>NZ_CP109432.1:0-4800000 GCF_036227065.1 Spirillospora sp. NBC_01491
GAGAACTCAACAGCGTGTTAAAAGCCAGTGCCTTAATCGGTTCGGTCATTAGTTGGCTGGACCACCCCGTGCCACTGTCCTTCGGGTTGGTGGCAGGGATTCCTTTGAGGCAATTGCATGGACTCTTTGGGGTTCATGGTTTTGCTGGGATTGTTTCCGAGGTTTGGCGGTTTCGGGGTTCGCCCCCCGGGGTCGTCGTTTGGACCTTAATGGAGAGTTTGATCCTGGCTCAGGACGAACGCTGGCGGCGTGCTTAACACATGCAAGTCGAGCGGAAAGGCCCCTTCGGGGGTACTCGAGCGGCGAACGGGTGAGTAACACGTGAGCAACCTGCCCCCGACTCTGGGATAAGCCTGGGAAACTGGGTCTAATACCGGATGTTACTACTGGCCGCATGGTCTGGTGGTGGAAAGTTTTTCGGTTGGGGATGGGCTCGCGGCCTATCAGCTTGTTGGTGGGGTAATGGCCTACCAAGGCGACGACGGGTAACCGGCCTGAGAGGGCGACCGGTCACACTGGGACTGAGACACGGCCCAGACTCCTACGGGAGGCAGCAGTGGGGAATATTGCGCAATGGGCGGAAGCCTGACGCAGCGACGCCGCGTGAGGGATGACGGCCTTCGGGTTGTAAACCTCTTTCAGCAGGGACGAAGCTAACGTGACGGTACCTGCAGAAGAAGCGCCGGCTAACTACGTGCCAGCAGCCGCGGTAATACGTAGGGCGCAAGCGTTGTCCGGAATTATTGGGCGTAAAGAGCTCGTAGGCGGTTTGTCGCGTCTGTCGTGAAAGCCCACAGCTTAACTGTGGGTCTGCGGTGGATACGGGCAGACTAGAGGCAGGTAGGGGAGAATGGAATTCCCGGTGTAGCGGTGAAATGCGCAGATATCGGGAGGAACACCGGTGGCGAAGGCGGTTCTCTGGGCCTGTACTGACGCTGAGGAGCGAAAGCGTGGGGAGCGAACAGGATTAGATACCCTGGTAGTCCACGCCGTAAACGTTGGGCGCTAGGTGTGGGGTCCTTCCACGGATTCCGCGCCGTAGCTAACGCATTAAGCGCCCCGCCTGGGGAGTACGGCCGCAAGGCTAAAACTCAAAGGAATTGACGGGGGCCCGCACAAGCGGCGGAGCATGTTGCTTAATTCGACGCAACGCGAAGAACCTTACCAAGGCTTGACATCGCCGGAAAACTCGCAGAGATGCGGGGTCCTTTTGGGCCGGTGACAGGTGGTGCATGGCTGTCGTCAGCTCGTGTCGTGAGATGTTGGGTTAAGTCCCGCAACGAGCGCAACCCTCGTTCCATGTTGCCAGCACGTTATGGTGGGGACTCATGGGAGACCGCCGGGGTCAACTCGGAGGAAGGTGGGGATGACGTCAAGTCATCATGCCCCTTATGTCTTGGGCTGCAAACATGCTACAATGGCCGGTACAGAGGGCTGCGATACCGTGAGGTGGAGCGAATCCCTTAAAGCCGGTCTCAGTTCGGATCGAAGTCTGCAACTCGACTTCGTGAAGTCGGAGTCGCTAGTAATCGCAGATCAGCAACGCTGCGGTGAATACGTTCCCGGGCCTTGTACACACCGCCCGTCACGTCACGAAAGTCGGCAACACCCGAAGCCCGTGGCCCAACCAGCAATGGGGGGAGCGGTCGAAGGTGGGGCCGGCGATTGGGACGAAGTCGTAACAAGGTAGCCGTACCGGAAGGTGCGGCTGGATCACCTCCTTTCTAAGGAGCATTCAACTGGCCGGATCCTGACATCCTCTTCGGGGGGTGGGGTTTGGTCGGTGGTCGCTTTTGACGGCGTATGTTCGTCAGGCGGCTGCTCATAGATGTGGAGCACTGGCTACTCAGTTCATTGTTCGTGTGGATCGGTTAGTACCACCTTCTTCGGGAGGAGTGGGAACGGCGGTTTCGGGCGGGTGGTGGGTTGGACACGCTGTTGGGTCCTGAGGGAACGGACCCTTCAGCCCCTGAATGTCGGCCCTGTTGTGGGGTTGGTGTGAGGGGGCTGGGTTGTTTCTTCTGGATTGCGGGATCACATCGAACCCCTTTTTTGGGTGTTTTGGTGTGGTGGGCCCGGTTGTTTTTTGAGAACTGCACAGTGGACGCGAGCATCTCTGGTGAACGACGACTTTTGTTGTTGTTTATCTGCGATTTGTTGTGATCGTTTTGTGTGTTCAAGTTTTTAAGGGCATACGGTGGATGCCTTGGCATCAGGAGCCGATGAAGGACGTGGGAGCCTGCGATATGCCTCGGGGAGTCGGCAACCAGACTTTGATCCGGGGATTTCCGAATGGGGAAACCTGGCACCCGTCATGGGGTGTCGCCGCCGTCTGAATGTATAGGGCGGTTGGTGGGAACGCGGGGAAGTGAAACATCTCAGTACCCGCAGGAAGAGAAAACAATAGTGATTCCGTGAGTAGTGGTGAGCGAAAGCGGATTAGCCTAAACCGTGCGCGTGTGATACCTGGTAGGGGTTGCGTGTGCGGGGTTGTGGGACCATCTGGCCGGATCTACCAGTCTGGCAAGGAGTTATAAACTGCTCGGGTAGTTGAACGGCATGGGAAGGCCGACCGTAGACGGTGAGAGTCCGGTAGACGAAACCTGTAGTGGCTTCTAGGTGTGTTCCCGAGTAGCACGGGGCCCGTGAAATCCCGTGTGAATCTGCCACGACCACGTGGTAAGGCTGAATACTTCCTGATGACCGATAGCGGACCAGTACCGTGAGGGAAAGGTGAAAAGTGCCCCGGTGAGGGGTCGTGAAATAGTACCTGAAACCGTGTGCCTACAAGCCGTCAGAGCGTCCTCAATGCCTTTCGGGGTGTTGTTCGTGATGGCGTGCCTTTTGAAGAATGAGCCTGCGAGTTATGGTGTGTGGCGAGGTTAACCGGTGGCGGGTAGCCGTAGCGAAAGCGAGTCTGAATAGGGCGTTTGAGTCGCATGCTGTAGACCCGAAGCGGAGTGATCTAGCCATGGGCAGGGTGAAGCGCCGGTAAGACGGTGTGGAGGCCCGAACCCACCAGGGTTGAAAACCTGGGGGATGACCTGTGGTTAGGGGTGAAAGGCCAATCAAACTCCGTGATAGCTGGTTCTCCCCGAAATGCATTTAGGTGCAGCGTCGTGTGTTTCTTGCCGGAGGTAGAGCTACTGGATGGCTAATGGGCCCTACAAGGTTACTGACGTCAGCCAAACTCCGAATGCCGGTAAGTGAGAGCGCGGCAGTGAGACTGCGGGCGATAAGGTTCGTAGTCGAGAGGGAAACAGCCCAGATCATCGGCTAAGGCCCCTAAGCGTGTGCTAAGTGGTAAAGGATGTGGAGTTGCTGTGACAACCAGGAGGTTGGCTTAGAAGCAGCCACCCTTGAAAGAGTGCGTAATAGCTCACTGGTCAAGTGATTCCGCGCCGACAATGTAGCGGGGCTCAAGCACACCGCCGAAGCCGTGGCACTCACACTTTGTGTGGGTGGGTAGGGGAGCGTCCTGCAGCCGGCGAAGCCGCCGAGTGATCGAGTGGTGGAGGCTGTGGGAGTGAGAATGCAGGCATGAGTAGCGAATCACACGTGAGAAACGTGTGCGCCGGATGACCAAGGGTTCCTGGGGCAGGCTAATCCGCCCAGGGTAAGTCGGGACCTAAGGCGAGGCCGACAGGCGTAGTCGATGGACAACGGGTTGATATTCCCGTACCCGCTGGTATGCGCCAACGCTGAATCCTCTGATGCTAAGACCCTGAATCCTTTCCGGTCCCTTCGGGGGCTGGTTTGGCCTAGCGGTCGGTCCGAGGGGGTAGTAGGTGAGCGATGGGGTGACGCAGGAGGGTAGCTCAGCCCAGGCGATGGTTGTCCTGGGGTAAGCATGTAGCCCGCGCTATAGGTAAATCCGTGGCGCATTTAAGGGTGAGATGTGATGCCGAGCCGTTTTAGGTGAAGTGAGTGATCCCATGCTGCCGAGAAAAGCCTCTAGTGAGTGTACCGGCGGCCCGTACCCCAAACCGACTCAGGTGGTCAGGTAGAGAATACCAAGGCGATCGGGTGAACTGTGGTTAAGGAACTCGGCAAATTGCCCCCGTAACTTTGGGAGAAGGGGGACCACGTCCGGTGATGGCACTTGCTGCCGGAGCTGGGGGTGGTCGCAGAGGCCAGGGGGAAGCGACTGTTTACTAAAAACACAGGTCCGTGCTAAGTCGTAAGACGCTGTATACGGACTGACGCCTGCCCGGTGCCGGAACGTTAAGAGGACCGGTTAGATCCCTTTCGGGGGGTCGAGGCTGAGAATCTAAGCGCCGGTAAACGGCGGTGGTAACTATAACCATCCTAAGGTAGCGAAATTCCTTGTCGGGTAAGTTCCGACCTGCACGAATGGCGTAACGACTTCCCCGCTGTCTCAACCACAGGCCCGGCGAAATTGCAGTACGAGTAAAGATGCTCGTTTCGCGCAGCAGGACGGAAAGACCCCGGGACCTTCACTATAGCTTGGCATTGGCGCCTGAAGCGTCTTGTGTAGGATAGGTGGGAGACTGTGAAGCCGGCACGCCAGTGTCGGTGGAGTCGTTGGTGAAATACCACTCTGGTCGTTTTGAGCGTCTAACCCGCACCCGTGAATCCGGGTGGGGGACAGTGCCTGGTGGGTAGTTTAACTGGGGCGGTTGCCTCCTAAAGAGTAACGGAGGCGCCCAAAGGTTCCCTCAGCCTGGTTGGTAATCAGGTGGTGAGTGCAAGGGCACAAGGGAGCTTGACTGTGAGACGGACGTGTCGAGCAGGTGCGAAAGCAGGGCCTAGTGATCCGGCACCGGCGTGTGGAAGCGGTGTCGCTCAACGGCTAAAAGGTACCCCGGGGATAACAGGCTGATCTTCCCCAAGAGTCCATATCGACGGGATGGTTTGGCACCTCGATGTCGGCTCGTCGCATCCTGGGGCTGGAGTAGGTCCCAAGGGTTGGGCTGTTCGCCCATTAAAGCGGCACGCGAGCTGGGTTTAGAACGTCGCGAGACAGTTCGGTCCCTATCCGCTGCGCGCGTAGGAGAATTGAGAGGGTCTGTCCCTAGTACGAGAGGACCGGGACGGACGAACCTCTGGTGTGCCAGTTGTCCCGCCAGGGGCACGGCTGGTTGGCTACGTTCGGTAGGGATAACCGCTGAAAGCATCTAAGCGGGAAGCCTTCCTCGAGATGAGTTCTCCCTCCCACCTTTCGGGGTGGGTTAAGGCCCCCAACAGACCATTGGGTTGATAGGCCGGACATGGAAGCACGGTAACGTGTGGAGTTGACCGGTACTAATAGGCCGAGCGGCTTGAACAACACTTCTAAAATGTTTTGCTGCTGTCGTTTGGTGTTCGCGTCCCTGTGTAGTTCCCGGAAAACAAACGGGAACACGCCCCCGTATGCGGGGTTTTGATTTGTGAATATTGCTCTGAGCTTTGGTTGCTTGGACGATTACTTCCCACCACCCGGTTCTTGCTTGGGTTGGGTGGTTGGGGTTTGGTCGTTCGGTGGTTATGGCGGAGGGGAAACACCCGGTCCCATCCCGAACCCGGAAGTTAAGCCCTTCAGCGCCGATGGTACTGCACGGGAGACTGTGTGGGAGAGTAGGACACCGCCGGACTCTTTTTGTGAAAGGCCCCGCCATTCGGCGGGGCCTTTCTCATTTCTCCGACCCTTTTCAGGCCCTCCCTGCCGGGCGAGCGGTGGGCGGTGGGTTCCGGGGTGAGGAGCGCGGTCAGTCCTCCTCGGCGGCGTACGCGAGGGTCAGGACGGCGCGCGCCGCCTCCGACCAGCGCTCGATCGCGGAACGGGAGAGGGTGCCGCCCGCCGGCGGCAGCCAGGCGAGCAGGCCGGCCAGGGCCGGGTCCAGCTCCCGGGCCGGCGGACCGGGAGCCGGCTGCCCGGTCGTGCCGGGCTCGCCGGCGTTCCCCGAGAACCGGCCCGCCGTCCTGGCCTGCGCCGGCGACATCCCGTGCACTGCGCTGTTCGACATGCCCGGCACGGTAGCCGCGCCCCCGCCGCGTGCAGTGCCCGTTTTCCGTCGGCTTTGCCCATCGTGGCCGCGAGCTGCATGAAGCCTGCCCGGCCCGTGACACTACGGGTGCCGTAACGGGCCGGGCACTGTGACGCTGCGGGCACTGTGACGCTGCGGGCGCCGGGCCCGTCCTGTCAGTTCAGGGCGGGTGGACGGTCTGCTGTCACTGGAACGCCTGGACGCCGGTGAGCGCGCGGCCCACCACCAGGGTGTGGACCTCCGAGGTGCCCTCGTAGGTGAGCACCGACTCCAGGTTGGCCGCGTGCCGCATCACCGGGTACTCCAGCGTGACGCCGTTCGCGCCGAGGACGGTGCGGCAGGTGCGGGCGACGGCGATGGCCTCGCGGACGTTGTTGAGCTTGCCCACGCTGACCTGTTCGGGGGTGAGGGCGCCGGCCTCCTTGAGCCGGCCGAGGTGGACGGCGAGGAGCATCCCCTTGCCGATCTCCAGAGCCGAGTCGGCCAGCTTCTCCTGGGTGAGCTGGAACGAGGCGAGCGGACGGCCGAAGATCTCGCGCTCGGCCGCGTAGGCGATGGTCGTCTCCAGGCAGTCGAGTGCCGCGCCGAGCGCGCCGAAGACGATCCCGAAGCGGGCTTCGTTCAGGCAGCCGAGCGGGCCGGACAGCCCGCGCGCGCCGGGGAGCACGGCGTCCGCCGGGAGCCGGACGCCGTCCAGGACGAGCTCGCTGGTCACGCTCGCCCGCAGCGAGAGCTTGCGGCCGACGTCGCGGGCGCTGAAGCCGGGCGTCCCGGCGGGGACCAGGAACCCGCGGACGCCGTCGCCGGTCCGCGCCCAGACCACGGCGACGTCGGCGACCGACCCGTTGGTGATCCACATTTTGCCGCCGTCGAGCACCCAGTCGGCGCCGTCGCGCCGCGCCCGGGTGCGCATTCCGGCGGGGTCGGAGCCGAAGTCGGGCTCGGTGAGGCCGAAGCAGCCGATCCGCTCGCCCGCCGCCATCTCCGGCAGCCACTCCCGCTTCTGCTCCTCGGATCCGTACTTCCAGATCGCGTACATGGCCAGGGAGCCCTGCACCGACACCAGGCTGCGCAGGCCCGAGTCGGCCGCCTCCAGCTCGAGGCACGCCAGCCCGTACGCGACGGCGCCGAGGCCGCCGCAGCCGTAGCCCTGGAGGTGCATGCCGAGCAGGCCGAGGGAGCCGAACCGGCGCGCGAGCTCGCGCGCGGGGACGCGGCCCTCCTCGAACCAGTCCGCCAGGTGCGGGCGCAGCTCGTCGTCGCAGAGCCGCCGGACGGTCTGCCGGATGTCGCGTTCTTCGTCGGTCAGCAGCCCGTCCACGGCGAACAGCGCGGACGGGTGGACCGGTGGTCTCGTGGTCACGGCGACCACTGCACCATAGATTGGATTTTGGATCCAGTATTGTGTCCAACGTCATGCGGTCCGGCTCCGGGCGGGGCGCCCGCGGAGGGAGAGACGAATGGACGTCCTTGGGACGCCGGCGTGAGCGGGGCGCTGGAGGGGCTGGTCGTCGCCGACTTCAGCCGCGTGCTGGCCGGTCCGTACGCCACGATGCTCATGGCCGACCTCGGTGCCGAGGTGGTCAAGGTCGAACGCCCCGGGACCGGCGACGACACCCGGTCGTGGGGGCCGCCGCACGCGGACGGCGAGGCGACCTACTACCTCGCCGTGAACCGGAACAAGCGGTCGATCGCGCTCGACCTCCAGGACCCCGGTGATCTGGAGGTGGCCCGCGCGCTGGCCGCCCGCGCGGACGTCCTGGTGGAGAACTTCCGTCCCGGCGCGATGGACCGTCTCGGACTCGGGTACGAGCCGATGGCGGAGCTCAACCCCGGGCTCGTCTACTGCTCCATCACCGGCTTCGGCGCCGGCGGGGGCGCCGGCCTGCCCGGTTACGACCTGATCGTGCAGGCCGTCGGCGGGCTGATGAGCGTCACCGGCGAGCCGGGGCAGGGCGGCACCAAGGCCGGCGTGGCCCTGGTGGACGTGATCACCGGGCTGCACGCCCTGACCGGCGTCCTGGCGGCGCTGCGGCACCGCGACCGCACCGGCGAGGGCCAGCGGGTCGAGGTGGCGCTGCTGACCTCGCTGCTGTCGGCGCTGACCAACCAGGCCTCGGCCTACGTGGCGGCCGGGGTGGTGCCGGCGGCCATGGGCAACCGGCACCCGAGCATCGTCCCGTACGAGGTGTTCGAGACCGCCGACCGCCCGATGGTGATCGCGGCGGGGAACGACCGCCAGTTCCGCGCGCTGTGCGGGGTGCTGGGGCGCGGCGACCTCGCGGCCGACGCGCGCTTCGTGGTCAACTCCGGGCGGGTCGCCGCCCGGGACGTCCTGGTCACCGAGCTCTCCCGGACCCTCTCCGAGCGCACCGCCGACGCGTGGTTCGCCGCGCTCACCGAGGCGGGGGTGCCGTGCGGGCCGATCAACGACCTGGCCGCCGCGTTCGAGTTCGGGGACGGTCTCGGCCTGGAGCCGTCCGTCCGGGTGGACGATCCCCGGCGGGAGGCGGGCGCGCACCAGGTCGCCAATCCGGTCCGGCTCGGCGCGACGCCGGCCGCGTACCGGCTGGCTCCGCCGCGGCTCGGCGAGGACGACGCGTGGGTCCGTGAGATATTGGGGCGATGAGCCCGGTTGAACGCCTCGGCAGGCCGCCCACGGCCCAGCAGTTCGTCCTGGCGGAGATCCGGCGCGCGATCACCACGGGCCGGCTGCGTCCGGGCGCCCCGATCCGGCAGGACGCGCTGGCCGGGGAGCTCGGCGTCAGCCGCGTCCCGCTGCGCGAGGCGCTCAAGACGCTCCAGGGCGAGGGCCTGGTCGGCTACCGGGCGCACCGCGGCTACTGCGTCGAGGAGCTGTCGCTGGACGACCTGCGCGAGGTGTACCGCATCCGGGAGATCCTGGAGGAGGAGGCGGTGCGGCAGGCGCTCGCCCGGCTCTCCGATGACGACGTGGTGGAGCTGGAGAAGGCCCAGCTCGGGGTGGAGCGCGCCGCCGAGGCCGCTGACGTGCTCGGCATGGCCGAGGCCAACCGCGCGTTCCATATGAGGCTCTACACCTGTGCCGGGATGCCGCGGCTGACCAGGCTCATCGCCGCGCAGTGGGACGCCACCGACGCCTACCGGTCGATCTACTACGGCGAGGACGCCAACCGCGCGCGCGTGATCGCCGAGCACCACGCCGCCCTCGACGCCCTGCGCCGCCGCGACGTGGACGAGGCGCTGCGCGTCCTCGACCTGCACCGCGCCCACGCCGTCGCCGCCCTGGAAGACCTCAGCGGTCTGCGCTGACCGGGAACACCGCCCCGGGCTCGCCAAGGCCGCCGGCCACCGCGACGCCGAGAACACCAGCATGATCGGGATGATCCTGCTGATCGCCGCCACCGTGGTCGTCAGCACGCTGGTCGCGACCACCGTCCATCGAGGCGGTGGCCGTCTGAGGGCGGGGCGGCCGACGCGGGCGCCGCGACGGCTTCCCGTCTCAGGAGGTGGGTCCGGCCAGGGTCGCCATCGCGCGATCCGGCTCCCAGTGGGCGCGGAGCGAGGTGATGAGGCCGGCCTCGTCCACGGTGTAGATCAGGACGCAGTCGATAGTCATGGCGGTGCCGTCGCCCATGGTCGTGGTGATCGTGGCGACGTTGGCGCAGCAGGCGCCGTTGGCGAAGGAGTCGGCGACCTCGAAGTGGTAGCCGCTGATGGAGGCGATGAAGCCGTCCCAGAAGGCGCCGATGCCCTGGTGGCCGCGATGGCCGGCGCCGTCGGGATCCAGGAAGGACGGGCCGACGGGGTCCTCCACGAGCGCGTCGGGCGCGAAGAGTCGCAGCCACTCGTCCTTGCGGCCCGCCGCGACGGCGGCCATCGACGCGCGCGCGGCCCGGCGCGCGGGGTGGTCGGCGTCGGGGGCGTCCCAGGTGACAGAGTCCATGGGGAAAATTGTAACGTGTTCTCATTTGCCGCCAAGGTCAGTGGCCGACCTTGGCGATGACCGTCTCGGCGAAGCGCTCGAGGTGCTCGATCTTCTGCTCCAGGGGCTCGGTGTCGGGTCCCTTGGCGTAGGGCACCCGGAAGCCGACGATCACGTCGGTGACGCCCTTGTCCTCCAGCCGCTTCACCCCGTCGGGCGTGTAGGCGTCCATGGAGATCACATGGATCTCGAATGGGTCGCCGGACCTGCCCTCGGCCGTGCGGATGCGGTCCAGTCTGGCCAGGAGGCCGTCGAGATCGTCGTTGCCCGCGTGCATCCATCCGTCGCCGCGGATGACGGCCCGACGCAGGGCCGCCTCGCTGTGCCCGCCGACCAGGATCGGGATCGGCCGGGCGGGGGCGGGGGTCATCTTGATCGCGGGGAGGTCGAAGAACTCGCCGTGGTACTCGAAGTACTCGCCGGTGGCCAGGCCGCGGACGATGTCGATCGCCTCGTCCATCCGCTTGCCGCGCCGCTCCCACGGGACGCCCATCACCGCGAAGTCCTCGGGCCAGGGGCTGAGGCCCACGCCGAGACCGAGCCGTCCACCGGTCAGGCAGGCGATCGAGGTTGCCTGCTTGGCGACCAGCACCGGCGGGCGCACGGGCAGCTTGAGCACGAACGGCGTGAACCGGATCGTGCTCGTCACGGCGCCCATGGCCGCGATCAGCGTGAACGTCTCGATGAAGCTCTTGTCCTCAAGGAACTCCCGGTTGCCGTCCTCGGTGTAGGGATAGGTCGAGTCCGACTCCTTCGGGTAGACGAGCGAGTCGGCGACCGAGAACCCGGTGTATCCGGCCGCTTCGGCGGCGCGGGCCAGCGGAAGGTAGTACGACGGATCGGTCATGGCCTCGGCGTAGGTGAACCTCATGGATGCGGCTCCAGGCGGCGACGGCAGATCGGCAAATACTAGAACCTGTATCAGTCGCAGGCCATACCCGGCCAGGCGGCGAGGCGGCCGTCGCCCAGGGACGGGCCGTGACCGCGGTCCACGTGGCATCGTCGGCGGCGGAACCGTCTTCGACGAGCGGCTTCGGAGCCCGTCGTGGATCGCGTTCCCGGCGACGATCTCGGCGTGGACGCCCGGTGCCGCCCCTCCTCGACGAGCCCGTCCCGGCGCCGGCGGTCCGCCCCGCGGAGGCGCTATGTGCGAGGCCCTGCGGATCCTTGACGCCCATCGCGCCCACGCCGTGGCCGCACTGAAGGACGCTCAGGCCGACGGCCGTCCGCTGCCGGTGTAGGAGTCCAGGCCGTCGACCAGTGCGACCAGTTCGGGGTCGTTGGCGTAGCGGGTGCGGTGGATCTCCTGGATCTGCGCACCGATCGCCGGGTCCTCGTCGTCGGTGAGGTCCTGCGAGATCATCTTGTCGAGGATCGGCAGGCCGACGGAGTCGGTCTCCCGGTGGATCGGCGCGTGCATGTACGCCCGGTAGCCCTCGATGTCCTTCACCGCGAACATTGCGCCGTAGTCGAACTCCGCCCCCACGTCGCGGCCGACGCAGAAGCTCTGCACCGCTTCGATCTCCCGCCCCATCCTGCGTAGGTGCTCCAGGGCGTTGCTCTGGCGATGACGGTGCACGGGACCGCGGCGTCGGCGGACGCCGGGGCCGCGGGGTGATCACATCGGTTCGGCGGGGGGCTGGTAGGCGGATGCCTGGAGGGTGTAGAGCTCGGCGTACAGGCCGTTGACGCCCATGAGGGTGGAGTGGTCGCCGTGCTCGGTGATGTGGCCGCGGTCGAACACGTAGATGCGGTCGGCGTGCCGGACGCTGGCCAGGCGGTGCGTGATCAGCAGGACGGTCCGGCCGTGCGCGTGGCCGCGGATGCGCTCGAACAGGGCGTGCTCGGCGCGGGCGTCCAGCGCTGCCGTCGGCTCGTCGCAGATGAGCAGCGGCGCCCGACGGTAGAAGCCGCGCGCGGCGGCCAGCCGCTGCCACTGGCCGCCGGAGAGCTCGACGCCGCCCTCGAAGCGCCGGTCCAGGAGGGTGTCGTAGCGGTCGGCGAGGCCGTCGACGACCTGGTCGGCACCGGAGGCGGTGGCGGCCGTCTCGACCGCGTGCTGGAGATCGTCCCGGGGGGACTCGTCGCCGAGGGCGATGTTGTCGCGGGCGGTCATGGGCCAGTGCGTGTGGTCCTGGGCGATGACGGCGATGTGCGCGCGCAGGAGGTCGGGATCGGCCCGGCCCACCGGCACCTGGTCCCAGCGGACCTCGCCGTCGTCGGGGGTGTACAGCCCGGCGAGGATCTTGGCGAGGGTGGTCTTGCCGGAGCCGTTCTCCCCGACCAGCGCGACGATCTCACCGGCGCGGATCCGCATCGACACCCCGCGCAGCGCGGGTGCGCCGCCGCCGGGGTAGGTGAAGGTGACGCCGTCGGCGGTGATCTCCTTGAAGTCCCCGGGCGGGGCCGGGTGGGCGCCGCCGCCCGGCTGCCGGAGCCGGGCCTCGGCCCGGGTGCAGAAGGCCAGGTAGTCGCCGAAGTACAGGCCGTCCTCGTAGCAGCGGTTGACCGCGTAGATGAGGTTGACCAGGGAGGACTGCCCGGCGCGGATCGCCAGGACGGCGGTGCCGGCCACGGCCAGCGGCATCAGGCCCCGCCACAGCAGGAGACCGAGCGCGACGTACACCATGGCGGTCGCGGCGCCCTTCAGCGCGGCCCCGTGCACCTGCGCGAGGGTCTGCCGCCGGGCGAGGTCGAGCTGGGCGGCCCGGACGTGCCCGGCGAGCCGTCCGAACTGGCCGAGCAGCACGCCGCGGACGCCGGCGGACCGGACCTCCGCGGCGTGGTGGCGGTCGGTCATCAGGTCCGACAGGATCCACTTGCGGCGCCGCGCCGAGACCAGGGTCAGCTCGGTGAGGTAGCCCAGCCGGGCGGCACGGATCGCGGCCCAGCCCTCGGGGAGCGCGGTCAGGAGCAGCAGCGGGAGCAGGACGGGGTGCAGCACGCCCAAAGCGCCCGCGGCGGCGGCCACCCCGACCGCCGCGGTGAGCATGTCCACCATGTGGTCGACCATCGAGGGCGCCGCCGTCATCCCGCGGGACTCGGCGCGCTGGAGCTCGTCCAGGAAGGCCGAGTCGTCCAGTGCCGTCAGCTCCACGGCGGTGGTGAGCTCGTAGAGCCGGACCTCCACGAGCCGCTCCACCTGGGGCCGCAGCCGGGCCTGGGCCCAGCCCGCCGCCGCCGTCAGCCCCGCCTTGGCGGCGACCGCGGCGGCGACCATGGCCAGGGACGGGACGGCGGCGCGGACCCGGTCGGGCGTCGGCCCGCCGGTGAACAGCGCGGTCAGTACCCCGGTCGTGGCGAGCAGCCCGAAGGCGGTGCACAGGCCGGCGGTCAGATTCAACCCGACCGCCGCCATGGTGTCGCGCCGGTTCGCCCGCCAGGCCAGCCGCAGCGCGTGGGCGATCAGCGCGGGCAGCCGCCGCGCCATGGTGCCCACCCCGGTCTCGGCGAGTTCGGCATTGCGGCCGTACCAGCGCGGCCGGGTCAGCTCGGGCCCCGGCACCGGTGCGGTGTCCGGGGCGCGTGGTTTGCGGGGACGGGAGAAACGGTCTCGCAGCACACCCATCGTCCGCCCCTCGCCCACGCCCGCCCATCGGGACTCCCTCCGTCACCGTAGGCAGGGGGACGGGCTGCCTGGGGGCCACTGTGCCCTGACCGTGCATGGCCGCCTCCGGACAGGCGCGGGCGGGCCCCTTTCCCCGCGGACCGCCCGTTCTGCCGGACGCGGGCATGTGCGCCGCCGAGGGTGTCGGACGCGGCCGGGCTTGACTACGGTGGTTGCGCACGGCGATGAGATGAGCGCCCGTCGTAGGCATTCACGAGAGCCGAGGTCCAGTCATGCGATCCGTCAGCCGCCTCGTTCGGGTCGGCCTCCCGCTGCTCGTGCTGGGCGCCGCGGTCTCCTGTGGCTCGCTCGGCGACCCGCGTTTCCAACCCCAGCGCGACAAGCCTTCGGTCACCAAGGCGCAGTGCGAGGCGGGCGGCGGCCGTCCCGTGCGCGACGGTTCCCCCGCCGGTGGTTCTTCGATCACGTTCTGCCTGGACGGCACGTACGGCCGCCGGGTCGTCAGGCACTGACCGGCGGCGCCGGGTGGAGGTCGCCGACCACGGCGCGGGCGGAGCTGGCGCGCAAGCCCTGGTGTTGAACTTGCGATGCACCTGGTGGGACGGGAAGGTACACCCATGAATTGGGGTGTTCCGGGCTGTTCCGTTGTGCGGGTGCTGAGTGAAGGGGCCTCGGGACGTGTCGTCCAGGCGGTGCGGGACGATACCGGTGAGCGGGTGGAGATCAGGTACCTCGCCGCGGACGAGCGGATCCGTGCGGAGTCCGCGCTGCTGGGGGAGCTGCTCGTGCCCCAGCTGGTCCGGGTTCTCGAATACGTCGAGGACGGGCGGGACGCGGCCGTCGTGACGGAGCCGGCCGACGGGCTCGCGCTGCCCGCCGTGCTCGCCGAGACCGGGCCGCTGGCGCCCGAGGCAGCCCTGCACGTCCTGAAGGACTCGCTGCTCGGGCTGGCCGCCGCGCATGGCGCCGGGGTCGTGCACCGGGACTTCCGGGCGGCGGAGGTGCTGGTCGGTGAGGACGGCGTCTGCCGGGTCGGCGGTTTCGGGCTCGTGGCGGACGAAGGAGCCGACGCCGCCGCCGACGTCCTCGCGGCGACCGTGGTGTTCTTCCAGTGCCTGGCCGGACGGGACACGCCCGTCTCCTTGACGGCGGCCCCCGAGGTGCTCAGGCCGCTGGTCGTCCGGGGGCTGGCGGAGAACCCCCTGGCGCGGCCGGCCGCCGGGCGGTTCGCCGAGCTGCTGGACGACGTGGCCGGGCAGGCGTACGGGGACGACTGGGAGCAGCGGGGCGTCGCGGGTCTGGTGGCCGTCACCAAGCCGCGCCGCTCGCTGCGCAAGCCGCTCCTGGCGGCTGGGGGCGTGGCCGTCCTCGTCGCGGCGGCGGGGGTCGTGGCGTTCGTGTGGTCCGGGGACGACGCGGCGCCGGAGCCGGAGCGTCCGGCCGTGCAGGCGGCGGTGCCGGTCGCGCCCGGCGGCGGGACGTCCATGGGGCGGATGGTGTTCACGGTCGCCCCGACCGCGAAGGTCGTCGGTGCCGCCAAGGCCGCCCAGGCGAACAACCGCAGGACCATGGAAGTCCGGCTGACGGTGACGCCCGCCAAGGTGCACCCCGGCAACACCGTGACCGTCCGGATGACGGACCGCCGCACCGACCGGTCGGGATGCCCGCCGGTGGGCAAGCGGGTCCAGTGGGTGGTGGGGGACGGGCTTCCGCCGGCGGCGGTGTGGCTGTACCCGCCGTCCACGCCTCTTCCCATGGCGGCGGGGCGGAAGATCGGCGCGACGGTGCAGGCCGGCGAGCCCAAGACGGCCCCGCTGCGGCCGTGCGGTCACGTCACGGTCCGGACGAGCAGCTACACGTTCAAGGTCCCCGAGGGGCTCGCGCGCGGCACCTACGGGCTGTCGACGCTGCACCCGCCGAGGGTCACCCGGCTGCGCGGGGCGAAGGACGTGCCGGTGGCGCAGGCGCGCGCGACCCGGCAGGGGCGGCTCCCGATGTTGACCGTCCAGTAGGGGCCGCAGGGTCGGGGCCGCCCGCGGGCCGCCGTAGGCTGCTTTGATGACCGAGAAGCTATGGGAGATCGAGCCGTCCGGGCCGCTGCGCGGCGACGTCACGGTGCGGGGGGCCAAGAACGCGGTCAGCAAGCACATGGTGGCCGCCATGCTCGGCGCCGAACCGAGCACGATCCGCAACGCGCCGGACGTCGGCGAGGTCGGGATCACCGCGGCGATGCTGGAGCACGTCGGGATGACGGTGGAGCGTTCCGGCGACGAGATCACGGTCGTTCCCGGGGCGGTGACCGAGCCCGGCGTGGGCAAGGCGTTCACCGGGCTGAACCGGATCCCGATCCTGATGCTGGGGCCGCTGCTGCACCTGGCGGGCGAGTCGTTCGTCCCGCTGGTCGGCGGCGACCCGATCGGCCGGCGGCCGGTCGACTTCCACGTGGACGCGCTGCGCGCGTTCGGCGCCGAGGTGGAGATCGCGCCCGACGGCATCCACGCCCGCGCGTCCAGGCTCGTCGGGACGCGCGTCGACCTGCCCTACCCGAGCGTCGGCGCGACCGAGACGGTGCTGCTCGCGGCGGTGCGGGCCGAGGGCAAGACGGTGATCCGGAACGCGGCGACCGAGCCGGAGATCATCGAGCTGGCGCTGTTCCTCCAGCGGATGGGCGCGCGGATCTCGTTCGCCCCGGACCGGCGGATCGTGGTGGAGGGCGTCGAGCGGCTCGGCGGCGCGTCCACCCGGCTGGCGGGCGACCGGATCGAGGCGTTCTCCTACCTGGTGGCGGGCCTGGTCACCAGCGGCGAGGTGCGGGTGCACGGCTGCCCGCAGGACCGGCTGGTCACCGCGATCACCACGCTGTCGGGGATGGGCGCCCAGTTCGACATCACCGACGACTGGATCATGGCGTCGGCGCCGGAGGGGCTGCGGCCCGCGGCGGTGCAGACCGACACCCACCCCGGGTTCGCGACCGACTGGCAGACGCCGCTGATGGTGCTGTTCACCCAGGCGGACGGGATGTCGGTGCTGCACGAGACGGTGTACGAGAACCGGCTCGCCTACGTCCCGGCGCTGAAGAGCATGGGCGCCGAGATCGAGGTGTACGACACCTGCCTCGGCGGGCCCGCGTGCCGCTACCACGACACCGCCGCCGTGCACTCCGCGGTGGTGCGCGGCGTGTCCAAGCTGCGCGGCGGCGATGTCACGATGCCCGACATCCGGGCCGGTTTCTCCGCGGTCCTGGCCGCGGCGGTCGCCGAGGGGCCGTCCAGGCTGCGCGGGGTGCACCACATCGAGCGCGGCTACCACCGTCCGGTCGAGCAGTTCCGCGCGCTAGGGCTGAGCCTGCGCAGCCGCGAGGCCTGACGGCGGGGCGAGGACGGCGACGGCCTCCACCTCGACGAGTTGGCCGTCGTAGCCGAGGACGGTCACGCCGAGCAGGGTGGACGGCGCGTCGTGGTCGCCCATGTGGGCGCGCACCACGTCCCAGGCCGCGACGAGGTCCTCCTGGCGGGAGGAGGCCACGTAGACGGTGGTCTTGACGATGTCGGAGAGGGACGCGCCGGCGGCGTCCAGCGCGGCGGTGAGGTTGCGCATGACCTGGCGGGCCTGCGCGGCGTGGTCGCCGGGCGCGACGGTGTTCCCGTCGGCGTCGAGCGGGCACGCGCCCGCCGTCCAGACCGCGCGGACCGGGGCGTCCGCGACGGCGGCGTAGGCGTAGTCGACGGTCTGCGCGAGGTCGCCGTTGCGGACGAGGGTGACGCTCATCGGGCGTCCGATCCGGGGCGGCCGTGGCCGGGAGCGGGATCCGTGCGGCGCGGATCCCGCCCCGGCCGTTCGATGGTGGTGTCCATCCGGACAGGCTAGATCGTCCCAGCGGGTGGGGCGACCGCTTTACGGCCCGGTCAGCCGGGCTTGGGCGCGCGGCGGAAGCGGCCGAGCAGACCCTCGATCGCGGCGGCCTGGTGGGTGCGGTGGCCGAACGCGCCGGCGATGCCGCCGGGCAGGAACAGCACCACCACGATGAAGATCACCCCGAGCAGGAACAGCGGCTGCGACAGCGGCGCGCGGAGCACCGCCGGGAGGTCCTGGACGAACGCGGTCGTCGCGAGCGCGCTGAGCCGGTCGTCCAGGAAGTGGTACAGCACCCCGCCGACCACCACGCCCCAGCGGCTGCCGAGCCCGCCGAGCACCACCATGACCAGCACGGTCAGGCTGAAGTGCGAGTCGGTGACCTGGTGGGTGGAGCTGCCGATCGCCAGCAGGTAGACGATCCCGCAGAGGGTGGCGAGCGTCCCGGCGACGGTGAACAGCAGCAGCCGCACCGGGAACGAGGCGATGCCGAGGACGGTGGCGCGCTGCTCGTTCTCGCGCAGCGCCTCGGCGGCCCGGCCGGGCTCGGACCGCGCCGTCCAGCGGACGATCGCGTACACCAGCACCAGCAGGGCCAGCGCGAGCCAGTAGAGGTTGCGGGTGTTGACCACGCCGACGAACGCGCGCGGGATCGCCGTCGCGTCCAGGCCGAGGCCCTCCTCCCCGCCGGTGTAGTGGCCCGGGTTGAGCAGCACCAGCACCGAGGCGGCCTGCGCGAACGCGAGCGTCACCATCGCGAACGCGATGCCCTTGACGCGCAGGCTCAGCGCGCCGACCAGCGCGGCGACGGCGGCGCCGACGACCAGGGTGACCAGCACGGCGGGCACGAAGGGCAGGCCGGCGTGCACGATCGCGATGTTGCAGGCGTACACGCCGGTCGCGAAGAACAGCGCGTGCCCGAACGACAGCAGCCCGGCCCTCCCGAACACCAGGTCGTAGGTGAGCGCGAGCGCCCCGAACACCAGGCACACCGCGAGGAGCTGCAACGTTCCGGCGGTGCTGAACGGGCCGGGCATGATCCCCTTGACCCCGACCGGGATCAGCGGCAGCACGGCGGCCACGGCGAGCGCGATCGCGCCGAGCGCGGCGGGGCCGAGCGCGGCCTTCTTGGGTTGGGATTGCGTCATGAGGCGGTGCTCCGGAACAGGCCCGCGGGCCGGGCGAGCAGGACGAGGGCGAGCAGCGCGAGGACCGACAGGTCGCCGACCCCGGCCGCGTAGTAGTTGAGGAACTGCTGGAGCAGCCCGACCAGCACCGCGGCCACGGCCGTGCCGGTCAGCGAGCCGAGCCCGCCTATCACGATCACGATCAGCGCGTAGATGAACAGCCCGGTGCCGACCCGCGGCTCCACCTGCCCGAAGTAGGAGCCGGCGATCACGCCGCCGAGCCCGGCCGCGGCGCCGCCGAGCGCGAACACCAGGGTGAAGGCGCGGCGCACGTCGATGCCGAGGGCGGTCACCATCGAGCGGTTCTCCACCCCGGCCCGGATGATCAGGCCGTAGCGGGTGCGGCGCAGGAACACCACTAGCGCGGCCAGCACCAGCACCGCGACGCCGATCGCGAGGAACCGGCTGCCGCGGATCGCGCTGCCAGCGATCTCGGTGGTCGCGTTCGCCCAGCCGGGGGAGTGGTAGCCGCGCGCGTCGCTGCCCGCCAGCTCCTCGATGAGCGCGACGAGCGCGAGCGACAGCCCCACGGTGACCAGTAGCTGCGCGTGCGTGTTGCCGTACAGCGGGCGGATCAGCAGCAGCTCGGTGACCACCGCGGCCAGCGCGCCCGCGAGGGTCCCGGCGGCCAGCATCAGGACGAACCTGCCGGTCCCGACGTCGCCGCCGCCCGACGCGACGAGGTAGCCCGCGTAGGCGCCGATGGTGAGGAACGCGCCGTGCGCGAAGTTGAGCACGTGCATCAGCCCGAACGCCAGGGAGATCCCCGCCGCGATCAGGAAGTACAGCGCGCCGAGCGCCAGCCCGGTGACGGCCAGCAGAATGACGGTACTCACGCGGCCCCCTCGCTCATGCCGACCCCGAGGAGCCGGCGGGTCAGTTCCTCGTCCGCGAGCAGCGCCGCCGCGTCGCCGGTGTGCACGACCTGGCCGTGGTCCAGGACGACGGCATCGCCGGCCAGCCGCCGGACGACCTTCAGGTCCTGCTCGACCAGGACGAGGGTGGCGATCTCGGCGGCGCGGGCGAGCGCGTCGGCGACCTCGCCGACGACCTTGGGCGCCAGGCCCTTGGTGGGCTCGTCGACGAGCAGCAGCCGGTGGTCGTTGAGCAGCACGCGGGCCAGTGAGACCATCTGCTGCTGGCCGCCCGACAGCGTCCCGGCCTGCTGCCCGAGCCGCTTCTTCAGCTCCGGGAACAGGTCGAACACCAGGTCCCAGCGGTCGGCGCCGTCCAGCCGGGCGAGGCGGAGGTTCTCCCCGACGGTCAGGCCGGCGAAGACCTCGCGGTCCTCGGGCACGTAGCCGACGCCGCGGCGGACGATGGCGAACGTGCGGGCGCCGCCGATCGCGGCGCCGTCCAGGGTGATCGTGCCGGTGGACCGGACCAGGCCCATCACGGCCTTGATCGTGGTGGTCTTGCCGACGCCGTTGCGGCCGAGCAGCGCGGTCACGCCGCCCTTGGCGACGGTGAACCCGACGCCTTGCAGGATGTGCGAGCCGCCGATCCGGACGTGCAGGTCGGCGACCTCCAGCAGTGGTGAACTCACAGCGGCTCCCCGAGGTAGGCGCTCTGCACGGTCGCGTCCGCCATGACCTTCTCCGGTGTGTCGAGCGCGAGCAGCGTGCCGTGGTGCATCACCGCGACGCGGTCGGCGAGGCCGAGGACGACGTTCATGTGGTGCTCGATGAGCAGGACGGTGCGCTCGCCGCCGGTGCCGCGCAGCGAGCCGATCAGCTCGGTGAGCTCGGGGACGTCCTCGGCGCTCATCCCGGCCATCGGCTCGTCCAGCAGGATCACCGAGGGGTCCTGGGCCAGGACGAGGGCGAGCTCCAGCTTGCGCTTCTCGCCGTGCGAGAGGGCGCCGGCCGCGGTGTCCGCGCGGGCGGCCAGGCCGACCCGCTCCAGGCAGTCGCGGGCGACGGCGGTGGCGCGGGCGTCGCTCCCGGCGGGCTTCAGGACGTTGAGCACCCCGCCGAGGTGCGCCTTCGCGGCCAGCCTGGCGTTCTCCAGCACCGGCAGGGCGGGGAACACCGACGAGGTCTGGAAGGTGCGGCCGAGGCCGAGCCGGCCGCGCCGGTGCACCGCCATCGCGGTGACGTCGCGCCCGCCGAGCAGCACGCTGCCGCCGGTCGGGCGGTGCACGCCGGTGATCAGGTTGAACAGCGAGGTCTTCCCGGCGCCGTTCGGGCCGATCACCGCGACCAGCTCGCCGCGGCGGGCGG
The DNA here is from genome assembly GCF_036227065.1 of Spirillospora sp. NBC_01491. Classification (GTDB taxonomy): domain Bacteria; phylum Actinomycetota; class Actinomycetes; order Streptosporangiales; family Streptosporangiaceae; genus Spirillospora; species Spirillospora xylanilytica. The sequence continues at coordinate 20,781 of NZ_CP109432.1, forward strand.
TGAGCGAGACGTCGTCGAGGATGACGGCCGCGCCGATGCGCAGGCCGAGACCCCGGGTCTCCAGGGCGTACTCGGTCATCACTTCACCGCCATCGGGGCCGGAGGGGGCGCGGTGTCGGCCGGATCGAGGGCCTTGACCAGCTTGGGCTTCCAGCTCGCGCCGTCCTTGACCAGCCGCGCGACCAGCATCGGCTGGAGCATCGCGTGGTCGGCGGACCGGATCTCGAAGGGCCCCTTGGGGCCCTGGAACCGCCAGCCCTCCAGCGCCTTGACCATCTTGTCGGCGTCCCGGCCGCCGCCCTCGGTCACGGCGCGCTGGATCATCTGCGCGGTGGTGAAGCCGTTGCTGCTGATCTGCTCGTTCGGGGCGCCGTGCTTGCGGGCGCCGGCGGAGAGCGCGCGGTCCTCGGGGGTGTCCACGGCGCCGGCGAAGTGCCGCGCGTAGTAGAGGATCTTGCCGGCGGAGTCGCCGAACGCGGTGTACTCCGCCGCCAGCGGCAGCTCGGCGGTCGCCGCGGCCTTGTCCAGCACGCCCTGCTCGTCGAGGGCGCGGAACATGCGGGCCTTGGCGGTGCCGGCGAAGGCCACGAACAGCACGTCCGGGCGGGCGTTCTTGACCTTGACGGCGAACGGGGTGAAGTCCTGCGCGCCCATCGGCACCGCCACCTCGGCGGCGGCCGGCGGCAGGCCCTTCTTGGCCAGGTAGGTCTTCAGGGACGCGCCGTAGGTCTGGCCGAAGGCGCTGTCCTGGCCGAGCAGCACGACCCGCTTGCCGGCGAGCCCGAGGTACTCGGCGGTCGTGGCGATCTGCTGCCAGGTCTGCATGCTGGCGCGGAAGGTGTAGCGGTTGGCGCCGGTGCTCTCGTCGGTGGAGCCGTCCGGGATGAAGACGACCTTGTTCTGCCAGGCGAGCGGGGCGAGCTGCTGGGCCACGCCGGAGTCGACCGGGCCGACGATGAACTTGTAGCCCTTGCCGATGAGGTCCTTGGCCTGGGAGATCGCCTTGGCCGCGTTGCCGCCGCTGTCGAGGTAGGTGACCTTGACCTTCCGGCCCGCGATCACGCCGGTGCCACCGCCGGCCAGGTCGAGCCCCGCCTTGAACCCGCCGTTGAACTGCTTGGCGTAGTTGGCGTAGGTGCCGGTGGCCTCCTGGATGACGCCTACCCCCACCACGTCGTCCGCCAGCGAGGCGTCCGTGGAGCAGCCGGCGGCGAGCGCGGCGGCCAGCGCGGCGGCCGATCCGGCGGCGACCGCGCGGCGGGGTGGGGCCGCCGCGGTCCTGATGAGTCGCATCTCACACCTCCTCAATGGTCCGGGCATCATGCTTCATGCATGACATATTCGCAAGTGGACGCAGACTCCCGGTGGTCGAGAGTGCGGATTGACATGCTCGTGCATCATGCATGATGTTGTCCATAGTGAGTTTTCCGCCACAGAAGGGAGGCCCCATGCCCGAGGACGTCGTGAACTACGAGCGGCGCGGCCCGGTCGCGGTCGTGACGATGAACCGTCCCGACTTCCGCAACGCGCAGAACTCGGCGATGACCTACGCGCTGGACGAGGCGTTCTACCGCGCGGCCGAGGACGACGAGGTCAAGGTCGTCGTGCTGGCTGGGGCGGGCAAGCACTTCTCCGCCGGGCACGACATCGGCACTCCAGGACGGGACGTCGACCGCTCGTTCCCGCGCAAGGCCGGGCTGTGGTGGGACCACGTGGGGAAGGCCGGCGCCGAGAGCCGCTTCGCCCGCGAGTCGGAGGTCTATCTCGGCATGTGCCGCCGCTGGCGGGAGCTGCCCAAGCCCGTGATCGTCTCGGTGCAGGGCGCGTGCATCGCCGGCGGGCTGATGCTCGCCTGGGTCGGCGACCTGATCGTCGCCTCCGACGACGCGTTCTTCGCCGACCCGGTGGTGCGGATGGGCATCCCCGGCGTGGAGTACTTCGCCCACCCGTGGGTGATGCCGCCGCGGATCGCCAAGGAGTTCCTCTACACCGGCGACCGGATGCCCGCCTCCCGCGCGTACGAGCTGGGCTGGGTCAACCGGGTCGTCGCCCGCGCCGACCTGGAGGCCGAGACCTTCGCCCTCGCCGAGCGGATCGCGGCGATGCCGCGGCTCGGCCTCGCGCTCACCAAGAAGGCGGTCAACCAGGCCGAGGACCTCCAGGGGATGCGGGCCGGGATGGACTCGGTCTTCGGCCTGCACCACCTCGCGCACGCTCACAACGCCGAGACCTCCGCCGACTCGCTGGGCGGCATGGATCCCAAGAAGATGAAGGAGGCCGCTGATGGATCTTGAATTCACCCCGGCGGAACGCGCGTTCCGCGCCGAGGTCCGGGACTGGCTGGCGGCCAACGACCCGGGCCCGCTGCCGTCGATGGACACCCCTGAGGGCTTCGACCTGCACCGGGACTGGGAGGCCAGGCTATGTGAGGCGCGGCTGTCGGTCGTCACCTGGCCCGAGGAGCACGGCGGGCGCGGCGCCTCCCTGACCGAATGGCTGATCTTCGAGGAGGAGTACTACCGGGCCGGCGCCCCGGCCCGGGTCAGCCAGAACGGGATCTTCCTGCTCGCCCCGTCGCTGTTCGAGTACGGCACGGCCGAGCAGCGCGCCCGGTTCCTGCCGCCGATGGCGCGCGGCGAGGAGATCTGGGCGCAGGGCTGGTCCGAGCCCGAGGCCGGCAGCGACCTCGCCAACGTGCGCAGCCGCGCCGAGCGCGGCGACGGCGGGTGGCGGCTGTCCGGGCAGAAGACCTGGAGCTCCCGCGCCACCTACGGGCACTGGCTGTTCGGGCTGTTCCGCACCGACCCCGACTCCAGCCGGCACCGCGGCCTCACCTACTTCCTGGTGCCGCTGGACGCCGAGGGCGTCACCGTCCGCGGGATCCGCCAGCTCGACGGGGAGCCGGGCTTCGCCGAGGTCTTCCTCGACGACGTCTTCGTCCCCGACTCGTGCGTCCTCGGCGGCGTCGGCGAGGGCTGGACGGTCGCAATGTCCACCACCGGCTCCGAGCGCGGCCTCACGCTGCGCTCGCCCGGACGGTTCATGGCCGCCGCCGACCGCCTGGTCGGCCTCGCCCGGGACGCCGCGCCCGGCGAGTCGCTGCGCGAGGACGTGGCGCGGGCCTGGATGGAGGCCGACGCCTACCGGCTGTTCACCTTCCAGACGCTGACCCGGCTGGAGTCGGGCGAGCCGATCGGGCCCGAGTCCAGCATCAACAAGATCTTCTGGTCCGAGCTTGACCTGCGGCTGCACCGGACCGCGCTGCGCATGCTCGGCCCGGACGGCGAGCTGCCCGGCAACGGGTGGAGCGACGGGTTCCTGTTCGCGCTCGCTGGGCCGATCTACGGCGGGACCAACGAGATCCAGCGCAACATCATCGCGGAGCGGGTGCTCGGGCTCCCGCGCGAACCCAAGGGAGGCAAGCGATGAGATTCGCCCTCACCACCGAGCAGCGGGACTTCGGCGCGGCCGTCGCCGCGCTGCTGGAGGCCGTCCCGGAGGGGGACGGCCGCTGGGCCCGGCTCGCCGAGCTCGGCGTCCCGGCGGTGCTGGTCCCCGAGGAGCACGGCGGGGCGGGCGGCGACGACGTCGACCTGCTCGCGCCCCTGGAGGAGGCCGGCCGCGCCGCCGCGCCCGAGCCGATCGTCGAGGCCGCGGTCGCCGCCGGGCTGCTGCGCGGGACGGACCTCGCCGCCGAATGGCTGCCAAGGCTCGCGGCGGGCGAGGCGTTCATCGCGGTCACCGAGCCGGGCACCCCCCACGCCGTGCACGCCGCGCGGGCGGGCCTGCTGCTCACCGAACGCGACGGCGCCTGGTTCGCCACCAGCGCGTTCGCCCTGGCCGAGCGCCCCTCGATCGACCCGGCGCGCGGGCTGTCCAGCGTCGACGCGCCGGACGGGGTGCGGCTGGCCGAGGGCTCCGAGGCGGCCGACCGGGGCGCGGCGCTCACCGCCGCCTACCTCCTCGGCGTCGGCCGCCAAATGATCGACATGACCGTCCGGTACGCCGGGCAGCGGGTGCAGTTCGGCCGCGCGATCGGCTCCTACCAGGCGGTCAAGCACCAGCTCGCCGACGCGCTCGTCGCGGTCGAGTTCGCCCGCCCGACCGTGCACCGCGCCGCGCACTCGCTGGCCGCCGCCGCGCCGACCGCGTCCCGGGACGCCTCGGCGGCCAAGGCGATGGCCTCCGACGCGGCGCTGCACGCGGCGCGGGTCGCGCTCCAGGTGCACGGCGCGATCGGCTACACGATGGAGCACGACCTGCACCGGTGGCTGCGCCGGGCCTGGTCGCTCGCCGCCGCGTGGGGCGACGCCGACCACCACCGCCGCCGCGTCGCGGACCTGCTGCTCGGCGCCGAGGGCGAACCGGTGAGGACGCCGTGACCGCCGTCGACCTGCTCACCGCGCTCACCGCGCCGCGCTCCATCGCGGTGATCGGCGCGTCCGCCGACCCGGCCAAGCTGTCGGGGCGCCCGGTCGCCGGGCTGATCGAGTCCGGGTACGCGGGCCGGATCGTGTGCGTCAACCCCGCCCGCGACGAGGTGCAGGGCCTGCCCTGCCATCCGAGCCTCGCCGCGGCCGGCGGGCCCATCGACCTCGCCGTGCTGACCGTCCCGGCGCCGCGCGTGATGGCGGCGCTGGAGGAGTGCGCCGAGGCCGGGGCGGCGCTGGCCGTGGTGTTCGCCTCCGGTTTCGCCGAGACGGGCGAGACCGGCCTCCAGGACGAGATGACGGCCCTGGCGGACCGGACCGGCATGCGGATCCTCGGCCCCAACTGCATCGGCGCGATGGCGCTGAAGAACGGCGTGGTCGCCTCGTTCTCCCGCGCCCTGCACGGTCTGGAGCCGGTGCTCGGGCCGGTGGCGCTGATCAGCCAGAGCGGCGCGTTCGGCGCGTGCGTGCTGTCGGCCGCGCAGCACGCGGGCGTCGGCCTGCACTCGTTCGTCAACACCGGCAACGAGGCCGACGTCTCGGTCGCCGAGGCGATGGCGGCGCTGGCCGAGGACCCCGAGGTCGGCGCGCTGCTGGTCTACACCGAGGGCCTCGCCGACGGTCCCGGCCTGCTGCGCGCGGCCCGCCGCGCCCGCGAGCTGGACAAGCCGGTCGTGGCCGTCAAGGTCGGGCGCTCGGCCGCGGGCGCCCGCGCGGTCGCCTCCCACACCGGCGCGCTGACCGGCGCGGACGCCGTGTACGACGCCGCGTTCGCCGAGGCCGGGATCGTCCGGGTGGACGGGATGGGCGACCTGGTCGACGCGGCCCGGATCCTCACCGCCGGCCGCCGCGCCGCCGGGGACGGGCTCACCGTGCTGTCGATGTCGGGCGGCGTGGGCATCCTGATGGCCGACCTCGCGGCCGGCCACGGCATGCGGCTGGCCGACTGGGACGACGCCTGGCAGGCCCGGATGGCCGAGGCCGTCCCGCCGTACGGGTCGCCGGTCAACCCGGTGGACCTGACCGCCCAGCTCAACACCGAGCCGGAGATCCTCACCCGGGCGCTGGAGGTGGCCTGCGCGCACCCCGGCACCGACGTGATCGCGGTCTACCTGGGCGTGCTCGCGGGCGGCTCCGAGGCGCTGGTGGACGCCGTCGCGGCGGCGGCCGGCGTCACCGGCAAGCCGATCGTGGTCGCCTGGACCGGCGGCGACGGGACGCCGCTGCGCCGCCTCACCGCGCTCGGCGTCCCCGCCTACGACGACGCGAACCGGGCGATGAGGGCGCTCGGCATGCTCGTCCGGCACGCGTCCCATCGTGAGGCCGGCGCGGGCGCCGCGTACGTGCCGGACACCGCGCGCCGCGCCGCCGCGCTGGAGATCGTCCAGCGGGCGCGGGGGAAGGGCCGGCGGCAGCTCGACGAGGCGGAGAGCAAGCGGCTCCTCGCCCTCTACGGCGTCGAGGGCATCCCGGAACGGGCCGCGGACACGCCCGAGGAGGCCGCCGCGGCGGCGGCCGGGCTGGGCTTCCCCGTCGCGGTGAAGCTGCTGTCGGCCGACGTCGCGCACAAGTCCGAGCTCGGCGGCGTGCGGCTCGGCCTCACCGGGCCCGGCGAGGTCCGCGAGGCCGCCGCCGAGGTGATGGCCGCGGCCCGCGCCGCCGGGGCCCGCGACGTCCGGCTGCTCGTCCAGCGGATGGCCGGGCCCGGCGTCGAGCTGATCGCCGGCGCCCGGGTGGACCCGGTCTTCGGCCCGGTCGTGCTGGCCGGGCTCGGCGGGATCTTCGTGGAGGTGCTCGCCGACAGCGCCCTCGCGCTCGCCCCGGCGGGTCCCGCCCGGACCCGGGAGCTGATCGGCTCGCTGCGCGGTGCGGCGCTGCTGCGCGGCGTCCGGGGACGGCCCGCCGCCGACGAGGCGGCGGTCGCGACGGCCCTGTCCGGGCTCTCGGAGCTGGCGGCCGACCTCGCCGGCGAGATCGCCGAGATCGACGTCAACCCGCTGCTCGCCGGCCCGGACGGGGCGGTCGCCCTGGATGCCCTGGTGATGCTGGGATGACCGGGTGAAGACCTACCTGCACCTCACCCAGGTCCCGCTGCCCGAGGTGGTCGGCCTCGCCCGGCGGGCCGAGGAGCTCGGCTTCGCGGGCGTCTCGCTCGCCGAGCACCTGGCCGCGCCCGCGGAGATGACCACCCCCTACCCCTACGGCGTCGCGCCCTGGCAGGGCGTGCCGGAGTGGGGCGACCCCTGGGTGACCGCCGCGGCGATCACCCAGGCGACGCGGCGGCTGCGCGTGCTGACCAGTGTGTACGTGCTGCCGCTGCGCCCGCCGCTGCTGGTCGCCAAGGCCGTCGCGACCGCCGCCGTGCTGTCGGGCGGCCGGATCGGCTGCGGTGTCGGGGCCGGCTGGCTGCGCGAGGAGTTCGACCTGGCCGGGGAGGCGTTCGGCGGGCGCGGCGCCCGGATGGACGAGGCCATCGAGATCCTCCGCCTCGCCTGGACGGGTGAGACCGTGGAGTTCCACGGCGCGCACTACGACCTGGCGCCGTTCACGATGCGCCCGGCGCCGCCCGCGCCCGTCCCGATCCTGGTCGGCGGCGCGGGCCCCCGGGCGCTGCGGCGCGCGGCGCTGCTCGGCGACGGCTGGATCGCCCCCGCCGGGCCCGCCGCCGAACTCGCCGCCGCCGTCGCCGGGCTGCGGGAGGCGCGGGCGGACGCGGGCCGCACCGGCCCGTTCGAGGTCGTCGCGTGGAGCGAGGGCCCCGGCGACCTGGACGCACTCGCGCGGGCCGGGGCGGACGCCGTCCGGGTGCGGCCATGGGCGCTCCACCCCGGCCTGAGCCGGGCCGCCGCGCTGGAGCGCTACGCCGCGGGCGCGGGCCTGAGCGGCTGAGTCAGGCGTCCTGGGCGGCCCAGAACCCGCGGCCTTCGAGGTGCTCCACCAGCAGCGTGCCCGAGTGCGCCATGTGGTCGTTCATCGCGGCCCGCGCCGCCTCGGGGTCGCGGGTCCGCAGCGCCGCCAGGACCACCCGGTGGTCCTCGACGGCGATCCGGTTCCAGCCCGGTATCACGGCGTGGAAGCGACGCGGGGTGTACTTGGTCGCCGTGTCGATCATCCAGGTGAGCTTGGGGGCGTCGGCGGCCAGGTAGATCTCGCGGTGGAACAGGTAGTTGAGCTCGTCGATCCGCTCGGGGCGGTCCGAGCCCGCGTCCCGCTCGATCGACTCCTGCACCCGCTCGATCTCGGCCAGCGTCGCCGGCGCCAGGTTCCGCGCCGCGCGGGCCGCCAGCTCGCCGGCCAGGACGCCCTGGGCGAAGGCGATGTCGCGCACGTCCTGACGGCGTAGCGTGGACACCGCGAAGCCCTTGCGCGGGGCCAGCTCGACGAAGCCCTCGCCGCGCAGCGCCATCAGGCCCTCGCGCGCCGGGGTGATGCTGATGTCCAGGTCGGCGGCGATCCGCTCCACCCGGACGTACTCGCCCGGCCGGACCTGGCCGGACATGATCAGCTCCCGCCCGTACGCGGCGGCCTCGTCGCTGAGCTGCGGGCGGTCCCGGACCCGGTGCGCGGGTGAGGTGTCGGCCACGGAGAGTTCCTCTCATCTCATGCATCAAGCATGATCCTGGGAACATCTTGCCAGCCCGCCGCATCCGCCGCCAGCGGGACGCACCGATGCCGATGCGCGCGTCCTCCCGGTCATCGGCACATTCGACCGGGAGGACGCCATCTCCGAGCGGCTCGCGCGGACAGTCGCCGCACGCCTCCGGACGCGCTGAGACCCCGCCGAGACGGCCGTACCCGGCCCTCCCCCGGGAGGTTTCGCGCGGGATCGGATATGTATTGGAGGTGATCGATCCCTCCGGACCACTGCCGAAGTACCTCCAGCTTCGGGCGATCCTGCTCGACCTGATCGAGCAGGACCGCCTGCCGGTCGACGCGCCCGTCCCGTCCGAACGCGAGCTGTGCAAGCTGTACGGGGTGTCCCGGATGACCGTCCGGCAGGCGGTCGACCAGCTCGTCGCGGAGGACCGGCTGCGCCGCATCCCGGGCAAGGGCACCTTCGTGGCCAGGCCCAAGGTGCAGATGCCCAAGGAACTGGTCTCGTTCACCGAGGACATGCGCGCCCGCGGGCTGCGGCCCGGCTCGCTGGACCTGGCCGCCGCCACCGTTCCGGCGGGCGCCCGGCTGGCCCGGCTGTTCGGCGCCGAACGCGACGCCGGGGTGCACGCGCTGGAGCGGCTCCGGCTGGCCGACGGCGAACCGATGGCGGTGGAGCGCTCGCACATCCTGGCGTCGCTGGCGCCCGGCCTGCTGGAGCGCCGCCCGCCCAACACCTCGCTGTTCGGGGTGCTGGAGGACGCGTACGGCATCGTGATGGACGCCGGTGAGCAGACCATCGAGGCGGGCCCGGCCGGCGCCGAGGACGCCCGGCTGCTGGAGATCGACGCGGGCGCCACGGTGTTCTTCCTCCAGCAGCGCACCTTCAGCCGGGGCGTCTGCGTGGAGGTCGCGATGGCGGTCTACCGCGCCGACCGCTACCGCATCCACCTCGGCCTGGAGACCCCGCGCCGGCGGCCCGCGGGCTAGGCCGTGTTTCCAACGCCCGGCCCGGTGTCCTCGCCTGGCGGCTCGGACGCCGACCGTTCTTGGGCGAGCGCTGCATCGCTTCGCGATCTGGCCGGTGGGGCTCGCCTCCGGCTTCGCCCCACCGGCCAGGTATCGCGCTCGCGCGACGGCCGAGGCACTTTGAGACAGGCCCTAGGCCCGGCGGGGCCGATCCGTCCGCCCGGACACGTGCGAACCCCCGGGCGCGGGGAAGGGACCCGGTGGCGGCCTCGGACGCCGCCGAAGGAGGACCGGATGGCACCGAGCGGGGAAGTACTGATCGCCGGGGCGGGTCCGACGGGCCTGCTGCTCGCCGGGGACCTGGCGGTGGCCGGGGTCGGGTGCACCGTGCTGGAGCGCCGTGCGGAGCGCTCCGGGCTCACCCGTGCGTTCGCCGTGCACGCCCGCACGCTGGAGGCGCTCGACGCCCGGGGCATCGCCGACCACCTGATCGCCACCGGCGAGCGGGTGCGGAGGTTCCAGATCTTCAGCGGCAGCCGGCTGGACCTGTCGCGGCTCCCCGGACGCTTCCCGTTCGTGCTGGTCACGCCCCAGTACGAGACCGAGCGGGTGCTGGAGGAGCGGGCCCGCGCGGCCGGCGCCCGGATCGAGCGCGGCGCCGAGGTGGTCGCGCTGCGGCAGGACGCCGAGGGCGTCGACGTCGACGTCCGGACCGGCCCGGGCGGCGTGCACACCCGCCGCGCGGCGTACCTGGTCGGTGCCGACGGGGTGCGCAGCACCGTCCGGGAGGAGCTCGGCCTGCCGTTCCCGGGCCGGTCGGCGGTGCGGTCGGTGATGCTGGCCGACGTGCGGGTGGAGGGCGTGCCGCGCGAGGCGCTCACCGGCCGCGGGGTCGGCGACGCGTTCGCGTTGCTGGCCTCGTACGGCGACGGCTGGTACCGGCTGGTCGCCTGGAACCGGCGGCACCAGGTGCCCGACTCCGAGCCGGTCGACCCGGCCGAACTGCGCGAGGTCGCCCGGCGCGTGTTCGGCGCCGACCTCGGGGTCGGCGAGACCCGGTGGACCTCGCGGTTCCACAGCGACGAGCGGCAGGCCCCGCGGTACCGGTCCGGGCGGGTGTTCCTCGCGGGCGACGCCGCGCACGCGCACTCCCCGGCGGGCGGCCTGGGCATGAACACCGGCATCCAGGACGCGGCCAACCTGGGCTGGAAGCTGGCGGCCGAACTGCACGGCCGGGCGCCCGACGGGCTGCTGGACACCTACGAGGACGAACGGCTTCCGGTGGGCCGCCAGGTGCTGCGCGTCAGCGGCGCGCTGCTGCGGATGCTGCTGCTCGAGCCGCGCCCGCTGCGCGCCGTCCGGGGCGCCGCCATGGTGGCCGCCACCCGCATGCCGCCGGTGGCCAGGCGGATGGCCGGGACGGTCTCGGGGATCGACATCGCCTACCCGGCCCCGCGCGGCGCGCACCGGCTGACCGGCCGCCGCGCCCCCGACGTCCGGCTGGCGGGGGAGCCCGGCCGGCTGTACGAGGCGCTGCGGGAGGGCCGGTTCGTCCTCGTCGCCGCCGTCAACGACCCCGCCGTGACCTACCTGACGTTCAGGGGATGGGCCGGCCGGGTGCGCGGCGCGGTCGCCACCGGGTCCACCGGGTCCACCGTGCTCGTCCGGCCGGACGGCTACATCGCCTGGGCGACCGACGAGACCGCGCCCGACCGGCGCGCCGCCGAGATCCGCGCCGCGCTCACCCGCTGGTGCGGCGCCGCCGCCGAGCAGCCCTCGCATCAGCGGTGGGCGTGAGGCAGGGGGAGGGCCGCTCCAGGCTGGCGGCCCGGCTGACCGTCACCGAGGTCATGGAGGGAGTCCGGACGGTCGACATCGTGGAGATCCGGATGCTCTGAGCGGCACCGTCCCGGGGCGGGCGAGGCGAACCCGCATATGTGGTCTCATTGCCGGATGAGCGGGCATATGACGCCGGAGGAGTTCCGCCGGTACGGCAGGCAGGTCGTCGACTGGATCGCCGACTACCAGGAGAAGATCGAGTCGTATCCGGTGCTGTCGCGGGTGCGGCCGGGCGAGGTACTGGAGGCGCTGCCCGAGCACCCGCCCGAGCACGGCGAGGGGTTCGAGGCGGTGCTCGCCGACCTCGACCGGGTGATCATGCCGGGGGTCACGCACTGGCAGCATCCGAGCTACTTCGCCTACTTCCCGGCGAACGCGTCCGGGCCCGCGATCCTCGGCGACCTGCTGTCGGCCGGCCTCGGCGTCCAGGGCATGCTGTGGGCGACCAGCCCGGCCTGCACCGAGCTGGAGACGCGGGTGACCGACTGGCTGGCCGAGCTGCTCGACCTGCCCGCCGGCTTCCGCAGCGGCGGGGCGGGCGGCGGCGTCATCCAGGACTCGGCGTCCAGTGCCGCGCTCGTCGCGGTCCTCGCCGCGCTGCGCCGCGCCGACGGCGGGGCCGCCGGGCGGGAGGGCATCACGCGCCGCCACACGCTCTACATCAGCTCGCAGACGCACTCGGCGATGGAGAAGGCCGCCGGGATCGCCGGGATCGGCGCGGGCAACGTGCGGACGGTCGACGTCGACCCGGCCACGCTCGCGATGGACCCCGCCCACCTCGACGCGCTGCTGGCCGAGGACGCGGCGGCGGGCGCGCTGCCGGTGCTGGTGTGCGCGACGGTCGGCACCACCTCCACGACGGCGGTCGACCCGGTGGCCGGGATCGGCGAGGTCTGCCGCCGGCACGGCGTCTGGCTGCACGTGGACGCCGCGTACGCGGGCGTCGCGGCGGTCTGCCCCGAGCTGCGCTGGGTCAACGACGGCCTCGCAGGGAACGCCGACTCGTACGCGACCAACCCGCACAAGTGGCTGCTGACCAACTTCGACTGCACCGTGCTGTGGGTGGCCGACCGGGCCCCGCTGATCGGCGCGCTGTCGATCCTGCCCGAGTACCTGCGCAACCAGGCGTCGGCGTCCGGCGAGGTGATCGACTACCGGGACTGGCAGATCTCGCTGGGACGGCGGTTCCGGGCGCTGAAGCTGTGGTCGGTGATCCGCTGGTACGGGGCCGAGGGGCTGCGCGAGCACGTCCGCACGGGGATTCGGCTCGCCGCCGGACTGGCCTCGTGGATCCGCGAGGATCCCGCCTTCGAGCTGCACGACCACCATCCGTTCGGGCTGGTGTGCTTCCGCCCGCGCTGGGACGGGCTGCCGGACGCCGAGGCCGACGCGGCCACGCTGGAGCTGATGCGGCGGCTGAACGCCTCCGGCGACCTCTACCTCACCCACACCAAGGTGGGCGGACGGGTCCTGCTGCGGATGGCGATCGGCGCCCCCGCGACGGGTGCGGAGCACGTGCGGGCGGCCTGGCGGCGGATCACCGAGGAGGCCGGCGCCGGAGCCTGAGGGGGCACGGCCATCGATTTCGGGACGATCTGTCCGCCGATGGCCTGATGATGGGGAGATCCCCGTTGTGATCTTCCTGGGCCGGGTGCGCGGGCATCCGGTCCCCGGGTATGTGAAGCTTGAGGGGCCCCTAACGAAGAGCTGGAGGTCCGCATGGCCGATAACGCAGAAGAACGTGAAGGCGATCAGGACGACGTGAAGCGCAGGTTCAAGGAGGCTCTTGAGCGCAAGCGCGGTGCGGCGGCGGACAAGAACGCCGGTGGCGCGGGCAAGAACGGTTCCAAGGTGCGCGGCGTGCACGAGCGCGCCGACCACCAGCGCCAGTTCCGCCGCAAGAGCGGCTGAGCGCGAACCGCATCACGGTGACCCCCGCTCCCGGTGGGGGTCACCCGCCGGCCGTCGCGGACGGCGGGCGCGTTCCCGAGGGGTTTGCGCCGCCGGTCCGACGGCATGGCCGGGCGGCGCTCGGGGCGGGCTGACCTGCGGAGCGGAGCAGGCAAGCCGAAACGGGGCGGCGCGATTCGTGGAGATCTCGGCCTTGTGCGACCGGGGCCCCCGAATCACTCTCCTTGCATGCTCCCCACGCCCCGCAGACGCACCGTCCCCGCCCTGACGCTCACCGCCACCGCCACTGCCGCCGTCGCCCTGCTGGCCGCCCTCCCCGGGGCCGCCGCGCATGCCGCGCCGTCGGTCCAGGCCGCCGGTACCGGCTGGTCGCCCGATCTGTCGGCGGTCGACGGCGATGACGTCAACGTCCGCCATGACGGGAAGGCGCTGCGGCTCGCCTCCGGCCGCACCGGCCCCGCCTCGCTGCGCGGGGCGACGGCGGCCGGGCAGCTCATGCTCGCGCCCCGTGACCTGGCCGAGCCCGTCAACCGGGTGACCGCCCAGGTGACCGGCGCCGGGCCCGTCCAGGTGGACGTGCGGGCCCGGACGGGCGCCGGCGCGTGGACCGAGTGGACCCCGGCCGGGACGGCCCTGCCGGCGGAGTCGCGGCGGATCCAGGCGCGGGTGGTCCTCACCGGGGCACCGGGCCGGACGGCCCCGTCGGTGTCGGCCGTCCGGCTGACCGGCGACCGGATCGCCGCGAAGGCGCCCCGCACCACGGCCGCGCAGACCTACCAGGTGTTCGCGACCCGGGAGGGGCTCGTCGGCGGGACGACCGCGAACGGGCACGTCATCACCGACCGGGACCACTTCGTCGCGCTGCCGTCGCGGCGCGGCCTGTCGGGGAACGGCTCCGGCGAGTACTCGGTGCAGGTGTGCACGGCGTCGGGGAGCCTGTGCGAGTACGCGCCGGTGTGGGACGTCGGCCCCTGGAACACCCACGACGACTACTGGAACCCGTCCGCGACCCGCGAGATGTGGAACGACCTGCCGCAGGGGCGGCCCGAGTCGCAGGCCGCCTACCAGGACGGCTACAACGGCGGGACGGACGAGTTCGGCCGCCAGGTCGCCAACCCGGCGGGCATCGACCTCGCCGACGGCACCTTCTGGGACGGCCTCGGGCTGACCGACAACTCCTGGGTGAACGTGACGTACATGTGGACGGGCGCCGGGGCCAGGGGCGTCGTCCGCACGGCCGGCGCCCCGGTGCCGCTGCGGGCGGCGGCGAGCGCCGGCTCAGCCCGAACGGGGGTCGCGGCCAACCTCGCCAACGTCGTCGTCCAGTGCCACGTCCGGGGGCAGAGCGTGACCGGGACCTACGGCACGAGCGACATGTGGAACCGGATCGGCCCCGGCCACTACGTGCCCGCCGCCTACGTCCACACCGAATCCGACGCCCCGGCCGCCCCCGCCTGCTGAGGTCCGGGCGCCGGGCTACCCCGCGTAGAGCTTCTTGGCGTAGGCGGCGCCGTAGTAGTGCTCCAGCTCCTCCAGGCTCTGGTCGATCCGCTGGACCTCCTTGACCAGGCGCGCGTGCGACGGCAGGGCGTCGGGCTCCCAGGTCTCGGGCTTCCACAGCGCCGAGCGCATGAACGCCTTGGCGCAGTGGAAGAAGATCTGCTCGATGTCGACGACCAGGGCCAGCCTCGGCCGGTGCCCCTTGACCGTCATGGCGTCGAAGAAGGGGGCCTCGCGGACCAGCCGGGCGCGGCCGTTGATCCGCAGCGTCTCGGTGCGCCCCGGGATGATGTGGATCAGCCCCACGTGCGGGTTGGTCAGGATGTTGAGGAACCCGTCGGCGCGCCGGTTGCCGGGGCGGTCGGGGACGGCGATGGTGCCGTCGTCCAGGACGTGGACGAAGCCGGGAGGGTCGCCCTTGGGGGAGACGTCGCAGGTGCCGTCGGCAGCGCTGGTGGCGATCAGGCAGAACGGCGACTGCGCGAGCCACTCCCGGTCGCGGGCGTGCAGGCGGGGCCGGTCCTTGTCGATGACCCGCGGGAGCGGGTCCCCGAGCAGCTCGCGCAGCTCCGCCGCGGAGCCGATCTCCTCGTAGTCGGCCATGATCGTCCTTCCGCTGGTGATCAGAAGATCATGATATCCGGCGCTTCATCTTGGACATAAGCTTTCGCGTAGTGATAAATCTTAGGTCCAAGGCTTTTGTGGAGGAAGGGGCGCCGTGTTCGCGGACGAGATCCTGGTGGGCGGCCGGTGGCGGCGGGGCGGCGGGGAGGTGCTGGAGACCCGCGACCCGGCGACCGGCGAGGTGCTCGCCCGGCTGCACGGCGCCGGCGTCGCCGACGTGGACGAGGCCGTCCGGGCCGGGGCCGCGGCGGCGGCGGACCCGGCCTGGCGCGATCTGCTCCCGCACGAGCGGGCGCGGTGCCTCGTCCGGATCGCCGACCTGATCGCCGAGCGGGCCGACGACATCGCGGCCCTCCAGACCGCCGACACGGGCAAGTCCATCAACGAGACGCGGGCCCTCGTCGCCAGCGCGCAGGGCACTTTCCGCTACTTCGCCGCCGCCCTGGAGACCCTGGAGGGCGCGCTGACGCCCTCGCGCGGTCCGTACCTCACGATGAGCGTGCACGAGCCGGTCGGCGTGGTCGGCGCCATCACCCCGTGGAACTCGCCGATCGCCAGCGACGCGCAGAAGGTCGCCCCGGCGCTCGCGGCGGGCAACGCGGTGGTGCTCAAGCCCGCCGAGTGGACGCCACTGGTCTCGCTGGCCCTGGGCCGCCTGATCACGGACGCGGGGCTGCCGCCGGGCCTGCTGTCGGTGCTGCCCGGCCCGGGGCGGATCATCGGCGACGCGATCGTCCGCCACCCGGGAGTCGGGAAGGTGTCCTTCACCGGCGGCACCACCACCGGCCGGGCCATCGGCGCCGCCGCGGCCGAGAAGATCATGCCGGTGTCGCTGGAGCTCGGCGGCAAGTCGCCGACGATCGTGTTCCCGGACGCCGACCGCGAGCAGGCGCTGGCCGGGCTGCTGTTCGGGGTCTTCTCCTCGTCCGGGCAGAGCTGCATCGCCGGCTCTCGGGCGTTCGTGCACGCCTCGATCTACGAGGAGGTCGTCGGCGAGCTGGTCCGCCGGGCCGGGCGGCTGCGGATCGGCCCCGGCACCGACCCCGCCACCCAGGTCGCGCCGATGGTCGCGCACGCGCACCGCGACAAGGTCGCCGCCATGGTCGACCGGGCCCGGGACGAGGGCGCGCGGGTCCGCTGCGGCGGCCGGACCCCGGACGGCGAGGCGTACGCACGCGGCGCCTACTACCTGCCGACGATCCTGGACGGGGTGCCGAACTCCGCCGCGATCTGCCAGGAGGAGGTCTTCGGGCCGGTGCTGGTCGCGCTGCCGTTCGAGGACGAGGAGGACCTGGTGGCGCAGGCCAACGACACCGTGTACGGGCTCGCCTGCGGCGTCTGGACCGGCGACTACCGGACCGCGTGGCGGGTGGCCCGCCGGATCGACGCGGGCACCGTGTGGGTCAACACCTACAAGCAGTTCAGCATCTCCACCCCGTTCGGCGGCTTCAAGGACAGCGGCCTCGGCCGGGAGAAGGGCCGCGAGGGGATCTTCGCCTACATGCGGCAGAAGAGCGTGTACTGGGGGATGGACGAGCAGCAGCCCTACAGCCAGCAGTGGGGTGCTCAGAGCACCTGAGCAGGGCACAACCGGGGCACATGACCGAGGGCTGAGTCCACGATCGAGCGGGTCCTCTCATATGCCTCGGGCCATTCGCCGACGTACTCGTTCAGGGTGATCATAGGGTTGGCGTGCCCGAGAGCAAGCTGCACCGTCTTGACGCTAGCGCCCTGATGGATCAATAGGGTCGCGAAGTAGTGCCGGAGGCAGTGCAGGCCCACC
The DNA here is from genome assembly GCF_036227065.1 of Spirillospora sp. NBC_01491. Taxonomy (GTDB): domain Bacteria; phylum Actinomycetota; class Actinomycetes; order Streptosporangiales; family Streptosporangiaceae; genus Spirillospora; species Spirillospora xylanilytica. Next base: position 37,431 of record NZ_CP109432.1, read on the forward strand.
CCCTCCGGCACTCCGGCGGCGCGGGCGGCCGGCTTCCATGGGCGAGACCAACTCGACCGGTAGATCGGCGTGAGGTTCTTCGTCCGGGCGCCTGCGTTTCCTCCCCACAGGAAGACCAGCTTGGCCATCCGGGTCCGCGGCCGGCGCGGGTCGGTCTCGTCCACGATCTCGACCTCGACGGGCGGATACTGCTCGATGTGCCGAGCCAGCGCGACCGCAGTCACCTCCGGCAGCTCCACGGTGCGCATCGAGGTCTTGGTCTTGGGGAGTGCAAGGTAGGGCTTGCGGCCGGACACCGCCTTGAGCTGCTGGGAGATGTCGACCTCCCGGCGCTGGAAGTCGATCGCGTCCAGCTCCAGCCCCATCGCCCGCGAGCGCTTGACCGCCACCACCACGCCCCTCGACGACCCCACCGCGTGGGCGACACCGACCGCCCCTGCCGACCTGTAGGAGACCCCCTCATGTACGACAGCATCGTCCGGACCCTCGTCCCGCTCATCGTGGGCGTCCTGGTCGGCCAGGCCGCCCGCATCAGGCTCGACCTGGACGCGACCGCGGTGACCGCGATCGTCACCCCCGCCGTTACCGCCGTCTACTACGCCGCGGCCCGCTGGATCGAGGTCCACTATCCGACGGCCGGGCGGGTGCTGCTGTCCCTCGGGCTGGCGCGCGGCGTCCCGGCCTACGCGTCCACCACGCCCCGGTAGCCTCACAACGTCGGCGGGTGGGGAAGCCCGTCCGGCACGAACGCCCCGTCCTCTGCTTCGGCGGGGGACGGGGCGTCTTCGTCATGCAGCGCTCAGCCCCCGGACCCCGGGGCGCCGATGCCCGGGAACTACGGGCTAACCTGGCCGGACGTTGTAGGTATCCGGCGCTGGACCGGCCGCACGGCCGAGGGAGGCAAGGTCCGCTTGTGGTCGGTATGGAGGAGTCGTCGCCGATGGACCCGGCAGACACGGCCCGGGCCGCGGATGCGGACCGGGAGGCCGTCGCCGAGAGGCTACGGATTGCCGCCGGCGAAGGCCGTATCGATCTTGAGGAGTTGGACGAAAGGCTCAGCCTGGCCTACGGCGCAAAGACGCACGGCCAACTCCGGGCCCTGGTGGTGGACCTGCCCGTCCATCCCCCTTCGGTACCGGGCCCGGCCGCCGTCCCAGAGCCCGAAACGCTTGTCCTCAAGACCACAACACCCAACATCAGGCAGTCGGGACAGTGGGTCGTTCCACGGCGGATTACCGCCGAGTCCACGACGGGCTTCATCACGATCGACTTCAGGCGGGCATCCTGCGCGCACCGCGAGGTCACCGTTGAGGCGGCGACCCGGACGGGGTGGATCCGGCTGATCCTTCCAGACGGCTGGGCGGCCCGAGTCGACCCGTCAAGCACGAACACCTCACATATCAGCAATAAAGCCGTCCAGGCGGCCGATCCCCACGCGCCGACCATCGTGATGAAAGGACACCCGGTCTTCGGCTACATCAAGATCAAGCAGCGTCGCAGACGATAACCCCGGTACGCAGCCTGCGTCCTTCATCCTCGGTCGCCGCCACGCCTGCACTCGCTCAGCCGCCAGCGCTACCTTCACCTCGACGACGAATTTCACCGTGCTGGCCGCCCTGTCCGGGATGGAACGCGAGTACATCCGCGACCGCACCCTGGAAGGACACGAGTCCGCCCGCAGCCGCGGCAAGAGCATCGGCGGCGCCGCCGTCACCGACGACGCCATGCTCGCCGTCCTCGTCGGGGGCGATGAAGAACTTGCGGACCCGGCCGTCGGGGGCGACGCCGCGCCACCACCCGCCCGCTTCGCGCAGCAGCGTGCCGGCGATCTGGTCGTCCTGGTCGCGGAGGAAGTAGACGCCGTCAGCGCCGCTCAGCCGATACTCCGTCATCACTGCCCTCCCCAAGCGCGGCCGGTGCTCCCCGGGGAGCGGGGGTGTGGAGCACCGGCCGCGCGATCCCCCCACCCGGCCGTAACGGATTCCCCAGTCCGCCGGCCGGGCATAGGGCCGCACGACCCCCGCGCGGGCCGTGCGGTGTCGGGCGGGCACGGCGGGTTGCTCCTGGAATGGTTCCGCCGCGCCCACGTTCATCGGTGGGCCCGCAGCTTGGACCGCAGCCCCTCGGGACTGCTGGCAGACAGGTCGGAGCCGCGGTTCAGGATGGTGCTCGTCGGTGCACCGCGGCTTGCCCACCAACGGCGCCCGCCCTCGGTCTCGGTGTCGGTGATGGTCCAGTCAGGGAACTCCGCGCGGACCTCGGCCGCCGCCAGCTCCTCGCAGGTGCGAGGGTCCCCGGCCCGCCGCAACGCGCCCTTCACCGTCGTGATCGCCTCGAACGGCTTGTCAGCCTCACACAGCCAGATCCCACCCGCCCACGTAAACCACCACCGGTCCCAATCACCGGCACGCCGACGGCAATCGAGCCGGACGCCCCGACTGTCCGGACCGTCCACCACCCGAAGCAGCCCACTCTTGATCTCGGCGGTGAACCCCTGCCCCCGGAAGGCCACGGCGAGACTCGCCAGGAGGGCGGGACCGTCCGGCTCGGGTAGCTTCGCCGGATCGTCTGAGCGGGTCGTGACCATCGTGACCGTCCTGTGAGGTGCGGGTATTGATTCGGTCACAGCCAGCGAACACCGGTCGCCGCCACGACGACAGGGGCACAATGGGGGACACCTGGGGGGGCATCCCGGGGGCACGGCGACACGTGAGGTGCACACGTATGACGCCCGATGAGAAACGCGCGCTCGGACTTAGACTCCGCGCTGAACGTGATGAGCGCGGCCTCACGCAACGCGAGGTCGCCAAGCTGATTCGCGATGCCCTGGCCGGCCCGCAGATCCCGTCGATTGACACGCTGATCGAGTACGTCAAGCGCTGGGAACGAGGCCGTTCGGGCATCGGGGTCCGGTACCGGCGGGCGTACGCTCGCGCGTTCGGCACCACCGAGCAGCAGCTCTTCGCCCTCACACCCTCAGGGGATGACGTGCAACGCAGAGAGTTCCTCAGCCTGTCGGCCGCCGCCGCCGGCCTGGCGGTCGCACCGCCGAGCCTCACCGACCAGCAGGGCCGCCGCGTCGGCGCCGGTCTCGTCGACAAGCTGCGTCGCCGTACGGCCCGACTGCGACGGCTCGACGAGATCCTCGGCGGGACCGACACCTACCCCGTGTACGCGTCCGAGTTGTCGGCGACCCGGGCGCTCGTCGAACGGGGCGGCTACTCCGAGGCGACAGGCCGCGGTCTGCTCGGTGTGATGGCCGAGCAGGCGCAGCAGGCGGGCTGGGCCGCCTTGGACTCCGGGCAGATGGCGGGCGCGAACGCGCTGTTCCGCGAGAGCATGACCGCAGCGTCCGAGGCCGGCGAGCCGACCCTGATCGGGAACGCCCTGGCACTCATGGCCTATCATCGGGTGAGCACCGGCCGGTCTGGCACAACGGAGGCTGACGCGTCCTGCCGGGTCGTGGACGACGAAACCCCGGCTGCTGTCCGCGCGCTGCTGTACGAGCGGGCAGCGTGGGCGCACGCGGTCGCCGGATCGACGCACACCTCGCAGGTCGAGCAGGCCCTCGACAAAGCACGGGAAGCGCTGGCGGGCGGCGCGGACGATACCCCGGACTGGGCACGGTGGGTCGACGAGACCGAGCTCCAGATCATGACGGGACGGTGCTGGAGCCAACTGCGACGACCCGATCGCGCCGTCCCCGCACTGGAATGGGCACTGGCCCGGTACGACGACGCACACGCCCGGGACAAGGCGCTCTACCTGACATGGCTGTCTGAGGCGCTCCTCGACTCCGGGGAGGTCACCGAGTCGGCCCGGATCCTGATCCGCTCCATCGACCTGGGGAGCGACGTGGCGTCCGCTCGGCCGCGGGCGCGGGTGACTGAGGTCGCCGAGCGTCTACGCCCGCACGCGAGCATCCCCGCCGTCGCCGAGACGATCGAGCGCGCGACTATGACGTCATCCGTGTGAGCCACTCCAGGTAGCCGGCCGAGCCGCCGTCGATGACGGTGTACGTCACCTCGGGGTTGTCCCATGGGTGTTGTTCGATGAGGTGGGTCTCCAGTTCGGCGTACCGGGCGCGGGTGGTGCGTAGGAACAACTGCCACTCTTCGCCGTCGCCGAGCTCGCCGAGATGCCAGAACACCGACCTGGCCGGGCCGATTACCTGACCGGACGCGGCGAGCTTGGCGCCGACCGCCGACTTGAGCAGCGTGATCGCGGCCTCGCGGCTGTCGGTGGTCGTGGACACCTGGAGATAGTCCGTCATGCGGGCGACCCTATCTGCGCAGAGCTATCCTGATAGGGCGTTCTTGCACCGAGCGCGACGACGCCCCGCCACCTCATCGCGTGTGAGGGGCGGGGCGTCGTCTCATCTCAGGGGCAGCGTCCACTGGACGCTCCGTCGGTCGGCCCTGTCGTCGCGGGCCGCTCGCCGCCACGGCCCGTTCGCCAAGGCAGGCTGCTGTCACCATCCGGCCACCTTCACGCAGCATCACGCGGGGCACATCGAGGGCACATCGACCCGTGAATGTGCGTGATCCGGCGTGATGGTGTGTTAGGCATTTCGGCAGGTCAGTACACAATGCGTTCTATCTTCGCAGGTGATCCACTTGCTTGATGCAGAAGAGCGTGTACTGGGGGATGGACGAGGCGCCGCTCCCCTGGGCGGGCGGCGCCTGACCGTCCGGGACGGTCAGGCGCCGGTGACCGGGGTGCGCAGGAGGGCGGCGACCTCGCTCTCGAACAGGACGCCCGGGTCCAGGCCCATCGAGGCGTAGTTGCCCTCGATCTCCAGCCTGACCAGGCCGTGCAGCCGCGACCACGTCACCAGCCCGCGCAGCGTGGTGGCGGGCGCGGCGCCCTCCGGCGCCCGGCCGCGTGCCCAGGCGTCGAAACCGGCGCCGAGGCCCGCCGGCCCCTCGTCGCCGGGAAGGCCGGCGAGCACGCCGTCCAGCACGGCCATCAGCCGCTGCGCCGCGGCGACGAGCTCCTCGGCGTGCGCGTCGTAGCCGGGGAACGGCGCGGCGAACAGCAGCCGGTAGCGGTGCGGCTGCGCGGTGGCCCAGCCGCGATAGGCGGCGGCGAAGTCGCGCAGCCGCTCACGCGGGCCCGGACCGGCCTTGGGGCCCGTGTCGGAGCCGGTGTCGGAGTCAGCCTCGGGCGCGACCGCTGCGGCGACCGCGGCGGTCAGATCGAGGTAGGCGTCGGTGACCAGCTCGGTGAACAGCGCGTCGCGGCCCGCGAAGTAGCGGTAGAGGGCCGGGCCCGACATGCCGAGCTCCTTGGCGATGGCGTTGACCGACACCGCCTGCGGCCCGCCCTCGGCGAGCTGCCGCAGCGCGATCGTCTTGGCCTCGTCCCGGACGTAGACCCGGAACCGGCCGCGGATGCCGCTCTCCGGCGCGAGCCCCATCGGCCCTCCTCGCGTGAGAAGTTCTCACGAAGATTCTATCCTCAAGGGACGGCTCCGCATCCCGGTCAGGCGGGCTTGCGGGCCTCGATGAGGAAACGGGTGGTGCGCGCGCTGAACGGGCCCTCGGCCTCGATCAGCCCGTGCAGCTCGCGCAGCCGGTCGCGGTACCGGTCAACGGTGAACCCGGGGACCATCCAGACGACCTTGCGCAGGAAGTAGACCACGGCGCCGATGTCGCGGAACTCGGTGTGCAGCGACTCCGAGCGGAGATCGGCGACCTCCAGCCCCGCGGCCTCGGCCGCCGCGCGGGCCTCCCCGGGGTCCCGCCTGCCGCGCACCTCGGGCGGCTGCGGGCCGAGGAAGTACTCCACCAGCTCGAAGACGCTGGCCGGGCCGACCTGCTGCGAGAAGTACGTCCCGCCGGGCGCCAGCACCCGGGCGATCTCGTCCCACCAGGTGGTCACCGGGTGGCGGCTCACCACCAGGTCGAACACGCCGGACGCGAAGGGGAGCGGCGGCTCGTCGGCGTCGGCGACGACCGCGACCCCGCGCGGGCGCAGCAGCCGGGAGGCGCATTCGAGGTTCGGCGGCCAGGACTCGGTGGCCACGGCCAGGCGGGGCAGCGCGGGCACCCCGGCGAGGATCTCGCCGCCCCCGGTCTGGACGTCGAGCGCGGCGGTCGCGCGGGCCATCCGCGCGCCCATCGAGCGCGCGTACCCCCAGGAGGGCCGCTCTTCGGCCGCCCGGCCGTCCAGCCAGGAGAAGTCCCAGCCGTCGACGGGGACCGCCGCCGCCTCGGTGATCAGGTCGTCGAAGGTGCGTGTCATGCTCTGATCGTCCCAGCTCCCCTCCCGCCGCGACGCGAGAACCCGTTCGGCGCCTGGGGCGCGCGACCGCCTACCCTGGCGGCCCGACCCCGACGAAGGACCACCGTGGCCGTCTTCACCAGGTGACTCCAGGGGCGCCGGACCCCGTCTCCGGTGCCACAGGTGCCCGCAAGACCCCGGCTCTCAACGTCGCGCTGCCCTCGATCGGGGCGGATCTCGGCATCGGCCCGGCCGGGCCGACCTCCTCGCTGGCCGCGGGCTGCGCGCCCGCACTGCCCGTGCTGCTCGCGGCGCGCTTCGGGCAGGGCGCGGGTGAGGCGCTGGCCTCGCCGGCGGCGATGTTGCTGATCGTGCTGCTGTTCACCGACCCCGGCGAGCGGGCCGGGGCGCTCGGCCTGTGGGGCGCGATCTCGGGCCTCGGCCTCGTCGGCGGCGTCCTGCTGTCGGGGGCGCTGACCGAGCTGCTGCACTGGAGGTGGATCTTCTTCGTCAACCTCCCGGCGACCCTCGTCGTGCTCGCGGTGGTCCCGCGCCTGGTGCCGGCCGACGGCCCGCGCGGGGCCGTCCCGACCCGCGGGCCGGGCCGGGCCACGGCCCGGCCCGGCGCCCTCAGCCGGTGGGCCCGGTGCCGATGACGACGGTGGCGTACAGCTCCTCGCAGGTCGCCACCCGCGGCACCAGCCCGTCGCCGGCGACGATCTGGGCGGCGCGCGGCACCTGGCGCTCGCTCGTCTCGAACAGCAGGTGGCCGCCGGGCGCCAGCCACGCCACGGCGGCGGCGGTCACCCGCCGCAGCACCGCCAGGCCGTCCGCGCCGCCGTCGAGCGCGGTCCGCGCCTCGTGCTCGCGGGCCTCCGAGGGCAGCAGCCCCAGCTCGCCGGTGGGCACGTAGGGCACGTTGGCGAGCAGGATGTCGACACGGCCCCGCAGCGACGCGGGCAGCGGGTCGAAGAGGTCGCCCTCGTACACCCGCCCCCTGTCGCCGAGGTTGCGGCGGGCGCATCGCACGGCGGCGGGCGCGATGTCGGCGGCGTGCAGCTCGGCGAGGTCGGCCGCCTCGGCGAGCGCGAGGCCGAGCGCGCCCGCGCCGCAGCACAGGTCGACGGCGACGGCCCGGGGCGGTGCCAGCGCCGCGGCCTCGCCGACGAGGAACTCGGTGCGGCGCCGCGGGACGAACACCCCTGCGTCGACCTCGACGCGCAGGCCGCGGAACTCGGCCCAGCCGAGGACGTGCTCGAGGGGCAGGCCCCCGGCCCGCCGCTCGACCATGGCGCCGAGGTCGGCGGGGGTGGTGGCGGTGGAGACGAGGAGCCGGGCCTCCTCCTCGGCGAAGACGCAGCCGGCGGCGCGCAGCCTGGTGACGATGGCGGGCTCGGACAGGGACGGGACGGAGAATGACATGGGACCTTCCGGGATGCCTGCGGGCGCTCCCGCGGTCACCTGGTTCCGGTGGGCCGCACGTCCGTCGGGGAGGGGAGCACCCGGTCTGCTTGGGCGGTAACGGGTCTCACCTCCCCAGTCGTTCCACTGCTCGGAGCCGTGACGTTACCGGACTCCCGGCTCCGGGCGCGAAGTGCCCCGGGGGAACGCCGCCTAGCGCGCGGGGGCGTAGGTCCGCACCCCGCCGGTCTCGTGCGCGTCCAGGATGCCCTGGTCGGTGAGCACGTCCAGGTGCGCATCGATCTCCAGGACGGCCAGCATCTGGCTGAAGGGGTCGAGCTCGTCCAGCTTGCGCTGCCGGCGCGTCCACGGCATGCCCCGCGCCACCTCGAACGCCGTGCCGTTCCCGGCGCGGACCCGCTCGGCGGCCACGTCCAGCCGCGCCGCGTGGTGCTCGATCAGCTCGTCGATCCGGGTGTGCACGCTCGGCGTCACCGGCCCGTGCGCGGGCAGCAGCAGCGTGTCGGGCATGTCGCGGACCAGCCGCAGCGAGGCCAGGTAGCTGCGCAGGGGTTTGGCCTCGGGCTCGGTCTCCAGCCCGATCGAGGGGCTGATGTGCGGCAGCACGTGGTCGCCGGCGAACAGCAGCCCGGCGAACGCGTCCCGGAGCACCACGTGCCCGCGGGTGTGGCCGGGAGTGGCGAAGACGTCCAGGCCCCGGCGGCCCAGCACGACCCGCTCGCCGTCGTCCAGCCACGAGTCGGGCAGGGCGTGCGGCACGTTCCGCTCGCTCGCCTGGATGTCCATGGTCGCGATCCGGTCGGCGACGCCGTCCGCGCCGCAGCGGCGCAGCAGCCCGACCTGGCGGGGGTGCAGGCCGAGCGCCCGGTCGAACGCCTCGATGGACGGCCGCTCGCCGCGGCCGATCCGCACCCGGGTACCGAACGCCTCGCGCAGCGCGAGGGCCTGCGAGTAGTGGTCCCAGTGCGCGTGGGTGACCAGGAACTGCGAGACGTCCTCGAGCCGGTGCCCGAGGGTGCCCAGGGCCTTCTCCAGCGCCGTCCGGGTGTCGGGCATCGCCCAGCCGGAGTCGATGACGATCGGCCCGCTCTGGTCCTCGATGACGTACACGTTGACCGCGTGCAGCGAGGGGATGGGCAGCGCCAGCGGGATCCGGTGCACGCCCGCGGCGACCAGATGGGCGCCCGGCTCGGCCCAGTCGGCCGGTTGCTCCAAGACCGGTACCGCCACCGTCTGCCCCCTATTTCGTAGAATCACGTTCGGGCAGAACCTACTTCATCTCGTCACCCGGATTCGTGCCGGGGGCCTCTGACCGCCTCGGACGCGCCGTCGCGCGCCCGCTCGGCCCGCTCCAGCCGCCTGGCCGCGGCGTCCCTCCGGGTGACGGCCCGGTCGAGCTCCCGCCGTAGCCGCGCCACCTCCGCCGAGGCCGCGTCCGAGTCGTCCCACGCCGAGGCGACCTTCTCCTCGCGCTCGGCCAGCCTGCGCTCGTCGCGCTCCCGTGCCGCGCGGGCCTTCCGGTCGTCCGCGCGGCCCGTGGGCTCGGGGTCGCGGGCCGGACGCCGCGCCCGCCCCGTCGGCCTCTCCGCCCGTCCGGCGGGCTCGGCGGATCCGGCCCGTCCGGCGGGCCCGGCCGGAACCCCGGCGGGAACGAAGCCGCTGTGGCGGCGGGGCCGGGTGAGGCGGCCCTCCCTGACCTCGTCGGCGACGGACGCGTCCACGGTGGCGGCCTGGAGGGTGTCCTCCACCTCGCGGACGGCCGGGTCGCGCAGCGGGTGCCCGGCCTCTTCGGTCAGCCGTCCGGCCGTGCGGACCAGCAGCGCGACCAGTTCGCCGCGGCGCTGCTCCAGCCCGCCGATGGAGCCGCCAGACGCCCACGCCGAGCGCATCCCGGCTCCGGCCTCGAGCAGCCATCCGAGCTCCTCGCCCGCAGACCGCGACAGCAGGTTGACCGCCCAGGCGGACTGCGTCGGACGGCGCAGCGCCCCGATCCGCTTGGCCAGACCCGCGTCGCCGTCCCCGCGGGCCCGCTTGGTGAGGCGGGTCCGCGTTTCCATGAACGCGTCCGGGGTCACCCCGTAGAGCTCGTGCGCCGCGCTGGAGAAGTCCACGTCATGACCACTACCCAGGGTCCCGGACGAGCACCGCGTCCAGGACGAGGCCGAGCAGCCGCTCGGACCGGCCCGGGTCGCCCTGCACGGTGGACAGCGCGATGCCGACGACGAGCTGGATCACGTCGTCGCAGGACAGGTCCGGCCGGGCGGCGCCCGCCCGCTGGGCCCCTCCGAGCACCCTCTCCGCCGCGGCGCGGATCGTCGCGTGGCAGTCGAACCCGACGTCGAGCGGCTCGGCCATCATGGCGCCGCCCAGCCCGTGGTCGGTGCGGCCGTGCTCCAGCAGCGCCCGCATCCAGCCGGCCAGCGCCTCGCCAGGCGGGGCCGTGGCCAGGAGCTCGTCGGCCCGCCCGGCGAGGCGCTGGATGCGGTCGCCCAGCACCGCGGCCTGGAGCGTGCGGCGGGTGGGGAAGTGGCGGTAGAGCGTGCCGGGCCCGACCCCCGCCCGCTGGGCGATCTCGTTGAGGGACGCGTCGGGGCCCTCCTCGGCGAACGCCTCCCGCGCCACCGCGAGGACGCGGTCGCGGTTGCGCCGCGCGTCGGCGCGCAGTGGCCGCGCCGTGTCGCCGGCCGTCATCGCCCACCCCCGGATAGCCAATCGGAGAACTTCTCCGTATGGTAGCTCAGACAAACCGGAGAGGTTCTCCGGAACATTGAGCAACGAGGAGTCCGCGATGGGAAACCAGGAGGCCGGCCGCGTCGGCGTCTGGACGTTCGCGTTCGAGGGGCAGCCCGCCACCCGGGTCCGGGAGGCGGCGGCCGAGATCGAGGAGCTGGGCTACGGCGCGCTGTGGTTCGGCGAGGCGTTCGGCCGCGACTCGGTGGGGCAGGCGTGGCTGCTGCTGTCGGCGACGCGGCGGATCACGGTCGCGGCGGGCATCGCCAACATCGCCTTCCGCGACCCGATCGCGATGGCCACCGCCGAGCGCACCCTCGGCGAGGCGTTCCCCGGCCGCTACCTGCTCGGGCTCGGCGGGCACCGGGTCGACGACACCGTCCACGACTTCGACGGCTACCCGATGCCGGCCCGCGGCAAGGCGGTCGCCACGATGCGCGCCTACCTGGACTCGATGGACGCCGTCCCCCGGCACAGCCTGGCACCCGCCGCCGCGCCGCGCCGCGTCCTGGCCGCGCTCGGCCCGAAGATGCTCGCGCTGGCGGCGGAGCGGGTCGGGGGCGCGCACCCCTACTTCGTCCCGGTCGAGCACACCGCGCGGGCCCGGGAGATCATGGGGCCGGACGCGTTCCTCGGCGTCGAGCAGGCGGTCGTCCTGGACACCGACCGCGCCCGCGCCCGCGTGACCGCCCGCGAGCACGTCGCCGGGTACCTCGCGGTGGAGTCCCACCAGACGGCCAACGTCCGGCGGCTCGGCTTCGGCGACGAGGACATCGTGGGCGGCCCGAGCGACCGCCTCGTCGACGCCATCGTCGCCTACGGCGACGTGGACGCCATCCGCGCGCGGGTCGAGGACCAGCTCGCCGCCGGGGCCGACCACGTCTGCGTGCAGGTGCTGACGGCCGACCCGTCGGAGCTTCCGATGGCCGAGTGGCGCGAGCTGGCCCCCGCCCTCCTCTGAGGCGCGGCGGGGGAGGGCCGGATCAGCGGGGGACGCGGACCGCGGCGAACTGGGTGGCCTGCGCGACGAGGCGGTCCTTGCCGTCCCAGGCGTGGGCCACCTCGTCCATCCGGTCGCCCGCCACCTCGGTCGCGGTCATCCGCACCCGCACCGGACCGGGCGCGGGCAGCCGCCGGATGTAGGCCCCGAACTGCACGGTCGGCGCCCAGCCCGGCAGCCCGAGGTCGTAGGAGACCGGCGGGACCGGGTCGAGCGCGACCAGCAGGCTGAGCGGATCCCAGTCGGAGCCGTCGGCCAGCCGCTGCCATCCCGACACCGTGCCGCGGCGGCCCGGCTCGCCCGCGGCGAACCCGAGGTCGGCGGGGTTGAGCCGCTGCTCGACGACCTCCATCAGCGCCACCCGCAGGCCCGCGCCCGGCGCCTCGGGGGGCATCGGGAAGCAGTCCCGCTCGGGCGGGAGGTCGACGGGCTCGGAGGAGGTCCACCACGCCTCGCCCTCCTCCAGGAGGCCCTGCGTGATCAGCGCCTCCACGCAGGGCCGGCCGTCCTGGGACAGTCGGGCGCGGAGCTGGGTGGTGCCGCGGCCCGCCCGCAGCACCTCGACGGCCACGACCGCCGGCCCGGGGGCGGGCGGCTCGACGAACGCCCCGCCGATGGCGGTGAGGTGCGGATGCGCGACGCCGCTCGCCCGCGCCGCCGCGCGGCCGAGGACCGCCAGCAGGTAGCCCCCGTGCAGCTTGCCGCCGACGCTCCACTGCTCGTCCAGCGCGGCGTCGAACTCGTGGCCGTCCGCTCCCGTCCCCGCTCCGGTTCTCGGCTCGACCGCCGTGGCCGCGCTGAAGTCCGCCATTCCGCCCCCCGTGTGCTCGATTCCGCCTGGTCAGTCTGCCACGACCCCGAACCGCCACGACGTCCCCTTCGTCCAGCCGGTGCCCGGTCCGAGGGGGCCTCCTGCCGTCCGGGGCGCGGCGGTCAGCGGGTGTCCAGGAACCGGTCGAGGACGCGGGTGCCGAAGCGAAGGCCCTCGACCGGGACCCGCTCGTCGACGCCGTGGAACATGCCCAGGTAGTCCAGGTCCGGGCCGAGGAGCAGCGGCGCGAAGCCGAAGCTGGTGATGCCGATCCGGTTGAACGACTTGGCGTCGGTGCCGCCCGCCATCACGTACGGGACGGGGCGCGCCGCCGGGTCCTCGGCGCGCAGCGCGCCCGCGAGCGCCGCGAACGTCGCCCCGGCGGGATCGGCCGCGGGCGCCTCCTCGTAGTTGATGAACTCGCGGGTGACCTTCGGGCCGAGCAGCCGGTCGACGGTGGCCAGGAACTCCTCGCCGGTGCCGGGCAGGTAGCGGCCGTCGACCTGCGCGGTCGCGGTGCCGGGGATGACGTTGACCTTGTAGCCGGCGTCGAGGCGGGTCGGGTTGGCCGAGTTGCGGATCGTCCCCTCGAACAGCCGCCCGACGCCGCCGAGGCGCCGCGCCTCCTCGTCGAGCCGGTCGTGGTCGATGGTGGTGCCGAGCGCGTCCGCCAGGCCGTCCAGCAGGGCCAGGACACCGGAGGTCAGCCGGACCGGCCACTCGTGGGCGGCGAGCCGGGAGACCGCGTGCGCCAGCTCGGCGACCGCGTTGTCGGGCGCGGGCTTGGAGCCGTGCCCGGCGGAGCCGCGCGCGGTCAGCCGCATCCACATGGTGCCGCGCTCGCCGGTCGCGATCGGATAGATCCGGGCGCCGCCGGCGTCGACGCTGAACCCGCCCGATTCGCTGATCGCCTCGGCGCAGCCGGTGAACAGCCCCCGGTGCTCGCGCGCCACGTACCGCGAGCCGTAGTCGCCGGTGCACTCCTCGTCGGCGAGGAAGGCCAGCACCAGGTCGCCGCGGGTGCGGCGGCCCTCGCGCAGCCGCTGCCGGACGGTCGCCAGCGTCATCGCGAGCGTGCCCTTCATGTCGACCGCGCCGCGGCCCCACACGCATCCGTCGCGGACCTCGCCGGAGAACGGGTGCACGCTCCACTCGCCCGGGTCGGCGGGCACCACGTCCAGGTGCCCGTGCACGAGGAACGCGGGGTGGGACGGGTCGGTGCCCGGGATCCGGGCGAGCGTGCTCGCCCGGCCGGGAGCCGACTCGACGACGGCGGCCTCCGCTCCGACCTCGTCCAGCAGCGTCGCGACGTACTCGGCCGCTGCCCGCTCGCCGCGCGCCTCGCCCTCGCCCTCGTTGGTCGTGTCGTGGCGGATGAGGGCGGCGCAGAGCTCCGTCACCTCGTCGACGGCCGTCGGCGGAACGGACATCTCGGGCCGGGACATTCGGTCGCCTTTCGCAGGGTTCCTTTAATTGCCGGGCGCGCTGACCTCTGTCAACGAATGATCACGATGGTATCGATCCGGTGACGGTTCGTTCAGGTGCGTACCGAAATCGGGCCGGTGGCACGACAGTGCCTGAACAGCGCGGGCCGCGTCGTGGCCGGCGGGCAGCGGAGGAGAAGCATGACCAGCCTCAGGGGAACGGGCCGGCGGGCCGCGGGGTTCGCCGCGGTCGCGTTGACGGCGTCGCTCGGATTGTCGGCCTGCGGCGGCGGGTCGACGTCGTCCGACGGCACTTTCACCGCGGGCCATTCGGAGCCCGACCACCTGGTCCCGGGCAACACCACCAGCAGTTACTCCTTCGACGTCCTGAGCGGGCTGTTCGACAACCTGGTCGGGCTCAGCAAGGACGGCAAGCCGGTCAACCTGGCGGCGCAGTCGCTGGAGAGCGACGACCAGAAGGTCTGGACGATCAAGCTCCAGCCCGGCCGCACCTTCCACAACGGCGAGCCGGTCGAGGCGTCCAACTTCGCCGACGCGTGGAACAACGCCGCCTACGGGCCCAACGCCTACGAGGCCAACGAGTACTTCTCGCACATCAAGGGGTACGCCGAGATCAACCCCGAGGACCCCAAGGCCAAGCCGAAGAGCGACAAGCTGTCGGGGCTCGAGGTGGTCGACGCGACCACGCTGAAGGTCACGCTGAACGACAGCTTCAACCAGTTCCCGCTGCTGCTGACCTACCCGGCGTTCGCGCCGATGCCGAAGGCGGCGTTCAAGGACGCCGGGGCGCTCAAGAAGTTCGACGACCACCCGATCGGCAACGGCCCATACCAGATGAGCGGCGACTGGGAGCGGAACAAGCAGGTCAAGCTGGTGCCGTTCGCGGCCTACAAGGGATCGCGCAAGCCCCAGAACAAGGGCTACACCTGGAAGAGCTACTCCAGCGCCGACACCGCCTACACCGACCTGCGGGCCGGCCGGCTCGACGTCCTCCAGACCATCCCGGCGGCCAAGGTCCCCGAGGCCAAGCGGCTGCTCGGCGACCGGTTCCTGCCCCGCAAGATGGGCACCATCGACTACCTCGGCTTCCCGCTGTTCGACGACCGGTTCGGGAACCCCGACCTGCGCAAGGCGATCTCGATGTCCATCGACCGCCAGGGCATCAACAAGGCGGTCTACAACGGCGACTACATCCCCGCCGACTCGCTGCTCCCGCCGATCATCGAGGGGCACCGCCCGAACGCCTGCGGTGACCTGTGCGCCTACAACCCGGCCAAGGCCAAGGAACTGTTCGAGAAGGCCGGCGGGTTCAAGGGGTCGCTGGAGCTGTACTTCTCCAACGCGCAGCCGACCTATTACCAGTGGATGCAGATCGTCGCGAACTCGCTGAAGCAGAACCTCGGTATCAAGGACGTCCAGTTCCGGCAGGTCCCCTCCTCGGACTACTTCTCGATGCTGTCGGCGCACGAGGAGAAGGGCCCCTACCGGCAGAACTGGGAGGCCGACTACCCCAGCGCCCAGAACTACCTCGAGAGCATGTGGGGCATCGGCAACAAGATGACGTGGAAGAACAAGGAGTTCGACGGCTTCATCGCCAAGGGCAACCAGGCGCCGAGCGGGGCCGAGGCGGTCAAGTTCTACAACCAGGCCGAGGACGTGGCGCTGCGCGAGATGCCGATGATCCCGCTGTGGACCTGGGCCGGGCAGGGCGGCCGGTCCGAGAAGGTGGGCAACGTCACCATCACCGCGTACGCCACCGGGCTGCTCGCCAACGAAGTGACGGTGAAGTAGCCCCCGATGTGGCGCTACGTCCTACGGCGCCTGCTCCAGGCGATCCCCGTCTTCATCGGCACCACGCTGCTGATCTACCTGCTGGTGTTCGCGCTGCCGGGCGACCCGATCCAGGCGCTCGCGGGTGACAAGCCGGTCCCGGAGAACGTGCTGAACACGCTCCGGGACCGGTACAACCTGAACGACCCGGTGCTGGTCCAGTACGCCAAGTACATGTTCGGGCTGTTCCAGGGCGACCTCGGCGAGAACTACACCGGCCAGAAGGTCTCGGAGATGCTCAGCGGGCGCTGGGTGGTGACGGCGCAGCTCGCCCTCACCGCCTGGACGTTCGAGCTGGTCGTCGGGATCGCGCTCGGCGCCTGGGCCGGGCTGCGGCGCGGCAGGCTCGCCGACACCCTGGTGCTCGGCGGCACCACGCTGCTGATCGCGGTCCCGGTGTTCGTGCTCGGCTACACCGCGCAGATCGTGTTCGGGCTCAACTGGAAGATCTTCCCGTCCGCGGGGACCGACCAGGGCTGGCCGGTGAGCTACCTGCTGCCCGGCATGGTGCTCGGCTCGCTCGGCCTGTCGTACGTGGCGCGGCTGACCCGCACCAGCCTGGCCGAGAACCTGCGCGCCGACTACGTGCGCACCGCGCGCGCCAAGGGCCTCGGCCGGACGCGGGTGGTCGGGCGGCACGCGCTGCGCAACTCGCTGATCCCGGTGGTGACCTACCTCGGTGTGGACTTCGGCTCGCTGATGGGCGGCGCGATCGTCACCGAGGGCATCTTCAACCTGCCCGGCGTCGGGCAGCAGGTGTTCCAGTCGATCCAGCTCAAGGAGGGGCCGGTGGTGGTCGGAGCGGTCACCCTGCTGGTCCTGATCTTCCTGCTGGTCAACCTGATCGTGGACCTGCTGTACGGCTGGCTCGACCCGAGGATCCGGTACGAGTGACCAAACACAAGGAAGTGGATCCGACCGGGCCGGCCGGTCCTGTCCCCGCCCCCGCGCCCGGCGCGGGAGCCGGCGCGCCCGGCACCAGCGCGGCGGCCGTCGCGGAGGCGGGCGGGACGGTCGGCGGGCAGGCGGCGTCGCTCTGGCACGACGCGTGGCGGGAGCTGCGCGGGCGCTGGGTGTTCTGGGGCTCGCTGGTGATCCTTGCGCTGGTCGCCGCGATGGCGCTGTTCCCCAGCCTGTTCACCGGCCGGGGCGTCAACCAGGGCTGCGACCCCAACCTGTCTAAGCTCGGCCCGTCCGGCGACCACTGGTTCGGCACCGACCTGGCCGGCTGCGACTACTTCTCGCACGTCGTGCACGGCGCCCGGCCCACCCTGCTGATCGGCGTCGCGGTCACGCTGTTCGCGTTCCTGATCGCGCTGGTGTTCGGGATGCTGGCCGGCTACTACGGCGGGCCGCTGGACGCGCTGATCGCCCGGATCACCGACGTGTTCTTCGGGCTGCCGTTCGTGCTGGGCGCCACCGTCATCCTGGTCGCCTTCCCGAGCCACGGGCCCGGCGCGATGACGCTGGTGCTGGTGCTGCTCGGCTGGACCACCATGATCCGGATCATGCGGGCGCAGGTGATCGCGGTCCGGGACGCCGACTACGTGCAGGCCGCCCGGCTGCTCGGCGCGTCCGACCGGCGGATCATGACCCGGCACATCCTGCCGAACGCGATCGCCCCGGTGATCGTGGTGGCCACCCTCAACGTCGGCAACGTGATCGCGGGGGAGGCCACGCTGGACTTCCTCGGCGTCGGCCTCCAGTACCCGCAGGTGTCGTGGGGGCTCCAGCTCAACCTGGCGCAGTCGTACTTCGTCGACCACCCGCACCTGCTGCTGTTCCCCGCGGTGTTCCTGTCGGCCACGGTGCTGAGCTTCCTGATGCTCGGCGACGCGGTCCGCGACGCCCTCGACCCGAAACTACGGTAGGCAATGGAGCTGACGAAGGAGCCGGACGCCGTCCCGCCGCCGCGCGACGCCCCCGAGGACGGCCACCTGCTGGAGGTGGACGACCTGCACGTGGAGTTCCGCGTGCGCGGCCGTGACGTCCAGGCGGTCAACGGCCTGTCCTACACCCTCGCCGAGGGCGAGACCGTCGCGATCCTGGGGGAGTCGGGGTCGGGCAAGAGCGTCGCCGCCCAGGCCGTGATGGGCATCCTGGACACCCCGCCTGCCCGGGTCACCCAGGGGTCGGTGCGGCTGCGCGGCGAGGAGTTGCTCGGGCTGCCCGAGCGCCGCCGCCGCGCGTTCCGCGGCGACCGGATCTCGATGATCTTCCAGGACGCGCTCAGCGCGCTCAACCCCGTCTTCACCGTCGGCGACCAGATCACCGAGATGTACCGGGTGCACCGCGGCCTGCGCCGCAAACCGGCCCGGGACAAGGCCGTCGAGCTGATGGAACGGGTCAGGATCCCCTCGGCCCGGCAGCGGCTCGGCGACTACCCGCACCAGTTCTCCGGCGGGATGCGGCAGCGCATCATGATCGCGATGGCGCTGGCGCTGGAGCCCGACGTGCTCATCGCCGACGAGCCGACCACCGCGCTCGACGTCACCGTCCAGGCGCAGATCATGCGGCTGCTCGCCGAGCTCCAGGACGAGCTGCGGATGGGCCTGGTGCTGATCACCCACGACCTCGGCGTCGTCGCGGGCGTCGCCGACCGCATCGTGGTGATGTACGCCGGGTCGGTCGCCGAGCAGGCCCCCGCCCGCGAGCTGTACGCCCGGCCCGCGCACCCCTACACCGCCGGGCTGCTGGCCTCGGTGCCCCGGCTGGACCAGCGCGGCGGGCCGCTGGTGCCGATCAAGGGCGCGCCGCCGGACCCGGCCGCGCTGCCGCCCGGCTGCCCGTTCCGGCCGCGCTGCCCCCGGGCCGAGGCGGTCTGCGCCGCCGAACGGCCGCCGCTGGTCACGGTCGGTCCCGGGCACGCCGCCGCCTGCCATTTCGCCGAGGAGGTCCACGGTGCCCGCTGACCCGCCGATCCTCCAGGTCGAGGGCCTGGTCAAGCACTACCCGGTCACCCGCGGCGTGGTGGTCAAGCGCGAGGTGGGCCGGATCAAGGCCGTCGACGGCGTCGACCTCGAGCTGCGCCGCGGCGAGACCCTCGGCGTGGTCGGCGAGTCGGGCTGCGGCAAGTCGACCCTCGCCAAGCTGCTGCTGGCCGCCGAGCGCCCGACGGCCGGGACGGTCCGGTTCGACGGCCGCGACATCTTCACCCTCCCCAAGGGCGAGCTGCGGGCGCTGCGCCGCCGCGTCCAGATGGTGCTCCAGGACCCCTACTCCTCGCTCAACCCGCGGATGACGGTCGGCGACATCGTCGGCGAGCCGTTCGCGATCCACCCGGAGGTCGCGCCCAAGGGGGAGCGCCGCGCCCGCGTGCAGGAGCTGCTGGAGCTCGTCGGGCTCGACCCCGGCCACGTCAGCCGCTACCCGCACCAGTTCTCCGGCGGGCAGCGGCAGCGGGTCGGGATCGCCCGCGCGCTGGCGCTGCGCCCCGAGGTGATCGTCTGCGACGAGCCGGTGTCGGCGCTGGACGTCTCGGTGC
Organism: Spirillospora sp. NBC_01491; assembly: GCF_036227065.1. GTDB lineage: Bacteria > Actinomycetota > Actinomycetes > Streptosporangiales > Streptosporangiaceae > Spirillospora > Spirillospora xylanilytica. Next base: position 56,378 of record NZ_CP109432.1, read on the forward strand.
AGGCCCAGGTGATGAACCTGCTCGGCGACCTCCAGCGCGAGCTGGGCCTGGCCTACGTGTTCATCGCGCACGACCTGGCCGCCGTCCGGCACATCTCCGACCGCATCGCGGTGATGTACCTCGGCAAGGTGGTGGAGACCGGCGACCAGTCCCGCATCTACGAGCACCCGACCCACCCCTACACCCAGGCCCTCCTGTCGGCGGTGCCGGTCCCCGACCCCGAGTTCGCGGGCTGGGCGGACCAGATCACGCTGGAGGGCGAGCCGCCGTCCCCGCTGGACCCGCCGTCCGGCTGCCGCTTCCGCACCCGCTGCTGGAAGGCCGCCGACATCTGCGCGGAGGAGGAGCCGGCGCTGGAGGCCAGGGAGGGCTCGGCCCATCCGAGCGCCTGCCACTTCGCCGCCGAGGAGACCCTGACCGCCTAGCCCCGAGGGTTCCGTAGGGTGGGGACATGGCACGCAAGAAGGACATGGCCGCGCCGCCGCCCGTCCGCTACGAGGTCGCCGGCGGAGAGGCCGAGCTACTGCGCGACACCGAGCGCGAGGGCGGCTGGATGCTGTGCGTGGGCGGCGTGCCACAGTCCTACGTCGACCTCGCCGACCCCACCCACCTCGACTTCGAGTACATGCGGCTGATGGGCGACCTGGCCGACTGCCTCGGCCCGCCCGGCGCGCCGCTCGACGCGGTGCACGTCGGCGGGGCGGGCTGCACGCTGCCCCGCTACATCGCCGCGACCAGGCCGGGCTCCCGGCAGGTGGTGCTGGAGCCGGACGCCGAGCTGGTCCAGGTCGTCCGCGAGCGGCTGCCGGTCAAGCACGTGCCCGGCCTCAAGATCCGCATCACCGACGGGCGCACCGGGCTCGCGGCGGTCCCCGACGGGGCCGACGACCTGGTGGTGCTGGACGCCTTCGCCGAGGCGTCGATGCCGGTCGAGCTCGCCACCCGCGAGTTCGTCCTGGACGTCGAGCGGGTGCTGCGGTCGGGCGGCGCCTACATGGTCAACGTCGCGGACGGGTTCCGGCTGCCGTACGCGCGCCGGGTGGCCGCGACCGTGCGCTCGGTGTTCCGGCACACGCTGCTGCTCGCCGACCCGGGCGTGCTGCGCGGCCGGCGGTTCGGCAACCTGATCGTCGCCGCGTCGCACGCGCCGCTGCCGTCCGCCGAGCTGGGCCGCCGCGCCGCCGGCGGCATCGCGCGGGCCCGCCTGGTGGAGGGCGGCGACCTCGCCGCGTTCTGCGGCGGGGCCGCGCCGCTGCACGACGGTGAGGAGATCACTGCCCCCGTCCCGCCGCCGCAGGCGTTCGGCCGCCCATGACGGCGCGCCGGGCGTCGCCGAGATCGACGGTGACCGGATCGTCGCGATCCGCACCGTGCTGAACCCCGGCAAGCTCGCGTACGCCGCGCGGACACTGCCGCGTCCAGCGGAGCCGTCCGGTCCCTGCTGACGGCGGGAAGGAGCCGTGGCCCCGGCCACCCGTCCGGAATTGGCGCCCGGGCGCGGTATCTGGACGCCCGATATCGATGAGGTCGGCCGCTGCGATAGCGGCGGAATTGCATTCCCGGCGCGCCCCAGGCACGTGTCCGTGGGCATATCGGTCTCATCGGGCCGTTGTATGTCCCATAATCGAGCGATGGAGTCGTCCACCCGAATTCTGATTCTCGGCATGGATTCGTCGGGGAGAATTCTCCAGTTCGACCGCAACGCGGCGGGGGTCCTGGCCGCGAACCCGGACGAGCTGCTGGGGGCCCGGCTTGACCAGGTGATCGAGGGCGCGCTGGAACCGCTGCTGGAGGCGGTGCGGGCCGAGCGCGAGCGCACCGCCATGCTCACCGTCCGCACCGCGTCGGGGGCGGCCCTCGACGCGGTGGTGACCGTCCACCCGATGAGCGGCGGCGCCCCCGACCTCGCCGCGCTCGCGGTGATCCGGGTGCCGGTGCCGCTCGCCGACCGGTTCCTCGACCCGGCCGTCATCCGCCGCGCGCTGCTCGACGACGCCCTGCCCCGCATCGGCGCCACCCTCGACCTCGACCTGCTGGCCCGCGGGATGATGGACGTGCTCGTCCCGCACTTCTGCAACTCCGGTGCGCTCCTGCTGCTGGAGAGCCTGGTCGACGACGACCAACCGCCCGGGTCCGGCGGCGAGCGGCCGCTGCGCCGGATGGCCATCGGGTTCGACGACGGCGACCCGGCCTGGGACGCCACCTTCCCCACCGGCGAGACCCTCGCCTACCCGGCCGGCACCCCCTACGTGCGGTGCATCGAAGGCGGGGAGCCGGTGCTGACCGGGCTCGGCGGCGACGGCGCGGCGCGGATCGCCGCCGACTGGCGCCGCCCGCCGGTCGCCGACCTGCTCAAGGGCGCCTCGCTGCTGCTGCTGCCGATCACCGCGGACGGCACGGTGCTCGGCTTCTTCGTGTGCACCCGCACCATCGCGCACCGGCCGTTCGACGCCTACGACGTCGAGATCGGGATGGAGTTCGCGTCCCGGGCGGCGATCTTCATCGAGAGCGCCCGCCGGTACGGCCGCGAGCGCGCGACCGCGCTCACCCTCCAGCGCAGCCTGCTGCCGACCGGGCTGTCGGCGCCGTCGCCGGTCGAGGTGCACCACCGCTACCTGCCCGGCAGCCGGCTGATCGAGGTCGGCGGCGACTGGTACGAGTCGATCGCGCTGCCCGGCGCCCGCGTCGCGCTGGTGGTCGGCGACGTCGCCGGGCACGGCGTGCGGGCCGCGGTGACGATGGGCCGGCTGCGCACCGCCATCCACACGCTCGCCGGGTTGGAGCTGCCGCCGGCCGAGGCCCTGGAGCGGCTCGACTCGCTGATGCGGACCCTGGGCGAGCGCGAACCGCACTTCGCCACCTGCGCCTACGTCGAGTACGACGCGGTCACCGGACGCTGCGAGGTGGCCAGCGCCGGGCACCTGCCGCCGCTGCTGGCCCCGCCGGACGCCGACGCCGCCTACCTCGACGTGCCGCCCGCGCCGCCGCTCGGCGTCGGCGACGGCCCGGTGTCCAGCCGCGAGTTCACCGTGGAGGACGGCACGCTGCTGTTCCTCTACACCGACGGCCTGGTGGAGAACCGGGCCCGCGACATCGACGACGGCCTGGCCCGGCTGCGCGACACGTTCGCGCGGGGCGCCGCCGCCCGCCCCCTGGAGGAGCTGTGCCAGGCCGCGCTGGACGGCGTCTACGACGACCAGCACCGTGACGACATCGCGATGCTCGTCGCCCGCCTGCACCGCATCCCCGCCGACCAGCACGCGTCCTGGGAGCTGCCCGCAGACCCGGCCGCGGTCCGCCGGGCGCGCGGGCTGATCCGCGACCGGCTGTCCCGCTGGGGGCTGGACGAGATGGCCGACTCCACCGTCCTGCTCGCCTCCGAGCTGGTCACCAACGCGATCCGGCACACCGGCGGCCGGATCACGCTGCGGCTGGTCCGCGAGGGCGGGCTGGTCTGCGAGGTCTTCGACTCCTCCGACGGGCGCCCGCGCATCCGCCACCACGACGACGCGGGCGCGGCCGAGACGGGCCGCGGCCTGCACGTGGTCGGACGGCTCGCGCAGCGGTGGGGCGTCCGGCGCACCGCCACGGGCAAGGCCGTGTGGTGCGAGCAGGCGCTCCCGTAGCCGCCGGTGCCGCCGCTCCGGCCGCATCCGGCCTCCCGGGCGGACGGGCGCGGGTCAGCGCAGGACCGAGATGTGCACGTGGTCGTAGTGGTTCTGGGTGAGGCTGCCGCGGTCCTCCATCGGCCGCCAGCCGCCGCCCCGCACGTTCCAGATGTGCTGCCTCCAGATGACGTAGGAGATGCCGAGGCGCCGCGCGTTGCCGATGGCGTACGCGGCCACCTGGTCGCCGTGCCGCCGCGCGCCCGCGCTCGGCATCCGGCCCGCGGTGCTCTCCATGAAGTCGCAGGCGCGGCCGACGCCGTGGTCCTGCGGATCGCCCGCGCCCCGGTAGCAGCCGATGGTGGGGAACGGGCCGAACATCCCGTCGACGGCCAGCACCACGGCGCGCATCGTGGGCGTCATCATGTTGCCGCTGACCGGTGAGCGCGCCCCGCTCGCCCCGTCGGGCCGTCCGGTCACCTTCGGCGGCGCCTTGGGTCGCGCGGCCTTGGCGGGGGCGGTGCGGGCCCCCGGCAGCACGGCGACCTTCGTCCCGCGCGGCAGGATGGCCTTGAGGGTCTTGGCGAGCTTGCCCGCGTCGGCCTTGGGGGCGCTCAGCACCAGCCCGTTCCCGTCCGGCATGCCGAGGGCGCGGGCCTGGGCCCGGGAGACGACCGCGTCGACGTCGCCGATGCCCATCGTGGCGTAGGCGCCGACCCGCACCTGTCCGGGCCGGGAGCTGCTGCCCGCGGGCACCACCTGGCCGAGCGGCATCGAACCGTCCCGGCTCAGGTCGAACGACACGGCGAGGCCGCCGGTCGCGACGGTCTGCCAGAGCTGGTCGGACTCGGCGGTCTGCTGGGGCGCGAAGGCCCGGAACGTGGACGGGTCGACGCCGAGCAGCCCGACCTGCCGCCCGCCGACCTGCGCGCGGGCCGCGTCGACGACCGCGACGCCCGCCACGCCCTTGATCCGGCCTGCCCGCGCCACCACGGCCGGCGTCAGCGGGGCGGTTCCGGCGATCAGCACGTGCGGGGTGAGCCGCCGGGTGAGCGGTGCGACCGCGGCGGGCGGGGGAGCGGGCTCCCGGGCCACCGAGACCAGCCCGCCCCGGTCCTCGGGACGGGCGCCGCCGGTGTCGTCCACCCGGCCCGAGACGATCACCGCGACGTCGACGGCCAGCGTGATCGCGACCGCCGCGGCCACCACCGCCGGCAGCGCCTTGCCGCGGCGCCTCCTGCCGCCCCGTCCGCCGCGTCCGCCGCGCCCGTCCGCCGCGTCCCTGCCCCCGCGCATCCGCACTTGGTCGCCGACCCCTTCGAAGCGTGATCCGGCCACGGCGGAACCGCGACCGGCGGAGTGAGGGGCGGGCTCGGCTCCGTTCGATCCTCTGCGCGGCATCCTAGACAGCGCCGCGGACGGTGGCCAGCCGGGCCCGGCGGCCGGATCGCGCGGCGGCGCCTCCGCGGCGCCATGAGTCGGTAATCAGTAAATCTCCGCTAAAGCGCGGAATCCGATGAAATTCTTCGATTTCTCGGCCAATTTTGATGCACTTACTTCGGAAATTCGTCGCCCGTCTGGTGACATGACCGATACCCGTGCGAGAGATTTCACACTGAAAAGGCGACGGAATTATTCAAGTGCGGGATCCTTTTCCCGGGCGGCCGTGGTCGCGGCTAGCCGACCTCCCCGCAGGACGCCCGGTCAGATGGGCCCCGACCCATCCAAACCCGGAACAAGCAGGAGGAACGCGTGCGACAGAGCATCCGAGCAACACTGATCAGCACGGCGATGGCAGCCGCCGTCGTCACGGGAATGGGCATGACGCCCGCGACGGCGAGCACCGTTCCGGCGCGCCAGGCGGCCGTGCAGAGTTCGACCGTGGCCGCCCCCGCGGCCCGCGTCGACCACTACGCCAAGGGAAAGGTGACCTCCCGCGGCAGGCTGGCGATCCGCGCCATGCCCACCACCCACTCCAGGCGCCTGGGCTGGCTGCGGTCGGGCCAGATCGTCGATATCAAATGCTGGACCTGGGGCGAGTCGGTCAAGGGCGACCGCAGATGGTACCGGCTCGGCATCTCCACCAAGGAATGGGTCGCGGGCCGGTACATCCGGATCGTGAAGGGCAAGGTCCCGCACTGCTAGACGATGTCCTCACGCCTCACCGGCCGGCCGAGGCTCCAGGCCGGTGACCTGCCGCCGGGCCGACGGCCCGCCGGCGGTGACGAGGACATGGCCTCCGGCGCGCTTCCCGCGCCGGAGGCCGCGCCCCGGACGCTGTGATCACCCGTCCGTGGGGTGCCGGGCCCGGTCTCCGCCCCGCTGCGATGTATTGGCATCCGCAGTGTCGATCGGCCGCGGACACGGGTATTCACCAGAAATGGGCACCCGGAGCATCGCCATGCCGGGAATCTCCTTCTATGCTTTTCGGTGAAGTCGACCTTCGTACCCGTGTGCCCGAAGGAGTGGTCGTGCCCCATATCCCCCTGAACAGCGACGCAGTCGGGATCGGCTCCCTATTCGAATACCGGCCCGAGACCGCCCGGCCCATGTCCGAGCTGGCCGAGATCCTGCTGCGCGGGCCGAGCACGCTGAGCCGCGGCGAACGGGAACTGATCGCCTCCTACGTCTCCCGGCTCAACGACTGCGACTTCTGCACCTCCTCGCACGCGGCGTTCGCGGCGGCCCAGCTCCCGGAGGGGATGCCGCTGGTGGACCAGGTCCGCGCCGATGCCGCCAGCGCCCCGATACCGGACAAGCTGAAGGCGCTGTTGCAGGTGGCGGCCGCCGTCCAGCGCGGCGGCAAGCACGTGCAGGACGAGGACGTGGCCGCCGCCCGGAAGGCCGGCGCGACCGACATCGAGATCCACGACACGGTCCTCATCGCCGCGGCGTTCTGCATGTTCAACCGCTATGTCGACGGCCTGGCGACCACCGTCCCGAAGGACCCGAGCGGTTATGTCTCGGCCGCCGAGGTCATCGTGAGCGCCGGCTACCTGGGCCTCCTGGGGCAGGGGGACGAACAGCCCGCCTGACGCGGGCGAGTGACGCGCGAACGCCCTCCGCGCCAATGCCGGTTCCCAACTCGCGGCGCGGCGCTTCGCAATTCGGCCGCTAATGAATCCGCGCCGGTGTTCGGCCGTAATCGGCCGGACCTGCTCCCGCCCGAAGGTGATGGGCGCCGGCCACCGGCGCCGACACGGCACCGTTCGCGCCACCGGTCCCTCGCCGCCGAGCGGCGGGGCGTGACCGGGCGTCCTGCTGCCGTTCCCGACGGCGGATCGCGCTCCGCATGCTCGGAGATGCCGCGGTGATCGCGGACGGGCAGGGTGGGGGACGGGCGGCGTTCGTCGCCGGCCCCGGGAACACGCCGCCGAGCGGGGAAGGAGGGGCGGTGAGCACTTCGGAGGTCGATTTCGTTCCGGTTCCGGTGCCGCGGCCGAACGGGAGGGCGGCCGGGGCCCGGCCGGCACCGCCCGCCGCGCCACCGGAGACCGCCCGGACCATGGCGGGCCTGCGCGAGCAGCGCGAGCGGCTGAGCGCCGCCACGATCGCCGGGCGCGAGGAAGCGGTCGAGCGGCAGCACGCGCTCGGCAAGCGGACCGCCCGCGAGCGGCTCGACCTGCTGCTGGACGCGGACTCGTTCGTCGAGATCGAGATGCACCGGCGGCACCGCGCCCGCGGCATGAAGATCAGCGAGAACCGGCCGGCCACCGACGGCGTGGTCGCCGGATCCGGCACGGTCCACGGCCGCCGGGTGTTCGTCTACGTCCAGGACTTCACCGTGTTCGGCGGGTCGCTCGGCGAGGCGCACGCCGAGAAGATCCACAAGGTGATGGACCTGGCGCTGGCGAACGGCGCCCCCCTCATCGGGCTGAACGACAGCGGTGGTGCCCGGATCCAGGAGGGCGTGATGTCCCTGAACGGGTACGGCGGGATCTTCTACCGCAACGTCCAGGCGTCGGGGGTGATCCCGCAGATCAGCGTGGTGCTCGGGCCGTGCGCCGGGGGCGCGGCCTACTCGCCCGCGCTGACCGACTTCACCTTCATGGTGCGCGACACCGCGCATCTCTACCTGACCGGACCCGACGTGGTCGAGGCGGTCAGCGGCACGCGGGTCACGCACGCCGAGCTCGGCGGGGCGGAGGTGCACGGCGGCCGGTCGGGCGTGGCCACGTTCGTCCACGACGACGAGGAGACCTGCCTGGAGGAGGTGCGCTACCTCGTGTCGCTGCTGCCCGCCAACAACCTGGAGCCGGCGCCCGCCGGCGGGTCGTGCGGCGCGACGGCCGACCGGAGGCCGCGGCTGGCCGAGATCGTGCCGGTCGAGCCGAACCGGCCGTACGACATGCGCGAGGTGATCGCCGAGATCGTCGACGAGGAGGACTTCGTCGAACTGCACGAGGGTTGGGCGAAGAACGTGATCTGCGCGCTCGCCCGCATCGACGGCGAGGTCGCCGGTGTGGTCGCCAACCAGCCGATGGTGCTGGCCGGGGTGCTGGACGCGGACGCGGCGCAGAAGGCGGCGCGGTTCGTGCGGTTCTGCGACGCGTTCGGGATCCCGCTGGTGACGCTGGTGGACGTGCCGGGGTTCCTGCCGGGCGTCGACCAGGAGCACGCGGGGGTCATCCGGCATGGCGCCAAGCTGCTGTACGCCTACTGCGAGGCGACGGTGCCCCGGGTGCAGGTGATCGTCCGGAAGGCCTACGGCGGCGCGTACATCGTGATGGACTCCCGGTCGGTCGGCTGTGACCTCTCGCTGGTCTGGCCGACCAACGAGATCGCGGTCATGGGCGCGGAGGGCGCGGTGAACGTGCTGTTCCGCCGGGAGCTGGCCGCCGCGGCCGATCCCGCGGGGCTGCGCGCGGAACTCATCGCCGAGTACTCCGACCAGCTCATGCACCCGTACTACGCCGCCGAGCTGGGACTGGTGGACGACGTGATCGATCCGGCGGACACGCGCGCGGCGGTCGCCCGCGGCCTGGCCATGCTGCGGGAGAAGCGGCGGGCCGGCCCGCAGCGCAAGCACGGCAACATCCCGCTGTAGCGGGGCTCACCTCGCCGCGGTGGCCATCGCCGCGGCGACCTCCTGGGCGAAGCGCGCAGCGGAGGCCGCCACCGAGGCGGCGGCGTCGTCGTGGGCGTCCCCGGCCCCGGCCATCAGCGAGACCAGCTGGGACTCGAAGCAGTGGTCGGCGTCGTACGGGCCGATCAGGTACGCGCCCAGCTCCAGGGTGATCAGCCCGTGCGTCGCGCTCCACATGTGGTGCGCGACCAGCTCGGCGTCCGCGGGCCGGAACCGTCCCGCGGAGATGCAGCGGCCCGCGCACTCGACGATGGTGCCCAGCGTGTAGCGCCCGTGGCGGCGGTCGGCCTCGCTCAGGGTGAAGCCGCTCGGTGCCGCGCCGCCGAACATCACCGCGTACAGGTGCGAGTTGGCCAGCGCGTTGTGCCGGTACGCACGGCCGAGCAGCGCGAGGTCGGCCACCGGGTCCGCGGTGGCGCGCACCTGCGTGAGATGGCGCTGGAGCCGGGCGAAGCCCTCGTACACCATCTCCCGCACGAGCTCGCCCATCGAGCCGAAGTGCGTGTAGACGACCATCGTCGAGCTGCGCGTCTCGGCGGCGATCCGCCGCGTGCTGAGCGCCTGCGGGCCCTCGTCGGCCAGGAGCCGGGCGGCGATGTCGATGATGTCTGTGCGGACCTGCGGGTCCAGCCGTCGCGGACTCATATTGACAGTGTTACATAACGCCGATATTGTTTCTCACAACACTGTTATGCGACGTGTCCCGCGAGATGTGGCCACGGGGCGCGGCTCCGAGAGGGGGGCTGGTGCGATGACCGCCGGTGTTCGCGGAGGAGACCCGGGAACGGGGCTGACCGCCCCGGCCGGGGGGCCGGCGGCGCACGACGTGCTCAGCGTGCAGGGGGCCCTCCCCGCCGGGCTCGACGGCTGCTTCCTCCTCTCCGGCGCGCATCCGGTGACCGCCGCCCGATCCGGTGGAGGCGCCGTCGCGGGGCCGCACGTCTTCTCGGGCATCCGGCTCGGGGGCGGAGAGGCGTGGTGGCTCCGAGCCGAACTGCCCGTCCGGCGCGACGACCCGCTCGGCCCGGTTCCGGCGCTGGCACCGTCGCTGTGGTTCGCGGACCGCCGTCCTTCAGGCGGGGAGGGGCCGGGGCCCGCCGCATTCGCGCGGCCCGTCCGCGAGGCCGGGGGGACGCACTGGCACACCATCGCCACGTATCCGGGCCTCGACCAGGCCGAGCACCTGGTGGCGGCCCCTGACGGCGCCATCGTGCGGGCCGAGCCGTTCTCGCTCCCCGGTGCGCCGCTCATGCAGGCGGTCGGGCTGACCCGCCGGTACGTGGTGGTCCTCGACCTGCCCGTCGTCCACTCCCGGGCCGCGGAACTCATCGGCGCCCGCCTGCCCTATGTCTGGAAGCCCGGCCGGCCCGCGCGCATCGGCCTCCTGCCGCGCGACGCGCAGGGGGCGGAACCGAGGTGGACGCAGATCGAGCCCTGTTATGTCCCCCACGTCGTGAACGCCTATGACGACGGCGACCAGGTCGTCCTGGACGGCGTTTCCCGCGCTCGGGCGTTCTCCTCACCGGAGGAACCGGATCGGCCGCATCTTCGTCGCTGGGTGCTCGATGCCGCCACCGGGTCGGTGACCACGCGCCGGTTGGTCGACGGGCTGGAGACGGCCGTCCTCGACGAGCGGGCGTCCGGTCGTGCCGGCCGGTTCGTGTTCGGGACCGCGAACTCGGCGGACGGGCCCCGGATCGTCGTGCACGACCTCGCGACCGGCCTGTCCGGCGAGCACGCGCTCCGGCCGGGGCTGCGCGTCGGCCGGCCGGTGTTCGCGCCGGATCCGCACTGTGCGCAGGAGGGGGCGGGCTGGCTGGTGGTGCCCGTCCAGGACGCCGCGCGCCGGTGCGGCGAGCTGCGGGTGTTCGACGCGCTCGCCGTGGGCGGGCCCCCGCGGGCGGTGGTGCGGCTGCCGGTCGCGCCGCCGGCCGGATGGCGGACGGCCTGGTGCGCGGCGTCCGTCCCGGAGACGGTCACCGGGTGAATCCCCGGCGGCCGGCGGGCCGCCGCCGGCCGCTCCGCCACATCGGGCGCGGGCCCTTTCGGCATTCTCCGGGCGGGTGTTATTTATTATCGCCGGTTGCTTTAGAGCAATCTGGAAGATGCCCCGGCCGGACATCGCGGGTAGGGCACAGAAGGGCAATTCGGAAGAAGTCAAAAGGTCGCGCAATATGTGATGCTCATGGTCGCAGGTACCTCTCGTCTGACGAAAGGAAGAGCGAATCATGACGTCTCTGGAGACTCTGAACCTGGAGATCGACGGACCGCGGGCCACGATCGAGTTGAACCGCCCGGACAAGAAGAACGCGATGAACCCGCAGATGCACCGGGACATGAACCGGGCCCTGGACCTGATCGAGGCGGACGGAAACGTCAAGGCGGTCGTGGCGACCGGCAAGGGCGACAGCTTCAGCGCCGGAATGGACCTGGAGGAGTGCTTCCTCAGGCCGTTCGACGACCCGATGGAGTTCTACCGCACCAACAAGGTGGCGCTCGACTGGTTCATGCGCATCAAGGCGTTCCCGGCGGTGACCGTGGCCAAGGTGAACGGGCTCTCCTTCGGCGGCGGGGTGCTGCTGGCGGGGCTCTGCGACCTGGCGATCGCGTCCGAGAAGGCGCTGTTCGGCCTCTCGGAGATCAACTTCGGCATCTTCCCGGCGGGCGGCGCCACCTGGGCGACGGCCCACAACCTGCCCCGCAAGGCGGCGCTCTACTACATCCTGACCGGCGACCGGTTCACCGGGGCGCAGGCGGCCGAGTACGGGCTGGTGAACAAGGCCGTGCCGCACGACCGGCTCGACGCGGAGACCGACCGCCTCGTCGGCATGCTCGTCAACAAGAACCCCGTCACCCTGGCCCTGGCGAAGCAGGTCTACGAGCACAACCGGGCCACCGACCTGCCCGCGGCGATCGACTACGACCAGGCGAAGCTCTGGGAGCTGTCCCGGCTGACCTCCAATGAGTGGATCAATGTCGCCCTGAAGCAGTTCGAGAAGCGCGCCTACCAGCCCGGCCTCAAGACCTACCAGCGCGCGGAGGTCCCGTCATGATCTTCACGGGCCCGCACCCGCCCGTGGACGTGCCCGCGACGTCCCTGACGTCCTTCGTGCTGGGCCGGGCGGAGCGGCACGCCGGCCGGACCGCGGTCGTCGACGTCGCGGGGGCCCGCGAGTACACCTACGGGGGGTTCGCGTCGGCGGTGCGGCGGGCCGCCACCGGGCTGCACGCCCGCGGCTTCCGCAAGGGCGACGTGCTGGCCATGCTCGCGCCGAACGTGCCCGAGTACCCGATCGCCTTCCACGCCGCCGCGATGGCGGGCGGGACGGTGGTGCTGCTCAACCCGCTCGACACGCCGGACGAGCTCACCGCCCATCTCAACGACGCCGGCGCGCGGCTGCTGGTGGTCTCCCCGGCCGAGGCGGCCAAGGCGGCGGCGCTCGCCGCCCGGACGAAGGTGGAGGAGGTCCTGGTGTTCGGGGAGGCGGCCGGCGCGACGCCGTTCGCCGCGCTGCTCGGCGCCGACGGCCCGCCCGAGCCGTCCATCGACCCCGCGGACGACGTGGTGGCCCTCCTGCATTCCAGCGGGAGCACCGGCACCCCCAAGGGGGTGATGCTGACGCACCGCAACATGGTCGCGAACGTGCTCCAGATCAGCCTGGGCGCGCCGAACGCCGAGGACGAGAAGGTCCTCGCCGTGCCGCCGTTCCACCATGCCTTCGGCCTCATCATGGCGATGAACGCGAGCCTGCTCCAGGGCTCGACGATCGTGACGATGCCGCGCTTCGACCCCGAGGCGTACCTGGCGGCGATCCAGGAGCACCGCATCACGCGGTTGTTCATCGTGCCGACGATCGCCGTCCTGCTCGCGAAGAGCCCGCTGGTGGACCGGTACGACCTCTCCTCGGTCCGCTCGATCGTCAGCGGCGGCGCCGCGCTGGACCCGGGGATCGCGCGCCGCGTGCGGGACCGGATCGGATGCCGGATCAACCAGGGGTACGGGCTCACCGAGGCGCTGGTGTCGTTCATGCAGCTCGACGGGTCCGTGGCGAACGCGTCGGTCGGCCGGAACACGCCGAACATCGAATGCAGGATCGTCGACGTGGAGACGGGCGCGGAGCGGGGGCGCGGGCACACCGGCGAGATCCTGATCCGGGGACCCCATGTCATGAAGGGCTACCTCAACGCCGAGGAGGCCACGCGGGAGGTGCTGGACCCGGACGGGTTCCTGCACACCGGCGACCTCGGCTACATGGACGACGACGGGCAGCTCTTCCTCGTCGACCGGCTCAAGGAGCTCATCAAGTACAAGGGGCAGCAGGTGTCCCCGGTCGAGCTCGAAACCCTCCTCCAGGCGCACCCCAAGGTCGCCGACGCCGCGGTGATCGGGGTGCCGGACGAGGAGGCGAGCGAGATCCCGAAGGGCTTCGTGGTCGCGCGGGAGCCGGTCACCCCCGAAGAGCTCATGTCCTACATCGCCGAGCGCGTCGCGCCGTACAAGAAGATCCGGCGGCTCGAGTTCGTCGACGAGATTCCCCGGACGCCGGTCGGCAAGATAGCCCGGCGTGCCCTGAAGGAACGCGACCCCGCCGCCTGACGCGCCTTTCCCGCCGCGAATGGGCAAGCGGGGAGAACGATTTTCCGAAGAATCCTGGCACGCTGATAGTGAATGGTTCCCGAGCAGTAGCCGGGTAGCAGCGATCACCATTCAACGACATTGGAGGCCGGTCCGCAGGTTTACCGGCATTTCCTGAGGAGGTCTGATGACTCTTCCCACGGTCGTCTCCAGGGAAGAATGGCTGGAGGCCCGCAGGGCCCTGCTGGAGAAAGAGAAGGAGGTCACGCACGCACGCGATGTGATCGCGGCGGAACGCCGCAAGCTGCCGATGGTCAAGGTGGAGAAGGACTACCGCTTCGAGGGCCCGCACGGCACGGTCACGCTGCTCGATCTGTTCGAGGGACGCCGCCAGCTCGTCGTGCGGCACTTCATGTTCGCCCCGGACGCGGACGAGGGCTGCATCGGCTGCTCGATGCAGGCCGACAGCGTCGGCGAGCTCGCGCACCTGTGGGCGCGGGACACCACGTTCGTCCTGGTCTCCCGGGCGCCGCTGCCGAAGCTCGAGTCGTTCAAGGCCCGGATGGGCTGGAACCTGCCGTGGTACTCGTCGTACGGCAGCGACTTCAACTACGACCACGAGGTCACGACCGAGCAGGGCGAGTCGCCCGGGGTGAGCGCGTTCCTCCGGGACGGCGACGAGGTCTTCTTCACCTACTCGATCTTCGATCGGGGCGGGGAGATCTTCAAGAGTTTCTACAACTACCTGGACATCACCCACCTCGGGCGGCAGGAGGACCAGCTCGACCACCCCTGGGACTGGTGGCGCCACAAGGACCGGTACGAGGCGGAGGACTCGACCGGCCCCGGCGACAACTGGTGGAACGGCACCAGGTTCCAGTCATAGCCCTACGAACCGCGCCGGCGGCTGCCGCGGTGGCCGCCGGCGCACCCATCGGCGCGATCCCTGAGATCCGGAGGAGAACCATGATCTGGAGGACACCATGATCGACCTGCCCGGCCGGACCGCCCTCGTCGTCGGCGCGAGCCGCGGCCTCGGCCACGGCATCGCCACGGGCCTCGCCGAAGCGGGCGCCTCGGTGGTCACCGTGTCCCGCACCCCGGTGGAGTTCGCCCGGCCGGCCGCCGGCGCCGGCACCGTCCGGACGGAGGTCGCCGACGCCGGCGACGCCGCGGCGGCCGGCCTGCTGCTCGACCGCCACGAGCCGGACATCGTCGTCCTGGTGGCCGGCGCGAGTCCGCTCATGCGGCCGTTGCAGCACCACACCTGGGAGACGTTCTCGGTCAACTGGGAGACCGATGTCCGGATCGCGTTCCACTGGCTGCGCGAGGTCCTGCTCAAGCCGCTGCGGCCCGGCAGCAGGGTCGTCGTCGTCAGCAGCGGCGCCGCCCTCGCCGGCTCGCCGCTCAGCGGCGGATACGCGGGCGCCAAGGCCACCCAGCGCTTCATCACGGCGTACGCGCAGGACGAGGCGGGCCGGGCCGGCCTGGACATCACCTTCACCGCGGTGCTGCCCCGGATCACGCCGCTGACCGACCTCGGCCGTGCGGCGGCCCAGGCGTACGCGGCCCGCTCCGGCCAGTCCGAGGAGGAGTACCTGAAGCAGATGGGCGACCCGCTGACCCCGGACGCCGCCGGCACCGCGCTGGTCGACCTGGTACGGCGGGACGCCGCCCAGGTCGCCCCCGCCTACCTCCTGACCGGCGCCGGCCTGAAGAAACTCCCCTGATCAGACCACCCTCCGCGGGGGACCGCCCCGGGCCCAGGCAGTACCCAGAGCCGCTGCCAGGGCCCGGGGCCGCTTCACGCATCGGGCCCCTGCACGCGCGAGTTGAACATTCACCTATTTGTCGTGGTGCCGCAGTGCCTCGGGAACGCGCCGGATGCGACGGGAACGGTACGCGCACCTGCGCCGTCCCGGGGGCGTGCTATTCATGTGCTGCTCGCTCGGCATGATTTCAACGGGCGAAATTCCCGCCGTCGTCGGTCGGGATGGTGCTGCCCTGCCTGCGCGCGGCGCCGGTGCCGGGAGGACGGTCCCGCGTTCATGTCCTTTTCCGGTTCGATCACCCGGAGCCGGCCGCGGCGGGCGGACCGCGCCCCGCGGGAGAGGCTTCGGCCACCGTGATGTGCCGGGTGCTAACTGGCGATCGCGTTCAGTACGGCGGCGTCGGCGTCGAGCGGTGCGAGTAGCACCGGCGGGTCCAGTGGGCGTGCCGATCTGAGCTGAACATTGGCTTCCACGGTGGCGGTGTCGGGACCGATGACTATCGGTCCGTAACCTCCGATGGACGGCGCCGAAGCGGCTCCACGGCGTACATCCGCGCCGTCATGGCGGTCCGGGCCGAAAGAGTACGCCAGTACGTGCCACATGCCCTCAGGCGCGTTCTCCAGAACGAATCGTCCCGGCCGTGGAAGAATGGTGCACTGGGCCGGTCTTCCTTGCGGGATGACATCCGGGAACAGGCCGACGAACGCGGGGCCGCCCGGCCCGTTCTCCCCGGGCCTGAGCTCGCCCCGTACGGTCGAGGATCTCTTGCCGCCGCCCGTGCTCGGGGGCTGTCTGCGGGGAGTGACGCCGCCGGTGGCGCGGTAGACGCTGGGGGCGACGCCGACCGAGCTCTTGAACCGTGAGCTGAACGTTCCGACGCTGGCGTAGCCGACCTGGATGCTGATGTCGGCGACGCTGAGCGAGGTGGAGACGAGAAGGTGCTTGGCCGCCTGGAGGCGCAGAGCCGACAGGAAGCGGCCCGGCGACACACCCGTCGTATCCCGGAACACCCGGGAGAAGTGAAACTTGCTGAAAATCGCGATCCGGGCCATGTCATCGACCGTGAAGTTCTCTCCGAGATTCTCGTGCATGGCCTCGATCACACGCTCTACGGATCGCTCGATGCTGTCCACGGAATCCTCCTGCGAGTTGGCGGAGCGGCTAGCGTGATGCATGGAAAGAAATGACCTTCGACAGTGGCCCGATAAGGAGGTGTTTACGGTTGTGGATATGAGGAGAATGGGATCGGACGATGTCGTCGGCCGATGCTGAGATCATTTCTTCTGCCCGCTATGATGTAGAACCGTGATGTGAGTGACCAGATGATGACCGTAGGTCACAGAAGTACGCGAATTTTTCAACTTGTTGCCGCGGGATGAGATATCGGTGCGCTAGTCCAGCGCTGCGGTCCGGTGGACAATACATTGATAAACCGGGAGGTCGGTTTACTGCAAGTGTCGGGGGCGGTCAACTTCTGGCACGGGCGGACTCAGAGCATCTTTGAAGAAGACGGGCGCTACCTCCGCCATTGTGTCGCCGGGTTGACAGGCTGCCGCGCCCTGGGCTAGCCGAACAGTTCTGTATTGACGTGATCACGCTATGCAATTCGAGCAGTTCTGTGCGACGGAGCCCCCGTCGCCGACGCCGATCGCGGTCCGCGCGCCGGGCCGGCCCGGCCGGGACGCGGCCCCGTGATGCCCGGCCGGGCGGTGAGGTCGACCCAACCGCGCGGTGAGACCGCACCGACCGAACGGTGAGGTCGCCCCGACTGGGGAGTGAGGTCGACCCGGCCGGACGGTGAGACCGCACCGACCGGGCGGTGAGAAAACTGAACCGCCCAGCCCCTGTGGTCGCGGGACGGCACACGGGTACCTGGCCGATCCCGGCCGCGCGCCACAGGGGCGGGCCGTCCTCCGCCGGGTGGCCGGGCCCTCGAGCGGTGGCGGCGACGCCGCCCATCCGGAGCGGCCGGCCTCCGGTGACCTCCCGGCTCAGGTGCCTCTTCCGGCCCTGGTTCGAAGGTCGGGCCGCGTGGGACCGATCGGCCGGTGCGCCCGTGCGCCGGGGCGGGTCGGCGATGCGTGCCTGTTCCCGGCCGCTGGTTCACGCTATTCGTGGCGTGCTCTCGTGCGCGCCCGAGTTTCTCGTTCGATAAAGGCGGTGCGTCGGCGTCGGCTTTCTCAGTCCGGGCCTATGGTCGCGCTCATGGTTGATCAAGATGAGTGGCTTGACGAGGATGCTTACTGGCCTGAACAAAGTTACACTGGTGTCAGGTCACATCACCGGAACTAGCCATCCGTGTTGTGAAGGGATGGTCGGTATGCAGGAGCGAGCCAGCCGGAAGCGGAGGATGATCCTTGAGGCCGCCGCGGAGACGTTCGAGGAACGGGGATATGCCGGAACGCGCCTACAGGACATCATCGATCGCCGCGGTGTCAGCAAGGGCTCGCTCTACTTCCACTTCTCGTCGAAGGAGGCGCTCGCGCTCGCGGTCGTGCAGGAATGCCGCGATGTATGGGACGCGCTGATCGTCGAACTGCGAGAAGAGCACACCCGGGCGATGCCGATGCTCATCGCCCTGTCCCGTCGCCTGGTCTGCGCGTTTCGCAGTGATTCGCTCATGTGGGCCGGTGTCCGGTTGATGGTCGACCGGCAGCTCATCGGATCGTCGGTCGACCCGCGGTCCGCGGCCTGGGCCGGGGAGCTCGCGGACCTGCTGAACGAGGCCCGCGTCCAGGGTGACCTCAAGCCCGACGTGGACACCGGCGCGGTGGCCGGTTTCATGATGGCCGCGTTCATCGGCCTTCAGTACGCGGCGAATGGTGATCGCAAGGATCTTCAGCGATGCGTTCTCGCGATGTGGCGCACCACCCTGCCCGGCCTGGTGCTCCCCGCAAAGCTCGACGAACTCGTTCCGCTTCTAGAGCCGATCGACGTCGCGGCACGTTAGTGGATCGGTGTTCGGCCCGCGGCCGCGACTTCGTGAATTCTTCGGCCTTGCCATTGATGAACGGGACGGCCGCGGCAGTGCCACGGCCGACCGGCCGCTTCGGAGACCTCGAGCCGAGGCCGGACGGGGGGAGACGGCCAGGACAAGGCTGGGCGAGGAGGGGAGCGGCCTTGCCGCGAATACGAATGCGAACGCGAGGGAGCGGGCGTGGCGGCCCCGGCCCGGCCCATCCAGAAGGCCGGTCGTGTAAGGCGGCAGAAGGCCGAGTGAAGTGGTGGCGAGCACGAGTCGCCACCACCATGCCGCGCGATCCCGCATAGGGGCTCCTCCCATCGCCGGTCTCCCGGCTTCAAGCTTCCTCACCCGGAGCGCTCGGGTCCGGCGGCACGTGGCCGGCCCGCACCGCCCGTCATGCTTTTTTCATGCAAGTACTTTAAGGTGTGTGCTTGCGTCAAGCAAGCCCGTCGGTGTCCAGCGAGTATCCCGTCTGCGTCCCGCGGGCGGGCCCGCCTGGACACGGCCCTGCCTCGCGCCGAGCATGAGATGCACCATGCGCCCACGCCGGTGGCGGCACACGAGGAGAAGACAAAGGGAGTACGGCCATTGCACGCTGAAGCCGGACTGGTTCTCGGCGGGCGGGAGTCGAAGCTCATGTTGGTGGGAGTGACGGGTGGCACCGGTTTCGTCGGTGCCCACTCGGTGGCGGCGATCGTCGGCTCGGGGCACCGGGTCCGCCTGGTCGTCCGCGACGAGGCCAGGGTCGAACCGGCGCTGGCGCCGCTCGGGGTGCCGCTCGACGCGGTGGACACGACGGGCGCGGACGTCACCGATGAGCGGGCGATGCGCCGGGCGCTGAAGGGCACGGACGCGGTGCTCCACGCCGCCGCCGTCTACTCCTTCGACCGCAGGAGGCACGCGGCGATGGCGCGGACCAACGCCCGGGGCACGGAGGTCACCCTGGAGGCGGCGGGCCGCGCGGGCGCGGATCCGATCGTCCACGTCTCGACGGTGGGCGCGCTGTACCCCTCGCCGCACGGCCCGGTCCACGCCGGGTCGCCGGTCGGCCGCCCGCGCGAACGCTACATGGCGAGCAAGGCCGCGGCCGAGGCGGTCGCCCGCGGCCTTCAGGAGCGCGGCGCGCCGGTCGTGATCACCTATCCGCCGCCGCTGCTCGGACCGGACGATCCCCATCTCGGCGACCAGAACGCCCGGCTGCGCGACCTGCTCCGCGGGCTGATGCCGATGTGGCCGGGCGGCGGCTTCCCGCTCGGCGACGTGCGGGACACCGCGCGGCTGCACGCCGAGGTCCTCCGCCGGGCGGAGCCGGGGCGGAACCGGCTCTTCGGCCCCGGCCGCCACGTGTCGACACGCCGGTACGTTCAGACCGTGCGGGAGGCCACGGGGCGGGCGCTGCCGGCGCTCTTCCTGCCCGCCCGGGCGATGCTCCCCGCCGCGCGCCTGACCGACCAGGTCCAGCGGGTCTGGCCGTGGCACATCCCCGCGGAATATGGAGCCGCGTACGCCTGCGCCGTCAGCGCTCCCGTCGACGAGGGCGCCGACCGTCTCGGCATCGACGGCCGGCCGCTCGCGGAGACCGTCCGCGACGCCGTGCGATGGCTGCACCGGCAGGGGCACCTGACCGGCCGGCAGGCCGGTCGGGCGGCGCGGTCCGCCGGCGCGTCCGCCGAACGGCTCTAGTGGGAGGACCGAGATGGAACGAGTACCGAACCCCGTCGCCTACCGCAGGGTGCGCGAGAACGTCGCCCGGTTGCTCGGCGAGCGCCCGGAGGTCGCCGATCGCACCGTCCCCGCCTGCCCGGACTGGACGGTCCGCGGACTCGTCGCGCATCTTGCCGAGATCTGCGCGCGCGGCTTAGGAGCGCCGGTGGCCGAACCGCCGCCCGCGTCCGCGGCCGTACCCGACCTCCTGCGGCACTGGAACGGCCTGGCGGAGGAGTTCGAACGGGCGGTCGCCGACGGAACCGGCGAGATGAACGACCTCCTCGTGGCGGACGCCTTCGTTCACGAGGGCGACATCCGGGCCGTCCTGGGGGAGGCCATGCCGGACGGGCATCCCGCGTACGTGGGCGTCATGGAGCTCGGGATCCTCGGATTCTCGTTCTCGCTGGCCTCGCACGGCCTGCCCGCGGTGGGCATCGAGGCCGGCGACCTGCGATGGACGGCCGGCGCCGGAGAGCCCGCGATCACCATGCGGGGGAACCGCCATGACGTGGTCCGGTCGATCGGCGGGAGGCGCACCCACGAACAGATCGCACGGCTGTCGTGGAGCGCGGACCCCGGCCCGTGGCTCCCGGCCTTCACGTGGGGGCCGTTCACCCCGCCCGCGCACCCCGTCGAGATGCCGGCCGCGGACTCCTGACCGGGACCGCGGCCGTCCGGCCGCGTCAGGTGCCGGGCGGTCCGGCAGACCGGCCGCCGGACGGCTGGACGGCCGGACGGGTCAGGCGCCCGCAGCGGTCCTGCCGACCGGATCGCCCGCCCCGGGCCCGGCCGGGGGCGCAGGTTCATGCTCGGCCCAGGGCGCCAGCTCGCGCGGCATCCGCCGGCGCGACAGCCCGACCGAGCGCCGGGCCGCCTCGGGCGTGTCGCCGGCGCCGGCCATGAGGCCGACGAGCTGCGACTCGAAACAGGCCTCGGGCTCGTACGGCGCGACCAGGTACCCGCCCAGTTCGAGCGTGACCAGCCCGTGCGTCGCGGTCCACATCTGATGCGCGACCAGTTCCTCGTCGGCGGCCCGGAACCGGCCCGCCGCCATGCACCGTCCCGCGCACTCGACCACGTTGACCAGGGTGTAGCGACCGTGCTGGCGATCCTCCTCCGACAGCTCGAAGCCGGCCAGCGTCGAGCTTCCGAACATGACCGCGTACAGGTGCGGATTCGCCAGCGCGTTGCGCCGGTAGGCCCGGCCCAGCAGCGCCATGTCGGCGACCGGGTCATCGGATTCGCGCACGAGGGCGAAATACCGCTCCATGCGCGCGAAGCCCTCATAGACGATCTCGCGCACCAGCCCGCTCATCCCGCCGAAGTGGGTGTAGACGGGCATGGTCGAGCTGCCGGCCTCCGTCGCGATGCGGCGCGCGGACAGGGCCTGCGGGCCCTCCGCCGCCAGCAGCCGCGCGGCCACGTCCACCAGCCGTGCGCGAACCCGAGGATCGATCTTGCGCGGTGACATCCGGCAGGACTTCCTTCCAGCGGCAGTGGAGAGATCTTCCTTCAGGCTATTGGGGGAACGCCGAATATGTTTCTCTGATGTTGCTGTATCCGATGCGGTCGGTGTCCAACGGAGTGCCCCGCTGTTACCGTCGGCACTATCCTGAAGGAGGGAATCATGGCTTCCACATTCCGGGTGACGCATGACCAGTGGCTGGCGGTCCGCCATTCTCTCGAACATACTTCGGAACGTTTCGCCCGGCTGGCCGAACAGGTTCCCGACACGCGGAGAACGGCCGTCGACCAATGGTCCGTCGCCGATACCGTCGCGCATGTCACCGGCATCGCGGAGATGTACACCTCGCTGGTCCGCGCGGAAGCGCGCCGGCCCGCCGGCGGCGTCGCCGAGCTGGTGCCGGCGACCACGGTGGACACCGTGGACCGCCTGAACGACGCCATGCTGGAGGGCATTCCCGACCGCCGTATCGGAGCGCTCACCGAGAGGCTGCGCGCCGCCGTCGGCACCGTTCTCCAGACCGCCGCGGACGCCGACCCCGACCGGCCCGTGCCGTGGATCGGCGGCGCCCGGGTGCCGGTGGCCGGGCTGCTGGCCCACCTCATCAACGAGCTGCTGATCCACGGCTGGGACATCGCCCGCGCCGCGCGGCTCCCCTGGACGGTGCCGCCGCGGGACGCCGCCGCGTTCTTCGAGCTCTTCATGGTCGGGATGACGCGCAACGGCCTCGGCCGCTTCCTGGACTCCGACGAACCGCCCAGGCACGGGCGGATCGCGGTGGAGTTCCGGTCGCGGTACACCACGCCCGCGACCATCGTCCTCCAGGACGGCCGGGCGACCGTCGAGGAGCCCGGCCCCGGCGCCGATGTGCGGATCTTCTTCGACCCGGCGACGTTCAACCTGATGCTGTTCGACCGCATCGGCAAGGCCCGTGCGGTGCTGAGCGGGAAGGTGGTCGTCCGCGGGCGGAGGCCGTGGCTGCTTCCCGCCTTCCTGCGCGTCGTGCGCACGCCGTAACGGGTCCCGCCCGCCCCCGCCGGGCGGGACCCGGCCGCCGGGCCGCCCGGAAAGGCCCCTGCGCCCGCCGTGACGGCGGGCGCAGGGGCTTGTCGCGGTCCCGGTGGGGTCAGGCCTCGCGCAGCCAGTCCGCCAGGCGCTCCCCGAGCATGATCGAGGTGAGGTTGGTGTTCGCGCTGACGATGCTGGGCATCACCGACGCGTCGCACAGGTACAGGCCCTCGGTGCCGTGGACGCGCAGGCGCTGGTCCACGACCGCGCCGTCGTCGCCGGCCGGGCCCATCCGCGCCGTGCCGACCGGGTGGTAGGCGCTGTCGAGGCTCGACTTGACGTACTGCCGGACCATCTCCTCGTCGTCGACCAGCGACCTGTCGTTGAGGACGACCACGTCCTCGCCGAGGTCGCGGATGCCCGGGTGCATGGCCAGCGACCAGCTCGTGCGGACGCCGTCCACGAGCACCTTCAGGTCGTGCTCGGTCGCCAGGAAGTTCAGGTCGATCTCGGGGGCCGCCGCCGGATCCGCCGAGGGCAGCACCAGCCGTCCGCGCGACTGCGGCCGCTGGTGCACCACCATGACGCCGATGATGGTCGAGGACCGTGCCAGCATCTGAAGCTCGGGGAAGAGCGTCAGGTCGAAGTGGTTGACCATGTAGTACTGGAGGTCGTTGAACTCCTGCGACCCCTCCGCCGTGGTCCGCACGATCGTCTGGAGGAACGGGTCCGACCGCTGGAACGCGCCGGGCTTGGCCGACATGAAGACGCCGGTCCGGGGATGGTCGATGAGGTTGGCGCCGACCCCGGGCCGGTCGAGCCGCAGGCCGACGCCGAGGCGGCCGAGGTCGTCCGCGGGGCCGATCCCCGAACGGATGAGGATCGCCGGGGAGCCGACGGCGCCGGCGCACAGGACGACCCGCCGGGCGCGGATCTCCGTCCCGTCCGCCGTCCGCACCCCGACCGCGCGGTCGCCCTCGAACAGCAGCCGGTCGATCAGGACGCCCGAGCGGATCTCGAGGTTCTCCCGGCCGCGCGCGGGCCCGAGGTAGGCGATCGCGGTCGAGACCCGCCGGACGGTGTCCCGCCGGTTCGACGGGATCGGGCCCACGCCGGTCGCCTCCGGGTGGTTGTGGTCCTTCACCTCGGGGAACCCGGCGCTCAGGCAGGCGTCGGCGAACGCCTCCTGGCCGGAGGTCAGCTCGTCGGAGTGCCAGCGGCGGATCGGGACGGGACCGCCCTTGCCGTGGAACTCGCCGTTGAAGTCGAGGTCGTCCTCGAGCCGCCGGAAGTAGGGCAGCACCTGGGGCCAGGTCCAGTCGGGGTTCCCGGCCGCGCCCCATTCGTCGTAGTCGGCGGGCGTGCCGCGCAGCGCGATCGTGGCGCCGACCGCCGACGACCCGCCGGTGGCCTTCCCGCGCGGGAAACGGATCCGGCGGCCGTCGGTGATGGCGGCGCGGAACTGCCAGTCGTGGTCGTTCAGCGACATCTCGTTGCCATTGAGAATGTCGTGCGGTGATTCATCGACGACGGGAAAGTCGGGGCCCGCCTCCAGAAGCAGCACGCGTCGCCTCGGATCCTCGGTCAACCGTGCGGCCAGGGCGGCGCCGGACGATCCGGAGCCGACGATGATCTCGTCGTACTGATAAGTCATGGGACATCCTCATCACGCATCGGGGCCGGCAGGATCGCGGTCGCCACCGGAATGCGGGCGGCGCCGCCAGAAGATCGCGCGCATGATCTCAAGCCTCAGCATCACATCCGGCATCGCCGCCGTCTTCTTCGCCTGTGCGCCGATGTGCGCGGGCCGGTGCCGTTTCGGACTTCCCGATGAAATGGCAATAGAGAAGATGACGTCCCGGCCGCGGGACGGCACCCTGAGATCGACCCCACCCCGGGGACGACCGCGTTCAGGGGGATACATGGCAACCTTGACGGGAAACATTCGCAAACGCCTGCTGACACCGGATTTCTCCGAAGTCACCTTTGCGAGGCGCGGATTCACCGCGCGGGATCCGCAGGCCCAGGCGCGACTCGAACACACCGGCCGGCAGTTTCTGACCGGCTTCGAACACGCGATGACCAGCGGTGACATGGCCGAGTTGAGCGCCCTGCTCGACACGGTCGAACGGCGGTTCCGCGGATTCGCCTACGAAGGCGCCGCCATGGCCCTGGCCATCACCGACGCGATGACACCGTGGCGGCGCCACCGCGTGCGGGCCTTCGTGGACGGTCCCGCGGGCGCGCACATCTACATGGCGCACGTGGGGATCGGCTGGGCGATGGCCCGCCTCCCCAAGCGGCTGTGGCCGGCGATCGTGCTCCAGGACCCGCTGCTGCGCTGGCTCGCGCTCGACGGCTACGGGTTCCACCTGGCCTACTTCTCGACGCGCGAGTACGTCCACGAGCGGAAGGCCCCGGCCGTCGTCCCGCCCTGGCCCGACCCCTCGGGATACGCGGCGCGGGCCGTGGACCAGGGCATCGGCCGGGCGCTGTGGTTCGTCTGCGGCGCCGATGTCGAGCGGGTGGCGTCGATGATCGGCACGTTCGCGCCGCAGCGGCGCGCGGACCTGTGGGGCGGCACCGGCCTGGCCGCGACCTACGCGGGCGGCGTCGGGGGCGGCGCCGGGGCCGTCGGGCTGGAGGCCCTGGTGAAGCTCGCGGGCGACCACCGCGGCGACCTCGCCCAGGGATCGGCGTTCGCCGCCAAGGCGCGCCTCCTGCCGGGACTCGTCGTGGACGACACCACCGAGGCCGTGCGCGTCATCTGCGGGTGCACGGTCGATGAGGCGGCCCGGCTGACCGACACCGCACTGGACGACCTTCCCCCGGACGGCCCGCTGCCCGCGTTCGAAGTCTGGCGGCAGCGCATCCAGGCCGCCGTCCGCGGCGGCTGACACCGCCGCCCGCCGAGCGGACACCGACAACCCCCCGAAGAAAGGGCCAGGCCCATGCAGGAGAACTCAATGCTCAAGGGCGTCCGGGTGCCGCTCGTCGAGGAGGCCGACGCGGAGGGCCGGCTCGCCGACCTGTACGAGGATGTGAAGACGGCGACCGGGCTGCCGTTCGTGCCGGACATGTTCCGGCTGACCTCGACCCGGCCGGAACTGCTCCACGTGGTGACGACCGGCTACGCCGGAATGTTCAAGGACGGTGCGCTGGCCCGTGAGACCAAGGAACTGATCGCGGCGTGGACCTCCCAGGTCAACCAGTGCCCGTACTGCGTGGGCACCCACAACTGGTTCCTCCTGCAGTTCGGCGGCAGCCCCGAGCTGGCCGCGGCCGTCGAGACCGCCACCACGCCCGAGGAACTCCCCCTCGACGAGCGCACGCTGGCCCTGATGCGGCTGGTCACCAAGGTCAGCACGGCGGCCTACCAGGTCACCGACGCCGACTGGGCGGCTCCGGCCGACGCGGGGTGGAGCGACGACGAGATCCTCGAGGCGGTCTTCTGCGCGGCGCTGTTCAACTTCATCAACCGGCTCGTCGACTCCGTCGGGCTCGGCGCGGCCCTTCAGCAGAAGAGCCGCATCTCCCAGCAGGAGAGCACTCGATGACGCCGTCACGCGCCATCCTGCTGACCGGCGCGTCCTCGGGCACGGGCCTGTCGTCGGGGACGGGGCGCGCCGCCGCGCTGCGCCTGCACCGCGCGGGCCTGCCGGTCTACGCGACCGCCCGCAACGTCGAAGCGCTGGAGGAGCTCGCCGCCGAGGGCGTCACCACGATGCGCCTCGACGTGACCGACGAGAAGTCGATGATCGAGGCCGTCGAACGGATCACCGCCGAGCACGGCGCCGTCGGCACCCTGATCAACAACGCCGCCTACAGCCTGAACGGCACGATCGGGGAGACCCCGATGGAGGAGGTCCGCCGCCAGTTCGAGACCAACGTCTTCGGGCTGTCCCGGCTGACCCAGCTCGTGCTGCCGGGTATGCGCGAGCAGGGCGCCGGCCGGATCGTCCTGATGTCGTCGATCTTCGGCCAGTTCGCGACCCCCGGCCGGGGCTACTACCAGGCGACCAAGCACGCGCTGGAAGCGATCGGCGACTCGCTCCGGCACGAGGTCGCCGGCGCGGGCATCAAGGTGGTGCTGATCGAGCCGTCCCCGATCCTGGGCGGCTTCGTGCCGACCAGCATGGCCGACCTGGGCATGACCGAGGAGCAGAACGCGGGCGTTTACCGGGACTTCTGGGAGTACTTCGTGGACTGGCACGAGGCCTACCGGGACACCCCCCGCCCGAGCGGCCGGGGCCGCATCGCGGTCCGGGCGGACGCGGTGGCCAAGGTCATCGAGCGGGCGGCGACCGCGCCGAACCCCCGCATCCGCTACCGGATAGGCATGCCGTCCCGGCTTCTCCCGCGCATGCGCTGGACGATGGGCGACCGCTTCTTCGAACGATTCGTGCGCTTGTTCTTTCCGATTCCCTGAGCTTCTCCCGCCGCCCTTGGGCCCTGGTGTGGCATTCCCGTTCCGGGGGTGCCGCACCAGGGCTCCGTGCGTTCGGGCGGCGACCGCGGACAACGACGGGAAAACCGCATTCGGAAAGATGCGGACACGGGGCCTCGTATTTCAGCATAGGGATGCTGCATGACCGCCGATACAAGGATCGACCGGACCCCGATGGAGAGAATGAAATGGCATCTCTTTGGGCGCGGAAGCGCAGATTCATCCCCGGCCTGACCGCGCTCGCGCTGATCCTGGCTCTGTACTTTGTCGCGCGGCTCCCGACGGCCTCGGCCGACACACGGGCGGAGCTGGCGTCGCGGTATCGCTTCACCGAGATGCCGATCGCCATGCCGCCCGGGTACAAGCCGACCCAGACCGAGCGGACGGTGAACCCCGCCTTCCGGCACCTGCGGTCGTGGATCTCCGCGGTCGGTGCGGCGGTCGCCATCAACGACCTCCAGGGCAACGGCCGGCCGGACGACATGTGCCTGGTCGACACCCGGACCGACAAGGTGGTCGTGACCTACGCGCCGACGGCACCCGCCGCCGACCGGTTCACGCCCTTCGCCCTCGATCCGGCGCCGCTCCCCGTGCATCCCGCCATGGCCCCGATGGGCTGCGCGCCGGGCGACTTCAACGGCGACGGGCGAATGGACCTCATGGTCTACTACTGGGGCCGCACCCCGATCCTCTTCCTCGCCAAGACCGGGACGCGCGCGCTCGCGCCCGACACCTACGAGCGGGTGGAACTGGTGCCCCAGGGGAGCGCCGACGGCGCCTACCACGGCCCCCGGTGGAACACCAACGCGGTCAACGTCGCGGACTTCGACGGAGACGGCCACGCCGACATCCTGGTCAGCAACTACTTCCCCGACTCCGACGTCCTCGATCCGCACGGCCTGAACAACGTGCAGATGAACGCCTCGATGTCCAACGCCAAGAACGGCGGGGGCTCGCACGTGCTGCGCTGGCAGAACGCCACCGCGGGCCCCCGCCCCACGGCGACGTTCGCCGAGGCTCGAGGCGCGCTGCCGTTCAAGGCGTCCTCCGGCTGGACCCTCGCCGCGTCGAGCGCGGACCTCACCGGTGACGGCGTCCCCGAGCTCTACCTGGCCAACGACTTCGGCAAGGACCATTTGCTCCACAACCGGTCCACGCCGGGCACCATCAGGTTCGGCGAGGTGATCGGGAAGCGGAGCCCCACGACGCCCAAGTCGTTCGTGATCGGCAAGAGCTCGTTCAAGGGCATGGGCGTCGACTTCGGCGACCTGAACAACAGCGGCCGGTTCGACATGTCGGTCAGCAACATCACCACCGCCTGGGGCCTGGAGGAGAGCAACTTCACCTGGATCAACCAGGCCGGGAGCGAGGCCGACATGCAGCGCCGGCTCGCCGCCGGGGAGGCGCCGTACACGCAGAAGGCCCGCGAGATGGGGCTGGCGTTCACCGGCTGGGGCTGGGACGTCAAGATGGGCGACTTCCGCAACAGCGGGAAGCTGGAGATCGTCCAGACCGAGGGCTTCGTCAAGGGGAAGATCAACCGCTGGCCGTGGCTCCAGGAGATGGCCATGACCAACGACAACATCTACACCAACCCCGCGATGTGGCCCAACGTGCAGCCCGGCGACGACATCGCGGGAAGCCAGCCGGTCGCCTTCTACGCCCGGCAGGACGGCGGGCCCTTCGCCAACCTCACCAAGGAACTCGGCCTGGCCGTCCCGATCCCCACGCGGGGCGTGGCGATGGCCGACACCCGGCGCAACGGCGCGCTCGACTTCGCCCTCGCCCGCCAGTGGGGCCCGCCGGCGTTCTACGCCAACAACTCCCCGAACCTGGGCCGCTACCTCGACCTGCACCTCTTCCGGCCGGTGGCCGGGCGTCCGGACGGCAAGGACCTCCGAGGGATCGGGTCGCCCGCCTACGGGGTGACCGTCCGGGCCCGGACCGCCGACGGCCGCACCCACATCTCGCAACTCGACGGGGGCAGCGGCCACAGCGGCAAGCGCAGCTTCGAGGTCCGCTTCGGGCTCGGCCGGACCGGCGGGCCGGTCGAGGTCGAGCTCCAGTGGCGCGACACGCAGGCCCGGCTGCACAAGCAGACCGTCCGGCTGAACGAGGGCGACCACACCCTGCTTCTGGACACCACGGCCAAGGAGGTTCCGAGCCGATGACCACGACCGTCGAGCCGACCGGCGCCGCGCCGGCGCCCACCGCCCCGCCGCCGGCCAAGGCCGTGCGCAAACCCGACGTCCGCTACCTCGCGCTGCGCAACTTCGCGATCTCGATCAGCGTGTTCAACATCATCGGATACACGGTGCTGGGCTTCGAGCAGCCCTGGCTGTGGCCGATCCTGGCGGTCGTCACCGCGTACGCGACCGAGCTGGTCTTCGAGGTGATCAGCGCCAGGGCGGACGGGGTCGCCCCCCGGTTCCGGGGCAACGGCGCACGCGGCCTGTACGAGTTCCTGCTCCCGTCGCACATCACCGCCCTGGCCGTCAACATGCTGCTCTACGCCAACGACATGTGGTGGCCCATCATGTTCGGCGTGGTCGTCGGGGTGGCGCAGAAGCACATCCTGAGGGCCCCGATCAACGGCCGGTGGCGGCACTTCATGAACCCGTCGAACTTCGGCATCACCGTCACGCTGCTGTGCTTCGGATCGTGGGTCAGCATCGCGCCGCCCTACCAGTTCACCGAGTACGCCAACTCGCTCTTCCGCATCCTGATTCCGGTGATCATCATTACCGCCGGCACGGTCATCAACGCCGTGCTCACCGGGCGGGTGATGCTCATCATGGGCTGGATGGGCGGCTTCGCGATCCAGGCCCTGGTCCGGCACTGGATCTGGGACGCGCCGCTGGCGACCGGCCTGGCGGTGATGACCGGGGTGGCGTTCGTGCTGTTCACCAACTACATGATCACCGACCCCGGCACCACGCCGTCCAAGGGCCGGGCCCAGTTCGTCTTCGGCTCCAGCCTCGCGGTGATCTACGCCGTGCTGATGCTCTTCAACATCACCTACACGCTGTTCTACGCCACCACGGCCCTGTGCGCCTTGCGCGGGCTCGGCTGGTGGGTCGCGCACCTGAGGCGGCAGCGGCGCGAGCGCGCGGCCGGCGCGGCGGCGCCGGTGTCGAATCCGTCCACCGCCTGATCGCCTGATCGCCTGACCTCGGCACCGAGAGCGGTCTCCCGCACGTCGCGGGAGCCGCTCTTCGGCATGCCCGCCGCGACTACCGGCGATTTCAATAAATGACACCATTATGAAACGGTGTTATTTGAATTCACCGTTCCGGTGATCGGTCTTCAAGCATTTCAAGAGAAGTCGGATCTGCATCGAGTAGGGCACGCTGGTAAATCATCACGATGCAGAAAGAGGCGATGAGGATATGCCTAGGGTTGCTGTTGTGGGAATGGCGAGCGTCTATCCCGATGCCGATTCACCGGGCCGGCTCTGGGAGAACGCGCTCGCCGGTCGCCGCGCCTTCCGGCGGCTGCCCGACGAGCGTATGCGGCTCGCCGACTACTGGAACGCGGACCCGGCCGCCCCGGACAGCTTCTACTCCAGGAACGCCGCCGTCATCGAGGGCTACACCTTCGACCGGGTCGCCCACCGCATCGCCGGCAGCACCTACCGGTCGACCGACCTCACGCACTGGCTGGCGCTCGACGTCGCCGGCCGGGCCCTGGCCGACGCGGGCTTCCCCGACGCCGAGGGGCTGCGGCGCGAACGCACCGGCGTCGTCGTCGGCAACACCCTCACCGGAGAGTTCACCCGCGCCAACCTGATGCGGCTGCGCTGGCCCTACGTCCGGCGGACGGTCGCGGCGGCGCTCCGCGAGCAGGGCTGGGACGACGCCCGGCTCGGCGGGTTCCTGGACGACCTCGAGGACACCTACAAGAGCCCGTTCCCCGCGCCCGACGAGGACACCCTGGCCGGCGGGCTGTCCAACACGATCGCGGGCCGGATCTGCAACTACTTCGACCTCAACGGTGGCGGCTACGCGGTGGACGGGGCCTGCTCGTCCTCGCTGCTGTCGGTGTCGACCGCGTGCAAGGCGCTGCTCGACGGCGACCTCGACGTCGCGATCGCGGGCGGCGTCGACCTCTCGATCGACCCGTTCGAGATCGTCGGCTTCGCCAAGACCGGCGCCCTCGCCCGGACCGAGATGCGGGTGTACGACCGCAACTCCAACGGCTTCTGGCCCGGCGAGGGCTGCGGCATGGTGGTGCTGATGCGCGAGCCGGACGCCGTCCGGGCGGACCGCCGCGTCTACGCCACCGTCGCCGGGTGGGGCATCTCCTCCGACGGCCGGGGCGGGATCACCCGCCCCGAGGCCGACGGGTACCGGCTCGCCCTGCGGCGCGCCTACGAGCGGGCCGGCTTCGGCATCGACACCGTGCCGCTGTTCGAGGGGCACGGCACGGGCACGGAGGTGGGGGACGGCGTCGAGCTCACCGCCCTCAGCAGGGCCAGGGCGGACGCCGCGGCGACCGCCGGCGCCGCGGCGGCGCCCGCCGTGATCGGCACCGTCAAGGGGATGATCGGCCACACCAAGGCCGCCGCCGGGGTGGCCGGTCTGATCAAGGCGGTGCTGGCGGTGCACCACCGGGTGCTGCCACCGACCGTCGGCTGCGTGGACCCGCATCCGGTGATCGAGCAGAACGGCGAGCTGCTGCGCGTCCTGCGCAAGGCCGAGCCCTGGCCGGACGGAGCGCCGCCGCGGGCGGGGATCACCTCGATGGGCTTCGGCGGCATCAACAGCCATGTGGTGGTCGAGGGCGCCGGGGCGCGGCGGCCCCGCCCGTTCAGCCGCCGGACCCGTGCGCTGGCCGCGTCGGTGCAGGACGCCGAGCTGCTGCTCGTCGACGGCGGCTCGCCGGACGAGCTGCGCGGCCGGCTCGCCGAGCTGGCCGACTGGGTGCCCACCCTGTCGTACGCCCAGCTCGGCGACCTCGCGGCGACGCTGCACCAGCGGCTGCGCGACCTGCCGTACCGGGCCGCCCTGGTCGTCTCCTCGCCCGAGGACGCCGAGCGGGGCCTGCGGCGGCTGCTGGAGACCCTCGACGCCGGCGAGACGGTGCTGGCCGATCCCGAGGGCCGCCGCTTCCTCGGCCACGCGAGCGGCGAGGGGCGGATCGGCTACCTCTTCACCGGACAGGGGTCGGGGAAGGGCCTGAGCGGCGGGGCGCTCCGGCGCCGCTTCGCCGAGGTCGAGGAGGTGTACGAGCGCGCGGCGCTGCCGGCGGCGGGCGACGCCGTCGCGACCGCCGTCGCGCAGCCGCGCATCGCCACCGGCTCGATGGCCGGCCTGCGCGCGCTGTCGCTGCTCGGGCTGGAGGCGGGCGTCGCCGTCGGCCACAGCCTCGGGGAGATCTCCGCGCTGCACTGGGCCGGGGCGATGGACGGGCCGGCGCTGCTCGGCCTGGTCGGCGACCGCGGCCGCACCATGACCGAGCACAGCGAGTCGGGCACGATGGCGGGCCTGGGCGCCCCGCCCGACCAGGTGACCGCGCTGATCCGCGACCTCCCGGTCGTCATCGCCGCCTACAACGGGCCGGCGCAGACCGTCGTGGCGGGACCGGCGGACGCGATCGAGGCCGCCGGCGCCAGAGCGGCCGAGGCCGGTGTGTCCTGGACCCGGCTGGCGGTCTCGCACGCGTTCCACTCGCCGCTGGTCGCGCCCGCCGCGGACGCGTTCGCGGCCGGGCTGGAGAAGAGGGAGTTCGGCCGGATCGGGCGGCGGATCATCTCCACCGTCACCGGTGCGCTCCTGCCGGCCGAGACCGACATCCCCGCCCTGCTGCGCCGCCAGATCACCGATCCGGTGCTGTTCACCCGCGCGGTCGAGCTGGCGGCCAAGGACGTCGACCTGTTCGTGGAGGTCGGGCCGGGTCGGGTGCTCAGCGGGCTGGCGGCCGAGACGACGGGCGTGCCGGCCGTGGCCCTGGACACCGACGACGAGTCGCTGCGCGGGTTGCTGCGCGTCGCGGGCGCCGCGTACGTCATCGGGGCGCCGGTGGACCACGAGGCGCTGTTCCACGACCGGCTGGCCCGGCCGCTGGAGATCGGCGAGACGTTCGCCTTCTTCGCCAGCCCGTGCGAGCAGGCGCCCGCCGTGAGCATCGGGGGACGGGAGGCGGGAGCCCGGCCCACCGGCCCCGAGGCCGCCGGCCCCGCGCCCGCCGGTCCCGAGCTCGCCGGGAGCCCGGCCGGTGAAGGCACCGACGAGAGCACCCTCGGGGCGCTCCGCCGCCTGGTGGCCGAACGCGTCGAGCTCCCCGTCGAGATGGTGTCGGACGACAGCCGGCTGCTCGACGACCTGCACCTGAGCTCGATCACGGTGGGCCAGGTGATGAACCTGGCGGCCCAGGCCCGCGGGGTGACCATCCTCCAGCCGCCGACCAGCTTCGCGACGGCCACCCTGCGGGAGCTGGCCGAGACGCTCGACCAGCTCGCGGAGACCTCGGGGGAGACGGCGCCCGCGCCGGTGGTCGAGGGGGCCGGTGCGTGGGCGAGGCCGTTCGCCGTCGACCTGGTCGAGACGCCGCCGGTGCGCTCTCCCGAACCTCCCCCGCCGGACGGCGCCGGGCCGCGGAACCCGTCCGGGCAGCGGGAGTGGCGGCTGTACGCGCCCGGCGGCAACCCGCTCGCCGAGCCGCTGCGATCCGCCCTCCAGGCCACCGGGACCGGCCCCGGCGTCCTGGTCTGCCTACCCGAGGACTGCGCCGCGGAGCACCTGGCGTCGGCCCTCGAAGGCGTGCAGGCCGCGCTGTCGGGTGAGGCGGGCGACCGCTTCGTGCTCGTCCAGCACGGGCGCGGCGCGGCGGGCCTGGCCAAGACGCTGCGGCTGGAGGCCCCGCACCTCCGCGTCACCATCGCGCATGTCCCGCCCGGCCCGGAGGCCGCCGCCCGGGTCGCCGCCGAGGTGGCCGCGACCGACGACTACGCCGAGGTCCACTACGACGCCGACGGCGTCCGCCGCGTCCCGACCCTGCGCGCCATGCCGGTGCGCGCGGAGCGGACGGCCGCGCCGCTCGACGGCTCGGACGTCCTCCTGGTCACCGGGGGAGGCAAGGGCATCACCGCCGAGTGCGCGCTGGCGCTGGCCGGCGACACCGGCGCCCGGCTGGCGGTGCTCGGCCGCTCCGACCCGCGCGAGGACGCCGAACTGGCCGCGAACCTCGCGCGCATGACCGAGGCCGGGGTGACCGCCCGCTACTACCGCGCCGATGTCTGCGACGCGGCGGGGGTGCGCGCCGCGGTGGCCGCCGCGACCCGCGAGCTGGGGCCGGTCACGGCGGTGCTGCACGGCGCCGGCCGGAATCTGCCGCGCGGGCTGACCGCCCTCGACATGGACGAGGTCCGGGCGACCTTCGCCCCCAAGATCGACGGGCTCCGCACGGTGCTGTCGGCCGTCGGGCCCGAGCGGCTGCGGCTGCTGGTCACGTTCGGGAGCATCATCGGCCGCGCCGGACTGCGCGGCGAGGGGCACTACGCCATGGCCAACGAGTGGCTGGCCGCCCTCACCCGGGAGACGGCGGAGCAGTACCCCGGCTGCCGGGCCCTGTGCCTCGAATGGTCGGTCTGGTCCGGGGTCGGGATGGGGGAGCGGCTCGCCGTCGTCGAGTCGCTCGCCCAGGACGGGATCACCCCCGTCGCCCCCGACCAGGGCGTGCAGATCATGCGCCGGCTGCTCGCCGACCCGGACGCGCCGGAGGTCGTGGTGGTCAGCGGCCGGACCGGGACCATCGACACGGTCCGGCACGACCGGCCCGAACTGCCGCTGATGCGCTTCCTCGGCACCCCGCTCGTCCGCTACCACGGGGTCGAGCTCGTCACCGAGGTGGAGCTGAACGCGGGCACCGACCTGTACCTGGCCGATCACCTGCTGGACGGGAACCTGCTGTTCCCCGCCGTGTTCGGGATGGAGGCGATGGCCCAGGCCGCCGCGGCGGTCACCGGCCGCCCGGGGGCGCCCGTCATCGAGGACGCGGAGTTCGTCCGGCCCATCGTCGTCCCCCCGGAGGGGAGCACGGTGATCCGCGTCGCCGCGGTCGTCACCGACGACGACACCGTCCAGGCGTCGATCCGCAGCGCGGAGACGGGGTTCGCCGCCGAGCACTTCCGCGCCAGGCTGCGGTTCGGTCAGGGCGCGGCTCCGGACGGCCCGCCGGAGCAGACCGGGGCGGGGCTGCCGGCGGTGCCGCTTGACCCGGCCGCGGACCTGTACGGGCCGGTCCTGTTCCAGGGCGGCCGGTTCCAGCGCCTGCGCCGCTACCACCGGGCGGCCTCGCGGCACGTCGACGCCGAGGTCGCGGCCGTCGAGACCGACTGGTTCGCCGGCTACCTGCCGGGCGGGCTGCTGCTGGGCGACCCGGGCGTCCGCGACGCCCTGATGCACGGCAACCAGGTCTGCGTTCCGGACGCCACGCTGCTGCCGACCGGGATCGAGCGGATCCATCCCGGCGGCGCGGGGCTGGGCACCGGCGGGACTCTGCGCTACTGCGCCACCGAGCGTCTCCACGAGGGCGACACCTACGTCTACGACATCGCCGTCAGGAACGGCGCGGGCGAGGTCGTCGAACGGTGGGAGGGGCTCCACCTCCAGGCCGTCCGCAAGGGCGACGGCCGCGGGCCGTGGGCGGCTCCGCTGCTCGGGCCGTTCCTCGAACGGGCCGTGGAGGACATCACCGGGACCCGCGTCGCCCTGGCCGTGGAGCCCGACGAGCAGAGCGCGGGCGCCGGCGCGGGGGCGGGCGACGCGGGCGACACCGGGGAACGCCGGCGCCGCACCGCGGTCGCCGCGCGCCGGGCGCTCGACGCTGGCGCCGGCCTCGACATCCGGTACCGCCCCGACGGCCGCCCGGAGATCGACGGCGATCGGCTGCTCTCGGCCTCGCACGGCGCCGGGGTGACGCTGTGCGCCGTCGCCGGGACGACCGTCGGCTGCGACGTCGAGAGTGCGACCGAGCGGACCGCCGCGGACTGGGCCGGCCTGCTGGGCCGGTACGGGGACCTGGCCGCACTGGTCGCCAAGGAACTCGACGAGGACGCCGCCGTCGCCGGCACGCGGGTGTGGACGGCCATCGAGTGCCTGCGCAAGGCCGGGCTCCCGATGGACGCCCCGCTCGCCCTGGCACCAAGGTCCCGGAGCGGCTGGGCGGTCCTGGCCTCCGGGGACCTGCTCATCGCGACGTTCGCCACGTCGCTCAACGGCCGCGCCGAGCCGGCCGTGTTCGCAATCCTCACTGAAGGGCGGTCGTAGACCACTATGGCGGACTACTTCGAGTACCTCCACACGGTCGGATTCGAGGAGACCAACCTCGTCGGCAACGTCTACTACGTCAACTACCTCCGATGGCAGGGCCGGTGCCGGGAGCTGTTCCTCAAGCAGAAGGCCCCGGCCGTCCTGGCCGACCTCCAGGACGACCTGAAGCTGTTCACGCTCAAGGTCGACTGCGAGTTCTTCGCGGAGATCACCGCGTTCGACGAGCTGTCGGTGCGGATGCGGCTGATCGAGCTGGCGCAGACGCAGCTCGAGTTCGGCTTCGACTACCTCCGGCTGGACCCCGTCGGGCCCGGCACGCTGATCGCCCGCGGACGCCAGCGCGTCGCCTGCATGCGCGGACCGAACACGCGGACCGTCCCGGCACGGGTGCCCGGCGTCCTGGTGGACGCCCTGCGGCCGTACGCCCCGGCGACCCTCGTCGAAGCGGGGAGGCCGGCATGACGGTCCAGCCGCAGCCCGCCCCGGAGATCGCCGACACCAGGTTCCTGCGCCGGGCACTCGGCGCCTTCGCGACCGGCGTCACGGTCGTGACCATCGGCGGCGAGAGCCCGCACGCGATGACCGCCAACGCGTTCAGCTCGGTCTCGCTCGACCCACCGCTCGTGCTCATCTGCGTGGACCACTCCGCGATCATGCATCGCGGGCTCGACACGGCGCGCTGCTTCGGGGTGTCGGTCCTGGCCGAGCACCAGGAGGGGGTCGCCCGGCACTTCGCCGACCGCCGGCGTCCGCTCGGCACCGCCCAGTTCGAGGGCGTCGACTGCGTCCCGGGGCGGCTCACCGGGGTGCCGATGATCGGCGGCGCCCTCGCGGGCTTCGAGTGCGAGGTCTGGCGCCGGCACGACGCCGGCGACCACACGATCTTCCTCGGGCGGCTGCTGTCGGCCGAGCGGAGCGAGGAGGACGAGGGGCTGCTGTTCTTCGACGGCGGCTTCCGGCGGCTCGTCCCGGAGGGGAGCGAGGTGGCGTCGTGACCCTCCCCGACCAGGACGTCCGGCCTCCGCCCGGCCCGCGCGGCGGCGGCACGGGACGGCGCCGCCCGCCCGGCCCTCCCCGGACCGCCATGCCGATCCTGCTCGCCGGGTTGGCCCGGGACCGGCTGGCGGTGATGCGGGACGCCGCGGCGCGCTA
The DNA here is from genome assembly GCF_036227065.1 of Spirillospora sp. NBC_01491. Taxonomy (GTDB): domain Bacteria; phylum Actinomycetota; class Actinomycetes; order Streptosporangiales; family Streptosporangiaceae; genus Spirillospora; species Spirillospora xylanilytica. The sequence continues at coordinate 93,433 of NZ_CP109432.1, forward strand.
CGGCGACGCCGTGCGGCTGCCGCTGGGCCCGACGACGCTGTACTTCTTCAACCATCCCGACCACGCCAAGCACGTGCTCGCCGACAACAGCGTCAACTACCGGAAGGGGATCGGGCTCACGCACGCCCGCCGGGCCCTCGGCGACGGGCTGCTGACCAGCGAGGGCGAACTGTGGCGCCGCCAGCGCAAGGCCATCCAGCCGGTGTTCCACGCCAGGCGGATGGCCGGGCAGGCGACGGCCATCGCGGAAGAGGCCGCGGGACTGGTCGAGCGGCTGCGGGCGAAGGCCGGCCAGGGCCCGGTGGACGTCCGCGCCGAGATGACCGGGCTCACCCTCGGTGTGCTGGGCCGCGCCCTGCTGGACGCCGACCTCGGCGCGTTCGGCTCCGTCGGCGAGGCGTTCGAGTCCGTCCAGGACCAGGCGATCTTCGAGATGATGTCGCTCAGCTCGGTGCCGTCCTGGCTCCCGCTGCCGAAGCAGCGGCGCTACCGGCGCGCCCGCGGGTACCTGGACCGCGTCGTCGGCGAGCTGATCACCCAGGCCGGCGCGCACGCGGGCGGCGACGACGTCATGGCGCGGCTCCTCGGGTCGGTCCGCAGCGCGGTCGACGGGCGCGTCATCAAGAGCCGGCTGCGGGACGAGCTGGTCACGCTGCTGCTCGCCGGCCACGAGACCACCGCCAGCACGCTGAGCTGGGCGTTCCACCTGATCGACCGGCACCCCGAGGTCGCCGCGCGGCTCCGTGCGGAGGCCCGGGAGGTGCTGGGCGACCGCCTGCCCGAGTACGCCGACCTGCACCGGCTGACCTACACGGGGAGGGTCATCGAGGAGGTCATGCGGCTCTATCCGCCGGTCTGGATCCTGCCCCGGCTGTCGCTCGGGGAGGACGAGATCGGCGGCTACCACGTGCCCGCCGGGGCCAAGGTCATGATCTGCCCGTACACCCTGCACCGGGACCCCCGGTACTGGGCCGACCCGGACCGGTTCGACCCGGACCGCTTCGACACCGGCAGGCCGGGCGAACGGCCGGCCTACTCCTACATCCCGTTCGGCGCGGGGCCGCGCTTCTGCGTCGGCAAGAACCTGGGCCTGATCGAGGCGGTCTTCGTCCTCGCGCTGGTCAGCAGGGACCTGCGCCTGGCCGCGCTACCGGGCCACCGGGTGCGGCCGGAGGCCATGCTGTCCCTGCGCGTGCGCGGCGGCCTGCCGATGAACGTGCGCCCCGCTTCCGGGTAGCGGGCACGCGCGCACCGCCCTGCCGGCGGATACCGCCGGCAGGGCGGCTGACGTCCGGTCCCGGGTGGCTCCGGTCAGGACGGCAGGCCGGCGTCGTCCTGCGGTGAGGCGGCCGTCCGGCCCTTCGGCTCCTCCCAGTCCTCCTGCCGGCCCAGGGCCGTGAGGTCGAGGAGGTGGAGGCTGGTCATCATGGCCTCAAGGCCCCTGGCGTACGTCGAGTACGTGTGGAAGACCTCGTCGCCGCTGCGCAGGAAGCAGCTGATGCCGGGCTGCTCGCCGACGTAGTCCTTCATCCAGTCGAAGCCCGCCGCGGCCAGCTCGCCGGCGTCCCGGAAGTTGTAGTAGGGGGGCGCGACCGCCGGGTCGAGCGTGACGTGGAAGTCGCGGTTGAAACCGCTGCCGGAGGACGAGTACCAGGGGAACGTCCACCCCTGCGCCTCGCCGACCTTCCGCACCTCCGGGTACGGCGCGCGCGACACGGCGGCGAACGCCGTGTCGAGCCGGCCCAGGTGTGCGAGGACTCCGTCGTTGAGCGACTCGGCCATGCTGGTGCAGCCGCTGCAGAGGGCCTCGTCCGCCGACTCGAGCATGAGGTGCTGGACGATGAGCTGCCGGCGGCCGTCGAACAGGTCGAGCAGCGCGACCTCGCCGCCTGGGCCGGTGAAGGTGTAGTCCTTCTCGATCCGCACCATCGGCAGCCGCCGCCGGTCGGCGTTGAGCGCGTCGCGGGCGCGGGTGAACTCCTTCTCGCGGCGGAGCAGTTCCTTGCGCGCCGCGAGCCACTCGTCGGGTGAGACGACCTGTGGAAGATTCATCTGGTCTCGCTCTCCTCCCTGGCTTGCATGATGCAAGCAGCCTAACATGACCTGCGTCACTACGGTTTTTTCTCGGTAGGATTGGGTTGTGCTGGGTCGTATGTACGAACGCGAGAACTGTTCCGCGGCGCGCGCCCTCGAACTGGTCGGCGAGCGCTGGAGCCTGCTGATCATCCGCAATGCCGTCTTCAGCGGCATGACCCGCTTCTCGGAGTTCGAGCGCCGCCTCGGCATCGCCCCGAACATTCTCGCCAAGCGACTGGACGGCTTCGTGTCCGACGGGCTGATGGAGTCGCGGCCGACCGGTGAGATGGTGGGCGCCAGCGAGTACGTCCTCACTCCGAAGGGCCGCGAGCTCGCACTGGTGATCATGGCGCTGACCGAATGGGGCGACCGGTGGGCCGCGCCGCAGGGACCGCCGGTCCTCTTCGAGCACGACGGGTGCGGCGGCCCGGTGCACCTGTCGGCCACCTGCCGGGAGTGCGGCCGGACGCCCGCCGTGACCGAGATCGTCGCGGTGCCCGGCCCCGGCGCGCCCCAGGCGGCCGAGCCGGCGTAGCGCCGGAGAGCGGCGGGGCCGTGCGCCGCCGCCGCGCACGCCTGCGGCCGGGACCATCGGGCCCCGGCCGCATGAGCCGATCTCCGTGCCGCTCTAGATCAGGTACGTGTTGGGCTCCAGGCCGCACAGCACGCGCCCGTAGAGTTCGAGATTGGTGTTGGGGTGCAGGACCCCGTGGAGACTGATCGTCTGCATGTCCCGTTCGATGCGCTGCATCGGCACGTGGGAGTAGATCGACGATCCGCCGCTGGCGGTGTTCAGGACGTCCACCGACTCCTTGGCCCGCAGCGTGGCCGCGCCCATGTCCATCCGCGCGACGGCCCGCTCCTCCATCGTCCAGGGCTCGCCGGTCCGGGCCTTGGCGTCCAGGCGCCCGGCGGCACGGCGCACGTGGAACTCGGCTTCGTCGAGTTTGACGGCGGCTTCGGCGACCTGGAGGTGGGTGAGGGGTGCTTCGACCTGGAGTTCGTAGTTGGTGTAGGTGATCTTGCGGCCGGGCAGCCGCTCGAAGAACGCCTCCCGCGCCGCCCGCGCCGTGCCGAGCGCGACCGCGCCGGCCAGCGCCGCCGCCGACGGCGAGAACGGGACCCTCCACACCGGGGAGTCGGCGTTCCGCTCCGACAGGTGCTGGTTCTGGAGGATCAGGGGGAGCATCGGCAGGACGCGCGCCTGCGGGACGAAGAGGTTCTCGGCGATGGTCGTCACGCTGCCGGTGCCGCGCATGCCGACGGTGTGCCAGTCGTCGACGATCGTCAGGTCCGCCGCCGGGATCGCGATCACGACCGGCACCGGGTCGCCGCCCTCGACGGCCATCACGGCGGAGTGGGCGAACCACTGGCTGTGCAGGATGCCGGTGCTGAACGGCCACCTGCCGTTGAGGAGATAGCCGCCGTCGGTCGGCACGGCCATCCCGTTCGGGCTGACGCTGTTGCCGATCCGGACATCGGGATCGGCGAAGATCTCGTCCTGGACCTCGTCCGGGAACAGCCCGGCCAGCCAGCAGCCGATCATCCAGGTGTTCATGGTCCACCCGACGGAGACGTCCGCGCGGGCGAGTTCGGCGATCACGTCGCACACGGTGCTCGTATCGGACTCGTAGCCGCCATAGCGCACCGGGACCCGCATCTTCAGCAGACCGGTGTCGCGAAGCCCCTGGAGGACCTCCTTGTGCAGGACGCGGTTCTCCTCCTGCCATCCGGCGTGCTTGCGGATCAGGTCGACCAGTTCCGTCGCGCGGCCGGCGAGTTCGGGCCGCGGCGGCGCCTCGGTGTTCGTCATCTGTGCTCCTCGCTCATCGTGGGTCGACGCCGGGGCGTCTACAGGAAGTCGGTGTTGGGCTCCAGGCCGCACAGCACGCGCCCGTACGTCTCCGCGTTGGTGTCGGGGTGCATGATCCCGTTCAGGTTGATCGCCTGGACGTCCCGCTCGATGCGTTGCATCGGCACGTGGGAGTAGATGGACGATCCGCCGCTGGCGGTGTTGAGGACGTCGACGGACTCCTTGGCGCGCTGGCAGACGGCGCCGGCGTCCATGCGTGCGAGGGCGCGCTCTTGCAGGGTCCAGGTTTCGCCGTTCTGGGCCTTGGTGTCGAGATGCTCGGCTTGGCGGTTCAGGTGGAACTCGGCTTCGTCGAGTTTGACGGCGGCTTCGGCGACCTGGAGGTGGGTGAGGGGTGCTTCGACCTGGAGTTCGTAGCCGGTGTAGGTGATCTTGCGGCCGGGCAGCCGCTCGAAGAACGCCTCCCGGGCGGCCTGGGCCATGCCCAGCGCGGGCGAGGCGCCCACCGTGGCCGCGAACGGCAGGAACGGCGTCCTCCACACCGGGGAGTCGGCGTTCCGCTCCGACAGGTGCTGCCCTTGGAGGAGCACGGGCAGCATCGGCAGGACGCGCGCCTGCGGGACGAAGAGGTTCTCGGCGATGGTCGTCACGCTGCCGGTGGCGCGCAGGCCCGAGGTGTGCCAGTCGTCGACGACCGTCAGCTCCGACATGGGGACCACGACCGCCGCCGGGACGTAGTTGCCGTCGTCGGTGGCCAGCAGCACGGAGTGGACGTCCCACTGGCTCTGCGGCGCTCCGGTGTTGAAGTGCCACTTGCCGTTCAGCGTCACGCCGCCCTCGGTCGGCACGGCCATCCCGTTCGGGCTGACGCTGCCGCAGATCCGCACGTTCGGGTCGGCGAAGACCTCGTCCTGGACCTCGTCCGGGAACAGCCCGACCAGCCAGCAGCCGATCATCCAGGTGCTGACGGTCCACCCCACGGAGCCGTCGCCGCGGCCGAGCTCGGCGACCACGTCGCACACGGTGCGGGTGTCGGACTCGTAGCCGCCGTAGCGTACCGGGATCCGCATCTTCAGCAGACCGGTGTCGGCCAGCCCCTGGAGGACTTCGTCGTGCAGGACGCGGTTCTCGTCCTGCCATCCGGCGTGCTTGCGGATCAGACCGACCAGTTCTGCCGCGCGGCCGACGAGGTCGGGTCGCGGCGGGGCCTCGGTGTTCGTCATTTGTGCTCCTCGCTCAGCGTTGGTTCGAGGTCGGGCGGCGTCTACAGGAAGTCGGTGTTGGGCTCCAGGCCGCACAGCACGCGCCCGTACGTCTCCGCGTTCGTGTTCGGGTGCATGACCCCGTGGAGGTTGATCGCCTGGACGTCCCGCTCGATGCGCTGCATCGGCACGTGGGAGTAGATGGACGATCCGCCGCTGGCGGTGTTGAGGACGTCGACGGACTCCTTGGCGCGCTGGCAGACGGCGCCGGCGTCCATGCGTGCGAGGGCGCGCTCTTGCAGGGTCCAGGTTTCGCCGTTCTGGGCCTTGGTGTCGAGGCGTTCGGCTTGGCGGTTCAGGTGGAACTCGGCTTCGTCGAGTTTGACGGCTGCCTCGGCGACCTGGAGGTGGGTGAGGGGTGCTTCGACCTGGAGTTCGTAGCCGGTGTAGGTGATCTTGCGGCCGGGCAGCCGCTCGAAGAACGCCTCCCGGGCGGCCTGCGCCATGCCCAGCGCGGGCGAGCCGGCCACCGCGACCGCGAACGGCAGGAACGGCATCCGCCAGGCCTGGTAGTCGGCGTTCCGCTCCGACAGGTGCTGGTTGTTGAGGATCACCGGGAGCATCGGCAGGACGCGCGCCCGCGGGACGAAGAGGTTCTCGGCGATGGTCGTCACGCTGCCGGTGGCGCGCAGGCCCGAGGTGTGCCAGTCGTCGACGACCGTCAGCTCCGACATGGGGACCGCGATCGTGGCCGGGGCGATCTGACCGTCGCCCGTCTCCATCAGCGAGGCGTGGACGGCCCACTGGCTCTGCGGGCTGCCGGTGTTGAAGTGCCACTTGCCGTTGAGGACGTAGCCGCCGTCGGTAGGCACGGCCAGCCCGTTCGGGCCGATGGAGCCGCAGATCCGGACCTCCGGGTCGGCGAACATCTCGTCCTGCGCCTCGTCCGGGAACAGCCCGGCCATCCACGCGCCGATCGTCCACGTGCTCATGGTCCAGCCGACGGAGCCGTCGCCGCGGCCGAGCTCGGCGACCACGTCGCACACGGTGCGCGCGTCCGGCACGCTGCCCCCGAAGTGCGCCGGAACCGTCATCCTCAGCAGACCGGAGTCCACGAGCCCGCGGAGGACCTCCTCGTGCAGGGTCCGGTTCTCCTCCTGCCATGGGGCGTGCTTGCGGATCAGGTCGACCAGCTCCGTCGCCCGGCCGACGAGGTCGGGCCGCGGCGGCGCCTCGATGATCGTCATCTGTGCTCCTCGGTGAGATCGCAGGGACAGTGAAAATGGATGGGACTTCCGCGCTGGCGGCGGTTCGGACAAAGGCGTTCGACTGGACCGCCCCGCCGTTCTCGTGGGCGCCCGCCTCACCAGTCGTGCCAACCTTGACATGGGCCGGAGTCGAGCACATCTCCCAAATTGCTCGGGTCTGTATTTGATTCACGTCTACCCGGTGAATGGTCGGGGGACTCCGGGGCCCACGGTGCGGTGCACGGAACGCGGCCTGGTGGATCGAGCATCCTGAAAGAACGGCCGAATCCGCCTTGTGGATATGGTGCAATTGCCCTGTAACCCCGCGAGAGAGGGAGTTCGGCATGCCGGTCGAGCCTGAACCATTGGAAGGTCCAGCGGTGTTCGACCCGTCTTTCCTGCACGGGACCGTCCCGATCGACGACGGCTTCCTGCACTACGTCATCGGGGGCACGGGCCCGGCCCTGGTGATGATGCACGGCTGGCCGGAGACCTGGTGGGAGTTCCGCAAGGTCATGCCCGAGCTGGCCCGGACCCACACGGTGATCGCCTTTGACATGCCGGGCATGGGGGACTCCTCGGTCCAGGCGGACGGGTACGACACCAAGACCCAGGCCGCGCGGATGCACCTCGCGCTCAACCGGCTCGGCTTCGGCGAGGTCAAGCTGCTGGCGCACGACCAGGGCGCGGTGACGGGCTACGTCTGGGCCCGGGACCACCCGGGGGAGGTGACCCGCCTGGCCGTGCTCGACTCGGTGCTGAACGGGTTCGGCCTGGAGGACCTGTACGGCAAGGACTTCCATTTCCTGCTGAACATGGAGCCCCATCCGGTCCCCGAGGAGATCATCACCGACGCGAGCGTCGCCATGTTCCACGGCAACGTCTTCCGGAAGTTCGCCCGGCACCCCGAGCGGATCGACATCCAGCACTACATCGACGCGTACATGGACCCGGCCCGCCGCAGCGCCGGATACAAGATCTACCGCTCGTGGGCGGCGAACGCCGAGGACATCCGGGCGAACGCCGAGTCCAAGCGGCTGAGCCAGCCGGTGCTGGCGATCGGGGGCGAGCACATGCTGGCCCTGGACGTCGCGAAGTCGTTCCGGCACGTGGCGGGCAACGTGCGCGGCGTGGTGGTCCCCGACGCCGGCCACTGGCCCCAGGAGGAGAACCCGCAGTTCGTGATCGACTGCGCGAAGCTCTTCTTCGGCCCGGCCGGGGTTCCCGCGCCGTCGCCGGCACTCGCGAACTGCGTCGCGTAGCGCCGCCGAAGGCGGACCGGGCCTCCCGGCGTTCACCGCCGGGAGGCCCGCACGCCCGGTCCGGGGCGGCGGAGGCCCGCCTGCCCCGCGCCGCCAGGCGAGGTGCAGCGGGCCTCCTCGCCCAAGCCAGGTCGGCGTCCGAGCCGCCAGGCGAGGACGCCGGGCCGGGCTTTCAAACACGGGCTAGACCTGGGCCATGCCGCCGTCCACGAACAGCTCGGTGCCGGTGACGAAGGCGGAGTCACCGGACGCGAGGAACAGCGCGGCGGTCGCGACCTCGGTGTCGGCACCGAAGCGCCCGCTCGGCAGCATGCCGATGAGGCGCTCTCTGAACTCCGGCGGGACGCCCTCGGTCGCCGGGGTGTCGATCGGGCCCGGACTGAGCAGGTTGACCCGGATGCGGCGGTCCTTCAGGTCCGCGGTCCAGGTGCGCGCGAACGACCGCAGTGCGGCCTTGCTGGCGCTGTAGACCAGGCTGCCGGGGAAGCCCTTCACCGCGGTGGCCGAGCCGGTGAGGATGATTGAGGCGCCGTCCGCCATCAGCGGCAGCAGCTTCTGCGCGGTGAACAGGGTGCCGCGCACGTTCACGTCGAAGACGCTGTCGAAGGAGTGCTCGGTGACCGTGCCGAGCGGCTCGCCATGGACGCTGACGCCGGCGTTGGCGAACAGGACGTCGACCCGGCCCTTCTCCGCGGCCACGGCCTCGACCAGGCGGTCCAGATCGTCCAGGTCGGCGACGTCGCCCCGCACCCCGGTGACGTTCCGGCCGATCGCGGCGACGGCCTCGTCCAGCCTGTCCTTGCGCCGGCCGGTGACGAAGACATGGGCGCCCTCCCGGACGAAGAGCCCGGCGGTCGCCAGCGCCATCCCGGAGGTGCCTCCGGTGATCACCGCGACCTTTCCGTTGAGCTTCGACATAACCTGCCTTCCTGCTTGGGAGCTGGAGCAAGTCCATCCCAGAAAGAAGGGGCATGTCTTCTCTGCACGTGCGAAGTCCGGCGGACCGCAGGCGTCCGCCGGACCGCCCGGCCCGGGGCCTACCTATCCTGCGCTCGCCTCGAGCGTGTCGCGCGCGCCCGCGTCGCCGGCGGCGGGCTGGATCCGGGGGCGCAGCCCGATCCAGATGAGCACCGTGGCGACCACGGTGATCAGGACGTTGACGCCGAGTGCCAGGTGGAGGCCGTCGAGCATGACCGCCTGGGTCGTCATGACCGCGGACAGGATCGGGACGCCGATGGTGATGCCGACCTGCTGGGTCAGCGTGGCGAGGCCGGTGGCCAGCCCCTGCTCGGAGTCGGGCAGGCCCGTGGTCGCGGTCACCATGAAGGACACGATCGCCGTCACGTGCGCGAAGAACCCGAAGAACAGCGCGGGGATCAGCACCGAGAGCCACACCTGGCCGGTGCCGAGCGCGATCAGCGGGGCGGTGAAGGCGGCCTGCCCGAGCAGCCCCACGGCCAGCACCTTGCGCGGGCCGTACTTGGCGATGAAGCGGCCGGCGACCACGCCCGCGACGACCGAGGCCAGGCCGGGCACCCCGAAGATCAGCCCGGTGGTCAGCGGCGCGAAGTGCAGCACGTCCTGGAGGTACAGCGTCATCAGGAAGATGGCTCCGGGCTCCATCGCGAACACCACCAGGCCGGCGACGTTGCCCCATTTGATGGTGGGCCTGGTCAGGATGTCCACCGCGGCGAGCGGCGCCCGCGCCCGCCGTTCGATCATCCAGAAGATCACCAGCAGCGCCACCCCGCCGAGCAGGGAGTACACGTTCTCGTTGATGACGCCGAAGACGAACGCCAGCAGGCCGAGGGTCACCGTGACCGCGCCCGGCACGTCCAGCCTGACGCCCGCCGGGGCGCTGCTCGCGCGCACCAGGAACGGCGTGGCCACCAGGATGAGCACGGCCACCGGCACGTTGATCAGGAACGCCCAGCGCCAGCTCAGCACGCCCACGAGGGTGCCGCCGACCAGCGCGCCGACGGTGAACCCGCCCGACAGCAGCGCGCCGTTGAGCCCGAGTACCCGGGCCCGCTGCTTCTCGTCGCTGAACGAGGTGACCAGCAGTGCCAGGGCCGCCGGCGTGGCGATCGCGGTGGCGAAGCCCTGGAGCACGCGGGCGGTCAGCAGCATCGTGGGGTTCGTCGCCATCGCGCCGACGAGGGACGACAGGGCCAGGAGTGTGACGCCGATGAGGAACAGTCGGCGCCGGCCGTACATGTCGGCGATCCGCCCGAACAGCAGCGTGAACCCGGCGGCCGGCAGCGCGAACGCCGAGACCACCCACGGCAGCTCGGACGGCGCGAGGCCGACGCCGGCGCCCAGCCGGGGCAGCGCGACGTTCAGGATCGAGTAGTCGACGGAGAGCATGAACCCCGCGCCGAGCAGCAGGATTACGGTCATCCGTTGTCGGCCGGTGAATCGTGCCGGTGCGTCCGTGGTCGTCGTCATGACGCCGTGGTCCCTCCTACAGAGGTTCTGCCCGTTTGATGATCTTTATCGACGTTTCGTGCCCGGGAAGGCGCCGCCGGTGTGGAAGGTCCGGCTCCCGGAACGGCGTTCGAATGGTTCCGTCCCGCGCGAAAGGGGCCGCGATGTGGCGCACACTCACTTGCGTCACGCTAGTATAATCCCTTGCATCATACAAGGTGGTGTGTCAGCATTGATTCATGCTGGGACGCCTTTATTCAGGTCAGGCCTGTTCTGTGGCGCGGACGCTGGAGATCGTTGGCGAACGGTGGAGCCTATTGATCATTCGGAATTCGATGTTCTCCGGAATGACTCGCTTCATGGATTTTCAGCGCAATTTGGGTATCGCGTCGAACATCCTGGCCAAGAGGCTGGGCGAGTTCGTCGAGGCCGGGATCTTCGAGCTGCGGCCCGATGCCGACGGCGGGCGCGCCGAGTACGTGCTGACCCGCAAAGGCCGGGACCTGCAACCGGTCATCGTCGCGCTCACAGAATGGGGCGACAGCTGGGCGCCGCCGGAGGACCGGTCGGTCTTCTACGAGCACGTGGGCTGCGGTGGGCGGGTCATGTTGAAGATGGAATGCGAACGGTGCGGCGAAACGCGGCCGGCCGCGGACGCCGAGGTGCGGCGCGGGCGCCGGCTCCCCGACCCGCGCCGCACCCGGGCCGGCACCGAGGACCGCCCCGCCTGACGCGCCGAAGCGCGCGAAGCGCGGGACGCTCCGCGACGTGTGCGGGCGGAAGGACGCCGATGGCCGACCGGCCGGGCGCGGTGCGGCTCAGAGCCCGGCGTCGCGGCCGATGATCTCCTTCATGATCTCGTTGGAGCCGGCCCAGATGCACTGCCCGTAGATCACTTGCTCTCCGGACCTGAGGGGCCCGCGTCTTCCGGACAGCTGGCTGATGGGTGATCTGCGGGCAGATCTACGCTGCTTGCTGCCGGTTCAGGTACTCGGTGTACACCTCAAGAGGGGTCCGATACCTGTTCGCGGAATGAAGCCTGCGTCGATTGTGGAAGCCCTCGATGTACTGCATTCTTCTCGCCGCCGGTGCTTCCCGTCGACGCGTCGCCGCCGTGCCGTCTGCGGTAGTCCCTGACCCGGTTACCCGAGGCGGTGTCGTGGATACCGACCTCACCGGCCACATGGGCGATGGGGTGCGGGCCGTCCAGGACCATGCGGACGATCTCGTCCTTGTGCTCCTGGATGAAATGCCGCCTCTGTCGTGCCAACGACCTTCCCTTTCGGTTCTCCCCCATTTTAGTTGGGGACCTGTCCGAAAGGTCCGGTTCACCTCTCTAGCCTCCTTCGCCCAGGAGCCTTTTGGTGATGTACTCCAATCGTGTCGCGTCGCCCCGGTCGAAGGACGGGCCGGTCAGGCTGAGCCGCCGGCCTTCGAAGAATGCGCTCAGTGGTTCGTCCGGCGGGCCGTCGATGATGTCGACGATCGGGGCGATGCCCACCGCGACCGGCAGTCCACCGGCCTTCATCCGCTCGACTTGGGCCGCCGTCTTCGGATCGAACTCTCCCGCGAGGTTGCCCGCCACATTGCCGGGGAACACGAGCGCATAGCGGATCCGGCTGCCGGAGTGAGCGTCGGCGTAGGAGACGCCGAGCAGGTCGTTGAGCTTGCCGCCCTGGAGCAGGGCCTCGAAACCGTCGTAACCGCGTTTCAGTTCGAGGTCGTCCCAGTGGATCCGCCCGACGGGCACGCCCGGCCCAGCGACGTTCACGATGACCGGCCCTGGGGCCTTGTCCAGCAGGCCGGCGAGGCCGTGCCCGAGCAGATAGCGGCTGAGGTAGTACAGGGCGAACTGGTGCTCGAAGCCGTCTGAGGTCTCGCGGCGGTGCGAACGGAAGAAACGGGTACACAGGACGAGCGCGTCAATGAAGGAGAACCGGGTCGCGATCTCCCTGATGACCCGCTTGTTCTCGCCGATCAGGCTGAGGTCGGCCAGAAGAAACTCTCCGCCGTCCTTGACGAACCTCTCCCCGTTGGCCGGGTCGTGGCCGATGGCCAGGACGTTGTCGCCGCGCTCGATATAGGTACGGGCGAGTGCCTTCCCCAGACCGGCGGTGCCGCCCGGGATGACGATGTTCTTCATGCTCTCTCTCCCTGTGACCGTGACTTGAGGGTGAAGGTGAGCCCGGCTGCGAGAACCAGGGCCGCTGTGATGACGTACATGGCGACCGATATCGCGGAGCCGTAGCCGCCGTCGTCCGCGGCCGCGAAGAAGACGGTGCCCACGCCGGCGACGCCCAGCGTGGCGCCGAACTGCTGGCCGGTGCTCCAGATGCCCGAGGCGGAACCGGCGTGCTCGACGGGGACGGCCGCGAGGAACATCGTGGTGAGCGGTGGCATGATCAGGACCGTCCCGACGCCGAGCAGGAACAGGCCGGGCACCAGGGCCCAACCGGTCGTGTCGGCCGAACCGGACTCGGCGGCGACCAGCACGGCGGCACTGCCCGCCGCGCCCGCGAGGGAGCCGACCAGGATCACGCGGTAGCCGAAGCGGTGGGTGAGACGGCCGACGAATGAGGTCAGGAGCAGGGCTCCGGCGATGAGCGCGATGGAGACCAGCCCCGCGTCGAGGGCCGAATAACCCAGACCGCTCTGCATCCACACCAGGGTCACCAGATTGAAGCCGCTGAAAGCCGCGAAGGCGACCAGTTCGACGGCCAGCGCGGCGGTGACGACCCGCTTGCGGAACAACTCCATGGGCAGTAGTGCGCCCGCCCTGCGCTCCGGACGACGATTCTCGATGACGGCCAGTCCGGCCACGGCCACGATGCCCGCGATCAGGCAGATCCAGATCCAGGCCGACCAGCCGAAGGTGCGGCCCTCCAGGAGCGGGAACACGATGGCGACCAGCCCGGCGGTGAGCACTCCGGCGGCGAGCCACCGGGGGCGCACTCCGCCGGCGACCCGGCTCTCGGGCACCAGCCATGCACCCAGGGCGACCAGCACGACGGCGACCGGCACGGTGACCATAAAGATCATGTGCCAGCCCAGCCCGCCGAGATCCGCGGTGATCAGCACGCCGCCGAGCGCCAGCCCACCCGCCTGGGCGACCCCGGAGACCAGGCCGAACATGCTGAAGACCGTGCCCCGCTCGCGTCCGCTGAACATGCTGTAGAGGATGCTCATCACCTGCGGGGCGATCGCGGCGGCGGCCAGCCCTTGAGCCGCGCGCGAGATGATCAGCATCTCCACGTTGTTCGCGAGGCCGGACCACAGGCCGGTCACGGCGAAGGCGGCCACCGCGCACAGGAAGACCCGCTTGCGGCCCAGGAGATCGCCGACCCGGGCGAATGTGATCAGCGCCGCGGCGAAGGCGAGCAGGTAGGCGGCCGAGATCCACTCCAGGTCGGTGGGATCGGCTCGCAGATCTTGCTGGATGGCGGGCAGCGCGACGTTCACGATCGTGACGTTCAGCAGGTCCAGCATGAAGGCGATGATCAGTACGACCATCGCCGCCCACCGGCGTGGGTACGGCACGTCGGTGCCGGGCCTGTCGGATAGCGCGGTCTTGGTGTCCATTCAGCAAGGCCTTTCCCGAACCGTTGTTGGTGGACCGATCGGTCCCATGATGGCGGACCGATCGGTCCACGCTCTGAGTGCATCGTTCTTGCTTGAGTGCCGCCCTGTCAACAGGGATGATCCAACGGACCGATCGGTCTGCTACCGTGTCAGCATGGCCCGAAGGCCCTCACCTCTGACGCGCGAACGCATCCTGGACGCTGCGACCGACCTGTTCGATCGATACGGCGTGCACGCCGTGGGCATGCAGCGGATCATCGACGAGGCGGCCTGCGGAAAGAACCTGCTCTACCGCGAGTTCAGCAGCAAGGACGAGCTGGTGGTGGCCTACCTGCAGCGGGGCAGCACCCACTGGAACGCCACGCTCGCCCGCGCGCTCGCCGCCGCTGCGACGCCGGAAGAGCAGCTCGTCGAGCTGGTGCGCGTCGTGGGTGACAGTGTGCCCGGGACCCGGGGCTGCGGCCTGCGCAACACCCTCGCCGAGTACCCCGACCGCGACCATCCCGCACATCGGTTCGTCATCGAGCACCTCGAGATGGTCCGCAACCAGCTCCGCGACCTGGCCACGCGTACCTCCACGGCCGACCCGGACCAGCTGGTCGACCGGATCCTGCTGATCATCAACGGCCTCTACTCCCCAGACTGCGGCATTGCCGAGGAGCGCAGAGTCGCGACGGCGGCAGTACGTCTGGCCAAAGAGGTCGTGTCGTCCTGACCAGCTACAAGGTCGTCTGCGAGGCTTCGCGCCCATCGGCGAGACGACTCCGGCCGGGTCGTCCACGCTTCTCTGTGCGGTGCATCTCGCTCTGCACTTGCAGCCGCACGCCGATACGGGTGGAACTTTCCTCGGCCGGGTGTGAGCGGTCCCCCCTTCGGGTGGAGGGAGAGCCGACCGCTCCGGATCAGCTACGGGCCGGCTGCGAGTAGCTGGCCGGCTCCGTCTCGGTTCATGTCTTGGCTGCGAGCGGTGGCCGGTACTCGGAGTGCCGCTGGCATCGTCTCGAAGCCGTCAGGCACGAGGCAGGCAACTGCGGGTGGCGTCATTTACGTCACTCCGCACAGGGTCGCCTGCACGAATCTCCACTCGTCGCCACGCATGGAGCGAGCATGAAGCTCGCTAACTTGATGTTTGCGGGCGGCACTAGCGAGTCCATGAAGATACAGGTCAGGCTAGAGACCAGCCGACCGGCCGATGATCTCCTTCATGATCTCGTTGGAGCCGGCCCAGATGCGGGTCACGCGCGCGTCCATCCAGGCCCGCGCGACGCGGTACTCGCGCATGTAGCCGTAGCCGCCGAAGAGCTGGACGCAGCCGTCGATGATCTGGTTCTGCGCGTCGGAGGTCCACCACTTGGCCTTGGAGGCGTCGACCGTGTTCAGCTCGCCGCCGACGTGCGCGGCCAGGCACTGGTCGGTGAACGCCTGCGCCACGTCGAGCTTGGTGATCAGCTCGGCGACCAGGAACTTGTTGTGCTGGAAGCCGCCGATCGGCTGCCCGAACGCGGTGCGCTGCTTGACGTACTCGACCGTCTCCTCCAGCACGCCGCGCGCGTGCGCGACGTTGGCGACCGCGCACGACAGCCGCTCCTGGGGGAGGCGCTCCATCATGTGGACGAAACCCCGGTCCAGCTCCCCGATCTGATGCGCGGCGGGAACGCGGACGTTGTCGAAGAACAGCTCGGAGGTGTCGGCCTCGGGCTGCCCCACCTTGTCGAGCTTGGTGCCGCGGGTGAACCCGGGGGTGCCGGCCTCCACCCCGAACAGCGTGATGCCCTTGGCGCCGCGCTCGGGGGCCGTCTTGGCCGCCACGATGACCAGGTCGGCGTGGCCGCCGTTGGTGATGAACGTCTTGGACCCGTTGATCACCCAGGAGTCGCCGTCGCGCACCGCCGTGGTCTTCAGCGCGGCCAGGTCCGATCCGCCGGACGGCTCGGTCATCCCGATCGCGGTGATCAGCTCGCCGGTGCAGAACCCGGGCAGCCACCGCTCGCGGGCCTCCTCGGTGGCCAGCTCCAGCAGGTAGGGGGCGCAGACGTCGACATGGATGCTGACGATCGAGTTGTAGGCCGCCGCGACCCGGGCCAGCTCCTCGCCGATGACGGCGTTGAACCGGAAGTCGCCGGCGTCCTGGCCGCCGTACTCCGCGGGCACCTGCATGCCGAGGAACCCCTGGCGGCCCGCCTCCAGCCACACCTCGCGCCTGAGCATTCGCTCAGTACGGATGTCCTCGTCCAGGGGCCGCAGCGTGCGGTCGATGAACTCCCGGACGGACGCCCTGAACAGCTCGTGATCGGCCTCGTAGACGGTGCGGCGCATGCGGTTCCTCCTGAGATCTGGCGAACTGCCCGCCAGTCTACTGAGCGATCGCTTAGGATGGCCGGGTGAGCCCCAGCGACGCGATCTGGGCCGCCGTCACGCCCGAGGCGTCCCGGCGGCTGCTGACGGCCGCCGTCGACGCGTTCGCCGAGCTCGGCTACCACGGCACCTCGACCCGGCACATCGCGGCGGGCGCGGGGATGAGCGCCGGCGCCCTCTACGTCCACTACCGGACCAAGGCCGACCTGCTGTTCCAGATCGCCGCCCTGGTGCACGACTCGGTGCTGGAGACCCTCCAGGACTCGCTGGCGGGCGTCACCGGCCACCCCGCCCGGCTCCGGGCCCTCATGTACGCCTTCGCCCGCTGGCACGCCCGCCACCACCGGGCCGCCCGCGTCATCCAGAACGAGCTGGGCGCGCTGGAGGCCGGGCACGCCCGCGAGATCGCCGTCCGGCGCCGCCGCGTGCGCGCGCTGATCCACGACGAGGTGCAGGCGGGCGCCGCCGCCGGCGAGTTCGACGTCGCCGACGTGGCCGGCACCAGCCGCGCCCTGGCGTCCCTGGCCATCGACGTCTGCCGCTGGTACCGCCCCGAGGGCCCGACCTCACCCGAGGAGATCGGCGCCCTCAACGCCCATCTGGCGCTGCGGATCGTCCGCGCCGCCGATCAGGGCTGACCCCGCCCGCCGCGCGGACGGTCCCTGCGGTCAGTCCCACCAGAACGACCACCAGGTCTTGCCGCGGATCTCCTCGGCGTAGCCGGCGAGGGTGCCGGGGCCCTGGAAGAGGATGTCGGGGCAGAAGGCCCAGTGCTCGGCCGCCACGTGCGTGGCATGCCGGATCGTCACCGGCGGGGCGGCGACGCTGAGCTCCAGGGTGTTGAAGCCGAGTCCGACGACGCGGGCCCCGAAGCGGTCCTCCCAGCTCCGCACGACGGCGGCGAGGGGCGCGGTCCACTCGTTGTGGTTCAGCGCGCCCTGCCAGCCCACGGCGGCCAGCGCGTCGGCGCCGCGGTCCACCGCCGCCAGCCCGAGGGACAGGCCGCGTGCGGCGAGGGTGCGGGCGTAGCGGCCGGCCATGGCGTCCGGGTCGTCCATCTTGGACCCGCGCGGCGCGGGGCCGGGGCAGTGCCGCCCGTACGGCGCCAGGTCGTCGTGGTCGGCGTCGGCCGCCTGCTCCGCCCAGTCGGCCCACACCTCGGACATGAACGCCGTGGGAGCGTAGTTCCCGATGTCGGCCACCGGCTCGGGGGCGACCTGGCCCGCGGCCCACGGCTGGTCGGAGTCGTCCAGCAGCAGCGGCCACAGCCCGGACCGGCCGTGCTCGGCGCGGATCCTGGCCCACAGCTCGCCGCGCACCGGCTGGTCGCTCACCCAGAACGCGGGACGCATGAGGAGCTGCCGCTGCGGATAGCCGGGATCGGGCCACACCACGTCGCCCTCGGGCAGCGGCACCGGCAGCGTCCGCTCGACGTCGTCGGCGAACAGCTGCGGCAGGTTGCCCGGCAGGTGCCGCCGGACCTCGAGGTCATCCATCTCACGCCGTTTCCGGTACAGATCGTGCCAACGGGATCTTGGCACTCCGAGATGGTAACGGCGTCGGCGGCGCCAGGGGGACCCGCAGCCATGTTCGGCCTCCGGCCGATGATCCCCGGACCTCGTTCCGCGGCGGTCCCGGCGGGAGCCGGGCGGCCTGTTCCAGGAGCGGATGCGGCCGGTCACGCAGTGCTCTACGGTGATCCGGGAGGCGGAATTGAGGCAGGTTCTGAAGCGCAGTGGCGAGGCCACCGTCTTCCTGGTCGGCAACCTGCGCACCGCCCTTCCCGCGCTCGCCGGCGCGATCCTGCTCCCACTCGCGGCGTTCCTCTCGCTGCTGCTGGTCAGCCTGCCGTGGCTGCCCGAGGCGGTACGGCCGATGCGCGCCCTCGCCAACACCGAGCGGATCCGGTCGGGCCGCATCCTCGGCCGCGAGATCCCCGTGCCGTACCCGCCGCCCCGGGGCACGTCCTTCGAGCAGGGCGTCCGGCTGATGAGGTCGCCCTCCACCTGGCGGGACGCGGCCTGGATGGCGGGACACGGGTTCGGCGGCCTGGTCGCGGCCATCCTCGCGGTGTCGCTGTGGCCCTCGATCGTGGTCGCGCTCTCGATGCCGCTGTGGTGGTGGGCCGCGCCCGAGGGCGCGCCCGCGGCGATCATCACGGTCGACAGCTGGCCCAAGGCGCTGACCATGCCGTTCGTCCAGGCCGGCCTGAACGGGGCGGTGCTCTGGTGGGGGGTGCCCGCGCTCGCGCGCTTCCAGCCGCGGTTCGCCGAGATGCTGCTGCGCCCGACCCGGCGCACCAGCCTCACCGAACGGGTCGAGCGGCTCTCCGCGACCCGCGCCGAGGCCCTGGAGGCGCACGGCGCCGAGCTGCGCCGCATCGAGCGCGACCTGCACGACGGCACGCAGGCGCAGCTGGTGTCGGTCGCGCTCCGGCTCGGCCTCGCCGACCGCCGCTTCGACGCCGACCCGGCCGCCGCCCGCGCGCTGTTCCTGGACGCCCGGGACGGCATCGAGGAGGCGCTCGTCCAGCTCCGCACGGTGATCCGCGCCATCTACCCGCCGATCCTGTCCGACCGCGGCCTGCCCGGCGCGCTGCGCACGCTCACCGCCGGGCTGCCGATCCCGGTCGAGATGGACGTCGCCGACGACGCCCGCGACGTTCCGGCGGCGGTCGAGGCCGCCGCCTACTTCGTGGTGGCCGAGGCGCTCACCAACATCGCCAAGCACAGCGGCGCGACCCGCGCCGAGGTGTCGGTGCGCCGCGCGGAGGCCCGGCTGCGCATCAGGGTGCGCGATGATGGCAAGGGCGGCGCCGATCTGACCCGCGGCAGCGGGCTGGCCGGGATCGGCCGCCGGGTGGCGGCGCTCGACGGCGTCACCGAGATCGACAGCCCCGACGGTGAAGGGACGACCCTCGACGTGGACCTGCCATGCGGATCGTGATCGCCGAGGACAACGTCCTCCTGCGCGAGGGGCTGGTCCTGCTGGTGACCAGCGACGGCCACGAGGTCGTCGCGGTCGCGGGCACCGGGCCCGACGTACTGCCCGCGCTGACGGAGCACCGTCCCGACGTCGCCGTCCTCGACGTCCGGCTCCCCCCGGGGTTCCGCGACGAGGGGCTGCGGGCCGCGATCGAGGCCCGCAGGGCGCTGCCCGGGCTGCCCGTCCTGGTCCTGTCGCAGTACGTCGAGGAGACCTACGCCGCCGAGCTCCTGGCGGGCGGCGCCGGGGGCATCGGCTACCTGCTGAAGGACCGGGTCAGCCGGGTCGACGAGTTCCTCGACGCGCTCGAGCGCGTCGCGGCCGGCGGTACCGCCCTCGACCCCGAGGTGGTCTCGCAGCTCATGACGGCCCGCCGCGACCCGTTGCAAGCTCTCACGCCCCGCGAGCGCGAGGTGCTGTCGCTGATGGCGCAGGGCCTCGACAACGCCACCATCGCGACCACCCTGGTCATCACCGAGCGGTCGGTCAGCAAGCACATCGGCGCGGTGTTCCTCAAGCTCGGCCTGCCGCCGAGCGACAGCGGCCACCGCCGCGTCCTGGCCGTCCTCGCCTACCTCAACTCCTGAGGTGGAGGTCCGCCGCGCGGTCCGCGCCCTCCTGCTGGACGGCTCCGACCTGGTCCTGCTCCGCCGGACCCGTCCGGGCCGGCCCGTCTACTGGACGACGCCCGGCGGCGGGATCGAGCCGTACGACGCCGGACCCGAGGAGGCCCTCCGCCGTGAGCTCGACGAGGAGCTCGGCGCCGTCGCGGGCCCGATGCGCCAGGTCTTCGCCTGCGGCGAGCAGACCGGCGAGCGGCACCGCCTCGACACCTTCTACGTGTGCGGGCTCGTCTCGATGGACCTGTCCCGGCGGCACGGCCCCGAGTTCGACGACCCCGCCAACGGCCGCTACGACGTCGACCGCTTCAGGTGCGCCCCCGAGGCGCTCGGCGGCGTCGCGCTGATCCCCGACGTCCTCACCGCCTATCTCGCCGCCCACGCCGCCGACCTCCCCGGCCTGCTCCCGGCGGGCCGGACCCCGCCGAGCCCGGCCGGCGGGTGACACGGGCCGGCGGGTGACACGGGCCGGTGGGTGACACTGGCGGGTGATACCGATCGCGGAGGGACGCCGATGAACCAGGACGACTGGCCGGGCCACGAGCTCACCGACGAGGAGCTGGACGTCGCCTACAACGTCCGGCGGAAGGCGGGTCCCGAGCTGTTCGACCGGCACCTCGCCCGCTACCTGGACGAATCGGTGCAGGCGGTCGACGGGCTGCCGGGCCGTCCGGGCGTCGTCTACGACGAGGCGAGCGGCGAGCGCCTGGACGTGTGGGGCGCCGGCGAGGACGGCCCGCGCCCCGTGTTCGTCTTCCTCCACGGCGGCTACTGGATGGCGCTGTCGCGGCGCGAGTCGTCCTTCATGGCCCGGACGCTGCACGAGCGGGGCGTGGCTACCGTCGTGCCCGACTACACGCTGGCGCCCGCCGCGACGCTGGAGGAGATCGTCCGGCAGGTCCGGGCGTCGATCGCCTGGATCCACCGGCACGGCCGCGAGCACGGTCTGGACCCCGACCGGATCGTGGTGGGCGGCAGCTCCGCCGGCGGGCACCTGACCGGGATGACCATGGTGGACGGCTGGCAGGCCCCGCTCGGGCTGCCCGGCGACGCGGTCAAGGCGGCGATGCCGTTCAGCGGGCTGTTCGACATCCGCCCGCTGACCCGCGTCTACGTCAACCAGTGGGTCGGCCTGGACGTGCCGCGCGCGGCGTCGCTCAGCCCCGCGCTGCTCCCCGCCGCACGGCGCCTCCCGGCGGTGGTCGCGGTCGCCGAGCACGACGGCGCCGGCTTCCTCGCGCAGTCGCGCCGCTTCCACGCGCACTGGGGCGCGAGCGAGCTGATGGTCGTGCCGGACCGCGACCACTTCGACGTCGTCCTCGGCCTGGCCGACCCCGCGAGCCCGGTCACCCGCGCGCTGCTGGGCCTGATCGGCTCGCTGTGACGCTCAGCCGGTCAGGTCGCCCACCTCCGCGGCCCGCGCCCGCAGGTGCTCCAGCATCAGCCGCGCCGACGGGGTGGGCGCCCGGTGGGCGGGCAGCGTGACGCCGACCTGCCGCCGGACGGTCTCCAGCGGCACCGGCAGGGGCGCGATCTCGGCGTCGGTGCGGGCCACCAGCTCGGGCAGCGCCGCGATCATGTCGGTGTCGCGGACCAGTGTGCGGACGGTCAGCACCGACGTGCACTCCACCAGGTTCCCCGGCGGCGCCAGCCCCTCGGCGCGGAACACCTGTTCCAGCTCGTGCCGCAGCGCGGTCTGCTCCAGCGGCAGCACCCACGGGTAGCCGAGCAGGTCGGCCAGCGTCAGGCCGGGGCGTCCCCTGGCCGGGTGGCCGTGCCGCGCGACCAGCAGCACCGGTTCGCTGTACAGGGTGATCTGGCGGACCCCGGGCAGCTCCCCGATCGGGTTGAGGCGGCCGAGGACGAGGTCGATCTCGCCGTCCAGCAGCCGGGGCACCTGCGCGTCGAACGTCGCCTCGTGGACGATCACCGTGATCCCGGGACGGCTCCGCTTCAGCGTGGCGATCGCGCGCGGCAGCAGCACGTTCGACCCGGCCAGCAGCGTGCCGATGGTGACCGTGCCGACCTCCGCGTCGGCCAGCCCGGCGATCCGGTCGCCCGCCCGGCGCAGCTCGGCGAGCACCGCGCGGGCGTGCTCGACGAACGCGTCCCCGAACAGCGTCGGCGTCACGCCGCGCGGCCCGCGGGCGAACAGCTCCACCCCGAGGACGCGCTCGGCCTCGCGCAGGCCGCGCGTCACCGCGGGCTGCGCGAGCCGCAGGTGCCGGGCGGCGCCCAGCACGCTGCCGTGGTCGGCGATGGCCACCACCAGCACCAGGTGCCGCAGCTTGAGCCGCCCGTCGAGCAGGTCGATCGCGTGCACGCCGCCCTCCGTCCCGAACCAGGCCGATATCTCCATTTTGTTATATCGCAAACGCGAATTGGTATTTGCCAGGCATAGCTCGAGGGCGGGAGGATCGCAGTGCCGGAGAGGCCGACACGATGGGGGACGCGGATGAAGGCCGAGCACTACGTCGGCGGGGTCTTCCGCTCGGACGGCCCGTCCTTCCCCCTGATCGCCCCCGCCGACGGCACCGAGGCCGGCGCCGTCCCCGAGGCCACCCGCGAGGTCGTCGGCGCCGCCGTGACCGCCGCCCGCGCCGCGCTGGACGGCCCCTGGGGCGGGACGTCCCCCGAGGACCGCGCCGCGGCCCTGCGCCGCGTCGCCGACGGGATCGAGGCCCGCTTCGAGGAGTTCGTCGACGCCGAGACCGCCGACACCGGCAAGCCCCGCGAGCTGGCCGCAACCGTCGACGTCCCCCGCGCCGTCGGCAACTTCCGCGCCTACGCCGACCTGCTGTACGGGCGGCCCGAACGCGCCTACACCACGCAGATCCCGGGCTGGAGCGCCGGCACCGGCCAGGCGCTGAACTACACCGTCCGGCGCCCGCTCGGCGTCGTGGCGGTCATCTCCCCGTGGAACCTGCCGCTGCTGCTGCTCACCTGGAAGGTCGCCCCGGCCCTCGCGGCGGGGAACGCGGTGGTCGCCAAGCCGTCGGAGGAGACCCCCTCCACCGCCACCCTGCTCGCCCGGGTGATCGACGAGGCCGGGCTCCCGGCCGGCGCGTTCAACCTGGTGCACGGGCACGGCGCGGGCGCGGCGGGAGAGTTCCTCACCGGCCATCCGGGCGTCGACGCGATCGCGTTCACCGGCGAGTCGGCCACCGGCGCGGCCATCATGCGCAACGCCGCCGACCACGTCACCCCCGTCTCGTTCGAGCTCGGCGGCAAGAACCCCGCGCTGGTCTTCGCCGACGCCGACCTCGACGCGGCGGTCGAGGGCACCGTCCGGTCCTCCTTCACCCACTCCGGGCAGATCTGCCTGTGCACCGAGCGCGTGTACGTCGAGCGCCCGGTGTTCGAGGAGTTCGCGGCCCGGCTCGGCGAGCGCGCCCGCGCGCTGGCCGGCTACGGGCCGATGATCTCCGCCGGGCACCGCGACAAGGTGCTGTCGTACTACCGGCTGGCCCGCGAGGAGGGCGCCACGGTGCTCGCGGGCGGCGGCGTCCCGGAGTTCGGCGACGCGCGTGACGGCGGCTTCTACGTCGAGCCGACCGTGCTGACCGGGCTCCCCGAGACCGCCCGCGCTGTCCGCGAGGAGATCTTCGGCCCGGTCTGCCATCTCGCCCCGTTCGACACCGAGGACGAGGCGCTCCGGCTCGCCAACGACAGCCCCTACGGACTGGCGTCCACGGTGTGGACCCGCGACCTGTCCCGCGCCCACCGCGTCGCCCCGCGGGTCCAGACCGGCATCGTCTGGGTGAACTGCTGGAACCTGCGCGACCTGCGCACCCCGTTCGGCGGTGTCAAGGCGTCCGGGATCGGCCGGGAGGGAGGAGAGTACTCGCTGGACTTCTTCTCCGAACCCGTCAACGTCTGCATCCAGATCTGAGAGCGAGCCAGTGACCACGGCAGAGACACAGACCTCCGCGATCGGCGCGGCGGCCGACCGCATCCTCGGGGCCTACGCCTCGGGCGTCCCGTGCCCGCCCGTCCGCGACCTGATCGGCACGGCGGACGCCGCCTACGCCGTCCAGGAGCGCCTCACCGGGCACTGGCTCGGCGAGGGCCGCAGGCTCACCGGACGCAAGATCGGGCTCACCTCGCGCGCGGTGCAGGCCCAGCTCGGCGTCGGCAGCCCCGACTTCGGCATGCTGTTCGCCGACATGGCCGTCCCGGACGGCGCGGAGATCCCGGCCGGCGCCGTCCTCCAGCCGAGGGCCGAGGCGGAGGTCGCGCTCGTGCTGGACCGCGACCTGACCCACGAGCGGCACACCGCCGCCGACCTGATCCGCGCGACCGCGTTCGCGCTGCCCGCCGTCGAGGTGGTGGGCAGCCGCGTCCGCGACTGGGACATCACGCTCGCCGACACCGTCGCC
Source organism: Spirillospora sp. NBC_01491 (assembly GCF_036227065.1). Lineage (GTDB taxonomy): Bacteria > Actinomycetota > Actinomycetes > Streptosporangiales > Streptosporangiaceae > Spirillospora > Spirillospora xylanilytica. The sequence continues at coordinate 117,378 of NZ_CP109432.1, forward strand.
GACAACGCCTCCTCCGGCATGTACGTGCTCGGCAACCGCCCCACCGCGCTCGGGGACGTCGACCTGCGGGGCTGCGGCATGGTGCTGGAGCGCCGCGGCGAGCAGGTCTCGACCGGCACCGGCGCCGCCTGCCTCGGCCACCCGCTGAACGCCGCGCTGTGGCTCGCCGACACCCTCGTCCGCGTCGGCCGCCCGCTGCGCGCGGGCGACACCGTCCTGACCGGCGCGCTCGGCCCCGTGGTGCCGGTCGTCCCGGGCGACGTGCTGGAGGCCCGCATCGGCGGGCTCGGCGACGTGCGCGTCGCGTTCGCCAAAGAGGAGGACCGATGAGGCGCAGTGTCGGAGCCCTGGCCGCCGCCCTCGACGCGGCGGCGCGGGACGCCCGCGCGATCCCCAAGCTGACCGCGTCCGAGCCGCTGGACGTCGGCACCGCCTACCGGGTGCAGCGCGACGTGATCGGCCGCCGGTGCGCCCGCGGCGAGCGCCTCGCGGGCGTCAAGATGGGCTTCACCAGCCGCGCCAAGATGATCCAGATGGGCGTCGACGACGTCATCTGGGGGCTGCTCACCGACGCGATGCTGGCCGGGCCCGTCCTGGAGGTGTCCGGTCTCGTCCACCCCCGGATCGAGCCGGAGATCGCCTTCCTCATCGGCCGCGAGGTCCGCTCGCCCGCCGACGTGGACGCGGCGGTCGCCGGCGTCGCGGTCGGCTTCGAGGTGCTCGACTCGCGCTACGAGGGCTTCGAGTTCACCCTCCCCGACGTGATCGCCGACAACGCGTCCGCGGCCGGGTTCGGCTTGGGCGGCTGGCACGACCCGCGCGCGGCGGGCGATCTGTCCAACCTCGGGATGATCATGGAGATCGACGGCCGGGTCGTCCAGACCGGCTCGTCCGCCGCGATCCTCGGCGACCCGGTCCGGTCGTTGCGTGCCGCCGCGCGGCTCGCCCACGACGCCGGGATCGCCCTGGAACCCGGCTGGGTCGTCCTCGCGGGCGCGGCCACCGCCGCCGTCCCGCTGCCCAAGGACGCGCACGTGCGGGTCACCGCCGCCGGCCTCGGCGCCGCGGAGGTGACGACGCGGTGAGCGACGCGATCCGGGTGGAGGGCATGGCCGCGCCGCGCGGGCGCTTCCCGCACGTCAAGCGGGCGGGAGACCTGCTGTTCGTGTCCGGGACGAGCTCGCGCCGCCCCGACGGCACGTTCGCCGGGGCCGCCGCCGACGCGATGGGCGTCACCGACCTGGACGTCCGCGCGCAGACCCGCGCCGTCATCGAGAACGTCCGCGACCTGCTGCGCGCCGCCGGCGGCGACCTGTCCGACGTCGTCAACGTCACCGCCTACCTGGTCAGCATGAACGACTTCGGCGGTTACAACGAGGTCTACGGCGAGTACTTCGACGAGACCGGCCCGGCCCGCACCACCGTCGCCGTCCACCAGCTCCCGCACCCGCACCTGCTCGTCGAGATCGCCTGCGTGGCGCACGTCCCGCAGGCCCCGTCCACCGGTGAGGAGCACGAGGCATGACCGGTACCACCCTGCCGGGGCTGTCGTTCGGGCGGCCCTTCAACTTCGAGGCGTGGATCGACGAGCACCGCCACCTGCTCAGGCCGCCGGTGGGCAACGTCCAGGTCTGGGACGAGTCGGGCCTGATCGTGATGGTGGTCGGCGGCCCCAACCAGCGCACCGACTTCCACGACGACCCGACCGAGGAGTTCTTCTACCAGGTCGAGGGCGGCATGGTGCTGCGCGTGATGGAGGAGGAGGGCCGCCCGCCGGTCGACGTGCAGATCAACGAGGGCGACGTCTTCCTGCTCCCGCCGCACGTGCGGCACTCCCCGCAGCGCCCGGTCCCCGGCTCGATCGGCCTGGTCGTGGAGATCCCGCGGCCCGAGGGCACCCGCGAGGCGTTCGAGTGGTACTGCACCGGATGCCACCACCTGGTGCACCGCGCCGAGCTCCAGGTCCGGTCGATCGTCGACGACCTGCCGCCGGTCTTCCAGGGCTTCTACGACGGCGACCGCACCTGCCCGAACTGCGGCGCCACGCACCCGGGCAAGCAGTGGCCCGACACCATGACGCCCGTGGCGCTGCCCCGCGGCTGACCCGTCCCGCACGACCCGCCCCGCACCGCCCACCGGCCCCGCCGGGGCCCGCGGGACCGCGGAGCATGCCCGATCAAGGAGGACCCCGTGACCGTCTTCGACGTCCACGCGCACGTCTTCCCCCGGCTCACCCGCGCCGAGGGAAGCATGATCGCCGACGCCGGCGCGCCATGGCTGCGCGTCCACCGCGACGGCACCGGGATGATGATGAGCGGCGACGACGAGTACCGCCCGGTCGACCCGGGGCTCTGGGACCCGGCCCGGCGGCTGGCCGACATGGACGCCTCCGGCGTCGACGCGCAGGCCGTCTCGTCCACCCCGCTGATGTTCGGGTACGCTGCCCCGCCGTCCCGCGCCGCCGACTGGTGCGACCTGGTGAACGACCGGATCCTCGCCTACTGCGCGGACGCCCCGGACCGGCTGCTGCCGCTGTGCCAGGTGCCGCTCCAGGACACCCGGCTCGCCTGCGAGGCCGCCACCCGGGCCGCCGCCGCCGGGCACCGCGGCGTGCACATCGGCAACCACGTCGGCGACCGCAACCTCGACGACCCGGGGATCGTGGAGTTCCTCGCGCACTGCGCCCGCATCGGGCTGCCCGTCCTGGCCCACCCGTGGGACATGCTGGGCGCCGACCGGATGCGCGGCCACATGCTGCCCTGGCTCGCCGGGATGCCCGCCGAGACGCAGCTCAGCATCCTCGGACTGATGCTGTCGGGCGCGTTCGAGCGCATCCCCGCGTCGCTGCGGCTGTGCTTCTGCCACGGCGGCGGCAGCTTCGCCTTCCTCCTCGGCCGCGCCGACAACGCCTGGCACAACCGCGACATCGTCCGCGCCGACTCGCCGCGCCCCCCGTCGGAGTACACCCACCGCTTCCACGTCGACTCGGCGGTCTTCGACCCGCGGGCGCTGCGGCTGCTGGTCGAGGTGATGGGCACGGGCCGGGTCATGCTCGGCACCGACTACCCGTTCCCGCTGGGGGAGAAGGACCCGGGCGCGGCCATCCGCGCCTGCCCCGGGCTGGACGACGCCGAACGCGCGCTCCTGCTGGGCGGCAACGCCCGCGCGTTCTTCGAACCGGCCCGCACGAAGGAGGGGACCCCGGCATGACGGCGGAACAGGAGGCGCTGCGGCTCGACGAGACCGACCCGCTGCCCACGCGGCGCGGGGAGTTCCTCGTCCCGCCCGCGCCCGGCGGGACGTACGCGGAGTCGGCCTACCTCGCCGGCAACTCCCTCGGCCTCCAGCCGAGGACGGTCGCCGGGCTGCTGCGGGAGGAGCTCGAGGACTGGGCCGGGCTGGGCGTCGAGGGCCACACCCGGGCACGCCGTCCGTGGGTCGACTACCACGAGCTGCTCCGGGAGCCCGCCGCCCGCCTCGTCGGCGCCCTGCCGCACGAGGTCGTCGCGATGAACACCCTGACGGTCAACCTGCACATGATGATGGCCAGCTTCTACCGGCCCGCCGGGACGCGCACCCGCATCGTCATCGAGGACAGCGCGTTCCCGTCCGACTCGTACGCGGTGGCGAGCCAGGCCGTGCACCACGGCCTGGACCCGGCGCAGACCGTGGTGCGGCTGCGCCCCCGCGACGGTGAGGAGCACCTGCGCACCGAGGACGTCGCGGACCTCCTCGAACGCGAGGGCGACCGCGTCGCGCTGCTCCTGCTCGGCGGCGTCAACTACCTGACCGGCCAGCTCATGGACATCCCGGAGATCACCAAGGCGGGCCGGGCCGCCGGCGCGGTGGTCGGCTGGGACCTCGCGCACGCCGCCGGGAACGTGCCGCTGCGCCTGCACGACTGGGACGTCGACTTCGCCGCCTGGTGCACCTACAAGTACCTCAACTCCGGGCCCGGCGCGGTCGCCGGGTGCTTCGTCCACGAACGGCACGTGCGGGACGCCTCGGTGCCCAGGCTGTCGGGCTGGTGGGGGACCGAACGGGCCGTCCGGTTCCGGATGGAGCCCGGCATCCGGCCGCCCGCCTCCGCCGACGCCTGGCAGGTGTCCAACCCGCCGATCCTGGCGCTGGCGCCGGTGCTGGCCTCCCTGGAGATCTTCGACCGGGCCGGGATGGCCGCGCTGCGGGCCAAGAGCGAGCGCCTCACCGGGTACCTGGCGGCCCGGCTCGCGGGCGCCCGGGGTGTCCGGATGATCACCCCGGCGGACCCGGCGGCGCGCGGCGCGCAGCTGTCGATCCGCGTCCCGGACGCCGGCGGACTGGTCGCGCGGCTGGCCGCGGCGGCGGGCGTGATCGCCGACGCCCGCGAGCCCGACGTGGTGCGGTTCGCGCCCGTCCCGCTCTACTGCACCTTCCACGACTGCCACCGCGCGGCGGCGGCCCTGGACGCGCTCACCGGGGGGACGGGGGAGCGGTCGCGGTGAGCGAAAGGGAAAGGCGTGTTGGATGCCACACCCGGTGCCCATCGGTTACGATAGGAGTGTTGCAGTCGTAGTTTCCTCGAACGTTTGCTCAACGAAGCGCCCGCGGAAGTTTCTTGACAGCGGGCGTTTTCTACTTCTCCGGAAGATCCGGTGAATGTGGGACAAGGTCCGCATGCAGCCCCGGTCACCGCAGTGGTGGCCGGTGAGCTTCACCGAAGGAGAAGAGATCATGGCCCAAGAGGGCACCGTGAAGTGGTTCAACGCCGAGAAGGGCTTCGGGTTCATCGCCCCGGACGGCGGCGGTCCCGACGTGTTCGTGCACTACTCGGCGATCGCCAGCAGCGGCTACCGCAGCCTGGAGGAGAACCAGCGCGTCGGGTTCGAGACCACCCAGGGCGCCAAGGGCCCGCAGGCCGAGGGCGTTTACCCGCTCTAAGCCTCACGTGGCTTCGCGACGGCGGCCGGGGACGCATTGCGTCCCCGGCCGCCGCTCTCGTTTGAGGGAAACGGCCGTGTGCGGACCGCCGCACGAGGCATGATCACCCCGCGCACGATTGTTCCGGGCAGGGTCATCTCACCGGCAGCACCGTGACCAGCGGGAGCCGCGTGGCCGAGTCTTTGCCGACCCGCGCTAGGCGTGCTGCGGCCGGTCGAGGCGCTCGCCCGTGCGGAGCCGGTCCAGGCCGAGCCAGATGAACTCCACCGCCATCTGCTCGGCGCGGTCGCGGGCGGTGTCGGGGTGCTCCAGCCACCACGACACCATCGACAGCATCGAGCCGTACATCAGCGGCACCAGCAGTCGCGCCCGGCTCTCGTTGACCGCGAGCGCGGCGGGCGACAGCGCCGGGTCGGCGCGGCGGCGGCGCAGCAGCAGGTCGGCGAACGCGGTGCCGAGCCGTTCCCGCAGTTCGCGCAGCTCGAGCCCGACCTCGGGCTTGTCCAGATGCCGTATCACCAGCGCCCAGGCGTCCGGCTCGGCGGTGGCGTAGTCGAACAGCACCCGGATCATCGCCCGGATGCCCTCCATCGAGTCCTGCTCGGCGAGCACGGCCGCGTTCAGCCGCGCGGTGAGCTCGGCGACGACCGCCTCGGTCACCTCGGCGAACAGCTCCTCCTTGGAGACGAAGTGCTGGTAGAGCAGCGCCTTGGACACCTGCGCCGCCGCCGCCACGTGCTCCATCTGGGTCAGGTGGTAGCCGCGCCGTCCGAACTCCTCCAGCGCCACCTGGAGCAGCTGCTCGCGCCGCCGGGCGTACGGCATCCGCCGCCGCACACCCGGTTCCGCGTCCCCCGTGAGATCGGTCATTTGCCGAGGTACCCGCCCAGCTCGGCGCGGGCGACCGACCGGACGTGCACCTCGTCCGGGCCGTCGGCCAGCCGCAGCGTGCGCAGCCCGGCCCACATCGCGGCCAGCGGGGTGTCGTCGGAGACCCCGGCGCCGCCGTGCACCTGGATGGCCCGGTCGACCACCTCTAGCGCGACCCGCGGGGCGATCACCTTGATCGCGGCGACCTCCGACCGGGCGGCCTGCACGCCCTCCTTGTCGATCAGCCACGCGGTCTTGAGGGTCAGCAGCCGGGCCTGCTCGATCGCCATCCGGGACTCGGCGATCTGCTGCCGGACCACACCCTGCCTGGCCAGCGGCCCGCCGAACGCCACCCGCGACACCGCGCGCTCGCACATCAGCTCCAGCGCCCGCTCGGCCATGCCGATCGCGCGCATGCAGTGGTGGATGCGGCCGGGCCCGAGCCGGGCCTGCGCGATGGCGAACCCGCCGCCCTCCTCGCCGACCAGGTTCTCCACCGGGACCCGCACGTCGGTGAAGGTGATCTCGCAGTGGCCGTGCTGGTCCTGGTAGCCGAAGACGGGCAGCGGCCGGACGATCTGCACGCCCGGGGCGTCCATCGGCACCAGCACCATGGACTGCTGCCGGTACGGGTGCCCGTCCGGGTCGGTCTTGCCCATCACGATCATGACCTTGCAGCGCGGGTCGGCCGTGCCGCTGATCCACCACTTGCGCCCGTTGACGATGTAGTGGTCGCCGTCCCGCACGATGCTGGTGGAGATGTTGGTGGCGTCGGAGCTGGCCACGTCCGGCTCGGTCATCGCGAACGCGCTGCGGATCTCGCCGTCCAGCAGCGGGGTGAGCCACCGCTCCTTCTGCTCGGGGGTGCCGAACAGGTGCAGGACCTCCATGTTGCCGGTGTCGGGCGCGGCGCAGTTGATGGCCTCGGGCGCGAGCTGGGGGGAGCGGCCGGTGATCTCGGCGAGCGAGGCGTAGTCGGTGACCGACAGCCCGTGCGCCGGGTCCGCGTTGTCGGGCAGGAAGAGGTTCCACAGGCCGCGTCCGCGCGCCTCGGCCTTGAGGTCCTCGACCACCTGCGGGACGGTGTGCTCGCGCCCGTCCGCGCGCAGCTCGCGCCGCTGCGCGGCGTACACCGGCTCGGCGGCGTAGACGTGGGAGTTCATGAAGTCCTGGAGGCGGCCGAGATGATCCTGGGCTCGCGCGCTCAAACCGAAGTCCATTCCGCTACAGTAACTGACGAGTCAGTTACTTGTGCAGGGGAGTGGCATGGGAGCGTTCGAGGGCGCGGGCAAGGTCGCCCTGATCACGGGCGGGTCGAACGGGATCGGCGCGGCCGTCGCCCGCCGGCTGGCCGGCGAGGGGGTCCGGCCGGTCCTCGCCGACATCGACGCCGCCCGCGGCGAGGCCCTCGCCGCGGAGCTGGACGGCGCGTTCGTCCGCTGCGACGTGCGCGAGCCCGCCGACAGCGCGGCGGCGGTCGCCGCGGCCGTGGACCGCTTCGGCGGGCTCGACCTGGCCTTCCTGAACGCGGGCATCGCCAGCGGCTGCGGCGTCGACGGCGACTTCGACCCCGGGCTGTACCGCCGCGCGATGGCCATCAACTTCGACGGCGTCGTCTACGGCGTGCACGCGGCGCTGCCCGCGCTGCGCGCCCGCGGCGGCGGCGACATCATCGCGACCGCCAGCATGGCCGGGCTCACCGCCACCCCGTTCGACCCCGTCTACGGCGCCAACAAGGCGGCGGTGGTCGGCCTGGTGCGCGCCCTCGGCCCCTCCTGCGCGGGCGACGGGGTCCGAGTGAACGCCCTGTGCCCCTCGTTCGCCGACACCGAGATCCTGGTCCCGCTGAAGGACCACCTGGCCGAGACCGGCTTCCCCGTCCTGGAGGTGGACGTCGTCGTCGAGGCGTTCATGTCCGTCCTCGCCGGGGAAGGTGCCGGTGAGGCCTGGTACGTCGTCCCCGGCCGCACGCCCGAGCCGTTCCGGTTCCGCGGCGTTCCCGGACCCCGCTGAGAGAGGACCGCAGACCATGCGCGCGATCCAGATCACCGAGTTCGGCGGCCCCGAGGTGCTGAACGTCGCCGAGCTGCCCGACCCGGTCGCCGGTCCGGGGCAGACCCTCCTGGAGGTGTCCCGCGCCGGCATCAACTACGCCGACACCCACCAGGCCGAGAACAGCTACCTCGCCGAGGCCGCCCTGCCCCTCGTCCCGGGCGGCGAGGCCGTCGGCCTGACGCCGGACGGCCGCCGCCTCGTCGCGCTGCTCGGCACCGGCGGCTACGCCGAGAAGGCCGTCGCGTCCGAGGCGATGGCCTGGGACGTGCCCGACGCCATCGACGACGTCACCGCGCTCGGCCTGATCGTCCAGGGCGCCTCGGCGTGGCTGCTGCTGCGCCGCAGCGTCCACCTCGCCGAGGGCGAGTCGGTCGTCGTGCACGCCGCCGCCGGCGGGGTCGGCACGCTCGCGGTGCAGCTGGCCAAGGCGTGGGGCGCGGGACGCGTCATCGCCACCGCCTCGTCCAAGGACAAGCGCGACCTGGCCCTGGAGCTCGGCGCCGACGTCGCGGTCGACGCCAACGAGCCCGACCTGAAGAGCGCGCTCATCGAGGCCAACGGCGGCCGACGCGTCGACGTGGTCCTGGAGATGACCGGCGGCCGGGTCACCGACCAGAGCCTCCGGGTGCTGGCCCCCTTCGGCCGCCTGGCCTTCTACGGGATGGCGTCCCGCACCCCGCCCACCCCGGTGCAGCCCGCCGCGCTCATGGCGCACTCCACCACGATCGCGGGCATGTGGCTGGCGCACGTCTTCCAGCTCCCCGGCGACGTGATGGGCGCCGCGCTGAGCGAGCTGTTCGGGCTGGCCGCCGACGGCCGGCTCCGGGTGATCGGCGGCGGCGAGTACGGCCTGGCCGAGGTCCGCCGGGCGCATGAGGACCTCCGCTCCCGCCGCAGCGTCGGCAAACTCGTCCTCGACCCGGCCCGCTGATCCGCCCGGACGGTGATGTCAAGGTCCCGGGGTGGCCGGGACGTGCCAGTTCGCCACCGGCGATAGTCCTGTTCGCGGGGGTCGACAGGCCGCGCATCCGGCTGGTGCTCGCCAACACCGGCAGTGACTCCGGACGGTGGCGGCAGGTCGGCGACACCCTGCTGGACATGAGGGGAGGTCCCGACCACCTGGTGCCGGTCCTGAAGCTCGACCCCGGTCGGCCGCCGCGGGTGCTCGACCCGCGGCCGGCCAAGGACTGACCCGCGGTCGCCGGGGCCGGAGGCTCAGCCCACCAGGCCGTTCTCGTAGGCGTAGACGACGGCCTGGGTGCGGTCGCGCAGGGCGAGCTTGGTGAGCACGTGGCCGACATGGGTCTTGACCGTCTGCTCGGCCAGGACCAGCTCGGCGGCGATCTCGGCGTTGGACAGGCCGCGCGCGATGAGCCGCAGCACGTCCAGCTCGCGGGGGGTGAGGCCGGCGGTCGCCCCCGGGGACGGCCGCTGGTGCCGGCGGCGGCGGGCGAAGTCGCCGATCAGCCGGCGGGTGATGGACGGGGCCAGCAGCGCGTCGCCGGAGGCGACCACCCGCACCCCGTTGACCAGGTCGGCGGCCGAGGCGTCCTTGAGCAGGAAGCCGCTGGCCCCGGCGCCGAGCGCCTCGTAGACGTACTCGTCGAGGTCGAAGGTGGTCAGCACCAGCACCTTGGGGCGCAGCCCGGCCGGGTCGCCGTCGGCGGAGAGCGGCTCGCCGACCAGTTCGGCGGTGGCGGCCAGCCCGTCCATCTCCGGCATCCGGATGTCCATCACGATGACGTCCGGGTCGAGCGCGCGGCCCATCTCCACGGCCTCCAGGCCATTGCCCGCCTGGCCGATCACCTCGATCTCGGGGTCGGAGGACAGCAGCGCCGCCAGCCCATCGCGGATCATCACCTGGTCGTCAGCGATCAACACCCGAATCGTCACGTGAGAACCTTACGGCCCCCCGGCGGGTCTCAGGCCGGGTCGCCGTAGGGCAGTTCGGCCACGACCGACCAGCCGGCCCCGTCGGCGGGGCCCGCGGTCAGGGTGCCGCCGAGCATGGTCACCCGCTCGCGCATGCCGACCAGCCCGTGCCCGCCGCCGTCCGACCGGCCGGGGGTGGTGCGGGCGCCGTCGTCGTCGACCGACACCCTCAGGCGCTTCGGCCCGTACCTGATCTCGACGCCCACCCGGGCGCCCGGCGCGTACCGGGAGGCGTTGCTCAGCGACTCCTGGACGATCCGGTAGGCCGACAGGTCCACCCCGGCGTTCAGCGGCCGGGGCAGCCCGACGACCGTGACCGTGACCGACAGGCCGGACCGGCGGGTCGCGCCGGCCAGTTCGTCCAGCCGGTCCAGTCCCGGCTGCGGCGCGCGCTCGGCGCCCTCGTCGTCGGCCCGGAGCAGGCCGACGACGCGGCGGGTCTCGGTGAGCGCCTCGCGGGCGGCGTCCCGGACGACCCCGAAGGTCTGCTTGGCGTCGTCCGGCAGGTCGGGGATCTTGTACGGCGCCGCCTCGGCCTGCATCGCGATCACCGACATGTGGTGGGCCACCACGTCGTGCAGCTCGCGGGCGATGCGGGCCCGCTCCTCCAGCACCGCCTGCCGGGCGAGGTCCTGCCGGTGCTGCTCGGCCCGGCGGCGCAGCTCCTCCTCCAGCGAGTAGCGCCCGCCGACGGCGTCGCCGAAGGTCAGCACCACGATGACGATGCCGGCCAGGATCATCGCGAACCAGCCCGGCATGCCGCGCAGCACCGCGGGGACCAGCGTCCCGGCGATGGTGACGGCCCCGACGCCGATGGTGGTCTCGCGGTCGCAGCCGACGCCGTTGAAGAACAGGATGACCACCAGCGCGAGGAACCCGGTCACCGGCCACGGCCAGAGGCCGCCGCTGTTGACCACCACCCCGGCCAGCAGCCCGGCCGCCGCGACCCGCCAGGCCTGGAGCGGCCAGCGGGCGGCGAACAGCAGCGGGCCCGCCTGCATGACGCCGAGCGGCCATGACAGCCCGGTGTTGACATGCTCGACATTGATCAGGATCGCGATGCTCCCGGCGGTGAAGCCGATCGTCATCCCGACCAGCGCGATCACGATCGGGACGCGCAGCAGGTTCCGGCCCGGCAGCATCGTGGCGACGGGGTCGCGGGGGCCCGGGACGGCGGCGGCCCACATGCCCCTGAGCAGGCGCGGGCGGCCGTGGTGTTCGAGCAGGTCTGGGTCGTTCATTTGACTGTGAGCCTAGGGTGCGCGAGGTCCCGGCCGCCTGACCCCCCGGAGGGAGATCCCATCCGCCCCCTGGGTATCAGCCCGGCCCGGCCGGTACCGGACACGATCACGGTATTTCCGATTGACTTAATAGGGATTTTGGTCCATCCTCGGGAGCGTGACGTTCCGTAATCCTCTGCACGAGCGCCGCCATGTCGATCTCCGCAGGCAGGCGAGCGCCCTGTGTCGGCGCCGGTCCCGCTGACGCGCACGACCGGATCCGGCACCCGCCATGAGGAGAACGCATGACCGTCACCGCCGACACCGGCCTGCCCGCCCAGGCCGGCCCGCCCGCCGACAGCGGCGCGGGCCGGGACGCCTTCGCGCCGCCGCGCCTCGCCGAACGGGCCGCCGAGCTCGCCGCCCGTCCGGGCGAGTGGCTGCACCGGGTCCGGTTGAGCCCGGAGGGCCGCTGGTACGAGCGGATCCACCAGGACGCCGACCACGAGATCTGGGTGATCAGCTGGCTGCCCGGCCAGTCGACCGGTTTCCACGACCACGGCGGCTCCGCCGGGGGCTTCGCGGTCGCGCTCGGCACGCTGGACGAGCACCGGGTGCACGCCGGGCGGCGGATCGCCGCGGGCGAGACGCGCTCGTTCGGCCCCGACTACGTCCACGACGTCCGCAACACCTCCGACGCCCCGGCGGTGAGCGTGCACGTCTACGCGCCGCCGCTCGGCGGCATGCGCCGCTTCGACGTGGATGCGAAGGGGGAACTGGTGGAGGTCACCGCCGAGTCGGCCGCCGACTGGTGAGCCGCGGCGGCGCGGGCACCGCGCTGGTCGGCAGCCACGCCGAGGTCGCCGACCGGATCGAGGAGTACGCCGCGCTCGGCGTCGAGGAGTTCGTCCTGTCCGGCTACCCGCACCTGGAGGAGGCGTACTGGTTCGCCGCGGGCGTGCTCCCCGAGCTGCGCCGCCGCGGCGCCCTGCCCCACCCGGGCACCACCGGCTGAACCCCGCCCGCGCACGGCGGCCCCCGCATAGGGCCGCCGGTTCCGGGAAGATCAAAAAGCATGACCACCGAGGGTGACGGCCCGGAACCGGGCGCGGCGCCGGGAGCCGCGCCGCCGGGCCGGCCCGGGCCCTCGCACGCCGCCGCCACCGCCGCGCTGCTCGCCGGCGCGGCGGCCCTGGGCGGCTTCCTGTTCGGCTACGACTCGTCGGTGATCAACGGGACGGTGGACGCGCTCCAGCACCGGTTCCACCTGGGCTCGGTCGCGGTCGGCTTCGTGGTGTCGGCGGCCCTGCTGGGCTGCGCGGTCGGCGCCTGGTTCGCCGGGCCGCTGGCCGACCGGATCGGCCGGGTCCGGGTGATGATGATCGCCTCGCTGCTGTTCGTGCTCAGCTCGCTCGGCTCGGCGCTGGCCTTCAGCGCCGTCGACCTGACCTTCTGGCGGGTGGTCGGCGGACTCGCCATCGGCGCCGCGTCGGTCATCGCGCCCGCCTACATCGCCGAGATCGCGCCCGCCGGGCTGCGCGGCCGGCTCGGCTCGCTCCAGCAGATGGCGATCGTCCTCGGCATCTTCGCCGCGCTGGTCGTCGACTACGTCATCGCCCGGGTCTCCGACGGCGGCGCGGGCGGCACCTTCCCCTGGGGCGGGTCCGCGTGGCGCTGGATGTTCGCCAGCGCGATCGTCCCGGCGGCGTTCTACGGTGTGATCGCCACGACCATCCCCGAGTCGCCGCGCTACCTGGTCAAGAAGAAGGAGCTCGGCCGCGCCCGCGAGGTGCTGGCCAAGGTGATGGGCCGCGGCGACGCGGAGGTCAAGCTCGGCGAGATCGTCAAGTCGATCGCCGTCGACCGCCCGGTGCATCTCCACGACCTGCGCGGGCCCCGGCTCGGCCTGCTGCCGATCGTGTGGACCGGCATCCTGCTGTCGGTGTTCCAGCAGTTCGTCGGGATCAACGTGATCTTCTACTACTCCTCCTCGCTGTGGCAGGCGGTCGGGTTCAGCGAGAACGACGCGATGCTCACCTCGGTGATCAACTCGGTGGTCAACGTGGTCTCCACACTGCTGGCCATCGCGCTGGTCGACCGGATCGGCCGCAGGCCGCTGCTGCTCGCCGGCGCCGCCGGGATGACCCTCACCCTGGGCCTGCTGACGGTCTGCTTCGCGACCGCGCCGATCGTGGACGGCAAGCCCTCGCTCGGCGGCGTCGCGGGCCCGGTCGCCCTCGTCGCCGCCAACGCCTACGTCTTCGCGTTCGCGGCGACCTGGGGCCCGGTGGTCTGGGTGATGCTCGGCGAGATGTTCAACAACTTCATCCGCGCGTCCGCGCTGGCCGTCGCCGCGGCGGCGCAGTGGATCGCCAACTGGATCATCACCACCACCTTTCCCGGCATCTCCGGGTTCTCCCTCGGCCTCGCCTACGGCATCTACACCCTCTTCGCCGCGCTGGCGCTCCTGTTCGTGTTCCGCGCCGTGCCCGAGACCAAGGGACGCGAGCTGGAGGACATGGACCGGATCGGGCTTCCGGGCCGTCGCTGACGGGCCCGGTGGGTTACCATGGACGGCATGCTGGCCGTACTGGAGACGACGACGCCGGGGTTCCCCCGGCGCCACGGCGGCATGACCTGAGACATGCGCGCGGTGAGGCCCCGGGAGCGATCCCGGGGCCTCACCGCTTTCCGGGGAGCTCGCGGGCCGCCGCCCGACCGACGGGAGCAGCCATGCGACCTGCCGCGTCCGGTGCCGACCCGGACTCGCTACCATCCGAATCGCTACCACCCGAACCCTTCGAATCCGCATCACCATCGCGAGGAGTACCCGTGTCCACCGTGTCTGAGCTGCGCATCACCCTCGACGGAAGCGAGCGAGTGGTGCCCGCCGGCTCGACCGCCGGAGAGGCCCTGGACGCCGACGGCCGCACCGTCGTCGCCGCGCGGGTCAACGGCGAGCTGCGCGACCTGGCCGGCCCGGTGGACGAGGGCGACGTCGTCGAGCCGGTCGAGATCGGCTCCGCCGACGGCCGCGCGATCATGCGGCACTCCGCCGCGCACGTGATGGCGCAGGCCGTGCAGGAGCTGTTCCCCGACGCCCGGCTCGGCATCGGGCCGCCGGTCGAGAACGGCTTCTACTACGACTTCGACGTCGCCGAGCCGTTCACCCCCGAGGACCTCAAGCGGGTCGAGAAGCGGATGCGCGAGATCGTCAAGCAGGGCCAGCGGTTCTCCCGCCGCCCCGTCTCCGACGAGGAGGCCCGCGCCGAGCTGGCCGCCGAGCCCTACAAGCTGGAGCTCATCGGCATCAAGGGCGCCGCGGGCTCCGACGACGGCGCCGACGTGGAGGTCGGCGCGGGTGAGCTGACCATCTACGACAACCTCGACGCCAAGTCCGGCGAGCTGTGCTGGAAGGACCTGTGCCGCGGGCCGCACCTGCCCACCACCCGCGTCATCCCGGCCTTCAAGCTGATGCGCTCCGGCGGCGCCTACTGGCGCGGCAGCGAGAAGAACCCGCAGCTCCAGCGCATCTACGGCACCGCCTGGGAGTCCCGCGACAAGCAGGACGAGTACCTGCGGATGCTGGAGGAGGCCGAGAAGCGCGACCACCGCAAGCTCGGCGCCGAGCTCGACCTGTTCTCCTTCCCGAGCGAGATCGGCAGCGGCCTGGCGGTCTTCCACCCCAAGGGCGGCGTCGTCCGCCGGGTGCTGGAGGACTACTCGCGCAAGCGGCACGAGGAGGAGGGGTACGAGTTCGTCAACACCCCGCACATCACCAAGAGCGAGCTGTTCGAGACCTCCGGCCACCTGCCCTGGTACGGCGAGGACATGTTCCCCTCCTTCGAGGTGGACGGCACCGACTACCGGCTCAAGCCGATGAACTGCCCGATGCACAACCTGATCTTCAAGGCGCGCGGGCGGTCCTACCGCGAGCTGCCACTCCGCCTGTTCGAGTTCGGCAGCGTCTACCGGTTCGAGAAGTCGGGCGTGGTGCACGGCCTCACCCGGGTCCGCGGGATGACCCAGGACGACGCGCACATCTACTGCTCCAAGGAGCAGATGGACGGCGAGATCAAGAGCCTGCTCACCTTCGTCCTGGGCCTGCTGGGCGACTACGGGCTGAACGAGTTCTACCTGGAGCTGTCCACCCGCGACGACTCCGACAAGTTCATCGGCGAGGAGGCCGACTGGGCCGAGGCGACCGAGGCGCTGCGCCAGGCCGCGACCGAGTCCGGGCTGGAGCTGGCCGACGACCCGGGCGGCGCGGCGTTCTACGGGCCGAAGATCTCCGTCCAGGCCCGGGACGCGATCGGCCGGACCTGGCAGCTGTCCACCATCCAGGTCGACCTCAACCAGCCCAAGCGGTTCGGGCTGGAGTACCAGGCCGCCGACGGCTCCCGGCAGCAGCCGGTGATGATCCACCGGGCGCTGTTCGGATCGATCGAGCGGTTCTTCGGGGTGCTGCTGGAGCACTACGCCGGGGCGATGCCGCCGTGGTTGTCGCCGGTGCAGGCGATCGGCGTCCCGATCGGCGACGCCCACGTCCCGCACCTGGAGAAGGTCGTGGCCCGGCTGCGCGCGCGCGGGATCCGGGCCGAGGTGGACACCTCCGCCGACCGGATGCAGAAGAAGATCCGCAACGCGCAGAAGCAGAAGATCCCCTACATGCTGCTCGCGGGCGACGACGACGTGGCCAAGGACGCCGTGTCGTTCCGCTACCGCAGCGGCGAGCAGAAGAACGGCGTCTCGATCGACGAGGCCGTCGACGAGATCGTCAAGGCGGTCGAGGCGCGCGTGCAGATCTGACCCGGCGCGACCCTCCGCGGCGCGACCCTCCGCGGCGCGGACCGCGCGCGATGAGGTCTCGCGGTGTGGCCGTCCCGCCTCCCGATCCCTCCCCTCCCGGGGGTGGGACGGGGGCGGGTCCGGTCCGGGCGGACCGCCGGAGTTTCACCGGTTCGCCGGGCGGGGCGGGCAGCGGTAGGGAAGACTCTCGCTTTGCCGAGTCCCTCCGAAGGGTCCCACCGTCATGGACGATCGCTACATCGAGGAAGTGGCCAGGCTCATCGCCAGGTCGGACGCCCGTGGCGCCCGGCCGTGCTCCGTCTGCGGAGGTCGCGAAGTGGTCAACGCGGCGGTTCCCCTCGATCCCGACACCATCGGGGTGGCCGCGATCGCGGTCGCCTACTGCCGCGACTGCGACGCCGGCGATCCGGTCGCCGCCGAGATGTTCGCCCGGCTCGACGAGGCGCTGCGGTCCGACGAGTGACCGCGCCGCCGGCCGGATCCGGTGCCGTCCCGGTCGTTGGTAGCCTCGTCGCGCACGTGCCACGACCGGGGAGACAGCGCAGATGAAGTCCACGCGATCGGCCCGGGGGCCCCGGTCGGTCTGGGGCCGGGTCGCCGGTTACGGGGCCGCCCTCCTGCTCGTGGGCGCGGCCATCGTGGTGTTGCTCGTCCCCATGTTGGAGAAGGGGCGCGGCGGTGGCGCCGGCGCGACCGGTGCCGCGGCCACTCCGGAGGGCGGGGCCGCGCCGGCGGCCGGCGTTCCCGGCGCGACGGGGCCGTCCATGGTGCCGTCCAACCCGGCGCCCCAGCAGAACCGCACCGGCCAGCCCTATCCCGGCGGCGGGCAGCAGCCCGGCGGCGGTCCCGCGATGCCGGGGCAGGGGGGCTCGGGCGGCGGCCTGTCGTCCTGCCCGTCCGGGACGGCCCTCTACCGGCAGGCCATCGGCGGGACCGAGGTCGTCGTCCGCGTGTCAGGCAGTGGGGCCGTGCGCGCCGAGATCACCGCGAGCGGCCACTCCGCCGCCCCGCAGCAGGCGACGGTCAGGGACGGCAAGCCGCACGTCTTCCGCTTCAAGGGCGTGCCCGCGCAGCAGGTCCAGCGGGTCAAGGTCACCACGGTCTCGGTCGGGGCGGCCATGCAGTCCTGCTACGCCCGCCCCGGGGCCTGAGCCGCCCCGCCTCAGGCCCGGACGTCCTCGACGGCCACGTTCACCGCGGCGACCCGCATCCCGAGCATCAGCCCGACCACCCGGGCCACGTTCGCCTTCACCGCCTCGGCCACCTCCATGATCACGCTGCCGTACTCCACCACCACGCCGAGCGTGATCGACACCTCGTGCTCCAGGAGCTGGATCCGCACCCCGGTGCCCTCCGGCGCCGCCGCGCCCACGGGCCCGCCCGCCTCGGGGCCGCGCCCCGCTCCGCCGCCGTGGCCGCTGCCGCCGCCCGGCGCGGTGCGTCCGTCGCGGCCGGTGAGCGCGACCACGCCGCGCGCCTCCAGGGCCGCCAGCGTGGCGATCTTCTCGATCACCGCGTCCTCGATGGTGATGCGGCCCCCCACTCCCGTCCCGCCCTCCGGCGGGAACTGCTCGGACGCGTGCTCGGACGGCGCGCCCGGGTGCTCGACGAACTCGCCCTCGGACGGCCGGCCGGCCGGGGCGGGCACCGGCGGCATCAGCAGGCCCGAGGGCAGCGCCGGACCCGGCGGCATCGAGGTGGCCGGCCCTGCCGGCGGCGGGGCCCCGCCCGGCCCGCCCGCGGGGCCGGGGAAGAAAGGCATGGACCTGGGCTCGGGCTGCGGCGGCTCGGTCCCGGTGTACGCCTTGTCGAGCTCGGGCATCGATCGGCTCCCCACGGGTCGGATCTTCGTGGACCATGGTGTCGGAGGGACGCGCCCGGTGTCCCGCGACCCTCCGATCCCGGGGCTCGCCGGGGATCCCGGCTTCAGGCCGTCCGGCATCTCTCTCTATGCTGCTGGTCAGGCCGTGAGCAAAGGAGAGCGCCGCCTTGAGCGTAGAGCCGGACGAGCCCGTGGTGCAGGAGGCGCGCGACGGCGCGCCCGAACCGGGCGCCGGGTCCGCCCGCGCCCCCCAGGTCGAGGAGGAACGGGGCGGCGCCGGCGTCCCCGATAACTTCCAGCGGCTGTGGACCCCGCACCGGATGGCCTACATCAAGGGCGAGAACAAGCCCACCGGCACCGGCGCGGGCGAGGGCTGCCCGTTCTGCGAGATCCCCGAGATGACCGACGAGGAGGGCCTCGTCCTGGCCCGGGGCCGCTCGGTGTTCGCGGTGCTCAACCTCTACCCCTACAACTCCGGCCACCTGATGGTCGTCCCGTACCGGCACGTCGCCGACTACACCGAGCTCGACGAGGACGAGTACGGCGAGCTGGCCGTGCTGACCCGCCGGTCGCTGACCGCGCTGCGCAAGGCCAGCGGCGCGCAGGGCTTCAACGTCGGGATGAACCTCGGCCAGGTCGCGGGCGCCGGCATCGCCGCGCACCTGCACCAGCACGTGGTGCCCCGGTGGGGCGGCGACACCAACTTCATGCCGGTCGTCGGGCACACCAAGGTGCTCCCGCAGCTCCTGCGCGACACCCGGCAGATCCTCGCCGACGCCTGGCCGCAGGACGGCTGAGGAGCATGGGACGACGAGAGCGGCCGGTGCTGGTCTACGACGGCGACTGCGGCTTCTGCACGTCGTCGGTCCGGTTCATGGAACGGCACGTCCCCACCTCGGCCGAGGCCGTCGCCTTCCAGTTCGCCGATCTGGACGCGCTGGGCACGACCGCGGAACGGGCCGGGCACGAGGTCCTGTGGATCGACCGGGCGGGCCGGGTGTCGGGCGGCGCCGAGGCGGTCGGGCGGCTGCTGACCGATGCCGGCGGGCCCTGGCGCCCGCTCGGCGTGATCATCCGGGTGGCCCCGGTGAGCTGGGCGGCGCGCGGCGTCTACCGGCTGATCGCCGACAACCGGCAGCGGATGCCCGGCGGCACCGCGGCCTGCATGCTCCCGGCCGCTCAGCGTCCGGGCCCCGCCGCGCGGGACTGACCGCCCGCGCGGAGCCGGCACCGAGGGGCGGGCACGCTCGGGGTCAGGACGGGAGCGGCTGCCGGTCGTCCGCGTGGTCCGGCGTCGCGCGGTCGCCAACCGCCGTCTCCTCGGGCACATGGGCCACCCGGTCCCGCACCCGCCGGGGCAGCCGGTCGGTGAGCCGCTCCAGCGGCAGGAACGCGGCCAGGAAGATCGCGTGCGGCAGGAAGTGGATGGTCATCAGCGCGTAGGTGACCACGTGGAACCCGGCGAAGAACAGCACGCCCAGGTAGAGCGGCCGGCCGCGCAGGAACAGCAGCGCGGGCGAGGAGAACTCGGCGAAGAAGGTGAACCACTGGCTCGCCTTCAGCATCAGCGGGAACTGGATCAGGCTCCGGCCGAACGCGGTGCCGCGGCGGCTCAGCGCCCACTGCACCGTGGCGCCGTTCGGCCACCCGGGGAAGCCGCCGACGCGGACCTTGGCCCATGCCGACAGGAAGTAGGCCGCGATCACCGAGACCTGGACGATGCGCGTCGACCAGCCCGCCGCCTCGCCGCCCGTCCGGTCGCCGAGCCCGGCGCGCCCGACGGAGGGCAGGACCAGCAGCGCGACGATCAGGGCCAGGTGGTCGTGGTCGACCTTGCCGTAGGACATGCTGATGGTGACCCACCACAGGTACCCGCCCGCCGCGATGTAGCCGGTCAGCCGGGGGAGCACCCGCCCGGTGGCGGCGACGAGCCCGGCGGCGATCGTGACGACCAGCACCGTGTACATGGCGGCCGGCGTGGGCGCGGGCAGGTGCAGCCAGCGCGCCAGCCGCACCGGCTGGTAGAGGTCGGCCGGCAGCCGCGCGTGCGCCAGCGAGCTGCTGGTCAGCAGCAGCATGTCGAACGGCAGGAACACGTAGGCGATGACCCGCAGCCAGGCGATCCGGGCCCGCGGAATCGGGCCGTACCACCAGCGTCCCCAGAAGGTGGCGGGCGGCGCCTGCTCCTGCCCCGCCGTGACCGCGGCGGTCTCCGGGGCCTCGGCGAGCCCGGCGGCCTCCGCGGACGCGGGCCCGGCGGTCTTCGCGGTCTCGTCCGCCGCGGGGTCGGCCGCGGGGTCCGGCGGGGGCGTCATCGGACGTTCCAGACGACGCGGTTCTGCTGGGTGGACGCCACGACCTTGCCGTGCTTCAAGGTTCTGACCTGTTTCACGATGTAGATCCTGGTCAACCGGGGCTGGTCGGGATGCAGCCTGCGCTGCCCGTCGGCGATGCCCTGGAGCAGGGACGGGTCGCGGGTGAGCCGGTCCATCTGCCCCTCGATCTCGGCCCGCTTCATGCCCGAGCCGACCGCGTCCATGGACAGCTTGACGTGCCTGCCCGCGGCGGTGTCGGCCTCCAGCCAGTGCGAGTGGATCTCGCCGCCGTCGTTCTTCACCGAGAACGCGAACTGCGTCATGGGCCCGAGGGGGAAGTCGTCGTCGGCGCCGTAGGCGCTGGTGTAGAACAGGCCGCCGATCATGGCCGCCGCGACGAGGGACCGCCAGAGCCGGGCGCGCCGGCTCAGGCGGGAGACCACCTGATGCATCAGGACAGCCTAAGCCCGACGGCGTCGCGCGCGTGTGACGGCCGGCGATCGTGGCCGGGGCGCTCAATGCCCGGATCCGCCGGGCTCGCCGGGGGCGCCGGGTCCGCCGGCCGCCGCCCGGAGCGGTCCGGGCGGGTTGTGCGTCCCGGTGGCGGCCCGGCGGAGCTGGGACACGGTCACGAACTCGAAGCCCCGCCGGCGCAGCCCGCGGATCATGGCCGGGAGCTGGCGGACGGCCTCCTCCCGGCTCGGCGCGCCGACGTCGTGGGCGAGCACGATCGTGCCCGGCCGGGCGTTGCCGACGACGGCGTCGACCATCTCGGCCGGCCGGTCGCCGAGCCTGCGGTCCTGCACCAGGAGCGACCACAGCACCAGGTCGTAGCCGTGCTCGGCGGCGACGTGCAGGGTGGTCCCGCCGAGCCGGCCCCAGGGCGGGCGCAGCAGCGTCGCCTCGGTGCCGGTGACCTCCTTGATCACGGTGTGCGTCCGGTGGATCGACCGGTAGGCGTCCCGGTGGCTCATCCGGGACAGGTCGTCGTGCTTCCAGGTGTGGTTGCCGATCTCGTGCCGGGCCAGCCGCCCGCGGACCAGCCCGGCGTTGCGCGCCAGCCGGCTGCCGAGGACGAAGAAGGTGCCGGGAACCCCCGCCTCGTCCAGCGCGTCCAGCGCCCGCGGGGTCCACCGCTCCATCGGGCCGTCGTCGAAGGTGAGGGCGATCAGCCGGCGTGTGGTGTCGACGGCCCAGACCACGTCCACCTGCCGGCCGGGCGGCTCCCACGACTCGACCGAGGCCGCGGACGCGGGGGTGGGCGGGTCGCGCTCCAGCCAGGCCTGCTCGGCCGCCATCCCGGCCGCGCCGCCGGCCAGCAGGCCGCCGGTGGCCAGGCCGATCCTCTTGATCACCTTGCGGCGTCCCGGACCCTCCGGCCCCGGCGCGTCCCCGATGGTCTCCAAATCAGCTTTCCCCCAGGCCGCCCGACTCTTTGTCAGAATTCCACCGACCAGGCTCGGGCACCATCGACCGCGGGGCCGATTCACCGTCCCTCTCAGGGATGAGCCGAGGCGCGACCTCGGGGGCATTTCGCCGT
This sequence comes from Spirillospora sp. NBC_01491, assembly GCF_036227065.1. Lineage (GTDB taxonomy): Bacteria > Actinomycetota > Actinomycetes > Streptosporangiales > Streptosporangiaceae > Spirillospora > Spirillospora xylanilytica. Next base: position 138,861 of record NZ_CP109432.1, read on the forward strand.
GCCGTGCCGTGCCGCGACGCCGCCCCGCGCGCGCGGGGCGGCGTCGCGGCACGGCGGCGCGGGCGGCGGGGGTCAGCCGGCCTTGGCCTCGGCGGCGAGCTTCTCCGCCAGGTGCGAGGGGAGCGGCTCGTAGCGCAGGAAGCCGCGGTTGAACGTGCCGGTGCCCTGCGACATCGAGCGCAGGTCGGTCGCGTACCGGACGATCTCCAGTTCCGGCACCTCCGCCTTGATCATGGTCCGGCCGCCCGGCACCGCCTCCGAGCCGAGTACCCGGCCGCGGCGCGAGGTGAGGTCGGACATCACCGGGCCCACGTACTCGTCGGCGATGAGCACGCCCAGTTCGTCCACCGGTTCCAGCAGCAGGATCGGGACCTCGGACGCCGCGTCCTTGAGGCCGAGCGCGCCCGCCGACTGGAAGGCCATGTCGGAGGAGTCGACCGAGTGGGCCTTGCCGTCGCGCAGGGTCACCCTGATGTCGACCAGCGGGTAGCCCGCGTGCACGCCGCGGTCCATCTGCGCCCGGACGCCCTTCTCGACCGAGGGGATGAACTGGCGCGGCACCACCCCGCCGACGATCTTGTCGACGAACTCGAAGCCGCCGCCGGACGGCAGCGGCTCCACGTCCACGTGGCAGATGCCGTACTGGCCGTGCCCGCCGCTCTGCTTGACGTGCCGCCCGAGGCCGCTGGCCTTGCCGCCGAACGTCTCGCGCAGCGGGATGCGCAGCTCGATCCGCTCGACCTCCACGCCGTACCGGGTGGCGAGCCGGTCGATCAGCACGTCGGCGTGCGCCTCGCCCATGCACCACAGCACGAGCTGGCGGGTCTCGGCATTGTTCTCCAGTCGCAGCGTCGGGTCCTCGGCGACCAGCCGGCCGAGGGCCTGGCCGAGTTTGTCCTCGTCGGCCTTGGACTGGGCCCGGATCGCCACCGGCAGCAGCGGGTCGGGCATCGACCAGGGCGCCATCACCACCGGCGCGCCGGGATCGGACAGGGTGTCGCCGGTCTCCGCGCGGACGAGCTTGGCCACGGCGCAGATGTCGCCGGCCCCGCACGAGGCGATGGTCCGCTGCGTCTTGCCGAGCGGGGAGGTGAGCGCGCCGACCCGCTCGTCCACGTCGTGGTCCTCGTGCCCGCGGTCCTCCAGGCCGTGACCGGAGACGTGCACGACGGTGTCGGGCCGCAGCGTTCCCGAGAACACCCGCACCAGCGAGATCCGGCCGACGTACGGGTCGGAGGTGGTCTTGACGATCTCGGCGACCAGCGGCCCCTCGGGGTCGCAGCCGATGGTGCCGGCCGGCCCCCCGTGCACCGGGGTCACCGGCGGGATGCCGTGCTCCAGCGGGGACGGGAACGCCCTGGTGACGACCTCCAGCAGCTCCAGCATCCCGATCACCGGGCCCGGGTGGCCGCGGTGCGGCACCGAGGTCGCCAGCACGGGGAAGAAGGTGCCGCGCGCCACCGCGGTCTCCAGGTCTGCGATGAGCGCCTCGACGTCGAGCTCCTCGCCGGCCAGGTACCGGTCCATGAGCGTCTCGTCCTCGCTCTCCTGGATGATCCCCTCGATCAGCGCGCCGCGCTGCTCGGCGATCCGGTCCAGGAACTCGGGGCCCGGCGCGCACTCGGCCCGCGTCCCGGACGAGTAGTCGAGGCGGCGCCGGGTGAGCAGCCCGATCAGGCCGCTGAGCCCGTCGCCGGAGCCCACCGGGAAGTAGCAGGGGAGCACGCCCGCGCCGAAGGCGTCCTGGCAGGCCGGCAGCACCGCGTCGAAGTCGCCGCGCTGCTGGTCGATCTTGGTGATGACGACCGCGCGGGGCATCCCGACCGCCGCGCACTCCTCCCAGAGCATCCGGGTGAGGCCGTCCACGCCGTCCACCGCCGAGATCACGAACAGCGCGGCGTCGGCGGCGCGGAGCCCGGCGCGCAGGTCGCCGACGAAGTCGGCGTACCCGGGGGTGTCGATGAGGTTGACCTTGACGCCGTCGTGCACGAACGGGGCCAGGGCCAGGTTGACCGAGCGCTGCTGGCGCACCTCCACCTCGTCGAAGTCGCTGACCGTGCCGCCGTCCTCGACCCGGCCGCGGCGCTGGATCGTGCCGGTCGCGGCGAGCAGCGCCTCGGCCAGCGTCGTCTTGCCCGCCCCCGAATGGCCGACCAGCGCGACGTTGCGCACCCTGTCGCACGAGCCGGCCTCCGGTGCCCTGCCAGGGCCTCCCGGGTGGCCTCCCTTGTCCGCCATGACTACCTCCTCGGACGGGCCTCCCCGCGGAGGCCCGCGTACGGCTGGGGCCCGACCCCGGTGGGGCCCGGCCCTGACGTCCGAGTGCGGCGCCCGGCCTGTGCGACGTGCGTGACCGACGTCACACCCGTGTCCCCACAGCCTTTCTCGTGCCGGCCCGTATCACAAGGGGTGGACGCCGAACGCGCGCCGTCTCGCGGCCCCGGCGGGGCGGACCGGCGGCATCGCCACCGGGCGCGGGCAGCCGCACTACGATGGGCGGGCCGTGCAGCCCGCGGGCCCTCTCACTCGACACCACAAGAAACGGACGGCGATGCTCAACAAACTGCGGCCCGCCCTGGGGCGGGTCCTGACCCCCATCGGCCGGGGGGTCGCGCGGACCGGGGTCTCGCCCAACGCCATCACCGTCGTCGGCACCGCCGGCGTGACGGCCGGCGCCCTCGGCTTCTTCCCCCGCGGGGAGTTCTTCTGGGGCACCATGGTGATCACCGCCTTCGTGCTGTTCGACATGCTGGACGGGGCGGTCGCCCGGGTCACCGGCAAGATCTCCAAGTTCGGCGCGTTCCTGGACTCCACGATGGACCGGGTCGCCGATGCGGCGATCTTCTCCGGGCTGATGATCGGGCTCTACCGGGACGGCCGGCAGACCCTCGCCGGCGTCGCGCTGTTCTGCCTGGTCGCCGGGGTCGTGGTGTCCTACGCCAAGGCCCGCGCCGAGGGCCTGGGCTACACCTGCAACGTCGGCATCGCCGAGCGCGCCGAGCGGCTGATCATCGCCCTGGTGGCCGCCGGCTTCGACGGGCTGGGCGTGCCCTACATCCTCGCGCTGGCGCTGTGGGTGCTGGCCGCCCTCAGCACCGTCACCGTGGGCCAGCGGTTCGCGACCGTCCGGGCCCAGGCGCTCGCCGACCCCGCACCCACGCCCCCCTCCGCGCCCCCCTCCGCGCCCGCGCCGCCGTCCACCGCCGCTCCCGCCTCCGGGCCGGGGCCGGAGGCCGCCGCAGAGCCGGGCCCCGAGCCCGTCCCCGAGCAGGAGTCGGAGCCGGAGCGGCGCGCGTGAGCGTGCGGCCGAGGGCCCCGCGTCCCGCCGAGGTGCGCGACGAGGTGATGGACGCCGCCTACGCCTTCGGGTGGACGGTGGTCCGCAAGATGCCCGAGCGCGCGGCCCGGGCGGCCTTCGCCGCCCTGGCTGACCGGACCTGGCAGCGGCACGGTCCCGGCGTGCGGCAACTCGAGCGCAACCTGTGCCGCGTCCTCGGCAAGGACGCCGTCGACGACGAGGTCCGCGTCCTCAGCAAGAAGGTGCTGCGCTCGTACTTCCGCTACTGGCTGGAGGTGTTCCGGCTCCCCGAGTACGACCGCGACCGGATCGTCGGCCGGATGCGGATCACCGGGCAGGAGAAGATCTTTGCCAACCTCGGCTCCGGCCGCGGCGTCGTCCTGGCGCTGCCGCACATGGGCAACTACGAGCACGCGGGCGCCTGGCTGGTGCACCAGGGGCACCCGTTCACCACGGTGGCCGAGCGGCTCAAACCCGAGTCCCTCTTCGACCGTTTCGTAGCATTCCGTGAGAGCCTGGGGATGGAGGTCCTGGCGCACAAGGGCGCCTCGGCGTACGGCCGGATGGCCCAGCGGCTGCGCGCCGGCGGCGCGGTCTGCCTGGTCGTCGACCGGGATCTCACCGACAGCGGGGTCGACGTGGAGTTCTTCGGCGCGACCGCGCGGATGCCGGCGGTGTCCGCCGCGCTGGCGGTCCAGACCGGCGCCGCGCTCATCCCGGTGACCCTCTGGTATGAGGGCGACGACTGGGGCGCGCGGGTGCACGAGGAGGTCCGGGTGCCCGGCACGGGCGGCAGACAGGAGAAGATCCAGGCCATGACGCAGGAGCTGGCGCGGGCCTTCGAGGAGGGCATCGCCGCGCACCCCGAGGACTGGCACATGCTCCAGCGGGTCTGGGTGGACGACCCGCCGGTGTCGCGCCGGTGAAGGTCGGCATCGTCTGCCCCTACACGTGGAACGTCCCGGGCGGCGTCCAGCAGCACATCGGCGACCTGGCCGAGGCGCTGATCGGGTTCGGCCACCAGGTCTCGGTGATCACCCCGGCCGACGACGACGCCCGGCTGCCGTCCTACGCGGTGTCGGCGGGCCGCGCCGTGCCGGTGCCCTACAACGGGTCGGTGGCCCGGCTGGCGTTCGGATTCCTGTCCTCGGCCCGGGTCCGGCGCTGGATCAACGACGGCGGGTTCGACGTGCTGCACGTGCACGAGCCCGCGGCGCCCTCGCTCGGCCTGCTGGCCTGCTGGGCGGCGGCCGGGCCGATCGTCGGCACCTTCCACGCCTCGTACCAGAAGTCGCGGGTGGTGTCGGTGACCGCGCCCATCCTGCAGAGCGCCCTGGAGAAGATCACCGGCCGGATCGCGGTGTCGGAGGCCGCCCGCAAGACCCTGGTCGAGCACCTGGGCGGCGACGCGGTGCTGATCCCCAACGGCGTCGACACCGAGCGGTACGCGATGGCCGAGCCGCTGCCGGGCTGGCCGGGCCGCGCCGCCGCGGGCGCGGCCCGCCCGGACGCCGGCGGCGCGCTCGGCTTCCTCGGCCGCATGGACGAGCCCCGCAAGGGCCTCCAGACGCTGCTGCGCGCGTTCGAGATCCTCGGCCGCGAGCGTCCGGGGCTGCGGCTGCTGCTGGCCGGGCCCGGCGACGCCGACGACGTGATCGCCCGGGTCCCGCCCGAGCTGCGCCCGCGGGTGGTGGTGCTCGGCATGGTGAGCGAGGCCGACAAGATCCGCGCCTACCACTCGGTGGACGTGTTCGTGGCGCCCAACCTCGGCGGCGAGAGCTTCGGGATCGTGCTGGCCGAGGCGATGTCGGCCGGCGCCCCGATCCTGGCCAGCGACATCGAGGCGTTCGACCGGGTGCTGCTCGGCGGGCGGGCCGGGGCGCTGTTCCCGGTCGGCGACGCCGCGGCGCTGGCCGCCGCGGCGGGCGCGCTGCTGGACGACCCGGCCCGGCGCAAGCGGCTCTCGGCCGAGGCGCGGGCGGCGGTCCGCGCCTACGACTGGTCGGCGGTGGCCCGCGACGTGGTCCGGGTGTACGAGACGGTCGCGGTCGACAGTGCCGTGGTCGTCGAGTCCGGGCTCGGGGCCTAGGGGGGCGGGCGGATGTTCCCAGACTGGATCATCGACGTGCTGTTCTGGGTCGCGGTCGCCTTCCTGGCCGCGGTCTACGTGTCGTGGCGGGCGACGCGGCTCGACCGGCTGCACGTGCGGGTGGAGACCGCCCGCGCGGCGCTGGACGCGGCGCTGGTGCGCCGGGCCGCGGCGGCGCTGGAGCTGGCCGCGTCCCGGCTGCTGGACCCGGCGACCAGCCTGGTGCTGGCGACCGCGGCGCACGAGGCCCGCACCGCCGACGCCGACAACCGGGAGTTCGCCGAGAGCGACCTGTCGCGGGCGCTGCGGGCGGTGGTCGACCAGCCGGAGTTCGCCAGCACGCTGGAGGCCAAGAGCGACGGCCAGGCGGTGCTGGAGGAGCTGTCGTCGGCGTCCGCCAAGGTCGCGTACGCGCGCCGGTTCTACAACGACGCGGTCGCCGCCGCCCGGATCGCGCGCCGCAAGCTGCTCATCCGGGTGCTGCCGCTCGCCGGGAGGGCGCCGCTGCCGGGCTTCTTCGAGATCGACGACGCGCCGCCGGGCATCTGACCGCTGTCCGGCCCCCCCGGCCCGGCCCGGCGGTGCGCCCCGCGCGCTCCGTCCCGGATCAGGCCGGACAGAAGTCGATTGATCCCCCTTCAGCCTTCAAACAGGGACAAAGCTCCGGCCCGGGTTCGCTACCCTCGGGCGGGTTGCTGACAGAAGGGGTACATCGTGCGCTTCGTCTGGGATCGATCCGTCCGGGGACGGATGGCCGCCGGACTCGGCGTCGCCGTCCTCGGTGGCGCCCTGGCGGCCTGCTCCGACGGCGGCGGACCCGGCAGGGCCGAGCCGCCGAGCGCCACCGGCGGCGACACCGGCACTCCCGCGCCCACCGCGCCCGCCACCCACCCGTTCACCGGCGGGAAGCGCGGGCTGCGCAACCCGGTGCTCGCCGTCAAGATCGAGAACACCCGCCCCGCGCTGCCGCAGAGCGGCGTGGGCTCCGCCGACATCGTCTACGTCGAGCAGGTCGAGGGCGGCGAGACCCGGCTGATGGCGGTGTACTCGTCCAAGCTGCCCAAGCGGGTCGGCCCCGTCCGCAGCGCCCGGATCTCCGACCTGCACATCCTGCCGCAGTTCGGCCGGCCGGCCTTCGCCTTCTCCGGCGTGCAGAGCAAGATGAAGAAGTACATCCGCAAGGCGCCGGTGTACGACATCTCGCAGGAGAGCGCGGGCTCGGCCTACTTCCGGGCCGGGCCGAAGCCGATCCCCTACAACCTCTACGCCGACCCCAAGAACCTGCTCAAGCAGGCGCCCAAGGCCGCCCCGCCGCGCGACATCGGCTTCACCTTCGGGCCCGCGCCCGAGGGCGGCAAGCCGACCAAGGGCTTCACCGCCAGGTGGCCCGCCACCACCATGGGGTTCACCTGGTCGGCCAAGCAGAGCCGCTGGCTGGCATCCTGGGGCGGGCAGCCCGACCGCGCCGCCGAGGGCGGCGTGCTGGGCGGCCGGACCGTGGTCGTCCAGTACGCCAAGACCACCCGGTCCAAGTTCCATGACTTCCTCGGCAGCTACACCCCGCTGATCCACACCACCGGTACGGGCCGCGCCACCGTGCTGCGCGACGGCAAGGCCTACAGCGCCAAGTGGTCGAGGCCCTCCGAGGACAAGGGCACCACCTTCACCACCCCGGACGGCAAGCCCATGCCCTTCGCCACGGGGCAGGTCTGGGTGCTGCTCGTCAACGACGGCAAGCCCTACACCCCCTGACCCCGCTGCCGCCCGCGGGCGGGGGCCGCCGTCAGGGGACCCGGCCGTCGCTGCGTAAGATCACCGGACCTGCCGCTGACGGTCTGCCGGGTCGAGGAGTGGGACGAGCAGGCAATATCATGGAAGGCGACTTGTCGTCCGTTTCATGTGAGGAATGCCGTGTCCACTTCCAGTCCCGCCGCCCAGCCGAATTCCGCAGAGCCTGCCGCGTCCGGCGCTCCCGCGACCGGGACCGCCCGCGTCAAGCGCGGAATGGCGGAGATGCTCAAGGGTGGCGTGATCATGGACGTCGTCACCCCCGACCAGGCCAAGATCGCCGAGGACGCCGGCGCGGTCGCCGTGATGGCGCTGGAGCGGGTTCCCGCCGACATCCGCGCCGACGGCGGCATTTCCAGGATGAGCGACCCCGACATGATCGACGGGATCATCGAGGCCGTCTCGATCCCGGTTATGGCCAAGGCGCGCATCGGCCACTTCGTCGAGGCCCAGGTCATCCAGGCGCTCGGCGTCGACTACATCGACGAGTCCGAGGTGCTGACCCCCGCCGACTACGAGAACCACATCGACAAGTGGGCCTTCACCGTGCCGTTCGTGTGCGGGGCGACCAACCTCGGCGAGGCGCTGCGCCGCATCACCGAGGGCGCGGCGATGATCCGCTCCAAGGGCGAGGCGGGCACCGGCGACGTCTCCAACGCCACCACGCACATGCGGCAGATCCGCGGTGAGATCCGGCGGCTCCAGTCGCTGCCCGAGGACGAGCTGTTCGTCGCCGCCAAGGAGCTCCAGGCCCCCTACGAGCTGGTCAAGGAGGTCGCGCGGGCGGGCAAGCTGCCGGTCGTGCTGTTCACCGCGGGCGGCATCGCCACCCCGGCCGACGCCGCGATGATGATGCAGCTCGGCGCCGAGGGCGTCTTCGTCGGCTCGGGCATCTTCAAGGCCGGCAACCCGGCCCAGCGCGCTGAGGCCATCGTCAAGGCCACCACCTTCCACGACGACCCCGACGTGATCGCCAACGTGTCGCGCGGGCTCGGCGAGGCCATGGTCGGCATCAACGTCGCCTCGCTCGGCGAAGACCAGAAGTTCGCCGGCCGCGGCTGGTGACCTCCGCCCGTCCCCACCGGTGAGATCGTCCAAGTGACGGCCGCCGGCGCGGTAACCGCCCGGTCATGTGACCGGGCGGTTACTTTGGGGGGCCTCTCCACAGCGCGCCCTGACAGGGTTTACTCTGGCCGCGCGGCGGTGGGAGCGTGGGCGCTCCCGGGCGGCGCCCGCCGCGGGAGGGGACGAGCATGGCTTGGTCGGTGGCGCTGGCCTGCGCGAGTGTGGGCGGTCCCGGTGAGGTGTTCCGGCCGGGACTGGAACCCGATCCGGCCGCCGCGACGGCCCTGGCCCGCGGACTTTACCCGGCGGCGACCCTCACCGAGACCGGCGACACCGTCCTCGACTTCGCGCTCTGGCCCTACGAGGACGAGCTGTTCGTCGGCGCGTTCGACCGGGCGCTGCTGCTGTGCGACCGGCGGCTGTTCCACCTCGACGACGACGCCCGCCGCATCGCCGACACCGCCGCGGGCGCGCTCCCGGGCGCGAGCTGCGGGGTGCTCGTCCTGCACAGCGTCCTGCCGGGCTGCTGGTTCCGCTGGTACGAGTCCGGCGAGCTGCGCCGCGAGGTGTTCGTGACCGCCGACGACGGCGTGGTGGTCGACCTGGGCGCCCGGCTGCCGGTCGAGCGGCCGTTCTGGCGGGCCATCGACGAGGGCACCGCCGACGTGCCCCTCCCGTTCGACCCCGAGGAGTTCGGGCTGGCGCTCGCCGAGGCGCACATGTTCGGCCGGGGCATCGCGCACCGGGGCGCCGACGGCTTCCTGCCGCTCGAACTCCCGCTGCGCCGCTTCAGGCACGGCTGACCCGTCCTCGGGCACCCGGCCCCTCCGCTCCGGACTCCGTTCCCGCAGGGCCGCCCCCGCAGCTCTGTCTCGGGCGCCCGCGCGGGAAGGCGTGCCGGTCCTGGAGCGTTGCAACCGACGTCTAGGCTTGTCAGGCCCCTGGCCCACTCCCGGAAGGTGTCCACGTGACCGCAGCTCCCCTGATCGGTGTCCTCGCCCTCCAAGGCGACGTGCTCGAGCACACGCGCGCGCTCGAGACCGCCGGGGCGCGCACCATGACGGTGCGCCGCCCCGAGGAGCTCGAACGCGTCGACGGGCTGGTGCTGCCCGGTGGCGAGTCCACCACCATGTGGAAGCTGGCCCGCACCTTCGACCTGCTGGACCCGCTGCGCAAGCGGGTCGAGGCGGGCCTGCCGGTGTACGGCTCGTGCGCCGGCATGATCATGCTCGCGGACCGGATCCGGGACGGCATCGAGGGCCAGGAGACCATCGGCGGCATCGACATGACCGTGCGGCGCAACGCGTTCGGCCGGCAGGTCGACTCCTTCGAGTCCGACGTCCTGCTGACCGGCATGGGGGACACGCCGTACCACGCCGTTTTCATCCGCGCACCCTGGGTCGAGACCGTCGGCACCGCCGTGGAGGTCCTCGGCCGCGCCGAGAGCGGCCGGAACGCCGGTAGGATCGTCGCCGTCCGGCAGGGCCGCCTCGTGGCGACCGCGTTCCATCCGGAGCTGACGGGCGACTACCGAGTGCACCACTACTTCGCCGATCTGGTGCGCCGGGCGACGGAGCAGGAGGATTGACAGATGTCCGGCCATTCCAAATGGGCGACGACCAAGCACAAGAAGGCTGCCCTCGATGCCAAGCGGGGCAAGCTCTTCGCCAAGCTGATCAAGAACGTCGAGGTCGCGGCGCGCACCGGCGGCGGCGACCCCGACGCCAATCCGACGCTGTACGACGCCATCTACAAGGCGAAGAAGAACTCGGTCCCCAACGACAACATCGAGCGTGCGCGCAAGCGCGGCGCCGGTGAGGAGGCCGGCGGCGCCGACTGGCAGAACATCACCTACGAGGGCTACGCCCCCGGTGGCGTCGCCGTGCTGGTCGAGTGCCTCACCGACAACCGCAACCGGGCCGCCTCCGAGGTGCGCGTCGCGCTGACCCGCAACGGCGGCTCGCTCGCCGACCCCGGATCGGTGTCCTACCTGTTCAACCGCAAGGGCGTCGTCATCGTGCCCAAGCAGGGCACCAGCGAGGACGACGTGATGATGGCGGTGCTGGACGCCGGCGCCGAAGAGGTCAACGAGCACGACGAGGACAACTTCGAGGTCGTCAGCGAGGCGGGCGACCTGGTCGCGGTCCGCACCGCCCTCCAGGAGCAGGGCATCGACTACGAGTCGGCCGAGAGCAAGTTCCTGCCGAGCGTCACCGTCCAGCTCGACGAGGACAGCGCCAGGAAGGTGTTCCGGCTCCTGGACGCGCTCGAGGACTCCGACGACGTCCAGGAGGTCTACGCCAACTTCGACGTGCCGGACGAGGTGCTCGCGGCGATCGACGCCTGACGCCCGCCGTCCCCGGACGCCGCCGTGCCCTCCGGGGCCGGCGGCGCCCTGGTTCCCGGACCCCGTCCCACCATGGCGTACGGTCTGGATCATGGAGATTCGCGCACTCGGTGCCGAGGAGATGGCCCGCACCCGTGACATCCGCTCCAGGGCCTTCGGGGCCATATCGGACGAGGCATGGGCGAACCGGCTGCGCGTCGCCGGGCCCGGCGTGGAGGCCGGGCGGTACCTCGCCGGATTCGACGGCGGCCGGGTGGTGGCCACGGCGTCGGTGTACGACATGACGCAGTGGTGGCGCGGGCGGTCGGTGTCGATGGCGGGAGTCAGCGGCGTGACCGTCGCCCCCGAGGAGCGGGGCCGCGGCGTCGGCCGCGCGATGATGACCGCCACGCTGCGGCGCTGCGCCGAGTTCGGACACGCGCTCTCGATGCTGTTCCCCCTGACCACGCCCCTCTACCGCTCGTTCGGATGGGAGCAGGCGGGCGCGCAGCACTGGACCGAGCTGCCGGCCGAGGCGCTGCGCGCCGTCCGGGCCGACGCGCGGGTCCCCGTACGGCGGCCCACGGCCGACGATGCCGCCGAGGTGGCCGCCGTCATCGACCGCGTGCACCGGACCGCCCTCGACTCCGGCCCGGTCGGCCTCGGAACGGCGCATTGGCGCATGGTTCTGCAGGAGGAGTCGAACTACGTCCACCTCGCCGAGGACGGATTCCTGTCCTACCACTGGGCCGATGGCAACAACGTGCTGAAGGTCGACCGCCTCGTCGCGGGCTCCGAGCGGACGCTCCGGGCCCTGTGGGCGATCGTCGGGTCGGGCTCCTCGGCCGCCCGCACCGTCCGCGCCTGCATCGGGCCGCAGGACCCCGTGCTGTGGCTCCTGCGCGAGCGCTCAGTCGAGGACGTCCGCCGCAAGCAGTGGATGCTCCGGGTGGTGGATGCGCCCGCCGCGATCGAGGCCCGCGGCTACCCGCCGGGGATCACCGCCGACGTCCCGCTCCGCGTCGAGGACGAGCACCTTCCCGCCAACGCCGGTTCCTGGCGGCTGACCGTCCGGGACGGCGAGGGGCGGCTGGAACGGTCCGCCGAAGACCCCGGCGCCCTGCGGCTCGGCGCCCGCGGCCTGGCCGCGCTCTACGCCGGCGTCCCCGGGGGCACCCTGCTGCGCTCGGGCCTGATCGAGGGCGGCGCGGCCGAGGCGGACGTGCTGTCCGGCGTCTTCGCGGCCTCCCCGTTCGCCCTCGACTACTTCTGACCGGCGCCGGCCCCGCCCGGCCCCGCTCCGGAACGGCCGCGCGACTTCCGGGCGGTGCGCCCGTCGGCGCGACGTTGTCGGCCGGGACCGGTAGCGTGTCGCCTGCCGAACAGATGATCGAAGGAGTGGCCGTGCGGGTGATGGGCGTGGACCCTGGGCTCACCCGGTGCGGGGTCGGCGTCGTCGACGGCGCCCCGGGCAAACCGCTCCGGCTGGTGCGCGTCGAGGTCGTGCGCTCCGCCCCGGACGACGAGGTCGCCCGGCGGCTGCTCGCCGTCGAGACGGGCATCGAGGCGCTGATGGACGAGCTGTGCCCGGACGCCGTCGCGGTCGAACGGGTGTTCGCACAGAACAACGTGCGCACCGTGATGGGCACCGCGCAGGCCGCCGGCGTCGCGATGCTGGCCGCGGCCCGACGCGGCCTGCCGGTCGCGCTGCACACCCCGAGTGAGGCCAAGGCCGCGGTGACCGGCAACGGCCGCGCCGACAAGGCCCAGGTGACCATGATGGTGACCCGGCTGCTGAGGCTGGACGCCCCGCCGAGGCCGGCCGACGCCGCCGACGCGCTGGCGCTGGCGATCTGCCACGTCTGGCGCGGCGGCGCGCAGTCCCGGCTCGACCAGGCGCGCCTGGCCGCCCGCACCAAGAGCACAGGAGGATACGGGCAGTGATCGCCTTCGTCAGCGGCCAGGTGGCCGCCGCCGGACCGGACGGGGCCGTGATCGACGTGCACGGCGTCGGCTTCGCGGTGCAGTGCACCCCCGCCACCCTTGCCGGCCTGCGGGTCGGCGAGGAGGCCAGGGTGCCGACCTCGATGGTCGTCCGCGAGGACTCCCTCACCCTGTTCGGCTTCGCGGACGACGACGAGCGCCAGGTCTTCGAGCTGCTCCAGACCGCCAGCGGCGTCGGCCCCCGCCTCGCCCTGGCGATGCTCGCCGTGCACAGCCCCGACGGGCTGCGCCGCGCGGTCGCCGCCGAGGACCTGACCGCGCTCACCAAGGTCCCCGGCATCGGGAAGAAGGGCGCCCAGCGCATCGTCCTGGAGTTGAAGGACCGACTCGGCGACCCGGCCGGCGGCGCCGAAGGCGCGCGCGCCCCCGTGCGCGCCGCCGCGTGGCGCGACCAGGTCCAGGCCGGCCTGATCAACCTCGGCTGGACCGTTCGTGACGCCGACGCGGCCGTCGACGCGGTCGCCGCCGACCTCGGCGCCGGCGAGGCGCCGCCGGTCGCCGCGCTGCTCAAGGCCGCGCTGAAGAAGCTCAGCAAGTGAGCGAGCCCGACGAGCGGCTCATGTCGGCGAGCGCCGACGGGTCCGAGGAACAGGTGATCGAGGCCGCGCTGCGGCCCAAGAAGCTCGACGACTTCATCGGCCAGGAGCGCGTCCGCGAGCAGCTCTCGCTGGTGCTGCACAGCGCGATGCGGCGCGGCCGGACGCCCGACCACGTGCTGCTGTCGGGCGGCCCGGGGCTCGGCAAGACCACCCTCGCCATGATCATCGCGGCGGAGCTGGGGCAGCCGCTGCGGATCTCCTCCGGGCCCGCGATCGAGCGGGCCGGCGACCTGGCCGCGGTGCTGTCCACCCTCTCCGAGGGCGAGGTGCTGTTCCTCGACGAGATCCACCGGCTGGCCCGGCCCGCCGAGGAGATGCTCTACATGGCGATGGAGGACTTCCGGGTCGACGTCGTGGTGGGCAAGGGCCCCGGGGCGACCGCGATCCCGCTCGACATCGCCCCCTTCACCCTGGTGGGCGCCACCACCCGGGCCGGGATGCTGCCCGGCCCGCTGCGCGACCGGTTCGGGTTCGTCGCGCACATGGACTTCTACGACCCGGCCGAGCTGGAGGTGATCGTCCGGCGGTCCGCGCGGCTGCTGGAGGTGGAGATCTCCGACGCGGCGTCGGCCGAGGTGGCCGGACGGTCCCGCGGCACCCCGCGCATCGCCAACCGGCTGCTGCGCCGCGTCCGCGACTACGCCGAGGTCCGCTCCGACGGCACCGTCTCCGAAGACCTGGCGAAGGCCGCGCTGCACCTGTACGAGGTCGACGAGCGCGGCCTCGACCGGCTCGACCGGGCCGTCCTGGAGTCCCTGATGCGCAAGTTCGGCGGGGGGCCGGTGGGGCTGTCCACGCTGGCGGTGTCGGTGGGGGAGGAGCCCGAGACCGTCGAGGTGGTCGCCGAGCCGTTCCTGGTACGGCAGGGCCTGCTGGCGCGCACCCCGCGGGGCCGCATCGCGACCCCGGCCGCGTGGGCCCACCTCGGCCTGACCCCGCCGCCGGGCGCGCCGATGGCGGGTACCCTCTTCGAGGTCGGCGACGACCCCGGTCAGGGTGAATAGTGATCATCTGGTAACGGGTTGGGAACTTCCCGGCGTCGTCGCTCGTCACGTCGTTGCCGGGGTCTGGCGTACTCTCTAGACTCCGGGACTTGGTTCACACCGTCTCCAGCCGGCGGACCTCGGACGAGGCCGATCTGGCCACAGGCTGGGCAAAACACATCGGAAGGATGCCCCTGTGATGGGCAGCAACATGATTATCGCGGCCGAATCGGGCGGCAGCGGGGCCACCTCCCTGCTGCTTCTGCTCGCCGTGCCCCTGGTCTTCTACTTCCTGCTGATCCGGCCGCAGAGCAAGCGCCGGAAAGAGCAGCTCCAGATGCAGAACCGCATGGAGCCGGGCGCGCGGGTGCTGACCACCAGCGGCATGCACGCCACGGTCGTGTCCGTCGACGACGACGGCCTGACCCTCGAGATCGCCCCCGGCGTCGAGGCCCGCTTCGTCAAGCAGGCCGTCATGCAGGTCCTGAAGGACGAGGTCGAGGACGCCGAGCTCGACGAGGACGACGAGATCGAGGACGGCGACGAGGACACCGCCTCCGGCGACTCGGTCGACCTGGCCAAGAAGGGCGACGAGGTCGGGCTGTCCAAGTCCGGGACCGACGCCGGGGCCAAGGGCTCGAAGGACGCGGCGAAGGACGTTGCCGATGGCGGCGCGGACGAGTCCGGCGAGGCCGGCGACGTCCCGTCCAACGGGAAGGCCAAGGCCGAGGCAGTGGAGAAGCCCTCGGCCTGACGCCCGGCCGGCAACGACTCAAGACGGGAAGTAAGACGACCAGTGGCTCCGCCTCGTAGCAACGTTTCCAGGCCAGGGCGCACACTCCTCGCGCTCTTCGCGGTCATCGCCGCCCTGATCGGCGTGATGCTCCTCCAGGGCCGCCCGGTGCCCAAGCTGGGCCTGGACCTCGCCGGCGGGACGACCGTCACGCTGACCGCCAAGACCACGAGCGGCAAGTCGCCGCCGTCCAGCCAGATGGACCAGGCCGTCAAGATCATGACGCAGCGGGTCAACGGCCTGGGCGTGGCCGATGCGGAGGTCGCCAAGCAGGGCAGCAACAACATCGTGGTGAACGTGCCCGGCGAGGGGCAGAGCCGCGTCGTCCAGCTGATCGGGACCACGGCCAAGCTCCAGTTCCGTCAGGTCTTCGCGGTCGCCGACGGCAAGCCCACCACGGCTCCGACGGCCTCGCCCTCGGCGAGCCCGACCGGCAAGGGCAAGGGCAAGAAGAGCCCCGAGCCGAGCACCTCGCCCTCGGCCAAGCCGTCGTCGTCGGCCGTGCCGGGGACGCCCACGGCGTCGCCGCGGGGCCGCGCGCTCTCCCAGGCGCTCACCGCGCCGACGCCCACGTCCGGATCGTCCGCCCCGCCCTCGGCCCCGGCCTCGCCGGAGCCGACCGCGCAGCCGACGCTCCCGCCCGAGGCGCAGCAGGGCGCCGACCTGTCGGGCGTCGACAAGGCCGTGATCAAGCAGTTCGAGGAGCTCGACTGCACCCAGGCCGACAAGCGGGTGCCGGGGGCCAACGACCCCAATCGCAAGTGGGTCGCCTCCTGTGACCAGAAGGCCGAGAACGGTCAGGTCGCCAAGTACATCCTCGGGCCGGTCCGGGTCCTGGGCGAGGACGTCTCCAGCGCCAACGCGATGCCGCCGGACGCGCAGCAGGGACAGGCCAGCTGGTCGGTCGCGCTGAAGTTCGACGGCAAGGGCGGCAAGCAGTTCGGCGAGGTCACCACCCAGGCCTACCAGGCCTACCAGCAGAACCCGAGCTCTCCGCAGGCGCAGGTCGCGATCGTGCTCGACGGGCAGGTCGTCTCCGCGCCCAGCATCAACCGCGGTGCGATCACCGGCGGCACCGCCAGCATCGACGGGCCGCCCGACAGCTTCACCCAGCAGTACGCCACCGACCTCGCCAACGTGCTGAAGTACGGCGCGCTGCCGCTGGAGTTCACCCAGAGCTCGATCGACGAGGTGTCCTCCACGCTCGGCTCCGACCAGCTCAGGGGCGGGCTGATCGCCGGCGGCATCGGTCTGATCCTGGTGCTGCTCTACTGCCTGGCCTACTACCGGGGCCTCGGCCTGGTGGCGGTCTCCAGCCTGCTGGTCGCCGCCGGCATCACCTATCTGATGGTGGTGATCCTCGGCGAGAACATGGGCTTCCGGCTGTCGCTGCCGCACATCATCGGCCTGATCGTCTCCATCGGCATCACCGCCGACTCGTTCATCGTCTACTTCGAGCGGCTGCGCGACGAGCTGCGGGCGGGCCGCCGGCTGCGGCCCTCGATCGAGAACGCGTGGAAGCGCGCCCGCCGCACCATCCTGGTCGCCGACGCGGTGACCTTCCTGGCCGCGCTGGTGCTGTTCTTCCTCGCCGTCGGCGGCGTCGCGGGCTTCGCGTTCGCGATGGGGCTCACCACGCTGATCGACGTGGTCGTGGTGTTCTTCTTCACCAAGCCGATGGTCGCGCTGCTGTCCAGGACCGACTTCTTCGGCAAGGGGCACCCGATGTCGGGGCTGGATCCGCGCAAGCTGCACCGTAGGCCCGAGCCCGACGCGGCCACCCGTCCGTCGACGCGTCAGGAGGCCTGACCATGGGATTTCGCGGATCCGTCGCCCGGATCTACCGGGGCGAGGTCAGTGCCAACATCGTCGGCAAGCCGAAGCTGTGGTACACGATCTCGGGGCTGCTGCTCCTGCTGTCCATCACCGGCCTGCTCGTGCAGGGGCTCAACTTCGGCGTGGAGTTCAAGGGCGGCTCGGTCTTCACCTTCAAGGCCCCGACGTCGTCCATCGAGCAGGTCCGCGGCGCCGTCACCGGCGGCGGCGCGCACCAGGCCATCGTGCAGAAGGCCGGCGAGGACTGGCGGGTCACCACCGAGAGCCTCGACTCGGCGCAGGTCACCAAGGTCAAGGACAACGTCGCCAAGGACCTGAGCGTCCAGCCCGACAAGGTCAGCACCCAGGTGGTCGGAGCCTCGTGGGGTGGTGAGATCCAGAAGAAGGCCTGGCAGGCGCTGGCCGTCTTCATGATCTTGATCATCGCCTACCTGTCGGTGGCCTTCGAATGGCGGATGGCGCTGGCCGCAGTGGTGGCGCTGGTGCACGACCTGGTCATCACCGCCGGCATCTACGCCTGGTCCGGCTTCGAGGTCACCCCGGCCACCCTGCTGGGATTCCTGACCATCCTCGGCTACTCGCTGTACGACGCCGTCGTGGTGTTCGACATGATCAAGGAGGTCACCAAGCCGCTCGGGCCGACCTCCAAGGTCACCTACAGCCAGGCGGCGAACGAGGCGATCAACAACACCCTGGTCCGCTCGCTCAACACCTCGCTGGTGGCGATCCTGCCGGTGGCGGCGATCCTGTTCATCGGGACCTCGCTGTTCGGCGCCGGCACGCTGAAGGACCTGTCGCTCGCGCTGTTCGTCGGCATGATCGTCGGCACCTACTCCTCGATCTGCGTGGCCACCCCGCTGCTGGTCCAGCTCAAGGAGCGCGAGCCGAAGTACCGGCAGCTGCGCGAGAACATCGCCCGCCGCGAGCAGAGCGCCAAGCGCAAGGCCAAGACCGCCAGGGCGGCGGGCGCCGCCGAACCCGCGGACCAGGCCGACGGCGACGACGGCGACGGCGACGACGACGCCCCCGACGACGGCGCCTCCGGGGACGATCCGTCCGCCGACGACGTGCGGGCCTCGGTCACCGTCCGCAAGGTCGTTCAGCAGGGACCGCGGCACCAGCCGCGGCGCGGCTCCCGGCAGCAGCGCCGGGGCGGCGGCAAGTAGCACCCGTTTTCCGAGAGCCGAAACCAGCGTTTCCGGCCGTGCCAGTGCCCGCCATCCCTCCGGTGGCGGGCACCGGCACGGCCGGCGCATGAGCAGGGAGCGTGCCCCATGGACCTCGACAAGCTGATCCGGGACCGGATCCGCGACATCGACGACTACCCCAAGCCGGGCGTGGTCTTCAAGGACATCACGCCGCTGCTGGCCGACCACGTGGCCTTCGCGGGGGTGGTCGACGCGATCGTCAACCACCACGGCCGCGGCACCATCGACAAGATCGTCGGGATCGAGGCGCGCGGGTTCATCCTCGCCGCCCCGGTCGCCTACCATTTCGGCGCGGGCTTCGTCCCGGTGCGCAAAAAGGGAAAGCTGCCGGCGCGGACGCACGAGCAGACCTATGATCTCGAATACGGGACCGAGACGATCCAGATGCACACCGACGCGTTCGGCCCCGGTGAACGGGTGTTGATCGTCGACGACGTGCTGGCCACCGGGGGGACGGCCAGGGCGGCGGCCGAGCTGGTCCGCCGGGCCGGTGGAGAGGTCGCCGGGCTGTCGGTGCTGATGGAGCTGTCATTCCTGCACGGCCGCGACAAACTAGGGGATCTGGACGTCCATTCCCTGGTTACGGTCTAGCACGAAAAGGGCGCCGGATACACTGGGCGACATCACGGTCCGGTGGGGACGGGCGCTTCCCGCGGGGCGGGCAGGCAGTGCGCCCACTGGGTCTAAGGAGGCTGGGTGCCAGGTGAGGTGGTATCGACCGGCGCGCTGAGCGACGCCGTGGCGGGCCCCGAGCCCGGCGCCGGACGGGAGACCGCCGCGACCGGGCCCGGCGAGGCGGGCGCGACGGCGGCCCGCCCGGGGCCGGTCGCGACCGGCCCCGGCACGTCGGGAGCCGCCGAGACGGCCCCGGCGCCCGCGGCGCCTCCCTCGCGCGGCGACGGGCCCGCCCGGGACCGCGCCCAGACCGGAGCATCTGACCAGGGAGAGCGCGAGCCCGGGAGCCGCGCCGCCCGCTCCGCCTCCACCGGGGGGTCCGCGGACCCCTTTCCGGAACCGGCCACGGAGCCCGCCTCCGCGGCCACGCCGTCCATCACCTCCAGACCGACGCCGGCCACGATTCCGCCGTCCGCCGCCCGGGTGCGACGCAGGCTCGCCAGGCTGGGCGCCCAGCGGGGCCCCACTATGAACCCGGTACTCGAACCACTCATCAAGACGGTCCGCAACACCCATCCGAAGGCGGATCTGCGGCTCATCGAGCGCGCCTACGACGTCGCGGCGCACTACCACCGCGAGCAGAAGCGCAAGAGCGGCGACCCCTACATCACCCATCCGCTCGCGGTCTCCACGATCCTCGCCGAGCTGGGCATGAACACCGAGACGCTGTGCGCGGCGCTGCTGCACGACACCGTCGAGGACACCCCGTACACCCTCGACGAGCTGCGCGCCGACTTCGGCGACGAGATCGCCGCCCTGGTCGACGGGGTGACCAAGCTCGACAAGGTCAAGTACGGCGAGGCCGCCGAGGCCGAGACGGTCCGCAAGATGGTCGTGGCCATGTCCCGCGACATCCGGGTCCTAGTGATCAAACTCGGCGACCGGCTGCACAACATGCGCACGCTGCGCTACATGCCGCGGCACAAGCAGGAGAAGAAGGCCCGCGAGACGCTGGAGGTGTTCGCACCGCTGGCCCACCGCCTCGGGATGAACACCCTCAAGTGGGAGCTGGAGGACCTGGCGTTCGCCACCCTCTACCCCAAGCGCTTCGACGAGATCGCCCGGCTGGTCTCCGAGCGCGCGCCGCGGCGCGACATCTTCCTCCAGGAGGTCATCGAGAACGTCTCGGGCGACCTGCGGGACGCTCGGATCAAAGCGACGGTGACCGGACGGCCCAAGCACTACTACTCGATCTACCAGAAGATGATCGCCCAGGACGTCAGCTTCGACGACATCTACGACCTGGTCGGCATCCGGGTCCTGGTCGACAGCGTCCGCGACTGCTACGCGGCCCTCGGCTCGATCCACGCGCGATGGAACCCGGTCCCCGGCCGGTTCAAGGACTACATCGCGATGCCGAAGTTCAACATGTACCAGTCGCTGCACACCACGGTGATCGGGCCCGAGGGCAAGCCGGTCGAGCTCCAGATCCGCACCTGGGGGATGCACCGCCGCGCCGAGTACGGCGTCGCCGCGCACTGGAAGTACAAGGAGGAGACGGTCGCCGGCCGCAAGGCGGGCGACATGCAGTGGCTGCGCCAGCTGCTCGACTGGCAGAAGGAGACCGCCGACCCCGCCGAGTTCCTGGAGTCGCTGCGCTTCGACCTGTCGGTCTCGGAGGTCTTCGTCTTCACCCCCAAGGGCGACGTGATCGCGCTGCCGCAGGGCGCCACCCCGGTCGACTTCGCGTACGCGATCCACACCGAGGTCGGCCACCGGTGCATCGGCGCCCGCGTCAACGGCCGGCTGGTGCCGCTGGAATCCGCGCTCGACAACGGCGACGCCGTCGAGGTCTTCACCTCCAAGTCGCAGGACGCCGGGCCGAGCCAGGACTGGCTCAACTTCGTCAAGAGCGCCCGCGCCCGCAACAAGATCAAGCACTGGTTCTCCAAAGAGCGCCGCGACACCGCGATCGAGACCGGCAAGGACTCCATCGCCCGCGCGATGCGCAAGCAGAACATGCCGCTCCAGCGGATGATGTCGGGCGAGGCGCTGCTCGCCCTCGCCCGCGACATGCGCTACCCCGACGTCTCGTCCCTGTACGCCGCCGTCGGCGAGAGCCACGTCTCGGCGCAGCACGTCGTGCAGCGGCTCGTCGACGCGCTCGGCGGTGTCGAGAGCGCCGAGGAGGACCTGGCCGAGATCGCGCTGCCCACCCGGCGCAAGCGCAAGACCCCCGCGGGCGACCCCGGCGTGGTCGTGGCGGGCGACTCCGACGTCTGGGTCCGGCTGTCGCGCTGCTGCACCCCGGTCCCGGGCGACGACATCGTCGGCTTCGTCACCCGCGGCCACGGGGTCTCGGTGCACCGCAACGACTGCGCGAACGTCGCCAGCCTGAAGACCGAGCCCGACCGGCTGATCGACGTCAAGTGGTCGCCCGGCGAGGACTCGGTCTTCCTGGTCGCGATCCAGGTCGAGGCGCTCGACCGGCCCCGGCTGCTGTCGGACGTCACCCGGCTGCTGTCGGACCAGCACGTCAACATCCTGTCGGCCTCGGTCACCACCACCCGCGACCGCGTCGCCGTCAGCCGCTTCACCTTCGAGATGGGCGACCCCAAGCACCTCGGCCACGTCCTCAAGGCCGTCCGGTCCATCGACGGCGTCTACGACGTCTACCGCGTCACCAGCGGCGCCACCCGCTGACGCGCCGCCCGGGCCGGAACGGCGAGAGGCCCGCCGCGGGTGCGGCGGGCCTCTGCGGTCCTGCGGGTCAGGCTTCGGCGGGGGCGTCCTCGGGGATCACGTCGATGCCCGCCTCCTTGCGCTGCTGCGGGGTGATGGGGGTGGGCGCGGCGGTCAGCGGGTCGTAGCCGGACGCCGCCTTCGGGAAGGCGATCACATCGCGGATCGAGTCCTGCCCGGCCAGGAGCATGACGGTGCGGTCCCAGCCGAACGCGATGCCGCCGTGCGGGGGCGGGCCGAACTTGAACGCCTCCAGCAGGAAGCCGAACTTCGACTCGGCCTCCTGCTTGGACATGCCGAGCACCTCGAACACCCGCTGCTGCATCTCGGCGCGGTGGATGCGGATCGAGCCGCCGCCGATCTCGTTGCCGTTGCAGACCAGGTCGTAGGCGTCGGCGAGGGCCGAGCCCGGGTCGTCCTGGAAGGTGGCGGCGTACTCGGGCTTGGGCGCGGTGAACGGGTGGTGCACCGAGGTCCAGCCGATCTGCTCGCCCTTGTCGTCCTCGACCGGCTCGAAGACCGGGGCGTCCACCACCCAGGTGAACGCCCACGCGGACTCGTCGATCAGGCCGCGGCGGCGGCCGATCTCCAGTCGGGCCGCGCCGAGCAGCTCCTGGGTGGCGTGCCGCTTGCCCGCGCCGAAGAAGATCGCGTCGCCGGGCGCGGCGCCGGTCGCGGCGGCCAGGCCGGCCTTCTCGGTGTCGGACAGGTTCTTGGCGACCGGGCCGCCGAGGGAGCCGTCCGGCTGGAGCAGCACGTAGGCGAGGCCGCGGGCGCCGCGGGCCTTGGCCCAGTCCTGCCAGGCGTCCAGCTCCTTGCGGGTCTGCGCGGCGCCGCCGGGCATCACGACCGCGCCGACGTAGGGGGCCTGGAAGACGCGGAAGGAGGTGCCGGCGAAGTACTCGGTGAGGTCGGTCAGCTCGTTGCCGAACCGCAGGTCGGGCTTGTCGGAGCCGTACCGGGCCATCGCCTCGGCGTAGGTGATGTGCGGGATCGGCCGGGGGATCTCGTGGCCGGCGATCTCCTTCCAGAGCCGCGCGACCAGGTCCTCGCCGACCTGGAGGACGTCGTCCTGGTCGGCGAACGACATCTCGATGTCGATCTGGGTGAACTCGGGCTGCCGGTCGGCGCGGAAGTCCTCGTCCCGGTAGCAGCGGGCGATCTGGTAGTAGCGCTCCAGGCCGCCGACCATGAGGAGCTGCTTGAACAGCTGCGGCGACTGGGGCAGCGCGTACCAGTGGCCGGGCTTGAGCCGGACCGGGACCAGGAAGTCGCGGGCGCCCTCAGGGGTGGAGCGGGTCAGCGTGGGCGTCTCGACGCTGACGAAGCCGCGCTCGCGCAGCACGTCGTGCACGAGGAACGCGGCCTCGGAGCGGATCCGCACGGTGCGGGCGACCGACTCGCGGCGGATGTCGAGGTAGCGGTACTTGAGCCGGACCTCCTCGTTGACGTTGACGTCGCCCTCGATCGGGAACGGCAGCGGGGCGGCCTCGGAGAGCACCTCGATGTCGGTCGCGGCGACCTCGATGGCGCCGGTCGGCAGCTCGGGGTTCTCGTTGCCCGCGGGACGGATCCGGACCTCGCCGACGACCTTGACGCAGTACTCCGCGCGCAGGTCGTGGGCGGCCTCGTCCTCGCGGAAGACGACCTGCGCGGTGCCGGAGGCGTCGCGCAGGTCGATGAAGGTGACCCCGCCGTGGTCGCGGCGCCGGCCGACCCAGCCGGCCAGCGTCACCTGCTGCCCGGCGTGCTCCGGGCGGAGGGTTCCCGCCTCGTGCGAGCGGATCATCGTGAAAGCCTTTCCGTCAGCGTCGAAGTGAGCTCGGTGAGCGGCACGGCCGCCTGGTCGCCGCCGGCCAGGTCCTTGACCTGGGCGGTGCCGGCGGCGATATCTCGCTCGCCGAGGATCACCGCGTACGCGGCCCCGGACCGGTCGGCGTCCTTCATGGCGCCCTTGAGCTTCTTGCCCCCGTAGGCCATGTCGGCGGCCACACCGGCGCCGCGCAGCTCGGCGACCAGGCCGAACAGCCGCCGCTCGGCGTCCTGGCCGAGCGCGACGCCGAACACCTGGCAGCGCGGCTTGACGGCGAACGCCGCGCCCTGCGGGGTGCCGGACTCGGCCTCCAGCGCCAGGATCGTCCGGTCGAGGCCGAGCCCGAAGCCGATGCCGGGCAGCGCGGGGCCGCCGATGTCCTCCGACAGGCCGTCGTACCGACCGCCGCCGCCGATGCCCGACTGGGCGCCGAGCAGGGGGTGGTCGAACTCGTAGGTGGTGCGGGTGTAGTAGTCGAGCCCCCGGACCAGGGTGGGGGTGTCCTCCCACCCGATGCCGAGGTCGCCGAGCAGCTCGCGGACCCGGTCGTGGTGCGCCTTGCAGGCGGCGCACAGGTGGTCGGCCATCAGCGGGGCCCCGGCGAGCCGCTCGCGCACCTGGGGCCGCTTGTCGTCCAGGACCCGCAGCGGGTTGATCTCGATGCGCTCGCGGGTGGCCTCGTCGAGGTCGAGCCCGCGCAGGAACTCCTGGAGCAGGGCCCGGTAGGCGGGACGGCACTCCTTGCAGCCGAGGGAGTTGAGCAGCAGCCGCACCCCGGTCAGGCCGAGCGAGCGGTACCAGTTGGACGCGATCGCGATCGTCTCGGCGTCGACCTGCGGGTCCTCGCTGCCGATCGCCTCCAGGTCGAGCTGGTAGAACTGCCGGTAGCGGCCCTTCTGCGGCCGCTCGGCGCGGAACGCGGGGCCGGTGGTCCACACCTTGACCGGCAGCGCGCCCTCCTTGTGCAGGTTGTTCTCCAGCACCGACCGCAGCACCGTCGCGGTGAACTCGGGACGCAGCGTCAGCGACCGGCCGCCGCGGTCCTCAAAGGTGTACATCTCCTTGCTGACCACGTCGGTGGACTCGCCCACGCCGCGCTTGAACAGGTTGGTGTCCTCGAACACCGCCAGTTCGAGGTAGCCGTAGCCGGCCAGCCTGGCCTGCTCGGCGAACGCCTCGCGGATGGCGTAGAACAGGTCGGCGCGCGGAGGAACGTATTCACTGACCCCCTTGGGGGCCTGGAAGCTCGAACTCATGATCTTTTAGGCTCAGAATCCCTTGTCAGGACCGTCGGAGGGCACCAGATCCGGGTTTCCTGGGGAGTCCCCCCGCGGGAGGTCCTTAAGGAACGGATTGGTCGCGCGCTCACGGCCGATGGTGGTCTGCGGCCCGTGGCCGGGCAGCACGGCGGCCTCGTCGGGCAGGCTGAGGCACACCCGCGACAGGCTCGCGAGGATCTCCTCGTACGAGCCGCCCGGCAGGTCGGTGCGCCCGATCGACCCGGCGAACAGCAGGTCGCCGGTGAACACCACGTCGGGGACGTCGCCCGCCGGAGGCGTCCGGAAGGTCACCGACCCGGGCGTATGGCCCGGGGCGTGGCCCACGGTGAAGCTCAGCCCGGCCAGCTCGAGCGCGTCGCCGTCGGCCAGCTCCTTGACGTCGTCGGGCTCGGTCAGCGTCAGCCCGCCGAAGAACTGCTGCCCCGCGTTCAGCGACAGGCCCTTGGCCGGGTCGGTGAGCAGGTCGCGGTCGTCCGGATGGATGTAGGCGGGGACGTCCTTGGCGCCGCACACCGGGGCGACCGACCAGACGTGGTCGATGTGGCCGTGGGTGAGCAGGACCGCCACCGGCTTGAGCCGGTGCTCGCGCAGGAGATCGTCGATGCCGCCCTGGGCGTCCTCGCCGGGGTCGACGATCACGCACTCCTCGCCCGCGGCGGGCGCCACGACATAGCAGTTCGCGGCGAACGATCCAGCTGGGAACCCTGCGACGAGCACGATCGTCCTTCCTTTTGGGCCGTTTCGGCCGGGCCGTGTGAGCGGGCGTCCCTGTGTCTTTCCTGAACGTTTCCGCGGAGCCGTGTTCCTCATGCTCCGCGGCCCGAGGACGGGCTCCGGGCGCGCGCGGTGGCTCCGAGGGTACCGGCGCGGCCGTGGCCATCGCGAACGAGATAGCAGATCGCCGTGTCGGCGCGGCGTAGCGGGCACCGGACGGGCGGCGCGTCCGGCCGCCGGTACCGCTACTATGCGCTGCACGTTCACCTGATCACAGCGGAGGGGCAGGCACGTGGCGGGGAAGGACCGCAAGAAGCAGCTCGCGCGGCAGCGCTACGAGCGTCAGGAGCAGCGCCGGCTGGCCGAGGCCGCCCGCGCCCGCCGGATCCGCGTCATCGGCGCGGTGGTGGCGGTGGCGGTGATCGCCGGCGGCGCCGCCGGGATCGCGGTGATGCTCGGCAAGGACGACCCGTCCAAGGCCGACGCCGCGGCGCCCACCGCGTCGCCGCAGGCCAAGGTCAAGCCCGGGGAGTGCGCCTACACCCCGGCACAGAGCGAGGGGGCGCCCAAGGACCTCGGCACGCCGCCGGTCAAGCCGGCCCGCACCGGCACGGTCAAGGCCGAGATCAAGACCAGCCAGGGCGACATCGGGCTGAAGCTGGACGCCAAGAAGGCGCCGTGCGCGGTGAACTCCTTCGCCTTCCTGGCCGACAAGGGCTTCTGGAAGAAGAGTCACTGCCACCGGTTGTCGGCGAGCGAGGGGCTGAAGATGCTCCAGTGCGGCGACCCCACGGGCAGCGGCTCCGGCGGTCCCGGCTACCAGTTCGCCAACGAGAACACCGAGGGCGCCAAGTACACCAAGGGCACGCTCGCCATGGCCAATTCCGGCGCCGACACCAACGGCAGCCAGTTCTTCCTGGTGTACGGCGATTCGCAGCTGTCACCCGACTACACGGTGTTCGGCGAGATCACCTCGGGTCTGGACGAGCTGGAGAAGGTCGCCAAGGCCGGCGTCGAGAAGGCGGGACAGGACGGCACCGGCGAGCCGAAGAAGAAGGTCACGATCCAGGACGTCACGATCGCCGGGAAATAGGCGAACGGGATACTAAGGTGTGGAGGGTCCGGTGAGTGTGAGCACGATCGGACCTGCGATTCAGGAGGCAAGGGTGTCCAGCGCGACCGATCCCTGGGGCCGGGTTGACGAGGACGGCACCGTCTATGTCAGGACGTCGGACGGCGAACGCGTCGTGGGGTCCTGGCAGGCAGGGGCCCCCGAGGAGGCGCTGGCCTACTTCAAGCGCAAGTACGACTCGCTGGCCACCGAGATCGGCCTCCTGGAGCAGCGGGTCCGCACCACCGACCTGCAACCGGCCCAGGCCCAGCAGAGCGTCCAGCGGCTGCGCGAGGCCGTGACCGACGCGCACGCCGTGGGCGACCTCGAGGCGCTGGCGCGGCGGCTCGACGGCCTCACCGAGCAGGTCGGCCGGCGCCGCGAGGAGGTCAAGGCGCAGCGCGAGCACGCCCGGCACGAGGCGCGCGAGACCAAGGAGCGCATCGTCGCCGAGGCCGAGCGCATCGCGGTCGAGGAGACGCACTGGAAGAACGGCGGTGAGCGGCTCCGGCTGCTGGTCGAGGAGTGGAAGGCCGCCGAGCGCATCGACCGGCCCACCGAGACGGCGCTGTGGAAGCGGCTGTCCTCGGCCCGCAACGCCTTCACCAAGCGCCGCAAGGTCTACTTCGCGACCCTGGACGACCAGCGCGAGGAGGCCCGCCGCGAGAAGGAGCGGCTGGTCGCCGAGGCCGAGACGATGACCGGCTCCACCGACTGGGGCGACACGGCGGCCGCCTACCGCGAGCTGATGCGCCGCTGGAAGGCGGCCGGCCGCGCCGGGCGGGACGCCGAGGAGGACCTGTGGGCCCGCTTCAAGGGCGCCCAGGACACCTTCTTCGCCGCCCGCACCGCGGTCTTCGCCGAGCGTGACGCCGAGTTCCAGGTGAACGCCGAGGAGAAGGAGCGGATCCTCGCCGAGGCCGAGCGGCTGCTGCCCGTCCGCGACGTCCGGCAGGCGCGGCAGGCGCTGCGCACCCTCCAGGAGCGCTGGGAGGCGGCCGGGATGGTGCCGCGCGACCAGCGCGACCGGCTGGAGGGGCGGCTCCGCAAGATCGAGGAGACGATCCGCTCCGCCGAGGAGTCGGAGTGGCGGCGCACCAACCCCGAGGCCCGCGCCCGCGCCGAGGCCACGGTGACCCAGCTGCGCACCACCATCGAGCAGCTGGAGAAGCGGCTCGGCAAGGCCCGCGACGCCGGCCGCGCCAAGGACGCCAAGGACGCCGAGGAGGCGCTGGCGGCCCGCCGTGCCTGGCTCGAAGAGGCCGAGCGCACCCTGGCCGAGTTCTCCTGACCGCCCGTCCCCCCGCGGCCCCTGGGTCCGCTCGGCCTCCGGCTCAGACGGCGCGGCCGAGGAAGCTCAGCAGCCTGGTCTGCTCGTCGGCGCCGCGCGGGGCCGGCCGGGCCGGGCCGAGCCTCCCGGTCTCGCGCAGCGTGGCGGCGAGCACCTGGGCGGTCGCGAACGCGTGGTGCACCAGGTCGGGGTCGAGCCGGGCCGGCTGCCCGGTGGCCCGTGCCAGGTCCCAGGCGTGCACCAGCGGCTCCAGGATGTAGCCCTCCAAGAAGTCGCCCAGCGGCAGTTCGCCGAGCCCGGCGAAGGGGATCGGGCGGGCCAGCGCCTCCGGGGTGAGCGCCGCGGCGCACTCCTTGCGGGCGGTGCGCCAGGCCATCAGCGCGTCCCCGGGGCTGAACGCGGCGGGGGCGGCCCACAGGTCCGGCGGGGGTGCCCCGGCGGCCAGCGCCTGGATCATGCGCTGACCGCCGGTGACGTGCCCGGCGACGTCCCGCGCGGTCCATCCCGCGCACGGTGACGGCGCCTCCCAGCCGTCGCGGGCGACCCCGCCGACCACGCCCTCGAAGAGATCCAGTGCCCGGTGGTAGCCGGTGAGTGTCTGAGCCATGGTGGTCAGTGACCCGCGATCGGCGTTCGCTGTCAAGCACAACGGCTCAGACGGCCTCCGACCCGCGCTCCCTCAGCATCCGGTTCATCAGATCGATCTCGGCCTGCTGCCCGTTCACCATGCTGCGCGCCAGCGCCCGCACCCGCGCGTGCCCGGTGCGGTCCAGGACCGCCTCGGCCATGGCGACGCCGGCGCGGTGGTGGGCGACCATCAGCCGCAGGAAGAGGATCTCGGCGGCACGGCCCGAGGCGTGCTCCAGCTCGCCCAGCTGCTCGCGCGTCGCCATCCCCGGCATCCTGGCCGCGCCGGCCCCCGCCTGGAGCGCCGGGGACACGGTCGGGGGTGCCGCCCGGGACGCCCCGCCGTGGCCGCCGTGGCCGGACATCCAGCGCATGGGCCCGGCCGGGTCGCTCTTCGGGAGGTCCCACTCGTCCAGCCAGGCCGTCATCATGCCGATCTGTGCCGACTGGGTGTTGATGATGTCGTAGGCCAGTAGCCGTACGGCCGCGTCCCCGGTACGGTCCCGGACGATGAACGACATCCGTACCGCCTGGGCGTGGTGGGCGCTCATGTCGCGCGCGAACCCGGCCTCGGGCCCGTCGGTCCCGGGCCGCTCCGAACGCAGCGTCGCCAGGCCGGTCAGGACGGCCGCGATCAGGACGACGGCCACGGCGAGGACGACGGTCGCCCGCCGCCCCCGCCCCCGCCCCCGCGCCGGAGTGGCGGCGGCGGGGGCGGAGGCGGACTCGGCGGGCTCGTTCGCCGAGGTCACGGGGTGTCCTTGGCCCCGTCGCAGGCCGCGCCGGGCTCCTGGGTCTGCGGGCCCTTCACGAAGGCGCGGAGGAACGCGTCGATCCGCCCGTCGTCGGCGTTCTGCACCTTGACCTGCTTGCCCCACGCGGTGAGGGCGAGGGGGGCGTCCAACCCCGGGTAGGGGCTCATCAGGGTGTAGTCGGTCGCGCTGACCTTGTCCTGGAGGAGCTTGACCTGGTCGGCGGGCAGGTCGGGCCGGTAGGAGATCCATACGGCGCCGTGCTCCAGCGAGTGCACCGCGTTCTCGTTGCGGAGCTGCCGGTCGTAGACGTGGGCGTCGCAGTTCTGCCACATCGGGTCGTGGGCGCCGCCCATCGGCGGGCTGGTGTCGTACTTGACCGGGTCGGAGGTGTGGTCGCGGCTGAGGCCGTCCTTCTGGACCAGCCCGGCGATCGCGCCGCCGGAGCCGGAGGCCGACGACGGTCTGCTCTGCATGAAGGCGTAGGAGATCGCGACGATCGCCACCACGCCGATCACGGCGAAGAAGGCGATGCCGCCCCAGGGCACCTGGCGCTGGGTCAGGACGTTGCGCTGCGCGCGGTTCCGGGCGTTCTTGGACACGGGACGAACCTCTCAAGGCTGCTGTACTCGCGAAGACGGGACGTGCGGAGCCGCCGTGCCGCCGTGGGCATGGCGCCATCCGCGGGCCTCACGGCCCGTCCGTCACAGCCGCAGCACCTGAAGGGAGCTCAGCGAAGGAAGCGGCGGTGCTCCGCCCGTCCGGGGGGCGGGGGCCCGGCCGCGCCGCGCCGGGAACCGCAGGCCCGAGCGGCGCGGGGCGGCGGCCAGCGCGAGCACCATGAGGGTGAGCAGGACGGCCATCGAGAGGCAGGCGTACAGCGGGCCGGACAGCGGTGAGTCGGACGGGGCCGCCCAGGCCCCCCGGATCGCGGCCGGGCCGCCGTCCGGAGCGGCGACCGCCGCCGGGCCCGCCTCGTCGCCATGGTGCGACAGCGCCTCGGCGACGCCGGACGGCACGGTGACGTAGTGCTCGGTGCACACCCGCATCGGCGGCGCGTGGCCCAGCCCGTAGCTGAAGACCAGCCCGGCCACGACGAGGAGCGCCACGAGCAGGCCCGCCTGCCCGTGCCGCCGCCGCAAAGCCGTACCGGCCACCGTCACGCTCCTGTTTTCACCTTCGCGCGATACCAACGCCGCAGCCCCGCGCGGGGTTCCCGGGACGGCCGCCGCACCGCGCGCCCGCCGGGACGGCGGCGCTCTGCCCGGGATGTCCGCGGGGCGGGATAGTCTCGGCAAGTGACCAGCAGGGTGGAACCGGGCCAGCCGGAGGGCCTCTTCGACGATCCGGCGGGGGAGGCGACCGCCCCCTCCGCCTTCGCCGGGAGCGTGCCCGCGGCCGGGTCGTCCGGCGGACGCGGCGGGGCGGAGCAGCCGCTCGCCGTCCGGATGCGCCCGCGCGGCCTGGACGAGGTGGTCGGGCAGGCGCACCTGCTCGGCCCCGGCACGCCGATCCGGCAGCTCGTCGACCGGGACGTCCCGATGTCGCTGGTGCTGTGGGGTCCGCCCGGCACCGGCAAGACCACCCTCGCCACCGTCGTGAGCCACGCCACCCAGCGCCGCTTCGTCGAGGTCTCCGCGGTCAGCGACGGGGTCAAGCGGGTCCGCGCCGAGATCGAGCTGGCCCGCCGCGAGCTCGGCATGACCGGCCGGCAGACCGTCCTGTTCGTCGACGAGGTGCACCGCTTCAACAAGGCCCAGCAGGACGCGCTGCTGCCGGCCGTGGAGAACCGCTGGGTGTCGTTCATCGGCGCCACCACCGAGAATCCGTTCTTCTCGGTGATCAGCCCGCTGCTGTCCCGGTCGCTGCTGCTCACGCTCGAGCCGCTCGGCGACGACGCGCTGCGCGAGGTGGTCCGGCGGGCGCTCGCCGACGAGCGGGGGCTGGACGGCGCGGTCGAGCTCGACCCGGCCGCCGAGGACCACCTGATCCGGCTGGCCGGCGGCGACGCCCGCCGCACCCTCACCTACCTGGAGGCCGCCGCGCTGGTGGTCGAGGACGGGCGGCCGATCGACGCCGACGTGCTGGAGCGCGCGGTCGACCGGGCCGCGGTCCGCTACGACCGCGAGGGCGACCAGCACTACGACGTGATCAGCGCGTTCGTCAAGAGCATCCGCGGCAGCGACGTCGACGCCGCGCTGCACTACCTGGCCCGCATGATCGAGGCGGGCGAGGACCCCCGCTTCATCGCCCGGCGGCTGATCGTGCACGCCAGCGAGGACGTCGGGATGGCCGACCCGACCGCGCTCCAGACCGCGGTTGCCGCGGCGCAGGCGGTCGAGTTCGTCGGCCTGCCCGAGGCCCGCATCAACCTGGCCCAGGCGGTGATCCACCTCTCCCTGGCGCCCAAGTCCAACGCGGTGATCACGGCGGTGGACGGGGCGCTCGGCGACGTCCGCAAGGGCCTGGTCGGATCGGTCCCCATGCACCTGCGCTACGCGCATTACAAGGGCGCGGCGAAGGTCGGGCACGGCCAGGGCTACAAGTACGCCCATGATCATCCGGGCGGGGTGGTCGCGCAGCAGTACGCGCCCGACCCGGTGCACGGGCGCGAGTATTACCGTCCGACCAAGCACGGCGCCGAGGGCCGCTTCACCGAGGTCCTGGCGCGCATCCGCTCGGTGCTGCGCGGTTCCGCCGGCGGTGGCCGGGGCCGCGGCGGGGGGCAGGGCGGCTGACCGCGCCGATGATCATTCCGGGGCCATGATCCCGCCATCCGGCGCCGCCGCCCGGTAGCCTGCCGGGACAACCTGGGGTGCCGGGCCCCCGCCGCCGCAGCGGCGCGGCCGGGCCGGACGGGGCCTTCCGCTCCGCACGGCCGGGACCGGTGCCCACGGTATGGTCTGTCAGGCCGGGCCCGGCCCTGAGCCGAAACACAGCGAACGGAGGCCCTGATGCTTACTGGTGGACAGCTGGCCGGCCTCATCGTGGCCGTGTTCTGGGCGGTCCTCGTGTCCTTCCTCGCTTTCACCCTGCTCAAACTCGCCCGCCTGCTCCGCGAGGCCGGAAAGGTCGTCTCCGAGTTCGGCGACCAGGCCGGGCCCCTCATGGAGGACATGACCCGCACCGTCCGGCGCGCCAACGAGCAGCTCGGCCGCACCGACGTGATCACCAAGCAGGTCGCCGGCGTCACCCAGAACGTCTCGGCGGTCACCACCGTCATGACCTCCGTGGTCGGCGGCCCGCTGGTCAAGGCCGCGGCCTTCTCCTACGGGGTCCGCAAGGCCCTCGGTAACCGCGACGGCGCCGGCCGCGAGCACGGCGGCGACCGCCCGCAGCTGCCCGCCCGCCCGTCCGGCAAGGTCCGCAAATGACCCGCGCCGACGCCTACCCGCGGCGCCGCGAGGGCGCACACCCCCGGCACCGCGCGGACACGCTCCCGCGGCACCGCGCCGCGAGACGGGGCGGTGCGCGATGAAACGGCTGTTCTGGCTCTCGGTGGGCGCCGGCGCCGGCGTCTACGCGACCCACCGGGTCAAGCGCAAGGTGGAGCGGTTCGCGCGCACCTGGTCCCCGGAGGGCGTCGCGGTCCGCGCGGTCGGCGCCGGGCAGGGCGCCGGGCGGCGGCTGCGGTACTTCGCCTCCGACGTGCGCACCGAGATGCAGGCCCGCGAGGCGGAGTTGCGCGAGGCGATCGAGATCGACCAGGCTCCGCCCGAACTCGAGGGTCCCCGGCGCCGCCGGGTCCTCAAAGCGCGTTACACGATCATCGACGACGACAAGGATGGCCACTGATCATGGAGTCGGCAGAGGTGGCGCGCCGCTTCCTCAAGTTCTACGAAGAGCGCGGGCACGCCGTGGTGCCCTCGGCCAGCCTGATCGCCGAGGACCCGACCCTGTTGCTGGTCAACGCCGGCATGGTCCCGTTCAAGCCGTACTTCCTCGGCCAGCGCACGCCGCCGTCGCAGCGGATGACCAGCGCCCAGAAGTGCGTCCGGACGCCGGACATCGAGGAGGTCGGGAAGACCACCCGGCACGCCACGTTCTTCCAGATGCTGGGGAACTTCTCCATCGGGGACTACTTCAAGGAGCAGGCGATCCCGTTCGCCTGGGACCTCCTGACCCGGCCGGAGGGCGAGGGCGGCTTCGGTTTCCCCGAGGAGAAGCTGTGGGTCACCGTCTTCCAGGATGACGACGAGGCCCGCGGCATCTGGCACGACAAGGTCGGGGTCCCGCTGGACCGGATCCAGCGCCGCGGCATGGAGGACAACTTCTGGTCGATGGGCGTGCCCGGCCCGTGCGGACCCTGCTCGGAGATCTACTACGACCGGGGCCCCGAGTACGGCCGCGAGGGCGGCCCCGTCGCCGACGAGGACCGCTACCTCGAGGTGTGGAACCTGGTCTTCATGCAGTTCGAGCGCGGACCCGGCAGCGGCAAGGACGACTTCCCGATCCTCGGCGAGCTGCCGTCCAAGAACATCGACACCGGCATGGGCCTGGAGCGGATGGCGGCGATCCTCCAGGGGGTCGACAACATCTACGAGACCGACACGCTCTGGAAGGTCCTCGACCGGGCGGCCGAGCTGACCGGCGCCGGGTACGGCCGCGACCACCGCGCCGACGTGTCGCTGCGGGTCATCGCCGACCACGTGCGCAGCGGCACGATGATGGTCGCCGACGGCATCCGTCCCGGCAACGAGGGCCGCGGTTACGTGCTGCGCCGCATCCTGCGCCGCTCCATCCGCAACCTGCGGCTGCTCGGCGGCGACTCCGCCGGGCTCATGCACGAGCTCACCGCCGTCGCGGTCGCGGCCATGGGAGAGCAGTACCCCGAGCTGGTCCGCACCGCCGCCGGCATCCACACGGTGATCGACGCCGAGGAGGACTCCTTCCTCCAGACGCTGCGCACCGGCACCACGATCTTCGACACCGCGGTGGCCGAGACCCGGCGGTCCGGCAGCCCCGCGCTCGCCGGCGAGCAGGCGTTCAAGCTGCACGACACCTACGGCTTCCCGATCGAGCTGACCCTGGAGATGGCCTCCGAACAGGGCCTCCAGGTCGACGAGGCCGGCTTCCGCCGGCTCATGGCCGAGCAGCGCGACCGCGCCAAGAAGGACGCACGCGACAAGAAGACCGGCAACCTCGACGTGTCGGTCCTGGACGACCTGCTCACCCGCTCGGGCGGCAGCGTCGACTTCATCGGCTACGACAACGTGATCGGCGAGGCCCGCCTGGTCGGGCTGCTGGTCAACGGCGGCAACGTGCGCGCCGCCGGCGAGGGCGCCGAGGTCGAGGTCGTCCTGGACCGTACCCCGTTCTACGCCGAGGGCGGCGGCCAGCTCGCCGACCACGGCGTCATCCGGCTCGGCAACGGCGCCGTCGTCGAGATCGACGATGTGCAGACCCCGCTCGCCGGCCTGGTCGTGCACCGCGGCCGGGTCCGCAGCGGCGAGGCGCAGACCGGCGACACCGCCTACGCCGAGATCGACGTGTCGCGGCGCCGGGCGATCTCCCGCTCGCACACCGCGACCCACATGGTGCACGCCGGGTTCCGCCGCGCCCTCGGCGAGTCCGCCGCGCAGGCCGGCTCGGAGAACTCGCCCGGCCGGTTCCGGTTCGACTTCACCGCCTCGGGCGCCGTGCCGGTCAGCGTGCTGCGCGACGTGGAGGACGAGGTCAACGACGTCCTGATCAACGACATGGACGTGCGCGCGTTCCACACCTCCATCGACGAGGCCCGCTCGATGGGCGCGCTCGCCCTGTTCGGCGAGAAGTACGGCGACCGGGTGCGGGTCGTCGAGGTCGGCGACTACTCCCGCGAGCTGTGCGGCGGCACCCACGTGGCCCGCTCCGGGCAGCTCGGCCTGATCAAGGTGCTCGGCGAGGCGTCCATCGGCGCCGGCGTCCGCCGTGTCGAGGCCCTGGTCGGCATCGACGCCTTCCGCTTCCTGGCCCGCGAGAGCGTGCTGGTCGCGCAGCTCGCCGAGCAGATGAAGACCCGCAAGGACGAGCTCCCCGAGCGGATCTCCGGGGTGGTCACCCGGCTCCGCGACGCCGAGAAGGAGCTCGACAAGCTCCGTTCCCAGCAGGTCCTGGCGATCGCCGGCTCGCTGGCGGACGGCGCCCGGGACATCGGCGGGGTCGCCTACGTGGGCCACCAGGCCCCCGCCGGCACCGGCGCCGACGACCTGCGCAAGCTCGCCGTGGACGTCCGCGGCCGGCTGGCCGCGCGTCCCGCCGTCGTGATGGTCGTCGGCGTGCCCAAGGACCGTCCGGTCGTGGTCGTCGCCGTCACCGAGGGCGCCCGCGAGCGCGGCCTCAAGGCCGGCGCGCTGGTCGGCCTGGCCGCCAAGGCGCTGGGCGGCGGCGGTGGCGGCAAGGACGACCTGGCCCAGGGCGGCGGCGCCAACGCCGGTGCGCTGGGCGACGCCCTGGCCACCGTGGAACGAGCCGTAGGGGCCGTGTGACCGACGTGCGGACCATGGGGCCCGCGAAAGACCCAGCATGGCGCCCGGAATTGCGGACACGGCGCCTCGAGTCGCTGAGCGGAGCGAAGCCATGAGACAGGGCGTTCGGCTCGGGGTGGACGTGGGGAGCGTGCGCATCGGCGTGGCGCGGAGCGATCCCGGTGGGATCCTCGCCTCCCCGCTCGAGACGGTGCGGAGTGGGAAGGGCGACCTCGACCGGCTGGCCGAGCTGGTCTCGGAGCATGAGGCGGTCGAGGTCGTAGTCGGGCTGCCGACGTCGCTGTCGGGGCGTGAGGGCCCGGCGGCGGCGTCGGCACGCAGGTTCGCGGGCATGCTGGCGGGCCGGCTCGCCACCGGGACCGTCCGGCTGTACGACGAGCGGCTCACCACCGTCACGGCCGAGAGCGGCCTGCGCGCGGGCGGTGTGCACGGGCAGGCCCGGCGCAAGGTCGTCGACCAGGCGGCGGCGGCGGTGCTGCTTCAGGCGGCCCTGGACGGGGAACGTTTGACTGGACGCCCCCCAGGCGAGATCGTCCGGGGAAGCGCATGAGCGATTTGGACCTTTTCTCAGATCCGTCCGGTGGCGGTGGCCGTTCGCGGGGCGAACGGCCCGTCCGGCGTGACCGGCGCCGGGTGCGGAAGAGGCAGCGGCGGCGCCGGAACGGGCGGGCCGCGGCGCTGTTCGCGATGGCCTTCATCGTGGCGATCTTCGGCACCGGCGGCGTGCTCGGGGTCGCGTGGCTCGACAGCCGGATGCATCCGCCGGACTACTCCGGTGGGGGCGGCGGGAACGTCACGGTGCAGATCAAGGACGGCGACGGCGGGTACGTCATCGCCGCCGCGCTGGAGCAGCACGACGTGGTCAAGAGCAGCCGGGCCTTCATCAAGGTGTACGGCAAGGAGACCAAGGCCGGCAGCATCCAGCCGGGCTTCTACCGGATGCGGCTGAAGATGTCGTCGTCGTCGGCGATGGCGCTGCTGCTGGACACCAAGTCGCGGGCGGACAACCAGATCACGATCTTCGAGGGCCTCCGGACGAGCGAGATCTTCGACAAGCTGTCGAAGAAGACCGGTATTCCGCTGAGGAACTTCCAGGCGGCGGAGGCCAAGCCGCAGGGGCTGGGGCTGCCGGCGTACGCCAAGGGCCTGGAGGGGTACCTGTTCCCGGGGCGGTACGACCTGAACCCGAACGGGAGCGCGCGGGAGATCCTCAAGCAGATGGTCGACCGGTTCAACCAGGAGGCCGAGAAGATCGACCTGGAGGGCAAGGCGAAGCAGGGGAACATGCGGCCGGCGGAGCTGATCACCATGGCCAGCCTGATCCAGTCCGAGGGCGGCAAGCCGGGAGACCTGGCCAAGATCTCCAGGGTGATCCGCAACCGGATGGAACAGGGCATCCCCCTACAGTTCGACTCCTCGGTCCTTTACGCGCTGAAGAAGCGCACGCTGAACGTACGGAACCACGACACCCAGTACCCCTCGCCCTACAACACCTATCTGCACAAGGGCCTGCCCCCCGGGCCGATCTCCAGTCCCGGGGCGGATTCGATCGAGGCCGCGGCGTCGCCGAAGAACGGGACGTGGCTGTACTTCATCGCGGTCGACCCGACGAACAAGCGGACCGAGTTCACCGCGGACTACCAGGAGTTCCTGAGGCTGAAGAAGCAGTTCAACAGGTGGCAGCAGCAGAATCCGGGGAACTGATGGGACACAGGGCGGCGGTCCTCGGCTCGCCGATCGGGCACTCGCTGTCGCCGGTGCTGCACCGGGCGGCGTACGCGGCGATGGGCCTGGACGACTGGTCCTACGAGGCGATCGAGTGCGGTGAGGACGGCCTGGCGGGCCTGCTCGACGGGCTCGGCCCGGCGTGGGCGGGGCTGTCGCTGACGATGCCGCTCAAACGGACCGCGCTGAAGCTGGTCGACGAGGTGTCGGAGCTGGCGGTGAAGGTCGGCGGGGCCAACACGATCGTGCTGCGGGACGGGCGCCGGTTCGGCGACAACACCGACGTGCACGGCGTCGTGACCGCGCTGACCGGCGCGGGGCTCGGCGATCCGGGCCGCGCGGTGGTGCTCGGCGGCGGCGCGACCGCGGCGTCGGTGCTGGCCGCGCTGGCGGGCCTCGGGCTGGACGAGGCGGTGCTGGCCGCGCGCAGCCCGGAGCGGGCGGCCGGGGCGGCGGAGGTGGGCGAGCGGTTCGGGCTGACGGTGCGGGTCGCCGCCCTCGACCGGCTGCCCGAGCTGCTTCCCGCCGGCTTGGTGGTCTCCACCCTGCCGGGACGGTCGGGCGACGCGTTCGCCGAGCCGGTCGCCGCGTCGGGCGCCGCGCTGTTCGACGTGGTGTACGCGCCGTGGCCGACGGCGCTCGCCGCGGCGGTCGGCGGCGCGGGCGGCACGGTCGTCGGCGGCTTCGAGATGCTGCTGCACCAGGCGGTGCGGCAGGTGACGCTGATGACCGGACGCGAGGACGTCCCGGTCGAGGCGATGCGCGCCGCCGGGGAAGCAGAACTCGCCCGGCGGGCCTGACGCCCCGCCTCCCGTTCCCGCCTCGCGCCCCCGCCTCCCGTTCCCGGCTCCCGTCCCCGCCCCGCGCTCGACGCGACGTCAGCGCGGGGTGCGGCGCCGCTTCATCGACTCGTCCGCCGCCGCGAGCATCATCGGCAGGATCACGCTCAGCCAGAAGTCGCGCCAGCCCCACGTCCCGGAAGCGACTCCCGTGAGGCTGCCCGCGCCGATCAGGGTGAGCAGCACCGCCGACCAGTGCCGCCGCACCAGCCGTACCGGTTCGAGGCGCCGGCGGTGGGGGAGCAGCGCGGCCAGCGGCCGGTCCCGCGCGTGCGCGCGCTGCACCACCGTCGCGTCCGGTAGCCAGTGCAGGACGTCGCCGGTGCCGGCCAGCGGGACGCGGGTGAGGTCGATCAGGATCTCCAGCCGCCACCACAGCTTCCAGAGCGAGGTGCGCCCGCTGCCGGGGTAGCCGGTGCGGCGCGGGGCGGTGATCTCGGCGCGGGCCAGCGTCCGGAACGCGCGGGCGACCGTCGGCCCGTGCGGGCCGCGCGGGTCCCGCAGCAGCGCCGACAGGGCCAGGGGCAGCCCGTAGTGCCAGAGGGCCAGTCGCCAGACGGGGCTGGACGCCGTGCCGTGCGGGGAGACGTCGTAGGTCTCGATCCAGGTGTGGTCGTCCTCAGGGTCCAGGTTCGCCAGCAGCCAGTCGTAGGCGTCCAGCAGCCGCTCGGTGCACAGCGCGGGACGCGCCTCGGCCAGCGTGACCAGCGCGAACGCGGTGTGCGTGACGGTCGGCCCGGACGTCGGGGTGGGACCCCACGCGGGACGGCTCGCGGTCCGGCCCGCCGTCAGCCACTCCACGCCCCGCTCCACGGCCTCGTCGTAGGGGTTGAGCTGGGTGAGGGCGCGCAGCGCCAGGCAGGTCAGCCAGACCCGGGACGGGCAGCCGAGTAGGGACCCCCAGCCGCCGTCGGGGTTCTGGTTGCGCAGCAGCCACCGGTAGGCCCGCCTGAGATCGGGGGCGTCCTCGCGCAGGTCGCAGTGGGCGCGGGCGAGGAAGCGGGCGATCCAGGCGGTGGCCTCCACGACCGGCAGGCCGAGGCTGGTCCGGGTGGCCCAGCCGCCGTCCCCGAGCGGGTCGGCGGAGGCGGCCTGGCGGGACGCCAGGAACGCCAGGCCCTCGTCGAAGTGCTCGAACGGCCGGGCGGTCTCGACGAAGGCCAGCAGCCCGATCGCGGTGGCGGTCGCCCCCGGCTCCGGCCTGGTCAGCTCGTGGTACCAGCCGCCGCCGGCGTCGGGGGCGGGCGAGTAGGCGTCGCGCAGGGCGTCGAGCGACTCGTTCAGCCGGCGGTCGAGCACGGCGAGGTCGATCGCGGGGGGCGGCCCTGGTGCGGGGCGGCGGGCGGGTGCGTTGCGAGGTGCGGGGGCCGGGGGCCGGGGGAGCGGTGGGTTCACAGTGTGCCTCTATGTCCTTTGTTCCCGTTCGGCCAGGCTTTGTACCCTGCGGGTTCCGGGGCTGTGCCCGCCCGCCCGGAGCATCGGGGCCGGGGAGCGGGCACGCTGGGTGATGAGCGCTCGTGCGGCCCGTGGTGCTGGAGGACGCGTTGACCGAGCCATCCGAACGGGACGGCCACGCCGCGGACTGCGTGCTGTGCCCGCCGCTGCGGTTCCGGTTCAACGACATGGCGGGCCTGCCGGGCGGTGCGGCCGTCCTCGCGGCGGACGCCGACTTCTTCCTCATGCCCGACCTGGCCCCCTTGGCGGACGGGCACCTGCTGCTGGTCACAGAGGCGCACCACCCGAGCGCCGGGACGTTCGGCGGCCGGATGTGGGCGCGCGCCTGCGTGTGGCGCGGCCGGATCGCCCGCATCTACCGCGAGGCGTACGGGACCGGCGAGCTGGTGATGTTCGAGCACGGTCCGGCGAGCCCCCAGGGCGGCGGGGCGTGCATCGACCACGCGCACTGGCACTTCCTGCCGGGCAGCCCGGGTGTACGGGCCGTGGTGGAACGCAGCGGGCCGCACGGTGTCCCCGCTGACCACGACTCCGTACGCGACCGGGTCCGGGAGGGCCGCTCGTACCTTCTGCTGGAGGAGGGCGAGACGGTCACGCTCCACCCGGGAGAGGGTGTGCCGAGCCAGTTTCTTCGCTGGGCGGCGGCGACCGCGCTCCTAGACGACTCAGTGGCGCACAAGGACGGTTCCGTTAGGGCTTGGCGCTGGCAAGAGACGTTCGGACTACCCGAGAGCAAGCGGTCCTTCCAGCGAACGCTGGATGCGCTCCGTTCGGCCCTCAGGGAGGATCAGCGGACCGACAGCCACCAGTAGAGCTCGGCCACAGCGAGCCGGTCACCGAACCCAGCGCGTTCCACCCCGTCGCCGTATCCGGTCGGGTATTCCAGGAGCAGCCCGTCCCGCTGGTGGGCCAGTGCACACTCCAGCGAGCTCTCGCCGAAGCGCAGCAGCCACAGCGGACGTCCCGGAACGAGCCGATCCAGTGACGGGAGCAGTTCCCGTACAGCGTCCGCCCCTACCGGAGGTACCTGGCCGAGCAGCCTGGCCAGTGTGGGCGCCTCGGAGATGACGACGTCGGCCAGCGAGAGCATCGGCAGGACCTCCGCGACCGGCAGCCGCGCGTCGATGTCGTGCGGGACCACGTCGAAGACCACCTGCGCGCCGGCCTGGCGGGCGATCGCCGCCGCCTCCCGCAGGGCGGCCCGGGAGACGGGGGACAGCAGGGCGTACCCGTCGACGCACAGCACGTCCGCGTGCCCGATCGCGGCGGAGACGTGCCGCACGTCGGACGCCGACAGCCGCCGGTCGGGGGCGTCCTCCTCCGCGATGAGCAGCCGGACGCCCGGTTCGCCGCCGGCCGCGCGGTCACGGAGCATCACCGCCACCCCGTTGGCGGCGCCGTGCTCGACGCGGAGCAGGTCGCGGACGCCCAGCCGCCTCAGCTCCCGCCGGATCACCGGGGTGAAATCGTCGTCCCCGACCCGGCCCAGGACGGCGACGTGGCCGAAGTAGCCGGCCGCCCGCCGCGCCAGGTTGACCGCGGTGCCCGCCACGATCGCCCGCGCGGGCGCGTAGGCGAGCCGGTCGGCGGTCAGCTCCGCGAAGCGGACGGCGGGCAGCTCCGCCCTGACCTCGATCCGCACATCGCCCACGACGACCATCGTGAAGCGCCGCTCGGCGACGCCGTCCAGGCCGGGCCACTGGACCGGGGGGCGCGCGGACGCCGCCGCGATGTCCATGATCGCCTCAGCCCGCCGGCGGATGCAGCCGGAGGAACACGCGCATCACCGGGCGCAGGCTCGGGATCAGCTCGAACCCGCCGAGATCGCCCAGCGGCACCCAGGCGCAGTCGGCGAGATGGTCGCCGTCGGTCTGGTGCTCCAGGCTCACGTCCAGGCTCGCGGGCCGGCAGTGCCGCGCCGCGGCGACCACCCGCACCTGCCCGCCCCGCTCCCCTGCGGGGGGACCGAGATCGGGCATGAACCACTGCCACAGGTGGAACGGCGGGCCCGGGTCGACCTTGATGCCGACCTCTTCCCACACCTCGCGCCGGATGTGGTCGTCGAGGTCGAGGTCGGCGGCGACCTCCAGCCGCCCGCCCGGCACCTCCCACCGCCCCGGGTGGAACGGATCGGACGCCGCCTTGCGGACCAGCAGCAGCCGGTCCGCGTCGAGGATGAACGCCTTCTGCGCGAACTCCAGCCTGATCATCCGGGCGGCGCCGGACGGGCCGGCCGTGGCTGTGTTGACCGAGGGCATCGCGGAGAACCCCTCCGTGGAGCCGACCCCGGTGGGCCGTCGTCGCTCCACGGTAACAAGCCACACGAATTCCGCCAGGGCCCAGAAGGGCGCCGTCCTGGGCCTGGGGAATGGACGCCCGTCCCCCGTGGTTGTGAAGTGGTGGATCGGTGCCCCGGAGGGGCGGCGCGACAGGGCCTGGCAAGTGATAGCCTTGGAACTCGACCGGCCCTGTGCGGACGATGACGACATCGTGATCGACCGTACCGGGCGCTCAAGCGGAGGCCATCTCCCACCTGACCGGCCGTCAAGCCGGTGGGTTTCGGTCCGGCGAACGGGCGGTACACGCCCGCGACGCCGTAGTTCCCGTCGGCACTGTCGGCGGGAAGACCGAAGGTGGCCCCGCATGCGAGTCGTGCGGGGCTTTTTGCGTGAAGGCCCTGGGGTACGACCGGTCCTGGAACTTGAGTAACGGCCCCAAGGAGGTCCCATCAGCGCCGAACCGCGTATCAACGACCGCATTCGCGTGCCCGAGGTCCGGCTCGTCGGCCCGAACGGCGAACAGGTGGGCATCGTGCCCATCGCCAAGGCCCTTGAACTCGCGCGTGAGTCGGACCTCGACCTGGTCGAGGTGGCGCCCACCGCGCGCCCGCCCGTCGCCAAGCTCATGGACTACGGCAAGTTCAAGTACGAGTCCGCGATGAAGGCGCGTGAGGCGCGGAAGAACCAGGCGCACACGGTCATCAAGGAGATCAAGCTCCGCCCGAAGATCGACCCGCACGACTACGCGACCAAGAAGGGTCACGTGGTGCGGTTCCTCAAGGCGGGGGACAAGGTGAAGGTCACGATCATGTTCCGCGGTCGTGAGCAGTCCCGTCCCGAGCTCGGTTTCCGGCTGTTGCAGCGGCTGGCCGACGACGTCGAGGACCTCGGCTTCGTCGAGTCGCGGGCCAAGCAGGACGGCCGAAACATGATCATGGTGCTCGGTCCGCACAAGAAGAAGGCCGAGGCCAAGGCCGAGGCCAAGGCCGAGCGGGCCACCCGTGACCATGAGGCGGAGGCCGACTCCGTCTGACGGCCCCGGCCGGGTCGTACCGGGGCCGCCCAGCGGCGGTCCCCACGTGGTCTCGCGTTCTCGCGAGGTCGTGACGCACGTACATTGAAGCCTGACCAGGCGCGTCACACGGAGTTCCGTGGGATGCGCCCGATCAGGCGCGCCCCCGTGCCAGTGCGCGGGGGCCGGGAGTGAGGGAGACGACGGCGCCATGCCGAAGACCAAGACCCACAGCGGTGCCAAGAAGCGCTTCAAGCTGACCGGCACCGGCAAGGTGATGCGCCGCCGCGCCAACCGCAACCACCTGCTCGAGCACAAGCCGACCAAGCGGACCCGCCGCCTGGACGGCCCGGCCGTGGTGGCCGACGCCGACGCCAAGAACATCAAGAAGCTGCTGCGCAAGTAGCCCACGACCAGAAACCCGTACGACCGGCCGAGGTCAGCACGG
This sequence comes from Spirillospora sp. NBC_01491, assembly GCF_036227065.1. GTDB lineage: Bacteria > Actinomycetota > Actinomycetes > Streptosporangiales > Streptosporangiaceae > Spirillospora > Spirillospora xylanilytica. Next base: position 182,020 of record NZ_CP109432.1, read on the forward strand.
CCCCGGCCCCCACGAAGGAGTTCGAAACGTGGCACGCGTGAAGCGGGCGGTCAACGCCGCCAAGAAGCGTCGGGTCGTCCTGGAGCGGTCGAGCGGCTACCGCGGCCAGCGGTCGCGCCTGTACCGCAAGGCCAAGGAGCAGCAGCTCCACTCCATGACCTACGCCTTCCGGGACCGCAAGGACCGCAAGGGCCAGTTCCGCCGCCTGTGGATCCAGCGGATCAACGCTGCGGCCCGCGCCAACGGCATCACCTACAACCGGTTCATCCAGGGCCTGAAGGCGGCCGAGATCGAGGTCGACCGCCGCATGCTCGCCGAACTGGCCGTCAACGACGCCGCCGCGTTCACCGCCCTGGTGACGGTGGCCAAGAACGCGCTGCCCGCCGAGGGCAGCGAGGCGGCCTGAACCGGTTCCCGGCAGACAGGCGATCACGAACGTCATGGCGGGCCGCGAGCTGACCTCCCTCCGATCACCACGGGTGAAGGCCGCTCGCCGGCTCGCCAAACGTGCGTTCCGGCGCCGCGAACGGCGCTTCCTCGCCGAAGGCCCGCAGGCGGTGCGGGAGGCGCTGGAGATCCCCGGCGGCCTCGCCGAGCTGTTCACCACCGCCGAGGCCGAGGCCCGCCATCCCGAGCTGGTGACGGCCGCCGAGAAGGCGGGCGTCCCGGTGCTGCGGGTCAGCGGCGAGGTCATGGCCGAGCTGGCGCAGACCGTCACGCCCCAGGGGCTGCTCGCGGTCTGCCAGTTCGTCGACGTCCCGCTGGGCGGCGCGCTGGACTCCGGCCCCAGGCTGGTGACCGTGCTCGCCCACGTCCGCGACCCCGGCAACGCCGGAACGGTCCTGCGCACCGCCGATGCCGCCGGGTCGGAGGCGGTCGTCTTCACCGACGCGTCGGTCGACCCGTACAACGGCAAGTGCGTCCGCGCGTCGGCGGGCAGCCTGTTCCACCTCCCCGTCGTCGTCGGGCCCCGGTTCGGCGACCTGATCCCCGAGCTCAAGGCGGCCGGGCTGAAGGTGCTCGCCGCCGACGGCGCGGGCGACCGGACCCTCGACGACGGCATCGACGACGGCCTGCTCGCGGGCCCCACCGCCTGGGTGTTCGGCAACGAGGCGTGGGGACTGCCCGACGAGATCCTCCAGCATGTCGACGAGGTCGTGCGGGTGCCGATCTACGGTCGGGCCGAGAGCCTCAATCTGGCGACGGCCGCGGCCGTCTGCCTCTACGCCTCGGCCCGCGCGCAACGCAATGGGGACCCGCGCCCGGCGCCGTGAGGGCGCGCGCGGGCCGTGGAGGGCCCGCGACGACGTTGTGAGGGTGTGAGGGTTCGTCTTGGTAAGGGCGATTCTGTGCGTTCGGCTGGCCGCAAGCGGTCGCGTCGTGCGGCTTTTCTCCTCCCTTGACCTGGGAGGATGAACTATCGCTGGACGGTGGGCGGGGGGCTCGCGTCCGGCGGCGACTCATTCCCAGGTAGGAGCGGGAACCAACCCGGCGATGGATCCACGCGTCGCACCCGGGTGCCTACGGTGATGACGAGGGCGGCGATGGGGCCGTGCAGAGTGGGGGCAAACGTGATGATCGACGAGGGCAGGGCGGCGGCCAGGCGTCCCGGCAGGCGCGGACCCGAGGTCAGGTGCCGGGCGGGTGCCCGGCCCGCCGGCGGGCCGGGCACCGCGCTGGACGGCCCCGCGGCCGGGGGGCCGCGTGAGCAGGGCCCGGTGGCCGGTCTGGACGTCTCGGTCGCGCAGGTGCACGGTGAGACCGTCGTCGCCGCAGTGACCGGCGAGATCGACCTGCACACCGCCGACACGCTCCGCGTCCACCTGGTCGAGCTGCACGAGGCGGGCTTCCGCCGCCTGGTCGTCGACTTCGCCGGGGTCCCGTTCTGCGACGCCACCGGGCTCGGCGCCCTGGTCGCCGCGCACAACCAGATCTCCGGGGCCGGGGGAGAGATCAGACTCGCCCGGGTGCGGCCCGCCCAGGTTCGGCTGCTGCGCATCACCGGGCTGTACCGGCTGTTCACCCTGTACGACGACATCGCCGGCGCGATCGCCGAGGCCGGGTCGTCCGCGGCCCCGCGCTGCTGACGCCCGCCGCCCGTGCCGGTGTCCGTGCCGCCACTCGTACCGGCACCTGTGCCGGCCGCCCGTGCCGGTGCCCGTTTCGGTCGCCGGTGCGCGGGGTGGTGCGGGAGGGGCGGCAGAGTGCCCGTGACGGCCACAATGCCTGTCCGTAGGGGCTTCTCCGGGTCCCGTTAGGTCCCCGTCTCCGGATAGAGTCTCCTTTCGACAGGCCGCGTTCTCACCGGTGTTCTGGAGGCCGTTGTGGGCGGAGAGGACTCCCCGCACCTGGCCCGACCCATGCCCGCTGCTGGAGGCGATGTGGACGTTCCGCCGGAGGACGCGGCGGACGCCCTGCCCTGCGGCGCGCCGACCCTGGACGATCTTCCCGACGGCCTGCTGGTGGCCGACCGGGACGCCCGCGTCGTGGTGTTCAACGCGGCGGCCTCGCGGATGACCGGCATCGCCTCCGGCGCCGCCCTCGGCCGCGACTTCCGCGACGTCCTGCCGCTGCACGACGCCGAGGGCCGCGACTGGTGGAAATGCCTGGCCCCCTACGACGGGCTCGGCACCCGCACCCGCCACCCCGAGCGGCCGCTGTACCTGCCCGGCGGCACCGAGCTGCTGGTGACGGCGGGCTACCGGCGCGGCCGGGGCGGCCGGGTGGAACGGTTCACGATCTCCCTGCGCGACGCCCTGCACCGGGCCCGGCTGGAGCGCGACCGCGCCGACCTGGTGTCCACCGTCGCTCACGAGCTGCGCTCCCCGCTGACCAGCGTGAAGGGCTTCACCGCGACGCTGCTGGCCAAATGGCACCGCTTCAACGACGACCAGAAGCGGGTGATGCTGGAGACGGTCAACGCCGACGCCGACCGGGTCACCCGCCTGATCACCGAGCTGCTCGACGTCTCGCGGATCGAGGCGGGCCGGCTGGAGATGCACCGGCAGGTGGTCGACCTGCCCGGCGAGATCCGCAAGGTCCTGGCCGGACGGGTGGCGGCGGGCGACGCCGAGGACCGGTTCCGGTTCGAGGCCCGCGGCGTCCTGCCGGAGATGTGGCTCGACCCCGACAAGGTCGACCAGATCCTCGGCAACCTGGTCGAAAACGCCGTGCGGCACGGCGCTGGTACTGTCACCATCATGGTGGAGCCGGACGCGCATAAGGAGGGGGCCGCCGTGTCGGTGCGCGACGAGGGCGAGGGCATTCCGCCCGAGGCCGCCCAGCGCATCTTCCGGCAGTTCTGGCGCGGTCCCGGCGGCAACCGCCGCGGTGGCACCGGGCTCGGGCTCTACATCGTCAAGGGCCTGGTCGAGGCGCACGGGGGCACCATCACCGTGCGGCGCGCCCCCGGCGGCGGCGCCGAGTTCCGATTTACCGTGCCCGCCGGGGCCCCCGACTACGCCACCTGATCGCGCGCTCGCACCGCGTTCCGATCCCGGCGTCACGGGCCCCGCGCGGGCGGCGCGACCTGCGCACGCTTTTCCGGATCCTTCCCGCCCGCCCACTAGACTGCGGGCGTCCCACGCCGACCGGAGTCATCACACCACCATGTCTGCACCCAACAAGTCCTACGACCCTGTCGAGGTGTCCGCGTTGCAGCCCGAAGCGCTGGATCGGGCCCGTGCCGAGGCCCTGGAGGCCATCGCGGCCGCGGCCGACCTCGACGCGCTCAAGCAGGTCCGCCTGGCGCACGCCGGCGACCGTTCCCCGCTGGCCCTGGCCAACCGCGAGATCGGGGCCCTGCCGCCGCAGGGCCGCGCCGAGGCGGGCAAGCGCATCGGCGCCGCCCGCGGCGCCGTCGCCCAGGCGCTCAAGGCCCGCCAGGCCGAACTGGAGGAGGAACGCGACCAGCGCGTCCTCGCCGACGAGGCCGTCGACGTCACCCTGCCCTGGGACCGCGACCCGCGCGGCGCCCGGCACCCGCTGACCACGGTCCAGGAGCGGATGGCCGACGTCTTCGTCTCGATGGGCTTCGAGGTCGCCGAGGGGCCCGAGGTCGAGGCCGAGTGGTTCAACTTCGACGCCCTCAACTTCAAGCCCGACCACCCGGCCCGCACCATGCAGGACACGTTCTTCGTGGAGTCGGAGGACACCGGGCTGGTCCTGCGCACCCACACCTCGCCGGTGCAGATCAGGTCGCTGCTGTCGCGGCCCCTGCCGGTGTACGTGGTGGCGCCCGGCCGCACCTACCGCACCGACGAGCTCGACGCCACGCACAGCCCGGTGTTCCACCAGCTCGAGGGCCTGGCGGTCGACGAGGGCCTGACCATGGCCGACCTGCGCGGCGGCATCGACGCGTTCGTGGCCGGCATGTTCGGCGAGGGCCTGCGGGTGCGGATGCGCCCGTCCTACTTCCCGTTCACCGAGCCGTCGGCCGAGGTCGACATGCAGTGCTTCGTGTGCCGGGGCGCCTCGGTGGAGCGGGGCGCGCCGCCGTGCCGCACCTGCGGCTCGGAGGGCTGGATCGAGCTGGGCGGCTGCGGCATGGTCAACCCGCGGGTGCTGGTCGCCTGCGGGATCGACCCGGACCGCTACAGCGGCTGGGCGTTCGGCCTGGGCGTGGAGCGGACGCTGATGTTCCGGCACGGCGTCGAGGACATGCACGACATGGTGGAGGGCGACGTCCGGTTCACCCTCCCGTTCGGGATGGAGATCTGATGCGGGCCCCGCTTTCCTGGCTGCGGGAGCACGTCGAGCTCCCCTCCGGCGTCACCGGCCGCGAGCTGGCCGCCAAGCTGATCGACGCCGGCCTCGAGGTCGAGACCGTCGAGCAGGCCGGCGCCGACCTGGCCGGCCCGATCGTGACCGGCACCGTCCTGGCCGTCGAGGAGCTGGCCGGCTTCAAGAAGCCGATCCGCTACTGCCAGGTGGACGTCGGGCAGGCCAACGGCACCGGCGAGCCGCAGAACATCGTCTGCGGCGCCACCAACTTCGCGGCCGGCGACGACGTCGTGGTGATCCTGCCGGGCGGCGCGCTGCCCGGGGACCGTCCCGGCGAGCCGTTCCGGATCGCCGCCCGCAAGACCTACGGGCACGTGTCCGAGGGCATGATCTGCTCGGTCCGCGAGCTCGGCATCGGCGACGACCACGACGGCATCCTGGTGCTGCCGCCGGGTACCGCGCCCGGGACGGACGTCATCGGGCTGTTCGGCCTGCGCGACGACGTCCTCGACATCGCGATCACCCCCGACCGGGGCTACTGCCTGTCGATCCGCGGCATCGCCCGCGAGGCCGCGATCGCCTACGGCGTGCCGTTCACCGATCCGGCCGGGGTGGACCTGCCCGCCGGGGACGGCGAGGCCCACCCGGTGCGCATCGCCGACCCGTCCGGCTGCGACCGGATCGTGCTGCGCGAGGTGCGCGGCTTCGACCCGGACGCGCCGACCCCGATGTGGATGGCGGTGCGGCTGTTCCGCGCCGGGATGCGGCCGGTGTCGCTGGCCGTCGACGTCACCAACTACCTGATGCTCGAGCTCGGGCAGCCGCTGCACGCCTTCGACCACGGCAAGCTCACCGGCCCGATCGAGGTGCGCCGCGCGGTGGCGGGCGAGAGCCTGGAGACCCTCGACCACGTCGAGCGGGCGCTGGACCCCGAGGACATCCTGATCACCGACGCGTCCGGGCCGATCTCGATGGCCGGGACGATGGGCGGGCTGGCCACCGAGATCGACGGCGCCTCGTCCGCCATGGTGATCGAGGCCGCGCACTTCGACGACATCGGCATCGCGCGGATGGCGCGGCGGCACCGGCTGCACAGCGAGGCGTCCTACCGCTTCGAGCGCGGCGTCGACCGCGAGCTGCCGCTGTACGCCTCCTACCGCGCCGCGTCGCTGCTGGCCGAGCTGGGCGGTGCCGAGATCGTCCCGGGGGCATCCCACGCGCAGGCGCCGGTCGCGCCGGTCACGGTCGAGATGCCCGCCGGGCATCCAGGCCGGGTCGCGGGCGTGACCTACGGGCGCGACACCGTCGTGCGCCGCCTGGAGCAGGTGGGCTGCACGGTGGCGGGCGGCGACGTGCTGACGGTGACGCCGCCGTCGTGGCGGCCCGACCTCACCGACCCGAACGACCTGGCCGAAGAGGTCATCCGGCTGGAGGGCTACGAGAACATCCCGGCGCGGGCGCCGCGTCCGGTCGCGGGCCGGGGCCTCACCGGCCAGCAGCGGCTGCGCCGCCGGGTGGGCCGCGCGCTGGCCGGGGCGGGGTACGTGGAGACGCCGGCCTTCCCGTTCGCGTCCGAGCGCGACTGGGACGCCCTCCAGCTCCCCGCCGGCGACGCCCGCCGCGTGGCGCTGCGCCTGGCCAACCCGCTGTCGGAGGACGAGCCGCTGCTGCGCACCACGCTGCTGCCCGGCCTGCTGCGGGCGCTGGCCCGCAACACCGGCCGGGGCTTCGGCGACGTGGGCCTGTACGAGCTCGGCCTGGTGTTCCGGCCCAAGGAGGGGGCGCCCGAGCGGGCGCCGCGCCTGCCGGTCGACCGCGGCCCGACGGCCGAGGAGATCGCCTCGGTGGACGCGGCGCTGCCCGACCAGCCGCTGCGGGTCGGCGTGGTGCTGGCCGGCGAGCGCGCCCGGTCCGGCTGGTGGGGCGACGGGCGGCCGGGCGGCTGGGCCGACGCGATCGAGGCCGCCCGCGTGGTGGCCCGCGAGGTCGGCGTCGAGCTGACCGTCCGGGCCGACCGGCACGAGCCGTGGCATCCGGGCCGGTGTGCCGCGCTGTACGCGGGCGAGGCCCTGGTCGGCCATGCCGGCGAGCTCCACCCGCGGACGATCAAGGCGTACGGGCTGCCCGCGCGCAGCTGCGCGATGGAGCTGGAGCTCGCCCGCCTCGGCGAGCCGCGGACGCCCCGTTCCGCGCGGGTCCCGACCTACCCGGTCGCCACCCAGGACGTGGCGCTGATCGTCGATGCGGGCGTCCCGGCGGCCGACGTCGAGTCCGCGCTGCGGGAGGGGGCCGGCGCGCTGCTGGAGTCGATCCGGCTGTTCGACCTCTATACCGGCGAGCAGGCGGGAGAGGGGCGCAAGTCCCTGGCCTACACGCTGCGGTTCCGGGCGCCGGACCGGACGCTCACCGCGGACGAGGCGTCCGCCGCGCGCGCCGCGGCCGTGACGGTGGCCGCCGACCGTACCGGCGCGACGGTCCGCGGGACCTAGTCGTGTCTCCAGGCCCGGCCCGGCGTCCTCGCCTGGCGGCTCGGACGTCGACCGAGCTTGGGCGAGCGCGACATCGCGCTCGGGGGACGGCTGGGGCTGTTTGAGACAGGACCTGGCCCCTCCGGAAGGTCTTGTGGCGGCCCGGCTCCAGATGGTCCTGGAGCCGGGCCGCTTCGGTCGGGTAGGATGAACGGGTCTTATCGCCGTCCGGTAGGGGAGTCCATTGAGGAACTGAGGTCGAGACGCCGCGCTGTAGCCGTTTCCGGCTCGCGCACGTGACCTCAGTGGACCCCTCGTCCCGTCGGCCCTCGTCTTTCCCTGGGCTTCTTCGGCGCGTCGCGCGTTTCCGCGGTGTCTCCAAGCATCCGCTGAATTCCGATGTGCCATGGAGGCCCTGATGTCATTCGCGATCGTGTGCTCGGACGTCTCGTTCGCCTGGTCGGACGGGACGGTCGTGCTCGACGGGCTCGACGCCTCGTTCGGCACCGGCCGCACCGGGCTGATCGGCGTGAACGGTTCCGGCAAGTCCACCCTGCTAAAGCTGGTCGCCGGCGAGCTCGCGCCCGGATCCGGGACGATCAGCGTCGCGGGGGAGATCGGCTACCTGCCGCAGAACCTCCCGCTCGGCACCGCCCGCACTGTCGCCGACCTGCTCGGCATCGGCGCGGCCCGCGCCGCGCTGCACGCCATCGAGCGCGGCGAGGCCACCGAGGCGAACTTCACCGCGGTGGGCGACGACTGGGACGTGGAGGAGCGGGCCCGCGCCGAGCTCGACCGGCTCGGGCTCGACCGTCTCGGCCTGGACCGGACGGTGGGCACCCTGTCCGGCGGCGAGACGGTGATGGTCGGGCTGGCCGCGCTGTTCCTGGCCCGCCCCGGCGTGCTGCTGCTGGACGAGCCGACCAACAACCTGGACCTGGACGCGCGCCGGCGCCTGCACGAGGCGGTCGCGGCCTGGCCGGGCGTGCTGGTCGTGGTCAGCCATGACCGCGAGCTGCTCGACCTGGTCGACGAGATCGCCGACCTGCGGGACGGCGCGGTCCGGTCGTTCGGCGGCAACCTCTCAGGCTACGAGGAGCTGCTGGAGGTCGAGCGGGAGGCCGCCGAACGGACCGTCCGCGCCGCCGAGACCGACCTGCGCAAGCAGAAACGCGAGCTGGAGGAGGCGCAGATCAAGCTGGCCCGGCGGGCCCGCTATGGCAAGAAGATGAACGAGCAGAAGCGCGAGCCGAAGATCGTGATGGGGCTGCGCAAGCGGCAGGCCCAGGTCTCGGCGGGCAAGCACCGCATCATGCACGAGGACCGGCTCGCCGACGCGCGCGACCGGCTCACCGACGCCGAGGGGGCGGTCCGCGACGACGCCGAGATCAAGGTCGCGCTGCCGTCGACCGAGGTCCCGGCGGGCCGGACGGTGCTGACCGTGACCGGGCTCACCGCGCCCGAGCCCGTCCCGGCGACCCTGTCGGAGCTGATCGTGCGGGGCCCCGAGCGGATCGCACTGACCGGGCCGAACGGGTCCGGCAAGACCACGCTCCTGCGCGCGCTGGCGGGGGAGCGGACGCCGGAGGGCGTGTCGGTCAAGATCGGGGTGGAGGGCGCCCGGTACCTGCCGCAGCGGCTGGACGTCCTGGACGACGACCTGAGCGTCGTCGGCAACGTGCGCGCGTTCGCGCCGTCCGCGCCGGTCAGCGCGGTGCGGGCGGGGCTGGCGCGGTTCCTGTTCCGGGGCGCCCGCGCCGACCGGCTCGCGGGCTCGCTGTCGGGCGGCGAACGGTTCCGGGCGGTGCTGGCGTCGCTGCTGCTGGCCGAGCCCGCGCCGCGGCTGCTGCTGCTGGACGAGCCGACCAACAACCTCGACATGGCCAGCGCGCGGCAGCTCGCCCAGGCCCTGGACGCCTACCGGGGCGCGTTGATCGTGGTCAGCCACGACGTGCCGTTCCTGCGGACCATCGGGATCACCCGCTGGCTCCGGCTGGACCGGGAGACCGGGCTGGCGGAGTCGGACCCGCTGTGACCCCGGCCGTCCCCGGCCCGTGCGCGCTCGCACGGGCCGGGGGCGCGCACGGGCCGAGGGACGCTCTCCGCCGCCCGGCCAGGTGAGGACGCGCTTGACCAGGGGGCTGAGCAGTCTCACGGAGTGAGAGACGCGGGCCGTCGCGTTGAATACTCATCCATACTCGTGCATAATCTTGCTGGTCGCTTCCAGAAGGGCAGGGTGGACATGGGAATCCGGACGGCGGTCGCTGGCGCCAGCGGTTACGCGGGCGGCGAGGTGCTGCGCATCCTGGCGGGGCACCCCGAACTCGAGATCGGCGCGCTCACCGCGGGCTCCAACGCGGGCACCGAGCTGGGCGCCCACCAGCCGCACCTGCGATCCCTGGCCGGCCGGGTGCTGGAGGAGACCACCCCGCAGACCCTCGCGGGCCACGACGTGGTCTTCCTCGCCCTGCCGCACGGCCGGTCCGGGCCTCTCGCCGAGCAGCTCGGCGACGACGTGCTCGTGGTCGACTGCGGCGCCGACTTCCGGCTGGACGACCCCGCCGACTGGACCAGGTTCTACGGCACGCCCCACGCGGGCACCTGGCCGTACGGGCTGCCCGAGCTGCCCGGCCAGCGCGAGGTGCTCCGCGCCACCCGCCGCATCGCCGTCCCCGGCTGCTACCCGACCGCGGTGACCCTCGCGCTGTTCCCCGCGTTCGCCGCCGGGCTCGCCGAGCCCGACGTCGTCGTGGTCGCCGCGTCCGGCGCGTCCGGCGCGGGCCGGGCGCTCAAGCCGCACCTGCTGGGCAGCGAGGTCATGGGCTCGGTCAGCGCCTACGGCGTCGGCGGCACGCACCGGCACACCCCCGAGATGATCCAGAACCTCGGCCGGATCGCGGGCGAGCCGGTCACCGTCTCGTTCACCCCGACGCTCGCGCCGATGAGCCGGGGCATCCTGGCCACCTGCACCGCCAAGGCGAGGCCCGGAGTCACCGCCGCGACGCTCCGCGCGGCCTACGGGAGCGCCTTCGCGGACGAGCCGTTCGCCGAGCTGCTCCCCGAGGGCACCTGGCCCGCCACCTCGATGACGCTCGGCGCCAACACCGCCCTGATCCAGGTCGCCCTCGACGAGGCCGCCGGCCGCGTCGTCGTGGTCGCCGCCATCGACAACCTCACCAAGGGCACCGGCGGCGGCGCCGTGCAGAGCGCCAACCTCGCCCTCGGCCTGCCCGAAGAACTCGGGCTCACCACGATCGGAGTGTCCCCTTGAGCGTCACCGCCCCCCAGGGATTCCGCGCCGCCGGCGTCGTCGCCGGCCTCAAGGACAGCGGGGCCCGCGACGTGGCCCTGGTCGTCAACGACGGACCGTCCCGCGCGGCGGCCGGCGTCTTCACCCGCAACCGGGTGAAGGCCGCCCCCGTGCTCTGGTCGGAGCAGGTCCTCAAGGGCGGCCTGGTGCGCGCCGTGGTGCTCAACGCCGGTGGCGCCAACGCCTGCACCGGCGCGCCCGGCTTCCAGGACGCCCACGCCACCGCCGAGCGGACCGCCGCCCTGCTGGACGACTCGTCCGGCGAGATCGCGGTCTGCTCCACCGGCCTGATCGGCCTGCGGCTCGACATGGACGCGCTGCTGCCCGGCGTCGACCGGGCCGCCGCCGAGCTGTCCCGCGGCGACGGCGGCCTGGCCGCCGCCGACGCGATCCGCACCACCGACACCGTCGCCAAGATCTCGTTCCGGCAGGGCCCCGGCGGCTACATGATCGGCGGCATGGCCAAGGGCGCCGGGATGCTCGCGCCGTCCCTGGCCACCATGCTGTGCGTGCTCACCACCGACGCCGACCTGGACGCCGCCGCGCTGGACCGGGCGCTGCGCGCGGCCACCTCCGCCACCCTCGACCGGCTCGACGCCGACGGCTGCATGTCCACCAACGACACCGTGCTGCTGATGGCGTCCGGCGCCGCCGCCGTCACCCCGGCGGAGGCCGAGTTCACCGCGCTGCTCACCGAGGTCTGCGCCGACCTGACCCGGCAGCTCCTCGTCGACGCCGAGGGCGCGTCCAAGGCCATCGCGATCGAGGTGGTCGGCGCCGCCAGCGACGACGACGCGGTCACCGTGGGCCGCTCCATCGCCCGCAACAACCTGCTCAAGTGCGCCATCCACGGCGAGGACCCCAACTGGGGCCGGGTGCTGTCGGCCGTCGGCACCACCGCGGCGGTCTTCGAGCCCGACCGGCTCAACGTCGCGATCAACGGCGTCTGGGTCTGCCGCAACGGCTCGGTCGGCGACGACCGCGGCAAGGTCGACCTGCGCCCCCGCGACGTGACGATCACCGTCGACCTGGCGGCCGGCTCGCACAGCGCGACCGTCTGGACCACCGACCTCACCGCCGAGTACGTCCACGAGAACTCGGCGTACTCGTCATGAGCGTGGTGTCGGGCGCGCGGATGCGCAAGCGGCGCGAGGGCGCGACCGCCAAGGCGGTGACGCTGATCAGCGCGCTGCCGTGGCTGGAGCGGTTCCGCGGCGCCACCGTGGTGATCAAGTACGGCGGGCACGCGATGACCGACGAGACGCTGCGGCACTCGTTCGCCGAGGACGTGGTGTTCCTGCGCTACGCGGGGCTGCGGCCGGTCATCGTGCACGGCGGCGGCCCGCAGATCAACGCGGCGCTCGCCGCCAACGGCATCGACTCGACCTTCACCGCCGGGCTGCGGGTCACCACCCCGGAGGCCATGGAGGTCGTCCGGATGGTGCTGACCGGGCAGGTGCAGCGGGACGTGGTCGGGCTGATCAACCGGCACGGCGCGTTCGCGCTCGGCATGTCCGGCGAGGACGCCAACCTGTTCACCGCCGAGCGCAAGCACGCCGTGGTGGACGGCGAGCGGGTCGACATCGGCCAGGTCGGCGAGATCGTCGAGATCGAGGTCGGCGCGGTCCGGGCGCTGCTGGCCGACGGCCGGATCCCGGTCGTGTCCAGCATCGCGCGCGGCGACGACGGCGAGGTCTACAACGTCAACGCCGACACCGCCGCCGCCGCGCTCGCGGTCGCGCTCGACGCCGCCAAGCTGGTCGTGCTCACCGACGTCGAGGGCCTGTACGCCGACTGGCCGGGCAGCGACGACGTCATCGACAGCCTCACCACCGACGAGCTGGCCGTGCTGCTGCCCGAGCTGTCGGCGGGCATGGTGCCGAAGATGGACGCCTGCCTCCAGGCGGTGCGCGGCGGGGTCCCGCAGGCGCACGTGCTGGACGGGCGGGTGCTGCACTCGCTGCTGCTGGAGATCTTCACCGAGGAGGGGATCGGAACGATGGTGCTGCCCAGCCCCCTGGGCTCGCCCGCCGATGACGAGCTGACGGGAGACCTCGCGTGAACGGGGAGAACGGCGTGAGCGGCGCCGACCTCAGGAAGCGATACGAGGCCGCGTTCATGCCCAACTACGGCGTCCCGCCGCTCGCGCTCGCGTCCGGCGCGGGCTGCCGCGTCCGCGACCACGACGGCCGCGAGTACCTCGACCTGATCGCGGGCATCGCGGTCACCTCGCTCGGCCACGGCCACCCGGCCCTGGCCGAGGCGGTCGCGGCACAGGCCGCGCGGCTGGCGCACACCTCCAACCTGTTCGTGAACGAGCCCGAGGTGCTGCTCGCCGAGAAGCTGCGCGAGCTGCTCGGCGGCGACGGCCGGGTCTTCCTCGCCAACAGCGGCACCGAGGCCAATGAGTGCGCGCTCAAGCTGGCCCTCAAGTACGGCCGGACGCACGGCCGCTCCTACTTCGTCGCGGCCGAGAACGGCTTCCACGGACGGTCGATGGGCGCGCTGTCCCTCACCGGCAAGCGGTCCATCCGCGAGCCGTTCGGCCCGTACGCGCTCGACGTCCGGTTCGTCCCCTACGGTGACGCCGACGCGCTCAAGGCCGCGGTGACCGGGGACTGCGCCGCGGTCTTTTTGGAACCGACGCAGGGCGAGGCCGGCGTCGTTCCCCCGCCGCACGGGTACTTCACCGCCGTACGGGACATCTGCGACGCGACCGGCGCCCTGTTCGTCGCCGACGAGATCCAGTCGGCCATCGGCCGCACCGGGGCCTGGTTCGCCTTCCAGCACGAGAACGCCCGGCCCGACGTGCTGACGCTGGCCAAGGGGCTCGGCGGCGGCATGCCCGTCGGCGCGTGCATCGCGTTCGGCCCGCACGGCGAGATCTTCGCCAAGGGCGACCACGGCAGCACCTTCGGCGGCAACCCGGTCAGCGCCGCCGCCGCCCTCGCCGTGATCGACGCCATCGAGGACGGCGGCCTGCTCGACCACGTCACCGAGGTCGGCGACGCCCTCGCCGCGGGCCTGGCCGCGATCGACCACCCGCTGCTGGCGGGCGTCCGAGGCCGCGGCCTGTGGCGGGCCGCGGTGCTGACCGCGCCCGCCGCCCCCGCCGTCGAGGCCGCGTCCCGCGCCGCCGGCTTCCTGGTCAACGCCGTCCAGCCGGACGCGATCCGGATCGCACCGCCGCTCGTGCTCACCGCCGCCGAGGCCCGCTCGTTCGTGGACGCCTTCCCGGCGATCCTGGACGCCGCCTCCGCCGACGCCCCCAAGGAGGGCTGAACGATGGTCCGGCACTTCCTCCGCGACGACGACCTCACCCCCGCCGAGCAGGCCGAGATCCTCGACCTCGCCGCCGCCGTCAAGCGCGACCGGTTCGCCCGCCGCCCGCTGGACGGCCCCCGGTCGGTCGCGGTGCTGTTCGACAAGCCCTCCACCCGCACCCGGCTGTCCTTCGCCGCCGGCATCGCCGAGCTCGGCGGGAACGCCCTGGTCATGGACGCCGGCAGCAGCCAGCTCGGCCGCGGCGAGAGCATCGCCGACACCGCCCGGGTGCTGGAGCGGCAGGTCGCCGCGATCGTGTGGCGCACCGGCGGCCAGGAGCGCATCGAGGAGATGGCCGCCGGCACCGCGGTGCCCGTCGTGAACGCCCTCACCGACGAGTTCCACCCCTGCCAGATCCTCGCCGACCTGCAAACGGTGCGGGAGGCCAAGGGCGGCCTCGCCGGCCGCACCCTCGCCTACTTCGGCGACGGCGCCAACAACATGGCGCACTCCTACCTGCTCGGCTGCGCCACCGCCGGGATGCACGTGCGGATCGCCGCCCCCGCCGCCCAGCCGCCCGACCCGGCGATCGCCGCCCGCGCCACCGAGCTCGCCGCGGCGACCGGCGGCTCGGTCGCCGTCACCTCCGACGCGAAGGAGGCCGCGGCCGGCGCCGACGTCCTCGCCACCGACACCTGGGTGTCGATGGGGCAGGAGGGCAAGGACACCGCGCTGTACGAGCCGTACGCCATCGACGACGCGCTCCTCGCGCTCGCGGGCCCCGGCGCCGTCGTGCTGCACTGCCTGCCCGCCTACCGGGGCAAGGAGATCGCCGCGTCCGTCCTGGACGGCCCGCGCAGCCTGGTCTGGGACGAGGCCGAGAATCGGCTGCACGCCCAGAAGGCGCTGCTGATCTGGCTGCTGGAGCGCGCCGGATGACGACCCTGATGACCAAGGCCGCCCGGCACGCCCGGGTGATCGAGCTGCTGACCCGGCACCCCGTCCACTCCCAGGGCGAGCTCGCCAAGCTCCTCGCCGACGCCGGCGTCGAGGTCACCCAGGCCACGCTCTCGCGCGACCTGGTGGAGATCGGCGCGGTGAAGCTCCGCGCCGACGACGGCAGCCTGATCTACGCCGTGCCGGGGGAGGGCGGCGAGCGGATCAGGCGCACCCGCACCGGCGCCGGGGAGACCTTCGCCGGCCGGCTCACCCGCCTGGCCGCCGAGCTGCTGGTCTCCGCCGAGGCGTCGGCCAACCTGGTCATGGTGCGGACCCCGCCCGGGGCCGCGCAGTACCTGGCCTCGGCCATCGACCACGCCGAGTTGCCCGCCGTCCTCGGCACGGTCGCCGGCGACGACTCCATCCTGGTCATCTCCCGCGACCCGGCCGGCGGCCAGGACCTGGCCCAGGCCCTGCTCAAGCTCGCCGCGGGGCGCGAACGACGAAGCTAGGGGCCGCGCGCCCCCGCCCCGCAGCACCCCGCACGATCCACCCAACCGCAGCGCACCACTTCAAACAGGAGATCACAGCATGAGCGAGCGCGTCGTTCTCGCATACTCGGGCGGCCTGGACACCTCCGTCGCCATCCCGTTCCTCGCCGAGCAGACCGGCGGAGAGATCATCGCGGTGGCCGTCGACGTCGGCCAGGACGGCGAGGACCTCGACGCCATCCGCAAGCGGGCCCTCGACTGCGGCGCCGCCGAGGCCGTCGTGGTGGACGCCAAGGAGGAGTTCGCCGCCGACTTCTGCGTCCCGGCCCTCCAGGCCAACGCCCTCTACATGGACCGCTACCCGCTGCTGTCCTCGCTGTCCCGGCCGCTGATCGTCAAGCACCTGGTCTCCGCCGCCAAGGAGTTCGGCGGCACCGCCGTCTCGCACGGCTGCACCGGCAAGGGCAACGACCAGGTCCGGTTCGAGGCCGGGCTGTCGGCCCTGCACCCCGACCTGAAGGTCATCGCCCCGGCCCGCGACTACGCCTGGACCCGCGACAAGGCCATCGCGTTCGCCGAGGAGAAGGGCCTGCCGATCGACGTGTCGGCCAAGTCGCCCTACTCCATCGACCAGAACCTGTGGGGCCGCGCGGTCGAGACCGGGTTCCTGGAGGACATCTGGAACGGGCCCATCGAGGACGTCTACGACTACACCGCCGACCCCGCCGAGCCGCGCGAGGCCGACGAGGTCGTCATCACCTTCCGCGCCGGCGTCCCCGTCGCGCTGGACGGCCGCGCCCTCACCCCGTACCAGGTCATCGCCGAGCTTAACCGGCGCGCCGGCGCCCAGGGCGTCGGCCGGATCGACATGGTCGAGGACCGGCTGGTCGGCATCAAGAGCCGCGAGGTGTACGAGGCGCCCGCCGCCGTCGCGCTGATCGCCGCGCACATGGAGCTGGAGAACGTCACCGTCGAGCGGGACCTGGCCCGGTTCAAGCGCTCGGTCGACCAGCGGTGGGGCGAGCTGGTCTACGACGGCCTGTGGTTCTCGCCGCTCAAGGACTCCCTCGACGCGTTCATCGCCGACGCGCAGCGGCACGTGTCCGGCGACGTCCGGATGACCCTGCACGGCGGGCGCGCGGTGGTCACCGGCCGGCGCAGCGACGCCTCGCTCTACAGCTACGACCTGGCGACCTACGACACCGGCGACACCTTCGACCAGAGCCTGGCCAAGGGCTTCGTCGAGCTGTGGAGCCTGCCCAGCAAGATCGCCGCCATGCGCGACCGGGGCCAGAACGCCTGACCCGCCCGGACCGGCCCGTCCGGCCTGCGCGCTCCAACGCACCGCAGCGCGCCGACGTGGCCATACGCTGAAGGACCGGGCCCCTTGCCCGTACGCTGAGGCGGGCGCGGGCCGCGCGAGACGCGGCCGGCGCCCCCGAGGCGATCGATCGAACGCACGCACAGCGGTGGGAAGAAGAGGATTTCCGTGACCAAGGCACCGACGCGTCTGTGGGGCGGCCGGTTCGAGGGCGGCCCGTCGGACGCGCTCGCGCGGCTCTCGGTGAGCGTCCAGTTCGACTGGCGGCTCGCCCCGTACGACCTGCTCGGCTCGCGCGCGCACGCCCGGGTGCTCAACCGGGCCGGGCTGCTCACGGCCGAGGAGCTCGAGCGCATGCTCGGCGCCCTCGACGACCTGGAGGAGGCGTGCAAGTCCGGCGAGTTCCGGCCCACCGTCGCCGACGAGGACGTGCACACCGCGCTCGAGCGCGGCCTGCTGGAGCGCCTCGGCGCGCTCGGCGGCAAGCTGCGCGCCGGCCGCAGCCGCAACGACCAGGTCGCCACCGACCTGCGCCTGTACCTGCGCGACCACGCCCGCCAGGTCGTGTCGCGGCTGGTCGAGCTGGAGACCGCGCTGATCGCGCAGGCCGAGCACAACCTCGGCGTCGCCGCGCCCGGCATGACCCACCTCCAGCACGCCCAGCCGGTGCTGTTCTCGCACCAGCTGCTCGCGCACGTCCAGCCGCTGACCCGCGACATCGACCGGCTGCGCGACTGGGACAAGCGCGCCGCGATCTCGCCGCTCGGCTCCGGCGCGCTCGCCGGGTCCTCGCTGCCGCTGGACCCGCAGGCGACCGCCGCCGAGCTCGGCTTCGACGCCGCCGCGCCCAACTCGATGGACGCCGTCGCCGACCGCGACTTCGTCGCCGAGTTCCTGTTCGCCGCGGCGATGACCGGCGTGCACCTGTCCCGGCTCGGCGAGGAGATCTGCCTCTGGGCCTCGCAGGAGTTCCGCTGGATCGAGATGGACGACACCTACGCCACCGGGTCGTCGATCATGCCGCAGAAGAAGAACCCGGACGTCGCCGAGCTCGCCCGCGGCAAGGCCGGCCGGCTCATCGGGCACCTGGTCGCCCTGCTGACCACGCTCAAGGGCCTGCCGCTCACCTACAACCGCGACCTCCAGGAGGACAAGGAGGGCGCCTTCGACGCGGTCGAGACGCTGCTCCTGGTGCTGCCCGCGCTGTCCGGGCTGGTCGCGACCATGCGGGTCAACACCGAGCGGCTGGAGTCGCTGGCCCCCGCGGGCTTCGCGCTCGCCACCGACCTCGCCGAGCTGCTCGTCCGGCGCGGCGTGGCCTTCCGCGACGCGCACGAGGTGGTCGGCCACCTGGTCGTCTGGTGCCAGGTCAACGACAAGGACTTCGGCGACCTGACCGACGAGGAGCTGGCCAAGGTCTCCCCGCACCTCACCCCGGACGTGCGCGAGGTGCTGAACGTCCAGGGCGCGCTGGCGTCCCGCAAGGCGTACGGCGGCACCGCCCCCGAGCGGGTGGGCGAGCAGATCGCCGCGCTGCGCTCCCTGGCCAACGAGCACGCCGCGTGGGCGTCCGGCTCTGAGGGCTGACCCCGGCCGGTGGACGGGCGGCGCCTCCGCCCGTCCACCCCTTGCCGTGGGCCCGGCACCACGCGGCCCCGGCCCCGGCTGCAAGGCCCGGCCCAGACCCGGACACGTGAGCATGTGAGGCGATAGTGAGCGAGACGTCACTGCCGAGGGCGTTCTTCGACCGGCCGGTTGAAGAGATCGCCCCCGCACTGCTGGGCCGGGTTCTGACGCACCGCGCCGGCGGTGGCCCGGTCGCCGTCCGGCTCACCGAGGTGGAGGCGTACGCGGGGCCGCTCGACCCCGCCTCGCACGCCTACCGCAGCCGCACCCCGCGCAACGAGGTGATGTTCGGGGAGGCCGGCCACGCCTACGTCTACTTCACCTACGGCATGCACTTCTGCGTCAACCTGGTGTGCGGGCCGGAGGGCACGGCGTCGGCCGTCCTGCTGCGCGCGGGCGAGGTGATCAGCGGCTGGGAGACCGCCCGGGAGCGGCGGCCCCGCTCGACCGTGCGGGACCTGGCCCGCGGCCCCGCCCGGCTGTGCCAGGCCCTCGGCATCGCGCGCGGCCAGAACGGCCTGGACGTCTGCACGGACGACGGTCCTCTGCGCGTCCTCGCCGGAGAACCGGTGGACCCCGCGCTGATCAGGTCTGGGCCGCGCACGGGCGTGAACGGCGCCAAAGAGACGCCGTGGCGTTTCTGGATCGACGGCGATCAGAGCGTCTCGCCCTACCGTGCGCACGTCCCGCGCAGACGGAGGAAGGCCGCCGCGGATGGCTGAATCCGCCGCCGATCCCGATCCCGGTCCTGGAGGCGCGCCCGGTCCCGCGTGGGCGGGCGGTCCACCGCGGTCCGCCGGCTCGGCGAGGCCCAGGAGGCGGACGTGGCGGATCATCGCGCCGCTGCTCCTCCTCTTGATCGTCCTGGCCGTCCTGGACGGGCGGCTGGAGCGGCGGGAGGTCCTCGAACGGTCCGGGCAGCCGGCGTCCGTGGCCTACTCCGACCGGTCGGCCCACTTCGTGGGCGTGGTCCGCACCCGGAGCTGGATCCTCGGGCGGCACCGCAAGTACGAGCTGTACACGGGACGGGACATCGCCCTGTCGTACGGCCACCATGTCCGATTGGACTTCACCGGCACCGACCGTCCCGTGGTGAGGGAAGCGGCCTGGGGCAGCGACGGGGTCCGGGTGCACTTCACCTCGGGACACGAGGTGTTCGTACCCGCGCGCTACTTCCTCAACGGGCGCTGAATATCGTTAGCGTGATGCACACCCCATCGGGCACCCTGATGGGGCGTACCTTTTGGCACGTCGGAGACGAGGGAGAACGTGACCGACATCCTGGACGAACTCGCGTGGCGCGACATGATCGCGCAGTCCACCGACCTGGACGAGCTGCGGGCGCTGCTCGCCGCCGGGCCGGTCACGCTGTACTGCGGGTTCGATCCGACGGCGCCCTCGCTGCACCTCGGCAACCTCATCCAGATCCTCACCCTGCGGCGGTTCCAGCACGCCGGGCACCGTCCGATCGGGCTGGTCGGCGGCGCCACCGGCCTCATCGGCGACCCGAGCGGCAAGAGCGCCGAGCGGGTGCTGAACTCCGAGGAGACCGTCGCCGGCTGGGTCGAGCGGATCCGCGGCCAGGTGTCCAGGTACCTGGACTTCGGTGACGGCCCGACGGGCGCGCTGATGGTCAGCAACCTCGACTGGACCGGCCGGATGAGCGCCATCGAGTTCCTGCGCGACATCGGCAAGCACTTCCCGGTGAACCGCATGCTGGCGCGCGAGACCGTCAAGAAGCGCCTCGACACCACCGGCATGAGCTACACCGAGTTCAGCTACGCGCTGCTCCAGTCGATGGACTACCTCGAGCTGTTCCGGCGGTACGGATGCCGGTTGCAGACCGGGGGCAGCGACCAGTGGGGCAACCTCACCGCCGGCGCCGACCTGATCCGGCGCGCCGAAGGGGAGAGCGCGCACGCGCTGACCACCCCGCTGCTGACCAAGGCCGACGGCTCCAAGTTCGGGAAGACCGCCGGCGGCGAGACGTACTGGCTCGACCCCGACCTCACCTCGCCGTACGCGTTCTACCAGTTCTGGTTCAACGCCGACGACCGCGACGTGGACAAGCTCCTGAAGGTCTTCAGCTTCCGCCCGAGGGAGGAGATCGAAGACCTGGTCAAGCAGGGCGCCGACCGTCCCGCCGCCCGCGCCCCCCAGCGGGCGCTCGCGGAGGAGATGACCACCCTCGTGCACGGCGCGGACGAGACCGCGCGCGTCGTCGCGGCCTCGCGCGCGCTGTTCGGGCAGGGGGCCCTGGAGGAGCTGGACGAGCGGACGCTGAGGTCGGCCCTGGCGGAGGTGCCCCGCACGGAGGTACCGCCGGGGGAGCTGCCGCCGGTGGTCGACCTGCTCGCGGCGTCCGGCCTCTGCAAGAGCAAGTCCGAGGCGCGCAGGACGGTCGCTCAGGGCGGGGCCTACCTGAACAACGCGAAGGTCGAGTCGGAGGACGCGACGCCGGCCGCCGCCGACCTGCTCCACGGCCGCTTCCTTGTGCTGCGGCGGGGCAAGCGCAACGTGGGCGGTGTGGAGGTCACCGTTCCGGCCTCCTGACGGGACGCGGAACAGCGCGAGGGCGAGCGCCCGTCCGGATGTCCGGACGGGCGCTCGCCCTCGTTCCGGGAGAACTTCGGGGGATCCATGTCACAGTGCGGTCACGGGGAGGGCCCGCCGGCGGCTCCAGAGGGTGCTTCGAACCCCGAGAACCCCTGGTGGGGCGGGCTTTTCGGGGGGTATGGGCGCCGATTTGACGGTGCCGCGAGACCGGCTTAGTGTTCTACCTGCCCCACGAGAGACCAGGACGACGTTTAAGACGGCCTGTCTCGGGGGAACCTCCACGAACCTGTAGGACATGGATGTTTCATGCCCAAAGGGAACACGGAGGGGCGAACTACCCGAAAGTTTGACAAACCGGGTGGATCGGATAGAGTTTAAGGGTTGCCCCGGAGCGAGGCCCGCGAGAGTGGGTGGAGCGCGGTGGGTGTCCGTTTCTTGAGAACTCAACAGCGTGTTAAAAGCCAGTGCCTTAATCGGTTCGGTCATTAGTTGGCTGGACCACCCCGTGCCACTGTCCTTCGGGTTGGTGGCAGGGATTCCTTTGAGGCAATTGCATGGACTCTTCGGGGTTCATGGTTTTGCTGGGATTGTTTCCGAGGTTTGGCGGTTTCGGGGTTCGCCCCCCGGGGTCGTCGTTTGGACCTTAATGGAGAGTTTGATCCTGGCTCAGGACGAACGCTGGCGGCGTGCTTAACACATGCAAGTCGAGCGGAAAGGCCCCTTCGGGGGTACTCGAGCGGCGAACGGGTGAGTAACACGTGAGCAACCTGCCCCCGACTCTGGGATAAGCCTGGGAAACTGGGTCTAATACCGGATGTTACTACTGGCCGCATGGTCTGGTGGTGGAAAGTTTTTCGGTTGGGGATGGGCTCGCGGCCTATCAGCTTGTTGGTGGGGTAATGGCCTACCAAGGCGACGACGGGTAACCGGCCTGAGAGGGCGACCGGTCACACTGGGACTGAGACACGGCCCAGACTCCTACGGGAGGCAGCAGTGGGGAATATTGCGCAATGGGCGGAAGCCTGACGCAGCGACGCCGCGTGAGGGATGACGGCCTTCGGGTTGTAAACCTCTTTCAGCAGGGACGAAGCTAACGTGACGGTACCTGCAGAAGAAGCGCCGGCTAACTACGTGCCAGCAGCCGCGGTAATACGTAGGGCGCAAGCGTTGTCCGGAATTATTGGGCGTAAAGAGCTCGTAGGCGGTTTGTCGCGTCTGTCGTGAAAGCCCACAGCTTAACTGTGGGTCTGCGGTGGATACGGGCAGACTAGAGGCAGGTAGGGGAGAATGGAATTCCCGGTGTAGCGGTGAAATGCGCAGATATCGGGAGGAACACCGGTGGCGAAGGCGGTTCTCTGGGCCTGTACTGACGCTGAGGAGCGAAAGCGTGGGGAGCGAACAGGATTAGATACCCTGGTAGTCCACGCCGTAAACGTTGGGCGCTAGGTGTGGGGTCCTTCCACGGATTCCGCGCCGTAGCTAACGCATTAAGCGCCCCGCCTGGGGAGTACGGCCGCAAGGCTAAAACTCAAAGGAATTGACGGGGGCCCGCACAAGCGGCGGAGCATGTTGCTTAATTCGACGCAACGCGAAGAACCTTACCAAGGCTTGACATCGCCGGAAAACTCGCAGAGATGCGGGGTCCTTTTGGGCCGGTGACAGGTGGTGCATGGCTGTCGTCAGCTCGTGTCGTGAGATGTTGGGTTAAGTCCCGCAACGAGCGCAACCCTCGTTCCATGTTGCCAGCACGTTATGGTGGGGACTCATGGGAGACCGCCGGGGTCAACTCGGAGGAAGGTGGGGATGACGTCAAGTCATCATGCCCCTTATGTCTTGGGCTGCAAACATGCTACAATGGCCGGTACAGAGGGCTGCGATACCGTGAGGTGGAGCGAATCCCTTAAAGCCGGTCTCAGTTCGGATCGAAGTCTGCAACTCGACTTCGTGAAGTCGGAGTCGCTAGTAATCGCAGATCAGCAACGCTGCGGTGAATACGTTCCCGGGCCTTGTACACACCGCCCGTCACGTCACGAAAGTCGGCAACACCCGAAGCCCGTGGCCCAACCAGCAATGGGGGGAGCGGTCGAAGGTGGGGCCGGCGATTGGGACGAAGTCGTAACAAGGTAGCCGTACCGGAAGGTGCGGCTGGATCACCTCCTTTCTAAGGAGCATTCAACTGGCCGGATCCTGACATCCTCTTCGGGGGATGGGGTTTGGTCGGTGGCCGCCATTGACGGCGCATGTTCGTCAGGCGGCTGCTCATAGATGTGGAGCACTGGCTACTCAGTTCATTGTTCGTGTGGATCGGTTAGTACCACCTTCTTCGGGAGGAGTGGGAACGGCGGTTTCGGGCGGGTGGTGGGTTGGACACGCTGTTGGGTCCTGAGGGAACGGACCCTTCAGCCCCTGAATGTCGGCCCTGTTGTGGGGTTGGTGTGAGGGGGCTGGGTTGTTTCTTCTGGATTGCGGGATCACATCGAACCCTGTTCAGGTGTTTTGGTGTGGTGGGCCCGGTTGTTTTTTGAGAACTGCACAGTGGACGCGAGCATCTCTGGTGAACGACGACTTTTGTTGTTGTTTATCTGCGATTTGTTGTGATCGTTTTGTGTGTTCAAGTTTTTAAGGGCATACGGTGGATGCCTTGGCATCAGGAGCCGATGAAGGACGTGGGAGCCTGCGATATGCCTCGGGGAGTCGGCAACCAGACTTTGATCCGGGGATTTCCGAATGGGGAAACCTGGCACCCGTCATGGGGTGTCGCCGCCGTCTGAATGTATAGGGCGGTTGGTGGGAACGCGGGGAAGTGAAACATCTCAGTACCCGCAGGAAGAGAAAACAATAGTGATTCCGTGAGTAGTGGTGAGCGAAAGCGGATTAGCCTAAACCGTGCGCGTGTGATACCTGGTAGGGGTTGCGTGTGCGGGGTTGTGGGACCATCTGGCCGGATCTACCAGTCTGGCAAGGAGTTATAAACTGCTCGGGTAGTTGAACGGCATGGGAAGGCCGACCGTAGACGGTGAGAGTCCGGTAGACGAAACCTGTAGTGGCTTCTAGGTGTGTTCCCGAGTAGCACGGGGCCCGTGAAATCCCGTGTGAATCTGCCACGACCACGTGGTAAGGCTGAATACTTCCTGATGACCGATAGCGGACCAGTACCGTGAGGGAAAGGTGAAAAGTGCCCCGGTGAGGGGTCGTGAAATAGTACCTGAAACCGTGTGCCTACAAGCCGTCAGAGCGTCCTCAATGCCTTTCGGGGTGTTGTTCGTGATGGCGTGCCTTTTGAAGAATGAGCCTGCGAGTTATGGTGTGTGGCGAGGTTAACCGGTGGCGGGTAGCCGTAGCGAAAGCGAGTCTGAATAGGGCGTTTGAGTCGCATGCTGTAGACCCGAAGCGGAGTGATCTAGCCATGGGCAGGGTGAAGCGCCGGTAAGACGGTGTGGAGGCCCGAACCCACCAGGGTTGAAAACCTGGGGGATGACCTGTGGTTAGGGGTGAAAGGCCAATCAAACTCCGTGATAGCTGGTTCTCCCCGAAATGCATTTAGGTGCAGCGTCGTGTGTTTCTTGCCGGAGGTAGAGCTACTGGATGGCTAATGGGCCCTACAAGGTTACTGACGTCAGCCAAACTCCGAATGCCGGTAAGTGAGAGCGCGGCAGTGAGACTGCGGGCGATAAGGTTCGTAGTCGAGAGGGAAACAGCCCAGATCATCGGCTAAGGCCCCTAAGCGTGTGCTAAGTGGTAAAGGATGTGGAGTTGCTGTGACAACC
Source organism: Spirillospora sp. NBC_01491 (assembly GCF_036227065.1). GTDB lineage: Bacteria > Actinomycetota > Actinomycetes > Streptosporangiales > Streptosporangiaceae > Spirillospora > Spirillospora xylanilytica. The sequence continues at coordinate 206,484 of NZ_CP109432.1, forward strand.
AGGAGGTTGGCTTAGAAGCAGCCACCCTTGAAAGAGTGCGTAATAGCTCACTGGTCAAGTGATTCCGCGCCGACAATGTAGCGGGGCTCAAGCACACCGCCGAAGCCGTGGCACTCACACTTTGTGTGGGTGGGTAGGGGAGCGTCCTGCAGCCGGCGAAGCCGCCGAGTGATCGAGTGGTGGAGGCTGTGGGAGTGAGAATGCAGGCATGAGTAGCGAATCACACGTGAGAAACGTGTGCGCCGGATGACCAAGGGTTCCTGGGGCAGGCTAATCCGCCCAGGGTAAGTCGGGACCTAAGGCGAGGCCGACAGGCGTAGTCGATGGACAACGGGTTGATATTCCCGTACCCGCTGGTATGCGCCAACGCTGAATCCTCTGATGCTAAGACCCTGAATCCTTTCCGGTCCCTTCGGGGGCTGGTTTGGCCTAGCGGTCGGTCCGAGGGGGTAGTAGGTGAGCGATGGGGTGACGCAGGAGGGTAGCTCAGCCCAGGCGATGGTTGTCCTGGGGTAAGCATGTAGCCCGCGCTATAGGTAAATCCGTGGCGCATTAAGGGTGAGATGTGATGCCGAGCCGTTTTAGGTGAAGTGAGTGATCCCATGCTGCCGAGAAAAGCCTCTAGTGAGTGTACCGGCGGCCCGTACCCCAAACCGACTCAGGTGGTCAGGTAGAGAATACCAAGGCGATCGGGTGAACTGTGGTTAAGGAACTCGGCAAATTGCCCCCGTAACTTTGGGAGAAGGGGGACCACGTCCGGTGATGGCACTTGCTGCCGGAGCTGGGGGTGGTCGCAGAGGCCAGGGGGAAGCGACTGTTTACTAAAAACACAGGTCCGTGCTAAGTCGTAAGACGCTGTATACGGACTGACGCCTGCCCGGTGCCGGAACGTTAAGAGGACCGGTTAGATCCCTTTCGGGGGGTCGAGGCTGAGAATCTAAGCGCCGGTAAACGGCGGTGGTAACTATAACCATCCTAAGGTAGCGAAATTCCTTGTCGGGTAAGTTCCGACCTGCACGAATGGCGTAACGACTTCCCCGCTGTCTCAACCACAGGCCCGGCGAAATTGCAGTACGAGTAAAGATGCTCGTTTCGCGCAGCAGGACGGAAAGACCCCGGGACCTTCACTATAGCTTGGCATTGGCGCCTGAAGCGTCTTGTGTAGGATAGGTGGGAGACTGTGAAGCCGGCACGCCAGTGTCGGTGGAGTCGTTGGTGAAATACCACTCTGGTCGTTTTGAGCGTCTAACCCGCACCCGTGAATCCGGGTGGGGGACAGTGCCTGGTGGGTAGTTTAACTGGGGCGGTTGCCTCCTAAAGAGTAACGGAGGCGCCCAAAGGTTCCCTCAGCCTGGTTGGTAATCAGGTGGTGAGTGCAAGGGCACAAGGGAGCTTGACTGTGAGACGGACGTGTCGAGCAGGTGCGAAAGCAGGGCCTAGTGATCCGGCACCGGCGTGTGGAAGCGGTGTCGCTCAACGGCTAAAAGGTACCCCGGGGATAACAGGCTGATCTTCCCCAAGAGTCCATATCGACGGGATGGTTTGGCACCTCGATGTCGGCTCGTCGCATCCTGGGGCTGGAGTAGGTCCCAAGGGTTGGGCTGTTCGCCCATTAAAGCGGCACGCGAGCTGGGTTTAGAACGTCGCGAGACAGTTCGGTCCCTATCCGCTGCGCGCGTAGGAGAATTGAGAGGGTCTGTCCCTAGTACGAGAGGACCGGGACGGACGAACCTCTGGTGTGCCAGTTGTCCCGCCAGGGGCACGGCTGGTTGGCTACGTTCGGTAGGGATAACCGCTGAAAGCATCTAAGCGGGAAGCCTTCCTCGAGATGAGTTCTCCCCCCACCTTTCGGGGTGGGTTAAGGCCCCCAACAGACCATTGGGTTGATAGGCCGGACATGGAAGCACGGTAACGTGTGGAGTTGACCGGTACTAATAGGCCGAGCGGCTTGAACAACACTTCTAAAATGTTTTGCTGCTGTCGTTTGGTGTTCGCGTCCCTGTGTAGTTCCCGGAAAACAAACGGGAACACGCCCCCGTATGCGGGGTTTTGATTTGTGAATATTGCTCTGAGCTTTGGTTGCTTGGACGATTACTTCCCACCACCCGGTTCTTGCTTGGGTTGGGTGGTTGGGGTTTGGTCGTTCGGTGGTTATGGCGGAGGGGAAACACCCGGTCCCATCCCGAACCCGGAAGTTAAGCCCTTCAGCGCCGATGGTACTGCACGGGAGACTGTGTGGGAGAGTAGGACACCGCCGGACTCTTTTTGTGAGTCGAGGGTCGCCCCTGATTTTGGGGGGCGGCCCTCGACGCATGTCCTGGCCTAGTCAAAGTAGGCTGCAAGGGTCCATGAACCACCGAGAACTGTGACGGACGTTATGAGCGCGGAAGAGGACGGCCGCAGCGACGAGAATCGCGAGCGGAGGGGCAAGAGCGGCGGGCGTGGCACGCCTGATCGCCGTGGGGGCAATGCCCGCGGTGGACCTGGTGGGGCCGGTGCGCCCCGCAAGGGCGCCGGGCCTCGCGGTGGCGCCCCCCGCTCAGGCGGCTCTCAGGGGGCCCGGGGTCGTTCCGAGAACGGATCCGGTGAGGGCGGCCGTCGAGGCGGTGCTCCTCAGGGCCGTCCGTCCTCAGGAGGTCGGCAGGGCGAAGGCGGCCGTCCCAGCGCGGGCGGGCGTCCCCAGTCAGGTGGTCGCCCCGCCTCTGGTGGCCGCTCCCAGTCCAACGGGCGCCCCCCTAGTGGTGGCCGTCCCGCATCCGGTGGCCGCCCTACAGGGGGAGGCCGCCCGACGTCCGGCGGACGGCCCGCGGGCGGGAGCCGCTCAGGGAGCGGTGGCCGTCCGACGTCGGAAGGACGTCCGCCTGGCAATGGCCGTCCCGCGTCCGGATGGCGCCCTGAGGGCGGTGGCCGTCCCGTCTCTGGAGGGCGCCCGTCCGGTGGCCGTCCGGCCGGCGGCGGCCGTCCCGCGTCGGGGGGGCGCCCGGCGTCGGGCGGTCGTCCTGGTGCAGGGGGCCGGCCTGCCGCCGGTGGGTGGAAGGACCGGCAGGACAAGCAGGGCGGCGGACGACGGGACGACCGTCGGCCGGACCGTCCCTTCAAACGTTCCGATGACCGCCGTGCGCAGCCGGGCGAAGCCCGTTCTGGCGAGCGTGGCGAGTCCAACTACAGCGCACCCAGGGGACCCCGTTCCGAGGGAGCGCCGGGAGAACGCCGTCCCCAGGGGCGCCCGCAGGACCGCAAGTTCCAAGGGCGGCCCAAGGACCGTGAAGACGGTTCGCAGCGCGAGGAGCGACGTCCCGGGGGATTCCGCCAGGAGCGGGGCTCTGACCAGCGATCGGGCGGGCGCCGGTTCGAGGGCAACCGTGAGGGGCGTCGCCCCGGCGATCGCGACCAGTCGTCCAGGGGCCGTGGCGGGGCGGGGCGTCCGCAGGACGGAGGCGGACGTTCGTACGGGCCGCCTCGCGACCGTCCGGAACGCCGCGACAACCTGCGGGACCGTGAGGGGAACGCCCCCAAGCACGACGACCCGATCCTGCCCGACGACGTCACCGGTGAGGAACTGGACGTCGACGCGCGCGTCGAGCTGCGCACCCTGCCCAAGGACCTCGCCAGTCGGGTCGCGCGCCATCTGGTGATGGCGGGCCGCCTGGCCGAGGACGACCCGGCGACCGCCTACCGGCACGCGCGGGCGGCACGGCGTCTGGCCTCCAGGGTCGGCATCGTGCGCGAGGCGGCCGGGCTCGCCGCTTACCACACGGGCGAATGGGCCGATGCGCTCGCCGAACTGCGCGCCGCGCGCCGGCTCGGTGCGGGCGAGGACTCCTACCTGCCGGTCATGGCGGACTGCGAGCGCGGCCTGGGCCGTCCGGAACGCGCCCTGGACGTGGTGAAGGCCCCTGAGGCCAACAAGCTCGACCCGATGGGCCGCGTCGAACTGCGCATCGTCGAGTCCGGCGCGCGCAGGGACCTGGGCCAGTTCGACGCCGCGGTGGTCGCGTTGCAGGTCCCCGAACTGCGGGACAAGCGGTTGCGCCCCTGGTCGGCCCGGTTGTTCTATGCCTACGCCGACGCGCTCATCGACGCGGACCGCGCGGAGGAGGCGTCCGACTGGTTCGCCAAGGCCGCCGCCGCCGACCGCGACGGGGAGACCGACGCCGCCGAGCGCTACGCGGAGCTCGAGGGCCTGGACATCGTCGACACCGAGGAGGGCGACGGCGACGCCGAGGACCTCGCGTTCGGTTCCGCGGCAGAGGCCGAGGCGCTGAACGCCGCCGCACATGAGGCGGTGGCGGCTTCTGAGGTCGTCCAGGACGCGGTGGCGGAGCCTGCGACTCCTCCGGTCCCGGAGGAGGCTCCCGAGGACGCTCAGGCCAATTCAGAGGCCGTCGCAGGCCCGCAGGGCGCCCTTGAGCCCATCGTGGACGTGGAGGGTCCTGGGGTGGACGAGGCCGGGCCCGAGGCGGCGGCCGTCGACGAGACGGAGGACGAGGCCGAGAGCGGCGACGCGACGGCGATCGAGTTCAAGGCCGCACCCTCGGAGACGGCGTCCGCGGACGAGGCGGAGACGCCGGCCGAGGGAGTCGCCGAGCCCGGCCCGGCGGAAACCGCCGAGGTCTCCCCAGAGGCCACGGTGCTCTTCCTCGAGCCCACGCGGGCCGACGAGGCACACGGGGATCACGAGGACGAAGACGAGGACGAGGAGCGGGGCTTCCGGCCGGAGTGATCCGAGCTCTGCCGGAGCCCTTGACGGGGCGGGCTTTTCACCGGATATTCACAAGATCGTGCCGTTCGGGGGGCCACGGATTCGTCCGGTGGCGATCCACTCCATCACGATCCGGAGTGAACCCTGTGAGGAGCGCCATGCCCCTGAACCGACGCACCTTCCTGCGCGCGACGGCGGTCGCGAGCGGAACGACCGCCTTCTCCGGCGCGCTGTGGCAGGACGCGCTCGCCGGGCCCGCACAACCCGGGCCCGGCCCGTACGGGCCGTTGCAGGCCGCCGATGCCAATGGCCTGCAACTGCCCGCCGGGTTCACCGGCAGGGTCGTCGCGCGGTCCATGCAGCGTGTCGAGGGCACGCGCCACACCTGGCACCCGGCGCCGGACGGAGGCGCGTGCTTCCCCGACGGCGACGGCTGGATCTATGTCAGCAACAGTGAGGTCCCGGTGGTGGGCGGAGTGTCCGCCGTGCGCTTCGACGCCACCGGCAAGGTCACCTCGGCGTACCGGATCCTGAACGGGACGACCCTCAACTGTGCGGGAGGCGCCACCCCCTGGGGGACGTGGCTGTCGTGCGAGGAGCACGACTTCGGCCTCGTCTACGAGACCGACCCGCGTGGTGAGAAGGCCGCGCGACCTCGTCCGGCCATGGGGCGCTTCAAGCACGAGGCCGCGGCCTGTGACCCTGACCGCAGGGTCGTCTACCTCACCGAGGACCAGTCGGATGGGTGCTTCTATCGGTTCCGGCCGAAGACCTGGGGCACGCTGGACGAGGGGCTTCTGGAGGTGCTCGTCGGCACGGGACTCGGCCCCGTCCGATGGGAGCCGGTCCCGAATCCGCAGTTGTGGGTCACGCCGACCCGCTCCCAGGTCTCCGGCGCCATGCACTTCAAGGGCGGCGAAGGCTGCTACTACGCCCGGGGCGTCTGTTACTTCACCACCAAGGGCGACAACCGGGTCTGGGCGTACGATGCCGGCGCCGAACGGCTCGACCTGGCCTATGACGATGACCTGGTCACTGAGGGAGAAGCGCCATTGCACGGCGTCGACAACCTCACCGGAACCTCCTCCGGAGACCTCTACGTCGCCGAGGACGGCGACAACATGGAGATCAACATGATCACCCCGGACGGGGTGGTCGTCCCCTTCCTGCGCGTCACCGGACACGATGAGTCGGAGATCACCGGCCCCGCGTTCTCCCCGGACGGACGGCGCCTGTACTTCTCCTCGCAGCGCGGGAAGAGCGGCTTCGTCGCCGGCACTGACGGGCACACCTTCGAAGTGGCCGGGCCGTTCCGCCGCTGAGGACGGTCACTCGTTCCAGTTCAGCGCGTGCATGATGCCGGCGACGTTGCTCTGCGTGCTGCTGAGCAGTTCGTACTTGGCGGCGAGCTCCGGGTCGATGTCGTCGCTGGTGACGGCGTACCGCTCCTTCGTCCGTTCCACGACCGCGGCAACGGCGTGGTCGAGGTCCATGCCCTCGTCACGGGCGTTCCGCACGGTGTCGACCCAGATCTTCAGTTCCTCGGCGGACCGGTCCAGCGTGTCCGCCACCTCCGCGACCGGTCCGTAGTGCGCGAACAGCAGTCGTTGTGGTTGCAGGGCCCGGAACCGGTCGAGCGACTTGAGGGCGGTGTCCAGGTCGAAGTCCGGTGGCGGCGTCGCGGGCTTCACGTCCGCGGTCTCGGGAATGTAGATTCCCGCCGCGTCCCCCACGTACAGGTCGCCTGTCTGGGAGTCCACCAGTCCCACATGGTGCTTGGCGTGCCCCGGCGAGTAGTGCGATTCCAGCCGCCGTCCGCCGCCGAGGTCGATGACGCCGACGTCCTCCACGGCCCGGATCCGTTGCGCGTCCGTCGGCTTCAGTTCACCGAAGAGGGTGTCGAGGCGGTCCCCGAACACCATGCGCGCGCTGCGCATCAGCCGTTCTGGGCTCGCCAGGTGCCGTGCGCCCTTCTCGTGGGCCACCACTTCGGCGCCCGGGTACATCTCGGCGATGTCGCCGACCCCGCCCGCGTGGTCCAGGTGGATGTGCGTCACCACCACGGTCGCCAGGTCGGCCGGCCCCACCCCCAGCTCGGTCAGCGCCTGCCGCACCACCGGCGCCGACCCCGCGGTGCCCGGCTCCACCAGGCAGGGGCGGTCGGAGAGGATCAGGTAGCCGGCGGTGATCCCGGAGTACCCGGCCATGCGCGTGTCGATCTCGTACACGTCGCCGCCGAGAGGCGTGATCGTGGTGGAGGTGTCCATAAGAAAGATCATCTCTTCTCGGGTGGAGAGTTATCCACAGGTTGGCGAAGGACTTTCGCTCCGGTGCCCGGGTGCCGCAGGCTGGATCCATGCCCGGTCGAAAGGAGCAGATCATGGTCTGTCCGCACCTCAACTCCGTCCACCTGCTCGGCAGGCTCGCCGGCGACCCGGTCCGCCGTGCCCCTCCGGCGGGCGGTGAGGTCTCCTGGTGGAGGCTCACCGTCGACCGTCCGCACGAGGGGGGCGGACGGTACGCGTCCGACACGTTCACCTGCGCGAGCCTCGACCCCGGGATCGGCGCCGAGTCGCCCCACTGGCGGGCCGGTGACCTGATCGAGGTCTGCGGCGCGCTCCGCGGCGGCGGAACCCCCGACGGGCTCGGGGTGGGCGGTTGCGAGATCGAGGTCCACGAGGCCGTCCTGGTGGCCGTGGCCCCCGCCAGACCGGCCGGCCGGCCGGATCACCTGGATCACCCGGGAGATCTGGGGGGCGCGGGGACGGCGGACGCGAGTGCCGAATCGGGGACCGGAGTCGGGGGCAGGTGGTGAGGGGGCAGGCGGAGAGGCCCTAGAGACGAGGGTCAGGTGGTGAGACGGGCGGAGGCGTGCAGATCGTCGAAGATGAGCTGGTCGACCGGGGAGACGCGAGGGCGGTCGGCGTAGGTCAGCCAGGCGATCTCCGCGATCTCGTTCGCGGGGGCGAGGGTGCCGGTGAAGCCGCCGGTGTAGCAGGTCATCCGCACGGTGACATCATCGGCGCGGCCGTGCGCCCGGGCCTCATAGATCCCCAGGCGGGCGACCGTCCCGGCGAGGACGGTGACGGTCAGCTCCTCGTCGACCTCCCGGAGCAGCGTCTCGATGTCGCTCTCGCCGGGCTCCCGCTTGCCGCCGGGAAGGTAGAACGCGTCCTTGCCGTGCGAGCGGGTGCTGAGGATCTTGCCGTCCTCCAGGTGCACCCAGGCCACCTTGTCGATGAGTTTCGTCATCCGTCGTCGCTCCTGATCCTGGTCGTGGTCGGGGGTCTGCGGGCTCTGCGGAAGGAGCCGTTCGAATGGAGCCATTGAGGAAGGGGAGATCTCCCCGAGCGCCGTCAGGGGCCCTCGAGGAGGCGCAGCACCAGGCCGGTGCGCGGTTTGGGGCCGAACGAGGTGGACTTGCGCGGGACGCGTTCGCCCTCACCGGCGATGGCGAGCACGTCCTCGACCTTGAGCGGATTGAGCAGGACGGCCGTGCCGCCGGTGCGCCGGGCCCGATCGACGGCCGCGGCCGGGTCGTCGTGCACGACCTCGACGCTGTGCTCGTCCTCGGGGATGTTCCAGAGGCCGGCGATGAGGAGGTGGTCCAGGACCGCCGTGTCCAGCCCTCGCCAGCGGGCGGAATGCTCGGCGGGCATCGCCTGCTCCAGCCGGCCCGGGTCAGGGTCGGTCAGCAGGTGCAGCGAGCCGCTCCCACCCAGCAGGAACGCCGGTCCCTCGGCGGCGGCGAGCGCCTCCGTGGCGGCGGCCAGGCCGGCCATCTCGGTGACGCGGAAGACGGTGCCGGCGCGGTCCAGCGCCGTGGTGGGCGGCAGGCCCGGGAGCACGCGGTGGATGGCGCCCAGCCGGGGCGGGTAGCGGGTCGAGTCGACCAGCAGCGCCAGGCCCTGGTCCCAGGGGCCGGGGCCGTCCCCGGCGGCGTGATGGCGGGCCTGGAGGGCGCGGTACGTCGCGTAGCGGTGATGTCCGTCGGCGATGAGCGCCTGCCGGTCGCGCAGATCCGCGGCGATCCGGTCGTGCAGGCCGGGGTCGGTGATCTGCCAGAGGCGATGGGTCAGCCCGTCGTCGGCGTGGAACTCCAGCAGCGGCGTTGCGGCGGCGGCCTCGTCGACGATCCGGGCGGCGTCCCCGCCCCCTTCGTAGACGAGGAAGATCGGCTCCAGGTTCGCGCGGGCCGCCGACATCAGGGCCAGCCTGTCGCGGACGGGTCCGGGGAAGACGTTCTCGTGGGGGAGGACGACGGCGTCGGCCTCTGCGCGCAGCCCGAGCCCGCCGATGAGCCCACGCTGCCGCACCTGGCCCCGCTCGGCCGCCTCGTACACGTACAGGGCCGGCTCGGCGTCGGTGGCGAGCGCGCCCTCGGCCAGCCAGCGCCGGAGCGTCTCGCCCGCCTCGCGGTACCCCTGCTCGGCGGGGCGCGGCAGGATGAGGCGGACCACGTTGTGGCCACCGCTGGCCAGCAGCCGCCGGACGGCGTCGTCGTCGATCAGGTCGTAGGGCGGCGTGGTGACCGAGGCGAGGTCCCCGGCGACGTCCGGGACGAAGCGGACACCGCGGAAGGGCGCCAGCACAAGGCCGTCCTCGGCCCGCGGCCCCGATGCGCCGAAGACCCAGGCGCTGAACTCCTCAGGCCCGAGCTCGGAGGGGAGGTCGTCGTCCACTGTGGGCATGGTAATCACCGGCGGGCGGTCATGTGACGGCCGGGTACCGTCGTGGTGATCGTAGTCCGAGGGGAGGTCCACATGAGTGTTCAAGAACCTGGACGAGCGGAGGATTCCCCGTGCGGGCATCCCTCCGCGCGCGGTGCGGTCCCGTCCTCGGAGGGTGACCGTCCCACAGGCGGAGCACTCCTCCTCCCGGGCAGCGCGCTCCCCAGCCGGCCGTGGGCTGGGAGTTCCCCCGTCGGGAGTGCTGCCTCGGACGCGGCGGGGAGTGCTGCGAACGGCGCCACGGGCGGTGGTGCGGGCGGTGCCACGGGCGGTGGTGCGGGGAGTGGGCGCCTGCCTGCGCGGCAAGTGCTCTTGTTCGCGCCGAACAGATCGCTGGGTGAGGAATCGTCCAGATGAGGAGAATCCCGCCGGGTGGACAGGGCGTCCTTCTGTGCCGGGTCAGGGGCTACAAGGGTGGAGGCGTTGTGCCGGAGGGCGGTGTGTACGAGTGGTACACGCGGGGACTTGAGCTGCTCGGGTCCGGTAGTGCTGCGGCTGCGCTTCAGTTGCTGATCCGGGCGGCCGAGGCTGAGCCGGGTTCGCTCAGCATCCGGGAGGCGCTGGCTCGTGCGCAGTTCGGGACGCGGCGGTTCGCCGAGGCGGCCGAGAGCTTCCGGCTGATTGTTCGGGAGGAGCCGGCAGAGGACTACGCGCTGTTCGGGCTCGGGCTCTCGCTGAGCCGGATGGGCGAGTTCGAGGAGGCGGTCGAGCATTTGGCGCTCGCCGTGGCCATGCGCCCCGACAACAAGGACTACGCCAACGCCCTCCGGCATGTGCGCGCCATCCTCGGCGCCCGCCGGTGACGGCCGGCGACACGACGAGTAGCGATGGGAGCCCGATGAAGGCTTGCGACAGGCCCTTGAGCGAGGCGTACGACGTCGCCCTGCTCGACCTCGACGGCGTCGTCTACATCGGCCACCGCCCGGTGCCCGCGGCGGCGGAGTCGCTCGCCAAGGCGCGGGCGGCGGGGCAGCGGCTGGCGTTCGTCACCAACAACGCCTCCCGCACGCCCTCCGCGGTGGCGGCCCTGCTCAGCGACGTGGGCGTCCCCGCGACCGCCGAGGACGTGGTGACCTCGGCGCAGGCGGCGGCCCGCCTGCTCGCCGAGCGGCTCCCCGCCGGGGCGGCGGTGCTCGTGGTGGGCGGCATGGGCCTCAGGCAGGCCCTGTACGCCCGGGGGCTGCGGCCGGTCTCCACCGCGTCCGAGCGGCCGGCGGCCGTCGTGCAGGGGTTCACCCCCGGGCTGTCGTACGGGCTCATCGCCGAGGGCGCCCGGGCGGTGGCCCAAGGCGCGCTGTTCGTCGGATCCAACGGTGACCTCACCCTTCCCGGTGGGGACGGTCCGCCGCTCCCGGGCAACGGGTCATTGCTCCAGGTCATCACGTCCGCCACCGGGACGGCCCCGATCCTCGCCGGCAAGCCGGAGCGCCCTCTGCACCACGAGTCGATCCTCCGCACCGGGGCGCGCCGCCCGCTGGTCGTGGGCGACCGGCTCGACACCGACATCGAGGGCGCGCACAACGGCGGCGCGGACAGCCTGCTGGTGTTCACCGGCGTGACCGATCCCGCGGCCCTGCTGACCGCCGGGCCGCGGCACCGCCCGACCTACCTGGCGCCCGACCTGACCGGGCTGCTCGTCCCCCACCCTGAAGTCCGCTGGGACGGCGACCGCTACCTGTGCGGGGGCTGGACCGCCGTGCCGGGCGGACGGATCGAGCTCAGGGGGGCCGGTGACCCCTACGACGGCCTGCGCGCGCTGGCCGGTGCCGCGTGGCGTACGGAGGAGCCCGTGACCATGGAGGAGGTGACCGGGGCGCTGGGCCGCCTGGACCTTTGACGCGCGGTCAGAGCAGCTTGCGCAGGCGCAGGAGGTCGAAGAAGCTCGCCTCGATCTTGAGTCGGCCGGTCGCCCACGCCTTGGCCGGGTTCAGCTCGTCGGCGGCCAGGGCGATCAGGTCGGCGGCGCCGACGGTGATGCGCACCTGGGCGGTGCCCGCGTCGGCGGCGGGCTCGAACGGGTCGAGCCCGCCGGCGTGCAGCCGGGTCCGGTAGGCGACTCCGAGGTCGGTGATTTGGCAGCTGATGGTCCGTTCGACCGCGTGCTCGGCGAGCCGGTCGGCGTCGACCTCCGCCAGCCGCCCGGCGATCCGGTCGAGCGCGGCGCGGCAATCGTCCTCGTTCGCCATGGTCAGGCCGTTCCCCGTTCGGTCGACAACGATGTCGTGAAGGGACGGTAGCGTTCTGAGTGAGCCCGAAGCGACCCGCGGCATGCGGTCGGGCTCTTTTCTTGGAGGTGAAGGTGATGTCCGACGAGGCCGCGGCTGAGCCGGTGCGGGTGCCGGTGCCCGCGCCCCAGCGCGAGGCGCCCCCGGCGACCGGGGACCCGCGGGTGGACGCCGCGCTCGGCCGGCTCGCCGAGCTGGCGGGAGCGCCGGTCGCCGCGCATGCGGAGATCTTCGAGGACGTCCACCAGCGGCTCCAGGAGCTGCTGGTCTCGGCCGATCAGGACGAGCCGTCCGCACCCGCGACGGCGGCGGGCCGCCCTGGGCCGCCGCCGAGCCCCGGAGCACAGCCGTTCCCCGGGCGTCCCCCGATTCCCCGGGCCCAGCCTGTTCCCCGGGCCCAGCCTGTTCCCGGGGCCCAGCCTGTCTCGGGGCGTCCGCCGATGCCCGGTGAGCCGCCGGTTCCCAGTGCTCAGTGGGGTTCGGGGCGTTCGTCGGTTCCCGGTGCGCCGGGCGCGCGGTCGTGAGCCGGCGGAGGCTGGACGCCGAGCTGGTGCGGCGGGGGCTGGCCCGGTCCCGGGAGCAGGCCGCCCAGTTGATCGCCGACGGCCGGGTCCGGGTCGGCGGCCAGGTGGCGGGCAAGGCCGCCACCCAGGTCGACATGGGCGCGGCGGTCCTGGTGGAGGAGGCCGATTCGGGCCCCGAGTACGTCTCGCGCGGCGGGCACAAGCTCGCCGGGGCGCTGGAGGCGTTCGGCGGCCTGAAGACCGCGGGGCGGCGGTGCCTCGACGCGGGCGCGTCGACCGGCGGGTTCACCGACGTGCTGCTGCGCGCCGGAGCCGCGCACGTGTACGCCGTCGATGTGGGCTACGGCCAGATCGCGTGGCCGCTGCGCACCGACGACCGGGTCACGGTGCTCGAGCGGGTGAACATCCGCGAGCTTCAACCCGAGATGCTGGGGACGCCGCCGCCGGATCTGGTCGTGGGCGACCTGTCGTTCATCTCGCTGCGGCTGGTGCTCGGCCCGGTCCAGCGCTGCGTGGCCCCGGACGCCGACTACGCCGTGATGGTGAAGCCGCAGTTCGAGGTGGGCAAGGACCGGGTCGGGGCGGGTGGTGTGGTGCGCGAGCCGGAGCTGCGGGCGGAGGCGGTGCGCGGCGTCGCCGGCCATGCTGCGACGCTGGGACTCGGCGTGCTCGGGGTGACGGCGAGCCCGCTGCCCGGCCCGTCGGGCAATGTCGAGTACTTCCTGTGGCTGCGCGCGGGCGCGCCGCACCTGAACGAGGCCGACCTGGCCCAGGCCATCACGGAGGGCCCCCAGTGAGCGAGAGATCGGTGCTGGTCGTCGCGCATACCGGACGGCCGGAGGCGGTCCGCAGCGCCCAGCTGGTCATCGAGCGGCTGAGCGAAGCCGGGATCGCGGTGCGCGTGCTGACCGGAGAGGCCGAGGACATCGGCTGCGGCGGGGTGGAGGCGATGCCCCGGACCGCTGCGGCGGCCGAGGGCGCCGAGGTGGTCATGGTGCTGGGCGGCGACGGGACGCTGCTGCGCGCGGCCGACCTGGCGCGCTCGGCGGGCACCCCGCTGCTCGGCGTCAACCTCGGCCACGTGGGGTTCCTCGCCGAGGCCGAGCGGGAGGACCTGGCCGCGACCGTCGACCGGGTGGTCACCCGCCGCTACGAGGTGGAGGAGCGGATGACCATCGACGTGGTGGTCCGCCGCAACGGGAGCGTGTCGGGCACCACGTGGGCGCTCAACGAGGCGACGGTCGAGAAGGCCGAGCGGGAGCGGATGCTTGAGGTCGTCGCCGAGATCGACGGCCGTCCGCTGTCGAACTGGGGCTGCGACGGTGTGGTGTGCGCCACCCCGACCGGTTCCACCGCGTACGCGTTCTCGGCGGGCGGGCCGGTGGTGTGGCCGGAGGTCGAGGCGATGCTGGTCGTCCCGATCAGCGCGCACTCGCTGTTCTCGCGGCCCCTGGTGGTGTCGCCGCGTTCGGTGGTGGCGGTCGAGGTGCTGCCGGGCACCCCGCGCGCGGTGCTGTGGTGCGACGGCCGCCGCACGCTCGACCTGCCCCCGGGCGCGCGCGTCGAGGTGCGCAGGGGGGCCGAGCCGGTCCGGCTGGCGCGCCTGCACCTGACCCCGTTCACCGACCGGCTGGTCACCAAGTTCGGGCTTCCCGTCACCGGATGGCGCGGCCGGGTTCGCCAGCCCGCCGTCCCGTCCGCGCCGGGAGAGGACGCGCAGGTGGAGGGGATCCCCGTCACCGGGGGAGGGGGAGCGCCCGCGTCCGGCGGGGCAGCCTGATCCGGACGAGGGCGGTAATCTCACCTGCGAGGCGCTGAACCGGGATCGTTTGCGAGGGGTTGTGACGCTGGTGCGTCCGATGGTCGATGAGGTGCGGATCCAGGGCCTCGGAGTGATCGACGAGGCCGTGCTCGATCTGTCCCCGGGCTTCAATGTCGTGACCGGCGAGACCGGGGCCGGCAAGACGATGGTGGTCACCAGCCTGGGCCTGCTGTTCGGCGGCCGTGCCGACCCGCAGCGGGTCCGGCCGGGCGCGCCGCGCGCCCACGTGGAGGGCCGGATCGTGGTCGATCCGGGGAGCCGGGTGGTCGAGCGGGTCGAGGAGGCCGGCGGCCTGCTGGACGACGGCGCGCTGATCATCACCCGCTCGGTGTCGGCCGAGGGCCGCTCCCGGGCGTTCCTGGGCGGCCGGTCGGTCCCGGTGAGCCTGCTGATCAACCTGGCCGACGACCTGGTGGCCGTGCACGGGCAGTCAGACCAGCAGCGGCTGTTGCAGGCGACGCGGCAGCGCGGCGCGCTCGACCGCTACGCGGGCGGGGAGCTGACCAAGCCGATGAGCGCCTACACCCGCGCCTACCAGCGGCACCGCCAGGTCGGCGCGCTGCTCGAGGAGCTCACCACCCGGTCGCGCGAACGCGCCCAGGAGGCCGAGCACCTGCGCTTCGGCCTGGAGGAGATCGAGAAGGCCGACCCCAAGCCGGGCGAGGACGCCGCGCTGGCCGCCGAGTCCGAGCGTCTCGGCCACGCGGACGCGCTGCGCGGCGCCGCCGACGCGGCGCACGAGTCGCTGCTCGGCGACCCGGCCGCGGCGTTCGAGGCGGCGAACGTGGTGAGCCTGCTCGGCACGGCCCGCAACGCGCTGGAGGCCGTCCGCGAGCACGACCCCGAGCTGGCCGGCCTCGCCGACCGGCTCGCCGAGGCCGGCTACCTGGTCTCGGACGTCTCGACCGACCTGGCGTCCTACGCCGAGTCGGTCGACGCCGATCCCGCGCTGCTGGCCGCCGCTCAGGAACGCCGCGCCGTGCTGACCTCGCTGACCCGCAAGTACGGCGAGACGCTCGACGAGGTGCTGGAGTGGGCGCGGCGGTCCGCGGCGCGGCTGACCGAGCTGGAGGGCGACGATGGCCGCATCGAGGAGCTGACCGCCGAGCACGCCGAGCTCACCGACCGGCTGGCCGCCGAGGCCGCCGAGCTGACGGCGGTCCGGGGCCGCGCCGCCGAGCGGTTCTCCGCCGCCGTCACCGCCGAGCTGACGGCGCTGGCGATGCCGCACGCGCGGGTCGAGGTCACGGTGACCCAGGCGGGCGGGTACGGCCCGCACGGCGCCGACGAGGTGGAGGTGCGGCTCGCCCCGCACCCCGGCTCACCGCCGCTGGCGCTGCACAAGGGCGCGTCGGGCGGCGAGCTGTCGCGGGTGATGCTGGCGATCGAGGTGGTCTTCGCCGGCGCCGACCCGGTGCCCACGTTCGTGTTCGACGAGGTCGACGCGGGCGTCGGGGGCAAGGCCGCGGTGGAGATCGGGCGGCGGCTGTCCCGGCTGGCCCGCAACGCGCAGGTGATCGTGGTCACCCACCTCCCGCAGGTGGCCGCGTTCGCCGACCAGCACCTGCTGGTGGAGAAGTCCGACGACGGCACCGTCACCAGCAGCGGCGTGACCGCCCTCGACCGGGAGGGCCGGGTGCGGGAGCTGTCCCGGATGCTGGCCGGCATGGAGGACTCCGAGCTCGGCCGGGCGCACGCCGAGGAGCTCCTGGAGCTCGCCGCCGAGGAACGGTGAGGCCGGGGGCGCCGGCGTTCCCGCCGGTGCGCCCCGGCCCGTCCCGGCGCCCCCCGACCGACGGTGGGCCGGCACGACCCGAGCGAAGCGTCCCGATGCGACAGAGAGTGACGCCCCGCCCGCCGCCGTTGCCGGTGTCACCCCTCGCGCTCTGGCAGGATGGCAAGCGATGAACGACCCGTCTCCGATCACCGAACGGCGCGCCCGGCTCGCACAGCGACTGCCGCGGCGCGTGCTCGCGCTGGGCAGGAGCCGTGACGAGGGCCGGCCGGGGGTCAGCGCCACGGTGCGGCTCGACCGCCGCACCAAGGACCTGACCAAGCGGCTCCAGCCCGGCGACGTCGCGGTGATCGACCACGTCGACCTCGACCGGGTCAGCGCCGAGGCGCTGGTGTCCTGCGAGGTGGGCGCGGTGGTCAACGTCGCGCCGAGCATCTCGGGCCGCTATCCGAACCTCGGCCCGCAGATCCTGCTCGACGCCGGCATCCCGCTGGTCGACGACGTCGGCCCGGAGATCTTCGCCAAGCTGGCCGAGGGCGAGCAGGTCCGCGTCGAGGGGCCAGCGGTGCACCGCGGCGAGGACGTGGTGGCCAAGGGCACCGCGCAGACGGCCGAGTCCGTCGAGACCGCGCTGGTCGAGGCCAAGGCGGGGCTGGCGCACCAGCTCGAGGCGTTCGTCGCCAACACGATGGAGTACGTCAAGCGCGAGCGCGACCTGCTCATCGACGGCGTCGGCGTCCCGGACGTGGAGACCAGGATCGACGGCCGGCACGCGCTGATCGTGGTGCGCGGCTACCACTACCGCGAGGACATCGCCACGCTGCGCCCCTACATCCGCGAGTACCGGCCGGTGCTGATCGGGGTGGACGGCGGGGCCGACGCGCTGCTGGAGGCCGGCTACCGCCCCGACATGATCGTGGGCGACATGGACTCGGTCTCCGACGACGCGCTGACCTGCGGGGCCGAGATCGTCGTGCACGCCTACCGGGACGGGCGGGCACCCGGGCTCAAGCGGGTGCACGAGCTCGGCCGGGAGGCGGTGGTGTTCCCCGCCACCGCCACCAGCGAGGACATCGCGATGCTGCTCGCCGACGACAAGGGCGCCACGCTCATCGTCGCGGTCGGCACGCACGCCAACATGGTGGAGTTCCTCGACAAGGGCCGGGCCGGGATGGCCAGCACGTTCCTCACCCGGCTGCGGGTGGGCAGCAAGCTCGTCGACGCCAAGGGGGTGAGCCGGCTCTACCGCAGCCGGATCTCCACCTGGTCGCTGCTGTTCCTGGTCCTCGGCGCGTTCGTCGCCATCACCACCGCCGTGTTCATGTCACCGGCGGGGGACGTCATCCGTCCCCTGCTGGCCGACCGCTGGCACGCCTTCCTCTTCTGGCTGACCGGACTCTTCACGTGATCGATTTCCGATACCACCTCGTCTCCATCGTCGCGATCTTCCTCGCGCTGGCGCTCGGCATCGTGCTGGGGTCCACGACCCTGTCCGGCTCGGTGACCGACACACTGCGCAGGCAGGCGAGCGCGGCGGCCAAGAGTGCCAACGACGCGCGCCAGCAGCAGCGGCAGATGCAGCACCAGATCGACGGCGAGGAGCGGTTCGCCGGGGGGCTCGCCCCGCAGATCGTCGCCGACCGGCTGAAGGGCCAGTCCGTGGTCGTCATCGAGACCCCGGGCGCGAGCAACGACAGCATCGAGCAGGTCAGCGAGCTGGCCAAGAACGCCGGCGCCGCGGTCACCGGCCGCGTCACCGTGCAGAAGAAGTTCCTCGACGACGACCAGGTCGAGAGCGTCGACGAGCTCGCCGCCCGGCTCAAGCCCGAGGACCTGGACCTGCCCGGCACCGCCGGCGCCTACGAGAAGGCGGGCGCGGTGCTCGCGAGCGCCATCGTCACCCGTGACGCCGCCAAGAGCGGACGCGAGGACGCCACCGGCGGCGCCGTCCTGAACGGCTTCAGGCAGGCCGGGTACGTCACCACCAGCGGCAAGCCCGGCCAGCACGCCACGCTCGCGGTGGTGATCGCGCCGTCCGCGCCGTACGGCGAGGGCGGCGAGGTCGACAACAAGGCGCTGATCTCTCTGGCCACCGCCCTGGACGCCGCCGATCGCGGTACCGTCGTCGGTGGCCCGTTCACCGCCGCTCAGGAGGGCGGGCTGATCAAGGCGCTGCGCGACTCCGACGCCGAGAAGTCGGTCTCCACCGGTGACATGGTGGACACCGCCTCGGGCCGGGTGGTGACGATCCTGGCGTTGCAGAACGAGCTGAGCGGCAAGTCCGGGCACTACGGGATCGGCTCGGGCGTCGGCGGTTACCTGCCCTCGCCCGCGCCCACGGCGGGGAAGAACGGATGACCTCGATGAACCGACGCATCGCTTCCGGCTCGGCCAGGGGAGCGCGCCTGCTGGCCGGCACCGCGCTCGGCGCCGTCGCCGCACGAGCGGCCTACACCGCGCTGACGCGGCGTCCGCCCGGGTTCAACGGCCTGGGCGGCGACGAGGCGTGGGGCCGCACCAACCACCGCGGCGAGCCCGTCACGCTGCTGGAGGGGCCCGCGTTCGTCGCGGGCGCCGCGGCGGGCGGGCTGCTGGCCCCCGGCCTCGGCGGCGGCCGGACGCGCGCCGCCGCGCTGCTGGCCGGGGTGGGCTCCGGCGTCCTCGGCGGCTACGACGACCTGGCCGGTTCGGCGTCGTCGCGCGGGTTCAAGGGGCATCTCGGCGCACTGGCCCGCGGCGAGGTCACCAGCGGCGCGGTGAAGATCCTCGGCATCGGCGCGACCGGCCTGGCCGCCGCGGCGGTGGCCGGGTCGCCCGCCCCGACCCGCGCCGGCCGCGGGTTCGACACCCTGGTCAACGGCGCGATCGTGGCCGGCGGCGCCAACCTGATGAACCTGTTCGACCTGCGCCCCGGCCGGGCGATCAAGGTCGGGCTGATCACCGGAGTTCCGCTGGCGCTGGCCGCGCGCGGCCCGGCCGTGGCCGCCGCGCCGCTCGGCGCCGCCGCGGCGCTGCTCCCCGAAGACCTCGCCGAGCGGGCGATGCTCGGCGACACCGGGTCCAACGCGCTCGGCGCGCTGCTCGGCCTGGCCGCCACCCGGTTGGGCCGCGGCCCGCGGCTGGCGGTGCTCGCCGGCCTGGTCGGCCTCAACGCCGCCAGCGAGTTCGTCAGCTTCACCAAGGTGATCGCGCGCACTCCGGCGCTGAACCGGATCGACATGCTGGGCCGCCGCCCGGTCGCCGCCCCGGTCCCGGTCCCGGACGCCTCCGTCGGCGTCCCCTCGGGGGGCGCCGCCTCCGTGCCGCGGCAGCAGGGCGCGGCCGAGAGCAGCGTCGCGAACGACCCCGCGTCCTGAGAGCCCCGCTTCCCGGCCCGGACGGTCCGGTCACCCCGCCGCCCCGTCCGGCAGCCCCGTCCGGGAGCCCCGCGCCTCCGCTTCTGCGACGCACCGACGATCCCGTGAGCCAGATCCTGTGCCCCGACCCCTGTGCCCCGACCCCTGTGCCCCGACCCCTGTGCCCCGACCCCTGTGCCCGACCCCTGTGAGCCGACCACTGTGAGCCGACCACTGTGACACCGAGCCTCCGCCGCCTCACCGGCGGTCTCGCGGGCGCGGCCCTGGTCATCGGGGTCATCACCGTCCTGTCGCGGCTGGCCGGGTTCGGGCGCACCTACGTCTTCTCGCAGACCGTCACCACGTCCTGCCTCAGCCAGGCGTACTTCACCGCCACTCAGTTCCCCAGCATCGTGTACGAGATCGTCGCGGGCGGCGCGCTGGCCAGCATGGTCGTGCCGGTGCTGGCCGGCCCGGCCGAACGCGGCGACCGCGAGCAGGTGCGCCGGATCGCCTCGGCGCTGCTGACCTGGATCGCGCTGCTGATGGTGCCGCTGTCGCTGCTGATCGCGCTGGCGTCCCGGCCGATCATGGAACTGCTGGTCGGCGCGGACCTCAACGGCTGCTCCCGGTCCGACATCGTCACGGTCGGCGGCGACATGCTGGCGGTCATGGCGCCGCAGATGATCATGTACGGGCTGGCCGTCGTCCTGTACGGGCTGCTCCAGTCGCACCGGCGGTTCGTCGCGCCCGCGCTGGCGCCGCTGATGTCCAGCCTGGTGGTGATCGGCGCCTACGTGGTGTTCGCGCCGCTCGGCCGCGGTTTCGAGAACGACCTGGCCGGGCTGCCGCTGGACGCCGAGCTGACGCTGTCGGCCGGCACCGCGCTCGGCGGGGTGGCGATGGCGGCCACCGCCGGGGTCGCGGCGTGGCGGCTGAGGCTCGGGCTGCGGCCCACGCTGCGCTTCCCCGACGGGGTGGCGCGGCACGTGCGGCGGCTCGCGGTCGCCGGCCTCGCCACGGTCGCGGCGCAGCAGCTCTCGGCGCTGCTGGTGGTGCGGCTGAGCTATCAGGGCACGGACGGCGCCCTCGCCAACTACCAGTACGCCTGGGCGATCTACCTGCTGCCGTGGGCGATCCTGGCGGTGCCCATCGCGACCAGCGCGTTCCCCATGCTGTCGGCGCGCACCGGCGCGGCCGACGCGGCGGAGTTCGACCGGATCACCGCTTCGACGACGCGCGCGGTGATCCTGGTGTCGTGCGCGGGCGCCGGCGTGCTGGCGGCGGTCGCCTCGCCGGTCGCGGTGGTGTTCAACCCCGGCAGTGCCGGGCAGCAGGAGGTGCTGGGCCGGGCGGTGCTCGCGTTTGCGCCGGGGCTGCTCGGATACGGCCTGGTGGCGCATCTCGGCCGCGTCCTGTACGCCTGCCACCGTGGCAGGATGGGGGCGCTCGCCGTCGTCGCGGGGTGGCTCGTGGTGATGGGCGCCGACCTGGCGCTGGTGTTCTGGGTCGACCGGAGGTGGGTGGTCGCGGCGCTCGGGTTCGGCAACGCGACCGGCATGACCGTGGCCGGGATCCTGCTGCTGGCGACGCTCGTCCGGGCCAGGGGGCGGGCGGCGGTGCGCGGAGTGCCGCGCGTTCTGGCGGCCGCGCTCGCCGGGGCCGCCGCGGGCGGGGCCGCGGGCCACGCCACCGCGGCGGTGCTCGGGACGGGCGGCCAGGTCCGCACCATGGGCGTCGGCCTGCTCGCCGCGGTGATCGCCGGAGCGGTGTTCCTCACGATCGTGTTCGTGGTCGACGGCCGTGACCTGCGGGCCGTCCTCAGCCGGAAGGTCACGCGAAATGTCTGAACGGGAGATGCCGGAGACCGCCATGGACGGCCTGCGCGTCGCGATAGTGCTCGGCACCAGCGCCGGCGGGGTCGGCCGGCACGTGCGCTCGGTCGCCGCCGGGCTGGCCGGACGGGGCGCGCGGGTGATGGTCTGCGGGCCGGCCGCGACCGAGGAGCTCTTCGGCTTCGCCGCCGCGGGCGCGCGCTTCGCCGAGGTCGACCTCGCCGACCGGCCGCGGCCGGTGCACGACGCCAGGGCGGTCGCGCGGCTCCGCACGCTGCTGCGGGACGCCGACGTCGTCCACGCGCACGGGCTGCGCGCCGGGGCCCTGACGGTCACGGCCTGCGCCCGGCTGGCCCCCGGGCCGCTGCGGTTCTCGCGCGGCGGCCCGCCGATCGTGGTGACGCTGCACAACGCCGTCATCGCCGGGGGGCGCACCGCCGCCGTCTATGGCGCCCTCGAACGCCTCGTCGCGCGCGGCGCGGGCCGGGTCCTCGGCGTCTCGCCCGACCTGGAGGAGCGGATGCGCGAGCTCGGCGCCCGCTCGGTCGGGCGCGCACTGGTCCCGGCGCCCGCGCCGGGCGCGCAGCCGGGCCCGGCGGTCCGCGCCGACCTCCGCGCCGAGCTGGGCGTGGGCGACCGGCCGCTCATCCTCACCGTCGGCCGGCTGGCCGACCAGAAGGGGCTGCCGACGCTGCTGGACGCCGCGAAGACGTGGGGCGGGCGCACCCCGCCGCCGCTCGTCGCGATCGTGGGGGACGGGCCGCTGGAGGGCGAGCTGCGTGCGCGGATCGACGCGGAGGGGCTCCCGGTGCGGCTGCTCGGACGGCGCGCCGACGTCCCCGAGCTGCTCGCCGCCGCCGACATCGCGGTGGTGCCGAGCGTGTGGGAGGGGCAGCCGCTCATCGTCCAGGAGATCCTGCGCGCCGGACGGCCCCTGGTCGCCACCCGTGTGGGCGGGATCCCGCAGCTCGTCGGAACGGGCCGGCCGATTGGTGACGGCGCCGGCGGCGGGACGGGCGACGGCGCGGGCACGGCGGGCAGTGGGGGTGGCGAACCCGGCGCGTCCCTGCTGCACGGACCCGAGAGCGAGGCCGCGCTGCTGGTTCCGCAGGGCGACGCCGGGGCACTGGAGCGGGCGGTGAGCCGCGTCCTGGACGATCCGGCGCTGGCCGTGCGGCTCGGTGCCGCCGCCGCGCAGCGGGCCGCCGCGCTGCCCACCGAGGACGACGCCGTCGAGCAGCTCGCGGGCCTGTACACCGAGCTGCGCAGCGGCGCCTAGCGGGCTTCCGGGCGCGGCGCCCTGGTGCCCGGTTCGTGCGCTGATGCGCAAAGTCGGCGAATCATGGAACGGGTCGCGGCGGTCTCCCGTTTAAGGAGGCAGTGGAGGGGAGTATCCCCGCGCGTTGGTCTCGTCAGCACGGCCGGTCCGCACCGGCCCGGGACCTTCGGCCCGTACCGGTTCCAGGGCGGGAGAGACCTCCGGCGCCCACAACCGTCCGCCGAAGGTTTCACATGCACGTATCACCCCTGGTCTGGGCCCTGACCCTGGCCGGCATCCTCGCCGTCATCGCCGTCGACCTGTTCGTCATCCATCGCGGTGACACCAGAGAGTTCACCGCCCGCCGGGCCGCCTTCTGGACGGTCGTCTACGTCGGCCTCGCCGTGCTGTTCGGCCTCGGCGTGTGGGCCTTCGCCGGCGGGGAGTACGCCGCCCAGTACTTCGGCGGGTTCGTCACCGAGAAGAGCCTCAGCGTCGACAACCTCTTCGTCTTCATGGTGATCCTCACCCGGTTCGCGGTGCCCAAGCACGCGCAGCACACCGTGCTGATGGCCGGGATCGTGATCGCGCTGGTGCTGCGCGGCGCGTTCATCGCGGTCGGCGCGGCGGCCATCGCCAACTTCACCTGGGTGTTCTTCATCTTCGGCGGCTTCCTCATGTGGACCGCCTACGGGCTGGTGCGCGGCGGTGGCGAGTCGGAGGAGGTCAAGGAGAACGTCCTGCTGCGCTGGGCCAGGCGGGTGATCCCGACCAGCGACGAGTACGACGGCGACCGGTTCCTCACCCGCCGCGGCGGACGCCGGGCGGTCACCCCGCTGATGATCGTGATGATCGCGATCGGCTCCACCGACGTGCTGTTCGCGCTGGATTCCATTCCGGCGATCTTCGGTCTGACCACCGAGCCCTACCTGGTGTTCACCGCCAACGCGTTCGCCCTGATGGGGCTGGTGCAGCTGTTCTTCCTGCTGGGCGGGCTGACCGACCGGCTGGTCTACCTGGGGCACGGGCTGGCGTTCATCCTGGGGTTCATCGGGCTGAAGCTGATCTTCCACGCGCTGCACGAGTACGGCGTGGCCTGGGCGCCGGAGGTGCCGATCTGGTTGTCGCTGGCGGTCATCGCGGGCACGCTGGTGGCGACCACGGTCGCGAGCCTGGCCGCGGCGCCGCGGCCGGCGGCGGTCGCCGGAGAGGCCGCGGACGAGGCCGCCGAGGCCGAGCCGGCGGTTCCGGGACCGTCCGCCGAAGGAAAGTGACTAGAGAGTAACGTCACGGCCCCACGAGATCCGAATGCTGTTCTAGAATCTGGATCAACTGCGGGCTGAGAGAAGGTGACGAATGGCCATCGGGCTGACCGAAGAGCATGAGGCACTCGCCGAGTCGGTGCGCGGGTTCGCCGAGCGCAACATTCCGGCGACGGTCGTACGGGCTGCGCTGGAGGCCGGCGAGGAGAGCAGGCCGCCGTTCTGGTCGGCCCTGGCCGAGCAGGGCCTGCTCGGCCTGCATCTGGACGAGGAGCACGGCGGGCAGGGCTACGGCCTGCTGGAGCTGTCGGTCGTGCTGGAGGAGCTGGGCCGCGCCGCAGCCCCCGGCCCGTTCCTGCCGACCGTGCTGGCGAGCGCCGTGGTCGACGCCTCCAGCAACGCCAAGGCGCGCGGTGAGCTGCTGCCCGCGCTCGCCGGCGGCGCCAAGACCGCCGCGGTCGCGCTGGACGGCACCCTGACCGGCCGCCGGGACGGCGGCGCCCTGGTGGTCACGGGCACCGCCGCGACGGTGCTGGGCGCGGGGCTCGCCGACCTCCTCGTGCTCCCGGTCGCGGTCGGGGACGACGAGGAGTGGGTGGCGGTCGACGCCGCCGGGCTGACCGTCACCGCGGTGGAGAGCCTGGACCGGGTCCGCCGGGTCGCCCGGGTCGAGGCCGAGGGGCTCGCGGTGCCCGCCGGCCGGGTGCTGGACGGGCTGACCGGCGACCGGGTCCGCGACCTGGCCGCGGCGCTGTTCGGCGCCGAGGCCGCCGGGCTCGCGGGCTGGCTGGTCACCACGGCGTCGGAGTACGCCAAGGTGCGCGAGCAGTTCGGCCGCCCGATCGGGCAGTTCCAGGGCGTCAAGCACAAGGCCGCCCGGATGCTGATCGTGCTGGAGCAGGCCCGCGCCGCCGCGTGGGACGCCGCCCGCGCGCTGGACGAGGGCGCGGACGAGGCGGGCTTCGCCGCCGCGGTGTCGGCGGTCATCGCCGGTGACGCGGGGGTGCAGGCCGCCCGCGACGCGATCCAGATCCTGGGCGGCATCGGGTTCACCTGGGAGCACGACGCGCACGTCTACCTGCGGCGCGCCCTGACGCTGCGGGCGCTGCTCGGCCCGTCCAAGCGGTGGGCGGCCAAGGTCGCCGGGCTCGCGCTGGACGGCGGGCGCCGTCCGGTCGAGCTGGAGCTGGACGCGGGCGCGCAGCCGCTGCGCGAGCGGATTCGCGCCGAGGTCGCCGAGCTCGCCGCGATCGAGGACAAGAACGCGCTGCACGCCAGGATGGGCGACGAGGGCTGGACCGTCCCGCACTTCCCCCAGCCGTGGGGACGCGGCGCCGGGCCGGTCGAGCAGATCCTCATCCAGCAGGAGCTGCGGGCCGCCAAGGTCAAGGCGCCCAACCTGGTGATCGGCGCCTGGCTGGTGCCGTCGCTGGTGCGCTACGGGTCCGAGGAGCAGAAGGAGCGGTTCCTGCGGCCGACGCTGCGCGGGCAGATGGTGTGGTGCCAGCTGTTCAGCGAGCCGGGCGCGGGCTCCGACCTGGCCTCGCTGTCGATGCGGGCCGAGCGGGTCGAGGGCGGCTGGCGGCTCACCGGCCAGAAGATCTGGACCTCGGTCGCGCAGTTCGCCGAGTGGGGCTTCTGCATCGCGCGCACCGACCCGGACGCGGCCAAGCACGACGGCATCAGCTACTTCCTGGTCGACATGAAGTCCGAGGGCGTGGACGTCCGGCCGCTCAAGGAGCTGACCGGCGAGGCCATCTTCAACGAGGTGTTCCTCGACGAGGTGTTCGTCCCCGACGACTGCGTGGTCGGCGAGGTCGACAAGGGCTGGCAGGTCGCGCGCAACACCCTGTCGAACGAGCGGGTGTCGCTGTCGACCGGCGGCGGCCTCGGGATGGGCGTGCCCGAGCTGCTCGGCTTCTTCGCGGGCCGGGAGCCCGACGCGATCGCCGCGGCCGAGATCGGACGGCTCGTCGCGCAGGGCCAGTCGATCGACCTGCTCGGGCTGCGCACCACGCTCAAGCAGCTCAACGGGGTGGAGCCGGGCGCCGAGGCCAGCGTCCGCAAGCTGCTCGGCGTGCAGTTCAACCAGGACGTCGCCGACTACTGCTGGGCGGCGCAGGGCGCGGCGGCGACCACCGAGGTGCCGATGGCCGAGAGCGGCATCGCGGCGCGGGCCATGCTGTTCAGCCGCGCCATGACGATCTACGGCGGCACCACCGAGGTGCAGCTCAACATCATCGGCGAGCGGCTCCTCGGGCTGCCCCGCGACCCCGAGCCCGGCAAGTGACCGGGCGGTCGTAGGGCACCGCGATGCGACGGTCGCGGTGCCATGGGAGGACCGCCATGGCGCCGCGACCGGGCGGCCCGGAGCCGCGCCCGGTACGCGCGGCCGGTCGCGCGCGGGCGGGGTCAGTTCCGGCGGGGCCGGAAGGTGTAGGTGAGGTTCACCAGCACGATGACCGCGCCGGCGAGGATCAGGCCGGGCAGCCCCGCGTTCACCACCCCGATCGCGCTGAGCGGGATGGCCGCGATCAGCGAGATGAGCGCCATGGCGAGGCTGCCGGTGTCCCGGTCGCCCCGTGCCCGCACGCCGGCCGGTGCGGGCGCCCGCACCGGCTCCGGGCTCCGGGCCGCGAGCGTCTCCTCGATGCGTCCGACGACGGTCTCGATGAACGCTTGGTCGTACTCGGGGCCCAGCTCGCGCCGGGCTGCCATCGCCGCGGTGAGGTCCTCGCGCGGCAGGCGTGGAATCGTCATGGTTCGGTTATAGGCACCGGGCGGCGCCCTGTGCCTCCCCCGGTGGGAGGAACCGGCGGGTACCCCGCAGGTCTGAGTCGGAGCCGGGCGCGTCCCGCCGGTAAACTGCCGTTTCGTTCAAAGATCTCCCGGAGGTCCACGTGAGAGTGCGGCTCCGCCCGTCCCTTCCGGCGGCCGTCGCGGCCGGCACCGTGGTGCTGGTCCTGGCGGGCTGCGGGAGCGGCGGGGAGAAGGACCCCGCGCCGGCCGCGGAGGGCGGTTCGGCGGCGCCCGCCAGGCTCGCCCCGCTGCCGGAGGTGCCGGCCGCGCAGGTCAAGCCGCTCACCGGACGGTGGGTGGGCACCGCCAAGGACCACTTCCAGTTCAAGGCGGACGGGTCCGGGGTGTGGATGAAGGGCGGGCAGACGCTCTGGAGCGGGAAGGCCATCCCCGAGGGGAAGGACAGGTTCCGGTTCTCCTGGGAGGGCGGCGACCCGCAGACCGCGTCCTACTGGGGCGCGACGCTCACCGACCACGGCGCCAAGCTGCTGTTCGCCGGGACCAACCAGCCGTACACCAAGGTCCGGCAGCACACGAAGGGCAAGGGATGACGCTCGACACCGACCCGCTGTTCTCCTCGCCCGCCGAGGCCGGCCGGCGGCTGGCCGGGGTGCGCTACCTCGCCGACGAGTCGATCGCGACGACGGTGTTCCTCGCGCAGGCGCTCGGCAAGCCGCTGCTGGTGGAGGGCCCGGCCGGAGTCGGCAAGACCGAGCTGGCCAAGGCGGTCGCGGCGGCCACGGGCGCCGAGCTGATCCGGTTGCAGTGCTACGAGGGCCTGGACGAGGCCCGCGCGCTGTACGAGTTCAACTACAAGAAGCAGCTCCTGGCCATCCAGGCCGCGCCGGCCGACCGCGCCTGGCAGGAGACCCACGAGGACATCTTCTCCGAGGAGTTCCTCCTGGAGCGCCCGCTGCTGGCCGCCATCCGCCGCGAGGACCCGACGGTGCTGCTCATCGACGAGGCCGACAAGGCCGACGTCGAGGTGGAGGGGATGCTGCTGGAGGTGCTGTCGGACTACCAGGTCACCATCCCCGAGCTCGGCACGGTGGAGGCGGTCCGCCGCCCGTTCGTGCTGATCACCTCCAACGCGGCCCGGGAGCTGTCGGAGGCGCTCAAGCGGCGCTGCCTCTACCTGCACCTCGGCTACCCCGCGCCGGGCCGGGAACGGGACATCGTGCTGGCCCAGGTCCCCGGCATCGAGGCCGAGCTGGCCGAGCAGCTGGTGCGGACGGTCGGCACGCTGCGCGATCTGGAGATCAAGAAGGCGCCGTCGATCGCCGAGACCGTCGACTGGGCCCGCACGCTGCTCGCGCTCGGCCTGGACGAGCTGGACGAGGCCGCCGTCGGGCGCACCCTCGGCGTCGTCCTCAAGCACGTCTCCGACCAGGAGCGGGCCGTCAAGGAACTCGGCCTGAAGGGCTGATCGCGATGGCCTCGCTCGTTGACCGGCACACCGGGTTCGTCGCCGCGCTGCGCGAGGCGGGGCTCCCGGTGTCGGTCGCCGAGGGGCTGGACGCGGTCCGCGCGATGCAGGTGATCGACCTGCTCGACCGGGACGCGCTGCGCGCCGCCTGCGGCGCCACCCTCGTCAAGCGCCCGGCGCACCGCCCGACCTTCGACATGCTCTTCGACCTGTGGTTCCCGCCCGCCGTCGGCGACGGCGTCGGCGCCGGGGACGCGCCCGGCGGGCGGGCCGCCCGCACGCTCGACGCCGACGGGCGGCCCGTCCCGCCGCCGCTCGACCCGCTGGTGCAGGCCCGCCGCCGCGAGCTGGCCGGGCTGCTGCGGTCGGGCGACGACCCCGCGCTGCGGCAGTTCGCCCGCACGGCGGTCGGCGAGTACGGGCGGACGCCGGGCCAGCAGTCGTGGTTCTCCTCCGGGGTGCTGGGCGCGATGTCGCCCGAGACTCTGATGGCCGGGCTGCTCGCCGCGGTCCTGGAGGGGCGGGAGCGCGGCGGTATGGCCGAGCGGGTCGCGCGGCGCACGTTCCGCGACCGCATCTCCCGCTTCGAGGAGCTGGTCGGCGCCGAGGTGCGGCGGCGGATCGCCGAGGACACCGGCGTCGAGCGGACCGCGCGGCTGTCGGTCCGCCCGCCGCTGGAGCGGCTCGACTTCTCCTCGGCCCGCCGCGCCGAGCTCGCCGCGCTGCGGCGCGAGGTGTACCCGCTCGCGCGGCGGCTGGCGACCCGGCTCGCGCAGAGGCAGCGGCTCGGCAGCCGAGGCAGGCTCGACTTCCGCCGGACGGTGCGGGCGTCGCTCGCCAGCGGCGGGGTGCCGCTGACCACCTACCACCGGCCGCGCCGCCCGCATAAGCCCGAGCTGGTCGTCTTGTGCGACGCCAGCGACTCGGTGTCGGCGTTCGCGCACTTCACGCTGCTGCTGACGTTCGCGCTGCGCGAGCAGTTCAGCAAGGTGCGGGCGTTCGCGTTCATCGACGCCACCGACGAGATCACCAAGTTCTTCGCGCCGGGCGTGGACGTCGCCGACGCGATGACGCGGCTGGCGCGCGAGGCCGACCTGGTCTGGATCACCGGCCGCAGCAACTACGGCCACGCCATCAAGGTCTTCCAGGACCGGTACGCCGACGCGATCGGGCCGCGGACCTCGCTGCTGATCCTGGGCGACGCCCGGTCCAACTACGGCGAGCTGTCCCTGCCGATCCTGCGGGACATGGCGGGCCGGGCGCGGCACGCGTACTGGCTCAACCCCGAGCCGCGCGACCGGTGGGACACCGGCGACTCGGCCGCCTCCCGCTACGACGAGATCGTGCCGATGTACGAGTGCCGCAACCTCGCCCAGCTCGCCGCGTTCGTCGAGGAGCTCGCCTAGGACCTGTCGCAAAGTGCCCCGGCCGTCGCGCGAGCGCGTTGCCTGGCCGGTGGGGCGAAGTCGGAGGCGAGCCCCATCGGCCGGATCGCGGAGCGATGTCGCGCTCGCCCGAGCCAGGTCGGCGTTCGAGCCGCCTGGCGAGGACGCCGGACCGGGCTTTGAAACACGGCCGTCAGGCCGGGCGGCGGTCGCGGATGAGCACGGCGAGGGCGGCGCCGAGGAAGGCGACGATCGCGGAGAGCAGCAGCGCGACGTTGGTCCCGTGGGTGAGGGCACGGGCGGTGGACGCCGCACCGGGCCCGCCCCCGGACGAGCCGGTGGCGACGGTACCCACGAGCGCGACGCCGAGGGCGGCGCCGGTGTAGCGCGCGGTGTTGTTGGCGCCCGAGCCCATGCTCCCGCGGTCGGCCGGGACGCTCTCGACGGCCAGCCGGGCGAGCATCGCGTTGGCGAGGCCGCTGCCGACGCCGGCCACCGCCAGTCCGGGGATCAGCCGGGCCCAGTGCGGCCCGGGCGCCAGCCCGAGCATCGCCAGCTCGCCGAGCGCGCCGAGCAGGAGCCCGGCGGCCAGCAAGTGGCCGGCGGCAAGCCGGGCGGGCAGCCGGCGGGCCTGGAGCGCGGTCAGGAACGACAGCCCGGACCAGACGGCCAGCACCAGCGAGGCGGTGAACGGGGTCAGGCCGAGCGCCACGTCCAGGACGGTGGCCAGGTAGCTCATCACGCCGATGACGGCCAGGCCGGTGACCAGCGCCCCGGCGATCGAGAGCAGGAAGGCCGGCCGCCGGAACAGCCCGAGGTCGAGCATCGGCTCGCGGCGCCGCGACTCGATCGCCGCGAACGAGCCGAGGAGGACGGCCGAGGCGGCGAGCAGGCCCAGCACGCCGGGGGAGGTCCAGCCCGTCCGGCCCCAGGTGACGGCCGCGAGCAGCGCCGCGATCCCGAGGCTCATCGTGGCCAGGCCGGGCAGGTCGAGGCCGCGGCGGTGCGCGGCGCGGGACTCGGGCAGCGCCCGCAAGGCCGCCGCGCCGAGCGCGAGCGACGACGCGGCGGCCAGCCAGTACCACAGCCGCCATCCGCCGGCCGCGGTCAGCAGGGACGCCGCGATCGGGCCGAGCGCGATCCCGAGGCCGAGCATCGCGCCCCAGGTCCCGGTGGCGTGCGCGCGCCGCGGCCCCTCGAAGGACGCGCCGATGATGCCGAGGCCGGTGGCGAGCAGCGCGGCGCTCGCCGCGCCCTGCCCGATGCGCCCGGCGATGAAGACCGGCGCGTTGGGCGCCGCGGCGCAGGCGACGCTGGACGCGGCGAGGGCCGCCGCGCCGATGACGAACATCCGCCTGCGGCCGTGGTCGTCGGCGAGGCTGCCGGCGGCGAGCAGCGCCGCGGCCAGGCCGAGGCTGATCGAGCTCATCACCCAGATCCGCGCCGTCGGGCCGGCGTGCAGGCCGGCCGCGGTCTCGGTGAGGGTCGACACCGGCGCGCAGTAGTTCATCAGGGCCAGCAGCGTCGCGGCGCCGGGCACGGCCACGACGGCCGCCGTGCCCGGCACGCGCCGCCCGGCGCGGGGGGTCGCCAGTGCGGTCATCCGGTCTCCAGAGTTCAGTGAACGAACCAAGCCCGCCGACGGTAACACGACGAGGTTCGTTCACTGAACCTCGGGGCGGGTATCGTGACGGTCATGGGACTCGGCAAGGACTACGCGGCGCAGGACTGCTCGCTGGCCCGCGCGCTGGAGGTGGTGGGCGAGCGCTGGACGCTGCTGATCGTCCGGGACGCGTTCTACGGCGTGCGCCGGTTCAGCGACTTCCAGGCCCACCTGGACATCCCGCGGGCGGTGCTCTCGTCCCGCCTCCACGCGCTCACCGAGGCGGGCGTGCTCGACAAGCACGGCCACGAGTACGTCCTCACCTCGATGGGGACCGAACTGTGGCCGGTCGTGCACACGCTCGCCCGCTGGGGCGAGCGGCATCTGGACGGCGGGGCGTGCCGGCTGTTCCTGCACGCCGCGTGCGGCAGCAGGCTCGGCCCGGACGGCACCTGCCCCGAGTGCGACCGGTTCGTCGCGCCCGAGGACGTGGAGATCCACGTCGGTCCGGGCCTCGGCCGACGGCGGGACGCGGTGACCCTGGCGCTCCGGGAGCCGCACCGGATGCTCGAGCCGATCGAGACCTGATGTAGGGAACGTCCGGCAAAAGGGGATAATCTCCACCCTCGTGAAGAGCGAGGAGACGGGACCCGCGGCCGTCCGGCCGAAGCGGCGCCTGCTCGGGCCGCTCTGGCGCCTGATCGACGGCCGTCCCGGTGACACGCGCGCCGCGATCGCCCGCCGCGCCCGCGTCCTGGTCACCCTCGCGACGGGCCTGGCCAACCTCGGCGGCGCCCTGGTGGTCCTGCTGTTCACCGTGGTGATCCCCGACCCGCCCGGCGAGGTCTCCGCACGGCTGCGCGTCTTCAACTACGCCGTCTTCACCGCCTACGTCGTCGCCGCGGTCCCGGTCGGCCTCGTCCTCGGCGAGCGGTTCTTCCGCAGGGTCCGGCGGCTGGCCGAGCGGCACGGCGCCCCCGACCGGCACGAACGGTCGCTGCTGCTGTACGGGCCGCTGCGGATGACCGCCGTGCACCTGACGCTCTGGGGCGTCGGCACCCTCGGCTGGGTCGTGGTCAACGCGCCGTTCTCGCACCTGCTCGCGATCAAGCTCGGGCTGACCAGCCTGCTCGGCGGCCTCACCACCTGCACGGTCGTCTACCTGCTGACCGAACGGCTGCTGCGCCGGGCCGTGACCACCGCGCTGCGCAGCGGGACGCCGCGCCGCTCCGGCCTGCCCGGCGTGGTGGCCCGCTCCGTGCTGGCCTGGGCGCTCGGCACCGCCGTGCCGATCCTCGGGCTGATCGCGCTCGCGACCGGCTCGTTCCTCATCGCCGAGGTCACCCTGCGCGACTTCGCGCTGGCGGTGCTCGCGCTCGGCGGCACCGCCCTCGCCGTCGGCCTCGGCGTCACCTACGGCGCGGCCCGCGCGATCGCCGACCCGGTGGAGTCGGTCCGGCTCGGGCTGGCCCGGGTCGAGCGCGGCGACCTGGAGGCGGAGGTCCCGGTCTACGACGCCAGCGAGGTCGGGCTGCTCCAGGCCGGGTTCAACCACATGGCCTCCGGGCTGCGCGAGCACGCCCGGCTCCAGGACCTGTTCGGCCGGCAGGTCGGCGCGGACGTCGCCCGGGTCGCGCTGGAGCGCGGCACCGGTCTCGGCGGGGAGCTGCGCGAGGTCGCGGTGATCTTCGTGGACATCGCCGGCTCCACCCGGCTGGCCGCCGACCGGCCGCCGGCCGAGGTGGTCCGGCTCCTGAACGACTTCTTCGCGGTGGTGGTCGAGGTGATCGGCGCGCACGGCGGCTGGATCAACAAGTTCGAGGGCGACGCCGCGCTGGCGATCTTCGGGGCGCCGCTGGCGCTGGACGGCGCGGCGGCCCGCTCCCTCGCCGCCGCCCGCGAACTCGCCGTCCGGCTCCGCGCCGACGTCCCGAGTCTGCGGGCGGGGGTCGGGGTGTCGGCGGGGGAGGCGGTCGCCGGGCACATCGGCGCCGAGGAGCGCTTCGAGTACACCGTCATCGGCGACCCGGTCAACGAGGCCGCCCGCCTCACCGACCTGGCCAAGAGCGCCGACGGCGGCGTGCTCGCCTCCGGCTCGGTGGTCGAGGAGGCCGGCGCGGACGAGGCGGCGCGCTGGTGCCTGGGCGAGGAGGTCGTCCTGCGCGGACGCACCCGGGCCACCCGCCTGGCCTCACCGCGTCCCGCCGGCGCCGAGCCGCCGCCCACCGCCTAGGCGGAGGCCAGGGTGGCGCCGCGCAGGGTGGTGTAGAGGTCGGATCCGGCGAAGCCCGGACCGGTCTCCTCACCGATGTAGACATCGGCGTGGTGCTCGCCCCCGTAGCCCGGACGGAACAGGTCGGTGACCGTCCAGCGGGCCTTGCGGAAGGTGTCGCACACCTTCGCCGGGACGGGGCGGCCGTTCCCGTCCCGGCCGCAGCCCGTGATCACGAACCGCCGCCCCCGGGCGAGCACCGACCGGTCGGCCGCCGCCGACCCCCAGGCCCGCAGCGGGGCGGCCCCGGAGTCGCGGGTGGTGTCGTCCAGCCACCAGCCGACGCTGTGCGACCAGTTGAGGTAGCGGCCCGCGTGCGGGCCGCTGGTGATCCGGCCGCTGCCCTCCATCTGGATCACCTTGAGGAAACCGGCGGGGTAGGAGCCCAGCGGCGTGGTGCCGTGGCTGCAATGCAGTTTGGGGCAGCCGCGCACCGCTTTGGCCTTGCCGCGGTGGAAGCTCTGCACGGCGGTGTAGTAGGTGGTGATGCGCCACGCGCCCCGCTTGCCGAGCGGCTCGGCCGCCCGGTCCTGCGGGGAGACCGCGGCGCCGCTCGAGGGCGGTGCCGGCGGCGTGGTCCCTGGGTCCGCAGGCGGCGCGGCCGATCCGCCGGCCATCGGCGGCGGAACGTTCAGCGCCCCCGCCCCCGCCCCCGCCCCCGCCTGGCCGGTGTCGGTGCCGCACGCGGCGGCGAACGGAATCGAGCACAAGGCGAGTACGACGGGCGTCGCGCTGAGCCGCATCACACCTCCCGAGTCGCCGGACATCCGTGGAGGCGCACCGCGGCCCGCCCGCCAGAAGGGGACACTATCCGCACACCGGCCCGCCGTCTCGCGCCGAACCGGAATCTCACCTCCCGGTCGGCACGCCCCGGACGGTCAGCGGCCGTGGCGGTCAGTGGCCGCGGGCGATCCACTCGTCCAGGTGCGGGGCCTCGGCGCCGACGGTGGTGCTCTCGCCGTGACCGGTGCGGACCTCGGTCTCGGCCGGGAGTGTCAGCAGCCGCTCGCGGATCGAGGTGATGATGGTCGGGAAGTCGGAGTAGGACCGCCCCGTGGCGCCCGGCCCGCCGGCGAACAGCGTGTCGCCGGAGAAGACGGTGCCGAGATCGGGCGCGTACAGGCACACCGCGCCGGGGCTGTGGCCCGGGGTGTGCAGGACGCGCAGGCCGATGCCGGCGACCTCGACGACCTGGCCGTCCGACAGTTCGCCGGTGGGGTTCAGGTCGGGGTGCCGCTGCTTCCACAGCATCAGGTCGCCGGGGTGCAGCAGCACGGGCGCGCCGGTGCGGGCCGAGACCGCCGGGGCCGCGTCGACGTGGTCGTCGTGGCCGTGCGTCGACACGATCGCCAGGAGCCGCCGGTTGCCGACCGCCGCGGCGATGGCGTCGGCGTCGTGCGCGGCGTCGATGACGATCGCCTCGTCGTCGTCGCCGACGATCCACACGTTGTTGTCGACCTCCCACGTCCCTCCGTCGAGGGAGAACGTGCCGGAGGTGACCAGGTGGTCGATCCGGGCGGCCATCAGAACACCACGACCGAGCGCAGCACGTCGCCGTGGTGCATCTTCTCGAACGCGGCCTCCACCCCGTCGAGCGCGATCGTCTCGGACACGAACGCGTCGAGGTCGAGCCGGCCCTGGAGGTGGAGGTCGATGAGCATCGGGAAGTCGCGGGACGGCAGGCAGTCGCCGTACCAGGAGGACTTCAGCGACCCGCCGCGGCCGAAGACGTCCAGCAGCGGCAGCTCCAGCGTCATCTCCGGGGTGGGCACGCCCACCAGTACCACCGTCCCGGCGAGGTCGCGGGCGTAGAAGGCCTGCTTGTAGGTCTCGGGGCGCCCGACCGCGTCGATGACGACGTCCGCGCCGAATCCGCCGGTCAGCTCCTGCACGGCCGCCACGACGTCGGCGTCCTTCGCGTGCACGGTGTGCGTGGCGCCGAGGCCGGTGGCGGTGGCGAGCTTGCGCTCGTCCAGGTCGATCGCGATGATCTTCGCGGCGCCGGCCAGCCGGGCGCCGAGCACGGCCGCCGCGCCGACCCCGCCGCAGCCGATGACCGCGACCGAGTCGCCCCGGCCCACTCCGCCGGTGTTGATCGCCGCGCCGAGCCCGGCCATCACGCCGCAGCCGAGCAGCCCCGCGACCTCGGGACGGGCGGCGGCGTCGACCTTGGTGCACTGGCCGGCGGCGACCAGCGTCTTGTCGGCGAACGCGCCGATGCCGAGCGCGGGCGACAGTTCGGTGCCGTCGGCGAGCGTCATCTTCTGGGACGCGTTGTGGGTGTCGAAGCAGTACCACGGCCGTCCCCGCCGGCAGGCCCGGCACTGCCCGCAGACCGCCCGCCAGTTCAGCACGACGAAGTCGCCGGGCTCGACCTCGGTGACGCCGGCGCCGACCGACTCCACCACGCCGGCGGCCTCGTGTCCGAGCAGGAACGGGAAGTCGTCGTTGATGCCGCCCTCGCGGTAGTGCAGGTCGGTGTGGCAGACGCCGCAGGCTTGGATCTGGACGACCGCCTCGCCCGGTCCCGGGTCGGGGACCGTGATCGTCTCGATCCGCACCGGCTCGCCCCTGCCTGGTGCGATCACGCCGCGTACCTGCTGTGCCATGCTGCCGCCTCTCCTGGTCCGAACGCTGCCCCGACCCTATAGACACGTGGCCGATGTCCTGACGGGCGCACCTGCGGGTTCGGCCTGCGCTAGCGTTCCGCGCCGGAGCGCGCCGGCGGGCCGAAGCGGATGTGCTCCAGCCTGTCGGCGGCGTCGCGGTCGAGCACCGTGACGCCGTCGGCCGGGGGGACGGCGCCGGCCTGGGCCTGCCGGATCAGCGGCCTCCAGCGGCGGCAGTGCCGGGCGAAGGTCCGGCCGGTGACGATCCGGCCGCGGGAGAACTGCCCGGCCCGCGCGGTCACCGGGTCGACGTCGATGAGGATCAGGTGCATCTGGCCGCCGCGCCGCCGTGCCAGCCAGGCGAAGCCGCGCAGGATGTGCGGCCAGGTGCCCCGGGTGTGCGCGACGACGTCGTGGCCCGCGTGCACCGCGCGCCCGATGCGCCACACGTGGGTCGCGTGCACCAGTGGGGTGCGGGCGCGCGGCGGGAACGGGGTCAGGACCCGCGCCCACCGGTTCCGCGACTGGCGCGAGTCGATCACCAGCACGCCGCCGGAGACGACCGGGCGGGTCTCGTCGCCGCGCAGCCCGAAGACGCGGTCGAGCAGGGTGCTCTTGCCCGCCCCCGGCAGGCCCGCGACGAGCACCAGCGATCCGGCCGGGTAACGCAGGGCCGTCCCCGGGTCCACCTCGTTGAGTTCGTGGATGTCGGCTCTCCTGGTCTCGGCCCCGAGGTCAGTGGTGGTTGGAGAAACGAACACCCTGTACCGGTGGTTCCGAGGGGCTCACGCTGCGGTGACCGGCGGGAGACCGGAGGGGAGGGACAGAGAGTGTGACCTTTATGTCCTATCCGTCGGACTGAGGGTTGTTTGTTGGTCTTCTCTGTGGGGACCACGGCGGCATGGCACTCATTCTGTGGCTCATCGCCGTGGTCCTCGTGGTTTCCGGTATCTACGTGCTCCTGGCGCGTCGCGACATCCTGTGGGGCGCCGTCCTCATCGTGGTCGGCCTCCTCGTCGGCCCCGGCGGGGTCAGCATCTTCAACTGACCCCGCGTCCCCCGACCCCGGGTACGCGCCCCGTCAAGGCGGCTACCAGCCGCGGGCGCGCCACTCGGGGAGGGAGGGGCGCTCCCGGCCGAGGGTCGAGTCCTTGCCGTGACCGGGGTAGAACCAGGTCGCGTCGGGAAGCCGGTCGAAGACGCGCTCCTCCACATCGCTCAGCAGCTGCTTGAACAGGGTCGGGTCGCCCCAGGTGTTGCCGACCCCGCCCGGGAAGAGGCTGTCGCCGGTGAACAGGTGCGGCCGGTCCGCGAGCTCCCCGCCGGCGTCGTACAGCAGCGCGATCGAGCCGGGCGTGTGCCCGCGCAGGTGGATCACCTCCAGCGTCGCGCGGCCGACCCGCACGGTGCCGCCGTGCTCCACCGGATCGTCGACCGGCTCGGGCAGCGGCTCGGCGTCGAAGGGGTGGGCGGTCACCGGGGCGCCGGTGGCCCGCGCCACCTCGCTCAGCGCCATCCAGTGGTCCTGGTGCCGGTGCGTCGTCACGATCCGGGCGAGCGGCCCGTCACCGATCAGCTCCAGCAGCCGGGGCGCCTCGTTGGCCGCGTCCACGAGCAGCTGCTCCCCGGTGACCGGGCAGCGCAGCACGTAGGCGTTGTTGTCGTAGGGGCCGACCGAGACCTTCGTGATCGTCAGGCCGGGCAGTTCCCGGACGTCGGGCCTGCCTCCGGACTCGACGATTCCCGTGTAGCTCATCCTTCGCCCTCCTCGCGGGCCGTGAACGGCGGATGGTACGGGCCGGCGCGGGGGACCGGCCGTCCCGCCGGGACCATCTTCCACCATGCGCCGCTCCGATACCGCGCGGGCGCGGGTGCGCCGCCGATTGGGTCGCCAGACGCTGCCCAACCGTGCCATTCGGTGCCGGTGTTCGCGACCGATGCCCCAGGATGGAGCGTGGAGGGCCAGGATCGACCCGTACGGGCGGTGCCGCGGCGATCGCCGCTTCCGTCCTGGACCGGTTCGGGAGGGTGAGGCGTGATCGATCATGACGTGCGGCCCGGCGGCTTCTGGGACCGGCTGTCCCCGACCGACCGGCAGGCGCTGCGCGCGATGGGGCGCCGCACCGACGTCCCGCCCGGCGGGATGCTGTGCCACCAGGGCGTCGCCGCCCCGGGGGTGTACGTGGTCTTCGCCGCGGGCGCGCGCACCACCACCAGCGTGGTCGCCAAGGAGTTCGTCGACTCCAGCGAGGGCGACGAGTCGATCATCGACCTGTTCGGCGCCGGGGACCTGATCGGCGCGCTGGCCCCCTGGGGGCACCCGCAGCGCGGCACGGTCGCGGCGCTGGACCACCTCGCCGCGCTGCGCATCGACCGCCGCAAGTTTGGCAGCCTGCTGGCCGCCAACCCGCAGGTGGCCGAGGCGATGATGCACGCCATCGCGCAGACCGTCACGCTCGGCGGGCGGCGGCACGCGATCCGCGCCGCCGAGCACCCGCAGCGCCTCGCCTACCACCTGCTGGAGCTGGCGCACCGGTTCGGCGATCCCACGGCGCGGGGCGTCGAGATACCGCTGCGGCTCAGCCAGGCCGAGCTGGCCAACTGGTCGGGCATCTCCCGCGAGACGCTGGTGCGCTGGTTCCGGCTGTGGCGCGACAAGGGGATCATCGGCCGGCGCCCCCGCCCGCTGACGATCCTCGACCCCGACGCGCTGCGCCGCGCCGCGAGCCCGTGGGGCGACGAGTGGCCGGCCTCCGGGCGCGAGGGGGCCGCCGGTGCGCAGGCGGACCCGCAGGAGGCGCCGCTGGCCGGGATCGCCGCCCGCTCCGCCGTCCGGCTGGAGACCCCCGCCGGACGGCAGCCGGCCCCCCCGCTGCCCGCCGACAACCCGTACTTCACCGGCCGCGCCGTCAGCCTCGGCAAGCTCGACCTGCTGGTCTCCCAGAGCGAGCTGCCCTGCGCCGTGGTGATCCAGGGCATGGCCGGCGTCGGGAAGACCACCCTCGCGCTGCACTGGGCGCACCGGGTGGCCGAACGCTTCCCGGACGGCATCATCTTCACCGACCTGCGCGGGACGACCCGGGGCCACGTCACCCCGGCCGAGGCCATGGGGCAGGTGCTGCGCGGCGCCGGGCTGCCCGGCGACCAGCTCCCCCGCACCGAGGACGAGCTGAGCGCGCAGTGCCGGTCGCTGCTGGGCGAGCGGCGGGTGCTGCTGATCCTCGACAACGCCGCGTCCGCCCGGCAGATCCGGCCGCTGCTCGCCGCGATGGGCTCGGGCCTGGTGGTGGTCACCACGCAGCGGCGGCTGCCCGCACTGGTCGAGGACGCCGACGTCCGGACCCTGGAACTGCGGGAGATGGCGACCCAGGAGGCCGTCGACCTCATCGCCGCGGTCCTCGGCCCCGGCGACGACCGGGTGCGCGGCGAGCACCGCGCGGTCGCCCGGCTGGCCCGCGAGTGCGGGTTCCTCCCGCTGGCCCTCGGCGTCATGGCCGGGAAGCTCGCCGAGAACCCCGGCGAGTCGATCGCGGGCACCGTCCGGGAACTGGCCGACCGCGACACCCCGGCCCCGGCGCCGTACCCCGCGGGGCTCCCCATGGCCGGCGCGCACGAGGGCGGGACGCACGGCACCGGCCTCCAGGAGACCGGGGCGCACGGCCTGCACACCGTGCTCAGCCCGACCTTCGAGGTCGCCTACCGGGGGCTGCGCAAGGACCAGCGGACCGCGTTCCGGCTCCTCGGACTCACCGCCGGCCCCGACTTCACACCCAGTGCGCTGGCCGCCCTGCTGGACCGTCCGGCCGACAAGGCGCGCGCGTGCCTGGAAGGGCTGCGCCAGGCCTACCTCGTCCACGACGTGGCGCCCGGCCGGTTCCGGATGCACGACCTGCTGCGCGACTTCGCCAGGGCACGGGGGCTCAGCGAGGACGCCGACAACGACCGGCAGGCGGCGCAGCGGCGGCTGCTCGCCGGATACCTCGGCGAAGCGCGCAGGGCCGGGGCGGCGGTCGCGCGGACCCGCCGCCCCATCCTGGCCGGCTCGTGCGCGCAGGAACCGCGCGCCACCCGCAGGCCCGCACCCGGGCCCGACCCCTCCGCCACCCGCGGAGACCCTGCCGGTTCGGCACGCGCGGCCGGCCTCGCGTGGTTCGAGGCGGAACGCCGGAACCTGGTCGCGGCCGTCCACCAGGCGTCCCGCCTGGGGCTGCACCGCACCTGCTGGGAGCTGGCCGACGCGCTCTTCGACTTCCAGGCGTTCCGCCGCTACAGCGACGACAACATCGCCGTGCACCAGGCGGGGCTGCGCGCCGCCCGCACCGAAGAGGACTGGGCGGCGGCGGCCGTCATGCTGCACAACCTGGCGGTGGCGCACTTCGAACTCGGCCGTTCCGTGCAGGCCGTCGGCTACGGCGAGGACGCGCGCCGCGGATTCCGCTCGACCGATCCGCCCGACCGGTACGGCGAGGCCGTAGCCCTCGCCACCCTCGCCGACGTGCACGCCGCGCTCGGCCGCTACCTGACCGCGATCGAGCACGCCCGCCGCTCCCTCGACATCCACCGGGAACTGGGCGACGACGGCGGCGTCGCCAAGGGCCACGAGACGCTCGCCCGCGCCCACCTCGGGCTGGGCGGCTACGAGGCCGCACTCGGGCACGCCGGACGGGCCCTGGACGTGCGCCGCCGCGTCGGCGACCTGCCGGGCGTCGCCGAGACGCTGCTCACCCTGGCGCAGGTGCACCGCCGCCGCGGCGACGTCCACGAGGCGGTGTCGCACGCCCTGGAGGCCCTCTACATCAGGCAGGACCAGGCCGACCGGCACGGCACCGCGCAGGCGCTCACCGAGCTCGCCCGGATGAACGCCGCGCTCGGCCTGCGCGACATGGCGCGCCGCGACGCCGAGCAGGCGCTGCGCACCTACCGGGCCCTCGGCGCGCGGCGCGGGGAGGCGCGCGCGCTGACCACGCTCGGCATGCTGATGTGCGACGCGGCGCGGTTCGCCGAGGCGTTCACCTACTGCGGCCAGGCGCTGCTCCTGCACCGCGAGATCGGCGACCGGCACGGCGAGGCCGAGACGATCGCCCAGATCGGCATCGCGCACTGGCGGCTCGGCCGCTACCGGGAGGCCCGCGAGCAGCTCGTCCGCGCCCTGGAGATCCGCAGGGAGATCGGCGATCAGCACGGCGAGGCCCACGACCTGGAGCACCTGTCGGTGGTGATGCGCCGCCTCGGCCGCCACCAGGAGGCGTTCGTGCACGGCCTGGAGGCACTGGACCTGTGGCTCCGGCTCGGCGCCCAGGCCGGCCTGGCCGGCACCCTCGGCAGCCTCGCCCGCACCTACCTCGGGCTCGGGCTGCCCGAGGAGGCCGAGGTCGCGGCCCGGCAGGCGCTGCGGATCCGGGAGGCCATCGGCGACTGGTACGGCATGGGCGTCGGCATGGACACCTTCGCGGCCGTCCTGCGCCGCAGCGGCCGTCCCGAGGAGGCGCTGGAGAAGGAGCGCGAGGCGCTGCGGCTGCTCGGCGAGGTCGGCGACCGGCACGGCGAGGGCACCGCGCTGGTGCACCTGGCCGCGATCCAGCTCGACCTCGGCCGCGCGGACGAGGCCCTGGAGACCGGCCGCCGGTCCCTGGACCTGGCCACCGAGCTCGGCGACACCCGCGAGCAGGCGTACTCGCTGCGCACCATGGGCCGCGCCTGCCTCCAGCTCGGCAAGCACGCCCGCGCCGTTGGGCACTTCCAGGCCGAGACCGTCATCCGCCGGGACATGGACGACCACCGGGGGCAGTGGCTCGCGCTGGAGCAGCTCCGCGACTCCCACCTGGTCCTCGGCGACCACACGGCCGCCGCCGACTGCGCCCGCCGCGCGCGGGCTGTCGGAAAGTGGCTCGAGGCCGAGGGGGCGGGGTGGCTCGACGGGCCGGGGGAGCCGGCCGGCCTGGCGGGGCCGGCCGGGCCGGTGAAAGTTTGATCACCGGTGTGCCGTTGTGTGACCGATGACGCTGTTCATTGCTGTACTGCCGCGTTCACTGGAGCCGGGGCCCTTCCCCGGCCCGGCGCGCGAGGAGGCGAGATGGAGATCACCCCGTTCTGGGACGCGCTGCCCGGCCGGGCCCGCGAGGCGCTGCGGCAGGCGGGCACGGTCGTGATGATCAAGCCCGGGGCGTTCCTGACCCGCGAGCACACCCGCTCGTCCCAGGTCTTCGTGCTGCACTCGGGCGCGGTGAAGGTCTGGGTGGACCGGCAGGGCGAGACCGTCATCCTGGACGTGCTCGGCCCGGGCGACCTGGTGGGGGAGCTGGAGGCGGTGGACGCCGGGGTCCGGCACGCCAGCGTCGAGGCGCTGACCCCCGTGCAGGCGCTGGTGCTGCCCGCCGACCGGTTCCGGACCGTGCTGGAGGCCCATCCCGGTTCGGTGTGGGCCGTCGCCGGGGTCCTCGCCGAACGGCTCCGCGACGCCGACGAACTGCGCGTCCTGCACTTCCCCGACGACCCCGAGCGCCGCCTGGCGGGCCGCCTGCTGCGTCTGGTCGCGCGGTTCGGCACGCCCCTGGCGGGCGGCGCCGAGAACGGGCACGGCGGATCCGGCTACCAGGTGCAGGTGCCGCTCTGCCAGCAGGACCTCGGCCGCTGGGCGGGGATGGGCCGCCGCAAGGTCGCCCAGATCCTCGCCGGCGAGCCCGTCCGCGGCGGCATCACGGTCACCCGCAACATGATCGTCGTACGGTCGGTGGACGCGCTGCGCCGCCTGTCCGGCGACCGCGACACGACCTCCGGCTGACGGCCCCGGCTGACGCCCGCCGGGTCAGAACCCGGAGGGCTCGTGCGGCCACGGCGGGGGCTCGGGCAGGGGCCCGTCCGGACGCACCCAGACGCCCTCGCCGCCCGTCCGGCCGCTCAGCCAGCCGATCAGCGCACGGCCCGAACCTGAGATCTCCGGGCCGCCCTCCGCCCGGCCGAGGTCGGCCGACTCGCCCGAGTCGGTGGCGGTGATCCGGTACCCGGCCAGCCCGGCCCACGCCTGCGGGGGCCGGGCGGCGAGGTCGGCGAGCGTGCTCGTCAGCGCCCAGCGCACGTACTCCTCGGGCCAGTCGGCCGCTCCGTACCCGGCCGCGAGGTCGACGTGGTGCGCCTCCACCTCGTGCCACCGGCGGTACATCGTGTACCAGGCGGGGTGCGGCCAGCCGGCCATCGCCCGCACCGGCACGGCCCAGGCCGCCTCCGGCAGCGTGCGGGCCTGCTCAGCGAACCGCGCCCCCGAATCCCGGACGTCCGCGGCGAGCTCGGCCACGCCGCGCCCGGCGCCCGCCTCCAGGTCGGCGTTGCGCGCGTCCACGCTCGGGTACTGCGGGATCTCCGTCCCCGTGCGGGCCCCTTCGAGCAGGTTCCACAGGGAATCGGCGTTGCGCGCGATGTGGACGGCCACGTGCCCGCGCGTCCAGCCCTCCAGCGCGGACGCGCCGCGCAGGTCCTCGTCGGTCAGCTTCGACAGCGTTCCGAGGATCCGTTCGGTCCCCGTCTCGATCTCGTCGAGGATCTTCCGCCACTCGTCCAAGCCGCGCCCCTTAGTCAGCAGAGGCCCCCATCCTCTCGCACGGCCCCCGTCGCCGCCATCCACGGGACGCTCCGGAGTGCCGCGGACGGCGCGAGCGCGTTCCAGTGGCACGGGATCTTCGAACACGTGTACGGTTCAAGGGTGGCGCCCGCCCTCAGCGGGGGCGGGCGGGTACCACCATGAAATGCGGCGGCCCTCGCCGCTGTTGACAACTCGGGGGACGCATCGGCCTCCCCTCTCCTGGCAGGCGTGAGGGCCATGTCCCTCTCCGCATCGCGCCCAGGGCCCAGAACCCCAGAACAGGAACCGGAAGTACGCCGTGCATGACCGACTCATCGTGCGTGGAGCACGCGAGCACAACCTGAAGGACGTCTCGCTGGACCTGCCGCGGGACTCCATGATCGTGTTCACCGGTCTGTCGGGTTCCGGCAAGTCGAGCCTGGCGTTCGACACGATCTTCGCCGAGGGCCAGCGCCGGTACGTGGAGTCCCTGTCGGCCTACGCCCGGCAGTTCCTCGGCCAGATGGACAAGCCCGACGTCGACTTCATCGAGGGCCTGTCCCCGGCGGTGTCGATCGACCAGAAGTCGACCAGCAAGAACCCGCGCTCGACGGTCGGCACCATCACCGAGGTCTACGACTACCTGCGGCTGCTGTACGCCCGCATCGGCCACCCGCACTGCCCCGAGTGCGGCCGGCCGATCAGCCGGCAGGCGCCGCAGCAGATCGTCGACCGGGTGCTGGAGCTGGAGGAGGGCAGCCGCT
The DNA here is from genome assembly GCF_036227065.1 of Spirillospora sp. NBC_01491. Lineage (GTDB taxonomy): Bacteria > Actinomycetota > Actinomycetes > Streptosporangiales > Streptosporangiaceae > Spirillospora > Spirillospora xylanilytica. Next base: position 250,325 of record NZ_CP109432.1, read on the forward strand.
TCCAGGTGCTCGCGCCGGTGATCCGCGGGCGCAAGGGCGAGTACCTGGAGCTCTTCCGCGAGCTCCAGTCCAAGGGCTACTCCCGGGCGGTGGTGGACGGGCGGATGATCCGCCTGGACGAGCCGCCCAAGCTCAAGAAGCAGGAGAAGCACGACGTCTCGGTGGTCGTCGACCGGCTCGCGGTCAAGGACTCGGCGCGGCAGCGCCTGGCCGACTCGGTCGAGACGGCCCTCGGGCTCGCGGGCGGAACCATCGTGCTCGACTTCGTCGACCTGCCCGAGGACGACGAGCACCGTACCCGGATGTACTCCGAGCACCTCTACTGCCCCTACGACGACCTGTCGTTCGAGGAGCTGGAGCCGCGCTCGTTCTCGTTCAACTCGCCCTACGGCGCCTGCCCCGACTGCACCGGCCTCGGTACCCGCATGGAGGTCGACCCCGAGCTGGTCGTCCCCGACACCGAGCTGAGCCTCGGCGAGGGCGCCATCCAGCCGTGGTCCAGCGGGCACGTCAGCGACTACTTCCTGCGGCTGCTGTCGGCGCTCGGCGACGCGATGGGCTTCGATCTCAACACCCCGTGGGAGAAGCTCCCCGCCAAGGCCCGCAAGGCGATCCTCGGCGGACACGAGACGCAGGTGCACGTCCGCTACAAGAACCGCTACGGCCGCACCCGCTCGTACTACACCGCCTACGAAGGCGTGATCCCCTACATTCAGCGGCGGCACGCCGAGTCCGAGAGCGACTCCAGCAGGGAGAAGCTCGAGGGCTACATGCGCGAGATCCCCTGCCCGTCCTGCCAGGGCGCCCGGCTCAAGCCGGTCGTGCTGGCGGTCACCATGGGCGGGCGGTCGATCGCCGAGATCGCCGGGATGCCGATCGGCGAGTGCGCCAAGTTCCTGCTCGGCATGGAGCTGAACGAGCGCGACCGGCAGATCGCCGAGCGGGTGCTCAAGGAGATCAACGCCCGGCTCGGGTTCCTGCTCGACGTCGGCCTCGACTACCTCACCCTCGACCGGCCCTCGGCCACCCTGGCCGGCGGCGAGGCGCAGCGCATCCGGCTGGCCACCCAGATCGGCTCCGGCCTGGTCGGGGTGCTGTACGTGCTCGACGAGCCGTCCATCGGCCTGCACCAGCGCGACAACCACCGGCTGCTGGAGACCCTGATCCGGCTGCGCGACATGGGCAACACGCTGATCGTGGTCGAGCACGACGAGGACACCATCGCCGCCGCCGACTGGGTGGTCGACATCGGCCCGCGCGCGGGCGAGCACGGCGGCGAGATCGTGGTCTCGGGCACGGTCGAGGACCTGCTCGCGTCGGAGCGCTCGCTGACCGGCGCCTACCTGTCGGGCCGCCGCGAGATCAAGGTCCCCGAGATCCGCCGGCCCCGGCAGCGGGGCCGCGAGGTCACCGTCAAGGGCGCCCAGCAGAACAACCTGCGCAACGTCGACGTGGCGTTCCCGCTCGGGGTGCTCACCGCGGTCACCGGCGTGTCCGGGTCCGGCAAGTCCACCCTGGTCAACGACATCCTCTACAACTCGCTGGCCAAGCAGCTCAACGGCGCCCGCACGGTGCCGGGACGGCACAAGCGGGTCAACGGCGTCGACCAGCTCGACAAGGTCGTGCACGTCGACCAGTCGCCGATCGGCCGCACCCCGCGGTCCAACCCGGCCACCTACACCGGCGTGTTCGACCACATCCGCAAGCTGTTCGCGCAGACCACCGAGGCGAAGGTGCGCGGTTACCAGCCGGGCCGGTTCTCCTTCAACGTCAAGGGCGGCCGGTGCGAGAACTGCGCCGGCGACGGCACCATCAAGATCGAGATGAACTTCCTGCCGGACGTCTACGTCCCGTGCGAGGTCTGCCACGGCGCCCGCTACAACCGGGAGACCCTGGAGGTCCACTACAAGGGCAAGACGATCTCCGAGGTGCTGGACATGCCGATCGAGGAGGCCACCGCCTTCTTCGAGCCGATCAAGGCGATCCACCGGCACCTGCACACCCTCAACGAGGTGGGCCTCGGCTACGTCCGGCTGGGCCAGCCCGCGCCGACGCTGTCGGGCGGCGAGGCGCAGCGGGTCAAGCTCGCCGCCGAGCTCCAGAAGCGCTCCACCGGCCGCACCGCCTACGTGCTGGACGAGCCGACCACCGGGCTGCACTTCGAGGACATCCGCAAGCTGCTCGGCGTGCTGAACGGCCTGGTCGACAAGGGCAACACGGTGATCGTCATCGAGCACAACCTGGACGTGGTCAAGACCGCCGACTGGATCATCGACATGGGGCCCGAGGGCGGCTCGCGCGGCGGGACCGTGGTCGCCACCGGCACGCCCGAGGACGTCGCCCGGGTGGACGCCAGCCACACCGGCCAGTTCCTGTCCAAGATCATCGGATGACCGTGCCCGGCCCGGCGGCGGTGCCAGGTCCCGGGCACCGTCCAGGATCATTGAGGCCATGAGCGAAGATGTGACGACCGGGGTCCGGGAGGCCCCCGGCGGCGGGAGGATCGGGCGCCGCGCGGTGCTGTGCGGGGCCGGCGCGGCGGGCGCCGCCGTGCTCGCCGGATGCGCCTCCGGGCCGCGGCCGGCCGAGGCCGCCAAGGACCTCAAGGGCAAGGAGATCGCCAAGGTCGCCGACATCCCGGTCGGCGGCGGGAAGATCTACGCCGACACCAAGATCGTGGTGACCCAGCCGGTCCGGGGCGAGTTCAAGGCGTTCAGCGCGACCTGCACCCATTCGGGCTGCCTCACCGACCGGGTGGCCGCCGGCACGATCGACTGCCCCTGCCACGGCAGCAGGTTCGCGGTCGCGGACGGGCGGGTCGAGCACGGTCCCGCGTCCCGGGCGCTCCTGGAGTACGCCGTCCAGGTCAAGGGCGACGGCATCGTGGTCGTCTGACCCGGACCGCCCGCGCGGCGGTCTTCTCTCCCCCCGGCTTGAACCGCCCCGGGCCCGCGTACGTGCTCTCGGGTGACGGCACTGGGATGCGAGCGACACACGGAGGACTGGATCCATGACTCAGGGACTCGACCCGAAGGTGGACGATCCGAACCCGGAGACCGCGCCGTGCGCGGCGCCGGAACCCGCCGCGCAGGCAGGGCCGGGCGCGGCGCCGTCCGGGGGGAGCTCCCGGCGGGGGCTCCTGCTCGGCGCGGGGATCGCGGGTGTCGCCGGCCTCGCCGCGGCGTGCGGCGGCTCGTCGGGGGACGGTTCCGGTGGCAAGGGCTCCGGCGGGGACGAGGGCGCGGCGGGCACGGCCCTCGGCTCGGCGAGCGAGATCCCGGTCGGCGGCGGCAAGGTCTTCAAGGACCAGAAGATCGTGGTGACCCAGCCCGCCCAGGGCGAGTTCAAGGCGTTCAGCGCCGTCTGCACGCACCGCGGCTGCTCAGTCGGCTCGGTGACCGGCGGCACCATCGACTGCCCCTGCCACGGCAGCAAGTTCAAGATCTCCGACGGCTCGGTGGTGAGCCCGCCGGCGACCGAGCCGCTCCCGGAGAAGAAGATCACCGTCCAGGGCGGCAAGATCACCCTGGCCTGACCGGCGGTCCCGGGCGCGAACGAGACGTCGATCACGCGGGGCCGCGTGGCTGCGGAGCGCGGGTTGTCGGCCCGCCCGACTAGGCTTTCGGACGTGGCAGATCCGGCGACCTACCGACCCGCACCGGGGTCCATCCCCGACTCGCCGGGGGTGTACCGCTTCCGCGACGAGCGCGGGCGCGTCATCTACGTGGGCAAGGCCAAGAGCCTGCGCTCCCGGCTCGGCTCCTACTTCGCCGACTTCGCCTCGCTGCACCCGCGCACCCAGACGATGCTCCAGACGGCCGGCCGGGTCGACTGGACGATGGTCGGCACCGAGGTCGAGGCGCTCCAGCTCGAGTACTCCTGGATCAAGGAGTACGACCCCCGGTTCAACGTCCGGTACCGCGACGACAAGTCCTACCCCTACCTGGCGGTCACCCTCAACGAGGAGTTCCCGAGGGTGATGGTCATGCGCGGCGCCAAGCGCAAGGGGGTGCGCTACTTCGGCCCGTACTCGCACGCCTGGGCGATCAGGGAGACCGTCGACCAGCTGCTGCGCGTGTTCCCGGTGCGCACGTGCAGTCCCGGGGTGTTCAAGCGGCAGCACCAGCTCGACCGGCCCTGCCTGCTCGGCTACATCGGCAAGTGCTCGGCGCCATGCGTGGGCCGGGTCACGCCCGAGGAGCACCGGCTGCTGGCCGACGACTTCTGCGACTTCATGGCGGGCGACACCGGCCGGTTCATCAAGCGCCTCGAACGCGACATGCGCGAGGCCGCGGTCAGCCAGGAGTACGAGCGGGCGGCGCGGCTCCGCGACGACGTGCGCGCCCTGGAGCAGGCGCTGGAGAAGCAGGCGGTGGTGCTCGGCGACACCACCGACTGCGACATCGTCGCCTTCGCCGAGGACGAGCTGGAAGCGGCCGTCCAGGTGTTCTACGTGCGCGGCGGGCGGATCCGCGGCCGGCGCGGCTGGGTGGTCGACAAGGTCGAGCACGTCAGCACCGCCGACCTCGTCGAGACCTTCCTCATCCAGATCTACAGCGAGAGCGACTCGGTGCCCCGCGAGGTGCTCGTCCCGGCCCTGCCCCCCGAAGAGGCGGCCATGACCGAGCTGCTCGGCGAGCAGCGCCGCGGCCCCGTCCGGCTGCGGGTGCCGCAGCGGGGCGACAAGAAGTCCCTGCTGGAGATGGTCGCCCGCAACGCGCACGAGGCGCTCAAGCAGCATAAGACCCGCCGGGCCAGCGACCTGACCACGCGCAGCCGGGCGCTCCAGCAGCTCCAGGAGGCCCTGGAGCTCGACGAGGCGCCGCTGCGGATCGAGTGCTACGACGTCTCCAACCTCCAGGGCACCAACGTGGTGGCCTCCATGGTGGTGTTCGAGGACGGCCTGGCCCGCAAGGCCGAGTACCGCCGCTTCACCATCCGCGGCGTCGAGGGCCAGGACGACGTCCGTTCCATCCACGAGGTGATCACCCGCCGGTTCCGCCGCTACCTGGCCGAGAGCGAGAGGACCGGCGAGCTCGACGTCCTCGGCGACGAGCTCGCCGATGCCGACGGCGACGCCGCGGCGCACCAGCCGATCGACCCCGAGACCGGCCGGCCGCGCAAGTTCGCCTACCCGCCCAACCTGGTGCTCGTCGACGGCGGCCCGCCGCAGGTCGCCGCCGCGCAGCGGGCGCTCGACGAGCTCGGCGTCACCGACATCGCGGTCTGCGGCATCGCCAAGCGGCTGGAGGAGCTCTGGCTGCCCGCCGAGGACGACCCGGTGATCCTGCCGCGCAACAGCGAGGGCATGTTCCTGGTCCAGCGCGTCCGCGACGAGGCGCACCGGTTCGCCATCACCTTCCACCGGCAGCGCCGTTCCAAGGCCATGACGGTCAGTGAACTCGATAGCGTTCCGGGGCTGGGCCCGGCGCGCCGCGCCGCGCTGCTGAAACACTTCGGGTCGCTCAAGCGGCTGAAAGAGGCGACGCCCGAGCAGATCGCGGAGGTCCCGGGCATCGGCCCGCGCAGCGCCGGCACCATCGCGGCGGCACTGCACGGCACTCCCGCGCCGGTTCACGGGGAACCGGCCGGGGACGCCCGGGACGGCGCGGCCGGCGGCGCGGGGGGCGCCGCCGGGGAGGGCACCGACACCGACGGGGAACACAGGGGGGAACCGACGTGACCGCCGAGACACAGATCCCGGACATCGTCATCGTCACCGGCATGTCCGGGGCGGGCCGGAGCACGGCCGCCAAGTCGCTGGAGGACCTCGACTGGTTCGTGGTCGACAACCTGCCGCCCGGCCTGCTGGCCACCATGGCCGACCTGGGCGGACGGGTGAAGGACGCGGTGCCGCGGATCGCGGTCGTGGTCGATGTGCGCAGCCGCGCGTTCACCGCCGACCTGCACTCCTCCATCGCCGAGCTGGAGGCCCGCGGCGTGCACCCGAGGGTGGTGTTCCTGGAGGCGTCCGACGCCGACCTGGTCCGCCGCTTCGAGAGCGTCCGCCGCCCGCACCCGCTCCAGGGCGACGGCCGGCTGGTCGACGGCATCGCCCGCGAGCGCGAGCTGGTCCGCGAGGTCCGAGCCGAGGCCGATCTGGTGCTGGACACCAGCGGGCTGAATGTGCACGAGCTGCGCGCCAAGATCGTCGGGTTCTTCGGCACCGACACCGGCGAGTCCAGCCTCCGCGCGACCGTGGTGTCGTTCGGCTACAAGTACGGCCTGCCGGTCGACGCCGACCTGGTCGTCGACTGCCGGTTCCTGCCGAACCCGCACTGGGTGCCCGAGCTGCGGCCCAAGACCGGCCGCGACGCCGCCGTCCGCGACTACGTCCTCGGGCAGCGCGGCGCCAAGGAGTTCCTGGACGCCTACACCGAGGTGCTGCGGCTCCTCGCGTCCGGCTACGAGCGCGAGGGCAAGCACTACGTGACGCTCGCCGTGGGCTGCACCGGCGGCAAGCACCGCAGCGTCGCGATGGCCGAGCAGCTCGCCGCCCGGCTCCGGGACGAGTCCATCGAGGTGCAGGTCGCCCACCGTGATCTCGGCCGTGAGTGAGGCCCGGTGGCGAAGGGCTCCCCGCAGGTCCCGGACGAGGAGAAGAACGGCACGGTGAACGTCCCCGGCCCCAAGGTCGTCGCGCTCGGCGGGGGCCACGGCCTCTATGCCTCGCTGTCGGCGCTGCGCCGCGTCACCGATCGCCTGACCGCGGTCGTCACCGTCGCCGACGACGGCGGCTCCAGCGGCCGGCTCCGCAAGGAGCTCGGCGTGCTGCCGCCCGGCGACCTGCGGATGGCGCTGGCCGCGCTGTGCGGTGACGACGAGTGGGGCCAGACCTGGCGCGACGTGGTGCAGCACCGCTTCCGCAGCCAGGGCGACCTGCGCGACCACGCGGTCGGCAACCTGCTGATCGTCGCGCTGTGGGAGCTGCTCGGCGGCGACGAGCCCGGCTCGACGGTGGCAGGGCTCGACTGGGTCGGCCGGCTGCTCGGCGCGCACGGCCGGGTGCTGCCGATGGCGGCCGTCCCGATGGACATCGTCGCCGAGGTGCGCGGCGCCGACCCGTCCGACCCGGACGCCGTGTCGCGGGTCAAGGGGCAGGCGGCGTGCGCCAAGACGCCCGGCACGGTGCTCGGCGTGTCGCTGGTGCCCTCCGACCCGCCCGCCTGCCCCGAGGCGCTGAGCGCCGTCGAGGACGCCGACTGGGTCGTGTTCGGGCCCGGCTCGTGGTTCACCAGCGTCCTCCCGCATCTGAAGGTGCCCGCCCTCGCCCGCGCGCTGACCGGCGCCCGCGCCCGCCGGGCGGTGGCGCTCAACCTCGCCCCCCAGCCCGGCGAGACCGACGACTTCTCGCCGCAGGCCCATCTGGAGGTCCTCCAGGCGCACGCGCCGGACCTGCGCGTGGACGTGGTCCTCGCCGACCGCGGCGTGGTCGACGACCCGGCCGCGCTCGACAAGGCTGTCCAGGAGCTCGGCGGCCGGCTCGTGCTCGCCGACGTCGCGGCGGCCGACGGGTCGCCGCGTCATGATCCCGCCTTGCTGGCCCAAGCCTTCGTACAGATATTCGGTAGGTGATGGTGACTCTGGGCTGATCAGCGGCTTCTCTGATGATGAGCTTCTGACCAGCCCAGACACCCCCCACACCCCCTTACGCCCCCGGCGATTTCCCGGGGGGATGTGCCCGGAGGAGTGCCCCGATCATCGGCCTCGGATGGGACGGTTCAGCGCCCGTATCTACGGCCGTCATCTCGCGCGCCGAGCCGCGTGGCGCCAGGCCGTCGGCGACCCTGAGACCTTCCGCGAGATCATGCGCGCCCACCTCGCCGTGGCCGGCCGCGTCACCGTCGTGAGTCTCATCGCCGCCGCGTTCATCATCCTCAGCGATATTTGGCCGGTCATCCCGCTCTGAAGGCAACCGCGGTCCGCCGCGGCGCGTCTTCACACCGTCCCCCGCCCGACCCGAGGAGCCACGCGGGATTCATCAAGGACTCCAAGAGGGACGCGGTCATTCAGGAGGCGCGCCGTGCGATCGAGGAGTGCTGCAGGGTGTGTTCGCGCCGCGGCTCAACACCCCGATGAGCCAGCACGGCATGTCCGGCTCGATCGCGGGCTGGGCCGAGATGATCGAAGGCATCGAGTCGGCGGGCTGGACGATGTCGGACTGGTCGGTGTCCACCGATCAGAAGGGGCGGCCGAAGGCGTACCCGCTGTTCCGTATCTACGCCGACGACTAGACGAGACTGGCGCCCCACCCCCGCGATGGGGATGGGGCGCCGGTGCATCGCTTGTTCAGGGTAACCCGCAGGTGCGCCGGAGGTCAGCCGGATCGGACATCCCATCCCCGGGTACCGGCGATCTGCTCGGCGAGGCCCTCCAATGTCGAGGACGGCCGGTCCGGGCCGCTGGTCCGCACGATGGCGTTGACCGCCCAGCGGAGCATCACCTCCGTGCGCGCCGACGTCACCTCGCGGGTGAAGTCCGCGACCGTCGCCGTGATTGCCTCGGTCTCGCGCCACGCGCTGGCCATGGTGAGCGCGAGCATCAGGTGCACAAGGTCGTTGTAGGCTGCGCGCCCCCACTCCTGCCCACGGGCGACGACGGCACCGGCCGGCCGCGACGGGTCGTAGGGGTCCCGCATCAACCGCCCCTGCGCCGCCCGGTCGAGGAATGGCATGGCGGTCTCCAGCTCGCCCAGCTCCATGTGCAGGATGCCGCGGTGCCAGGCCAGCTCGGAGGCGTCCAGCCACCACGTCCAGTACGGATCCCGCGGGTGCAGCGATTCTTGAAGCGCGCCCGACGCCCGGTCGAGTGCGGCCAGCGCGCGCTCCTTGTGCCCGGCCTGCGCGAGCGCCCGCGCAGCCCGGATCTTGAACAGGGCTTCGACGCGGGGCGCCAGGTTGCCCGGTTCGATCGTGTGCTCGGCGATCTGGAGGGCCTCACGGCTGTTCCGCTCCTGCACGTCGATGAGCGCCAGGTGCGAGAGCTGGAACAGCTCCATGCCGCGGTCGCCGGCGAGGCGCGAGATCAGCATGGATTCGTGCGTGACCGAGCGGGACTCGGTCAGCCGGTCGCCGTCGTAGAGGCACCACGCGGCGATCTCGCCGGTCTCGCCGGCGGCGGCCTGGAGGTCGTGCTCGTCGCCGTCATGCTGGCCGGTGCCCAGTGCGTGCCGTGCCGCGGTGAACGCCTGGACGGCGACGTCGGCGATGGCCGTCCCGCCGTAACGGGAGTCGAGCACGATCAGGTGCTCGTTGGTGTCTCGGACGGTCGCGGCGTAGTCGGACTGCTCGGTGACCACTGGGAGCAGCGCACGGCGCTGCTCACCGCCGAACAGCTCGGCTTCGCTCTTGCCGGTGACCTTCACGTACAGCGGTCGGTAGCGGCGGCCGGGGGTGTACCGCCCGGCCTCCCATTGCTTGATCATGCCTTCGAGACTGGCCACGTGCGGAATGTCGTCACGTTCGTTTGGGTGAGCGGCGGCGCGTAGGCGCCGCGCGAGCTCGGAGCGCGACCAGTACGGCGGGTCCTCACGCGCTGCCCGTAGGCGCACGCCGATCGCCTGTTTATCGGCGGACATGTTGCGATGCACCTCTCGCCGGTGACGGGAGAACCACCCGGTCCCACCCCTTCCCACCCCCATCTTGCCCCTGGAGGTGTGACCCCCGCCACGACTTCACTGGACGTGACCAGATCACAACCCGCATCGCACAGGACGGTCACGATGATCACGACTCGCTCAGACGACACGGCGGAGCTACCCGAGCCCGACGGTCCCGCCCTACTGGCGAGTCTCGCCGTGGCCTTCCGGGGTCAGGGGTTCACCGCCGAGATCACGAGCGCGCTGCTTCGGGTGGCGGACGGTCCGGACAGTCGGGGCGTCCGGCTCGATTGCCGTCGGCGTGCCGGCGACTGGGACCGGTGGTGGTTCACGTGGGCGGGTGGGATCTGGCTGTGTGAGGCCGACAAGCCGTTCGAGGCGATCACGACGGTGAAGGGCGCGCTGCGGCTGGGCGGAGACGCGCACGCCGGCGCCGCCGCGAGCGCGGAGCTGGCGGCGGCCGAGGTCCGCGCGGAGTTCCCCGACTGGACCATCACCGACACCGAGACCGAGGACGGGCGCCGGTGGTGGGCAAGCCGCGGCGCACCGAAGAGCACCATCCTGAACCGCGACTCCGACCTGTCCGCCAGCAGTCCCGAGGGGCTGCGGTCCAAGCTGCGGGCCCGCCGATGAACGTGGGTGCGGCGGAACCATTCCGGGAGCAACCCGCCGTGCCCGCTCGACACCGCACGGCCCGCGTGGGGGTCGTGCGGCCCGATGCCCGGTCGGCGGACTGGGGAATTCGTCCGGCCGGGTGGGGGATCGCGCGGCCGGTGCTCCACACCCCCGCCCCCTGGGGAGCACCGGCCGCGCTTGGGAAGGGCAGTGATGACGGAGTACCGGCTACGTGGCCACGACGGCGTCTACTTCCTCCGCGACCAGGACGACCGGATCGCCGGGACGCTGTTGCGCGAGGCGGATGGGTGGTGGCGCGGCGTCGCCCCGGGCGGCCGGGTCCGCGAGTTCTTCGTCGCGGCCGACGAGGACGGCGACCACCGACTGATCGCGGCCAAACGGCTCGTCGGCCCGTGAGACCCCGCGGCCTCGGGTTGCTGGCGCGCGCCCGGGGCCGCGGCACCAACCGATGCAGCGCGCCGAAGGTGGTTCGCATGACCATCACGACCGACATCCCCGCACCGACGCGGATCGAGCCCGTCGCGTTCCTCGAACTGGAGATCACCCGGCGGTGCACGGCCGCGTGCTTGCACTGCTACAGCAACTCCGGGCCCGCGGGCGGCACCGGGACCATGACGCCGGCGGACTGGACGCGGGTGATCGAGCAGGCCGCCGCCCACCCCGCCATCGACACCGTGCAGTTCATCGGCGGCGAGCCGACCCTGCACCCCGCGTTCGCCGAGCTCGCCCGGTTCGCGCTCGGACAGTTCACCAGGGCGGTCCGCGCCGACTGTGGGATGTCCTCGACGACATCCGCGCCCGGTGGCTCCGAGACGGGTCGCTGCCCGTGCACGGGGCCCGCGCCACCATCGACCCGGACGGCGTGATCCACCTGCGCCGGGGGTCCTGGACGGCCACCCTCACCTGATCCGTCACGGCCCCGGGGAGCATGATCATCCACCCCGGGAGCCGTGGCGTCAGGCAACACCACAAACTGCCGGCTAGCCAGGCATTTCACGCCGCGGGTAGAGGCTCTGTGTGACTGGGCTCAGCAGGAATCGAGCATCTTGGTAAGCGCCTGCTTCTCAGCCGAGTCGACGGTCAGGTCGTACCGGTACTTCACGTCGACCCGCGACCTGGCGCCGCATCGACATCACCTCGGGCAGCGTCAGGCGTGTCAGATGTGGGCGACCGGCCTCGGCTGGCTACCCCTGGCAGACGAGTGGTCAGGGCGGACTAGCGTTGTTGCCTATGGCTGATCAGCAGGTAGAGCGCACTATCGAAGCCCACTTCGAGATCATTGACTTTGAGGAGACGGTGTACGAAGAGCCCGCCGAGGGGCCCAAGCTGACCCGGGTCACGATCCGGAAGCATTACCGAGGAGCCATCGACGGCACAGGTGTCGCCGAGGTGCTCACAGCACAAGGCGCTGCGGGGGGCGGCTACGTGGCCTCCGAACGAATTGAAGGCACCCTCGATGGTCGTCAGGGCACGTTCGTCATCCAGCACAACGGGCGGGCCGACGGAAACGACCAGAGCAGCGACGGGAGCATCATCCCCGGCTCCGGGACCGGAGGACTCGCCGGGATCTCAGGGCGCGCGATGGAGCGCCAGTTCCAGGTGCTCACCCTCGTCTACACGCTGGGCGACGACCAGGGCGGCCCGGGGTCCGGGGCCTGAGCGCTGCACGACGAAGACGCCCCGCCCTCCCGCTGAAGCGGAGAGGACGGGGCGTCCATGTCGGTGGGCTTCCCCACCCGCCGACCAGGTCAGCGTTCGTCAGCCGTGCGGCTGCTCCGAGGTGCGCGCGTTGGGCACGGCGTAGACGACGCCGAGCGCGCCGAACACCGTGGAGCTGCCGTTCGTGGACCAGCCGGCGGGCCGCTGCATCGGGTCCGCTTCAACGAACGGGTGTGGTTGCCCGCCGTGAGGCAGTGGGAGTCCCGGCAGGACGAGAGAATGGTATGCACATGCTCCGGCACCTGGCTGGGAGTTACTGGCTGACGTCGGAGGTGGACATCGTGAAGGTCTCGCTCTTCATGGGGCACACCGACCCGGCCTGCACGTTGCGGGTCTGCATGCACGTCCTCAGGGGCACCGTGGAAGAGGCCCGGAAGGTCATGGGAGCCTTCTTCGAGGAGGGCGGGATCGCTGAGGCTTGCGCCCAGAATGTGCCCTCGCTGGGGGCCGGGTGATACATGTCCGCAGGCCAGGCGATTTTCTGGTCAATCATTCGGTGAGTGACGTCCGGCCGGGCCGTAATCGGCCACACTGCTGGAAGTCCGATAGGGGGAGGGTTCATCTCATGGCGATGACCGGTCTGGTCAAGGACGAGCTGAGCAGGCTGACGGTCATGAAACCGTGCTGCCGCAAGGCGGAGGTGTCCACGCTGCTGCGCTTCGCCGGCGGCCTGCACCTGGTCAGCGGGCGCATCGTGATCGAGGCCGAGATCGACACGGGGGTGGCGGCGCGGCGGCTGATCAAGGACATCGCGGAGGTCTTCGGGCACACCTCCGAGGTCGTGGTGCTCGCGCCGAGCGGCCTGCGCAAGGGCAACCGCTACGTCGTTCGTGTCTTCCGCGACGGCGAGTCCCTGGCCCGGCAGACCGGTCTGGTCGACAACAACGGCCGCCCCGTCCGCGGGTTGCCCCGGCACGTGGTCGCGGGGGCGGCCTGCGACGCCGAGTCGGCTTGGCGCGGCGCGTTCCTGGCGCACGGCTCGCTCACCGAGCCGGGCCGGTCGATGTCGTTGGAGGTGACCTGCCCCGGCCCCGAGGCCGCCCTCGCCCTGGTCGGCGCCGCCCGCCGCCTCAAGATCCACGCCAAGGCCCGCGAGGTCCGCGGCGTCGACCGCGTCGTGGTCCGCGACGGCGACGCGATCAGCGCCCTGCTCACCCGGCTCGGCGCGCACGACAGCGTGCTGGCCTGGGAGGAGCGCCGGATGCGCCGCGAGGTCCGGGCCACCGCCAACCGCCTGGCCAACTTCGACGACGCCAACCTGCGCCGCTCGGCCCGCGCCGCGGTCGCGGCCGGCGCCCGGGTGGGCCGCGCCCTGGAGATCCTCGGCGACGACGCCCCCGAGCACCTCGTCAACGCCGGCCGGCTGCGTCTGGAGCACAAGCAGGCGTCCCTGGAGGAGCTCGGCCAGCTCGCCGACCCGCCGCTGACCAAGGACGCCATCGCGGGCCGTATAAGGCGTCTGCTGGCCATGGCCGACAAGCGCGCCGGCGACCAGGGCATCCCCGGCACCGAGGCCAACCTGACCGCGGACATGCTCGCCCCGTGAGGTAGGTCGCCCGGGGCACCCCCAGAAGGACGGGGGATCAGCGCTTGTTGAGGTCGCCGCGGAGGACGCGGTGGATCAGATCGTCACGGAGCTGGCCGTAGCCGGTCTCGGCCCACACGCTGTGCTCCGGGTCGGCCTCGAAGTAGGGCACCTCGCGGCCGTCGCGGGTGTCCTTGAGGATCTCCGGGGTCTCCTTGGCCCGCACCGCCTTGGCGCAGGCCCGGCAGGTCCGCACGCGCAGGCGGCGGCGGGTGCCGACGGGGCGCCAGTCGACCTTCACCGGGCCGTCGCCGTGCAGCGGGTCGAAGAAGCACAGGGGGCTCGGCGGAACCTCGCCGCCGCCTTCGGCGAGGGAGCGCGCCGAGGCCAGGGCGTCGCGGCCCTGGTCGATCAGGACCAGGACGCCGGCCAGGTCGGGGACGCCCCGGGCGGCGTCGAGGGTCTTGCCCGCCGCCTGGTAGGCGTCCAGGGCGCGCGTCATCAGGGTGCGCGCCCGGTCGCCGGTGGTCTCGACGGTGCTCTGGTCCAGGAGCTCCCCGAACGCGATGACCTCCCGCGACGCCTGCTCGCGGAGCTGGTCCCGGGTGGCGCGGCCGGCGGTGGAGAACACCGTCCTCGGCAGGAGCAGGGCGGTGTCGGCGCGGTGGACGGCGGCCATCCGGCGGCGCCGCCACACCAGCAGCCCCGCGATCCCCGCCACCGCGGCCCCGGCGGCGCCCACGGCGGCCGGCGGGACGCCCGCGCCGCCGCCGGTCACCGCCGATCCGCCGTGCCGGGACCGGTAGCGCTCGTCGATCTCCTTGGAGATCCGCTTGTACTCCCTGGTCCCGGTGCCCGAGATCAGCAGGTCGGCGAACCGGGAGAGGCGGGCCACCAGCGACGCGTCGTCCATGCCGCGGTCCAGCTCGACCGCCCAGGCGGCGTCCCGCGCCTGGTGCTCGCCGCCGAACTCGTGGGCCGACAGGCTGTCGCCGGTGTCCTTGAGGCCGACGAAGACGCCGTCGCGGCCGAGCCGGTCGTGCACCACCGTGGCGAGCTGCTCGTCGTCGGTCCAGGTGCCGCCCTTCACCAGCGGGACGAGCACCACGTACACCGGCGCCGGCGCCTTGCGGAACTTCGCGATCAGGCGGCGCCGGTCGGCCACGGGCACCGCGGAGGCCAGCGACGGGTCCACGTAGAAGGGGGACCTGCGCAGGGCCGCGGCCAGCCGCTCGCCGGGGGACGGTTCACTCGACACCGAGATACTCCAGTACGCGGGGGACCAGGTCGTTGCCGTCGGCGCCGAACGCGGTGTCCTGCCACACCCCGGGCACCGCATGATGCGGGCGCGGCCCGTCCGGGCCGGACACCTCGAGGACCTGCCGGGCGAGCGCCGCCACCGGCCTGGCGTTGCAGGCGGCGCACAGCGGACGGCGCCGGCCCGGCCCCGTCTCGCCGTCCAGCCGGACCTGCCTGCGGTGGGCGGACGGGCCGTGCAGGGGGTTCACGAAGCAGGGCGGCGGCGGGCTCGCGGTCTTCTGGGCGATGGCCCCGAGCCCCTGCCGGGCCAGCACGATCGCGCCGACGAGGTCGAGCGCCCGGTCCCGGCCCGCCGCCGCGTCGTCGTAGAGGATCTTCGCGGCGTCGTAGGCGGTGACGGCGAATCCCCGGCCGGGAGGATCCCCGGCCTCGGAGAGCATGAGGCGCAGCCGCTCGAGCTCCTTGGCCCCTGTACGGACCAGCCACTTCACGCTCGGCCGGGCCGGTGCGCCCGGGTGCGACTCGACCGGCGTCGCGTTCTTGTCCAGGCTCACCGGGCCGCGCGTGCCGCGCCGGCGCCACAGGAAGAGGCCGCCCGCCCCCAGACCGTAGAGGGCCAGCGCCCCGAACGGCCCGGCCAGCAGCAGCCCGGTCAGCAGCGGACCCGTGATCTCGGCCTCTGCGGGCTCCCACCGGTTCTCCTCCCCGAACGCGTCCGGGCGCGACGGCGCGTAGGGCTCGCGCGGGGTCGTGGCGGGCCGGTTCCGGTAGAGGTCGAGCCGCGCGACCAGCCGCCCGGCGAGACCGTTGAACGGGTGCTCGGAATCGCGCTTGGCCTCGCCCTCCTCGTAGGAGGAGACCTCGCGGGGCACGCCGTACCCCACGGCGTTGAACCAGGCGTGCGAATTGGCCATCAGATAGAGGCCGTCGCGGTGCGTCCGGTCGTGCAGGAGGCTGAGGAACGCCCCGTCGTGGCCCTCCGACTCGGACTCGGCCGGGTTCGGGATCACCACGACGAACACCGGCGTGCCGATCTGCCGCGCCGCCGCGCCGATGGCCGCCCGGACGCGGGCGCGGTCGGCCCGGTCCAGCGCGGCGGCCATGTCCGGGTCGACGAACAGAGGGTCCTTGGCGAGCGCGCCCGCGACCCGTTCCAGCCTCCGGGTGGCGTAGGCGGGGATGGGGTCCCGTGCCGGGCTCGCGACGGCCGGGGCCGCCGGGGCCAGGACGGCGGACGCGAGGGCCGGGGCGCACAGCGCGCGGAGGGATGCCGGGACCAGGCTCATCGTCGCTTCTTCCGGTTCTTCCGCCGTGCCGCCGGGCCGGGCCTGGCGGCGGCCTTCCGCTCCGCGAGCCGGGCGGCCCTCGCGCGGTCGGCGAGCCTGGCGCGTTCCGCGCGCAGATGCCGCCGCCTGCGCCCCCACAGCAGCGAGCCGAGCAGCGGGACGCCGGTGATCGCGGCCCCGGCCGCGAGCGCGCCGTGTTCCTTCCGCGCCGCCCGCCGCTCCGACCGGTCGTGCTCGTCCAGCCGGATCCGGACCTTGGACTTGGGGCGCGGGCCCATCCGCTCGCGCCGCTCGCGGGCATGGCCCGACAGGGTGATGTCGACGAGCCGCCCGACCACCGCGACGGCGCCCGCGTCGTAGGCCATCTCGTTCATCGTCGCCGACCAGGCGTCCTCGACGGGGAGCGACCGGCCGCCGCCGTACTGCCGCGCCGCGCCGTCGCCGCCCTTCGGGTCGACCACCACGTAGACCCCGTCGCGGTTCAGGTGGTCGCGCAGCAGCGGCAGGAGGTCGCCCGCGTCCTGCTCGGTGGTGAACAGCGTCGGCGTCACGACCACGAACACGGGCACCCCGAGCCGCCGGACCGACGCCTTGATCCGCGCCGCGGCGTCCTCGGCCAGGGCGCGCGGCGCGTGGTCGGTGACGTAGACCGGATCGCGGCGCAGCAGCGCGGCCAAATGCTCGGCGCGGGCCGCGGGGACGGCGCCGGCACCGGGCTTGGAGCCGGCCGTGGAGCCGGACCCGGAAGCGCCGCCGGGGGTGGCTCCGGAGGAGGGCCCGGGGGCGGCACGGGCCGCGACGGGCGGGCAGCCGAGCAGCAATCCGCTCAAGATCAGGACAAACCACCCGCGGCGCATGGACGCGATCATACTGATCGGCCGGCCGCCGCCGCGACCGGCCGGGCCTGCCCGCCGCGGCCCGCCTCCCTCATCCGAGGGAGACGGGCTCACCCGGATATCCCACACCAGTGGTGTCGGGATGCAGGGCCCGCATTAGATAGGGTCGGACGTGGGGGGGAGACCTCCGGACCAGGCAGTCAGCGGCCCGGCAACGACCGGGCGGGACGACGACGTATGAGGAGAGCCGTTCCGTGACCATCCGAGTAGGCGTCAACGGGTTCGGCCGGATCGGCCGTAACTTCTTCCGTGCCGTGCAGGCGAGCGGAGCCGACATCGAGATCGTGGCGGTCAACGACCTGACCGACAACGCCACCCTCGCCCACCTGCTGAAGTACGACAGCATCCTCGGCCGGCTCGGCCAGGAGGTGAAGGCCGGCGCGGACGAGATCGTGGTCGGCGGCAAGGCGATCAAGGCGTTCGAGGAGCGCGACCCGGCCAACCTCAAGTGGGGCGACCTCGGCGTCGACGTGGTGGTGGAGTCCACCGGCTTCTTCACCGACGCCGACAAGGCCAGGGTGCACGCCGACAACGGCGCCAAGAAGGTCATCATCTCGGCGCCGGCCAAGAACGAGGACGTCACCATCGTGATGGGCGTCAACGACGGGGCCTACGACCCGGCGGCGCACACGGTGATCTCCAACGCCTCGTGCACCACCAACTGCCTCGGTCCGATGGCCAAGGTGCTGAACGACACGTTCGGCATCGAGAAGGGCCTGATGACCACCATCCACGCCTACACCCAGGACCAGAACCTCCAGGACGCGCCGCACAAGGACCTGCGCCGCTCCCGGGCCGCCGCGATCAACATCGTGCCGACCTCCACCGGCGCCGCCAAGGCCATCGGCCTGGTGCTGCCCGAGCTCAAGGGCAAGCTCGACGGCTACGCGCTGCGCGTCCCGGTGCCGACCGGCTCGGCCACCGACCTGACCGTCACGGTGGGCCGCGAGACCACCGTCGAGGAGGTCAACGGCGCGCTCAAGGCCGCCGCCGAGGGCCCGCTGGCCGGGATCCTCACCTACACCGAGGACCCGATCGTGTCCTCCGACATCGTCACCGACCCGGCCTCCTGCATCCTCGACAGCGGGCTGACCAAGGTCATCGGCGACCAGGTCAAGGTCGTCGGCTGGTACGACAACGAGTGGGGCTACTCCAACCGCCTCTCCGACCTCGTCACCCTCGTCGGCTCCCAGCTCTGACCCGCCCCTCCGCCGTGGCCGCGCGACCCGTGCGGCCACGGCGGCCGTGCATCCGGAAGGACTTCGCATTTCGATGCGCACCATCGACGATCTCGACGTCAGCGGCAGGCGGGTGCTCGTCCGCGCCGATCTGAACGTCCCCCTCCAGGACGGCCGGATCACCGACGACGGGCGGATCCGGGCCGCGGTGCCCACCATCGAGGCGCTGCGGGGCAGGGGCGCCAAGGTCATCGTCTGCGCCCACCTCGGCCGCCCCAAGGGGACGGTCAGGCCTGAGCTGTCTCTCGCCCCGATCGCCGCCCGGCTCGGCGAGCTGCTCGGCACCGGCGTGACGTTCGCCGCCGACGTGGTCGGCGAGTCCGCCCACGCCACCGCCGGGGGCCTGGCGGACGGCGGCGTCGCGCTGCTGGAGAACCTGCGCTTCGAACCCGGTGAGACCAGCAAGGACGACGCCGAGCGCGGCGCGTTCGCCGACCGGCTCGCCGGCCTCGCCGAGGTCTACGTCGGCGACGGGTTCGGCGCCGTGCACCGCGAGCACGCCAGCGTCTACGACGTCCCCGCCCGCCTCCCGCACGCGGCCGGCGGGCTCATCGCCGCCGAGGTCGCGGTGCTGCGCAGGCTCACCGAGGACGTCGAGCGGCCTTACGCGGTCGTGCTCGGCGGCTCCAAGGTCTCCGACAAGCTCGGCGTGATCGACAACCTGCTGGGCAAGGCCGACCGGATCCTGATCGGCGGCGGCATGGTCTTCACCTTCCTCAAGGCCCAGGGCCACGAGGTCGGCGGGTCGCTGCTCGAGGAGGACCAGCTCGGCACCGTCCGCGACTACCTGCGCCGCGCCGAGGAGGCGGGCGTGGAGTTCGTGCTGCCGGTCGACATCGTGGCCGCCACCGCCTTCGCCGCGGACGCCGAGCACGACGTGGTGGCCGCCGACGCGATCCCGGCCGGACGGCTCGGCCTCGACATCGGCCCGGAGTCGGGCGAGCTGTTCGCCTCCCGGCTCGCTGGCGCCCGCACGGTCTTCTGGAACGGCCCGATGGGCGTCTTCGAGATGGAACCGTACGCGCACGGCACCCGCGCCGTCGCGCAGGGCCTGGTCGACTCCGGCGCGTTCACCGTGGTCGGCGGCGGCGACTCCGCCGCGGCGGTCCGGCAGCTCGGCTTCGACGAGGCCGCCTTCTCCCACATCTCCACCGGCGGCGGTGCCAGCCTCGAGTACCTCGAGGGCAGGACGCTGCCCGGCCTCAAGGCTCTGGAGGACTGACGCATGGCCCAGACCACCCCTTCCCGCAAGCCGCTGATGGCCGGGAACTGGAAGATGAACAACAACCACCTCGAGGCGATCGCGCTGGTCCAGAAGATGGCCTTCGCCCTCAAGGAGGCCGACTACGACGCCGTCGACGCCGTGGTGCTGCCGCCGTTCACCGCGATCCGGTCGGTGCAGACGCTGATCGACGCCGACCGGCTCGCGATCGGCTACGGCGCCCAGGACGTCTCCCAGCACGCCTCCGGCGCCTACACCGGCGAGATCTCCGCGGCGATGCTGGCCAAGCTCGGCTGCTCCTACGTCACCGTCGGGCACTCCGAGCGCCGGCAGTACCACGCCGAGGACGACGCGACCGTCAACGCCAAGGCACGGGCCGCGCTCGGCGCCGACATCACCCCGATCCTGTGCGTGGGCGAGGGCCTTGAGGTCCGCAAGGCGGGCGGCCAGGTCGCGCACTGCCTGGCCCAGATCGACGGCGGGCTGGAGAAGATCACCGCGGCCCAGGCCCGCCGGACCGTGATCGCCTACGAGCCGGTCTGGGCGATCGGCACCGGCGAGGTGGCGACCCCGCAGGACGCGCAGGAGGTCTGCGCGGCGATCCGGACCCGGCTCGCCGAGCTTTACGACGGCGGAGTGGCCGACGAGGTGCGTATCCTGTACGGCGGGTCGGTGAAGGGCGGCAACATCGCCGGGATCATGGCCCAGGCCGACGTGGACGGCACGTTGGTCGGAGGTGCCAGCCTGGACCCGGGCGAGTTCGTCAAGATCTGCCGGTACCGAGACCTGCCGGTCTGATCAAAACTGATCAATTCGGTGGCGACCGGGGGGTTCATGCCGAACCAGCGGGGAGTTCGTCGTACCCTTCGTACCTGACGGGTAAACGCCCGGCTCGATCCTCCGACCGTGACCATGTCCAACCCCGCCGACCGCGGGGGACGGCCCAGAGAAGGCGCTGAACTGTGATCATCGCAACGTCCATCGTGCTCATCGTCACGAGCCTGCTGATGGTGGTCCTCGTCCTGATGCACAAGGGCAAGGGTGGGGGCCTGTCGGACATGTTCGGCGGCGGCATCTCGTCGTCCCTGGGCGGCTCGTCGGTGGTGGAGCGCAACCTGGACCGCCTGACGGTCGGCACCGGTGTGATCTGGTTCGCCTCGATCATCGTGCTCGGCCTGCTGTTCAAGAGCTAGGCGCCGGCGGGCCCGGCCCGCAGATACGTACGATCGCCGCGCCGACCGCACAGGTGGAGACGGCGGCGGCACACTTAACGAGGAGTAGTCCGTGGGTAGTGGCAACGCGATTCGGGGCAGCCGTGTCGGGGCCGGTCCGATGGGGGAGGCCGAGCGCGGGGACGCGGCGCCCCGGGTCTGGGTCACCTTCTACTGCGCCAACCGGCACGAGACCCGTCCCAGCTTCGCGACCGACGTCGCGGTTCCTGAGACGTGGGATTGCCCGCGCTGCGGGTTCCCCGCCGGCCAGGACTCGGAGAACCCTCCGGCCCCGCCGAAGACCGAGCCTTACAAGACGCACCTGGCGTACGTGAAGGAGCGGCGCAGCGACGAGGACGGCGAGGCCATCCTGGAGGAGGCTCTCGCCAAGCTCCGCGACAAGCGCGCCGCGGTCAAGAGGGCTCTGGAGGCCGCCGGCCGGAGCTGATCTCCGTCCGCCCGCCGGGACGTGCGCCCGGCGCGCCTCCGGGCCCGTGCGCCGGGCCTCAGGCCCGCGCGCCGGGCCGCCTGCCAGGCGGTTCGCCCCGCCGGCCGGTCCGTCCGGCCCGCCCCTCCCGTCCGGCCCGTCGCCTCCGTGTGGAGGCGGCGGGCCGCCTCGCTGCCGGGGGCCGGTTCCGTTCCCGCCTCCGATCGCCGATGATCAGGGAATGGCCAACACACTCTTCGCCCGTTTCTTCGATCTGGCCGCCGGCCGAGCCGAGAAGCGCGGGCAGGCGGCGCTGCGCCGCGAGCTGCTCGCGGGACTGACCGGCCGGGTGGTGGAGGTGGGGGCCGGGAACGGCCTGAACTTCCGGCACTACCCGCCCCAGGTCCGCGAGGTCGTCGCCGTCGAGCCCCAGCCGTTCCTGCGCGGGCGCGCCGGCACGGCGGCGGCGCGGGAGGCCGGCGACGTCATCCGGGTGACCGACGGCACCGCCGAGCACGTCCCCGCCGCCGACGCCTCGGCCGACGCGGTCGTCGTCTCCGGCGTGCTCTGCTCGGTGTCCGACCCGGACGCGGCGCTCGCCGAGTTCCGCCGCGTCCTGCGGCCCGGCGGCGAGCTGCGCTTCTACGAGCACGTCCGCGCCGACGGCGGGTACGGGCGCCGCCAGGACCTGGTCGACCGGGTGTGGCCCCGGCTGAACGGCGGCTGCCACTGCAACCGCGACACCCTGGCCACGCTGGAGCGCGCGGGCTACCGGGTGGAGTCCCGCAGGAGGCTGGTGTTCCCGGCGACGGCGCTGCTGTCGGTGGTGGCGCCCCGGGTCATCGGCCGCGCCGTGCCGTGCTGACCCGGGCGCAGAGCCGCCGGGCCGCCGGGCCCGTTATGCTGGCCGGACGCGACTGGCGCAGTCAAGGTGGACACGACCACCGGGGAGCGAAGCAGTCCGCACACCGCGCGCCTGGGTGTACGGGACCCTCAGCCGGGGGTGCCCGCGACCCGCGTCCGGGCTCCGCGTTCGCGCCCCCGGCGTGAAGCGCGGAGGCTGTCGTGCACCAACCGCCCCTACCCCACCTGCATGACCAGGACCCGGCGATCGCCGGGCTGATCGAGGCGGAGGCCCGCCGCCAGTTCGAGAAGATCAGGCTCATCGCCTCGGAGAACTACGTCTCGCCCGCGGTGCTGGAGGCCACCGGGTCCGTCCTGACCAACAAGTACTCCGAGGGCTACGCGGGCCGCCGCTACTACGAGGGCCAGCAGAACGTCGACCCGATCGAGCTGCTGGCCGTCGAGCGGGCCAAGGCCGTGTTCGGCGCCGAGCACGCCAACGTGCAGCCCTACTCCGGGTCGCCCGCCAACCTCGCCGTCTACATGGCGTTCCTGCGGCCGGGCGACACAGTGCTCGGCCTGTCGCTGCCGATGGGCGGCCACCTCACCCACGGCTGGCCGGTCTCGGCCACCGGCAGCTGGTTCACCCCGGTGCGCTACGAGGTCCGCGCCGCCGACGGGCGGGTCGACATGGACCAGGTCCGCGACCTGGCCCTCAAGGAGCGGCCGAAGCTGATCTGGTGCGGCGGCACCGCGATCCCGCGCACGATCGACTTCCCGGCGTTCGCCGAGATCGCCCGGGAGGCCGGCGCCGTCCTCGCCGCCGACGTCGCGCACATCGCGGGCCTGATCGCCGGTGGCGCGCACCCGTCGCCGGTGGGGCACGCGGACGTGATCACCACGACCACGCACAAGACGCTGCGCGGCCCGCGCGGCGCGATGATCATGTCGACGGCCGAGCACGCCGCGGCGATCGACAAGGCGGTCTTCCCCGGCCTCCAGGGCGGCCCGCACGACCACACCACCGCCGCGATCGCGGTCGCGCTGGACGAGGCGTCCCGCCCCGGGTTCGGCGGGTACGCCCGGCAGATCGTCGCGAACGCCCGGGCCCTGGCCGCCGCGCTGCTGGAGCGCGGGTTCGACCTGGTGTCCGGCGGCACCGACAACCATCTGATCCTCATCGACCTCACGAACAAGGGGGTGCCGGGCAAGCCCGCGGCGAAGGCCCTGGACCGGGCGGGCGTCGAGCTCAACCACAACGCCGTCCCGTTCGACCCGCGCAGGCCGTTCGACCCGTCCGGGCTGCGGATCGGCACCGCGGCGATCACCACCCGCGGCCTCACCGAGGAGCGGATGCCGCAGCTCGCGGAGTGGATCGACGCGGTCGTGACGGCGGCCGGGAAGCAGGACGAGGCGACGGTGACCCGCACCGCAGCCGAGATCCGCGAGATGCTCGCCGCGTACCCGATCCCGGGCTGGGCGCCCGCGCCCTGACCGGGCGGGCGGGCGGGGGCGCGGCGGCGTCCGCGGGTGCCCCGGACGCGGGCACCCCCGCCCGGACGGCGCGGCTACCGGGCGCGGAACACGGTGATCATGCGCCAGGCGGCCGGGTCGTCCAGCGCGATGTCGGCGAAGTCCCCGTACCGCCCGACGGGCTCCAGCGCGCCGGAGAGGCGGACGGCGGCGGCGAGCTCGGTCGCCGTCCAGAACCGGTAGGGGACCACGTCGCGGATGACCCGGGGCGCGCCGCCGTCCTCGGTGACGGTCATCGTGACGTGGTCGTCGGCGATCTGCGTGACCGGGTCGAGCCGGTCGGAGGGCTCGCCCCACCGGACGGTCGCGTGCGTGCCGCCGCGCTCGACCGTCCAGTCGGTGCTGACGCTCGGGGCGTCGCCCAGCCGGTCGCGCGGGTGGGACATCTCCACGATGTACAGGCCGCCCGGGGCCAGGTGTGCGGCTGCGCGGTCCAGATGCGCGGTGAAGGCGTCCAGGGTCATCAGGTGCGAGGTGGAGTCGAGCATGGTCACCACCAGGTCGAACCGGCGGCCGAGCGCGAAGGTCGTCATGTCGTCCTGGACGACCTCCAGCTCGACGCCCGCGTCCTTCGCCGCGCGCGCCGCGTAGGCGCACATCGCCGGGTGCAGGTCGAGCGCGGTCGCGGCCGGCCCGCGGCGGGCGAACTCGCGGGCGTGCTCGGCGGGGCCGGCGGCCAGCTCCAGCACGGTGCGGACGGGCCCGTACCCGGCGCGGTGCCGCGCGCACCACCCGAGCAGCACACCGACCTCGGCGGGCACGTCGCGGAACGAGCAGGCCAGCTCGTAGGCCCAGGGATCGTCATAGATGCCGGTCACCCGGCCATCCTTCCACCGGACGCCCGGTCAGGGCGCCAGGGAGCGGTCCCGTCGGCGGGCCGGCCGGGAGGTCCGGCGCGTCCCCGGTCCCGGCGCGGATGCGCAGGTGCGGCATGGCACCGTCCCCTCGCGGTCGTGGCGTGCCCTGTCACGGGCGTCCATCGCGGTCGCGTGCGCCTGTTACGTAACCGCTACGTCAACCTGTGCCAGTGGTTTCACATTTCGGACGGGGGGTTGAGGCGCCCGCGCGGACGGCCTAGCGTGCGGTAAGTGATCGACCCCTTGAGCGGTGAGCACGTCAACGATCGACCTCCGCGCGATCCGCTGGGCACGCGGCTCCCGCTGCTCCGTCCGGGCGCGCTCGGTGAGGAGCAGCACGAGGTGTACGAGGCGGTGACCGGTGGCCCCCGCGCGAGCCGGGTCCCGCCGTTCCAGATGATGGACGGCGCGGGGCGGCTGCACGGGCCGTTCAACGCGATGCTCTACAGCCCCGCCGTCGGGCTGCCGCTCCAGGAGCTCGGGGCCGCGCTGCGCTTCCGCACCGCGTTCACCAAGCGGGAGCGGGAG
Source organism: Spirillospora sp. NBC_01491 (assembly GCF_036227065.1). Taxonomy (GTDB): domain Bacteria; phylum Actinomycetota; class Actinomycetes; order Streptosporangiales; family Streptosporangiaceae; genus Spirillospora; species Spirillospora xylanilytica. The sequence goes on from NZ_CP109432.1 coordinate 275,104, forward strand.
ATCGCGACGCTGGCGGTGGCCGCGCACCTGCGGTCGGACTTCGAGTGGTACGCGCACGAGCGGATCGGCCACCGCGCCGGCCTCACCCCGGACGAGACGGCCGCGCTCCGCGAGGGCCGGGCGCCGCTGCTCGCCGATGTGCGCGAGCGGGTGGTGCACGAGGCGGCGCGGCAGCTCGCCGCCGAACGCGACCTCGGCGACGCGGTGTACACCGAGGCGGTGGCGACGCTGGGGCGCGCCGCCGTCGTCGAGCTGGTCACGCTCGTCGGCTACTACGCCGCGCTGGCGATGCAGCTGCGGGTGTTCCGGGTGGGCGTGCCGGACGGCGAGCCCGCCCCTGACTGGGGGACGGACGCCGAGCCGGTCCAGGCGTGGCGGACCGATGCCGAGCCGGGGTAGTCGTGAGGAGACCGCGACCATGAGCGACGTCCTGCGCACCGGACGGCTGGCGCTGCATCCGCTGAGCATGAGCGACCACCGGGCGCTGCTGGCGCACCTGAGCGGGCCGGAGGTCCGCCGGCACCTGCTCGGCGACCGGACGATCTCGCCGGGGCAGGTCACCGAGATCATCTCCTCCAGCCAGCGGGACTTCGCCGTCGAGGGGTACGGCCTGTGGGCGCTGCGCCCGGCCGCGCGCGCCGCCGGGATCGACGCGGCGGTGGGCGGCGACGCGCTGCTCGGCGTCGCCGGGCTGCGCCGCCACGACGGCCCGGTCGACCGCGGTGTCGACCGCGGTGTCGGCGTCGAGATCCTCTACAGCCTGGAGCCGAGCCGGTGGGGTCAGGGCCTGGCCGCCGAGGCCGCCCAGGCGGTGCTCGACTACGCCTTCGGCGTCGTCGGGCTGCACCGGGTCACCACCGAGATCGACCGGGGCAGCGCGGTCTCCGCCGAGGTCGCCGAACGGCTGGGGATGCGGCCCTGGCGCGGGGGCCTCGACGGCCCGGACGGCCCGGACGGCGCCGCGTACTACGCGGCCGACCGGGTGCGGTGGCTCGGCTCGGGGCACAGCATCGGAGCCTGAGCCGGGCTCAGGACGCTCCGGACGCCCGTGTTCAGGCGGAGGCCAGGAGGCGCTCGATCTCGGCGGCGGGGGTCGCTCCGGCGATCATGGTGCCGTCGGCGAAGACCAGGGTCGGGGTGGCGTCCACGCCGATCTCCTCGGCGGCCAGCCGCAGCCGCGCGATGGGCGTGTGCGGGTCGGGCGGGCCGGGCGGCCTGGCCCCGCCGGTCATCCAGTCGTACCAGGCGCCGGTGCGGTCCGGCGAACCCCAGATCAGCCGGGTCGTCCGGTCGGCGTCCGGGTAGATCTCCAGCGGCAGCAGGAGGGTGTACACCGTCACGTCGGTGATGCCGGCGAGGTGGTCGCGCACCAGCTCCCGCGTGAAGGGGTCCTCCGGGTCGCCGAAGAGGGCGAGCCGGCGGCGCCCGTCGCCGCGTGCGTCGGTGAACGCCAGGTCGAGCGGCAGCTCCTCGAAGCGCAGGTCTGCCATGTCGGTTCCCCCTCCACCGGATACTGACAGGCCATATACCCGGAGGGAGAACGTCCGAATCGGCGGGCCGGGGGTGCCGGAGGTGACGGAACCCGATCGATCCGGGGGAAGCCGGTCAGAAGGTCGGAGGTGGCTGCCATCATCCCCGCATGGCGAACGCGACACGCATGACGAGCCGGCGCATGGCGACCCGGCTGGTGGAGCTCGGGATGGTCACCGAGGAGGGGGCCGCCAAGGGGCTGGCCGCCATCGGGGAGTACGCGCCCGACCTCGATGAGGAGCTGGTGGGCGACGACGTCCTCGACGCGATCGACGAGTTCGGCCTCGCGGTGTGGGTCCACGGCGAGGACGTCGACGATCTGGAGGAGGGCTACCGCGGCATCCTGCGCGAGGCGGCGGCGCTGAGCGGCGGGTCGGTCGTGGTCGGCGACGTCGAGCTGGTCCGCGACGCCGACGGCGGCGAGGCCCTGCACTTCCTGCGCAACGGCGAGCCGGTGTGGTGGCCCGTCGAGCACCAGCCCGGCGACTGCCTCGACCAGCTCACGATTATGGAGTGCATCGGCGACCTCGAGCCCGGCGGCGCCGACCCGCGCATGTTCTACGAGCTCCCGGGCCTCGACGTCTGCGAGGACGACGTGTACGTGCTGGCCACGCCCGAGCAGGCGCGGGCGCTGCGCGGGGAGTTCGGCCTCGACCTCGAGGGCCTCGACGCGCAGAAGCCGCAGTACGGGCCGCCGGCGACGGCCCCGTTCGGCACGTTCGAGTGGTACATGCAGGACGACGCCCGCACGATGAGCGAGCCCGCCCGGGAGTTCCTCGCCCGCTGGACCGCCGGGATGGACGACGCGCTCGCCCGGTGGCGGACGGAGTTCCTGCCCCAGGGCTTCCCGTTCGACTTCTCCCTGGCCTCCCTCGACGCGCTGGAGCCGCTCGTCCTGGACCGCCACCCGGGCCGCGACTCGGTCATCGCGGCGGGCGGCGGGCCGTTCGTCGAGGGGGCCGTCCGCTACATCGGGGAGACGCTGCTCCGGGTGGTGCCGAGCCGCTGGGGCTACCAGGACATGGGCCTGTCGGACGCCTACGACCGGATCCCGATGATCCGCTCGAACACCCCGGCGGGCTTCCTCCAGACCGTGGTGCCGCTGCGCCGGCTCGGCGCGCTCGCCGAGCACCGGGAGCGCGGCCTGCTCGCCGCGTCCGAGGGCTTCCTGCGCGACGCCGTCGACCGCCACCGCAAGGCCCAGGCCGCCCGGCGGCGCCCCCCGGAGACCGAGGGGGCCTAGGGCCTGTCTCAAAGTGCCTCGGTCGTCGCGCGAGTGCGTTACCTGGCCGGTGGGGCGAAGCCGGAGGCGAGCCCCATCGGTCAGATCGCGAAGCGATGTCGCGCTCGCCCAAGCACGGTCGGCGTCCGAGCCGCCAGGCGAGAACGCCGGGCCGGGGGTGTTGGGAACACAGCCGTCAGGCGAGGGCGCCGGGCCGGGGGTGTTGGGACACAGCCTAGGCCCGCGGGAGGGAGGTGGCGGCGGCCCGCTGCCTGATGAACTCCTCGGGATCGCGCTCGGCGAGCTGGCGCACGGCTGGGCCGAACCTGGCGTACCCGGCGAACGCGACCGCCCAGAGGGCGGCGAAGCGGACCCGGGGGTCGGCGTCGGCGAGCGCCGCCGAGATCCGGGCGAAGACGTGCTCGTCGTGCCCGGGGGCCGAGGCGAGGCCGAGGCGCAGGACGCCCTGGCCCCGCGCCTTGGCGTCGGCGACGCCGTCGAGCGCCCGGCACAGGTCCGGGACGGTCCACGGCTCGAGCGTCTTGTCGGCGATCCCGCCCAGGTCGCCGGGGTCGGCGCTCCAGGTGTAGCAGCCGATGCCGAACATGGCGTCCTCGACGTAGGCGAGCGCGACCCCGGCACCGGCCTGCCAGGTCACCCGGCCGTCGGTGCCGGCCGCCCGGTCGCGTTCGACGACGTCTCCCATGGGCCATTGGCGGCTCCTGGCGAACGCGTCGATGTCCTCCACTGTGGTGCCGGGGCGGAGGACGCGCCGCCACAGCCGGAAGTGATCTTCATTGCGGGGCATGCGGGGCATTGTGCAGGGGATATATCGCCCCGCGCCACTGGAACGCCGTATCCGTTACGTCGCCGATCTCAGCTCGTCACCTGTTCGGGGCGCAGCGGCGCGTGGCGGCCGGGGGCGCGGCGGCCCGGGGCGTGCGGGTCGAGGGGACGGCCGGGCCGGCGGTCTGGTGTCCGCCGGCCGGCGGGCGCACCGCCGCGGCCGTCAGTCGCGGCGCCTGAACTCGGCCCACACCGTGGTGCGCGGGCCGTCGGGCCGGTGCCCCCAGCGTTCGGCGAGGGCGCCGACGATGTGCAGCCCGCGTCCGTTCTCGCCCTCGGGCGCCGCCCGCAGGACGGGCCGCAGGCCGCCCGCGCCGTCGTCGGTCACCTCGGCCCGCAGCATGTCCCGTCCGGCCAGCAGCACGAGCGTGATGCTGCCGCCGTCGCCGGACGCGGTGTGCTTGATCCCGTTGCCGGTGAACTCGTCCACGACCAGCGCCATGTCGTCCAGGACCTCGTCCCGCGCGGACACGTGCCCGGGGACGAGCGTGTCGCGCAGGAACCGCCGCGCGTACGGGACCGAGCGCTCGACGCCGGGCAGCGTCAGGACGGCGAGGACGTCCACGCCCCGATCCGCCCCCCGCCGCCCCGCCGCCGGGCCTCGGGAAACAGGCGGCGCACTCCCCGCCTCAGTGGGTGCCATCACGAACCCTCCGTTCGGTGTCACTCGCCAGGGTCGTTGCGCGCCGTGACCTCTTCAACACCTGCGCGGAAGGTCAGAGGTATTCACACATCGCCCATCGGTAATGCTGATGTGTACGACAACGAATGTATTCGGGTTTAACGGAATTGAACTACCTCGGCACCACGTGTAACGGAGATTGGTGATATACGGCGGCCGGATCGCGGTTTTCCTCCCCGTCGAAACCGGCGGACCCGCCCGGACGGGTCAGTCGAGGGAGGTGTCGCCGAACGACTCCAGCAACGTGCGCAGGAGGCGGGCCATGGGCTCGCGGTCCTCCGGGGCGAGGTCCTGGAGCATCCGTTTCCCGTTCTCGATGTGCAGGGGGAACACCGTGTCGACGACGTCGTGCCCGCGCGCGGTGAGCCGGGCCCGGACCGAACGGCGGTCGGCGGTGTCCCGCACCCGCTCGACCAGGCCGCTCACTTCCATCCGGTCGAGCCGGTTGGTGATCGCCCCGGACGTGACCATCGTCGCCCGGATCAGCGCGCCCGCGGACAGCTCGTAGGGCGGGCCCGACCGGCGCAGCGTGGTGAGCACGTCGAACTCCCAGTACTCCAGGCCGTGCCCGGCGAGGAACTCCTTCTGTGCCTGCTCCAGGAAGCGCGCCAGCCGCTGGACCCGTCCCACCAGCCCGGTCGGCCAGGGGTCGAGATCGGGCCGCTCCCGGAGCCACAGGTCCAGCACCGCGTCCACGGCGTCGGTCATGGGGGGCCTCCGTCAACTATCTCAATATTCACAGACTTGACATTGAGACACCTCTCTGGTGAGGTATCTCAACGTTGAGATTATCAATGTGAGGAGATTCCGATGTCCCTGCTCGTGCCCGCCTACCCCGACCCCCGCTACGACGGCCCGGGCGAGGTCAGCGCCGCCTTCCGCCCCGCGGACGCCGAGTACGACCACGTCTCCCGCCCGAAGGGGAGTCAGGGGCCCACCGACAGCACCGGCACCGCGTACCGCTACCTGGCCACCAAAAAGTCCACGGACGGTGACTACGGTCTCTACCAGGTGGACATGGGGCCCGAGCCCGCCGGGCCGAGCACGCATTTCCACAAGGCCATGTCAGAGGCGTTCTTCATCCTGTCGGGCACGATGCGGCTGTACGACGGCGAAACGTGGATCTCGGCCCGCTCGGGCGACTTCCTGTACGTTCCGCCCGGTGGCCTGCACGCTTTCCGCAACGAGTCCGGCGAGCCGGCCTCGATGCTGCTGCTCTTCGCCCCCGGCGCCCCGCGCGAGGCGTACTTCGAGGGCATCACCGACCTCGCGGACCTGACCGATGAGGAGCGCGCCGAGTTCTTCGTCAAGCACGACAACTTCTTCCTCACCTGACCTTCGCCCGCCACCACGACGCCGCCGGCCCGCCCCGCCCCGCCGCCGCTCCGCCGGCCACCCGAGGCGCGGGCCGGTGGCGGCGCGCGGGCTCGTCAGTCCTCGTAGGCGTCGACGAAGCGGGTGAGGAGGCGGGCGAACTCGCGGCGCTCGTCCGCGGTCCAGTCGCCCATGGCCTTGGCGAAGTGGTCCTTGCGGGTGCCGCGGGTGGCAGCGACCGCCTCGCGGCCCGCGGCGGTGAGCTCCAGGTGGATGCGGCGGCCGTCCTCCTGTGAGGCGACGCGGCGGACGTAGTCGTGCTTGACGGCCTCGGCGACGATGCGGCTGCCGCGCGAGGCGTCGACCCCGAGGCGGGCGGCGACGAGGCCGACGCTCATCTCCTGGCCGGGCCGGTCGGGGCCCTCGTCCACGATGTCCACGACGTGCAGGACCTGGAGGTCGACGGGGAGGTGGTGCTCGCGGACGGCCGCCTTGCCCAGCCGCTGCCGGGACATGCCGCGCCGCAGCCTGACCATGCTCCGCTCGACGGCGTCCGCCGCGTCCTCGCTCATGGGGGGAGTCTAGCGGCGGCGGTTGCGCCGGTCACATTGATGCGTTTAGCATTTATATGCCTAAGTCAATCAGTGTGAGGTGCGCATGACCATGACCGCCCCGTCCGCGCCGATGAGCCGCCGGCACCGGCTGCTGGTCTTCGGCGGGCTGATGCTCGCCGGGCTGATGTCATCCCTGGACGCGACCGTGCTCAGTACGGCGCTGCCCGCGATCGTGGGGGACCTGGGAGGGCTCGACCGGCTCGCCTGGGTCTCGACCGCGTACGTGCTGGCCACCAGCGTCACCGTCCCCCTGTCCGGGCGGCTCGGCGACCTGTTCGGCCGCAAGCCGGTCTTCCTGGCCGGGCTGCTCGGCTTCCTGGCCGGGTCGGCCGCGTGCGGCGCGGCGCCGTCGATGGGCTGGCTGATCGCGTTCCGCGTCGTCCAGGGCGCGGGCGCCGGCTGCCTGATGAGCTCGATGTTCGCGCTGACCGGGGAGCTGTTCGAGCCCCGGGAACGGGCCCGCTACCAGGGCTACTCCGCGCTGATCTTCGCGGTTTCCAGCATCGGGGGACCGCTCGCCGGCGGGTTCCTCACCGACCACGCGTCGTGGCGGTGGGTGTTCTACGTGAACCTGCCGCTCGGGCTGGTCGCGGTGGCCACCACCCTGCTGTTCCTCCGGCTGCCGAAGCCGCAGGGCCGTCCCCGCGTCGACTATCCGGGCATCGTGCTGCTCGGCGCGGCGGTCACCTGCTTCACCCTGTTCACGAGCTGGGCCGGCACCCGGTACCCGTGGGGCTCGCCGGCGATCGTCGGGCTGGGCGCCGGGACGGCGGTGCTGCTGGCCGCGTGGGTGCTGGCCGAGCGCCGCGCCGCCGAGCCGGTGATCCCGCCACGGCTGTTCCGCGACCGCTCGTTCACCGTGGCGTGCGTGGTGGCCCTGGTCGGCGGCGCGACCGGCTTCGGCCTGGCCACCTACCTGCCGATGTTCTTCCAGGTGGTGGGGGACACCGGCGCCACCGAGTCGGGCCTGCTCCTGCTGCCCATGATGCTCGGGCTCCTCGCCGCGTCCCTGGGGGCCGGCCGCTACATCGCCCGGACGGGCCGCTACCACCGGCTGCCCGCGGCGAGCATGGCGATCAGCGCCGCCGGGGTGGCGCTGCTGGCCACCATGGACGCGGGGACGGGCCTGGTCACCGCCGGGCTCTACATGGCGGTGCTCGGGTTCGGCGCCGGACTGTCCCAGCAGGTCGTCATGCTCATCGCGCAGAACGCGGCGCCGCCCCGGGACCTCGGCGCCGCCAGTTCGGGGGTGTTCGCCACCCGCATGGTCGGGACCGCGGCCGGGATGGCCGTCTTCGGCGCGATCGTGTCGAACCGCTTCGCCGAGGAGGTCGTCCGCCGCGTCCCGGGCGGGGCGGTGCCCTCGTTCGACGACGCCGTCCGGCCGGAGGTGCTGGGCACCCTCCCCGGCCCGGTCCGGACCGGCGTCGCCGAAGCTTTCGCCGAGGCGTTCTCGGTGCTCTTCCTCGCCTCGCTGCCGCTGCTGGCGGTGGGGCTCGCGGCGGCCCTGCTGCTCAGGCACGTGCCGCTGGCCCCCCGCCGGCCCCCGGGCGGCTGAGCGGCCTACTTCACCTCGCGCCGGGCGAGCCGGACGGCCCCGGCGGCGAGGGGGAGGAGCAGCCACACCGCGAGCGAGGCCCCGATCCGCGCCCACTCCCCGCCGCTGACGCCCTCCTGCGTGAGGACGTCGAGGGTGCGGTTGGTGTCCAGCCAGCCGGCCGGCCCCTTCAGCCGCTGGATCATCTCGCCCAGGGTGGACCAGAGGCTCGGCAGCACGAAGTACAGCACGATCGCCACCGGCGAGTTCATGAACAGCATCCCGAACGCGGCGCCCATCATCACCATGAGCACGGTGAACAGCAGCATCGTGCCGACCAGGGACGCCGGCAGCGACCAGCTCCCGCCGGACCGCCCGAGCGCCCCGCCGAGCGCGCGGGTCAGCACCGCGACGGCGATCCCGAGCACCAGGAACACCGCCGCGAGGACGGTGCCGGCGGCCAGCTTGGCGGTCAGCACCCGGTTCCGCTCGGGCACCAGCGCGAACGTCGACAGCGCCGTCCGCTGCGACCATTCGGCGGTCACCGACAGGATGCCGAGGACCGGCAGCAGGATCGCCGCACCGGTCTGCGAGGCGACGAACAGCTCCACGACCGACTGGTCCGGCTCGTCCACGGTGAACAGCACCACGGGCATCAGCGCGACGCCGGCGACCGCGATCAGGACCAGCAGCCAGCGGCCCGACCGGGTGTCGACCATCTTGCGCAGTTCGACGGCGACGAGCCGGCCGAGCGGCGGCCGGGCCGGAGCGAGCAGGGCCGCCGGGGCGGTGGTGGCGGTCATCGCAGGGCCTCCTCGGCGGCCGGGGCGGGTGCCCCGGCGGGCGGCGGGACGGGGGCCGTCCCGGCGGTCAGGGAAAGGAAGAGCCGCTCCAGGCCGCCCCCGCCGGCCTGGCGCAGCTCCAGCAGCACGACCCCCGCGGACGCCGCCGCGCGGCCCACCGCCTCGGCCGTGGCCCGCACCGCGAACGCGCCCTCGCCCTCGGGCCGCGGATCCAGCCCGGCCGCGGCCAGCGCCGCGTGCAGCGCGGTCGCGTCGAGCCCCCGGACCAGCACCCCGTCCGGCGCGGCGAGCAGCTCGGCCTTGGTGCCCTGCGCGGCGATCCGCCCGTTCGCGATGACGACGAACCGGTCCGCGACGGCCTCCACCTCCAGCAGCAGGTGGGACGACAGCAGCACCGTGCCGCCCCGGTCGGCGAAGTCGCGCAGCATGCCGCGCATCCAGAAGATGCCCTCCGGGTCCAGGCCGTTGGCGGGCTCGTCCAGGATGAGGACGCTCGGGTCGCCCATCAGCGCCTGCGCGATCCCGAGCCGCTGCCGCATCCCGAGCGAGTAGCCGCCGACGCGGCGCCGGGCCGCCTTCGGCGTCAGCCCCACCAGGTCCAGCATCCGCGCGGCCCGGTCCCGGTCGGCGCCGATGGTGTGCGCGGTCAGCGCCAGGGTCTCGCGGCCGGTGCGCCCGGAGTGCTGGGCGGCGGCGTCGAGCAGTACCCCGACGTGCCGTCCCGGGTTGGCGATCCGCCGGTACGGGACGCCCTTCACGGTCGCCGACCCGGTCGTCGGCGGGGTCAGCCCGCAGATCATCCGCATCGTGGTGGACTTCCCCGCCCCGTTCGGACCGAGGAAACCGGTGACGGTGCCGGGCGCGCACTGGAACGAGACCTCGTGCACCGCCGGGACGTCACCGTAGCGTTTGGTCAGGCGTTCAACACTGATCATGCCTCTCAGCCTCGCGGCCGGAGGGGGCCCGCCGCGTCGGCCGATGGTCTGCGGTCGCCCGACCGAAGTCGCCGCCTCCGGCGTCCATGGTCGGCCCGCCCGGTGCCCATGGTCGGCCCGGCCTCGCGGCCGGAGTCCGGACCGGAGGTCAGCCCGCCGGGCCGGGGGCGCCCGCGTCATGCACCAGCAGGGCGATCTGCACCCGGTTGTTGAGCTCCAGCTTGGTCAGCAGCCGCGACACGTACGCCTTCACCGTCGCGACGCTCAGCGACAGCTCGCGGCCGATCTCGCCGTTGGTGCGGCCCCGCCCGACCAGCGCCGCCACCGCGCGCTCGCCCTCGCTCAGCCGGCCGAGCAGCGCGCGGGCGCGCTCCTGCCGCGGGTCGACGCCGGTCTCGGCGACGTAGGACATCATCTTGCGCAGCACCGCCGGCGACAGCATCGGCTCGCCCGCCGCGACCTGCCGGATCGCCCGGACGATCTCGGCCGGCGGCGTGTGCTTGAGCAGGAAGCCGCTCGCCCCGGCCCGCATCGCGCGCAGGATGTGGTCGTCGGTGTCGAAGGTGGTCAGGATGATGATCTCGGGGGGCTCGCGGCGGGCGCGCAGCCGCTCGGTGGCGGCCAGCCCGTCCAGCCGGGGCATCCGGATGTCCATCAGGACCACGTCCGGCCGGTGCTCGTTCACCGCGGCCACGACCTCGGCGCCGTCCGCGACGTCCGCGACGACCGCCAGGTCCTCGGCGCTGTCCAGCATCATCGACAGGCCCGCCCGGACGAGCGCGTCGTCGTCCACGATCAGCACGCGGGTGGGTGAGTCCATCCGCTTACTCTACGGGCCGGCGGCGCGCGCCACGCCCGCCCGCCGCCCGCCCGCCGCCGACCTGCGGCCCGACCTGCGGCCCGCGTCGGCGCCGCGCGCGGCGGGTACGGACGCCGGGTGCCCCTCCCTCATCGCGTGTTCCTGTACGGCCAGTCGGTGTCCGTCCTCGGCGACGGGCTCGCGGTCCTGGCGGTGCCCCTCCTGGTCCTGCGGCTCACGCACGACCCGCTCGCCGCCGGTCTCGCCGCAGCGCCGCGCGGCATCGGCCACCTGCTGGTCGGGCTGCCCGCCGGGCCGATCGTCGACCGGCTGGACCCGTGGGCCGTGCTGATTGCCTCGGACGTCGTCCGCGCTGGGGTGTTCACCGCGCTGCCCCTCCTGGCCTGGGCCGCCGCCGCCCGGCTGTGGATCGTGCTGGCGCTGGCGTTCCTGGCGGGGGCCGCGACGGTGTTCTTCGACGCGGCGCTCGCGGTCGCGGTAAAGGACCTGTTCCCCGGGGCGGGGCTGCTGCGCGCCAACTCCCTCCTGGAGACCGCCGCCCAGATCTCGCAGGTGGCCGGGCCCGCACTGGTCGGCGTCCTCGCCGCTGCCGTCGGCGTCGAGACCGCGCTGCTGGTCAACGCGGCGAGCTTCGCGATCTCGCTCGCGTCGCTGGCGGCGGTGGCGCGGCACCGGCCCGCCGCCCGCGCCGTCCCCGCCGCCCGCGCCGACCCGTTCGGCGTGCCGCGCGTACGCCGGGGGACGGGACGCGCGCTCGCGGCGGAGTTCGCCGAGGGGGTGCGGTTCGTGACCGGCTTCCGGCCGCTCCTGGTGCTCACCGTCGTGCAGACCCTGGTCAACCTGTGCCTCGCCGTGGACACGCTGATCGTCTACTTCGCCCAGGTCACCCTCCGGCTGCCCCCGCCGCTGGTGGGGGCGGTGCTCGCCGCGGGCGGGCTCGGCGGGGTCACCGGCGCGATGGCCGCGCCGCGGATCGCCGCGCGCGCCGGGCCGCTGCCCGTGATCGCGGCGGCGGTCGCGGTCGTCGCCGCGACGCTGCCGGTGATGGCGGCAGTCACGGCGTGGTGGGCGCTGGCGGCGGTGAACGCCGTCCAGCTCGGCGCGGTGACGCTGGCCGGCGTCGTCAACCGCAGCGCCCGCCAGGCGTGGGTGCCGCGCCACCTGATGGGACGGGTGACCACCGTCGTGCGGTCGCTGTTCCTCGCCGCGACGCCGCTCGGTGCGGCGGTCGCCGGGGCCGTCGCGGGCGCGTCCGGCGGCGACCCCCGGTCGGCGTTCCTCGGCGCCGGGCTGCTCACCGCCGCGGTCATCGCGGCCGGATGGTTCGGCTTCCTGCGCCGCTGCGCGGCGGGGCTCACCCCGGAAGGGGCAGGCTCGCCCTGAGCCGCCAGCGGTCGTCGCCGGTGCGGCCGTGCTCCAGAGTGCCGCCGACCATGCCGACCCGCTCGCCGAGGCCGACCAGCCCGGCGCCCGCGCCCGGCAGGCCGAGCGGGACGAAGCCGGGCGGCAGCGGGTTCACGATCTCGATCGTCAGCCCCGCCGCGGCGGGGGAGTCCACCGTCACCAGGACGCGGGCGCCCGGGGCGTGCTTGCGCGCGTTGGTGAGCCCCTCCTGGACGATGCGGTACGCGTGCCGCCCGATCCGGGCCGGGACCGCCGCCGGATCGGGCACCAGGCACTCCAGGACGACCCGCGCCCCCGCCCGCCGGGACTCCTCGACGAGCGCGGGCAGGTCGGTCAGCGTCGGCTGCGGGCGCTCGGGCTCGGCCTCGGCCGCGTCGTCGCGGAGCACGCCGATCACCTCGCGCAGGTCCTCCATCGCCTCGTAGGCGCTCTTGCGGATGATCCCGGCGGCGCGGCGCTGGTCGAGCGGCGCGTCCGGCCGGAACTCCAGGGCGCCCGCGTGCACGGCCAGCAGCGAGATCCGGTGCGCGAGGACGTCGTGCATCTCGCGGGCGAGCCGCTCGCGTTCCAGCAGCCGGGCCTCCTCGACCCGCAGCCGCTGCCCCTCCTCGGCCTGCCGGGCCCGCTCGGTGAGCGATTCGATGAGCTGCCGCCGGGACCGGATCAGCATCCCGACCGAGATGATCACCGTGTAGGAGAGCAGTACGACGGTGACGCCCTCCACGTACTCGCGGTCCGTCTGCATCGGCGCCAGCCGGAAGACCACCAGGACGCGGGCGGCGTCGAGCGCCGCGATGCCCGCGGTCGTCCGCCAGGACCGGTGCACCGCGAGGGTGAACAGGGCCATCGCGCTCGCGCCCATCGCCGAGGACGCGAGCGTCTCCATGACGCTCAGCAGTAGCGCGACCCGCACCGGCCACCGACGCCGGAACAACAGTAGGACGGTACACGCCAGGGCGCCGATGGGCAGGTCCCGGGCGATCTCGGTCCGCTGGGTCGCGGGGTAGGTCTCCAGCGCGGCCTGGAGCATGATCAGGCCCAGCCCGGCCGCGACCGCGGTGACGGCCACGTCGGCGGCCCGGTTCCGCGCTTCGCGCCGCAGGTCCACCGGGCCCACGATATCGACGCCGCCGGGCCCGGACAGTGGGCCGTGGTCGATGGGCCCCAGACTTTGGTCGCGGCCCGCCGGCCCTCGCGGGTCCGTCAGGTGAGGGGCTTGCCGGTCACCGGGGCGCCGAGCGCGCTGCCCTTGAGCCACGCGTCCCACGACTTGGCCCACGGCGTCGGGCCGTTCCCGAACCGCAGCCTGCGGGTGGTGCCGGTCACCTCGATGATGTCGCCGCGGTTGGTGAAGTCGTAGAACCACTTGGCGTCGCCGGGGGCGGCGTTGACGCAGCCGTGGCTGACGTTGGCGTTGCCCTGCGCGCCCGTCGACCACGGCGCGGAGTGCACGAACGTGCCGCTGTAGGTCATCCGGACGTTCCACTTGGTGGGGGTGCGGTACGCGCCGGGGTCGCCGGTGGTGGCCGAGTCCATCACCATCGCCCGGTTCTTCTCCTGCGCGATCATCACGCCGCTGTAGCTGTCGTCGCCGGGCTTGCCCAGGCTGACCTTCATGGTGCGCACGGTGCCGCCGCCGTCCTTCACCGTCGCGCGGTGCGACTGCGCGTCGATCGTGGTGACGTGCTTCGGGCCGACGGTGAAGCCGAGCGTGCGGTCCTTCACGCCCCACACGCCGTCGCCGACGTTGAGCCCCGCGAGGCGCGCGGTCACCTGGACCTTCTGGCCGGACGGCCAGTAGTCGCGGGGCCGGAAGTTGACCTCCTTGTCGCTGATCCAGTACCAGGCGCCCTCGACGGGCTTGGACATCCGCACGTCGAGGGCGCGTTCGACCGCCTGCTTGCCCGCCTTGGTGGGCACCGGCTGCGTCAGCAGCAGCTGGACCGGCATGCCGACGCCGACCTTCTCGCCTTCCAGCGGCGACATGCCGCTCTCCAGCTTCTTACGCGGCGTCAGCGTGGTGAAGGAGGACTTCGCGGTGACCGGTCCGTTGCCGCCGCCCTGCGCGGTGAGGGTGTAGGCGGTCGCCGGGCGGAGCGGGCGGGTCGACCGCCACGACCGCCCGTCGGCGGCGAGCCGGCCCTCGACCTTGCGGCCCTTGGCGTCGGCGAGGGTCACCGCGCCGAGCCTGCCCTGGTCGGCCTTCACCGTGACCGGCTGGTCGGGGGCGACCCGCTGTGTCCCGGTCGCCGGTGAAAGGGTCAGCTTCGCCGGGGCGGCCTTCCCCCCGCCGCCGGAACCGCCGCCGTCGCCGCCCCCTGACGAGCATCCGGCGGCGGTCGCCACCACCGCGCATGTGACCACCGCGACCGCGGTTCCCGTCCGGCTTCTGCGCACCTCGCTACTCCTCAACGCTCGACGCGGGATTCCATCCCGTTCGCCAGAGTATGCGGGGTAACGCGGGGCCGCGCCCGAACGATCCGTACGAACGGTGCGAGCGGGGTGGCGCCGGGGCTAGGGCGACGCGATCCGGTCGATACCGGGCGGCAGCTCGGCAGCGGCGGCGCGGTCGAGCAGGAACAGGGTGCGCCCGCGGCCCCGGGCGCCGGCGACCGGGATCTGCACCGGGCCCGCCTCCGACAGCCCGAGCCGCACGGCCTTGGCCTTGGCGCCGCCCGCCGCGATGGCCCAGACCTCCCGCGCCGCCCGGATCGCCGGCAGCGTCAGCGAGATCCTGGTCGGCGGCGGCTTCGGGGCGCCGCGCACCGCCACCACCGGGCGCTCGTCGTAGAGCGCCGGCATCTCGGGGAACAGCGAGGCCACGTGCGCGTCCGGGCCGACCCCGAGCATCAGCACGTCGAACGACGGCACCGGGCCGTGGTCCTCGGGCCGCGCCGCCGCGCGCAGCTCGGCGGCGTACCGGCCGGCCGCCTTCTCGGGGTCGTCGCCGTCGGGCCCGTCGCTGGCCGGCATCGGGTGCACCCGCGCCGGATCGGTGCCGACGTGGTCGAGCAGCGCGGCGCGCGCGCCGGTCTCGTTGCGCTCGGGGTCGCCGGACGGCAGGAAGCGCTCGTCCCCCCACCACACGTCCAGCTTGCGCCAGTCGATGGCGTCGCGCGCGCCGGTCGCGGCCAGCTCGGCGAGGACGGCGGTGCCGACCCCGCCGCCGGTCAGCACGATCGAGGCGGCGCCCCGGGCCGCCTGGGCGTCGACGATCCGGGTCACCAGCCGGGCCGCCACCGCCTTGGCGAGCAGCTCCTGGTCGCGGTGGACCAGCACGGTGGGGGTCATGCGTCCTCCGGCGGCTCGGCCCGCGGCCCCGCCTTGCGCGCGGACGGCGACTTCCCCGCCGTGCGGCCCTTGGCGGGCTTCGCCGGCCCGGCCTCGGACGGCCCGGACGTGTCGGACCGCCCGGACGCGGCGGCCTCGGGGGAGCCCGACACCGGGTCGGAGGCGACGCCCTCCCGGACCCCGGCCGCCAGGTCCTTGGCGAACCGCTTCGCCGCCTCCTGGTAGACCTCGTCGGGGTCGAGCCGGCGCAGCTCCTCGGCCAGCAGCTCGGACATGTGCCGCCGCATCAGCGAGACCTGCCGGTCGGGCTGCTCGGGCCGCGACAGCGTGGCGACCCGCCCGTCCGGACGGGACACCGCCAGGTCGCCGCCGGCCGTGACCAGCCGCACGCCGGTGATGCCCGGTCCGTCGGAGACCACGCGGCCGACCGGGACCCCGAGCCGGACCGACAGCCACGCGGCCAGCAGCTCCGCGCTCGGGCTGTCGGGCTCGGCGGACACCTCGCCGGACAGGATCGCCTCGTGCTCCTGGTCGAGCGCCGCCGCCAGCAGCGACCGCCACGAGGTCAGCCGCGTCCAGGTGAAGTCGGTGTCGCCGGGCCGGTAGCCGTCGGCGAGCTGCGCGAGCGTGCCGAGCCGGTCGCGGGCCGCGTACGCGTCGGTCACCCGGCGCGCCGCCAGCCTGCCCAGCGGGTCGCGCGCGGGCACCTTGGGCACCTTGCCGCCCGGCCACCAGGTCACCACCGGGGTGTCGGGCATCAGCAGCGGCACCACGACCGAGTCGGCGTGCTCGGCCAGCGGCCCGTACATCCGCAGCAGTACCGTTTCGCCGGGGCCGGTCTCGCCCATCCGGATCTCGGCGTCGAGCCGGGAGGAGTTGCCGCGCGCGTCGCGGGAGATGACCGTCAGCACCCGGCAGGGGTGCTCGCGGGCCGCCTCGGTCGCCGCGCGCACCGCGTCGTACTGGGCCGACTCGTCGGTGACGATGATCAGGGTCAGCACCATCCCGACGGCCGGGCCGCCCATCAGGTGCCGGGCCTGCGTCAGCGCGTCCTGGATCTTGCGGGTGGTGGTGCCGGTGAGATCGATGTTCATGATTAGAGTCGCCTCCAGGTGCGGCCGTCGCGCGCCATCAGCTCGTCGGCGCTGTCGGGTCCGTAGCCGCCGGACTTGTACTGGTCGAGCCCGCCCTGCCCGGCCCAGTACTCCTCGATCGGGTCGAGGATCTTCCAGGACAGCTCGACCTCCTCCTGCCGCGGGAACAGCGGCGGGTCGCCGATCAGCACGTCGAGCAGCAGCCGCTCGTACGCCTCGGGGGAGGACTCGGTGAAGGACTCGCCGTAGGCGAAGTCCATGTTGACGTCGCGGATCTCCATCGAGGTGCCGGGCACCTTGGAGCCGAACCGCACCGTGATGCCCTCGTCCGGCTGCACCCGCATCACCAGGGCGTTCTGCCCGAGCTCCTCGGTGTCGGTGTGCGAGAACGGCAGGTGCGGCGCCTTCTGGAACACCATCGCGACCTCGGTCACCCGGCGGCTGAGCCGCTTGCCGGTGCGCAGGTAGAACGGCACCCCGGCCCAGCGCCGGTTGTCGATCTCCAGCTTGATCGCGGCGTAGGTCTCGGTGCGGGAGTCGGCGGGGATGCCGTCCTCCTCCAGGTAGCCCTCGACCTTCACGCCGCCCTGCCAGCCGGACGCGTACTGCCCGCGGGCGGTGGACTGCGACAGGTCGCCGCGCACCCGCACCGAGGACAGGATCTTGGCCTTCTCGGCGCGGACGGCCTCGGCGGCGAAGGAGGTCGGCTCCTCCATCGCGGTCAGCGCGAGCAGCTGGAGCAGGTGGTTCTGGATCACGTCGCGGGCGGCGCCGATGCCGTCGTAGTAGCCGGCCCGGCCGCCGATGCCGATGTCCTCGGCCATGGTGATCTGCACGTGGTCGACGAACGAGCGGTTCCAGATCGGCTCGAACATCGAGTTGGCGAACCGCAGCGCCAGGATGTTCTGCACCGTCTCCTTGCCGAGGTAGTGGTCGATCCGGAAGATCGACTCCTCGGGGAACACCCGGTGCACGGTGTCGTTGAGGTCCTGGGCGCTGGCCAGGTCGTGGCCGAAGGGTTTCTCGATGACCACCCGCCGCCACTCCCCGTCGCTCCGGTCGGCCAGCCCGCTGCGGCGCAGCTGCTCGACCACCTTGGGGAAGAACTTGGGCGGTATCGACAGGTAGAACGCGTAGTTGCCGCCGGTGCCGCGGCTCTCGTCCAGCTCCTTGACCGCCATGGCGAGCGCGTCGAACGCGCCCGGGTCGCCGAACTCGCCGGGGACGAAGTGCATGCCCTCCGACAGGTGCGTCCAGACGTCCTCGCGGAAGGGGGTGCGCGCGTGCTCCTTGACCGACTCGTAGGCGATCTGCCGGAAGTCCTGGTGGTCCCAGTCGCGCCGCGCGAAGCCGACCAGCGAGAAGCCCGGCGGCAGCAGCCCCCGGTTGGCCAGGTCGTAGATCGCCGGGAGGAGCTTCTTGCGCGACAGGTCGCCGGTGACCCCGAACAGCACCAGCACGCACGGTCCCGCGACCCGTGGCAGGCGCTTGTCGCGCGGATCCCGCAGCGGGTTGGATGTGGTGGTCACCTGGAGGCCCCCTCGTCTCGGACTGCGCCGTGGACCGTTCCTGCCCACCGACCGATCCTGCTGTCTCTGTGTGCCCTGCGCGCGCGGCGCGTACTGCGCCGCCCCGCGCGCGTGGCCGGCGGTGCCGGGCTCATGCCCCTCCTCGGGCGGCGTCGAGCAGCCGGGCGAGGCCCGACCAGCGGTTCTGCAAGTGCAGCCGGAGCACCGGACGCCCGCCCCCACGGGCCGCGCGGGCGTCCGAGCGGGCCTGCGCGGACTGGAGCGCGCCCAGTCCGTGGCGCCGGTCCGGCACCGGCACGTCGCGGACGACGTTCCCGGTCAGCATCAGGTATACGCCCTTCTCTTGATGATCATTCCCGAACGCGGGGTAACGGCAACCCCAGCTGATCGTCACAGGCCGGGCGCACCGCGCCGCCAGCAGGCCCGCGAGCCTCCTGACCTGCGCGCCCTGCCCCCGGCTCTCGTCGGGGTCCAGATGCGCCACGATCGCCAGGTGCCCGTCGGCGCCGGCCCGCCCGACGAGCGCCTCGAGCAGCGCGGGCAGGGTCGCCGCCCCGGCGAACGCCGGGTCCCGCGCGTACGCCTCGATCGCCTGCCCGGGCTCCCCGTCGACGAGCAGCGCCCCGTCGTCGCCGGCGCCGATGGCCGGCAGGGGTTCCGGGCCGGTGTCGTGGCCGGTGTCGCGGCCGGGGTCCGGGCCGGGTCCGAGGGCCGGGGCGCCGCCGCCGAACGGGTCGGTGTTGAGCAGGTACGCGGCCACGGCGGCGGCGTACTCCCACACGACGAGCTGCGCGGCCGGCGGGCCGGACACCGTGGCGTCGTCCTGGCGCGGACGGCCGTCCAGCGTGACCAGGAACATGTCGTCGGTCGGCAGGATCGGCAGCCCGCCCCGCTGGACGAGCGGCAGGACCCGGCCGCCGACGGCCCCGGCGAGCAGCCGCGCGATCCAGTCGGCCAGGCCGGGGAGCGCCGCGGCGTACCCGCCGAGGACGGCCGTGTCGCGACCCGCCCGCGCGGCCCCGCCGAGGATGGCGCCGAGCACCAGCCCGGGGTTGTTCTCCGGGCGGGTGAGCGCGGGCAGGACGGCGGCGGCCCGGTCCAGCAGCGTCCCGACGTCGGCGCCGGCGAGGCCGGCGGGCACCAGCGCGTACGGGGACAGCGCGCCGAACACCCCCGGGGCCGGGGCCTCGACCACCGCCTGCCCGGCCTCGGCCGCGAGCTTGGCGGCCGGGGCGCCCGGCTCGGCGACGGTCACGAACCGCCGCGCGACCTCCGCGGCGGGCAGGTCCAGGTCGAGGAACATCCGCTCGAACACCCGGCGCAGCGCGCCGGTGGCGGGATCGTCGCCGGTGACCACGACCAGGGTGCGGCGCAGCCGCTCGGGATCGTCGCCGGCGCGGAGCACCGGCCCCGGCTCGGGACCGTCCAGCACGGTCAGCGGCGAGCGCCGCGGGCCCTGGCCGCCCGCCGGGACCGCCGGCCGGGCCCGGCCGGGGGGCGGGTCCGCCGCGCCGGGCCCGGCCTCGTCCCCGGCCTCCTGCGCGTCGAGCGCCTGCCGGACGATCAGGCCGGCCGCGTGCGCCGGCGCACCGCCCCCGAGCAGCGCCACCTCGGTCAGCCCGTCGCCCAGGGCCCGGTCGCGCAGCGCGCCGATCCGGTCCAGCAGCGCCCGCGCCGGCCCCGGCTGGCCGGGCCAGCACAGGGCGCGGCCCTCGGCGGCGGCCTGCGCCGCCGACGGCCACAGCGCCGGGTCCTCGGAGGCCAGGCGGACCGGGACGCGGTCGATCCAGAGCCGGCCGATCGCGCGCTCGGCCGCCTCCCGGATCGCCCCCCGGGCGGTGATGGCGGTCTCCCCATAGGTGACCGAGGTGAAGCTCGTCACGATGCCGTCCGCTTCACCCCGTCACCGGACCGTCCGCCGGGACCCGGAGGTCCCGCGCACGGCCTCGGTGAGACGGCCCACGCCGTCCACGGGGTCGCGCAGGTGCAGCCGGACGACCGGCAGCCCGCGCTGGCGCAGCGCGCGCACCTCGGCCAGCGCCCGGGCGAGCTGGAGCTTGGCCAGGCCGTACGGGCGCCCCGGGATGGGGTGGGCCGCCAGCGCGTCGCCGGGGGCCGGCTCGCCGGTGATGACCAGGAACGCGCCGCCGGCCGGGCCGTCCTTGTGGACGGTGCCGTTGGCGTGCGGGTAGCCGGGCCCAGGACCGTAGGCCACCGGGCGGGCGGCGCGGCGGGCCAGCGCCGGGGCCAGGTAGCGCCCGGAGAAGTCGCCCGACAGGTACGTCACGATCGACAGGTAGCCGTCGGCGGGCACGGACCCGAGCAGCCCGTCGAGCGCGCCGGCGAGACCGCCGGCGCCGCCCGCGAAGCCGCCGGGACCGAGCGGCTCGGTGTGCACCTCGATGTCGCCGTCCACCGCCACTGGCTCCCCGGTGGGCAGCGGCCCGGCGCCCGCCGCGCGCAGCATCGTCGCCGCGTCGTCCTCGGCCTCCTGGACCACCGTGCTGCCCGCCTCGAACGGGTTGACGCCGAGCAGCCAGCCCGACACCGCCGTCGCGTACTCCCACAGCAGGAACTGCGCGCCGAGCGGCGCCCACAGCGAGGTGTCGGCGTCGTCGTGCGCGGCCCGGGGGTTCAGCGCCACCCCGTGCACGTCGGGCGCCTCGCCCTGGACGCCGGGCGGCTCGAACACCATCACGCCGCGGCCCCGCTTGCCGGTGCCGACGGCCAGCAGCTGGGAGATCCAGGAGGTCAGCGCGCCCGGACCGCCGGGCTCGCGCAGCACCACCTTGTCGCGGGCGACGCCGCCGGGGCCCTGCTGGGCACAACCGCCGAGGATCGCGCCGAGCAGCAGTCCGGGGTTGTCCTCCTCCTGGGCGAGCGAGGGTGCCAGCGCGGCGGCCTCGTCCAGCAGCCGCTCGGCATCGGCGCCCGCGAGCAGCGCGGGGACCAGCCCGTAGGCCGACAGCGCGCCGAAGTGGCCGGGCAGATAGGGGTCGGTGAGCCCGATCCGGTACCCGCACTGGCGGGCGAAGTCGTGCAGGGGGCTGCCGTGGTCGGTGATGACCAGGAAGCGGCCCGCGATCTCGCGCTCGGACATGCCGTACCGCCGGAACGCGTCGGCGAAGATCCGCCGGTAGGCGTCCCCCTCCAGGGACACGCCCGCCTTGCTCGCCAGCACGACGAGGGTGCGGTCGAGCCGCTCGAGGGCGAACGCGAGGGCGGCGGTGTCGCTGCCGTCGAGCACGGTCAGCCCGCCGGGCGGCGCGCCGGCCGGGCCCGGCCCGCCGGGCGCCCGCCCTCCGGCGGTCGCCCCGCCCGGGGCGTGCGCCTCGACGATCGCCTGGGCGGCCAGGCTCTCCGCGCCGATCCCGATCAGCACGATGTGGTCGAGACCGGAGTAGCGGGCCTCGCGGGCCAGGCCGTCGATCTGGCCGAGCAGCCCGCGGGAGGCGTGCGGCAGGTCCAGCCAGCCCAGCCGGCTGTGATCCACCGCCCGCCGTCCCCACAGCCGCGGATCCTTGGCCGCGAGTGCGCCGGGAACCCCGCAGTCCACGAGGTAGTCCCGCGCCTGCAACGCCGAATCCAGCACGTCGCCGCGCGTCAGTACGTCGAACCCAGACACCGTTCCTCCTGGCTCCTATCGTTTCAGGAGAGAACGGTCATTCGCGACCAACTCCACGATCTTCTGGTCGGCGGGGGACGGGAGACCGCCGATCGCGCCGTCCCCGCCGGGCGGGCGCCTGCTCCGGCCCGGTGCCCCGGTCAGCTCAGCGCCTCGATCAGCTGGGCGATGCCCTCGGCCCGGCTGCGCAGGTGCAGCCGCACGGCCGGGCGGCCGAGCGAGCGCAGCACCCGCAGGTCGCCGTACGCCTGCGCGAGCTGGAGCTGCCGGAGGGTGTACGGCCTGCCGGGCACCGTCACGTCGGTGGTGGCCCCGGCGGTGACCTGCAAGAACACCCCGTTCTGGGGGCCGCCCTTGTGGTACTGGCCGGCCGTGTGCAGGTACCTCGGCCCCCACCCGAACGTGACCGGTGCCGGCCGCTTGCGCACCCGCCCGCCGAGCGCCGCCAGCAGCGGGCGCAGGCGCGCGGCGTCGGCGTCGCCGCAGCGGTCCAGGAACGCCAGCACCGCCAGGTACCCGCGCTCGGGGACGGCCTCCAGCAGCCGCTCGAGCACGCCGCCGAGCGTCGTGACGCCCTTCAGCAGGGCGCCGGGGGCGTGCACCTCCACCGCCCCCGACACCAGCGTGGCCGCCCGGCCGATCACCGTGGGCGCCGCGCCCTCCTCGGCGCGCAGCAGCGCGGCGGTGTTGTCCTGCGACGCGCGCACGTCGGGCTCGTCGAACGGATTGACGCCGATCACCCGGCCGGTGACCGCCGCCGCGTACTCCCACAGCAGGAACTGCGCGCCGAGCGGGCCCGCGACGCTGAGCCCGGCCTCCCGGGCCGGGCCCGGCTCGTCCGGCCGCCCGCCCAGGATGACCCGGCGCAGGTCGCCCGCGAGCTCGAAGCCGGGCGCGCCGACCCCCTCCACCACGACCGGCAGCAGGCCCTTGCCGTCCTTGCCGGTGGACTCGGCGACGAGCTGCTCGGCCCAGCCGCCGAACCCGGTCAGGCCCGAGCCGTGGTCGGCCAGGACCAGCTTGTCGCGCCCGCTCAGCGCCGACGCGCCGAGCGCGGCGCCGAGCGCCAGCGCCGGGTTGTCGTAGGGCTGCCGCAACGCCGGCGACAGCCGCGCCGCCTCGTCCAGCAGGGCGCCCGCGTCGGCGCCCGCCAGCGCGGCCGGCACCAGCCCGAACGCGCTCAGCGCGCCGAACCGCCCCCCGGCGCCCGGATCGGCCAGGACCACCTGGTAGCCGGTGTCGGCGGCGACCGCCTCCAGCGGCGACCCGGGGCCGGTGACGACCACCACCCGCCGCGCGAGGTCGTCGCCGCTGCACCCGGCCTCCCAGAGCGCGTGCTCCAGGACCCGGCGCAGCGCGTCGGTCTCGATCGTGGTGCCCTTCTGGCTGGACACCACCACCAGGGTGCGGTCCATCCCCTCGCCGAGCACCCGCGCCACCTGGTGCGGGTCGGTGGAGTCGAGGACGGTCAGCGCGGCCCCGGCCGCGCCGGCGATGGCCTCGGCGGCGAGCGACGAGCCCCCCATCCCGGCCAGCACCACCCGGTCGAGGCCGGCGGCGCGGGCGTCCGCCGCCAGCTCGGCCACCCGGTCCAGCAGCGGGCGCGAGCTCTCGGCCAGGTCGAGCCAGCCGAGCCGGCGGGCCGCCCCCGGGGCCGCGTCCGGGCCCCAGAGGTTGGCGTTCCGCGACGTCAGGGAGTGCGGGACGCCGTCGGAGACGAGCCGGTCCAGGACCGTCTCGCTCTCGTCGAGGACGACGCCCCGGATGGTGACCGACGCGCCGCCGGCGGTCACCACCGAGGTCACGCGCGGGCCCCCTTGGCGTCCAGCTCGCCGGAGATGCTGCCGAGCAGCTCGGTCCAGGACTTCTCGAACTTGTCGACGCCCTCGTCCTCGAGCACCTTGACGACGTCGTCGTAGTCGACGCCGGCGTCCTTGAGCGCCGCCATGTGCGCGCGGGCGTCCTCGTAGGTGCCGCGGACGGTGTCGCCGCGGACCGCGCCGTGGTCGGCCTCGGCCTCCAGCGTCGCCTCCGGCATGGTGTTGACCGTGCCGGGCGCGACCAGCTCGTCGACGTACAGCGTGTCGGGCAGGGCCGGGTCCTTCACGCCGGTCGAGGCCCACAGCGGACGCTGCGGCCGGGCCCCGGCGTCCTTGAGCGCCTGCCAGCGGCCGGTGCCGAACTTCTCCTCGTACAGCGCGTACGCCAGGCGCGCGTTGGCGAGGCCGGACTTGGACTTGAGCCCCTTGGCGGCGGCCGAGCCGATCGCGTCGAGCCGCTTGTCGATCTCGGTGTCGACGCGGCTGACGAAGAACGAGGCCACCGACGCGATCGTGCTCAGGTCGTGGCCGTTCTCGCGGGCCTGCTCCAGGCCCTCGAAGAAGGCGTCGACGACCTTGCCGTAGCGCTCCAGCGAGAAGATCAGCGTCACGTTCACGCTGATCCCCTGGGCCAGCGTCCGGGTGATCGAGGGCAGCCCCTGCTCGGTCGCCGGGATCTTGATGAACAGGTTGGGCCGGTCCACCAGCCACCACAGCGCCCGCGCCTCGGCCACCGTCTCCTCGGTCTTGCGCGCCAGCCGCGGGTCGACCTCGATCGACACCCGGCCGTCGAGCCCGCCGGTCCGGTCGTACACCGGGCGCAGCACGTCGCAGCCCCACCGGATGTCGTAGGTGGTGATCGCGCGGGACGCCTCGTCGACGTCCACGCCGCGCACTGCCAGGTCGCGGACCTGGTCGTCGTAGGCCGAGCCCTTGCTCAGCGCCTTGGCGAAGATGGTGGGGTTGGAGGTGACGCCCACCACGTGGCTCTCCTTGACCAGCCGTTCGAGGCCGCCCGACCGCAGCCGCTCCCGGCTGATGTCGTCGAGCCAGATCGACACGCCCTCGTCGGAGAGCCTCTTCAGGTTTTCGCTCATCGTCTTGTCTCCTCGTCGAGTCGTCGGGACCGGGGGCGGGGGCCCGCGGGCGGGCGCGGGGCGGGCGCGGCCGGGCCGCGCCCGCCACCGCCTCTAGGTCCCGGTGGTCGAGCCCCGCCCGGCACCCTGGACGCCGGCCTTGATCAGGCTGGCCTTGGCCGCGGCGACCACCCGCTCGGAGGTGATGCCGAACTGCTGGAACAGCGTCTTGTGGTCGGCCGAGGCGCCGAAGTGCTCCAGGCTGACCGACTCGCCGGCGTCGCCGATGTAGCCGCGCCAGCCGAGCGCGACCCCGGCCTCCACCGACACCCGGGCGCGCACCCCAGGGGGCAGCACCTCCTGCTTGTAGGCGTCGTCCTGTGCGTCGAACCACTCGACGCACGGCATCGACACGACCCGGGTCGGGGTGCCCTCGGCCTGGAGCGCCTCGCGCGCCTCCAGGGCGAGCTGCACCTCGCTGCCGGTGGCGATGATGATCAACAGCGGGTGCCCGTCCGGCGCGTCGGCCAGCACGTACCCGCCCCGGGCGACGCCCTCGGCGGACGCGATCCCGTTGCCGCGCTCGAGCGTCGGCAGCTTCTGCCGGGTCAGCGCCAGCCCGGCCGGGCGGTCGCCGTGCTCCAGCACGGTGCGCCAGGCCACGGCGGTCTCGTTGGCGTCGCCGGGCCGGACGACGTCCAGGCCCGGGATGGCGCGCAGCGCCCACAGGTGCTCGACCGGCTGGTGCGTCGGGCCGTCCTCGCCCAGGCCGATCGAGTCGTGCGTCCACACGTAGGTCACCGGCAGCCGCATCAGCGCCGCGAGCCGCACGGCCGGGCGCATGTAGTCGCTGAAGATGAGGAACGTGCCGCCGTAGGGGCGGGTGCCGCCGTGCAGCGCGATCCCGTTGCAGATCGCGCCCATCGCGTGCTCGCGGACGCCGAAGTGCAGCGTGCGGCCGTAGCGCCCGCCCGGGAACTCCTTGGTCTGGTACTCATCGGGAATGAAGGACGGCTCGCCCTTCATCGTGGTGTTGTTGCTCTCGGCCAGGTCGGCCGAGCCGCCCCACAGCTCGGGCAGCACCGGCGCCAGCGCGGCCAGGATCTCGCCGGACGCGGCGCGGGTGGCCAGGTCCTTGCCGGCCTCGAAGACCGGCAGCCGCCCCGCCCAGCCGTCCGGCAGCGTGCGCGAGGAGATCCGGTCGTACTCGGCGGCGCGCGCGGCGTGGGCCTTGCGCCACGCCGCGAACGAGACGTCCCAGTCGGCGTGCAGCGCGCGGCCCCGGTCGGAGACCTCGCGGGCGTGCGCCAGGACCTCGTCCGGCACGTCGAAGGACGCGGCCGGGTCGAGGCCGAGGATCCGCTTGGTGGCCGCGACCTCCTCGGCGCCCAGCGCCGACCCGTGGATCTTGCCGGTGTTCTTCTTGTTCGGCGCGGGCCAGCCGATGATCGTGCGCAGCGCGATGAACGACGGGCGGCCGGTCTCGGCCTTGGCCGCGTCGAACGCGGCGGCCAGCGCGCCGACGTTCTCCTCGTAGTCGCCGCCGGCCGTCCAGTCGACGTGGTGGACATCCCAGCCGTAGGCGGCGTAGCGGGCCCGCACGTCCTCCGACAGCGCGATCGCGGTGTCGTCCTCGATCGAGATGTGGTTGTCGTCGTAGAGCAGCACCAGGTTGCCGAGGCGCTGGTGCGCGGCCAGCGAGCTCGCCTCGTGGCTGATGCCCTCCTCGATGTCGCCGTCGGAGGCGAACGCCCAGATGGTGTGGTCGAAGGGGGACTGGCCGGGGGCGGCGTCGGGGTCGAACAGGCCGCGCTCGCGGCGGGCCGCCATCGCCATGCCCACCGCGTTGGCGATGCCCTGGCCGAGCGGCCCGGTGGTGGTCTCCACGCCCGCGGTGTGCCCGTGCTCGGGGTGCCCCGGGGTGAGGCTGCCCCACTTGCGCAGCGACTTCAGGTCGTCCAGCGTCATCGGGTAGCCCGACAGGTAGAGCTGGATGTAAAGGGTCAGGCTGGAATGCCCGCACGACAGGACGAACCGGTCCCGGCCCGCCCAGGTCGGGTCCGTCGGGTCGTGCCGCAGGTAACGCTGGAAGAGAAGGTAGGCGGCCGGCGCCAGGCTCATCGCCGTCCCGGGGTGACCGGAGCCGCACTCCTCGACCGCGTCCATGGCGAGGGCGCGGATCACGTCGACCGCCCGCCGGTCCGTCTCGGACCATTCAAACGTGCTGATGTCCCCACTCACGGAACGCCCGGCTCCTCTCAAAGATCACAAATTTTCCACAACGTATGCACACGGGGAACGCCCGGCATCGGCCGCGGCCCTGCCGCGGCGCCGGGCCCGACCCCGTGTCCTCCTCAGTGCGGATCCCGTCGGATCCGTCCCGCAGCCGCTGCGGGCCGGGGAGTGGCCGGCGCCGCCCGTCCCCCGCCGGCCGCCCTCGGCGGCCCCGGAGGCCGTGCATCCGGCCTCTACCGAGCCTATCGCGCGAGCGGCCCGCCGCCGCTGGCGGCAGAGGGCGTGCCACCACCGGCCCGGGCCCGGAGGACCCGCGCCGTCCTTTGACGACCCTTGCCCGATCGCCTCCGCCGATAACCCCCGCCCGGGTGATCTCGCGGGGGAGCCCCGCCTGGTCCCTTCTGCGCGCGCGGCGCGTCCGGTGCCCCGGTGCTCGACCCCGGGAGGGGGCGGACTACAGTGATGGCGCGGCTGACACACCTGCCGCGCGTACTCTCAAGCCGAAGTCGCACCCGACCGAGGCGCCTCCCGGACCGCGGGGGCGCCGACGGGGTGGCACGCGATTCCTCATGCCTAGTTGGACGTGGACCCGATTGTGACGGTGCTCAGTAACAAGCTCGGGGTCGACCTCGACGACCAGGTGCCGGAGGCCCCCGCAGCTCCTTCCGGGCCCGCCGATCCGGCGACCGGCCGGTGGTCGCCCGCCGCGAGCGTGCGCGCCTACGTCGCGCTGACCAAGCCGCGCGTGATCGAGCTGCTCTTGATCACCACCATCCCGGTGATGTTCCTGGCCGCCCAGGGCCTGCCCCCGCTCGGCACGGTACTGCTGACGCTGGCGTTCGGCACTCTGTCGGCCGGCGCCGCGAACGCGATCAACTGCTACATCGACCGCGACATCGACGCCAAGATGCGCCGCACCCGCCGCCGCCCGCTGGCCCGGGCGCAGGTCACCCCGACCCGCGCCCTGGTGTTCGGGATCACCCTGGCAGCGCTGTCCACGGCCGGGTTCTGGCTGACGGTCAACGGCCCGGCCGCGGCGATGTCGCTGTTCGCGATCCTGTTCTACATCTTCGTCTACTCGCTGCTGCTCAAACGCCGCACCTCGCAGAACGTGGTGTGGGGCGGCATCGCGGGCTGCATGCCGGTGCTCATCGGCTGGTCGGCGATCACCGGCGGGCTGGCCTGGACCCCGTTCGTGCTGTTCGGCGTCGTCTTCCTCTGGACGCCCCCGCACACCTGGACGCTGGCGATGCGCTACCGCGAGGACTACGCGCTGGCCAAGGTGCCGATGCTGCCGGTGGTCGCCACCGAGCGGCGGGTCGTCACCGAGAGCCTCGTCTACACCTACGCGACCGTCGCCTGCTCGCTGGTCCTGTGGCCGGTGGCCGGGATGGGCCCGGTGTACGGGACGGCGGCGATCGTCCTCGGCCTGGTCTTCCTCGCCGAGGGGCACCGGCTGCTGCGCGCCGTCCGCGCCGGAGTGACCGGCGTGCACCTGCGGCCGATGC
This sequence comes from Spirillospora sp. NBC_01491, assembly GCF_036227065.1. GTDB lineage: Bacteria > Actinomycetota > Actinomycetes > Streptosporangiales > Streptosporangiaceae > Spirillospora > Spirillospora xylanilytica. Next base: position 302,989 of record NZ_CP109432.1, read on the forward strand.
GGTTCTTCCACCTCTCCAACGTCTACCTGGCCCTGCTGTTCACCGTGGTCGCGGTCGACCCGCTGCTGCACTGACCCGGCGGTCCGCGCGACGGCCAGCGCACGGCGCGCGGCCCCGCGGGAGGGCCGGCTCCCGGCCCGTCCGGCCCGGGACGGTTACCCTCACGTCATGGCGAGCGTAGATCCCAAGGCGGTCCTGGAGGGACGGATCCCGGGCCGGCCCCCGATCGCCCTGATCGTCGGAGTCACCGCCTCGTCGCTGTGCGCGCTCGGGGCGCTCGGCGTCGACGCCGTCTACGGCGGCTCGGGGTTCTGGGCCGGGGTGGTCCTGGCGATCCTGCCCATCCCGCTGCTGATCGCGCTCGCGCTCACCCTCGACCGGCTCGAGCCCGAACCGCCGCGCGCCCTGGTCTTCTCCTTCATGTGGGGCGCCGGGGTCGCGGTGCTGGGCGCGCTGGTGCTCAACACCCTCGGCCTGCTGTACGTCACCGTGCCGATCTTCGGCGAGGTCAACGGGCATTTCATCAGCTCCGCGGTGGGCGCGCCGATCATCGAGGAGCCGCTGAAGGGCGCGGTGCTGTTCGGCCTGCTGTGGTTCCGCCGCAACGAGATCGACGGGTTCGCCGACGGCCTGATCTACGCGGCCATGGTCGGGCTCGGCTTCGCCATGATGGAGAACGTCACCTACTACATGCGGGCCTTCGAGGAGGGCGGCACCGACCAGCTCCAGGCGGTGTTCATCCTGCGCGGCATCGTCGCGCCGCTCAGCCATCCGCTGTTCACCGCGATGACCGGCCTCGGGGTCGCCTACGCCGCCACCCACCGCGACCGGCAGATCCTCGCACCGGCGCTCGGCCTGCTCGGCGCGATGCTGCTGCACGGCCTCTGGAACGGCGCCACCACCCTCGGGCTGGGCGGCCTCGCCGCGGTGTACGGGCTGAACACCTGCGTCCTGGCCGTCCTGATCGTCATCGTCGCGGTGGAGCGCCGGCACACCGTGCGGCTCATCGAGCGGTACCTCCCGATCTACGCCGACACCGGCCTGGTCACCCCGCAGGACATCCGGATGCTGCGCTCGATCCCGTCCCGCCGCGCCGCCCGCCGCTGGGCCCGGAGCGTCGGCGGACCGGCGGCCGGGCGCGCCATGGTCGACTACCAGCTCGCCGCCACCGAGCTCGCCCTGCTGCACAAGCGGGCCGAGCGCGGCGTCGCCGAGCCCCGCTGGTTCGTGAACCGCCGGGACGCGCTGCTGGACCTCATGGGCCTGGCCAGGCAGGCGTTCCTGCGCACCCCGCCCCGCGGCGACGCGCCCGCCGGGCCCGCCGCCGGGCCGCCCTGGGCGCCGCGCGGCCCGTCCGGCTTCCTGCCGCCGTACGGCGGCTGACCCGAACCGCCGTAACCGGGGGGCGGGGCGGGACCACCGGACCCCGCCCATACGATTGGTGCCGTGGCTGAACGATCCGGTGCTGATCCGACCAACCCCCTCATCCGAGCGCGCGACGCGGTGTGGAATCCCACCGCGGGCTCGCTGCGGCTGCTGGCCCTGCTCGGCGTGATCGGCAACGCCGGCATCGTCGCCACCGGCGGCGCCGTCCGGGTCACCGAGTCCGGCCTCGGCTGCCCCGAGTGGCCCAAGTGCACCGGCGACAGCCTCGTCCCGACGCACAGCCCCGAGCACGCCGCGATGAACATGGCGATCGAGTTCGGCAACCGGATGCTGACCTTCCTGGTGCTGGCGGTCGGCGTGCTCGTCTTCGTCGCGGCCTGGCGGCTGCGGCCCCGCCGCCGCGACGTGGTCTGGTGGGCCGCGGCGCAGCCGCTGAGCGTCGTCGCGCAGGCCGTGATCGGCGGCATCGTGGTGCTGACCGAGCTGCATCCGGCCTCGGTGGCGCTGCACTTCCTGATCTCGCCGGCCCTGCTGGTCTTCTGCGTGGCGCTGTGGGTGCGCACGGGCGAGGGCGACCGGCCGCCGCACCCGCTGGTCGCGCCCCTGCTGCGCCGGGCCGCGCTCGTCCTCGCCGCGCTCTGCGCCGCCGTGCTGGTCGCCGGCACCGTCGTCACCGGCACCGGCCCGCACTCCGGCGACGCCGAGTCGCGCCGCTGGGGCTTCAACATCGAGGACGTCACCCGGGTGCACAGCGTCCTCGCCTGGCTCACCGTCGCGGCGACGCTGGTGCTCATCGTCGCCGTCCACCGCGCGGGCGCCCCGGCGGCGCTGCGGCGGCGGACGCTGGAGCTGCTTGCCGTCGAGCTGGCCCAGGGCGCCGTCGGGTACGTCCAGTACTTCACCGGGGTCCCGGGCCCGCTGGTGGTGCTGCACATGCTCGGCGCGGCGCTGCTGTGGATCGCCGCGCTGCGCATCTTCTTCGCCACCCGCGACCGCGGGCCCGTCCCCACCGCGGCGGACCCCGCCGAGGTGCCGGCGCAGACCCCCCAGCCGGCCTGACCCGTCCCCACCGGCCCGGCCCACCCGGCCGGGGCAGGCCCGGCCCGCGCGATCGGGCCGGGCGGGCGCCGGTCAGCCGGCGGCGGGCTTGCGCAGGAAGGCGCGGAGCCGGTCGAGCGGCCAGGTGTTGATCACGTCGTCGGGGGTGAGCCAGCCGCGCTGGGCGGTGCCGACGCCGTAGCGGATGTTGCGGTGGTGGCCGACCGCGTGGGCGTCGGTGTCGATCGTGAACTTGACGCCGTGCCGCAGCGCCCGGCGGATCAGGTCGGCGGGCAGGTCGAGCCGGTCGGGGAACGAGTCGACCTCCAGCGCGGTGCCGGTGCGGGCCGCGGCCGTGAAGACCTCGTCCCAGTCGGCCTCGACCTCGGGCCGCCGGCCGATCTGCCGGGCGGTGGGGTGGCCGATCACGTGGACGTGCGGGTTCTCGCAGGCCCGGACGAAGCGGCGGGTCATCTCGGCCTCGTCCTGGGTGAAGTGCGAGTGGACCGAGGCCACGCAGATGTCGAACCCGGACAGGAAGTCGGCGTCCCAGTCGACCCCGCCGTCCGGGTCGATGTTGAGCTCGGTGCCGTGCAGCAGGACCAGCCCGGGGTACTCCCGCTGGAGGGCGCGCACCCGCTCGCGCTGGGCGAGCATCTTCTCGTCGGTCATCCGCTGCATGAACAGGTTGGGCGCGTGGTCGGTGATCGCGTAGTACTCCAGGCCGCGTGCGGCGGCGGCCCGGACCATCTCCTCCAGCGAGGCGGTGCCGTCGGTCAGGTCGGTGTGGCTGTGCAGGTCGCCGCGGAGATCGTCGACGGTGACCAGCCGGGGGAGGCCGCCGGCCAGTGCCGCCTCGATCTCGCCGCGGTCCTCGCGCAGGGCGGGCGGGATCCACGGCAGGCCGAGGCGGTCGTACACCTCCTCCTCGGTGGCCGACACGATCGGCTCGCCGGTCTCGTCGCCGTCGGCCGTGAACAGCCCGTACTCGGAGAGCTTGAGCCCGGCCCGGACGGCGATCTCGCGGGTGCGGACGTTGTGCGCCCGGGAGCCGGTGAAGTACTGGAGCGCCGCGCCCCACGCCTCGGGCGGGACGACGCGCAGGTCGACCTGGAGGCCCCCGGTGGTGCGGATCGAGGTCTTCTTGTCGCCGCCGCCGATCACCTCGGCGACCAGCGGGAGCGCGGTGAACGCCGCCATGATCGGCTTGGGCTCGCGGGAGGCGGCCAGGATGTCGACGTCGCCGATCGTCTCGCGCATGCGGCGCAGCGACCCCGCGTGGACGCAGCGCTCGGCGAGCGGGGACAGCGCGGCGACGATCTCGTCGGCCAGGCCGGCCGCCACGTCGATCAGCACCCGCCCGCCGGTCTGCTCCATCAGCTCGATGCCGCGCAGGATGTTGTCCTCGGTCTTGGCACCGAAGCCCTTGAGACCGCGCAGCCGGCCCTCGCGGATCGCGGCGGCCAGCTCGTCCACCGAGGAGACGCCGAGCTCCTGGTGCACCGCCAGCGCCTTCTTCGGGCCGAGCGTCGGGATCGCGGTGAGCGCCCGGACCCCCGCCGGGATCTGCGCCCGCAGCTCCTCGACCTGGCGGATGGTGCCGGTGGTGTTGTAGTCGGCCAGCTTCTTGGCGATCGCCTCGCCCACCGTGGGGATCTTCTTCAGCCCGGCGAGCCCGAGCCCGGAGATGTCCTCGGGGTAGCCGGCTATCGCCCGCGCGGCCTTCTCGTACGCGCGGATCTTGAAGGCGTCGCCGCCGGTGATCGAGAGCAGGTCCGCCAGTTCTTGGACGAGTGCCGCGGCCTCGTCGTTCGCCCGTGCCATGGGGGGAGTCTACGAGCCGGGTACGACGTTCCCGGAGTTCAGCGCAGCGGCGCGACCGGCCCGTCGGGCCGGGCGTGCCGGGCGTCCACGACCCGGTCGACGATCCCCGCGAGCTGCTCGCGGGGCAGGGCCCGGTAGCCGTCGGCGGTGACGGCCGCGATCGACGGGTAGATGCGCCGGGCCCGGTCCGGTCCGCCGGTGGCCGAGTCGTCGTCGGCGGCGTCGTAGAGGGCCTGCACGCACACCTCGGCCGCGTCCTCCAGGGAGAGGTCGTCGCGGTAGAGCTTCTTCAGCGCGCCCTGCGCGTAGGGGGAGCCCGACCCGTCGGCGTGGTACCGGCGGGTCTCCTGCGGGGCGCCGGTGATGTCGTAGGTGAAGATCCGGCCGGCGCCGGTGTCGGGGTCGTAGCCCGCGAGCAGCGGGACGACCGCGAGGCCCTGGAGCGCCTGGGCGAGGTTGGCCTGGATGATGGTGCCGAGCCGGCGGGCCTTGCCCGGCAGCGACAGCGGGACCGTCTCCATCTTCTCGTAGTGCTCCAGCTCGACCTGGAACAGCCGGACCATCTCCAGCGCCAGCCCGACGGTGCCCGCGAAGGCCACCACCGAGTGCTCGTCGGCCCGTTGGACCTTCTCCAGCTCGCGGTAGGCGATCTGGTGGCCGCGGGTGGCGCGGCGGTCGCCGGCCATCATGACCCCGCCGGGGAACGTCAGCGCGAGGACGGTGGTGCCGTGCGGCAGGTCCGGCGCCGGTCCGGCGTCCTGGACCCGGTTGACCGGGAGCAGCTCGGGCGAGTGCAGCCGCAGGAAGTCGACGAACGAGGCGGGCCCCGCCTCGAAGTACTCGGGCGGAAGCCCCTGATCCTCGGCCCAGCCGGTCACGGCGGCTCCTCTCTGGACGTGTCCTCCCGGTGATCCTCGCATCAACCGGACCGATCCCGCCACTCTCCGGCCGGCTCCGCCCGCCGATCGGGAGCGCTCGTCCACCGGCCCGCCGGCGGTCCACCGAACCGATGGGTCATAACGGCTTTTCTGATCATTTCGGCCTGGGCTGGTCGGTCCGGTTGACGTGCCGAAATGGGGACGACCTGGGAATCGTCGACCACCCGCGGACCTAGTGGATCTTGGGCCTTGCGCCGAAAATCCGGGACTTTCCATGATCGGCATCACCACGGCCGGTCGGCGGCTCCCGCCGGTGCGGGCCGTTGGGGACGGAGGGGTCCGTACATGGACGCCTGCCGTCGTTCCCCCGCATACCTGGCTGTAGCCCGGCCTGAGAGGACACACCATGACCCGTCTCACCGACCGCCTGCTCGGACGCCTCGCCCGCACGACCACCGTCGACGCCGGGTGCAGCAACGTCTACTACTGCGAGAAGGGCATCAAGTACCTGCGTGCTTGCTGCCTGGACCAGGGCTGCCAGATCGTCAAGGTCGGCAAGTGCTGATCTGATCCACCCGCTGTTCGGACGCGGGCGGGCGTGCCACCGGCCGCCCGCCCGCGTCCCGGGCGTGAAGGAAGGTGCGCGTGCAGTACCTGCAAGTGGGATGCGCCTGCCTGATCGGGCTGGTGTTCGCGGTGTCGGCCTTCACCAAGGTCCGGGACTTCGAGGGGTTCGCGGCCTCGGTGCCGGATCTGCTGCCGTTCGGCGGCGGCCCGGCGGCCGGGCGCGCGCCGGGCGGCGGCGGGCACGTCCGGCCGATCGCCTCGCTCGTCCTGGTGCTGGAGGCCCTGGCGCCGGTGCTCCTGGCCGTCCCGGCGACCCGTCCGGCCGGATTCGGCGTCGCCCTCGCCCTGCTGGCCGCGTTCACGTCCGCCATCGCCCTCACGCTCCGGCGCGGGCGCCGCGCCTCGTGCCGGTGCTTCGGCGCCTCGAACGCCCCGCTCGGCGCGCGGCACCTGGTCCGCAACGGCGTGCTGCTCACCGCCGCCGTGCTCGGCCTGGCCACACCCGGGGGCCCGCCGGTGACGGCGGGCCTCGCCGTGGCCGTCGCCGCCGGAGCGGTGGCGGCGATCCTGATCGTCGCCTTCGACGACATCGCCGATCTGCTCGCTGGGAGTCTCTGATGCCCTACCTCGCCGCCGCCGTCGTGCTCCTCGGCCTGCTGAGCGCCTTCAACCTGCTGCTCACCCGCGCGCTCATCCGGCGGATGAAGGAGGGGGCCGGGCCGCGGCCGGAGGTCTCGGCGGGGCCGCCGGTCGCCCTCAAGCCGGGCTCGCGCCCCGCCGGGTTCATGGCCATGACGACCAACGACGAGCCGGTGACCGCCGAGAACCTCACCGGGCTGGTCGGGTTCTTCGCCGCGGGCTGCGACCCCTGCCACGCGCTGGCGCCGGCGTTCGCCGAGCGGGCGCGCGCCACCGGCCGCGGCAGCATGCTCGCCGTGGTCACCGGCGAGGACGCGGAGCTGACCGCGATGCTGGAGCCGTCCGTCCGGGTCGTCGTCGAGGACCACGACGGGACGGTGTCGGAGGCGTTCCAGAACACCTGGACCCCGGCGCTCTACCTGATCGGGCCCGACCACGCGGTGCTGGCGACGGGCGGGCGCCTTGAGGACCTGCCCCTCGAAGCCCTCGCGTGAGCCTCGTCGCCGCGGGCGGCACCTGCGCCCGGCTGTTCCGGCTCTGGGCCACCGGCTACCGGGAGGTCTCGTGAGGCGCCCGGTCGCGGTGGCGGCGGGAGCGGCGGGGGTGGCCACGGCCGCTGTGCTGCCCGCACTGTGGTTCCGGTGGCGGTACCTGGTCGCGACGGTGGACGGGCGGAGCATGGAACCGACGCTGCGCGCGGGGGACCGGCTGCTGGTCCGCAGGGGCGTCCGCCCCCGGACGGGCCAGATCGTGGTGGTCAGGGTCCCCGACCCGCCGCTGGTGTACGGCCCGCCGGACGTCCCGCTCACCGCGGCGGAGGAGGCGGCGCTCCTGGCCGCGCCCGAACGGCCCGAGGCCGCGCCGCCGCCCGGCGGCAGGCTGGTGGTCAAGCGCGCGGTCGCGGTTCCCGGGGACCCGGTGCCACGGGAGCTGGTCCCGGTGCTGCGCGATGTCCCGGAGGACGTGGTGCCGCCCGGTTTCCTCGTCGTGCTGGGAGACAACGCCGACGCGAGCTGGGACTCGCGGGATTACGGCTTCGTCCGCCCCGGTCAGTGCGTTGGCGTCGCGCTCCGCCGCATGGACGACTGAGACCGGGCCCGGGACGGCGGGGAGGGGAGCCGGTCAGGCCTCGTCCGCACCGGGCGGGTCCTGACCGCTGCGGGTGGCGCCCGCACAGGCGACGATCACGCAGCAGATCGCGATCCACTGCCGTCCCGTCAGGACCTCCCCGAGCAGCGCCACGCCGACCAGCGCGGCCACGGCCGGCTCCAGGCTCATCAGGACGCCGAAGACCCGCGCGGGCATCCGCCGCAGCGCCTCCATCTCCAGCGAGTAGGGGATCACCGAGGACAGCACCCCCACACCGAGGCCGACGAGCAGCAGCATCGGGTCGAGCAGCGCGGCGCCGCCGGAGACCACGCCGACCGGGAGCACCGCGGCGGCGCCGACGGCGCTGGCCAGCGCCAACCCGGTGGACCCGGAGAAGCGCTGCCCGGTGGCGGCGCTCAGCAGGATGTAGGCGGCCCAGCCCACCCCGGCCAGGAGCGCGAAGGCGATGCCGACCGGATCGAGGTCGCCGCCGCCCCGGGCGAGCATCACCACGCCCGCGCCCGCCAGCAGCACCCAGAGCACGTCGCGGGGACGGCGGGAGGCCACGATCGAGACCGCCAGCGGCCCGAGGAACTCGATCGTCACCGCGACGCCCAGCGGGATCCGCAGGAACGACTGGTAGATCGCCAAGTTCATCATGGCCAGCGACAGCCCGAAGCCCGCGGCCAGCGCCAGGCTCCGCCGCGAGTGGTCGCGCAGCACCGTGCGCAGCGCCGTGCGGGCCAGGAAGCACAGCACGATCGCCGAGGTGAGCAGCCGCATCAGCACCAGGGCGCTCGGCGGCAGCCGGTCGAACAGGTGCTTGGCCAGGCCGGCGCCGACCTGGAGCGAGATGATCCCGAGCAGGATCAGGGCCGGCGGCGGCACCGAGCCGAGCGACAGCAGCCGCGCGCGGCGGGCGAGCCCTCCCGCGCCGCCGTACGGACCGGGTACGTCAGCGAGCGCCAAGGATCACTCCCACTTGAAGAACCGGGCGGCCAGAACGAGCCCCGCGACCGCCCACACGGTGAGGACGAGCAGCGGTTTGCCGGGGAACGCCGCGCCGTCCTGAAGGACCTGGCGCAGCCCGTCGGACAGCGCCGAAATGGGCAGCAACTCCAGCGCGGCGCGTATTCCCGAGGGGAACTTGTCGAGCGGGAAGACCACGCCGCCGACGGCGAGCAGCAGGATGTACACGAGGTTGGCGGCGGCCAGCGTCGCCTCGGCGCGCAGCGTCCCGGCCATCAGCAGCCCGAACCCGCTGAACGCGGCGGTGCCGAGGAGCAGGAGCGCCACGACGGACGCGGGGTCGCCGTGCGGATGCCAGCCCATCGCGAGCGAGACGGCGCAGATCACCACCGCCTGCACGATCTCCACGACGATCACGGTGAGGGTCTTGGCGGCGATCAGCCCGCCGCGCGGCAGCGGGGTCGCGCCGAGCCGCTTGAGCACGCCGTAGCGGCGCTCGAAGCCGGTGCCGATCGCCTGGCCGGTGAACGCGGTGGACAGCACCGCCAGCGCGAGCACCCCTGGCGCCAGGAAGCCGATCCGGTCGCCGGTCCCGAGGTCGAGCAGCGAGGTCCCGCCGAACAGCAGGAGCAGCACCACGGGGATGATTAGCGTGAGCAGCAGCTGCTCGCCGTTGCGCAGGGTCGAGCGGACCTCGTAGCCGGTCTGCGCGAGGACCATCCGCACCGCCGGGACCGCGCCCGGCGCCGGGGCGAGGTCGAGCCGTGGTGCCGGTGCGGCCGTCATGAACGCAGCTCCCGTCCGGTCAGTTCGAGGAACACGTCCTCCAGGGTGCGGCGCTCGATCCGGAGGTCGTCCGCGAGCACGCCGTGCGAGGCGCACCAGGCCGTCACGGTGGCCAGCAGCCCCGGGTCCACGTTCCCCTCGATCAGGTAGTGCCCGGCGGGGGACTCCTTGGCCGTGCTGCCCACCGGCAGCGCGGACAGCAGCTCCTCGAGCCCGAGGCCGGGCCGGGCGCGGAACCGCAGCTGCCGCTCGGCGCCGGTGAGGTCGGCCGGGGCGCCCTCGGCCACGATCCGGCCGTGGTCGACGATGACCACCTGGTCGGCGAGGTGCTCGGCCTCGTCCATGTAGTGGGTGGTGAGCAGCACCGACACCCCGGCGGCGCGCAACTCGGCGATCAGCTCCCAGACGGAGTGCCGGGCCTGCGGGTCCAGACCGGTGGTCGGCTCGTCCAGGAAGACCAGCTCGGGCCGGCCGACCAGGGCGACGGCGAGCGACAGCCGCTGCTGCTGCCCGCCGGAGAGCCGCCGGTAGGGGGTGCGGGCGTGTTCGGTGAGGCCGAGCCGGTCGAGCAGCGCGGCCGGGTCGAGCGGTGTGGTGTGGAAGGAGGCGATCAGCCGGAGGAACTCGGCGGCCCTGGCGGTGCCGGGCACGCCGCCCGACTGCGGCATCACGCCGACGCGGGGCTTGAGCGCCGCGGCGTCGCCGGCCGGATCGAGTCCCAGCACGCGGACGGAGCCGGCGTCGGCGCGGCGGAAGCCCTCGCAGATCTCGATCGTGGTGGTCTTGCCCGCCCCGTTCGGGCCGAGCAGCGCGGTGACCGCCCCGCGGGCGGCGCGGAACGACAGACCGTCCACGGCCGTCGCCGTGCCGTACCGCTTGACCAGCCCGTCGATCTCGACGGCGCTGTCCTCGGGGGGTGCCATGGGCTCGAGTTTAGGGCGGGCCCGCGCCCGCTCCGTGCGGAGCCCCGTCGTCCGCGCTCCGACGGGTCGGCCGGTGGGTCGGCCGGTGGATCGGGAGGCGGTCGGGCGCGAGCACGGGCTCGGGGTGAACGAGCGGTAAAGGCTCAGGAAGGCGCCCGGCGCCGGACGGGGCCGGTGACGCGCCCCGTGGCAGCGTGACGGCATGGCAGCTCAACTGCGGGCGCTGCGCTCCCGCATCAGGTCGGTGAGGTCCACGGCGAAGATCACCCGCGCCCAGGAGCTGATCGCCGCGGCCCGGATCTCCCGGGCGCGGCAGCGGGTGGCGGCGGCCGAGCCGTACGCGCGCCAGGTGACCGCCGCGGTCTCGGCGCTGATCAGCCATCACGTCCACCTCGACCATCCGCTGCTGAACGAGCGGCCGGACGCCTCCCGGGTCGCGGTGCTGCTGCTGACCAGCGACCGCGGCTTCTGCGGCGGCTACAACCACAACGTCCTCAAGCAGGGCGAGTCGCTGGCGGGGCTGCTGCGCGAGCAGGGCAGCGAGCCGGTCTTCTACCTGGTCGGCCGGAAGGCCGTCGACAACTTCAGGTTCAGGCGGCGCGAGGCCGTGAAGGAGTGGGCCGGGTCCACCGGGCAGCCGGCCTACGAGCTGGCGGCGGAGATCGGCGGGCTGCTCCTGGACGCGTTCGACCGGCCGACCCGGGACGGCGGGGTGGGCGGGGTCCACGTCGTCTACACCGAGTTCGTGTCGATGCTGAACCAGCGGACGACCGTGCGGCGGATCCTGCCGCTGGAGGTGGAGGAGGTCGCCGGCGGCGGGCCCGGCGCGCGGGCGGCACCGGCCTACGACTTCGAGCCGGCCCCCGCGTCCGTCCTGGACGGACTGCTCAGGCAGTACGTCAACGGCCGGGTGTGGCACATGCTGCTGGAGGCGGCGGCCTCGGAGCACGCGGCGCGCAGGGCGGCGATGATGGCGGCCACCGACAACGCCGACGAGCTGATCGGCACCCTGACCCGGCAGGCCAACGAGGCCCGCCAGGAGGAGGTCACCAACGAGCTGAGCGAGATCGTGGCCGGGGCGAACTCGCTCGCCGGGCGGCCCGGCTGAACCGGGTCGAGAAGGTGGACGCGAAGCACAAGTCAAAGCCAAATTCCCCTCCCTTTTCAGAAAAGGCCGAAACTCTTAGTCGATCTTCGTTCGATAGCGGCACAACGGCGAAAGTGCGCCGAGTTTCGGCAGGTAGCGCCCGGGTAACTCCCAGCGTGTCATCCGAGTGCCGCGGTGACTTCTACGGGCCTTTGCCGAATTCGGGGGGACAGGAATGGGGGAGCCCAGCCCGGCGCCCCGGGAGGCCGGGGAGCCGACCGGGACGGCAGCCGGGCGCCCGCCGCGGGAGGCGGGCGGACCCCCCGGCGGCGAGAGCGGCGAGGGCGGAACGGGCGGCGAGGGCGGCGACAGGCTAGGACTTCCCGGGGCGACCGCCCTGGTGATCGGCAACATCGTCGGCACCGGCATCTTCCTGCTGCCGGCCTCGCTCGCCGCCATCGGCACCCTCAGCTTCGCGGTGATGGCGGTGACCACGCTGGCCGCCATCGCGCTCGCCATCGTCTTCGGCAGGCTCGGCGGCCGGATCCCCTCCAGCGGCGGTCCCTACGCCTACGCCCGCCAGGCGTTCGGCGAATTCGTCGGCTTCTGGACCGCGTGGTCGTTCTGGCTCACCGCCTGGGGCGGCAACGCGGGAATCGCGGTCGCCTGGGTCGGATACGTCAACTACTTCCTGGGCTGGGACGGCACCCTCGGCAAGATCGTGATCGGGCTGGTGGGGGTCTGGATCCCGGCCCTGATCAACCTGACCGGTGTGAAGAACATCGGGCTGTTCCAGCTCGTCACCACCGTGCTGAAGTTCGTCCCGCTGATCTTCATCGCGATCGTCGGGCTGTTCTTCATGTCGGCCGACAACTTCGGGCCGTTCAACGCCCAGGGCGGGTCGCTGTGGGACGCGGTCTGGCTGGCGGCCGGCCTGATCCTGTTCATCTACTCCGGCATGGAGAGCGTCACCATCGTCGCCGAGCGGATCAGGGACCCGGTCCGCAACGTGGGCCGGGCCAGCATCTACGGCGTCCTCGCCTGCGGCGCCATGTACCTGCTGGCCACCGTGGCGATCTTCGGGACCGTGCCGCACGACCGGCTGGTCGGCTCCACCGCCCCGTTCGCCGACGCGATCAACAACATGTTCGGCGGCAGCGGCTGGGGCGGGGTGATGGCGGCCTGCGCGATCGCGTCCGGCATCGGCGCGCTGAACGGCTGGACGATGCTGGTCGCCGAGATGCCGATGGCCGCCGCCCGCGACGGGCTGTTCCCCGCCGGCTTCGGCCGGCTGTCCCGGCGCGGCGCGCCGTTCGTCGGCATCGTGGCGGGCTCGCTGCTCACCTCGCTGATGCTGCTGTTCGCCTACGCGTCGGAGAACGCCTTCAACACCATCCTGCTGTTCGCCTCGTTCACCACCGCGATCCCGTACTTCTTCTCGGCCGCGGCGCAGCTGTTCTGGCTCGTCACCGGGGGACGCGGGATCGACCGGGGCCGGATGGCCAAGGACCTGACGATCGCGTGCGTCGCGCTGCTGTTCGCCTTCGCGATCGTGTACGGCTCCGGGGACGAGGCCGTGATGCTCGGCATCCTGGCGATGCTGATCGGCGTCCCGGTCTACATCTGGACCAAGGCCAAGCGCGGCGAGTACGGGACCAGGGAGCGGCCCGCCGGGCCGGCGGGGCCGCGGCCCTGACCGGCCGCCCGCGCGGGCGTGCCGGGACCACGAGGAGGGGGAGGCAATGTCATTCAACGTCCAGTCCGAGGTCGGGCGGCTCCGCCAGGTCCTGGTGCACCGGCCCGAGCTGTCGCTCAAGCGGCTCACCCCGTCCAACGCGGCCGACCTCCTGTTCGACGACGTGCTGTGGGTGCAGCGGGCCGGCGAGGAGCACGACGAGTTCCGCAACGTGCTGGCCGCGCGCGGCGTCCAGGTCCGGCTGCTGCTCGACCTGCTGCGCGAGACCATCGAGATCCCCGAGGCCAGGAAGCACATCCTGGACTTCGTCATCGACCCGCACTGGTTCGGGCCGCTCGCCACCGACGCGATCCGCAACGGGTTCGACTCGATGCAGACCAAGGAGCTCGGCTCGTTCCTGATCGGCGGCATCACCAAGCGCGAGCTGCTGGAGCGGATCACCGAGCCCAAGTCGATCGCCTTCCACTCGATCGGCATGGACGAGTTCGTTCTCCAGCCGCTGCCGAACCACCTGTTCACCCGCGACACCTCCTGCTGGGTGTACGACGGGGTCTCGATCAACGCGATGCGCAAGAAGGCGCGGATGCGCGAGACGGTGAACATGGAGGCCGTCTACCGCTGGCACCCGATGTTCGCCGACGGGTACGACCAGGCGGAGGCGGGCGGCTTCAACGTGTGGAGCCACGGCACCCCGATGGCGCCTGCCACCATCGAGGGCGGCGACATCCTGGTGATCGGCAACGGCGCGGTGCTGGTCGGGATGAGCGAGCGGACCCAGCCGCAGGCGGTCGAGATGCTCGCCCAGTCGCTGTTCGCCAAGGGCGGCTGCGACAAGATCGTGGCGCTCCAGCTGCCGCAGAAGCGCGCGTTCATGCACCTGGACACCGTCCTGACGATGGTCGACCACGGCGTGTTCACCAAGTACGCGGGCATGGGGATGCTGCCGTCCTACACCGTCCAGCCGGGCGACACCGAGAAGGAGCTGAAGGTCACCGACCACGCTCCCGACCAGATGCACCGGGCCATCGCCTCCGCCCTCGGGCTGGACGAGATCAAGGTGCTCACCGCGACCCAGGACGTGTTCGCCGCCGAGCGCGAGCAGTGGGACGACGGCTCCAACGTGCTGGCCGTCGAGCCCGGCGTGGTCGTGGCGTACGAGCGCAACACCACCACCAACAACCACCTCCAGAGGAACGGCATCGAGGTGCTCACCATCCGGGGCAGCGAACTCGGCCGGGGACGCGGCGGGCCGCGCTGCATGAGCTGCCCCCTGGAACGGGACGCCTGACCGGCGCACACCCTCTCTAGAGAACGGACGGACGGCGACATGGCGTTCAACCTGCGCGGGCGCAGCTTCACCAAGGAGCTGGACTTCACGCCCAAGGAGTTCAGGTTCCTGATCGACCTCTCGGCCGAGCTGAAGGCGGCCAAGTACAGCGGGACCGAGCGGCACCACCTGGCCGGTAAGAACATCGCGCTGATCTTCGAGAAGACCTCCACCCGCACCCGGTGCTCCTTCGAGGTCGCCGCGCACGACCAGGGCGCCCACGTCACCTACCTGGAGCCGAGCGGCTCGCAGATCGGCCACAAGGAGTCGATGAAGGACACCGCGCGGGTGCTCGGCCGGATGTTCGACGGCATCGAGTACCGGGGGTCGGAGCAGCGGCTGGTGGAGGAGCTCGCCGCGTACGCGGGCGTCCCGGTGTGGAACGGCCTGACCGACGACTGGCACCCGACCCAGATGCTCGCCGACGCGCTCACCATGCGCGAGCACAGCGACCGGCCGCTGCACGACATCACCTTCGCCTACCTGGGCGACGCCCACAACAACATGGGCCACTCCTACATCGTCGCGGGGGCGCTGCTCGGCATGGACGTGCGGATCGTCGGGCCGAAGGGCCTCTGGCCCGACCAGGACATGGTCGTCAAGCCGGCCAGGGAGATCGCGGCCCGGACCGGCGCCGAGATCACCATCACCGACGACGTGAAGGCGGGCGTCAAGGGCGCCGACTTCGTCCTCACCGACGTGTGGGTCTCGATGGGCGAGCCCAAGGAGATCTGGAACGAGCGGATCAAGCTGCTCAAGCCGTACCAGGTCAACGCGCGGGTGCTGAAGGCCACCGGCAACCCGCACGTGAAGTTCATGCACTGCCTGCCGGCCTTCCACAACCGGGAGACCGCCGTCGGCGAGGACATCTACCAGAAGACCGGGCTGGACGCCCTGGAGGTGACCGACGAGGTCTTCGAGTCCGACGCCTCGATCGTCTTCGACGAGGCCGAGAACCGGATGCACACCATCAAGGCCGTCATGGTCGCGACGCTCGGCTGAGCGGGCGCGACGGGAACCGGGGGGATGGGGACATGCGCGTAGTCGTGGCGCTCGGGGGGAACGCGCTGATGCGGCGCGGCGACCGGCCCGACGCCGAGCTCCAGCGGTCCAACGTCATGACGGCCGTCAAGTCGCTGGCGCCGCTCGCCGAGCGGCACGAGCTGCTCATCACGCACGGCAACGGCCCGCAGGTCGGGGTGCTGTCGCTGGAGAGCATCAACGATCCGAACCTGAGCCGGCCCTACCCGCTGGACACCATCGGCGCCGAGACCCAGGGCATGATCGGCTACTGGCTGCTCCAGGCACTCCAGAACGCGCTGCCCGGCCGGCAGGTGGTCGCGATGATCAACCAGACGCTGGTGTCGGCGGTCGACCCCGCCTTCGCCGACCCGAGCAAGTTCGTCGGGCAGGTCTACGGCAGGGAGGAGGCCGAGAAGCTCGCCAAGGAGTACGGCTGGACGGTCAAGCCGGACGGCGACCACTGGCGCCGGGTGGTGCCCTCGCCGCTGCCGCGCCGGGTGATCGAGACGCGCCTGATCCGGCAGCTCGTCCGCGGCGGGACCGTGGTGGTCTGCGCGGGCGGCGGCGGCATCCCGGTCTTCCGCAACGACGTCGGCCGGCTGGAGGGCACCGAGGCCGTGATCGACAAGGACATGACCGCGGCGCTGCTGGCCGAGACGCTGGAGGCGGACGCGTTCCTCATCCTCACCGACGTGCCGCGGGTGATGCGCAACTTCGGCACGCCCGCGCAGGAGGAGATCGAGCAGACCACCCCGCACGAGCTCCGCGCCGAGGACTTCCCGGCGGGCTCGATGGGACCGAAGGTGGAGGCGGTGAGCGGGTTCGTGGAACGCACCGGCGACATGGCCGCGATCGGGAGGCTCGACCAGTGCGTGCAGATCCTGGAGGGGACCGCCGGGACGATCGTGACGCCGAACGCGACCTGGCCGCTGGCCAGCACGCTGTAGTCCGGGCCGCCCGCCGGCCTCACCGAGCGAAACGGGGTGCGCCTTGACTACAGGTACCGCGTCCGGATCCCTTCTGCGCAGCCTGACCAGGACCAAGCCGGTCGACCAGATCGTCGCCGAGGGCGGCCAGGGCGAGGGCGGCGAGCTCAAGCGCTCGATGAGCCTGCTCCAGCTCACCCTGTTCAGCGTCGGCGCCACGCTCGGCACCGGGATCTTCGTCGTGCTGGGCGAGGCGGTGCCGCTGGCCGGACCCGCCGTGGTGGTGGCGTTCATGCTGGCCGCGGTCACCGCGCTGTTCTCCGCGCTGTCCTACGCCGAGCTGGCCGGGACCATCCCGGTGTCGGGCTCGTCCTACTCCTACGCCTACGCCACGCTCGGCGAGCTGGTCGCCTGGGTGTGCGGCTGGTGCCTGCTGCTGGAGTACGCGGTGTCGGTGTCGGCCGTCGCGGTCGGCTGGGGCTCCTACCTCAACGAGTTCTTCGACAAGTCCTTCGGGTTCACCATGCCCGCCGCGATCAGCAACTCGCCGGGCGACGACGGCGGCCTGATCAACCTGCCGGCCGTCGCGGTGGTGGCGCTCGCGACCCTCCTGCTGCTGCGCGGCACCTCCGAGAGCGCCACCGCCAACACCATCATGGTCTTCCTCAAGATCGGGGTGCTGGTCTTCTTCTGCGCCATGGCGGCCACCGCCTTCCACTCGGGCAACATGACCCCGTTCGCCCCGATGGGCTGGGCGGGGATCAGCGCGGCCGGCTCGAAGGTGTTCTTCTCCTACATCGGCTTCGACGCCGCCTCCACCGCGGGCGAGGAGGCCAAGAACCCCAAGCGCGATCTGCCGCTGGCCATCATCCTGTCGCTGGTCATCGTGACGATCGTGTACGTGGCGGTCGGGCTCACCGCGGTCGGCGCGATGCCCTGGCAGCAGTTCAACCTGAGCGGGTCCGAGGCGTCGCTGGCCCGGGTGCTGGACGAGGCCACCGGCGTCGCCTGGCCCTCCATCGTCCTGTCGCTCGGCGCGGTGATCGCGATCGCCAGCGTCGTGCTGACCGTGATGTACGGGCAGACCCGCATCCTGTTCGCGATGTCGCGGGACGGGCTGATCCCGCCCATCTTCCAGAAGGTCAGCCCGCGCACTGCGGTCCCGGTCGCCAACACCCTGATCGTGGCCGCCTTCATCGGGGTGCTCGCGGCGCTGATCCCGCTCGGCAAGCTCGTCGACGCCACCAGCATCGGCACGCTGTTCGCGTTCGCCCTGGTCAGCATGGGCGTGATCGTGCTGCGCCGGACCCGGCCGGACATGCCGCGCAGCTTCCGGACCCCGTTCTACCCGATCACGCCGCTGCTCGGCATCGGGTTCTGCGTGTACCTGATGGTCGGGCTCGGCGCGGTGACCTGGGGGGTCTTCCTGCTCTGGACGCTGGTCGGGCTCGTGGCCTATTTCGCCTACGGCCGCCGCCACTCGCGGCTGGCGGCCCGCACCGATCGAGGGAAGGGGCCGGGATGAGCGAGCCGAAGGGGCTGCGCCTGCTGGTCGGCTACTCGCCCGACGACCGGGGCGAGGACGCGCTGGCACTGGCGGCGCTGGTCGCCCGCACCGCCAAGGCGGCGGTGACCGTCGCCAACGTCCATCCGCCCGCCTGGCCGGCCCGCGGCCCCGCCTCGGTGGACGCCGAGTGGGTCGCCTACCTCAGGGAGCAGTCCCAGGCCGCGGTCGCGCGGGCCGCCGCGCGGCTCGCGGAGCTGAAGGTGCCCGAGCGGAACGTGACCCTCGTGGTGCACACGCACCGGGGGAGCGGGCGCGGCCTGCTGGAGGTCGCCGGGCAGGCCGGCGCCGACCTGATCGTCGCGGGCTCGGCGCCGCGCGGCCGGCGCGGCCGGATCGCCATCGGCAGCACCGCCGACCAGCTCCTGCACGGCTCGCCGGTGCCGGTGCTGCTCGCGCCGCGCGGCTACGCCGAGGAGGCGCCGCAGCGGTTCGAGCGGCTCACCGTCGCGTACTGGCGGCGCCGCGACGTCGAGGTCCCGCTCACCGCCGCCACGGGCCTCGCGGCGTCGCTCGGCCTGCCGGTGCGGCTCCTCACTCTGGTGCTGCGCCCGGCGGGGCTGACGGGCAAGTTCCGCGGCGCCGAGGAGGTGGTGCGGCGGCAGTGCGCCCAGGCCGAGCGGGACCTGGAGCACGCCGCCGGGCTGGTCGGCCCCGGCCTGGAGGTCGAGACCGAGATCGCGGTCGGCTCCGGGACGGCCAAGACGCTGGGCGGCGTCGGCCTGCTGCCCGGCGAGGTGCTGGCCTGCATGTCCAGCCATGACGGGCCGCTGCGCAAGGTCTTCCTGGGCGAGAGCTCCGGCAAGATCGTCCGCGCCGCCGGCTGCCCGGTGCTGGTGCTGCCGCGCGGGCCGAGGGGGCCCGGCCCGGACCGGGACCGCGCCGATCGAAGTTAGGTAAGGCTTGCCTGCGTGAGCGACGACATCGGGATTCCATTGGTCCCCGGGAAGTAATTAGGGCACACTGATGTTGTGAAATACGTGAGCGAGGATCCGACGAGCGCCCAGGCCGCCTCCGCGCGGCCGTCCGGCGTGCCGTCGGCCCGCGCCCACGCCGGGGCGGGCGGACCGCTGACCGGGGCCGGCAGCAGCTCCGAGCGCGACACCCGCGCCCGGGTGGCCAGGCTCATCCTCGAACACGGTCCCATCACCGCCTCGGCGCTCGGAGAGCAGGTCGGCCTGACGCCGGCCGCGATCCGGCGCCACTTGGACGCCCTGCTCGCCGAGGGCATGATCGAGGTCCGTCCGGGCCGGCCGCAGACGCGGCGCGGGCGCGGGCGCCCGGCCAAGTGGTTCGCGATCACCGACGCCGGCCGCAACGCGTTCGTGCACGCCTACGACGACCTGGCGACCAGCGCGCTGCGCTTCCTCGCCGAGACGGCGGGGGAGCGGGCGGTGGCCGAGTTCGCCCGGCGGCAGATCGCCGACCTCGAACGACGCTACCAGCCGGTCGTGCAGGCGGCACCGCCGCACCAGCGGGTCCGCAAGCTGGCCGAGGCGCTGTCGGGCGACGGCTACGCCGCCGCGGCGGCGAAGGCTCCCCAGCAGGGGGGCGGCGAGCAGCTCTGCCAGCACCACTGCCCGGTCGCGCACGTCGCCGCGGAGTTCCCGCAGCTGTGCGAGGCCGAGACCGAGGCGTTCAGCAGGCTGCTGGGCACCCCGGTGCAGAGGCTGGCCACCATCGCCCACGGCGACGGGATCTGCACCACCCACGTCAGCCCGCGCTCCCTCTGCGGAGGGGACGAGGCGGACGGCCAGACCATAAGTGACGAGGAGTCCGGGAGGACCTCCCTATGACTACAGTCCACCCCGAGCTGGACGGGCTCGACAGGTACAAGTTCGGCTGGGCCGATTCGGACGCCGCCGGAGCCTCGGCCCGGCGCGGCCTGAACGACGATGTCGTGCGCGACATCTCGGCCAAGAAGAGCGAGCCTGACTGGATGCTCGACCTGCGCCTCAAGGGGCTGAGGCTGTTCGACAAGAAGCCGATGCCCACCTGGGGCTCGGACCTGTCGGAGATCCAGTTCGACAACATCAAGTACTTCGTCCGGTCCACCGAGAAGCAGGCGGCGTCCTGGGAGGAACTCCCCGAGGACATCAAGAACACCTACGACAGGCTCGGCATCCCCGAGGCCGAGAAGCAGCGCCTGGTCGCCGGCGTCGCCGCGCAGTACGAGTCCGAGGTCGTCTACCACAAGATCCGCGAGGACCTCGAGGAGAAGGGCGTCCTGTTCCTGGACACCGACACCGGGCTGCGCGAGCACCCGGAGATCTTCCAGGAGTACTTCGGCTCGGTGATCCCGGTCGGCGACAACAAGTTCGCCGCGCTGAACACCGCGGTGTGGTCGGGCGGCTCGTTCATCTACGTGCCCCCGGGCGTGCACGTCGAGATCCCGCTCCAGGCCTACTTCCGGATCAACACCGAGAACATGGGCCAGTTCGAGCGGACGCTGATCATCGCCGACGAAGGCTCGCACGTGCACTACGTCGAGGGCTGCACCGCGCCGATCTACAAGTCGGACTCGCTGCACTCGGCCGTGGTGGAGATCGTGGTGAAGAAGGACGCCTACGTCCGCTACACCACCATCCAGAACTGGTCCAACAACGTGTACAACCTGGTGACCAAGCGCGCCGTCGCCTACGAGGGCGCCACCATGGAGTGGGTCGACGGCAACATCGGCTCCAAGGTCACCATGAAGTACCCGGCGGTCTACCTGCTCGGCGAGCACGCCAAGGGCGAGACGCTGTCGATCGCGTTCTCCGGCGAGGGCCAGCACCAGGACGCGGGCGCCAAGATGGTGCACGCCGCCCCCAACACCTCCAGCACCATCGTGTCCAAGTCGGTGGCGCGCGGCGGCGGGCGCACGTCCTACCGGGGCCTGGTGCAGATCCAGGAGGGCGCCACGCACAGCAAGTCCACGGTCAAGTGCGACGCGCTGCTGATCGACCAGATCAGCCGGTCCGACACCTACCCCTACGTCGACGTCCGCGAGGACGACGTGGAGATGGGCCACGAGGCCACCGTCTCCAAGGTGTCGGAGGACCAGCTGTTCTACCTGATGAGCCGCGGCCTCACCGAGGACGAGGCGATGGCGATGATCGTGCGCGGCTTCGTCGAGCCGATCGCGCGGGAGCTGCCGATGGAGTACGCGCTCGAGCTGAACCGGCTCATCGAGCTTCAGATGGAAGGAGCCGTGGGTTGAGCGGCCTGGAAACCGCGACCGTGGGGCAGCCCCTCTCGACACTGCACGAGAAGGGCTCCTACGAGGTCGCCGACTTCGAGGTCCCGACGGGCCGCGAGGAGGAGTGGCGGTTCACCCCGCTGCGCCGGCTGCGCGGCCTGCACAACGGGACCGCCGAGGGCGACGGCAAGGTCCTGGTCGAGGCCGAGGCGGCCCCCGAGGTCACCGTCGAGACGGTCGGCCGCGACGACCCGCGGCTCGGCCGGGCCTACCGGCCCGCCGACCGGGTGAGCGCCCAGGCGTGGGCCTCGTTCACCGAGGCCACGGTCGTCACCGTGCCGAAGGAGGCGGTGGCGTCCGCGCCGACCGTGCTCCGCCTGAACGGCGAGGGCCAGGCCGCGGCGTTCGGCCACACCACCGTGATCCTGGAGCCGTTCGCCCAGGCCACCGTGGTGCTGGTGCACCGCGGCTCGGCCACCTACGCCGACAACGTCGAGTTCGTCGTCGGCGACGGCGCGTTCCTCTCGGTGATCAGCCTCCAGGACTGGGCCGACGACACCGTGCACGTCTCGCACCAGTACGCCCGGCTGGGCCGCGACGCCCGGTTCACCTCGCACAACATCACCCTCGGCGGCGACCTGGTGCGGATCTCGCCCACGGTCGCCTACGCGGGGCCCGGCGGCGACGCCGCGATGTACGGGGTCTACTTCGCCGACGGCGGGCAGCACCTCGAGCACCGCCTCCTGGTCGACCACACCGAGCCCAACTGCCGCAGCCGGGTCGACTACCGGGGCGCGCTCCAGGACCAGGACGCGCACGCCGTCTGGATCGGCGACGTGATCATCCGGGTGGCGGCCGAGGGCACCGACACCTACGAGCTCAACCGGAACCTGGTGCTCACCGACGGCACCCGGATCGACTCGGTGCCGAACCTGGAGATCCTCACCGGCGAGGTCGCCGGCGCCGGGCACGCCTCGGCGTCCGGGCGGCTCGACGACGAGCACCTGTTCTACCTCCAGGCCCGCGGCATCCCCTTCGACCAGGCCCGGCGGATGGTCGTGCAGGGCTTCCTCGGCCAGCTCATCGAGCGCATCGAGGTCGAGGACGTGCGCGAGAAGGTGCAGGCGGCGATCGAGGCGGAGCTGGAACGATGACCTACGTCAAGGTGTGCCCCCTCGCCGGGATCCCGGCCGACGGCGCGCTCGCCGTCGAGATCGACGACACCCCGGTGGCGCTGGTCCGCAGCGGCGAGGACGTCTACGCGCTCAGCGACATCTGCTCGCACGCCGAGGTCTCCCTCTCCGAGGGCGAGGTCTACGACGGCACGATCGAGTGCTGGCTGCACGGGTCCTGTTTCGACCTGGGCACCGGCAAGCCCACCAACCCGCCGGCCACGCAGCCGGTCGCCACGTACAAGGTGAAGGTCGACGACGGCGACGTCTACGTCTCGCTCGGCTCCGACGACTAAGGAAGACCCAAGGATATGGCCACGCTAGAGATCCGCGACCTCCACGTCTCGGTCGCCGACGGCGCCGAGGACGGCAAGGAGATCCTGCGCGGGGTCGACCTGACCGTGAAGGCCGGCGAGACCCACGCGCTCATGGGGCCCAACGGCTCCGGCAAGTCCACCCTCGCCTACGCGGTGGCCGGGCACCCGAAGTACCAGGTGACCTCCGGCACCGTCACGCTCGACGGCGAGGACGTCCTGGCGATGAGCGTCGACGAGCGCGCCCGCGCCGGGCTGTTCCTGGCGATGCAGTACCCGGTCGAGGTGCCCGGCGTCTCGGTGTCGAACTTCCTGCGCTCGGCGATCACCGCCGTCCGCGGCGAGGCGCCCAAGCTCCGCGACTTCGCCAAGGAGCTGAAGGCCGCGATGGACGCCCTGTCCATCGACCCGGCCTTCGCCCAGCGCAGCCTCAACGAGGGCTTCTCCGGCGGCGAGAAGAAGCGGCACGAGATCCTTCAGCTCGAGCTGCTCAAGCCGAAGATCGCCGTCCTCGACGAGACTGACTCCGGCCTCGACGTGGACGCCCTGAAGGTCGTCTCCGAGGGCGTCAACCGCTTCGGCGCGGCCGGCGAGACCGGCACCCTGCTCATCACCCACTACACCCGCATCCTGCGGTACGTGAAGCCGGACTTCGTGCACGTGTTCTCCGGCGGGCGCGTGGTGGCCCAGGGCGGCCCCGAGCTCGCCGACGAGCTCGAGAGCGAAGGCTACGAGAAGTACGCGAAGGCGGGCGCGTCCGCATGAGGGGAACCCAGTGGCCGAAGCGGACGGGGGGTGCGGCGTGAGCCTCCTGCCAGAAGAGGTCAAGAAGGACTTCCCGCTGCTCCAGCGGACCGTCCGCGGCGGCCGGCCGCTGATCTACCTCGACTCCGGCGCGACGTCGCAGAAGCCCGTCCAGGTGCTGGACGCCGAGCGCGCGTTCTACGAGCGGCACAACGCCGCGGTGCACCGCGGCGCGCACCTGCTCGCCGAGGAGGCCACCGACGCGTTCGAGGGCGCCCGGGCCAAGATCGCCGCGTTCGTCGGGGCGGTCCCGGGCGAGATCGTGTTCACCAAGAACGCGACCGAGAGCGTCAACCTCGTCGCGTACGCGATGAGCAACGCCGCCACCGCCGGCCCCGAGGCCGCGCGGTTCGCGGTGGGCCCCGGCGACGAGATCGTGGTCACCGAGATGGAGCACCACGCCAACCTGGTGCCCTGGCAGGAGCTCTGCCGGCGGACCGGCGCCACGCTGCGCTGGTTCGGGCTCACCGATGACGGCCGGCTCGACCTCGACGACCTCGACTCGCTGGTGAACGAGCGCACCAGGCTGGTCGCGCTGACCCACCAGTCCAACGTGCTCGGGACCGTCCCGCCGGTCGAGCTGATCGCCGCGCGGGCCCGCGCGGTCGGCGCGCTGGTGCTGCTGGACGCGGCCCAGTCGGTGCCGCACCAGCCGGTCGACGTGACCGCGCTCGGCGCCGACTTCCTGGTCTTCTCGGGGCACAAGATGCTCGGCCCGACTGGGATCGGCGTGCTGTGGGGGCGGCGCGAGCTGCTGGAGGCGATGCCGCCGTTCATCACCGGCGGGTCGATGATCGAGGTGGTCCGGATGGAGGGCTCGACCTTCCTGCCGCCGCCGCAGCGGTTCGAGGCCGGCTCGCCCAGTACCGCCCAGGCGGTCGGGCTCGGCGCGGCCTGCGACTACCTGTCCGCGCTCGGCATGGACCGGGTGCACGCGCACGAGGAGTCCCTCACCGGGTACGCCCTCGAGCGGCTCACCGAGATCCCCGGCGTGCGGATCATCGGGCCCGGGACCGTCGAGGCGCGGGGCGGCGCGGTGTCGTTCACCGTGGCCGACATCCACCCGCACGACGTCGGGCAGGTGCTCGACGAGCTCGGCGTCGAGGTCCGGGTGGGGCACCACTGCGCGTGGCCGATCTGCCGCCGGTTCGGCATCCCGGCCACGACCCGCGCCTCGTTCTACGTGCACAACACCCTCGCCGACGTCGACGCGCTCGCCGAGGGCGTCCGGCAGGCCCAGAAGTTCTTCGGAACAGCCTGAGCCGCACCCCTGTTCAAGCAAGAAGAAGGGCCCCGGGAAAGGAAGTCATGCAGCTGGAGGCGATGTACCAGGAGGTCATCCTGGACCACTACCGCAACCCCCTGCACAAGGGGTTGCGGGAGCCCTTCGAGGGCGAGGCGCACCACGTCAACCCCACCTGCGGCGACGAGATCACGCTGCGCGTGCACCTGGACGGCGCGGACCAGGACGCCACGGTCGCCGACGTCTCCTACGACTCCATGGGCTGCTCCATCAGCCAGGCCAGCGCGTCGGTGATGGCCGACCTGGTGATCGGCAAGTCGGTCAAGGAGGCGATGGCGGTCGGCGACGCGTTCCTGGCGCTGATGCAGACCCGGGGACGGGAGGCCGACCTCGACGAGGACGTCCTGGAGGACGCCGTCGCCTTCGCCGGCGTCTCCAAGTACCCGGCCAGGATCAAGTGCGCCCTGCTCGCCTGGATGGCGTGGAAGGACGCGACCGCCAGAGCTCTCGGAGAGGCAACATGAGCGACACCGCACCGGACACCGCCACGGCGGACACCGCGCCGGAGGAGACCGCAGCGGCCACGGACGGCGAGGCGGGCACCGGCACCGCGGCCATGTCCGCGGCCGAGGAGGAGATCCTCGAGGCGCTGAAGGACGTCGTCGACCCCGAGCTCGGGATCAACGTCGTCGACCTCGGCCTGATCTACGGGATCGGGCTGGCCGACGGGATCGCGACGCTGGACATGACGCTCACCAGCGCCGCCTGCCCGCTCACCGACGTGATCGAGGACCAGGCGCACAGCGCGCTGGAGGGCCTGGCCGACGACGTGAAGATCAACTGGGTCTGGCTGCCGCCGTGGGGCCCGGACAAGATCACCGATGAGGGCCGCGACCAGCTCCGCGCCCTCGGCTTCAACGTCTGACCCCGGCCACGGCGAAGGGCGGTCCTCCACCAGGAGGGCCGCCCCTTCCCGTCCCGGTCCTAGGTTGGGCCGGATGGACGCTTCCCTCCCCGAGACCGAACAAGAACTCGTCGCGCGCCGGGCCGCGTCCTTCGGGGTCGGCGCCGCCGTCTACGCCGCGGAGCGTCCCGGCTACCCGGCGGAGGCCGTCCGCTGGGCCCTGGAGCCCCTCGCCGGGCGCGAGCCGCTCCGTATCCTGGACCTCGCCGCGGGCACCGGCAAGGTGACCGAGGCGCTCCTCTCCGAGGGGATCCCCGCCGGCGACGTCGTCGCCGTCGAGCCCGACCCGCAGATGCTGGCCGAGCTGCGCCGCGGAGTCCCCGGCGTCCGGGCGCTGGCGGGCGGCGCCGAGGCGATCCCGCTGCCCGACGGGTCGGTCGACGCGGTCCTGGTGGGGCAGGCGATGCACTGGTTCGACCTCGACCGGGCCTTCCCCGAGATGCGCCGGGTGCTCGCGCCCGGCGGGATCCTGGCGGGCTTCTGGAACCGCGACGACGACCGGGTGCCCTGGGTCGCCGCCCTCAGGGAGGTCTCCAGAGGCCACGGGTCCGCCCGCCGGTCACGGCCGGGGCGGTTCCCCGTCGGCGCCGAGTTCCCGGACGCCGAGCAGACCGAGTTCCCGCACGCGCAGCGCCGTACGGCCGAGTCGCTGACCGCGACCATCGGCACCCACTCGCACGTGCTCGTCCTCGACGAGGCCGAGCGAGAGGCGCTCCTCGCCCGGGTGCTCGGCCATCTGCGCGCCACGCCGGAGACGGCCGAGGGCGAGTTCGACCTCCCCATCGTCACCCTCGCGGTCCGGGTCCGCCGGGCTTAGCGGCGGGCCCCTCTCCGGGCTCTCCCGGCCGGACGAGGCCGGGGGCGGGCTCGGCGCCGTGCTCGGCCGCGGCGGCGGGCTCGGGCCTGGCGGGCCAGAGCGTGTACGTGATCGGCCACAGCGACCAGATCGCCAGGACCGTGCCCAGCCGCAGCGTCCAGCCGAGCAGCGCCTCGGTGCGGTCCGGGTCGCCGACCAGGGCGATCATCAGCAGCAGCGCCCCGCAGCCGATGGCCGACGCGAGGGCGGCCTTGCCGAACTCCGACCGCTCGTACCGGGCCCGCGCCCGCCCGTGCCGGGGCTTCGCGCGGGGCGGCGGGCCGTCCGCGAACCGGTGCGCGAAGCGCTCGTCTGCCCACCGCACCCATCCGTGGCCGAACGCCACCGAGTAGCCGAGGTAGGCCGCCGCGAGCCCGTGCCCGAACCCGGCCGTCGCGCCGCCCCGCAGGTCCACCACCGTCGCGGTGAGCAGCACCACGTCCAGCAGCGGCACGCAGAGCAGCAGCGCCGCGCCGGCCCGGCGCCACCGCAGCAGGTAGCGGGCACCGAGCCCGGCGAGCAGCACCAGCCAGAATCCGGCCTCGCAGGCCACGATGACCGCGAACAGCACTCCGGGTCACCGCCCGCCCTTGATCAGGCGCCCCAACACCACCAGGACGAGGCCGGCCGCGCCCACCGCGAGCCCCGCGTAGGGCTGGTGGCCGGTCGACCACTGCATCAGGTCGATGTTCGTGCCGTCGTCGGCGATGGTCGAGCCGAGGCCGACGATCGCCAGGATGATCCCGATGGTCTGCACGATGCTGCCCTTCTCCCGCATGCCGTTCTGCCTTTTCATGGTTTCTCCGGGCGGCGCTCCGCGCCTCGTCGCCGATGCCGAGATCGCGGATCCTCCGAACGATGTACGGCGCGGGGCCCCGAGGTGGAGGCGGCACCCGCGGGAGGATGCTGAGATGGGAGCGTGCCGACGCCCCGCCCCGCCCCGCGCCGCCTGCGGACCACGCGCCAGGACCTGCTCTTCGCCGCCGCGGCCCTGGCCGGCGGCGTACTCCTGCTCGCGTCGCACGGCTACGCGCGCTGGACGGCTGAGGAGGCCGTCCCGCTCGGCTGGCGGTTCGTCGCGCTCCTCGGGCTGTGCGCGGCGGTGCCTTTCCGGCGCACCGCGCCGCTGATCGCGCTGGCCTTCGCCACCCCGTTCAACCTCGCCGATGTGGCGATGGGCCCGAGCTTCGCCACCGCGATCATCTACGGCGACGCGCTGTACGCGGCCGGCCTCTACGCGCGGCGTCCCGCCGCCGAATGGCTGCTCGGCGCGACCGCCGCGACGACGCTGGCGTCGATGACCGTGGTCGGGATCGCCCTCGGGACGGTGAGCGGCGCCGTCATCACCGGGGCCGTCGCGGGAGTGACCTGGGTCGGCCCGGTGCTGACCGCGATGCTGCTCCGGGAGCACCGGGAGCGGGCCCGGGCCGAGCGGGCGCGCGCCGAGCAGGCGGTGCGGATGGCCGAGCTCGACCGGCGCGGCGCCGTCACCGCCGAGCGCGCCCGGATGGCCCGCGAGCTGCACGACGTCATCGCCAACCACCTCAGCGCGGTGGCGCTGCACTCCTCGGCGGTGCTCAAGGTCCGCGACCTGGACCGGGAGGACCTGGACCGGGCGATGGAGGTCATCCGCGAGAACAGCGTGCGGGGCCTGGCCGAGATGCGCCGGATGATCGGCCTGCTCCGCGAGGGCGACGGCGCGGTGCCGGGCCCGGCGGCCTCGCCGCGGCTGGCCGAGCTCGGCCTGCTGGTCGGGCGCACCGGGCGGTCCGACCTCAGCGCCGTCCTCACCGTGACCGGCGAGCCGCCCGACCTGCCCGCCGCCGTCGAGCTCGCCGCGTACCGGATCGTCCAGGAGTCGCTGACCAACGCGCTCAAGCACGGCGGCCCCGGCCGGGCCGAGGTGCTGCTGGCGTACCGGTCCCGGGACGTGCTGGTCGAGGTGTTCAGTCCGATGCCGGGCGGCGACCGGGCCGGGCCGAGGCTGCCCGGCTCGGGCAGCGGGCTGGTCGGGATGCGCGAGCGCGCCGCGATGCTGGACGGGGCGTTCGCCGCGGGCCCGGACGGCGACCGGTGGCGGGTACGGGCCGAGCTCCCCGTCGGCACCGGCGGGCGGGCGCGGGAGGCCGGTTCATGATCGAGGTGCTGGTGGCCGACGACCAGGCCGCCGTCCGGGCGGGCCTGGTGCTGATCCTGGGCGCCGCGCCGGGCATCACCGTGGTCGCCGAGGCGGCCGACGGTGAGGAGGCCGTCGAGCTGGCCCGCCGCCTGCGCCCGGACGTGGTGCTGATGGACCTGCGGATGCCCCGGATGGATGGCGTCTCGGCCACCTGGGAGATCTCCGGGATCGCCGACGTGCTGGTGCTGACCACCTTCGACGTCGACGAGTACGTGTTCGGGGCGCTGCGCGCCGGCGCCGCCGGGTTCCTGCTCAAGGACATCGACGCCGACCACCTGGTGGAGGCGGTGCGGACGGTGGCGTCCGGCGAGGGGATCGTCTCGCCCAGGGTGACCCGCCGGCTGATCGGCGCGTTCGCCGCCCGGCGGCCCGCCCGGTGGCCCGTCGGGCCGTTCCTGCCGCCGGGGCTCGACGACCTCACCCCGCGCGAGCACGAGGTGTTCGGCTGCCTGGGGGAGGGGCTGTCGAACGGGCAGATCGCGCGGCGCCTGGACATGGCCGAGACCACCGCCAAGACCCACGTCAGCCGGATCCTGGCCAAGCTCGGCCTGCGCAGCCGCGTCCAGGCGGCCATCCTCGCGCAGGAGACCGCCGCCGGCGGCCTCTCCGGCCCCGCCGCCCGCGAGGGGCCCACCGGCCCGCGCTGACCCCTCCGCGCGGCTCTCCGTCCTTCTCGGGGCCTCTCAGGACGTTCTGGGGCATTTGCTCCTCGGCCTCTCGTCCGACCCGGCCGCGCGCACCGCGGCGCCGGAGGCGGGTCAGAGGCGGGGTCAGAGGCCCCGGCCGGCCACCAGGACCGACAGCAGGTAGGTCCCGCCCGCCAGTGCCGCCAGCCAGGCGTAGGGGGTGATGTCGGCGCCGCGCAGCGCCTGCACCACCAGCGCCGCCACCAGCGCCGCGGTCACCGTGTCGCCGGTCATCGCCGCGGCCTTCAGGTGCGCGCGGGCCCGGTGGCCGTTGCCGAACGTCTCGCTGACCGGCAGCGCCGGCTCGTGGCGCCGGTACCCGAGGTGCCCGGCGTACCCGGCCAGCACCGCGAGCGCGACGAGGCCCGTCTCGCGCCGCCCGTCGGCGGCCAGCACCGCCGCCACCACCACCCCGGCGGCCAGGACGACTCCCGGCACGATCCAGCGGCTGAGACTGCGGCGTTCGGGGGCGATCCACATGCGCGACATCCTCTCCGATCGACGGACGGAACGGGCCCCCAACGCGCCGGTTCGGGACCGATACGCCACAAGAAGGTCACCCGCGCGCCTGCCCGGACGCCGTCGGGCATTCCGGGCGGTACGCAGTGGAATAGTGGACATGCGGCGGGGCGTCACCGGTATGGTCTGGCCTCGTGGCGCAATTTCGACTGAACGGCTCGAAGATGCTGGCCGTCGATCTCGTCGGCGAGACGATCAAGGCGCTGAACGGCTCCATGGTCGCCTACGACGGCGAGATGACGTTCAAGCGGCAGGGCCTCACCGGCGGCGAGGGGCTGCGCGGCGCGCTCAAACGGAAGATCGCCGGCGAGGGCATGACCCTGATGGAGATCGCCGGCAAGGGCACCGTGTTCCTGGCCAGCGAGGCCACCGAGGTCACCCTGGTCCAGCTCGCCGGCGACGTGCTGTTCGTCGAGTCCGAGAGCCTGCTGGCCCTCGACGGCCGGCTCCAGACCGGGGTGCAGTTCGTCGGGCTGCGCGGCATGGGCACCGGCCAGGGCCTGGCGACCACCAAGGTCGAGGGCCAGGGCACCGTCGCGATCCTGTCGGACGGGCCCGCCATCGCGCTGGAGGTGACCCCGCAGACGCCGCTGTGCGTCGACCCGCACGCCTACGTCGGGCACCGGGGGCAGCTCCAGCAGGACGTCGTCACCGACGTCAACTGGCGCACCGTCATCGGGCAGGGGTCGGGCGAGAGCGTGCAGTTCCGGTACCAGGGCCACGGCCTGGTCTACGTCCAGCCGGCCGAGCGCGGCGGAATTCTGGAGATCTGATGCCGGGATACACCTCGATCAACGCCAAGATGCTCCAGGTCCCGATCGGGCCGGGCCAGGAGGTCTACAGCCGGCGCGGCGCGATGCTGGCCTACACCGGGCCGGTCGAGTTCGCCCCGACCGCCACCGCCGGCCAGGGCATCGGCGGCACCCTCGGCCGCGCCGTCGCCGGCGAGCGGTCGGCGATGATGCACGTCACCGGGCGGGGCTCGGTGATGTTCGGCCACGCCGGGCTGGAGGTCTCGGTCGTCGACCTCGCGGGCGACACCCTCTACGTCGAGGCCGACCGGCTGCTGGTGCACGACACCGCCCTCCAGGTCGGCACGATGTTCATGGGCGAGCAGGGCGGCGTGCGGGGCGTCATCCGCGGCGCGGTCAGCGGGCAGGGCCTGTTCACCACCACCCTGCTCGGCAACGGCTCCTGCGCGCTGCTGTCGCACGGCGGCGTGATGGAGCTGCCGATCACCCCGCAGCGCCCGGTGCACGTCGACCCGCAGGCCTACGTCGCGCACCGCGGCCAGGTGCAGAACAAGCTGACCACCGCGGTCGGGCTCCGCGAGCTGATCGGCCGCGGCTCCGGCGAGGGGTTCCAGCTCCAGCTGAGCGGTACCGGCGTCGTCTACGTGCAGGCCAGTGAGAGGAAGATCTGAGCGTGAGCACTTCCGCGTCCGACACCCAGACCTGGAACGCCGCGACGCTCCCGTCCAACGACAACGTCAACGCCTACTCCTTCAGCGTGGACCTCAACGGCCAGTGGTTCACGCAGAAGGGCAAGATGATCGCCTACTACGGGCAGGTCAGGTTCGAGGCGCTGTCGGCCGGCCCGCTGGACGCCCTGGTCGCCGCGAGCTTCCACTCCCCGCTGTACGCGCAGGACTGGATCGTCGCGCAGGGCCAGGGCAAGCTCCTGCTGGCCGACCGAGGCTTCGACGTCAACTCCTACGACCTCGACGACGGCAACCTCACCATCCGGGCCGGCAACCTCCTGGCGTTCGAGCCGGGCCTGGAGCTCAAGCAGTCGATCATCCCCGGCTTCCTGACGCTGATCGGCACCGGCCGGTTCGTGGCCGCCTCCAACGGCCCGGTGCACTTCGTCGAGCCGCCGATCCGGGTCGACCCGCAGGCACTGCTCGGCTGGGCCGACTGCCCGTCGCCGTGCCACCACTACGACCACTCCTACATGCGCGGGGCGATCGGCGCCGCGCGCATGGTGTTCGGGGTCGGCGGCGCCTCGGGCGAGGAGCACCAGTTCGCCTTCACCGGCGAGGGCACGGTCCTGATGCAGTCCTCGGAGGTCGTGATGAACGATGACGTGCTGCTGCGCGACCTGGAGGGCCAGATCGGCACGGTGGGCACCTCGGGGCTCCAGCGGCTGCACCAGACCATCGCGCAGCGCCTCGCCGCCGAACGCCAGTCCTGACCGGGCCTCCGAGGCCCGGTCCGCGGCTCCCTGGGGCGTGCGGTCAGCCCTCCTGGACGCTCTGCATCACCCGGAAGGCGGCGCCGAACGGGTCGCGCACGTCGGCGACCCGTCCGTACGGGGTGTCCGCGGGCTCGTCCGCCGTGCCACCGAGGGCGCGGGCGCGCAGCACGGCCTCATCGGCGTCGGCGACCTCGAAGTAGCTGCGCCAGGACGACGAGGCGGCGCCGGGGCGGCCCAGGATCCCGCCGATCGGCCGGCCGTCGGGCCTGACCAGGACGGTGTAGTCGATCTCCGCCTCGGCCGGCATCGGCTCCAGCCGGTGCCCGAACACCGCCGCGTAGAACTCCCCGGCCGGGCCGGGGGCCGCGGTGACGAGCTCGCTCCACACCAGGGAGCCGGGCTCGTTCACGGTCTCGGAACCGGCGTTCTCCCTGCCCTGCCAGACGCCGAACCGCGCGCCGACCGGGTCGGCCACGACCGCCATCCGCCCCCGGTCGAGGATCTCCTCCGGGGGCATCGGCACGGTGCCGCCCGCGTCGGTGGCCCGCTTGACGGTCTCGTCGCAGTCGTCGCTGGCGAAGTGCAGGTTCCACCGGAACTCGCTCGCGTCCGGGTCGGGGTTCCTCATCATGCCCGCGACGGTCCGGCCCGCCAGGAGGCACCCGTTGTAGTGGCCCGCCGCGGACCCGAAGTCCTCGAACTCCCAGCCGAAGAGCGCCCCGTAGAACCGCTGGGCTTCGCCGAGGTCGGGGATGCGCAGGTCCAGCCAGGTGGGCGTGCCGGTGGGTGCGTTGCCGGTCAGGTGGGTCATCTCGACCACACTCCTCCCGCCGGGCCGGGCCCGGCGTCGAGCCGCACGCCACTCCTCCCATCATGGCCCCCGCGGCCCGTCCGCCGTCCGGCCGGGCCGGGACGGGCCGCTGAGGGGCCCCGGCGTCACGTACACTGGCGAGATGGTTTCGCACGCGAGCTGACAGGCTCCCCTGGCGCGTCCCGGTCACGGACCGTGACGCGCTTTGTCATGCGCCGTCCATCTGCCGTCCGTCAGGGGAGCCCTGTCACAGTGATCATTGCCAACGACATCGAACTGCGCGCCGGATCCCGGCTGCTGATCGAGACCGCCGCCTTCCGGGTCAACCCCGGTGACCGGGTGGGCTTCGTCGGCCGCAACGGGGCCGGCAAGACCACCCTCACCAAGGTGCTCGCGGGGGAGGCGCAGCCCGCCCAGGGCTCGGTGACCAGCTCGGGCACCATCGGCTACCTCCCGCAGGACCCCCGCGGGGTCGACCTCGAGGAGCTGGCCCGCGACCGGATCCTGTCGGCGCGGGGGCTCGACGAGGTCATCCGCGAGCTGCGCGACGCCGAGGAGCGCATGGCCACCAGCACGGGCTCCGCGCGCGACAAGGCCGTCCGGCGGTACGGCCGGCTGGAGGAGCGGCTGCATGTGCTCGGCGGGTACTCCGCCGAGGCCGAGGCCGCCTCCATCGCCTCCAGCCTGGGCCTGCCGGACCGGGTCATGGCGCAGCCCCTCGGCACCCTGTCGGGCGGGCAGCGGCGCCGGGTGGAGCTGGCCCGCATCCTGTTCTCCGACGCCGACACGCTGCTGCTGGACGAGCCCACCAACCACCTCGACGCCGACTCGGTCGTCTGGCTGCGCGACTTCCTGAAGTCGCACCAGGGCGGCCTGGTGGTCATCAGCCACGACGTGGAGCTGCTGGACGCGGTGGTCAACCGGGTCTTCCTCCTCGACGCCAACCGCAGCGCGATCGACATCTACAACGTCGGCTGGAAGAAGTACCTCGCCCAGCGCGAGACCGACGAGCGGCGGCGCAAGCGCGAGACGGCCAACGCCCAGCGCCAGGCGACGCAGCTGATCTCCCAGGCCGACAAGATGCGCGCCAAGGCCACCAAGGCCAAGGCCGCGCAGCAGATGGACCGCCGGGCGCGGCAGCTGCTGGCCTCCGCGGAGGGGGTGCGGCAGGCCGACAAGGTCGCCAAGATCCGCTTCCCGGAGCCCGCGCCGTGCGGCAAGACCCCCCTCACCGCGGAGGGTTTGTCGAAATCGTACGGATCTTTGGAGATTTTCACCGACGTGGACCTGGCCATCGACCGGGGCAGCCGGGTGGTCGTCCTGGGCCTCAACGGCGCGGGGAAGACCACGCTGCTGCGCATGCTGGCCGGGGTCGACAAGCCCGACACCGGCGCCGTGGCGGCCGGCCACGGGCTGCGCATCGGCTACTACGCGCAGGAGCACGAGCTGCTCGAGGTCGAGCGCTCGGTACTGGAGAACATGCAGTCGGCGGCGCCCGGGATGGCGCCGGTCGAGGTCCGCAAGATCCTCGGCTCGTTCCTGTTCACCGGCGACGACGTCGACAAGCCCGCCGGGGTGCTGTCGGGCGGCGAGAAGACCCGGCTGGCGCTGGCGATGCTGGTGGTCTCGAGCGCCAACGTGCTGCTGCTGGACGAGCCCACCAACAACCTCGACCCGGCCAGCCGGGCGGAGATCCTGGCGGCCCTGCGCACCTTCGCCGGCGCCATCGTCCTGGTGACCCACGACGAGGGCGCGGTGGAGGCGCTCCGGCCGGAAAGAGTGATTTTGCTGCCTGATGGTGTCGAAGACATCTGGAGTGACGAGTTTGCCGATCTGGTGGCACTTGCGTGACCTGCATGGTCACTTCCGCAGATCTTTTCTGGCCGAGTGGGTAGCCGAACGCGCGGGAATGACTGATCATGGCGGGGGATAACGCAGCGGTCACCACATCACTACGGGAGGTACTCGTGGCCGAGACCCTTAAGAAGGGCACCCGCGTGACCGGTGCCGAGCGCGACAAGCTGGCGACGGAACTCAAAAAGAGGTACGACTCCGGCGAGAGCATCCGCGCCTTGGCAGCCGCCACCGGCCGCTCGTATGGGTTCATCCACCGGATTCTGACCGAATCCGGCGTCAATCTGCGCGGTCGCGGCGGCGCGACCCGCGGCAAGAAGTCCTGACCGGACGCCGACCCCCGGATGAGCGCACCGCCTGAACCGTCGCCGCGGCCGGCCGAGTAGGGTTCGGTCGCGGCGGCGGGCCGGGTGCCGCCGGTCGACGGGACCGGTGGGGACGGGGTCGTGCGCCCCTCCGGGAACGCCCCTGGCCGCCGTGACAGGCGGATCGGCCGCCTGCCACCGACAGGTCCACACGGAGAGGGGCGTCATGGCTGACGCGAGGGCGGAGCGGACGCGGCCGGAATCGGCCACCGGACGGGACGCGTCACCGGACGCGGCCGGACCGTCCGCGGCGGAGCTGGCCGCGGCCGGGCTGCGGTTCGCGGTCGACGGCGAGGTCGCCACGGTCACCCTCGACCGGCCCGAGCGGCGCAACGCCATGACGTTCGCCACCTGGCGCGGGCTGGCCGCGATCGGCCGGTCGCTGCCGGCCGGCGTGCGGGTGGTCGTGCTGCGCGGCGAGGGACCCTCGTTCTCCGCGGGCATCGACCTCGCCATGTTCTCCGGCGGCGGTGACGAGAGCTTCTCCGACGGCTCCGACGCCGAGGCGACCGACCGGTTCATCGCCGGGCTCCAGGAGGGCTACACCTGGCTGCGGCGCCCCGACATCGTGACGATCGCGGCGGTGCACGGGCACGCCATCGGCGGCGGCTTCCAGCTCGCCCTGGCCTGCGACCTGCGCGTCATCGCCGACGACACCAAGTTCTGCATGAAGGAGCCGGCCCTCGGGCTGGTCCCCGACCTGACCGGCACCAAGCCGCTGGTCGAGATCGTGGGCGTGCCGCGGGCGCTGGAGTTGTGCCTGACCGCCCGCACCGTGCTCGCCGACGAGGCCGCCCGGCTCGGCCTCGCCGAGGTCGTCGTCCCGCGCGACGGGCTCGACGCCGCCGTCCGCGAGCTGACCGCGGCACTCCTCGCGGTTAACCCCGGCGCGGCCGTGGCCACCAAGCGCCTGCTGTGGCAGGCCCCGGAGAACACCCTCGAGGAGCAGTGCGCGGCCGAGCGCCGGGAGCAGATCG
Source organism: Spirillospora sp. NBC_01491 (assembly GCF_036227065.1). Lineage (GTDB taxonomy): Bacteria > Actinomycetota > Actinomycetes > Streptosporangiales > Streptosporangiaceae > Spirillospora > Spirillospora xylanilytica. Next base: position 338,832 of record NZ_CP109432.1, read on the forward strand.
GCCGTCTCCGCGAGCTCTTCGGCGCCCAGGGCTGACCAGGGCCCGTCCCTCGTCCACCGGGAGCCGCTCGGCGGTGCGGGTGCGCCCGGTGTCTGTCGGACCCGGCCCGTGTCCAGAGGTCCCACCAGAGTCCCGGGAGCCCCGGGCGCTGAGGGTTACGCCGTGAGCGGAGCCGGGAAGCGCTCGCGGCGGCGGTGTGTTCTCGTCGTCGACACTGAGATGCTTACTTGATTACCCGCGTGCACGCTCGCGCATCGCTCGGGCGGCCGCCGACCCCTCGGAGGCTCATGTGGCGATGCCGGGAATGCCGGGCAGCGGCTGGCAGGTGATGGCCTCGTTCCGCCGGGACGGGTCGGTCACCCAGCAGAAGCTCAAGCCCGGCACGGTCAAGCGGATCGCCGGCTACGCGCGTCCCTACATGCGCGAGCTCGTGCTGTTCCTGGCGCTGAACTCGTTCGCCGCGGTGATCGTGGTGGCCAACCCGCTGCTGCTCAAGTCGATCATCGACCGGGGCATCGTGCCGGCCCGCACCGGCATCGTGCTCTGGCTGGCCGCCGGGGTGGCCGCGCTCGCCCTGGTCGAGGCGGTGCTCGGGCTGGCGCAGCGGTGGTACTCCTCCAAGATCGGCGAGGGGCTGATCTACGACCTGCGCACCCAGGTGTTCGGGCACGTCCAGCGCCAGCCCGTCGCGTTCTTCATGCGGGCGCAGACCGGGTCGCTCGTCAGCCGGCTCAACACCGACGTCATCGGCGCCCAGCGGGCGCTCACCACCACGCTGTCCTCGGTGGTCTCCAACGTGATCAGCCTGGTGCTGGTGCTGATCACCATGCTGGTGCTGTCCTGGCAGGTCACCCTGATCGCACTGCTGCTGCTGCCGATCTTCGTGCTGCCGGCCAAGTGGGTCGGCAGGCGGCTGTCCCGGATCAGCCGCGAGCAGATGCAGCTCGACGCCGAGATGAGCTCGCTGATGACCGAGCGGTTCAACGTGGCGGGCGCGATGCTCGCCAAGCTCTACGGGCGGCCCGCCGAGGAGGAGCACAACTTCTCGCAGCGCGCCGCGCGGGTCCGCGACATCGGCATCATCGCCGCGATGTACGGACGGGTCTTCTTCACCGCGCTCACACTGGTGGCGGCCCTCGCCACGGCCATGGTGTACGGGCTCGGCGGCTCGCTGGTGGTGGGCGACACGCTGGAGCTCGGCACCCTGGTCGCCCTCGCGACGCTGCTGACCCGGATGTACGGGCCGCTGACCGCGCTGTCCAACGTGCACGTCGACATCATGACCGCCCTGGTCAGCTTCGACCGGGTGTTCGAGGTGCTCGACCTCGAGCCCCTGATCCGCGACCGCGAGGGCGCCCGCGACCTCGGGCGGGGTCCGGACCGCCCGGCCGGCCCGGACCCGGCGGCGGGCCCCGGCGGCCCGGACGCGCAGACCGGTCTGGACGCGCCCGGTGACGGCGTCCGGCACGCGGCGCCCTCGGTCCGGTTCGACCATGTGCGGTTCGCCTACCCGTCCGCCGAGGAGGTCTCGCTGGCCTCCCTGGAATCCATCGCCCGCACCGACACCGCGCCGGGACGCGAGGTCCTGCACGACGTGGACTTCACCGCCGAGCCGGGCCAGCTCGTCGCGCTCGTCGGCCCGTCCGGGGCCGGCAAGTCCACCATCACGCACCTGGTCTCCCGGCTCTACGACGTGTCCGACGGGGCGGTGCGCATCGGCGGCGAGGACGTCCGGGACGTCACGCTGGACTCGCTGCGCGACCGGGTCGGCGTGGTCAGCCAGGACGCCCACCTGTTCCACGACTCGATCCGCGAGAACATGCGCTACGCCCGCCCGGACGCCTCCGACGGGCAGATCCACGCCGCCCTGGAGGCGGCACAGGTCGGCGCCCTGCTCGCCGACATGCCCGACGGGCTCGACACGGTCGTGGGCGACCGCGGCTACCGGCTGTCGGGCGGTGAGAAGCAGCGCCTGGCGATCGCGCGGCTGCTGCTCAAGGAGCCGTCGGTCGTCGTCCTGGACGAGGCGACCGCGCACCTGGACTCCGAGTCCGAGGCCGCCGTGCAGCGGGCCCTCCGGACCGCGCTCGCCGGGCGGACCTCGCTGGTGATCGCGCACCGGCTGTCCACCATCCGCGAGGCCGACCAGATCCTGGTGATCGAGGACGGCCGGGTGGCCGAGCGCGGGCGCCACGAGGAGCTACTCCTGGCGGGCGGCCTGTACTCCGAGCTGTACCGGACCCAGTTCGCCCGGCAGGACGGGCGGCGAGACGGGCTCCCGGACGGGTCGGGCGGGCCGGACGGGCTGCCGGACCGGCCGGCCGGCGGGGGCGCGGACGGCGAGGCGGGCGGGCGGACGGCGGAGCCGCTCGGCGCCGAGTGAGCACCGGGGGCCGCACGCCACCGGGTGACGGTGCGTAGCGGGCGGCCTCCCCGGGCATCCTCTCTCTAGAGCGCGGGTGCTGTTTCCGCGTTTCCCGCAGCACGCCCGGTTCGCAACCCGGCGGCCATCTGGCGGCGTCAGAGTCGGTGGCGGCGCCGTTGGGGGGCGCGAGCAGCCGCGGGAGAGGGGACCACCATGCTTTCGATGATCAATCCCGGCCGGGTCGTGAAGAGCGGGCCGGGACGCTACACCGTGCTTCTGGTCGGGCTGGGCGCCGCGGGCGTCGCCATCGGCTGGCTGGGGTCCGACGCCGACGCGCAGCGGGCCCTCATCCGGCGGCGCTGAGCGGGTAGCCCAGCCGGCCGAGCTCGATTCCGGCGACCTTCTCGACCTGGGCGACCTGCCGCGGGCTGAGCCGCTCGCGCCAGGCGCCGACGCCGTGCTCGTCGGCCTCGTGCCGGCCCGCCCGGCCCGTCCGGACCAGCCCGGACAGGGTCGAGCGCGAGATCGGGGCGCCCAGGTAGTCCGACACCTCGCCGGCGACCCGGCGCGGCTTGGCGACCAGGTCCTCGTAGCGGACGGTAAACAGCTGGTCCTCGGGCGTCTGCCGGCGCAGCCGGGCGCTGAGGCGCACCGAGCCGCGCCACCGCAGCGCGCACTTGACCGCGGTGGCCGACCGCGTCCAGCGGTCGCGCTCGGCGAGCTCCTCGACGCCGAAGAACGGGTTGGGGAACACCCGGTCGAGGTTGGCGAGCCCGGGTTTGAACCAGGCCAGGCAGCGCGGGTCGCCCAGCATGTCGGCGACCACGTCCCGCCCGTCCCTGATCACCTGGAGCAGCTGGGCGTCGGGGAAGGCGTCCAGCAGCACGTCGGCGCTGTAGATCAGGTCGGTGGACGCGTCGGCGAACCGGAGCACCTGATGCGCGTCGACGCACTGGCCCCCGCCGGCCGGTCCGGCCCCGGCGCCGCCCGGCGCTGCGGGTGCGGGCGGCAGGCCGGCCAGCTCGCGGCACTCGGCGGGGCACGCGGCGCAGGCGCGCTCGGAGATCTGCCACGCCTCGGCGTAGGCGTCGCGCAGGACCCGCGCGGCGCCCCGCTCGCGGTCGCTGGCGATGGACGGCTGCCGGGCGAACGCGTAGGCGACCCGCAGCACGCCGGGGCGGCCCGTGGTCAGGTGGAAGCCGGCGGAGCGCTTCACCGCGCGCGCCAGCAGCTCGGCACCGGAGTGGGGGGCGCCCAGCACGAAGACCGGACGGCGGACCTTGGTGCCGTTGATCACGAGGATGTGCGGCGTCGACCTCATACGAGCACCAAGTTTGGCACTTCCCGGGGGCGCCGCGGTCCGCGACGCTCCCACGGGTGTGCGGGATAATCGGGCCAGAGTGGAATGTTCCGGGCCTAGCCTTGGGGGATGGACGCTGCGCCCACCCTCGCGGACCTGCTCGCGGGAGCCGAATCGATCACGGTGCTCACCGGTGCGGGGATCAGCACCGCCAGCGGCATCCCCGACTTCCGGGGCCCGCAGGGGGTCTGGACCCGAGATCCGTCCGCCGAGGCGATGTCGACGATCGGGTCCTACCTGGCCGACCCCGAGGTGCGCCGCCGCGCCTGGCGGTCCCACCGCGACCACCCCGGGTGGGACGCCGAGCCCAACGCCGCGCACGCCGCACTGGTCGATCTGGAGCGGTCCGGGCGGCTGCGCCGCCTGATCACGCAGAACATCGACGGGCTGCACCAGCGGGCCGGGTCCGACCCGGCGACGGTGCTGGAGATCCACGGCTCCATGCGGGAGGCCGAGTGCCTGGCCTGCGGCCTGCGCACGCCGATGCCCGAGGTCTTGGCCAGGGTCGACGCCGGCGAGCAGGACCCGCCCTGCGCCGAGTGCGGCGGCCTCCAGAAGTCGGCGACGATCTCGTTCGGCCAGCCCCTGGTGGCGGAGGTGCTGGACGCGGCGGTCAACGCCGCGCGCTCCTGCGACCTGTTCGTGGCCGCGGGCACCTCGCTCACCGTCGAGCCCGCGGCGGGCCTGTGCCAGGAGGCCGTCGAGCGCGGCGCCCGGCTGATCGTCCTCAACGCCGAGCCCACCCCCTACGACGGGATCGCCGACCTCGTGCTGCGCGAGCCGGTCGGCGCGACGCTGCCCCGCCTGGCCGGGCTCGTGCCCGGCGGGCGCCGGTGATCTGTTGGCGGGTCGTGACATGCGGCCCCTTCCGCTGGGGTCCGTATCCTGACAAGCTCTATCCGTTGCGGTGCGAGGAGGGATCGGGTTGATGAGCGGGGGCGCCCGCGCGGGGGCCGTGCACGATCGGCCCGTCGCGCCCGGTTCGGTGCCCCGGAGGTTCGCCCGGCTGAGGCCGGGCGACCGGGTGGCGGTGGTGGCCCCGAGCGGCCCGGCCGATCCCGCCAGGCTCGAGGCCGGCTGCGCGGTGCTCCGGGATCTCGGCCTCGACGTCACGGTGTCCGCGCACGTACTCGACCGGACCGGTCTCGGCGGCGCCGGCCCGGTGCCCGAGGCATGGCAGCGGCTGGCCGGAACCGATGCCGATCGCGCCGCCGATCTCCAAGCGGCCTGGTGCGATCCGGGGGTCCGCGCGGTGATCTGCGCCCGCGGCGGCTACGGCGCCACCCGCGTGCTCGACCATCTCGACTGGCCCGCGCTGGCCGCCGCGACCGGGGCCGCGGTGGAGGCGGGCCCTGGGCCGAAGGCGCTGCACGGTTCCAGCGACATCACCGCGCTGCACGCGGCCTTTGGAACACGCCTGGGCATCACCACCTCGTTCGGCCCGATGCCCGCGGGACGCCTCGCCGACCTCGCCCCCGCCGGCGCTGACGCTGACACTCCCGCCCCCGGCCCCGGCGACGCCGTTCTCGCCCGGACGCTGGACGGCCTCCGCGCCGTTCTGTTCAAGGAGGAGGGCGCAGTCGGCACCGGGCCCCGTGTCCTCACCGGCACGCACGCGCTGAGGCCGGGACGGGCCGAAGCGGTGCTCACCGGCGGCAACCTGAGCCTGCTCGCCGCCCTGCTCGGCACCCCGTACGCCCCGCCGCCCGCGGCGGGCCGCGTGGTCTTCCTGGAGGACGTCGCCGAGGCGCCCTACCGGATCGACCGGATGCTCACCCAGCTGCTCCAGGCGGGCTGGTTCGACGGTGCGGCCGGCGTCGCGCTCGGGTCCTGGACCCGGTGCGGCGACCCCGCCGAGGTCGACGCGGTGCTCGCCGGGCGGCTCGGCCCGCTCGGCGTGCCCATCCTGGCCGGCGTCCCCGCCGGGCACGGGCCCTGCCAGCGCACGCTGGAACTGGGCGTCCCGGTCCGGCTCGACGCCGGGGCACTGACCCTGGAAGCGCCCGGAGGTGTGCGATGAGCGGCGGCAGGCACGCGCGTCCCGATCCCTGGGACGACGGCACCCTCGGCTCCCTGCTGGTCCTGGTGGCCGAGAGCCTCGGCTACACCTGCCGGCGGATGCCCGGCGACGTGATGCTGCTGGAGGGCGCCAACCGGCTGCACGTCAGCATGCGCCTGCTCGGCCAGCTCGCCCGGCTGGTGCCCCGCGACGACTGGCCCGCGCTGGTCTCCGACCACGTCACCACGATCGTCACCGCGATCGAGGAGCCCCTGGACCTCAGCGACTTCGAGCTGGCCCAGCATCTGTTGCGCACCCGGATCTACCCGGCCGAGGCCGACAACGGGGTGCTGGCGGCCCGCCCGTTCGCGCCCGGCCTGATCGAGGTCGTGGTGGTCGACACCCCGACCACGGTCCGGACGGTCACCAACGAGGAGATGGACGGCTGGCCGGTCTCGGGCGACGCGCTGTTCATGCTCGGCCGGGCCAACGTCCGGGCCGACGGGCCGCTCCAGAGCGACGACCAGGACCTGAGCGGCGTGCGCGTGTCGGTGCTGCACGGCTGGACGTTCTACGCCGTCACCCACCTGGCCTGGCTGGAGGAGTACCTCTCGATCGGGCCGCACGGCGCGCTCGTCGTCGCGCCCAACCGCAGCCTGATCATCGCGCACCCGCTGCGTCCCGCCGACGCGTCGCCGCGGGTCCGCTACCGCGCCGCCGTCGCCGCCGCCCGCGAGCTCCAGGCGCAGGCGCACCGCGCCTACGAGGACGGGCCCGGCTCGCTGAGCCCGCACCTGTACTGGTGGCGCGGGGGAGAGCTGACGCTCCTCGAGCCCCGCTACGAGGGCGACGCCATGGTCCTGCCCGAGGACTTCGCCTCGGTGCTCACCACGCTCGCCGCCGAGCGCTGACACCGGGCGAGCCCCGGCACCGTTGAAAGGGAGAACCGCGTGCGCATCGTCGTCGCCTCCGACTCGTTCAAGGGCAGCCTCGGCGCCCCCGAGGTCTGCGCCGCGATCGCGGCGGGCGCCCGGCGGGCCGTGCCGGGCGCCGAGGTGGCCGAGGTCCCGATGGCCGACGGCGGCGAGGGCACGCTCGACTGCTTCCTGAGCGCCCGCGGCGGCCGGGAGGTCGAGCTGACCGCCGCCGACCCGCTGGGCCGCCCGGTCCGGGCCCGGTACGCGCTGTCGGGCGACGGGCGGTCCGCGGTGGTGGAGCTGGCCGCCGCGTCCGGGCTTCCGCTGGTGGCGGACGTGCCGCCCGACCCGCTGCGCGCCGACACCGCGGGCACCGGCGAGCTCATCGCCGACGCGGTGCGGCGCGGCGCCCGCGACGTGCTGGTCTGCGTCGGCGGCAGCGCCAGCACCGACGCCGGCACCGGGCTGCTGCGCGCCCTCGGGGCGCGGTTCACCGGCGCGGACGGCGCCGAGCTGCCCCCGGGCGGCGCGGCGCTGGCCGGGCTCGCCGCGATCGACCTGTCGGGGATCTCCGCGGACGTCCGGGCCACCCGGTTCCGCGTCGCGTGCGACGTGACCAACCCCCTGGTCGGCCCGGAGGGCGCGGCCGAGGTGTTCGGGCCGCAGAAGGGCGCGACCCCCGCGCAGGTGCGGCGGCTCGACGCCGCGCTCACCACGTTCGCCGACGTCCTGGCCGGCAACGGCGGGCCGCGCGTGCACGACCTGCCGGGCGCGGGCGCCGCCGGCGGCACCTGCGGCGGCCTGGTCGCGGCGCTCGGCGCCGAGCCCGCCCGCGGCGCCGAGCTGGTCGCGGACGCCGCCGGGCTCCCGGCCGCCCTCGACGGGGCCGACCTGGTGATCACCGGCGAGGGGCGGGTGGACGGCCAGAGCGCCGGGGGCAAGGTCGTCTCCGTCGTCGCGCGGCTGGCCCGTGAGCGCGGCGTGCCCGCCGTCGCGCTGGCCGGGGGCGTCGCCGGGCCCCTGGACGCCCTGCACGCCCTCGGTCTCACCGCCGCCTTCAGCCTGGCCGACGGCCCGCGGACCCTGGACGAGCTGACCGGGCGGGCCGCCCCCCTGCTGTCGGCCGCCGCCGAGCAGGTCGTGCGGCTCCGCCTCGGCTGACCCTCGGTGCCCACCGGGGCCCCACGGGCGGCGACCTCAGCGGGCGTTGGCCTCAGCGGGCGCCGGGCTCGGCGCGGGCTCCTCCCGGCGCGGGGCGGCCGGTTCCGGGCGGGCCGGCCTCCGGATCTCCAGGGCGGGGACGAAGTAGTGCGCGAGCGGCCCGATCGCGACCGCGTACAGGACGGTGCCGACGCCGACCGTCCCGCCGAGCAGCCAGCCCGCGGCGAGCACGGCCACCTCGATCGTGGTCCGCACCACCCGGATCGAGTGGCCCCGCGCGGCCAGCCCGGTCATCAGCCCGTCGCGCGCGCCGGGACCGAGTCCGGCGCCGATGTAGCAGCCGGTGGCGAAGCCGCCCAGCAGCACCGCCGCGACCAGGAAGGCCCAGCGCGCGGCCGGCGCCTCCGGGGCGGGCAGCACGTACAGGAACAGGTCGGTGAAGACGCCGACGAGCAGGACGTTGCTGATCGTGCCGAGGCCGGGCCGCTGCCGCAGCGGGATCCAGGCCAGCATCACCACCGCCCCGGCGATGATGATCCAGGCGCCGATCGAGAGCCCGAACCGGCGGGACAGGCCCTGGTGCAGCACGTCCCACGGGTCGTTGCCCAGACCTGAGGCCACTTGGAGCGCGATGCCCAGGCCGTACAAGGCCAATCCCGCGTAGAGTTGCACCAGGCGGCGCACCATCAGAGCCATCCTCGAAGTCCCCTTACCAGCCCGCTAGCCTGTCGAACAGTCAGGTGGGGCGACCCTCGGGTGGCCGTCCCCAGTGAGAAGGGTGACCGAAATGGCCCGGTTAGTGAAGGGCCAATAAGGGAAAGTGGCCTGTATGAGTACCCGTTATGTGAGCGGCCAGCAGCTGGCCCGGCTGCTGGGCGACGTCCCGCTTGCCCGGCCGGTGTACGCCGCGCTCGCCCGCGCCGTCCGCGGCCTGGTCCAGGACGGGCGGCTGGCGCTGCGCACCCGGCTGCCCGCCGAGCGCGACCTGGCCGCCGCCCTCGGTGTCAGCCGCACCACGATCACCGCGGCCTACGACCGGCTCCGCGACGAGGGCTTCGTCGAGAGCCGGCGGGGCGCGGGAAGCTGGACGGCGCTGCCGCCGACCGCCATGACCACGACCGCGCCGCGCACCGGCCCGTCCGCGGCGGGCCGCTTCGGGATGGCGGACGCGCCCACCGGCGCCGAGTTCATCGACCTCGGCTGCGCCACGCCGGGAGCGCCCGCCATCTTCGCCGAGGCCGTCGCCGCCGCCGTCGACGAGCTGCCCCGCCACAGCGGGGGGCCGGGGTACGAGCCGGCCGGGCTCGCCGGGCTGCGCGAGGCCGTTGCCGCGGGCTACGCCGCGCGCGGCGTGCCCACCCGGCCGGACCAGATCGTGATCACCACCGGGGCGCAGCACGCCTTCACCCTGCTGACCCAGACGATCGTGGAGCCGGGCGACGCCGTCATGGTCGAGCGCCCGACCTACCCGCACGCGCTCGGCGCGGTCCGCCGCCGCGGGGCGCGGCTGGTGCCGGTGGGCGTCAACGGGGGATGGGACGTCGAGCTGATCGCGGGCAGCCTGCGCCAGGCCGCGGTGCGGACGGCCTACACCATCCCCGACTTCCACAACCCGACCGGGCTGCTGATGCCGGGGGAGGACCGGGCGGCGCTGGTCGACGCGGCCCGGCACGCCGACGCGGTCCTGGTCTGCGACGAGACCTTCGCCGAGCTGGGCCACGACGTCGCCGCGCCTCGAGTGCCGCCGCTCGCCGCCTACGACACCGGCGGGCGGGTCGTCACGATCGGGTCGGCGTCCAAGCTGCTGTGGGGCGGGCTGCGCATCGGGTGGATCCGCGCGACCGCGCCGCTCGCGCACCGGCTGATCCGGGCCCGCGAGGCGCTCGACATCGCCAGCCCCGTCCTGGACCAGCTCATCGTCGGCGAGCTGCTCCGCCGGATCGACGAGGTGCGGGCCGAGCGCGCCGAGACGCTGCTGAGCAGCCGTGACGCGCTCGCCGCCGCGCTGCGCGAACGGCTGCCGGAGTGGGAGTTCCGGCTCCCCGACGGAGGCATGTCGCTGTGGGCCGGGCTCGGCGCCCCGCTCGCCACCGCGCTGGCCGAGGCCGCCGCCCGGCACGGCGTCCGGGTGGTGCCCGGACCGGTGTTCGGCGTCGACGGGGTGCTGGAGGACTACGTGCGGCTTCCCTACGTGCTGCCGCCCGGCACGCTGCGCGCCGCTGTCGACCGCCTGGCCCTCGCCTTCCGCGAGGCCGAGGCCGCGCCCGTCTCCCGCCCGCTGCCCGCCTACGTCTGAGACCCCGGCGGGGCGGCGGGCTCAGGGGGCGCGCTGGATGTAGTCCACCAGGTGCTCGCGCTCGCTCTCCAGCACGTCGATGGCGCTCTTGACCACGTCGCCGATGCTGACGATGCCGGCCAGCCTGCCATCCTCGACCACCGGGAGGTGCCGGATCCGGTGGTCGGTCATCGTCTGGCGCAGGTCGTCGACCATCGCGTCCGGACGGCAGGTGCGCACCTCGACCGTCATGATCTCCGAGACCGGGCGGCCCAGCAGTCCGGCGCCGTGCTCGTGCAGCCGGCGGGCGATGTCGCGCTCGGAGACGATGCCGGCGATCGACGCGCCGTCGGGCGACACCACCGCCGCGCCGATGTTGTGCTCGGCCAGCGTGGCGAGCAGTTCCCGCACGGTGGCCTCGGGCCGCACCGTGGCGACGGTGCCCCCCTTGCGCCGCAGGATGTCGCGAATCCGCATACCTCACGCTCCGGTGCCGGGTTCAGTCCGTCTTGTCTTCAACGTCGCATGTTCCGCCGGGAGGTAAAACCCCTTGGCGGTAAACGTTCCGCGCCCGCCCACGCGCCCACGGCGGGCCGTGGGGTGCGGGGTCCGTCAGTGCCGGTGCGTGCGGCGCCGTGCCAGGATCCACGCCGCCGCGGAGACCGCCACGGTGCCGGCGCCTGCCGCCGCGATCTCCTTGCGGCGGAGCCGCGCGTTCTGGCCGGTCTGATCCTTCAATTGTGCGCTCCTGGCGCGGAGGGCCCGGCGCTTCGCGGTGGCGCGTTCCTTGGCCCGGCCCCTGATGTCGGCCTTGGCGGCCAGCGCGTCGACCGTCTCTCCGAGGGCCGACCGCGTGATGGCGATCTCCCTCTTCAGCGATTCCGCGTCCATGGGCGATTCGGCGCCGCCCGCGGGCCGTCCTTTCCCCTTAGGGACGTGCTCATGAATCCGCTGTGCGGACTCCGTGTCCGTCTCGGGCGGCCTCTGCATTTCTTCCGTCATGGTGAACTCCCTTCCGGAGGACGTCGACGTCGCGGCGGACGCTCGCGATGGCCGACTGCGGCAGCGGCGGGGAGCCCTGCCTGGTCTTGCGCCGCCCGACGACGGCCAGACCGGCCGCCAGCAGGAACAGCAGGACCGTGACGATCAGTGCGGCGAGCCAGGTGGGGAGCACCACGTCGAGCGCGAGGCCCGCGGTGACCGCGGCGGCCCCGGCGCCCAGATAGGCGACCAGCCCGGCACCGCCGAAGAGCCCGGCGCCGATGCCCATGCTCTTGGCCTTGTCGCGCATTTCCAGTTCGGCCAGCCGGAGTTCGTCCCGGAACAGATCCGAGGCCTGTTCGGTGAATTGCGCGAAGAGTTCTCCGGTGGTCCGCGCGTCCGTCGATCCGCCGGCCTCGGGGGGCGGGGTCAACGCCTGCTCACTGAGTCGAACCATGCGCCTTCCTTCCGCTTTGAGCATCGTCATTGTCATATGTGACCTGAGAGGGAGGCCCGAAACGGTTCCGCCCGGCCCGGTGCCTCGTCCGCTGCGGCGGACCGGCCTCCGTGGGTGGCCGTCAGGGGCGTCCCCGGACAGGTGACGTAGCGTGGTGGATCATTCGCCGTGAGTGGTCGAGGACGCCAGTGAGGGAGCCACCGTGTCCGTACCCCGCATCGTGATCGTGGGCGCCGGTTTCGCCGGATACGCCGTCGCGCGCCGGCTCGAGCGCGCCCTCCGGCCCGCCGCGGCCGAGATCGTCATCGTCTCCCCGTTCGGCTACACCCTGTACCAGCCGCTGCTGCCCGAGGTGGCGGCCGGGCTGCTGGACCCGCGCTCGATCGCCGGCCCGCTGCACCGCAAGCTGCGCCGCACCCGGCTGATCCCCGGCACCGCGACCGGCGTCGACCTGGCCGCGCGCCGCTGCGAGGTCACCATGATCGACGGCCACACCGCCACGGTCCGGTACGACCGGCTCGTGCTGTGCCCCGGCAGCGTCACCCGCAGCTTCGACATCCCGGGGCTCAAGGAGCACGCGCACGGCATGAAGAGCCTCGCCGATGCCGTCTACCTGCGCGACCACGTCATCGCCCAGCTCGAGCTGGCCAACGCCGGGCTCGACACGGCCGAGCGCGCCGAGCGGCTCGGCTTCCTGGTCGTCGGCGGCGGCTACTCGGGGGTGGAGACCGCCGCGAACCTCCAGCTGCTGACCAGCAAGGCGCTGCGCAGCTTCCCGCGGCTCGACCCGGCGCTGCTGACCTGGACCCTGATCGATGTCGCGCCCCGGCTGCTGCCCGAGATGGGGGACCGGCTCGGCGCCGTCGCCATGCGCAAGCTGACCCGGCGCGGCATCGGGATCCGGCTCGGCACCACCATCGAGCGCCTCACGGCCACGTCCGCGGACCTCACCGACGGCAGCACCCTGCCGTGCCGGACGGTGGTGTGGACCGCGGGCGTCCAGCCGAGCCCCGTCGTCGCGACGCTGGACGCGCCCACGGAGCGGGGCCGGCTGGTGGTCGGCGCCGACCTGAGGCTGCCCGGGACCCCCGGGGTGTTCGCGGTGGGCGACGCCGCCGCCGTTCCCGACCTGGACAAGGGCGGCGACGCGATCTGCCCGCCCACCGCGCAGCACGCGACCCGGCAGGCGCGGACGGCCGCGCGCAACGTGGTGGCCTCGCTGCACGGCGGCGAGCCCAGGCCCTACCGGCACCGCGACCTCGGCATGGTGGTCGACCTCGGCGGCAGCCAGGCGGTCGCGCGCCCCCTCGGCGTCCCGCTGACCGGCGTGCCGGCGCAGGCCGTCACCCGCGGCTACCACCTGGCCACGGTCCCGTCGGCGCGGGCCAAGGCGCGGGTGCTGGGCGACTGGCTGCTGCACAACGTGGCCGGCGACGACCTGATCCGGGTCGGCCTGATGGACCCCGCCACCGGCAGCCTCGCCGACGTCGAGCACAGCCTGTGACCAGGGGATGGTAATGATTCGTCCACCTCGGTGATCACCACCGGGCGCCCGGGTAGAGCCTGAGCGACCGGGGCGGGGGAAAGCCCCGGCGGCCTGGGGGAGGGGGACGTCGATGCTGATGGGCGGAGGCGGCCCGGCCGGGCCCCGGCGGCGCGGGGCGGCCGCCGCGTGCGCCGCCGCGACGCTGGCCGCCGGGTTCCTGTCCGGCTGCGGCTCCGGCGGCTCGGGGGCTCGAGTGATCAGCCTCTACAACGCGCCGCAGCAGAGCATGGGCGAGATCGTCAAGCGCTGCAACCGGCTCGCGCGGGGCCGGTACCGGATCGTCCTCAACACGCTGCCGCGCGGCGCCGACGACCAGCGCGAGCAGCTCGTCCGCCGGCTCGCCGCCGCCGACTCCGAGCTGGACGTCCTCGGCATGGACGTGACCTGGACCGCCGAGCTCGCCGAGGCGGGCTGGATCCGCGAATGGACCGGCCCGTTCGCCGCGGAGGCGCGCCGGGGGGTCACCGCGAGGCCGCTCGACACCGCCGTCTGGCAGCGCAAGCTGTACGCGGCCCCCTACAACACCAACGTCCAGCTCCTCTGGTACCGCTCGGACCTGATCCCGGAGCCGCCGACGACGTGGACGGGCCTGATGGCCGCCTCGGCCCGGCTCGCCGCCGAGGGCAAGCCGCACTACGGCGAGGTCACCGGCGCCCAGTTCGAGGGGCTGGTCGTCTGGTTCAACAGCCTGGTCGCCTCGGCCGGGGGCCGCATCCTGAGCCCGGACGGCGCGCGCGTCGAACTCGGCCCGCAGGCGCTCGTCGCGCTCAAGGTGCTGCGCGCCTTCGCCAGGTCCAAGGCCGCCGACCCGTCGCTGTCCAACACCAAGGAGGACGACGCGCGGCTGGCCGTGGAGTCGGGACGCGGCGCCTACGAGATCAACTGGCCGTTCGTGTACGCGTCCATGGCCGAGCTCAAGCCCGCCATGCTGCCGCACTTCAAATGGGCCCCCTACCCCGGCATCACGGGGAGCGGCAGGGCGCCCCTCGGCGGTGCCAACTTCGCGGTCAGCCGCTACTCCAAGAACCCCCAGGCGGCGTTCCAGGCGGCGCTGTGCCTGCGCGACCCCGAGAGCCAGCGCGTCGCCGCGGTCAAGGACGGGCTGCCGCCGACCATCGAGTCCGTCTACGGCGCCAGCGGCATGGCGGAGGCGTACCCGATGCGGGACACGATCCTGGCCGCGCTCAAGACCGCCGCCGCCCGGCCGAAGACGCCGACCTACCAGAACGTCTCGACCGTCACGGCGGTGACGCTGTCGCCTCCTTCGGCGATCGATCCGCCGCGCACGCTGAGGACGCTGAGGAACCTCATATCCGACGCGCTGCAAAGCAAGGGGGTGCTCCCATGAACGGCCCGGGCGGCGGCGCGACCGTGAGCGGGGGCGACGACGCGGGGAGGCGGGCGGTCAGCCAGGGCCGCAGATCCGAGCGCCACCTCGGCTGGTGGCTGTGCGCGCCCGCCGCCCTGGTCATGGTGCTGGTGACCGGATGGCCCATCGTCTACTCGGTGCTGCTGTCGCTTCAGCGCTACGACCTGCGGTTCCCGGACCGCAAGGGGTGGATCGGCGTCGAGAACTACACCACGGTCCTCACCAGCGCGTTCTGGTGGAACGCGTTCGCGGTGACGGCCGTCGTCACGGTGGTGAGCGTCGCCATCGAGCTGGTGCTCGGCATGGTGATCGCGCTGGTGATGTACCGGACGCTGGTCGGGCGGGGCCTGATCCGGACCGTCGTGCTGATCCCGTACGGCATCGTCACGGTCGCGGCGGCCTACGGCTGGAAGTACGCCTGGACGCCCGACACCGGCTGGCTGGCCGGGCTGCTCCCCGGCGGGCAGGCGCCGCTCACCGAGCACTGGCCCGCCATAGGGATCGTCATCCTCGCCGAGGTGTGGAAGACCACGCCGTTCATGGCGCTGCTGCTCATGGCCGGACTCGCGCTGGTGCCCGAGGACACGCTGAAGGCGGCGTCGATGGACGGCGCCGGTGCGTGGCAGCGGTTCCGGCTGATCACCCTGCCGCTGATGCGGCCGGCGATCCTGGCCGCGCTGCTGTTCCGGACGCTGGACGCGTTCCGGATCTTCGACAACATCTTCGTGCTCACCAACGGCGCGCAGAACACCGCGGCGGTGTCGGTGATCGCCTACCACAACCTGATCGGCGGGCTGAACCTCGGCATCGGCTCCACCATGTCGGTGCTGATCGTCGTCACCGTGGCGGTCATCGCGTTCGTGTTCGTCAAGGTGCTGGGCACTTCCGCGCCAGCCCAGGCCACAGGGGGTAAGCGCTGATGTCACGGCACCGGGACCGGACGGCCGGATGGGCGGTGGTCGACCTCGTCGTGGTGGTGTGCGCGCTGATCCCGGTGGTGTGGATCGCCGCGCTGTCGTTCAAGGCGCCGAGCACGATCTCCGACGGGAGGTTCTGGCCGACCACCTGGACCTGGTCCAACTACGCCGGCATCTTCAAGAACGACGACTTCGTCCGCGGCCTGATCAACTCCATCGGGATCGGGGTGATCTCCACCCTGATCGCCATCGTGATCGGCACGATGGCCGCCTACGCGGTGGCCCGGCTGGAGTTCCCGGGCAAGTCGCTGGTGCTCGGGATCTCGCTGCTGATCGCGATGTTCCCGCAGATCTCGCTGGTCACGCCGCTGTTCCAGATCGAACGCGGGCTCGGGCTGTTCAACACCTGGCCCGGCCTGATCCTGCCGTACATCACCTTCGCGCTGCCGCTGACCATCTACACGCTGTCCACCTTCTTCCGGGAGATCCCGTGGGACCTGGAGAAGGCCGCCAAGATGGACGGCGCCACCCCCTTCCAGGCGTTCCGCCTGGTGATCGCGCCGCTGGCCGCGCCGGGCGTGGTCACCACCGCGATCCTGGCGTTCATCCTGTGCTGGAACGACTTCCTGTTCTCCATCTCGCTGACCTCCTCCAGCGCCGCCCGCACCGCCCCGGCGACGATCTCGTTCTTCAGCGGCAGCTCGCAGTTCGAGGACCCGGCCGGATCGATCGCGGCGGCGGCCATCGTGATCACGATCCCGATCGTGCTGTTCGTGCTGCTGTTCCAGCGCCGGATCGTGTCCGGCCTGACCTCCGGAGCCGTGAAGGGATGAGGCGGGACCATGGCTGAGATCGTCCTGGACGGGGTGACCAAGCGGTACCCCGACGGCACCACCGCCGTCAGCGAGCTGGACCTGAAGATCGCCGACAAGGAGTTCATCATCCTGGTCGGCCCGTCCGGCTGCGGGAAGTCGACCACGCTGAACATGATCGCCGGGTTGGAGGACATCAGCGCGGGCGAGCTGACCATCGGCGGCGCGCGGATGAACGAGAAGGCACCGCGCGACCGCGACATCGCGATGGTGTTCCAGTCGTACGCGCTGTACCCGCACATGACCGTGGCGGAGAACATCGCCTTCCCGCTGCGGCTCGCCAAGGTCGGCAAGGCCGAGTCCAAGCGCAAGGTCCAGGAGGCGGCCCACCTCCTGGACATCGAGCAGTTCCTGGACCGCAGGCCCGCGCACCTGTCCGGCGGGCAGCGGCAGCGGGTCGCGATGGGCCGCGCGATCGTGCGCGACCCCAAGGCGTTCCTGATGGACGAGCCGCTGTCCAACCTGGACGCCAAGCTGCGCGTGCAGATGCGCACGATGATCTCGCGGTTGCAGAAGCACCTGGGCACCACCACCGTGTACGTCACCCACGACCAGACCGAGGCGATGACGCTCGGCGACCGCATCGTGCTGATGCGCAAGGGGGTGGTGCAGCAGATGGGCCCGCCCGAGGAGCTGTACGAGCACCCGCACAACCTGTTCGTCGCGGGGTTCATCGGGTCGCCGTCGATGAACTTCCTGAACGCCGACGTCACCTCGGACGGGCTCCAGACCGTGCTCGGGCCCATTCCGGTCTCGGACCGGATGCGCCGCGCCCTGGAGGCCAACAACGCCCCCGCACAGGTGATCGTGGGGATCCGGCCGGAGGCGTTCGGCGACGCCCGGCTCGTCCGGGAGCGCCGTCCCGAAGGGCACGACCTGACCTTCACCGGGCACGTCGACGTCCTGGAGTCGCTCGGCGCGGAGAAGTTCGCCTACATCGACCTCGGCTCGTCCGGGGCGATCGAGTCCGAGCACCTGGCCGAGGCGTTCCAGGGGAACGTCACCGACCAGAGCCGGTCCCAGCTCATCGCCCGCCTCGACCCGATGTCGCGGGCCCGCCGGGGCGAGAACATCGAGCTCGACTACGACCCCGACGCCATCGACCTGTTCGAGCCCGAGACCGGCGTCAACCTCAGCGAGCGGGTCTGATCGGGGGCCCGGACGGGCACCTCGGCCATCCGCCGCTCGGCGCCGAGCCGCCGGCGCAGCATCAGGTACCCGGCGAAGGCCGCCGGGCCGAAGAACACCTGCGCCGGGACGAGCGCGGGCGCCGACCCGGTCAGCGCCTCGACGGCGAGGGGCGCCAGCGTCGGGAGCACCGACCCGAAGGCGAGGACGATCCCCAGCGCCGTCCGCAGCCCGCTCCGCCCGTACGCCTTGTACGCCGCCGCGGTGTACAGCGAGTAGGCCAGCAGGTCGCCCATGCCGATCACCGCGCCGAACCCGCCGACCCGCAGCCCCGCCGACGGCGCGAACGGGTATCCCTGGATCGCCTCGGCCAGCTCCTGGGTCAGCGGGATCACCGTGGCGAACGTCAGGTCGTACACGGCCAGCAGCAGCACGAACCAGGCGACGTTCTTCAGCGGCATGCCGCCCTGCACGTTGAGGTTGGTCGCGGAGACCACGATGAGCCCGACGATGCAGCTGTTGGCCACCCAGTAGAACGGCGTTCCGGCGCCGAGCACCTGGTGCCCCACCAGGTCGGCGGCCAGCAGCGCGAGGATCAGCGCCCAGCGCACCGGCGTGTGCCCCACCACCGGCTGGTAGCCGACCGTCAGGCCGCCGGCGAACACCAGCGCCAGCACGACCGGCAGCGCCACCCCGGGCAGCGCGAGGTAGAGGAACGGCAGTGCGAGGACGAACCCCATCATCACCACGATGTCGCGCCCGTTGAACGTCCCTACGGGCGGCCTCGGCACCCGCACGGTGCGGAAGTACAGCACCGCTCCGGCCGGGACGGCCAGCGCGTAGAACGAGGTGACGCCCACCTGGAACAGGTCCTGCCCGGCGCTCACGTCGCGTCCCCCGCTCGTCTCATCGGGCTCTCCGTCGCCGGCCTCATGCGGCACCTCTCACGAAAGTCTCCTCGCGCAGGTCGCAGCGCAGCGGGCAGAGCCGCCGCGCGTCCTGCTCGTCCAGGTCGGCGATCTCGGCGGTGGCGTCGATGCCGCGTCCGGCGAACCGCTCGACGACGTCGGTGGTCGACAGGCCCGGCGCGACGACGGTGACGTGCAGGCGGCCGGCGTCCACGCGGGCGCGGTGGCGCACGGGCCACTCCACGCCCGGCAGGCCGTCGAGCGCCTCCACGACGTCCCGCTGCGTGACGACGCCGTCGCCGGTGCGCAGCAGCCGGCTCTCCTTGCCGAGGATCTGCGATACGGCGGGCACGGCGGACAGCTCGCAGTCCAGGGGCTCGGGGAGCGCCCGCACGATGTCGCGGGTGTCGTAGCGCAGCACCGGCATGCAGTCGCGGTACGGGTAGTACGGCGTGACGGTGAGTGTGCCGAGCCCACCGGGTTCGGCGGGCTCGCCGGTCTCCAGGTCCAGCACCTCGGCGTACCCCATGTTCGGGTCGAGGTGCACGTGGCCGCCGTTGCAGGTCCGGCCGCCGACGGGCAGCAGCTCGGTCGCCCCGTAGGTGTCGTTGACCTGCTCGATGCCGAACGTGGCGCGGACCGCCTCGGCCAGGTGGGGGGAGAGGACCTCGCCGCCCACGTACAGGGCGCGCAGCCGGAAGTCGGCGGGCCCGAGGCCGCGGCGGCGGGCCGCCGTGACCAGCTGCCCGATGTAGCTGGGGTAGCCGTTGAGGATCGTCGGGGGCGCGACGCCGTCCAGCAGGTGGTCCAGGGACTCGTCCGGCGCCACCTGGCCGACGACGCGGCCGGCGGCGCCGGCGAGCCGCAGCATCGCCAGGTCCTCCTGCATCGCGGCGGTCGCGCGGGAGCTCAGGTTCATCTGCATGCAGTCGCCGGGCCGGATCTCGCCGCGCAGCAGCATCGACAGCGCGATCAGCGCGGGCCACAGCTCGATCTCGTACCGCGACAGCCACACCCGCACCGGGACGCCGGTCGTCCCGGTCGTCTGCGTGGCCAGGTACGGCCGTCCGCAGATGAAGTCCTTCCCGCGGTCCACCAGGTCGCGCTTGACGGTGACCGGGACCGAGCGCAGCGTCTCCAGCGTGAGGCCGCCCGGGTCGATCCCGGCGGCGTCGAGGCGCTCCCGGTAGAACCGGGAGGACCGGTGCAGCCGGCGCGCGGTCCGCTGGAGGGCGCGGGTCTGGAGGTCGCGCCGGTCGGCGGGGTCGGCGAACGGCCCGTCGATGAGCTGCTCGACGTCCTCGCCCGGCGAGCCGAACTCGTCCAGGGTCGCCAGCGCGTCCTCGACCAGCCGCTCGACCAGCCCGACGTTCAGCGGCCGGCCGAACACCATGGCCAGCGCGACCCGTACCTGCCGGACACCGGTCTCCAGCACTTCGCCTCCGTTGACGGCAAGCCCGGGGCGGGGCCCCGGGGCGCGGACGTGTGTGTGGGGAGGCCGCGGCCTCCCCACACGCTCATTCGGTCGTGATCAGGAAGCGTGGCAAAGGCTGAAGAACACCGCGGTCATGGCGCCCATGACGTAGCGGACCTGCTTGGTGCTGCTCTTGATGGCGACCATTGGAGGCCCCTTCCCTTGAAGAGTTGATGACCTCCTCATCATCGGCGGCGCCGTTGAGCGAGACGATAATGGCCCGATAAATGGATCTTGTACGTTCGGCTCGTCCACCCAGGTCGGAGGTGCCGCCGTGTTGGTCTACAGGATTCTCGGTCCGGTCGAGGTGAGTGACGACGGGGTTCCCGTCGCGGTGGACGGCGCCCTGCGCCGGGCCGTGCTCGGCGCGCTGCTGCTGGAGGCCGGCCAGGTGGTGTCCGACCAGGCGCTGGTCTCGGCGCTGTGGGCGGTGCCGCCCGCCACCGCGCTCGTGCAGCTCCGCCAGCACGTGTCGGCGCTGCGCAGGGTGCTCGGGGCGCCGACGATCCTGCGCCGCGGCTCGGGCTACGCGATCCACGTGGAGCCGGGCGGGTTCGACCTGGAGGTGTTCATGGGCCTGGCCGCCCGCGGCCGGGCCGCGATGGCGGGCGGGCGCCCGGAGGAGGCGGAGGCCCTCCTGCGGGAGGCGCTCGGGCTGTGGGGCGGGGCGCCGCTCGACGGCGCCGCCCACGACTTCGTCCGGCAGGCGCGGCCCGCCCTGGAGGAGCGGCGGCTGGCGGTGCTGGAGGACTGGCTCGACGTCGGGCTCGCGCTGTCCCGCCATCCGGAGCTGGTGGGGGAGATCCTCGGGCAGCTGACCCGCAACCCGCTCCGCGAGCGGCTGCGCGGCCAGCTCATGCTCGCGCTGTACCGGTGCGGGCGGCAGTCCGAGGCGCTGCGGGTCTTCCGGGACGGCCGCGCGCTGCTCGGCGAGGAGCTCGGGCTGGAGCCCGGCGCGGGGCTGCGCCGGCTGGAGCGGGCGATCCACGCGTGCGACCCGTCCCTCGATCCGGCCCCGGGCGTGGGGACGCGCCGGGAGCCGCCCCGGCGGCCTCCGCTCCCGGCGGACCTTCCCGACTTCACCGGCCGCGAGGAGCAGCTCGCGGAGGTGTCCCGGCTGCTGGAGACCGCGTCCGGCCGGTCCGCCCCCACGATCTGCGTGATCAGCGGCGGACCGGGGACCGGCAAGTCCGCGCTGGCGCTGCACCTCGCGCACTTATGGGAGGCGGTCTTCCCGGACGGGCGGTTCCACGTGGACCTGCGCCGGGACGGGGGCGACCCGATGCCGGCGCTGGCCCGGCTGCTCAGCCTGCTCGGGGTGGACGGCGCGGACGTCCCCGCGTCCGCCGCGGAGCGCGCCGAGCTGTACCGCTACCGGATGGCGGGCCTCCGGGCGCTGGTCGTGCTGGACGGCGCCACCGGGGAGCACCAGGTGCGGCCCCTGCTCACCGGCGCCCCTGGATGCCCGGTGCTCATCACCTGCCGGGGCCGCCTGCCGGGGATCGGCTTCGCGGACCGGGTCGACCTGGGCGCCTTCGCCCCCGAGGACTCGGTGGAGCTGCTGACCCGGGTGGGCGGCGCCGCGCGGGTCTCCGCCGAGCCGGCCGCCGCCGCCCTGGTCGCCGAGCTGTGCGGGCATCTCCCGCTGGCGCTGCGGATCGCCGGGGGCCGGCTGGCGGCGACGCCCCATTCGAGCGTCGGCCGGCTGGCGGCCCGGCTGGGCGACGAGGACCGGCGGCTGGACGAGCTGCGCGCCGGTGATCTGGAGCTGCGGCCCGTCCTCGCCCGCGCCTGCGCCGGGCTGGCCCCGCCCGCCCGGCGGGCCCTCCGCCTGCTCGGCCGCCGGGGCGCCGGGCGGTTCTGCGCGACCGAGGCCGCGGCGGCCCTGGCGGAGAGCCTGGACGAGGCCGAGGACCTGATCGGCGCGCTCATGAACGCCGGGCTGGTCGAGTACTCCGGCACCGATGACGGCGGGCACGACACCTACCGCCTCCCGACACTGCTGGGGCTGTACGCGCGGGACCTCCCCGACGTCCCTGACGGTCCTGATGTCCCGGGCGGCCCCGGCCTCCCGGACGGCCCTGACCGCCCGGCGGCCCCGGCCGACCCCGAGGGCATGGCCGAGACCGCCGTCTGCGCCGACCCCGGCGGCCCTCGCCGCTAGCCGGCGTCGACGCGGGCCAGGAGGCGCATGAGGCGCGGTGACAGCCGCGAACCGAGGTGGGCGAGCCGCGCCTCCACCGTGACCGGGACGACCGCGCGGTCGTCCCGGACGGCGGCGACGATCTGCTCGGCGACGCCCTCGGGGCCGAAGCCGCGCAGCGCGTACGCCCGCGCCGCCCGCTCCCGGCTCCGCTCCTGCCCGGCCTCGCCGTGCCCGACGAACCGCGAGGTCCGGGTGATGCCGGTGTCGACGATCCCCGGGCAGATCGCGCTGACCCCGATGCCCTTGCCGCGCAGCTCGGCCCGCAGGCACTGCGACAGCATCAGCACCGCCGCCTTGCTGGTCGCGTACGCGGGCAGGGAGCGCGAGGGCGTGTACGCCGCCGCCGAGGCGGTGTTGACGATGTGCCCGCCCTCCCCCCGCTCGGCCATCTGCGCCGCGAACAGCCGGGAGCCGTGCACGACGCCCCACAGGTTGACGCCGAGGACCTGCTCCCAGTCCCGCGCCGTGTGCTCCAGGAACGGCCCGGCCATGCCGATCCCGGCGTTGTTGACCACCACGTCCGGGACGCCGTGGCCGTGCAGGACCGACTTGGCGAAGTCCTCCATCGCGGCCTGGTCGGACACGTCCACCTGGAACGCGTGCGCGGCCGGGCCGAGCAGCCCGGCCAGCTCGGCGGTGCGCTGCGCGGTGGCCGGGTCCAGGTCGGCCGCGATCACCTCGGCGCCCCGTTCGGCGAAGGCGAGCGCGGTGGCCCGCCCGATGCCGCTGCCGGCGCCGGTGACCACGACCAGCGACCCCTCGAAGGGGCGCCGGCCCGGGACGGCCCGCGCGCGGCGCAGCCCCCGGGACTCGGCGGCGGTGAGCGGCCCGCCGGTGACGCCGGCGATGTGCTCGGCGACCCAGCGGGCGACGACGGCCGGATGGCTGCGCGGCACCCAGTGCCCGGCGGCGATCGGACGCAGCGACAGGTTCGGCACCCGTCCGGCGAGCCCGTCCACCAGGTGCGGGGACACGAACAGGTCCCGGGTCGGGACGATCACCTGGGTGGGCACGTCGGTGCGCCGGTCGCGCGGGCCGCGCAGCCGCTCGAGCATGTTGGCGCGGTAGAGCCCGACCCCCGCGGCGCCGTCGCGCGGCAGCGTCCGCGCCGGGTGGCCCGCGCGCGGGGCGACGCCCTCGCCGATCTCCAGCGCCTTGGCGAACGGCCTGGCCATCCCGCTCCGCCAGACCAGCTCGGGCAGCACCGGGGTCTGGAAGAAGTAGATGTACCAGGACCGCAGGACCTGGCCGGCGCCACGCCGGAGGTTGCCCGGGGTCGGCCGGGCGATCATGCGGCGGGTCCAGAGGCCGACGTGGTCGAGGCACGGCCCGGAGATGGAGGTGAAGGAGGCGAACCGGTCCCGCATCGTGCAGACCGCCTCCCATGCCTGGATGGAGCCCCAGTCGTGCCCGACGAGGTGGACCTCGCGGCCGGGCGCGGCGGCGTCCAGCACCGCGCGCAGGTCGGCCATCAGATGGTCGAGGGCGTAGGGCTCGCGCCCGAACGGGCGGGACGAGGCGCCCGAGCCGCGCACGTCGTACCGGACGACGTGGAAGCGGCCCGCCAGGAGCGCGGCGGCCTCGTCCCAGACCGCGTGGGTGTCGGGGTAGCCGTGCATGAGCAGCACGGTCGGGCGGGACGGGTCGCCCTGCTCGTAGACGGCCAGGTCGACGCCGTCGCCGCGGACCCGGCGGGCCGTCGTCGCCGGGGCGGGGCCGCCGCCGGTCGCGGCGGTCACGCCGCCGCCTCGCGCCGCGCCCAGCGGTGCACGTGCGGCAGGTCGTCGTCGAGCCAGGACGCGTCGTCCTCGGTCACCACGAGGATCTCCTCGAACTTCACGCCCACGCCGCGGAACCCGATGTGCGGCTCCACCGCCCACAGGCCGGGCGTCGGCGGATGCTGGGACTGCGCGGCGCCGTTCCAGAGCGGGGAGCGCCCCTCCAGCCGCTCCTTGACCAGCTCGCGGCCGATGGTCTGGAGGAACCGGACCCCGAACGGGAACCCGACCCCCTTGGGCAGGACGCCGCCGATGACGCCGACCTGGTGGCCGATGACGCGGCCGGGGTACTTGGCGTGCCGGTTCTGGTAGCCCTGCCGCTCGATGAGGGCGTCGACCTCGGCGTAGACGTCGGCGAACGTGCGCCGCTCCCGGACGAGCGCGAGGATCAGCGTCCGGTAGGCGGCGAGGTCGGCGTCGACCCGCTCCCAGATCCGGTTCTCGCCGAGCACGCCGCCGTAGCCGATGTCGGCGGAGTAGCCCTTCTTCACCGGCGCCATGTCGAGGATGTAGGGCATGCCCTCCTCCAGGCGCGTCCCGCCGGGGAGGAACTGCGTGGGGACCTTGAAGCCGCGGAAGGCGGAGCGGTCGCCGAACCAGGCGAACGGGGTGTGCAGCCAGTCGTCCACGCCGTGGGCGCGGAGCCACCGGCGCATCCGGCGGCAGGCGTCGCGTTCGGTCACGCCCGGTTCGAGCGTGGCGGCCACCTCGTCGGCGCACTGGTAGCACAGGCGCTGGATCTCCCGGAATCGCTCGAGCTCCGCGGCGTTGTCGGTGCGGGCGAGCGCGACATTATTAGACACAACGTTAATTAACCGCGAGGGCCGAACCCCGGTCAAGGGCCCCCGCAGTGACGCTCGCCACCCGCACGCGTACATGGGCGGCCCGCAGGCCCCCTTCAGAACCGGCCGATGGGTCCAGAGCCCGCCCAAGGCCCTCGGCCGTCACGCGAGGGCGCTACCTGGCCGGTGGGGCGATGCCGAAGGCGAGCCCCACCGGCCAGATCGCGAAGCGATGTCGCGCTCGCCCAAGCACGGTCGGCGCCCCGAGCCGCCAGGCGAGGAAGCCGGGCCGAGCTTGAGAACTAATAAGGGTCGTACCCCGCGGCCTGCGCGGCCGGGGAGGTCTTCAGGTACTCCAGCGCCCGCGGGGTGGAGCAGATCTCGGAGGGGTGGTGGGAGGGCTTGAGGTAGACCGGCGCCTCACCCAGCAGCAGCCGGAAGATGCCCGGCACCGTGCCCTTCCGGACCGACCTGCGGTACGAGCGGTAGGCGCGCGGCAGCGTCACCCGCCCCTTGACCGTCGGGTCCTGCTTCAGCAGGTAGAGCGTGCCGCCGATCAGCGCCCAGTAGAGGAAGAACAGCGACACCGTCCAGGCCAGGACGCGGGTGGGGTACCGGCCGCCCATCGCCCGGTAGACGTCGAAGACCACCGAGCGGTGCTCGACCTCCTCGGCGCCGTGCCAGCGCAGCAGGTCCAGCATCATCGGGTCCACCCCGGCCGCGTCGAGGCGCTCGTTGTCCATGATCCACTGGCCGAGCACCGCGGTGTAGTGCTCGATCGAGGCGACCGCGGCCAGCTCGAACCGCAGCCTGCGCCGCCACGACCGCGGCGACTTCTCCTTCAGGGCCGCCATCCGGGCCGGCCGGTCGGCGTTGCCCTGCCCGGCCGGTCCCGTGATCCTGGACACCTCGATCCCGTTGGCCTCCAGGATCTGGTCGAGAACGCCCTGATGGGAGCGGGCGTGCACCATCTCCTGCCCGATGAAGCCCTTGATCTCCTCCAGCAGCCGCGGGTCCCTGATGTGCGGGCGGGCGTCCTTCACGCACTGGATGAACCACTTCTCACCCTCGGGCAGGACGAGGTGGAAAGAGTTGATCATGTGGGTGGCGACGGGGTCGCCGGGGACCCAGTGCAGCGGCGTTTTCGACCAGTCGAAGGAGATCCGGCGCGCCTTGATCGGCGGGTGCCGCTCGTCGATCGCGGGCGCAGGTGCGCCGTCCGTCAGGGGCCTGGTCATACCCTCTCCCTCAATCCGCGCGCCCGAAGCCGGACGCGCGGAGCCGGCGCGCGTCCTGTGCCGGAGTAGTCAACTCCGGGGGCGGGCGGGTTTCTTGGGGCGTGGCCCACAAGTCGGCGGCGGAATTCCATCGCCCGGTGACAATCGGCCTGGCCTCAGCAGGGGATACGGTCGGCGCCGGTATAGACGTTCATCGTCTCGCCGCGCAGGAATCCGACCAGCGTCATCCCGGCGTCCTCGGCCAGCTCCACCGCCAGCGACGAGGGCGCCGACACCGCGGCCAGCACCGGGATCCCGGCCTGTGCCGCCTTCTGGGTCAGCTCGAACGAGGCGCGCCCGCTGACCATCAGGATCCGCCCGGTGAGCGGCAGCAGGTCCTGGCGCAGCGCCCACCCGACGACCTTGTCGACCGCGTTGTGCCGGCCGACGTCCTCCCGCACCACCAGCAGCCCGCCGTCCGCGTCGAACAGCCCGGCCGCGTGCAGCCCGCCGGTGCGGTCGAAGACCCGCTGCGACTCCCGCAGCCGGTCCGGAAGCGCCGCCAGGACGGCGGTGGTCAGCGCGACGGTGTCGGCGGCCACGTCGTAGGGGCGGTCGGTCCGCAGCGCCTCGATGCTCGATTTGCCGCACACCCCGCAGGCGCTGGTGGTGGTGAACGCGCGGGTCAGCAGCGCGTCCGGCGGCCGGACCCCGGGGGCCAGCACGACGTCGAGGGTGTTCTGCTCGGCGGTGTCGGCGCAGTAGCGCATCGCGGCCAGATCGCCGGCCGCGCCGATGATGCCCTCGGCGGCCAGGAACCCGGCGGCCAGGTCGAAGTCGGCGCCGGGGGTGCGCATCGTGATCGTCAGCGGCCGCCCGTCGATCCGGATCTCCAGCGGCTCCTCCACCGCCAGGGTGTCGGGCCGCCGCCCCCGCGTCCCGGTGGTGCTCAGCCGCAGCACCGGCCTGCGCACCGTGATCCGCCCCATACGCGTGACCGTACTCCCCCTGGCGGGACGGCGCGAAAGCAGGGACGCCCGTCCGCCCCATCTCCGGCCGCCGCCCGCGGCCGTCAGTCGGCGACGCCGCGGGCGCGCGGCGCACGCCAGCCGTACCGCATCGCCAGCACGCGGAGGCCGAACGCCAGGACGGCGGAGCCCGCGGTGACGGCGGCGCCGTGCAGGCCGGCCGTGTACGCGGCCGCGATCACCGAGGCGCCGAGCAGCGCCGGCAGCGCATAGAGCTGCCGGTCGTAGAGCACCGCGGGGATCTGCCCGCTCAGCATGTCGCGCAGGACGCCGCCGCCGACCGCGGTGACGACCCCGAGCAGCACCGAGTGCAGGGGCGACAGGCCGTGGCCGAGGGCCTTCACCGTCCCGGTCACGCAGAACAGCCCGAGCCCGGCCGCGTCGGAGAACATCACCGCGGGCAGCAGCCGGGCGACCTGCGGATGCCAGAAGAACACCAGCGCCGTGGCGGCCAGCGGGACCAGCACGTAGCCGACGCTGGTGAACGCGGCCGGCGGCACCGCGCCGATGATCAGGTCGCGCATGATCCCGCCGCCGAGCGCGGTGATCTCGGCCAGCACCACCATGCCGACCACGTCCAGCCGCTGGCGCACCGCGGCCAGTGCCCCCGACAGCGCGAACACGAAGATGCCCGCCAGGTCCAGCACCTCGGCCGCGTCCGGCCCCGTCATCGAACGTCCTTCCGCCCGGGCGGGTCGGGCCCGCCTGCCGACCCCTCGGTCGGCCGCGACGGCGGCGGGCGGCGGGATGACCGTCGCCGCGATCGACGGCGCGACCGCGCCATGATCTCACCGTACGTCCGGGCCGGCCGCGGGGCCGCGGGCGGGGGAGGGGCCGCGGCGCGGCGGGAGGGCCCGCGGATCAGGCGTCGTACAGGGCGTCCAGAACGTCGGTGTACTTGCCGTGCACGACCCGCCGCTTCAGCTTGAGGGTGGGGGTGAGCTCCTCGCTCTCGGCGGTCCACTCGGCGGGCAGCAGCCGCCACTTCTTGACCTGCTGGACGCGGGCCAGCCGGGCGTTGGCGTCCCCGACGGCCCTGCCGATCTCCTCCAGCACCAGCGGGTGCCCGGCGAGCGCGGCCACGTCCGCGCCCTCCAGCCCGTGCGCGGCGGCCCACACCGGCGCGACCTCGCCGTCCAGGGTGATCAGCGCGACCACGTACGGGCGGCGGTCCCCGAACGCCAGGGCCTGCCCGACCAGCGGGTGCTCCTTGAGGTGGTTCTCGATCAGCGAGGGGGCGACGTTCTCGCCCCCGGCGGTGATGATGATCTCCTTCTTGCGGTCCACCACCCGCAGGAACCCGTCCTCGTCCAGGACGCCGACGTCCCCGGTGTGCACCCACCCGTCGGCGTCGAGGAGCCCGGCGGTCGCCTCGGGCCGGTTCAGGTAGCCGGGCGTGCAGGTCGCGCCGCGCACCAGGATCTCCCCGTCCCCGGCGAGCCGCAGCTCCACCCCGGGGAACGGCCGGCCGACGGTGCCGAGCTTGAACGAGTCCTGGAGGTTGGCGGTCACGGCCCCGGTCGTCTCGGTCATCCCGTACGCGTCGAAGATCTTCAGGCCGAGGCCGGCGAAGAACCGGGCGACCTCCACCGGCAGCGGCGCGGCGGCGCTGGACGCCTGGACGACCCGGTCGAGCCCGAGCAGCGCCCGCATCGGCGCCAGCACGGCGGCGTCGGCGCGCTCGAACACGGCGCGCTCCTCCGGGGTGAGGGCGTTCCCGTGCTCCTGGCCGGCGACGTGGGCGCGCCCCGCCTCCAGCGCCCGCGCGACCGCGGCCCTCCTCTCCTCGTCCGGCTCGGCGGCCAGCACCGCCTGGATGCCCGCCATGATCTTCTCCCAGACCCGCGGGACGCCGAAGAACGAGTGCGGCCTGACCTCCCGCAGCACCGTGGTGAGCTGGGCGGGGTCGGGGCAGAAGTGCACGTGCGCGGCCAGCCCGACCGGCAGGTAGTAGCTCAGCACCCGGTCGGCGATGTGCGCGAACGGCAGGTAGGAGATGCCGGACGGGTGGCCGGGCAGCACCGAGGCGCCCTCCACCATCGCCGCCTCGTGCAGCACCATCGAGTGGGTGATCAGCACGCCCTTGGGGTTCCCGGTGGTCCCGGAGGTGTACAGAAGGGTGGCGGCGTCCTCGGGCCGGACGGCCTTCCAGCGGGCGTCGATCGCAGCGGGGTCGGCGGCCAGCCGCTCCCGGCCGAGCGCGGTCAGGGCGTCCCAGGTCAGGAACCGGTCCCCGGCCGGGCAGGCGGCGGCGTCGATCACGATCACCTTGCGCAGCGCGGGCAGCCGGTCGAGCACCGGCAGCCAGCGGTCGAGCTGGTCCCGCCCGTCCAGTACCGCGTACCGGGCCGAGCAGTCCGCGGCGACGAAGGCCACCTGGTCGGGGGCGAGGGTGGCGTACACCGTCGTCGGGACGCCGCCCGCGTGCAGCGCGCCGAGGTCGGCCAGCACGTGCTCGGACCGGTTGGGCATCATCAGCGCCACCACGTCGCCGGCCGTCAGGCCGAGCGCGGCCAGCCCCGCGGCGGTCTCCAGCGCCCGCCGGCGGGTGTCCTCCCAGGTCAGCGTCCGCCACTTGCCGTCGACGCGGTCGGAGTAGGCGGGCCGGGCGCCGTCCCGCCGGGCGGTGTCGGCCAGCCGGGTGCAGATCGTCCGCCCTCCGGCCGTCCGCTCCAGTTCCGCCCGCGCGTCCCGAACCCCGGCTTCGACCATCTCGCGCCCCTTCCGGCAGTGCACCGATGTCAGTGTTCACTTGCAGAGGGGAATCGCACCATGCCGAACCATGTTCGGGCAAGGGCGCCCCGGGGGCCGTCTCCTGGTCGGGGGGTGATGGCGGGGGTGGGGCGACCCCTGGGTGACCGGACCCGTACCGCCCGTTTGTTGATCATTTATGGGGATCTGTGGGATAAATTCCCGCTGTGACCCTCCCCGTCGGAAAGCCGCGTCTCACCCAGTACGCCCATGGCGGGGGCTGCGCCTGCAAGATCCCGCCCGGCGAGCTCGAGCGGGTCGTGGCCGGGCTGACCGGCCCGGCGGGCGCCGACGGATCCCTGCTCCTCGGCGGACAGGACGGGGACGACGCGGCCGTCCTGCGGATCGACGGCGGCCGGGCGATCGTGTCCACCGCCGACTTCTTCACCCCCGTGGTCGACGACCCCTACGACTGGGGCCGCATCGCCGCCGCCAACGCCCTCTCCGACGTCTACGCGGTCGGCGGCGAGCCGGTCATGGCGCTCAACCTGCTCGGCTGGCCGCTCGACGCGCTCGCGCCCGAGCTGGCCCGCGAGGTGCTGCGCGGCGGGCGCGACACCGCCTCCGACGCCGGCTGCCCGATCGCCGGCGGGCACAGCATCGACGACCCCGAGCCCAAGTACGGCCTGGCGGTGACCGGCATCGCCGATCCCGCCCGGCTGCTCCGGCTGGACGCCGGGCGGGCCGGGCTGCCGCTCTCGCTCACCAAGCCCCTCGGCACCGGCGTGCTCAACGCCCGGCACAGGGCCACCGGCGAGGTGTTCGCGCACGCCGTCGACACGATGGCGGCCCTCAACGCGACCGCGGGCCGGCAGGCGTTGGAACGCGGCATCTCCTGCGCCACCGACGTGACCGGTTTCGGCCTGCTCGGCCACCTCTACAAGCTGGCGCGGGCGAGCGGCGTCACCGCCGTCGTGGACGCGGCGGCCGTCCCCTACCTGGACGGGGCGCGCGCCTCGGCCCGCGACGGCTTCGTCCCCGGCGGCAGCCGCCGCAACCTCGCCTGGGTGTCGCCGGCGGCCGACTTCGGCCGGATCGCCGAGCAGGAGCGGCTGCTGCTCGCCGACGCCCAGACCTCCGGCGGCCTGCTGGTGGCCGGCGAGATCCCCGGTGCCCCCGTCATCGGCGAGCTGGTCGAGCGCGGCCGGCACGTCCTGGTGGTCCGCTGACCGGACACCGAGCGTGATCGTCGGCTCGTGTCCGTGATCGCGGAGTGGGTACATCCCGGGTGACCGGGTCCGCGGACGGCGCGGGGCCGCTCATGATCCAGGGAGCGGGCATGACCATCGGGGGTATCTTCACCGCCATCGTCTTCGGCGGGATCATCGGGGCGCTCGCCCGGCTCGTCGTGCCGGGCAAGCAGGACATGTCCATCTGGCTCACCGTGCTGGTCGGCATCGTGGCGGCGTTCGCGGGCACCGGGCTGAGCCACCTGTTCGGCCTGCGGACCCACGGCTGGAACTTCTGGGAGACCATCTTCCAGGTGGCCTTCGCGGTGATCGGGGTGTACCTGGTGGCCGCCTTCTGGCCGAAGAAGCGGACCCACTGACCCGACCCCGCAGGGAGGGCAGGGCGAGGGTCGCAGAGCCCGCCACAGGGCCGCTGGGCCCCGCCCGCGGCCCACCTCCGAGCAGGGGCGTCCCCCGGGGCAGGGCCGCGCGGTCAGTCGGCCGCGGGGCGCAGCACGGGGCGGAGGCGGTCCAGCACCTCGGGGTCCTCGATGGTGGACGGCACCGTCACCTCGCGGCCGTCGGCGATGCCGCGCATCGTGCCGCGGAGGATCTTGCCCGACCGGGTCTTGGGCAGCGCCGGCACCACCGCGACCTCCTTCAGCGCGGCGACCGGGCCGACCTGCTCGCGCACCATGGCGACCAGTTCGGCGGCCAGCTCGCCGGGCTCGGCGAGGACACCGTTCTTGAGCACCACCAGGCCGCGCGGCACCTGGCCCTTGACCGCGTCGTGCACGCCGATGACGGCGCACTCGGCGACCGCCGGGTGCGCGGCGATGACGTCCTCCATCGTCCCGGTGGACAGCCGGTGCCCGGCCACGTTGATCACGTCGTCGGTGCGGCCCATCACCCACAGGTAGCCGTCGGGGTCGCGGTGACCGCCGTCGCCGGTGAGGTAGTGGCCGGGGTACCTGGTCAGGTAGGACTCGACGAACCGCTCGTCGTCGTGCCAGAGGGTGGGCAGGGAGCCGGGCGGCAGCGGCAGCCGCAGCACGATGTCGCCGTCGGTCCCGTCCTCCACGGGGGCCCCGTCCGGGCCGAGCACCCGCACGTCGAAGCCGGGCACCGGGACCGAGGGCGAGCCCGCCTTGACCGGCATCGGCTCGAGCCCGCGCGGGTTCGCCGCGATCGGCCAGCCGGTCTCGGTCTGCCACCAGTGGTCGATGACGGGCCGGTCCAGCACCCGGGACGCCCAGTGGTAGGTGTCGGGGTCGAGCCGCTCGCCGGCCAGGAACAGGGTGTCGAGCGCCGACAGGTCGTACTGCGCGAGCAGCTCCCCGCCGGGGTCCTCCCTCTTGATCGCCCGGATCGCGGTCGGCGCCGTGAACAGCGCCTTGACCCGGTGCTCGGCCGCGACCCGCCAGAACGCCCCCGCGTCGGGCGTGCCGACCGGCTTGCCCTCGTACAGCACGGTGGTGCAGCCGGTCAGCAGCGGCGCGTACACGATGTAGGAGTGCCCGACGACCCAGCCGACGTCGGACGCGGCCCAGAACACGTCCCCGGGGCCGACGCCGTAGATGTTCTCCATCGACCAGCGCAGCGCGACCGCGTGCCCGCCGTTGTCGCGGACGACGCCCTTGGGGCGGCCGGTGGTGCCCGAGGTGTACAGGATGTAGAGGGGGTCGGTGGCCGCCACCGGCACGCAGCCGGCCGGTTCGGCGCGAGCGACGGCCTCGTCCCACTCCACGTCGCGCGGGCGCACGAGGTCGGCGTGCAGCTGCGAGCGCTGCCGGACGACGCAGTGGTCCACCTTGTGCGAGGCCAGCTCCAGCGCCTCGTCCAGCAGCGGCTTGTAGGCGACGACGCGGCCCGCCTCGATGCCGCAGGACGCCGACACGACCGCCTTGGGCCGCGCGTCGTCGATGCGCGCCGCGAGCTCGCGCGCCGCGAACCCGCCGAAGACCACCGAGTGGACCGCGCCGAGCCGGGCGCAGGCCAGCATCGCCACGATCGCCTCCGGCACCATCGGCAGGTAGACGACCACCCGGTCGCCGCGGTCGACGCCGAGGTCGCGCAGCGCTCCCGCGAACCGCGCCACCAGGTCGGTCAGCTCGGCGTAGGTGTAGGTGCGCACGGTGCCGGTGACCGGGCTGTCGTAGATCAGCGCGGCCTGGTCGCCGCGGCCCTCCTCGACGTGCCGGTCCAGGGCGTTGTCGCAGGTGTTCAGCTCGCCGCCGGTGAACCAGCGGTGGAACGGCGGCGCCCCGTCGTCGAGCACCCGGTCCGGGGGCACGAGCCAGCGGACGTCCCGCGCGGCCAGCCCCCAGAACCGGGTCGGGTCGGCGATGCTGCGCTCGTACGCGGCCTCGTAGGCGCCCATGGTCCTCGTCCTCCGGTGCGGTCCCCTGCCCCGGCCGCCTTGCCGGGGCGCACCCCTATAGGGCCTGCCCAGGGGCTGGTTCGTCAAGTGCCCGCGCCGGGCCGCGTCCGCTCAGCGGTGCCGCAGGCCGTTCCCGAGCGCGACGAGGGAGGCCAGGCCCGCGCCGGCCGCCACGATCCAGAAGCACAGCTCGTAGGCGTCGAGGGACGGGACCGACGTCCCGGCGATGACCCGCCCGGCGAGGATGGAGGCGGTGACCGCGCCCGCGACGCTGCCCCCGGCGGTGCGGACCAGCGAGTTGATGCCGCTGGCGATGCCGCTCTGGTCCATCGGGACGTGCTGCACGGCGAGCGTGCCGAGCGCCGCGTAGGCGATGCCGAACCCGACGCCCTGGATCGTGCTGAACGCGAGCATGTCGTACCCGTGCTCGTTGGAGACCGCGAGCCACACGTAGCTCAGCCCCGCGAACAGCGACCCGATGGCCAGCGTGTGCGCGGCCCCGATCCGGCCCACGATCCGCCCGGCGAGCGCGGAGAACAGCAGCATGGTGACCGTGCTCGGCAGCATGTAGAGGCCGACGTCCAGGACCGAGCCGCTCAGCCCGTACCCGATCTTGTCCGCGGGCGACTGGACGAAGCTGGAGATCAGCGTGAACGCGGCGAACATCGAGAAGCCGAGCAGCGCCGAGGCGAGGTTGGCCGACAGCGACTTGGCGCCGACCAGCAGGCCGAGCCGCACCAGCGGCTCGCGCACCCGCGTCTCGATCAGCACCCAGGCGGCGCAGAGCACCGCGGCGCCGCCGAACAGCCCGAGCACGCCGCCCGACGTCCAGCCCCACTGGTTGCCCTCGCTGATGGCCAGCAGCAGGCAGACCAGCCATCCGGCCAGCACCGCGGCGCCGAGCAGGTCGGGCCGCCCGCCGGTCCGGACACCCACGTCGGGCGCGCTGACCGCGATGAGCACCAGTCCCGCGGCGGCCAGGCCGGCCGCGATCCAGAACATCGGGTGGTGGCTCTCGGTGCGGTCGGCGATCAGGCCGGTGACGATCATGCCGATGGTGCCGCCGACGCCCATGGTGGCGCTGACGATGCCGATCGCGGTGGTGACCCGCTCGCGCGGGAAGGTGTCCCGGATCATCCCGATGGCCAGCGGGATCAGCGCCGAGGACGTGCCCTGGAGGGTACGGCCGGCGATCAGCACGCCGAGCGACCCCGAGAGCGCGCAGATCACCGAGCCGAGCACCAGCAGGCCCATGGCCAGCAGGATCATCTTCTTCTTGCCGTACATGTCGCCGAAGCGCGACAGCAGCGGGGTGGCGACCGCGCCGGCCAGCAGCGAGGCGGTGAAGACCCAGGTGACCGAGGTGACCGAGGCGTCGAAGCGCTCCATCAGCCGGGGCAGCAGCGGGATCACCAGGGTCTGCTGCACCGAGACGACCATCCCAGCGGTGGCGAGCGCCAGCAGCGTGAGACCGGTGTGCACGGCCGGCCCGGACGGACCGGGCTTTTCGGGCGCCACGGTGGGTGCGCCGGACATGTGACCTCCAGTGGGGGCCGGGCGGGGCGCCGGCGGGGGGAGTGGGCGTTTCGTGCCGGGGGAGAGCCTACTTACTTAAGTTAAGTAATTAGACTGTAAGGTGGGTCACATGCCGTCACCGCACCGCCCGGCGGGCACCCCCCGCGACGCCGACGTGCCGCGCGACATCGTGGAGATCGAGCGGGCGATCGCCCGGATCTCGCACATGCTCACCCGGAACAAGCAGCACGACCGGACGGTCGCCGCCGCCGGCGTCCCGGTCGACCGGGCGGCGGTGCCGCTGCTGCGGGCGCTGGCCGACAACGGCGCGCCGATGCGCCCGAGCGAGCTGGCCGCCCGGCTGGCGGTCGAGGCGCCGCACGTCACCCGCCTGGTCCAGCGCCTGGAGAAGATCGGCTACGTCGAGCGCGTGCCCGATCCGCTCGACGGCCGGGCCCAGGGAGTGCGGCTCTGCGACGCCGGCCGCGAGGCACTGGAGTGCGTCCGCGCGGTCGGGCGGCAGTGGATGGACGAGGCCCTCGCCGGCTGGTCGCCCGAGGAGCGCGGCCTGCTCGCCGGCCTCGTCCACCGGATGGTCGACGACTTCGTCGCGCACTCCGAGTCGCTCGGCGGCGGGTGCGCGGCCCTCCCGGGTCCCGGCGCCGGCACGGGTTCGGGCGCCGGCACGGGTTCGGGCGCTGGGACGG
The DNA here is from genome assembly GCF_036227065.1 of Spirillospora sp. NBC_01491. Classification (GTDB taxonomy): domain Bacteria; phylum Actinomycetota; class Actinomycetes; order Streptosporangiales; family Streptosporangiaceae; genus Spirillospora; species Spirillospora xylanilytica. The sequence goes on from NZ_CP109432.1 coordinate 374,094, forward strand.
GGCCGGGGACGGCCGGATGGGCCGCTGACGGTCCGGACCGCCCGCGGGCCCGCCCGCGGATGTGAGATAGGCGATCTCGGAGTGTGGACCCGTTCGGCTTTCGCGACGGGCCCTGCGCTCCCTAGGCTTACCTGCCGTGGACCTTCGTCTGCGCGACCCCCGGAGAGACGTGCCCCGTACCGATGCCGTCCTCGGCGACCCCCGGCTGGCGGACGCGTCCCGCCGGCTCGGCCGCGAGATCGTCAAGTCCGCGGTCGCGGCGGCCCAGCGCCGCGCCCGCGCGGGCGAGATCCCGCCCGGCGACGTCGCCTCGGCCGCGCTCGCCGCGCTGCCCGAGCACGCCGCGTCGCTGCGGCCGGTGGTGAACGCCACCGGCGTGCTGCTGCACACCAACCTCGGCCGGGCGCCGCTGTCGACCGCCGCCCGCGCCGCGGTCGCGGCGGCCTCCGGCTGCTCCGACGTCGAGTACGACCTGCCCTCCGGCCGCCGCGGCCCGCGCGGCCGGGGCGCACTCGCCGCCCTGCGTGCGGCCTGCCCGGCGGCCGGCGACGCGCAGGTCGTCAACAACAACGCCGCCGCGCTGGTGCTGGCCGCGACCGCCCTCGCCGCCGGCCGCGAGATCGTCATCGGCCGCGGCGAGCTGGTCGAGATCGGCGACGGATTCCGGCTCCCCGACCTGCTGGCGGCCACCGGCGCGCGGCTCCGCGAGGTCGGCACCACCAACCGCACCACCGCCGCCGACTACGCCGCCGCGGTCGGCCCCGGCACCGGGTTCATCCTGAAGGTCCACCCGTCCAACTTCCGGATCGAGGGCTTCACCGCCGAGGCCGCCGTGCGGGACCTCGCGCCGCTCGGCGTCCCGGTCGTCGCCGACATCGGCTCCGGGCTGCTGGCGCCCGACCCGGCGCTGCCCGGCGAGCCCGACGCCGCGTCCGCGCTCGCGGCCGGCGCCGCGCTGGTCACCGCCAGCGGCGACAAGCTCCTCGGCGGGCCGCAGGCGGGCCTGCTGCTCGGCGACCGCGACATCGTCGCGCGGCTGCGCCGCCACCCCCTGTACCGGGCGCTGCGCGTCGACAAGATGACCCTCGCGGCGCTGGAGGCGACCCTGCGCGGCCCCGAGCCCCCGGTGGCCGCGATGCTGCACGCCGCGGCCCCCGGGCTGCGCGCCCGCGCCGAGGACCTCGCCCGCGCGCTGTCGGCCGCCGGCGCCGACGCCCGCGCGGTCGGCAGCACGGCGGTCGTCGGCGGGGGCGGTGCCCCCGGCGTCGAGCTGCCGAGCGCGGCGGTGTCGCTGCCGGACGGCTGCGCGGCCCCGCTGCGCGCCCGCCAGGTGATCGGCCGGGTCGAGGACGGGCGGCTGCTGCTCGACCTGCGCTCGGTGGACCCGGCCGACGACTCCCGGATCCGCGCCGCGGTCCTCGCCTCCCTGGAAGGGAACTGATGCAGGTCGTCGTCACCGCGGGGCACGTCGACCACGGCAAGTCCGCGCTCGTCCGCGCCCTCACCGGCATGGAGCCCGACCGGCTCGCCGAGGAGCGCCGCCGGGGCCTGACCCTCGACCTCGGATTCGCCTGGACCGACCTGCCGTCGGGGGAGCGGCTCGCCTTCGTGGACGTCCCCGGGCACGAGCGGTTCGTCACCACCATGCTCGCCGGCGCCGGGCCCGTCCCGGCGGTGCTGCTCGCGGTCGCCGCCGACGAGGGCTGGATGCCGCAGTCGGAGGAGCACCTGGCGGCCCTGGACGCCCTCGGCGTCCGGCACGGGGTCCTGGTGGTGACCCGGTCCGACCTCGCCGACCCGAGGCTCGCGCTCCGCCAGGCCCGCGACCGGCTCGCCACGACCGGGCTGAGCGGGGTCGAGGCCGTCGCCGTCAGCACCGTCACCGGCGCCGGGATGGACGAGCTCACCGCCGCCCTCGACCGGCTCGCCGCGCGGCTGCCCGTCCCGGGCCCGGACGGTCCCGTCCGGCTCTGGGTCGACCGCGCGTTCACCGTCGCCGGCAGCGGCACCGTGGTCACCGGCACGCTCGCCGCCGGCACCGTCCGCACGGGCGACGAGCTGGTCCTGCTGCCCGCGGGCGAGCGGGTCACGGTCCGCGCCGTCGAGTCGGCCAGGGAGTCCCGCGACTCGGTGCGCGGGGTGGCGCGGGTCGCGCTCAACCTGCGCGGGGCCCGCCGCGACGACGTCGCGCGCGGCATGGCGCTGGTCACCCCCGACAGCTGGACCCACACCACCAGCGTCGACGTGCGGACCCGGTTCGGCGAGGCGTCCGGGCGGCTGGCCCGCCAGATGATCCTGCACATCGGCTCGGCCGCCGTGCCGGTGCGGCTCCGCCCGCTCGGCCCCGACACCGCCCGCCTCACGCTGAACGCGCGGCTGCCCCTCCACGTCGGCGACACCGCGCTGCTGCGCGACCCGGGGCGGCGCGCCGTCGCGGGGGTGAGCGTCCTGGACGTGCGGCCCCCGACGCTGGTGCGCCGTGGCGCCGGCGCCGCCCGCGCCCGCGAGCTGGCCTCCTGGCCGGACCGTCCGGACGGCTCGGTGGTGCTCCGCCGGCACGGCGTGCTGCGCCGCTCCGACCTCGCCGTGATGGGCTGCGCCCCGCCGTCCGGCGCCGTCGCCCTCGGCGACGAGTGGTTCGCCGACCCCGCGCACTGGGAGGCGCTGCACGGCCGCCTCACCGAGGAGACCCGCCGGCACGCCGCCGACCGCCCGCTGGCCCCCGGCGTCCCGCTGGAGGCCGCCCGGCTGCGCCTCGGGCTGCCCGCCCGGCGGTTGGTCACCGCGCTCGTTCGGCCGCCCCTCCGGCTGGAGGCGGGCCGGGTGTACGGGCCCGCGCCCGCGCTGCCCCCGGAGCTGAGCGGCGCGCTCGACCGGCTCCGCGCCGACCTGGCGGCGGCGCCGTTCGGCGCGCCCACGGCCGAGCGCCTCACCGAGCTGGGACTCACCGGCCACGGCCTGGCCGCCGCGGGACGGGCCGGTGCGCTGCTCCGGCTCGGCGACGGCGTCGTCCTGCTGCCCGGCGCCGACCGCGAGGCGCTGCGCGTTCTGTCGGAGCTGCCGCAGCCGTTCACGCCGGGCCAGGCCCGCGCCGCCCTCGGCACCAGCCGCCGCGTCGTGATCGCTCTGCTGGAGCACCTGGACGGCCTGGGCCTGACCGAGCGGGTCGGCGCGGGCCGCAAGGTCCCGGGCGACGCCCCGTCCTGACCGGCCCGTCCCGGCCGGGAGCGGAAAACCGGTTGAACGGGGTAGGGGTCTTCTGGCGTTATAGATCATGGTTCGGGTCCCCCATATCGACGGAGAGAAACAGCTATGCCGCACCAGACGCTCAAGGGCGGTCGCGTTCCGATCCGGATGTGGACCGACCCCGCCGAGGTCGAGGACCTCGCGCTCGACCAGCTCAGGAACGTGTCGGCCCTGCCCTGGATCGAGGGCCTGGCCGTGATGCCCGACGTGCACTACGGCAAGGGCGCGACGGTCGGCTCGGTGATCGCGATGCGCGACGCGGTGTCCCCGGCCGCCGTCGGCGTCGACATCGGCTGCGGGATGACCGCGGCGAAGTCGGCGCTCACGGTCGAGGACCTGCCCGACGACCTCGCGCCGCTGCGCTCCCGCCTGGAGAAGGCGATCCCGGTCGGCCGCGGCTCGCACAAGAACGCGGTCGACCCGTCCGGGCTCCCGGGCCTGAAGGAGCGCGGCTGGTACGACTTCTGGAAGGAGTTCGACGACCTCCACCCCGCCGTGCGGGGGCGGCTCGGCCGCGCCCGCGGCCAGATGGGGACGCTCGGCGGCGGCAACCACTTCCTGGAGGTCTGCGCCGACGGCGAGGGCGCGATCTGGCTGGTGCTGCACTCGGGGTCGCGCAACATCGGCAACGAGCTCGCCTCGCACCACATCGAGGCCGCGCAGAAGCTCCCGCACAACCAGGACCTGCCCGACAAGGACCTGGCGGTCTTCCTGGCCGGCACCGCCAAGATGGACGACTACCGCCGCGACCTGTTCTGGGCGCAGGAGTACGCGCGCCGCAACCGCGCCGTCATGATGGCGCTCGCGCAGGGCGTGCTGACCCGGCAGTTCGGCGAGAAGCGCTGCGGCTGGGGCCAGATCATCTCCTGCCACCACAACTACGTGGCCGAGGAGGTCTACGGGGGCGTCGAGCTGCTGGTCACCCGCAAGGGCGCGATCCGCGCGGGCGGCGGCGAGCTGGGCATCATCCCGGGCTCGATGGCGACCGGCACCTACATCGTGCGCGGGCTCGGCAACGAGGAGTCCTACAACTCGGCCTCGCACGGCGCGGGCCGCCGGATGAGCCGCAACAAGGCCCGCAAGTCGTTCACCGTCGACGACCTGATCGCGCAGACCGAGGGCGTGGAGTGCCGCAAGGACGGGGGCGTGCTCGACGAGATCCCCGGCGCCTACAAGGACCTGGAGTCGGTCATGGCGGCGCAGTCCGACCTGGTCGAGGTCGTCGCGCACCTGCGCCAGCTCGTCTGCGTAAAGGGCGGTTGAGGGAGATGGGCTAAGAGCAGCGGCCCGCGACCGCGCGGGCCGCTGCCGACGGCCTGAAGCTGCACCGCCCGGACGGTACGGCTGAACGGCCGCGAGCACACCGTCATCGGGCTGCGGCCCGTCACCGCCCGTCAGGCGAGGGCGCGGTCGATGAACGCGGTGACGTCGGCGAGGACCTCGTCGCGGTTGGTCTCGTTGAAGATCTCGTGCCGTGCACCCGGGTAGACCCGCTCGGTGAGGTCGCCGCCGCGCACCGCCTCGATGCCGGTGCGGCTGCCTTCGATAGGGACCACGCCGTCGTCGGAGCCGTGCGCCCACAGGGTGGGCAGCGCGCCGAGCGAGCCGTGCTCGTTGACCCGGGTGATGCACGCGTCCAGCGCCCGGACGGTGGCGCGTTTGAACGGGCCGTGCCAGATGAGCGGGTCCGCGGCGTAGGCGCGGCCGACCGCGGGGTCGCGGGACAGCGCGGCCGGGTCGATCGGCACGTCGGGCATCTTCTCCAGCGCGAGGAGCGTGGTCAGCACGTCCCACCGGCCGATGACCGGGCCCGACAGCACCAGCGCCGCGAGCCCGGCGCCGTGCAGCTGCGCGTAGCGGGCGGCGACCAGCCCGCCCATCGAGTGGCCGATCAGCACCACCGGCAGCTCGGGGTGGTCGGACCGGGCCGCCCCGGCGACCGCGTGCACGTCGGCGACCAGGTCCTCGACGTCGTCGATCAGGACGCGTTCGCCCGCGGAGCGGCCGTGCCCGGCGTGGTCGGGGCCGCAGACGGCGGCGCCGTGCCGCACCAGCGCGTCGGCCACATGCTGGTAGCGGCCGAGGTGCTCACCGTAGCCGTGCACCAGGAGCGCGGTGTAGCGGGGGCTTCCGCCGGTCCAGGCGCGGGCCGTGACGGCTCCCCGTGCTCCCGCGAACTCCCATTCACGTGGCGTGGTCACCCGTACCTCCCGTGTGGCGGGAGGGCCGCCGTCCGGGAGCCCTCCGTGAATCCGCCGATGATCAGGCCGCTACCGTCCCCCGCGCGGGAGCGGATCGTCAACCGCCGCATAGGCTGGGACCTTCCGCGTCAACCGGGCGGGGTCGCCGCCCACCGGTAGGAAAGGGGCGCCCGTGCTGGTCGACACCTTCGGTCGTACCGCCACCGACCTGCGGGTCTCCCTCACCGACCGGTGCAACCTCCGGTGCGCCTACTGCATGCCGCCAGAGGGGCTCGACTGGCTGCCCAAGCCCGAGCTTCTCACCGATGACGAGCTGGTGCGGCTGGTCGCGATCGGCGTCGAGGAGCTCGGCGTCACCGAGGTCCGCTTCACCGGTGGCGAGCCGCTGCTCCGGCGCGGCGTCACCGGCATCGTGGCGCGCACCGCCGCGCTCCGCCCGCGCCCCCGGATCTCGCTGACCACCAACGGCATCGGGCTCGCGCGCCTGGCCGGGCCGCTCGCGGACGCGGGGCTCGACCGGGTGAACGTCTCGCTCGACACCCTCGACCGCGAGGTCTTCAAGCGGCTCGCGCACCGCGACCGGCTGGACGACGTCCTCGAGGGGCTCGCCGCGGCGCGGGACGCCGGGCTGCGGCCCGTCAAGGTCAACGCGGTGCTGATGCGCGGCGTCAACGACCGCGAGGCGGTCCCGCTGCTGCGCTACTGCCTCGACCACGGCTACCTGCTGCGGTTCATCGAGCAGATGCCGCTGGACGCCCAGCACGGCTGGACCCGCGACGGCATGATCACCGCGGACGAGATCCTGGAGCTGCTCGGCGCGGCCTTCGCGCTGACGCCGGACGAGGCCGGCGCGCGCGGCAGCGCCCCGGCCGAGGACTTCCTGATCGGCGCCGGACCCGGCCGGGTCGGCGTGATCGGATCGGTGACCCGCCCGTTCTGCGGCGCGTGCGACCGGGTCCGGCTCACCGCCGACGGGCAGATCCGCAACTGCCTGTTCGCGACCGAGGAGTCCAACCTGCGCGACGCGCTGCGCGGCGGTGCGTCCGACGCCGACCTCGCCGGGCGGTGGCGCGCCGCGGTGCGCGCCAAGCGCGCCGGGCACGGCATCGACGACCCCGCCTTCCTCCAGCCCGCCCGGCCCATGTCGGCGATCGGGGGCTGACCATCACCGCCGGCCCGTTCGACGCCGTCGTGCTCGCGGGCGGGCGCGCCCGGCGGCTCGGCGGCGCCGACAAGCCCGCTGCCCCGGTCGGCGGCCGGCCGCTGATCGCCTGGGTGGCCGGCGCCGCCGCCGGGGCCGCCCGGCTGGTGGTGGTGGGGCCGCCGCGCCCCGGGCTGCCCGGCGTGGTCGTCGTGCGCGAGGACCCGCCCGGCGCGGGTCCCGTCCCGGCCCTGCGCGCCGGGCTGGCCGAGGTGCGGGCGCCCTGGGCGGCGCTGCTCGCCGCCGACCTCCCGTTCCTGCGCCCCCCGCACCTGGCGGCCCTGCTGGCCGAGGCGCACCGCGCGGACGCCCCCGGCGCCGTGCTCGTCGACGACGGCGGCCGTGAGCAGTGGCTGGCCGGATGCTGGCGCACCGCGCCGCTGCGCGCGGCGCTGGACGTCTACGAGGGCGGCTCGCTGCGCGGGTTGCTCGCGCCGCTGGAACCCGTGCGGGTCGCGCTGGAGTGCCGGGACCGTCCGCCCTGGTACGACTGCGACACGCCCGAGGCGCTCGACCACGCCGAGCGTGTGGCGGGGTCCGGCGGGGAACCGGCCTGATCGTGCGAGAGTGACCCGGCGACCACCGCCGGGACGAAGGGGAGGATGCCGGTGCTGGAGGAATGGATCGAGGCGGCCTGCCTCGAACTCGGGCTCGGCCGCGGCGAGGTCGACCGCGATCTGGTGCTCGACCTGGCCCGTGACGTCGCGCACGGGGTGGCCCGGCCGGGCGCGCCGCTGACCGCGTTCCTGCTGGGGCTCGCGGTCGGGCGCGGCGCCGACGCCCGGGAGGCCGCCGCGCGCCTCACCGCGATGGCGGAGGGCTGGGCCGGCACGGACGGCTGATCGCGCGCCGGGGTCAGGCCGGGTCCGAGGCTCCCTGCGAGGCCGCCGGGAGGTCGCGATCGGCGACGGGCACCACGTCGCGCAGGAAGCCGCGGCGGTCGAGGAAGGCCGACAGGCTCGCCCGGTGCCCGCCGCAGGCGAGCCAGACCTTCCGCCGCTCCGGGGTGTGGATCTTGGGATTGTTCCAGCGCAGGGCCCACACGGCGTCGGCGCGGCAGTCCTTGGCGGAGCACTGGAGCTCGTCGGCGCCGGGCTCCGGCGGGATGGCGGTCACCGGCCCACGATGGCACACCGGCGGCGCACCGGGAAATCCGGCCGCCGCCGGGCCGGGCCCGCGGCCCCGGGTTTCCCGATCAGGGCGTTTGACCAGGAAGATTCCCGGACAAGACCAGCTCGTGCGTACCGAGGCCAGCCGTGCGCCCGGCCCGGCGGACGGGAACGCCCGCCGCTGGCAGGCGCTCTCGGTCTGCTTGGTGGCGGCCTTCATGACGCTGCTGGACGTGAGCATCGTCAACGTCGCGCTGCCCTCGATCCGCGACGGGCTGCACGCCTCCGAGGCCGGCCTCCAGTGGATCCTGTCGGGGTACGCGCTGACGTTCGGGCTGGTGCTGGTGCCGTCCGGGCGGCTCGGCGACGCCCGCAGCCGCCGCGCGGTGTTCATGGGCGGGCTGGCGCTGTTCACGGTCTCCAGCGCGTGCGCGGGGATCGCCCCCTCCATGCCGCTGCTGATCCTCGCGCGGCTGGTCCAGGGGGTGGCGGGCGGCGTGCTCAATCCCCAGGTGGCGGGCTTCATCCAGCAGCTCTTCCAGGGCGCCGACCGGGGGAAGGCGTTCGGGGCGCTCGGCGCGACCATCGGCATCGCCACCGCGGTCGGACCGCTGACCGGCGGCGCGCTGATCGCCGTCGCGGGGGTCGACGAGGGCTGGCGGTGGGTGTTCTACGTCAACGTCCCCGTCGGCGCCGTGGCGCTGGTGCTGGCGTGGCGGCTGCTGCCGTCGCCCGTCTACGGCGAGCGGCGCGGCCTGGACCCGCTCGGGCTGGTGCTGCTCGGCGCCGGGGTGCTCGCGCTGATGCTGCCGCTCGCCCAGGAGCAGGAGTGGCACGGCCCCCGCAAGTGGCTGCTGGTCCCGGTCGGGGGCGTGCTGCTGGCCGCGTTCGTGCTCTGGGAGCGGCGGGCCCGGACGCCGATGGTCGATCTGGGCCTGTTCCGGCTGCGCTCGTACGCGCTCGGTGTGGCGATCGCGCTGCTGTACTTCGCCGGCTTCACCGCGATCTTCTTCATCCTCACCCTCTACCTCCAGAACGGGCTGGGCTACAGCGCGCTCGGCGCGGGCCTGGCGATCACGCCGTTCGCGCTCGGGTCGGGCGCCGCCGCCGCGGTCGGCGGACGGCTGGTGTCCCGCTACGGGCGCCCGCTGGTCGCGCTCGGCCTGGTGCTGGTCACGCTGGGGCTGATCGGGGCGTGGGTCGCGGTGGAGCTCAAGCCGGGGCGGGGGGTGGCGTGGGCGACCGCGCTGCCGCTGCTGGCCGCCGGGATCGGCAGCGGCCTGGTCATCTCGCCCAATCAGACCATCACCCTGTCGGAGGTGCCCTTCACCGAGGGCGGCAGCGCGGCCGGGGTGCTCCAGACCGGGCAGCGGCTGGGGACGGCCACCGGCATCGCGGCGGTCGGGGCGGTGTTCTTCGCCTCCGTCGGGACGCGCGGAGACTGGGCGGCGGCGTTCCGGTACGGCCTCATCGTCATCCTGGGGTTCGTCCTCGCCGCCCTCGCCGCCGCGATCGCCGACCTGGCCGCCACCCGCCGCCTCGCGCGCCGCGCCCGCTGACCGCCGCCACGGCGGCCACCCGTACCGCGCCCGCCGAGGGGCGCCACGGCGGACGGCCGGCGCCGTGCCCGCCGGGTTTGCCCAGAGCAGGACGGCGGGTGGGCGTAGCCGGAGCGGCGCCGGGTTAGGCACCGGCAGAGGAACGGGACCGACGAGGGGGAGCCGATGGCCGCCGACGAGCGGGGATCCGACGACATGCTGAGCCGGGGCGCGCCGGGGACGCCCGCGACCGGCCGCGGGCCGGGCACCGGCGGGCCGCCCTCCCACCGGCCCTACGAGCACCCCTCGGCGGGCTGGGGCGCCGCGCGCAGCGTGGGGAGGGTGCTGGCCCGCACCGGGGAGCCGGTGGACGGCCCGCGCGCGATCTTCAAGATGAACCATGAGGACGGCGGGTTCGACTGCCCCGGCTGCGCCTGGCCCGACGACCGCAAGGGCCTGCACCTGGACATCTGCGAGAACGGCATCAAGCACGTCGCCTGGGAGATGACGCCCAAGCGCGTCGGCGCGGAGTTCTTCGCCGCGCACACCGTCGCCGAGCTGTCGGAGTGGACCGACTTCGCGCTGGAGGACCAGGGGCGGCTCACCGAGCCGATGGTGTACGACGCCGAGTCCGACCGGTACGTCCCGATCACCTGGCACGACGCGTTCGAGCTGGTCGGCGGGGAGTTGCGCGGGCTGGACCACCCCGACCGGGCGGCGTTCTACACCTCCGGCCGGCTGAGCAACGAGGCGTCCTTCCTCTACCAGTTGTGGGTGCGCGAGTTCGGCACCAACAACCTGCCGGACTGCTCGAACATGTGCCACGAGGCCAGCGGCCTGGCACTCGCCGCGTCCCTCGGCACCACCAAGGGCACCGTGGACCTGGCCGACTGGGAGAAGGCCGACGCGATCTTCGTGATGGGCATCAACGCGGCCTCAAACGCGCCCCGGATGCTGACCTCGCTGGCGCACGCCCGCCGGCGCGGCGCGCAGATCGTGCACGTCAACCCGATGGCGGAGGCGGCGTCGGGCCGGACGATCGTCCCGCACGAGCCGCTGAACATGGCCACCTTCCACGCCACCCGCACCGGCACGCTCGGCGTGCAGCCGCGGATCGGCGGGGACATGGCGCTGATCCGCGGCGTCGCCAAGGCGGTGCTGGAGGCCGCGGAGAAGGACCGCACGGCGATCGACCGGGAGTTCATCGACCGCTACACCCACGGCTTCGAGGGCTACCGGCGGGCGTGCGAGGAGACGCCGTGGGAGCGGCTGGTGGAGCAGTCGGGCGTCCCGGAGGCCACGATCCGCAAGGTCGCCGCCGTCTACCGGCGGTCCCGGCGGACGATCATCTCCTGGTGCCTCGGCGTCACCCAGCAGGAGCACGGCGTGGACACCGTCCGCGAGATCATCGGCCTGCTGCTGCTGCGCGGCAACATCGGCCGCGAGGGCGCCGGTCCGTGCCCCATCCGCGGCCACAGCAACGTCCAGGGCAACCGGACCTGCGGCATCACCCACCGGCCGCCCGAACAGCTCCTGGACCGGCTGGCCGAGGTGTGCGGCATCGACCCGCCCTCCGCGCCGGGGCTCGACACCGTCCAGACCGCCGAGGCGATGCACCGCGGCGAGGTGCGGGTGTTCGTCGGGATGGGCGGCAACTTCGCGCTCGCCGCGCCCGACACCGCCCGCACCTTCGAGGCGCTGCGCAACTGCGAGCTGACCGTGCACGTCAGCACCAAGCTGAACCGCAGCCACCTGGTGCACGGCGCGAAGGCGCTGATCCTGCCCTGCCTGGCCCGCAGCGAGAGGGACGAGCGGCGCGGCGGCGCCGCGCAGGGCGTCACGGTCGAGGACTCGATGAGCATGGTGCACCTGTCGTACGGGATGAAGCGCCCGGCCTCGCCGCACCTGCGGTCCGAGCCCGCCATCGTCTGCGGGCTGGCGCGCGCGACGCTGCCGGGCGGTCGGACCCCGTGGGAGGAGTACGCCGGCGACTACGACCGGGTCCGGGACACGATGGCCCAGGTGCTGGACGGTTTCGAGGACTTCAACCGCAAGGTCCGGCTGCCGCTCGGCTTCCGGCTCCCGCAGCCCGCCCGCGAGCTGGTGTTCCTGACCGCGTCGGGACGCGCCGAGTTCTCCGCCGCGCCCCTCCCGCAGGTGCTGCCTGCCAAGGGGCGGCTGATCCTGGCGACCGTCCGGTCGCACGACCAGTGGAACACCACGATCTACTCCGACGACGACCGCTACCGGGGGCTGAAGAACGTGCGGACGGTGGTGTTCATGCACCCCGCCGACATGCTGGAACGCGGCCTCTCCCAGTTCCAGCACGTCGACGTCACCAGCATCGCCAAGGACGGGAGCCGCCGCACCGTGCACGGCTACCGCGCGGTCTCCTACGACGTGGCGCGCGGCTGCGCGGTCGGGTACATGCCCGAGCTGAACGCGCTGTGCCCGATGGGCGACGTCAGCCCGCAGAGCGGCCAGCCGCTGGCCAAGCACCTCACCGTCGAGGTCGTCCCCGTCGTCCGGACCGGGGCCGCCCGGCCGCCCGGCCGAGCATTCGCAGGATCAGCGCCAGCAGCAGCGCCCCGCCGGACGCCGCGCCCGCCAGCACCAGGTTCTGCCTCCTGATCCGGGCGGGGATCCGCGCGTAGGGGACGGTGGAGAACGACACCAGCTCGTACCGGGAGACGTAGCGCCCCGCCAGCCGCCGCTCCAGGGCGTGCTGCACGGCCCGCGTCATCCGGTAGACGGGCGAGGACACCCTGTCGCGCATCTCGACGAAGTTGTCCAGGGCCATCTCGGCGATGGCGTCGGTGTTGGCCTTGCGCCGCTCCTGGTAGAGCGCCAGCGCGGGCCCCCACCGGCCGCCGGTCTCGTCCAGGCACCGGTCGATCTCGAGGCAGTCCTCGAACGCGCAGTTGGCGCCCTGCCCGAAGAACGGCACGATGGCGTGCGCCGCGTCCCCGAGGAGGGCGATCAGCGCGCCCTCGCCGTCCCGCACCCAGGGCCAGCAGCGGACCGTGACCAGCGACCCGACCGGGTTGCGGGCGAAGTCGGCGGCGAGGGCGGGCATCAGGTCCGCGACGTCGGGATAGTGCGCCGCGAAGAACGCGGTGACGCGCTCGGGCGTGTCCAGCGCCGCGAAGTCGCCCTTCGGCCAGAACAGCGTGCAGGTGAACGACCGGTCCAGGTTCGGCAGCGCGATCATCATCGCGGTGCCGCGCGGCCAGATGTGCAGCGCGTCGGGGTCGAGGGCGAACTCCTCGCCGCGCGGCGGGATCGTCAGCTCCTTGTAGCCGTGCTCCAGGAAGTCGGCGTCGCCGTCGAACCGCAGCGACCGCCGGACGGCGCTGAAGGCCCCGTCCCCGGCGAGCACGACGTCGGCGGGCTCGGTGCTCACCCGCCCGTCCGCGTCCTCCAGCAGCAGCCCGCCCGCGGTCGCGTCCACGCCGGTGACGCGCTGCGAGAAGCGGAGCAGCACCCCGGGCGTCGCCTCGGCGGTGTCGAGCAGCGAGCTGTTCAGCTCGGCGCGGCCGATGGAGTTGATGGCGCGCTCGCCGTCCGCGCTGTACCGCTGGAAGTTCTGCGCGCCGCCGAGCGGGTGCACCATCCGCCCGTGCATCGGCAGCGCCCGTTCCAGCGCCTGGTCCTTCAGCCCGACCTGCTCGAGCGCGGCCAGCCCGCGCGCCGAGATCGCCAGGTTGATGGACCGGCCCCGCTCGGCGCCCGCGGCCCGCGGGTCGGGCCGCCGCTCGTACACCGTCACCGGGACGCCGCGGCGGCCGAGCAGCACGGCCAGCAGGCAGCCCGCCAGCCCCGCGCCGACGATCGCGACCCGCTCCCCGCCGTGTTCAGCCGCCATGGGCGCCGGCCTCCTCCCCGGTCCGCGTCGCCTCCGCGGCCTCGTCGCCCGCCGCCGTCTCCTCGGTCTGCGAGCGGACCTCCCACAGGTCGGGGAAGGCCGGGGTGAACAGGGTCGAGCGCAGGTAGTCGGCACCCGCCGAGCCGCCGGTGCCGAGTTTGGCGCCGATGGTGCGCTCGACCATCTTGACGTGCCGGTAGCGCCACTCCTGGATGCCCTCGTCGACGTCGACGAGGGCCTCGCACACCTCGGCGGCGGGCCCGTTCTCGTCGGCGTAGACCTTCAGCAGCACCCGCTGCACGGCCGGGTCGGGCCGGTAGGCGGTGCCGGGGTCCCGCTCGAGCGCGGCGGCGGGCACGGCGAAGCCGCGGTCGGCGAGGTAGCGCAGCAGCGAGTCGTACACCGACCGGCGGTCGACCGCGGCGCGCAGCCGCTCGTCGTCGCGCAGGTCCGAGACCGGGAACGAGCGCCGCCCGAGGACGGCCTCGACCTCCCGGAACTGCTCCGACTGGAAGCCGCTGGAGGTGCCGAGCGCGTCGCGGAACGAGGCGAACTGGCGGGGCGTCATGGTCTCCAGGACGTCGAGCTGGCCCACCACGGTCTTGAGGATCTTGGCGATCCGGCGCGCGGTGTGCAGCGCCCCGGCGCTGTTGCCCCCCTCCAGTCGCTCCTGGAGCAGGGCGGTCTCGTGCAGGATCTGCTTGAACCACAGTTCGTAGACCTGGTGGATGACCACGAACAGCATCTCGTCGTGCGCGCCGGTCTGTGGACGCTGGCAGGACAGCAGGTCGTCCAGCCGCAGGTAGCCGCCGTAGGTCAGGGCCGGCCCGACCGGTGTCTCGGGTGAATCCGCCATGACCGCCTCCTTGCGATACAACGGATGTGACTCGCAGCATATTGGATCGTTCCGCCCCGGGGCGGCCCGCTACCCGGGCGCGGCGGCCTCATCGCGCCAGTAGATCGACTTGACCCAGATCGTGGCCAGGGTGTCGACGGCCCGCTCGTCGTCGAACTCGGCCTCGGTGCGCTCGCCGCCCTGCGCCTGCCAGATGTAGGCGAAGTGCTCCAGCATCGCCGACAGCGCCGACGCGGTCAGCACCGGGTCGATGCCCGGGCAGTAGCCCGCCCGCTGGGCGCGCCGGACCTCGCCGGCGATCCGCTCGATCGCACCTGCGCGGATCGTCAGCCACCGGTCGCGGAACTCCTCCTCGAGCATCGACGCCTGGAAGACCCCGATCAGCTCGCCGCGCCGCCGCGAGTAGGTGGTCCAGAACGCCGCCACCGACTCGCGCAGCGCGGCCTCGGGCGACAGGCCGCGCCGGAACGGCAGCACCGCCAGCGCGGTCGCCTCCTCGTCGAACTCCTCGGCCAGGGCGATCAGCAGATCGGCCTTGGTCTCGTAGTAGTTGTAGAAGGAGGCGACCGACTTGCCCGCCTCGGCCGCGATGTCGCTGATCTTGGCGTTGAAGTAGCCCTCGCGGGCGAACACCGCGCGGGCCGCGTCGCGGAAGGCCCGGTCGGTCTCCCGGCCCTTGCGGGTCGCCTTGGCCGGGCGGTCGGCGGCGGCCGGGCTCGGGCCGGACTTGACGATCGTGTGCTTCTTCATGGCGGGGCACAAGGCTACGACACCCGGCGCTCCCGTCCGGCCCAGTGCCGCTCCCGGAGCACCGATTTCACGACCTTGCCGGTGGCGTTGCGCGGCAGCTCCGGCGCGAAGGTCAGCGCGGTCGGGCACTTGAACCCGGCCAGCCGCTCGCGCGCCCACGCGGTCAGCTCGGCCGCGTCCAGCCCGTCCTCGCCCGCAACGACGGCGTGCACGGTCTCGCCCCACCGCTCGTGCGGGACGCCGAACACCGCCGCCTCCCGCACCCCGGGGTGCGCGGCCAGCACCGCCTCCACCTCCGCCGGGTACACGTTCTCCCCACCGGTCACGATCATGTCCTTGAGCCGGTCCACGATGGTCAGGTAGCCGTCGGCGTCGATCGCGCCGATGTCGCCGGTGCGGTGGAAGCCGTCGCCGGTCGTCACCGCGGCGGTGGCGTCCGGGTCGTTCCAGTAGCCGGGGAACGGCGCCGCGCCCCGCACCTGGACCTCGCCGTGCTCGCCGAGCCGCACCTCCCAGCCGAGCGACGGCCGGCCGGCGGACGCGAGCCGGCCGGCCGCCGGGTCGTGGTCGGCGGGCGGGAGCGTGGTGATCGGAAGCGGCCCGGTCTCGGTCGCCGCGTAGTTCTGCCGGAACCGGCAGCCGAGCGTCCGCACCGCGCGCCCGAGCAGTCCGGGGTCGATCGGCGAGGCCCCGTACACGACCTCCACCAGGTCGGACAGGTCGGGCGGCGCGGCGCGGCGCCCGACCTCCTCGGTCACCGCCCGGATCAGCGTCGGCACGAGCTGGGTGAGCTGGATCCGGCGCGCGGCCAGGTCGTCGACGAACGCGGCCGGGTCGAACCCGTCCAGGACGTGCAGGTGCCCGCCGGTGAACAGGGTGTACACCAGGTTGGCCAGCCCGGCGGTGTGGAACAGCGGCAGCGCGCTGAGATGCCGCGCGCCGGGCACCGCCTCGGGCACCTCCAGCTTCATGAACGTGACCGCGCCGATGAGCTGCTGGTGCGTGACCGGAACCAGCTTGGGCAGCCCGGTGGTTCCGCTGGTGTGCAGCAGGACGCAGGGTTCGGGGCCGCGCAGCCGCTCGGCCGGGCGTTCGGGCACCGGCCCCTCGGGGAGGGGGTCCTCCAGCCGCAGGACGGGCACGCGGGCGCCCGCCCCGCCGGTGGGCGCCGTGCCCGCAGGCCTCGTGCCCGCCGACTCCGTGCCCGCCGACTCCGTGCCCGCCGGCTCCGTGCCCGCCAGTGCCTCGCCGACCAGCGCCGCGCACGCCTCGTCGGTGACGATCGCGGTGGGCCCGATCAGCTCCAGCAGCCCGCGCAGCTCGGGCGCCGCGAGCCGCCAGTTGACGGCGGCCGGCAGCGCGCCCGCCCGGACCAGCCCGAGGAACGCCACCGCCCACCCGGCCCGGTTGCGTGCGATCACCGGGACGACGTCGCCGGGGCGCACCCCGGCCGCCGCGTACCCGGCGGCGGCGCGGTCCGCCGCACCGGCCAGAGCGCCGAAGGTCAGCCCGGCGCCGCCGCGCCCGTCGGTGAGCGCCGTCCGGTCGCGGGAGACGGCGGCCCGCCACTCCAGGACGTGGATGAGGGAGAGCACCGGCTCACGCCTTCGCCACGCGGTCGGCGGCGGTCTTGGGCTCGCGCCCGAGGTCGCCCGGCCGGGCCAGCTCGCGCCGCCAGCACGCGAACTCCAGCAGGATGCCGTCGGGGTCCTGGAAGTAGAAGGACCGGATGTAGACCTCGTCGTGGAACTCGGGCGTGAACCCCTGCGGGCTGTCGTCGTGGTCGATGACCGGGGCGACCTTGACCCCCTTGGCCTTGAGCTTGGCCCGGTACTCCAGGAACCGCTCCTCCGGGACGCTGATCGCCACGTGGTTCATCGTCCCGACCGCGGTGGCGAAGTCGCCGATGCCGGGGGAGGTCTCGGCGGTGGTGACGCCGGGGATCGGGTCGGGGGCGCCGGGGAACCAGAAGAACGCCAGCAGGTTGCCGCCGCCCATGTCGAGGAAGAAGTGCTGGCCCCCGTCCGGCAGGTCGATGGTCTTGACCAGGCGCATACCGAGGACGCCGGTGTAGAACTCCACGGTGCGCTTCATGTCCGAGCAGACCAGGGCCAGGTGGTTGACCCCGCCGAGGGCGAACTCGGGATTGCTCCATGCCGCCATGCCGGTTCCTCCGATCCGAGAGTGCTGGAAGTGAATCTAAACTCAGATTCTGATCTGCGCTAGCCTTCGGGGCGAATCGGGTCCAGCGCACAGGAGGTCGCGATGACCGAGATCGTCAGGGAGTTCGTGGGGCTGCCGTCGCCCCTGGTCGGCCGTGCCGGCGCCGGCGGGCACCCCTGCCAGGGCGTCTACCACCGCCCGGCCGGGACGCCGCCGAAGACGGCGTTCATCGCCACCCATTACAACATCGACTTCGCCGAGCACTACCTGGCCGAGCACCTGGCCGAGCGCGGCTTCGGCTTCCTCGGCTGGAACACCCGCTTCCGCGGCGGCGAGGCGTACTTCCTGCTCGACCACGCCCTCGCCGAGATCGGCGTCGGCGTCCGCTGGCTGAAGGAGCGGGCGGGTGTCGAGCGCGTCGTCCTGCTCGGCAACTCCGGCGGCGGCTCGCTCATGGCCGCCTACCAGTCGCAGGCCGTCGAGCCCAACGTCACACCGGTCGCCGGGATGCGCCCCGTGGACGCCATCGCCGACCTGCCCGCCGCCGACCTGTTCGTCGCGCTCGCCGCGCACTCGGGCCGTCCCGAGGTGCTCACCGCGTGGATGGACGCCTCGGTGACCGACGAGGCCGACGCGCTCTCGGTGGACACCGCGCTCGACCCGTTCAACCCTGAGAACGGCCCGCCTTACAGCGCCGAGTTCCAGGCCCGCTACCGCGCCGCGCAGCGGGCCCGCAACGAGCGCATCACCGACTGGGCGCTCGCCAAGCTGGACGACCTCAAGGGCACCCGCGCCCGCGACGCGCTGTTCAACCTGCACCGCACCTGGGCCGACCTGCGGATGGTCGATCCGTCGATCGAGCCGTCCGACCGGCGGCCCAACTGGTGCTACCAGGGCGACCCGGCCAGGGCCAACTACGGCGTGTTCGGCCTCGGCTCGCTGTGCACGCTGCGCACCTGGCTGTCGATGTGGAGCCTGCGCACCTCGCAGTGCGTGGCGGCGCCGCACCTGGCCCGGATCACCGTCCCGTCCCTGGTCGTGCACGCCACCGCCGACGAGTGCGTGTACGACAGCGACGCCCAGGCCGTCTTCGGCGCCCTGGCCGCCGAGGACAAGCGGCTGGAGTTCATCAAGGACGGGCACTACATCCCCGAGTCCCGTCCCCAGGCCGCCGACCTCATCGCCGCCTGGGTCCGCGACCGCTGACGGCCGCGCCGGTCCGCCGCCCTTCCGGACCGGAAGGGCGGCCCGCCGGGTGGAGCCCGGAGATCGTGCTCAGCGGTCGGACGCGCGGGGCGCGCCCGTCTTCTTGGTGAAGGCGACCAGGTCCTTCCAGGTGCCCCGGAAGCCGTTCTGGTCGCCGGGGAAGCGGCCGGCGTCGTCGTACTGCCAGACGGCGGCCTTCTTCCAGCCGCCGGGCAGAGGAGCGGGGCTCTTGGACCGCCAGCGGGCCATCCAGAGCGGGTTCGCGGCGAGGGACCGGTCGTTCCCGGTGCAGTCCCGCCACCAGTAGGCGTTGGTGTAGATCAGCGGACGCCGGCCGGTGCGGTCGCGGTAGCGGGCGGTGAAGGCGCCGATCCACGCGACCATGGCCTTTTTGGAGAGCCCGTAACAGGCGTCGCGGCCGTACGGGTTGTTCTCGATGTCGAGGGCTCCGGGCAGGGTGCGGCCGTTGGTCGACCATCTGCCGCCGTGGGCGAGGAAGTAGTCGGCCTGCGCCCTTCCACCGGACGCCGCTGGAAGGGCGAAATGGTAGGCGCCATGAACCATTCCGGCCTTATATGAGCCGTCGTACTGTTGCTGGAAATATGGGTTTTTGTACCCTTTTCCCTCGGTCGCCTTGGCGATGGCGAACCGGGCGCCGAGTGCGCGGGCGGCCTTCCAGCCGACCTTGCCCTGCCAGCTACTGATGTCCATCCCGCCCAGATGGCCTGCGGGGACCTTGGCGGTCCCGGCGAGCCGGGACCGCTGGGAGCGGGGGGAGCGGGACTGCCCGACCCCGGCGTAGGCCTGGCCGGGACGCAGGTCCCCGCGCGGGCTCGTGCCGGACCCGGGGGCGGCCTCGGCGCCGGGGACGAGGGCCGTCGCGGCGGTCATCACCGTGACGCCGGACAGAGTGAGCGCGACATTTCTCGATCGGATCAACATACCTCCCTGGGTGGCGGAATAGGGATGATCCTTTATCTCTGTATTGTCGTTTTGCGTCCGGCCACACGGTATTTCGCGGAAAAAATATGGTAAAGAAATCCTGAATCGCCTGCGAGTCGTCGGGGTCTGTGAATGGCGGAACGCCCGTGCCGCGTGCAGGCGGACGGGCGCTCAGCCGGGCAGGGGGTCAGGCGGACGGAAGTGCGTGTGGGGCGCCGGGTGCGCCGCCGGTGACCGGCCGGCTCAGGGGGCGACCTCGCCGACCGAGACGCGGACCGCGTGCAGCGCGGCGGTGATCTCGGCCGCCTGTGCGGCGGTGAGGTCGGGCAGGCCGAACTCGGTTCCGTGCAGCGCCGCGGTCGCCTGCTCGGCCAGCTCGCGTCCCGCCGGGGTGAGGGTGGCGAGGACGACGCGGCGGTCGTCCGGCGAGGGGCGGCGGCCGACCAGCCCGCGCCGCTCCAGCCGGCCGATCACATTGGTCACCGACGCCGGATGGACCATCAGGCGGACGCCCATCTTGCCCATCGGCAGCGTGCCGGTGCGGGCGAAGGCGAGCAGCCGGAGCGCCTCGTAGGCGGCGAAGGTCAGCCCGTACGGCTTGAGCACGGCCTCGATCCGGCTCAGCAGGAGCTGCTGCGCGCGCATCACCGAGGTGACGGCCGCCATGTGGTCGGCGTGCTCGGGCCACCGGGCGCTCCACTGCCGCCGCGCTTCGGCGATCGGGTCGAGGGCGTCGGGGGGCTCGGGGGGCTCGGAGGGGGCGGGGGAGGAGGGGCCGGGCACCGCCCCACCGTACTGGTGGCCCTTGACCGGGTCGCGCATGGGAAAGTATTTTAGCTTCCAAATATTGGAAGCCCAAGAATCTGGAGGTGGCCAGTGACGCGCCAGGACGAGGGGACGCTGCACGCGCCGGTGCACCCGGTCCGGTTCGTGACGGCGGCGGCCCTGTTCGACGGGCATGACGCGGCCATCAACATCATGCGGCGGATCCTCCAGTCGCAGGGCGCCGAGGTGGTCCACCTCGGGCACGACCGCTCCGTCCGCCAGGTCGTCGACGCGGTGCTGGAGGAGGACGCCCAGGGCGTGGCGGTCAGCTCCTACCAGGGCGGGCACGTGGAGTACTTCGAGTACCTCGCGCGCGCCCTCGAGGAGGCCGGGGCCGGGCACGTGCGGGTCTTCGGCGGCGGCGGCGGCGTGATCGTCGACGCGGAGATCGAGCGGCTCGCGGCGGCCGGCGTGCGGATCTTCTCGCCCGAGGACGGCCAGCGGCTCGGCCTGCCCGGCATGATCAACGAGCTGGTCCGCGACTGCGACGTGGACCTGGCCGCCGAGCCCGCCCCGGCCGACGCGGTCGTGGCGGGGGAGCGGCCCGCGCTGGCCCGCGCGATCACCGCGCTCCAGGCCGGCCGGCTGCCGGCCGCCGACCGCCGGGTGCTGGCGCGGGCCGCCGCCGGACGCCGCGTCCCGGTGCTCGGCATCACCGGCACCGGCGGGTCGGGCAAGTCCTCGCTCACCGACGAGCTGGTCCGGCGGCTGCGGGCCGACCAGCAGGACAAGCTGCGCGTCGCGATCCTGGCGGTCGACCCGACCCGGCGGCGCGGCGGCGGCGCCCTGCTCGGCGACCGGATCCGGATGAACGCGCTGGACGGCGACCACGGATTCTTCCGGTCGCTGGCCACCCGGGGCGCCCGCGAGCTGCCCGAGGGCATCGAGGACATCGTGACGGCCTGCAAGGCCGCCGGCTACGACCTGGTGATCCTGGAGACGCCCGGCATCGGGCAGGGCGACGCGGCGATCGTGCCCCTGGTCGACGTCTCGCTGTACGTGATGACGCCCGAGTTCGGCGCCGCGTCGCAGCTGGAGAAGATCGACATGCTGGACTTCGCCGACGTGGTCGCGATCAACAAGTTCGAGCGGCGCGGCGCCGCCGACGCGCTGCGCGACGTGTCCCGGCAGCTCGTCCGCAACCGGGAGGCGTTCGGCTCGGGGCCCGGCGACATGCCCGTCTTCGGCACCAGCGCCGCCACGTTCAACGACGACGGCGTCACCGCGCTCTACCAGCACCTCACCGGCCTGCTCGCCGGGCACGGCCTGCCGCTGGAGCCGGGGACGCTGCCCGAGGCCGGCACCAAGACCTCCACGAGCGTGGCGCAGATCGTCCCGCTCGCCCGGGCCCGGTACCTGTCCGACATCGCCGAGACGGTGCGCGGCTACCACGCCGAGACCGCCGCGCAGGCCGAGGCCGTACGGCGCGTGCAGCGCCTGGACGCGGTGCGCGCCGAGCTGTCGGAGGCGGGCGCCGAGGAGGTCGCGGGACTCCTGGAGAAGGCCCGCCGCGACGTCGGGCGGGAGAACGCGGCCCTGATCGAGGGCTGGCCCGCCGTCGCCGAGTCGTACTCCGGCGACGAGCAGGTGGTGCGCGTCCGCGACAAGGAGCTGCACACCACGCTCGCGCGCGAGTCGCTGTCGGGGAGCCGCATCCCGCGCGTCGCCCTGCCCCGCTACACCGACCACGGCGAGCTCCTGCGGTTCCTGCGCGCGGAGAACCTGCCCGGACGCTTCCCGTTCACCGGCGGGGTGTTCGCGTTCAAGCGCGACAACGAGGACCCCGCGCGGATGTTCGCCGGGGAGGGCGACCCGTTCCGCACCAACCGGCGCTTCAAGCTCCTGGCGGAGGGCCAGCCCGCGACCCGGCTGTCCACCGCGTTCGACTCGGTCACCCTGTACGGCCGCGACCCGGACGAGCGTCCCGACGTGTACGGCAAGGTCGGCACGTCCGGCGTCTCGATCGCGACGCTCGGCGACATGAAGGCGCTGTACGACGGGTTCGACCTCGCCTCGCCCACCACCTCGGTGTCGATGACGATCAACGGGCCGGCCCCGACGATCCTGGCGTTCTACCTGAACACCGCGATCGACCAGGGCCTGGACGCCTTCCGGGCCGAGCACGGCCGCGAGCCGGACGGCGCGGAGGCCGCCGCCGTCCGGGAACGGGCGCTCACCACGGTGCGCGGCACCGTGCAGGCCGACATCCTCAAGGAGGACCAGGGCCAGAACACCTGCATCTTCTCGACCGAGTTCTCGCTGCGGATGATGGGCGACATCCAGGAGTGGTTCATCGCCGAGGGCGTCCGCAACTTCTACTCGGTGTCGATCTCCGGCTACCACATCGCCGAGGCCGGGGCCAACCCGATCAGCCAGCTCGCCTTCACGCTGGCCAACGGGTTCACCTACGTCGAGTCGTACCTGGCGCGCGGCATGGACGTCGACGACTTCGCGCCCAACCTGTCGTTCTTCTTCTCCAACGGGATGGACCCCGAGTACAACGTGCTCGGCCGCGTCGCCCGCCGCGTCTGGGCGGTGGCGATGCGCGACCGGTACGGCGCCAACGAGCGCAGCCAGAAGCTGAAGTACCACGTGCAGACCTCGGGCCGCTCGCTGCACGCCCAGGAGATGCACTTCAACGACATCCGCACCACGCTCCAGGCGCTCACCGCGATCTACGACAACTGCAACAGCCTGCACACCAACGCCTACGACGAGGCCGTCACCACCCCCTCGGCCGAGTCGGTCCGGCGTGCGCTGGCGATCCAGATGATCATCAACCGGGAGTGGGGCCTGGCGATGAACGAGAACCCGCTCCAGGGCTCGTTCGTCATCGACGAGCTCACCGATCTGGTCGAGGAGGCCGTGCTCGCCGAGTTCGACCGGATCAGCGAGCGCGGCGGGGTGCTCGGCGCGATGGAGACCGGCTACCAGCGCGGCCGGATCCAGGACGAGTCGATGCTGTACGAGCGGCGCAAGCACGACGGGTCGCTGCCGCTCATCGGGGTCAACACCTTCCGCGACCCGGCCGCCGGCCACGGCGAGGCCAAGACCGTCGAGCTCGCCCGCGCCACCGAGGTCGAGAAGCGCTCCCAGCTCGACCGGGTCCGCGCCTTCCAGCAGGAGCACCGCGAGGAGGCCGAGGCCGCGCTCGGGGCGCTCAAGGAGGCGGCCAGGTCCGGCGGGAACGTGTTCGCCGTGCTGATGGACGCCGCGCGGGTGTGCAGCCTCCAGCAGGTCACCGAGGCGTTCTTCGAGGTCGGCGGCCAGTACCGGCGCAACGTGTGAGGGAGCGGGGATGACGGCCGACGACACCGGCGCCCCGGTCCCCGTCCGCGGCCGGGTGCGCCGGGTCGTGTCGCTCGTCCCCTCGCTCACCGAGGCCGTCGCCGTGACCGCGCCGGGCCTGCTCGCCGGGGCGACCGACTGGTGCACCCACCCCGCGGGACTGGATGTCGCCCGGGTCCGCGGCACCAAGAACCCCGACCTCGGCCGCGTCGCCGCCCTCGAACCCGACCTCGTGATCGGCAACACCGAGGAGAATCGCGCGCCCGACGTCGAGGCGCTGCGCGCCGCCGGGATCCCGGTGTGGATGACCGAGATCCGCACCGTCGAGGAGGCGCTGGCGTCCCTGCGCCGGATGCTCGTCGAGGGCTGCCGCGTCCCCGCCCCGGCCTGGCTCGCCGACGCCGCCCGCGCCTGGCGGGAGACCGCGCCCTCCGCGCACCGCGCCGCCGTCGTCCCGATCTGGCGGCGCCCCTGGATGGTCGTCGGCCACGGCACCTTCACCGGCGACGTCCTGGCGCGCCTCGGCGTCGGCAACCTCTACGGCGGGCACGCCGAGCGGTACCCCAAGATCCCGCTGGACGAGCTGACGGCGGCGGGCGCCGACCTGGTCGTCCTGCCCGACGAGCCGTACCGCTTCACCGCCGACGACGGCCCCGAGGCGTTCCCCGGCACCGACGCGGCGCTGGTCAGCGGCCGGTACCTCACCTGGTACGGGCCGTCCCTGGTGGAGGCGCCCCGCGTGCTCGCCGAGCAGCTCGCCGCCGCCGCACCGCACCGGCCATGACACCGCGGACGGCGCACCAGCCGTGACCCCCGGACCCCGGCGACGACCACCGCGGACGGCAGCGCGGCGCCGCTGAGCGCGCCGCGCCGGGGCTCAGACGCCGAGCTGCTTGGCGATGATGGTCTTGAGGACCTCGCTGGTGCCGCCGTAGATCCGGGTGACGCGGGCGTCGGTGTACAGGCGGGCGATCGGGTACTCCAGGATGTAGCCGTAGCCGCCGTGGAGCTGGAGGCACTTGTCGACGACGCGGGCCTGCACCTCGGTGCAGAACAGCTTGGTCTTGGCCGCGTCGGCGGGCGTCAGCTCGCCGAGGTCGTGCGCCTCCATCGCGCGGTCGGCCATCGAGCGGGCGGCCTCCACCTCGGTGTCGCACTCGGCGAGCACGAACTTGGTGTTCTGGAACGAGGCGACGCTCTTGCCGAAGACCGTGCGGTCCTTGACGTAGGCGGTGGCGAACTCCACCGCGGCGGCGGCCGAGGCGTAGGACTGGACGGCGATCGCGAGCCGCTCCTCGGCCAGGTTGTGCGCCAGGTACTCGAACCCGCGGCCCTCCTCGCCGAGCAGGTCCTCCACCGGCACCCGCACGTCGGTGAACGACAGCTCGGCGGTGTCGGAGGTGCGCAGCCCGATCTTCTGGAGCTTGCGGCCGACCTGGTAGCCCTCGCTCTTGGTGTCGACGCAGAGGATCGACAGCCCGGCGCGGCGGTTCTCCGGCGTCGCGGGGGACGTGCGGGCGACCACCAGCACCATGTCGGCGAGCACGCCGCCGGTGATGAAGGTCTTGGCCCCGTTCAGGACGTAGTGGTCGCCGTCCAGCTTCGCGGTGGTCTGCATCCCGGCGAGGTCGGAGCCGGTGCCGGGCTCGGTCATCGCGATCGCGGTCATCATGTCGCCGGACATGAAGGGCGGCAGCCACCGCTTCTTCTGCTCCTCGCTGCCGTACTGGAGCAGGTAGGGCAGGACGAGGTTCACGTGCACGGTGGTGGAGCCGAAGTTCACCGCGGCGCGGGCGGTCTCCTCGGAGATCACCGCGGCGTACTTGAAGCTGTCCTCGCCCGCCCCGCCGTACTCCTCAGGCACGGTGATGCCGAAGACGCCCAGCTCGCCGAGCTTGTTGTAGAAGTCCCGGGGCGGGTGGCCGGCCTCCTCCCAGTCGGGGAAGACGGGCACGACCTCGGCCGCGATGAAGTCGCGGATCGTCGCTCGGAACGCCTCATGGTCCTCGTTGAACACGGTACGGCGCACGGCCTGCCCCTCTCCCACACGATCAGCCGGACGGCTGACGGAACGTCACAGCATCTTCGAATCTGATTCTAGAACCATCGGCGGGCCGGGCGGTGCGGCGGGAGATCGGTGGCGGGGAGCGGGCCGCCCGCCTGGGCCCACGCGTTCCCCATACCCGAACATGATGATCTGCACCGGGCGGTTCGGGTCGTCCCCCTGCGCGGCGGGTCCGGTTCCCAGCCGGGCCGGGCCTCGCCCGACGGCGGCGACGGCCGTTTTGGTGCCTGGCCGGAGCAGGCCAGAGTTGGGCCTTGCGTTCTATGCCCGGTACGACGATCCGTGCCGCGCGCTTTCAAAAGGGGGCAACGGGGAGTTCGCCGGAAGATCCCGGACATGAAAAGCGGCGCCGGGTGGATACGGGGGCAATCCACCCGGCGCCGCATCATCGGTGTTCCGACGGGGGCCCGGAACACCGGCACGGGCGCTCCGACGGGGGATCAGAGCGCCGGTACAAATCGTACACCGAAACCCCCCGCTGTTAGTCAAGAGAATGTCACGACCCGATTTCCGGCCGCTGTCCGGAAACGGGCTTGTGTTGCGGCCCGCCGGCGTCCTGGAAGCGCGCCCGCGCCTGCGGTTCGCGCCCCCCGTTCGCCACGACCACGGCGATGTAGGGCAGGAACAGCGCGCCCAGCACCAGGACTCCGACCGCCCAGAACGGGGCGCCCGCCATGCCGCTCACAACCGCGCCGACGAAACAGCCCGTGCGGATGGCCATGGACATCAGATAGCGCCGCTGCCGGTGCCCGATGTCCTCGGAGATCGGGCGGGGCGCGTCGGTGACCGTGTAGACCTCGGGCCCCCGATGTGGATTGACCTTCACGTTTCCACGGTAAGCCCATGGAGTCCGGCACGCGACACCAGGTTGGGCAACGACTGGGGAAGGAGTGACATGACCGATCGCACGTACCGGGTGACCGAGATCGTGGGGACCTCTCCCGACTCGATGGAGGAGGCCGTCCGCAACGGGGTCCGGCGCGCCTCGCGCACCCTCAGGCACCTGGACTGGTTCGAGATCACCCAGGTCCGCGGCCAGATCGCCGACGGGGAGGTGGCGCACTTCCAGGTGGGGATGAAGGTCGGCTTCCGCCTGGAGGACGACTGAGCGCCCCGCGGAGCCCAGGACGCGGGCCCGGGGACCCGCGGGCCGCCCGAGGGCGGTCCCGCGGCCCCGGCCCGCCTCAGGACGCCTTCGAGACCGTCGACATGTTGAAGTCGGCCACCCGCAGCGCCGGCATCGCCGCCCGGGTGAAGTAGTCCGACCACTCGCGCGGCAGGGTCGGCCCGGTCGCGCCGACCTCGGTGAGCCGCGACAGCAGGTCCACCGGGCTCTCGTTGAACCGGAAGTTGTTGACCGCCCCCACCACCTCGCCGTCCTCGACGAGGTAGACCCCGTCGCGGGTGAGGCCGGTGAGCAGCAGCCGCTGCGAGTCGACCTCCCGGATGTACCACAGGCAGGTCAGCAGCAGCCCGCGCCCGGTGCGCGCGACCATGTCGTCCAGCGTGGCGCCGCCTCCCGGCCCGGTCATCGAGAGGTTGTCGACCGCCGGGGTGAGCGGCAGCCCGGTGCGCCCCGCCGAATGCCGCGTCTGGGCGAGCGAGGTGAGGGTGCCGCCGGAGATCCAGTCGGTGGCGCCCAGGCCGACGCCGTTGTCGAACACCGACGACTCGCGGCTGGACGAGTGCGCCACCACGAACGGCGCGCACTCCAGCCCCGCCGCGCGCGGGTCGCTGGTCAGCGACACCGGCAGGCTCGCCAGCTTCTCCCCGACCCGGGTGCCGCCGCCCGGCGCGCTGAACACCGTCCGGCCGTCCTGGGCGTCCTGCGCCCCCGCCGACCAGTACAGGTAGATCATCAGGTCGGCGACCGCGCTCGGCGGCAGCAGCGTCTCGTACCGCCCGGCGGGCAGGTCGATCCGGCGCTCGCCCCAGTCGAGCCGCCGCGCCAGGCCCGCGGTGAGCCCCGGCACGTCCACGTCGGTGAAGTCGCGGGTGCCGACCCCCGTCCACGCCGACCCGCCCGACCCCTTGGCGTTCAGCTCCAGCAGCCCGGTCGGCTGGTCGTGGCGCAGCCGCAGCCCCGCCGAGTTGCCCATGAACGTCGAGGTCAGCGTGTGGTTGGCGAACCCGTACAGCCGGTCGCCGCGCGCCTCGGCCGCGCCGAACGCCGCGCCGAGCGCCGGCGCGAGCTCGCCGAACACCCCGATGCCCGTCTCGCCCGGCGGATCGTCCCACCCCCGCTCCCCCGACCCGTCGCCCGCGACCAGCGGCGCCGCGTCCTCGGACGCCCCGTTGCCCGCCGCGTCGGCCTCGGCGGCCCGGACCAGCTCCTCGATCCCGTCCGCGCCCACGGCCGCCCGCGACACCACCCCCGCCGCGACGCCCCCGCCGGTCTCCCGCAGCGCGATCACGGTCAGCCGGTTCGACCGCGTGACCCCGTTGGTGGTCAGCGTGTTCCCCGCCCACCGCAGATTGGCGCCCCCCGACTCCTCGGCGATGACGATGCAGTCGTCCGCCCGCGACAGCCCCAGCGCCCGCTCCACCGCCTCCTGCGGCTTGATCACGCTCACAGTGCTCCCCGCTCACCTGCGGCGCGCTTTTCCGCACGCGCTTCCCTCGTCACGTGCTCGCTCCTTCGTCGCTGCGCGCGTTCCTCGGTCCAGCGCGCGCGGCGCGCCTCAGGCTCGCTCTGTGCTCCCCGCTCACCTGCGGCGCGCTTTTCCGCACGCGCTTCCCTCGTCACGTGCTCGCTCCTTCGTCGCTGCGCGCGTTCGTCGGTCCAGCGCGCGCGGCGCGCCTTGGCCACGCTCACTGGCCGGCCTCCTTCAGGGCGTTGAGGATGTTGACCCCGCGGAACAGCGCGGAGGGGCAGCCGTGGCTGACCGGGGCGACCTGGCCCGGCTGGCCCTTGCCGCAGTTGAACGCGCCGCCCAGGACGTAGGTCTGCGGGCCGCCGACCGCCTCCATGGAGTTCCAGAAGTCGGTGGTGGTCGCCTGGTAGGCGACGTCGCGGAGCTGGCCGGCCAGGCGGCCGTTCTCGATCCGGTAGAAGCGCTGCCCGGTGAACTGGAAGTTGTACCGCTGCATGTCGATCGACCAGCTCTTGTCGCCCACGACGTAGATGCCGCGGTCGATCCCGGCGATCAGCTCATCGGTGCCCGGCCCGTCCGGGTCGGGCCGGAGCGACACGTTCGCCATCCGCTGGATCGGCATGCTCGCCGACGAGTCGGCGAACGCGCAGCCGTTGGAGCGCTCGGCGCCGGTGAGGCGGGCGATGCGGCGGTCGGTCTGGTAGCCGGTGAACAGGCCGCCCGAGACGATGTCGAACGACTGGGCCCGCACGCCCTCGTCGTCGTAGCCGATGGTGGCAAGCCCGTGCTCGGCGGTGCGGTCGCCGGTGATGTTCATGACCGGCGACCCGTACCGGAGGTTCCCGAGCTTGTCGGGGGTGGCGAACGAGGTGCCCGCGTAGGCGGCCTCGTACCCGAGCGCCCGGTCGAGCTCGGTGGCGTGCCCGATCGACTCGTGGATGGTCAGCCACAGGTTGGACGGGTCGACGACCAGGTCGTACACGCCGGCGTCGACCGACGGCGCGGCCAGCTTCTCGGCGAGCAGGCCGGGGATGCGGGCGAGCTCGCCGTCCCAGTCCCAGTGCGCGCCGGTCAGCCACTCGAAGCCCCGCCCGGCCGGCGGGGCGAGGGTCCGCATGGTGTCGACGACGCCGTCGCCGATGCCGACGGCGTTGACCACCGGATGCAGGCGGACCCGCTGCTGGGTGGTGACGTTGCCGGCCAGGTCGGCGAAGAACTTGTTCTCCTTGACCTGGAGCAGGGTGGCGTCGACGTGGTCGACATGGGCGTCGCCGAGCAGCCGGCGGCTCCAGTCGGCCAGCAGCGCGACCTTGTCGGTCGTCGGCACCTCGAACGGGTCGGTCTCGTACGACGAGACCCAGGTCCGCTCGCCGTGCACGGGTTCCGGGGCCAGCTGAATGGGCTCGCGGTTGACGGGGGAGGCGACCGCGGCGACCTCGACGGCCTGCGCGGCCACCCGGGCGGCGCCGTCCGGGGTGAGGTCGATGCCGGCGGCGAAGCCCCAGGTGCCGTCCTTGACGACCCGGACCGACAGGCCCAAGTCGTCGGCGTCCAGGGCGGTCTCCAGGGCGGCGTCCTGTAGTCGGAGGGTCTGGCTCCGGATGCGCTCCAGGCGGAAGTCGGCGTGCTCGGCGCCCAGCTCCCGGGCCCGGCTCAGCGCCGCGTCGGCCAGCGCGCGCAGCGGCAGCGCGGTGAAGGCGGGATCGATGTCATGCACTCTCCGCAACCTACTCCGTCCGCCCCGGAGGCGCTCCGAACAAAGCGAGGAGAGGGGATCTTGTCGGTTCGGTACATCTCCATACCGCCGGGGGACCGATAATCTCGGTCGCTGTTGTGATGGAACGACACACCGCAGCTCAGCTGGGGGAACCCCCGGCGGACACAGCTAATGGAGGGGTACGACACATGAGTCGCTCTGTCCTCGTGACCGGCGGTAACCGGGGCATCGGTCTGGCCATCGCCCGCGAGCTGGCCGCCGCCGGCGACGCGGTGGCCGTGACCTACCGCTCCGGCGAGCCCCCCGCGGGCCTGTTCGGGGTGCGCTGCGACGTGACCAGCATGGAGGACGTCGACGCGGCGTTCGCCAAGGTCGAGGCGGAGCAGGGCCCCGTCGAGGTCGTGGTGGCCAACGCCGGGATCACCAAGGACACGCTCCTGGCGATCATGAGCGAGGACACCTTCACCTCCGTGCTCGACACCAACCTGACCGGCGCGTTCCGCGTCGCCAAGCGCGGCGTGAAGGGCATGATGCGCAAGCGCAGCGGACGCATCGTGCTGGTCTCGTCGGTGGTCGGGCTGCTCGGCTCGCCGGGCCAGGCGAACTACGCCGCGTCCAAGGCGGGCATGGTCGGCCTGGCCCGGTCGCTGGCCCGCGAGCTCGGGTCGCGCAACATCACCGTCAACGTGGTCGCTCCCGGGTTCGTCGACACCGACATGACCCAGGCGCTGACCGAGGAGCAGCAGAAGGGGATCACCGCCGCGATCCCGCTCGGCCGGATGGCGCAGCCGGAGGAGGTCGCCAAGGCGGTGGCCTTCGTAGCGGGAGTGGACGCGGGCTACATCACCGGGGCCGTGATCCCCGTCGACGGCGGACTCGGAATGGGGCACTGAACGACATGGGAATCCTCGAAGGCAAGCGCATCCTGGTCACCGGTGTCCTCACCGACGCCTCCATCGGCTTCCACGTCGCGCGGGTCGCGCAGGAGCAGGGCGCCGAGGTGGTCCTCACCGCGTTCCCGCGGCCGACGCTGACGCAGCGGACCGCCAAGCGGCTGCCGTCCGGCCCCGACTCCCCGCCCCCGGTCGTCGAGCTGGACGTGACCGACGCCGAGCAGCTCGCCGGGCTGGAGGGCGCGCTGCGCGGGCACGGCATCGACCGGCTCGACGGCGTCATGCACGCCATCGCGTTCGCGCCGCAGACCGCGCTCGGCGGCAACTTCCTGGAGACCGAGTGGGAGGACGTGGCGACCGCCGTGCACGCCTCGGCGTTCTCGCTCAAGTCGCTGACCATGGCCTGCCTGCCGCTGATGACGGAGGGCGGGTCGGTGGTCGGGCTCGACTTCGACGCGTCCAAGGCGTGGCCGGTGTACGACTGGATGGGCGTGGCCAAGGCCGGCCTGGAGTCGTGCTCGCGCTACCTGGCCAAGTACCTCGGCCCGAAGGGCATCCGGGTCAACCTGGTCGCCGCGGGCCCGCTCGCCACGATGGCCGCCAAGAGCATCCCCGGGTTCGAGGGGATGACCGAGCTGTGGCCGCAGGTGGCCCCGCTCGGCTGGGACATCAAGGACAGCGAGCCGACCGCGCGGGCGTGCGCGGCGCTGCTGTCGGACTGGTTCCCCGCGACGACGGGCGAGATCGTCCACGTGGACGGCGGGCTGCACGCCGTCGGCGCCGGGTCCGCCGAGACGGCCGGGTAGCGGACGCCAGGCAGGCAGGCGGGCAGCGCGCGGCGCGGCTCACGGCGAGGCCCCTCCCCACAGCTTCCGGGGGAGGGGCCTCGCCGTTGCCGTGCGGTCAGAACACGCGGCGCCGGCGGCGTCCGATCACGCTGAGGTTGAGCGCGCCCACGGCGCCCGCCGCGCCCGCGGCGGCGGCGACCCACACCGTACGGTCGTCGTCGCGCGGGGAGGCCGCCACGGCCGAGATGAGGCGCGCCTGCGGCACGGTGCCGCCGGCGCCCGTTCCGGCCGGGGGCGGGTAGCCGCGCGGGGCGGCCGCGACCTCGGGCGTCGGCAGGACGCCGGGCAGCCCGGAGCCGGCCTCGGGGGCCGTGCCGGGGGAGTAGGGCCGCAGCCCGCTCGGGGCGCTCTGCGCGCTGGCCCCGCCGCCGGACGGCACGCCCCCGGACGGCGTGGACGGGCGGGACGGCGTGCGCGCCGGGGTGCGCTTCTTGACCTTCTTGCCCACCGAGGTGCTCTTCGGCTTCCCGGCGGGCGACTTCTGCGGGGACTTCTGCGGGGGCTTCGGGGTGAGGCTCTCGCGCATGTTGCCGAGCTGGCACTTCCAGTTCTCGATCGTGCTGGCGGGGTCGGTGCCCTTCTTGCACGGCTTCTGCCCGCTCGTGCCCGCCGTACCCGCGGACGCCGCCGGAGCGCCGAGGAACAGCAGCACCAGGGCGCCCGCCGAGACCGTCGTCGCCGAGCCGAGCCGCCTGAAGCGTCGTCGCTGGGGCATGTCACTCCTCAAATGCCGGATGCAGTTGTCGACATGCCGTCCAGCGATCTTGGGACGGCATGGTCACGGTCACGCTCGCGCCCTCGGCATCGATCGTGCCTCACGCGGCGTCACGGGTAAACATCGGCACCGGGATTTCTCACGGCACCACCAGCCTCGCCAGCCTGGTGCGGCGCGCGGGGGCGCCCGTCTCCCGCACGGCGCGGGCGAGCGCGGGACCGGCCGCCTGCACCACCGACAGGTGCCGGCGCGCCATCCCGAACGCGGCCGAGACGGCCGGCCGCGACAGCGCGGCGCCCGCGCCGTCCTCGGACATGACCGCCACCACCGCGGCCGGCCGGGTGCCCCGCCCCAGCCACACCGGGACGGCCCAGCCGTGCCGCAGCCCGGACGCGTCGGAGGCCGCCACGGTGACCGGCCCGCCGGCGAACTCGATCTCCAGGCCGTCCGGGCCCGCGCCGGTGACGACGCCGATCTCGCCCGCCGCGGCCTGCCGGAGCGGCGCGGCGACGACCACCCGGTCGCCCGGGTCCAGCCCGCCGTACGCGCCGGGGCCCGGGTTCAGCCGCGCCTTGAGCGCGGCGTTGAGCGCCGTGGCGCCCGCCTCGCCGCCGGCCGCCGGGGCCACCACCTGGATCTCCTCCAGGGGGACGCCGAGGGCCCGGGGGATCGAGTCGGTCACCAGCTGCACGGCCCGGTGCACCGCCTCCCCGGCGCTCGCGGCGGGGACGATCACGACCTCCTTGCCCGGAGCCTCGACGGCGACGAGGTCGCCCGCGCGCACCGCGGCCGTCAGCGTGCCGAGGGGGCCGCCGGACGGCGCGGCGTCCAGCTCGATGACCGGGACCGTCTCGGAGTCCTCCAGGTCGCCGAGGGGGCGGCCGGGACCGGCGGGCGGCAGCGCGCCGGGCTCGCCGCCCAGCATCAGGTGGGTGCCGTCGGCGCAGGCCTCCACCAGCACCGCGCACAGCTCCACGTCGAGCCCGGCGGCGTCCGGAAGCACCACCAGGTCGAGCTCGAACGGACGCTGCTCGCCCCGCCCGAACACGATCGTGCCCGGCGCCGCCGAGGGATCGTCCTGCGGCTCCAGCAGCCGGTGCAGCGAGGTCACCACGACGCCCGCGTCCGCGCCCGCAGTGCCTCGGTCCGCTGCGCCCTCATCCGTTGCGCTCGCGTCCGCTGCGCTCGCGTCCGCTGCGCTCGCGTCCGTTGCGCTCGCGTCCGGGGCGCCGTCGCCGTCCCCGCCGCGCCCCGCCGCGCTCACCTGGGCGGCGAGGACGGCGGCGGCACGCTCGGTCGGGGCGACGACGGCGGCGCGGAGCCCCGCGCCGGCCGCGGCCTCCGCGATGTGCACGGCGGTGCGCTCCACGTCGCCGGGCGCGCCGCGCAGGACGCTCACCCCGGTGCGCAGCGCGGCCGTCAGGGCCAGCGAGCGGTCCTCGGACAGCCCGGCCCGCAGCTCCTTGACCGCCGCGTCGTCCAGCAGCGGCGCCGCGGTGAACGTCAGCCGCTGGAACCCCTCGGCCGCGGCCTCCTCGGCCAGCGCCCACCGGGCCAGGCCGAGCGTCTCCTCGGGCTCGGGCGGCTCGGCGTCCTCGTCCTCGTCGAAGCCGGCCTCGTCGAAGGAGGGCTCCTCGGTGAGCGCCAGCGCCTCGCCCTCGTTCAGCGCGTCCTCGACGGCCCGGCGCGGGTCGGCCGCCCGGATGCGCTCGAGCGCGGCCACCACGTCGGCGGCCGGCGTCACGGTGTGCCCGTCGCGGGCGGCGCCGGTCAGGACGTGCAGCGCGAGCGCCCTGCCCCGGCGCGGGTCGTCCGGGCGGGCGTCCTCCCCCAGCAGCCGGCGGGCGAAGTGGTCGGCCTGCCGGGGCTGCACCCCGGGCACCTTCAGCAGCCGCCAGGGATCGGCGCGCAGCCGTCCGGCCGCGTCCGGGCCGAGCCGTGCCGCGGTGCGGGCGGTGAAGGACGCGGGCACGCCGGCCGAGGCGAGCAGCTCGCCGAGCCGGGCGGTCGCCGCCCCGGCTCGGGGGGCCGGCGGCGCGGGGGCGTCGGGCGCGTCGGTGGGGTCGGTCTGGGCGTCGTTTGAGTCGGTCACGTGCTTCCCGTACGGCTTGGTCAGGTCTGGCGGTGCGGACCGTCCTGAGCGTGCCATGGACGGCCGGGACGGTCACGGATGGGCGGAGGACATGTCGGAGACGTCGTCGAGCGCGGCCCTGATCTCGTTCGGCAGGGTGAGATCCTCGCTCTCCAGGGCCTGGACGAGCTGCGCCGCCGTCCGCGCGCCGACGATCGGCGCGGCGACGCCGGGACGGTCGCGGACCCAGCCGAGCGCCACGCTGAGCGGGGACACCCCGAGGCCCTCGGCGGCGGTCACCACCGACTCCACGATGCGCCCGCACTCCTCGTCGAGGTAGGGCTGGACGAACTCGGCGAAGTGCGGCGCGGCGGCGCGCGAACCGGCCGGGATGCCGGTGCGGTACTTGCCGGTGAGCACCCCGCGGCCGAGCGGCGACCACGGCAGCAGCCCGGCCCCGGCGTCCAGCACGGCCGGGACCACCTCGCGCTCGATGTCGCGGCGCAGCAGCGAGTACTCCAGCTGCGCGGACACCACCGGTGCGCGGCCCGGCCAGGCACGCTGCCAGGCCGCGGCCTTGGCGACCTGCCAGCCCGCGTAGTTGGACACCCCCACGTACCGGGTCCGGCCGGAGGCGATCGCCTCGTCCAGCGCCGACAGGGTCTCCTCCAGCGGCGTCGCCGGGTCGTAGACATGGAGCTGCCACAGGTCGACGTGCTCCAGGCCCAGCCGGTCGAGCGAGGCGTCCAGCGCGCCTAGCAGGTGCCGCCGGGAGGCGTCGTAGCGGCCGTTGGGACGGATCGCGGCCTTGGTCGCGACGACGAGGTCGTCCCGGTCCACCAGCTCGCGCAGCAGCGCGCCGAGGATCCGCTCGCTGTCGCCGTCGCTGTAGACGTCGGCGGTGTCGACCAGGGTGCCCCCGGCGTCCACGAACGCGGTCAGCTGCGCGGCGGCCTCGGCGGGCTCGGTGTCCTGTCCCCAGGTCATGGTGCCGAGGCCCAGCCGGGACACCATGAGCCCGCTCCGCCCGAGGTGACGCTCCTTCATGAGGGCTCACAGTAGCGTTCCGCGAGAGCGGACCCACCCGGCCCTCACGCCCCGCCCGCGTCCGAGGGCCGGACGCGGGCTCCGAAGGTGGCCGGGGGGTGAGCGACGGATGACGGTCGGCCGACACCCTCATGGAGCCCCGTGACGTCGCCGCAGGTCAAAGGGGTGCGCCTGCGGCCTCACCGGCACGCGGCCCGGACCGGAGCGTCCCGCCGGAGTTACTCTTCGTAGATCGCCGTGCGACGCCGCCCGGCCCGTCCGTGAGGGGACCTCCGCCTGTGAACGTCGTGGAAGCGGCCGTGCTCGGGGCCGTCCAGGGGCTCACCGAGTTCCTGCCCATCTCCAGCTCGGGCCACCTGCTCTTCGTGCCCAGGCTCCTCGGCTGGGACGACCCGGGGGCGCCGTTCAGCGCGGTCATCCAGCTCGGCACGATCGCGGCGGTGCTGCTCTACTTCTGGAGCGACCTGGTCCGGATCCTCACCACCTGGACCCGGAGCCTCTGGACCCCCGGGCTGCGGAGTCACCAGGACGCCCGGATGGGCTGGTACATCGGGCTCGGTACCGTCCCGGTCGCCGTCGTCGGGCTGGCCTCCAAGTCGTTCATCGAGGGCGCGGCCCGCAACCTGTGGCTCAACGCCACCACGCTGATCGTGATGGGCCTGCTGCTCATGGTCGCCGAGTGGGCCGGACGGAGGCAGCGCGGCGTCGCCGACCTGAACCTGCGGGA
Organism: Spirillospora sp. NBC_01491; assembly: GCF_036227065.1. GTDB lineage: Bacteria > Actinomycetota > Actinomycetes > Streptosporangiales > Streptosporangiaceae > Spirillospora > Spirillospora xylanilytica. The sequence goes on from NZ_CP109432.1 coordinate 409,961, forward strand.
CGGCCTGATCATCGGCGGGTTCCAGACGCTGGCGCTGATCCCCGGCTCCTCCCGGTCGGGTTCCACTCTGACCGGGGCGCTGTTCCTCGGCTACACGCGCGAGGCCGCGGCCCGCTACTCCTTCCTGCTCTCGGTCCCCGCCGTGGTGCTGTCGGGCGGGTTCGAGATGCGGCACGCGGCGGGCGGCGGGCTCCAGATCCTCCCCGCGGCGATCGCGACCCTGGTCTCGTTCGTCGTCGGGTACGCCTGCATCGCGTGGCTGCTCAGGTTCCTGACCAAGCACTCGACGATGGTCTTCGTCTACTACCGGGTGGCCCTCGGCGGCGTCCTGCTCGGCCTGCTCGCGGCCGGGGCGATCACCGCCTAGCCGCGGTGAATCAGGCTCCCGTGACAAGCGGTTCGATGTGAATCGCCCGGCGGGCGGGTTCGCCCTCACCTTCTATTGCGGGGGGTGGCCTGCGGGTTAGAGTTCGCAACCATGGCGCCAGAGAACTCTTCGATGCACCCGCCGAAGCCCACTGATGGCGACGGGCAGGGCGGGGAGCCGGTGCTCGGCGCGGCGAGCGCGAACGATCCCGGCTACCGGGCCTCCCTGACGTCGGGGACGGTCCTCGGCCAGATGCGCTCCATGGTGCTGGTGCTCGTGGTGGCGCCGGTGCTGATCCTGGCGATATCGCCGCTCATCGTGCGCGACAGCGGTGACCGGTTCGCCGCCGGGCCCCTGTGGGCCTACCTCCTGCTGCCCGTGGTCGCGGTGGCGACCACGCTGATCGCGATCCGGGTCCCGGGCCCGCTGCGGCCGGGTCCCGGGACGCCCGCCCCCGAGGTGGCGCGCGCGGCCCTGATGCAGTTCCGCCAGTCGTTGCTGCTGCGCTTCGCGCTGAGCGAGGCGGTCATCCTGGTCGGGTTGCTGCTGGCCCTGATCGAGCAGGACGAGCCGCTGTTCGTCCTCGGGTTCGTGCTCGGCTACCCGGCGCTGATCCGGCTGACGCTGCCCACGCGGGGAAACGTGGAGCGCATCCGGCGCCGGCTGGAGGCCAAGGGCGCCGAGTCCCACCTGTGGGCCGCACTGCTCGCCCCGGGCCCGCCGAAGAGATGAACGCCCCGTCCAGGGCCGCTCAGAGCCAGCCGCTCGCGCGGAGGCGGCGGAACAGGGCGGCGCAGACGATCGCGATGACGACCAGGACCAGCGGGTACCCGAGCGTCCAGTCCAGCTCGGGCATGTGCTTGAAGTTCATCCCGTAGATCCCGGCGAACGCGGTCGGCACCGCGATGATCGCCGCCCACGCCGAGATCTTCCGCATGTCCTCGTTCTGTACATCGGACATTCCCACCTTGGAGTGATAGCGCCGAACACTGCTTGACCTGCTCAAGTACCTCACGCACCATCACGTCGGATCATGCACATTCACGGGTCGATGTGCCCTCGATGTGCCCCGCGTGATGGTGCGTGAAGGTGGCCGGATGGTGACAGCAGCCCGCCTTGGTGAACGGGCCGTGGCGGCGGGCGGCCCGCGACGACAGGGCCGACCGACGGGGCGTCCGGTGGACGCTGCCTCCTGAGATGAGACGACGCCCCGCCCCTCACGTGTGATGAGGCGGCGGGGCGGTGTACGTCGGAGCTGGCTGCATCCGTCAGGCCGTCGGCCGTACAGGCAGCGGACGTACCAGGACGTCGAACGTCGGGGCGTCGTCCCACGCGGGCCGCAACTGGCTGACGCGGCGCCAACCCCACGACTCGTAGGCGCGGTAGGCGGTCTGGTTGTCGGCTTCGACGAGGAGCGTCGCGCGACGCTCCTGCCGTGTGCTCAGCAACGCGTCGTGCAGCGCATGGGCCACCCCGCGCCCCGTCCACCCCTGTCGGACCATGATCTCGCTAAGGGCGAAGGTGCGGGCGCCGTCCTCCTCCGCGAACCCGGGCTCGGGCTCCTCGGTGAGCCCGGTCCACCAGGCGGCGTTCGGGCCGAGCGGCCACCCCCACGTCTGCCCGACGGGCTCGCCCTGGTCGAAAGCGATGACCATGGTGAGGCCGCGCCCGGGGGGTGCGGTGTAGGCGTCGAAGCGGTGCATGAACTGCTCGGGCGAATCGAACGGATCACCTGAGTCGATCGCTGCGGCGTAGGCGTCCCGGTAGATCAGATCGACAGTGCCCCTGATGGCTCGGGCCCCGTCCGCGTCGTACTGCCGAAACTCAAGGTCGCTCATCCCGCGGACGCTACTCGGCAGACAGCGTCCGTGCCACCGCCTCGAACCGATCCCGAAAATCGTCATTCTGGTGAGTCAACGGGCGCAGGGTATTGAGTACGCGAACCGAGCTCACCGGCCCCTCCAGAGCATCCAGCGTCCGGTCCCCGGTCTCCAGAGCGTCGGCTCTCGCACCGGCCGCCAACTGCGTCTCAGCCAGTGCAGCCTGATAGAACGCGCGGTTGCGGGGAGGGAGATCCGGCGCGTCGGTCACCTGCGTGTACAGGGCCACCGCGCGGACCGGGTCGCCCAGGTCGGCGAACATTCGCGCCTCATGCCCCAGGATCTCGGCCGGTGTCACGAACCCGAACGCGACCGGGTCGTCCGGGTGGTCGCCGCGGTCGAGTTCGCGACGTGCGGCGGTGATGGAGCTCCGGGCGACGCCCTCGTCGCCGAGTAGTGCTGCGGCGGTGGCCGTCCGCATGTGGATCAGGGCGTGCAGCTTGGGCGAGGGTTCATGCTTGGCGGCCTGTTCAGCGATGCCCAGGGTCCGCATTGCCTCGCGGGCGGGGCCGCGCCGGACACTCAGTCGGGCCAGCGCCGTGGACTGCAATGCCATGGTCACGTACACGTGGGCGCGCAGCACGGCATCGTCCGTGCTGTCGGCGAGCAGCGCCGCCTCCTGCGATAGGCGCCTGGCAAGCGCCAGCTCTCCGGAGTCGAACGCCATGAAGCTGCCGCACACGCCCAGGCCCGCGCTTACGCCCAGCAGATCCGCACCGAGCCGTGGCGAGTAGTCACTCTCGTCTAGCATCGCCTTGGCCCGGCCGAAGAGGTTGACGGCCTGGCGCAGCAGCGCGCCGCCGCCGGCCGCCCAGTCGCGGGTCCACAACTCGTCCGCGCAGGAACGCAGATAGGTGATGTGGGCCTGGCCGACGCGGTCGGGGGTGCTGTAGCGGCCGGGCAGCAAGGCAGCCGCCGCCACAGCGGCGATGCTGCCGTTGAAAGTCCTACGGTCCAATGTCTCCGAACCTTCCGGGGCGGGAAGCCCCAAGCCGGCGTCAGCACTGCCGAGGAACAGAGGCGCGAGCGCCTCGCGCGGCATGTAGACGGCATCCGCCCAGACCAGTAGCTCGCGGACGTCGTACAAGGTGGCCCGCTCCCCGGACTCGATCCGGGTGACCTTCGTCTTGGTCCACCCAGGCACAAGGTCAGCCAGCTCCTGCTGGGTGAGGCCGGCGGCGGCGCGCAGTACCGCCAACACCGTGCCCAGGTTCAGGTCGGCGAGGGCCCTGCGCATCGGTCCGGAGTCCCACAGCCACACCGGCATCCGTGCTTCGGCATGCCGGCCCTGGCGCTGGCACGGCCCGCATAGTGCCGCGGCGTTGTAACGAGAGATCACAGTGACCCGGCATCCGGGGCACATCCTGCTCTCGGGCATCCAGCCCTCCGACTCACCTGCGATGTGCACTCGGTCACTTCACGTTAGAAGCCTGACGGCCTCGCGGCCACCTGCATTGGTGCCAATGTGGCACCAAGCGCGCGCTCGGCCTGGTGCCGTACTGGTGATTGGCGAACTGCCTCCCGGATGGCTGGCTTGTAGACACATCACCCGCCAGGAGGTCCCAGGTGAACCCACGCAGCACGGCCATCGGTCATCTCGAAACGCTCGCCGAAGCCCTCGCCCCGAATGACGAGCTGCGAGTGCTCCGCGAGTTCGACATCGACGTCCCCGTCCTTTCGGTGGCCAACACCGACATGCGAGACGGGCGCGGATGGGAGCTCCTGTCAGGTGTGGTCTTGGTCGGGACGGGACGGGACGGGCGGAGCTGGTTCTACTGGGACAGCGGCGATGCCCTGGGACCGGCGGACGGACTGGATGACGCCGTGCAGCGGGTTCTCCGCGCACTCACCATCCGCGAGCCAGCATGACCTCGGCGAAGGCGGGCCAGCCGGACGATCAGTCCACTGCGACCGAGCCGATCCCCGAGCCAGGCGGTCCCGCCCTCCTGGCGAGCCTGGCGGTCGCGTTTCGTGGCCAGGGCTTTACGGCCGAGATCAAGAGCGGGCTGCTTCAGGTGACGGACGGCCCGGACAGCCGGGGCGTCCGGCTCGATTGCCGTCGGCGTGCCGGTGACTTCGACCGGTGGTGGTTCACCTGGGCGGGCGGGATTTGGCTGTGTGAGGCCGACAAGCCGTTCGAGGCGATCACGACGGTGAAGGGCGCGTTGCGGCGGGCTGGGAACCTGGCCGGCCCCGAGGGAGAACTGACGGCGGCCGAGCTGTGCGCCGAGTTCCCGGGCTGGAACATCACCGAGACCGAGACCGACGACGGTCGCCGGTGGTGGGCCAGCCGCGGTGCACCGACGAGCAACGTCCTGGACCGCGCTTCCGACCTGACGGCCGACAGTCCCGAGGGGCTGCGGTCCAAGCTGCGGGCCCACCGATGAGCGTGGGCGCGGCGGAACCATTCCGGGGAGCAACCCGCCGTGCCCGCCCGACACCGCACGGCCCGCGCGGGGGTCGTGCGGCCCGATGCCCGGCCGGCGGACTGGGGAATCCGTCCGGCCGGGTGGGGGGATCGCGCGGCCGGTGCTCCACACCCCCGCCCCTAGGGGAGCACCGGCCGCGCTTGGGGAGGGCAGTGATGACGGAGTACCAGTTGAGCGGCGCTGACGGCGTCTACTTCCTCCGCGACCAGGACGACCGGATCGCAGGGACGCTGCTGCGCGAGGCGGGCGGGTGGTGGCGCGGCGTCGCCCCCGGCGGCCGGGTCCGCAAGTTCTTCGTCCCGCCCGACACCGACGGCGACGCGCGGCTGATCGCTGCCGAGCGCCTCGTCGGTCCATGAGACCCCGCGGCCCCGGGTTTGCTGGCGCGCGCCCGGGGCCGCGGTTCCATACCGATCGAGCGATCGGAGGGCTACTCTCTGCCACATGTATCGCTACACCCGAGAGGGACGCCAGCTCGCGTCCACCCCCTGCCCCTCCACGGGTAGCAGGCATCGGCCGTGCGACATCGCGGCCCAGCTCGACACCTTCTACTGCTCCGCCTGCGGAGCCATCCCCACGGACTCCGTCTGGCATGACTTGGACGAGAGGTTTCGATATGACCCGTATTCGTACCATCCTGACGCCGCTGCTCAGCGCTAGCGTCGAGTGCTTCGCCTGCGACGGCACCGGCTGGAGCAAGAAGACCAACGCCAAGTGCCGGGTCTGCAAGGGCACCGGCACGATCACTGGCTGACGCCCCCACCGCGCCCCGTCTCCGCCTCGGCGGGGGCGGGGCGTCCGGTGTAGCGACTGGAGGACCCATGCAACCCATCCCGAAGCGGACCGTCCGCGTCCGACTGGAGGGCGCTGACGCCGACGTGAACGAGGCAACCGCGCTCCTGGCATTGCTGCCCGGCTTCGCCCGGGGCCGGGTGCGGCTCGGCGAGATCTCCATCCCCCACGTCACCCGGCAGGGCATGTTCCGGTACATGGACCTGTACATCCTCGACAGTGCACCGGATGGGGCGGAGCAGTAGGCAACACCGCGAGGCAGCGGGCCAGCAGGGCGAGGGGCGCGAGGATGTCCATGCCTCAAGCGTGGGCGGCGTGCTGGGCGGGCGGAACTGGAACCGCGTTCTGTGGATAACCGCGCGGTCAGCCGTGTCGGCTCGCCGGGTGGCTCCCGCCCAGGTGCTCCGGCATATAGCAGACCATGGTGACGTGCTCGTCCTCGCACCCCAGGCACCGGTAGGTGCGGTGCCCGCCGTGGTGCTGCCGCGCCGCCGGACAGCCGCACGGCGCCCAACCCACCAGGACGTGACCAGGGCGTAGGCGGTGACCGTACGGGCAGACGCGAGGCATGCCCGCCACGATAGAGGGGACGCTCCCGGCGTTTACCGGCGAGGCCGCGAGGGTGTCCATGCCTCAAGGTGGGCAGGGCGCCGGTGACAGGAACTGGAACCGCGTTCTGTGGAAAACGGAACGGCCCACCCTCCGCCGAAGCGAAGAGCGGGCCGCCCGTGTGTGCCAAGTCCCCACCGGAACGATACGTCGCCATGCCGCGCACGTCCAGACATGACGGAATGACGAAACGGCCCCCGCCCCTCCCGGAGGAGGAACGGGGGCCGTTCGCGCCGGACGGGCTTCCCCACCCGCCGACGTGTCGAGGCTACCGGGGGCTGACGTAGGCCGGAACGCCGCGCGCCAGCCCGAGGGACAGCAGCACGCGGCCGGCCGCCGGATAGCGGGTCTCAATCCACCGCGCCGCGGCGTAGTAGACGGCGGTGACGGCGGGGGTGACGACCGCGGTCACCGCAGTCGCGTCCAAGTCGAGCCCGATGCGGGCGGCCTGGCCGACCAGGACGCCCACGATGAGCGGGACGACGGTGCGGACGATGCTGTCGTACATGGGGACTCCTTAGGTTCGGGCGGTCGGTGCTGCCCGGGTGGTGGATTCGTCGAACGGCAGGAGCGGGGCGGTCGTGGCCAGGCGCTCGCGGGCGATGGTGGCGTAGTGCTCGGTGATCTCGACACCGATGAAGTCGCGCCCTTCGGCGACTGCGGCGACGCCGGTGGAGGCGGCGCCAGCGAACGGGTCGAGGACGGTTCCGCCGGCCGGGCAGATCTTCACCAGCTCGCGGAGGACGTCGACGGGCTTCTGGGTGATGTGCTGTCGGGCCTTGCCGCGGGGCTGTGAGCCTTCGACGATGCCGGGGAGGTAGATGGGCTGGGCGTGCCGGACGGGCGGCCCGGATGAGGCCCACAGCACGTATTCGCACTCGCGGCGGAAACCGTCCTTGCACGGGCGGGAGATCGGCTTGCGCCAGGGGATGATTCCGCGCCAGGTCCACCCCGCGGCCTGCAGCGCGTCGCTGGTGGCGGGGAGTTGGCGCCAGTCGGTGAACACCAGCGCGGACGCTCCGGGAACGGCCACTCGAAGGCACTCGGACATGACCAGGGTCAGCCAGTATCCGAACGAGCGCTGGTCGCGGTTGTCGCCGGCGAAGTCGGCCAGGCCCTGCGCGTAGTTGCCAGAGACGTACTTGCCGCGGGCGGAGTCTCCGCGGCGTTCGGTGGCGGTGCGTCCGCCGGAGTTGTAGGGCGGGTCGGTGATGATGCAGCCCACCGAGGCGTCGGGCAGGGTCGGGAGTACGGCGAGCGCGTCGCCGTGATGGATCGTCCAGGTCACAGTTTCGTCCTCGGGTCGCATACGCCGTCTGGTGACGAGCGAGTCGTGAGGGCGCCGCGCGGCGGCCATCGTGGAACCAGGTCGAACTCGGGGACGGTGGGGCGCGGCTGCGGCGTTCGGAGCCGAGACCGCGCCCCCGCGCCGCTAGCTGTGGACGCGGAGCAGGACCGGCCACGTCTTCGGCCCCACCTCGCCGTCCGCCGAGACGCCGCCCCACTTCTGCACGGCCTTCACCGCGGCCTTGGTCTTCGCGTCGAACATGCCCGTGACCTTGACCTCCGAGTGGCTGCGCGCGAGCAGCAGCCCCTGCACGGTCTCGACGTGCTCGCCCTTGGAACCGTCCTTGACGAGCGGGAGATTCTGCACCATGTCCTCCATCCAGGTGGCGGCGCCGCCGGACGACGACCCGCTGTAGGCCGGGCGCCCGTACCCGGCGATGACGTCCGCGCCCCGCACACGGCGCAAGCACGCGTCCGAGGTGTTGCCCTCGATCGTCTGGACGCGCCCGCCGCCGAGCACCTTCTCGACCACGCCGACGTGGTCGATCGCACCGACCGAGTTGGACGCGCCCCAGTCGAAGAACACGATGTCCCCCGGCCTCGCGGCGTTGACGTTGGTCGCGGTCCCGACGTGCCAGCGGCCCGCGCGCTGGAAGTCCTGCGCGTGGTAGACGGTGTACGCCCGGTCCCCGGCCGGGAGAACCGCAGCGGCGTTGCCTGACCGGCGGGCCCACTCGGTCACGGAGATGTCGCACCAGGCGACCGCCCGGAACTCCGACCCGTTGCGGGACGCATACGCGTTCGTGAGCGCGTTCGGCCGGCCACGCGTGCCGAGCCAGCGGCGGGCTTCGGCCAGCATCTGCGCGGCGGTGCCCACGTCAGATCTCCGTTCCGCGGTAGATGCCGTACTGGTCGGGCACGCCGTACAGCGCGGCAAGCACCTGCTCCTCGTCGGCTTCCGTCGCCCGGTCGACGCCGGGCGCCTGATCGACGCGCTCGACGAGCGTCGCCTCGGTCTCCTCAGCCATCGTTCTCCTCTCCCTTGGCGCAGTACGCGGCCTCGGTGGGCCCGTCTGCGGTCATCACGGTCCCGGTCCGGACCTGGTAGCCGTCCGGGCATGTCGGGCCGGCAGGCCCTTGCTCGCCGCGCGGGCCCTGCTCTCCGGCCGGGCCGCGCTCACCGGCCGGCCCCTGCGCGCCGGTCGCGCCGTCCTTGCCCGCCTGCCCAGCAGCGCCCGCACCGCCGGACGGGCCCACCGGACCGGGCGAGCCGGACGGGCCGCGGCTCCCCGCCGTCCCGCCGGGCCCCGGCCGCCCCGCGGCACCAGTCGCGCCGGACGGGCCCGGACCGCCGGACGGCCCCGGCTCTCCGGGATGCCCCGGCTCACCCGGCCGCGGCGTGACGACCGGCGTTCCGCCGAGGCCGCGCACCTGCGCGGCGAGCTGGTCGACCTGCTGCGCCAGTTCCGAGCGCTCCGCCCGCGCCCGCGCGGTGATCCCGGCGGTGAGCGTCGCGCCCGCGACGGCCAGGAGCACCGCGACGAGCACGGCTAGGTCCCGAGCGGCGATCCGGCGGCGCCGCGGCCGGGGCGGGCCGGTCACTTCCCGCCCTTGGTCAGCAGCATCATCACGACACCCACGACCAGCGAGGACACGATCGCGCCGACGCAGGCGTAGACCGCAGCCCGCGCCGCGGACCGGGCGGCCTCGCTCTCCCGCTCCATCCGGGCGAGGCGCAGTTCAAGGGCCGCCTTGTCCGCGAGGTACACCTCCCGTAGGACGTAGGTGTCCAGGCGGGCGTGGATCTGCGCGAGGTCGTCACGGATGTCGACACGGAACGACTCGACCTGTCTGCTGACCTCGCCGAGGGTCGGTTCATATGCCACGCGACCCCCTCGCCGAGGCCCGTCCAAGCGCAGCCATCACGCGACGCTCAGCGTCCAGTCGTCGGCCGCAGCCTTGGAGACGATGCCGCTGGACTGCTGCTGGAGCAGCTTGGTCCCGCCGGCGGGTGCGATCGGCCCGACGACCTTGACGCCGGTGACGCCCGTCGCGGCGTAGATCGCCGGGGTCCCGGACGGTGTCACGACGGTCTGGGATGCGCCGCCCGCCCACTGGCAGCCGGAGAGCAGCACCTCACTCGTGGAGCCGCGCAGGTGCACCTGGCCCTTGTCCTGCGGGGACCGGCCCGTCGAGCTCGGGTTCACACAGTTGTTGAAGAACCACAGCTTGTCGAACACCAGGCCCTTGCCTCCGGTCACCAGGATCGCGGCGCCCTGGCACGCCGTGGTAGCGCTGCGCCCGGTGGAGTCGAGCAGCGTCCCGGAGAACACGAACCCGCCGTACGACCCGTCGATCCTGATGCCGGTGGCCTTCTCCGGGGTGATGTACAGCGGCCCGAACTGGCTGCGGCTCATGTGGGTGAACCACACGTAGAACTTGCTCGCGGCGAGCTGGGTGCTCGACAGGTAGCCGCCGTTCTGCCAGTAGTAGTTATCGCTGCCGGCCAGCTTGAACGGCGTGTCCGTCGAGTTGTTGGTGTACGTCCGGTCGATACGGACGCGCAGGTGGCGGGCGTGCATGACGGTGGCGAACCCGACCCACGCCAGATCCTGGAACGTCGCGTCCTGGATGATCGGGCCGCTGTCCAGGTTGGTCGTGGGCGTCAGCCAGTTCACGGTTCCGTTCGCGGCGCGGAACTGGATGCCACTGACGAAAACGTTCTTCACGCCACCCGAAGGGACGGAGAGCAGAGCAGATCCGCCGACGGTGACGACGCACTGCGGGCCGGTCGCCGAGAACTCGCGCTCGACGTTGCCGAGGCTGCCGACGAGCCGGAGCCCGTTGTACATCTCGTACGGGCCGCCGGTAAAGCTGTGGGTCCGGGTAGACAGAACGATCGCGGGCGGCCGGGTCTGCGCCGACGCGTACGCCATTGCCGCCTGGAGACGTTGGTCATCGGTCCCGTCGAACGCGTCGAGCGGCACGCCGTACGTCGCCTCGTGCAGGGCGAGGCGCTCCGTCGTGGCGCCGAACGCACTGTTGAGGGTGGCACCCCAGGTGTCAGCCGATCCACCCGGAGTGGGCAGGCCAGGCGAGAACGGGATGGGCACGAGGGCTCCTTACTGCCAGGTCCCGCCAACGAGGCGGTAGAGGATGCAGGGCCGCCACGCACCGTCGACCAGGACGGACATGGGCGGCGTGCCGGTATCGATAGTCATGCCGACCTGGACCCGCCACGAGGCGGACGCGGTCAGCGGACCGCCGGACGTGACCGCGGTCGCCTCCCACCCGACCGGTACCGTCCACGCCGCGGCTGCGGGCCGGCGCACGGCCGGCGTCGCGGACCACTGCACGGGCACGGTCCAGGCCGCGGCGGCGAGATGGATCCGCGGGCCGATCGCGGCGGCGACATTGGAGACCGCGAGGTCGTCCAGCCAGAAGGTCGGCCAGGTCGGAGAGGTGTTGGTGTTCCCGAAGCGGACCGCGTCCGCGCCGCCGCCGACCGCGCCGGCCAGGGCGACGAGGGGCGTGCCCTCGGTGTCGCCTCGGTGGACGGTCACCGCCGCCGCGGTGCCGGACACCACGACCTCGATCCGGTACACGGTGCCGGTCGCCATCGCCGTCGAGGCGGTCGCGACGATCGCGTTGGAGGCGTCGCGCAGCCGGAGCAGTCCGGCGCTGGTGACGTCCAGGCGCCACCGCAGTGCGCTGTTCCCCGAGCCGTATGCCTGGAGGATCGGGTTCCCCGCGGACGGGTAGGCGGACATCTCCAGGTAGACGCGGACCGCATGGTTCGTCAGGGTCCCGAGCGCCGTCGACGTCCAGTAGAGCTGCGCCGCCGTGCTCGCCTGCTGGTCGACGCGGATCCGCGGGGAGCGCGGGCCGGTCGTGTCGACGTGCGAGGCGCCCGAGGTGACCGTGTTGAACGCCGTGTCGCCCGGACCGACGGTACTGCTGGTGACGGTGGTCTCGTCGGCCAGCCCGTTCCCGTACCAGCGCGCGACGACCGTCATCAGGGGATCGTGATCGTCAGGGACCCCGCGGCGATCGTGAGGTCCTCGCCGCCCGAGCACACCACGCTCGCGGTCAGCGCGCCCCAGGCGACGCGGGTGCCGGCGTCGTCGTACACTTCGCCGCCGACGATCGTGGCGGCAGGCATGTTGGCGAACATCAGGTCGGCGGTGTTCTCGGTGACGCCGCTGGTCGCGACCGTGAACGCGATCGTCTGCCGGGCGTATCCGCCGCCCGTCGCCTCGGCGCCCGCGCTGGTCGCCGAGCCCAGCACGGTGACCAGCGCCAGCTTGAACGGCGGGTCGGGGGTGTAGGTGGCCGTGCCGGTCAGATGGTCCAGCAGGGCGTTCGCCGTGGCGGCGGTCAGGTTCGACATGGGTCCTCAGCTCTCCAGGTCAGCGGCCGTAGGGCCCGGCGCCGTAGGGGCCGCGGCCGTAGGGGGTAGCGGCAGGTGGTGCGGGCGGGGTGACGGGCGGTCGGTCGAGTGCCTGCCACAGCCCGTCGATCAGCCGGTAGATCACGGTCACGGCGTCGCCGTCCATTGGTCACCGGGTAGCGCGTATCCGCCGCCGGTCGACGGTGCGGGCGGCGGGCCGATCCACTCGGCGATGCGGCCCGTGTCGGGTGCTGAGGTGGCGCGCAGGGGCCAGCTTCCGCCGACCTTGATGACGACCTGCTTGCCCGGGGCCGGGGCTCCGTTCAGGTCCGAGTACTCGCCGGACGTCGCCACGTCCGCGAGGCCCGGCTTGCCGGTCAGGTCGGCGTAGTCGCCGGTCGTGGCGACGGCCGCGAGGCCGTCCACGGTGGCCGACAGTCCGGCGATGGCGGAGGCGTTGACCTCGACGGCACCGACGACCGCGCCGAGGTCGGTGGCGACCATGAGGTAGCGGGCGGGGCCGCCGGCTGCCGCGGCCCACATCTCGGTGACGCCGTCCGGGCCCTGGAACCTTGGGATTGTGCCGATCGGCAGGGTGATGCCGTCGCCGCTGATGATCTGCGAGAGCGCTGAGCCAGCTTCCGACAGCAGGTCGGTGTACTGGGTGCCGCCCGATTTTTGGTTGAAGAAGCTCACCGCCACGCCGCCGGTCAGGACGGCGACGTTGCCAGTGCCGGGGGTGAACGTCCAGTCGGCCGGACTCATCCCGAACCAGTGCCTTGCCATGTCGATCTCCTAGACCATGTAGTCGACGCTGGCCTGCACGGTCCGGCCGGCCGGGATGTCCACGCTCAGCGGGAAGATCCGCACGGATCCGTCCGTCTCGATTCGGACCGCGGTCGGCGCCCGGTCATGGAACCCGGCCCCGACCTCCTGGACGGACGGCCTGAACTGGGCGGGCAGGATGAACGGCACGGATCCGTCTGGGTCCGAGGTGGAAAGGCCGTTCGTGCTCCAACGAGCGACCGCGACCCGCAGGTGAACCGACCGGTTGACCCGACGGATCCGGGACACGCTGTTGTTCGTCCACGCTCCGCCGTCGGGGCCGTTGGTGGACAGGTTTACCCAGCCGGTGTCCTCATAGATGCTGACCCGCTGCGAGCCGTTCCAGCCGAACCATGAGCGGGTGTCCTCGGCGAACCCGAGTTCGCCGAGCTTGGGGAACAACATGTCGCTGGCCTGCGGCCACGCCCGGACCCGGGACCCGACGCGGTGACCCTCCAGCCACAGGTCCCCGAGGTTGATGACGCTGGCGCCGGAGGCGACGGTGACGCGGGCGACCGGCACCTGCCACAGCCCTGTTGGCCCCTCGTCGCGCGTCAGTGTGGGGGCGCCGGAACCGGGCGAGCCGGTGACGACGACCGCGCGGACCGTCCAGTCCGACCGGTCCAGCTCGAGCGCGACGCGGTCGACGCGGACCGTGCCCGAGGTGTTCTCGGCGATGGTCAGCGGGACGTCGGACGCGCCGGCCGTCCAGCCGAAGCCGCGCACCGAGGCGTATTTGCCCGCCCGCATCTTGACCGCGCGGGCGGTGCCGTCGGCGTACACAGGCCCGCCCGCAGTGTCGATGAACACCCCGTTCGGGTCCATGTAGAACCCGTCCTCGGTGAAGTGCGCGGCGAGCTGCTCGTACTGGATCTCATCGACGGTCCGGCCGTCAGCGGGGTCCGGCCATGACGACTCGGCCATCGGGTCCTCCTCGTGGTGGGGGTCAGCGGGCGGCGATGCGGCTCAGGCGGCGCGTCAGCTCGCGCACGGTCTGGACCATCTGCGGGTCGGTGGTCGACTCCGGGGAGCCGATCAGCGCGCTCACGTACTCGCCGGTCTTCGGCGTCGCCGTGAGGTGGATCGAGCGCACCAGGTCGGCGACCTCGATACCGGTCGGGAGCGCGACCGTCACCCGGTCGCCGAGGTCGTAGTCGACGCCGGCGCGTAGGTCTGCGGTGTCGACGGTCACGGTCGCCAGCTCGATCGGAGCGGCGCCCGACGACAGTTCCTCGTTGCCGGCCTGGGTGAGGGCGCCGGCGGAGTCGTCGGCCTCGGACCCGTCAACGAATTTCTCGACGCGATACCAGTTGGTGGCCTGCGCGGTGTCGGCGACCTCGACGAACGTCCGGGTGAACGGCGTGGTCCCGCCGCCCTCGGCCTCCTCGCCGCCCTGCTCGCTCCCGCCGATGAGCGCGTGCGTCACCGTCGGCGCACTGGCCTTCGCCCGCAGGTATCGCAGGTTGCCGAGAGCGAACGAGAACCGCGCGGTCGAGGTGAGGTTCCGCGGCTCGTACACCTCGAACAGGATCTGGTCGCCCGCCTGCCGGGTGCGGAACCCGACGCCGCCGCCGTCCACGGCGACGCGGCGGCAGGTGTCGAGCAGCGCCTCGAACCTCGTGTTGACCAGCGTCGTCGACCCGGCGCCCGACACATCGCCGAGCGCCAGGTTCGGGATCCGCCGGTCGGTCCGCGCGCCCGGCCCGCAGTTCTCGTTCACGAGGGTCCGGATAATGGACTCCGAGCCGGTCGCGGTGATCACGCGCCATGTCCCCGCGGGCTGTGACGCCCACGCCGACGCCGGGGCTGGCCAGGTGACATATCCGGCAACACGGGCGAGGTCGTCAGCGAAGCTGATGGACACGACGCCGGGCGGGGCCTGCTCGCCGCCGGAGTCGCCGCCACCGAATCCGATCTCGATCTCGGAGGGGATCTCCATCGGGCCGGCCGTCCAGATCTGCCCGTCGCGGATCACGACGAGGCGGTGGCCGGGCTGGAGCTGCGCGAGCACCTCCGGCCACGCGGGCAGCGTCACCGTCCCCGACGCGGGCTCGTTGAACCGCCGGGTGACGTCGAGGTTCGTCCAGCCGTCGATCGGATCGCCGACGACGTTCAGGGCCTGGTCGGTGACCAGCAGGCTGATCGCCATCAGGCGGTCTCGTATCGGGCGTTGTACGACAGGTCGACCGCGGAGCCGTTCTCGGCGCCGTCGAGCTGGAACGTCACCGCGTTGACGCCTGGCCGCAGGGGCCACAGCGTCGCCGCGGGCCAGCTCAGCGCACCGACCCAGTTCGCGCCGTCCTGGTAGCGGACGCGCGGCGGGTCGGTCGTCACCGTCGCCTTCTCGCCGGCCAGCAGGTCGCCGTGCCCGACCGCGCCCGGGTCGAGGGAGAACGACTCTCCGGTGCCGGTGTGGGTGACGGTGACGAGGGAGGCCGGGCCGGTGAACGTCCAGACAGGCCACGCCTCCACATCACCCGGGTTGACCAGGGTGGTGGCGCCGAGCACCTGCGAGGACGAAACGCTCGGGTACGGGTCGAGGAAGTCGACGCCCTCGGAGAACTCGCGGCGGGCCCTCACCGGGACCGGGTCGATCCAGTACGGGTCCTCGCAGTACAGGGTGAGGACTGCGGAGTCGCTGGTGATGCCGGTGCCCTGCTTGCCCTGGCCCTCGAACCCGTCCTGATAGGTGACGGCGATGCGGCGGCGGGACCCGTCCGGGCGGCCGATCTCCAGCCAGCCCGCACCGAGGCGCAGCGTCCGCGTGAACGCGGCCGTGAGCGCCCGCCATCGCGCGAGGAACTCCATGTGGCTGTCGCCGTAGACGTACAGCGGCCAGATGATCGCCCGCTCCAGCGGTTGCACGTACCGCAGCCGCGATCCGCCCCGCGGGTGGTCGTCCTTGGTCAGCTCGTAGGGCGCCGCGTCGAGTCCCGACACACCTTCGGACAGGGTGAACCACCCGGCGGACTCGGTGGTCAGCGGCCACGCGGTCCCGTCGGCCTCGAAGAACGTCGCGGTCGCGAACCCGACGCCGGGGATTTGAACCGGCGGCGGGGCGGCGACTCCAGAAGGGATCGGCATCTACCGGGGCCTCCCGATCCGGGCGCGGGCGTCCTGCTTGCGCTGGAGCACCTCCAAGTCCCGCACCGTGAAGTCCGCGGTGCGGGCGTTGATCGTGTACGAGGTGGCGGGCCCGTCGGTGCCCTGTGCAGCCCCATAGATCGCGTTCCACTGGGAGTCGGTCAGGACTCGGTCGGGTCGGTTCGTGCCGTGGTAGGCAAGGTTCAGGCCCTTGTGGAGTAGGCCGCCGTCGTCGAACTTCAGGCCGTACTTCATGCCGAACATCGAGTTGCTCGTGCCGCGAGCCGAGGGGCCCATGTGCACGCCGGCCGAGCCGGACGACTCGACGTTGACGCCGCCTAGGGTGCCCGCCATGTGGCCGACGCCCGCGTTCGTGACGCCGACGGTGAAGCCGGAGCGCAGGCCCTCGACGAAGCCCTGGGGGCCGTTCGTGGCGCCGGTGAAGTTGTGCGTGGTGAACAGGCGGCTGTTCGGGCTGCGGCCCTTGATGACGTTGGTCAGCGCCGACATGAACCCCGAGCAGTCGAATCCGCCTGGCCCGACGCCGCCCCACACGTAGGGCTTGCCGGCCTGCGCGCGGGCGTAGGCCAGGGCCCGCTGGACGCCCTTGCCGCCGACGCCGCCCTGCGCTTTCGAGGTGACCCAGCCGAGGATCTTGTCCTTGATCCAGGCGGGGATCTGCGCGATGACGTCACGAAGGATGCCGGAGCCGGGCACGTGCGGGGACAGGATCTTGCCGAGCAGGCCCTTGGCCGCGGCTCCGACGTTGCCGATCGTGAAGTCCTTGACGCCCTTGACGAAGCCGTCCACGATCCCGCCGAGACCGAACTGGCCGGCGAAGCCAGGGACGATGCCGCCGCGGGCGAACGCCATGCCCTCGCCGCCGATGGCGCCGGGACCGTGCAGCCACTTGCGGACGCCCTCGACGCCGGAGCGGCGCGCCACGTCGTTCGCCGAGTGGACGAACCCGCTGCCGACGGCGCGGGTGAACTCCGGCCGCATGATCGCTTCACCGGGCGACACCGCGGCGACGAGGGAGTCCACACCCGGCGAGTAGCCCGGCAAGATGCCACCGGTCCGGAACTTGGGGATCTTGTCGAGCCGCGTCTTGATCCCGGCCACGCCAGCGATCTTGTTGACGAGGTTGACGATGCCGTCGTTGTACAGCCCGATGACGAAATTCACCGGCACCTTGGCGATGTTCTTCAGCCGGTCCCAGACCGCCTTGATCCCGTCGACAGCGGCCTTGAAGGCGTTCTTCACCGTGCCGACGGCGGACTTCAGCCGGTCGAACGCGGGCTTGATTCCGCCGTTGTAGACGCTGGAGATGTGATTCTTGATCGCCGACCAGACGGCCATGATGAGCGACTTCGCGGTCCGGAACGCGGCCGACAGCGGGCCCGCCAGCGCCCCGCGGAGCGCGTTCCAGATCGCCTTGATCCCCGCCCATGCCAGGCCGATCGCGGTCTTGATCCCCGCCCACACGGGCTTGATCACGTTGTTGTAGAGCCAGCGGAAGATCGGCGCGAGGACGCTGGTGATGTACCACTTGATCAGGTTGAAGTAGCCCTTGATCAGCGTCCATGCGACCTTGATGTAGATCTGGATCGCGATCCACACGACCTTGATCACGTTGCGCAGGACGATCCACGCGACGCCGAGCGTGCCGCGCAGGAAGCTCACGATCGCCATGAAGATCGGCTTGATCAGGTTCCAGGTGAACTGGATGATCGTCCACACCGTCGTGAAGACGAAGCGGACGTACGCCCAGTACCAGCGCAGTGCCGTCCCGACGACGTTGATCAGGATGTGCGCGATCTGCATGAACACGGGCTTGATGAACGCCCACGCCGCCGCAATTGCGGTCTTGATGCCCGCCCAGGCTGCGTTCACTGCCGTGCGGAACCAGCCGACCTTGGTGTAGGCGAGCACGATCCCGCCGATCAGTAGCGCCACCGCAGCGACGATCAATCCGATCGGGTTCGCCGTCAGCGCGGCGTTCAGTGCCCACTGCACACCCGTCCAGATCGCGGTCGCCGCCGCCACAACGCGCTGGGCCGCAGCAGCGGCGATCACGCGCGCGGTGGATACGCCCGCCGCAGCCGCCTGCGCGCGCCACAGAACGATCTGCGCGCGGATCGCGGCGCCGAGCCGGGTTGCCATCGTCGCATTCGCCGCGTAGGCCAGGCTGACGTTCCGCAGCCCGCCGACGAACTGGGTCGCGGCGGTCGCGCCGGCGGCGAAGGTGGACGCGATCGAGAAGCGACCCACGCTCGCCGTCGCGACCGTCGCCGCCAGGCTCACCGTCTTGAACGCCAGGGCCAGGCCGGTCAGCGCGATCCCCGCCTGAACGACACCAGATGGAGTGATCCCGAGAGTGGAGCCGGCGCGCTGCAAGTCCTCCAGGCGCGGCAGGACATCGTTGACGATGACGTTGGTCAGGTTCGTCTCGACCGAGCGCCTGAACGCGGTGAACTTCGCGGCGGCGGTCTCCTGCATCGCCTTGCCGGCCCGGTCCGTGGCGCCCGTTAGGTTGCCGAGGCCCTGCGTGGCCTTGGACGGGTCGATCTTGAAGAGGGCTTGCCCCAGGTCCTCGGCCTGCGTCCCGAACAACTTGGTGGCGATCTGGGCCTGGTCGACTGGGTTCTTGATGCCCCGCAGCCGATCCAGCACCATGTCCAGCGCCGCAGAGGCAGGCGGACCGCCCATGGCAATCGTGTTCGCCACCGCCGCAGCATTGAACCCGAGGGACTTGAATGCGGCGGTGGTGTTGTCCGAGCCATCGACGGCTCGGATGCTGAACTCCTTGAGGGCGTCGGCGACCAGGTCCGCGTCGCGCGCGCCGCCCTGGAGCCCCTGCTGGATCAGGCCCATCGCGGTCTTGCCGTCGAGGCCCAACTTCCTGAACTGAGTGCCGTACTCGTTCATCGTGTCGAGCAGATCCTGAGCCTTGTTGGCGCCACGCTGGGCCCCGGCCACGAGGATGTCGAACGCCTCTTTGGAGTTCTTCGCCAGCCCGGTGCGCATCATCTGCGCAACCGCGCGGGTCGCCTCGTTCACGTCGGCGTCGAGCACTTTGGAGGCGGTGATGGCCTGCGCCGTCGTCTCCTTCAGCGCGCCCGACGACGCGGTGCGCATCCCGTCCATGTTCTGGATCACGGACGTGATCGCGGCGCTGACGTCCTCCATCGAGTCGCCGTACGCCTGCGCGTACAACTGCCCAGCGATGCGGCCGACCCGCTGTGACTCTTTGGTTGTCAGGCCGAGTTGGGCACTGAGCTTGCCCTGTGCGGAGGACACGTCCAGGCCGCGGCTGAGCGCCGCCGTGAACGCGGCGCCGGCGCCGATGGCCACACCGGTCATCACCTTGTTCAGGCCGCCGAAGGCGCTGCGGATCCGGCCCGAAGCACCGGACGCTCCACGCTCGACCTCGGGCTGGAAGCTGCGGTTGAACGACTGTCCAGCCTGGCGCCCGGCGCCGCCGACCTCTCTGGCGATGCGGGACTGGAACCCGCGCAGCGACGGGATCACAGGGACGAACACGGTCCCGGCCTGGAACGCCATGGCGTGCCTCCCGTCGTGTCAGCGGCGCTTCGGAGGCGCTGCGGTGTGGGTCGGGTCGGCGGTGACCGAGTCCATGGACGGGCGCCCCTGTGCGGCAGCCGTGGCCAGGGCGGTAGTAACCAGCTCGTACTTGCGTTCGCGGCGGCGCCGTTTCGCACGCTGTGCGGCTGTGACCGGGCGCGGCAGGGGCTTGTAGCTGGGCGGCTTCTTCTTGCTGTTGGCCGCCGCGGTGAGCGTCAGCAGCTCCCCGAGCCGGTCCGCGATGAGCGTCAACGTCGCCTGATCGGCTGACCAGTCCGTCATCGGCGGCGGGGGTGCGGGCGTCTTGTCGTCCTCGCGGGCGGCGAGTTGGTCGGCGAGGTCGTCGTCATCGGCCATCGCCGCGACGTAGTGCGAGTCCCGCGGCAGCCGGTCGATCAGGTTGAGCACGGTCCGCGGGGAGAGCGTGCCGCGCCACAGGTCGAGCATGTCGACGCCGTACCGCTGTCGGAGGTCGGCCTCGATCGGGTCTCCAAGTTCGGAGATCAGCCGAGCGAGGCGAGCGCTTCCCCCAGGCCGAAGAACTCGACGATGTCGTTGAGGAACGCGAACATCACGGCAAAGTCCTCGGCCTCCAGGATCGGCATGACCTCGTCGTAGGTCTCGCCGAGGAGGTCGCGGAGTTGCTCGCGCGGATCGGTCTGCCCGTCGGTGCCCGCCGCGTACTTCTCGGCGAGCTCCATCATCACCCCGCCCGTCGGTCGGGGGATCTCGATGACGTGCCCGTCGTCGACCTCTAGCGGGAACGGCTCGCCGCCCGCCTCCTCGCGGTACTTGGCCAGCGAGAAGCCGGCCTTCTTCTTCGCTGAGGGCTTGGCACGGACGGCCGGGTTGCCGGAACGACGGGGAGGCATGGGCGGGCTCCTTCAGATCAGCGGTTGGTGGTGGATTCGGGCGAGAGCTTGCAGAGGTCACCGGGCGCGTCGTCGTATCCGGCCTCGTCCAGGGGCAGCCACCCGCGGGCGCGCAGCCGGACAGCCACCGTCGGGGTGGTCACCTCGGTCATCGTCGAACCGTCGGGCGCGACGTAGATCTCGGGGTCCATGAGGTCTCCTCGTCGAGAACGGGCGGGGGGTGGGGCGGGTCGGTGGGGCCGCGGCGGCCGGCGCCCGCCCGGGTGACCGGCCGCCGCGGGGTCGGGGGTCAGGAGCCGTCGAAGCCCATGTCGGCGAGCAGCGCCTTCCAGCCGGGGCCGCCGAAGAAGTACGCCTCGGCGTATCCGGCGCCGGAGTCCAGGTAGCCAGTCAGGGTGACGGGGTAGCCGAACGCCTCATCGTCGCTGCTCTGGAAGTTCTGGTCGTCCTTGTCGGTCACGCTGGCGCGCGGCAGGTACCGGGCGATGTAGATCTCGCCCGCGTCGGCCAGGTCCACGCCGATCGTCAGCACCCGGTAGTAGCGGGGGTTCGCCCTGTCAGGCTTGGGGATCACGACCTCGCCGGACGTGGCGTCCGCGAGGATCGTGTCCGGGTCGACGCCGGTGTACAGCGCGGTCGTCAGCTTGCTGGTCTCCTGGAACGAGACCTGGAGGGTGGTGACGTCCGAGGTGATGTCGCGGCGGGTGGGCTGGACGTGCCCGAACGAGGTGATGTCGGAGCTGTCGACCTCGGACGAGAACTGGGCGCCGTCGTCGCTCATCAGGCCACCATCGACGTACCCGGTCGGCAGCGCTAGAAGGGCGCTGTCGGGGCCGGTCAGCGACGCGATCGACGGGGCGCTGATCGGCGCGATGAAGGTGCTGCCTTCGAGCGCCTTGCGGATGAGCTGGGTCTGGTGGTTCTTCAGGGTCTCCCACGCGGGCATGACCCACTCCTCTCGGGATGGTGATGCCCCACGCGGGGCCGGTAGCCGGGCGGGCTGATGTGGCGGTCAGGCGGGGCGGCGCGCGGAGACGAGGTAGGTCGCCGACACGCAACGGATCCGCGGGTCCTCGTACGGCAGGTCCTGGGGGCCGACCTCGGTCCGCACGCGGTCGATGACGCCGGCGCCTGGGACGCGGGTCGGGCCTGAGATCAGGCGCTGCTGCACGAGCCGCGCCGTCTCCCACGCCGCCGCACGAGTGGGGGCGAACACCTCTACGGCGATCCGGGCCTGGTCGGTCACCCGGTCGTCCGTTCCCCCGAGCCGCCGGACCCGGACGAACAGCGGCAGGTCCCGCAGGTCGTCGGGCAGTACGGTCCCGGTCCGGCCGAACCCGGCGAGGGCGGTGACGAGGA
This sequence comes from Spirillospora sp. NBC_01491, assembly GCF_036227065.1. Taxonomy (GTDB): domain Bacteria; phylum Actinomycetota; class Actinomycetes; order Streptosporangiales; family Streptosporangiaceae; genus Spirillospora; species Spirillospora xylanilytica. The sequence continues at coordinate 431,440 of NZ_CP109432.1, forward strand.
GCTGTTCGGCGTCGGCGTAGGGCGCGAGGTCGGTCATCGCATGTGGTCCACGGCGCGGCCCAGGACTCGCTCACGGGCTTCGATCAGGCCGGCGTAGGGGGAGGTGCTGTAGAGCACCGCGAGCTGCCGGTCGCGATAGACCTGCACGTCGACCTTGAGTGAGCCGGCGTAGTCGCCGGTGTCGCGGGGCGCCAGCGCCCGCGCCGCAGCCTGCCCCTTGCGGGCGACGGCTTCGACGATCCGGGCCATCTCCGGCGAGGACAGGAACGCGCGCATGCTGCGCCGGTCCGCCTCGTACTTCACGCGCGGGCCCGCCATTACGCCTCCTTCAGGTGTTCGATCGCCTTGCAGCAGGCGGTCAGCTCCGCAGCCGGGTCGAGCCCCGCGGCCAGTGCTCGGGCCCGCACGGAGGCCGGTCCCCAGCCGTCGCCGAGCAGGTGCTGGACCGCGCGTTCCCAGGCGTCCAGGTCGCCGGGGTCGGCGAAGGTCCCGGCGTCGCCGAGGGCTTCGCGGAGCCCGTCGGTCGGCGCCGCGATCGTGGGGATGCCGGAGGCTGCGGCCTCGATCGCGCACATCCCGTAGGACTCCTCCGCGCTCGGCATGAGCAGCACCCGCGTGCGGGCCCACACGTCGGTGCGCATGTCGGCGGTGTGCGGCTGCCAGGTGACGTTCGGCAGGTCGTCGCGGCGGATCTGCTGCCGCTGCTGGTAGCCGCCTTCCACGGCCAGGAATGGGACGTCCGGGAGTCGCTCGGCCAGCTCGTAGAAGACTTTGGCGCCCTTCTCGGGCAGCGGGTTGATCAGGGTGACGGCGTCGCCCGGGGTGGTGGCGTGCCGGTCCGGCCACACCGGCGGGTGCACCACCAGGCGCGGCGCGGGCGCATCGGGCAGCGCAGCGGCCACGTGATGGGTGTTGGCGACGATCAGGTCAGCGCCGCGGGCCACGTCCTGGGCGATCCACGGGGCGGCCGAGTGCGCGACCTGCACGAGCCGGGCCCGCGCCATGCGAGCGACACGGCGGGCCAGCGGCACGCTCTTGAGGTGGGACACGACCACGTCGGCGGCAAGGCGTCCAGGTGTGCCGGTGTGGACGGTGATGCCGTCCACGACGGCGGCGCGCTGTTCATCGGTGGCCCACACCGTGACCTGGTGGCCGCGGTCGGCGAGCGCGCGCAGCAGTTCGTGGAGCATCAGCTCGGCGCCGGCGCGATGCGCAGGCGGGTAGTAGTGGGCCAGCGCGACGACCCGCAGGGAGCGGTGGCCGGGGACGCCGACGAGGCGCCGCATCTGCTCGGGGCTGGTCCGGGCCCGCGTGTAGAGCTGGTTGCGGGCCCGGTTGCGGCGGTAGGCGGGCGACCCGATCCGCGCGGCTTGCTCGTGCCGCAGGTGCGTGATGACGCCGTGGTGCCGCACCGGCTCGCCCAGCAGCGTCCCGGCCGCGGCCCAGAACGCGTCGTCCTCGAACCCCCAGGTCCGGAACTGCTCGTCCATGCCCCCGGCCTGCCAGTACGCGTCGGCGCGGATCACCCAGATACCGCCGATCGACCGCATGGACGTCTCGGCGGCGGGGGCGTGGTGCGGGTCCAGGCCGCGGGCGTAGACGGCGAGGGTGCCCTCGGCGCTCAAGCCGCGAAACGTCGTGTACGGCAGGTGGAGCCGGCCGTCGTCGGCCGCCGCGGCGATCGCGTCGCGGAGCGGCGCCTCCTGCGGCACGGTGTCGGCGTCGCACAGTACGACGACTCCGTCACCGGCCTGCCGGACGGCCTCGTTGCGGGCACGTGCCCGGCTGAACTCGCCTTCGACGTCCACGACAAGGTGCTGTGCCTCGGGGAGCATCTCGGCGAGCCGGGCCGCTACGTACTCGGCGTGGATCTCGCGGTCCAGCGCGCCGCCCCGGAACGGGATCGCCACGGTTACGCGCGTCATCGGCCGCCCCGGACGGCGCGGTCCGCCGACCACAGGTAGTAGCCCAGGACGGAGCCTTCGTGCGCCTCGGCCAGGCCGGGCCCGAGTTCGCGGCGCATCTGGGCGCCGGTCCAGTGCTCGCGGTGGATCTCGAACCAGTTCCCAGCGACCTCGCCCTGGTCGTGATGGGCGAGCGGGACGGAGACCAGGATGTGGTGCGCCCAGTCCCGCAGCCGCGCCAGCACCCCGCGCGCCTCCGCCTGGGCCATGTGCTCCAGGACGTCGCCGACGATGACCAGATCCGGCTGCCGGACGATGCTGTAGGGGTCGACGTGCCGCACATCGCCGACGATCACCCAGTCGTACAGGTCCCACAGGCCGTGAGCGGGCACGTATGGGCCCCACGCCTCCACGGCGATCCACCGGGCGCCGGGCGTCGCCTCGCGGGCGAGCTGGGCGTAGGTGCCTTCGCCGGGGCCGATGTCGACGACCGTGGCCGGGGCGATCCGCTCGATGACCGAGCGCGCCCAGTCCTTGCCCTCGGAGTCGGAGGTCGGCATCTATGCGGTCCCTTCGGCGACGCGGGTGAGGGGAACGACCAGTCCGGGTCGGCGGGAGGTGTACGGCGACACCCAGTCGCCCGGCTCGCCGTCCACCTCGTAGACGACGCCGCGGGCCTCGATCCGGTCGGAGGGGAGAATGTCGGCGCCGGCCGGGGCGTACAGGTCCATGCCGGAGGTGACGGCGTACCGGCCGTCGCCGATCTGCTCACCGGACTGCCGGGGCGCCAGCGCGCACGGGGTGATGTCGAGACGGTCCTTGATGTCGCCGAGCGGGTCGCCGTAGGCGTCCCGGCCGCCGGGGGTGAGGCGGATGCGGGTGATGCTCTCACCTGCGGAGATCGGCACTCAGTACACCCCCAGCCGGTGCGGGTCCAGGTCTTCGCGGACCTGGTCCAGGTAGGTGTCACGGCGCTCGGCGCGCAGAGTCCACAGGCCGGACGTGCGCCACGAGCCGAGCATCATCCGCTCGTCGCCGGTCAGGTAGACCCCGTCGGCGGTGCGCTCGGACCAGCGGACGGTGAACGGGCCGGTGGTGTCCTGTACGTAGCCCTGAGGGTTGCGCCAGGCGCGGGCGGCAGCGGCGAGGACGACCTCATGGACGGCGTCGGGGACGGGCTCGACCAGGTCGCCGTTGTCGTCGGTGAACGTGCGCCCGGTGTAGGCGCGGACCAGCGCCGACGCGCGCGACAGCAGCCGCACCGCGCGGGGCGAGTCGGCCACGGACGCGTCGTCGACCTCGTCGGCCAGCTCGGCGGGTGTCGCCAGCAGCGGCAGTGCCATCTCAGCCCCTCTCATATCGGCACGGCTCGGGAAGCAGGCCGCGGATCTGACGGCCGACGAGCCCGGCGGCGAACGACCGATCCGACGTCGACACACACCAGGCGCCGGCCGGGACCGGGTCGTGCAGCCCGCGGACCTTGCAGTCGGCGACCTGCTCCCCGCCGAGCCCGGCGAGGTTGCCGTACAAGGACCGGGGCAGCGGCGCGGCCATCACCCGGCCGGCCCGGAGCGCCTCGCCCATGGCCGCCTTGTCCACCCTCATGGGCTCGTGCAGCTCGTAGCTCACCGGGTCGGGGTGGCCGAGGTGATGTAGCAGGCGCCCGGTCGCGGTGACCGCCGCCCGGTACGCGCCATGCCCCAGCCCGGCGACCATGTCCGCGACCGGCCCTCGATGGCGGGCACCGTCCGGGGGACCGGCCAGGACGAAGAAGTCGTCGTTGAACAGCCAGAACTCGCCGGACACGTTGGGGTGGGCGCTGGCGGCGGCGAGGTTGGCGGCCGAGGATGCATACCGGGACCCGGACTGGGCGACCGGGATACGCCCGACGCCGGTCAACCACGCTGGGCAGTACCCGGCGACCCACACCCGGCCGTGCGGGACATGGGCCAGGGACCGCAGCGAGAACCTCAGCTCGTCGCTGCGGCCACCGGGGCCCACCACGTACACGACGTCCACGTCAGATGTACAGCCGCTCGGTGATCTGCGCCTTGGTGCCGTACGTCGGCACACCGCGGCGGGCGGCCTCGGCGCGGAGCTGTGTGAGCGTCCATGACGTCAGGTCCGCCGGCGGCTCGACATCGTCCCCGGCGGACTGGCTGACCTTGTCGGCGGTGGCCGTGCGCGGCCGGACGGCGGGCGGGAGGGTGATCCGCTCCCACCGCGCCGACCGGTCCAGCGCCGCCGCCATCCGCCGGGCCAGCGCCGCCTCCGCGCCCGAGGCGTCCGCGGACGCCTCGGGCAGCTCAGCGACCTCGCCCGTGCGGGTGTTCTGCCACGTCGGCATTGCGGATCAGGACTCCGCGGTCAGCGACAGCTTGTAGACGCGGTCCGCGTCGACCAGCGCCGCACCGGCGAACGTGCTGACCACCGAGGCGTCGGCGAGGCGGTCCGGGACGTACTGGAACACCTGCCGGATGCCGACCGAGCCGACGATCGCCGAGGCGGTCTTGGGCTGCGACTCCGGCGCGACCGGCACCCGGTTCGCGAACGCGAAGCTGGAGCGGTGGTAGGCCAGCGCGGTGCCGGCGGTCAGCGCGTTGGACTCCACGACGGTGAAGCCCCGGAACCGGCCGATGATCGCCTCGCGGAGCGCGTCGCCACCGTCGCCCGCCGAGTCTGCGGCGCTGAAGGTCTCCAGGCCCAGGATCTGCTCGGCGAAGTCGGGCGCGACGGCCAGGAACCGGTCGGTGGCGGGCACGTCGGCCTCGCCGAGCGCGGTCCGGGCCGCCAGCACCGCGCCGGCGACGTTGGCGCCGGTGACGGTCGCGTCATCGGCGGGCAGAGCGTTCATTACGGCGGCGAGGCGGTCCTCGGCGCCGCGGGCGACCGCGTCGACCTGGATGCTGGTGACCTGCGCACCGAAGTCCACGATCTTCAACGACATGTCCTCGTCGGTGACGCGGGTGGCGTGGTAGAGGTGTGCCAGCGTCACATCGACCGGGGTCTCCGACAGGTCGTCGTAGGTGATGACCGTGCCGGGCGTCGTCTGGGTGCGGGCCGCGCTCGGGGTCGGGACCCGGATGGTGACGGTGTCGCCGTTGTCGCCGGCGAACTCGGTCGCCGGGACGCGGGAGACGGTGCCGGGCAGCACCAGGCTGCGGGCCAGCAGGGCCACGGCCAGGGCCGACACCTGCTTGGCGGTCACGAACGTGTTCGCCACGAGGGCTCTCCTTCTCTCAGCGGCGAACGTCGCCGCATGGTTAGTAGCGGCGCCGCTTCAGCACCGCTGCGGCCAGATCCGACGGATCCGGCTCGGGTTCCTGCTCGGGGTCCGCGCCGCCCTTGAGGCGCTCGGTGGGGCGCCGGGACGGCGGCTTCCCGGGCCCGGCCGGGGCCAGGTCGGCGAACAGCTCGTCGGCGTCGGCCTCCAACTCCTCGCGCGTCGCGCCGCTGAGGCGCTTGGCGAGCTTGCGGAGCTGCACGAGCGGCGTCCCTTCGGGCGCCTTGTCGAGTGCGACCTCCAGCCGCATCGCGGCCATCTCGGTCTCGGCGGCGCGCTTCTCGGCGGCCGTCGCGCGCTCATTGAGGCGCTCGGCCTCGGTCTTGGAGGCGTCCTCCAGCTCCTTGGCCTTCGCCGCGAGCGGCTCCAGCTCTCGCAGGCGCTTGCGGAGATTCGCGGCCTCGCTGTTGGCCTTGGAGATCTTCGCCTTGGCGCGTTCGGGGTCGAACGGCTCCGGCTCCACGCTCTCGGGCTGCTCGGGTGCCTCCGGGGCGTCCTCGACCGGCTCGGTCTGCGGGTCTTCGTTTTCGGCCATGCGTAACCCTCCAGGGGTCATGGGGTGGGCGGGCCCGCGCCACCGGGGCGCGGAAGTCTCAAAGTGGCCGGTGTCGGCAAGAACTGGTCACTGCGGGCTGCGCTGGTTGAAGCTGTGCGCATGGGAATCTGGAACAACCGCGCCTTCTGCCCGGGATGCGGAGGCAAGATCCACACCCAGGGCAACGGCATCGGTGTGCTCGTCCCCGGCGCGTCCGGGCCACTGACTCAGACCGGCACCGAGTGCCAGCACTGCGGCCTCGCCTTGTCAGGCAAGGTCGGCCTCAACGGCAAGGCCATCAGTGCCGAGCAGGCCGAAGACCGACAAGCGGCCCGCACCGAGGCCCGGCAGGAACGCCAGCAGGCCCGCACCGAGGCCCGCCAGGGCAAGACGGACCTCGACCAGCAGTTGCTGGAGCTGCTGGCCGAAGGACCGGTCACCTTTGAAGACGCCGCCGCCCGGCTCGGCGTATCACGCAGCCAGATCAACAACGCGCAGGCCCGGCTTGTCACCCAGGTCAAAGCACACGGGCTCGGCAACAAACGCGCCATGCATCTGCGTCACCCGGGCAGCGACGCCCGATAGGCGTTCAGGGCCTTCGCGCCGGACAAGCCGGACGTCGCGGCATCCCACTGCTCGCGGTGCCGCTCAGAACCCGCCGGCCACGCGGCGTCTCGGCTGTATACCGGCTCGATCCCGCAGCCGCAGTTGTCGTGCGACCGGAACTGCGAGGTCCGCTCGGAGCGATACACCGGTCCGCGGCCGGCCAGCATCGCGCAGAACGCGCACGCCGACCCGGACGCCGACCGTGCCCAGCCGAGCGCCTGCCGATCAGCGCGGATCGTGTCGGTCAGCATCGCCCGGCCGCCGTCCAGCACATGTCGGGTCACCGCGCCGACTACCCGCGTCATCGCCGTCCGGCCAGCGACCGCGGGCGTCTGCGTGCGGGCCAACCGCTCGATCGTCGCCGGGCCCGTCACTGCCAACGACGTGCGCAGCGCCGCGCTGTCGACAGGAGATTCGGGCACCACCGGCGCGGTCCCTCCGCCGAGCTCGGCGGCGCGGAACGCGCTGATGTACCGGGCGGCGAGCAGCGCCGACTGCGTGCGGCGGGCCGACACGATCCGGGCCAGCGCGGTCTCCACGCCCGGCCACGTCGACCCGAGCGCGGTCGGGTCCAGCAGCCGCCACACCGCGATCACGTCCCGGACCGTCAGGGCCCGCAGCGCGAGCTGAAGCTGGCGCTGTTGCGCGGTGAGCCTAGAACCCTGCGCGGTCGCCGCCATCGGGCGCCACCTCCACGGCCGCACCGGTCTCGGCCTGCGCCTGCATCTCGGTCAGCAGCGCCCCGACCGTGTCGGACTCGTCGGCGATTCTTGACCACTCGTCCACGTCGGTCTTGGTCACGCCCGGGATCCGCGGCCATAGCGCGCGGACCGGGACGCCGAGCATCTGCGCGACCTTCCCGAGCGCGTCCGCCGCCTGCGAGAACGACCGGACTTCCATGTCCTGCCAGGTGACGTGCGCCTGCCAGTCCGTCGCAGCGCCCGCATCGCCCTCGATGTGCGCGGCGAGCTTCAAGGTCTGGTCGTGGCTCTTACCGAAGCCCTTCTGGTACTCGGCGACCTTCTGCGTCAACGCGGCACGGGCGGCGGCCAGCGCCTCCGCGCTCAAGTTGATGAGCTTGCCGGTCAGGGCATGCGTCGGGGTCTGCGTCACCGCGGCCAGGGCCTCGATGTCGGACTCCCACGCCGAGATGAAGCCCGACAGCGGCGTCTCGTCGAGCGTCCCGAACTTGGTGTCCGGGTCCTCAGCGATGAGCATGTCGTCCTGCCGAAGCGCCAGCTTCGCCTGCCTGACCTCGCCCTCATCCTCCGGCTTGGTCATGCCCGCGGCCGTCCGGACCTTCCAGCTGGAGAAGTGCTGGACCATCATCCGGTCGAACGACGTCTTATTGATCCGCGCGGCGACCGGGACGAACGGCTCGACCTCGCCCGGCGTGCGGCCGTCCAGGTCACGGTGATCCCAGTACCGCACCACCGGGCAGACGCCGATGCCGTGCTCACGGTGCTCGATGAAGACCGGCCGGTCGCTCCCACGCTCGATCGACAGGAAGTACTCGGCCTCCTCGTCCAGGACCCGCAGTATCGTCGCGCTGCCCGACGACTCGCACCGGATCGTGTACATCGGCCAGTCGTCCTCGGCCGGGTCCTGGTAGACGGCCTGCATGCGCCGCGGGCTCACGCCGCGCATCACCGCGGCCGGCTGCCCGTCGCCGTCGACGCCCGGCATCACCGTCGCGAACGAGTATCCGTAGGCCAGGGCGCCGCGGTGGATCGCGAGCTGGCGGGCGTCCCAGTCGTTGCGCTGCCACGCCTCCCACGCCGTCGCGGTCGCCGCCTCGCCGTCCGGTGAGCGGTAGCCGTCCACGTACATCGCCTGCGCGATCGTCGACACGACCAGGCCCAGCCACGGTGTCTTGGACAGCTCCACCAGCGACCGCAGTTCCGGCGTCGCGGCGCGCGGGACGCGCACGTCGTCGGCCTGCCACCGGTACCAGCGGTCCACCCGGTCCAGGCGCTCCCGCTCGGACTCCCACAGCGGAAGCAATTGGTCCCCGACGAGCTCCTCGACGGCCTTGGGGCGCATCACGTCCGCCACCGGGCGCCCCCTTCCATCGTGGTCACCAGACTCTGCCAGTGCGCTTGCGGGCCTTGCGTTTCGTCCACGCCGCCGAGGCGAGGAGCTGCCTGCGGGCGATCCGCGCGCCGATCGCGCAGACCGCCAGGTCGATCTTCTTGGGGGACTCGCGCCCCTCCTTGGAGATCGTGACGCCGTACCGGTTCGGGCGCCGGCGCGCGTTCAGCACGTGCCGGGTGAGGCGGGCATCGCCGTCATGAGTCAGGTCCCGCTCACGGATGTCGATCTCGGTCCGGACAGCGCCCTCGGTGAACTCGCGGACGTGCGCCCGCATGTCCCACGCCACCGAATGCGCGTACCGGCCCGCCGTCGCCTGGATCACCAGCCGATCGCCGAACTCGGCCGCCCACGAGTCGATATAGGACTCGAACTCGGCGACGTCGGCGAAGAACGCCACCACGTCGTGCCGCTCGAACGTCGCCCGCACCACCCGGTCCACGTCGGCACGGTCGACCTCCCAGCCGTCCCCGGCCGGCCCGGTCGGCTTCTCCCAGCAGTCGAGGACGAACAGGTGCCCGTCCTCGACGCGGCAACCGACCAGCGCGCTGGCGTCGTCGGACTTGGAGCCGTCGAAGAACAGCACCACTGGGTCGGAGTCGGCGACCACGCGCCCGGGGTCGGCGCACGCCGCCCACTGCGGCGACGTCGTCCACGCGTCCCGAGCCGCCGTCGGCTGGTTGAAGAAGTAGCGGCGCGAGTCCTCGACGTCCTTCTCGATGTTCCAGAACTCGTTCTCGATGATCCCGTCGAGGTCCAGCACCGACGCGAACGGCCCGTACACCTCGGCCAGCGCCGCACGGAGTTGGTCGCGGTCGGCCAGGTCGACCTCGGCCGGCGCCTCACGGTGATCGAACAGCAGCCGCGCCGCTCGAGACCGGCCTTCGGCGATGGCTTTGGCGCGCTCGTGGGTCTTCTCCGCGACGCTGCCGTCGCCCGGCTGGTACATCGTTGTCGTCTGCAACAGCCACGGCTGCGCGGACTTGCGCTTGCGGCAGTTCCGGTCGACGGTCACGTACATCCGCTTGAGCTCCGGCGTGACGTACAGATGCGTCTCGTCGGCGACGGTGCAGGTCTCCTTGCCGCCGTCCTTGGAGCTGGACGAGGCGGTCGAGGGGCGGATCTCGCCACCGCCCGGGATCAGCGTCCGCGTGATGCCCGCCGCACCCGTCGGGAGATCCTCGCCGAGCGGGCCCTCGGTCAGGTTGAAGTAGATGTTGTCGTAGGTGTTGCCGACCTGGGACTCCTCGGTCGCCAGGATCCGGATGAACGGGTAGGTGACCGGCCGGCCCATCGGCTCGCCCGGCTGGAACTCATAGACGAAGTCCCGCCACACGTACCGCTCGCCACCCTCGGCGAACCCAGCGAACCGGCACGGCCCGAACGCCTCGAACAGCCCGATGAACCCGGCGAGCTCCGACTTGGCGCGGCCCTTCCCGCGGGAGATGACCGCCGAGTCGTACAGCCGCCGACCCTCCGGCCGCAGCGCGTACACGTCCACGATGAACCCGCCGAACTCGCCGTCGAGCTCCACCGGGTCGCCCTGCACGTCGCCCGGACCGTGCACCGCGAAGTGCTCCGTCCATGCCCACGCCAGATGGCCGAGGCTCAGGTCCCGATTGTGGTCCGGGGCGTACACCAGCTCACGAGGCATCCGACATCCGCCGGCGCCTTGCCGCCCGCATGTCCGCGACACCGGACGGGGCGGCGTCCGAGGCGGTCGGCTTCTCGACCTTGATCCGGGCGCGGAGCCGGTCGACGTGCGTGGCGCCGAGGAGCGACTCGTTCAGCCGGATCTCGGCCATGACCTTCGTGGACGGCTCCACCCAGTACGCGTTCACCAGCGGCGCGATCATGTGGAGGCGCTGCCAGTCCGTCGTGGTGAACGTTGCGGCCTGCGGCGACCGGCACCAGGTGGCGTACCAGTCGCACGTTGCCTGCGAGTACTTGCCCGCGTACGGGAGCTCGGGGGCGTCGACCGGGGCGTCCTCGGTGACGGTGACCTCGTGGCCCTCGTAGGTGTCGGCGTTGCGGCGCCGCTTGGCCTCCGCGGGAGGGGGGCCGGGCACGGCCATGGGCACCTCCGACTGCTCGTCACCCGGCGTCACGCACGGGGATCGCGGGGGGTCACGTGGCGTCACCGCCGGGGCCTCCGACCCGTACGCACAGTGACCTGCTATGGCTAACCGATGGAGCTGACCCCCTGGGGGGAGGCACCCCCCACCCCGACGGTCACGCGGCGTGACCTGGGTGCCGTGGTCACAGCAGCCCAGGGTGTGACTCGGCGGGCCGGAGCCGTGGCCGTGCCGCTCGCGCCTGGGTCGATGCGGTGCCGCCCTCGTGCCCGCTCTTGGAGGCGTGGCACCTGGTGCACACGGCCTGGAGGTTGGCGGGGTCGTGGTCGTCGCCGGCCTGGATGTGGTCGACCTCGGTCGCGGTGCCGATGCAGTCGGGCCCAGTGAGCTGGCAGGTGCGGCGGTCGCGGCGGAGGATGCGGGCGCGGGTGCGGCGCCAGTCCTTCGGTAGTCGGTCGGCTCGGTTGCTGTTCTCCCAGGCCATGCGCACCTCCGATGTCGGGGTGTGCATGGCGAAGGCCCGGGAGCGGGGCTCTCCGGGCCTGGGCCTTGGCGGTCACCTACCGGCAGATACTGCTGGTGAGTTATCACAGAGAGTAGGTCACTACGAGATCACTGCGCAACCCGGGCGCGCCAGGAGCTTGGTTGTGGCGTTATCGGTGAACCTCGGACGCAGCGCCGATGGGACGACTAATGTCGATCCCGCCTGACTTCCCTTTAGCAATGGAGGGAGGTGAAAATATGGCGCAACATCGGCGTATGTCGACGCATGTCGGATACGAGACGTCTGTCGTGGTCACGCTATTTGGCGTGACCATTGCGGCGTTTGTCGTCACGCGTCGGCGCCGAACGGCACGGTGAAAGTCCGGCTTCGTAACTAGGCTCTCACCGTGCCGCCCACAGAGCGGGGCGTCCTTCGAGGCGCCCCGCTCGCAGTTTTAGAACTGCACCTGCTGGAGACACGCTAGCGCGCTAACGCGGTTCTTCTACCAACGTTGCGGTAACTCCCCGCTCCGAGGTCGCCGCCTGGCCCGCCCGCGGCAGCCGCCGCCTACCGGTCCGCAGCTCGGCCATCTGCTCGATCTCCTCGGCGTCCCAGTACGCGCACCCCTTGCGCATCTCGGGCTCGGTGATGCGCCCCTCGGCATGCCAGCGGCGGATGGTGCGCGCGGGGATGCGGTAGATGCGGGCGGCGTCCCGCGTGGAGATCCTCACGACTGCTTCACGGACGGGTTCGTGAGGCGACTCACGAACCCGCTCACCAGAGCCGCCAGTCGTCCTGGTAGTCGGGGTGGGTGTCGTACACGGTGGCGAGGTGGCGCAGGACGACGTAGTAGGCGTCCGCCGTCTCTGGGCCGCCATAGCTGTCCAGTTCGACGATCAGCGTCCGCTTGGCCTTGACGTCGGCCAGCACGCGGGCCGGGTCATGGCGGGCAATGTGGACGGCTACTGGTTCGGTGTCTGCGCGGCGCACGATGTGGGTCCAGACGCCATCCTGATCGCCCCCATGCACGGCTTGCCGGTTGATCACCTCCCAATGCCCTCTGTTCAGATCACGAGCAGGGTCGACCTCATCGCGCATGCACGCAGCCGCCCGCGCCACCTGCTCGTCCTCGTCCAGTCGGGCCTTGACGAACTCCTCCAGCGTCATCCCGCCATCCTCTCGCCTTGCAGGTAGGTCTGCCCGAACCTTCGCCACGACTCGGCCCCCATCTCCAGTCCGCACGCCCCGCCGCAGTAGATGACGCTCGGCCGCGGGTCGTCCTCCTTGCGCACCGTGGCGTAGAGCGTCCCGCCGCATGCCTCCCCGTCCACGGTCTCCCGGCACGGCCCGATCTCGATCCTGCGTGCGCCTGACGGCGCGAGCAGGGACCGAGCCCGGGACGCCAGCCCCCAGATGACGGGCGGGCACTCCTCGGCGGCCGGGAGCGTGGCGGCGATCCAGTCGACGTGCCGTAGCAGCCACCCGGCGATGGCGGGCACCTCGTTGGTCGGCAGCCCGAGCCCCCGCTCCTCCGCGATGAACAGCGTCCAGAACACCAGGTCGTGCCGGATCTGGTCGCGGTGGTCCGCGACCGCCGGGTTGATCGGTAGCGGCACCGTGGGCGATCCGGACACGCGCCCGTCTCCGCCGCCGGACATCCCGCCACCGAGCGCCCGCCCGAGGTCCTCGTACATCCGGGGCAGGCCCCCGAGGTCGCCGCGCAGCCGGTCGTAGTCGGCCGGGCAGAGGCGGAGGCCGGGCAGGGCGCGGCGCTCGGTGTCGTGCGGGGTCACGCACAGGTCGCTCAACGGGTCTCCTTCTGGTCGAGGGCTTCCTCGATGCGCTTGGCGTAGTCGGGGGCGATGCCGTGCGGGCTGCACCAGGTGCGCATGTCGGCGGCGAGGGCCTTCACCCGCTGCACGGCGGCCTGGGCGGCGATGGTGGCCTGCTCCGCCGCGATCCGGGCGGCCTGCTCGTCCTGCCACTCGCGGGCGCGCCGGGCGAGGTCGGCCTCGGCCTTCTCGGCGCGCTGCTCAAGCGCCTGCCGCCCCTTGCATGCCGAGACGTACAGGTTGCCGAGGGTCGCGAAGTCCCGCTCAGCCGCCTCGGCGCGCTTCTGCCAGCGGTCGCGGGTGGCCTCGGCGTCAGCGTGGCGGTCGGCGAGCTGCTCGTACGCCTGCGTGCTGACGCGGAGCCGGTCCTCGGCCTCCTCGGCGCGCTGGCGCTGCTCGGTGAGCGCGGCCTTGACGACGCGCTGCCCTGCCTCCCGGTCGTCGCACAGCCGCTCGATGAGGTCCTCGGCTTTGATCAGCTCGGCGTGCGCGGCGTTGCGTTCCCGCAGGTAGACGTCCTTCAAGCCCCTGTAGGTCCGGACCTGGCGGCGGAGCCGGTCGATCTGGGCCTGCGATGCCTGCATCTGCGCGAACGTCGCGTCGGCGTCGGCGATCTCGGGGCCCAACTCGGCCAGCAGCTCCTCAACGATCGGCGTCACGGCGTCGGCGCGGGCGAGCGAGTTCTCACGGAGGACGCGCTCGTCGCGGGGCAGCAGCCGGAACGGGCCGCCTGCCGCCTGCTTGACGGTCCACTGGTAGAGCGCCTCGGCGATCCGGTCGCGGAGCGCTGTACGCCCCTCAGGCACCCCGGACAGCGCGGGGTGCGACTCGGGTGCGGGGATAGGGCTCACGGCATCTCCTGGGACTCGTGGGGCCAGAACAGGATGCGGGCAGCGGTCAGCGGGTCGGACTGGGCGGTCTCCAGCGCCAGGTGCTCCAGGACGCGGGCCTCCAGCGCCACGAACGGCGGCGGCTGCTCCCACGTATCCGGGCGCGCCGGGCGGACCATGGACCAGCTGGTCACGGCGCGTCCTCCCCGCGGATCTCCGCTGCGGCCCGTCGCCACTCGACGCTCGGCGGCGCACCGGGGGTGGCGTGCTGGATCGGGGCGGGGCGCGGGATGAGGCGGAGACCCTGCTCGGCGCACCACTCCAGGTAGGCGGCGGCGAACGCGGCGGGGTCCTGCATGCCGGCGGCCCACGGGTCCAGGCGCCGGGCGAGCTCTGCGGCGGCGCGGTCCATGGCGCGCTGGAGGTCGGCGTCGCGGGCGCTCATGCCGCGTCGCCCTTCGCTGCGAGGTGCGCGGCCCGGATGACGATCTTGTGCTCGTCGGTCACGCCCGCCAGCGCGGCGAGGCGCGGAAACCCGGCGGCGGCCTCGGCCTCGGACAGCAGCTCGGCCCGCGCCTGCTCGGTCGCGGCCTGGCCGTGGTCCGAGAGTGCGAGCAGCTCCTCGACGGCCTCCCGGTAGACCTTCAGCGCCTCGCGGTCGGCGGTGTCCTGCTGGACCTTGCGGCGGCGGGCGCCCTCCCGCTCGGCCTCGAACCGGCGGAGGATCTGGCGGACGTGCGGGTTGTCGTCGTAGCTCGCGGTCTCGCCGGCCTCCAGCGCGGGGACGTCCTGCCCGGCGGCAGAAGCGGCGGCCTGGCGGCGGAGCGCGGCGAGGTAGGCGGGGACGTCGTCGGGGTCGGCGTCGGGTATTGGCGGGGACAGTCCGGGACCAGGGACGCCGCCGCGCTCGTCGCGGAGCCGCTTGGCGATCCGGCGGACGTGCGCTGGGAGCAGCCACTCGGTCGACTCGCGGAAGTGGATGCCGATCGCCTCGCGGCAGTCGTCGAGCGGGAGGTCGCCGATGTCGTCGTGCCAGGCGAGGACGTCGGCCCTGCCGATGGTGCGGCGGTCGCGGGCGGCGGCCAGCGACAGCAGATCGATGATCTGGTCGTGGGTCATCATGCGAGTTCTCCGCGGATGAGGTTGAGGGGCGGCTGGTCGTGGCCGCCGCCGAATTCGGCCTTGAGTGCTTGGGCCTGGGCGACGCGGTCATCGGTGGTGGAGCGGCCGACGGCGGGCCGGCCGCCTGCGGGGCGGGCGCGGCGTTCGTGCTCACGGCGCATCCAGTTCCGCCAGGTGGCGACCCAGTCCAATTTCCGGCCTTTGGTGCCGGGGACGCCGCGCCAGTAGTCACAGAAGGATTCGTGGTCGGCGGTGCCGCAGGAGGGTGCTTTCTCCCGGGCCCAGGCCGCCATTTCCTCGGTCACGGAAAAGGTGTCGGGGAGGCGTTCGCCTCGTCGTCCCCCCGTGGGGGGACCCGGCGTAGCCGGGGGGGCATCCCTTACTCGGGTCGGGTCGGGCCGGGACGGGGGATTCGGTACCGACTCGGTCCCCCCGTCGGGTACCCGATCGCCTACCCGATCGGTGGGGCGATCGTTGTTGCGGCAGTACCGGCACGACGGATCGACCTTGCCTTTGCTCTCGTGCCAGCGGCGATGGTTCCCGATCGCCCCTCCCGACGACTGCCGGTCCCGCGCCGCAACGGCCTCCAAACGGGTCGGGTTGTAGGACGTCCAGTCGTGGAAAACGAAGCCGGTTTCGACGCGGTCCCAGAGGCCAACGGCGACGAGTTCGCGCGCCAAACGCTCTGCTTTCGGCATCAGACGCGGCAGAACGTGGCTCGGGACGTGCCCCTCGGTGAGGTTCATGCCCGCCCACGAGCCCGCCACCACCCATAGCCCCAGGGCCGCGGGCGAGGCCGCCATCACCTTGGGATGTGAATGGAAACTGTCGTCGACCTTGAACCAGGTCATTCAGGCGTTCTCTTTCTTGAGTTGCGGCTCGTACTTTTGGCGGGCGGTTTTCGCTTGGACGCCGACGCGGCGGGCGGCCTCTTCAATGGGCTCGCCCTGTCCGCGCAGCCACGCGTAGTCCTCCAGTCGGGCGGCGGCGTCGCTCTGTAGCTCGGGGTGCGGGTCGTCGGGCGGGCACACCGCTTCGCACAGCTCGTCCATCTCGCCGGGAGTGAGGCGCCGCACGGGCCGGGACGGTGGCGGAGGGACGGGCCGGAGACGCTCGGCCTCCAGTGACCGCACCCGCTCGGCCAACTCGTCGTTCATCCGGCCGCCCTCCGGTTGATGACCTTCAGGTGCCGGTCGGCGGCGTTCTCGGCTGTGCGCAGGGTGGCGACGCGGGCGACTTCGTGGGGGACGGTGCGGCCAGCTCGCGCACAGGACGCGTTGTGGCAGGTCGCGACGGCGCAGCCCTCGGTCATGGTCACGATCAGCGGGGAGATCACGGCGCCTCCTTGCGGATTCTTGCCTCGTACCGGAACGCGGTGCGGGCATCGACGCCGAGACGAAGCGCGGCTGCGGTGACGGTGAGGCCGTGGTCGCGGGTCAGCTCGCGGTAGTCCTCGATCCGGCCCGCGATGGCGGCGGCCGTGGTGGAGGGGTAGCGGCGTGAGGGCGGGGGTGGTCCGGTGTCGGGGCGGCCTGCCGCACGCCAACGGCGGTGGCAGGCGAGGATCCAGCCGCGGCCGGCGTGCTCCCCGGTGCGCCCGCAGCAGGCGCAGGTGACGGTGGGGCGGTGCCTCACGGGGCCACCTCCTCGTGGGTGGCGCCCGCCCCCGCGACGCTGCTGCGCGCGGGGGCGGGCTGCTGGGGGGCGGTCACCGTGGCCTCCTGGTGAGGTGGTGGAGGCGGGCCCCCGCCGCCGCCCGGACCACCGCGTATGCGGCGGCGACCAGGGCGGCGGCGAGGAGCAGTACGGGCAGCGAGATCACGGGGTGGGCTCCCCGATCTCGTGCTCCAGGCGGCAGCCGGGGCAACCGTCGACGTGGTCGCCCTCGGGGCTGTTGAAGTCGTGCAGCTCGGCGACCGTCCGGCGGACGTCCTCGAGGCGGCGGCGTAGCTCGGCCGCCTCGGACTGCGCGTGGTGGAGGCGGGCGGTCAGGTCGGTGTCTTGCCGCGCCGCCCGGACCCGCTCCTTGCGGAGGTTGCCGAGCAGCTCCCGCACGAGGATCCGAGCGGAGCGGCGACCCTGCCGGGCTGACTCCCACGCGATCCGGAGCCGGTCCCGCTCGGCGCGGAGAGCCTCGATGGCGCGCGGGATCTGGTCGCCCGCGTCCATACCGGTCTCGGTGGCGCCGGGCAGCAGGTCGAGCAGGTAGCCGAGGAACTCGTCGTTGGCGTTCATGGCTTGCTGGTAGGTGTCGTGCCAGTGCTTGGCGTCGGCGCGGAGCCGCTCGACCTCGGCCAGGTCCTCGCGCACCCGGTGCCAGACCGTCGCGACGATCGGCCGGACGTGGCTGACCAGCACACCGTCGGGCGGCGCGGGCCGCGCCTGCCGGCCCTGGAGGCGCGCCGCCTGGGCGGCGTACACGTCGGCCGCGGCCTGGACCAGCTCGGCGGCGCGCGGTTCGTAGGTGGCCAGATGGTCCGGCCCGGCCGCGGGGGCGTCCTCGGACACGCCGGACTCCAGGCGTCCGCTCCGGACGATGGCCCGAACCGCGGACGCGACCTCCCGGAGGTCGGGGGCGAGGTCGAGCAGCAGCTCGGTCAAGCAGTCGGTGCCGCCGGTCTCGCTCGGGTACCCGGCGGACCAGCCGTCCTGCTCGGTCCAGATGAGGCGCAGGTGCTCCCCGTCGGGCAGGGCGTTCAGCAGGGTGATCGCGCCGCCGAGGACCTCGTCGCCGTCGAACGTGTACGTGCCGTTCGACAGGCTGTAGCCCTTGGCCTCCAGGTGGTCGGCGACGGCGGCGAGGTAGCCCTCGGCGGCCTCGGGGGTGATCTCGGTGTCAGCCACGGTCCGCCCCGTCCTGCTCGTCCTCGCGGTGCACGAGCGTCAGCGGGCCGTGGTCGCGGTTGACGCGGTCCGGGTCGGACGGGACGCCGTCCTCCGAGGGCATGACGAACACCAGGCCGGAGACACGGCCGCCGCCGTCGGTCACGGCGAACCAAAGATCGCCGCCGCCGTCGCGCCACAGGTCGCCGGTGCGGGGCGGCCACTCGTCCGGGGCGACGCGCTCGACGGTGACGCCCGGGGCCTGGGCCCAGACCGCGCCCGGCCACGCCACGTAGGACGGGGTCTCGTACTCGAAGCGGAGGTCGTCGCCCTTGCCGGCGACGTGGCGGAAGGTCTCGATGACGCGGACGCCCTTGATGGTGATGTCGACGATCTCGCCGGGCTGGAACGTCATCGGGTCGTCTCCTCGGGGGTGTCGTCGGGGTCCGGGGCGTCGACGCCGGTGGCGAGCGGGTCACCGAGGCGCCTGAGCCCGGTCAGCGTCCGAGCGATCAGCACGCCCGGCGGCGGCGGGGCGGCCGACCCGTCGACGCGGGTCGGCAACGAGTGCATGCCGGTCGAGCCGGAGGTATCGGGGACGGGCGGCCTGGCCGGGGACGGCGGCTCGGCGGCCGGGGACGGCTCGTCCGGCACCTGGCGCGCGGCGGCCTGCTTCTCGGCCCACACCGCGTCGTTCACCATCCGGCCGGCCGCGCCCCCGGCGAGCAGCGCGCGCGCCTCGGCGTCGGCCAGCAGCTCGCGCGACTCGGCGCGGGTCGCGCGGACCTGGTCCAGGCGGCGCTGCATCTCGGCCAGCTCGGCGAGGACCGCCTCCTCGGCCTGGTCGAGCTCGGCGATCTCGGCGGTGCGTGCGCGGACCTTGAACTCCTCGTCGTTCTGGATCGCGGTCTCGCCCTTGGCGCGCTGGCGGAGGTCGGAGGCGAGGGCGAGCAGCCCGTCGCGTAGGTAGGGGGTCCGCTCCATCGGCTGTTCGGTCATTTGGCACCTCGGTTGACGGCGCGGGCGAGGGTGAGGGCGCGGCGAACCGAGTCGGGCTCGTCGCATATGTCGAGCGGGTCGCTGAAGTCGCCGGGCCACTTCGCTGCCGTGCGCTCCGCACCGGCGAGGTCGTTGGCGCACTGCTCCAGCCAGTCGGCGAGCGGCTCGGCGAGCACCGGGGACGCCAGCGCGATCCACACGGCGTCGGCC
This sequence comes from Spirillospora sp. NBC_01491, assembly GCF_036227065.1. Lineage (GTDB taxonomy): Bacteria > Actinomycetota > Actinomycetes > Streptosporangiales > Streptosporangiaceae > Spirillospora > Spirillospora xylanilytica. Next base: position 450,234 of record NZ_CP109432.1, read on the forward strand.
CTGCCGTGCTCGTTGTCCTCGGTCTCGACGGAGAACCTTCCGGCGGGGTTGGCGTCCACGACCAGCCACCCGAATTCTCCGAACCCCTTCGTCTTCCATGGGCCGGGCGTGGCCTTGGCGGCGGTCTCGCGCAGCCGGGTCGCGGCGGCGCGCAGCTCGTCGACGGGGGTCATGCCGCACCGCCCTCGGGCAGCGAGGTCGTGCGGATGGCGGACCAGATCTCGACCTCGACGCCGTCAACCTGTGCGGTCACCCACACGCGGGTGCTGTCAGGGTGGGCGTCATACGCCTTGCGCTGGATCTCCAGCGGTTCGCCCGGCGTGCCGAGAGAGCGCGCGGCGGCTGCGAGGTCGTGGAGCACCGCGGTGTCGTCGGCGGCGGCGAGCTGGCCGCTCAGCCCGTCGGTGTCGTCCATCCGCCATGTACAGATCGGCGGCAGGTCCGCCCGCGTGACCAGCGTCATCAGCACCTGGGCGGCGGTGTGTAGCCGCTTGTCCACGTTCATGCGGCACCGCCGGTGGCGGCGATGTGCCGCTCCAACTGGACGGCGGCGAGGCGGAACACCTCGCGCCACCGCAGCAGCGTGTCGACGGAGTCGATGGTGAGGACGAGGTCGCCGTCCTGGATGCGGACGGCGGGCCCGTCGGCGCCGTCGACCAGGCCCTTGAACTCCGGCCTGCCCGAGAGCGGGTGGTGGATGACGCCCTTGCCGTACAGCGAGGCGTCCTCGTGATGGATGATGCTCATGGCCGTGTGTCCCTTCAGGTAGACGGCCGTTCGGTTCGGCGTCCCGGGGTTCCAGCCCGGGGCGCCGTTCTTGCTGGTGAAGAGGTCTCGGATGGCACGGAGCGCGTCCGTGCCGGGCGCGGCGAGGACCTCGGCGAGGTCGGCCAGCGCGGTGCGGAGGGCGGTCTCCTCGCGGCTCTCGACACGGGTCACGAAGCACCTCGCGCCGGGACGTTGAACACGCGCCCGCCGCACCACGGGCAGCGGGGCGCGTGCCCGGCGCGGACCTGGGCGCGCTGCTCGGGGGTCAGCCGCCGGGTGAACCACGCGCAGGCGATGCACTGGTGCGGGTCGGTCGGCCCGAGCAGCAGGCGGGCCAGCGCCCGGACGGCGGCGATCACGGCGTGCTCCGCAGCGGGCGGACCGGCGCGGCCGGGTCGTCCTCGGCGAGCTGCTCGGCGGCCAGCGCGTCCACACCCATGTAGGCGACCCACGCGAGCTGGCCGCGCGCCCGGGACATCCCGGCGAGGACCTCGGCGCGGTGCAGCATCTCCTCGCCGCCCATCGCGTACGCCTTGTCGGCGAGGTCGGCCAGCTCGACGGCGCGGGCGTAGTGGGTGGCGTAGTCCATCACTCCGTCACCTCGCGCTCGTGCCAGATGACGATCTCGTCGTCGCGGGACTCGACGGTGGCGGCGGTGTCCCAGCGGGCGGCGGCCTCGCCGAGCTCGCGGTGGATCGCGTCGAGTGCGGCGCGCAGCTCCTGCCAGACCGACCCGGACCGGATGACGTACTCGGTGCGGATGAAGGTGCGCTCGCGGCGCTCGTAGCTACTGGCCACGGTCGCCACCGCCCTCGGTGACCTCGCGCTCGCGCACGGCGGACACGAGTTCGGTCAGCTTGTCCGCCGGATCCGGGCCCGAGGCGACCATCTCCAGCGTCTCGATCAGCGTGTGCGCCTCGGCCTTGCTCAGCTCCTTGGAGGACTCCAGCGGCCGGCCGACGATCGTCGAGGCCGCGCGCAGCTTGTCGTCACGGTCGTTCCAGCCGATCGACCCGAACGCCGTCGCGATCTTCGTGAGCTGGGGCGCGGTGACACCGTCGCCCGCGGGCTGCTCGCCGGGCAGCGGCGGCGCGGACGCCGGCGGGGGCGTGGATCGCCGGGTGGTCGCCGCGCCCTGCTGTGCCGCCGATCCCCGCGGCGACCGCTGCGCCTTCCGCTGGGCGGGACGAGGACCGTCATCGGCCAGCCGGGACTCGTCGTCTTCGTCAGCGGCGAGACCGACGACGGCCGCCAGGCAGTAGCGGCGGGCGTAGGTGATCCGGCCGCCGATCACCTGGATGCCACCCTCGCCGGAGATCGGGAACTCCCCGGTTAGCGACTCCCCGGACTCGTGCATCAGGCTGTAGCGGACGGCCATCTTCCCGTCAGACCCGGCGCCGGGCATGGCCACGAAGCTCAGGCCGTGCTCGGCGAGCAGGGGCAGGGCAACCTTGGACAGGTTGGCGAGGGTGGCGTAGCTGTAGGAGTACGGCTCGCCCCGCTTCGTCTCGACCGTGACGGTGCGGTCGCGCTCCAAGTCAGGCAGCTTGGCTTGTACCTTGGCCAGGGCCGCGGCCAGCGCCGGGGTCGGCTCGCTCATCGGCCGTCCTCCTCGTCGGCCTTGGCCAGCACGTACCGCGACGCGGTCGGCGGCTCGATCGCCTCGCCGATCAGGTCGCGCGCACCCTTGTCGAAGATCCCCACCTGCTGCGCGTACAGGAACGCCCGGTGCTGCTCGGCGCCGGCGGTCACCGGGATCAGCGAGTAGCCGTTCGGGCGGATCCACAGCGCCCCGGTCCACGCGATCTTCGGCATCGGGAACGCCGACTCCGGGTCGCGCGGGTCGGGCTGCATGAACTCGGCAAACCGGTAGCCGGCGAGCTGCAATGCCGTCTCGCCGAAGATCCCGCTGCGGGTGGTCTTGGCGTCGATGAGCGCGTCGCAGACGAAGCCGTCCTCGTCGCGCTCCAGGTGGTCGTACTCCGGCATGTCCGGCAGGAGGATGTCGCCGACGATGTCGAGGGTGCCGACGTAGCGGTGGGTCTCGGAGTAGACGAGGGCCTCGACGTGGCGGGCGCGGAGCTGGAACTCGTCCAAGAACCGCACGTAGCTGTCGACGTAGGGGCGCAGCAGGTCGGGCACGACCACGCTCTCGCCGTTGATCAGCCGCTCGCCCATCTTGTGGACCTGCGTGCCGCGGTTGGCGGCCTCGTCCCTGGACTCGTACCGGCCGCCCTTCAGCTTCTTCAGCCGTGCCGACGGCGCGAGCTCGGACAGCTCGTCCCAGTGGTCGATGGCGTAGTCGGCGGTCGCGTTCCCGGCCCAGTTGATCAGGGCCTTCTTCGGCAGGCCATCGCCCAGGATCGTGGTGACGCCCGGCACCCGGTCGTCGGTCTCGGTGTCGGTGTACGAGTGGCCCCGGGCGTTGTCGGTGCGGACGATCTTCATGGGGTGGGCCTCCTGGACGGGACGGGGGTGGGCGGTCACGACTCCTCCCAGCGGCGCCACCCGTCGAGCGACCTCCAGTCGTCGAGCCGCGCATGGTCCGCGATGAGCAGGGCGGCGGCGATCGGCCGGCCGAGCCCGGTCGCGTCGGCGAGGATGCCGACGGCGGCCTCGAAGGTGATGAGCCCGTCGGCGCGGCAGTCGGAGACCATCTCGGTGATCTCGTCGAGCGTCACCGGGTCACCCCCGTCAGCAGGTCGAGGGCGGTCTCGGCGGCGTCGTGGTCGGCTCGCCGAACCGCGTCGCACAGGCCACGGAACGCGCGGTCGCGCTCGAACCGGTCGGTGATGACGGACGCCAGCGCCACCTCGTCCTCAGTCGACATCCACAGGTGCGCGACCTGCCGGTGGGCGAGGACGAGCAGGTGGCGGCGCGCGGTGTCCGGCGGTGCCTGGTCCGCGATGCGGGCGGTCACGACTCACCGCCCGCGGCGTCGCCGTCGGCCCCGGCCAGCGGGTACGTCGCCGGGACCACCTCGGCGGCCCGCGCGATCGTCGTGGTCGCGCTCGCCAGGTGCTCGACCCCGGCGGTCGCCAGCCCCTGGAGGGCTCCGCAGACGTGCGCGGCCCGGCTCGCCGTCAGCCGGTCCTCTGCCTCGTAGCCGCCACCGGCAGCGACTGGCGCGGTAAGCGCGTCGCGGATCGCCTCGGCCAGCTCGCAGACGGCGGCCGGCTCGACGCCGGTCAGCGGCCTCGCCGGGGGCGGGAAGCTCGCCGACTGGTCGATGCGCGCCGCGGCGATCGAGTTGGACAGCAGCGCCCGCGCCTGCCCGTTGTCCGCCCAGTACAGGCGACCGCGCATCGCGGTCAGCGCCCGGCGGCACTCGGCGTCGGTCAGTCCGGCGATGGCCTCGGCCAGCTCGTCGTGGTCGAGCGCGGTCTGCGGCGTGTACTCCGTCACAGCGCACCGCCGTCCTGCGCGAGCTCGGCGCGCGGGTCGTAGGGGCGGAGCGCCTCGCCCAGCCCGGCCGGGTCGTAGGCGGGCGGGGCGGTGGGGAACCCGGTCGGGTCCGCCAGCCAGCGGGTCACCGCCTCCGCGACGTCGGCCGGGGCCGCGACCGCCTGACCGAGCCCGAACCAGCGGCGGCCCTCGACCTCGCCCGGCGCGTGCGGGTCCTCCCAGCCGGCCGACCAGCCCGCCTCCGCGTCCCACGCCAGACGGGGGCTACTGCGGACGTAGCCCGGCCCGATCTCGATCCACGCGCCCGCCGGGGGCGCCGCGGTCGCGATGCCGTAGTCGCCGACGCTGATCCCGGCGTGCCGGACCGCGCGGGCGACGTCGGCGACGTATGCGCCGAGCGGGTCACCGGCCGGGTCCGCCTCGTCGACCACCTCCAGGTCAGGGTGCAGCAGCTCCCGAACCTGCGCGGCGTAGTAGCGGGGCGCGCCGCCGGGGGTAGCGGTCACGTCGAGCAGGCCGCGGCGGACCCAGTTCGCCACGGTCGCGCGGTGGACGCGGAACGCGTCCGCGACCTCCTGGCGGGTCATCAGCTCCGGCAGCGGCTGCCGGGTGGTGGGGCTGGTCATCGGGCGCTCCGTCCGGTGGTGATGGGCTGGGTGGTCGCGGTGCGGGACGGGGCGGCGGGGGGCGGTCCGGTGGTGCGGGCCACCAGGCGCAGGGACGAGATCAGGAGCGCGGCCATGACGCCGGCGGTGGTGAGCATCGCGGCGGCCAGCAACCAGCCGAAGCCGGTGGCGGCGACGACGGCGCCGGCGGCGAACCCGAGGGCCGCGACCGCGGTGCCAGCGACGAGGCGCCCGCAGTAGAGCGTCATCAGGCCCGTGAGGCCGACGACGATGGCGAGCCCGAAGGCGATCGCCAGGGGGGAGAAGGTCACGAATTGCTCCTATGCTGTTGAGCGCGGATTGCTCCGCGGGCCCTCGTCGTGTGCGCGGCGGGGGCCATCTGCGTTAGCGGGTGCCGGTGTGGGTGTTCTCGGTGATCCAGGCGTCGAGGTCGGCCCAGCGGTAGCGGACGCCGTGGCCGCGGCCGGAGAAGCGCGGGCCGGTGCCGGCGCTCCGCCAGTTCGCGAGGGTGCCGACGCTGCGCCCGAGGTACTCGGCGGCTTCGGCGGTGCGGGCCAGGCCCCGGCGGTCGGTCGTCGTCGCGGCCATCAGGCGGCCCCGCCTTCGATCACGCTGAGCTGCCCGCCGCCGCCGAGGTGACGACGAAGGACCTTCAGCCCCTTGACGGTGATGCGGATCTGGCTGGACAGGACGGGCTCGCCGCTGTGCGGGTGGGTGTAGGAGGTCGGACGGCACCCGATGCGGCCGGCGTCGACGTGCGACTGGTAGGGCTGGCCTCCGCCGTCGACCCAGCGCAGTTCGCGCAGGGTGGAGAACAGGCGGTTCTGCCCGGTCGAGATAGTGGGGTCGCGGTCGAGGATCTGGGCGGCCTCGCGGACGGAGTAGTCGCCGGCGGCTTGGCCGAGGTTGTCCCATGCGGCGGCGGCCGGGGCGAGCTCGGCGGCGCGCTGCTCGGCCTGGTCCGCGCGGTCGGCCTCCTCGATCACCATGCGGGCGAGGTCCCGGCGGGTCAGCTCGCGGGACTCGACCGAGTAGGTGCCGCCCTTGCGGAGCGCGGGGAGGACGTCGTGGGTGATCCACCGCTTGAACGCCTTCGCCTCCGGCTTGCGGGAGCGGAGGATAAGCGAGTAGAGGCCCGGCTCGTTGACGACCGACACTTGCTGCTCGCCGCCGGGGGTGTCGGTAGTAGCGACCCCCTTCTCGTCGTCGTCCAGCGCGGTGAGCGCGTCCCGGTTGTTGCGGATCGCGAGCACCGCGCACACGTCGGCGGCGACGAACCACGGCTCGCCGTCGTCGCGGAGCACCGTGCGGACGGCCTGGCCGGTAGCCGGGAACTCGAACGGCTGGACGGCCAGGCCCATCGGGCTCTTGCACGAGATGCACTGGGTGCGACTCGCGTCGTTGAGGGTGCCGCAGTGCGGACAGCGGACCTCGTTCTGCCGCTTCGGGGTGGGGCTCATGCGGACCTCGCCTCGAAGTCGGCGACGACGTCCAGGTCAAGCACTGCTGCGAGGACGGCACGCAGCTTCGGCCGGGGGACCTGCTGCCCGCGGTCGATGCGGCTCATCTGGCCCTCGGAGACGGGCGCGCCGCGCCTGGTGCACTCGGCTGCCACCTCCAGAAGGGTCAGCCCCAGCGTCAGCCGCGCCCGCTGGACGGGGGTTGTGGTTCCTTGTTCCATGAGCGACAAGCTACCACAAGAAGCAGCAAGTTCAAGGGTAGGTTGCCGTCACTTGCATGCCATGGTGGTTGGTTCGGCCGCTTGTGTTTCCTTGCGATATTCTGCGCAAGTAGCTGACGGGAAGGACGTTCCCCATGTCAGAGCCTCACGAGCGGCTCGACCAGGCGATGCAAGAACGCGGTCTGGAGTTGAAGAAGCGATGGGTCAACATCGCCGATGACGCCGGCGTCACGACGTCGGCGCTTGGCGCCATCCGCCGCGGCGAGTATCGACCCAGCCCGCACACGGCACGGGGTATCGAGACCGCGCTCCAGTGGGCTCCAGGTAGCGTCGACGCGATCCTCGGTGGCGGTCAGCCCACGCCAGTCGTCCCCGACCGGCGGGAAGGGGAGGACGAGTTCGCGCGGCTCGACCGTCTCTATGAGGAGTGGAAGCATGACCCCCATCGGGGTCCTGTGCTCCGGGAGTTGCTGGAAACCTGGGGCGACCGCGACGCGGGATAGCGGGATATCGGTCCCGTAGGAAAATTTCCGCCGCACCGTAGGGCGAGTGCTTATTTCCTTGTTTCGGTCGACTCAAAAGGCTGACCGGAATCGATTCTGAGTCCCGAGCTTCTCAATGGTTGTTGGTGCTGACCAGGCAGGACGTTGCGTCAAGTCGCTGTTTTTCATATAGCGAAGATCGTCAAAACGGCGCCGGGTTACCTATCCCTGACTCTCCGCTACATAATGGGCGCTCCAGTTCCGGCTACCCGCGAGACCGGAAACCCCGACGCTCGTTGCTGTCGCTGCTTCCCCGCACGCGCTCCCCGCTAAAAGACTCAACGAGAGCACACCCCCCCCCCGGAAGTTCAGAATCGCGAAAGGGGATCTCGTGTCTCAGGATCACATGGTTGAGGACGGGGCGGATCCGTTGCCCCTCCTCCGGCTCAAGCATCGCGGGGCACTCGCGGGCGCCGCCATCGCGGTGACCGTCGGCATCGCGGTGACCGTCGCGGCGGACGGCGAGTCCGGCGCCCAGTACAACCTGGGGCTCGCCGCACTCATCGTCGGCATTTGCATCGGCGTGTACGCGGGGACGCTCGACATCGCGCTGACGACCCTGCGCAGCATCGCCGTCCAGCATGATGAACAGGACCGCGCGACCGCAGGGCTCGCAGAACGGCTCGACTCGGTCGAGATGCGCGAGCGGCAAATGGCCGCGCGCATCGGCGACCTGTTCGCGGACGAGCTCGCCCACCGCCGCCGCAGCGGCTGACCAAACCCGCGCTGCCCCGGCCCAGCTCCCGGCCGGGGCGGCGCATCGACCCCCAAGGAGCAGCATGGCCATCTACGACCGGTGGCACCTATCCCATCCAACTGACGACGCCACGCCGTGCCGCTGCGGGCGAGGGAAGCACAAGCTCTACCCGAGCGCGGACCACCCGGGCCGCCTGAACAAGCGAGGCAAGCGACTCCCGGACCTGCCGCGCTGGCAGGTCCGGTACCGCGACGACAACGACAACCAACTCAAGCGCAACTTCGCCGAGCGTGACGGGGACGACCCGGAGCAGCATGCCAGCGCGTTCGACGCGAAGGTCAACCATGACCTGGACGCTGGGAGCTACGTGGCACCCGAGCGCGCCAGGCAGACGCTCAAGGCGTTCGGGGAAGCATGGCGGACCAGCCTCGTCGCCAACCCCTCCAGCCTGGAGAACTACGACCGCAAGCTCACCCACATCTACGGTGACAACTCGCTGCTCGCGTCTAGGACCCTGCTCGCCCTGGCTCAGCAGCCGGGCATCATCCAGGCGTGGATCAAGGAGCTGGAGGGCAAGGGGCTCGGCGCGAACTACATCCTCCAGATCGTGGACATGCTGTCCTCGATCTTCGTCGCGGCCATCGACAACGGTATGCCGATCCGCAACCCCACCAAGGTCAAGTCGCTGCGGCTGCCAACGCCGACCAAGACCATCATCACCCCGTGGACCCAGGCCATGGTCGAAGCCGCGCGCGAGAAGCTCGGCGAGCGCGGCCTGGAGGAGATGGTGGACCTCGGTGTCGGCGGCGGGCTGCGCCAAGGGGAGATCTTCGGCGTCGGGTCCGACGACTTCGACGGCCAGACCCTCCAGGTGCGGCGGCAGGTGAAGTGGTTCTCCGAGCAGGAGGGGCAGCCGTCCGGTCTGGCGTTCGCGCCGCCCAAGTACAACAAGGAACGCGAGGTCCCACTATCGACGGCGGTCGCCGAGCGCCTCCAGGTGCGCCTGGAGAAGACGCCGCCGGTCAAGGTCACCCTGCCGTGGGGATCGCCGACCTCCCGCAAGCTGATGACCGTGCCGATGCTGTTCGTCCGGCCGCGCGGGTTGCCCTACCACCGGCAGTGCTTCGGCTACATCTGGCGGGATGCGCGCGACGCCGCCGGCGCCGAGCCCACTCCGGAGAACGGGATGCACATCCTGCGGCACACCTACGCCTCGGTGATGTTGGCCGCGCTGGTGGACATCCTGAAGCTCGCCGCCTGGCTGGGGCATGCCGATCCGGCTTTCACGATGCGTAAGTACGGTCACTTCATCCCGGATGTGGCCGACCGTGGACGGCTGGCGATCAACGCCTTCTACGCCGCGGCGGGGGCGCCCGGCGCCGGACAGAGTGCCCTCGATGTGCCCTTGCCCCAGATTCCTGGGGTCGGGAACCTGGCCCTGGTGGCGCGCTCCTAGAGCCAGCCGCTCTTGCGGAGGCGGCGGAACAGCAGGGCGCAGACGATCGCGATGGCCACCATGACCAGCGGGTACCCGAGCGTCCAGTCCAGCTCGGGCATGTGCTTGAAGTTCATCCCGTAGATCCCGGCGAACGCGGTCGGCACTGCGATGATCGCCGCCCACGCCGAGATCTTCCGCATGTCCTCGTTCTGCTGCTTGCCCATGAGCGCCAGATGCGCGGTCAGGACGCTGTTGAGTAGCTCGTTGTGCGCGTCGACCTGCCCGTCGACGCGGAGCAGGTGGTCGAGCACGTCGCGGAAGTAGTCGCGGGTGTCGCCGCACTCGCCGACCCGTCCCCGGACGATCTCCTGGAGCACCGGGACCAGGGGGTCCTGCGCGGTGCGGAACTCCAGCACCTCGCGCTTGAGGGAGTAGATGCTCTCGGTGACGTCGGTCCCGCCCGGCCGGAACACGGCCCGCTCCAGCTCGATGATGTCGATCTCGACCTCGCGGGTCACCACGCCGTAGTGGTCGACGACCTCGTCGCAGACCGCGTACAGCACCGAGGCGGGCCCGTACCGGAGCATGCCGGGGTCGTGCTCGAGCCGCGCGCGGACCGGGCCGAGCGGGTTGCCCGCGCCGTGCCGGACGGTCACCACGAAGTCGCCGCCGAGGAAGACCATGATCTCGCCGACCTCGATGTCGGACGTCTCGTCGTGGTAGTCCAGGGTCTTGAGCACGAAGAACAGGGTGTCGTCGTAGCGCTCGAGCTTGGGCCGCTGGTGCGCGGACACCGCGTCCTCGGCGGCGAGCGGGTGCAGGTCGAGCTCGTCGCGGACGAGCTCGAACTCCTCCTCGGTGGGCTCGTGCAGGCCGATCCACACGAAGCACTCGTCCTGGCTCCGGGCGGCCTCGGCGCGGGCGGCGTCGAAGGCGTCGCTGATGTCCCCGTCGATGGTGCGGCGGAGGCCCTTGGAGTAAATGGCCTTGTCGACGATCACAAGACATCATCCTGACGCATCCGGGGAGCATAGAGGACGATCCGCCGCCGTGCCCGCCGCCCGCCCGGTCTCGTAGAGTGCCTGCTGTGACGACGCTTCTGCTGGTTCGGCATGGATTGACCGCGATGACCGGGCCGATGCTGGCCGGGTGGACGCCCCGGCTGGGCCTGGACGAGCGCGGCCGGGCCCAGGTGCGCGCCCTGGCGGACCGGCTGGCCCCGCTGCCGCTGGCCGCCGTGGTGTCCAGCCCGCTGGACCGCTGCCTGGAGACCGCCGAGGCGGTCGCCGCCGGACACGCCGGGCCCGTCGGCGAGATCGAGGTGGACGACCGGTTCGGCGAGGTCCACTACGGCGACTGGACCGGCCGCCCGCTGAAGGAGCTGGCCGAGGAGCCGCTGTGGCGGGTCGTCCAGGCCCATCCGAGCGCCGCCCGCTTCCCCGGCGAGGACGGCGAGTCGCTGGCCGGCGCGCAGCACCGCGCCGTCACCGCGGTCCGTGAGTGGAACGCGCGGATCGCGGCCGAGCACGGCCCGGACGCCGCCTACCTGGTGTGCAGCCACGGCGACATCATCAAGGCCGTCGTCGCCGACGCGCTCGGGCTGCACCTGGACCAGTTCCAGCGCATCCAGGCCGAGCCCGCCTCGCTCACCGTCGTCCGCTACACCGAGCTGCGCCCGTTCGTGGTCCGGCTGAACGACACCGGCGGCGACGTCGCGGGGCTGCTGCCCGCGCCCGGGGCCGACCGTGCCGGGGGAGACGATGACGCGGCCGTCGGCGGCGGCGCGTAGGGTCGGGGCATGCCCGTCATCTCCCATGAACAGCCGGACCGGTTCGTCGCCGGCGTGGTCGGGCGGCCCGGCGACCGCGCCTTCTACCTCCAGGCCCGGTCGGGGCGCCGCATCACCAGCGTCGGCCTCGAGAAGTTCCAGGTCACCCTGCTCGCCGAGCGCCTCGAGGAACTGCTCGACGAGGTGCTGCGCCGCAGCGGCGGCAGCGCCCCGGTGCCCGCGGTCACCCCGTCGGAGCTGAAGGACGAGGGCCCGCTCGACCAGCCGGTCGAGGAGGAGTTCAAGGTCGGCACGATGGCGCTGGCCTGGGACCCCGACGACGAGCACGTGGTGATCGAGGCGCAGGAGGCCGCCGAGGGCGAGTCCGGCGACGCCGAGGTCGGCGACGACGACCCGGCGATCGCGGTGCTGCGGGTGCGGGTCACGGCCGCGCAGGCCCGCGCGTTCGCCGAGCGCGCCCTCCAGGTGGTGGCGGCCGGCCGGCCGCCGTGCCCGCTGTGCGGCCTCCCGCTCGACGCCGTGGGGCATGTGTGCCCGCGCCAGAACGGTTACCTGGGCTGAGATGGCGGTGCGCTGGATCATGGGCCGGGCGGCCGGGAGAATGAGCTCATGACGCAGTCCTCCCGGGATCGCCCCACCGCCGCCGACGTTCCCCCCGAGGCTGCCGCCCCGCCGGCCGGGACCGCCTCGCCGTACGACGTCGAGGCCGCCGAGCGGCTGCTGCTCGGCGGCCGGCTGGAGGTTGAGGGGCGGCTCGTCCAGGCGTCCAACGCCACGCTCTACTGCGCCATCGAGCACGAGGGCGTGCGCGCCGCGTGCGTGTACAAGCCGGTGGCGGGCGAGCGCCCGCTGTGGGACTTCCCCGACGGCACCCTCGCCGAGCGCGAGGTCGCCGCGTACGCGGTGTCGGACGTGATGGGCTGGCGCGTGGTCCCCCCGACGGTGCACCGCGACGGCCCGTACGGCCCCGGCATGGTCCAGCTCTGGGTGGAGCCCGACACGGGCGTCGACCTGGTCGGGCTGTCCCGCTCCGACGACGAGGCCATCCGCCGGATGGCGGTGTTCGACGCGGTGGTCAACAACGCCGACCGCAAGATCGGGCACCTGCTTCCGCCCGGCGACGGGCACGTGTACGGCTGCGACCACGGGGTGTGCTTCTCCGTCGACTACAAGCTGCGCACGGTGCTGTGGCAGTGGCGCGGCAAGCCGCTGAGCGCCGAGGCGCTCGAGGCGCTCGGCCGGGTCGACGCGGGCCTGCGCGGCGGGCCGCTGGCGGAGCGGCTGGCCGGGCTGCTCACCGCCGAGGAGGTCGAGGCCACCCGCCGCAGGGTCGAGCTGATGCTCAAGCATCGCGTCCACCCCTACCCCCCGGAGGACTGGCCGGCCATTCCCTGGCCGCCCCTGTGACCGTCCGGCCGCCCGGCCGCGCCGCCTGACGACCGGAGCACCCCCGCCGCCGCGCGATGCTCGGCGAGATGTTCCAATATGTGCCATGTGTACGGCGATTGTCAGCGTCGACCCGTCAGCCCCGGTTCCCGTCCTGCTCGCGGGCGTGCGGGACGAGTTCATCGCCCGCCCCTGGGAGCCGCCCGGCCGGCACTGGCCGGACCGCCCCGGCCTGGTCGGGGGCCGGGACCTGCGCGCCGGGGGCACCTGGCTCGCGGTCGATCCGGACGCGCCCCGCGCGTCCACCGTGCTCAACGGGCACGGCCGCCTGGCGCCGGAGGCCGGGCGCCGCTCCCGCGGCGGGCTGCCGCTCCGGGTCGCCGCCGAGGGCAAGCTCGGAGAGCTGGAGCTGCCGCGCTTCGACCCGTTCCACCTGATCGGCGCCGAGCCCGACCACGTGCGGCTGTGGAGCTGGGACGGCGAGGAACTGGCCGAGCGGGAGCTCGGCCCCGGGCTGCACATCGTGGTCAACAGCGGCCTGGAGGGCGAGCACCGGGATCCGGCCGCCCCCGAGGACGAGCACATCGCGGCCCGCCTGGAGCACTTCCGTCCTCGCTTCGAGGCCGCCGCGCGCCCCGACCCCGGCCGCGGGGACTCCCCGGCGCAGGCGTGGGACGGCTGGCTCGACCTGCTCGGCGGCGGCGGCGTGCCGCGCGCCGACCGGCGGTCGCTGCTGCCGGTCCTGGACCTCGGCGGCGGCCGGGTCTGGGGCACCACCTCGATCGGCCTCGTCGCGCTGTCGGCGGACGGCGTGCGCTACGACTTCTCCGCCGCCCCCGGGGACCCGGCCGCCTGGACCGTGATCCTCTAAACACGTCCGCCGGAGCGCGACGGGCGATGACCGCCCCGCGCGTCGGAGCCTGCCACCACCTTCTCTTGACTGTCAGTGCTAATTTGACTACCTAGGGCGATATTCGTGTGGGCCGAGACGGCCGCCACGGACGGCGCGCGGATTCGGTCATCAGGCAGACGGGGGAACGCAGATGACAGCAGGAAGACGGGGGGCGGCGATCGGCGCGGGCTTCGGCGTGGTCGTCCTCGGGCTCGCCGCCTGCGGTGGCGGTGGCGGAGGCGGCGGGAACGGGAACGGCAACGGAGGCGGCGGCACGCTCAAGGTCGTCGGGTCGGCCGACGTCGACCACCTCGACACGTCCAGCGGCTACACCACGGTCAGCAGCGTGCTGACCCGCAACTACGCGCGGACGCTGTTCAGCTTCAAGGGGTCCGACAACTTCGACGAGTCCATCAAGGTGCGGCCGGACGTCGCGAGCGAGATCCCGTCGACCGGCAACGGCGGGCTCAGCGCGGACGGCAAGACCTACACCATCAAGCTGCGCAACGGCGTGCAGTGGAACACGAACCCGGCGCGCGAGGTGATGGCGGCCGACTTCGTCCGCGGGATCAAGCGGGTCTGCAACCCGGCCAAGCCGTCGGGCGGCAAGGCGTACTACAGCGAGACCATCGTCGGGATGGCCGCCTTCTGCAAGGGCTACGCGAAGGTGGACGCCAAGAGCGCCTCCGCACTGGCCGCGTACCAGAACGACACCGCGGTGGCCGGGCTCCAGGCCAAGGACGACAAGACCCTGATCATCAGGCTCAACCGGCCCGCCACCGACCTGACCAACATCCTTGGCATGCAGTTCGCCGCCGCGGCGCCGGCCGAGTACGACAAGTACATTCCCGACAGCCCCGACTTCCGCAAGCACACGATCTCCGACGGGCCGTACCAGATCACCTCGTACACGCCCAACAAGGAGTACATCCTCGACAAGAACCCCACCTGGCGGCAGGACACCGACGACCTGCGGGCGCAGAACCCGAACCGGATCCAGATCACCATGGGGCAGGACTCGCCGGACGTCGTCCAGCAGCAGATGGAGCAGGGCACGGCCGACCTGTCGTGGGACCAGACGGTGCCGACCTCGCGGATCCCGACCCTGAAGTCCAACTCCAACTTCAAGATCATGGACGGGTCGACCAACAACCCGTACCTGGTCTTCAACACCCTCAGCCCCAACAACGGCGGGGCGCTCGGCAAGCCCGCGGTGCGGCAGGCGATCGAGTACGCGATCGACAAGACCGCGCTGATCCAGATCTACGGCGGCCCGGACGTGAGCGAGCCGCTGAACCAGGTCATCCCGCCCCGCAGCGTCGGCCACGAGAAGTTCGACCTCTACCCGACCAGCGGCAACGGCGGCGACCCCGCCAAGTGCAAGCAGCTGCTCACCGCAGCGGGGTACGGCGGCGGGCTGACGCTGAAGTTCCCGTACCGCACCAACAGCAACCACTCGAAGATCGCGCAGTCGGTGCAGGCCAACCTGAAGTCCTGCGGCATCACCGCCAACCCGACGCCCGACACCAACGGGACCTTCTACAACACCACGCTGGTCACGCCGGCCGACGCCAAGGCCGGCAAGTGGGACATCGCCGCGCCCGGCTGGATCCCCGACTGGTACGGCAACAACGGCCGCACCAACATCGTGCCCCTGTTCGACGGACGCCAGTACGGGCCCAACTCCACCGACTACGGCGGCTACGACGATCCCCAGGTCAACGCGCTGATCGACCAGGCGCTGGCGGCCAAGGACGTGGCCGCGGCAGCCCCGCTGTGGGCCCGCGCGGACCGGCGGATCATGCAGGACGCCGCGGTGGTGCCCTTCATGAACCAGAAGTACCCGATCTTCCACTCGTCCCGGGTGAAGAACGCGCTGTACCTGCCGTCCTACCAGGCCTACGACCTCAGCCAGGTCAAGCTCTCCTAGCCGGTCGCGGCCGGCTCCGGCTGGGCGGGCCCGCGCGGCACGCCCGGCCGGCCCGCCCATCCGGCGGCCCGCCGCGGTTCCGGATCCTGACGCGAAGGGGCGTCGATGAGTCTTCTCGAGGTGACCGGCCTCCAGGTCTCCTTCAACACCGCCGACGGCGTGGTGCGCGCGGTGCGCGGCGTCTCGTTCGCCGTGGACCGGGGCCGCACCCTCGGCATCGTCGGCGAGTCCGGCTCGGGCAAGAGCGTCACCGCCCAGACCCTGATGCGGCTGACCCCGGACGCCACGATCCGCGGCACCGCGCTGTTCGAGGGGGCCGACCTGCTCACCGCGGACGGCCGGGCGATGCGCGCGATCCGCGGCGCGGAGATCGCGATGATCTTCCAGGACCCGCTGTCCAGCCTGCACCCGCTGTACAAGGTGGGCTGGCAGATCGAGGAGATGATCAGGGCGCACGAGCCGGCCGCCGGCCGGGCGCAGGCCCGCAAGCGCGCGATCGAGATGCTCGGCCTGGTCGGCATCCCGCAGCCGGCCAGCCGCGTCGACGACTACCCGCACCAGTTCTCCGGCGGGATGCGGCAGCGCGCGATGATCGCGATGGCGCTCGCGCTGAACCCCAAACTGATCATCGCGGACGAGCCGACGACCGCGCTCGACGCGACCGTCCAGGCGCAGATCCTGGACCTGATGCGGCGGCTCCAGGGCGAGTTCGACACCGCGCTCATCATGATCACCCACGATCTGGGGGTGATCGCCGACATGGCCGACGAGGTTCTGGTCATGTACGGCGGCAAGCCCGCCGAGCGGGCCGGGCGCCGCACCCTCTACTACCGCCACCACCACCCCTACACCAAGGGGCTGCTGGAGTCGGTGCCGTCCGCGGCGGGTGAGGGGGGCCGGTTGAAGCCGATCCCGGGCCAGCCGCCCAGCCTGATCAACCTGCCGACCGGGTGCGTGTTCCACCCCCGCTGCCCGTACGTGATGGACCGGTGCCGCACCGACGAGCCGCCCCTGGACCCGGTGGCCGGCGACGACCCCGCGCACCTCTCGGCCTGCTGGCTGCCGCGCACGGCCGCCGGGCGCGGCGAGGAGGCCGAGCGGATCCGCGCCGCGGCCGTCGCGGAGGGCAGGTTCGGGGCACAAGGCGCGGCCGGTGCGGAGGGCGCGGCCGGGGACGGACGGGACGGCGGCCCGCCGGGCCGCGCCGGCGGGGCGAGCGGGGACGGGGGCGGCCGGTGAGCGGGCGGGACGAGGTCCTGGTCTCGGTGGAGGGGGTCTTCAAGCACTTCCCCATCAAGCAGGGGATCGTGTTCAAGAGGGAGATCGCCCGGGTGCACGCCGTCGACGGCGTCGACCTGCGGGTGCACCGGGGCGAGACCCTCGGGATCGTGGGGGAGTCGGGCTGCGGCAAGTCCACGCTCGCCCGCTGCGTCACCGGCCTGCACCCGGTGAGCGCGGGCCGGATCCTGTTCGAGGGCACCGACATCACCCGGCTTTCCAGGGCGGGCCTCAAGGCGTTCCGCCGGGACGTCCAGATGATCTTCCAGGACCCGTACGGGTCGCTGAACCCGCGCCGCCGGGTCGGCTCGATCATCGGCGACCCGTTCGCCGTCCACGGGATCGCGAGCGGCGCCGACCGCAAGAAGCGGGTGCAGGAGCTGATGGAGCTGGTCGGGCTCAACCCCGAGCACTACAACCGGTTCCCGGCCGAGTTCTCGGGCGGGCAGCGGCAGCGCATCGGCGTCGCCCGCGCGCTGGCGCTGCGGCCGAAGCTGATCGTCTGCGACGAGCCGGTGTCGGCGCTGGACGTGTCGATCCAGGCGCAGGTGATCAACCTGCTGAACGACCTCCAGGACGAGCTCGGGCTGACCTACCTGTTCATCGCGCACGACCTGTCGGTGGTGCGGCACGTCAGCGACCGGGTGGCGGTCATGTACCTGGGCCGCGTCGCCGAGTCCGCGGACGGCGAGGACCTCTACGCCGGGCCCCGGCACCCCTACGCCGCCGCGCTGCTGTCGGCCGCGTCGGTCGCCGACCCCGACGAGGCCGAGCGCACCGAGCGGATCGTGCTGATCGGCGACGTGCCGTCCCCGATCGACCCGCCGTCCGGCTGCCGATTCCATCCGCGCTGCCCGAAGGCCGCCCCCCGGTGCGTGCGGGAGGACCCGGAGCTGGTGTCGCGGCCGGGTGACCGGGCGGACCATCTGACCGCCTGCCACTTCCCGGTGGAGCCGGGCGAGCGGCTGGCCGAGCTGCAGGCCGCCATCGCCCAGGTCTCCACCGAGCCGGACCTCCCGGAGGTCGAACAGTGAGCTACTCCGAACTGGAGGCCGAAGCCCTCCCGGTGGACACCGGGCAGGCCGGGGTCCAGGGCCGCAGCCCCTTCCAGCTGGCCTGGCGCCGCTTCCGGCGGGACCGGCTGGCGGTCGCCTCGATCGTCGTGCTGCTGCTGATCGTGCTCTTCGCGGTGCTGGCGCCGGTGTGGGAGTCCTGGACCGGCCACCCCTACGACGCCACCTTCCCCAAGACGGGCCTGAACCCCGACGGGCTGCCGGCGGGGCCCGGCGGCGACTTCTGGCTGGGCGCCGACCAACTCGGCCGGGACGTGCTGGTCCGCGCCGCCTACGGGGCGCGGATCTCGCTGGTGGTCGGGATCGGCGCGGCGGTGCTGGCCTCGCTGCTCGGCGTGGCGGTCGGCACGCTCGCCGGGTTCGTCGGCGGGGTGCTGGACACCCTGCTCGCCCGGCTGATGGACATCACGCTGGCGCTGCCGTACCTGCTGGTGGCGATCATGCTGGCCACCACCTTCCAGATCTCCTCGGTCGGCGCCAGCCTCACCATGACGATCCTGGTGATCGCGTTCTTCTCGTTCGCGGCGTTCGGCCGGATCATCCGCGGCCAGGTGATGTCGCTGAAGGAGAAGGAGTTCATCGAGGCGGCCCGCTCGCTCGGCGCGAGCCGGGTCCGGATCATGTTCGTGGACGTGCTGCCGAACCTGGTCGCCCAGGTCACGGTGCTGACCTCGCTGCTGATCCCGACCTCGATCGTGTTCGAGGCCACGCTGTCGTTCCTCGGCGTCGGGGTGCGGCTGCCGATGCCGAGCTGGGGCAGCATGCTCGGCGAGGGCAGCGACGTGTTCCAGACCGCCTGGTGGCTGCTGGCGGTGCCCGGCGTGCTCCTGCTGCTGACCACGCTGTCGTTCAACCTGCTCGGCGACGGGATCCGGGACGCCCTGGACCCCCGCAGCGACCGTGTCGTCAGGGGGAAGTGAGCCGCCATGTTGCGCTTTGTCATCCGCAGGCTGCTGTACGCGATCGTGGTGCTGTGGCTGGTGTCGACCCTGGTCTTCGTCTTCCTGAACGTCTCGCCGGTCCCGGTCGAGCGGGTCATCGGTGGGCCGCGCGCCACCACCGACACCTTGCAGCAGATCCGGCAGAACCTCGGCCTCGACCAGCCGGTGCTGCTCCAGTACTGGGACTTCATCAAGCGGCTCCTCCAGGGGAACCTCGGCGAGTCCTACATCAACGGCACCCCGGTGACCAGCCTGATCGCCGACCGGCTGCCCACCACGATGTGGCTGGTCTTCGGCGCGGGCGTCATCTGGTTCGTCGGCGGCGTCGCGACCGGCGTGCTCAGCGCGACCCGGGTGCGCAGCGTCTGGGACCGGAGCTCGACGCTGTTCGTGCTGATCGGGCTGTCCACGCCGCCGTTCGTGATGGCGCTGGTGCTGCTGTTCCTGTTCGCCACCAAGCTCAGCGAGGCGGGCGTGCACTTCTTCGAGGCCGGTCCGCCGCTCCAGGAGCACTTCTTCCGGCGGATGATCCTGCCGTGGATCGCGTTGGCGTTCCTGATGGTCGCCACCTACACCCGGCTGACCCGCGGGGCGATGCTGGACGTGCTCGGCGAGGACTACATCCGCACCGCCCGCGCCAAGGGCGTCTCCGAGCGCCGGGTCGTCTACCGGCACGGGCTCCGCTCCGCGCTGACGCCGGTGGTCACCCAGTTCGGCATCGACCTCGGGGCGCTGATCGGGTCGACCATCGTCACCGAGAAGGTCTTCGGCCTCCAGGGCGTCGGGCAGCTGGTCTACCAGTCCATCGCGCTCGGCGACACCCCGGTGATCATCGGAGTGACCCTGATGGTGACGATGTTCGTGGTGGTCGCGAACCTGATCGTGGACGTCGGCTACTCCTTCCTGGACCCCCGGGTCCGCCTTTCGTGAGGATCTGCGCGTAATGCCATGAGTAGGGCATGGATAAGCTCTTCGGTATGCGATCGTGGTCCGCTCCCGAAGTGCCCAGCCTCCCCGACACCGGCCTGCCCCGCGCGGCGGATCCGCTGCGCCTGCACGACACCGGGACGGGCGGGGTACGGCCCACCGAGCCGGGTGCGACGGCCCGGATGTACGTCTGCGGGATCACCCCCTACGACGCCACCCATCTTGGCCACGCCAACACCTATCTGGCGTTCGACCTGGTCAACCGGGTGTGGCGGGACCTCGGCCACCGGGTGCACTACGTTCAGAACGCCACCGACGTCGACGACCCCCTCTTGGAACGTGCCGAGCAGATCGGGGAGGACTGGCGCGCCCTGGCCGAGCGCGAGATCCAGCTCTTCCGCGACGACATGACCGCGCTGCGGATCCTGCCGCCCGACCAGTACGTCGGCGCGGTCGAGGCGATCCCGATGATCGTGCAGATGGTGGAGAAGCTGCGCGCCAAGGACGCCACCTACGAGGTGGACGGCGACGTCTACTTCCCGGTCGCCGCCGACCCCGGCTTCGGCGAGGTGAGCGGCCTGGACCGCGCCGCCATGGCGCCGCTGTTCGCCGAGCGCGGCGGCGACCCCGGCCGGCCCGGCAAGCGCGACCCGCTCGACGCGCTGCTCTGGATGGCGCGGCGGCCCGGCGAGCCGGGCTGGGACTCGCCGTTCGGCGTGGGCCGTCCCGGCTGGCACGTGGAGTGCTCGGCGATCTCCGTGGAGTACCTCGGGATGGCCTTCGACGTGGAGGGCGGCGGCTCGGACCTGGCCTTCCCGCACCACGAGATGGGCGCCGCGCACGCCCAGGTGGCGACAGGCGAGCGCCCGCACGCCAAGGCGTACGTGCACGCGGGCATGGTCGGGCTGGACGGCGAGAAGATGTCCAAGTCGCGGGGCAACCTGGTCTTCGTCTCCCGGCTCCGTGAGGAGGGCACCGACCCGATGGCGATCCGGCTCGCGCTGCTCGCGCGGCACTACCGGGCCGACTGGGAGTGGACCCCGGCACAGCTGGAGGCCGCCGAGGCCAGGCTGGCGCGCTGGCGGGCCGCCGCCGCGCTGCCCTCGGGCCCGCCGGCCGAGCCGGTGGCGGGCGACGTCCGGAGCGCCCTGGCGGCCGACCTGGACGCGCCGGCGGCGCTGGCGGCGGTGGACTCCTGGGCCGAGCGCGCGCTGGCCGAGGGCGGGGGGCCGGACGCGGAGGCGCCCGCCCGGATCCGCGCCGTCGCCGACGCCCTCCTCGGCGTCGCCCTCTGAGCCGCGGCCGTCCGGAGCGGGGCGGTCAGGCGGTGGCGGACCGCGCGGCGAACCTGCGCCCGCGGCGCTCGATCCGGCGGCGGGACGTCCACAGCATGAGGGGGACGCCCGCCCGCCGGAGCCGCCCGGGGACCAGGCGGTAGCCGAACGCGCCCGTCCTGAGCAGTGACCACAGGACGCGGTCCCGGCGCGGGCTCCACGGCAGGCCGTACTGCTCCCGGATCGGCTCGGGGAGCAGGCCGGTGGTGATGAAGCGGTTGAGCCACAGGGCGGGCCACAGCCAGCGCAGCTTGCGCGACCACAGCACGGCGCGGGCGACCTCGCGGCCCTCGTCGGTCACCTCCAGCGAGGCGATCATCCCGTCGGTGTAGCGGCGGAACGCGGCGATGTCGGGGGGCTGGGCGCCGGGCGGGCAGCCGAGCACGTCGGCGACGTAGCGGGCCTGGTCGATGTAGTCGGCGGCGAGGTCGCCGCTGGGGGAGCGGAGGATCCGCTCGTAGACGTACAGCGCCGCGTCGATCAGGGTGGCGTTCACCCAGACCTGGAGGTCGGGGTCGTTGCCCGAGTAGCCGGGGCCGGTGATCCGCTCGTGCATGCGCCGGATCGCGCGGCCCATCCGCTCGGCCTCCTCCTCGGTGCCGAACGCGACGATGGTGAGGAAGTCCAGGGTGCCGAACAGCCGGTCCAGGGGGCGGTTGCGCAGGTCGCTGTGGTCGGCGACGCCCTGGGCGACCTTGGGGTGGGCGACCTGGAGCAGCAGGGCCCGCCCGGCGGCCAGCATGACGGCGGGCTCGGCCGCCAGGAGCCGCAGGACGGTGCGGTCGGGGCCCGGTGCGGGTGCGGTCACGGCGGCTCCTTCGGACGGGACGGGACGGGACGAGGCGGCGGAGTAAGTGAATACTTGCTCATCGTGCCGCCCCGTACAAGCCACGCCGGCGCCACGCCGACGGGCGCCCGCGCCGGCCGCCCGCCTCCCTCTACCCCATCACACGGCATTCCCAGGTACGGCCCGACACCTGCTCGGGCGCCAAGAACGGGCGGCCTGCCGGGACGGACCCGGTCGGGAAAAGATCATATGTACCGCGGCGCACACGGGCCGTCGAGGAGCTCAAGGAGACTCCTCGACAAAGATCACCGCAGGTCACGGCGGGTTCGCGCGGCCGTGGAAGCGGATTGGGCGCCGACGCGGGCGGGTAGGCCGTGACCATGAGCCACGAACCGGCCGCCGTGACGCCGCCGCACGCACCGCCGCCCCGCGCGCCGGTGCCCGTGCGCCCGCACGCGTCCGGCTCCGAGGACCGGCGCGGCCGTTCAGCGGCCCCGCGCCGCCGGTAGCGGCGGCGGTACCCGGTGGGGTCAGCCGGCGTCGCGGCGCCGCAGGTAGCGTTCGAACTCGCGGGCGATCGCGTCGCCGCTCGCCTCGGGCAGCTCGGTGGCGTCCTTCTGCTCCTCCAGCGTGCGCACGTAGTCGGCGACCTCGGAGTCCTCCTCGGCCAGCTCGTTCACGCCGTTCTCCCAGGCCCGCGCCTCCTCGGGCAGCTCGCCGAGCGGGATCGTCACGTCGAGGATGTCCTCCACCCGGCGCAGCAGCGCCAGCGTGGCCTTGGGCGAGGGCGGCTGCGCCACGTAGTGCGGCACCGCGGCCCACAGCGACACCGTGCTGAGGTCGGCCTGGGCGCAGGCGTCCTGGAGCACCCCGAGGATGCCCGTCGGGCCCTCGTAGCGGGTCGGCTCCAGGTGCAGGGTGTTGACCAGCCCCACTTCGGACGCGGCACCGGTGACCGGTACCGGCCGGGTGTGCGGCGCGTCGGCCAGCAGCGCCCCGAGGAGCACCACCTTGCGGACGCCCAGCTCCAGCGTCAGCCCGATCAGCTCGCGGCAGAACGACCGCCAGCGCATGTTGGGCTCGATGCCGTGCAGCAGTACCACGTCGCGGCCGTTGGGGAGGCGGGCCCAGGACACCCGGGTCGTCGGCCAGGTGATCCCGCGGCTCTCGCCGTCGATCATCTCGACGATCGGGCGGGTGACCTGGAAGTCGTAGTAGTCGTCCGGGTCGAGTTCGGCGATGGGCACCGACTCCCAGGTCGACTCCAGATGCTGGATCACCCCGCTGGCGGCCTCTCCCGCGTCGTTCCACCCCTCAAAGGCGGCCACGAGCACCGGATCGACGAGTTCCGGCACGCTCTCGAGCTCGACCACGCGCTGCCTCCTTCCGACGTCGGGTACAGCGTCACCGCGGGGGCCGTCATTCCCGGGGGTCGGGGACCCCGGCTCATGATCGGTGGCTGCCAGCCTACGTCCTGAGAGGGACCTACCCCGCCGTTCCGCCGCCGAGACCTCCGGGCCCCGGGCGGCGGGGGGCGCGGGACCACCGCGTCCGCCCGTCCCAGGGGCCCGGGTCACGATCGCGTCACCGGCGGCGCGGGGCCGCCCGCGTCACTTGCGGCCGGTCGTGTGGACGATGAGGACGTCGCACGGCGAGCGGTGCGACAGGTTGGCCGGGACCGAGCCGAGGAGCCGGCCCGCCAGGCTGTTGAGCCCGCGGTTGCCCACCACCACCAGCTCGGCGTCGCGCTCCTTGGCCAGCTTGGCGATCACGTCGACGGCGTCGCCCTCGACGGCGACCTCCTCGACGTCCTTGGCCCCGGCCGCGACCGCGCGCTCGCGGGCCGCGCGCAGGGCGTCGTCGGCGGGGGTGGACCCCTGGACCTTGTAGGCCAGGTCGCCGAGGCGGTCGGCGGCGCTCTGCCGTTCCCGCTGGGGCATCGGGCTGTAGGCGGAGGCGAGCAGCAGCGTGGCGCCGGTGGCGGCGGCAAGCTGGGCGGCCCTGTCGACCGCGCGGAACGAGGTGTCCGAGCCGTCGGTGCCGACGAGGATGGTGCGGTATGCGCTCATGCCGCTCCTTACCGGGGAGTAGGTATCGGCGGCACGCTACCCTTCCGGCGCCCCATCCGTCACTGGCCGCACAGGGCCCCGCCGGCAGCGCTCCCAGCATGCGGACCGCTCCGGAGGCACCGGCCCCGGGCGGATAAGGTGGTGCCCCATGAGCACTCCCACTCCGCAGTCCTTGCGTCAGGCCCTGAAAGACCGTGTCGTCGTGGCCGACGGGGGCATGGGGACGATGCTCCAGGACGCCGGCCCGACCATGGACGACTTCGAGGGGCTCGAGGGCTGCAACGAGGTCCTGAACGCCACCCGGCCCGACATCGTCCGATCGGTGCACGAGGCCTATCTCGACGCGGGCGTCGACTGCGTCGAGTCCAACACCTTCGGCGCGAACCTGGCCAACCTCGGCGAGTACGACATCACCGGGCGGATCCACGAGCTGTCCGAGGCGGGCGCCCGGATCGCCCGCGAGGCCGCCGACGCCTACTCCACCCCGGACCGCCCGCGCTGGGTGATCGGCTCGGTCGGCCCCGGCACCAAGCTCCCCACCCTCGGCCACGTCACCTTCGCCGAGCTGCGCGACGCCTACCAGCGCAACGCCGAGGGGCTGATCGCCGGCGGGGTCCAGGCGATTCTGGTGGAGACCTGCCAGGACCTGCTCCAGGCCAAGGCCGCGCTGATCGGCGCCAAGCGCGCGATCAGCGCCGCGGGCAGCGGGACGGTGCTGATCGGCCAGGTCACCATCGAGCAGAACGGCGCGATGCTGATGGGCTCGGAGATCGGCGCCGCGCTCACCGCGCTGGAGCCGCTCGAGCTCGACGTGATCGGCCTCAACTGCGCCACCGGGCCCGCCGAGATGAGCGAGCACCTGCGCTACCTGGCCCGGCACGCCCGGATCGGGCTGTCCTGCATGCCCAACGCCGGCCTGCCCGAGCTGAGCTCCGACGGCGCCCGCTACCCGCTGACGCCCGGCCAGCTCGCCGACGCGCACGACACCTTCACCCGCGACTTCGGGCTCTCGCTGGTCGGCGGCTGCTGCGGCACCACCCCCGAGCACCTGCGCCAGGTGGTCGAGCGGGTCCGCGGCCGTGAGGTCGCCGAGCGCCGCCCCCGCCCCGAGGCCGGGGCCGCGTCGCTGTACCAGCACGTCCCGTTCCGGCAGGACACCTCCTACCTGGCCATCGGCGAGCGCACCAACGCCAACGGCTCGAAGGCGTTCCGCGAGGCGATGCTGGAGCGGCGCTGGGACGACTGCGTGAAGATCGCCCGGGACCAGGCCCGCGACGGCGCGCACATGCTCGACGTGTGCATCGACTACGTCGGCCGCGACGGCGTCGCCGACATGAAGGAGGTGGCGTTCCGGCTCGCGACGGCCGCCACCCTGCCGATCGTGCTCGACTCCACCGAGACGCCGGTGATCCAGGCCGGGCTGGAGATGCTCGGCGGGCGCGCGGTGGTCAACTCGGTCAGCTTCGAGGACGGCGACGGGCCGGACTCCAAGCTCCACCGGCTGATGCCGATCGTCAAGGAGCACGGCGCCGCGATCGTGGTGATGTGCATCGACGAGACCGGCCAGGCCCGCACCGCGGCCACCAAGGTCGACATCGCGGTCCGGACGATCGAGGAGCTGACCGGCACCTGGGGGATGCGGGTCCAGGACATCATCGTCGACTGCCTTACGTTCACCATCGGCACCGGCCAGGAGGAGTCCCGCCGCGACGCCCTGGAGACGGTCGAGGCGATCCGCGGGCTCAAGCGCCGCCACCCCGAGGTGCAGACCACCCTCGGCCTGTCCAACGTGTCGTTCGGGCTCAACCCGGCGGCGCGGATCGTGCTGAACTCGGTGTTCCTCAACGAGTGCGCGGACGCCGGGCTCGACTCGGCGATCGTGCACGCCTCCAAGATCCTGCCGATGGCGCGGATCCCCGAGGAGCAGCGCAAGGTCGCGCTCGACATGATCTACGACCGGCGGGACGGCGACTACGACCCGCTGCTCACCTTCATGGAGCTGTTCGAGGGCGTCGACACCGCGGCGATGAAGGCCGACCGGGCCGCCGAGCTGCTGGGGCTGCCGCTGTGGGAGCGGCTCAAGCGCCGCATCGTCGACGGCGAGCTGGACGGCCTGAACGCCGACCTCGACGAGGCCATCGCCCAGCGTCCCGCGCTGGAGATCGTCAACGACGTGCTGCTGGACGGCATGAAGACCGTCGGCGAGCTGTTCGGGTCGGGGCAGATGCAGCTCCCGTTCGTGCTCCAGTCCGCCGAGGTGATGAAGACCGCGGTCGCCTACCTCGAGCCGCACATGGAGAAGGCCGAGGACGGCGGCAAGGGCCGCATCGTGCTGGCCACCGTCCGCGGCGACGTGCACGACATCGGCAAGAACCTGGTCGACATCATCCTGTCCAACAACGGCTACGAGGTCGTCAACATCGGGATCAAGCAGCCGATGTCGGCGATCCTGGAGGCCGCCGGCGAGCAGCGCGCCGATGTGATCGGGATGTCCGGGCTGCTGGTGAAGTCCACGGTGATCATGAAGGAGAACCTGGAGGAGCTCAACTCCCGCGGCCTGGCCGGCGAGTGGCCGGTGCTGCTGGGCGGCGCCGCGCTCACCCGCGCCTACGTGGAGCAGGACCTCGCCGAGCTGTTCGACGGCGAGGTCCGCTACGCCCGCGACGCCTTCGAGGGGCTGCGGCTGATGGACGCGTTCATGGCCGTCAAGCGCGGCGAGGCGGGCGCGCAGCTCCCGCCGCTGCGCGAGCGGCGGGTGAAGAAGGGCGCCACCCTCAAGGTCACCGAGCCCGAGGAGATGCCCGCCCGCTCCGACGTCGCCGTCGACAACAAGCTGCCCGCGCCGCCGTTCTTCGGCGACCGCGTCGTCAAGGGCCTGACGCTGAAGGACTACGCCTCGTTCCTGGACGAGCGGGCCACCTTCATGGGGCAGTGGGGCCTCAAGCCCGCCCGCGGAGACGGCCCCTCCTACGAGGAGCTGGTCGAGACCGAGGGGCGGCCCCGGCTGCGGATGTGGCTCGACCGTATCCAGACCGACGGCCTGATCGAGGCCGGAGTCGTCTACGGTTACTACCCGGCCGTCAGCGAGGGCGACGACCTGGTCGTGCTCAACGAGGACGGGTCCGACCGGGAGCGGTTCACCTTCCCGCGCCAGCGCCGCGACCGGCACCTGTGCCTGGCCGACTTCTTCCGCCCGCGCGACTCGGGCGAGACCGACGTGATCGCCTTCCAGCTCGTCACCGTCGGGTCCCGCATCGCCGAGGCCACCGGCGAGCTGTTCGCCAAGAACGCCTACCGCGACTACCTGGAGCTGCACGGCCTGTCGGTGCAGCTCACCGAGGCGCTGATGGAGTACTGGCACACCCGGATCCGGTCCGAGATCGGCTTCGGCGCCGAGGACTCCGAGAGCGTGGAGGACTTCTTCAAGCTCGGCTACCGCGGCGCCCGCTACTCGTTCGGCTACGCCGCTTGCCCGGACCTGGAGGACCGCACCAAGCTCGTCCGGCTCCTCAAGCCCGAGCGGATCGGGGTCACCCTGTCGGAGGAGCTGCAACTGGCCCCCGAGCAGTCGGCCGACGCGCTGGTCGTGCACCACCCGGAGGCCAAGTACTTCAACACGTGACGTAGTGTCGGGCCTTTTCGGGTTCGGGAGGATGTGGATCGTGCACGAGGAGACCGGTGGCGCGGCGGCCGGCGTGGGCCTGGCGGCCGTCCTGTTCGACATGGACGGCCTGCTGATCGATTCCGAGCGGCTGTGGCTTGAGGTCGAGACCGGCGTCATGGACTGGCTGGGCGGCTCCTGGGGCCCCGAGCAGCAGGAGCAGATGGTCGGCGGGTCCCTGGACGTGGCGGTGCGGCTGATGCTGGAGCACACCGGCGCGGACGCGGCGCCCGAGGAGGTCGCGCGGCGGATGGTGGACGGCATGGTCGAGCGGCTGTCGGCGTCGGTGCCGATGATGCCGGGCGCCAAGGAGCTGCTGGCCGAGGTGCAGGCGGCGGGCGTCCCGGCGGCGCTGGTGTCCTCCAGCTACCGGCGGCTCCTGGAGCCGGTACTGGACGCGCTCGGCCGCGAGCACTTCGTGCTGACCGTGGCGGGCGACGAGGTGGCGCGGCCCAAGCCCGACCCCGAGCCGTACCTGAAGGCGACGGCGGCGCTCGGGGTGCCGCCGGGCCGGTGCGTGGTGCTGGAGGACTCTCCGAACGGCCTGGCCGCCGCGGAGGCGGCGGGCTGCCGCACGGTCGCGGTCCCCGGGCTGCTGCCGATAAGGGAGGCGCCGGGACGCGTGGTGGTGGCGTCCCTGTGCGAGATCGACCTGGCCGGGCTGTCGGCCATGGTCGGCTGACCGCTCAAGATCATCACGCTACCCCATCGTCCCCGAACCGTTGCGCGACGTTGACCTGTGACGGGATGGTCCCGGATGCGGCCGATACCTCCGGGGTGGTCCTCAGGGGGTGGATCACGCCAGAGGAGGAGGCCCGATGCCCGACAAACCGTCCGCCGGGAGGAGCGTCAGAGGCCGCGCGGCGTGTGACGATGGAGAGAGCAGCACTGTTCGGATTGAGGGGCGGGCATGAGCGACGCAGTCATTTTCGCGATCAGCCTGGGGGTCACCCTGGTCGGCCTGGTCGCCAGCTATGGAGCCTATCGCGCCAGGGGCGCGGGGGCGGGGCTGCGCGGCGCCGCCTGGTCGTTGGTGCCGGTCGCGGCGGCGATGACCGGGGTGACCGAGTTCTTCGTCGACCTGGCGTTCAGTCCGGTCAAGTGGGCCGGCGTGGCCGTCACGGGCCTGGCCGTGCTGCTCTACCTGACCTCCGGCGCGATGCTGAGCCGCCGGAAGGCGGCGGTCGCGGAGGGCGGGGCGGCGAAGGCGCCCAAGGCCGCCCGGCGGTCGGGCGGCGGGTCCAGGGGCGAGGTCGAGCGGGCGGCGCCGAAGCCGGCCGGCGACCCGGAGCTCGCCGAGATCGAGAAGATCCTGCGCGACCGCGGGATCCAGTAGCCGGTTCGCGCCGGGGCACTCCCCGGTGAGAACGATCACTTTCGGCCGGGCCGCGGGCCGGGGCGTCCCCAGCAGCGCTGGGGGCCTCCCGGCCCGTTCTATCTGTGTCCGGCGGCGCTGACCTGCGGACGATCGATCTCAGATCGGACTCGGTACGGTAAAGCTTGCCGGTCTAGACCGGGTTTCGGTTGCCGAGCAGGGTGCCACAGTACGTACTATTCGGACGATTTGTCCGAGGTGTTGCCGAGGTCACGTGTGCCCGAGATGACGACGAGATCACAAGTCAGAAACGGGTACTGGCGAAGGTCGCTTCACGGATGGACAGTCGTGTCCGAAGTACTAGGTTTCCCTCCAGCAAACGCGGCGTAACGGGCACGGGGCAGCGGACGATCTTCGCAGCCGCCTGACGTTGTGCCGGCGGCAGCGTGGCCGAAGGGTAGGAGGTACGGAGCGTGACCGCACCGATCGAGGTGTCCGGTTCGGAGGCACAGGCTCAGCCGGATGCCGTCCTTGAGGGCGTCGGCCGCAAGGCGATCGAGGGCAGGTCCCTCGGGCAGATCGCGTGGCTGCGGCTCAGGCGGGACAAGGTGGCGATCGGCGGCGCGGTGTTCGTGCTGCTCCTGATCATCGTCTCGCTGCCGGGCGTCACCGAGCTGATCGCCCGGTGGCTCGGCAACCCGCCCAACCAGTTCCACCAGAACCTGGTCGACCCGACGCTGGGCAGCCCGCTCAAGTCGTTCGGCGGAATGAGCGCCGACCACCTGTTCGGCATCGAGCCCATCAACGGCCGCGACCTGTTCAGCCGCATCCTGTACGGCGCGCGGATCTCGATCCTGATCGGCGTCCTGGCCACCCTGGTGTCGGTGGTGATCGGCACCGTGATGGGGATCGTGGCCGGCTTCTTCGGCGGCTGGGTCGACACCCTGATCGCCCGCGCCATGGACGTCTTCCTGGCCTTCCCGCTGGTGCTGTTCGCGATCTCGCTGGTCGGCGTGATCCCCAACAGCCTGCTCGGGCTCGAGGGCAACAACCTGCGGATCGCGATCCTGGTGTTCATCATCGGGTTCTTCAACTGGCCCTACATCGGCCGGATCATCCGCGGCCAGACGATGTCGCTGCGGGAGCGGGAGTTCGTCGACGCGGCCCAGAGCATGGGCGCGCGCAACTCCTACATCCTGTTCAAGGAGATCCTGCCCAACCTGATCGCACCGATCCTGGTGTACTCCACCCTGCTCATCCCGACCAACATCCTGTTCGAGGCCGCGCTGTCGTTCCTCGGCGTCGGCATCAACCCGCCCGACCCCTCGTGGGGCGGAATGCTGTCGCAGGCCACCGAGCTGTACTCGGTCGCTCCGCACTTCGTGATCGTCCCCGGTCTCGCGATCTTCGTCACCGTCCTGGCCTTCAACCTCCTCGGTGACGGACTGCGCGACGCCCTGGACCCACGGGCCCGATGACCCCCGGCGAACGTCCGGTATTAGCGAAAGGGAACTGATGAGATCTCCCAAGGTGGTGACAGGCGCGGCGGCGGGCTTCGTCGCCCTGAGCCTGGGACTGTCCGCCTGTGGCGGCGGCGACGACGAAGGCGAAAAGGGCGGTACCGGCAAGTTCGACGCCGCGTCGACGGCGGTGGTCAACCCGTCCGACCACAAGGGCGGCGTGCTGAAGATGGCCCAGCCCGACGACTTCGAGTCGTTGGACCCGGCCGACATCTACTACGCCTACGGCCTGAACTTCGTCCGGTTGTTCTCCCGCAACCTGATGACCTACGCCGCCAAGCCGGGCATCGCCGGCGCCGAGATGGTCCCCGACCTGGCCGAGGCCAAGGGCGTGGCGACCGACGGCGGCAAGACCTGGACCTACAAGCTCAAGCGTGGCGTCAAGTACGAGGACGGCACCGAGATCAAGGCCAAGGACATCAAGTACGCGGTCGGGCGGACGTTCGACCGTGCGGTCCTGCACAACGGCCCGTCCTACTTCCCGCAGCTGCTGGACGCGGAGGGCTACAAGGGCGCGTTCAAGGACAAGAACCTTGACAACTTCAAGGGCGTCGAGGTCCCCGACGACTACACCGTCGTCTTCAAGCTGAAGGCCCCCTTCTCCGAGTTCGACCAGGTCGTCGGCTTCAGCGGGCAGACCGCGCCGGTCCCGGCCGACAAGGACAAGGGCATCCGCTACGGCATGCACCCGGTGTCGTCCGGCCCGTACAAGCTGGAGGGCGACTACCAGCCGAAGAAGGGCGGCACGCTGGTCCGCAACCCCAACTGGGACCCGGCGACCGACCCCAACCGCAAGCAGCTCCCGGACAAGATCGAGGTCCAGTCGGGCCTGAAGGCCGAGGAGATCGACAGCCGGGTGATCGCCGGCACGGTGCACGTCGACCTGCCGGGCACCGGCGTCCAGGCCGCGGCCCGTCAGGAGATCCTGACCAAGCCGAAGCTCAAGGGCAACGCCGACAACCCGCTGGCGGGCTTCCACTGGTTCATCCCGATCAACACCAAGAACATCCCGAACATCGAGTGCCGTAAGGCGATCATCTACGGCGCCGACCGCTCGGCGATGTTCCGGGCCTACGGCGGCGACGTGGGCGGCGAGATGTCGACCTCGATCCAGCCGCCGAACATCCCGGGCCGGGAGAAGGGCACCGACTTCTACACGAAGGCGGACAAGACCTACACCGGTGACCCGGCGCAGGCCAAGGCCTCCCTCGCCAAGTGCGGCAAGCCGGACGGCTTCTCCACCACGATGATCTACCGCAGTGACCGGCCGAAGGAGAAGGCCACCGCGGAGGCGCTCAAGCAGGGCCTGGACAAGATCGGCATCAAGCTGGAGCTCAAGGGCTACCCGTCGGGTACCTACACCAACGAGCAGCTCGGCGCGCCGAAGTTCATGGACAAGGAGAAGATCGGCCTCGGCACCTACGGCTGGGCCCCGGACTGGAACACCGGCTACGGCTACCTCCAGCCGCTCACCGACGAGAAGGCGATCACCCCCACGGGCAACGTCAACGTCGAGGACCTGCGCGACCCGGAGATCAACAAGAAGTGGAACGACGTCGCTGGCATCACCGATGCGGCGCAGCGGGCCAAGATCTACAACGAGATCGACCAGAGCGCCCGTGAGCAGGCGACCATCCTGCCGAACGTGTACGCCAAGTCGCTGCTGTTCCGCCCGTCGAACCTGACCAACGTCTACTTCCACGCGGGCTACGGCATGTACGACTACGCCAGCCTCGGCGTCACCGGCTGAGCACGGTTCCGCACTACCTGAGAGAAGGCAGGTGAAGGCATAGGGC
Organism: Spirillospora sp. NBC_01491; assembly: GCF_036227065.1. Lineage (GTDB taxonomy): Bacteria > Actinomycetota > Actinomycetes > Streptosporangiales > Streptosporangiaceae > Spirillospora > Spirillospora xylanilytica. The sequence continues at coordinate 482,089 of NZ_CP109432.1, forward strand.
GGCCGCCGGGGCTGATCCCCCGGCGGCCGCCCGCGCCGGAGACTGTGGTCGCATTCATTGTTCGCCGTCTGCTGGGCGCGGTGGGTCTGCTGCTCATCATCAGCGCGGTGACGTTCTCCATCTTCTTCCTGGTGCCGAGGGCGGCGGGGGTCAGCAGCGACGACCTCGCCGGCCGCTTCGCGGGCAAACAGCCCGACGCGGTCACCCTGGCCGCCATCAAGGACCGGTTCGGGTTCGACGACCCCATTCCGGTCCAGTACGGGAAGTACATCAAGGCCATCGTCGTGGGCGACACCTACGACACCGGCACCGAGAAGATCGACTGCCCGGCGCCGTGCATGGGCTACTCCTTCCGCACCAACCAGCCGGTGTTCGACCAGATCGTGGACCGTACGCCGATCACCTTGATGATCGCGCTCGGCGCCGCGGTGATGTGGGTGCTGGCGGGCGTGTCGATCGGCGTGCTGTCCGCGCTGCGCAGAGGGACGATCTTCGACCGGATGGCGATGGCGGTGGCCCTGGCGGGCGTGTCGCTGCCGGTGTTCTTCACCGGTCTGCTGTCGCTGGCCTTCGTCGTGCACAAATGGGAGTTGCTGCCAGAGGTCAACTACGGAGGGCTGGGCGACAACCCGTTCAACCTGCTCCTGCCGTGGATCTGCCTGGCGTTCCTCTACGCCGCCCTGTACGCCCGGCTCACCCGGGCGGGCATGCTGGAGACGATGAACGAGGACTACATCCGCACCGCGCGGGCCAAGGGCCTCTCGGAGAAGACCGTGGTGGTCAAGCACGGCCTGCGCGCCTCGCTGACCCCGATCATGACCGTGTTCGGACTCGACCTGGGGCTGCTGCTCGGTGGCGCGATCATCACCGAGAAGACCTTCTCCATCCCCGGTCTCGGTCAGCTCGCGCTGGACGGGGTCAACCAGAGCGACCTGCCGGTCGTCCTGGGGGCGACCATGGTCGCCGCGCTCTTCATCGTCCTGGCCAACCTGGTCGTGGACATCCTGTACGGCGTCGTCGACCCGAGGGTGAGGCACAGCTGATGGCGGACAAACGACCGGCCGAGCTGATCGACGGACCGGGCGAACAGAAGGACGGGGCCGCCGCCGGCGCACCCTCGGCCTTCCTGGAGGTCCGCGATCTGAAGATCCATTTCCCGACCGACGACGGGCTGGTCAAGTCCGTCGACGGGCTGTCGTTCCAGCTGGAGCGGGGCCGCACCCTCGGGATCGTGGGCGAGTCGGGCTCGGGCAAGAGCGTGACCAGCCTCGGCATCCTCGGCCTGCACAACCGGCGCAACGCCCGGGTGTCGGGGCAGATCTGGCTGGACGGCGCCGAGCTCGTCGGGGCCTCGGCCGACGACGTGCGCCGGCTGCGCGGCCGCAAGATGGCGATGATCTTCCAGGACCCGCTGTCGGCGATGCACCCGTTCTACACGGTGGGCCATCAGATCATCGAGGCCTACCGGGTGCACAACGACGTGTCCAAGCAGGTGGCGCGCAAGCACGCCATCGACATGCTCGGCAAGGTCGGCATCCCCAAGCCGCAGCAGCGGGTGGACGACTTCCCGCACCAGTTCTCCGGCGGGATGCGGCAGCGCGCGATGATCGCGATGGCGCTGTCGTGCGACCCCGAGCTGCTGATCGCCGACGAGCCGACCACGGCGCTGGACGTCACCGTGCAGGCGCAGATCCTGGACCTGATCCGGGACCTCCAGCAGGAGTTCAACTCCGCGATCATCATGATCACGCACGACCTGGGCGTGGTCGCCGAGTTGTCGGACGACATCCTGGTGATGTACGCGGGCCGGTGCGCGGAGTACGCGGCGGTGGAGGACGCCTTCCACCGTCCGCTGCACCCCTACACCTGGGGCCTGCTCGGCTCGATGCCGCGGCTGGACCGGGAGCGGTCCGAGCGGCTGATGCCGATCAAGGGGACGCCGCCCAGCCTGATCAACGTCCCGGACGGCTGCGCGTTCAACCCGCGGTGCGCCTACAAGGACCTCACCGACGGCAAGAGCATCGCCGAGCGGCCGGAGCTGCGCGAGCTCGAACCGGGGCACCGGGCGGCGTGCCACATCCCGCTGGAGAAGCGGCGGGAGATCTGGAACGACGAGATCGCGCCGAAGCTGTGACGGGCACTGGTGGCAACGACGGTGGGAACGGCATTGTGAGCACATCGAAGAACGCGGCCGGCGCGGATGAGCCCGGCACCGTGACCGGGGGCGCGCCCGTGGTCACCACGGTCAAGGAGCCGCGCCCGGCGCGGGACGGGGAGCCGCTGCTGGAGGTGGAGAACCTCGGCAAGCACTTCCCGGTGACCGCCGGGCTGCTGCGCCGCCAGGTGGCGGCGGTGAAGGCCGTCGACGGGGTGTCGTTCTCGGTCCGCAAGGGCGAGACGCTCGGGCTGGTGGGCGAGTCGGGCTGCGGCAAGTCCACCACCGGCCGGATGATCATGCGGCTGCTCGACCCGAGCTTCGGGAAGATCAAGTTCGAGGGCCAGGACATCACCGGGCTGTCGCAGGGGCGGCTTCGCCCGCTCCGCCGCGACTTCCAGATGATCTTCCAGGACCCGTACTCGTCGCTGAACCCGCGCAAGACGGTCGGGTCGATCGTCGGCGCGCCGTTCCGGCTCCAGAGCATCGAGACCGAGCAGGGCGTCAAGAAGGCCGTGCAGGAGCTGCTCGAGCTCGTCGGCCTCAACCCCGAGCACTACAACCGCTACCCGCACGAGTTCTCCGGCGGGCAGCGGCAGCGCATCGGGATCGCCCGCACGCTGGCGCTGCGGCCGAAGCTGATCGTGGCCGACGAGCCGGTGTCGGCGCTGGACGTGTCGGTGCAGGCGCAGGTGGTCAACCTGATGGAGGACCTCCAGGACGAGCTCGACCTCACCTACGTGGTGATCGCGCACGACCTGTCGGTGGTGCGGCACATCTCCGACCGCGTCGCGGTCATGTACCTCGGCAAGATCGTCGAGATCGCCGACCGGGCGGACCTGTACGAGCGGCCGATGCACCCCTACACCAACGCGCTGCTGTCGGCCGTGCCGGTGCCCGACCCCAGCCTGCGCGGCGACCGGACCCGGATCCGGCTCCAGGGGGACGTGCCGAGCCCGCTCGACCCGCCGCCCGCCTGCCGGTTCCACACCCGGTGCTGGAAGGCGCAGGACATCTGCAAGCAGGTCGAGCCGCCGCTGGTGGAGCTCAGCCCGGGGCACCAGGCCGCGTGCCACTTCCCGGAGAACGCCTCCGTCAGCGCGACCGACGAGGTCGCCAAGGCCGCGGTGGCACCGGCCGCGGCGTCCGCCGAGGACGGCACGCCCGGAGGCTGATCGCCTGGCACCTCGCCTCCCGGCGACGCGGGCCCGGCCGGTGCGGAACGCTCCGCACCGGCCGGGCCCGCCGCCGTCCGGGCGTCCGGGGCCGGGCGTCCGGGGCCGGGCGTCCGGGGCCGGGCGCGACCCCGGGGCGGCGTTCAGTCGTCCGGTGCGCGTGCCAGGGCGTCCCCGAGCGGGGTGCGGTGGTAGAGGACCTCGCGTCCCGCGCGCGCCCTCTCCAGCAGCCCGGCGCGCCGCAGGACGGTCAGGTGGTCGCCGACCGAGCCCGTCGCGACGCCCAGGGCACGGGCGAGGCCGCTGGTGCCCGCGGGCTCGTCCAGTGCGAGCAGGATCCGCGCCCGGGTCCGTCCGACCAGGTCGGCGAGGGCCCCGGGCGGCGCCGCCGGCGGCCTCTCCCACAGGGCCGCGATGCCCCGCGCGGGGTAGATGAGGGTGTGCGGCCAGGGGGCTTCGGTGTGCGCGGCGACGGCCGGCCAGACGAACACCGACGGGATGAGCAGGAGCCCGCGCCCGCTGGGAGAGGCGGTCACGCGGCTGCGGGTGCGCAGCAGTTCGATGCCGCCGTCCCGCCACCGGACCCTCGGGTGCAGGTCGCGCAGCGCCGCCTCCCAGCCGCCGTGGCTGAGCCGTCCCGCCCGGTGCAGGACGTCCCGTTCGCAGATCGCGCGCAGCCTGGGCCAGTCGGGGGCGAGCAGTGCGTGCCAGGCCGCCTCCAGCGCCGCGGCCACCCGTTCGACGGCACCGGGCCCGTGCAGGAGATTCAGCACCCGCTCATCGGACGCCGGCCGGGCCTCCAGGCACAGCGCGATCTCCCGGCGCGCCACGGCCGGCGGGGTGGCCCGGGCCATCGCCAGGTCGTCCTCCAGGGTCTGCGCGAGCCCCAGCGGCGGCGGCGCGGTGAAGCCGGTGCCGCGCGAGGGGGCCTGGAGGGCCAGCACCGCGTCGAGGTCGGTCGTGGAGCGCAGCCGCCGGAACTCCGGGACGAGCCGCGCGGCCCATCCGCCGGGCAGGTGGCGGCCGCTCAGGCCCGACAGGGTGCGCAGCAGCCCGTCCAGCTCGAACAGCGGCGACAGCGCGAACCGGCTGTGCAGGAGGTCCTCGGTGCCCACCTCGAATCGGATCACGGGCATGACCTTACGTCCTGTGGCGTAATGATGGCGGCCCGTTTACCGGCGCGTCCAGGGTGGGCGCATGACGATGACCGGGGCCGCGCGGCGGCCCGCCTATCGCGACGCGCTCGGTGAGCCGCGGTTCCGGGTCCTGTTCGCCACCCGGACCGTGGCCATCATGGCGGACACGCTGCGGATGCTTGCCCTGTCGGTGCTGGTGTACGGCCGGACCGGGTCGCCGCTGCTGGCCTCCGCCGCGTTCGCCGCCGGGTTCCTGCCGCAGGTCGCGGGCGGGACGCTGGCCGGCGCGCTCGCCGATCGGCTGCGCCCCCGGCCGCTGATCGCCGGCGCGTACGCGCTGGAGGCGGTGGCCGCGCTCGCGCTGGCGCTGCTGGACCTTCCGATCGCCGCCGCGCTCGCGCTGGTCGCCCTGATCGCCTGTGCCACCCCGGTGTTCGCGGGCGCGACGAACCGCCTGGTGGCCGAGGTCCTCACCGGCGACGCCTACGTGCTGGGCCGGTCGCTGATGACGATCTCGGCGGCGATCGCGCAGCTCCTCGGGCTGGCCTGCGGGGGGATCGCGGTCGCCGTCCTCGGGGTCCGCGGGGCGCTGCTCGCGGCGACCGCCGCGTACCTGGCCGCCGCGCTGCTCGTCCGCCTCCTCCTGCCCGACCTGCCGCCCGCGCCGCCACCCGCTTCGGACGGGGGAGCGGCCGACGGGACGGACGGGGCGGACGGCGGGAGGCGGCGGTCGCTGGTGAAGGAGAGCTGGGCCGGGACGGTGCGGCTGCTCACCGACCCGGTCGTCCGACCGCTGCTCCTCGCGCAGTGGCTGCCGAGCGCGTTCTGCGCGGGGGCGGAGAGCCTGCTGGTGCCGTACGCGGCGGTCCGGGGGTTCGGCAGCGGTACCGCGGCGCTGCTGCTCGGCTGCACGGTGGGCGGGATGCTGCTCGGCAACCTCGCCGCCGGCCGGCTGCTGTCCCCGCCGGCGCGGGAACGCCTGCTGGTCCCACTGATGGCGCTGACGGGGCTGCCGCTGCTGCCGCTGGCGCTCGGCGTTCCCGCGCCCGCCGCCGCGGCGCTGCTGCTGCTCGCGGGGACGGGGCTCGCCTACGAGCTCGGGATCCAGCGGCCGTTCGTCGACGCGCTGCCCGAGGACGGCAGGGGGCACGCGTTCGGGCTGCTGTCGACGGGCCTGATGACGTTGCAGGGGATCGGCCCGCTGGCCGTCGGCGCCCTCGCCGAGTTCGTCACGGTCGGCCCGGCCCTCGCCGCCGCGGGCGTGCTGATCCTCGCGGTCACCGCGCTGCTGCGGCCCGCGCTCCGCCGCTCGGTCCCCGCGCCCTGAACGCGCCGACCCGCCGCCTCCCCGGCACGGAGGCGGGGAGACGGCGGGTCGGCGGACCCGGGCGGGGACCTGGTGGGCCGCTCGGCGGGCCCACAGGCGGGGTCCGGTCCGTCACTCGGTGGAGATGGCCTTCAGGACGTCCATCCGGCCGGCCCGCCACGCGGGCCACAGCGCGGCCAGCACGCCGATCACGGCCGCCACCACCAGGTAGGCGGCCAGCGTCCCGACCGGGATCGCCAGCTCGCTCAGCCCGTCGTCCTTGAGCGCCTGCTGGAGCGCGGCGCCGAACGCCACCCCGAGGCCAATGCCGAGCAGTGCGCCGAAGATCGCGATCACGATCGACTCGGCCCGGATCATCCGGCGGAGCTGGCGGCGGCTGATCCCGATCGCGCGCAGCAGCCCGATCTCCCGGGTCCGCTCGATCACCGACAGCGCCAGGGTGTTGACCACCCCGACCGCCGCGATGATCACCGACATCACCAGCAGGATGGTCAGGAAGGTGACGAACCCGTCGACCTGCTTGCGCGCGTCCTTCTTGAGCGCGTCCTGATCGGTGACCTTCAGGTTCGGATAGTCCTTGAGGGTGCCCTCCAGCGCGGTCCTGGTCGCGGTGTCGGCGCTGCGGGTGTCGACGATCACGCTGGCGATCGCCGGTTTCGCGGTGTGCGCCAGGTACGCCGTCTGGGAGATCACCTTCGGGCCGAGAGTGTCGTTCTTGGCGTAGATCCCCGCGATCCGCAGCGGCTGCGTCCGGCCGTCGGTGAACTGCACCGGCACCGTGCCGCCGAGCGTCCACTTCTGGCTCTCGGCGGTCTCCTCGTCGACCATCATCCCGTCGCGGCCGAGGGCCGTCCCGCCGGACACCATCTTCAGCCTGGTGCCCTGCGCCAGCGCCGCGGGGTCGCCCGACACGTACGCGGCGCGCTTGCCGTCGATCTTGGCGTTGGCGGTGTAGTACGGCGAGGCCTTCTCCACCCCGGGGGCGGCGGCGATCTTGGCGACGACCTCGGGGCCGACGCCGCCGGCGCCGGTCGGCTCGATCAGGTAGTCGGCGCCGAACTGCTGGTCGACCTGCGCATCGACCGAGGCCCGCATGGACGCGCCCATCACGTTCACCGCGGTGATCAGCGCGAGGCCGATCATCAGCGCGGCGGCGGTCGCCGCGGTGCGGCGCGGGTTGCGCAGCGCGTTCTGCCGCGCCATCCGGCCCGGCGCGCCCATCAGCCCGGCGGCCGGCGCGCCCAGCACCTTCACCACCGGGACGCTGATCACCGGGGCGAGCATGGTGATGCCGATGAACACCAGGAACGCGCCGATCCCGACCGGGACCGCGGGGTTGCCGCCGCCGCCCCCGAGGCCGAGCCCGATCAGGCCCGCGCCGACCAGGGTGAGGAGCGTCCCGAGCGCGATCCGGATCCGCAGCGACCGCTGCGGCATCGCCACGTCGTCGCGCATCGCCGCGATCGGCGGGATCTTGGCGGCGCGGCGGGCCGGGAAGTAGGCCGACACCACGGTCACGATGATGCCGACCGCGTACGACCAGATCACCGGCCTCGCGGTGAACACCAGCCCGCTCGAGCCGGCGTCGCCCATCTGGGTCTGGAGGAGCGCGGCCAGCCCGGCGCCGGCGGCCAGGCCGACGGTGGACCCGACCACGCCGACCGCGACCGCCTCGCCGATCACCGCCCGGGTCACCTGCGGCCGGCCGGCCCCGATCGCGCGCAGCAGCGCCAGCTCACGGGTGCGCTGGGCGACCAGCATCGAGAAGGTGTTGAAGATGATGAACGCCCCGACGAAGATCGAGATCAGCGCGAACACCAGCAGGAAGGTACGGAAGAACCCCATGATCGCGGCGACGTCGCTCTTGGTGTCCGCGCGCATCTCGGCCCCGGTGACGGCCTCCATGTTGGGCGGCAGCACCCGGGCGACGCGGTCGCGCAGCTCGGCCTCGCCGATGCCGTCGGCGCCCATCTCGATGTCGGAGTAGTAGCCCGGCTTGAGCAGCAGCCGCTGCGCGGTCGGGGTGTCGAACGCGGTGATGGTGGTGCCCATCATGTTGCCGGTGTCGACCAGCCCGACGATCTTCATCGGCCGCGGCGGGCCGGTGGTGATCACCTTGACGGTGTCGCCGATCCCGTAGCGGCCCTTCTTGGCGGTCTCGGCGTCCACGACGACCTCGGCGGGCCCCTTCGGGGCGCGGCCGGACGCCAGGTCGAAGTCGCCGGCGGTGTTCCAGCTGGTGCCGAGCTGCGGCGGGCCCTGCTGCTCGGTGCCGATGATCTTGCCGTCGCGGCCGACCACGGCCGCGTAGCCGTTCACGTTGCCGACCGGGTCGCGGACCCCGTCGATCCCGCGCACCGCCTGGAGCACCGAGGCGGGCACCGGCTCGGCCGCGGCGCCGTCGTCGTCGACGTCCACGACCTTCTTGGCCCGCACGTCCACCGCGATGTTCTTGCCGATCTTGCCGAACACGTCGTCGAACTGCTTGTTCATCGTGTCGGTGAAGATCAGCGTGCCGGCCACGAAGGCGACCCCGAGGATCACCGCCACCGCGGTCAGCACCAGCCTGATCTTGTGCGCCGCCAGGTTGCGGAGCGTGACCTTGGCCATCATCGGGCCGCTACCCCCGGCAGCTCGAAGCCCTTCATCCGCTCGAGCACGCGCTCGGCGGTCGGCCCGGCCATGGTGTCGACGATCTGCCCGTCGGTCAGGAACAGCACCTGGTCGGCGTAGGCCGCGGCGGTCGGGTCGTGGGTGACCATCACGATGGTCTGGCCCATCCGGGCGACCGAGTCGGCGAGGAAGCCCAGCACCTCGGCGCCCGACCGGGAGTCCAGGTTGCCGGTCGGCTCGTCCGCGAAGATGATCTCGGGCCGGGAGGCGAGGGCGCGCGCGCACGCCACCCGCTGCTGCTGGCCGCCCGACAGCTCCGACGGCCGGTGCTTGAGCCGCGGCCGCAGGCCGACGGTGTCGATCACCTGGTCGAGCCACTCCCGGTCGGGCCTGCGCCCGGCGATGTCCATCGGCAGCGTGATGTTCTCCAGCGCGGTCAGCGTCGGCACCAGGTTGAACGCCTGGAAGATGAAGCCGATCTTGTCGCGGCGGAGCCGGGTGAGCTGCTTGTCCTTCAGCCCGGTGACCTGGGTGTCGCCGATGAAGACCTGGCCGGAGTCGATCGAGTCCAGCCCCGCCATGCAGTGCATCAGGGTCGACTTGCCCGAGCCGGAGGGGCCCATCACCGCGGTGAACCGGCCGCGGGGGATGCCCACGGTCACCCCGTCGAGGGCCACCACCTCGGCGTCGCCGCGGCCGTAGCGCTTGGCGACCTGCTGGGCCCGTGCGGCGAAATCGCCCGCCCCGGGCGCGAGGTGCGCGTCGGAGCCGGATGGGGCGGCGTTCGTCACGTGAACTCCCCTGTCTGCAATTGCGGTGGAGGGTGGAGGGTGGAGGGAAACGGGGATCGCGATTCCCCGGCGATCCCCGTGCAACAAAACAGTAGAAGTCCGGCACCCCGGAGGGATGGACCCAGGGAACGGACTTCCTGCTCCACCCTCCGCATGAGGAAGCCCCCCGGCGGTCGTCCTGCGGGAGTAGAGGACCCCGTCCAGAGCGGGGGGTCCCTCAGGGGCCGCCCCTGAGGGAGCCGCGAGAATCCGCCCGCGCCCAAGCCTCCACCCCAAGCCCCCGGCCCTGTGCTCCCGGCCTGTGCTCCCGGCTTGGGCTCCCGACCTTGGGCGCCTCCGGACGGCACGGGGGAGCGGGGGATCACGCGGGCGCCGGTCAGGCGCGCCGGCGCCAGGGGGCAGGGTCGGGGCGTGCCGGGGTCAGGGGTGCCGCGGCCAGCCGCACCAGGGTCAGCGCGCGAGCGCAGGAGGGCCGAGGACAGGAGACCGGACGGAGGGAGCGCCGGGCGGACGGTCAGGTCTGGCCGGGACGGCTCAGGCCCGTCTCGTACGCGTAGACGACCGCCTGGACCCGGTCGCGCAGTCCCAGCTTGGCCAGCACGTTCCCGACATGCGTCTTCACCGTCGTCTCGCTCACCACCAGCGCCGCCGCGATCTCGGCGTTGGACTGGCCGCGCGCCACATGCGACAGCACCTCGCGCTCCCGCTCGGTCAGCGTGTTCAGCCCCGGCGGCGGCGACGCGTCGCGCACCGCGGGCAGCCGGGTCGCGAACTTGTCGAGCAGCCGGCGCGTCACGCTCGGCGCCACGATCGCGTCACCGGCCGCCACGATCCGGATCGCCGTCACCAGGTCCTCGGGCGGCGAGTCCTTCAGCAGGAACCCGCTGGCCCCGGCCCGCACCGCCTCGATCACGTACTCGTCCAGGTCGAACGTGGTCAGGATCAGCACCCGGGGATCATGAGAGGCCGCCTCCTCCCGGATGATCCGGCGGGTCGCCTCGATCCCGTCGACCCCCGGCATCCGGATGTCCATCAGCACCACGTCCGGCAGCAGCGACCGGGTCAACTCGACCGCCGCCGCGCCGTCACCGGCCTCGCCGACCACCGCGATGTCGGCCTCGGCCTCCAGGATCAGCCGGAACCCCGTCCGCAGCAGCGGCTGATCGTCCACGAGCAGCACCCGTACGGTCGTCATCGAGTCGCTCCGCCCCGGCCGGCCGGCCGGTCCCCGCTCGTGTCCATCGTCCCGCTCCTCGTTCCGCGCCGCTCGTGCTCGAATGTATGTCCCTACGGAGGCTATGCCTCCAGCGGGAACCGCGCCCGCACCCCGAACCCGCCGCCGACCCGGGGGCCGATGCGCAACTCGCCGCCGTACAGCGCGACCCGCTCGTACATTCCGACCAGGCCGTGCCCCGGATTGTCCTCATTGTCGGCGATGATGGTCGCGGTGCCGCGCCCGTCGTCCTCAATCTCCACCGTCAGATCGGCGTCGGTGTAGTACAGCCGGACCCAGGCCCGCGCCTGCGACCCGGCGTGCTTGAGGGTATTGGTCAGCGCCTCCTGGATCAGCCGGAACGCCGCCACGTCCACCCCCGGCGACGGCGTCCGCGCCTCGCCCTCGATCCACAGCTGCACCGCCAGCCCCGTCTCCCGGACGTGGTCGAGCAGTTCCCCGAGATCCCCCAGCCCCGGCTGCGGCGCCAACTCCCGGCCCGCCGCTTCGGTGTCCCGGTCGGTCCGCAGCACCCCCACGATCCGCCGCATCTCGCTCAGCGCCGTCCGCCCGACCTCCTCGATCGTCGACATCGCCTCCCGGGCACTGCCCGGATCCCGGTCGATGATCCGCCGCGCCGCGCCCGCCTGCACCGTCATCACGCTCACATGGTGCGCGACCACGTCGTGCAGCTCACGCGCGATCCGCGACCGCTCCTCGATCCGTGCCGCCCGCGCGTCCGAGCCCCGCGCCCGCTCCAGCCGCGCCGCCCGGTGCTCCAGCTCGGCGAAGTAGGTCCGCCGCAGCCGCAGATTGCGGCCCAGCGCCCACACCCCCGCCACCAGCGCGCAGTCGGTCGCCAGCACCAGCACCGACATGCCCACCGGCAGCAGCAGCAGCGACGCGACGAAGTACACGAACGCCAGCAGCCCACCGAGCGCGCTGTGCGCCAGCCCCCGGTGCACCGCCACGCTGTACACCGCGACCAGGAACGCCACCACGCCGGGGATCGACGGCGGATAGTCGCGGGCGGTGACGAGGAGCTCGCCCACGATGACGAACAGCAGCACCGACATCGGGAACCGCTGCCGGAACACCAGCGCCCCGGTCACCAGGACGATCAGCACCCCGTTGAGCAGATCGGGGGAGTGGAACCGCGCCAGCGGCTCCGCGCCCACCTCCTGCAAATAGTGCTGCGGCAGCCCCACCAGCAGCAATCCCAGCGCCAGCAGGGCGTCGGCGGCCTGCGGACGCGCCTGAAGCCAGGCGCGGAAATTCTGGAGACCACGGATGCGGGGTGACACGATTCTCACCCTAGGAGGTCGTGCCAGGTCGCGAGCCCTCCTGAACGCCGATCCGGCGTCATCCCCAAGGAGGACCCGCGACGCCCCTCCGGACCGCCCTACAGATCATCGCGCTCGCGCGCCGCCGTCTCCAGGTCGGCGGGCGACGGCCGGTCGACCGGCGACGACGGCAGCGGCGGAAGGGTGCCGCCGAACTCGGGACACCGCTCCTTGTGGTCGCACCAGTCGCACAGCCGGCTGGTGCGGGGCCGCCACTCGCCGGTGTCCATCGCCCGCCGGATCGCCTGCCACAGCGCCTCGACCTTGCGCTCGGTCGCCCGCAGATCGGCCTCGTCAGGCTCGTACCGGAGGATCTCCCCGTTGCCGAGGTACATCAGCTGGAGCAGCCGCGGCACCCGGCCCTGCGACCGCCACAGCACCAGCGCGTAGAACTTCATCTGGAACAGCGCCCGCGCCTCGAAGTCGGCCCGCGGCGCCCTGCCCGTCTTGTAGTCGACGATCCGCACGTCACCGCTCGGCGCGACGTCCACCCGGTCGATGTAGCCGCGCAGCCGCAGCCCCGACTCCAGCACCGTCTCCACGAACAGCTCGCGCTCGGCGGGCTCCAGCCGGGTCGGGTCCTCCAGCGTGAAGTAGCGCTCCACCATCTGCCGCGCCTCGTCCAGCCAGCCGTCGCGCTCGGCCCGGCCAGCTTCGCCGTCCTCGAACAGCGCCGCCAGCCCGGGCTCGGCCGCCAGCAGCCGCTCCCACTGAGGGCCGAGCAGCTCCAGCGCCGCCGGGACCGTCCGCCCGCCCGTCGGCAGGTCGTACAGCCGCTCCAGCACCGCGTGCACCAGCGTGCCGCGCGCCGCCGCCGGGCTCGGCCGCTCGGGGATCTTGTCGATCACCCGGAACCGGTAGAGCAGCGGACACGTCATGAAGTCGCCCGCGCGGGAGGGGGACAGGGAGCCGGCCGCCGCCGGCCGCCCACCGCTGGTCCGCGTGACCGCTTCGCCGTCGGCCTCGGTGGTCGTCATGGCCAGCAGCGTAGGCGACACCCCCGACGAAAACCCGCACCCCGCCGTCCGCCGAGCCCAGCGCCCCGCCGGGCCCCGCTCCGCCCCGCGGGCCCCCGTGCCCGCCGTCCGCCCCAAGATCACGTCAGCGGGCCCGTCAGGCCCTCCCGGCCCCCCTCCCGGGCCACTTCGGAAACCGTCCGGACGCCGCGGCCAGCCGATCCGCCGCCACGGGGCCGTAGCATCGGGGACGTGACAGACAGCGCACCCCCGCCCCAGGGCGAGACGCCCGCCGGCGACCCCGGAACCTCCGGCGGCCCTCCCGGCCGCCCCCGCCGCGGCGGACGCCCCGGGCTCTACATGGGCCGCCCGTTCGGCGTCCCGGTGTTCGTCTCGCCGAGCTGGTTCGTGGTCGCCGTCCTCGTCACCATCATGTTCGAAGGCCAGGTCAACGGCGTCATCTCCCGCCCCGCGAGCTACCTGGTCGCCTTCGCCTACGCCGTCCTGCTCTACGGATCGGTGTTCGTCCACGAGCTCAGCCACGCCGTCACCGCCCGCGTCCTCGGCCTGCCCGTACGGTCGGTGACCCTGCACATCCTCGGCGGCGAGACCTCCATCGAACGCGAGGCCCCCACCCCCGGCCGCGAATTCCTCATCGCCTTCGCCGGCCCCCTGGTGAACCTCGTCCTCGCGGGATTCGGCCTGCTGGCGCACATGATCGTCCCGATGCCCGACGTCGCGCTCCTGCTCGTCGACGCCCTCACCTTCGCCAACCTCCTGGTCGGCGTCTTCAACCTGCTGCCCGGCCTCCCCCTCGACGGCGGACGCCTCGTCCGGGCCGCGGTCTGGAAGGCCACCGGCCACAGCCGCAACGGCGCCATCTTCGCCGGCTGGGTCGGCCGCGGCGTCGCCGTCCTGTGCCTGGTCGCCGGCGCGTTCCTGGCCACCGACCGCACCGAGGACGGCACCGGCGGCGGCATCGGCTGGCTCGCGCTGCTGTGGTCCGCGCTCGTCGCCTCCTTCATCTGGGTGGGCGCCACCCAGGCCATCCGCGCCGAGCGGGTCCGCGACCGCATCCCCCTCCTCCAGGCCCGCCGCCTCGCCCGCCGCGCCGCCCAGGTCACCGCCGACGTCCCCCTCGCCGAGGCGCTGCGCCGCACCCACGAGCAGCACGCCGGCGCCATCGTCATCATCGACCACGACGGCCGCCCCCTCGGCCTGGTCAGCGAGAAGTCCGTCACCTCCACCCCCGAGCACCGCCGCCCCTGGATCCCGGTCGGCGACCTGTCCCGCGGCCTCGAGACCACCCTCACCCTGCCCGCCGACCTGGCCGGCGAGGAACTGATCGACGCGCTCCGCCGCGCCCCCGCCTCGGAGTACCTCCTGGTCGAACCCGACGGCCGCGTCTACGGCGTCCTCGCCGCCGGCGACGTCGACCGGGCCTTCGCCGGGGTCTGAACGCCCCAAACCCCCGCTAGCCTTGACCGTCATGAGCGAACCCACGCCGACCGGCCCCGCGCGGCCCGAGCCCGCACCCTCCACCGGCCGCATCCCGCACGGCCCGTTCCGGCCCGGAGACCAGGTTCAGCTCACCGACCCCAAGGGCCGGATCAACACCGTCACCCTCCAGCCCGGCAAGGACTACCACTCCCACAAGGGCTCCATCCCGCACGACGAGATCATCGGCAGCCCCGAGGGCTCGGTGTTCCGCTCCAGCGGCGGCACCGACTACCTCGCCTTCCGCCCCCTCCTCGCCGACTTCGCCGTCCGGATGCCGCGCGGCGCCGCGGTCGTCTACCCCAAGGACGCCGCCCAGATCGTCGCGATGGCCGACATCTTCCCGGGCGCCCGCGTGATCGAGGCCGGCGCCGGCTCCGGCGCGCTGAGCTGCTTCCTGCTCCGCGCCGTCGGCGAACGCGGCGTCCTGTCCTCCTACGAGCGCCGCCCCGAGTTCGCCGAGGTCGCCCGCGCCAACGTCGAGCGCTTCTTCGGCGGCCCGCACCCCTCCTGGCGCCTCACCGTCGGCGCCCTGGAGGACTCCCTCGCCGAGACCGAGGTCGACCGGGTCGTCCTCGACATGCTCGCCCCCTGGGAGTGCGTCGACGCCGTCGCCAAGGCCGTCATCCCCGGCGGCATGGTCTGCGCCTACGTCGCCACCACCACCCAGATGTCCCGTGTGGTCGAGGAGCTGCGCGCCCACGGCGCGTTCGCCGAGCCGTACGCCTTCGAGACGATGCTGCGGTCCTGGCACGTCGAGGGCCTGGCGGTCCGGCCCGACCACCGGATGGTGGGGCACACCGGGTTCCTGGTCACCGCCAGGCGGCTCGCCGACGGCGTCACCCCGCCCGTGCGCC
The DNA here is from genome assembly GCF_036227065.1 of Spirillospora sp. NBC_01491. GTDB lineage: Bacteria > Actinomycetota > Actinomycetes > Streptosporangiales > Streptosporangiaceae > Spirillospora > Spirillospora xylanilytica. The sequence goes on from NZ_CP109432.1 coordinate 497,152, forward strand.
GCCGCCGTCCGGCCAAGGCCGCCGCCGAGGCCGAGGCCGCGGCCGCGGCCGCCGGGACCGCTCCGGCGGACGGCGACACCGCCGCCGCTGAGTCCTAGATCACGTTTGCGGAGGGCCGGCGGCAGGCATCCGTCACCGCCGGTCATCCCGTAACACGGAATTCACAGGACGCCTGCTGGTGCTCCCGCACCCCGGTCCTCGCGCGGGAATCGGCGGGCCGTCGCCGGACCACCCCCGAATCCGGTTTTTTCGCCGCCTTCCGGAACCGCATCGGTGCCCGCCACACCCCCGGACCGGGCCGTCCGGGGTCCCGGCGGGCCCTCCGCCACGACACGAGTACCGATTGGGCAGGTTACGGAAGCCCTCCAGATAGGTAGGGTCTCAGTAGGTCGTCGGCTCTCTTCGTGAGGAGGTGACGGGGCGTGGCCGCTCGTGACGATGCTGGGGCGCGCAGGGTGCAGCACGACAAGGAGGTCAGTGACCTTCAAACGCAGATGTCCTTCTTGGAGGAGGAGATCTCCGTGTTGCGCCGGAAGCTCGCGGAATCCCCGCGCCAAGCACGTGTTCTGGAAGAACGTCTCCATGAGGTACAGGCCAACCTGGCCGCGGTAACGGGTCAGAACGAGCGTCTCGTAGCGACCCTCAAAGAGGCTCGTGAACAGATCGTGGCGCTCAAAGAGGAGGTCGACAGGCTGGCGCAACCACCGTCCGGGTTCGGGGTCTTCCTGGAGACCACCGGCGATGGGACGGTCGACATCTTCACCGGTGGCCGCAAGCTGCGGGTGAACGTCAGCCCAGCCGTCGACGTGGACGAACTACAGCGTGGCCAAGAGGTCATGCTCAACGAGGCACTGAACGTCGTCGAGGCCCTGGAGTTCGAGGAGCAGGGCGAGGTCGTCATGCTCAAGGAGCTCTTCGACGACGGTGAGCGGGCCTTGGTGATCGCGCACGCCGACGAGGAACGCGTGATCAAGCTGGCCGAGCCGCTGCGCGGCGTCCCCCTCCGGGCGGGCGACTCGCTGATGCTCGAACCGAGGTCCGGATACGCGTACGAGAAGATCCACAAGGCCGAGGTCGAAGAGCTCGTCCTCGAAGAGGTCCCGGACATCTCCTACAACGAGATCGGCGGGCTGGGATCGCAGATCGAGATGATCCGCGACGCCGTCGAACTGCCCTACCTGCACGCGGACCTGTTCCGCGAGCACCAGCTCCGTCCCCCCAAGGGGGTGCTGCTGTACGGGCCGCCCGGCTGCGGCAAGACGCTCATCGCCAAGGCCGTCGCCAACTCGCTGGCCAAGAAGGTCGCCGAGCAGACCGGCACCGAGGGCAAGAGCTTCTTCCTCAACATCAAGGGCCCCGAGCTCCTCAACAAGTACGTCGGCGAGACCGAGCGGCACATCCGCCTGGTCTTCCAGCGGGCCCGGGAGAAGGCCTCGGCCGGCACCCCGGTGATCGTGTTCTTCGACGAGATGGACTCCATCTTCCGCACCCGCGGATCGGGAGTCTCCTCCGACGTGGAGAACACGATCGTGCCGCAGCTGCTGAGCGAGATCGACGGTGTCGAGGGGCTGGAGAACGTCATCGTCATCGGCGCCTCCAACCGCGAGGACATGATCGACCCGGCGATCCTGCGCCCCGGCCGGCTGGACGTGAAGATCAAGATCGAGCGTCCCGACGCCGAGGCCGCCAAGGACATCTTCTCCAAGTACATCCTCACCGGCCTCCCGCTGCACCCCGACGACCTCAAGGAGCACGGCAGCTCCGATGAGGCCACCGTCGACGCGATGATCCAGCGGGTCGTCGAGCGGATGTACACCGAGACCGAGGAGAACCGCTTCCTGGAGGTCACCTACGCCAACGGTGACAAGGAGGTCCTGTACTTCAAGGACTTCAACTCCGGGGCGATGATCCAGAACATCGTCGACCGGGCCAAGAAGATGGCCATCAAGCAGTTCCTCGACACCGGCCAGAAGGGCCTGCGGGTCACCCACCTGCTGGCCGCCTGCGTCGACGAGTTCAGCGAGAACGAAGACCTGCCCAACACCACCAACCCCGACGACTGGGCCCGCATCTCCGGCAAGAAGGGCGAGCGGATCGTCTACATTCGCACGCTCGTCTCGGGCAAGCAGGGCACCGAGGCCGGCCGCTCCATCGACACCGTCGCCAACACCGGCCAGTACCTGTAACCCGCCTGATACCGTCGGTAACGGCGCGGCGGCTGCCCCCCGGTGGCCGCCGCGCCGCACCGCCCATCACGTGCGGCACCAGCTCCGGCAAAGATCATTCCTCTTGAGCGAATGGGTCAGAGACGGTCATTACGTCCTCTAGCATCGATGCCGATGCCTCCCGAAACCCCCACCGCACTCCCTCCGGCGCCACGGGTCCGCCTGAGGGAAGTCGACCTGCTGCGCTTCCTCGCCGCCCTTGCCGTGCTGATGTACCACTACACCGGCTCCCTCGGCGGCCCCTGGAAGGGCGAGAAGGCCCGTGAGCTGTTCGACCCCGTCTCCACCCTGACCCAGTTCGGCTACCTCGGCGTCGAACTGTTCTTCCTCATCAGCGGCTTCGTCATCCTGATGAGCACGTGGGGACGGACGATGGCCGACTTCACCGTCTCCCGGATCATCCGGCTCTACCCCGCCTACTGGTTCAGCGTCCTGCTCATTGGAGCGATCTACCTCACCACCGGCCTCGGCCGGGGCCGTCCCGAGGCGCTGATCCCCAACCTCACCATGTTCCAGCAGGGCATGGGCATCCAGAACGTCAGCGGCGTCTACTGGACGCTCTGGACCGAGATGCACTTCTACGCCCTCATCGCCGTCCTGGTGCTCACCGGCGTCACCTACAGCCGGTGCATCACCTTCATGTCCACCTGGACCGTGCTCGCCGTCTTCGCCAAGGAGACCGGCAACGGCGTCCTGGAGGGCCTGCTCATCCCCGAGTTCGCCCCCTACTTCATCGCGGGCATGGCGTTCTACCTGATCCACCGCTTCGGCTCGAGCTGGCTCCTCTGGGGCTTCGCCGCCTTCTCCTGGGCCACCTCGATGCGCTACGCCCTGCCGGCCGCCACCGGCGAGCCCTACAGCCTCGCGCCCTCCGACGCCTGGCCCGCCATCGCCGTCATCACCACCGCGCTCTTCGGGCTGATGGCCCTGGTCGCCACCGGCAAGCTCAGCAAGCTGCGTTGGAAGCACTTCGCCACCCTCGGCGCGCTCACCTACCCGACCTACCTCATTCACTACGAGCTCGGCCCGGCCCTCGCCCGCCTCCTGCACCCCGCGCTGCCCTACTGGGCCGCCCTCGCCGCCATCACCGCGATCGTCCTGGTGGCCGCCTACCTCATCAACAAGCTCGTCGAGGACCCCCTCGTCAAACTGCTCAAACCGCGCCTCAAGGACTCCTTCCAGCGCCTCAGCGCGGCCGACACCGGCCGCCACCGCGGCAAACGCGCGCGTACCCCGGACGTCCCGGCGGACGAACCGGCGGCCCCCGCGCCGCACGCGAACGACACGCGGGCGATCGTCCCCGCCGGGCCGACACCCCCGCACCACGAAGAGGAGGCCCATGGCTCCACCCCCTCGGCCCCGATAGGCTCGTCGATATGAGTGTTCGGCGGGTGATGGGCATCGAGACCGAGTACGGCATCTCCGTACCCGGTCAGCCAGGGGCCAACGCGATGATGACCTCCTCACAGGTCGTCAACGCCTACCTCGCGGCGTCGGCGGCACGGGCGAGACGAGCCCGCTGGGACTTCGAGGAGGAGAACCCGCTCCGGGACGCCCGCGGGTTCGACCTCGCCCGCGAGGTCGCCGACCCGACCCAGCTCACCGACGAGGACCTCGGCCTCGCCAACGTCATCCTCACCAACGGCGCGCGCCTGTACGTCGACCACGCCCACCCCGAGTACTCCGCGCCCGAGTGCACCAACCCCCGCGACGCGGTGGTCTGGGACAAGGCCGGCGAGCGCGTCATGGCCGACGCCGCCCGCCGCGCCGCGATGGTGCCCGGCACCCACCCCATCCAGCTCTACAAGAACAACACCGACAACAAGGGCGCCTCGTACGGCTGCCATGAGAACTACCTCATGAAGCGCGAGACGCCCTTCGCCGACATCGTCCGGCACCTCACCCCGTTCTTCGTCTCCCGCCAGGTCGTCTGCGGGGCGGGCCGGGTCGGGATCGGCGTCGACGGCCGCGGCGACGGCTTCCAGATCAGCCAGCGCGCCGACTTCTTCGAGGTCGAGGTCGGCCTGGAGACCACGCTCAAGCGCCCCATCATCAACACCCGCGACGAGCCGCACGCCGACCCCGAGAAGTACCGGCGGCTGCACGTCATCATCGGCGACGCCAACATGAGCGAGGTCTCCACCTACCTCAAGCTCGGCACCACCGCGCTCGTCCTGGCCATGATCGAGGACGGCTTCCTCACCGTCGACCTGTCGGTCGACATGCCCGTCGCGGCCCTGCGCGCGGTCTCGCACGACCCGTCCTGCAAGCACCTGCTCACCCTGCGCGACGGCCGCAAGATGACCGCCGTCCAGCTCCAGATGGAGTACCTCGAGCAGTGCCGCAAGTACGTCGAGGACCGGTACGGCGCCGGCGTCGACGAGATGACCAAGGACGTCCTGGACCGCTGGGAGTCGGTGCTGCACCGCCTCGGCGACGACCCCATGCAGCTCTCCCGCGAGCTCGACTGGGCCGCCAAGCTGTCCCTGCTCGAGGGCTACCGCGACCGCGACGGCCTCGACTGGTCCCATCCCCGGCTCCAGCTGGTCGACCTCCAGTACACCGACATCCGCCCCGACAAGGGCCTGTACAACCGCCTCGTCGCCCGCGGCCGGATCGACCGCGTCGTCACCGAGGCCGAGGTTGGCGCCGCCGTCGAGGACCCGCCCGAGGACACCCGCGCCTACTTCCGCGGACGCTGCCTCAGCCAGTACGCTGATTCGGTCGCCGCCGCATCCTGGGACTCGGTCATCTTCGACGTCCCCGGTCGCGAGTCCCTCCAGCGCGTCCCCACCCTGGAGCCCCTGCGGGGTACCAGGGAGCACGTGGGCGCCCTCCTGGACCGCTGCCGCACCGCCGCCGACCTCGTCACCACCCTCACCGGCCAGAGCTGACCCGGGCGCGCCCCGCGCCCCTGCGCCCGCCGCTCATTCGTGACCGCTATGCCCGTTTCAGGGGTTCACGGACGGGCGATAAACCCACCAGGCCCCCCGTGCCCGCCCAGGTGAAACGGATCGCGAAGTCCGCTGACCGCCGGTGATCGGGGATAGGGTTGGGGGCACCGGCAGAGTGGAGGAACGGGATGGCCACGAAGGACACGGGCGGCCAGAAGCAGAACACCCGCCGCACCGAGGAGGTCGAGGAGACCGAGACCTCGACCACCGACGAGACCCAAGAGCGCAACGAGAAACTGACCGACGACGTCGACGCCATTCTCGACGAAATCGACGAAGTCCTCGAGGAGAACGCCGAGGAGTTCGTGAGATCATATGTCCAAAAAGGTGGACAATGATCTGGAATGTCCAGTTCGGTCAATGGTCCCGGCAAAAGGTGCCCGGACTGCGGTGAACTGAAGACGCCCACTGAATTCGGGCGTAACAGGAGCAGGCCGGATGGCCTGGCCTTTATTGCAAGATCTGTTTTAGGTGTCGGGGCAGCCAGGGTCATCGCGACCGGATGGCGCGCGAGGGGCGCGTAGTGCGGGAGCGGGCGGAGGTGCCGGAGGGCTGCAAGTGGTGCCCCGGCTGCGAGGTCGTCAAGCCCTTCGGTGAATGGAGCGCGAACCGCTCCGCGAGAGATGGGCTCAATTCCTACTGCAAGGCGTGCAAGGCCCTCCGGAACGCCGATCACCATCTCAAGAAGACCTACGGCCTGACTCGCGGCGAACTCGACGGGATGCTGGCCGCCCAGGGCGGGTTGTGCCGCATCTGCCGCAGGTCCGCCGCGGTTCATGTGGACCACGATCACAAAACGGGCGAGGTGCGCGGGGTCCTGTGCTTCAAGTGCAATGTCGCCCTCGGACAACTGGACGATGACCCGGAGCGGATGAGCCGGGCGGTCGAGTACGTGAGCCCTCAGGAGGACGCGGCCGTCCGGAGGTCCCCGCATATGGAAGTGGTACCCGGCGTCTATCAGCGGACACTGTGCGTCGTGGGGGCGGAGGTGGTCAGGCGGTGGACGCCTGTGCCTTTGAACATGGTCGCGATCCGGTAGGCGCACAGGGCCGACCGGGTCCGGGGTCGTTGACCACGTCGGTGAGCAGGGTGCGGAGCTCGGGGGCGAGCCAGGCGGCGACCGGGGGTTCGAGGTCGGGGCGGTGGGCGGCCATGCCGGCGGCGAGCAGGGCGGTGGCGGCGGGCCGGGGTTCGGCGCCGGAACCGTCCGGGACGAGCGCGTCGGCGAGGTCGTAGAAGGCGAACTGGAGGCGTTCGCCGGGTGCGGAGTCGGAGAAGAGCGCGGCGCCGAGGTGCGCGGGGCAGCGTGCCCGCCATTCGCGTTCGACGCCCTGGTCGCCGTGGGGCGGCGCCTGCGTGGCCTCGGTGAGGGTGGAGCGGAGGCGGTAGCGGACGGCGGCGCCGACGGGGCGTCCGACGGTGGCGGCGGGGTGGAGCGGCGTCGCGGTCGGCCGGGGTCCCATCACCACGGGCTCGTGGTAGTCGGGGCGCGGAGGGTTCGCCGTGGGCGGACTGCGGTAGGGATCTCGCGGCATGCGCTGGATGCCCGTTGAACAGTAGGGTCTAGTTCGTCCGCGCCGGTGTGCTCGCAGGGGAGGCCGGCGCAATGGTGGAGGGAAGGAGTCGCGTGGCGTCCCACGATTCGCACACCGGACGTCTGCCGGGGTTGTTCGGGAGCCCGGATACGTCCTCGTTCACGGAGTTCCTGGGGGGTTACTCTCCGGAGCTGCTGCCCGGCCGGCGGACGCCGCCGGCGTCCGCGGTGGGGGACGAGATCCCGCATGGCACGACGATCGTCGCGGTGACCTTCCCGGGTGGGGTGGTGATGGCGGGCGACCGGCGGGCGACCGCCGGCAACGTGATCGCGCAGCGCGACATCGAAAAGGTGTTCCGGGCCGACGAGTTCTCCGCGATCGCGGTCGCGGGGACGGCGGGGCTCGGCATCGAGATGGTGCGGCTGTACCAGGTGGAGCTGGAGCACTACGAGAAGCGCGAGGGCCGGACGCTGTCGGTGGAGGGCAAGGCGAACCGGCTGGCGTCGATGGTCAGGGGGAACCTGGCCATGGCGATGCAGGGCCTGGCGGTGGTGCCGTTGTTCGCCGGATACGACGAGGAGCGGGACGGGGGGAGGATCTTCTCCTACGATCCGGCGGGCGGCCGGTACGAGGAGCGCGACTTCTACTCGATCGGCTCGGGGTCGGTGTTCGCGCGGGGCTCCCTGAAGAAGCTGTTCCGGGCGGACCTGTCGGCGGAGGACGCGGCGCTGGCGTGCGTGCAGGCGCTGTACGACGCGGCCGACGACGACTCGGCGACCGGCGGCCCGGACATGACGCGCCGGATCTTCCCGGTGGTGGCGGCGGTGACCTCGGAGGGGTATCGCCGGCTGGGCGAGGACGAGGTGGGCGCGCTGGCGCAGACCGTCGTCGACGGACGTTACGACTCGCCGGGCGGGCCGACCGCCCCGCTGCGATAGAAGGGATCCAGACCGGTGTCCATGCCGTTCTACGTGTCGCCCGAACAGCAGATGAAGGACAAGGCCGACTACGCGCGCAAAGGCATCGCGCGGGGCCGCAGCGTGGTCGTGCTCCAGTACGACGGCGGGATCCTGTTCGTGGCGGACAATCCGTCGCGGGCGCTGCACAAGATCAGTGAGATCTACGACCGGATCGCGTTCGCGGCGGTCGGCAAGTACAACGAGTTCGAGAACCTGCGCCTGGGCGGGGTGCGGTACGCCGACATCAACGGGTACCAGTACGACCGCCGCGACGTGACGGCGCGGGGGCTGGCGAACGTGTACGCGCAGTCGCTGGGGACGATCTTCACCGAGACCAACAAGCCCTACGAGGTGGAGCTGGTGGTCGCGGAGGTGGGGGAGGAGCCGGCGGCCGACCAGATCTACCGGTTGACGTTCGACGGCTCGGTGGCCGATGAGCACGGCTATGTGGCGATGGGCGGGCAGGCGGACGCGGTGGCGCAGTCGCTGAAGGACCGCTACCGCGAGGGCATGTCGCTGACCGAGGCGCTGCGGGCGGCGGTGGAGTCGCTGGAGGCGCAGGACTCGGAGCGGCGGCTGGAGGCGAAGGCGCTGGAGGTCGCGGTGCTGGACCGCGACCGCGAGCACCGGCTGTTCAAGCGGCTGCCGGCGGCGCGGATCGAGGAGTTGTTGCGCGAGTCGGCGGAGGCGGGCGGGGACGGTCCGGCCGCCGGTGCCGAGGAGGAGTCCTCGGGCGACTGATCCTGCCGGTCCGGGCCGGTGGTGGGGATCCGCTCGCGCGGGTCCGGTGGCGGCGGCCCGGTGAGGAGTGGACGGGGACCCGTCGTGGACGTTCGGCTTCGGCCGTCCGGTCGCGGCGGGTTCTTTCCGTTCCGGGTGCTGATCTACAACGTAAAGGCACCGGGTCGGGCGGTGGTGCGGCCGGCGGCCCGGGCGTCCCTGGGAAACCCAGGGCACCAGAGACTGCCAAGTCGGGGTCCGGACGCATAGGGTCGGGGTGTGGACAGGCGCATCTTCGGGCTTGAGAACGAGTACGGGGTCACCTGCACCTTCCGCGGCCAGCGGCGGCTGTCACCTGATGAGGTGGCCCGCTATCTGTTCCGCAGGGTGGTGTCGTGGGGCCGCAGCAGCAACGTGTTCCTCCGCAACGGCGCGCGGCTCTACCTGGACGTGGGCAGCCACCCCGAGTACGCCACGCCGGAGTGCGACAGCGTCGTCGACCTGGTGACGCACGACAAGGCCGGCGAGCGGATCCTGGAGGGGCTGCTGGTCGACGCCGAGCGGCGGCTTCGCGAGGAGGGCATCGCCGGCGACATCTACCTGTTCAAGAACAACACCGACTCGGCCGGGAACTCCTACGGCTGTCACGAGAACTATCTGGTGGGGCGGCACGGCGAGTTCGGCCGGCTGGCCGACGTGCTGATCCCGTACCTGGTGACCCGCCAGATCATCTGCGGTGCGGGCAAGGTGCTCCAGACGCCGCGGGGCGCGGTCTACTGCGTGTCGCAGCGGGCCGAGCACATCTGGGAGGGCGTGTCGTCGGCGACGACGCGGTCCCGGCCGATCATCAACACGCGGGACGAGCCGCACGCCGACGCCGAGCGGTTCCGCAGGCTGCACGTCATCGTGGGCGACTCCAACATGAGCGAGGCCACGATGCTGCTGAAGGTCGGCGCGACCGACCTGGTGCTGCGGATGATCGAGGCCGGCGTGGTGATGCGGGACCTGACGCTGGAGAACCCGATCCGGGCGATCCGGGAGGTCAGCCACGACATGACGGGCCGCCGGAAGGTGCGGCTGGCCAACGGCCGCGAGGCGAGCTCGCTGGAGATCCAGCGGGAGTACTTCGGCAAGGCCAAGGACTTCGTGGACACCCACGGCGGCGACGAGACCGCCAAGCGGGTGCTCGACCTGTGGGAGCGGACGCTGCGGGCGGTGGAGACCGGTGACCTCGGCCTGGTGGCGCGGGAGATCGACTGGGTGACCAAGTACCAGCTCATCGAGCGGTACCGGCGCAAGTACGATCTGCCGCTGTCGTCGCCGCGGGTGGCCCAGCTCGATCTGGCCTACCACGACGTGCATCGCGACCGCGGGCTGTACTACCTGCTCGAGAAGCGGGGGTCGGTGGAGCGGGTGGCGCGCGATCTGGACATCTTCGAGGCCAAGTCGGTGCCGCCGCAGACCACCCGGGCGCGGCTGCGCGGCGAGTTCATCAGGAAGGCGCAGGAGAAGCGCCGCGACTTCACCGTCGACTGGGTGCACCTGAAGCTGAACGACCAGGCGCAGCGCACGGTGCTGTGCAAGGACCCGTTCCGTTCGGTGGACGAGCGGGTCGACAAGCTCATCGCCGGCATGTAGCCGGTGCCGCGGGCCCGCCTCCGGTTCGTCCGGCGGCGGGCCCGCGCGCGTCCGGGCCCATGCGCGTCCGGGCCCATGCGCGTCCGGGCCCATGCGTGTCGGGGTCGTGCACGCCCGGGGGGTCGCGCGTCCGGGCTCACACGCGTCCGGCGGGCCAGGCGTGTCGGGGGCGGGCCGCGGGCGTCCGGCGTGGCCTGCGGACGGTCCCGTGTCGGGCGGTCGGCTGGGGGTAGGGTGAGCGGCCAGTAACGGCCCCACGAGCCCCAGAAGGACCCCGCATGCGCCGTCGTCTCACCGCCTTGCCCGCGGCAGCCGTCCTGGCCGCGCCGCTTCTGCTGACCGCGTGTTCCGGCGCCGGGGACGTCATGGTGAAGGTGAAGGGGGACTACGGGCAGCGTCCGGAGGTGTCCTTCCCCAAGGGCGACCCGGCCGAGGGGCTGGCGGTGCGGACCCTGGAGGACGGCAAGGGGGCCGAGGCGCGCAAGGGCGACCTCGTCGTGGCCGACTACGTCGGCTACCGGTGGAGCAAGGACGGCAGGAAGCTGCTGGCCAGCAGCTTCGCCGGGGGGCGGCCCGGGGCGTTCCCGACGGGCCTGCTGGTGCCGGGCCTGGACCGGGCGCTGACCGGGGCGCGGCCGGGCTCGCGGGTGGTGGCCAAGATCCCGCCCGAGGACGGCTACGGCGACAAGGGCGACTCGGTGCACCAGGTGGGCGCCGACGACACGCTGGTGTACGTGCTCGACGTGCGGGCGGTCTATCCGCGGACGGCGGCGGCGAAGGGCGCGATGCGGGCGCCGTCCGGCGCGGGGCTGCCGCGGGTGGCGCCGGCGGCGGCGGGCGGGGCTCCGGCGATCACCGTGCCGCGGTCGGCGGCGCCGAAGGCCCTGCGGGCCTGCACGCTGATCGAGGGCGGCGGGCCGCGGGTCGGCAAGGGGCAGCTCCTGGCGCTGCAGTACGAGGGCGTGTTCTGGCGGGACGGGAAGGTGTTCGACTCGTCCTGGGCGGACGGGCGCGCGTCGGCCGCCACGATCGGCACCGGCCAGGTGATGAAGGGCTGGGACCAGGCGCTGATCGGGCAGAAGGTCGGCAGCCGGGTGCTGGTGGTGGTGCCGCCGGCGCTCGGGTACGGGGCCAAGGGGCTCGCGCAGGCCGGGATCAAGGGGAGCGACACGCTGGTGTTCGTGGTCGACGTCCTCGGCGCGCACGGGAAGTCCTCGGGCGACGCCGCGCCGGTCGAGGCCGGCTGCTCCTAGCGCCCCTACCGGCCGAACCCTCCGGTGCGTCCGGCCGGCGGGGGAAGGTCAGGGGAGCAGGGCGGCGGCGTGGCGTCCGGCGGCGGCGGCGGTGAGGAAGTAGGCCAGGTCCTGGTCCAGGCGGCGGCCCATCGTGGACAGCCGCACCCCCCAGTCCTGCTCGGCGGAGCGCAGGACGTCGTGCAGGCCGTCGACCGGGACCGGCACCAGGTCGTGCCGGTCGCCGAGCGGGGCGGCCTCGGCGGCGACCCGGGCGCCGAACGGGCCGCCGAGCTCGGGCACGGGGATCTCGGCGCGGGCCAGGGCGACGCGCCCGTAGGCGGTGAGGCTGTGGTGCGAGACGCCGAGGTGCCGCTCGCGGGCGTCGCCCTCGCTGACCCGCAGCGATCCGACCGGGCGGCCCGACAGCACCGACGCCGCGTTGACGGCCTCGCCCGCCGAGACCCCGGAGAACCCCCAGCGGGTGCCCGTGCCGAGGTTGCCGGGGCCCTGCGCCAGGACGATCACCTCGGCGTCCAGGACGAGCCGGGCGGCCAGCAGCCCGGTGTGGACGGTGACGGCCTCCAGGTCGCCGCCGAACGCCTGCCCGGTGGTGACGGTGGCGGCCAGCGCGCCCGCGTCCCTGAGCCGGGCGATCGACATGGAGAACCAGGCGGGCAGCGCGCCGCCGTCCGGCATCACGTACACCGCCCGGGTGCCGGGCCGGGCGGCCAGCAGCCCGGCCAGGATCGGCGGCAGCGCCGAGTGCAGGTCGGCGACGATCACCGGCGTCCCGTCCAGGGAGTCGGCTTCGCGCAGCAGCGCGTGGTGGGGGGAGTCCTGCTCGTCGGCGCCGAGGACGGTGGCCTGGAGCGGGGTGTAGCGGGCCTTGACCAGGTGGCCGGGGCCGGACGGGTCGGGGGGCAGCCGGTCGGGGATCGCGACGACCATCGCGTAGCCGCCGGTCCCCAGCCCCATCGCCAAGGCCGTAGTGTTGAGCAGGACGGTGTCGCCCGGCTCGGGCCGCCCCACCAACTCGGGGTAGGCCAGTGCGCGGTGCGTGCCGTCGTCCCCGATCGAGACGTTCAGCTCGACCGCTCCGGGCCATTCCCGGCGGATGCCTTCAACCGTGCCTTTACGCCATCGGATCACACGGGAAACGGTAGCGTCCTCAACGGGAGTACCGGGGAAGATCAGGCTCACCCGACGAAGAGGTGGTGGCGAAGTGTCGCGGCGCAAGACCGAGCGCCTGCTCAATCTGGTGGTCTGCCTGCTCGCCACCCGGCGTTATCTGACCGCCGAGCAGATCCGCCGGGCCGTGCCCGGCTATCCCGAGTCCGACGATGCGTTCAAGCGGATGTTCGAACGCGACAAGGAGGAGCTGCGCGAGCTGGGTGTCCCGCTGGAGGTCGGCAGCGACCAGGACGGCGGGGGCGGCGACGAGATCGGCTACCGGATCCCGCCGCAGGCCTACGAGCTCCCCGACATCCATCTGAGCCCCGACGAGGCCGCCGTGCTGGGGCTGGCCGCGCGGGTCTGGCAGCGCGCCACCATGGCCGAGGCCGCATCGGGGGCGCTGCTGAAGCTGCGCGCCGCCGGGGTGGAGACCGACGCGACGACCACGCTCGGCATCGAGCCGCGGGTCAACACCGCCGATCCCTCGTTCCCGGCGCTGTGGGAGGCGGTCCGCGACGGCCGTCCGGTCGCGTTCGACTACCAGGGCATCGGCCGGACGTCGGTCTCGCGCCGCCATCTCGAGCCGTGGGGCGTGGTCAGCCGCCGGGGCCGCTGGTACGTGGTCGGCCACGACCGCGACCGCGAGGAGACGCGGGTGTTCCGGCTCAGCCGCATCACCGGCGCGGTCGCGGTGGACGGCCGTCCCGGCACGGTGACCGTGCCCGACGGTGTCGACGTGCGCCGGATCGCCTTCGACCGGGGCGACCGGGTCGCCGAGCCGCGTCCGGCGACGGTGCGGCTGCGCGCGGGCGCGGCGCAGGGCCCGCGCCGCTGGGCCAGGGACGTGCGCGACCTGGGCGGCGGCTGGGACGAGGCCACGCTGACGTTCCGCGACGTCGACCGGTTCGCGCCGTATTTGGCGCGGTTCGCCGACGACGTGGTGGTCCTTGATCCGCCCGACCTGCGCGAGGCGGTCATCCAGCAGCTCAAAGCGGTGCTGTCGGTGAGCGATGTCCCGGCGGACGCGGACGCGGATACGAATGCGGACACGGACAGGGACACGGACACGGTCCCGGCCGGGGCGGCCGGCACGGGCACGGGCATGGGGGCGGGTGGCCGATGAGCGGCGCGACGGGCGGCGGCAAGGCCGCCGCGACGACCTCCACCGGCCGGCTCGGCCGGCTGCTGGCCCTGGTGCCGTACGTGGTCAGCCGCGACTCGGTGGCGCTCGACCAGGCCGCGGCGGCGTTCGGGGTGAGCCAGAAGCAGCTCATCGACGATCTCAACCTGCTGTGGTGCGTCGAGCTGCGCGCGCCCGACCCGTACTGCCCGATCGACCTGTCCTACGAGGGCGGCGAGATCATCGTCACCGAGGCCGAGTCGATCGCCCGGCCGCTGCGGCTGAAGGTCGACGAGGCCAGCGCGCTGCTGGTGGCGCTGCGGATGCTCGCGGGCATCCCCGGCCTCCAGGACCGCGACGCGCTCAGCCGGGTGATCGCCAAGCTGGAGACGGCGGCCGGCGCCGCCGCCGAGGTCAGCAGCAAGGTGGCGGTGGAGGTCGACGCCGGCGGCGAGACCCTGGGCCGGCTGCGCCACGCGATCGGCGCGGGCCGCCGCGTCCACCTGGCGTACTACGTGCCGGCCCGTGACGAGAACACCGAGCGCGACGTCGACCCGATGCGGCTGCTGATGGTCGAGGGCAACGGGTACCTGGAGGGCTGGTGCCGCCGAGCCGAGGCGGTGCGGCTGTTCCGCCTCGACCGGATCACCGCGCTGGCCGTGCTGGACGTGCCCGCCGAGGTGCCCGACGGGGCCGAGCCGATCGACGTGGACGCGGGGCTGTTCCGGCCGTCCCCGGGCGACGAGAAGGTCACCTTCGAGCTGACCCCGCGCGGCCGGTGGGTGGCCGACTACTACCCGTGCGAGAGCGTCGAGGAGGTCGGCGAGGGGCGGTTGCGCGTGGTGCTGCGCACGCCCGACACCCGGTGGGTGCGGGGACTGGCGCTGCGGCTGGGCGATCAGGGACGGGTGGTCGCGCCCGCGTGGCTGGCCGCCGGGGTCCGCGACGACGCCGTCCGGGCGCTCGCCCGGTACGGCATGGCGTGACCGGGTCCGCTACGGTGGCGGACGTGGCGTGGGTTCCGGTGTCGGTGGTCTTGGGGTTCGTCGGTCTGGCCGTGCTCGGGTACTGCTCGTTCAGGGTCTACCTGGCGGTGCGGGGCCTCGGGCGTGAATTGGAGCGGACCAGGGCGCGGCTGGCCCCGAAACAGTCGGCTCTGCGCGATGAACTCCGGGATCTCGAGGACGCGCGCACGCCATACGGCTCCGGTGACGGCGTACGATCGTCATGAGAACCACTGCTGAAGAGGATGGACATGGGTAACTTTGGGACAGGCGAAATCCTGATCATTCTGGCCGTCGTCCTCTTGCTGTTCGGCTCGACCAAGCTTCCTCAGCTGGCGCGGTCGCTGGGCAAGTCGGCGCGGATCCTCAAGGCCGAGACCAAGGGCCTGCGCGACGACGACGAGGGCGAGACCGCCGCCAAGCCCGCCGCCGCGCCGGAGCCGGCCGCCGCGGCGCAGCCCGTCCCGCAGCAGGAGGCCGACGCGCGCGAGCGCGCCGCCCGGCTGCGCGAGGAGGCGGCCCGGCTCGAGCGCGAGGCCGCGGTGGCCGAGCAGGGGCCGCGCCGGCAGGGCGCGCTCGCCTCCGGCGAGCCGATCCAGGGCGTGCCGGTCTCGGACCCGAGCCAGGTCCGCAAGCCCTGAGCCTCCCCTCGCCCGAGCCGATCTGTGCCCGCATGCCAGCGCGGCACCCTAGCCCGAATGCGGCACGATGACGCTGTTGAGATCGAAGGCCGTCGACCCCGAGGGCCGGATGCCCCTCATGGACCACCTCCGTGAGCTGCGCAACCGGCTGGTCAAGGCCATCCTCGCCCTGCTCGTCGGGATGGTCATCGGCTGGATCTTCTTCCAGCCGATCTGGGACTTCCTCAAGGAGCCCTACTGCTCCCTGCCGCAGTCGCACCAGCTTGACCCGAACAAGTGCACGCTGGTCGTCAACACGATCTTCCAGCAGTTCTTCCTCAAGCTGAAGATCTCCGCGATCGTCGGCCTGGTCGTGTCGTCGCCGGTGTGGCTCTACCAGCTCTGGGCCTTCGTCGCGCCGGGGCTGTACCGGCGCGAGCGGCGCTGGAGCTACGTGTTCATCGGCGCGGCCGTGCCGCTGTTCCTGGTCGGTACGGCGCTGGCCTACCTGACCGTCGACAAGGGCCTCAAGCTGTTCCTCGGCGGCTTCGCGATCAAGGACGTCACCGCGCTGATCGCGGTCGACCACTACCTCGGCTACGTGCTCGCCATGCTGCTGGTGTTCGGCATGACGTTCGAGCTGCCGCTGTTCGTGGTGGTGCTGAACCTGGCCGGCGTGCTGAGCTTCCAGATGATCAAGAAGTCGCAGCGGCTCGCGGTCTTCGGGATCTTCCTGTTCGCCGCGGTGGCGACGCCGAGCGGCGATCCGTTCACCATGCTCGCCCTGGCGCTGCCGACCCTGGTGCTGTTCGAGGTGGCGGCGGTGCTGGCCTTCTTCACCGACCGGCGCAGGGCGCTGCGCGGCGACGCCGACGACGGGCTGTCCGACGACGAGGCGTCGCCGCTCGACCTGGAGAAGATCGACGCCGAGCTGGCCAAGGGCGACGCCGAGCTGGAGAAGGGCGACCGGCACGGGTGATCACCGAACGTCGTTCGGTGGATTTGTCCGGTGAACCCGGTCCCGAATTGGGAATCGGGCCGGTCCGAACCGTAGGCTCGAACCTATGACCACCCCCGACGCGTTGTCGGCCGAAGACTCCCCGGCGCAGCGGTACTCCGCGTACCGCAGGCGCACCGCCGGGTCCGGCCCCGCCCTGCTCGACTTCAAGACCCTGTACGACTTCGATCTGGACGCCTTCCAGATCGAGGCGTGCCAGGCCTTGGAGGACGGCAGCGGCGTGCTGGTCGCGGCGCCCACCGGGTCCGGCAAGACCGTGGTGGGCGAGTTCGCCGTCCACCTGGCGCTGACCGGCGGCGGCAAGTGCTTCTACACCACGCCGATCAAGGCGCTGTCCAACCAGAAGTACGCCGACCTGGTGCGCCGCTACGGGCCCGAGAAGGTCGGCCTGCTCACCGGCGACAACAGCGTCAACGGGGAGGCCCCGATCGTCGTGATGACGACCGAGGTGCTCCGCAACATGCTCTACGCCGGGTCCCAGACCCTCACCGGGCTCGCCTTCGTGGTGATGGACGAGGTGCACTACCTCGCCGACCGGTTCCGCGGCGCGGTCTGGGAGGAGGTCATCATCCACGTGCCGGACTCGGTCCGGATCGTGGCGCTGTCGGCGACCGTCAGCAACGCCGAGGAGTTCGGCGAGTGGCTGCACGAGGTGCGCGGCGACACCGCGGTGATCGTCGACGAGCACCGGCCGGTGCCGCTGTTCCAGCACATGCTGGTCGGCTCCCGGATGTACGACCTGTTCGTCGACACCGGCAAGGGCCGCGACCGGCAGGCCCGGCTGAACCCGCAGCTCACCCGGATGGCGGTGGACGAGGTCCGCCGCGCCAAGGTCAACCAGGGCCGCCGCACCGGCCACCGCCGCGCGGCCCGCCCGGAGCGGTACCGCCCGCCGGCCCGCCCGGACGTGATCGAGCGCCTCGACCGCGCCGGGCTGCTGCCCGCGATCACCTTCATCTTCAGCCGGGCCGGCTGCGACGCCGCCGTCCTCCAGTGCCTGCACGCCGGCACCCGGCTGACCTCCAAGGAGGAGGCCGAGGAGATCCGCGCGCACGCCGACCTGCGCACCGCCGACATCTCCCGCGAGGACCTGCGGATCCTCGGCTACACCGACTTCGTGTCGGCGCTGGAGCGCGGCGTGGCCGCGCACCACGCCGGGATGCTGCCCACCTTCAAGGAGATCGTCGAGGAGCTGTTCACCCGCGGGATGATCAAGGCGGTGTTCGCCACCGAGACCCTCGCCCTCGGCATCAACATGCCCGCCCGCACCGTGGTGATCGAGAAGCTCGACAAGTGGAACGGCGAGGCCCACGTCGCGCTCACCCCCGGCGAGTACACCCAGCTCACCGGGCGGGCCGGGCGCCGCGGCATCGACGTCGAGGGACACGCGGTGGTGGTGTGGGGCCCCAAGGTCGACCCCGGCTCGGTCGGCGGCCTGGCCAGCACCCGCACCTACCCGCTCAACTCCAGCTTCCAGCCGTCCTACAACATGGCGGTCAACCTGGTCGGCGCGGTCGGCGCCGACCGCGCCCGCACCCTGCTGGAGGAGTCGTTCGCGCAGTTCCAGGCCGACCGGGCCGTGGTCGGGCTGGCCCGGCAGGTCCACAAGAACGAGGAGGCCCTCGCCGGGTACGCCGAGGCCGCCGAGTGCCATCTGGGCGACTTCATGGAGTACGCGGCGCTGCGCCGCAGGCTGTCGGACCGCGAGGCCGAGATGTCCCGCGAGCGGTCCTCGGCCCGCCGCGCCGAGGCGGCCAGGTCGCTGGAGCACCTGCGGCCCGGGGACGTCATCCTGGTCCCGTCCGGGCGCCGTTCCGGCCTCGCGGTGGTGCTGGACCCGGGGGTCGGCCGCCGGTCCGACGGGCCCGCCCCGCTCGTGCTGACGGTGAGCCGGTCGGTGCAGCGGCTGTCGATCCTGGACTTCCCGCGCGCGGTCGAGCCGGTCGAGCGGATCCGCATCCCCAAGTCGTTCAGCCCCCGCAACCCGCAGGACCGCCGCGACCTGGCCTCGACCCTGCGCAACAAGGTCCCGCACGACCCCAAGGAGGGGCGCCGCGGCCGGGACGTCCCGGCCGCCGACGACCGCGAGATCGCCGACCTGCGCGACGGGCTGCGCCGCCACCCGGTGCACGGCTGCGACAAGCGGGAGGACCACGCGCGCTGGGCCGAGCGGTACTTCCGCCTCGAGCGCGAGACCGAGCAGCTCCGCCGCCGCGTCGAGGGCCGCTCCCAGGTGATCGCCCGCACCTTCGACCGGGTCTGCGCCGTCCTGGAGCAGCTCGGCTACCTGTCCGGCGGCGAGGTCACGGCCGAGGGCCGCCGGCTCGGCCGCATCTACAACGAGCTCGACCTGCTCACCGCCGAGAGCCTGCGCGACGGGCTGTGGGAGCGGCTCGACCACGCCGAGCTCGCCGCGTGCGTGTCGGCGCTGGTGTACGAGTCGCGGCAGTCCGACGAGGCCGCGCCGCCGCGCACCCCGACCGGGAACGTGCAGGACGCGCTGGCGGCGATGGTGCGGCTCTGGGGCGAGCTCGACGCGGTCGAGCGCGACAACCGGGTGTCGTTCCTGCGCGAGCCCGATCTCGGGTTCGCCTGGACCGCCTACCGGTGGGCCAAGGGCGACGACCTCGACGAGGTGCTGCTGGAGAACGACATGACCGCGGGCGACTTCGTCCGCGCCGTCAAGCAGCTCCTCGACCTGCTCGGCCAGGTCGCCGACGCCGCCCCGCCCAACAGCCACATCCGCAAGACCGCCCGCCGGGCGATGGACGCCATGCGCCGCGGCGTCGTCGCCTATTCCTCGGTCGCCTGAGAGGGGTGTCCGCCGGCGGACCCCGGCGGCCGGGGCGGGAGCCCGGGCGTGGTAGGCAGGTGATCATGGCCGTCTACGCGCTCGGGGACCAGGTCCCCGACCTCCACCCCTCCGCCTACGTCCACCCGCAGGCGACCGTCATCGGCTCGGTCGTCCTCGGGGCCGGCGCGTCCGTCTGGCCCGGCGCCGTGCTGCGCGGCGACTACGGCACCATCACCGTCGGCGCCCGCACCTCCGTCCAGGACGGCACCGTCGTGCACACCCGCCGCTACGCCACCGGCCTCACCCTCCTGCGGTCCTGACCGCCCCCCGCTCCGGGCGGGCGGGAAATCTCCCGGCCGTTCCTCTTGTTCTCCTAGCCATAGGGCCAATGAAGGGGAAGTGACATGGCAACCGTCAACCTGACCAGGGACACCTTCGACGACACGGTCGGGGGGAACGGCTTCGTGCTGATCGATTTCTGGGCGGCCTGGTGCGGACCGTGCCGGTCGTTCGCGCCGGTGTACGAGCGGGTGTCCGAGCGCCACCCCGACATCGTGTTCACCAAGGTCGACACCGAGGCCGAGCCGGAGCTGGCCGCCGCGTTCGAGATCGGCTCGATCCCGACGCTGGCCATCGTCCGCGACAAGGTGGTGCTGTACAGCGAGCCCGGCGCGCTGCCGGAGGCGACGCTGGAGGACCTGATCACCCAGGCCCGCGGGGTCGACATGGACGAGGTGCGCCGGGAGGCCACCGCGAAGGGCTGACATCCCGCACGTCCGGGCGGCCTCTAGGGTTGCGGGACCGGCACCAGTGCGAAAGGACGGTTCCATGACCGAGGCGGAGCCCTTCACCGAGGACGTCGTACGCCAGATCGCGCGGCACATGAACCAGGACCACGCCGCCGACTGCCTGCTGATCTGCCGCGCGCTCGGCGGGCGGCCCGAGGCGACCGCCGCGCGGATGACGGGTATGGACGCCGACGGGCTCGACCTCGCCGCCGCGGTGGAGGGCGGCGAGGCGGTGGTGCGGGTCCCGTGGAGCGGGCGGCTCACCGAACGCGCCCAGGTCCGCCGCGAGGTGGTGCGGATGTACGGCGAGGCCAGGGAGCTCCTCGGGTCGGCTCCGCCGGAGGCGCACTGACCCTCCCACTGGTCGTCCCGACGTGGCGTAGGTAAAGTAGCCGACGTCACGTCGGAAACCTCGCCGCGAGACCTTCCGTTCGAATTTAGGCAAGGCTAGCCTAACTTGAAGACCGGGATCCGGCGGGAGAGGGAGGATGGACATGGCGGAGCCGGACGAGGCGTTCTCGGCCCAGCTGCGGGCGGCCACCTGGAGCGACCACGGCGACAACGAGGGCTCCTCCTACATGAGCGCGCTGGTCGGCGGGCGGCTCGGGCGCGAGGAGTACGCCGTGCTGGTCGCGCAGCTCCACCCCGTCTACGACACGCTGGAGCGCGCCGCCGCCGAGCGGATGGCCGCCGACCCGGTGGCCGGCCCGTTCGCCTTCGCCGACTTGTGCCGCCGCGACGCGCTGGAGGCCGACCTGGCCTTCTACTACGGGCCGGGCTGGCGCGAGCGGCTCGCGCCGAGCGAGGCCACCCGCCGCTACTGCGACCGGCTCCGCGAGATCTGCTTCGACTGGCCCGGCGGCTTCGTCGCCCACCACTACACCCGTTACCTCGGCGACCTGTCCGGCGGCCAGTACATCGGCAAGCAGGTGCAGCTCCGCCTCGGCCTCGGCGCGGACGGCGACGGCGTGCGCTTCTACCGGTTCCCGGGCAAGCCGAAAGGCTACAAGGACCGCTACCGCGCGCTCCTGGACGCCGCGCCCTGGGACGCCGCCGAGCGCGAGCGGATCATCGCCGAGGTCAAGACCGCCTACCGGCTGAACGCCTCGGTCACCGAGGCCCTCGGTCGCGAACTCAAGATCCCCGCCGCCTGACGAAACGGATCTACAACGTAAAGGCAGTGGGCCGGGTCACCGCTCGCCGCGGCCCTGCGCGAACGCGCGGAGCCCGTGCAGGTCCACCACGGTGATCCGGCGCCAGCCGGTGCGCACCAGCCCGCGCCGGCGCAGGTTGTTGAGCGCCCGCGCCACGGTCTCGCGGGAGGCGTCCATCCAGCTCCCGAGCTCTTCCTGGGACAGCGGCGGCGCGATGTCGATCCCGCCGTCCGGGCCGGGCGGGCAGTGCCGGGCCGACAGCTCGGCCAGGTCGGCCAGCAGCAGCGCCAGGCGCTGCGCGCCCTTCGCCGACACGTGCGCCTGGAGCCGCCGGGTGGCATCGTCGAGCCGCCGTACGAAGTTGCTGCTGACCAGCAGCCACACCCGCGGATGCGCGTCCAGGAACCCGGTGAAGCGGGCGGCGGGCACCACCAGCGCGCGGACCGGGCTGAGCGCCGTCACGCTCGCCGAGCGGAGCCGGCTGCCGAGCACCGCGCTCTCGCAGACCAGGTCGCCGGGCCCCCGCACGGCCAGCACCACGTCGTGGCCGTTCTCGGTGGAGGAGGTCACTTTGGCCCAGCCGGCCTCGATGATGATGATGTGGTCCGACTCGTCCCCCTCGTAGCAGAGCGGGACCTTCGGGGCGAAGCCGCGCGGGCGGGACACCGCCCGCAGGGCGACGCGCTCGGGTCCGTCGAGCGCGTCCCAGAAGCCGTCCCCCCGCCCGGGGGAGGAGACCTCGGGCACGGCCGCGGCCGGAGCGTCGAGCGGTGCAGAAGCCCTTTCGATCACTGGGGGTCCGTTTTCTGAGTCCTCCGCGGGCGGAGGCTCGCGGTTCGGGGCGTGGTCATCTCCAGCGGACCCGCGGCTCCCGCGGCGTTCCCGGCGTCCCGCCCTGCCGGCGTCCACTGCCTGCCTGTCCAGGAAAGCCCCCCATTGATCGCGATGCTGCTACCGCGGACACGGGTTGTCTGCGTCTTCTGACACACTGACCGGATCTCCGGTCAGGACGGCAGTGCGTTGAGGAGGCGGTTGACCGGGCCGTCCAGGTTCCACCGCTCGGCGAGCTCGACCAGCGCCGCGGGATCGCGCGGCGCGGCCGGCAGCCGGTCGTCCAGCCCGCGCAGCTCGGGCGCGCCGATGTCGGTGACGACCCGCACCACCGTCTCGGCGGACGCCAGGTAGTCGCGCGCCGCCTCCATTTTGCGCCGCGCCCCCGCCGGGAAGCCCGCGTCGGACCCGGTGTCCAGCGCGGCCAGGATGGCCTCGACCGACCCGAACCGGGTGACCAGCGCCGCCGCCGTCTTGTCGCCGACGCCCGGCACGCCCGGCAGCCCGTCGCTCGGGTCGCCGCGCAGCGTGGCGTACTCGGCGTAGCCGCGCCCCGGGATGCCGTACTTGGCCGCGACCTCCTTCTCGCCCATCACCTGGAGGTTCCTGATCCCGCGCGCGGTGTAGAGCACCAGCACCGGGCCCCGCTCGTCGACGAGCTGGAACAGGTCGCGGTCGCCGGTCACGATGTCGACGGGCCCGTCCGCGGCGCCCCGCACGGCGAGCGTGCCGATCACGTCGTCGGCCTCGTAGCCCGGCACGCCCGTCCTGGCGAGGCCGAACGCGTCGAGCACCGCGTCGATGACCGGCAGCTGCGCCGACAGCGCGTCGGGCGTCTGGTCGCCGCCGTCGTCGGCGACCCGGTGCGCCTTGTACGAGGCCAGCGCCGCGACGCGGAACGCGGGCCGCCAGTCGGCGTCCATGCAGCACACGACGCGTTCGGGGGACCGGTCCCGAACCAGCCTCGCGATCATGTCGAGCAGCCCGCGGACCGCGTTCACCGGCGTCCCGTCCGGCGCGGTCACCGATTCGGGCACCCCGTAGAAGGCGCGGAAGTACAACGACGGCGTGTCCAGCAGCATGAGCCCGCTCATGGCCCACATCGTCGCACGCCACCGTCCGGGTCGGGACGCGACGCGGCGGGCCCGGGCGGCGGCCCGCCGGCGGGCACCGCGCGCCCGGCGCCGCCCGGTCAGGTGAGCTTGACGGCCAGCAGGCAGGTGTCGTCGTCGGGGTTGGCCGCGCCGAGCGCCCGCAGGACGTGGTCGATGACGCCGTCGGGGCCCGCCATGGGACGCTCCTCCACGGCGGCGCGCAGCAGCGCGAACCCGTCGCTGAGGTCGCGGTCGCGCCGCTCGACGAGCCCGTCGGTGTAGAACAGCAGCAGGTCGCCGCCCTCGAGCCGCGTGGTGGCCAGCTCCAGGCGCGGATGGTCGAGCACGCCGAGCAGGACGCCGTCGGGGGCCTCGAGCAGCCGCGCGGTGCCGTGGCGGAGCAGCACCGGCGGCGGATGCCCGGCCTGCGCCCACGTCAGCGTGCGCGGGCCGGGCCGGTAGACGGCGGCGATCGCGCTCGCGGTGAGCGACCCGTGCCGGTCCATCAGCAGCCGGTTGAGCCAGCCCAGCAGCCGGTCGGGCGGCTCGCCGGTGCAGGTCAGGCCGCTGAGCGCGTTGCGCATGCGGGCCATCGCGGCGGCGGCGGCCAGGCCGTGCCCGGACACGTCGCCGATGGCGAGGAAGACCTCCTCGTCCGACAGCGCCGCCGCGTCGTACCAGTCGCCGCCGACCCGGGTGTGCCGCTGGGCCGGCAGGTAGCGGACGGCGGCCCGCATGCCGGGCAGCGTGCGGGCGCCGCGGGGGAGCGGCAGGATCGCGCGCTGGAGCTCCACCGCGATGTGCCGCTCCTCGGCGATGTGCCGGCGCTCGCGCTTGAGCTGGAGCCGGGTCGCGGCGAGCACCTCGTCGGTGCGGCGCCGCTGGCTGACGTCCTGGAACACCGTGTGCAGCGCGACCGGCGCGCCGAGCGGGTCGAGGATCGGCTCGGCCATCACCCGCAGGTGCCGCAGGTCGGGCCCGGCCTGGACGCGCAGCTCGACCTCGGCGGGCTCGCGGCGGCCGAGCAGGGTGCGCATGAGCTGCTCGGCCTTCGGCAGGTCCTCGGGCACCACGTGCTCGGCGAGCCGCTCGAGCGCCAGCGGCCCCTCGGTCCGGGGCCGGCCGAAGATGGTGTAGAGCTGCTCGGACCAGCGGACCTCGCCGGTCAGCAGGTCCCAGCGGCTCCAGCCGAGGTTGCCCAGGCGCTGCGCCTGGGCCAGTTGCGCGGCCAGGTCGGCGGTGTCGTCGTGGAAGCGCCAGCTGGCCAGCACGCCGCCGCCGAGCCGGCACGCCCGCACGCTCAGCGTGGCCGGCACCACCCGGCCCGCGTCGATGCTGGCGTAGTCGCGCGGGCCCCGGCGCAGCGGCGTGCCGGTCTCGAGCACTTCCACGTACGCGCCGAACAGGCCGGACAGCCCGAGCCCCGGGTAGCTCTCCAGCAGCCGGACGCCGACGATCTCGTCGCGGTGGTGCCCGAGCAGGTCGGCGGCGTCGGCATTGACGGCGTCGACCTGGAAGTCGACCACGGTGCCGTCCCGGTCGCGGATTGGGGACATCAGGGCGCTCGGCGCCTGGGTCGTGTCGAGGACCGCGCGCAGCCAGGGGGCGTCGGCGCCGCCGGTCGCGGGCGCCAGCTCGCCCAGCCGCCGCGCGCACGTCGCCAGGACCGCCAGGACGTAGCGGCGGGTGCCGTCGTCGGTGACCGAGCCGAGCGTCCAGCCGATCTCGGCGGCCCCGATGATCCGGCCGCCGGCGACCAGCGGCAGGCACGAGTGCGGCCCCTCGTGCCCGGCCGCCGCGCCGACCAGGGCGAGCGCGCCGGGGTCGGCCGACCAGACCGGCGTCGCCTCGCGGACGGCGCGGACCAGGCCGATGTCGCTGTGCGGCGGGATCCGCGCCCACTCGGAGACCACGTGCGCGGGCAGGTCGTGCGCGCCCGCGACCCGCAGCGCGCCGTCGGGCTCCAGCAGTGTGAGCAGTGCGGACTGCGCGCCGAGCCACCCGAGGGCCTCCTCGGTGAGCCGCCGCGCCAGCTCGTCGGTACTGCGGCACGCGGCGAACGCCGCGGCGGCCAGATGACGGGCGGCGGCGAGCGGCGCCGGCAACGGCCCGATGTCGTCGGACGCGGCGGCGCGCCCGGCCGGGCGCGCGCCGTCGCCGGGCGGGCCGCCCTGCGGGGGAACGGACGCCGAGAGGGGCGCCGGGTCGGACGCCCCTCCAGGCGCCCCGCCCTGCGCCCCGCCCGACGTGCCGCCCGACGTGCTGCCGGGTGGGGGCGGCGCCGCGGAGGCGCCGGGCGGCTCCAGGTAAGTGGCGGGCTCGAAGACCGTGCCGCGCGGGCGGGCCGCCGCGTCGGCCGGGGCGTCGGCGTCGGTGCCCAGCAGCAGCGCGGCGGCGACCGCGGGCTCCACGGCGGCCTCGACGGCCAGCTCCAGCAGATGGTCGTAGGCGGTCTCGATGCCGCAGCCGTGCCGTTCGGCGAGCAGCCCCTTGGCCTGCTCGATCACGGTACGGGCGCGCCATGCGCTGCGCTCGGCCTGCAATTCCAGGCGGAGCCGTTCGATGGTGGCGGCCAAGGCGACGGTCTGGCTCTGGTGCATCGGCGGCTCCGGCGGGGGCGCGGTTACCGGGCGGGCCCCGGCCGGGCCGGGCCCCTCCCGGCGCGACGGGACCAGGCGGGACTTGCCATCCTGGTGTCGTGCCCGAAGTGCGCGATCCTGTATCGGAGCACCTACGGAATGTAACAGTACCTGGTCATAGGGGAGGGAGGAAGTGGTATTTCCGTCGTGCGGCCCCGTGTCGCGGCCGGAGCACCACTACCGAGAATGGAGACGGATGTGACAAAGGAGTTGTATCCGCGTGAGCGGCTCGGACGCGTCCAGGAGGAGGCGGCGCGCGCGGGACTGGGCGCACTGTTCCTGACGCCCGGCCCCGACCTGCGCTACGTCACCGGCTATGACGCGCTTCCCCTCGAGCGGCTGACCTGCCTGGTGGTCCCGGCCGAGGGCGAGGCGTTCATGGTCGTGCCGCGGCTCGAGCTGCCCGCGGCGCGGGAGTCGCCGGCGGGCGGCCTCGGCGTGGAGCTGGTGCCCTGGGACGAGACCGACGACCCGTTCGCGCTCGTGGCGGGCCGGCTGCCGGGCGGCCTGGCGAAGGTGGGCGTGGCCGACCGGATGTGGGCGGTCATGGCGCTGCGGTTCCGCGCCGCGCTGCCGGGCGCCGAGCAGGTCGCCGCCGGGCGGGTGCTGAGCGGGCTGCGGATGCGCAAGAGCGCCGCCGAGATCGCGGCGCTGCGCGAGGCCGGCGCGGCGATCGACCGGGTGCACGCGCGGGTGCCGGGGTTCCTGAAGGCCGGCCGCACCGAGCGCGAGGTGGGCCGGGACATCGCCGACGCCATCATCGCCGAGGGGCACGCCGCGGTGGACTTCGTGATCGTCGGCTCCGGCCCGAACGGCGCCAGCCCGCACGCCGAGCTGTCGGACCGGGTGATCGGGGCCGGTGAGCCGGTGGTGGTCGACATCGGCGGGACGATGCCGAGCGGCTACTGCTCGGACTCGACCCGCGACTACTGCGTGGGCGAGCCGCCGGCCGACTACCTGGCCTATTACGAGGTGCTGAAGGAGGCGCAGCAGGCGTCCTGCGACGCGGTCCGGCCGGGCGCGACGCCCGAGGCGGTCGACGCGGCGGGCCGCGAGGTGATCGCGGCGGCCGGGTACGGGGAGTACTTCATCCACCGCACCGGCCACGGCATCGGGCTGGAGACGCACGAGGAGCCCTACATCGTGGCCGGCAACACCGAGCCGCTCGAGGCCGGCATGGCGTTCTCGATCGAGCCGGGCATCTACCCCGGCCCGCACGGCGCGCGCATCGAGGACATCGTGGTGTGCACCGCCGACGGGCACGAGCGGATGAACCGCACCGGCCGGGGGCTGGTGGTCGTCGGCTGAGCGGAATCCGGACGCGGCGTGGCCGCTTCCGGACACGCGCGGACGGCGCGCGGGCGGGCGTGCCGAGGGGGCGCGGACGGCCGGCGCCGGGGGCGCGCGGACGCGGGCGGGGGCCGGACGGCCCCCGCCCGCGTCATGTCTGGAACGAGCAGATAACGATCTCTGCACCAAATGTGACGACGGCCACTGTTGATCTTGCGGCAGGGCCGTCCGGCCCTGTACTTCCTTGGGGTGTTCCGCGGGGGGCGCCGATGCGCGAGCCCCGCGTCGCGGGCGGACATCCGGGGCCCGACCCCGGGCGGCGCCCGACGCAGCCGTGCAGGACGAGGAGGAGACGCCGTGGCAGAGGTCGCCCTGACGGGCGTCGGGAAGGTCTATCCCGACGGGACCCGTGCCGTGACCGACCTGAACCTCACGATCGCCGACGGGGAGTTCCTCGTCCTCGTCGGCCCCTCGGGTTGCGGCAAGACGACCGCGTTGCGGATGGTCGCCGGGCTCGAGGACATCTCGGAGGGGACGGTCACGATCGCGGACCGGGAGGTCAACCGGGTGCCCGCGCGCGACCGCGACGTGGCGATGGTGTTCCAGAGCTACGCGCTCTACCCGCACCTGTCGGTCCGCGACAACATCGGGTTCGGGCTGTCGCTGCGCCGGATCCCCAAAGCGGAGATCCGGGAGAAGGTCGACAAGGCCGCGCAGACGCTCGGGCTCACCGAGCATCTGAGCCGCAAGCCGCGCAACCTCTCGGGCGGTCAGCGGCAGCGGGTCGCGATGGGGCGTGCGATCGTCCGCGAGCCGCAGGCGTTCCTGATGGACGAGCCGCTGTCCAACCTGGACGCCAAGCTGCGCGTCCAGATGCGCGCCGAGATCGCCCGCATCCAGCGCGACCTCGGCGTCACCACCGTCTACGTCACGCACGACCAGACCGAGGCGATGACGCTCGGCGACCGGGTCGCGGTGATGAAGAAGGGGCACCTCCAGCAGGTGGCCGCGCCGCAGGAGCTCTACGACCGGCCGGCGAACCTGTTCGTGGCCGGGTTCATCGGCTCGCCCGCCATGAACCTGCTCCAGGGCAGGCTGACCGGCGACGCGGAGGACCCGCGGATCGAGGTCGGCGGCCAGACCCTGGCGGTGCCGGGACGGGTGCTGCGCGAGCGGCCCGCCCTCGCCGCCTACCTCGGCCGCGACCTGGTCGTCGGGATCCGCCCCGAGGACATGGAGGACTCCGAGCTGGCCGCCGCCGGCGCCGGCGGCGGGGCGTCGCTGACGTCCACCGCCGACCTGGTGGAGGCGATGGGCTCGGACGTCCTGGTGCACTTCGCGGTCGAGGCCGCCCAGGTCGTCACCGAGGACACCAAGGAGCTCGCCCGCGACGCGGGGACCGACGTGCTCGGGCACCTGGAGGCGCCCCGCACCGACCTGGTCGCGCGCTTCAGCCCGCGCACCCGCGTCAAGGTCGGCGACCCGGTGACGATCCAGGTCGACACCGGCCGCCTGCATTTCTTCGACATCGAGACCGGCGCTTCGATCTGGGAGTCGGCCGCCGGTTCGCCCAGGGAGGACGAGGTATGAGGGTCAGCAGGCGTCTGATGAGTCGGCGGGTGGTGAGCGCCGCCGTGGTGGCGGGCCTGCTCGCCTCCGCCGCGGCGTGCGGCGGCGGGGACGACGACAAGGGCGACGGGGCGGCGCCCGCGGGCGGCGGCGAGCTCAAGGGCACC
Source organism: Spirillospora sp. NBC_01491 (assembly GCF_036227065.1). GTDB lineage: Bacteria > Actinomycetota > Actinomycetes > Streptosporangiales > Streptosporangiaceae > Spirillospora > Spirillospora xylanilytica. The sequence goes on from NZ_CP109432.1 coordinate 525,679, forward strand.
AAGATCGAGATCGCGGCCAAGTGGACCGGGCCGGAGGAGGCCAACTTCCGCAAGGTCCTCCAGGCGTTCGAGAAGAAGACCGGCGCGACGGTCACCTACGCCTCGACCGGGGAGAACACCGACGCCTACCTCGGCCCGCGGCTGGAGGCCAAGAACCCGCCGGACGTGGCGGTCCTGCCGCAGCCGGGGCTGATGCAGCAGTACGCGGACAAGGGCGCGCTCAAGCCGCTCGCCGCCGACGTGGTGAGCGAGGTCGACAAGAACTTCTCCCCGTACTGGAAGGAGCTCGGCTCGGCCCAGGGCAAGCCGTACGCGGTGCTGGTCAAGGCCGCCTACAAGTCGATCATCTGGTATCGGACCGAGGCGTTCTCCAACGCCGGGGTGCAGCCGCCGCAGACCTTCGACGACCTGGTCTCGGTCGCCGGCACCGTCCAGGACTCGGGCACCACCCCGTTCGCGCTGGCCGCCGGGGCGCAGGACTCCTGGACGCTGACCGACTGGTTCGAGAACGTCTACCTGTCGCAGGCCGGGCCCGAGCAGTACGACAAGCTCGCCAAGCACGAGATCAAGTGGACCGACCCCTCGGTCGGCACCGCGCTGGAGACCCTGGCCAAGATCTGGGGCAAGCCGGACCTGATCTCGGGCGGCGTCGCCGGGGCGCGGCAGACCAAGTTCGACGAGTCGGTCACCCAGACGTTCGGCCAGCAGAAGGCCGCGATGGTCTACGGCGGCGACTTCGCCGCGGCCAACATCGCCACCACAAAGGCCAAGGTCGGCACCGACGCCAAGGTGTTCCCCTTCCCCAAGGCCGGGCAGGTCGCCCCGGCCGTCCTCGGCGGCGACATCGCCGTCGCGCTCAAGGACGGGAAGGGCGGGCAGGAGCTGCTGAAGTTCCTCGCCTCGTCCGAGGCGGGCAAGGTCTGGGCCGGGCTCGGCGGCTACCTGACGCCGAACAAGGGCGTCGCCCCGGACGCCTACTCCGACCCGGTCGCCAAAGAGCTGGTCGCCCAGATCCTGAAGTCCGGCGACGCGGCCCGCTACGACCTGTCCGACCTGGCCCCGGCCGCGTTCGGCGCCACGCCGGGCAAGGGCGAGTGGGAGGCGCTCCGCACGTTCGTGCAGAAGCCGACCGACGTCAAGGGCACGCAGGCCAAGCTCGAGGCCGAGGCCGCGAAGGCGTACAAGAGCTAGAGGACCCTTCATGAAGGCCGAAGACAGCGCGCCGCACGAAGACGTGCCGCACGACAAGGTGCCGCCGGCGGACCCGGCCGGCGGCACCGCCGCCGAAACCGAACCCGCGGCCACCGGCCGCCGCCGCGGCGGCGGCCGGGCGGGAGGGATCGCGCCGCCGTCCTGGCTGGCGCTGTTCTTCCTGATGCCCGCGCTGCTGCTGCTCGGCTTCCTGGTGATCTACCCGATCGTCTTCTCGGTGATCCGCAGTTTCCTGGACGCGTCCGGGGACTCCTTCGTCGGGCTGGACAACTACACCGGGATCTTCCAGGGGCACGACAACCTGGTCGCGGTGCGCAACACCGCGGTCTGGGTGGTGTTCGCACCGACCGTGGTGACCATCTTCGGGCTGCTGTTCGCCGTGCTCAGCGAGCGGATCCGCTGGTCGACCGCGTTCAAGCTGGTGGTGTTCATGCCGATGGCGGTGTCCTTCCTCGCCTCCGGCGTGATCTTCCGGCTGGTGTACCAGCAGGACCCCGACAAGGGCGTGCTCAACGCCGTGGCCGTGGGCGTCCACGACACCATCAAGGGCGGTACCGGCTACCCGGGCGCGGGCCCGCACGCCAAGACCGCGCTGGTGCGCGCCGACGGCGGGGCGGTGGTCACGACCGGCGCGTTCGGCGCCGGCCAGACCGCGCTCGTCCCGCTGCTGCGGGTCAAGCCCGAGAACCTGCCCAAGGACGCCAAGCCCGCCGCGCAGCCGCCCGCCGCCAAGGCGGGCCAGGTGACCGGCACGGTCTGGTTCGACTTCACCAAGGGCGGCGGCGGCGAGCTGGACAAGCCCAACACCGGCGAGAGCGGGCTGCCCGGCGTCCGGATCGAGGCGGTCAGCGGTGGCAAGGTGGTCGCCAAGGCCACCAGCGCCGCCGACGGCACCTTCACGTTGAAGAAGCTGCCGTCCGGCTCGGTCACGCTGAGGCTGCCGGAGGACAACTTCACCGCCCCCTACGGCGGTGTCCAATGGCTCGGCGGCACCCTCATCACCATCTCGATCATGGTGGCGTACCTGTGGGTGTGGGCCGGCTTCGCGATGGTGCTGATCGCCGCCGGGCTCGCCGCCATCCCCCGGGACGCCCTGGAGGCGGCGCGGGTGGACGGCGCGACCGAGGGGCAGGTGTTCCGGCGGGTCACCATCCCGCTGCTGGCGCCGGTCCTGGTCGTGGTGCTGGTGACGCTGGTCATCAACGTGATGAAGGTCTTCGACCTGGTGTACATCATCGGCGGCGGTGATCCGACGGCCGGCGTGCTGGCCCTGCGGATGTGGACCGAGTCGTTCGGCGGGGGCAACGACCCCGGGGCGGGCAGCGCGATCGCGGTGCTGCTGCTCCTGCTGGTGGTGCCCGCCATGCTGTTCAACATCCGGAGACTGCGGCAGGAGCGCTCATGAGCACCGCGGGAACCCAGGCGGGCACCGCCGCGGACGCCCCGCGTCCCGGTGCCGGGAGCGCGGCCGGCGCGCCCCGGCGCAGCGTGGTGGCCCGCGTCGTCGGCCGCGTCGGCGGCGGCGCCGTCCAGGCGGTGCTGGCCGTCATCGCGCTGTTCTGGCTGGTGCCGACGTTCGGGCTGCTCATCGCCTCACTGCGGTCCAACGAGGACAACAACGGCGGCGGCTGGTGGCAGGTGTTCAGCAAGCCGTCGCAGCTCACCTTCCAGTCGTACTCGGCGCTGCTCGACAAGTCCGACTTCGTCGACTCGTTCTGGAACACGGTGCTGATCACGGTGCCCGCCACCACGCTGGTGGTGGTGATCGCCTCGCTGGCCGCCTACGCGTTCGCGTGGCTGGAGTTCCCCGGCCGGGACTGGCTGTTCCTGCTGGTGGTGGCGCTGCTGGTGGTGCCGGTCCAGCTCGGGCTGATCCCGGTCGCCAAGCTGTACGGGCAGATCGACTTCGGCGGGTTCAAGATGGCCGGCTCGATCACCGGCGTGGTGCTGTTCCACGTCGCGTTCGGGCTGCCGTTCGCCATCTTCCTGCTGCGCAACTTCTTCGCCGCGATCCCGCGCGACCTGCTGGAGGCGGCGCGGATGGACGGCGGCTCGGAGTGGACGATCTTCCGGCGGGTGGTCTTCCCGCTGGGCGGCCCGGCGATCGCCTCGCTCGGCATCTTCCAGTTCCTGTGGGTGTGGAACGACCTGCTGGTGGCGCTGGTGTTCGCCGACCCGAGCTCGCAGCCGATGACGCAGTGGCTCCAGTCGCAGATGCGGCAGTTCACCGGCAACATCGACGTCCTGGCGCCCGGCGCGTTCCTGTCGCTGATTATCCCGCTGGTGGTCTTCTTCGCCTTCCAGCGCTACTTCGTGCAGGGGGTGCTGGCGGGCTCGGTGAAGTGACCGCGCCCCGCGTCCGGACGTGACGGTGCCCGCGCCCCTCCCCGGGCGCGGGCACCGTCACGTCGGCGTGCTCACGGCTTCTTGGCCGGCGCCTTCCCGGTGTCGACCGGCGGGGTGTCGGCCGCCTCGGCGGGGGCCGCCGGGGCGAGCCCGATGGCCAGGCCGCTGGCGGGGTCGAAGAAGTGCAGGCGGCGGGTGTCGACGGCCAGGCTGATGTCCTGGCCGGGCCGCACGTTCGAGCGGGCGTTGACGCGGGCCGTCCACAGCGCCTTGTTGTCGGTCAGCGGGATCGCCATGTCGGTCTCGCCCTCGGTGGCGTCCTCGGCCAGGTCGGCGGTGTCCTTGTGCTCGACCGGGGGCGCGTCGATGGCGAAGATGACGTTGATCTCGCTGCCGAGCTCCTCGGTGACGCTGGAGCGGGCCGCCATCGGCGCCCATTCCGGCTTGGCGTGCGCGGAGTCCTCGAAGTCGGAGGGGCGGACGCCGAGGATGAGCTTCTTGCCGAGCCAGTCCTCCAGCCCGGGGCGCTCGGCCAGGACCGCGTCCGGGACGGGCAGGGTGTAGCCGGCGAACGCGACCTGCGCGCCGCCGTCGCCGCGGGTGAGCTCGGCGGTGGCGAAGTTCATCGCGGGCGAGCCGATGAAGCCCGCGACGAACAGGTTCACCGGGTTGTCGAACAGCCGCTGCGGGGTGTCGACCTGCTGGAGCCGGCCCTCGCGCAGCACGCAGACCCGCGAGCCGAGCGTCATCGCTTCGACCTGGTCGTGGGTGACGTACACGGTGGTGACGCCGAGCCGCTCGTGGAGCTGGCTGAGCGAGGCGCGCATCGAGACGCGCAGCTTGGCGTCCAGGTTGGACAGCGGCTCGTCCATCAGGAACGCCTGCGGCTGGCGGACGATGGCGCGGCCCATCGCCACGCGCTGCCGCTGGCCGCCCGACAGTGCGGCGGGCTTGCGGGCCAGGAACTGCTCGAGGCCGAGCATCTTGGCGGCGTCGAGCACCTTCTCCTTGATCTCGGACTTGGGGGTGCCGCGCAGCTTCAGCCCGAAGGCCAGGTTCTGCTCGACGGTCATGTGCGGGTAGAGCGCGTAGTTCTGGAACACCATCGCGATGTCGCGGTCCTTGGGCGCCAGGTCGTTGACCACCCGGTCGCCGATGGTGACCTCGCCGCCGCTGATCTCCTCCAGGCCGGCGACCATCCGCAGCGCGGTCGACTTGCCGCAGCCCGAGGGGCCGACCAGCACCATGAACTCACCGTCGCGGATCTCCAGGTCCAGCCCGTCGACTGCCTTGACGCCGCCGGAGTACACCTTGTCCACGCCGTCCAGCACGATCTTGGCCATCAGATCCCCTCTCGATGGAAACGTTTCCCATCAATCCCTGTCCAGCAGGGCATTCGTACCAATGGGTGGATTAAACATCATGGAAACGTTTCCAGAGAAAGGTCCGTTGTGGGAAGATCGTGGCGGCCCGCGGTGGCGGGCCGGGACGGGAGGCGGAGCGTGGCGCAGGGGCGGCGGACGGCGACGATCAAGGACGTGGCCGCGGCGGCGGGGGTCGGCATCGCCACCGTCTCGCGGGTCTTCTCCGGCACCGGCTCGGTGAGCGCGCCGACCCGCGCGCGCGTGCTGGCCGCCGCGGCCGAGCTGGACTACCGCCCGAGCGCCCTCGGCCGCGGCCTGAAGCTGCGCAGCAGCGGCGGCATCGGCCTGGTGGTCCCCGACGTCACCGACCCGTTCCGCGCCGAGCTGATCGCCGGCGTGCTGGCCTGCGCCGCCAGCCTCGGCGAGCACGTGGTGCTGGACGTCTCGCATGGCGACGCGGCGCGCGAGGCCGAGATCGTCGACCGGCTCGTCGGGCAGCGGGTCGACGGCATCATCGCGATCCCCGCCGGCGAGACGGCCGAGTGGCGCGCCGCCGCCGGCGTCGGGGCCAGCGTGGTGTTCGCCGACCGGGCCCTGCCGGGGCTGCCGGAGATCCCGTCGGTCCGGGCCGACGACGGCGCCGGGGTCCGCGCGCTCGCCGAGTACCTGGTGGGCCTCGGCCACCGCCGCGTCGCCTTCCTCGGGGCGGCGGCGCCGCGGGCGGTCCAGGGCGTGCGGGAGCGGGCCTTCCGCACGGCCCTGGGCGAGCTGGGCGTCCCGGTCGACGAGGACCTGGTCGTGACCGCCCGGCCGTCCCGCGACAGCGCCTACGCCGCGGCGGCGGGCCTGTTGCAGCGGCGGCAGGACGCGACCGCGGTGCTGGCGGCCGGGCACCTGCTCGGCGAGGCGGCCGTGCTGGTCGCCCGCGAGCTCGACCTGCGGGTGCCCGCCGACGTCTCGATCGGGATGGTCGACGACGCGCCGTGGGCCGAGCTGTGCGACCCGCCGCTGACCGCCGTCGCGCGGCCCGCCCACGACATCGGCTACCGCGCCACCGAGCTGCTGCTGCGCGACCGCAGCCGCCGGGGCCGGACCGGGCCGGTGCTGCTGCCGACCGAGCTGGTCGTCCGGGGGAGCTGCGGTCCGCCGAGGACGGGGCGGGGGCCGGGCCGGGGGACGGGACGCGGCGGCGGGCGGGGGGCCGGGCGCGCCTCCTGACCTGCCCGGGGCCCCGCCCGCGCGCGATGGCGCCGATCTGTGATCCCCCGAGGGGTCGGCAGGGCGCCCGCGGGCACGCTAGATTTCCGGGGTGGAGGAGATCGATCGTCAGATCCTGGCCCTGCTCGCCGACGACGGCCGGATGAGCTTCACCGATCTGGCCAAGGAGACGGGGCTGTCGGTATCGGCCGTGCACCAGCGGGTGCGGCGGTTGCAGAAGCGCGGCATCGTCACGGGCTTCACCGCCCAGCTCGACCACCAGCAGATCGGGCTGCCGCTGACCGCGTTCGTGTCGATCAAGCCGATCGACCCGGCCGCGCCCGACGACGCGCCCGAGCGGCTGGAGGGCCTCACCGCCATCGAGGCGTGCCATTCGGTGGCGGGGGAGGAGAGCTACATCCTCAAGGTGCGAGTGGCCTCGCCGAACGAGCTGGAGGAACTGCTCCAGCAGATCCGCGCCGCCGCCAACGTCGCCACCCGCACCACGGTCGTGCTCAGCACCCCCTGGGAGGGCCGCCGACCGTCGCTGTGATCCGCCGGCGGCGGGGCCCGGCGGGCCCCGCCGCACCGGTCACAGCCGCGGCGGGGCGAAGGCGTCCAGCGCCTCGCGCGCGAGGTACATCGAGTCCCAGGGGTCGGCGTCCGGACCGGTCAGCTCGGGGTCGAAGTTCACGTCCACGAACAGCTCGGTCACGCCCTGCTCGGCGAGCACCCCGAAGTCGGACCGGATCTCCTCGTGCGACCCGGTCAGCGGCCGGCGGCCGGGGGCGCCCGCGGGACGCACCCGGACCGCACCCCGGCACACGAACCGCAGCGCCGCCGGGTCGCGGCCGGCCTTTTCGGCCGACTCCCGGACGATCTCGATCGAGCGCCCGATCCCGGCCAGGTCGGCACGGCTGGAGCTGACCCAGCCCGCCGCGAGCCGGCCGGCGCGGCGCAGCGCCGGCTCGGACGAGCCGCCCATCAGGATCGGCGGCTCGGGCGACTGGAGCGGCTTGGGGTCGAACAGCACCGGCGGGATGTCGTAGAACTCCCCGTGGAACTCGCTCACCTCGTCGGCCCACAGCGAGCGCAGCGCCGCGACGAACTCCTCGGCGCGGGCGCCGCGGCGCTCCATCGGCACGCCGGTGGCGGCGAACTCGGCGGGCATCCAGCCGAGGCCGAGCCCGAGGTCGAGCCGCCCGCCGGTGACATGGTCGAGCGTGGCGGCCTGCTTGGCCAGCAGCGGCGGCGAGGTGAACGGGACGTTGACGATGGCCACGCCGAGCCGGACCCGGCTGGTGTACCCGGCGAGGTAGGCCAGGGTGATCAGCGGATCGGACACGTTGCGGTAGGTGTGGTCGGCGGTGTCGGCCGGGTTGACCAGCCGTTGCAGCGTCCACAGCGAGTGGTAGCCGAGCTCCTCGGCCCGCTGGGCGATCAGCACCTGGTTGGCCGGGGTGGCCCACGCTCCCGACACCGGCACGGCGAACCCGATGAGCACGGCGCTCCTCCTCGTCATCGTCGAAAGGTCCGACCCTATCTCCGCCCGGGCCGCGCCTTACAGTGTCAAGGCCCGTGCCCCGGCGCGCCTCGATGATCTAGCGCGGTCCGCGCCTGCACCGGGGACGTCCGGCGATGGAACGCGGCGCGCAGCGCCGCGTACGCGGCGGGCGGGGCGGCCAGATGGTCCAGGCCGAGTAGGGCGGCCCCGAGCAGCGGCGGTTCGCCGGGGACGACGAGCCGGGCCCGCGGCGCCAGGCGCGAGTACCATTCCCGAACGGCGTCCATCAGGACGGGGCGCCGGGCGGCCAGCACCCCGCCGCCGAGCACGACGTCGGCGGGGATCTCCAGCAGATCCAGCCGCCGCAGCGCGACCGAGCCGAGCAGCGCGACCTCCTCGGCGAGCCGTCCCGCCACACCGAGCGCGACCGGGTCGCCGGCCGCGGCGGCGTCGAGCAGGACGGGCGCCAGCCCGGTGAGCCGGCTCTCGGCGATGTGGCCCCGGTGGACGCCGAGGCCCGCGTCGATGGCACGGTCCACGCCGAAGTGCGCGGCGACCGCGGCCGACAGCGCGGTGTGCGGGCCGCGGCCGTCCTCGGCGCGCACCGCGTGCCAGAGCGCGGCCCGGCCGAGCTCGCCGCCGCCGCCCCAATCGCCGGTGTGTGCGCCGAGGGACGGGAAGCGGGCGGTGCGGCCGTCGGGCGCCACGCCCGCGCAGTTGATGCCCGCGCCGCAGACCACCGCGACGCCCCAGCCCTCGGTGGCGGCGCTGCGCAGCAGGGCGAAGGTGTCGTTGCCGACCGTGACGTCCGGCGCGACGCCGCGGGCGAGCAGGAGCCCCTTCAGCCGCTCCTCCTCGTCGGGGAGGTCCACGTTCGCCAGGTACGCGGCCAGGTGGACGACGTCGCCGGCCGCGGCGCCCGCGGCGTCGAGCGCGCCGCCGATGGCGGCGGTCAGCCCGTCCACCGCGGGGCCGAGGCCGCCGAGGTGCGGGTGGAACCCGCCGCCGCGGGCGGTGCCGAGCAGCTCCCCGCCGACCCCGGCCACGGCCACGTCGGTCTTGCTGTTGCCGCCGTCGACCGCGACCAGCACCGGCGGCATCAGGTGGCCCAGGGCAGGTGGGCGCGGTTGGCGGCGATCAGGTCGCGGGCGAGGCGCTCGGCGGTGCCGGCCTGCCCGACCAGCGGGTGCGCCAGCAGGGCGGCGGCGACGCGGTCGGCGCCGCCGCGCAGCGCCGCGTCCAGGGCCAGCTCCTCGTAGGCCGACACGTGCGCGATCAGTCCCGCGTAGAGCGGTTCCACCGGGTCCACGGGCAGCGGCACCGGCCCGGCGGCGGTGATCCGCGCCGGGACCTCGATGACGGCGCGCGGGTCCAGGAACGGCAGCGTGCCGCCGTTGCGGACGTTCACCACCTGGGTGTCGCCCCGGTCGCCGAGGAGGGACGCGACGAGCTGGACGGCGGCCTCGGAGTAGAAGGCGCCGCCGCGCTCCTCCAGCCGGGCCGGCTTGGTGTCCAGGGCCGGGTCGGCGTACATCGCCAGAAGCTCGCGCTCGAGCGCCGCCACCTCCTGCGCGCGTGAGGGCGAGCCGCGCAGCTCCTCCACGACCTGGTCGTGCGCGTAGAAGTAGCGCAGGTAGTAGGACGGGACGGCGCCGAGCCGCGCGATGAACGGTGCGGGGAGCCCGGTCCCAGCGGCGACCGCGTCCAGGTGCTCCGACAGCAGCCGGGGGAGGGCGTCGGTCCCGTCGACCCGGGCCGAGCGGGTCCAGGTGAGGTGGTTGAGGCCGACGTGGCCCGCCTCGACCCGGTCCGGGGGGACGCCCAGCAGCGCGGCGAAGCGCCGCTGGACGCCGATCGCCACGTTGCACAGCCCGACCGCGCGGTGCCCGGCGTCCAGCAGCGCCCGGGTGACGATGCCGACGGGGTTGGTGAAGTCGACGATCCACGCGTCCGGGGCGCGGGCGGCGACGCGGGCCGCGATGTCGAGCACGACCGGGACGGTGCGCAGCGCCTTGGCGAGCCCGCCCGCGCCGGTGGTCTCCTGCCCGACGCACCCGCACGCGAGCGGGATCGTCTCGTCCAGGTGCCGGGCCGCCTGCCCGCCGACCCGCAGTTGCAGCAGCACGACGTCGGCGCCGTCGACCGCCCCGTCGAGGTCGGTGGTGGTCCGGACCGTCCCCGGATGGCCCTCGCGGGCGAACATCCGGGCGGCCAGGCCGCCGACCAGGGCGAGCCGTTCCGCGTCCGGGTCGGCCAGGACCAGTTCGCCGACCTGCGGCTCCGCGCGCGTACGGGCGAGCCCGTCGACCAGTTCCGGGGTGTAGGTCGAGCCTCCCCCGACGACCACCAGCTTCAACCCTTGACTCCCGTCAGTGTGATGCCCTGCACGAAGACGCGCTGGGCGAGGAGGAACACGACGATCACCGGCAGCACGGTGAGCAGCGTCGCGGCCATGGTCAGGTTCCATTCGACGTTGTGCGCCGCGCGGAAGGTGGCGATGCCCACGGCCAGCGGCCAGGCGTCGGGCTTGGCGTACACCAGCGGCCCGTAGTAGTCGTTCCAGCAGTAGAAGAACTGGAACAGCGCCACCGCCGCCAGCGCGGGCCGCGCCATCGGCAGGACCACCCGCACCATGGTGGTGAACTCGCCGCAGCCGTCCACCCGGGCCGCGTCGGCGTAGTCGCGCGGGATCGTCACCAGGAACTGCCGCAGCAGGAAGATGGAGAAGGCGTCGCCGAACAGCAGCGGCAGGATCAGCGGCCACAGCGTCCCGGTGAGCTCGAACCGCGCCCAGACGATGTACAGCGGCACCACGGTGATCTGAGGGGGCAGCATCATCGTGGTGATGACCAGCACGAACGCCACCTTGCGGCCCCGGAACCTGAACCGGGCCAGCGCGTAGGCGACCGGGACGCTCGACACCAGCATGAACAGCGTGCCGAGCACCGCGTACAGCAGGCTGTTGCCGAGCCAGCGCGCCATGTCGCCCGACAGCACCTCGGTGAAGTTGCCCCACTGCCAGTGCGCGGGCCACAGGTCGCCGCTGAGCGTCTGCTCGTCCGACATCACCGCGGTGAGGAACATGAACAGCAGGGGCGCCAGGAACATCAGCGACAGCGCGATCGCGACCGCGTGCGCGGCCACCCACAGCAGCGCCCGCCGCCCGCGCGGGCCGCCGGGGCCCCGGCGCGGACGGCCGCCTGCCGGCGCGGTCGCGGTGCGGGTCAGTGCGCGGGCCGCGGTGCGGGTCAGTGCGCGGGCCGCGGTGCCGGTCATGACGCCTCCCCGTCGGCGAAGGAGTGGAACTGCCGGAGCAGCAGCAGGGTGAAGAGCATCGCGACGGCGAACAGCAGCAGCGCCAGCACGCACGCGTAGCCCATGTTGAACTGCCGGAACCCCTCGTCGTACAGGTACTGCGGGAACGTCAGCGTGGAGCCGCCGGGGTAGCCGGGCGCGAGCTGGGTGCCGGGCTGGTCGCTCTGCCCGGCCGCGACCTTCCCCGCGACCATCGCCTGGGTGAAGTACTGGAGGGTCTGGATGACCCCGGTCACCGCGGCGAACGCCAGCACGGGGGAGACGGTGGGCAGGGTGATGTGCCGGAACCGCTGCCAGGGGCCCGCACCGTCGATCTCGGCGGCCTCGTAGAGCTGCCGCGGCACGTCCAGCACGGCGGCCAGCAGGATGATCATCACGTCGCCGACGGCCCACAGGCCGAGCAGCGCGAGGCCGGGCTTGCTCCAGCCGGGGTCGTTGAACCAGTCGGGCAGCGGGATCCCGGCCAGGTCCGCGAGGTGGTCGACCGGCCCGGTCCCCGGGTTCAGCACGAACACGAACGCGACCGTCGCCGACACCGGCGGGACCAGGTAGGGCAGGTAGAAGATCGAGCGGAACAGGCCGCCGCCGCGCTTGAGGTGGGCCAGGAGCTGCGCCGCGCCCAGCCCGAACAGCACCCGCAGCGGCACCATGAGCGCGACCAGCCACAGCGTGTTGAACATGGACCGCCGGGCGTCCTGGTCGCCGAACAGGTACCGGTAGTTGGTCAGGCCGACGTACTCCAGGTTGAACAGGTCGTACCGGGTGAAAGAGAAGTACACCGTGGCCAGCAGCGGATACCCGAAGAACAGCGTGAAGCCGATGAGCCACGGCGACAGGAAGGCCAGCACCCGGAGCCGGCGGTGGCGCCGCGCCCGCGCGCCGGCCGTCCGCCCGCGCGGTGCCGCCGCGGAGGCGCCGGTGACGGCGGCCATCCTCAGCCGCCCGCCAGCTCGAGCGCCTTGTCGACCTTCGCGTCGAGGTCGCGAAGCCCCTGGTCGGGGTCCTTGACCTTGCCGGTCTCCCACTCGTCCTGGACGAACCGTTGGAGCTGGACGAGGTAGTCGCCGCCGTTCGGGCTGGACGGGCTGGTGGTGGTCGCCGGGTGCTTGAACACGTTGAGGAACGTCCCGAACTGCGCGGGCAGCTTCAGTCCCGGCGACGACAGCGCCGGCAGCGTGCTCGGCACGTTGCCGAGCGCGTTGGCCATGGTGACCAGCGAGCCGGTGTCGGTGGCGAGGTATTTGACGAACGCCCAGGCGGCCTCGGCGTGCTTGGAGCCGCGCGGGATCCCCATGATGGTGCCGAGGGTGAAGCCGCCGCCGTACTGGGCCGCCCGGTCGTCGGAGACCGGCGGCGGGGCGGTGCCGTAGTCCAGCGCGGGCGCCTCCTTCTGGATGAACTTGGTGCGCCACTCGCCGTCGACGGCCATGGCGACCTTGCCCTTCTGGAAGGGGTTGGACGCCTCGAACTCCTGGCCCATGCTCCGCATGAACTTCTTGGCGTTGTCGTAGCCGTACCAGTCGAGCAGGTCCTTCTCCCACTTCAGGTACGCCTTGAACGCGGGGTCCTTGGAGAAGTTCGCGGTGCCGGCGGGGGTCAGCCACTTCACTCCGAAGCTGGTGGCGATGTGCTGCGGGGTGTGCTCGTAGTACTGGACCGACGGCATGAACCCGGCGACCTTGATGGTCCCGTCCGGGGCGCGCACCGTGAGCTTCTTGGCCAGCGCCGTCAGCTCGCTCATGGTCTTGGGCGGCGCGTTCCCCTTCATCAGCGCGGTGTTGTAGTAGAGGCCGTAGGCGTCGGCGAGCAGCGGCAGGGCGCAGCGCCTGCCCTTGAACTGGGTGTAGTCCTGGACGGCCTTCGGGAACATGTTCAGGTCGACGCCGTCCTCGCGCAGCCGCGGCGTCAGCTCCTGCCAGGCGCCGCTCTGGCAGAACTGCCCGAGGTTGTCGGTGGTGAAGGAGGCGACGACGTCGGGCGGGTTCCCGCCGCGGATGGCGTTGGTGATCTGGTCGTCGGTCTGGTTGCCGGTGACCTTCACGGTGATGTTCGGATGCAGCTTGCGGAAGCCGTCGACCGCGTCCTCGAACCCTTTGACCTCGTGGTCGGCGCTCCAGCCGTGCCACACCTGGAGGGTCTGCTTCTCGTCGGTCTTCGGGCCGCCGCCGGTTCCGCCGCCGCCGCCGGCCGTGCAGGCGGACGTGAGGCCGAGGCCCAGGGCGGCCAGGGCCGCCGTGATCCGGCGTGGTGTGGGGGTGCGCACTCCGGTTCTCCTTCGGGGGAGGGACGGCCGGGGCGGCCGTCGGGTCAGGAGGTGGTGTCGGAGAAGACCTCGTCGCGGGTCTCCTGGAGGGCCTGCTGGAGCGCCCCGGCCAGGACGGGGTTGTCCTGGAGGGAGCTGAGCCGCACCGCGGGACGCGGGACGGCCAGTGCGTGCAGATGCCGTTCGACCCGCGCGCGCAGCGGCTCGCCGCCGGCCCGCAGGACCTCGCCGGTGAGGACGATCAGTGCCGGGTCCAGGACCGCCACGACGGCCGCCAGGGTCGTGCCGAGCCGCGCGGCCAGCTCGGCCAGCGCCGCCTCCGCGGGCCCGTCCGGCGCCTTCTCGGAGGCTCCGGCCGCCGCGGCGGCGCGGGTGAGGGCGGTGGCGGCGTCGCGTCCCCGGAAGCCGTGCTCGCGCATCAGCCTGAGCACGGCCGCGCCGCCCGTCAGGCCCTGCACGCGCCCGGTGTGGGCGAGCCGCGCGTCGTGGTCGCGCGGCCCGCCGGCCGCGGGCATGTAGGCGATCTCGCCCGCGCCGCCGGTGGCGCCCCGGTGCAGCGCACCGTTCAGCACCACGGCCATGCCGACGCCGTCGGCGACCCAGAGCAGCACGAAGTCGCCCGCCCCGGCGGCCTGCCCGCCCGCCAGCTCGGCCAGGGCCGACAGGTTGACGTCGTTCTCGATCGCGACCGGCAGGCCGAGGCCGGCGGTGAGCGTGCCGACCAGGCCGGGGACGTGCCAGCCGGGGATGTGCGCGGCGTAGCCGAGCCGGCCGGTGCCCGGGTCCACCGCGCCCTGGATGCCGATCACGGCGCGCCGCAGCCGGGACCGGGTGAGGCCGGCCGCCGCGGCCGCTCCGTCCAGCGCGGCGCCGACCCGGGCCACGACGTCGACGCCGGACCGGCCCGGCGTGGGCAGGGTGTGCTCGCCCACGACCGTCCCGGTGAGGTCGGCGACGCGGGCGAGGACGCGGGCCGGGGTCACGTCGGCGCCCGCCACGTGCGCGGCCCCCGGGTTGATCCGGTAGAGCCCGGCGGTGCGGCCGGGCAGCCCCTCGCGGATCCCGTCCCGGACGACCAGCCCGGCCTCCTCCAGCCGCGCCAGGAGCTGGGACGCGGTCGGCTTGGAGAGGCCGGTCAGGTCCGAGAGCTGCGGCCGGGTGAGCGGGCCCCGCGACAGCAGCGCCTCCAGGGCCGCGCGGTCGTTGATGGCCCGCAGCATGCTGGGGGTTCCCGGCGTGGGCGTCGGCACGGGCGCCGCTCCCTCCTGAGTTAGGAAGGTTTCCTAACTTGGACGAGAAAGTAAACAACCCTTACGAACGGGTCAAGGGAGGTGGTGTGGCCGGGACCGGCCGCGCACTCCGCGCCGGGGCGGCACGGGTCCGGCTCAGGAGCGGCTCGGGGGGCGCTTCAGGAGTGCCTCAGGGGGCGGCGACGATGAAGCTGGAGTTGCCGAAGCCGACCTCGTCGCCGGCGCGGACGCGGGCCGGGCCGGTCAGCCGCCAGCCGTTCACCCGGGTCCCGTTCATCGAGCCGAGGTCGGAGACCATCCAGGACTCCTCGTCCTGGTAGATCTCGGCGTGGAACCGCGACACGGTCAGGTCGGTGAGGATGAACTGGCAGCCCGGCGCGCGGCCGACCACGATGCGGGTCAGGCCGGCCGGGGGGAGCATGAACCGGGGCAGCCGCGGCGCCCGCCAGGCCGCCTCGATGCGCGCGGTCGCCTGGGACACCGAGGAGATGATGCCGGTGAGCCGGTTGACCACCCTGCCGGTGGGCGGCAGGTCGTGCACGATGTCGGCGAGCTCGGCCTGGCTGCGGGCGCGCAGCACCTGGTCGACACGGCGCTCGAACGTCTCGTTCGACATCCGGCCCTCGGCGACCTGGTCGCCGAGCATCTGAAGGGCCCGGTCCCGCTCCATGTCGGACGCTCTCACCGGATATGAGGGCTGACCGTCCATAGCTGTGAGTATCCAGATCCTGTCGTTTACTGTCTAGCGAGAAGGTAGAAGATCATTGATCACGCGCACTCTGGCATGTTAGACGCCCTTTGGACACGGGAAGTTCGCTCTCGCCCGTCTCGAGCCCCTTCGCCTGCGGAGCGGTCGGGAGACGATTGGGAGACGATCTTCCGCCGGGTCTCCGCCGGTCGCGTCTGGAGCGCCGCGACCAACTCGGCCCGCATGCGGTCGGACACGTGTGCGCAGGTGCCGCCGATGCCGGGCATCGCGCGTCCGAGGCGGTCCCGTTCGAGGATCTCCGGTATCCCGTCCTCGTCCATCCAGACGCGCAGCGGGCCACAACGGCAACACCGCGCACCGCGCGCCTACGCCGCCCAACTTCGCCAGGTCCTGCATAACGCCCGACCCGCGCTGAAGAGACGGCCGTCAACGGGGCATCGATCTGGCGCCGTCGGTGGCGACGGCATAGGCACGGCGGGCCATCTGGTCGTACGACAAGTATTCTCCGTCCTTTGTCCTGCCCGCGTACCAGACAGTCGCCAGGACGTTGCTTATCCGGAAGCTGAGCTCCGCGCATCCCCTGTCCCTCGGCCGGGTAGGGCAGTTCTCGTAGTCAAGCGATCTGATGGACGCCTCCTCGCCCGGCCCGCGCAGCAGACTGAAATTCTTGTTGTCCTGGGAAACAGGGAATCTGGACCAGTGCCGGCGCTTCGCGATGTCCGCGCCGATTCCCGGAACCTCATCGGGAGTACGGATGCTCGCCACCGTGAATCCACCGAGACCCGCCTCTTGGACCCACTCGCAACTCGCGATTTCCGTACCCGACTGCAGCCCCTTCCCAAAGTCGAGGTTCCTGTCCTTGTGCACCGGAGTTCCCGGCTTGGGGCCGCCCAGCTTGTCCAGGGTCGCCTTGGTGACCAACCCGCACGGCCCGGGCAGCTTCCCGAGCGGCGGCGTCCCTCCCGCAGGCTTCGTGATCTTCGGCTCGGCTCCGGCGGTGGACCCCAGGTTCCGGGCGGCGTCCACCGCCGCAGCGAACACGCGAGGCCGCAGGCTCTCCATCGGAGGCAGGGTCAACCGGCCACCGGAATGGTCTTCGCCAAAGTACTCGACCTTGACGGTGATGTTCTTCACGCGAAATACCACAGTGACGTAGGAATGCGCACCCCAGGTTTCCGTGCCGTAGTAGATCGCTTCCTCGCCGACGCCCGTGAGGCTCTCCGGCTTTGGCCGCCGCCTGTCTTCCACGTTTGTTTTGTTTTTGAAGAACGTGTAGGCCATATCCCGTTCCTGCCTGAACGACTCCATGGCGCCGGGTACCGATTCCGACCGTGTGACGAACGCCTGAAGAACTCGCTTCTTTCCGCCGACGTCCCTCGCCTGATCATTGGATCGCCAGACGCAGCCCAGACGATCCGATGCGCTGAGGCCGCTGATCTTGGCCGCCTTCGCCTGCGGGGCCACCTTGGCGGCCGTCTTGCGAGAGACGAGGCCGTCACACTTCCCGGGCATCTGGATGGCGGGGGCAAAGGCTGCGGCGAGGTGATTCTTGGAGATTTTCGGGATCGCCGCGAACTCGGGCCCGCCGTCGCCCTCATCGTCACCCGAGCCGGCGCTGACAACCACGACCCCGGCCGACAGGAGCAAGGCGACTCCCACGGCACCCGCGATCAGCCCGCGCTGCCGTCGGTTGCTCGTACGGGGGGTTGACGTGCTCACTTCCGCGGTCGCGTCCGGGCGGGATTCAGGGGATGCAGGGGAGGCGGGGGCGGTCATACCGGTGTCTGACTCCGAAACCGCCAACGAGGTTCGGTTCGCGATCACCGAATGTTCGGCTGCGACCGGTCCTCTCTGGCGAAGAGTGACGAGCCGGTGCCCCGGCGGCGGCATCCGCCCGGCCGGCGGTAAGGACGCCGACATGGCGGAAGACCTGGCGCGACTCCAGGACGAGGGAGAGGACCTGCGCGTCGGCGTGCCGGTCGAGGAACCGCGCAAGCTGGTCGGCATCGTCCCACTCTGGCCAGCCTGATATCGGTTCGGTGCGGCGCTCTTGCGGATCTCGGCGCTGCCTCTACGGTGAGCCGGGCAAGAGGGTGCCCGCGGAGGGAGTTCGTTGTGGCTGTCGAGTTCACGCGTCCGGGTGCCCCATCGGCCGAGGATCCGGTGATGGTGCAGGCCATGGCCGTGTGGGACGCGTTGACGCCGGGTGAGCGGCGGGATCTGTTCCGGTCGCTTGCGCAGGTCGTGGCCGTGTATGGCCGGACGGAGAATGTTGACCACCTGGTGCGGTTTGCGGAGAGTGTTGACGGGATGGTCCGGCTCGAGTCGACAACCGACCTGCGTCAGACGATCCGGGAGACCCGCGACGTTCCAGGCGAGCCGGCCGAGGTGAGCTTCGCGGACATGGCGAGGCGACTCGAGGGGTAGCCATGCGGCGGCGGCTGCGACCGACCACACGGACTCGGGCACTGGTCACCGAGTGGTCGGCCACGGCGTCAGCCGAGCACCGACGGCGGATGGCCGAACTTCTGCACTCGCTCGGCAGCGGAATCTGGGTGACGCGCTGGTGGTGGGTGCCGTACAGCAGCGACCCCGAGGTGATCGAGATCCGGTTCGACACGCACGCGCATGTGTTCATGCGGGTGTGGCTCGACGAGGACGACCTCCGTGAGTACGCCGACTTCATCTCGATCGAGCACAGCGACCCGGAGAGCGCTGAGAGCGCCGTCGACTAGCCGGGCCGGCTCGTCAGAGCAGGTGGGGCATGGCGCCGGTGCCTCGCCGGACGATCTCCCCGGCGATCGATTCGTTGAACCGGGCCGGCGGCCGAGGGGTCAGGCGGTGGAGGTCGTCAGGTCCTCGACGCGTGCTTCGGCGGAGCGGCGGACCGCGTCGACGCCGTTCAGCGCGGAATCCTTGGTGGTGTAGCCCTGGCTGGCCGCGATGATCTCCCCGTTGGGGGCCTTGAGATGGAAGCGGAACTCGCCGGCGTGGTCCTTGAAGATCTCGAATTTGGCTGCCATAGCCGTCGGCTACCCGCTGGACCTGCGAGAACAACGCTGTTTGGTGAAGGTTTGGGAGTGTCGGGGCCATGTGCGGCCCGTCCGCCACCCCCGCCTCACCGGGAGACGACGCCCAAGAGACTGTCCGGCGCCGACGGTGTCGGAGATGCTGGGAGGAGCGCCCCGACGAAAGGAGCTTCTCTGTGCTCGAGGTCATTGGTGCCGGGTTCGGACGCACCGGCACGCTGTCGATGAAGGCTGCCCTGGAACGACTCGGCTTCGGTCCGTGCCATCACATGCTGGAGCTGGTCGAGAATTCGGCGCAGGGCGATCTGTGGATGCCCGTCGCGCGCGGCGAGGACGTCGACTGGGACGTCGTGTTCGAGGGGTACCGGTCCTGCGTGGACTGGCCCAGCGCCGGCTACTGGCGGGAGCTGTCGGCCGCCTATCCGGACGCCAAGATGATCCTCACCGTCCGGGATCCGGGGAAGTGGTGGGAGAGCGTCCATGACAGCATCTACCAGTTCACCCGGCGGCCCGCCCCGCCGGACCCGTCGGGGGTCTACCGGAGCGTGCGCGCCATCGCCGACAAGGCGGTGTGGGAGGACACGTTCGGCGGCCGGTTCGCCGACCGGGCCCACGCCATCGGCGTCTTCGAGGAGCACACCGAGACGGTCCGCCGGGAGATCCCGGCGGAGCGCCTGCTGGTGTTCGAGGTCGCGCAGGGCTGGGAGCCGCTCTGCTCCTTCCTGGGCGTTCCCGTGCCCGACGAGGAGTTCCCCCGCCTGAACGACCGCGCCGCGATCAACGCGATGATGATGGAGAGGTTCGACCAGGCATAGCAGGCCGACCACCGCGGTGCCGGCGCCGTCCGTGTCCGGACGCCGGCACCGCGCCGCCGGTTCGTGCGGCCGGCCGCCCGGTCAGCGCGAGAGCAGGTCCCGGGCGATGTGGGTCACCTGGATCTCGTCGGTGCCCGCGTAGATCTGGAACGACTTGGCGTCGCGGGCGAGCTGCTCGACCCGGTACTCGCTCATGTAGCCGTTGCCGCCGAAGAGCTGGACGGCCTCCATCGCGACCTCGCTGGCGGCCTGCGCCGAGTACAGCTTCATCGCCGACGCCTCGGCGAGGGTGGGGGTGCGCCCGGCCTTCTGCATCTCCACGTGCCGGAACACCAGGTTCTGCACGTTGAGGCGGGCGACCTCCATCTTGGCGAGCTTGAGCTGGATCAGCTGGAAGTCGCCGATCCGCTGCCCCCACAGCTCGCGGGACTTGGCGTACTCGACCGACAGCTTCAGGCACTCCTCGATGACGCCGAGCGACATCGCCGCGACCCCGGCGCGCTCGGTGACGAAGTTCTGCTTGGCCGACTCCCTGCCGCCGCCCGCGCCCGCGGCCAGGAGCCGGTCGGCGCCCGCCCGCACGTCGTCCAGGAACAGCTCGCCGGTGGGGGAGGAGTGCAGGCCCATCTTGCGCAGCGGCCTGCTCTGGTCCAGGCCGGGCATGCCGCGGTCGAGGACGAAGGTGAGGATCTCGCGGTCGCGCGGGTCGCGGCCGTCGTCGAGCTTGCAGTAGAACACGATCGTGTCGGCGTACGGGCCGTTGGTGATGAAGGTCTTGGACCCGTTGATGACGTACTCGTCGCCGACCTTGCGGGCCGTGGCCTGCATGCCGCCGAACGCGTCGGACCCGGAGTCGGGCTCGGTGATCGCCCAGGCGCCCACCTTCTCCATGGTCAGCAGGTCCAGCCCCCAGCGCTCCTTCTGCTCGGCGGTGCCGCGCTTCATGATCGTCCCGGCGGCCAGGCCGAGGCTGACGCCCATCGCCGACACCAGGCCGGGCGCGACCTTGCACAGCTCGATCACCGGGAGCATCGTCATGGACGCGTTGCCGCCGCCCGCCTCGGCCGCGCCGTCCTCGCCCGGGTCGCCCTCACCCGTGCCGGACGCGGCGGCGCGCTCCTTCTTCAGCCGCGAGTGGAACGACGCGCGCGCCATCTCGTCCATGCCGAAGGTCTTGTAGAGGCCGCGGATCAGGTCGTAGGGCGGCATCTCGCCCGCGTCCAGCGCGTCCAGGTTGGGCCGGACCTCCGCCTCGATCCAGTCGCGCACAGCGTCCCGGATCATCAGGTCTTCGTCGGACCACTCGATCATGCTCGCCTCGCCTTTCGACCGCCTGCCGGATGCGCTGCCCATCCAAGCAGAGATAGCAAGCGCGCACTTACCCCGGGGTGGCGGCCGGGGCCGCGGGCCGCCCGCCCAGCGTCACGATATCGGCGAGCACACCGCCGCCCGGCGTCAGCCGGCCGGGCGCGGGGCTGTCATAGACCACCAGCAGCCGGATGCCGCCGCCGGCCGGGTCGTCCAGGACCCCGATGCCCTCGGCGTGATCGGTGCCCTCGCCGTGAGGGAGGTCGCCGAGCGGCTCCAGCCCGTCCGCCGGGACGACGCACGCCGCGTCGGCCTTGGCCGCCTCCGGCCAGCGCACGACCCGCACCGGCCCGTCCAGGTCCATGCTCGGCCCGGTGAGGACGAGCAGGTCGTCGCCGTGCGGGCACAGGTCGCGGATGCCGAGCCCGCCGAGGTCCAGCAGATGCGTGCGGTACGGCTCGCCGCCGTCGCCGACCGGCGCGAGCCGCAGCCGGGACGGGTCGTCGAGGTGGCTCTCGGGACGGATCTCCAGCAGCACCGCCCAGCCGCGCAGCACGGGCCCCCGCAATCCGATGTAGAGCCGGTCGCCGTGCGCGGCGACCCCCTCGATGTCGATGCCGTTGTCCTTGCTCGGGATCGACAGGAACGGGGCCAGGTGCGGATCGTCCCCCAGCAGGTCGGTGATGGAGTCGCCCCGACCGCCGAGCACGGCGGCGGTACGGCCGCCGTCCTCGCGCACCACCTCGGGCAGCCCGTCCGCACCGGCGGCCAGGGGGAGCCGGACCAGGATGAAGCGGTTGTCCTCGCGCACGATCGAGGCCAGCCTCCGGCGCGCCTTGGCGGGGGAGTGGCCGGGCTTGATCTTCTTGCGCTTGAGGCTGTGCGAGCCGACCGCCCACAGCCACCCGCCGGCGCACGCCAGGCCCTCGATGTCGGCCTCTTCGCCGGGACCGGCCGGCAGCGGGACGAGGTCCGCGAGCGCGACCGAGCGCTGCCCGCCGTAGCCGGTGACCCGGCCCCGCGCGTCGGTGGTCGCGGTCAGCCGCTCGATGGTGGCGGTCTCGTCGCCCGCCACCCACAGGCAGGGCCCGTCCCGCCGGACGGCCGACAGGTTGGTGTGCGTCCCGGCCTCCCGGCTCTCGGCCCCGAAGCGCAGCTCCACCCGGCGTTCCACGATCATGCGCAGATGTTCCCACAGAGCCGGCTCCGGACGGCGGGCTCCGCCGAGGCCGGCGGCCTCCCGGCGGCGCAGTCCGGCGGCTCAGTGCCCGCAGGTCCGGCAGGCGGTGCGGGTGCGGCGGGCGTAGGCGACCGCCGCGACGGCCATCCCGGCGCCCCAGGCGAAGTAGCCAGGGACCGCGAACCAGAAGAACGTCTCGGGCAGGTCCAGGCCGCCGGTGGCCGGGAACGGGTTGCGGCCGTTCAGTCGCTCCCAGAACATCTGGAGCAGCATGAGACCGAAGTAGAGGACCAGCGCGCCGGAGATCCCGGCCCCGGGCCACAGCACCAGCCGGCGCGGGATCCGGCGCCCGGCCGCGCGGGGCGTCCAGCGCGGCCACGTCCGTCCCCAGGAGTGCACGAGGGCCAGCGGCAGCACGCTCCCGCCGAGCACGAACCCGACCTCGAACAGGACGGCCGAGACGCCGGAGGACATCGGGTTCTGCCCGAATCCGACGGCGGCCTGGGCGGCGATCCGCACCAGGCATCCGGCGACCGCGAAGTACGCGGCGGCGTAGGCCCAGCGGGGGGTGCGGTCCAGTGGGCCCGGGGCGGCGGCGGCACCGCCGCAGGCGCCGCAGCCCGCACGCGTGCGCCGCCGGTAGTCGCGCGCCGCCAGCGCCATGAGGACGCCCGAGGCCAGGCAGGCGGACCTGCTGAGCGCCCCGATCGGATAGAACTCGATGCCGAGGCCCGGCAGGATCGCCCCGATCACGTCGAGCAGCAGCAGCGCCGCGCAGGCGGCGAAGGCGATCGCGACGCCCCCGGCGGCGACCAGCAGCGTCCGCCTGGCCGTGCCGTCGAGGCTCAGGGCCCGGCCGGACCCGAGCGCGATGATCACCGGCAGGGCGAGGGCGCACAGCCCCACGGAGTCCCAGCCGTCCAGGACGACCAGATCGGTGCCGACGGGCGAGAGGTCGCCGGGCGCGTGCCCGAGTCGCCAGTAGATCCTCAGCGCCCCGTAGGCCACCACCCAGCCCAGTGCGACTCCGGTCAGCCGTGGGCCGGACAGGCGGGCCGGGCGCCGGGGCGGCGCGGCGGCCCGCCGGCCGGGCAGGACCGGGGCGTTGGGTCCTTGCGTCATCGTCCTCATGCCGACGATGCTTCCGGCGTGGTGCGGCGGACGCCTCCCCGCTGCGGGCGATGAGCCTCCCCCTCGCGGGGGAGGGTACGCGGGGTCAGATGTCCCAGCGGACGTGCACGTGCGGGGGCTTGCGGAAGACCAGCCCGTGCGCCGCGGCGGGCCGCGCGGGGTCCAGCCGCAGGTTCGGCAGCCGTTCCAGGATCGCGTGCAGCGCGGTGCGCGCCTCCAGCCGGGCCAGATGGGCGCCGAAGCAGAAGTGCGGGCCGTGCGCGAACGCCAGGTGGTCGGCGGAGTTGCCGCGCCGGACGTCGAAGCGGTCCGGGGCGGGGAAGACCTCCGGGTCCCGGTTGGCGCCCGCGATCGACACCCGGACGAGGTCGCCCGCGCGGACGGGGGCACCGCCGAGATCGGTGTCGCGGGTGGCGTACCGGTCGACCACCGACGCCGACGGCTCCACCCGCAGCGACTCCTCGATCGCGGCGTCCAGCAGGCCGGGCTCCGCGCGGACGGCCGCGGCCGCGCCGGGGGCCGCCAGCAGGTGGTGCGCCACGTTGACGATCATGCCCTCGGTGGTGTCGATACCGCCGAACATCAGCACCGCGGCGTTGGCGACCACCTCGGCGACCGTGAGTCCCTCGTCCTGGTGGGCGGCCTCGGCGAGCAGCGAGCTCGCGCGGTCCTCGCTTCGCTCCGGTCCGTCCGGCTCCGATTCTCCTGGGGGGCGACCCCCAGACCCCTGTCGGGCTGTCGGGCGGTCCTCGCTTCGCTCCGGTCCGGCCGGCTCCGATTCTCCTGGGGGGCGACCCCCAGACCCCTGTCGGGCTGTCGGGCGGTCCTCGCTTCGCTCCGGTCCGTCCGACAGTGCCGCCTCGACCGCCTCTCGGAGGAGCCCGTGGGCCTCCCGTGCGCGCTCGGGGACGTCGCCGCCGGCGGTGAGGTCGGAGACGGCGTCGACGAACGCCCCGTACCAGGAGCGGATCGTGGCGGCGTCGACCCCCTCGAGGCCGAGCGCCTCGGCGACCACCGCGACGGCCAGCGGCCCCGCGAGGTCGCCGCGCAGCTCGGCCCGCCCGGCCGGGGCGAGCGCGGCGACCAGCCGGTCCACCTCGGCCTGGACGAACGCGGTGAAGCGCTCCCTGGTCTGCGCGGGACGGAACGGCCGGGCGAACGGCTCACGGTGCCGGGTGTGCGCCCGGCCGTCCAGCGACAGCATGCTCGGCCCGACGAGCCGCGCGGTGGAGAAGCGCGGGTCGTCGACGGTGAACGCGGCGGCGTCCCGCATCACCCGGACGGCCAGGGCGTGCGAGGTCACCAGCCAGCCGTCGAGCGCGGGCAGCCAGGACACCGGCTCGTCCGCGCGGAGCCGGGCGAGGAGCGGATGCGGGTCGTCCTCGAGGGAGGCGACCGTCGCGGCGGCGCCGATCGGGAACCGGGCCATCAGGTCGGAAGTCACCCACGTGAGGATATTCCTCCGCCGGAGGGCCCGGCCCGCCAGGTCACCCGGCGGCGCCCTCCTCCTCCGCCGCCCGGTCCCGCCACCACGCCCGGCCCGCCTCGGGCAGCGTGTGGATCGGGTCGTAGTACTCGTACCGGCGGGTCAGGGCGTCGGGGTCGGCGCCGCGCGCTCCGCCGCCCGAGCCCACCTCCAGCCCGGTGCGGTAGTTCTTGGTCCAGTAGGAGACGCCGCGCTCGCGGTCGTAGTCGGCGAGCTGGTGCACCCACCGCTTGCCCACGTACGGGACGTCGCACACGATCCGCGGGGTGGCGAACCCGGGCAGGTAGCCCATGATCGCGTGCTGGAGCTCCTGGGCCTCCCACACCGCCAGCCGCCAGTGCTCGCTGTAGGGGATCATGTCGCACATGTACAGGTAGTACGGCATGATCCCGGCCTCGTCGAGCAGCGCGAACGACAGGTCGAGCAGTGCGGCGGGGGAGTCGTTGACGCCGCGCAGCAGCACCCCCTGGTTGCGCACGTCGCGGACGCCGGCCTCGAGCATCGCCCGCGCGGCGCGGGCGACGAGCGGGGTCACCGACTGCGCGGCGTTGACGTGGGTGTGGATCGCCAGGTGCGCGCCGCGCGCGTGCGCCTTGGCGGCCAGCCGCTCCATCCCGGCCCTGACCTCATCCTGCAACCAGTGCTGCGGCAGGCCCATCAGCGCCTTGCTGGCCAGCCGGATGTCGCGGACGTTGTCGATGTCGAGCAGGTCGCCGACGAACGACTCCAGCCGCGCCCAGGGCAGGTTGGCCACGTCGCCGCCGGAGACGACCACGTCGCGGACGCCGGGCGTGCGGCGCAGGTAGTCGAGCATGGCGCCGAGCCGGTCCGGGGGCTTGGCGGTGAACCTGTGCTTGGCGACCGCCGGCGTCGAGTTGCCGACCAGGTCCATCCGGGTGCAGTGCCCGCAGTACTGCGGGCAGGTGGGCAGCAGCTCGGCCAGCACCTTGGTCGGGTAGCGGTGGGTGAGGCCCTCGACCGCCCACATCTCGGCCTCGTGCAGCGAGTCGCGCGCCGAGCAGGGGTGCGAGGGCCAGTCCGTCCGCCGGTCGGTGAGCACCGGGATCATGTAGCGGCGCACCGGGTCGGCGTGGAACGCCTCGGTGGAGGAGGTGTCCATGGTGTTGAGCATCTGCGGGGTGACCAGCATCGACATCGTGGCGCGCTCGGCCTGGTCGCGTTCCAGGTCGGCGTAGAACGACTCGTCCAGCAGGTCGCCCATCAGCGCGCGGAGCTGCCGCAGGTTCTTCACGCAGTGGGCGCGCTGCCACTGGGCCGACTCCCATTCCGCGGCCGTGACGTCGCGCCAGCCCGGGAGGCGGCGCCAGTCGGGCTCCTCCAGCGGCCGGCGCCGGTAGGCGTAGGGCTGGTCTGCGGCCTGGCCGGGACGGGCGGTGCCCGCTCCGGGGTGCAGGGCGGTGGTCATCGTCGACCCCTCCTCACGGAACGATTGGTCGCATAAAAGTCTTGTATAGACCAGACGTTACGGGAAGACTTTCGTCGAAACCAGTGGTGCCCGGGACATCTTCCGTGGTTACTCAAGAGTGACCCAAGCGGGCGCCAACAGACGCCAACAGTCGGGACGGGGATGGTCAGATGATCGAGGAACGAACCGGGACGGAGACCGCGGTGGGCCTGCACCGCGTGCTGGAGCCGGCGGGCGTGCTGCCCCAGGCGGCGCTCCGGCTGGACCCGGACCCGCGGATCGGGCCGGACGAGGTCCGGGTGCGGGTGGAGCGGCTCAACCTCGACGCGGCGTCCTACCGGCAGCTGCACACCGCCCACGACGGCGACCCCGGGGCGATCCGCCGCGAGGTGCTGGAGATCGTCACCGCGCGCGGGAAGATGCACAACCCCGTGACGGGCTCGGGCGGGATGCTCGTCGGCGTCGTCGAGGAGGCCGGCCCCGACTCCCCGCTCGGCCTCAGGCCGGGCGACCGCATCGCCACGCTGGTGTCGCTCACCCTCACCCCGCTGGCCCTCACCGACGGCCTGGCCCGCTGGGACGGGCTGTCGGAGCAGGTCCCGGCCGAGGGGCACGCCATCCTGTTCGCCCGGTCGATCGCCGCCGTCCTGCCCGGCGACCTGCCCGTCCCGCTCGCCCTGTCGGTCATGGACGTGTGCGGCGCCCCCGCCCTCACCCACCGCGTCGTGGCCCGCGTCGTCGCCGACCGCGCCGCCGCCCGGAACGGCGCGGACGCCGCCCCGTCCGGCCCGGTCGTCGCCGTGCTGGGCGCGGCGGGCAAGAGCGGGTCGCTGTCGCTGGCCGCCGCCCGCCGCGCCGGGGCCGCGCGCACGATCGGCCTGGTCCCCACCGCGGACGAGGAGGCCCGGCTGGCCGCGACCGGGCTCGCCGACGCCGTCGTCCGCGCCGACGCCCGCGACCCCGTCGCCGTCGCCGCGGCGATCGGCGGGCCCGCCGACGTGACCGTGGTGTGCGTGGACGTGCCCGGCTGCGAGCACGGCGCGATCCTGGCCACCGCGCCCGGTGGCACCGTGGTGTTCTTCTCGATGGCCACCTCGTTCTCCGCCGCCGCGCTCGGCGCCGAGGGGCTCGCCGCCGACGTCACCATGCTGATCGGCAACGGATACGTCCCCGGGCACGCCGCGACCGCCCTCGACCTGCTCCGCTCCGAACCCGGGGTTCGTGCGCTGTTCTCCGCCCGGCACGGCGCCGATTCGGCACAATGACCTGATGCGCCCCCCGGCGCGGACGCATCAGATCATCGAGGGAGAGAACCGGATGGCGAGCATCACCGAGGACCTGCGGCGGCGGGACCCCCGAGAGCGGCAGGCCCAGATCGTGGACGTGCTCGTCGGCGCGTTCTCGGGCCTGATGGAGCGCAGCCCCGCCGAGTTCCGCCGCCGGTTCCGCAAGATGGCCTCGGACCCGTTCGCCTTCTACCGGGGCAGCGCCTGCCTGTTCTACGCCGACATCGCCGGCGACGAGGACCCGTGGGCCGACGAGCGCACCGCCCGGGTGTGGATCCAGGGCGACCTGCACGCGCAGAACTTCGGCACCTACATGAACGACGACGGCGTGTTCGTCTTCGACGTCAACGACTTCGACGAGGCCTACGTCGGGCACTTCACCTGGGACGTCAAGCGGCTGGTCGCCAGCCTCGGCCTGCTGGCCTGGAGCAAGGCGATCTCCGACACCGACATCCGCCGCCTCATCGAGACCTACGTGCGCGCCTACGTCGACCAGGTCCGGCACTTCGCGGCCAACGACGACGACCACGAGTTCGCGCTGACCCTCGACACCGCCGACGGGCACGTGCGCGGCGTGCTGGTCGCCGCGCTCTCCTCGACCCGCGTCGGGCTGCTGGACGAGATGACGCTGGTCGACCGGCACGAGCGGCGGTTCCGCGACCGCGCCGGCGTGCGGCGCCTCGGCGCCGACGAGCGCGCCAAGGTCGAGGCCGCCTACCGCGACTACCTGACCACCATCCCGCACGAGAAGCGGTTCGGCAGCCTCACCTACGAGGTCAAGGACATCGTCGGCGCCTCGGGGTTCGGCATCGGCTCGGCCGGGCTGTCGGCCTACAACCTGCTGGTCGAGGGGCACAGCCAGGCGCTGGAGAACGACGTCGTCCTGTCGATGAAGCAGGGCAACGTGGCCGCGCCGAGCCGGATCGTCGACGACGCCCGGATCCGCGACTACTTCCAGCACCACGGCCACCGCACCGCCGTCTCCCGCCGCGCGCTCCAGGCCAACACCGACCCCTGGCTCGGCCACACCCAGATCGACGGCGTCGGCTTCGTCGTGCAGGAGCTCTCGCCCTACGAGGAGGACCTCGACTGGTCGGGCCTCACCGAGCCCGAGGAGATGCTCTCGATCCTGGACGACCTCGGCCGCGCCACCGCCAAGGTGCACTGCGTGTCCGACAGCGACTCCGACCACACCCTGGTCGGCTTCCAGGTCGAGGACGCCATCAGCGCCGCGATCGGACCGGACGAGAGCTCCTTCGTCGACGCCATGGTGGCCTTCGGCATGGAATACGCCGCGGTGGCCCGCGACGACCACCGCTATTTCGTCGACGCCTTCCGCAACGGCCAGATCCCCGGCCTCTAACCGAGGAGGCATTCATGGGTGGGGAGTTCCCCGAGGACGGTCGGAGCGTCGAGCCGATCAGCCGGTGATCAGCGGATGAAGCCGTTCACCACGGTCGGCAGGGACCCGTCGATCCCGGCCATGTTCAGCACGCCGGGGTCGCCGGGGTCGCCGACGCTGTGACCGTTCGCGGCCAGCGCCGCCATGATCACCCGGGTCTGCGGGTTGACCCCGGCCCGGTAGGAGGCCAGGGCCTGCGTCGGGTGCGACGACCCCGCCCACGTCTCGTTGTCGGTGAACACCACGACCCCGTCCACGTCCAGGCGCTCACGCTCGGCCCACTGGAACGGGATCGCGAGGTCCGTGCCACCGCCCGACGGATGCCAGGACCGGATCTCACGCAGGTTCGTGCGGGCCGTCACCTTCGACGGGTGCATGCCGGTGTCGACGTCGATGACGTGACAGTTCGCGCCCTCGATCCGGTTGAGGATGACGGCCATCGCGTTGCCGACCTCGTAGCAGGTGCCCAGCGGGGTCCCGCCCGAGAAGAGCCGGCTCCACCCCATCGAACCGGACGAGTCCACGGCGACCAGGAGCTTGCGGCCGGACGGCTCGATGTGCCCGAACGACAGCTCGTACGCACCCTCCAGAGCGTCGGCGATCGCGGGGACGGGAGCCCACCGCTGCACGGCGGCGTTCATGTTCGGCTGAGCCTGACCGGCCTGGTAGACCCGCAGCGCCAGGAACAGGTCCATCGGATGGACCCGCGCCCTCGAGAGCGCCCCGGCGTCGGTGAGGCGCGCCGCGGCACGCCGCGTCGCGTCGCCCGCCGGCTTGAGCGTCCCGAGCCGCGTCATCCGCGCCAGGTTCCTGATCAGGGCCGTCATCCCGATCGTGTCGACGAGCGAGTCCCACACCTCCGGGTCCTTCAGCGCGGCGTCCGGGAGGAACTCCCACGGCACCCGCCGTTCGCCCACTACGCGAATCGCGTCCGCCGGGGCGGTGGCCGCCTGCGCGGTCAGGAAGTCGTCGATCGCCGGCACGAGCCCGCGGGCGTCGGCGTCGCTCACGTTGCCGGCGATCCAGCCGAACAGGGCGCGCCGCCCCGGGCCGTCGGCCTTGGGGTGCGCGATCCGCAGCACGTCCCGCAGTGCCATCGCCTCGCCGGACGGGGTCGTGCGCTGCCGCGCCTTGCACACCCGCCACGCCACCTGGTTCACCTCCCCGGCCAGGAACCACGACCCCAGCGCGGTGCGCATCGCGCGGCCGACCACGGGTGAGGTGCCCTCGGCGCTCGGCTTGCCGCCGAGGTTCTTGAAGTAGCCGAAGAACGACGCGAGATGATCGGTGGTCCGGGCGACCTGGGCCAGCGACGCCTTTACCGCCTGCTTGGTGCCCGCGTCACCGCGCGCCGCGGCGGCGGCGAGCGCGAACAGCGCCGGCCGGTTCTTCGGCGCCCGCGGCGGCCTGGCCGTGGAGATCTCCGTCAGCAGCCGCACGACCCGGACACCGTCGGCCTGAACGGCGTCGAACACGACCCGGGCGTTGTCGGCGGTGAGACGGTCCTGCCCGACGTAGTAGGTGCCGCCGGTCGTGCCGAGGATCAGGAAGTCCTCCAGACGGGTCCACAGGTCCTTGGAGAACCCGTAGCCGCCGGCGTTGTTGCGGACCTGGTCGGCCTCGCGCCCGGGGATCGGGCGCGACTGGGGCGTCGCGATGCCGGACACGGACGCGAGGGGATCACGGGCCATCGTCGGCCTCCGTCTGCTCGACCCGCCGCGGTCGGCGGATGTGGGGGAGTGGCTGGCCCGCGAGAGGAGGACGGATGTGGTGGCGCCCACCGGGATTAAGTGCTCTACCGATTGAGCTACACCGGATTTTCGCCCGGTGGCGGGAATCGAACCCGCAACCTCTCCATTAATAGTGGTAACCGACGGGCTTCGACCCGCCCTCCCCGCACGTTCCAGGTCGGCCCGCAGAGCCGGGCCCACACGGATATGGAGACGGCCACCGGAGGAATCTGGGAAAGATAACCGATGGCCTTCGACCCGTGTGGACACCGAGCCCTGCGTGCCTGAAAGGGAAACTAACACCCGTGAAACGAGTTCGCATTTCGATAATGGCCGAGGCGGCCTCTCGAATCGCCCGCCGCCCCGCCGCCCGCGCTCTGACCTGCGGCGACGGATCGGTACTGTGTGGATCATGCAGCCTGCGTCCTCCGACCCCTGCGTCCGGGTGCGCGGCGCCCGCGAGCACAACCTGCGCGGCGTCGACGTGGCGATCGAGCGCGACGCCCTGGTGGCCTTCACCGGGGTGTCGGGCTCGGGGAAGTCGTCGCTGGCGTTCGGCACCCTGTACGCCGAGGCCCAGCGCCGATATCTGGAGTCCGTCGCCCCCTACGCGCGGCGGCTGCTGCACCAGGTGTCCGCCCCCGCGGTCGACGAGATCACCGGCCTGCCGCCCGCGGTGGCACTGGAGCAGCGCCGGTCGGTGCCGTCCTCCCGATCCTCGGTCGGCACCGTGACCACCCTGTCGAACTCGCTGCGGATGCTGATGTCGCGCGCGGGCGATTACCCGCCCGGCGCCGGGCGGCTCGACTCCGACGCGTTCTCGCCCAACACCGCCGCCGGCGCCTGCCCCCGCTGCCACGGCCTGGGGGAGGTGCACGAGGTCACCGAGGAGTCGCTGGTCCCCGACCCGTCGCTGAGCATCAGAGACGGCGCGATCGCGTCCTGGCCGGGCGCCTGGCAG
Source organism: Spirillospora sp. NBC_01491 (assembly GCF_036227065.1). Taxonomy (GTDB): domain Bacteria; phylum Actinomycetota; class Actinomycetes; order Streptosporangiales; family Streptosporangiaceae; genus Spirillospora; species Spirillospora xylanilytica. The sequence goes on from NZ_CP109432.1 coordinate 556,593, forward strand.
GGCAAGAACCTGCGCGACGTCCTGGACGCCCTCGGCCACGACATCGACCGCCCGTGGCGCGACCTGCCGCAGGAGCAGCGCGACTGGATCCTGTTCACCGACGAGCAGCCGGTGGTCACGGTGCACCCGGTGCGGGAGGCGCCCCGGATCCAGCGCCCCTACCAGGGCACCTACTCCAGCGCGCGGCGGCTCGTCCTGCACGCCTACGCCGATTCCAAGAGCGAGGCCGCGCGCAGGCGCGCCGCCGGGCACCTGATCAGCCGCGTCTGCCCGGTCTGCGGCGGGCGGCGCCTGCGGCCAGAGGCGCTCGCGGTGACGTTCGCCGGACGGACCATCGCCGAGCTGGCCGCGCTGCCCCTGGCCGACCTCGCCGACGCGCTGCGCCCCCACACCGGCGGCGAGGGCCCGGCGGCGGTGCTGACGCGCGACCTCACGGCCCGCATCGAGGTGCTGACCGAACTCGGCCTCGGCTACCTCAGCACCGCCCGGCCGAGCCCGTCGCTGTCGGCGGGGGAGCTCCAGCGGCTGCGGCTGGCCACCCAGCTCCGCTCGGGCCTGTTCGGCGTCGTCTACGTGCTCGACGAGCCCTCGGCCGGGCTGCACCCCGCCGACACCGAGTCGTTGATGTCGGTGCTGGAGCGGCTGAAGGCAGCGGGCAACAGCGTCTTCCTGATCGAGCACGACATGGAGGTCGTCCGGCACGCCGACTGGCTGGTCGACGTCGGCCCGGGGGCGGGCGAGCACGGCGGTCTGGTGCTGCACAGCGGGCCGGTCGAGGGACTGCGCGCGGTCCCCGCCTCGGTCACCCGCCCCTACCTGTTCGGCGAGATCCGCCCGCCGCGCCGGGAACCGCGCGAGCCCGCCGGGGTGCTGCGGCTGCGCGAGGTCACCCGGCACAACCTGCGCGGCCTGGACGCCGACGTCCCCCTCGGGGTGTTCACCGCCGTGACCGGGGTGTCGGGATCGGGGAAGTCGACCCTGGTGGACGTCCTCGGCGAGCGGGCGGTGGAGGCGGGCGAGCACGTCGGCGCCGGGATCGAACGGGTCGTGCGGGTCGACCAGCGGCCCATCGGCCGCACCCCGAGGTCCAACCTGGCGACCTACACCGGGCTGTTCGACGCGGTCCGCAAGCTGTTCGCCGGCACCGCCGAGGCCCGCGCCCGCGGCTACGGCCCCTCGCGCTTCTCCTTCAACGTGCCCGGCGGCCGGTGCGACCACTGCCAGGGCGAGGGCCACATCTCGGTGGAGCTGCTGTTCCTGCCCACCACCTACGCCGTCTGCGACGTCTGCCACGGCGCCCGCTACAACCCCGCCACCCTGGAGATCACCTACCGGGGCGTGAACGTCGCCGGCGTCCTGGACATGACGGTGGACGAGGCCGCGTCGTTCCTCGCCGATGTGCGCCCCGCCGCCCGCTCCCTGGAGACCCTGCGCGAGGTCGGCCTCGGCTACCTGCGGCTGGGGCAGCCGGCGACCGAGCTGTCGGGCGGGGAGGCGCAGCGCATCAAGCTCGCCTCCGAGCTGCAACGCGCCCGCCGCGGCCACACCCTCTACCTGCTCGACGAGCCCACCACCGGCCTGCACCCGGCCGACTCCGCGCTGCTCACCCGCCAGCTGCACGCGCTGGTGGACGGCGGCGCCACCGTCGTCGTCGTGGAGCACGACATGGACATGGTGGCGTCCGCCGACCACGTGCTGGACCTCGGTCCCGGGGGCGGCGACGAGGGCGGCCGCGTCGTCGCGAGCGGAACGCCCGCCGAGGTCGCGTCCTCCCTCGCCGGGCGCACCGCCCCTTACCTGCGGGCCCGGCTCGGCTGAGCCGTCAGCGCGCGAACGCGATGGCCGTGCCGGCGCTGACGACGACCGCTATCACCACCAGTACCAGGGTGGTCTTGAGGGGATCGGAACGCCGCTGCGGCTGCTTCGCCGCCTTCGGCCGCGACCGCGACGACGGGGCCGAGGCCGACGGTGTACCGGACGTCCCGGACGGTGCGGGAACGGGCGCGGCGCGTGAGGGCGCGGGGGAGGGCCTGACCACGGGCGCCGGGCGCGGCACCGGCGGCCTGGGCGCCGGTGCGGCCTGGTGCCCGTTCGGAGGCGGTGACGCGGGAGGCGGCGCCGGAGGCTGCGGCGGCCTCGGCGTCTTCGGTGTCTTCGGCGGGACGACGACCGGCGGCTTCGGAGGTTCGGGCGGCTTGGGCGGATGCGGGGGCGCCGGATGGTGCGGATGGTGCGGCGGGTGCGGTGGATGCGGCGGGTGTGGGGGGTGTGGGGGGTGTGGGGGGTGTGGGGGGTGTGGGGGGTGTGCGGGATGCGGCGGCTTCGGCGGACGCGGGCAGTGGTGGTGGCCCAGGACACCGACGCTGGCGTGCACGCCCACGATTCCCCCGACGTCGACGCCGACGCACACGCCGATCAGCGGTGTCGACGCGGCGGCGGGCGCCGCCCGTGCGGGCGCGGGGAGGGCGAGCGAGGCCGAGGGGAAGGCCAGCGCCGCGGCGACCACGGCGGGGAGGACCACCGGGCCGGGCCGCACCGTCAGCCACCCCTCGTGATGCGCAGCAGCTCGGCCTGGACGCTGGTGAAGGCGTCCGGATGGACCGCCAGGGCCCCGGTGAACACGTGCGCGATGTCGATCGTCAGGTACATGCCGACCGCCAGCAGCCCCGACATCAGCGCGAGCGGCACCAGCGCCATGCCGCGCGGGCGGGCGCCCACCAGGAACGGCAGCAGGATGATCACCAGCCCGGTCAGCAAGGTCATCACCAGCAGCGCGCGCGGCGGCGTGGTCCGCGCGTCCATCGCGCGCTGGTGGCGCGCGGCGGAGATCTCGGTGAGGTGGTCGAGCACCGCCGCCCTGGCGTCGCGCGACTCGTCGCCCGCGGCCTTCAGAGCGGTGATCTCGCGGCGGATCCGGTCGAGCCGGGCCGACCCGTCGGGGCTCATCCGCCCGTGGGCCATCAGCCGCCACTCGGGCCCGCGCACGACCCGGACGTAGTCGCGCAGCTCGGCCCGGGTGCGCTCGGCGTCGGGGGCGGGCAGCCGTCCCGCCGCCCAGTACGCCTCCACCACGGCCTGGCTCTCGGTGTAGGTGTTGGAGCGGGCGGCGTCGGCGCTGGTCCAGGGCACCACGATCGCGATGGCGAACGTCAGCAGGAACAGCGCCGAGAGCATCGCCCCGGTGTGCGACGAGGTGGGCCCGTCGGGATCGGCGTCGTCGGTGCCGAACCGGAGCCGGAGCACCATGCGGCTCGCGATGAGCACCACGCCGATCGCGCACGCCGCGGCCAGAAGATAGACGATCATGACCCTCTTCCCCGAACGGAGGACGCCTCCGGCCGGCCCGCGCGCGGTCCGGCCGCTACTTCACGTGATAGTAAACTCACGATTAGTAGTTGGAGTGGATATTTCACCGACCGTCATCGAACGGTTACGTCAGCGGGTGCAGGGCCGCCGTTCGGCGGGCAGGTCGGCCTTCTTGTGGATGGAGCTGAGTCCGAGCCGCCGCGCCTGCGCGCAGAAGCGGTCCAGGGCAGCTCGTACTCGGCGTGGAACACCGGCTTGCCGTCCTCCTCGGTGGCTCCGCCCGTGCCCGTGCCCGTGCCCGTGCCCGTGCCCGTGCCCGCGGCCGTGAGCGGGAGCGGGAGCGCCAGGAGCGGCGCCGCCAGGGGGCGAGCCACGCGGGGCGCCCTGAGGATGGACAAGGAGGGCTCCCGTCGCGAGGATCGGCTTCTTTCGGCCGCCCGGAGCGGGGTCGGGACACCGATCATCCCCCAGTTTCCGGGGGCGGAGAGTTCTTGCGGATATCGGGGTACATCCCGGAAGATCTCCTGTAACGGTCAAGCTGGGACGGACGATTGCCGGGTCCGGCTTGGAGGCAGGGACGAGTGAGGGGAGACGGCAATGACGCCGCAAGGGAAACTCGATCTCGATCCGGAGGTGGTGCGCGCCGCCCGGGGGCTGGCCGCGCGCGCCGCGGAACCGATCATCCGGATGGCCCGCACCCACACGACCGTGTCGGTCGAGCGCGCGCTGCTGCGCCTGGCGGGGATGTCGGGTGCCGATGACGGCGGGCGCCCCTGGGTCAACCACCTCGCCGACGCGGTCCGCGACCAGGTCGGCCTGGAGCACGGCGTGGCCCTCCCGGTGTGGGACGCGCTGCTGAACGGCCCGTACGGCGATCTGGGCGAGCTGGCCCGGGCCGCCGCGCGGGGCCGCGTCCGCTTCCGCCTCCCGGCCGGGGCCGACGCCGGCCACGCCGCCGACGCCGCCCGGCAGGCCGCCCGCACCGGCATGAACCGCATCGACCGCCGCCGCGCGGAACGCGACCGGATGCTCACCGGCGGCGCCGGCGGCCGTCCCTCGCCGGGGACGGGGGCCGACCCCGCGCAGCCGTGGATCTACCTCATCGTCGCGACCGGCGACATCTACGAGGACATCCCGCAGGCGCAGGCCGCCGCCCGGGAGGGCGCCGACGTCGTCGCGGTGATCCGCTCGACCGGCCAGTCGCTGCTGGACTTCGTGCCCGAGGGCGCCACCCGCGAGGGCTACGCCGGCACCTACGCCACGCAGGAGAACTTCCGGCTGATGCGCGCCGCGCTCGACGACGTGTCGCGCGAGCTCGGCCGCTACGTCCGGCTCACCAACTACGCCTCCGGGCTGTGCATGCCCGAGATCGCGACGCTCGCCGGGCTGGAGCGCCTGGACATGATGCTGAACGACTGCATGTACGGGATCATCTTCCGCGACATCAACCCCCGCCGGACGTTCATCGACCAGCGGTTCTCCCGGCAGATCCACGCCCGCGCCGGCATCATGATCAACACCGGCGAGGATAACTACCTCACCACCGCCGACGCGGTCGACGCCGCGCACACCGTGATCGTCAGCCAGCTCCTCAACGAGCGGTTCGGGCACGAGGCCGGTCTCGCCGACGCCCAGCTCGGCCTCGGCCACGCCTTCGAGATCAACCCGGCGGTGCCCGAGTCGTTCCGGCTGGAGCTCGCGCACGCGCAGCTGGTGCGCGAGCTGTTCCCCGGGGCGCCGCTGAAGTACATGCCGCCGACCAAGCACATGACCGGCAACATCTTCGCCGGCTACCTGCTCGACGCGTTCTTCAACCTGGCCGGGGTGATGACCGGCCAGTCGATCATCCTGATCGGGATGATGACCGAGGGCATCCACACGCCGTGGCTGTCCGACCGCGACCTCGCGCTGGAGAACGTCCGCTACGTCCGGGACGCCTGCGGGAGCCTCGCCGAGGACTTCGTCCCGCGCCCGGACGGCTTCATCGTCCAGCGCGCCCGGCAGGTGCTGGCCGAGTCGGTCGAGCTGCTCGAGCGCGTCGAGGGCGACGGGCTGCTGACCGCCATCGCCGAGGGCACCTTCGGGATCACCCGGCGGCCCCCGGACGGCGGCAAGGGGCTGGACGGCGTCGTCGAGCGCGCCGACGGATACCTCAACCCCGCCATCGAGATCCTCGACACCGAGGACCCGCACGCCGCCCACGCCGAGGAGGTGCCCGCATGACGATCGAGAGCCCCGCCGGGAGCACGCAGGCCCCCGCCGAGCCCGCCGACACCCGCCAGGTCATCCGGCCGTACGGGGACACCACCGGCGACGGCATGATCCAGATGTCGTTCACCCTGCCCGTCCCGGCCGGCAAGCGCGCCGAGGCCGCCGCGCTCCAGCTCGCCGGGAAGATGGGCCTGGACCCGGCCAGCGTCGTGCACGCCAAGCCGATGGGCCCCGACTTCACCTTCTTCATCGTGTACGGCCGGGCCGGCCACCTGATCGACTACGCGAGCATCCCCGCGCCGCCCGAGCGGGAGTTCCCGCTGCTCAGCGCCAAGGAGACCGATCTGGCGATCCGCGCGTCGCTGAACCGGCGGCTGGTCGTGGTGGGCGCCTGCATCGGCACCGACGCGCACACCGTCGGCATCGACGCGATCCTCAACGTCAAGGGGTTCGCGGGGGAGAAGGGGCTGGAATACTACCGCGAGGTCGAGGTGGTCAACATGGGCGCCCAGGTGACCGTTGCCGAACTGGTGGAGCGGGCCAAAGCCGCCGACGCCGACGCGGTGCTGGTCTCCCAGGTCGTCACCCAGCGCAACGCGCACCTGCACAACACCAAGCAGATGGCCGCCGCCTTCCACGCCGAGTACCCGACCGCGGTCGCCGCCGGGATGGGCCGGCCGCTGCTGGTGGTCGGCGGTCCCCGCTTCGACACCGTGTCCGCCGAGGACCTCGGCGTGGACCGGATCTTCGGCCGGGGCACCACCCCCGCCGAGGTCGCCAGCTACCTCGTCCACGCCCTGCTGCCACGAGAGGAGAACCGATGAGCGGTCCGAGCGAGGGGTTCAGCGTCACCCACCGGCGGTACGTCCCGTACGCGCACGCCCACTACGCCGGGAACCTGGTGGACGGCGCCTACGTCCTCGGCCTGTTCGGCGACGTCGCCACCGAGGTGTGCGTCCGCGCCGACGGCGACGAGGGGCTGTTCGCCTCCTACTCCGACGTCCAGTTCCGCGCCCCGGTGCGGGCCGGGGACATGCTGGAGACGACCGCCACGGTGACCCGGGCGGGCCGCCGCAGCCGCACCATGGACTTCGAGGCGAGGGTGGTGTGCCGCGGCCGTCCCGACCGGGGCGACTCCGCGGCCGAGGCGCTCGCCGAGCCGATCGTGGCGGTCACCGCCACCGGGGTCGTGGTGGTGTCGGACACCGGCCGGTGAGCCGCTGACCGGGGCGAATTCCAAGATTGCCCTGATCATGGCGCTGAGCTGGCTGAACATGGAGTCACCGCAGAACATGCGGCGGTTGACAAGGCCGTGGAAGTCGGTAGTTTTGCTGCAGTCCACCACGGGACTCACCGATCGGCCGCTCGAGGCGCCACCGGACACCGCGCCGCGACGGGGGCCACAGCGGATCTCGCGCTGTCCCCGTCCGAGCCAGTGTGGTGACCGGCCACCGCGTCGGAGCGGAGCCGCCCGGTCGGGCGGGGGGTTGGACCCGGGAAGGGCCCGGACATCCAGTAGAAAACGGTGCATCGTTCCCACCGCCTGTGGGGCGACTCCGGCCCGACGGATGTCACGGGCCCTCTTCCGTGTCCGTTGTCGTCCGCGCGCTGTAGAGCGCTCTAACGCGTGCCCCGCCCACCCCGGTCCTTGCCCGCCCCCTGCGGCTGGGCGGACCCTGCGGCGCCGGCCCTCCGCACGGGGACGAGATGATGAACGGCAGAGGGGCGCCCCGCGCGGGCGCGCGGCACCGGTGGCGCCGCGGTCGCCGCGGTCGCCCGGGGCCGGTAGCGTTCCGGCCAGTGGCCCGAGTGAACGAGGTGTGGAGTGGCGCAGGAGACCATGCCGAAACGGCCCGCGGGCACCGGTTCGGACGAAGGCCGGGACGGCTCCGCCCGCACGGGCAGGGGGGCACGGCTGGCCGCCGCGCTGCGCCACGGGGGCCGCGCGGGCTGGCCCCGCACCCTGGTCGCCGTGGCCGCCGGGCTGCTCATGTGGCTGGCCTTCCCGCCCGCCGACCTGATCCCGCTGGCCCCGATCGGCGTCGCGGTGCTCACCCTGGCGCTGCGCGGCACGTCCGCGCGGACGGGCGCCTGGCTGGGCTTCGTGGGCGGCACCGCGTTCTTCATCCCGGTCCTCGACGGGATCGTCAAGATCGGGCCGGACGCCTGGGTGCTGCTGGGCCTGGTGCAGGCCCTCTACCTCGTCCCCCTCGGCGCGGGCGTGGCGCTGGTCACCCGCCTGCCCGGCTGGCCGCTGTGGACCGCGGCGCTCTGGGTCGCCGAGGAGCTGATCCGCGGGCGGGTGCCCTTCGGCGGCTTCCCCTGGGCGCGGCTGGCGTTCAGCCAGACCGACACCCCACTGACGCCGTTCGCCTCGCTCGGCGGCGCGCCACTGGTCAGCTTCCTCACGGCGCTGCTCGGCGGGCTGCTGGCCTACGCCGCCGCGGCGCTCCTGCGGGCCCGCCGCGCGCGCCCCGGCAGCACGGACCCCGGCACCACGGACCCCGCCGGTGCCACGGACGGCCCCGAGACGGACGGCCTGCGGCCTGACCAGGGGCCGCGGGAGCGGGCAGAACGGGGACCGGGCTACCGGCAGGCGATCCGGCCCGTCGCGGTGGCGCTGGCCGCCGCCGCGCTGATCTTCGGCGGCGGGCTGCTCATCCCCACCCCGTCCGAGGGCGAGCCGGTCACCGTCGCGGTCATCCAGGGCAACGTGCCCCGGCTCGGCATGGACTTCAACAGCCAGCGCAAGGCCGTGCTCGACAACCACGTCCAGCGCACCCGCGAGCTCGCCGCACAGGTCCGCGCCGGCCAGGTGGCCCGGCCCGAGCTGGTGGTGTGGCCCGAGAACGCCAGCGACCTGGACCCCTACGTCGAGCCCGACGCCTACCAGGCCATCGACGGCGCCGTCCGCGAGATCGGCGTGCCGGTGCTGGTCGGCGCGCTCACCGACACACCCGACGGCGAGAAGGTCGAGAACCGCGGCATCGTCTGGGACCCGCGCACCGGCCCCGGCGACTACTACGTCAAGCGGCACCCGGTGCCGTTCGGCGAGTACCTGCCGTTCCGCGACGTCCTCACCAAGCTGATCACCCGCTTCCAGCGGATCCCGCGCGACTTCGCCAAGGGCACCCGCTCGGGGGTGATGCGTCTCGGCCCGGTCACGATCGGCGACGTGATCTGCTTCGAGGTCGCCTACGACCAGGAGGTGCGCGACGTGGCCGGCGGCGAGCTGCTGGTCGTCCAGACCAACAACGCCACCTACGGCATGACCAGCCTCCCGCCGCAGCAGATCGCCATGTCGCGGCTGCGGGCCGTCGAACATGGCCGTACGATCCTGGTGGCGGCGACCAGCGGGATCAGCGCGATCGTCGCCCCGGACGGCCGGATGATCGACCGGTCGAGGGAATTCGTCCCGGACATCCAGGTGGCGAGCGTCCCGGCCCGTACGTCGCGTACGCTGTCCGACCGGTTGGGTGCCCTCCCCGAGTGGGCGCTGGCCGCGCTGGCGCTCGGGGCCGTCGGCGTGGCCGCATGGTCGACCACCAGGAAGAACGAGGGGAATTGACACCGATGGAGATCCCAGCCGACCTCGGCCGGGTGCTCGTGATCATCCCGACCTACAACGAGCGGGACAACATCGAGCGCATCACCCGCAGGGTCCGGGCCGCGGCGCCCCCCGTGGACGTGCTGGTCGTGGACGACGCCAGCCCCGACGGCACCGGCGACCTGGCCGACGCGCTCGCCGCGGACGACGAGCAGGTCAAGGTGCTGCACCGCACCGGCAAGAACGGCCTCGGCACCGCCTACATCGCTGGGTTCCGCTGGGCCGCCGAGCACGGCTACGACGTCATGGTCGAGATGGACGCCGACGGCTCGCACCAGCCCGAGGAGCTCCCGCGGCTGCTCGCCGCGCTGGAGGACGCCGACCTGGTGATCGGCGCCCGCTGGGTGCCCGGCGGCAAGGTCCGCAACTGGCCCAAGTCGCGGGAGGTGCTCTCGCGCGGCGCCAACACCTACACGCGGATGGTGCTGGGCGTCCCGCTGCACGACGCCACCGGCGGCTACCGCGCGTTCCGGGCCGCGACCCTGGAGAAGCTCGGCCTCGACGGGGTCGACTCGCGCGGGTACTGCTTCCAGATCGACCTGGCGCTGCGCGCGCTGCGGCAGGGCCTGAAGGTCGTCGAGGTTCCCATCACCTTCGTCGACCGCACCCACGGCAGCAGCAAGATGAGCCGCGACATCGTGGCCGAGGCCATGTGGCGGGTGACCCAGTGGGGGATGGCCGACCGGGTCGGCAGGCTCCGATCCCGCCGCTGACCGCGCCCCCGCCCGTATCCGGGGCCGCCGCCGGTTTCTTCGGTCCGTCCCCGATCTGGGGAAACGATCGGAGCCCCGGCGGCGTTGTCCAAGCTAGAGGCACCACCGCCTAGCGAAGATGGAGTCATGCTGCCGCTCGTGCTGGTCCTGGCGTTCCTGCTGATGCCGGCCCTGGAGATCTACGTGATCATCCAGGTGGGGCAGGCGATCGGCGGCTGGTGGACCGTCCTGCTCCTGCTCGCCGGTGCCGCCGTGGGCGCCTGGATCGTCCGGCGTGAGGGGCGGCGCGCCTGGCGGGCCCTCCAGGACGCGTTCCAGCGCGGGGCGATGACCGACCGCCGGCTCGCCGACGCGGCGCTGGTGCTGGCGGGCGGCGTGCTCATCGCCGTCCCGGGCTTCGTCACCGACGTGGTCGGGCTGCTGTTCGTGCTGCCGTTCACCCGCCCGCTCGTCCGCCGGCCGCTGGCCCGCTTCGCCGAGCGGCGGATGCGGGCCGCCGAGGCGCGCGGCGCGATGATGTTCCCGCCCGGCACGACCGACGGCGGGTTCGGGCCCGCGGGGCCGAGAGGTCGCTCTGACGCCGACGGCGGGGCGAGCGTGCCCAGGGGCCCGGTCGTGCGCGGCGAGGTCGTCCACGACGACGACCGCCCCTCCCAGGACTGATCACCGAGGCCCGCCGGGGCCACCGAAGCGGAAGAAGCGGAAGGGGCTCGTGCCGCCGATGGCGGCACGAGCCCCTTCCGACGCATTGCCGGTGCGATACGTCGTTCGATCGGTCAGGCGGTCCTTCTGCGTCCCGCCCGCAGGATCGCCAGGCGCTCGGCCAGGACCTCCTCGAGGTCCTCGAGCGTCCGGCGCTCCATGAGCATGTCCCAGTGGGTGCGCGGCTGCTTCCCCTTCTTGGTCTGGGGGAGCTCGCCGTCGACCCGCAGGGCGGTGGCGCCGCAGCTACGGCATTCCCAGGTCATGGGCACCTCGGCCTCGGCTGCGAGCGTCACGGTGAACCGGTGGCCCTTGGTGCAGGTGTAGTCCACCTCTTGCCGAGGGGCCAGATCGGTGTTGCGATCGTTCTCGTAGCTCGTCGCTCCGAGTCGGGTGCCGCGAAGTGCGCGCTCGGCCATCGTCAAGTGCCTCCCAGACGGCTTGAGGTCTTGTCCAGACCAACGCTGGATCCCGTCTCAAGATTCCCGCCCGGGGCCTGATCCAACCCTGCTCTTTGCGGCCTCCCGCCCGGCGCCGGCGGAAATCTCCGGCGCCGTCCCGGCTAGCGGCTGGTGAGCACCTCGTCGATCAGCCCGTACTCGCGCGCCTCCTCGGCGGTGAAGTACCGCTCGCGATCCAGGTCGCGGCGGACCGTCTCGGGATCGCGGCCGGTCGCCTCCGCCAGGATCGACTCCATCTCGGCGCGGAGCCGCAGGATCTCCCGCGCCTGGATCTCCAGGTCGCTGGACTGCCCGCGGGAGGTCCCGACGGCCGGCTCGTGCAGCAGGATCCGCGCGTTGGCCAGCGCGGCCCGGGTGCCGGGCTTCCCGGCGGCCAGCAGGATCGCCGCGGCCGAGGCGGCCTGCCCGACGCAGGTGGTCTCGACCTCCGGCTTGATGTACTGCATCGTGTCGAGGATGGCCATCATCGCCGTGAAGGAGCCGCCCGGCGAGTTGATGTAGAGGTAGATGGGCCGGTCGGGGTCCATTCCCTCCAGTGCCAGGAGCTGCACGGTGATGTCGTTGGCGCTGGTGTCGTCGACCGGCGTGCCGAGGAACACGATGCGGTCCTCGAACAGCTTGTTGTACGGCGTGCTCTCCTTGGTCCCGTACGAGGTCCGCTCGACGAAGGAGGGCAGGATGTAGCGGCTCTCGGCGCTCGGGCCCATCAGGAGCCCACCCGGTCGGTGTTGTCGATGACGTGGTCGACCATGCCGTACTCGCGGGCCTGCTCGGCGGTGAACCAGCGGTCCCGGTCGCTGTCGGCCTCGATCCGCTCGAGCGGCTGCCCGGTGTGGAAGGCGGTCCGCTCGGCCAGCGTCCGCTTGAGGTACAGCGACTGCTCGGCCTGGATCTTGATGTCGGAGGCGGTGCCGCCGATGCCGCCGTGCGGCTGGTGCATCATCACCCGCGCGTTCCGGAGCGCGTAGCGCTTGCCGGCCGCCCCGGCGCACAGCAGGGTCTGCCCCATCGAGGCGGCCATGCCCATCGCGACGGTGGAGATGTCGTTCGGGACGAACTGCATCATGTCGTAGATCGCCATCCCGGCGTCGACCACGCCGCCGGGGGAGTTGATGTAGATCGTGATGTCCCGCCGGGAGTCCTGGGCGGCCAGCAGCAGGAGCTGGGCGTTGATCTGGTTGGCCACCCCGTCGTCGATCTCCTGGCCGAGGAACACGATCCGCTGCGCGAGCAGCCGTTCGAACAGCGCCGCCTGCGCGAGCTGCGGGATCTCGGCGGCCTGTGCCCGCGACCGTCCGACGTAGGTCTCCGGCCGTTGCGGGGTGAACCCCGGTTCCGGTGATGTGCGCATGAGCCCTCCCAAAGATGATCTGTACAGACCGTACATCTCACGGGGGTCGGCACCAAGCCGGTTCGCTATACGATGAATCCCGTGGATGTTCCGGTAACGGAAGCTCGAGCCCAGTTCGCCGACCTGGTCAACCGGGTCGCCTACACGGGTGAGCCGGTCGTGCTCACACGGCGCGGCAAGCCGATGGCGGCCCTGGTGTCGGCCGAAGACCTGGAGCTTCTTGAGAGCCTACGGGCCCAGCGCGCCGATCTGACCCGGACGGGCACGGCCGCGCCGCAGGCCGAGCGGCCGGGGCCGGGGCCGGCGCCGCTGGGCATCGCGGCCGAGTACCGCCCGCCCGGCCCGCCCCGTCCGCCCGGCTTCGGCCCCTGAGCGCGCGGCGGCACCGCACCGGCTGACCGGCCGGTCCCGTCCGGCGTTGCCCGGCGCTCTCAGCCGGTGCGGTGCCACAGGCCGCGCGCGGCCATGACATGGCGCAGGGTGACCAGCTCGTCGGTCATGATCCCGTCGATCCCGAGGTCCAGGAGCCGGCCCATCTCGGCGGCGTCGTTGACCGTCCAGGCGTGCACCCTGAGGCCGAGTTCGTGGGCCTGGGCGATGAACGCCTCGGTGACGAAGGGGAGCGGGCCCAGCCCGTAGGGGACCTGCGCGCACGCCACGCCGGTGGCCGCGAGCCGCACCAGCTTGGCGGTGGGGCCGCCGTAGGACTTGGCGCGCAGCGCCATCACGCCGCGCGGGCCGAGGGCGGTGCACACGTCCTGGTCGGTGAACAGCGGCAGCCGGGCGCGCATCCGGGCGAGCCGGCGGGTCGAGAACGAGGTGATGCACACCCGGTGCCAGGCGCCGGCGCGGTGCAGCGTCCGGGCGAGCGGGCCGATCACGCCGGGGTCCTTCAGGTCGATGTTGACCCGCGCGCGCGGCCAGGATCCGAGGATCTCCTCCAGCCGGGGGACGGGCTCGGCGCCCCCGATGCGGGCCTTGGCGACCTCGGTGTAGGGGAGCCGGCCGATGACGCCGGTGCGGTCGGTCACCCGGTCGAGGGTGCGGTCGTGGAAGGCGACCACGACGCCGTCGGCGGTCGCGTGGACGTCGGTCTCCAGGTAGCGGTAGCCGAGGTCGGCGGCGCGCTGGAAGGCGGCCATGGAGTTCTCGGGACGGCCGACTGCGCCGCCTCGGTGGGCGAACGGGATCGGCCCGGGGTGATCGAGGAATTCGTACGAGCGCGGCACTCACCCGATTATGGCCGCCACCGGGCGCTCCGGCACTCCAGGCTCGACCTTACAATGTCAAGGCATCGGGCCGGACGCGCGGTCGCGGGCACCGGTGCTACCGTCCTGTCGCCCGACGATCCGCGACCGAGAGGCGGCCCGCATGGCCGATGTGAGCGAGTACAAGGCGACCTTCGAGCTGCTGGACGCCGACGGCGACGGCTACCTCTCGACGGCCGAGCTGAAGAACCTGATGCGCGCGCTCGGGCAGGAGATCACCGACACCCGTGCCGTCGAGGTCGTGGTGGCGGCCGACCAGAACCACGACGGCAAGGTGTCGCTGGAGGAGTTCGCGGCGCTGATGGCGCGCTTCCCCGCCCGGCGCTGATCACGAGGGGCCGCCGGCCGCCCGCCGCGCGTCGCCGTCTGCACCGTCTGCACCTGGGACGGCGGGCTCGCGGGTGGCCGCGCGAAGGGCACGCGCCGCCTTCACCGCGTACGGTCCGGAGTCGTCGGAGATCGCCCGCAGCAGCGTGAGCGCCTGCTCCCGGTGGCCCCCGGCCTGGATCCACCTGGCGTAGTGGAAGGCGGCGCACGCGCCGGCCGCGGGTGCCACGTCCGATTCCTGGGTCTCGTCCGCCAGGTGATGGGCCTGCCGTGCCGGCGTGCTCTCGCCCGCTTCGGCGAGCAGGTCCCCGAGCTTGCGGATCGACCATGCGGCGTGTTCGTCCGAGCCGAGTTCGAGCCGTGCGTGCCAGAACGCCGCCCGCGTCCAGGCGGCGGACGCCGCGGCCCGGTCGCCCTGCCCGTTCAGCAGTTCTGCCAGGCGGCACGCCGCCCGCGCCTTGTCGCCCAGGTAGACGAACCCGTTCTCCGCCTGGCCGAACGCGTCGCGGGCGCCGTCCGGGTCGTCCTGTCCGGCGAGGACGACGCCGAGGTCGTAGGCGGGGCCCGCCGCCGCGTCCTCGTCGGGCTCGGTGAGCGCGGCCCCGCGGCGCAGCCACCCGGCCGCCCGCTGCGGGTCGTCGCGTTCGATGCCGGTGACGCCGAGGAAGTGGAAGGCGCTCGCCGCGACCCTCGGGTGGGCCGGCTCCGCGGTCTGCGCCAGCCGGGTGACGCCGTCGAGGTCGCCGCTGTCCTTGAGTAGTCGGAGCAGGTGGAACACGACCTTCTCCGGCTTGGACATGGGCCCCGAGACGGTGCCGACGAGACCTTCCGCGAGGGCGCGGCGGTATCCCTCGGCGGGCCTGCCGGTCGCCATGACCGCCAGCATGGCCTCGTTCACGGCGGCGTCGTCGTCCTCGCGCGTCCGGACGGCCGCGAGGTCGAGCCCGATGGCGGCGGCGGTCTCCAGTTCGGCGGGGTCGGTGAGCCCTGCCAGCTCGGTTCGGGCCCGGTCGTTCTCCCGTTCCGTCAGGGCCACGCCGAACCGGGCCGCCGCCGCTGAGCCGCAGGCGTCGGCGAGCGTCCGCTCGGCGTCGTCCCGGCCCGTCTCCTGGAGGGCGCGGCAGGTTCGCTCGACCCAGGTCTCCGTATTGGCCAGCCGGCGGGCTTCCCGCACCAGGCTGAGGCCGCGCGCCTCCTGGGCGGCCTCCTCGGCGAGCGCGTACGCGGCCTGGGCCCCGTCTTCGTCGCCGCTCGCCCGCAGGAGGGCGCCGAGGCCGAGGGCGGCGTGGGACCGGTACAGATTCTGCGTCCAGACGGCCTCGCAGGCGAGGGCGTCCTCGTACGCGGCGCGGGCCGCGTGCGTGTCGTCCTGGCCGGCGTGCAGGGCCGCGAGATAGAGGAGGGCCTTGGCCCGATCCCCTTGGTCGTCGGTTCCGGCCGCCTGCCGGTAGGCCAAGGCGGCGCCCTCGGTGTCGCCCCGGTCCTGGCGGAGCCAGCCGAGGGCGAACGCGGCGCCTGTGTCACCGCCCGCGGCGAGCGCGGCGTACTCCGCCTCGAGGCCGTCGGCCTTCTCGGGCGGGGGCGCGGCGTTGGACGGGTAGAACGTGGTGCCCCAGCTCTGGCCGGGACGCAGCGTGGCCATCCAGCGGGAGTCGGTGACCTGGACGTCGTAGTCGCCCTGGGCGAGCAGATGCTCGTCCTGCCAGCCTCCGTCGCGCTCGTAGTAGAACATCGCCAGGCTTTCGAAGGCGTCGTCGTCGACGGGGTGGTTGCGGGTGGCCAGGCGTTCGACGTGCGAGACGAAGCGGTGGGTGTGGCGGTCGACCCACTCTTCGTCGAGCAGCTCGCGCCAGCCGATCAGGTCGGTCAGCCGCTCCCGCTCGTGGGAGTCCTGGGCGCCCTCCCACAGGGCGCGGAAGAAGAAGCTCGGGTCGTTCGGCAGCAGGTCGCCCGTTCCCCAGGACGGCTCGTAGTAGACGACGAACACCCGGAAGCGCACGCGCCGCCGCTCGTGGTCGAGATCGAGGACGCGCAAGCCGAACAAGTCGGTGGACATCGGGGCCTTCCGGCGTGGGGGAGCGAACGGTCAACATAGCCGAGGCCACCGACAAAGATCGTCCGATCGTCGCGCGTCACCGAGTGGTCCGCCGTAGGGCGGTGACCGCAGCCACCGTGAGCAGGGGGACGGTCGCCAGCGGGAAGCAGAGGGGGAGCGGGACGGTGTCCGCGAGCGGTCCCGCGGCGGCCGTCCCGGCCGCCGAGCCCGCGTTGAACGCGGCGTTGACCCACGCGCCGGCCCGGGTCCGGTCGTGCGGCGCGGTGAGCTCGTCGGTCAGCAGGTAGGCGGTGGTCAGGACCGGCGCGACGAACACCCCGGCGGCGCCCGCGGCCAGTGCCAGCCACGGCACCGAGGGGGCGAGGCCGGCCGTGGCTGTGATCAGGCCGGGCCCGGCGGCGAGCAGCGGGAGGCGCATCTGCGCGGGAAGCCGCCACGTGATCGTCCCGTGGGCGAGCCCACCGGCGGCACTGCCTGCGGCCAGTGCCGCCTCGATCCAGGCGACCGCGGACGGCTGGTGGTGCCGTGCGGTGAAGACGACGAGGAGCAGGGTGAACGCGCTCAGGCACGCGCCGAGGCCGGCGGCCACCGCGATCGGCCGCCAGAGCGTGGCGGCGATCCGCGTCCCCGCTCGTCCGCCGGCCGGTGCCGCGCGGGTCCGGTCACGGTCGCGGACGAACGGGGACGTGGTCAGGGCGAGGGTGCCGGCGAGCACGAGGGCGGCGCTCGCGGCGACGCCCAGTGCGGGCGTGGTGAGCGCGGCGGCCAGTCCGGCGAGCAGGGGGCCCGTGACGAAGAGCAGCTCTTCGGCGACGGTGTCGAGGCTGTAGGCGCGTTGCAGCAGGGGCCGGTCGGGCAGCAGGTCGCTCCAAAGCGTCCGCATCACGGGGCCGAGTGGGGGAGCGCAGGCGCCAGCCGCGCACGCGAGGGCCGATAGGAGGGCGGCGGGCGCGCCGGGGTGCCAGGTGAGTGCTGAGATGGCCGCCAGCAGTCCCGAGTAGGCGACGGCCATCGGGGGCAGGGTGCGGTGCGGCCCGTGCCTGTCGATGAGTTTGGCGCGCAGCGGCGACAGCAGGGACGAGGCGGCGCCGTTCAGGGCCAGTGCCGTGCCCGCCTGGGTGTAGGAGCCGGTGGCGTGGGCGAGCGCGAGGATCAGGGAGAGGAAGACCGTCCCGTAGGAGAGGCGGCCCAGCAGCGCGGCGGTGAAGACGCGGCGGACGTGCGGGGTCAGGAGGACGGCGGCGTACGACGGAGCCCGGGTAGGCGAAGGCACAGGGGGGTCCTCGGACGTGCTCGGCGCGCGGCGCGCGCGGTGTGCAGGGACGCCGGAGTGCCGCGCGGGTCGTCAGCGCGGCGGGGCCGGGGTCCTACGCACGGGGGAGGAGCACGGGCGCGAGTCTAGTCCGGTGGCGGGCCCGGTGCCACGGGCTCGGCGGCGAACGCCCGGAGGAAGGTGTCGACGGCGGCGCGTGTCATGGCGGTCAGTTCGGCGTCGGGCAGGGGCCGGGTGCCGAGGCGGGCGCGGGTGTCCATCGTGCCGGTGAGCAGGGCGGAGAGGTGTTCGGCGGCCAGGAGCGGGTCGGCGGTGCGCAGCCGGCCGGCGAGCGAGAGGCGGCCCAGGCGGTCGGCGAGGGCCTGGAGGACGCGGTCGGCGGCGCGTCCCTGGACGATGTCGATGAGGTCGGGGAACTGGCCGATCTCGGCCGACAGGAGGCGGCGCAGGGCCCACGAGGCGTCGTCGACGTAGCAGCGGAGCAGTTGCCCGCCGACCTCTTCGAGCATCGCGCGCAGGTCGGGGCCGTCGCCGGTGAGGCGTTCGACCGCGGCCATGTTGCGGGCCAGGGCCCGATCGGAGTGGTCGGCGATGGTCTGGCGGAGCAGGGTCTCCTTGTCGCCGAAGTGGTTGTAGACGGTGGCCTTGGCGACGCCGGCCTCGGCGGCGATCACGTCGACGCCGGCCTGGGCGTAGCCCTCGCGGGCGAAGACGGTGAAGGCGGCGTCCACGATCGCGCGCCGCTTGTCGATGCGTCCGCGCGGGGCGCCCGCGGTCTGGACGGCTGGGGTTCCTGCTCCGCTCATGGGCCGCATCCTAGCGGACGGAACCCTGAACTATACCGGCGGGTCTGGTTTTCTGGACGCACTTGGCTAAGACTGTTTCGTCTACTAATTTGGACTCATCAGTCTGATTTAGGGAGTGCAATGAGGACATTGGTGATCTCAGGCGGCACCGACGGGATCGGCAGGGCGCTCGCGCTCGCCTCCGTGCGGCGGGGCGACACGGTCGCCGTCATCGGGAGGAGCGAGGACAGGGGCCGCGCGTTCCTGCGGGCCGCGGCCGGGGCGTCCGGCCGGGCGCATTTCGTCCGGGCCGACCTCAGCCTGCTGAGCGAGAACGAGCGGGTGGTCGAGGAGGTCACGGCCCGGTTCCCCGTCGTGGACGCGCTCGTGCTGTGCGCTCGGCACTACCGGTCGGCGCGGGCGGTGACCGCCGAGGGCTTCGAGGCCAACTACGCGCTGTTCTACCTGAGCCGGTTCCTGCTCGGCCACGGCCTGGTGGGGCCGCTGGAGAAGGCCGGGGCCCCGGTCGTGGTGAACGTGGCCGGGCCCGGCGCGGGCCTGTCGGCGCTCCGCTGGGACGACCTCGGGCTGGAGCGCGGCTATCACGGCGCCGTGGCGCTGGCCCAGGGCGGGCCGCTGAACGACCTGCTCGGCGTCGCCTTCGCCGCTGAGCACGGGACGGGCCCGATCCGGTACGTGCTGGTCCATCCGGGCACCACCGCGACCGGGTTCTCGGGCGAGTACGACGCGGAGACGGCGGCGCTGATCGCGAGGATGAGGCGGAGCGGCAAGCCGGTCGCCGAGGCCGTAGCGCCGATCGCCGCCGTCATCGACGCTCCCCCTCGCGAGCCGCTGAGCGCGTTCGTGGAGGGAGTGCGGATCCCGGTGGACGGCGCGTCGTTCGACCGGGCCGCGGCGGCGCGACTCCAGGACCTCACCCGGCGGCAGTTGCGGCTGCGGGCGTCCGGGGGGCACGGTGCCTGAGTCCCCGAGGCCGGCCGCCGCCGGGCCCGCGGTCGCCGCGCCGCCCCCGGGCGGGGAGGAGCCGCCGTGCCCCCGGGGTTCGACGTGGGTGAAGACGGTCAGAACCGGACGGTGGTGACCCGCACGGGGCGACCGCCTGGAGCGGTTCATGCCGTCGGCCGACCCCAAGCGCCGCCGGGTCTTCACCACCCGCTACATGCGCCAAGGCAACGGGGACCAGTTCAGCGCCCGCGACGCGATGGCGGCCGCGCGAGCGGCGATGACCTCGATGAAGGACATGCACCGCGCGACCACCTTCGAAGCCGCCAACCACCACTCGATCGCCCAGACTGAGTTCCAGGCGATAGCCCAGGCCGCCGACGAGTGCATCACCAAAGTCGCCGGCATCGACAGACTCGGGCCCCAAGCGGTCCGGCGCGAGAACACCAGCCTGCTCACCCAGATGATCGCCGACCTCGAAGCCCGCCTCACCGAAGCCGCAGGCTGAACCATGTCCACGATCCGGCTCGCCACCCTGACCGGCAGATTCACTCAACTACCCCAGATAACCATCGGAGGCGCGGTCGGTCGCGGCGGGACACCGCTACCGACCGCTCAGCTTCCCAGACCGAGATCGCCCCTGATGTTCAGGGGGTGAAGTGGATGACCTTTTCGGGCACCACGCGAACGATCAACCTGACCTCGCCGGGCTCGGGCTTCGGCGGGTCCTCGCCGAGGTATCTCTGTGAGAGCTCATGCGGCAACCGTTTGTCTTCGTCGAGGGTCAGTTCAGCGGCGCCGCGAATCTCCGCCGAGTCATAAGGGTTGGCCAGGTCGAAGACTGAGACGCTGACACGGGGGTCGACGGCGAGGTTCTTGGCCTTCTGCCGGCCCTTGGTGGTGGAGAACAAAATCGTGTCGCCGTCTCGCTTGATCCAGACGACGGACGCCTGGGGTGAGCCGTCGGGCCCCAAGGTCGCGACGGTGGCGAAGTTCTTCCCGTCCAGGATCCTTCGCACAGGTTCTTCCAGGATCGTCATACACCCTCCTCGATAGGAACACATGGGACCTTAGCATATAATCCGCAAGCGGATTATATGCTAAGGTCCCATGTTCCTCAGATGAGTCGCCTCGCACCCGTGCGGCACCCGCGAGCCAAAACCCAACCGCTTCGGCGACGGGCCCCGTCCGGTTTCCACGGACAAGCCACGGGTGAGACCTTCACCGGGAGGGGCAAGTCCGACATCCTGCTGCGGTGGATCACCGCCGACGACCAGGCCAAAGCCTCCTTCGCCGGGTTCGTCGGCACCGCGGGCTATGACGCGGCCGGCCCCGGCACCGACATCGACCGGTTCGGCTTCCTGCTCGGTCCCAACGACGGAGAGCACCTGCTCGCAAGGGTCCTCACCCGACGGCCATCACTGGCAGACCTTCACCGACCGCCGTCCCGGCACCGCATGGATCAACGCCATGGCCGACGGCGCCCTCCGCTGGGCCGACCGAGGCCTCACCATCACCCGATGAACCAGGCAAGACCGCGGATCACCTTCACCTACGTGTCTTACATGGCTGACAGGCCACCAAGCCCCTGACCGGCAGGTTCACTCAACTACGCCAGATAACGATCGCTCCGGTGGTTCGCCGCGGTCGTGCTGATCGCGGCGAACCTGATGGACCTGCTGGACGTGACGATCGTCAACGTCGCGCTGCCCACCGTCCAGCGGGACCTCGGGGCGAGCCCGACGCAGCTGGAGTGGGTCTCGGCGGCCTATCTGCTCGGCTTCGCCGGGGGACTGATCACCGGTGCCCGGCTGGGGGACCTGTGGGGCCGCCGGCGGGTGTTCCTCGTCGCGGTCGCCGCGTTCGGGCTGGCGAGCCTGGTGTGCAGCCTCGCGCGCGATCCCGGGCAGCTC
Organism: Spirillospora sp. NBC_01491; assembly: GCF_036227065.1. Taxonomy (GTDB): domain Bacteria; phylum Actinomycetota; class Actinomycetes; order Streptosporangiales; family Streptosporangiaceae; genus Spirillospora; species Spirillospora xylanilytica. The sequence goes on from NZ_CP109432.1 coordinate 577,529, forward strand.
ATCGCGGCGCGGGCGGTGCAGGGGGTGGCCGCGGCGGGGCTGGCGCCGCAGGTCCTGAGCACGTTGCAGGCGATCTTCCAGGGCCGCGAGCGCGCGGCGCGCTCAACCTGATCGTGCCGCCGCTCGGGATGGTGGCACTGGCGGGGGTGCCGCCCGAGCACGCCGGCGCGGCGTCGGGCATGTGGAGCACCGTGCAGCAGTTCGCCGGCGCGTCCGGGGTGGCGGTGCTCGGGTCGGCGTTCTTCGCCTCGCTGGACGGCGGCCACCAGGCGGCCTTCACGGTCGTCAGCGTCGTGGCCGCGACGGTGTTCGCCGTCTGCGCGGTGCTCGGCCTGGCGCTGGAGCCGCGGCGGCGGGCGGGGGAGGGGTAGCGGGCGGACCCGGCGGTCAGGCGGACCATTCGCGGCGGCGGGCCTCGCCGAGCGCGATGGCGGTGGCGACCGCGACGTTGAGGGATCCGACCCGTCCGATCTGGGGGATGTAGGCGACGGCGTCGGCGGCGGCGAGCAGGGCGGGTGAGCAGCCGTGGTCCTCGCCGCCGACGGCCAGGCAGACGTCGCCGTCGAGGGGGGCCTCGTGCAGCGGGAGCGCGTCGTTGGTGAGCTCGATCGCGATGAGCCGCAGGCCCTTCTTGCGGACGGCGGCGGCGGCCTCGGCGGGGGTGCCGGCGTGCTCCCAGGGGACGAGGCGCTCGGTGCCGAGCGCGGTCTTGCTGACGTTGCGGTGGTCGGGGGGCGTGGCGTTGCCGGCCAGCCACAGGTGCTCGACGCCGAAGACGGCGGCGGTGCGGATGATCGAGCCCATGTTGAAGGGCTGGGTGACCGACTCGACGAGCAGCCCGAGGCGGGACTCGGTGCGGCGGCGCCAGTCGCGGTTGAGGCGCTTGACGTCGGTGGGGCGGAGCTGCCTGCGGGGCTGCGCGGGTTCGGGGGCCTGCGGGGGGTTCGGGGTGCTCATCGGGCGTGACCTTCCGTACGGGCGTCCGCCCGGGCCGACACTTGCAGAATCCGGTAGGCCGAGCGGGACGCGATCCGCTCGGTGGGGAAGCCCTGGTCGTTCAGCCACCGCTGGAGGGAGTCGGAGCCGAGGTGCTTCTGGACGACGAGGTGGGCGAGACCGCCGGGAACGAGCCGGGGGAGCCAGACCAGCAGGAGGTCGTGCAGGGCCGGTTTCCCGATGCGGATCGGGGGGTTGGACCAGATCGCGGCGAAGCGCAGGCCGGGGTCGGTCTCGTCCACCAGACTGAACCTTACATTGTCAAGGCCGCTGGCTGAGGCGTTCGCCTCGGCCAGCTCGATCGCTCTGCGGTTCACATCCACACCCCAAACACTCGCCTGCGGCGAGCGCCGGGCCATGGTGAGGGCGATGGGGCCGTATCCGCAGCCCAGGTCGAGCAGGTCGCCAGTGGGCGGGGGAGCGGGGACGGTCTCCAGCAGGATGCGGGTGCCGGCGTCGACGCGGTCGGGCGAGAACATGCCTCGATCGGTCTCCAGCCGCAGGTGCAGGTCGGGCAGGACGAGATCGACGGCGCGTCGGCGGCTGGCCGCTCCGGGCCGTTCCGCGAAGTAGTGTTCCCCCACGTCGGCCGACCGTATCAGCGTCCGGAGGGTGTTGATGCCGCCCGCGGGGCACGGGGGGTGGGACAGTGCAGTTGATGGCGGGTCCATGATCGCGGGGGCGGGATGGTCGTTGCGGGCGGGGTGCTCATCCTGGCGTGGTACGTGCTGCGTGTGCTGGGGCTGTGGTGGGGGCGGGCCGCGGCCATGGTGCGGCGGCTGTCGCCGTGGACGCGCCGGATGCACGCCTGGGTGCTGTCGGCGCCGGCCACGTTCTGCTACGTCGCGATCTTCACCGCGTCCACGCTGGTGCAGGTCGCCGCGCCGCCGTCGCTGATCCGCGTGCTGACGACGCTGGAGAGCACCAACCTGGCCAATCTGAGCCGGGCGGAACTGCATGTGCTGCTGGACAGCGCGCTGTGGGTGGCCGACAAGGGCGAGGGGCTGGGCCTGTACATCCTGGTGTTCGTCACGGTGGTGGCGTGGGGCGAGCAGCGGCACGGGACGCCGCGGATCATCGTGATCGGGTTGACCGGGCATGTGCTGGGGTCGCTGCTGACGGCGCTGCTGGAGACCGAGGCGCTGGAGTCGGGGCGGGCGCCGGCGCGGCTGGCGGTGTCGACGGACGTGGGTGTCAGCTACATGATGGTGGCGGGGTGCGCGGCGGCGGTGCTGCTGATGCGGGGCCGGTGGCTCGCGGCGGGGGTGTCGGCGCTGGCGGTGGGGGTGCTGGGTCCGCTGGTGTGGAGCAGGTCGTTGTGGGATCTGGGGCATCTGCTGGCCACGTTGTGCGGGCTGGCGGCGGCGTGGGTGATGCTGCTGGTGGTGCCGCCGCGTGCGGCGCCGGACCTGGTGGGGTGCTTGCCGCGTCCTCGGTGGCGGCGGGGCGCCCCGGGTATGGACGCGGGCACAGGTGCGGGCGCGGGCGGGCGGCTAGGGGAGCCGGGCGAACCAGGCGAGTGAGGCGCCGCCGGCGGCGAGGGCGAACAGCAGGGCGAGGCCGGTGAAGCGGGCGGCGACGTCGCGGTGCTCGGTGGTGAAGCCGAGGGAGCTGCCGATGTTGGCGTAGACCTCGCTGAGCTGGCCGGCGTCGGCGGCCTCGTAGGCCTTGCCCTCGGTGTTGTCGGCGAGGCTGCGGAGGGTCTCTTTGTTGACCGAGACGCTGGTGGTCTCGCCTTCGATGTCGACGGTGCCGTAGGGGGTGCCGAACGCGATGGTGGAGACGGGGACGTGGGCGGCGCGGCTGGCGTCGATGGCCTCTTGGACGGTGCGGCCGGTGGTGTTGTCGCCGTCGGACAGCAGGACGACGTGGGCGGGGGGCGGGTCCTGGCTGGCCTGGGAGTCGAAGGAGCGGACGGCCTGGAGTGAGGTGAAGACGGCTTCGCCGATGCCGGTGCGTTTGGCGAGGACGAGCTGGTCGATGGCGGCGGTGGCGGCGTCGCGGTCGGCGGAGGGGGCGGAGATGAGGCTGGCGTTGCCGGCGAAGGAGACGACGCCGACGTTGAAGCGGGTGGGGAGGTCGCGGATGAACTTCTTGGCGGCCTCCTTGGCGGCTTCGAAGCGGGTGGGGGGGACGTCCTTGGCCATCATGGACAGGGAGACGTCGATGGCGACCATGATGGTGGCGCGGTCGCGGGGGACCTTGACGGCGGTGGCGGGGCGGGCGAAGCCGATCATCATCAGGACGAGCATGGTGAGGAACAGCCCGGCGGCGACGTGGCGGCGCCAGCCGGGGCGCCTGGGGGCGACCTGGGCGAGCAGGGCGAGGTTGGTGAAGCGCACGGCGTACTTGCGGCGGCGCAGCTGGAGCAGGACGTAGAGGCCGGCGAGGAGCGGCGCGAGCGCGAGGATCCAGAGGCGCTCGGGGGACAGGAAGGTCATGTGCGTCCCCCGGCGGTGCTGAAGGGCCGTCCGGCGGCTCGGCGCTGGCGGAGGGCGAAGCGGGCGACGTCGGCGATCCAGTCGCGGTCGGTGCGCAGGACGAGGTGGTGGGTGCCGCAGCGGCGGAGGGCGGCGCGGGTGCGGTCGCGTTGTTCGGCGGCGGCGCGGGCGTACTGTTCGCGGACGCGGCGGTTGAGGACGATCTCGTGGACGGCGCCGGTCTCGGGGTCGGTCATCTCGACCAGGCCGATGTCGGGGAGGTCGAGTTCGCGGGGGTCGATGATCTCGACGGCGAGGACCTGGTGGCGGGTGGCGAGGCGGCGGAGGGGGCGTTCCCAGGGGGGTGGGGTGCCGGGTGTGGCGGGGGTGGGGTCGAGGAAGTCGGAGATGACGACGCGGAGGCCGCGGCGGGTCTGGCCGCGGTCGAGTGCGGTGATTCCGGCGGCGAGGCCGGTGGTGGCGTCGGGTGGGGTGCCGGGTGCGGTGTGGGGGGCCGGGCCGCGTTCGGTGCCTCGGGGTGGGCGGTCTTCGGCGTCGGTGTGGGCGTCGAGGACGGCTTGGAGGAGGGCGTAGAGGGCGGCTTTGCCGGTGCGGGCGGGCCAGCGGCGGGTCTGGTCGTGGTGGAGGAGGTAGGCGCCGACGCGGTCGCCGAGGCGGACGGTGAGGAAGCCGACGGCGGCGAGGGCGGCGACGGCGAGGTCGCGTTTGACCAGGGTGGTGGTGCCGAAGTTCATGCTGGGGGTGAGGTCGACGAGGGCCCAGGCTTCGAGTTCGTGGTCGGCGATGAGGTCGCGGACGTGGGGGGTGGTGGTGCGGGCGGTGACGGCCCAGTCCATGTGGCGGACGTCGTCTTCGCCGGGCTGGTAGAGGCGGGCTTCGGCGGTTTCGGTGCCGGGTCCGGGGAGGAGGCCGAGGTGTTCGCCGTTGAGGAGGCCGTCGAGGCGGCGGGTGACGGAGAGTTCGAGGCGCCGCAGGGTGCGTTCTGGGGCGAGTTCGGCGAGTTTGTCGCTGTGCCGGGTGTGCGGGGTCATGCCTGGGCCACCGCGGCGCCGTGGTTCCAGACCACGCGGGGCGGGGGGACGGCGGTGATGATCTGGGTGATGATGTCGCCGGTGTCGACGCCGTCGGCGAGGGCGTCGAAGGTGAGGACGATGCGGTGGGACATGACGTCGCGGGCGACGGCGCGGACGTCGTCGGGGAGGACGTAGTCGCGTCCGGAGAGCAGGGCGAGGGCGCGGGCGGCGGAGACCAGGCCGAGGGTGGCGCGGGGGCTGGCGCCGATTTCGATGATCTTGGCGAGGTCGGGGAGGCGGTACTGGGCGGGTTCGCGGGTGGCCATGACGAGGCGGACGATGTAGTCGGCGACCAGTTCGTGGACGGAGACTTCGGCGGCGGCGCGTTGGAGGGCGGCGAGGCGGCCGGTGTCGAGGATCTCGGTGGCCTCGGGCGGGTCGACGCTCATCCGCTGGAGGATCTGGAGTTCTTCGTGGGCGCCGGGATAGCGGACGTCGATCTTCATGAGGAAGCGGTCGCGCTGGGCTTCGGGGAGGGGGTAGACGCCTTCGGACTCGATGGGGTTCTGGGTGGCGAGGACGATGAAGGGTCTGGGGAGGGGGTAGGTGTTGCCGCCGAGGGAGACCTGGCGTTCGGCCATGACCTCCAGGAGGGCGGACTGGACTTTGGCGGGGGCTCGGTTGATCTCGTCGGCGAGGACGAAGTTGACGAAGACGGGGCCGAGTTCGACGTCGAACTGTTCGGTGGAGGGGTGGTAGATGCGGGTGCCGACGATGTCGGAGGGGACGAGGTCGGGGGTGAACTGGAGGCGGGCGAAGGTGCCGCCGGCGACGCGGGCGAGGGTGCCGACGGCGAGGGTCTTGGCGACGCCGGGGACGCCTTCGATGAGGCAGTGGCCTTGGGCGAGGAGGGCGACGACCATGCGTTCGACCATGTGCTCCTGGCCGACGATGACCTTTTTGACCTCGGCCACGGTGTGCTGGAGCAGGGCCGCGGCCTCGTCGACATCGTGGGCGGCGATGGTCATCTGGTGTGTCCCTCACTTGTCCTGCGGGCGTGGGTCGGCGGTTTTCGACCCTACGCGATCACTTGTACCCCGTTGCGCGGCGTTCTGTGCGGGTGGCGGGCGCCGGTTTCGGGCGTGAGGTGCGAGGTGGCGGGTGGGGGTGGCCGGATGCGCGCTGGTCCGATGGTAGGGCGCGGTTGTTAGTCTGGCGGCCATGTCGAGGCCGTTGCCCCCAGGGGATCCAGCTCAGCTGGGGCCGTTCCGTTTGTCGGCGCGGTTGTCGGAGTCTCCTGCGGGGATCGTGTTCCTGGGGGTGGACGGTGAGGGGCGGCGGGCGACGGTCGCGGTGTTGACGCTTGGGGCGGCGGGTGATGCGGCGGCGCGTGACCGGTTTCGGGCGGCGATCGAGGCGGCGGTGCCGGGTCCGGGGCGTTCGCCGGGGCTGGGGCCGGGTGATCCGGCGCCGGTGGTGGCGGCGCAGCCGGTGGGGCCGGCGCCGTGGGTGGCGGTGGCGTATGAGGCGGAGCGGGTGGGTGCGGAGCGGTTCTTGGATCCGGTGTTGCTGGGGGCTGGGTTTCGGGGGCGGTCGCGGGGGCCGCAGTTCCGGCCGCATTGGTCGGGGCCCGGGGAGCCGGCGTTGGAGGGTGCTCCGGTGCCGGTGGTGCCGGGGCCGGGTGGGGGGCGGCGGCCTGAGCGGGGTCTGGTCGCGGCGATTTTGACGTTGGCGGGTGTGCTGGTGGTGCTGGCGTTGTTGTTGCTGGTGCTGTTCGCGTGTGAGCCGAGGGCTGAGGATCCGCCGCCGTTGCCGCGTGAGCCGAGTCCGTCGGTGCAGCAGCCGTCGTCGTCTCCGTCGCCGAGTCCGTCGCTGTCTCCGTCCTCTCCGGGGATGCCGTCGCCGGGTCCGACGGGGAGTGCGGGCGGCGATGACGGTGGCCCGCTTTAGGGGGCGTCTGACCTTCGCTGTTGGTGGTCTCGGGGGTGTGGGCCGGAGGGGTCGGGCGGTCTGGCGACAAGATCAGGTTCGGTATGTAGTGTGATCGAGGTGACCGCATTGGATGCCTTCGCTGACCGTTATGTGGACGACTTCGCTGCTCTGGATCCGTGCAGGGCGGCGATGATGGGGATCGCAGGTCAGGAGGCGTGCCTGACCGATTACGGGCCGGACGGCATGGCGGCCCGTGCTGAGCTGTCCCGCCGTACTTTGGCCGGGCTCGCCGCGATTCCCGTCCAGAACGGCGGTGCGGGTGGGGCCGAGAGGGTTGCGGCGGAGGTGCTGCGCGAGCGGCTGGAGACCGAGATCGCGCTGGACGAGGCGGGGGTTCGCGAGGGTTTCCTCGACACCACCGATGGGCCGGTCCAGTGGTTGAGGCAGGCCGTGGAGCTTGTGGACCAGGGCCCGGACACGCCCTGGGAGGCGCTGCATTCCCGTCTTCGGGGGCTGCCGGCCGCGCTGGCCGGGCTCCGCACGTCGTTGGAGCGGGCGCGGGACGGGGGCCGGATCGCGGCGCGCCGCCAGGTCGTCCGCAACGCTGAGACCTGCCTGGAGTTCCCGGCGTATCTGGCGGGGCTGCCGGCCGGTTGTGGCGACGGCCGGTTGCGCGGGGCGCTGGAGGGTGCGGTCGTCGAGGCGTCCGCTGCGCTCGCGGGTTTCGCGGAGTTCCTGTCGCGGGATCTGGCGCCGCTCGCTCCCGAGACCGATGCGCTGGGCCGTGACCGTTACCAGCTCGGTGTCCGTGATTTTCTGGGTACGACGCTGGACCTGGAGGAGACCTACGCGTGGGGGTGGGAGGAGCTGGCCCGGATCGAGGGCGAGATCGCCGCCGCGGCGGGCCAGGTCATGCCGGGGGAGCCGCTGGGGGCGGTGCGGGCGGCCTTGGACGCCGATCCTGCCCATCGTGTGAGCAGTGCGGGGGCGTTCCGCGACTGGATCCAGGAGTTGGCCGACCGGGCGATCGCTGATCTGGACGGGGTGCATTTCGACATTCCGGAGGGGTTGCGGCGGGTCGACTGCCGTATTCCTCCGGTCGAGTCGGGGATCTACTATCTGGCGCCGTCGGAGGACCTGTCGCGGCCGGGGACGGTGTGGTGGACGTTCACCGGTCCGGAGATGGTGACCTGGACCGTTCCGTCGACGATGTTCCATGAGGGTGTCCCGGGCCATCATCTCCAGATAGGTGCGGCCACCCTGAACACCGCGGTGCTCAACCGGTACCAGCGGACGTCGTCGGAGCTGTATCCGGGGGTGTGCGAGGGGTGGGCGCTGTATGCGGAGCGGTTGATGGACGAGCTCGGGCTGTACCGGGATCCGGCGCATCGGCTGGGGATGCTGGCGGGCGGGCAGCAGTTCCGCGCGGCCCGGGTGGTCTTGGACATCGGGTTGCATCTTCGGCTGCGGATCCCGGCGGGGACCGGTTTCCATGAGGGGGAGCGGTGGACGCCGGAGCTCGGCCGCGAGTTCCTGCGCGCTCATATCGGGCCGGAGCCCGAGGCGCGTGTCGCGTTCGAGATCGACCGGTATCTCGGCCGTCCGGGGCAGGCCATCGCCTACAAGGTGGGTGAGAAGGTGTGGCTGGAGGCGCGTGCGGAGGCTCGGCGGCGTGAGGGCGCGGCGTTCGACCTCAAGGCGTTCCATCGCCGTGGCCTGGATCTGGGGCCGATGGGTCTGGACCGTCTCCGCGTCGAGCTCGCCCGCGCGTGACCCTCTGGGGCGCTGCCGTTTCGGGGGTGCCGGGGTGGTGGCTGGGAGTCCTTCGAACTGGGTCTGGCTTGGCCGGTCTCGACCGCCCCAACTTATTCCTTGACACGAATATTCTCCATGGTGCATATTTGTGCTCATGGACGCACTCCTCGCCGCCCTGGCCGACCCGGCCCGCTGGCGGCTCGTCACCCTGTTAGCAGAGCGGCCCCGCCCGGTCGGTGTCCTCGCCCAGCTCACCGGGGCGCGACAGCCGCAGACGACCAAGCACCTTCAGACCCTGGAGCGCGCCGGCGTCGTCACCTCCCAGCGCTCCGGCCAGCGCCGCATCTACGCGCTCCGGTCCGCACCCCTGCGGGATCTGGCGGCTGCACTCGGCCGGCTCGCCGACACCGCGGACCGGGCCGGCGGCTCGCGCGAGACCTTTGAGCGCTACGGGCTCAACCTGCACACCGAGCGGCTCGCCGCGGAGGGGTCGGGGTGGGCCGACGGCCGCTCGTTCAGGTTTCTCCGGTCGCTGACGGGGAGCCCTGAGCTGGTCTGGCGCCACCTGACCGAGGCCGGTCTGCTCGCCCGATGGTGGGCGCCCGACGACCTGCGCGTCTCCGAGCTGGTCTTCGAGGCGGGACCGGGTGGGCGGATCGTCCTGGAGTACCGCGACGCCGAGGACGCCGACGGCTCCGACCCGGTCGCCGGGCGCGCGGAGGGAGTCGTCGACCAGGCGCGTCCCGGTGAGCACCTGGCCTACCGGCTCTCCCCGCGGCTCCCCGACGGCGGCCTCGCCTTCACCTCCCACCTCGACATCGGCCTGCGGCCCACCGGCACAGGCACCGACCTCGACGTCCACTGGCGGATCACCGACAGCGCCGTCGACTCCGCGGACTTCGTCGCAGGCATCGAGATCGGCTTCGGCCAGAGCCTCGACCGACTCGCGGCGATCCTCGCCGCGGATTCCCCCGACACCGACGACACCAACACCGACATGAGGAGCACGACATGACCGAGCAGACCGGCCGCAGGGTGACCGCGAACATCAGCCTCTCCCTCGACGGGCGCTACAACGGCCCCGGCGGAGCCAATGACTTCGGCGCCTTCGCCCCGTATGTGACCAGCGAGGTCGCGCGGAACTACCTCACCCGCATCTGGGAGGGCGCGACGACGGCGCTGCTCGGCCGGATCAACGCCGAGGGGTTCCTCGGCTACTGGCCGACGGTCGCCGCGGACGAGAACGCCGACCCCCGTGACCGCGGATACGCCAAGTGGCTGGTAGACACGGACAAGGTGGTCTTCTCGACCACCCTGGCCGAGGCGCCGTGGGAACGCGCCCGCGTGGTGAACGCCCCCGTCGCCGACGTCGTCGCCGACCTCAAGGCCACCGGCGAGGGCGACATCCTCGTCAACAGCAGCGCCAGCCTCATCAAGGAGGTCCTCGCGGCGGACCTGCTGGACCGGCTGTATCTCATGATCTTCCCCGAGATCACCGGGGGCGGGCAGCGGCTGTTCCACGACGGCCTGCCGGCCACGCAGTGGACGCTCACCCGCCAGGAGACCGGCACGATGGGCGAGATGGCCATGGTCTACGACCGGGTCCGCTGAACCGGCGCGGCCCGCGCCGCGGGGGAGCGGGGCCCCTATGAGGCGCGGCCGGCGTGCGGGGCGTCCGGGAGCGGTGGCCGCCACCGGTAGAGGGAGTCGGCCTGGCGCAGGAGCGCGGTGGGTCCGAGGCGGCCGCTCAGCCACAGGGCGGCGTCGCGGGCCGCGACGGTGGCGTGGCCGTTGAGCGCGGTGAGGCGTCCGATGCGGTGCGAGCGCTGCATCACCTCGGTGGTGCGGGGCCGCCGCGCCGCGGTGTAGGCGGGCAGTCCGCCGCCGGCGGTGACCTCGTGTGCGAGGACGACGGCGTCTTCGAGGGCCTGGCAGGCGCCCTGGCCGAGGTTGGGCGTCATGGGGTGGGCCGCGTCGCCGAGCAGGGCGACCCGTCCGCGATGGTAGGCGGGGAGCGGGTGGTCCATGAACGCGATGTCGTTGCGCAGCACCGGGCCGCCGGTCGCGGCCGACAGCAGTGCGGGGATGGGGTCGTGCCAGGTCCCGAACAGCCGCCGCAGCGCGGCGTGCTCGGTGCCGGCCTCGCGGGTGTTCTCGGGGGCGGGCGCGGTGGCGTAGCAGTAGATGACGCCGCCCGCCATGGGCATCACCCCGAACACCAGGCCGCGTCCCCAGGTCTCGGACGGCCCGGTCCCGGCGGGGCCGGCGGTGGTGAGGAACCGCCAGGCGGTCAGGCCGGAGTAGCGCGTGCCGGGGTGGCCGGGGAACAGGGCGGCGCGGGTGGGGGAGGCGATGCCGTCGGCCGCGACGACCAGGTCAGCGTGCTCGGTGCCGGCGGGGGTGGTGACGGTGCCGTCGGGGGCGACCGAGGTGACGGTGACGCCGAGGTGGACGGTTCCGGGTGGCAGCCGGTCGGCGAGGATCCCGACCAGGGTGCTGCGTTTCAGGACGAGGACCGGGTCGCCGTAGCGGGCGGCGGCGGCCTCGGCGCTGGTGCGGCTTAGCCAGGCGCCGCCGGCGCGACGCAGCCCGCCGCTGCCCTGGAAGGCGGCCAGGTCCCGGACGGCGTCGCCGGCGCCCAGGGTGTCGAGGGCGCGCAGCCCGTTGGGGCCGATCGCCAGCGCCGACCCGACGGGGTCCAGGGACGCCGCCCGCTCGTAGAGGGTCACCGTCCAGCCGTTGCGGTGCAGGGCCGCGGCGGCGGTCAGCCCGCCGATGCCCCCGCCGGCCACGATTGCGTGCCGTGTCATCGAACTCCTCCCTCACTACGTCCGTAGTGTCATACTACGGCCGTAGTGGGACTACGCAAGTAGTATCCGGCTGTGACGTCGCCACGCGCCGAGCTCATCGCCGAGACCGCCATCACCCTGCTCGCCGAACGCGGCATGCGCGGGCTGACCCACCGCGCGGTCGACGAGGCCGCCGGACTCCCGCCCGGCTCCACCTCCAACCTGGCCCGCACCCGCGCCGCCCTGCTGGAGCTGACCCTCGTCCGCCTCACCGAGCTGGAGAACCGCCGCTTCGCCCTTTTCGCCGACACTGGCGCTCCCAGACCCGGGACCGGGGACGGGGACGGGGGGACGCTCGACATGGGCGTGCTCGCCGATCTCGTCGCCCGGATGCTGCACCTGCAGGTCACCGACGACCGGCGCCGCACCCTGGCCCGCTACGAACTGGCGCTGGAGGCCACCCGCCGCCCCGAGCTGCGCGCCATCTACAACGCCAGCGGACGGGGCTTCCGCGCCGTCGCCACCGACCTCATGGCCGCCGCCGGATCCTGCGATCCCGTCCGGCACGGCCACCACCTGGTCGTCTTCGCCGAAGGCGTGATGTTCGACGCGCTCGCCGGCGCCGGAGCCCCGCTCGCCCCCGCCGACCTGCGCCGGGGCGTCCACGAGGTCCTCACCGGCCTGCTGCGCTAGCGGTCACCCCTCGGCGGGCGACCCCCCGCCGCCCGCCGCGCCCCCGGCCCGCCACGTCGCCGCGTCCAGCCGCCACAGCACGTGCCTCTCCAGCCGGTGCCCGGCCGGCAGCCGCGGATGATCGAACGCGCCCGCCGCGTCCGGCCGCATCCCGATGCGGCGCATCACCGCCTGCGACCGCTCGTTCGGCACCGAGGTGAACGACACCACCTCCCGCAGGCCCGCGTCCTCGAACCCGAACGCCAGCGCCCGCCGCGCCGCCTCGGCGGCGTAGCCGTGCCCCCACGCGTCCCGCGCCAGCCGCCACCCGATCTCCACCGCGGGCAGGAACGGCGCCTGGAAGGAGGGCACCGACAGGCCGGTGAACCCGATGAACGCGCCCGTCGCGGCGACCTCCAGCGCCCAGAGCCCGAACCCGCGCCGCTCGAAGCCCGCCTCGAACCCGTCCACCAGCGCGTCGCTGCCGGCCCGCGTCAGCGGCGCGGGGAAGTGCTCCATCACCCGCGGGTCGGCGTTCAGCTCCGCGAACGGCGCACGGTCCTCGTCCCGCCAGCGCCGCAGCACCAGCCGCCCCGTCCGCAGCACCGGCCCGCCCTTCTCCGCCAACGCCGCCACCTCCTCCGCAGCCGCGAACGGTACCACCGGCCCGACCCGCCTGACAGGCTCACCGTCGGCGGCCCCGCCCCCGGTACCCGGATCCGCGGTCAGGCGTGGCCGCCGACCGTCACCGGGCCCAGCGTCAGTCGCGGCTCGCCCTCCAGTACCTCACCGACTCGCGCGACCTGCGCCTCCAGCTCCGCGCGGCGCGTCCCGTCCAGGACCGCGAACGACTCCACCGTCATCTCGATCCGGCGGCCCGAGCGACGCTGATGCCACAGCCCCGCCACCCGCCCCTCGACCAGCAGCAACTGGAAATTGCCCCGCAGTGCCCGTTGCCCCGCCGTCCCCGGATACAGCAGCGCGGGCGGCTGGTTCCCCACCCGGTAGGCGTATCCGTCGAAGTAGGGCAGCAGCCGCACCCCCTGAGGCGGATCCGCCGGGACGGCGGTGTCACCGGCCGCCGTCCACGCCGCCTCGCCCTCCACCTCCGCCCGCTCCAGTCCCGCACCGAGCGAGGCGAACAACTCCCGCGCCCACGCCGCCGGCACACTCGCCCAATGCGCGAACCGCTCCGGTGTGGAGGGCCCGTAGGCATGCAGGTAGGACCGCACCAGCCAGCCCAGTGACTCCTCCGCTCCGGCCGGCCGGAACCCCGGCACCCGCCGCCGCGGGTCGGAGTAGGTGACTTTGCGGCCCCGGTTCGGCCCGAAGCACACCGCGCCCCGCGCGCCCGCCAGCGGCAGCGCCTGCCGCCACCGCGGCCACATTCCCTGGAACGCCGGCATCACCAGATCGCCCGCCCATCCGCCGGTCAGCGCGATGATCCGGTCGCCCAGCTCCTCGACCGTCAGATCCCCGTCCCGCACCGCCTCGCCCGCCGCCGCGACGACCTCCTCGGTCTGCCCCGGCGTCAACGCCGCCTTCTCGGTGAACCCGGGACGCTCCTGCGGCAGCGCCGACAACGCCCCCACCCACCTCGACAGGTCCACGGCCGGCAGCAGATGCACCGTCCCGCGCGGCCCGAACGCCTTGACCAGGCTCCGGTCGCGCCACAGCGCCTCCCGCACGTCCGCGCGGGTCGCGCCCTCCGACCGAAGCCCCACCGCCAGCTCCGCCGCCGACATCACCTGCGCGTGCGTCCCGGCCATCGCCGCGACGACCTCCGCGGGCGTCCCCCGCACCGGCGCCGCCAGCGCGTGCCGCTCCAGCCGCCGAGCGCACACCTGTTCAAACGACAGGCGCAGCACGCTCTCGGCACGAACGTTCATCGGGCACGGCTCCTCGGTGTCGACGGTCTCCGGGCACCCACACTAGGCAGCAACAAGGACAGCTTCGGTCCTCGATTACAGGCTCCGGCGGATGGACCGGCGGGGCGGCGGCGGAGCGATCACGGCGAACGGAAGTTATGGTGATTTGAGGAGCCGGACGGGATATAGGGGCGTGGCCGTGGACGAGAACGCCGAGATCGCCGACGACACCGGCGGGCGGGCGCCCGGCCCGGCGGACGATCCGGCCCGGCGGATCGCGCGCGACGCCGCCGCCCGCGCCGCGTCCCGGATCGTCGAGCAGATCTCCGGGACGCCCGTCATGCGCGCCGTGGAGCAGGCCGCCCACGACGCCGCGGTGAAGATCGCCTCCGCCGCCGCCGGGCGGGCCGTCGCCGAGGCCCGCGCCGCCGCCGCGGCCAACCCGGTCACCGGCACCGCGCTGGAGGTGACCACCGCCGCGATGATCGCCGCAGAGCAGGCCGCCGCGCATCCGATGGCCGTCGCGGCGCGCCGCCTGGCCACCCGCAGCCCGTTCGCGCGCGCCGCCACCGCGACCGCGCTGGACGTCGCCGGGCGCACCGCGTCCGCGCCCCTGGTCCAGGCCGCCACCAGGGCCGTCGTCGACGCCGCCCTCGACACCGTCGCCGACGTCGCGGTCGAAGTCGCCCTGGACGTCGGCCGCGACATCGTCGTGCGGGTGGTCAAGGAGACCGCCCGGGAGACCGCCCGCGAGGTCGCCGGGTCCGTGCGCGACCGCGCGCAGGAGGCCGTCACGCTCGCCGAGCTGACCCCCCTCACCGCCGCCGCGGCCGGCCTGGCCGCCCGCGCCGCCGGAAGCGACGCCGCCCGCACCGCCGGCGACCTGGTCGCCGCCGCGGCCGGCAGCGACCTGGCCCGCACCGCCCGCGGCCTGGCCGGACGGCTCGCCGACCGCGCCGCCGCCCTCGCGATCGAGACCGTGATCGCCGACCTCGTCCGCGACGCCCTCAAGATCGCGCTGCGGGAGGTGCTGCGCGCGATGATGCGCGACGTCGCCAAGGACGTCGTCATCGACGTCGTGAAGACGACCTGGACGAGCGCCACCCGCCCCGCACCCGGAACCCCCGTCCCGCCGCCCCAGCCGGGGGCGCCGTCCTCGGCCGCGCCGCCCGTGGTGATCGTGACCACCGGAACGGGACCCGGCGGCGGGTCGGCGTGGGCCGACGCCACCGCCGAGGCCGCCCCAGCCCCCGCGGTCCCGGACGCGCCCGCTGAACCGGGTCTCAGAAGTTCCTGAAAGGACCATGAGAATCGCAGGCCGCGGCACCGGGACGGTCCCGCCGATGGCTACCGTGAGGGCATGGAGCTTGGGAGCCGGGGAGCGGCGCGGATACTGATCGTGGACGACGAGCCCGCCGTCCGCGAGTCGCTGGCCAGCAGCCTGGAGTTCGAGGGCTACCGCATCGCCGAGGCCGCCGACGGGATCACCGCCCTGGACCGCGTCGAGCACGACCGGCCCGACCTGGTCGTCCTGGACGTGCTCATGCCCCGGATGGACGGGCTGACGGCCTGCCGCCGGATGCGCGCCTTCGGCGCCACCATACCGGTCCTGATGCTGACCGCCCGCGACATGGTCGGCGACCGCGTCACCGGCCTGGACGCCGGCGCCGACGACTACCTGGCCAAACCGTTCGAGCTCGACGAGCTGCTGGCCCGCGTCCGCGCCCTGCTGCGCCGCGGCGCGATGGCCGCCGCCGGGCCGCCCCGCGAGGACGTCCTGGCCTTCGACGACCTCCGCATGAACACCCTGACCCGCGAGGTGACCCGCGACGGCCGCCCGCTGGAGCTGACCCGCACCGAGTACATGCTGCTGGAGATGTTCCTGGCGCACCCCCGGCAGGTCCTGACCCGCGAGCAGATCCTGGAGACGGTGTGGGGGTTCGACTTCGAACCCGCCTCCAACTCCCTCGACGTGTACGTCATGTACCTGCGGCGCAAGACCGAGGCCGGTGGGCTCCCGCGCGTGGTCCACACCGTCCGCGGCGTCGGCTACGCGCTGCGCTCGGCCGCGGCGGCGCCGTGACCCGGCGGCTGACGCTGCGCGCCCGCCTGGCCCTGCTGGTCGCGGCGGCCGTGGCGCTGGCCGTCGCCGCCTGCGCGGTCGCCAGCTGGTACCTCACCCGCGACCGCCTCTACCAGGAACTGGACCGCAGGCTCGGCGCCACCGCCGACGGGCCGCCGGGCGCCCGGGCGGGCGGGCCGCCCCGCGAGCAGCGCTTCGCCCACGAGCTGTCCCGCGCCCTGATGGCCTGCGACCCCGCCGCCAGCACCACCCCCGACGGCAGCCGGCTGCCCGGCCCCGAGTTCATGCAGCTCGTCACCACCGCGGGCGGCCCCTGCACGGTCCCGAACGCCGGATCCCTCACCGTCACCGGCGCCGACCGGCAGGTGGCCCGCGGCGAACGCGCATCGGCCACCCACGACGGCACCGGCGTCGACTCCGCCGGCACCCCCGTGGACGTCCGCGTCCTGACCCGTCGGTTCATCTCGATCGACGGCACCCCCGCGGCGATGTCGGTCGCGATCGCCCTCGATGAGGTCCGCGGCCCGTTGGACGGCCTGGCGCTGCTGCTCACCGCCGTGTCCGCGCTCGGGGTGCTGTTCTCGGCGGGCGCCGGCCTGCTCATCGCGCGCGCGTCGCTGCGCCCGGTCGACCAGCTCACCGGCGTCGTGGAGCACATCGCCCGCACCGAGGACCTCGACACCCGCATCCCCGACGAGGGCGCCGACGAGATCGCCCGCCTCAGCCGCTCCTTCAACACCATGACCACCGCGCTGGCCGCCTCCCGCGACCGCCAGCAGCAGCTGATCGCCGACGCCGGGCACGAGCTGCGCACCCCGCTGACCAGCCTGCGCACCAACATCGACCTGCTGCTGCGGTCCGAGGCGACCGGCCGTGAGCTGCCCGCCGCGGCCCGCCACAACCTGCTCGTCAGCGTCAAGGCGCAGATGCTGGAGCTGTCCAGCCTGGTCGGCGACCTGCTGGAGCTGGCCCGCCCCGCCGAGACCGAACCCGTCCAGGAGACCGTCGCGCTCCACGAGGTCCTCCACCGCGCCGTGGAACGCGCCAGGCTCCGCGGCCCCGGCTTGACCGTGGTGGCCGACGCCGCCCCCTGGTATGTGTCCGGCGACCCCGCCTCCCTGGAACGCGCCGTGGTGAACCTCCTCGACAACGCGGTGAAGTTCTCCCCGCCCGGCGGGCGGGTCGAGGCCCGCCTGGACGGCGGCGTCCTGACCGTCCGCGACCACGGCCCCGGCATTCCCGCCGGCGACCTCCCGCACGTGTTCGAACGGTTCTGGCGCTCCCCGTCGGCGCGCAGCCTGCCCGGCTCGGGGCTCGGCCTGTCGATCGTGGCGCGGGTCGTCCAGGACAGCGGCGGACGGGTCGCGCTCGGCCCCGCGCCCGGCGGCGGCACCCTGGCCCGCGTCGACCTGCCCGGCGCACCCCACCCCTCCGACTGACCCGCCCACCGCCCTGGGGCGCGGGGCTCGGGGCGATTCTCATGCCGTGTTCATCAACGGCTCAGGGACCTCCCACACCCGCCGGCGACCGTGGTCCCATGAATCAGCTGGTCACCGAACGGGGCACGCCCGCCGCGCCGCCCCCGCCCGCGCCGGACCACGGCGGGCGGGAGCGGCTGGTGGAGGTGGTCGTCCCCGTCCACAACGAAGAACGCGTCCTGGCCGCGAGCGTCGAGCGGCTGCACGCCTACCTCGACGACAACCTGCCGTACCCGTTCCGGATCACCATCGCCGACAACGCCAGCACCGACACCACCTGGTGGGTCGCCGAGGAACTCGCGGCCCGGCTCGCCCGGGTGCGGGCCGTCCGGCTGGACCTCAAAGGCCGCGGCCGGGCCCTGCGGCACGTGTGGAGCTCCAGCGACGCCGACGTCGTCGCCTACATGGACGTGGACCTGTCCACCGATCTGGACGCCTTCCTCCCGCTGGTCGCGCCGCTGATCTCCGGGCACAGCGACCTGGCCATCGGCAGCCGCCTCACCCGCGGCTCGGCGGTGGTGCGCGGCCCGCGCCGCGAGGTCATCTCCCGCTGCTACAACCTGCTGCTGCGGACCGCGCTCGCCGCCCGCTTCACCGACGCCCAGTGCGGCTTCAAGGCCGCCCGCACCGAGATCGTCCAGGCACTGCTGCCCTCCGTCCAGGACCAGGAGTGGTTCTTCGACACCGAACTGCTCCTGCTCGCCGAACGCAACGGGCTGCGCATCCACGAGGTCCCCGTCGACTGGGTCGACGACCCCGACAGCCGCGTCGACGTCGTCCGCACCGCCCTGGACGACCTGCGCGGCATGACCCGCGTCGGGCGGCGGATGCTGACCGGCGCGTTCCGCGCGCCCGTCGGCGCGCGGCGGCCCCGCCCCGAACTGCCCGCCGGGATGTCGCGGCAGCTTCCCGCGTTCGCCGTCATCGGGATCGTCAGCACCATCGCGCAGCTCCTGCTGTTCGTGCTGCTGCGCACCGTGATGGGGCCGCTGTGGGCCAACGCGGTGTCGCTGGTGGTCACCACGATCGGCAACACCGCCGCCAACCGCCGCTTCACCTTCGGCGTCACCGGCTCCGAACGTGCGTTCCGGCAGCAGCTCGAGGGCGGGCTGACGTTCCTGATCGGCCTGGCCCTCAGCACCGGCGGCCTGGCCCTGCTGCACGCCGCCGCGCCCGGCGCCTCCCGGGCCCTCGAGCCGGCCGCGCTGGTCGCCGCGAACGGCGCGGCGACCCTCGTCCGGTTCCTGCTGATGCGAGCCTGGATCTTCCACCCGCGGCGCCTGCGCCACCACCCCGCCGCCACCGAACCGACCAGCACCGAACCGACCGCCACTGCCGAACCGACCGCCACTGCCGAACCGACCGCCACTGCCGAACCGACCGCCACTGCCGAACCGACCGCCACTGCCGAACCGGTCGGCACCGGGGACCCGGGCGGCGCACCGCCCGCGGGGACCGCGACCATGGCAGATGCCGAGGAGCCCACCCGATGACCCCCGCGCAGACGATGCCCGCGCCCCCCGCCGCGCCGCAGGAACACCCCACCGCCACCCGGCGGCTCCGCGCCCTGCTGCTCGGCCGCCCCGACGACCCCCGCTGGTCCCGGCCCGCGCTCTGGGCCGTCCTGCTCCTGGCCCTGGCGCTGTACGCGTGGAACCTGCCGGGCGGCGGCCACGCCAACACCTACTACTCGGCGGCCGTGAAGAGCGGCACCCAGAGCTGGAAGGCGTTCTTCTTCGGCTCCCTGGACGCCGGATCGTTCATCACCGTGGACAAGCCCCCCATGGCGCTGTGGGCGATGGGCCTGTTCGCGCGGGTCCTCGGGTTCGGCGCCTGGAGCCTGCTGCTCCCGCAGGCCCTGTTCGGCGTCGCGTCCATCGCGGTCCTGCACGCCACCGTGCGGCGCGCGTTCGGGCACCCCGCCGCGCTCATCGCCGCCGCCGTTCTCGCGCTCACCCCCATCACCGTGGCGATCAACCGCGACAACAACCCCGACACCCTCCTGGTCCTGCTGCTGGTCCTGGCCGCGTGGGCGTGCCTGCGCGCGATCGAGGACGGCCGCGCGCGCTGGCTGCCGGTCTCGGCGGCGTTCGTCGGCTGCGGCTTCAACACCAAGATGCTCCAGGCCTACCTGGTCGTCCCGGCGTTCGCGCTGGTCTACCTCATCGCCGCCAGGCCGGGGCCAGTGCGCCGTGTCCTGCACCTGCTCGCCGCCGGCGTCGTGCTCGCGGTGTCGAGCCTGTGGTGGATGGCGGTCGTCGACCTCACCCCCGCCTCCAAACGGCCCTTCATCGGCGGCAGCACCGACGGCACCGTCCGGGACCTGGTCATCGGCTACAACGGGCTCGGCCGCATCTTCGGGCAGAGCGGCCCCACGGCCGGACGCGGCCCCGGCGGCGGAGCGGGCTTCGGCGGCGCGTCCGGCGCCGGGCGGCTCGTCAACGACACCCTCGGCGGGCAGATCTCCTGGCTGCTCCCCTTCGCCGGACTCGCCCTGGCCGCCGGACTGATCCTGCTGTGGAAGCGTCCCCGCACCGACCTCGCCCGCGCTGCGCTGCTGCTGTGGGGCGGCTGGCTGGCCGTGCACGTCGTGGTGTTCAGCTTCGCCGCGGGCACCTTCCACCCCTACTACTCCACCGCGATGGGCCCCGCCATCGCCGCGCTCACCGGCGCCGGCGCCGTCTTGCTGTACGGGGCGTACCGCAGGTCCCGGGCGTGGGCGTGGGCGCCGCCCGTCGCGATCGCCGTCACCGCGGCGTGGGCGTTCGCGCTGCTGGACCGCACCCCGGACTGGAACCCGTGGCTGCGGTGGGCGCTGCTCGCCGCCGCGGCGTTGGCGATCGCGAACCTGGCCGCCGGGCGGCTGATCCGCCGCGCGGGCCGTCCCGTGATGGTCGCCGGACCGGCGCTCGCGCTGGCCGCGGGCCTGGCCGGGCCGTCCGCCTACGCGGTCTCGGCCGCGTCCACGGCGACCACCGGCACCAACCCGCTGGCCGGCCCCGCATCCGGCATGGGCTTCGGCGGACCCGGCGGGCCGGGCGGTGCTCCCGGCGGCCGGCGGGACGGAGACGACGGACGCCCGGAGGGAACGCGGGGACGCCCGTCCGGCGCGCAGAACGGGCCGGGCGGCGGCATGCCCCCCGGAATGCCCGCGGGCGGGACGACGCCCGAAGGCATGCCCCCCGGCGGCGCCGGAGGTCCCGGGGGCGCCGGAGCGCCCGGCGGAGGAGGCGGGACCAGGGGCGGGGGCGGGCCCGGAGGAGCGGTCGACGCGAAGATGACCGCCTACCTGGAGCAACGGCAGGGCACCGCCGACTGGCTGGTCGCCGTCGACAACTCCCAGCAGGCGTCCTCGCTCATCCTGCAAACCGGCAGGCCCGTCATCGCCATGGGCGGCTTCACCGGCATCGACCCGGCCATGACCGTCGCCAAGCTCCAGCGGTACGTCCAGCAGGGCCGCCTGCACTACGTCCTGGTCGGCACCGGACGCGGCGGCGGCTTCGGCGGGCCCGACGCCGGGAACTCCGCCGTCACCGCCTGGGTGGAGCGCAACGGCACCGCCATCGCCGCGAGCACCTACGGAGGCAGGTCCACCACTTCCGGCTCCCAGCTCTACTACCTGCGATAGGGAAACCACGATGACCGTGCTCGACACACCGGCGCCGGCCCGCCGGACCGGGCCCCGCACCGCCCACGACCCGCCGTGGACCCGTCCCGCGCTCGCCGTCCTGCTGGCCGCCACCGCCGCGCTGTACCTGGGGAACCTGGGCGCCTCCGGCTGGGCCAACTCCTTCTACTCCGCCGCCGTCCAGGCCGGAGCCACCAGCTGGAAGGCGTTCTTCTTCGGCTCCTCCGACGCCGCCGGCGCCATCACCGTCGACAAGACCCCCGGCGCGCTGTGGCCGATGGCGCTGTCCGCGCGGATCTTCGGCGTGAACGCCTGGAGCATCCTGGCGCCCCAGGCGCTGATGGGCGTCGCCACCGTCGCCGCGCTGTACGCCACCGTCCGGCGCCGGTACCCGGCCTGGGCGGCGCTGCTGGCCGGCGCCGTCCTGGCGCTGACCCCCGTCGCGGCCCTGATGTTCCGCTTCAACAACCCCGACGCGCTGCTGGTGCTCATGCTGACGCTCGCCGCGTACTGCCTGGTCCGCGCACAGGAGAACGCGAGCACCCGCTGGCTGCTGCTCGCCGCGTCGTGCGTCGGGACCGGGTTCCTGGCCAAGATGCTCCAGGCGTTCCTGGTGGTGCCCGTCCTCGCGCTGGTGTACCTGGTCACCGCGCCCGCGCCGGTGCGGCGCCGCGTCTGGCAGCTCCTGCTCGCCGGGGTCGCGCTGCTGGTCTCGGCGGGCTGGTGGGTCGCCGCCGTCGCGCTCGTCCCGGCCTCCTCGCGCCCCTACATCGGCGGCTCCCAGAACAACAGCGTCCTGGAACTGGCCCTGGGCTACAACGGCCTCGGCCGGCTGAACGGCGAGGAGACCGGCGGCCTGGGCAACCTCAACCAGGACGCGGGCTGGGGCCGCATGTTCGGCGCCACGATCGGCGGCCAGATCTCCTGGCTGCTGCCCGCCGCGCTGATCCTGCTCGCCGCGGGCATGTGGGCCGCGCGGCGGGCCCCGCGCACCGACCCCGGCCGCGCCGCGTTCGCGCTGTGGGGCGGATGGCTGCTGCTCACCGCCGCGACCTTCAGCTTCATGCAGGGCATCTTCCACGAGTACTACACCGTGGCGCTGGCCCCGGCCGCCGCCGCGCTCACCGGAATGGGCGCCGCGCTGCTGTGGTCGCGGCGCCGGGCCCTCAAAGCGCGCCTGGTGCTGGCCGGAACCGTCGCCGCCACCGCCGCGTGGGCGTTCGCGCTGCTGCGCCGCACCCCGGACTGGCATCCGTGGATCGCGCCGGCAGTGCTGGCCGCGGGTCTCCTTGTTGCCGCGGCACTGCTCGCCGCGGCGCGGCTGCCCGCCAGGGCGGCCCTCGCCGCCGGTGCCGTGGCCGCGGTGACCGCGCTGACCGGCCCGGCCGCGTACGCGCTGGACACCGCCGCCACCCCGCACACCGGCGCGATCGTCACCGCCGGCCCGTCCACGCGGGGCGGCTTCGGCGGCATGCGCGGGCCAGGCCGCACCGGGGGCCCTGGCGGGCAGGGCGGGCAGGGTGCCCGGGCGCCCGGCGGAAGCGGCGCGGGCGCGGGCGCGATGCCGCCGCCTGGAACGGCGGCGGCCCCCGGCGGGGGATTCACCAGGCCCGGCGGCACCGGCGGCCGGCGGAGCGGCGGATCCCGGCCAGGCGGGCCCGGCGGCCTGCTCAACGGGACCACGCCCGGCTCCGCCGTCACCGCGGCGCTCAAGGCGGGCGCGGGCTCCTACACCTGGGTCGCGGCGGCCGTGGGCTCCAACAACGCCTCCGGCTACCAGCTCGCCGCCCGCGAGCCGGTGATGGCCGTCGGCGGCTTCAACGGCACCGACCCCGCGCCGACACTGGAGCAGTTCAGGTCCCACGTCGCCGCCGGGAAGATCCACTACTTCATCGGCGGCGGGACGGTCCGGACGGGCGGCACCGACAGCGGCAGCGACGCCGCCCAGCAGATCAGCGACTGGGTCCAGAAGACCTTCACCGCCAAGACCGTCGACGGCGTGGCCCTCTACGACCTGACCTGACCTGCCCTGAGGTGAACCGGCCCGGCCCGCAGGGGCCGGGCCGGGCGTTCCACCACGGCGGCGCGCGGGTACACGACGGGGAGCACGCCCCGTCCACCCATGATCGAGGAGCGAACCGATGGCCGAACTACTGGACGACGCCGCCGTCGCCGGCCGGTTGAAGGAACTGCCCGACTGGTCCCGCGCGGGCGCGCAGATCAGCAGGACCCTCAAAGCGCCCTCGTTCCTGGACGGGATCGGGCTGGTCAGCGCGGTCGCCGAGGCAGCCGAGGCCGCCGACCACCACCCCGACATCGACGTCCGCTGGCGCACGGTGACGTTCACGCTGTCCACCCACAGCGCCGGCGGCCTCACCGAAAAGGACTTCGACCTGGCCGCCCGCATCGACGGGCTCGCCGCCGAACTCGACACCGCCTAAGCACTAACTCGGTGCGCTATCGGCGCGCGATGATGCTGCTGGCCTCGGCCGGCGGGAATCGGGTGCCGGTGATCGCCCAGCTGGTGGCGGCCGACGAGGACACCGTGCGCGATGTGATCCACCGGTTCAACGAGATCGGCCCGGCCTGCCTGGACCCTCGGTGGGCGGGAGGCCGTCCCCGCCTGCTCAGCGATGACGACGAGGACTTCGTCGTCCAGGTCGATCCGCGCCGCCCGGCCCGACGGCGCCCCCATCTACGTGATCCTGGACAACCTGTCCGCCCACAAAGGCACCGACATCCGCCGCTGGGCTAAAAAGCACAAGGTCGAGCTGTGCTTCACCCCGACCTACGCCTCTTGGGCCAACCCCATCGAGGCCCACTTCGGACCGCTGAGGCAGTTCACCATCGCCAACTCCAACCACCCCAACCACACCGTGCAGACAAGAGCCCTGCACGCCTATCTACGCTGGCGCAACGCCAATGCCCGCCACCGCGACGTCCTGGCCGCCGAACGCAAGGAACGCGCCCGCATCCGAAGCGAGAAGGGCATCCGTTGGTGCGGACGCCCCCTCAACACCAGCCTGACCAACCGCGAACTGACACAGCCACAGCGCATCATCGGTCCGCTCGTGGCCAATCGCGGAAGACCGAAGCGTTGTGAAGATGATCTCGGCTGGGCAGACCCGGAGCCCCGAACGGGGCCGGTTCAGGAGAAGGACGGCGCCAGAGGAGAATGACTCAGGAGGCGGACGGCTCGATCTCTCCCGCGAAGACGATGACCTGGTCGATGAGGCTCCGCCGCAGATGGACGACGTCCGTTCCCGCCAGGCGGGGGCCTCCATCCGGCGTCGTGAAGACCCACTGGTACCGGGCCCACTCGTCCGGCATGTCCACCGCCGAACAGCGCACCATCGTGCCGGTCCCCGCGGGGTGGCGCCGGATGTCCAGCACGAACCGCTCGACCGCCTCGATCCCCTCACTGCGGCCCAACGGTCCCCAGAAGACCACGTCCGAGGTTAGGGCCTGGGAGAGCAGCGCAGTCACATAGCTGTCGTACGAGGCGTTGAACGCGGAGATGAACGTGTCGATCGCGGACTGCGCGGTCTCTTCCTGCATGCACCAGTAATACCAGTCGCCTTGCGGACCGCGCTCGTCCCGTGAGTCGTCTCCCGACCACGGTGAACCATCCCGGTCACAGCACTAGCCGAGCGCCCGGCCGCCGGGCGGGGCCGCGTCGCCGTGCGGCGGGCCTCAGTGGACCGAGAAGCCGCCGTCCACGAAGACCGCCTGCCCGGTGACGTAGCCGGACGAGGGGCCCGCCAGGAACACCGCCGCGCCCGCGAAGTCCTCCGGCAGCCCGTTGCGGCCGGTCATGGTGCGCGCCGCCAGCGCCTCCACCCGCGCGGGGTCGGTCGAGAGCCGCTCGTTGAGCGGCGTCATCACGAACCCCGGCACCAGCGTGTTGGCCGTCACCCCGCGCGCCGACCACGCCTCGGCCTGCGACCGCGCGAGGGCGACCAGCCCCGCCTTGGACACCCCGTAGGCGCCGCTGGTGACGAACGCCCGGAACGCCTGCTGCGAGGCGATGTGGATCAGCCGGCCGTAGCCGCGCTCGGCCATGCCCGGCCCGAACCGCCGGCCGAGCAGGAACGGGGCGTCCAGATTCACCGCCATCGTGGCGTCCCAGACGTCCTCGCCGAGCTCCTCCATCGGGGGCCGCAGGTTGATCCCGGCAGAGTTGACCACGATGTCGGGCTCGCCGAACGGCTCCGCCGCCGCCTCCGCAGCGGCGCGGACACCCTCGCGGGAGCCGAGGTCGGCGCTCACCCGGGCCGCGCGGCAGCCGAGGGCCTCCAGCTCGCGGACGGTCCGGTCCAGCTCGTCCTCCCGCCGCGCGAGCACCACCACCCGCGCGCCCGCGCGGGCGAGGGCCTCGGCGACGGCCCGGCCGATGCCCGAACTGCCGCCGGTGACCAGGGCGACACGGCCGTCCAGCGAGAACAGCCCGGCCAGATACGGCTCATCGGTCATGACCGCCAGCCTAGAGCGGGCCCGCGGGACCCGCGCCGCCGGACCAGGCGCCCGGACCAGGCGCCCGGATCGCGGGTCAGGGTTTGCGGGCCACGGCGCCGTAGGTCGTCACCACCTCCGGCGTCCCGAACGGGCCCGGCTCGGGACGCCACAGCGACACCGGGACCACACCGGGATCCAGCAGCTCCAGCCCGTCGAAGAAGCGGCCGATCCGCGCGGGGGAGCACAGATGGTAGGGCACCCCGCCGCTCTCGGCGTAGCGGTCGTGGGCCACCGCGCGTTCCCGGCTGACGTCGGCGCCGTCGCTCAGCACCAGGTGGCTGCCCGGCGGCAGCGCGTCCAGGAGCCGCCGGGCCAGCGACCACGGGTCCTGAGCGTCGGGGATGTGCCCCATGATCCCCAGCATCATCAGCGCGACCGGCCGGTCCAGGTCCAGCAGCCCGGCCGCGTGCCGCACGATCGCGTCCGGGTCGCGCGCGTCGGCGGCGACGTAGGCGGTGGCGCCCTCGGGGGCGCTGGTGAGCAGGGCCCGCGCGTGCACCAGGACGAGGGGGTCGTTGTCGACGTAGACGATGCGGGAGCCGGGCGCGACCCGCTGCGCCACCTCGTGGGTGTTGTCCACGGTCGGGAGCCCGGTGCCGACGTCCAGGAACTGCCGGATGTTCTCCTCCTCCGCCAGGTGCCGGACGGTGCGGGCCAGGAAGTGCCGGGCCGACCGGGCGACGTCCACCATCCCCGGATAGACCTCCAGGAACCGGTCCCCGGCCTCGCGGTCGACCGGATAGTTGTCCTTGCCGCCCAGCCAGTGGTTCCAGATCCGGGCCGAGTGCGGCACGGTCGTGTCGATCCCGGGCTGCCGGCCGGACGCCGGCGTGTCGTGCACCATGACTGCATCTCCTGACGGGACGTCGATGCGGCGTTGCCCTACCGTAGATCGTCCGCGCCGCCGCCCGGGCCCGCGCCCCGGGTGAGCAGGATCGCGTTCTCGGGGACGGCGGCCGGGGGGCAATGAGGCCAGGTCATGGCCTCGTTCGCGGACATACTGGGGCCGTGACCGACACCTCAGCCCGCCTGCTGCGACTGCTGTCCCTGCTCCAGACCCGCCGGGAGTGGACCGGGCCCGAGCTGCGCGAGCGGCTCGGCGTCAGCGCCCGCACCGTCCGCCGCGACATCGAGCGGCTGCGCGGCCTGGGCTACCCCGTGCACGCCTCGCTCGGCGCGCTCGGCGGCTACAGCCTGGAGGCCGGGACCGCGATGCCGCCGCTGCTCCTGGACGACGAGGAGGCCGTGGCGATCGCGGTCGGGCTGCGCGGCGCCGCCGGCGGCGCGGTGGAGGGCATTGAGGAGAGCTCGGTGCGGGCCCTGGCCAAGCTCGCCCAGGTGCTCCCCGAACGGCTGCGGCGCCGGGTCGACGCCCTGCACGCCGCGACCACCCCGCTCCTCGGGACGCCCGCCGGCCCGGTGGTGGACCCCGGGACCCTCACCGTCCTCGCCGCCGCCTGCCGCGACCGCGAGCGGCTCCGCTTCGGCTACCGCGCCAAGGACGACACCGACAGCGGACGCCTGGCCGAGCCCTACGGGCTGGTGTCGGCCGGGCGCCGCTGGTACCTGGTCGCCTGGGACGCCGACCGCCGTGACTGGCGCACCTTCCGCGTCGACCGGATGCGGGACCCCCGGCCGACCGGCGTCCGGTGCCCGCCGCGCGAGCTGCCCGCCCGGGACGCCGCCGCGTACGTGGCGGGGGCGCTGACCGTGGGCCGGCCGGTCCGGCAGGCCGTGCTGACGGTGCACACCTCGGCCGAGCGGCTCGCCGAACGGTTCCGGGTCACCGGCGCCGAGCTGGAGCCCGTCGACGAGCACACCTGCACGGTGCGGACCGCCGCCGACTCGCTCCAGTGGGTCGCGCTGCGCATCGCGTTCCTGGACGTGGACTTCGAGGTCCGCGAGCCGGCCGAGCTCGCCGACGTCCTGCGCGAGGTCGGGCACCGCCTCGTCCGCGCCTCCGGACCGCCCCCCGGACCGCCGGCCCGCTGACCCGTCCGGCCGTCGGGCGCTCGGGAGAATAACCGGGATGTACCTGACAGAAGGTGGCAGGTACGGCGGCCATACTGGCACCAGATCAGCCGAACGACGAAAGGCCCCATAGATGTCCGCCAACGCCGAGTTCATCGCCGTCAACATCGACTGCCCCGAGCCGCCCGTGCTCGCCGCGTTCTACCGGGACATCACCGGCGGCGAGGTCACCTACGAGCAGGAGGACTACGCCGCGACCGTCCTGCCCGGCGGGGTGACGCTGTACTTCCAGAAGGTCGCCGACCACCGCCCGCCGCAGTGGCCGGACGCCGACCACCCGCAGCAGTTCCACCTGGACTTCTACGTCGACGACCTCGACAAGGCCGAGGCGTCCGCGCTGGAGGACGGTGCGACCAAGCCCGCCTTCCAGCCCGGCCCCGACGCCTGGCGGGTCCTGGCCGACCCGGCCGGGCACCCGTTCTGCCTCTGCCTCCGCAAGACGTCCTGACCGTCCCCGGACGTCCAGGGACGGTCAGGGGACGGTGCGCCGGGGCCGGGCGGGATCGTCGGGGACTTCTGCCGTATCCACGCCGTTGTGACCTGTGTTACACACGAGGGGACCGGTGATCGTCCACCAACGGAGTGTGCACATGACAGTGACGCGTCGTCAGCTCCTCGCCCGGACCGGCGCGGCGGGGGCGGGAATCGCCTTCACCGGCGCCGTCGAGCACCTGTTCGCCGGCAGCGCCGCCGCCGCGCAGACCGGCGGCGACGCCGGGTACGGGCCGCTGCGGCCCGACCCGGCGGGCGTCCTGGACCTGCCGCGCGGGTTCCGCTACACGATCCTGTCCCGGGAGGGCGAGCCGCTGCGGTCCGGCGAGGGCCCGGTCCCGAGCCACTGCGACGGCATGGCCGCCTTCCCCGGCCGCGGCGACCGCCTGCACCTGGTGCGCAACCACGAGAACCGCGCCGACGCCGCGCACCGCGTGCCCGCCGTCGACGGCGTCACCTACGACCCCGAGGGGCTGGGCGGCTGCACCGCGCTGGAGGTGTCCGGCGGCGGCCGGGTCCACTCCGAGCGGGTCGCGATCGCCGGCACCGCCGTCAACTGCGCGGGCGGCCCCACCCCCTGGAACACGTGGCTGACCTGCGAGGAGACCGAGGACAAGGCCGGCACCAACGGCTACACCAAGGACCACGGGTTCATCTTCGAGGTCGACCCGTACCGGCGCGACCGGACCGTCCCCGAGCCGCTGACCGCGATGGGCCGCTTCCAGCACGAGGCCATCGCCGTCGACCCCCGCGATGGAACGGTCTACGAGACCGAGGACGCCTTCGAGAGACCGTTCGGGCTGTTCTACCGGTTCCTGCCCGACAAGCCGGGCGGCGGGTCCGGGAGCCTGCGCGCGGGCGGACGGCTGGAGGCGCTGCGCGTGCCCGGCGTCGCCGACCTGTCGCTGGTCGGGGAGACCGGAACGGTCTTCGAGCACGTCGAGTGGGTGCCGGTGCCCGACCCGCTGGCCGCCCGGACCCCCATCCGCTTCCAGGACTTCGGCCGGGGCGGCATCACCCACGCGCAGAAGCTGGAGGGCTGCTTCTGGGGCGGCGACCGCGTCTACTTCGTGTCGAGCTTCGCGCACCGGGAGGACGGCTCGGGCGCCGACCACTTCGGCCAGGTGTGGTCCTACGAGCCGCGCCGCCGGCGCCTCACCCTCATCGTGATGTTCGGCCCCGGCACCGACGTGGACACCCCCGGCGAGTCGCCCGACAACATCTGCCTGGCGCCGCAGGGCGGCCTGATGGTGTGCGAGGACGGAGGCGGCGCGCAGCACGTGTTCGGCGTGACGCGGCGCCGCGAGGTGTACCCGATGGCCCGCAACCGGCAGGACATCGGCACCGCGTCCGAGCCCGCGTGGGGCGAGTTCGCCGGGGTCACCTTCGCGCCGGACGGCCGCACGATGTTCGTCAACGTCTACGAGCCCGGCACCACGTTCGCGGTGACCGGCCCCTGGCGGCGCGACTGACCCCGCAACGTTGACGCCACAAGACCCCCGCGCGGCCCCGGCACCCGAGCCGGGGCCGGGCGGGGGCCGGGCGGGGCTGGCCCGGGGGCCGGAGCCTGGACCATGATCAAGGGATGAGCATCTCGATCGAGGAGGCGCAGCGCGAGTTCGGCGCCGACGTCGCCTTCCTCAACACCGCGACCTACGGGCTACCACCGCGCGCCGCGCACGAGGCGATGCTGGCCGCCGAACGGGACCGGGCGGCGGGCCTGCTGGACCATGCCGCGATGGACGAGGCCGTGACCCGGTCGCGGGCCTCGTTCGGACGCCTGATCGGGCTGCCCCCCGAACGGATCGCCGTCGGCGGGCAGGTGTCCTACTTCGCCGGCCTGGCCGCGGCGTCGCTGCCCGACGGCGCGACGGTCCTGACCGCCGACGGCGACTTCACCTCCCTGCTGTTCCCGTTCCTGGCCAGACCCGGCCTGACCGTCCGGTCGGTGCCGCTGGAACGCCTCGCCGACGCGGTCGACCGCGACGTCGACATGGTCGCGGTGTCGGCCGTCCAGTCGGCCGACGGGCGGATCGCGCCGATGGAGGACCTCATCGCCGCGGCGCACGCCAACGGCGCCCGGATCCTGCTGGACGCCACGCAGGCGGCGGGCTGGCTGCCGCTGCCCGCAGACCGCGTCGACCTGCTGGTCTGCGGCGGCTACAAGTGGCTGCTCGGCCCGCGCGGCACCTGCTTCCTGGCGGGCACCGCCGAGGCGCTCGCGCAGCTCCCGGCGATCGGCGCCGGCTGGTACGCGGGCGGCGACATCTGGGACTCCATCTACGGCGGGCCGCTGCGGCTGGCCACCGACGCCCGCCGCCTGGACCTGTCCCCGGCCTGGCAGTCGTGGGCCGGGCACGCGCCCGCGCTGGAACTCCTCGAACAGGTCGGCGTCCCGGCGGTCCACGCCCACGACGTCGCACTCGCACGGCGCTTCCAGGCAGGTCTCGGCCTGCCCGAAGGCGACTCGGCCATCGTGTCGATCCCGGTGCCCGAGGGCACCGCCGGGCGGCTGCGGGACAACAACGTCCTCGCCTCGCTGCGCGCGGGCCGGCTGCGCTGCGCGTTCCACCTGACCACCACCGACGCCGACGTGGACCGCGCCCTGGACCTGCTCACCGGTACATCCGCCGCCCGCCCCCGCCGACCGTGAACACGCCGGCGCGGCGCACCCGCCGTACCCGGGCGTCGAGCGGCGCTCGGCCGACCGGTCTCCGGGACGGCGGCGGGCCGCCCCCCGAGACCGGCGGCTCGGCGCCCGCCAGGGCCCGGTTCACCATCTGAGCGTCAAACGACTCTTACGAGTCGCGTACGAGACGGCAGCCAGACGCGTTTTCGCCGATCAGCGGGGTGCCCGGCGACCTACGTTCGACCGCATGCGAGTACTGCTCACCGGCTCGGCCGGTTTCATCGGTTCGCACGTCGCGGAGGAGCTGGAGGGATCCGGCCACCAGGTCCGCCGCCTGGACGCGCGCCCGGACGGCGCCGCGCCGCAGACCCCGGCCGCCGACGTCCGCGACGCCGAGGAGGTGGCGCGGCGGCTGCGCGGCGTGGACGCGGTCTGCCACCAGGCCGCGATGGTCGGCCTCGGCGTGGACGTCTACGACCTGCCCGCCTACACCTCGGTGAACGCGCACGGCACCGCCGTGCTGCTGGCCGAGATGGCGCGTGCCGGGGTGGGCACGCTCGTGCTGGCCTCCTCGATGGTGGTGTACGGGGAGGGCGCCTACGCCTGCCACCGGCACGGCGCGGTGACCCCGGGCCCGCGCACCGAGGAGGCGCTGCGCGCGGGACGCTACGAGCCCGGCTGCCCCGAGTGCGGCCGGCCGCTGGAGCCCGGCGTCGTCGGAGAGGACACCGCGCCCGGACCCCGCAACGTCTACGCCGACACCAAACTCGCGCAGGAGCACCTGGCCGCGTCGTGGGCGCGGATGACCGGCGGGTCGGTCGCCGCGCTGCGCTACCACAACGTGTACGGGCCGAGGATGCCGCGCGACACCCCGTACGCGGGCGTCGCGGCGATCTTCCGGTCCCGGCTGATGCGCGGCGAGGCGCCGCAGGTGTTCGAGGACGGCGGGCAGCGGCGCGACTTCGTCCACGTCCGCGACATCGCCCGCGCCAACGTGCTCGCGCTGGAGCGGCTGGCGATCGCGGCGCCGCGGCCGGGCGGGCTGCGCGCCTACAACGTCGCCAGCGGCGAGCCCCGCACGATCGGCGACATGGCCGAGGCCCTCGCGGGCGCGTTCGGCGGGCCCGGCCCGGTCGTCACCGGCGGTTACCGGCTCGGGGACGTGCGGCACATCGTGGCGCGTCCCGACCGGGCCCGCCGGGAGCTGGGCTTCACTCCGTCGGTGCCGTTCGCCGACGGGATGGCCGAGTTCGCGCACGCGCCCGCCCTCGGGTGACCGCCGTTCCCGTCCGGGCCCGTCGCCAGTCCGTCAGGGCCG
Organism: Spirillospora sp. NBC_01491; assembly: GCF_036227065.1. Taxonomy (GTDB): domain Bacteria; phylum Actinomycetota; class Actinomycetes; order Streptosporangiales; family Streptosporangiaceae; genus Spirillospora; species Spirillospora xylanilytica. Next base: position 609,169 of record NZ_CP109432.1, read on the forward strand.
CCCACCGTCACCGAAAGTAGCGTCAGAGATCGTGATCGACGTAGTGCTCCCTTGCCTCAACGAGGCCGCGGCGTTGCCCTGGGTGCTGTCGCGGATGCCGGCCGGCTTCCGTCCCCTGGTGGTCGACAACGCCTCCACCGACGACTCCGCGCGCGTCGCGGCGAGCCACGGCGCCCGTGTCGTCCCGGCCGCGGTGCGGGGGTTCGGCGCGGCGTGCGACGCCGGGCTGCGCGCCGCGTCCTCGCCGGTGGTGTGCTTCATGGACGCCGACGCCTCCCTCGACCCCGCCGAGCTGCCCCGCGTCGTCGCCGCCCTCCTCGAGGACCGAGACCCCGGCGCCGGTGGCGTCCCGGCGCTGGTGCTCGGGCGCCGCCGCCCGGTGGGGCGCGGCGCGTGGCCGCCGCACGCGCGGCTGGGGAACGCGGTGCTGGCGCGGTCGCTGAACCGGCGGGCGGGGACGCGGCTGCGCGACCTTGGCCCGATGCGCGCCGCCCGCCGCGAGGACCTGCTCGCGCTGGACCTGGCCGACCGCAGGTTCGGGTACCCGCTGGAGATGGTGCTGCGCGCGGCGCGGGCGGGCTGGCGCATCGCCGAACTCGACGTCCCCTACCTTCCGCGCACCGGCGCGTCCAAGGTCACCGGCACCGTGGGCGGGACGGTCCGCGCCGTCCGCGACATGCGCCGCGTCCTGGCCGAGGTGGCCCCGTGACGGACGCCCCCGTGACGCACGCCCCCGCGACCGGCGGACCGGCGACCGGCGCCGCGGCCCGTCCCGGGCGGCCCGCCCCGGACGGGCCCGCCGACCTGATCGTGATCGCCAAGGAACCGGTACCGGGACGGGTGAAGACACGGCTGACGCCCGCCTACACCGCGCGGGAGGCGGCGGAACTGGCCGAGGCGGCGCTGGCCGACACCCTGCGCACCGCCGCGCGCGCCCGCGCGGGCCGGCGGACCCTCGCGCTCGCGGGCGAGCCGGGCCCGTGGCTGCCCGCCGGGTTCACCGTGATCCCGCAGCGCGGCGGCGACCTCGACGAGCGCCTGGCCTGCGCGTTCGAGGACGCCTACGACGGCCGCCCGCTGGTGCTGATCGGGATGGACACCCCGCAGGTCACCGCCGCGCTGCTGGAACGGGCCGGGGACGCGCTCGGCGCCCACGACGCGGTGCTCGGACCGGCCGACGACGGCGGGTTCTGGCTGCTGGGCCTGGCCCGCCCCGACGCGGCGCTGCTGCGCGGGGTGCCGATGTCGCGGCCCGACACCGGGGCGCTCCAGCTGCGCCGACTGCGCGCGGCGGGCCTGGAGGTGGCGCCGGCGCCGCGGCTCACCGACGTCGACACCGCCGCCGACGCCGCGCGGGTCGCCGCGCTCGCGCCCCGCGGACGGTTCGCGGCGGCGGTGCGGCGGCTCCAGGACCGGGCGGTCCCGGCGTGATCGGCCAGCTCTACGAGGAGGCGCTGCGGGGCCGTCCGGCCGTGGAGATCGAGGACGCCGACGGGCGCCGCCGCCCGCTGCCGGTCGGGGACTGGCTGGCGCTGCGGCCCGGCGACACCGGGCTGCTGGACCGCTGCGCGGGCGCCACCCTGGACGTCGGGTCGGGGCCGGGCCGGCTGACGGTGGCGCTGGCCGGGCGCGGCCTGCCGGTGCTGGGCATCGACATCGCCCCGTCCGCGGTGGCGCTCGCCCAGGCGGCGGGAGGCCCGGCGCTGTGCCGGGACGTGTTCGGCCGGGTGCCGGGCGCCGGCCGCTGGCGGACGGTCCTGCTGGCCGACGGCAACATCGGCATCGGCGGCGACCCGGTGGTGCTGGTGCGCCGCGTGGCGGGGCTGCTGGCGCCGGGCGGACGGATCCTGGTCGAGGTGGAGCCGCCCGGGTCGGGGTCGCGGACCGAACCGCTGCGGCTGCGCGCCCCCGGGTCGGTCGGCGAGTGGTTCGCCTGGGCGCGGGTGTCGGCCGACGCGATCCGCGGCGTGGCCGCCGACTCCGCGGTCGCCGTCACCGAGGCGTGGGAGGAGGCCGGCCGATGGTTCGTCGCCCTGAGCTCCTGAGAACCGCCGCCGCCGCGCCCGCCGCGTTCGCCAAGGGGCTGCCGGGACGGTTCACCAGCGCGCTGCACGACGAGCGCGTGGCGTCCTGGCTGGGCATCGCGCTCGGCGTCGGCTTCACCCTCTCGTTCGTCACCGGCCTGATCAGCCATTTCATGCAGCACCCGGCGGGCTGGATGGTCTGGCCGTCCCGCCCGGCCGGCCTGTACCGGGTGACGCAGGGCCTGCACGTCATGGGCGGGATCGCGACGGTGCCGCTGCTGCTGGCCAAGCTGTGGACGGTCTACCCCCGGCTGTGGCAGTGGCCGCCGGTCCGGTCGGCGGTGCACGCGGTGGAGCGGCTGCTGGTCCTGGTGCTGGTGGGCGGCGCGCTGTTCCAGCTGGTGACCGGGCTGCTCAACATCGCCTACTGGTACGCCTTCCCGTTCTATTTCACCGTCGCGCACTACTGGACCGCGTATGTGCTGTTCGGTGCGCTGCTGGTGCACATCGCCACCGAGTGGCCCAAGGTGCGGGCCACGGTGATGACCCGCCCCGGCGACGCCGTCCACCGCCGCGCGTTCCTGGGGGCGGTGGCCGCCGCCGGGGGAGTGACGCTGCTCACCGTGATCGGCGAGACGGTGACGCCCCTGGCGCGGCTGGCGGTGTTCGCGCCGCGCCGTCCGGGCGTCGGGCCGCAGCGGCTCCCGGTCAACAAGTCGGCCGTCGCGGCCGGGGTGACCCGCACGGCCCGCGACGCCGGGTGGCGGCTCACCGTCACCGGGCGCGTCGACCGCGAGGTCACGCTGACGCTCGCGCAGCTCCGCGCCCTGCCGCGCCGGACGGTGCGGCTGCCGATCACCTGCGTGGAGGGGTGGAGCGCCGAGGCGACCTGGGAGGGCGTGCGGCTCCGCGACGTGCTGCGGCTGGCCGGGACGTCCGGGGACGCCCGCGTCCGGGTGGAGTCGCTGGAACCCGGCGGGCTCTACCGGACCTCCGACGTCGACCCCCCGCACTGGCGCGACCCGCTGACGCTGCTGGCGTTCGGGCTGAACGGCGCGCCCCTCGACCTCGACCACGGCTACCCCTGCCGGCTGATCGCGCCGAACCGCCCGGGGGTCATGCAGACCAAGTGGGTGCACCGGGTCGTGGTCGGATGAAAGGCCGCGCCGTGGTGTACGCGGCGGGCCTGGCGCTGATCGCGGTGGGATTGCGCGGGGTGCTGGCGAACGTGGGCGTGCCCGGCTGGGCGCTGTGGTTCGCCGGGGCGGCGGTGCTGCACGACGGCGTCCTGGCCCCGGCGGTGCTGCTGGCGGGGCTGGCCACGACATGGCTGCCCGGCCGGTACCGGTGGATCGCGCGGGCGGCGCTGGCCCTGGCGGGGACGCTGACGCTGGTGGCGCTCCCGGTCGTCCTCGGGTTCGGGCGCGTCCCCGACACCCCCTCGCGGCTCCCGCTGCCCTACGGCCGCAACCTGATGATCGTGCTGGCCGTGATCGCGGTCGCGGCGGCGGTGGCCGCGGTGACGGCGCGGCTGCTCACGGGCCGCCGCGCCCACCCGAAGGGAGAGGGTCCCCGATGACCGTGACCGAGGTCCAGCCGGGCCATCCGGGCCATCCGGAGGCCGCCGCGCCCGAGCGGCGGGCGCGCCGCGCCGGACGGCTCGCGGTGGCGATGTGGGCGGCGGGGATCGCCGCGGCGTTCGTCACCGGGTGGTGGCTGCGGCGCGCGGGGCTGGAGACCGAGGACGCGCTGCCGCCGCTGCACGGCAAGGCCCGGCTGCTGACCTGGCCGATGCTCCCGGCGGCGGGCGTGGCCGCGCTGGCCGTCGCGGTCCTGCCGCCGCTGGCGCGGCGGCTGCCGTGGTGGGCGGCGCTGGCGGCGGCGTGGGCGGCGGCCGGGCTGTGGGCGGTCGCGCTCGCCGTCACCGACGGCGGCCCGGCCGCGCTGACCCGTCCCCTGGAGGCGCCGACCGAGTACGCGGCCGGGCTCGGCGCGCTCCAGCCCGACCCGCTGGAGTGGCTGCGGACCTTCAGCGACCGCCTCTACGCCTACACCACGCACGTGCGCGGGCATCCGCCGCTGCCGATGCTGGTGCTGTGGGCGCTGGAGCGGATCGGGTTCGGCGGCACCGGCTGGGCGGCGGCGTTCATCATCGCCGCCGGGAGCTCGGCGGTCGCCGCGATCGCCGTCACGGTGCGGCACACCGCGGGGGAGCGCGCGGCGCGGCGCGCGCTCCCGTTCCTGGCGCTGGCGCCGCTGGCGCTGTGGGTGGCGACGTCGATGGACGCCTTCTTCCTGGCCGTGGGGGCGTGGGGGACCGCGCTGGTCGCGGCCGGCGCCCGCCGCGGCGCCCGGCTCGGCGGCGTCCCGGCCGCCGCGGTCGGCGGGATCGCGCTCGGCGCGCTGCCGTACCTGAGCTACGGGCTGCTGCCGCTGGCGGCGGTGCCGCTGGCGGTGCTGGCGTTGAGCCGTCCCCGGCCGCGGGTCCTGGCGGCGCTGGCGTGCGGGCTGGTGGTGGTCCCGGCGCTGTTCACCGCCGGGGGGTTCTGGTGGTTCGACGGTGTGGCGGCCACCCGGGACACCTACCTGGTCAGCCGCGGGTCGGCCCAGCGTTCCTACGCCTACTTCGCGTTCGCCGACCTCGGGGTGCTCGGCCTGCTGACCGGTCCCGCCGTCGCGCATGCACTGCCGTCGGCGCTGGCGGCGCTGTGGCGCGGAGCCCGCGCCCGTGCCCGGGTGCCGGGGCTGCCGGTCGCGCTGCTGGCGGGCGCGGCGCTGCTGGGGACGCTCGCGCTGGACGCGTCCGGGGTGACCAAGGGCGAGGTCGAGCGGATCTGGGTCCCCTACGCCGCCTGGGTCGTGGTGGCCGCCGCGCTGCACCGTCCCCCTGCGCGGCGCTGGCTGGCCGCGCAGGCGGTGACGGCGCTGGCCGTCCAGGCGCTGGTGCTGTCGCACTGGTGAAGGTGCAGGCGGGCCCGCCGCGGGCCGGGGCGGTGTCAGATCATGTCGGGGGTCCAGGGCGCCAGTGCGGTGCGGAGCTGGAGGCCGGCGCGGGCGGCGGCGCCGGGGCGCAGCTCCTCGACCAGGCCCGCCGCGGCCAGGCGCGGGACGGTCCGGCCGCCGAGGTAGAGCGCGGCCAGGGCCGAGGCGTCCAGCGCCAGGTCGGGGTCGGCGGTGGTGGGCGTCAGGGCGCCGGTGCCGTCGGCGGCGGTGTCCAGCAGCCAGCGGCCCGCGACATGGCCCTGGGGGTCGGCGACGTCCAGGACGGTGCGGCCGGGGACGTCGTAGGTGCGGGCGGCGAACGCGCGCGGCGCGTCCAGGACGCGCAGCCACATGTCCTCGGCCTGGTCCCCGGTCCACTCGGCGGCGCGGGGGTTGCGCAGCCACAGCGGGAGCGGGTCGTCGGGCGCGAGGTTGCGGACGGTCACGGTGCGGACCCAGTCGGCCTGGAGCGCGTGCCGCCACAGCGCGGCGGCGGCGCCGGGGCCGGTGGCCAGGACGTCGTCGACGGTGAGGGTCCCGTCGGGGTCGCCGCCGCTCCACCGCACCTGGGTGCGGTAGGTCATCACGCCGGTGGCGCGCCCGGCGGGGTCGCGGTGGACCGCGACGAACGGAGGGGTGAAGGTGTGGCCGGCGTCGACGGCCTCGCCGGTGGCGTACAGCCAGTGCCGCGGCGGGCGGCTGACGGCGCCGTGCCGGGCGGCGCGGACGCGGTCGTGCAGCGCGGGGCCGATCTCGGCGAGGTCGGCCAGGTCGGCCAGGTCGACGCGGCCGGGGGTCTGGCCGATGCCGGGGCGCAGGCCGCCCGAGCGGGGCACGTCGATGGTCAGGCCGCTGGAGCGGGCGGCGTGCCCGAACCCGAAGCGGCCGTAGATGCGGTGCTCGGAGGAGCACAGCGCGGCCAGGGCGTCGCCGCGGTCGCGGGCGCGCGCCAGGCCGGTCTCCAGCATCCGGGTGAGGATCCCGCGGCGGCGGTGGGTGGACAGCACGGCGATGTGGGCGATGCCGTCGGCGGGCAGGGCCGCGCCGCCGGGGACGGTCAGCTCCAGGGGGACGCCGCGCAGCACGCCGACGCAGCGGTCGCCCTCCCAGGCGCCGAGCAGGCGGCCGGGGTCGGCTCTGTGGCGCCACCAGGCGGCGGCGTCCTCCGGCGCGACCGGCGGTGACAGGAACGCGGCCCTGAGCGCGTTCACCCAGGCGGCCGACTCGCGCTCACCGGCGATCCGGATCTCGATGTCTGGCTGCGTCATGGTTCTCAACGCTACCGGGGCCGGGCGGCCAGGCGATCACGGTGTGCGCCCAGGTCAGTCCGGCGCCGAACCCGGCCAGCAGGACCAGCTCGCCGGCCGCGATCCCGCGGGTGCGGACGGCGCGGTCCAGGGCGTAGGGGAGGCTGGCGGCGCCGATGTTGCCGACGTCGTGCCCGGCGATGACCAGCTGGCCGGGGTTCAGGCCGGCCGCCCCGGCGAGCGAGGCGACCAGCAGGGGGTTGGGCTGGTGCGGGACGACCAGGGCCAGGTCGGCGGGTTCGACGCCGGCGGCGCTCGCCGCGTCGGCGACCAGCCGGGGCAGGATCGCGGTGATGAAGCCGCGGACGGCCCTGGCGTCCATCCTGATGGTGTGGCCGAGGGACTCCAGCGTCGCGGCGCTGGCGGGGGAGCGGCTCCCGCCGGCGGGGATCAGCACGTCGCCCGCGCGGGTGCCGTCGGACCCGAGGGTCACCGGGCCGGTGCCGTAGGGCGGTGGGACGGGCCCGACCACGGCGGCGGCGGCGCCGTCGCCGAACAGCGCCGAGGTGCTGCGGTCGGCGGGGTCGAGGAACCGGGAGTAGACCTCCACGCCGATCACCAGCGCGTTCGGGGCGGCGCCGCGCTGGGTGGCCAGCCAGCCGAGCGCGGTCTGGAGCCCGAACACGAACCCGGTGCAGGCGGCGGCGACGTCGAACGCGGCGGCGCCGCGGGCGCCGAGCAGCGCCTGGACGCGGCAGGCGGTGGAGGGGCCGAGCTCGTCGGGGGTGGAGGTGCCGAGCACGATGAGGCCGATGTCGCCGGGGCCGAGCCCGGCCGCGCGCAGCGCGGTGCGCGCGGCGGCGGCGGCCAGGTCGGAGGCGGCCTCCCCGGCGGCGGCGACGTGCCGGTGCCGGATCCCGGTGCGGTCCTCGATCCAGCCGGGGGGAAGGCCCATCGCCACCGACAGCTCGCTGCTCGGGATCCGCCGTCGGGGCAGGTGGGATCCGGTGCCGCGGATCGCCCAGGGGTGCCGTGCGGGCGGCTGCTCGGTGCTCATGCGTCGCTCCCTGTGCCCGGCCGGTGGGCCGGTGGTGTCGTCGGCCGGTCGGCGGATTCGGCGGGATCCGGCGCTGAGACGCCACCGATGGTTGTCAGACCGATCTCATGAGTGAATAATCCCATTTCATGACTTTTAATCCATGACACTTTGTGAAGGGACATTTATCCAATAAGAGAAGAGAGACTTCCCCTGAGGTAAGGAGACACCGCGTGTCCCCAGCCGCCACGTCCGCCACCTGGACCCAGGACCTCGAACCCGACGCCGCCTGCGCCTTCCTGTTCCCCGGTACCGGCTCGGCCGCCGCCCCCGACCTGCACGCCCTGGCCGGCTCCGGACCCGCCGCCGCCCGCATCGTCCACGACGTCCTGGACGCGGTCCAGGAAGGACTCCCGCCCGGCCGGCCACCGATGCGGTCGATTCTGCTCGAGCACCCCGACCGCTACCGCCCCGCCGCCCGCGCCCCCGGCGTCGCCCAGCTCGCCGCCTACAGTGCCTCGGTCGCCGTCGACCGCGTCCTGCGCGCGGCCGGCATCGTCCCCGCCCACGCCGTCGGGCAGAGCTTCGGGGAGATCGCCGCGCTGGTCTGCGCCGGCGCCTTCTCCATCGCCGACGGCGCCCGCATGGCCGTCAGCCTCGTCGACGTCCTGGCCCGCCGCGGCGCCGGCGGCGGCATGGGCCTGCTGGAGACCGGCGAGGACGGCGCCCGCGCCTGCATCGGCCTCGCCGCCGAACCCTCCGTCGTCGTCGCCTGCCTCAACGCCCCGTCGGTGACCGTCCTCAGCGGCCCCGACGCCCCCCTGGACCACGTCCTGGACGCCGCCCGCCGCTCCGGCGTCCGCGCCGTCCGCCTCGCCGTCCCCTACCTGTCGCACCACCCCTCGATGGCCGGCGCCGACGACGAATGGTACGAGCGGATCCGCCACTACCCGCAGCGCGGCCTGGAGGTACGGGTGCACTCCCCGGTCCGGGGCCGCGCCTACACCGACGGCGACGACCTGCACCGCGCCCTCGCCGACTGCATCGTCAAACCGGTACGGCTCCCCGAGACCCTGCGCGCCGTGGCCCGCGACGGCGCCACCGTCTTCACCGAGGCCGGCGCGGGCAACGCCCTGTGCGCATGCGCCCGCCTCACCATCCCCGGCGCGCAGACGCTGACGCCGCTGCGCGAGCGCACCCACCACGCCCAGACCGGCAAATCCGCGCCCGGAGTCGCCCCCGTCCCCCCACACCAAGACCACACCCCCCACACGGTCCCCGCCCCGCAACCCGGCACGGCCCCCGGCCCGCCCCCGTCCCCGAACCTGACAGGAGCACCGTGATGGGCACCGTGATGGGCACCGGCACCACCCCCGACCCCGCCCTGCTGCGCCTGGTCCGCGGCGACTCCCTGGACGCCAAGACCCGCGCCCGGCTGGACGAGGCCGTCCCGCCGGAATTCTTCGGCTACCCCGCCGGGCTCACCGCCCGCGAGCACCAGGCCCTCACCTACGCGCGGCTCCGCCGCGCCGGGCTCGCCGCGCCGCCCGCGCCCGAACTGCTGGCCGACCCGCCCGCCCTGTGCGCCCTGCTGGAACGCGCCGCGATCGCCGACCCGGCGCTGTTCCACGTCATGCTGCTGCACTACACCCTGGCGCTCGGCCCGATCCTGCGGTTCGGCGCCGGGCAGCGCGGCCCGGCGCAGGCCCGCGACGACCTGGAGACGATGGCCTCCTTCGGGACGCTGCTGATGACCGAGGTCGGCCGCAGCAACAGCCACCTGTCGCCCCGCACCCTGGCCCGCCACGACCCAGGGACCGGCGGGTTCGTGCTGTCCACCCCCGACGCCGAGGCCGCCAAGTTCCCCACCAACAGCGCCCACCCGCAGATCCCCAAGACCGCCGCCGTGTACGCCACCCTCGTCCACGGCGGCCTCGAACGGGGCGTGTTCGTGTTCGTCGCCCCGCTCCGCGGCCCCGATGGCCAGGTCCCCGAAGGCGTGCGGATCGTCCCCGCCCCCGAGACCGGCGGCCTCCAGGTCGACTACGCCGCCGTCCACCTCGACGGCCTGCGGCTGCCGCACGAGGCGTGGCTGCGCGACGGCGCCGGCATCGGCGACGACGGCGCCTTCCACGACCCGGCAGGCGACCCCGCGGCCCGCCTGACCCGCTCGATGGGCATCGCCCCCGCGGTATGGCGCGCGGTCATCGCCGCGTCCGCCGCGATCACCCGCGCGTCGGCGGCGGCGCTGCTGGCCCACTCCACCGGACGCCCCACCCTCGGCCGCCTCGCACCGCGCCGCCCCCTCACCGACTACCGCAACCAGCAGGAGGCGATCCTGGGCGCGCTCGCCTCCGCCTACGCGCTGACCGCCGTCGCCGGGCACGTCAAGGCGCGCCGCACCTCCGCCGACGCCCCCACCGCACCGGACGGGCCGGCACCCCCACCCGGGGCGGGCCCGTCGACGGCATGGGCGCCGTGGTCGGCGGTCGACCGCGACCTGGCCCTCCTCAAGACCGCCGCGACCCTCCAGGCCCAGGAGACGGTGTCGCTGTGCCGCGTCCACAGCGGCGCCCCCGGCTTCGCCGCCAACGACCGCCTCAACGGCTACCGCGGCCTCGCCCACGCCTACACCAACGCCGGCGGCGACAACGAGCTCATCCTGTTCGACACCGCGCGGGCCATGGCCGACCTGGACCGGTACACGCCACCGCACACCGCCGACCAGCCCCCCGGCGACGGCGACCTGACCTCACCGCCGATGTGGCTGCACCTGGCCGGCGGCTGCGAACGGCGCCTGCGGCGGCGCCTGGCCGACCGGGTCGCCGCCGGCCGGCGCGGCGGACAGGACGCCTTCACCGCCTGGAACGACAACCTCGCGCTGGCCACCCGCACCGCGACGGCCCACGCCGACCGCATCGTCCTGGAGATCCTGGCCGCCGCGCACACCGCCCACACCGGCGTCCTGCGGCAGGTGCTGACCCTGTACGCCCTCGGATGGATGGAACGCCGCGCCGGGATCCTGCTCAACGAGGGGATCATCGCGCCGGGCACCCTGGACCGGGTGTGGGAACTGCGCCGCCGCGTGTGCGACGAACTGGCGCCGCACGCCGCCGGGCTCGCCGCCGCGTTCGAGCTGCCCCCCGAGATCACCGCCCCGGCCCGGTGGGTCACTGAGACTTGACCCGCAGGCCCCACCCTGCGGCCGATCCGGTGCCCGCGGGGCCGGGTCCGCGCACGCCACGCCCGTACTTTCACAAGGAGCCCGGGGAACCAGCGCCGGGTGGCTACCGTTCTCGTTACAGACCGCGCGGCCGAATCGGGCCGCGCGAGCCCGATACGGAGGTAGACACAGTGGGAGTCAGTCTGAACAAGGGCGGCAACGTCTCGTTGAGCAAGGAGGCTCCCGGACTGACCGCGGTCGTGGTGGGTCTGGGCTGGGACGTGCGCACCACCACCGGCACCGACTTCGACCTGGACGCCAGCGCCCTGCTGTGCTCGGCCGAGAACAAGGTGCTGTCAGACCAGCACTTCGTGTTCTTCAACAACCTGAAGAGCCCGGACGGCAGCGTCGAGCACACCGGCGACAACCTGACCGGCGAGGGCGAGGGCGACGACGAGGCGATCAAGGTGAACCTGGCCGGCGTGCCGGCCGAGGTCGCCAAGATCGTGTTCCCGGTGTCGATCTACGACGCCGACGGCCGCCAGCAGAGCTTCGGGCAGGTCCGCAACGCCTTCATCCGCGTGGTCAACCAGGCCGACAACAGCGAGCTGGCCCGCTACGACCTGTCCGAGGACGCCTCCACCGAGACCGCCATGGTCTTCGGCGAGCTGTACCGCAACGGCGCCGAGTGGAAGTTCCGCGCGGTCGGCCAGGGCTACGCCTCCGGCCTGTCGGGCATCGCGTCCGACTTCGGGGTGAACGTCTGATCCACCGGCACGCGTCCGACCGGCGCGTTCCAGGGGGCGGCCCGGCGCCGGGCGCCGGGCCGCCCCCTTGCGCGCCGGGCCGGGATGCGGGCCCGGCCCAAGAGGCGGGCCAGGCCGGTCAGGTCAGGGGGACCACCGCGAGGGCCTCGACCTCGATCAGCAGGCCCTCGCGGACGAGGCCGGACACCTCGACCAGGGACGCCGCGGGTGTGACGCCGACCGGAAGCATCTCGTCACGGACGGAACGCACCACACCGGCGTGCCGCGCGTCGCGCAGGAAGTAGCCGATCCTGACGACGTGCTCCCAGCCGGCTCCGGCGGCGGTCAGCGCCGCCTCCAGGTTGGTGAACACCTGCCGGGTCTGCGCGGCCACGTCGCCCGCCCCGACGAGCTCGCCGGCACCGTCCACCGCGATCTGCCCGCTGAGCACGACCAGGCGGCCGGGCACGTCGACGGAGACGGCATGGCTGTAGCCGCGGCCCGGCGCGAGGCCGGGGGCGTTGATCTGGCGGATGCCGGCGCCGCCGGGCGCATTGCTCTCGCTCACATGATCAACCTACCGCCCGGCGCCCTCGGGGCCCGGGGCGCGCGCGGGGCGGGTCATGCACCAGGCGTGCGGTCCGCCGTCGGGAACGTCGGTCTCGGCGGTGACCTCGAAGCCGTACCGCCGATAGAAGCGCACGTTGCTCTCGGAGGCGGTCTCTAGATAGACGGGACGGCCCTCACGGTCGGCCTCGGCCAGCCCCGGACGCAGCACCGCGCCGCCGAGCCCGCGCCCCTGATGGCCGCGCCGCACCCCGATGGTCGCCAGGAACCACGCCGGGGTCACCGGCCGGTACGGCGCCACGGCCTGATCGGCCGCATGCGCCTGCGCCGCGCGGTCCCCGTGCAGCTCGGCGAGCTCGGGCGCGGTGAACAACTCCGCCGGGACCACCGTCGCGGGCGTGGTCCACACCGACACCGCGTTGACGGCGCCGTGGCCGCCGGCGACCCAGACGCGGCCGTGGGGCAGCCCGATGCGCTCGGTGAAGTAGAGCTGCAACGCCCGCACGCGGCGGGTGTGGTCGCCGGCGGCGACCGTCCAGCGCATCCAGGCGTAGTCGTGGAACGCCTCGGCGAGGGTGTCGGCGATGGCGGGCAGGTCCTGTGCGGTCGCGGGTCTCACCGCGATGTCTTCAGCGATCATTTGATGGCCACTGTAGGCACGTCCCGACGCGCGGCGCACGCCGGGACGCCGCCCCCACGCCGTCTCCCCGCGGGCGCGGGGGACCGCACCGCGCATCCACGGCCTGGCCCACAGCGCATCCGCGGGCGCATCCGCGGCGCGCCCGCCCGGGGGCGGGTCAGCCGAGCAGTTCGGCGCGCAGGCGGGTCTTGAGGAGCTTCCCCCCGGGGTTGCGGGGCAACTCCCCCTCCCGGAACCACAGGTGCGCGGGCACCTTGAACGACGCGATCCGCCCGGCGAGGAACTCCCGGAGCGCGGCGGGCGTGGCGGCGGCGCCGGGACGCAGCCGCACCACGGCGCCGACCTCCTCACCGAGGACCTGGTGGGGGACGCCGATGACCGCGCAGTCGAGCACCGCGGGATGCTCGTAGAGCGCGGCCTCGACCTCGGCGCAGTACACGTTCTCGCCGCCGCGGATGAGCATGTCCTTGGCACGGTCGACGATGTAGACGAACCCGTCGGCGTCGACCCTGGCCAGGTCGCCGCTGCGGAACCAGCCGCCCTCGAACGCCCGTCCGGTCGCCTCGGGCCTGTTCCAGTAGCCCTTGATGACGTTGGGCCCCCTGATCAGCAGCTCGCCGACCTCACCGTCCGGCAGGTCCTCACCCGCCGCCCCGACCACCCTGACGTCGCACACCGCGACCGGAGGCCCCACGCTGCCGGGACGCTCCAGGTAGTTCGCGCCGCTGTTGTAGGTGGTGACCGACGAGGTCTCGGTGAGCCCGTAGCCGTTGCCCGGAACGCGCTCGGGCAGCCGGTCGCCGATCGTGTCGACCAGCGCCGGGGGCGCGGGCGCGCCGCCGTAGCTGACGCCGGTGAGGCTGGAGGTGTCGTGCTCGCCGAACCGCGGATGGGTGAGCACCTGCCAGGCCATGCTCGGCACCCCGCCGAACGCGGTGACGCGCTCGCGCTCGATGAGCTCCAGCGCCCGCCCCGCGTCCCACTTGTGCATCAGCACCACGGTGCCGCCCTGGACGGCGCTGCCCACCAGGACCGAATGGCAGCCGGTCACGTGGAAGAACGGGACGCTCAGCAGCGTGACGCGCGGCCCGGGGGCCATCAGCTCGGCCAGCGGCCGGCCCGCGCGGACCCCGGCCGACAGCGTCCCGTAGGCGAGGTTGAAGGGAGTGCCGGCGATGTTGCGGTGGGTGCCGAGCGCGCCCTTGGCGCGGCCGGTGGTCCCGGAGGTGTAGAAGATCGTGGCGTCGTCCTCGGGGTCCAGCGGCACCGCGGGCAGCGCGGCGCCCCCGGGGACCTCGCCGAGCACGTCCCCGAACGCCTCGGTGCCCGGCACCGGCGGCCCGCCGCCACGCACCACGATCACCGGGACGCCCAGGCCGGGCAGCGCCGGCGCCAGCCGCCGGGCGCGCTCGGCGTCGGCGACCAGCAGCCGGGCACCGCTGTCGCGCAGCCCGTACTCCAGCTCGGCGGCGCTCCACCAGGCGTTGAGCGGAACGACGACGGCGCCCGCCACCGCGGCGGCGAAGAACACCACCGGCCACTCGGGATAGTTGCGCATCGCGATCGCGACACGGTCGCCCTTCCCGATCCCGTACCGCTCGATCAGCCGGCGCGCGAACACCGCGACCCGCGCGTGGTGCGCGGCGAAGCTCGTCCGCTCGTCCCCGTAGACCAGGAACGGCGCGTCGCCGTGGGCCAGCGACCCCTCCAGGACGTCCCGGAGCGTGCCGGGACCGTGCTTCCAGACCCGGGTCCGCACGCCGCGGACGTCGATCTCGTCCATCTCGAACGGCTGCCCCGGAGCGGTGATGGCCACCCGCACCTCAGCGATGCTCCGCACTGCGCACCTCCGGCGATCACGGTGTCCGTCCCGTGGCCGTCCGCCGAAGGTGATCGGCACACCGTGGGGCGAATCTACGATTCGGCCCGGCCGCCGGTCAACGGCCGCGCCGCACCCCCGCCCGACGCCGCTCCCAACCTGCGACAATAGGGGGCATGACCGAGCGCAAGCCCATCGAGTACTGGCTGTCGGACATGGACGGGGTGCTCGTGCACGAGGGCCGGCCCGTCCCCGGCGCCGACGAGTTCGTCCGGCGGCTGTCGGCCTCCGGCAAGCCGTTCCTCATCCTCACCAACAACTCGATCTACACGCGGCGGGACCTGTCGGCCCGGCTGTCGGCGATCGGGCTGGAGGTGCCGCCCGAGGCGATCTGGACCTCGGCGCTGGCCGCCGCCCGGTTCCTGGCCGACCAGCGGCCCGAGGGATCGGCGTACGTGATCGGCGAGGCGGGCCTGACCACCGCGCTGCACGAGGCCGGGTACGTGCTGACCGACCTGGACCCCGACTACGTGGTGCTCGGCGAGACCCGCACCTACAGCTTCTCCTCCATCACCCGCGCGATCCGGCTGATCGACCGCGGCGCCCGGTTCGTGGCGACCAACCCCGACCCGATCGGCCCGTCCCTGGAGGGCTCGCTCCCGGCGACCGGCGCGGTCGCCGCGATGATCACCAAGGCGACCGGGGTGGAGCCCTACTTCGTCGGCAAGCCGAACCCGCTGATGATGCGCAGCGCGCTGAACGTGGTCGGCGGGCACAGCGAGAGCACCGCGATGATCGGCGACCGGATGGACACCGACATCGTCGCGGGCGTGGAGGCCGGCCTGGAGACCATCCTGGTGCTGACCGGCGTGACCCGCCGGGAGCAGGTCGAGCGGTTCCCGTTCCGCCCCTCCCACGTGCTGGCCTCCATCGCCGACGTCATCGGCATGATCGACGGCTGACATCCGAAGGAGCACCCCGGCGATGCGCATGATCAGGGAGGCGGGCTCGCACGCACTGGAGATCCGCAGGTCCCGCTTCGTGTGCACGCTTGCCCGCGCGCACGGCGAGGCCGAGGCCGCCGCGTTCCTGGCCGGGCACCGCAAGGCGCACCGCGACGCCACCCACAACTGCACCGCCTACGTGCTGGGCGGGCACGGCGAGATCACCAAGAGCAGCGACGACGGCGAGCCCGCCGGCACCGCGGGGATCCCGATGCTGGAGGTGCTGGTGCGCCGCGGCCTGACCGACACCGTGGCGGTGGTCACCCGGCACTTCGGCGGCGTGAAGCTCGGCGCGGGCGGCCTGGTGCGCGCCTACGGGCGGGCGGTGGCCGGCGCGATCGACGCGGTCGGGCTGGTGGAGCTGAGGCCGGTGGTGACGGTCACGGTGGCCGTGGAGCACGCGCTGGCCGGCCGGTTCCTGGGCGACCTCCACGCCCGCGGCCCGCTCCCCTCCGACGTCCGCTACGGCGCGGGCGTGGAGGCCGACGTGCCGGTCCCGGCGCCCGGGCTGGAGGAGTTCGAGGCGTGGGCCGCCGAGGTCACCGCGGGCCGCGCACGGGTGCGGCGCGGCGCCGCCGGCCACGTCGAGGTGCCGATCGAGGACTGAGCCGGGAATGCGCGGGCGAGATCAACGGGTTCGTGCTGGTCATGGGGGAGTCGGGGATCGATCGGGAGAGGGTGCGCGCGGTGCTGGCCGCCGAGCGCGAGCGGACGCTGGCGCGGATCGGCGCGCTGGCGCGCGACCGCGCGGGGATCGTGGAGTCGGCGTCGCTGGTCGCGGTCGACGACGAGCACGACCCCGAGGGCGTCACGCTCGGATTCGAGCGCGCCCACGTGGAGAGCCTGCTCGCGGGCGCCGAACGGCGGCTGCGGGACCTGGACGGCGCCGCCGCGCGCCTGGAGGAGGGCACCTACGGCCGGTGCGCCGAATGCGGCGCGCAGATCGGCGCGGGACGCCTGGAGGCCCGCCCCGAGGCGTCCCGCTGCATCGCCTGCGCGTCCAGGCGGGCCTGAACCCGCCCGCTCCGTGCGGCCGTCCGGCCGTCCCGCTCCGTCGAGCCCGGTTTCGCCGGACGGTTCGGCGCCGCCGGTTCGGCGCCGCCGGTCAGGCGGGCACGGCCAGGCCGGGACGGCAGCGCAGGCAGGGACGGTACCCGGCGGCCTCGGCGGCGGCGACCGTGCGGAACCCGCGCCGGTGCGCAGGCGTGATGCGGCGCGCGTCGCCGCAGGTGGGGTAGCACACGATGCCGGTGGTGTCGCTGCCGAGGAAGAACACGCCCTCCCGGGCGAACCCGGCGACCGCGTCGAGATCGACGTCCTCGGCCCGCAGCAGCCCCTCCTTGGCGGACGCGCCGAACACGTACTGGCCGGGGGAGCCGTCCGAGCGGGTGACGCGGTGGCAGGGGATCAGCAGCGGCACCGGGTTGCGGCCGAGGGCCGATCCCGCCGCACGCACGGCCTTCGGGCGGCCCGCCTGGCGCGCCACCCACGCGTAGGGGCGGGTCTGCCCGCGGGGGATCGTCGCGGTGGCGCGCAGCACCGCCGCCTCGAACTCGCTCAGCCCCCGCAGGTCCAGCCGCAGCCCGCCGAGCCTGCCGCTGCGCAGCGCCGGCAGCAGCCCGGCGGGCGTACGGCCCGCCGGCAGCAGCGGCCGGGCGAACCGCGCCCGGAACTCGGCGGCGAACTCGCGCTCGTCCACCCCGGCGCGGACGAACGCGACGCCGTGGTCGGTGAAGGCGACGTGCAGGCCGTCCAGCGGACCGGGGACCTGGACGCGGCGCGCGGCGATGCGGTCCAGCAGCGCGGCGGGCGCGTCGGTGGCCAGTGCGGCCAGCCCGGCGGTGAGCGGGTCGTGCCCGAAGCCGCCCTCACCGGTGCCGGTGCCGGGGTTCGGGTCGCGGGTGGGCGGGTCGAAACGCGTCATGAGGTGCCCCCTCGGGTGGCGTGCAGCGTGCGGAGCCGGGCCAGGCCCCGGGAGATGTGGGATTTGACGGTGCCGACCGGAACGTCCAGCACCGTGGCGATCTCGGCGACGGGCAGGTCGGCGACGTGCCGGAGCACGACCGCGGCGCGCTGCGCCTCGGGCAACTCGCCCAGCAGTCCGGCCAGCTCCCGGCCGGTCTCGTGCCGGGCCGCGGCGCCCTCGACGTCCTGGCCGGGATCGGCGGGGTCGGGCGCCTCCTCCAGCGGCCCGGATGCAGGCCGCCGCGCCGCGGTGCGCAGGTTGTTGCGCCACACGTTCATCAGGATCGTCATCAGCCAGGCCCGCGGCCGCAGCTCGGCGATCCGGCCCGGCCCGTAGCCGCACAGCGCCCGGTAAGCGCGCAGGAACGCCTCGGCCGCCAGGTCCTCGGCCTCGGCCCGGCGCCCGCACAGCCGCAGTGCCGAGGAGAACACCGCGCCTCGGTACGCCTCGTACAGGGCGGCGAACCCGGCGTCCAGATCGTCGGCGAGCGCGGCCACGACCGCGTCGCCCACCGGGGCGGCCCCCGGCTCGGCCCCGGGCTCGAGTTCGGGCTCGGTCACCGGGGTGAGAACTTCGTCCGTTACCGTCACATAGTCTCCAACACCGCCGCGCCTCGCCAGGTTGCGCCGTGGCGTCCCGTCCCGTGCGGTCCCCTGGGGGCGGGGGCGTACCCGGGCGGGTCAGTTCAGCCAGCCGGGGCGGATCACCCCGGTCTCGTAGGCCAGGACCACGAGCTGCGCGCGGTCGCGCGCCCCCAGCTTGGACAGGATACGGCTGACGTGGGTCTTGGCCGTCGCGGGGCTGAGCACCAGCCGCGCGGCGATCTCCTCGTTCGACAGCCCCGCCGCGACCAGCTCCAGCACCTCGCGCTCGCGGTCGGTGAGGGCGTTCAGCTCGACCGCCGGCGGCGGGGCGGTGATCCGGGACGCGAACTCGGCGATGAGCCGCCGGGTCACCGTGGGCGCCAGCAGCGCGTCGCCGCGCGCCACCACCCGCACCCCGTGGATCAGCTCGGTCGGCTCGGTGTCCTTGACCAGGAACCCGCTGGCCCCGGCCTTGATCGCGCCGTACACGTAGTCGTCCAGGTCGAACGTCGTCAAGATCACCACCCGGACCGCCTCCAGCCGGGCGTCGGTCGTGATCCGCCGGGTCGCCTCCAGGCCGTCCAGCACCGGCATCCGGATGTCCATCAGCACCACGTCGGGGCGCAGTTCGGCGGCCAGCCGGACCGCCTGCTCCCCGTCCCCGGCCTCGGCGACGATCTCGATGTCGTCCTCGCCCTCCAGGATCGAGCGGAACCCCGCCCGCACCAGCGTCTGGTCGTCGGCCAGCACAACCCGGATCACATGATCTCCCTCGTCTGTCCGGCCGGCCCGCCGAGCGGCAGCCGTGCCCATACCCGGAACCCGCCCGCCGGGCCCGGCCCGGCGGTCAGCTCCCCGCCCGCCGCGGCGGCGCGCTCCCGCATCCCGCGCAGCCCGTTCCCGTGGACCACCGCGTCCGGATCGGACGGCCCGGTCCCGTCGTCGTCGACCTGCACGACCACCGCCTCGGCCGTCCGGCGGACACCGACCGTGACGGCCGCCGCCCCCGCGTGCCGCAGCGCGTTGGTCAGCGCCTCCTGCACGATCCGGTACCCCGCCAGGTCGACCGGCGCCGGCAACCCCGCCAGCACCTCGAACGCGGCCAACGCCCCACCCCCGGCCACCCCCTCGACCCCGGCTCCCGCCCCCGCCCCGGCCCCCGCCCCGACCTCGGGTTCGGGTTCGGGGCCCGGCTCGCCGGGAGCGGGCCGGGCCGGGGGAGCCAGATCACCGGCGAGGCGGACCCTCAGCCCGGCCGCCGAGGCCCGCTCCAGCAGTTCCCCGAGCCGCACCAGCGACGGCGCGGGCGCGACCGGAGGCCCGCCCCCCGCCCCGTCCTGGTCGACCTGCCGCAGCACCCCCAGCACCCCGCGCAGCTCCCGCAGCGTCACCTTGCTCGCCACCTTGATCGCCTCCAGCGAGGCGTAGGCCTGCGCCGGGTCGTCGCGCCGGAACAGCGCCGCACCCGCCTGCACGTTGATCAGCGAGATCTGGTGGGCGAGCACGTCGTGCAGCTCCCGCGCGATCCGCAGCCGCTCCTCGGTCGCGCGCCGCCGCGCCTCCTCCTCACGGCCCCGCTCGGCCTCGGCGGCGCGCAGCTCGGCCGCCAGGATCCGGGCCCGCCGGTCCCGCACGTACTGGCCGAGCGCGACCGTGCCCACCAGGAACGCGCTGAGGCTCGCGACCGCCCCCGAGTCCACGACCGGGCTCCGACGACCCGGATCGGCGTCGCGCAGCAGCCCGGCGACGACGAACGCGACGTCGATCGCGACGATCGCGCCCAGCGCCACCACCAGCCGGCACTCCAGCGCCGCATTGAACAGCGCCACCAGGAACACGAAGGCCAGCGGCCCGTCGGGATACCCCATCGGGTAGTACAGCGGCGCCACCAGGCCCGACACCACCAGCACCAGGATCGGACGCCGGCGCCGGAACACCAGCGGTACCGTCCCGACCAGGATCAGCAGCACCCCGCCCGGCCAGATCGGCGCGTCCCCGGGCCGCGCCGCCGCCCACGACATCACCAGCGTGATCACCGCCGCCGCGGCGGCCAGCGCGACGTCGCCCGCGAACCCGCGCGGCCACCACCGGCCGCGCGGCCCGCCGACGCCGCGCGGGGGACCGGATGTGGGCATACTCACCGCCTCAGCGTAAAACGGCGGATTCGCCCATACCGCCCGGCACTCATCGTATGCCCGGCAGCCCCCGCCGATCCCTGACTTTCGGCAGTGTCGACGCAGCTCACCACGCTTGTAACGTGGGGCGCGTGAACGACTCGGCGCCCCCCGTCCGGTCCCCCCGCCGCACGGCGCCCGCGGCGCTGCGGGACGCAGTACGGCGCCCGACCCGCCGCGCGGCCCGGCTCGACGCGCTGCTGTGGGCCGCGCTGGCGTTCCCGCCCGTGACCGGCGACATGATCCCGCCCCGCCCGGACGACCCGCGATGGTGGGCACAGGCGGCCGGGCTCGCGCTGCTCACCGCCGCGGTGGCACTGTGCCGCGCCGCGCCGCTGCCCGCCCTGCTCACCGTGTTCGCGATCATCCCCGCGCACGGCAACTTCGCGTTCGCCCTCCCCGTGATGTCCTACCTGGTGGGACGGCGGACGGTCCGCTCCCGCCCGGTGCTGTGGGCCTTCACCGCCGTCTTCGTCGCCGGAGCGATGCTCAACCTGGTCCGCGGCACGGACGTCACCCTCTGGTTCCCACTGACCATCTGGCTGGTGCTGCTCGGCGTCCTGCCC
Organism: Spirillospora sp. NBC_01491; assembly: GCF_036227065.1. GTDB lineage: Bacteria > Actinomycetota > Actinomycetes > Streptosporangiales > Streptosporangiaceae > Spirillospora > Spirillospora xylanilytica. Next base: position 629,687 of record NZ_CP109432.1, read on the forward strand.
TGGCTCGCCGGCCACTACTGGCGGCAGTACCAGGAACTCGTCCACGCGGGCTGGGAACGCGCCGAGCACCTGGAACGCGAACAGCAGATCATCGCCGAACGCGAACGGCTCCGCGAACGCGCCCGCATCGCCCAGGACATGCACGACTCCCTCGGCCACGAACTGGTCCTCATCGCGGTCCGCGCGGGCGCCCTCCAAGTCGCCCCCGGCCTGGACGAGCGGCACCGCACCGCCGCGGCCGAACTCCGCGCGGGCGCCGCCGACGCCACCGACCAGCTCAGAAAGATCATCGGCGTGCTCCAGCCCGACTCCGACGGCACAGCGGCCACCGACACAGCGGCCACCGACCCGGGGGAGGACCCCACACCCCCCGGCACCGGCACGGGCACCGCTCCGATCCGTCCCGCCCACGAGAGCATCACCGACCTCATCGCCCGCGCCCGCGCCTCCGGCATCCCCGTGCGCCTCACCGGTGACGACGCCCCCGCACGCCTGGCGCCCATGGCCCGCCTGGCCGCGCACCGCATCGTCCAGGAAGCCATCACCAACGCCGTCAAGCACGCCCCAGGCGCCGCCGTCACCGTCCGCCTGACCCACGACGCCCACGGCACCCTCACCCTCACCGTCGTCAACGACGCCCCACCCCAGCGCCCCGACGAGACCGGCGAACCCGGCAGCCGCGGCGGACGAGGGCTCACCGGGCTCACCGAACGCGCCCGGCTGGCCGGCGGCACACTCACCACCGGCCCCACCCCCTCCGGCGGCTTCCACGTCACCGCCGAACTGCCCCCCGCCGGCGACACCCCCACCGGCCCGCCCGCCCCAGGACACCACCACCCCGCCACCACACCCGACGAGACCACCACCCCCGAATCGGAATCGGCGCTGCGCCTGGCCCGCGAACGCCGCCAGGTCCGCCGCAGCCTCATCACCGCCATCACCGTCCCCGCCGCCCTCATCACCGTGCTCGGCACCGTCATGGCCGCCTACTACATCGTCGTCACCCCGATCTCGGCCCTGTCCCCCGACCGCTACACCGCCCTGCGGATCGGCGCCCCCCGCGCCGACGTCGAACGCTCGACGCCCCGCATGGAACTGATGAACGCCGGAACCGTCCGCGCCAGGAACCCCGAACCCCAAGGCGCCGACTGCCGCTACTACCGCAGCGACGCCAACCTGCTCGGCAGCGGAGCGGTGTACCGGCTGTGCTTCGTCCAGGGACGCCTGGCCGCCAAGGACGTCCTGCACCCCGCCACCGACCCCGACGACCGCTGACCCCCGCCGCCGCCCACGAAAAGGACGATCAGCTTGATCCGCGTACTCCTCGCCGACGACGAGACCATGATCCGCGCCGGAGTCCGGGCGATCCTGTCCGCCGACCCGGGCATCGAGGTGGTCGCCGAGGCCGGCGACGGCCGCGAGGCGATCGAGCTGACCCTCGCCCACCGCCCCGACGTCGCCCTCCTCGACATCCGGATGCCCCGCCTGGACGGCCTCGCCGCCGCCGCCGAACTCCGCCGCACCGCCCCCGCCACCGGGGTCGTCATACTGACCACCTTCGGCGAGGACGAGTACATCGCGCGGGCCCTGTCGGACGGCGCCAGCGGCTTCCTGCTGAAATCGGGCGACCCGCACGAACTCCTCGCCGGAGTGCACGCCGTCGCCGCCGGCGCCGCCTACCTCTCGCCCAAGGTCGCGCACCGCGTGATCACCGAGCTCAGCGGCGGCCGGCTGGAACACGGCGCCGAGGCCCGCCGCCGCACCACCACCCTCACCCCCCGCGAACGGCAGGTCCTGGCGCTGGTGGGCGCCGGACTGTCCAACGCCGAGATCGCCACCAGCCTCCACGTCGTGGAGGGCACCGTGAAGTCCTACGTCAGCGCGATCCTCACCCGGCTGGAGGTCCGCAACCGGGTCCAGGCGGCGATCATCGCCTACGAGGCCGGCCTGGTGAACGGCACCACCTGACCGGCCCCGCAGATCATCCCGAGCCGGTCAGGCGTCCCGGCGGCGCAGGATCACACAACCCGCCCACAGCGCCGCGACCACCCAGGCCACCAGGATCACCAAACCCGCCACCGCCGGATACGGGACCGAGTCGCCCTTCATGAAATGCCGCCCGGCGCTGCTGGGCAGCGAATCGGCGATGTGCGCCATCACCTTCGACCCACCGCTCCCCAGCATCATCGGCACCACCATCAGAAGCAGGAACACCGTCGTCAACGTCCCGGCGGTGCTGCGCAGCACCGCCCCCACCCCCAGGGCGAACACACCGATCAGCGCCAGATAGACCCCGCAGGCCAACGCAGCCGACACCGCGCCGCCGACGGAGAAACGGCCCCACACGCCCAGCATCGGATACGCCACCGCCGTGCCCACCGCACCCAGCGCCACCCCGACCGGGAACAGCACCCCGGCGACCACCGACGCCTTGGCCAGCAGCATCCGCGCCCTCGACGGCGTCCACTGCAACGTGGAACGGATGCTCCCGCTGGAGTACTCACCGGTGATCACCAGCATCGCCAGCGTCAGCACCACGAACTGCACGATGTCGACGGCGTCGACCGCGATCCCGCCGACCGCCACCACACCCTGGTCGTCCTCGGCGATCGCGTTGGTGTTGTTGGAGGCCACCGCCCCACCCAGGATCACGCACATCACCCCCATCACCACGAACGCCCCCACCAGCCCCCACCACGTCGAACGCAGCGACCACAGCTTGGTCCACTCCGCCGCGACCGCGCCCCGGAACCCGCCCGGACCGCCCTCCCCGACCCCGTCCCCGGACCCGTCCCCGGACCCGCCCGGCGCCCGCTCCATCACCGCCGTCATCGCCCGGCCACCGCCCCCAGGCCAGCCGCCACGCCCGCCCTAGCGCCCGCGCCCGCCGCCGGTATGCCCGCCGCCGCCCCGTACTCCACACTCGCGCCCGTCAGCTCCATGTACGCCTCCTCCAGCGACGCCTCCCGCGCGCTCAACTCATACAGCGGGATCCCGTGCTCATGGCAGAGCAGGCCCACCCGCTCCAGCGACACCTCCACCGCCACCAGATCCCACCCCTCCACCTCGACGACCTCCACACCCTCGGCCGCCAGCAGCGCCGCCAGATCACCCGCCCGCGGGCTGCGCACCCGCACCGCGTTCCGGGAACTCCCCGCGATCACCTCCGCGACCGGCGCGTCCGCGATCAGCCGGCCCCGCCCGATCACCACCAGCCGATCCGCCATGAGCTCCATCTCGCTCATCAGATGACTGGACACGAACACCGTCCGCCCCTCGGCCGCCAGCGACCGCATCAACCCCCGCACCCACAGCACCCCGTCGGGATCCAGCCCATTCACCGGCTCGTCCAACATCACCACCCGCGGATCACCCAGCAGCGCCCCCGCGATCCCCAGCCGCTGCCCCATCCCCAGCGAGAACGACCCCACCCGCCTCCCGGCCACCGCCGTCAGGCCCACCGTGTCCAGCACCTCCTCCACCCGCCGCACCGCGATCCCATTGCTGCGCGCCATCGCCACCAGATGAGCCCGCGCCGACCGGCCCGGATGCACCGCCTTGGCGTCCAGCAGCGCCCCCACCTCCCGCAGCGGATGCCGCAACGCCCCATACGGACGCCCGCCCACCAACGCCACCCCGGCCGTCGGCCGGTCCAACCCGAGAATCATCCGCATCGTGGTCGACTTCCCCGACCCGTTGGGCCCGAGGAACCCCGTCACCCGCCCCGCCGGGACCTCCAGCGTCAGGTCCCGCACCGCCGTCCTGTCCCCGTACCGCTTCGTCAATCCCCGCAACGTGATCATCATGCCTCCGCGGCAGCGCTCTCGGAATCCACCGGTACCCGGCACCACTCGCCGGCACCTGTACCTGCCAACCCCGAAGCTAGGCGCCGGGGGAGTACCGCCACAGTGCGCGAACGTCGGCCGCCCACCCCCACTTTCGTCAACCACCGCCCCTGCCCCCGCCCCCGCCCGGCGCAAGCCCACGCCCCAGAAGGCCCCAGGACATTGACCGCAAGCCCCCGGACACGCGGAACGGGCCGCCCCCGGCGGCGCCGAAGCACCCCCGGGAACGACCCGCACACTCGTACCGACGCCCGATCAGATCAGTCGTGCGGGCGACGGTGCCGCCCCATGCCCCCCATCACGTCCGGCATCGTCTGCGCCGCCTGCCCCGCATCCGGCGCACCGGGCGCCGCGTGCGCACCCGAAGCACCCGGCCGCACCTCCCCGGGCCGAGCCCCGCCCGGACGCGCCGAACCCGGCGGGATCATGCCCGCACCCGCCACCGCACCCGCCGGAGACGGACCCAGCAGGATCACACCGAACGGCAACCCGCGCACCAGCGTCACCACCGGAACCGCCAGCCGCACCAGCACCAGCGCCACCAGCGGCGCCACCACCACCCCGACCAGGAACCCGGCCGCCACATCGTGCGGGTAGTGCACCCCGACGAACACCCGCGACAGCGCCATCAACGCCGCCAGCGGCAGCACCAGCGGCGCCATCGCCCGCCACGCCACCACGATCGCCGCCGCAGACCCCGCCGCGATCGTCGCGTGGTTGCTCGGGAACGACCAGTCGCCCGGAGCCGGACAGGCCGCGATGTTCATCGCCCCCGCCACCGCCCGGCACGGCCGCTCCTCCTGAATGAAACTCTTGGAGACCTCGCTCACCAGATAGGCCGCCACCATCGCGCATGGCGCGGCCAGCGCCAGCCCCATCGCCCGCGCCTCACCACCCCGCGCCCGCCACCAGCCCGCCACGAACAGCACGGCGAACAGCAGCAGCCCCGCATCCGTGCCGACCTCGGCCACCGAATGCACCCACGACGGCGTACCGTGCGCGAACTCGGTGATGCCGCGATACCAGTCGGCGCTGAACTCAGGCGCTTGCATTGTCTCCCTCACGCTCGAGGCGCCCCCACCGGGAAACGAGACTCCCCGCGGGACCACCGACCTTCACCCTACGTTCATCGATCTGTAGAGAATGTCATGTAACCGAGGTCAGAGACCGGAGATCGACTCCACCGGCACCGCATCCTCGCCCACACCCCCGCCGCGCCCCGGCTCCGCGGCCACCGGGCCCGGTCGCCTCCGGCCGCGCAGGAAACGGACCCCCTCGGCACCCACCGTCACCGAAACCGCCAACCCGAGCCCCACCACCACCCCCAGCACCGGATCATCCTCGAACACCACCCCGCCCACATAACCCAGCAGAGTCCCGTACAACGCCCACGACACCGCGGCCACCGCCGCGAACAACGAGAACGACCGCAGCCGAAACCCCACCACGCCCATCGTCAGCGTCACCGCCGTCCGGCCCCCCGGCACGTACCGCGCCACCACCAAGATCAACCCGCCCCGCTCGGCCATCGTCCGCCGCGCCCACCCGAACGCCCGCCCCCGACGCGTGCCCGGCCGCATCCGCCGCACCAGCCGCGGCCCCCACCCCCGCCCCACCCCGTACGACACATGATCACCCGCGAACGCCCCCAGCGCCGCGAGCACCACCACCGCCACCACGTCCGGCTCACCCGACGCCGCGTACACCCCCGCGGTGATCACCATGCTCTCGCTCGGCACCACCGGGAAGAACCCGTCGATCGCCGCCACCGCGAACAGCACCAGGTAGAACCACGGCGAGGTCACCGCCGTATGCAACAGACCGGCCACAACGTCCATGCCCCGACGCTAGGCACCGGACATCCCCGCCGGCATCCGGCGATGGACCACCCCCACCCCCCACTTTCGGCAGCACGACCGAGCGGGCGGCACCTCGACCACGAGCGCCACCCCGGGCCTCACCTGCCCGAGCGCGGGGGAGCGGCGGTCCTCCTGACCCGCCCACCGGCGCCCCCACACCGCCACAATGAGCAGTTGTGGGAACCCTGCACATCTTCGACATGGACGGCACCCTGCTGACCGGCACCACCGCCAACCTGGAGGTCGCCCGGCACCTGGGCACCCTCCCCGAACTCCACGGCCTCGAGGCCCGCTTCGCCGCCGGCACCCTGGACACCCGCGGCTTCTCCGCCGCCATCCACCGCCTCTGGCACCACCTCACCCCGAGCACCGTCGCCACCGCCTACACCACCGCCACCTGGCTCAACGGCATCGCCGACGTCTGCGCCGACATCCGCGCCCGCGGCGAGCACTCCGCCGTCATCACCATGTCGCCCGACTTCTTCGCCCGGCACCTGCTGGACCTCGGCTTCGACGACGTCATCGCCTCCCGCTTCCCCCACTGCCCTTCACCGAACCCCTCGACCCGGACGGCGTCCTCACCCCCGCCGACAAGGTCACCATCACCGAAGACCTCCGCACCCGGCACGACCTGCCGTCCTCCCGCTGCATCGCCTACGGCGACTCCATGTCGGACGCACCGCTGTTCCGCCACCTCACCAACACCGTCGCCGTCAACGCCGACCACCACCTGGCCGACCTCGCCGCCCTCGACTACCGCGGCGACGACCTCACCCAGGCGTACGCCCTCGCCCGCACCCTGCTCACCCCCTGACCACCCCAGGCCACCACCCCAGGCCACCACCCCAGGCCACCAGGCCCCGCACCGACCACCACCGGACCCGGCTCCCCGCCACCGGCCCGCGAGCCCGCACGGCGAAGCGGCGCTCACATCAGCGCTCCACCGGCCCCAGCAGCGGATGCACCCGCATCGCCGCCTCCAGCTCACCCGGCAACTCATCCCGATAACGCCCCAACGTCGACAGATCCGAATGCCCCAGCACCCGCCGCACCGCGTCCATATCCGTCGCCGCAGCCAGCAGATGCGTCGCCGTCGTATGCCGCAGACCATGCGGCGTCACACTCCGCCGCCGCCCCGGCTCCACCCGCGCCTGCACCCGATCGATCACCGCCTGCACGTCACCCCGCGCCAGCCGCCGCCCCCGCCACGACAGCAACAACGCCTTCGGCTCACGCCCCCGATCCAACAGCGAACGCCCCTCCGCCACATACGCGTCCAACACCTCGACGACCGGACGGGGGAGCGGCACATCCCTCGTCCGTCCACCCTTACCGAAGATCCGCCAATACCGCGTCCCCGCGTTCACGAAGAAATCCTCGACGTTCGCCCGCGTCAGCTCCGACACCCGAGGCCCCACCGCCGCCAGCAACAACACGATCAGCCCATCCCGCAACTCCGTCCGCTGATCGGCCCGCCGCCCCGGCTCGGGCGCATCCCGCACCAACCCCCGCGCCGCCCCCAGCAGCCCCTCCGCCTGCTCGGCCGTCAGCGCCCGCCGCTCAGCCCGCAACCCGCCCCGCTCCTTCGCCCGCAACGTCACCGCACCCATCGGGTTCAACTGCACCCACCCCGCGATCGTCGCGTACTGGAAGAACGCCGACACCGACCGGCGGAACCGCGCCTGCGACGCCGCACTCTGCAACGGACCCGCACCGGCCGAACCCCCCGGCGCCCGCACCCGCCGCCCGTCCGGCTTACGCGCGAACCTCAGCAGCACCTCATCGACATCCTCACCCGACAGGTCGTCCAGCACCCGCTCCCCACCCGCCAACCCCGCGAACGTATGTACATCACGCGCATACACCTCGGCGGTACCGGGCGCCAGGGCACCCGTCGCGGTCTTCGCCCGAACCATCTCCGCATAACGGTCGACGGCCACGGCCACGGTCAACGGCTGAACATCGGTGGGACGCACCCGCCGACGCTACCGTCCGCCACCGACAGAAGCCCCACTAAGATCGAACAGGAGGTGCACCATGGCCGAATGGGAACTGTTCGACCAGGTCGGCGAAGTCGTCCGGGGAACCACCCCGACCGAACTCGGCGACCTCCACCTGCGCGTCCACCCCCGCGGCGTCAAAGCCTGGTTCGACACCCCCGAACCCGGCCGCGAACACTACGAGGCCCAGCTCATCAACGCCGACCTCCTCCCACAAGCCCGCACCCGCGCACTGGAGATCGGCTTCCACGCCGAACACCGCGCCGAAACCGACAACGACGCCGCCCTCACCCGCCTGACCGCCGCCGAACCCCGCTGGCGCCCCCAACTCGGCACCGCCCCCGTCGCCGGCCCCTTCATCGGCCCGGCCACTTGGCGCCGTGTCTCCGAAACCTGGCTCGACCCCGACCTCGACGGACCCGACATCGCCATCGAGATCGGAGTCCGACTCGTCGACTACATGCGCGCCCTCGAACCCCACCGCACGGCCCCGGCCACCTGACGCCCCCGACGGCCCTTCGACGGCACAGCCACACGCCGCGCCCACTCTCCACGGCCCGCGGCACTCACCCGCGCGGGACGCCTCCCGCGTACTCGGACCGCAGGAATCGCACCAGACGCCCGTTTACCTGGCGCGCACGCTCCTGCTGCGTCCAATGACCACACCCGCGCAGGACCACCACATCGCGCAGACCCGGCACCATCGCGCGCATCGGATCGAGATCCTTGTTGAACACGTACGCGGAGTCCCGATCACCCGTCACGTACAACGCGGGCTGCCCGACCTTCAACGTCCCGATCTCCGGCAGATCCGACCAGTCGAAATCGAGAGACCGATAACGCCGGATCGCCCCGGCAAACCCCGTCCGCCCGAACTCCCGCACATAGTGGCCGAACTCGGCATCACCGAGCCAACGCGACCAGTGTGAAGGACGACCAGGATCGGGAAGGGGATCCAGATAGCCGGACCCCTCGGGCGTCCGCATCAACCAGCGCGGCACCAGATCGGCCGGGGCATCGCCTGACAACGCGAACAACGTCATGCGCAGCGTGCAATCCACATCCGCGTCCAGCTCCGCCTCCGCGACACCCTGCCGCTGAAAGTAGACGACGACGTTGAACATGCCTGGATTGGTCTGCCGCATGTATTGCGTAATGGGCAAGGGAAGCCGCCCCGGATAAGGCACCCCCAACGACACCACCACCGGAAAACGCTCCGGATACAACTGCGCACCCGCCCAGGCGACCGTCGCCCCCTGATCATGTCCGACGACCGCCGCACCCCGCACACCCAGCGCATCGAGCAACCCGGTCAGATCAGCCAGATTGTCGCGCAGGCTGTACCCGCCCGCCACCTTCGGAGCATCCGTACGCCCGTACCCCCGCAGATCCGGAGCGACGGCGCGAAAGCCCGCCGCCGCCAGAACGGGAAGCTGATGACGCCAGGAATACCAGAACTCCGGAAAACCGTGCAGGAGCAGAACGACCGGCCCCCGACCCGCCTCGGCCACATGCATATCGATCCCGTTCGTCCGCACGATCCGATGACGAACGGCGAAACGCCCCCCGGTGACACCGTCGTCCGCCGGCCCCGGCACGCCCGAACCCGGCACCGCCCCCGCTGACGCCATTCCAGAACCCGCCGCCACACCGGCGGTCGCCAGCCCCGCGACACCGGACACCCGCAGAAAACCCCGACGATCAAAAGACCCGCGCATGGCAACTCCAATCGGCCACGAATCGATGATGCGGACACCGACGATTGTCAGTCGCACCAGCGCCCCGGGTCGTCGTCCCTCTGCGGTGTCCCTCACTACCGCACCGGACGTACACACCCCCGCAACCGTCCTACTCGCGAACAACACGGCAGGCCCCCGCCAGAGAACCCGGCCGAGGCCGCCCTCGCGGCCACGTCGGCTGCGAGTCCGGGCCACGACCCGCCGGGGGAGTGGACCTGTACCCCCATCCGTTGCAAGTCCCGCCCATACGCTCGAGGCATGTCCCACGACCCTCAACTGCGCACGACCTTCGACAGAGCGGCTTCGCTGTACCAGAAGGCCCGTCCGGACTATCCGGACGAGCTGTATGCCGACCTGCTCACGATGACGGGGGTGAAACCGCCCGCGCGCCTCCTGGAGGTGGGGTGCGGCCCTGGGAAGGCGACACTGCCGCTGGCGCGGATGGGTTTCCGGATCACGGCGATCGAACTGGGGGAGGCCCTGGCGGAGGAGCCCGTCGTTATACGGCGGGGGACTACATCGCCCTGCTGGAGTGGAGGTGATCACCGAAACGTCCGGGAAGTCGGCCTGGTTGTGCCGCGCCCATGGAACCGGCCAAGCGTGAGCACCTCTTCCAGGAGATACGCCGCCGCCTTGCGGCACGTCCAGGCGGACAAGTGACCCGCCATTGGTCGGCCGTCCTGACAGTCGGCCGCCGACTGTGATGCCCTCCGGGCATTGAGTGAAAAATAGCTCATATGTGGTCATATCGAACAGAAACGAAATTCTGTTCGGTATGACAGCCGGAACACGTGGACGGGCCCGCCGGGGAGCGGTCCCGTGATGACCACGAATCCCATGATTTCGGCCAGTCCGGCCTTCTCAGGCGTCGACGGCAAACCAAGCGCCGGGCACGAGAAAAGTCGCCACTCAGGACGGCTGACCAATGGTGGGTCACTTGTCCGCCCGGACGTGCCGCTGGAGTTGATCAACTCAACGACGCCCGCCGCCGGCCAACCACATGTCGATCTTGTCCGTGAACGTTGGGACGGCCCGGCCGGTCGGGACCCGGCCATGTTGCAGGACGGCGATCAGCCGCGCAGCCGCGAGCTCGAGCGGCCGTTCACGACGATCGGCGATCAGAGGTGCACCACGAGGCGATGGAGACCCGTTTCGCCCCTCTTCCTGGCGGTCTCGGGGATGGTCGATAATGTACATTATGTTAAGTTGACTCCTTGGGAGTCCCCGCCGGCCACCACATGCGTCGCTCGCCCCGACGCCAGTGAATGAGCGCGTCCCTGCTCGGCCGCCCGGCACTTCGAGCAGAGCCTTGAGTGGGGCGTGGTCGGCGCCATCGCAGTTCAGTGAGCCTTTTCCACCCCCCGAACGTCGGCTGACCGGCAGTAAACGGGTCGCAGCCCAGGGGCAGTTGCCGCTGGCCGGTGAGCACGACGGGCTGGGAAGGAGCTCGGACGGCTGGCGTGCGTGGTGGGCTGGTGTAGCGCGATTCGACCTGAACCACGCGCAGGGCCGCGCGGATACATAATGGTGCGCGCTACATCATGTGTTGCGCTGTTGCTGCGGCACGACCCCAGACAGGCCGGGCCTTGCGGCAGCACGAGCCGGGACGCCAGACCCAAGGGAGATAAACGCCGTGGGCGCGTACACATACCTGCAGCCGGTACACGGCGCGGAGCCCGCCGGCAAGGAGGTCGACATCGACACGAGCTGGTTCGACCTCGCCGAAGGCCTCAACGCAGTCGGGCTCGACGGCGAATTCATCGTGACCGGGAACATCTTCATCGCGACCGGGGACGAGGACTCTGACGGCGGAGGTATCTACGAGAGGCAACTCGACCCCGAGGAAGTCCAGCGGAACTGGCAACAACTGCAGATCGTGACCTTCGAGCGATACTTGGCCGCTTACCAGGAAACGCCGCAGGGGAAGGGTTGCAAGGACCCGGGCATCGACAACTACCTCAAGGCTCACTTCATGGCCCTCATGGATGTCTACCGAAGGGCGGCCGACGCAGCGGCAGGTATGAAGATCACGGCCTGGTAGCAGGTGAACCAATGATCTTTTCAACGTGCGTTGAGCTCGCGGTTCTGGAGGACGAGGATGGCCTTGGCCAGGTGACCGGCTCGATGCGGGCAGCAACGTAGCTTGGCCAGGATCTTCCAGTTCTTCAGCTGAACGTCGGCTCGTTCGCCCGGTCCGCGGAGCTCGGCGCGGGAGCGGTTGGCGTTCTTGAGCGGCTCGGGCTTGTCCTTGCCCTTGTAGGGCGTCTTGATCGGGCCGACAGCAGCGCGACCGTCTCGTTGACGTAGCGCCGTCGGCGTCTTGCGTAATGGCGGTGGACTCAACGAGTTGCAAGCGGTGCTCGGGTACAAGAACCTCTCTACGACCAGTCTTTACACCAAGTCGCCGCCGACACAGCCCGCGACCTCGCCAACCTCTCCCCCGTTCTGGCGCACCTCCAGCAAACACAATCCACGATCCCCGCTCAAGAAACAGACTCGCTGTGATCCTCAGCCCACTCCCCTACCGCAACATCTGCCTGTTCAGCGCCCTGACCGATCAGATGCTGTCGAGGGTGGACTTCCCCGGGCTGCTGCTGGGGGTGTTCGACCGGACCGGGCTGGCGGCCGACTTCACCACATCTCCGGTGCCGACCCGGCGATGGAGGACTTTGCGGCCAGCCTGTGCGGGCTAATCGTGGCCGAGGCCCGCAACCTTGCTCTCGTGCCGATCAAGAAGCCGAACATCCCGCCTCACCTGAGTGGCCCGCACCGTCGAGCGCGGTGATGCCGCGGTCGTGGTGCAGATGGGAGACGAGGAACGTCCGGCCCTTCTCGGGCGGACCGAGCGCGCGGCCGAGTGTGCGGCCGAGTGTGCGGCCGAACGCCTCCCAGTTCCTTCGGTAATCACCCGGCGCAGACGGGGAGCGCCGCTGTCGCCCCGGCCTGCCGCCTCCTGTGATGCGCCCACGGTCTCCTTCTCTCGGCGCGTGGCCGTCGGTGTGCCTCCGCTTGTTCAATCTCCACCGACGATCATAGTACGCTCGTTCTGAAAACGACCGTTTAGGATTCGATAGCTCTGAGGAGTGTCGTGAGCACCCGACCACGTACGGAGAGCCCCTCGCGCCCCCTGCCCACGACACGGGAGGAGCAGTCAGGCGGCGCCCGGCTGGCGCAGGTGGACGCGCTGCGCGGCTTCGCGCTGCTCGGCATCCTGATGGTCAACATCACCTACATGGCCTCCGCCTATCACGGCACCGGCCTGGAGGACCCGGGTCTGGGCGGCCCGCTGAGCGAGGCCGTCCGCTGGCTGGTGGCGGTGCTCTTCGAGGCGAAGTTCTTCCTGCTGTTCTCCTTCCTGTTCGGCTACAGCTTCACGCTGCAGATCGACTCGGCCGAGCGACGCGGCACCCGGTTCACACCACGCTTCCTGCGGCGCCTGACCGGGCTGTTCGTGATCGGCGTCATCCACGCCGTCGTCCTGTTCCCCGGCGACATCCTCACGCTGTACGCCGCCCTCGGCCTCATCCTGCTCGCGCTGCGCCGCATCCAGCCCCGTACCGCGATACGGATCGCCGTGGCGCTGCTGGCGGTGACCGCCGTCGGATACGCGCTCCTCGCGCTCGCCGTCGCCCATGCGGGCGGGGGCGGTACGATCGCTGCCTCCACGGCATCCGCCGCGGCCGAGGCGACCGAGGCCCTGCGTGGCGGGCCGGCATCGGTCGTCGGCGCTCACCTCCAGGTACTGCCGGACGTGGCCGTTCTGCTGGCCTTCTTCCAGGCGCCGTCTGCGCTCGCCGCCTTCCTGCTGGGACTGGCGGCCGGACGCCGGCGAGCCCTCGCGGACACCGACCGGCACCAGCGACTCCTGCGGCGGCTCCAGTGGATCGGCTTCACGGTTGGACTGCTGGGCGGCATCGTGTACGCGGACGCGAGCCTGAACCACCCCGAGTCCGCGTACCAGCTCTTCGCCTTGGGCCTCGACGTGATCACCGCTCCCCTGGTGGCCGCCGCCTACGCGGCGACCGTGTTCCGCTTGGTCCGCGGCCGCTTCAGCCGGGCCGTGGTCACCGCGCTCGCGCCAGCGGGCCGCATGTCGCTGACCAACTATCTCGGTCAGTCCCTGGTCTGTGCCCTGCTGTTCACCGGCTTCGGGGCCGCCCTCGTCGGCCGTGTCCCGCCCATCGGCATCGCTGCGATCGCCCTGACCTTGTTCGCGGCGCAGACAGTGGCCAGCCGATGGTGGCTGCGACACCACGCCTACGGCCCGCTGGAGTGGCTGCTGCGCGCCTGGACCACGCTGTCGACACCACCGTGGCGCCCGCACAGCGGGACACGGTCGCCCCAGCCATAGTTTTATTTCGTGCGTTTACTCTCTTGTCCGCTTCAAGAGGAAAGGCGCATTGGTTTGTCCGGCACGGAAATGAAGACCGTCATTCGACAGAAAATGTCGAACCGAATTCTGGTGGCGGCCGGATTTCCGGTCCTGGGGGCGCGCCTACCGGCAAGCACGAGCAGTTCGGTGGCGGCCAGTGCGCAGTTGATGCCCCAGATCCGGGCGGCCGTCAGATCGTGCACCGCCCCGCGCAGCGGCCCGACAGCCGGGCGAGAGCACGCTGGCCGATCTCGCTCGACGGCACCTTCGCGGCGACCAGGCAAGGGACGGCGTGAGGACCGGCTCCCCCTCCTCCCACGCCAGCCTCCCGATCACCTCCGACTGGCGGACAGCGACCGCCCACACCTCCTCCGAGGCCATCAGCACACCCCGCTCAGGGACTTCCGCCGACCCACCGTCCATGCCACACCATCACCCTTGAGCACGGGAGTACTGACAAGATCGACCGTAATGCAGAGGAGTACTGACAGCGGAAGAATCAGAAGTTCTCTGCAGGGAACGTCCGACATCGACACAGGGCGATCTTCAGAAAACGAAGGGTTTCTTGAAGGTCGGGGCACGGTCAGACGGCGGCAGTGAGGCCGATCTCTCAGCGTAACGCGTTCGGGAATTCTTCTGCCGCCAAGATCGTTTAATTGGCATGCCACAGCACCAGAATGCCGCTTCCGTACGCCCCATCACCGACGCCGACATCCCCACCGCGGTGGACACCCTCACCCAGGCCTTCGCCGACTACCCCTACACGCAGCACGTGATCGCCGCAGATGACCACGAGGACCGGATTCGGCGCTTCCAGAAGCTGTGCCTGACTCGCATCGGGATGGTGTACGGCCGCGTCTGGGTCGCCGACGCGAGCCGCGCTGTCGCTGTCTGGGCCACTCCCGACCAGGACCCCTCGCCCGCCTTCGCCGAAATCGGCCCACTGGTCGGCGACCTCACCGGTAATCGGGCGGCCGCCTACGAGGCCGCAGAGCAGGCCGTCGCCCCGTATCGGCCGCAGGAGCCGGCGTGGTTCCTCAACACCGTGGCAGTCGCACCCGAAGCCCAGGGGCGGGGCCTTGGCAGCGCGGTGCTGGTCCCCGGCATCGAGGCGGCTGCGCGCGACGGACACCCGGCATTCCTGGAGACCTCCAGCGAGCGGAACGTGGTCTTCTACGAGCGCCTCGGCTTCAAGGTCACAGCCGACGTCCAACTCCCCGACAACGGCCCCCGCACATGGTGCATGCGCAGGGATCCTCGCTAAGAAACTGTGTCAGAACCGCTGATGGGCGACTCGGTGAAGCTGGTCGCGGTGATGACGGGCTGCCAGTTCGCGCTCGGTGACATCGCATTGGAGTTCGAGCCGATGCGCTCCCACAGCGGGCACCAGCCGGTCGACGACGAGGACACGCTGAGCGTGGAGGACGTCGCTGCGGATGCTCGCCGAGCAGATCGGGCTGTCCTTCCGCACCGTCCGCACTTCCTGTCAATCAGCAGGACAGCGAGGACATGATCGTTGGCGAGCGACAAACGGCCCCCTGCTTCGCGGTGCGCCACTCCCCTGGGCCGTGAGGCGGTGTCAGTGTGCGGTGGGGCCGCCGCGCCAGGTTGGGAGCGGGGTGCGGCCGATGGCGGTGTCGAAGGCGGCGGCGGCCAGGAGGCGGGTGGAGTCCAGGGTGGGCAGCGGTGAGACTTCCGGGGTGATCAGGAGCGGGATCTCGGTGCAGACCAGGGCGACGGCGTCGCAGCCGCGGGCGGCGAGCCGTGCGATGACGGCGAGGTAGGCGTCGCGGGCGGGTTCGGTGAAGACGCCGTTCACCAGCTCGGCGAAGATGATCTCGTTGACGGTGCGGCGGTCGTCCGCGTCGGGGATCTCGGCCTGGATGCCGTGGGCGGCGAGGGCCCGGGGGTAGACGGGGCCGTCCATGGTGTAACGGGTGCCGAGGACGGCGACGCGTTCGCGCCCGTCGCGGGATGCCTGGGCGGCGACGGCGTCGGCGATGTGGAGGCCGGGCAGGGCGAGGTCCTCCCCCGGTTGCTCCAGGGCCATGTGGGCGGTGTTGTCGGGGCAGGCGAAGAAGTCGGCGCCGGCGTGGGCGAGGCGTTGGACGCTCGTCGCGAGGGTGGCGCGGATGGATTGGTGGTCTCCGCTGTCCCAGGCGTCCATGCTGCGGGCCATGGAGATGCAGTCCAGGGTGACGTCGGGGTGTTCGTGCGGGCCGAGTTCGGTGAATCCTCGCTGGCAGAAGGCGCGGAAGCACAGGGCGGCGCCTTCGGTGCTGTGCGCGAGTATGCCGAGGTGCTTCATGGGGTCTCCCCTGGACGCTGGACGGATCGTTCGTTCTGGCGAACTTTTGTTCATTAGAATGAACAGCCTTGTGTTCGTCAAGTCGAACGCACCGGAGTCTGGAGCGAACCCGTGGGAGATGGACCGCCGGAGCCGCCGCTCGATCTCATCGCGCTGATCGCGGCGTCGATCCGCCGGGAGCGTGGTCGGGCCGGGCTGTCGCTGACCGAGCTGGCGCGGCGGGCGGGGTTGGCGAAGTCCACGCTGTCCCACCTGGAGTCGGGGGCGGGCAATCCGAGCGTGGAGACGTTGTGGGCGCTCGGGACGGCGCTCGGTGTGCCGTTCAGCCGGCTGGTCGATCCGCCGCGTCCGGGGGTGCGGGTGATCCGGGCGGGGCAGGGGCCGGTGGCGCGTTCGGAGCGGTCCGACTATGGGGCGGTGCTGTTGGCCGCCTGTCCCCCGGGCGCGCGGCGGGACGTGTACCGGGTGACGGCGGAGCCTGGTGGTTCGCGGCTCTCCGAGCCGCACTCCCCGGGGACGGTCGAGCATGTGGTGCTGAGCAGTGGGCGTGCGCTGGTCGGTCCCTCCGGGGAGCCGGTGGAGTTGGGGCCCGGTGACTACGTCGCCTACCCGGGTGATGTGCCGCATGTGTTCCGGGCTGTCGAGCCGGGCACGTCCGCGGTCGTCGTCATGGAGAACGGCTGAGGTGGGGCGGGTCTCTACATCCTGAGGTGTAGGGGGCCGGGCGCCGGTACGCCAAAGGCGCAGGGCGACTGCACGCTCGCGCCTGATTCGCCGGTGGTGGGGATCGGCCCAGGATCGGTGCGTATCGATCGACCGATCCCCCTTGGAGGGTGAACGTGGACCCGCTCATGCTGGCGCGGGTGCAGTTCGGCCTGACGGCCGGAACGCACTTCCTGTTCGTGGCGCTGACGCTGGGCCTGGCGACGCTGGTGGCGCTGGTGCAGACCCGGGCGGCGGTGACGGGTGGCGCGGTCCACGAGCGGATGACGCGTTTCTGGGGCCAGCTCTATGTGATCAATTATGCGGTGGGCATCGTCACCGGGTTGGTGATGGAGTTCCAGTTCGGGTTGAACTGGGGCGGGATGACGAAGGTGACCGGCGGGGTGTTCGGTGCGCCGCTGGCGATGGAGACGATCGTCGCGTTCTTCGTCGAGTCGACGTTCCTGGGGTTGTGGATCTTCGGGTGGGACCGGTTGAACCGGTGGGTGCATCTGGCGTTGATCTGGGTGGTGACGCTGACGGCGTATCTGTCGGCGTACTTCGTGCTGGTCGCGAACGGGTGGTTGCAGCGGCCGGTGGGATACGAGATGCGGGACGGGGTGGCGCGGCTGACCGATCTCGGGGCGCTGCTGACGAATCCGCCGGCGGTGCTGGCGTTCTTCCATGTGCTGTTCGGGGGGTTGCTGACCGCGGGGCTGTTCATGGCGGGGGTGAGCGGTTACCACCTGCTGCGGCGGACGGCGGAGGTGGAGTTCTTCCGGCGGTCGATGCGGATCGGGTTGCTGACGTTGATCCTGTCGGTGTTCCCGGCGGTGGCGTTCGGGGGGATGCAGTTCCAGTACACGCAGCCGACCAAGAGCGGTAGCGCGTCGAGGATGGCGTCGATGGTGGCGGACTTCACGGCGCGGTTCGGGCCGGACGAGTACCGGGCGCCGGCGCTGGCGGCGGTGGGCGAGGCGCTGATGATGACGGCGTGGACGCTGATGCTGGTGCTGGCGTTGGTGGCGTTGGTGAAGTTCCCGTTCGGGCGGTGGCTGGAGCGGGGGCGGGTCTTTCATGTGGTGGTGATGCTGGCGGTGCCGCTCCCCTATGTCGCGATGCTGTCGGGGTGGGTCTTCCGTGAGGTGGGGCGGCAGCCGTGGATGGTGTTCGGGGTGCTGAAGACCCGGGACGCGCTGTCGGAGGTGGGGGCGGGGAGGATCACGGCGTCGTTCGTGGCGTTCGCGGTGCTGTTCGGGGTCCTGTTCGTGGTGAACGCGTGGTTGCTGGTCCGGTTCGCGCGGCGGGGGCCGGAGGGGGCGCGGCTGGGGGGTGCTCCCCCGGTGGAGGCGTCGTCGGCGTTGACGCCGACGTTCTGATCTGCGTTTCTCTGGCCTGCTCGTCTCTGACCTGCGTGTTTCTGATGGGAGTTGATGATGGAGCCGCTCGCGGTGTTGATGATGGCCGTGTTCACGGTGGGGTATCTGGTGCTGGCGGGGGCGGATCTCGGGGTGGGGATGGTGCTGCCGTGGTTGGGGCGGGATCAGCGTGAGCGGCGGTTGGTGATCGCGTCGTTCGCGCCGTTCTTCCTGGGGAACGAGGTGTGGCTGGTGTCGGCCGCGGGGATCGCGGCGGGGGCGTTCCCGGGGTTGGAGCATCGGTTGCTGGAGGGGTTGTATCCGCTGTTCGTGGTGTTGCTGGTCGGCTGGGTGGTGCGTGACATGGGGTTGTGGTTGCGCGGGCGGGTGGACGGGGTGCGGTGGCGGGGTGGTTGTGATGGCGCGGTGGTGGCGGGGAGCTGGTTGGTGGCGCTGGCGTGGGCGTCGGTGTTCGGGTCGGTGCTGTTCGGTGGTGTGGGGTTGAACGCGGGCAGTGTCGTGGGGTTGCCGTTGGCGGGGTTGTTCGTGTTGCACGGTGCGGCGTTCGCGGGGTTGCGGCTGACGGGTGCGCCGGCGGGGCGGGCGGGGCGGTTCCCGGGGCAGTATCCGGCGACGGCGGCGGTGCTGGTGGCGGTGCCGGTGGTGGCGGGGTTGCGGTTGCCGTGGTCGGAGATGGCGGCGCCGGGGATGGGGTTGTCGGTGACCGCGGTGGTGGCGGTGGTGATGCTGCCGTTGCTGGTGGGGGCGCAGGCGTTGGTGTGGTGGACGTTCCGGGGGCGGGTCCGGGCCCCGTCGTATCTGTAGGGGTGTGTTGTGAAGGCTGTCGAGCGGCGGTTGTTGCGGGGCTTTCCTCGCGGGGTGCTGGTGGTGCTGGCGTTGTCTGCGGTCGCGCAGGGGGTGCTGCTGGTCGTCCAGGCGGATCTGCTGGCGCGGATGATCGCGCGGGTGGAGGTGGGTCCGTGGCCGTATCTGGTGGCGGCGGTGGCGGGGCGCGGGGTTCTGGTGTGGGCGGGTGCGCGGGTGGCGGGGCGGGTCGCGGCGGGGGTGAAGGGTGAGCTGCGGGGTGCTCTTGTGGGGCGTTCGGGGGTGGGGTCCGGGGTGGTGCCGGCCGTGGAGGGCGGTGCGGGTGCGCGGGTGACGTTGTTGACCCGGGGGTTGGACGCGCTGGATCCGTTCTTCACCGGGTATGTGCCGCAGTTGCTGGCGGCGTGCGTGGTTCCGGTGGTGGTGCTGGCGCGGTTGGCGGTGGCGGATTGGGCGTCGGCGCTGGTGGTGGCGGTGACGGTGCCGCTGGTGCCGGTGTTCGGGGCGCTGGTGGGGTTGCGGACGGCGGCGTTGACGGGGCGGCAGTGGGGGCTGCTGCATCGTCTGGGCGGGCATTTCCGGGATGTGCTGGCGGGGTTGGCGACGTTGCGGGCGTTCGGGCGTGCGGGGCATCAGTCGGGTGTGGTGCGGGCGTTGGCCGATGAGCATCGGCGCGCGACGGTGGGGGCGCTGCGTGTGGCGTTCTTGTCGTCGCTGGTGTTGGAGCTGGTGTGTGCGTTGTCGGTGGCGCTGGTGGCGGTTCCGGTGGGGTTGCGGTTGCTGGGTGGGGAGATGTCGCTGGTCACGGGGCTGCTGGTGTTGATTTTGGCGCCGGAGGTGTATGCGCCGTTGCGGGCGTTGGGGGCGCGGTTCCATGCGAGTGCGGAGGGGGTCGCGGCGGCGGAGGCGGCGTTCGCGGCGGTGGACGCGCCGGTGGTGCCGGTCGGGGGCGGGGTGCCGGTGGGCGGGGGTGCTCCGGAGATCGTGCTGGAGGAGGTGACGGTGCGGTTCCCGGGTGCGGGGCGTCCGGCGCTGGACCGGGTGTCGTTGCGGATCGGGGCGGGTGAGCGGGTTGCGGTGACGGGGCCGTCGGGGGCGGGGAAGTCGACGTTGCTGCTGGTGTTGCTGGGTTTGGTGGTGCCGGAGTCGGGGCGGGTTCTGGTCGATGGGGTCGATCTGGCGGGGTTGGATCCGGTGGCGTGGCGGGCCCGGCTGGGGTGGGTGCCGCAGCGGCCGCATCTGTTCGCGGCGTCGGTGGCCGACAACATCGCTCTGGGTGTGCCGGGTGCGGATGGGGCGCGGGTGGTGGAGGCGGCGCGGGCTGCGGGGGCCGATGGGTTCGTCCGGGGGCTGCCGGGTGGTTATGGCGCGGTGCTGGGTGAGCGTGGGGCGGGTTTGTCGGCTGGGCAGCGGCAGCGGCTGGCGGTCGCACGGGTGTATGTGACGGACGCGCCGTTGATGTTGCTGGATGAGCCGACCGCGCGGCTGGATCTGCGGAGTGAGCAGTTGTTGGTGGAGGCGGCAGGGCGGTTGCTGTCGGGCCGTACGGCGTTGGTGGTGGCGCATCGTCCGGCGTTGCTGGCGGTGGCCGATCGGGTGGTCCGTCTGGATGAGGGCCGGGTGGTCGGTGACGGACGCCGGGTTCGGCCGGTCGCGGCCCCTCTGGCCCGTCCTGTATCGCCGGAGTCCTCCGCTCCCCCGGTCTCCCCGGTTCTGTCGGTGGCTGCGGGGGTGGTGTCCGGTGTCGTGCACGAGGGGGCTCGGCGCGGCGGCGGGGGCGGGATGTGGGGTGCGGTCCGGCCGCATGCGGTGCGGCTGGTGCTGGCGGCGTTGGCGGGGACGGCGGCGGAGCTGTGCGGGCTTGGGTTGATCGCCGCCGCGGCGTGGCTGATCGCGCGGGCGGCGCAGCGGCCGGAGCTGGCGGTGTTGTCGCTGGCGATCGTGGCGGTGCGGGGGTTCGCGTTGGCAAAGGGGGTGCTGCGCTATCTGGAGCGGCTGGCCGGGCATGACGTGGCCTTGCGTGCGTTGGCGGAGTTGCGTGGACGGGTGTTCGATGCGTTGGCGGCGGGGGGTTCGGGTCGTGCGGGTGGGGGGCGTTCTGGTGCGGGGCGTCCGGCGGGGCGGGGCGCGGTGGTGCGGGAGGGGGACGCGCTGACGCGCATGGTGTCCGATGTCGACGCGGTGCAGGACCTGTTGTTGCGGTGCCTGCTTCCGGCGGTCGCGGCGGTGGCGTGCGGTGGTGCGGGGGTCGCGTTGTGCGCGGTGGTGGCGCCGGGGGCGGCGGTCGCCCTGGTGTGCGGGGCCGCCGTCGCGGGTGTGGTGCTGCCGGTGGTGGCGGCGGTGGCGTGCGGGCGTGCCGCGGCGCGGACGGCGGTGGAGCGTCAGGTGTTGGCGGTCCGGGCGCTGGACGTGCTGGAGGGGGCCGAGGATCTGGCGGTGTTCGGTGCGGCCGGGCGGTTCGCGGCGGTGGCCGAGGAGTCGGTGGGGCGGCTCGCGCGGGCGGAGCGGGCGGCGTCCCGGGGCGCGGCGGGGGTGGCGGCGGCGGGGGTGGCGTTGCAGGGTGTCACCGTGGCGGCGGTGGGGTGGGCGGGTGTGCGGGGCGGTGTCGACGAGGTGGGGCTGGCGGTGCTGGTGTTGACGGCGCTGGTCACGGTCGAGGCGGTGCTCGCGCTGGCGGGGGCGGCGCAGCGGTTGCGGGAGGTGTGGCCGGCGGCGCGGCGGGTCACGGATCTGCTGGCCGCTCCCCCGCCGGTGCGGCCCGTGCGGCCTCGGGTGGTTCCGTCCGGTCCGCTGGGGGTGGAGTCGCTGGGGGTGTGCGTGGCGTTCGGCGGGGAGGGGGCCGTGGGGGGCGGGGTGGCGTTGGACCGGGTGGATCTGGGGGTGGAGCGCGGGCGGCGGGTCGCGGTCGTGGGGGCCAGTGGCGCGGGCAAGAGCACGTTGCTGGCGGTGCTGGCCGGTGCGGTGGTGCCCGGGGCGGGTTCGGTGCTGCTGGCCGGTCATGATCTGGCCGAACATGATCCTGGGGATGTGCGGGCGGCGGTGCGGGGGCTGACGCAGGACGCTCATGTGTTCGCGGGGACGGTTCGCGCGAATCTGCTGCTGGCCCGTCCGGACGCGAGCGAGGGGCAGGTGCGGGCGGCGGCGCGGCGGGCGCGGTTGCTGGAGGTGGTCGAGGCGTTGCCGGCGGGATGGGACACGGTGGTGGGGGCCGGGGGGCGTGGTCTGTCGGGCGGGCAGCGGCAGCGGCTGCTGCTGGCGCGGGCGTTGCTGGCCGATCCGCCGGTTCTGGTGCTGGACGAGCCGACCGAGGCCCTGGATCCGGGGATGGCCGATGAGATCACCGGTGAGCTGCTCGGTGCGCCCGGTGGTGGCACGTTGCTGCTGGTGACCCATCGGCTGGCGGCGCTGGGTGCGGCCGATGAGGTGGTGGTGATGGATCGGGGCCGGGTGGTGCAGCGGGGTCGTCATGATGATCTGCTGGCGCTGCCGGGTCCGTACCGGGATCTGTGGGACGTCGAGGTGCTGGCCTCCCCGACCGCCGGGTGAAGCCCGAGGCCGGAGGGCGGGGTGCGGGGCGGGGGTGCGGCGCACCACCACCCACAAAAGCCACATTTCGGATATTAGTCTCACTATCGAACATGTCGTTCAGCCGGCATTGATCACCTCTTGTTCCTGTGCCACCCTGATCCCTGCCCGCTTCAGGCGGCGCCCCCTCCATACCCCGCCCGGTCGGCGCCGCTCGTTCGGCGCCCGTTCAGCGCGGCGCCGCCGGCGTCGCCCCGGCGCGGAGAACCTGGCCCGGGGCGCGTCCCGCCGGGCACCCGACAGTCAAGGCTGGGAAGGACGCTGTGCTGATGCACCGTGCTGAAGACGGCACGAACACCGCCCGGACGAAGCGCGAGGGCGGACCGGTCCCCCGAACCGCCGCACAGGCCGCCGCACGGGCCGGGGGCGGCAGGTGAGGTGGCGGGGCAGAGACCGGCGGCGACCGCCGCGCCCCCCGGCACCCGGATGGGGCACCCCCGACCAGCACCCCTCCCCGCCTCCGCACGTGCCTGCGCCCACCTTGGCGTCCGCGCCCGCGCCCGCATTCGCGCCCGCGCCCGCGCCGGCGCCGACGCCCGCACCGGCGCGCGAGTCCCTGCCCTTCGCCGCGTCCGAGCCCTCTGCTCCCCCGCCCGGAGCCGGGGCCGCACCCGCGGCCTTCCCCGCGTCCGCCGTGGGCGCGACGATGCCCGAAGGCACGCGCCCCGAAGGCACGCGCCCTGGAGCGGGCGGCACCGGGAGCGAGGACCCGTGGCCCGAGCTGTTCGAGCGGTTCAGCCGTGAGCTCCTCGTCCTCGCCGAGCAGGTGCGCCCCGCCATGGACCACCTGGAACGCGAGGAGGAGGACCCCGACCGGCTCCAGGCGCTCTACGAGATCGACCACGGCATCACCCGGATGCGGCGCCGCGCGCAGGTCCTGCGGGTGCTGACCGGCCGGGACGACGAGGAGGCCTCCGGGCACGTCACCTCGCTGCTGGACATCGTGCGGATGGCCGAGTCCTCCATCGAGCAGTACACCTCGGTCGCGATCGTCAAGGTGGTCGAGCTCTCGGTGCTCGGCTACGCGGCCGAGGACCTGGCGTCCCTGGTCGCCGCGCTGCTGGACAACGCCACCCGCTACTCGCCCGCCAAGGCCACCGTCAGCGCGCACCTGCTCGACAGCGGCGCGGTCATGCTGCGGATCGAGGACACCGGCATCGGCATGGCCCCTGGACGGATCGAGGATCTCAACCGGACGCTCGCCGGGCCCGTCCCGGCGATGACCCCCGAGACCTCCCGGCACACCGGGTTCCCCGCAGTGCACCGGCTGGCCCGCAGGCACGGCGTCGGCGTCCGCCTCGACAGCAGGCCGGCACGCCCCGGCGCCGCCGGCGGGACCATCGCGATGGTGACCGTCCCGGCCGCTCTCCTGTGCGAGGCCGAGACGCCCGCCCCCGCCCGCGCCGCCGGCCCCGCCGCCACCCGTCCGGTTTCCGGCAGGCCGGAGCCGCGGAGCGCCGCCGCGCCCGGCGGCGCGATGCCGCACCTGACCATGGCGCACCGCGCGGGACCCGCCCGGCCCGAGGCCCCCGAACCGGCCGCCGCCGCGACTCCCGCCGCCAACGGGCTGCCCCGCAGGCAGCGCACGAGCCTGCGCCCGGTCAAGGAGCAGGACGCCCCCGCCGCCGCCCCCGTCTCCCTGGCCGCCGCGCCCTCGGAGGGCCGCGGCGACCCCGCGTCCCCCGCGTCCCCGGCGGGTTCCCCGGCCGCACCGGACCGGTCGTTCGCCGCCGACCTGGACGCCTTCACCACCGGCGCCCGGCGGCTTCCCGACCCGCACGCCGCTGACAACGACCCGGAAGGACGGCCGTGACCCAACCCCCTGGCAGTGCCCCCGGCGGCCCCGCCGGACCTGGCAGGCCGCAGGAGTTCGGCTGGCTGCTCAGCCAGTTCGCCTCCTCCACCCCCGGCGTGAAGTTCGCGCTGATCGTGTCGTCCGACGGGCTCGCGCTGGTCGAGTCCGGCACCCTGCCGGCCGACTTCGTCGACCCGATGGCCGCGCTGACCAGCGGCATGATCAGCCTCAGCAACAACATCGCGCGGCACGTCGGCGAGAGCGGCTGCGACCAGATCATGCTGAAGTTCGCCGCCGGGCACCTGCTGTTCATGAGCATCGGCACCCTGGCCGGCCTGGTCGTACTGGTCGGCGAGGGCGCCAATCTCGGTGCCGTCGCCCACCAGATGACCCAGTTCGTCGGCGGCGCCGGGCACGTGCTGACCCCGCAGATGCGCGACGACCTGCGCCAGATGACCGTGCGGGCGACGTCGTGACCGCCCGGACGGCGCCGTGACCGAGCCGGGAGGACGACCATGACGGCCAATCCCTGGGTGCGGCCCTACGTGCTGACCGGCGGCCGGACCCGCGGCCGGCGGCACCTGCTGGTGCACACCCTGGTGTCGGGGCGCGGCTACGACGCCGCGTTCGCCGCCCGCCTGCTGCCCGAGGCCAGGGCCCTGTACGACCGGGTCCACACCCACGGCGAGTCGGTCGCCGAACTGTCCGCCCACTGCGGGGTGTCGCTCGGGGTCACCCGCGTCCTGCTCGCCGACCTGGCCGCCGGCGACCGGGTCCTGATCGCCGCGGAGCACACCTCGCCGTACGATCCGCGCGTCCTGGAGAGAGTGATCGATGGTCTACGCGAGCTCGCCTGACCTGCCGCCGACCCGCCGCACCTCGGTCAAGCTCGTGGTCGCGGGCGGGTTCGGCGTCGGGAAGACCACCCTGGTGGAGGCCATCTCGGAGATTCCCGCGGTCAACACCGAGGCGTGGATGACGCAGGCCGCCAAGACGGTGGACCCTCTCGCCCCGGACGGCGGCGGGGGCGGGGACGGCAAGACCACCACCACGGTCGCGATGGACTTCGGCCGCGTCACCCTGGCCTCCGACCTGGTCCTCTACCTGTTCGGGACGCCCGGCCAGGATCGCTTCTGGCCCATGTGGGACGACCTGTGCCGCGGCGCCAGCGGCGCGCTGGTGCTGGTCGACACCCGCAGACTGGACGTGTCGTTCGCGGCGGTCAACTACTTCGAGAACGACTCCGACGTGCCCTTCACCGTCGCGGTGAACCTGTTCGAGGGGCGGCAGACCCATCCGCTGCCCGACATCAGGGACGCGCTCCAGCTCGACCCCGCCGTCCCGCTCACCACCTGCGACGCCCGCGACCGCGGCTCGGTCGTGGCGGCCCTCACCGGAACCCTGGGCCACACCCTGGACCGCACCGCCGGGTCCGGGGCACCCCGGATCCGGGGCGGGCCGGCCGCCGAGCCCGTCCACCCGATGACTCCGTCCACCCGATGAACCCGGGCGTCCCCCGGGCAAGGAGGAAGCAGTGCGAAGGATCCTGATCGTCGGCGCCGGGCAGGCCGGGCTCCAGCTCGCCCTGAGCCTCCAGTCCGCCGGCTACGACGTGACGGTCATGTCGGCGCGGACCCCCGAGGAGATCCGCGCCGGCCGGATCATGTCCACCCAGTGCATGTTCTGGCCGCAGCTCCAGCTGGAACGCGACCATGGCCTGAACCTGTGGGAGCACGAGGCCCCCGACATCGTCGCGCAGCGCGTCACCGTCGCCGCGCCGCCCGGCACCGCCGCGTTCCAGACGCTGGGCCGGTGGGACCAGTACGCGCAGTCGATCGACCAGCGCGTCAAGATGGCCGGCTGGCTGGAGCTGTTCGAGGAGCGCGGCGGCAACGCCGTCTACCACAGTGTAATGACCTCCGATCTGGAGGGCCTGTCCGCGCTGTACGACCTGACGATCATCGCGGCGGGCAAGGGCGAGCTGGTGGAGCTGTTCGACCGGGACGTGAGCCGGTCCCCCTACGACCGGCCGCAGCGGCACCTGTCGTGCATCTACCTGCACGGCATGACGCCCTGGCCGGGCCACCCGGAGCCGCATGTGCGGATCACCGCGACCCCCGGTGTCGGCGAGCTGTTCTTCATGCCCGGCTACACCCTCACCGGTCCCTGCGACATCCTGCTCTGGGAGGCGGTGCCCGGCGGCCCCTTCGACTGCTGGTCGGACCGGCCGGACCCCGCCGGTCATCTTGACCGGACCCTGGACCTGCTGCGCCAGTACGTGCCCTGGGAGCACGAGCGCGTCGTCGGCGCCGAGCCGACCGACGCCCGCTCCACGCTGTACGGGGGCTACGCGCCCGTCGTCCGCCATCCGGTCGGCCGGCTGTCGGCGTCCGCGTCGGTCCTCGGCATGGCCGATGTGGTGGTGGCCAATGATCCGGTGACCGGGCAGGGTTCCAACAACGCGGCGCGCTGCGCCGAGGTGTACCTTCGCGAGATCCTCGGCCACGGTGACCGGCCCTTCGACGACGCCTGGATGCAGCGGACCTTCGACGCCTACTGGGACTACGCCCGGCACCCCACCGCCTACACCAACATGATGCTCGGCCCGCTGCCCGACCATGTCCAGAAGGTCCTGGCCACCGCGGCGCAGAACGAGACGGTCGCGCACCGGTTCGCCCACGGGTACGCCAACCCGGCCGATTTCGAGAACTGGCTCATGGACCCCGAGCGGGCCGAGGCCTATCTCGCCTCGGTCACCACCGGCTGAACCACCGGCTGAACCACCGCCCGCATCCCCCGGCCGGCGCCGGACCCCCGCGCCGGCCGGTCAGCGGGACGGGGACGCGGGCCGCCAGTGGGAGGGACGGGCCAGCGCCGCCGGGAGCGTGGTGGCGGCGTCGCCCCGGGCCGCGTTGAGCTGCGCCTGGGTGAGGAAGATGCTGCCGGTCAGGTCGGCGCCGCCAAGGTCGGCGTCGCGCAGGTCGGCGCCGATGAGGTCGGCCGTCCTCAGGTCGGCGCCCCGCAGGTCCGCCGCGATGAGGCAGGCCCCGCGCAGGTTGGCGCCCCGCAGGTCGGCGTGCCTGAGGTCGGCGCCGAGAAGGTCGGCGCCCCGCCTGTTCCTCCTCCGGCCCGCGCCCCGGTCCCGGGCTCCCGCCCGTGCCAGCTCGCTGGCCCGCAGCAGCAGGACGTTGACCTCGTCCCGGTGCGCGGCCACGTCCAGGGCGGTGAGCTCTTGGGCGGTGCCGAGCGTGAGGCGCTCGGTCCGCTCCCGCGCCGCGCGCAGCCCCTCGTGGACGGGACGGGCCGCCGGCAGCGCCAGCGCCTCGGTCAGGTACCAGAGCAGCTCGTGGAGCTGCCGCATGACGGGGAACACCCCGAACATCGAGGGCGCCGAGTCCGGGGCGCGGCGCCAGTCGCGTCCCCCGAAGGTGATCTGGGAGACCTTCTGCCCGGCGCCGAAGCAGTCGAAGACCGTGCAGCCCGCGAAGCCCTCCCGCCGCAGCCGGGAGTGGATGCCGCAGCCGAAGTCGTCGCGCAGGTTGCGGCACGGCTCGCCCGCGTCCTTCCCGACCGCGAAGTCGGCCGAGGCCGCGAACGGCAGCGCGACGCAGCACAGCCCGAAGCAGCTTCCGCAGTCGGCCTCGAGGCCGGAACGGTCCCCGGCGCTGGCCGGGCCTGGGTGGGGCACGTGCACGGCCGCCTTTCGCTGGCCTGACCTGGACGGGCCCATTCTCCCAGTCCGCGGCGGGTGCGGGCTACGCCCCGCCGTGGTCCTCCGGCTCGGCGGCGAGCTGCGCGGCGGTCATCAGGCCCCGGGTCTGGAGCAGCAGCAGGATCGACAGGAGGCGGCCGGACTTCACGCGCCCGCCATGGCGGCCGGTGCCTCGCCAGGCCCGCCCGCGCCCTTCGGTTCGCCCGGTTCGTTCGCGCCGTTCGGGCCGGTGAGGTAGTGGTGCAGGTGGCAGGAGCCCTCGAGCATCGCTCTCGCGCGCTCGGCCAGCCCGGCCCGGCGCTGGGCGATGGCCTCGCGCAGCGCGTCGCTGCCGCCCGTGCGGCGCAGGCCCTCCAGGACGGGACGGATCTCCTCCAGCGGGTAGCGGCCCTGGCGGAGCATGCTGACCATCCGGGCGTCCCGCACGTCGGACGCGCCGTAGCGGCGGTACCCGGTGCCCGGATCGCGCCTGGGGACCAGCAGGCCGGTGGACTCCCACACCCGCAGGGCGGACGTGCGGACGCCGAGATGCGCGGCGACCTCCCCGATGCGCAGCCCCGAACGCGGCAGGACCAAGGCGTCGGGGGGACGCTCCGCCACCGCCTCGAGCGCCTCGCCCGCCGCCTCCAGCGACAGCCGCTGCTCGTGCAGCGCCGCGTGCCCGGCGTCCACCAGGGCCAGCGCCCCGGGAAGGTCCCCGGCGTGGACGGCCCGCATGATCGCCTGGGCGTCGCGCGGGCCGTACCCGCGCACGAGCGTGCGGTGGGCGGCCAGGGCCCGGCGGTGTCGCTCCTGGAACCTGCGGTGGCCTGAGGGAATCCGCTCCGCCGGGGGCAGGATCCCCGCGTCCTCGTAGTTGCGGATCTGCTGGGTGGACACGCCCGCCCAGCGGGCCAGGTCGATGGGGCGAAGCCCCGCCGCCGCGCCGTCCACGGTTCACCGTCCTCCGCGTCTGGCTTCACGGTCGAGTTTAAGATTATCGCGCATATCCCCAGCACCGGCTGCCGATAGTCCGCACAAAGTCTCAAAGTGCTACTTCAATGAAATACTTGAAGGTATGGCCGTCGCCGACAGCGCCGGCCGGCCGGACGTGCGTGCTCGGCGCCGACCCGGGCCACGGCGACGAGGCCTGGCGCGCGCGACCTGACCGCCCGCCGGGACGGGGACGCGGCCGCACAGCGCTCGACCCGACACCCCCGTACCGCCCCATCAGACGACCGTCCCACCGGACAGAGGAGTTCCGTGCTTTCCAGCCACCAGGCCGACACCGACACCGACACCGACGGGCCCGTGTCCCGCGCCGCCCGCGGAGGACCGGGCCACGCCCCCGCCGACGACCACGACCTCATCCAGGTCCGCGGCGCCCGGGAGAACAACCTGACCGGGGTCTCCCTCGACCTCCCCAAAAGACGCCTCACCGTCTTCACCGGCGTCTCCGGCTCGGGCAAGTCCTCCCTGGTCTTCGACACCATCGCGGCCGAGTCGCAGCGGCTGATCAACGAGACCTACACCGCGTTCGTGCAGAACTTCATGCCGAGCCTGGCCCGGCCCGACGTCGACTCGCTGCGCAACCTCAGCGCGGCGATCATCGTCGGCCAGGAGCGGATGGGCGCCAACGCCCGCTCCACCGTCGGTACCGCCACCGACGCCCACACCATGCTGCGCATCATGTTCAGCCGGATCGGCACCCCCCGCGTCGGCCCGCCCGGGGCCTTCAGCTTCAACCGCGCCGAGGGCATGTGCCCCGAATGCGAGGGCCTCGGCCGGATCTCCGACATCGACGCCCGGCAGCTCGTCGACACCGGCCGGTCGCTGAACGAGGGCGCCATCACCGCCCCCGGCTACGCGGTGGACTCCTGGCACTGGCAGCTGGTCGCGCACTCCGGCCTCCTGGACCCCGACCGCAAGTTGGAGGACTACACCCCGGCCGAGTGGGAGGACCTCCTGCACCGGCCCGCCACCAAGATCAAGATCGGGTCGAGCAACCTCACCTACGAGGGGCTGATCCCCAAGATCCGCCGGCTCTACCTGGCCAAGGACCGCGACACGATGCAGCCCCAGGCCCGCGCGTTCGCCGACCGCGCGATCACGCTCGCCACCTGCCCCGCCTGCGCCGGGTCCCGGCTGAACCCCGCCGCCCGCTCGGCCACCATCGAGGGCCGCGGCATCGCGGACTGCTCGGCCATGCAGATCAACGACCTGGCCCGGTTCGTCCGCGGCATCGACGACGCCTCGGTCGGGCCGATGCTGGAAACCCTCGGCGAGACGCTGGACTCCCTGGTCGGCGTCGGCCTCGGCTACCTCAGCCTCGACCGCGAGTCCTCCACGCTGTCGGGCGGCGAGGCCCAGCGCGTCCGGATGGTCCGGCACCTGGGCTCCAGCCTCACCGACGTCACCTACGTCTTCGACGAGCCCACCGCGGGCCTGCACCCCCACGACGTCCAGCGGATGAACGACCTGCTGCTGCGGCTGCGCGACAAGGGCAACACCGTCCTGGTCGTCGAGCACAAGCCCGAGACGATCGAGATCGCCGACCACGTCGTCGACCTCGGCCCCGGCGCCGGCGCCGCCGGCGGCCGGATCTGCTTCGCCGGCGACCTGGACGGCCTGCGCGCCTCCGGCACCCTCACCGGCCGCTACCTCGGCCACCGCATCGCCCCCCGCGCGAAGGTCCGCGTCCCCACCGGACAGCTGCCGATCAGGGGCGCCTCCCTGCACAACCTGCGGGACGTGAGCGTCGACATCCCCCTCGGCGTCCTCACCGTCGTCACCGGCGTCGCCGGATCGGGCAAGAGCTCCCTGATCCACGGCGCGCTGCCCCGGCGGGACGGCGTGGTCGTCGCCGACCAGTCGGCGATCCGCGGCTCCCGCCGCAGCAACCCGGCCACCTACACCAAGCTCCTGGACCCGATCCGGACCGCGTTCGCCAAGGCCAACGGCGTCAGGCCCGCCCTGTTCAGCGCCAACTCCGAGGGCGCCTGCCCCGCCTGCAAGGGCATCGGCCTGATCTACACCGACCTCGCCATGATGGCCGAGGTCGCCTCCCCCTGCGAGGAGTGCGAGGGCAGGCGGTTCACCCCCCAGGTGCTGTCCTACCGGCTGCGCGGCCGCAATATCGGCGAGGTCCTGGCCATGCCGGTCACCGAGGCCCGCGCGTTCTTCACCACCGGTCAGGCCCGGGTGATCCTGGACCGCCTCGCCGCCGTGGGCCTGGGCTACCTCGTCCTCGGCCAGCCGCTCAGCACCCTGTCGGGCGGCGAGCGGCAACGCCTCAAGCTCGCCATCCACATGGCGCGGAACGGCACCACCTACGTCCTGGACGAGCCGACCACCGGCCTGCACCTCGCCGACGTCGACCAGCTCCTGGCCCTGCTGGACCGCCTCGTCGACGACGGCAACACCGTCATCGTCGTCGAGCACCACCAGGCCGTGATGGCGCACGCCGACTGGATCATCGACCTCGGCCCCGGAGCCGGCCACGACGGCGGCCGGATCGTCTTCACCGGAACCCCCGCCGACCTGATCGACACCGGCACGTCCCTCACCGCCCGCCACCTGCGCGACTACACCGGCCACCCGCAAGACCACCCGCAGGACCGCCGGTGATCCCACCCCCCATCCGGCGCCGCCGGGATGATTGATCTACTTGCACCGACTCAACGACATGAATAAGGAGGATGGCGTGCATCCGTTCCGCAAGGCCGTGGAGGACGGCGCCCCCGAGACCTTCGAGGGACTGCTCGCCGAGAACGTCGCGTTCACCAGCCCGGTGGCCTTCAAGCCCTATCCGGGCAGGGCGCTCACCGCCGCGATCCTGCGCGCCGCCTTCCGGGTGTTCGAGGACTTCCGCTACGTCCGCGAGATCGCGAGCCCGGACGGCCGCGACCACGCGCTGGTCTTCCAGGCCCGGGTCGGCGGCCGGGAGGTCACCGGCTGTGACTTCCTGCACACCGGCGACGACGGGCTGATCGACGACTTCATGGTCATGGTCCGGCCGCTGTCGGGCGCCAACGCCCTGGCCGAGGCCATGGGCGCGCAGTTCGAGCGGATCGAACGCGAGGCCTCCGGAGGCTGAGGCCGAAGGAGCCGAGGCCGAACCCGCCGCATCCGCCGCGCCCGGCACCGCCCGCGCCGGCCCCGGAACCCGGCGCGGGCGGCGGACGTCACAGGCCGAGCCGCCGGGCCGCCAGCGCGGTCCCCTCGATCCGCGCCCTGATCTTGGCGAACGCGACCTCGCGGGAGGTGGAGGTGTCGTCGGCGAACGGGGAGAAACCGCAGTCGTCGCCGGTCCCCAGCCGGTCGGCCGGCAGGTGCCGGGCCGCCGCCAGCACCCGGTCGCTCACCTGCTCGGGCGTCTCGACCCGCGGGTCGATCGGGTCGATGACGCCGACGAAGATCAGCGCGTCCTCGGGCAGCCGGTCGGCGATGGCGGCCAGCACCTTGTCGGGCTCGGCCTCGCTCGCGAGCTGGACGTAGAAGCGGCCCGCCTTGAGCTGGAACAGCTTGGGCAGCAGCCCGACGTAGTCGACGTCCAGGCTGTGCGTGGAGTCCAGGTCGCCGCCCGGGCAGGTGTGCACCCCGATCCGGGCCCGCTCGGACTCGGAGAACCGCTCCAGCACCCGGTTGTTGAGCGCGATGAACTCGTCCAGGACGCCGCCGCTCGGGTCGAGCTTCAGCGACAGCCGCCCCTCGGTGAAGTCGAGCTGCACGACGTGCGCGCCGGCGTCCAGCAGCCCCCGGATGTCGGCCTCCGCCTCATCGGCCAGGTCGTCGAGGAACGCCTCGCGCGGATAGCCGTCGATGCCCGCCGCCGGGTACAGCAGGCTCAGCGCGGACGGCGCGATCACGGCCTGCTTGACCGGGACGGCCGCGTGCCGCTGCGCGGCCTTCAGATACCCCTCGGCCCGGACCTGGTACCGGAACGGCGCGGCGGTGAGCTGCGGCAGCTCCCGCTGGTGGCCGTCGGCGAACGGGATGGCGACGCCGCCGGGGGCCAGCCCCGCCAGACCCGCGATCGGATAGGAGACGAAGCTCGGCTTGGACTGCTCCCCGTCGGTGACGACCGGCGAGCCGATCTCCTCCAGGCGGCCGATGGTGTCGCGGACGGCCTCGTCCTGTGCGGCGGCGAGCGCCGCGTCGCCGATCCCGCCCGCCTCGTGCGCGGCCATCGCGGCCAGCAGCGAGGCGGGACGGGGGATGCTGCCGATCTGCTCTGTGGGCATGGTCATACCCACAGACAGTAGATAACGCATCGCGACTCATCAATCGCTGTAGGTGAATCCCGGAGTCTTTCCGCCGAGCGGACCGGAACCGGTCAGGACGGCGGCGGACACCGGCCGCCGGCGTCCCCGAGGGGCCGCCACCCGGCACACTGCGCCTTCGCGACTCCGTCCCCGCCCGAGATCCCCGGCCTTCATCATCGCGGCCGTATTCGGATACCCCGTGCCCATCGGCGCGCCGACCGGATTCACGCGCCGCGGGCCGAACATTTTCCTGCCGCGGCGCGGACGGTGCGGAGCCGCGCGGGAAATCGGCCGGTGAAAGCACAGGATCAGGCCAAAGCACAACCAGACTTCGGTCACCAAGGGGTGCGGGACGGGCCACTGTCAATATCCACCGGAGGATCACCTACTATTGTTCGAACTGAGGAACAAACGAGGGGAAGGCAGCTCATGGCGCAGAAGGTTCAAGTCCTCCTGGTCGACGACCTGGACGGGGGCGAAGCCGTCGAAACCGTGTCGTTTTCGCTCGACGGACGGGCCTACGAGATCGACCTCAATAAGAAGAACGCGGCCAAACTACGCAAGGCCATCGCGCCGTTCCTGGAGAACGCCCGCAAAGCCCGCCCCACCGGCCGGAAGTCGGCCGCCCGCGCCGCCGGCAGCCGGGAGCGCAGCAGCGAAATCCGCGAGTGGGCCAGATCGGCCGGCGTCAAGGTCAACGAGCGCGGCCGCATCCCCGCCAATGTCATCGAGAAGTACGAGGCGGCCCACTGAGCGGACGGATCGACGCGAGCCGCCCGCGCCACGGGCCGCCGCACCGCCGCACCACAACCCGCCGCGCCACGCCCGCCGCACCGGCCTCTCACGCAGGGCCGCCAGGCCGGCGACCGGGCCGGAGCGGCGGCCCCAGAATGGCGCCGGCGTTCTCGGGAACCGGCGCGCGGCCGAAGGCGACCGCGCCCGGCCCGGCGCCGTCAACGTGAATCGGGCCCACCGGAGCGCGCCCGCCGCGGCGGACGGATAGACGCACGGCCATGTACACCAGGAAGACCGATCCGGCCACCAGATAGCAGTTGGCCACCAGCGTCAGCAATCCATGAAATCCGTACTGGCGCGGGCCGCCGCCCTGAGGCGTCCACCACAGCGGGGCCAGGAGAAAGAGCAGATACCCGCACAGCGCGATGGCCCGGCCGCCATTTCGGACGAGCAGAATCAGCACGGGCACGATCCATACCCAGTGATGCGCCCAGGAGATCGGCGAGACCAGCAGACCGGTCACGCCCGCCACGGCCGCCGCACTCAGCCAGTCGCCCCTTTTGGCCCACCCTGCCGCCACCGCCAGCCCGAAGAACCCGATGGCGAGCGGCACCGGCTCGAACCAGCCGCCCACGTGCGCCACCCCGCCGGAGATCCGGGCGGCCGCGCCGTAAGGCGACTGGTTGCTGATGTAAGGGACGCCGACCCGCGAGGTGTCGTAAAAGGTGTGCAGCCAATAGAGCCGCGAGGCGTCCGGCGCGATGAGGAACGCGGCCGAGCCGCACAACACGAAGGTCACCCCGGCGGTCAACGCGGCCCTGGTGCGCCCGGCGATCAACAGCAGCATCACGAAAATGGCCGGCGTCAGCTTGATCGCCGCCGCGATCCCGATCCCGATTCCGGCGGGACGGCCGAGCGAGACGCGCCGGACGTCGACGAGCACCAGGGCCAGCAGGAACAGATTGACCTGCCCCAGGAACAGCGAATGCCACACCGGCTCCAGCAGCAGCCCCCCGGCCACGGCGGCGGCCACCGCGAGCCGTGAGGGGCGCCGGCCGGCCAGCTCCAGCGCGGCCGAGCAGGCCCAGGCGAACGCCCCGACCGACGCCAGCTGCCACACCACCCGGGCGACGCCGAGCGGCACCGCGGACACGGGCGCGAACAGCGCGGCCATGAAAGGCGTATTGGTGAACCAATGCGCCGCGAGCTGCTCGCTGTAGACGCGCGTGCCCTCCGTGATGGCGCCGCCGCCCAGCCAGTAGATGCGGAAGTCGAGCGAATCGTAGACGGCGGCGAACACCACGACCCCCACGACCTCGACGAGCAGAGCCCCGCGAACGGCGGTCCTGATCCAACACTTCACGGCACCGCTCCACACCCCGGGGATCCGACAGGACCGCCCACGGTGCCGGGGGACGCGCCCGGACGGCATCGGACCACCGGCCACATCCGGGGCCGCGCCGGGTAGCCCGCGGGCGTACGCCTCCGGGCTCATGCCCAGGTCAGGGACCGACCGTTACGATCGGGACATGTCCCCCACGACGCCTCCTCCGGCGCGGTCCCCGGAGTCGCCCGCCCGGGCCCGCGCGGGCGCGCGAACGGTCCTGGCCTGGTGCGGGGCCATCGCCTACCCCGCCGTCCTGTACCTCACGATGCAGGAGGCCAAGAACGGCGTCGGAATTCTGGAGACGGTCCCGGCGGCGGCCCTCACGGTCGTGGTCGCGACCCTGCTGCCGCGCCGTCCGCTGCCGGTCCTCGCGCTGCTGCTCACCGGCTGGACCGTCGCCCTGACGGCGATGCCCAACCCGGAGGTCGGCTACCTGGAGATGCTGGTCACCGACCTGGCCGTCGGCCTCATCGCGGCCGTCCACCCGCGCCGGTCCTCGATCATCGCCGCCGTGCTGACACTCGCCGCCCAGCTCGGCGCCGCCACCCTGTTCACCGGGGCCTGGCCGTGGGAGGCCGGCAGGCCCGCCGCGGTGCTCGTCCTGGTGGCGATCGCCGCGGCCTGGACGGCGGGCAACTCGATCCGGGAGCGCCGCAAGCACGCCGAGGAGCTGGCCTCGCGGGCCGCGTCGCAGGCCGTCACCGCCGAGCGGCTCCGGATCGCCCGCGAGCTCCACGACATGGTCGCGCACAGCATCGGCATCATCGCGATCCAGGCCGGGGTCGGCAGCCGCGTCATCGACACCCAGCCCGCCGAGGCGCGCGCCGCGCTGAGCGCCATCGAGGCCACCAGCCGGGACACGCTGTCGGGCCTGCGCCGGATGCTCGGCGCGCTGCGCCGCGCCGAGCCCGGCTCCGCGGCGCCGCTCGACCCGGCGCCGGGCCTGGCCGACCTCGACCGGCTGGCCGCGGCGACGATGGACGCCGGCGTCCGCGTGGACCTGCGATGGCACGGGGAGCGGCGCCCGCTGCCGCCCGACATCGACCTGTCGGCCTTCCGTGTCGTCCAGGAGGCGGTCACCAACGTGGTGCGCCATGCCGGCACCCGCCACTGCCAGGTGTCGATCGGCTTCCAGGACCAGGAGCTGTCGGTCGAGGTCGTCGACGACGGGCGCGGCCACACCGGCCACGGCGGCGGCCCGGGCACCGGGTACGGCCTGGTCGGGATGCGCGAACGGATCGGCCTGCTGAACGGCCGCCTCGCCGCCGGGCCGCGCCCCGAGGGCGGCTTCCGGGTGGAGGCGCGGCTCCCGGTGCCGGCGGAGGCCCGGTGACGGTCCGCGTCGTCCTGACCGACGACCAGCCCCTGATCCGCGCCGGTCTGCGGGTGCTCATCGCCGACACCTCCGACCTGGACATCGTCGGGGAGGCCGGCACCGGCGCCCAGGCGGTCCGGCTGGCCCGGGAGGTTCGGCCCGACGTCGTGGTCATGGACATCCGGATGCCCGGCATGGACGGCATCGAGGCCACCCGGATGATCATGGCGGATCCCGGCACGGTGCGCGTCCTGGTGCTCACCACCTTCGACGACGACGACTACGTGTACGCCGCGCTCCGGGCGGGCGCGAGCGGGTTCCTGGTCAAGGACATGGCGCTGGAGGACATCCTGTCGGCGATCCGCGTGGTCGCCGCCGGGGACGCACTGATCGCGCCGAGCGTCACCCGCCGCCTGATCGGCGAGTTCGCCGCGCGCCCCGAGCCGTCCCCGCCGAGCCGGTCGGTGGAGGGCGTCACCGAACGGGAGCGCGAGGTGCTGACCCTGGTCGGAGGCGGCATGTCCAACGCGGAGATCGCCGCCCACCTGTTCATCAGCATGGCCACCGCCAAGGCCCACGTGAGCCGCCTGCTCACCAAGCTCGACGCCCGCGACCGCGTCCACCTCGTCATCATCGCCTACGAGGCCGGTCTGGTCGCCCCGCCCCGATGACCGCGCGATAACCGATGGGCCGCCGCCGCGCGGCACGCTGGAGCGGCTCGACCAGAGCCCCGGCGACCTCTGCGGCTACCGGGACCGCGGGGCCGGCGTCCGATGATCGGTTGCGGACGGCGGGGGCGTGGGTGATCATGGGATCACGGTGCCGGGTCTTCCCGGCGGAGTGCAGGAGGCGCTGCTGGTGAACGCCGCATATGTGCGGCGCGCCTCGGCATGCGCGCCAGACGTCGTCCCCTTCGCTCCGCCCACCGGCTGAGCCTTCTCACGCGCGGTGGGCGCGTCCCCCATGGGAGACCACCGCGGTGTCCGAACGACCCTTCCCTCATCACGCCCTGCCCGGACCGGGCACGGACGGCCTCACCACGAACCACGCGACCACCGGCGACCCCGCCACCGACACCCCCGCCGGTTCTGGCGGCCGGCTCGCGCTGGTGCTGTCGACCCACCACCTGACCGTCTCGCTCGGGCTGTACACGGTGATGCCGGTGCTCGTGCTGGTGCTCAGCAGCCGGGCCGCGAGCGCCGCCGGGCCGGGGCTGTTCTGCTACACGGCCTCGGCCGGGCTGGGCGCCCTGCTGGTCAGCCGATGGCTGTCACGGCGGCGGTATCTGCCGGCGATGTTCGCGGGCACGGTGCTGGCCGCCGCCGGATTCGGCCTCCTGCCCTACGCCGCCGGCACGGCGGGCCTGCTGGCGCTGCTGCTGGTGACCGGGCTCGGAATGAGCCTGCACTCGCTGCTGTCGCGCGTCCTGGTCGCCGAGACCGTCGCCGACGACATCGGCAGGCAGCGCGTCTACTCCACCCTGATGATCGCGATCAACGTCGCCGCCTCGGTCGGGCCGTTCCTGGCCATGCTGCTGTACCGGGGCGGCGACGCGCGGCCGCTGTTCACCGTCGTCGCCGGCTGCTACCTGCTGGCCGGAGCGGTCCTGCCCCTCGGCGTCCGCGCGGGACTGCGCACACCGGCCGCCACCACCCGATGGCCGATCGGCCGCAGCACGCTCCGCGCCGCCCTGCGCGAGGCGACCACGAGATCGACGGTGCTCACCACCCTGGCCGGCACCTTCATGTTCGCCCAGTTCGCCTCCGCCCTCGTCCTCCTGCTCGCCGACGAGATCGCCTCGCCGGCGGCGCGCGCGGCGTTCCTGGCCGCGCCCGCCGTCGGCGTCGTGCTGCTCCAGGCGCCCGCCACCGCGCTCATGACCAGGCTGATGAGCCGCGGGACTCCGCCGTACGCCTTCATCGGCGTGGCGTCCCTGGGCTTCGGCGGGACGGCGCTGCTGCTCGGCTCGGGCCTCCCCACCGTGTCCGCCATCGTCTTGGCGGTCGCCCTGTTCACACTCGCCGAACCGTTCTTCCACTCCACGGTCAGCACGGCCTTCGCCGGGCTGCCGCACGGATCCCGCCTGGAGACGTTCAATCTCCGCCAGGTCTGCTGGAGCACGGGCGAAGCCCTGGGCTCGCTGTGCGGCGGAACCGTCTACCTGCTCCTGCGCCATGGCGGCCACCAGCGGCTCTACTGGCTGGCGCTCGGCCTGGGCACGCTGATCACCATCGCCCCGGTCGTCGCAGGCGGCGCCCGGCACCGGCGACATCGGCAATCCCTCGATCTCCACTGACACACCGCGTCAGCGGACCCTCCCGACGGCACGTGGCCCTTCCGTCCGCGCTACACCGATGCCGCCGGATTCCGGCTGCACTGCGTGGACGAGGGGCCACGTGACGGCGCGGGCGTCATCGCGCTGCGGGGCCGGCGGACACCGTCCCCAGCGGCTCTCCCAGGGAGACCGCTCAGCTCAGGGCAGCCGCAGGAGGCGGGTCGCGTTGCCGCCGAAGATCTGGCGGAGATCGCGCTCCGGCATGTTCATCTCGTGGCAGATCCGGAGCTGATCGGCGAGGTAGCGGTCGCAGTAGCCGCGCGGGAACCAGGACGAGTCGCTGCCGAAGACGATCCGGTCGGGCCCGATCGTCTCGTAGCAGCGGCGGAACAGGTCCTCCAGGGTGAGCCGGTAGGGCATCCAGCGGACCCACTGGTTGGAGCCCGAGGTGTCCACGCACACGTTGGGGCAGGCCCAGCTCAGGAACAGCGCCTGCTGCACGTGCTGCACGCCGAAGTGCGGGATCACGAACGTGACGCCCGGATGGCGCTTGGCCACCGGCTCCAGCCAGGCCGGCTCGATCCGCGCGTTGTGCGCGATCCCGCCGCTGGACCCGCAGTGCCCGAAGTGGATCAGGACGGGGATGTCGTACCGGGCGGCGACCCGCCAGACCGGGTCCGCCGCCGGGTCGTCGATCCGGTGCGGCAGCAGCGGGGCGAACAGCTTGAGGCCGCGCAGCCCGAGCTCGGTGACCGCGTGCTCCAGGCGCGCGGCGGCGTCCGGGGCGGTCAGGTCCGTCAGGTTGGCCATCCCCGAGAACCGGCCCGGTGCCCTGGCCACGAGCCGCGCGACGTTCTCGTCGCCGCAGCCGGTGACGAACGCGGCGTGCTCGATGTGGTGGCGGTCGAGCTCGGCGAGCCACAGGTCGGCCTCGGCCTCCCAGTCGCGTCCGGCGCCGGGCCCGGACTCGGGGTCGGGGAAGCCCCAGGCCCGCCGCCAGCGCCGCGACTGCTCGGCGACCTGCTCGCGCCGCCGCGCCTCGGCCCGCTCGTCGTGGTCGGCGCAGCCGAACTGGCCCCCGGCCAGGTCGCGGGTGGCCGGGTCGTGCTCCATGCGGAAGTGCAGGTGGAAGTCGACGACGGGGATGTCGCGCGGTGCCGTGGTCACTGTGCCCCCTCGAGCACGTCGCCCGGGGTGAAGGCCCGGTCGTCGGAGGGTCTGCTGATCACGGTGGCGGCGACGCGGGTCCCGTACTCCACCGCGTCCGCGGCGTCGGCGCCGCCCGCCAGGCGGTGCAGCAACCCGGCGTTGAAGGCGTCGCCCGCCCCCGTCGAGTCGCGCACGGCCACCTCGGGAGTGGCGTGCACGCTCAGCGGCGCGCCCGGGCGGGCGAGCAGCGCGCCGCGCGCCCCGCGCTTGACGACCACGGTGGCCCCGGTGCCGTCGGCGATCTCCTGCGCGCCCGCCTCGGCCGACGCCGCGCCGGTGAGCGCCAGGATCTCGTCCTCGTTGGGCAGGAACACGTCCACGCCGCCGAGCACGGCGACGACCTCCGCGCGGGTGGACGCGGGCCAGCCGCCGGGATCCCATCCGGTGTCGAGCGCGGTGCGGGCCCCGGCCGCCTTGGCGCGCGCGAACAGGTCCCTGGCCGGGTCCCCCTGGACGGCCGGCAGCAGGAAGTAGCCCGACAGGAGCAGGAACTCCGCCGGCAGTGCCTCCTCGGGGACCGAACCGGCGTCCAGCACGGCCATCGCGCCGAGCGCCGACAGGAACGCGCGGTCGCGTCCGGGCGCCTCCACCGCGACCGTCACCCCGGTGGGCCGGTCCGGGACCCGCGTGAGGTGGGTGCGCAGGCCGGGGATGTCGAGCTGCCGGCGCAGCAGGTGCGCGGTGTCGTCGTCCCCGACCAGCCCGGTCAGCACCGTCTCCCGGCCGAGCCTGGCCAGGGTGATCGCGGTGTTGGCCGCCGAGCCGCCCGCGCGCAGCACGACGGGCGGGACGATCCGCTCGGTGCCGGGCGGGGGCAGCTCGGCCACCCCGGAGACCAGGACGTCCAGGTTCACGTTGCCGACCACGGTGATCCGGGCCGGCCCGGCTACGGCACCGCTCACCGGTCGCTCGCGGCGAGACGTTCGTCGACGGCGTCGCGCAGGGCGTCCTCGGCGCGGCGCAGCGCGCCGCGCCGCTCGGCGAACTCGCCGGTCAGCGCCTCGGCCGCCGCGGTCACGCCCGCGGCGGTGCGGCGCACCGCGTCGCGTCCGGGACCGCCCGTCTGGGGGCGGTCCAGCACCCGCTCGGGCCGCAGCCCGGCCTCCAGCGCGGCCCGGACGACCGCGCGGTCGGCGGTGCCGAGCCCGGCGCCCGCGATCGCCGACGCGACCAGGTCCTCGGTCCACTCCGCGGGGGGCGCCTGGCGGACCAGCGCGCCGACCACCGAGTGCGCGCCGCGCCAGGGGACGCCCGCGCCGGCGAGGGCCTCGGCGATCGCGGTGGTGGTGGCGCCGGTGGCGACCACCTGGTCCGGCGCCGGCGGCTCCAGCGGCGTGATCTCGCCGAGCAGGCCGCGCATCAGGGTGAGGAAGCGCAGCGCGCGGTCACCGCCGCGCCACAGGTGCTGCTGGACGTCGGTGGTGGCGTTGTTGGAGTCCTCGTACCAGGCGGCGCCGACGTTGTTGAGCGTGGCGGCCATGTCGGCGGCGGCGGCGCCGGCCATCGACCACATGTGCTCCAGCACCACCGGGTTCTTCTTCTGCGGCATGATGCTGGACCCCTGGCAGTAGGCGTCGGGGGTGGCGATCCAGCGCCAGGTCATCCAGTCCAGCAGGGTGC
Organism: Spirillospora sp. NBC_01491; assembly: GCF_036227065.1. GTDB lineage: Bacteria > Actinomycetota > Actinomycetes > Streptosporangiales > Streptosporangiaceae > Spirillospora > Spirillospora xylanilytica. The sequence goes on from NZ_CP109432.1 coordinate 671,571, forward strand.
GGGCCATCCGCGCGCCGGTGGCCAGCGCGCGGGCCTGGATCGCGCCGGTGCGGACCAGGTGCTCGGCCCCGGCGACCGCCTCGTAGCTGGAGGTGAAGCTCTCGCGGAAGCCGAGCAGCCCGGTCAGCCGGTCGGCGGAGATCGGCAGGTCGGTGCCCGCGAACGCGCACGAGCCGAGCGGGTTGACGTTCAGCTCGTCGTAGACCGAGAGCATCTCCCGGGCCTGGCTGATCAGCGCCTCGCCGTAGCCGGCCAGGACGTGGCCGAGGCTGGTCGGCTGCGCGGGGCGGCGGTGGGTCTGCCCGGTGATCAGCACGTCGGCGTACCGGTCGGCCTGCGCGGCGGCGACGGCGGCGGCGCCGAGGGCCTGCTCGGCCTGGTCCAGGACGCCGTCGCGCAGCACCATCCGGAACACTCCGGCGTCCAGGTCGTTGCGGGATCTGGCGAGCTGGACGTCGAGCTCGGACGGCTCGATCCCGGCGGCGGCGGCCAGCCGCTGCTCGGTCAGGTAGTACACGTCCTCGACGCTGCCGTCGAAGGCGAGCGCGTCGTCGTCCTCGGCCAGCAGCGCGCGCAGGCCGCCGAGCAGGCGCCGGGCCCGTTCGGCCGGGAGCAGGCCCTGCTCGGCGAGCATGACGACGTGCGCCAGGCTCGCGTGCAGCATCGGCCGGTACAGCTGCGGCGCGGACTCTTCGAACGCCACCCGCAGGTGGTTCTGCCAGTACACGGAGAGGGGCATCGAGAACACTCTTTCCACGAATCGACGAATTGCACAGGGGGGACGGCCGGTCAGCCCACCGTCAGAGCCGACGCCGCCGCGGATCCGCTGCCGGCCGGGCCGTCGCGGCGGGCGCGGCGGGAGCGGCCCCGGCGGGGGCCCTCCTCGAGCCGGCGGGAGGCGAACAGGACGAGCAGGATCAGCACGATCTGGAGGCCGCCGTAGGCCGCGGCGGTGCCGAACTCGGAGGCGTAGATCCGGTTGTAGATCTCCACCGACATCGGCACGACGCCGGGCGGGTAGATCACGACCGAGGCCACGTACTCGCCGACGCCGTCGACGAAGGCCAGCAGCGCGCCGGCCAGGACGCCGCGCAGCACCAGCGGGAACGTCACCGTGCGCAGCACCCGCAGCGGCCCGGCGCCCAGGTTGCGGGCGGCCTCCTCCAGCGACGGGTCGAGCTGGTCGAGGGAGGCTCCGGTGGACCGGAACACCAGCGGGACGAACCGGACGAAGTAGGCGACCGGCAGGATCCACAGCGTCCCGACCAGGGTGAGCCCCAGGTTGGAGGCGCCCGGCTCGTTGAACGCGGTGACCAGGTTGACGCCGATCACGGTGCCGGGCAGCGCCCAGGGCAGCATGATGACCACGTCCATCGTCCACCGTCCGGGCAGCTTCCACCGGGCCACCACCCAGGCCGCCGCCGCGCCGACCAGGACCGCCGCCGCGGTGGCGAGCAGGCTGGCCTGCACGCTGACCGAGACCGGCAGCAGGCTGCTCGGCTCGGTGAAGATCTGAAGGTAGTTGTCCAGCGTGTACGAGGGCGGCAGGATCTGGGTGGTCCACGCGCCGTCCGCCGAGAACGACACCAGCACGATCACCAGGACGGGCGCCATCAGCACCACCGTGAGCAGCAGGCTGCCCAGCCCCGCGGCGGCCCGCGCGGGTCCCGACGAGGGCCCGCGCCGCACCGCCGCGGCCCCCTTCGACAGGCTCCGGTGCACCCGCCGGTTCTGGTACCAGCGCATCCCCACCAGGAACACGATGGACACCACCGACAGCCCGGTCGCCTGCGTCGCGGCCAGCTCGGCGTTGCCGGACGTGCGCGCCGAGACGATCTCCATCGTCAGCGTCTGCACGTTGAACAACTGCGGCGCGGTGAAGGAGGCCATCGACATCATGAAGGTGAGCAGCGCGCCCGACACCAGCGCCGGGGTGAGCATCGGCAGCAGCACCGTCCGCCACACCCGGAACCGTCCCGCGCCGAGGTTGGTCGCGGCCTCCTCCAGCGAGACGTCCTGCCCGGCCAGGGACGCCGACACCGACAGGTAGAAGTAGGGGTACATGGTGAAGGCGTGCACCAGGACCACCCCGGCCACACCGCCGACCGACACCGCGCCCGGGTTCAGCCCGGTGACCGCGTGCAGGGCCCGCGGCACGATCCCGGTCTCGCTGTAGAGCAGCACGAACGACACCGCGCCGATCAGCGGCGGCAGCGCCATCGGCAGCACCGCGAACACCGAGAGCGCGCGCCGTCCGGGGAACTCGAACCGGTTCAGCAGGACGGCCAGCAGCGTGCCGAGGAGGCCGCAGAACAGCACCGACGCCAGCGAGGTGCCGATCGACAGCAGCAGCGCGTGCGCGCCCGACCCCGACAGCAGCGCCCGGTAGTTGGCCGCGAACCCCGCGCCGCCGGCGGAGGTGCGCGCGGTGGCCAGCATCGGGATGAGGACGAAGAACACCAGGATCGCGATGACCGGCAGCGCCAGCACGTACACGAACCTGTCGGAGTCGCGGGAGGGCAGCCGGCGGCGGGCCCGGCCGCCGGTGTCGGGCGGCGCGGTGGTGAGGGTGCCGGTACTCATCGGCGCACCAGCCATGCGTGCCCGGGGTCCACCCGCAGGCCGACGGTGTCGCCGGGCCGGGGAAGTTCGGCCGAGTCCGGCGCGGTGACCGAGAGCTCGAGGTCGCCGCAGGCCACGTCGAACTGGCTGCTGGCGCCGGTGAACTCGGCCGCGGTGACGACCGCGTCCAGCGTCCCGGTGCCCGGCGCGGTCAGCCGCAGGTTCTCCGGCCGGACCGACACCGCGACCCGGTCCCCCGCGGCGACCGCCAGGTCCGCCGGGCGGGCGGCCTCGACCCGGCCGCCGCTCGCCAGCTCGACCACCGCGCCGTCCGGCGAGCTCGCCACGACCTCGGCGTCCAGCACGTTGCTGCTGCCGATGAACCGGGCGACGAACGCGGTGGCGGGACGGTGGTAGATCTCGCGCGGGGTGCCGACCTGATGCAGGCGGCCGGCGTCCAGCACCGCGATCCGGTCGCTCATCGCCATCGCCTCGGCCTGGTCGTGGGTGACGTAGACGCTGGTGATGCCCGCCTCGCGCTGGGCCCGGCGGATCTCGGTCCGGGTCTCCTCGCGCAGCTTGGCGTCCAGGTTGGACAGCGGCTCGTCCAGCAGCAGCACCTCCGGGGAGATCACCAGGGCGCGGGCCAGCGCGACCCGCTGCTGCTGGCCGCCGGAGAGCCGGTCGATGGGCCGGTCGGCGAGGGCGCCGAGCCCGACCGACTCCAGGGCCCGCTCGACCCGCCGCGTCCGCTCGGGCTTGGGCACCTTGCGGGTGACCAGCCCGTACGCCACGTTCTGCGCGACGTTGAGATGGGGGAACAGCGCGTAGTTCTGGAACACCATGCCGGTGCCGCGCTTGTTCGGCGGGGTGGAGGTGACCTCGCGTTCGCCGAACAGGATGCGGCCGGTGGTGGGGGCGACGAACCCGGCGATCATGCGCAGGGTGGTCGACTTGCCGCAGCCGGACGGCCCCAGCAGGGTGAAGAACTCACCGGAGCCGATGGTCACGTCGATGTCGTTGACCACGAACTCGTTCGTGCCGTAGCGCTTGCCGACGCGGTCGAGCCGGACGGGGATCATGGGTGCCTCACTTAGACGCTCGCGGTGCTCGGGGAGCGCGGACGGAACGAGGGGTGGCACGTTCCAGGGGGCGGCGCGGCGCCCCCTGGAACGTGCGGTCAGCGCGGGCCGGTCAGCCCTTGTTCTTGATGGCCGAGCCCCAGTGGGTGATCCACTCGTTCTCCTTGGCGGCGGCCGCGTCCCAGTCGACCTTCATCTCGGTCAGCTTCAGCGGCGCCAGCCAGCTCGGCGGGGCGTCCATCTTCACGGTCGGGATCTGGAACCACTCCTCGGCCAGCTTCTTCTGCTGCTCCTGGCCGAGCAGGAAGGTCAGGAACGCGTCGGCGCCCGCGGAGTTGGGGCCCTTGGCGATCTTGGCGACGCCGTCCAGCAGCTGCGGGACGCCCGAAGCCGGGGAGACGACGGCGAAGGGGGCCTTGCTGTTCTTGCGCTGGAGCAGCACGTCCTGGAGGTTCCACACCGACACCGGCGCCTCCTGCCGCTGCATGCGCAGGTAGAGGTCGGTGGGGTTGGCCGCGTAGACCTTGGTGTTGGCGTCCAGCTTGCGCAGCCAGTCGTAGCCGGCGGCCGGGTCGCCGTCCTTGCCCTTGCGGGAGATCATCGCCGAGTAGATGCTGCGCATGGTGCCGGACGCGGCCACGTCCCGCACGATGATCTTGTTCTTGTAGGCCGGCTTCACCAGGTCGTCCCAGTCCTTGGGGGCCTGGTCGGGCTTGAGCATCTTGTCGTTGTAGAAGATGACCTCGTTGAGCAGCATCTCGGCCACCCAGCGGCCCTGCGCGTCGCGGTACTTCTCGGGGATGCTGGTCTTGACCGCCTCCGGCACGGGCGCGAGCAGCCCCGCGCCGGCCGACTGGACGAACTGCTGCTGCGTGCCGCCCCACCAGATGTCGGCCTGCGGGCGGCCCTTCTCCGCCGACACCCGCTCGGCGGCCTCCTGCGCGCCCAGCGTGAGCAGCCGGACCTTGCCCTTGTAGTCGGGGTTGGCGGCCTCGAAGGCGTCCACGACGTTCTGGGCCAGGCCCTTGTCCCGGGCGGTGTAAATGGTCAGGTTGGACTCGTCCGAGGCGCTGATACCGCACCCGGCGGTGACACCGGCGAGCGCGAAGGCGCTCGCGACGAGCAGGACGATCTTGCGCATGCTGCTACTCCTTCAGGGGGTCGGCCGGGTTGCGACCACGGCCGACGATGAAACCGCGGGCGACACCGCGCCCACATGCAGGGCACGGGCCCCGAGCTCGGCGAACATCACTTCTGGGGCGGACGGCGCGGACGCGGCGACCAGCGCGCGCAGCTCGGCGAGCCCCGGTTCGCCGAGCCGCACCGCCGCGCCCGCGTACACCACCCGCGCGGGGTTGACCACGCACGAGCAGACGATCGCCGCATACGCCCACGCCTCGATGACCGAGCGCCGCAGCGTGGCGACCTCCGGCTCGCCGGCGCGGCGGGCCAGCTCGCCGACCGGGTCGGCGGGCGCCGGCCCGTCCGGCCCGGCCAGCGCGGCGGCGATGCCTGGCACGCTCCAGCGCTGCTCGAACCGGCCGCGCCCGCCCTCGTGCGGCTCCGGCGGCGGCCCGGCGGGCAGGAAGCCGATCTCCCCGGCGAACCCGGCCGCGCCCCGGCACAGCGCCCCGCCGGTGACCAGCGCGGCGCCGACGCCGTACCCGACGTAGATGAGCACGAGGTCGTCCACGTCGGCGGCGGCCCCCTGCTCGCGCTCGCCGAGCGCGACCAGGTTGACGTCGTTCTCGGTCCGCACCGGCAGCCCGACTCGGTCGGCCAGCGTGCTGGTGAGCGAGTCGTCGCCGAGCGCCCGCAGGACGGGCGACAGGGTCACCGCGCCCTCGACCGTGGCCACCCCGGGCACCGAGAAGACCACCCGGCCCGGGACCGGCCCGGTCGATCCCGCGACCGCCTCGCCGATGAGGGCGACCAGCCCGGTGAACGGGTCGGCCGCGTCGATCCGCCGAGTGTGCTCGCCGTAGGGCTCTCCGGCCAGGTCCACCACCGCGGCGCGGGCCTGGTCGCCTTCCAGCGACACCACGACGAGCGTTTCGGCGGCCGGATTGAAGGCGAGCAGGCGGGGCCTGCGGCCTCCGGAGGAGTCTCCGGTGCCGACCTGGAGGACGTGGCCGCTGCCCATCAGATCGCGCACGATCTCGGTGAGCGAGGACGGCCGGTACCCGGTGAGATCGGCCAGGCCGGTGCGCGACACGGGGCCGTGCTCGCGCAGCGCGGCGAGCACGGCGTCGGTGCGGATCCGGCGCAGCGCCTCGTTCCCGGTCGGGGCAGAACGTCCCGTTGTGTCAGGCATGGCGTACTTTATACGGCATCCGAAGTAACTTTGTGAAGGTGTCAGGCCGAGGAATTCCACCGGTCCGGCGGATGAAGGGGCACGCACCGAACGGTGTGACGCCTAGAGCCGGGTCCAGCGGACGCGGAGGCCGGCGCCCCGCGGTCGCCAAGGCGCTGGACGGGGCGGCCGACGCGGCGTCACCCCGGCCTCCGGCAACCGCGTCGAGGACGGCTACCGATCATCTAGACAACGGCGTCATGGACGGCGCGCACGTCACCTTCGAGGCCGGGCGGGCGGGCCGAAGCGCACCGGGACGCCGGGCGAGTACAGCACGCTCACCGGTGCGCCCACCGGCTCCGGCAGGCCCGCCGCCGACACCAGGTCCTCGTCGCACTCGATCAGCTCGGCCCGGTGCAGGGGCCAGCGCGGATGGTCGTTCGGCAGGTACATCGACCGTCCGAACGAGGCGTTGTGCATCCCCCACCGGGCGGTGAGGAAGTGCTCCAGCTCGCTCGGCTCCTCCAGCGGCCCGCCCACCCGCACGGTGATCCGGCTGTGCGCACCGCGCGGACCCGGCCAGCGCCTCGAGCTGGCGTAGCCGATGGTGTCGCCATCGCGGCGGACGGACATGCGGGACCACAGATAGGGCAGCCGGAAACCGACCCGCGCCATGATCACGGGAATCAGCCGGGAGGCGTCCAGCGAACGGAAGACCACGCCGCGCCGCCCGTGCCCGTCCACCGAGTAGAGGCGGACGTTGGTCTCGGGGAACGTGCCGAGATACGGCACCCCGGGAAGGCCGAACCACCCCACGCGGTGCATCCGGAACGCGACCAGGCCGACGTAGGTGACGCCGCCGAGCGTGTCGGGCACCGTCCCGGCCGGCAGCAGCCCCGCCACGTCCGCGGGGTCAACGGCCCAATGGACGAAGGCCAGATCGAGCCAGGACTGGGTGAGCAGCGGACTGGTGATCGACACCGGGGCGTCGGCGGTGATCGGCTCCGGAACCGGCGGAACGGTGGGCATCGCGCCAGCATCGCAGAAGGCCGCGGACTCGGTCTGCCATCATCGTCCGGTGACCGATCAACGGCGCAGGGAACCGTCCAAGACCGCCGGCGACCGTGCGTCACTGACGGCGTTCCTCGATTACCAGCGCGCGACCCTCGCCTGGAAATGCGAGGGCCTGACGGACGGACAACTCAAGCGAAAGGCGATTCCGGCCTCGGACCTCTCCCTCCTCGGCCTCGTACGGCACGCGGCCGAGGTCGAGCGCGCCTGGTTCCGTCTCGCGGTCAAAGGCGAGCACGCCCCGCCCCTTTGGCCGCGAGCCGAGGGCGAGCTCGCCGAGTTCCAGGTCGAGGACGCCGAGGTGGACGAGGCGTTCGCGCTCTGGCACACGGAATGCGACCGTTCCCGCGCCACCGCGGACACGATCGCCTCCCTGGACGACACGGTGGATTTTCGAGGCGAATCCATCTCGCTCCGCTACGTCCTCACCCACATGATCGAGGAATACGCGCGACACAACGGCCACGCCGACCTCCTGCGCGAGACCATCGACGGTGCAGTGGGCGAGTGACCCACCGCCGGGACTGTTCTGTCGGTCCCAGGCGGCAAGCTGGGGCGTCGAGCTTCGAGACCACAGGGGAGTCCATGGCGAACTGGCGTGAGGTATCCGATTCGGCACCGGAGTTCGTCGCCCGGATCCGGGCGGCGTTCGAGGTGAACAAGCACAAGACCATCGCGACGCTCCGCAAGGACGGCTCGCCGCGCGTCAGCGGCATCGAGGCCTACTTCGTCGGCGACGACCTGTGGTTCGGATCGATGCCCGGCGCCCTGAAGGGCCGGGACCTGCTGCGTGATCCGCGGTTCGCGCTCCACGGCCCCCCGGTCATTCTCGGCGACGCCGGTGCGGCGCCCGGTGACGCCAAGCTGTCCGGCCGCGCCGTCGCGGTCACCGACCGCGACCAGATCGCGCCGATGCTGACCGCGCGGGGACTCGACCCCGCCGCCTTCGGCGAGTCGCACTTCTTCAAGACCGACATCCGCGAGGCCGTGCTGACGCGGATCGAGGGGGCCGTCATGGCCATCGACCTGTGGCGGCCGGGCCGGGAACTGCACCACTTCACGCGCGCGTAGCGACCGCTACTCCCCCGGCACGGGCGGCTCCTCGATCGGGAACAGGATCGGGCTGATCAGGTGCCGGGTGCGGTGCGGCGAGGGCTCGTTCGCCAGCCGGGGCGCGATCGCGCCCCGCATCTCGGAGATCATCTCGGCGAGCTCGTCCGGGCTGAGCCAGAGCGCGTGCTGCCGGTAGCCGACGGCATCGGCGGCCGGGTCGGCGCGGTCGCGGTCGAGGTAGGCGTTGAACTCGGCGATCAGGACGGCCATCGCCGCGGCGAACGCGCGGCGGTGGTCGCCGGCGGACAGCGACGCGACCGTGCCGGCGTCGATCACCGCCCGGTCCCGGCTCAGCCGGTACCGGCGCTCGACCGCGCCGCGCACCCGCTGCTCGGCGTCCACCTCCAGGACTCCCCCGTCGGCGAGCACGCCCACGTGCCGGTACACGGTGGCCTTCGAGACGTCGGGGATCAGGGCGCACAGCTCGGAGGTCGTGACGACCCGTCCCCCGGACAGGGCGTGCACGATGCGCAGCCGTACCGGATGCGCGAACAGCTCCAAGGCCTCCACGCCGGAATGATCTCATATGCGATACCGTTCGCAAAGTTGCGAACAGTCGGCGGGATCCCGCCGCTCACCGAGGGAGCCGCGATGCACGGCCGATCAACCGACAGCCGGGCCGGGACGATGGAGGACGCACCGCCGCTGGGGCGTCTCCACGACGCGGGCGGACGGCGGCTGATGCTGCACCGCTCGGGCACCGGCGGCCCGAGCGTGGTGTTCCTGCCCGGGGCCGGCCTGGTCGGCCTGGACTTCCTGAACGTCCAGGACCGGACGGCCGAACTCACCACGAGCGTGCTCTATGACCGCGCCGGGACGGGCTGGAGCGAGCCCGTCGACCTGCCCCGCACGCCGGCCGAGGTCGCGGGCGAGCTCCGGCACCTCCTGCGCGCCGCCGCCGTGCCCGCCCCCTACCTGCTGGTCGGCCATTCGCTGGGGGCCTTCTACGCGCGCCGCTACGCCCAGCTCTTTCCCGGCGAGGTGGCCGGGCTGCTCCTGCTGGACCCCGGCCATGAGGACATCCTCGACTACATGCCGGAGCAGGCGGCCGGAGCGGCCGAGCAGATGAAGCCCGACCTGGAGGAGCTGCCGGAGCTGACCGCCGAGCAGATCCAGGCCGCCCGAGAGCAGTACGCGCAGCTCCACGCCGAATGGCCGGGCCCGGTCCGGACGGCGCTCATCGAACACCACCTCGCGGAGTGGCGGACGAGCCTGCGGGAGACGCAGAACTTCGAGACCGAGGTCTACGACGAACTCCGCCACGGAGGGGAGCTGCCCGACGTCCCCCTGATGGTGCTCACCGCCGGTGGCGAAAACCCGTACTGGGCGCAGTTCATGTCCGAGCAGCTCATGCGCGAAGCGCACGATGGCGTGCGCGCCCTCCATGCGGCGATGGCCGCGTCCGTTCCCCGGGGCGAGCAACGCGTGCTCGAACACGCCTCCCACCAGTACATGCACATTCAGCAGACCGACGCCGTGCTCCAGGCGATCCGCGACCTGCTCGGCAGATGACACGGCGGCGCCCCGCGAGGGCGCCGCCGAGGCCGGTCGCGGCGGTGATGCCGTGCCGGGCGCAGAAGTCGAGCATGTCCTGGGTCTCGCCGGTGCCGCCGCTGCCCGCACCGGCCGGCTCTCAGACCGTCAGCTGTCCGGTGTGGTAGCGGAAGCCGTCGCCATCGCCTCCCGGCCCGAAGCGGGACGCCCATTCCGCCAGCATTCCGGGGGTCGGCGCACCGGCCAGCGCGGGTGCGGCCAGTGCGGGCAGACGATCGGTCCGCTCGAACAGATCCGTCCACTGGTCGTGGCGCAGTGACAGATACAGCAGCCCCGCCATTTCCGAGACCGCCTCGATATCGCGCACCGAGGCCTGCGACAGGTCCAGTCCGTACAGCCGCGGGCAGTCGCGAAGCGGCGCAAGGGAGACGGGGTCGGACGCCTTGACCGTCAGCATCCGCAACGTCGGGTGGCCCGCCAATGAGGCCAGATCGGTCTCCCCGGTCAGGGAGAGCACCTGTACTTCATCGCGACGCGACGCGGTCTCTCGGACGGTGCCCGGGCCGGAGGGCCCGCGCCGCGCGGGCAACTCCGCATCGATCCACAGTTCCGCATTCTCCGCATCGCACGTATAGGCACCGCGTTCCAGCGCCTCCAACTGGAGGCGCAACAGCGTGGTCACGGAATCGGCGACGAAGACGGCACCAGCGTCGTGGTTGCGGCCGATGCGGATGACCTGCCCCGGCCGGCCGGCCTGCGCGGGGTCCATGTCGACGGCGAGGAAGTCGCCGCCGGTGCTCTCGGCGAACGGGATCCAGCCGGGACGGTCGGCCGAACGCCGTACGACGCCCGGCGGGGAGGTCTCATCGCGCACGCGGTGATCGCACCAGGTGTCGCGGGCCGCCCACCAGCGGTCGCCCAGACAGAAGTCGACGAGCCTTCTGAACCCGAACCACGGATGGCGGTCCATGAGCCCGGCGCCGCCGTCGCCGTCCGCCACGGTGTAGAGCGCGCGCAGGTCGTCGGGGAGGTCGAGGCCCAGGGTGTGCGCCAGGTCCTCGATCGCCGTGGATTCGAGCGGCTCGGGCAGGGGTTCGGCGAGGTCCGCCGGACGCTCGAAGATCTCAGCCCGCTTCTCCAGGTGACGCCGCAGCAGCCGCACCGCTTCCCCGGGATCCCCCGCCTGCGCGGCGTCCAACGGCCCCGGCTGGTCGTCCCCGATGTCAGGCGGAGGGACATCGGGATCGAGCGCATAGACGTGACCGCCCGTCCCGGCCCCCGAGTGGCGGCTCGGGCTGATGGCCCGGCTGGTGAGCGCCTCGAATCGGCCCGTCGGATAGACGGCCAGCTCGATGGAGAGCGTCTCGGCACCGGCCCCGTCCAGGTCGTGAATCCTGCTCAGCTGCTTGCGGAAACTCTGCGGGCCGGGGCGCGACCGGCCGTTCGCGAGCACATTGGTCACCACCCCGTCCTCCATGCCGTGCCGGTCGGTCCGGGCACTGAGGGAAGCACGCCGGTAACCCTGCGGCGCCCCCTTGGCCAGGCTCAGGGCCATCTTCTGGAACAGCGCCTCCGCCTCGACGTTCTGGTCGTCTGCCATGGCACTCACTTTCCTCGGCGAAGGTCGGTCCCGCAGCGATCATCTTTATCAGGGCCCACCGACATCGGAGGCCGCCTCCTGATCACGCGCTGACCAGACCGATCAGGAATCGAGAAGCGCCGTTCACCGAGCCGCAACTAGCGTGATCGACATCGACCTCACCGTTCACCGGTGTGACCCACGACTCCAGGAGCGACCATGACCGGCTCTTCCACCCAGGGGATCAAGACCGTGCTGCACCCCGTCTCCGACCTGGCGGCGTCCAAGAAGGTGTACGCCGCCCTGCTCGGCGTGCCGCCGCAGGCCGACGAGTCCTACTACGTCGGCTTCGAGGCCGCGGGCCAGCACATCGGGCTGGTGCCGGGCGGCGGACCGCAGGCCCCGGCCACGCCGGTGGCCTACTGGCACGTGCCGGACATCGAGGCGAAGCTCGCCGAGGTGACCGCCGCCGGCGCCACCGTGCGGGAGCCCGCGCACGACGTCGGCGGCGGCCGCCTGGTGGCCACCGTCACCGACCCCGACGGCAACGTCCTCGGGCTGCTTCAGGACCGCTGAGTACCGACCACGGCTCCCGCGCTCGTACTGTCGCCACACCGGGCATCGGCCCACCGATGACACGAAGGCGGTCCCGGTCGACAGAGGGAGGAACGGTGAACATGGCCACGAGGACGGACGCGCAGCCGCCCGCACCGCACGTTTCCGACAGCCACGACCTGATCCGCGTGCACGGCGCGCGCGAGAACAACCTCAAGGACGTCAGCATCGAGATCCCCAAGCGGCGGCTGACGGTGTTCACCGGCGTCTCCGGCTCGGGCAAGACCTCGCTGGTGTTCAACACGATCGCCGCGGAGTCGCAGCGGATGATCAACGAGACCTACAACGCGTTCGTGCAGGGCTTCATGCCGGCGCCGGCGCGGCCCGAGGTCGACGTCCTGGAGGGGCTGACGACGGCGATCATCGTCGACCAGCAGCGGATGGGGGCCGATCCGCGCTCGACGGTCGGCACCGCGACCGATGCCAACGCGATGCTGCGCATCGTGTTCAGCCGGCTGGGCGAGCCGCACATCGGCTCGCCCAACGCCTACGCCTTCAACGTCCCCTCGGTCCGGGCGCGCGGCTCGATCACGGTCGAGCGCGGTGCCCGCAAGACCGTGCGGGAGACCTTCAACCGCCTGGGCGGCATGTGCCCGCGGTGCGAGGGCCGGGGCACCGTCTCCGACATCGACCTCACCCAGTTGTACGACGACGAAAAGTCGCTGAACGAGGGTGCGCTCACGGTCCCCGGCTACAGCATGGACGGCTGGTTCGGCCGCATCTTCACCGGCTGCGGCTACTTCGATCCGGACAAGCCGATCCGCAAGTACACCAAGACGGAGCTGAACGACCTCCTCTACCGGGAGCCGACCAAGATCAAGGTCGATGGCATCAACCTGACGTACGAGGGCCTGATCCCCAAGATCCAGAAGTCGATGCTGTCCAAGGACATCGACGCGCTCCAGCCGCACATCCGCGCGTTCGTGGAGCGGGCGACGACGTGCACCGTCTGCCCCGAGTGCGACGGCACCCGGCTCAGCGCGCCGGCCCGGTCGTCGAAGATCGAGGGGATCAGCATCGCCGACGCCTGCGCGATGCAGATCAGCGACCTGGCCGGATGGGTCCGCGGCCTGGACGAGCCGTCGGTGGCGCCGCTGCTCGTCTCGCTCCGGCGGACCCTGGAGTCGTTCGTGGAGATCGGGTTGGGCTACCTCTCGCTCGACCGGCCGGCCGGCACGCTGTCGGGGGGCGAGGCGCAGCGCGTCAAGATGATCCGCCACCTGGGCTCCTCGCTCACCGACGTCACCTACGTCTTCGACGAGCCCACCGCGGGCCTGCACCCCCATGACATCCAGCGGATGAACGGCCTGCTGCTGCGGCTGCGCGACAAGGGCAACACGGTGCTCGTCGTGGAGCACAAGCCGGAGACGATCGAGATCGCCGACCACGTCGTCGACCTCGGCCCCGGCGCCGGCGCGGCGGGCGGCACCGTCTGCTTCGAGGGCACCGTCGAGGGGCTGCGGGCCGGCGGCACCACCACCGGCCGCCATCTGGGCGACCGGGCCGCCCTCAAGGACAAGGTCCGGACGCCCACCGGCACGCTGGAGATCCGCGGCGCGAGGACGCACAACCTGCGCGAGGTTGACGTCGACATCCCGCTCGGGGTGCTCGTCGCCGTCACCGGCGTCGCCGGCTCCGGCAAGAGCTCACTCGTGCACGGGTCGATCCCCGCCGGCGCGGGCGTGGTGGCGATCGGCCAGGGCCCGATCCGCGGCTCGCGGCGCAGCAACCCTGCGACCTACACCGGACTGCTCGACCCGATCCGCAAGGCGTTCGCGAAGGCCAACGGCGTCAAGCCGGCGCTGTTCAGCGCCAACTCCGAGGGCGCCTGCCCCGCCTGCAACGGTGCCGGCGTCATCTACACCGACCTGGCGATGATGGCCGGCGTCGCCGCCACCTGCGAGGAGTGCGGGGGCCGGCGGTTCGACGCCTCGGTGCTGGACTACCACCTCGGCGGCCTCGACATCAGCGAGGTGCTCGCGATGTCGGTGGCCGAGGCCGAGGAGTTCTTCGGCGCCGGCGAGGCGCGGGTCCCGGCCGCGCACACCATCCTCGGCCGGCTCGCCGCCGTCGGGCTCGGCTACCTCACCATCGGCCAGCCGCTGACCACGCTGTCGGGCGGCGAGCGGCAGCGGCTCAAGCTGGCCACCCACATGGCCGACAAGGGCGGCGTCTACGTCCTGGACGAGCCGACCACCGGCCTGCACCTCGCCGACGTCGAGCAGCTGCTCGGCCTGCTCGACCGGCTCGTCGAGTCCGGCAAGTCGGTCATCGTCGTCGAGCACCACCAGGCCGTGATGGCGCACGCCGACTGGATCATCGACCTCGGCCCCGGAGCCGGCCACGACGGCGGCCGGATCGTCTTCACCGGCACCCCCGCCGACCTCGTCGCCGCCCGCTCCACCCTCACCGGCGAGCACCTCGCGGCCTACACCGGCACCTGACCGAGGCCCGCGCGGACCCGATCACCTCCGTCAGTGCTCACCGGCATCAGGGGCCAGCCGCGCGGCCTGGTCCCTCAGGTACCGCTGTTCGGGGAGGCTCGTCGTCAGCCGCGCCGCCGCCTGGTAGCCCTCCCGCGCGGCGGCGGGCTCGCCGGCCAGCTCCAGCAGGTACCCGCGCACCGCGTGGAGGCGGTGATGGCCCTGCATCCGGGCGTCGCCGTCGAGGGTCTCCAGCATCTCCAGCCCGGCGCGCGGGCCGCGGGTCTTCGCGACCGCGACGGCATGGTTGAGGGTGACCATCGGGTTGGGCGCGATCCGGCCGAGGATCCGGTAGAGGACGCGGATCTGTTCCCAGTCGGCGTCCTCGTCCCGCGGCGCCTGCACATGCAGCGCGGCGATCGCCGCCTGGAGCTGGTAGGGGCCGAGGGGGGACGCGGCCATGGCGCCGGCCACCAGGGCGGTGCCCTCCTCGATCATGGCGGCGTCCCACCGGCTCCGGTCCTGTTCGGCCAGCGGCACCAGGGCGCCGTCCGGGCCCGTGCGGCTCGGCCGGCGGGCGTCGGTCAGCAGCATCAGCGCCAGCAGCCCGGCGACCTCGCTGTCACCGGGCAGCGACCGGTGCACCATCCGGGTGAGCCGGATCGCCTCCTCGGTGAGCTCATGGCGCTGGAGATCGGGTCCGGAGCTGGCGGTGTACCCCTCATTGAAGATCAGATAGAGCACGTGCAGGACGGCCCCGAGCCGCTCGGCCCGCTCGGCCGCCGGCGGCGGCGCGAAGGACCCGCCGGCGGCCCTGATCCGCTGCTTGGCCCGGCTGATCCGCGGCGCCATCGTGGCCTCGGGGACCAGGAACGCCCGCGCGACCTCGGCCGTGGTCAGCCCGCCGACGGCGCGCAGCGTGAGCGCCACCTGCGAGGCGGGCGTCAGTGCGGGATGGCAGCACAGGAACAGCAGCGTCAGCGTGTCGTCCCGGTCCCCCGGACCGCCGTCGCCGGGCGCCGGTGCGAGGTCGGCGTCCGGTGCCTCGCGCGCGGCCACGGCGGCCTCCCGGCGGCGGCGCGCCTGCTCGCTGCGCACGTGGTCGACCAGGCGGCGGGAGGCCACGGTGACCAGCCAGGCCGTCGGGTTGTCCGGAACGCCCTCCTCCGGCCACTGCGTCGCCGCCGCCAGCAGCGCCTCCTGGACCGCGTCCTCGCAGGAGTCGAACTCTCCGTGCCGGCGGAGCAGCGCCCCGAGGACCCGCGGCGCCAGCTCGCGCAGCAGGTCCCCGAGGCGTTCGGGCGTGCTCACCCCCCGGCGGCGGCCGCGAAGAGCACCGGGCGGACCTCGATGCCGAGCCCCTCGACCCCGGCGTCCGGGATCAGCGCGGCCAGCTCGAGCGCGCGCTCGCGGTTCTCGCATTCGACCAGGTAGTAGCCGCCGACGTACTCCTTGGCCTCCAGGTACGGCCCGTCGGTCACGGCCGGGACCCCGTCCCGGACGCGCACCACGGCGCTGGCCGACGGCTCCGCGAGCGCCGCGGTCGAGATCATCTCTCCGGACGCCTCGACGGTCTCCATGAACGCGCCGTGGCCGGTCATCACCTCGTTGCGCTCCGCCTCGGTCAGGGCGTCCCAGACCAGCGGGTTGGTGTGCATGATCAGTAGGAACTTCACGTCGTCTCCTTGATGTCACGGCCTTCAGTGGCGCGTCGCGCGCCGCCTTACGGAGGTGGGTCGTAGCGGGCGGCGCGATTTTGACATCCCGCAGGGGACCAATCGCCTGGTGGCGCCACCGGCCACCTCGAAGAAGGCCGCAGTCCAAGGATAGACAGGGACGTTCCATCGATCGGCGCCGGCCTGCCGCAGTTCGGGGCCGCGCGGTCCCGGCGCCCGGCGCCCTTCGCCAGGTGGCGCGCCTGTCAGGCACCCTCCTCGGGACGGGCGGGATTCAGGACGGGCGTGGCCCAGGCGGCGCCCGCGATGAGGACCAGCAGCACCGGAATGAGGCTGAGCGCGATCGGCTGCGAGGTGCGGTCGGCGAGGAACCCGATCACCGCGGGCCCGCACATGAACCCGGTCCAACCGATCGCGGAGACGGTGGCGATGCCGGTCCCCGGAGGGAGGCGCGGCTGGTTGCCCGCGGCGCTGAACACCACCGGGACCACCGAGGCCAGACCGATGCCGAGCGCGGCGAACCCGGCGATCGCGGCGGCCGGCTCGGCCAGCAGGAGCCCGCCGGCCAGGCCCGCGGCGGCGAGCACGGACAGGGCGGTGACCAGCGGGCGGGGGCCGAAGCGGGATTGCAGGTGGCCGCCGGACAGGCGCACGACGACCATGGACGCGGCGAAGGCGGCGTAGCCCAGTCCGGCGGCTCCGCCGTCCAGGCGCAGCGTCTCGCGGAGGTAGACCGCGGCCCAGTCGGCCACCGCCCCTTCGCACAGCAGTCCCGCGAACGCGATGGTCCCGAGGACCAGCAGCGGCCGGGAGGCGCGGGAGCCGCCGCGCCGATCGCCGTGCGGGGGCGCCGGATCGTCCGCGAAGCGCGCCGTCGGCCAGAGGCCGGCGAGCATCCCGGCCACGCCGAGCGGCAGGAGCTGGGCCGGCAGCGGGACCCCGGCGGCGACGCCGGCCGCCCCGATGCCCGCGCCGGCCAGCGCCCCGACGCTCCAGCACCCGTGCAGCGTCGTCATGATCGGACGGCCCCGGGCCCGTTCGGCCGCGACGGCCTGGGCGTTCATCGCGATGTCCAGGACTCCCTGGAACGCGCCCCAGAGTGCCAGGGCCGCGAACAGCTGCGGCATCGATCCGGCCGCTCCGATCAGGGTGCCCGCCAGGCAGTATCCGGGCAGGGTGATCCGCACGACCGTGCGGCTGCTCAGCCGGGACAGGAGCGCGCCCGCGAACACCATCGCGCAGACCGATCCCACCGGGGCGCCGGCCAGGGCCAGCCCGAGCGACCCGTCCCCGAGCCCGAGACCGGCCTTGACGTCGGGGATGTGCGCGGTCCACGAGGCGAACAGCAGCCCGTGCACGACGAAGACGACCGTGACGGCCGTCCGGGCGGCCCCGCCCCTCGCCGCGGCGGTGACCGGCGGGCGCTCCCGGCCGGACGGGAGCGCCCGCGCATCACACACGGTGCACCTCGATGCCGAGCGCGGCGATGGCCTCGAGGGCCTCCGGCGGCGCGGCGGTGTCGGTCACGAGCACGTCCACCCGGGTCAGGGGGGCCACCACCGCCATCGCGGTCCGGGCGAACTTGGCTGCGTCGGCGGCGAGGATCGTCCGCGCCGCCGAGGAGATCGCCACCGACTTCAGCGACGCGTCCGCCGGATCGTAGGCGGTCACCCCGTGCTCGGCCGAGGCTCCGCAGCAGGACAGGACCGCCGTGTCGAACCGGAGCGCCCGAAGTCCCGCCTCCGCGAGCGGGCCGGTGACCGCGAGCTCGCCCGGCCGCACCTCGCCGCCCGCCTGGATGATCCGGGTCGGCGCCGCGTTCGCCAGGGCGCCGGCCGCCTGCATCGACAGCGGCATCACCGTCACCCGTCGTCCGGCCAGCGCCCGGGCCACCTCCAGGCCGGTGGTGCCGCCGTCGACCACCACCGCCTCCCCGTCCTGGATCAGTCCCGCGACCGCGGCGCCGATGCGCCGCTTGGCCTCGACGTTGTCGACCTCGCGGAAGACGAACGGCGGTCCCTCGCCCCGGGACAGCAGGCTCACCGCGCCGCCCCGCACCCGCCGCAGCACGCCCTGCTCGGCCAGCTGCTCCAGGTCCCGCCGGATCGTCACCTCGGAGGTGCCGATCGCCCGGGCCAGCTCGGCCACGTCCACCCGCTCCGCACTTCGAAGCCGGTCAATGATCAGAGCGTGGCGTTCTGAAAGATCCATGTTTTCATACGAACATGGGATGCGACTCTTTTCAAGTGCGAGCTCGTCACCCGGTGAGCTGGGCCCCGACCGGCTCCCCCTGACCCGCCGTCCCCGGCCGCCGGCCGCGCGGTCGGCGATGCTGGTGCCATGAGCTTCCCCAACGACGCCGCGACGCCGCCGTTCACCCGCATCAAGGTCCGCGTCGGCGCCCTGGTGTTCTGCGGCGACGAGGTCGCCCTGATCCGCCGCGACCGGCCCGGATCGGTCCACTACACCCCGCCCGGCGGCAACGTCGAGCACGGCGAGGACCTGCTCGCCGCCCTGCGGCGCGAACTGGCCGAGGAACTCGGCCTGGCCCCCTCCCAGGCCCGCGAGCCGGAGCTGCTGTGGGTGGTCGACCAGATGGTCTCCCGTCCCGGGGCCACTCCCCCGCCGCGCAAGCTGCACCTGATCTACCGGCTCCACGTCACCCCCGAGATCCGCGCCGGACTCGCCACCGAGGAGTACGACGAGGTCCCCGGCGGCCACGAGATCGGCCTGATCCAGTGGATCGACCACCGCTCGGCCCGGCGCTCGCCGCGCTCCCCCGCCCGCGCGCCGCGCTCGCCGACGCGGCCCTGCCCGCCGTGACCGACGACAACTACGTGTGGGTGTGACCGCTCGACCGCCCCGGGGATCCGGGCGCCCACGGCGTCGCCGCGAGCGGCGGGCATCGCACGCTCCGGCCCCGGTCAGGTGGCGCGTGCGAGGGCGGCGGCGAGATCGCCGAGGTACCGGGAGACCGGGCCCAGAGTGAGAAGGCCGCTGCCCGCGCCCGCCAGTTCCGCCGCGGCGGGCGCCAGCTCGCGGCGCGCGCGCTCCATCGCCGCCCTGTCGCCGACGGCGATGGCCGCCCGCGCGATGAGGCACCACAGGGCCTCGAGCAGCAGGTCGCGGGGCGGATCGGGGACGTCGCGCAGCGCCCCGGCGGCCTCGGCCGGACGGTCCTGGGCCAGCAGCACCAAGGGGCGGGCCCAGGGCCGGTAGGGGCCCCAGTCGACGCGGTCGTCGGTGGGGGCGGGCAGCCCGTGCTGCACGCGCAGGCCCAACAGGGCGAGCGGCAGCAGGCCGTGTTCCAGCCCGGGCATGCCGGCGCCGTCCAGCAGCGCGGCGGCGTCCCGGTAGGCCGCCTCGGCCACGGGCACGGACGCCCGCTCGGACGCGGCGAGCCGCAGCGCCCGGTACCACCGGGTGAACACTCCCACCAGCGGAAGCTCATGGTGCTCGGCGAGCGCGTCCGCGGCGTCCGCGTGCCGGTCGGCCCCCGGGAAGTCGGCGAGCGCGCTGCGGGCCTGGATCCGGACGAGGTGTCCGAGCACCTCGGAGGTGACCAGGCCGTGCCGGGCCGACAGCGCGACCAGCTCGGCGCCGATCCCGTCCCGGAGCGGAGCCGACCCCGCGCGTTGGAACGCCTGCATGAACACGCCGTTGAGGGCGAAGGCCAGCAGCGCGGGATCGTCCAGGCGGCGGGCGATCTCCTCGGCCCGGCGCGCGGCCTCGGGCCCCCGCGCCGAGCGGGTGCCGCGCGACTCCACGGCGATGGTGGCCAGCAGGCGGGCCCGCGCCGCCTCGTGCACCCCGGGCGGGACGCGGGCCAGGGTGCGTTCGGCCGCGGCCACGATCCGCGCCGCCTGCCGCGGGTCGTCCGACCGGGTCCAGATCGCCGGGACGTCGTAGGCGCCGATCACCCGGGCGGTCAGTTCGGCGTCGCCCAGCTCCTCGGCCGCGGCGATGGCCGCCAGGCGGTGCCGGCGCGCGGCCTCCAGGCCGGTCCCCCCGGTCACCGCGAGATTGCGCAGCAGGCCGACCGTCGACTCGAGCCGGGCCCGGGACCCCGAGCTCACGGTCCGGTCGTAGACGGCGGCCGTCTGCGCCCACACCCGGGCCGCCGCCCCGTCCGGCCCGGACGCGGGGTCGAGGTGGCCGGCGTGGTGGAGGATGTCGCTCTCCAGGCGGCGGAGCGCCGGGCCCGGATCGGCGCCGAGCTGCTCGACCAGCAGCGTGCGCGCGCGGCGCAGGACGGCGAGCGCGTCGCCCTGGCGGCCGGTGCGGTAGAGCGCGAGGGCCAGCAGCCGCCAGGCGTCCTCGCGCCAGGGGTGCTCGGCCACGTGCGCGTCCAGGTCCGGCACCGCCTCGGCGGCCAGGCCGAGGGCCAGCCGCGTCCCGGCCCGGCGCTCGACGGCGTGCAGCCGGAGTTCGGCCAGGCGGGAGCGTTCCGTGCGGGCCCACGGCTGGTCGGCGAACTCGGCGTAGGCGGGCCCCCGCCACCAGCCGAGCGCCTCGGTGAGCCGGTCGAGCCCGTCCTCGGGGGGCAGCGTCGCGGCGGCGGTCACCGCCTGCTCGAACCGCCAGGCGTCCACCGCGTCAGGCTCGGCGTGCAGCGCGTACCCCGGCCCCTGCGTGACCAGCAGCCGGGCGGGCGTACGGGGCGGACGCCCGGGTTCCAGCGCGCGGCGCAGCGCGGCCACGAAGGTGCGCACCGCGCCCACCGCCCCGGGAGGCGGATCGTCCCACAGATCCTCGATCAGCCCGGACAGCGGGACGACGCGGCGGCGGGCGATGATCAACCGGGCCAGCACCGCGCGGTGCCGCGGCCCCTTCAGGGCGATCGCGTTCCCGGCACCGTCCCAGGCCGTCACCGGTCCGAGCACCCCGAACACGATCGGCACCCCTCGACCGTCCTTCCCGGCGCGTTCCCCATGGTCACGGTAGCGCGCTGACCGGATGCTCATTCGCGCCGGGCAGGCTGGAGGCGACCGGACAACAAATGGAAGGGCCGAGCCATGACATCGACCATCGCCGACTTCGAATACCGGCGCGTCCCCGTCGCCGACGGCGTGTCCCTGAACGTTGCCGTCGGAGGGACGGGCAGCCCGATCGTGCTGCTGCACGGCTTCCCGCAGACCCACCTGATGTGGCGGCACGTCGCCGCCGACCTGGCGTCCGACCACACCGTCATCTGCCCCGACCTGCGCGGATACGGCGCCAGCGACAAGCCGGCGGAGACCGACGGCACCACCTACGCCAAGCGCACCATGGCCGCCGACATCGTCGCCCTGGCCCGCGCCCTGGGCCACGACCGCTTCGCGCTGGCCGGGCACGACCGCGGCGCCCTGGTCGCGTTCCGCGCCGGCCTCGACCACCCCGGCGCGATCACCCATCTGGCCTGCCTCGACGTGCTGCCCACCCTGGACATGTGGGAGGTGATGCACGGCACCACCGCCGCCGTCGGCTTCCACCTGTACCTGATGGCCCAGCCGCCGGGCCTGCCCGAGCGGATGATCGCCGCCGGCGCGGACGCCTTCTTCGGTCACTTCCTCGACATCTGGGCCAACGACCCCGCGGCGATCCCCGCCGACGTCCGCGCCGTCTACCTGGATGCGTCCCGCGAGGCCGTCCCCTCGATCGTGGCCGACTACCGCGCCTCCGCCGGCATCGACGTCGAGCACGACAAGGCCGACCTGGAGGCCGGCAACCGGCTGCGGATGCCGGTCGCCGTCCTCCAGCAGGACTGGGGCGCCGCCCTCGGCTTCGACGCCGCGGCGCTGTGGAGCGCCTGGGCGCCCGACCTGCGGCACACCGGCGTCACCTGCGGCCACTTCATGGCGGAGGAGGCCCCCGCCGACATCGCCAAGGCCCTTCGGGACCTGCTCGCCCGCTGACCCCCAGCGTCAGCGAAGGCGGGTCGCGGTGACCGTCACCGTGGCATAGCGCATCGCGACGTTGCCCCCGATCGCGTCGATGGCGGCGCCGACGCCCGCCAGCACCTCTGCCAGCGTGGCCGGCGGGAGCCGGGTGTGGCCGCCGGTGGTGGGCAGCTGGTCCAGCCACTTCGCCGACTTCGACGCCTTCCTCGCCGAACTCGTACTGGACCGCGTCGCCCGGATCGACGGCCAGGCCGCCGCCCTGCGCGACTCCGCCGGGACCGGCACCGTCGCCGGCAACCTCACCGGCGCCCTGACGGACCTGTTCGAGTCGGTCGCCGTGGCGATCGTCAGCCTCGTCACCTCCCGGGACGACCTGCGCGCCCGGCTCCGCCAGACCACGCCGGCCGGCATCCCGGTACTGACGGAGGCCACGGCCATGATCGCCTCCTACCTCACCGCCGAGCGCGAACTGGGCCGCATCACGGCGGACGCCGACATCGCGACCCTCGCCCCCATGCTGATCGGGACCGGGCACCTGCTCTTCGCCGACCGGAAGTCCGCCCCGCCGGACGCCGGAGCCGTCCTCAAAGCCGTGACGGCGGCCACCGCCGGCGTCACGCCGACGACCGAGCCGGCATGACCGACCTGGGTCGAAGGGCCTACCGGCCACCGCTCCGGACGAGCCGCAGTATCCGCTCGGCCGGACCAGGGAACAGCGCGCTGGTGATGAACACGGCGAACGACACCGGCACGATGAGGATCAGACCGGTCAGGGGGTAGTCGACCACGGCCCTCCATCACCGGCCTGCCACAGGATGAGGAATGAGGCGACCGGATGCTGAGAAGCACGATCGACCTGCGCCCGACAGACGAACTGAGCGCGAGCATGCCGGCGACCACGGCTGGTGCGGCAAGCATGTCTGGATCCGACGGTGGCGTGGGTCGCCCGCGCTCGCCGGCGTCGCCCGGTGCTCGTCGAACTGCAGCGAGAACGCGAACGGCTCACCGACGGCGTGACCGGCCTCCTGAACGCCCGCGACGCTCTGGACACCGTCATCGGGGCCGGCCCACAGGCCGACACCGCCCGTCCATCGTCCAGGTCATGAGCTCGCCCGCCCGGCGGTCCCGGTGAGGTGGCCGAGGAACGCGAGCGTCCGGGCGACCTGATCGGGCGAACCGAACGGCACGGCGATGAACTCGGTCGCACTCGCGTCCGCGAAACGGCGAAGCTCCTTCTCCACCTCGCGCTCGGCGCCGACGGTCGCGACATCCGCACCGCCGCCCGCGCCTTCCATCTCGAGCAGCGCCCGGTAGCGCGGCACCATGCCGACGCCTGCGAAGTGAGCGGCGATCCGGTTCCGCGTGCCCGCGGGGTCGTCGGTGACGGCGATGGGGAGGTTGACGAGGACGCGCGGCGCAGGCCGTCCGGCGGCGTCGGCCGCGGCGGTGACGCGCGGGGTGATGTGCGTCGCGACCGTCCGCACCCCGGTCCAGATGGCGACGGTTCCGTCGGCGAGTTCACCCGCGATGCGCAGCATCACCGGCCCCAACGCGGCCAGGAGCACGGACGGCGGCTGCGCGCCGGGCGTCGGGACCTGCCCGACGACATGGTGGACGTCGCCGCGGAACTCCACCTGTTCGCCGCGCAGCAGCGGCATCAAGGAGCTCAGGTATTCACGGGTGTGCTGGGCGGGACGCTCGAAGCTCAGCCCCAGTGACGCCTCGACGTGCTGCCTGTGACCTGGCCCGATGCCGAGCGTGAGCCGGTTTCCGATGGCGGCCTGCACGCTCAGGGCCTGGCCGGCCAGTGCCAGCGGATGACGCGGATAGGTGGTGACCACGGCCGTTCCCAGCGGGAGGTCCGGCACGGCCAGACCGGCGACGGTCACGGCCGTGAGCGCGTCGAAGGTGCGCCGCTCCGCCCACCAGGCGCCATCGAGCCCGAGGTCAGCGGCGCGCCGGACTTCGGCGACGGTCTCGTCGAGCGTCCGGGGGCGGTCGATACCGATGCCGACGTTCGTGCTGATGCGCATTCGCCCTCCTTGATCAGATGCTGCGGGCCGCACGGTGCGCGGCTGAGGGGGCGTGCCGCCGGCGGGCCATGGCGGCGGGCGGCACGCCCCGTCAAGGACGCCGGGTCAGGCGGCCACCGCGGTCAGCGAACGATGGTGCTTCGGGGTCTCGATCTCGTCGACGAGCGCGACCGCCAAGTCCGCGTAGGAGAACCCGGACGCGCCTTCACCGGCGGGCAGTACCTGGCCACCGCCGGTCCGGTACCGGCCGGTCCGCGGCGCCTCGTCGTCCAGGACGACGGGCGGCGGGGCGAGCACCAGCCAGTCGATCTCGGCCCCGGCGGTGCGGAGCGCGTCGAGTCCAGCCGCATGCCCGAGGGAGAAGGCCCGTCCCTCCTCAGGGAAACCGGGGGTGTCATGGACCGGCACTCCGGGCGCGGCCTCCAGCATGGTGCCGATCCCGATCCAGAGCAGCCGGCCGACTCCCGCACGGGGCAGGCCGCTCGACAGAGCGTGCGCGGCGCTCACGTAGAACTCGTCAGAGGCCATGTCGAGCCGGGCCGCGGCGTTGATCGCCGCGTCGTGCCCCGAGGCGACCGCCGCGACGCTGTCCGCGCGGGTGACGTCGCCGGATACCACGGTCACGCCGTCACCGGCCAGACTCCGGTGCTTGGCCGCGTCGCGCACGACCGCGGTGACCTGATGGCCGCGGGCGACGGCCTCGGTGACCGCGTGCCGGCCCGCGCGCCCGCCCGCTCCGAAGATGACGACCTTGCTCATGAGGGATCCCTTCGACAAGGCCGGCTCGAAGCCGGCCGATGCCGCGGACGCTAACCCGTGGACCCTTGGTTTCCGCAAAGATAGTTACGTACTCTCGCGAGAGTGAGTCAACCACTCGATCCCGAGATGTTCGCAGGATGCGTCCGCGCCACCCCTCCCATCCGGATCGGCGACAAATGGACCGCGAAGGTTATCAGGTGCCTGGAGAGCGGCCCCCGGCGCTTCTCCGAGCTGAAGGTCCCGCTGCGCGGCATCACGCCGAAGGTGTTGACCGAGACGCTGCGGGCGATGCAGCGGGACGCCCTGATCACCCGTACCGCCTACCCCGAGATGCCCCCACGGGTCGAGTACGAACTGACCTCGCTGGGCCGGACGCTCCTCACGCCGATGGCCGCCTTCTGCGACTGGACCGAGGCGCATCTGCCCGAGTTGCTCGACGCCCGAGATGCCTACGAGGACCACATCCTCGCGCCGCCGCCGTCCGCCCGACCCCCCGCGCGGTGAACCCGGCGCGTGCCCGCTCGTCGTCGCGTAGGCCGTCCCGTCAGAGGTCGGCGTCCGACGGGGGCTCGGCGAAGACGCCGGCGGACGCGGCGAGGGCGGCGGTCCTGGCCGCGTGGTCGGGCAGGTGCGGGTCGAGTGGCGTCTGAAGAAGCACCAGCTCGTGGTAGAGCGGCGCGGTGGCGGCGATGAGCAGTCTCCGCGCGTCGGTGTGCGGCGGGAGTTCGCCGCGCCGGACGGCCCGGCTGACGACGATCTCGCAGCGCGTGTACCGGTCCTCCCAGAGCCGCCGCTGCGCGCGGGCGGCCACGTCGGAGCGGAACGAGGCGGCGATCAGGGCCGCGGCGATCGACGGCCGGGCGGTCAGGGCCTCCTGGATCTCGTGGTTCAGGGCCGCGAGGTCGCCTTGCAGGGAGCCGGTGTCCCGGGGGCGCCAGTCGTCGTCGCCCGCCGCGTCGTAGACGTCGGCGAGCAGGCCGCCGACGTCCCCCCAGCGCCGGTACACCGTGGTGCGGTGCACGCCCGCGCGGGCCGCGACGGCGTCCACGGTGAGCTGGTCATAGCCGTGTTCGCCGAGCTCCGCGCGGACCGCGTCGAGGACCTGCGTGCGGATGCGGGTGGTACGGCCGCCAGGTCGACGCAGGGGCGGAGGCGCCGGTCGGTCGTCCTCCGGCCGTGGCGCTGCGGGAGTCATCGTCGAGATTCCGTTTGCTTAGGGGGCGGCGTCGTGCCAGCATCTTAACGCAGCAGTTGTCGCACTAGTGGAGTCTCGTATCATGATGCCGCCCGTTCCCGCCGACCCGACCGTGGTGCATCCGATACCCGGGCAGCCGCGCGTGGTGCTGCTGAAACCCCTGGTCACCTCTCCCCTGATCGAGGTCGGGGAGTTCTCCTACTATGACGACCCCGATGATCCGACCGCGTTCGAGACCCGCAACGTGCTGTACCACTACGGGCCGCAGAAGCTGGTCATCGGGAAGTTCTGCGCGCTGGGCGAGGGCGTGCGCTTCATCATGGACGGCGCCAACCACCGCATGGACGGCCCCTCGACGTTCCCCTTCCCGATCATGGGCGGTTCCTGGGCCGAGCACTTCGACCTCATCACCGGCCTGCCCGGACGGGGCGACACCCGGGTGGGCAACGACGTCTGGCTCGGATACCGGGCCCTGGTGATGCCCGGCGTCCGCATCGGCGACGGAGCGATCGTCGCCTCCGGTGCCGTGGTCGTCGACGACGTCCCCGACTACGGCGTCGTCGGCGGCAACCCGGCCCGGCTCATCCGCCGCCGCTACAGCGACGAGGACGTCAGCCGCCTTCTGGCCCTGGCCTGGTGGGACTGGCCGCTCCAGCACATCACCGAGCACGTCCGCACGATCATGTCCGGCAGCGTCGACGACCTCGAGGCCGCGGCACCCGAACGGCGGTAGCGCCACGTCAAGGCGGAGGGCGGTCCGTATTTCGCCGAGACCGCCCGCGCCCCGCCATTCCCCGACGGACTCGAGCCGCCCTCCTCATGAGCATGAAGACCTTCGAGCTACAGGCGAAAGCGCCACTCGTCGCCGTTCAACAGGCCGTGAACGCGCTGCTGTGGACTGAGGCCGAGATGGTGTTCGAGACGTCCGCGCTTCTCCCCGACCCCGACGAGGTCCTCCAGCACCTGGAGCTGCGCACGTTCGTCCTCTGCGAGGACGGCGACTGGACGGTCGTCACCGGCCACCACTCCGGCGAGTGGCACCGCGACACGGGCGGCCACCTCTCGGCCGACCTACAGACCACCGTGCTGACCGGTTGGTACCACGAGGGCAACCTCACGCACGGCTGGACGGCCCATGAGAACGGCGACCGCATCGGCGGGCACGACTGGGTGGACACTTCCACGGCCGGACCGGCGACCGAAGACTCCTGGCCGGACCACGGCTTCGCCACCTGGGGCCGTTCCTACACCCACACTCCACTTTGGTGGGCCATGAGGACGCAGCCTCATATCGTCCTCATCGCCGCCGAGAGCCTCGACTGTCCCGCCTACCTGTACGACCTCTGATCCCGCGCGAGGTGAGCCCGGACGCGGCTCCGCCCAGGCGCAGCGAGCCGGACTCACAGGCGCCGCCCATTCTGGCTGATCGCGGTCAGGCCGCCCAGCGGAGGGCGGGCCCGTCACACCGGGCGTTCGAAGCGGGACTGGCGGCGGGCGACACCGGCCCGGAGGGTCTGGCCGAGGGCGTAGGCGGGTGAGCGGTCGAGGCTCTCGCGGTCTTCGTCGTAGCGGCGGGTGGTGTTGGGGTTGGCGTGGCCGAGGAAGTCCTGGACCACGTGCAGTGCGTGGCTGCCGAGGAGGAGGGTGGCCACGCCGTGACGGATGCTGTGCGGGGACAACTGGTCGGCGCCCTGGACGTCGGCCGCCGCAGCAATGCGTCGCACCAGCCTGAAGACATACGGCTGGTCGATATGCCGCCCGGTCCTGGTGGCGAAGAGCGGCGCGTCGCCGGGAAGGGGGCCGCCGGGCCCGGCGGTGTCCTCGGCCCGCTGCTCGAGGTAGTCGTCGATGGCCTCGCTGGCCAGCGGGGGCAGCACGAACCGCTTGGTCTTGCCGCCCTTGACGGGCAGGTCGATGGTCCGGTGTCCGGAATCGTGGCCGAGGCTGCCGACCGTTGTGTCGGTGACGGAGCCGACCCGGCAGCCGGTGGAGAACATCACGGCCAGCAGGGCGTAGGTCCGCGCGGATTCCCGGGCCTTGGCGCAGGCCAGCATCCTTTCCATGTCGTCGGCGGAGATGCCGCGGGTGGAGGAGTACTGGTCGACCCGCGGCCGGTCCATGCCCGGGCCGAAGGGATTGCGTGCGGCCAGTCCGGCGCGGTGCAGGTAGGCGTACCAGGAGCTGACGGCCGAGAGCCGCCGCGCCCGGGTGGCGTCCTTCAGGCCCTGCGCGCGCAGCGCCGCGGCGTACAGGTCGGCCTCGACATGGCTGACGTCGGTCGGGTCCAGGCCGCGCGCGGCGACCCAGGTGATCCACCAGGCCACCTCCCGGATGTAGCCGGCCTGCGTGGCCGGAGAGGAGCGGCGTTCGCCCTGAAGCCAGGTCCCGGTCGTGGTCCCCATCTCACGCAGGACCCGCTCGGGCAGCCCGGCGCCGGCGCTGCGCAGCAGGTCGGCCAACTGCTGCGGAGTACGGGCCGGAGCCCGTCCGCGCAGGACCACTACCCCCGCCGCCGGCGCGCCGAGGGTGGACACCATGGTTCCCGGCCCGGCGGCGCCGAACCCCGGCCGACGGTCCGGCTCCTGCTGCGGACCTTGGTGCACGGGCGACTGCGGGGACAGGAGTGGTACCTGGGCGGACACCTCTGAATCCGCCCCTGGGGGCCTGGTGGGCAGGTTCATCGTGTCCTTCCGCGGTGGGACGCTGCGCCGGGTGCACATGATCCGGCATGAGCCCACCGGGTTCGGCGAGCCCGGACCGCCTGGCGCCGGCCGGCGCCCATGTGTCGATCGAACGGTACTCCTGCTGACGGCGGCGGTCGTTGCAGGCGTCCCTGCACAGCGTCGGGACGGCCGTGGATCACCTTTGGGGCTGATCCACGGCCGTGTCGGGACTCCGTCCGGGCGCGGCTCGGTCAGGAGGTCAGGAGCTTGGCGCGCAGGGCGGCGATCGTGGCGTCGTCGAGCTCGAGGCCCTGCTTGACGTAGGCGTCGAAGCTGCCGTAGAGGTCGTCGGCCTCGTCGAAGGCGGCGCGGAGCCAGGCGATCTGCACCGCGTCGTCCCTGCCGAGGTAGGTGTTGCTGGCCAGGTAGTCGGCTTCGACGGTGGCGCGGGGGACGCCGAGGATGGTCAGCAGGACGGCGGTGCCCCACCCGGTGCGGTCCTTGCCGGAGCTGCAATGGAAGACCGTGGCGCCGTTGTTGGCCGCGGTGGCGTTGAGCAGGTCGCGGTAGGCGCGGTCGGCGCCGGTGAAGTTGACCATGAACGGGTAGCCGATGCTCTGGCCGAGATCGGAGGAGCCGCTCAGCAGTCCCGCGAGCAGTGCCTCGGCCAGGGTCATCAGCGCGGGGTCGTGGAACTTGACGCCGTGGGTCAGGTCGGCCACATCAGCGACCTGGTACCGGACTCCGGCGGGTAGCCGGTCGGGGTCGTCGCGGCGTTCGCTGATGTTGCGCAGATCGACGTCCAGGGTGATCCCGAGGTCGGTCATGCGCTGCTGGTCGGCCGGGGTCGTGGACGAGAGCTTGTTGGAGCGGTAGACCATGCCCGTGCGGACCCAGTGGCCGTCGGTGGTGCGGTAGCCGCCGACGTCGCGGAAGTTGCGCGCCGTCTCGATGCCGGCCGACCGCTCGGCCACGATGAGGGGCCGGCCCTGGTCGGGGGTGAGCCGGAAGTACCAGCGGGCCGCGGCGGGCAGGCGTCCGGCGGGGACGGTCAGTTGCCCGTTGCCGGGGCCGCTGCCCACCTCGCTCCCGCCCTGGGTGGCGTCGGGGTCGGTGAAGGCGGTGACGTTCACCGCGGTGGCCGGTGAGGCCCAGGTGATCAGGTGGCTCCCGTCGGCTGCGCGTTCGGCCCGCGCCTCGACGAACGGGATGTCGGCGACAGCGCCGGCCGACGGGCCGGCCGGGCGGGCCGCGACGGCGGCGTGCGCCGGGGCGGCGGTGATGGCTCCGGCCCCGCTCACCAGTGAGGCGGCCAGGAGTACGCGGGGCAGGCGGGCGCGGGACGGGGGGGTGCGCATGGCGGTCCTTTGGCGGGTGGTGAGGGGGTCCGGGGGCAGTCCTGTTGCCGAGGAAAGGGATCTGATTGGTGTTGCTGAAATAATCCAGAAAAGGAGGGATTCATTCAATTGTTGGACAAATCAGAGTCGATCGGGAGATGTTGTTCCGGGAGACAAGCGGCGGTCCGCCGCCAGTTCGGGGCCCGGGTCGAGGTGTCCGGTGGTGCGGACACCCAGACCAGGCTCATCGGTTTCATCGGCCGGGACCCGTTCTGGTCGGGCGGTAAGCCGTCCACTGGAATCCGGGGCGGGCCCGCCGACCGCGGGCTGGGCCGCTCGTCCGCTCTTCCTTCGCTGTCCGTGAACGCATGGGGTAAATGGGCACAAGCCCACTTATGGTGGACGCGTGATCACTCCACCGTCTGGCCCTGAGGGGGACTCCGAGACCGGAACCGGGGGCGACGAGCGGGCGCGGGCATCGCATCTCCAGCGGCAGGTCGCCGAGGGATTCGGTGCTGACGCCGGCCGCTACGACCGGGCCAGGCCCACCTATCCCGTCGACCTGGTGGAGCGCGTCATCGCCGCCAGCCCGGGAAGCGACGTCCTCGACGTCGGGTGCGGCACCGGCATCTCCGCCCGGCTGTTCGCGGCGGCAGGCTGCCAGGTGCTCGGCGTGGATCCCGACCCGCGAATGGCCGAGCTGGCCAGGCGCGGCGGGACCGAGACGGAGGTCGCGAAGTTCGAGGACTGGGACCCGGCCGGCCGCACGTTCGACACGGTCGTCGCCGCGCAGGCCTGGCACTGGGTGGACCCGGTCGCGGGCGCGGCGAAAGCCGCCGCGGTGCTGCGCCCCGGCGGCAGGCTGGCGGTGTTCTGGAACGCCTTCGACCCGCCGAAGGACCTGCGCGAGGCGTTCGCCGGGGTCTTCCGCCGGGTGCTGCCGGACTCGGCACCTGCCGGCTTCTGGGCGAGGCCTGCCGTCGACACCTACCGGGCCGGATGCGCGAGGGTGGCCGACGTGATCCGGCAGGCGGGGACGTTCGGCGAGCCGGAAGAATGGCTGTCCTCCTGGGAGCGGCCCTACACCCGGGACGAGTGGCTGGACCTGGTCCCCACCACCGGCGGCTTCACCCGGCACCCCGAGGCCGTCCAGCAGGAACTCCTCGACGGCCTCGGTGCCGCCGTCGACGCGGCAGGCGGCACCTTCACCATGTCCTGCACGACGATCGCCGCCACCGCCGCCCGGCTGGCCTCTTAGCGAACCGGAGCCGTCCGTCCTCGCCCTGGGCGGTCTGACCGCGCGCAATGCTTGAATCTGTGGATCGGCGGGGAAGGGCGTACCTTCCCGGAGCACTCAGCAGGTTCTCCAAGCAGGCCGATGCCCGCCGAAGCGGTGCAGGCCGAGGTCGACGCCTACATCGCCCGGTTCGCCGGAAGGCCGGCCGAGTCACAATGTCCAACCATACTGAGGGAGTACTGATGAACAGTGACATGCCCCAGTCCGCCCAGCACATCGCGACGCGCTACTTCGAGATGTGGAACACCGGCGACCCCTCGATCGCCGATGAGATCCTCAGCCCCGATTGGATCGACCACGCCCACCCTGAAGTGACCGGTCCGCACCACGTGCGGCAGGCCGTCGAACGGATCCGCACAGCACAACCGGACCTGCGGTTCCAGATCGATTCCATCCTCGGCGACAGCGACTTGGTGGCCATCGTCGGCAGCGCCGGCCACGGACCACAAGACAACCCGACCACCACCCGCCTGGTCTGGCTCATCCGAGTGCAGGACGGCCGGCTCGCCGAGATGTGGACTTACCGCGACGCCACCAAGTGATCAAGATTCAGAGCGTCCACAGGAATCGACGATCGCTCCTCGACATGCCTACCAGGCGGTGACGGTCAGCTCGTCGCCGACCGACACCTTGCCTTCCCGGGGCACTGAGAACTTGACCCCGAAGGCCACCCCATCGGGGGTGCGCCGGTAGCCGGCCAGCGTGCGCAGCGGTTCGGGCCCGGCCCGTCTCCTGGCCTGATCGACCACCGTGACCGCGCACCGGATGGCGAGCTTGGCGAAACCGAGTTCGGCGTCGCCGACGGCGGCGCGGCGGATCCGATCCTCCAGGTGCGGCTCGTCCCAGCCGTCGATGACGATGTTGGGGCGGAAGCGGCTCATCGGAACGGTCCCGGCACCCCGCGCCGCGATCCGTTCGTTCAGGGCCGCCAAGGACGACACGGCGGTCAGATGCACGGCGCTGCCGTCGGCATAGCCGGCCGTCCCGGGCGTCAGGCCATCGGTGACACGGTGATACTCGGGCGGCAGCCTGACCAGGCGGCTGGATGAGCCGAGCACGTCCGACAGCCACTCGGCCGCCGTGTCGCCCTGGTCGATGCCCGGATACGGGTCGCCGAACATCCGCACTTCGCGGCGCGGGCCGGTCAGGTCCACCGCGACCGTGATGGCGTCCGAGCCGTCCGTCCGGAGGGTGAGCAGCGCGCCGTCCGCGCTGACCCGCGGCCTGACCAGCGCCAGCCTGGGATCGCGGCGCAGGCTACGGAACACGCCGCCGGTGCCGGTGACCATGAACGTCCGGTCGTGCGCGATGCCCGCGGGGGTCAGCACCGCCTGATCGAGCGCGGTGCCGGCGCACCCCTTGACCGGATGGCAGTTCAGTCCGACGATCTTGACCATGCCTGGACGCTACGGTTCCCGCGGACCGGAGCCAAGGGAGAGGGGCGATACCTGCCACAGACCCGTCAGTTTCACCCGACTCGGGGTATCTGCCGATCATGTGCCCGTGACACTGGCAGTTGACGAATCATGGGGCCGAATCCTGGCCTGACTCGCCAGGTACGCCCCGGCCGGCGGATTCCATCGGTGGGCCCGCCGGCCGGGCCGGTGCCCGCCCACCTAGGGTTTGGGCTCGTTGACGTGCACGGTCAGCTCGGATTCGTTGGAGGTGACGGGCTGGTCGTCGTCCTCTCTCTGGCCTGTTGCGGGCGGTGTTCGTGACGTATCCGCGTTTCCTGTCCTCTTGGGTGACGTTGTGGCGGCCGGTGCAGGTCACTGATTCACCTGGGCCAGTGTGGTGGTCGGGCAGTTGAGCCCTTCTGCGAGGGTGTCGCTGATGGTGATGGTGTTCAGTGGTTCTTCGGTCACCACCGGGTTCGGCGCGGGCGACACCACGACGTGAACGGTCCGCTTCACCGACTCCAGCAGCGCCTCGGCCTGTTCCGGTGTGGCGTCGGCGGGAATCTGGGTGAGGTCGCCTTGGAGCCGTCCGGGAAGCGTGGACGTCCAGGGGCCGGTCGTCGTCTTGTTGTCGGTCGTCGCGTCCAGCCAGCAGTACCCGGTCGTGCCGTTCCCCGGGCCGCGGACGGTCACCATGTTGGGACCGGGGATCCGCGCCGCCGGGGCATCGCGGACCACGTCACGGCCGACCTGGCGGACCCCGGCAGCATCCGCGCGGCCGTCCATCGCGTCCGAGCCGGCGCAGGCCGCCGCCTGTCTGCTCAGCGACCGCGCCGCCTTCGTCACCGGCGTCGTCCTGCCCGTGGACGGCGGTCTCAGCGTGTAGGCGGCCACCGGCACCGCCCACCCTTCGAAGTCGTCGGCCGCCGGCATGCCGGAGCGCGGTCGCTAGGCCGAAGTACCGGCCTCGGCCGCTGCCGGAGCCTTGCGCGGGCTGTCGTCCTGCCGGCATCGCACCAGCAGGCAGGAGACGGCGCCGACCGTGATCGCGGCGATGGGCAGTGCCAGGGTCGGCCGCATGGTGTGGACGAACCCGTGCTCGAACACCGACGCCGCCGCTTGCTGGATGTGGTGGGCGAGGCTCGCCGGCGTCCCCGGCGGTGGTCGGAGCGTCGCGCCGGTCTGCCCGGCGCCGACCTCCAGGCCGCCCTTGGCGGCGTTGTCGAAGCCGGTCACGAACTGGCCGCGGACGCCCGCCGGAAGGCCGGCGGCCCGGTCGGCCGCCTCGTTCTGGAGTGAGGAGGCCAGGCGATTCTGCAACACCGCGCCGACCGCGGCGCTGCCGATGACCGTGCCGATCTGCCGGATCGTGTTCAGCACGCCGGAGGCGGCCCCGGCCATCTTGGGCTCCACGTTGTACATCGCGACCGTGACCATCGGGCCGAACACGCAGCCGATGCCGACCCCGGCCACGATCAGGGCCGGCTGGAACTCCCACCACGCACGGCCGACACCGGTGACCCAGGTGAGCCAGGCCATGCCGGCCGCGAACAGGGACAGGCCGGTCATCAGGACGTACTGGCCGCCGACCCGGTCCGCCATCCGGCCTGAGAACGGCGACAGGACCGCCGATACCACCATCGCCGGCGCCATCACCAGTCCGGCCTTGAGGGCGCTGAAGCCCAGCACCGATTGCAGATAGATCATCACCGGCAGGAACAGGCCGATCATCCCGACCTGGACGGTCGCGGACACGAAGCTCATGACCGCGTAGTTGCGGTCGCGGAAGAGCACGAAGGGCAGCAGTGGTTCGCCCCCCTGCCGGGTGCGCTGGTGGACCAGGAACCCCACCAGCAGCAGCGCGGCCCCGCCGAGCAGCGCCCAGATCCCGGCGTTCCAGTGATAGCGCTGGCCCTCGGTGAGCGCGAAGGTCAGGCACGCCAGCGTCGCCGTGGCGAGCAGCACGCCCGGCACGTCCAGCTTGTGTCGGGTGCCGTGCCGGACGTCCGGTACGAGCGTGACGGCCATCGCGAGCACGATCGCGCCGAGCGGGACGTTCACGAAGAAGATCCAGCGCCAGCCGGCCGTGCTGACCAGGAATCCGCCGATCGTGGGCCCGGCGATCGTGGCCACGCCCGCGACCGCTCCCCAGACGCCGAGCGCCGTGCCGCGCCGCTCGGCCGGGAAGGTGCCGATGATGATCGTCATCGTCTGCGGCGTCAGCGCCGCCGCGCCCAGGCCCTGCATGGCCCGGGCGGCGATGAGCTGGGCCGGATCCTGCGACAGGCCGCACAGCACGGACGCGACCGTGAACAGGGCGACGCCCCCGATGAACATGGTGCGCGGCCCGTGCACATCGCCCAGCCGGCCGAACGTGATCAGCAGCGCGGCGAGAACGAGGATGTAGATGTTGATGACCCACAACACCCGGTCCAGCGACGCGTCCAGGTCGTCGATCATGCTGGGAATGGCGACGTTCACGGCCGTCAGGTCCAGCAGTGACATGAAGAATCCCAGGCTGAGCGTCAGCAGCACCGCCCAAGGATTGCCGCGCCATCTTTTCATTCGTATCCCTTCGTGGACGTCGGCAGGAATCGCCTGGGCAGGGCACAGGCCCGGTCGGCCGAGGCGGACCGGGCCCGGACGGGTCAGCTCTTGGTGGGCGCCTGTAGGCTCCACAACCGCCCGTCGGGATCCCGGACGGTCATTTCCCGGGTCCCGTAGTGGGTGTCCTGGAACGGGGTCACCACATCGATGGCGGGATCGGCGCGGAACGCGTCGGCATCGGGCACCTTCAAAGCGATCTGTACGCCCGGCTCCCGATCCTCGGGGATCTCCACGACGACGAGATAAGGCCCCTCGCCGTTACGGAACACACCGGATCCGTCGCCGGCGGACATCTCCATTTCGTACCCCAGTGCCTGGAAGAACTTCGCGGCCTTCCCCCAGTTGCGGGTCTCCAGGAACACCGCCTCGATTGCTTCTGTCCCCATGTCATGACTCCTTTTCGGAAGAGTGATGTTGCTGCCCGTTGGTGTCGTCGAGGTAGACACGCAACGCGTCGGCGACCAACGCCGACAATGACATGCCCGTCTCGATCGCGTGATGCTTGACCTGCCTGATCAGTCCTATCGGCAGGTACACGTTGAACTGCTTGACGTCCTCGTCGCCCATGGGTTCGATGCTAGCATACTAGCCAGCTAGCAAGGTCAGGGAGAGATGTCTGTCTTCATGGCCAAGCCGCACGATCCGGACGTCGTCCGCGCCGGCGACGCCGAGCATCTGCCCGAGATCGGTCACCTTCTGCTGGCCGACGCCAGTGCCGGCAACGGCGCGCTCAGCGCCCACCGCGTCCAACTCCCCCGCGGCGCCGACGGCGCGGTCCCGCATCGGCACGACCACTCGTCCGAACTGTTCTTCGCCGTCGACGGAGCGCTCGAGCTGCTCGTGGGATCGGAGATCATCACCGCCGGTCCCGGTGACCTCCTGGTCGTCCCGACCATGCCTTCCGCGCCGGCCACTCATGCGCACCTCTGGCCATAGACGAAGGCATGGCCTCGGTTGCTTGCTGCTCGGCTCGAAGGTGTTCCCGATCGCGGAGCCAGGTGTCAGCGGCGTTCGTCGGTGCCCGCGACCCTCGCGGTGGTGATCGCTATACGGTTCCAGGTGTTGATCGCGGAGATCACCGCAAGGACCTGGGCCAGTTCGGCGGGGTCGAACTGCGCGGCGGCGCGGGCGTAGACGTCGTCGTGGACGCCGTCCGCCGCGATCAGGGTCACCGCCTCGGTCAGGGCCAGGGCGGCCCGCTCCTTGGCGGAGAAGTAGTGGGACGCTTCGGACCAGACCGCGACCATGTGCAGGCGCATGTCGTCCTCGCCGGCCTTGCGTGCGGCGCCGACGTGCATGTGCAGGCAGTAGGCGCAGCCGTTGAGCTGCGAGGAACGGATCTGGATCAGCTCGACCAGCGCGGGGTCGAGCCCCTCGCGGGCGGCTGCGTCGAGACCGATCAGGGCCTTGAACGCCCGCGGCGCGGAGGCGGCGAAATCGATCCGGGGTGTGCAGGTGTTCGTCATGGTGCCTAATCTAGGGAGCCGAAAGACCGACGAGGAGGT
This sequence comes from Spirillospora sp. NBC_01491, assembly GCF_036227065.1. Lineage (GTDB taxonomy): Bacteria > Actinomycetota > Actinomycetes > Streptosporangiales > Streptosporangiaceae > Spirillospora > Spirillospora xylanilytica. Next base: position 708,151 of record NZ_CP109432.1, read on the forward strand.
GCATCAAGGTGCCGGAATCATGGGTCAATTCTGGGGTCGACCTGCATCTTGAGCTGGCCGGTACCGGGCCGCGCCGGGCCGCGCTCAGACAGGCTCTGCGCGAGGCGATCCAGGACGGACGCCTGGGGGCGGGAACGCGGCTGCCGCCTTACCGGTCGCTCGCCGCCGACCTGGGCCTCGCGCGGAACACCGTCGCCGAGGCCTACTCCGAGCTGGCCGCCGAGGGCTGGCTGATCGCCCGTCAGGGATCGGGCACCCGGGTCGCCGAGCGCCCGGCCCCTGGCAAACGGGTGCGGGTGCCGAAGAAGGCCCCCGCTGCGTCGGGTGCGCCCACGCACAATCTGCTGCAGGGTCGTCCGGACATCTCGTCGTTCCCGAGGAACGCCTGGGCGGCCTCGACGCGCCGGGCGCTCACCGCCGCGCCCAACGAGGCCTTCGGGCCGGGCGACCCGCAGGGCCGGATCGAACTGCGCACGGCGCTCGCCGACTACCTCGCCCGGGTCCGGGGCGTGCGCACCTCGCCCGAGAACATCGTGATCTGCGCGGGCTTCTCCGACGCGATCCGCCTGCTGTTCGGCGGGGGCGTGATCCGCGGGAAGCTCGCGGTCGAGGCCTACGGCCTGGGTTTCCACCGCGCGCTGCTGGCCGGCGCGGACGTCCACACCGTGCCGCTCGGCCTCGACGAGCACGGCTCCAGGACCGAAGAGCTGGACGGGCTGCGCGGCGTAGGCGCGGCCCTGCTCACCCCGGCCCACCAGTTTCCCATCGGCGGCCCGCTCGCTCCGGCCAGACGCATCGCCGCGGTCGACTGGGCGCGGGCCCGGGGCCGGGTGGTCGTCGAGGACGACTACGACGGTGAGTTCCGCTATGACCGCGAGCCGATCGGCGCGGTCCAGGCACTGGACCCCGACCATGTCCTGTACGTCGGGTCGGCCAGCAAGAGCGTGTCGACCGCGCTGCGCCTGGGCTGGATGGTGCTGCCCGAGCGGCTGGTCGATTCCGTCCTGTCGGTGAAGGGAGAGCGGGAGCGGTGGACGAGCGTGGTGGACCAGCTCACCTTCGCGGACCTGATCACCTCTGGGGCCTACGACCGGCATATCCGGCGGATGCGCCAGCGTTACCGCGACCGCCGTAACCGCCTGGTCGACGCCCTCGCCGCGCAGGCCCCGCACATCGACGTCACCGGGATCGCCGCGGGACTGCATGCGGTGCTCCGCCTGCCGCCGGGCACCGAGACCTCCACCGTGAAGGCCGCCACCTGGCTGGGCCTCGCGCTCGACGGTCTCGCGGGCTACCGCCACCCTGGGGCCGCCACCGCGCCGTGGGACGGCCTGGTCGTCGGCTACGCCGCCCCACCCGACCACGCCTACGCCGCCGCCCTCGACACGCTGTGCCAGATCCTGCCGCACCCGCCGTGAACCCCGTCGACTCGATCACGGAGTCAGCGGGGTCCGGCTCCTGCGGTCAGCTCTATTGGCGCGGCGGTGGCGATCCGCCGTCCTCTGCTCAGGTCGAGCGCGGCCAGCAGGACTGCTCCGGCTAGTGCCGCGCCGGCGACGGTCATCGAGTGCGTCTGCGAGGTCGAGTACGTCCCTCAGCGAAGCAGGTCGACACCAGGTTCAGCGTCGCGGGGAAGAGGGACGCGCCGCCGATGCCCTGGACCACCCGGGCGGCGATCAGCGTCGACGGTGACGCGAATGGATGGCGGAACCGTGCTCTCTGCTCCGGTGGTTGGCGTCGGCTCAGCGCGCGGCGAGTTCCTGCTGCCAGACCGGGCTCTCGAAGTAGTGGTTGTCGAACCGCTCGGAACTGTCACGGATGTCCTGGATTGTGGCCTCGCCGCGGTAGACGCGCTCCAGCAGGCGGTAGTAGTCGAACCGGTCCATTCCGGGCGTGAAGGTGACGAGCATCTCGGCCTCCGATCCCAGGGCCGGCGCGAACGCGTGCGGCACGGTCGGCGGGACGGTGAGGAAGTCGCCCTGCCCGAGAGTGAGGACCTGGTCGTCGAGCAGGATCCGCATCGAGCCGCTGAGAACGAGGAACGTCTCGGTGGCACGCGTGTGGAAGTGCGCGGGCGCACCGGGTGAGCCCTTCTGGAACGTCGCACGGTTGGCGGTCAGCGCGCCGCCGGTGGCGTGGGAGTCGGCGAGGAGCGTGATCAGGCTGGTCGCGCCGTCCTGGAGGGACTCGGCCTCCGCGGCACGGACGAGTACGGGCTTCGGTGCGTTGCTGACGGTCATGATCGCTCTTTCCCTCGACGTTCGGTTCTGGCTGCACTGATGAACCTAGAGGCCAGAAAGACCTCTCACAGGGTGCATTCAGACCGGAGAATCATGGGTCAATCTCAGGAGCGCGCCGAAGCGCCGGGACACCATCTTCCGGATGGCCTCGACGTCCAAGCCGGTCACGGTCGCGGCGGCGAAGGTGCTGCTGGACGAGTGCAGGCCGCGGCCGGACGATCTGGTGAAGCCGTGGCTGCCGGAACCCGCAGACCGGCGGGTGCTGACGCGGGTCGGCGGCCCGCTCGACGACACCGTACGGGACGTGCTGACCTCCACGTTCGGGCTCGGCATGGACATGACGGCGCTGGGCACGCCGATCATGAACGCGGTCTTCGAGCAGGGGCTGACCCCGAATCTGCCGGAGCCGATGCCCAAGCCGGATGAGTGGACGCGCCGCCTGAGCGCGCTTCCGCTGATGCACCTGCCCGGAGAGCACTGGCAGTACAACATCAGCAAGGATCTGCTCGGCGTGCTCGTCGCGCGGGTCACCGGCCAGTCGTTCGAGGTGTTCCTGCGCGAACGCATCTTCGACCCACTGGGCATGACCAACACCGGCTTCCACGTGCCCGCCGACCAGATCGACCAGGATGTCCACCCCGGATTCGGCGCGGGCCATCCACGACTTCTGGACCACGCTCCACCGGCCATCGACAACTGACAGTGAGCCCACGTCCCGGGTACGCCCCGAAAGAAGCAGGACGGTTCACCATTCCCGTCGAAGAGCATCAGTATTGTTAAATGTCGGTGGCGCGATGCCACCACCTCGCCGCCCAGGAGGCCGGATGACTGCAGATCCGCACAGCTCGCCCGCGCTGCGTGCGTCCGACGCCGACCGCGACCGGGTCATCGAGCTGCTGCACACCGCCGTCGCCGACGGCCGGCTCGACCCGGTCGAGTTCGACGAGCGGCTGGGCATGGCACTGACCGCCCGCACCCATGACGCGCTGACCCCGCTCATCACCGATCTGGTCGCGACGCCAGGCAGCCACGGCGCACTCACGCCGCCGCCGGCCGACCCGGCCGCCGAACTGCTCACCATCAAGGAGCGGCACGGCTCGGTGCGCCGTGACGGCCGGTGGACACTGCCGCACCGGTTGGTGCTGCGCACCGCGTGGAGCGAGGTGGTCCTGGACCTGACGAGCGCGGTGCGCAGCGCGCCCGAGCTGGTCATCGAGCTACGGGTGAGTGGCGGCACCGTGGAGCTGGTCCTCGCGCCGGGCATGGTGGTGGACGCCAACGAGCTGTCGGCGCGGCACAGCCAGGTGGCGATCAGCAGGAACGCAGGCGGCAACACGCCCGAGACGCTGCACGTCCGCCTGGTGGGCCGAATGCGGCACGGCCGGCTCGACACCCGGTGGCAGGCGCCGCGCCCGTGACGCGGCAGGGCCCGGACACAGCGGCGATATCCGGGCCCTGACATCTCGCGCTTGGTGCAGGCGCACCGCCGGCGCGCCGCGAGGAGTGGGCCCGCACCGTCGAGCGGTACGGCGGCCTGCGCGCGCCCTCCGACCGGATCGCCGACCCCGACGGCTGGGGCCTGCTCGCTGCCTGCTGTCCGAGGTTCCCAACCCGGCCACACCTTTCATCCGCTGACCGGTGACCGTCTGTCGTTCCCTGGTGTTAGCCTCTGCGGCACTCGAAAGTGATCATGAGTGGAGGCCCTTGCAGTGGACGTGTTCTCTCCCATCCCCGAACTCAACCTTCTCAAGGAGTTCTACGACGCCCAGGAAGACTTCTTCGCCAACGGCTTCGAGATGTACGAGTACGGTGACGAGCCCGAGGACCGGCTGGTCTCCTTCGCGCAGGCCAACGGCAGTGGGTCGCGGTACGGAATCTGGCGCAAGGACGACCGCGAAGACCTGGCCGCCCTGCCGGTCGTCGCCATGGGCGATGAAGGCGGGGTCCACGTCATCGCCCTCGACTTCCGGGAATTCCTCCGTCTGCTCGCGTCGATCCCTGCCGACTGCGAGCCGGACATCGATTGGGAGTCTTTCGGCCTCCGCGAGTGCGATGAGCCAGTGGAGAACAAGCCCTACCTCGCCTGGCTGAAGGAGACGTTCGGCATCACGCCCGCCGATGACTGGAAGGCCATCGTCTACGGCGCGGAAGCAGAACTGGGAAAGGAGTGGGCTGCCTGGGTCCACCCGATCATCCCGGACGCGGTCTGGTCACCGGTCCACGAACTGAACCTCCTCCCCAATGCGGCCTTCGACGGATTCGCGAACGGCTTCTGGCTGCTCGACGAGTACGGCGAAGACGAAGGGTTGGAGAACCCTGAGCTCACCGCCGATCTGGCGCCGTTCGCCACCAACGACAGCGACACGTTCTTCGCCCTGTGGCGGCTCGACGACCGCCCCGACCTCCCCGTTGTCGCGTTGGGAACCACTGCAGGCGCCCATGTCGTCGCCCGCAACGTCCGAGAGTTCTACCAACTGGTCGCCGCCCTCACCGACACCGAGATCTGGTGCGACGAGACCCGGGTGGGCCTTCGCCCCTGCGAACCTGCGGCCAAGCGCACGATGTTCCTGTCCTGGCTGGAAGAGACCTTCGGCCTGCGACCCACAGACGACCCGGCCGCCGTCATCGCGACCGCGCGGGCCGAACTGGGCGAACGACTGGCGACCCGGCCCGCCCGAGGCTGAGAACCGGCTCCCCCCTTACCTGAGTTCCGCGAGGTCCTCCGGACCCGGCTTCAGCCCGGCTCCTCCAGACGCGCCGGGGATCGGCAGGATGTTCGGTGCTACTCGGGATGCCTTGTCTACTCACGCCTACGGCGAACCGGCCTGCGGCGTACTCAAACGCTTGATCAGTCGCGGCATCCTCGTCGCGACAGAGCCGGGGTTGTTCCCTCAGCCGCGTCCATAGCCCGGCAGCGAGTCTCCGACGAGCCCGCCCCTCCCAACCTCAACGATGAAGAGGACATCAACTCGCGAACGGCCCTCTGAAAGCACTTCAGCTCCAGCACCAGCGCGAACAACGCCTCGGGGCTCGCGGTCCGGGCCCGCGCCCAGCCGATCTCCTCACCCGTCGGGGTGAAGAACACGTGCAGCACCCGAGCCGAGGTCACCCTCTTGAACTGCGGATACGCGGTGCGCTCGATCGACGTCAAACGCGGGCTCCTCTCCGGCCAACCAGATCCAGAACCCACGCACCGTGACCGTCAGCGATCAGCCCACACCTCACGGTTCATCGAACTGCAACCAAACCAACGCAGCCCGTCACCAAAGACGACCGACGTCAGGAGACCCGAGCAACCCCACTGCCCCTCTCGCGCCTACTTGGTCTGGCCCCCCAGATCGGCCAGGTTGCCGAACTGACCGGCCTCGGCATGCGCACCATCCGCCACTACGAAGAGGTCGGGCTGGCCCCGCCCACCGCCCGCTCGGCCGGCGGATTCCGGCTCTACACCGACACCGACGTCGCCCGGCTGCGGGTCATCATGCGGATGAAGCCGCTGGAGTTCACCCTGGAGGAAATGCGTGACCTGCTGGAGGTCCTGCACCGGCTCGACGACCCCGGCACCGGCCCCGCCGAACGCGAGCGTCTCCCCTGCCAGGTCGCCGCCTATCGCGACCGGGTCGACCAGCGCTGCGCCAAACTCCCGGCCCGCCTCGCCGGCGCCGAAGACTTCTCCACCGAACTCGGCGACCGCCTTGAAGCCGGCCGGCCCGCGCCACGCCCCTGACGCTCACCGGCCGCCGCGCCGTGCTCAGTCCGGCTCGCCGCAGGCCTGGGCGATCGCGGCCAGGACCTGCTGCCGGGCGGTGTCGGCGGTGCTGACTCCGATCAACGTGTAGTAGGCCAGCCCCTCGGTCAGCGCCACCAGCCGCACCGCCACCTCCCGCGTAGCGGCCACCTGCCGACCGCCGGTGCCGGTGCCGGTGGCCCGGTCTTGGGCGAGCAGGGCGCCGAGCCGGTTGTGCAACACCGCGTACTCGGCGCGCAGGCGGGCGGCAATGGCCTCGTCGGCCAGTGCCAGCGCACTGAAGGCCTGCCGTACCCGCAGATGGGTCCGCCTCGCCCGGTCGTAGGGGAGCAACTCGGTCAGCACCACCGTCAGCACGTGCCGCGCCGGAGCGCTCTGCAGGTCCTGGCCGACCAGCTCGCGGATCCGCTCCTCACTGAGCGCGTTGCCGCGTTCGAACGCCGCCTCGATGAGCTGCTGCTTGGCGGGGAAATAATGCTGGACGCGGCCCGCCGACACCCCGGCCCGAGCAGCGACCCGGTTCTGCGACACCGCCCCCAGGCCGTGATCGGCCACGATCGCCAGCACCGCGTCGGCGATCTGCGCCCGCCGCTGCTCGTACTCGGCCCCCATCCCGCGCGCCCGACGCTGCGCCACCAGCCACTCCTCACGATTACCGATGCGATCACATCGGATTGACCGGACTCCCCGTCGCGGCTAGCCTCCGCCATTAAATCAATGTAATCACATTGTTCTGATGGGAGGGCGATGACGCAGCCAAGCGACGCCCGGGACGCCCCCTCACGCAGGACGGCCGCCGGCGTACTGGCGCTGGCGTGTGCCGCACAGTTCATGGTCGTGCTGGATGTGTCGGTGGTGAACGTGGCGCTGCCCTCCATCCAAGCCGAGCTGCGCCTGAACGCGGCGTGGTTGCCGTGGGCCGCCGGCGCCTACGCCCTGGCCTTCGGCGGGTTCCTGCTGCTGGGCGCCCGACTGGCCGACCTGTACGGGCACCGCAAGGTGTTCACCGCCGGGCTCGCGCTGTTCACCGCCGCCAGCCTGGCCGGCGGCCTGGCGGGCAGCGGCAGCCTGCTGATCGCCGCCCGCGCCGTCCAGGGCCTGGGCGCTGCTGTGCTCGCCCCGATCACCCTGACCGTCTTGACCACCACCTTCCCCGAGGGGCCCGCCCGCGTCCGGGCGCTGGCGATCTGGACCGCCGTCAGCCTCACCGGCGGCGCCGCCGGCAACCTGCTGGGCGGCGCGCTGACCCAAGCCCTATCGTGGCGATCGATCCTGCTGATCAACGTCCCGATCGGGATCGTGGCCGCCCCCGCCGCCGCCCGCCTGCTCACCGCCACCGCCACTGCCGGCCGAGGCCGCCAGCGCCTTGACGTGCCCGGCGCGCTGCTGGCGACCGCGGGTCTGACCGGCCTGACCTTCGGCATCTCCGAATCCCGGCACGGCCCCGGCGACCCGGCGGCGCTCACCGCGCTCGTCGTCGCGCTGACCTGCCTGGCGGCGTTCGTCCTGGTCGAGGCCCGGTACGCATCAGCCCCGCTGATGCCACCGCGGCTGCTGGCCGCCCGACCGATCGCCATCGGCAACACCGTGATGCTGCTGGCCGGCGCCTGCTTCCAGATCCCGATGTGGTACTTTCTGACCCTCTACCTGCAAAACGTCCTGCGCTACTCCGCGCTGCAAACCGGTGCCGCGTTCCTGCCCCACACCCTGCTCACCCTGACCGTCGGCCTGCAGGTGACCCCGCGGCTGATGCGGCGCGTGGACTCCCGGACCCTGATCACCGCCGGCGCGCTGATCGCCGCCGCCGGGTTCTGGTGGCAGAGCCGCATCACCCCCGACAGCACCTACCTGACCGGCGTCCTCGGCCCGGCCATCCTCATTTCGGTCGGCGGCGGCCTGTTCAACACCCCGCTCACCACCACCGTCACCTCCGGCGTCCCCACCGCCGACGCCGGTGCCGCCTCCGGTCTGATGAACACCGCCAAACAACTCGGCGGCGTGCTGGGCCTGGCCGCCCTCACCACCCTGGCGCCCGGCACCAGCACCCAACCCCACACCCTCACCACCGGCTACGGCCACGCCTTCCTCGCCTGCGCCGCGCTACTCACCGCCGTCGCCGCCCTCGCCCGCACCCTCCCCGTCGCACACCCGACCCCGAGCCCACCAGCCCCGCCACCGCCGCGGGCCCCGCACCAGCAAGACCCCCAGCAAGCAACCTGACCCCAGGCACCCGCAGCCAGCCGCGCAGGACGACCGACCTACAGCCCAAGCAGTCGGTGCCCGCCTCGTGCCAGAGGAGTTCTCGATCGGGTGGTCGCCTGCCTCATGAGTGCTGAACACCTCGATCCCGAGTTCCTGGCCAGGGCGTGCACACGATCCTGCCGGGGCCGATGAACTGGCCTCCCAGGTCGAGGATCTCGCCGTCGGCCTCAACAACGCGGGTGCGCCCGCCGACCACCATCAGCGCTGACTCATGGTCTTTGATCATCAGCAGGTGATCTCGGGGTGACTGGCGTCTCGAGGCGATCTGGTCGAACTCTCCTGTACTCCCCCGGTGACCGCAGGCCCCTCAGCGCCTGAAGTGGGAGGGCTTGACCGCATCGGAACGAGAAGTCACGCCAGCGTCCGCCTAACGAGACTTTTCGAGTCACAGTTCCGATGCTGGTCGCCCCCCGCGTGCGGTTCAGGGGTTGATGGTGTGTTCGGTGAACTGGCCGCAGGAGCGGAATCCCAGGCGGCGGTAGACGGGTTCGCCGTCGGTGGACGCCTGCAAGACCGCGATGTGGTGGTCTCGGTCGCGGGCCGTGTGGAGTGCGGCGAGTGTGATGGCACCGCCGTAGCCGCGTCGGCGGTGGGTGGCCAGGGTGGAGATGTTGTAGATCCCGGCAACCCTCGCGTGATGAAACACCTCGGCCGAGCAGACCGGACGGCCGTCTATGTAGCCGACCAGGTAGCGGGCCGGACAGTGCGCGGCCAGTGCCTGCGGGGCGGCCTGGGCGAAGAAGCGGTGGACGGTGTCAGCGGGCGGGGTCCAGTTCGCAGCGAGAACCGTGGCGTAGTCGGCGAGCTGTTCGGACGTGGCCACCGTCTGAATGTCCAGCCCTTGGGCGGCGGGCAGCGGCAGGCTGTCGTCCAGCTCGGCCCACATGGCTGTCTCGCGTTCGGATGCCGGAAGACCGGCCGCAATCAGACGGGCGGTGAGGTCTGGTGGTGTCGAAGCAGGTCCCACCCACCAGGAGAAACGGCGGCCGGTGCGAGTCAGAGTCCGGGCGGTCTCGGTGATACGTGCCGCAGCGGTGGCGGCGGTGAAGCGGGCCGCGGCAACGATGTTGAAAGTGTCGTCGTCCAAGCCGCTGTCGGCGACCAGGAGGTCACCAGTCTCCGTTACGGTCGCACCGGCCATACTCCGATGCAGGTGGCAGGCGTGTTCCGCCAGATTCCGCTCCATCCTATCCATCAAGTCGGCTTCATTGAGGAAATGGGCATTCATAGTGATCGATCCCAGCATGAATGGTCGAAGGTCGCACGTGATTTTGGGTCGTCCGCCGAGAGTGTCGCGCTGGCGACGTGATCCGGGCTGAGCGTGCAGGAGGGCTACCGCGCAGGCTCACCCGGGTGCGGCCTGTCGTCCGGGCCGCACTCTACTTCACAGATGTGCCGCTGCCAGGCTTTTGCCCTGTGGGCCCGTAGATTCCCGGGCTCGTGTAAGTGCGCGCCGCTGCGTGCCCGGGAACGGGTGCGCGGTGTCTACGCCTCAGAGGGCGGTGGCGAACTCGTCCGCGCCGGCCTGGAGGTTGCGGAACCGATACGCGACAACGGCATCGACCTTCTGGTGTCTCCGCCGGACTAGGCCCTCCGCTCCCGAACGTGTCCCCAGCCGCCAGGTAGCCAAGTGAAGGGTCACGGTTGCGGTTCGTGATCGTTGCAAGTCGGGTTTACCGAGCGGTAGTGCATCTCGGCCGTTCAAGGGTTTTTCCGACCTCGGGGGGCCGATCGAGCGAATGGGTGCATGGTGCGTCGGGAGTGGGAGCCGGAGGAGCTGATCGCGGCGTGGATGCTGCTGGACGGCGACGGGCGCGGGCCTGGCCGGTGAAGTGTCCGCCGGAGATGACAACATTCCACCACGTGATCAAGTCCGACGAGAACTTCACCTGGACGGGCCGCTGCCCCGGGACCCTCGCGAGAACTACGCCGTGGCGATGGTGCGCGGCCTGTCCCCTCAGCAGCTCCTGGAGAGGCTGGGGCTTCTCTCGGTCGATCCGCCGCGCATCACCGGGGCCGAAGCCATGCACGAGCTGGACATGGACGAGGACGACGACCTGGTCGGCGTCTTCTCGATCGACGATTGGGCGGTGGCCTTCGAACCCGGCGCGTACCTGCTCGGCCACCGTGACAGGCTCACCCGGCTGTCGGCCGGCACCCGCCTGGTCTGCCACTCCAGCAGCGTCTATACCCAGGATCCGGCCATTCTGGCTCGAGGAGCGGCAGGGCACCGCCGTCACCGACCTCATGGACGCCATGCGCGCCATCGGCTTCCGGTTCATCGAGGACGAAGGCGAGGAGAACCCGATCGCCAAGGCGTTCGCGCTGGCAGAGCACATCACCGGCGTCCCCCTCACCGAGGGGAGGTTCGAGAAGGCGGTCTATCTGCTGGGCGCCGTGCCGAACTGACCGGCACCGAAGTGCGGCCGGGCCCCAGTACATCTGCCCCCACACCGGCCAGCCCCGCCTCGGCTACGAGGGGTGCGGCCGGTCAGGTGGCCCCGGGGTGCGATTCTCCGGGGCCACCCGACCGGCCGCACCCCCAGTGCGCGATCTGGGGCGTGGTCACGTGGCGGCTCCGGCGCGTTCCAGGACCCGGTAGAGCCGGCAACCGCCCCCGCCCACGCCCGCCGCTGGAGGTCCCTGGCAGCAGATCCGTGACCATCGCGGGCAGCTCCCAACAGCCCCGTCCGCGGCCCGTCGCCGACGCCAGGATGAGATGGGCATCTGATCAGTTACCGGCCCAAGTGCAGAGCACTGTGGACATCAGTGCAGACGACTTCGGAAATCGACAACGCTCTACAAGCACGTCCCCGAAGCCAAAGGCCGGCCCCGCGCCATCAAGGCATCAGCCTCCCACGACGTCCTGGACGAGGCCGCTCCCTGAATTACACCACCGCTGACCTGGGTGAACTCAATCGCGTGTACCTGCTGACACGACTCTTACCGACACCCCTTGTCCCCGGGGTGGCCGTTTGTCGGGGTGGCCGCCGGCCAGCTGCCACCTCCACCAGGCGTGGGGGTCGTAGTCGCAGTACGGGTCGGGTGCGGCCGGATCGACGCGCCACAGATCTGCCTCGGGAGGCTCACAGGACACGGTGACGCCCGGCTCCCCGCGGTCCAGGAGGCGCAGCGCGTCCACCTGCTGGGCCGACAGCGGCGGCCTCACCTTAAAGTACCGGCCTCCATGGTCTGCCTCCAGACAACGGCTGCGTGCACCGGCCGCGATCAACGCCTCCACCATCCAGTCCCATGACTCCACCGGCCCGACGTGCACGTGGAACCTGGGTGAACGGGGATGCGCACGGCACGCAGCGGCAGCCGCGGCGAACACGACCTGCTCGTCCGCCGCCTCCTCGCCGCCCGCCAGGGGCTGCCAGGGGTAGGCGGTCTTGAGCGTGGTCACGGTGTGGGCGCCGCGGAAAGTCTCCAGGGAGAACCGCCAGCCCTGACCCGCCTCCCACAGCAACGTCGACACATCGGTGTCCGCCTTGGCCAGATCGACCAGCTCGTCCAGACAGAAGAGCACATACTCGGGGGACAATTCGGGGCCGTTGACGTTCTCGGGCCATACCCAGACACCCGCTCCACCGTTCAGGGCGAGTGCGCTGGCCAGCCGATCAGCAAAGTCCCAGAACTCGCCGTACCGCCAGGCGGTCGCCGGCGGCTGCCGCTGCTCGCGCCCTTCGGTCGGGTTCGTCACGACGTCACGCCCGGGGGCGTCGTGGCGGTTCGCCCGCGCGCAGCGTGCGGCTTTCCTGTGAAGTGACCTGGGTATGCACCGGTATGTCTCCTTCGATGACCGAGACTGGCCGGAGGAACATAGCGGGCCCGCTTATCGATCGGTTAACGCCGAGGTCCGCGCCCGATCGCCTTCCCGGCCACCGGCTCTCGGTGGTGGACCGGCCGGCCCTGGAGCCGCGTGCGCCCACCGCCTGGTGGTGGGCGCACGCTGTGGCCGGGGTGGTGGAGATCAGGTGCGCTTGCGGCCCTTGCGGGGGAGGTTCTGGTCACTGGGAATGATCTGCCGACGGGTGGCGTCGGCCTGGTCCTGGATGGTGGTCAGGATGTGCGCGGGGAGGTGCCGGGCGCGGAAGTGGTCGACCATGCGGTCAAGGGTGGTGTCGGCGGCGGTGCGGTCGCCAGCCTTGGCGTGGACGGTGGCCAGGCGGCGCATGGCTGCGTTGAGGGTGATGTCGTTGAGGCCACCCGGGCCGGTGGAGGCGTCGACGGCGGCGGTCAGCTGGGTGACGGCGTCTTGGGTGTCGGGTTGCCGGATGTGAAGCCGGCCGTCGCGGATGTGCTGGTAGTGGCGGCCGGCGTTGGCGCCCTGGGCGAGGTGGGAGTAGACGGCCAGGGGGTGGTCGGCGAAGCGGTCCGACAGTTCGGCCAGGGCGGTGTTGCCCGATTGCAGGGCGGGTGAGTCCGAGCCCAGCAGCGCCATCAGGGTGCCGGCCTGGTCGCCCATGAGGAGTTCGCCAGCGTCCTGGTCGTCGCCGGTGCGCGGCAGCCGGATCCGAATGGTCAGGTCAGGTGAGACCACGCGGGAGCCGTCGGGTGCGGTGTAGAGGGCGCGGACGGTGTAGAGGCCGGGGTCGGTGAAGTACTGGCCGTCGGCGCCCGAGCCCAGGTAGGCCGACTCGTACAGGGCGGGCACCCCGGCGGTCAACGTGGTCAGGGTGTCGTCGCTGTGCCCGTTGCACTGGCGGGCCAGCGGCCGGAACGGCCGGGTGATGCCGGAGGGGGCGGTGATGGCGATGGTGAGGTATTCGCTCTTGGGCGACAGGTCGCGGTGCACGGTGACATCCCGGCCGTCGCGGGCGAGTTTGATCTCGACGGTGACCGGCTCGCCATAGGCGAACGGCCGGGCCGACAAGGTGAGGGCCAGGCCGGAATCGTCGGCGATCGGGTCGTCCATCGCGGCCAGCGCCGGGTCTTGGGTGTTGTAGGCGGCGCTGCCCTGCGCGGCCCAGTTGGCCCCGCCGGGGATGATGTCGTAGCGGAAGGCGTGCCGCAGGTGGGCGAGCTCGTTGGCGGTGAAGGTGAACGGGAACCGGCTCCAGAAGACGTCCCAGCCGCTACTGCCGTTCTCGGCGGTGTACAGGTTCCAGTACTGCATCCACGACAGGTCGCCACGGCCGTCTCTGGGGCCGAGCGGGGCCCCGGAGTCGTTCTTCTGCCACGAGTGCTGCAGGTTGAGGCAGTGGCCGAGCTCATGGACGTACAGGCCCAGGATGAAGTAGCCGGGCTCACCGCTGATCTGGTCGTAGAAGACGGCCATGCCCTGCCGCTGCTTGCCTTCGTTGACATCGAACATGACGCCCGTGTTGTCGTTGACGTGCCGACTGGCTACAAACGTCCACAGCTTCCACTGCTCGGTCTCGGCGTGGCCGGAGAAGTTGTGGAGCATCGCGGTGTGCAGTTCGGAGTCCGACCACCTCAGGTCGGTGCCGGAGTCGGCGGTGCCGACCTCGTTGACCGTGCCCGCGGAGCGCAACTCGATGCCCGCCTCAGCGAAAGCGGAGGCGATGGTCAGCTGCCGGTCGACGTAGTCGGGCGGGCCCGCCACCGCATCGGTGGCGGTGTTGTAGGAGGCCAGCGCGGCCCGGCCGGCCATCGCGTCGATCTCCAGGTCGACGGTACGCAGGTGCGCCGTTTCGTAGGGCAGAACGTAGGGGACGACGTTGCCGTCGTCGAAGCGCAGTTCCAGCCGCAGGGTGGGGGCGGGGGTGCTCTCCGCTACCCGCGGAATGGTGATCTTGGCGGTGCAGCCGACGTACGGTGGTTTCCACTGCACACTGCCGACGGCGGTCACCTCGGTGGCCGAGGCGGCGATGGCCGGCGCGCTGACGCGGAAAGAGTACAGGAAGGACCGCGTCGCGCCGTTGAACTGGTCGATGTCGCCGCTGAACTGCCGCGTCGCGCCCAGGCCGTCCAGATCGACACGCACGGTGACCGGGTTGGGCGCGGCCGGAGTCGCCCAGCGGCCCACGATCGGCTTGTACTGCGTGGTGAATGGCGCGGGCAGCGCGGCCAGCTCGGGCATCAGCGTGGTGAGCGCGCCGGTCTTCTCCGGGCCGGTGTTCCAGTTGAACACGCACCCGTTGCCGCCCTTGATCAGCAGGCTGCGCTTGGCGCCCGACACGCCCGGCAGCGGCAGTACGTGGTCGTAGTCGCGCAGCCACTCGGCCGGCAGCTTCGCCCAGCCCGCGGTGGGCTGCGCGCCCTCGTAGATCCGGCACTCCCGGGTGCAGCCGTTTCGCCAGTCGATGGTGGCGACCCGGTCGTTCTTGAACACATAGGTCGTCCAATACGGCGACTCGGCCGTGGAGTCCATCAGCAGCGCGTCCACGCCCTCGCGGTAGCCGGCGGGCAGCATCGTGCCCCAGGCCGGTAGTCCGTCGGCGTGCCTCAGTTCGGTAACTGGGCCCTCGCTGCGGACCTTGGTGTCCCAGTGGTACCAACACACCCGGTCGCCTTTGAACAGCAGCATCTGCCAGGACCCGCCGGTCATCGGCAGCATCAGCGCGCCCTCACAGGCACTCTTGTACGGTTCGGGAATACCGTTCAGCTTCCCGCTGTGAATGCTCGCGGCGCCGATCGGCCCGTTGTGGTCCAGGCCCGCCGCGCTGGTCTGCGCCACCTGATCGCCGCGCACGAACATCGCTTTCCATGCCCCGGTCGGCAGTACCAGCGCCGAGTTGTACCCGGTGTTCTTGATCCGCATGAATCCCAAGAAGAGCAGCCCCTTTGCCGTGTCCCCGGTTTCCGTCGAACCGGGTCCTACGGCACTGTCCCCCCGCCTTCCCGAGAGGGCAACCCGCACCAAGGGCGCCACAATAAGGGACCGAAAACACAAGCCCCAAAACCACGCGCATTCCCCGGCAGGAGCGGTCAGCCCCCCACCGCCGAAGCGATCCGGCTACCACGACAGCACTTCCCGCCCGAGCGATGCACGCAAGTCGGCACAACGCGACACCGGGCTACTTCCGCCCGTCCCGGTCCATTCATCCGAATTAACCGCCCAGTCACCCAGCGTGCTCACATTGGTGTTTCACCCCAGACTCGGGCGAGGCTGCACGGGCGCCTGTTGACTGGAGTAGCCCGTGGGATCGGCCACCAAGACGCACCCACCACGGGCCGACACCGGTCATGACGCAATCGGGCCACTGATGGCGCGCTTTGCCGACAGGCCGGTCACCCTCGAACTCTGTCGCACGCGGTGATGGTGCGCGCAGCGCGGCCGAGTTCTTCAGGGACGCCTGACCATCCACTTCGCTCCTGGTGCGGCGATCCTTGCTCTCGCGGACCGGTGCGTTCATGGCCGCTCGGCTGAAGGGTCGGGGTTCTCGGATGAGGTCGGCCGCGCTTGGTGCGCGTGCAGGGCAAGGATGGCGGAGGCGACTTCCAGTGCGGTCTCGGCGGGGATCCGGGTGGGCAGCCCGTCGAGCACAATGCCACCGTCGGTGGAGGCGGTCTCGGCGAGGACCGCGCCGGAGGCGCCGATCCTGACGCCGGAGACGGAACCGATGTCCGTGATCGCGGGCAGGTGGGCGGCGATCTGAGACGCCGCTTCGGCCGTCACGGCACGGTGCTGGGCAAGGGCGGCGCGTTCGCGCTGGTTGTCGGCGGTGTCGCGGGCGGTGTCGCGGTCCCGGGTGAGGGCGGCGACCTCAGCCTGGCGGCCGGCGCGCTCGGCGGCCAGTTCGGTGCGGGCCGTGTCGGCGGCTGCGCGGGCGCTCTCGGCACCGGTCTCGGCGTGAGCCAGCTGACCACGGAGCGCTGCGGCGGCGTGCTCGGCGTGCTCGGCGCGGACGGTGGCCGAGCGGGCCCGGGCGTCGGCGGCGGCGGCCTGTTCGGCGAGGGCTTCGCGTCGGGTTCGTTCTTCTTCCAAAAGCACTCTCACCTGAGCGAGTTCCTCGCGGACCTGCCCCAGCCGCTGCTCGGCGCCGGCGAGTTCGGCGCGGGTGCTGTCGCGCTCGCCGCGCGCTTCGTCGCGGCCGTCGAGGGCCGACCGTGTCTCCCTCTCGGCTTGGTGGCGGGCCAACTCGTGAGCGGTGGTCAATTCTTCGGCGAGCCCGGCGCGGTTGTCGGCCGCCACCGCCGCCGCGCGGGCCTGGTCGCGTTCTCGTTCGGCCGTGGCGCGGGCCTCGGCCGCGCTCTCTTCTCGGCGCAGGGCCTGCTCCTGGGCAGCCTCGGCCTCGGTCGCCGCCGTGCGAGCCGCAGCGGTCTGACGTTCCAGTTCGGTGTTGCGGGTGGTGACGGCGTCCACAACCTCGTTGAGGCGGCCGGCACCCTCCCGCTCCAGGACGGCAAGATCTCGCAGGGCCGCCATGTGCTGGTCGAGTCGCTCTGCGAACGCGGCACGCTCGGCGGCGGCGCGGTCGGCGAACGCGCGCAGCCCGGCCAGCGGTTCGGCGGCGGCCGTGGCGGTGGCGGTCTTGCGCGCGGCGTCGGCCAGCGCCTTGCAGTTCTGCCCATCCGGCCCTTCGCCCGCCTGGTGGTAGCGCTGCGGGCGGCCGCCGCGGCGGGGGTTGCGGGGCGGCGGAAGCGGCTGCTGGCACCACTCGCATCGCGCCAGGGCCTTCCCCGCCGCACCCGCGACCCCGGACGAAGGCTCGCTGTCGGCGGGCCCGGAGCCGGTGACGGCTGAGGCATCTCCTGAATCGTTCTCGATCACGGCACGATCATAATGCCTTCACGTGAAACGTGGAACTAGTTTCGCGGTTTATTATTCCGCGAAACTAGGCTACATGACAATGCTGATTATCATGTACTCGCGTGGATCGTGGATGGCGGACCGTCTCCGGGCTTGGGGAACATCGGTACAGCGGTTGGCGCTGAGAACGATCATGGTTCCTGGGTGGCGGTCTCCGAGTTCGGGTGAGCCTGGCTCTGGAGTCGCTGGCGGAGATCGACTTCTTCGGCTGTGAGCGGGTCGCCGGGGCGCCGGATGCGGACTCGGCGGGGGCGAGGGATGTCGTCGACGTCCTGGAGGTCGGCGAAGTCGGCGTGTGCCTGGGCGACGGCCTCGGGGTACGCCTCCTGCTTCTCGTGCTCGGCAAGCGCGCGGTAGACGCTCGCGACGCTGGGGGCCAGACCTTTGCGCTTGCCGGTGGGGATGATCAGGTCGGGCTGGATCTGCTCGACCGACTCGCCGTTCGCCCGGCGCCGGAGCACGGTGTGCAGCATGTCCTCGGTGATGACGGGCGGCCGGCCGCCGTGCTTGCCCTTGCGGGCCGCTGCGTCGAGTCCTTCGAGGGTCGACTCCCGGATGTTCTCCCGCTCGGTCTCCGCCATTGCCGCGAAGAACGCGAACAGCAGCCTTCCGGGCCCGCTCGGGTCGTACATCCCCGGCAGAGGTCCGGCGAGCATCTCCAGGACCAGGCCATGAGCGGTGAGGTGGTCGGCGAGTGCGGTGAGTTCGGCGGCGTCGCGGCCCAGGCGCTTCATCTCGTACACGGTGAAGATGACCCGGCAGTGCGGGGCGTGGGCCTTGATCTGGCGGGCGAGTGCGAGCGCGGCCTCGAACTGCGGGCGGACACGGACCCGGGTGCTGATCTTCTCGGAGAACACTTTGTCGCGCGGGATGCCGTGCTTGGTGAGGGCGTCGAGCTGCGACTGGAGTTCCTGGGTGAGCGTCGAGCACCGCGCGTACCCGATACGGATGTCGGCGGTCGGGGTGTCCGGCGCGAGGGCGAGCGGGACCGGGGTACCGGGGCGCCACGGCTGGCCGGGCCCGCGGTCGGCTGGGGTGGGCACGCGCAGGAGCTTGGCGAGCCGGGGCACCTTGGTGAAGCGGCCGGTGTGGTAGGTGCCGGCGACCGCCCCGGAGCGAGAGCGGCACGGCGAGCCGGGCTCGGCTCGGCAGCGCGGGCAGGGGTGGCGCTCGACATCGTCCGCGTCGCTCGCGGAAGCCTCTTGAGGGACCGTCATGGCACCGGAGACTGTCACAAACGATTCCCAGAAGTACCCCGAACCCACCTTTGAGTGAGAACGAGTTCTGCGAACCGAACCGCCGGTTCGCGATCACGGGGACGCCATCTTTGATCTTGCTCGGGCAAAGGGTCGTTTGTGAGAATCACTCGGCGTCTGGGTCGACGTCGCTCGGGTGGGCGCCCGTAAGTTCCCATTCCATCATCCGCATCCGTTCGACCTGTCGCCGTGCGACGGCGACCATCCCGGCGTCGAACTCGTGGTCGGGGCCGATGTCTACAGCCTTGGGGACCATCGGGGCAGCCCTTGGCGCTAACGGCTGCCCCGATGGCCCTCAAGGCCGGAGTCCGTGTGCCGGGCAGCCAGGACGATCGGCTGACCGGCACACGGAATGCGTGTCAGCCGGAACACCGGACCGAGGACGGCCGCGCCGATGGCTTCGATGCCGGCCCAGACGGCGTAGCCGACGACGTCGATCTTCTTCAGGGTGACCCGCCGATGCCGTCGCTGTCCCACGTGGGCCACAATGGATCATATGGCGATCATTCAGCTCGGTGAGGTTGCGACCTGGTACGACGAGCAGGGCGACGGTGAACCCGTCGTCCTGCTCCACGGTGGCTTCGTCGACTCGCGGATGTTCGTCCCGGCCCTGCCCGTTCTCGATGGCCTGCGCGTCATCACGGTGGACCGGCGCGGTCACGGCCACACACCCGACGTCCATGGCCCGCTGTCGTATGACGTCATGGCCGACGACATGATCGCCTTCCTGGAGAAGGCGGTCGGCGGCCCGGCGCACCTGGTCGGCCACAGCGACGGCGCGAACGTGGCGATGATCGTCGCGATGCGCCGCCCCGACCTCGTGCGGCGTCTCGTCCTGATCAGCGGCAACTTCCGACACGGCGGCCTGGTGCCCGGCGTTCTGGACGGATTCGCCGAGGCCGTGCCGTACCTGGGTGCCCGCTACGGCGAAGTGTCACCCGACGGCCAGGAACACTTCCCCGTCGTCGTGGACAAGCTGCTGCGCATGGCGCGGTCCGAGCCGAACCTGACAGAGGACGACCTCGGCCGCATCGCGAGCCGCACCCTCGTCATGTCCGGGGACGACGACGCGGTAACGCTGGAGCACACGATCGCGCTCTACCGGGCGATCCCCGAGTCCGAGCTCGCCGTCGTACCCGGCACATCCCACCTCCTGGTGATGGAGAAGCCGGAGCCGGTCTATCGGGCCATCCTGGACTTCCTCACCACCAATCCCACCCAGACCAGGCAGCCCATCCGCCGCGCCCGCTGAGCCGCTGCCCAGGCGGCGAAGTGCCGCGAGACCTCATCGCTCGCACCTTGATGCGCGTCCATCAGAGTTGCCGCAACCGCCCCGGCAGCGAGACGGCCGGGCGATCGATGACCGCTCAGCCCGGCGAGAAGGCTCGATGCGTTCCCAATCAGAGGAGGCGTTCCCGCGATCTCTCCCGACAGTCTGCTCAAGGGCCGTTCAAAGACGGGTTCTAAGGGCCATATCGTCCGGTTCGTTCATCACTCTCCTCTCAGCTTCCACCTGGAGGGCCGAAGCGTTCGCCTCACCCTGCTCCCAGCCCAGTCGTAGTACTGCGAGAAGTTGACGAGTCCTGTGCCGGGGCGGCCCACTCGTCCCCGTCTTCGTCATCGTCGAGCTCGGGAGCGTCCGGGTCGCGCAGCGGACGCAGGCCCTGGCGCGGGGTGGAGGGGGTGAAGCTGTAGCGGCCCAGGACGTTGAGGTTCTTGAACTTCAGCGGGGAGAGGCGGGCGACATCCTCATCGCTGATCTCGTAGCCCTCGGCACGCAGCTGGGCGACCGCAGCGTCGATGTACTTCGTCGTCCAGAGCACGACGGCGTTCAGCACCAGTCCCAGCGATCCGAGTTGGTCCTCCATGCCGTCCCGGTATGCCTGGTGGATGGTGCCCCGCTTGCCGTGGCAGATGTCCCGGGCGAGCGTGTGGCGGGACTCCTGGACGGACAGCTGCTTGCCCATCTGCCGCCGGTAGGTGTCATCGACCGGGTCGACGACCTGGAGCAGGTGCAGGGTCTTGGCAATGCGCCCGTACTCGGCGAACGCCTGCCCCAGCGGCGTCGGTCGTCCATGGCTGCCGAACATCCGCAGCAGGTCATAGGCCCGCCCCTGGTTGGTGACCAGCGAGCCGGCCACCTTCAGCATCTCCTCCCACTCTGCGGTCACCTTCTTCAGGTTCACCTTGTTCGTGCGGGCCAGGTCCGTCAGCGGCCCGTAGCCGCCGGTCTCGATCCCGTCCATCTCCGCCCGCCACAACCTTTGGTCGTCCAGGTCTTTGAACCGCGGGGAGAAGTTGTAGCCCAGGATCTTGAACAGGCCGAACACCATGTCGCTGTACGAGGCGTTGTCGGTGGCGACCATCTCCGGCTTCACCCCGCCATCGAGGTTCAGCAGGGCGTCCAGGATGTGCAGGGAGTCGCGGGGCGTGCCAGGGACGACCATCTGCCCGATGCCGAAGACCTGGTCATTGACGGCGTTCAGCCAGGTGATGCCGCGCTTGAACCCGAAGTACTTCGGGTTCGGGGCGGTGCTGATGGAGCGGACCGGGACGACGAAGCGCAGTCCGTCGACGGAGGCGAGCAGTCCGTTGCCCCAGTGCGCCACGATCGGCGCCTTCGCCTGGGCCTCGATCAGAGCGGCGTTGGCCGCGGCGATGGTGTCGGCGCGAAGGTAGTACTGGTCGACGTGGACCAGCCGGGAGCGGGTCAGCGCCTCGTGGCCGGGGTTGGTCACCGGGGTCATGCCGATGTTGCACGCCTCGCTCACCAGGAGCGCGACGACCGAGGTGGTGAGGTCCTTTATGCGGGTCTTGCCGTCGCCCAGGTGCACGAAGGCGTCCAGGAACCCGGTCCAGGAGTGCACTTCGAACAGCAGGTCCGGCAGGTCGATCTTCGGGAGCATCTTCTCCACCCGGCGCCGCAGCCAGGCCAGCGACTTGGGCACCCCGAGTGCCCCGAGCGCGTCCACGTTCAGCTTGGCCCGCCCGTTGGGCTGCACCTCGATGCTGACCTTCGCATCCGCGCCGGCCTCTTCGAGGCGTTCGGCCATCTGCTTCCACGCCGCGTCCAGTACCCGCACCAGCTCCGCCAGATGCTCCTCGACGGGCGCCTCCAGGCTCAGGCCCGCCAGTACGTCCTCGCGCACCACCAGCCACGGCTTGCCGTCCAGCAGACGGGCGCGCGGGTTGGAGAAGCGGTGCGAGGGGGAAGCGAAGATGGCGCGGCTGACCAGCGCCCGGTACAGCTGCTCCAGCACGCACACCACATAGGCGTCGCGGTCCACCGCGCCCTGCGGCAGGTCCTTGTTCGCGTACACCGCCTTGCGCCAGTACGGCGGCACCACCTTGTCGTCAACCTCCCGCTTCAGCAGCGGCTTCTTCGTCACCTGGCGCCGGCTGAGCGCGGGCAGGCCCTTGACCGCGGCCAGGACCCGCTCCCCGGCTGGGGCCGCGCCGAGCATCTTGGTGTCGCCGAGCAGCGACAGGAACGGGCGCACCGTGTTGTAGCGGTTGGCCAACGCCTCGCGGATCGCGATCTCCGCCGAGTTGTCGTCCTCCGGGACCAGGCTCGCCACCGTGGCGGCCGCGCTCCACAGCTGGGCCCTCGGCGCGACCTCCTCCAGGGCCTTCCACATCGCGGCCGCATCCACCGCCTTGCCGCTCTCCTCGATGTGCTCCAGCTCCTCCATGAACACCTTCGAGATGCGGGCCGTGATGCGGGACGCCTTCTCCAGCTGCGGCAGCGTGGAGAGCCGATCCTTGTTCGTGAGCCGCTTCGCGGTACTGAGTAGCTTGGTCGACATCAGCACCGTGAACAGCTCCAGCGCGTCGTCGATGGCCTTGGCCTCCAGGTGCCGCATCACCGCGGTCAGCATCGCGGTGCGCTTCGGCTCGCTCGCCCGCTCCAGGCTTGTCGCCTTCGACCCCAGGCCGTAACGGGCCAGCGCGGCGAGCCGGTTCGGCGGTAGCTTGTCCAGCTTCACCCGCCCCAGCCGGTACACGGCGATCTCATCCACCCGCTCCAACGCCCGCTTCATCGCCGTCCCCGTGGTCTTCGTCGGCGGCCGGCGGGTGGTCTCCAGATACGAGTACCGCCTGCCCTCCGGCGTCTCCAGCAGCGCCACCAGGTCGGCGGGCAGCGACCGGTCCGCCCACCAGGCCGCCCTGGCGACTGTCGTGTGCAGGCGCTTGTCCGCGATCTCGCGGACCTCGGACACCTGCCGCGCCAGCACCGACACCCCGGGCAGCAGCACCCGGTGCTTACGCAGCCAGCCCACCGCATAGTCGAACAGCGCCTTCGGCCCCTCCGAATGCGCGGTCCACGCCCGCCCGTGCAAGAACGTCCGGAACTTCCGACCCCACTCCGGGTCGTCGTACTCGTGATACTCGTACGCGTCCCGGATCTCCCACGCGTGCTCGTACGCGGTCTTCGGACGCTCGGTGTACCGCTTCACGACCGAGACGTCCTCGATGCCGAGCTGCTCGGCCAGGTGCTCCACCACCGGCCACGGCACACCCAGAGGATCGTCGGGGAGGAACCTGCCGATGTAGCGCACCGTGCACATCTGCAGCGCGAAGCCCAGTTGGTGGTACCGCGTACGCCGCAGCGCGATCAGATCCCGGTCCACGTCATCCAGGAAGAAGAAGCGCTCCAACTCCGGGCGCGTCGGCTCCTCAACGAACTTCCCGTACGCCTCGGCCTGCTCGTCCGTCAGAAATTCCACCGGCATGCGGCGGAGCCAACCACCCGCCGCTACAGAACGTGGATCTTTGGCCGAAGGGCCCCGGGAAGCAGACCACCCGTGCTAGAAGTTCACCGCTCACGTCTCAAGATCGTTCTCAGCGCCAACCGCTGTACCGATGTTCCCCAAGCCCGGACCTGTTGGATGGCTGAGTTCGCGGCTCATGCCTGACGGTGTTCCGGATTCGACGTATGGATACCGTTTTCGAGCGTGCGGATGACAGCGGAGACGATGCCGTGCCTCGGCAGCCCACAGGCCTCGGCGTCCTGGTACCCGGTGTACACCAGCGACCAGAGCACACGTTGGATCCAGGCGGGAGTGACGTCCGGGTCGAAGGCGCCTTCGGCTTGCCCGCGCTTGATGAGAGTGAGCACCGGGTCATCGAGAGGCTCCGGTGTCTTTGCTGCGCCGCGGCCTTCCAGAACGCGTGGATCGCCGAAGAGGAATACCAGCCGGTCGCCGACCGCCACCATCGCCGTGACCAGCCTGCGCATCGCCTCGATGGGGGAGCCCTGGTCGATGGCCGCGCCGGCCACCGACTCATCGATCGCCGCGATGGAGTCCTCGATGGCTGCGCTGATGAGCCCGGTGCGGTCGGAGAAGTAGCGGTGCAGTGTCGTGCGGCCGACGCCGGCGGCGTCTGCGATATCCGCCAGCGTGGCGTGATAGTCACGGCCGAGCACAGAGGCGGCCGCGCTGAGGATGGCGCGGCGTGTACGACTGCGCGTTCGTGCTCCTGCGGCCTCGGGTCCAGGCTCATTCATACTGGTCACTGTACTACCGGACCCCGATAAGTTACATCGCTGATCATTAATGGAACATCAATGTTCCATTAGGTGATACGTTTGTCCCCCTGGTGACCTTTGCTCAGAGGAGGAACGGCGATGGCCCGCGGAGACCGGCGTCACCCTGAGAACGTGGCCGGAGACTGGTTCGTCGACGACCGCTGTATCGGCTGCGGAGGTTCGGTCTCGCTCGCGCCGACGCTGTTCGGGCTGGCAACTGACGGCGAGCATTTCGTCATGACCCGCCAGCCGGCCACCGAAGACGAGATCCTGCAGGCACAGCTCGCCGCCGAGGTGTGCCCGTCCCGGTCGATCGGCACCGAATCCGGCGTGACGTGGCGGCGACACCACCCCTTGGAGATCACACCCGGCACCTGGCGGACGGGCTCGAACTCGCCCAAAACCGCAGGCGGCAACGCCTTCCTCGTGCAGCGCACCGAGGGCAACCTCCTCGTCGACGCGCCGCGCTTCACCCCGTCGCTCTGCGCCTGGATGGAATCGCTCGGTGGAATCACGGCGATCTTGCTGACGCACCGCGACGACGTCGGCGACGCCGAGCGCTATGCCGATGCATTCGGCTCTGAAGTGGTCATCCATGCCGCCGACGCTGACGCCGCCCCATTCGCAGGCCGGATCCTGAGAAGTGCCGAGACCTGCGAGGTTGCCGCCGGCGTGCTGGCGATCCCCACCCCCGGGCACACCGAGGGACACGTTATGTACCTGAATGACGACGGCACCCTGTTCACCGGCGACTCGCTCGGCTGGGACCCCTATCGTCATGACCTCAGCGCAGAACCGTCCGTGTGCTGGTACTCCTGGCCCGCCCAGGTCGGCTCACTCCAGCGGCTCGACGGCTTCAATTTCGCACGGGTCGTTCCCACCCACGGCACGATGAGCCCGACGCTCGAACCGGGCGACATGCGCCGGCGGCTGCAGGCGCTGGTCGCCCGCCTGCAGCGCGACCTGGCGGACGAGTAGCACGCTCCACTCGCACGGGTTCGCGTCAGCGCCGCGAACCCGTGCGAGTGGAGCGTGAGGTGGGGGCGGTCGGACGGTTCCCGCATTGCCAGGCGCTGCCAGAGTCGGCAGTTGGCAGGCACGCGGCACCGCTGAAGCCATCCCGGGGGCCACCACGCCGATCGGTACGGCCCCATCCGCGTGACGATCTTCAAGAAACCTTCGTTTTCTGAAGATCGCTCTGTGTCGATTCCCGTAGTCGTGTTCACCGCCGTCCTGCGGTGATGGGGCTGATTGCAGAGGGCTTCGGAAGGTCCTGATTCCTGTACTCCTGTGCACTACCGTCGATCTTTGTCTGTACTGGTGTTCACTGCGGTGAGGTCGGCATGGTCGACGGCGTGGCGGAGCTCGGTGTGCTGACGGCTTCGGCGGAGGAGTGGTCGGTGGCTGTCCGGCGGGCCGAGGTGATCGGTCGGTTGGCACGGGAGCCGCAGGTTCGGATCGCGAAAGCGGATGAGGCAGCGGCTGAGCTGGGGATCTCTCGCCGCCAGGTCTATGGACTGCTGAAGCGGTGGCGAACGGGTTCGGGGGTGGCGTCTGATCTGCTTGCTCGCCGGTCGAGTGGCGGTCGGGGCCGTGGCCGGATTCCGGAGGAGGTTGAGGCGCTGCTGGCCGAGGTGATCCGGTCCCGGTACTTGACCCGGCAGCGCCGGACGGTGAGCGCGGTCTACAAGGAGGTCGTCCGGCAGTGCCGGGTCCGTGGCCTTGCGGTGCCGTCGCGGGGGACGTTGGAGCGTCGGATTGCCCAGTTGGATCCGGTGGCGACGTCGGCGGCTCGCCACGGCGCGGACGCGGCGCGGGCGTTGCGGTCGGCGGGTGGGGAGCCGCCGGTGATCGAGGGGTTGTTGGAGCAGGTGCAGATGGACCACACGGTGGTTGATCTGGAGATCGTGGACGAGCGGCATCGGCGGCCGATCGGACGGCCGTACGTCACCGCGGGGATCGACGTGGCGTCCCGCTGCGTGGTGGGGCTGGTAGTGACGTTGGAGGCGCCGTCGGCGTTGTCGGTGGGGTTGTGCCTGGCGCACATGGCGACCGACAAACGGCCGTGGCTGGAACGGCTCGGGGTGGACGCGGCGTGGCCGATGAGCGGCAAGCCGCGCGAGATCTTCACCGACAACGCCACCGAGTTCAAGAGCGAGGCGCTGCAGCGGGGCTGTGGCCAGCACGGGATCAAGCAGTCCTACCGGCCGCCGGGGCAGCCGCATTTCGGCGGGATCATCGAGCGGCTGATCGGCACCATGATGGAGATGGTGCACGAGCTGCCGGGCACCACGTTCTCCAACCCGGCCGACCGCGGCCGGTATGACAGCCAGGCGACCGCGGTGCTGACCTTGGCCGAGCTGAACAAGTGGCTGGCGCTGGCGGTGGCGGTCTACCACGGCCAGGTGCACGGCACGCTGAAGCAGACGCCGGCCGGGCGGTGGGAGCAGGGCGTCGCCGACGGGGGCCGTCCGGCGACGGTGGCGAACGAGACGGCGTTCCTGGTGGATTTCCTGCCGGTGGAGCGGCGGGTGCTGGGCAGGCAGGGCTTCACCCTCGACCACGTCCAGTACTTCTGTGCTGCGCTCAAGCCGTGGATCGCGCGGCGGGAGGAACTGGGGAAGTTCGTGCTGCGGCGCGACCCGCGCGACATCTCCCGGATCTGGGCGCTGGATCCCGAGGGGACCAGTTACCTGGAGGTTCCGTACCGGACGTTGTCGCGGCCGCCGATCAGCCTGTGGGAGCAGCGCGCGGCTGTGGCCCGCATCCGGGAGCTGGGCCGTGGTCAGGTGGATGAGAACGCGCTGTTTGCGATGGTGGAGCAGATGCGGCAGATCACCGAGGACGCCGCCGCCACGACCCGCAGGGCCCGCCGCGCGCTGCAGCGCAGGACCGCCACGCCGCTGCGGCGGGAGGCCGCTGTGGTGCCGCCGCCACCGATCGCGGGCGGGGACGTGGCGGCGGGGCCGGTGGCCACGCCGTTTGAGGTGATCGAGCAGTGGTGAACGGGGAGGTCGAGCTCGGCGAGCCCGAAGACCTGGACCACCTGCATGAGATCGCTCAACGAGCGGCGCGTCTGCCGGCTGACGAACGGGTCAGGTACGTGCGGGCTGACCGGTGGATCGGGTACACCCGCGCCGCCGGCGCCCTGGAGCGGCTGGAGGAGCTGGTGGAGTGGCCGGCCAAGCAGCGGATGCCGAATCTGCTGCTGGTCGGGCCGACGAACAACGGCAAGTCGATGATCATCGAGAAGTTCCGTCGCGGGCACCTGCCGGCCTCGCGCCCGGACGCGGAACAGATCCCGGTGCTGGTGGTTCAGATGCCCTCCGAGCCCTCGGTGGTCCGGTTCTACACCGCGTTGCTGGCCGCGATGGGCGCACCGTTGCGGCCACGACGCCGTATCGCCGAGCTGGAGCAGGTCGCGCTGAACCTGCTACGCCGTGTCGGCGTGCGGGTCCTGGTGATCGACGAACTGCACAACGTCCTGGCCGGACGAGGCGATGTGCGGCGCGAGTTCCTCAACCTCCTGAGGTTCCTCGGCAACGAGCTGAAGATCCCGCTGGTCGGCGTGGGCACCAGAGAGGCCTATCTGGCGATCCGCTCCGATGACCAGCTGGAGAACCGGTTCCAGCCGCTGGTGCTGCCCAGATGGGAGCCGGGCGGAGAGGCCTGTTCGCTGCTGGCCAGCTTCGCCGCGTCGTTCCCGCTGCGCAGGCCTTCGCCGATCGCCGCGGTGGAGATGGCCGAATACCTTCTGGCGCGTAGCGAAGGGACGATCGGCGAACTCGCCGCGCTGCTCACCGACGCGGCCGTCGCCGCGATCGAGTCCGGCGAGGAGGCCATCAACCGGCGCACCCTGCTGATGGCCACCTACTCCGGGCCGACCGAGCGGCGCCGTCTGTTCGAGCGGGAACTGCTGTGAACGGCCGACCCCAGCGCTGGCCGCTGCACCCCAGGCCACAGCCGGGCGAGGCGCTGTCGTCATGGCTGGACCGGGTCTCGGGCGAGCACTCCCTGACCCTCCACGACCTGCTCGAACACAACCTCGGATCGGCCTCGATCGTCGACGAGGGATGGAGCGCGGCCGACCTGGACTGGGCCCCTCCCGACCGCGTCCTGGCCGAGGTGAGCGAGCGCACCGGCGTCGAGCTCGGCGACCTGCGGGCGATGACGTTCTCCGGGTGGGTGCCCTGGCTGATGGACGCCCTCGACGAAGGAGACCAGGAACACTTCGACACCTACGTCCGCCAGGACTCGGTGCTGCTGACCCCCGGCGAAGTCGGACACAACGTCGTGCCGCGCTGGCGGCCCTGGCTGGCGCCTGGTGCCGTGTGGCACAGGTGTCCTGTCTGCGCCGACGCCCCCGACCGTGTCGTCCCGTTGTTCTCGCGGCTGCCGCTGATGCTCAGCTGCGCCGAGCACGGATGTCTGGTCAAACCTGCCGGTGACCTCGTGCTGGCGGCCTTCGACGGAGAACCGATGCCGCCCGAGCCCGCGCGGCCGGAGACCGTTGAGCTGGATCGGCGCACCCACGAAGCGATCACCACGGGCCGAGTCACCCTGCCGCGCCGGTCTGTTCACGCAGGGGTCTGGTTCCGGCTGCTCCGGACGCTGCTCGATGAGGTCAGCACGTCGCCGTCGAAGGTGCGCAAGCGTTCGGAAGCGGTCCTCCACACGATCTGGGAGGCCGTCGGGACTCCGGCCAGGGCCGGGCTCAACGTCTGGCGGCCCTTCGAGGCGCTCGACCGGGAGCAGCAGGAGGCGATGCTCCAGGCCGCCGCGTTCGCCATGCGGCAAACCGAGACAGGAGTGATCACCGCGTGGGGCACGCTCGGCCCGCTGCTGACCTGCCTGCCGTACCAGCCCGTCGAGTCTGGGGCCCCGCCCCGCCGACGATCCCGCGCTCGCCACCAGCGCCGCGGCATTCCCCAGCCGACTTGGACGCAGCGCTCAAGGACGTCTTCGAAGCGGCGAAGACCGACCAAGCCACCGCGCGGTGGATTCTGCAGTGCCTCACCTGGCGGCGACGGAGCACCGCGGCCTTCGAACGCGAACGCGAGGAACTGATCAACATGTGCGGCATACCGGCGGAGTTCCTGCCGGAGGCCCACGAATGGGATTTCAGCCGGCCGGGCCCCTTCGGGACCCTGTGACGGCAGAGCTGACCGTGCTCGCGGTACCTGTTCCACTTCCAAGGAAGTGGAACACCCCGCAGCGCTGTCGATCCCGAGCCGGGAAACCGGACACCGCCGGACACGCATCGTTCCGGAAGCCGTCCCACAAGAAGTGTTCCAGAAGGATTGTACGGAGGTGACTTTCGGTACGATCTGAGGATGGGAAACGGAAACGATCACCCCAAGGGCGGCATGGAGCTCGGCTACGCCCGCGTCTCCACCACCAAGCAGTCCCTCGAACGCCAACTCGACGCCCTGGCCGCCGCTGGGATCGGCGACGAACGGATCCACGTCGACAAGAAGACCGGCGCCACCGTCGACCGCGACGGACTGAACGCCCTGCTGGGCTACGCCCGGCCCGGCGACACCATCGTCGTGCACACCCTGGACCGGCTCGGCCGCAACCTGCGCGAGGTCCTCAACCTCGTCCACGACCTGGCCGAGCGCGGCATCGGCGTCCGGTCACTGGCCGACCCGCTCCCGATCAACACCACCGACGAGGGCATGGGCCGCATCGCGTTCCTGCTGCTGGCCCTGTTCGCCGAGATGGAACGCACCTTCACCGCCGAACGCGCCGCCCACGCCCGCGCCGTCGCCGAAGCCTCCGGCCGCCAGATCGGCCGCCCCGTCGCCCACTCCGACGACAAGATCGAGTACGCGCGGCTCCTGAAGGCTCAGGGCGACTCCCTCGGCGTCATCGCGGCCAAGACCGGCATCCCCAAGACCTCCTTGCACCGCTACCTCCAGAGCGACGCATACACCGGAAGTCGTCAAGCATGATCTGGCGTGCTGATCAAGGTATTCCTCCACTGGATCTCGTGGGCGCGCTGTTCCTGCTCGGCGGGCTCCCAGAGGAACGGCTGCCATGGTTTGCCGCCCAATGGCTCGCTGACGGGCACGACGGTCCAGCCCTGCTAGAACTCGCCTGCCTGGACGGCACGGATCTGCAGCCGGTCCGTGAACTACTTCCCGAAGCGATGGCGGAGCTTCAGCCACCAATGCCAGCCACGATCCCGTCCGCGGCCGAGACGATGTTCCGGCACATCGCTCACATGCACCTGGCCGGCCAAGGCGACGAACGCTGGGTCGCGCGCAAGGTCGAAGAGGTCCACCTGCTCACCGCGTACAGGTCAGACGTCATCGCACTGCCGCTTGGCCAGCTATACGACGTTGCCGATTGCTGGGATGAAGACTGGGGCCCCTCCCTCGAGGAGCTGAAAGCCACCGTGTATGGCCGCTGCACACAACAGCTGAACAGCGGTGGCCCCCACAGCGCGTAGTGCAGAGGACTTCGGACATCCGTGCACGCGCCTTCGAAAATCGACAGCTGGACGGAGACCGTGGAACGCCGGTTCAGTTCGCAGAACCCGTTCTCACTCAAAGGAGGGTTTCTGAGAACATCAATCGAGGGGGTCCGGTTGCGATACCAGCCAAATAGGCGTCATGACGCCAACCCTTTCCGATATGGTTGACGTCATGACAACTAATGAGTCTCCTCTCCGTCTTGGCGGAGTGACCGAAGTCGCCGGCGAACTCGGGGTGACCCGGCAACAGGTGACCAAACTCCGCCAGCAATCCGGATTCCCCGCACCAATCGCCGAATTGAGCGCTGGTGCCATCTGGGACCTGGACACCGTCCGCCGGTGGCGCAACAGCGGCCTGCGCCGCGAAGCCGGACGTCCCGAAGTGATCTCCGGCCCCCGGTCGATGGGCCGAAGGTTCGAACTAGGCCACAAGCTCGGCGAAGGCGGATTCGCCAGCGTCTACCAAGCCCGAGATCTCGCAACGGCAGGCGACCAGGCCCACACGGCCATCAAGATCCTGCGGGAAGCGGATCCCGACATCATCGCCCGCTTCGCACGCGAACTCCGGCTCATGTCCGAACTCGACCATGTGAACGTGATGCCGGTCATCGCTAGCGGCAACGATCCCGACGTGGGCATGTGGTACGCCATGCCCCTCGCGTTGGGAAGTCTCGCCGACGAGGTCGGCGCCATCACGGAACCGGAGAAGATCGGCGAGGTGATGCGGGCCGTCTGCAGGGGTCTGGCCCACATCCACAGCGAGGGGATCTTCCATCGCGATCTGAAACCCGAGAACGTGCTGAGATCTCGCGGAGGTGCGTGGGCGATCGCCGACCTCGGGCTCGCACGCGTCGTAGACGAGAGCAGCGTGCTCACCGAGACCTACGACGTCATGGGCAGCCACTATTACATGGCGCCCGAGCAGATGAGGGACTCCAAGCACATCGACGCCCGCGCGGACGTCTACTCCGCAGGCAAGATCATGCAGGCGCTCGCGATTAAGGGGCTGCCCATCGACGATCACGTTCCGGCGGGCCCGCTCCGCGGAGTGATCCAACGTGCGATCTCGCCCGACCGAGAGCGTCGTTACGGAAGCGCGACGCAACTGCTCGACGCGATCGAAGCTGTTTTCCGGCCAGTCCCCACCGGCTTCTGGGAAACGGCGCAGGCCAGGGCATTGCGACTGTTCCCCAGACTGCAGGCCGGCTACATCGCCGACCCCGCAGCCTTCGACGAGCTGGAGCAATGGGCGAACGAGATCGACTTGAACGACTACAACGACATGGGAGAGTTCGCGTGGGCATTCTGCGCATTGCCCATCGAGTCGGTGGAGCGGTGGTGGGAGAACAACCCGACGACCTTCACCCGGATCTTCCAGGCGTTCGTTCAGCGGCTTAACGGCAACTTCGGCTTCAGTGAGTGCGACCATCTGGCGAGCTTCGCCAATCGTGCGGTCATTGTGAGCCAGGACCTCACGATCCTGAAGGAGGCCGTGTGCGGCCTCGCCGAACTCGGGACGCACCACAACCGGTGGCACGTCCGGGACGTGGCCGTAGCGATGCTCCAGCGTATCCGCGACACCGACGAAGCCCTCGCAGCGCTCGAAGGACTCAAGGAGGCAGAGACCGGCACAGCTGAATGGACAGTCGGCGACTCGGCCGTGCGCACCTTGCACCCTGTACTTCGCGCCGGGCTGGCTGATCTCTTCACCGAGAAAGGCAGCCTCTGAAGGCCCGGGACTCGGGTCGGCGCGATGAGCCCCAAAGTAGGGATCTCCGACCGGCCGCCGAGGGAATTCCGGTCCGGACACGGCAGGATAAGACGGGCACCGCGTACGGCAGACCGGCCTGATAACCGCTGCGACGGCGCGTAGACGAACGGCGTCGGCGCAGGTAGGCGGCGGGTTCCGGCGGCCGGGCGAGGGTCTGGGCGGTGGTCGGCTCTATGTGAAGTCGCCGATCACTCAGCGCTACTTTGCGGCTGGTGACACGGACCCGAGTGGTGGGCCGAGACGCTCGGCTGGGTTCCCCCAGCCGAGCGTTGTGTGCCTGGCCTAACTCACGTCCCTGGTGAGCTGGAGAATCAGGTCGGGGGCTTCCCTGAGGTCCCTCGTCGTCGTGACCAGCTTCATGATCAGCGTCGTGGCCGTCGGCTCGGACAGTGGCTGGCCGATGCCCGCGATCGCCGCGTGGGACCGCATCTGCTCGACCAGCTCAGGGATGAGCTTGGCCTCCTCGTGCAGGTTGCCGATCACCGTTTCAAGCTCGATGGTGAGCCGCACCACCGCGTCGGTGGCACTCTCCGGCGGGGACGGGGCGGCGTTCGGGCTCTCGTCGGCCCTCATGACGATACGTCCGCGCTTGGGCGCGACCTTCGGGAACACGGTGTTGAACCAGTCCCGGTCGGCTTCGGCGGCTGCCTCGGGCCCCGTGGTCCCCGTCTCGTTGACCTTCCGCGGCTGGCGGTCCTCGTCCATTGCGGCTGCGATCTCCCGGAGCAGCCCGACGGCGCGGACTCTGTCCTCGCGCATCGCGTTGAGCGAGTTGGTGACGCTTCGCCGGATGCGCAGTGCGGTCTGCTCGCTGTCCTCGTCCTCGCCGGCGGCGGCGCGGATGGTCTGCGCTCCCATCGATCCGCGATCGGCCTCAACGATGTCGTAAGCGGCCAGCCAGTGCGCCGCTCGGTACATCAGCAGCTCTTCGAACGTTTGCGGGTCGATCGTGGCGGTAGCCAGCAGGTCCGCGAGTGCGCGGCCAGAAGGCCGAAAACCCTCTTTGGCGATCGACGTGGGAAGGACGTCCGCAACGCGGGGGTTCCATGGGTCGGGGTAGCTGACCGAGGTCAGCGCGGACCAAGCACGCAACCGCTGGTTGACGTGTTCCCTGGTGAGTTGAGAGGCCGGGGGCTCACTGAGCGCCGCTCGGATGGCCCTGCGCTTCTCCTTCTCGCTCTCGACCGGGAAGAACTCCGCGAGGAGCCGCATCGATCGCAGATCGCGAAGCATCGACACGGTAGCGTCCCCGGGCACCCCCGCCAGACGAATGATGGGCAGTTCGCCGGTGAGGACTCCGGCGGTGATCTCGTCTAGGAGCCCGTTCTCCTGATAGGCGCCGATGATCCCACGCCCAAGAGCCCTTGCCCGGTCGTTGGGCTTGAACTCCAGCGGCGGGTGCACATGGTCGCGGCGATTGCTGGTCTGCACGATCTGGTAGAGCCGTTCGGGCGTCGGGGTGCCGACCACCAGCTGCGCCTCGACGACGGCCACCCGGTGAGCGCGGAACGCCATGTCGGTGATTTCGTCGTTGGCCTTGGCCTTCTGGAACTCGTCGTTGAGCTTGTCTGCCAGCGCCTTGAGCCAGAACGAGGGGTTCGTGGAGATGTCCGGCCCTGGCCGTCCGATCTTGTTCATCGGAACGCCGGTGATGATCTCGCTGGAGGTCAGACCGAACAGCTCCTGCCGAGCTTTGGTCCTGTTGTTCCCCCTGACCGCGGGCCAGGCCCACACCGAGCCGCCGACGGCAAAACGGTACTCCTGGGGAACGAGGAGGCAAGGTTCGAGCTGGCCGTTGAGCGCGAGATCCTCGGTGAGATCGTAGGTTCGCTGGTTCACCTGGGTCATCAGCTCGTTGCCGGCCTTCTCCAGGATGAGCCTCAGCTCCTCGGGATCCTTGACGAGGACGCTCAGCGCCGCACCCGGCTGCTCGGGGTCCTCGGGGTCGACCCACGGCGCGAGCAGGGGGAGCGGGTGCTTGTTCTTGGAGCCGGGGTCGGATGGGGCAGCCCACGCGCTGCTCTGCCGCTCGTTTCGCTCCCAGACGGAACCGGCGCAGCCCACCAGCCGGACGTCCAGGACAAACATCTGACCAGCGCTGGTGTTGATCTCACGGATGGCCCGGAGCTGGGCTGGCCGGTCGTTCGTAGCCCTAGTCAGCAGCTCCTTGGGCCTGACGATCAGCGGAGCGATCGCCTCCAGGGCGGACCTGGGGACGTTGACGTGGGCTGACGCGAGCGCGGCCTCCACAAAGTTCTGCTGCCATTCCTTCGTCGACGGCGCAACGAAGGGACGGTCGGATTCAGTCATGGGGTGGCTCACCTTCACAGCTGGCGGCGACACACGTTTCCGCGCGGCCCCGTATGCCCGCGGCCGCTCCGGCCGCAGGGAGGGGCTCCCGGCCACTGGGACGGGACGCCGCCGGAGCGGACACGATCCGCTGAGGTGCGGCAGGGTCCGGTCTGGCCGTCCGATGTGTGCCGATCCCCTCGCGGCCTTTTCCGCAGGGCCGCCGGAGGGCGGCACTTTGCGGTACGTCGACTGGCCCTGCCCGGGTTCCGGGTACAGGCCTGAGGGCACTCGTCCACCAGGGACGCGCTCAAGCCCATTCTTAACAGGCCACCCACGACTGAAGGGGCGAATCGGGAAAAGTGATCGAAGTTCGATTGTAGTTCGTGTCCTCGGCGGGTGTGCGGTTCGCGGCACACCGTCCTGGATGTTCACCTGCCGCGTGGGGCCGTTCAGATTCTCCCGCACAGTCGGATCGCCTCTACCGGGGGTCCCCGCTTGACGGGCCCGTCCGAGTACACGCGACGGCGTTGGCCAAAATCGTGAGCGTGGTCGAGCCGAGCGCGGCGGGGATGATCGTGGCCCAAGAGGCGGGGCGCGTTCAGATCAGCCAGTGAAGACGACTTCGGGAACCGGTGCAGAGGACTACGGGAATCGACACTCTGGGAGGCCGCCCGGATCCCGCAGAGCCTTCAAAAACCCCTTCAAAAACCTGGGTCATTCAATAACCCCGAACCGCCGTTTTCTGACACGATCCGGGGCCATGACCGCCCTCGAACCGGCCGAGCCGGGCCTCCTCGTCGCCGAACCACTCGTCCGCACCGAGATCAAGATCGGGTACGCGCGAGTCTCGACCAGCGGGCAGAAGCTGGAGCGGCAGCTCGACGCGCTCACCGCCGCCGGGTGCCGGAAGATCTTCGCGGACAAGAAGTCCGGCAAGAACGCACTCCGCCCCGAACTGAAGGCGTGCCACGCCTTCCTCGACCCCGGCGACACCCTCGTCGTCCCGAGTCTGGACCGCTACGGCCGCAGCCTCCAGGACCTCATCAACATGGTCGCCGAACTGCGCGAGCGTGGGATCGGCTTCACCTCGCTGCACGAGAACCTGGACACCACCACCCCCGGCGGCCGGCTCGTCTTCCACGTCTTCGCCGCGCTGGCCGAGTTCATCCGCGAGCTCATCGTCATCGGCACCAACGAGGGCCTGGCCGCCGCCCGCGAGCGCGGCCGGGTCGGCGGGCGCCCGAGCGTCGCCACTGAGGAAGTCATCCGCGCCGCACGCGATCTGCTGCCTGACCCCGGCCGCTCGATCACCTCGATCGCCAAGCTGCTGGGCGTCTCCCCAGGCACCCTCTACAACCACATCCCGGACCTGCGCGAGCTGCGCGCTGGCGCCGTGCCCCGTCAGCTCGAAGCGCCGACGAGGTAAGCCAATTTCAACATGATCAACCTCAGCGGCACTTTCTGTACCGCAACTACTCACACCCGGTCTTGCCGCGCAAGCACGGTGGCGACGGCTTCGGCGGTGACGTCGGTGTGGATGGTCAGGTGCGGATGTACTCGTGCCCGGACGGGGCCATGAGCATGGGAGCTGATCCATGATGGTCTCCAACGGGCGCGCTCGGCAGCGTGGCCTCGGCCGGGCACGGGACGATGTCGTGGTGGTTCGACCTGCGCGCCAAGCCGGGCAGCCCGTTCCGGGGCGACGCTCCCGACGTGATGGACCGGCTGCGCGAACGTTTCGGCCACTGGTCGGAACCGCTCCCCACCGTGCTCGTCCACGCCCAGACCGCCCAGTTCTCCCCGCACTACGGCCACTGCGTCCCGGCGACCTGGGGCCGCGACCCCACCACCCTCATGGGGGACGCCGCCCACACGATGTCTCCGGCGATGGCGATGGGCAGGGTCCAGGCGCTGGAGGACGCCCGGGCGCTGAGCCGGTCCGTCGGCGACCTGCGCGGCTACGAACGCACCCGCGCCAAGATCGTACGCAGGGTCGCCAGGTTCGCGGGTCGGAAGATCCCAGCCGCCGGGGACCGCTGATGGGCCTCATGCCCGACTCGTTCTCCACCAGGTCCTCCATCTCCTGGCTCCGCTCGGCCAGCGGCTACCTCCAGCGAGCCCCCCGACCGCCCAGCGGCTCGAAAGCCGGTGTAGGCCCGCCACCGCCGGTCAGTGGCCGATGTTGCGGTCGCCTGCCTCGACCAGGCCGCTCTCGTAGGCGAAGATGACGATCTGGGTGCGGTCACGTAGGCCTAGCTTGGTGAGGATGCCGGAGACGTGCGTCTTGACGGTCGCGGGTCCGATGAAGAGCTCTTTGGCGATCTCGGAGTTGCTCGACCCGCGGGCCACGGCGGCCATCACTTCGCGCTCGCGGTCGGTCAGGCGTTCCAGACGTTCGGCCACGGCGGTGTTGACGCTCAGCCGCCGGGCGAACCGGCCGATCAGCCGGCGGGTGATCGAGGGGGCCAGCAGAGCGCCGCCGTCGGCGACGGTGCGCACGGCGGTGGCGAGCTGGTCGGGTGGGATGTCCTTGAGGACGAAGCCGCTGGCACCGGCGTGCATCGCCCGGTAGACGTACTCGTCCGGGTCGAACGTGGTCAGGATGAGCACCCTGACGTTCCAATCGGATTCGGCCAGGATCCGCTCGGTGGCCTCCAGACCGTCCATGTCCGGCATCCGGATGTCCATGAGGATCACGTCGGGCCGGTGCCGGCGCGCCGCCTCGATCGCCTCGGTGCCGGTCCCGGCCTCGGCGACGACCTCGATGTCGTCGTGGATCTGCAAGATCATGGCGAAGCCGCCGCGGACGAGAGCCTGGTCGTCGACGATGGCGACACGGATGCTCACGCGGGCTCGCCTCCGGTGGGCAGGTGGGC
The DNA here is from genome assembly GCF_036227065.1 of Spirillospora sp. NBC_01491. GTDB lineage: Bacteria > Actinomycetota > Actinomycetes > Streptosporangiales > Streptosporangiaceae > Spirillospora > Spirillospora xylanilytica. The sequence continues at coordinate 745,323 of NZ_CP109432.1, forward strand.
GGTGACGTCGAACCCGCCGTCCGGGCGCGGCCCGGCGTCGAGTGTGCCGCCCAACAGTAGCGCCCGCTCCCGCATCCCCACGATGCCGTGGCCGCGCGTTCCGTCCCGGGCGTCTCCCGGCAGGGCGGCGGTGCCGCCGCCGTCGTCGCGCACCTCGATGACGATCTCGCCACCGGCGGCCCCGAGCCGGACGTCGGCGTGGGCGCCGGGACCGGCGTGCTTGAGCACGTTGGTGAGCGCCTCCTGAACGATGCGGTAGGCGAACAGGTCCACGCGAGCGGGCAGTCCGGTCGGGAGCGTGGCGAGCGACAGGGTCACCGCGACGCCCGTTGCGCGGATCTGGTCGGCGAGGCGGGAAACGTCGGCCAGGCCGGGCTGGGGCTCGGGGCCGCCCGCATCGTTCTCAGGACGCAGGACGCCGAGCAGGTGGCGCAGCTCGGCCAGCGCCTGCCGTCCCTCCTCTTCGACCGCCCCCATCGCCCGCAGTGCCTGCTCCGGAATCGGGCCGTCGTCGGCGTGCGCGGCCATCGCCTTGGCCGCGCCCGCCTGAACGGTCATGACGCTCACCCGATGGGCCACCACGTCGTGCAGCTCGCGGGCGATGCGCGTCCGCTCCTCGGCCACGATGCGGACGGCCTGTTCGGCGACGAGCCAGGCGGCGTGGCGATCGCGCAGCCGGAGACCGCGCCCCACGTACCACAGGCCGACCATGACGATGACCCCGAAGACGGCCTCACTCCACGGCGTGGATTCCGTACGCAGGTCAACGGTGACCAGGGCGACGGCCGCCACGACGCCCGCGGGCCCCCGCCATGAGTCCGGCGAGTACCGCCCGGCGCTGTACAGGGCGATGAGCACCGGAACGCCGACGAGGTTGCGCGTGGTCGGCAGCAACAGGGCCCAGGCGATCAAGGTGACGCTCAGCACGGCCAGCGGGGCCCGGCGCCGCCAGTACAACGCCGTACCGGCCGCGGCGAAGACCGGCAGGGCGGCGAGATTGAGGTCGCGAAGGGGACGGAAGGCCAGCTCGTCTCCGGGCATGTCGTGCACGAGCACCAGCACGAGGAGGACCAGCCCGGCGAGGACGGCGTCCATGGCGCGCGGCCAGCGGGCGAAGGGCCCCCAGGGCCTTCCGGGGCGGCCTGCCGCGGCCTCGGCGGGCGGGCGGGAAGGCGGCGTTGTGCGGTTCACCAGCGCTCCACGGTGCGAGATGCGGTGCCCTCCGCGGCTTGTCGGCGGGCGCGGGGCCACCGTATGCGGGAACCGCACACCGGTCATCCGCCGCGAGGCGGAGCGGGCCTCCGCTGCGCGACGAGGATCGGTTCCGCCGGTGGAGGGGCGACTGCGGCGGCCCCGGCGAGCACGGTGGGTGCGACAGCTCACCCCGGCGCACTCGCCGCCGCATCCACCTCCCGAAGGAGCACCGTCATGCATCGCGTCATCCGTCGCATCGGCGACGCCAGCGCCCGCCGACCATGGCTAACGATCGGGCTCTGGACCCTCCTGGCCGTCCTGGTCATCGGGCTGGCGGGCACCGCAGGCGGCAGGTTCGCCGACGACCTCGTCGCTCCGGGCAGCCAGAGCGAACGGGCGATGGAGCTTCTGGAGGAGCGCTTCCCGCAGGCGGCCGGTGGCAGCGCCAAGGCGGTCTTCGCCGCTCCGGAGGGTGACCGGCTCGACCGCTACCGACCCGCCATCCAGGCGGCCCTCGCCCGGATCGCCGATGCCGAGGACGTGGCCGCCGTCGCCGACCCGTTCGCCACCGGCACGGTGTCGCGCGATGGGCGCATCGGCTACGCCGAGGTCACCTTCGACCGGCCCTCGGCCGGGCTCGGCCCCGAGCCGGTGAAGGCAATCACCGGCGCGCTGGAGCCGGTACGGGCCGCCGGCGCCGTCGCGGAGGTCGGCGGCGACGCCGCGTTCGTCAACGCCGAGACCGAGACCTCGGGCACCGAGGTGGCCGGTCTGCTGGCCGCTCTGGTCGTGTTGCTCATCGTCTTCGGAACGGTCGTCGCCGCCCTGGTGCCGATCGCGATCGCGATGGTCACGGTGGCCACCGGGCTGTCCGGCATCGCGCTGCTGGCCCATGCCATGGACGTCACGAGCGCCGCAACGAGCGTCGGAATGCTGATCGGTCTGGGCGTCGGCATCGACTACGCCCTGTTCATCGTGACCCGCTACCGCCAGAACCGGACGGCCGGTCAGGACAACCGCGCCGCACTGTCGAACGCCATGGCGTCGGCAGGCTCGGCGGTCCTGTTCGCCGGAGGCGCCGTCGTCGTCGCGATGTCGGCGCTGCTGCTGACCGGCTTGGGCCTACTGGCCTCGATCGGGCTCGGCGCCGCGCTGGTCGTCCTCTTCGCCGTGGCCACCGCCCTCACCCTGCTGCCCGCACTGCTGTCCCTGCTGGGCGACCGCATCGACGCCGGACGCGTCGTCCGCCGCCGCCGCTCCCCCGCCAAGCGCACCGAAGACGGGGCATGGTGGCGTCTGGCGCATCATGTCTCGGGCCGCCCCTGGCCGTATCTGCTCGGCGCATCGGCGCTGCTGCTCACGCTCGCCGCCCCGGCGTTGTGGATGCAGACCGGCTACCCCGACGCCGGCGACGACAGTACGAGCACGACCCACCGCCGCGCGTACGACCTGCTGGCAGAGGGCTTCGGCCCCGGCCACAACGCCCCGCTGCTGCTCGTCGCCGACCTGCGCCGCCCGGGCGTGACCGCCCAGACCATCCCCGACCTCACCGAACGTCTCACCGCCGACCCTGGCATCGCCGCGGTGGGCTCGCCGCGGACCTCTCCCCAGGGAGACGCGGTCGTCGTGCCCGCGATCCCCACCGGCGCCCCCGCGGACGCCGAGACCTCCCGGACGCTGGAACGCGTTCGCGACCTGGCCCCCGCCAACGTCGCCGTCTCCGGCATGACGGCCATGACCGACGACCTCACCCGGCAGCTCGACAAGACCCTCCCGATCTTCATCGCCGCGGTCCTGGCCACGTCGTTCCTGCTGCTGATGGTGCTGTTCCGCGCCGTCGTCGTGCCCCTGAAGGCCGCCGTCATGAACCTGCTGTCGATCGGCGCCGCCTACGGCGTCGTGGTCGCGGTGTTCCAGTGGGGGTGGTGCGCGGACCTGTTCGGCCTGGACGGAACGTATGCGACCGCCTCACCGCTGCCCACGATCTTCTTCGCGGTCCTGTTCGGCCTGTCCATGGACTACGAGGTGTTCCTGCTCTCCCGCATCCGCGAGAGCTACGACGCCACCGGCGACAGCACCGAGTCGGTCGCGCGCGGCCTGGTGGGCACCGGCCGGGTGATCACCTCCGCCGCTCTGATCATGACGGTGGTCTTCCTCGGCTTCGTCGCCCACCCGTCACCGCTAGTGAAGATGCTCGGCCTGGGCCTGTCCACTGCGATCATGCTCGACGCCACGCTCGTCCGGATGCTCCTCGTGCCCGCGACCATGGCCCTGCTGGGCAAAGCCAACTGGTGGCTCCCCCGCTGGCTCGACCGCCGGCTCCCCCACCTGACCGACCCGGCCACCGAGCCCCTCCCCGGCACCCCCGCGTCGACCCCGGCGCCCGCCGCCCGCCGCCGCTGAGAAGAACGCCCAGGTGACCAGCGCGCCCAGCGCGAGAGCGGCCCCGAGAACGGCGGGACCGAGCCAGCCGGTGGCGTCGAACAGCGCCGTCGTCGCGGCCGCTCCCAGCGCGGAACCGAGCGAGTAGAAGACCATGTTGGCCCCGATCGCGGCGCTGGTGCGGTCGGGGTAGGCGGTCGCGAGGGCGCGCTGGTTCGGGTGCCGTTGACCAATCGGCTGCGGGCCTCATTCATCGAGCCGCCGCGGATCCTGTGGAGCGGATCCGGTGACCGAGCCCCAGCTCGACACTGTCCGGCGGACCGCCGTTGTCGGCGAGGCCCGGCGACCGCCCGGATCCCGGTGTTGGTGCCGTACCCGAAGATCGCCAGCATCAGCCGCTCGGCCAACACCTCCGGCGCCAGGCTGGAGGTGCCCGCCACCGAGGTGACGGCGTTCAGGCAGCCGGTGCGCAGCACCGCCTCCTTGAGCATGTCGATCAGCGGCACCGAACCCCAGCGGCGTCCTACCTCGTTCTTGATCTTGCGTAGGTTCCGCGGCTCCTCCGCCGGGCCGATCTTCGTCAGCTGGATCGCACCGGAACCGCTGGGGCCTGGGAGGACCTGGTGTTCAAGCGCGACAAGCGCGGCCGCCGGCGGGTGGTGCGGATGGTGTACGAGATCGTCACCTTCCAGGCGCTGCGCGAGGCGCTGCGCTGCAAGGAGATCTGGGTGGTCGGCGCGGACTCCTTCCGCGACCCGGAGGAGGATCTACCCGCCGATTTCGCCGCCCGCCGTGCGACCAACTACGCCGAGCTGCGCAAGCCGCTGGACCCGGCGGTGTTCAGCGCCGAGTTGAAAGCCGAGATGCGCGCCGAGCTGGAGGCGCTGGACACCGCGTTGCCCACGCTGGACTGGGTGGAGATCAAGGACCGCAAGTTCCCGTCTCCTCGGGGCCGCTCCTGTCGTTTCGGCGTTCAGGCCGCTGATCGCCGTCGACGGCGGGCGCCACGCGCTGACAAACGCCTGACCATCGGGTCCACCGGCGGCGCCGGCACCTGACGTACCAGGGGGGAGACCAAGTAAGCGCGAAAGGGGGTTGCTCGGGTCTTCTGACGCCGGTCGTCTCTGATGACGGGCTGTCTGGGATCAAGAAAGGGCCGGCATCGCCGGGCCCTCATCTGGTGCAGCGAACGTCAGAGGTACTAGAGGTACTCGACCTTGCCGCCGCCGCTGGTGGTTCCCCTGACGACCTCCGGGTCGTATGCGCCCCTGAAGGCGATGTTGCCGCCGCCGAAGGTACCTGTGGTTTCGTCCGCGTCTAGCGGCAACGTTTGTCGATGAGTTTAGGCAACACCCCTGATCGTCCCATTGAGGTGTTGATGAGTTTCAGCAACACCCCGGGACTTGCGGTGTGCTGGCGGACAGCCGGCGCTAAAGAACAATTTCCGGGCGCGCGATTGTCCCGAGTTCTCGCTTGACCGTTGCGCGTCAGCCTGCAAGGGTGGCGCGTGCTTGCGATATGGATTGGGCTCATAACCCTGGGTGGCGCATCGCTGCAGCGGCTCACGGGTATGGGTTTTGCGCTGGTCGCCGCCCCGGGCCTGGTGCTGCTGCTCGGGCCCTGGCAGGGCGTGCTGCTGACGAACGCCGCAGCGTGCGCGATCAGTTCGATCGGACTCGCGAGCACCTGGCGACGGGTCACGTGGTCGTCGATGCTGCCGCTAGTCGGGGCTGCGGCGCTGACGATCCCTGCTGGAGCGTGGGTCGCGGACAAGCTCAGCGCGCAGTCGTTGTTGGTTGGTGTCGGCACCGTGGTCGTGGTCTCGGTTCTGCTGGTGCTCGCAGGCGTTCGCGTACACGCGTTGTCGGGACGCGCCGGCGCCATCACGGCGGGCGCGGCAAGCGGATTCATGAACGCTACGACGGGGGCTGGCGGGCCGCCGATTTCGCTGTACGCCACGAACGCCGGATGGTCGGCGGCGAAGTTCGTTCCGAACATGCAGGTCTACAGCGTGATGGCAAACGGTCTTTCCTTGATGGTGCGCGGTGCACCGAGGCTAACGTGGTCCGCATGGTCGCTAGCCGGTATCGGAGTCGTCGGCGGTGCGCTGATCGGGACCGCCTTGGCGAAGCAGATCACGGATGTTCGCCTCAAGGGCCTTGTGATGGGACTCGCGCTGATGGGTGGCACGGTCCTTCTTCTCAAGGGCCTGACGACGGGCTGACCTGGCATCGCCCTCGCGCCAACGGCGCAAGGCGCCCCGTTCGCCGGACGCCTGGGCTCGCCCGGCTACTGGAGGCCTGACCCTCTTATCCGGCGTTGGAGACCAGCCGTACAGCCGTTGGCGCTAAGCACTTGATCATGGACTTGGTGTAGGAACATTCGTGTCAGATCGTGCGCTAAGCCTTCGTCGACCGTCTCTCGGGGAGCCTGTTGGCCAGGGTCTACCGCTACGAGCACACGCCCCCGGAGCCACTGACCGTCGGTCGTCTCCTTCTCCTCCTCGCGGGGGCTGGACGACTCGACTCAGATCGAGGTGGTCGTGCCCACAGGCCCGAGCACCGAGGGCGGGATCGGTGACGAGCCGCCGCTGATCCTCACCGGCGGTTCCGGGGACTGGACGGTCTTGGGAGAGACGGGCCGACCGGTCCTCACCCTCAACGCGGACTACCCGGCCGGGCACTACATGCGCCTGGACGATCAACGCCACGTCCCCGACCACAGCCGGTAGCACGCAGGGCAGGCTCTACCGCATCTCGGCGTTCGGGTGGGGCTGGGATTGGAGCCGATCGCGCAGGTCGATCTCCTCGGCGGTGAGCGGGTCTTCGGGCCAGCGGCTCCGTACGGGCTTGGGCCGCAGCGGCAATCCGTCGTCCACCGCGGCGTCATCGGCTTCGGCCAGGGCCCGGTAGAGCGAGGCGACCGAGGGGTGCTTGCCCGCGCTCTTCCCGACCTTGATGGTGAGCTTCTTCGCGATGTCGGGGGACGGGGACGCCCTTGTCCTTCAGGGCGACCGCGAAGGTGAGCATGTCGTCGTCGACGACCTTCGGCCGTCCGCCGTGGTTGCCCTTGGACGCGGCGATGACCTGGCCTTTGAGGGTCTTCTCCCGGATGTAGTTGCGCTCGATCTGCCCGGCGACCGCGAGAACATCGCGCCCATGCCGTTGGGGTCGGAGATCCCGGTGAGCGGCCCGGTGAGGAGCTCGAGCTGGATGCCGCCGGCCTGGAGCTCGGCGGACAGCGTCATCAGCTCGGCGGCGTTCCTGGCCAGACGCTCGAGCTCGTGTACCGTGAGGATGACGGACGTCTCGGGCGCGGCCCGGGGGAACCGGTCGGCGGGGACAAGGATCTCCAGTTCCCCGCGGAGCGCGGGGACGAGGACGAAGCGGGGAGTGGTACTTCGCGGCGGTCCTCCCGCCCCGGGTGCGGCAGGCGCTGCCTGCGGGCGCGTCACAGTTCGGGCAGTCGTGACGTTCTACCGCAAGTGCGGCCTGATCGGGCGTGAGATCCATACGGGAGATCTCTCAGAAGTGCCTCACACAACGCGCAGGTTCTGAGGGGACTTTCGCGAACGGCGACCTGCGGAAACGTGATCACCCGGGGGCCGTTCTCAGAACTCTCACAGATGGTCATTTCTGCGAACCGCACGAGCTACATCCGGGTACGCGCGTACGTGTGCAGCGCGTCGCGGACGAACGTCGCCCCCGCCTCGTCGTCGTACATGGCGGCGAAGCGGGGGTCGTCGACGAACATGTCCCCAATGCCGTTCACCATCTCGATCGAGCGCTCCCGGTCGCCCTCGGCGGTGGGGGTGCCCGGGATCTGACTCAGCCACTGGACGTGCCGGGCAGCCAGTGACTGAGCGTGTTCCGATGTCGGCGAATCCCCGGCCTTCACCGCGGCGATCCATGCGGCAACGAGGTCTTCGGTGTCCTGTTTCCAGGCCCGCTGCTGGTCGAGACTCTTGCCATGCCACCAGTCGTTGCTCACTTGGAACGCGCGCTCGCCCCAACGTGAGATCACCTCGTCCTTGTAGCGGTCGTTGAACCCCGCCAACATGACATCCATCCGCGGTTCCACCCCCGCCTGCATGGCCTCCAGCGTGTGACGCACAGAGTGGATCTGCCGTTCGATGCGGTCCCGTTCCTCTTCCAACGCGGCGATGTGGGCGCGGAGCCCGTCGAGCGTGTCCACCTCCTCGGCCAGGACTTCGGCGATGGCCGGCAAGCCCATGCCGAGCCGACGCATGAGCAGGATCCGCTGTAGCCGGGCGACCGCGGCGGGGTTGTAGTAGCGGTACCCGTTCGCGCCGACCCGGGACGGGACCAAGAGCCCGAAACGGTCGTAGTGACGCAGGGTCCGGCTGGTGATGCCGGCCCTCGCCGCGAGCTCCTGGATCGTCCACTCCATCGCTCCATTGTCACCCGCGGCGCAGCGTGGTCGCGATGATCTCCGAGGCGTCGGCGAGCAGGGCCTGCGCCGCCGTCTGCCCGGTCGCCGCCAGGTAGGTGTCGACCAGCCGGTTGCCCGCGGCGTACCCCGCGCCCATCGGCAATCCCACCGGGGCGACGCCGAGGTGCTCCGCGCCGGGGTCGCCGTGCACCCAGGCGGTGAAGTTCTGCATGCCTGTCACGTCGAGCCCGGTGAGCACCTTGGCGAAGACCTCGTCGTCGTGCAGGTGCGGCACGCCGATGCGGGCGGGGCCAAGCTCGTCGCCGTAGAGCTGTCGGGCGAAGGCGTCGGCCAGGCCCTCGCCGACGATGTGCTCGCCGACCGTGACGGTCATCGGGTCCCAGATGACCCCGCCCGGGCTCCAACGCAGGTTGTGATTGAGCTCGTGCACGGCGGTGGCCTCCAGCCGCTCCACGTTCTCGGGGAAGGGCCAGAACGTGATGGCGATGTTGCCCGAGATGCCGCCGAACCCGGTCAATCCTTGGCAGGGACCCATGAAGTGTTCGTCACCCGGATCGCCGAGGACGAATAGCACGGTGATGTCCGGGGCCTCCAGCCCCGGCGTCGCCTCCAGCAGTACGGCGAGAGCGTTGTCGAGCGCGCGTTGCATCCGCTCCCAGGCCCCGGCCGCCGCCAGGGTCTCGAGCGCGTCGAGGCAACGCTCCTCGTCGCGGTCGATGGGGAACCCGGACGATTGGAGGTGTACGGCTACCAGGTCGAGCTCGCCTGGGTGGTAGCGGTACATACCCGCGTTGGCCTCCAGCATCGAACGCAGCAGGCCAACGCGGTCCGCGACCGGGGCCAGCAGGATCTGCCGCATGGCGGAGTAGGTGTCAAGAACGGTGATCGGCATGGCCCCGATGCTAGAAGTTGACGCAGCGTCAAGGTCAAACCAGCGGCGCTCTTCGTCGAGATACAGCCCGGCATGCCGCCACCCAGGCCCGTCGCGACCGGCGGTTCGCCGCTTTGTCCGCCACCACCGCCCGCGCCTTGGCATCCAGGCGGAAGAACTGCTCCAGCTCGCCGACCGTCACCTCATCACGGAACCGTCGATACCGCGCGACCTGCTCATGCGACAAGAAATCAACTGGCATGCCCAGGAACGTAGAGCCCCACCAACCACGCCAGACCTGCCGTCACCGAACCGTCGCCAACCCCGCCGCGCTACCGCCAAACCCGGTCCGATCCTCCTCGTGGGCCGATCCGGCATGTCCGGAGCGGTCGCGCGACCCGTGACGTCGACTGTAGGCAGAGTGACGCCATAGGTCGCTTGACGTGACGTCATTGTGGCGTCATGATTGAGGCATGGATCTGATGCCGTACGTGGAGAACCTCCGCCGCGAGCTCGCCGTCGCCGCCGAGGCGGGCGGCCCGGATGCTCGCGCGCTGGCCGAGCGCCTCACCGGCGCCCTGGAATCGGCCGCCAGGCTCACCATGCTGGAGGTGCTGTCGGCGGCGGCGGACGAGATCACCCGTGATCTCGCGCCGGGTTCGGTCGACGTGCGGCTGCGCGGCGGCGACCCCGCGTTCGTGGTGACACCTCCGCAGCCGGGACCGTCTTCGGTGAGCATGGCCGGCGGGGCGGAGACCGCACGGGAGGCCGGGCAGGCGTCCGCCGAGGTGCCGTCCGCCGAGGAGGGCGGTACCGCTCGGATGACGCTGCGATTGCCAGAGCATCTCAAGGGGCGCGTGGAGGAGGCGGCCGGCCGGCAGGGGATCTCGGTCAACGCCTGGCTGGTGCGCGCCGTCTCCGCGGCGTTCGAGCCTGGCACGAGGAGCGGCTCCACCGACCGGCCGCAGCAGCCCCAGAGCGGGCGCAGCTACACCGGCTGGGTGCGTTAGCGGCACCCGCCCGGCCCCATCACCACTCATCGCCCGGCCCCGAGGCCGGGATGTTCCACCGGACCCATGAGGAGGGCTCCGCCATGCCTGCTTTCGACACCCCCGAGCCGATCACCGCCGACATCCAGATCTACGTCGGCCAGGTCCGCATCCACGCCGGCGACCGCGCCGACACCGTGGTGGAGGTGCGCCCCAGCGACCCGTCCACCGAGGCGAGCGTGCGGGCCGCCGAGCAGACGATCGTCGAGTTCTCCGGTGGACGGCTGCTGGTCAAGGGCCCCAAGCCCAAGGCCCTGGGGTACCTGCTGCCCTGGCGCGGCTCCATCGAGGTGACCGTCGACCTGCCGGCCGGGTCCCGCGTCGAGGCCGAAGTCGCCGCGGACTTCATCGCCACCGGCCCGCTCGGTCAGACCGTCCTGCACAGCTCGAACGGCGACGTCCGGTTGGAGGAGACCGGCCCGCTGGAGGCCAAGACGTCCATCGGCGACATCTCCGTCGACCGGGTGACCGGCCCCGTCGAGGCGACCACCTCCACCGGGACGATCCGGATCGGAACCATCGACGGCCCCGGCACGGTGAAGACCTCCACTGGCGCCATCACCCTCGGCGATGCGACCGGTGAGCTGCAAGTGAAGACCGCCACCGGCGACATCAACATCGACCGCGTGCTGGCCGACCTCACCGCCAAGGCCGCGCACGGCCGGATCCGGATCAGCGCGGCGGTGAAAGGCACCCTCCACTTGGAGAACGGCTCCGGCAAGGTCGACGTCGGGATCGCCGAGGGCACGGCCGCCTGGCTGGACGTGCACTCCAAGAACGGCGTGGTGCGCAACACCCTGACCGCAGCCGAGGGCCCCGAGACCGCCGAGGCGGTTGTCGAGGTGCGCGCGCAGACCAACTACGGCGACATCGACATCCACCGGTCCTGACCCCCCGAACACCAGCGAGGAGACCCCCCATGAGCGACGCGATCACGGCCGAAGGACTGGTCAAGAGATACGGCGAGGTAACCGCGTTGGACGGGCTGAGCTTCTCCGTCCCGCAAGGCACGGTGCTCGCCCTGCTCGGCCCGAACGGCGCCGGCAAGACCACGACGGTGCGGGTGCTGACCACGCTGCTGCGCCCCGACGGCGGACGCGCCACGGTCGCCGGATGCGACATCGTCGATGACGCCCGGCGGCTGCGCTCGTACATCGGGCTGTCCGGCCAGTACGCCGCCGTCGACGAGCACCTCACCGGCGCCGAGAACCTGGAGATGGTCGGGCGCCTGTACCACCTGGGCGCCAAGCGCAGCAGGGCCCGCGCCCGCGAACTGCTCGAACGCTTCGACCTCACCGACGCCGCCGACCGTCCGGTGAAGGGCTACTCCGGCGGCATGCGCCGCCGCATCGACCTGGCCGGCGCGCTGGTCGCCGACCCGCCGGTGCTGTTCCTGGACGAACCCAGCACGGGCCTGGACCCCCGCGCCCGCGCCGCGCTGTGGGACACCATCTCCGAACTCGTCGCGGCCGGCAGCACACTGCTGCTGACCACCCAGTACATGGACGAGGCCGACCGCCTCGCCGACCAGGTCATGGTGGTCGACCACGGCCGCGCCATCGCTCGCGGCACCGCCGACGAGCTCAAGGACCAGGTCGGCGGCAGCCGCATCGAGCTGACCGTGTCCGACGCCGCCGAGCTGGAGACCGCCCGGCAGACGCTCGCCTGGGTCGCCGTCGGCGCCATGCGGACCGTGCCGGATTCGCTCCAGATCACCGTCCCGGTCACCGACGGTCCCGAGTCGCTCCGCCAAGCCCTCGGGCGGTTGGCCGAGGCAGGAGTCCGGGTGCGGGACGCCGGGCTGCGGCGGCCCACCCTCGACGACGTCTACCTCACCCTGACCGGGCACCAGGCGTCCGGCGCCGACGAGCAGGTCCAGGAGGCCACCCGATGAACGCGCTCACCATGCCCGTCGCCGACGGCTGGACCATCGCCAGGCGCAACACCCTGAAGATCCGGCGGTCGCCGGACCTGCTCGGTGCCGCGATCATGTTCCCGATCGTGTTCGTGCTCATGTTCGCCTACGTCTTCGGCAGCGTCATCGACGTCCCGGGGATGTCGTACCGGGAGTTCCTGCTCCCCGGCATCTTCGTCCAAGCCGTGATCATGGGCGCGCAGATCACGGGCTACACGCTGACCCTGGATCTGCAGAAGGGCATCTTCGACCGGTTCCGCTCGCTGCCCATGGCCCCGTCCGGGGTGCTGATCGGCCAGACGGTCAGCGACCTGCTGATGAACCTCGCCAGCCTGGTCGTCATGGCGGTGATGGGACTGATCGTCGGCTGGCGCGTGCACACCTCGCCCTACGAGGCCGTCCTCGGCTTCGGGTTGCTGCTGCTGTTCGCCTACGCGTTCTCCTGGTTCACCGCGACCGTCGCGCTGGCCCTGCGCACTCCGGAGAGCTTCAACAACATCGCCACCATGGTCTCCTTCCCGCTGATGTTCATCTCCAACGCCTTCATCGACAGCTCCAAACTGCCCACGCCGCTGCGCGTCGTCGCCGAGTGGAACCCCGTCTCCACCTTCACCCAGGCCACACGCGAACTCTTCGGCAACACCAGCTCCGCGATGAAGACCTCGGACGCCTGGCCCATGCAGCACGCCATCCCGGCATCACTGCTCTGGATCACCGTCATCCTGATCGTGTTCGTCCCGCTGGCGACCCGCCTCTACAAGAAGGCGGTCAGCGGCTGACCGTCGACGCAACGCAAAAGGCGCCCCACTTCCGCCCGCACCGGAGGGGCGCCTTCAGCGTGTTCGCTCGAGCTCCCGCATGACTCCGGACCCGGGGAACAATGGAACAGCCGTTAGCGCAAAGGGGCTGATTTTACTGGCTACTCGGTCTCCGTGGGGTGGAGGACCTGGTCCTGAAGGCGTTGCCGGAGGTCGGCTTCCTCCGGCGTGAGCGGATCGTCCGGGCGTCGGATGCGGACTCGGCGGGGGCGGGGGATGTCGGAGCTTGGCGAGCCGGGGTCGGCCTTGCAGTGCGGGCAGGGGCGGCGCTCGACGTCGTCAGCGTCGCTCGGGGAAGCCTATTGAGGGACCGTCATGTCCGTGGATGCTGTCACAAACGATTCTCAGAAGTACCCCGAATTCACCTTTGAGTGAGAATGGGGTTCTGTGAACCGAACCGGCGCTTCGCGATCTCCGCACGGCTCTTTTTTACCTTGCTCCGGGAAGGACCGTTTACGCGAGACGCGTAGTGGAGTCGCCGCTATCGCTTGGGAGTGTTCCTGGTTCGGATCAAAGTGTGGGATCTGGTTTCCGGGCCGCCGGTCAGCTCATTCCACCGATCCACCCTGCCGTATCGGGCGGTGGTCGCCGCTCCCGGTCTGGACGCACGTCCAGCCGGGCGCTCTTGCTTCAGATCGGCGAGGAGGTCATCCAGGGCCTTTGCGAGGGCTGCGGTGTTGGCCGCATCGAACCAGGTGGTGCGGATGCGCTCGTTGTTCCCCTTGGGCGTCTCGTGGTCTGCGGCGAGTTGGTGCAGAGGGCGGGTCTCGTCGCCCAGGGAGCGGCCGACGTTCTGGAAGAGGCCGCGCACATAACGGTCGGCGGCCTCGGAGGCGATGCCGTGGGCGGTGGCCCACGAGGTGAGCGTGGCGAGATAGGTGTAGTGGGCGGTGAGCGTCCCCGTCAGTGCGGAGAAGACGTTGAAGGCGCCCTCGTCCGCGACGGGGAGCACTCCGCCCAGCTGCTCGAAGAGAGAGTCCACCACGGGGTGCGAGGGGCAGGTCACGGTGACGGAACGGCGCTCGCGCACCGCGGGCAGCGGGATGGCGCGGATCCATCCGCACCATCGCCGCCGGCGTCAAAGTCTCGGTCGGGGTCGTCCACAAGACCCTTACAGACGTTCAGCCCGACGTCGCAGCCGCCGAGGACACCGCCCGCTGACCAGCCTCCTCAGTGCCTGCTGCCCGGTTGGCATTCTCAGGTGCGGCTGTCGTACACGCGCCGGGCCGTGAGCAGGTCCGGAACGGCGTGGCGTGCCCAGTCGGCGAGCGCCTCCAAGGGGTCGCGGATCTGCTCGGCCAGCCGGGTGATGGCGTACTCCACGCTCGGAGGCGCGGTCGGGTAGACGGTCCGGGTCACCAGGCCGTTGCGTTCAAGGTTGCGCAGGTTAAGGGTCAGCATCCGGCGGCTGACACCCTCGATGGCACGTTCGAGCTGGGTGAATCGTCGAGGTCCCTCGCCCAACTCGACCAGGATCTGGATGCACCATTTGTCGCCGATCAGTGCCAGCACCTCCGGGAGCGGGCAGTCGTCGTTGGGTGCGGGCTCGACCTGGTCTGTTACTGCGGTGTTCCGTCGCGCCAAGAAAGTGCCTCCTTCCCGCAGGACTGATCCTTTCCCAAGATGAGTGTCGTTACAAGTCGTAACGTTCCTGGCCAGAAGGATGTCTTCATGCCTTTCGCGCGAAGTGACGGACGCAAGATCGCCTATGAGGTGACCGGGAGCGGCTCACCCGTGGTGCTGCACCCGGGCATGTTCGAAGACGGCGGGCACTGGGCCCATCTCGGCTACACCGACGCCCTGGCGGCATCGCACACGGTGATCGCCGTCGACCCGCTCGGGCTGGGCGCCAGCGACGCGCCCCGCGAGCGCGCGGCCTACGCGGTCGAGCGGCGCGCCGCGTACGTCGTCGCCGTGCTGGACGACCTCGGCCTGGACCGGGCGGCCTTCTGGGGGTACTCCCTGGGCGCGATGACCGGTTACGCGGTGGCCGCGCACGCCCCAGAACGGCTGACCCGGCTGGTGGCCGGAGCATTCGACCCCAACGGCTTCCTGGCACGGGTCCCCGACACGCTCGCCGCGCTCGGACTGCCCGCCGATTTCGACGTCTACAAGATCGTCAGGAACGGCGCGCTGGAATCCCCCTACCAGACCGCTGTGATGGACGCCGGCGACACGGCCGCATACCGAGCCAACTACGACATGTTCTCCCAGGAGCCCGGCCTGGGCGGCGCGCTGGCCGCCTCCGGGGTGCCCACGCTGATGTATGCGGGCACGGCCGACCCCTGGCACGACCCCATGCAGGACTACGCCCGCGCCCAGGGCATCGAGTTCTTCTCCGTCCCCGACGCCGACCATGGCGGCGCCATCCGCCGACCGGACCGAACACTCCCCCGAGTGCTGCCATTCCTGCGTGAGAGGTAAACGTGCGCCGTGGCGACGAAGGCTCGCCAGAAGCCATTGTGTGCGGTAAGAATCCGCAGCGGGCAGGACGAAAGCGACCTTCTCCACCACGACGCGCTGCGCCTGGCGGCGCTGCCAAAGCCATCGCCACTGGCCAAGAAGTACCAGGGGCATCGGCGGACGGTACGTGAGGCGCTGACCTCGGCGTTGCCGCCGGCTCCGCGTAAGAAGCCACCCCCCCGGTCCTCGCGGCTGGATCCGTTCAAGCCGGTGATCGACCAGATCCTGTGGACGGACCTGGATGCCCCACGCAAGCAGCGGCACACGGTGCGGCGCATCTTCAAACGCCTGGTCGCCGAGCGGGAGATGGAAGGCATCTCCTACTCCGCCGTCGCCAACTACGTGGTCTGCCGCAAACCGCAGATCATGGCCGAGGCGGGCCGGGGCTCGCCGCCCGAGGTGCCCATCGACCAGGTTCACCAGCCCGGGGTCGAGGCCGAGGTCAACTTCGGAGACGTGTGGATCAACCTGGCCGGGACGATGGCCTAGTAACTCCTGTTCGTCTTCCGGCTGTCGAATGGGTCGGAAGGGATACACGCTCTGCCTGATCGGCGACTCGGGCACCGGCAAGTCCACCTACTCATCCCGCATGGCCCACACCCGCGCCCGCCAAGCCGCCGAACCCACTTGACCGAGCTGTCCCGTGCCAGCGAGAGTGAGGCGGTTGAACGGCCGTTGGTGCCTCAGGTCGAGTGACAAGGCCCTCGACCGCTACTTGCCATCGAACCTGAGACATCATGACGGAGGCCGAGCGGAAGCGAGCTGAGGCTGGTCTCGGTGAGGTCCGGCTATGGGAGAAGGGCGAGTTGCCGGGACTGGGCGATCAGAGTGCCCTGGGAGTCCCAGATATCGCAGTCTTCTTCGTGGAAGCCACCGGTGAGGTGCCGGGTGTTGATCTGGCAGGCGAGCCAACCGGGGGCAGGTCGGTTGCGCAGGTGGATGGTCAGTTCAACGGTGGCGGAGGGGAGTTCCCCCAGTTCCATGACGGCCGGGTAGGCGGCGTCGGCGAGGAACGGCAGGCTCACCAGGTCGGGTTCACGGCCGTCGGCGAACCTCATCCAAAAGGTCATGCTGGGTTCGCCGCTGGGCTCGCCGCGCAGCCAGCCGGGCGGCCGGGTCGCGCGGTATTCGACCCGGTCGGCGACGGTGATGCCGGGCAGGGCGACGTCGGCCAGCGGGTCCACGAGCTCGTCCGGCGCGGGCAGGTCGGGCATGGGCGCCAGGGACAGGGTGCGGCCGTTGGACTGGTCGAGGTCGGCGAACGTGGCGACGACGCGCAAGATCTCCTTGCCGTCCTGGTGCATCCGGGCCTCACTGGTGGACGTCCGGCGCCCCTGGCGGGCCGTCTCCACCTGGATCCGGGCTGTTCCGGGTGCCCCGGGCCGGAGAAAGAACGCCGAGGCCACCAGCGGATCGCCGAACTTGGAGTGCTGCTGCAGAGCACGAACACCCACCGCCATCAGGTAGCCACCGTTGGGGTTGCCGCTGGCGGTGTTCCAGCGGTCGGTGAGCTGGGCGGCATAGATGTCGACGCCGGCCGAGGTGAGCCGGGTGTCCTGGTCGAAGAGGTACTCGGTGATCTGCTGCATGAGGCAGAAGCTACTGAACAGCCGGAAGCTTCCTGGACCTGGGGCGGGCGAGGGGCCGCCTCTGCCGCTCGATGGCACTGCCTCGGACTCTTGGGCCGGGACACGAGCGAAACCATCAAGTGAGCTTCCCCAGCCAAAGGTGGGGCCCATTCGCGCTCGCCGGATCAAGGGCAGTCAGGGCCCACGATCGGAACCCTGCGCTGATCCCCGGGCTGCGGTGTCGGTGGTGGTCGGGCGTCCTGTTCATGGACAGCCCCTGAACAGAACACCGACCAGAAGACCGGACGGAACCCCGGGACGACCGGCGCCGGGTGGGCGCCGCCCGAGGACAGCCCGGCGAGGGCGTCAGCCTGCTCAGCGAGGTTCTCCTCCGGCGAAGGCCCGACAGTACCGTTGGAGTGCAGTGCGATCCGGGCCTTCATCAGGGAGGTCGACGGCGTGGGCGATGGTGCTGCGGAGCTGGGCGGCGATGTCGGCCAGGACCTCGAGGCCGGGCAGCGGCCAGGCCGAGCGTTCCCGGATCCGCTCGGGGGTGTTCCAGTCCGGCAGCGCGGCCGTGCACGCGGGCGCGGACCTGCACACGGTGTGACGCCTGGCAGGACGAGGAGTCGTTGTGCGGTCGGGGCCGGTCGAGGACCTGCCCGGGGCCGGGTGTCACTTGCTGTAGAAGGCGCGGATGCCGGTGCTGCCGTCGCTCTGCTTGACCACCTTGAAGCTCTGCGTCTTCTGACCTGTGTATTGCGCGCCGAACACGCGGCCGTTCTGCATGGTCAGCGCCGTGCGCTTGTAGTAGGAGCGGATACCGGTGCTGCCGTCCTTCTGCTTGACCATCATGAAGCTCTGCCAGGCGTTCCCGGCGTACTTCTGGCCGGAGACCGACGTGCCGTTCAGCGTCAGCACCATCTTGTCGTCGTAGAAGGAGCGGATACCGGTACTGCCGTCCTTCTGATCAACGAGGCGGAAGCTCTGCGTCTTCAGTCCTTTGTAGGGAGCGGCGCTGACCGAGGAACCGTTCATGGTCACCACCTGCGGAGCCGACGCCCGAGCCGGCCCGGCGCCTGCACCGGCGGCGAGCGCAGCGGTCACGGTGACTGCGGACACGTGGCGTAGGTCGACCGTGCGGCGCGAGTAGCGAACGAACATACCAAGCAACCTTCCGTAGCAAGTTGACCACACTGCGGTCATCTTGCTACGGGGGTGGTCGCCTGAGCGGCGCAACGCGCCGAAACGACTCACTCACATGAGCCGGGGGCCTCGCCGACGGACGCGTCGACCTGCTCTGCATCGACGAACTGGGCTACATGGAACTCGACCGGCGCGGCGCCGAGCTGGCCACCGCGAGTCGACCACACGGCCGATCACCCGGCGACACCCCGCACGAAGGGCGGGACCGCATCGCGGTCCCGCCCTTCACCTGTCCAACCGCCCCGCCGCCGTCGATCCCGATGACATTCCGACAAATGGATGGCCGCGCGGCGAGATCGTTCTTACCGTTGCCGGATGGTCGTACAAGGAATGCGGCCGGGCGACCGGCGGGTGCGGATCGCTGTTCAGCGGGTGCGGCTGGACGACCGCGAGTATCGCGTCGTCAGGCCCGCCCGCCCTTTGAAGAACGCGTCATTGCGCCAGATGGACGACTGGTTCAACTTCATTGTGGACCGGATGGAAGGGCGCCTGATGGGCGCGTTCTGGCTGTTGGCGGCACGGTCGCGGCGTTCGATCATCTACCTCCCGACCCGCACCGCGCCGTGCCCGTGCCCGTGCACGGGCAGACGCTGTTCCTGACGGGCAGCTCCACCGTGTTCAGGGAACAGGCACGGCACTTCTTCGAGGTGGCGAAGACCGGCCCCGCAGTGGCCGCCCGCAGTTACCGATACTTCCCCGGCGGGTGCAACTACCACTACTGCGTGGGCTTCGACTATTCGATTCATGAACCGGATCGCCAGGGGATAGTGCATGTCGTGTACCTGCCGAGCTGGACGCGGTGACAGTCAGGCTGACGGAGCGGCGGTCCTCCGCGCCGGGTGCGTCACGCCGTGGTGCGCAGAACCCCGATCCACCGCCTGACAGCCGCGCCTGTCCGCGCTCATACCACCTGGCGGTGGCATACGAGAACCGGGCCGTCTCGACCTGGATCTGAGCGCCCGGGCACCCAGCAGTGCCCAAACCGTGCATCGGTGGGAGTGAGCCGGCCGGCAGCCTCGGTAGTGGTGGCTCGATCCAATGAGCCGGGATAATGGATCTCATGAACGCACTACTTACATTGTCTGCCACTGAGATCACCACGAATCGTCTCCGGCTGCGAAAAGCGCACGACGCCGACATCGACGGCCTCATCGAGCTCCAGACCGATCCACAGGTCCGTGCGCACCTCGGCGGACCGCGGCCCCGTGGCGTCGTCGAGCAGTACTTCGACGCGAACGGCATCAGCGCCATTGCAGACAAGCCCGGTACCTATGTCATCGCCGACGAGGAAACCGACCAGTTCATCGGGACACTCGTACTCGACCGCCGCTCGGCCGACCTGCCCGGACATGTCACCGAGGAAGGCGGGGAGCTGGAGCTGAGCTACCTGCTCCGGCGCGGACGTTGGGGTGCGGGGCTGGCATTCGAGGCCGCCACGGCCATGTTGCGCGCCGCTGCCGGCGAGCTGCCCGACCAGCCGGTCTTGGCGGTGACCCAGACGGCCAACGAGCGTTCCCTCAAACTCGCCACCCGTCTCGGCTTCCAGCGCATGGGCACCTTCGAGGCGTATGACGCGGAGCAAACCCTCGCTGTAGCCGACCTGCACTCGTTCAAGGCCCGGTCTCCCATGTCTGGCCCACGCTGAAAGTTGGGCAGCCGATACGACCTACGACGCGCCAGGAAGGCCACGCACTCCCCTGCATGGGCGTCCACGTGCCGTCCTGGGTGGCGTCGGGCCCTCGACGAGCACGACGTGCGCCACCTCGTCCGTGACCGGCCGGTGCCGCCTTCCCGCCGGGACAACCGGGCCTCACGCACACAGCACCCTTGGAAGGACCCGCTATCGTGCGTTGCGTATCCCGAGAATGTATGCCGCAGTAAGCGCGACGGCACGGTCTTCGTCATGTGACAGGTCTGCGAGTGCACGTGAGGCCGTGCTTCCCGGGATATCCGCGAGCGCCTGTGCCAGCCGTCGACGCGCGGACGAATCACCGGTCCCGTGGGCTAGGTGGTCAATGAGCCTGGTGGCGATCTGATCCGCCAATGCGGGACGACTCGCCAGCGCGCTCAGTGCATCGGCTGCATCGACGTCATTCGTCTCCTCGACGACCATATCGATGAGCGTCGGGACCGCGTCGGCCACTCCACGTGCCCCGAGTGCCAGAGCCGCATACCTGCGGACGACGATGTCGGAGTTCGCGAGGGCGTCCTGTAGCAGTGCGGTCGCCTCACCGTTCGGAATTTCGGCGATGGACTGGACGGCTCGTTTCCGCACCTCGGCTACTGGTGCGCCGAGGCCCTCCTCCAGCAGCGCCAATCCGCCCTCGCCCGATTGCGCCAGAGCCCATCGAAGGGCTCCGGCGACATGCGGGTCGGTCTCGCTCAGCGCTGCCTCGACCAGTGCTTCCACTGGCACCGGAACGTCTTCGACCGAGGACAGGACCGCGCGCTGGCGCTTCCCGGCGCTCTTCGACTCCAGTGCCTGGAGGAGTGCGACGATCTGGAGGACGTCCTCCCAGCCGGCGGGTTCCGCGGCACCGATCCGACGGAGCCGCGTGAGCAGCTCCGTCTCACCTGCAATGCGTTCTCGCGTCTGGCGGATGAGGTCGGCGACGAGCTCTGAGGGCGCGAAACCGGGGTCATCGAGCGCGCGCCTGACATCACGCAGCGACAGCCCCAAGGACCGCAGGCTCTCGATATGGAAGATCCGCCGGATGTCCTCGCCGGAGTACTCCCGATAGCCGGCGGCGGTACGACCCGTCGGCCGCGCCAGGCCGAGCGAGTCGTAGTGCCTGAGCATGCGGGCGCTGACCCCGGACCGTCGTGCCACATCACCGATCAACATCGCCTACTCCCCCTCCTGGCCGGTCCCGCCGAGGGCTACGACGCGTTTCGCCTCCTCGATCGCGAACTCGAATCCGGCGTCCGGGTCGCGCCACAGCCGCTCCGTGGCGATCGCGTGCGCGCGCACGCGAGGGGCGAGATCCGTCGTCGCAGCGCGCAGGATCGGCAGAATCGCCTCACCGAGCGCGATCAGCGCCCGGCTGAGGCTCAGCTGCGTCTCACGTTCACCGCGTCCGAGCTGTGTCGACAACACTGCGGCCAAATCGCGTTCTTCACCTTCGGGCACGAGCACGACCGCTGCCCGCCAAGCGCTCCGCGCCACCTCATCGTCGGCGTCGGACAGCAGCGCCCGGGTGATCGCCGGCCACGCCTGCCGATCCCCGATCTTGGACAGCGTGTGCAACGCCTGGCTCCGTGCCTGCGCACGCTCTGAGCGGACTTCATCGAGAAGCCTGGGGACCGTCAATGATGAGGAGTGGCGCGTGAGTGCCCACGTAAGCGTGTCGCGCACGTGGAACTCTGGTTCGATCGCGCATCGCTCGATGAGCATGTCGATGAACCGCGGGTCAGGGGCCGTGCCGACCGCCAGCGCCGCCCGCAGCCGCACCGACGAGCGGCTGTCCTCCAGCCCCTGGAGAGCTCGAATCGTATCCGTGTCCGGTTTCGGCATGGTCATCGGAACCACCTCCTCGGCAACAGTGAAGACCTTGCCACTGTGTCAAGGTCAAGCAGGACCACTCGCAACACTGCCCTTCTCCACGACCTGTGAGTCCTGGGGATCTCTTTGGCGGCCCGGTCTCGGTCAGCTCCTCCTTTGGCGACGGATTCAGCAGGTCAGCCGTTTCTGCCGGCGCGGGTCAAGAACCATCGATCGGCTCCGACCTCACCGTGACGACCAACCCGAAGGAGGTTGACCCATGAGCACGACGACGACCGAGACGGAACCGGCCGTGGAGCGGGCCGGGCGGCGGGCCTGGCTCGGCCTGGCGCTGCTGACGCTGCCCACCCTGCTGGTCAGTCTGGACATGAACGTCCTGTTCCTGGCACTGCCGAGGCTGACGGCGGACCTGGAGCCGAGTAGCACTGAGCAGTTGTGGATCACCGACGGCTACGGCTTCATGACGGCCGGGTTCGTGATCACGATGGGCACGCTGGGCGACCGGATCGGCCGGCGCAGGCTGCTGCTAATCGGCGCGGCCGGGTTCGGCGCCGTGTCCGTGCTGGCCGCGTTCTCGACGAGCGCGGAGATGCTGATCGCGGCGCGGCTGCTGCTCGGGCTGGCCGGCGCCGCCCTGATGCCGTCCACGCTGGCGCTGATCACCAGCATGTTCACCGAGGAGCGGCAGCGCGGACGGGCCATCTCGATCTGGGCCACCGGCAACTTCACGAGTGCGGCCCTCGGGCCGGTGCTCGGCGGGTTCCTGCTACAGCACTTCTGGTGGGGTTCGGTGTTCCTGGTGGCCGCGCCGGTGATGGTGCTGGTGCTGGTGGCCGGGCCGGTGCTGCTGCCGGAGTACCGCACCCCGGCCCACGGCAGGCTGGACCTGGCCAGCGTGGCGCTGTCGCTGGTGGCCGTGTTGCCGATCGTCTACGGGATCAAGCGGCTGGCCGTGTCCGAGGGCGGCGGCCCGGCGCTGCCGGTGGCCGCGATCGGCGTCGGTGTCGGCGTCGGCGTCCTGTTCGTCCGGCGGCAACTGCGCCTGGCCACTCCCCTGCTTGACCTGCGGCTGTTCCGGAGCCCGACCTTCACCGCGGTGCTGTGCGCGCTGGTTCTGGTCGGCGCCACGATGGCCGGCACCGGGCTGCTGGGGACCCAGTTCCTGCAGAGCGTGCTCGACCTGTCGCCGACCACCGCGGCCCTGTGGTTCACGCCGATGGGGCTGGCCGTGGGGCTGAGCACGATGCTGGCGCCGATGCTGGGCCGGAGGCTGCCGGCGCCCGCCGCGATCGCGGCCGGGCTGACCTGCTCGGTGCTGGGCTGTCTGCTGATCACGCAGGTCGGCGCCGGCGGCGGGCCGCTGCTGTTGGTGATCGCGTTGGCGGTGCTGGCGCTGGGCACCGGTCCGCTGTTCGCGCTCGGCATCGGCGTGGTCATGAGCGCGGTGCCGACGGAGCGGGCCGGCTCGGCCGCGTCGATGTCGGAGACCAGCAACTTCCTCGGCGGGTCGCTGGGCATGGCGCTGCTCGGCGCGGCCGGCGCCGGCCTCTACCGGCAGCAGATGGCCGACCCGGTGGCGGACGCGACGTCGGCCGGGCTGCCTGCGGGTGCGGCGCATTCGGCCCAGGAGTCGCTGGCCGGCGCGGTGGGATCGGCGCATTGGCTTCCCGATCGGGCCGCGGCCGACCTGCTGCGCGCAGCGCACGACGCGTTCACCGGTGGGTTGCACGTGGCGGGAGTCGCCGGCGCGATCATCTTCGCGGGCCTGGCGGTGTGCTTCCTGCGGGTGCATCGCCGATCCCGGCGGAGCTGACCGGCGCCCGGCGCATCCGCACCTGCCCGGAGCGGGTCATCGCTGCGACCGAGGGGGCATGCCCGTGGCCGCGCCTGCCTTGAGCCGCCTGATGGGGCGTCGGTGATCAGGCCCGCATGCCGCCTCCGGCAGCCCTACCGGAGGCGGCGAGGTCGCATTACGCGACGGCGGTCCCCTCAAGCTCGACCATCAGGGTGGGGATCGCCAGCCGTGTCACTCCGAGCATCGTGGTGGACGGCGCCACCCCGGCGGCGCCCAACCGCGACGCCAGCACGCCGTAGTGCTCGAAGAGCCGATCGACGTCGGTGGTGTAGACGTTGAGCCGGACGAGGCTCGCGAGGGACATGCCGGCCTCGGCGAGCACGGCCTCCAGATTGTCGAGGCTCAGCGCCAGCTGCGCCGCCATGTCACCGGCATGCTGGGGCTTGCCGTCGCCGCTCATCGCGGTCTGCCCGGCGCAGTACAGGGTCCGGGTGTGCCCGGAGACGATCTCACCCTGGTTGTACCCCATCTCCGCTGACCACGCCCACGGGTTGACCGCAGTTCGTTCCATCGCCACTTCAGCTCCATTTGGTTCATCGACATCACGGACGTCCATCGGCTCGGTAGCCGCCATCCGTTCCGTCCTGCTGATGAGCCTCCCGGAAAATCACGACATCCTATGTCGTGTATTTCGGTAGAATTCCCGTATGCGCGCCGATCGGTTGGTCTCCCTGGTGCTGCTGCTGCGCCAGCGCGGTCGGCTGTCCGCGGCCACGCTGGCCCGCGAGCTGGAGGTGTCCACCCGCACCGTGCTGCGCGACATTGAGGCGCTGTCGGCGGCCGGCGTCCCGGTCTACGCCGAACGCGGCCGGCACGGCGGTTTCGCATTGCTGCCCGGTTTCCAGACCGACCTCACCGGACTGAACCACGACGAGGCACTCGCCCTGGTGATCGCCGGATCGCGGCGCGGCGCGCAGGCATTCGGCCTCGGCTCGGCGCTCGCTTCGGCCATGCTCAAGGTGGTCGACGCGCTGCCCGAGAGCTATCGGGCCACCGCGACCGGCGCGGCGCAGCGACTGCTCATCGACCCCGAGACCGACCTCCTCTCGCGCCGGCTGGTCGCTGAGGAGGCGCCCGACACCGTCATGACCGAGGTCCGGCGCGCGGTGCTCGCCGGACACAAGCTGCGCATCCACTACGCGGCCGTGGACCAGACCCCGAAGTGGCGCACGGTGGACCCGATCGGCCTGGTCACCGTGCGCGACCAGGGCTACCTGCTGGCCACGAGGTCCGGCGCGGACCGCACCTACCGGCTGTCCCGGCTCTTGGCCGCCGAGGAACTCGCCGAACCCGCACAGCGACCGGACCGGGTCGATCTGGACCGGGCCTGGCAGGAGCGCAGCACCCGGTTCCGAACCGGCGGCGACCAGGTCACCGTGCTGGTACGGATGAACCCGACGCGCCGCGAGGACCTGGTGGGCACCGCGCTGGCCGTCCTCGCCGAAGAAACCGACGCAGACGGCTGGCTGCGGCTGGAGGTGACCTTCCAAGATCCCAGACACGCCGAATGGGCGCTGTGGCAACTCACCTCGAACGCGGAAGCCCTGGCCCCGCAGTGGTTGCGCACCTCCCTGCGCAACCGCGCCGCCGCGATCGCCACCCTCTACGGAGTGTCATCCTGAGAATCGTCGCCTTCTGCGGGCGGCGGGACGGCGGCGGCCTCCGTCCTGATCCTCATCGGCCGGGTGGTGAGCGGGTGGGGCCGGAACGGATGGGCGCGCTTCTACGGCGTCGCCCAGTTAGGGCGTGGGCAGGTCGAGCTTGGCCGCGAGGGCTTCCAGCAACTCGACCTGCTCCTCCGGGCCGGCAGGCAGGAGATGGAGCGCGATGTGCATCTCGTCGGCGCCGACGGCGGTGATGCGGTCGATGTCGCTCAGCACGGCGTCGGTGAAGTCGGCGGGAGAGACCGGGACGCCAGGAGGGACCGGGATCGTGTTCACCACGACGGTGCCGGTGCCGCCGGCCTCTCGGTACCAGCGGATCTGTGTCCGGGTGTCGTCCCAGTCGACCCCGACGGTGACGAAGCCATCCCCGATGCGGGCCGCACGTTCGATGGTGTGGCAGGCCGTCGCGCCGATGAGCAGGGGAATGGTGCTGCCCCACGGCTTCGGGCCGACCAAGGACGGCGGAATCTGGTAGTACTCGCCGTGGAACTCCACGGGGTCGGGACCCCAGCAGGCCCGCATCGCGGCCACGTGCTCGACGAATCCGGCGCCTCTGCGGCTTGCCGGCACGCCCGCCGCGATGAACTCCTCGGGGATGTAGAACGGCGGCTCCCGGGTGCCGCCGCCTTGGCCGATGCCGACGTCCAGCCGTCCCTGAGACAGCTGGTCGAGCGTGGCGAGCCTGCGGGCCAGGATGACGGGCGACTGGAAGATCGAGTTCAGGATGCTGGTGCACACGCGGATCCGCTGAGTGTGCGCGGCCGCCCAGGTCAGCATTTCCAGCGAGTCCCAGGCATAGGACTCAGGCAGGCCCGCGTCGTTGTTCCAGTGCGGTCCAGCGGGGGTCAGCAGCCGCTCGCTGGCGGACACGGCGTGGAATCCGAGCCGTTCGGTCGCCTGGGCCACGGCGACGACGGCATCGGGACCGGCTTAGGGGCCGACGTGCGGAAGGCTGACGCCGATGCGTGGAAGGTTCATTCCTATCCTCCATGATAGCCGTAGGGCATGAAACGCCCAGGTCAGGCGTGCCTCCTTCAGTACATGGTCGGAGCGGGCGGGAGATTCTTGCGGCACCGGACCGCAAAAAATCTCCCGCCCGCTCCGATTCAGCGCTTCCGGCCGCTCGGTCAGCGGTCGCCGGTCATCAGTCGCCGGTCATGGTGTGGCGCAGGCGGGCTTAGGCAGGTCTGTTCAGCGCGGGAGAGGGGCTTCGCGTGCTTCTGGGGGTGGGTGCTCGCGGTCTTGGCGACGGCGAGCCAGAGGACGCCCCAGGTCAGGAAGAAGGGGGACCAGAGGACGAGATCCCAGCGGGCGAGGTGGCGGGAGAGCTGGAGGTAATGGGCCGGTGGTGGTCGCAGTCCGGTGAGCGTGAGGGTGTCGCCGAGGAGCCCGAAGCCGACCGGCCTGATCGAACGCAGCACCATCAGGACGCCGAGTGTCCAGGCCAGGGTGCTCCTCGACGGCCACGAGTCCCGGCGGGCCGGGCGAGGGTGACCCTACGGTGACACCATGCAAGATCATCTCTGGACGTCTGGCGACGAACCCGCCCCGCCGAGCCATGCCGAACTGCTGGCAGCCATCGGCCGGACCCTCGGGCTGGACGGCTCGTACCGGGAATGGCCGGTCCCCACCGGCTGGTGGCGAGAACCATCCGACGAGGATCGGGAACCACCCGGCGGCGGCCCCGCGGTGACCGTGCTGAGCGGAGCCGTGGACGGGGGCCGGGTCGCCTGGGTCGAACGGTACGTCCATCCGCCGGGGCTCGCCGTCGACGGTGACCTGTGGGTGACGGTACTGGTGAATGTCAGCGGGCCGGGCCTGGTCCAGTCCCCGCGCGGATGGGTGCACGCGCATTCCGACGTACCGCATCGGCCCGAGGTGTCGGCGCATCTGGCCGATGACCGCGCCGACCGCGTACACGAGGTCTCGGCCGTGAGGTTCACGTCCGACGACCGCCTCATCGTCAGTTGCGCATGGGGGCGACTCGACGCTGAATGCCACTTGTGGCTGCCCACACCCGCACGCCCGGAACTCCGTCGGACATGGACGACGCGTGAACAGGCGCTTCTCCCGACAGAGTTTCCCCGAGCCCGGTGAACACGCCGTTCAGAGCCAGGTGGCGCCCAGCCAGGCGGTCGCGGCCGCAGCGGCCAGGAGGGCGATATTGAGTCCGATCTGCCGGGCCTCACCACGGGAGACGTGGACCGCGATTCCGCCGACCTGGATCAGGACGAGGCCGGTCGCCGCGGCGATGGCGAGCCACGGCGTGATCCCGGTCAGCGGCGGCAGGATGAGGCCGGCGGCACCGAGGAGTTCCAGCACCCCGATCAGCCGGACGACCCGCATGGGGACACGGTCGACCCAGCCCATCATGGGCTGGAGCCGTTCCTGGCTCTGGACGGCCTTCTTGCCCCCGGCGTAGAGGTAGAACACCGCCAGCAGTGCGGCGATGATCCAGTAAGCGACGGTCATGTGGGCTCCGAGGTAGATGGTTACCTTTCGTAAGCTGCCCCATGATGCGTCACTATTGAGAGCCTTACAAAAGGCACATGCGTGTGCGTAGGGCACAAGGGGCTGTCATGCCGCAGTACGAGCACACCTGCATGATCCGCGGAGACGGTGGCCGGACGATCCGCACGGTCCTCGACCGGATCTGCGACAAGTGGACCCTTCTGATCGTGGCGACCCTTGATCAGAAGCGGCTGCGCTTCACCGATCTGCATCGGCAGATCCCCGGGATCTCCCAGCGGATGCTGACGCTGACGCTCCGGAACCTGGAACGCGACGGACTGGTCTCCAGGACCGTCTACGCGGAGGTTCCGCCGAGGGTCGAATACGCGCTGACCCCGAACGGGCGGAGCCTCATCCCACCCGCACTGGCTCTCGCCGACTGGGCGATCGAGCACATCGCCGACATCGAGGCCAGTAGAACCGCCTACGAGACCCGGAGCGGACGACCTTCGCGCCCGGCCGCACCTCTTCCCCCGGCGGCGGACCCGGGCTGACCTGGCGACCGATGCCTCCCAGGCGTTACACCACGGCGACGGCGTCCGGCGGCGGGGAACGTGCCGGCGACAACGCCGCAGATGGCGGCTTGCTCGGTGGTCGGAGTCAGCCTGTGAGTTCGCTGAGACTTTGAACGAAGGCGCGGGTCCGGGAGTTCTCCCTGTCGGACGGCCAGACCAGGCCGTACACGATGGGCGGTGCGTCGCTGATGGGGAGGAAGACGAGGTCGGAGCGGCTGTAGTACTGGGCGGCGCGGAAGCACGTGGGTGAGACGCCCTTGCCCAGGGCGACGAGGGAGAGTACTTCCTGCCAGTAGGTGGCGGCCGGGCCGTGCGTAATGGGGCGGCCTGCGGGGGTGTGGTGCGGGTAGTGCTGGTCGAGCCAGTACTGCGGGATGGCGCCGGCGATGGTCACCAGTGGGGTGGAGGCGAGGTCTTCGAGGGAGACCGAATCGCGTCGGGCGAGCGGATGGTCCGCTGGGACTATGAGCGCGCGGGGTTCGTGGGAGACGACGGGGCCGGCGACGATGTCGGGTTCGTCGATGGGGAACTCGCTGATCTGAAGGTCGAGTGCGCCGGTCCGCAGCGGGCCGAGGGGGTCGTGGAGCTGTACCTCCCGGATGTGGACGTCGCACTCGGGGTGGCGGGAGTGGAAGGCGTCGGCGGCCTTGATCATCAGGTTGCCGTTCCACGGGGCCGAGTAGCCGACCCGCAGCGTGCCGTGGATGCTGCCGGCCATGTTGACGGCCCGTTCCAGTCCGGCTTCCATCTGCTGATGGGCCTGGCGCAGATCCTCGTGAAGCTGCCGCCCTATCGCGGTGAGGGCCACCTTGCGGCTGGTGCGCTCGAACAGCGGCGCCCCGATCTGACGTTCCAGCTTCTTGATCGTCTGACTGATCCTGCCGGTGCTCACGTGCAGGCGCTCGGCAGTGCGCCCGAAGTGCAGCTCCTCGGCCAGCGTCAAGAACGCCTCGAGCTCAAGACGTTCGAGCACCGCGCTCCCCATCGTTGAACGTGACTAAATGACCGTTCCATTATCACCCCTTGTTGCGTTTTCTGCCGCATTACATCCTGATCTGGCCCACTTCCGGCACACGCCGCGATGTGGATCACTCAGGAGAAGGAAGTCATGGAGATCAGCGTCAACACCTTCGTCAGCCTCGACGGCGTCATGCAGGGCCCGGGCGGGGTCGAGGAGGATCGCAGCAACGGCTTCGAGCGCGGGGGCTGGCTCGTGCCCCAGAGCGACGCCGGCCAGCTGGCCCCCGTCGGCGAGTGGTTCCGCCGGGCCGATGCCTTCCTGCTGGGGCGCAGCACCTTCGAGATGATGCGCACCTACTGGTCGCAGGTGACCGAGCCCGACAACATCGTGGCCACCGCCCTCAACACCTGGAAGAAGTACGTCGTCAGCGACACCCTGGCCGACGCCGATGCGGCCTGGGGGGACACCACGGTGCTGCGCGGCGACATCGTGGAGCAGGTCCGCGGGCTCAAGGAGCAGCCGGGCGGTGAGTTGCAGGTGCACGGCAGCTGGCAGCTGGTGCGCAGCCTGCACGACGCCGGGCTCGTCGACATCTACCGGTTGCTCCAGGTTCCCGTCGTGGTTGGGGACGGCAAGCGCCTGTTCGCCGGCGGCGCCGTCCCGGCGACCTACCGGATCACCGAATCGGAGGTGCTGGACGGGGGGTCGGGAGCGGTCTCGCTCACCCTGCGCCAGACCGGCTTCGCCACCACCGGCACCGGCGAGTTCGTGGTGCACGACGGTCAGGAGGCCATCGCCTGAGCGGGTGAGAGTGGCAGATGATCGGCACGCGGCGGTCTCGGCGCGAGCTCGGCCGAGGCCCCCGCGAGGGCCCGATTCCATCCAGACCGGCATCGGGCGCCTCGCCGACCGGCCCGTCACGACGAACCCGTAGGAGGACGATGCATCTGACCAGGGACCAGGCATTGCCCGCCCGAGACGCGGCGGCCATCGCCTGCGAGCTGAAAGACCGAGAAGAGGTCGTCGACGCGCTGTACCGGTTCGCTCAGGGACTGGACCTCCAGGACAGGCAGCTGCTCGCCTCGGCGCTCGCGGCCGATGCGGAGCTGGATTCCCGCTCGGCGGCGGCCAAATGGGGGGCGTACAGCCCACTGATGATCGGCCGCGACACGATCGTGAACCTGCTCCTGGGCCTGATCATCGACCGCGTCGACACCACCCACGTGGTCACCAACCCCCGCGTCCAGGTGGACGGCGACACCGCCCGGTTCACCGCGATGGTGCAGGCCAAGTACCTGCTCAGGGCCGACCACGACCGGCACGCCCTGCTCACCAACCGCTACACCCTCGACCTCGCACGGGACGGAGCGCACTGGGTCATGCACCGCGTCCACATCGAGACCGCCTGGTACACCGGCGACCCCGCCGACGTCCTAGGCGGGTAGAAGCCGCCGGCCGCCGTCAACGGCCTGTGTTGGCGGCGGCGCGGCGGACGCGTAGCGCACCAGGTCAGAGGGCGAGTGCGCACGACCGTGTCGGTAGTCGAGTCAGGTCGGCTTTCGGTGCAGTCCCGCCACGTGGAGCTCGTCGAGGGCGTGGAAGGTGAGGGAGTCGCGCCGGCGGTGGCCCGTCAGGCTCATTCCGGGGAAGTCAGTGAAGAGGCGCGGGAGCGTCTCGACGGCCTCCATGCGCGCCAGCGCCTGGCCGAGGCAGTAGTGGATCCCGCTGCCGAAGGCCAGGTGGGGCAGCGGGTCCCGGGACAGGTCCAGCGGGCCCTGCGCCCGGTTGACGTCCTGGAGGAGGACCTGCACGGTCTGGCCCGCCTCGATCCGCCGGCCGGACAGCTCATGCCCGGTCACGGCGACGCGGACGACGCGCTTGATGGGGCCTTCGACCCGGAGCAGCTCCTCGACCGCGCGGGTCGGGTCTGCCAGCAGGAGCGGGATCTGGCCGGGATCGCCGAGCAGGGCGAGGACGGAGCCGGCGATGAGGCCGGCGGTGGTCTCGTGTCCCGCGGTCAGCAGCAGGACGCAGGTGGCGGCGACCTCGGCCTCCGTCAGTCCGTCCGGCACCGCCAGCATCGCGCTGATGAAGTCGGCGCCGGGCCGCTTGCGCCGTTCGGCGATCAGCGGCGCGAGGAACATGGCCAGGTCCGTCGTGGCGGCCGTGCCGGCCACGATCGCGTCGCCGTCGGCGTCCGGCTCCAGCAGGCGGACCAGCGGCGGGGTGAGCTCCAGCAGCAGCTCGGCGCCGTCCTCGCCCACGTCCAGCAGCTCGGCGATGACGGCGACGGGGATCAGGTGGGCGACCTCCCGCAGCAGGTCGGTCTCGTCGTCCAGCCCGGTCAGCACGGCCTCGACGATCTCCACGATCCGGGGACGGAGCGACTCGACCGCCCGCGGGGTGAAGGCGGGGCTGAGCAGCCTGCGCATCCGGGTGTGGTCGGGCGGGTCGGAGAACAGCAGGTTGCCGGGCGGCATCTCGCGGAGCTCGGCGGGGGCGTCCGGCCTGAGCGCGGGATTGCTGCTCCAGCCGACGCCGCGCAGCACCGCCGCGGCCTCCTCGTGCCCGGACACCAGCCAGGTGGCCGACGGCTCGTCCCAGCGGACGGGTTCAGCGCACACGGACGCCTCCCCAGAACTCCTTGTCGAGCTCGCCCATCGGCGTCGCGGGCGGCCCGTCCCAGTCCCACTCCTGCCGGATCCGCTCCCAGTCGGCGGTGGCGCGGAACTGGCTCAGGACGGCCGACATGCCGAGCTGGATCCGGGTCAGCGTCGTCATCGCCGGGTCCATCCGCCACTTCCTGATGAACTCGCCGTACGGGCCGGTGAGGCCGAACTCGCCCCGGGTGGCGACCGCGTCGGTTTCGGGGGTGTAGGTGAACGGCTGCGGCCGGGTCCAGGCGTAAAGGGTCGAGGTCCACCAGCCGAGGACCTGATCGGCGGGCGGCGGGTCGTCGCGGTCCAGGACGCCCTCGTCGTAATGGAGGCGCAGCAGGGTCTCGGCATCGCCCGTGACCGTCGCCTCGGCGACGGCCGTCATGAAGCGGACCTGCTCCGGCTGGAAGCGCTTGACGCAGCCGAAGTCCAGGAAGGTCACCGTCCCGTCGTCGTGGAAGAGGAAGTTGCCGGGGTGCGGGTCGGCGTGGAACAGGCCGAGCCGGCGGATCCCGCCGATGTAGAAGCGGAACACCGCCTCGCCCCAGCGGTCCTTGAGCTCCTGGCCGGCGCCGAGCGCCTCGCGGTGGCGCATCCCGTCGACCAGGTCCATGGTCAGCACCCGCCGCCCGGACAGCTCCGGGACGATCTCGGGGATGCGGATGAACGGGTGGCCCCGGTAGTGGCCGGCGAACTCGCGCTGGTTGCGGGCCTCGGCCCGGTAGTCGATCTCCTCGCCGATCCGTTCGGAGACCTCCTTGGCCACCGCCCGGACGTCCATCCGGGTCATCCCCGGCAGCAGGCCCCGGCCCATCTGGAAGAAGGTGGCGATCAGCTCGGTGTTGGCGAGGTCGGCCCGGATCGCCTCCTCGACACCCGGGTACTGGACCTTGACCGCGACCCGGCGGCCGTCGCGGGTGGTGGCGCGGTGCACCTGGCCGATCGAGGCGGCGGCGATCGGCTCGGGCTCGAACTCGGCGAACACCTCCTGCGGCGGCGCCCCCAGTTCGGCCTCCACCATGGCAGCCGCCATCTCCGGCGGCATCGGCGGGGCGTCGTCCTGGAGGCGGGCCAGGGCCCGCTGGTAGATCGACTGGTTCTCGCCCTCCACCGTGAAGCCGACGAAGGACATGATCTGGCCGGCCTTCATCAGCACCCCCTTGGAGCGCCCCAGCCGCTCGGCGTACCGTTCGGCCGCCCGCGCATGGAACTCCGCGGTGTCGGCGCCGCGCACCCGCTTGCGCAGCGAGGCCACGACCGCCTCCCCCGCCGTGCGGCCCGCCAGGCCGACCAGCGGCGCCGTCCGGGCCACGCGCCCGCTCCTGATGTCATGCTCAGCCATCCCAGACCCCCGGAAGTAGCTTCTTTGGTTTCCTCAGTGTTTACTTAGGAGCATGACGACGTCAACCCGTGACCGCATCGTCGACGCGGCGATGGAGCTGTTCGGCCGCAACGGCTACAAGGGAACAAGCGTGGTTCAGATCGAGAAGGCGGCCGGGCTGACCCCGGGGGCGGGCGGCATCTACCACCACTTCCGCAGCAAGGAGGCGGTGCTGGCGGCCGGGATCGAACGGCACCTCGGACGGGTCGCCGCCCTGCGCGACCTCCGCCGCGTCTTCGCCGGGGTCGGCGACCTGCGGACCGAGCTGACCCTGACCGCCCGCTATGCCCTGGCCGAGCTGGACAACGAGACCGAGCTGCTGCGGATCATCGCCTCCGAGGCCCGTGCCCGTCCGGAACTGGTCGGGGGCGCGGTCCAGCAGCTCATCGGCGCGACCTACACCGGCTTCGCGGGCTGGCTGCGCGACGGCGCGGGGCTCGCCGAGGAGAAGGCGACCGCCGTCGCCGCCGTGGGCCTCGGCGCACTGCTCTCCTCCCGGCTGCTCCCCGTCCTACTCGACTCCGACCCGATCGGCGTCTCCGACGACGCGCTGGTCGAGACCTGGGTCGAGATGATGCACGCCCAGCTCGAACGCGACTGAACGGGCTACGTCGTCGCCGCCAGGCGCCGTCGGGTGCGGGACGGCACCGACGCGGGCAGCGTGGCGAGGACGTCGGCGAGGGTGACCCCGGCGAGGCTGCTCCGCCACGCCTCGTGCGCGTCGGCCATCTTCTCGGCGAGGACGCAAGTGCGTTGGCAGTCTTCGGGGGGCAGCGCCCCGCGTCCTTGCTGGCGGATCTCGCGGCATTCGTACGGCGGGGACGCGCCGGCGACGGCCTCGACGATCTCCAGGAGCGTGATCTCGGAGGTGGGCCGCGCGAGCCGGAAGCCTCCCCGTGGGCCCGTGGTCGCGGCCAGCAGGCCGGCTCTGGTGAGCGCCTGCAACTGCTTGGCGAGGTAGGCCGCCGGGAGGTCGAAGTACAGGGCGAGCTGCGCCGCCGAGGCGGTGGTCCCCGGGTCGAGCTGTGCCAGCGTCGTGGTGCAGTGCAGGACCCATTCGGTGCTCACAGGCAGCTTCACGGCACAGAGTCTATCGCAGACATTGCGGACCTTTTTAGTCCTTGATACTGTCGTACGACACCGTGATACGAGGAGAGATCGTCATGAGACTTGCCGTCGCCGGCGCGACCGGGAACATCGGGGCCCTCACCGTCACCGCCCTCGAACGGGACGGGCACGACGTCGTGCGCATCAGCCGTTCGCTCGGCGTGGACCTGTCGACCGGCGACGGGCTCGACGGCGCCCTGTCGGGCGTCGAGGCGGTGATCGACGCGACCAACGCGGCGGCGTCCGACGTGGCCGGGACGGTGGCGTACCTGGGCACCGCCACCCGGAACCTGCTCGCCGCCGAGGAGCGGGCCGGGGTCCGCCACCATGTGCTGCTGTCGATCGTCGGGATCGCCGGGATCGCTCACGTCGACGGCAACGCGCACCACGCCGGCAAGCGGGAGCAGGAGCGCCTCGTGGCCGAGGGACCGGTGCCGTGGACGATCGTCCCGGCCACCCAGTTCCACGACTTCGCGGCGATGGTGGCGGGCTGGACCGAGCAGGACGGCGTCGCCACGATCCCGCCGCTGCTCGTGCAGCCGGTCGCGCCGGCGGACGTGGCGGCCGTCCTCGCCGAGGTCGCGGTGGGCGAGCCGCGGGGGCATCACGCCGACGTCGCCGGGCCCGAACGGCAGGACCTGGTGGACATGGCCCGGCGCACCAACGAGGCGCGCGGCCGTGCCGTGAAGCTCGTGCCGACGTGGACGGCGATGTTCAGCCCGGTGATGGCCGGCAACGTGATGCTGCCCGGCGACGGCGCCCGCATCATGCCGACCACCTTCGACACCTGGCTCGCGGACCAGACGTCCTAGCGGACCGCGTGCCTCACCGCTCGGCCCGTCCCTTCGCGCAGATCAATGCGCGCCCGCATCCGGGGCCGGCCTGCTCCTGCTGCGTCTGGTCTTCCATGATCCTCCTCGAACGGACATCGCGGCCTGTGCGCGAACTCCCGAGCGGTTCTGGCCTCCAGCCTGGTGTGGAGAACATCGTCAACGACCGTCCGCCCCCGGCATGGCCGCCCCCTCCGGTCCATCCGCACCGGCTCCCGGTTCATTCGTCGGGAACAGGATCAGGCTCAGCAGATGGGGGGTGCGGCCAGGCGCGGGCCGGTTGCCCCTCCGGGCGGCGAACACGCCGCGGAGCGCCTCGATCATCTCGGCGAGCTCGTCGGGGCTGAGCCAGAAGGTGCCCTGCCGGTAGCTCACCGAGTCGGCGGTGGGGTCGGCTCCGTCCCGGTCGAGGTAGCCGTTGAACTCGGCGTGCAGGGCGGCCATGGCGGCGGTGAAGCCCTGGCGGTGGTCGTCCAGGGACATGGACGCGGCCGTGTCGGCGTCGATCACCGCCTGCTCGCGGCGCAGCCGGTAGTGGCGTTCGACGGCGCCGTGCACGCGCTGCTCGCCGGCGACTTCCAGCACTTCCGCCTCGGCCAGCAGGCCGACGTGCCGGTACACGGTGGTCTTGGGGACGTCGGGCAGGCAGGCGCACAGGTCGGAGGTCGTGCGGGTGCCTCCGCCGGACAAGGCGTGCACGATGCGCAGCCGCACCGGGTGCAGGAGCAGCTCAAGGGTGTCCATGCCCTTACGTTTCCATATTTGGTACTGTTTCCAAAGTTGGGAATGCGCTCGGCGGACAAGGAGTCAGGGATGCATCAAATGACCGGGGCGATCCCGCCGGTGGGACGGCACCACGAGGTCGGGGGCCGGAGGCTGCTGCTCCACCGATCGGGCAGCGGGAGCCCGGCGGTGGTGTTCCTCCCCGGGGCCGGCTCGTCCGGCATGGACGGCTATATCGTCCACCGGCGAGTCGCCGAGCTCACCACGAGCGTGATCTACGACCGGGGCGGGACGGGGTGGAGCGACCGGGTCGAGCTGCCGCGCACCTGCGCCCAGGTCACCGACGAACTGCGCGAGGCACTGCGGGTCGCCGGCGTGCCCGCCCCCTACCTGCTGGTCGGTCACTCACTCGGCGGCCTTTACGCACGCCACTACGCGCAGCGTTTCCCCGGCGAGGTGGCGGGTCTGGTCCTGGTGGAGACCGAGCACGAGGACTACGACTCCTGCATGCCCCGGGAACTGAACGAGCTGTACCAGGCATGGGACCCCGGCGAGGCGTTGCCCGACGAGCTGCCGGACGAGATCGTCCAGTTCTACCGCGACCTGTTCGCGCGGGAGATGGCCGACTGGCCGGAGGAGATCCGCGCGCCGCTGATCGAACGTCACGTCAGCCCGGAATGGCTGAGGATCGGCGGTCAGGAGGCGGCCAACCGCGACCGGCTCCACGACGAGGTGCGCACTGCGGGACCGATGCCCGACATCCCGCTGATCGCGCTCACCGCCACGGCCATCGACCCCTTCAAGGAGGCGGTGACCCAGGGCATTCCCAGGTCGCTCCTCCTCCAGGAGGCCGAAGCCAAGACGCGGCTCTACACCGCGCTGGCCGCATCGGTTCCGCACGGCGAGAACCGCGTTGTCGGCGATGCCGGGCACGCCTCCGTCATCTTCCGCCGTCCCGACGCCGTCGTCCAAGCGGTCAAGGATCTCCTGGGCGGTCTCGGCGGCTGATCAGGGAGGTGGTGTCCCCGGCGTCGGGACGCCGCCTCCTGCGGGCTTGCGTCAGAGCACGAGCGGTGGCGGAAGGACCCGGCGCCGCGCCGGTCGGCCGAGCCGGCCGAGCCGGCCGAGTGCGGGATGGGCGCGGCCGTCACGCGGGCGGCTGTGGCCCGACCGGCCCCGCCCGTTCCCTCAGCCGCCGCAGCAGGCCCGTCCAGCCGTCACCGGTCTCACCTTCGAGCGGGAGCGGGAGGCCGCTGTGACGGAGTGTGAGGCTCGTCCCGCCGTCCGTGGGCGTTAGGGTCACCTCCACCCGTGACGCTCCGGGCGGGATGGCAGGCGCTTCCGGCATCGGCTCCCAGCCGAAGGTGAAGACGATCCGCTCGTGCGGGAGGAGCTCCACGAACTCCCCGCGCATCACCGGGCGCGGCCCGTCCGGCATTGACACCCTCAGGGCGCCGCCGGGCCGGGCGTCGGCCTCGGCTTGTCCCCACCAGTGCGCCAGCCGCGCGGGGTCGGTGAAGAACCGCCAGACCGTCTCGGGCGGCGCCTGGATCCACACCGTCCGCTCGATCGTCGCGTTCACGACGGTCCCCCCTCTTCCTGTTCGGCCGCGCGCTTCAGGCGCGCGAGCGGACCGGACCACAACGTGTCGAAGAACGCCGCCGCCTCGACGAGGCCCGCCGACTTCAGCCGGTAGAGGCGGCGGTTGCCCGCGCGCCGGACGTCCAGGAGGCCGGCCGTGACCAGGATCCGCAGGTGCTGGGAGACGGCCGGGCGGCTGATGCCGGGGCAGTGCGCGGCGATCTCGCCCGCCGGCACCTCCCCGTCGCGGACCAGCATCAGGATCGCGCGGCGGGTCGGGTCGGCGACCGCCCGCAACACCTCGTCCACCGCTGAGCCTCCTCGGTTGCCTGACCGAAGGCAACATGTAAGTATTTAAGCAACATCTTACACAAGTTGGCAGAGAGAAGTGGACCATGACACCCGAGAACGCGCGACTGGAACCCCTCGTGGGCCGCTGGCGCACGGCGGGCCGGACGGTGTCCGGCCCGGCCGTCGAGATCGCCGGAACCGACAGCTACGCGTGGATGGCCGGCGGAGCCTTTCTGATCCACCGCGCCGAAGTGCGCGTGGGCGATGAAGAGCTCGAGGTCATCGAGATGATCGGCCCCTACGACCCGGCGACCGGGACGTGGCCCATGCGCTCGTTCGACAGCCGGGGCGCGTTCGGCACCATGCACGCCACCGTGGACGACGACGTCTGGACGTTCACGGGCGCAACCGAGCGCGCGACGCTCACCGTCACCGACTCCACCATGGCGGCCAGATGGGAACGCACCGAGAACGGTTCGGACTGGACTGGCTGGATGGACATGACCTTCACCCGGATCCCGTGAGCGATCACCGCACCAGCGACCGCCCGATACCCCCGGGCCGGGTGTCGTTGCTGGTGGGGCCCGGCGCGGAGCGGTTCGAGACTCTGCCCTAGATCGTTATATGGGAGACTGGCGTGTTCGCTGGCGGGAACGCGAGGACTGGAGCGTCTGGTGGGGGATGTGCTGCGGGTTTCGCGGCCCAACGCGCGGTTCCAGCAGTGGGAGGCACTGCTGCGGAACCGGAACAAGCGGCAGCGGGCGGGAGAGTTCCTGGTCCAGGGGGTTCGGCCGATCAGCCTGGCGGTGGAGCGCGGCTGGCCGGTGCGGGCGCTGATCTACGATGCCGAGCGGCCGCTGTCGCGGTGGGCGGCCGAGATGCTGGAGCGGGCCGGGGCCGAGCGGGTGGCGATGGCGCCCGAGCTGCTGCGGGAGCTGAGCGGCAAGGAGCAGGAGGTTCCCGAGCTGGTGGCGGTGGTGGCGCTGCCGGACGATGACCTGTCGCGGATCGCGGTGGGGCCGTCGTTCCTGGGAGTGGTGTTCGACCGGCCGGCCGGGCCCGGCAACATCGGCACGATGGTGCGTTCGCTGGACGCGTTCGGCGGCGCCGGGCTGATCGTCACCGGGCACGCCGCCGACCCCTACGATCCCAAGGCGGTGCGCGCCTCCACCGGGTCGCTGCTGGCGGTCCCGGTCGTCCGCGTCCGCTCCCACCGCGAGGTGCTGGACTGGGCGCAGCGGGAGCGGGCGGCCGGACGTCCGCTCACCGTGGTCGGCACCGACGAGAACGGCACTGCCGACATCGCCGAGGTGGACCTGACGGGGCCCGTGCTGCTGGTGATCGGCAACGAGACCGCCGGGCTGAGCGCGGGCTGGCGGCAGGGCTGCGACACGATGGCGCGGATCCCGATCGGCGGCGCGGCCAGCTCACTCAACGCCGCCAGCGCCGCCACGGTCACGCTGTACGAGGCTGCCCGCCAACGAGGCCGCCGGCCTTAGCCCCCTGTGGCCTACCGTTGCCTTCCCGGTGGGAACCGGACGCCCTGCCGGTTCCCGTCGGCTCCCGGTACTGACACGGTCCCCCGCCGCGGCCCGATCGCCCTTGACGGCCTCGTCGTCCTGACCGCTGGGTCGCTGCGGACACGGACCCTCAGGCGGGGGCGCGGTGACGGGCCAGCGGAGCGTGCGGGTCGGTGTCGCCGTGACGGGTGGCCGGATCGGCGTGGACCAGGGCGGCCGCCAGCCGGGGAACGGCGTGCAGGAGGGCGTGCTCGGCCTCGACGGCGATCCGGTGCGCGTCGCGGACGCTGAGGTCGCCGGCCACGACGATGGCGATCTCGGCTCGCAGCCGGTGGCCGATCCAGCGCATCCGCAGCTCGCCGACCTCGACGACCCCGTCGACCGCGCGCAGGACGTGCTCGGCGCGGTCGATCAGGGCGGGGTCGACGGCGTCCATCAGGCGCCGGAAGACCTCGCGGACCGCGTCCTTGAGGACGGCCAGGATCGCGATGGTGATCAGCAGGCCGACGATCGGGTCGGCCAGCGGCCAGCCGAGCGCGGCCCCGCCCGCGCCGAGCAGGACGGCCAGGGAGGTGAAGCCGTCGGTGCGGGCGTGCAGCCCGTCCGCGACCAGGGCCGCCGATCCGATCCGCCTGCCGGTGGCGATGCGGTAGCGGGCCACCCACTCGTTGCCGATGAACCCGATCACCGCCGCGGCGGCGACCGCGGGCAGGTAGCCGATCGTCCGGGGATTCAGCAGCCGGTCGACCGCCGTCCAGGCCGCCAGTGCGGAGGAGGCGGCGATGGTGAGCACGATGACGATGCCGGCCAGGTCCTCCGCGCGGCCGAAGCCGTAGGTGAACCGGCGGGTCGCCGCCCGCCGTCCGAGGACGAACGCGACGCCGAGCGGAAGCGCAGTCAGCGCGTCGGCCGCGTTGTGGACGGTGTCGCCCAGCAGTGCCACCGAACCGGACAGCACCACCACGCCGGTCTGGAGGACGGCGGTGACCGCCAGCACGCCGAGCGAGATCCACAAGGTGCGCATGCCTTCGGCGGAGGTCTCCATCGCCGGGTCGACCTTGTCGGCGGCCTCGTGGCCGTGCGGCCTGGCCAGGTGCGCCACCTGGTGCCCGAAGCGCGACCACCGTCCCGGACCGTGCTCGTGGCCGTCGCGACGGTGGCCGCCGGGCCGGCGGTCGTGGTGGTGCGGCTCGCGGGATGTGCTCTGGTCGCTCACGTCGGCTCACGCTTCCCGGATCGGAGGTCGGCGCGGCGGACCGGCTGGACACCGTCCGCCCACCCGTCCATTATGTGCATATGAGTGCACGCATGCACCTATCAGGTGCGCAGGACCCGCAACAGCGAGACGGAGGCGATCGCCACGCGGCGGCCGCGCAGGTGCTGGGGCTGCTGGCCGACCGCACCCGGCTGATCCTGCTGGAGCGCCTCGCCGAGGGCGAGGCCGACGTGGGCACCCTGACCGAGGCGTGCGCGGTGGCCCGTCCGTCGGTCAGCCAGCACCTGGCCCGGCTCCGGCTGGCCGGGCTGGTCACCACCCGCAAGGAGGGCCGCCGGGTGATCTACGCACTGCCGCACGGGCACGTCAAGCGCCTGGTCGACGAGGCTCTCCGGTCCGCCGACCACCGGCTCGGCGACCTCCCGCCCCACGACTGACCGGGCGGGCCATGTCCGCACGCCAGGTCCTCCACGGCGACGACCTCGCCCTGCTCGCTCAGCTACTCCGGTGGCTCCGCGAACGGGCGGTGAGCCTCAGGGCGGGCCCGGTGCTCCAGAAACTCTGACGGCGGCCGGGCGACGCCGTCCTGGAGGAACTCGACGGCATATCGTATATCGACGAGCGACTGCCTCCATCGATCACCCACCTCAGCCGCTGGAGCCGTGCGGACGGCGCGGCACTGGAGGGCCTGCTCGGCATCGCGTTCGTGGCTGTTCCTGCTCACCCGCACGCTGCGCAAGGGTGATCCGTTCGCGCCCGGCAACCCGCGCCGCCTCTACGGGATCGCCTTGCTGGTCCTCTTGGGCGGCGTGCTCGGCAACTGGCCGGAAGCCATCACCGGCACCCTGCTCGTCACCGGGACGCCCCTGGGGGCCGGGTCCTGACCTCATTGGAGATCTCACTCCTGCCCGTGGTGGCCTTCTTCCTCGTCGTGGCTCTGGCCGAGGCGTTCCGGCTCGGCACCCGGCTGCGTGAGGACACCGAGGGGCTGGTCTGATGCCACCAGAGGACGCCCA
Organism: Spirillospora sp. NBC_01491; assembly: GCF_036227065.1. Lineage (GTDB taxonomy): Bacteria > Actinomycetota > Actinomycetes > Streptosporangiales > Streptosporangiaceae > Spirillospora > Spirillospora xylanilytica. The sequence continues at coordinate 786,532 of NZ_CP109432.1, forward strand.
CCGCGTCCAGGTCCATCTGGCCCGCCTGCTGGCCGAGCGCGACACGACGCTCACCGAGCTGGCCGAACGGGTCGGCGTGACGGTGGTGAACCTGTCGATCCTCAAGAACGGCCGGGCCAAGGCCATCCGCTTCTCCACCCTCACCGCCGTCTGCGAGGCCCTGGAGTGCCGGCCCGGCGACCTCCTGGGCCTGAGCGACGACGACTGAACGCATCGTCCCCCGACCGAACGCGCCCCTGCCCGCCGCCACCGCTGAGCAGCACCACGCCTGCTTCACCCCTGCCGCGTCGATCCTTGACGGCATCCCCGGGAGGGGGGAACGGGCGCCGTCTCACCGGAACCGCCGGACGAACCGGAGGCGGCGAGGTCGAGGAGCATCATCGCGTCGTGGTCCGGGCTGCCGGGCGGCGCCATGTAGACGATGAGGCGCTGGCCTTGCGCGCGGTTCAGGGACAGTCCCTCGTGCGAGAGCGTCATCGTGCCGACCTCCGGGTGCCGGAGGGTCTTCTCGCCGTCGCCGATCGTGCGCACCTCGTACCGCTCCCAGAGCCGGCTGAAGTCGGGGCTCTTGACGATCAGCTCGCCCACGAGCGAAGCGAGCTCCGGGGCGTCCGGATCGGTGCCGGCGATCGCCCGCAACTGGGCGACGCAGCCCTCCGCCTTCTGCTCCCAGTTCGTCCACAGCTCGCGGGCCGCCGGGTGCAGGAAGACGTACCGGATGGTGTTCCGCTGCCGCTCAGGCCAGTCGGCGATGCCGTGGAGCAGCCGCAGCCCGGCGGGATTGGCCGCCAGCAGGTCGTTGGTGCGGCTCACGACGTAGGCCGGGTTGGGCCGGAGCGTCTCCAGAAGCCGCCTGACGGTCGGACGGACCCGCCGCGACGGCACGGGACGGGGACCGGGCGCACGCTGCGCCGCCCGCGCCGCCAACTCGCGCAGGAAGCCGCGTTCCTCCCCGTCGAGGCGGAGTGCGTCGGCCAGCGCCTCGACCACGGAGGGGCTCGGACGGGTCTCCTTGCCGCGCTCCAGCCGTACGTAGTAGTCGATGCTCACACCGGCCAGCGCCGCCACCTCCTCCCGGCGCAGGCCCGGCGTACGGCGCGTGCCGGTTCCGGCGGGCAGCCCGACGTCCGCCGGGCGGAGGCCGCCACGGCGAGCCAACAGAAACTTCCCGAACTCGGTCACTTCGTCATTCTGCCAGCGTGTGGTCACGGGTCCGGCCCGGAGCCTGGCCCTGTCACACCCCTGGTGGCGCACCCCGGAAGATCGCGGTCTGCCCCGCCCCCGCGAGCCTCACCAGGCTGGACGGATGACCACCCCCGCACCTGCCCGCGCGTCACAGGACGCCCGGCAACGCACGGCCGCACCGAAGCTGATCCTGGCGATCACGTTCATGGGCATCTTCCTGCTCAACCTCGATGCCATGGCGGTGACCGTGGCGCTGCCCGGGATCGGGCGGGCGCTCGGTGGCGGCACGGCGGGACTGCAATGGATCGTGGACGCCTACACGCTGATGTTCGCCGCACTCCTGATCTCCGCGGGCACGCTCTCCGACCGCATCGGGGCGAGCCGCGCGTTCGGCGCCGGCGTCGCGGTCTTCACGGTCGCCTCGGCGGCCTGCGGACTGGCGCCGGGGCTGGACGAGCTGATCGCCGCCCGCCTGCTCCAGGGGAGCGCGGCGGCGATCATGCTGCCCTCCTCGCTGGCCCTCGTCCGGCAGGCCTTCCCGGACGCGGCCGAACGGGCCCGGGCCATCGCGCTGTGGACCGTGGCCGGAGCCGTCGCGGTCGCCGCCGGCCCGGTGGCCGGCGGGGTGCTGTCCAGCACCCTGAGCTGGCGGGCGATCTTCGTCGTCAACCTGCCCGTCGGCCTCGCCGTCCTCGCGGTGCTGACCCGCGTGGAGCGTTCGCCGCGCCGGGCCGCGCCACTCGATCCGTACGGCCAGCTCACGGCGATCGTCGCGCTCGCGGCCCTCACCTTCGGGGTGATCGGCGGAGGGGAGTACGGCTTCGGCGAGCCCCTGGTGCCGGGCTGTCTGGGGCTCGCCGCGGTGGCGGCGGTCGCGTTCGTCATGATCGAGGCGCGTACCGCCGCGCCGATGGTCCCGCTCGGCCTCTTCCGTTCGCGCACGGTGACGGTTTCAGTCGTGATCGGCTTCGGCGTCAATGCCGCGTTCTACGGGCTGGTGTTCGTGCTGAGCCTGTTCTTGCAGGACGTTCTACACCTGTCCGTCATGGCCGCGGGGGTGATGTTCCTGCCGATGATGGCCGTGATCGCCGGAGCCAATCTGGTCTCGGCCAGGGCTGCGGCACGCTTCGGGCCGCGGATGCCGATCGCCGCGGGACAAGCGATCTTCGCGCTGGCGATGTTCGGCCTGCTCTGGATGGACGAGGGGACCGGCAGGCCGGTGATCGCGGCGATGCTCGTCCCGGCCGGCCTCGGCCTGGGTCTCGCCGTGCCCTCCCTGACCGCCGTCCTGCTGAACGACATCGCCGCGGACCGGGCCGGCACGGCCGCCGGGATCCTGAACTCCTTCCGGCAGACGGGCGGCGCGCTCGCCGTGGCCGTCGTCGGAGCCTTGGTCGCGGACCGGGGTGAGTTCATGGTGGGTCTGCGGGTCGCCTTGTGCGTCGCGGCCGTGATGCTGGTAGTCACCACGGCCGCGGCCCTCAAGCTCCCGCGCGGTTGATGACGCAGCCCGTACGACGGGCTCGGCGCCAGGACGGCACGGACGAGACGCGACACCGGTGGCGCCGGGCTGGTCTGTATCCGTCGCCCCGACGGTTCAGCCGGGCGGCTCGTCCAGTACCAGCCCCAAGGCGGCCGCCAGGTCGATGGTTCTGCGGGGTGTTGAGCACTGCTTGGCCAGGCTGATCTGGTCGAGGCGGCCGTTACGGGCTTGGAAGAGAATCCTCGCTGCGGGATGCCAGCGCAGTTCGTCCGTGGTGAACTCGTCGGCTACTCGATGCGCTGCGGCGGCCAGGGCGGGGAAGGCCGACTGGAGATCGGCGGCCCATTCTCGGAGTGCCTCCAGCCACTTCAGCACGGCGGCGTCATGTGCCGAGGAGAACCGCTCTGTCGCCTGAGCCAGCTCAAGCCAGGTGAAGTCAGGCCATGGCCTGGTCTTCAGGACGGGCAACTGCCACTGGCGCTTGGTGGTCGACCAGTGGTCGGCGCGTGCCTGGACCGAGTGGACCGTGAATCCCGGGAGACACACTGCGGTCAGGTTCCAGCCATGGCAGGCACCGGTGTCGAGGCCGAAGATCCTGCCGTCGCGGATCATCGGTTCCCGGCCGGTCACGTGATGGCCGAACACCACCGGCTTGGCATCGGTGTAGTGGTCGTGCCAGTAGCCGTCCGGGAACAGCGCCGTGAGCTCCCGTTCCCCCCTCGTCGAGCCACAGAGGATTTCCTCCTTCTGGTCGGACAGCGGAATTCCGGACAGCATCGCGGCGTGGACGACACGGACGTGCTCGTCCTCGAAGTAGTACGGCAGCGTCCGCATCCAGTCGACCGTTTCGGCGTAGTGGTCGCCAAGCTGCAGGCGCGTGATCTCCTGTGCGTAGGAGAAGATCCCGCGTACGTGCTTCCGCTCATGGTTGCCCATGACCACGACCGAGTTCGGGCGCTCGCGGAAGAGCCCGACCACATCACCGGGCGCTGGGCCGCGGTCGACCAGGTCACCGACGCTGACCAGCAGGTCGTCCGGTCGGATGTCGACGTCCTCGAGCAGTTCGAGCAGCTCGTCGAAGCAGCCGTGGATGTCGCCGATGATGATCGTGCGCCTCATGCGCGCGATCCTAGGGAGCCGTCGGTTCGGCGGACAAAGGATTATGTGCGTTGCTCCCGTGGTTCGCCGGTGATCGTGGTGCGCATCAGGCGGGCGGCGGCCTGGAGATGGTGGGGATGCAGGGGGAGCAGGGCACCGGCGCGTTTGACGGTGCGGATGACCGGAGCCGTCTCGATGCTGCGGATCGCGTCCAGGGACGCGATCCGCTCGGTCAGATAGCGGGAGAGGTCGAGCGGGTCACGGCAGTTGACGGCGGCGAGCAGGTTGGTGGGTCCGGTGGTCAGCGCCACCAGGGAGACCTCGGGGTGATCGGCCATCGCCGCCGCCACCGCGGTGAGCTGTGACGGGCGCACCGACATCCAGAGGCGCGCTTCGGTGCGGTAGCCGAGCGCGGCGGGCGGGACGTCGACCAGGAAGGTGAGCGCCCCGGCCCGGCGCAGGGAGCTCAGGCGGCGCCGCACGGTGGACTCCGACCATCCGGTCGCGGCGGCGAGCTCGGTGTGGCTCGTCCGGCCGTCCCGGGACAGCAGGTCGAAGAGGGGGCGGTCCGCCGGGCCGAGGGAGACGTCGGAGCCGTCGGCGGGCGGCGGGGCGAGCAGGGCGACCTGCTCGGGGGTGAGGCGCGCCGGTCCCGCCCAGTTGTTGGGCAGCGCGTAGTGGCCGAGCAGGAGGTGGGCGGAGACGGCGGTGACGCGGGTGGTCCGGGGCAGCTTGTGCAGGAGCAGGGCGTCGCTCTCGTCGCTGGTGGGGGTCTGGGTGCTACAGGAGATCTCGGTTCCGCCGGAGAGGAGGTGGACGTACGACGTGTCGGTGCGGGCGGCGAGCGCCCTGGCGATGGCGTCCGCCGCGTCCGGTGTGCACTGCACCCGGATGGTCCAGGCGTTGTAGCCGAGCCGGGCGCCGTTGAGCGTGCCGACGACCCGCAGGATTCCGGCGGTGCGCAGGCGGCGGTAGCGGCGGGCGACGGTGTTCTCGGAGACGCCGAGGGCCCGTCCGATGAGGCGGTGCGAGGCGCGCCCGTCGATCTGCAGGGCGTGCACCAGGCCTTGGTCGATCTCGTTGAGGGGGACGGCATCGGTCTTCATGAGCCGAGAGTGTGCCAGTTTCCGCCGCGAGGACGGGCACTGCTGGCGGTGATAGGCCGGTGACTCCGAACGTATGGGGCGACCGATCTAGGAGGAAGTCCCATGCGCAAGTGGTGGCCCTTGGCGGCCGTCTGTCTCGGCACCTTCATGTTCCTGCTCGACACCACCGTGCTGTCCGTCGCCCTGCCCGGCATCGGAGCCGAGCTGTCCGCGCCGTTGTCCTCGCTCCAGTGGGTCGCGAACGTCTACACGCTCGTCCTGGCCGTGCTGATGCTCCCGATGGGGTCGCTGACCGACCGGTTCGGCGCGCGGACGGTGTACATCGCCGGGCTGGCGGTGTTCGGCGCCGCCTCGCTCGGCTGCGGCCTGGCGCCGAACGCGGGCGTGTTGATCGCCGTCCGCGGGGTGCAGGGAATCGGGGGCGCGGCTCTGGCCGTGACCTCGTTCGCCCTGCTCGGCGCGGTCTACCGGGGGCCCGACATGGGCCGGGCGATGGGGGTGTTCGGTGCGGTGACGGGGCTCGCCGCCGCTGCCGGGCCGGTGCTCGGCGGCGTGCTCACCCAGTACCTGGGCTGGCGGGCGGTCTTCTTCGTCAACCTTCCGCTCGTCGTCGCCACCATCGCGGTGTCCTTCCGGATTCCGGCGGCGGAGCGCCGGCCGGCTCCGGCCCGTGTCGATCTGCCGGGCGTGGTCGCGTTCGCGCTGTGCGCGGCCTCGCTCACCTACGCCCTGACCTTGGCCGGTGAGGACGGCCGGCCTTCGCTCCCGGTGATCGGTCTGCTGGTGCTCGCCGCGCTCGCGCTCGCCGCCTTCGCCCGCATCGAGCTGCGCGCCTCCGCGCCGCTGCTCGATGTGCGGCTGTTCTCGCGGGCCTCTTTCTCAGCGGTGATGATGTGCGTGGTCGCCTCCACCGCCGCCTTCGCGGCGCTCGTCTACACGTCGGTGTGGCTCCAGTCGGGGCTCGGGCTGGGCCCGGTGCGCGCCGGGCTGGCGCTCCTGCCTCTGGCCCTGGCGTCCTTCGCCACCTCGCTGCTCAGCGGACGCAGGCTGCACGGCCGGTCGCCGCGCGCGGTCCTCGGCACCGGGCTGCTGCTGAGCGGGATCGGCTGCGCGCTCCAGGCCGGACTGGACGCGGGGTCGTCCGCCGGATCCATCGCGGCGGGGCTGGCGGTCGCCGGTGTCGGGGTGGGGCTGATGGGACCGGCGATGGGAGCCGCGGTCTTCGCGGCGCTGCCGCCGGAGCGGGGCGGCATGGCCGCCGGGGCCATGACCACGTTCCGCCAGTTGGGGCAGACGCTCGGCGTCGCGGTGTTCGGCGTGCTGTTCCAGCAGGGCGGCACCGCGTCCGGCGGGCTGAACCGGGTCCTGATCGCGGCCGCGGGGATCGGGCTTGCCGGAGCCGCGCTCGCCCGCGTCCTCGTTCCGCGTCCGGTGGCGGGTGAGGCAACGGACGCGGTCCGCCGGGACCTCACCGGCTCCCGATGATTTGCACTGGTCATGGGGATGTGTGCTGAGATAGGGCCCGCTTCGCAAAGATCGAGAAGGGTGTGGCCCACGCATGCGCACGACACTGAGCGTCACGGCCCTCGGGCTGGCCGCCGTCCTGCTGTCCGGCTGTGGCGGTGACGGTGACGGTGACGAGAAGGGCGGCGGTGAGACGCCGTCCCTGGCCGCGACCGCTCAAGAATCGCAGCAGGTGGCGGAGCCGGCGGGCTCGAAGGGGCTCGCGGGGACCTGGAAGCCGATCAACAAGAGCCCGATCGCCGAGCTCACCATCACGGGGAACACCGTGCGGACGACCGGTCGGCTCGCCTGCCCCGGCACCATCACCGGGGCCGGCACCCCGAAGCCGGTCCTCACCCTGAAGTGCGCCACCGAGAACGCCGACCGCAAGCGCGGCACCCTGAAGCTCAAGCCGGACGGGTCGGCGCTCGTTGTCACCTGGGACGGCCCGTCCTACGGAGGCGTGATCGACAGCCTGAAGCGGGCCGGCTGACGATCCGGGTGGGCCCGGCCCCTGGGCGGGGCCGGGCGTTCAGGCGGCGCGGCGGTGGCGGGCGGCGACCACGGAGATCCAGAGCATCGCGGTGAGGGCGCCGACGGCCAGGGTCAGGGAGCCGCCCTTGCCGCCGGTCATCGACCAGCCGTTCCCGATGAGCAGGGCGGTGCCGGCCACGCGGGACGCGATGGCGTGGCCGCGGTTCCCGGCGCGGCTGAAGTGGCGGCCCAGCACGTAGCAGGCGGCGATCAGGGCGGTGAAGGCGATCGTCCCGGCGGCCATGTGACCGTAGCTGTGCCAGGTGAGGGCCTCGGGCATCCCCGCGGGGGTGCCGGTCGGGAAGCCGTCGGCCGGGTCCATCACGAAGGCGCCCGCGGCGATCATGCCGAGCCCGTTGACCCGGATCAGCCGCGGCGCCCAGGTGCCTCCCGGGGTGTCGGACAGGGCCCGGCGCAGCCCGGTCGCCCCGGCGATGGTCAGGGCGCCGGCGACCATGAAGTTGGTGATCTGGAGCCAGCCGAGGGAGCCGTTGCTCAGCGTGCTCAGCGGGTGGCGGGTCAGGTCGAAGCCCTCGCGGGTGGCGGCCTGGGCCAGGGAGACGGCCCCCCACAGCGGCGCCGAGGCGATCGCGCAGGTGAGCAGGGCGCGGGTGGACGGGGCGCGGGTGGACGGGGCGACGGCGGCGTGGGCGGGGGTCTGGACGGTGGCGGTCATGGTCTGTCCTCTCGGGTCCGGCTGGTTCTGCCCACACGTCGATCCGAGCATATGACAGGGAACGCCACCCTTCCCTGTCGGATAACGTCGTTCGACGTGGTGGCAGAGCAACCGATCAGAAGGAGAACGGCCCGTGCGCTACCTGATGATGACCAAGGCATCCGACTCCGTCCCGGACGAGAGCCTGTTCACGGAGATGAGCAGGTTCACCGAGGAGCTGGCCTCCGCGGGCGTGCTGCTGGCCACCGGCGGCCTCGAGCCGGGCGGCGTCCGGGTGACGTCCTCCGGGGGCGAGATCAGCGTGACGGACGGCCCCTTCGCCGAGGCCAAGGAGGCGGTGGCCGGCTTCGCGCTGGTCGAGGTCCGGTCACGGGAGGAGGCGATCGAGCTGGCCCGCCGGTTCCGCAAGATCACCGGCGACGGGGAGAGCATCCTCCAGCAGGTCTTCGGCCCTTGATCACCGGCATCGCCGTCCCGGCCGGGGCCCCGGCCGGGACGGGGACCGCGCGATGACCGGCGCGATGACCGGCGCGCACCGCACGGTCGACGCGGTCTGGAAGCTGGAGTCGGCCAAGATCATCGCCGGGCTGACCCGGATGGTGCGCGACGTCGGCCTCGCCGAGGAACTGGCCCAGGACGCGCTCGTCGCCGCGCTGGAGCAGTGGCCCGCGGCCGGCGTCCCGGACAATCCCGGCGCCTGGCTGATGGCCGTCGCCAAGCGCCGGGCCGTCGACCACATCCGCCGCTCGCAGCGGCTGGAGCGCAAGCACGAGCAGCTCGCCCACGAGCTGGAGCGGCGGCCGGAGCCCGAGCAGGACGACGTCCTGCGGCTGATGTTCATCTCGTGCCATCCGGTGCTGCCGACCGAGGCGCGGGTCGCGCTGACGCTGCGGCTGCTCGGCGGCCTCACGGCCGCGGAGATCGCGCGGGCCTTCCTCGGCAGGGAGGGGGAGATCGCCCAGCGCATCGCCGCGGCGAAGCGGACACTGGCCGAGGAGCGCGTCTCGTTCGACCTGCCGGAGCGGTCCGAGCTGGCCGAGCGGCTGTCCTCGGTGCTGGAGGTCATCTACCTGATCTTCAATGAGGGCTACTCGGCGACGTCCGGGGACGATCTGATGCGGCCGGAGCTCTGCCTGGAGGCGCTGCGGCTGGGCCGGCTGCTGGCCGAGCTGGCGCCGGACGAGGCCGAGGTGCACGGGCTGGTCGCGCTGATGGAGATCCAGGCGTCCCGCTCGGCCGCGCGGATCGGGCCGGCGGGCGGGATCGTCCGGCTGGACGAGCAGAACCGGGGCCGCTGGGACCGGCTGCTCATCCGCCGCGGCTTCACCGCGATGCTGCGGGCCCGCGAGATCGGGGGCCCGCCCGGCCCGTACGTGCTCCAGGCGGCGATCGCGGTCTGCCACGCGCAGGCGCGGACCGCCGACGACACCGACTGGGCGCGGATCGCGGGCCTGTACGAGGCGCTCGCGCGGCTGCTGCCGACCTCGGTCGTGCGGCTCAACTGGGCCGTAGCGCTCGGGAGGGCGCGTGGCCCGGAGGCGGGGCTCGCCCTGGTCGACTCCCTGGCCGCCGATCCGTCGCTGCGCGATTACCACCTCCTTCCCGGCGTCCGGGGCGATCTCCTGGCCCGGCTCGGCCGGAACGAGGAGGCGCGGCTGGAGTTCGCGCGCGCCGCGTCCCTTACCGGGAACGTCACCGAGCGCGCCTTCCTGCTGCGCCGCGCGGACGAGATCGAGGTGGACGGCGCGCCTGGGACCATGCTCGGGGACGCCGCTCAGGACTTCCTCGGACGCGACGGCCTGACCGCCGAGACGGTCCGCTCGTACGGGCAGACGCTCCGGCGCCTGCGCCTGGCCTTGGGTGATCGGATGCCGCTGGAGTCCCTGACCGCCGACGATGTGGCGCGGGTGTTCGCCACGTCCTGGGGCGGGGCCGCCGCCAAGACGTGGAACCGGCACCGGTCGGCCGTCCGGTCGTTCGGCGCCTGGGCGTCCCTGGACGGTCTCGATGCGGGACTCGACCGGCGCGCGGAGACCCGTCCCCGGACGGAGCCGATCGGCCCGGCCGAGCTGGAGGCGCTCTGGAGCCGTCCCGGCCTGCCGCTGCGGGAACTGGTCCTGTGGCGGCTTCTGCACGAGTCGGGCGCCGGGGTGACGGCCGTCCTGGCGCTGAACGTCGAGGACCTGGACCTGGACGACCGCCGGGCCCGTTCGGGCGACGCCTGGGTGAGCTGGCGTTCGCAGACCGCCCGGCTGCTCCCCCGGCTCGTGGCCGGACGGGCCCGCGGGCCGCTGTTCCTCTCCGACCGGCGGCCCTCCCCCGCCCGCGCGCCGCGGCCCGCCGACCTGTGCCCGGAGACGGGCCGCCGCCGGCTGTCCTACCCGCGGGCCGAGCACCTGTTCAAGCAGGCCACCAGGTCGCTGGACCCGGCGGGCGACGGCTTCACACTGCGGCGGCTCAGGCCCCGTCCCTGACCGGCGAAACGAACTCGGGCTGGTCGAGCAGGCGCAGCCAGCTCCCGTCGGGCTGGCGCCGGACGACCTGCGCGCGGGCGCCGGAGCCGTCCTTGGGCGGGGTGGAGGTGAGGGCGATGCCGTCGCTGACCAGCGTCGGCAGCGGCTGCTCCGGCTCGAAGTGGGGACGGCCGGCCAGCACCTTCTCCCACAGGGCGCGGATGGCGTCCCGGCCGACCGTCCGCTCCCCCGGCGGGAAGGCCATCACCGCGTCCCGCTCGTAGAGCGCGGCGACCCCGGCGGCGTCGCCGGCGTTGGAGCGCTCGACGAACAAGCGCGTGATGTCCTCGGGCCGCATGGCCTTCTCGTATTCCGGCATTGGTTCCTCCTGAGGTCGGGCTTCGTGCTCGCTCGTCCAGCGTGCCCAGTCACCCGTCAGAAGTCCAACAGATGGATCTGATCGAAGCTAGAATCAGCAGTCATGGAACTGAGGCAGCTCGAGTACTTCGTCGCGGTGGCCGAGGAGCGGAACTTCACCCGGGCGGCCGAACGGGTGCACATCAGCCAGTCCGGCGTCAGCGCCCAGATCCGCCGGCTAGAACGGGAGCTCGGCGCCGAGCTGTTCGACCGGTCGGCGCGCGCCGCCACCCTCACCGTCGCGGGGAAGGCCGCGCTCGAACACGCCCGCGACGCGCTCGCCGCCGCCAAGGCCGTCGGCCAGGCGGTCGGCGAGGTGACCGGCCTGATCCGGGGCGGGCTGACCGTCGGCATGGTCATGGGCTGCACCCTCACGCCGCTGTTCGACGCCCTCGCCGCCTTCCACCGGGCGCATCCCGGCGTGGAGATCTCGCTGCTGGAGGACCGCTCCGACCGGCTCGTCGAGGAGGTGCGCGCCGGCACCGTCGACCTGGCCCTCATCGGGACCGCGAGCGCCACCCCCGAGGGGCTGGAGGCGCTGACGATCACCAGCGAGCGGCTCGTCGCGGCGGTCCCGGCCGGGCACCCCCTGGCGGGCCGGGGGCACGTCGCCCTGCGCGACCTGGCCGGCCATCCGATCGTGTGCATGCCGCCGGGCACCGGCCTGCGCACGGTGTTCGACCGGGCCTGCGCCGCGCAGGACCTCCACCCCGCGATCGCGCTCCAGGCCAGCGCCCCCGACGCCATCGCCGACCTCGCCGCCCGCGGGCTCGCCGTCGCCGTGCTCAGCGATTCGATGGCCGTCCACTACCGCGACCGGCTCACCGCCGTCACCATCGACGACGTCGGGACGCCCGCGCTGCTCGCCCTCGTCTGGAGGAGCGCGCACGGTCCGGCCGTGCGCGAGCTGCTCGTGCACGGCCGGCGGGCGTTCGCCGGGCCGGGCCGGACCGGCGCGCCCGGCTGAGTCCGGCGTCGCGTGCAGCCGGATGGACGCACGTTCGGCCGGGCGTCACGTCCAGCCGTAGCTCAGCCGTGTGAGCCTGGGGTTCAGGGCGAGGCGGAGCGTCGAGCGGCAGATCTGTTCTTTGATGAGCGCTCCCGCCCGTCCGGTCACGATCAGCGATGCCGGTTCGTCGGAGAGCCTCGTGCGCTGCCACAGGGCCGAGCGCCGGCCGAGGCTGACGCACTGCGAGGTGAACTTGGGGCGCACCGGCCGGGGCTCGGTGCCGTCGATCAGGTGCAGGACGGTCTGCGCGGCGTGCGCGCCGAGCGGGATCGCCGCCTGGCAGCTCATGCGCAGCGGGCCCGCGCCGATCCAGGACGCGTCGCCCGCGCCGACGATGGCGGGACTGCTCGCGCTGACCAGCGTCCGGTCGACCGCGAGGGCGCCCCCAAAGCCGACCCTCAGGCCGCTGTCCCGGGCCAGCGCGGGCGTCTCGAACGCCGCCGTCATCACCGCGAGGTCGCTGCGCAGCACCCGGCCGTCCGCCAGCACGACCTTGGCCGCCTGGACCTCGGCCACCGCGGCGTCCTCGGTCACCTCGGCCCCGAGCGCGGCGAGATGGCGCCGGATGTACCGCCGGCCCCCCTCGCCCACGCTGGCGGCGATCGCCCCGCCGGTGACCAGGTGGACGCGGTGCGTCCGGAGTTCGGCGAGTTCGGCGGCCAGTTCCACGCCGGTCAGCCCGCCGCCGATGATCGTGACGGACGACCCGCGGGGAAGCCCGTCGAGCCGCTTCCGGGCGGTGATCGCGTCCTGGAGACCACCCACGTTCACCGCGTGCTCGGACGCTCCCGGCACGAGGTCGAGGCGGCTCCGGCTGCCGGCGGCGTAGATGAGGTAGTTGTAGTCGACGGTCCCGCCGCCGCCGAGCTCCACCTTCTTCCGATCGGCGTCGATCGTCCGCGCCGAGTCCCGCACCAGCGCCGTCGAACGCGGCAGCAGCGAGGCGAGCGGCCGCGTCGCTGGATGGTTCCCGGCCATGAGCTGGTGCAGGCGGATCCGCTCGACGAAGTCGGGACGCGGGTTCACGACGGTGACCTCCACGTCGTCCCGGGCGAGCCTCTTGGCCGCGCTCACCCCCGCGTAACCCGCTCCCACGATGACAACCTTCGCACTCATGCTGGGCTCCTTCCCACCGAGTCGTCATCAGTAGGACTGGGCGGCCCGCCGGAATGTGACAGGCCGGGCGGGACGCCGGAAGGCGGCCCTACTGCTCCGCCGGGCCGGCCGGGGGCTCGCCCGCGGTGCGCAGCGTGATCTCGCCGTTCTCGGTCCGCGCGATATAGGGGCGCAGGGCTGCGCCGAGCTCGTCCGGGATCTTCTCCGGGACGAGCCCGTCGCCCGTCCGGACCATGCACGCGACCGTCTGCTCGCCCCGCGCGACCAGGAGCGCCGGGCCCCGGCCCACCCGGTAGTAGTCGAAGGCCATGGTCATCTGGTTGCCCTCCTGGCGGACGAGGGTCATCCGCACTGACACCTCGTCGAGCGCGAAGAGCTCGGAGAAGTACTCGCACGAGCACGACACGGTCACCAGGGCCAGATCGCGATGCAACCGGTCGATGACCTGCGGGGCCTTGTCGGCGAGGAAGAGCTCGCGGCAGGCGCCCTGCCAGGACAGGTAGCCGGTGAAATACACGTTGCCGACGACGTTGGTCTCGGCGAACGTCACCCGGTGCCCGAACTCGTAGTACGGCCTCACGTCCGTCCCTCCACGGCCACCGCGAGCGCGACCGGGCCGTCCAGTCCCCCGATCGTGAGGACCACCGAGACCACCTCGTGCGCGCCCGCGCGCAGGACCACCCACCCGTTCTCGTAGACGCCCTGGACGGTGAGGGACTCCGGTGACCCGCGTCCGGCCTTGGAGAGGCACTCCCGCACGGTGCGGAGGCGGCTGCGCACGTGCGCGCCGGGCTCGTCGGTCAGCTTCCCGAGCCGGTCCGCCAGCGCGGTCCGGTCATCGTCCGCCCGGTCGGTGACCCGGTCGCAGGCGACCAGGCCGCCCGGCGACACGGCCACCGCGAAGCCGCCGGCGTCGTCGCGGTTCCAGCCGGGCTCCGCCGCCGGCCCGGTGGCGCCAGCGTAGTTCACGGTGAGGCGGAGGTTCGCGCCGGGCAGCAGGGCGCGGAGACTTCCTTGCAGGTAGGGGCCGACGAGGACGGGCTCCAGACGGGGAGCGAGCTGGAGCGGCCCGGTGTCGCGCAGGCGCAGCCCGGTCCAGCTCAGGAGGGGTTCCCCCGCGCCGTCACCGAGCACCACGTCGTAGGTGTAGTCGTCGCCGTCGTGCGATCGTTCGACCGCGTCCAGGACGAGCCCGCCTCCCCCGTCGTGGTCGCCGTGCACGGCGAAGTGGTCGCAGCCGACGGGCAGCAGCCGCCGATGCGGGACGCACGCCTGTAGGACGTGGACGGAGGCGTCGTTGCGTGCGACGTCACCGAGGACCGCGCCCGCCGGCCCCTCCGGACGGTCTCCGCTGAGCAACGCGGTGCACGAGGTGGCGTCCAGGTGCTCGTAGCGCAGCAGCCGCTGGAAGCAGGGGCCGTGGAAGAACGTCGGCCCGTACAGCGTCCGGCCGTCGTGAGGCGGAACGCCGCCGTGCCGGCGCGGAACCTTGGGCGGCTCCCCGGCGCCGGTGACGGTGCCGGAGTAGTGGTCGACCGCGAAGTCGGTCTCATCGCTGCGCAGCACGATCCGCACACCGCCGCCCTCCTCGGCGAGCGCGCACACCCGAAGCGTCCGGGCGCCCTCCTCCGGGACGATGACCGGACGATCGAAGCGGCCGTCGGCGATGCCCGCGCGACGCTCGCCGGTGAGCATCACGGCGGCCTCGGCCATCATCTCCAGCGCGCTCACCGCGGGGAGGACCACCATCCCGTCGATGCGGTGATCGGCCAGGTGGGGGGCGTCCCGCAGGCTCAGCCCGGTCTCGATGACCAGCTCGACTCCGGGCGTGCGCGTCCGCACGCGCACCGGGACACCGGTGGTCTCCTGCGCCGCGGTCTCTTGCACGGTGGTCTCCCGCGCGGCGTCGTCGAGTTGCGGAAGGCGGCCGGTCGCCAGGACCGCGGGTCCTCCCGCCGCGGACTCCGCGATCTCCGCGAGGAGCCGCACGCCCGCCTCGACCGGCAGCGGCGTGACGCCCGCGCTGGTCAGGGCGTCGAGCACGTCGAGGCGTTCGCCCATCCCGGCGCCGGACCAGGCCGTCCAGTCGACGTTGCGGACCCGGCAGCGGGGAAGCTCCCGGGCCAGCACCCGGGCGAGTTCGCGCTGGCGGCCGTTGGCGAGGGCGTAGTGGGCCTCGCCGGGCAGGCCAAACCGGCCGATCACCGAACCGTGGGTGATCAGCAGCCGGAGCGCGCCGCGGTCGAGGGCGCCGAGCAGGGTGCGCAACCCGTGATGCTTGGGAGCGGCGTGCTCGGCGAAGTCCGCCGCGTCGAGGTCGGTGAAGCGGGCGGGCCGGTTGACGGCGCTGCCGTGCACGACTCCCCGTACGGGGCCGAGCCTCGCGGTGAAGCGCCCGATCGCGGCCCGCACCGCCGCGGGGTCGGTCACGTCGGCGGACTCGTACTGGAACGCCGTCCCGGCTCCGTCCAGCCGGGCCAGGTTCGCGCGGAGCCCGGCATCGTGTGCGGGCTCGCCCCGTCCGACGAGGGCGAGCCGCACCCCCCAGCGCTCGCCGAGGAAGGCGGCGGTCTCCAGGCCGATCCCCCGGGCCCCGCCGGTGACCAGGAGGACGTCGCCGGGGGCGAGGGGCGGCCCGTCCGGCCGGGACGGCGCGGGACGGTAGGTCGTCTCGCACGTCCGTCCCGCCGCGTCGATCACGATCTCGGCGTGCCCCCGCCACGTGCCGGCCAGCGCCGCGGCGGTCGCGGCGGCGGACCTCGCAGACGCGACGCCGATCCACCGAAAGTCGAGGCCGGGGTGCTCCTGGGCGAGCGTGCCGACGAATCCCGGCGCGGTGTCGCCGAGGTCCACCACGGTCAGCGGCACACCGGACCCGACCGCGCTCGACGCCGCCTCCACGAGCCATTCGGCCGCCCGGTCATCAGGGTCTTCGGGCAGGAACACCACCATGGCGGGCGGAGCCCCGGCGGCGACGTCCAGCAGGGGCTCGACGGCGGAACGCAGCGGCCCTTCCCCCGAGATCCGCCAGTCGCGCGGCGGCCTCTGCCCGTCCGGCCGAACCGGGGACGGGACGCCGGTCAGGACCCGGTGCCACTCGGCGACGCCCGCGGGTACGCCGCCGCCCGGCCCCGCGGACCGCTCGGCTTCCGGCAGTGCCGCGACGACCGCGGCCAGGTCGGCGACGGTCGCGGTGGCGAGGGGCGGCGGTGCGGACGGCACCGCGCGCCCGAAGCGCACGGCCGCTTCGACCGCGAGCTGCGTGCTCCTGAGGGAGTTCAGATGAAGGTCGCTGAGCAGCGCGTCATGGTCGCCGACCATCTCGACCGGCAGTTCGAGGACCTCGGCGACCAGGGCGCGCACCACGTCCAGCGCGTCGCCTGTCCGGATGCCCGGATCAACGCCTGTCCCCACCCCCGGCCCGTCGTCCTCAGGCTCCTCACGGGCCGTTCCGCGTGCAGCGGCGGGGGCTGCGTGCTCCGGCTCGGCGGGGAGCCGCGGGGCGCTCTCGCACGGGTTGGCGAGGAAGCGCGGCGGGCGTTCCAGGTCGAATGGACGGTGGAAGCGCTCGGCGAACAGCGCCTTGAGGTCGCCGACCGCTCCGGCCGCGAACAGCGCACCGGTCGCCCGCGCGACCGGCTCGGCCGACTCGGCGCCCGCGTCGAGCGCGATCACCGGGACGCCGGTGACCGCCGCCGCCAAGGCGGTGAGCGTCTGGCCCGGACCGCACTCGACCAGCAGGTCGCAGCCGTCCGCGAGCGACTCCAGCGCGGCCCGGAACCGGACCGGCCCGGTGATCTGGTCGGCGAGCAGCCCGCGCAGGTCATGGTCGGCGGCGAGGACGGCGCCGGTGACCGTGGAGTGCACCCGCCGCCGCAGCGGGCCGGTCCGGACGCCGCGCAGCAGCCGGGCGAACTCCGGCCGCGCGGCGGCGACGGCGGGGGTGTGGAAGGCGTGGCTGACGTCCAGCCGACGGGCCGCCACCCCGGCGCGGCGGGCGCGGCCGAGGACCTCCTCGACGGCGGCGAGCGGCCCGGCGGCGACCTGCGCGACCCCGTTGTCGGCCGCGATCACCAGCCCGGTACCGGCGATCAGCTCGGCGACGGCGGCGGGCGGGGCGGCGAGCGAGACCATGCCCGTTCCGGGGGCGCCGGTCTCGGCCATGATCCGTCCCCGGGCCGTCACCAGGTCGAGCGCCGCGTCCTCGGCGAGCGCACCCGCCCAGCACAGCGCGGTGATCTCGCCGAGGCTGTGCCCGGCCGCGGCCACCGCGTCGACCCCGATCCTGGCGAGCCAGTGCAGCCCGGCCATCGAGGTCCGGAAGACGGCGGGCTGGGCCACGGCAGTGCCCGCACCCCCTTCCCCGGCCGGGGCGCCGATGGGCGGGCCGCCCAGATCGGGCAGCAGCACACCGAGGGCTCCGGCCCCCGTCCGCACCGGGGCTCCCTGGCCTGGGAACAGCAGGCCGACCCGGCCCGCGGCGCCGCGTCCCAGGTAGACGCCCGGACCGGCGACCAGGCCGGGCCAGTCGGACCCGCCGAGCAGCGCCGCGGCCCGGCGGGCGCGGCGCGCCAGCTCGCCGGGGTCGCCGGCGACCACCGCCGCGCGGAACGGCGGCGCGGCGTGCGCGCCGGACTCGGCGAGGGCGGCGGCCATGTCGATGTGCTCGGCCTCGGACATCCCGTCGGCGCGGGCCGCCGCGCGCTCCAGCGCCGCGGCGAGGTCGGCGGGCGTGTCGGCGGTGAAGGCGAAGACCTCGGCGTCGAGGCTCCGCCGGGCCAGGCGCCGCTCGCGGACCGACAGCCCGCGGGCGCGGCGCGGGACCGCGGCCTCCAGCACGACATGGGTGTTGATGCCGCCGAACCCCACGGCGCTCACCCCGGCCCGCATCGGCGCATCGGGCCACGGCGCCGCCTCCCGGACGATGCGCAGCGGCGTCCCGGAGCCGCGCAGCGACTCGTGCGCGTCGACGCATCCGACGGTCGGCGGGACGACCTGATGGTGCAGCGCGAGCGCCGCCTTGATCAGCCCGGCCGCGCCGGCCGCGGCCTTGGTGTGCCCGATGTTGGCCTTGACGGAGCCGAGCGCCGCCGGGGGCAGCCACCGCCGACCGCCCTGGACCTCGATCAGCGCGCCGATCTCGGTCCGGTCGCCGACCTCGGTGCCGGTGCCGTGCCCCTCGAACAGCGCGACGGTCTCGGGCCCGAATCCCGCCCGCGCGTACGCCCGGCGCATCGCGAGCATCTGCCCGGCGCGCTCGGGCCTGGTCAGACCGCCCCGCCCGTCGGAGGACACGCCCCAGCCCCGGATCAGCGCCAGCGGCCGGTGCCCGGCGGCGACCGCGTCGCCGGCCCGCATCAGCGCGACCATCCCACAGCCCTCGCCGGGGAGGAACCCCGTCGCGCGCGCGTCGTAGATCCGCATCGCGGACGTCGCCAGCGCCCCGATCCGCGCGAACCCGACGAGCTCGAACGGGTCGAGGCTCAGGTCGACGCCGCCCGCGAGCGCGAAGTCGAGGTCGCCGTCCACCAGCGCGGCGCACGCCGCCGTCACCGCGAGCAGCGAGGACGAGCAGGCGCCGTCGACGGTGTAGCCGCCGCCGCGCAGGTCGAAGTGGTTGCAGACACGTCCCGCGATGGCGTTGGCCAGGCCGCCCACCAGGGTCTCGTCCGTCGGCTCGGGGAAGGGCTCCTTGAACCGCCGTTCGAGCCGCGCCATCAGGCCGCCGAGGTCCCCGCCGGCCCAGCCCTCCGCCGTAAGGGCGTCCTGGACCACCCTCCGGACGTACGGCCAGCGCAGCCGCAGCAGCGACGCGCGGCTGAACTCTCCGGCGAGGGTGTTGCCCAGCACGACGCCGGCGCGTTCGCCGTCGAGCCCGCGCCCTTGGGGGAAGCCCGCGGCGGCCAGGGTCTCTGCGGCCACCTCCAGGGCCAGCCAGTGCGTGGGGTCGGTGACCCGGTACGCGGCGCCGGGGACGCGGTGGGCCGCCCGGTCGAACGTCCAGTCCTCCAGTACCGCCGCGGACCGCACGTACGTCGAGTCGGGCCCGCCGCCCCCGTAGTCGCCGAGGTCGAGCCGCTCGGGCGGGATCGGCCGGAAGGCCCGCCGTCCGGCGAGCACCGTCTCCCACAGCCGTTCGGGGCCGGCGGCGTCGGGATACCGGCACCCCGCGCCGACGATCGCGATCGTGCCGGGGGCCTCCCCCGCCGGGGTCATCGCGCCTCATCGGACGAGGCCGCGCGGGCCGGCTCGGGGGACGGCCCGTCAGCCGCCCCGGCCGTTCCCTTCGCTCCGTCCGCTTCGGCCCCGTCCGCCGGAGCGTCCGGCACGGCCCGCGCCTGGTGCTCCGGCGGAGGCACCGGTGCGGCGGGCTCGCCGACGCGCCGCCGGGCCGACTGCGCGCCGAGGGCGAACGCGCGCAGGGCGCACACGATGACCAGCGCGAAGAACAGGCCGTAGACCACGTGGACGGCGACCAGCAGCCCGTAGACGCCGGCCGTGGCCGCGCCGAACCAGAACTGGTTGCGCGGCCGGAACGGGGTGGTGCCCGGGTCGGTGATCATGTAGTTGGTGAAGAGCACGAAGGCGACCCCGGTCATGGCCAGCAGCGCGCTGGCCGTCGCGGTGCCCTCGACCGTCGTGCGGACGACCGCCTGGAGGGCGAACCCGCCCACCCAGCCCAGGATCAGCGGCACCTTCTTGGTCAGCATCGCGTTCAGCATCGTGCCCGAGACCAGGATCAGCGCCGGGACGACCCAGTCGAGCGCCCCGCCGATCCACTCGGTGAACTGGTAGGGCGGAGCGATCCCGACCCACGGGAAGAGCACCAGCACGACCGCGATGCCCAGGTTGGACGGGTTCATCACGTGCCGGACCTTGCCGTTGATCCGGATCCGGATCAGGTACTTGGAGGTGATCCCGACGGCCACGGCTAGGACCACCGGCCCGAGCCTGCTGTTGGCGTACAACAGCATCGCGCAGGCCAGCGCGGTGATGTGCGCGGGGAGCAGGAACTCCATCAGCGCCCGCGGGCCGCCGGCGAACTTGCGCGGGCGCTGCGCCGCCCAGGCGTCCAGCGCCTCCAGGCCGAGCTCCAGCACGTAGGCCGCGGCGAGCGCGGCGAGCGGTGTGGCGTACGCCTGCTCGAATCCGAGCACGGTGTGCCCGAGCACGGTGAACACCGTGATGGAGAGCGCGAACCGGCGCAGCGCGATGAGGCGCGGGTCCTTGGCCGGCCGCGCGGCGGGCGGTGCCGTGGTGGGCGTGGTCGCTGAGCTCACGGGGTCATCTCCCGGATCGAGCCGTCGGAGTTCAACAGGAGGGTGTGCCAGCCCGGGGTGGGCCGGACGTCGCCGGTACGGCGGACACCGCAGGCGTCCCGCCAGGACAGCGTGACCGGCACCGACGCCGTTCCGCGCTCGAGGCCGAAGAGCAGCTCGGGCGAGGAGGCCCCGGCGTGCCCGTTGGTCGGGTAGACCTGCCCCACCCGCACGCCCTTCGTGCGGCCGTGCAGCTCGGCCGCGGCCCCGACCGCGGGCGTCACCGCGCTGCCGCCCGCCGTGCCCGCCGTGCCCGGGGTGCCCGTCCCGGCCGGACGAGCGGTTCCGGCGGCGCAGCCTCCGGCCGGGCGCACCAGCCGCAGCCCCAGGTAGGGGGGACGGTTCGTCCTGGTGTTGCGGAAGAGGTACGACCGGCCCCACTGGTTGGCGATCGCGTAGTCGAGCCTGCCGTCATGGTCGATGTCGGCCAGCCCGATGCCGCGGGTCACGCTCGAGTCGTCCACACCGAGCCGCGCGGAGATGTCGTGGTAGCGGCCGTCGGTCCCCCGGACGAAGAAGGGATCGTGGTCGTCGCCTGAGACATCGTCCTCGCCGGGACGGAAGTCGGGCCACATCGCGGGGTGCGCCAGCAGGTCGTCGTTGGTCATCGCCAGCTCTTGCAGCTGGGGCCAGCGATCGACCCTGCCCTTGACGAACCCGGTCGCCTGGACGATCTGGGTGCTGCCGTCGCCGGCGAAGTCGCCCGCTTTGATGTCCCAGCCCCAGCCGCTGCGGGACAGGCCGAGCGGCTCGCTGTGGTCGTCGTACTCGACGACGTCGCCGCGCAGGATCCGCCGGCCCCGGCTCATCCAGGCGAAGTTGCTCTCCAGCAGCCCGTACGTCTCGGTGATGTTGCTGACCAGCATGTCGGGCACCGTGTCGCCGTTGAGGTCGGCGAACGCCACCCCCATGCCCTTGAACGAGTCCTTGCCGAGCACCTTCGACTTCGGCGTGGTCAGGTGCCGCCGGCCCTGGACGAGCCGGAACCGCACCCTTCCCGGGCGGGAGAGGTTCTGGAAGAGCCGGTCGGGCCCGAAGTCGTTGGCGAAGTAGAGCTCCGGAAGGCCGTCGCGATCGAGGTCCTGGGCGCCGACCGCCAGCGTCCACCCCTGGCCCTCCCGGTCGCCGAACGGTTCGGGGACCTCGGTGTAGGAGGCCGACGGGCGCGCGCCGCCCTGCCCGGACCGCCACAGCAGCACCCTGTTGGGCCCGCCGTTGTAGGCCGCGGACATGGACCGCTGCATGACCAGCTCGCGCTGGCGCGCGTGGACGTCGAGCACGCGGGCGCGGTCGGGGAAGTAGTTGCCCACGATGATGTCGCTGTGCCCGTCGCCGTCGACGTCGGCCACCGAGACCGCGTCGGTGTTCCACACCTGGGACGGCCTCACCAGCTCCTGGGCGGTGAAGGCACCCGGATCGCCGAGCGCCACCGGCGTGCGCAGGAACAGCACCGGTGAACGTCCCCAGTAGGAGACCAGCAGATCGGTGCGGCCGTCCTCGTTGAAGTCGCCGGGGGTGCAGACCATCGGCGCCATGGTCGCGTCGTAGGGCAGCCCGGCCGGCGTCAGCCGGGTCGGCGGCATCCGACGCCCCGTCCCGGGCGCCGGGGCGAGCGTCACCGAGTCGTCGCGGGGGTCGACCAGGCACACGTCGTCGGCCCGCCCGTTGCCGTCGACGTCGGCCAGCGCCACCGCGGCGCCGACCGCCGAGATCCAGTGCTGGATGTGCTGGTAGGCGGGGGCCACCGGGCGGGCGATCCGCTGCGGGCCCGTGCCGTTGAGCGCGACCTTGGCGAACGAGAAGCGCTGTGCGAGCCGCGCGTTCTCGCTCGAGGACTCGGACGGCAGGGCCGCCGTGTACCAGGCCACGAGAAGCAGCGCGATCGAGAGGATCTGCACCAGCCGGGTGCGCAGGCCACCGATCATGTCGGGACACCGCCGCTCTGGTTCTGCCACGCGTTCCGGATCCGGGCCCGCCAGAACTGGTAGGCGGCGACGTCGTCGCCCCGGCCGGTCGCCTCGGCGAGGGCCGCGTCGGTCCATCCCGCCGCGACCTTGACCGGGACCCCGCACAGCGCCAGCGCGGCCGGCTCGCAGCGGTCGGGCACCTCGCCCGACAGCACGTGCGCCTTGGCGGCGAAGGCCGCACCCTGGGCGAGGTGGTCACGGTGGCCGGCGGCAGCATCGGAGAGCCGGGCGAGCACCTCGGGCGGCTGCGCGCCGGTGTAGACGGCCGCCAGCCCGATCCCCGCCCACACGTCCGCGCGCCGTTCCGCGGGGAACGCGCCGATGATCCGCGCGATGTGCGCGGGGTCGGCGCAGGTGTGGAACCACAGCGCGCGCCCGATCCCCTGGTCGCGGACGGGGCGGACCGCGCCGCGCGCCGCGCGCTCGATCCGCTGCCGGGCGAACACCGTCTCGGGGTGGAAGTAGGCCTGGTGGAAGCCCCATCCGTCCCAGGCGAGCCAGCGCGACAGCCCGGTGCCGTCCTTGATCCCGCGCCAGGGCCGGACGCGCAGCCGGGCGAACGCCCACCCCGCGCCCACGTCGATGAGGTGGAGGTAGCGGCGACCGGAACCGGCAAGCAGGTCGTTCAGGCCCCGTCCGCGGGACAGCGTCATGAGGTCCAGCAGCGTCCGGCTCATCGCCGCGCCCTCGTGCGCGAAGCCCCGCAGTTCGTGTGGGACCGCGCCGAGGTCGAGGGGCCCTCGGCGGACGGCGAGCGCGGCGTTGTAACCGGTCGCGAATGAGCCGACCACGGTTTCGAGCCGGTGCCGGATCTCGGGATCGCCCAGGGCGAACAGAGCATGACCGGTCTTGTCGGGCGCGATCCGGTGCGGGTCGAGCGCGAAGGGCCGCAGAAGCCTTGGACAGAGCGGGGGGCTGTTCAAAGTCACTTATCGACCTCCGCCGGGAAGTTGGACCAAATCCAACAACTAGTTAATATTAAAGCGAATAGTCAAGACCGTCTGACTTGACTGACCAGATCCGGACAGCTCACTTTTGGTCGACTTTTCAGCGTGTTATGCTCCGCCGCCAGAGAAATTCGAAACTCTTTCACGATCGACATCATTCCAGGTCAGGGCGCGACCATCCGGCCGAGGGCGTCGACGATCTATCAATTCGAGCGCTCATCGGTTTTTATCGGACAAATTATTACAAAACAATCACGATGGGAGATCTTGAATACGGTCCGTGGGTCGCATTTCTCTCCCACGAACTCTATTCATTTCGCCGGATATGGTCACTCGACCGAGAGGGAGAACTTACCTGGAGGGAACGCCCCTCAGAAGAATGCGGGCGCGTCCTCATGGTCGGGATCCTCGTGGTCGGGATCGCCGTCCATGGCGAGCAGGCCCTGCATCGCGTACGGGGCGGCCTCTAGCTGGAAGTCCATCGACGGGTGATTCCTGCGGACCGTGCCCTCCAGGGTGAGCAGGCAGAGCATCGGGAAGGCGAACTCCGGTTCGGCGAGGAGGCGGTGCCTGCGCTGGAGGTCGAACAGCTCGACGCAGAACGCCGAGAGGCTGAAGCTCCCGGCGGTCAGGCCCGCGTTCCGGACGACAAGCTCGGCGACCCGCTCGCGGAACGCCGCGACGTCGGCGTCCCGTGCGGGGCCCCGCACGGTCGACAGCAGGACGCCGGCGCACGCCTCGCCGTCCCCTCTGACCATGCCGCCGAAGAACTCGGTGAACTTGCGGCGGGCCTGCCCGCTCATCTGGAAGACGAGGCCGGCGTCCAGCAGCACGACCCTCCCGTCCGGCATGAAGTAGACGTTGCCCTGGTGCAGGTCGACATGGACGAGGCCCTCGACGAACAGCATCCGGTAGACGGCCCGGGTCAGCTCGGTGGTCTGCGCCCGGCGGTACTCCGGCGGCAGCGCGCCGGCGCGGGCCCGATCCAGGCCCTCGACGAACTCCATCGTGATGACGCCGTCCCCGCACAGCTCGGGGACGATGTCCGGGACGACCACGCCGGGAGTGTCGGCGAAGACGTCGTGCAGGCGCCGCAGGCACTCCGCCTCGGCCCGGAAGTCGAGCTGCCGGACCAGCAGGTCGCCGAGCTGCCCGGTGATCTCGCCGACCGGCACCCGGCGGAGCGCGGGGAGGCCGGACGCGGCGCGCGCCAGCCGGCGCAGGATCGCGATGTCACCCGCGATGGTGTCGCCGACGCCGGGACGGCGGACCTTCACCGCGACCGCCCGGCCGCGGTACTCCGCGCGGTACACCACCGCGATCGACCCGCCGGCCACCGGCGGCCGGGTGAACGCGGCGGCGAACCCGTCCGGCAGCGGGCCGAGCCCGGCCCGCACCGCCCGCAGCGCGGCGGGCCCGGTGGGCGGGGCGACGTCGTCGTGCAGCCGGCCGAGCGCGGCGGCGACCGGCTCGCCGACCAGGTCGACGCGGGTGGCGAGCAGCTGCCCCGCCTTGATGAACGCCCCGCCGAGCCGTTCGAGCAGCCGGGCGGTCTCGGCCGCGAGGCGGTGGGTGCGGACCTCGCCGGACGAGGTCGCCGCGATCCAGACCATCCGCGTCAGCGCGGGGCCGCCGATCGCGGCGATCGCGGCGACCCGCCCGGCCAGGATGCGCCGGCGCGTCTTGGCGGCCACGTCACGCGGGCCCGTCGGGCCTGGCGGGGAACCGGTGCTCGAGCGCCTCCCGCAGCCGCTGCGGCCCGCCGTCGAAGTCGGCCGCGGGGACGGCCGCCGGCTCGCCGACCCGGCGGAAGTCGGTCCACCGCTCCGCGCCGGGACGCTCCCCGCCGGAGCCCCCCGCGCGGGCACACCCTGCGTCGGGAGACCCCCTGCCGGGACGTCCGGCCCGGATGAGCCTCGGCAGGCCCGTCACGCTCGGATCGCCGAGCTCCACCACCTCCCAGCGCCGCTCGGGCTCCCGGCGCCGGTCGACGGCGCGGGCGACGACGATGCCGCTCGCCGGATCGACCGCCTCGGTGACGGTCAGCCCCGGCGTGGAGGCCGGTCCGAGGAAGCAGTACGCCTCGGCCCCCGGCCAGCCGCTCCAGGACAGGTCGGAGTCGCGGTCCTCGGGGGTGCTCCCGAGGCCCGGATAGCGCCAGGCCATGAGGTCGAGGTAGCCGACCTCGGTGAGCGGCAGGCAGCCGAACAGGTAGCGCTCGGCCAGGCGCAGCGAGCACCTCATCGTCGGCACGTAGGTCTGCACCTCGCAGGCGCCCCGTCTCCGGTCCTCGCTGATGCGCACGTGAGTGCCCGCCAGGGTCTCGGGCTGGGTCACGAACAGGCAGGTGAGAGCGGTGTCACCGGTGAACCGGCGGCCGATCAGGTAGCGCATGGGCCGCCGCCCGATGGCGGCCTCCACGGCGAATCCGAAGGAGCCGAGCGAGCCCGCGCTGAGGTTGGCGCGGTCCTGGCGAGTCGTCCGGCGACTTGGCTGATGCAGGCCCACGATGTCCCTGCCCGTCCCTTCGAGCGGTGGCGGTGCGCGCGATGGCCTCCACCGGGCCGCCCACCGGTCGAACGTGGCCGGCCGGGCCGTGACGGCGCGCGCGATCCGCCCGCCGGGGCGCCGGGCCGGGTACCGGAGGACGGCTTCGAACGGGGTGCCGTCCGCGCTGTCCGATTGGGAGTAGAGCACCGGGGAAACCCGGAGTCAAGGGGGCGGTCAGGGCCCCCGGACGGTTCAGCGGACCAGGCCGAGCAGGCGCGAGCAGCGCAGCACCGCGTCGTCGTCGCCCTCCATGACCAGCCGCCGGGTGAGCGTGGCCTCGAGGGGGTTGAGCCGGCCGGCCCCGATCTCGACGAAGGTCACCGCGTCGGTCGTGACCAGCAGCGCGGGGTCGAAGTCGGGCTTGCCGTGCCGCACCGCGACCCGGCCGCCCTCGATCGCGATGTGGAACACCTCGTCGTCGATCCGGAACTCGTACTGCTCGTCCTGCACCACGGCCCCGAGGTCGACCATCGCCTCGACCGCGAGCACCGCCCACCGGGGCCGGACGACGTCCTCGGCGGCCGGTGCCTGGAGCAGGCCGAGGCCCCAGCGCGCCACGGAGAGGACCGCCTCGCGCAGCCCCTCGCCCTGCTCGGTCAGCTCGTACATCTTGATCTTCGACTCCGGGCTCATCAGGCGCTGCCGGATGAGCCCGGTCTCCACCAGGAACCGGAGCCGGTCGGCCAGGAGGTTGGTGCCGATGCCGGGCAGGTTGGCCTGGAGTTCGTTGTAGCGGCACGGGCCGGTGAGCAGCTCGCGAATGATCAGCAGCGTCCAGCGCTCGCCGATGACGTCGAGCGCGCTGGCGAGACCGCAGTACTGGCCGTAATTGCGACGCTGTTGCTTGGCCACGACCGAACCTCCCGTGTTCACTTGACAAGTGTATTCCGAACGGGAGGCAACTGGGGCACCGCGGTCACTCCTGGACACGGCGCGAGAAGGCGGGCACCGCCCGCCCTCCGCCGTGCTGCGGGTCAGCCCGCCGCGGTGTGCTCGTCGAGGTTGGCCAGTACCTGCGGCCATGCCTCGTCGTGCCGGTCGCGCGCGGCCTGGTCGGAGAATCCGGCGTGCGTCAGGCGCAGCGCGGACCCGCTCCCGGCCGGGGTGAGGTCGATCGTGACGACCGTCTCGGCGCCATCGGTGCCGCCGGCCCCGGTGATCCAGGTCAGCTCGATGAGCCGGGCGGGGTCCAGCTTGAGAAAACGACCGTAGTGGGAGTGGAGCTCGCCGTCCGCTTCGACCTGGAAGAAGAAAGGGGCGTTCACGGCGGCGATCATCGAGAGTGTTCCGGGGGCCGCGAACCACTGGTCGAATCGTTCTGTCCATTCGGTGTAGAGGGCCTGCGGCGTCGCCCTCATCGACCGTTCCACCTGCACGCGCCATGGCCGGGACGAGAGTCCGGGCACCGTCAACGGGTTCACCATGGGCTCCATGACTATCCGCGGCGCCGGAGGGCTGTCAACACTACTGGCCGCACTGGCTTGAGATAAATATAGTTCTGGTCTGTACGGTCCGAACACAGTCCGGCGGCCGTCCCCCCGGCGCCGCCGCCACCGGAGGTGGCCGATGACGGAGCTGGACGCGGCGTTCGAGAGCCTGCCGCTGCACGCGATCGCCGACGCCGCGCTCGACCGGGCCGCCCGGCTGGGCGCCAAGCACGCCTCCGTCCGCGTGGGACGGGTCCGCGCGGGCGGTGCGCTCCTGCGGGACGGCGTCACGGCCGGGAGCCACGACACCACGCACACCGGCCTCGCCGTGTCCGTGGTGTGCGGCGGGACCCGCGGGTTCGCGGCCACCACCGAGCCGACCCCCGAGGCCGCCGCGCAGGTCACCGAGCGCGCGGTGGCGGTCGCCCGCGCCTGCGCCGCCCTCGGCGGCGACCTCGGAGAGCCCGCGGACGAGCCGGTCTACCCCGGGGCCGCGTGGTCGTCCAGCCATCGGATCAACCCCTTCGACCTTCCCCAGTCGGAGTGGGCGGCGCCGCTGGCCGAGTGGAGCCGGCGGCTCATGGCCGCGCCCGACGTCGTCCACGTGCACGCGAAGGTCAAGGTCACCCAGGAGAACACCTTCTACGCCGACCTCGCCGGCACGACGGCCGTCCAGCAGCGCGTCCGGATCCATCCCCAGCTGCTGGCGCTGGGGGTGGACCCGCGGACCGGGCGGGCCGAGACCCTCCGCACCCTGGGGCCGCCGACGGCCCGCGGCTTGGAGTACCTCACGGGCGAGGGATGGGACTGGGACGACGAGGTCGCCGGGATGCCCGCGCACCTCGGCGCGAAGCTGCGCGCCGCGGCGGCCGAGCCGGGCCGCCACGACCTGGTGATCGATCCGTCGAACCTGTGGCTGACCATCCACGAGACCGTGGGCCACGCGACCGAGCTCGACCGCGCCCTCGGGCACGAGCTGGGCTACGCGGGCACCACGTTCGCCGCACCGGACCGGCTCGGCTCGCTGCGGTACGGGTCCGGGCTGATGAACGTCACCGCCGACCGCATCGCCGAGCACGGCCTGGCCACGGTCGGGTTCGACGACGAGGGCGTCGCGGCGCAGTCCTGGGACCTGGTGACCGGTGGTGTGCTGACGGGGTTCCAGACCGACCGGCGGAACGCGCGGATCGTCGGGGCCGAACGCTCCACCGGCTGCGCGTTCGCCGAGTCGGGGTCGCGCGAGCCGCTCCAGCGGATGCCCAACGTCTCCCTGCGGCCCGCGCCCGGCGGCCCGTCCACGGCGGATCTGATCAGCGGCGTCTCCGCGGGCATCTACGTCGTCGGATCGGGAAGCTGGTCGATCGACACCCGGCGCCAGAACTTCCAGTTCACCGCGCAGCGCTGCCACCGGATCAGGCACGGGCGGCTGACCGGCCAGATCCGCGACGTCGCCTACCAGGGCGACAGCACCGACTTCTGGGCGTCGCTGTACGCGCTCGGCGGCCCGGCCGACTACCGGGAGTTCGGCGCGGACCTGTGCGGCAAAGGGCAGCCGGTGCAGGCGGCGGCGGCCAGCCACGGCTCCCCCGCCGCCCTGTTCCGCGACGTCCGCGTCCTCAACGCCTCGCAGGAGGCCGCGCTGTGAGCGGCGGGCGCGCGGTGCGGGCGGGCACGCCCCAGGAGATCGCGGAGCGGGCGCTGGCGGCGAGCCGGGCCGACGGGTGCGCCGTGATCGTCGACGAGTCGGACGGCTCGCACCTGCGCTGGGCCGGCAACACCGTGACCGCCGCAGGGCACGTCCGCGACCACCGGGTGACCGTCATCGCGCTGGCGGACGGGCGTGGTGGCACGGCCACGGGGGTGGTGACCCGGCACGGTGTGGACGGGCCCAACGGCACCGGCGGGGCGGACGGCGATGTGCTGACCGGCCTGGTCCGCGCCGCCGAGTACGCGGCGCGTCAGGGCGGCTCCGCCGAGGACGCCTGCCCGCTGCCGCCGGCCGGCGGCGGGCAGGGCTCGCAGGACTGGTCGGCGCCTCCGGCCACGCCACCGGCCGAGGGCCTCGGCATCCTGGCCGACGGCCTGCGGACGGCGATCGGGCAGGCGCGGGCGGAGGGCCGCCTTCTCTACGGGTACGCCGAGCACGGGCTCCTCTCCAGCTACCTGGCTACCACCTCCGGGTTGCGGCTGTGCCATGTCCAGCCGACCGGCCTGGTCGATCTGACCGCACGGGCCGAAGACGGCGACGCGACGTCCTGGACGGGCATGAGCCTGAGCGACCGCGCTCCGGACGAGCCTCCGCGCGCCGACCTCGCGGCGATGGACCTGCGGCTGCGGACGCGGCTCGGCTGGGCCCGCCGCCGCGCCGACCTGCGGCCCGGCCGCTACGAGGTGCTGCTCTCGCCCTCGTGCGTCGCCGACCTGATGCAGCACCTCTACGACGCGGCGGGCGCCAAGGACGCGCTCGACGGACGGTCGCCCTTCAGCGGCGATGGCGGCGCTCACGGCGGCGGCCTGCGGATCGGCGAGCGGGTCGCCCCGGCGGGCCTGACGCTGAGCAGCGACCCCGGCGCCGCCGGGCTGGAGTGCGCGCCGTTCGTCATCGCCCGGTCCTCCGGCGACACGTCCTCGGTCTTCGACAACGGCCTGCCGCTGCACCCGACGAACTGGATCGCCGACGGGGTCCTGACCGCCCTGGTGCAGACCCGGCACACCGCCCGCCTGACCGGCCTGCCCGCCACGCCCCGGGTCGACAACCTGCGGCTGGACGGCGGGCCGGGCGGGCGCACTCTCGCCGAGATGGTGGCCGGCACCGAACGCGGGCTGCTGCTGACGTCCCTGTGGTACCTCCGAGAGGTCGACCCGCGGTCGCTGACGCTCACCGGCCTCACCCGGGACGGCGTGTACCTGGTGGAGAACGGCGAGATCGTCGGGGCGACGCGCGACTTCAGGTTCAACGAGAGCCCGCTCGGAGTGCTCCAGCGGACCGTCGAGACCGGACGCACCGAACGCGCCCTCCCCCGCGAATGGGACGACGGGCTCACCCGGGCGGCCATGCCGCCGCTGCGCGTCGGCGACTTCACCGTGTCGGCCGTCAGCGGCCGGTGACCTCCGGTCCGGGCACCCATGACAACACTAGACTTTTTTAAAGTGACTTCTTAGAGTGAGGCTGAATTCGTCCTCCTGCCCCCTGAACGGAGGGTGTCATGGACAGCAGCGGAACAGACTCGGCGATCGTCGAGATGGCGCGCCGGCGCACCGAGGCCGAGGCGGCGTCCACCGGCTCCGGTCCCCGGCCCCCGGCGGAATGGGCCGCGCACGTCCCGTCCGGCCCCCTGGAGGACCCGTCGAACTGGCGGGCGCTGCGCGCGCTGTTCCCCCTGGACCCCGAGCTCGTGCACCTGAACGTCGGAACGCTGGGGTCGACGCCGCGTCCCGTGCTGGAGATGCTGCGGACGGCCGACGCCGAGTACGCACGCTACCCCCGCGACCCCTACCCGCCGACCACCTTCAGCGAGCCGCGGGCCGTGCTGGCGCGCTGCTACGGCTGCGACCCCGACGAGATCGCGATCGTCCAGGGCGCGACCGACGGCAACGCCCGGATCCTGAACGGGCTGGAGCTGGCCGAGGGCGACGAGGTCATCACGACCACGCACGAGTGCTACACGATGCAGGCCCCGCTCAACGTGCTGCACAACCGCCGCGGAGTGGTGGTGAAGAAGCTGACGCCGCGGCTCGGCCCCGACCAGTCGGCCGAGGAGATCGTCGAGATGTTCGAGGCGGCGATCACGCCCCGCACCAAGGTGATCGAGTGGGCGGCGGTCACCTTCACCGTCGGCACCACCATGCCGACCAGGGCGCTCGCCGAGCTGGCGCACCGGCACGGCCTGATCAGCGTCGTCGACGGCGCCCACCTGCCAGGACAGTTCGACATGGACCTGCACGAGCTGGGCGTCGACTTCCTCAGCGGATCGGGCGCGAAGTACCAGTGCGGCCCGATGGGCACCGGGATCGTGTACGCGCGCAACAAGGTGCTGCCCGAGCACAACCCGCTGCCGCTGCCGGCGTTCTGGCCGGTGATCTCGCTGTGGTACCCGATCGAGGGCGAGCTGCCGCCCCGGGCGACGGGCCGCGAGCCGACCTACGACATCGGCACCTTCCTCCAGAAGACCGGCTCGGCCGACCTGTCCCGCGGGCCCGCGCTCCAGGCCGCCGCCGAGATCTGGGAGCACATCGGCAGGGACAACGTCCAGCGCTACGTGCACGGGCTGTGCGACCGGCTCAAGGAGCGCGTCGTCGACCGCTGGGGGGCGGAGTCGCTGTTCAGCCCGCTGAACGACCGGCGGCTGCACTCGGGGATGGTCGCCTTCCAGCCGTTCGCCGACCCGGCCGACGCGGTCGACCCGGCCAAGTTCATGGAGTTCGAGGAGCGGATGGAGAGCGAGTACGGGGTGAACCTGCGCTTCACCTTCTTCCCCGTGCGCGGCGCGTCCTCCGAGCGCTACGCGATCCGCCTCGCCCCGCACCTCTACAACAGCCCCGAGGAGATCGACGGCGCGGTCGACGCGATGATCAAGCTGACGGACGAGATGGCCACCCGGTGACCCGCACGCCGGACGAGCCCGTGGTGCGCGACTACCTGCTGCTCGGGCTGCGGCTGGGCCGGCTCGTCGACGGGTTCGTGGACTGCTGGTTCGGCGATCCGGCGCTGGCCCGGCGGGTCGCCGCCGAGCCGGCGCCCGACCCGGCCGCCTTGGCCCGCGACGCGTCCGGGCTGCTGCGCGCGCTGGACGACAGCGGCCTCGCCGAGGACCGCCGGCGGTTCCTGCGCGCGCAGGTGCGGGCCCTGGAGTGCTCGGCGAACCGGCTGGCCGGTGCCGGGACGACCTTCCTGGACGAGGTCGAGGCGTACTTCAACGTGGAGATCGGGCTCGCCGACACCGGCCGCTACGCGGAGGTCCACGATCAGATCGCCGCGCTGCTGCCGGGACCGGGGGACCTGCGCGCCCGGCTGATGGCCCACCACGACCGCGACCGGCTGCCACCGGAGCTGCTGGGCCCGGCGCTGCGCGCCCTGTCGGGCGGGCTGCGCGACCTGGTCGGCGCGCGGTTCGGTCTTCCGGCGGACGAGACCGTCGAGTACGAGGTGGTCGGCGACAAGCCGTGGAACGCCTTCAACCGCTACACCGGCGGGTTCCGCTCCCTGGTGACGATCAACGCGGACGCGGGGCACGGCATGTCGGCGCTGCCCCACCTGGCGACCCACGAGTGCTACCCGGGCCACCACACCGAGCACTGCGCCAAGGAGGCCGGACTGGTCCGTGCCGGAGGCCACGGCGAGCAGGTGATCTCGCTGGTCAACACCCCGCAGTGCCTGATGGCCGAGGGCACGGCCGAGCTGGCCCTGACCGCGGTGATGGGCGAGGGCTGGGGCCCGTGGACGGCCGGGATCCTCACCGGGATCGGCGCCCGCATGGACGGCGGCCTCGCCGAGCGCCTGCTGCCGCTGACGGCGCGGCTGCTGGCGGCCCGCCAGGACGCGGCCATCCTGCTGCACGACCGCGGCACCGACCCCGACGTCGTCGTCGCCTACCTCCAGCGGTGGATGCTCGTCAGCGAGGAACGGGCCCGGCACATGGTCCGGTTCCTGACCGATCCCCTCTGGCGCGCCTACACCGTCACCTACATCGAGGGGGCACGGCTGGTGGGCGCGTGGCTGGCCGCCCGTCCCGCCGGGCAGTCCGTCACCGAGCGCTACCGCAGGCTGCTCGACGAGCCGCTGCTCCCCGCGACGCTGTCGGCGGACCTCGCCGCCGCCTCATGACGATCGCCGCCGTCTCATGACGGCCCGCCCGGCCCCGCTCCGGATCGCCCGGTCCGCGCTGTGCCGGGACGGCGGAGCGGGCCGGGACTCCGGGAACGGACGGGCCGCCGGGCCGGACGGCGTCCAGGCGTGGCTCGACCAGGCCGCGCTCCGGACCCACATGGAGGTGACGCGGGTCCCGCTGAGCGGGCTGGCGGCCTGGACCCGCGATCCCGGCACCGGCGACCTCGGCCACCGCAGCGGCGGCTTCTTCACGGTCCGCGGGCTGGAGGTGGACCATCCGCTCGGGCCGGTGCCGCACTGGAGCCAGCCGATCATCGACCAGCCGGAGGTCGGGATCCTCGGCGTCCTGGTCAAGGAGTTCGGCGGCGTCCTGCACTGCCTGGCCCAGGCCAAGGTCGAGCCGGGCAACCTCGACGGGCTCCAGCTCGCCCCGACCGTCCAGGCGACGTACAGCAACTACACCCGGGTGCACCGCGGGCTGCACGTCCCCTACCTCGGGTACTTCCTGGACGTCTCCCGCCATCACGTGATCGCCGACGTGTGCCAGTCCGAGCACGCGGCCTGGTTCCTGCGCAAGCGCAACCGCAACATGGTGGTCGAGGTCGCCGGCGACGTCGAGGCGGCGCCGGGCTTCCGCTGGATGACGGTGGGGCAGCTGCACCGGCTCCTCACCCGCGACGACCTGGTCAACATGGACCTGCGCTCGGTGCTGTCCTGCCTGCCGTTCGCCGGCCCGGACGTCCGGGCGGCGTTCGGAGCGCGCGGCGACGGGTTCCGGGCCGCCCTCACGCGGTCGTGCGACGCGGCCGGGCGCGCGCTGCACGGGGACGCCGAGATCCTGCGCTGGATCGCCGAGACCCGCGCCCGCACCGCCGTCCGCACCCGGCGGGCGCCGCTGGACGGGCTGCGGCACTGGCACTCCGGCGACGACGCCGTCACGCACGAGAGCGGGCTGTTCTTCGACGTGATCGGGGTGGAGGTCGAGGCCGCCGGCCGGGAGGTGGGCCGGTGGGCGCAGCCGATGCTCCGCCCGCACGGGACGGCCGTCGTCGCGTTCGTCGTCACCCGCATCGACGGCGTGTTGCACGCGCTCGTCCACGCGCTCGCCGAACCCGGCTCCATCAACGGCGTCGAGCTGGCGCCGACCGTGCAGTGCACGCCGGAGAACCACGGCCACCTGCCCCCGTCCGCCCGTCCCGCCTTCCTGGACGAGGTGCTGCGGGCGGGGCCCGACCAGATCAGGTTCACGGCCCGCCTGTCCGAGGAGGGCGGACGTCTCTACCACGCGCGAGGCCGCTATCTCATCGTCGAGACGGAACCGGGCGGCCGGTGGGAGCGCCCCGGCTACCGCTGGCTGACCCTGCGCCAGCTCGCCGCGCTCCTGCGCCGCGGCCACTACGTCAACGTCCAGGCGCGCAGCCTGGTCACCTGCCTGTTCAGCCTGACCGGGGACACGGCGGTCGCATGAGCGCGGCCGTCCGCCCCGCCCGGGAGCCCGCCCCCCAGCCACGAGGACTGTCATCGATGAAGAGATGCCGTATCTGCGATGGCCCGGTGCGCGAGACGCTCGACCTCGGCCGCCAGCCGCTGTCGGACGCGTTCATCGACCCGACGGCCCCGCCCGGCCCGGACGGCGAGTTCTTCTTCCGGCTCGGCGTCGGGGCGTGCGAGTCGTGCACGATGGTGCAGCTCGTCGAGGCGGTCCCCAGGGAGCGCATGTTCCACCACGACTACCCGTACCGCTCGTCGCGCTCGGACCGGATGCGCGAGCACTTCGAACGCACCGCCCGCACCCTGCTGGACGGGGTCCGGGCCGGCCCGGACCCGTTCGTCGTCGAGATCGGGTGCAACGACGGCGCCATGCTCGCGGCGATCGACACGGCGGGCGTCCGGAGCCTCGGCGTCGACCCGTCCGGCCGGGCGGCAGCGGTGGCCGCCCGGAACGGCCTGCGCGTCCGGACCGACTTCTTCGAGGAGTCCTCGGCGGCCTCGATCCGCGCCGCCGAAGGGCCCGCCGACCTCATCTACTCGGCCAACACCATCAGCCACATCCCCTACCTCGGCTCGGTCTTCCGCGGCGTGGACCGGCTGCTCGCGCCGGACGGCCTGTTCGTCTTCGAGGACCCCTACCTGGGCGACATCCTGGACCGCTCGGCCTTCGACCAAATCATCGACGAGCACTTCTACTTCTTCACCGTCCGCTCCGTGCGGGCCACGGCGCGGCGCTTCGGGTTCGAGCTGGTCGACGTCGAGCGGCTACCCGTCCACGGCGGCGAGATCCGCTGCACGGTGGCGCGCGCCGGCCGGCGCCCGCCCGCGCCCGCGGTCGCGGCGCTGCTGGCCCGCGAGGACGCGCTCGGCCGCACCAGCGGCCCCGCCTTCCGCGGGCTGGCGACCGCCGCCCGGCGCATCCGGGACGATCTCCTCACGCTGCTGCGCACGCTGCGCGCGGACGGCCGGCGGGTGGTCGGGTACGGCGCCACCGCCAAGAGCGCCACGGTGCTGAACTACTGCGGCATCGGCCCCGGCCTGGTCCCGTTCGTCTGCGACTCCACCCCGGAGAAGCAGGGCAGGCTGACGCCCGGATCGCACCTGCCGGTGCGTCCGCCCGCCGCCTTCTCCGACCCCTACCCCGACTACGCCGTGCTGTTCGCCTGGAACCACGCCCAGGAGATCATGATGAAGGAGCAGGCGTTCCACGCGGCCGGCGGCCGGTGGATCCTGTACGTTCCCGACGTCCACCTCGTGTGATGGCCGCCCAGTCGCTCCTCGACGGCGCCGCGCTGCTCGGGGCGTGCGTCGTCGCCGCCGGGGCCCTGCTGCGCCCGTTCGCGGGCGTCCCGTCCCGGACGGTCTCGCGCGCCGTCACGGTCGCCGCCGCCGTGACCGTCACGTGCACCCTCATGGCCGTGCACCGCCCCCTCATCGCGATCCCGCTCGCGGTCCCGGCGCTGCTGGCCGCCCTCACGCTGGACCGCGCGCGGTGGGCTTTCGCGTTCGGGCTGGCGACGGCCGCGACGCTGATCGCGACCGTGACGGTCACCGCGATCACGCGGTCCGGGCCGGTCGAACCCGGCGTGCCGCTGCTGGCCGCCGCCACGGGCGACCGCGGGCCGGTCCTCGTCGTCCCGCACCGCCCCGGCTGGAACCTCGTCCACGTGGGCGCCGCCGCCGAGGTGGGGACCGACCGCGCCCGTCTCCGGGCCGCCGTGCCCGTCCCCGGGGCGAACGGACGATGGGCGATGGTGCGGCTGCCGGACGGACCGGGCCGGCTGTGGATACGGCAAGGCGGCCGAGTCTCCTCCCAGCCCGTCGACACCGGCCGCACGACCGCGTCCGGCATCACCTGGAACGACGGCCCCGAATGCGCGAGCGCCGCCCTCGGCGGCCTGGCCGCGGGCCGCGCCGAGCCCCTGCGGGCCTGCCCGGCCGACGGGCTCGACGCCCGGGACGCGGCAGCGCTGTGTGCCACCGTGCGCTTCATCGCGGCGCGCCGGGCCCGCTCCATCACCCTGATCGGCGACTCCTCGCCCCGTTCGGCGGCGGCGGCGCGGGCCGTCCGGGCGGTGAGCGGCGCCGCGGGGATCACCGTGGCGGACCGGCCCCGGCCGGAGCAGCCGATCGTCGTCGTCTCCGGCTGGTCCACCGCTCACACCCGGCTGCGCGACGTCGCGAAGGGCCGGCTGCCGGGCGCGGGCGCCTACCTCGCGCCGTGGCTCCTCGCCGCTCCGCTGCTCACCATCCCGGCCGGGCAGCTTCTCCCGCTGCGCTTCTCCCCCCGTGACGAGCTGCCGCTGCGCTACGCGACCGCGCTGGCGGAGCGGTTCCCCGGCGAGCCGCCCACAAGCGCCGGATATGACGGCTGGCTCGCCGCGAGAGGGTCCGCGCCCGCCGACGAGACACGCCTGTACGCCGCATCGGTGGTCCGGTTTCCGACACCAGGGGGCGGCGGCCACGCGCACGGGGACTGGGGGTGGCTGCCCGAGGGGACGGTCACCGCGGTGTCAGGTCCCCTGAAGTGATCGCGCGGACGGACTCCATCAGCGCCACGCCCCGCACACTGGCCTCCAGCGCCCCCGCGTCCCCTCCGCCGCCCCGCACCGAGGCGACGAAGACCTCGAGGGTGTTGAGGTAGTGGTTGCTCGGCCGGAGGGTGAGGGTCTCCTCCCGGTCCTGCCGCTCGATGCGGACGACCGGCTGCCAGGTCTTCGGCGGCGTGAACGCGCGATCGACGATGATGCGGCCTCGGCCGCCCCACAGCTCGTAGCGGGACCGGTAGAAGTGCTGGAAGCCAAAGGTGAGATGGGCCGCGGCGCCGTCCGAGCCGCGCAGTAGGACGTCGCCGCCGATCTCGACGCCCCGGGCCGCATCATGGTGCAGGACCGCGCCCGCCACCTCGAGCGGTGCGCCGAGATAGGCCATCGCGGCGTGGATCGGATAGAAGCCGACGTCCATCAGCGCGCCCCCGCCCAGCTCGGGGGCATAGCGGATGTCGTCGGCGGGCCGGGGCGGAATGGCCATCGCCGCGGTGAACACCCTCAGCTCGCCGATGACCCCCTCGGACATCAGCCGGCGGACGGTCTCGTGCTGCGGATGGTGGACGAACATGCGGTTCTCCATCAGCCGGAGATCATGGCTCCCAGCCAGGGCCACCAGTTCGTCGGCCTCCCGCACGCTCGTCGCCAGGGTCTTCTCCACCAGGACGTGCTTGCCCGCCTCTAGCGCGCGGCCCGTCCACTCGGCGTGCATTCCGGTCGGCAGCGGAATGTACACTGCGTCGATGTCGCCGCGGCCGAGCAGCCGCTCGTAACCGACCACCGCCTCGCCCCCGAACCGGTCGGCGAACCGGCGGGCCCGCGCCTCGGTCCTGCTGGCGACGGCCACGAGCCGCGCGGACAGGCACTCGGCCAGGGCGGGCAGCACATGGCGCCAGGCCACGTCGGCGCAGCCGACGACTCCGAACCGAAGCGAGCGCTCGCACATCGCCCGGATCTCCCTTCCCGCGATCGGACCGGGCGGCCGGCGCCGCCCGGCGTGCTCATCCGGAGAGCGCGAGGTCGAGCAGCCTCGGGACCATGGCCGCCGGAGAGGGCAGCGCGGCCGACTCCGCGCGGACGTCGGCGGTCGCCTTCCGCAGGCTCTCGTCGGTGAGCAGCCGCTCCAGGGTCGCGGCGGTCACCTCGTCCTGGAGGGTCACCAACCCCACGCCACCCTTCTCCACCGCCGGGGCCAGGGTCTTGTGGCCGA
The DNA here is from genome assembly GCF_036227065.1 of Spirillospora sp. NBC_01491. GTDB lineage: Bacteria > Actinomycetota > Actinomycetes > Streptosporangiales > Streptosporangiaceae > Spirillospora > Spirillospora xylanilytica. The sequence continues at coordinate 824,396 of NZ_CP109432.1, forward strand.
GATAGCGGGGATCGAGCGCGACGAGCTGCGGCACGCCCGCCTCGACGGCCGCCATGGCGGTGCCGCCGCCGCCGTGGTGCACGACCGCCGCGCAGGTCGGCAGCAGCAGGTCGAGCGGGGTCCAGCCGATCGGCACGACGTTCGGCGGCAGCTCGCCCAGCGGAGCCGGATCGGCGTCGCCCAGCGCCAGCAGGAAGTCGGCGCCGGTCCGCCCCGCGGCGGCGACCGTCGCCTCCAGCGGGCCGAGCCCGTGCATCCCGGGCCGGATGCCGCCCATCGTGATCACCACGCGCGGGCGGCCCGCCGGCTCGGGCAGCCGCTCCCCCACGACGACGCCGCCCGTGTAAGGGACGTAGCGCATGTACGCGCCCTCGGGCTCGGGAAAGGGCAGCATGCTCGGCGGGACGAATTCCAAGGTCATCGCGGGATCGGGCAAAGCGGCGATGTCATAGCGGTCGAGCACATCGGTCAGCTGCGCCGCGGTCGCCGCGTGCAGACCGCCCGTTCGGATGGTGCCGAGATTGCGCTGGACGGCGGGCACTCCGATCCGGGCGGCGGCGATCAGGCCATAAGGGGCCGATTGTTCGAACACCACCAGATCGGGGCGCCACTGTTCGGCCAGCTCGACGGTCCGCTGCACGAACGGCCGGTTGAGCACGGCCACCCCGGGGGCGAGCGGCGACGGGTCGTCGCCCAACGGTTCCAGCCATCGCCGGACCAGCTCCGGCCGGGCCGTGAAGATCTCCGCCAGCAGTTCGTTTCCGCTGGTGCCGGGCGCGGCGTCGATGATCTGGAGCCCGGTCCCGGCGGCCTTCCCGGTCTGCTCGGAGAAGGTCATCAGGACCTCGTGGCCGGCCGCCCGGAAGGCCCACGCGAGCGGCGCCAGCGCGAACACCTTGCTGAGCGGCGGAGTGGCGGCGAACAGCACGCGCATGGCCTGGCCATCCTTCCCGGATACCGAAACTCCCAGCGAGAGTACACTAATCATTATTCAAGTCAATGAGGAACATTTGCCGACTTGACCGGCTTATCACTCCACCGCGAAGGCGTTATTTTTAAGGCCCCCGATCACCTTTACGGTGCGCCGGATGCGGGCACGCATCGCTGTTGCTACTATCTTTTCAGATAGCCAAGGACGCGTCCGCCGAGTCGCCGGAGCACAGCGCGAACCCGGCCGCCGCGCCCGCTCGTCCACGTCCACCGGGAGGACGGCTTGGATTCCCGCACCGATCTCGCCATCGAGACGTCGGGCCTGGTCAAGGTCTTCGGTGAGACCCGCGCGGTCGACGGCGTCGACCTCGCGGTGCGCGCCGGCTCGGTGCACGGCTTCCTCGGGCCGAACGGCGCCGGCAAGACCACCACGATCCGGATGCTCGCCACGCTGCTGCGCCCGAGCGCCGGCCAGGCCCGCGTCTTCGGGCACGACGTGGTGCGCGAGGCCGACAGCGTGCGCGGCCGGGTGAGCCTGACCGGCCAGTTCGCCTCCGTCGACGACGATCTCAGCGGCGCGGAGAACCTCGTCATGCTGGCCCGGCTGCTCGGCCACCCGCGGGCGCGGGCGCGCAGCCGCGCCGAGGAGCTGCTGGCGGCCTTCGACCTGACCGAGGCGGCGGGGCGGCCCGCCAAGAAGTACTCGGGGGGCATGCGCCGCCGGCTCGACATCGCCGCGAGCATCATCGTCCCGCCCGACCTGCTCTTCCTCGACGAGCCGACCGCCGGCCTCGACCCGCACAGCCGCAACCACGTCTGGGACATCGTCCGCGCGATCGTCGCGGCCGGCACCACCGTGCTGCTCACCACCCAGCGCCTCGACGAGGCCGACGAGCTGGCCGACCAGATCGCCGTGATCGACCGAGGGAAGATCATCGCCGACGGCACCGCCGCCGAGCTCAAGGCGTCGGTCGGTTCCAGCGCGGTGCACGTGCGCCTGGCCGACCCCGGGCGGCGCCCCGACGCCGTCCGGGCGCTGGGCGAGACCCTCGGCGTCGCCGTGCACACCGGCTCCGACCCGGCAACCCTGACCGCGGGCGTCCCCGTCGACACGGGCTCCGACGGCGGCGAGCGCGTCGCGCGGGCGCTGGCCGAGCTGGCCCGCTCCGGCGTCGCGCTCATCGACTACACCTTCGGCCCGCCGAGCCTCGACGAGGTCTTCCTCGCGCTGACGGGGCACCGCGCCGACGACGCCGTCGCCACCGGCGAGGAGGACGCGGCATGAGCCAGAGCACCCCGGCCACCACCACGCTGAACGGCGGCGGCGCCGACCGGCCCTCCGTCGACGAGGCGCTCCGCGCCGCTCTCGACGCGGGCCCGCGACCGCCCCGGCCGGGCGCCGTCGCGGCCTCGCTGACCTTCTGCAGGCGGGCCCTGCTGAAGGTCAGGCACGACCCCCAGCAGCTCTTCGACGCCATCGCGTTCCCGGTCATGGTGACGCTGGTGTTCACCTTCCTGTTCGGTGGCGCGATCGCCGGCTCCACCCACGACTACGTGCAGTTCCTGCTGCCCGGCATCGTGGTGCTGACGGTGGTGATGATCAGCATGAGCACCGGGGTGGCGCTGAACACCGACATCTCCAAGGGCGTCAACGACCGGTTCCGCTCGATGTCGATCTGGCGGCCGTCGGTCCTGGTCGGCGAGCTGCTCAGCGACACCGTCCGCTACCTGATGGCCTCGACCGTGGCCGTCCTGCTCGGCCTGGCGCTCGGCTTCCGCCCGCACGGCGGGTTCGTCGGCGTCGTCGCCGCGCTGGCGCTGATCCAGGTCTTCGCCTTCAGCCTGGCCTGGGTCTGGACGGCGCTCGGCCTGGTGGTGCACCAGCCGCAGACGATCATGACCCTGAGCGGGCTCGGGGTGTTCCCCCTGCTGTTCTGCAGCAACATCTTCGTCTCGACGCGCAGCATGCCGGGCTGGCTCCAGGCCGTCGTCAACGTCAACCCCGTCACCCGCACGGTGACGGCGGTGCGCGGCCTGATGAGCGGCTCGGTCACCGCGACGCAGATCGGCACGGCCTTCCTGGCCTATGCCGTGCTCATCGTCGTCTTCGGGTCGCTCACCGTACGGCTGTACAACAAGGAGCGCTGACCCGCGCGACGCCACCGACCCCGCGGCGCGGAGCACGTCCCGCCGCGGCCGAGCCAAGGAGGTACCCGCATGTCACACCCCAACCTGGAGATCATCGACCGGTTCTTCGCCGCCTACGGCGACCACGACCTCGAGGCCCTCGGCAAGGTCGTGGCCGAGGACGTGCAGTGGCACTTCCCCGGGCGCAACCCGCTCAGCGGCACCAAGAAGGGCGTCAAGGAGGTCGTCGCCTTCTTCGACGAGATGGGCAAGTACAAGGTGCGCGGCGAACAGTACGTCTCGGGCGTGAACGACGGCGCCGTCATCGAGGGCCAGCGCACCTGGAGCGTGGAGGAGGGCGTCGACTACGAGATGGAGTGGTGCGTCGTCTGGAGGTTCGCCGGCGGCCGGATCGTCTCCGGCACCCACTTCTGCGCCGACCAGTACCGGGCCGACGAGTTCTTCCAGGACCGGGCCGCGGCCCTCGGCTGACGCCGGGCGCCGCCGCTCTCCGCACCCCCCGTCCCTCCGGCCTGGAGCGCGCACATGGACCACCCGACATCCGAACCGGCGACCGCGGAACGGGCCAGCGTGGCCCGCGTCTACGACTACTACCTGGGCGGCGACCACAACTACCCGGTCGACCGGGAGTTCGCCCGCAAGATGATCGAGACCGTGCCCGAGGCGCCGGTGGTGGCCCGGCTGAACCGCGGCTTCCTGGGCCGGGCGGTCCGGTACTGCGCCGAGGCCGGGATCAGGCAGTTCCTCGACATCGGATCGGGCATCCCGACCGTCGGCACCGTCCACGAGATCGCGGAGCGGACGCGGGCGGGCTCCCGGGTGCTGTACGCCGACGTGGACCCGACCGCGGTCGCCTACGGCCGCGACATCCTGGCCGGCCACGACCGGACGGCGATGGTGCGGGGCGACCTGCTCGACCAGGACGGGCTGCTGTCCACGCCCGAGGCCGCCCGGCTGCTCGACTGGAGCGAGCCGATCGCGGTGCTGATGCTCGGCGTCCTGCACTACGTGCCCGACTCCGGCGACCCGCTGGGCCTGGTCGCGCGCTACCGCGACATCATGGCCCCGGGCAGCCGCCTGGTCCTGTCGCACGGGACCGACGAGGCCATCCCGCAGCACGTCAAATCAATGACCGACCTGTCGCAGGACCGGCAGAGCGCCGCCTACATGCGGACCCGCCAGGAGGTCGCGGGCTTCCTCGCGGGGTTCGAGACGGTCGACCCGGGCGTGGTCTTCCTGCCGCAGTGGCGCCCCGAGCCGGGCGACGAGCCGGGCATGCCGAAGGCGCGGGTCATGGCCTACGCCGCGGTCGGCCGCAAACCCTGACGGCGGCCCGGGCCGGGGCACCACGCGGTGCCCCGGCCCGGGCCCGCCAGATCGGGCGCACACCGGACCAGGCTCACCAGACCGTGGGCGGTCCGGCCGCCTGTGGCGGTCACTCCGGCTTGTCTCCGCTGACCAGGAGGATCTCGCCGGTGGGGCGGACAGGGCCGTCCGGGAACGCCTTGGCGAAGGTCCGCTCGGCGTCCTCATCGATCGCCCGCCGCGTCTCGTCCGGCAGCGACGACAGCAACTGGATGAAGGGCCCGGCCGTCTCGGTGAACAGTGCCCACGCGGCGGCCGGATCCGGGGCCTCGAAGATGGGCGCCTCGAACACCTCGGTGCGCACGCCGGTGAAGCCCGCGCCGGTGAGGAGGCCGGCGAGGTCCGCCGGCGACGACAGCGCCACGGGCCCGTCGCCGTCGTCCCCGCCGGTGGGCAGCGGTACGTGCCGGGACACGATTCCGTTGGTGAGCTGGAACGGCATGCAGCGCTCGGCGGAGCCGAGCGTCATCGCGACGAAGCGGCCACCGGGCCGCAGCGCGGCCAGCACCGCGCGCACGGCGCCCCGCCTGTCGGGCATGTACTGGAGCCCGGCCCGGCAGGTCGCGACGTCGAAGCCGCCCGCGGGGACGCCCAGCTCATGCTCGCCGGGGATCGTGCGGAACTCGACGTTGGCCGCGCCGAGTTCGGCCGCCAGCGTGCGCGCCTCCGCCACCATCGGCCCGCTGAGGTCCAGGCCGAGGACGCGGCCCTCGGGCCCGACCAGCCGGGCGAGGTCGAAGGCCGGGTTGCCGACCCCGCAGGCCAGGTCCAGTACGCGCTGACCGGCCCGGGGCGCGGCCAGGCGCAGCATCCGCTCGGTGATCTCCCGGCCGGGCTCGGTGAAGCTGGTGCGGTGGCGCCGCCAGGCCGAGGCGCACAGCGCCCACTCCACCCGCTGCCGCTCACGTGCCGCCTCCATGGTCATCCGGCCTGCCTCCTCGTTCGGGACGGGTTGCTCGATCCCTGCAATGCTAGACATTTTTCAAGTGAATGGATAATGTTCGGATGTCGTGATCCGACGGCCGGGCCGAGCGCGGAGACGGAGGCCCAGACCGGGCGACTGACAGGAGTTCCACGGTGGACACCCTTCACGATCAGGCCATCCCGGACGACCAGGCCGAGCTCGTCTTCTTCCGGATCCTCCAGAATCCGGTGGACGAGGATCCGGCGGAGCATTATCGCTGGCTGCACGAGAACGCTCCAGTTTTCTGTACCGAGACCGGCATGGTGGTGCTGTCGCGCTACGCCGACGTCGACGCCGCCCTGCGCGACCGGCGGCTCGGCCGCGGCGAGGAGTCGGTGCAGCACCTCACGAACCTCCCCCCGGACCTCCTCGAACCGGTGATGGCCCGCTGGAAGCGGACCATGGTGTTCGCCAACCCGCCGCTGCACACCCGGATGCGCCGTCCGATCGCGTCCGCCTTCACGCCCTACCACGTGGAGCAGCTCAGGAAGACCGTCCGCGACACCGCCCGGCGGCTGCTCGAAGGGCTCGCCGACCGGCCGGGGGGCGATTTCGTCCGGACGGTCGCCTCCCCCCTCGGCTCGGCGGTGGTCGGCGACATGCTCGGTGTCCCCGAGCGGGACCGGGCCGAGCTCGCCCGGCTGTCGCCCGAGTCGATGAAGGTCTTCGACCCGCTCACCGCGGCGGACGACCTGCCGGCCGCCGCCGCGGCCGAGATCCGCATGGCCGACTACTTCGCCGAACTGCTGGCCGAGCGGCGCCGCGAGCCCCGCGACGACATGCTCACCCGGCTCGCCGCGGCGGCGAGCGACGGGACGCTCGAAGAGGTCGAGGTGGTGGCGGCGTCCGCCAACCTGATGAACGCCGGCAGCGACACCGCCGTGAACCTCATGAGCAACTCCATGGCCATCCTCCTGTCGCATCCCGACCAGCTCGCGCTGCTGCGCGAGGATCCGGGGCGCATCCCGCGCGCGGTGGAGGAGCTCGCGCGCCTCGATCCGCCGCTGAACCTCAATCCGCGCACGGCGCTGACCCCCTGCACGGTGGCCGGCGTCGAGCTCACCGCCGGGCAGATCGTGATCGGGATCCAGGGCGCGGCCAACCGCGACCCGGAGCGCTTCACCGATCCCGACCGCGTCGACGTGACCCGCGACGAGGGCCCCTCGCTGTCGTTCGGCGGGGGCGTCCACTTCTGCCTCGGGGCGCACCTCGGCCGGCTCGTCCTCGCCGAGCTGCTGGCCTGCCTGGTGACCGACTTCTCCGCGGTGGAGCCGGCCGGGCCGGCCCGGCGGCGGCCCGGCCACAACCTGCGCGGGCTCAGCCACCTGCCGGTGAACCTCCGCCGCTAGCGCACCGAGACCGGGACGCCGGCGCGCCGAGGCCGGGGGACGGTCCAGAAGGGCGAACGATGCGTGTGCTTTTCCTGTCCACCCCGCTGGCGAGCCACCTGTACCCGATGGTCCCGCTCGCGTGGGCGCTGCGCGCGGCGGGGCACGACGTGCTCGTCGGGACGACCGGGCCCGCGCTCCAGGTGGCCGGCGCCGGCCTGCACGTGATCGACTTCGACCCGCGCCGGGAGTGCGCGTCGGTGGCGCAGATCAACGCGGGCCGGCCCGACCTGGTGACCGCGCGCGCGACGCGGGTGGCCGACGGGCGCCCCCTGCTGGTCGAGGCGACCCGCCGCTACGCCGACCAGATGATCGCGACCGCGGAGCTGTGCCGGCCCGACCTCGTCGTGCACTCCCAGTTGCAGGGCGGCGGGCCGCTCGCCGCCGCGAGCCTGGGCGTGCCCGCCGTCGAGCACGGCTCCAGCCTGCTGCGCACCGACGACTTCTACGACCGCCTGCCCGAGCTGATCCCGGAGACGTTCGCCGCGCACGCGCTGGACGGCCTGCCGCGGCGCGCGGCGCTCGACGTCGCGCCGCCGAGCATGGTCGCCGAGCAGCCCGGCGCGTGGCCGATGCGGCACATCCCCTACAACGGGGGCGGGCGGCTTCCCGAGGAGCTCGCCGGCCGGCCGCCGGGGCGCCGGATCGCGGTCACGATCGGCACGTCCATCATGGCCCCCAACATGGCGCCGCTCCTGGCCCGCGTCTTCGAGGTCGCCGGCGACGTCGACGCCGAGTTCGCGGTGCTGCTCAGCGGCGTCGCCGGCGATGCCGAGCACGACGCGAAGGTGCCGCCGAACGTCCGGATCATCCGCGACTGGGTGCCGCTGCGCCCGCTCCTGGACGGCTGCGCGGGGATCGTCCACCACGGCGGGGCCGGTTCCACCCTGGCCGCGCTCGACGCCGGAGTCCCCCAGCTCGTGGTGCCCTCGGGGGCGCCCAACTTCCTCCAGTCCGACTCGGTGCGCGAGCGCGGCGTGGGGCGCACCGCCGAGGTCGGAGAGCTGGACGCGGCCCTGGTCGAGGGGGTCCTGGACGACGCCGGGATCCGCGCGGCGGTGGCCGAGGTCCGGGCGGAGATGGCCGCGCTGCCGTCCCCGGTCCAGATGGTGCCCCGGCTCGCCGAACTCGCCGCCTGAGGCGGCGGGCCGTGCAGGAGCGGGCGGACGTGCGGCCGGGCGGGGCGCTGGCGGGCAGCACCGCCGCGGCGCTCACCGACGTCTCGATCTTCCGCGCGGCGGCCGGGGTCCGGCACCGCGTCGGCGTCGAGATCGCGGGCTGCCGGTATCCGATCTCCCCGGTGTCGGCCGGATTCCTGTCCCTGCGCGCGGACCTGTTCCCCGCCGCCCACGACGTCGCCACCGACGCGCTCGGCATGGGGCGGCCGGTGGTCCTTTCGGGCGATGGCGCCGAGGCGGCGGCGCGGCTGACCGCGGCGGTCGGCGGCAGCAGGTGGATCCGCGCGCACGGCCGCGAGGAGGTGCACTTCGTGGTGCCGGCCCGGTTCGTCCGCGACCGGGCCGCGGCGCTCGGCCGCCGCCTGCCGCGCCGCCCGCCCCGGCCGGACGCGCCGCACCAGCACCTCACCGCCGTCGGGGTCGGGCCCCGCCCGCTCGGGACGCAGGCCGAGATCCTCGGCGTGCTCGACCGGGCGGAGGCCGTCGTCGCGACCGACTGGACCTACGCGAACACGCTCCCACGGCTCCTCGGCGCGCCGCTGCCGAGGGGGCCCGGCCGCCATGTCGTGCCGTACGACATCACCGACTACGACGCGACGATCAGCGGGGTCGACGACGTCCTGACCGCGTTGCAGGGCTCCGGGGTGCGCGAGGTGGCGCTCCTGGTCGAGGGGAACCCCGACACCTACGACGTGCTCGACGGCGTCCGCCTCGACCGGCGCCGGCTGCACGTGGTGCCCGGCGTCCCGATCGCGCTGGTCGCGGCCGCGGAGTTCGGCGCGCGCCTGACGCCGAGCCCGTTCGCCTCGCAGCTGGCCTACCTGTCGGGGCTGCCGCTGCGGCACGAGCAGACGCCGGCCGAGCTGCGCGTGGAGCTGAGCCGCTACCTCGCGGCCGGGGTGTCCTGCGTCCTGGTCGAGATGACGTTCGGCGATCTCGGTCTCGCGGTCCAGGCGGCGCGCGCGGCCGGCCCGCCCAAGGTCCTCGCGCTGCTCACCGACCGCTATTCGCCGGACGCCCGCGAGATGGTGGCGAGCGCCGCCTCCCCGGACCAGACGCGGGCGCTGCTGGAGCAGGCGAAGGGGACGCTCAGCACTCTGCTGATCTTCGACGCCCCGGCCGGCGGCGGCGGGGGCGGGTGAGCCCGTGACCGCCCCCGGCGCGGTCCCGCTAGCCGAGGTGGTGGCGCTGCTCGACGCGGCCCGTCCGGGCGGGCGGGCGGACGGCGGCGCCCCGGCCGGGCTGGTGTGCGGGGACCCCGGCTCCGGCGCGGCCGTCCGCCGGGTGCTGTTCGTCGTCGACGTCGTGGCCGGCACGGTCGCGGAGGCGGTCCGCGCCGGCGCGGACCTGCTGGTGGCCCACCGCGCGCCGTACGCGCGCGGCATGGGCGCCCCGTCCGGTGCGGGACTCGACGGCCGGCTGCTCTACCGGCTGGCGCGCTCCGGCGTGCCGCTCTACATCGCCGGCCCCGACGGCGAGGGCGGCCGCGATGCCGGGGCCGTTTCGGACGCCCTCGCCCGGCGGCTCGGCCTGCGGGACGTCCGGCCGCTGGTGCCGGTGCGCGAGCGGCTGGACCAGGTGGTCGCGTTCGTGCCGGGCGCGGACGCCGGCAAGGTGATCGACGCGCTGTCCGGAGCGGGCGCGGGCGTCGTCGGCGACTACAGCCGGTGCGTGTGGACGACCGAGGGCACCGGCTCGTTCCTGCCCGGGGCCGGGGCCAGGCCCGCGGTCGGCTCGGTGGGGCGGATCACCGAGGAGCCGGAGACCCGGGTGGAGATGGTCGCGCCGCGCTCGCTGCGCGACGCCGTCACGGCTGCGCTGCACGCTGCACACCCCTACGAGGAGCCGGCCTACTACCTCTACGAGCTGGCGGGGACGCTGAGCGACCGGGGCCGCGGGCGCCTCGGCGAGCTGCCCGAGCCCGCCACGCTGAGCGAGTTCGCCGCGCGCGTAGCGGCCCGGCTCCCGGCGATGCCCGCGGGCGTGCGCGCGGCGGGCGCCCCCGGCCGGACGATCCGCACCGTCGCCGTGCACGGCGGCGACGGCGAGGGTCTTCTCGCCGACGCGGAGCGTTCCGGAGCGGACGCCTTCGTGACCGGCGAGCTGCGCCGGGACCCGGCGGCGGACTGCCTGGCCGCCGGGGGCCCGGCGCTGGTCGTCGCGGGGCATTGGGCGACTCTGCGGCCCTGGCTGGACGTGGCCGCGGCCCGGCTCGGGCGCGATCTCGCGGACGCCGGGCGGCCCCCGGTGGCGGCCCTGGTCTCGGACCTGGTCACCGACCCCTGGACGGTGTTCGGGTCAGGCGGGGCGCGCGATGGTGAGCAGGTAGGGCATCTCGATCGTGAGTGAACCGGTGCCGTCCTTGCTCTGGGCGGCCAGCATCTCGGTGAGCGCGGCGTACGCCTCCGGCCAGCGCCCGCTCTCCTTGAGTGCGGAGACCGCGCCGGTCAGCGGGCCGCACCGAGTGGTGATCATCGTCGCGGCGTCCTCGGCCGACTCCCACTTGACGTCGATCGACCGTTCGAGCAGCGACAGCTCGACCGGCAGGTCGGCGAAGAACGCCGGGACCTTCTCGGGCCTGGCCCAGTCGGCGGGGTCGTGAGCGGGCGCGGACCCACCGTCCGGTTGGGGAAGGAACCGCGAGACGACGTCGCCGACCTTGGAGAATCCGGCCTCCGGCGACCACGCGGTCGACGCGACGGCTCCGCCGGGACGGCACACCCGCAGCAGTTCGGCGGCCATGAGGGCGGGTTCGGGCGCGCCCATCGCCCCGAACGTCGAGAGCACCCGGTCGAACGATCCGTCCGGGTAGACGAGGTTGCGCATGTCGCCCTCGCCCCACTCGATGTTCAGGCCGCGGGTCTCGGACCGCTCGCGGGCCGAACGCAGCAGCTCGGGCGTGATGTCCTGGCCCGCCACGCGGGCGGCGCCCGCCTCGGCCGCGGCGATGGCGGTGTTCCCGGTGCCGGTCGCCACGTCGAGCACGTGCAGCCCGTCCACGCCGATCTCGTCGACCAGGGCGCGGCCGACCTCGGCGAAAAGGTCGCCGAAGGTCACATAGTCGCCTGCCGCCCACATCTTGCGCATGGCTTCTGTCTGCTCCACGACTACTCCTTACGGAAGCGAATGTGCATGGGCCCCATCGGGGCCCGCCACGCTACCAGAGAGCCCCGTCCGGGCCGGCTCACGCGGACCATTCGGGCGGGCCGGGCCCGGCCATCTCCAGCAATACCCCAGCAACCGAACATAATTCGCAGATCAGCCACCCGCCATGGGCGGGACAATGGTGATGACGTTTCCGGCGCCGACCGTTGTCGAGGACCGGTCGCCACGCGGGACGGCGGTGTCATCGAGGTAGACGTTGAAGTAGGTGCGCGGCTCGCCGTCGGGGTCCAGCAGCCGGCGCCGGTAATGCGGGTGGTCGTCCGCGAATCGCTTGATGACCTCGTGCAGCGGCCCTTCACCGCCGTCGAACTCGCTCTGCCCGCGGTGCGACCATCCGGCCGGTAGGACGATTCTCGCCATCTCAACCTCCCGCGCCCGGTCCGCGTCCGGCCTAGGCGTCGCGCGCGCAGCGGAAGCCGAGCGCGAAATTGGACCACCCGCCGGGATCGCCGTGCATGCGCTCGCTACAGCGGACCTGATAGCGGAAATTCATCCACGACCCGCCGCGGATCACCCGGTAGAAGCCCATGACCTTGCGCACGACGGGATCGCACGCGGCGACCTCGCCGTAGAGGTGGGAGAGCGTGGCGGTCCATTCGTAGACGTTCCCTGCCATGTCACTGCATCCGAAGACGCTGTCGCCGCCCGGGGAGAAGGACCCGACGGGCGTGGTCTGTGGCAACGGACCACTGCGCCGGTGAACCGAGTGCCACCATTCGCGCCAGGCGTCGAGCGAGCCCAGCGGACCGGCGTGGAGTTCGGCCGTGTTCGCCTCGTGCGTCCCCTCGGAGGGCTGCCATTGGTCCCCCCAGGGCCAGACCTTGAAATGAGCGCCTCTGGCGGCGAATTCCCATTCGGTCTCGGTCGGCAGCCGTTTTCCCGACCATCGCGCATAGGAGTTCGCGTCGTTCCAGGAGATGTGCACGACGGGGTGGTTCTCGTAGTCGCGGATCTCGCCGCGGACCTCACCGCCGTGTCCGCCGGGACGTTTCCAGCAGGAGCCTTCCCGTTCCTCCCAGTACTGGTCGCCGTACACCATGCCGTAGCCGGCCCGTTCAGCGTCGGTGACATAGTCGGTGCCGTGCGCGAACTGCCGGAACTCACCCACGGTGACCGGATGGCGGTCCATCCAGTAGGGCTGGACCGAGGCGCGGAACTGCGGGGTCTCGTCGGCGAACCATTCACCGGGGAGCGGCTGCCCCTGATCTTCGAGCCAGTCGCCCATCCACGGCGGGGCGCCCTGGAGGAACGTCCCGCCCGGAACATAGATCATCTTCGCCATCGGAACTGAATTTCGCTATATGTTACATTAGCAACTTCCCGAGGTGGGGGGACGCCATGACCGGATCGCCGCGCGCCGCCGAGGCGGGCGCCGACGTCTTCGAAGGCCGCGTGGACGCCTGGGACACGTGGCGGGCCGCGCCGTGGAACCGGCTGCGCTACCGGCTGGTCGAGCAGACCCTCGACCGGGGGTTCGGCCGGGCCGGTGCCGGCTGCCGGGTGCTCGACGTCGGCGGCGGCGACGGGGGCGACGGCCTGGGGCTCGCCGAGCGGGGGCACCGGGTCACGATCCTCGACCATTCGCCGGCCCTGCTCGACCGCGCGGCGGCGCGGGCCGAGGCGGCGGGCCTGGCGGGCCGGGTCCGGACCGTGCGCGCGGACCTTGACACCATGCCCGCCCTCGATCTCACCGGGCCCGGGGGCGAGGCGCCCGGCGGGTTCGACCTGGTCCTGTGCCACAACGTGCTGCACTACCGGGCCGACGTCGCGGGCACGATCGGCCTCCTGGTGCGGATGGTCGGGCCCGGCGGCACGCTGTCGGTCATGGCCCCGAACCCGGCGATGGACGTCCTGTCCAGGGCCGTCCGGCTGGCCGACCCGGCGGGCGCCCTCACGCTCATCGATGCCCCGACCCTGCGGTCGGAGACCTTCGAGCACGACATGTGGCGGCTGGAGCCGGGGTCCGTCGAGGCCGCGCTGGCCTCCGCCGGATGCCCGGTCCGCCACCGGTACGGGATCCGCTGCGTCATGGACCTCATCACCGATGACGCCCGCAAGGCCGATCCGGCGTTCTCGGCCGCGGTCGAACGGCTCGAGCTGGAGCTGTGCGACCGGGAGCCCTACGTGCGGACGGCCCGGTTCTGGCAGCTCCTCGCCGTCCGCGACGGCGGGCCCGGCGCCGTCCCGCCGGGTCCGCCGGTCACCTGACATCGGCGTCGGCGACGGCGAACAGCACCCCGTGCGGGCGGGCGTGGCCCCAGGAGCCGTGCGGCCACTGCTGCCGGTCGAAGTCCAGGCACGGCGTGCCGTTGTTCTCGTCGCGGAACGACAGGTCGAGCGAGAGCCCGCGGGCGGGGTCGAAGTCGGTCATGCAGATCTTGTGGTCGCCGTCGATGCCGGCCTGCGCGACGAAGTAGTCGCTGGTGACGATGCGGCGGATCTGGTCGGTCTCGCGGTAGTAGCCGTCCGGGCCGGGCCGGAAGTTGTCCATCGCGCCCCAGTGCGGGCCGATCCCGACGCGTCCCTGCGGGCCGCCGATCCCGCCCTTGATCTGCTGGGCGTCGAGCAGCGCCGGGCAGTCGGGTTCGCTGCCACCGCGCGTGATCTCCCCGAGCCGGTCGATGCTGCACCGGGGATCCTTGCCGGAGCGCAGCAGCTTCCGCACGTCCAGGACGAACACCATGCCGCTGTTCTGCTTCAGCGGGACGCGCGGGTCGGAGCCCATGACGGCCTGGAACAGGTAGCGGTCGTCGGGGGTGATCTGGAGCCAGCTGCTCCCGGCGTTGGACCCGGTGAGCGGCGGGTCCAGGCCGAGTCGCCGGTAGGCGGCGGTGCTGTCGAAGATCTCGCGCCACTTGGGCGCCCGCGCGGTGATGTCGGGGGTGTAGAACACCGCTCCGCCGGCCATGGTCGAGGCGAACGCGCCGCGATGCGCCGGCAGTTGGGTCACCGACGTCTCCATGACCATGCGGTCCTCGTCGAACGCCGGGAGCTTGTCGACGCGGGGACCGGTGGGCAGGTGCGAGACCGACAGCAGCCGGGGACGGGCCCGGTCGGCGATGTCGAAGATCCGCACGGTGTTGCGCAGCAGGGTGGGGTCGGTCAGCTTGGTGTCGGGGTCCAGATAGTTGCGGACCTCGGCGAAATCGCTCATCACCAGCCGGTTCAGGTCCTCGCGCGCCTGGATCCCGTGCGGGTTGGCGCAGCTGGCCTTCGGCAGCGCCGGAGCGTTGTGGCACTTGGCGGGGTTCTCGGCCGCCGCGATCGCGGCCGGCGTCTCGCTCACGGTCCTTCCGTCGGTGCCGATCCGCACCAGCTCGCCCGGGGAGCCGGCGAAGCCGTTGCCCTCGCGGGTCTCGCCGTTGGTGTAGCGGCACGGCCCGGACACGTCCGGGCCGCCCAGGTACGACCCGTACGCCGACCCGTCTTTGGTGGTCCAGAAGGCGTCGGGCACCGAGCCGCACGGCGTGTCGCGCGACAGGTTGATCCCGGTCAGCTTCAGCTCGGGCAGCTTGGCGACGTCGAACACGTAGGTGGTGTCGGTGAACATCGTGCCCGCGAAGACGCGGTTCCCCTTGTGCCAGACGTACTGCATGTGGTGCGGCTCGCCCTTGACCAGCGGGCCGAGCGTCACCGTGTTGACCACCCGCCCGTACGTCCGGGAGCCCTTCGTCGCGTCGATCACCGCCATGAAGTCGGGCGGGGTCTGGCCGGTGGTCGCGGCGGGCGACGCGCCGTGCCGGTGGGACGGGGCGGACTCGATGCCGCCCGCCGTCTCCGCCCCGGTCCATGCGAGCAGCCACTCCCGGCGGTGCGCGCCCGTGCCGGGGTCGGCGGTGACCAGGTGGTTGGTCGCCGTGTAGGTCTTGCCGTCCGATCCCTTCACACTCGTCGGGACGACCCGCACCGGTGAGGACGCGGCGGAGCGGCGGGCGGCGGCGGTCAGCGGGCCGATCAGGGCGATCAAGGCGATCAGGACGGCGACGGCGACCAGGGCCGTCGCGGGGCGCCGATGCGGTGACGTGAGCGCGGGCACGGGGACCTCCTCGAACACGCGGCGATAGTTCGTTTAGAAACATATAGTTATTCGTCAAAGGTGACAAGACTCTAGAACCACCCTCAACGCGCTGATCTTCCGATCTATCGCCGGACGATCGAGCGAGATACTACATAATCAAGAAGTTCGTTCATTTCGGGGGGCGCGTTCAGCGCACGCGGTCGAGGCCGTATCGCGCGTCCGCCCGCCGGTAGGTGTCGAGGCTGCTGCCGACGTCCGTCCACCACCCGGTCACCTCGGTGCAGGCGAGCCGGCCCCTCCGGGCGTACACGCGGTTCAGGTCCCAGATCTCCGTCTCTCCGCGCGCCGAGGGACGCAGGGCGCGGATCTCGTCGAACACGTCGCGGTGGTAGAGGTAGCAGCCGAGGTCCATCAGGCCGGGCCCATGCCTGGCGGGGTCCTTGTCGGGGATGCCGGTCACCCTGGCGCCGGACGTCAGCAGCGGCGTGTAGCCGGCCGTGTCGGGGGTCCGCGTGGCGAGGATCCGCGCCCCGCCGCGCTGCGCCGCGAAGTCGGCCACCGCGGGTGCGAGCGACGGCTCGATGAGCACGTCGCCGCAGGCGACCAGGAACTTGTCGGTGCGCAGATGCCGCTCGGCCTGGGCGATCGCCGACGGCATCCCCCGCCCGTCCGGCGGCTGCCAGACGTAGGCGAGGCTGCGCAGCCCGAACCGCCGGCCGTCGCGGAGCGCGTCCAGGAACCCGCCGGCGTGGCGCTCGTCGATGACCACCAGCACGTCGGCCACGCCGGCCCGCGCGAGCTGGGCGGTCACCCGCGCCACCAGGGGCTCGCCGCCGATGGGCAGGAGCTGCTTGCTGGTCCGGTCGGTGAGGGGGGCCAGCCGCGTTCCGTTGCCTCCGGCGAGGATCACGCCCGTCACCGGTCCGCCCGGCGGATGCCCGGCGTCCACCGGGCCGGTGCCCATCGGACCGCCGCTCATCGGGACGATGGCCGTCCGGACGGCGCTCCTCCGGACGGGGCGACGGCCCGCAGGCACAGTGCGGTGGACGGCAGGGACAGCCCCCCGTCCGCCGACCGGAAGCGCTCGGCGGCGGTCCCGACGGCCCCCCAGGTGGCCGGGTCGTCCTCGGACCCGAACCGCTCCC
The DNA here is from genome assembly GCF_036227065.1 of Spirillospora sp. NBC_01491. Classification (GTDB taxonomy): domain Bacteria; phylum Actinomycetota; class Actinomycetes; order Streptosporangiales; family Streptosporangiaceae; genus Spirillospora; species Spirillospora xylanilytica. The sequence goes on from NZ_CP109432.1 coordinate 840,697, forward strand.
CCACCCTGCGGATCAGCGCCCGGGGCGTCACGGCCCTGGTGAAGTCGACCCACTCCCGGGTCGAGCCGAACCGGAACGGCACCGTGAACTCCTCCACCGACACACCGGTGAACCCCGCGCCCGCCAGGACGCGGGCGAGCCGTCCGGGGTCGGACATGCTGAACGGTCCGGGCTGCCCGGCGGGCGGCGGCGGCAGCTCCAGCCGCTCGCCGAGCACCGAGTAGCCGAGCGACATCATCGGCACGGCCTGCGGCGGGCCCCAGACCGCGGCGGCGAGGACGCCGCCCGGCGCCAGCAGGCCCGCCAGGCTCCGGAACAGCGCGGCGTGGTCGACGGCGAACATCAGCCCCCAGCGGCTGAGCACCACGTCGAACGAGCCCGGCGCGAGGCCCGGTTCCAGGTCGAGCGACTCCAGGTCGCCCGCCGCGAACTTGACGTTGCCGAGCTCTCCGGCCCGCCGCCGCGCGATCTCGAGCATCGCCGGGGAGATGTCGGTGCCGAGGACGCGGCCCGCGGGCCCGACCATCCGGGCCGCGGCCAGCGCCGGTTCGCCGAGGCCGGTGGCGACGTCCAGGACCCGGTGCCCGCGCCGCACGCCGCCGAGGGCCAGCAGCCGCCCGGTCACCGCCGCCGCGCCCCGTTCGAACGTCTCCAGCGACGCCTCCCAGCCCGGGCCGATGCCGTCCCAGGTGGTGCGCTGCTCCCGCTTCACGGTCCGCGGGTCGAGGGGTGCGGCCTGCATCGGCGTCCTCCTAGACGTTGTCACCCGCCCACCCGCGCCGCCCCGTTCCGGGCCGCCGCGAGATGGGCCGGGGTGGTGCCGCAGCAGCCGCCGAGGATGTCCGGCGCGTACTCCTCGCCCCACCGGGCGAGGAGGTCGGCGAACTCGGCGGGCTCCAGCGCGGCCGGCAGGTGGCGGTCCAGGTGCGTGCGGGCCCACGTCCCCTGGCGGTCCTCGATGTTGGGGTAGGCGCCGATGGGCCCCGAGAGCGCCTCGCGCAGCAGCCGGAGAGCGGTCTCGGTGGCCTCCGGCCCGGCGCAGTTGACCAGGACGGCCTCGGCGCCGTCGCGCTCGGCCGCCTTCGCCGCGTCCACCAGCGGCTCGCCCGACAGCAGCAGGCCGTCGGCGCCGATGACGAACGAGACCCAGGCCCGTCCACCGGCGGCCTGGACCTGCTCGAGCGCGATCGCGGCCTCGCGCGCGGTGTTCATCGTCTCGACCAGGACGAGGTCGGCGCCCGACCGCATCAGCTCGGTCGCCAGCCACCCGTGCTCGGCGCGCAACTCCTCGTCGGACGGCACCAGGTCGGGCCGGTAGCAGTCCTCGACCGGCGCCATGGAACCGGCGATCCGCGCCCGTTCCGCACCGCGCGCCGACCGTGCCACCCCGACCGCCGCGTGCACCATCCAGGCCAGGCCGGCGTCCTCGAGCCCGACGCGGCGCAGGGCCCGCAGGTTGCACCGGAAGGTGTTCGCGGTGATCACCTGGGCGCCCGCGCCGAGGTACCCCTCGTGCACCTCGCGCAGCCGGGTGCGCCGCGCCTCGCCGTTGAGCGCCAGCGTCGTCCACCAGGGCGCCCGCACCGCCAGCCCGGCGCGCTGGAGCTCGCTCCCGGTCGCACCGTCCAGCCAGGTGGTCGTCTTGCCGTTCCGGTCATCGCCCATCGGTCATCGCTCCTCACCCGGCCGCAACGCGGCCACCAGATCCGTCACCAGGTCCTCGGGGTCCTCGATCCCGGCCGAGACGCGGACGAGGCCGTCGGTGATCCCGAGCGCCAGCCGGTCCTCCCGGGGCAGGGGGGCATGCGTCATCAGCGCCGGGCACTCGATCAGGGACCGGACGCCGCCGAGACTGACCGCGCACGCAAACAGCCCGGCCCGGTCCATCAGCTTCTCCGGGTCGCCCGCGTACTCGAAGCTGACGATCGAGCCGGGCGCCGACATCTGGCGTGCCGCCAGCTCGTGCTGGGGATGCCCGGCGAGCCCCGGGTAGTGCACCGCCGTGACGTGCGGCGAAGCGCACAGCGCCGCGGCGATCGCCGCGGCGTTGGCGGTCTGCCGGGCGGTGCGCAGCGAGAGCGTCTTCAGGCCGCGGTGCACCAGGAAGCAGTCGAACGGGCCCGGCACGTTGCCCGTGGCGGTGCGGTGGAAGCGGAACGCTCGGTGCAGGTCGGGGTCGTCGTAGACCAGCGCGCCGCCCAGCACGTCGGAGTGGCCGGCGATGGACTTGGTCGTGCTGTAGAGGGTGATGTCGGCCCCGAGGCGCAGCGGCTGCTGGAGGGCGGGGCCCGCGAAGGTGTTGTCGACCAGCACCAGGGCGTCGTGCGCCCGCGCCCGCCGGCCCACCTCGGCCAGGTCGGCGATCTTCAGCAGCGGGTTGGTGGGCGTCTCGGCCCACACCATCGCCACGTCGTCGCCGAACGCGGCGTCCAGCGCGTCCGGATCGCTGAGATCGACGTGGTCGACCGCGATGCCGAACCGGCCCAGCAGGGAGAACAGCGCGTGGGTGCCACCGTAGAGATCGTCCGAGGCGATCAGCCGGGAGCCGGGGTCGAGCAGCGACAGGGCCGTCGCCCCGGCCGCCTGGCCGGAGGAGAAGGCCGTCGCGTGCCGCGCGTCCTCGAGCCCGGCGAGGCATTCCTCGAGTCCCTCGCGGGTCGGGTTCTCCCCGCGCGCGTAGAAGTAGCGCGGCGGGTCCTGGGCCCGCCGCTCGTAGGTCGCCGCGACGTGGATCGGGGGGACCACGTCGCCCGTGCCGTCCGCTGGTTCCTGGCCGAGCCGCACCAGCCTGGTGTCGAAGCGCATGTCACAGGAACCGCGTGTTCGGGTGCTCGTGCGTCCAGACGCCCGGGCGGACGGTGCGCAGCGCCTCGGCGACCAGGTCGAGCTCGGCGGTGGTGTTGTAGACGCCGAAGGACAGCCGGACGGTGCCGAGCAGCCCCAGATCGTCGAGGAAGGTGCTGGCGCAGTGCACGCCGCTGCGCACCGCGACCCCGTGCCGGTCGAGGTGCCCGCCGACGTCGTAGGGATGGATCCCCTCGACCACCAGGGACACGATGCCGCTCGGCGTCTCCTCCGGGCTGCCGACGACCCTGACCCGGGGGATCTCGCGGAGCGTCCCGACCGCATACTGCACCAGGGCCGCGTCGTGCTCCTGGACGGCGTCCCAGCCGAGGTCGCCCACGTAGCGCAGGGCGGCGGCGAGCCCGACCGCGCCCGCCACGTCCGGCGTGCCCGCCTCCAGCCGCGCCGGCACCGGGACGTAGGAGACCGGCCGGTCGTGGGCGACGCCCTTCACCGTCCCGCCGCCGACCTGGTACGGGGGCAGCTCGGCCAGCAGGTCGCGCCTGCCGTACAGAACGCCGACCCCCGTCGGGCCGTAGACCTTGTGGGCGGAGAAGCAGTAGAAGTCGGCGCCGAGCTCGCGGACGTCGACCGGGCGGTGCGGGACCGCCTGCGCCCCGTCCACCACGACCGGGACGCCGGCCCGGTGCGCCGCGGAGATCATCTCGCGGACCGGGTTCACGGTCCCGAGGACGTTGGAGACGTGCGCGACGGCGGCGAGCCGGGTCCGCGGGCCGAGGGCCGCGGTGAAGTCGGCGAGGCCGACCCGGCCCCGGTCGTTCACCGGCACCACCACCAGCCGGGCGCCGGCCTCCTCGCACAGCCGCCGCCAGGGCAGCAGGTTGGAGTTGTGCTCCATGCCGCACACGGCGACCTCGTCGCCCGCGCCGACCAGCCGCCGGCCGAAGGTGTCGGCCAGCAGGTTGATCGCGCCGGTGGTGCCGCCGGTGAAGACCACCTCGTCGGGGTGCTCGGCGCCCAGGGCCCGCTGGACGGACGCGCGGGCCTCCTCGTAGCGGTCGGTCGCGACGTGGCTCAGGGTGTAAAAGCCGCGGCCGATGTTGCCGTTGGCGGTGGAGTAGTGGTCGACGATCGCCTCCAGCACCGCGCGCGGCTTCTGCGTCGTCGCCGCGTTGTCCAGGTAGACCAGGGGCGTCCCGTCGAAGCTCGCCCGGAGGATGGGGAAGTCGTCCCGGATCGACGCGGCGAGGCCGGCCGCGCCGCGCCCGGATCCGGCGGGGTCCGGCGCGGCCCGTGCGGGCGTCCCCTCGCACGGGAGAGGTCGCGGCGACCGTTCCGCGGGCGGCCTGACGTGGGTCATCCGGGCTCCTCCTCAAGCTGGAACATGGCGTGGAACGCGTCCAGGAAGTGGTCGGGGTACGTGAAGACCTTCTGCCGGGGGTAAGGACGGCGGGACGGCGGGACGTAGCCGGGCTCCCCGCGGACGGGCAGGCGGCCCGTCCGGGTGAGCAGGTGCGGCCCGAAGAAGAACCAGCAGAGCTGGCCGATCTGCTCGGTGAACAGCACCGGGTGGACGTCGCGCGTGTACAGGTGCATCTGGCAGCGGGTGGCCAGGAACTCGCCCTTCGGGCCGAAGCCGTGCCCGAACATCACATGGCCGAACAGGTCGTGCACCGCGCGGAGAAGGTCGTTGTGCCGGAATTCGACGCCGCCCTCCCGGACTCCCGACGGTTCGCGCAGCGGATGGGCCCCGGTGTCGGACGGCGGGCCGTGCCCGGCGCCGGTCAGGTACACCTGGAGCCTCCGGGTCAGGGCGACGCTGCCGCACAGGTCGCTGGAGTCGCGGTAGGGCTGCCCCTCGCCCCGCCACGGCTCCACCGCGACCCCGGCGTCGGTGGCCGCCTGGTACAGCCGAAGGTTCTGCCGCTTGAGACTCTCGTAGCGGCGCAGCAGGACGGGATCGTCGGCGGAGCCGTCCGCGGCGTCGTAGCAGGCCGCCACCTCGCGGCAGAACTCCTCGTCGAGCCGGACGCGGGCGCGCCCGAACCGGGCGATGGGGACGCGCCGGGACCGCCGGCCCGGCAGCCATCGGTCGACATGGGCCTGGGCCGCAGATTGCAGGTCGAGTCGTTCCGCGCGTACCTCCGTGCCTGCCTCCCCCACCGCTCCACGCCCCGGCGGACCGTCGGGCATGCTGCCTGTCCACGTCGCCATCTTACGCATTTTACTTAATAATTCTATAGTAAACGATCGATGGGCTCTCTAGAGTCCAGAGGAGAGCCGGAGACCTGCCGCACCGCGCGCGGGGCAGAAGGAGGCGGACGACGATGGCCAGCACGGCACCAGAGACCACGGCGCGACCCGGCGCCCCCGGGTACGGCGGGACGCTGCGGCTGAGGGGCCCCGGCGGGGTCGACCACATCGACACCGCGAGCGCCTACTACGCCACCTCGGCCCAGATCCTGCGGGCACTGTCACGGCACCTGTTCGCCTACCCGGCGCAGGACGACCTGTCCGCGCCCGGCGCCGCGTTCACCCCGGCGCCCGACCTGGCGGCCGAGATCCCGACCGTCGACAACGGCGGGATCAGCGCCGACCTCCGCACCTACACCATCCGGCTCCGCGAGGGCGTGCGCTGGGACTCCGCGCCGCCCCGAGAGGTCACCGCGCACGACGTCGTCCGCGGCTTCAAGCGGCTGCCCAACCCCGTGTCGGGCGCGGGCGCGCTGCCCTACTTCACCAGCACCATCGAGGGCATGCGGGAGTACTGCGACGCCTACCGGGACGCGTTCGCGGGCGCCGAGCCGACGGCCGCGGCCATGGCCGCGTTCCAGAACTCCCACGACATCGCCGGGCTGCGGGCGGTCGACGACCTGACGCTGGAATTCCGGCTCAAGGGGCCGGCCAACGACTTCCTCAACATCCTGGCGACCGGCTTCACCGCCCCCGCGCCGGTCGAGTACGACGCGCACATCCCCGACAGCATGGACTTCCGGCGCCGGACACTGTCCTGCGCCCCCTACCGGCTCGCGCACTACTCCGACGGCGGGATGGAGATCCTGCTCGAGCGCAACCCGGTCTGGCGCCAGGAGACCGACCCGATCCGCGGCCAGTACGTCGAGCGGATCGAGATCAAGGTGACCGACCTGCCCGTCCCCGAGATGGAGCGGCTGATGGACGAGGGCGAGGTCGACCTCGCCTGGTCCTACACCGCGGTGTCCTGGGACCGGCCCAAGCCGGGCCAGGAGGCGCCGCCGCGCAGCTACCCGGGCTTCGCGATCAACCCCTACCTGGTCTTCAACCTGCGCAGCCCGAACTCCGGGCGCGCCACGAGCGACCTGCGGGTGCGCAAGGCGATCGCCTACGCCATCGACAAGGTCGCCATCGGCGAGATCCTCGACGCGCTGGACGCCCCCAACCTGCCACTCCACTCGGTGATCCCGGCCGGCAGCATCGGCCACCGCGAGTACAACCCCTACCCCACCCCGGGCGACCGGGGCGACCCGGCCAAGGCCCGCGAGCTGCTGGCCGAGGCGGGGTACGGCGACGGCCTGACGCTGATCGCCGCGGTCCGCAAGATCGGCATCCATCTGAAGGTGATGGAGTGCGTCGCGGCGAGCCTGGCCGAGATCGGCGTCACCCTCGACTGGCGGCACTACACCCAGGCCGAGTACTACGGCTCCGCACTCTCCGACCCCGAGGCGGGACGGGCCGGCGCGTGGGACATCGCCGAGCCGGGCTTCACCCCCGACTGGTTCGGCAACAACGGGCGGGTGATCGTGCAGCCGCTGTTGCAGAGCAACGACGTCCCCGGGACGACGAACTACGGCGGCTACAGCAACCCCGAGGTCGACGCGCTGATCGAGCGGGCGCTCCAGGAGCCCGACCCGGCGCGCGCCGAGGAGCTGTGGCACCAGGTGGACGTGCGCGCGATGGAGGACCTGCCCCTGGTGCCCATCCTGTCGTTCGCCGCGATGACCTCGCGCTATCACGGCAGCCGGGTGCGCAACCCGGTGCACGTGCCGCAGATCGAGTTCTTCGACATCACCAACCTGTGGCTGGACCCCGCCTCCTGACTTCCAGGCACCGGCTCGGCCCGAGGGCCGTGCCAAAGTGCCGGTAAGGCACAAGCCGCCAGGCGAGTGCCTTACCGGCACTGGAGAAGTACTGCCGGGCTCAGCCTCTGGCCGCGCCCGGGTAGTCGTTGCCGGCATACCACTCGCCCCGGCCCTGTCCCATCAGGTCGAGCACCTGCCAGACGGGCGAGAGCAGGTCGATGCCGCGTTCGGGCAGGTCGGAGGAGACGGTGGCCTGCATGGTGTAGCGGTGCCGCACCTCGTCGCCGTCACGGCTGAACACGCTGATGCCGGGGAACTGCGCGCCGCCGGCCCCCTCGGTACCGAGGTCGGCGTTGAACGTCGAGTCGTGGCTGGAGACCAGGCGCAGGCCGTCCCAGCCCCGGCGGCGCCCCCACTCCCGCAGCTTCGGCAGCGGCGCCTTGGCCACGACGGCGAACCCGGCGTGCCGGGCGAGATGGTGGGAGACGCCATGGAACCCGTCCACCCACATCGAGCACATCGGGCACGCCTCCTGCGCCTCCGGCGCATACATGAGGTGGTAGGTCACCAGCGTGTCGTGCCCGTCGAACAGGTCGTGCAGCCGAGGCGCGGCCACGGGCTCGTCCACGGCCAGGTCGCGGGGCCCCTCGGCGAACTTGTAGGGCGGCAGGACCGGCCCGGCCGGCAGCGCGCGGCGGGCCGCCGCCACCCGCTCGGCGTGTTCGAGCAGTTCCTTCTCTGCGGCGAGCAGCTCGAGCCTCGCCTCGACGTAGCCCGGATCGGTGCCGGCGGGCCAAAGCCGCCGTTCCTCCATGCGATCGGCCATCGCAGCCCCCTTCGTCCGCTTCGGAATCGGGCTGCCCAGGCTATAGGAAAATCAACCGTCAGGCTCGGCGACGGCACCGGAAAGACACGTGGCGCGGAACGTCGGGATCGGGACGGCGGGCCGTGGCGGGGGCTCCCGGCGCGGGCCGTCCCTCGGAGAGCTCCTCCAGATGGAAGCCGCAGCAGCGGAGCTCGTAAAGGTAGCCCTCCAGGGTCCGGTGCCAGATCGCGGTCTCCCCCGGGGTGTCGTCGCGACCGCCGTCGGGGGCGGGGCGTTCGCCCTCGCTGAAGTAGCCGCTCACCCCTCCCCCGCCAAGGTCGCCCTTCCCGTCCGGGCTCGCCGTCACGAACGGGTGCGGGACGGAGAACACCAGCCGTCCGCCCGGCACCAGGTGGTGATGGACCGTCTCCAGAAGCCGGGCGAGGTTGCGCACCCGGTGGAACGTCATCCAGGAGATCACCGCGTCGAACGTGCCCAGGTCATGGCCGGACCAGCGGTGCAGATCCTGCGCGCGCGCCTCGCCCGCGGTGCCCGCCAGGGCGTGCCGCGCCGCGTCCAGCGAGCGCTCGCCGACCGCGAGCCCCAGGTAGGCTGCCGCGCCCCGGTCCAGCGCCGAACGCCCGGCCTCCGGGGCGGCGCAGCCGAGGTCGAGCACCCTCAGCCCGCGCGGGTCGCCGAGGAAGGCCAGGAAGACGGCGTGCCCGTCGCCCGCCGTCATGCCCGCGCGCCGAACAGGCCGCGGTTGAGGACGGGTTTGGCCTTCTCCTGGAAGTCGATCTCGGGGTCGAGGTCGCGGATCGTCCCCTCGATCACCAGCAGCGACAGCAGCGGGAAGATCAGTTCGGACGCGGCGTGGATCCCGAACCGGCGTTGCAGGTCGAACATCTCGGCGGCGAACGCGATCAGGCTGAAGTCCTTGGCGGGCAGCCCGTGGCTGCGTTCCACCAGGTCGGCCATCCGCACCGTGAAGCCCTCGAGGTCGGCGCCGGGGTGCAGGCCCGCCGAGCTCTCGATCACGATCTCGGCGCAGCGGCGGCCCCGGCCGACCGCCATGTTCATGAAGAACTCGGCGAACAGGCGCCGCAGCCGCTCCGAGAGCTGCACGCTGAAGCCCGCGTCGAGCACGACGACCTGGCCGGCGCGGGTGAAGTAGAGGTTCCCCGGGTGCAGGTCGCAGTGCACGAAGCCGGTGACGAACAGCATGTGGTAAACGGCGGTCAGCGCCGACTCCGCGAACCGCCGGCGCATCGCCGGCGGGCACGCCGCGGCGGCGTCGAGGTCGAGGTCCGGGATGAACTCCATCACGATGCAGCGGGGCCGCGACTCCCCCGGATGCACCCGCGGCACCCACACGCGCGGCACCGCGGACAGGGTGTCCCTCAGCCGGGTGAGGCTGTCGGCCTCGCGGGCGAAGTCGAGCTGACCCAGCACCGCGCCGCACATGCTGTCGACCACCTCGGTCACCGGCATGCCGCGGAACGGGCGCAGCCGGGCGGCGACCCGCGCGCCGGCCCGGATGAGCTCCAGGTCCTGCCGCATCACCCGGTCGATCCCGGGGCGGCGCAGCTTGACCGCGACGCGGCGGCCCGAGGGCAGGACGGCGGTGTAGACGCAGGCGACGCTGCCGCTGGCGATCGGCCGCTGGTCGATCTCGGCGAGCGGCACCGCGACCCGGGCGGTGGCGGCCGTTCCGTCCGGCGCGTACGCCTCGGCGAAGCCCGACCTGGTCTGCGCGCGGGTCAGCGGCACCACCGAGTCCTGGAGCACCGAGAGCTCGTCGCACAGGCCGGCGGGCAGCACGTCGCGGCGGGTACCGAGCACCTGGCCCGCCTTCACGAACGTCGGGCCGAGCGCCATCAGCATGCCGGTGCCGCGCCGGTAGAGGTGCCGCCGCCCGGCCGCCCGTCCGCGCACCGCGCTCCTGACCAGGAATCCCGGCAGTGCGAGCGCGACCATCACCAGGGCCGTCGCCAGTACCCGGGCCGCCCGGGCGAACAGCGCGGCGCTCGTGAGGGCGCCCCGCCGCCGGGCGGCCCGCACCGGAGCGGATACGGCTTCGGTCATGCCGTCCTCCCTCAGTCTCCGGCGATGCCGGGGATCTCGATCGCCCGAAGTTGCAGGGTCGTGTAGTCGCAGTACCAAATCCGGGTGCCGTCCCAGGCGATCCCGGTCGGGTTCCCGGCGACCGAGATCGAGGCGACCTCGGTCCCCCGTTCCAGGTCGATCAGGTTGATGGTGCCGCCCTTGTAGTCGGAGTAGGCGACGAAGCCGTCCGACACGGTGACGCCGGCCACCGCGTGCCGGACCGGGTAGTGCCCGATCAGGCGCAGGTCGTCCGGATCGCGCAGGTCGATCACCCGCAGGTCCTCGTAGCCGAGCCACAGCCCGTGCCGGGTGGCCTCCATGCCGCACAGCACGTTGCCGGGCCGCGGGTTGGGCTTCTCCTCGACGGTCCCGCCGGACTCGGTGTCGATGACGCGCAGGGCGCGGCGCTCGCCGGCCACCTGGACCAGGTCGCCGTCGAGGGTGGTCAGGTCGGTCCGGACCTCCGGGCACGGGATCCGCCGCGCCACCTCGCCGGTGGCGGGGTCCAGCTCCATGATCTGGTTCGACACGGCCTCGGAGAACCACAGGCACTGCCCGGTCCAGGTCAGCCCGCACAGTTTCAGCGCGCGCACGGGGATGTCCCGCACCGAGCCCGCCGCGAACGGCATCGTCATCTCCTCTGTCTGAGGCCGCAGGACAGCCGGTAGTCCAGGACGTTGCGGACGTCCTCGGGAGGCCGCAGCCCGACCCGGAGCAGGTCGCCCGCCGACACGGGGGTGTGCCGCAGCGGCCAGACCCACACCGCCCAGTTGCAACCGGGGTAGGAGGGAAGGTTGGAGAGCGTGACCCCCTTGGCGAGGGTCGCGGAGAAGTAGCCGACGATCGCCTGGAGCCGTCCGGGCCGGGTGACCGTCAGGGTGCGGCTCTCCCGCGCGTGCGGCCGCCGGCCGTCGCCGGACCGGTGGTCGGCGATGGTGACCGGCCTGCTCAGCAGCGTGGGGGGACGCTGGAAGAAGTGGAGCTGCGCGGCGGGGGCGACGCGGTCCTGCACCGCGTCGAGCCGGTGGCCGAGGAAGTCCTCTCCCCACAGTCCCCAGCCCTCGCCGTCGAACTCGATGGCGGCCAGCCGGGTGGCCAGCCGGTGCGGGACGACGCGTCCGCCGGGCGCGAGGTTGGTCTCGGTGAAGGCGCCCAGGACCTCCATCATCTGCTCTTCGGGTCCGAGGTTGCCCATCATCTCCGACACGACGACGTCGGCCTTCTCGGGGAGCCGGACGGTGCGGGCGTCGCCCTGGACGATGGTGAGCCGGCCCTTGAGGTCGTTGGCCTGGGCGATCTCGGCGGCCAGCGCGGCGGTCTCGGGGTCGGCCTCGATCGCGTAGACGTGCCCCGCGCCGTGGCGCAGGGCCAGCATGGACAGGACCAGCAGTCCGGCGCCGACATCGGCCACCACGTCGCCGGCGCCGACGGCGCGTTCCAGCGCCCGGTCGTAGGCGGCCAGGCGCGGGCGGTCGGCGAGCATGGTCTGGTGCATCAACAGGAGCCGTTGGTCCACGCCGTCCTCCAGTTGCGGATCGTCTCTCCCGGGCATCCGGCGGATGCCCGGGAGAGACGATCCGGCGGGTCGGCACTATGTGTTTTTCCATCAGAACCGAACCCGCCGGACACGTCAAGCGTCGTGCACGGTGGTCAGATGTTCACCGCCGCGGTCTCGCCCACGTGCGCGTCCCGCATCATCAGGCGCGCCCCGGTGAGGCGTGCCCGGACGGTGCCGTCCTCGGTGACCAGCGGCGTGTCGGAGCCCGCCATGGCCAGTTCGGTGCCGGTCGCCTCCATGCTCCTGAGCTTGCCCGCCACGTGCACCGGGCTCGCCGCGTACAGGTTGCCCTGCGGTGTGACCAGCTCGAACTCGGCGTCAATGTGCATCTCGCTCGGGTACCTGATGCGGCTGAGACTGTCCTCGGTCCCTTCGCCGAGGGTGCCGCCGGACGGCCGGGGCCAGCTGGCGCGCAGCATCACCCGTCCGCCGAGGGCCTCGTTGGTGCCGACCATCGCCACCCGCGACATCTGGGCGAGCACGCCGGAACCTTCGTGCTTCTCGGGCCCGAACAGCAGGATCTCGGTGCCCGCGGCGTTGCGGTAGTCGCCGGCCAGCTCGATGGTCTCGGTCCGGCCGTTGACCTCGACGTCGATCTGGCCCTCCAGCGAGACCTGCATGATCATGGAGGGGTCGACCAGCATCGACATGCACGGCCCGGCGCTCTCGGCGAAGAACACCGTCGGGGTGAGGCCGACCGGCTCGTTCTCGTCGTTGGCCGGATACCACGCCTCGGGGAGGGTGGTGCCCCGCACCACGTTCGGCGCCTGGACGACGTCGAACGGGCCGTCGCCGCGCGGGCTGCCCAGGTAGGGGCCGGTGAGCGGCTTCTTGTACGGGGGGATGCTGTCGACGACACCGTAGATGTCGATGACGTTGCGGTGCGCCAGCCGCAGGGTGCTGGTCTCCAGGATCCCGAAGCGGCGGATGTAGAACTCGGCCGGGAAGTTCTTGCCCGGGACGATCTGCCGTACGTGACCGGAGTTGGGCAGGAACGGGTTGGACAGGACCTGGATGCGGTCGTCCAGCTCGTAGCTGAACCCCTTGATCCCGACCTCGGGCGCGCTGATCAGCTCGGTCTCCAGCTCGGCGTGGCCCTTCTCGTCCACCCGGTGCTCGAAGCCCGGCATGGGCCACTTGTTCAGCTGGACGAAGCCGGACAGGTTGATCGTCTCGCGCCGGCCGGCGTAGTAGTCGTCACCGAAGACGACCGTGGCCGCCGCCAGGATGTGCGGCCGGATCGGTTTGGGTTCGAGGTTGAGCGACTCGTACGTCTCACGGAGAGGACTCAAGCCAGACACCTCCAAGGGTCTGTTGAGAGCGTCGTGATGGGCCCCGGCCCGCGGCTCCGAGGACAACCCCATGGGAGACTCACTATAGCTTTTTATAGTTACTCGTCAACAGTCCCTGTGACAGATCAGCATCAGCCAGGATCAACAGTGACGCGAGGGGCGGATGTGCTGACGAATGCTAATGGTTATTAAAGCGTTCAGCTTCGGAGTCGGACGCCCGCGCCCTGCTCTCCGGCCGTCCGCGGGATCCGCCCGGCGCCGTCGACCGGGCACCCCCGGGGGCGCGGCCCGCGGGTGAGGGGGGCGGGCCCTCGTTTTGACAGACGTCGGGCGGGTGGTTGTAATGGTGCCCGTGTCGCGTGACTCCGGCCAAAGAGCAGTGGGCCGGCCGGAGATCGGGCGAGCACCATTCAGCAAGGGACCGTGCCATGAGTTCGAACTCCGCACCGCGCGCCTGATCTGAGCGCCGCACCCCGCGCCTTCTCTTCCTCTTTCGTTTTCTCGTACTCCCTTTCGCATCGCGGCTCTGCCGCCCCTTGTCTGGAGACCCGCACCGTATGCCCATGTCCTTCAACCAAAAGATCATCGAGGAGTTCCGGGCCAATCAGGGAAAGGTCGGCGGCCCCTTCGAGGGCGGCGACCTTCTCCTCCTGACCACCACCGGCGCGAAGTCGGGGGAACAGCGCACCGTTCCACTCGGGCGCGTCCGCGACGGCGACCTGCTGATGGTCGTCGGATCGAACCTCGGTTCGCCCCGGCATCCCGCCTGGTACCACAATCTGCTGGCCCATCCCGTGGTGCGGGTGGAGACCGGCACCGAGGAGTTCGAGGCGATCGCGGTCCCCGCCGAGGGTGCGCGGCGCGACCGGCTGTTCGAGCACGCGGTCGGCGTGGCGCCGGGCTACGCCGCCTACCAGGCGAGCACCTCCCGGACGCTGCCGGTCGTGGTGCTGGAGCGCCCCGAGAGCGGGGCGCCCCGCGAGATCGCCACCCTCGCCGACAAGATCATGGAGGCGCACGCCCACCTGCGCTCGCAACTGCGGCACATACGCTCCGAGACCGAGGCCCATTTCGCCGCCCGCGCGGCGCACCAGGGGCCCGGCGAACCGCCGGCGCCCGGTCTGGGATTGCAGATCCGGCAGCACTGCCTGGCCTTCTGCGACGCCCTGGAATTCCATCACAGGGGCGAGGACGCACATATCTTCCCCGCCCTCGGCGCCCATCATCCGCAGCTGCGCGGCGCCCTCGAGCAGATCCGCGAGGAACATCGGGAGGTCGCGCGCATCAAGGACGGACTCCAGGCGTTGCTGGCCGATATCGGGAGCGCGGACCCCGGGCGCTTCCGCACCAAGCTGGAGCGCATGGCGCAAGAGCTGACGGCGCATCTCGACTACGAGGAGGAGTCGCTTCTCCCGGTGCTGGCCGAGATCCCCTTCCCGCCGGCCGCTCCGGCCCCGCCGCTCGCCGGCCGGGGCCGCGACACCGCGGGCTAGAGTCGATGATCAGGTTCGGACTTCACTTCGGGAGCGTCGCCGCATGCGGGTCAAGGACTTCGATCATCTGGTGCTCAACGTTCAGGACGTCGAGCGCGCGCTGGCCTTCTACTGCGGGCCGCTCGGCCTGGAGCCGGTCCGGGTTGAGGAGTGGCGGGCCGGCAGGGTCCCGTTCCCGTCGGTCCGGGTCAGCCCGAGCATGATCATCGATCTCCTCGACCGTCCCCGGGGCGAGTCCAATGTGGACCACATCTGCCTGGTCGTCGAGCCGCTGGACTGGCAGGAAGTGATCGACGGGGGCGCGTTCACCGTGCTGGAGGGCCCGGTCGGCCGCTACGGCGCCCGGGGCGAGGCGCAGTCGATCTATGTGCGGGACCCGGAGGGCAACACCGTCGAGCTGCGCTGGTACCCGCAGGACGCCGAGCGGTAGGCCCCGCCGTCCGGTGAGTCTCGCCGTCCGGCGCGGCTTCGCGGCGCGTCTCGTCCTCCCCTGCCGTTCATGCCGCGGCGGCGCGGGAGGACGAGGGCCGCGGCGATCGCCAGGAACGCGTGGCCGTAGCCGTCGGTGGGGGCCTGCGGGGTCGGGGGACGGCCAGCCGGCCGCCGGGCGTTGAGGTCGCCAGTCTGATTGGCCCTGACCATCTGGGCCAACGCCCTCGCGTCACCTGAGGAACAGGCTTGTTGCGGCTCATCGCATGGTGCGAGCGGTGCCGGGGAGCCCGCGCCTACGGCGCCTCGACAGTGCTGGTGGTCGCGGTATCGCGTGTTCGGCGCTGTGCGCTCAGCACAGAGTCGAGCAGGCCGGGGAACAGTGCGTTGAGGTCCTCTCGCCGCAGCCGTACCAGCCGGGACCGGCCCTGAAGCCTCGTCCACGTCACGCCGGCCTCGCGCAGTACCCGGTAGTGGTGCGACAGGGTCGTCTGATGCACGTCGATCTCGGCGCCGATCGCGTTGCAGAAGTCCTCGCCCATCCGGTCGAGGCGCAGGACGAGGTCCAGCCGCACCGGATCGGCCAGAGCGCGCAGCACCTCCACCAGCCGGATGGCCTCGGTCGCCGGCTGGGACACCTCACGCATCGCCGCCTCCTGTGTTCCGCACCCCCGCACGCTACCAACTCATGGATACATGGACAAGCATCCATGTATTGCTTTAGGGTTCCGCTCGGTACTTCTGAGGTTCGTCCGGAAAGGCGGCACCACCGGTGTTGAAGCGACTTCTGCCCTTGGCCCTGGCGACCTTCGCCGTCGGCACCGACAGCTACGTCATCGCGGGCCTGCTCCCCGCCATCGCCACCGACCTTCGGGTCTCCACACCCGCCGCCGGGCAGCTGGTGACGGTGTTCGCCCTGGTGATGGCCCTGTCCGCGCCCGTCATGGGCGCGCTCACCAGTGGCCTGGACAGGCGATCCGCGCTGCTGATCGCGTTGAGCGTCTTCGTGGTCGGCAACGCCGCCACCGCCCTGGGCACCAGCTACGAGGTAGTGATGATCGCCCGCATCGTCACCGCGGTCGGGGCCGGAATGGTCAACTCCGCCGCCTCCAGCACCGCGGGGGCCATCGCGGCCCCCGAACGCCGAGGCAGGGCACTGGCCTTCGTGTTGGGCGGCCTCACGTTGGCGACGGCGCTGGGCCTTCCTCTCGGCACGCTGATCGGCCGTACCGACTGGCACATCACCCTGTGGGCCGTCGCCGGGACCGGCCTCGTCGCGCTCATCGGAATCGCCGTCGGCCTGCCCAAGGTGACGCTCCCCGCCGCCTCGCTGGGCGACCGGCTGCGCCCGCTCAAGCAGGGCCGGGTCCTCGGGCTGCTGGCCGTCACCACGCTGGTCTTCCTCGGCGCCTACACCCTTTACACCTACATCGGCCCGGCCCTACAGGAGGTGACCGGCGGCTCCGAGTCGCTGCTCACCGTCATCCTGCTGGCCTGGGGAGTCGGCGTCCTGGCCGGGAACATCATCGCCGGACGGCTGGTCGACCGGCGCGACCCCGCGCAGGTGTTGACCGGGCCCCTCGCCGTCGCTGCTGTCGCTCTCGCCCTCACGTCGGTGGCGACCGCCACGCTCGTGTCCACCCTGGTGTGGGCCGTGGTCTGGGGTGTGGCCCTGGGCGTCGTCGTCGTGCCCCAGCAGCATCGGCTCATCGCCCTCAGTCCGTCCGCGGCACCGGTCCTCCTCGGTCTCAACTCCTCGGCCATCTACGTCGGGATCGCCCTCGGCGGCGGCCTGGGCGGACTGGCCCAGGAGTGGTTCACCATCGTGCCCGCAGAGCTGGGGCTGCCGGCCGCCGGTGTCACGGCCCTGGCGCTGCTCTACCACCTGACGACCGCGCGCCGCCGTGCGCCCGCAGCACCTCAGCCGGCCCCCTCCGCCCCGGAGAAGGCCGAGGCGTAACGCCCCCGCCACGGACATGGCGGCGCTCGGGCTCGGCAACGACCCCGGTGGATCGGTGCGCGTCCCGGCCCACTTCCGCGATGTGGCCGGGCTGAAGCCGTCCATGGGCCGGTTCCCCGCCGACCATCGCATTCTCGGCCCGGACGACCCCGGCCTGGCGTCCCAGATCCTGGTCACCGACGGCCCGCTGGCCCGGAGCGTGGGCGACCTGCGGCGAATGGTTCGGCGACTGGGTGAGCCTGCGCCGTGCCCTCGTGGACGAGGGGCTGTTGCGCAGAAACGAGTCCGGCACCACCTACGGGCGCGTCTGACGGATGGTGCGCGTATCGGCCGCAACTTGCGGCCGGTCCGGCGCCGGATTCCCGGGTGGCGGCGGTGGGTCAGGCGAGGCCGGCGTCGTGGGCGAGCAGGGCGACCTGGGTTCGGTTGTCGAGGCCGAGCTTGCCGAGCACGTGGGAGACGTGGGCCTTGACGGTGGCCACGGTCATCAGCAGCTCGGCGGCGATCTCGGCGTTGGTGCGGCCCCGCGCCACGGCGAGGACCACCTCGTTCTCCCGGGGGCTGAGGACCTCCAGCGCGTCGCGGGCGCGCTGGAAGGCGCCCGCCTGGTCGGCGGCGCGGTCCATGAGCCGGCGGGTCACGCGGGGCGACAGGATCGGGTCGCCCGCCGCGACCCGCCGGACGGCCTCGACGATCTGCGCGGGCGGGGTGTCCTTGAGCAGGAAGCCGCTGGCGCCGGCGCGGAGCGCGCGCAGGATGTTCTCGTCGGCGTCGAAAGTGGTCAGCACGATGACCTCGGGCGGGCGCGGGCGGCCCCGCAGCCTGCGGGTGGCGGTGATGCCGTCCACTCGCGGCATCCGCAGGTCCATCAGCACCACGTCGGGCGCGTGCCGGTCGGTGGCGGCCGGTACCTGGTCGCCGTCGGCGGCCTCGCCGGCCACGGTGATGCCGTGGATCCCGTCGAGCATCATGCACAGCCCGGCCCGGACCAGGGCGTCGTCGTCGACGACGAGCACGCGCAGCGGAGGGATCACGCGGGCCATGGTATCCAGGCGTGCAGGCGGAACTCGCCCGCGGCCACCTCGTGGTCGAGCCGCCCGCCGGCGAGCTGGACGCGCTCGGTCAGCCCGACCAGGCCGGTGCCGGAGCCGGGCGCGGCCGGTGGGGCGGCGCGGTCGGCCGGCAGCGGGTTGCGGATCTCGATCACCAGCCGGGCCCCGGGGCGGCCCTCCAGCACCACCTGGACGGGACGGCCCGCGGCGTGCTTGCGGGCGTTGGTCAGCCCCTCCTGCACGACGCGGTAGGCGGTGCGTCCGGCGGCGGGCGGCAGCGCGGCCGGGTCGACCACCTCGTCGCGCAGCCGCACCCGCCCGCCCGCGTCGCGGGACTCCTCGACCAGCCTGGGGAGGTCGGCCAGGACGGGCTGGGGGCGTCCGCCCGCGTCCTGGCCGTCGCCCGCGGAGTCGTCGCCGCGCAGCAGGATGATCACGTCGCGGAGCTCGTCGAGCGCCTGGTGCACGCCCGCGCGGACCACCCCGGCCGCCTGGGAGAGCCGTTCGGGCGGGGCGTCGGGACGGTACTCCAGGGCCCCGGCGTAGGTGGCGACCAGGGACAGCCGGTGGGCCAGCACGTCGTGCATCTCCCGGGCGATCCGGGTCCGTTCGAGCATCCGGGCCTCGGCCACCCGGCGGCCCTGCTCGGCCTCGGCGCGGCGGGCGCGCTCGCGCAGCGAGACCAGGAGCGCGCGGCGCGCGCGGGCCAGCGCGCCCCAGCCGATCAGCGCCCCGTACCCGGCGGTGATCAGGACCAGCCACCAGCCGAGGGAGATCCCGCGGTTGGGGCGCCACATCCCCTGGACCGCGTGGGACGCGATCCCCGCCGCGCCCACCGCGACCGCGACGGGGAAGGGGCGCCGCTGGGCGACCTGGAGCGCGCCGAGCGTGGCGGCGGGGGTCGCCGTCGGCGACAGCACCGCCAGGACGAGCAGGACCAGCGCAGTGGGAACCGGGCGCCACAGCAGGACGGGCACCAGCAGGCAGCCCAGCACCCCGGCGGCGAGGTCGAGCCACAACAGCGCGCCCGGCGGGCTCGTCTCGAACCGGGCCCAGAACGTCAGGGCGGTCATGGCGCCCACCCCGCCGACCATGCCGAGCAGGCCGATCACCGGGAAGGCCGGACGGTCGTGCCGGTCCTCGGTCTCCGCTTCCGCCGCGCCGCAGTTCTCGCTGTTCACGGGCGAAGGGTAGCCGCGGCGGGCGGGGCGCCGACACCTACCAAAGTCGGTGCCCCGCCCTACCCCGGTCGGACCGCCGCGCGCCACGCGACCGATGCGGCGACCGTGCCGGGGCCGCGACTCTGTGCGAGGTGACCAGAGGGACCGGCCGCGCCATCGGCGCACGGCCCGCCGTCGAAAGGGGAATCGCATGTCCAGCAGAACCACTCCCGTACCCGCCGCGCCAGGGCGTGTCCGCCGCACCGCCGGGCGGCGCGCGCTGGCGGTGGCCGGCGCCGCCGCCGCGGGCCTGGCCCTGTGGGCGCTGGCCGGTCCGGTGGCCGGGGTCGACCTGACCGTCCGGAGCGGCGGTGCCGATCAGGCCGTCGGTGCCGGGACGGTCGCCGTCGCGGGCCTGCTCGCAGGCCTGGCGGGCTGGGCGCTGCTCGCGGCGCTGGAACGGCTCGTCAGCCGGCCGGGACCGGTCTGGACGGCCGCCGCCGTCGTGGTGCTGGCGTTCTCGCTGGCAGGGCCGCTGGGCAGCGGCGCCGGAGCCGCGAGCGTGGTGGCGCTGGCGGGGATGCACCTGGTCGTCGCAGCGGTGCTCGTCCCCTGTCTGGGACGTTCGGCGCACCACCGATGACCGCGGTCCACGGCCGCCCGTCCGTTCGTCCACGTCCACGGCCACATGCGCAGCGCCGGTCCGGTCCCTCCGCTTCGAGACGGTCGTCGATGGGGTCGAGGCGTTCGCCGCGTGGGTACTGACGCGGGAGGGGCGCGGCGCCGGTAGGCGGCGGGACGGTGCGGCGGGGCCCGCGAGCGCGGCCGGGGGCGGACGCCGGCCGCCTTCTCGGGGGTCCCCGGACTGTTCCCGGTGCTCGTCAAGGGCGAGCGCCTCCGGTCACGCGCAGACCGTCCCAGGGCCGGGAAACCTCTGGTGCGAGGCAAGAGATCGTCAGGTGATTGAAGATACCCGGCAAAGGCCCGGTCAACGGACCGGCCCGGCGTCCGGCCGGTCCGCGAGCATTCCAGCGGCTCGGGCGCACAAGGGTGCCCGGGCAATGTGATTTCGGGGGGTCGGCATGACCATGGGAATGATCGAAAGCAGAAGACTCGGCCAGCGCTTCCGGTACGCCGGGCAGCGGCCGGGCTGATCGGCGATGAACGGTGTTCTCACCGCGCAGCCCGGGACCACGACGGGTGCGGCGGCCGAGTTCCGGCTGCCCGACCTGTCGCTGCCGTTCCCCGCTCCGCGGACTCGTGACGACGCTGACGCGCTCCGCGCCGACCTGTGCCGGTGGGCCGAGCTGAACGGGCTGATCGGCCCGCGCGGCAGCACCCGGCTGCTGAACTCGCGGCTCCTGGATCTCGGCCTCGGCCTCCTCGGCGACGCCCGCCCCGAGCGGGAGCCGGTGCTGCTGGGCTGGTTCCTGTGGATGCTGCTGCTGGACGACCGGATCGACGACGGCCCCTGGGCCGACGCCGGCGTGCTGGCCGGCTTCGCCGCGTCCGCCGCGGCCATCGTCGCCCCGGCCCGCGAGCCCGGGACCGGGGCCGCGGGCACGGGCGGTGGCCCGGACCCCGCGGGCGGGGTCTGGATCCCGGACGACCCGATGCTGCGGACGCTGGCGGGCGACCTGTGGCCCCGCACCGCCGAGCTGGCCGGCTCGGACTGGCGGGCCCGGTTCGCCGGGCACCTCGCGCGGCACCTGTCGGCGCAGAACGCGCTGGTGGGCCTGCGCGGCACCGAGGCGGGCGCCTTGGACGCCTCCACCTACATCGCGCTGCGCCGCGACCTGTTCGGCGCCGATCTGTTCTTCGACCTGTTCGAGGCGGTGGACGGGACGGTGCTCGGCGACGCCGACCGGCCGTCGGGGCTGCGCGACGCGGCGGCCGACGTGATCGCCTGGACCAACGACGTGTACTCGGTGGAGAAGGACCTGGCCTTCCAGGAACGTGCCAATCTGGTGCTCGTCCTCCAGCGCGAGTCCGGCCGGTCGTGGCAGGACGCGATCGACACCGCCCGCGACATGATCGCCGGGCGGGTCCGCGACTTCCTGGTCGCCCGCGCGAACCTCCCCCGCTCCCCCACCGGCGGCGAAGGCCCCGGGCACGCCTTCGCCGACCGACTCCAGGCCGCGATGCGCTCCTCCCTGGACTGGCACCGGTCGGTGCCGCGCTACCACTGGCAGGCGGACGCCGGGACGGGCGTGGTCGACACCCGGTGGACGCCGCCCAGCCTGCTGTGGCCGCAGTTCGAGCGGGACCCGTATCCGCTGTACCGCAGGCTCCGCGAGGAGTTCCCGATCGTCCGGGACGAGCCGATGGACGCCTGGCTGGTCAGCCGCTACGAGGACGTGCGTGCCGCCCTCACCGACCCGCGCTTCACCCCGCGCAACTACGCCTGGCAGCTCGCGCCGATGTTCGGGCGGACGGTCATGCAGATGGAGGGCCGCGAGCACGCGGGGCACCGCGCGTTCCTCACCCCGGCGTTCCGCGGGAAGGCGCTGGCCAGGCTCACCTCCTCGATCGAGCGGACCGCGGCGGGCCTGGCGGGCGCGCTGCGCGGCCGTGCCGAGGCCGACCTGGTCGCGGGGTTCTGCGCCCGGCTGCCCATCACGGTGGTGGTGACCGCGCTCGGCCTGCCCGAAGGCGACATCCCGCTGTTCCAGGACTGGTACCGGGCGGGGTTCTCCTACATGGGGAACTACCGGCAGGACCCGGCGACGCTGGCCCGGGGCCTCAGCTCCCGCGACGAGCTGTACGCCTACCTGAAGCCGCATGTGGCCGCCCGCCGCGCCGGGCCCGGCGAGGACCTGTTGTCGGTGCTGTGCGAGGCGCGGGTGGAGGGCCGCCGGCTGCCGGACGAGATGATCATGGGGTTCTGCGGGGCGCTGCTCGGCGCCGGCGGCGAGACGACCGACAAGTCGCTGTCGTCGCTGCTGCGCAGCCTGCTGGACGACCCGGCGCTGCTGGCCGCGGTGCGCGCCGACCCCGGCCTGATCGCGCCGGCGTGGGCCGAGTCGCTGCGCCGCGATCCCCCCGTCCAGATCGTGCTGCGGCAGACCGACGTCGAGGCCGAGCTGCCGTCCGGGACGGTGCCGGCGGGCGCGACCGTCGCGTGCCTGGTCGGCGCGGCCAACCGCGACCCGGCCCGGTTCACCGATCCGGACCGGTTCGACCCGCACCGGACCGACGGCGCGGTCGACCGGGAGTTCACCGGGGCGGCCACGCACCTGTCGTTCGGCGCGGGCCGGCACTTCTGCCTCGGGTCGCGGCTGGCGCGGGCCGAGGCGGAGATCGGCATCCGGGTGCTGCTGGAGACGCTGCCGGGGCTGCGCTGGGCCGACGGGTTCGCGCCGGTCGACACCGGCCTGCTCACCCGGGCGCCCGGACGGCTCCTGGTCGCCACCGGCTGATCCCCCCCGGTGACCCGCCCCGGTCGGGTCGCCGCCCGGCCGGGTGTTCCCGGCCGGGTGAGGGGACGCCGCGCACGGCGGCGGCGCTCACCGCCGCCGGAGCGCGGCCGGTTCATCGTGGGCGCTCCGGCTACCTAGGGTCTGTCTCACAGTGCCTCGGCTGTCGCGCGAGCGTGTTGCCTGGCCGGTGGGGCGATGCCGGAGGCGAGCCTCACCGGGCAGATCGCGGAGCGATGTCGCGCCCGCCCAAAGCGCGGTCGGCGTCCGAGCCGCCAGGCGAGGATGCCGGGCCGGGCTTGGAATACGGCCTAGGCTGGCCGGTCTGCGGGTGGCGTGGCGGGTGCCTGGGCGGTGGCGGGCGGCGTGGTGAGGTCGGCCCGGCGGAGGGCCGGGCAGGCGGCGGCGACCGCGACGGCGGCCACGACGCAGACGAGCCCGCCGGTGATCACGGCGGCGCGGGCGCTGGTCAGCTCGGCGAGGAAGCCGATCGCGGCGTTGCCCAGGGCGGGTGAGACGGTCGCCTGGACCATCCACAGGCTGCTGACCCGTCCGCGCAGGTCGTCGGGTGTGCCGTGCTGCAGGAGGGCTGAGCGGAGGGTCTCGGAGATCAGGTCGCCGAGCCCGGCGAGGGCGAGCAGTACCAGGGCCAGGGGCAGGAACGAGGTCAGGCCGAAGCCCGCGAGAGAGGCCCCCCACAGCAGGACGGCGCCGATCAGGGCGTGCCCGCCTGCGCGCGCCGTCCAGCCGCTGGTGGCCGCGCCGGCCAGGGCACCGAACGCGGGCGCGGCGTACAGCAGGCCGACCACGCCGGGGCCGCCGCCGAACTGGCGGTCGGCGAGGACGGGGTAGAGCGCCTGCGGCATCGTGAAGACCACCGCGGCGGCGTCGATGAGCAGCAGGCCCATGATGAGGCGGTGGCCGCGGACGAAGCGCGCACCGGCCGCCACCGCCCCGAACGCCTGCCGGACGCCCTTGCCCGCGCCGGTGGCGGTGGCGGCGGGCGGGAGGGGCCGGACGAACAGCAGGGCCAGGGAGAACACCAGGAATCCGGCGGCGTCGACGGCGAAGCACGCGGCCAGTCCCGGGCCGGCGATGAGCAGGCCGCCGAGGGCGGGGCCGACGAGGGCCGCGAGCTGGGTGGAGGCCGAGGTCAGCGCGCCCGCCGCCGCGAGGCGCTCGGGGCCGACCAGGGCGGGGATGGCGGCGAGCATCGCCGGGCCGCCGAGCCCGGCGAGGAGCCCGGTGACGCCGGTGGCGGCGTAGATGACCCACAGGTGCGGGTGCGGGAGCAGCGCGTTGACGGCGAGTGCCGCCGCGACGAGCGTCAGCGGCAGCCGGGTGGCCAGCATCAGCAGGCGGCGGTCCATGCGGTCGGCGAGGACGCCGCCGGCCAGCACGCCGGCGACCAGGGGCAGCGCCCTCGCGAGGCTGACCAGGCCGATCTGCAGCGGCGATCCGGTGAGGTCGTAGATCTGCACGGCGATCGCGACGCTGGTCAACAGCGTGCCGAGCATGGCGCCGAGGAATCCGGCGTACAGCAGCCGGAAGTCGCGGCTGTCACGGAAGGGGGTGAGGTCCATGGCGAGGCCGGCCAGGCGCATGAGCGACTCCAGAGGGAAGTTAGGTGAGCCTTACCTGGGTCACCCTGGCGGCTGCCGCGATTAAAGTCAACATGTGTGAAATTCAAGGGGGTTGCGCTAACCTCGGGGCCGATGAGCAGCCCCACCCCGGCCCGGCGGCGGCCGACCCACCGCAAGGGCCGCGCCACCCTCACCCGCGAGTCGGTCGGCCGGGCGGCGCTGGAGTTCCTCGGCCGCAGCGGCCCGGCCGAGCTGACGATGCGGTCGCTGGCGGCCGACCTCGGCGTCTCGCCCCGCGCGCTGTACAACTACGTCGAGGACCGGCGTGATCTGATCACCGTCGCGGCCGAGATCTTCGAGTCCGGGTGGCGGCCACCGGAGCTGGACCCCGCCCGCTGGCGGGACGCCCTGCGCGCGTTCTGCCGGGACCTGCGGGCCCACCACCGGCGCCATCCCGGCATGACCGCGCTGGCACTGAGCGAGAACATCACGATGGCCCGGCATCCAGTGATGCTGCGCAACGTGGATGCCCTGATCGGGTTCTTCGCGGCGGTCGGGCTGCCGCTGCAGGACGCCTACCGCGCGTGCATGGAGACGATCCGGCTGGTGGTGGGGTTCGTGGAACTACAGGACACCGTCCACGATCGTCCGCCCGCGCACCTGAACCCCGGCGACCTGGAGCGGATGCCGCCGCCGTGGCTGAGCGCCGACGCCGACGCCGACGCCGACCTGCCCTACCTGAGCCGGATCGGTGAGCTGGAGCCGGACGCGCCCGACACCCTCTTCGAGTTCTCCCTGGACGTCCTCGTCGAGGGGATCGCCGCCCGCGCGGGCAGGGACGGCAGCAGCTGAACGCCGTCCGGCGCCCACGTTTCGAGGCTCGGCGTAGCGTCCGAAGGCCGGCCTTGGGAGCATGGACTCGTGCTGGGCGGGTTCCTGTGGACGGCGCGGGCCGGCGCCGGGTCTTCCTGGTGAACGTGCCGCGTTCGGGCCGACCCCATTGGTCGCGGCGCGCTGACCGCCCCGCCGCGGCGGGGCGATATTCGGTTGGCAGGCGGGGCGCGGTTCGTTAGAACGGTCGGCATGCTTCGCAAGTACCCCCGGACCCGGCATGTGCAGGGCTCCCGATTGCAGCCCGGCGACCACGACCTGGCCGCCGTGCCGTTCCGGGAGATCGCCGGACGGTACCTGGTGGTGGAGGAGAAGCTGGACGGCGCCAACGCCGGCATCAGCTTCTCCCCGAGCGGGGAGCTGCGGTTGCAGAGCCGCGGGCATTTCCTGGCCGGGGGTCCCCGCGAGCGGCAGTTCGGGCCGCTGAAGGCGTGGGCGGCGTCGGTCCAGCACGTCCTGTGGGAACGGCTCGGCGATCGCTACGTCCTGTATGGGGAGTGGCTCTACGCCAAGCACACCGTCTTCTACGACGCACTCCCCCACTACTTCTGCGAGTTCGACGTGCTGGACCGGGCCGATGGGACGTTCCTGTCGACCGTCCGCCGCCGCGAGCTCCTGGACGGGACGCCGGTGGTGCCGGTGCCCGTCCTGTACTCGGGCGTCCTGGACGATCTGGGCGCGCTGACGGCGCTGGCCGGTCCATCGGCGTGCCGGACGCCCCGGTGGCGGGACGCGCTGCGCGAGGCCGCGTCCGCCGGGGGCGCCGACCCGGACCGGGTCGCGGGCGAGACCGACGGCGCGGAGGAGATGGAGGGCCTCTACATCAAGGTCGAGCGGGGTGGGGAGACCGTGGGGCGGCTCAAGTGGGTGCGGCCGAGCTTCCTGACCGCCATCCTCGATTCGGGCACGCACTGGCAGGACCGGCCGATCGTCGCGAACGGCCTGGCCGATCCGGAGGTGCTGTATGCAGGTGTTCGCTGAGCTGTGCCCCGCGCCGCCGGGCTGGCAGGTGCCGTGGACGGAGATCCGCGAGCGTTTCGGGTGGGTGCGGGGGCTGGCGGGCGTCCCGCAGGACGCGGTCCACCACGCCGAGGGCGACGTCGAGGTGCACACCCGGATGGCGTGCGAGGCCCTGGCGGCGCTGCCGGAGTGGAGGGCGCGTCCCGTGGACGAGCGGGTGCGGCTGTTCGCGGCGGTGCTGATGCACGACGTCGCCAAGCCCCGGTGCACCCGGGTCGACGCCGACGGCCGGATCACCGCGCACGGGCATTCGCGGCGCGGTGACCTGATGGTCCGGCGGATCCTGTGGGAGCTGGGGGCGCCGGTGCCGTGGCGGGAGCACGTCGCCGCGCTCGTCCGGCATCACCAGGTGCCGTTCTGGGCGCTGGAGCGGCCCGACCTCCAGCAGATCGCGTTCCGGGTGAGCCTGCTGGCCCGCAACGACGACCTGGTGCTGCTGGCCACCGCCGACATCCTCGGCCGGGTCTGCGGGGACGCCGGGGAGGTGCTGGAGAACATCGCGCTGTACGGGGAGTACTGCGCCGAGCAGCGCTGCCTGGACGGGCCGCGCGTCTTCCCGTCCGACCACGCGCGGTTCTGGTACTTCCGCAAGCCCGGCCGTGATCCCGACTACGCCGCCTACGACGACACGCGGCTGACGGTGACGGTGCTGTCGGGGCTTCCCGGTGTCGGCAAGGACCATTGGATCGCCGCGAACCGTCCGGGCCTGCCGGTGGTGAGCCTGGACCGGCTGCGCGCGGAGCTGGGGGTGTCGCCGCGCGGCGACCAGCGGCCGGTGGCCGCCGCCGCGTACGAGCTGGCCCGCGGGCATCTGCGGGCGGGCCGCTCGTTCGTGTGGAACGCCACCAACGTGTCGCGGATGCTGCGCGAGCAGTGCACCGGGCCGATGGCCGACTACCGGGGCCGGGTCGAGATGGTCGCGCTGGAGGCGCCGCCGCACGTGCTGCGCGAACGCAACCACGGGCGGCCGGCGCCGGTCCCCGACACGGTCATCGAGCGGTTCGTGCGCCGCTGGGAGACCCCGGACCTGACCGAGGCGCACCGGGTGAGCTGGCTGACCACCGCCTGACGCTCCGGCATCCGCGGTGCTTCCGCGGGTGCCGGCGGGGTCAGCCGGCGGCGACGGCTCCGGCGATGAAGGCGACCTGCCGGGTCAGTTCGCGTTCGGCCGCGACGCCGCCGAAGGCGATGAAGCCGTGGGCCGCGTCCGCGACCACGTCGAGTTCGGCGGTGTTCCCGGCGGCCTGCCAGCGCGCGGCCATGAACAGGGAGTCGTCCAGCAGCGGGTCCTCGGTGCCGACGGTGAACCGGGCGGGCGGCATGCCCCGCAGGTCGGCGTACAGGGGCGAGACGGTGGGGTCGCGGCGCTCGGCGGTCCCGAGTCCGGGCAGGTACTGGTCGTAGAACCAGCGCATGGTGCGGGTGGGGATGAACATCTTGTCGTGGCCGGCGAGCTGGCTGGGGGTCATCGACAGGTCGTAGGCGCCGAAGGTGAGCTGCGCGGCGCGGAAGGCGCGGGCGCGGCCGGCCAGCCGCACCAGGGTGAGCGCGGCCAGGTGGGCGCCGGCGGACTCGCCGGCGATGGCCAGGCGGCCGGTGCCGAACTCGGCGGCGGCCTCGGCCATCAGCCAGTTCGCGGCGTCCTCGCAGTCGTCGGCGGCGGCCGGGTGGGGGTGCTCGGGGGCCAGCCGGTAGCCGACGCTGACCACCGCGACGTCCGCGGCGTGCGACATCCCCCACAGCAGCGGATCCTGGGCCCCGGCCGAGCCGAGGGTCCAGCCGCCGCCGTGGAGGTGCAGCAGGACGCCGCGCGGCTCGGCGGGGCGGAAGATCCGCACGGGGATGGCGCCGGCGCGGCCGGGGACGGTGCGGTCGATGCCCTCGGGGATCGGGGCGGCCTGGGCGAAGGGGCCCTCGCCGCGTTCGCGGGCGGCGCGGCTGGCCGCCGGGTCGTCGATCTCCTCCAGGGCGGGCCGGCCCTCCATCGCGGCGGCCAGCCGCTCGTTGGTCGCCCTGGTCTGGTCGGCCACGTCGTCGTCGGTCAAGCTGAATCCGGTGATCGCCATGGCAGGAGTGTGCCATCGCGCGGCGGCGGGGTCAGCCGGTGTAGTTGAAGGTGTCGGGGTCGGGTCCGGTGCGCTCGTCGCGGTTCAGGGCCGAGATGGCCTTGATGTCCTCGCCGGTGAGGGTGAAGCCGAAGACGTCGAAGTTCTCCTGGACGCGGGCGTGCGTGACGGACTTGGGGAAGACGATGTCGCCGCGCTGGAGGTGCCAGCGCAGGGTCACCTGGGCGGGTGTCCGGCCGACGCGGGCCGCGATGCGGCCGATCGTGGGGTCGTCCAGCACCTTGCCCTGGGCGATCGGGGACCACGCCTCGGTGGCGATGCCGTGCTCGGCGTCGAAGGCGCGGGCGTCGTCCTGGGTGAGGTAGGGGTGCACCTCGATCTGGTTGACGGCGGGGACGATGCCGCCCTCGGCCAGGATCCGGCGCAGGTGGGGCGGCTGGAAGTTGGAGACCCCGATCGCCCTGCTGCGGCCCGAGGCGTAGATCTCCTCCAGCGCGTTCCAGGTCTCGGCGAAGTCGCCGACGCCGGGCAGCGGCCAGTGGATCAGGAACAGGTCCAGGTGGTCCAGGCCGAGATCGTCCAGGGTGCGGTCGAACGCCTTGAGCGCGTCGGCCGGGGCGTGGAAGCCGTTGTTCAGCTTGCTGGTGACGAAGATGTCGGCGCGGTCGATCCCGGAGGCGCGCACCGCTTCGCCGACCTGCTTCTCGTTGCCGTACATCTCGGCGGTGTCGATGTGCCGGTAGCCGACCTCCAGGGCGCTCAGCACCGCCTCCTTCGTCCGCTCGGGCGCGATCTGGTAGGTCCCGAAGCCGAGCTGCGGGATCTCGACGCCGTTGTTGAGCTCGATGGAGGGCACTGCCGTCATCGTCGCTGCTCCCTACTGATCGTCCATTTATGCCGACTACTGTGTGTATGACCGGATAGGTGGCCGATAAACAGGGAGTGACGGCAGCGGAGGCGCTGCCCGCCGATCGGCCCGGCGCCCCGCCGTCCTGACCCGGACCGCCGCCGGGGGCGCTGGACGGCGTGTCATATCGGTCGCATGTGGCGGAAGGACGCGAATAGGATCACCGCGTGCTGCAACCCACCTTTCCGCTCGAGACCGAACGTCTGACGCTGCGCCCGTTCGACGACGACGACCTCGGGAGCCTGCACGCCTACCAGTCGCTTCCCGAGGTGGCACGCTACCTGTACTGGGAGCCGCGGAATCTGGAGGAGTCCCGGACCTTCCTGAAGCAGAAGATGGCCGCGACCGGGATCGAGCGGGAGGGCGACTGGCTCGTCCTGGCGGTCGTCCCGCGCGAGACGGGCACGCTGATCGGCGAGGTCAACCTCCAGTGGAGCAGCCGCGAGCACCGGCAGGGCGAGATCGGCTACATCATCAACCCCGCCTACCACGGCCAGGGGTTCGCCACCGAGGCGGCCGAGGCCGTGCTGCGGCTGGGGTTCGAGGGGCTCGGCCTGCACCGCGTCGTCGGGCGGCTGGACGGCCGCAACGCCGCGTCGGCGCGGGTGCTGGAGCGGCTCGGGATGCGGCACGAGGCGCATCTGGTGGAGAACGAGCTGGTCAAGGGCGAGTGGACCGACGAGGTCGTGTACGCGATGCTCGCGCAGGAGTGGAAGGCCCGCTCGGCGATCAAGCCGGGCCGGCGGGGGCGGCGCAACCGCCACGACTAGGGCGGGCCCGGTGCGGGCCGGCCTGCGCCCGGGTTCGGGTTCGGGCGGGCGGCCTGCTCGGTCAGGACGCGGGCGAGGTCGCGGATGTGGGCGCGCAGCTCGTCGGGGCGGTGCACGACGAAGGGCCAGCCGAGCCCGGCCAGCATCCGCGCCATGCCGTCCAGGTGCTCGGCGCGGGTGGACATGAGCACTCCCCCGCCGGCCCGGGTGAGTGTGGCGACCGATGGGGGGACGCGGCGGCGCGCCTCGTCCAGGGAGGTCTCCAGCAGCACCTCGACGTCGTGCGCGTAGGGGACGGCGGCCAGGGCGCGGGTGACCTGGCGGACGGGGTCGGCGTCGTCGGGGACCTCGTAGGTCTCGGTGCCGGGCTCGGCGGCCAGCACCCGGTCGACGCGGAAGGTGCGGACCTCGCCGCTGCGGTGGTCGTGGCCGGTGACGTACCAGCGGCCCGAGTGGAACACCAGCCCGTAGGGGTCGAGGTCGCGTTCGCTCTCGGCGTCCCGCCATGACCGGTAGCGCAGCCGGACGCGGCGGCGGGCGCGGGCGGCGGCGGCGAGAGTGAGGAGTGCGGCGGTGGCGGGGGCGGTGCCGTCGCGGGCCGCGAGGGTGAATCCGAGGGTCTCCTCCAGCGCCTGGACGCGTTCGCGGAGTGCGGCGGGCAGCACGCGCTGCACCTTGGCGAGGGCGCTCTCGGTCGCCCCGGCGGGGAGCCCGATGCGGCGTCCGGCCAGCAGGCCAAGCACGACGGCGGTGGCCTCATCGTCGGTGAGCATCAGGGGCGGGAGCTTGAAGCCGGGCGTCAGCCGGTAGCCGCCGTACCGCCCGCGTTCGGCCACGACGGGGACGCCGAGGTCGCCCAGCCGCGCCGCGTACCGGCGGACGGTGCGCTCGTCCACCTCCAGGCGCCGGGCCAGTTCGGCGCCGCCCATCCGGTGGTTGGCCTGGAGCAGCTCGAGCATGGTCAGGACGCGGGTGGTCGGGTGTGACACGGGGCACTCTCTTAATCCGGGCGGGTTCTGTCCGGATTCGACCGTACCTTCGGGGCGGCGCCAACGAGGCACCGATGAGGCAGGGAGATCGAGATGGCGACGTTCGTGCTGGTCCCGGGTTATTGGCTCGGCGGGTGGGCGTGGGACGAGGTGGCCGGCGTCCTGCGCGCGGCGGGCCACACGGTGCACGCGGTGACGTTGACGGGGCTGGCCGAGCGGGCCGCCGAGGCGGGTCCGGGCGTGGACGTGGACACTCATGTCGGCGACCTGACCGCGCTCATCGAGGGCGGTGATCTGCGCGAGGTGGTGCTGGTCGCGCACAGTGGCGCGAACATGGCGGTCACCGGGGCGGCCGACCGGCTTGCGGGCCGGGTCGCGCGGGTGGTCTACGTCGACAGCGGGCCGCTGCCGTCGGGGATGGCGGGGATCGACTTCCACGATCCGGCGGAACGGGCGGCGCTGGAGAAGCGGGTCGCGGACGAGGGCGAGGGGTGGCGGATCCCCGTGCCGCCGTTCGATCCGGACGCCGATCCGGGCAATCTGGCCGGACTGGACGCGGAGCGGCTGGCGCAGATGCGCGAGCGCGGAACGCCGCAGCCGTTCGCCACGGCGACGCAGCCCCTGCTGCGTCCCGACCCGCTGCCGTCCACGCCGCGGACCCTGATCGCCAGCACCATCCCGCTCGCGGCGGTCGAGCAGATGGCGGCGGCGGGAAACCCGGTGTTCTCGCTGATGGCCGGGCCGGAGTGGACCCACCGGGACCTGCCGACGGGGCACTGGCCGATGTTCTCCAGGCCGCGCGAGCTGGCGGCGCTCCTGGCCGAGGCCGCCGGCGACCCGATGGGGCGTGAGGCCGTCCGGGAGGTCTAGGCCCTATTTCAACGCCCGGCCCGGCGTCCTCGCCTGGCGGCTCGGACGCCGACCTGGCTTGGGCGAGCGCGACATCGCTTCGCGATCTGGACGGTGGGGCTTGCCTCCGGCTTCGCCCCACCGTCCAGATAACGCGCTCGCGCGACGGCCGAGGCACTTTGAGACAGGGCCCTAGGCGGGCGGGGCGGTGGGGGGCGGGGTGAAGGTGCAGGGCAGCCGCTTGAAGCCGTTGATGAAGCCGGACATCAGCCGGTCGGGTTCGCCGTCGGCGCGCAGGTCGGGCAGGCGGGTGTACAGCTCGCGGAACATCACGGTGATCTCGCGGCGGGCCAGGTTGGCGCCCAGGCAGAAGTGCGGACCGGGCCCGCCGAACCCGACGTGCGGGTTCGGGGAGCGGGTGATGTCGAAGGCGTCGGGGTCGGTGAAGACCGCCTCGTCGCGGTTGGCGGAGTTGTAGAAGAGGATGACCTTGTCGCCGGCCTTGTAGTGGTGGCCGTTCAGCTCGTGGTCGGCGGCCAGGTTGCGGCGGAACATGATGACGGGCGTGGAGTAGCGGACGATCTCCTCGACGGCGCCGGCGATGCGGCCGTCGAAGTCCTCCATGAGCAGGTCGAGCTGGCCGGGGTTGTCGGTGAACAGCTTCAGGCCGTGCGCGATGGCGGTGCGGGTGGTCTCGTTGCCGGCGACGACCAGCAGCAGGAAGAACGTGCCGAACTCCCGGGCGGTGAGCTTCTCGCCGTCGACGTTGGCGTTGACCAGCGCCGAGGTGAGGTCGCCGGTGGGCGCGGCGATCCGCTCCCTGCCGAGCTTGGCGGCGATGACGTGCAGGTCGCGGCCGGCCTTGGCGACCTTGGCGAGGCCGAGGCCGGTGCGCAGCCGGCCCATGTCAGGGGTGATGCCGGTGTACTCGGGGTCGGTGTTGCCGAGCACGATGTTGGTGAGCCGCAGGACCCGCGGGTACATCTCGGCGGGGATGCCGAGCATGTCGCAGATGACCTCGACCGGCAGCCGCACCGCGACCTTGGCGACGAAGTCGCCGGGGCCGGAGGCGATCAGCTCGTCGACGATCCGGACGGCGCGGCGGCGCACGTCGTCCTCGGTGCGGGCGAGCATCTTGGGGCTGAACGCGCGGGACACGATGCGGCGGATCTTGGCGTGCCGCGGGTCGTCCATGTTGATCATGGAGTCGACGTAGCGGGCGAGCCAGCTCGGCGAGTCGATGATGCTGGTGGCGTTGGGCTCGCTGCTGAAGATCGTGGGGTTGCGGCTGGCCTCGACGACGTCGGCGTGCCGGACCAGCGCCCAGTAGCCCTTGCCCCGCTTGGTGAAGGGCACCGGCGGGTCGGCGAAGAAGGAGGGGCCGTCCTGCGCGCGGAGCGTGGCGAAGACCGCGGCCCGTTCCTCCAGCGGGCGGCCCCAGAACCGCAGGTCGCTCAGGTCGATGCCGCCGACTGCCCCGTCCGCGTGCTGGATGGTCACTGTCGTGCCTCCGCTCCTCGTCCTGGCCCCATGCTTGGGTAAGCGACCGGTTACGGTCAATGGCGGACGGAAGCGTGTGACTTACGACACTGCATACATTTCGCTGCGTTCCGGGCGGGTGCCGGCGCGCCGCGGGACCAGGGCGCGGCCCGCGCAGCCGAGCAGCACCCCGAGCGCCCAGCCGGCCAGGGCGTCGGTCGGCCAGTGGTAGCCGAGGGTCACGACCGCGACCGCGACGACGGCGGCCAGGGCGTGCGCGGCGATCGTCCAGCCGCGGGACGCGCCGCACAGCGCCGCGACCAGGAGCAGGCAGGCGGCGGCGTTGGCGGCGTGCCCGGACGGATAGGACAGGTATCCGCTCTCGAACAGCACGTCGTGGCCCGTCCGCGGCGGGGTGCGCGCGAACGCGAGCTGCGCGCCCCGGATGACCGCCTCGGTGACGACCAGCCAGGCGCCGGCCCGCACCGCCGTCCACGGGCCGGCGCCGCGCCGCCACGCCGCGGCCAGCGCGGCCACCGCGACGGCGGAGGCGGCCAGCCAGTGCTGGCCGCCGTTGACCACCGTCCGCCAGATCCAGTGCCAGGCGCCGTCGCGGCGCGGGAGGCCGCCGGAGAAGACCCACTGGTCGAGGTGCCGGAGCGGCCCCCCGGCGAGCACGTCCAGCGTGACCGCGACCGCGACGGCGGCGGCGATCATGGGAAGGGCGGAGGGGCGCGGCGGCACCGGCCGGCGCCCGCCTCCGTACCGGAGCACCTGCATGCCCTCGATCCTGCCGCACACCGCGAGTGCCCGGTCCGCGAGCCGGCGGCGGACGGCGCGGCCGGTGGGGGCGGTGGGGGCGGACGGTCCACGGTCTCAGTCCGCCGCCTGGCCGCCCGGCCCGTCCGCCACGCGCCGGGCGGACTCCTCCTCCTGCTGTTTGATCTTGGCGGCGATCGCGTCGGTGGTGGCGCCGAAGAAGGCCGGCCGGTTCCGCGCCGCCCAGTCGCTGGAGGCGGTCAGCGAGCGCGCCGAGCCCTGGAACACCGGCGCGACGTACCGGGCGAACAGCTCGTAGGAGCGGCGGGTCTGCGCGGTGTCGGCCCACTCGTGGCCCATCAGCAGGTAGGTGCCGAAGCCGCCGGACTGGGCGGTGAGGCGTTCGATCTGCGCGATGGCGTCGTCGGGGGTGCCGATCACGCCCATCCCGGTGGCGTTGATCGCCTCGACCAGCGCGTCGGGGTCGGTGGTGTCGGGCGCGATGGGCAGCGCGGCGATCCGCTGGAAGTAGGCGACCCAGTCGGCCAGGCCGAACGCCACGTCCCGGGCGGCCTGCTCGCGGGTGTCGGCCAGGTGCATGGGGCCGACCAGCCGCCAGTTCCCGCGGTCGGCGGTGGTGCCGTACTCGGCGGCGCGGTCGCGCAGGGCGCCCCAGTGGTAGCCGAGGGCGTCGAATCCGGCGGACTGGGTAGCGCCGAGCGACAGCAGCCCGCAGCCGAACCGGCCGGCGGCGCGGGGGCCGCTCGGCGAGACCATCGCGGCGACCGCGACCTCCAGTTCCCGCTGGTAGGGGCGGAGCTGGAGGCGGGCGTCGCGCAGCTCGAACCAGTCGGTCCGCATCGTGACCGGCTCGTCGCCGCGCAGCAGCAGCAGGATCGCCTCCAGCGCCTGTTCCATCATGTCGCGCTGCCGGGCAACCGGGATGCCCATCATGTGGGCGTCGGAGGGCAGCGCGCCGGGTCCGGCGCCGAGCATGACCCGGCCGCGGGTGAGGTGGTCGAGCAGCACCATCCGGTCGGCGAGCAGCAACGGGTGGTGGAAGGGCAGGGAGGAGACGCCGGTGCCGAGCCTGATGTGCCGGGTGCGTTCGGCGGCGACGCCGATGAACACCTCGGGCGAGGCGATGATCTCGTAGCCGGCCGAGTGGTGCTCGCCGATCCACGCCTCGTCGAAGCCGAGGGCGTCCAGGTGGGCGATCAGGTCCAGGTCGCGTTCCAGCGCGAGGGTGGGGTTCTGTCCGGAGGGGTGGAACGGGGCGAGGAAGATGCCGAACCGCCGGGGCCCGGTCGGAGGGGAGGTGCTCATGTACGTGCCTACCATCCCTGACCGGATCCCGCCACAATGATGCACTTTGACTCACTTTGTAACAGGAGATGGTGGTTTTCTTGTTACTCCGCCCTGTAGATCGTTTAGCCGGATGGCGGGACACTCGGCGGCAGTCGCGCGGCCACGGGGGCCGTGCTGTGCCGCGAGGTGATCCATGACACGCTCCGCCCGTCGAGAGGTCCTCGATCCGTCCTCCCGATGGCGCCGTTCGGTCGCGGCCGGGGCGATCGCCGCGGCCGCCGTGGCGGGCACCGGGACGGCGGGCGCGGTCACCGCCCTCGCCGGGACCGCGGCCGCGGCCGCCCCGATCGGCGCGGACGACGGGGCGAGGATCACCGGCGAGACCCGGATCAACGCCGGCGAGGTCGACCTGACCATCAACTCCCCCGCGCTCGGCAAGTCGGTGAAGACGCGGGTGCTGCTGCCCCGCGGCTGGCAGCGCGGCGCGCGGGCCGCCTACCCGGTGGTGTACGCCTTCCACGGCGGCCAGGACCGCTACGACTCCTGGACCCGCAACACCGACATCGAGGCGTGGGCCGCCAAGTACAACGTGCTGGTGGTGATGCCCGAGGCCGCCGACGGCTCGTACACCGACTGGTACAACTACGGCAAGGGCGGCACTCCCAAGTGGGAGACCTTCCACACCGCCGAGGTCCGCCAGCTCATGGAGCGCAACTACGGGGCCGGGTCGGAGCGGGCGGCGATCGGCAACTCCTCGGGCGCGCAGGGCGCGATGTCCTACGCGGCCCGGCACCCGGGGTTGTTCAAGTACGCGGCGGCGCTGAGCGGGACCCTGGCGATGCGGGCCCCGGGCATGCCGGCGATGCTGATGTTCACCAACGCGGGCAACGGGCAGGACCCGTTCGCGATCTGGGGCATCCCGCGCGTCGACGACGCCAACTGGGCGGCGCACGACCCGTACGCGCTGGCCGACAAGCTGCGCGGCGTGGGCCTGTTCTTCTCCGCGGGGACCTCGGGGCGGCCCGGTCCGGGCGACCCCGACGTGGCTCCGTGGGACATCGGCCTGCTGAGCGAGATCGCGATCGGCGCGAACAACAAGGACTTCCAGAAGCGGCTGGACGAGCTGAAGATCCCCTACACCGCGCACATCTACGGCGACGGGCGGCACAACTGGCCGGCCTGGATCCGGGAGGCGCAGTTCGTGTGGCCGGCGATGATGAAGTCGATCGGCGCCCAGCCCGCGGCGGCGCGCTGACCGGCGCCCTGCGCCGCACCCGGCGTTCATGAGGGGCCCGGCCCTGGAGCGGTGACCGCTCCAGGGCCGGTCTCATCCGCCGTGCCCGGACCGGAATACCTTGGCGGCCGGTCGGCATGCACACCAGTGACCTGCACGAAGATCTCTACTTTGGGGACCATCGCGCCTTCCCGAGTCCCGGGCCGACTTCAATGCCATCATGGACGACCTCGACGACCTCGACGACCTCGACGACGCCGATGACACTATGCAAGAGATGAGCTGATCGATGCCGCTCCTCGAACCTCAGGTGGAACAGGCCGTTCAGCGCCGGTTGCAGGGAAATCCGCCTTTCAGCGACGCCGACTTCGCCCAGCTCGACACCCTGGCCGTCCTGTTCCCCTGTGACCTCGGCGACCTTGCTCGTTTCCCCATGCTGAGCACGCTGCACGTGGTCGGCTTCGGGGGATGCGATCTCGCGGCGCTGGCCGGCCACCCGCGGCTGGCGTCGCTTTCCATGCGGTTCAGTGCGCTCGCCGACGTGAGCGCGGTGCTGACGCTGCCCATGATCCGCCGCCTCCAACTGCCCCTCAACGCCATCGAGGACATCAGCGCCCTGCGGTCCGGGCTGCCCAAGTTGCGCGAGGTCGACCTCACTGGCAACCCGCTCTCCGAGGAGAGCTATTGCGAGGTGGTGCCCGAGTTGCGGCAGCGGGTCAGGGAGACCGTGACCGTCTCCGAGGAACGGGAGTGGCAGATCACCCGCAGGCTCTACGCCGCCGGGGTGCCGTTCGACTACTTCCGGCACGGCGACACCTATCTCCTGTGCCGGCCTGGCCTGGCGTTCACCGGCACGCCGGACGCGGGTCACGCGGAAATCGGCCCCGACGAGCTGGAGGCGGTCCTGCAGCGGGGCCCGGAGGAAGTCCACAAGCTGTTCGCTCGGGAAGCAGGCTAGGCGCACCCGAACCATCGCCGCGAGCGCGGTTGTCTCACGTCTCGTCTCACTGCTTCCCCGGCCCCAACGCGTGCGGGCACGCGCGACTGAGACGACCGCGGCTGAGACTTCGGCAACGAGCACCAGGCGCTCGTCGTCGCCGACACGAAGGCTGTCTTTGCAGGACACCGCCGATCCCCTGCGCCAGGGGAGCCGACTCGCCCTCCCCGGAGTCGCCTCGGGGACCAGGTTGACCAACCTCCCTGGGCGGTACAGCTAGGTGGTCGTTCGCGACCGGGCCGCGGCAGCCCAATGAGGTGCGTTCCACCGGTCGGCGATGGCGGCGGCCTGAGCGAAGTGGGCGGCGGCCTGGTGGTCGCGGCCGAGGAGGACGGCCAGCTCGCCGAGGGTGTGAGCGACCGGGCGCAGCGCCAACGACAGGCTCGTGGCGCCCGCCGGGGGGCCGTCGCGGTGAGGAAGCAGCCTGGCGTAGATCTCCTCGGCCGCGGCGCGGTCGTCCAGGGCGATGACGGCCATCGCGCGGAGGGTCGTGAGGAAGGTGAAGAAGTAGTCGGGCCGGATCGGGGCCGAGGTATCTACCCGGTGGGCTTCGGTGATCAGGCCGTTGCCGTGCAGGGCGAGGGCCAGCAGGTCGGAGGCGATCGGGCCGGACGCCTCGTGGAGGGTGCGCACCTCGTCGAGGTGCTCGCCGAGCGTGCCGTTGTTCACCCACGTCGCGGCCAGCGCGAAGCCGAGGAAGCCGGAGGAGTGCAGGGATCCGGCGCGCCGCATGCCGTTGGCGGCCTGGGTGTAGAGCCGTTCGGCCTCGGCGAACCGGCCCTCGATGAGGGTCAGGGTCGCCAGTGTCACTTCGGCGACGCCTGTCGCCTCGGGCACCCGGTAGGTGCGCGCGAGGTCGAGGGCCTCGGTGGCCACCCGGCGCATGGTGGTCGGGTCGTTGGCCTCAGCGGCGGCACAGGCGTGGTTGAGCAGGCCGGTGACGCGGTAGGCGGGCACACCGTGCTCCACGCCGATCGCCACCAGTTCGCGGCAGAGCTCGGCGCGTCCGGACGGTCCGCCGACGCCGCGGGCCAGGACCCCGATCGCCGCCGCCCGGAGGTGGGGCCCGGTGGCGAGGTCGAGCGCCTCGCGGGCCGCCGCCAGGGCGGTGGGGTCATCCTCGCCGGCCAGTTCGTCGGCGTAGGCGGTGAGGAGGCGGCCGCGTACCTCCGGAGCCAGGTCG
The DNA here is from genome assembly GCF_036227065.1 of Spirillospora sp. NBC_01491. Classification (GTDB taxonomy): domain Bacteria; phylum Actinomycetota; class Actinomycetes; order Streptosporangiales; family Streptosporangiaceae; genus Spirillospora; species Spirillospora xylanilytica. The sequence continues at coordinate 878,866 of NZ_CP109432.1, forward strand.
GTGCGCTTGAGTAGGCGGCTCAGCCGGTCGACGATGGGCCGGTCCACCGTGCCGTACGGGCGGGACTGCCATGGCGTCGGCTCGGTCCAGGCGGTGAACGCGGCGATCATCAGGTCGTCGCGTCCCAGCGACTCGGCGTACTCGACGGCCTGACGGCGGGTCCGGCGGGCGGCGGCCACGGCACCGGCCCGGACCTGCGCCCGCAGCAGCCTGCCGTGCAGGTCGACGCGTTCCTGTGGGCTGGTCGAGTTCGCGACCGCGTCCTTGAGGAGATCGGCCGCGACGTCGTGGGCGTAGCGCGCCTCGGCCAGTTCGGCGGCCCGGACGCAATAGCCGACGGCCTTGGGAGACCCGGCTCGCGCGTAGTGGTGCGCGAGCGCCGTGATGTCACCGGTGGCTTCCAGGGCGGCGGCGATGCGGGCATGCATGCGGGACGCCCGCAGGCGGCTGACGTCGGCGACCAGGGTGTCGCGAACGAGGGCGTGAACGAACCGCACCCGTCCGGGGCCGGGCTCGCTCAGCAGCCCGGCGATCACCCCCGCGTCCAGTGCGTTCAGCACGCCTTCCTCGTCGGTGTCGGCGGCGTTCACCAGCACCTCCACCGAGCTCTCCCGGCCCGCGACCGCTGCCAGCCGCAGCACGGCCACACCTCCCCCGGGCAGCCGCGCCAGGCGCCGCCGCAGCACGTCCCGTACGCCCTCCGGGACCTCGGAGAGGGCGACCAGCGCGCCCTCTCCGTTCACCAGCCGCGCGCTCTCCCGCACATAGAACGGGTTGCCGCCGGTGCGTTCGGCGATTCCGGCGACGGTCTCGTCGTCGGCCTCGCACTCGTTCCGTACGACCTGCGCGACGGCCGCGTCGTCCAGGCCGGGCAGGGCGAGCCGGAGGGGCGTGGCGCGCGCGAGGGAGGCCAGCGTTTCGGTGAGGTGGCCGCTCTCGTCCGCCCGGTACGCCGCCACGACCAGAACGGGGGCCCGCATGCCGAGGCCGCCGCCGAGCAGCTCCAGCGTGACGGCGTCCGCCCAGTGCAGGTCGTCCAGCACGACGGCGACCGGGCGTTCCGCGGCGACCGCCGCGAGCCACTTCCACACGGCTTGGCGCAGGTGGAACCGTCCCGCGGTGGCGTCGACGTTCACCGGCTCGGTGTCGGCGAGTAGCGGCGCGAGGTCGTCCGCGAACTCGCCCGGGGACGTGGTCGCGGCAACGGCTCTCAGCGCCTCGGTCCAGGCCCACGCGGGCGGCGCGCTGTCGACCTCGGGACAGCGGCCGACGGCGACCAGCCACCCGTCACGTTCGAGCCGCCTGCCGAGGTGTTCCAGCAGCGTCGACTTGCCGAGCCCGGCCTCGCCGGTGACAAGGGCGATGCGGGCGCCGTCGGCCGCGGCCTCGGCGGCGGCCGTGACCAGTGCCGACAGCTGTGCCTCGCGTCCGACGAACGGCGCCTCGACGATCGGAGCCGGCCGCGGCAGCGGTGCGGCCGGCGGTGGCGGGGGCACGGTCGCGCGCATGACGTCCGTGCGCTGGGTGAGGATCGCCTCCTCCAGCGCCCTCAGGTCCGGGCCGGGGTCGAGCCCGAGCTCCTCGGCGAGGATGCCGCGGGCGCGGCGGAGCGCCGCCAGCGCGTCGGCTTGGCGGCCACTGCTCCACAGTGCCAGGGCGTGCAGCCGCCAGCCTTCCTCGCGCAGCGGCTCGTGGCGGGTGAGCCGCTCGGCCTCGGGAACCACCGCGGCGGGGTCGCCGATTCGCAGACCCGCCGCGACGTGCAGTTCGGTGGCGACCAGGCGCAGCTCGTTCAGCCGGGCCGTCTCGGCGGCGGCCCACGGCTCATCGGCGACCTCGGCGAACGCCGGTCCCTGCCACAGCCCCAGCGCCTCGGCGAGCCGAGCCTGGGCGGCGCGCGGGTCGGTGACCGTACGGGCCTGGTCGAGCAGGCCCTCGAACCGCCACGCGTCCACCGACTCCGGCGGCAGCCGCAGCGCATAGCCGGGCGCCGCGCTCACCAGCAGCCGGGCCGGCGTGCGCGCCGGCCGGCCGGGCTCCAGCAGCCGGCGCAGGTTGGACACATACGCCTGCAAGGACATCAGCGCCCGCGCGGGCGGCTCCCCGCGCCACAGATCCTCGATCATCCGGTCGACCGGCACGACCTGCCCGCGCGCCGCCACCAGCAACGCCAGCACACCCCGCTGCCGCGGCCCGCCGAGGTGAACGGCCGCACCGTTCACCTCGGTCGCGAACGAGCCCAGCACCCGGATGAAGACCATGATCCGCACATCGTATGTGGACTGTCCAAGTCGGCTCCAAATCCCCTCCAAACACCCGGGAGCAGCCTGAACACCTCGCGACCGACCAGTCGCAATCCAACAGAGGCAGGAGCAGATGAGCGTCAACACCCAGGACATGGAGATCGTCCACCGCGTCCTCCACCGTGAGTCACGGCTGCTGGTGGAGCTCGTCGCGGCCGTCGCCCCGGGTGACACCGCTCGCGCCTAACAACCCCCCCAAGCCCACCCTGCTCACGCTCTTCGGCGCCGTCCTGGAAGACGCGAACCCGGCCGAGCGTGCCATCGTCCTCAGCGGCCTCCCCGCCCCGGTCCGCGTCATCTGGCACGTCATCGGCCGCCCCCGCTACGCCCGCCACATCCGCCGCGTCCGCGGCTGAACCCTGCCCAGTTTGAACATCGGAGGAGAAGAACCATGTCGCTGAAGAACGTCAACACCGTCCTGGCCACCGCCGGCGTCCTGTTCACCCTCTACCTCGGGGTGTCCTTCATCCTGACCCCCGAGACGTCCGCTCCAGGCTTCGGCCTGCCGAGCTGGCCCGCTGGCGACGGCGGCGGCTTCCTCATCGTGAAGGGCAGCCGCGAGATCGCGATGGGCCTGGCCATGGGCATCCTGCTGGTGTCGGGCCACCGCCGGGCCCTGGGCTGGGTCCTGCTGATGACGGCCGTCGCCCCGTTCGGCGACATGATCACCGTCCTGGCCCACCACGGCTCCGTCGCCGCCGCGTTCGGCATCCACGGCCTGACCTCGGCGCTGATCGTGGCCGCCGGCCTGCTGATCCTCCGCGAGACCGGCAAGGCCCGCAAGGCCCAGGAGGCCGCCGCCCCAGCGCCCGCCGGGCAGCCCGCCTGACGTCTGCACGCCCCGAAGGGGTGGCCCGAGAACTTGCCGAAGCAGCAGCGTGTTGACGTGCACCAGCGCGGACCACCACAGGTGCAGGGCCAGCATCGAGGTTTCGGCGTGATCCTTGTCCGGCCGGTCGGGGCGCCGTCCTTCCCGTAGTGCAGCACGGTATTCCTTCGCATTTTCTGAGAACTCGAAAAGGGAGACGACGATGACGATCAACGATCTGCGCGGTGTCCTCAAAGGGCGCGTGCTCCTGGCCGATGACGACGGCTTTGAACAGGCGGCCACCGCGTGGAATCTGACCGTCAGGCAGCCCGTGGCGGCCGTGGTGGAGGCCGCGGATGCCGATGACGTGGCGGCGCTCGTGCGTTACGCGCGGCGGGCGGGTATGACGGTGACCGCGCAGCCGAGCGGGCATGGCGCCTCGGGTGATGTGGAAGGCCTGATCCTGTTGCGTACCGGCCTGCTGAACGAGGTGGAGGTACGCGCGGAGGAGCGCGTGGTCCGGGTGGGCGCGGGTGTGAAGTGGGGGCAGGTGCTGGCGGCGGCCGGTCCGCTGGGTCTGACCGGCCTGTCCGGCAGCGCGCCGGGAGTCAGCGTGACCGGCTACACCCTGGGCGGTGGGGTCGGCTGGTTCAGCCGCAAGTACGGCTTCGCCTCCGACAGCGTGCGGGCCATCGACATCGTGGACGCCGATGGCGAGCCGGGCCGGGTGACCGCCGAGTCCGATCCCGAGCTGTTCTGGGCGCTGCGCGGCGGTGGCGGGGACTTCGCGGTGGTGACCGCCCTCGAACTCGAGCTGTATCCCGCGCCGGTCCTGTACGGCGGGCGTGTGATCTGGCCGGAGCACCGGACCAGGGAGGTGTACGACGCGTTCCTGGAGATCACCGCCGAGGCGCCGCGTGAACTCAGTGTCTGGATCAACCGGCTCCAGCCACCCGGCGCGTCGCCGATGGTGACGCTGGATCTGGCCTACCTGGGTGAGGCGGCTCAGGGGGAGGATCTGCTGGCGCGCATCGACAAGATCGAGGGTGCGATCTCCGACAGCCGCGGCGTCGTCCCGGTTGCCGATCTGGGTGGCATCACCGCCGAGCCCACCGATCCGGCTCCGTCCATCGCTCGTGCGGAGCTGCTCACCGGCCTGGACGCGGACGCGGTGGAGCTCCTGCTGGCCAAGCCGGTCGAACCGCTCATCAACGTGCAGATCAGGCACCTGGGCGGGGCGCTCGCCGAGCCGGACGGCGGGGCCGGTGCGAGCGGCGCGGTGGCCGAGCCGTACCTGCTCGGCCTGCTGGGTCTCGGCCTGCCGCACGCGGCCGATGCGACGCGCGCCAAGCAGGCCGAGGTCGTGGCCGACCTGGAGGCCTACATCAGCGGCCGCAAGCCGTACACCCTGCTGTCCCCCGGTGAGACGGCGGCGAAGTCCTTCTCCGGCAGCGCGCTCGCGCGGCTGCGGGAGATCAAGCGGGCCCGTGACCCGCACAACGTGTTCCGCGCTAACTACCCGGTGCTCGGATAGATCGGTTCCCAGCAGGTCACGGCCCCTCCGCCCACCGGGGCGGCGGGGCCGCACCGAATTCGCGTGACAGATGTCATCGAGAGCACACGACATCTCCACATCGACACCTATGGTTTGGCACCACTGGTCATCTGCCGCCGTGAGCACTGTGAAGGGCACACCCGCGCGGCAAGGACTCGCACAATGAGCGTCGCCAACCTGAATTGGCCGGTCACGGGGCTGGCCTGTCGGTGGTTTGGTGTGATCGTGCCGGCCCGGACGGGGTTGCGACCTCGAGATCGTCTGCCAGTGTCGGAGGTGCTTTCCGGAGCGAGCGGATGGCGTGGAGAGCTTGACGTCGTGTCCGAAGCCGACGCGTGTGGCGGTAAAGCAGGCCCACGGCTCGATGGTTCCGTTGTCGGGCCAACCGGCCTTGACGTTCTCGCACGGCGGGTTGCCGCGCTTACGGGTGGGATGCCCGCAGAAGGTGTTGTAGTCGTCGCGGTCGATGAGGATCTTGCGGAACCGGGCACGCAACGTGGCGCGTTCGGCGACAACCCCGGCGACGTGCTCGCGGTCATCCGGATCACCATGAGCCTGCCAGTCCCAGACTTCCAGCAACCGCCGCCACAGCCGGAACTGATTCGGGTGTGAGTAGTCGAGGTACAGGAGATCCCGGTGAGATTTTTTGAGAGCTTAAGGACGACGTCGTTCAGATGAGGTGATGGCGGTTCAGCCAGCCGGCGATGGCCTGGCCGATGGCGTGGGGCTGGTCTTCGGGGGCCTGGTGGCCGGCGGGTCCGATCCCTTCGATTTCGAGGGCGGCGATGCTCTGGCGGGCCCAGTCCACGATCTCGGGGGAGGCGATACCGACCCCCTCCTCGACCGTGAGGAGAAGTTTGGGCACCTCGGGGCTGCCGGCGAGCCATTCGCCGTAGGCGTCCATGCGCTCGGCCACATCGGCCGGTTCGCGGTCGTAGGGAATCTCGCGAGGCCACTGGAGCAGCGGACGGCGCGACGCAGGGTCGGTGTAGGGCGCGCGGTAGACGTCGTGGTCCTCTGGGCTGAGACCTGTCTTGATGGCGAACGGGTGGGGCAGGGCGAACTCGATGGCGGCATTCTCCTCCAGCAGTAGCCGCTCGCCGAGCCCGGGGGTGCGCAGCGCCTTGGAATGGTCGATCACGTCCTGCGGTAGCTCCGCCCACATCTGCGGTCGCAGGAACGTCTCCAGGACGGCGACGCCGCGCACCTGGTCGGGGTGGCGTGCGGCACGGTCCAGGGCCAGTGCGCCGCCCCAATCGTGGCCGACCAGGACGGCCTCCTTCAGCTCCATGGCTTCGAACCACGCGTCCAGGTAGCGGGCGTGGTCGGCGAAGCGGTAACCGATGTCGGGCTTTCCGGAGGCGCCCATCCCGATCAGATCAGGGGCCAGGACCTTGGCGCGATCGGCGACGTGCGGGATGACGTTGCGCCAGATGTGGGACGAGGTGGGGCTGCCGTGCAGGAACACCACGGGCGACTCGCCCTGCCCGGTCTCTGTGTAGGCGAGGTGGGAGTCGAGGACGGCGACAGTGTGCATGATCGTCAGACCCTTCGCTGGTTTGGTACCTGGAATCTAGATCTACACTCCTCCAACTGTCAACATTCCAACTAATGTCGATGCAACCGTCACTGACAGAAGTATCAGCCTGCTAACATCACGCCCGGAGGTGAGGCTCGTGCCCGACCAGGCAGGAAACGCCGTCGACGACGAATCCGGACCGCTGCATGCGACCACCGGTCACCTGATGCGCCGCGTGTTCACGACCGTCACCGCTCACGCTGTGCAGGACGGGCCCCAGACGCGCGAGTTCGTGGTGCTCGACATCCTCGCCGACGCGGACGCCCCCTCCCAGCAGGACCTCGCCCACCGACTCGGCATCAACCGCACGATCATGGTCAGGCTGCTCGATCGGCTCCAAGAGGCGGGCCAGGTCGTCCGCACCCGCAACCCGGCCAACCGCCGCACCTACATACTGTCGCTGACCGAGGCGGGCCGTACCGCCCTGGACGGCATGCGCCAAGCCGTCGCGGACAGCGACGCCCGGGTCACCACCGCGCTCACCGACCTCGAACGGCGGCGCCTCACCGCGCTGTTGACCATGCTCGTCGCCGACGACGGGCCATCCGCCATCCACAGCATCGAGCACCTGATAGCTCAAGCCCACTACCGCCTGCGCCGTCTTGGGGATCATCGGCTCGCGGCGCACGGCCTGCGCACCCGCCACTTCGCCTTGCTGCCCGCGCTGGACCGGCTCGCCCCCTGCCCGCAAGAACAACTGGCCCGATACCTGCACCTGACCGACCCCGCCACCGCATCGCTCATCGAGGAACTGGTCCAGGTCGGTATCGTGTCCCGCGGCCAGGACCCGCACGACCGACGCCGCTATGCCCTACAGCTCACCGACCTCGGCCGCGCCCGCATGCCTGTAGTGCGTGAAGCCCTGGAGAGCATGGAGCGCGACATCGACGACGTCCTCGGCTCGGACCACGCGCAAGAACTTCGCGCCCTTCTCACCAAGCTCTTGCCGTAAGCAGATCGACACACCCCGCCGCATCTCGCAGCAGTTGGGCCGACGTTGCCGGCGGGCGGCCGCCTTGCAGGCGCGGCTGCAGTAGCGGGCGTCGATCGAGTGTTCCCTAAGGGATCCTCCAACGGAACACCGAACGGTCCGGATCGCGGCCCAGGTGGGAGTGTTCCGTAAGGGTGTTCCGTCAGGCCGGATCGCCTCCCACTGATCGCCCTCCAGCAGCTCGGCCTGAGGATTGCGCCACTTGGTGGAGGCGTCGGCGTAGATAGATCTCACGGCGCTTGAGCGCCCGCCAGAACTGCTCCAGCACGCAGAAGGCGTAGGCGTGCCGGTTCACCGCGCCGTCAGCGTGCGCAGGATGGCCGAACACCAGCCGCCTCCACGGCCCGTTCACCACCTCGACGTCGACCAGACGGCCCGGGATCAGCGGCGCGGGTAGGCGGCTGTGATAGCCGAGCACGTTCGGCACTCGGTATAGCGCTTCACCTGCGAGGAGTCATCAACCCCCAGCTGTTCAGCCACGAACTCCAGCACCACGCCCGGCACGTCCAGAGGATCCTCCAGGAACGTCCCGAGCCACCGCACCGTCACCAACTGGAGCGCGAACCCGAGCCTCATGTGCTCCCCGCGCCGCCGCCCCACCAGCGCCCGGTCCTCGTCATCGAGGAAGAACACCCGCTCCAGATCAGCCTGCGACGGCGGTCCCGTGAACCGCCCGTACGCAGCTGGCACTGGCCAGGCGGCGGCTCGGTGACGGCGTAGCCCTGCACGAGGTCGACCTGGGCGACCCTCTGCCGTTCGACGACGGCGCGCGGGATCCTCGGCCCGACTACCACGCGACCACCAGCTACACCTTCGACTGGGCCTTCAACGGCCGGTCCGTCCCGATGAGGTTGTGGCGCAGGCCGTTGCACGCGATGACCGATGCCTTCACCGCCGCCGGCTTCCGCCTTGCCGCCATCAGCGAACCGCAGCCCGACCCGGCCGCCCGGGAAGCGTTCCCGGATGGCTTCCAGGACCTTTCGACCAATCCCAACTTTCTGTTCTTCGTCGTCGAAGTACCGCCGTCGGCCACCGGCTCGGGCGGCTGACCCTCGCGGGTCACGAGGGGAGCCAGAGTCGGCGCCTGCCCTTGTACTGTCGCGTCGTATGAACGACCCCGAGATCGAGATCACCGCAGACCTGGTCCACGCCCTGCTGCAGGAGCAGCATCCGGACCTTGCGGGGCTGGCCGTGCGCGAGGTGGCGGGCGGATGGGACAACCAGCAGTGGCGCCTTGGGGACGAGTTGGCCGTGCGCATGCCGCGTACGGAGCGTGCCCCGGATCTCCAGCGCAAGGAGTGCCGGTGGCTGCCCGTCCTGGCCCCGCGCCTGCCGCTCCCGGTCCCGGTCCCTGTACGGATCGGTGAACCGTCCGCGCGATTCCCGAAGCCCTGGACCATCATGACGTGGGTTCCCGGCGAGCCACTGGACCACACCTCGATCAGCCGCGGCGACCACGCGGCCGACACTCTGGCGGGCTTCCTCAGAGCGCTCCACGTGGAGGCACCCGCCGAGGCGCCGACCAGTTCGGACCGCGGCGCTCACCCCAAGCAGTACACCGACGGCTTCGACCACTTCTTTCACGCCGTCGCCCTGGGCGGCATCGCCGACGAGGTCCGAGCCGTCTGGGATGACGCCGTTGCGGCCCCCGAGTGGGAGGGCCCGCCGGTTTGGGTGCACGGTGACCTTCATCCCGCGAATGTCATCGTCTCGGACGGGACGCTCTCGGGCGTGATCGACTTCGGTGACATGCTCGCCGGTGATCCGGCGTGGGACCTCGCGGCCGCATGGGTGGTCCTTCCCGCGGGCGGCGCCTCACGCTTCTTCGACGTATACGCGCATGCGGACGAGGCGGCGCTCCGGCGCGCCCGCGGGCTCGCCGCTCTGAAAAGCCTGATCCTCATGCTGATGGGCCAGAACGGAGACCGGGGCCTTCCTGGCGGCAAGCCGACATGGGGACCCGCAGGCCGGGCAGCGCTCGATCGTGTTCTGCAAGGCAGTGTGATGTAGGCACGGGAGCGGAGCGACGATGTTGCAGCTCTCGGAGACCAGCAGCGCGACCAGGGAGACGAGCAGACGACATTTTGGCCCCGGCCGCCGCTCTCGGTAACGACGGTCTCCACCTTCGCCTCATCGCCTCCCACCGCGGCCCGTCCAGCAGCCGGGCCCCCCTACCAGGGCCGACGAAGGCTTAGCGCCGGTTTTCGTTCCGATGTTCTTCAACCTCCGGGTAGGCCAGGCCGTGCCCGAAGGGGTAGAGGGTCCGTCCGGGCCGGTCGTGGACGGGGATCGGTACGGGGAGGCGGCCCTTGGGCGGGTTGTCCCCGAACAGGGTCGCGGCGGCGGCCCGGATGGCCTCGGTGGTGTGGGAGTAGGCGGCCAGGTAGGTGGGGACCTCGGTGAACCAGGCGATGTCGTGGGGGTCGCGGGCGGCGATGACGATGACGGGTGTGCCGGTGGCCGCGAGCGCCTTGACCAGGTTCGTCTGCCCGGGGCCGTTGTGGGGGCCGCCGGTCTGGACGTCCCAGGCGCGGTTGGTGACCGCGATGACCAGGTCCCGGCCGCGGGCGGCGGCGACGGCCCGGCCGATCTCGGCGGGGCCGGGGCTGAGGCCGGTCTCGTGGACGGTGGCGGCGGCTCCGCGGCGGCCGAGTTCGGCGGCGAGGGTGGCGGCGGGCCCGTCGGGTCCGGGGCCCCATCCGGTGACCAGGACGTCGCGGGGGCCGGGTTCGAGCGGCAGGAGCCGGGCGTCGTTCTTGACCAGGGTGGTGGCGGCGTCCGCGGCGCGCCGCACGGCGGCCAGGTGCGCGGGGGTGCCGACGAGGTCGTCCAGGCGGGCCTCGTCGGCGTAGGGGTCGCGGAACAGGCCGCGTCTGCGTTTGAGGTCGAGGATCCGGTAGAGGGAGGCGTCGATGCGGTCCTCGGTGAGCTCGCCGCGGCGGACGGCGTCGACGACGGCGTGGAGCTGGGTGGCGAACACGCCGTTCCCGGAGGCGTCGGCGGGGGGTTTGAGTAGGACGTCGACGCCGGCCTTGAGGGCCAGGACGGGGACGCGGTCGTCGCCGTACTTGTCGCGGACGCCCTGCATGTCGAGGGCGTCGGTGACGACGACGCCCTCGTAGTGGAGCCGGTCGCGCAGGATGCCGGTGACGATGGGGCGCGACAGGGTGGCGGGGTCGCCGGAGGGGTCGAGGGCGGGGACGACCAGGTGGGCGGTCATGATCGAGTCGGCGCCGGCGGCGATCGCGGCGCGGAAGGGCGGCAGGTCGGTGCGTTCCCACTGCTCGCGGGTGTGGGTGATGGTGGGGACGCCGGTGTGGCTGTCGACGGTGGTGTCGCCGTGGCCGGGGAAGTGCTTGACGGTGGGCGTCACTCCCCCGGCGCGGTAGCCGCCCGTCTGGGCGGTGACCATGCGGGAGACCAGGGCGGGGTCGGAGCCGAAGGACCGGACGCCGATGACGGGGTTGGCGGGGTTGACGTTGACGTCGGCGTCGGGGGCGTAGTCCTGGTTGATCCCGACGGCGCGGAGTTCGCGGCCGGTGACGGCGGCGATCTCGCGGGCGGTGGCGGTGCTTCGTCCGGCGGCCAGGGCCATGCTGCCGGGCGACTGGGCGGCGGGCGGCGGGACGCGGGTGACGGCGCCGCCCTCCTGGTCGGTGGCGATGGTCGCCGGGACGCGGTGCGGCTGGGCGAGCGCGGCGCGCTGGATGCCGTTGGAGAAGGCGGCGAGCTGGCGGGGGCCGGTGATGTTGGCGGGGTCGGCGGCGTAGTAGATGATCCCGCCGGGCCGGTAGCGGGCGATGACCTGGGCGGCGTTGTCGACGCCGTACAGGCGTCGGTTGCGTGCGACGTCGCCCGGGTCGCGGGTGTCGGCGCTCTTGCCGTGGACCTGGATGACGAACAGCTGCGCGGCCTTCTCCTCCAGGGTCATGGAGGCGATGAGGCGGCGGAGCCAGGGGTCCTCGCCGGGGGTGCGGCCGGGGGCGGGCGCGGCGCCGGCGCCGGTGGCGGAGGTGGGTCCGGCGGTCATGGCGACGGCGGCCGTGGCGAGCAGGGCGAGGCGGCGGGGACGGCGCATGGCGGCTCCTGGCGGGTGCTCGGGTGCTCGCTGTCGGGTGGGCGGGGCGGTGCTGGTCCGGCTCGCACGGTAGTCGCGGGCCGGCCGGGGGGCCCGGGCGGAGGCCGGTGGTCGGCGGCCGTCACCGTCGGTCCCGCCTGTCCTGCCCGTCCTCGTCGGGACTTGCGCGTCCTTCGGCCTCGTCGCCCTCGCCGGGTCCGCGGTCGCGGGGGCGGCGGCGGCGGGGGCGGGGGCGGCGGCGGGCGGGGGTGGTGAGGGGGTGTTCCTCGACGGTGTAGCGGCGGATGTAGGCGCCGAGGAAGGCCTGGAGGCTGGCGCAGACGGGCAGGGCGAGGAGGGCGCCGACGGGTCCGATGATCGCGGTTCCGGCCAGGACGGTGCCGAACGCGACGGCGGGGTGCATGTCGAGGGTGCGGGCGGTGATGCGGGGCTGGAGGAGGTAGTTCTCGAGCTGCTGGTAGGCGGTGATGAACAGCAGTACCCACAGTGCGGTGGAGGGCGAGTGTGCGAGCCCGACCAGGACGGGGACGGCGCCGGCGAGGTAGGTGCCGACGGTGGGGATGAACTGCGACACCACGCCGACCCACAGCGCGAGGGTCAGCGCGTAGGGGACGTGCAGCAGGGACAGGGCGGCGAAGTGGGCGATGCCGGAGATCAGGGCGAGCAGGGCGCGGGAGTAGATGTAGCCGCCGGTCTTGGCGACGGCGATCTCCCAGGCCCACAGGACCTGGCGTTGCCGGTGCGGCGGGAGCAGTGAGCACACGGTGCGGCGGAACTGGGGGCCCTGCGCGGACAGGTAGAAGGTGAACAGCAGTATGCCGAGGCCCTGGAACAGGACGCCGATGGCGGTGGCGCCGATGCCCCAGACGTTGCCGGCCAGCGAGGACAGGTGTCTGGAGAGTTGGTCGGCGGCGCTCGGGAGCTTGTCGAACAGGGTGGCCTGGGACAGGTGCGCGCCGGTGGTGTCGTTGATCCAGCCGATGACCTCGTCGATGTAGCCGGGCAGGCCGTTGACCAGGTTGGTGGCCTGGGCGACGACCAGGGATCCGAGGATGCCGAAGAAGCCGCCGACCAGCAGGGCGATGAGCAGGAACATCGCGCCGGTGGCCAGGCCCCGGCGCCAGCCGCGGGCGGCGAGCCAGGTGACGGCGGGTTCGATCGCAAAGGCGATGAACAGGGAGGTGAGCAGGAGGAGGAGCAGGCCGCGCAGCCGTTCCAGCAGCCACAGCCCGGCGACGAACAGCAGCACGGTGCCGCCGGCGAGCAGGAACGCCCGTGGCAGCCAGGGCGGCATCCGCCGCGTCCCGCCGCCCCGGGTGCCGGGCGGTGGCGTCTCGCCTTCGGTCCCGCCCGTCCAGCGGGTCGCGCCGGTCGCCTCGCCGGTCGCGCCGCCGGTTTCGCCGTGCCCTTGCGGGGGCGGGTCGGCGGGCGTCTGCGGCATGGCCCGCACGCTAGCGGCGGGGTGGGAGCGTGCTGTGGCGGACGCTCCTCTGCGGAGGCAACCTTTGCCGAGACTTCAGCCCGCTGCGTCTGCCGGGGAGCGGGGACAGGCGGCCGGCGCCTCGTCGGTGTCGGTGTCGTCGTTGGTGACGATGCCCAGAGGTGGAGTCCGGTCCGCCCGACGTGCCCGGCACAGTTCCCGTGGTCTGATTGAAGTGGTCCGCGGCGCCGGGGGCAACCGGTTTGCCCGATCGTCTTACGTGCGGCCGGGGCGGGGCGGCCTCTCGGGGCGGTCCTGCCCGGTCATGCGGGCAGGACGCCGAGGAGGCGGTCGGCCTGCCGGTCGAGGGCGTCCAGGCGGGCGTGCAGGGCGGCGCGGAGCCAGGGGGCGCCGGCGTCGCAGTGCCCGAGCATCCAGGGCAGCAGCCCGGCGAGGTCGTCGTGGTTCGGGAGGCCGCGCCGGGGTGGTGCGGGATGGGGCGGTGCTGGATGGGGTGGTGCGGGGTCGTGGCCGCCGGGTGCGGGGTGGCAGAACACCACGGGCGTGGTGACGCCGGTGTGCGGGAGTGCGGCGATGATGCGGGCCAGGTCGCCGGGGTGGTGGTCCTCGTGGCCGCCGGGGACGACGGCGACCAGGTCGGGTGCGGCGGCGAGGGCGTCCAGGACGGCCGTGGCGAGGTCGGCGGCGACGCGGGGGGCGGGTGCGCCGCCGATCTCGATGACCTCCAGGTGTGCGCAGGTCTCGGCGAGGGCGGTGCGCAGTGCGGCGGCCTGCGGTGGTGCGCCGCTGTGGCCGTCGTGGCCGGGTGCGGGCGTGCCGGTGTCCAGGACGAGGGTGAGGGCGCCCTCGAAGCGGTGGCAGGGGGGCACGGCGGCGTTCAGGTGGCGGCCGAGCGCGGCGCAGGGGTCTTCGGCGGGATCACCGCGGTGGACGGGATCGGCGGCGCCGGCGTCCCGGTCGGTGCCGGTGGTGGGTTCGGCGGTGGTGGGTTCGGCGGTGGCGTAGAGGGCGCGGACGCGGGGCAGTGCGAGGTCGGGTGCGGTGAGGAAGCGCAGGAGGCGGCGCTGGAGGTAGTCCGAGCCGGTGTCTCCTTCGGCGACGCGGCGGGCGCAGCCGCGGGCGGTGGCCTTGCCGAGGGCGTGTTCGAAGCAGTCGACCAGGGCGGGGCGGCGGGCGGCGATGAGGGCGTCGGCGCCGGGGTGCTCCAGGACGAACCGCAGCGCGGTGCGGGTGGTGTGCTTGTGGTTGGCGCGCAGCCGGCGCAGGCCGAGGAGCACGGTGACGACGTGCGCGGGCGGCAGCGCGAGGGTGAGGACGCGGGCGGTGCGCGCGAGGGTGGCGCGGGTGGTGTCGTCGAGGCCGGCGTGGGAGGCGGCCAGGACCTGGAGCAGGACGCGGGCGCGCTGCCAGGGCCGGACGCCGGGGGCCAGGCCGAGCAGGGCGTAGCGCTCGGGGCCGGCGGTGTAGGCGGCGCGGTGGAAGTCCGCGTCGTCCCAGCACAGGGTGCCGCCCCGGGGCAGGCTCAGGGCTTCGCCGCGGGTCTGTAGGTGGGCCAGGAGAGTGGGGGTGTCCATGATTGTTCGCCTCCGCAACCATGGAGTCTAAGAATCGCCGGGAGGGCCCGGACACTCATTTTCACCCGGGAGGCCGTCCGGGCCCTGGTCCGGGGGTGTCGCCGGGGGGGCGGGCGCCGTAGCCGCCGATGCCGTGTTCGAGGAGGTCGAAGGCGTGGCGGGCGTTGGCGTAGACGGTGTCGCGCATGTCGGCGAGGGTCTGGCCGGCGAGCCTGCGGCGCAGGACGTCGCCGGTCAGCTCCCGCTGCACAGCGAAGATCATGGCGGCGACGGCGCGGGGGGCGAGGTCGTCGGGGGCGGCGCCGGTCTCCTCGGCGAGGAGGTCGGCGAGCCGGTCCTGGGCGAGTTGGCCGATCTCGCGCTGGCGGGCGGTGAGGGCCGGGGAGGCCTGGACGGTGCGGGCCCAGGTTTCCGAGCCGTCGTGGAAGCCGGTCCGGTGGGCGCCGGTGTCGAGTCCGTCCAGGTGGAGGCGGCGGAACACGGCGGCGGCCGATTCGCCGGGCCGGCGCAGGCGGAAGGCCTGGGCGGCCTGCTCGACGGTCTCTTCCTGGCGGTCGAAGAACAGGTCTTCCTTGGTCTTGAAGTAGTTGAAGACGGTGTTGACCGAGACGTCGGCGGCGCGGGCGATGTCGGCGACGGTGACCTGGTCGAAGCCGTCGCAGGTGAACAGGCCGGTGGCGATGTCGGAGATCCGGCGCCGTGTGGCGAGCTTCTTGCGCTCGCGCAGCCCGAGTTCGCGCGTGCCCGGTCCGGCAGCCGGGGCGACCTGTTCCGCCATGCCGCAGATCCTACCTTCGATGACGTGACCCAATACTTGGTGTGACTAAAATTTTGGGGTTACTCTACGGTGGTGCTGCTGCTGGTGGTGTCAGTGGCCCTCGGTGCCGGCCGGTTCCGCCGGGAGAACGGCTGATCCCGCGGCGCCGGCGGTGTCGGCGGCGGGCGTCCGGTCGATCACCGCACGCTGGGCGATGAACGCGCCGGTCAGGACGATGGCGCCGCCGGCCAGCTGCACGGGCGCGAGGCGCTCGCCGAGCACGGCCCAGGCGATGAGCGTCGCCGCGACCGCCTCGGTGTAGCAGATCGCCCCCGCGACCTGCGCCGACAGGCGCTGCACCCCGGCGACGCCGGTCACGTACGCCAGCACGGTGCTGACCAGGACGATCCAGGCGGCCGGCAGCCAGGCGGGCGCGGTGTGCCCGGCGATCGGGACGGTGCCCGCCAGCACGGCCCAGGGGACCGTCCAGGGCGCGCAGAGCGCGGTGAGCACGGCGGCGGCGACCACGCTGCCGGCGGCGGTCATGACCAGCGGGTCGATCCGCCCGGTGAGGCGGTCGACCAGGATGAAGTAGGCGGCCTGGCAGGCGGCGGCGGCGATCCCGGCGGCCAGGCCGAGGGCGTCCAGCCGCAGGCCGGTCCAGACCTGCACCACCAGCGCCAGGCCCGCCATCGCGACCGCGACGCCGAGGACCGCGGTGCGGTGCACGGGCGCGCGCCGCACCAGGCGCAGCCAGCCCAGCACCATGACGGGCCCGGTGAACTCCAGCAGGATCGCGACGCCGACCGGCAGCCGGGACGCCGCCAGGAAGTAGAACGCCTGGCAGCCCGCCACGCCCGTCAGCCCGTACAGGGCCAGGCGGGGCAGGTGCGCGCGGACGCCGCGGACGGCGGCCCGCCCGCGCAGCGCCGCCACCAGCGGCACCAGCACCAGGGCGGCGGCGGCGATCCGCAGCCACACCGCCTGGAGCGGGTTCAGCCCGGCGCCGATGAGCGCCTTGCCGAACGGGCCGGACGCGCCGAAGCAGACCGAGGAGAACACCGCCAGGCCGAGGCCCTTCGCCCGCGCCCGTCCCGCGCCCCCGGCCAGGCCGCCGCCCGGGCCGCCAGCCGCGACCTCCGCCACCGTCCACCTCCGCTCGCCCCGATCACGAGCATCGTGCCATAACGCTCCTTACCGGTCGATGCCGGAGATCGCGTGGATGGCGGTCGATCCACGCGAGACCACTACTATTCGCCGAGTGAGCTGGCAGGCGGCCGGGGCGGGACCCGGCGGAAGCGGAGCCGGAGCGGACGCGGACGCGGACGCGGGTGCGGACCTGTTCGCGGCGGTCGAGACCAACGTGCGGGATCTGGTCGCCGCGCCCTGGTGGGCGGCGGCGGCACCGCAGCAGCGCGCCGAGCAGATCGCCGCGCGGATGCTGTGGGGCGCCGGCGAGTGGTGGCTGTTCGGCGCCTGGGGCCGCTGGTACCGGTGCGGCCTGGACGGGACCTGGCACCCCTGCCCCCCGCCCGCGGACCCCGGCGACCGCCGCGCCGTCGTCCCCGCCCCGCCCGGCGCCGCGACCCCGCGCGTCCCCCCGCAGCTGTTCCCGACCGGCCCCGACCTGGCCGCGGGACGGATGGCCTCGCCCGGCTTCCTCGGCCCGGTGCCCGACACCGCCGTGGTCGCCGGGATCTCCCAGGCCCTCACCACCGCGCTGGCGGTCGACCCGGCGCAGTTCGCCCAGCGCGACCCGATGTTCCAGCCCGGCACCCCCAGCACCGTCGCCGCCGCCTGGGGCGCGCTGCTGTGGTGCGCGGGCGCGCCGGTCGCGCTGACCGAGCACCCGCTGATCGAGTCGTTCGTGCCGTTCCTGACCACCTCGGCCGAGCGGCTCCACTGGATGATGCCGCCCGACTTCGGCACACTGGCCGGCTACTACATTCACCGGCTCGGCGCCGGCGACATCGGCGGCGCCGCGCACATCGCCCGGGTGATGTACGAGGTCGCCTCCGGCCTCCAGGGCGACCCGCGGTTCCGGCCCGGAGCCGACGCGCTGGCCGCGGTGACCGGCGCGTCCCTGCGGATGGCGCAGCAGGACATGGCCACGGTCCGGTACGGGCCCGAGGCGATCCTCCAGGAGTGGCGGCGCCGCTGCCCCGCCGAGTTCGCCACGCCGATGGTCCGCGACACCGCCCCCGGCGAGTACCTGCGGCTGGCGCTGTACGACCTCCAGCAGATCGTGGCGGGGCTGACCGGCCCGCGGCATCCGGCCGGCGGGCGCGGGCACGACGAGGTGCGCCGTGCCGGGATCGCGGTGCTCGCCGCCGACCTCCAGGCCGCGCCCAACGCGCTGGCCGCGCTCGCGCCCTGGCTCGACCCCGACAGCGCCCGGACGCTCCAAGCGGTGCTGACCGATCCGGCGCATCCGCTGCGGTCGCTGTGGCCGCGCGACGGGCGGCTGCCCGACGCGCTGCGCAGCGATGACCCCGACGCGCTGGCGGCGCTGCTGGCCACGACCTACACCCTCGGGCTGACCTGGTGCCGGCTGGCGCAGGTGCCGCCGCCCGCGACCGGGTTCGCGGTGCCGCAGGCGGTCGCGGCCGAGCTGACCTCCCCGGCGATGCACAGCCCACCCTCCACCGACGAGCTGAGCGCCTGGGACATCATCAAGGCGGCCCGCGCGCACCTGGCCTCCGAGCGGCAGGCGCAGGGCGGCGACCAGCCGGTCGCACCGGCGCCCGAACCGGCCGGGGAGCCGCCGGGCCCGCCGCCCGCGGTCGCGCCGATCGGGCCGCCGTCCGGGCCGATCGGCGCGGACGGCGGCCCCGGCCCCATGCCCGACGTGCCCGGCCCCGGCCCCGGCCCGGGTCCGGGTCCGGGTCCGCTGGGTGCGGGGTCGCCGGTGCCGCCGCCTGCGCCGCTCGATCCGTTCGGGCCCCGTGCCGAGTCCGCCCCCTCCCCTGCCGCCGAGGAGGTCGGGCCGCGGCCCGACCCGTTCGCCGCCGACGTCCCGCCGCCGAGGATCCCGCCCCCTCCCCCGCCGCCCGCTCCGGCCGAGGCGCCGCCTTCCCCCGCGCCGTTCTCCGCGCCGCCGGGGCATCCGCCCGCACCGCCGATGCCGCCCGCCGCGCCCGCGCCCGCGGTGTTGGAGTGGCCGGCCGAGCCGTCCGCGACGCAGTTCGACCCGGATCCGCGCGGCCGGGATCCGCACGCCACGCAGCTCGACCCGGGTCGGGAGCGGCAGGTGGGGCTGCCGCCGCCGCCCGCTCCGGTGCCCGAGCCGCCGCCGCCGATGCCGCCCGCGCCCGCTCCCGAGCACGGCGCGCAGATCGCCGAGGTCCGCGGGGTCCGGTTCCTGTGCGGCGCCGACGACATCGGGCGCGTCGTGACCGAGGTGCGACGGCGCGGGAAGTGGTCGCAGCGGCTGCGCGGGCAGGAGGCGACGAGCGCGTCGGTTCCGGCGCTGCTGCTCATCGGCGCGCCGTCCAGCGGGCAGCGGCGGCTGGCGCGGATGGTCGCCGGTGCACTGGCCGAGGTGGAGGTCTCCAGCGGCGAGGTCCGCAGCGTGCACGCCGAGGACCTGCGCGACCTCGGCCCCGCGGGGCTGCGGGCGGCGCTGGAGGAGCACGCGGGGCACACCCTGCTGCTGGACGGGCTCGACGCGCTGATCCTGGACGAGCCGCAGGGCGCGGCCTACACCTCGGTCCTGTACCGGGCCCGCCTGGAGAACGTCAGCGACACCACGCTGCTGGCGACGTGCGAGCCGGACCGGGTCGGCGAGCTGTCGGCGGCGTCGCCGGAGCTGATGACCGACCTGCGGGCCGTCCGGCTGCCCGACTTCGGCGACGGCGGGGCGCGCGCCGCGCTGCTGTCGCTGCTGGCCGGGGAGCGGCGGATGCGGGTGGGGCCGGACGCCTGGGAGGTGGTGCGCGGTGATCTCGGCGCGCTGCGGGGGCGGGGCCGGGTGACCGGCGCCCGGCTCGTCGAGGCGTACCTGGACCGGGCCGCGACGCGGCGGCTGGGCCGGGCCGAGGGGACGCAGGCGCTCGGCAGCGCGTCGTCGCTGACGCTGTCGCGGGCCGATTTCGAGGGCGTGGCCGGGGAGCTGTCCGCGCCCTGACCTCGCCTGGCCTCACCTCGCCGGGACACGTCCGGGGAAGCGGCCGGGACGGGTGCCTGGGACGGGTCTGGTAGCGGTCGCGGTGGATCCCGGCGGGGGCCGCATAATGTCGGCGGCGCGGGTCACGATGGTGGGGTGGACCGTGAAGACCGGTTGCTGGCCCTGGTCGCCGAGTTCCGCGCGGCCTCGCCCGAGCCGCTGGGGCCGCGGGTGCTGGCGGGGCGGCTCGGGGTGAGCGAGCGGACCGTGCGCCGCGATGTGGAGCTGCTGGTCCATGGGGGCCTGCCGGTGCGGCCCGGGCGGGGGCGCGGCTATGTGCTGGCGCCCGGTCCGGCTCCTGCGGCGTTGTCCGAGGCGGCGTCGCTGGTGGGGCCGGTCCGCGACACGCTCGCCGAGGCGGTGCGTTCCCGCCGGGTGGTGCGGCTGGCCTACACGGGCCGGTCGGGTGGCCGGACGTTCCGTGACGTGGAGGCGCACGGGCTGGTCATCGCCCCGTACGCGGAGTACCTGGTGGGTTGGTGCCGGTTGCGTGACGCGGCGCGGATGTTCCGGCTCGACCGGATCGGCGCGGCGTTCCTGTCGGGGCGGGGCGCGGGGCCGCGCGATCTCGACGAGCTGCTGGCGGCGCTGCGGGTGCCGTTGCCGCGTCCGCCGTCGGACGCGGCGCCGCCGGGGCCGCGCAGGCCGGGTGGGCCGTCCGGGGCGGGGGGCGCGGCGGGGGCGGTGCGGGCTCGCGCGTGGACGCTGGACCGGGTGGAGTCGGTGCGGGGGCGGCTGGGCGGGGTGGTGGCGGAGGCGCGCGCCGGGCCGGAGGGCGCGGCGGCGCTGCGGGGGGTGCTGGGGCATCTGGCGGAGTGGTCGCGCTGGCAGGTCGCGGCGGTGCGGGCGGCGGCGACGGGTGAGGATCCGGTGCTGGAGGGGCGGCGGCCGGTGTTCCCGCCGGGGTTCGGCGGGGATCTGCCGTACGCGGTGCGGGAGCGGATGATCCAGGACGCGATGGCGGTGCGTTCCCTGGGTGAGGTGGCGCGTGATCTGCGGGAGGTGCTGGAGGGGGCTGCGCATTGGGCGGCGGGCTGCGACGAGGTGCTGTGGGAGGGGCCGCTGCCCGATCCGCGTCCGTTCGGCCCGCCGGGGCCGCCGCGTCCGCTGGCCGATCTGCTGGCGGGGTGGCGGGGGCCGCTGGCGCATGTGGAGTGGCATCTGGACCGGCTGGCCGACGACCGTCCGCGTCCCCCGGACGGCGCCGTCGAGGGCGCCGGTGAGGACGAGGAGGTGTGGGTCGTCGACCGCTGCCCGTTGCAGGTGTGACGGCGCCCGGCCTTCTCAGATCAGCCCGCCCCGTTGCCGCTGCCGTAGACGCGGCTGTTTAGGCCGTGCAGGACGCGGGAGAACCACACGGTCTTGCCGGTGCCGGTGCCGGTGCCGGTGCCGTCGTGGTCGGGGTGGGCGCCGAAGTCGGTGGTGAGGGCCTCGACGAGGAGGAGGCCGCGGCCGGCTTCGGCTCTGGTGGAGCACTCAAGGCGATGTGGCCGGTCGTCTGCGGCGGTGCGGCTTTGTACCGGCGGGCTCAGTGATGAGCAGGCGCGGCGTCGGTGTGGTCGGCAGGGCAGCGGGGCTTCTATAGCGTGTGGGGGCCGAAGCGCCCCCAGGCGATGACTGCCGCTGCGATCAGCAGTACCGCGTTGAGCGCGATCGCTGTGGACTCTTTGCGTCGCAAGTGGGTGAGCGCGGCCAGCGCCATCAGCAGAGCCAGGCCAGTGGCTGCCAGGGGGGTGAGGATCGGGACGAGGCCGGTGGCGGCGGGCAGGATGAGTCCGAGCGCGCCGACCAGTTCGGCGAGACCGATGAATCGGACGGCGTGGGTGGAGAAGTCGACCGTCCAGGGCAGCTTGGGTTCGAGTTTGTCCTTGGGCTGGGTCGAGGTCATCACGCCCGCGGCGCCGAACAGCGCTGCGAGTGCCGCTTGCAGAATCCACAGCAGCAGGTTCATGTCTGGGTTTCCTCATCGTTCAGGGGGTTCAGGGAGGCGGGAACACCGGATGGTGGCGTTCGGGAGGGGAGCTGGAGCCGGTCGCAGGCCCTGTGTGGGCGCGGCTTGACGACTGCGGGCCATGAATCGCCGTGCCCGTCTGCGCTCAGGGCTGGCTGCTGATGTCGGCCCGGTGGTGCAGCCGCACTGGGGTGTGGGTCGCGATTCAACCTGTAGGCATTGTCTTGCGAGCCGACGCAGCGCGCGTGATGCCGACCGGTGTCCGCCCGCAACTACGGCGGGCTCGTGGCCTCGGGAGAACACCGGCCGGCTGATGCTTCCTAGGCGCTGCGGCGCAGCGTGAACCAGGAGGTCGGCACCGAGTTGGTGCCCGGTGTGACGTCGAGTAGTTCCCAGCCGGGGAACCTGGCGCAGAGCTCGTCGGCTGTGACGCCCGCCGCCCACGACGTGACCTCGGGCTTCGGATTGCCGAGCGGCTCGGGGCCGTACCCGAACATCAGCAACCGTGCTCCGGGAGCGGTGCGGTGGGTGAGCCCGGCGGCGTAGGCGTCGCGGCGGTGCAGCGGGACCCCGCAGTAGCAGCTCAGGTCGAAGAACAGGTCGAAGGGGCCCGGCACGTCCAGCTCGTCGAGGCGGGTGGCGTCCCCGTGCAGCAGCCGTACCTCCACTCCCGCCGCCGCAGCCTTCTCCCTGGCCTGGTCGACAGCTCGGTCGATCAGGTCGACGGCCGTCACCTCCCAGCCGTGCCGTGCGAGGTAGGTGGCGTTGGTCCCCGTGCCGCAGCCGAGTTCCAGGGCGCGGCCGGGCGGCAGCGCGCCGTGCCCCTCTACCAGGGCGACCAGCTCGGGCGGCGTCACGCCGGTGTCCCACGGTGGCTTGCCGGTGCGGTAGTAGCCCTCCAGTGCGCGGTGGACGGACTCCTCCTCAGGGTCTCGCTGCGTTGAGGCCAGGTCCGGTTCCGGCTTCTGGGTGGCGTTGGGCTGGTCCATCGTCTCCTCCAAGAATCTAGAGTTAAACTCTAGTGACGTGCTCTAGAGATATACTCGCAATATGGACAAAGTCAAGCGGCCGGACAAGCGGGCCGAGCGCTCACGCCGCACCCGTGAAAAGGTCGTCGAGGCGGCTCGCGAGCTGTTCGTCGCGCAGGGTTACGGGGCGACGAGCCTGCAGGAGGTCGCGGACCGGGCGGGCGTGGCCGTCCAGACGGTCTACTTCGTCTTCGGCAACAAGCGCACGCTGTTCAAGGACGTTGTCGACACGTCCATCGCCGGTGACGCCGAGCCGGTCGCCACCATGGATCGTGAGTGGTTCCGCGCCGCGTGCGCCGAGCCCACCGCAGCCGGGCAATTGCGCGCGCACGTCCACGGCACCAGCGAGATCCTGGGCCGGGTGGCCCCGATCATGCCGCTGATCGCGGCCGCCGCGGCCACCGATCCGCAGATCGCCGCGCAATGGCCCGACGGCCCCGACCTGCGCTACACCGTGCAGCACGCCGCGGCCCAGACGCTGGCCGGCAAGCCCGGAGCCCGCCCCGACGTCTCCGTCGAGACGGCCGCCGACCTGCTGTTCGGGCTGCTCAGCCCGCAGCTGTACCTGCTCTTCGTCCAGGACCGCAACTGGTCGCCGGAAGAGTGGGAAGAGTGGGCCTACGCCACTTTGACCGCCCAGCTCTGCACCGCCCCTGCGGCAGGAACGGGGCGCCCGTAGAACCACGGCCAGGACGACCATGCTCCAGAACCCCGTAATTCCTCGCCCGGCTCTGCCCTGCGTCCATCGGTGGTGAGGACGCTCCGGGGGCGGGGGTGGTGCACGGGTCCACACAATCCTCACTCCGAGGTCAGGTGACGCAGGACACGTGGGCCCGGGGGGAGGGTGCACCCCCTGGTTGCCGTTATGGTGGACGAGGTCGGTGTGGCATGTGTCCCCCGGGCTCTACACAACGCCTTCGAGGAATACCGTCGGGCCCTCGGTCCGGGCTGGAGCTTCGTTGTGCCTTTCGCCGTGAGGCGGCCTACCACACCGGCCGACGCGTCGAGGCCCCGGCGAGATCTGATCTCGCCGGGGCCTCGGCGTTCGCGTTGCCGGTGGGAGGGCGGGCACCGTGGAGGCGCCGTGCCGCCGTCCGGCGCCGTACGCGGCGCCCGCCCTCCTACGACATGACGATGACGACCGTGGCGACGGCGGCCGTCAGCACGCAGGCGCCGGCGACCGCCAGCGCCGTGATCAGGGCGATCCGGCGGCGGCGCCGGGGGGTGCCGAGTTCGGACAGCCGATGGGCCAGCCGCGGGTCGTTCTCGCTGAGGTGGACCTCGATCTGGGTGAGGATCTGCTGCTCCTCCATCGACAGCGCCATGCTCATACCTCCGGGGGGCGTTCCAGTGCCTGGTTCCTCCCCCGGCTTCAAGATCATTATCCCCGGGGGGCGGTAACCGTTGCGCCGCGTCCGGGGGCGCTCTCGTGGTGCAGCCGGTCCAGTGCGGTGACGTAGTAGGTGTAGGTGCGGCCGGGCCGGGCGGACGGGTCGACGATGCCGCCGCCGCGGACGGCGGCGACGAGGCGGGCCGGGTCGACGGCGGCGCACGCGGGGGCTTTGCCGTCGACGCGGTAGACGCCGTAGGCAGTGGCGTCGCCGGCGGGCCGCCACTGGACCTGGACGCCCTTGGCGCCGCCGGCGGCGGGTCCGGCGCGCAGGCCGCGGGCCGGTGCGGGGGCCTGCCCGCCGCGTCCCTGCACCACGGGCGGGATCGCGGGGCGGGGGTAGTGGTCGTCGCGGAGCCGCTGGGCGAAGCCGCGGCGGTTGGAGGCCAGGTCGGCGGCGGAGAAGTAGACGTCGCCGCGGACGGCGGGGTGGCGCCGGTTGAGGTCGAGGTGGCGTCCCAGCTCGGCGGGCTTCTTCCAGGTGGCGTCCTCGCCGACGCGGTAGGCGGCCTGGCCGATGCTGAGCTGGACGCGGGTGCCGGCGACCTGGCGGGACCACCAGTCGACGAGGGTGGCGTAGTCGGCGCGGGCGTCGCCGACCGCCCAGTACAGCTGGGGGGTGACGTAGTCGATCCAGCCCTGCTTGATCCATTTGAGGGTGTCGGCGTACTGGGCGTCGTAGCTCTCCAGGGCCTTGGTGGCCGAGCCCTTGGGGTCGGTGGTCTTGTTGCGCCACACGCCGAAGGGGCTGATCCCGAACCGCATCCAGGGTTTGGCGCGGTGGATCTGCTCGGAGAGGGTCCGTACGAGGGTGTCGACGTTCTGCCGGCGCCAGTCGGCCTTGTCCATGCCGCGGCCGTGGGCCTTGTAGGTGGCCTTGTCGGGGTAGTCGGCGGCGCCCTCGGGATAGGGGTAGAAGTAGTCGTCGAAGTGGACGGCGTCGATGTCGTACTTGCCGACCACGTCCATGACGGCCTTGGTGGCCAGGTCGCGGACCTGGGGCAGGCCGGGGTCGTACCACAGGCCGGTCCCGTACTTGCGGACCCAGTCGGGGTGCTTGCGGGCGGGGCTGCCGGGCGCGAGCTTGCCGAGGTCGGACTGGCGGCTGACGCGGTAGGGGTTGAACCAGGCGTGGAACTCCAGGTTGCGGGCGTGGGCCTCCTTGAGCATGAAGCCGAGGACGTCGTAGCCGGGGTCCTTGCCCTGCTTCCCGGTGATCCACTGGGACCACGGTTCGTGCGGGGAGGGGTAGAACGCGTCGGAGTTGGGGCGGATCTGCACGAAGACCGCGTTGAGGTTCATCGCCTGGGCGGTGTCCAGGAGTTTGCGGAATCCGGCCTGCTGCCGCTCCTTGGAGGGGCTCTTGGGCCAGTCGATGCCGGCGACGGTGGCGATCCACATGCCGCGCAGTTCCCGTGAGCGCGAGTCGCCGGGCGCGGCGACGGCGGCGCATTCGGCGCGGGCGCCGCCCGGCGCGGCGGCCGGTTCGCCGCCGTGCCCGTCTCCGCCGCCGCAGGCGGCCAGCACCGCCGCAGACGTCGCCGCCGCCAGCACTCGGATTACCGTCCCCGCTCGCCATGCCATAGCGGCCCATTGTTACGTACGTGTTGTGGTGCTACGTACCGAACGCCGATGCCGGTGGCCGGGCCGGGCCGCTGCTGAGGGGGTCGATTGGGGAGGGTCAGTTCTGCGGGACGTCCTTGACGAACACGATGCCGTCGCTGTCGGCCAGGTGGGCCGGGTCGAACGAGGCGTAGCCGAACCAGGGGGATACGCGATGCGCGGGCTGGCTGTCGCCGAGCGCGATGACGAGCCGGGGGGCGTCGATGAGGCAGCGGTCCTGCGGGAGCGCGTACAGGAGTCCTTCGAGGGTGCCGGGCGGCGGGGTGTCCACTCCCCGGTGCCGGATCGTGCCGAGGGCGGTGGCCACGAAGGCGTAGTCCCGGCCCAGGTGCGCGTGCACGATCGCGCCGGCGCTCCACCACTCCAGCGGCATCCCGCCCAGCCGCATGGAGCTCTTCTCCCGCTGGAGGTGGGAGTTGTGGGCGTGGACGAACGCCGGGCCCCGCTCGGCGACGGCGAGGAGGTTGTGGGCCATCATCTGGCCCCGCACGCCGAGCAGCCGGGTCATGCGTGCCGGTGAGGTGTCGGCCATCCAGTGGTGGTAGCGCAGCAGGCCGGTGGCGGTCCGCCCGTACAGGCGGGCCCGGTCCCACTCGCCCCGCGAGGCCGCCGTGATCAGGTGCGGGGTCTGCGCGTCGAGCAGCGCCACCAGGTCGTCGGCGAGCAGCCGCAGCCGGCCGGCCTCGGCCGACTGCCCCACGGACCGGGACGGGTCCATCATCACGGCGGGGTCGGTCCACCGGTCGTCGGCGCCGATCAGACGGTCGAGCGTTTCCGCGGTGCAGGGGAGCAGGTCCGCGTCCACGTGGGCCGCGAGGTGGCCGTGGAGTGCGGTGAGGGCCTGCCGGGGGCTGGCGGCGCCGGTGATCTCCAGCGGGCCGTCGAAACCGGCGAAGCGGACCTGCTCGGACGCGGGCCGGCCGTCGTTGTGGGCGCGCATCCAGCGGACGAGCTCGCGGTTGGCCGCGGAGGCGCCGAAGCCGTGGCTGAATCCGTGCTCCATGACCTCCTCGAGGGTGCCCGTGCCCGAGGTGACGTAGTCGTCCACGACCAGGCCCATCATGCAGTCGCTCTCGATCGTGATCGTCTGGTGGCCCTCCTGCTCGACGAGCTGCCGGAAGAGCTCGTTGCGCAGCTCGAGCAGGGTGTCCTCGCCGTGGGTGGGCTCGCCCAGGGCCAGCAGCCGTGGCCGGGCCGGGAGCAGCCTCATGACGGCGGCGGCCTCGACGGCATGGGCGGTGTCGGTGATGTCGGTTGCCATGCCTTCAACGGTATCGTTGAACCTTCGGTTGAAACTTTTCCGCGACATTGGCAGGCCTATGAGGCAGAACCTTCAAAACGGTGTGCGGCTCAGGCCGGTGGATCTGGCGCGCGGGCACGGTCTGTCCACGCAGGCGGTCAGGAATTACGAGGAGGCCGGCGTCCTTCCGGCCGCCGGCCGCACACCCCACGGCTACCGCATCTACACCTCGCTGCACGCGGGGGCCCTGGACGCGTTCCTCGCCCTGGTGCCCGGCCACGGCCACCAGGCGGCGACGTCGATCATGCGGGCCGTGAACCAGGGCGCGCTCGAGGAGGCGTTCGGCCTCATCGACGAGGGCCACGCCCAGCTCCTCGACGACCGGCGGACCCTCCAGGCGGTGGAGGGCGCCCTGCGCGACCTGGGGCCGGCCGCGATACCCGGACCCGGGTCCGGGTCCGGGTCCGGCGGGACGTTCATCGGGCCGCTGGCGGGCAGGCTCGGGATCCGGCCCGCGACGCTGCGCAAGTGGGAGCGCGCCGGGCTGGTGAGCCCGCGCCGCGACCCGCGGACGGGGTACCGCGTCTACAGCGAGGCCGACGTGCGGGACGCCCTGCTGGCCCACCAGCTCAGGCGGGGCGGCTACCTGCTGGAGCAGATCGCCCCGCTGATCGCCCAGGTGCGGGCGGCCGGCGGGCTGGAGCCGCTGGAGGCCGCCCTGCGGGACTGGCGCGGCCGGCTGTCGGCCCGCGGGCGGGCGCTGCTGGCCGGGGCCGCCGAGCTGGAGGGCTACCTGCGCGAGCGCGGGTGAGTTCCGTCTGAGCTCGCGTCCGGCCGGGGGCCTGCCGGCCGGACACGTCCGTCGGGCCGATGACGTTTGGGTGGACGGTGGTCAGGGGGCCGGCGGTCAGGGGGCGGTGACGCCGCTGAGCCGTGCGCACAGGTCCCCCACCGCGCGGGTGTTGCGCTCGTCCAGGACGGTGGCGGGCCAGGGGGTGCGGCGTGAGTGGGCGTTGTAGTAGGCGCCGGTGACGCCGTCCAGGTCGGGGCTTGAGGCCAGGTGGAGGCTGGACCGGGCGGGTTTGGCGAGGTCGCTGAGCAGGAGCGGGCCGAGGAGCCGGATCAGGGGGGCCAGGGGCCGGTAGGCGTAGGGGAACGCGCGGATCGGCAGGGCCTGGTTGCCGGGGGTGTGGGCGTGCCCGGGGTAGGCGACGTTGACGGTGACGCCGGTGTCCTCCAGGCGGGCGGCGAGGTGGCGGCTCATCGCCATGACGGCGGTCTTGGCGTGGTTGTACTGGGAGAACCTCCAGCCGAGGTAGGCCTTCTCGCCCTGGAGGTTGGCGGGGTCCAGGGCGCCGCCGGGGATGCCGCCGGTGAGGTTGACCACGCGGGCGTCGCCGGCGGCGCGCAGGGCGGGCAGCAGCAGGCAGGTCAGGGTGTAGGGGGCCAGGACGTTGGCGGCGAAGGTCTGCTCCACGCCGTCGGGGGTGAGGGTCCGGGCGGGGGTCATCCCGCCGGCGTTGTTGATCAGGATGTGCAGGCGGGGGTGCCGCTGGGTGATCTCGGCGGCCAGGCGGCGCAGGTCGGCGCGGCGGGTGAGGTCGGCGGTGTGCGCGGTGATCTCGGCGCCGCCGCGGGCGAGCTCGGCGGCGGCGGCGTCCGCGCGGCGGCGGTCGCGGCCGACCAGGACCACCCGGGCGCCGAGGGCGGCGAGCCCGCGCGCGGTCTCCTTGCCGATGCCGCCGGTGCTTCCGGTCACCAGGGCCGTCCTGCCTCGCAGGGTCATCGGGGCCTGCCGTGGTTCGCTCATCCCGGCACTATATGACACCGAGTGCCATCTTTGACACCTGGTGCTGTCTCGGTAGCCTGGGCGCATGGCGCATGGGGACGGGACGGGCGGGGCGGGGCTGCGGGAGCGGACGCGGCGCGCGGTGCGGGCCGAGCTGGCCGGGGTGGCGGTGGCGATGTTCGCGGAGCGGGGGTTCGAGGAGACGACGGTGGAGGACATCGCCGCAGCGGCAGGGCTGTCCAAGCGGACCTTCTTCCGGTACTTCCCGGCCAAGGAGGACGTGGTGTTCGGCGACGTGGAGGAGGTCGCCGCGCGGATCGCCGAGGCCGTCGGGGCCCGTCCGGCCGGGGAGCCGGCGTGGACGTGCCTGCACGTGGTGCTGCGCGAGTGGGAGAGCCGGGTGCACGCCGCGCAGCGCGAGCTGGCGGGGCTGCGGCTGATCGAGTCGACCCCGGCGCTGCGGGCCCGGCTGCACCACAAGCGCGACGAGATGCGGACCCTGATCGCGCGGGCGCTGCGCGAGCGGCCGGGCGCGGAACTGGACGCCTTCACCGCCGACCTGCTGACGGGCGCCGCGGCGGCGGCGCTGGACGCGGCGGGCCGCGAGTGGCTGCGTTCGGACGGCGCCGCCGACCGCGCCGGTCTCCTCGACCGCGCGTTCGCCGCCCTCGCCCCGCCCGCCGCCGGCTAGACCCCGCCGGTGCGGCCCACCCCGCGGCGGTCCCGCGCACCGGGCGCGTGCCGCGCACCGGCCGCCGCTCCCCCGTTCGCCGCGATGATCCCGGGCGCCGGACGCGGCGGCGGTTCTGGTTTACTCCCCCGGTGGACGCTTCACTTGCCGGTACCGAGGACGTGCCCGATCTGCTGGTCAGGGCCGGAGAGCTGGCGCTCGAATGGTTCCGCGCCGATCCGGCGCGGCTGGGCGAGCTCGACAAGGGCGGGCCGGGCGGCTACGACCCGGTGACCGAGGCCGACCGGGCGGTGGAGGGGCTGCTGCGGGCCGAGCTGTCGGCGCGGTTCCCGGGCGACCGCGTGGTCGGCGAGGAGGCGGGCGCGAGCGGCCCGGGCACCAGCGGTCGGACGTGGCTGATCGACCCGGTCGACGGGACCAAGGCGTTCGTCAGCGGGGTGCCGCTGTGGGGGGTGCTGCTCGGCTTGTCGGTCGGCGGCGAGCCCGTCGCGGGCTGGCTGCGCCAGCCGTACCTGCGCGAGACGTTCAGCGCGGTCGGCGGGGCGGGCCTGTTCGAGGGGCCGGGGCTACGGTCGGCCCTGCGGACGCGGCCGACGACCTCGCTCGGCGACGCGGTCATGTACAGCACCCATCCCGGGATGTTCGGGACGCCCGCCGAGCGGGCGGCGTTCGAGAAGGTCGCCGGCGCGGTGCGGCTCCAACGGTTCGGCGGCGACTGCTACTCCTACGGGCTGCTCGCACTCGGGCAGCTGGACCTGGTGGTGGAGGCGAGCCTGGAGCCCTACGACGTCGGCGCGCTGATCCCGATCGTGCGCGCGGCGGGCGGGGTGATCACCGGGCTGGACGGGACGGCGCCGACCGGCGGCGGCTTCGTCGTCGCGGCGGCGACGGCGGAGCTGCACGCCGAGGTCCTGGACCTGATCGGCCGCTGAACCGCCCGCCGCCCTCGCATCCGCCGCGCCCGCACCCGTCCTCCCGGCTGCCGCCCTCGCCTCGGTACTCATGCCCGTCCGCACGCCCCCGGGGGGTCAGGCAGAGTCCTCGCGGAGGTGGACGCCGAGGCCGGCGAGCCCGGGGGCCAGGTCCGGGCGCAGCACCAGGTCGCCGTCGAAGTCGCCGCCGTGCTCGGGCCGGTAGGGCAGGGCCGCGTCGTCCGGGAGGCCGCGGAGCCGGTCGCGGAGCGCGGCGACGGCCTCGTCGTGGCCGTCCGCGGTGAGCCGGTCGGCGCCGAAGACCGTCAAGGGCGGCAGCGCGGCGACACCGGTATACCACAGGACGCCGTGCAGCAGGGGGAACAGGACCTCGGCGGCGTCGCCGTGCACGCCGCGGGCCCGAAGGCGCTCGCGCGGGCGCCGATGGTGGTGATCACCAGGGCGCGCTTGCCGCCCAGGCCGCCCTCTCCGTAGCGGCGGACGCGCCCGTCGGGTGCGGTGAGCCCGAACGCGAACCCCTGGACCAGGACGCGGTCGAACCAGCCCTTGAGGATCGCCGGGACCCCGGCCCACCACAGCGGGAACTGGAACACGAGCACGTCGGCCCAGGCGATCTTCTCCTGCTCGGCGCGGACGTCCTCGGGGAGGGTGCCGGCGGCGTGGGCGCGCTCGGACTCCGCGCCGACGATCAGCCGTTCCCGGGGGGCGAGGCCGTAGTCGGCGGCGCTGACCAGAGGGTTCCAGTTCATCGCGTACAGGTCCGACTCGCGGACCTCATGGCCGAGTTCCTTGAGGGTGTGCAGCCCCTCGTCGCGCAGCGCGCCGTTCAGCGAGCGCGCTTCGGGGTGCGCCAGGACCCACAGGACCTTCAGGCTCGGGCTCCCGGCGCCGCCGATCACCCCCGTGATGGTGTCGCCGGTGCTGGTGGCCGTGGTGGCGTGGGTGCTCATGGGTGTCATCATGCGCGGCCGGCGCGGACGGCCACGAGTGGCCGGTCGGCCATCATGTGAAAGGATCGGGCCATGAGCGCTCCGGAGTGCCACCGGGTGGCGGTGCTGGTGCGGCCGGGCGTGCTGCCCCTGGAACTCGGGATCGCCCACCAGCTCTTCGGGAACGCCTCGACCGCGGCCGGCGACCCGCTGTACGAGATCGTGACGTGCGCGCCGGAGCCGGGAACGGTCCGCACCGGCGCCGACTTCACCGTCGAGGTCGAGCGGGGCCTGGAGGAGCTGGAACGGGCCGGGACGGTGATCGTCCTGGCCTCGCACGAGGAGGACGAGGCGCACGCCGGGTGGGGCGCGGCGGCGCGGGCGCTGGCGGAACTGCGGCCGGGCCCCCGGATCGCCTCGATCTGCACGGGGGCGTTCGTGCTGGCGGCGGCGGGCCTGCTGGAGGGACGGCGCGCGACCACGCACTGGCTGTCGGCCGATCTGTTCCGGGAGCGGTTCCCGGGGGTGCGGCTGGACCCGGACGTCCTCTACACCGACGAGGGCCTGGTGCTGACCTCGGCCGGGGAGGCGGCGGGCATCGACCTGTGCCTGCACATGATCCGCGGTGATCACGGTGCGGCGGTGGCGAACGGGGTGGCGCGCCGCACCGTGGTCCCGCCGCACCGCGAGGGCGGCCAGGCGCAGTTCGTCCCGCGGCCGGTGCCCGAGGCGGGGGCGTCCTGGACGGGCACCGCGCGGGCCTGGGCGCTGGAGCACCTGGACCGCCCGCTGACGCTGCGGGACCTGGCCGGGCGCGAGTCGATGAGCGTGCGGACCTTCACCCGCCGGTTCCGGGAGGAGACGGGCGAGTCGGCGTCGCGGTGGCTGGCCCGGCAGCGGGTGGAGCGGGCCCGGCAGCTGCTGGAGGAGACCGACCTCCCAATCGACCGGGTGGCCGAGAAGGCGGGTTTCGGGACGGGCGCGTCGCTGCGCCAGCATCTGCGCGCGGTGCTCGGGGTGTCGCCCGGCGCCTACCGGGCGACGTTCCGCGGGGTGCGGGGCGGTCCGGGGACCTGACCCCGCCCACCGCCGCCCGGCCCGCCCCGACCCGGACCGCTCCTCACACCGCGACCCGCATGCCCCTCGCCTCGGCCCGGTCACCTGGACTCGCCGCGCAGGATGCTGTAGATCACCGCATCGCGCCAGCGGCCGTCGCGGAAGTTCCAGTTGCGCAGGACGCCCTCGCGGGTGAACCCGGCCCTCTCCAGCGCCCGCTGCTCGGCGATGTTGGCCGCGTCGGTCTCGGCCTGCACCCGCGCGACCTGGGTGTGGGCGAACAGGTACCGGGCCAGGAGCCGCTGCGCCTCGGTGCCGGCGCCCTGGCCGCGCGCGGAGGGCAGCAGCGCGATGCCGATGCTCCAGCAGTACGAGCTGCGGGAGGTGCCGATCCTGCGGTACGCGACGAACCCGAGGCGCTCGCCGCCGCACACCACCATGAGCCGTCCGCCGTCCTGCCCGGCCAGGCCGTCGCGTTCCCAGCGGTGCCGCAGCAGGAACACCGCCGCGTCGGCGACCTCCCACGCGGTGCCCTGCCGGCGCATCGGGATCGCGCGGACGGCCCGGTCGCGGCCCGCGTTCCCGGCCGACGCGGCCCGGCCCATCACGGTGTCGATCAGGCCGGGCGCCACCACGTTGGCGCGCACGCCGCGCGCCGCCCCCTCGACCGCCCCCTCGGCCGCCGCCTCCTCGCCGTCACCGGCGTGACGGCACGGGGCTTCGGCTCCCGCCACCAGGCCCCAGTCGATCCTCACCGGGGAGCGGCCGTCGGCGCGCTTCGGCCGCCCGCCCCTTCTCCAGCGGGCCGCCGCGGGCCGCCGGAACGCGAGGGCAGCAGCACGACGATGAGCACGGCGCCGAGCGCCACGCACACCGCGCCCGCCACGAGCCCGCCCGAGTAGCCCATGACGGTCAGCGCGGCCACCCCGACGGCGCCGCCGATCTGCTGGACGGAGGTGAACAGGGCCGAGCCGAGACCGGCGTCCTCCTCGGTGGTGCCCTCGACCGCGGCCGCGGCCATGACGGGCAGGCTCAGCCCGTTGCCCACGCTCAGCACGAGCATGCCGGGCAGGACGTGGGCGGCGTAGGAGTCGCCCGCCGCCACGCCGGACAGCAGCAGCAGGCCGGCGATGTTGACCAGGAACGCCAGCAGGAGCGCCTGGCGCGTCCCGATTTTGAGGGAGATGCGGGAGGACAGCCACATGCCCGCCAGGATGCCGGCGCCATAGGGCAGGTAGGCGATGCCGGCCAGGAGCGGGCTGTATCCCAGAGCGGTCTGCACCTGGATCATCAATAGGAACGACATCGCGTACATGGCCATCGAGAACAGCAGGGTCGCGCCGTTGGCGACCGCCCGCGTCCGCGAGGCCAGGAACGCCCTGGGCACCAGCGGTGCCACCGCCCGCGACTCGGCCACCAGGAACGCCACCACCAAGGCGGCCGACAGCACGACGGCGCCGATCGCGACCGGATCGCTCCAGCCGGTCCCGCCGGCACGCAGCAACCCGTACACCAGCGACACCGCGGCACCGGTGACCAGGACCGCGCCGGGAACGTCGAGGTGGCGCCGGCCCGGGGCGCGGGACTCGGGGACCAGCCGGGGAAGCAGCGCCAGGGCCACGGCGACGATGGGCAGGTTGATCAGGAAGATCCCGCGCCAGGACACCAGGTCGGTCAGCACCCCGGACAGCACCAGGCCCGAGGTCCCGCCCAGGGCCGCGATGCCACCCCAGAGGCCCAGCGCCCTGGTCCGCTCCTCCGGCCCCGGGTACAGCAACGTGATCATCGACATCGCCGCCGGGCCGGCCATCGCGGAACCGGCGCCCTGCACGAACCGCCCGATCACGAGCTGCCACGGCTCCTGCGCGACCCCGCAGGCCAGGCTGGCCACCCCGAACAGCGCCACACCGATGAGGAAAACGCGGCGGCGGCCCAGCACGTCCGCCAGCCGGCCGCACAGCAGCAGCAGCCCGCCGAAGGCCAGGAAGTAGGCGTTGACGACCCAGGGCAGCCCGGACGTGCTGAAGCCCAGCTCATCACGGATGCTGGGCAGGGCCACGTTCACGACGGTGTCATCGAGCACGAGCATGAATTGGACAAGACACAACACGAACATCGGCATCGGACGACGCTATGATTCGCCGCATTTGGCCACAATCCGCGACGAGGCCAGACCATAGCGCATAGAGGACATGGACGCGATCATCGTCCGCGCTCGCCGGAGGGGCCGTCGTCCTGACATCGGCCGGGGCGGGCGCCGCCGTCGCGACCACCGCCGTGGGCGGCGTCTACCAGGCCGTCCGGCCTGAACCGGCGGAAACGGCCCGTGGCGCCACCGCGAGCCCCAGCCCGCCGCGCAGATGATGGCGAGGACGGCGACCGCGGCACAGGTCTACGGCCCGCCAACAAACAGGCCGACGGCACCGCATAAATCAATGGGAAATTCATTTTGTAGCACAATAATTGTTGTATAACAATGGCCGTGAGCCTTTCTGTCGAGTCTCCACGCACGCTGTCGCCGCGCGGACGGACCGTCGTGCTGGTGACCTGCTTCCTGAGCGTGATCGTGGCGGGGCTGGACACGACGATCGCCAATGTGGCGCTGCCCTCGATCCAGAAGGCACTGCACGCGCCGGTCAGTGGCCTGCAGTGGGTGGTCGACGCCTACACGCTGGTCATCGCATGCCTGTTGATGTTCGCGGGTTCGGTGGCCGACCGGTTCGGCCGGCGCCGGGTGTTCCAGGTCGGGCTGGGATTCTTCTCGCTCGGTTCCCTGCTGTGCGGCCTCGCGCCCTCCCTGGGTGCCCTGGTCGCCTTCCGCGCGCTCCAGGCGGTGGGCGGCGCGATGCTGAACCCGGTCGCGATGTCGATCATCGCCACCACCTTCACTGACCCGAAGGAGCGCGCTCGCGCGGTGGGCGCATGGGGAGCGGTGGCGGGTCTGAGCGGGGCCGGCGGCCCCGTGCTCGGCGGCCTGCTGGTCAGCGGCCTCGGATGGCGGTCCATCTTCTGGGTCAACGTGCCGCTCGGCGCCCTGGCCATCTACCTGACCCAGAGGTTCGTCCCCGAGTCCAGGGCGGCGCGCGGCAAGCGGTTCGACCCCCTCGGCCAGCTGCTCGTCGTCACCTTCCTCGGCCCGGTCACCGCCGCCGTCATCGAAGGGCCCCGGCACGGCTGGAGCTCACCGTTCATCATCGCGCTGTTCGTCCTAGCCGCCGTCTCGCTGTCCGGGCTGGTCGTGACCGAGTCCCGGCGCGCCGAACCACTGGTGGACATCCGGTTCTTCCGCAGTCCGGCGTTCTCGGGGGCGGCGATCATCGCGCTGGTCGCCTTGATGACCCTGGGCGGGTTCTTGTTCCTCAACACCCTCTACCTGCAAGACGTCCGCGGCTACAGCGCGCTGCACGCGGGCCTGCTTACCATCCCGATGGCCGCCGCACTGGCGGCATGCGCGATGATCTCGGGGCGCATCGTGGCCGCCCGGGGCCCCAGGCCGGCGCTCGTGCTGGCCGGGCTGCTGCTGGCGGCGGGAACCGGCCTGCTCGTCGGGGCCGGACGCGAGACCGGGGCCTGGTACCTCGTGCTCGCCTATCTGCTGTTCGGTGCCGGCTTCGGCCTGGTCGGCACCCCGATGACCACCACCGCCCTGTCAGGGATGCCACGCGACCAGGCCGGGGTCGCCGGAGCGATCGCCTCGACATGCCGCCAGACCGGCGGCGCGATCGGTGTGGCGGTGTGCGGTGCGATCGTCGCGGGCGGCTCGACCGGGTTCGTCGCGTCCAGCCGTACCGCCTGGGCCGTTCTGGCCGGCTGCGGCATCGCGACCGCGCTGCTCGGCCTGATCTCGACCGGGCGCTGGGCCCGCGCCCAGGCCGAACGCAGCGGCCGGCAGCTGAGCACGCACGCCATGGAGACGCCCCGATGACACGGAAAGTCACGCCCACGCCAGCCACGACGGTTCACCAGCGCGGATTCTCGTCGACCCCGTTTACTGGTAGGCCGTACATCGACCCACCGAAGGGGTACGACGATGACCTCGCGCCGCCATCCGCTGTTCGCCCGCGCCTACTCCCGTATGAGCCCGCGGTTGGAGCGCGGCCTTGTCCCGCACCGCGCCACTCTGCTGGCCGGTCTGGCCGGTGACGTCATCGAGGTCGGCGCGGGCCCGGGAGCCACCTTCGGCCACTACCCGGCCCAGGTCACCAGTGTGCTGGCCGTCGAGCCCGAAGCGCGCCTGCGGCGGCTCGCCCGGGCCGCCGCCACCCGGGCCTCCATGCCGATCGAGGTCGTCGACGGGTTCGCCGACCGGCTCCCCGCCGCCGATGCCTCCCGTGACGCGGCCGTCGTCTCGCTGGTGCTGTGCACGGTGCCCGACCCCGCCGCCGCCCTCGCCGAGATCTTCAGAGTGGTCAGACCCGGCGGGCAGCTGCGGTTCTTCGAGCACGTCCGCGCCGACACCCCCACCCGCCAACGGCTCCAACGCCTCGCCGACGCCACTCTCTGGCCGCTGTTCGGCGGCGGCTGCCACACCAGCCGCGACACCGCCGCCGCCATCCGGGACGCCGGATTCACCCTCACCCGCCTGGACCGGCTCGGCCACGCCGACACCGGCCTGCCGTTCCCCGCCGCTCCTCAGATCCTCGGCACCGCCACCCGCCCCCGAGCCTCTGCCACGAACGCCTGAAATACGGCTGGACGGGAAGGCTCGGTCCCACCGGAGATGCCGTCGGCCTCCCGGCCGTTGACGGGGAGCTGGGCATCGTCGCTGGTGAGGAGCGTCCCGGATCGGGGTAGCCGGATGGTGTGGACGGACGGGCTCTGATCGGGAGGTGTTGGTCATGCGAGTGTTCGTGGCGGGTGGGACCGGGGTGCTGGGGCGGCGGCTGGTACCGCGGCTCGTGGAGGGTGGCCACCAGGTGACGGCTTCGACGACGGGCGCGGCCAAGCTGGGGCTGCTGGAGCGGCTGGGCGCGGAGGGCGTCGTGATGGACGGGCTGGATGCGGTGTCGGTCGGTGAGGCGGTGGAGGCCGCCCGGCCGGACGTGATCGTGCACCAGATGACCGCGATCTCGGTGGCGCACGCCGGTGAACCCGATATGAAGCACATGGATCGGTGGTTCGC
Organism: Spirillospora sp. NBC_01491; assembly: GCF_036227065.1. Lineage (GTDB taxonomy): Bacteria > Actinomycetota > Actinomycetes > Streptosporangiales > Streptosporangiaceae > Spirillospora > Spirillospora xylanilytica. The sequence continues at coordinate 915,868 of NZ_CP109432.1, forward strand.
CGGCACCAACCGGCTGCGCACCGAGGGGACCGACCACCTGCTGGCCGCCGGCGAGGCGACCGGCGTCCCCCATTTCGTCGCCCAGGGCTACGCCGCCTGGAACGGCATCCGCGAGGGCGGCCGGGTGAAGACCGAGCAGGACCCGGTGGACCCGATGACCGGAACAGCGGCGGAGCCCGCGATGGCGGCGATCCGCCACGTCGAGGACGCGGTCGTCAGGGCCGGCGGCGCGGTCCTGCGCTACGGCTGGTTCTACGGGCCGGGCGCCACCGACGGCCTGGTCGAGCCGGTGCGCAAGCGGCGGTTCCCGATCGTCGGGGGCGGCGTCGGCTACTGCTCGTGGGTGCATCTGGACGATGCTGCGAGCGCCACCGTGCTGGCTGTGGAGCAGCGGGCGAGGGGCGTGTTCGACATCGTCGACGACGAACCGGCCCCGGCCGTCGAGTGGCTGCCCTATCTGGCCGAGTGCGCGGGGGCGAAGCGGCCGATGCGTGTCCCCGCCTGGCTGGCCCGGCCGCTGGCCGGGGAAGTGGCGGTGACGATGATGACCGAGGGGCGCGGCTTCTCCAACGCCAAGGCCAAGCGGGAGCTCGGCTGGGAGCTTCGCTTCCCGTCCTGGCGCCAGGGTTTCAGGGAAGAGCTGGCGTGACCCGTTGGCGCGGCCGGCCGTCCCGCCCCACGTCGTGGCCGGCCAGGCGGCCAACGGGGTGCCGTTGGCCGCCTGGCCGGTTCCACTTCCCTGAACGGTCCGTCAGCCGCAGTGCATCCAAGGGCTGGTGTAGCTCGTATTGTTGTGGTACCCGAAGAAGCGCACGCACCTGACGCGGTCTTAATCGTCACCACGCAGTTATATGTGCCATTGTAGAGCAGGTAGACCCTGGTGCCGGAGAGCGGCGCCTACTCCTGCACGTAGTAGCCGCTCCCGCAGATGGACTCGGGAGTATACGCCGCAGCCTTGGTGGTTACGTTGCTGCCGGGCTCCGCCGCTTGGGCAGTACCGATACCGCCTAGCAGCACGGTTGCACCGAGCATGCCGAGGGCGGCGGTGTTCCTCGTCCGCGCGCAGCGCTTGACTCTTTCCGCGTCCTCTCGCGCCAACCGCTGAGAATCGCGTTGCGCAACTCGTTAGTACCTTCTGCGGGCCGTTTCGGCCTCAGCGGGTCACGGTGGTCTCTCGTTCTATCCGCGACAGTTTCTCGGGGTTGCGCACGTGATAGAGGCCGGTGACGCGGCCGTTCTCGACCCGTACCGCCAGTACGCCGTCGAGCTCCCCGTCGAGTCGGACGAGCAGCGCCGGGCCGCCGTTGATCTGCACGGGTTCGACCGACATTCCGGTGCCGCGCTTGTACCAACCGGTGGCCAGCAGGCGAACCACCTTTGCGGCCCCCAGGATGGGCCGCGGCAGGGCGTGTTTGATGCCGCCGCCGTCGCTGAGGGCGACGACGTCCGGCGCGAGGATGTCGAGCAGGCTCTGTAGGTCGCCCGTTTCGATCGCCCGCTGGAACGCTTGGAGTGCGTCGCGGGTGTCGGCCGCGGAGACGGCCCCGCGGGGTCGGCGGGCGGCGACGTGCGCGCGTGCCCGGTGCGCGATCTGGCGGACCGCGGCGGGGGTCTTGTCGACCGCTTCGGCGATCTCGCCGTACTCCAGGTCGAACACCTCGCGCAGCACGAACACCGCCCGTTCGGTCGGCGTGAGCGTCTCCAGGACCAGCAGCATCGCCATCGAGACGCTCTCGGCCAACTCGACGTCGTCGGCCACGTCGGGCGCGGTCAGCAGCGGCTCGGGCAGCCACGGACCGACGTAGGACTCCTTGCGCCGGCGGAGTGCACGCAGCCGGTCCAGCGCCTGCCGGGTGACGATCCGGACCAGGTAGGCACGCTGATCCCGGACGGTGTCCAGCTCGACGCCGACCCATCGCAGCCAGGTTTCCTGGAGGACGTCCTCGGCGTCGGCGGCCGAGCCGAGCATCTCGTAGGCCACGGTGAATAGCAGGTTGCGGTGGGCGACGAACGCCTCGGTGGCGGAGTCCACGCGGTCGGCACGATCGGGCGGCTCGCCCGTGTCCGTGGTTCGTTCGCGGTGCTCGCTCATGTCCGGCTCCTGCTGGTTCGCTCTCAGCCCTGCCACACGCACAAGACGCCGGTCCCCATCGCTTTGTGACACCTGCGATCAGTGGCCCGTATCACATGGCCGAGCTGTCACAAGGGGTCGGATCGCCCACGTCTGGTGTTCGTCAGGACACCGCGCGAACGATCCGGGCGGCGCACAGGCCGCATTCCGAGCGGTCCAAACATCGTTTGGCGATCGAGGAAAGGCACGGAGCATGAGCATCGGGAAGTTCGCAGTGGCAGGAGCGACCGGGCGGCTGGGACGCCACGTCGTGGACGTCCTCGCCGAACGGGGGTGCCGGGTCGTTCCGATGCCGGGTACGCCGCCGGTGGCGGGCTCCTGCCCGACGCTCACGCCGAACTCGCCGGCCCCCCACCTTCCAGGAGTGGCTCGACGCCCACCCCTGAGGCCCTGATGCCCGGCTTCACCCGCCTGACCCGGCGCCGAGCGGCACCGCCGGCCCCCGACCGCGCCGCAGCACGATGCCGGCCCACCGCGGTCGGCCCGAACCGACCCCGAACACGCACATGTGGAAGGCAGCCGAACACATGACCGACACAGTCGTGCCCGAAAACGGCCCCGAACGCCCCGGCACATCCCCGGGCGAGCGGGGGGACGCCCCGCCGCCCGACCCCCGCCGCTGGTGGGGCCTGGTGGTCATCGCGCTCGCCCAGCTGATCGTGATGCTGGACATGACCATCGTCAACATCGCCCTGCCGTCCGCCCAGCGGGACCTCGGCATGACCGACGGCGACCGGCAGTGGACCATCACCGCCTACACCCTCGCCTTCGGCGGCCTGCTGCTGCTCGGCGGCCGACTCGGAGACCTGTTCGGACGCAGGCGCAGCTTCATCATCGGCCTGATCGGCTTCGCCGGCGCCTCCGCGCTCGGCGGCGCCGCCACCGGCCCCGGCATGCTGTTCGCGGCCCGCGCCCTGCAGGGCGTCTTCGCCGCGCTACTGGCCCCCGCCGCGCTGTCCCTGATGACCACGACCTTCACCGACCCGCGCGAACGCGGCAAGGCGTTCGGCGTGTTCGGCGCCATCGCCGGAGCCGGCGGCGCCATCGGCATGCTGGTCGGCGGCTTCCTGACCGAGTATCTGGACTGGCGCTGGTGCCTGTACGTCAACGCCCCGGTGGCCGCCCTCGCGGTGATCGGCGCGATCGTGATGCTCAAGGACCCGGGCCGCAGGACCGGCGCCCGGCTGGACCTCCTCGGCGCCGTGCTGGGCACCTCCGGCGTGCTGTCCATCGTCTACGGCTTCAGCGAGGCCGAGTCCCGCGGCTGGGGCGACACCCGAGTGCTGACCCTGCTGATCGGCGGCGTGGCGGTCCTCGGGGCCTTCTCCCTGTGGCAGACCCGCGCCCGGACACCGCTGCTGCCCCTGCACATCGTCAAGGACCGCCAGCGGGCGGGCGCCTACCTGACGATGGCCCTGGTCACCATCGCCATGTTCGGCGTCTTCCTGTTCCTGACCTACTACCTTCAGGGCATCAAGGGCTGGTCGCCGCTGAAGACCGGTGCGGCCTACCTGCCGCTGACCGCCTGCATGATCATCGGTTCCACCCAGGTCTCGGCGCGGCTGCTGCACAAGGTGCCGGCCCGGGCGCTGATCACGCCCGGTCTGACACTGGCCGCCGGCGGCCTGGCCTTCCTGGCCTCCATGGACGTCGACGCCACCTACCTCAGCCACGTCCTACCCGGCATCTCCATGATGGGCCTCGGCCTGGGCGCCACGTTCATGGCGGCAATCTCCACGGCCACCGGCCGCGTCGCCCCGCACGAGCAGGGGGCGGCCTCGGCGACCCTCAACACCATGCAGCAGGTGGGCGGGTCGGTCGGCACCGCGCTGCTCAACACGATCGCGGCCGGCGCGACCACGGACTGGCTGACCGACCACCGGGTCGACCCCGCCCGGCAGATGCCGCAGGCGAAGGCGGCACTGGCGGCGGCGACGGTGCACGGCTACTCCGTGGCGACCTGGGTCTCCGCGGGCATCATGCTGCTGGCCGCGGTGGTCGCGGGCGTCTTCATCAACGCCAAGGCGCCGGGCCGGCAGCCCGGCGCGGCGGCGGGCGGCCCTGCGATCGGCCCTGCGATCGGCCCTGCGGGCGGTGACCGTGAAGCCGGGGCCGTCGAGGCGCCGGTCCGCACGGGCTAGCCTCCGGCAGGTTCCGGCCAGGGGGGGCCGAGTCCGGCCCCAGCCCGACCCCCGGAAACTCGATGACTTTCGGCCGGGGCAGTGGCTAGGGTCGTCGGTCATGCGAATCTCCACGGGGTGTGACGAGGGGCCCGACGTCGTCGAACGGGCCGAGGGGCAGGGCGGCGAGCTGGTGCTGCGCCGCGACGGCGCCGACTTCGAGATCATCAGCAACGGGATGTTCCTGATGGACACCCGCGACGGCGAGTCCGAGCGGCTGCTGGTCCGGCTCGCGGCCGGCGGCGACGGCCCGCCCGCCGCGGTCCTGATCGGCGGCCTCGGCGTCGGGTTCTCCCTCGCCGAGGCCGTGCGGCTCCCCCGGGTCCAGCGTGTGACGGTCGTCGAGCGCGAGCCCGCCGTGATCGCCTGGCACGACACCTTCCTGCGGGCCTGCTCCGAAGGCGCCCTCGACGACCCCCGCGTCACCCTCGAACGCGCCGACCTCCTCGACTGGCTGCGGTCCCCGCCCGCCGGCACCGGCCGCTACGACGCGATCTGCCTGGACATCGACAACGGCCCCGAATGGACCGTCACCCCCGGCAACGCCCGCCTCTACGGCGACGCCGGCCTGGACCTGCTGGCCCGCCGCCTGGCGCCCGGCGGCGTCCTGGCGGTGTGGAGCGCGGGCGCCGCCCCGGCGTTCGAGGACCTGCTGCGCCGCCGCTTCGACCGGGTCCAGGCCCGCGAGGTCCCCGCCCGCCGCGGCGAACCCGACGTGGTCTACCTGGCCCGCGGCACCCGCGAAGCGGCCGGCCCGACAAACCCGGAGACGGCGAAGTTGTAGCCCGCGTGATCCCCCCTGCCCAGCCGGTTCGCTAAGTTTCGGCTAGACAGGAACCAATAGGAGGATTCGTGGCTACTGCCCATGCCGCCCAGCGGCGCCCTGCCGTCCTGGGCGACCTGCTCCCCGGCACCCTCGCCCGCGACGCCGCGCTGGTCGCGGGCGCCGCGGTGCTCGTCGGCGTCGCCGCCCAGATCGTGGTGCCGCTGCCCGGCACCCCCGTCCCGGTCACCGGCCAGACCTTCGCGGTGCTGCTGGCCGGCGCCGCCCTCGGCTGGCGCCGCGCCGCGCTCGGCATGGTGGTCTACCTGCTGGCCGGCCTCGCCGGGATGCCGTGGTTCGTCGACGGCGGGTCCGGCGCCGGCGCCCCCACCCTCGGCTACGTGCTGGGGTTCATCGTGGCCGCCGCGGTGGTCGGCCGGATGTCGGAACGCGGCGGCGACCGCACCCCCGGACGCACCGTCGCGACGATGCTGACCGGCACCGCGATCATGTACGCGGCCGGGGTGCCCTACCTGATGGCCTCCCTGCACATCGGGCTCGGCAAGGCGCTGGGCCTCGGCGTGACCCCGTTCCTGGCGGGCGACGGGCTGAAGGTGCTGCTGGCCGCCGGGCTGCTCCCGGCCGCGTGGAAGCTCGCCGGCCGGGGCCGCGACCGCTCCGCCTGACCGCTCCCGCCCACACCGCCGCCCCACCGGCGGCGGTGTGGCGCACGCCTCACCGGCACCGGGCACCCGCCCTGTTTGAACAGGTTCAACTCTGTCGTAGAGTGGCAGACGTGAAGCTGGCCGTGAGCGCACCCGAACGCCTCGTCGTGCGGACCGTCCCCATCGCCGACCCCGGCGACCTGATCCCCCGCCTCCCCGACCCCGCCGCACTGGCCTGGATCCGGCACGGCGAAGGCATCGTCGGCTGGGGCCAAGCCGCCCGCCTGCCCCTCCCCGGCGGCCCGGACCGGTTCACCGACGCCGCCCGCCACCTGCGCGAACTGTTCGCCGCCGCCCACATCGACGACCCCGTCGGCCTCCCCGGCACCGGCCCCGTCGCCTTCGGCACCTTCGGCTTCGACCCAGCCTCACCCGACTCGGTCCTCATCGTCCCCCGCCACGTCCTCGGCCGCCGCGACGGCCGCGCCTGGCTCACCACCATCGGCGACGACACCACCACCCCCGCCCCCACCCGCCAACCCGCGCCCCCCACCCGGCTCAGCTGGAGCGACGGCGCCCTCACCGCCCCCGCCTGGGAACGCGCCGTCGCCGCCGCCGTCGAACGCATCCGCGCCGGCCACCTCGGCAAGGCCGTCCTCGCCCGCGACCTGTACGCCCACGCCGCCGAACCCATCGACCCCCGCGTCCTGCTCCGCCGCCTGGCCGGCCGCTTCCCCGCCTGCTACACCTTCTCGGTCGCCGGCCTCGTCGGCGCCACCCCCGAACTCCTGATCCGCCGCACCGGCGGACGCGTCGACTCCCTCGTCCTGGCCGGCACCACCGCCCGCGGCACCGGCACCACCGACGACGCCGCCCGCGCCGCCCGCCTCCTCGCCTCCGCCAAGGACCGCCAGGAACACGCCTACGCCGCCGAGATGGTCCGCGACGCCCTCGCCCCCCTGTGCGCCGAACTCCACGTCCCCGCCGAACCCGAACTCCTCACCCTCCCCAACGTCATGCACCTGGCCTCCGCCGTCCACGGCCGCCTCGCCGGCGAACGCTCCGTCCTGGACGTCGTCGCCGCCCTGCACCCCACCCCCGCCGTCGGCGGCACCCCCACCGGCCGCGCCCTCGACCTCATCCGCGAACTGGAGGGCATGGACCGCGGACGCTACGCCGGCCCCGTCGGCTGGGTCGACGCCCGCGGCGACGGCGAATGGGGCATCGCGCTGCGCTGCGCCGAGATCCAGGGCGACCGCGCCCGCCTGTTCGCCGGCTGCGGCATCGTCGCCGACTCCGACCCCGCCGCCGAACTCGCCGAAGCACAGAACAAGTTCCGCGCCATGCAGTACGCCCTGGAAGGCTGACCCCGCCCCCTGACGTCCCAGCGCCCGGAACGCACCCCGCCCGAACACCGTCCCCGCACGCATGCCTACTGTGAGTCAATGACCTGGGGGCTGCTGGGGGCGTTCGCCGCCGCCGTGTGCTTCGGCCTCGGCACCGCCCTCCAGGCCGCCGGAGCCCGCACCGCCGTCGCCGCCCACGGCACCGGCCCCCGCATGCTGATCCGCCTCACCACGCAACTCCCCTTCCTCGCCGGCCTCACCCTGGACCTCCTCGGCTTCGCCGCCGAACTCGGCGCCCTCCGCGCACTCCCCCTGTTCGTCGTCCAGGCCGTCGTCGCCGGCGAACTCGCCGTCACCGCCCTCGCCGCCGGCCCCCTCCTGAAGATCCACATCACCCGACGCGAAGGGGCCGCCATCGCCCTGGTCTGCGCCGGCCTCGTCCTCCTCGGCATCTCCTCCGGCCACGAAGGCCCCGCCCACGTCCCCGCCACCCTCCGCTGGACCCTGCCCGCCGCCGCAGCCGCCCTCGTCCTGCTCGGCGCCGCCGCCACCCGCCTCACCGGACGCACCGCCGCCGCCGCCCTCGGCGCCATCGCCGGCCTCGGCTTCGGCCTGGTCTCCATCTCCGTCCGCGTCATGACCAGCCTCGCCCCCCTCGAGCTGCTCCGCGACCCCGCCACCTACGCGCTGGCCGCCGGCGGCACCGCCGCCTTCGCCTTCTACGCCACCGCCCTCGGCCGCGGCTCCGTCACCCCCACCATCGCCGCCCTCGTCGTCGCCCAGACCGCCGTCCCCGCCGGCATCGGCGTCTGGCTCCTCGGCGACCGCAGCCGCCCCGGCTTCGCCCCCGTCGCCATCACCGGATTCACCCTGGCCGTCCTGGCCACCCTCACCCTCACCCGCTTCGGCGAACCCGAACCCCGCCCCCGGGCCGAGCCCGGAGGCGGCCCGGCGCCCGCCACCGGACGCACACCCGACCACCCCACCGGCCCCTGACCCGGCAACCCCGCGCCGGACCGTTCCCGATCACCGCCACCGAACCCACCGAGGACCTCCCCGGCACCCCCGCCGGATGCGATGATCACTCCCGTGACTCCCGACGCCCCGAAGACCCCGCCAGGCATGGACGTCATCTGGCCGTCCCCGGCACGCACCTACGACTACTTCCTGGGCGGCAGGGACAACTACGCCGTGGACCGCCAGACCGCCGACAGCATCCTGCGCATGGCCCCCGAGATCCGCGACCTCGCCCTCCAGAACCGCGCCTTCCTCCGCCGCTGCGTCACCCACCTGACCCGCGACCTCGGCATCGACCAGTTCCTGGACATCGGCTCCGGCCTCCCCACCGCCGACAACGTCCACGAGATCGCCCTCCGCAGCGACCCCGCCGCCCGCGTCGTCTACGTCGACTCCGACCCCGTCGTCCACCTCCACAGCCGCGCCCTCCTCAAAGGCGCGGGCAGCACCGGATTCCTCCTCGCCGACGCCCGCGAACCCGAGACCATCCTCACCGCCCCCGAAACCCGCCGCCTCATCGACTTCGGCCGCCCCACCGCCGTCCTCCTCGTCGGCGTCCTGGACTTCATCCCCGACGACGACGACCCCGCCGCCATCGTCACCGCCATCGCCGGCCACCTCCCCACCGGCAGCCACTTCGTCATCGTCCACGCCACCAGCGACGACGCCCCGCCCCAGCTCGTCGAACGCGTCACCGCCCTCTACCGCGGCGCCGCCGCCCAGCCCCACCCCCGCACCCGCACCGCCGTCCAGGCCCTGTTCACAGGCCTCGACCTCCTCGAACCCGGCCTCGTCGACGTCCAGGACTGGCGCCCCGAGAAGAAGGTCCCGATCGGCACCTGGCGCGCCCTCGCAGGCGTCGCCCGCATCTCCTGACCCGCACCGACCCTCCGGCCGCCCTGAAGCGCCCCGTGCGGCCCGCCCACGCGGGCCGCACCCATCCCGGGCATCGGCCACACTGGAACGATGCGCGCCGGCCGACTCCTCTCCCTGCTGCTCCTGCTCCAGACCCGGGAACGGATGACCGCACGCCAGCTCGCCGACGAACTCGAAGTATCGGTCCGCACCGTCTACCGCGACGTCGAATCCCTCAGCGCCGCCGGCGTCCCCGTCTACGCCGACCGCGGCCCCGACGGCGGCTACCGCCTCCTCCAGGGATTCCGCACCCGCCTCAACGGCCTCACCACCAGCGAGGCCGAGACCCTCTTCCTCACCGGAATGCCCGGCCCCGCCTCAGAACTCGGCCTCGGCAACGTCCTGGCCGCCGCCGAGCTCAAGCTCATGGCCGCCCTCCCCCCGGACCTGCGCACCCGCGCCGGACGCATCCGGGAACGCTTCCACCTCGACACCTCCGGCTGGTTCCGCACCCCCGACCAGGCCCCCCACCTCCACCGCGTCGCCGACGCCGTCTGGAACCACCAGCGCATCCAGATCCGCTACCGCCGCTGGGCCCACCCCCAGCACGTCACCCGCACCCTGGAACCCCTCGGCGTCGTCCTCAAGGCCGGCTCCTGGTACCTCATCGCCCGCACCATCTCCGGCTCCACCCCCGAGGCCGACACCCGCCCCGAACCCGGCCCCGAACCCGGCCCCGAACGAGACACAGAGGTCGGGGCGGACGCCGCCATCCGCACCTACCGCATCGCCCGCGTACTCAACCTCGACGTCCTCCCCCAACGCTTCACCCGCCCCCACGACTTCGACCTCGCCACCTACTGGCAGCACTACACCCAGCGCTTCGAAGCCGACTCCTACCGCGACCGCGCCGAAATCCTCCTCACCCCCCAAGGACGGCACCGCGCCGCCCACCTCCTGCCCCCCACCATGGCCCGCGCCATCGCCGCCCACCCCGCCCCCGACGAACCCGACGACCGCACCCACGCCACCGTCCCCGTCGAATCCGTCCGCCACGCCCACGTCGAACTCCTCAAACTCGGCGCCGACGTCGAAGTCCTCAGCCCGCCCGAACTGCGCCGCCTCATGACCGACACCGCCCACGCCCTCACCGCCCTCTACTCCTCCCCCGACACACCCGCACCGCCCGCGAACGGAACGACCGCCACCGCGACCGCCCGGATACCGTGTGAGTGATGGCGGCCGGCCACGTCCCCACCGTTGGCGATCAGCACCCTGATCTGCGATGATTTCGGGCTTATGTCGGGAACCAACCAGGAGGACGAACGAGCGTGGACGTCGAGCGGACCGCGCTGCCGGGCATCGGCCTGCAGCACGTGCTGACCACCGGCAAAGGCCGCCAGATCGGGGTCATCTCCCACCGTACCGGCCGCCGGGACATGGTCATCTACGACAAGGAAGACCCCGACAGCTGCGTCGCGACCGTGCCCCTCACCCCCGAAGAGGCCAACGCCATCGCCGAACTCCTCGGCACCGGCCGCATCATCGAACACCTCGCCGAACTCCAACGCCAGGTCGAGGGACTCGTCACCGAACAGATCCCCATCGTCCCCGGATCCCCCTACGACGACCGACCCCTCGCCGACACCCAGGCGCGCACCCGCACCAGCGCCTCCATCGTCGCCGTCGTCCGCGACGGACAGGTCATCGCCAGCCCCCGGCCCGACTTCGTGTTCACCGCCGGCGACACCATCGTCGTGGTCGGCACCGACGAGGGAACCGCGGCCGTCGCGCGGATCCTCGCCGACGGCTGAACCGCATGCACACAGCCGTCCAACTGATCGAACTCGGCGCCATCATCCTCGGCCTCGGGCTGCTCGGAGCCGTATCCGTCCGCTTCTCCATCTCCCCCATCCCCCTCTACCTCATCGCCGGCCTCGCCTTCGGCGCCGGCGGCATCCTCCCCCTCGGCGCCAGCGAGGACTTCGTCGCCATCGGCGCCGAGGTCGGAGTGATCCTCCTGCTGTTCACCCTCGGCCTCGAATACACCGCCGACGAACTCGTCGGCACCCTCCGCACCTCAGCACCCGTCGGCCTCGTCGACATCACCCTCAACGCCGCCCCCGGCGTCCTGGCCGCCCTCATCCTCGGCTGGGGACCCGTCGCCGCCGTCGCCATGGGCGGCATCACCTACGTCACCTCCTCCGGCATCACCGCCAAGGTCATCGGCGACCTCGGCTGGCTCGGCAACCGCGAAACACCCGCCGTGCTGTCCGTCCTGGTCTTCGAAGACCTCGCCATGGCCGCCTACCTCCCCATCCTCACCGCACTCCTCGCCGGCGCCGGCCTCATCGGCGGCGCCGCCGCCCTCGCCATCGCCGCCGTCACCATCGCGGTCATCCTCTACGTCGCACTCCGCCACGGCTCCCTCGTCGAACGCTTCGTCGCCAGCCCCAGCGAAGAAGTCCTCCTCCTCAAAGTCCTCGGCCTCACCCTCCTGGTCGCCGGAGTCGCCCAGCAACTCCAGGTCTCCGCCGCCGTCGGCGCCTTCCTCGTCGGCATCGCCCTCTCCGGCCCCCTCGCCCACACCGCCCAGAAACTCCTCGCCCCACTCCGCGACCTCTTCGCCGCCGTCTTCTTCGTCTTCTTCGGCCTCCACACCGACCCCGGCGACCTCCCCCCGGTCCTCGGCATCGCCGCCCTCCTCGCCCTCGCCGGCGTCGCCACCAAACTCGGCACCGGATGGCTCGCCGCCCGCCGCGCCGGAGTCGGCACCATCGGACGCATCCGCGCCGGAACCGCCCTGGTCCCCAGAGGCGAGTTCAACATCGTCATCGCCGGCCTCGCCGTCACCGCAGGCGCCAACCCCCGCCTCGGCCCCCTCGCAGCCGCCTACGTGCTCATCCTCGCGGTCGTCGGCCCCCTCCTCGCCCGCACCGCCGAACCCCTCGCCCACGCCGTCCGCGCCCGCCGCGACAAACGCGCCTCAGGCGACGACGCGAACGCCGCCCGCGCCGCCGTCAAAGCCACCGCCCAGAACGACGCGGCCGACCGGAACACCGTCAAGAACACCCCGCCCGACACCAAAGGCGCCACCGGGGACGACCACACCAGCAACGGCAAAGGCACCGGCAAAGCGGGCGGCGACAGAACCGAGAAAGACCAAGAGCACGACGAACAGGACACCCCCGGCGACGGCCCGAGCGGCGGCGCCCACCAGGACGTCCAGCTCTGACCCACACGGGCCCTCCGCCCCAGACCGCTCCGACTCACGCGGCGGGCTGACACCCCGGACACCAGAACAGATTCCGGCCCGCCGCCACCTCGGCACGGACCACGCTCCCGCACACCAGGCACGCCAGCCCCGCACGCCGGTAGACGTAGACCTCACCACCATGATCGTCCACCCGCGGCGGCCGGCCCATCGCCTCCGGCGTGTGCTCGGGCCGCACCGTGTCGATCCGCCCCGTCCGCACCCCCTCGGCCATCAACCGCCGCAGATCCCCCCAGATCGCCAACCACCGATCACGCCCCAGCGCACGCCCCGGCACCCACGGATCCACCCCCTGCCGGAACAGCACCTCCGCCCGGTAGATGTTCCCCGGCCCCGCCACCACCGACTGATCCAGCAGTAGGACCGCCACACTCGTCCGGCTCAGGCGGATCCGCCGCCACGCCTCGTCGGGATCGGCGTCGGCGCGCAGCGGATCGGGCCCCAGCCGGTCCCGCAGCAGCTTCACCTCACCCCGCTCGAGTAGCTCGCAGGTATTAGGCCCACGAAGATCGGCGTGACCGCCCGGCCCGACCAGCCGCAACCGCACCAGCCCCACCGGATCGGGAACCGGCAGCCCGCCGAACGAGAACTTCCCGTAGATCCCCAGATGGACGTGAAGCAGCAGCTCGTCCTCGAACCGCAGCAGCAGATGCTTGCCGTACGCCCCCGCGTCCAGCAGCACCCGCCCGTCGAGCCGCGCCGCACCGGCGGCGAAACGCCCCTGCGGGCTCAGAACGCGAACGGCCTGGCCGCCGAACACCCGCTGGTGTTCGACGGCCAGGCGATGAATCGTGTGACCTTCGGGCATAATCGGCCAAGCATAGGAGACCGGCCCCCGGACGGTCCGCCGATCATCCGCGCAGCGGCTCGCCCACCTCGTGCATGTGCGCCAGCGCCTGCCGGTACGAGTCGATCAGCCCGGTCTCGGCGTACGGCAGCCCCACCGCCGCGCAGTGCTCGCGGACCAGCGGCCTGACCTTGCGCAGGTTCGGCCGGGGAATGCTCGGGAACAGGTGGTGCTCGATCTGGTAGTTGAGGCCGCCGGTGAACCAGTCGACGGCCAGGCCGCCCCGGACGTTCCGCGACGTCAGGACCTGCCGCTGGAGATGCCCCAGCTTCGCGCCCGGCTCCGGCATGACCATGCCCTTGTGGTTGGGCGCGAACACCGACCCGAGGTGCACCCCGAACAGCCCCTGGTGCAGCAGGATCAGCACGACCGCCTTGCCCGGCGACAGCAGCGTGAACACCAGCGCGAGGTAGCCGGCCGCGTGAAGGGCGAACAGCCCGCCCTCCACCAGCTTGTCCCGGACCGACCGGCCGCGCAGGTAGAGGACGCTGTTGACCTGGAGGTTCAGCCCCTCCAGGAGCAGCAGCGGGAAGAACAGCCGGGCCTGGTGCCGGCCGATCCAGGCGAACACGCCCCGGCCGCGGGCCTTCTCGGCCTGCTCCTGCGTCCACACCAGGACGCCCTCACCGACGTCCGGGTCCTTGCCGACATGGTTGGGGTTGGCGTGATGCCGGTTGTGCTTGTCGGTCCACCAGCCGTGGCCCATGCCCAGCATCAGGTTGCCGACCAGCAGCCCGAGCAGCCGGTTGGCCTTGGCCGAACCGGCGATCTGACGATGCCCCGCGTCATGCCCGAGGAAGGCCGTCCGCCCCGACAGCAGCGCCAGCGGCACCGCGAGCAGCACCACCCACCACGACCCGCCCGCCCACGCGACCGCCGCCCAGGCCGCCGCGGTGGCGCCCAGGTTCAACCCGATCGCCCGCACGTAGTAGCCGATGCGCCGGTCGAGCAGCCCGCTGGCACGGACCTGCCGCGCCAGCGGGGCGAAGTCACTACCGGCCGCCCGGACGGGCGGGGCATCGAGAGTGGCGGGCATGGAGCCTCCGTTTCTGGGCGGGATCGCGTTGCCTCAAGGCTATGAGCCGCGGTCCCGGAGGGCGCCACGCTGCGGAGCCAACCCCGGTCTGGCTCGCAGGTCTCAGACCCGGCCGGTCGTCGTCGTCCCAACGGCCGACGCCCCCGTCCCGGGAAAACTGGTAAGGGCCCGCCGTCCCACTTACCCATTTCTCCCCATCAGGCACTTCCGTCCTACGGGGGACCCTGCGTCCAGGACGGATCATGTACGCCATATAGGGTCATAAGCCATGAGCGAACGCAGTCGTTGGATCGATCTGGACGGCGCGGTCAATGTCCGCGACCTCGGCGGGCTCCCCACGGCCGACGGCCGGGCGACGCGGCGCGGGCGGGTGCTGCGCTCGGACAACCTACAAGACCTCACGGTCGCCGACGTGCGGCTGCTCCTCGACGACTACGAGCTGAAGAACGTCATCGACCTGCGCAGCGACGCCGAGGTCGAGCTCGAGGGGCCCGGCCCGCTGGCCCGCATCCCCACCATCACCCTGCACCACCTCTCGCTGTTCACCGAAGGCGGCCGGCACACCGATGTCGCCGCCGACAACCCCAAGGAGCCCGTCGCCGCGGGCGTGGACGCCGACAAGGTGCTGCCCTGGCAGAACGCCGCCGGCCCCGAGCACGATCGCTCGACCGGCCACTACCTCGGCTACCTGGAAGAACGCCCCGACTCGGTGGTGGCGGCCCTGCGCGTGATGACCCGCACCGACGGCGCGTCCCTGGTGCACTGCGCCGCCGGCAAGGACCGCACCGGGGTCGTGTGCGCGCTGGCACTGGAGGCGTCCGGGGTGACCCGGGAGGCCATCGTGGCCGACTACGCCCAGACCGGGGACCGGCTCGAGGCGATCCTCCGGCGGCTGCGGTCCAGCGACACCTACGCCGCCGACCTGGACTCGCGGCCCGCCGACAGCCACCGGCCGCACGCCTCCATCATGGAGAAGTTCTTCGCCCGGATGGACGAGCGGCACGGCGGTCCGATGACCTGGCTCGCCTCCAACGGCTGGACCGACGAGGACACCGATGCCATCCGCGAACGGCTCATCGGCTGACCCTCCCCGCCCCGCGATTCTCGCTCGTCGGTCGGGGAGGGTTTGGTCTTTGCTGTTTCCCGGGGCTTGGGATTGTCCCAAGCCCCGGGCCTTTACGTTGTAAGTTTATTATTCAATTGATCAGGACCGGGCCGACCACGCCGCCGGCCTGCGCGATCATGTCCGGCTCCGAAGCGTCGAGAACTTGGCCACCGGTTCCCCGCGGTCGACGCCTCCGCCGATGTGAGCCCCCGCTCCCCCGGTGAGGTGGAGGGGCCACCCGCTCGGCGCCCCTCCCCCGCCCCGGTGGAGCGGCGTGGGGCTCACTGGACGGCCGGCAGCTCCCGGACGGCCCGGTGCGCGGCCTTGCGCATCTCGGCGTGCAGCACCGCGTTGGCGTCGCGGTCGGTCCGGGCCTCCACGATCCGCAGCCCCTCCCCCGCGATCACCTTCGGCAGGTCGGCCGCGGCCTCCAGCCGCCGGTACGGCACCCCGTGCGCGTTCGCCAGCAGCTCCAGGTCGACCTGGTGCGGGGTGCCGAACACCCGCTCGAACGGGCCCGGCAGCGCCGCCTGCGGAAGCAGCGAGAAGATCCCGCCGCCCCGGTTGTTGACCACCACGATGGCCAGATCGGGGCGGCGCTCCTGCGGCCCGAGGACCAGCCCGTTCTGATCGTGCAGGAACGCCAGATCGCCCAGCAGCGCGTACGACCGGCCGCTGTGCGCCAGCGCCGCGCCCATCGCCGTCGACACCAGCCCGTCGATCCCGCTGGCCCCCCGGTTCGCCATGATCCGGATGCCGCGCCGCGGCCGCATCACCTGGTCGAGGTCGCGGATCGGCATGCTCGCCGCGCTGAACAGCAGCGAACCGCCCGGCAGCACCGACACCAGGTCGCGCGCCAACCGCGGCTCGCTGACCTCGGCGACCGCGTCCAGCACCGCGTCAACCGCCGCCGCGGCGGCCACATCCGCCGACCGCCACGACTTCAGCCACGCGTCGTCGCCCGACACCACCGGGATCTCCACGTCCTGAGCCACCTGCGTCGCCGACCGAACCGGATCGGGCCAGTGCGCCAGATCCGGCGCCAGCACGATGTGCTCCTCGGCCCGGCGCAGCAGCGACAGCAGCGGGCGCGACAGCCCCGGCTTGCCCAGGGTCACCACGACCTCGGGACGGTGCCGCTCGACGAACTCGGGGACCCCGAGCAGGAAGTGGTGCGAGGACAGCGCGTGGTCGCCGTACCGGGCGTTGCCGCTCGGCTCCGCCAGCACCGGCCAGCCCGCCATCGACGCCGCCGCCACGTACCGCTTGACGTTGACCGCGCCGTCGCCCACCACCAGCACCCCGCGCCGCGTCGGCGGGACGTGCAGCACCGACCCCGGCGTCGCGTTCCGCACCTTCGTCCAGGCGCCCGTCGCGTCGCCGCCCAGCGGCTCGCACCAGTTCTCGTCGCCGTCGGGGACCAGCGGCTCGCGGAACGCGGCGTTGACGTGCACCGGACCGGGCGCCGGCGCCAGCGACCGCCCCCACGCCCGGCTCATCAGCGACCGCCAGTAGGCGACCATGCCCGGACGGTTCTCCGGGACGCCGACCTCGGTGCTCCACCGCGCCGCCGACCCATACAGCCTGACCTGGTCGATCGTCTGGTTCGCGCCGGTCTGACGCAGCTCCGGCGGCCGGTCCGCGGTGATCACGATCAGCGGCACCCCCGACTCGTGCGCCTCGATCACCGCCGGATGGAAGTTGGCCGCGGCCGTCCCCGAGGTGCAGACCAGCGCCACCGGACGGGCCGACCGCTTGGCCAGGCCCAGCCCGAGGAACGCCGCCGAACGCTCGTCGATCCGCACGTGCAGGCGGACCCGGCCGTCCTCGGCCGCGGCGTGCAGCGCCAGCGCGAGCGCCGCCGAGCGCGATCCCGGGGCCAGCACGGCGTCGGTCATCCCGCAGCGCAGCAGCTCGTCCACCATCACGGTGGCCAGCGCGGTGGCCGGGTTCATCGGCCCACGCCCCCGGGCAGCGGCGCCCCGTCCAGGTGGGCCCCGGCCTCGGCGACCCGGCGCCGCCAGCCCTCGTCGTCGACCTCGCAGCGGCGCAGCGCGCCCTCGTCGACCTCGGGGCGCCGCACCGCGATCTCGCCGCCGACCGGCGCCAGCGGATCGGCCACGACGTCGCCGTCCAGCAGCGACAGCGTGCCCAGCCCGCACGCATAGGGCAGGTCGGGCAGGGCGGCGGCCAGCGCCAGCCCGGCCGCCAGCCCCACCGACGTCTCGACCGCGCTCGACACCACCACCGGCAGCGCGCACGCCTCGGCCACCCGCAGCGCCGCCCGGACCCCGCCGAGCGGCTGCACCTTCAGCACCGCGATGTCGGCGGCGCCCGCCGCGCGGACCTTCAGCGGGTCCTCGGCCCGGCGGATCGACTCATCGGCCGCGACCGGCACGTCGACCCGCCGCCGCACCAGCGCCAGCTCCTCCAGCGTCGCGCACGGCTGCTCGACGTACTCCAGGCCGAACCGGTCGAGCGCGCGGATCATCCGGGCCGCGTGCTCGACGTCCCAGCCGCCGTTGACGTCGACGCGGACCTGGCCGCCGGGGCCGATCGCGTCGCGGACGGCCTCCACCCGCGCCAGGTCGTCGGCGTCGCACTGGCCGCGCTCGGCGACCTTGACCTTCGCGGTGCGGCAGCCCGACGCCCGGGTCATCGTGAACGCCCGCTCGGGCCCGACCGCCGGGATCGTCACGTTCACCGGGACCCGGTCGCGCACCGGCGCGGGCCACCCGTCACAGGCGGCCTCACGGGCCGCGGCCAGCCAGCGCGCGCACTCGGCCGGGCCGTACTCGGCGAACGGGGAGAACTCCCCCCAGCCGGCCGGGCCCTGGATGAGCACACCCTCCCGCTGCGTGATACCGCGGAACCGCGTCCGCATCGGGATGGAGTAGACCCGCACCCGTTCGACCCCCCAACCATGCAATTCGAACGTCAGTAATACCACGGGTAAGGCGACCAGTCGGGCTCGCGCTTCTCCAGGAACGAGTCCCGCCCCTCGACCGCCTCACCGGTGCCGTAGGCCAGCCGCGTCGCCTCGCCGGCGAACACCTGCTGCCCGACCAGCCCGTCGTCGATGAGGTTGAACGAGTACTTCAGCATCCGCTGCGCGGTGGGGCTCTTCCCGTTGACCTTACGGGCCCATTCGAGCGCGGTGGCCTCGAGTTCGGCATGCGGGACGACCGCGTTCACCATGCCCATCCGGTGCGCGGCCTCGGCGTCGTAGGTGTCGCCCAGGAAGAAGATCTCCCGGGCGAACTTCTGCCCCACCTGGCGGGCCAGGTAGGCCGACCCGAACCCGCCGTCGAAGCTCGCCACGTCGGCGTCGGTCTGCTTGAACCGGCCGTGCTCGCGGCTCGCCAGGGTCAGGTCGCAGACCACGTGCAGGCTGTGCCCGCCGCCGGCGGCCCAGCCCGGCACCACGCAGATGACGACCTTGCCCATCATCCGGATCAGCCGCTGCACCTCCAGGATGTGCAGCCGCCCGGCCCGCGCCGGGTCGATCGACTCGGCCGTCTCGCCCTCGGCGTACCGGTAGCCGTCCCTGCCGCGGATCCGCTGGTCGCCGCCCGAGCAGAAGGCCCAGCCACCGTCCCGCGGGGACGGCCCGTTCCCGGTCAGCAGCACGCACCCGACGTCGCTGGACATCCGGGCGTGGTCGAGCGCCCGGTACAGCTCGTCGACCGTGCGCGGCCGGAACGCGTTGCGGATCTCCGGACGGTCGAACGCGATGCGCACCGTCCCCTGGTCCACCGCCCGGTGGTAGGTGATGTCGGTGAAACCGAAGCCCTCGACCTCTTTCCACGCGCCCGCGTCGAACAGCTCCGAGACCATGTGCTCCCCTCTCAGCCCGCCCGGCGCCGGCCCTGTGCGCGTCGCCGGCCCCCATTCAACCGCCTCACCGATTCGAACGTGTTCAGCGGGGTCGTCTAGGCTGATCGCGACATGGAACGCCGCCTGCACGCCGTCGTGCTCCCGCCGGGGCCCCGCCTGTACGGGGCCCTCACCGCCGCCCTCGACGGCAGCGGCCCCGCCATCTGCCCGCTCTCCCCCGACCTGCCCGCGCCCGCGCTCCGCGGGCTCCTCGGCACCCTGGCGCCGCACGCGGTCGAGACCGAGGACGGCGTCCAGCCCTACCGGGCGGCCGACCCCGCGACGCCGACCGCCTCCACGACGCCGGCCGATCCCGCGACGCCGGCCGATCCGGGGGCTCCCGCCGCTCCGGGCACCGCGGTGCTCATCGCCACCTCGGGCTCCACCGGCACACCCAAGATCGTCGAGCTGTCCGCGACCGCCGTACTCCACTCCGCCACCGCCACGCTGGCCCGGATCGGCGCGGGGCCCGGCGACCGCTGGCTCTGCTGCGTGCCGACCAGCCACATCTCCGGGATCCTGGTGCTCGCCCGCGCCCTGCTCGGCGGCGCCGCGCCGGTGATCCACCCCCGCTTCGACCCCGCGTCCGTCGAGGCCGCCGGCGACGTGCACATCGCGATGGTCCCCACCCAGCTCAGGCGGCTGCTGGACGCCGGGACCGACCTCGGCGCCCTGGGCGCGATCATCCTCGGGGGCGCCGCCGCCTCCCCCGGCCTCCTCGCTGAGGCGCGCGGCCGGGGCGCCCGGGTCTTCACCACCTACGGCATGAGCGAGACCAGCGGCGGCTGCGTCTACGACGGCGTCCCCCTTGACGGCGTCCGCGCCGCCGTCGGCGATGACGGCCGGATCCGGCTGGCGGGCGAGGTCCTGTTCACCGGGTACCGGCGGCGCGCCGCCCTCACCGCCGCCGTCCGCGACGGTGAGTGGTTCGTCACACCGGACCTCGGCACCGTCGAGGACGGCCGCCTCCGGGTGCGCGGCCGGATCGACGACGTGATCAACACCGGCGGCGAGAAGGTCGTCGCGGGCGAGGTCGCCACGGCGCTGTCGCGCCACCACAAGGTCCGGGACGTGGTCGTGGTCGGCCGCCCCGACCCCGAGTGGGGCGAGCGCGTCACCGCCGTCGTCGTCCCCGCCGCCGACGCCCCCGCCCTCGCCGAGCTCCGCGCCTGGGTCCGCGAGACCATGCCGGTGCACGCGGCCCCGCACGAGCTGGAGCTGGTCGAGGCGATCCCGCTGCTCCCGTCCGGCAAGCCCGACCGGGCCCTGCTCCGCCACGCCTGACCTCCGCCGGCCCCTGCCCCCCGTCGCGGTTGCCCCGCCGCGATCACCGGGTAGGGCCCCGGACAGGAGATCACCGAGGGGGACCGATGGCAGCGGAGCAACCGCCGGAGAGCACGCTGACGGTGGTGCTCGCGCTCGCCGCCAACCTGGGGATCGCAGTGGCGAAGATCGTCGCCGCGGTGCTCACCGGCTCCGCGTCGATGGCCGCCGAGGCCGCGCACTCGGTCGCCGACACCTTCAACGAGGTGCTGCTGCTGGTGGGGCTGCACCGCAGCGGCCGGCCCGCCGACCGCAGGCATCCGCTCGGGTACGGCAAGGAGCGCTACATCTGGACGCTGCTCGTCGCCGTGGCGATCTTCGGGATGGGCGCGCTGTTCGCCTTCTACCAGGGCGTCCAGACCTTCACCGGGCACTCGGGCGGGGAGGCCGATCCGCTGATCGGCTACATCGTGCTGGCGGTGTCGTTCGTCCTGGAGGGCATCTCCTGGCGGCAGGCGGTGCGGCAGGTGCGGGCCGCGGCCCGCGACGACGGGCTGCCGCTGCTCGCCCACATCCGGCGGACCGACGAGCCGACCGCGGTCAGCGTGCTCCTGGAGGACTCCGCGGCGCTGCTCGGGCTGCTGCTGGCCTTCGCCGGCCTCGGCCTGCACCAGCTCACCGGCTCGCCCCTCTGGGACGCCGCCGGCTCGATGCTCATCGGCGTGCTGCTCACCGCGGTCGCGCTGATCCTCGGCCGGATCAACCTCAACCTGCTGATCGGCAACCAGGCCGACCCCCGGCTGGTGGCCGACGTCCGCGAGCGCCTCGGCGCCGCCCCCGAGGTCGAGTGGGTGGTCGACATCGTGACGATGACGCTCGGCGCGGACCGCGTGCTGGTCTGCGCCCGCCTGGACTTCCGCGAGGCGCTGACCTCCGGCGACGTCGAGCGGGCCTGCGTGCGGATGGCGCACGGGCTGCGGGAGGCGCACCAGGAGGTGGACGAGGTGTTCCTGGAGCCGGTCCCCCGCGACGACCCCGAGCTGCGCGAGCGCGTGATCGCCAGATACGGGGGGACGCTCCGGCAGCTCCCTCCGGACACCGGCTCTCCGGAGGGAGGCGGGCCCTCGGGGCGAGGCGGTGTCGCAGGGTGACGGGATGTGACAGGGGATGCGCGACCGGCCCGGCGTCTTTACGCAGTAAGGTAGATTCGTCCGGAAATGGCGAGAGCCCCTGTCCCGCACCGCCCTGCGCGGACCGGGCCGCTCACCGCGCCGCGCTGTGAGACGCTTGACGTGGAGGGCCGGGAACAACAGGCCGCCCGCGCGACGTTCGGATAAGTGCGAGCGCTATCAGCGATACCGCCTCCGCGTCGCACTCAGACCACGAAGGGAGAGGGGTGTCCGCATGCCACGAACCGCCATAGAGACCCCGCTCACGGAGCCCGCGGGCCCTGCCCTCGGCGACCTCCTGGAGCGTGGCCGGCAGCAGGGACGCCTCTCGCTCGACGAGGTGCGCAAGGCCTTCGAGGCCGCCGGCATCAGCCCGGCGCAGGGCCGCTCGATGCTGCGCGAACTCTCCGAGGCCGGCGTCAGCCTCGCCAGCGAGGACGACCCCGGCACCAGCAAGGCCGGCGCGAAGAAGCGCGCCGCCAAGAAGGCCCCCGCCGACGCGAAGAAGACCCCCGCCAAGAAGCCGTCCGGCAAGACGGCCGGGCAGTCGGCCGCGGCCCGGCCCGCCTCCCCCGACTCCCCTGACTCCCCTGCCTCCCCCGCGGCCGGTTCCGACGACGAGGGCTCGTTCGAGGTCACCGAGGTCGAGGCCGAGCCGCCCGCCGACCTGGACGACCAGTCGACCACCATGGGCGACTCGGTGCACACCTACCTCAAGGCGATCGGCCGCCGCCAGCTCCTCACCGCCGAGCAGGAGGTCGACCTCGCCAAGCGCATCGAGGCCGGCCTGTACGCCGAGCACAAGCTGGAGACCGAGTCGCCGAGCCCCCGCCGCCGCGCCGACCTCGAATGGGTCGCCGCCGACGGGCGGCTCGCCAAGTCCCACATGCTGGAGGCCAACCTCCGCCTGGTGGTCTCGGTCGCCAAGAAGTACTCCGACCGGGGACTGTCGCTGCTGGACGTCGTCCAGGAGGGCAACCTCGGCCTGATCCGCGCCGTGGAGAAGTTCGACTACTCCAAGGGCTACAAGTTCTCCACCTACGCGATGTGGTGGATCCGGCAGGCCATCCAGCGCGGCTTCGCCGACTCGGCCCGCACCATCCGGCTGCCCGTGCACGTGCTGGAGATGCTCAGCAAGCTGAGCCGCGTCGAGCGCGACATGCACCAGCGGTTCGGCCGCGAGCCCACCCCCGAGGAGCTGGCGGTGGAGCTCGACCGGAGCCCCGAGCAGATCCGCGAGCTGCTGCGCACCAGCCGGCAGCCGATCAGCCTCGACTCCACCATCGGCGAGGACGGCGAGACCCGGATCGGCGACCTGATCGAGGACACCGACAGCCCCGAGGCCGCCGAGCTGGTCGACCGCCAGCTGATGGCCGAGCAGCTGCGCCGCACGCTGGACATCCTGTCCCCGCGCGAGGCCAAGATCATGGCGATGCGGTTCGGGCTGTACGACGGGACGCCGCGCACCCTCGACGAGATCGGCAAGGCCCTCGGACTGACCCGCGAGCGGATCCGGCAGCTCGAGAAGGAGTCGCTGTCCAAGCTGCGGCACCCGAGCAACGCCCAGCCCCTGCTCGACTTCGCGGTCTGAGACCGCCACGCGGGCAGGCCCCGCGAGACCGGTGACAGCCGGCCTCGCGGGGCCTGCCCGCTTCCTCGTGATGGTTCGGCTTCATCGCGATGGTCAGCAGCCCTTGACGGAGAACGCCAGGAACTGGGTGACCTCCTGCGCGTCGAAGTTGTCGTCAGAGCCGACCACCAGGCTGCACTGGCCGCCTCGCAGGCGCGGCCCCCAGCTCAGGCTCTCCAGGTTCTGCGTCGGCCTGCTCACCGAGCCGAGGTCGGCGACCAGGCGCTTGCGCGCGGCACGGTACGGGCCGCCGGCCGACAGGCTGTCGCGGGCCAGCACGTTGGTGGCGCCGCGCACGTCGAACTCGTACAGCTTGACGTTGTAGCCGACCCCTTCGGCCCAGAACCGCTCCAGCGCCAGGTAGCGGTGATCGTCGACCGCCAGGATCTCCGAGACGCCCCCGTCGGAGTACCCGCTCGCCGGGACCGGCGCGGCGGGGGCCGGGTCGACGGGGTAGGCGTACTGGGCGCGGACCCGCCCGGCCCGGTCCCACAGGGTCAGGCGGGCCGGGCCCCCGTGCCGGACGGTCGGTGGCTCGCCGTCCTCGTAGCGCGGGCCCTCCACCATCGCGGCGATGCCGTGGGGCGGGAACGTCAGCGCCTCGAAGCCCAGGTTGCGGCGCGGCCCCTTGTCGGTGTCCGTCAGCCTGAGGCCGCCGGGGATCGGCAGCGCGCCCCGGTAGGCGCCGTCCCGGCCCGCCCACCGGATGGACATGTCCGATACCGGGATCGTCGGGGCGGACGCGTCGGGGCGGTCGCCCTCGCTGCCCCAGAGCACCCGCCGGGTGCGCGGGTCGTACCGGATCGTCTCGGGGTCGGCGGACTCGGGCTTGCCGTAGCCCGGGTACGGGGTGCCGTCCGGCCGCCGGAGCGTGGTGACGCCGCTGAGCCGCACCCCGGTGAACGCGCCGGTGGCCGGATCGATGTCGAGCCTGCCGGTGTAGTAGCGGGCCGGATCGTAGCGCCACCGGTCGTCGGAGACGAAGTACCAGGTGCCCGTCCGGGGGTCGCGGTCGATGCCCGACAGGCCGCCGACGGTCGTCCCCTGGAACTTCATCATGTGCGGGAGGCGCCGCTCGCCGAGGAACCGCGTGATCGTCACCGTCCGCGGCGCCGCCTTCGCCTTCCCCGCCGCCGCGGCCTCCGGCGGCGGTCCCCCGGCGAGCCCCGCGGCGACCACCGCGGCGATCCCGGTGACCACCGCGGCCACGCTCCGCCGGCCAGTCCTGTTCGCGTTCACGTGCCTGAACTCACCCCTCGAATACGGTCGGCTCCGCTCTGTTCCAGAGCTCTGTCAGTATCCGGGCGCGCACGGGCCGGGGCCCCGATCTTCACCAAAGTCCACGGTCATGAAAGTGTCACCACTTCCCCAAGGACAAGTAAACGCACTCGTCAGTCGACGCGGCGGAACTCCAGGATCGCCACGCCCATCAGCCCGAACCCCATGGCGAGCACGAGCACGATCTCCAGCCATACCGGGACCACCCAGCCGTTCCAGGTGACGCCGGGATTGAACGTCCGCTGGAGCGCGGGCGAGACGTCCAGGTGGGCGAAGACCGCGCGCCGCAGCGGGTCGACGGCGTAGGTCAGCGGGTTGAACCGGGTCAGGACGGCCAGCCAGGCGGGCAGCCCGTTCAGCGGATACAGCGCGCCGGACAGGAACAGCATCGGCATCATGGCCATCTGCATCAGGCCGAAGAACGACTGCATGCTGGTGATCCGCGCGGCCATCATCACGCCGAACCCGGTGAGCGCGAACGCCCCGATGAACATCAGGCCGAGCAGCTCCAGCAGCAGCAGCGGGTCGTAGGGCACTCCCGCCAGCCCGGCCAGGGCGACGATCACCGTGCCCTGCACCGTCGCGACCAGCGCGCCGCCGAGGCACTTGCCGACCACGATGGCGCTGCGGCTGACCGGCGCGACCAGCATCTCACGCAGGAACCCGAACTCGCGGTCCCACACGATCGACCCGGCCGAGAACATCGCGGTGAACATCACCGACATCGCGCACACGCCGGGGAAGATGAAGGTCTTCAGGTCGACGCCGCGGTCCGAGCCGCCGCCGCGGGCCAGCAGGTTGGACAGCCCGGTGCCCATGACCAGCAGCCACAGCACGGGCTGGATCAGCCCCGACACCATCCGCAGCTTGTCCCGCCAGAACCGGATCAGTTCCCGGTGCAGGACGATCTTCACCGCGCGCAGGTCGTGCCGGACGCTGCGCTCGGGCACCCGGACCCGCGCGACGCCGGGGACCTCCGGCTCGCCCATGGTCGCCGCCGGCATGGCCGTCACCGTCCCCTCGCGCTCCGCTCCAGGCCAGGGCCGTTCTCGACACACCCTGCCCCGTTCCCGGCACGGTCACTCGCGCTTGATCGTCTCCACCCGATCACGGAGGCGGGGCGGGCCCCCTGCGGGGGCGAAACGGGCGGCCAGACCGTGGAGGACGCATTCGAGTCCGCTGTCGAACTCGTCGTCGCGGGCGGCGGTCCGGTCCTGGTTCCGCTGGGCGGCGTACAGCTTCCGCAGCCGCGGGTAAGCCTGTGCCGCCTGCTCGGCGGCCGGCCAGAGCCCCTCGACCCATTCCTGTTCGCTCTGGCCGCTGCGGGCCAGCGTGGTCAGCCACGCGGCCTCACTGGTCGACACCCCGATGACGTAGGCCATGACCGTGTTCAGGGCCCGATCGGCCGCTTCCAGCGTGAAGCCGCCCTGCTCGAACACGGCGAGGAGTGCCTCGTTCTGCCGCATCACGTTCGGCCCCAGATAGGCCACGCCCGCCTCACCGAGCACGGAGACGATCCAGGGGTGGCGCAGGACCATGGCCCGCATGCTGTGGGCGTAGCGGGTGACGGCCGCGCGCCAGCCCGCCGGATCGTCGGCGGCCGGGACCTCGACCTCGCCGTAGACCTCGTCGACGACCAGCTCCATCAGTTCGTCCTTGTTGGCCACGTGCGTGTACATCGAGGTGGCCCCGGCGTTCAGGCGGGCGCCGAGCCTGCGCATGCTCAGGGCGTCGATGCCCTCGGCGTCCAGCAGTCCGAGCGCCGCGGACACGATCTGCTCCCGGCCCAGCGGCGGCTGCTCGCGCCGGGGCCGCTGCGGGCGGGCCCACACCGACGGGTAGGGCTGCTTGTCGGCCGGCATGCGGTCTCCTCACGACGATCCTTTCCGAACAGTGTACGGCTTTGCGAACGACGCATGGTGTCCGTACAGTGTGCGGCGTACCGAACATCGTATGGAAGGACCCGTCATCATGCCGTCATTCGACGCCGACCACTGGCAGGCCAGGCTCGATGAGCTGCGCGCCGTCCATCACGTGCCGGGCGCGGCGCTCGCCGTGCTGGCGGGCGGGACGATCCATGAGCTGGCCAGTGGCGTGCTGCACCGAGGGACCGGCGTGGAGGTGACCACGGACTCGGTGTTCCAGTCCGGTTCGATCGCCAAGGTGTACACGGCGACGCTGGTGATGCAGCTCATCGACTCCGGTGACCTGCGGCTCGACAGCAGGGTCGTCGACGTGCTGCCCGACTTCGCGGTCGCCGACGACGAGGTCACCGAGAGCGTGACGATCGGGCGGCTGCTCAGCCACACCAGCGGGATCGCCGGGGACTTCACCCTCGACACCGGTCGCGGTGACGACTGCCTCGCCCGCTACGTGGAGGCGTGCGCGAACGTGGGCCAGGACTGCCCGCCCGGGACCGTCATCTCCTACTCCAGCACCGGGTATGCGATCCTCGGCCGGATCGTTGAGGTGGTCACCGGGCAGACCTGGGACGAGGCGCTGCGCGACCGGCTGCTGGTGCCGCTCGGTCTCGAGCATTCGATGACCCTGCCGGAGGAGGCGCTGCGGTTCCGGGTGGCGATGGGCCATCTCGGCGGGCCGGGAACCGACCCGGAGCCGGCACCGGAGTGGGACATGCTGCCGCGCTCGGCCGGGCCGTACGGGCGCGTCATGGTCACTGCCGCCGACGTCGTCCGCTTCGCGCGGATGCATCTCGACGGCGGTACCGCGCCCGACGGCACCCGCGTGCTGTCCGCCGAGTCGGCGGCGACGATGCGGCGGCGCGCCGCCGACTGCCTGGACGGCTGGTCGTTCATGGCGGACGGATGGGGCCACGGGTGGCCGCTGTACGACTGGGACGGAGTCGCCGGCTACGGTCACGACGGCGCCGCGGTCGGGCAGTTCTCCTACCTGCGTGTCGTGCCCGGCAGCGGCGTCGTCGCCGCGCTGCTGACCAACGGCGGCGGTGCGACCGAACTGTTCGTCGATCTGTTCCAGGAGCTGCTCGGTGAGCTCGCCGGGGTGCGGATGCCCGGCGCCTTCGCTCCCGCCGCGGAACCGCCGGCGGTCGACGTCAGCGCGCTCGCGGGCACCTATGAACGCGAGGGCGTGCGCCTCACGATCGGCGAGCGGGACGGCGTGCCGCATCTGCGCTTGGAGCTGACCGGCGGGATGGCCAAATACTCACCGCCGATCGAGACCGACCTGGTGGCGGTGTCCGACACGGTGCTCGCCATGCCGGCCATCGGCCCTGTCAGCGCGCCGTGGCTGCCCCTGGTGTTCGGGACGCTTCCGGACGGCACACCCTACGTCTACTTCGGCATGCGGGCGGCACCGAAGACGTCCCCGGCGGCACCGGTGAACACGACGGTGACTCCGGCGGCCACCGGCTCCCGCTGAGCCCTGGACGACGGCCAGACCTCGGCCCACCCGCGTCCGCCCGCTGCGCGCCCCCGCCCGGCGTGATCAGGAGAGGGTCCGGTCCGCGGCGTACTCGGGCAGGCCGGTGTCTGTCGCCAGCGACTTGGTGCTGCTGATCAGGAGCCGCCGGCCCAGGCGGCTGGCGAACAGCGTGTTGCGGCTGCGCAGGCCGAGACGGCTGGCCGGGGCGAGGAACCTGCCGGGGTTGGCGCCGCGCTGCCATCTGGCGGCGTAGGGCCGCAAGCGGTTCTCGTAGGCGGCGAGGCCGACGCGGTGATCGCCGCGGGCGGCGGCGAGTTCGCCGGCCAGTACGTAGGCGCCGACGATGGCCGTCCCCACGCCCATGCCGCCGAGCGTCACTCCCCAGGCGGCGTCGCCGAGCAGCGCGGTTCGGCCGGATGACCAGGCGGGGACGCGGACCCGGCTGATGGAGTCGAAGTACACCTCGGGTGCGTCGCGCAGGCCGTCGAGCAGGTGCGGCACATGCCAGCGCAGGCCGGTGAACGCGTCGGCGATGAGCTTCTTCTGCTCGTCGAGGTCGTGCCAGTCGTAGTCCAGCCGCCGCGAGGTGAACATCGCGAAGACGCCCGCCCTGTCCGGATCGCGATGGTCGGCTCCAACGCTGACCATCCGTCCGGGCACGTTGTACTGCCGGGGTGTGGCGTCCGCCCCCAGCGTGTTGGGCAGTTGCCAGCCGGCCAGGTAGTAGCCGAGGTGTCGCACGTAGTCCTGCTCGGGCCCGAACGCGAGGCGGCGCACACCGGAGTGCAGGCCGTCGGCGCCGATCACCAGGTCGAACGCGCGCGAACCGTGGCGGCCGAACTCCACCTGGACGCCGTCGGCGGTCTCCGCCGCGTTGGCGATCACGTCGCCGAACAGGTAGTCGGTGCGCTCGGCACTGCGCTCGTAGAGCATCCGGGACAGGTCGCGGCGCAGTACCTCGATGTCGCCGCCGGCGAACTCGGCGGGCAGCCGGAAGATCTGGCGGCCGTGCTCGTCCACGCAGCGCATCGCACCGCCGTGGGTCTGCCGTGCGCGCAGTTCCTCCAGGACGCCCATCTTCTCCAACACGCCCAGGTGGGTGGGGCCGCGGAAGTCGACGGCGAAGCCGGAGGTTCGCAGCGCGGGCGCCACCTCGACAACGGTGGTGTCGGCCCCGAACCGGGCCAGCCAGTAGGCCAGGGCGGGGCCGGCGACGCCGGCGCCGGAGATCAGGACTCGCAGGCCGCGTAGGGCGGGAACGCTCACGTCACTCTCCTGTCAAACAATTGTGTCCAGAAGACACAGTGTACGATAGACACAGTGATCTCTTCAAGCAAGGGAGTGCCGATGGCGGCCGAGACGACAGCGATCACGCTGCTGTGGGAACAGTGGTCCGCGCCCAGACGCGGACCGAAACCGACACTGAGCCTCGACGCGATAGCCGCCGCCGGCATCGAGATCGCCGACGCCGACGGGCTCGCCGCCGTGACGATGCAACGGGTCGCCGAGCGGCTGGACGTCACGAAGATGGCCCTGTACCGCTACGTGCCGGGCAAGGCGGAGCTGGTCGCGCTGATGGTCGATCTCGCGGTCGGTGAACCACCGCCCCCGGAGACGGCCGCCGGCGCCTGGCGGCCGGGACTCGAGGCCTGGGCGCGGCGGCTGCACGCCCGATTCCAGGCGCATCCGTGGGCGCTGGAGGTCACCGTCGGGGCACGCGCGACCGGTCCCAACGAACTCGCCTGGCTGGAACAGGCCACCGCCGCGCTCACCGGCACCGGACTGACCGGCCCGCAGAAACTCGACGTGGCCGCCACCCTCACCGGCCACGTCCGGATGATCGCGCAGCACGCTGCGGTGTCACCTGCCGACGCCCCGGAGCAGGCGATGGCCGACACCATGAACGCGCTACTGGCCGGACGCGAAGACCGATTCCCCACGCTGACCGAGGCATTGGCCGACCCGTCCGGCAAGGACGAGGCACTCGACTTCGGCATGCGGTGCATCCTCGACGGTGTGGAACTGCTGATCGGCCGATCGCGATGAACGGCGGAGCCGCTACTGCGTGCTGAGCGCCCTATGGCGGTATTCGCTGGGAGGAACATCGAAGGCGGCGCGGAATGCGCGGGTGAAGACCGAATGGTGGGTGAAGCCCCAGCGTGCCGCGATGTCATGGACCGGGACGGTGCGCAACGCGCCGTCCCGACGCCAAGGAGCCCGAAATGGTCACCCATGCGGAACTGGTATCGGCATTCGGCTCCGATTGGGTCGAGACCATGCCGCCGGAGGTCGCCGAGCGACACTTCGGCGATCCGGAAGACCGGCGGGTCCTGACCGAGGTGGGCCTGCCCGGCTCGCTCATGGAGGTGCTGTTCTTCGGCGACCTCGGGACCGAGCAGCCTCGTACCATCGCCCAGGTCCTCGACATCGGAGAGCCGGGTAGCGATCCGCCGGACATCGAGGACGACATCGTGATCGTCAACAGTATCGGCGGCCTGGCCTGCCTGTCCCAAGCGGAGCACCACATCTACTGGTACAAGCCGGGGGACGAGAAGCGGAACCGCGCACTCATCAACAGTTCCCTGGAGCTGTTCGTCGAGACCCTCTACCGGGTCTGGCTACGGTTGAAGGACCTCAACCTGGAGTACGCCTCCTACGACGAGGAATCACCAGCCGAGATCGGTGCGGAGCTCCGCCGTCTGGTGGCGGAGATCTGCGACATCGACCCACCGTCCTTCGAGAGCCCGGTCATGTACTGGCAGCACGTGCTGCTCTTCGCCCTGAAACTCATCGCGGAGGAGTGAGGTCGGTCGGCCGCTCTGGGCTGACGACCACTGGCATCGTCCTGCACGTCAACACCATGCGTCACCATGGTGAGATGTGCTTCGGCTCGAACGGTCCAGGCTCCGGCACGTGGTCGAATGCAGGCGATGACCTGGGCTGCCGTCACCTCGCGCGCATCGCCAGGCGCATCTGGTCGCTGGCGGAACCCTCGGCGTCGCGGATCGTCGTGCCGGTGAACGACATGGTCACGGGCAGCACGCCCGGATGACCCACCCTTGTCACACGCCGACCTTCGCCGCGCCGTCGATAAGCTTCGAGCGCTCGAGCTCCTCGTCCGCCAGCCCCTGCTCCGGCTCCCCCGCCTCGCCTGGTCGGCCTCTGACGACGGCACCCTGGTCGGCACCCCCACCCAGCGGCGGCTGGTGGACCTGGCCCGCTACGGCATGGGCGCGACCGCGCTGCTGTCACGCCCGCACCACCCTGGCAGCAGCACCAGCCACCATCAAGCGAACGGTCAGACGGCCGACCCGCCTACGCCATCAAAGCCACCCACCGCGGCCAACGCAGACGGCAACCCCACCCAGCTCGGCGAGGCGATCGCACACTACGGCCGGATCCTCAAGACCCTGCACATTCCTCACCTACGCTGCGACAGGGCCTCCAGCTTTCGGGGTGCGGCCGGGTTGGTGCGGCCGATGACCGCGAGCCGCCGCTCGGTCCCGGGCATCCTGGTGAGCCGGCGGCGCTCCAGTTCGTATCGGCCGCGCGGGCCAGCGGCCGGAGCTGGCGCAGCAGTTCGCCGAGGAGGTCGAGGTCGCGGCACCGGTCCGGCTCGGCCAGCGTCGGGTCGAGGGCCAGCGCGCCGGCGACGGCCGCGAGGGCGCGGCCCCGGGCCTGCGCGACGACGGGCGCGCCTTCGGCGGGCACGCCTGGGCCAGGTGCCTGGCCTGGCGGCCGGGCATCTACCACCGGTCCCAGTGCAGGACCTGGTCGCGTGGGATGCGGGGCGCGGGTTTGAAGTCGGTACCGATGGTGTACGCGAGCGGGATGAACGCGGCGAGCATGACCTTGTCGTAAGGGACGCCCAGTGTGGCGGCGAGTTCGCGTTCGAGCGGTCCTTGGGCGGTGGTCCAGGTGGTGCCTAGGCCGCGGGCGCGGGCGGCGAGCATGAAGTTCCAGGTCGCGGGCAGGATCGACCCCCATGTTCCGGATTGGACGGCCGCCGAGGCGCGGTCGGTGCGCCCTTCGATGGCGGGGATGACAAACGCCGGGACGCGGTGGATGTTGTCGGTCAGGTGCCGCAGTCCGTCGAACACGCCCTGGGTGGAGCGCGGAGCATGGTTCATGCGGCGGATGTCGTGCTCGTTCAGCGGTTGGCCCTCGGCGGCGGCCAGCGCGCGGCGGAAGACGTCGCCCACCTTGCGGCGCGGGCCTGGCTCGGTGACCACAATGAAGTGCCAGCGTTGCCGGTTGCGTCCGGTGGGCGCCTGGGTGGCCAGGTCGATGCATTCTTCGATGAGCTTGCGCGGGACGGGCCGGTCGAGGTCGAGCCGCTTGCGGACGGCTCGGGTGGTGGACAGCAGTTCGTCGGGGGTCAGGTCGAGGGTCATCGTGGTCCTCAGGCTCGGGTGGAGGTCGGTGCGGTGCGCGTCGGCTCGGGTGCCGCAGGTTCGGCACGAACGCGCAGGCCGAGATAGGCGGTGAACGCGCCGAGCAGCGAGAAGGTCCCGGCGGTCAGGAACGCCGCGCGGTAGCCGTCCAGCGGGGACGCCGGGATGGCCATCACGGCCGCCAGCACCGCTACGCCGATGCCGGCCCCGACCTGGACGGCGGAGGTGACCAGGCCGGAGGCCAGGCCCTGACGGTCGTCGGGCAGGCTCCCGACGGCGGCGATGTTGAGGCTGGGGAACGACAGGCCGTTGCCCACCCCGTGCACGATGAGCGCGGGTAGCAGCACGGTCGCATAGTCACCGGACGCGCCCGCCCGCAGGAACAGCAGGATCCCGGCGCCTTGGACGAGCAGCCCGAGTGCGGCGGTGCGTCGCAGACCCCAGCGCCCGATCAGCCGTCCGGCGAGGTTGGCGGTCACGACGATGGCCAACCCCATCGGGACGATCCCCAGCCCGGTGGCCAGCGCCGAGTACCCCAGCACACCCTGCAGGTAGAGGACGGCCACGAACTGCCAGCCGATCGTCGCGCACGCCCAGGCCAGCGCGGCCAGATTCGCTGAGGTGAGCCGTCTTGAACGGAACACGCCCAGCGGGACGAGCGGATCCCGCCGGCGCCGCTCGATCGCCACGAACCCGCCGAGCAGCAGGAGCGCCGCCACGCCGGCGAGCCAGTTCGTTTCGGTGAGCGCGTAGACCAGCAGCAGGACGCCGCCGGTGACAGTGCCGGCGCCTGCCGCGTCGAATCCGGTGCGCGGGCCGTCGGTGCGTCCTGCCGGGATCACCCTGGGGGCGACGGCCAGCACGAGCAGCGCGACGGGCACCGGCAGGAAGAACACCAGCCGCCAGTTCACGTCGGTGAGCAGCCCGGAGGCGATCAGCCCGGCGCTGTAGCCGGTGGCCCCGGCCAGCGCGTACCCGCCGAGCGCCCGGTTGCGGCGCGGCCCCTCGGGGAACGTCGTGGTGATCAGCGACAGCGCCGCCGGGGCGGTCAGCGCGGCCGCGATGCCCTTCACCACGCGGGTGGCGACCAGGAGCCAGCCGTCCGAGAGCAGGCCGCCTGCCAGGCTCGCGGCCGCGAAAACCGCCAGCGACGCCAGGAACATCCGGCGCCGTCCGAACAGGTCGGCCAGTCTCCCACCGAGCAGCAGGAACCCGCCGTAGGCGACCGCGTAGCCGGACATCAGCCATTGCAGCGTGCTGTCGGGCAGTGCCAGATCTGCGCCGATGGCCGGCAGCGCCACGCCCATCAGCGACAGGTCCATCGAGTCCAGAAACACCGCCGTGCACAACAGAATCAGGGCCGCCGTCGCCCGGCGGCCGGAACGCATCACCACAACACTCCATCTTTGAGCAGATAATCTATGGACAGACGATCACGACCGTATGATCGTCAATGATCTACTGTCAAACAATCGCCCAAAAGATGGTTCTGGTAGTCTCGGGCAGGTCGACAGAGCAGGAGACCCATGCCGTCCAAGACCGCCCGTCCGGCGTACTTTCCGGCGCTCGCGGCCGAACGTCCCGACATCGCGATGTGCCGCGCCTCGGCGTACCTGGCCCGCGCCGCCGACGCCCACGCCACCCGGCACGGCCTCGGTGTCGGCCAGCACCTGGTGCTCAAGATGCTCGACACCGTCGGCCCCTGCTCCCAGCAGGTGCTGAGCGAGGAACTGCGCATCGACCGCAGCGTCATGGTGAACGTGTGCGATGACCTGGAGCAGTCCGGATTCGTCCGCCGCGAACGCAACCCCGAAGACCGCCGCTCTTACGCCGTCACCCTCACCGACGAGGGCCGCGAACGCCTCGCCGGGGCCGAGAGCACTGTCTCCTCCTACCTGGACGAAACATTCGCCCCCCTCACCACCAGCGAACGCGCCCAGCTCACCGCCCTCATCAACAAGCTCATGCAGCTCTGATTCCAGGGGAGGCGCGGACCACGCGTTGATCAGCTCTGACCGTCCCCCGGACCGTGAATGATGCGGTGGATGGTGGAGCGTCCGACGCTGTACTCCGTCGCCAGGTCGGCCAAGGACACCTAGGCTCCGAACCTGATCCAGGAAACAGCTCCTAGTCGCCGAGTGGAAGGGCGCTGTACTCGACGGCTGCAGCATCGAGGAGTGGATGCGAGCTTTGGAGGGGCAACGCGCGGCCGACAGACGGCTTCGAGGTGAGCGCGACCCGGCCCTACACGCCGTCACCTTGGGGGAATGGCTGTTGACCACATGGCTGCCCAGCCAGCAACTGGAGGACAGCAGCGTCAAGAACTACCGGCATCACATCGAGCAGCGGATCAATCCCTGGTTCGGAGAACGCACCCCCGACAGCATCACCGATCCCGGGGAGATCCGGCTCTGGGAGATGAGCCTGCGCGGACGATTCGCCGGATCGACTCCCCTGCAGCTCCTTCTGACGGCCGAGCGGATCGCTCTGCTGACCGGCCGCGACATCGACCTGGCGATGTGGGTGCTGTGCGCATGTGCGGGCTGCGCTGGGGCGAACTCATGGGGCTCCAGCGGCCAGCCTTCACGGGCACCAAGTTGAAGATCGACACCCAGCTCCACAATGCCGGATCCGGGTACCGCTGCAAGTTCCCCAAGGATGCTTCATTCCGCAACGACGACCCGCGGTTCTTCGGCGCGCTCGAAACAGGGCGGCCATCCCGCCTGGCGGACCCACGGAGACACGTGCTGGACGCCGGCCTGCGACGGCCCGCACCCGACGGTCGCCGCAGGCCGCATCAAACCTCGGACTGCCAGGCCGGTGCTGGTCGACCTCGGCGGCGGCTGGCCCGGCGTACCTCTGAGGCCGGCGCCGCCTCCGGCCGTGGGTTCGGCGATATGGCCGCCACGCGAGCACGGGTTCCCCAGGTACGACCTACCAGCGGATGCGGGACAAACTGGTGGCAGCGCTGCAGCGGCGGTGGGAGAGTGCGCTCGATGCCCGACTGGCGATGAGTCCGACCTCGCCTGTGCCGCTGTTGAACCGGCTTCCCGAGGGCCGGCGCCGGAAGATCGCAGGAGTGCCCCCGTCATGATCATCTCCCAATCGTCTCCCAATCGTCCGTCTCCCAGCGGCGATCGGGGTTTGGCCGCCGCTGCTTCGGATCGGCTGGCCCGGCCCGAAGAAGGGTCAGATATGAGTGCTGAGCTGGGCTATCGTCCCTTCGCGTGCATCGCCAGGCGCATCTGGTCGCTGGCGGAACCCTCGGCGTCGCGGATCGTGCTGCCGGTGAACGACATGTAGACGTCGTCCAGCGACGGCCGCGCCACGCTCACCGAGCGGATCGGGACGCCGAGCTCGGCGAACAGCCTCGGGACGAACACCTCGCCCGAGGCGACCGGGAAGGTCACCGCGCCCTCGGCGACGACGGCTTCCAGGCCGAACCGGGCCTTCAGCGCGGTGATCGCGGCCGGGTCGTCGGCGGTGCGGATCTGCACCCGGTCCTTGCCGACGCCGGCCTTGAGCGCCTCGGGGGTGTCCAGCGCGACGATGACGCCGGAGTCCATGATCGCGATGCGGTCGCAGTACTCCGCCTCGTCCATGTAGTGGGTCGTCATGAAGATCGTGATCTCCTCCGTCTCCTTGAGGTGACGGATGTACTCCCAGATGGACGAGCGGGTCTGCGGGTCGAGGCCGACGGTCGGCTCGTCCAGGAACAGCACGCGGGGCGAGTGCAGCAG
Source organism: Spirillospora sp. NBC_01491 (assembly GCF_036227065.1). Taxonomy (GTDB): domain Bacteria; phylum Actinomycetota; class Actinomycetes; order Streptosporangiales; family Streptosporangiaceae; genus Spirillospora; species Spirillospora xylanilytica. The sequence continues at coordinate 951,839 of NZ_CP109432.1, forward strand.
GCCGCGGGCGATCTCCAGGCGGCGCTTCATGCCGCCCGAGTAGGTCTGCACGAGATCGCGGCGGCGCTCCCACAGTCCGACCATCTCCAGCACCTGCCCGATGCGGTCGGCGGTGAGCGAGCGCGGCACCCCGTACAGCTCTGCGTGGAAGCGCAGGTTCTGCTCGCCCGACAGGTAGCCGTCCAGCGTCGGGTCCTGGAAGACCAGGCCGATGCGGCGGCGCACGTCGTCGCGCTGCCGCACCACGTCGAACCCGGCCACCCGAGCCGAGCCCGAGGTCGGCCGCAGCAGCGTGCAGAGCATGTTGATCGTGGTCGACTTGCCGGCGCCGTTCGGGCCGAGGAAGCCGAAGACCTCCCCCGGCCAAACGGCGAAGTCGATCCCGCGCACCGCCTCCGCGTCGCCGAACCGCTTGATCAGTCCGGCGACCTCGATGGCGGGTTCCCCGTCCGTCATGCGGCCTCCTCGGCGTCGCGGATCGGCCGACGGAGCCGGAGACGCCGGACGGTCAGGAGTTCATCTGGATGATGGAGAAACGGCCGCCCTGCGGGTCGGTCAGGGCGGCGATCCGGCCCACGGGGATGTCGAGGGCCGGGCCCGGCGCCGCGCCGCCCAGCTCGACGGCCCGCGCCCTGGTGGCGTCGCAGTCGGCCACGGCGAAGTAGACCGTCCAGTACGGCGCGACGTCGGCGGGCCAGGAGCCGCCCATCTCGATCATGCCGCCCACGGTCGTGCCGCCGTTCTCCCACTCGGTGTAGGGGATCGGGCCGGAGGACTGGGTGTCGCCCCGCCAGCCGAGCACGGTGCCGTAGAACTCCTTGGCGGCCTCCACGTCGCGGCAGGCCAGCTCGCTCCATACGTAGGTGCCGGGCTCGTTCACCACGGCCGCGCCGGAGAACTCCTTCGGCTCCCACAGGCCGATCGCCGCGCCCGACGGGTCGGCCAGCAGCGCCATCCGGCCGAGGTCCATGACGTCCATCGGGCCCATGAACACCCGCCCGCCCGCGCCCTCCGCCGCCTTGGCCGTGGCGTCGGCGTCGGCGACGCTGATGTAGGTGGTCCACAGGACCGGCTGCCCCTCGGCCTGGAGGGGCATCATCCCGGCGATCGGGCGGCCCGGATCGCCGGCGAGGGAGACCATCGTGTAGCCCCCGGCGGCCGGATCGGGCTCGGTCCGGGTGTGCCAGCCGAGGAGCGCACCGTAGAAGGCGATGGCCGCCTCCAGATCGGACGTGCCGAGATCGGTCCAGCACGGCGTGCCGGGCTCGTACGAGGTTCTTTCCGGCATGTCCGACTCCCCTTTCCTCACCGGGCCGCGCGTTCGGCGGCCCCTTTTGAAGGCTAGGTCGGACCTGGCAAAACACCCGGATATGGACGGACACGGTAGGGGCAAGAGCCCTCGGCGACCGGCGCCGCGGCCGGCGCCGGGTTCAGCCGCCGAGGCCCGCGCGGAGCTGTCCGGCCGGCCGGGGGTCGCCGGCGAGCCGGTAGCCGCGCTTGACGACCGTCTCGACGATCCCGTTGCGGCCGAGGCCACGCCGCAGCCGGGCCACCGCCATCTCCACCGCGTGCTCGTCGGCCTGCGGGCGCGCGTCCCGCGACCATGGCGAGCCGCCCACGACCAGCCGGCCGGGCAGCACCCCGCACAGCTCCGCGCGCGACACCACGTGCCCGGGGTGCCGCGCCAGCGCCCGCAGGATCGCCATCGGCGCCGGCGCGATCGGCCGCAGCTGCCCGTCCAGCACCACCGCGTGGCCGCGCAGCTCCAGCAGGAGGCCGCGGACGTGGACCCGGCGGGCCCGCCGCAGCGGCAGGTCGGACACCAGTGCGCGGACCAGCGCGCCGATCCTGGCCCGCTCGGGCTGGACGGTCGGCACGCCCCGGTCGGTGAGGGCCTGGGCCGTCACCGGCCCGACACAGGCGGCCACCACGTGGGTGCGCAGCGCCTCCAGCAGCGGCTCCTCCAGTCCGTCCTCGGCCGCGACCGCGAGCGTCGCGGCGACGGCGGGCGCGCTGGTGAAGGCGACCGCGTCCACGGTCCCGGTGACGGCCTGGCCGACGAGCCGGCGCAGCGGCGTGGAGTCCTCGGTCCGCGACCAGCGGTAGACCGGGATGTCGATCACCTCGGCGCCGGCGTCGCGCAGCGCCTCGATGAACTCCGGATGCCGCTCGCCGTAGAGCTGGACGGCGACGCGGGCGCCGTCCAGGTCCCTGTCCAGCAGGTGGTCGATCACCTCGGCGCAGCCCTCCGACGCCGGCGACCACCGCTCCCGGAGCCCGGCCGAGCGGATCGCCTCGCGCGCTTTGGGGCCGCGCGCCACGATGCTGGTCTCGGCGAGCCGGCCGAGGAGGGCCTCGCGCATGCCCCATCCGTCCGCGGTCTCCAGCCAGGCCCGGAAGCCGATGCCGGTGGTCACCACGGCGTAGTCGAGGGGCCGTTCGATGCACGCGCGGGTCGCGGTCAGCAGGTCGCCGTCGTCGGGCAGCGGGACGAGCCGGATCGCAGGGGCGTGCACCACCCGCGCGCCGTGCCGCTCCAGCAGCGAGGTCAGCTCCTCGTGCCGGCGGGCCGCGGTCACGCCGACGGCGAACCCGGCCAGCGGCTCACTCTCGGTGGTCATGGGCGAACGCCACCTCCACGCGGTCTTCGGCCGGGTCCCGGGTGAGGACGGCGTCGTGGGTCGTGGTCATCGGGCGGCAACCTCCAGGCGGGGCCGGTCACCGGGACCGGCGGGATCTGCTGCGTTCGGGCTCGAGGACGCGGGACGTGAAGCGGCCGGGCCGAGTGTCGGCGACGCCACGGCCCCGGGCCTTGACGTTGTAAGGTCGAGGCGGAGCGTCCGCGCCCGGTCCGCCCGCCCCCCTCCGAGGTCCATGAGCCGATCCTCAGCAGGGGCCGTTTCGCGTTTGCGTCACCTTTGTCACCGGCGTGTTAAAGGACGCTCACCGCGAAATCGAATCGTGCCCGACGGACGATCCGCACCGAAAGAATTCCCGGCATTCTTTCGAAAAGCACAAAACCCGCCGCGGTCGCGCGTGTCTCCGCACACGCGGCGGGCGCGTCCCGTCTCGGCGCCCGCTCCGGCGGCGACCCACTCGGCCGGCCGTCACTCAGCGTCGTCCCGTGTCGCAGCGCGCAGTGCGGACGGTGCGGTGGGTCCCGGACGCACAGCGAGCCCGTTCGCGCCGGATATACCCCTTGTGTCCCGTGTGTGACCTGCCGGTCAAGAGCCGCTCACGGCGGCCCGTTCGCCAAGGTCAGGCGGCACCTTCCGGAGCCTCGGGCGGGCCCGGGCGAGAATTCTTGACGATCACGTGTCAAGCGTTGTCGACCGTTGTCATGGCCCATTCGTCGCCGCAGGGCCGGTTACCGAACGGATTGGCGGCGGCCCGCCGATCTCGCGAACGGATGCGGCCCCCACCCCCGCCGCGGGCGGGTGGGCGCGCGCCCATCCGGCCTAATCTCGGAGCATGCCCGACCTTGAGTACTACGCCTCGCTGCCGCGGACGCGCGGCGCGGCGTCGGCCCTGCTGCTCGACGATCTGGGGCGGGTGCTCCTGGTCAAGCCCACCTACAGCGCGGGCTGGTTCCTGCCGGGCGGGGTCATCGAGGAGGGCGAGTCCCCGCTGACCGCGTGCGTGCGCGAATGCCAGGAGGAACTCGGCCTCGTCCCCCGGCTCGACGGCCTCGTCTGCGTCGACTGGGGCGCCCCCCGCGACGGCATCGACGCAGTGAACGTCTTCGTCTTCGGCGGCGCGATCACAGGTGCCGAGCTCGACGCGATCCGGCTGCCGCCCGACGAGCTGTCGGGCCACGTGCTGGTGGCCCCGGAGCGGATCCCCGACCTGGCCCCGCCGCACGTCGCCCGCCGGATGGCGCCGAGCCTGCGGGCCCTCGCCGAGCAGCGCGTGCTCTACCTGGAGGACGGCCGCGAACCGGTGTTCGGCCAGCCCGGGGCCGTCCGGGGATACAACCGCGCGCCATCTGGGTAGATCGCCTACGGAGGCGACGGACGGAGAACTGGGGGAACCGTCGATGGCGGCCTGTGAGGTCTGCGGCAACGACTACGCGATGAGCTTCGAGGTGCACGCGCAGGGCGTCGTGCACACCTTCGACTCGTTCGAGTGCGCGATCACCCGGATGGCACCGATCTGCGAGCACTGCGAGTGCCGCGTCGTCGGGCACGGGGTCGAGGTCGACCGGCACTGGTATTGCTCGGCCCACTGCGCCAGGGCCGCCGACCCGCGCGGCGCCGAGCTCGTCAGCGACCACGCCTGACCGGGCGTCCGCCCGCCGGGGAGGGCGGGCCCGGGGCCCGCCCTCGGGGACGGTTCACAGGTAGCAGAACACGTCCTGGATGAACTCGTCGTCGAAGTCCACGTCGTCGGCGCGGCGCTGGTCGGAGTAGGCCCAGCTCAGGCTGCGCGAGCCGTCCTCGGAGTGGACCGACCAGGTCCGGTACCCGGGGATGCTGCCGTCGTGCCAGTAGACGTTCTTGCCGCACCAGGTGGTCCGGAAGATGCCGAGGCCCGCGTACTTGCTGCCCACTCCGCTGTAGACCAGGCTGCTCTTCATCTCGTTCGCTCCGGCCGCGCCGGTGACCGAACCCCTCAGCAGGGCCTTGTAGAAGGTGTTGAGGTCGGAGACGCTGGAGATCATCTGGCCGCCGGTGGCCCAGCGCGAGGCGTTCTGCCCGGTCACCTCCACCGCGTCGGACGCCGCCGGGTCCCACCAGTAGCCGCGCAGCCGCACCGAGGAGATCGCGGTGTCGGACGGCACGGACGTGGCGGACAGCCCGAGCGGGCCGATGATGTCGCGGAAGACCGCGTCGGAGTAGGAGCGCCCGGTGAGCCGCTCGATGATCATGCCGATGACCAGGTAGTTGCTGTTGGAGTAGCTGTAGCGGGCGCCCGGGGCGAACACCGGGGCGTGCCGGTTCACGATCTCCAGGAGCTGCGCGTAGGTGAACCCCTGGGTCATCGTGGTGGCGAAGTCGGGCTGGTCCTCGGTGAAGTTGTACAGGCCGCTGGTGTGCCGCAGGAGCATCCGCAGCGTGATCGAGCCGCCCCCGTTGACGCCCGGCAGGTAGGTGGAGACCGGGGCGTCCAGCGACACCGTGCCCGCCGCGGCCAGCTTCATCAGCTCGGCGGCGGCGAAGGTCTTGGAGACGCTGGCGATGCGGACCCGGGCGTCCACCGTGGTGCCGAACGCGTAGCCGATCTTGCCGAGGGTGGAATCGCTCAGCTCGGCGACGGCCCCGCCGCCGTGCGCGAGCGCGGTGTGCACCACGGTGTTCTGCACCATCGCCGTGGCGAGCGGGGTGCCACTGGCCGCCTCCCTGCTCATCGTCCCGATGAACCGCTCACGGCCGTTCTCGGTGTACCCCTGGGCGGTGATCAGCCGGCCGCCCATCCGCAGCGCCTTCTGTTTCAGCTCGTCGTGGGTGAACCCGTGCCACCAGCCGGGCGAGTAGCCGGTGGTGTTGCGGAGCATGATCGCGTTGAAGGTGCCGTCGTCGTTGCGGCTCGCGTCCACGATCCGCGCGCCGTTCTGCCGGATCTGGTCGTTGACCGCTCCGTCGGAGCCGCCGAACCACCACCAGAACGTCTGGTCGCTCCCCGACATGAGCATGTCGTAGCGGCGGGTGCCGCCGTCGTCGAACGGGCGGACCCGGGTCACCCGGCCCCCGATCGCCTGCTGCTGGCCGATCACGTAGTTCTGGTCGCCGTAATACCACCACCAGCCGCGCGCCCCGGCGCCGGTGTTGTCCAGCAGCGCGACCGCGAAGCGCCAGCCGTCGGACGTCCAGTACCGGCTGATCGACACCGGGCGCTGGCTGTAGGCGTTGGCCGTGTCGACCACCCCGGCCTCGGTGAGGCCGTACCAGAGGCCCCAGCCGCTCACCCAGTACGCGCCGGTGTTCTTGACCAGGGTCGCGGTGAACAGCACCTGCGAGCCGGGCTGGACGGCCAGGTCGCTGATCCGCGCGTCCTGCGACCGCGCGTAGTCGACGATCTGCTCGGCGGTCCAGCCGTTGACCGTCCACCACTGGGTGGGCGCGGTGAGCAGCTGATCGTCGCCGTAGGACTCGTCGAACGCCGCCGCGGCGCGCGCGCGGCTCGCCGGCCTGGGCGTCGCGGCCTTGACGTTGCGGCCCCCGGACGAGCGGTCGCCGACGACGGGCGTGCCCGACCGGGGTTTCGGCGCGGACGCGGCGCGCTGCGCGCCGTGCCCACCGCGCGCGCCCTGCCGGCCGGCCGTACTGGACGGGCCGGGCGGCGCGGCGCCCGCCGGGCTCGCCAGCCCCAGCAGCAAGGCCAGGGTCGTCAAGAAGGACAGGACGCGTCGCCCCACGGAAGCCCACCTTTCACCAGTGATCACTGGCAAGGAAACAGGCGATCGCGACCGTGATCAAGCCCCAGGACCAAGATCACCAATTTTCGGGCATCCGAATGCGGCATTCGGTACCGGGTCAGGCGGGCCAGCCCGGAGACCGGCCGGACGAGCGGAGCACGGTCTCCCACGGGTCGCCCGCGCCGAGCGGCAGGTGCGGGACGCCCCAGTGCCAGGCCGACACCAGCAGCTCGGGGTCGCGCGGCCGGTAGTCGCCGCCCGCCGCGCGGGCCAGGTCCCAGGCGTGCAGGTGCCATTCGACGCAGGCCGCGCCCGCGTGGTCGCCGACGGTGTACTTGGTGCCCCGGTAGATCAGGTGGGTGCGGTCCCACATGTCGGGCATCAGGTCGGCGTAGGCCCCGGCGGACACGGTGAAGGCGACGATCCGCTCCGGACCCGGCTCGGGGTGCAGCACCGCCAGCTCGGTGGCGTTCTGCCGGGCCTGCTGGCGGATCAGCACCGCGCTCGCCACCTCCCGGGCGAACAGCTTGGCCAGCCGACTGTCCGGCGCGTCCTGGAGGTACTCCAGGTAGTTCTCGGCCACGCAGCGCAGGTGCCCGGCCAGGTCGATGGCCTGCCAGTCGGCGCAGGGGGTCGGCACGCTCCAGTCGTCGACACGGGCCGCCATCGCCCGGATCGCCCGCACCCCGTCCGCATAGGACCCGAGGACGCGATGCCGGTCCGGCGGCGTGCGCTCCAAGTGAATGTTCCCCCCGCGTCCAGAGCACCGTCTCGGTGTGCGGCCCCCTTCGCCGGAGCGCGTCCCGCGCGCCCGTCGCGGTCCCGCGCGACGTCGGCGCGGAGCGCCCCGGCGTTCCCCAAGGGGGCAGAATCTCAAAGTTCGGCGGCCGGTGCCACTCGGTGACGTGGTGTCGCGCGAGTGGCCGCTGCACGCCCCCCGGCGCGCCGGCCGCGGCGTCAGACGCCGATCGCCGGTCCCGGCCGGAAGCTCAGCTTGTGGGTCTCGCGGGCGGTGCGCAGCCGGTCGACCTCGGCGGTCCACGGCCGGACCGAGTGCCGGGCCCCGGCCCGGCGGCGGGCGATCTCGGCGGTGCGGCGGGCCTTGGCGTCCTGGGCGCCGGTGACGTAAACCTTGGGGCCCATCTCGACGCGCTCGCCGGCCTCGGCGGCGGCGAGCACCTCGGTCAGCGCGGCCTCGAACGTGCGGGCCAGCGGCCGGAGCTCGGCGGCGGGCCGCTCGTCCGCCTGGGCGGCGCGCAGCGCGTGCTCGGCCCCGGTGGCGGCGGCGAGCCGGTCCCGGTAGGTCGCGGCCAGCCGCCGGTCGGCCTCATACGGCTCTGCGACGTCCTTGCTCACCCGGCGGCCCAGCGACATGGCGGTGCTCCTCAACGTTCCGATCTTCAAGACGCGATCCAGGCAAGGGTACGCGCGGCGCCCGGCGTGTTGTGCCAGGGGACACCAAACTCCGGCCCTTTACGCAGTAAGGTGATCACTTATGGTCCGTCAGCCCAGCATCAACGCGCAGCACCGCCCGCCGCTCTCCATCGAGCGGATCATCGAGGCCGCCCTCCAGATCATCGACGGCCAGGGACTCGGCCGGCTCACCATGCGCAGGCTCGGTGACGCGCTGGAGGTCGAGGCCATGGCGATCTACCACCACCTCCCCCGCGGCAAAGAGCAGCTCCTGGACGGCCTGGTCGAGCACGTCGCCGCCATCCCGGCCGAGACGCACAGCAGCGCGAGCTGGCATCGCGCGCTGCGTGAATGGGCGGGCGCCTACCGCGAGCGGCTGCTCGCCCACGCCGGGGTGCTGCCGCTGGTGGTCACCCGGCGCAACCCGGTGGCCCTCGTCCCGACCGCCGCCTCGATCCAGGAGCTGCTGCGGCAGGGCGGCGTCACCGAGGCCAAGGCCGCCGTCGCGGCGCACACGCTGCTCGGGTACGTGATCGGGCACGCGGCGCTGGAGGTGCGCGGCACGGCCGAGGGCGTCCCGCCCCTCCCCGAGGGGCCGGTCGACTGGGACGCCCGCTTCGTCGCCGGCCTCGACCTCGTCCTCGCGGGCGTCGCCGCCCGCTGACCACCGCCGCCTTCCAGACCGCCGCCTGCCTTCCAGGCCGCCCCCTGCGCCGTCCGCCCGCCGGACATCGCGGGGCGCGGTCAGTCCTCGACGACGAGCACCTCCAGCAGGCGGGGGCCGTGCACGCCCTCCACCCGGGACGCGCCGATGCCGCGGGTCGCCGACGGGCCGCTGATCCAGGTGAGCGGACGGCGCGGGTCGAGGCGCCCGATCGCCTCCGGGACGGTCCCGACGATCTGGTCGGCGTGCACCACGCACAGGTGGTAGCCGGGCACCAGCGTGAGCGCCCGGCGTCCCTGGGCGCGCCCGGCGTCCAGCACGACCGTGCCGGTCTGCGCGACCGCCACCGCGCAGCCGGTCACCACGCCGTCCACGTCGCCGAGGGTCTCCAGGTCGGTCGCGGGCGAGTCGGCGAGCGCGCGCACCCCGTCCAGCTCCGACAGCCATCCGAACGGCAGGTCGGCCGGGACGATGATCCGCTTGGCCTCCCTCCCCCACAGCGCGGCGGCGACGGCGGTGGCCAGGTCGTCGGCGCTCACGTGCCGGACAAGCGCGCGGTGGTCGGCGACCCGCTCGCTGAACAGCGCGAGCACGTCGGCCCGGCCCTCGGCGCCCGCCCCGGGATCGGCTCCGGCGCCCGGCCCGGGAAGCTGCCGGCGGTAGCCTCGCGGGACGTCGGCCGCCGCGCCGCGCGCGCCGCCGATCGCCTCCCGCACCCGCCGCAGCACCTCGTCGCGGGAGCTCACGGGCGCCCGCCGCGCGCGCGGGACGGCCGGCGGGCCCACCAGAAGCGGAAGCTCTCGGCCGGTGGGGCGGGCAGGTCGCGGGCGTCGCTCCATGTGCCGAGCAGGCCGGGCAGCCGCCGGATCCGCCCGCCGCGCGACAACAGCCGGGCCCAGCGAGTGCCGCGCCGCAGCGCCGTCTCGTAGCGACGCCGGTCGCCCAGCGTCCACGCCGCCCCGCGCATCATCAGCAGCTCGGGCGAGGGCACCGGGCGGTGCCGGCGCGACTCGACCACCCGTCCGCGCAGGTGGACCAGGATCTCCGGGATGTCGATCTTCACCGGGCAGACGTCCGCGCACGCCCCGCACAAGGTGGAGGCGAACGGGAGGGACGCGTGGTGCGCGCTCTTGACACCGCGCAGCTGGGGGGTGAGCGCCGCGCCGATCGGGCCCTGGTGGACCGGTCCGTAGGGGACGCCGCCAGTGCGCTCGTACACCGGGCAGACGTTCAGGCAGGCCGAGCAGCCGATGCAGCGCAGCGCGGCCCGCCCGATCTCGTCGGCGAGCGCCTTGGTGCGCCCGTTGTCGAGCAGCACCAGGTGGAACGCGCGCGGGCCGTCGCCAGGCGTGATCCCCGTCCAGGTGGACACGGCCGGGGTCATCCGCTCCCCGGCGGACGAGCGGGGCAGCAACTGGAGGAAGACCTCCAGGTCGGTCCACGACGGCACGACCGTCTCGATGCCGGCCACCGCGATCAGCGTGCCGGGCAGGGTCAGGCACATGCGGCCGTTGCCCTCGGACTCCAGCAGCACCATCGTGCCCGTCTCGGCCACCATGAAGTCGACGCCGCAGACCGCGACGCCCGCGGTCAGGAACCGCTCGCGCAGAGCGGCGCGGACGGCCGCGACCAGGTCGGCGGGATCGTCGGTCAGGTCCGGCGGCGCGCCGGGCAGGCCCCGCAGGAACAGCTCGCGGATCCGCGCCGGGTCGGGATGCGCGTCCGGGCCGTCCGGGCCGTCCGGGACGGCGCCGAGGCCGGCGATCACCTCGGCCAGATCGGTCTCGTGGGTGGTGACGCCCACCGCGGCCAGTGCCGCGTCCAGCCCGATCTCCCGCGCCGCCGCGGGCTTGACCTTGAGCACCCCGGTCTCGCCGGTCGCCCGGACCAGCCCGGTGACGACGCGGCGGGCCTCGGCCGCGCCGGCCGCCCAGTGCACGGTGCCGCCGGCCTCGGTGACGGCGCGCTCCAGCTCCTCCAGGTGGACGTCGAGACCGAGCAGCGCCGCGTCTTTGATCGCCCGTCCGGCCTCGCGGAGCGCCTCCCAGTCGTCCAGCTCGGCGGCGGCGCCCGCCTGCCGGGCCCGTCCGGCCTCGGTGGCGCTGCGCAGGCCGCGGCGCAGCCGGGTGTCGGCCAGGGCGTCCCGGGCGGCGGTCGCGAACTTGGGCATGGGCGGCGGGACCGGCCCGTCCCCCGCGCCCGGCGCTCTGCCGGCCGGTCCGGAGGGGGTCATCCCGGCCCCGTCTCCGCGAGGATCTCGGCCAGGTGCATCACCCGCACGCCGCTGCGCAGCCGGGACAGCGCCCCGCCGATGTGGGTCAGGCAGGAGTTGTCGACCGAGCAGACCACGTCGGCGGACGTGCCCCGGACGTGCCGGACCTTGTCGGCCACCATCGCCACCGACACGTCGGCGTTCTTCAGCGCGAAGGTGCCGCCGAACCCGCAGCACTCGCCGGCGGCGGGCAGCTCGACCAGCTCCAGGCCGCGCACCGCGCGCAGCAGCCGCAGCGGCCGGTCGCCCACCCGCAGGCCCCGCGTCGAGTGGCAGGTCGGATGGTAGGTGACGCGGTGCGGGAAGTAGGCGCCGACGTCGGTGACGCCGAGGACGTCCACCAGGAACTCCGACAGCTCGTAGACCGCCAGGTCCTCGGCGGCGCGGGCGATCGCGGGATCGCGCGCCGCCCGCGCAATGCGCGGGAAGGCCTCGCGGACGGTCGCGGCGCAGGACGCCGACGGCGTCACCACCACCTCGCGGCCCTCGAACGCGGCGGCGAAGCCCCGGGCGAGGTCGGCGGCCTCCCGGTGGTAGCCGGTGGTCCAGTGCATCTGGCCGCAGCAGCCCTGCCCCGGCGGGAAGACGACCTCGTGGCCGAGGCGCTCCAGCAGCCCGGTCACCGCCCGGCCGGTGCCGGGGAACAGCGCGTCGTTGAAGCACGCGACGAAGAGCGCCACCCGCACGGCGGCCTCACCTCCCCCTTCACCCGCTCCGCGTGGCCATCGTAGGGGCCGTGGCCGCCAGGTCCAGGGCGAACGACCGCACACCCGTGGCCACAGGGGGACGCGGCCTCCGCCCAGGGACCGGCGGCGGCAGGACGGCGTCCCGGCGGCGTCCAGGGGCGTCCCCGGCGGGCGGCTCGGGGCGGCCCGCCGCCGTCCGGCCGAAAGATCGGGGCAGAGTTCACCGAACCGACGGCGTGTCGTTCTTCGCCCGATATCGCGCAGAGGGCACGCTATGCCTGACACCTCGGGGTGAGACGGGTCACAGCCGTCCGGTACTCCGGTACCAGGGACAACCGTCCCAACGGGCTATGGCCGCGATGAAGCGAACCGTTCCACACTGAGGTGCGTCACAAGAGGAAGCACCAACCACCGAGTAGTTGAGACCGGAGGCACGCCGATGTGCCCGCACCAGCCGCCCTGTCCCTCTCCCGACCGATCCGATCGCGACGCCGCGCGGACGCTGGCCAGCCACCCCGAGCAGGGGTGGAGCCTGCTGTGCAACGGCGTCGTGCTCTTCGAGGACACCGGTGAGCTGCTGCCCAACGGGGGGATCATCGCACCGCACCGGCCGACGGACCTGAAGGCTCCGTCCGCCGCCTGACCGGTTCCCGCACGGGGACTAGTCCGAACGGGTGATCATTCTCGGGGGCAACGCCACCTGCCCGGAACCTCTGGGCCGATCCCGGTCCGGAGGCGCGCTCCACCCCGCCGCTAGGCGGTCGTCCGGCCCGCTCCGGCGGGCCGGCGTCCAGCCACCCGCGGTCCGGCCGACCAGCGGCGCAGCCACGGCCCGGCCGCCGCGCCCGCCGCCGCGGGGTCCTTCGCCAGGTCGTGCCGCTCGCCGGGGAGCACGGCCACCTGCGCCGCGTCCGCCGCGTCCGGAATCCCGAACGGGTCCCGGTCGCCGTTGACCACCAGTACCTCCACGCCCGCCGCGCGCAGTTCGCCGGCGCGCGACTTGTCCGGCTTGCCCGGGGGGTGCAGCGGGAACGCCAGCGCGATCACGCCGGCCGCGCCCGCCTCGCGCGCCGTCCGGCACGCCACCCGCGCGCCGTTGCTGCGCCCGCCCTGCACCAGCGGGACGTCGCCGTACCGCCGCCGGAGGGCCCCGACGATCTCCAGCCACGCCTCGTCCTGCTTGGCCGCCGGGCCGGGCGCCCGCCGCCCGGCGGCGCGGAACGGCTGGAGCACGCGTGCGACGGCGCCGCCGAGCCCGAGCGCCACGTCGCGGACGGCGAGCAGGTCGGGGGCGTCCACTCCCCCGTTCGACCCGTGCGTGAGGACCAGGAGGAACGGCAGGCCCGCCGGGCCGTCCGGCCCGTCGAGGACGGCCTCGGCGGGGCCGTGCGCCGTCACGATCTCCATGCCTCCACGCTAGCGGCCCGCCCGCGGCCCGCCCGCACCGGCCTCCGGGTAGGAAGATCGCTTGAGGCAGACTGGGGGGCATGAGGGAAATGACTGAGGACGAGTGGCGGGCGTTCGTCTCCGCGGGCACCCGGACCGGCAAGGTCGGCGTGACCCGCAAGGACGGCGCCCCGCACGTGACCCCGATCTGGTTCGTACTGGACGGCCCCGACCTGGTGTTCAACACCGGCAAGGAGACCATCAAGGGCCGCGCCCTGAAGCGCGACCCCAGGGTGTCGATCTCCGTGGACGACCAGGTCCCGCCGTACTCCTACGTGGCGATCCAGGGCGAGGCGACGCTCATCGACGAGCACGCCGAGAAGCTGGAGTGGGCCACCAGGATCGGCGAGCGCTACATGGGCGCGGACCGGGCCGAGGAGTTCGGCACCCGCAACGCGGTGCCCGGCGAGTACCTGGTGCGGGTGCGGATCGGCAAGGTGGTCGCCCATCGCGACCTCGCCGGCTAGGTCCTGTCTCAAAGTGCTTCGGCCGTCGGCGAGCGCGTTACCTGGCCGGCGGGGCGAAGCCGGAGGCGAGCCCTCACCGGCCAGATCGCGAAGCGATGTCGCGCTCGCCCAAGCACGGTCGGCGTCCGAGCCCTAGGCGAGAACGCCGGGCCGGGCGTTTGGAAACACGGCCTAGGCGTCGGGCCAGCCGGGCGGGAGGGCCTGGGCGGGGGCGCCCATCGCCAGCCGGAGCCGCTCGGCGAAGCTCTCGTGCAGCAGCGGGCCCCAGGCGTAGTCGCTCGGTACGCGGACGGCGCCGCCGAGCAGCTCGTGGGTCTGGTCCGGGGGACGCTCCCCCGGACCCTCGGCGTACCGGACGGCCAGCAGCGCGTACATGTGGTCGAGGGCCCCGAACGCCTCGCCGGTCAGGGCCGGCAGGGTGCCGTCGGAGACGGACTGCTCGACCACGGGCTCCCACCACAGGTCGGCGGGGTCGGCCTCGTCCTCGTCGCCGCCGAAGTCGCGGCGGAGCCGGGCCCGCACGTGCGCGGCCACCCCGGGATCGGCCAGGCCCCGGCGCCACACCTCCCTCGCCTCGGCGCCACGGCCGCGCAGCGGCAGCGTCCGGGCGAGCAGTTCGGTGGCGAGCGGGCCCACCTCGGCGTCGGCGGGCGTGCCGTCCTCGCCGAGAGCGGCGCCGAACGCGCCGATCGCCTGGTCGAGGCAGGCGATGCCGAGCGCGACGGCGAGCCGCGCGTAGGCGTACGGGGCGGTGCCGCGGTCGATCAGCTTCAGGCCCGCGGTGAGGATCCGCTGGGCGCGGGCGGCCTCGCCGCGCTCCAGCAGCCGCTGGGCGAGGTCGTGCGCGGCGAGGGAGCCGTACTCGGCGTCCCCGGTCGCGATCGCGTCCTCCCAGTGGCCGCGCGCGGCCTCGAACTCGCCGGCGTCGTCGGCGAGCCGGGCCAGCGCCAGGTGCGCCGGGGGCAGGTAGGCCGGGTTGCCGAAGCCGACCACGGCCCGCCAGGCGGGCCCGGCCCGGTCGTGCTCCCCGGCCCGCTCGTGGGTGAGCGCCAGGTGGTAGGCCGCGCGCGGGCCGTACTCGGGATCCCCGGTCGCGATGGCGGCGTCGTCGGCGGCGCGGGCGCCCGCCACGTCGCCCGCGTCGTCGAGGAGGACCGCGAGCCCGAGCGCCGCGCGGGCCCGGTAGGGGGTCTCGCCCAGCGCGAGCACCCGCTCGAACAGGGCGGAGGCCCGCTCGGCCTCGCCGTCCTCGGCGAGGCGCCGGGCCTCATCGCACAGGCTCGCCGGGTCGTCGGCGGCGGACGCCGCGTCCGGGGACTTGGTCATCGGTCTTCTGCCCTCTGGGGGTCGGGGTCTGCGGAGAGCCTAGCGACCCGGCCCGCCCGCGTCTCGCGACGGCGCGGGTCAACCCGGCAGTCAAGATCACGATTGGGGACGGCCGCCGCGTCCCGCCGCGCCCCACCGGGCGGGACGCGGCGGGACGCGCCGGGCCCGCGGCTCAGTCCTCGAACGCCTCGGGCGGCGGGCAGGAGCACACCAGGTTGCGGTCGCCGTAGGCCTGGTCGATCCGGCCGACCGGCGGCCAGTACTTGCCCTCGCGCAGCGACGGCAGCGGGTAGGCGGCCTCATCGCGTGTGTAGGGGTGCTTCCAGTCCTCGGTGACGAGGGCCACGGCGGTGTGCGGCGCGTTCTTCAGCGGGTTGTCGTCGGGGTCGTGGCCGCCGTCCGCGACCCGCTGGATCTCCCCGCGGATCGCAATCATGGCCTCGGCGAACCGGTCGAGCTCGGCCAGGTCCTCGCTCTCGGTGGGCTCGATCATCAGGGTGCCGGCCACCGGGAAGGACAGCGTCGGAGCGTGGAAGCCGTAGTCGATCAGCCGCTTGGCCACGTCCTCGGCGGTGATCCCGGTCTCCTTGGTGATCTTGCGCAGGTCGGCGATGCACTCGTGCGCGACCAGGCCGTTGCGGCCGGTGTACAGGATCGGGAAGTGCGGGGCGAGCCGGGCGGCCAGGTAGTTGGCGCCGATGATCGCGCCCTCGGACGCGGCGCGCAGCCCGTCCGGGCCCATCATCGCGATGTAGGCCCAGGAGATCGGCAGGATGCCCGCCGAGCCCCACGGCGCGGCCGAGATCGGCCCGACCCCGGTCCCGGCGGGGCCGGCCTCGGCGCGCAGCGGGTGGCTCGGCAGGAACGGCGCCAGGTGCTCGCGGACGCCGACCGGGCCGACGCCGGGGCCGCCGCCGCCGTGCGGGATGCAGAACGTCTTGTGCAGGTTGAGGTGGGAGACGTCGGAGCCGAAGTCGCCGGGCCGGGCGAGGCCGACCAGCGCGTTGAGGTTGGCCCCGTCGACGTAGACCTGGCCGCCCGCCTCGTGCACGGCCGCGCAGACGTCGGAGATGGTCTCCTCGAACACGCCGTGCGTGGACGGGTAGGTCACCATGATCGCGGCCAGCTCGTCCCCGTGCTTGGCGAGCTTGGCGTGCAGGTCGGCCATGTCGATGTTGCCGCCGTCGTCACACTTCACCACGACCACCCGCATCCCCGCCATCACGGCGCTGGCGGCGTTGGTGCCGTGCGCCGACGAGGGGATCAGGCAGACGGTGCGGTCCGTTTGGCCGCGCGAGGCGTGGTAGCCGCGGATCGCCAGCAGCCCGGCCAGCTCGCCCTGCGAGCCGGCGTTGGGCTGCACCGACACCCGGGCGTACCCGGTGATCTCGGCGAGCCGGTCCTCCAGCTCGCCGATCAGCTCCAGGTAGCCGGCGGCCTGCTCGACCGGGGCGAACGGGTGGAGATCGGCGAACTCCGGCCAGGTGACCGGCTCCATCTCCGAGGTCGCGTTCAGCTTCATCGTGCAGGAGCCGAGCGGGATCATCGACCGGTCGAGCGCGATGTCCTTGTCCTGGAGGCGGCGCAGGTAGCGCAGCATCGCGGTCTCGGAGCGGTGGGCGTGGAACACCGGGTGGGTCAGGTACGGGCTCTCGCGCCTGAGGAACG
Source organism: Spirillospora sp. NBC_01491 (assembly GCF_036227065.1). GTDB lineage: Bacteria > Actinomycetota > Actinomycetes > Streptosporangiales > Streptosporangiaceae > Spirillospora > Spirillospora xylanilytica. The sequence continues at coordinate 968,136 of NZ_CP109432.1, forward strand.
CCAGGCCGTCCGCGCCGGACCCGGCCGGCACCGCGCCGTCCAGGCCGAACGCCCGCCGCACCAGCGCGACGTGCTCGTGGGTGGTGGTCTCGTCGCACGCGACGGCGACGTGGTCGTCGTCCACCAGCCGGAGGTTGATCTCCAGCTCGCGGGCGCGCGCGACGATGCCCGCGGCGCGTCCCGGCACGCGGGCCAGCACCGTGTCGAAGAACGCGCGGTGGACGATCTCCACGTCCGGACCCTCGAGCCCGGCGGCCAGCGTGGCCGCGTGGCCGTGGACGCGCTGGGCGATCGCGGCCAGGCCCTCAGGGCCGTGGTAGACGGCGTACATGCTCGCCATCACCGCGAGCAGGACCTGGGCGGTGCAGATGTTGCTGGTGGCCTTCTCGCGGCGGATGTGCTGCTCGCGGGTCTGGAGCGCCAGCCGGTAGGCGGTCGCGCCCGAGGCGTCGACCGACACGCCGACCAGGCGGCCGGGGAGCTGCCGCTGGATGCCCTCGCGGACGGCCATGTAGCCGGCGTGCGGCCCGCCGAACCCGTACGGGACGCCGAACCGCTGCGCCGAGCCGACGACGATGTCGGCGCCGGACTCGCCGGGCGGGCGCAGCAGCGTCAGCGCGAGCAGATCGGCGGCCACGACCGCCTGGGCGCCGCGCTCGTGCGCCTGCGCGATGGCCGGCTCCAGGTCGCGGACGGCTCCCGACACGCCCGGGTACTGGAGCAGCACGCCGAAGAAGTCGCCTTCGGGCAGCCCGCCGGACAGGTCGGCGGTGACCACCTCGATGCCGAGCGGGACCGCGCGGGTCCGTACGACCTCGATCGTCTGCGGGAGCGCGTCGGCGTCCACCAGGAAGGTGCCCGGGTCCTTGCGCTTGGACAGCCGGTGCGCGAGCGCCATGGCCTCGGCGGCGGCGGTCCCCTCGTCCAGCATCGAGGCGTTGGCGACGGGCAGGCCGGTGAGGTCGGCCACCACGGTCTGGAAGTTGAGCAGCGCCTCCAGCCGGCCCTGGGAGATCTCCGGCTGGTACGGGGTGTAGGCGGTGTACCAGCCGGGGTTCTCCATCACGTTGCGCAGGATCACGCCGGGGGTGATCGTGCCGTGGTAGCCGAGGCCGATCATGGAGGTGAGCACGGTGTTGCGCGCGGCCAGCTCGCGCAGCCGGGCGAGCGCGGCGGTCTCGCTCAGCGCGGGCGGCAGGTCCAGCGGGCCGGCGGCGCGGATCGCGGCGGGCACCGCGGCGTCGATCAGCTCTTCGGGGCCCGAGTAGCCGATGGCCGCGAGCATCCGGTCCCGGTCGGCCGGGGACGGCCCGATGTGCCGGTCGGCGAAGGTCGAACGGGGATTCTGCGGCGACGCCACCGGCGCGAAGTACTGGGCTGTCATTCGGGGAGCCTCCTGGGCTGCTGCGGTCGCTCAGGGCCACCGCCGGCCTCCGCGGGCCGGCGGCAGGTCTCCCCCTCTGTCATCGGCACCTGAGAGCTTCACCCGCCTGGCGGGGTTTCCCCTTCGGTGAGGCGGCGTTCCCATGGAGGGACGCGCCTGCTTTCCAGAGGTGCCTCGCCCGAGCGGTCCTTTTTGCCTGAGAGGTTCCGGGGAGGTTGCCCCTTCGGCGTCCCACGCTGGCGGCGTGGGATCTCTCCCGCACAGGGTCGACGGCATGTCCGATACGACCCTACCCAACCCGCGGGCCGGACGATCGTGGCGCCCCCACCCCGCCGCCGGGGCCGGGGCGCACCGTCCCGCCACCCGTTCGCCACCCGTTCGCCGCCGGCCCGGCGGCCGTTCGCCCTTCCCCCCGCGGTTCGCCTGACAAGTACGATATCCACAGCTCACGGCGAGGAACGGGGCCTGGGCACGGGACGACGAGGGGGATGTGAGCCGGGTGGACGCGCGCGGCCGGGTCGACGCCGCGCCGCCGGATCTGGGACGCTGATCACAGTGACAGGCCCCGACGGCGGTGCGGTGTGACGCGGACCCGCGGCGAGACGGCCCCGACCGGGCCGAACACGGTGTCCGCCGTGCCCGTGGACGAGCCGCCCCGCCCCGACCGGATCCGCCGCCCCGCCGACGCGATCCGCTTCGCGGCCGCCCTCGCCGGGCTGGCCGCGATCATGCTGCTGGTGTCCATCGCCCAGCAGACCACGCACGGGCTCCAGACCGACATCGCCGAGGGCACCGCGCACGCCCCGCGGCTGCTGCTGTCCCTGGCGACGCTGGCCTCCAGCTTCGGCGTCCTGGCGGTGCCGGTCGCGTTCGCGGTCGAGCGGCTGCTGCACAAGGACGGGATGCGGGTCGCGATCGCGCTGCTGGCCGCGGTGATCGCGTTCGGGCTCACCGTCGTGCTGGACGACTGGGTGGTCCCGGCCGCGCCGGGCGGGGTGCTCGACTCGCTGATCTGGGGCGGCACCGAGACCGCGCCGGTGCACACCGACATCGCGCCGGTGATCGCGTTCGTCAGCGCGGTCGGGATGACCGGCCGGGCCCGCTGGCAGGCCGCCACCTGGACGATGATCGGGCTGGCCGCGCTGACCGGCCTGACCGCCGCCTACGCCTCGGTCGCCGCGCTCGCCGCCACCTACCTCCTCGGCCGGGCCATCGGGCACGGCACCCTGTACGCCGTCGGCACGCCCAACCCGAGGCCGCCCGGCGCCGCCGTGGTCGCCGCGCTGGAACGGATCGGGCTGCGGCCCGTCCGCGCCCGCAGCCTCTGCGACGACGACCTGCCGGTCAACGCCGACGACCCGCGCCGCTACGCCGTCACCCTCGGGCCCGCGCCGGACGCCGCGCCCGGCGGCGACGGCCTCGCCGCCGCCGGGAACGGGCACGGGCCGTCCGGCGCCGGGCAACGGCTCGAGGTGCGGGTGCTCGACCGCGACCAACAGAGCGCCGGGCTCTTCTACCGGATCTGGCGGCTGCTGCGGCTGCGCGGGGCGACCACCGGGCGGGCGCTGCGGTCGCTGCGCCGCTCCCTGGAGCAGGAGTCGCTCATGGCGTACGCGGTGGACGCCTCGGGCGCCCGCACGCCCCGGCTGGTCGGGACCGCGGAGGTGGGCACCCAGGCGGCGCTGCTCGCCTACGCCCAGGTGCCCGGCCGCCCGCTCGGCGCGGTGCCCGACGACGACCTCACCGACGCGCTGCTCTCCGACGTGTGGCGGCAGTTCCAGCGGCTCCAGGCGAGCCGCCTCGCGCACCGCCGGCTGGAGGGCGAGGCGATCCTCGTCGGCGACGACGGCCTGGCCTACATCACCGACCTGCGGGCCGGGGAGATCTCGGCGGGCGACCTGGCGCTGCGGCTCGACCTGGCGCAGCTGCTGACCACCCTGGCGCTGCGCACCGGGCCCGAGCGCGCCGTCGCCGGCGCGGCGGCGGTGCTGGGCGAGGAGGCGCTGGCCTCGGCCGTGCCGCTGCTCCAGCGGGTGGCGCTGTCACGCGCCACCCGGTCGGCGCTCCGGCACGACCGGGATCTGCTCTCCCGGATCCGCGAGCAGATCGTCCGGCTGAAGCCCGAGACCGAGGCCGCGCCGATCCGGGTGGAGCGGTTCCGGCCCCGCACGATCGTCAGCATCGTGGCGCTGACGATCGCCGCCTACATCGTCTTCCCCCAGCTCAGCAGCGTCGACCTGAAGGAGCTGGTGACCAGCGCGACCTGGTGGTGGGTCGCGGTGGCGCTCGGCGCCGCGGCGGTCACCTACCTGGCGGCGGCGTTCATGCTGATGGGCTTCGTGCCCGAGCGGCTGCACCTGGGGCGCACGGTGCTGGTCCAGGTGGCGGCCTCGTTCGTCAAGCTGGTCGCGCCCGCCGCGGTCGGCGGCGTGGCGATGAACACCCGCTACCTCCAGCGCTCGGGGGTCCGTCCCGGCCCAGCGGTGGCGAGCGTCGGCGCGTCCCAGCTGATGAGCATGATCACGCACATCCTGCTGCTGATCATCTTCGGGTTCATCACCGGTTCGACCCACACCGCCACCCGCGACCTGGCCCCGTCCCGCAAGATCGTCATCGTGCTGCTGGCGGTGGCGGTCCTGGTCGGGGCGGCCCTGACCATCCGGCGGGTGCGGCGGGTGGTGACCGGACGGCTGAAGGCGATGTTCTCCGGGGTGGTGCCGCGCCTGGTGGACGTGCTCCAGTCGCCGAAGAAGCTGTGCACCGGGATGGGCGGCACGCTGCTGCTCACCCTCGGCTTCGTGGTCTGCCTGGACTCCTGCATCCGGGCGTTCGGCGGCTCGCTGCCCTGGACCGCGGTCGTGGTGGTCTTCCTCACCGCCAACGCGCTCGGCTCGGCGGCGCCGACGCCGGGCGGCCTGGGCGCGGTCGAGGGCGCGCTCACGCTGGCGCTGACGATCTCGGGGCTCACCGCCGAGACGGCGACGTCGGCCGTGCTGCTGTACCGCCTGCTGACGCTGTGGCTGCCGGTGCTGCCCGGCTGGGCCGCCTTCGCCTACCTCCAGCGCAAAGAGGCCATCTGAGGTCCGTCCGGGCCGGTCCGCGGGCGCGCGGAGGGGGTCAGCCGGTCCTGCGGACGCGGCGGCGGTGCGCCAGCTCGTCCTGCGGGTGCCCCGCGTCGTCGTCATCGTCGCGAGCGGCCTTCTCGCCGGGCAGCTCGGCGAGGCTGCCCTCGACCTCCTGCCACACCCGGCCGAGCGCTATGCCGAAGACGCCCTGGCCGCCCTGGAGCAGATCGACGACCTCGTCGGGCGAGGTGCACTCGTACACGCTCACGCCGTCGCTCATCAGGGTGATCTGCGCCAGGTCGTTGACGCCGCGGTCGCGCAGGCAGGACACCGCGACGCGGATCTGCTGCAACGAGACGCCGGTGTCGAGCAGCCGCTTGACGACCTTCAGCACCAGGACGTCGCGGAAGCTGTAGAGCCGCTGGCTGCCCGAGCCCTGCGCCGCGCGGACGCTCGGCTCCACCAGCGCCGTGCGCGCCCAGTAGTCGAGCTGGCGGTAGGTGATGCCCGCCGCCGCGCAGGCCGTGGGACCGCGGTAGCCGACGTCCTCGGGCGGCGACGACACCTGGGTGTCGAAGAGCAGGCCCTGCTCTCCGGCGCGCTGGGACGCCATGTGCCTGTCGGGGGTCGCCCTGCCCTCGCCGCTGCTCACCGCCACGCGGACCTCCGGCTTCTATCAGCCCGCCGCGCTCCGTCAAGGGGGTTTGACGGATTGCACCACGGGTGTTCCACCAGCACGGTAGGTGCCGGTCAGAGTGTGGTCAACGTTCGCCGTCGGCGCGTCGCATGCCCGGATGAACCGGCTTCACGTGGGCAAACTGCGCACCTCCGACCTCTACGCACTCCTACCCCGGTCGTCACCCAGCGGAAACGGCCTGGTCCCGGGCAATGCACGAGCACGCAGCGGGGAGCACGAACGTGCAATCCACGCCCCCGGTCACCGGAAACCATCGGTGAGCGCGCCACCTCGGTCAACGCGACGCGCCGGGCGGACGGCCACCCGGATAAGACCGGAGACGCCGGGAGAGGACGGAAGAGGGCGGAGACGGCACGGAACGCACTGTAACGCCCGATGCGTCACACGGGCGCCGCCGGGCCGAAGGCAAGGACGAAACCACCCCGGCCGGACGGCGGGCCCGGTCCGCGCACAAGGGCCGGGGGGCGGGCCCGGTCGGCGCACAAGGGCCGGGGGCGGGCCCGGTCGGCAGGTAAGGGCGGAGGTGGGCCCGGGTGCGCACGAGAGACCGGACGCCGGAGTCGGTGGGGGCTCACGGGGCCGGAACCTGCGGGTCGGGCGAGAAGCCCAGAGCGGCCGGTCGGGCGAGAAGGCCGCGGCGGGCGGCCGGGCCGGACGGGTCAAGCTCCCGTGTCAAGTCTCCGGAGCGGGCCCGGCGAGGCGGACTCCTGTGGGAGGGGTGGCCTGGCGGAGGGTCAGCCGGCGCGGCCGAAGTCATCGGGGGAGATCGTGTCGAGGAACTCGCGGAACTTCTCGACCTCGTCCTCCTGCTCGTCGGGGATGGCGACGCCCGCGTCCTCCAGCACGTCCTCGCTGGCGAAGATCGTGGCGCCGGTGCGCAGGGCCAGCGCGATGGAGTCGGAGGGGCGGGCGCTGACCTCGACGCCGTTGGAGAAGACCAGGTCGGCGAAGAAGATACCCTCGCGGAGCGCGGTGATGTTGACGGTGCGCAGCTGGACGCTCAGCGCGTCGAGGACGTCGCGGAACAGGTCGTGGGTGAGCGGGCGCGCGGGCAGCACGCCCTGCTGGGCGAAGGCGATCGCGGTGGCCTCGACCGCCCCGATCCAGATGGGCAGGTACCGATCGCCGTCCGTCTCCTTCAACAGGACGATCGGCTGATTGGAGGGCATCTCGACCCGGACGCCGACGACCTCCATCTGCTTCACTGCGGCTCCCTGCTGGTCGCTTTCCCGATCACCACGTGCCCGGATCGACTCCTGACCGAACCCTGTAGCCAACGTACACCCCGCCTCGGACGGCGCGCGGCGCCGCCGGCGGGGCAAAAAACACCGCGGCCCGCGATCAGGGGTCGAGGCTTTCGCGGAGCCCCATGGAGACCAGGGCGGCGTGCAGCCGGACCGACAGCGCGGCGATCTCGCGGGCGGTCTCGGCGGCCTCCTCGTGGGCGCCGGGGCTGCGGCGGCGGAGCTGGGGGGCGACCAGCTGCTCGACCAGGGCCACCTGCCGGTCGGCCGCGGCCTTGATCGTGCGCAGGTGCCGGACCTCCAGCCCGAACGCGCCGAGCGCGGCGGCGGCGCGGGCGACGCCGAGGGCCTCGCCTCCGTAGTGCGCGCCGCTGCGCCGGACCAGCCCGTACTCCTCGAGCCGGGCCAGCATCTCCTCGTCGACGCCCGCGCCGTCGAGGAGCTGGCGCCGGGTGAGCCGGACCGCGGGCTCGTCGGCGGTGGTGTCGGCCGCGACCAGCGTGCGCTCGCGGCGCGGGGCGGGTTCGCCGCCGGTGCGCCGGGGCGGGGTCTGCGGCACGGCCTCGCCGTTGTCGCGGGCCTCCAGGTGCTGCCGGATCACCCGGAGGGGGAGATACCGGTCACGCTGGGCGGCCAGGATGTAGCGGAGCCGGTCGACGTCGGCCTCGCAGAACTTGCGGTACCCGGACGGGCTCCGCTGCGGCTCGACCAGGCCCTCCGCCTCCAGGAACCTGATCTTGGAGATCGTGATGTCCGGGAAGTCCGCGCGCAGCAGCCCCAGGACGTCCCCGATCGTCATCAGCGACCGGGCTGCCTGCGCGCTCATCGCCCCACCCATCGTCGCGACCCCGTACTCCCCCGTTCTGCCCGCACTGTGCTCCGGCCGCCTGGTCAGCCGTGCTGCGGGTTGGTCAGGAACACCAGGCGGAACTTGCCGATCTGGACCTCGTCGCCGCCGGACAGGCCGGCCTGGTCGATCCGCTGCCGGTTGACGTAGGTGCCGTTGAGGCTGCCCACGTCGCTGACGGAGAAGACCCCGCCCTGCACCGCGAACTCGGCGTGGCGGCGGGACACGGTGACGTCGTCCAGGAAGATGTCGCTCTCGGGGTGGCGGCCCGCCGACGTGCGCTCCTTGTCGAGCAGGAAGCGGCTGCCGGCGTTGGGCCCGCGCCTGACCACCAGCAGCGCCGTCCCGGGGGGCAGCGCCTCCACGGCGATCTGGTCGGCACCCGCGGGCTCCTCGGCGGCCGGGGCGTCGGTGTCGAGCGCCTCGATGCCCTTGATAGAGATCGTGGAGGTGGACTCCCCGGGGGACTCCCGGGGAGGTGGGGACGAGGGGCCACTCCGGCTCAGCGGAGTGCCACAGTTCGAGCAGAAGCGGGCATCATCCGGGTTGGCGTGACCGCACTGCGTGCAGTAGACGCTCGGCATCGATCGGCTCGGCCTCCTACCATCGGCGTGCCGCCCGCGTCCCCCCGTACCGGCGGAGCCGCCTGCGCCACGCGCATCCATCAACCAACCCACGCCGGGGACCCGCCCCCGACCACGGTCCGACTCGCCGCCCGCTTTCCCGACGGTTGCCGCAACTTACGCGGGTAGTACCCGAGGGGTCAACTGGAACGGCCTGCCGGCCGACCCCCAAGCTACCTTCGACAATGATCGCAGGTCTACGCCGCCGCGCGGACCGCGTTCCGTCACCATCGGTGACGGCCCGGCCTCCGTCCGCGGCACCGGGTGCCCCGCGCCCCCGTCGCCCCTCACCGAGACCGTATCGCGCTGACGGCCATCCGTGTGCGCGGGGTGATCGAGACGGCGGCCCCGGCGGCCTCGAGCGTCCTGACGACGCCACCGGGGATGTTCAGGGCCGTGGTCATGGTGTGCGGGTCGCCGATGGCCAGGAAGCGGTACGGGGGCCGCAGGAGGCGGCCGTCGGCCTCGATCCCGCCGGCGGCGTCCAGGAAGTAGGTGCCGGCGCCGGCGCGGACGTCGTTGACCTGGATCACCTCGGCCCCGGAGTCGCGCAGCTCCTGGAGGCCGTCCAGCAGGTTCACCGAGCGGACGGCGGTGCGCGGGTCGGTCACCAGCATCTCGATGCCCGGCCCCTCGGCGGGCAGGGTGCCGGCCAGCAGCCCGTAGGTGGTCGCCCGCTTGCGCGCCTCCTCCAGCGCGGTCTCGCCCTGGACGTCGCGTTCGAGGTCGCCCTTGGTGTCCTCCAGCTCGCGCAGGTCGCCGCGGAGCCGCTCGGAGCGCTGGCCCAGGTCGGACAGGACCCCCACCAGCTCGTCCTGGCGGGCGGTGGCGAAGGTGGTGTCGCGCTTGTTGGACTGCACCTGGGCGACCACGGCGAACCCCAGCACGAGGCACAGCAGGCCGCCGGCGAGCTGCCCCCAGGTGGTGCGGGGCCGCAGCAGGTCGATCAGCCCCGCGAAGCCCCTCGGCGGGCGTTCGGCGGGCGCGTCGTCCGGTTCGGGCGCGGCGGTCATGCGCCGAACAGCTTCCGCCGGATGGCCGCCGCGTTGGAGAAGATGCGGATGCCGAGGACCACCACGACGCCGGTGGAGAGCTGGGAGCCCACGCCGAGCTGGTCGCCGAGGAAGACGATCAGCGCGGCGATGATGGTGTTGCTGACGAAGGAGACGACGAACACCTTCTCGTCGAAGATCCCCTCCAGCCGGGCCCGGACGCCGCCGAACATGGCGTCCAGCGCCGCCACGATCGCGATCGGCAGGTAGGGCTGGAGCCACAGCGGCACGGTCGGCTCCAGCACGAAGCCCAGCACCACCCCGGCCACCAGGCCGATGAGCGCGATCACCCTCGGCCCTCCTCTCGCCCGGTCACCGTGTCCCCCGTCACTGGCCGCCCCCGTCCCCGTTCCCGCCGTCCTGCCCGTCGCCCTGCTCCTGGGGCCGCGCGTACCGCGGTTGCAGCGCGCCCGCGGCGGGCAGCCGCACGCGGTCCGCGCGGCGGGTCTCGTACCGGATCCGGTAGCGGTCCTCCAGGAGGCGCAGCCGCCGGTCGGCGGCGGAGTCGCGGAAAGCGTCCCGGACGGCCCCGGCGTCGCCGAGGGCGGTCACCTCGTACGGGCCGGTCAGCGGCCGGTAGTCGACCAGGATCGCCTCTCCGGCGGTGCGGATCGCGGTGGTCGCCGTGAGCCGCTGGCCGTTGACGCCGATCGCGGTGGCCCCGGCCGCCCAGAGCCCGTTCACCAGGATCTGGAGATCCTGATCATAGACCCGGCCGTCCTCGGCGCCCCGGCCGTCCCGGCCGGGGCGCGGGGCGTCGTCGAGGGTGACGACGAAGGCGGGGCCGGACGCGGGGGTGGCCGCGGCGGCGGCGCCCGCGGCGGCGAGGTCCTCGCGCGCGTGCCGTCCCGCGGTGCTGCGGGCCAGGGCCACGGCCCGCGCCCGCTCGGTCTCGGCCCGCAGCCGGTCCAGCCGCCGCTGGAGCTCGTCGCTCTCGCCGGTGCGGGCCCGGATCTCGTGGACGAGCCGGGACCGCTGCTCGGCGGCGACCGGCTCGCTGCGCCGCACCTCGGCGCCGGTCACCGCGACCAGCACGCCGACCAGTGTCAGGACGAACAGCACGCCGGCGCCCCCGAGCCGGCCGCGGCGCGGGGCCGGGGCGGCGCCCTCGGCGGCGCGGCGGGCGGCGGCCTCGGTGTACCCGGGGTCCAGGACCTTGCCGGCGAACAGGTCGGACAGCAGCGACATGGACGCGTCGGGCCGCCGCCATCCCCGCGCGGGGCCCGCCCCGGACGCCCCGGACGCCTTGGCGGGCTCGGCCGGGCTGTGCGCCTCGTCCGGCCCGGGGGCGCGTTCTGGTCCGCTCACGGCCCCATCATGGCAAGCACCGCCAAATCGCGGCGCAGGTCAACGGCGGGCCGGGGGCGGCGCGGCGCGGCGCGGCGGGCTGCGGCCCGTACTGGACTCGGCGACCACGTTCGGTCATCGTTCGTAGCGGCGGGCGGCGCGGGCGACCTACGGGGAGTGGCCGGAGATGATCGAGGTAGTGGCGGTCGGGCAGCGGGCGGACGGCGGGCGGCGCACGCTGCGGGACGTGTCGCTGACGATCGGGACGGGGCAGCTCGTCGCGATCATCGGGGGCAGCGGCGCGGGCAAGACCACGCTGCTGGACGCGATCGCGGGCGTGCGGCCCCCGGCGGAGGGCGAGGTCCGGTACGACGGCGACCGGGGCGCGCTCGGGTACGTGCCGCAGGACGACATCGTCCATCTGGAGATGCCGCTGCGGCGCACCCTCCGGTACGCGGCGGGCCTGCGGCTCCCGGCCGGGACGGGCGCGCGGGAGATCGACCGGGCGGTGGACGCCGCGCTGGAGGCGCTCGCGCTGACGGGGCTGGCCGGGCAGCGCGTCGGGTCGCTGAGCGGCGGCGAGCGCAAGCGGGCCAGCATCGCGGTGGAGCTGCTCACCCGGCCGGGGACCTTCTTCCTGGACGAGCCGACCTCAGGCCTCGACCCGGCCACGGCCGCCGACCTGATGCGGCTGCTGCGCGGCCTGGCGAACTCGGGCACCACGGTGGTGCTGACGACGCACCACGCGCCCGACGCCGCCGTGTGCGACCGGCTGGCGGTGCTGACGCCGGACGGGGCGCTGGCCTTCTTCGGCTCTCCGGACGAGGCGCGGGCCCGGTTCCGGGTGGACGCGATCGAGGACATCTACCTGCGCCTCGGCGAAGCGGAGGCGCCGCAGGACTGGGACCGGCGGTTCGGCGGCGCGTCCGCCGCCGTCCCCTCCTCGCGGCCCGCGGCGGAGCCGCAGGCGCCGCCGCCGGGACGGCCGGTCGGCGCGGTGCGGCAGTGGCTGCTGCTGACCCGCCGCAACCTCGACCTGCTCACCCGCAACCGGCTCACGCTGGCGGTCCTGGCGGGGTCGCCGGTGATGGTGCTGGTGATGTTCGCCGTCCTGTTCCGGCCGGGGGCGTTCTCCCCGCAGGCGCCGAGCCCGTCGGCCACGGTCATGATCCTGTTCTGGATCGCGTTCGGCGGGTTCTTCTTCGGGCTGACCTACGGCCTCCTCCAGATCTGCACGGAGCTGCCGGTGCTGCGGCGCGAGCGGCTGGCGGGGCTGCGCGCCGGGCCGTACGTGCTGGCGAAGGCGGCCGTGCTGCTGCCCCTGCTGGCCGTGGTCGACGCGCTGATGCTCGGGGTGCTGCGGGCGCTCGAGCGGCTCCCACGGGCCGACTGGGGGACGTACGGGGGGCTGTTCGTCACGCTGCTGCTGTGCTCGGTGGCTGCGCTCGCGCTCGGGCTGCTGGTGTCGGCCGCCGTCACCGACCCGGCCCAGGCCACCATGGCGCTGCCGATGCTGTGCTTCCCCCAGGTGCTGTTCGTGGGGGCGATCCTGCCGGTTCCGGTGATGGCGGCGCCGGGTCGGTGGCTGAGCTACGCGATGTCGAACCGCTGGGCCTTCGAGGCGCTGGGCCACAGCCTCGGTGTCGAGCGGCTGTGGGCGGCGGGCGGCTCCCCGCTGGGGCCGCCGCTGCTGGCCTCCTACGGCGGGACGTTCTCCAGGGCGGTGGGCGTCGACTGGGCCCTTCTCGGCGGCTTCACGGTGTTCTTCCTGGCCGCCACCTGCCTCGTCGTGGCCCGGCGGACCTGACCGGCGAGGGGACCGGGGCGGCCGGAAACCTGCGAGGCCGATAGAGGCCATATCGAATCTTTGTCGACATTCACCCGGCATTCGGATCACCCTGGTGGGAACGGCGATTCTCGCTCGGGGGGCACCATGGGGACCACGTCCGGATCCACCCTCGGCGCGATGCCGGGGCACCCCGGCGGCGCGGCGGAGGACCGGCTCGACGAGCTTCGCGCGGCCGAGTACGGCTATCTCGACGCCGAGGGCCACGCCTACCTGGACTACACCGGCGCGGGCCTGCCGGCCGACGCGCAGCTCCGCGCGCACGGCGAGCGGCTGCGCGGCCACTGCTACGGCAACCCGCACTCGGAGAACCCCACCTCGGCGGCCTCGACGCGGCTCGTCGAGCAGACGCGGACCGCCGTGCTCGCCTTCTTCAACGCCTCCCCCGAGGAGTACGCGGTCGTGTTCACGGCGAACGCGACCGGCGCGTGCAGGCTGGTCGGCGAGGCGTACCCGTTCGAGGACGGCGCCCGGCTGGTCCTCACCGCCGACAACCACAACTCCGTCAACGGGATCCGGGAGTACGCCAGGGCGCGCGGCGCCCGCGTCACCTACGTCCCGGCATGCCCGCCCGACCTGCGCGCGCGTGAGGAGGACGTCGTGGCCGCGTTCGGCCAAGGGGCGCCGGACGGGCGCCGGGGGCTGCTGGCGTTCCCCGCGCAGAGCAACTTCACCGGAGTGCAGCACCCGCTGAGCTGGGTCGGCCTCGCGCACGAGCGCGGCTACGACGTGCTGCTGGACGCCGCCGCGTTCGTGCCCGCCAACCGCCTCGACCTGAGCGAGGTGCACCCGGACTTCGTGCCGGTGAGCTGGTACAAGGTGTTCGGCTTCCCGACCGGCGTCGGCTGCCTGGTCGCGCGGCGGGAGGCGCTGGCGCGGCTGCGGCGTCCGTGGTTCGCCGGCGGGACGATCCAGGCGGTCAGCGCGCTCGGCGGATGGCACGTTCCCGCGGGCGACGAGACGGCGTTCGAGGACGGCACGCTCAACTTCCTCGCCATCCCCGACGTAGCGTTCGGCCTGGACTGGATCACCGCGATCGGCCTCGGCCCGATCCACCGGCGGGTCGCCCGGCTGACCGCCCTGCTGCTGGAGCGGCTGACGTCCCTGCGGCACCCGGACGGGACGCCGCTCGTCCGCCTCTACGGGCCGTCCGGCGCGGAAGGGCGCGGCGGGACGGTGGCGTTCAACGTCCTGGACGCGCGGGGCCGGGTCGTCGACGAGCGGATCGTCGCCCGCGACACCGCCGCCGCCGGGATCTCGATCCGCACCGGCTGCTTCTGCAACCCGGGCGCGGGCGAGGGCGCCTTCCGCATCGGCGCCGGCGCCCTGCGCGGCGACCTCGGGCACGGGACGCGGTCGCTGGACGAGTACCTGGAGCTCCTCGGCCTGCCGAGCGGCGGGGCGGTGCGGGCCTCGCTCGGGCTGGTCTCCAACACCGCCGACGTGGAGCGGCTCGTCGGGTTCCTGGCCGGCGCCTACACCGGGAGCGTGCCGGACACGTCCGGCCTGGCCCCCCGCGAACGCTGCTAGGCCGTGTTTCCAAACGCCCGGCCCGGCGTCCTCGCCTAGGGCTCGGACGCCGACCGTGCTCGGGCGAGCGCGACATCGCTCCGCGATCTGGCCGATGGGGCTCGCCTCCGGCTTCGCCCCACCGGCCAGATAACGCGCTCGCGCGACGCCCGAGGCACTTTGAGACAGGCCCTTGCACCTGTTTCCAAGCCCGGCGCGGCCTCTGCGTGTTCCGGGTCCGCGGGCGCGGTCTCCGGGGGTCGTGGAGACCTCTCTAGGCCCCGGCCTGCTCGATGACGGCGGCCCACTCCTCCAGGAGAGCCTGCGCGGCGTCGGCGTCGGCGCCCTCGGCCCATAGATGGGTGACGGCGTCGGCCGGGTCGGGCAGCACCAGCACCCAGCCGCCGTCCGCCTCGACGACCCGGACGCCGTCGGTGGTGTCGATCTCGCGGCCGCCCGCCGCCTCGACCACGTGCCGCATCACGCTGCCCTTGGCGGCCCACGGTGTCGGCACCGAGCGGCGCAGCAGGTGCGCGGCGGGGATCCGGCCGTCGATCTGCGACAGGGTCAGCCGGGTGCGGGCGACCAGCCCGACGAGCCGGACGAACGCCGCGATCCCGTCGACCGTGCTGCTGAACTCGGGCATCAGGAACCCGCCGCGGCCGTCGCCCGCGAGGATCACCCCGGGGCTGGACGCGGCCTTGGTCAGCACGTCCTGGGAGGTGGAGGTCCACTCGACCTCGACGCCGTGGGAGCGGCAGACCCGCTCGGCGACGCGGGTGGTGGTGACCGGCAGCGCGACCCGCCCGGTCCGCCGCTCGGCCGCGACCAGGTCGAGCATCACCAGCAGGGCCCGGTCGTCGGGGATCAGCTCGCCGTTCTCGTCCACCAGGGAGATCCGCTCGCCGACCGGGTCGAACCGGACGCCGAACGCGGCACGGGAGGAGGAGACCAGCTCGCCGAGCCGCTGGAGGTCGCGCATCCGCTCGGCGAGGGTCTCGGTCGGATTGACCTCGTCGAGGCCGCCGTTGCGGGTGAGCACCTCCACCCCGCCCTGGCCGAGCAGCATCGGCAGCACCAGCGCGACGGCGCCGCCCGCGCAGTCCAGCACGATCCTCAGCCCGGCCTCGCGGACGCCGCTGATGTCGACCCGGCGCAGCAGGTCGCGGGTGTAGGTCTCGATGATCCGGGGCGGGTAGTTGAGCTCGGCGATCTCACCGGGGAAGGCCCGCCGGTACTCCTGCCGCCCGTACACCCGTTCCAGCTTGCGCTGGGCGCCCAGCGACAGGTCCGAGCCGGCCGCGTCCAGGAACAGCACGTCGATGCCCTGCGGGTCGCCGAGCGTGGTGCGGATGTAGATGCCGCCCGCGCAGTCCTCCCGGGCGGTCTCGAAGCGCGCCACCGGCAGCGGGCACGCCTCCAGGTCCTGCACGTTGATCGCGCCGGCGGTGAGCGCGCTGATCACCGCGCGCTTGAGGGTGCGCGCGCCCCGGGAGGCGTCCCGTCCGGTGACGACCGTGGTGCCCTTCTTCAGCGTGGTCGCGTACGCGCTGGCGAGCCGCACCGCGAGCTCCGGCGTGATCTCCACGTTGATCAGGCCGGACACCCCGCGCGGGCCGAACAGGTTGCGCTGCCCGCGCGACTCCCAGATGACGCTGGTGTTGACCACCGCGCCGGCCTCGATGGTCTTGAACGGGTAGATCTTGACCTGGCTGGACACGTACGCCTCGGCCTCGATGACGCACTCGTCGCCGATGACCGCGCCCTCCTCGACCCGGGCGCCGGACATGATGTCGGTGTTCTTGCCGACCACGCAGCCGCGCAGGTTGGTGGACGGGGCGATGAACACGTTGTCGTGCACGACGGCGCGGTGCAGGAACGCGCCCTCCTTGACCACCACGTTGCTGCCGAGGACGGTGAACTCGCGCAGCTCGACGCCCGCCTCGACCTTGGCGTAGTCGCCGATGTAGAGCGGGCCCTTCAGCACCGCCTCGGCGTCGACCTCGGCGCCCTCGCCGATCCACACGCCGGGCGAGACCTCGAACCCGTCGATGCCGACGTCGACGAGGCCGTTGAGCATGTCGGCCTGCGCCTTGAGGTAGCTCTCGTGGGTGCCGACGTCCTCCCAGTAGCCGTCCGCGACGTACCCGAACATCGGCGCGCCCTCGGCCAGCAGCCTCGGGAACACGTCGCCGGACCAGTCGACGGACTCGCCCGCCGCGACCCGGTCGAGGACCTCGGGCTCCATCACGTAGATGCCGGTGTTGACGGTGTCGGAGAACACCTGCCCCCAGGTCGGCTTCTCCAGGAACCGCTGCACCCGGCCCGCGTCGTCGATGATGATGATGCCGAACTCGAGGGGGTTGGGGACCCGCTTGAGCCCGATGGTGACCATGGCGCCGTTCTCCTCGTGGAAGCGCACCATGTCGGTCAGGTCGATGTCGGTGAGCGCGTCCCCGGAGATCACCAGGAACCGGTCGTCGCGCAGCGCCTCCCCGGCGTTCTTGACGCTGCCCGCGGTGCCGAGCGGCACCTCCTCGGTGGCGTAGCTCAGCGACATGCCGAGCTCCTCGCCGTCGCCGAAGTAGTTGCGGATCAGCGCGGCCAGGAACTGCACGGTGACCACGGTCTCGGTGAAACCGTGCCGCTTGAGCAGCCGCAGCACGTGTTCCATGATCGGCCTGTTGACGAGCGGAAGCAGGGGCTTGGGCTGGTTGGCGGTCATGGGACGCAACCGCGTCCCCTCGCCTCCCGCCATCACGACGGCCTTCATCGGGGGGTCTGCGCTCCCTTCTGCTCACCGGCCGATGGACCCGGGTCCGGCGCGGGGCCGGAGCGGGGGTTCGGGTCGGGGCCGGGGGTCGGATCCGGGTTCGAGTCAGGGGTCGGGTCAGGAGTCGGGTCGGGGTTCGGATCGCCGTTCGGGCCGGGGTCCGGCGGCGCGACGCGGTCGGCGCGCACGAGCTGCCCCGTCTGTGTCCAGTAGAGGACGGCCGCCCACCAGTACAGCGCGGTGCCCCAGATGGCGAAGGACCAGCCGGTGACCTTCGCCGCGGTGGCGACCCCGCCGTCGTGGTCGCCGAGCAGCAGCAGCGGGAAGGCGTACAGCAGGCACATCGTGCCCGCCTTGCCGATGAAGTGCACCGGCAGCGTGCCGCCGTAGCCGAGCCGCCGCACGATCGGCGCGATCGGCAGGATCGCGAACTCGCGGGCGACCAGCAAGATCACCAGCCAGAGCGGGATGATGTCGCGGATCGTCAGGCCGACGAGCGTGGCCAGGATGTAGAGCCGGTCGGCGGCCGGGTCCAGCACCATGCCGAGCCTGCTGGTCTGGTTGAGCGCCCGCGCGAGCTTGCCGTCGAGCCAGTCGGACAGGCCGGCGAACACCAGCAGGCCGAGCGCCCACCAGTCGGCCTCGGCCAGCACCAGCCACAGGAACAGCGGGACGCCGAGCAGCCGGGCCATGCTCAGCAGGTTGGGCACCGTCCAGACGCGGCCCGACACCTCGTCCGGACCGTCCCCGGGCGTCTTGCCGACCTCAGCGCTCACTGCGGTGCCCGCCTCCCCTGTCCCCCATGATCCTGACCCTACCGGTCAGATTGCGAAAGCCCCCGATAGCGTCCGGGGCATGCGATGGACGACGCACGGCGAGAGACCGGTTTACGACAGCCCCTGGATGAGCGTGCGGCTGGCCGACGTCGAACTGCCCGACGGGCGGCGGTTCGACCACCACCTCCTGCGGGTCCGGCCGGCCGCGTGCGTGGTGGCGATCGACGCCGGCCGGGCCCTGCTGATCTGGCGGCACCGCTTCATCACCGACCGGTGGGGCTGGGAGATCCCGGGCGGCCGGGTCGAGGAGGGCGAGGAGCCAGGACCGGCCGCCGCCCGCGAGCTGCTGGAGGAGACCGGGTTCCGGGCCGGACCGATGCACCATGTTTTGGACATCCGCTCCTCGCCGGGCGTGCACGACGGCGTCCACCACGTCTTCCGGGCCGAGGGCGCCGAGCGGGTCGGCGAGCCCACCGACGTCGAGGCGGAGCGGATCGAGTGGGTGCCGCTGGCCCGGATCCCGGAGCTGGCGGCCCGCGGCGAGATCGGCTCGGGCTCCACCCTGGCCGGGCTGCTGTACCTGGTCGCGCGGGGGTGCGACGGCGTCACGTCCTGACGGTCCGGGCGCCGCGCGGCGCCGGGACGCCGTCCGCCGCCGGGCCCACCGGGAGGGTCGCGACGACGGCGAACCCGCCGCCCGCGCACGCCCCGGCGTCGAGCGTTCCGCCGACGCTGCGGGCCCGTTCGATCATGCCGAGGACGCCGAATCCGCCGGGCGCCCCGCCCGCCGGGCCGCGGCCGTCATCGGCCACCCGCACCACCAGGTCGCCGCGCACCCGGGTGAGGCGGACCTCGACGGCGGCAGCCCCGGCGTGCTTGACGACGTTGGTCAGCGCCTCCTGGACGATCCGGTAGGCGGCGACGCCCACCTCCGGCGGCGGGGCGTGGCTCTCGTCGACCAGCTCGACCTCCAGCCCGGCGGCACGTGCGGCGGCCACCAGGTCGGCGATCGCCGCCGGGCCGGGCAGCGCCCCGGGTCCGGGGTCGGCGTCGTCCGCGCCGCGCAGCACCTGGAGCGTGCCGCGCAGCTCGGTGCGGGCGTCGCGGCACGTCGCGGCGATCGCGGCGAGCGCGTCCGCGAGCTCGGCCCGGTCGAAGGGCCGGTCGCCGCCGACCAGATGCGCGGCGGCGCCCGTCTGGACCCCGATCACGGTGATGCTGTGCGCGAGCAGGTCGTGCAGGTCGCGGGCGATGCGCAGGCGCTCCTCGGCGACGCGGCGGCGGGCCTCCTCCTCGCGGGTCCGCTCGGCCCGCTCGGCCCGCTCGGTGATCGCCGCGACCCGGGCGCGGTGGCTCCGGAACACCTGCACCGCGATCACCGCGGCGACGACGGCCTCGATCACCGCGACCTGCTCCAGCGCGGTGCCCCCGCCCGCCCGCATCGCGAAGCCCGTCCCGCACAGGAACAGCAGGAACCCGGCCACGGTCAGCACCAGGCGCACCCGGCGGCCGAGCACCGCGTACGCGAACAGCGCGATCACCTCGGCGGGCACCGCGGCGTGGTGCTGGTACTGCAACAGGTGGAACGGGACGGCGAGCGCGACCAGCACGGCCAGCCCCGGGGCGGGCCACCGGCGGATCACCGCGAGCGGGACGTGCGCCGCGACCAGCAGCGCGGCACCTCCCGCGTCCAGCGCGCGCACCCCCGGCCACGCCATCGCCGCCGCCACGGCGCACGCCGCCAGGACGAGCGCGAGCGCCGCGTCTCGCGTCTGGGCGTTCGTCCGGGGCACCGTCACCACGCCCCCATCCTGCCCGACCGCCGCGCCCGGCCGGGCACTCCCCCGGACGGGCGCCGCCGGACTCAGCCGCCGCCCAGGTCACGGCGGTGCGCGGGCGAGCGGTGCGCGGGCGCCAGGAACTCGGCCCACACCACCGTCCGCGCCCCGGCCTCGTCGAACCCCCACCGGTCGGCGAGCGCGCTCAGCAGCAGCAGTCCGCGTCCCCGCTCGCAGAACGCGTCCGGTTCGGGGGGCCGGGAGCGCGGGCGCCGCCCGTCCGCCCCGTCGTCGGTCACCTCCGTCCGCACCAGGCCGTGCACCCCGCGCACCCGCACGGTGACCCAGCCGCCTTGTCCGGACGCCGTATGCAGCGTCGCGTTCGTGAACTTCTCCGTCAGGCACAGCCCGATGTCGTCCAGCCGTGGATGCGCCGGGCCGAGGATGTCGCGGGCGAACACCCGCAGATACCGGGCCGACCTTCCCTTTCCGGGAAGGGTGATGCTGCCGAGCACACTGAGTTCGTTCGCCATGAGCCGAGCCGTCCCGCGTCCGTTTCCGATGTCGCCGGACACGTTCGCCGCCGGACGCGGCCCCCGGACCCCGTTCGGGCACCGTACGAAGGATCTCCGGCCTGAAGGGTCAGCGGACTGAACCTTCAGTTCCGTGGCAGCCCGATCGCGGAGCGTGAAAGCGTGAGGTCATGGCCCACCCGAACCGGCCCTCCGTGCGCTTCCGCCGCATCGGCGGCGCGCTCCGGCAAGCCCGCGAGGACGCCCGGCTGACCATCGACACCGCCAGCCGCAGGTTCGGCCGCTCCCCCGGCTGGTTCAGCACCGTCGAGAACGGCCTCCACCTCATCCGCGTCGACGACCTCGGCGAGCTCCTCGACTTCTACGGCATCACCGAAGGCCCCCTCCGCGACTCCCTCATCCACCTCGCCGCCCAAGGCCGCCGCAAGAACTGGACCCGCGCCTTTCAAGGCCGGATCTCTCCGGCCGCTCTGGACCTCGCAAGTTTGGAAGCCGATTCCGCTTCTATCCACACCTTTCAGCCCAACCTCGTCCCCGGGCTGCTTCAGACCCAGGACTACACTCGCGCGGTCATGGCGGCCGGACTCCCTGGAGCGGTAGAGGACATCGACTCACTTGTGGACTTCCGGATGGCCCGCCAAGCCGTGCTCAACCAGCCCGACGCACCACGGTACGACGCCATCATCAGTGAATCCGCGCTGGGGCATCAGGTCGGAAACCCCTCGATCATGCATGGCCAACTGATGCACCTGGCCCGAGTCGCAACGCTGAGCCACATAGGGCTACATGTGCTCCCCAACTCCGCCAGCGCATACCTTTGGATTTCCGTGCCATTCAATATCTTCACACTGCGACCGCCCGGCCAGTTGACCGTGGTTGTAGCCGATCAAGTCACTCAATTCGCATTTACGGAAGATGATGCGGGGGTGGAGGCGCACAACGAGATCTATGATCATCTACTCTCTGTCACTCTCGATCAACCCCGATCGCTAGAGGTCATCCAGCGGCTAGTGTCGGATTCATGAGAGAAACTGATCTGCTCCACACTCCCTGGCGGAAGAGCAGCTACAGCGGCGCCAACGAAGGCGACTGTGTCGAGATCGCTGGGCTCTGGCGGAAGAGCAGCCACAGCGGCGCCAGCGAAGGTGAATGCGTCGAGATCGCCCCTGCCGGACGGATGGTGGCGGCGCGGGATTCGAAGGATCCGTCCGGGCCGGTGCTGTGCTTCGGGACGGACGCGTGGCACGCGTTCTGCGGCCAGATCAAGAGCGGCGCCTACGACCTGGCGGCGGGGTTCAGCCGCGTCTGACAGTGTCCGGCGCGGTCCCCTCACAGGGAGCGGACGAGCCGGAAGCCGAGGTCGTCGATGCGCAGGGTCGGGTGGCTCTTGCGGCGGCACGAGGCACGGCATCCCCGCGGAAGGTCGTGCGCGCCGCCGCCGCGGAAGACGCGGTACGGGCCGTAGACGCCGGGGTCGTAGAGGTCCCAGCACCACTCCCACACGTTGCCGATCATGTCGTGCAGGCCCCACGCGTTCGGCGCCCTGGTCGCGACGTCGTGCACCTGGCCACCGGAGTTCCCGCGGTGCCAGGCGATCTCGTCCAACTCCCCGTGGCGGACGCCGGTCGTCCCGGCGCGGCACGCGTACTCCCACTCGGCCTCGGACGGGAGGCGGTAGCCGTCGGCCTCCCAGTCGCAGGCCGCGTCCAGCCCGTCGGGGTCGTCTCCGACCGAGTAGCACGGCCGGAGCCCGGACGTCCGCGACAGCAGGTTGCAGAACCGGACCGCGTCCAGCCAGGAGACCTCGGTGACCGGCGTTCGCGGCCCGGCCGGGCTCGCGGGCGCCGCTCCGTGAACGGCGCCGTACAGCTCGCGGGTCACGGGAGACGGCGCCATCCGGAAGCCCGCGACCTCGGCGTTCCAGGTCGTCTTCGTGCCCTCGTCCCGCAGGACGATCCGCCCGGTGGGGATCTCGATCATGGGACGGCGCGCAGCCGGGCGACGATCAGGTGCGGCGCGTCCTGCTCGGTGACCAGCGGCGGCCCGTCCGGGTCGCACATCAGCACCGGCACCCCGGCGCGTTCCCGGATCACGTCAGGCATCGCCGGCCTCCCCGGCGAGCAGGCCGTTGTCGCCCTCGACCACCGCTTCGACCAGGCGCAGCAGGTCGGCGGTGGCGGCGGCGCCGCCGAGTATCACGATCTTCATGCGGTTCCGCTCCTCGTCGTGGACGGTCTGGACGCGCAGCGGCTGCGCGCCGTCGCCACCGGTGCCCGTCCCGGCCAGGACGAGCGTGCCCAGCCGGTCGGCGGCGGCCCGGTCGACACCGTCGACCTGCACGATGCTCGACACCTCGACCGGCGCTGCGGTGGTGGGCCGGGCCGGGGCCGGACGCGGCCGTCCGGTCAGCTCGTCGAGGTCGGCGCGGGCGATCCGGTACTGCTTGCCGATCCGCACCGCCTTGAGCCGTCCGGCCCGGATGTAGCCGCGCACCGTCCGCACATGCAGGCCGAGCAGGTCGGCCACCTGCTCGACAGAGTACATTTCTTCCTTCATCGCTCCCAATATAGTTCACATAGGGAGTGATAGGGAAGTTTGCCACCACTGGCGGCAAGAGTCGCTTCTGGTTCGAGGGGATCTTCACCAGCCGGGGTCATGCCGCCGGAGCGAACCTGGTGCCCGTGACGTTGGAGCCATGTGCAGCCAGGTGAGGGCGGCGGTGACCATGGCGGTGATGCCGGTGCCGAGCGTGGGATCGATGACCGGGGCGAACTCGGCCGAATGGTTGGACGGGATGTCGCGGTCGGCCGTTCCGGCCTTCAGGGCGGTCTCGAACGTGCCGGGATCGGTGCCGCCGAAGATCCAGTAGCAGATCGGGACGCCGGCGGCGGTGGCGATCTCGCCGACGTCCTCGCTGCCGGTGACCGGGCCCGGGTCGATGACGCGGTCCGCGCCGAAGCGGTCGCGGAACGCCCGGACGGTGCGGTCGACCGCGTCCGGGTCGTTGACCAGGAGCGGGAAGTCGCCGATCGCGGTGATCTCCGGATCGCGCTCCGCGCCGGACGCGGCGGGCACGATCCGGTCGACGGCCGAGAGGATCGCCGTGCGGGTCGGCTGGGCGTACGACCGGGTCGATGCCCGTGGCGGTGCTGGCGTACGGGAGCCCGGTCCGCTCGGCGACGGGCAGCGCGTCGAAGTCGGCGCGCAGCAGCACGGCCGGGCCGTCGCCGTTGCGCAGCAGCCCGGTGACGCCGGTGCGGCCGACGCCGGTGGTGGTCTCCAGACCGAGGCCGCGGAGCCTCCGGGCGATCTCGGCGGCCGTGCGCTCCTCGGCGAAGGACAACTCCGGATGGGCGTGCAGGTCCTTGTAGAGCGCGGTCAGGCCGGGCCGGATCCCGTCCAGCCGGGCGAGGACCGCGTCGGCGTTGGAGGTCATACCGTCCTCCTGCCCGGTTGATCATGCGCTGCCCCGCCCTCCCCGGGCGAGGCGGATATGTGGATCGACCACACGGCGATGACGGGGCGTGCCGCGGCCATTACCGGGCTCCACCATGCGGATCTTCGTCCTGCACCCGGAGAAATAGGGACCTATTTCCCCCGAGTAGGCAGAGCGAAATCGGATCGGCTCGATCTCCATGAAGCGGTCACGGTCGGTGGCATACCGTTACCGTCCGATTCCTTGCCACTCTTCGGGCCTTTGAGTCATTGAGCCCGCACCATGATCCAGGATACGCTCGGGCAGCGGTAAACCTGCCGCAGACCGATCGGCGCGCGGGGGTGGCACAATAGACTTCTCCAGTCCCCGAAGAGTGGTCATCGTCGGAGCCGGCTTGGGCGGCACCGCCACCGCCATCCGCCTCTTACAGTTCGCCCGTGAGCCTTTACAGGTGGTGGTGATCGAGCGGCGGCCCGAATACCGGAGCGCCGGGGTGGCCTACCACCCGGCGGGCAACCACTGGCACCACGTCTTCAACATCCAGGCGGGCCGCATGTCGATGTTCCGGGAGGACGTCGACGATTTCGTGGCCTGGGCCAATGGCGAAGCCGACCGGACCGGCTGGCCCTCGGAGTGGAGCGGCTTCACCTTCACCGAGTCCGGACCGGCGCCCCGGCGGCTCTACGCCGCCTACCTCGCCACCCGCCTCGCCGAGGCCGCACGCGAGGCCCCGGACGGCGTGACGCTGCTCGAGGTCGACGGCGAGGCGGTCGACATGGCGGTCGGCGCCGGCCGCGCGCAGGTCGTCGTCGAGAGCCATTCCCCGCCGCACACCGGGCCGGGCCGGACGACACTCCACGCCGACCACGTCGTCCTCGCCACAGGTCTCGAGGAACGGGACCTCCCGTTCGCGGCCGGCGTGAGAGACCACCCCTCGTTCGTGCGGCACCCCTACTCCGAGGCGGAGATCGAGCGGGTCCTCGCCCTCCGGCAGGACGCCGTGGTCGCCATCGTCGGCACGCTGCTGAGCGCCTACGACTCGGCCTCGCTCCTCCTGCGGCGTGGCCATACCGGGCCGATCCACATGATCTCGCGTTCCGGTCTCACGCTCCGCACCTACCCTTCGGACCACCGGCACCACGTCCTCGGCCTGCCGACCCCGCGGCTGCACGCCGACGGCTACGAGGGCCGCGACGAGCTCGTCCGGCGTTTCAGGGACGAATGGGAACGGGCGTGCGCCATCGTCGCCCGGGAGCATCCCGCCGTGGCACCCGCGGTGGTGACCGAACGGGTCGCCAAGTCCTGGGAGCCCCACCTGCCCGAGATCCTGGCACGCGTCCCCTCACCCGATCTCCATGCGCTCCTGGACCGCTACGGGAGCCTGCTGGCCACGCTGCGGGTGAGCGCCGTCGCGTACATCACCGAGTTCGTCGACGCCGCGATCGAGGACGGCGGGCGGATCGTCCTCACCACCGGGAAGGTCGACGAGATCGTCGGCACCGAGGCCGGCACCCTGAGGCTGTCGGTGTCCGGGGCCGCGGCGCAGACGATCGAGGCGGATCTGGTGATCTCGAACTTCGGGCGGGAGACCGACTACGAACGGGTCGGCTCGGCGCTCTGGACGAACCTGCTGCGGAAGGGGATCGCCGTGCGGCACCGGCGCACCGGGCGCGGCGTCGAAGTGGACGGCTGCGGCGTCCTCCTCGGGCCGACCGGCGCCCGCTCCGGGCCGGTCACCGTGGTCGGCGGGCCGCGCGAGGGCGACGAGATCGTGCGGTACGGCCGGGTGGGCGCGTTCGCGTTCAACCTCGCCGCGATCAAGAACCATTCGGTCGGAGTCGCCGCGACCGTGCTGCATCAGCTCGAGTCCTGCTACGACGAACAGGCCGACGACGTGGCCAAGACCGTGACCGACGCGGAGGACCGCCAGGTGCGCGCGGCCTTCGCCCGCTCGGTCCTGCTCGATGTGCACCGCATGGCCGCTCGGCGCCGTCGCGACCGCGAAGCCTTGACGACCCGGCTCGAGGAGAGTCTCGACGCCGTCCGCGGCGCCATGACCGGCTACGGCGAAGCCCCCATGGCGGACCGCGCGCTGCGGTTCGTCGTGAACACCGCCGCCATGACGAGGCTCAACGACCTGTCCGTGACGCCACGGGGCCTCCGTTCGCTGCTCGGGCTCGATGCGCCGCCGGAGCCGGATACGCGGTAATCCACGTTGGCATTCGAGAAGGTGCGTCGCCGTCTCGACGGCTGCCAGCCTCTAACCATGCTCTGCCCGGATGAGGCGGATCGCGGACCGCGTCGAACCGGCCCCGGACCAGCCACCCGGGAACTGGTGAGAGAGAGGACGCCCGTGAGCCTTCGCGAAGTACCAGGGGTATTGCTCGTCGATTCGCACAAGCGGTCTGTTCGCGGCCCCTGCAATCGCAGCGGGAAGCCGGTCGACGGTGCCATTCTGGTGGTGGATGCGCTCGGCCCCGAACTCTACGAGGCCATCGTCGGCTGTTCCGCGGTGATCTGCGCGAGAGGCGGCCGGACCGGCCATATGCAGTCCCTCTGCCGTTCGCGCGGAATCCCCGTCCTTCGGATCGACCCGTCCGAGCTGGATGCGCTCGACGACGAGGTCACCCTTCTGCTCGATCGCGAGTCGGTCGTCCTCGGCGGTGCCGAACCCGTGATGCGGGCGCCGGAGCCCCCCGCCGCGACCTTCGGCGACATCGAGTCCATCTGCGTGGTCATCGCCGACGCCACCGACATCCGGTCGACGAACGCTCTCGCACCGCGCGTCGAGCACGCGGACTCGTTCTTCATCCGCGAGGAGTTCCTCTGCTTCTCCGCCGCCCTGAGCCCGATCGACGCGCTCCGGGCGGGGGTGCGCGAGGCCGAGCGGTACGGCGCCGCCGTGGCCTCGGAGCTGTGCTCGATGGTGGACGAGCTCCTCCCCGGCCAGCGCCTGATCATGAGACTGCTCGACCTCCGCTCGGACGACGCCGCCAAGATCACGACCGGCGTCCGCGTGGACGACGAGCCGAACCCCGAACTCGGCCGCCACGGCGCCAGATGGCTGCTGCACGAGCGCCACTACCCGCATGCCTTCCAGGCGCTGCGCACCCACGTGCGGGAACGCCTGGGCGCCGACGCAGACCGGTTGAGCTTCGCGGTCCCGTTCATCAACGACCGGGACGAGTTCCTGCGCCTGCGGCAGTTCCTCGGCTTGGGGGACGACACCCCGCTCGGCGTCTTCGTCGAGACGCCGGCCGCCGTGCATTCAGCAGCCGAGTTCTGCGCCGCTGGAGCCAGCGAGCTGTTCGTCGGCACCAAGGACCTGATCCAGTTCTACCTCGCCGCCGACCGAGGCAACCACCTGGTCTCCTCCGTCTACCAGACACGGCATCCGGCCGTCCTGGCCGCACTGCGCGAAGCCGTCGGGTCCGGCCGCGACGCCAGGGTCCCGGTGCACGTGTTCGCGCTGGGCGTCGACCTGGACCACTACGTGCAGCACCTTCCGACACACAGGCTGATGATGTGCACCGCCGAGTTGCAGCAACTCGCCGTGCGTGCGGCGGCTTAGCCGTACGCCGGCATCTCGGCGGCGTGGGCCGCTCGCACGGGGGCGGGCATCGCGCGGAAGATCGTCTTGGCCTCTCGGAGGGGGCGTCGCGGTCGGTGGCCTCGGTCAGGAGCAGCAGGCGCAGCCGGGCGCGCACGTCGCGCAGGCACCGGCCCGGTCGGGGGCGTCGACGGAACCACGGGCAGTCGCGGCGTCCCGGCCGTGGGGAACCGGGCGAGGGACGCGGTGAGGGGCAGAGCCGGGAACGGGTTGGGGAAGGGCGCAGCAGGTGTCGCCGCGCCAGGCCTGGCGGCCTTCCTTGACCGCGACGGCGGCGATGACCAGCGCGGCGATCGGATCGGCCCAGGACCAGCCGAACAGGCTGTTGACCGCCAGCCCGAGTAGCAGCACGCCCGAAAGGTAGGTGCACAGCAGGGTCTGCTTGGAGTCGGCGACCGCGCTGGCCGATCCGAGCTCCCGGCCGGCGCGGCGCTGAGCGTGCGACAGGAACGGCATGATCGCCAGGCTGAGGGCGGCCAGCACCAGTCCCGGCGTGGAGTGCCCGACTTCGCCGCCGCCGGCGGCCAGGCCGCGCACCGAGTCGACGCCGACGTAGGCGGCCAGCGCGAAGAACGACACCGCGATGATCCGCAGCGCCCGCTTCTCCCGCCGCTCCACCAGGTCGGGGTCGCGCGCGGAGAACTGCCAGGCGACCGCCGCCGCCGAGGCGACCTCGATCACCGAGTCCAGCCCGAACGCCACCAGCGCCGCCGACGACGCGACACTCCCCGCCGTGATCGCCACCACGGCCTCGACCACGTTGTAGGTGATGGTCGCGGCCACCAGCCACCGCACCCGCCGTGCCAGCACGTCCCGCCGCCGCGCGGACGGCCCCGCCGTCACCGCCGTCACGACCTCACCCGCGCCGGGTCGCCGACCGCTGCGGCCCTGCCTTCGGCGCTGCCGGTGGAGGTAGTGGCGGTGCCGTAGGTGGGGCACAGCGCCACCGCCCGGTCGGTCGCGGCCAGCAACTGCTCGGCCGAGCGCAGCAGGTCCGGCAACTGCGGGGCGGCGATGAAGTAGAACGACTGGCGCCCCTCGGCCCGGTAGTCCACCAGCCTGCAGCCGCGCAGGCACCCCAGATGCTTGGACACCGTCGACTGCGCCAGCCCCAGCTCGCGGGTCAGGTCCACCACCCGCGCCTCGCCGCACGCCAGCCGCTGCACGATCGACAACCGCACCGGGTCGGCCAGCGAGTGGAACAGCGCCGCGGCGGGCGCGAGCCCGTCCAGCGAGGTCATTCTACAATCGGAATCAATCACCATATGGCGATGATATTCCACATCTGGGTACGGTCAAGAGGTGACCGGTGGCGATGGCCCTGGCCAGCGGGAGGCTCGGCGCCGCCCTGGGGCGCGGGGCCGGGCTGCGGAGATCGAGGCGGGGGTTTTGGCTGTAGCGAGACCCCCGCCCCCACTCGGGAGTGTCGACCTCCTCGAGCACATCAAGAGGCTCTGGGGTCGGCCGGCGATGTGGAGGCGGTGAGGAATTCCCTCGAATCCCGCTTCCATATCAGGATAAGGGCGATCAGACCGCAGGCCCAGGTGAGAATGGCGATGCCGTGGTTGATGTAGGACTTCGTCCCATAGTCGTACTTGGAGACCGCGTTGGAGACGATCGTGATGACGACGAAGGCCGTCGACACGGCGAACAGACCGAACAGGACGCCGGCGGCGATACGGACATAGGAGCGGCCTTGACGTGCATGAACAGCAATGAGGCACCACAGGCCGATCTCCATCAGAAGGAAGGCCATGTCGACGAGTTTGAATCCCCGAACAGGGGCGCCGATATACAGATCAACCAATTTCAAGTGCAATCCAAAGGCGGTCAGGCCAGCGGCCGCCAGCATGACTCCGAACGCGAGCGTAATACTGGAAGGACGCACGGAACCCTGACAAAAGCGCTCGCGGAACATGGAATGCATCAACTTCCTCCCGGATGGCTCGCAGCGGTGCCCTGGTTGGATGCCACCGAACAAGACCAGGTTCGCGGATCCAATGCTCCAAAACGCGACGAGGGGCATCTCTCCGAAGAGGAGGCCGCGTCCTCACATGGCGGCAGCCACCCCGGTCGGGCACTCAGAGGCCGACAGAGGGGAAGGGAGCCGGGGAGCCCGTTCGGGGAGCCCGCGCCGGTCGGTGTGCGCCGACCCGGCCGGACCGTCCCGGACGGTTCCCCTGCTCTCTTCCCTTGTCTGTGCAGGTGGGTGGCTCCCTGGTCGACTCCCCCGGACGTGGCGGTACAGGCCTCTTCAACGCCGCGTTTATCGGATCGATAACGCGACGCGGGATGATCTCTTGCTCCCGCCGCCCGTCCGGGCTGCGGGGAGGTCACCCTGCCCGGAGAGGATGCGATGGATCGGCTGATGACGGAGGATCCCCGGTGGGTCGGGGGGTACCGGGTACTCGGCCGGCTGGGTGCGGGCGGTATGGGCACGGTGTATTACGGGACGTCGCCGTCGGGGCTGCCGGTGGCGATCAAGGTGATCCATGCGCAGCAGGCCCAGGAGCCGTCGTTCCGCAGCAGGTTCGCTCGTGAGGTGACCGCGGCGCGGGCGGTGAGCGGTGCGTTCACCGCGCCGGTGATCGACGCCGATCCGGAGGCGGCGACGCCGTGGCTGGTGACGGGGTATCTGCCGGGGATGTCGCTGAATGAGGCGGTCAAGGCATGGGGGCCGTTTCCTGTTCCGGCGGTGTTCGGTCTGGGGGCGAGCCTGGCCGAGGCGCTGGTGTCGGTGCATCAGGCCGGGATCGTGCACCGTGACCTCAAGCCGGGCAATGTGATGCTCGCTCCGGACGGTCCCCGGCTGATCGACTTCGGCATCGCGCACGCGTCCGACACGGCGGGCATCACCCAGGCCGGAACGGTGATGGGCTCGCCGGGGTTCCTCGCGCCGGAGCAGGCGGTGGGCGGCACGACCGGCCCGCCCGGCGACGTGTTCGCACTCGGCTCCGTCCTCACCTTCGCCGCGACGGGCCAGAGCCCGTTCGGGCGGGCGGGCGGCGCCGAGGCGCTGATCTACCGGGTCGTCCACGACGAGCCGATGCTGGGCGGCGTCACCGATCCGGAGTTGCGTTCGCTCATCGCGGCTTGTCTGGTGAAGGATCCGGCCAAGCGGCCCAGTCCGCGTTGGTTGCTTCCCCGGCTGGCGGCGCGGGCGCCCGGTCCTGAGGCGTTGCAGGGCACCGGCTGGCTGCCGGATCCGGTTGCCGAGGGCATCAGCCGGTCGGAGGGCGCCGTCCCGTCGCGGGGGCCGGGTAGGCGCACGTTGCTGCTGGCCGGGCTCGGGGCCGTGGCCGTTCTTGGGGGCGGCTCCGCGACGGCCGTCGCGTTCGCCCGGTCGGGCGATGCGCGCAAGACCGTCCCCACTCCCCCGCCGCCGGCCGGGAACACTCCGACACCGGCGGCGGCGGTGATCCCCGTGCCCACAAAGGGCAAGCGACTGTGGAAGCGCGATGCCGGCGTCGACCCCTACAGCGGGCTGACGGTCGCGGGCGACACCGTGTGCGTGGGCGGCGACCAGGGGAACCTCATCGGCCTCAAGACCGGTGACGGGAAGCGCCGCTGGGGGCACCGAACCGGCGGCCGGGGCGCGGGCGCCGCCACCTGGCGGCAGCCTGTGGCGTCGGGCGGCGCCTTCTACGCGGGCTGGGCCGACGAGCGCGGACCGCTGTACGCGTTCGACGCGGCGACGGGCGCGGAGCGGTGGCGGGCACCGATGTCCCACGACGTCCGGACGCCCACGGTGGGCGGCGGCCTCGTCTTCGTGG
Organism: Spirillospora sp. NBC_01491; assembly: GCF_036227065.1. Taxonomy (GTDB): domain Bacteria; phylum Actinomycetota; class Actinomycetes; order Streptosporangiales; family Streptosporangiaceae; genus Spirillospora; species Spirillospora xylanilytica. The sequence goes on from NZ_CP109432.1 coordinate 998,369, forward strand.
GCTCGGGCGACGGATTCCACGCCGTGGACGCGGCGACCGGGAAGGCGCGATGGCAGCGTCCCATCGGCGGCGTGCTCACCTCCACGCCGTGCTTCGACGCGGGCACGGTCTTCGTCGACACGCAGGACGGCCTGTATGCGCTGAACGCCGCGTCCGGGGCGACCCGCTGGCACTGGAAGGGCGGCGGCGGCCGTCCGTCCGCCGCGCGGGCTCCGGCGGCCGGGGGCGGACGGGTGTTCTTCCCCGACGCGAAGGGGACCTTGCACGCTCTCGACGCCAAGACCGGCAAGGAGCTGTGGACCTATGCCGGCGGCGCCTCGGTCGGGCTGCCGACGCTGGCGGGGCAGGCCGTCTACGTCGCCGACGGGAGCGCGAACATCGCCGCGCTGGACGCCGCGAACGGCGCCGTCCGCTGGCTCTGCCCGACCGCCGGCAAGGAGATCGGCCGCCCGTGGGCCGCCGACGGCATGCTCTGCCTCACCGTGGACGAGGACGCGGTGGGCATCCAGATCGTCACCGGCCACATCCGCTGGCGAGCGGCCCTCGGCTCCCGGGTCCGTGGGGACGCCTCGGCCGCCGGCTCGTACTACGTCGCCTGCGAAGACGGCGGCGTCCACGCTTTCACTGTGAAGGGGGCCTGAAGTGGAGGCTTCGCGTCCGACCGACCCGCGGCGGGTCGGCGATTACCAGGTGCTGGCCCGGCTGGGGTCGGGTGGTATGGGCCAGGTGTTCCTCGGCCGCTCGGCCTCGGGCCGCAGCGTCGCCATCAAGCTGGTGCACGACGAACTGGCCGGCGACCCCGACTTCCGGGTGCGGTTCGCCCGGGAGGTCGCGGCGGCGCGGGCGGTCGGCGGCGCGTTCACCGCGCCGCTGATCGACGCCGACCCCGACGCGCAGCGGCCCTGGCTGGTCACCACCTACCTGCCCGGCCACTCGCTCCAGGCCACGGTCGACCGGTACGGGCCACTGCCACCCGCCTCGGTACGGTCGCTGGCCGCCGGGCTCGCCGAGGCCCTGGTCGGGATCCACCGGGCGGGCGTGGTGCACCGCGACCTCAAACCCTCCAACGTGCTCCTCACCCCTGACGGCGCCCGAGTGATCGACTTCGGCATCGCCCGCGCCGCCGACGCCGGCACGGTGACCCGGACCGGCACCGCCCTCGGCTCACCCGGCTTCCTCCCCCCCGAACAGGCACTCGGCACCGGCAGCGGGGCGCCCGGCGACGTGTTCTCCCTCGGCGGCGTGCTGATCTTCGCCTCGACCGGGGAGGCGCCCTTCGGCGGCGGCACGGTACCCGAACTGATCTACCGGGTCGTCCACGAACCACCCCGCCTGAACGGCATCGCCGACCTGAAGCTACGCGCGGTCATCGCCGCCTGCATGGAGAAGGACCCGGCCAAACGCCCCGCCATCGCCGACGTCCTACGGTGGCTGGCCGAACTCGCGCCCGCCGCCCCACACGGCGTCGGCTGGCTGCCCCAAGCGGTCGCGACCGAGATCACCCGGCCACCCCAGGTGCCCCCGCCACTCGCCGAGCACGCGGCCGGCGGACGCGGGGACGGCCGGCCCGCGGTCGGCAGGCGCGGGCTGCTCCGGGCCGCCCTCGCCGCCGCGGCCGTCACCGGAGTCGCCGGCGCCGCGAGCGCCGCGGTGCTGGTCCTCCGCGACCGGCCGGCCGACGCGGCCCCCAAGGGCGAATGGACGTTCCGGCCGCCGAGCGCGCCCATCGCCGGGCCGCTCGCGGCCGGCGACCTGGTGTTCGTCGCCGTCCGCAGCACGGGCGGCCCGACGAGGAGGCTGGTCGCGGTGGACCGCCGCACCGGGGCGCTGCGCTGGACCGCGGACGGGATGACGCGACCTAACCCGGTCGTCCCGATGCACCTGACCATCGCCGGGCAGCTCGCCTACCTGCCCGGCTCGATCTCCCTCAAGGCGATCGACCTGCGGACCGGCTCGTCCCCCTGGACGGCTCCGGGCGCGTTCGACCAGGTCGACGCCACCCCGCCGGCCGCGGCCGGCCTGGTGTTCACCACCGTCAGGCAGGGCAACGCGCTCAACGCCCACGACGCCGTCACCGGCGCGCAGCGGTGGACGTTCAACACCGGAGGGCCGCTGAAGGCCGACCCGGTGGCGGTCCTCGGCTCGGTCGTGTGCGCGACCGAGGACGGGCGGGTCCTCGGGGTCGACCTCGCGACCGGGCAGGCGCGGTGGCGCTTCGACCTCCCGCCCGGAGGGTCGGGCGAGGTGAAGGCGGCCCCCGTCGTCATCGGCGGCGTCTACTACGTCATCGACGACTCCGGCGCGATCAACGCCGTCGACATCCCGGCGGGGAGGCGCAAGTGGCTGTCGGAGCCCACCCGGGGCGGTGACCGCATGGCGCTGGGCGGCGCGGGCGACACGGTGTTCGCGGCCGACCAGGGCGGTGCCCTGTACGCGTTCGGCACGGCCGACGGCAAGCTGCGCTGGCAGCGGACCTTCCCCGGCGCGAGCCGCAACGCCGAGATCCTGATCCCGGGGGTGGCGGGCGGGCTCGCGTACTGCTTCGCCAAGGACACCCTCTACGCGCTGGACCTGGCGACCGGCAAGGACCGGTGGCGCGTGGGCGGGCTCGCCAACGACTTCGACCGTCCCGCCCTCGGCGAGGGCGCGGTGCACTTCGCCAGCGGGAACAGCGTGGTGTCGTTCGCGGCGGCGACCGGGAAGGTGCTCCGCAAGCGTGACGCCCCCGGGGCCCGGGGCGTCACGGCGTCGGGCGGCTTCCTCTACTGGTACGACTCCGCGGGCGTCCACGCCGCCAAGGGGTGACCCGCCGGGCGGCCCCTACCGGCGGGCCGTCCTGGCCCAGGCGTCCAGGAGGCGGCGCGCCGAGCCGCCGATCGGGCCCGCGGCGTCCGCGACCGTCGCCGCGTCCGCCGGGCGGGCGCGGGCGACGGCGTCCACCGCGCCGGCGGCGTCGGCGATCGTGGACGAGCAGACCGACAGCAGGTGCCCGGGGACGGTGAGCGCGGGGTCGGTGCAGCCGACCAGCGGCGTTCCGAGGGCGGCGATCAGGGGGAACACCGTCCCGGGGATCCCGATCGCCGCCTCGGCGCGCGCCGCCGCCCGCAGCGTCGGGACGTCGCTGATCTCGTACCGCTCCCACAGGGTCCGGTCCTCGCGCGGGTGCAGGCCGACCAGGACGCGGCGCCCGGACGCCTGGATCCGCTCGGCCGCCGCCAGGAGCAGCTCCGTGCCGGGTGCCGCCCCGCCGGTCCCGTCGGGACGGGTGACGGAGGTGACGACCAGCGTCACCCCGGGCTCGGGGGCACGGCGCGGCAGGTCGTCGGTCTGCGGGGAGCCGACGACGAGCGGGCGCCGCCGGGTGCCGAGGTACCCGGCGAACGCGCGTCCCTCCGCCGGGGACGAGGCGGTGACGGCGCGCAGGCGGGGCCGGAGCCGGCGGGCGCCCGGGGCCTCGGCCGGGCCGAGGTAGGCCAGGGAGCTCGCGGCGAGGGGCAGCCGCCGGAACCGGGCCGCGCACTCCAGCGGCCAGTCCCCGGCGCCGGTCACCACCAGCAGGTCGGCGGGCGGCGCGTGGCGCGGCGTCGCGACCGGCACCGGGCCGTCCGGGCCGGCCTGGGTGTAGTCGGGGACGAGCTGGGTCAGCCGTGCCCCGCGCCGCGCGGCCTCGGCGAGCAGCGGCTCGACATGGTAGGTCCCCCACGGCTCGTTCGTCGCGACCAGCACCCGGAGGCGGCGGCGCGGCGACGCCTCGGCGGGGGCGCCGAGCCCGATCAGCCCGGCCGCGCCGAGCGCGCCTCCGAGCACCGTCCGGCGGGATGCGGTGTGCACTCTTCGATCGTCGTTCACGCGGGTCACCGTAGGCGCGGCCGGCGACCCGCGGGTGAACCGCGGGGAAACCCCGGGTCAGGTGAAGGAGGCGACGGCCATCCGGACCGCGCGGTCGGTGACGGCGTCGAAGTCGTCGCCGGACTCGACCGCGGTGACGGCGGCGTTGACGATGCCCTGGAGCAGGTGCGCGGCGCGGCGGGGGTCGGGCTCGCCGAGCTCGGCGAGGGCCGCCTCGACGGGGCCGAGCAGGGCGCCGTGGGCGAGCGCGGCGCTGCCCGCGAGGGCGGCCGAGTCGGGCCCGCCCGCGAGCGCCTGCGCGACGCGGTGGCCGCCCGCGCGGACGACGTGGAGCTGGGCCCGCACGTAGGCGGCGATCCGCTCCTCGGGGGTGCCCGCCGCGGCCATCGCGGCGGCGATCGCGTCCACCCACTGCGGGACGACGGCGGCCACGACGGCGGCCAGCAGCTCGTGCCGCCCGGCGAAGTACTTGTAGACGCTGTTGCGCGCCAGGCCGGTGCGGCGGGCGACCGCGGCGAAGGTCACCGCGGCGCTGTCGCCGTCCTCCTCCAGCAGGGCGCGGGCGGCCTCGACGAGCAGCCGGCGCTGCCGCTCCCGGTGATCCGCGACCGTCGCGGCTTGGATCTTGGGCATCCGGACAGTCTACGGCGGGCGGTCCGGGCCGGACCCAGTTGGGGACGCGGCGTCCCTAACATGTATGTTGGCGACACCACGTCCCCAACTCTCCGCAAGGGTCCCACCATGTTCCTCGCGCTCCGCGAGCTGCGCGCGGCCAAGGGCCGCTTCGCCCTGATGGGCTGCGTCGTCGTGCTGATCGCCGCGCTGGTCGGCATCGTGTCCGGCTTCACCACCGGCCTCGGCGACGACACGGTCTCGGCGCTGCGCCGGCTGCCCGCCACCCATATCGCCTTCTCCGGCGACGCCCGCACCGACCAGTTCGCGCGGAGCCTGGTCGACTCCCGCACCGCCGCCGGATGGGGCGCGGAGAAGGGCGTCCAGGCCACCCCGATGGGGGTGTCGATCACGCGCGGCAGCACCGGCCGGGGCGTCCCGGTCGACCTGGCCGCCTTCGGCGTCGACCCCGGCTCCTTCCTCGCCCCGCGCGTCGAGTCGGGCGCCGGGCTGCGGCCCGGCGGCGACGGCGTGGTGATCTCCCGGCAGATCGCCGACGACGGCGTGCGGGTCGGCGACACGATCGTCATCGACCGGCTCGGGATCCGGCTGCCCGTGCTCGGCGTCACCGGCCGCTCGTCCTACGGGCACGTCCCCGTCGGGTACATGCCGCTCGGCACCTGGCAGCGGATCAGGTTCTCGGTCCCCGGCGCGGCCGGCGCCGGGGCCGCGCCGCCCGGCCAGTACAGCGCGGTCGCGCTGCGCGCCGGCGGCGGCGCCGCGCTCGGCGCCGCCGACGAGCGGCTCGGCACCCGCACCCTCGCCCGCGACGAGGCGTTCGCCGCCGCGCCGGGCTACTCGGGCGAGCGCATCACGATGAACTCGATCCTGCTGTTCCTGTACCTGATCGCGCCGCTGGTCGTGGGCGCCTTCTTCGCGGTCTGGACGGTCCAGCGGCAGCCGGAGCTGGCGCTGCTGCGGGCGCTCGGCGCGGCGCGGCGGCGGCTGCTGGCGCACACGCTGGTCCAGGCCGCGACCGTGGTGGTCGCCTCCACCCTCGTCGGCGCCGGGCTCGCGGCGGGCGCCGGGCTGGCGCTCGGCTCGGCCGTCCCGTTCAGCCTGCCGCTCACCACCCTGCTCGGCACCGTCGCCGCCGTCACCGCCGCCGGACTCGCCGGCACCGCCCTGACCCTGCGCCGCGTCACCTCGGCCGACCCCCTCACCATGCTCGGAGGCAACCGATGACCCTGCGTCTCGAGGACGTCACCGTCGTCCACGGCAAGGGCGACGCCGAGAACCGCGTGCTGGACGGCCTGGACGTGGAGTTGGCCTCCGGCGGGCTGACCGCCGTCGTCGGCCCGTCCGGATCGGGCAAGTCCACGCTGCTCGCCGTCGCCGGGGCACTACTGCGCCCCGCGTCAGGCCGCGTCCTGTTGGACGGCACCGACCTCGCCGCGCTGAATGACGCGCAGCGGGCCCGGATCCGGCGCGAGCGCATCGGCTACATGTTCCAGTCGGGCAACCTGCTGCCGAACTTCACCGCCGTCGACCAGATCCTCACCGTCGCCCACCTCACCGGCCGCCGTCCCGGACGGCACCGGGCCCGCGCCGAGGAGCTGCTGGAGGCCGTCGGCCTGGCGCACCGGCGCGGGCACCGGCCCGAGCAGCTCTCGGGCGGCGAGCGGCAGCGCGTCGCCCTGGCCCGCGCCCTGTTCCTGGACCCCCCGCTGCTGCTGGTGGACGAGCCGACGGCGGCGGTCGACCGCGGCCAGGCCGGGGCCCTGACCGGGCTGCTGGTCGAGACCGCCGAACGGCAGGACTGCATCGCGGTCGTCGCCACCCACGACCCGGTGGTCGCGGACGCCGCCGGACGCGTGGTGGACATGGCGCGCCTCACCGCCATGTCCACCTGAGCCGCACCCGCCCGGGCCGCACCCGTCCAGGCCGCACCCGTCCGGGCTGCACCCGGCTGGGGCCGTGCCCGGCGCTACCAGCGCATCCGGACCTCCTCGGCCCAGCCGAGCAGGCCGTCGACCTGGACGTCCTCGCCGGCGGCGGTGCGGATCCGCCCCGAGTAGCGGCCGAAGCACTGGTCGGTGCGGTTGGCGAGCAGGCCGGTGTCGATCCGGGCCGTCCGGTCGTGGAACGGGGCGAAGGTCAGGTCGACCAGCTCCGCGTCGGGCGTCCGGATCGTCCACGGGGCCAGCGGGTCGGCGAGGTCGTAGCGCCAGTCGAGCTCCTCGCCGATCTTGGTGAGCCGGCCGTCGACGCAGAGCGCGTTCTCGGTCGTGCCCGTCCCCTCGGTCCACCTCCCGCCGAGCTGGAGCCCGACGAGGCGTCCCCCGGTGCGCCCGGACGCGGCGCCCCAGTTCCAGGTGACGGCGCGCGGCCAGCGGCCCCGCCCGTGGTCCAGGACGCCCCACGCGTCCTCGCCGAACGCGTACTCCTCGGTGCCGATCCGGACGCTCCCGGAGGCCGGGCGCGCCGTGTGCTTGGAGGTGTACTGGAACCGGTCGTCGCTCCACGGCACCACCACGCTGAGCGTCTCGTGCCCGTCAGGCAGGCCGACCGTCAGGTCCGCCTCGACCGGCAGCCCGTCGGGGGTGACGCACCGCGCGCGCAGGCGGGTGCCGCCGGGCGCCTTCCGGATCGCGACGCGGACGCGCCCGCCGGTCGGGCGCTCCGGGCCGACCGTCACGTCGGCGCCGCCCGCCCCGGCGATGCGCTCGGGCAGGCTCACGCCGAGGGCGAACGGCGCGATCGCCGAGCGCTCGAACTCGCGTCCCCCGTACTCCAGGAAGTAGACGCTGCTGAGCGCCAGGTAGTCGAGGTCGCTCACCGTCAGCGCGATCAGGTGCCGGGGCGTGGTGACGCACCAGTACTCCCAGCGTTTCGTCCGCCCCCAGCCGCGCAGGTTGGCGCGGTGCACGGGCGACCGTGACCAGCCTGCGGCGGCCGGGTTCAGCCGCCCGTCCGGCAGGCACAGGTCGACCGGGCCGGTGATCTCACGCTCCGGCATCGCCCCTCCAGCCGCGGGGGTCGAGGCCGCCGGGGACGGGCGCGGACGGGTCGTAGGGCTCGCGGGTGAACACGAAGGTGTTCACGTCGAGGTGGCTCACCGTGCCGTCGGCGCGCCGGACGACGCGCAGGGTCTCCCCCTGGTGGTAGCCGTCCAGGCCCGTCCACGTGCCGTCGCCCTCGGGCCGGAACCGCCCGCCGGGCGCGCGCTTCGCGGACGGGACGAGCGACAGCCACCCGTCCGGGAGCAGCCGCAGCGTGTACGGTGCCGGGCCCCAGTACCAGGGCCCGGTCAGCGCGAGCAGCGCCGGATCGGGGTCGTCCATCGGCGTCCACTCGGCGGGCAGGCCCGGCTCCAGCTCGGCGACGAGGTGCACCAGGTCGGCGGCGAGGCCGCCGATGGCGATCCCGGCGGTGGAGTTGGACAGCACGACGGCGCCGATGCCCTCGCCCGGCTCGGCCCACACCGCGGCGCGGAACCCGGGCATCGAGCCGGTGTGCCCGGCCAGCCGCATCCCGCGGTCGCGCAGGAGCTGGATCCCGAGGCCGTAGCCGGAGGTCCAGGTCAGGGCATCCTCCACCACGGCGGGCTCGCGCATCTCGGCGATCGTGTCGGGGCCGAGCACCCCCCCGGTGTCGCCGCCGACGAACGCCGCCCAGCGGGCCATGTCGCCGGCGGTCGACCAGAGCTGCCCGGCGGGGGCCATCGCCGCGGCGTCGTGCTCGGGCTCGTCGAGGACGGCGTCGGCCCACGGGTGCACCGCGAGCCCGGCGGCGTGCGGCGCCTCGGGACGCGTGGTCGTCCGCGCCATCTCCAGCGGGCGGAGGATCTCCTCGCGCAGCGCGGTGGTCCACTCGGTGCGGCGCAGGACCGCCACGAGCTGCCCGAGCACCCCGAACCCGACGTTGGTGTAGTGGAACCGCCGCCCGGCGCGGTGCCGGACCGCGTCCTTGCCGAGTGAGGCGTTCAGGGCGTCCCACTCCCCTCCCGGGGTGCGTTCCCACCACTCGCCGGGCGGTTCGGCGGCGAGCCCCCCGCTGTGCGCCAGGAGCTGGCCGATCGTGCGGTCGCCCACGGCCGTGCCGGGCAGGTGCCGGTCGAGCGGGTCGTTCAGGTCGATCAGGCCCTCGTCGCGGAGCCGCATCACCAGCACGCCCACGAACGTCTTGGTGATGGAGCCGACGCGGTACTGGGTGCCGGCGTCGGGGGCCCGCCCGTCCACCCGGCCGCGCCCGCCCGACCAGACCGCGCGGCCGTCGCGCACCACCGCGGCCGACACCGACGGCGCCCGCTCCTCGGCCTGGGCCACCGCGATCCGCCTGAGCAGCGCGCGTTCGGTTCCGGGCAGCAATGACATCGTCGTCCTCTCGTTCGGCTCTCCTTGCCTTCGCGTTCTACCAGTACGGGGCGCGCAGTTCCCGCTTGTTCAGCTTGCCCATCTCGGTGCGCGGCAGTTCGGCGACGAAGTCGACCGAGCGCGGGCACTTGAAGTGGGTGAGGCGGTCGCGGCAGAACGCGATCAGCTCGTCCTCGGTGACCGCCCCGTCGCGGGCGACCACCACGGCCTTCAGCTCCTCGCCCATCTCCGGGTGCGGGACGCCGACGCAGGCGGCGTCGGCCACGCCCGGATGCTCGAACAGGACCTTCTCGGCCTCGGCCGGGTAGAGGTTCACGCCGCCCGAGACGACCATGTCGGAGAAGCGGTCGGTGAGGTAGACGAACCCGTCGGCGTCGACGTAGCCGATCTCGCCGAGAGTGAAGACGCCCGGCTCCAGGTGGGCGGCGGCGGTCTTGTCCGGGTCGCCCTCGTACAGGACGCCCCGGCCGGTGGGGTCGCGGAAGTACAGCCGGCCCTCGGTGCCGGCCGGGACCGGGTCGCCCGCCTCGTCCACCACGAGGGTCTCGAACGGCGGGACGGGCCGTCCGACCGAGCCGGGACGGGCCAGCCAGTCGGATGAGTCGATCACGGCGACGGTGCCGGCCTCGGTCGCGCCGTAGGCCTCGACGAGCACCGGCCCCCACCACTCGATCATGGCGCGCTTGACCTCGACCGGGCAGGACGATCCGGTGTGCGCGACGAGCGCGAGGCTGGACGGGTCGTACCGGTCCCGGACGGCCCGCGGCAGCTCCAGCAGCCGGACGAAGTGGGTCGGCACCATCACCGAGGCCAGGGGCCGCCACCGGTCGATCGCGCGGAGCACCCGCTCGGCGTCGAACCGGCCGAGCACCCCCAGCTCGTTCCCGGCGGCGAACGCGCGCACGCCGATCAGCGGGCCGGTGTGGTACAGCGGGCTGACGGCCAGGTGCGGGCCGAGCATCGTCAGGGGCTGCTCGCGGAGGGCCTCGACGTGCTCGGCGATCGTGCGGCCGCCCGCGAACATGTTGGGCGGCAGCGGGGCGCCCTTGGGCACGCCCGTGGTCCCGGAGGTGTAGAGCAGGTTGGGCCGCGGCTCCAGGTCGGACGGCGGCTCGGCGGGGGACGCGGCGGCGAGCACGTCCTCCCAGGGCTCGGCTCCCGGGACGTCCCGGCAGCGCCAGGCGATGACGCGGGAGATCCCCGCCAGCCGCGCGGCCTCCACCGCCCGCGCGGCGTTCTCCGGCCCGGTGAGCAGCAGGGCCGCCCGGGAGTCACCGAGGATGTAGGCGGTCTCGGCGGCGGTGAGGTGGAAGTTGACCGGCACCACCGACATCCCGGCCAGCAGGCCCGCCACGTGGGCGAGGACCGTCTCGGCGGAGTTCTCGGCGTACACCGCGACCCGCGTCCCCGGCCCGAGCGGCAGCAGCGCGTTCACCGCGCGGTTGAGCAGGTCGTCGGCCTGTGCCCAGGTCAGCTCTCTCCGCTCGTCCCGCAGGGCGATCTCACCGGGCCGGGACGCGGCGTTGGATGCGGTGGCGACGGCCATGGGCGGTCCTCCCGGAGAGCGTGTTCCACGTCACACCACCCAAGCACATCGGGGATCAGGAGTCCCGGCCCCACAGATACGCGCCGTAGCCCATCAGCAGCACGCCGCCGAAGGAGAACAGCGCCCTGACCCCGTTCCAGAGCGTCCAGCGCCCCGAGTAGTCCGACCAGATCCCGGCGGCCTCCGCGAGGTCGGACGGGACCTTGACGGCGTCCAGGTCGTTGTTCATCGGCACGTTGACCACGACGGTCGGCATGAAGGCGCCGACGAAGTACACCGCCGCCGCGGCGAAGAACAGCAGCGCGGCGGACTTCTGGCCCGCCGTCAGCAGCAGCACCCCCGCGATCACCGCCAGCACCGGCGCCAGCATGAAGGCGCCGAGGAACAGCGGGTTCTGGATCCTCTGGTTGATCGCCTGCATCGCGGCGATCGCCGACGTCGCCCGGGTCGCGTTCAGGCCCGGCATCACCCCGACCGAGAAGGCGAAGAAGGTGCCGGCCATCCCGGCGGCCATCAGGAACGACAGGGCCGCCGTGACGGCGGTGAGCGCGGATCTCATGGGCACGATGTCCTTTCGGAGTACTCAGGCGTTCCAGACACCGGTGGCCGCGGTCTCCCGCGCGTAGTCGGCGAAGTCCCGGGCATCGCGGCCGAGGGCGCGGCGCACGCCGTCACCGACCCCGGAGTTGCGGCCGTCGAGCACCGTGGTGAACAGGTAGGTCAGCAGGCCGGCGACCTCGGCGGGCACGCCGTGCCCCTCCAGCGCACCGGCGTACTCCTCCGGCGTCACCCGGACGTACCGCACGTCCCGCCCGGCGGCCCCGGCGATCTCGGCGACGGCCTCGGCGAAGGTGAGCGCGCGGGGGCCGGTCAGCTCGTACACCCGCCCGGCGTGCCCGTCCTGCGTCAGCGCCGCCGCGGCCACGTCGGCGATGTCGCCGGCGTCCACGAACGGCTCGGGCACGTCCCCGGCCGGGAGGACGACCTCGCCGCCCCGCACCGGGTCCAGGAGGTAGTCCTCGCTGAAGTTCTGGGCGAACCAGCTCGCCCGCACGATCGTCCAGGCGAGGCCGGACGCGCGCACGATCTCCTCGCACGCCCGCGCCTCCTCCTCGCCGCGCCCCGACAGGAGCACCACCCGGCGGACCCCGGCCGCCTCGGCGGCGGCGGTGAACGCCGCGATCGCGGCGGGGGCGCCGGGCGCCGCGAGGTCCGGGTAGTAGACGAGGTAGACCGCGGCGGCGTCGCGGAGCGCGGGCGCCCAGGTCCCCTCGTCGGTCCAGTCGAAGGGCCGGTCGGCGGTCCGGGAGCCGATCCGCACCGGGACGCCGAGGGCCTCCAGCCGCTCCGCCACCCGGCGGCCGGTCTTGCCCGTCCCGCCGAGTACCAGGGTCAGGCCGGTGTCGTTCGTGTGCTTGGTCATGCCCTCAGTCAACAGGCGGGCAGGTCGGGCCACCATCGCCGAGAAGCTCGCCACCATGTCCGAGCGTCTAGAGTGACGCGCATGGACGCGCTCGCCGATCTGCTGGACGGGCCCCGCGCCCGAGGGGCGTTCATGCTCCGCTCGACGCTCGCGCCGCCCTGGTCCGTGCGGATCCGGGACGAGGCGCCGCTCACCCTGCTGGTGATGGTCCGCGGCGAGGCCTGGATGCTGCCGGACGGCGGCCCGCCGGTGCAGGTGCGGCCGGGCGACATCGCGATCGTCCGCGGGCCGGGCCCGTACACCGTGGCCGACGACCCCGCGACGCCGCCGCAGGTCGTGATCCATCCCGGGCAGCACTGCACCACGCCCGACGGGGTGAGCCTCGCGGAGGCGATGGACCTCGGCGTGCGCGCGTGGGGCACCGACCCGGACGGGCCGGCCGAGATGCTCATCGGCACCTACCAGCTGCGCGGCGCGGTCACCCGGCGGCTGCTCGCCGCGCTGCCCGCGATGCTGGTGGTGCCCGGCGAGACCTTCGACTCGCCGCTGCCCGGCCTGCTCGGGCAGGAGATCGTCAAGGACGAGCCGGGGCAGGACGTGGTGCTCGACCGGCTGCTCGACCTGCTGCTCATCGCGGCGCTGCGCGCCTGGTTCTCCCGTCCGGGCGCCGCCGCGCCCGGCTGGTACCGGGCGCACGGCGACCCGGTCGTCGGGCCGGTGCTGAAGCTGCTGCACCGCGACCTGGCCCGGCCCTGGACGGTGGCCGGGCTCGCGGCCGAGGCGGGCGTCTCCCGCGCGGCGCTCGCGCAGCGGTTCGGCCGGTTGGTCGGCGAGCCGCCCATGGCGTACCTGACCGGCGTGCGCCTCGCGCAGGCCGCCGACCTGCTCCGGGAGACCGACGCCACGCTCGACGCGGTGGCCCGCCGGGTCGGCTACGGCGACGCGTTCGCGCTCAGCACGGCGTTCAAGCGCGAACGCGGCCTCAGCCCGCAGGAGTACCGCACGGGCGCCTCTGCCTGACCGGCGGCGAGCCGCCGCACCGGCAGTACGGCCAGCGCGGCGGCTCGGCGGCTCGGCGATCAGCCGGTGAGGCGGGCGGTGGAGCTGGCGGTGCCGCCTCCTCTCGCCTGGAACGCGACCGCGAGCACGCCGGTCGCGCCCGGGAGGGTCACCGAGCGGGTCCCGGCGCCCGCGACAGTGATCTTCTTGGTGCCGAGGACCTTGCCGTCCCAGACGTGCGCGTAGGCGGTGCCCGGCCCGGTCGCGCGGAACCGGAACGTGGTGGTCCCGCCGGAGACCGCGGGGCGGCCCACGATCCGGGCCGTGTCGGACGGCGGCGCGGCGGGCCCGCCCGCGAGCGGGATGCCGGTCCCGGCGGCCTGGACGATGGACTGCGGCGAGTTCACCGACGCCGCCGCGTCCGTCGGCATCACCGGCGGCGGGGCGGCGGTGGGCAGGCCGGGCGGCGGGGTATGGCCGGGCAGGGCGGCCAGGCCCCAGCGGTACGGGTCGCCCTGCACCCCGCCCCACGTGGACCAGCCGATCCGGGTCTGGCCGGTCTTGTCCCGGGTGTCGGAGTCGTAGACGAACAGGTCCAGGCCCATCCGCTCGGGGTCGACGGCGGCGGGCAGCGCCCTGAACGGGATCTCCGCCTCGACCGTGTAGCCGGTGTACGGCTCGGAGACCGTCGCCGCGACCCGCATGCCGGGCGCCGTCTCGGGCCCCGCGCCCTGGTGGTGGTCGGCGTCGCGCTCGAAGCACGGCCCGCCGTCCGACGTCCTCGGGAGGATCCCGGTCTTGAACGTGGTGGAGGTGTTCTCCGAGTCGCCGCGCGGGTCGATCCCGATCTCGACCGCGTCGGTGCGCCAGTGCCGCTTGCAGTCGTCGGCGCCGAGCACCGTGCCGGGCGTGTCGTCGCGCACGGCGACCAGCACGTGCAGCGCGTCATCGGTCCAGGTCACCTTGCCGGTGGCCGAGCAGTCCGCGGCCGAGCCGCAGGCCGTGCCCTCCCACAGGCGCGACAGGTCCAGTGCCTTGCCGGGATACTCGCCGGGCTCCTCCCTGCCGTCCACGGTGGGGGCGGCCGCGGCCTTGGGCAGCTCGGCCACCGGGACGAGCTCGAGCGCGCCCCGCTGCCGGTCGGGCGTGCCCGGACCGCCGGTCGTGGTGACGGTGACCGGGTAGTCGCCGCCGTCGCCGCCCGCGTTGGACGTCGGGAGCGCGGCGTCGGTGTTGGTCACGGTGAAGGTCACCGAGCCGGTCCTCCCGGCCGCCAGCTCGTACGGCCTGGAGGCGGGCGCGGCGGCGAAGCCCTTCGGCAGGCCCAGGGTGACGGTGCCCGACCGCGCCGAGCCGGTGGCGTTGGCGAGGTCGACGCGCACCTCGCGGGACCGGCCCGACCCGAGGGTCAGGACGCGCTTCACCCTGCCGGTCGTCGCGGGGAGCCCGGTGCGGGCCGCCCAGCCGTCGAAGTCGGCGACGCGGGGCAGCGGTTCCAGCGCGCCGGTGACCTCCGGCCTCACCTCCACGGACGTCGCCGTGCCGCCGCTCCCGCGCGCGCTCCGCAGCGCCCCTTCGATCCGGACGCGGCCGGGGCCCGCCGTGGCGGGCGGCCGGACGGTGAACGTGGCGGTGCGCTCCCTGCCGCCGCCGACCGTGCCGAGTGCGCCCGAGCCCGAGACCGTCCACCCGCGCGGGACCGAGAGCGCGGCCTTCGCGTCCGGCAGGGCCTTGGGCGAGCGGGCGTGCGCGGTCACCGTGAACGCGCCGCCGGCGGTGACGCCGAACGAGCCGGTGGTCAGGGAGAACCCGGTGCCGGCCGGGAGTCCCCCGGCGGCCGGGGCGAGCGCGCCCTCGAGCATCGCCGCCGCGTCCCGGTTCCCCGGGGTGAACGGCACCCGGCTGTGCGCCTGGGTGAAGTAGTCGCAGCCGATCTCGCCCGGATCGGACGGCGCGTCCGGGAACCCGCCCCAGCCCTGGCTGACGTACACCCGCTGCGCCTCGCGCTCGACCTGCGCCCAGGTCTTCCCGCCGTTGCGGGCGGACGCGCGCCCGCCCCACACCCCGTACACGACCGCGCCGGGGTCGTCCGGCGTGAACGCGCTCGCGCACGCGGAGCCGGCCGGCCCGGACGCGCCGCCGCTGGTGAACAGCCGTCCGGGCGCCCAGGTGCGCACGCCCGGCAGCACCCGGGGATCGGCGGCGGCGAAGTACGCCTCGGACGCGAGCCGGGCCGCCTCCTGGTGGTTGCCGTGCTGGCCGGGCAGCGGCGCGGGCTCCATCGTGACGATCACCTTGGGCCGGGTCTCGCGGACCACCCGCACGACCTTCTCCAGGGACGCGGCGTGGTCCCAGACGTCCTGGGTCAGCGGCGTGCTGACGGTGTAGTAGAAGTCGACCTTGTCGAGGTAGTGGACGTCCCGGACGCCGGCCTTCCCCACCGCGCGCCGCTCCTCGTCCTCGCGGAGCAGGCCGAGGGGCGGTCCCTCCTCGGTGCCCGCCGCGTTCCCGCCGCCCTCGCCGCGGGTGACGGTGAGCACGCCGACCCTGGCGCCCGCGTCCTCGCCCCACTGGCCGAGGGTCGAGAGCGATCCTGCCTCGTCGTCGGGGTGGGCGCCGACGAACAGCACGTCCAGCCGCCCGTCGCCGGTGTGCCGGGCGGCGGCCGGAGCGGGTGGCGGCGGGTCGGCCGCGCTCGGGGGCGCGGGAACGAGCCACGCGGCGAGCGCGGCGGCGATGACGGGTAGGGCGAGTCTCCTCATGAACGCTCCTGTGGTCGGTCCCTACTCCTTGATGGCCCCCGAGAGCATGCCCGCGATGAAGTGCCGTTGCAGGAAGAGGTAGACGGCCACGATGGGCGCCGCGATGATCAGCGCGCCGGCCATCAAAAGCGCGTAGTCGGTCTGGTGGCCGCCCTGGAAGAACGACAGCCCGAGCGGCGCGGTACGGACCCCGTCGTCGGCGTTGAGGATCACCAGCGGCAGCAGGAACTCGTTCCAGGTCCACATCGAGGTCAGCACGACCATGGTGAGGATCGCCGGGCGGCCCATCGGCACCAGCACCCGCCACAGCGTGGTCCAGCTCGACGCGCCGTCCATCCGGGCCGCCTCCAGCAGCGAGCGCGGCACGCCCCGGAAGTAGGCGCGCATCCAGAACGCGCCGAACGCCACCGACTGCGCGGTCTGCGGCAGGATCACCCCGGCGTAGGTGTTGTCCAGGCCCGCCGAGCGCAGGTCGAAGTAGAGCGGGACCACCACGGCCTCGGTCGGGATGGTCAGCCCGGCCAGGAACAGCAGGAACAGCGGGCCCGAGCCGCGGAAGCGCAGCGCGCCGAGCGCGTACCCGGCGGTGATCGACAGCAGCGTCCCGGCCACCACGGTGACGGTGCTGACGATCAGGCTGTTGCGCAGGTAGAGGGCGAAGTGGCCCTCGCGCCAGGCGTCCGCGAACACCCCCGGATCGGCGTCCGGGAGACTCAGCGCCGTCGCCACCACCCCGATCATCGGGAACAGCGCGATCACCGCGAAGACGACCAGGATCGCGTGGTTCAGCCACCGCTCGCGCGCGGAGATCACGGCGCCTCCCCCGGCCGGCCCTCGGCGAGCCGCCCGACGGCCGCGGTGACGGCGAACACCAGCACCGCCAGGGTGACCCCGATCGCGCAGGCCAGCCCGACCTCGCCGGTGTTGAACGCCCGGTTGTAGACCTCGTAGGCGGGGACCTTGGTCGAGTCGCCGGGGCCGCCCTTGGTGGTGATGTAGACCAGGTCGAAGTTGCGCAGCGCCGCGATCGTGGTCAGCGTCAGCGCGACCGCCAGCTCGCGCCGCAGGGCGGGCAGGGTGACGGCCAGGAACTCGCGCACCGGCCCGGCGCCGTCGATCCGCGCCGCCTCGAACAGCTCGCGGGGGATCTTCTGCACCCCGGCCAGGAACAGCACCATCGCCAGCCCGATCTCGACCCAGGTGCCGATCAGCCCGACCGCCGGGAGCGCGAAGGTGAAGTCGCCGAGCCAGCCGCGCGACCAGTCCGGCAGCCCGAGCCGGTGCAGCCCGCGCAGGACGGTGTTGACCGGGCCGTCCGCGGAGTAGACCCACTGCCAGGCGACCGCCACCGCGACCATCGCGACCACCTGCGGCAGGAACAGCACCGTGCGGAAGACCGCCAGCCCGCGCACCCGGGTCCGGGAGATGATCGCGACCAGCACGAACGCGATCAGGCACGGGACGATCGCGTAGAAGACGGCCAGGATCAGCGCGTGCCCGAACGCGGCGCGCAGGGACGGGTCGGTCAGCGTCTCGGCGTAGTTGGACAGGCCCGCCCAGGTCCCCGCGCTCACCCCGTCCCAGTCGTACAGCGAGAACCAGACGCCGCGGACGAGCGGCCAGAGCAGGAACACGGCGTACACCAGCAGCGCGGGCAG
The DNA here is from genome assembly GCF_036227065.1 of Spirillospora sp. NBC_01491. Taxonomy (GTDB): domain Bacteria; phylum Actinomycetota; class Actinomycetes; order Streptosporangiales; family Streptosporangiaceae; genus Spirillospora; species Spirillospora xylanilytica. The sequence goes on from NZ_CP109432.1 coordinate 1,015,594, forward strand.
CACGTACAGCCAGCCGATGGTGCGCGGCTCGCCGGGCGGGCGCCCGTGCGGGGGGCGGGCCCGCGGCGTGCGGAGGCTCACTTGCCCTTCAGGAATTCTTCGTAGTCGCGCTGCGCGGCCTCCAGCGCCTTCTCCGGGGTGGTCCTCCCCGCGATCAGCTCCTGGAGCGGGCCGCCGAGGGTGTCGGCGAGGCCGGGGGTCGCGTAGTCGATGTACGGGGTGATCCCGTCGCCCTTGCTGAGCTCCGCCCACGCCGCCGCGACGTCCTTGGTCAAGGCGCCCTCGGGCCGCTTGGACGGGGCGGCGAGCGCGGGCAGGTTGCCCGTCTCGACCGACACGTCCATGGCCTGCGGTGAGGTGATGTAGTCGATGTAGGCGGCGGCGACGTCGGGATGCCTGGACTTGGAGGTGATCGAGAACGGCAGCGACTCGCCGCCCATCGTCGTCGGCGGCGCGCCCGCCTGGGCGGGCGGCGGCGCCATGAAGCCGGCCTTGGCGCCCATCTTCTTCTGGAGGTCGGCGGCCCACCAGTTCCCGCCGATCATGAAGACGCCCTGGCCCTTGGCGAAGTCGACCGGGGTGTCGTCCCACTTCACGGCGTTGGCGTCCTTGTTGAAGTAGCCCCGCTCGGCCCAGTCCGCGAGGGTTCGCGCGGCCTGGACGTTCGGGCCGTCGGTCCACTTCCCGCCCGTGCCGAAGATCAGCGACCGCACCGGGTCCTTCCCGGCGAGCTGGTCCTGGATCACCCCATAGGTCTGCATCGCCGGGAGCTTCTCCAGATTGCCGAACACGACGGGCAGCTCGCCCTTGCCCTTGGCGGCGGCGAGCGCGCGCTCGAACTCGGCCCACGTCCGCGGCGGCCCGATCCCGAGGCGGGCCAGCTTCTCGCGGTTGACGTAGATGCCGACGATCTCGCCGTTCAGCGACACACCGTACAGGTCGCCGGTGCCGATCGACCTGCCGTCGGGGCTGACGCTGTTGAGGTCGGTCAGGGCCTTGGGATAGCGCTTCCTCCACCCGTAGACCCGGTCGTAGGGGGTGAGGGGCAGCAGCATCCCGGCCTTCACGAACTGGCCCATCGACGCGTACCCCTGGTTGGCCTGCACGACGTCGGGCGGGTCGCCGCCCGACAGCGCGAGCCGCAGCGTCTTCTGGAGGTCGGAGAACGACCGGGCCACCCGGTGGATCCTCACGTTGGGGTACTTCGCCTGGAAGCCGGCGTTGAGCCGCTCGATCTGCGCGCGCTGCCCGCCCTGCACCTCCTGGTCCCAGACGGTGAGGGTCACCTGGCCCGCCTTGGCCACCTCGGTGCTCACCTCCGACGGCGCCCTGCCTCCGGGCCTGCCGCCGTCCGCCCCGGGCGCGCACGCCGCGGCGCCCGCCACCAGGACCGAGGCCGCGAGCAGCCTCCCAACCGGCTTCAGCATCTCCTACGGCTCCTTCCGAAGGGTCGGCTCGGCCCGGACGACCGTGTCGTCCGGCGCGTCGGGGATGAACGGGACGACGAAGGCGTAGTCGGCGAGCACCGACTCGGGGACCTCGCCGGACTCGCCGAACGCGGCGATCTCGCCCCAGCACGGGGAGCCGAGCGAGCCGCTGCGGTGCCGCACCGACAGCCCCGCGCACAGGTTGGCGAACCGCAGCCGCTCGGCGAGCGGGAGGCCCGCCAGGGTCGCGAACACGAACCCGGCGCCGAACACGTCGCCCGCGCCGGTCGCGTCGAGCGCCTCGACCGGCAGCGCCGGGGTCTCGGCCCGCTCCCCGGTCGCCGAGTCGATCGCCACCGCGCCGTCGCCGCCGCGCTTGACCACCACGACCGGGACCCGCCGGGCGAGCGCCGCCGCGGCGTCCTCGGGGCTGCCGGTCCGGGTGTAGGCCATCGCCTCGGCCGCGTTCGGCAGGAACACGTCCACGTGCTCCAGCCGGTCGAGCACGTCCGCCGACCAGGCCCCGGTCGGGTCCCAGCCGAGGTCGGCGAAGACCAGCGCGCCCGCGGCGCGCATCCCGGCCGCCCACGGCGGGACGGGCCGGTCGATGTCGACGAAGCAGGCCCGCGCCGCGGGCGGCGGCCCGTCCAGCAGGTCGCCGGCCGGGTGCGGGACGGGCCGCGCGAAGGTGACCATGCTGCGGTCGGCGGCGTAGGCCAGCGACACCGTCACCGGCGTGGACCAGCCGGGCAGCCGCCGGGACCGGCCGAGGTCGACGCCCTCCTGCTCGGCGAGGGTCCGCCACAGGTAGGAGCCGAACAGGTCGTCCCCGAACGGGGCCGCCAGCCCGACCCGCAGGCCGAGCCGGCTCATCGCGACCGCGATGTTGGCGACGCCGCCGGGCGCCGAGCCGAGGCCGTCGGTGACGACCTCGGTGCCGGGCGGCGGCAGGCCCGCCAGCCCGGTGAAGATCATGTCCATGAACACCGAACCGCTCAGGAACACGTCCAGGCCGCGCGCGGGAGCGCCGCCGTGCAGCAGCTCCCCCGCGGGCTCCCGTCCGGCGCACGGGTCGGCGAGCGAGGGTTCGGGCGGGCGGCCGGGGGCACCGGTCGGGGCCGCGGACGGCAGCGGGGGTGAGAACGGGGGTAGGGCCGGGGGCGGGGGGTAGGGATGCTCGACGTGGGTCTCGGTCACGGTCACGGCGCCTCCACACCGAGGCGGACATCGACGCCGGGAGCCTTTCCGGCGGTGCCGCCGGCCACACCTCCCGTACCGTCCTGTGATCAGATCTTGTCCGAATCCCCCGCCGTGGACGACCGAAGGCCCCGCGGACCGCCGCGGGGCCTTCGGCCGGGGTGTTACCGGTGTGACGGGACGTACATCCGCACGTCGTCCACCTGCGCCTTGCCCTCGTAGAAGTTCATGTGCGGGTCGCCGATGACGAACCGGTCGGGATAGGCCGATCCGGCGGGCCACACGTCACGGTCGGTGACCGTTCCGCCCGGTCCCTGCCACGTCCACTCGCCGTTGAACCGGCCGTCGTACTCGCCCGGCGTCTGGTTGTAGTGCCAGATCGGCTCGCCGTCCTGGACGAACGCGCGGGTGTAGCGGAAGGTGGCGCGGCCGGTGTGCGCGAAGACGCCCGACATCTCCATCGTGTAAGCGCCGTCCCGCCGCTCGACGGCGAACCGGTAGCTCTCCTCCGGCAGCAGCTCGGGCTTCAGGTCGACCTGGGACACGATCGCGCCGGCCTTGGCGAAACCGCACTCGCTCGGCATGAGGTACTCGGTGCCGGGCATCGTCGGGTAGCGGCGGTCGTCGGTCATGAAGATCGCGTTGACGCCGTTGCCGGTGCCGGCGGAGTACTGCTCGTACTGCTTGGTCGCGGGGTTGCAGTAGCGAAGCCCCGACCCCGCGTACTTGTAGCGGTTGTAGGAGTCCATGGCGACCTTGCGGTGCCCGTGGATGAACACGTTGTTGTGCGGCGCGGGCCGCTCGTAGTCCATGATCCCCAGGTAGTAGAACCCGTTGGAGTCGGTGCGGACGTCGGCCCACTCGCACTCGGGCCGGGAGAAGTCGCCGCCCGAGGCCCACGGGAAGTTGGTCTTGCAGCCCTCCGGCGAGTACCCGTTGACCCGCCCGTCGGGGTAGTCCCACGAGCCGTTGCGCTGCCCCCCGAAGTCGAGGCCGCGCAGGGTCATCTCCACCCGGTACTCGGCGGGCAGCGCCCTGGTCGAGCGGATGACCACCCCGCCCTGGTGGCCGGGCTCGTCCATCTGCGCGACGCCCCTGCGCGAGGTGAGCGTGGGCGCCCCGTCCGGACGGCCGTCGCCGTCGGTGTCGCGGGCCGCGAGCTCGGCCGTGAGCCAGCCGCCGTCCCCGAACGGGAACGACTTGCGGTAGGTGCTCATCTTCGCGAGCTGCTGCTTGAACGCCGGGCCGCCGACGGTCTCGAAGTAGGCACCGTCGTTGTCGTACATGTCGACGTCGTAGGGGCTGCCCGGCCCGTCGCCGTCGCTGAACCAGGGGGCCTTCCGGTCGTCCAGCGGCCGGTCGAACGACTCGGCGTTCACCAGCCGCCAGCCACCCGCACCTCCCGCGCCGTCCGCGCCGTCCGCCCGCGCCGGTGCGGCGCCCAGGGCCACCGGCAGCACCAGCGGCAGCGCCAACGCCACGGCACCCCTCACGATCCTTCTCATCCCGCCGCCTTCCTCACCGCGCTTCCGTCGCACGGACCTCAGCCGACCTGCGACGACCGTAGATCCGCGCGGCGGCGCCCGCCACGGCAAACATCGCCAAAGTGGTATTGACCAGTCGCCGAACCGGACATACAGTGACCGGACGCACTATCGGCGCTCCAGGAGGTGACAGGCGTGCTATCCAGTGGCGAACCGGCCAACGGGAGCACCAAACGGCAGGTCGTGCGGCGCGAGCTGCTCGCCATGCTGGACGAGCTGGGCGTCGGCGACGCCCTGTCCTCCGAGCGCCGGCTGGCCGAGGAGCTCGGCGTCTCCCGCCCGACGCTGCGCGCGGCGATCGACGGGCTGGTCAACGACGGCCTGCTCGAACGGCGCCACGGGAGCGGCACCTACGTGGCCGAGCCCAGGATCGCGGTGCCGCTGACCATGACCTCCTTCACCGAGGACATGCGGCGGCGCGGGATGCGCCCGGACGGCCGCGTCCTGTCGTTCCGGACCGAGACCGCGGGGGCCCGGATCGGCAGGAGGCTGGCCCTCTCCCCCGTCGAAGAGGTATTTACCATTCGGCGGCTCCGGCTCGCCGACGGCGCCACCATGGCGATCGAGACGCTCTACCTGCCGCGCCGCCTCCTGCCGGACCTGCGCCGGCAGGACCTGGAGGGCCGGTCGTTCTACGACCTGCTCCGCTCCGGCGGCGTGGAGATCGCCTCGGGCACCGAGACGATCGAGCCGAGCGTCACCACCGCCGAGGAGGCCGCCGAGCTCGGCGTGCCGGTGCACTCGCCGGTGTTCCTCTTCGAACGGGTGACGCGGGACGAGGAGGGCGGCCCGCTGGAGTACGTCAGGTCCCTCTACCGGGGGGACCGCTACCGGCTCCAGCTCGACCTGCGCCCGCCGCCGCACTGACGGCGCCGGACTCCACCACGGCCGCCGGAACACCACCCGGACCACCGGGACCACCGGAACACCATCAGTACCACCGGAACATCAGAACGCCGCGACCCGACCGTCAGGATCCATCCGCGCTGACGGGGGCGACAGCGCAAATCTCCAACCCCCTTTAGTGAGGTGCACCATGGACTTCGTCAAAGACGTCCTCACCTTCCTGGCCGACAACGTGTTCGGCCAGGTGCCCATCCTGATCGGGCTGATCACGCTCGCCGGGCTGCTGCTCCAGCGCAAACGCTTCGAGGACACCCTCGCCGGGGCGCTGCGCGCCACCATCGGGGTGGTGATCCTTTTCATCGGCGTGGAGATCTTCACCGGCGGGCTGACCAGCTTCCAGACCGTGCTGGCCAGCGCGATGAACTCCACGCCGCCGAAGGCCGACCACTCGCTCAACGACTTCCTGGGCTCGCAGGGCGGCACGATCGCGCTGGTCATCACCGTGGCGTTCCTGCTGCACGTGGCGATCGTCCGGCTGTTCCCGGCCGCCCGCTACCTGTACCTGACCGGGCACCTGATGTTCTGGGTCAGCACGGTCACGGTCGCCTCGCTGGTCACCATCGCGCCGGACGCCGACCAGCTCACGCTGGTGCTGTGCGGCGCCGGGTTCGTGGCCGCGTACTGGACCGTCCAGCCGCTCTGGATGCGCCCGCTGATGCGCAAGGTGATGCCCGACGACCGGTTCGGCTTCGCGCACACCAGCTCGCTGACCGCCCTGCTCACCGGCTACGCGGCCAAGCCGCTCGGCAGCCGCGACAAGCACGACACCGAGAAGCTCAAGCTGCCCCGCCAGCTCTCGTTCTTCAAGGACGTCAACGTCAGCACCGCGCTGATCATCTCGGTGATCATGCTGGTGGCGGTCGCGTTCGCCGACCACGGGGTGGTGACCAAGGCCGCCGCCGAGCTCGACCCGAAGCTGTCCCCGTGGGTGTGGGCGCTGCTGGTCGGCCTGCGGTTCGCCGGCGGCATCGCGATCCTGATGTTCGGCGTGCGGATGTTCCTCGGCGAGATCGTCCCGGCGTTCAAGGGCTTCAGCGACCGGGTGATCCCCGGCACCCGCCCGGCGCTGGACGCGCCGACGATCTTCCCGGTGGCGCCGACCTCGGTGATGGTCGGCTTCGTGACCTCGACCGGGGTGTTCCTGGTCTGCCTGGGGGTGTTCGCGGGGGCCGGCTGGTTCACCCTCGCCCCGCCCATGATCATGCTGTTCTTCGTGGGCGGCGCGGCCGGGGTGTTCGGCAACGTGGTCGCGGGCTGGCGCGGCGCGGTGCTCGGCGGCGTGATCAGCGGCCTGGTCCTGGCGATCGGGCAGGCCGTCACCTGGGGCCTGTTCGAGAAGACCGCGCCGGAGCTGTCGGCCCTCGCCGACCCCGACTGGTACGCGATCGCCTGGCTGCTCAAGGCCACCGACCCGGTCATCGGCGGCGCGTCGGTGTGGGCCATCCCGGTCGTCGCGCTGGCCGCCACGGCCGCGACCCTGCTGATCCTCGGCCGCCGCGAGAGCCGCGCCGCGGCAGAGGCGGAGGCGGCGGCGGAGACCGCCGCGTCCGGGAACAAGACCTCCCTGGACAAGGGCTGACAACGAGAGACGAGAGGGGTACTGAGATGGCACTCGACCGGCAACTGGAGGTCCTCGCCGTCTGCGGCCTGGGCATGGGCACCAGCCTCATCCTGAGGATGACCGCCGAGGACGCGCTGCGCGCCCTCGGCGTGGAGGCCCGGGTGGAGAACACCGACGTGTCCGCCGCGCGCGGGATGAGCCCCGACGTGATCATCGGGCAGGGCATGCACACCAGCGAGATCGCCGAGCTGGCCCCCGTCGTGATCACCATCAGCGACTTCCTCGACAAGGAGGGCCTGGAGGCGCAGCTGCGCGAGCGGCTGACCGAGAAGGGCTGGCTGGCGTGACGGTGCTGACCGCGACCGACGGCGCGACCCCGGCGGACTGGCGCGAAGCGGTCCGGCGGGCGGCGCGGGGCCTGGTCGAGGCGGGCGCGGCGGGCGAGGGCTACCCGGACGCCTGCGTCCGGGTGGTGGAGGAGAACGGCCCGTACATCGTGCTGGCCAAGGGCCTCGCGCTCGTGCACGCCCGCCCCGAGGAGGGCGGGCTGGCGGTCGGCGTCGGCGTGACCCGGCTGGCGGCGCCGGTCGAGTTCGGCCACCCCGACAACGACCCCGTCGACCTGCTCCTGGCCTTCTGCACGCCCGACCCCGACTCCCACGTCGGGACCCTGTCGACGCTGGCCCGCGCTCTGTCGGCCGGGCTCGCGGACCGGCTCCGCGGCGCCTCGGACGAGGACGCGCTGACCCGCGCCCTCGAGGAGGCGCTGCGCGATGCCTGACTCCCCCCGGCCCCGCCTCCCCGACCAGGTGCGGACTCTGCTCGACGACTTCGACGCGCACGGCGCGGACGCCGCCCGCACCGCCGCGCTCCTGCTGCTGGAGGCGATCGAGGCCGACGGCATCGTGCACGTCGCCGGGGCGGGGCACTCGCTGGCGATGGTGTGCGAGACGTTCTACCGGGCCGGGGGCCTCGCCCCGGTCCGGCCGATCTGGGACCCGCGCGTCTTCCCCCTCGACGACGCCGTGCGCAGCACCCGCGCCGAGCGCCAGGACGGGGTCGGGCGCGCGGTCGCCGAGGCCGCCGCGCCCGCCCCGCCCGATGTGGCGGTGGTGTTCTCCACCAGCGGGCGCAACCCGTACCCGGTCGAGATCGCGCAGGAGTGCGCGGCCCGGAACGTGCCGGTGATCGCGGTGACCTCGGTGCCGGCCTCGCGGGCCGCCTCCGCGCGCACCGAGACCAGCCTCGCCGACCACGCCGGGGTGGTGCTCGACACCCGCGTCCCCCCGGGCGACGTCGTGCACCCGGGCGGGGCGCCGCGCACGGCGGCGGTGTCGACGATCCTGGCCGCGTACGCGTGGTCGCGGGTGCTGGCCGACCTCGACGACCTCGCCTCCGCGCGCGGCACCGAGCTGCCCCGCTGGACCAGCGCGAACGTGCCCGGCGGCGACGCGGTCAACCAGGAGCTCCTGGCCCGCTACCGGCACCGCGTCCCGGAGCTGTCGGCCGGGACCTGAGCGGCGGCGCCGCCCGCGCGGAACGGCGGTCCATGCGTGGCGGTGTCCCCCCGGGCGGGGGGCACCGCCACGTCCGCGCCGGGCCCGGTACGCGCCTCGCGGTGCGCGCCTCGCGGTGCGCGCCGGGCCCGGGGCGCGGGGCGCGGGGCGGGGCGTCAGACCGCGCGGCCCCGCAGCTCGCGGTAGCGGCGCACCAGCGCGGCGGTGGACGGGTCCGGAGCCGACGCGGGGGGCTCGGCACCGGTCAGCGCGGGCGTGAGGTCGCCTGCCATCACCTTGCCGAGCTCGACGCCCCACTGGTCGAAGGAGTCGATCCCCCAGATCGCGCCCTCGACGAACACGATGTGCTCGTACAGCGCGACGAGCTGCCCCAGGGTGGACGGGGTGAGCCTCGGCACCAGGATCGTGCCGGTCGGCCGGTTGCCCGGCATCACCTTGTGCGGCACGACCGCGGCGGGCGCGCCCTCGGCGGCGATCTCGTCGGCGGTCTTGCCGAACGCCAGCGCCGAGGTCTGGGCGAACAGGTTGGCGGCCAGCAGGTCGTGCATGCCCGGACCGCCGGCCGAGGCGTCCTCGAACGGCTCGGCGAAGCCGATGAAGTCGGCGGGGACCAGCCGGGTGCCCTGGTGCAGGAGCTGGTAGAAGGCGTGCTGCCCGTTGGTGCCCGGCTCGCCCCAGAAGATCTCGCCGGTCTGCGCCACGACCGGCGCCCCGTCGGCCCGCACCGACTTGCCGTTGGACTCCATCGTGAGCTGCTGGAGGTAGGCGGGGAACCGCGCCAGCCGCTGCGCGTACGGCAGGACGGCGCGGGTCTGCGCGCCGAAGAAGTCGGTGTACCAGACGCCGAGCATCCCCATCAGCACCGGCATGTTGGCCTCGAACGGCGCGGTGCGGAAGTGCTCGTCGACGGTGTGGAACCCGGCGAGCATCTCGCGGAACCGGCCCGCGCCGATGGCCAGCATCAGCGACAGCCCGATCGCGCCGTCGAAGGAGTAGCGCCCGCCCACCCAGTCCCAGAACCCGAACATGTTGCCGGTGTCGATGCCGAACCCGGCGACCCGCTCGGCGTTGGTCGACACCGCCACGAAGTGCCGCGAGACCGCCTTGTCGTCACCGAGGCGGTCGACCAGCCACTGCCGGGCGACCTTGGCGTTGGTCAGCGTCTCCAGCGTCCCGAACGTCTTGGAGCTGATGACGAACAGGGTCTCCTCGGGGTCGAGCGCGGCCAGCGTGCCGGTGATGTCGGCCGGGTCGACGTTGGAGACGAAGCGGCAGGAGATCCCGGCGTCGGCGTAGTCGCGCAGCGCCTCGTAGGCCATCGCCGGGCCGAGGTCGGAGCCGCCGATGCCGATGTTGACGACCGTCCGGATGGGCCGGCCGGTGAAGCCGGTCCACTCGCCCGAGCGGACCCGCCCGGCGAACGCCTCCATCCGGTCGAGCACCGCGTGCACGTCGGCGGCGACGTCCTGCCCGTCCACGGTCAGCGCGGCGCCGCGCGGCAGCCGCAGCGCGGTGTGCAGGACGGCCCGGTCCTCGCTGGCGTTGATGTGCTCGCCGCCGAACATCGCCTCGATCCGCCCGCGCAGCCCGGCGCGCTCGGCCAGCGCCACCAGCAGCCCGAGCGTCTCGCCGGTGACCCGGTGCTTGGAGTAGTCGAGGAAGAGGTCCCCCGCGGTCACCGTCATCCGCGCGGCCCGCTCCGGGTCGTCCGCGAACAGCTCCCGCAGGTGCCGTCCGGACAGCGCCTGCTGGTGGTCGGCCAGCGCCGACCACTCGGGCGCCTCGGTGATATCAGCCATCTGCCCCTCATCCCCTCGCGTGCCTGACCGGCGCGGGCGGCTCCCGGCTCCCCCGGCGCGCCGCCGCCGGCCCACGGAGATCATAGGTCGGCGGGCGTCCGCGGGACCAAGCGTCCCGCGATCCGGGACGGCCGGTCAGCGGTCCGGCGGCCCGGTGGACCCGCGGACGACCAGCTCGGGCGGCGGATCGTCGACCACCTCGTGCGGGGCGGGCTCGCCGCCGAGCTGGCGGAGCAGCGCGGCGGCCGAGCGGCGGCCGAGCTCGCGCAGCGGCATCCGGACCACGGTGAGCGGCGGGGTCAGGTGCGGGGCGAAGAACACGTCGTGGACGGCGACGACCGACACGTCCCCGGGGACCCGCAGGCCCCGCTCGCGCGCGGAGCTCATCGCGCCGACGGCGGCGAGCACGTTGCTGACCACCACGCCGGTCGCGGCGCCCGGCTCCAGCCGGTCCATCGCGCGCTGCCCGTCGGCGGTGGTGTGCCCGCCGCGCAGCTGGGGGCCCTCGGGCAGGCCGGCCTCCTCCAGCGCCCGCCGCCAGCCCCGGGTCCGCGCGGCCGAGCGGCCCCGCGGCATGCCCAGGTGCAGGTGCGCGACGCGGGTGTGCCCGAGCCCGGTCAGGTGGCGGGTGGCCAGGTAGGTCGCGGCCTCGTCGTCGAGCCCGACGCTGCCGACCTCGCCGCGGGTGCGGTCGTTGACCAGCAGCAGCGGCAGCCGGGTCGACACGACCTTGGCGACGGTCGCGTCCGACCCGCCGGGGCCGCGCTGGAGCAGCAGCCCGTCGATCCGGTTGCCGCGCACCAGCTTCTCGAACGCCCGGCCGGTGCGGGCCAGCTCGTCGGCGTCGGCCAGGAGCAGCGCGTACCCGGCGGCGCTCGCCTCGGCCTGCGCCCCGGCGAGGATCTCGCTGTAGACCGGGTTGCTGGTGTCGTGCACCGCCATCCCGAGGATGCCGACCGCGGAGCTGCGCAGCGCGCGGGCCACCTCGTTCGGGGTGTACCGCAGCTCCTCGGCGACGGCGAGCACCCGGAGCCGGGTCTCCTCGCGGATGCGCAGGGCCGCGTCGCCGCGCAGCAGCCGGGACACCACCGCGGGGCTCACCCCGGCGGCCCTGGCCACGTCGCTGATCTTCGCGCGGCCGGCGGCGGGCGGCGGCGGGTCGTCGGTGGGTTGACAGCGCTCGGGCATGCCTGCGAGCGTACGGCATCGGTAAAACGATTTACCGACCTACTACCCCATCTGCCTGCGAGGAGGGTCGATCATGGAGTCGGCTATGCGGGACGCACCCCGTCCCGGCGGCCCGGTGACCACGCTGCACGGGATGGCCTGGGACCACCAGCGCGGGATCGGGTGCCTGCGGGCGGTGTCGGCCGCCTACACCGCCACCCGCCCGGACCTGAGCATCACCTGGGACTCGCGCTCGCTGCGCGAGTTCGAGGACGTGCCGGTGGCCGAGCTGGCCGCCCGCTACGACCTGGTGGCGATGGACCACCCCTACGTCGGGCAGGCGCACGCCACGTCCGCCCTGGTACCGCTCGGCGAGATCCTGCCCGCGGCGGTGCTGGAGGCGCAGCGCACGGCGTCGGTCGGCCCGAGCCACGCCAGCTACACCTGGGGCGGCGGCCAGTGGGCGGTGGCCATGGACGCGGCGGCCCAGGTGTCGGCGTACCGGCCCGACCTGCTGGCGGACCTGGGCTGGGACGCCCCGCCCCGGTCGTGGGACGGGGTGATCGAGCTGATGGAGGCGATGCCGGCCGGACGGGCGGTGCTCCCCGCCAACCCGACGCATCTGCTGTGCGCCCTGCTCACGCTCTGCTCGCAGGAGGCGGGCGGCCGGTCCGGCTGGCTCGGCCCGGAGGGGTTCGACCCCGAGGTCGCCGTCCCGGCGTCCGAACGGCTGCTGCGGCTGCTGGCCCTCGCCGGCCCGTCCTCCCTGGAGCTGGACCCGATCGGCGTGCTCGACCGGATGAGCGGCGGCGACGACGTCGCCTACGCGCCGATCGTGTTCGGGTACGTCAACTACGCGCGGCCCGAGGCCGGGCGGCGCGGCGTGCGCTTCGCCGGAATCCCGTCGCCGGACGGCGGGCCCGCCGGGTCGCTGCTCGGCGGCGTCGGCCTCGCGGTGTCGGCGCGGAGCCGGGAGCCGGAGGCCGCCGCCCGCTTCCTGGAGCACGTGGTCGGCTCCGCCTGCCAGCGCGGGGAGTACGTCCGCTCGGGCGGGCAGCCCGGCAACCGCGACGCGTGGACCGACCCCGCCGTGGACGCCGCGAACGGCGGCTTCTTCTCCGGCACGCTCGCCACCCTCGACCGCGCGTTCGTCCGGCCGCGCGACCCGGTGTACCCGCTCGTCCACAAGCGGGTCGGCGACGAGCTGCACCGGCTGGCCGGCGCGGGCGCGGGCGCGGCGGAGCTGGCCGCCCGCGCGAGCGAGGTGTGCGCGGCGACGTACGCGGAGCACGGCCGGTGAACCCGCTGGCCGACCTGGTCGCCGCCGCGCACCGCCGGTACGCCGCGCACCCGGCGGTGCTGGCCGGCGGCGGACCGGCGGGCGCCGGGACCGCCGGTGCCGGGACGGCCGATTTCGCCGAGCTGGGCGCGCGGGCCCGCGCGGCGGCGGGGGCGCTGGCACGGCTCGGGCTGCGGCCGGGCGACCGGGTGCTGATCGCGCTGGATAACCGCGCCGAGACGCTGCCGCTGGAGCACGGGATCTGGCTCGGCGGCCTCGTCCGGGTCGCGGTCGGCACCCGGCTGCACCCGGAGGAGATCGGCGCGATCGCGGCCGACTGCGCGCCCGGCGCGATCGTCTGCGAGTCCCGGATCGCCGGGGCGCTGGCCGGGCTCCCGGCGGGCTGCCGCGTGATCACGCCGGACGCGGGCCTCGGCGCCCTGTTCACCGGCCCTCCCGGCGGGCCGGGCGAGGGGCCGGCGGACGGCCTGGCCGCACTGATGTACACCTCGGGGAGCACCGGCCGCCCGAAGGGCGCGCGGGTGACCGGCGCCGCGTGGGCGGCGATGCTGGAGGCGATGTGGGCGGCGCTGCCGCCGGTCGGCCCCGGCGACGTGGTACTGCACACCGCGCCGATGAGCCACTTCGGCGGCTCGGTCGGGTCGGCGTACACGCTGGCCGGGGCGGCGGCGCTGCCGCTGGCCCGGTTCGACGCGGGCGCGGTGCTCGAGGCGGCCGAGCGGCACGCGGTCACGGCGATGCCGATGGTGCCGACCATGCTGGAGCGGCTCACCGCCGCCGCGGTGGAGCGGGGCGCGCGCCCCGCCGCGCTGCGCGCGATCGTCTACGGCGCCGCGCCGATCTCGGTGCCGGCGCTGCTGCGCGCCCGGGACGCGTTCGGCGACGTGCTGCACCAGTTCTACGGGCTGAGCGAGGCGCTGGCGCCGCTGACCGTGCTCGCGCCCGGCGACCACGCCTCCGGCGACGCCGCGCGGCTGGCGTCGGCGGGCCGTCCGGTCGCGTCGGTGCGGCTCTCGGTCCTGGACGGGGACGGCGCGCCGCTGCCGGCCGGGGAGACCGGCGAGCTCGCGGTGAGCGGACCGCAGATCATGCCGGGCTACTGGAACGACGAGGCCGCGTCGGCGGCGGCGCTCACCGGCGGCGTGTTCCGGACCGGCGACCTCGGCTTCGTCGACGCGGGCGGCTACCTGCACCTGGCCGGGCGGCGCAGCGAGGTGATCGTCACCGGCGGCTACACCGTGCACCCCGGCGAGGTGGAGCGGGCGATCGCCGCGCTGGACGGCGTGGCGGAGGTCGCGGTGCTCGGCGTCCCCGACGCGACGTGGGGCGAGACGGTCGCCGCGGCGGTGGTGCCGCGGCCCGGCGCCGCGGTGACCGAGGACGACGTGCTGCGCGCCTGCGCGGCGCGGCTGGCCGGATACAAGAAGCCCCGGCGGATCGTCTTCGCGGACGAGCTGCCGCAGAACAGCACGGGCAAGGTCGCCAGGCGCCTTCTGCGCGCCTGGTTCTGAGATTTCGACACCACGCAGATTCCGGAAACACGCACAGGAGGAGATCACGTGCCCATGGCACTGGAGGGTGTCCGCATCCTCGACTTCACGCAGATGATGCTCGGCCCGTACGGGACCCAGCTGCTGGCCGACCTCGGCGCCGATGTGATCAAGGTCGAGCGGCTGGACGGCGAGTGGGAGCGGGGCCTGAACCTTCAGGGCGGGCTGGTCGGCGGCGACTCGGCGGCCTTCCTGGCGATGAACCGCAACAAGCGGTCGGTGGCGATGGACCTGCGCTCGCCGGACGTGCGCGCGGCGCTGCTGGAGCTGGCCGCGACCTGCGACGTGGTGGTGGAGAACTTCCGCCCCGGCGTGCTCGCCAAGCGCGGCCTCGGCTACGACGACTTCCGCGCGGTGAAGCCCGACATCATCTACTGCTCGGGCTCGGGCTGGGGGCAGGACACCCGCTACGCGCGGGAGGGCCGGCCGGGGCAGGACCTGCTGATCCAGGCGATGTCGGGGCTGGCGGCCAACGGCGGCCGGGCCGGCGACCCGCCCACCCCGGCGGGCACCGCGGTGGTGGACGCCGCGACGGCGCTGACGCTGTCGAACGGGATCCTCGCCGCGCTGGTGGCGCGGGAGCGGCACGGCGTCGGGCAGCGGGTCGAGGTCGACCTGTACTCGACCGCGATCGCGCTCCAGTGCCAGGAGATCTCCTCGATGGTCAACCAGGACCGCGAGTTCTCCCGGTCGGCCGAGGGCGTCGGGCAGGCGTGGCTGGACGCGCCGTTCGGCATCTACCGCGCGTCCGACGGGTGGCTCGCGGTGGCGATGGCGCCGCTGGAGGTGGTGGGCCCGCTGTTCGGCGCCCCCGAGGTCGCGGAGCTGGACGCCTTCGCCGACCGCGACGAGGCCAAGCGGCTGCTCGAGCTGCGCAGCGCGCAGCGGACCACCCGGGAGTGGCTCGACACGCTGCTCCCGGCGGGCGTGTGGTGCGCGCGGGTGCGCGACACCAAGGAGGCCGTGGACGAGCTGCGCGCCGACGGGTCGGACCTGATCGTGCGGGCCCGGCACGCGGTGGCGGGTGAGATCGAGCTGATCGGCTGCCCGATCCGGATGTCGGAGACCCCGTGGCGGATGCGGTACGCGCCGCCGGCGATCGGCGAGCACACCGGCGAGGTCCTCGGCGAGCTGCTGCCGGACGAGCGGATCGCGGCGCTGCGCGCGGACGGCGTGATCGCGTGAGCGGCGCGGAGACGCGGATCCACGAGCACCTCGCCGAGACCCGCGGGAACGGCGTCGCGGTGCTCCGGGTGGACCGCGAGGCCGCGCTCGGCGCGCTGTCGCGGGGCATGGTCGAGGCGCTCGGCGGCTATCTCACCCGGCTGCGGTCCGACGAGGACGTGCGGGTGCTGGTGCTCACCGGCACCGGCCGGGGCTTCATCGCCGGGGCCGACCTCAACGAGTACTCCGGCGTGGGCCGGACCGCGTTCGACGACTACCAGAAGCTGTCGCGGAGCGTGTTCGACCAGCTCGCGGCGCTGCCGCAGCCGACGGTCGCGGCGGTGAACGGGTACGCGCTCGGCGGCGGCTTCGAGGTGGCGCTGTGCTGCGACCTGATCGTGGCCTCCACCGCGGCGCGGTTCGGGCTGCCGGAAATCTCGCTCGGGCTGCTGCCCGGCGGGGGCGGCACCGTCCGGCTGACCCGGGCGGTGGGCGCGCGGGTGGCCAAGGAGCTGGTGCTGACGGGCCGCCGGATCAAGGCGCCGGAGGCGCGCGACCTGCGCCTGGTCACCGCCGTGGTGGAGGCGGACGAGCTGCTCCCCCGCGCGCTCGAGCTGGCCGGGACCATCGCGCGGCAGG
Source organism: Spirillospora sp. NBC_01491 (assembly GCF_036227065.1). Lineage (GTDB taxonomy): Bacteria > Actinomycetota > Actinomycetes > Streptosporangiales > Streptosporangiaceae > Spirillospora > Spirillospora xylanilytica. The sequence continues at coordinate 1,031,365 of NZ_CP109432.1, forward strand.
CGCCGCTGGCGGCGCGGGAGGCCAAGCGGCTGGTCGACGACGGGCTGGAGACCGGGCAGGCCGCCGCGCTCACCCGCGAGCAGCAGGTGCTGTCGTGGCTGTACACGACGGCGGACGCGCAGGAAGGAGTCGCCGCGTTCCTGGAGAAGCGCGAAGCCGTCTTCCATGGTCGCTGACATGAACACCGCCGGCATCGTCCCAGGCGGGGACCCGCCCGGGACGCCGATCTCGTCCTGGCAACGAGCACATCGAGGTCCGGCTGACCTGTCCGCGCGGTTGACGGCCCGGGGGAGCTGAGGGGCCCGCGGGGTCGGCATAGGATCGGCCCGCGCCGGACCGGCGGCGCGCGAGGGCGGGTCGACGGCCCGGGAGCGGACGGGAGCGACGGTGGAAGAGCGGCATTTCTGGGTGGGCACCTATACCGGCGCGATGGGCGGCGGGCAGGGCGTCTACCGGTTGCGGCGCGGGCCGGACGGGGCGCTGGAGCGGCCCGAGCCCGCGGCCGTGACCACCTCCCCGTCCTATCTGGCCGTCCATCCGGGCGGCGGGGTGCTGTACGCGGTCAACGAGCGGGCCGAGGGCGCCGTCGTGGCGTACGCGGTCGACGGCGGCCGGGGGCTGCGGGAGATCGGTGTGCGTCCGGTGCCCGCCGGGCCGTGCCACCTGACCGTCACTCCCGGCGGCGGCCTCCTGCTGGCCGCCAGCTACGACGCGGGGGCGGTGAGCGCCGTGCGGCTCGGGCCGGACGGCGCGTTCACCGGCGACCCGTCGGTGTACCAGGGGCACGGCCGCGGGCCGCGGGCCGACCGGCAGGAGGGCCCGCACGCGCACGCGACCGCGGTCGCGCCGGACGGCACCGTGCTGGCGGCCGATCTCGGCGCCGACGTCGTCCGCGCCTACCGGATCGCGGCGGACGGCGGCGCGCTGGAGCCGGTCTCGGAGATCCGGCTGCCCGCCGGGTGCGGGCCGCGGCACCTGGTCGTCCATCCGGGCGGGCCGGTGCACGTGCTGACCGAGCTGGCCGGCACCGTGATCACGCTGCGGCCCGGGAGCGGCCACGCCGACCTGCGGATCACCGCGGAGGCGCCCGCGACGGCCGGGCCGGTCCCGGCGGGCTCGCAGAGCGCGGCGATCAAGCTCGGCGCGGACGGCCGCCACCTCTACACGTCCATGCGCGGCGCCGACGTGGTCACCACGCACCGGATCCTTCCCGGCGGGGCCGGGACCGAGCCGGTCGACGACGTCCCGTCCGGCGGGGAGTGGCCGCGCGACCTGCACGTGGACGGCGAGTGGCTGCACGTCGCCAACCAGTATTCGGGGTTGGTGGCCGCGTTCCGGATCGGCGCGGACGGCGTGCCGGTGCCGGCCGGGCCCCCGGTGGAGGTGCCGTCCCCGGCCTGCATCGTGCCCGCCTAGACCCGATTGCGGCCTGTATCGACTGTGTTTTCCGGTCCGTCCGGATGGGCACGCCCCAGAGGGAGGACGGGCGGACCGCGGGACGGGCGCCACGGACACCAGGGGGGCTGCCGGGCCATGACCATCGCGACGACCAATCCGGCGACCGGCGAGGTGGAGCGGACCTTCGAGGCGCTGTCCGGCGCGGAGCTCGACCGGCGGATCGAGCTCGCGGGGCACACCTTCAACGGCTACCGCCTCACCCCCCTGGAGACCCGGGCCGGCTGGATGCACGCGGCGGCCGACCGGCTGGCCCGCGAGACCGAGCGGGTCGCGATCCTGATGACCACCGAGATGGGCAAGACGCTGGTGTCGGCGCGGGCCGAGGCGCGCAAGTGCGCCAAGGCGATGCGGTTCTACGCCGACCACGCCGCGGAGTTCCTGGCCGACCGGCCCGCCGACGCCGCCGCCGTGGGCGCGCGGGACGCCTACGTCTCCTTCCGCCCGCTCGGCCCGGTGCTGGCCGTCATGCCGTGGAACTTCCCGCTCTGGCAGGTGGTCAGGTTCGCCGCCCCGGCGCTGATGGCCGGGAACGTCGGGCTGCTCAAGCACGCCTCGAACGTGCCGCAGACCGCCCTGTACCTGGAGGAGCTGTTCCTGCGCGCCGGATTCCCCGAGGGCGCCTTCCAGACCCTGCTGATCGGCTCGGCGCAGGTCGAGCGGGTGCTGCGCGACCCCCGGGTGCGGGCCGCGACGCTCACCGGCGGCGAGCCGGCCGGCCGCTCGGTCGCGGCGATCGCCGGGGACGAGATCAAGCCGACCGTGCTGGAGCTCGGCGGCAGCGACCCGTTCGTGGTGATGCCCTCGGCCGACGTCGAGCGGGCCGCCCAGGCGGCGGCGGCCTCGCGCTGCCTCAACAACGGGCAGAGCTGCATCTCGGCCAAGCGCTTCATCGTCGACATCGGCGTGGCCGACACCTTCGAGCGGCGCTTCGTGGAGCAGATGCGGGCCCTGCGGGTCGGCGACCCGATGGAGGAGTCCACCGACGTCGGCCCGCTGGCGAGCGAGCGGGGCCGGGCGGGCATCGAGGAGCTGGTGGACGACGCCGTCCGGCGCGGCGCGCGGGTGCTGTGCGGCGGCGAGCGCCCGCCCGGCCCCGGCTGGTACTACCCGCCGACCGTGCTCACCGGGGTGACGCCCGACATGCGGATGTTCGGCGAGGAGGTCTTCGGGCCCGTCGCCGCGCTGTACCGGGTGCGCGGCGTCTCGGCGGCGGTCGAGCTGGCCAACGCGACCGGGTTCGGGCTCGGGTCCAACGCCTGGACCCGCGATCCGGGGGAACGCGACCGCTTCGCGCGCGAACTCGACGCGGGGCAGGTGTTCGTCAACGGGACGACCACCTCCTACCCCGAGCTGCCGTTCGGCGGCGTCAAGCGCTCGGGCTACGGCCGGGAGCTGTCCGAGCAGGGCATGCACGCCTTCTGCAACGTCAAGACCATCTGGATCGGCGAGGGTGTCGACGGCTGAGCCCGGCGGGGCGCGGCGCCGGCGGGGTCCGGCGCGGAGGGGTCACGGGCGCGGGAGCGGTGCGCGGGAGCGGCGCGGGTGCCGGGTGCGAGAACGGGGCCGGGAACGGGTGCGCGGAGGGCGCTCAGCCGATCGCGGTCGGCGAGGTCGCCGGGCGGGTGGCGGGCTTGCGGTGCCTGCGGGCCTCGGCGAGGGTCGGGTGCACGGTGAAGGCGCGGTGCAGGCCGGTGATGCGCAGCAGCTTGACCATCGGCGGGCGGGGCGCGGCGAGCACCAGGCCGAGGCCGTCGTGGCGGGCCCGGCGGCGGGCCGCGATCAGCAGCGCGAGCCCGTTGGCGTCGCAGAACGTCACGCCGGACAGGTCGATGATCACCGGCGCGGTGGCGCGGCGCAGCGCGGCGATCAGCCGCTCGCGCACATCCGGGGCGGTCGCGATGTCGAGGTCGCCGTGCAGCGCGATCACGGTGTGGCCGGCCAGCCGGCGGGTGGTGAGGCCCTCGGCCACGGAGCCGGGCCCGCCCCGCACGGGATCGGGCGCCTCCGGGACGGGAGGAGGTAGGTTGTTGGTGCGCATGACGGATCTCCGATCCGGGTGGTGGAACGTGCATACGGTCGGCCGTGCCTGCCCGGGTGCGACGGACGCTGTGGCGGCATCGTTCCGCCCGGCCCGTCCGGACCCGAAGTGGCGGCCGGAGTGCTGAAAAGACCGGGACGATGGCGGCGGTGCCGCCTTAGTGGAATTCCTCGGTCAACACCGACTATACGCCCCCAGCCGCCGGACGTCCCGTAAAATCCCCTGACCTGCGACGATGCCCGGCTTCGGAGCGAGGTCCGGCTATCGGTGCCGGAGCAGGAGGTAGAGGCGAAGCGCGCCGCAGGGCGCGAGGGCGCCCTCCTGGACCGGCCTGGCCCTGGCCGCGCCGTCCCGGTCCACCGCGCCGATGTCGAGGTCGCGCAGCAGGGCGCCGGTCACGTGCCGCGCCGACCTGGAAACGATCACGCGGCCCTGCGCGTTGAGCAGCACCGCGCCGGGCGGCAGCAGCGGCAGGACCGACTTCTCGATCCGCCGCACGTACAGGTCGGCGCCGGTGACGCCGAGGAAGCGTGGCCCGTCCAGCACCGGCGCCGACATCGTGAGGATGTACTGGTCGGTGCCGTGGAAGTCGACGTACGGGCCGTGCACGTAAGGGCCGCCGGTCCGCTCGGGGACCCGGAACCACGGGTGCCGGGTGTAGTCGTAGAAGCCGGTGCTGGACGGGTCGAGGTCGAGGACCAGCGGCTCGGGCGGGCGGTCCCCGACCACGTGGAACCACTCCAGCCACAGCGGCGCGTCCTCCAGCAGGCCCGGCGCGGCGACGAACCCCGATCCAGACACCAGCCGCCCGTGCTCCTCGATGACGGCGAGCGCGCCGGCGCGCAGGGCGGAGAGGGCGCCGCGCCCTGGCTGCCCGCCGCCATCCGGGGCGGGCTCGTCCCGGACGGCGCCGGAGGCCCCGGCGCTGAACCGCCGGAGGGAGCGCAGCACCGCGTCGAAGACGCGTCCCACGTCGGCGCCAGTGGCCGCGGCCTGTGCGAGTCGATCGGTCACTGTCGTCCACCTCGGCCTGCCTGGGGGGATCGGCGCCGTCCGGGGCCGGCGCCGCTTCATGGTCGTACGAGACCGAGGTGCAGTTCGATGAGCCGCTCGAACGCCCCGGTCACATGCCGCCGGGCGAGCCGCGCCGCGCCCTCGCCGTCCTGCGCCGCGATCGCCTGGACGAGGTCGCGGTGCTCGCGCAGGAGCCGCCGCCGGGTGCGGGCGTCGGCGCCGGGCAGCCACAGCAGCGGCCCGATCTCGGTCTGGAGGCGGACCTCCTCGCGGGTGAGCCGGGCCGACTGGGCGGCGGCGGCCACCTCGACGTGGAACCAGCCGTCGGCACGGTGCTGCGCCTCGCCCCCGGCGGCGCCGCCGAACGCGTCCCGGGCGTCCTCCAGGCGGCGCAGGTCCTCGGGCGAGGCCCGCTCGGCGGCGAGCAGGGCGGCGCCGGCGGCCACCGCGGAGTAGTGGTCGCCGAGATCGCGCAGGTCCTCCACCGACAGGTCGGCCAGCCGCGCGCGCAGGTGCCCGGTGACCTCGCCGGGCGAGGGGGCCCGCACGAAGCTGCCGCCGCCGCGCCCGCGGCGGGTGACGATCAGGCCCTGCCTGCGCAGCTCGCCGAGCGCCTCCCGGACGGTGACGGTCGCGACCCCGAGCCGGGCGGCCAGCTCGGGCTCGCTCGGGAGCTGCTCGCCGTCGCCGAGCAGGCCGAGCGAGATGGCGCCGGCCAGCCGCCGGGTGATCGTCTCGGCGCGGCCGAGGCTCTCCAGCGGCGCGAAGACGGCGAGCCTGGTGACGGCGGAGGCGTCCCGCGCGGGCATCGGTCTCCCTTCGTCCTGCCGTCCCGCCTCGCGGGAAAAGAGCCCGGCACAGGGGCTTGCGATTAAAAATCTGGGACCATATCTTTTCGCTCTGAGGGTATCCGCACCACGCCATGGTGCACCCCGGCCGCCCCCGACCGTCGCCCCTCCGGCAAGGGAGCACTCCCGTGTCCGCTGCACCCGGCCCCAGCGCAGACCACGACGCAGACCACGACGAGGACACCGCCCGGCTCGCGGACCTCGGCTACGCCTCGCACTACAAGCGCGACATGAGCCTGTGGGCCAACTTCTCACTCGGCTTCACCTACCTGTCGCCGGTCGTGGGCGTCTACGCCCTGTTCGGCTTCTCGCTCGCCGCCGGCGGGCCGCCGATGATCTGGAGCCTGGTCGTCGCGGGCCTGGGCCAGCTGCTGGTCGCGCTGGTCTTCGGCGAGATCGTCTCGCAGTACCCGGTCAGCGGCGGCGTCTACCCGTGGGCGCGGCGGCTGTGGGGACGACGCTGGGCGTGGCTGAGCGGCTGGATCTACCTGGTCGCGCTGCTGGTCACCATCGCCAGCGTCAGCTACGGCGCCGGCCCCTACGCCGCGTCCCTGCTCGGCATCGAGCCGTCGGCCGACCACACCATCGCGTGCGCGCTGGTGATCCTGGCGGTCGCGACGGCGATCAACCTGTCCGGCACCCGGAACCTGGCCCGCGCCGCGATCATCGGCTTCGCCGCCGAGCTGGTCGGCGCGCTCGCGGTCGGGATCTGGCTGCTGGCGACCGAGCGGCACCACGGGGCGGCCGCGCTGTTCGACGGGTTCAGCACCGGCGGCGGAGGCGGCTACGCCGGGGCGTTCCTGGCCGCGAGCCTCATCGGCATCTTCCAGTACTACGGGTTCGAGGCGTGCGGCGACGTCGCCGAGGAGGTCCGCGACCCGGGCCGGCGGATCCCGAAGGCGATGCGGATGACGATCTACGTCGGCGGCGGCGCGGCCCTGTTCGTCACCTTCGCGCTGGTCTCCGCGGTCGCCGACGTCGGCGCGGTGATCTCGGGGCGGGACGCCGACCCGGTCACCACCGTGCTGACCGCCGCGTTCGGCCCGGTCGCGGTGAAGGTGATCCTCGGCATCGTGCTGATCTCGTTCGTGTCGTGCGCGATGAGCCTCCAGGCCGCGGCGAGCCGGCTCGCCTACGCCTACGCCCGGGACGAGATGATCGCGGGCAGCCGGGCGCTGGCCCGGTTCTCCGCCGCGCGGCGCGTCCCGCCGTACGCGCTGCTGCTCGCCGCGCTGGTCCCGGCGGCGGTGGTGCTCGGGTCCAAGCTCTCCGCGGACGCGCTGACGAAGATCATCTCGTTCGCCTCGCTGGGCATCTACCTCGGCTTCCAGATGGTGGTGCTGGCGGCGCTGCGGGCCCGGCTCAAGGGCTGGCGCCCGGCCGGCCGGTTCACCCTCGGCCGCTGGGGCCTGCCGGTGAACGTGGCGGCGCTGCTGTACGGCGTCGCCGCGATGGTCACCATGTCGTGGCCGCGCTCCCCCGGCCGGCCCTGGTACGACGACTACATCGTCCCGCTGTCCGGCGCGGTCGTGATCGGGCTCGGCCTGGTCTACATGGCCGCGACCCGCCACTACGGGCGCGGCGACGCCCCCGCGGGCGACGCGATCCCCGGCGCGGCGCCGGCCGGGGCCGCGGCGCCGCCGCCCGGACCCCGGACCACCGCCTGAGCCCCCGGCTGCCGCCCGGACCCCGAACTCCATCCGAACCCCCGACCACGACCCCGAGAGGAGGGGCCATGGGCCAGAGCACGGCCGCGTCCGCGAGCGCTCCCTACTTCGACATCTCCGATCCCGCCTTCTCCGTCCAGTCCGAGGAGGTCCGGCGCGCCCGCGAGAGCGGCTGGTACGCCCGGACCAACTACGGCATCGCCGTGCTGCGCCACGACGAGGTCGGCCGGCTGCTGAAGCATCCCCTGCTCGCGCAGGGCAGCGCCCGCTGGCCCGCGCACCACGGCATCACCTCCGGCCCGTTCGCCGCGTGGTGGGCCAACTGGGTGCTCAACAAGGAGGGCGAGGACCACCGCCGGCTCCGCCGCCTGCTGAACCCGGCGTTCTCGCGCCGGCTCGTCGACCCGCTCGTGCCCCGGTTCCAGGCGCTGGCGGCCGAGCTGATCGGCGCGTTCCGCGAGCCGGACCGGTGCGAGTTCATGGGCGAGTTCGCCGAGCCGTACGCGGCGCGGGTCATCGCGATCATGCTCGGGCTGCCCGAGGAGCACTGGCCCGAGCTCGCCCGCACCTCCGCGACGATCGGCCTGGCGATGGGCGTCACCATCCGCGCGGACCTGCCCAGGATCGAGGCCGCGCTGGACGACCTCTACGGCTACACCGACGAGCTGATCGCGGCCCGCCGCCGCGACCCGCGCGACGACTTCGTCACCCGGCTCGCCCAGGCCCAGCACGAGCAGGACCGGCTCAGCCCCGAGGAGCTGCGCGACTCGCTCGTGCTGCTGGTCTTCGGCGGGTTCGACACCACCCGCAACCAGCTCGGCCTGGCGATGCGCGCGTTCCTGGACCACCCGGACCAGTGGCGGCTGCTCGGCGAGCGGCCCGAGCTCGGCCGCGCCGCGGTCGAGGAGGTGATGCGGACCGCGCCGACCACGACCTGGGTGACCCGGGAGGCCAGGGAGGACTTCGCCTTCGAGGGCCTGGACATCGCCGCCGGCACCACCGTGCACCTGTTCGCCGAGTCGGCCGGGACCGACCCGCTGTCGGTCCCGGACGGGAGGTTCGACATCACCGCCGAGCGGCCCCCGCACTTCGGGTTCGGCGGCGGCGCCCACCACTGCCTCGGGCACTTCGTCGCCCGCGCCGACATGAGCGAGGCGCTGCCGCTGCTCGCCCGGCACCTGCGCGACCCCCGTCCCGGCGGGGAGCAGCGGTGGCTGCCGCTCAGCGGCAACACCGGCCCGGTGACGCTGCCCGTCGCCTTCACCCCGCGATCCGTCCCGCCCACCGGCTCGAAGGGAGCCCCCGCATGAAGGTCGTCGTCGACCTGACGCTGTGCCAGGACCACGGGCAGTGCGCGATCGCCGCGCCCGAGGTCTTCCGGATGAACGGCGAGGGCCGCCTGGAGTACGACGGCTCCCCCGGCGAGGGGCGGCGCGAGGCCGCCGAGGACGCTGCCGACGTGTGCCCCGTCCAGGCAATCACGATCGAGGACTGACCATGACCGGGCACGTAGTGCTCGTCAGGATCCCCGCCTCGCGGCACCGCCCCCACCGGGACCTGGTCTCGTCCGCCCCCGTCCCGGCCTGACCCCTCCGACCCCCCGATGGAAGGACCACCGATGTCCCCCACCTCCGAACCGGCGCCCGGCCCGGAGCGCACCGCCCTGGACGAGCACCGGGAGCGCAACGCCGACGCCGGCGCCCGGCGCGCGATCCGCGACCGGATCGAGGAGTCCGGCGTCGAGTTCGTCTACTACCAGGCCGTGTCCCTGACCGGCCGGGTCGTCGGGAAGGTGGTGCCCGCCCGGCACCTGGCCCGCAACCTCGAACGCGGCGTCAACCTGCACCGGACGGCGATGTCGGACCTCCAGTCCGACCGGTCCGGCGCGCTCCTCGGCGGCGGCGCCGAGGCCCCCGAGTTCACCGCGATGCCCGACCTGGACACCTTCGCCGTGCTGCCCTGGGACACCACCGTCGCCCGGTTCCTGTGCCAGGTGTACGAGCCCGCGCACCGGCCCGGCGCCGGCGGCCGGCCGCTGGCGACCGACGTCCGCTCCCACCTCAAGCGGGCGCACGCCGCGTTCACCCGGGACACCGGGCTGGAGCTGCGCAGCGGCTGCGAGCCGGAGATGACCTGGACCGGGCCCGGCCTGGAGGTGGGCTTCAAGCCCGGGTCCAGCCCCGCTTACCACGCCGACGCGCTGGAGAAGATGCGGCCGATATACCAGCGGGTGATCCGGTACGCGCAGGCGCTCGGCCTCGACATGATCGAGGGCGACTACGAGGACCCCGGGCAGCTCGAGCTGAACTGGGCGTTCGACCACGCCGACCGCACCGCCGACCGGCTGGTCACCTACCGGCAGATCTGCCGGCAGGTCGCGCGCGAGCTCGGCGTCACGGCCAGCTTCATGCCCAAGCCGACGGTCGGCGCGATGGGCAACGGCTGCCACCACAACCTCAGCCTGTGGCGCGGCGGGGAGAACGTGCTCGCCGACCCCGGCGTCCGCGAGCTGCACCTCACCGAGACCGGGCGGCACGCGCTCGGCGGGATCCTCAGCCACTCCGCCGGGTCGATGGCCGTCATGGGCTCCACGGTGAACTCCTACAAGCGGTACTGGGACGCGGGCCAGTTCGCGCCCTCCCAGATCAACTGGGGGATGGACAACAAGACCTGCACCGTGCGGCTGTCCGCGAACGGCCGGCTGGAGTGCAAGCTGCCGGACGCGATGGTCAACCCCTACCTGTCGCACGCGGTCCTGCTCGCCGCGATCAAGGACGGGCTGGAGCACGGCACCGACCCCGGCGAGCCGCAGGAGGGCAGCAGCTACGAGGGCCCGCCCTCGCCGTTCCGGCCGCTGCCGCTGACGCTGCGGGAGGCGCTCGACGCGTTCGCCGCCGACAAGGTCGTCCGCTCGGCGCTGCCCGAGGAGATGGCCGACCTCTACCTGGAGCTGAAGTCCGACGAGTGGGCGCGCTTCTGCGGCGCGGTCACCGACTGGGAGCGCGACATGTACACCGAGGCGATCCCGTGACCGGGCCCCTGCGCCTGGCCTGCATCGACGCGGAGGCGCCGCCGCTGTTCGGCCGCGCCGGCGCCGGGGGCGCCCGGCACGGCTACGAGCCGGACGCGGCGGCGCTGGTCGCGGACGAGCTCGGCCGCCCGCTGGAGTGGGTGTTCACGCCGTGGGCGGAGTTCTACCCGGCGCTGCGCGCCCACGAGGTCGACGCGGTGTGGTGCGGGCAGGGCATCACCGCCGCGCGGCGGCGGCAGGCCGACTTCACCCGCCCGTACGCGGTGTTCAACGAGTCGGTCCTGGTCCGGCGCGGCGAGGACGTTGCGTCGCCGCGCGACCTGCGCGGGCGGCGGGTCGCGGCGATCGGCGGCAGCACCAACCTGGCGCTGGCCGAGACGTTCGAGGGCGCGCTGGTCGTCCCGTTCGGCGGCGGGACCGACGACGTGTTCGGCGACATGCTGGCCGCGCTGCGCGCGGGCGAGGTCGACGCCGTGGTCGACGACGACGTGGTGTTCGTGCCGCTCGGCGCCGACCCCGCGTTCTCGGTCGCCTTCACCGTACCGACCGGCAACCGGTGGGGTGTCGCGGTCGCCAGGGACCGGCCCGGCACCCGCGAGGCGATCGACGCCGCGCTGGCCGCGGTCATCTCCGACGGACGGCTCGGGAAGGCGTGGCGGACCTGGATGCCCGACCTGCCCTACCCGCTGGCGTGAGCGCGCGCCCCCTCATCGCCGTCGCCGGGATGCGCTCCCCGAAGATCGAGGGCCTCCGGCTGAACGGGGTGGTCGCCGCCGCGAAGATCCTGGAGGCGGTCTACCGGGCGGGCGGCGAGCCCCTGACCGTCTACCACGGCGAGCCGGGCGGCCTCGCCGCCAGGCTCGCCCGCTTCGACGGGATCGTGGTGCCCGGCGGCGGCGACCTCGGCCCCGGCCGGTACGGCGCCGAACCCGACCCGCGCACCGCCCCAACCGACGACGCGCAGGACGAGGCGGACCTCGCCGTCGTCCGCGCCGCGCTCGCCCACCGGCTGCCGACCCTGGCGATCTGCCGCGGGATGCAGGTGCTGAACGTGGCGTGCGGCGGAACCCTCGTCCAGCACGTCCCGCCCGGCGGCGTCGACCATCTGGGCCCGCACGGGGTGAAGCTCGAGCCGGACTGCCGGACGGCCCGCGTCCTCGGCGCCGACGCCGTCGCGGTCTCCTCCTACCACCACCAGGCCGTCGACGTCCTCGGGCGCGGGCTGCGCGTCGTCGCGCGGGCCCCCGACGGGATCGCCGAGGCGCTCGAGCACGACACCGCCCGGCTGCTGTGCGTGCAGTGGCACCCTGAGGACGACGCCGCCGAGACCCCCTACGAGCAGGCGCTCTTCGACGCGGTCGTCGAGGACGCGCGGAACGGGAACGACCATGGCTGAGCACGACGCCGGCACCGACACCGCGCCGGCCCTGCGCACCGACCTGTTCGTCGACGGCGGGTTCCGCCCGGCGGCGAGCGGGCGGACCTTCCCCTGCGTCTCGCCCCGCGACGGACGCGTCATCGCCGAGATCGCCGAGGGCGACGCCGCCGACGTGGACGCCGCCGTCGCCGCCGCGCGCGCCGCGTTCGAGGACGGCCGCTGGCGGCACCGGCACCCGCGCGAGCGCCGCGCGGTGCTGCGCCGCCTGTCGGAGCTGGTCGAGGCGCACCGCGAGGAGCTCGCGCGGACCGAGAGCCTCGACATGGGCAAGCCGGTCTCCGACGCGCTGGCGGTCGACCTGCGCGTCACCGTGCAGACCCTCGACTTCTTCGCCGAGGCCGTCGACAAGGTCTACGACCAGGTCGCGCCGACCGACGCGCGCACGCTGGCGACCATCACCCGGGAGCCGCTCGGCGTGGTCGCGGCGATCGTCCCGTGGAACTTCCCGCTGATGCTCGCGGCGTGGAAGCTCGCGCCCGCGCTCGCCACCGGCAACTCGGTCGTCCTCAAGCCGGCCGAGCAGTCGCCGCTGACCGCGCTGCGCCTCGCCGAGCTGGCCGCCGAGGCGGGCCTCCCGCCGGGGGTGCTGAACGTCGTCACCGGCTTCGGGCCGACGGCGGGCGCGGCACTCGGCCGCCACCCCGGCGTCGACGCCGTCGCGTTCACCGGGTCCGGCGAGGTCGGCCGGCTGCTGCTGCACTCGGCCGCCGACTCCAACCTCAAGCGGGTGGCGCTGGAGCTCGGCGGGAAGAGCCCGCAGATCGTCCTGGCCGACGCCCCCGACACCGAGACGGTCGCGCGGGCCGTGGCGGGCGGGATCTTCTTCAACCAGGGCGAGGTGTGCTCGGCCGGGTCGCGGCTGCTAGTGCACCGTTCCCGCAAGGACGAGCTGCTGGACGCCGTCGTCCGCGCGTCCGAGGCGATGCGGCCCGGCGACCCGCTCGACCCGGCGACCACGATGGGCGCCCTCGTCGAGCGCGCCCACCTCGACCGCGTCCTCGGCCACCTCGCCACCGCCCGCGAGGAGGGCGCGGCCGTCGTCACCGGCGGCGGCCGGGTCCTGGAGGAGACCGGCGGCTTCTACGTCGAGCCCACCGTCCTGGACGCGGTCACACCGGACATGCGGGTCGCGCGGGAGGAGGTGTTCGGGCCCGTCCTGGCCGTCCTGCCCTTCGACGACGAGGACGAGGCCGTCGCGCTCGCCAACGGCACCCCGTACGGACTCGCCGCCGCCGTCTGGACCAGGGACCTGTCCAAGGCGCACCTGATGGCCCGCGCCGTCCGCGCCGGGACGGTCTGGATCAACTGCTTCGACGACAGCGACGTCACCGTCCCGTTCGGCGGGTACGGGCAGTCGGGCTTCGGCCGCGACAAGTCGCTGCACGCGCTCGACGAGTACACCCAGCTCAAGACCACCTGGATCCGGCTGTGAGGGGCACGGGGGGTCAGGTCGGCTCGGTCCAGCGGTCGCCGGCGAAGGCGGTGAGGGCGTCGGAGATCTCCTCCGGGGAGACCTCGCCGGGCCGCCCGGGTCAGCCGGAGCGGAACCCGGGAGGCATGCCGGCCGCCCCGGGCTGGGCGTCGATGTCGTCGCTGAGCCGGTCCAGGTCCTCGCGGAGCCGATCGTGGATCGCGACGAGCCGGGCACCGGACGCGGTACCGCGGTCGGGCGGGCCCGTCACGCGGGGAAGCCGCCGTAGGGAACGGTGATGATCTCCATGCCGTGCCCCGCCGGGTCCATGAAGTACAGGCCGCGCCCGCCGTCGTTGCGGTTGATCTCGCCGGGGTGCTTGCGGTGCGGGTCGGCGTAGTAGGTGAGTCCCGCGCTCCGGATCCGCTCGAAGGCGGCGTCGAACTCCGCTTCGGAGATGAGGAACGCGTAGTGCTGCGTGACGATCGACTCGGCGGGGACGGTGGCGAAGTCCAGCGTGACCCCGTTGGCGAGGGACAGCGGGACGAACGGGCCCCATTCGGGCCCGGCCTCCAGGCCGAGGATGCCCGCGAGGAACTCGGCGGACTCGCGGTTGTCCAGGGAGTGGACGATGGTGTGATTCAGCTCGACTGACATGTGTGGGATGCCTCCATCAGGCATTCTCCTCGGCACCTCCATGCCTCACCCGGCCGGTGACCGGCACGCGATGCCGCGGCCGGATGATAACCGGTCGGGCGCGGGAGCCTCAAACTCAGGCGGCGGCGGGCGCGGCGGCCCGGCGCTCGCGCTCGGCGGCGATGCGGCGCTCGACCTCGTCCCACTCGATGGGCAGGTCCTCGGCCGGGACGTTCCAGAACACGAACGTCGACTCGCGCACCACCGTGCGCTTGCGGCGCATCGTGGAGGCGTGCGGCTCGGCGCGCGCGTAGGCGCGCACGGCCTTCTCGCCGCTCCAGGCCGAGACCGTCCAGAAGGTGCGCCGGAGCGGCTCGGCCCGCAGCCCGAGGCCCCAGGCGCCGGGCGAGCGGCGGGCCTGTCGCCACAGGGACATCGAGGCGCGGAGGAAGCCCGGCACCTGGCGCAGGGAGCGCACCTCGAGCCTGGAGGCCATGACCAGGGCCTCGGCTCCCGGCTCGGCGGCGTTCGGTTCGGTCCACGGCAGCGTCGGCATGACGGTCCCCTCTCGGAAGCATCGATCTTGTCGTTGACAAGATTGCCCTGCCGACCAAAACTTGTCAATGACAAGTTCCGGCCCCGGATACGCTGCTGGCGACCGGACTCGAAGGGGGCGAGGCAGATCAGCCCGCGCAGCTACCACCACGGCAACCTGCGCCGTGTCATCGTCGACGCCGCCGTGCAGGCGATCAGCGAGTCCGGCCCGGCGGGCTGGAGCCTGCGCGAGCTGGCCCGGCGCGCGGGCGTCTCGCACGCCGCGCCCGCCCACCACTTCGGCGACAAGACCGGGCTGCTGACAGTGGTCGCGGCCGAGGGCTTCGCCCTGTTCGCCGACGAGCTCGAGGCGGCCGGCGAGGACTTCCTGAAGGTCGGCATGGCGTACGTGCGGTTCGCCACCGAGCACCGCACCCACTTCGAGGTGATGTTCCGGCCCGAGCTGTACCGCGCGGACGATCCCGGGCTCGGCGCCGCCCGGGACCGCGCCGACGAGATCCTGGCGCGCGGGGCCCGCACGCTGCCCGGCGGCCGGGACGGGGAGGAGACCGCCGCGATCGCCGCCTGGTCGATCGCGCACGGCTTCGCGAGCCTGTGGCTGAGCGGCGCCCTGCCCGGCCGCCTCGACACCACCCCCGAGGACGCGGCGCGGCCGGTGCTCAAACTGCTGTTCGACCGCGACGGCGCGACCTAACGAAATCGATACACCTCGTGTACCTCCGGTAACTCTGGGTAATTCCCGAGCGTAGTCACTCGCTTATCTCTGGAGGAACGAGATGCAGGTAGCGACAAAGATCGGCATGGGTGCGGTCTTCACCGCGCTGGCCGGGACCACCCTCGGCTTCAGCGCCGCGAACGCCGACGTGCCACCCGCGCCGCCCCAGGTCGCGCAGGGCATGGAGAACGCGCCGGCCGGCCAGCAGGGCGAACCGGCTCCGGCGGCCGAGGAAGAGGCGATCGGCGGCATCGAGGTCGGGCCCGAGGGCGCGGCCGCGGCCACCAACCGGCTCCTCCAGCGGACCGACATCGACGCGCGCTGGTGCACCGGGCGCGTCGTCGCCAGGGGCCTCAACACCCGCTCGGGCCCCGGCACGAACTTCGCCAGGACGGGCGGCCTGCCGTTCCACGCTGTGGTCCAGACGAACTGGAGCAGCATTGTCCGCAACCAGGGCTACCTCTGGGTGAAGCTGCGGAACGGCAACTGGGTCGCCGACTACAAGCTCGGCAACGGCAACGGCAAGTGGTACATCCTCTACAACAGCTGCCGCTAAGGCGGAGCTGCGGTTCGCCGATGAGGAAGGGGCCGGTGCCCGTCGCGTCCTGCGCGACGAGCGCCGGCCCCACCGCCGTCCTCCGTCAGTGGACCTGCTGCGGGACGTCCCACGGGTTGGCGTCGCGCAGGGGCTCGGGCAGCAGGTCCTGCGGCCAGCCCTGGAACGCGACGGGGCGCAGGAACCGCTCGATCGCGGCGGTGCCGACCGAGGTGGTGGCCGGCGTGGTCGTCGCCGGGAACGGCCCGCCGTGCTCCATCGCGTGCGTGACCGACACCCCCGTCGGCC
Organism: Spirillospora sp. NBC_01491; assembly: GCF_036227065.1. Taxonomy (GTDB): domain Bacteria; phylum Actinomycetota; class Actinomycetes; order Streptosporangiales; family Streptosporangiaceae; genus Spirillospora; species Spirillospora xylanilytica. The sequence goes on from NZ_CP109432.1 coordinate 1,047,020, forward strand.
ACTGGTTCCACAGCACCCGCCCGCTGCGGCCCGCGAGGACGCCGGCCAGCGCGGCGAGGTCGCCGGCCTCGTCCGGCTCGGCGTGCAGCGAGGCGGTGAGCTGGCCCGGGAGCCCGGCGAGCACTCCGGCGACGTCCTGGACGGCGGTGTAGGTGACGGCCAGGCCGAGCGGCCCGAAGCACTCCCGCGCGGCGGCGTCGCGGTCGGCGGCGAACGCCTCCAGGTCCATGGCGAGCAGGCGCGGCGCGGGCGAGGCGTCGTCGTCCGGCCAGACCAGCCGCCGGACGCCGGGCCGTCCCCCGAGCGCGCGGGCGCCCTCGAGGTAGCCGGCCTCGATGCGGTCGTTCAGCATCGGGGCGGCGGCGACCTCGCCGAGCAGCCCGGCGACGCGGTCCACCAGCCCGGCCGGGGCGAACAGCAGGCCGGGATTGGTGCAGAACTGCCCGGCGCCCTGGGTGAGCGAGGCGACGTAGCCCTGGGCGATCTCCTCGCCGCGGGCCTCGGCCGCACCGGGCGTGACGACGGTCGGGTTGACGCTGCCGAGCTCGCCGTAGAACGGGATCGGCGTGGGCCGGTCCGCCGCGATCCTCGCCAGGGCGAGGCCGCCGCGCGCGGAACCGGTGAAGGCCGCGGCGGCGAGGCCCGGATGGCGCAGCGCCGCGACGCCCTCCGCCTCGCCCTCGATCAGCCCGAACACGCCGTCCGGCGCGCCGGCCTCGCGCAGCGCCGCGGTGATGATCGCGGCAGTGCGGCGGGACAGCCTCGGGTGGCCGGGGTGCGCCTTGACCACGACCGGGCAGCCCGCGGCCCACGCCGAGGCGGTGTCGCCGCCCGCGACGCTGAACGCGAACGGGAAGTTGCTCGCGGCGAACACCAGCACCGGACCGAGCGCCGTGCGGTAGCGCCGCAGGTCGGGCCGGGGGCCGGTGGGCCACTGCGGGTCGGGCCGGTCGATCCGCGCGTCGTAGAACGCGCCCGCGCGGACCTGGCCCGCGAACAGCCGGAGCTGGAAGGTGGTGCGGCCGAGCTCCCCGTTCAGCCGGGCCGGCCCGAGCCGCGACTCCTCGTCGGCCAGCGGCACCAGCTCGGCGCGGGCCGCCTCCAGCGCGCCCGCGACCGCGTCCAGCGCGTGCGCGCGGGCCGCGGGCGCGGCCGAGGCCCAGGCCCCGGCCGCGGAGACGGCGGCGGTGACCGCCTGGTCAGGTGTCATGACATGCTCCCTTCGTCGGTGCGGTGCTCGTCCCGGGTGGTGCGGCCCGTCGCTAGAGGACGAAGCCCTCGGGGAAGGGGTCAGCGGGGTCGAGCATGTAGTTCGCGGTGCCGGTGATCCAGGCCCGCCCGGAGAACTCCGGGACGACCGCGGGCCGGCCGCCGGCCTCCGCCGTGCCGACGAGCCGCCCGGTGAACCGGGTGCCGATGAACGACTCGTTCACGAACTCGGCGCCGAGCGGCAGCTCGCCGCGCGCGTGGAGCTGCGCCATCCGCGCGGACGTGCCGGTGCCGCACGGCGACCGGTCGAACCAGCCGGGATGGATCGCCATGGCGTTGCGCGAGCGCCGGGCGTCCGACCCGGGGGCCAGGAACTGCACGTGCTTGCAGCCCCCGATCAGCGGGTCCCCGGGGTGGACGGGGCGGTTCTGCTCGTTCACGGCGGCCATGATGTCCAGGCCCGCCCGCAGGATGTCGTCCTTGCGGGCCCGGTCGAACGGCAGCCCGATCGAGGCCAGGTCGACGATGGCGTAGAAGTTGCCGCCGTAGGCCATGTCGTAGCCGACCTCGCCGAGGCCGGGCACGGTGACGGCCGCGCCCAGCTCGGCGGCGAACGAGGGGACGTTGCGCAGGGTGACGTGCTCGGCCCGCCCGTCGCGGACGGCGACCCGCGCCTCGACCAGCCCGGCCGGGGTGTCCAGCCGGACGATCGTCTCGGGCTCGGTCACCTCCACCATGCCGGTCTCCACCAGCACGGTGGCGACGCCGATCGTGCCGTGCCCGCACATCGGAAGGAACCCGCTGACCTCGATGTAGACCACGCCCCAGTCGGCGTCCTCGCGGGACGGCGGCTGGAGGAGTGCGCCGCTCATCGCGGGGTGCCCGCGCGGCTCGTCCATCAGGAACCGGCGCAGCCCGTCGAGGTTATCGACGGCGAAGCGGCGCCGGTCCGCCATGGTGGCGCCCGGGATCGGCGGGACGCCGCCGGTGACCACCCGGGTGGGCATGCCCTCGGTGTGCGAGTCGACCGCGGACAGGGTGCGGACCGAGCGCATCAGGCCCCCTTGCGCTCTCGCAGCGCGTCGATGGCGCGGGTCATGTCGGCGGTGACGCCCGCGCGGTGCGCGTCGGTGAGCGGGCCGCGCGGCGGGCGGCACGGGCCGCCGTACCGGCCGACCTGCTCCATCCCGAGCTTGATCGCCTGGACGAACTCGACCCGCGAGTCCCAGCGGAACGCGGCGACGAGCGGCTCGTACAGCGCCCGCGCCTCCTCCAGCCTCCCGGCGACGGCCAGGTCGTACAGCAGCGCGGACTCGGCGGGGAACACGTTCGGGAAACCGGCGAACCAGCCCGTCGCGCCCATCAGCAGCGCTTCGAGGGTGACGTCGTCGGCACCCGCGACGACCTCCAGGCCGGGCGCCTTCTCCTTGATCTCCAGGACGCGGCGGACGTCGCCGGAGAACTCCTTGACCGCGACCACGTTGTCGAGCTGCGCGAGCTCGGCGAGCAGGTCGGGGGTCAGGTCGACCTTGGTGTCGATCGGGTTGTTGTAGACCATGACCGGCAGGCCGACCGAGGCGACCGCCGCGAAGTGCCCGATGATCTCGCCGCGGTTGGCGCGGTACATCGTCGGCGGGAGGCACAGCACGCCGTCGGCGCCGTCCTCGGCGGCGATCTCGGTCCAGTGCCGGGCCTGGTGCGCGCCGGGGCCGTGCACCCCGACGACCACGACGCCGTCCCGGCCGACGGTCTCGACGGCGGTGCGGGCGACCTGGCGGCGCTCCTGGTCGGTCAGCGAGGAGTACTCGCCGAGGGAGCCGTTCGGGCCGACGCCGCGGCAGCCGTTGTCGACCAGCCACCGGCAGTGCTCGGCGAAGCGGTCGTAGTCGACCGCGAGGCCGGCGGGTGCGGAGGCGTCCTCGCGGTACGGCAGCGCCGTGGCCACGATCACACCGCCGAGGCTCAGGGCCTTCTTCTCGCCGCTCATGGGGTGTTCTCCTTCTCGTGGGAGTCCCTGGGGGGACGGGCGAGCTCGCCGAGCCGGATGGGCTGGGCGATGGGCCTGTGGTGCGGGGTCGCGGGCGCCAGCCCCTCGGCCGGACGGCCCGGGGCGCCGGCGGCGCGGCGGCGCAGGAGCTCGGCGACGGTGGGGCCGCAGATCCGCGCCTGGCAGGGGCCGAGTCCGGCCCGGGTGCCGAGCTTGACCGCGCGGGCGGCGCCGCCCGCGCGGTCGTCGGCGGCGCGGCACAGCGTCCCGAAGTCGGTCTCCTCGCAGCGGCACACGACGGTGTCGGCGCGCAGCCAGCCGGGCCAGCCGGCCCCGATCGGGTGCGCGGCGGCGAGCCGTCCGGCGAACGCGCGGGCCCGGTCGCGGGCCCGGCGCAGCGGGCGGAGCTCCGGCGCGGCGGGCGCTCCCCCGGCGGCGAGCCACCCGGCGAGCAGTCCCTCGGCGCGGGCCGCCGGGGCGCCCGCGATCCCGGTGATCTCCCCGGCCGCGTACACGCCGGGGACGCTGGTGAGCTGGTCGCCGTCCACCTCGGTGAACGGGCCGGACGCGGTGTCGCGCAGGGCGCATCCGGCCGCGGCCGGCAGCTCGAGCTGGGGGCTGAAGCCGTGCGAGACGCAGGCCGCGTCCACCGCGACCACGCGCTCGGTGCCGGGGAGCACCGACCAGTCGGCGCGGAGCCGGGCGGTGACGACCTCCTCCACGCGCCCGTCGCCGCGGGCCTCGACGACCGCACGGCCCGTCCGGTAGGGGACGCGGTGCCGGGCGAGGAGTGCGGCGTACTCGGCGAGCTCGCCGGCCTTGCCCGCCTGCGGGGCCAGTTCCCAGGGGCGGCGCCCCCAGCCGCGCGCGACGGTGCGGGCGGGGTTGGCCTCCAGCACCGCCAGCACTGCCGAGCCGGCCTCGATCAGGGAGGCCGCCACCGGGAGCAGGAACGGCCCGGCGCCGCCGATCACGACGCGGTCGCCGACCACGACGCGCTCGCCCTTGGCGAGGGCCTGCGCGGCGCCGGCGGTGTAGACGCCCGGCAGGTCCCAGCCGGGGAACGGCAGGACGCGGTCGTGCGCGCCGGGCGCCAGGACGAGCGCGTCCGGCCGCAGGACGAGGCGGTCGCGGCCGGCGCCGTCGGCGGGGCCGCGCAGGACGTGCACGAGCGGCGGCGCCGGGTCGCCGGGGTCAGACCGTTCCAGCGACCACACGGCGCTCTCCGGCCACCACGCGCAGCGCGGATGCCCGAGCACGTGCCGGCGCAGCCGGTCGAACCCGGCCCAGCCGTGGTGCAGCCGGCCGTTCCGTTCGGCCCGGTAGGCGTCCGGGAGCATCCGGTGGTACTGGCCGCCGGGCCGCTCGGCGGTGTCGAGCAGCGTCACCCGGGCCCCGGCGCGCAGCGCGGACGCGGCGGCGGCCAGCCCGGCGGGCCCGGCACCGACGATCACCACGTGCCGGGTCATCGGGGCTCCCCCATCCCGGCGCGGGACTGGGTGGAGACGGCGTCGCCGTCCACGGCGCGGCGGCGGCAGGCGCGGACGTCGCGCTCGCCGTTGACGGTGACCAGGCAGTCGAAGCAGGCGCCGATCCCGCAGAACACCCCGCGCGGCGCGCCGGACGGCCCGGCGCGCCAGGACCGGCGGCCCGCGGCCAGCAGCACGCCCGCGACGGTCTGCCCCTCGACGCCGGCGACGGCCGCGCCGTCCACGGTGATCTGCAGGGGCGTGTCGCGGCGGCGCGCGGCGTCGGACGAGGCGGGCACGATTCTCGGGCTCATCGGCTCTCTCCTTCGGACAGCACGGCGGGACGGTCGGCGCGGAACGGGGCGGGGTCCATCGCCGGATCGCGGCCGAGCATCAGGTCGGCGAGCAGCCGGGCGGTGCCGGCCGACAGGCCGATCCCGGCGCCCTCGTGGCCGGTGGCGTGCCAGAGGCCGTCCAGCCGGGGGTCGGGGCCGATGACCGGCAAGTGGTCGGGGACGTAGGGCCGGAACCCGCCGTAGGCCCGCATCACCGTGGCGCCCGCGAGGGACGGGAACAGCCGCAGCGCCTTGCCCGCGATGACCGACAGCACCCCGGGGCGGATCCGCTCGTCGAACCCGACGCGGCGGCGCGAGGAGCCGAGCAGGATCGTCCCGGCGCGGGTCGACTCCACCACCGCCGACGCCTGGAGGTCGCCGGCGCCGCTGCCGACCGCACCGACGTAGTCGGCGTCGTAGACCTTGTGGAAGACGGTGGGCGGCATGGGCGCGGTGACCAGGACCTCGCCGCGCCGGGGCCGGACGTCGACGGGGGCGCCGAGGCGGCGGGCGGTCTCGCCGGACCAGGGTCCGGCGGCGTTCACGACGGCGTCGGCGCCGATCGTCCCGGTGGAGGTGCGGACGGCGGTGATCCGGCCGCCGGCGGTGTCGGCGCCGAGCACCTCGCAGCCCGCGCGCAGGACGGCGCCGGCGCGCAGCGCGTCCGCGAGCAGCGCGGTCGCGGTGCCAGCGGGCTGCACCTGCGCGTCGCCGGGGTAGTGGACGGCGAGGGCGAAGTCGCGGGTGAGGTGGGGCTCGGCCGCGGCGAGCGCGGCGGCGTCGAGGGGCTCGGCGGTGACGCCGGCCTCGCGCTGCGCGGCGGCGAAGCGCTCCAGCTCGCGGGCCCCGCCGGCGGTGGTGGCGACCACGATGCCGCCCTTGGGCTCCCATTCGACGGCGGCGGCGGCCTCCGGGAGGTGCGCGGCGACGGCGTCCAGCACCCCGGGCCACAGCCGCCGGGACAGCAGCGCCAGGTCGAGCTCGGGGCCGGGGCCCTTGTCGGAGACCAGGACGTTGCCCTCGCCGTGCGCGGTGGTCGCCGCCGCCGGGGCGCCCCGCTCGACGACGGTGACCGCGAGGCCCGCCAGCGCCAGCTCGCGGGCGCAGGCCGCACCGATGATCCCGGCGCCCAGCACCACGACCCGCGTCGCGCCCATCAGCCCGTCCCCTCGATTCTCGTTCGATAAACCGAACGACTTGGAGAGTACGACGGGCGGCCGGACGATGTCAACGGCCGCCGGGGAGTGGCGTCAGGGCACCTGCGGGACGCCGGGCGCGTGCGGGTCGCTGGAGTCGAGCCGCTGGTCAGAACGGTACTGGAGCAGCAGTACCGAGCGCACGAGGCCGTCGAGGGCGATGTAGGAGTGCGGGAGCAGCGCGTCGAAGCCGACGTAGTCGCCCGGCCCGAGCTCGACCTCCCGGCCGTCGACCCGAACGCCGAGCCGGCCGTCCTGGACGACGGTGTGCTCGGTGCCGACGTGCCCGAGGGAGTCCTGCCGCGACCCGGCCCGGACCTGCTGGTCGTACACCTCGACGATCGCGCCGCCGGCCTCCAGCCCGCGCAGGGGCCGCAGGTCGACGCCCTCGCCGCGGAGCACCTCGACGTCGGCGGCCCGCACCACGGTCAGGCCGGTCGCCCGGCGCTGGTCGAGCAGGTCGGAGATCGGCACCTCCAGCGCCCTGGACAGGCTGAACACCGTCTCGATGGTGGGGTTGCCCGCGCCGGCCTCCAGCTGCGACAGCGTGGCCTTGCCGATCTTCGACCGGCGGGACAGCTCGGACAGCGACAGGCCCAGCTCCAGCCGGGCCCGCCTGAGGTTGGCGGCCAGCATGTCCCGCACCGACTCCCCTGGAGCGACCACGCGCCCGTTCCCCTCTCGTCCCATGTTCGCTTTACCGAACGAGTATAGAGCCGACGCCGGGAGCGGGCCGCATCCCGTCGACCCGCCGCCCCGGCCTTGACTTTAGCTATTCCTACCTGAATTATAGGAAATATGCCGCACGTCGCCCTGACCGTCCGGCGCGTGGTCGACCTCATGCGCCTGGACAGCACGCTCTGTAGCTGAGCCACGCCCCCCTCTCCCTCGGTCCCCGCGCCGGGCCCCGTGCCCGCTGCCGCCCGGGACCCGACCGGCGCACGCCCCCGGGCGGCGCCGCACGCTCGAAACCACGTGAAGGACAGTGCCACCATGCCGAGAGGCCCCAATCCGGGGGACGACCCCCGTACCCACGCCATCGAGCCGGGCCGGCGGCGCCTCATCGCCGCCGCCGCCGGGGTCGCGCTGCTGAGCCTCGCCGCCGCCTGCGGCGGGGCGGCCGAGGCGGGCGGATCCGCGGGCGACCGCGGCGCCGCGGTGCTCAAGCTCAAGGACCCCGGCAACGCCGGGCCGCTCGCCTACGCCAAGCGCGAAAGGATCCTGGAGAAGCGGCTGAAGCCGACCGGCGTCCGGGTCGAGTGGGGCGGGTCGTACGCCTCGTTCACCGCCACCATCGACGCGGTCCGCTCCGGTTCGGTGAACGTCCTGGAGGGGGCCGTCTCCCCCGCCCTCGGCTACCTGGCCAACAGCCGCGACATCAAGATCTTCGCGGTCACCGACCCGGTCACCGCGGCGGCGGCGCCGCACGAGGACGGGCTGGTGGTGCCCGCGTCCAGCCCCGTCCGGTCGGTGCGCGACCTGGTCGGCAAGCAGGTCGCGGTCAACAGGGGCGGGCGCGGCGAGTACCTGCTCCTGCTCGCGCTCCAGCAGGCCGGGATCCCCGCCGAGCAGGTCGAGCGCGTCTACCTGAACCCCGTCCAGGGCGCGTCGGCGTTCTCCACCGGCAAGGTGGACGCCTGGTGGGCCATCGTCGACGCCTACCCGCAGGTCGTCGCGAAGGGCGCCCGGGTGCTGGTGCACGGCCGCGACCTGCCCGACAAGGACGTCAACATCTGGGCCGCCCGGACCGAGCTGCTCGACCGGCACCCACAGGCCGTCAGGACCCTCCTCGACGTGCTGGGCGAGCTGACCCGGCAGGAGAAGCGGGAGCCCGAGCGGTTCCAGAACGTCTTCCTCAAGAAGGGCCCGACGGCGGTGTCGGGGACGCGCCTGGCCGACGACCTCGCCAAGGCCCGCCACGAGAACGTCCCGCGCCCCGCCGGTAAGGACGACGGCCGGTACGTGCGGGCGGTGAACGAGGTGTTCCGCAAGTACGGGGTGCTGCCGTCCGACATCCGGCCCGAGGACGTCATCTTCGACCTGCGCGCCCCGGCCTCCCCCGCGGCGACCGCGCCGTCGTCCGGGCGGGCGTCATGACGTTGGAACGGGCCACCGCGCCGCCCGCCCCAGCGGACGGGCCCGCGACGGACGGGCCCGCGACGGGCGCGACGGGCGCGACGGGCGCAGACGGGCCCGGGGCGGACGCGGGGCTGCGTCCGCCCGCACGACTCGGGTCGCGGCCGCGGCGCCCGGCGGTGTCGCCGGCGGTCCGGGCGGCCGTCCCGGCGCTGCTGGTCGCGGCCTGGTGGTACGGATCGGGCAGCGGGCGCCTCCCGCCCGACGTCCTGGCGGGCCCCGGGGCGGTGTTCGGCGCGCTGCGCGAGCTGGTCTCGACCGGGCAGCTCGGCGACTACCTGCTGGCCTCGGCGCGGCGGACCGCGCTCGGCGTGCTCGCCGGCGCCGGGCTCGGGCTGGCGCTCGGGATCGCGGCGGGCCTGTCGGCGCTCGGCGAGGAGCTCATCGACCCGGTCCTCCAGATGAAGCGCGCCGTCCCGTTCCTCGCGCTGGTGCCGCTGCTGATCTCCTGGTTCGGGGTCGGCGAGACGTTCAAGGTCGTGCTGATCGCGGTGGCGGCGCTCGCGCCGATGTACGCCTACACCTATCTCGGCGTGCGGAGCGTGGACCGTAAGGTGGTCGAGGCCGCCCGCGGGTTCGGGCTGCGCGGCCCGCGGCTCGCGCTGGCGGTGATCGTGCCGAGCGCGCTGCCGAGCATCCTGATGGCGCTGCGGATCAGCCTGTCGGTCTCGCTGACCGGGCTGATCGCGGCCGAGCAGATCGGCGCGACCGAGGGCATCGGCTACCTGGTCACCCTCGCGCAGCAGTACTACCGCAACGACTACATGGTGCTGTGCATCCTGATCTACGCGCTGCTCGGCCTGGTCATCGACCTGGTGATCCGGGGCGTGGAGCGGCTCGCGATGCCCTGGCGCGGGCAGGTGAGCGCCCGATGAGCGGCACCGGCGCGGCCGGGGGCGAGGTCGCGGTCCAGATCACCGGGCTGCGCAAGGCGTTCGGGCCGAAGACCGTGCTGGACGGCGTCGACCTGGAGATCCGGCGGGGCGAGTTCTTCGCGCTGCTCGGGCCGAGCGGCACCGGGAAGACGACCCTGCTGCGGATCCTGGCCGGGCTGGAGCGCCCCGACGCGGGCACCGTCCTGGCCGCCCGGCGCCGCACCACCGTCTACCAGGAGCCGCGTCTGGTCCAGGCCCGCCGGGTGCTGGCGAACGTGACGCTCGGGCTGCCGCGCTCGTCCCGCGGGGCGGGGCGGCGGGCGCTCGCCGAAGTCGGCCTGGAGCGGCACGAGCGGGCCTGGCCCGCCACCCTGTCGGGCGGCGAGGCGCAGCGCGCCGCGCTCGCGCGGGCCCTGGTCCGCGACCCGCAGGTGCTCTTGCTGGACGAGCCGTTCGCCGCGCTCGACGCGCTGACCCGGCTCCAGATGCAGGACCTGGTCGGCGAGCTGTGCGCGCGGCACCGCCCGGCGGTCGTGCTCGTCACCCACGACGTGGACGAGGCGCTGCGGCTCGCCGACCGCGTCGCGGTGCTGCGCGACGGCGTGTTCGCCGCCGACCGCGTCATCGACCTGCCCCGTCCCCGCGACCGCGACGACCCGGCCACCGCCCGGTACCGGCGGTCCTTCCTGTCCCATCTCGGCGTCGCCGCCGCGGCCCCGCACTGAGGAGAAACCCATGACGACACCGGACAAGATCTGGTTCACCCGCTGCCCGGTGCCCACCGCCGGCGGCCTGGCGCACCGCCTGGGCTGGCTGGACGGCGCGTTCGCCGCGTCCGGCCTGGAGGTGGGCGTGCTCCAGGACGCCGGGCCCGAGCTGGCCCGGCACCACTTCGACCACGACCTGCTCGGGCTGTTCCGCGAGGGCGGCAACGTGCCCGCGCTCAGCGCCCGGTCGGCGGGCGCGCCGACCCGGCTGATCGGGCTGACCTGGATCGAGGAGTGGCAGTCGATCCTGGTCCGCCCCGGCTCGGGCGTGGCCGGCGCCGGGGACCTGCGCGGCGCCCGCGTGGCGCTGCCCGGCTGGGCGGCGACGCGGGCGCAGAGCTTCCCGCGCGCGATGGCGCTGCACGGGGCGAAGGGCGCCCTCGCGCAGGGCGGCCTCACCCTCGACGACGTCACCTTCACCGAGGTGGCGGTGGACCCGTCGCCGTCGGTCGGGCGCGGCGCGCGCGGCCGGGCCCCGTCCTGGCCGGGCCTGGAAGAGCTCGCGCGCGGCGAGGTGGACGCGGTGTACGCCAAGGGCGCCCGCGCCGCCGAGCAGGCCCGCGGCCTCGGCCTGGAGGTGGCCGTCGACCTGGACGCCCACCCCGATCCCCGCACCCGCGTCAACAACGGCACGCCGCGTCCGATCACCGTCCACGAGCGGCTGCTGGACGAGCGTCCCGACCTCGTGGTGACGTTCCTCGCGCAGGCGCTCCGCGCGGCGTCGTGGGCGGCGGGCGACCTCGGCCGGGTCCGCGAGATCCTCGCGGGCGAGACCGGTTCGGGCGCGGACGGCGTCGCCACCGCCTACCGGCGCGGGTTCCACCGGTCGCTGCACCCTGGCCTGCCGGCCGACCGGCTCGGGCTGCTCGCCGTCCAGAAGGACTTCCTGCTGGTGCACGGGTTCCTGGACGCCGACGTGGACCTGGACGCGTGGACCGCGCCCGAGCCGCTGCGGCTCGCGCAGGAGCAGATCGCGGCCGAGGCCGGCGCGGAGGTGGCGGTATGACGGCCGCGCCCGAGTTCGTCGTCGCGGTCCCGACGCGCGGCGATGGCGCGCGCGGCGACTGGGGCCCGGGGCCCGCGCCGCGCCCGGCGTTCCTCACCGACCTGCGGGACGGGGCGTACGGACCGTTCGACCATCTGGCGCAGATCGGCCGCGCCGCCGAGATCGCCGGGTTCCACGGGGTGTCGGTCCCGTTCGACCCGGCGGGCGAGGAGTCGCTGGTCGTCACCGCCGGGCTGCTCCGGCAGAGCCGCTGGCTGCGCGGCACGGCCGGGTTCCACCCCGGCGTCGCGACGCCGGTGTACGCGGCCAAGGTCGCGGCCTCGCTCCAGCGGTTCACCGGCGGGCGGCTCGACTGGCGGCTCGCGATCGACCTCGACCCCGCCGTCGCGCGGGCGCAGGGCGACTTCGCGGAGGGCGCCGAGCGGTACGCGCGGGCCGACGAGTTCCTCACCATCGCCCGGGGCGTGTGGCACGAGGACTCCTACACCTACGAGGGCCGGTACTTCCAGGTGCTGGCGGGTGGGTTCCAGGCGCCGCTGTCGGACCGCCCGTTCCCCCGCGTGCACCTGTCGGGGACGTCCGCCGAGGCGCTGGACCTGTCGGCGCGGCACGCCGACGTCCACCTGTTCGACGCCGCCGACGCCACCGGCGCGGCCGGCGCGGAGGGTGGTGGTCTCGGCGCGCTCATCGCCGACCTCGGCGCCCGCGCCGCCGGGTACGGCCGGGCGGTGGCGTCCGGGCTGGTGCTGCCCGTCCTCGCCCGGGAGGACGGCGCCGAGGTCCGCGCCGAGGTGGCGCGCCGCGCCGCCGCCGGGACGCCCGTCCCCGCCCTCGCCGGATCGTACGAGGAGGTCGCGGCGGTGCTGCGCGGCCACCTCGCCGACGGCGTCACCACGTTCGTCCTGGAGGCCGCCCCCCACCTGGAGGAGACCTACCGGCTCGGCGAACACCTGCTGCCACTGCTCACCGAGGAGGTCCCCCATGCCGGTTGACGTCTACTGGCGGATCGGTACGCACGGCGACCAGCGGTCGCTGCGCGACCGGACGGTCACCCGCGGGGACTGGTCGCCCGTCGTCCCGGGCAGCATCGCCCCGGGCGTCCGGGCGGGGCGCCCCGACGGGTACAGCCACCTGGACCACATGGCCGACGTCGCGCGGGGGTCGGAGCTGTCGGGGTTCGTCGGCGGGCTGCTGCCCTCGTTCCCCTTCACCGACGACCCGTGGGCCGCCGCCGCGAGCCTGGCCCGCGAGACCGGCACCTACCGCTTCATGATCGCCTTCCAGCCGGGGTTCCTGCACCCGGTGCAGGCCGCGCGGATGTCGGCGAGCCTCCAGCGCGCGACCGGCGGCCGGGTCGTCTACAACGTCATCTCCGGCGGCGGCGGGCCCGCGCAGCTGTGGTGGGGGGACAAGGTCGACCACGACGACCGGTACGCGCGGACCTCCGAGTTCCTGGACGTGCTCAAGGGCGTGTGGCACGGCGGCCCCTTCGACTACGAGGGCCGCTTCTACCGGGTCGAGGGCGCCGGGCTGCCCGCGCCGCTCGCCCGGCAGCCGTTCCCGGAGATCTACTTCTCCGGGTCCTCGCCCGCAGCGATCCGTGCCGCCGGGCGGCACGCCGACCACTACCTGTCCTGGCTGGAGCCCTTCCCCGCCCTCGCCGCCAAGTTCGGCACCGTCCGCGAGCACAGCGAGGAGCTCGGCCGGTCCCCGCGGTTCGCCGTGCGGATCGACGTGCTCGCGCGCGAGACCGAGGAGGAGGCGTGGGACGAGATCGAGCGCGGCTGGCGGCACGTCGACCCGGCGGCGCTGCGCGGCCCCGAGGCGGGCGGCGACTCGGTCGGCTGGCTGCGCGGCCAGTCGTTCGTGGACTGGCCGGTCACCGGGCCGCGCGAGCTGGAGGCCGCGCCGAACGTGTGGGGCGGCTTCCACCTGCTGCGCGGCGGCCCCGCGTTCGGCCTGGTCGGCAGCTACGCGCAGGTCGCCGCGCGGCTGGACGAGCTGATCGGCCTCGGCGTGGACGCCTTCATCCTCGCCGGCGTCCCGCACCTGGAGGAGGCCCACCGGGTGGGCGAGAACGTCCTCCCCCTGCTGCGCGGCCACGACCTGCGCGACCACGCCCCCTCAACCCCCTTCACCGCTACGAGAGGAACCCTCTGATGACCGTCCGAGTCGGATACTTCCCGCACAACAACTCGCTGTGGGTACTGCGCCACCGCGGCGTCCTGGAACGCTCGCTGCCGGACGTGGAGTGGGTGGACCTGCGCTCCCTGCCGGCCGGGGACCGGCCCGCGCCGACCAAGGGGCTGCCGTCCGCGCACGGCGACCACCTCTTCGGCGGCGGCTACGACTTCATCGGCACCGGCTCGACCCCGCCGGTCACCGCGCAGGCCAAGGGCCACGACATCGTCTACGTGGCCACGTCCGGGCCCCGGCACGAGAACGGCCGGCTGGTCGTCCGCGCGGACTCCGGCATCGCCGCGCCCGCCGACCTCAAGGGCAGGCGGGTCGCGCTCGGGCACGGCTCCTGGCAGACCACGCTGCTGCTGTTCGCGCTCGACGACGCGGGGCTGGCCTGGTCCGACATCGAGCCGGTCGACGCCGGCACCGACGCGGGCCCGCTCCTGCTGGACGGGGAGGTCGACGCCTGGGTCGCCTCCTACCCGTCGCTGGCCCGGGTCGAGGAGCAGGCCGAGGTCCGCACCCTGGTCGAGACCGACGGGCTGTTCAGCCACCGGTCGCTGTGGTTCACCCGGCGCGACTTCGCCGAAGGGCACCGCGAGGAGCTCGCCGCGATCGTGGCGGCGCTCCAGGAGTCGGACGCCTGGATCGCCGAGAACCCCGGCGAGGCCGCGAAGCTGTTCGCCGCGGGCGACGAGGGCGACCTGGCCGCCTGGGAGGACGCGCTCCGCAGGCGGCCGTTCGGGCTCGAGCCGGTCGGCGCCGCGTTCGCGGCCGAGCAGCAGCGCGCCGCCGACCTGTTCCACGCCGCCGGCCTCGTCGACCGGAGGATCACCGTCGCGGACGCCGTCCTGCCGTGGGTCGCCGAGCTGGTCGGGCCGCGCCCGGCCGCCTGAGCGCGTCCGGGGCCGGGCGCCGCGTCACGGCGAGACGCCGCGTCCGGCCCCGGACGGCGGCCCCGGACGTCGGCCCCTGACGGCGGCCCCTGACGGCGGCCCCGGAGGTCGGCCCCGGGGGTCGGCCCCGGACGTCCGGGCCGGGGCGCTGACCCCATGCGGCCAGCGCCTTGACGCTCCCGAGCGGTGACGTAATCGTGTAATCATGACCACGCTCTTCGAGCACGCCGGGGGCGCGGAGGCGATGCGCCGCCTCGCGGACGCCCTCTACCGCAGGCTGCTGTCCGACCCGGTGCTGCGTCCCCCGTTCGGGGAACTAATGCCCGAGCACGTGGCGCACTTCGCGCTGTTCGAGGCCGAGACGTTCGGCGGCCCGGACGACTACACCCGCGACCACGGCGGCTTCCCCGCGCTGATCGACATGCACCGCGGCCTGAAGATCACCGAGGCGCAGCGGCGCCGGTTCGTCGAGCACTACCTCGCCGCCGCGGACGAGGCCGGCCTCCCGTCGGACGCGCCGTTCCGCGAGGCGCTGCGCACCCACGTCGAGTTCGGCACGCAGGTCGCCATGCAGAACTCCAACGCCGAGACCGACGACGAGCTGCATCCCCTGCGGCACGTCCCGATCTGGAACTGGCCGGACCCCGAACCCGGAGCCTGACCGGGCACGGGTGACGGCCGTCCGCATCGCCGCCGCCGGGTCCGATGACAGAGGAACACTCATTGTGGATCTGTATCCCGCTCTCCTACGATCGCGGGCATGGTCTCCCTCACCCGGATCTCCGGCGAACTCAACGGGCTGCGGGCGGCCGTCCGCGCGGGGATGATCGGCCCGATGCCGCCGCGGGCGCTGGCCGCGACCGTGCGGGCGCTGCGCGCCTACGGGCCGCTCGGCGCGGCGACGGCGCTCCCCGCGCACCGCTTCCCGGACCGCGCCGGGCTGGTCGACGAGCGCGGCACGCTCACGTTCGGCGAGCTCGACCGCCGCTGCAACGCGCTCGCCAACGCCTGGCGGGAACGGGGCGTCGGCCCCGGCGACACGGTCGGCATCCTGTGCCGCAACCACCGCGGGCTGCTGGAGGCGATGTCGGCGGCGGCCAAGACCGGGGCGTCGGTGCTGTTCCTCAACACCGACTTCGCGGGGCCGCAGCTCCGCGACGCCGCCCGGCGCGAGGGCGTGACCGCGCTCGTGCACGACGAGGAGTACACGGCCGCCGCCGAGGGGCTGGACGTGCCGCGCCACCTCGCCTGGACGGACGGGCCGGGAGACGGCCCGGACCGCGCGGGCTCCCTCGACGCGCTCATCGCCGAGGGCGACCCGGCCCCGCCGCCCGCGCCGTCCCGGCACGGCTCGATGGTGATCCTCACCAGCGGCACCTCGGGCCGGCCCCAGGGGGCGCCGCGGTCCCAGTCGCGGTCGATGGCGCTGCCCGGCGGCATCCTGTCCAAGGTCCCGCTGCGGGGCGGCGAGTCGGTGTTCGTCGGGCCGCCGCTGTTCCACGGCCTCGGGCTGACCGCGGCCGTGCTGGCGCTCGGCCTCGGCTCCACCCTGGTGCTGCGCCGCCGCTTCGACGCCGCGCGGGTGGTGGACGACCTGACCGGGCACGGCTGCACGGCGCTGATCGCCGTCCCGGTGATGCTGAGCCGCCTGCTCGCCCTGCCCGGCCTGGACCTGTCCCGGCTGTCGCGGCTCACCGTGGTGCTGACCGGCGGCGCCCGGCTCGAGGCCGATCTCAGCCGCCGCGCGGCGACGGCGCTCGGCCCGCGGCTCTACAACTTCTACGGCTCCACCGAGGCGTCCTGCATCGCGATCGCCACCCCGGCCGACCTCGCCGCCGCGCCGGGCTGCGTCGGGCGCCCGCCGGCCGGCACCACGGTGCGGGTCCTGGACCAGGCGGGCCGCCCGGCCGCGACCGGCGTCACCGGCCGGGTCTTCGTCGACTCGGCCACCCGCTTCGGCGGCTACACCGGCGGGGGCGGCCGGCCGGAGGTCGGCGGCCTGATGGAGGTCGGTGACCTCGGCCACCTGGACGGCGGCGGCCGGCTGCTGATCGACGGCCGCGCCGACGACATGATCGTCTCGGGTGGCGAGAACGTGCATCCCGCCGAGGTCGAGGAGCTGCTCGCCGCGCACCCCTCCGTCCGGGAGGCCGCGGTGGTCGGCGTCCCCGACGAGGAGTTCGGCCAGCGGCTGCGCGCGTTCCTGGTCGCGGGCGGCGACCTCACCGAGGACCGGGTGAAGACGCACGTCGCGGCCAACCTGGCGCGCTCCAAGGTCCCCCGCGAGGTGGTCTTCCTCGACGAGCTCCCCCGCAACCCGACCGGGAAGGTCCTCAAGCGCGAGCTCCCGCGCGGCTGACGTCCCGCGGCTACCTGCGAGGTAATCGTCTTCGCGTGCCGGGGTCCGTAGCGTCGTGGCCATCGACGAGAGGGGAACCCCGATGACCACGATCCGTTCCATGGCCGACGGCGTCCGCGCCGACGACCGGCGCCTGCTCAGGGCGGCACTGAGGCTCGACAGCGTGGTGACCGGCGCCAACGGCCTGGCCTACCTGGCGCTGGCCGGGCCGCTGGAGGAGCTGCTCGGCCTCGACCCGGTGACCGGCCGCGCGATCGGCGCCTTCCTGGTGGTGTACGCGGTGGCGGTCTGGGCCGTGTCGGTGCCCGCCGAGCCCCGGCGCACCGCGGTCGGCGCGGTGGTGGAGGCCAACGTGCTGTGGCCGGTGCTGAGCGTCGTGGCGGTGGCGACCGGATGGCTGTCGCTGAGCACGGCCGGCGGGGTGTGGGCGGTCCTCCAGGCCGTGGTGGTCGCCGGGTTCGGCGCCTTGCAGTTCGCCGCGCTGCGCCGGGTCACCCGCCGCCGGTGAGGTCCTCGACGTCCCAGGCCTCCTGGCGGATCTCGACGTGGTCCGAGCGGCGCAGCCCGTCGAGCAGCTCCCGCCAGCCGCCGGTCCACTCGGTGGCCCGCCCGCCGGCCTGGACGAGCCGCACCGCCAGGAGCTGCGCGGCGACGCCGTCCCCGGCCGCCAGCGCCCGCGCGGCGGGGAGGTACCTCGGCGGGTCCCAGCGGCCGAGTCGCTGGCCCAGCGACTCGGCGAGGCGCGCCGCCAGAACCGGCCGGTCGACGAGCAGGGCCGCCAGCTCCCCGAATCCGGCGGTGATCTCGTCCGGGTCGGACGGTCCGGTCCTCGGGACGAAGAGCATCGTGACCACGATGTCCGCAGCCTGCGCCCGGTACAGGGGGTGCGGCGCGAGAACGCGGACGGCGCGGCGGGCGAGGTCCAGCCGCCAGGTCTCCGGGTCGTACACGCCGGGCAGCTGGGAGATCGTTCCGGCGAGCCCGGCGGCTCGGGCCCGCGCGACCGGCTCCTGCCCGGCCTCCGCGAGCCGGGCGAGGACGTCGACGGCGGGATCGCGGAGCGCACCGGTCCGCACGAGCATGCACAGGGTCGACAGCCCGGCCGTCCCGGCGTCGTTCCCGGGGTCGGCGACGGATTCGAGGATCTCGTCGAACCCGCCCTCGTACCACCGGGTCCACGCGGCGAACGCCTTCACGCCCCGGAACCGGACCCCCGGGCCGTCGGCGGCGTCGAGCAGCCCGCGGACCAGCTCCGCGTAGCGCGGCCGGTGCCGGGGCGCGTACTCGCCGGGCCGCGCCTGGAAGAGGGTGCGCAGCATCGGCTCCCCCGCGTACGGCCCGGCGGCGGCGAAGAGCCGGTCCAAGGCGCCGGGGGTCTCGGGCATCCAGCGCAGCGCGACCGCCACCGCGATCCGCACATCGCGGTGCAGCGCCGTGTCGTCCCAGGCGCGCAGGAGCGCCTCGGCCGCGCCGGGCGGACGGTGCCGCTCCAGGAGCGCGGCGGCCCGCTTGCGCGCGGTGACCTTGGCGGCCGGGCCGGTCAGCACCTCGTCCAGGAGCGGTCCGAGCACCGAGGGCCGGACGGACCGGCAGCAGCGCGCCATCGCCGCCACCGCGACCCGCGAGGCCGGCCCGCGCGCGTGGAGCAGCAGGATCCGCAGCGCCTCGGCGGGCCGGTCCGACGCGGCCATGGCGTCGAGCGCGGCCTCGGCGAGGACGGTCTCGTCCTGCTCCGCGTACGGCACCAGGTCGCCGAGCCCGCCGGGGAGGCGGCCAAGGGAGGCGAGGGCGGAGAGCCGGGCGTCCGGTGGCAGCGCGCCGTCGCGGACCGCGGCCGTCAGCCGCTCGCGGACGCGTTCGCGCTGGGCGGCCGTCCAGCGTCCCGCCGAGCCCGCCGTCACCTCCGGGACCCGGTCGCCGCGGGACGCGCCCCCTTCGCGGTCGCCGTCCAGCGCCGCGAGGAGGAGGTCGGTGCGGCGCCGGGAGACGACGCTCCAGACCCCGGGCAGCGCGATCGCGGACGGGTCGTCGGCGAGCAGGGACACGGCGCGCTCCTCCCGCCCCGCCGGACGGGCGAGCCACAGCTCCGCGGGATCAAGGGCCGGCTTTCCGGGAGACCGCAGGATCGCCGCGCGCAGGTCGTCCTGGAGCTCCTCCAGCAGGTGCGCCCGGCGGCCGAGCGTCCATCCGAGGACCAGGGCGAGCCCCGGGTCCTCCCGTTCCCGCGCCGCGCGGAGGTGGGGCCGCAGCCGGGCGAGCAGGTCCCGTTCGAGGCCCTTGGGCAGGACCAGGTCCAGGCGGGTGTGATGCGGCGCGGGGTAGATCCCCTCCCACCCGTACCGGGCCACCAACCGCTCGTAGACGTCCAGCGCCCAGCCGGTGAGCCCCGCAGACGAGTGATGCGCCAGGACGCGGCCCGCGAGCGCGTGCAGCACCCGTCTGGTCTCCTCCGACGAGTCGCGGGCATCCACGATCGCGGCGCACAGCTCGTCGAGCGCGGGGACGTACCCGTCGTCCAGCAGCGACACCGGCAGTTTCAGCAGGCCGGTGACCAGTTCGCCCCGCAGCGGGTCCCGCTCGTTGCGGACGCGGGCGGACAGCTCGGCGACCAGCGCCCGCACACGCCCGCGGTCCCGGGCGCGGGCGGCCCGGTCCAGGAGGAGCCCGCGGGCGAGGCCGCGCAGCCTCGGGTCCCCGCCGCGGGCCGCCTCGGTGAGCGGCCCGGTCGCCTCCCCGTCCGGCAGGAACGCGGTGAGCCGGAGGGGGATGCCCGGATCGTCCAGCCGCCTGCGCGCGGAGTGCCACACCGACCCGTGCCAGTCGAGCATCCGCCGCGCCTCCACGGCCGCCCGCTCCGGCGGCAGGAGGTCGAGCAGCGCGATCCCCCTCAGTCCCGGCCCCGGGCCGCCCGCACGTTCGAGCACGAGGTCGAGCACCTCGGCGCGTCGCCCCGGCGGGAACCGGCGCAGGTGGTCGCGCAACGCGTACGGGTCGGACGGGAGGAACTCCAGGAGCTCCTCGTCCGGCAGGGAGCGCAGATGGCCGAGGACGCGGGCGGGCAGCGGCCCCCGCCGGCGCCGCCCGCGCCGCAGCAGCCGGGCCGTCCGGCCGGCGTCGCACTCGCACAGGGCCGTGATCACCTTGGCGGGGAACCCCTCGGTGAACCGGCCGAGCCCCCCGCCCTCCAGGACCGACAGGGCGAGCTCCGGCTCGCGGAGCGCGGCGGCCACCAGGCCCCACCGGCGGGTCCGCACCCACTCCCACGGGAACCGGTCGTCCGCGGTCTCGCGCGCGGCCTGGTCGAGGAGCGCACGAGGGTGGCGGCTCCCGAGCGCGCGCCACGACGTCACCGCGTGGACCAGCTCGGGCAGCAGCCGCGCCGTCGTCCCCTGTGTGCAGGCGGGCAGCAGGGCGGCGGCCTCCCGGTCGCCCCACCGGCTCCGCACCTGCGGCAGGAGCCGGTCGGCGAGCGCCGTGCGGCGGGCGTGGCGCAGCGTCCGGTAGAGGGCCGCACGGAGCCCGGACGGGGCGTCGTCGAGGACTCCCGCCGCCGCCTCGTCGGAGACCGGCAGGGTCCGCACGGCACGCAGCGCCGCGCGGCGCAGCTCCAGATCGGGACCGGTCAGGACGCGTTCGACGTAGGCGAGGTCGCGGGCCGCCATCGCCATGTGCAGCGCGGCACGCCGTTCGTCCCGGCCTCCGGAGGACAGTTCCGTGAGCAGGACGCGCAGTTCGGCGGTCCCGGCGGTGCGCCGGGCGTGCAGCGCGAGCATCCGCATGCGCCGCGGGTAAGGGAGAGGTTCCAGGCGCGACAGCGGCTCGACGGCCGCGACGGCGGGTCCGGCCGGCTCCGAGGCCGGCTCGATGGGGCTCAACGGCCCGGGCGGAGTCCGCCCTTCCTGAGGATCATGGCGCCGATGATGCCCGATGCCGCACCGTCCGGCAACCCCGGCGCGGGCCGGGGCCGGCCGGAGCGTCCGGCGAGGAACCGGCGGCGGGCCCGACCGGGCCCCGGGCCCACCGCGCTGCTGGGACAATCGGCCGCATGACCTATGTTGCGGCGGGTGACCGATACGAGCGCGTCCAGTACCGGCGGTGCGGGCGCAGCGGGCTCAAGCTCCCGGCGGTGTCGCTCGGGCTGTGGCACAACTTCGGCGACGACCGGCCCCTGGACGTGCAGCGCGCGATCCTGCGGCGCGCGTTCGACCTCGGGATCACCCACTTCGACCTCGCCAACAACTACGGGCCGCCGTACGGGTCGGCGGAGGCCAACTTCGGCCGGGTGCTCCGCGAGGACCTCGCGCCCTACCGCGACGAGCTGATCGTCTCCACCAAGGCCGGGTACGACATGTGGCCCGGCCCGTACGGCGAGTGGGGGTCGCGCAAGTACCTGCTCGCCAGCCTCGACCAGTCGCTGCGCCGCACGGGCCTCGACTACGTCGACGTCTTCTACAGCCACCGGTTCGACCCCGGGACGCCGCTGGAGGAGACCATGGGCGCGCTCGACCGCGCGGTGCGGTCGGGCAAGGCCCTCTACGCCGGAGTGTCCTCCTACTCGCCCGAGCGCACCGCCGAGGCCGCCGCGATCCTCCGTGGGATGGGCACGCCGCTGCTCATCCACCAGCCGTCCTACTCGATGCTCAACCGCTGGATCGAGGGCGGCCTCCTCGACACCCTCGAGCGCGAGGGCGCGGGCTGCATCGCGTTCTCGCCGCTCGCCCAGGGGATGCTGACCGGCACGTACCTGAACGGCGTGCCCGAGGGGTCGCGGGCCGGGAAGGGGACCTCGTTCTCCCCCGACCTGCTCACCGGCGCCAACCTCCGGCACGTCCGGGCGCTCAACGAGATCGCCGCCGCGCGCGGCCAGTCGCTGGCCCAGCTCGCGCTCGCCTGGACGCTGCGCGACCGGCGGGTGACCTCGGCGCTGATCGGCGCGAGCAGCGTCGCGCAGCTTGAGGAGAACGTGGCGAGCCTGGACCGCATGGACTTCACCGCCGACGAACTGGCCGCCATCGACCGCGACGCCGTCGAGGCGGGCGTCAACATCTGGGCCGCCTCCAGCGCCGGCTGACCCGCCCCACACGGCCCCGGACGGCCCCACACGGCCCCGGACGGCCCCGGCGCGAGCGCGCCCCGAGGCCGCAACCGGGGCCGCCCGCTGACGGCACGGCCCCCGGGCGCGCGTCCGGCGCACCCGGGGGCCATATCAGCGGGGGTCCGCGCCGGCGGGGGCGCGGCGGAGGGGGGACGGATCAGCGGCCGGCGGCGGCCTTCGCGGGCTTGGGCAGCGCGCAGTGGCGGTCGAGAACCACCTCGTTGCCGCGGCCCAGGCAGCGCGCCAGCAGGTAGGTCTGCTGGCCGTAGTGGATCCCCTGACGGACGGTCACGTTGCCCTCGCGGTCGACCTCGCAGGGGTTGTTGAGCGTGCAGCGCTCGCCGTCGTCGTTGCCGGTGTTGTTGATCCCGACCATCTGCCGGGTCCGGACGTCGATGATCGGCGAGCCGGACGTGCCGTGGATCGTCTGGCACTCGGGCGCGTACCGGATGGAGTTCTTCCAGGTCCACTCGCCCTCGCGGATCCGGTAGACCTCCGCGGCCGTCTTACAGCCGTAGATCGCCTTCCAGTAGCCGGACACGATCCGGATCTCGCTGCCGACCCGCGGCTTGGCCGCCGACAGGCGCAGCGCCGGCGACCCGTACTTCTTCTGGATCTGCGCGTAGGTGCTGTCGAGCCGGTACAGCGTCACATCGGTGTCGGTCATCGTGGCGTACTCGACCTTGGTCGCCTTCAGCGTGCCGAGCTCGTTCTCGCCGGACGGGCCGAGCAGCTTGAACGTCCGGGACGACGGCTGGTCGACGATGACCTGGCCGGCCTTCGGCATCCCGCTCTCCAGGCAGTGCCCGTTGGTCATCACCAGGGCCTTGTCGGTGTCGCGCGAGCGCGGGCCGCGGACCAGGGAGCCCGAGCAGTTGCTGAGCGCGACGATGCTCGTGAAGTCGACCTCCTTCGGCTTCCCGGCCGTCCGGGCCGTGGCCGCCGGCGCGGCGGCGGCATCGGCGGCGGCGGTGCCGGCCTGCGCCGCCCCGCCCGTCGCGGTGAGCAGGGTTCCGCCGGCGAGCACCGCGAGCGCGGCTCCGACGAGTCTTCGTCTGGGCATGGGAGGGTTCCTCTCAAGCGGGCCGGGTGGCGCGGTCGGCGCGGCCCCGGCCGGACGACGGTGTCCCGGCGGATGCTAGATCATCGCCACCCCCCGGGGAAGGACGCCGGCCCGCGTACCATCGGTTCCATGATCGAGTCACCGGTTCGCTGGGGGATCCTCGGCGCGGGCGGGATCGCCGCGGTCTTCACCGAGGACCTGCTCCGCCTGCCCGGCCACGAGGTCGTGGCCGTCGGGTCCCGCTCGGCCGACACCGCCGCCGCGTTCGCCTCCCGCCACGGCGTCCCCACGGCGCACGGCTCGTACGCCGGGCTCGCGGCCGACGAGCGGGTCGACGTCGTCTATGTCGCCACGCCCCACCCCCTGCACTACGCGCCCGCCAGGCTCTGCCTGGAGGCCGGGCGGGCGGTGCTGGTGGAGAAGCCGTTCACCACCTCGGCCGCCGACGCCGAGAGGCTTGCGGGCCTCGCCCGCGAGCGCGACCTCTTCGCCATGGAGGCGATGTGGACCCGCTTCAACCCCCTGGTCCGGAAGCTGACCGGGCTCGTCCGCGACGGGGCCGTCGGCGAGGTCACCGCGGTCTACGCCGACTTCTGCACCGCCGCGCCGTTCGACCCGCAGAGCCGCCTGTGGTCGCGTGATCTGGGCGGCGGCGCGCTGCTGGACCTCGGCTGCTACGTGCTGTCGTTCACCTGGCCGCTGCTCGGCGCCCCCGACACGGTGCGCGCGGTGTCCACGCCCGCGCCGACCGGCGTGGACGCCGCCACCGGCATCGTGCTCGGGTACGGGTCCGGAGCGCTCGCGGTGCTGCACTGCGGCTTCACCGGCGCCTCGCCGCACACCGCCACCGTGGTCGGGACGCGGGGGCGGATCGAGGTGGCGGCGCCGTTCTACCGGCCCACCTCGATGACGCTGATCCGCGACGGCCGCGACCCGGAGACCGTCACCGCCGCCTTCGAGGGGCGCGGCTACACCCACCAGGCCGAGGAGGTCGCGCGGTGCCTGCGCGCGGGGCTGGCCGAGTCACCGCTGATGCCGCTCGAGGAGTCCGTCGCCGTCCTGCGCGTCATCGAGGAGATCACCGCCCAGACCCGCTGAGGACCGGGCGGGACGCGCCCACGGTCGGGCTCGGGGGCCGGACTCAGTCGACGTCGACCCAGCCGAAGGTGCGGGTCACCGCCTTCTTCCAGCCGGCGTAACCGGTGGTGCGCTGCTCCTCGGTCCAGGTGGGCTCCCAGCGCCTGTCCTCGTTCCAGTTCCGCCGCAGTTCGTCGGTCGACGCCCAGAAACCAACGGCGAGGCCGGCGGCATAGGCGGCACCGAGCGCGGTGGTCTCGGCGACCACCGGCTTGGACACCGGAACACCCAGAATGTCGGCCTGCAACTGCATGCACAACTCGTTGGCCGTGACCCCGCCATCCACCCGCAGCACATCCAACGCCACCCCCGAATCCTCCCGCATCGCCTCCACAACATCCCGCGACTGGTAACAGATCGCCTCCAACGTCGCACGCGCGACATGCGCATTGGTGTTGAAACGCGACAACCCGACAATCGCGCCCCGCGCATCCGACCGCCAGTACGGAGCAAACAACCCCGAAAAAGCCGGCACGAAATACACACCCCCGTTGTCGGCGACCTGCGCCGCCAACGACTCGCTCTGCGCGGCACCCGAAATGATCCCGAGCTGATCGCGCAGCCACTGCACCGCCGACCCCGTCACCGCGATCGACCCCTCCAACGCATACACCGGCGCCTGATCACCGAACTTGTAGCAGACCGTCGTCAACAGGCCGCTCTTGGAGCGCACCAGCTCCGTACCGGTGTTGAGGAGGAGGAAGTTGCCGGTGCCGTAGGTGTTCTTGGCCTCTCCCGGCGAAAAGCACACCTGCCCCACCGTCGCCGCCTGCTGATCCCCCAGGATCCCGCTCAACGCCACCTCACCCCGCAACGGACCATCGGACCTCGTGACGCCATACAGCTCCGAGGTCGAAGACGGCCTGATCTCCGGGAGCATCCGGCGCGGGATACCGAAGAACGACAGCAACTCGTCGTCCCAGTCCAAGGTCTCCAGATCCATCAGCATCGTGCGGCTGGCATTGGTCGGATCAGTGACGTGCACCCCGCCGTCGATACCACCCGTCAGATTCCACAACACCCAGGTGTCCATGTTCCCGAACACCGCCTCACCGCTCTCGGCGGCCTCCCGCACCCCCTCAACATTCTCCAGAATCCACTGGACCTTCCCCCCAGAGAAATACGTCGCGGGCGGGAGCCCGGCCTTCCGACGGATCACATCACCCCGACCATCACGCTCCAGCCCGGCCGCGATGCCGTCGGTACGGGTGTCCTGCCACACGATCGCGTTGTAATACGGACGCCCAGTAACCCGATTCCACACCAGAGTGGTCTCACGCTGATTAGTGACCCCAAGCGCCACGAGATCAGAATGGCCCAGATTCGCCTTGTTCAGCGCACTCTCGATCACCGCGCGGGTCCGCTCCCAGATCTCGGTCGGATTATGCTCGACCCACCCCGCCCGCGGCAGAACCTGCTCATGCTCCAACTGATGCCGCGCCACCTCGTTCCCACCATGATCAAAAATCATGAACCGGGTACTCGTGGTGCCCTGATCGATCGCGCCGACGAAATCGGCCATGCGACTTCCTCTCCTTTGGGTCGGTGACGGGACGGCGGCCCCGGTCAGGTCACGTCGTACTCGGGCTCGGGCCCGCTCGGTGCCCTCGTGGGCACCGGCTCGTCCGGGATGCCGCGCCCGATCAGCAGGATGAACAGCGCCGCGCCGATCACCCCGCCCAGCAGCGGCGCCACGATCGGCACCCAGAAGTACAGATCGCCGTACTGGTCCCGCCAGGCGTGGTCGTACCCGGTCAGGAACTCGGCCAGGCGCGGGCCGAAGTCGCGGGCGGGGTTGATCGCGTACCCGGCGTCGGAGCCCCACGCCATCCCGATCGCCACCACCAGCAGGCCGATGACGAGCGGGGCGAGGTTGGCCAGCGGCGGGGCGTTCCGCAGGTCGGTGAGGGCCAGCACGACGAACAACAGGATCGCGGTGCCGATCACCTGGTCGCGGAAGGCGCCCCAGGTGTGCACCGGCAGCTCGCCGTTGCCCGGCAGGGTCGAGAAGACCGTCTGGGTCTTGAGCGTGTGGCCGGGGTCGGCCTTGGCCAGCACCTCGGTGTAGTTCCACCGCACCAACAGCGCCGCAACGAACGCCCCCAGCGTCTGCGCCAGCATGAACGGCGCCACCTTGCGCCACGGGAAGCCCTTGAACACCGCGAGCGCGAACGTGACCGCCGGGTTGATATGGCCGCCGCTGATCCGGGCGGAGACGTAGATGCCGAGCGTGACACCGAAGCCCCACGCCCAGGCGATGCTGTCGTGGTCGCCGAGGCCCGCCGCGGACACCTGCGCGACCACGCCCGCGCCGAACAGGATGAGGATCAGCGTGCCGGCGAACTCCGCCGACATCTCCCACACGAGCCCGGGGACCTTCGGCCGTTCCGCCATCTCTCCTCCTCGGACGGGGGGTGCGCGTCAGCGTTCATTCCCATCACGGAAGGTGAATAAGCAGTCACATTCGGTCGGCCCGGCGGCCGTCAGTGCCCGCGGAACGCCTCCTCCAGCCACCAGGCCGGACGGTCGCCGGTGACCTTGGCGTCGACGAGCATCGGCCGGTCGCGGGGGCCCTCCAGCCACGCCGCGACGGCGTCCAGGTCGTCGGGGGCCCGCACGGTGGCGGCCTCGCAGCCGAAGCCGCGGCCGATCGCGGCGAGGTCGGCGGGTGGGAACCGCACGGCGTCCAGCGGGTGCCCGTCCGGCCCGAAGTGGTGCACCTCGGCGCCGTAGGCCTCGTCGTCGTAGACGACCACGAGCAGGTCGAGCCCGAGCCGGACGGCGGTCTCCAGCTCGGCCACGCCCATCAGCGCGCCGCCGTCGCCGAGCGCGGCCACCGTCAGCCGGTCCGGGCGGGCGACCGCGGCGCCGACGGCGGTCGCCAGGCCCAGCCCGATCGACTGGAACGCCTGCGTGAAGACCAGGCCGTCGGCATCGGGCACGTCCAGGAACATGGCCGGATAGCCCATGAAGTTGCCCGAGTCGACGGCGACGGTCCGCTCGCGCGGCAGCAGGTCGTCGAGGGCGATGGTGAGCGTCCGCGGGTCGATGCGGGTGCCGTCCGCCGCGCCGGGGTGCTCGTCGTAGGGGTGGTCGCGCCAGCGCCGTTCGGCGGCGAGCCGGGCGGCCAGCCCCGCGGAGCGGTAGGCGGGCGCGGCGTGGCCGCGCGCGGCCAGCTCGGCCTCGACGGCGCGGGCGGTCGCGGCGGCGTCGCCGATCAGGCTGAGGTCGACCGGGTGGTGGGCGCCGAGGGCCCGCGCGTCCACGTCGACCTGCACGACGGTCGCGCCCTTGCCGACCAGGTTGCCGTGCCGCAGCGTCCACATGTTGAGCGAGCAGCCCCAACCGACCAGCAGGTCGGCCTCGCCGATCAGCTCGGCCGCGGCGGGGGTGGCGAACCCGCCGCTGACGTCCAGGTCGAACGGGTCGCCGGTGAACAGCCCGCGCGCCACGGCGGACGTCGCCAGCAGCGCCCCGCAGCGTTCGGCCAGGGCCCGCAGCGGCTCGCGGGCGCCCGCGAGCCGGGCGCCGCGCCCGGCGATGAACACCGGGCGGCGGGCCGCGGCGAGCGCGTCGGCGAGCCTGGCGACGGCCCCGGGCGGCGGGACGGGCAGCAGCGGCACGGACGCGGCCCGCGGCGCCGGGCCGCGGGCGAGCGCCGTCGGCCCCGGATGCCCGGCGGCCTGCACGTCCAGGGGCAGGCCGAGCAGCACGGTGCGGCGCTCGGCGACGGCGGTCCGGCACGCGCGGGTCACGTCGGCGAGCGCGGTCTCCGGGGAGTGGACCCGTTCGGGGACGGCGCCGACCGCGGTGGCCAGCGCGGCCTGGTCGACGCGGAAGTTGGACCGGATGTCGGAGGCGGCCACCTCGCCCGCCAGCACCAGCAGCGGGGTCCGGCTCTTGGCCGCCTCCGCGATCCCGGTGAGCGCGTTGGTCAGACCGGGCCCCTGGTGCACCGACAGCACGCCGAGCCCGCCGCTCACCCGCGCGTACGCGTCGGCCATCGTCGCCGCGCCGCCCTCGTGCCGGGCGGCCACGAACCGGGCG
This sequence comes from Spirillospora sp. NBC_01491, assembly GCF_036227065.1. Taxonomy (GTDB): domain Bacteria; phylum Actinomycetota; class Actinomycetes; order Streptosporangiales; family Streptosporangiaceae; genus Spirillospora; species Spirillospora xylanilytica. The sequence goes on from NZ_CP109432.1 coordinate 1,074,778, forward strand.
CCGTTCGCGATCAGCGCGTTGGTGACGTGGAAGTTGCCGCTGCCGACCACCCCGAAGACGGTGCCCGCGCCGAGCCGGGCCAGGGCCTCCCCCACGGCCTCGGCGGCGTTCACCTCTCGACCAGGGCGAGCACCCGGGCCGGGCTGCCGGAGCCGCCGACGATCGGCAGCGGCGTGGCGATCAGCGCCGCGCCGCGCGGCGGCAGCCGGTCCAGCCCCTGGAGCTGCGTCAGGCCGTACTTGCCGGCGCCGAGGAAGAACGAGTGGCACGGGAACGGCGGGTCGAAGGCGTGCGCGCCGCCCGCGTCGGTGCCGACCGTCTCGGTCCCGAGCCCGAGGACCGGGGTCTCCTCGGCGAGCCAGCGCGCGCACGCGGGCGAGATGCCGGGGGTGTGCGGGCCGTTCTCGTCGGCGTTGAGGAACTCCTCCTGGCCGCCCGACCTGGCGTCCCACCCGGTGCGGTAGAGCAGCCAGCCGCCCTCGGGCAGCGGGCCGTGGGCCTCCTCCCAGTCCCGCACGTGCTCGATCTCCAGCAGGAAGTCGGGGTCGGCGGCGGCCTGCGCGGAGAAGTCCAGCACCACGGCGGGGGCGATCAGGCGGCCCGGCGCGACCTGGGAGACGTCCTCGCCGTCCCGGCCGCTCGCCCAGTGCACCGGCGCGTCGAAGTGGGTGCCGACGTGCTCGCCCGTGGTGAAGTCGTTCCAGTACCAGGCGGGGCCGCGGTCGTCGTAGCGGCTGATCTCGCGCAGCGAGAACGGCACGGTGTTGGCGAAGGGCTCCGGGAGCTGAAGGATCGGCGTCGACTCCGACAGCGGCGCGGTCAGGTCGACCACTTCGATGGATCCGTCCGCGACGGCGGCGAGCAGCTGGGCGAGCACGGCCCCAGTCCTTTCCACGAGCTTCCTGCGATACGGCGGGCGGCGGGCGCCCGCGCGGTGCCCCGAACGTACCGGCATCGGGGACCGATAGGAAGATTCAGCCGAGCAGCCCGCCGAGCCTGCCCTCCAGCAGGATTTGCAGCTCGCCGAGGGGGCCGGCCCCTCCGCCGTCCCGCGCCGGGGGGGCGCCCAAGACGCTGACCAGATCATCTACGCGTGAGATATACGGGCCGTCCCCACGCCCCAGGTGACTGTGTGCTTATGACCAGATTCGGCGCGCGAATTCGTTGCCCCGCAACGTCGACGCGCCGCCGCGCATCGAGCATCATCAGGAGGTTTCCCGGCCGTTCCCCCCTCGGAGGTCCGATGCGCCACAGGCCCTGGACTCTTGCCCTCGCCACCGCCGCCGTCACCGCAGGACTCGCCGCTCCCCCGGCGCTCGCCACCGTGCCGTCCGGCGCCGTGCCGTCCGGCGCGGTCCCGTCCGGCGCGGTCCCGTCCGGCACCGGGGCCTTGGGAGCCGAGCCCGGTCCGGGGGCGCGGAACCTGAAGCCGGCCGCCCCGTCCGCGGCCGTCACCGGGAACGCGGCGGGCTTCGACCCGCTCACCCCCTCGTCCGATCCGGTGGAGCTGCGCGACGCGCCCCGCGACCTGTCCAAGGTGACCTACACCCACAAGGGGCAGAAGCACACGCTCGACGACTACCTCGCGCGCACCGGCACCCAGGGGTTCGTCGTTCTGGACGGTCGGAACGTGGTGTTCGAGCGCTACGTCACCACCAACCGCGACACCCTCTTCCAGTCGTGGTCCATGGCCAAGTCGTTCACCTCGGCGGCGGTCGGCATCGCAATGCACGAGGGCTTCATCGGCTCCATCGACGACACCGTCACCCGGTACGTCCCGGAGCTGAAGGGCTCGGGCTACGACGGGGTGTCCCTGCGCGACCTGCTGCGGATGTCGTCCGGCATCGCCTGGGACGAGACGCTGGACGTGCCGCCGGTGCACGTCGCCGCGAGCCTCGGCCTCCCGATCACCGAGATGGCCCGGCAGCGCAGGCGCGGCTGGGAGCCCGGCAGCCGGTTCGAGTACACGAGCATGAACTCGTTCGTGCTCTCCTGGATCGTCGCCAAGGCCACCGGCACCCCGTACCACGCCTACGTGCAGCGCAAGATCTGGGAGCCCGCCGGGATGGGCTCCCGGGCGTACCTGGGCAACGACTCCAACGGCAACAGCCTCGGCTACTGCTGCTACTACGCCACCGACCGCGACTTCGCCCGGTTCGGGCTGCTCTACCTCAACGGCGGCAGGGCCAACGGCCGCCAGGTCGTGCCGCGTTCGTGGGTGGCCGAGTCGACCCGGCCCTCCGCCCCGTTCAACCAGGGGTACGGCCTGCAATGGTGGCTCGGCGAGGACGGCGACTTCGAAGCCAACGGCCTGGCCGGGCAGCACATCTACGTCTCGCCCCGGAACGGCGTGGTCATCGTGAAGTCGACGCTCGCCACCGTCGTCGGCGAGGACGAGTCCGACGACGCGTTCCGCGCCGTCGCCGCAGCGGTCGCCGCGGCCCGCACCGGGGCCCGGGCCCGCTGACCGGCCGTGCCCGCGCGGACGCCGCGCCCGCAGGGCCCGCGCGGGGCGCCTCACTCCCCCTGGAGCCAGGGGTAGCGGGCGGTGTCGGCGCCCGCGTAGTCGGGATCGAGGTAGACGAACAGCCGCTGGATCAGGAAGTCGCGGATCTCGAACACGTCGCACCAGCGGCCCGCGCCCCGCTCGGGGACGCCCGCCCGCCACGCCCCGTCCCGGTGCTCGCCGTGGCTGGTGCCCTCGGCGACCAGGGTGTCGCCGCCGGAGCACACCCAGTTGATCGTGGCGTAGTGGTGCCGGATCGAGGTGAGCGTCGCGCCGACCTCGGCGAGCAGCCGGCCGATCTCGGCCTTGCCGGTCGCCAGCCCCCACTTGGGGAAGTAGAACTGGGCGTCCCCGGCGAACAGGTCGAGGAGGGGGGCGCCGTCCGAGGTCGTCCCGCCGCCGTCGAGGCCCTTGAGGTACTCCAGCGCGACCGACCTGCGCTGCTCGTCCGTCATGCTCTGCCTGCTGACCGCCATGCGCTCACCCGTCCGTGTGCCGACACGCCGCCCGGCCCCACGCTACCGGCCGGACGCCCGGGACGGGGCGGCTGGACCAAACCGGCGCCCAGGAAGTTAGGCTTACCTAATAACCATCGTCCGAAGACCTGTCAGCGGAGGCACGCATGGCGACCGAGAGGGTGCGCAGGAGCCCGAGAGTGAACCGCGGGACCGTGCTGCGCAAGGAGCGGGTCACCCCGCACATGATCCGCGTGGTGATCGGCGGCGAGGGGCTGGCCGGCTTCGGCGCGGGCGAGTTCACCGACCACTACGTGAAGCTGCTGTTCGCTCAGAAGGGGGTGGACTACCCCGAGCCGTTCGACATGGACCGGATCCGCGCCGAGTACCCGCGCGACCAGTGGCCGGTCACCCGGACCTACACCGTCCGGTCCTGGGACCCCGACGCGGTCGAACTGGCGATCGACTTCGTCCATCACGGCGACAAGGGCCTGGCCGGGCCGTGGGCGGCGCGCGTCGAGCCGGGCGAGGAGGTGCTGTTCCTCGGGCCGGGCGGCGCGTACGCGCCGAGCCCCGACGCCGACTGGCATCTGCTCGTCGGCGACGAGAGCGCCCTCCCGGCGATCGGCGCCGCGCTCGAGCGGGTCCCCGACGGCACGCCCGCGCGGGTGTTCATCGAGGTGGAGGGCCCCGAAGAGGAGCAGAAGCTCCCGGCCCCGGCAGGCGCCGAGGTCGTGTGGCTGCACCGGGACGGCGGCCCGGTCGGCGACGCGCTGGTGCGCGCCGTCCGCGACCTGGAGTTCCCGGACGGGACGGTGCACGCGTTCGTGCACGGTGAGGCCGGCTTCGTCAAGGACCTGCGCCGGCACCTGCGGGTCGACCGCGGACTGCCGCTCGACCGGCTGTCGATCTCCGGCTACTGGCGGCGCGGCCGGGACGAGGACGGCTGGCAGTCGTCCAAGCGCGAGTGGAACCGCCAGGTCGAGGAGGAAGAGGCCAAGGCGCTGTCCTGACCGCGCCGACCGGGTGGGGCGTCCTCGGGCAGAATGGCTGCCCGTGTTGATGGAAGTGGAATCGTGGCGTTCGGCGACGGCGCGGATGCCGTGGAGATCCTCGAGGCCGGCCTGATCATCGGAGCCAGCCGCGGTCACCACACGGCCGTGGCCATGAACGGGGACGACTGGATGGTCCTGGTGGGCGACCCCGGCGCGACCGGCGAGGTGGAGCTGAACCTGGGCGGTCAGCCCGCCGGGCATCCACGCCGCCGGATCGTCAGCGAGGAAGACGCGACCGCCGTCGCGCTGGAGTTCGCCGTCACGGGCGGGCTGGACTTCTCGCGCGGGGCATGGGAGTCGCCGGGCTGAGCGGACCCGGTCGGCGCTAGGCGGTGATCTCGGCCGCCTCGCCTTCGGGGTCCTGGTCGCCGGCGAAGCCCGGCAGCCACCGCACGGCCTCGGCGCGGAGCGCGACCTCGGCCTCCAGCTGGCACAGCACGCCCCCGCAGCCCGCCAGCGCGCGGCTGACGGCCAGGTACTGGGGCGGCAGCCGGAGCTGGCGGGCCAGGGCCCCGGGCCGCATGTCCGAGGCGACCCCGAACCCGTGCGCGGTCTGACGGCGCATCCACTCGCGGGTGTACCGGAAGCGCTCCTCGGCGAACGGCGTCGCGTGCGGGACGACGAGGGCGGCGACCTGCTCGGGGTCCACCTCGCCGCCCGGGTCCAGGAAGCCCTCCTCGCGCAGGGCCGCCACGATCTCCTCGGACGTGCCGAGGGTGCCGATCCGCAGCAGCCTGCCGATCGACCACTGGAGCTCGGCCGGGACGCGGGCCGCGCCGCCGAAGTCCATGACGCCGAGGCGCCCGTCGTCCAGCAGCCGGAAGTTGCCCGGGTGCGGGTCGATGTGGATCATCCCGCAGCGGGCCGGGCCGGACAGCAGGAACCGGAAGAGGAGCTGCCCGGCGCGGTCGCGGTCCTCCCGCGTCCCCGCGGCGATGACCTCGGCCAGCGGGGTGCCGCCGAGCCACTCGGTGACCAGGACGTTGCCCGACTGGGCCACGACCGCGGGCACCAGGATGTCGGGATCGCCGGCGTAGGCGTCGTGGAAGGCGGTCTGCGCGCGGGCCTCGTCGACGTAGTCGAGCTCCTTCTCGAGCCGCCGCTTGAGGTCGGCGACGACCGGCTTGACCTCGACGCCCGGGAACAGCGGGTTGATCAGCCGGCTCAGCCGGGAGATCTGGTTGAAGTCGCTCATCAGCGCGCGCCCGGCGCCGGGGTACTGCACCTTGACCGCGACCTCGCGGCCGTCGCGCCAGACCGCCCGGTGCACCTGCCCGATCGAGGCGGCGGCGGCCGGCCGGTCGGCGAACTCGGCGAACCGGTCGCGCCAGTCCGGGCCGAGCCCCTCGGCCAGGACGCGGTGGGTGGTGGCGGCGGGCATCGGCGGCGCCGACTCCTGAAGCCGGGTCAGGCTGGCGCGGAAGGGCCCGGCGAGCTCCTCCGGCAGCCCGGTCTCGAAGATCGACAGGAGCTGGCCGACCTTCATCGCGCCGCCCTTGAGCTCGCCCAGCACCGAGAAGAGCTGCTCGGCGGTGCGGCGCTGCACCTCGAGCGCGACGGCCTCGGCGGGGCGTCCGATGGTCCGCTTGCCGAAGCCGAGCGCGGTGCGGCCGGCGAACCCGAGGGGCAGGCTCGCCAGCTTGGCGGTCCGCGTCACCGCGCGGCGGGGTATGTCACTCACGGCTGACCGTCCCAACTGTCGTCGTTCGGCGTAGCGCACGACGCTCGCAGCCTCTCATATAGGGCAATCCCGGCGATATATCCCGCACGGCCATAAAGCCGGGCTGCGGGCGGCTCACCGGCCCGGCCGGACCAGCGGGAACGCGATCGTCTCGCGGATGGGCCGGCCGGTGAGGGTGATCAGCAGCCGGTCGACGCCCATGCCCATGCCGCCCGCCGGGGGCATCCCGTGCTCCAGCGCGCGGAGGAAGTCCTCGTCGAGCTCCATCGCCTCGGGGTCGCCGCCGGCGGCCTGGAGCGACTGCTCGACGAGCCGCCGCCGCTGGAGGATCGGATCGGTCAGCTCGGAGTAGGCGGTGCCGAGCTCCATTCCGAAGACGATCAGGTCCCACTTCTCGGCGAGCCGGTCGTCCGCGCGGTGCGGGCGGGTGAGCGGGGAGGTCTCGGCCGGGTAGTCGCGGACGAAGGTGGGGGCCTTGAGCCCGGACTCGACCAGCGCCTCGAACAGCTCCTGGACGAGGCGGCCCTGACCCCAGGCGGGATCGGGCTCCATCCCGGCCCTCCCGGCGTGCCGCCGGACCACGTCGAGGGCGGTGCCGGGCCCGACCTCCTCGCCGAGGGCCTCCGACACCGACCCGTAGACGGTGACCTCCCGCCAGGGCCCGGCCAGGTCGTGCTCCACGCCGTCGCGGACGACGATCGTGGTGCCGAGCGCGGCGCGGGCGCTGGCGATCACCAGGTCGCGGGTGAGCACGGCCATGGTGTCGTAGTCGCCGTACGGCTCGTAGGCCTCCAGCATGGTGAACTCGGGATTGTGCGCGGCGTCGGCGCCCTCGTTGCGGAAGTCGCGGCCCAGCTCGAACACCTTCCCGACCCCGCCGATCAGCAGCCGCTTGAGGTACAGCTCGGGCGCGATCCGCAGGTAGAGCCGCATGTCGTAGGCGTTGATCCGGGTCGTGAACGGCCGGGCCGACGCGCCGCCGTGCACCGGCTGGAGGATCGGCGTCTCGACCTCCAGGTAGCCGCGCTCGCGCAGCACGTCGCGGACGGCGCGCACCGCGTCGCCGCGCCTGTGCAGCATCCGCCTGGCCTCGTCGCTGACGATCAGCTCGACCGTGCGGCGGCGCACCCGCGCCTCGGGGTCGGCCAGCCCGGTCCGCTTGCCCGGCAGCGGGTGCAGGCACTTGGCGGTCAGCGTCCACGCGGACGCGAGCACCGACAGCTCGCCGTGCCGGCTGGCGACCACCTCGCCGGTCACCCCGACCTGGTCGCCGAGATCGATCATCGACTTCCAGTCGGCCAGCGCGTCCGCGCCGAGCGTGTCGGCGGCCAGCATCACCTGGAGGTCGCCGGTCTCGTCGCGCAGCGTCACGAAGATCAGCCGGCCGTGCTCGCGGGCCAGCACCACCCGGCCGGCGATGGACGCGCGCCGGCCGGTGGCCGCGCCGGCGGCGAGCCCGCCGAACCGGGATCGCAGGCCCGCGGCGACGTCGGTCCGCTCGAAGCCCGGCGGGTAGGGGTCGACGCCCGCCGCGCGGATGCGCTCCAGCTTCTGGTACCGGACCCGCTCCTGCTCCGAGGGCCGGCGCCTGGGGGCGCGGCCCTCGCCGGCGCGCCGCTCGATCTCGGCGGTCCGGCCGACCAGCTCGGGCGTGGGCGCCCGGTGCGCCGCCCCGTCGAGCCGCCGCCGGGTGAGGGTCGGCACGAACCCCTCGGCGCGCCCGTACGCCAGCCCGAGCCGGATCAGGCCGCCGCTCACGTGGGCGAAGCACACGTACCGCGGCACCCAGTCGGGGTGGTATTTGGCGTTGGACAGGTACAGCGACTCGAGCTGCCAGAACCTGGAGGCGAGCGACAGCACCCGGTAGGCCAGCCGGGTGACCGGGCCGGCGCCGATCTGCGAGCCGCGCTCGAAGGTCGAGCGGGCCACCGCGAAGTTGAGCGAGACGCGGCGGGCGCCGACCGCGGCCGCCCGCTCGGCGAGCTTGGCGACCATGAACTCGTTCAGCCCGTTCTCGGCCGCCGCGTCGCGCCGCATCAGGTCGAGCGAGAGGCCGTCGCGCCCCCACGGGACGAAGCTCAGCAGCCCGTGCAGCACCCCGTCGGCGTCGAACGCCTCGACCATCACGCAGCGGCCGTCGGTCGGGTCGCCGAGCCGTCCGAGCGCCATCGAGTAGCCGCGCTCGGTCGCCCCCTCGCGCCACTGCTCGGCGCGCTGCACGATCGCGGTCATCTCGACGGCGGGGATCTGCTCGTGCCGCCGGACCCGGACCGTGTAACCGGCCCGCTCGACCCGCCGCACCGCCTGCCTGACCTGCCGCATCTCGCGGCCGTCCAGATTGAAGGCCGTGGTGTCGACGATCGCCTCGTCGCCGAGCTCCAGCACGTTCAGGCCGTGCCGCCGGTAGGCGACGGCGGCGCGCTCGCCCACGCTGACCGCGCCGGGCGTCCACGCGTGCGCCTGGCACTCGCCGAGCCACGCCTCGATCGCCTGGTCCCACGACTCGGGGTCGCCGAGCGGGTCGCCGCTGGCCAGGCAGACCGGCCCGAGGGCCCGGTAGGCGATGGCGGCCCGGCCGTTCGGCGCGACCAGCAGGTCCTTGTCGCGGCGCAGCGCGAAGTAGCCGAGCGAGTCCTCCTCGCCGAAGGCGGCCAGCAGCTCGCGGGCGCGCAGCTCCTCGGCCGGGGTGAGCACCGCGTCGCGGTGGGCCGGCCGGAACAGCGCCCACACGGTGAGCATCAGCAGCCCTGTGCCGAGCACGCCGAGGAACATGTCGACCCAGCCCGGCACGGCGACCTCGACGGTGTCGCCGGTCACGCCCGCGCCGACGAGCGTCTGGACCGCCACATACACCGGCTCGGTCCAGAACCCGCCCTTCGGGTCGCGGTCGGTGAGCCACACCAGGGAGGTGCCGATCAGGCCGCTGACCACCAGCAGCGCGCCGAAGACCCGCAACGCCAGCCGCAGGTTGGCGCGGTCGGGGAGCGTGCGGAACTCGCGCCGCGCCGCGGTCAGCAGCACCAGCGCCGCCCCGTAGCCGACCGCGGCCAGCCACTCGCCGATGCCCGGCCCGAACCCGGGCCCGGCGGCGCCGAGGAGCAGGGCCAGCACCGACAGCCCGAAGAACAGCACGAGCAGGGCCAGGGTGATCCGCCAGGCCGCCTTCTTGCGGCGCCGCACCCCGTTGGACAGCAGGATGAGCAGGACGCCCCACGGCATGCTGGGCAGCCAGCCGAAGTAGCCGATCCAGCGCAGGATCCACACGTCGAGCAGCCGCTCGAGCCAGTCGGCCGACAACCAGGCCAGGATCGAGACCACGCCGGACAGCCGCAGGTACCACGCCAGCGCCGCCGGTACGGCCTCGACCACCGTTCTCGTCCGCACCATGTCCCCCGACCGATGCCGTCCGCCCGGCCCGCGAGCGGCCGTCAGCCCACTTTACCCAGGTCGGCGGCGGGCCGGAGGGGGCAGGCGGGCACCGGCGTGGTCACCGTCGTGGACGCCGACCGGTCCACTGTCGCCGACGCCGCCGAGGACGACGAGCCGATGGCGGTGTTCGACGCCTGGAGACGCTGGGGGCCGTCCCGGAGCGCTAGGAGGGGCCGCGTTCCGCAGGTGGAGCGGATTCCGCGGCGGCGGCGGTGGTGCCCGTGGCCGCGCGCGGCGGGCGGAGCAGCAGTAGGACGACCGCCAGGAGCAGCAGGACCACCGCCCCGTCCAGCCAGTAGTGGTTGGCGGTGGCGACCACGACCGCGACGGTGAGGAGCGGGTGCGCCGCCCACAGCCACCGCCACCGGGTGCGGCTGCTGACGATCAGCCCGACCGCGATGACGACGGCCCACCCGATGTGCAGCGACGGCATGGCGGCGTACTGGTTGGCGACGGTGTCGGTCTGCGGCGCCCCGTACACCGCGGGCCCGTACTCGGCGCCCGTGTCGATCAGGCCGGTGGCGGTGAGCATCCGGGGCGGGGCGAGCGGGAGGAGCAGGTGCAGCGCCAGCCCGGCGCCGGTGAGCGCCACCACCACCCGCCGGATCCAGCGGTAGTGGAAGGGCCGCCGCAGGTAGATCCAGAGCAGGAACGCGATGGTCGCGGGGAAGTGCACGTAGGCGTAGTAGGAGTTGGCCACGTGCACGAGCGCGTGGCTCTGGAGCAGCCCGTGCTGGACGGTCACCTCGCTCGGCAGCCGCAGGTACCGCTCCAGGTCCCAGACCCGGTGCGCGTTCCCGAACGCCTCGCCGACCCGTCCGGTCGCCGCCAGCCGGCCCAGCTTGTAGACGCAGAACAGCACGGTGATCAGCAGCAGCTCCCGGACCGGCCGCGGCCGGGGCCGCCGGCCGGGACCGCCGTCCGGCCGCACCGGCCCGGCGGGGCGGCCCGGTCTCCGGAGCCGGGGCGGCTGCTGGAGCAGGTTCATGTGCGGTCCTTCGGGGGGTGGGCACCGCGGGGGGGCGGTGCGGAGGGGGGTGGTCCCCGGACCGCCCGTCCTCGGCGGGCGGCCCGGATTCGTTCAGCGGGCGCGGGTGTCCTCCAGTTCTCGTTCCCCGTCCGGGCGGGGAACGCTCTCGCCGTCGCCGAGCAGATGCCGCAGCCTCTCACCCTCGACGTCGACGTCGGGCAGGATCTTGGCGAGCGGGGACGGCAGCCACCACGCGGCCCGCCCGAAGAGCGCCATCACCGCCGCCCGGGGATGGAGAAGTCGCTGGAGGTCGGGCCCTTGAGCGCGGCGGCGCCGACGCCCATGAGCACCAGCAGCCCCACCCAGAGCAGGGCGACGAGCCTGCGCCGCCGGAAGGAGAACCGGCCGAGCCGGTAGAGGAAGGTGGCCAAGAGAGATCCCATCGATGCAGGGAACGCCGGGAGGCGGCCGGAGCGGTCACTAGGGCGCGCGAGACTCGCCGCGCGACCTGGCGGGTCGCCGGGCTGCGGTCACGGGAGGTCCCGTGAGCCCCGCGGTGGGGGTGGGATGCCGCCTTGGAGGGGCCGGCGCACGGCCGGCGGCGGGCCGGCGCCGGACGCGGGTCAGGCGGGACGCGGATCGGGCGGCGGGAGCCCGGCGCGGAGCTGCGCGAACGCGGAGTCGATCAGCTCGGGCAGGTCGGCACCGGTCCCGCCGTTCACCCGGGCCTCGGCGACGACGCGCAGCGTCACCGCCACCACCCCGGCGAGCAGGTGCGGGTAGAGGTCCCGCCCGGCGTCGGTGCCGGTGCGGTCGGCGATCACCTCGGCGATCTGCCGCTGGATCTCGCCGAGCCCGCCGAGCTGGCGGGCCAGCAGCGCCGGCTCGTCCTTGATCACGCGCAGCAGCGCGAGGGTCTCCTCGCGGGGGCCGGACGGCAGGCCGGCGCCCAGCACCGCGCGCAGCGACGTCCAGACCGGCTCGGCGGCCGGCCGGGCCCGCAGCGCGTCGATCAGGTCGCGGGCGCCGTCGGTCAGCGGGGAGACGATCGCCTCTTCCTTGCCCGCGAAGTAGTTGTGGAAGGTGCGCGGCGAGACGCCCGCCTCGGCGGCGATGCCCTCGACCGTCACGCCCGCGGCACCGTGCCGGATCGCCAGGCGCAGCGCGGCCCGGCTCAGCGCCTCGCGGGTCGCGGCCTTCTTCCGTTCGCGCAGACCGAGGCCGGTCTCCACGGTCATCGGGGCTCCACGGTCATGAAGACCACCGTAGACCAAACTTGCACAACCCGCAAAATTTCAGGCGCTGCCATATTGGGTGATGTGCATCTCATCCCGGTCCGGGCCCGATGGCCGCCGGCCGGTCAGTAGGCCACCGGCGGGCTCTCCCTCCCGGTGCCCTGGTAGGCGCCCTGGAACTGGAACCCGGGCAGCGCCCGGTACGTGCCGCGCGCGGGCTTGGCCGTCACCTGGTACGTGCAGGTCAGGCTGGCGCAGCGCGATGAGACCCAGCGGCGTTCTGCTGGCCGAGCATCTTGACGGGTGCCGGGGGCGACGGCATGAGGGCCGGACTGGCGGCGGCAGGGGTGTCAGGTGTGGCGGGCGGAGCGAGCGTGGGCGCTGAAGCAGGTGCGGAGGCGGAGGCGGGTACGGGTGCGGGTGCGGACGCCGGTGCGCCGGTCGTGGCGGCCTCCGGCATCACCGGCGGCGGGACGAGCGCGAACGGGGCCGTCCGGGCGGCCGTCGCGATGTCGAGCAGGCGGTGGCCGAGCGCGAGCGCCGCGGGACGGGCGGCGGGGTGCTTGGCGAGGCACTCCTCGATGAGCGGCCACAGCCCGTCCGGGAGGCCGGGCACCGGCTCGGGCTCCGCGCTCAGATGGCCCCGCATCACGGCTCCCGGATGGTCGCCGCGGAAGGGCAGCTCTCCCGCCACCAGCTCGTACAGCGTGACCCCGGCGGCATACACGTCGGCGGCCGGGGTGACCGGCTCTCCGCTCAGCACCTCGGGCGCCAGGAAGGCGGGCGTGCCCGCGATGGCGCCCGCCGCGGTGACGGTGGTCTCGTCGAGGATGCGGGCGACGCCGAAGTCGGCGAGCCGGACCGGCGAGGTGCCGGCCCGGCATGGTCGAGCAGCACGTTGGCGGGCTTGAGGTCGCGGTGCACCGTGTCGGCGGCGTGCACCGCCGCGAGCGCCGTGCACACCTGCGCGACCAGCCAGGCCGCCTCGGCGGCGGGCAGCCGCCCGCCCCGGCGGCGCCGGTAGGCCCGCAGGTCCTCGCCCGGCACCAGGTCCATCACCAGCGCGAGCCGGTCGCCCTCCACGATCATGTCGTGCACCGCGACCACGTTGGCGTGCCTGACCCGCAGCAGCGCGGTCCGCTCCCGGACGAACCGGGTCAGCGCCGCCGGGTTCCCGGCCAGTTCCGGACGGAGCAGCTTGATCGCGTAGGCGGTGCCGGTGCGGGTGTCGCGGCCCCGCCACACCACTCCCATGCCGCCCTCGCCGAGCCGTTCCTCCAGCACGTACCGGCTCCCCAGCGAAAGCCCGTCGTCGGTCATCCGGTGGCCCCTTCTCCCCGTCCGAGGGGAGCCTAGACCACTACGTCAGGGGCAATCCGGTGTAATTCTCGGCCAGTGACACCGCCGCGGCCGGGGAGGACGCCACGTAGTCCAGGTGCGACCGCTGGAGCCTCCGGGCGAAGTCGTCCGCCTGCGGGTCGGTGTGCAGCAGCGTCGTCATCCAGTACGAGAAGTGCTCGGCGCGCCAGACGCGCCGCAGGCAGGTGGCCGAGTAGGAGTCGAGCAGCGCCTCGGAGCCGGAGGCGTACCGCTCGGTGAGCGCGCGGGCCAGCACGGTCACGTCGGAGACCGCCAGGTTGAGGCCCTTGGCGCCGGTCGGCGGGACGATGTGCGCGGCGTCGCCGGCCAGGAACAGCCGGTCGTGCCGCATCGGCTCGGCGACGAAGCTGCGCATCGGGGTGATCGACCGGTCGGTGATCGGCCCCTCGTCCAGCGTCCAGCCGTCGCCGGTGCCGAGCCGGACCGCCAGCTCGTCCCAGATCCGCGCGTCCGGCCAGGCCGCGATCTCCTCGTCCGGCGCGACCTGGAGGTAGAGCCGGCTCACTGCGGGCGAGCGCAGGCTGTGCAGCGCGAACCCGCGGTCGTGGTGGGCGTAGATCAGCTCGCCCGTGGACGGCGGGACGTCGGCGAGGATCCCCAGCCACGCGAACGGGTACTCGCGCGAGAACGTGCGGACCCCCGGCACCGCCGGGCGGCCCACCCCGTGGAAGCCGTCGCAGCCGGCGATGTAGTCGCAGTCCAGGGTGTGCGTCCGGCCGTCCTGCCGGTAGGTCACGCTCGGGCCGGACGGGTCGATCTCCACCGCCCGCGCCCCGAACCGGACGTCGCCGCCGTCCGCGAGCCGCAGCGCGACCAGGTCCTTGACGATCTCGGTCTGCGCGTAGACGGTCACCGTGCGGCCGGTCAGGTCGGTGAGCGGGATACGGTGCCCGGCGCCGCCGAACCGCAGCTCCAGGCCGTGGTGCACGAGGCCCTCGCGGTCGAGGCGCTCGCCCGCGCCGCAGCCGCGCAGCACGTCGGTCGTGCCCTGCTCCAGCATCCCGGCGCGCTGCCGGTGCTCGACGTAGGCCCGGTCGCGGCCCTCCAGCACCACCGACGCGATCCCCTGCCGGTGCAGCAGCCGGGACAGCAGCAGGCCGGCCGGGCCTCCCCCGACGATCGCGACCTGGGTGCGCATGGCGCCTCCTCCTGCTCGCTCTCCCCCGCCGGCTCCGGCCGGCTCCCGCCGAATCGTCCCGCGCGCCGGCGCGGCCTCAGGAGCCGGTCTTCCGCTCAGCGGAAGGCTCGTCGGGGCGTCCGGCCGAGCCGCCCCGCCAGTGCGCCGCCACGTCGCGGGAGAGGGCGCGCGCGGCGGTGGTCAGGGGCGGCAGCAGCCGCCGCACGTCGGCGCTGCGGGTCCGCGCCACCAGCGACAGCGCGGCGGCCACCCGGCCGGACGCGTCGAACACCGGGGCCGCGACCGAGGCCGCGCCGAGCGTCATTTCGTCGCGGGTCACCGCGAAGCCGGTGCGGCGGACCTGCTCCAGGGAGCGGCGCAGCTCGGCCGGGTCGGTGACGGTGCGGGCCGAGTGCCGGTCCAGACCCCCGGCGAGGACGGCCTCGCGGACCGCCTCGGGCGCGTACGCGAGCAGCACCTTGCCGACGCCGGTGGCGTGCAGCGGCAGCGACGCGCCGACCTGGGTGACGACCGGGACCGAGCGGGTGCCGCGCAGCCGCTCGACGAACAGCGCCCGCCCGTCGCGCAGCACGGCGAGCTGCACGTTGTCGTGCGTCGCCTCGTAGAGGTCCTCCATGTGCGGCAGGGCCAGCTCGCGCAGCCCGGTGACCGCCGGGGCCTGGCTGCCGATCCGCCACAGCCGGGTCCCGATGCGGTACGTACCGTCCGGCACCCGCTCCAGGAAGCCGCCCGCGGCCAGCTCGCCGACCAGCCGGTGCCCGGTCGCGAGCGGCAGCCCGGCCCGGCGGCAGATCTCGCTGAGGTTGAGCCGCACCCCGCCGGCGGCGAAGGCGTCCAGGATCGCCATCACCTTGCCCGCGACGCTGATCGGCCGCGCCCGCTCCGCCATGTTCCTCCCGGTCCTCACTCCTGCTCGGCAAGTACCCGCTGGGCGACGGCGAACGCGGAATTGGCGGCGGGGACCCCGCAGTAGATCGCGGTCTGGAGCAGGACCTCCTTGATCTCGTCCTCGGTGAGGCCGTTGCGGAGCGCGGCGCGCACGTGCATGGCCAGCTCGCCCTCGTGGCCCCCGGCGACCAGGGCGGTGAGCGTGATGCAGCTCCGGGTGCGGCGGTCCAGGCCCGGCCGGGTCCAGATCTCGCCCCACGCGTACCGGGTGATGAGGTCCTGGAAGTCGGCGGTGAACCCGGTGGTGCCCGCCGCGGCCCGGTCGACGTGCGCGCCGCCGAGCACCTCGCGCCGCACCACCAGTCCCGCCGCGTGCCGCCGCCGGTCGCCCTCGGCGAGGGCGTCCGCCCGCCCGGCCGCGTCCACCCGCCCGGCCGCGTCCGCCCGCTCGCCCGTGTCCGCCCGCTCGCCCGTGTCCAGCTCGTCGCTCATCGGTGGAGTCCCTTCCAGGTCAGGTCCAGGTGCCCGGTGATCGCGTCGGTGACCGGGCCGGGGCGCTCGGCGCTCGCCAGGTGGCCCGCGGCGCCGATGACGACCAGCCGGGCGCCGGGGATGCCCGCGGCCAGCACGTCGGCATGGGCTCCGCGCGGCGTCGCGACGTCCTCGGCCCCGGCGACGACCAGCGCCGGCGCGGTGATCTCGCCGAGGCGGGCGGTGACATCGAACCGGGCGAGCGCCTCGCAGCAGCCGGCGTAGCCCTCGGGGTCCACCGCGCGCAGCATCGCGACGTAGGGCCCGGCACCGGTGAAGCCGGGGGTGAACCAGCGCCCGGCGGCCGTGCCGGCGATCGGCCCGAGGCCCTCGCGGCGGACGAGCGCGGCCCGCTCGAGCCAGGGCTCCGGCGGCCCGAAGTGCGAGGACGTGCAGCACAGGACCAGGCTGCCCACCCGGCCGGGCGCGGCCAGGGCGAGGGCCTGGCCCACGGCCCCGCCGAGCGACACCCCGGCGCAGGCGGCCCGGCCGATCCCGTACCGGTCGAGGAGGCCCGCCACCCCGGCGGCGAGGTCCTCGACGGTGAACGGCCCGGCGGGCGGGGGCGCACCTCCGTGGCCGGGCAGCTCGTACCGCAGGGTCCGCCAGCGGGCGAGCGCGGGCAGCTGGGGGTTCCAGAGGGCCGAGGTGGTGCCCAGGGAGGGCCCGAGGACCAGGACGGGCGCGTCCTCGGGGCCGTCGAAACGGTGCTTCAAGATCATGCGCGGATCCTTCGGTACGCCTCGTACGCGGCCAGGGCGCGGTCGGTCATGGCGGGGGCGGCGCCGACGCCGGGGTCGCCGGGCAGGACGTCGAGCAGGGCGCCGAGGTTGGCGGCCATCCGCCCGGCGTCGGCCTCCAGGCCGTCCAGCATCTCGGCGGCGGTCTCGGCGGCGCCGCCGGTGAGGCGCAGGCACTCGCGGAGCGGCTGCCATTCGGCGTGCCATTCACCCGCGGGCCGCTCGTGCGGCGCGGACATCGAGGCGAACAGGACCTGGGCGTAGGCGGGGACCTGGAGCGCCGCCGACCGGACCATGGTGGCCAGCGCCGGGTTGCGCTTGTGCGGCATCGCCGACGAGCCGCCCCGGCCGGGCGCCGCGGGCTCGGCCACCTCGGCGACCTCGCTCTGCGCGAGCAGCACCACGTCGGTGGCGACCTTGCCGAGCGCGCCCGCGGTCAGCGCGAGCGCCGAGCCCAGCCCGGCGACCGGCGTGCGGCGGGTGTGCCAGGGCAGCACCGGCCGGTCCAGGCCGGTCTCGGCGGCGTACGCGGCGAGCAGGTCCAGGCCGAGGTCGCCGAAGCCGTCCAGGGTGCCGGCGGCGCCGCCGAGCTGGACCGGCAGGGCGAAGCCGGCGAGCGCGTCGCGCGCGTCCAGGACGCCGAGGAGCCACCCGGCGGCCTTCGCGCCGAACGTGGTGGGCAGCGCCTGCCGGCCCAGGGTGCGTCCCGCCATCGGGGTGCCGCGGTGGTGCGCCGCGATCCCGGCCAGCGCGTCCAGTGCCCGGTCGAGCCGGGCGAGGACGACGCGCCTGGTCCGGGCCGCGACGAGCATGGCGCCGGTGTCGACGATGTCCTGGCTGGTGGCGCCCCGGTGCGCGTGCTCGCCCGCCGGGCCGGCCAGCCTCCGCAGGTCGGCCAGCAGCGGGACCACCGGGTTGGCCGCGCCGCGCGCCCGGCGGGCCAGGGCGGGCAGGTCGAAGCGGTCGGCGCGGGCCGCCTCGGTGATCGCCGCGGCGGCGTCGGCGGGGACGATCCCGAGCCGGGCCTGGGCGCGGGCGAGCGCGGCCTCGGCGTCCAGCATCGCCTGGAGCCACGCCAGGTCGCCGGTCGCCGCCTCGGCGCCCGTCCCGGCCCGGACCGGGGACAGCAGCCCCACGTCCGGCGAAGCCTCAGAATCCAAGGAAGACCGTCTCCCCTTCACCCTGGAGGTGGATGTCAAAACGGTACGCCCCGCCGTCCTCACGCTCGGCGACCAGGGTGCCCCGGCGGGCGGCCGGGACCGCCGCGAGCAGCGGGTCGCCCGCGTGGACAGCGCCGTCCTCGGGAAAGTACAGCCGGGTGAAGACCGGCTTGAGCAGGCCCCGGGCGAAGACCAGCACCGCGATGAAGGGGGCCGCGCCGCCCCCGCCGGCGGCGCCGGCGGCGCCGGGCTTGACGGTGTCGAACCAGTAGTGGCCGTCCGGGCTGGTCGCGCACCGGCCGAAGCCGGAGAAGCCGTGTCCGGCGCGGCGCAGCCCGCCGGGGCGGCGCGGGACCTCGCCGTCCTCGTCGGCCTGCCAGATCTCGACGAGCGCGTCCGGGACGGCGGTGCCCGCACCGTCGAGGACGCGGCCGTGCACCCGGATCGCGCCGGGCCGCCAGCCGGGGACGACCTCGGGCCCGGTCTCGTACGGCAGCGCGTGCGCGAAGAAGGGGCCGACGGTCTGCGAGGGCGTGGCCCGCAGGTGCGGAGCGGTCATCTCATGCCTCCGTCGGGGTGTCACCGAGGACGATGTCCCACTGGTAGCCGAGCGCCCACTCGGGCTCGGTGGCGTCCAGGTCGAACCGCGAGACCAGCAGGTCGCGGTCGTCCTGCTCGGGGATCGACCGGAGGATCGGGTCATGGGCGAAGAGCGGGTCGCCCGGGAAGTACATCTGCGTGACCAGGCGCTGCGCGAACGCGGTGCCGAACACCGAGAAGTGGATGTGCGCCGGGCGCCAGGCGTTGCGGTGGTTGCGCCACGGGTAGGCGCCGGGCTTGATCGTGACGAAGCGGTAGCGGCCCTCGCCGTCGGTGAGGCAGCGCCCCGCGCCGGTGAAGTTCGGGTCGAGCGGCGCGGGGTGCCGGTCGCCGCCGTGCGCGTACCGTCCGGCGGCGTTGGCCTGCCACACCTCGACCAGCGCGCCGCGCACCGGGCGGCCCGAGCCGTTCAGCAGCCGGCCGGTCACGATGATCCGCTCGCCGAGCGGCTCGCCGGGGTGCCGCCCGGTCAGGTCGGCGTCCAGCGCGCCGAGTTCCTCGTGCCCGAAGACCGGGGAGGTCAGCTCGACGCTGTCGGGCCCGAGCACGGGCATCACCGGCTCGTGCGCGGGGGCGCGCAGAACGGTGCTCCGGTAGCCCGGGTACAGGTAGGGCGGGTGGCTCATGCGGGGCCCCCCTCGGCCGGGACGGCCACGGCCGCCCCGGTGGCGGTGCGGACCTCGGCGGCGGTGACGCCGGGCGCGGTCTCGCTCAGGACCAGGCCGTCCGGGGTGACGTCCAGGACGCCGAGGTCGGTGATGATCCGGTCGACGCAGCCGGTCCCGGTCAGCGGCAGCGCGCAGCTCTCGACGATCTTGGGCGAGCCGTCCCGGGCGGTGTGGCCCATCACCACGATCACCCGGCGGGCACCGTGGACCAGGTCCATCGCGCCGCCCATCCCCTTGATCATCTTTCCGGGGACCGACCAGTTGGCCAGGTCGCCGCGGGCCGAGACCTCCATCGCGCCGAGCACCGCGATGTCGATGTGGCCGCCGCGGATCATGCCGAACGACAGCGCGGAGTCGAAACAGGACGCGCCCGGCAGGACCGTCACCGTCTCCTTCCCCGCGTTGATCAGGTCGGGGTCGACCTCGTCCTCGCCGGGGTAGGGGCCGACGCCCAGCACGCCGTTCTCGGCGTGCAGGACCACGTGCCGGCCCTCGGGCACGTATCCGGGGATCAGCGTCGGGAGCCCGATGCCGAGGTTGACGTAGGCGCCGTCGGGAAGCTCGGCCGCCGCACGGGCCGCAATCTCGTTCCTGGACCAGGCCATCAGGACCGCTCCCCTCCCCGCGCCGTCACCGTGCGCTTCTCGACCGGCTTGTCGGCCGCCTGCCCGGGGGTCAGCTCGACCACGCGCTGGACGAACACGCCCGGCAGGTGCACCGCGTCGGGGTCGATCTCGCCGGGCTCGACCAGCCGCTCGACCTCGGCCAGCGTGACCCGGCCGGCCATCGCGCACAGCGGGTTGAAGTTGCGGGCGGCCCGGTCGAAGACCAGGTTGCCGTGCCGGTCGCCCAGGGCCGCGCGGACCAGGGCGACGTCGGTGGTGATGCCCTCCTCCAGCACGTGGCGGCGCCCGCCGAACTCGCGGACCTCCTTGGCCGGGGACGCGATCGCGACGGTGCCGTCCGGCGCGTACCGCCAGGGCAGCCCGCCGTCGGCTACCATCGTGCCGACGCCGGCGGGGGTGTAGAACGCGGGGATGCCCGCGCCGCCCGCGCGCAGCCGCTCGGCGAGGGTGCCCTGCGGCATCAGCTCGACCTCGATCTCGCCGGCCAGGTACTGCCGGGCGAACTCCTTGTTGTCGCCCACGTACGAGCCCATGGCGCGCGCGATCCGCCCGGCGGCGAGCAGCCGGCCGAGCCCCCGGCCGTCGAGCCCGCAGTTGTTGGAGACCACCCGCAGATCGCCGGTGCCCCGCTCGTACAGGGCGCCGATCAGCACCGCCGGCACCCCGCAGAGCCCGAAGCCCCCGACGGCCAGCGAGGCCCCGTCACCGATACCGGCGACGGCCTCCGTCGCCGAGGCCACGACCTTGTCCATGTGCCTCCCCATCCGCTCCCCGGCGCGCCCCGGTCACCGGGTCCGCCGATGACGCCAGCCTCCCAGCGGATCCGGCCGGCGCCGGGAGCGGGTTTCCGCTCAGTGGAAGGCCGGGCCGGGTTCCCGGGCCCGCTCGGGCCGCCCGGACGGCGCGAACGGCGCGGTGCCGGAGAACGCCGAGATGCGCGCGATGCCGTCGGCGGTGGCCCTGACCACCTGGAACCGGAACGGGCGGTGCACGCCGTCGTCGCCGCGCCGGGTCCGGGCGATCCGGCCGACGTGCGCGGCGCCCGCGTACCACTCGGGAAAGGGTGGCATCTCCCAGACCGCGTCCTTCTTGAACAGCTCGATCAGCGCGCCGATGTCGGCCGCCTCGAAGGCCGCGGCGTACCGGTCGAGGAGCTCGCGGCGGCGCGGGTCGGTGGGCTCGGTCAGCTCGTCGCGGGCCGGGGCGGCCCGCTCGAGCCGGGCGCGGGCCCGCTGCAACGCGCTGTTGACCGAGACGGTGGAGGTCCGCATCAGCCCGGCGACCTCGGCCGCCCGCCATTTGAGCACGTCCCGCAGGATGAGCACGACGCGCTGGTTGGGCGGCAGGAGCTGGAGGGCCGCGGCGAACGCCAGCCGGGTCGACTCGCGGGCGGCGACGATCGAGGCGGGATCGGCCGACTCGGAGGCCGGCACCGCGCCGGGCGCGGGCTCCGGCCAGGGCCCGCCGGGCGAGGCGACCGCGCGCCGCTCTGGCTCCTCGTCTGGCGCGCCGAGCCCGGACGGCAGGGGCCGGTGGCCGCGCTGGTGGATCGCGGTGAGGCACGCATTGGTCGCGATGCGGTAGAGCCAGGTGCGCAGCGAGGAGCGGCCCTCGAAGCCGCCGTAGGACCGCCAGGCCCGCAGGTAGGTCTCCTGCACCAGGTCCTCGGCGTCGTGGATCGAGCCGAGCATCCGGTGGCAGTGGGCCAGCAGTTCCCGCCGGTAGGGATCGGCGAGGCGCTGGAAGTCATGGTCGCGGTCGATCGTGCTGTTCACCATGATTGATCACCTTCATTCGCGCCTTTCGCCGAGCGGCGCCGCGGTCCGGAGTCACCCGTCCGACGGTAGGCCGCCCCACCGACAGAACCGGGGACGCATCCCCATCATAGGCTCTGACCTGCGACTCCACCCGATCGGCGGACACGCCGGAGGCGCCGCGGGCCCCGCGCGGACGGCCGTTCGACCCGCGCCGGGCCCCGTCGGAACGCGACCTTCGGGAAACCTGGCGTCCTCCGGCGCGAAAGACTTCCGTAGGAACGGGTATGCCTGCACTCTGGACTGCACATCATCGGTGGCAAGGACCCTCGGGAGGGAATGTGATCGCGAGACCGGAGGGCGGCCCGCGCGTGGTCGTGGGGGTCGACGACTCCGCCGGCGCGCGCTGCGCCCTGTCCTGGGGGATCGGCGAGGCCCGGCTCCGGCGGCTGCCGATGCTGGTGGTGCACGCCGCGCCGCTGCCCCCGCACGTGTCGGCGGCCGGGCAGCTCGGCTGCGGGGTCACCGAGGCGCTGCGCGGCGCGGGCGCCGAGCTGATCGCGCGGCTGCTCGCCGAGGTGTCGGACGGGCCGCCGGACGGCGTCGAGCTGAGCGCGCTCGCCCTGGTCGGCGAGCCGGGCGCCACCCTGGTCCGGCTCGCCGGCGACGACGACCTCCTGGTCGTCGGGCACGGCTCCCGGGGCCCGCTGTCGCGGCTCGTCCGGCCCTCGGTGCGGCTGCACTGCGCGCGGCGCGCCCAGGCCACCCTGGTGTGCGTCCGGCCGCCGTCGCTGGACGCACTGCTGGAATCGCTCGCCGCGCAGGACCGGCCCCCGGATCCGGGGCCCGACCCCGACCGGCCGCGCCTGCGGCGGATCGGGCGGCGGCCGAGGCACTCCCGGTAAGATCGTCCCCTGGCTGGGGGGGCGGTCATGCGCAAATACGTCATCGTCGGAGTGCAGGGCAGCGGGAAGGGCACGCAGTCGCTGCTGCTCGCCCGCGACCTGGACCTGGTGCACATCAGCGTGGGCGACGTCTTCCGCTGGCACGTGCAGAACCGCACCAAGCTCGGCGCCCTGGTCCGCCGGACGATGGCGGCGGGCGAGCTGGTCGGCGACGACCTGGCCGAGCGCGTGGTGCGCGAGCGGCTGGACCAGCACGACTGGAACCACGGCTTCGTCATCGACGGCTTCCCGCGCAACCGCAGGCAGGCGGAGTTCTTCCTGGAGAGCTACGACATCGACGGCGTCATCCACCTCGACCTGCCGGACGCGGAGGTGCGCCGCCGCGTGCTGGCCCGGCGGCTGTGCTCGGGCTGCGGCCTCGACTACAACCTCATCGCGCACCGCCCCGAGCGCGAGGGGCGCTGCGACGTGTGCGGCGGCGAGCTGGTCAGCCGCGAGGACGACTCCGAGGAGGTCCTCGCCGAACGCCTCCGGCTGCACCACGAGAAGACCGATCCCGTGCTGGAGCTGTTCCGGGGCAAGGAGTTCGTGGTCACCGTGGACGCGCGGGCGGGCGTCGACCAGGTGCAGCAGGCCATCAGGGAGCGGCTCGGCCTCCCGTCCCACCGCCCCTGACCCGGCCGCCGCCGATCACGGCCACGGGGTCACGGGGTCACGGGGCGGGGTCACGGGGCGGGGTCACGGGAGCTTCGCCACGGTGAGCAGGACGGCGGAGTCCTCCAGCGCCTCCAGCGAGTGCCGCGACGCCGGGACGACGATCAGATCGCCGGCCCGCCCCTCCCAGGAGTCCTCCCCCGCGTCGAGGCGCACCCGGCCGCACAGCACGTGGACCGTCGCCTCGCCGGGGTTCTCGTGCTCGGCGAGGCTCCGGCCGGACGCCAGCGCGATGACGGTCTGCCGGAGCACGTTCTCGTGCCCCCCGTGGACGGTGCCGGAGCTCCGCCCGGCGGGGTCCTGCGCGGCCTTCTTCAGGTGCTCCCGCGCCAGCGCGTCCAGAGATACTTTCAGCATGTCATCGACCTTTTCAGAAGCCGTCCGGAGATTCGGCAAAGCGAGCACCAGCGGATGGCCATCCGGCCGCCCCGCCCGCGGGCCCAGGCTCGCGGGCGGGGCCGGCGGACGCGCCGTCGCCCGGACCCGGGTCAGGCCGGGGGCAGGTCCAGCAGCACCGCGAGCGCGGCGCGGTGCCGGTCGGGTGTGCCGAGCGCGATCGCGTCGCTCTTGGCCCGCTTGAGATACAGGTGCGCGGGATGCTCCCAGGTGAAGCCGATCCCGCCGTGCATCTGGACGCACTCCTCCGCGGCCTGCACCGCGACCGCCGAGCAGTGCGCCTGCGCGACGGCCACCGCGACGGCGGTGTCGGGGTCGCCGTCCGCGACGCACGCCACGGCGTAGCGGGCCACGGCGCGGGCCTGGGTGATCGCCGTCCACAGGTCGGCGAGCCGGTGCTTGAGCCCCTGGTACGAGCCGACCGGACGGCCGAACTGGTAGCGGGTCTTGAGGTGGGCGACCGTGAGGTCCAGGCACCGTTCGGCCAGCCCGAGCTGCTCGGAGGCGAGCAGCGCGGCGCCCGTGGTGAGCGCGGCCTCCACCGCGGCCGTGCCGCCGGCCACCCGCCGGGCGGGCGCGGCGGAGAACGTGAGGTCGCACAGCCTGCGCGTCATGTCGAGCGAGGTCACCGGCGTGCGCTCGGCGGCGGCGGCGTCGACCGCGTACAGCCCGTCCGGGGCGGGCACCAGCAGCACGTCGGCGGCGGCGCCGTCGGCCACGCTGCCCACCCGCCCGGTCAGCGTCCCGTCCGCGGCCCGGACGGCCCCCGTCGCCGGCCCGCCCGGCGCGGTGCTCAGCGGGACCGCGAGCACCGCGATCCGGTCGCCGGAGGCCACCTCGGCGAGCAGCTCGCGCTCCCCGGCGGCCAGCAGCGCCGCCGTCGCGAGCACCGCGCTGGTCAGGAACGGGACGGGCGCGACGGCCCGGCCGAGCTCCTCCATCACCACGGCGGCCTCCCGCCAGGTGGCGCCCGCGCCGCCGAGCTCCTCGGGCACCGGCAGCCCGGCGCAGCCGAGCCGGACCGCGACCGCGCCCCACAGCGCGGCGTCGTACGGCTCGTCCCGCTCGGTGCCGGCGAGCACCTCGCCCCAGGGGGCCTTGTCGTCGAGCATCCCGCGGACGCCGGCGCGGAGGTCGTCCTCGACCTCGCTGTACAGCAGGTCGCTCATCTGGGGAGGTCCTTCCACGGCACGTCCTTGTCGACCCGGATCTCGCCCGGCAGGCCGAGCACGCGCTCGGCGATGATGTTCCGCAGGATCTCCGAGGTGCCGCCCTCGATGGAGTTGCCCTTGGCCCGCAGGTAGCGGTAGCCGGGCGAACGGTGGGTGAAGTCGACCGCGCTCGGACGGCGCATCGTCCAGTCGTCGTAGCGCAGCCCGTCCTCGCCGAGCAGTTCCAGCTCCAGCCCGGACACCTCCTGGTTGAGCCGGGCGAAGGCGAGCTTGGCGGCCGACCCCTCCGGTCCGGGCTGGCCCGCGGTGAGCGCCTGGCGCAGCCGCTCGCCGGTGAGCCGGGCCGCCTCGGTCTCCACCCACAGCCGCATCAGGTCGCCGTGCAGCCCGGCGGTGCGCAGCTCGGGCCGGTCCCGCCACAGCCCGGCGACGACGCCGATCATGCCGCTCTCGCGCGGGGCGGCGGCGCCGCCGATGGCGACCCGCTCGTTCATCAGCGTGGTGGTGGCGACCCGCCAGCCGTCGCCGACCGCGCCGAGCCGGTGCTCGTCGGGGATCCGCACGTCGGTGAGGAACACCTCGTTGAACTCGGCCTCGCCGGTGGCCTGCCGCAGCGGGCGGAC
Organism: Spirillospora sp. NBC_01491; assembly: GCF_036227065.1. Classification (GTDB taxonomy): domain Bacteria; phylum Actinomycetota; class Actinomycetes; order Streptosporangiales; family Streptosporangiaceae; genus Spirillospora; species Spirillospora xylanilytica. The sequence continues at coordinate 1,099,404 of NZ_CP109432.1, forward strand.
CTCGACGCCGGGCGCGGCCATGTCGCAGACGAAGTAGGTCATGCCGCGGTGCTTGGGCACGTCCGGGTCGGTGCGGGTGACCAGGATCGCCCAGCGCGCCTCGTGGGCCATCGAGGTCCACACCTTCTGCCCGTTGACCGTCCAGCCGTCGCCGTCCGGCACCGCGCGGGTGCCGAGCGCGGCGAGGTCGGACCCGGCGCCGGGCTCGCTGAAGAGCTGGCACCAGATCTCCTCGCCGGTCCACAGCGGGCGCAGGAAGCGCCGCTTCAGCTCCTCGGTGCCGAACGCCAGGATCGTCGGGGCGGCCATGCCGAGCCCGATGCCGTTGCGCTCGGGCCGGTTGGAGGGCGCCCCCGCCTCGGCGAACCGGCGGTCGACGGCGGGCTGGAGCGCGCGCGGGGCGCCGAGCCCACCGAGGCCCTCCGGGTAGTGGACCCAGGCCAGGCCGGCGTCGAACCTGGCCCGCAGGAACTCCAGCGGCTCGGCGCCGGCGGGATCGTGTGCGGCGAGGAACTCGCCGACCCGCCTGCCGAGCTCGTCGGCGTCGGGCGATGCAGTGCTCACAGGGCGGACCTCCGCGCGGGATGGGAGAGCGGCGGCGGGCCGCCGCATCGGCACATACCAACCGGTCGGTATGCGCCCACCCTAGGAACCCGCCGGCGAGCGAGTCAACATCGGCGCGCCGGGCCGTACCGGCGTCCCGCGTCGGAGGCACCGCCCGTCAGGCCAGTGCCGCGGCGAACGCCGCGTGGTGGGCGTAGTCGCGGGACTCGACGATCAGGCCGTCGCGGACCCTCATCACGAAGATGTTCGGAACGGTGAACGCGCGGCCGGTGGTGGTGACGCGGCCCGCGTACTCGAACTCGGCGACGATCACCTCCGGGTCGGCGGTCTCGTGCACCACGACGTTGCGCGCCCGGATCTCGATCGGCAGGTCGGGGACCTGCGCGAAGTGCTCGCGCAGCGCCGCGCGTCCGTTGAGGGGCGAGACGGGCTCGGCGAACGGGTGCACGACCACCGCGTCCTCGGCGTACAGGAGGGGCAGTTCGTCGGCGCGCTTCTCCGTGACGCCGTCGAGGAGCCGCTGAAAGACGGCGCGCGGGCTGGATGACGACTCGGACATGGAAGGACCTCCCGGGACTACAATCGGAGCAATCACTCCGGATAGCTCGAAGATACGGAGTGAGCACTCCGGTTGTCAAAAGGGGAGGTCGATCGGATGAACGGCAGGCCGCCGCGCGCGGACGCGCTGAGGAACCGCGCCAGGGTGCTGGAGGCGGCCGGCGCCGTCTTCGCCGAACGGGGCACCGCCGCGTCCACCGAGGAGGTCGCGCGGCGGGCGGGGGTGGGGATCGGCACGGTGTTCCGGCACTTCCCGACCAAGGAGTCGCTGCTGGAGGCGGCTCTGGCCGGGCTGATGGAGGAGCTGGCGGACCGGGCCCGCGCGCTGGAGGACGCCGCCGACCCCGGCGCGGCGTTCTTCGACTTCTTCAGCGAGGTGGTGCGGCGGTCGGCGACCAAGAACGCGCTGTCCGGCGCGCTGGCCGAGGCCGGCGTCGACGCGCTGCAGGCCGGCGGCGAGGCGGGGCCCGCGCTGAAGCAGTCGCTCGGCACGCTGCTCGAACGCGCCCAGGGGGCCGGGGCGGTCCGGGCCGATGTCGGCGCCGCCGAGGTGATGGCGCTGCTCGCCGGCATGACCCACGCGGCCGGGCTCGGCGGCGGCACCGGGGCCCTGGCGGTCGTGTTCAACGGCCTCAAGGCCCCGTAAGCGGCAAGGCGGGCGCCCGGCGGGCGGGCAGGTCGGCGCCGGTCGGTCGGCGCCGACCGGTCAGCGGGCAGGTCGGCGCCGGTCGGTCAGCGGGCCGGCCGGCGTCAGTCGGCGACGCGCAGGTAGTGGGCCCAGTAGCCCTGCCACTCGCCGTACCCGTCGGCGATCTTCTGCATCTCGGCGTCGCTGAGCGTCCGGCCGTAGGCGTGCGCCGCGGCGGTGCGGAGCTGCTTCTCCAGCGGCATCTCGCGCATCCGGCCGAGACCCCGGATCAGGACGAACGTCGCCGACCACGGCCCGATCCCGGGCAGGCCGAGCAGATAGTCCCTGACCTCGTCGTAGGGGCCGTTCCGGAGGAACTCCTCATCGGAGTCGAGCCAGGCCCGGACGGTGCCGTGCAGGTAGCGGCCCTTGCGCTCGTTGCCGACCAGCTCGGCCATCCGGCCCGAGGACAGCGAGGCGAGCTGCTCGGCATCGGGGAAGGCGCCGTACTCCTCGCCGTCCAGGACGAGCCGGTCGTCGAACGCATCCGACAGGGCCCGCTTCTCCTTGGCCGCGACGGTCAGGGCGGTCCGCTGCGACAGGATCGCCCACACCACGTTCTCCAGCGGGGAGGCGAACTTGACTTGGTGGTAGCCGTACAGCCGGTCGATGACGGGCGCGAAATCCGGGTCGGCGCGGCCGATGGCGTAGAAGTCCTCCAGGTCGTCGTCCAGGCTGAGCTGGAAGCGCAGCCGGTCGGCGGCGGCGGCGATCTCCCCGGCGGTCAGCGGCCCGGACGCGTGCAGCGAGCAGGTCAGGCCGTCGCCCGCCGCGGCGAGGCGGGCGACGACGGTGCGCCCGCCGGCGCGCAGCGCCTTGGTGAGGGTCTCCCCCACCACGGTCTGCTCGCCGGCACTCGGCGCGAAGCCGTGCAGGAACCGCAGTGAGGCGCCGAAGTCGAACGGCGCGGTCGCGGGGAGCACGACGGGCTCGGTGAACCGGGCCTCGGCGACGGTGGCGGTCATGACGGCCTCCTCGGTAGCGGATCCGATCCTGTCAGGACGCGAGCTCGGTGGGCAGGTCGGCGTGGTGCAGCACGGTCAGGGCGGTGACGGCGCGGGTCAGCACGACGTACAGGCGGGCGAGGCCGCGCGCCTCCGCCGCGGCGATCGCGGCGGGCTCGGCGACGATCACCTGGTCGTACTCCAGGCCCTTGGCCAGGGTCGCCGGGACGACGAGCAGCCGCCCGGCGCCGTCGGACTCGGGCCCGAGCACCGCGTGCTCCAGCCCGGCGGCGGCCAGCGCCGCGGCGTAGGCCGCGGCCTCGGCGTCGGGCACGATCAGGCCGATCGAGCCCGGCCGCGCCAGTGCCTCGCGGGCGGCGCCGGCGGCGGCGCCGGCGAGGTCGGGGACGCGCCGCACGGTCAGGGCGCCCGTCCCGGCGCGCAGCGACCGGGGCGCCTCCAGCTCGGGCGCGACGTGCGGGAGCAGCCGGGCGGCGTAGTCGAGGACCGGGCCGGGCACGCGGAACCCCAGGGTCAGCTCGGTGACCTCGCCCTCCTGGCCGAGATGGCCGAGCACCTCGGTCCACGACCGCGCCGACCAGGGCGTGGTGCCCTGCGCGAGGTCGCCGAGGACGGTGGCCGAGCCGGTGCCGCAGCGGCGGCCGAGGGCGCGCAGCTGCATCGCCGACAGGTCCTGCGCCTCGTCCACGACGAGGTGCCCGAGGGACGGGGTGCGCTCGATGAGGTCGTTCAGCTCATCGAGCAGGGCCCGGTCGGCGGCGGTCCAGCGGGCCGAGCGGTGCGAGCGGGGCGGCTTGGCCCACAGGAGCGCGGCCTGCTCGTCCTCGTCCAGGACGCCCCTGGCGGCGGCGCCCATCAGCTCCGAATCCGACAGCAGCCGGAAGAGCACCTGCTCGGCGGTGACCTTCGGCCACACCTGGTCGACCAGCGCCTTGACCGGCTTGGAGCGGACGACCTGGTCCTGGATCCGGTCGTCGGGCGCCCCGCCGCGCTGTTCCATCCGGACCAGGATCTGGTGCGCCAACCGCTGCGCGAACGCGGCGCGGCCGTTGCCGTACCGGCCGCCGTTCTGGAGCGCGGCGGCGATCTCCCGCACCTCGTAGTCGGCGAGCCGGTAGCGGGCCGCGCCCCGGGCGACGACCAGGCCCTCCTCGGGCTTGCCGATCTGCCGCCACAGCGCCTTGCGGAGCACCTCTGCCATCCGCGCCCCGCCCTTGAGGGCGCCGAGTGCGGCGGGCTCGTCGGCGGCGGGCGCGCCGAGCAGGTCGTCGATGGTGGCCTGGTCGACGCGGACCTCGCCGAGCGCGGGCAGTACCGCGGAGATGTAGGCCAGGAACGCCCGGTTGGGGCCGACGATCAGCACGCCGGAGCGGGCCAGCCGCTCCCGGTGGGTGAACAGCAGGTACGCGGCGCGGTGCAGGCCGACCGCCGTCTTCCCGGTGCCGGGGGCGCCCTGCACGCAGACGGTGCGGGGCAGGTCGGCGCGGACGAGCTCGTCCTGCTCGGGCTGGATGGTGGCCACGATGTCGCGCATCGGCCCGGTGCGGGGCCGCTCGATCTCCTCGGTGAGGATGGCGGACGGGCCGAGCGCGCGGCCGTCGAGCGGCTCGTCCTCGAACGCGGTCAGCTCGCCGCCCTGGAAGCCGAACCGGCGGCGCCGCCGCCAGCCCATCGGGTCGGCCGGGCCCGCCTGGTAGAAGGCCCGCGACACCGGGGCGCGCCAGTCGAGCACGAGCGGGCGGCCCTCGTCGCCGTCGTGGACGTGCCGCCGCCCCACGTACATCGTCGGCGGCAGTTCGGCGTCATCGCCGGAGCCGGTGCCCATGCCGGCGCCCGTCCCGGTGCCGTCCTGGTCCATCCGGCCGAAGAACAGCGGGGTGCCGGGGTGGTCGGCGAGCGCCTCGATCCGCTGGTTCAGCAGCGACTCCAGGAACCGCCGGGAGACCCAGTCGGCCGCGGCGTCGGCGGACATGCCCTCGGCGTTCTCGCGCATCCGGCGCAGCGCGGCGCGGGACTCGGCCAGGTGCGCGCACTCCGCGGCGAGCGTGGCCGCGTCGTCGCCGGCCGTCTCGAGGACGGGATCGAGGGTGGGGGCGGGACCGGCCTCGGGCGGGGCGAGGGGCGGTGGTTCGGCGGGCATGCTCGCGGTCCTCCGGACGTGGTCGGTGGCGGCCAACCCGTCAGCTTAGCCCTTCTCCGCCGGTGGCGAGCGATCACCGCAATCGGGGCGGCGAGCACGGCCGGTACCGGGGGCGGACCGGCCGGGTGATCATCCGGTCACCGGGGGCCGCGCCTTGCCCGCCGTCCGCCCGCCATGCCAAGTTGTACGGATGGTGATGTTGAAAGCACCTTCCGCGACGTCCGCCGGCGCCGCTGCCCGGAGGCGGCCGTCACTCACGGGGCGATCACCTGGGCGGCGGGGACGGCCGCCGGGACGGAGCGTCCCCGGTCCTGGTCCAGCACCTCGGGATTGACGCAGTGGGCGGGCCTTTCGCCGCGCAGCAGCCGTTCCACGCCGTCCGCGACCATCGCGGCGTGGTTGGCCTCGACGTCGAACGCCGCGCCGCCGATGTGCGGGGTGAGCACCGCGCCGGGCAGCGCGGCCAGCGGGCCGGCCGGGTCGAGCCACTCCCCCTCGAAGTGGTCCAGGCCGGCTCCGGCGAGCCGTCCCGACTCCAGGGCGGCGACCAGCGCGGCGGCGTCGTGCAGCTCGGCCCGCGCGGTGTTGAGGTACAGCGCGCCCTCCCGCATCGCCGCGAACTCCCGCTCGCCGATCATCCCGAGCGTCCCGGCGGTCAGCGCGGCGTGCATCGACACCACGTCGGCCACCGCGAGCAGCTCGTCCAGCCCGCAGGTCGCGTCCGCGGCGAACGGGTCGCAGGCCACCACCCGCATCCCGAGGCCCTCCATCCGCCACCGCACCGCCCGGCCGACCGCGCCCAGGCCGACGATGCCGAACGTCCGGCCCGCGAGCTGCCAGCCGCGGTGCCGCTGGTACGGCAGCACGCCGCCGGCGTAGGCCGTCCCGGCGCGGACCTCCCGGTCGGCCGCGACGACCCCGCGCGCGGCGGCGAACAGCAGCCCCACGGTCAGCTCGGCGACGGCGTCGGCGTTGCGGCCCGGGGCGTGCAACACCGGGACGCCCCGGGCGGTGGCCGCGGCGACGTCCACGTTGCCGGGCGTGCCGCGGGTCGCGGCGATCACCCGCAGCGGGTGGTCGAGCACCGGCCCGGCGACCTCATCGGCCTCGGTCACCAGGATGCTCGCGCCGGTCTCGGCGAGCCTGCGGGCCAGGTCGGCGGCGGAGTACAGCCGGAAGGGCCGGTGCGCCGTCGCCGGGTCGTACACCACGTCGGCGATGCCCCGCAGCCGGTCCCAGCCCGGCCCCCGCATCGGTGCGAGCACCAGCGCCCGCGGCCTGTCCGGTCCGTTCACGCGCCCTCCCCGAGTCACCACCGGCGCCGCCGGCACCGCCGGCCCCCGGACCGATGATCACCTACCCCGGAGCAGCCGATGGCAACCGAGCTCACGGTCGGACTCGACGTCGGCACCACGGCCGTCAAGGCCGTGGCGGTCGACGCGGAGGGCATCGTGCGGGCCCGCGCGCGGGTGCCGCACGCCCTCCTCGTCACCGCCGCGGGCACCTTCGAGCACGATCCGGCCGGGGCGTGGGGCGAGGGCCCGCGCGCCGCGCTGCGGGCGCTCGGCGAGCCGGGACGGACCGCGCGCGGCCTCGGGATCGCGGCGATGCTCCCCTCGATCGTGGCGGTGGACGACCGGCTGCGCCCACTGTCGCCCGCGCCGCTGTACGGCGACCACCGCGCGATGAGCGGCGCCCGCGCGCTCACCCCGCTCGCCTCCCGCGAGGGCGAGACGCTGCTGGCCTGGGTCGCGCGCGGCTGGCCGGACGCCTACGCCTACCTGCCCGCGCAGGCGTACGCGATGGCCGCGCTCGGCGCCGAGCCGGTGCTGGACGTGTTCGCGGCGATGGCCTTCTACCCGGCCTTCGACGGCGTGCGGTGGGATCCGGAGCGGCTGGCGCGGTTCGGCGCCGACGAGAAGCGGCTCCCGCCCGTCTCCGCGCAGCCCGGCCGCGCCGTGGGCCGGATCGGCGAGACGGTGGTGACGGCCGCGGGGGCCGACGTCCTGGCCGAGCAGCTCGCGGTGGACGTGGCGGAGCCCGGCGACGCGTTCGTCGCCTGCGGGACCACGCTGGTCACCTGGGCGGTCGCCGCCGCGCCGCACCCGGGAGCCCCCGGCCTGTGGACGCTGCCGCACCACCGGCCCGACCGCTGCCTGGTGGGCGGTCCGAGCAACGCGGGCGGCCTGTTCCTCGACTGGGCCGGGCGGCACCTGGCCGCGCCGCCGGAGGCGGAGCCCGATCCGGGGCGGGTCCCGGTGTGGCTGCCCTACGTCCGGGGCGAGCGGAGCCCGCTGCACCGTCCGGGGCTGCGCGCGTCCCTGCACGACCTCGACCTCACCCACGACGCCGGGGCGCTGCGCCGCGCCGCCTACGAGGCCAGCGGATTCGTCGTCCGGCACCATCTCGACCTGGCCGGGTGCACGCCGCGCCGCATCGTCGTCACCGGCGGCGGCGCCCGCGACCCCGCGTGGGCGCAGGCGCTCGCCGACTGCACGGACGCGGTGGTCGAGCGCGCGGCGGTGCCGGAGGGTGCCGCGCACGGGATGGCGTGGCTGGCGCGGATGGCGGCCGACCTGGAGACGTCGGTGGCCGACGCCCGCCACTGGTACCGGCCGGGCGGCCGGGTGGCCCCGCGTCCGGCCTGGGTCGACGCGTGCGCGGCCCGCTACGCCCGGTTCCGCGAGCTCAGCCGGGAGTGCGACCCCGGCTGATCCGCGCCGCACGGCGCTCGGCGGCGGCGCCGGGGCGGAGTGCCCGCGCTTGTTGATCGGCGATCCGCGCGTCAGTATCGTGAGGCCCCGCAGTGATCCACATCACAGCGGACCACGGGGGCCCCGCGCCGCCGGCGGAGGTGATGGACGGTGCCCGGCGATGAGCCCGCCCCAGGCCAGGGCCTGGTGGCCTCCGGAGTCACGGTCCGGTTCGGCGGCGTGACGGTCCTCGACGGCGCCGGGCTGGACGCGCCGCCCGCCACGGTCACCGGCCTGATCGGCCCCGACGGCGCGGGCAAGTCGACGTTCCTCGACGTCCTCGCCGGGCTGCGCCGCCCGTCCGGCGGCACCGTGCACCTCGGCGGCGCCGACGTGACCTCGGACTCCGCCGGCGAGCGCGCCCGCCGTGGCCTCGTCCGCGCCCTCCCCCGGCCCGGGACGTTCGCGGAGTCCGGGGCGCTGACCGTGCGGGAGAGCGTTCAGGTCGCCGTGGAGATCCACGCGATGGCGCGCGGGACCCGGCGCCGGTGGCGCCGCACCGCGCGCCGCGAGTCGGGCGCGGGCACGGGCGCGGCGGCCGACGAGCTCCTCGCCCGCGTCGGGATCGCCGAGCACGCCGGGCGGCGGGCCGGCACCGTGCCCGCCGGGGTCGCGCGGCTCCTCGGGCTCGCCCGCGCCCTGGCCGCCGAGCCCGCCGTGCTGCTCCTGGACGAGCCGCTGGCCGGCCTGCCGGTGCCCGAGTCCCGGTCCCTGGAGGTGCTGCTCCGCGACCTGGCCGCCGAGGGGCCGGCCGTGCTGCTCGCCGAGCCCGACCTCGAACCGGTCATGGGCGTGTGCGACGTCCTCCACGTCCTGGACCACGGCAGGGTCGTCGTGTCGGGTCCCCCCGCGCTGGTCCGGTCCGATCCGCGCGCCGGGGACGCCCGTCCGGGAACGGCGGCGCGGTCGCTGCCGGACCGGGGCGGCGCGCGCTCGCCCGACGGCGCCCGGTCTGGCGTTCGATAGTCGTCGCCGTGCCCGGTCCCGATGATAATGAGGTCCCGTGCTTGACAGGGGGTGCCCTCCCATGAGGCCATGCCCCCAGATGACCACCCGGAAGGACGACCCATGGGCACCGCGCACCGCACCCTGCGCGACACTCTGCTGGACGCCGCGTCCGAACTGATCGTCGAACGGGGCTACCGGGGCGTGCGGATGGTGGACGTCGCGCGGGCGGCGCGGGTGAGCAGGCAGACCGTCTACAACGAGTTCGGCGACAAGTGGGGGCTGGCGCAGGCCGTCGTGCTCCGCCACAACGAGCGCTACCTCGACGGCATCGACCGGGTGCTGTGCGAGCACCACGACCTCTTCTCGGCGGTGTCGGCGGCGGTGCTGTTCACGCTGGAGACCTCCGCCGACGACGCGCTCACCAAGATGGTGCTGACCGGCGCCGGCGGCGACGAGATGCTCCCGCTGCTGACCACCCGGGCCGAGCCGGTGCTGTTCACCGCCAGCGCCCGCATCGCCGAGCACGCCCTCGGCCAGTGGCCGGATCTGGATCCGGCGGCGTTCACCGAGATGGCCGACGCGGCGGTGCGGCTGACGATGAGCCATCTGATCCTGCCGGCGGGGCCGCCGGAGCAGATCGCGGCGTTCATCGCCCGGATGGTCACCCGCTATCTGGACATCCCGGAGAAATCCGATGGCGGCGGGTGAGCGCGCCCCGCTAAGCTGGAGATCACCTCGCGGCTGCTGAACCGGAGGTACCGCGGCGGGGCCGGGCCCCGCCGCCCCGTCCCGCCCGCCTCCCGCGGGCCGGGACCGTTTCGCCACGCCCCGTCCGGGCGCGCCCCGCCGTGCCCACAGCAGCCACGAAGGACCCCCTCATGCCCGCACGCCAAGACCGCCGCCTGGTCCGTCTCGACGACCACTGGCTCTCCCTCCCCAACCCCTGGAACGTCCCCGTGGAGCTGTGCGCGGGCGAGGACGTCCCGCTGGAACCGGCCGCCGTGAGCGAGGCGCTGTCGGTCCTGGAGACCGCCGGCACGCTCGAACGGCTCGCCGAGGCCACCCCCGGCTACGACGGGCCGGCGCCGCGCCTCACCCGGGTCGCGCTCACGCCCGACTTCCACAAGGGCGCCGGCATTCCGATCGGCACGGTCGTGGAGACCGAGCACGCGCTGCTCCCGCAGGCCGTCGGCAACGACGTCAACTGCGGGATGCGGCTGGAGGTCACCTCCCTGACCGCCGACCGGGTCCGGCCCCGGCTGGACGCGCTCGAACGGCGGCTGCGGCACCTGTTCTTCGAGGGCGGCCGGCGGATCGCGCTCACCCCCGTCCAGCGCGAGGCGCTGCTCCGCGACGGGCTGCCGGGCCTGCTGCTCACGGGCGAGGCGTCCTGGCCGGGCCTCGGCCCGCACGACGCCGACGACGGCGTCGACCGCGTCCACGCGCCGTCGCATCCGGCCGGGAACGCCGACGCCTTCGCCGACTGGATCGGCAGTGCGGGCGGCGCGAGCCACGACAGCGTCATCGGCGGCATCGGCGGCGGCAACCACTTCGCCGAGCTCCAGTACGTCTCACGGGTCCACGACGCCGCGGCGGCCCACGCCTGGGGGCTGGCCCCGGGGACGGTGGTGCTGATGGCCCACAGCGGCTCGCTGTCGCTCGGCCACCAGGCCAACGCCACCGCCCTGGACCGGCTGCGCGCGGGCTGGCCGGCCGGGCTGCCCCGGCCGCGCAACGGCATCCTGCCGTTCCTGTTCGACGAGCGTTCGGCGCGGGACCGCCGGGCCTACCTGGACGCGTTCGGCAACGCCGCCAACTTCGCGGTCGGCAACCGGTTCTTCCTCGCGCTCACGATGCGGGCCGGGCTCGCGGCCGAGTGCGGCGACCTGGCGTCGCGGCTGCTGTACGACGCCCCGCACAACCTGTTCTGGCGGGACGGCGACCGCGTGGTGCACCGCAAGGGCGCCACCCCGGCGGGCGGCCACGCGCGGATGGCGGACGGCCCGTACGCGATGTGGGGCGAGCCGGTCATCGTGCCCGGCTCCATGGGCGCGGCGAGCTTCGTGCTGCGCGGCCACGGCGACCCGCGCACCCTCTCCAGCGCCTGCCACGGCGCCGGGCGCCGGATCCCCCGGGGCGCGTCGGCGCGCGGCGGCGACGCCGAGCTGGACGCGTTCCTGCGGGAGTTCCGGGTGGTGACCCCGCTCGACCACCGCGACCCGATGACGGTCCGGCGGTCCGACGTCATGGCGGCGTGGCGCCGCGACCTCAAGCAGGAGGCGCCCTGGGCCTACAAGGACATCGGCCCGGTGGTGTCCAGCCTGCACGGCGGCGGGGTCGCCGCCCCGGTCGCGGAGCTGCGCCCCCTGCTGACGGTCAAGGGCTGACGGCGCGGCGGCGCGCGTCAGTGTCCACTTACTTCATCGGCTACGGTGGTCCGGACGACGTTCGGAGGAGGCGCGGATGGACTTCGACCTGCCCGAGGGCGCGATCGCGGTGCGCGAGGGCGTGCGGGCGATCGCCGGGAAGTACGACCAGGACTACTGGAACCGGTGCGACGCCGAGAAGCGGTGGCCCGAGGAGGTCTGGCGCGAGCTGGTCCAGGGCGGCTGGCACAGCCTGGCCGTCCCCGAGGAGTACGGCGGCGCCGGCCAGGGGCTACTGGAGCTGTCGGTGGCGCTGGAGGCGCTCGCGGCCGGCGGGGCGGGCGGCGCCGCCTCGTTCATGTACCTGCTCACCCCCGCGTTCGGCGGGCTGACCATCGCCCGGCACGGCACCGCCGAGCAGAAGCGCGCGTTCCTGCCCGGCATTGCCTCGGGAGAGATCGAGACCTGCTTCGCCGTCACCGAGCCGGACGCGGGCAGCAACGCCATCGACATCACCACCCGGGCCCGCCGGGACGGCGACGGGTTCGTGGTGGACGGCCAGAAGATCTGGATCTCCGGGGTGGAGCGCGCCGACCACCTGGTGCTGGTCGCCCGGACGGTCCCGGCCGCCGAGGCCCGCCCCCGCACCTCCGGGTTCACCGTGCTGCTGGTCGACGTCAAGGCGGCGGTCGCGGACGGCACGCTGGCCTACCGGCCGATCCCCAAGCTCGGCACCAACACCGTGGCCTCCAGCATGGTGTTCCTGGACGGCGTCCGGGTGCCCGCGGACCGGGTGCTCGGCGAGGTCGACCAGGGGTTCGCCGTCCTGTGGGACATCCTCAACCCCGAGCGGATCCTCGCGGCGGCCGGCGGCGTCGGGTTCGGCGAGCTGGCCCTGGACGTGGCGTGCGGGTACGCCCGCGAGCGCGCCCCGTTCGGCACGCCCATCGGCGCCAACCAGGCGGTCGCGTTCCCGCTCGCCAAGGCCAAGGCGCAGGTGGAGCTGGCCAGGCTGATGACCTACAAGGCCGCGTGGCTGTGGGACCGGGGCCGGCCGTGCGGATCGGAGGCCAATATCGCCAAGCTCACCGCGGCGGACGCGGCCTGGCAGGCCGCCGACCGCGCGTTCCAGACGCACGGCGGCATGGCCTACTCGCTGGAGTACCCGGTGGCGCGGATGTTCCGGGACGCGCGCATCGCCAAGAACATCCCGGTCGCCGAGGAGCTGGTGCTCGCGCACATCGCCCAGCACGAGCTGGGCCTGCCGCGGTCGTACTGAGCGGCGGCGGCGGAGGCACGGGCGCGGCCCGCCCACCCCGGCGCGGTCCACATCGTGATCATCCGGCTGTTGCCCGGACCGCCTCCCGGGGCCCAGCATGGAGCCGACACCGCCGCCCCGCAGCGCCGAGGAGAGCCCATGCCGAGGTCGTACGCCAGTACCGTGCTCGACGCCAGCGCCGAGGAGGTGTGGGCCTACCTGCGCGACTTCGGGAACCTCGCCGAGTGGGCGCCGGGCGTGCAGACCGGGCTGATCGAGGACGGCGGCCCGTCCGACCGGGTCGGGTGCGTGCGCAGGATCATCGGGCCGGGCGACTCGGTGTTCCGGGAACGGCTGAGCGGCATGGACGACGCCGACCGCTCCTACGCCTACGAGATCCTGGAATGCCCGCTGCCCGTCCGCGGCGCCCACGGGCGGCTCAGGGTCGCGCCCGTGACCGCCACCGGGCAGGCGTTCGTGGAGTGGTCGGCCGAGTTCTCCGCCGACGCGGGCGACGAGGAGGCGATGGGCAAGACGTTCACCCGCGGCATCTACGCCACCGGCCTGGAGGCGCTGCGCAAGCGCTTCGGCTGAACGCCCGCGCCCACGGCGACCGGGAACGACGCGCCCGCGGCCGGGGAAGGCCGCGGGCCCGCGCGGCCCCGCGGCCGGCTCAGCCGAAGTCGGGGGCGCGCTTCTCGCGGATCGCGGCGACGCCCTCGCGCACGTCGGGCCCGGTGAACCCGAAGAACTCCATCGCCAGCGAGGCGTCGAAGGACGGGCCCGCCAGGCGCAGCCAGTTGTTGAGGGCGTGCTTGGTGAAGGAGATCGCCTCGGCGGCCCCGGCGGCGAGCCGTCCCGCGATCTCCAGTGCCCGCGCGTGCACCTCGTCGTCGTCCACGCACACGCTGACCAGGCCGATCCGTTCGGCCTCCGCACCGGTCAGGGCGTCGCAGAGCAGCAGGTAGTACTTGGCCTTGGCGAGGCCGCACAGCAGCGGCCACACGATCGCGGCGTGGTCGCCGGCGGCGACGCCCAGGCGGGTGTGCCCGTCGATGATCTTGGCGGTGCGGCCCGCCACCGAGATGTCGGCCAGCAGCGCGACCGCGAGCCCGGCGCCGACCGCCGGGCCCTGGATCGCGCTCACCACCGGCTTGGAGCACTCCAGCACGTTCATCACGATCGCGCGGGCCTCGCGCAGGATCCGGGCCCGGACCGCGTGGTCGGACATCATCTCCTCGATCATGGACAGGTCGCCGCCCGCGCTGAACGCGGCGCCCTCACCGCGCACCACCACGGCGCGCACCCGCGGGTCGGCGTCGGCGTCGCGCCAGATCTCGGCCAGCTCCCGGTGCCCGGTGGTGTCGACGGCGTTGAGCCGTCCCGGCGTGCTGATCGTGACGCGCAGCACCCGGGGCGCCGCGAAGTCGATCCTCAGCCGCTCGTACGCGTCGTACCGCGGGTCGCCGGTCTCGTTCATGCCGCGCCGCCCTCCTGGATGGGGGTTCCGAATGCCGTGCGCAATCGTCGCACGGCAAACCGCATCGCCTCGGCGCCGGCGTCGAAGATCTCCGGGAGCAGGAAGAACGAGTGCACCACCCCGTCGAAGCGGCGCAGCCGGACCGGGACCCCGGCGTCCGCCAGCCGCCGCGCGTACGCCTCGCCCTCGTCGCGCAGGATGTCGTACTCGGCGGTCACGACGGTGGCGGGCGCGAGGCCGGACAGGTCGGCCGCGCGCAGCGGGGCCAGCCGGGGGTCGGCCGGGTCGGCGGCACCCCGGTACAGGCCCATGAACCGCGCCATCGCGTCGGCGTCCAGTCCGTAGCCGGAGCCGAACGCGGACCAGCTCGCGGTGTCCATCGCGGTGTCGGTCACCGGGTACACCAGGAGCTGGTGCGCCAGCGCCACTCCCCGGTCGCGCGCCATCAGCGCGGCGGCGGCGGCCAGGTTGCCGCCCGCGCTGTCGCCCGCGACCGCCAGCGCCCCGGGGACGGCGCCGTAGCGCCCGGGGTCGGCCGCGACGGCCGCGAGGGCCGTCCACGCGTCGTCGACGGCTGCGGGGAACGGGTGCTCGGGGGCCAGCCGGTAGCCGACGTTCAGCACGGCGCAGCCGGCGCCCGCGGCGAGCTCGCGGCAGGCGGCGTCGACGTTGTCGACCCCGCCGAGCACCCAGCCGCCGCCGTGCAGGTAGACCAGCAGCGGGAGCGGCCCGGCCGCGGGGGGCTCGGGCCGGTAGAGACGGGCCGGGACGGCGGCGCCGTCCTCGCCTCGCACGCTCAGGTCGCGGACGCGTGGGAGCTCGCGCCGGTCCACCGGGAACACCGCGCCGATCCGGCGGCGCATCTCGTCGATCGAGGGCTCGGCGCCGGAGGCCGTCCCGGCCGCGCGGGCCCCGCCGGCGCCGCCGCCGTCCCCCAGGGCCGTCCACGAGCCGATCAGGTCCAGGAAGCGCGCGGCCTGCGGGTGCAGGGGCACGGCGGTCCCCCGGTCAGCGTCCGGCCGCTTCGGCCACCAGGGCCTCGAAGAGCCGCTTGTCCTCGCCCTCCTCGGGGTGCCACTGGACGCCCAGCCCGAACCGGTGCCCCTCGAGCTCCACCGCCTCGACGACCTGGTCGTCGGCCCAGGCCACGGGCGTCAGGCCCTTGCCGAGCCGGGTGACGGCCTGGTGGTGGTAGGTGGGCACCTCCGCCTCCGCGCCGAGGATCTTGCCGATCGCGCTGGTCGGGACGATCCGGACCGGGTGCGAGCCGATCATGCCGACGGCGGGCGCGTGCGCCTCGTGCCCGACCGTCTCGGGCAGGTGCTGGACGAGCGAGCCGCCGCGGGCCACGTTGAGCACCTGCATGCCCCGGCAGACCGCCAGGAACGGCAGGCCGGCCTCGACGACGGCGCGGACGAGCGCCAGCTCGAACCGGTCGCGCTGCGGCTGCGGCGGGCCGGTCTCAGGGTGCCGCTCGGCGCCGTACAGCTCGGGGTCGACGTCGCCGCCGCCGGCGAACAGGATGCCGTCCAGCCCGTTGACGAGCGCCGACAGCCCGCGCAGCCCGCCGGTCGGCGGCAGCATGACCGGGACGCCGCCCGCCCGCTCGACCGACCGTATGTACGGTGCTGGCAGGAGCGCGGCCTCGCGCACCCACGCCCCCCAGCGGGCCGGCTCCAGATACGTGGTGATGCCGATGAGCGGCGGCGCGTTCGTCGCGGCGGCGTGGGGGCCCGGAGCCCCGTGGTTCGCCTCTGGCATGCGTGGTTTCCCCTCTGCTGAGCACTGGCCACGGCTCGGTACCCGATGTGCGGTGATTCGCCACCTTTGCGGGGTCATCATTGCGCATGACCCGGCCCTTCCGACCGCCTCGCCCCTGGCCTCCCACCGGCCAGCCTGCCGCACGGGCCGGATCTCCGCAGGCCGAAGCCGGTGGACGGCGCCGCGCCGGATCCAAGCGATCAGGCGAATTCGCCTGACCATGAAGGGGGGCGGCCCCGGACCGGCCCGCGGCGGGCGGCCGGGCCGGGCGCCGGAGCCGGGACACGGAACATCCTCCGGGGTTGAGATTCCTCCTCCACCCCTGACCGGTGGCGAACCGTTCCGTCAAGGCGGCCGAAACACCCCACCCGGCGCACCTGACCGGTGCAATTCCAATGTCGTGCTCGGGACGCACTCCCACCCTTCCCCAATACCGATCAGTATCCTAGCGCTTCGCGGCCGTTCTCATGATTACCGAGAATAATCGCCGATCACAGTCCGTGTCCACAACGGGGTGGATGTCGTGAATCGCTTGAGGACCAGCGGCTTTGGATGCGAGAATCTCACCGAGCCGGGCACTTCGCGGGCGCCACAAGGCGCCGGGGAACCTCAGTGTCGGCGACGAAAAGCCAGGGGGAGCTTGGCAAATGTCATTGGAACCCCGGATCGTCAAAGAGAGTCTCAGCCGTATCCAACCCGTCCAGGCGAAGGCGGCCCGCTATTTCTACGGCCGCCTGTTCGCGGAGAATCCGCGAATGCGCGCACTGTTCCCACCCGGGATGGACGTGCACCATGACCGGCTCTTCCAGGCGATCGGCGAGATCGTGGGGAGCCAGGACAGCCCCGAGACGCTCGCGGCCCACCTCGGGCGGCTCGGCCGGGCCCACCGCAGGTTCGGCGTCCAGCGCGAGCACTACGCGGCGTTCGGCACCGCGCTCGTCGCGACGCTGCGCGCGTTCAGCGACGAGTGGAGCACCGAGATCGAGACCGCCTGGACCGAGCTCTGCCGGTCCGCCGCCGACACGATGTCCACCGCGGCCGAACGCGACGCCGAGCGCGCCCCGCCCTGGTGGGTCGCCGAGGTCGTGGGGCACGACCGGCGCGCGCACGACCTGGCCGTGCTCACCCTGCGGCCCGGCTGCCCGCTGCCGTTCGTCGCGGGCCAGCACGTCACGGTGCAGACCTCCCGCTGGCCCCGGGTGTGGCGGCCCTACTCGATCGCCAACGCGCCCCGCCCCGACGGGACGCTCCGGCTGCACGTGCGGGCCGTCCCCGCGGGCTGGGTGAGCGGCGCGCTGGTCCGGCACACCCGGCCCGGCGACACCGTGCTGCTCGGCCCGGCGGCGGGCGGCATGACGCTCGACCCCGGCTCCGGCCGCGATCTGCTGCTGGTCGCGGGCGGCACCGGGCTGGCGCCGGCCAGGGCCCTGGCCGAGCAGGCCGCCCGGTCCGGAGCGGCGCGCGCGGTGCGCCTGCTGGTCGGCGCGCGCACCGGCGCCGGCCTGTACGACCTCCCCGGCCTGCGGGCGCTGGAGTCGGATTGCCCGCGGCTGCGGGTGACCCCGGTGGTCTCCGGCGAGCCCGGCTACCCGGGCCTGCGCGGCGCCCTCCCGGACGTCCTGGACCGCTTCCCGGACCTGGCCGGGCACGACGTCCATGTGGCCGGGCCCGCCCCGATGGTCCGCGAGACGGTGACCGCCCTGCAACGGCTCGGGGTGCCGCTGGACCAGATCAGGCACGACCTCCTGGAGGCCGAGAGGAGGGCGGTGCCCGTCCTCTCGGCCTGACCGGCCCCGGTGGCGCCGCCGCGCGCGCGGCGCGCGGCGCCACCGGCCGGGGTCACCAGCCCGCGCGCTCGCGCAGGAAGGCGGTGGTCGCCGGGTCGGCCGGGTAGAACGACTCGATCGCCAGCTCCGCCAGCGTGATGTCGACCGGCGTCCCGAACGTCGCGATGGTACTGAAGAAGGACAGCTCCCGCCCGTCCAGCAGCATCCGCAGCGGCACGAAAACCTGGCCGCCCGGCGGGGGCACCGCCGCCTCACCGTCGGGACCGGGGTAGTCGCGCAGCTCCCGGTAGAGCTGCGCGAGCGCGGCGTCGGCCGTCAGCGCCACGTGCCGCCGCACCCAGCTGATCATGTGCGCCCGCCACTCGCCCAGGTTCAGGATGTTCTTGGCCATCCCGTCCGGGTGCATGCTCAGCCGCAGCACGTTGAGCGGCGGCTCCAGCAGCTCGGCCGGGGCGCCCTCGATGAACAGCCCCGCCGCCGCGTTGCTGTCGACCAGGTTCCAGAACCGGTCCACCACCAGCGCCGGATAGGGCTCGTGCCCCTCCAGGACCTGCCGCAGCGCCGCGCGGACCGAGTCCATCCGCGGCTCCTCGATCGGCGTCTCGTCGTACACCGGCGCGAACCCGGCCGACACCAGCAGCAGGTTGCGGTCGCGCAGCGGCACCTCCAGGTGCTCGGCCAGCCGCAGCACCATCTCGCGGCTCGGCGCCGACCGCCCGGTCTCCACGAAGCTCAGGTGCCGGGTGGACACGTCGGCGTCCGAGGCCAGGTCGAGCTGGCTCAGCCTGCGCCGCTGCCGCCAGGCGCGGAGCTGGTCGCCGACGGGTCGAACATCGCTCAACGCGCTCGTCATGGTCGTCACCCGGCCGAAGCTACCCGAACCGACATCATGGCCACGATTACCTCACAGGTCATGACCGTCCACCCCGCATTATCCCGGAGGTCATGGACACCGAGCCTCGCGGTCGGCGGGGTGGGCCGGCCGCACCACCCGACGAGGTCCAAGACCAACTGCTTCCGGGGCTACGCGGCGGGGCAGGTCCGCGCAGCCTCCCGCCCTGCGCGTCGGACGCTCGTCGATCGTCGTCCAGACCGACCTGTTTCGCTGACCGGGATCGCAGGATCGCGCAGGTCACGCAGACGCAGGCGGACCTGCACCCTGAGCGGCGGCGCCGCTGTCGGACGCAGCTGGCATCATGCGGCCTTCTCGGCGGGCTGATCCGACAGGGGCGAGGTGGCGTATGGACCGCGACGAGTGGCGGCCGTTCCTCAAGCGCTGGAGCGAGGAGTGGATCGCCGGGCACGACCCCGAGCGCGACGCGCCGCTCGAGGCGGAGGTGGTGCGGGACGGGTGGCTCGGGTTCGCGCCCGCCCGGCCGGAGGAGATCGCTGCGGCCGAGGCCCGGCTCGGGCAGATGCTGCCGCCCTCGCTGCGGACGTTCCTGCTGGCGACCAACGGGTGGCGGAACGCCGGCAGCTTCATCTACCGGCTCGCCGGCACCGCCGAGCTCGGCTGGCTCCGCGACATGGACGAGCACTGGATCGACGCCTACGGCGGCTACGAGGCGGGTGATGTCACCGACCATTTGGAGCGGTGCCTTCAGATCTCCCTGGCGGGCGACGCCTGCGTCCTGTTCCTCGATCCGGGCGACGTGGACGGGGACGGCGAGTGGGCGGCCTATAGGCTCGCCTCGTGGAGTGGGGAGGGGCCCTCGCGGCACGCGTCGTTCGGCGACCTCATGGGCGACCTCCACGCAGGCTTCCACGCCCTCTGCAAACCGCCCGGGCGGACCCGTGACGAGTGGGACGTGCATGATCACGCCGGAGCGCGGCCGGGAGATCCTCGCGATGCCGCGGGGTGACCGCTGATGCCGTACCGGCCCGTCCCCCGGCCGACCCGCGAGGAGGCCGCGGCCGACGCGATCGTCCGCGAGTGCAAGGCCCGCGGGCACGCCTTCCCCCAGAAGGCGCCGCGCGTGGACGAGACCTCCATCGACCCCGCGGGCCGTACCGTCGACATCACGCGGACACCGTGCCCCGGATGCGGAACGGTCAGGTCGACCACCCGGCCCGTGCCCCGACCGGGCACGACCCTCGTCGCCGCCGTCGGGATCTTCGAGCGGCCCTCGCCCGGCGACGTCCCAGGCGTCGCCGAACGGGCGGCGCGGATCACCGACGAGGAACCGGCCGACGCCGCCGAGCGGGCCGGCCTCGGCCGGTCCGTGCCGGCGGGCTTCGCGCCCGACCGGCGCGGCACCGCGCGGCCCGAGACCCTCACGTTCTCCGTCGGCGTCCCGGCCCGCCAGTTCTACCTGCTGGACCAGCACGCCGGGGTGGACGCCATCGTCCCCGTCCCGGCCGACGCCGAGGGCGCGGGCGCGGGCGCGGGCGCGGGCGCGGACGGCGTGGGGCAGGCCGACGCCGTTCCCGGCGCGGCAGTGCTCTGGACGGCCCGGCGCGCCGCGGCGGTCCCGGTCACCGTGGTCATCGCGCCGAACGACCCCGGTGCCGAGCTCGACGGCTACGACGATGTCGTGGAGGTGGCCTACCGGGCGCACACCGGGCACGTCCGGATCGAGGAGCTCGGTGGCGCGCGACATGGCCTGCCGCCGCTGCACGCCGGTTACGGCCCCTACCGGCTGCGCCACCACCTGCGGACACCAGCGGACACCGGCGAAGGTGAAGCGTGCCTGCTCCAGATCTGGCCGGAGGTGTACCGGCGGCCCTCGGTGCTCAAGGGGCGTCCGGCGGGCTAGGGGGGCCGCCGACGTGCTCGGCGAAGAAGGCGAAGACGCGCTCCCAAGCGTCGGCGGCGTTCTCCCGGCCCTTCCCGATACCGAGTGCGACCCGGGCGACCGGGCCGAGCGGCCCGGGGACGGTGGCGTCGGTGAGGAAGCTGTGCCCCGTCCCCGGGTACTCCTTCACGTCGTGCGGGACGTCCGCGACGGTGAGGGCCCGTTCGAGCCTGGCCGCCGCGCCGCGCAGGGTGCGGTCGGCGCCGCCGTAGCTCGCGACGACCGGACACGCCCCGGCGAGGGCGTCCTCCGGGTGGCGCGGCAGGATGCCGTAGTTGACCGCGGCGGCCTGGAAGCCGTACCGGGCCGCGGCGACGAGCGCGAACCCGCCGCCCATGCAGAACCCGGCGACGCCGACGGCGCCGGTGCAGTCGTCCCGTCCGGCCAGCCATGACCGGGCGGCCTCGATGCCGTCGTAGATGGGGCCGCGCTGGCTCCGCATGTCCGTCATCGCCTTGCGGACGCAGCGCACCCAGGGCGCGCCGTCGTAGAAGTCGGGCAGGACGGCGAGGTAGCCGCGGGACGCGAAGCGGTCGGCCTGGGCCCGCATGTCCGCGACGGCACCGAATGCCTCGAACAGGATCACGACGGCGGGCCAGGGTCCCGTCCCTTCGGGGACGGCGAGGTAACCGGGCAGCTCCCGCGGTCCGGCGGGGATGGTGATGTCGGGCATGGTCCCCCACCCTGGCGCATTCGGCGCCGCGGGCACAGGCCCAAGCGCTCCGGGACGATCGGTCAACGTGCTGCACGCCCGCCCCGGGCGAGCGGGATGAACGGCGCCGACGTCCCGGTGAACGGCGTCCAGGACCACCCGAGCGCCCACCGTTTTCTCCCCTAAAGTGACGACTGGCAGTTTTGTCTATTTAGTCACAAAAATGGGCTAATTATCCCATGATGCCGCAATTGTCAATGCGGGATACGGTCGCGTGGCCGTGGCATCGCCCCGGCGCAGAAGGAGAAACCAGAACGGAGAGTCCGTGCAGCGAACGCGCCACCCACGCAGCCTCCCCCGCAGGACGGCGGCCTTCTCGGCGGCCCTCGTAGCGGCGTCCACGCTGCTCAGCCCGATGGCGTCGGCGGGCGAGCGGCCCTCGTCCCGGCCGCGGAGTTCGGCGCAGAAGCCGGCCGGGAACGACAAGAGCTTCGCCGTCTACATCGGCAAGAACCTCACGAAGAACAAGCGCCCGTTCATGGGCGGGTTCGGGCACGAGCCGTCCAGCCACTGGATCGACATCGTGCCCCGGCAGAGCCACCCCGAGGGCGCCACCATCGAGGTCGGCGCGACCGGCGAGGCGGACATGGCGGGCAAGCTCACCAAGATCCCGCAGGCCCGCGAGACGGCCCGGTACATCACCTCGAACTACTCGGAGTTCGTCGGCTTCCCCGCCCCGCTGACCAACGGCGGGCTCAACGAGTACGGCGTCGCCGCCCGGGACGTGTGGTCGGACTCGCGGCCCGAGCTGGTGGAGTCGACCAGGACGCCGCAGACCGGTCCGACCTACAGCGACCTGTCCCGCATCGCGATGGAGCGCGCGCACAGCGCCCGCGAGGCGGTGCAGATCGTCGGCGACCTGATCAACAAGTACGGGTACACCGACTACGGCGGCAACTCGCACATGTTCGCCGACAAGAACGAGGGCTGGGTCCTGATCCAGCTCTCCGGCGGCAAGGGGCTGTGGGCCGCCGAGCGGCTCGGT
Source organism: Spirillospora sp. NBC_01491 (assembly GCF_036227065.1). Classification (GTDB taxonomy): domain Bacteria; phylum Actinomycetota; class Actinomycetes; order Streptosporangiales; family Streptosporangiaceae; genus Spirillospora; species Spirillospora xylanilytica. Next base: position 1,121,164 of record NZ_CP109432.1, read on the forward strand.
CCCGACGACGTCCGGGTGTCCTACCCCGGCTACATCAACGACTTCCCGACCACCGGGAAGGACGACGCCGACCACATGGGCTCGCCCAACCTGCTGAGCGTCGCCGAAGAGCGCGGCTGGTGGAAGAAGGGGCAGCCGTTCGACCTCCAGAAGGTCTACGGCACTCCGTTCCCCGGCAAGCCGGTGGCGGTCGGCGCCAAGGTCGACCCCGCGGACCCGGCGCCGTACCGGAACCCGCCGTCGCTGGAGGCCGAGTTCCGCAGGCTCGCCCCGGTGCGGCTGGAGGACGTGATGCGGATCGTCCGCGACCCGCGCTGGTCCGACGACCGCTCCGGGTACGGGCACGTGGCCGAGCTCGGCTCCGGCGGCGGCAACGGCGAGATGGGGACGCTGTGGACCGCGGTCACCGCGTCGGTCACCGCGCCCTACATCCCGTTCCACGTCGGCGACCAGGAGGTCCCGCCGGAGTACCGGCAGCACCGCTACCTCACGCACAACGGGTCGTCGAAGTACCTGGAGCCGCAGTTCGCCGAGCAGGAGGCCACCGAGTACGCGACGCAGACGTTCAAGCGGCTGATGTACGCGACCTGCTCCCGCCGCGACGGCTACCTCGCCACCGTGACCCGGGCCCTGGAGGGCTACGAGGCCACGCTGATCGACGACCTGCCCGGCGTGGAGCGGCAGGCCCGCGAGGCCTACGACTCGGGTGACCCCGCCCGGGCCCGCGAGGTGCTCACCCGGGCCAGCACGAAGTGGGCCTCCAACGGCCTCAAGCTCGGCGACCACCTGCTGGCCGAGCGGCTGGAGGACCTCAAGGCGGACGGCGGGATCCGCACGCCGGAGGTCGACAAGCCCGCCGGCACCACCGCCAACACCCAGAGCCTGGACATGTCGCTGCGCGGCCCGGTCTCCTCGCACGACCGGATGAACTGCGACCAGGGCGGCGGCTGGGCCGAGGGCGGCACGCTCGCCCGCAAGGGCCACTACGGCGACCCGGACGACGTCCCGGACTACGAGAACGCCGCCGCCGGCACCAGCGGCTGGTGGTTCGCCCTCACCGGCCTGGCCGGCCTGATCGCCGGCGGGGCCGTCGTCCTGCTGGCCCGCCGCCGCAAGGCCTGACCGGACACCTCCGCAGGGCGGCGGCGGCCGGGCCCGGTCCCGAAGACCGGGCCCGGCCGCCGCGCGGACCGGCGCCCCGGCGGGCCGCCCCTACGGGCAGACGCGGCCGTTGGCCTCGAAGGCGGCGTGGGTGAGCGGCATCAGCGCCGCCCACTGCTCCTCCATCTGCTCGGCGACCATCTCGATCTCGCGCTGCGGGAACGAGGGGAACGTGGAGTCCTCGCGCTTGGTGCGCAGGGACAGGAAGTTCATCAGGGCGCGCGCGTTGCAGGTGGCGTACATCGAGGAGTACAGCCCGACCGGCAGCACCGTGCGCGCCACCTCGCGGGCGACCCCGGCCTCCAGCATCTCGGTGTAGGCGCGGTAGGACTGCCGGTAGCTGTCCTTGGCCGCCTCGGTGACGATCTTGTGCTGCTCGGGCGTGCCGTCCACGAAGACGTACTTGCCGGGCCGGCCCTCCTGGACCAGCTTGCGCTCGGGCCCCGGCACGTAGAACACCGGCTCGAGGCGGCGGTAGCGCCCGCTCTCCTCGTTGTAGGAGAACGTGCGGTGCCGCATGAACTCGCGGAACACGAAGATCGGCGCCTTCACGTAGAAGGTCATCGACGAGTGCTCGAAGGGCGTGCCGTGCCGGTCCCGCATCAGGAAGTTGATGAGGCCCTTGGACCGCGCGGGGTCCGCGTCGGCCTCCGCGAGCGAGTTCTCGCCCTTGGTCGACACCCGTGCCGCCCACAGCACGTCGGCGTCGGACGCCGCGGACTTGATCAGCTCCACCGTCACGTCACCGCGGAACTCGATATCGACCGCTTCCTCGCCTGCCATGGGGCCTCCTCACATCGTTCTCTTCGCCGCCTCCGCAACTGTAGTAGCGGCCACCAGCGGCAACGACGCGGCGGGACGGTCAGGTGGACCACAGGGGTGCTCAGGCCAGCGCGTCGATGTCGCGCAGGATCTCGCCCTGCCCGGCGGCGTCGAGTGAGGAGGCGGTGACCGCGTTGCGGGCGAGGGCGGCCAGCTCGGCGCGGCCGAGCCCGAACGTCCCGGCGGCAATCCGGTACTCGTTGGTCAGGGTGGTGTCGAACATCGGCGGGTCGTCGCTGTTGAGGGTGACGAACAGCCCCTCCTCCAGCATCCGGGGCAGGGGGTGCGAGGCGAGGTCGGGCACCTGGCCGGTGCACACGTTGGACGTGGGGCACACCTCCAGGGGGATCTGCTCCTCCCGCAGGCGGCCGACCAGCCGGGGGTCGGCCAGGCAGTTGGTGCCGTGCCCGATGCGCTCGGCGCCGAGCTCGTCCAGCGCCTCCCAGATCGTCTCCGGGCCGGTCATCTCACCGGCGTGCGGGAGGCTGCGCAGCCCGGCGGCGCGGGCCGCGCGGAACGCGTCGCGGATGGCGGCCACGTGCGGCGCGCGGGCCTGCTCGATACCGCCGATCCCGAAGCCGACCAGCGCCTCGGGCGGGTGCGCCAGCGCCTGGTCGAGGGTGCCGCCGACCGCGTCCGCGCCGAGGTCGCCGGGGATGTCGAAGATGTAGGCGACGCGGATGCCGTACCGCTCGCGGGCCTGCCGCGCGGCCGTGTCGAGGGCCTCGGTGATCGCGGCGGGCGGCATCCCGACCAGCCGGTGGGCGTAGGGGGTGACGGTGATCTCGACGTAGCGGGCGTTCTGCGCCGCCAGGTCGCGGGCGGTGCCGAGCACCAGCCCGGCGACGTCCTCGGGCTCGCGGACCAGGCCGTTGACGGCCAGGTAGACCTCGGCGAAGTGGGGGAAGTCGCGGAACTCGAAGAAGCGCCGCAGCTCCCGCTCGTCGGTCGGGACGGAGCCGCCGGGGCGGCGGCGGGCGAGCTCCAGCACGGTCGGCACCGAGGCCGAGCCGACCAGGTGGACGTGGAGCTCGACCTTCGGGAGGGCGTCGATGAACGCGTCGAGAGGCGTGGTTTCGATGGGCACGCGGCGAAGCTAACAGCCGGTCCCGCGTCCGTGACAGGTGAACGACCCGAACCTGACGCAAGAATGTCAATATAGGGGGATGCGTGCCTCCCGCCTGATCTCTCTGGTGCTGCTGCTGCAATCACGCGAGACGATGACCGCCGCCGAGCTCGCCGCCGAGCTCGAGGTCTCCGAGCGGACGATCTACCGCGACGTGGAGGCGCTGTCGGGGGCCGGCGTGCCGGTCTACGCCGACCAGGGGCGCAACGGCGGCTACCGGCTCGTCGGCGGGTACCGGACGCGGCTGACCGGGCTCAGCCGCGAGGAGGCCGAGGCGCTGTTCCTGTCCGGGCTGCCCGGGCCGGCCGGCGACATGGGCCTCGCCGACCTGGTGGCGGCGGCCGGGCTGAAGGTCCTCGCCGCGCTGCCGGCGTCCCTGCGGGACGCGCCCGCCCGCGCCGAGCAGCGCTTCCACCTCGACGCGCCCGGCTGGTTCGGCGACGCCGAGCCGCCGCCGCTGCTGCGCGACCTGGCCCGCGCGGTGTGGGACGACCAGGCCGTGGAGCTGCGGTACCGCAAGAACCGCGAGGTCTCCCGCACCGCCGAGCCGTACGGCCTGGTCCTCAAGAGCGGCGTCTGGTACCTGGTCGCGCGCGCCGGCGGCGAGGCCCGCACCTACCGGGTCGACCGGGTGCTCTCCGTCCGGCCCACCGGCGAGCGGTTCGAACGCGACGACGCCTTCGACCTCCCGGCGTACTGGCGCGGCCAGGCGGCGGCGTTCCCCCGGTCGCTGCTGCGCGAGGAGGTCGCCGTGCGGCTCAGCCCGGCCGGGATGCGCGGCCTCCGGTACGCCGTCGAGCCGTACGCGGCCGAGCGGGCCGCCGCGGCGGCCGGGGAGCCCGACGAGCACGGGTGGGTGGCCACCGCGCTGCCCGTGGAGTCCCCCGAGGTCGCCTTCACCCAGCTCCTCCGGCTCGGCCCGGAGGCCGAGGTCGTCGGCCCGTCCGAGCTGCGCGCCCGGATGGCCGAGGCGGCGGAACGCCTCGCCGCGCTCTACCGGTAGCCGGTGGTGTCGGCGGGCTTGCCCGCGCCCATCACCTCGACGAGGTTGCGCCAGCAGTCGAGCCTGCTGCCGTCGGCGTCATCGAACCCGTAGACCTGGGCCAGGCCGCCGCTCGACAGCGACGCGCCGTTCCAGCGGGCGCGGCGGTCCGGGTCGGCGGCGAGCGCCGCGACCGCGCGCCCGACGAACGCCGGCGACTCGGAGATCGCGAAGTGCGGTTCGCGCTCCGCCCCCTCCCGCCAGATCTCCTCGGTGACGCCGAAGTTCTCGCGCCCCAGACGTCGTTGACCAGCACGTCGAGCCGTCCCCGCTCGTCGTCGACGCGCCGCACCAGCGCCTCGACCTCGGCCGGGACGAGGTGGTCGACGCGGACCGCGACGCCCTCCCCGCCCGCCGCGGTGACCCGTTCGGCGGTCTCCTCGATGGTCTCGGGCCGGTCCATCTCCGAGCGGCGGTCACGGGTGGTGCGGCCGGTCACGTAGACGGTCGCGCCCGCGGCGCCGAGCTCGACGGCGATGCCCCGGCCCGCGCCGCGGGTGCCGCCCGCGACGAGCGCGACCGTCCCGGCCAGGGGCCGTTCCACCGCTGCCGGGCCGGTCGCGCGGGCTGTGGTCGGGGTGCGGGCCGTGGTCGGTGCGGGCATGGTCGGTTCTGGGTCCATGCGCTCGATGCTGGCAGCAAAACCCGACAGAGAGCGTCACCCTTTTCCGGGTGGTTCCGGACGGCCGTTGCCCCATTCCACACAAGGGGGGGAGTGCCGTGAGCACTCCCCCCTTTGCTGGGATAACGGCGGGTACACCCGCATTACGCGGAAACGTGGCCCAAGTGCCGATGCGGTGAGTCTGCCGCAACCACCGGGCCCATGACAGGGCCCTGGGACCTCATTTCAGATGGCCGTAATAGTGGCCGAGCCGGGTTCGATCACGGCTTCCGGCACAGCCGCAGCACGTTGCCGACGAGCCGGAGCCCGGCCCCGCCGGACGCGGTGAGGATCGACTCGGGGTGGAACTGCACGGCCCAGCGCCGCCGCGCCGGGTCCTCGACGGCCATCACCACGTCCCCGGTCAGCGCGGTGACCTGGAAGCCCTTCACCCGGTCCGGGGTGGCGTGCAGCGAGTGGTAGCGGGCCGCGGTGAACTCGTCGGGCATCCCCGCGAACAGGGTGCCGCCGGACACCTTCACCCGGCCGGGCTTGCCGTGCGAGGGCTCGGGCAGCAGCGCCAGCTCGCCGCCCGCGTGCTCGACCAGCGCCTGGAGTCCGAGGCAGACGCCGAACACCGGCAGGCCGCGCCCGTCCAGCGCGTCCAGCAGGGCCGCCGTGGCGAAGTCGTCCGGACGCCCCGGGCCGGGCGACAGCACCACCAGGTCGGGGGCGTGCTCGTCGAGCATCCGCACCGGGAACCCGTGCCGCAGCGTGACCACGTCGGCGCCGTGCTGCCGGAAGTAGTCGGCCAGGGTGTTGACGAACGAGTCCTCGTGGTCGACCAGCAGCACCTTCATCCCGTCGCCGGCCGGCGGGGCCTCCGGCACCGCCTCCGCCACCGGGGCGGGCGGGGCGCCGCGCCCGGCGGCGGCCTCCGCCTCCACCTCGGCCTGGGCCGCGGCCAGCGCCCCGAGCAGCGCGCTCGCCTTCAGGTGGGTCTCCCGCTCCTCCTCCTCGGGATCGGAGTCGTACAGCAGCGTCGCCCCGGCGCGGACGGTGGCGATCCCGTCGCGGATCTGCGCGGTGCGCAGCGTGAGGCCGGTGTTCATCGACCCGTCGAACCCGATGCCGCCGACCGCCCCGCCATACCAGCGGCGCGGCTCCTCCTCGTGGTCCTCGATGAACTGCATCGCCCAGGCCTTGGGGGCGCCGGTGACGGTGACGGCCCACATGTGGGTGAGGAAGGCGTCCAGGGCGTCGAACCCGGGCCGCAGCCGGCCCTCGATGTGGTCGACGGTGTGGATCAGCCGGGAGTACAGCTCGATCTGCCTGCGGCCGAGCACCTTCACGCTGCCCGGCACGCAGACCCGCGACTTGTCGTTGCGGTCGACGTCGGTGCACATGGTCAGCTCGGACTCGTCCTTGGCCGAGGCCAGGATGGTGCGGATCTGCTCGGCGTCCTCCATCGCGTCGCCGCCGCGCCGGATCGTCCCGGCGATCGGGCAGGTCTCCACCCGGTCGCCGCCCACCCGGACGAACATCTCCGGGGACGCCCCGACCAGGTACTCCCCCTCGCCGAGGTTGAACAGGAACTCGTACGGCGCCGGGTTGGTCTCGCGGAGCCGCTCGAAGAACACCGCCGGCGAGTCGCACCGCCCGTACATCGCGTGCCCCGGCGTCACCTCGAACAGGTCGCCGCGGACGAACTTGTCCTTGGCCTCGCGCACCATCTGCGCGTACACGCCCGGCACCGGCTGCGCCGGCGTCTCGGCCGCGACCGGCACCGGAGTGGGCTCGGTGGCGCGCGGCAGCCCCGCGGTGGCCGCGCCGCCGACCTCGAAGTCGTAGGACATCCGGTGCGAGGTCTCGCGCTTGCGGTCGACGACGACCATCTCGTCGGGCAGGTGCAGCACCAGGTCGCGCTGCCCCTCCGGCCGCTCCAGCCGCGTCCGGAGCGGCTCGAACTGGAGCGACAGGTCGTATCCGAACGCGCCGTACAGGCCGAGGTGCGGGTCGTCGCAGCCGAACAGGGCCACGATGCCGCGCAGCGCGGTGAAGACGGTCGGCCGGCGGCTGCGCTCCTCCTCGGGAAAGAACCCGTCGGCGGGCGGGACGAACACCTCGATCAGGTCCGGCCCGTCGGCGCGGGTCTCGCCCGCCTCGCGCAGCGCCGGGGCGAGCGCGGGCAGCAGCACCCGGCCGCGCTCGTTGAGGGCGCGCGCGGAGATGGTCCGGCCGCGCGCGACGACCTCCACGCAGGGGTCGACGTAGGCCATGTGCCAGCGGCTGTAGCGGCCGGGATACTCCATCCCCGAGCTGAGCACCCCGCCGCGGCGCCGCCCCACCGAGGCGACGAGGGCGTTGAGCGCGCCGGACTTGCGCTCGGAGTCGACCGGTGTCGCGGTACGGGTGACCCGTACGCCTCCGGCGGTGACGAACTCGCTGGTCAGCGAGCTATGTGAAACGGACTCCACCGCGGTGGCCCCTTGTGGTCGGGCCCTCTCACCGGACGGAGACGCGAAGACGACCGCCGGGAGGGGGCGATCGCCTGGTGTCGGACATGCACGAACCGGCGCCGCCTCAGCGGCGCCACCACCACGCGTGGGTCCCGGTTCGCATGGGGCGAGACTACCGGCTCGCGCGGGCCGGGGCGACTCGCGGCACGGGCAGCTCGCCGTGTCGCGCTCCGGGGTTCTCAAAGCCCGGACGGCTTGCGATGATGGGGCGCAAGGACCTGCTTACTGCACGGGAGCGTCCGGATGACCGGAAAGAACACCCAGTTCGAGCTGCGCGGCGTCAACCACCTGGCGCTGGTCTGCCGCGACATGCGGCGGACGGTGGACTTCTACCAGGGCGTGCTCGGCATGCCGCTGATCAAGACCATCGAGCTGCCGATGGGCTGGGGCCAGCACTTCTTCTTCGACTGCGGCGGCGGGAACGCCCTGGCCTTCTTCTGGTTCCCCGACGCCCCCGAGGCGGTGCCCGGGGTGTCCGCGCCGAAGGGCCTGCCCGACCGGGGCGAGCTGCTCTCGGCCGCCGGCTCGATGAACCACATCGCCTTCGACGTCCCGCCCGAGCGGATCGAGGAGTACCGCGACCGGCTGATCGCCAAGGGCGTCGACGTCGGCACGCTGCTCAACCACGATGACAGCGAGTTCGGCGTCGCCGAGGACGTGCACGACGGCGTGTTCGTGCGGTCCATCTACTTCAAGGACCCCGACGGGATCCTGGTGGAGTTCGCGGCGTGGACCCGCGAGCTGAACCTGCCCTCCGACGTCCGGCACGACCCGAAGACGGCCGCCGAACGTACCGTCTGACCTGGGCTTTCACCGGCCGGAACGATCCCGCCAAGTCGTGCCGCGTCCGAGATCGGCCCGTGACCGGGCGAGGGGTAGGCTCGCGCAGCCTCACACCCCCCTGGCACGGGCCGGCCCCGCTCGCGGACGGGCCTCGTGCCGACGCGCGACGAGGAGGACCCTTGGCCTCGCAGGACCCGTCGAAGCAGCCCCCGCCGGAGCCCCCGCCCGAGTCCCCGCCCGAGTCCTCCGGGGCCCCGCCCGAGCCCCGGCGCTCCGACGGCAGCCCGTGGAACTGGCTCCTGGTCGTTCCCGTGGTGGTGCCGCTGCTGACCCTGCTGTTCAACTCCGAGAAGCCCCGGCTGGCCGGCTTCCCGGCCTTCTACTGGCTCCAGTTCGCCTTCATCCCGCTCGGCGTGGCCTGCACGGTGCTGGTCTACCGGATGACCAGGAAGCGGGGCTGAGCCGGTGAGCACCGATCACCTGACCGAAATGATCGTCTTCGGGGTGCTGTTCCTGCTGGTCAGCGGGATGGGGTTCGTGGCCGCGCGATGGCGGCGGCCCACCACCATGGACAGCCTGGACGAGTGGGGCCTCGGGGGGCGCAGCTTCGGGAGCTGGGTCACCTGGTTCCTCATCGGCGGCGACCTCTACACCGCCTACACCTTCGTCGCCGTCCCGGCGCTGGTGTTCGGCGCGGGCGCCGCGGGGTTCTACGCCGTCCCGTACACGATCGTGGTCTACCCGCTGGTGTTCCTCGTGCTGATCCGGCTCTGGTCGGTCTCGCACGTGCACGGGTTCGTCACCCCGGCCGACTTCGTCCGGGCCCGGTTCGGCTCGCCGACGCTGGCGCTGGTCATCGCGATCACCGGCATCGTCGCGACGATGCCCTACATCGCGCTGCAACTGGTCGGCATCGAGGCGGTACTGAAGGCGATGGGGGTGAACGGGCACCTGCCGATCATCATCGCGTTCGCCGTCCTGGCCGCCTACACCTACCAGTCGGGCCTGCGGGCGCCCGCGCTGATCGCGTTCGCCAAGGACGGGCTGATCTACCTGGTCATCATCGTCGCGGTGCTGTACATCCCCGGCAAGCTCGGCGGGTGGGGGCACGTCTTCGACGCGGCGCAGGCCAAGTTCGACAAGACCCCGGCCCCGTCCGACGGGATCCTGCTGGACGGCTCCAACCAGCTCAACTACGCGATGCTCGCGCTCGGCTCGGCGCTGGCGCTGTTCCTGTACCCGCACAGCATCACCGGCGTGCTGGCCGGCAAGAACCGCGACGTGATCAAGCGGAACATGGCGGCGCTGCCCGCCTACAGCTTCGTGCTCGGCCTGATCGCGCTGCTCGGCTTCATGGCCATCGCGGCCGGCGTCAAGCCGGTCAGCACCGACGGCAAGCCCGACACCAACACCGTGGTGCCGCTGCTGTTCGACCACATGTTCCCGAGCTGGTTCGCGGGCGTGGCGTACGCGGCGATCGGGATCGGCGCGCTGGTGCCGGCGGCGATCATGTCGATCGCGGCGGCCAACCTGTTCACCCGCAACATCTACAAGGAGTACATCCGGCCGGACGCCACCGAGAAGCAGGAGGCCACGGTCAGCAAGCTGGTCTCGCTGGTGGTCAAGGTCGGCGCGGTCGCCTGCATCCTGCTGCTGGACCCCGAGTTCTCCATCGACCTCCAGCTGATCGGCGGGGTGATCATCCTCCAGACGCTGCCGGCGGTGGCACTCGGCCTGATCACCCGCTGGTTCCACCGCGGCGCCCTGGTCGCGGGCTGGGCCGCGGGCATGCTGGCCGGGCTGTGGATGCTGTACGAGATCCCGAACCCGGCCAAGCACAAGGTGCACTTCGGCGGCTCCGCCTACCGGCTCAGCGAGCTGGGGCTGGACACCACGATGACGGTGTACGTCGGCATGCTCGCCCTCGCGGTCAACCTCGTGGTGGCCGTCGCGGTCACCGTGGCGCTGCGGCTGGCCAGGGTCGCCGACGGCGTCGACGCCACCAGGGCGGCCGACTACCTCGCCGACGAGAACGACCCGAAGGTCAAGGACCTGGACCTCGCCGGCTCCACCTGAGCCTCCGGCACACCCCCGAACGGCCCGGCCGCCCTCTTCCCCTCCCGGCGGACGGGCCGTTCGGCGTCCCGGCGGCCACCTCCCGGCGTAGCGGCAAGAGTCGGTAAAATCACTCTCCGTGACACCTTGGTCGCCGTGCGTGCGGGCATCACGTGGGGAGGCGGGGAGGCCGCCGCCTCGCAGCGCCACGGAACTCTGGGGGAATCGGTGCGCACGAAGACCATCGTCCGCGCGGGACTCGCGTCCGGCACCGTCCTGGCGGGCGTCCTGCTGGCGGGCCCGCCGGCGCTCGCCGACGATCTCGACGTCTCACCCTCGCGGGTGCCGCCCAACGGCAGCGTCACCGTGTCGGGGGGCTGCCAGGCCGAGGACCGCTACGTCAGCATCTCCGGAGGCGCGCAGGGCAAGGGCGTGGTCAACGACGGCTGGTTCAGCGTCCAGGCGAGCGTGGTGCGGTCCGAGCCCGGCCGGTACACGGTGACGGCCAAGTGCATCACGTCCGACTACGCGCAGGACGGGAGGTTCACCGTGCGCGGCACCCGGCACGGGGCCGTCCCGCACGGCGGGGCGATGACGGGCGGCGGCGGGACGCAGGGGCCGGACCTGCCGTGGACCCCGATGGGCCTGGCGCTCGCCGCGGGCGCCGCCTGCGTCGGCGGGACGGCGCTGATCCGCTCCCGGGCCCGTGGGTGAGTCTAACCGCGAATACCTGCTGGCGGCCGGGCTGGCCGTGCTCGGCGCACTGGCGATGGGCCAGGGGATGCGGAGCCCCGACCCCGGCCCCCGGTACCGCGACCTCGGCGGCCCGAGCGCACTGTGGACCGTCCCGGACGGCGACGCGCTGCCGCCCTCGCCGCCGATGCGGATCCGGATCCCCGACATCGGCCTGGACGCCGCGACGATGAACCTCGGCCAGAACGACGACGGCACCGTGCAGGTGCCGCCGTTCGCCAGGGCCGGGCTCGCCGGCTGGTACGAGCGCGGCCCGGCGCCCGGCGCGCGGGGCTCGTCGGTGCTGCTCGGGCACTACGACGACCGGGAGGGCCCGGCGGTCTTCTACCGGCTGCGCGAGCTGAAGCCGGGCGCCACGGTGCGGGTCACCCGCCGGGACCGGCGCACGGCGGTGTTCCGGGTGGACGCGACCGAGCGGGTCCGCAAGCGGGAGTTCCCGCGCGGCCGGGTGTACGGCGAGGTGCGCTACGCCGGACTCCGGCTGGTGACCTGCGGCGGCGCCTACGACCGGGACGAGCGCTCCTACCGCGACAACGTGATCGTCTACGCGCACCTGATCGGTGGGCGCTGAGCCCCTCGCCCGGCGTCAGGCCCGGCCGTAGGAGTCCTCCAGCCGCTCGATGTCGTCCTCGTCGAAGTGCCCGAACGCGATCTCCATCACCCGCACCGGCGGGCCGTCGGAGCTGAGCCGGTGCGTGTCGCCGGCGCGGATCAGCACCCGCTCGCCCACCTCCGGCAGGATGCGCCGGCCGGCCACCTCGAACACCGCGCCGGGGTCGAGCGCCACCCACAGCTCGTCGCGGTCGCGGTGCCGCTGGAGACTGAGCCGCTGGCCCGGCCGGACGTGGATCAGCTTCACCGTGGACGGCTCGTTCAGCGTGAAGCGCTCGAAGCTCCCCCACGGCCGTCGCTCGGTCTCGACGGCGGGCTCGGGCCGCCGGTCGCCGGCGGGCTGCGGGGCGCCGGCTGCCCGCCGGTCGCCGGCGGGTTCGGGCCGCAGGTCGGTCTGCACGTTCACCTCGGGTCTCGTCATTCTCGGAACAGCTCATGGACGCGGTCGGGAGCGGCCGCGGCGGGCAGCCCGCCGAGGACCAGGTCGGCCAGGGCGTCGACCACTTCCGCGCGGGGCACCTCGTCGGCGTGGTCCAGCCACCAGTCCCCGGCGGTCTGCACCATGCCGACGATGGCGTGGCCCCACACGTAGGCGCGGGTCCGGTCGGCCGCGCCGGCCTCGGCGGCCATCACCTCGGCCAGCTCCCGGCTCACCCCGCCGATCATGGTGCTCATCGCGCCGTGCGTGGCCGCGTCCTCGGCGCTCGCGCGGTGCATGAGGAACCGGTAGAGGTGCAGGTTCGCCGAGATCGTGGCCAGGTAGGTGTCGATCGTCGAGCGGGTGCGCGCGCGGATCGAGCCGGCCCGGGAGAACTCGGCCCGGATCCCCTCGATCAGCTTGCGCGTGTGCCGCTCGGCCAGCGCCTGGTACAGGCCGCTCTTGTCGCCGAAGTGGCGGTAGAGGATCGGCTTGCTGATCCCCGCCTCGGCGGCGATGGCGGCCATCGACGCCTCCGGGCCCTCCCGCTGGATCACCCGGTCGGCGGCCTCCAGCAGCGCACGGCGCCGACCGGGGTCGCGCCGCGGCGCCGCCGTCTGCGTGCTCGTCCCGCCGTTCATGATCCGCTCACCGTACGCGGGGCGGGGCCGGGTGCGCGGAGTCGGGGGGCCGTGGCCGGTCGAGGGTGGCTCGCATAGCCGAACGCTATCCGGGGTGTTACCCGGTGACAACACCTGCGACCGGGGCGCGACACGCGCCACACAGAGTTACCGATTCCTTGCTCTCCGGATACGAACAGTTCAGAATTCAACTCGTTCACCCCATCCCCTGCCGAAAACACGAGGTGAGTCCCATGTCCGGGGAACCGGCGAGCGTCCGCGTCCTGCAACGGATCGAGCTGTGCGACACCGACGTCACCGGCCACTATCACCACTCGACGGTCATCCGCTGGGTCGAGTCGGCCGAGCAGACGCTGCTGCACCGGGTCGGCCTCGACCACCTGCCGGTGATGCCGCGGGTGCAGTACACGGCCGGCTACCACCGGCGGCTGTGGCGGCACGAGGTGGTCGAGACCCGCCTCCTCGTCGAGGCCGTCGGCCGGACGTCCATGCGCTACCGCTTCGAGGTCGCCGCGGGCAGCACCGAGGCGGTGCGGGGCGTCCTGACCGTGGTGAACGTCGATCCCGGCAACGGCGACGCCCGCCCGTGGAACGACCACGAGCGCAAGCTGCTGCTGGAGTCGGGCGCGCAGGACGGCGACTTCCTCCGTCCCGGGCTGCCGCCGGTCCCGCGCGATCCGAGTACCGTCCCGATGGCGCGGCCGTCCCGCGACTCCTGGGGCCTCGGCTACGGCTGAGCGCCGGCCCTCCCCGGGCCCGGGGCCCGGCGGACCGTCACTTCGGTCCGCCGGGGCCCGCCGGGCCCGCCCCCCGAATCGAAGGAGAGCAGCCTTGGCACCACAGCCGGCAGCAGGCACGGGAACCGAGCCCGGCGGCGTTCTGCGCAAGAGTCTGGGCCGCTTCGATCTGGTGTTCCTGACCATCAGCGCGGTGATCGGTATCGACACCATCGCGCAGATCGCCGGTGCCGGCGGTGCGCAGGCGTTCACCTGGTCCGTCGTGATCGCGATCGGGTTCCTCTTCCCCTACGCGCTGGTGATGGCCGAACTCGGCAGCACCTTCCGCGACGAGGGCGGCCCCTACGTGTGGGTGCGCCTGGCGTTCGGGAGGTTCCCCGCCGCGGTGTCCACCCTCTTCTACTGGATCACCAACCCGATCTGGCTCGGCGGCTCACTGGCGTTCATCTCGGCGACCACCTGGAGCACCTACCTCCACCCGCTCGCCGAGGGGAGCGCCGGCGACTACATCTTCAAGATCGTGTTCATCTGGCTCGCCATCGCGGCCGCCGTCGTCGGGCTCCAGTACGGCAAGTGGGTCGTCAACGTCGGCGCCGTCGTCAAGATCGCGCTCGTCCTGGTCTTCGTCGTCACCGTCGCGGTCTACGCGGTCAAGAGCGGGGTCCACGGTTACGCCGCCGGTGACTTCACTCCCACCACGGCCGGGTTCCTGGGCGTCGTCCCGGTCCTGCTGTTCGCGCTCGTGGGCTTCGAAGCGCCGAGCGGCGCCGCGGAGGAGATGCGCAACCCCGAGCGTGATGTGCCGGCCGCCATCGCCTCCTCCGGCTCGGTCGCCGTGGCCTGCTACCTGGTTCCGATCTTCGCGATCCTCGCCGTGGTCCCGGCCGGCGAGATCTCCGGAGCCGGCGGCTTCCTCGACGCCGTCACGACTGTGTTCAGCGTCTACGGCCCGGCGGCCCCGACCCTGCTGCGGATCGCGGCCGGGGTGTTCATCCTCGTGGTGCTGACACAGGGCAGCGCCTGGATGATCGCCTCCGACCGCGTCCAGGCGGTCGCCGGGGCCGACGGCGCCTTCCCCCGGTGGTTCGGCGTCTTCCACCCCCGCCTGGGCACACCCCTGCGCGTGAACCTGCTGTCCGGGGTCGTGGCGACCGTGTTCACCGTCGCGGCGACCGCTCTGGTCGAAGGTGACTCGGCGGCGGTCTTCCAGGTCGTGCTGTCCATCGCCGTCACCACCCTGCTGCTCAGCTATCTGCTGATCTTTCCCACCGCCATCCGGCTCCGCGCACGCCACGCCGGCATCGAGCGCCCTTACCGCGTCCCGGGTGGCCGCGCCGGCCTCTGGGCCTGCACCGTGCTGATCTACCTGTGGGTCCTGCTCGGCTCGTGGGCCGCCGTGTTCCCCGGAACCATCGAGCGCGCCCTCGGCGTCCCCTACGACTTCGAGGAGACCTGGAGCGTCGACCGCCCAACCTTCGAGATCTTCACACTGGGAACCCTGGCAGCGATCACCGTTATCGCCGCAGCCGGCTACCTGTGGGCCCGCCGCCATGACCAGAGCCCGCAGACGGCCCCGACACCCGTGCTCGAATGAGCCGCCCCTGATGACCGGCAGGCCCCGAGGCCCGGGTCGACCGATTCCAGGCGGGCCTGTCGGTGATCTCCCCCACGGTCATCTTCATGATCGATGACATGGGGGCCGACGAGGACGCGTTCGTCATGCCGGACGCCTGGTGGCGGGCCCGCCACCCGCGCCGCGACCGCCCGGACGTCCCGCCCGCGACCGCGCCGGACGAGGCCGCCGTCGAACGCCCGCGCTCGTGGACGCCGTCCGCGTCCGGGACGCTCACGCTCGATTACGGTCCGCGCCGGTTCGTCATAAGGTTCGACGAGATGCTCAGGCCGACGGTCGCCGACGAGGGCGGCCCGGGCCGCAAGTCCCTGCCCAAACCGGGGGCCAAGGACGCTCCCGAGCTCGCCCGCGCCGCCCACAAGCAGTTCGCGGGCCTCAGGAAGGACGTCCGGACGGTCGCGGCCGACCAGCTCGCCCGCTTCGAGTCCGCCATGGTCACGGGCCGCCGCTGGCCGGTGGCCCGCCGCGCCTTCCACGCGTTCGACTGACCCCGCCCCTCGCGGCCCCGCACAGCCCCGCCGACAGGGGCTGACCGAAGACGACCGAAGACGGCTGACGAGCCCGCGGCTTCCCCGGGGCACGGCGCTGTCGTCAGTCCGCCGATTCGGGCCATAAGTGCTTCACTCGGCCGAGGCGGCCAGGTGGATCAGGTCGTCGAGGAGTTCGGAGGCGACGATCGGGGCGAGGTCGCCGAACCGCAGGGACGTGGGCTCGTCCCTGCGGTGGAAGTAGGGGTGCTCAGCGAGGCGGACGTCGACGAGGGTCTGGTCGCCGCTCTCGACGGGCATGCCCGTGTTCATGCCGGGATCGAGGGTGATGACCAGGTGCCGGTCGTCGGCGACGCGGCGGGAGATCCAGTGCTCGATGCCCGCGTCCATCGGCCCCCCGCGCTCCCAGCCGCGCCGGACAAGGCCGAGGAGGGCGCCGGCCGGGACTTCGAGGCTCTCGAACCGGGTCAGGCGTCCCGCGTCGCGCTCGTCCTCGGTGAGGGTGTGGACCGGGTGCTCCAGCTGCGGGAACGGCTGCAGGATCTCGTAGTCGGCGAACAGTCCCGCCCAGGCGGGGAGGGCGTCGCCGAGGTCGACGGGGTGGGCGACGCCGATCCGTTCCGTCTCGGGGAGAGGGACGGTGTCGTCGTCGGCGTTCGCGTAAGTGCCGTCCTCGGCCACGCGGAAGGCCTCCACGCGGTAGGCATCGGTGGCCCCCTCGCGGGTCTCGGCGACCCAGACCAGGCGGCGGACGAGGTGTCCGACCAGCGGGTGCGCGACGAGGAACCCGCGGAACTCGCCGCCTTGCCAGCGGCGGCCGGTGACCATGGCGGTCCTGAAGCGGGTGAGCTGGTCGGCGGCGGCCGTGCGGACGTCCTTCTTGAGATCCGAGAACCGCTTGTAGGCGGCGGGGGCCAGCTCCGGGTCGTCGCTCTTTCCCGGCTTCGGGAGCGCCTTGCGGGGGCTGCCGTCCTCGTCGGCGACGGTCGGCCGGAGCGACTCGTCGAACCCGATCACGAAGCGGCGCGGGCCGTAGTCCAGGACCATCGTGCCGGACGCGTTCAGGCCGAGGTCGGGAACGAGGCGGTCGGCGAGCTGCTCGGCGGTGAGTTCGAGCCCGGCCGCGACCTCCTCGATCTTCTCCTGGGCGCGGGCCTTGAGGCCCTTGAACTTCACCCGCTGGGAGATCGAGTACAGGTGGATCAGGGCGCTGTCGGTGCCGATCGCGGCGAGGACGTCCAGCCCCGCCACCGCCTTGGCGTGGCCGCCGTCGCCCGGCCACGCCCGGATCAGCGGGGTCAGACGGCGGACGGTCTCGTCGTCGCCGGTCAACGCCAGCTGGGTGAACGCCCACTTCTCCGTCGGATCCGCGCCGCAGATCTCCCACCAGCGGAACAGCGCCCACCCGAACTCGGCGAGCGACGCCGGGTCGCATAGTTCCCGGACGACCCGCACCCCCGCGTACACGTCCCGCGACTTCGACATCGCCAGCATGGTGAGGACGTGTCCGACGGCGTCGTTCGGGAGGATCTCCGCGCGGTCGCCCAGGAGGATCTGCGGAAGCATGTGCGGTTTGACCCAGTCGACGGCCGGGACCATCGAGGGCACGCTGTCCAGCAGGCCGTCGGGGAGCATGGCCTCGATCGCGTCGGCGGACTCTTCGCCGTGGACGCGGGCGGCCTCGGCGATCGGGGCTCTGCCGTGCCGCTCGGCGAGCAGGCGCAGGGCCCCCTCGGCCGCGCGGCGAGCCTTGCCGGCCTTGCCGAGCGCGTCCGGTATGAGCGCAGGGGCGGCGGCGAGGCCGTGCCTGGCGAACCAGGCGCGGGCGGTCTCGTCCAGCTTCTTCCGGTGGACGAGCCAGTCCGCCATCGTCCGCACGATCTCGTCGGTGAGCAGCGGCATCAGGGCCGCTCCCGCCGAGGCCCTGTCGCGGCGGGCGATGAACAGCGCGCATTCGGCGGCGTCGGCCTCGAAGCGGGCGACGATGGCCAGGATGAACTTGTCCACCCGCCAGACGGCGCCGGGCTTCCAGCCCGCGAGCAGCGGGCGGACGAGCTCATCTGGCCCGTTCATCAGGACGGCGGCCTGATGGAAGGACGAGATGTTGTCGAACTCCCCAGCCCACTCCTCGATGAGGTGGTCGGGTTTGTTGTCGGCTTCCGCCGCCCACGTCTCCCGCTCGCCCCGCTCCCAGACGGCCGCACGGAGGCCGGGCATGGGCAGACCCTTGATCACGACGGGCTCGGGCTTGGCGCGGGTCCACGGCGGCTCGATGAGCAGGGGCGGCAGGTCGGCGGCCCGCGGAAAGCGGGTCATGTCGTCCAGGATCTCCCGGACTCCCTCTCGGGCCTCGGCGGGAAGGGTGGGAAGCACCTTCTCGGCGAGCGCCGGGTGGGCGCGGACGTGCGCGGGAAGGAGGACGGCGGCCCGCGGGGCCTTCGACAACGGCAGCAGCCGCATCGCACGGCCGGGGTAACGGCGGGCGGCGGCCACGAGAGCGGGTCCGGTGTCCAGGTCGCCGCCCCGCTCGTTGAGGGCCTGGAACGCCTCGTCGAGGGGGAAGGTGAGGAGGATGTCCTGCGGGGCCGGGGCGTCGTAGCCGACGGACGCCCGGTCCACGGCATCGGCGAGGAGCGGCACGGTGGCCCCGGGGCCGAGTCCGTCGATCAGCGAGGCGATGACGTCGATGCCCTGCGCGGCGCTGAGCCGCAGTCCGAGCTCGGCGGGCTGGTGCGGCCGGCCGAGCGCGCAGAACGCCATCCACCGCTGGAACGGCTCGGTCGCCGACGGCTCGGTGTTCGCGCACAGCTCGTCGGCCCAGTCGTCCCTGGTCGGCGCCAGGTAGGCGGTGATGAGCCGCTGCAACTGGTGCCCGCGCCGCAGCTCAAGGAGCTCGACGGCCGCGGAGTGGACATCGTCGGGCGCGGCGGCGAGGAGGGTGCGCAGCCACTTCACGGCCTCGCGGGTCAGCCACCAGCCGGACCGATGCTCCCTCGCGTCCCGATGCCGCACGCCCGACCATTGGAACACCTCGCGAAACGACTCACCCGGCGCCAGGTCCCTGACGGTCTGGCCGTCGGCCCAGATGCCGGCGAAGTCCGCGAACGCGGCGGCGGCGAACGCGATGCCGTGGTCGGTGACCCAGGCGTCCGGGAACACGAACGGGACACCCCTGTGGTCCATGGGGCGCGCCGGGAAGGAGGCGACGAAGGCGACCGTCGCGGCACCGAGCGGGGTCGGGGCGCCCCGCAGATGAGCGCGGGCGGCGTCGGCGAGCTCGGGCACGGTGCCAGGGAGCGCGAGGACCTCCTCGATGCGGTCCCGGGCATCGTCCACGAGGGACCGCGCCTGTTCGGCGGCTGCCTCGTCCGGCGCGGCCGGCTGCGGAACGTCCGGACGGTCGCGCCGAGGGTGGCGCGCGCCGCGCCAGGCGTCCGGCATCACGAATGTGCTCTCATCGATCTCCGAGATCTTGACCACAGTGAAGACCGTAGAGGAGATCACCGATAGACCGCCGGAAACCGGTCCGAAGCCGGGCGATGACCGCCCGGCGCTCGCCGGCGTGAGATGGGGAAGGTGAGGTGAACCGTGGACCGGAGGGACGCGCTTGGTCCCACCTCGTCAGTACCGTTGCTCAACGAGTTGCTGACCGCCCGACGGGCTGAACGAAAAGGTTCCCCCTAATCGTCTCCCGAACGTCTCCCAATCTCAGGAAAGCCTGTCTCCCGAGCCCCCTCGCGAGACTTCGCCGGAAGATGAACGGCGCACCAACCTCGGACAGATTCGCAGGTCAGGGCCTATCGGACGGGGAGGCCGGTGATGGTACGGCCGATGACCAGGCGCTGGATCTCACTGGTGCCCTCGAAGATGGTGAAGATCTTGGAGTCGCGGTGCATCCGCTCCACCGGGTACTCGCGGGTGTAGCCGTTGCCGCCGAGGATCTGGATGGCCTCCTCGGTGACCCGCACCGCCGCCTCGCTGGCCATGAGCTTGGCCATCGACCCCTCGGCGCTCTGGAAGTCCTTGCCGTTGCGGGCCATCCAGGCGGCCCGCCACACCATCAGCCGCGCGGCGTCGACCTGGCACTTCATGTCGGCCAGCTTGAACGCGACGGCCTGGAAGTCGCCGATCTTCTTGCCGAACTGCTCGCGCTCGCGGGCGTACTCCAGCGCGTAGTCGTAGCCGGCGCGGGCGACGCCGAGGGCCATCGCGCCGACGCTCGGCCGGGTGGTCTCGAAGGTCTTCATCGCGGCCTGGCCCTTGGCGCGCTTGCCCTCGCGTACCCGGGCGATCCGCTCGTCGAACCTGTCCTTGCCGCCCACGATCAGGCCGGCCGGGATCCGGACGTCGTCCAGGACCACCTCGGCGGTGTGCGAGGCGCGAATGCCGTGCTTCTTGAACTTCTGCCCCTGCTTCAGCCCGGGGGTGTTCGGCGGGACGATGAAGCTGGCCTGCCCGCGGCTGCCGAGGTCGGGGTGGACGGAGGCGACCACGACGTGCACGTCGGCGATACCGCCGTTGGTGGCCCAGGTCTTGGTGCCGTTCAGCACCCACTCGTCCTTGGCCTCGTCGAAGGCGGCGCGGGCCCGGATGGAGCCGACGTCGCTGCCCGCGTCGGGCTCGGAGGCGCAGAACGCGCCGAGCTTGATGTCGCCCGCGGTGCCGAACATCTGCGGCACCCACTCGGCGATCTGGTCGGGGGTGCCGACCGCGGCGACCGAGGCGGCGGCCAGGCCGGTGCCGACGATGGACAGGCCGATGCCGGCGTCACCCCAGAACAGCTCCTCGAAGGCCACCGGGATGCCGAGGCCGGTCGGCTCCATCCACTGCGTGGCGAAGAAGTCGAGCGAGTAGATGCCGACCTTCGACGCCTCCTGGATCAGCGGCCAGGGCGTCTCCTCGCGCTCGTCCCACTCCGCGGCGGCGGGACGGATGACGTCTTTGGCGAACTGGTGGACCCAGTCCCGGACCTCGCGGACGTCCTCGCTGAGCTCCAGCGAGAAGGGGGTCGTGTCGGCGCTCGTCATGATTATTGACCCTTTCTCCAATATCAAGTGTTACCAACGGTAGCACCATCCGGCGCCACACCGGGCGGACCGGTGGCCGGAGTCACCCGCGGATGCGGGCCCGGGCGGGCCGGGGGCCGTGAACAGCGGGAGGCGGGAGGTGACGACCCTAGGCGCGCAGCGTGCGGCGGGCGGCGTACTCGGGGATCTCGATCATCGGCGGGCGCTCCCCCACCCGGGCGTCGCTGACCCGCACGTCGTAGCCGTCGGCACCGCGACGGAACTGGGCGAGGTCGGTGGCCGGCTCCTCGAGCGGCAGCATCCGGCCGTGCCGCTCCAGGCGCGACCAGGCGGTCAGCAGGATCTGGCTGGACATCACGCCGAGCGCCTCGGTGGACTGGTGCGAGTGCAGCCGCCGACCGAGGTCGACCTGGGCGATCGCGTCGAGGCCGCCGTCCTCGAACACGTCCAGCAGCAGGGCGATCTCCACGCCGTAACCGGTGACGAAGGGCAGCCGCTCCAGCAGGTCGCGGCGCCCGGCGTACTCGCCGCCGAGGGGCTGCATGACCCCGGCCAGCCGCGGCCAGTGCAGGTTGATCATCGGGCGGGCGACCAGCTCGGTGACCCGGCCGCCGCCGCCCTCCACCGGGCGCTCCCCGGCGACCAGCGGCCGGTCGTAGCAGCCCTTGACGTAGCCCACCGCGGGGTCGTCCAGCAGCGGGCCGAGCAGCCCGGTCACGTAGGACGGGGAGAACCCGCGCAGGTCGGCGTCGACGAAGACGATCAGGTCGCCGGACGTGGCGGCCAGCGACTTCCACAGCGCCTCGCCCTTGCCCGACATCCGGCCGTGCCCGGGCAGCACCGCGTCCTGGGAGACCACCTCGGCCCCGGCGGCCGAGGCCGCGGCGGCGGTGCCATCGGTCGAGCGCGAGTCGACCACCACCACCTCGTCCACCAGCGGGGCCCGTTCGACCAGCTCGGCGCGGATGGCGCCGACGATGGCGCCGACCGTCTCCTCCTCGTCGCGCGCGGGGAGCACGACGCTGATCCGGGCGTCCCCCTTGGCGGCCAGCAGTGCGTCCAGCGGCCAGTCCGCCGCCGCGCTCGTGCGGCGGCGCAACCACGAAGCGACCTCAGGCAGCACGCGCTCTCCCTCTTCTACGACCGTCCCGGACCAGGGCGTCTACCAACAGCAAACGCCACCGGGCCTCAGATCATTCACCGGCGGTACGAAATGGGAAGCGCCGACCCGCAGAGTTAACACCGGCACAACACGCCGGTCATCCGGCGGCGTGCCTGTCAAGGAAGGCGTACACGTCGGCCTCGTCGACGCCGGGGAACGCCCCGGGCGGCAGCACCGACAGCACGTGCGAGTGCGCCCGCGCCGACGGCCACGCCATGCCCTCCCAGCGTTCGGCCAGCTCCTTGGGCGGACGCTGGCAGCAGTCGCCGTCGGGGCAGGCCGACTTGACCCGGCGGGTCGTCTCGCGCCCGCGGAACCAGCGGGAGTCCTCGAACCGGACGCCGAGCGTGATGGCGAAGTCGCGCTCGTGGCTCGGGTCGATGTGCGACAGGCACCAGTAGGTGCCGGTGGGCGTGTCGGTGTACTGGTGGTAGACCGAGAAGCGGTCCTCCGCGCCGAACACGTGCCGGCCCGCCCACTGCCGGCACATCCGCTGGCCCTCGATCGCCCCGGCCTCGTCCTGCGGGAAGAGCAGGCCGTCGTTGGCGTAGGCCTTGTAGATCGTGCCGTTCTCGTCGTTCTTGGTGAAGTGGAGCTGGAGGCCGAGGTGGTGGGTGGCGATGTTGGTGAAGCGGTGCGCGGCCATCTCGTACGACACCGAGAACACGTCGGCAAGGTCCTCCACCGACAGCTCCCGCGCGGCCTTGGCCTCTTGCAGGTACGGGACGACGGCGCGCTCGGGCATCAGCATCGCGGCGCCGAAGTAGTTGGCCTCGACGCGCTGGCGCAGGAAGTCGGCGAAATCGCGGGGGACGTCGTGGTCGAGCGCCATGTGCCCGAGGGTCTGGAGCAGGATGGTGCGCGGCGTGTGCATGCCGAGCTGCTCGCGCTCCAGGTAGATCCGCCGGTTGCGGTTGTCGGCGATCGACCGCACCGAGCGGGGCAGGTCCTGCACGTATTGCAGGCTGAAGCCGAAGTGGCCCACCAGGGTCATCAGCATGCCCTGCGACACCGCGCCGCCCCGGTAGCCGACCGAGTCGAGGGTCTGCGCGGCGATCTTCTCGATCTCGGCGAAGTGGTTGCCGCGCTCGTGCATCTGGCGGCGCAGCTCGGCGTTGGCCTTGCGCGCCTCCTCCGGGCTCGCGGTGGGCTTGGTGCGGCTGCGCTTCAGCTCGCCGTACAGCGCGAGGAGGTGCTCGATCACCTCGTTGGGCATCCGCTTGCCGACCTTGAGGTGGGACATCCCGAGGGTGCGGTACAGCGGGTCGCGCTGCGCCTCCTCCAGCGCGATCTCCAGCTGCGCGCGGCGGCTGGGCGGCTGCCTGCGCAGTAGCTCCTCCACCGGCACCTCCAGCGCGGACGCCAGGGACTGGAGCAGCGAGAGCTTGGGCTCGCGCCGCCCGTTCTCCAGCAGGGAGAGCTGCGAGGGCGCCCGGCCGACGCGCGCGCCGAGGTCCGACAACGTCAGGCCGCGGCCGCGGCGCAGGTGGCGGAGCCGCTGTCCGAAGGTGACGAGGTCTACATCACTCGTCAAGTTGAGGGGTTCTTCTGGCCGCAATGTCGTCACGGCTTCATCGTAGCGGAATATTCGATGTTCTTCTGCTACTCGTGAGTTCACTAGGGCTTGCGGTCGGGGGATAGTCGAGGCAAGCACCCAGGGGACGACAGGAAGGGCGGAACCATGAACGACAGTCGCCTCAAGGGCGCAGCGGACGAACTGCGGCGTCAGTGGAACACCGACCAGCGCTGGAACGGCATCGAGCGGACCTACACGGCCGAGGACGTCGTCAGGATCCGCGGGTCGGTCCAGGAGGAGTTCACCCTCGCCCGCCTGGGCGCGGAGCGGCTCTGGAAGCTGCTGAACGAGCAGGACTACGTGCACGCGCTCGGCGCGCTGACCGGCAACCAGGCCGTCCAGCAGGTCAAGGCGGGCCTCAAGGCCATCTACCTGTCGGGCTGGCAGGTCGCCGCCGACGCCAACCTGGCCGGCCAGACCTACCCGGACCAGAGCATCTACCCGGCCAACTCGGTCCCGGCGGTCGTGCGGCGGATCAACAACGCGCTGCTGCGCGCCGACCAGGTGCAGTGGTCCGAGGGCTCGGGCGACACCCACTTCATGGCCCCGATCGTGGCCGACGCCGAGGCCGGCTTCGGCGGCGTGCTGAACGCCTTCGAGCTGATGAAGGGCATGATCGCGGCCGGTGCCGCGGGGGTGCACTGGGAGGACCAGCTCGCCTCCGAGAAGAAGTGCGGCCACCTGGGCGGCAAGGTCCTCATCCCGACCTCGCAGCACATCAAGACGCTGAACACCGCCCGCCTGGCGGCCGACATCTCCAACGTGCCGTCCCTGATCATCGCGCGGACCGACGCCGAGGCCGCGACCCTGATCACGACGGACGTGGACGAGCGCGACCGCGAGTTCATCACCGGCGAGCGCACCGCCGAGGGCTTCTACCGGGCCCGCAACGGCATCGAGCCCTGCATCGCCCGCGCCAAGGCCTACGCCCCCTACTCCGACCTGATC
This sequence comes from Spirillospora sp. NBC_01491, assembly GCF_036227065.1. Taxonomy (GTDB): domain Bacteria; phylum Actinomycetota; class Actinomycetes; order Streptosporangiales; family Streptosporangiaceae; genus Spirillospora; species Spirillospora xylanilytica. The sequence goes on from NZ_CP109432.1 coordinate 1,145,268, forward strand.
TGGATGGAGACCGGCACCCCCGACCTGGAGGTGGCGCGCAAGTTCGCCGAGGCGGTCAAGGCCGAGCACCCCGACCAGATGCTGGCCTACAACTGCTCGCCCTCGTTCAACTGGAAGAAGCACCTGGACGACGCGACCATCGCCAAGTTCCAGCGCGAGCTCGGCCACATGGGCTTCACCTTCCAGTTCATCACGCTGGCCGGGTTCCACTCGCTCAACCACGGCATGTTCGACCTGGCCCACGGCTACGCCCGCGACGGCATGACCGCCTACGTCGAGCTCCAGGAGAAGGAGTTCGCGTCGGTGGAGCGCGGCTTCACCGCCGTCAAGCACCAGCGCGAGGCCGGCACCGGCTACTTCGACCTGGTCAGCACAGCGATCTCGCCCGACTCCTCCACCACCGCCCTGAGCGGCTCCACCGAGGAGGCGCAGTTCCACTGAGTGTTCAGTCCCGGCCCGGCTTCCTCGCCTGGCGGCTCGGGGCGCTGACCGTGCTTGGGCGAGCGCTGAGGACTTGAGACACACCATAGGCAGCCAGTCCCACGCCTCCTCAACGGCTCATTGAGGAGGTCGGGCCCGCCCCTTGGGCCCGCCCGCAGAAGGCCCCCTCCGCTCCTACACGGAGGGGGCCTTCTGGCGTCCCCGCACGGATCGCGCCCTTCGGCGCACGCCTCCCAGACGGCCGGTTTCGGCACAACTCTCGACATCCTCCGTTGACCGGGGCAATGTGGGCTCGCTGTCGATCACTCAACGGAGAGGACCCTCCGATGGCGTTGCGACACCCCCGGTCCCGTCTGCCCCGGACCCCCGGACGGATGGTCCCGCTCGCGCTGGCCGCCGTGACCATGGTCGCCCTGGCGCCGGCGGCCTCGGCCGCCGGCCAGGCCCGCTTCACCCCCGGTGCGGCGGGCGTCGGCGATCCCTATTTCCCCTTGGAGGGCAACGGCGGGTACGACGTCCGCCACTACTCGCTGGACCTGGCCTACGACCCCGACTACGACCAGCTCGACGGCGTTGTGACGATCACCGCGAAGGCCACCCAGAACCTGTCCAGCTTCGATCTGGACCTGTCCGGGATGGACGTGGAGCGGGTCAAGGTCGACCGGCACAAGGCCGACTTCAAGCGGCGCGGCCAGGAGCTGGTCATCACGCCCCGCAAGGGGCTGCGCAAGGGCGCGACGTTCACCGCGGTCGTCACCTACGGCGGCGTGCCGCAGACCATCGTGGGCTCGCCGATCGTGTTCGGCTCCCCGTACGGGTTCCTGCACACCCCGGACGGGGCGTTCGTCGGCGGCGAGCCGAACGGCGCGTCCACCTGGTTCCCCGTCAACGACCATCCGAGCGACAAGGCCACCTACGACTACACCATCACGGTGCCGAAGGGCCTGAAGGCGGTCTCCAACGGCGTGCTGACCGGCCACACGAACCGCGCGGCGGCGTTCAGCAAGCGCCGCTCGGCGACGCAGGCCGGCGTGTTCAAGTGGCGCGAGAACAGCCCGATGGCGTCGTACCTGACCACCATCGACATCGGCAAGTGGGACGTCAAGGACGGGCGCACGCCCGGCGGGCTGCGCAACTACGTGGCCGTCGACCCCGAGCTGCTCGCCGCGCAGCCGGACGCGGTGAACTTCTTCTTCGGCACCACCTCGGCGGTCACCGACCTGTGGGCCAAGACGTTCGGCCCGTACCCGTTCCAGACGACGGGCGCGATCGCCGACGACGCCCGCTTCAACGGCCAGCCGCTCGGCTTCTCGCTGGAGACGCAGAGCAAGCCGGTCTACTCGGCCGTCCGCGACACCTCGACGATCGCGCACGAACTGGCGCACCAGTGGTTCGGCGACAGCGTGTCGCCGGCCCAGTGGAAGGACGTCTGGATGAACGAGGGCTTCGCCACCTGGGCGGCGTGGTGGTGGGCCGAGAAGCAGGGCGGTACCAGCGTCCACGACGCGGCTCGCACGGCCTACGCGGCCCGGCCGTTCCCCGACCCGTCGGGCCGCCCGTTCTGGTCGGTGGTGACCGCCGACCCGCAGCGCGACACGATGTTCAACCAGCGGGTCTACAACGGCGGCGGAATGGCGCTCCAGTTCCTGCGCGAGAAGATCGGTGACGAGAAGTTCTTCACGCTGCTGCGCACCTGGGTCGCGCAGCACCGGCACGGCAACGGCTCGACCGAGCAGTTCACCGCGCTGGCCGGGACGGTCTCCGGCCAGGACCTGAGCGGCTTCTTCAAGGACTGGCTCTACAGCCCGACCAAGCCCGCCCTCCCCTAGCGGGCGGCGCACGCGCGAAGGCCGGTCCCGGCACGCCGCCGGGGCCGGCCTTTGTGTGAAATTACCTGGACGTTCCGCACCGCCTTGCTTACTCTTCGGACGAGTGGGCGTATATCCGTGGGTGGCATGGTTCGCGTTCCGCCGTTACACCGCGTACCCGCTCGGCTCGGGCGCGGAGGCCCTGACCAACACCGTCTTCGGCTTCATCCGCGCCTCGGTCCTCATCGCGCTCTGGCGGGCCCGGCCCGGCCTCGGCGGCTACGACACCGCCGACGCGGTCACCTTCTGCTTCCTCACCCAGGCCCTGATCGGCCCGGTGCAGGTGTTCGGCGGGATGGAGCTGACCGAGCGGATCCGCAACGGCGACGTCGCCATCGACCTCTACCGCCCGACCGCGCTCCAGGGCTGGTGGCTGGCCGACGACCTCGGGCGCGCGGCGGGCTCGCTGCTACTGCGCGGCGTGCTGCCGCTGGTGGCCGGGGCGCTGGTGTTCCCCTTCCACTGGCCGGGGCCGGCCGGGGCCGCCGCGTTCACCGTCGCGGTGACGCTCGGCGTGCTGGTGAGCTTCGGGCTGCGCTACCTGGTGACGCTGTGCTCGTTCTGGCTGCACGACGGGCGGGGCATGGACGCGGTCGCGCTGGTGCTGTCGCTGTTCTTCTCCGGCATGACCGTGCCGCTGGTGGTCTTCCCCAGCCTGCTCGGCACCGTCGCGCGGGGGCTGCCGTGGGCCGCGCAGATCCAGGTGCCCGCCGACGTCTACCTCGGCAAGCACACCGGGACGGGCCTGCTGGGCGCGCTGGCGTTCCAGGCCGTGTGGGCGATGGCGCTGCTCGCCGCCGGCCACGTCCTCACCGGGATGGCGCGGCGGAAGCTGGTGATCCATGGCGGTTGAGACGGCGGCCGAACCGGCGCCGGGGGGCCGCGCCCCCGCGGCCCGCGCGGAGCCCGGCACGCTCGGGCGCCCCGGGCGCGCGGTCACGATGTACGTCCTGCTGGCATGGACGTGGGTGCGCGCGGCGGCGCAGTACCCGGTGTCGATGGTGCTGCTGGGCCTCGCCACGGCGCTGGTCAGCGGACTCGACGCGGTCGGCATCGCGCTGCTGTTCGCGCACACCCCGCGGATCGCCGGGTTCACCGCGCCCGAAGTGCTGTTCCTGTACGGGACGAGCGCGCTGGCGTTCGCGCTCTCCGACATCCTGCTCGGCACCACCGAGCTGCTCGGCCGGCACGTCCGGCTGGGCACGCTGGACGCCATGCTGGTCCGGCCGGTCGGCCTGCTGGTCCAGATCGCGACGGAGGACTTCTCCCCGCGCCGCCTCGGCAAGCTGATCCCCTCGGCGCTGGTGCTGGCCCTGGCCCTCCCCCGGCTGGACGCCCACTGGACCGCGGGGCGGGTGGCGATGATCCCGCTGATGGTGGCGTCCGGTCTGGCGATCTTCGCGGGGATCTGGGTGCTGACCGCCTCGGTGCAGTTCGTGCTGGTCGACAGCCACGGCGCCACCAAGTCGCTGACCTACGGGGGCGCGTTCCTGACGCAGTACCCGATGAGCCTGTTCGCGCGGGACTTCGTGCGCGGGGTGACGTTCGTCGTGCCGCTCGCGTTCATCAACTGGCAGCCCGCGCTGTACGTGCTGGGCCGGGCCGACCCGCTGGGGCTGCCCGGCGCGGCGCGGTTCGCCTCGCCCGCGGTCGCGGCCGTACTGTGCGGCCTGGCGGCGGTCGCGTGGCGCACCGGGCTGCGGCACTACCGGTCGACGGGGAGCTGAGGAGCCGATGCGAGCGGAGCCGGGCATGATCGAGGCCGAGGACGTCGCCAAGTCGTTCACCGTGCGCAAGCGGTCGGGGCGGCTGCGCCGCACCCGCACCACGCTGGACGCGGTGGACGGCGTCTCGTTCACCGTCCGGCGCGGCGAGTTCGTCGGGTACCTCGGCCCGAACGGGGCGGGCAAGAGCACCACCATCAAGATGCTGACCGGCATCCTGACCCCGTCGTCGGGGTCGCTGCGGGTCTGCGGGCTGGACCCCGCGCGCCGGCGCACCGAACTGGCGCGGCGGATCGGCGTGGTGTTCGGGCAGCGCACCACGCTGTGGTGGGACCTGCCGCTGCGCGACAGCCTCACCCTGATCCGCCGCCTCTACCGGGTGGACGCCGCGGCGCACCGGACGCGGCTGGCCGAGCTGACCGCGCTGCTGGAGCTGGAGCCGTTCCTCGACACCCCCGTCCGGCAGCTCAGCCTGGGGCAGCGGATGCGCGGCGACCTCGCCGCGGCGCTGCTGCACGGTCCCGAGCTGCTGGTGCTGGACGAGCCGACGATCGGGCTGGACGTGGTGAGCAAGGCGACCGTGCGGGGGTTCCTGGAACGGTTGAACACCGAGCGCGGCACCACCATCCTGCTGACCACGCACGACCTCGGCGACATCGAGCGGCTCTGCCGCCGGGTGATGATCATCGATCACGGCCGGCTGGCCTTCGACGGCGGGCTGGACCGGCTGCGCGCCACCGTCGGCGCCGACCGGATGCTGGTGGTGGAGCTGGCCCGGCCGGGCCCGCCGGTCGTCCTGGACGGCATCGAGGTACTGCGCACCGAGGGGCCGCGGCAGTGGCTGCGGCTGCCGAACGCGGTCAACGCCGCCGCGGTGGTGTCGGCGCTGGCCGAACGGCACGAGGTCCGCGACATCTCGCTCCGCGAGGCCGACATCGAGGAGGTCCTCGCCGGGCTCTACCGGGGCGACCACGCGTACTGGTGCTCGGGCCGCCCGGTGGCGCCGTAGCGCAGCGTGACCTTGACCCGGCCGCCCTGCGCGAGCGCGGCCAGGTAGCGCTGCGCGGTGGCGCGGGAGATCCCGACCCGGTCCGCGATCTCGGTCGCCGAGCGCGGTTCCTCGGCCCGCTGGAGCGCCTCGGCGATCAGCCGGGCCGTCACCGGCGACTGGCCCTTGGGCGCGGGCGGCTCGGCGTGCAGCGGCGCGTACAGGGCCCGGACGGCGCCGTCCAGGGCGGCCTGGCTCAGCTCGCCGCCCGCGCCGAGCGCGCCCCGGTAGCGGGCGTAGGCGGTCAGCCGGGCGGCGAGCGCGCCGGCGGTGAACGGCTTGATCAGGTAGTGCAGCGCGCCGTGCCGCAGCGCGGTCCGGACCGAGACCGGGTCGGCCGCCGCCGTCGCCATGATCACGTCGGCGTCCAGCTCGGGCAGCAGCGCCAGTCCCGACTCGTCGGGCAGGTAGACGTCGAGCAGCACCAGCGCGGGCGTCCGCTCGGCGGCGAGCGCGCGGGCCTCGGCGGCGGTGTGCGCGAGCCCGGCCACGGTGAACCCGCGCAGCGCCGCCACGAAGCCCGCGTGGATCTGCGCGACCCGGAAGTCGTCGTCCACCACCAGTACGCCGATCACTGCGCCGCCTCCGCCCCGAGCACTCCGGGCAGCCGGGCGACCACGACGGCGCCGGCTTCGGCCCCGGCGCCGTCCGCGCCGCCGGGCGCGTCCGGTCCCGCGAGGGTGACGTCGCCGCCGCGGGCCCGCGCGGTGCGCCGGGCCAGCCCGAGGCCGAGGCCGCGCGGACGGCCCGCCGCGCCGTCGCGGGTCGACACCCCGTCGGTGAAGACGGCCTCGCGCAGGCCGTCCGGCACACCGTCGCCGGAGTCGGTGACGGTGACGTGCAGGTCGCGGCCGTCGCCGAGGAGCTCGACCTCGGCCCGCGCGGGCCGCCGCGCGCCCAGCCGGGCGGCCTCGACGGCGTTGTCGACCAGGTTCCCGACGACGGTGGTGACGTCCAGGGGCTCGGCGACGCGGCCGGGCACGTAGCTGCCCGCGCCGATGACGAGCCGCACCCCCTTCTCCGCCGCCACCGCCGCCTTGGCCGACAGGAACGCCTGGAGGTAGGGGTCGGGCAGCGGGTCGGGCAGGCTTACCGACTCGGGCGGACGGCCGCCGGAGTCCTCCATCAGCGTCCCCATGTAGGCGGCGGCCTCCTCGTGGTGGCCGAGCTGGATCAGCCCGGACAGGGTGTGCAGCCGGTTGGCGTACTCGTGCCGCTGCGCGCGCAGCGCGTCGAAGAGGGTGCGCACCGAGTCCAGCTCGCGGGCGAGCGTCTCCAGGTCGGTGCGGTCGCGCAGCGTGATGACGGCGCCGAGGTCGCGGCCGTCGTGCCGCACCTCTCGGCGGTTGACCACCAGCACCCGCTCCCCCGCCGTGACGAACAGGTCGCCGGCCGCGCGCCGTCCGGTCAGCACCTCGCGGAGGGCGCCGTCGCCGGCCAGCCCCGCCGCCGGCGCGCCGCGCTCGGGCGCGACGCCGAGCAGCCGCGCCGCCTCCACGTTGCAGACCGCGACCCGGCCGGCCGGGTCGACCGCCAGCACGCCCTCGCCGACCCCGTGCAGCACCGCCTCCCGCTCCTGGACGAGCTCCACCAGCTCGTACGGTTCCAGGCCGAGCGTCTGCCGCTTGAGCCGGCGCCCGATGGCGGCCGAGGCGAGCACGCCGAGCAGCAGCGCGCCCGCGATGAACAGCCCGAGGTCGCGCAGCGCGCGGCTCAGCTCGCGGTCGATCGAGCGGGCGTCGAACCCGACGCTGACCTCGCCGAGGACCGCGCCGCCCGGCCCGTACAGCGGGACCTTCCCGCGCGCCGACAGGCCGAGGGTGCCGCGCTCGACCCGGACCACCTCGCGGCCCGCCAGCGCCTCGGACGGGTCGGTGCTGACCCGGCGGCCGAGCTCGCCCGGCGTGGGGTGGGAGTACCGCATGCCGTGCTCGTCGGTCACCACGACGAACAGGGCGCCGGTGCGGGCCCGGACCCGCTCGGCCCGCGGCTGCACCGTCCGGCCGGGATCGCCGGCCGCCACCGCGGCGGCGACCGCCGGGTCGGCGGCGACGCTGCGCGCCACCGTCAGGGCGCGCTGCCCGTACTGGTCGCGCAGCTCGTCGTCGAGCATCCAGGCGACCAGCCCGTAGCCGAGGGAGGCGACGACCACGACCACGCCGACCTGGAGGACCAGCACCTGCCGGACGAAGGGGATGCGGGGGCGGACCGCCATGGCGTGACACCGTAATCGATGCCCGGCGCGCTGCCCAGCCCCCCGGTGAGCAGAACGAGCAGAACCCGGGGGAACGCGCTCAACGCGGCCTAACGCGGCTTGCGAGCACATCGCGGGGAAGGGTTCCGGTGACCCGGCTCACCTTCGTACGGTGCGCGCATGCCCAACCAACCACCCCCCGGCGGTCCCGTGATCGAGCTGAGCGGGGCCACCAAGCGCTTCCGGTCGGCGCGCGGCGCCGTGCACACCGCCGTCCGCGACCTGGACCTCACCGTGGCGGCCGGCGAGTTCGTGGCCGTGGTCGGCCCCACCGGCTGCGGCAAGTCGACCACGCTCTCACTGGTCTCCGGCCTCGAACCGCCCTCGCGCGGCCGGGTCCTGGTGCACGGCGAGCCGGTCGCCGGGATCCCCGGCGGCGTCGGCTACATGTTCCAGCACGACGCCGTCCTGCCGTGGCGGACCGTGCTGGACAACGTCGCGACCGGACCGCGCTACCGCGGCGCGTCCAAGCGGGAGGCCCGCGAGCGGGCCCGCGACTGGGTCGCGCGGGTCGGCCTGGACGGCTTCGAGGGCTACTACCCGCACCAGCTCTCCGGCGGCATGCGCAAGCGCGTCGCGCTCGCCCAGACGCTGGTGAACGAGCCGACGGTGCTGCTCATGGACGAGCCGTTCTCCGCCCTGGACGTGCAGACCCGCGGGCTCATGCAGGACGAGCTGCTGCGGCTGTGGTCGGGGTCGGGCGCGGCGGTCGTCTTCGTCACCCACGACCTGGAGGAGGCGGTGGTCCTCGCCGACCGGGTCGTGGTGATGACGGCGGGTCCGGCCACCATCAAGGGCTCGTTCCCGGTGCCGCTCGACCGGCCGCGCGACGCCGAGGAGGTCCGCCTCACCGCCGGGTTCCTGGACATCTACCGCGAGGTCTGGGACTCGCTGCGCGAGGAAGTGCAGATCACCCGTCAGCGGGGGGCCGGCCGTGGCGCGTGACGCGAGGGCGACCGAGGCCGCCGGGACCACCGGGACCGGCAAGATGGTCGAGGCCGCCGGGACCGCGGGGCCGGGCGGCGCGGGCGGGGCTCCGGAAGAGGCGCCGGACGGCCGGGACGAGCAGGACGCGGTCGCGCGGCTGCGCAGCGCCGGCCTGCGCCGCGGCGCAGGCATCAACGCGGTGCGGATGCTGATGGTGGCCGCCTGGCTCGGCCTGTGGGAGCTGTCGGCCACCCACTGGATCGACCCTTTCTACTACTCCAGGCCGTCCAAGATCTGGGAACGGCTGGTCGGCTGGTTCACCGACGGCACCTCGCAGGGCTCGATCTGGGAGCAGATCTCCTACACGCTCCAGGAGGCGGTGGCGGGCTTCGCGCTCGGCGCCGCCGGCGGCGTGCTGCTCGGCATCGTGCTCGGCCGCAGCCGGTTCCTGTCGGAGGTGTGCGCGCCGTTCATCAAGGCGGCCAACGCCATCCCGCGGATCATCCTGGCCTCGCTGTTCGTGATCTGGTTCGGGCTCGGCATGCAGTCCAAGATCGCGACGGCGTTCGTGCTGGTGTTCTTCGCGGTGTTCTTCAACGCCTTCCAGGGCGCCCGCGAGGTGGACCGCAGCCTCGTCGACAACGCCCGGATCCTCGGCGCGGGACGCCTTCAGGTGCTGACCACGATCGTGGTGCCGAGCGCCACCTCGTGGATCCTGGCCTCGCTCCACTCCGCCTTCGGCTTCGCCATCATCGGCGCGGTGGTCGGCGAGTACAGCGGCGCCGACAAGGGCCTCGGCCTGCTCATCAACCACTCCCAGGGCACGTTCGACTCGGCCGGCATCTACGCCGGAATGATCATCATCACGGTGCTCGCGCTGCTCGCCGAGTGGCTGCTCACGCTGCTGGAGGGCCGGCTGCTGCGCTGGCGCCCGCCGGCGGCCGGCCACGACGCCCAGATCTGATCGGCATCGACCATGCAGGAGGCACCCATGCGCACCCCCCGCACCCCCCGCTCGCCCCACCCCGGCCGTCCGCACGCCCGCACCCGGGCCGCCGCGGCGGCGCTCGCCGCGCTCACCGCGCTGTCGCTGTCGGCGTGCCGCGACTCGCGCGGCACGTCCGGCGGCTCCGGCGGGTCCGGCGGCACCGTGAAGATCATGGTCGGCGGGATCGACAAGGTGATCTACCTGCCCGCCAAGCTCACCGAGCGGCTCGGCTATTTCAAGGAGCAGGGCCTGACGGTGCAGCTGCTCACCGAGCCCGCTGGCGCGCAGGCCGAGAACGTGCTGATCTCCGGCGACGTGCAGGCCGTGGTCGGGTTCTACGACCACACCATCGACCTCCAGACCAAGGGCAAGTGCGTGCAGAGCGTGGTGCAGATGGCGGACGTGCCCGGCGAGGCCGAGATGGTCGCGGCCGGGAAGGCGGGCCGGATCGGCTCACCCGCCGCGTTCAAGGGCGCCAGGCTCGGCGTGACCAGCCCCGGCTCGTCCACCGACTTCATCACCCGGGCGCTCGCGGTGCGGAACGGGGTGAAGACCTCCGACTACACCACGGTCAAGGCGGGCGCCGGCCCCACGTTCATCTCCAGCCTGGACAACGGCGGCATCGACGCCGGCATGACCACCGACCCGACCATCGCCAAGCTGACCGCCACCGGCAAGGCCAAGGTGATGGTGGAGATGCGCACCGTGGAGGGCACCCGCGCGGCGCTCGGCGGGCTCTATCCCTCCAGCTCGCTGTACATGGACTGCGCCTACGTCGACGCGAACGCCGGGACGGTGGGCAAGCTCGCCGCCGCGTTCGTCAAGACGCTCGGCTGGATCAAGGCGCACAAGCCGGCCGAGATCGCCGCGCAGATGCCCGCCGACTACGCCGGGGGCGACCCGAAGCTGTACGAGAAGGCGGTCAGCGACTCGATCAGCATGTTCAACGGCGACGGCGTCATGCCCGCTGAGGGCGCCGCGAACGTGCTGGAGGTGCTGGCCCAGTTCTCGCCCAACGTGCAGGGCAAGAAGGACCAGATCGACCTGTCCAAGACCTACACCACACGGTTCGTGACGAAGACGGGCCAGTAGGGGACGCGGGGAAGGGGGACAGCGCCAGGACTGACGGGGGCTGACAGGGCCGGCCCCGGCATGTGGGCCCGGCCGCTCAGCGCCCCGACGCCGAGTAGTACCCCGCGGAGGCGGGCTCGTCGTCCTTCCCCGATCCCCAGCGGCGCGGCGCCCAGGCCGGCACCAGCAGCGCGAAGCCCATCAGCGCGTAGACGCCGGAGCCCATCAGCACGCGCAGGCCGGTGTCGAGGTCGCCCGCAGGGGGCACCTTTCCGGGCAGGTCCAGGACGCGGTCCGGGTCGACCAGGAAGCAGGCCGACAGGCCGAGCAGGGCCAGCGCCGGGACCAGCGACACCAGCGGCGAGGCCCAGCGGGCCACGATGACCACGCCCATCACCAGGCCGACCGCGGCGAGCAGGGCGAACGCCCCGTACATGCGGGTCCGGTCGGTGATCTCGTGGCCGGCCCCGTCGAAGGAGTGCGCGGCCTGGACGAACCCCCAGGCGGCGCCGTACAGCAGGGCGGGGGCCAGCAGCACGCCCAGGAGGAAGCCGAACGCATGGCGCACCGCGCATCACATCCCATCGGAGACGTCCGCGCCGGGGTGCGCGGACTCCCGTTCGCGGCCCATCACAGCATGGGTCTCCGGCACGACGCACTATTTCCCGACTTATGGCATTGAGATGTGATCTTCTGGGCATAGCGCGGCTCATCCGGTGAACTCCGCTCCCCCCTCGGACGTCCCAACGGTAGTAAAAAAGAACATCGGGGGTAAGCATGACGCGCGTGACCGACCGGGTGGCCGACGCCGCATTGCTGCTGCTCGCGGGATGGACGCTCGTCTACCATCTGGGCCTGCTGTTCCGGCCGCCCACCTGGACGCTGCTGGCCGTCTGGCTCGCCCTGGCGGCCGTGTGCGCCGCACTGCTCGCGCGGGGGGCGCTGAAGGACCGCCCGCTCTGGAACGGCTCTCCCTCCGCCATCCGCCGTCCGGCCGGACGGGGCGTGCAGGGGCGCGGCGCGCGTCCGCTGACGGCGGTGGCCGCCGTCGTCGCCGTCGTCACCGGGATCGTTGCCGGGACGTCCGCCGGGCTGCACGGGTCGGGCGTGCCCTGGTGGTGCACGTGGGCGCCGGGTCTGGTGAGCGTCTGCGCGAGCGCGTTCGCGCTGCTCCGCGTCCGGACGCCGGCCGAGCCGGGCCGGGCGTCGAAGCCGTCCATGACGGGCGAGGCGTCGGAGGCGTCCCCATCAGACGCGGAGGCGGGCGAACCGGGTGAGCGGACCGGGGGGCGGTGGGGGACGCCCGTCGCGCTCGCCACCGGGGCCGGGTTCGCCGCCGCGTCCCTGTTCATCGTGAACTCCGACGGCGACGACGCCTACTTCGTCTCCCGTTCGGTCGCGACCGCCGACAGCGGGCGGATCCCGTTCCGGGACGTCATCTTCACCCAGGGCGCGACCGGCCCGGTGGCCGGGGAGCCGCCCGTCTCCTCGATCGAGGTGCTCGCCGGGGCGATCGCGCGAGTGCTCGGCGTCCCCGCGCCGTCCTTCCTCTGGTACGTGCTCCTGCCCGTGGTCACGTTCCTGGCCGTCTGGTCGCTGTGGCGGCTGGCCCGCTCCTGGGCGCCGCGGCGCGCGGCGGCCTGCTTCGCCGTGGCGGCCCTCTACCTGCTGTGGTCCGGCACCGGGCCCGCCTCGCTCGGCTCGTTCCACCTGCTGCGGATGTGGCAGGGCAAGGCCGTCCTGGTGTCGGCGCTGATCCCGGTGCTGTACGTGTACCTGACCCGGTTCGCCCAGCGGCCGACCCGGTCGGGGCTGCTGCTGCTCGCCGCCGCCGGGGTCGCCGCGATCGGCCTCACCTCGACCGCGGCGATCATCATCCCGCTGGTCACCGTCGCCGCCGCCGCCCCGCTGGTCGCGTCGGGGCGGGTCCGGACCGGGCTGGCGGCGTGCGCGGCGATGGCCTACCCGCTCGGCGCCGGGCTGGCGGTCGCGCTCTTCCATGGGAACACCAGCGTCGTCGGCCACGTCGCGGGCGCGCCCCGCAGCTTCTCGTGGGTGCTGCTGGACGGGGTGCTGGGGGTGCTCGCCGGATGCGCGCTGTGGGCGGCCCCCTGGTGCGCTCGGCGGGCCGTCCCCTCGCTGATCGCGCTCGGCGGCGCGGCGGTGGTGACGCTGGCGCTCCTGCCGGGCGTGATGGGCGCGGTGGGCGACGCGGCCGGCACCGCCCAGGTGATGTGGCGGACGCTGTGGGTGGCGCCCGCGCCCGTGCTGATCGGGCTGCTGGCCACCGTCTCGCCGCCCGCCGGCCTGCGCGAACGCCTGGGCGCGGCGGCCTCGCGGGCCGGGGTCCCACTCGTCCTCGCCCCGCTCGCCCCGTTCGTCCCGGCCGCCGCGCTCGCGGTCGCCATCGTCGCCGCCGGGACGCCGGTCTGGTCGGAGGCGAACGGCTCATGGACGACCGGGCGGCCCGCCTGGAAGTTCCCGGCGGTGGAGGTCGGGACGGCGCGCGCGGTGATCGGCGCCGCCGGACCGGACGGCACGGTGCTGATGCCGAAGAACTACATGCGCGCGGTGCCGCTGCTGTCGACGCGCGTGCACGCCGTCAACGCCAACGACCACTATCTGGAGATGGTGCCCGCCCCGCCCCCGTTCGCAGCCGACCGCCTCCTGCTGACCGAGGTCGTCCGCGCGGCCGGCGGGGACAAGCCCAGTGCCGCGGAGGTGCGGGAGGCCCTGCGGCGCGTCGGCGTCACCGCCGCCTGCGCGGCGCCCCGGGACAAGGCGGGGCTGGTGCGGCTCGAGGAGGCCGGCTACGGCGGGCGCAGGCGCATCGGCTCGCTCCTGTGCGTCTTCCCAGCGAAGAACTGACCGGCGGCCGTCCGATACCCGCACCCGGGACGTCCCCGAGGGACCTGAGCCGGCCGGCGCGGGCCGGACCGGGCCGGGCGGTGGACGCCCGGCCCGGCCTGGCTCATCCGTTGAGGAAGCGGTAGACCGCCTGGCGGCCCTGGGTGCCGCGCTCCTGGTTCTGGACCGAGTGCGCGGCGCCCTTCACCACCACCAGCTCGCCGCGCGGCGCGTACCGGACGGCCTCCCGCGCCCATTCGAGCGGCGTCGACAGGTCGTGGTCCCCGTTGACCAGCAGGAAGGGGATGTCCGGCAGCCGTCCGGGCTCGGCGCCGTGGCGGGCCGCCGGCCAGTTGAGGCAGCTCTGGACGAAGCCGTTGCCGACCGCGGTGTCCGCGGTGAACGGCCAGGTGGCGCCGGCGGGCAGCCGCGCGCGGGTCCGCTCCAGGAGCTCGGCGCGCTTCGCCACCGGGGTCTCGGAGGTGCCCCAGGGGAAAGCGCCGTCACCGCAGATCGTCGCGACGTGCGATCCGGAACTGTAGGACGCGTGGTCGTCGTCGCCGGAGTTCATCAGCTCGAGCAGCCTGTCCAGGCGGGCGGGCTCGCCGCGGCGCGCCTCGTGGATCGCGCGCACGGCGTCCCCGGACCCGGCGGGCAGGCCCCCCGGGTCCGGGGAGCGGTAGGTGGGGTCGCGGAACTCGTAGCTGACGAGCATGTCCCAGATCAGTACGGCGTCCTTGCGGTGCCGGGCGAGCCAGGCCAGGTCCCGGGCCGGGTCGTAGCCGCAGGCCGGAGCGGTCGCGCACGCGGCGCGGAGCACGCGGCCGGTGGCCCGGAGCCCGGTCAGGTAGAGCATGTCGTCGCCCTGCGGGTCGGTGTAGGGCAGGACGGAGTCGAGCACGACCCTGCTGACGTTGCGCGGGTGCGCGGCGGCGTAGCGGGCGGCGACGAACGAGCCGTACGAGACGCCGTCCACCGCCATCTTCCGCGTGCCGAGCGCCTGGCGCAGCAGGTCCAGGTCGCCGACGGTCTGCTCGGTGGTGTAGTACTGCCGCTCGCCGCCGAGGATGCCCGCGCACTCGCTCACCGCCTCGGGCGGGGCGGGCTCGATGTCGGAGCCGCCGACGGCGGCCTGGAGCCGCGGGCAGTCGATCCCGCCGAACTCGCCGGTGCCGCGCTGGTCGATCATCACGAACCGGTGGGTCTTGGCCAGCTCGGGCAGCCGGCCGCCGGTGAGCGAGGAGATGTAGGGGACGCCGGGCTGTCCCGGACCGCCGGTCAGGAACAGCAGGACGCCCTTGGGTGCGTCGGTGTTCCCCGCGGTCGCGACCTGGAGGTCCAGCTCGCCCCCCGCCCGGCCGCGGTGGTCGAGCGGCACGGTGAGGGTCGAGCAGGTGAAGCCCGGCTGGCCCGCGCAGGGATGCGCGCCGGCCAGCCTCGGGGGCGGCTTGGCGATGGACGGTGTGGGTGCTGCCGCCGCGGTCGCCCCGCCGGATGCGGCGAGGGCGAGGGGGAGGGCGAACACCGCGCTGAGACGTGATCGCATGGAGAGATCATCCACACTGCGGGCCGCGCCGTGGGCGGCGCAGCCGGAAGCGGCCACGGCCCGGTCCGGACGCGGTGGCCGGGGACGCGGTGTCACCGCCCGGGACGCCGCGTTCGCCCCCAGGCCCGCAGGCCGCTGGCCGAGCTGCGTGACGGGAAGGCCGCGGGCGGCTAACGTCGCGGCTCCGGGACGAGCGCGTCCGGCCCTGGGCAGGGCTGGTCCGGACGCTCCCCGGGTGGATAGTGAACGACGTTCGGTATGCGCGTCGAAGTGGAGGATCGAGTGTCCGACTACACGATGACCATCGGCGGCCAGGCCGTCGCCGCGCCCGGCACGTTCGGCGTGGTCGACCCCGCGACCGGGGAGGTCGCCGAGCGGGCACCCGACGCCTCGCGCGAGCAGCTCGACGCGGCGATGGCCGCCGCCCAGGCCGCCCTCCCCGGTTGGCGCGGGGACGAGGCGGCCCGGCGCAAGGCGCTGCACGCGGCGGCCGACCTGATGTTCGCCCGGTCGGAGGAGATCGGCCGGATCCTCACCCTGGAGCAGGGCAAGCCGCTCGCCGACGCCACCACGGAGGTGATGGGGGCCGGGGTCTGGCTGAAGTACTTCGCCGACCTGGAGCTGCCCCGCGAGGTGATCCAGGACGACGGCGCCGCCCGCGTCGAGGTGGTCCGCCGCCCGATGGGCGTGGTCGCGGCCATCACGCCGTGGAACTTCCCGCTGCTGCTGGGGATCTGGAAGCTCGCGCCGGCGCTGCGGGCCGGGAACACCATGGTGCTCAAGCCGTCGCCGTACACCCCGCTGTCCACCCTCAAGCTCGGCGAGGTGCTGCGCGAGGTGCTGCCGCCCGGCGTCCTCAACGTGGTCAGCGGCGGCGACCGGCTCGGCGCCTGGATGACCTCGCACGAGGTCCCCCGCAAGATCAGCTTCACCGGCAGCGTCGCGACCGGCAAGCGGGTCGCCGCCGCCGCCGCGCCCGACCTCAAGCGGGTCACCCTGGAGCTCGGCGGCAACGACCCGGCGATCCTGCTCGACGACGCCGACCCCGCGGCCGTCGCCGGGAGGCTGTTCGGCGCCGCGTTCCACAACAACGGCCAGGTCTGCTCGGCGATCAAGCGGGTGTACGTGCCCGAGGCGCTCTACTCCGACGTCGTCGACGCGCTCGCCGAGCTCGCCCGCGCCGCCAGGGTCGGCAACGGCCTGGACGAGGGCGTCCAGTACGGGCCGGTCAACAACCGGGCGCAGTTCGAGCGGGTCGGCGAGCTGGTCGCCGACGCGCTCGCGGGCGGCGCCCGCGCGGCGGCCGGCGGCCGGCCGATCGACGGCCCCGGCTACTTCTTCGAGCCGACCATCCTCGCCG
Source organism: Spirillospora sp. NBC_01491 (assembly GCF_036227065.1). GTDB lineage: Bacteria > Actinomycetota > Actinomycetes > Streptosporangiales > Streptosporangiaceae > Spirillospora > Spirillospora xylanilytica. Next base: position 1,161,342 of record NZ_CP109432.1, read on the forward strand.
ACGTCGCCGACGGCGCCCGGATCGTGGACGAGGAGCAGTTCGGCCCGGCGCTGCCCATCGTCAGGTACCGCGACCTGGACGAGGCGATCGCCCGCGCCAACGGCACCCACTTCGGCCTGTCCGGCTCGGTGTGGGGCGCCGACGCCGAACGGGCCGGCGAGGTCGCCGGCCGGCTGGAGTGCGGCACCGCGTGGGTCAACACGCACCTGGCGCTGGCCCCGCACCAGCCGTTCGGCGGGTTCAAGTGGAGCGGCATCGGCGTCGAGAACGGGCCGTGGGGACTGTACGGATTCACCGACATGCAGGTCATCCACCACTCCAAGCTGTGACCGCGCCTTCCTCTCGCACCTCGCCGTCCCGTCCCGCGCCCCCGTCCCGCGCCGCCGCCCCGGTCTCCCCGCGCCCGGCTCCGGCACCTCACCGGAGCCCGGCATATGCGGAAGGTCACGACTTCGAAGCCCGAAAGTGACATGGCACCTACTAGTAGTCCAGACCGGAATAGGAGACTCTCTCCGCGGGATGCCGAGATCCGCATCACCGACCGTGGAGGGGCCGGATGGACACGTGGAACGTCATGCGCCAGGACGACCTCGGCAACGAGTTCACGATGGCCGCCCACGACTCCAGGGTCGCGGCGCTCGCCCAGGTCCTGTCCCTGGAGAGCGGCGTCCCGCACAAGCAGGCGTACTGGGTGGCCGGGCCGCCGGGACCGGCCGTCCAGACCAACCGCGACCTCTACCTGCACTTCCTGCACCTCGGGCAGGAGGCGAGGGCGGCGTCGTGGTCCCTGTCGGCGTTCCTGCGCGCGCTCTGGAAGGTCAGCGCCCCGCTGAGCGACCGCGAGCGGCTCGAACCCGACGACGTCGCCGCGATGTTCGCCGCGGCCTCCACCACCCCGCCCGCCGGCTACGACCCGGAGTGGAGCGGCAAGGACCTGGCGCTCCCCGGCGACGAGCCGGACGGGTACGCCGACTGGGAACGGGTGATCCTCTCCCAGCTCGCCGACCTGGAGGACTTCCTGGCCGCGCCGCCCGGCCCGCAGGCGCGCTTCGGCGTGGACGCGCCGCGTCCTCCCGGCACCGGCGCCCGCGCCACCCCCGGCCGCTGGTACAACTTCGACCCCGCCACCTACCTGGAGTGCGCGGTCGCCGGGAGCCTCGGCGGCTGGGACGCCGACGACGGCGCCCGGGTGCCGCTGCCCCCGAAGCCGGGCGAGTCCCCGTCCCGCTCGTACGTGCGCGCCATCACCACCATGACCTGGGCCGACCTGGCGCGGATCGCGGTGTGCGGGCAGATGTACGAGTGAGGCCCGGGGTCAGCCCGCGAGGCCGCCCCGGTGGCCGAGGAGCACGGCGATGCGCTCCAGGTTCTGGAGGCGGCGCCCGATCTCCGCGGGCTCGAGGACGCCGTCCTCGACGACGATCAGGGTGCCCCGCTCCAGCCGCCACGGGGTGATCTCGTCCCGCAGGTGCGCCTGGACGAGCTCGGGCGACAGGAACGGGCGGGCCGCGTCCGGGTCGCCGCTCTCCAGCCGGTACCGCCGGTCGAACTCGTCGTCCCCGCTCTCCACCTCGGCCCTCTTGCCGAGGGCGCGTGCCATCCGGGACCCGAGGCCGCGCCGGTGCACCTCCATGCCGGGCCGCCCGCCGCCGAGCTCGGCGGCGGCCACCACGATGTCGTGCACGGTCGTGGTGGAGTGGGTCCGTCCGGAGCCGGTGCCGCTGTTGCCGCGGGTCTCGTAGGTGCAGTGGCACACATCGGCCCAGAGCGCGCCGGACCGCCCGTGCAGGAGGCGGCGGACGCGGAACGACGAAAGGCCCATCAGATCGTGCCAGGGCACTCGGATCGTGCCGTGGCAGTAGTACCAGCCATGCTCACGGGCCCAGGCGCTGAGGCCGTGCGAGCCGTCCCGCCGCCGCGACAGCGCGCCCCAGACGTTGCCGCCGACCACCACCACGAAGACGGCGGCGATCAGGGCGGGGACCGCGAGGCCGAGGAAGGAGTCCATGTCAGCTGTGCCCGATGCCGCCGCCGAAGTTCATCACGACCACGCCGACCACGATGATCGCGGCTCCGGCGACGGCTGCCGGGCGGACCGGCTCGCCGAACAGCAGCACGCCCCCGGCGAACGCGCCGATGGTGCCGAGCGCCGACCAGATCGCGTAGACCGGGCCGACGTTCAGCGCGGTGAGCGCCCTGGCCATCAGGAAGAAGGAGACCAGGTAGCCGACCACCACCACGCTCGACGGGCCCAGCCTGCTCAGCCCCTCGGACGCGCGCAGCGCCAGGGTCGCGGTGACCTCGAAGAGGACGGCCAGGACGAGCAGCACGTACGGCATGGGGGTCCCGTCAGCGTTCGGTCGCGTGGGCCGCCCCGACGGCCTCGAAGACCTTCATGTCGGCCTCCCAGGGGGTGCCGGGCCGGGGCCAGTGCAGCGCGATGTCGGTGATGCCGAGCTCAGCGTAGCGCCCGGCCAGGTCGTCGAAGGCGTCCGCCGACTCGATCCACGGCTCATCGGTGAAGCCGGTCAGGAGCAGGTGCCGCAGGTCGCCCGGGTCGCGGCCCTCGGCCTCGCACGCCTCGCGCAGCGCGGCGAGCTGGTCCCGGACGGCGTCCTCGGGCGCCGCGCCGTCCTTGCTGCCGTTGGTGACCCAGACGGTGCCGTACCGGGCCGCCAGCCGCATCCCGCGCGGGCCGTTGCCGGCGATCACGAACGGGACCCGCGGGCGCTGCACGCAGCCGGGCTCCGAGACGACCTCGCGGGCGCAGTAGTGGGCGCCCTCGAACGTCGTCTCCGGGCCGCGCAGCACCAGGTCGAGCAGCTCCACCCACTCGGCGAAGCGGTCGGCGCGCTCCCGGGCCGTCCACTCCGGGCCGCCGAGGATGCCCGCGTCGGAGGTGCGGGCGGTGCCGCCCGCGCCGATGCCGACGGTCAGCCGGCCGCCGCTGATGTGGTCGACCGTCTTGATCGCGTGGGCGGTCGGGACGGGGTGCCGGAAGTTGGGCGAGGTGACCAGCGTGCCGAGCCGGACCCGCGAGGTGACCGCCGCGGCGGCGGCGAGCGTGGTGAAGGCGTCGTACCAGGGCGTGGTGCCCCGCCAGGCGGTGTGGTCGTAGACCCAGGCGGTGTCGAAGCCGCACTCCTCGGCGCGCCGCCAGGTCTCCCCGGCCTCCGGCCAGGACTGCATGGGCCACATCACCGTGCCGATCCGCGGTGCCGTCACGGGCTCCCCTCTCATCCGTGCGCGCCCGCCTCCGGACGCCGTCCTGTCAATCATCCTGGCCCGGTGGAGCGGTCACGACCAGCGCCGGGACCGGTTCCGGCGAGCCAGCTCCGGAGCGCCCACCACCAGTGCGCGGCCAGCGCGACCGCCGCGCCGCCCTCCGGGTCGGTCAGCGGGCGGCCGGTGAGCTCCTGGAGGCGGCGCACCCGGTACTTGACGGTGTTGCCGTGCACGTGGAGGGCGGCGGCCGTCGGCTCGATCCGCCCGCCGTGGTCGAGGTAGGCGAGCGCGGTCCCGGCGAGCTGCCGGTGGAAGGGGTCGTCGCCGTCGAGCCCGCCGAGCAGCCCGCCGGCCAGCAGCCGCCCGAGTTCCGGCTCGGCCGCGGTCACGGTGAGCAGGGACAGGTCGGTGAGCCGCCGCAGCCCGGTGAGCCCGGCCGCGCCGCCCGCCCGCAGCACCCGGTGGCCGAGCCCGTAGAGGGGCGCGACGTCGGCGGGCCGGGCGGGCGGCGCGGCCACCAGCAGCGGCCCGTCCGGCGCGGGCTCCGGCAGCCGGGCGACCAGCGCGGCGAACCGCCCGTCGACCAGGCCGCAGAGCCCCGGGCCGGCGGCGGTGAGGACGGTCTCCAGCCGGGCGGCGACGGCCGGGTCGCTGACGTCGGAGACCACGCAGTGGTAGGACGCGGCGGGATCCAGCGGCGCGAGCACCGGCGCCGGCTCGCCGCGCAGGAGGCGCCGCAGCATCTGCGCGCGGCCCTCCCGGGTGGTGCGGGCCATCTCCAGCTCGGCGACCCGGTGGGCGTGCACCATGCGGTGCACCAGCACCGTGGTGATCTCGTCGATCCGGGTGACGCCGTCGAGCAGGGCGCCCGCGGGCACCTCCAGTCGGCGGCCCTCGGCGATCAGCGCCCGGACCAGGTGCGCGCGGCCCGCCTGGAAGCCGTCCAGGAAGTCGGCGACGGGCACGCCCTGCCGCGCCCGGTCCGAACCGAGCCGCCCGGCCGCGGCCAGCACCTCGGCGCCGGGCTCGCCCCCGTTCTCCAGGGCGGCCAGCACCCCGTGCAGCAGCGCCCGGGTGTGCCGCCGCGTCTCCTCCTCGGGGAGCGCGGCGACCAGGTCGGACTCGCCGCGCGCGACGCGCACCGTGGACTCCACCAGCCCCGGGTCGCCGCCGCGCTCGAGCAGCAGCCGCAGGAACCGGTCGCGGTCGCTCGTCACCATGGTCGTCATCTCTCCGCCGCGGGCGGCCGGTTGTCCCAGCCGGACAACCGACCTCACCAGGATTGGATGTGGCCAGCCTAGGCCACCCGTGCCGGGATGTGCTTTGGTGGTAGCAGACAACGCCTAGGAGCCGTCCATGTCCGATGAGGAGAAGTTCCTCGACAAGCTGGCGACCGACCTGATCTACCGGTTCCCACCGTCGTTCGACTCGCTCGAGGACGAGCGCCGGCACCGCAAGGAGCGCCTCGCCGCAGCGTTCCGGATCTTCGGCAGGTTCGGCTTCGAGGAGGGCGTGGCCGGGCACATCACCGCCCGCGACCCCGAGCACACCGACCATTTCTGGGTCAACCCGTTCGGCATGTCGTTCAAGCACATCAGGGTCAGCGACCTGATCCTGGTGAACCACGCGGGCCAGGTCGTCGAGGGCCGCTACCCGGTCAACGAGGCCGCGTTCGCGATCCACTCCCAGGTGCACCAGGCCCGGCCGGACGTGGTGGCCGCCGCGCACAGCCACTCCACCCACGGGCGGGCCGTCTCGGCGCTCGGCCAGAAGCTGGAGCCGATCACCCAGGACGTGTGCGCGTTCTACCAGGACCACGGCCTGTTCGACGACTACACCGGCGTGGTCACCGACCTGGAGGAGGGCAAGCGGATCGCGGCCGCCCTCGGCGGCCACAAAGCCCTCATCCTGCGCAACCACGGCCTGCTCACCGTCGGCGACACCGTGGACGCCGCGGCCTGGTGGTTCATCACCATGGAGCGCTCGTGCCAGGTGCAGCTACTGGCCAAGGCCGCCGGGCAGGTGGTGCCGATCGAGCACGAGAACGCCGAGCTCACCCATCGGCAGATCGGCAACGACCTGGTCGGCTGGATCAACTACCAGCCGCTGTACGACCAGATCACCCGCGAGCAGCCCGACCTGTTCGAGTAGGCGCCCGCCCCCGCTGGACGCCCTCACACCCGGGCCCGGCACCGGCTCCCAGCCGGCGGCCGGGCCTCGGCCGTCTCCGCGCTACCAGCCGTCTCCGCCGTCTTCGCCGTCATTCGCCCAGGCCGTCGGCACCGCTGGCCTCCCCGCCGCCGGCGGGCCCCTTCAGCGGCAGCACGACCTGGAAGCGGGTGTCGCCGGGACGGGACTCCACCCGGATGTCGCCGTTGTGGCGGTCGGCAATGATGCGCCAGGAGATATCCAGGCCGAGCCCGGTGCCCTGCCCGACCGGCTTGGTGGTGAAGAACGGCGTGAAGATCCGTCCGAGGTCGTCCTCGGGGATGCCGTGGCCGGTGTCGGCGATCTCCACCACCGCGTTGCCGTTCTCGCGGCCGGTGCGGACGGTGAGGGTGCCGGTGCCGCCCATCGCATGCAGCGCGTTCACGATGAGGTTGGTCCACACCTGGTTGAGCTCGGCGGCGAAGACCGGCACCGGCGGCAGGTCCGGGGCGTAGTCGGTGCGCAGCTCCACGCCGGGGCCGATCTTGCGGCGGAGCATGGTGAGCGTGCTGTCGAGCAGCTCGCGCAGGTCGGCCCGGTGGTACTCGGCGCGGTCGAGCTGGGAGTACTGCCGGGCCGAGTCGAGCAGCGCGGTGATCCGGCTCATCGCCTCGGAGATCTCGGACTGCAACTGGGCGACCTCCAGCACCTCGGCCAGCCAGCGGGTGGCGGCGGGGAGCTGGTCGCCCGCGGCGGCGGCGACCTCCTCGGCGTCCGCCACCCCGATCCCGGCGGCGACCAGGCCGGGCGCCAGGTCCCACGCGTCCCCGACGCCGTGCTCCTCCAGCCAGTCGCCGAGCTCGTCCTCGGCGTCGCTGACCTCCATGGGACCGCGGGCGGCCGGCGTCGCGCCCGGCGTCGCGCCCGGCGTCGCGCCCGGCTCCTTGAGGCGCTCGCGCAGCCGGACCAGCGTGCCGAGGTGGCCGCAGTCGACACCCGCGGCGGCCAGCTCGGCCAGCCGCCGCTGCGCGCCCAGCAGCCGGTCGCCGAGCTCGGCGCTCGCCCGCGCCGCCGCCGCGGCCGGGTTGTTGAGCTCGTGGGTGAGCCCGGCGGTGATCGTGCCGAGCGCGGTGAGCCGCTCGCGCTGGTCGACGGCGCGGCGGCTGTTGCTCATCCCGACGAAGTTGCCCTCAAGCAGGTGCGTGGCCATCGGGAACCACTCGCGCACCGCCTTGGCGAACTTGCGGGCCGGCAGCGCGAAGATCCGGGACGGCGCGAGGGCGCGCAGCGTGTGCTGGTACTTCTGCACGACCCGGTCGTCCAGGTAGGCCTGGACGGCGCCGCCGTACACGCCCGGACGGGAGGTGCGGCTGACCTCGACGCTGTGCCCCCGCACCAGCTGGGTCATCAGGACCTCGCCGTCCAGCAGGACGTACAGGAACTCGGCGGGGTCGCCCTGGGCGCAGACGACCGAGTCGGCGGGGTGCTCCCGCGCCGTGCCGTGCGAGGACAGCCACGCCAGCTTCGCGTCGTCGAGGGCCTCGAACAGGAAGAGCCCGCGCAGCTCGCCGGGCGGCACCGTCGTCATGACTGCTCCAGGTATCGGTGGACGAGGGCGACGGCCATGGCGCCGTCGCCCACCGCCGAGGCGACCCGCTTCATCGACTCCGACCGTACGTCGCCCGCCGCGAACACGCCGGGGACGCTGGTCTCCAGATGGTACGGCTGGCGCTGCAACGGCCAGCCCGCCGGGCGGCGGCCCCCGGCGACCAGGTCGGGGCCGGTGACCACGTAGCCGCGGTCGTCGCACTCGACGTAGCCGTCCAGCCAGCCGGTGAACGGCTGCGCGCCGATGAACACGAACAGCCAGTGCGCGTCGATCGTCCTGGTCCCGCCCGGCGTGTCGACGACGAGCCGTTCCAGCCGGTCGGAGCCTTCCGCGCCGGCCACCGTCGTGCCGGTGTGCACCTCGATGTTGGGGGTCGCGGCGATCTGCTCGACCAGGTAGTGCGACATGGACTTCTCCAGGCCGCCGGCGCGGACCACCAGGTGGACCCGCTCGGCGTACCGGGCCAGGTGCACCGCCGCCTGCCCGGCCGAGTTGGCGCCGCCGATGACGGCGACCTCCTCGTTCGCGCAGGCCGGCGCCTCGGTCACCGCCGCGCCGTAGAACACGCCGCGGCCGACCAGGCCGTCCACTCCCGGGGCGTCCAGCCGCCGGTACGACACCCCGGTCGCGACGATCACGGCGTGCGCGGCGATCTCGGTGCCGTCGCTCAGCCGCGCCACCCGGGTCGCGCCGCGCGACTCCAGCGCGACGACCTCGCCGGTGGCCAGCAGCTCCACGCCGAACCGGTCGGCCTGCCGGCGGGCCCGGTCGGCGAGCTGCTGCCCGGACACCCCGTCGGGGAAGCCCAGGTAGTTCTCGATGCGGGAGCTCTGCCCGGCCTGGCCGCCGAGCGCGTGCCGCTCGACCACCACCGTGTCGAGCCCCTCGGACGCGCCGTACACCGCCGCGCCCAGCCCGGACGGCCCGCCGCCGATCACGATCAGGTCGTAGAACCCGGTGGACGGCGCCGTCGGCAGCCCCACCGCCGCGGCCAGTTCGGCGTCGCTCGGCGCGGCCAGCGCGGTGCCGTCGGCGGTGACCACCAGCGGCAGCTCCGGCGCCCCCGCCGCCGCGACCAGCTCCGCGCCCTCGGGGTCGCCGTCCATCAGCCAGGTGTAGGGCACCTGGTGCCGGGCCAGGAAGTCGCGGACCTCGTAGGAGCGGGCGGACCAGCGGTGCCCGACCACCCGCAGCTCCCCGGGGCCGCGCCGGTCGGTGCGCTTCCACGCGTCGAGCTGCGCGTCGATCACCGGGTAGAACTTCTCCTCCGGCGGGTTCCACGGCTTGAGCAGGTAGTGGTCGAGGTCCACCACGTTGATCGCGCGGATCGCGGCGTCGGTGTCGGCGTAGGCGGTCAGCAGCACCCGGCGGGCGTAGGGGAACACGTCCATCGCCCGCTCCAGGAACTCCACCCCGTTCATCTCGGGCATCCGGTGGTCGGCCAGCAGCATCGCGGTGTCGTCGCCCCGCAGCCGCAGCTCCCCCAGCGCCTCCAGGGCCTGGCCGCCCGACTCGGCGCGCACGACCCGGTACGACCCGGCGTACCTGCGGCGCAGGTCCCGGGCCACGGCGCGGGACACCCCGGGGTCGTCGTCGACCGTGAGCAGCACTGGCTTGGACAACGGCCATCTCCCTCGACTCGCCCTGATTTCCCGCAAGGAGCCTACGACGGGCCGTCACCGGTTCCGTCCGCCGACCCCGCGCCCCAGGTCGATCGGGCGATCGGACATCATCGGGGCATGGAGCTGCGCGTCGCACTGATCGGTTACGGCACCGGCGGGGCGATCTTCCACGCCCCGCTGATCTCCTCGGTCCCCGGGCTGCGGCTGGCCGCGGTCGTGACGGGGGACCCGGCGCGGCAGGACGCCGTGCGCGCCCGCCACCCCGAGGCGAAGGTGCTGGCCGGCACCGACCGGCTGTGGGAGGCCACCGGCGCGTACGACCTGGTGGTGGTCACGGCGCCGAACCGGCAGCACGTGCCGCTCGCCCGGACGGCGCTGACCTCCGGCCTGCCCGTGGTGCTCGACAAGCCGGTCGCGGCGACCGCGGCCGACGCCCGGTCCCTCGCCGCGCTGAGCGCCGTCCGCGGGCTGCCGGTGATCCCGTTCCACAACCGGCGCTGGGACGGCGACTTCCGCACCGTCCGGCGACTGGCCGGCGACGGCTCGCTCGGCGGCGTGCTGCGCCTGGAGTCCCGGTTCGAGCGGTGGCGGCCCGAGGTCAGGCCCGGCTGGAAGGAGACCGCCGATCCGCGCGCCGCCGGCGGCGTCCTCTACGACCTCGGCCCCCATCTCATCGACCAGGCGATCACGCTGTTCGGCCGTCCCGAACGGGTGTACGCCGAGATCGACGCCCGCCGCCCCGGCGCCGCGGCGGCCGACGACGTGTTCGTCGCGCTCGCGCATCCCGGCGGGACCCGCTCCCACCTCTGGATGAGCGCGACCGCCTCCCACCCCGGCCCGAGGTTCCGGGTGCTCGGCGACGCCGCCGCCTACACCGTCCAGGGGATGGACGGCCAGGAGGAGGCGCTGCGCGCGGGCAGGACGCCCAAGGACCCCGGCTGGGGCATCGCGCGGCCCGAGTCGCACGGCCGCCTGGGCGTTCCGGGCGCCGAACGGCCCGAACCGACCGACCCGGGCGCCTACCAGGACTTCTACGCGGGCGTGGCGCGAACACTGCGCGGCGAGGCGGACCCCCCGGTGGACCTGGCCGACGCCATCACCGGTCTGGAGGTCATCGAGGCCGCCCTCCGGTCGGCCCGAACCCACGAGGTGACCACCCTCGCCCGCTGACCGACGGCCCGCAAGGCGGACCCGTCACATTGGACGCCCAGCCGACAGCCAGGCCGGGCCGGCCCGGCCCGGCCTACGGGTGTTCGCCGGTCAGAGGACCGAGACGTGGACGTGGTCGAAGTGGTTCTGGGTGACGCTGCCGCGGTCCTCCATCGCCTTCCAGGCGCCGCTGCCGCGCATGTCGTAGATGCGCTGGCGCCAGATGACGTACTTGATGCCCAGGCGGGAGGCGTTGGCGATCACGTAGTTGGCGACGGCGTCACCGTGCGCCTTGGCGGATGCGCTGGGCATGTTGCCGCCGGTGCTCTCCATGAAGTCGCAGGCCGTGCCGGTGCCGTGGTCCTGCGGGTCGCCGGGACGGGAGCAGCCGATGGTGGGGAACGGGCCGAACTTGCCGTCGATGGCCAGCATCGCGGTCCGCATCCGGGGGGTCATGCTGGTGCCGACGAGGGGCGACTTGGCGCCGCTGACGTCGTCGGGCTTGCCGCCCCCGCCGCCCCCGCCGCCGGGGGCCGACGGTGCGGCCGGCGTCTCGGGCTTGTACTTGACCAGGAGCTTGCGGACCTTGGACCGCTGGCCCTCCAGGTCGTCGATCTCCTTGCGCACCGCCTCGAGCTTGGTCTTGGCGGACTCCCTCGACCGGGACGCCTCGGCGGTGAGGGTGCGCAGGCTGGTGACGCGCCGGTCGTTCTTGCCGGCCAGGTGCTCGACCATGGTCGCGGCGCGGATCGCGGCGGCCGGGTCGTCGGCGGTCACGATCGGGATCGTGTCGAGCCGGCCGGTCATGTAGGTGGACGCGGCGATGCGCCGGACGTCCGCGCGCGCCGTCTCGTACTCGCGGCCGACCCGTTCGGCGTCGGCGCCCGCGCGCTGCGCGGCGCGCTTGGCCTCCTCCAGGCTGATCAGCTCGCCGCGGTACTCCTTGGACAGCGCGTCCGCCCGCTTCTTCAGCTTGGCGTACTCCGCCTTGAGGTCCTTCTTGGGTTCCGCGGGCGCGCTCGCCGCGGTCGCGGCGCTCCCCGGGACGGACGGCAGCAGCGCCGCGACGCCGAGCACCAGGGCCAGCGCCGCACGGCGCTTGGGTACCGGACGCCGGGCGCGCGGGGGGCTGTCGTCGGGATAGAAGGCCGCCACAGATCTCTCCTCAATAACATCCTGAAGATTGGCGGCACGCTACCACAATCGGCCATTTAGCCTCACATACTCGGATAAACACACAGAGTCACCCAAGGGCTACCGAAACCGGGACGGGCGAGAAGCGGGGCCGGGCCGCCGGTCGCGGCCCGGCCACGCCGGGAGGCCGCAGGCCCGTGCGCCATGGCTCTGCGGCCGTGCGTCAGAAACCGACCAGCTCCTCCCACCGCGGGACGCGGAGCCGCACCCGCAGGCGCAGACCCGCCTCGGCGGGCGTGCGGTTCCCTTTGCGGTTGTTGCACTTCCCACACGCGAGCACGGTGTTGTCCCAGGTGTCGGTGCCGCCGCGCGACTGCGGGAACACGTGGTCGATGGTGTGGCCGCGCTGCCCGCAGTAGCCGCAGCGGCCCTGGTCGCGCAGGTACACGCCGCGTTTGCTCCACGGCGGGCGCTTGCCGTGCCGCCACCGCATCGCGACGTACCTGACCAGCCTGAGCACCCGCGGCACAGGGAAGGGACCGATGGTGCGGCCCTCCTCCGCCTCCTCCACGACGGCCACCTGCCGCACCAGCATGCGGACCGCGTGCCGCAGATCCACCTTCTGCAACGGCTCGTAGGACGCGTTCAGGACGAGCACGTTCACCGGGTCACCTCCTAGCCCGAGTGCCGCTCCCCCGCCAAGATTCGAACTTGGACTTCCGCATTAACGGTGCGGCGTTCTGCCGTTGAACTACGAAGGAATGGTCCGGCAATTCTCCGGATTCCGGGCATTTCCCGGAAGCCCTCATCAGAGTGCCGATCTCCCCGAACGAGGGCAAGGCATTTTCTTCCCGGAACGGGGGTCGGCGAAGCCCCCGCCCTGGGAAGAGTACGTGACCGGACACCGGATCAGTTCGAGGGACCCGGCGCCGGGTCGGCGCGCGCCAGTGTGGGCAGCGCCGGCCCGGCCCACTCGTCCCACCAGTCCCGGCCGCCGTGCCCCGGCAGCGGAAGGGCCTCCAGCGCGACGGCACGTTCGGGGCGCTCGGGGTACTCGGGGCATTCGGCGACGCCCCGCGCGAGCCGGACCGGCACGCTCCCGCCCCCATCGGGCCGTGCGCCCCAGAAACGCAGAACGTCATCGCCGTCGAGGATGCGGCGCGCGAGGATCTCCCGCTCCCCCGCCCGCCGTCCCCCGCCGAGCCACTCTCGCTGCTCGGCGAACAGCCGGTACGAGAGCCCCCGGAGCAGATTGGCCGCGGTCAGCATGTGCCCGTACGGAACGCCGCGCACCACCAGTTCCGGTAATCCGAACCGATGCAGCCCCGCCGTCTCGGCCCGCACCCGTGTCAAGCCGGCGCCGTCCTCCGCCTCCCTCTCCCGTCCCGGCGCGTCGCCCGATGTGCTTCCCGCCTGCCGGATGGGCGGCGCGGGCGGGGACGGTCGGCCGGGACGGTTTTCGAGGGAGAGGAAGACGCCCACCCATTCCTGCCCGAGGACGAAGCGTTCGGGTTCGGCGGGGGACCCGCGGTCGCGGACGAGCACCTGGTTGGCGGCCAGGTCGACGGCCACGCCGCCGGTCGCGGCGGCGAGGGTGCGGGCGGCCAGCCGGGCCGCCTGGGCGTGTCGGGGCTGCGCGGCGGGGGCGGCGACCGAGGTCACGACGATGTGCCGGGTGGCGCCGAGCACGCGTTCCAGGCTGTCGGCCGGGCCGCCGAGCGCGTGCAGGCGGTCGCTCCACCGGGTGGGGGCGTCGTGGCCGCCGTCGACGGTGAGCAGGGGCGAGCCGAGCAGGTCGCGGGCGGTGTGGGCCGGGCCGGTGCGGCCGAGGACGTCGCGGAGGTACGCGGCGTCCGGCGTGGCGGGCTCGCCGGTGGCCACCAGGAATCGGGTGGTGACCGATGCGGGGACGTGCAGGGTGAGCCGTGCGCTCATGAGCGGCCTCCTCGGTTCCGCGGGCCTTCGGGGCCCGCGGAACCAGGCTCGCCCCCCGGACGGCCGCCGAACACTAGAACCGAGTTCTGTGGATAACTTCGCTCAGCCGGGCGGCCCGCGCACGACGGCCGGAACGCCCACCGGCCGCCCTGAAGGGACGGCGGCGGGGAGGATCAGGCGCCCGCCCTAGGAGTCCGGGCGAATCCCCTGGCCCGGGTCGCGGCCCCGTCGGAGCGCCGTTCGGCGATCGCCGCGGGACGTCCGCCCGGGACGGCCCGTCCCGCCTCCCGCGACGACCGAACACCGACGTCGTCGCGGTCGGACGTCATCGTCGTGCCGGATCCGACCTCCACCCCGGTCTCCGCGTCTTCGGGGTCGTCGCCCGAACGGAGCCACAGGCCGCCTGCCAGGGCCGCCGCGAGCAGGACGGCGGCGACCATCGCGGCGACCACCCACGGCCTCACCCCGCGCCTGCGCTGCGGGGGCACCGCCCACGTGGGCATCGTGGGCTGTGAGGGCGCCTCCGGCTCCCCCGCCTCCGGCACGTCGGTGACCTCGGGGATGTCGGGGACCTCGCCGGTGAGGCGCAGCAGCAGGTCGGCCGCCGAGGGCCGCCGGTCGGGGTCCTGGGCGAGGGCCCGCCGCACCAGTTCCTTGAGCGCGCCCTCGTCGAGCCCGGTGAGGTCGGGGGCGCCGTACGACTCGTCCGCGCCGAACGGCACCTGTCCGGACACCGCGAACAGGAGCGTGGCGCCCCAGGCGAAGACGTCAGGAGCGGGCCCGAGGTCGCCCGTGCGGGCCTGCTCGGGTGACATGAACCCCGACACGCCGGAGTCGCCGCCGGTCAGGCTCGCGAGCCCGAAACCGATGACGCACGGCCCGTCCGGCCCGAGGACCACGTTCCCGGGACGCAGGTCGCCGTGCGCGACGCCCGCCCGGTGGATCGCCGCCAGCGCCCGCGCGGTGCCGACCGCCAGCCGCGCCAGCTCGGTGCCTCGCAGCGGGCCCTCCTCGCGGACCGCGCGCCGCAGCGACGGGCCAGGCACGTACTCGCTGACGATGTAGGGACGGTCGCCGGCGGGTTCGGCGTCCAGCACCCGTGCCGTGCAGAACCGCGCCACCCGCCGGGCGTCGCGGGCCCTCCGCTCGAACCGCTCCGCGGCGACCGCGTCCTCGGGTTCGGGCAGTACGCGCACGGCGACCTCGGCGCCTCCCGGGGAGATCCCGAGGAAGACCGGGCCCTCGCCCAGCCGTCCCCGGAGCCGGTAGGGGCCGAGGCGCGCGGGATCGTCACCGCGCAACGGTCGCATGGACGGCAGTTCCTCTCGTTCGATATCGGATGTCAACGGGGGCGCGGCCCCGCGCCGGGCAGGTCGGCGGCGCCGGCCTGGAACTCCAGCGACTCGCGCTCGCGCCGGTAGCCGAGCTCGGCGTTCACCGCGAGCATGTGCTCGTTGTCGCCCGCGTTGTCGGTCTCGATCTCGCGGACCTCGGGGCGCTCCACCGCGAGCCACTCCAGCATCGCGGCCTTGACCCAGATGCCCAGCCTGCGCCCGCGGTGCTCGGGCACGACCGCGGTGTCGTACTGGGCGGCCCGGCCGGTGGCGCCGAGCGGCACCACGACTTCGGTGAACCCGGCGATCGAGCCCTGGTGCAGGGCCGCCACGGTGTACAGGTCATCGCCGCGCTTGGCGACCACCTGGGCCATCTCGCGGACCCGGTGGGCGTCCCATGGCGCCCCCTCGTACTCGGCCAGGTCGGCCATGGCGTGCTTGGCGCGGGCGAGCGCCCCGGCGTGCTCGCCCGGCACCACGCCCCGCCACCGGACGAGCCCGTACCCCTGCGGGCCGGCGGCGACCAGCCCGGCCACCCGCCCGGCGGGCACGTCGTCGAGGCGGAGCAGCAGCCCGCGCAGCGTCAACACGCACTCGAACCCGTGCGACTCCAGAAACGGGACGGCCGGGGTCCCGGCCAGGACCTGCGCGATCACGCTGGACCGGCCGTCGGCGCGCAGCCCCTCGGCCGCCACCGCCAGCAGCCGGCCGCCGAGGCCGCGCCTGCGGTGCCCGGGCCGCACCTTGATGTCGATCTCGGCGGGACGGTCGGCGCCGGGCTCGCCGGGCAGCCGCAGCGTCGCCACCGCGACGATGCCGCCGTCGACGACCGCCCACAGCCGCTGCCGGGACGCCGGCTCGGCGCCCAGCAGCCGCGCCGCCGTCTGGTCCGGCTCGGGCGCGGGCTCCCCGGCGGGATCCGCGGCGTGCACGGCGGTGAGCACGGCGTGCCACTGCCGGATCTGCGCGTCCGTCGGATCATCGAGCGCGATGACGTCCATCCGACTTTTCTACAGGACGCGGGGCCGCGCCGAAGGCCACCCCGGGCAACCCGTGGCCGGGAAACCGGCGGCCTCCCGGTCAGCGGGAGAAGGCGTTCAGGATGCGCTCGGCGGCGAGCGCCGGAGGCAGCGTCCCGCCGGCCACCTCCGCCTCCAGCCCCGGGGCGAGGTCGCGCACCGCCGGATGCTCGCGCAGCTCGGTCAGCAGGCGGTCGCGGACCATCGCCCACGTCCACCCGACCTGCTGCCGGCGTCGCCGCGCCTCCAGCTCGCCCGACTCCCGG
Organism: Spirillospora sp. NBC_01491; assembly: GCF_036227065.1. Taxonomy (GTDB): domain Bacteria; phylum Actinomycetota; class Actinomycetes; order Streptosporangiales; family Streptosporangiaceae; genus Spirillospora; species Spirillospora xylanilytica. The sequence continues at coordinate 1,176,783 of NZ_CP109432.1, forward strand.
AGCCGGTCCTGGTGCTCGACCAGGTGCCGCCAGACGGTGTCGAGCCCGGTGTTCTCCAGGGCGCTGCACGTCAGCACGGGGGTGTCGTGGACGCGCTCGTCGCTCCGCAGCATCCGCAGCGCCCCGGCCAGCTCCCGGGCGGCCTTCCGGGCGTCCATCTCGTGCGGCCCGTCGGCCTTGTTGACCGCGATCACGTCGGCCAGCTCCAGGACGCCCTTCTTGATGCCCTGGAGCTGGTCGCCGGTCCGGGCGAGGGTGAGGAACAGGAACGAGTCGACCATCTCGGCGACGGTCGTCTCGGACTGCCCCACCCCCACCGTCTCGACCAGCACCACGTCGTACCCGGCGGCCTCCATGACCACCATCGCCTCGCGGGTGGCCTTGGCGACGCCGCCGAGCGTGCCCGCGGTGGGCGACGGCCGGATGAACGCGTCCGGGTCGACGGCCAGGCGCTGCATGCGCGTCTTGTCGCCCAGGATGCTGCCGCCGCTGCGCGTCGAGGACGGATCGACGGCCAGCACCGCCACCCGGTGCCCGGCCGCGGTGAGGTCGCTGCCGAGCGCGTCGACGAAGGTGGACTTGCCGACCCCGGGCACGCCGGTGATCCCGACCCGGCGGGCGCCGCCGGCGTGCGGGGTCAGCTCGACCAGCAGCCGCTGCGCCAGCTCCCGGTGGTCGGGCCGGGACGACTCCACCAGCGTGATCGCGCGCGCGATCCACGCGCGCGACCCGTCCAGGACCCCCTTGACGTAGTCGTCGAGTCCCTTGCTCACGCGGCGGAGTGGCCCAGGCCCCGGGCCAGGTCGTGGAGGAGGCCGAGGGCGGCGTCGGCCAGGACGGTGCCGGGCGGGAAGATCGCGGCGGCGCCGGCGGCGTGCAGCTCGTCGAAGTCCTGCGGCGGGATCACCCCGCCGACGACGATCATGATGTCGTCGCGGCCCAGCCCGGCCAGCTCGGCGCGGAGCGCCGGCACCAGGGTGAGGTGCCCGGCGGCGAGCGAGTTGACGCCGACCACGTGCACGTCGGCCTCGACGGCCTGCCGGGCGACCTCGCCGGGGGTCTGGAACAGCGGGCCGACGTCGACGTCGAAGCCGAGGTCGGCGAAGCCGGTGGCGATCACCTTCTGGCCCCGGTCGTGGCCGTCCTGGCCCATCTTGGCGACCAGGATGCGGGGCCGCCGCCCCTCGGCCGCCTCGAACGCGGCGGTCGCCGCGCGGGCCTTCTCGATCGCCGACATCCTGCCCGCCTCCTCCCGGTACACCCCGGAGATGGTACGGATCTGCGCGGCGTGCCGCCCGTACGACCGCTCCAGCGCGTCGGAGATCTCGCCGACGGTGGCCTTGGCCCTGGCCGCGGTGATGGCGAGCGCGAGCAGGTTCTGGTCGAGGCCGGGCGCGCGGGTCCCCTTCTCGGCGTCCTCGGCGGCCCGGGTGAGCGCGCCGAGGGCGGCGGCGGTCGCGTTCTCGTCGCGCTCCTCGCGGAGCCGGCGCAGCTTGTCGATCTGCTGGGCGCGGACCGAGGCGTTGTCCACCTTGAGGACGTCGATGTTCTCGGGGGCGTCCGGGCGGTACTTGTTGACGCCGATGACCGGCTGCCGGCCGGAGTCGATGCGCGCCTGCGTGCGGGCGGCGGCCTCCTCGATGCGCAGCTTGGGCAGCCCCTCGTCGATGGCCTTGGCCATCCCGCCGGCCTCCTCGACCTCGCCGATGTGCGCCCAGGCGCGGCGGGCCAGGTCGTAGGTGAGCCGCTCGACGTAGTTGCTGCCGCCCCACGGGTCGATCGCGCGGGTGGTGCCCGACTCCTGCTGGAGCAGCAGCTGGGTGTTCCGGGCGATGCGGGCCGAGAAGTCGGTCGGCAGGGCGAGGGCCTCGTCCAGCGCGTTGGTGTGCAGCGACTGGGTGTGCCCCTGGGTCGCGGCCATGGCCTCGATGCAGGTGCGCGCCACGTTGTTGAAGACGTCCTGGGCGGTCAGCGACCAGCCGGAGGTCTGCGAGTGGGTGCGCAGCGACAGCGACTTGGCGTTCTGCGGGTCGAACTGCCTGACCAGCTTGGCCCACAGCAGCCGGGCGGCGCGGAGCTTGGCGACCTCCATGAAGAAGTTCATGCCGATCGCCCAGAAGAACGACAGCCGCGGCGCGAACGCGTCGATGTCGAGGCCCGCCTCGCGTCCGGCCCGGATGTACTCCACGCCGTCGGCGAGGGTGTAGGCCAGCTCCAGGTCGGCGGTGGCCCCGGCCTCCTGGATGTGGTACCCGGAGATCGAGATCGAGTTGTACTTGGGCATCCGCTGCGAGGTGAACGCGAAGATGTCGGAGATGATCCGCATCGACGGCGCCGGCGGGTAGATGTAGGTGTTGCGGACCATGAACTCCTTGAGGATGTCGTTCTGGATGGTCCCGGCGAGCCGCTCGGGCTCGACGCCCTGCTCCTGCGCGGCGGCGATGTAGAGCGCGAGGACGGGCAGCACCGCGCCGTTCATGGTCATCGACACGCTCATCCGGTCGAGCGGGATGCCGTCGAAGAGCTGCCGCATGTCGTAGATCGAGTCGATCGCCACGCCGGCCATCCCGACGTCGCCCGCCACGCGCGGGTGGTCGGAGTCGTAGCCGCGGTGGGTGGCCAGGTCGAACGCGACCGACAGGCCCTTCTGCCCGGCGGCGAGGTTGCGGCGGTAGAAGGCGTTGGACTCCTCGGCGGTGGAGAACCCGGCGTACTGCCGGATCGTCCACGGCTGGGTGGCGTACATGGCGGGGTAGGGGCCGCGCAGGTACGGGGCGATGCCCGGGTAGGTGCCGAGGAAGTCGAGCCCGGCCAGGTCGTCGCCGGTGTAGAGGGGGCGGACGCCGATGCCCTCGGGGGTGTCCCAGGTCAGCGCGTCGGGGTCCTTGCCGGTCGTCTCGGTGACGGCGGCGCGCCACCGCTTGGCGGCCTCGTCCGCGGGGGCCGCCGGTCCGAGGCCGATCTCGGAGAAGTCGGGGATCATCAGTTCACTCCCAGGTCGCCGAGGGTGGTCTCCAGCACCGCGATCGCGTCGCATCCGGCGAAGACGTGTCCGTCCACTCCATCGTAGGAACCCCTGCCCGCGAGCCACACCCGTGCGGCGCCCGCGTCCTTGAGGGTGCGGGCGGCGCTCGCGGCCCCCTCTTCATAGATCCTGTCGCCGGAGCACAGGCAGGCGACGGCCGCGCCGGACGCCGCGAACTCCTCGGGCGGCCCGCCGACCGTCTCGATCCCGCCCGCCTGGAACAGGTTCGCGGCGAACGAGGCGCGCGCGGTGTGCGCGGCGATCGGGCCGAGGGTGGCGAGGAAGACCCTGGGGCGGGTCCCGGTGTCCGCCTCGTGCGCGTCCGAGCGGTCGCGGAGCGCCTCGAAGTCCTGCGCGTACCGGACGACGGGCAGGCCGCCGCCCGGGGCCCGCGGGGCGGGGTCGCGCTCGGGCAGCGTCTCGGCGAGGTTGGGGAACTCGCTGACGCCGGTCAGCGGCGCCTTGCGGCGGGCGATGTCGGTGCGGCGCCGCGCCCACGTCTCGGCGAGGCGCCCCCCGACGAGCCCGGAGCCGAGGGCCTCGGCCAGGCCGCCGGCGCCCTCGATATCGGTGAACCAGTCCCAGGCGGCCTGCGCGAGGTCCTCGCTGAGGCGCTCGACGTACCAGGAGCCGCCGGCCGGGTCGACCACGCGGGCGAGGCTCGACTCCTCCAGCAGCAGCGTCTGGGTGTTGCGGGCGATCCGGCGGGCGGAGTCGTCCGGCAGCCCGAGCCGGGCGTCGAACGGCTGGACGGTGACCGCGTCGGCCCCGCCCACGCCGGCCGCGAAGGTCGCGACGGTGGTGCGCAGCATGTTCACCCAGGGGTCGCGGCGGGTCATCATCGCCGACGAGGTCACCGCGTGGATCCGCGCCTCGGCGCCCTCGGCGCCGCTCACGCCGGCGACCCGCGCCCACAGCCGCCGCGCCGCGCGGAGCTTGGCGATGGACAGGAACTGGTCGGCGTTCACCGCGAGCCGGAACTCGATCTGCGCGAACGCCTCCTCGACGGTCAGCCCGGCCCCGGTGAGCGCCCGCAGGTAGGCGACCCCGGCCGCGACCGCGCCGCCGAGCTCCTCGGCGTCGCCGCCGCCCGCGTCGTGGTGGACGGTGGCGTCGACGGTGACGGCGCGCAGTCCCGGGAACTCGCGGGCGCACCGGACGGCCAGCGCGGCGGCGGGCTCCAGCGGCACGGCCGTGCCCGTCCGGGCGGCCAGGCCGAGGGGGTCGGCGCCGAGGTTCCCGGCCGCCTCCGCGGCGTTCCCGCGCTCGGTGACCAGCGCGAGGAACGCCTCGGCGGCCTCGGCGGTCAGCGCGCCGGCGTCGAGCACGACGGGCGCGAGGTCGAGGTGGACGCCGCGCAGCGCCTCGGGCAGGGCCCGCACCGGCAGCCCGGCGTCGCCGAGCGCGAGCCACACCGAGGTGGCCCCGTTCTCCAGGTCGGCGAGGATCGCCTCGCGGGTCACCGCCGGGTCGGGGTGCGCGTGCCGCTGCCGGACGTCCCAGCCGGCCAGGCCCTCGCCGTCGGGCCGCACCTCGCGCACGTACGGCGCGAGGCCGGGCCGTCCCGGCGGGGCGTCCCCGGCGGTGGAGAGCGCCGGGATCGGGACGCCGTCGTACGACGCGCCGGCCAGCAGGCCCTCGACCTCCTCCAGAGGGGTGTCGTCGGTGGCCGCGCCGGATTTGCGCAGCACCCCCTTCACCATCTCCCGCCACCGGTCCCGCTCGGCCGGGGGGAAGGCGGCGGCCAATTCGAGTTCTTCAGGCGGCACCGTCATGTCCTGGATCGTAAGCGAGCACGTACGGGACGCCCGGAACCGGGGTCCCCTGACCAGGCGGTCCATGGCCCGCGCGGGGTCTCCGGCAGGGCCGGCGGACGGTGGTTCACCTCCGTCTCGACGGGAAAGGGGAGCGCATGGACCTTGACCCGATTCCCGGTGACCTTTATCACATGCAGGACCTGCTCGGTGCCCGTGAGCAGGAGATCCTCGGCCGCGTGCGCGCGTTCCTGAAGGCCGAGATCGCCCCCATCGCCGACGACTGCTGGGCCCGGGCCGAGTTCCCCTTCGGCGTGATCGCCGGGTTCGGCGAGCTGGAGATCGCCGGGCTGGCCTACGACGAGTGCCCGGGAGAGACGCCGAGCAACCTGCTCACCGGATTCCTCGCGCTGGAGATGGCCCGCGCCGACCCCTCGATGTCGACGTTCTTCGGCGTGCACACCGGCCTGGCGATGGGCAGCGTGGCCCGCTGCGGGTCGGCGGAGCAGCGCGAGCGGTGGCTGCCCTCGATGGGCCGGATGGAGCGGATCGGCGCGTTCGCGCTCACCGAGCCCGCCGGCGGCTCGGACGTGGCGCTCGGCCTGCGCACCACCGCCCGCCGGGACGGCGACCACTGGGTGCTGAACGGCGCCAAGCGCTGGATCGGCAACGGCACGTTCGCCGACCTGATCGTGGTGTGGGCCCGGGACGAGGCCGACGACCGGGTCAAGGGGTTCGTGGTGGAGGCGGGCACGCCCGGCCTCAGCGCCACCCGGATCGAGCACAAGATCGCGCTGCGCACCGTCCAGAACGCCGACCTGGTCCTGGCGGACTGCCGCGTCCCGGAGGAGAACCGGCTCGCCCGCGCCGAAGGCTTCCGCGACACCGCGGCCATCCTGCGCCAGACCCGCGGCGGCGTCGCCTGGCAGGCCGTCGGGGTCATGCTGGCCGCCTACGAGATCGCCCGCGACTACGCGGTGGAGCGGGAGCAGTTCGGCCGCCCGATCGCCAGGTTCCAGCTCGTCCAGGACCTGCTGGTGAAGATGCTCGGCGACGCCACCGCCTCGCTCGGCATGGTGGTGCGCCTCGCGCAGCTCCAGGACGAGGGCCAGTACCGCGACGAGCACTCCGCGCTCGCCAAGGCGTACTGCACCACCCGGATGCGCGAGACGGTCGGCTGGGGCCGCGAGCTCATGGCGGGCAACGGGATCGTGCTGGACTACGGCATCGGCCGGTACGTCGCCGACGCCGAGGCCCTGTACTCCTACGAGGGCACCCGGGAGATCAACACCTTGATCGTCGGCCGCGCCGCGACCGGGATGGGGGCCTTCGTGTGATCCCCGGCGCCCGCGTCCGGCGTGCCCGCGCGCGGGCGCGCGCCGCGCCCGCGTCAAGAGGTACCCCGGAACGCCCCATGCGAAGGTCGATGCTAGGTTTCAGGCACAACGCCGGAACGAGGGTAAGAGGGAAGACGCATGTCGAGTGGCAGCCACGCGGGACGGCCGAAGTCGTGGGTCGCCGTGGTCGTGATCGCCGTCGGGTTCATCATCGGCGGCGTCGCGCTCTGCATCGGCCCGAGCTGGCCGATGTTCTGGGCGGGTGCGGGTGTCATCGTGCTCGGCGGCGTGGTCGCGTTCGCGGTGGACATCATGAGCGACGTCATCGTCGACGATCCGAGGCAGTGATGTTCAACCGGCCGCCCCTGGAGGAGCGCATCGCGCAGCGCCAGCGCGAGCGCGGCCCGCTCAAGCGCGGCACCACCTTCGAGCACGGCCCGGCCAAGGCGCTCTTCTTCTTCGGGTTCGGCGTGGTCGTGGTCACCCACCTGATCGCGCTCTCCATGTACTTCTTCGACTCCGGTCCCTGACCGTCATCAGATCAGACAGAGGTATGGCCGCGTGACGGACGACAACAAGAAGGCGGTCCTGGGCTTCTTCGAGGCGCTGAGCACCCGCCGGTTGAAGGACCTGCCCCAGTTCGTGGCGCACGATGTCGTCGACCACAACAAGATCATCCATGGTGAGGCCGACGAGCCGGGAGCCGCGTTCGACGGTCTGCGGCAGCAACTGGCCGCGTTCGACCCGCTCACCGTTCACGTGGACGAGCTGATCGGCGAGGGCGACCGGGTGGTCGCCCGGATCACCCAGCGCGGTGTGCACGGTGGCGCCCATCCGCGCATGCCGGAGCCGACCGGCCGGAGCTTCGAGAACGAGGCGATCTGGATCTTCACCCTCGCCGGGGGAAGGATCAGCGAGATGCGGGCGGTCAGTGACCGCCTCGGCCTCTTCCTCCAACTCGGCTGGCAGTGGCCGCAGGCGGACTGAGTGCCATCGGATCGCCCGGTCTCCCGACGGACCGTGCCCCCGGCGGTCCGAGACGTGGAGACCCCCGCCCGGACGCAGCCGGACAGTCCAGGAATGTACGTGTTCGGCTCTGGTCCCTGACCGGGCCCGGTAAACGCGGTTCTTGAAGATCTCCTGCCACGATGCCCGTCTTCGGGACTTCGGGCCCCATCGGCGGTGCCCTGACCAGCGGCTCGGTGCCGTCCCCGGGTCCGCGGCCGGACTCGGCCGGTGCGAACCGGTCCTCCGCCGCGTAACGTCGTCATCGCGTGGCCGCCTCCGTCCCCGACCCGAGGTGGTGGGATGGCCCTCAGATTCGGCATCGAAGAAGAGTACTTCGTCATCGATCCCGGCTCCCGCGAGGTCGTCCCCCGCGCCACCGACGTGGTGCGGCGCGCGGCGGAGACGCTCGGGGAGCGCGCCTCGACCGAGCTTGTCACCTTCCTCGCCGAGGCCAAGACCCCGCCCTGCGACGACCTCGACAAGCTCCGCGAGCAGATCCGCGCGATGCGGGCGGCGATGGCGTCCGCGGCGGCGGCCGAGGGGGTGCGGCTCGCCGCGACCGGCACGCCGGTGCTGGGCGACCTGGTCCCGGCGCCGATCTGCGCCGGCCCGCGTTACGCCGAGAGCCTGGCGACCTACCGGGCGCTGGACGACGAGCAGTGCATCTGCTCCTGCCACGTGCACGTCGAGATGCCCGACCGCGCCCGCGCCGTCCAGGTGAGCAACCATCTGCGGCCCTGGCTGCCGACCCTGCTCGCCCTCGCGGCCAACTCGCCCTACTGGGCGGGCCGCGACACCGGGCACGCCTGCTGGCGGGTGATGACGTGGGCGCGCTGGCCGGTCGCCGGCCCCCCGCCCTACTTCGAGTCGCTCGGCCACTACGAGGAGCTGGTGGGGACCCTGCTCGGCTGCGGGGCCCTGATGGACACCGGCACGATCTTCTGGGACGTGCGGCCGTCCGCGCGGCTGCCCACCATCGAGGTCCGGCTGGCCGACGTGGCGCTGACCACCGACGAGGCGGCGCTGTTCGCCTCGCTCATCAGGGCGCTGGTGCAGGTGTCCCTCACCGCCGTCGAGGCGGGCGAGACGGCGCCCAACCCGTCCCCGGAGCTGCTGCGGGCCGCCTACTGGCTCGCCGCCCGCAACGGACTGTCCGGTGACGGGATCGACACCTCCACCGGACGGCCGGTGCCGTTCCCCGCGCTCACCGCCGAACTGCTGGCGCACGTGCTGCCCGCGCTCCGCGACAGCGGCGACCTCGACCGCACCGCCGGGGGCGTGCGCGACCTGCTGGCGGGAGGGACGGGCGCCGACCGGCAGCGCGCCGTCTACCGCAGGCGGGGACGGCTGACCGACGTGGTCGACTCGGCCGTGCTCGCCGGGCTGCCCGCCCGCGGCTGATCCGGCACGTTGGCGGACACGTTGGCGGGCGCAGTGGCCGGCGCAGTGGCCGGCGGCCTCGGCAGGGCCGGGGACCGGGTCCGCCGCCGCCCGCCGGTCAGCCGGACGGCCGCGACGACCAGGGCGCAGCCCGCGATCTGCCACGGCGTCGGCCGCTCGCCGAGGAGGACGACGCCGAACAGGACGGCCAGGATCGGCTGGAGCAGCAGCAGCGTCCCGCCGGTCTCGGCCCGCACCCGGGAGAGCCCGGCGCCGATGAGCAGCCACCCGCAGACCTGGCCGCTCATCGCCAGCGCCGCCAGCCAGCCGAACGGCGCCCACCCGGGGGTGAGGTCCACGCCGTTCCACGGCACCCCGATGACTACCGAGACGGCGCCCGCCGTGAGGGTGGACATGAACACCGGGGAGAAGCGGCGGCCCCCGTCCCGCCCGGCCAAGCGCGTCAGGAACAGGTACCCGGCGTACATCACGCCCGCGCCCGCCCCGTACAGCAGGCCGCGGGCGGGGTCGGTCCCCCCGGCGCCGGCGCCGGCGAGGCCGCCGGCGAGCGCGACGCCGCCGAGCATGATCGGGACGGCGAGCACGAACCGCCTCGACGGACGCTCCCCGAACGCGGCCAGCGCCAGCAGCGGCAGGACGATCACCTGAACGTTCACCAGCACCGTCGCGATGCCCGCGCCCACGAGCGTGATGGACGCGCCCCACAGCACCAGGTCCGCGCCGAGCAGCAGGCCGGCGAGCAGGTCGGCCCCGTGCCGGCGGCCCCGCTCGGACCGCCGCCGCTCCCACAGGAACAACGGCAGGAGCACCGGCAGCGCCAGCGCGCAGCGGAAGAGCGCCGCGGTTCCGGCGGAGACGCCGGAGAGGCTGACGAAGATCGCCGAAACCGAGAGGCACGCCGCCCCGGCGACCAGGAGAATGCGAGGGTCGATCCGTTCCATGCGGTCCAGGCTGCCGGATCCCATTCATTAGAACAAGCGAATGTTCGTCAGTAGAACCAGGTAGCATCGCTACCGTGACCATGAATCTCGACCGGCTCCGGGCCCTGCACGCGGTCTCCGTGCACGGCTCGGTCGCAGGCGCGGCCGACGCCCTGCACGTGACCCCGTCCGGGGTGTCGCAGCAGCTCGCCAAGCTCGAACGCGAGACCGGGCACCGGCTGCTGGAGCCGCAGGGCCGCGGGGTGCGCCTCACCCGGGCCGGGCACGTGCTGGCCGAGCACGCCGCCCGCGTCCTCGAGCAGCTCTCGGCCGCCCGCGCCGACCTGGACGGGCTGCGGGAGGAGATCGTCGGCCCGGTCCGGCTCGGGGCGTTCATGACCGCCGCGCGGGCCGTGCTGCCGCCCGCGCTCACCGTGCTGCGCGACCGGTACCCGGGCCTGACCCCCACGCTGGACGGCGAGGCCGAATGCGTCCTGCCCGCCCTCGTCCGCGGCGATCTCGACGTCGCGGTGGTGGAGAGCTGGGACACCCTGCCCACGCCGATCCCCGGCGCGGTGTCGCACACGCTGCTGTTCTCCGATGTGATCGACCTGGCGCTGCCGGCCGGGCACCCCCTCGCCCGGCGCCGCGCGGCCGACCTCGGCGAGCTCGGCGGCACGGCCTGGGCGAGCTGGAGCGCGGGCACCCGGTGCGAGGAGCAGCTCGTCCAGACGCTGCGGGAGCACCACGTCGAGCCGGTCTTCGCGTGCCGCGTCGCCGACTACTCCACCCAGCTGGCGTTCGTCGCCGCCGGGCTGGCCGCCGCACTGCTCCCCCGGCTGGGCCGCGATCCGGTCCCGGCGGGGGTCCGCATCCTCGGCACCCGGCCGGTGGTGCGGCGCAAGGTGTACGCCGCGTGGCGCGCCGGCGCCGCGAGCCCGGCCGTCGGCGCCTGCGTCGAGGCGCTCAAGTCGGTCGCCGAGCGGATGACGGGCGAGGCGCACGCGGGCTGACCGCGGCGAAACGGGGAACACCCAACCTTGACGCTCCCTTCAAGATGGCGAGGGGCCCCGCCGGGAATCACGTCTAAGCCCGTCTCCGTCGACCGATGTGGGGAACGATGCGGTTTCCGATCCGCGCTCACCAGCTTCCGTCAAGGCTCATCGTGGGCGCCTTCATGCTGAACTCGGGGCTCTCGAAGCTCAAGGCGGGCGACGAGACCGCGGCCGGGGTCCACGGCATGGCCTCGGGCGCCTACCCGTTCATGCAGGACCAGGAGCCCGTGGCGTTCACCCGGCGGGTCGGCCGGGCGGAGGTCGCGCTCGGCGCGGCGCTGCTCATCCCGGCCGTGCCCTCGCTGGTGGCGGGCGCCGCGCTCACCGCCTTCGCCGGCGGCCTGACCGGGCTCTACCTGCGGCTCCCGGGCATGCGCGAGGAGGGCGGCCTGCGCCCCACCCCGCAGGGCATCCCGCTGGCCAAGGACTTCTGGCTGGTGGGCATCGGCGCCGGCCTGGTCATGGAGGAACTCGGCCGGCTCCGCCACTGCCATCACCACCGGGGCTGCCACCACCGCTAGACCGGGCCCGGCCCGCGAAGGACCGGGATTCCGAGGCCGTCGTCCTTCTCATTCCTCGGGATCGCCGCGGCCGGGCTGAGCCCTCGGCCGGAATCGAACCGGCGGCCTTCCCTTTACGAGAGGGATGCTCTGGCCGTCTGAGCTACGAAGGCGATAACCCTTGAAAGGGCCTTGCTGAGGAACCAGGATTCGAACCTGGATCGCCGCGGCCAGAACGCGGTGTGCTGCCGTTGCACCATTCCCCATCGGCTTGCGCTCCCTGAGTGAACCGCGAATCCGGACGGCGGGCAAAGGGTTTTCCGGCGGTGTTCAGCACCCGGCGCGCTTCCGGCGGCGGTGGGCCGCGACGCGCTCGCGGGACGCGCAGGCGGAGGAGCAGAACCGGCGCGCCGTCCCGGGGCCGGTGCCCAGGTAGAGCCGGGCGCAGCCGGTGGCCGCGCACTCGCCCCACGCCGGACGGCCCGTCTCGCTGATGATCTGCGCGAGCGCGAGGGCGCTGGAGGCGAGGAGCCAGTCGGCCCAGCCCGCGTCGTCGCCCCGGTCGACGTGCAGGTGCCAGCCGTGCCCGTCGTGGCGGGACAGCCGCGGGCGGGCCCCGGACTCGGCGAGGAGCGCGTTGAGGGCCATGGCGGCCCGGTCCGGGTCGGTCTCGGTGAGGACGCCGGTGAGGCGGACGAGCGCGGCGCGCAGGCTTCCGGCGTCCGCCTCGGTGAACGCCTCCCCGGCCACGTCGGCCAGGGTCTCCCCGTGCCGCAGGAGCAGCGCGGCCAGCGCGTCGCGGCCGAGGCCCGGGTCGGCGCGGACGGCGTTGGCCAGCTCGATCAGCCGGACGGCCGGGCGGAACCCCTGTCCGATCATCGCCGCCCTCCCCTCCCGTGGTCGCCCGCACTACTGTAACGTCTTTTTCTCCTAAGACGTTACAGTAAGGAGGGCGCGTGCGCCCCGCCACCGGCCTGCGGCTGTACCTCGCCACCTCGTTCCCGGCCCGGCTGGCGGAGGAGGGCATGGCGGTCGCAGTGGTCCTGCTCGCCGTCGAGCGCACCGGGGACGCCGCGCAGGGCGCGTTCACGCTCACCGCGTGGATGGCACCGCACGTGCTCGCCGCGCCCCTGACCGGCGGCCTCGCCGCCCGGGTGCGCAGGCCCCGCCTGTTCTACCTGTGCGCGCTCGGCGGGTTCGCCCTGGCGATCGCGGCGGTCGGGCTGCTCATGGGCCGGGCGCCCGCGGGCGTGACGCTCGCCGTCGCGCTGGCGGGCGGCACCTGCGGGCCGATCGTCTCGGGCGGGCTGTCCAGTCTGGTGCCCGTGCTGGCGCCCGGGGCGAAGGACCGCGACCGGGCGTACGCGCTGGACGCGGCGGGCTACAACGCCGCCTCGGTCGCCGGGCCCGCCGTCGTGAGCGTCGCGGCCGGCCTTCTGACGCCCGGTGCGGCCACCGGGCTGCTCGCGGGGGCCGCCGGGTGCGCGGCGCTGCTGAGCACCGCCCTGCCGCTGCGGCACACGCCCGTCCAGGACGGTGCCCGGCAGCCGCTGCGCGCCGACCTGCTGGCCGGGCTCGCCGCCGTATGGCGCGTCCGCGAGCTCCGGGCGATCACCGCCGCCACCTGTCTCGGGCACCTCGGCGTGGGCGCCCTGACCAGCACCGCGGTCCTCCTCGCGGCGGACCGCGGGCACCTCGGCGGCGGCGGCGTCCTGATGACGGCCTTCGCCGTCGGGGCGCTCGTCGGCGCCCTCGCGGTCGCCCGCCTGCCGCCGCTGCCCGCGCAGCGGATGGCCGGTCTCAGCCTGCTCGGCACCGGGGCGGCGCTCGGCGCGGCGGCGCTGGTGCCCTGGTTCGGCGCGGGCGTCGCCCTGTTCGCGGTGGCCGGGCTGGCCGACGGGCCGCTGCTCGCCGCCACCCTGCAGATCAGGGCGGGCCACGCGCCGGAGGGCGCGCGGACGCAGGTCTTCACCCTGGGCGCCGGGCTGAAGATCACCGCGGCGGCCTCCGGCGCGGCGCTGGCCGGGGCGGGCGCCGGGCTCGACCCCGCGCTCCTGCTGCTGGCCGTCGCCGCCGTGCAGCTCGCCGCGGCGGCGCTCTACGCCGCCGCCCGCGCGGAGCGCCGGACCGTCCGGGCGGCGCCGGGCCCTGCGGTACCGGCGCCGCCGGACCCCGCCCGGAAGGCGTCATGAGCCCGCACCGCCGTACCGCCGGCCCACCCGGAGGCCCGCCCGGCGGCGGCGCGACCGGCGGTCACAGGAAGTCGGCGACCTTGGCGGCGAACTCCTCCGGGGTGGCGACGTCGATGCCGAGCTTGTCGGCCTTGGCCTTCTTGGAGCCGGCCTTCTCGCCGGCCACCAGCAGCGCGGTGCGGGCCGACACCGAGGAGGACGCCTTGCCGCCCGCGCGCTCGATGAGCTCGTTGACCTGGTTGCGGGACAGGTCGGCGAGCGGGCCCGTCATGGTCCCGGTGACCACGATCGACAGGCCCGCAAGCGGGAGGGCCGCCGCGTCGCCGTCCGTGGTGCCGCCCGTGGTGCCGCCCGTGGCGCCGGGCTCCGCGGCCGTGCCGCCGCCCGCCGGTGGTGCGGCGGGGCCGGTCGCGCCCGGCTCGGTCATGCCGACCCCGGCGGCGACCAGCTTGTCGATCAGCGGGGCCAGCTCGGCGATCTCGGCGACCAGCACGGCGGCGCGCTCGGGGCCGACCCCGTCGACTTGCTGGAACGCCTCGTCGTCCGCGGCGCGGATGGCCTCCATCGTGGCGAAGTGCCGGGCGATGCGCCGCGACATCGACCGCCCGGTGCCGCGCACGCCGAGCGCGCAGAAGACCTTGTTGAGCGGCTTGGCCTTGGCCGCCTCGATCGCGGCCAGCAGGTTGTCGGTGCTGGTCTCCCCCATCCGCTCCAGGCCCAGCAGCCCCTCGCGGGTCAGCGCGAACAGGTCGGCGAAGTCGGCGATCAGCCCGGCCACCACCATCTGGTCGATGCGGTTCTCGCCGAGCCCCTCGATGTCGAGCTGGTCGCGGCCGACGGCGTAGCGGACCGAGGCGATGGCGTGGCACGAGCGGCCCCGGACGCACCGCCACCGCTGCTGGGACGCGTCGATCGCGTCGCCGCAGCGCGGGCACACCTCGGGGATCGGGATCGGCGTCTCCGAGCCCGTCCGCAGGTGCGCCACCGGCGCCTCGACCCGCGGGATCACGTCGCCGGCCTTATAGACCGTGACGTGGTCGCCGATCCGCAGGTCGCGGCGGCCGATGTCTGCGGCGTTGTGCAGCGTCGCGTAGGTGATCACCGAGCCGTCCACCTCGACCGGCTCGAGCACCGCGCGCGGCGCGATGATCCCGGTGCGGCCGACGTTCCACTCCACCCCGACCAGCCGAGTGATCTTCTCGACCGCGGGCAGCTTGTAGGCGATCGCCCACCGGGGCGACCGCGAGGAGAACCCGGCCTCGGCCTGGTCGGCGGCGGCGTCGGCCTTGATCACGATGCCGTCGATGCCGAACTCCAGCTCGGCGCGGAGCGCGGCGATCTCCTCCACCCGCGCCTGGATCCCGGCGAGGTCGGCACGGGTGACCGCCGCGACCGGCGTGCCCGCGCTGGTGCTCGCGCCGAGCCCGGCGACCAGCTCCATGACCCGGCTGTGCGGCAGCTCCCGCAGCCGTCCCGCCAGCTCCGCGCCCGTACCCGTGCCCGCCTCGGCACCCGTGCCCGTGCCCATCTCGGCACCCGTGCCGCCGTCCGCGCCCGTGCCGGTGTCGTCCGGAAGGGGGAGGGCGCCGTAGGCGAAGAAGGTCATTTCGACCTGGTAGGCGCGGTCGCGGGCCCGCAGCGACCCGGCCGCCGCGCTGCGCGGGTTGGCGAACGCCGCGCCGCCCGCCCCGGTGCGCGCGGCGTTGGCCGCCTCGAACTGCTCGCGGGTCATCAGCACCTCGCCGCGCAGCTCGACGGTCACCGGCTCGGCGAGCCGCGCGGGCAGCCCGGCGATCATGCCCATCCCGTGCGAGACGTCCTCGCCCGCGACGCCGTCGCCCCGGGTCACCAGCTGGACCAGCGCGCCGTCGCGGTAGCGGGCCGAGATCGCCAGACCGTCCAGCTTGGGCTCCACGCTCCAGGCCCCCACCGGACGGCCGAGGCGGCGCTCCAGCCCGGCCGCCCACCCCGCCAGCCCCTCGGCGGAGAAGACGTTGTCGAGGCTCAGCATCGGGACGGTGTGCGGCACGTCGCCCACCACCGCGCCCCCGGCGACCTTGCCGGTCGGGCTGCCCGGCAGGACGTCGCCGGGGTGGGCCTGCTCGTAGGCGGCGATGCCCCGCACCAGCCGGTCGAACGCGTCGTCGTCGATCGGCGAGTCGCCCTCGCCGTAGTAGGCGGCGGACGCCGCGACGGCGGCCTCCACGGCGGCGGCGTACGCGGCCTGATCGCCGATCTCAGTGAGGGCAGGGGCTTCGCTCATGCCCTCATCCTGCACCGTCCCTCGGACATTTCCGGGGGGCCGGTCCGGCGCCGGAGCTTGACGTTGTCTCGGGGAGTTGGATATCACCAAGGGGTTACTTCCCAGTAGTTCCCTTGGGATGCAGGCCAGGGAGGCGACCTTGAGCGAACGGTCAGGATTCGGCGTCACGGAGGTTCCGGGCGTTCCGTGGGGGACGCTGCCGGCCGCCGTGGTCGACCCCCTGATCCCCCACATCGACACCGTCGCCCGCGAGATGATCGAGTGGATCCAGCAGCGCATCCCGGAGTACGCGCGCCCGATCGACAGCAACTACGGGCGCAAGATGTGGCGGGCCGTGAGCCGCGCCGTGTCCGACTTCCTGGTGCTGCTCACCAGCCCAGACGCGTCATGGGGCCCGGTGCGCGAGATCTACGCCGAGATCGGCGCGTACGAGGCGCGCAAGGGCCGCAGCCTCCAGAGCCTCCAGACGGCGACGCGGCTGTGCGGTCAGGTCGCCGCCCGCCGCTTCACCAAGGACGCGACCCGGCTGAACTGGTCGCACGAGACGCTGGGCCGGCTCACCGAGTCGCTGTTCGCCTACCTGGAGGCGATCTCCGAGGCCGCCGCCGAGGGCTACGCGCGTGCGGGCGACCGGCCCGAGATCCAGCGCGAGCAGCTGCGCGCCCGGCTGCACGCCATGCTGACCGGCGACGGGCTCGTCGACCGGGTGGAGCTCACCCGGCTGGCGCGGTCGGCCGGGTGGGACACGCCGAGCACGATCGCCGTGGTGGCCGTGCGGAGCCAGGGCGACGTCCCGCCGCCGCTGCTGCCCCCGACCGTGCTGGCCGACTGGCGCGGCCAGGCCCCGTCGCTCGTCGTCCCCGATCCGGACGGCCCCGGGCAGCGGCACCTGCTCGCCGGGCTCGGCGCCGTCCCGGCCGCGATCGGGCCGACCGTCGACCTGTCGCGCGGGCCCGTGTCGCTGCGCTGGGCCCGGCAGGCGCTGGAGCTGGCCGAGGCGGGGCGGATCCGCGCGACCGGCGTGGTGCGCTGCCTGGACCACCTGCCGACGCTGATCGCCTCGGCCGGTCTCGACCTGATCGAGTCGGCGCTGCCGCAGCGCCTGGCGCCCCTGATGGACCTCACGCCGAGCCAGCGGGAGCGGCTCGTCCCGACGCTGCTCGCCTACCTCCAGAACGGGCGCAACGCGGCGGCGGCGGCGCAGCACCTGAACGTCCACAAGCAGACCGTGCGCTACCGGCTGGCCGGTCTGGAAGAGCTGTTCACCCAGGATCTGAACGACCCCGACCGGCATCTGGAGATCCTGCTCCTGCTGCACAGCTGGCAGCACCTGGTCGAGCGCTCGGACGGCTGAGCGGGCCGCCGCGCCATCTCTACTACTGGTGTAATAGTATCTCTCGACGCACACCCCCCTGGGCGGTCACCGGCGGTGAGTCCCGATCACCGTGCACGCCTGCGACGAGGACTGGGACATGACTGATCGAGGTGCCGGGCCCGGCCCGCACACCGGCCCCCCGGAAGGCCGGGACGCCCCGGCGACCGAGCCCCGCGGCGGCATCCGGCGCACGCTCGACCTCGGCGACTGGCGGGCCCTGATGTGGTGGCCCGCGGACGCGGGCGGCGGGCCGGCGGAGATCACCATCGAGGCCAACCCCGGCGGCGACCCCGGCCGGATCAGCCGCGGCATCAACAGCACCGTGCTGCGGTCCGTCCCGCTCGCCCAGGCGACCGAGGAGGTGCGCCGGCTCCAGCGCTCGGCACAGGAGTCGGAGGAGGGCTTCTCCGACTCCAGGAAGGCCGTGGAGGAGCTGACCGCGTTCATCCGGGATGTACTGGGCAGCGACCCCCGGCCAGGCCGCAGAGGCCGTTCTGACCGGTTCTTCGCGACCGTCGCGGCCGTCCACTCCTGGTACGTCGACCTCCAGTACCCCAACCCGGTCCAGCAGATCGCGACCGCGTGCGGGTCGGGCTGGACCGCCACGGCGAACTGGGTCCGGACGGCGCGCGAGAAGGGGTTCCTCACCGAGGCCGACCGGGAGCATCCGCACGGCACCCTGACGGACGAGGCCAGGTCCCTCCTCGCGTCAGCGGGTGACCCGGGCCGCTGACCGGCCCCGGCCCCGGCACCCGCGGGCCCGCCGCGGTCAGTCCTCGGCGAGGACGATCACCCGGTCGTCGGCGGTGAGGCTGAGCGGGACGGCCTTGCCCGGGTTCAGCACCACCCCGTAGTCGGGCGGCTCGTGGAACCGGTCGCGCAGGCGGTAGCCGAGCGCGGTCTCGCCGCGCCGCGCCGCCGCCGCGATGACGGTGGCGAAGTTGGCCGTGGCGCCCGGACGCAGGTAGGCGGCGGCCGGCTTGAGGTAGATCTCCGAGCCCTCGGGGTCGAGCAGGTCGGCGAACACGTCGTACAGGTGCCGGTTCTCGCTGAGCTGGGTCAGCATCAGGCTGATCAGCTTGTCGCTGACCACGAAGTCGTCGGCCTTGGTGACCTGCGCGACCTCGCGGTTGGCGTCGTCGTTGATCTCGCTGACGATGGAGTAGGGGTCGCCGAGGCTCTCCTCCATGTCGCGCAGGTGCAGCAGCGTGACCAGGGTGCGGGCGTCGGCGTGCTGGGGGTCGTGCCCGGCCTGGCCGAGCACGATGACGTGCTGGTAGGAGCCGACGTCCAGGGCCTCGAGCCGGGTCCGGTCGGTGGGGTCGCACCGGGTGAAGTCGAGCTTGAGGTTGGCCAGCCCGCCGAGCGCCTCGCACGGGTCGGCGCACTGCGCGGCGACGGTCAGCGCCGAGCCGGGCTCGACGAACTCGTCCAGCAGCCGGACGATCTTCGGGGCCCGCTGGTTCCAGCCGAGCAGCAGGGTGCGGCCGGGCTCGGGCCGGGTCGGCTTCGCGCCGGTGATCGCCTCCTCCACGATCGGCGCGCGCCGGGACCCGGCCAGCTTGATGATCAGATCGTCCTCGGCCAGCAGGATCATCTCGTCGTCGGCGCGGATCACCGTGTCGCCGGGCGGGTTGACCGCGACCGTGCCGTCGGCGCGGCGCAGCCCGACCGGGATGCCGAGCTCGTAGGCGCTCAGCGACTCCCCGTAGGTGCGCCCGGTCAGCGCCGGCTCGGGGCGCATGTAGAACTCGTGGCCCTCGTAGTTGAGCAGGTCGGTGCAGACGGTGGACAGCCCGGCCTGGCGGTGCGACTGCACGATGAGCTGGATCGCGATGTCGTCGGCGTCGATCACGTGCGCGGCGGGGCCGCCGGCCAGCCGCGCGGCGCGCAGGTTGGCCGAGTCGTGCACGGCCGCGACCACGTGCGGACGGCGGCCCTCCCAGCGGCGGGCGCCGAGGGACAGCAGCACCTTGATCACGTGGTTGTCGGCGTCCTCGACCGGCGGTGAGAGCACCATCACCGAGCGGGCCGTGCCGGGGCTGACCAGCTCGAGGTCGGCGACCTTGAGCGGGTTGCCGCGACGGCACACCACCCGGGTGCGGCCGGTGTCGCCGACCCGGGACCTGATCACCTCCTCCATGTCGACCTTGTCGTGGTCGGCCAGGATCGCGACGCAGGAGCGGCGCTCGCTCTGGTTGGCCTCCACCAGCTCGGCGATGACGGTGAACACCTGGTCGGACCAGCCGAGCACCACGGTGTGGTCGCGCTCGACGATCCGCGAGCGGCCCTTGCGCAGCTCGGCGATCTTCCCCTCGAGCCCGGTGGTGAGCACGCCGATCAGGGCGCTGACGATGAAGATCCCGCCGATCGTCGAGGTGAGCATCAGGCCGAGGAACGGCGCGGTGCCCTCGTCGCCGCCCATCGTCCCGGGGTCCAGGGTGCGCAGCAGGCTCCGCCAGACCACGCCGGGCCAGTGCCCGTTCTCGTCGGCGTCGTGCGGCGTGATCACCACCGCGAGCGTGGCCACCACCAGGATCAGCGCACCGGACGCGAGCGCCAGCCAGCCGATCAGCGCGGGCGTGCCCTTCGCCATGGTGTTGTCGAACCAGTAGCGGAGCCGTTCGCGTCTGCTGACCCGCGCCAAGCGGACCTCCCCCGGGTCGATCGGAATCGAATTATTACATGAGTAGTAATTCTTCCGGACGGGCTTCACCGAGATCGGCCGAGGCCGAGACGCACCGCCTCCTGCCGGAGGTGCTCGGACGGTGCGCGTCCGCGGGAGGGCTGAAGGTCTCGACGGAGAATTCGACCTCGCCGAGAGTCCTCGTCGACGTCTCCGGCTCGGTGATCGGCCTGGCGCTGCCCGGGGACGGCGCGTCGGCGGCGGCCAAGGGCGCCGCGGAGTCACTCACGCTGATCCTGGCCCGCGAGATGCGCGGCCGGGGCGTCAGTGTGAACACGGTCGCGCCCGGCCCGACCGCCACCCCGCCGTTCAGGACGGCGGGCGCTCCAACTGGGCGATGATCGGCGCGAGCAGCTCGTTCAGCTCCCCGACCAGGACGACCAGGGCCCGGTGCGCGGTCTCCTCCAGGGTGCCGTCGAGGCCGTCCGGGGCGGCCGGGAGCCGGCCGAGCGGCACCGGGGCGTCCATCTCCAGGGACGCCCGCAGGTGCGGAGCCTTGGCGAGGTCCTGCTCGGCCGGCTCGACGAACTGGCCGAAGACCTCGGGCCAGCCCTGCCAGCCCCGGTCGCGCCACCAGGTCCGGGACACGGTGAGCGGGGCCGGCGGCGGCGAGACCAGCCGCACCCGCGCGGTCAGCGAGCCGTCCCAGGTGTTGCGCACGCACGTCGCGGACAGGACCCGGCGGTGCCAGCGCACGTACCCGGGCGAGGTGAGCGGCGGCGTCGCCACCCGCCACGCGGCGCAGGCGAACTCGACCGGCGCGATGTCGCCCCACGCCGCACCGAACTCGCCGACGTTGTCGCGCAGCCGCTCGGCGTAGCGGCCCGCGCCGCCGCGGGCGCGCTCCCGGTCGTACCGGTCGTCGGTCCAGAACGCGCGCTGCCCGTTCACCGTGCGGACCTCCCTCTGAGGCGGGCCGCCACCGGGTCAGGCAGAGGTGATCCCCGCCGCGGGCGGCGGGCTGTCGGGGACGCTGTCGGGCTTGGGAACACCCTTGAAGGTGAACTTGGCGTTCTCGCCCTCACCCTCGACACCCACGATCACGATCTGCCCGGACCGGACCTCGTTGTACAAGATCTTCTCCGACAGCGAGTCCTCGATCTCCCGCTGGATCGTCCGCCGCAGAGGCCGCGCACCCAGCACCGGGTCATACCCCCGCTCGGCCAGCAGATCCTTGGCCTCCTGCCGCAACTCCAGACCCATGTCCCGATCCTTCAGCCGCTCATCCACCTTCGCGACCATCAGATCCACAATCTGAATGATCTCCTTCGGCGTCAACTGATGGAACACCACCGTGTCATCCACCCGGTTCAAGAACTCAGGCCGGAAGTGCTGCTTCAGCTCCTCCCCCACCTTCGCCTTCATCCGGTCATACGACCCCTGCTCATCATTCGACCGGGCAAACCCCATCCCCTGCCCCTTGGAGATATCACGCGTCCCCAAGTTCGTCGTCATGATGATCACCGTGTTCTTGAAGTCCACCACACGACCCTGAGCATCGGTCAACCGACCATCCTCAAGAATCTGAAGCAAACTATTGAAAATATCCTGATGAGCCTTCTCGATCTCATCGAACAACACCACCGAGAACGGCTTCCGCCGCACCTTCTCAGTAAGCTGCCCACCCTCCTCATACCCCACATAACCCGGAGGAGACCCAAACAACCGCGACACCGTGTGCTTCTCCATGAACTCCGACATGTCCAACTGGATCAGCGCGTCCTCATCACCGAACAAGAACTCCGCCAACGTCTTCGACAACTCCGTCTTCCCCACACCAGACGGACCCGCGAAAATGAACGACCCACCCGGACGCTTCGGATCCTTCAACCCCGCACGCGTCCGCCGAATCGACTGCGACAACGCACGAATCGCGTCTTCCTGCCCGATCACCCGCCTATGAAGCTCATCCTCCATACGCAGCAACCGCGACGACTCCTCCTCCGTCAACTTGAACACCGGGATCCCCGTCGCCGTCGCCAGAACCTCAGCGATCAACTCCTCGGTCACCTCGGCCACCACATCCATGTCGCCGGCCTTCCACTCCTTCTCCCGCTGCGCCTTCGACCCCAGCAACTGCTTCTCACTGTCCCGCAGCGCAGCCGCCTTCTCGAAGTCCTGCGCATCGATCGCCGACTCCTTCTCCCGCCGCACATCCGCGATCTTCTCGTCATACTCCCGCAGATCCGGCGGCGCCGTCATCCGCCGGATCCGCATCCGCGAACCCGCCTCATCAATCAAATCGATCGCCTTGTCCGGCAAGAACCGATCCGAGATGTACCGATCCGCCAACTGCGCCGCCGCCACCAACGCCGCATCAGTGATCGACACCCGATGATGCGCCTCGTACCGGTCCCGCAACCCCTTCAAAATCTCGATCGTGTGCGACAACGACGGCTCCGCCACCTGAATCGGCTGGAACCGCCGCTCCAACGCCGCATCCTTCTCCAGATGCTTCCGATACTCATCCAGCGTCGTCGCACCGATCGTCTGCAACTCACCCCGAGCCAGCATCGGCTTCAAAATCGACGCCGCATCGATCGCACCCTCAGCCGCACCCGCCCCCACCAACGTATGCAACTCATCGATGAACAAAATAATGTCACCGCGCGTACGGATCTCCTTCAAAACCTTCTTCAACCGCTCCTCGAAATCACCCCGATACCGCGACCCCGCCACCAACGCACCCAGATCCAACGTGTACAACTGCTTGTCCTTCAACGTCTCAGGCACCTCACCCTTGACGATCTTCTGCGCCAGACCCTCCACCACCGCCGTCTTACCCACACCAGGCTCACCCACCAGCACCGGATTGTTCTTCGTCCGGCGCGACAGGACCTGCATCACCCGCTCGATCTCCTTGTCCCGCCCGATCACCGGATCCAACTTGCCCTCACGAGCAGCCTGCGTCAGATTCCGACCGAACTGATCCAGCACCAACGACGTCGACGGAGCAGCCTCCGACGGCCCACCCGCCGCCGCCGGCTCCTTCCCCTGATACCCATGCAGCAACTGAATCACCTGCTGCCGCACCCGGTTCAGATCCGCACCCAACTTCACCAGCACCTGAGCCGCGACACCCTCACCCTCACGAATCAACCCCAACAGGATGTGCTCAGTCCCGATGTAGTTGTGACCCAGCTGCAACGCCTCACGCAGCGACAGCTCCAGAACCTTCTTCGCACGCGGAGTGAACGGAATATGACCCGACGGAGCCTGCTGCCCCTGACCGATGATCTCCTCGACCTGCTGCCGCACCGCCTCGAGACTGATCCCCAGGCTCTCCAACGCCTTGGCGGCCACACCCTCACCCTCATGGATCAAACCCAAAAGGATGTGCTCAGTCCCGATGTAGTTGTGGTTCAACATCCTGGCCTCTTCCTGAGCCAGAACCACAACCCGCCGCGCACGGTCGGTGAACCTCTCGAACATCTCGTCGCCCCTTCGCAGCAGCCTGGGCCTACGTTCGGAGTATTCACTCTACTGACAAAACGGGGACCGGCCTACTCGCCCGCGGGCGAGCGGCACCTGCCGCACGGCGGCGGGGGCCGCGCTCGGCGCGGTCGCGAGGAAGAGCGTCGTGGCGTGCGCGACCGCGTCGGCGAGGGAGGCTCCCCTTGTCGTAGTCCCCGCAGACCACCTCGGTGCCGGACGGCGCGTCCGCCCGGGCCGGGTCGCGCCTCTAGGAAGTTTCGGCACACTCGGGCGGCTGATCAACGGCCCGGGTGTCCTAGCGTGAGGGCATGCGGGCGTTCAGCGAGGCCCCGGACGGGCCGGACGGGCCTTCGGGGCCGGTGGCGGCGGCGCGGCGGGGCACCGGCCCCGGCGTGGCCACGGTCGAGGTCCACGGCCGCCGGACGCTGACCCGGCCATCGGCGACGACCCCGGAGGGATCGTCCGGCGGATGGAGTCGGCCCTCCGGGCGCGGCTGTCGGTCCTGCCCTCCGCTGCCCTGGCGCGGAACGGGCTGCTGCTGGCCGCGGCCGAGGGCCTGTCCACCGGTGCGCGGCCAGAGGGGGTGCGGGCCGTCGCCGAGCGGGTCGGCGCCAGCGAACGCCATCTGCGCAACCTGTTCACCGGTGACGTCGGCCTCTCCCCCAAGCAGTTCGCGCGCATCGACCGGGTGCTGGACGTCCTCGCGCGCGTCGCGGGCCGGTGAAGGACACGGTACGGCCGAAGATCCTCAAGGAGAACGCAGCCAGGCTGCGCGGTTAGTGCCCTGCGCCTCCCCGCACCTCCCGTCCTGTGTTCCCCCACCGTCCCCTCCCCCCAAGGGATCCTCATGCGCAACGAAGGGCTCGGGTCATGGCCGATCCGCCGCGCCCGCAAGACCCCGACCGCCACCGCCCTCGTCCACGAGGGGCGGACGCTCAGCTACGCCTGCCTGCACGAGCGGTGCACCCGCCTCGCGCACGCGCTGCGCGGCCTGGGCGTCCGGCCCGGCGACCGGATCGCCTACCTCGGTCCGAACCATCCCTCCTTCCTGGAGACGCTGTTCGCCACCGGGATGCTCGGCGGCGTCTTCGTGCCGCTCAACACCCGGCTGACCGGCGAGGAGATCGCCTTCCAGCTCGCCGACTCGGGCGCCTCGGTGCTGGTGCACTCCGCCGCGCACGCCGGGCTGGTGGACGGGATCCGCCACCGGGCCCAGGTCCGCGCGCATCTCGCGCTGGGCGGGCCCGGCCCGGGGGCGCGCGGGTACGAGGAGCTGATCGAGACCGCGGCCGGCGCCGCGCCGGTCGACACGCCGGTCGGCCTCGACGACCCCTGCATGATCATGTACACGTCCGGGACCACCGGGCGGCCCAAGGGGGCGACGCTCACCCACGGCAACATCACCTGGAACGCGGTCAACGTGCTGGTCGACCACGACCTGGCCGCGGGCGAGGTCGCGCTGGTATCGGCCCCGCTGTTCCACTCCGCCGGGCTCAACATGCTCACGCTGCCGGTGCTGCTCAAGGGCGGCGCCTGCGTGCTGGTCCCCGGCTTCGATCCCGACGCCACCCTGGACCTGATCGAGCGGCACCGGGTCACGTTCATGTTCGGGGTGCCGACGATGTTCCAGCGGATGGTCCGCGCGGCGCGCTGGGCGGACGCCGACGTGTCGTCCCTGCGGCTGCTCACCTGCGGCGGCGCCCCCGTCCCGCCCTCGCTCATCGCCTCCTACCAGGACCGGGGCCTGACCTTCCTCCAGGGCTACGGGATGACCGAGGCCGCGCCCGGCGCGCTGTTCCTGGACGCCGCGCACGCGGTGTCCAAGGCCGGCTCGGCGGGCGTGCCGCACTTCTTCAGCGACGTCCGGGTGGTCGGTCCCGACCTGGCCGAGGTGCCGCCCGGCGAGACGGGCGAGGTCGTGGTCAGCGGCCCGCACGTGATGTCGGGCTACTGGGGCCTGCCGGAGGAGACCGCCGCGGCGTTCAGCGGCGGCTGGTTCCGCAGCGGCGATGCGGCGCGGATCGACGCCGACGGCTACGCCTTCATCGTGGACCGGCTCAAGGACGTGATCATCTCCGGCGGCGAGAACGTCTACCCCGCCGAGGTCGAGAACGCGCTGCTGGCCGACCCCGACGTGCTGGAATGCGCGGTCATCGGCGTCCCCGACCCCACCTGGGGCGAGGTGGGCCGCGCGGTGGTGGTGGCGCGGCCCGGCTCCGGGCTGACCGCCGACCGCGTGCTGGAGCCGCTGACCGGGCGGATCGCCAAGTACAAGGTGCCGAGGTCGGCGGTCCTCGTCGACGAGATCCCGCGCAACGCCACGGGCAAGATCCTCAAGGGCCCGCTGCGGGACGCGTACGGCGCCCCCTGACCTCGTACCCGGGGCCGGGCCGGGCTGCGCCGGGCGGCGGATAGGGTGATCGCCCGGCAGAAGATCGAAAGGGCGGCGTGGTCGGCGGGATGAGGCTGAATCAGCGGGTCGCCGGCGAGGGCGACCGCTGGGGCACCCTCGCCCCCGAGCGCCGGGTCCTGGCGGTCGTGCGGACGGTGACGTCGGCGAGCCGCCTGCTCGACGTCCTGCCGGTCTTCGACGGCGACACCAGGGTGCAGGTGTTCTTCACCGTCAACGAGGGGTCGGCGTTCGGCGCCGAGGTCCCCGCGTTCCTGCACGGGCTGCGCGTCCGCCTGCTGCCGTGGCGGGAGGCCGTCCGGACCCGGTTCGACCTGGCCCTGTCCGCCTCCGCCAACGGCGGGCTGCACCGGCTGAAGGCGCCCGTGGTGGTGATGCCGCACGGCGTGGGGCACAACCGGCTGGTGGAGGCGGCCACCGGCCGTCCCGACGTGGCCTCGGGGCTCGCGGGCGGGCAGCTGCTGCACCGGGGCCGGGTGGTGCCCGCGGCGATCGTGCTGTCCCACGGGGAGCAGCTCGAACGGCTCCGCCGCACCTGCCCCCCGGCCGCCGAGGTCGCGCTCGTCGCCGGCGACCCGAGCTTCGACCGCATGGTGGACAGCCTGCCGATGCGCGACCGCTACCGCGAGGCGCTCGGCGTCCGCGACGGGCGGCGGCTGCTCGTCCTGACGTCCACCTGGGGCCCGGACTCGCTGTTCGGACGGCGCCCGCACCTGCTGGCGCGCTGGGTGGCGGAGCTGCCCGTCGACCGGTACCGGGCGGCGCTGATCCTGCACCCGAACGTGTGGGCGCGGCACGGCCCGTTCCAGATCGAGGGCTGGCTCGCCGAGGCGCTGAGCGCCGGGCTGATGCTGATCCCGCCCGAGGAGGGGTGGCGGGCCGCGCTGGTCGCCGCAGACCGGGTCGTCGGCGACCACGGCTCGGTCACCTACTACGCGGCGGCGCTCGGACGGCCCACGCTGCTCGCCGCGTTCGGCGAGGCCGAGCTCGACCCCGACTCGCCGCTGGCCGCGTTCGGCCGCGCGCAGCCCCGCCTGGACCCGGCGCGCGGGCTGCTCGAGCAGCTCGAGGACCTCACCGCGCCCGCGGCGGTGCCCGACGCCCTCGCGATGCGCGGGCTCGCGGCCTCGAACCTGCGCACCGCGCTGTACGGGCTCATGGGACTGGAGCAGCCGCCGGTGCCGCCCCGGTCGCGGCCGGTGCCCGCGCCGGTCCCGCGCGGACGCGGCGTGCCCGCCCTCCTCGTCGAGGGGACGGCGCGGCCGGACCTGGTGGAGATGGAGCGGTACCCCGCCGTCCTGGACGACGGCGACCGCCTCGCCGACCCGCACCTGGTGGTCGACGAGCGGGAGGCCGACCGGCGGCTGCTGGAGAGCGCCGCGATCTTCGTGCGGCGGGCATGCTCGAGCGAGGCCGGGACCGGGGGCGGAACCGAGGCCGGGGCGTGGGCCGAGGCCGACGAGTGGGCCGGGAGCGTGTTCGCGCGGTATCCGGGGTCCGAGCTCGCCGCCGCCGCGCTCCCGGCCGGACGGTGCCTGATCGCGCTGCGCGGCGGGCGCCGGGTCCACGCGCGCGGGGCGGACGTGGGGCTGTGCGCGTCAGCGCTCTACCTCCGCCACCTGGCGGGCCTCCCCCTCGACGGCGCGATGACGGTCAAAGCGGGGGCCAGTGAGGTCCGCATCCATGCCACCCCCCCCCCGCTCGTTTTAGCGCCTATGCGCCGGTCTCGGGGAGAACGCCGCGCAGCGACCGGGCGCGCCGCCGGTACCTCCCGGCCTCCTCCGGGTCGGGCTGGAGGTCGGCGAGCAGCTCCAGCGCGGTCGCCTCTCGCCGGGGCTCGTCCCGGACGGCCAGGATCGCCAGGGCCCGGCCGAGGGCGTCGACGGCCTCCGCCGGACGGTCGAGACGCGGCAGGACCGCGCCGAGCCGGATCCCGACCTTGGCCTGGCTGAGCTCGTCGCCGATCTCCACCATGCCCGCCATCGCGCGGGCCAGCTCGCCCGCCGCGGCGGCGTACCGGCCGGCCTCGCCCAGCGCGGTGCCCAGATGGTAGGTCTGCATCGCCACCCCGCGCCGGTTCCCCGCCGCGGCGTTGATCTCCCGTGACCGCCGGAACGCCGCGATCGCCGCGTCGTGGTCGCCGCGCCTCAGCCGGACCAGCCCGGCGGACTCGATCACCGCGGACTCGACCCGGTGGTGCCCGCACTCCGCCGCGGCCTCCAGCGCCACCGGCACCGCTTCGGCGGCGGCGTCGAGCTCCCCCGCCCTGAGCAGGGCGCGGACCACCTGGTTGTG
The DNA here is from genome assembly GCF_036227065.1 of Spirillospora sp. NBC_01491. GTDB lineage: Bacteria > Actinomycetota > Actinomycetes > Streptosporangiales > Streptosporangiaceae > Spirillospora > Spirillospora xylanilytica. The sequence goes on from NZ_CP109432.1 coordinate 1,204,439, forward strand.
CATCCGCGCCTCGGCCGGGCGGTTCCCGCAGCGCCGGGCCGCCGCCACCCCGAGCCGCGCGACCTCCAGCTCGTCGGCGAGGTGGGCGCGGTTGTCGTACAGGGCCCACAGCGCCTCGCCGAACTGCCAGACGAGCGCGTCCCACCCCTCGTCGGCCGCCAGCCGCACGGCGGCGAGGAGGTTGGCGCGCTCGCGCTCCAGCCACCCGGCGGCGTCAGCGGGCCGCTCGAAGACCGGCCCCTCGCCCGCGGGCGGGCCCGCGCCCTCCTCCGAACCTGCGCCCTCGCCCGGGTCGTCGGCGAGGCGGAGGCGCCGGCCGAGCGCGGCGCGGTCGGCGGCCTTGGCCCGCGCCAGGTACCACTCTACGATCGGGCGCCCGGTCTCGCCCGCCTCGCGGGCGCGCGCACGCGCGTGCAGGCGGACCAGGTCGTGGAACCGGTACCGGTCCGCACCGACCTCCTCCAGGAGGCTGGCCTCCAGCAGGACCTCGACCGTCCCGGCGGACGCGTCCGGGCCGCGTCCGGTGATCGCGCCGACGGCGTCCGGCGAGAACTCCGGGCCGGGATGCGCCCCGAGCCCCCGGTAGAGCGCGGCGGCCTCGGCGGGCAGCCCCGCGTACGCGGCGTCGAACACGGCCTCCACGATCGGCACTCCCTCGGCGGTGAGGCGTTCCAGCCTGCGCTCCTCGTCGGCGAGGGCGGCCGACAGCCGCCCGATGCCCTGCCCGCTCCGTCCGACCAGCCGGGCCGCGCACACCCGGAGCGCGATGGGCAGCCCGCCGCACAGGCGCGCCACCTCGCCGGCCGCCTCGGGCTCCTCGTCCACCCGGGAGTCGGCGAGCATCTCCCTGATCAGCCGGACGCCCTGCGGGCCGTCGAGCGGGTCCAGCCGGACCGGGACGGCGCCCGCGACCAGCAGGCCGGTCAGCCGGCGGCGGCTGATCACGACCACCGCGGCGCCGGCCGAGCCGGGGATCAGCGGGGTCACCTGCGCGGCGTGCTCGACGTTGTCCAGGACGACCAGCAGCCGCCGGCCGGCGGCCATCGTCCGGTACAGCGAGGCCCGCTGCTCCAGGCCCGCCGGGATCGCGTCCTCCTTGGCGCCGAGCGCCCGCAGGAAGTCGCCGAGGACGTCCCCGACGTCGACGCCGCCGCGATGCCGCAGCGCCGCGAGGTCGGCGTAGAGCTGGCCGCCGTCGAACCGGGGGCCGGCCGCGCGGGCCCAGTGCAGGCCGAGGCCGGTCTTGCCGACCCCGCCGAGGCCGCTCAGCACCACCACGGCGGGCTGGTCGCCGCGCCGGGTCAGCAGCCGCTCCAGCGCCTCCAGCTCGGCGCGGCGGTTGACGAACACGGCCGGCCCGGCCGGAAGCTGCCTCGGCACCAGGACCGGCGGAGCCGGGACCGGGGGGAGCCCGAGCGTGCCGATCGACCCCGCCTGGACCACCAGCGCGGCCCCCTGCACGCCGTCCATCGTGTTCGTCACGCGTCCATCGGATTCGGTCATGTCCCCAACCCCACGCCTCGTTTGCCCCCGCCAGTATGACCGGGACGCGGACGGCGCGGTGCCGGATCCGGGCCGGAACGCGGCGGGGACGGCCCCGTCCCGGCCCGCACCTGCTAGAGGTGGTGGCGGCGGGCCCGCACCGGCGCCCGCCCGCTCCCGACCGAAGGACGGACCATGCCCCTGCTGCTCGGCGTCGACATCGGAACCTCCGGGGCCAAGGGCGTGCTGGTGACGCCCGAGGGCGAGGTCGTCGCGACCGCGGTCCGCGACCACGCGGTCTCCAGCCCGCATCCCGGATGGGCCGAGCACGACGCCCGCGCGGTGTGGTGGGGCGGCTTCACCGCGATCACGCGGGAGCTGCTGGCCGCGGTGCCCGGGGCGGACGTGGCGGCGGCCGGCGTCAGCGGCATCGGCCCGTGCGCGCTGCCCGCCACCGCGTCCGGCGAGCCGCTGCGCCCGGCGATCCTGTACGGCGTCGACACCCGCGCGGTCGCCGAGATCGCCGAGCAGACCGAGGCGTACGGGGCCGAGACCGTCCTGCGGCGGGCCGGGTCGCCGCTGACCTCCCAGGCGGTGGGCCCGAAGCTGGCCTGGCTGCGGCGGCACGAGCCGGACGTCTGGGCGCGGACGCGGCGGCTGTTCATGGCCGCCTCGTACCTGGTGCACGAGCTGACCGGCGCGTACGTGCTCGACCACCACTCGGCGAGCCAGTGCGCCCCGCTGTACGACTCCGGGGCCAACGCGTGGATCGGCGACTGGGCCGAGGAGATCGCGCCCGGCCTGGAGCTGCCGCCGCTGGCCTGGCCCGGCGAGATCGCCGGGACCGTGCACGCCGCGGCGGCGGACGAGACCGGGCTGCCCGCCGGCACCCCGGTGATCGCCGGGACGATCGACTCCTGGGCCGAGGCGGTCTCGGTCGGCGTCACCGCCCCCGGCGACGTCATGCTGATGTACGGGACGACGATGTTCCTGGTGGAGGTCCTGAACGCGCGCCGCACCTGGCCCACGCTCTGGGGCACCGTGGGCGTCGAGCCGGGGACCTACTGCCTGGCGGCCGGGATGGCGACCTCGGGCGCGGTCACATCCTGGCTGCGCGACCTCACCGGGCGGCCGTACGCCAGGCTCGTGGAGGAGGCCCGCGCGGTCGGGCGCGGCTCGGACGGGCTGCTCATGCTGCCGTACTTCGCCGGTGAGCGGACCCCGCTGTTCGACCCGTCCGCCCGGGGCGTGGTGGCCGGGCTGACGCTGCGGCACGGGCGCGGCCACCTGTACCGCGCGGCGCTGGAGGGCACCGCCTACGGCGTGCGGCACAACATGGAGACGATGCGGGAGGCGGGCGGCGAGGCCCGGCGCCTGGTCGCGGTGGGCGGCGGCACCAGGGGCGACCTGTGGCCCCAGATCGTCTCGGACGTGCTGGGCCGCCCGCAGAGCGTCCCGACGTACACGATCGGCGCCTCCTACGGCGACGCCCTGCTGGCCGGACGGGCAGTGGGCCTGGTCTCCGACACGAGCGGATGGAACCCGCAGGCGGGCACCGTCGAGCCGGACGAGCGCGCCACCCGCGACTATGACGAGCTGTACGGGCTCTACCGGGACCTCTACCCGGCCACCGCCGGGATCGTCCACGCCCTCGCCGCCCGGCAGACCTGATCGACGCAACACCCGCCGACCCGCTGAACCCCCCGGGCCGGGACCTCAGTCCGGGTCCGGACCAGGGCCCGGCTCCGGCTCCGGCTCGCCGAGGTGGGCCCGGAGGCGTTCCAGCTCGCGCCGGTCGCGCTTGGTGGGACGTCCCGCACCGCGGTCGCGCCGTCCCACCGGGATCAGGGCCTCGCGCGGCGGCGGTGGCGGGCTGTTGTCGATCAGGCACTCCGCGGCGGCGGCGGGTCCGACCCGCTTCCGCACGACGCGCTGCACGACGACGATCCGCTCGCGCCCGCCGTGCCGCAGCCGCACCTGGTCGCCCGGCCGCACCGCGGAGGCGGGCTTGGCGCGCTCGTCGTTGACCCGCACGTGCCCGGCCCGGCAGGCGGCGCCGGCCATCGACCGGGTCTTCAGCAGCCGGACGGACCAGAGCCACACATCGACCCGTACCGTCCCCTCGACCTCCGTCATGCCACGACCCTAACCGGCCCCGGGACGCCGCCGCCGCGATCACGCGTCCCGGACGGGCGCCGCGATCGGACGCCGCGGTCAGGCGACCGCGAGGGACCAGTCGTCCGCCGCGTACTTGCCGATGATCCCGGCGCTCTGCTGCTGGAGGAGCCGGGTGCCGCCGGCCGGGGCCATCGGCGCGACGACCTTGACGCCGCGCACGCCGGTCGCCGCGTAGATCGCCGGGGTGCCGGACGGCGTCTGGCCGGGCTGGTCGCCGAACCCGGCGAACTGGCAGCCGCTGAACAGCACCTCCGACGCCGAGCCGCGCAGGAACGCCTGGCCCCGGTCGCGGGGGGACCGGCCGGTGGTGGCCGGGTTCACGCAGTTGTTGAAGAACCACAGCTTGTCGAAGACGTGCCCCTTGCCGCCGGTGACCAGCAGCGCGGCGCCCTGGCACGCGGTGGTGCCGGTGCGCCCGGTGCTGTCGAGGAGGGTCCCGGTGAAGACGAACCCGCCGTGCGAGCCGTCGATCCTGATCCCGGTGGCCTTCTCCGGGGTGATGTACAGCGGGCCGAACTGGCTGCGCGACATGTGGGTGAACCAGCAGTAGAACTTCGTCGCCGCCAGCCGCGTGCTCGACAGGTAGCCGCCGTTCTGCCAGTAGTAGTTGTCGCTGCCGGCCAGCTTGAACTGCGTGTCGCCGCCGCCGTTGGTGTAGGTGCGGTCGATGCGCACGCGCAGGTGGCGCGCGTGCTGGACGGTGGCGAACCCGACCCAGGCCAGGTCGAGGAAGGTGGCGTCGCTCATGATCGGCCCGGCGGCGAAGTCGGTGGCGGGCTGCTGGAAGTTCACCCTGCCGGACGCGGCGCGGAACTGGATCCCCGAGACCCACATGTTCTTCACGCCGCCGCTCGGGACCGCGAACAGGGCGGGGACCTTCGCGCTGCTGGAGGCCGTCACCACGCACTGCGGGCCCGTCCCGGCGAACTCGCGCTCGCCGGTGCCGAGGCTCCCCACCATCCGGAACCCGTTGTAGTAGGCGCGGGGGCCGCTGAAGGAGTGCGCGCGGTTGGCGAGCACGATCGCGGGGGGCCGGGTCTGCGCCGCCGCGTACTTCATCGCCGCGGTGAGCTTGGCGTCGTCGGTGGCGCCCGAGAACGCGTCCAGGGGGGCGCCGTAGGCCGCCTCGTCGATCAGCACCCGGCTCTTCAAGTCGGCGAGGTTGGCGTTGAGCGGGACGTCCCAGTTCAGGTCGCCCCGGGGCGGCATCGTTCCTGGCAGTGCGTACGGGAAACCACCCATGCTGCGGCCTCTCTGCGTCGGCTCCGCGAACCGGGCCCGGCCCGCGCAGGTCGATGGGCCGCCGGACGCCGGGCCCGGTCGACACGCTCCGTGTCCGGACGTGCGGTCAGCGTCATCCTGGCGTGACAGTAGCCGAGCCGGAGGGCGCCTGACCAGCGATCACGGCGACGGCTGGCCGGCCGGGTAAGGGGGCTCTTCCCGCCGGGCCCGCCCGTCGGCCGGCACCGCCCGCCTTGGGCGGTGCCGACCACATTTTTGACCACTTCTTTCATAGTTCGTCCAGATTTAGTGTTTATGGTGTGAGTTCAGCCCCCGATCAGCTGAGCGAGCCCGCTGCCGATCCCGGCAAGGAGCACAGGATGAGACTCGGAGGAGCAAGCATCGAGGACACCAGCGCGGTGGTCGCCTTCCCCGCGGAGGTCGACATCGGCAACGCCGACCTGGTGCTGGACCAGGCCCTGCAACACCTCGACAACGGCGCGCCCGGCCTCGTCCTCGACCTGACCACCTGCGAGTTCTGCGACTCCAGCGCGCTGGCAACGATCGACCGCGCCCAGATGCGGGCCACCGCCCTGGGGGTCCCGATGTGGGTGGTGCTGCCCGCCCGCGGCCTGGTCCGCCGGGTCTGCGACGCGGCGGGCCTGGCCAGGCGGGTCGCGATCGCCCCGGACCTGGCCACCGCCCGCGCCGCGCTCGCCCGCCCGCGGCGCCACGCCGGCTGAGGAGGCTCCCGGCCGGGCGGTGATCAGCCGGCGGTGAGCCCGCTGAGCGCGGGCACCGTGCCCGCGTCCGCCGCGGCCGGAACGCCGTCCTTGGCGACGAGGGCGGCGTAGCGGCCGCCCGCCGCCAGCAGTTCGTCGTGGGTGCCGCGTTCGGCGATCCGGCCGTGGTCGAGCACGATGATCTGGTCGGCGTCGCGGACGGTGGACAGCCGGTGGGCGATGGTGATGGTCGTCCGGCCCTCGGCGAGGGCGTCGATGGCCCGCTGGACGGCGCGTTCGGTCTGGGTGTCCAGGGCGCTGGTCGCCTCGTCCAGCACCAGGACCGGCGGGTTGCGCAGGATGGTGCGGGCGATCGCCAGCCGCTGCTTCTCTCCGCCGGAGAAGCGGTAGCCGCGCTCCCCGACGAGGGTGTCGTAGCCGTCGGGCAGCCCGGCGATGTGGCCGTCGATCTGGGCGGCGCGGGCGGCGGCGCGCAGCTCCTCGTCGGTCGCGTCCGGCTTGGCGAAGCGCAGGTTGTCGGCGACCGAGGCGTGGAACAGGTAGGTCTCCTGCGACACCACGCCGACAGCGTCCGACAGGTCGGAGAAGGCCAGGTCGCGGACGTCCACGCCGTCGATGGCGACCCGTCCGGACGTCGCGTCGTACAGCCTCGGCACCAGGTAGCTGAGCGTGGTCTTGCCCGATCCGGTCTCGCCGACGACGGCCAGAGAGGTGCCGGCCGGGACGGTCACGTCGATGTCGCGGAGCGCCTCGCCCGACTCGCCGTCGTAGGAGAAGCCGACGTGCTCGAACCGGACGGTGCCGCGCGGCGCGGGCAGCGGCCGGGGCGCGGCGGGCTCCTCGATGCCGGGCTCCAGGTCCAGGTACTCGAAGATGCGGCCGAACAGCGCCATCGAGCTCTGCACGTCCACGCCGGTCTGGAGCAGCATGACCATCGGGCGGAGCAGGCCCGCCTGGAGGGTGGTGAAGGCGACCAGCGTGCCGATCGAGACGAGCGGGGTGCCCTGGGAGACGGTGAGGCCCGCGGCCCAGTAGATGACGGCGGGCATCGCCGACATGACGATCTGGATCGTCGACTGGCGCCAGCGGCCGGCCATGCTGGAGCTGATCTCCAGGTCGGCCAGCTCGCGCGACTCGGCGGCGAACCGCTCGGTGAGCGCGCGGGACCGTCCCATCGTGCGGCCCAGCAGGACGCCGCTCACCGACAGCGACTCCTCCACGATGGCCGACATCCCGGCCATCCGGCGCTGCCGCCGCGAGGTGATCTTCCGGCGCTCGGCGCCGACCCGGCGGCTCACCCAGACGAAGAACGGCAGCATCAGCAGCGACACCAGGGTCAGCCGCCAGTCCAGCGCCGCCATCGCGATCACGGTGGCGATGACCGAGGTGAAGTTGGACACCAGCGACGTCGCGGTCGAGGTGACGGTCGACTGCATCCCGCCGATGTCGTTGGCGATCCGCGACTGGACCTCACCGGTGCGGGTCCGGGTGAAGAACGCCAGCGGCATCCGCTGGAGGTGCGCGTAGACGGCGGTGCGCAGGTCGTGCATGACGCGCTGGCCGACTCCGGTGGAGATGTAGGTCTGGAGGACGCCGAACACGCTGGTCGCGACGGCGACGGCGATCATGCCGGCGGCCAGCAGCGTCAGCAACCCGGTCCGGCCCTCCGGCAGCGCGACGTCCAGGACCGCGCGCAGCATGAACGGCGAGGCGAGCCCGACCAGCGACGACAGGCCGACGAGCAGGAGGACCACCGCGAGGCGGCCCCGGTAAGGGCGGAAGAGCCGCAGGACGCGCCGGACCTGCGCCGGCCGCTCCCCGGTCTCGGTCGCGGCCTCGGTCTTGGCCTCGATCTCGGTCGGGGCTTCGGTCTTGGTCAGGGCTTCGGTCTCGGCTTCGGGAGACTTCACGGGCGGCTCCTCCACAGGTCGATACCGACCTAACTGAGCTTGCCTCATAATTATTTCCTCAACTATGAGCTAAACTCCGCTTCATGGACGACGAGCTGGCCGACCTGTTCCTGCGGGCGGCGCGCCGGATGCGCGGCAGGCAGGTCGAGCACCTGGCCCCGCTAGGGCTCACCCCCGCCCAGGCGCGGGCACTGCGCGTGATCGTCCGCGCGGACGCGCCGCCGCGGATGGCCGAGCTCGCCACCTTGCTGGGGGTGGTGCCGCGCTCGGTCACCACGCTGGTCGACGCGCTGGAGGAGGCCGGCCTGGTCACCCGGACGCCCGATCCGGCCAACCGCCGTTCGACCCTGGTCGTGCCGACCGCCGAGGGCCGCGCCATCCGTGCCCGGATGGCCTCGGTGCGGCGGGAGGTCGCCGAGGAGGTGCTGGCGCCCCTGTCCGCCGGCCAGCGCGAGACGCTCCGCGAACTGCTCGCCGTCATCGACACCGCCGCCCCGTGCGGCCCGTCCCGGCGCCGCCGGGGGCACCTCGGACCGGCGGACCCCCGCTGACCGTGGCCGGATGTGGCTGCGTTCCGGACCCTTGAATTGCCCGGTCCGCGGAGAGAATATCGCCTACGTGCGCGCCCCGACCGCACCGGAAAGCTCCCTCGACAGGGCCGCCCGACCGTAGCGCGGCCCGACCGCCACACCTCCGCGGCCGACGTCCGTGCCCTTCGGCCGCCTTCCTCCAGGGGTTGTCATCGTCATGACGCTGGTCGATCGTTCACTCGCCGAAACCGATCCGGAGATCGCGAAAGTGCTGGCCGACGAACTGTCGCGGCAGCGGGACACGCTCGTCATGATCGCCTCGGAGAACGTCGCGCCCCGGGCGGTGCTGGACGCGCAGGGGTCGGTCCTGGTCAACAAGCTGGCGGAGGGATATCCCGGCAAGCGCTACTGCGCGGGATGCGAGCACGTCGACGTCATGGAGTCGCTGGCGATCGACCGGGCGAAGTCCCTGTTCCAGGCCGAGCACGCCAACGTGCAGCCGCACTCGGGCGCCCAGGCCAACGCCGCCGCCTACATGGCCCTGCTCGATCCGGGCGACACCATCCTCGGGCTGGACCTGGCGCACGGCGGCCACCTCACGCACGGGATGGCCGCGAACTTCTCCGGACGCTTCTACGACACGGTGTCGTACCAGGTCCGGGAGTCCGACTCGATCATCGACGTCGGCGAGATGGCGCGGCTCGCGCGCGAGCACCGGCCCAGGCTGATCGTCGCGGGCTGGTCGGCCTACCCGCGCCGGATCGACTTCGCCGCGTTCCGCCGGGTCGCCGACGAGGTGGGCGCCTTCCTGCTGATCGACATGTCGCACTTCGCCGGGCTCGTCGCCGCGGGCGTCCACCCGAACCCGGTCCCGCACGCCGACGTGGTGACCTCGACGACGCACAAGACGCTCGGCGGCCCGCGGGGCGGGATGATCCTGTGCCGGCGGGAGCACGCGCGGCGGATCGACGCGGCGGTGTTCCCCGGCCAGCAGGCGGCGCCGCTCGCGCACGTCATCGCCGCCAAGGCGGTCGCCTTCAAGATCGCGCAGAGCGGGGAGTTCCGGGAGCTGCAGCGGCGGACGGTCCAGGGCGCCGCGATCATCGCCGAGCGGATGCGCCGGGCGGACGCGGCGGAGGCGGGAGTGGCGGTCCTCACCGGCGGCACCGACGTGCACCTCGTCGTCCTCGATCTCCGCGACTCCGCGCTGGACGGCCGCGAAGCGGAGGACCGCCTCTACGACATCGGCATCACCGTCAACCGCAACATGGTGCCGTTCGACCCGCGTCCGGCGCTGGTGACCTCCGGCCTGCGCATCGGCAGTTCGGCGCTCGCCGCCCGCGGGTTCCAGAGCGAGGACTTCGAAGAGGTCGCCGACATCATCGCCAGGACCCTGCGGCCCGATCTCGACGGCACCGACGCCGAGATCCTGCGGTCGCGGGTGAACACCGTGGCGGCGAAGCACCCGGTCTACTCCTCGCTCGCGTGACCGCCGATCCCGCGGTGGCGGGGGAAGGGACCGGGCCCGTCCCGCTGGGCGACGGCCGTGCCGGGGCGCCGCTGTCCGCCGCGCAGGAACGGACGTGGTTCCTCGAACGGATCGCCCCCGGCGCGGCGCCCCCGAACGTCTCGGTGGTGCTGCGCCTGACGGGCGGGCTGGACGCCGGGGCGTTGCGGCGCGCCGTCCGGGAGGCCGCCCGCCGTCACGAGGTGCTGCGCACCGGCTTCGTCACCGTGGACGGGCGCCCCGCGCGCCGCCTCGCGGACGTCGCGGAGGCGTTCGTCGTGGACGCTCGTCCGGCCGGTGACATCGGCGAGCGGGTGTCGCAGGCGCGGGGCGAACCCTTCGATCTGGACGCTCCGCCGCTGCTACGGGCCGTTCTCCTGCGGGTGGCGGACCGCGAGCACGTGCTGGTGCTGGTGGCGCACCCGATCGCGGCCGACGCCCGGTCGATGCGCATCCTCGCCGACGAGGTGGCCGCGGGCTACGCCGGGGACGCCGCGGGCGGGCGGGCGGCGGCGTCCGCGCCGCGGCTCCAGTACGCCGACTTCGCCGCGTGGCAGCGCGGCCGGACGTTCGCCGGCGAGCTGTCCTACTGGCGGGATCGCCTCGCGGGCGCGCCTGCCGGACCGGCCCTGCCCCCGTCCGGCCGGACGGGGATCGGGCCGGACGGCGGCGCGCCGGACCGCCGTCCCTCCCGGGCGCGGGAGCGGGTCCGGATCCCGCCGGACGCGGCCTCCGGTCTCGCGGCGCTCGCCGCCGCGCACGACGCCTCCCCGTTCGAGGCGCTCCTCGCCGCGTTCGCGGTGCTGCTGGCCCGTTTCGGCGGGCGGGACGACATCGTGGTGGGCACCACGGTCACCGGCCGGGGGCACGGTGACCTGGAACCGCTGGTCGGGCCGTTCGACGACGTCCTGCCGCTGCGGATCGACCTCGCGGACGGCCCGGCGTTCCCGGACGTCCTGGCCCGCGTGCGGGAGACCGTCCGCGCCGCCCGCGCCAACGCGGGCCCGCCCTCCGCCAGGATCGTCGAGGAGCTCCGGCCGAGGCGGTACATCGACGCGTGCCCGCTCGCCGCGGTGACGTTCGACCTCGACGGCGCGCCCGCGGCCGGGACCATGAGCGCGGGGGTCCGCTTCTCCCCCGCCGAGCCTCCCCGCGCGGACCCCCGCCTCCCGCTCGCGGTGCGCGTCGAGCCCGCGGGCGGCGGGGGCCTGGACGTGACCGCGGTCTTCCACGACGACCGCTTCGCCCCGGAGTCCGTCGTGTCCCTGCTCGGGGCGTTCCCCGTCCTGCTGCGCGGCGTCGCCGAGCACCCGGACACCCCCGTTCACGACGTCCCGCTGATCACGCTGGCGCATCGGCGCGTGCTGCCCGAGCCCGCGCGCCCGCCCCGCCGCCGCACGCACCCGCTGATCACGGACCTGCTGGAGGAGTCGACGGACCGCGACCGCGAGCGCCCGGCGCTCGTCCAGGGGACGCGGCACCGGTCCTACGGCGACCTCTCCGCGCGGGCGCACGAACTGGCGGACGCCCTGCTGTCCGCCGGGCACGCTCCGGGCGACGTGGTCGCCGTCGCCACGCGGTACAAGTGCCCGGATCTGTACGCCGCGCTCTGGGCGGTGTGGCTCGCCCACGGGGTGCTGCTCCTCGTCGACACCGCGCTGCCACCGGCCCGGCGCCGGGCCATGGTCGCGGGGGCGGGCGCGCGCACGGTGCTCGCGCTCGACCGGGAATCGGCCGCAGGGGCGATGGCCGCGCCGGTGGAGACCGTCCTGCTCAGCGCCGACGGCGCCGACGTGACGGCCGTGCGCGGCGGCGGGCGGCCCGGCCGTCCCGCCGGTGGACGGCCGGGGCCCGACGATCCGGCCTACGTGTGCTTCACGTCCGGTTCGACGGGGACCCCCAAGGCGCTGCTCGGACGGCACAACGGCCTGTCGCACTTCATCTCCTGGCAGGGCCGGGAGTTCGGCGTCGGCGTCGGCGACCGGTGCGCGCCCCTGATCAGCCTCAGCGCCGACGCGCTGCTGCGGGACGTGCTCACACCGCTGACCAGTGGCGCGTGCCTGTGCCTTCCGTCCGGCGCGGAGGCGCTCGGGGGCGACGCGGTGCTGCTGCTGCCCTGGATGCGGGACGCAGGGATCACCATGGCGCACACCATCCCCTCGCTCGCCGCGGCGTCGCTGGCGTCGTTGGCGTCGCTGGCGTCGCCCACGTCATGGCCCGACGCCGGGCCGCTCGACCGGCTGAGGCTGCTGTTCTTCGCCGGGGAGCCGTTGTCGGGACGGCTCGCGGACCGGTTCCGCACGCTGGCCCCCGGCGCCGAGGTGGTCAACCTCTACGGCGCCAGCGAGTGCACCATGGTCCAGACCTTCCACCGCGTCCCACCGCGCCCGGGCGCCGGGCGGGTCCCGGCGGGGTCGGGCATCCCCGGTGCGGAGATCGTCCTCGTGACGCGCGGCGGGACGCCGTGCGCGCCGGGCGAGATCGGCGAAGCCATCATCCGCACGCCCTACGCGGCCCTCGGCTACCTGGACCGGCGGGCCACGGGCGGCTACGCGCCCAACCCGTTCCGGGACGACCCGTCCGACGTGGTCTTCCGCACCGGCGACCGGGGGCGCTACCGGTCCGACGGGACGGTGGAGATCCTCGGACGCGCCGCCGGGCGCGCGGGGCCGGGCGCCGGGACGGATCCGGAGGAGGTGAACGCGGTCCTCGGAACGCACCCGGGCGTCGCCGCGTCGACCGTCGCCGGCCACCCGGACCTCGGCGGCGTCGCCTACGTCGTCCTCCACCCCGGACGCTCCGCGTCGCCGTTCGAACTCCGCCGGTTCCTGCTGCGCGCGTGCCCGCCCGAGGACGTTCCGGCCGCGTTCGTCGCGATCGACCGGATTCCCGTGACCACCATCGGGAAACTCGACCGCCGCGCGCTCCCATCACCCTCCGGGGAGCCGGCCGGGACCGCGCTCGCCTCCCCCGCCGAGGAACGGGTCGCGCGCGTGTGGTCCGAACTGCTGGGCGTCCGGATCACCCGCCCCGACGCGGACTTCTTCGACCTCGGCGGCGGCCCGGCGCTCGCCCTGCGGGCCGGGGAGCGGATGCGCGAGATCCTCGGCCGCGACGTGGACCTCGCCGACATCTTCCGCGCGCGCGGGCTGAGGGAGTACGCCCAGGCGGCGGAGACGGCCTGAGGCCGCCCGCGTCACCCGATGTTCTCTCCGGCGATGCCGACGTCCGCGCCCTCCGCCGGTCGTTCCTCAAGGTGGGGCACGGGCGTGCGGACGGAAGCGCGCCGGCCCGGATGGAGACCGGCGAGGAGGCGGTTCCAGGTTCCGCCGACGCGGTCGAGGCGGTAGGCGCGGGCGGAGACGCGGGCCTGGTCGCCCAGGCGGTCGCGCAGGGCGGCGTCCTCGATGACCTCGCGCAGCGCCGCGGTCAGGGCCCCGACGTCGCGGGGCGGCACGAGGAGTCCGTCGCGGCCGGGGGTGATCAGCTCGGCGGGGCCGGTGGGGCAGTCGAACGCCACGACCGCGAGTCCCTTGCTCATCGCCTCGATGACGACCATCGGCATGCCCTCGTAGCGGGAGGACAGCGCGTACACCGACGAGCGCTCCATCTCGCCCGCGAGGTCCGCGGTGCGCGGCCGAAGCTCGACCCGGCCCTCGAGACCGGGCCGCTCGGCGAGCATGGCGGCGAGGCGGGCGTGCCGGGGACCCGACCCGAAGATCCGCAGGGTCCAGTCGGGGTGCTCGGCGGCGACCGGCTCGTACGCCCGGATCAACATCTCGAAGCCCTTCTGCCGGACGAGCCGGCCCGCGGCGAGGACGACCTTGCGGTCGCGGGGCGACGGGCCGCCGGGCAGCGCGGGCAGCGCGTTCGGGATCCGGACGATCCGGACGCCGGACCCGGCCAGCGCGTCCTGATAGGCCGCCCGCGCGGACTCGGTCAGGGTGGCGAGGACGGTGAGCCTCCGGTACCGCCGGACGATCTCCTCGCGGAGCCCGCTCCGGTAGGACCGCAGGTTCATGTGGTCCTGCCCGATCGTGGCGGTGCCGCGGGGGGCGAGTTCGGCGGCGAGGAGGGTGAGCGAGGGCCGGGTGCCGATGAGCACGTCGGCCGGGGCGGCGCGCAGGGCGCGCAGCAGTTGCAGGTCGGTCCAGAGGTTCATGCCCCGGAACGAGTTCTCCTCGACGGGGGTCAGCAGGCTCGGCAGCCGGGACAGCAGCCGCGCCGCGCGTCCGGGCGGGGGCGCCAGCCGGTCGTCGGCGAACCGGACGCGGACCCGGGCGGGCACGGGGTAGAACGGCTCGGCGCGGCTCCGGAGCACGCTGACGATCTCGATGTCGTGGTGATCGGCCAGGTAGCCGCACAGGTTGAGCACCGTGCGGATCGTCCCGCCGGTGCCGTGGGCGTGCTGGAGCAGGACACGGACGCGGAGCCGTTCACCCGGGGGCGGCGTCCGGCGCCATCGGACCACGGGGCGCGCCGCGCACAGCGCGCCCCGCCGCAGCACGCGGTGCACGGGCCTGCGCCCGCGCCGCAGTCCACGGCGGGCACGTGCCGCCACCGAGACGTCCGACATTGGATCCCCCGATCCCAGAAAACCGCGCCGTGAATGGCTTGTTCCCTGAGATCGGGCGATATGAACGAAACGCTCAGCCGGTCGTCACCGTGCGGTCGAGGGCGCTGCCCTTGACCCACTTGCTCCACGGCATCTGGTAGAAGCTCCAGCCGTTGTCCCACTGGAGCTTGCGCTTGCTGCCGGTGATGTCGACGACGTCGCCGCGGTAGGACCAGCCGTAGAACCACTGGGCGGACGCCGGCGGCGAGTTCAGGCAGCCGTGGCTGACGTTCTGGCGGCCCTGCGCCCAGGTGGTGCCGGCCATCGCATGGATGTACTCGCCGGACATGGAGATCCGCACCGCGAACGGGATGACCTCCTTGTAGCCGCCGTTGGCCTTGTCGTCCGGCTTGACGCCCATCCACTCCGACGTCATGACCGCCGGATTCTCCTTGCCCATGGTCAGGTGGACGCCGCTGGTGGTGAGGAAGGTGTCCACGCCGTTGACGACCCGGCCGCCCTTGCCGGCGCTGATGCCCCAGCTCTTGACCTTCTTCCCGTTCTTGCGCACCACCAGCCGGTGCGTCTTGGTGCTGGCCGTGATGATGTGCGAGTCGCCGATGGTGAACTTGCGGGTCGTGTCGGAGATCCCGTAGGTCTTCTTCCCGGACTTGACCCCTGACAGCCTGGCCTTGAAGGTGACCTGCTGGTTGGCCTGCCAGTACTCCTTGTTCTTCGTCCGGAAGATCACCTGGGTGCCGCTCACCCAGTACCAGGCGCCGGTGGCGGGCTTGGTGGACTTGACCTCCAGGGCCTGCTCGACCGCCTTGCGGTCGCCGACCGTGCGGTTGAAGGTGACCTGGATCGGCATGCCCACGCCGACCTTCTCGCCCTGGGCCGGGGTGACGTCGGTGATCTTCAGTTCGCTGCCGGCCTTGAGCGTGGTGAACTTGCTGCCGACCGTGGTCGTCTTGCCCTTGGGGCTGCGTGCGATCGCGGAGACCTCGTACTGGGAGTTGGGACGCAGTGTCCGCGACTTCCAGTTCGTCTTGTCGGCCGAGAGCGCCCCGTCCACCGGCTTGCCCTTGCGGGTGACGGTGACCTGCTCCAGGGTGCCGCCGGCGGCGGTGACCACCACGCCCGCCTCCGGTTTGGCCTTACCGTCCCCGTCCCCCGGGCTGATCGTCACCTGGGGGGCGTTGGCGTCACCCTTGCCGGCGACGGTGGCGCCGTCGCCCTTCTCCCCGCCGGAGCAGGCCGTCGTGAGGAGCAGCACGGCCCCCGCCACTCCTGCGCCCGCCCGCACACCTGCGGTAACCCTCCGCTGCACCGTCAACCTCCATACCCCGCGTTTATCAGGGAGACATTAGCGACAAAAGTCGACGATGATGTCACGAGCAGCGGGATCTACAGCTCTCCGAGATCAAAGCGTTGCAAGCGGACACGGCTCCGCACATCGGGCGGATTCACAGCGAGGCGGTCAGCTGAGGGCGCTGCCCTTCTTCCACTTGTCGAACGACAGCTGCCAGAAGCCCCAGCCGTTGTCGTGCTCGACCTGGCGGTCGCTGCCGGTGAGCTTGATCACGTCACCGCGCTGCGCGATGTCGTAGTACCACTTGGCGTTGGCCGGGCTGAGGTTGAGGCAGCCGTGGCTGACGTTCGCGCTGCCCTGCACGCCGACCGTCGAGGCCATCGCGTGGGTGTACTCGCCGGAGGCGGAGAAACGCACCCCGTAGTTCACCACGGTCTTGTAGTAGCCGGGGTCGCCCGGCTTGCGGCCGGGAGAGACCATCGTGACCGGGTTCTCCTTGCCCATCAGCAGGTGCACGCCGCTGGTGGTGGTGAACTCCCGGGTCTGCCCGTTGCCCGCGCTGAACGGGACCTTGCGCAGCTTCTCGCCGTCCCGGCGGACGGTCATGTGGTGCTTGCCGATGTCGCCCGTGGTGATCTGCGAGGCGCCGATGCTGATGGTCGCCTCGCGGTCCTTGGCCCCGTACACCCCGCCGCCCGCGTTCACGCCCGCGAGGTCGGCCTTGAAGCGCACCTGCTGGTGCGGCTGCCAGTACGTCTTGGTCCGGTAGATGACCTGGTCGGAACCGATCCAGCGCCACGCGCCCTCGACCGGCTTCTCCGGCGTGACCCGCAGCGCCCGCTCGACGGCGGCCTTGTCGGTCACCGGGCGGTTGAAGCGCAGCATGATCGGCATGCCGACGCCGACCTTCTCCCCCTTGAACCCCGGGGTGATGTCGGTGACCGAGAGCGTCTTGGCGGGCTTGAGCGTGGTGAACGTGGCGGTCGTCGTCGCCGGCTTGCCGCCGCTCTCGGCCTGCGCCGTCACGGTGTAGGACGTGCCGGGGGTGAGCGTGCGGTCCGACCGCCACACCTTGCGGTCGGCGGAGAGCCGTCCGGTGACGGTGGCGCCCTTGCCCTGGACCGTGACGTTCTTCAGGGTGCCGTCGGACGCCTTGACCTCGATCGGCCCGTCGGGCTTGACCGCCTTCGCGCCGTTCCCGGGCGTGATCGTCACCGTGGCCGTCTGGTCGGAGGCCAGCTCGCCCTTGCCGTCACCGCCCCCGCTGCATCCCGTCGCCAGTACCAGCACCGCGCCGGTTCCGCCCGCCACCGCCAGGCCGAGCCGCCCCTGAGCAACCACAAACTCCCCCAAGCTTCCTGATTCACCCGTGTGGCATGAATCTATCCGACTTGGAGAGACGCCCCGAACTCCGAAAAAGTTCGGACTCGCCAGGAATGAGACTGGGGTCTCGCCGCGGGCCGATGGTGGCCGGCCGGGGCGGGCTGGGACGGGTCAGGCCGCGGCGGGCTCGCCGTTGACGCGCCGCAGGCAGCGGGTGAAGCTCCAGACCGACACCGTGATCGCCGCGGCGCCGAGCGCGGCGACCAGGCCGGTGCGCAACCACAGGTACGTGCCGATCGACTCGTTGAACAGCATCCAGAGGCTGACCGCGACGTTGACCAGCAGGACCAG
Organism: Spirillospora sp. NBC_01491; assembly: GCF_036227065.1. Taxonomy (GTDB): domain Bacteria; phylum Actinomycetota; class Actinomycetes; order Streptosporangiales; family Streptosporangiaceae; genus Spirillospora; species Spirillospora xylanilytica. The sequence goes on from NZ_CP109432.1 coordinate 1,221,551, forward strand.
CGACCACAGCAGCGAGATGCGCAGGAAGAACCGCCGGACCCTGGTGTGCGCGAGGAACGCCTCGGGCATCGGCACCATGTCGGTCGCCATCTTCTGCGCCAGCGGGCGGCGGAGCGGGACCGAGGCCAGGAACGCCATGCTGACCAGCAGCGTGCCGAGCGTCGGCTGGAGGAAGTAGACGACCGCACTGTGGGTGAAAGCGGCCAGCCCGGCGCGGACGGTGACGCCGACGGCGGCCAGCACCAGCAACCCGGTGACCTTGTTTCCGCGCAGGAGCCGCCAGGCGATGCCCCCGTACACCCAGGCCACGGCGGCGACCAGCCCGCCGTTCAGGCCGAGCAGGGCGAACGCGGCGTAGAAGACGGCGACCGGGGCGATCACGCCCTCCACGAACCGGGGCAGCGCGTGCCGGAGCATCGCGGTGAGCCGGGGCAGCTCGAACCCGTGATGCCCGCCCCCGTGCGCCGGGGCGGGCCGCGCCTCCGCGGCGGGAGGGTCTGCCGGTCGGTCGATCAAGCGCTGCGCCTCCGTTTCGGCGGGCTCGGGTGGGACGTGCCCGGCTCGGACGTGCTCACGACCCGCTCCACGGTACGTGAGGATCGGGCCCCCGCCGCACAGTTTCACATTTCCCCCAAAACCCCCACCCTGCCCTAGACGGCCCACAACGGTCCACGACGCCCCGGGACGCGCCGGGCGGGTCAGGTCTCCGGGGACGCGGGGCGGGTCTCGTGGGCGGCGGCGTAGATCGCGCGGAGGGTGACCGCCACCGAGGGCCGGCGCACGCTCGCGGTCCGGATGACCGCGTACACGTCGCGGGACAGGGCGCGGTCGGGGAGCCGCCGGACCGCGACGCCCTGGTCGCCCGCGGCCAGGGTCAGCTCCGGGACGGCGGTGATGCCGATGCCCCGGGCCACCAGGCTCAGGATCGTGTGCAGGCCCTCGAACTCCCACGGGACCGGGCGCGCGCCCCCGACGCCGTCCAGGAGCCGTTCGACCGCCTGCCGGGAGGGCTCGCCGGGCGGCGCCGCCATCCACGGCTCCTCGCGCAGTTCCTGGAGGTCGACCGGGCGCTCGGGGTCCGACATCGGGTGCGAGGTGGGCACCACCAGCACCAGGGGGTCGCGGCGCAGGTGGAAGAACTCCAGCGCGGCGGGCGCCTGCTCGGGGGCCTTGCCCGTCCAGTCGTCGATCAGCGCGATGTCCACCTCGCCGCTCTGCACCTGCCGGATGCCGCCGCCGTGCCGGGTCTGCCGCAGGACGAAGGTCAGGCCCGGATGATCCCCCAGGCTGTGCGCCAGCGCCGGGGCGAAGGCCACCGCCACCGTGGGGAAGGCGGTGACCACCACCCGGCCCATCGGGGTGTCGGCCTGCGCCGACAGCTCCGCCTCGGCCGCCTCGACCAGGGTGAGGATCTCCTCCGCGCGCCCGGCGAGGCGCCGTCCGGCGTCGGTGAGCTCGGCGCTGCGGGCGGTGCGGTCCAGGAGCGCGGCCTTCGTCTCGCGTTCCAGCGCGGCCAGTTGCTGGGACACCGCCGAGGGCGTGTACCCGAGCGACGCGGCGGTCGCCGCGATGCTGCCGCGGCGGGCGAATTCGGCGAGCAAGCGCAGTCTGCGAACTTCTAGCATCACTTCATCTTACGGTCAGCATCGATGAGACTCGCTTGTGCTGATGCTGAGAGGGAGGCGAGCATGGATGGGTACCCGGCCGGGGCGCAACACGGGGAAATTCCGTTCCACCTTCCGCCATCTCGTCATGCCCTGGAGCATCGATGCCTGCCCAGACCCAGTCCGCCGCCGCCCGGTCGCCGCTGACCCGCCTCCGCCCGGTCGCCCTCTCTCCGACGCTGGCCATCAACGAGGCCATCGCCCGCAAGCGCCGTGCGGGGATGCGCGTCCTCCCCCTCGGTTTCGGAGAGGCCGGGATCCCCATACATCCGGCGCTGACCAGAGAGCTCGCCGCCGCCGCCGGCCAGGGCGCGTACGGCCCGGTCGCCGGGTCCGCCGCCCTGCGGGCGTCGGCGGCGGGCTACTGGAGCCGCCGGGGCCTGCCCACCGACCCGGCCTTCGTCGTCGCCGGGCCGGGCAGCAAGTCGCTGCTCTTCGGCCTGCTCATGGCGCTCGGCGGCGACATCGCCGTCCCGGCGCCGAGCTGGGTCACCTACGCGGCGCAGGCCGCGCTGGTCGGCACCGAGCCGGTGCGCATCTCGACGCCCCCCGGCGAGGGCGGCGTGCCCAGCCCGGCGCTCCTCGCCGACGCCGCGGTGCGCGCCCGCGCGGCCGGACGGCCGATCCGCGCCGTCATCGTGACGCTGCCCGACAACCCCACCGGGACGCTCGCGTCCGAGGACACCGTCCGCCGGCTCTGCCAGGTGGCCCGCGAGCACGACCTGGTGATCATCTCCGATGAGATCTACCGCGACCTGGTGCACGACCGGACCCGCCAGGTGACCAGCCCCGCCCGGTTCGCGCCGGAGCGGACCGTGGTGACGACCGCGCTGAGCAAGCATCTGGCCGCCGGCGGCTGGCGGCTCGGCGTGGCGCGGCTGCCCGACAGCCCGTTCGGCACCGCGCTGCGCGCCAGCCTGCTCGGCATCGCGAGCGAGCTGTGGTCGAGCCCGCCGGCGCCGATGCAGCACGCCGCCGCCTATGCCTTCGCCGAGCCGCCCGAGCTGGTCGAGCACGTCGACCGCAGCAGCCGACTACACGCCGCGGTGGCCAACGCGGTGGCCGACCGGTTCGCCGCGGCCGGGGCGAACGTGCCGCGCCCGCAGGCGGCCTTCTACGTCTACCCCGACCTCGGGCCGCTCCGCGAGAGGCTGCGCGAGGTCCACGGGGTGGGCACCGCCGCCGGGCTGACCGAGCTGCTGCTGGAGCGGTACGGCGTGGGCATCCTGCCCGGCAGCTCGTTCGGTGAGCCCGCCGAGGCGCTGCGGATGCGGGTGGCGCCGAGCCTGCTGTACGGGGAGAACGACGAGCAGCGGCTCGCGGCCCTGGCCGCCCCGGACCCGGCGGCGCTGCCCTGGATCGCCGGTTCCCTGGACCGCCTCACCGAGGTCCTCACCGACCTCGCCGGGACGGACGGCGCGCCCGCGGCCGGTGCCGCGCGGGCGGGGCTCGCCTCGGCCGCCGCGGGCTGAGACCGGAACCGGCCGCGCCGGCCGCCGTGACCGCGGGGACCCCCGCGCACCGATCGGGATTCCCGGGAATTCCCTTCGGCGCGCGGAGGCCGGCCTCGCGTCGCGGAGGGCAAGGGAGTCGAACCCCTTCGAGTTTCACCTCGACGTCAGTTTTCGAAACTGCTGCCTTGCCGTTCGGCCAGCCCTCCCGGGCGCGGCGAAACCGGGTCTGGAAACCCGATCCGATTCTGCGGAACGGGGGCCCGGAGAATCGCCGCCGGACCTCATGCCGCACCTGTCACCGCGTGGACTCGCAGGGGATCGAACCCTGATCGGCTGCGTGCAAGGCAGCCGTGTTCCCGTTACACCACAAGCCCGGATGAGCACTGCGCAGGGGCGGTGGGAGTCGAACCCACTTTCCGCTGGATTTGGAGACCAGCCGCCCAACCGGTGGCTCACCCCTTCGCGCTGCCGGCTCACGCCGACGTACTTCAGGATGCGCGCCCCGATGATCTGCCGCAACGCGTTTTCCGGACGGCTACAGGTCGGGGTCGGTGTCCTTGGCGGTGGCGACCGGGCGGAGCGGGCGGCGGAGTGGGACGAGCATCATGGAGAAGTCGGCGGCGGCGATGATGCGGTCCTCGGCGTCGGTCACCCGGCAGTCGACGATGACGAGCTGGCGGCCCGCCTTGAGCACCTCCGCGCGCGCGAACACCTCTTCGCCGTGCGGACGGCCCAGGTAGCGCACATGCAGGTCGGCGGTGACCAGGCTCTGGCGGCCGGGCTCGAAGCCGCCGCCGCGGGCGGCGGCGCTGCCGGCCGCGACGTCGATCAGCGTCGCGATGGCGCCGCCGTGCAGGTTGCCGGTGCTGTTGAACGCCTGCTCGCGGACCGGCATCGACAGCACCGCGTGCCGGTCGCCGATCTCGACGACCTCCAGGCCGAGCAGGTCGTGCAGCGGCGTGGCGTGGCGCAGCGTGGCGCGCACGGCGGCCTGCTCGTCCGGGGGCAGTTCGGCGATGCGGATCGTGCCGGACGGGTGCTGCGCTGCCATGCCCCTGATCACTCCTCTGCGGCCGGTACTGCCGCCTACATCCTAGTTACGCGCCGGGCCGCAACGGATAAGCGTGGTGTAAGGTCCAACGTCGCACGGGGCAAACGTTACATAGCGACCATCGGCCGGCGACGCGCCGTCCCACCTTGCTCCCCCGTGGTAAACCCGAAACAGTGTGATGTCACGTTTGTGATGGAAGAAGGCGAGGGGGCCCGCCATGAGGCATGCACAGGACGGGGCTGCCGCGGCGATAAGCGCCGCCTCACGAATTCTGGTCGCCCGGGGCAAGAACGAGCCCCAGGAGCAGGAGAACCCCGACGTCGGCTGGGGACAGCGCGCCCGCGACGGGGTGTGGGTGCCGACCAAGGACGGCCAGCGCATCCACATCGGGATCGACACCGCGGCGGCCGACACCGTCGGGCAGGTGCTCCGCCCGAGCCTGCGCGTCTACGGAGGGGTCGACGTCGACACCGACATCGTGGCGCAGACGACGGCCGGCGGGGTCCGGCTGCTCACGGTGATCCACGGGGCGGACGCCCCGACGGAGTTCCGCTTCCCGATCTCGCTCGCCGACGGCCTGGCGCTGGAGTCGATGCCCTCCGGCGGCTACGACGTCGTGCACCTGCGGTACGGCGCGACGGTCGGGCGCCTCTACAACCCGTGGGCGTCCGACTCGATGTTCCGGCCGGTGAAGGCCGACTACACCCTCGACGGCCAGACGGTCACGATGCGGATCCAGCACGTCGACGCGTTCTACCCCGTGGTCGCCGACCCCTACTACGCGCACTGACGGCCGCCCCGCCCCGGGGTGGTGCGGGCCCGTTCGGGGCCGCCGCGCCGACCGGGGCGGGCGTCATAGGGTGAGAGCGGGCCGCGGGCCGGTCCCGGCGGCGTCGGGCGCCCGGCCGCCTCCCGGTCCCCCGAGACTGGAGTCATCGTGATCTTCACCCATGACACCGAGCACGCGCTCGCCATCGTCGTCGATCTGATCAACACCGCCCCCGCGACGTCCGGCGCCGAGCGGCTCGGCGGGCCGGCGGACCTGCGCGAGTTCGTCGAGCGCAATCGGTTCAGCGGCATCCGGACGCTGTCGGAGCGCGACCTGGCCCGGGTGCTCGACCTGCGCGCCCGGTTCCAGGCCGTGTTCGAGGCGCCGGACGTGCCGACCGCGGTCCGGCTCGTCAACGAGGTCATCGGCGAGGTGCGCACCACCCCGCACCTGACCGACCACGACGACTACAGCTGGCACGTGCACTTCTTCGCCCCGGGCGCGCCGATGGGCGAGCACCTGGCGGCCGACTGCGGGATGGCGCTGGCGTACGTGGTGGCGGCGGGCGAGCTCGAGCGGCTGCGCACCTGCCAGGCGCCGGACTGCGCGCGGGTGCTGGTCGACCTGTCCCGCAACCGGTGCCGCCGCTACTGCGACAGCCGCACCTGCGGCAACCGCATGCACGTGGCGGCCTACCGGGCCCGCCGCCGCGAGGCCACCGCCCCCTGACCGTCCGCGCGTGCCGGACCACGCGCCCGGTGCGGGCCGGACCGGACCCGGCGGGCCCGGTCCGGGCGGGTCAGGGACCGAGGGCCGCGACGGCGTCGAGGGCGCGGCGGGCGCCGGCCACGTCGTGGACGCGGAAGACGCGGGCGCCGAGCCTCGCCGAGACGCCCAGCACCGCCATCGTGCCGACGCCGCGCTGGTCGACGGGGCGGCCGAGGGTCTCGCCGATGAAGTCCTTGTTGGACACCGCGACCAGCACCGGCCAGCCGGTGGCGGTGAGCTCGCCGAGCCGGCGGGTGATCTCCAGGGAGTGCCGGGTGTTCTTGCCGAAGTCGTGCGCGGGGTCGATGAGGATCGCGTCCCGCCGGACGCCGAGGTCCGCCGCGCGCCGCGCCTCGGCGGTGACGTGCCGGGCCACGTCGGCGACCACGTCGGCGTAGCCGGTCCGGTGCGGCCGGGTCCGGGGCTCCAGGCCGCCCGCGTGCGCGCAGACCAGCCCGATGCCGTGGGCGGCGGCCACCTCGGCCAGCCGGGGGTCGGGGCCGCCCCAGGTGTCGTTGAGCAGGTCGGCGCCCGCGGCGGCCACCGCCTCGCCGACCTCCGCCCGCCAGGTGTCGACGCTGATCACCACGTCCGGATGCCGGTCCCGGACGGCGGCGACCACGTCCACCACCCGGCGCAGCTCCTCGGCCACGTCCACCTCGTCGCCGGGGCCGGCCTTCACCCCGCCGATGTCGACGATGTCGGCGCCCTGGTCGACGGCGCGGGCGACGGCGTCCAGGGCCGCGCGGAACCCGAAGGTGGCGCCCCGGTCGAAGAAGGAGTCGGGGGTGCGGTTCACCACCCCCATGATCGCGAACCGGCCGAGCGCGCGGCCGTTCAGCCGCAGTGGCGGCAGCCCGGCCGTCGCGGCGGGCACGGCCGGCACGGCGGCGGGGGTTCCGGCGGGCGGGCCGGAGTCAGGACGCGGCATTCGGGCACCTCATGATGACCACACCGTCGCACATCGGGACCGCCGCGCGCCACGCCCGCCGTGGCGCCGGACCAGAAGATCCCGGATACTAGAAACGAATTCGGTGCAAACGGCGCCCTCCCGTGTCGGCATTCGCGGGGGATCGCTAATCTCGTCCTCCACACTCATTGCGGGCGCAACCCGTGGTGGGCCCCGTCGCCCGACCCAACCAGCCATGGAGGATCCGCTGTCCAGGCGAGCACTCATCACCGGCATCACCGGGCAGGACGGCTCGTACCTCGCCGAGCATCTGCTGGAGCGTGGGTATGAGGTCTGGGGCCTGGTGCGCGGTCAGGCGAACCCGCACGTGTCACGGCTCCGCAAGCACATCGGCGACGTCCAGATCACCACCGGCGACCTGCTCGACCAGGGCAGCCTGATCTCGGCGGTGGAGCGGGTCCAGCCCGACGAGGTCTACAACCTGGGTGCGATCTCCTACGTCCCGATGTCGTGGCAGCAGGCGGAGCTGACCGCCGAGGTCACCGGGATGGGCGTGCTGCGGACGCTCGAGGCGATCCGGGTGGTGTCGGGGATCAGCTCCTCGCGCACTCCCGCGCGCGCGCAGATCCGCTTCTACCAGGCGTCGTCCTCGGAGATGTTCGGCCTGGTCCGCGAGACTCCGCAGAACGAGAGGACGCCCTTCCACCCGCGCAGCCCGTACGGCGTGGCCAAGAGCTACGGGCACTACATCACCCAGAACTACCGCGAGTCGTACGGGATGTACGCGGTCAGCGGGATCCTGTTCAACCACGAGTCGCCGCGCCGCGGCGCGGAGTTCGTCACTCGCAAGGTCTCGCTCGGGGCGGCCCGCATCAAGCTGGGCCTGGCCTCCGAGCTGCGCCTGGGCAACCTGGAGGCCCGCCGCGACTGGGGCTTCGCCGGCGACTACGCCCGCGCGATGCGGCTGATGCTCGCGCAGGAGACACCCGAGGACTTCGTCATCGGAACGGGCCAGACGCAGTCGGTGCGCGATCTGGTGGAGTTCGCCTTCTCCAGCGTGGGCCTCGACTGGCGGGAGCACGTGGTACTGGACGCCAAGTACACCCGGCCCGCCGAGGTCGACCTGCTGTGCGCCGACCCGAAGAAGGCCCGCGAGCAGCTCGGCTGGGAGCCCCGGGTCGCCTTCGCCGAGCTGGTGACGATGATGGTCGAGTCGGACCTGCGGCTGCTGTCGGGGTCGTCCCGGCCCGAGGACGAGCCGATCAGCCCGGACCACTGGTGAGCCGTCCGGCGGCGCCGTGCGACGATGCCCTTATGGCAACGTGTGAACATGTGCGGCTGCTGCCGGACGAGGATCCCGCACCGCGGACCCCGCAGGGATGCCAGGAGTGCCTCGCTGAGGGCACCCGCTGGGTGCACCTGCGGCTGTGCCTGAGCTGCGGGCACGTGGGCTGCTGCGACTCCTCGCCGATGCGGCACGCGACCGCGCACTACCGGGGCGAGGGGCATCCGGTCGTCCGGTCGTTCGAGCCGGGTGAGGACTGGCGCTGGTGCTTCGCCGATGACCTGATCGTCTGATGCCCGAGGTCCGCCTCGGGACGGGCGCCGGCCGGTGGATCCTGCTGGCCACCGTGCTCGGGTCGAGCGTGGCGCTGCTCGACTCGACGGTGGTCAACGTCGCGCTGCCCCGGCTGGCCCGCGACCTGCACGCCGACATGGCCGGGCTCCAGTGGACGGTGAACGCCTACACGCTGACGCTGGCCGGGTTCATCCTGCTCGGCGGCTCGCTCGGCGACCGGTTCGGGCGGCGCCGGGTCTTCCTGATCGGCGTGGTGTGGTTCGCGGCGGCCTCGGTGCTGTGCGGCGCGGCCCAGGACGTCCCGATGCTGGTGGCGGCGCGGGCGCTCCAGGGTATGGGCGGAGCGCTGCTCACCCCGGGCTCACTGGCGATCATCCAGGCCTCGTTCGCCGCCGACGACCGGCCGCGGGCGGTCGGCGCCTGGTCGGGGTTCGGCGGGGTGGCCGGCGCGATCGGCCCGTTCGCCGGCGGCTGGCTGGTCGAGGCGGCGGGCTGGCGCTGGGTGTTCCTGCTCAACGTGCCGCTCGCGGTGGTGGTGGTGCTGGTGACGGTGCGGCACGTCCCCGAGAGCGTCGATCCGCGGGCGCGGGGGCGCTTCGACGTGACGGGCGCGGTGCTGGCCGCGCTGGCCCTGGCCGGGACGACCTACGCGCTCACCGAGGCGCCCGGGGGCGCGGTCTCCCCCCGGGTGGTCGGCACGGCGGCGGCGGTGGGGCTGGTCGCGGCGGTGGCGTTCGTCGCCGTCGAGCGGGCCCGCGGGCGGCGTCGGCGCCTGTGGGGCAGGCGCTCCGCCCGCGAGGTGCCCCAGCCGATGCTGCCGCTGGACGTGTTCGCGTCCCGGCAGTTCTCCGCCGTCAACGTCATCACGTTCGTCATGTACGGCGGGATGGGCGTGCTGTTCTTCCTGTTCGTGCTGGACCTCCAGGTGGTGTCGGGGTTCTCGCCGATCGCCGCGGGCACCGCGCTGCTGCCGGTCACGGTGCTGATGCTGATGCTGTCGGCGCGGGCCGGCGCGCTCGCCCAGAAGATCGGGCCGCGGCTGCCGATGACCGTGGGCCTGCTGGTCGCGGCGACCGGGATGGTGCTGGTCGGGCAGACCGGCCCGGGCTCGTCGTACGTGTGGAACGTGCTGCCCGCCGTCGTGGTGTTCGGGCTCGGCCTGGCGGCCGTGGTGGCGCCGCTGACCGCGACCGTGCTGGCCACCGCCGACGTCCGGCACGCGGGCGTCGCGAGCGGCGTCAACAACGCGGTGGCGCGGGCGGCGGGCCTGCTCGCGGTGGCCGCGATCCCGCCGCTGACCGGGCTGACCGGCGACGCCTTCAACGACCCGGCCAAGTTCTCCCACGGGTTCCGGCTGGCGATGATGACGTGCGGGGGGTTCCTGGCCGCCGGATCCGTGCTGAGCTTCCTCACGGTGCGGAACGACGCGCTCAGGTCCGCGCCCGACCACCAGCACGAGCCCGACACCAAGAGACACTGCGCGCTGGGCGCCCCTCCCCTGCAACCCGATCCGGAGGCCGCGCACCCCCGTCCGGCCTCCTGACCGGCGGCCCTGTCACTCCGGAACCGCGCCGGCCAGGCGCCGCTCCGGGGCACCGCCGCGCGTCCGGGCGGCGGGCGTGCCGCCGGCGGGCCGTCACCATCGGCTGGCAAACCTCAGGTCCGATTCCGGCTATGTCCAGGACCGGATCGGTTCGTTGTCATACGGTCAAGGGCATGAATCTGCGGCAGCTGCGGTACGTCGTGGCCACCGCCGACCACGGAACGATGACGTCGGCGGCCCAGGCGCTCTACGTCGCCCAGCCCGCGCTGTCGCGGGCCGTCCGGGAGCTCGAGCGGGAGCTCGGGGTGGAGCTGTTCGCCCGGTCCGGCCGCGGAGTGGTGCTGACCCCCGTCGGCGAGCGGGTGGTCCGCGAGGCCCGGGTCGCGCTGGACGCCGTCGAGGCGATCGAGAGCCTGGCGGTGGCCCGCGCCGGCGGGCGCGGCGCCGAGCTGCGCGTCGCGGCCACCCCGTCCCTGGAACCCGAGCTGACCGGGCGGCTGATCCCGAGGTTCGCCCGCGACCAGCCCGCCGTGCGGGTGCGGGTGATCCGCCGGGAGAGCCGCGAGGAGGTCGCCGGGGCGCTCCGCACCGGCCGCGCCGACCTGGCGCTGACGGATCTGCCGGTGCCCGGCGACCTGTCCGCGCACCCGTTCGAGCAGCGGGAGGTCGTGCTGGTCTCGCCGCCGGGCCTGAGGCTGCGCGACCCGGTTCCGCCCGCCGCGCTGAACGGCATGCGGCTGGTGCTGCCCGCCCGGGGCGGCACCGGCCGCGCCGAGATCGACCACCTGCTGAGGCGGCTCGGCGCGACCCCGGTGGCGGCGATGGAGTCCGACGAGCGCGGATCCTGGATCGGCTGGGTGCGCGCCGGGATGGGCTCGCTGCTCTGGTACCGCAACCGGCTGGACGACACCGAGGGCGTCACGGTCCGGTCGTTCATGCCGCCGATCACCCGGACGATCGGGCTCGTGCACGCGCACCGGCCGCTCTCGCCGGTGGCGCGCGACTTCCTGTCCTTCGCCAAGGAGACCACCCGGGACGCCCGGGGCCGCGACCACCACTGACGTCCGCTCCCCCGGCACGCCCGGCCGCCTGCACGCCTGGCCACCGGCGGGCCCGGCGGCAGCGGGCCCGCGGTGCCGCGCGGGGAGCCGCCCCATGTCATGATCGGCCCGTGGAGACGACGCATGCGCTGTGGCTGCTGGCCGTGCCGGTCAGCGCCCTGGTGGTGGCCGCGGCGGCACGGCGGGCCGGGCTGTCGGCGCCACTGGTGCTGGTGATCGCGGGACTGCTGGTCGCGTTCCTGCCCGGGGTGCCCGAGTTCAGGCTCGACCCCGAGTTCGTCCTCTACGTGTTCCTGCCGCCGCTGCTGTTCTCAGCGGCGTGGCAGAGCTCCTACTACAACCTGCGCGAGAACGTGCGGCCGATCGCGCTGCTGTCGGTCGGGCTGGTGCTGTTCACCACCTTCGCGGTCGGGTGCACCGCCTACCTGCTGGTGCCGGGCCTCCCGCTCCCGGCGGCGTTCGTGCTGGGCGCGATCGTGGCGCCGCCGGACGCGGTCGCCGCGGTGAGCGTGGCGCAGCGGCTCGGGCTGCCGCGGCGGCTGGTGACGATCCTGCTCGGCGAGAGCCTGTTCAACGACGCGACCGCGCTGACGATCTTCCGGGTCGGGGTGGCCGCGGCGGTCGGCGCGGGCTTCAGCTTCACCGGCGGCGTCGGGCGGTTCCTGTTCGCGGCGGTCGCGGGCGCGGCGGTCGGGCTGCTGCTCGGGCCGCCGCTGCACTGGCTGCGGACCCGGCTGAAGGACCCGCTGGTGGAGAACGGGGTCGCGGTGGCGGCGCCGTTCGCCGCGTACCTGATCGCCGAGGCGGTGCACGCCTCCGGCGTGATCGCGGTGGTGGTCAGCGGCCTGTACCTCGGGCACCGGTCCACCGAGACGACGGCGGTGACCCGGCTGATCGGCCAGTCCTTCTGGAAGATCATGGTGTTCCTGCTGGAGTCGGTGGTGTTCCTGCTGATCGGCCTCCAACTGCCGCCGGTGATCGACGGCCTGTCCGGGCACGGCCGGGCCGAGCTCGCCGGGTGGGCGCTGGCCGTCCTCGGCGCGACGGTGCTGGCCCGGTTCGCCTGGGTGTTCCCCGCCTGGTACGTCCCGCTGTGGCTGTCGGCGCGGCGGCGGCCCGACGCCCGGATCGGCTGGCGCGGCAACGTGGTCCTCTCGTGGGCGGGGATGCGCGGGGTGGTGTCGCTGGCCGCCGCGTTCGCGATCCCCTTCGGCACCGACGACGGGCATCCGTTCCCGGGCCGGGACCTGATCCTCTTCCTCACCTTCACCACCGTCCTCGGCACGCTGCTGGTGCAGGGGCTGACCTTCCCGCCGCTGATCCGCGCGCTCGGGATCGGCAGCGCCCGCGAGCGGTACACCGACACCGTCGCGGAGGCGGGCGCGCAGCACGCCGCCGCCCAGGCCGCGCTGGACCGGCTGGAGGAGGTCAGCGCGGCCGAGACCCTCGACGAGGACGTGGTGCAGCGACTGCGGGGCCTCGCCGAGCACCGGCAGCTCCGCGCCTGGGAGCGGCTCGGCGGCGGCACCGGCCCCGAGGGCGAGGAGGTCCCGTCGGCCACCTACCGCCGGCTGCGCCGCGAGATGCTGGCCGCCGAGCGGCGGGTGTTCGTGCGGATGCGCGACGAGCGCCGCATCGACGACGAGGTGCTCGACCGGGTCCTGCACGAGCTCGACCTGGAGGAGGCGGCCCTCAGCCGCGACTGACCGCCTCGGGCCGCAGGTCGCGCGGGCTGACACCGTACCGCCGCCGGAACGCGGTGCTGAGCGCGCTCGCGGACGAGAAGCCCGACGCCGCCGCCAGCTCCGAGATGGTCAGGTGCCGGTGCCGGGGGCTGCCGAGCCGGTCGTGCACCAGCTTCAGCCGCTCGTCCCGGATCAGGTCGCGCGGGGTGGTCCCGGCCTGCTGGAGGGCGAGCTGGACCTGGCGCAGCGACCAGCCGAGCTCGCGCGCGACCGCGGCGCCGTTCAGCCCCGGGTCGGCGGCGCGGCGGCGGATCTGCCGGCGGACCAGCGCCTCGACCTCGGCGAGCCGGCCCGGCGCGGACGGGCGGTCGTCGCCCGCCGCGAGCATGCACAGTAGCTCGACCAGGCGGTCGCACACCGCGTCGAACCCGGTGCCGGTGAGCGCCGCGCGCTCCTCGTGCAGGCCGGTCAGCATCGCGCCGGCCACCCGGCCGAGGCCGGTGGTGAAGTCGAGCCCGGCGGGCAGCGGCGCCGCCCGGTTCAGCGGGCCGTCCACCTCGCGGGCGGGGATCGTCATGATGAACGCCCGCGTGCCGGGCGCCTGCACCGCCTCGAACGGCTCGCCGAACGGGACCAGCGCCCCAGAGCCCGGCGCGAGCCGCGCCTCCCGGTCGCCCTGCCGGACGGCCAGTCCGCCGGCGAGCGGGAGCAGCAGCCGGTAGTCGCCGTCGGCGTCGCGGCCGATCTGCCGCGCGGTCCGCCGGTAGCCGACGGGCCCCGACCAGAACCGGACGAGCTGGTGGTTCCGGCTGCGCTGCCGGACCGACCCGCCGCTGAAGTCGCCGGCACGCGGATACTCGCAGGTCATCCGCGACTGGTAGGACGCGGTCTGCTCGCTCCAGAACTCGGCGCGGTCGCGCGCCGGCACGTCGTCGGTCGAGGACGCCTCGACGGCATAGGTCGGTCCGGACACCGGGGGCACCCTCCCTCCGGCCCGCCCGGACCGGTGTTGACGGCCTGGCGCCGCCCCCGCCGGAGCGCGGCGCCCACGGCGGCAGCGTAATGCGGTCTCCGGCCGCCGTTCGGCGGTTCCCGCAGATCGTGAGCGGATCGGGACCCGAGGTCATCGGGCCTCGCTGCGCGCCACGGCAAGATCCGTGCGCGTCCGTGCAAGTGCGTCCCCGGCCGCCGCCCTATCGTCTCGGACGCCGTCCCCCGCGGCCCGCGACACGCTCCCACCGGTCGGGCGCGACCGTCGGGCGCCGGGGCGGGCGGCGGGGCGAGCGATCTCGGGACACGCTGACCACGGCGCGTCAGGTCGTGCCACCATGGCACGCCACCCCTCCAACCCCCGTAGCGCACGAGGATCAGATGGAGCAATTCCTCTTGGCCATGGCGACCTTCTGCTCGGTCGCCGGCATCGCCGCCACCGCGGTGCTCCTGACCCGGGAGCGGCGCGCCACCCTCCGCCTGCGCAGACAGAACACCGCCCTGCGCGCCGACCTGGACGCCCGCGACCAGGAGGTCCGGCACCTGGCCGGGACGCGCCTGCCCGAGCTGCTGGAGTCGCTGCACAACCCGGCGGTGACGGTGTCGGGCCCGCTGCACGACGCGCGCCGCCTCGGGCCGGTGTACGAGCAGGGCATCGACGCGGCCATGGAGCTGGTCGCCGGTTCGGTCGAGCGGGTCAGGGCCCGCGCCGACCAGTCGGCCAAGTCGGCGCTGCGCGGGGCGATGCGCTCGGTGCAGAGCCTGGCCGGCGAGCAGCAGCTCGTCCTGTCGAACATGCAGGACCGGCACGACGACCCCGACACGCTCTCGGACCTGCTCCGGCTGGACCACATGAACGCCCAGCTCGGCCGGCGCGCGCAGGCCACCGCGGTGCTGTGCGGCTCGTGGCCCGGCCAACAGCGCGCGGCGTCCACGCTCAGCGACGTGGTGCGCGGCGCGACCTCCCGGATCCGCGACTACCTGCGGGTGGAGGTGCACTCGCCGGTGAACGCGGCGGTCACCGCCCGCGCGGTGGAGCCGGTCGTGCTCACCGTCGCCGAGCTGCTGGACAACGCGGCGCGGCACTCGCAGCCCGACACCGCCGTCGAGGTCAACGTGCGGAACACGCACAACGGCATCGCGATCATGATCGACGACGCCGGGGTCGCGATGGACACCGAGGAGATCCAGCACGCGACCCGGCTGCTGTCGGGGGAGCGCGCGGCCGACGTGCACGGGCTCGGCGACCCGCCCCAGGTGGGGTTCGCGGTGGCGGGGGTGCTCGCCGCGCGGTACGGGTTCACCGTCTCGGTCGACACCCGGTCGCCGTACGGCGGCGTGCGCGCGGTCGTGTTCCTGCCCAGCGAGCTGCTGACGGACGTCCCCGAGGAGCCGCGCGCTCCGGAGGCCGCCGCGGTGGCCTCCGGAGCGGCGCAGGCCCGCCGGGCGCCGGCGGAGCCCCCGGACTTCGAGGCCCCTCTCGACCCGTCCGCGCCGACCACGGCCGGCGGCCTGCCCAAGAGGACGCGCGCGAGCGCCGCCGGGAAGGCCGCACCCGGACCGGGCGGGCCGCCCCCTGAGACCGGCGGCCCGCCCGTCCGCCCGGCCAGGGCGACCGCCGCGGGGCTCGGCGCCTGGCAGCGCGGCACCCGGTCCGGACGCGCCGCCCCACCGCCCGATAGCGAACGGAAGGACCCCCGGCCATGAACGAGACGATGGACCAGAGCGCCGGCGCCGGTCACAACAAGCTCGGCTGGATGCTCGACGACGCCCTGCGGATGCCCGGGACGCGGTACGCGATCCTGCTGTCGGCCGACGGGCTGCTGATGGCGCACTCCGAGCGGATCGGCCGCGACGAGGCCGAGCGGCAGGCCGCCGGGATGTCGGGGCTGCAGTCGCTGGCCCGCAGCACGGCCGAGTTCTGCGGCGCGGCCGACACGCCCTGGCGGCAGACGGTCAGCGAGTTCGACGACGGATACGTGTTCCTGGTCGCGGCGGGCCCGGGCGCCTACCTGGCGGTGTCGGCGTCCCCGCACGTCGACATGGAGGCGGTCTCGTTCCGGCTCCAGGAGCTCGTCCAGCGGCTCGGCAAGGAGCTGACCACGCCGCCGCGGCACGGGCCCGGCCGGACCGCATGAGGCCGCCCCGCGACGAGCGCGCCCTGGTCCGGCCGCATGTGGTCACCGGCGGGCGCGCGCATCCGAGCCGCAACGTGTTCGACCTGGTGACGCTGGTGATCGCGGTCAGCGACCGGACCACCGGGCTGAACCCCGAGCAGCGCCGCATCGTGACGCTGTGCCGCGGCGGGGCGCTGTCGGTCGCCGAGATCGCCGGGCACCTGCGGCTGCCCGTCGGGGTCGCCCGGGTGCTGCTGTCGGACCTGATGGACAGCGGCCACGTCACCACCCGCGCCCCCGCACCGTCCGCCCGGCCGCCCAGGCTCCAGCTCCTCCAGGAGGTGCTCGATGGACTCCGCGCCCGCCTCTGAGGCGGCCGAGCCGGTCTACCTGCCCGACACCGTGCGGACCGCGGTGAAGCTGCTCATCGTCGGCCACTTCGCGGTCGGCAAGACCACCTTCGTCGGCACGCTGTCGGAGATCCGCCCGCTGCGGACCGAGGAGCGCATGACCCAGGCCGGCGCGATCGTCGACGATCTGGCCGGCGTCCCGGACAAGACGACCACGACCGTCGCGATGGACTTCGGCCGGCTGACGCTCAGCGAGCAGCTCGTGCTGTACCTGTTCGGCACCCCCGGGCAGAGCCGGTTCGAGCGGCTGTGGCACGACCTGGCGCGCGGTGCGCTCGGCGCGCTGGTCCTGGTCGACACCTCCCGGCTCCGGCAGTCGTTCGAGGTGATGGACCTGCTGGAGCAGCACGGCCTGCCGTACGCGGTGGCGGTCAACCGGTTCGAGACCGCCCCGGCGTTCCCCGACGACGAGATCCGCGAGGCGCTCGACCTGCTGCCCGGCACCCCGCTGGTGAGCTGCGACGCCCGTGACCACGAGTCGTCCACCCGCGCGCTGATCACCCTCGTCGACCACCTCCTCACCCTCGACCAGGAGCCCGAGTGACGACCGACCCGGCCGCCGTCCCCCCATCCGCCCCCGCGACCGAACTCGAACCCGAACCCGGGCCCGGCCCGGACGCGGCTCCTGGCGCCAACCCCGCCGGCGGTTCGGGCCCGGGTTCCGGCGGGACCGGCCGTCCGCGGATGTACGGGCCCGCGTTCGACGCCGCGCCCGACAGGTTCTACGCCGAGCTGCGCGAGCGGGGCCCCGTCGCGCCGGTCGAGCTCGCGCCCGGGGTGCCCGCGACGCTCGTCATCGGCTACGACGCGGCGCTGGAGGTGCTCCGCGACCCCGGCACGTTCCCCAAGGACGCGCGCCGCTGGGAGCGGACGGTGGCGCCGGACTGCCCCGTCCTGCCGATGATGATGTACCGGCCGAACTGCCTGCTGACCGACGGCGGCGTCCACGCGCGGCTGCGCGCGGCGGTGACCGACAGCCTGGCCCGGCTCGACCCCTTCACGCTGCGCGAGCACGTGGAGCGCAACGGCGACGCCCTCATCGACGCGTTCGCCGCCGACGGCGCGGCGGACCTGGCCGCCCAGTACGCGCGGGTGCTGCCGCTGCTGATCTTCAACGAGATGTTCGGCTGCCCGGCCGAGATCGGCGACCGGCTGGTCTTCGGCATGAGCGGCATCTTCGACGGCGTCGAGGCCGAGAAGGCCAACGCCGTGCTCGGCGAGGCGGTGCTCGACCTGGTGGCGCTGAAGCGGCGGTCGCCCGGCGCCGACGTGGCCTCGTGGATGCTGGGCCATCCGGTGGGGCTGACCGACGAGGAGATGGCGCACCAGCTCATCCTGCTCCTCGGCGCCGGCACCGAGCCCGAGCAGAACCTCATCACCAACGGGATCAGGCTGCTGCTGTCGGACGACCGGTTCGCGGGCGACCTGTCCGGCGGGAGCCTGCCGGTCGAGGAGGCCCTCGACGAGATCCTGTGGACCGACCCGCCGATGGCCAACTACGCGGTCACCTACCCGGTGCGCGACCTCGACTTCGCCGGGGTGCGGCTGCCCGCGGACCAGCCGGTGGTGATCAGCTTCGCCGCCGCCAACACCGACCCGGCGCGGGCCGGCGGCGACCGGTCCGGCGCCTACCGCGCGGGCAACCGCGCCCACCTGGCCTGGAGCGCCGGCCCGCACACCTGCCCGGCCAAGAACCCGGCCCGGCTGATCGCCATCGTCGCGATCGAGCGGGTCCTGGACCGGCTGCCCGACCTGGAGCTCGCCGTGCCGGCCGGAGGGCTGGTCTGGCGGCCCGGCCCGTTCCACCGTGCCCTGGCCGAGCTACCGGTCCGGTTCCCGCCCGCGCCGCGGGCACCGGCGGGCCCCGCCGCGGCCCGTCCGCCCCGGTGAAGGAGCGGACGGCCCGGCGCGGGACACGGTGACGCGGCGGCCCGGCGCGGCGGCGGGGGTCAGGCGCCGTTGAGCGGCTTGTCGGGCAGCTCGACGGCGTAGGACTCCTTGAGCACGTCCAGGTGGTGCCAGGACTCCCGCACGCTGACGCCGGGGACCGCGCGGACGGCGTCCAGCACGGCCACCAGCTCCGCGCGCGACGACGCCTCGGCCTGGCCGACGATGTCGTAGCGGCCGAAGCCGGTCGCCAGGTAGCGGACGCCCTCCTGCTCGGCCACCGCCTCCGCGGCCCGCCGGAGCCCGCCGGTCACCGTCAGCCCGAAGCCGCCGAGCTCGGCGGCGCCGAGCGCGAGCGGATCGGCCAGCCCGGTCACCTGGATGACGCCCGAGCGCATCAGCCGCACCACCCGGGCCCGGGTGGCGGCCTGGGACAGCCCGATGATGTGCGCGAGCCGGGTGTAGGGGGCGCGACCGTCACGCTGGAGCTCCTGAAGCAGCCGCCAGTCGATGTCGTCGAGGGTGATCTCGCCGAGCTCGCGCACCACCGCGTGGGTGTCGCGCACGGTGGCGACCGAGCGGAACACCTCGGCCCACCGCACCCCGGGCACCGACCGGATCTGGTCGACCTCCGCGGCCAGCGCGGCGTCGTCCCGGGTGCGCACCTGGGCGACCAGGTCGTAGGGCCCAGCGGTCAGCGCGGTGAAGCTGACCGCCGGGTGCCCGGCGATCGCCGCGGCGACCTTGCGGGCCGAGCCGTCCACGGTGACCGACACGTGCCCGATCGCCTCGGCGCCGACGACCGCGGCGTGCACGATGCCAACGACCCGGACGACCTCGGTTTCGAGGAGGTTCTGCACGCGTGCCCGCACGGCCGTGCGGGAAAGCCCGACGCGATCGGCGAGCGCCTGGAACGTCGCCCTGCCATCCCGCTGGAGCTCGCGGACGAGCACGGCGTCGACCGCATCCAGCACGGCTGTCCTCCTCGATATGCAATGAAGCGTTCTGCCAGCAACTGCAAGATCATTCCATTTCGGGACGGTATGACGTCAAATATTGATCTTGCTCGTGTTCGGGGTGCCCGGTGACCGTCGAAGCGTCGGCGTACGGTCTCCGCGGCGACGATTGCCGCGCCGCGCCGACCGGTGCGTGAGCACAACGCCGATCGGGCCGCCCGGCACGACCGGCCCGGCGCGGCGGGGGGCGGGGGCGGTCGGGGTGGTGATGATCACTTCGGGGGCGGGACGGCGGGCGGCGGCGCGGGCCCGGCGGCCCGCGGCACGGGCGGGCACGACCGGCCGGGCCCAGGTGCGTGACTCGCATGTGCCTCTCCCGGTGTTCTGCTGTGACGCCTCCTACGGAGGGCCGGCCTTCCGAATGAGGCACATGTAAGAAAAGTGCATCGGGGGCGCAGTTACGTCAAGAGGTAACTTTACAGAGAGCTAAACCTCACGTTGCCCCCGATTCGACTGCGCCTGCTCCACCCCCTGCGTTAAGAGCAGAACCGCCGGTGAAAGCGGTGGCCGCCGCGGGGGTTCCGGGAGGGGATCTTTACGCCACTCTGGAGACACCGCGCCGTCACCCCGGGGTGCGGGCCTACGTAAGGCCCTCGCGACGCCGCTGCGCGCCCGTGGGGCGCTTCTGGACCGTCCTCAGGCGGTCGGGGGCGTCCCGGAAGGCCCTCCACCGGTCTTTCGCAGGCCCGATATAGGGCCTTGGTTCCGGCTTGGTCCGGGCATCTACGGGTATGACACAGAATGTTCGGTGGCCCAGCCACCCTGATCGACGATTGGTGTGTAGAGAAGCCGTGCGTCTGCTGAACGGTGAGCCCGTCACTCACGACCTCACCTACAACGATGTCTTCATGGTCCCCCGCCGCTCGGCGGTCGGGTCCAGGCTCGAGGTCGACCTGTCGACGTCGGACGGCAGCGGCACCACGGTCCCGCTTGTCGTGGCCAACATGACGGCGGTGTCGGGCCGGCGGATGGCCGAGACCATCGCCCGGCGCGGCGGCCTCGCGGTGATCCCGCAGGACATCCCGACCGAGGTGGTCGCCGACGTGATCGGCTGGGTCAAGCGGCGCGACCTGGTCGTGGACACCCCGATCCGGCTCGGCCCGACGAGCACCGCGGGCGAGGCGCTGGCCCTGCTGCCCAAGCGCGCGCACGGCGCGGTGATCGTGGTCGAGGACGACCGGCCCGTCGGCGTGGTGACCGAGGCCGACTGCCAGGGCGTCGACCGGTTCGCGCAGCTCCGCGACATCATGTCCAGCGACCTGGTCACGCTGCCCGGCGGCGTCGACCCCCGCGAGGCGTTCGACCGGCTGCACGAGCGCGGACACCGGCTCGCGCCCGTGGTCGACGGCGACGGCCGGCTCTCCGGCATCCTCACCAAGACCGCGGCGCTGCGCGCCACCCTCTACGACCCGGCGGTCGACGCGGGCGGCCGGCTGCGCGTCGCGGCGGCGGTCGGAGTGAACGGCGACGTGGCGGGCAAGGCCAAGGCGCTGCTGGAGGCCGGCGCCGATCTGCTCGTGGTCGACACCGCGCACGGCCACCAGGAGAAGATGATCAGCGCGCTGGCGGCGGTCCGCGGCCTCGACCCGGGCGTCCCGGTCGCGGCCGGCAACGTGGTGACCGCCGAGGGCGTCCGCGACCTGATCGAGGCGGGCGCCGACATCGTCAAGGTCGGCGTGGGGCCGGGCGCCATGTGCACCACGCGGATGATGACCGGCGTGGGCCGCCCGCAGTTCTCCGCCGTGCTGGAGTGCGCCGCCGAGGCCCGCCGGCACGGCAGACACGTGTGGGCCGACGGCGGGGTGCGGCACCCCCGCGACGTGGCGCTCGCCCTGGCCGCGGGCGCCGCCAACGTGATGGTCGGCTCCTGGTTCGCCGGCACCTACGAGTCGCCGGGCGACCTCCAGCGCGCCGCCGACGGGCGGCTCTACAAGGAGAGCTTCGGGATGGCGTCCGCGCGGGCCGTCCGGCTGCGCACCGCCGAGGACTCCCCCTTCGAGCGCTCCCGCAAGGCGCTGTTCGAGGAGGGCATCTCCACGTCCCGGATGTTCCTCGACCCGCGGCGGCCCGGGGTGGAGGACCTGGTCGACTCGATCGTGGCGGGGCTGCGCAGCTCGTGCACCTACGCGGGCGCGCGCACGCTGGAGGAGTTCCACGAGCGCGCGACGGTCGGGGTCCAGAGCTCGTCCGGGTACGCCGAGGGCATGCCGCTGTCGACGAGCTGGTGACCCGGGGCCGAACGGCCGCGCCCGCCTGGGGGCCGTCGCAGCGCCAATTCAGCGACACGCCGTGATCATCTTCGCACTTTAGGTGATCTGGCCTGCACTCTTTGCCTTCACGGACGGAGTCGCGGGGGCTCCGTCCCGATAGGGGGCGGATCATGGACGACGGGGGACCGGTCGGCACGCACGCCGAACGCTCGGACGGATCGGGCGGATCGGACGGATCCGCCGACGAGGATCGGGACGGCGCGGCCGGGGGCTCCCCCGCCCGGGACGCGCTCGGGGCCACCCCCGCGCTCTCCCGGCTGGCGGAGGCGCTACTGCTGGCCGCGCTGGCGCCGCTGTTGCCCGGGGTGGCCCATCTGCGGGCCGGGCGGATCCGGGCGGGCGCGCTGCTGCTCATCGTCCACGCGGTGCTGCTGGCCGTGGCCGCGGTGGTGGCCGGGAGCGCCCGTGCGAGCCTGCTGCAACTCACCGTCCGCCCAGGGTGGCTGCTGGCGCTCATCACCGCCTCGATCCTCCTGGCGGGGCTGTGGGCGGTGCTGGGCGCGCATTCCTACGCCGTGCTGCTGCCCGCCGGGCTGCCCCCGGCCTGGCGGCTGGCCGGGGGCTCGGCGGCGACGGTGCTGTGCCTGCTGATGACGGTGCCGCCGCTGACGCTGGCCCGGTACGCCTACCTCCAACGGGATCTGGTCGGCAGCGTGTTCGCGGGCGGCGCGTCCGCCGACCGGCCCGCTCCCGCCGGGCCTGCGGGCGGGGCGGGCGCGCCCGGTTCCAGCCCGGCCTCGCAGCGGGCTCCGGTCCCGCCCGGCCGCCTGGACCTGCTGCTCATCGGCGGCGACGCCGACGTGGGCCGTCCGGGGATACGGACCGACAGCATGACCCTGGCCAGCGTCGACACCAAGACCGGCGACACCGTCCTGCTGAGCCTGCCCCGCAACCTGCAACACGTGCCGGTCTGGTCGGGGCACGGCCCGGTGCCGTTTCCGGAGGAGGAGCTCCTCAACGCCGTCTACCAGCAGGGCACCCTTCATCCGTCCGTGCTGCGCGGCGGCCGGTACCGCGACCCCGGCGCCGAACTGCTCAAACGGACAATCGGCCACATTCTCGGCCGCCCGGTTCCCTATTACGCGATGGTCGATATGCGCAGCTTCCGGCAGATCGTCGACGCGATGGGAGGGGTGCGGGTCTGCGTCGGCGAGGCGGTCCCGGCGCCGCGCGAGCAGGTGCCCGCCGGAGTCCTGCGGCCGGGCTGCCGGCGGCTCGGCGGCCGGGAGGCGCTCTGGTACGGGCGGTCGCGCACCGGCAGCAGCGACTACAGCCGGATGGGCCGGCAGAAGTGCCTGATGTGGGCGATCGCCCGCCAGGCGAGCCCCCTGACGGTGCTGCGGAGCTTCCAGGACCTCTCTCAGACCTTCAAGTCCTCGGTGAGCACCGATCTGCCGCAGAGCCTCCTGCCGTCCCTGATCGAGCTCTCAGGGCGCGTCAAGGACGCCGAGGTGACCTCGGTGCAGTTCGTCCCGCCGCTGGTGCAGCCCGGGCGGCCCGACTACCCGCAGATCCGGCGGCTCGCGGATCGAGCCGTGCGGGAATCTGATCAAGGCCCCCGCGGCGCGGCCGGATTGCATAGTCTTGGCCGGAGCTGCACCTGAAGTTACTAATCAGCCCGCATTCGGTCGACTCGTACGCAACCCTTGCCCGGTTTTGCGCGTCCATAATGTAAGTCGGAGGCTGAATTCACCGTGGATGGGGGATCGGAGCGTACATGGCGAGGCGATCAGCGAGCCGGCGTGACCGGGAGGACGGCACGGAGCCGGAGTCGGAGTCGGACCGCGCCCAGGACGGACCGCGCGGCCTGGTCAGGGCGCTCGGCCTGACGGCCGCCTCGGCCCTGGTCTGGGGCGTCGCGCATCTGTCCACGGGCCGCCGCTGGATCGGCGCGCTGCTGCTCGCCCTGTTCACGGTGCTGGTCGCGGCGGGCGTCCTCGCCGGCACGTTCTACCGCTCCGATCTGGTGCACCTGGCCGTGCGCCCCGACTGGCTGCGGACCATCGCGGTCGGGCTGCTGGTGCTCGGGCTGTTCTGGATCACCGTGGTCATCCGCTCGTACCAGATCGTCCGCCCGGCGGGCCTGTCGGTGCCGGCGCACACGGCGGGCGCGGTGGCGGTGGCGGTGGTGTGCTTCGCGGTGGCGGTGCCGGTGTCGTGGGGCGCCTACAACACCTTCGTCTACCGGGACGCGCTGACGAGCATCTTCCGCACCGGCGGCTCCAACGGGCGCAAGGTCGACGCCAAGGACCCGTGGAACGGGCAGTCCAGGGTCAACGTGCTGCTGCTGGGCGGCGACGCCGCGTCCAACCGCGAGGGCGTCCGCACCGACAGCATGACCCTGGCCAGCGTCGACACCAAGACCGGCGACACCGTCCTGTTCAGCCTGCCGCGCAACCTGGAGCACTTCCAGCTGCCGGCGGGCCCGGCCCGAGACCGGTTCCCCTACGGCTTCACCGGCGACGGCCCGGGCACTCCCGGCCTGCTCAACGAGGTGTACCAGTACGCCGAGGAGCACCCCGACGTGGTGCCCGGCGCGCTGAAGAACCAGCGCGGCCCCGAGCTGCTGAAGTCGACCATCTCGGGCATCCTCGGCCAGCCGGTCGACTACTACATCCTGGTCGACATGTTCGGCTTCGCCGACATCATCGACGCGATGGGCGGCGTCAAGGTCAAGATCACCGAGCCGATCCCGTACGGGTTGCAGGGCGGCGTGCTCCAGCCCGGCGAGCGGACGCTGAAGGGCAAGGAGGCGCTCTGGTACGGACGGTCCCGCACCATGAGCGACGACTACGCCCGGATGGGCCGGCAGAAGTGCCTGATGCGCGCGATCGCGCAGCAGGCCAACCCGCAGACCGTGTTGACCAGCTTCGACAAGCTGGCCACCGCCGCCAAGCGGACGCTGGCCACCGACATCCCGCAGGAGCTGCTGCCCGCGCTGATGACGCTGTCGAACGAGGTCAAGGACGGCGCGCAGATCAACAGCCTCCAGTTCGTGCCGCCGCTGATCAGCACCGGCGCCCCCGACTTCGCGCTGATCCGCAAGCTGACGGCCAAGGCCGTCGCGCCCCCGCCCGCCTCGAGCCCCTCCCCCAGCGCGTCGTCGAGCGGCGCCGCGAACGCCTCCCCGTCCGCCGGCGCCCCGTCGCCCGGCACGCCGTCCGCCGGCGCTTCCACGGCCGCGCCGAGCGGCCAGGCGACGCACAAGCCCGGCGGCGAGAGCAAGCCGACGTCCCTCGACGCCACCTGCCCCTGACCTCCCCGCGCCGTCCCGGAGCACACTGGGGCCGTGAAACCGGCGCACCGGCTCCGCCAGATCGTCAACGCGGTCAACCTCTCCACGCCGCTCGGGCTGCTCCTCGCGGCAGCCGGGGCCCGCGGCCCGCGCCCGGCCGGCGCGCCGGCCGGGCTGCTGGTGGCCGGCGGGTACCGGTTGCCGCTCCCGGCCGCGCCCGCCTTCACCGTCGGCAACGTGATCCTGGTGCGCGGCGACGCGGCGGGCCTGCTCGACCGGCCCGCCCTGCTGCGCCATGAGGGACGGCACGCGACCCAGTACGCGTTCTGCCTGGGTCCCGTGATGATCCCGCTCTACCTCGCCGCCGCCGGGGCGTCGTTCGCGCTGTGCGGCGACTACTCGTCCTACAACCCGTTCGAGCGCCTGGCGGGCCTGGACGACGGCGGCTACGTCCGGCGCCCGCTCCGCCGTTTCCGCCGCTCCCCCACGTCCTGACAAGGCGGGCGGGCCGCTCTCCCCGCGGGGCCCGCGCCGCGGGGTCCCCGCCACGCGCTCCCACCTCGGCGCGGAGGTGTCCTCCCGGTCCCCGGAGGGGGGATCATGGGGAGGGAACACTTCCGATCACGAGGGGGCGGGTGCGGGTGCCCCAGATCCACGGCTGCGACGCCTTCCGGGTGGCGATGCCGCGCGGCCGGCGTCCGGAGAGCATCCTGATCCGGCTCGCCGGCGCCGACGGCGCGGTGGGCTGGGGCGAGGTCTCGGTGCCGGCGGCGCCGAACGGCCGGTCCGGCGGCGGGCGCGGCGGCGCGGGCGGCCGGGGCCCTGACGACGGCCCCGGACGCGCCTGGACCGACATCGAGGAGCGGATGGGCCCGGCCCTGATCGGGCTCCAGCTCGACCGGCCCGAGGACGCGTCGGCCGCCGTGGACCTCGGCTGCCGGGACGCCGCCGCCGCGATCGACACGGCCTGCTGGGACCTGTGGTGCCGGGGCCGGGGGATGCCGCTCGCGCACGCGCTCGGCGGCACCCGCACCTCGATCGTGACGGGCGCGCGGCTGTCGCCCGAGCCGCTGCTGGAGACGGTGGCGGGCCGGGTCAACCGGGCGGTCGGCGCCGGGCACACCCGGATCACGCTGGACGTGCGGCCGGGCTGGGACATCGAACCGGTGCGGGCGATCCGGCAGGCGTTCCCGGCACTGGCGATCGTCGCGGACGCTGGGCACGCCTACACCGAGTCGCCCGAGCACCTGGCGGCGCTGGAGGGGCTGGACGCCTACGGCCTGGTGGCGCTCGAACGCCCGTTCGCGGCGGCCGACCTGTCCGCCCATGCGCGGCTCCAGCGCCGGGTCGGCACCGCGATCGCGCCGGACGTCGGCGACCTCGACACCCTGGACGCCGCACTCGGCGAGGAGGCGGGCCGCGCCCTGCACCTGCGGCCCGAGCGGTTCGGCGGGCTGACCGCCGCCCGCGGCGCGCACGACCTCGCGTTCGCGGCCGGCTGGGCGGTGTGGTGCACCGGGACGGGCGCGTTCGGCATCGGGCAGGCCGCCGCCGTGGCGGTGGCGTCGCTGCCCGGCTGCACGCTGCCGAGCGACGTGTCCGACCCGGCGGGCGGGCCGGTGTTCGTGACGCCGCCCGTGCGGTCGACCGGCGGGGTCGTCGGGGTCCCGCTGACCCAGCCCGGCCTCGGCCACGAGGTCGACGAGGCGCGCATCGACCGGCTCGCGACCCGCCGCATGCGCCTGTCGGTGTGACGCGGGCGGCGCGCGGCCGGCGGGGCGGCGCGGGGCACCCGGCGAGGTGGAGGCGATGGGCGCGGTGAGGGCCGGGACGGTGTGGGTGGTGGCGGGCCCGCCGGGCTGCGGGAAGACCACCGTGTCGGGGCTGCTGCTGGCGGGGCTGCGCCCCGTGCCCGCGCTGCTCGACAAGGACACGCTGTACGGGCCGTTCGTCGCGGCCACCCTCGCGGCGCACGGGCGCGATCCCGGCGAGCGTGAGGGCCCGTGGTACGACGAGCACGTCAAGGCGCACGAGTACGAGGGGCTGACCTCGACCGCCCGTGAGGTCCGCGCGCACGGGTGCCCGGTGCTGCTGAGCGCGCCGTTCACCGGGCAGATCCGCTCACCCGTCCGCTGGGACGCGTGGGTGGCGGCGCTCGGCGGTCCCGAGGTGCGGCTGGTCTGGATCCGGACCGATCCGGCGACGCTGCGGCACCGGCTGACGGCACGCGGCCTGGACCGCGACGCCGGCAAGCTCGGCGCGTTCGGCGCGTTCGTCGACCGGATGCTCCCGGAGGAGCCGCCACCGGTCCCCCACGTGGCGATCGACAACCGCCTCGACGCGCCCGTACCGCTCGCCGAGCAGGTCGCGGCGCTGCTCTGACCCGCTCAGGCGGGCGCCGCCGCCCCGTTCAGGCCGGTCGCCCGCCGGACGGCTCGTCCGGGTTCCCGTACGGGTGCGGATACGGGGCCGGGTCAGGGACAGGCTCAACCGGGGCGGGCCGCCCCAGGACTGGCTCGCCCAGGCCGGGGTGAGCAGGGGCGGGCTGGACCGGGTTGGGCTGGGGCGGGGCGGCGAGTTGCGGGTAGGGGTCGTGCTGGAGTTCCCCTGGCTGGCCGGAGCTGCCGGGGAGGCGGTCGTCCCGGCGGTCACGGTAGGCGTTCCTGACGCGACCGCCCAGCCGCTTGCCCATGTCCTGGACCTGCCGGACGGGCGCGGACTCCAATGCCTGCTGCGCCCGTCCGCTCTGGGCCAGCCTGGCCGCGTTGTCGCGGGCCGCCTGCCCCGCGACCTGCCCGGCCACCTGGCCCGCCGCCTGTGCTCCGTCCCAGGCGGCCACGGCGCCGTACCGGGTCGCCTCCTTGACCCGCTGGTAGCTGCGGGCGCGCACCACGACGGTGCCGGCCGCGGCGTCGGCGAGGGAGCGCCGCCGCGCGCCGAAGAGGGTGGGCGCGCTGTTGGCCACGAACACCGCGACCGCGAGGAGCCACGCGACCAGCGCGAAGAAGAACATGCCTTCGAGGAGGAGGACCCAGGCCCCCGCGTACAGTCCCGTGCCGGCGGCGGTGCCGACCAGCGCGCGGCGGGCGGCGCGGCCCAGCCCGGGCCCGCGTCCGGCCGCCGTCGCGCGGGCGGCGCGGACGCGGATGTCCATGGCCGTCTTGCCGAGGGTCCGGCCCGTGCAGGCCGGCAGGACGAGGTGGTACAGCAGCTCGATCAGGACGAGCAGCGCGAGGGCCTGCTCGATGTCGCGGACGATCGTCCGCCAGAGCCCCATGCCGAAGGCCTCGGCGGCCTGTCCGGCGTCGCCGCCGGACAGCAGCAGGCCCCCGGCCGCGGACAGCACCTTGCCCGGCAGGCCGTCCACCAGCGAGCCGTGCAGCCGTCCCCACGTCATCACGGCGAGCAGTCCGGCGACGCCCGCGAGCAGGGCCGCGTCGAGCGACCAGGCCGCGAGCCGCCGGATCCGGGGCGCGGCGTCCGCCCGTCCCGGCGAGCCCGGCGGGGGCGGCGGGACGGGCTCGGGGGCCGGGGAGAAGGGCACGGGGAACGGGGGCGGAGGAGGGCCGTGCACGAGAGCCCCTTCGGGGTCGTCGACTCATGATCAGGACGGCGGACCGTCCAGAGTTTAGGGACGCCGCCCCGCCCCCGCCACCCGGCCGTCAGTAGGACTTGGGCAGGCCCAGGGAGTGCTGCGCGACGTAGTTGAGGATCATCTCGCGGCTGACCGGGGCGATGCGCATCAGCCGCACCACGCCCGCGAGCATCCCGACCCCGTACTCGGTGGTGAGGCCGTTGCCGCCGTGCGTCTGGATGGCCTGGTCGACGGCGTGGATCGCCGCCTCGGCAGTGGCGTACTTGGCCATGTTGGCGGCCTCGGCTGCGCCCGCGTCGTCGCCGGCGTCGTACAGCCAGGCGGCCTTCTGCCCCATCAGCCGGGCCAGCTCCAGCTCGATCTTGGCCTGGGCGAGGGGGTGCTGGACGCCCTGGTGCGCGCCGATCGGGGTCGTGAAGACCTGCCGGTCGCCGGCGTAGGCGACGGCCTTGCCGAGCGCGAGCCG
This sequence comes from Spirillospora sp. NBC_01491, assembly GCF_036227065.1. Classification (GTDB taxonomy): domain Bacteria; phylum Actinomycetota; class Actinomycetes; order Streptosporangiales; family Streptosporangiaceae; genus Spirillospora; species Spirillospora xylanilytica. The sequence goes on from NZ_CP109432.1 coordinate 1,250,021, forward strand.
GCCGATCCCGGCGCCCATCGCCGCGGCCATGATCCGCTCGGGGTTGAGCCCGGCGAAGAGCTGGAGCAGCCCGCCGTCCTCGTCGCCGACGAGCGCGTCGTAGGGCAGCCGGACGTCGTCGAGGTGGCAGACGAACTGCTTCTCCGGCGAGACGATCTCCATCTCGATCGGGGTGAAGGTGAAGCCGGGCGCGTCCGTCGGGACGATGAACAGCGAGGGCCGCAGGGTGCCCTGCTGGTCCTGGCTGCGGCCGACGAACAGCACCGCGTCCGCCTCGTCGACGCCGGAGATGAAGGTCTTCTGCCCGTTGAGCAGCCAGCCGTCGCCGTCGCGGCGCGCGGTGGTGGTGATCCGGTGCGCGTTGGACCCGGCGTCGGGCTCGGTGATCGCGAACGCCATCTTCACCGCCCCGTCGGCGAATCCGGGCAGCCAGCGCCGCTTCTGCTCCGCGGTGCCGGACCGGGCGATGATGGTGGCGCAGATCGCCGGGGAGACGACCATCAGCAGCAGCGGGCAGCCCGCGGCGGCCAGCTCCTCGCAGACCGCGGCGAGGTCGCCGATGCCGCCGCCCCCGCCGCCGAACTCCTCGGGCACGTTCACGCCGAGGTAGCCGAGCCGTCCGGCCTCGGCCCACAGCTCGCCCGTCTTCTCGCCCGCCCGGGCCCGGTCCACGTAGTAGGACGCACCGTACTTGGCGCCCAGTTCGGCGACGGCGGCGCGCAGGGCCCGCCGTTCCTCGGTCTCGACGAAGCTCATCGGGGGGTCCCTCCAGGGGTGGCGGTCTCTCCAGGGGCGGCGGTCTCGGGCGCGGCGATGACGGCGAGGACGGCACCGGCCTCGACCTGCTGCCCGGGGCCGACGTTCAGTTCGGTGACGGTCCCGCCGGCGGGCGCGGCGATGCGGTGCTCCATCTTCATCGCCTCCAGGACGACCAGGGTGCGGCCCTCGGCCACCGTGTCGCCGGCCGCGGCCTCGACCCGGACGACCGTGCCGGGCATCGGCGCGAGCAGCGAGCCGGGCGCGACCTGGTCGCTCGGGTCGGCGAACCTGGGCGGGACGCGCAGCGTCACCGGCCCGAGCCCGGAGTCGACGTGCACGCGGTCTCCGGCGGCGCGGACCTCGAAGGCGCGGCGGACGGTGCCGGTGTCGAGGACGACCCGTCCGGCGGTGGCGGCGGCGAGCGCGACGTCCGGGTGGCCCTCGGCGGCCAGGCCGTCGCGGGTGAGCCGGTAGGCCACCTCGATCCCGGTGCCGTCCGGCGCGGTGTAGGACTTGCGCTGCGGCTGCGAGGGGACGTTGCGCCAGCCGGACGGGAGCCCGCCCTGGACCCGCGCCGCCGAACGGTTGGCGGCGGCGCCCGCGAGCGCCGCCGCCAGCGCCGACAGCCGGACCGCGTCCGCGCCCGCGAGCGGGGCGGACAGGACGTCCAGCCCGATCTGGTCGAGGTAGCCGGTGTGGGTGTCCCCGGCGAGGAACACCGGGTCGGCGAGGATCCGGACGAGCAGGTCGCGGTTGGTGGTGACGCCGTGCACGCGGGCTCCGGCGAGCGCGGCCCGCAGCCGGCGCGCGGCGGCCGGGCGGGTGGGGCCCCACGCGATCAGCTTGGCGAGCATCGGGTCGTAGTGGATCCCCACCTCGTCGCCGCTCCGCACGCCGCTGTCGAGCCGCAGCCCGTACCCGTCCGGCACGGCGAACTCGGCGTCGGCGCCGGGGACCTCGAAGGTGTCCAGGACGCCGGTCTCGGGCCGCCATCCGGCGGCGGGGTCCTCGGCGTACAGCCGGACCTCGATGGCGTGGCCGCGCGGGGCGGGCGCCTCGTCCGGCAGCGGCAGTCCCTCGGCGACCTCGATCTGGAGCCGGACCAGGTCCAGGCCGTGGACGCACTCGGTGACCGGGTGCTCGACCTGGAGCCGGGTGTTGACCTCCAGGAAGAAGAAGCGCCCGTCGCCGGTGAGCATGAACTCGACCGTGCCGGCGCCGACGTACCCGATGGCCTTGGCCGCGTCCACCGCCGCCCGGCACAGCTCGGCGCGCAGCGGGGCGTCCACCGCGGGCGAGGGGGCCTCCTCGACGATCTTCTGGTGGCGGCGCTGGATCGAGCACTCCCGCTCCCCCAGCGCCCAGACGCGGCCGTGCCCGTCGGCGAGGATCTGCACCTCGATGTGCCGGGCGTCCTCCAGCAGCGGCTCGCAGAACACCGCGGGGTCGCCGAACGCCGACCGCGCCTCCCGCCGCGCCGCCTCCAGCGCCTCGGGCAGCTCCTCCAGGGTGCGGACGGCGCGCATGCCGCGCCCGCCGCCGCCGGCGGACGCCTTCACCAGGATCGGCAGGTCCGCGGCGGTGACGGCGGCCGGGTCGGGCTCGGGCAGCACCGGCACGCCGGCCGCCGCCATCAGCCGCTTGGCCTCGATCTTGGAGCCCATCGCGTCGACGGCGTCCGGCGGCGGGCCGATCCAGGTGAGCCCGGCGTCCAGGACGGCGCGCGCGAACGCGGCGTTCTCCGACAGGAACCCGTACCCGGGGTGGACGGCGTCGGCGCCCGCCGCCCGCGCCGCCTCGATGATCAGGTCGCCGCGCAGATAGGTGTCCGCGGGCGCGGCCCCCGGCAGCCGGACGGCGGTGTCGGCCTCGGCGGCGTGCGGGGCCGCCGCGTCGGCGTCGGAGAACACCGCGACGGTGCCGATCCCGAGGTCGCGGCAGGTGCGGAAGACGCGGCGGGCGATCTCGCCGCGGTTGGCGACCAGCACTTTGTAGATCATCAGCTCTTCGCTCACATCCGGAAGACGCCGAAGCCGTCGGCTCCGCGTACGGGCGCGTTGTGGACCACCGACAGGCACAGGCCGAGGACGGTGCGGGTGTCGCGGGGGTCGATGACCCCGTCGTCGTAGAGCCGCCCGGACAGGAAGAACGGCAGCGACTCGGACTCGATCTGCGCCTCGACCATCTCGCGCATCGCCGCGTCCTGCGCTTCGTCGTACACCTGCCCGCGCGCCTCGGTCGCCTGCCGCGCGACGATCGACAGCACCCCGGCGAGCTGCTGCGGCCCCATCACCGCCGACTTGGCGCTCGGCCAGGAGAACAGGAACCGCGGGTCGTAGGCGCGCCCGCACATGCCGTAGTTCCCGGCGCCGTAGGAGGCGCCCATGACGATCGTGATGTGCGGGACCCTGCTGTTGGCCACCGCGTTGATCATCAGGGCGCCGTGCTTGATGATGCCGGCCTGCTCGTACTCCTTGCCGACCATGTAGCCGGTGGTGTTGTGCAGGAACAGCAGCGGGACGTCGCCCTGGTTGGCGAGCTGGATGAACTGCGCGGCCTTCTGCGCCTCGGCGCCGAACAGCACGCCCTGCGCGTTGGCGAGGACCCCGATCGGGTAGCCGTGCACGCGGGTCCAGCCGGTGACCAGGCTCGTCCCGTACAGCGGTTTGAACTCGTCGAACCGCGACCCGTCGGCGATCCGCGCGATGACCTCGCGCGGGTCGAACGGGACCTTCAGGTCCTCGGGGACGATCCCGGCGAGCTCCTCGGCGTCGTGCAGCGGCTCGGCGGCCGGGCCGGGCGCGGGCCCGAGCCGGCGGTGGCCGAGGTTCTTGACGATCTGCCGGCCGAGGCGCAGCGCGTCGGCCTCGTCCACCGCCATGTAGTCGGCGAGGCCGGAGCCGCGGGCGTGCATCTCGGCGCCGCCGAGCTCCTCGTCGCCGGCCTCCTCGCCGGTCGCCATCTTCACCAGCGGCGGCCCGCCGAGGAACACCTTCGCGCGTTCCTTGACCATGACGACGTGGTCGCACATCCCCGGGATGTAGGCGCCGCCGGCGGTGGAGTTGCCGAAGACCAGCGCGATCGTCGGGATCCCGGCCGCCGACAGCCGGGTCAGGTCGCGGAACATCCGGCCGCCCGGGATGAAGATCTCCTTCTGGGTGGGCAGGTCGGCGCCGCCGGACTCGACCAGGTTGATCACCGGCAGCCGGTTCTCCAGCGCGATGTCGGACGCCCGGAAGCTCTTCTTGACCGTCCAGGGGTTGCTGGACCCGCCGCGCACCGTCGGGTCGTTCGCGACGATCATGCATTCGACGCCCTCGACGACGCCGATGCCGGTCACGACGCTCGCGCCCACCGGGAAGTCGCTGCCCCACGCGGCGAGCGGGCTCAGCTCCAGGAACGGCGAGTCGGGGTCGAGCAGCAGCTCGATCCGCTCACGGGCCAGCAGCTTGCCGCGCCCCCGGTGCCGGGTCACGTACTTCTCTCCGCCGCCCGCCAGGGCCTTGGCGTGCTCGGCGTCCAGCTCCGCGAGCTTGGCGAGCATGGCCGCGCGGCGGTCCCGGAACTCCGGGCTCCGCGGATCGAGCGTGCTCTTCAGGGTCAACGCACTGCCTCCGGGATCGGGTCGTCTGGAATCAGTTCCTCGGGGATCAGCGCCACCGGGACGTCGACGTGGCGGGACCGCAGCCATTCCCCGAGGGCCTTGCCCTGCGGGTCGAACCGGGTCGAGGCCGACACGCCCTCCTGCAACAGCCCTTCGACGACGAAGTTCACCGCGCGGAGGTTCGGCAGGACGTGCCGCGTCACGGTGTGCTCGCGCGTCTCCGGCAGCAGCGCGCCGAACCGTTCCGTGGTGAGGAACCCTTCCAGCCAGCTCCACTGCGCGTCGGTTCGAGCCCAGACGCCGATGTTGGCGTCGCCCCCCTTGTCCCCGCTCCGGGCTCCCGCCACCCACCCCAACGGCACCCGCACCACGCGGTTGTCCACAGAACGCGGTTCGTCTTCCGCAGCCCCATCTGGGCGGTTGACAATAGAACTGGGGTCGCCCCCCTGGGCGGGCGGGGGTTGTGTGAAGGCCGATCGCGCAATGACCCGCCGGGTCCCGTCCGGCAGGACGGCGACATGCTCGATCTCCTCATTGGGCACGAACGCTGGCGTATACACCCCGTACGGCCCGCCCTTCCCCGGCGGGGAGGTCATGGTGAAGCCCGGGTATCCGGCGAGCGCAAGTTCCACAACGGCGCCGCTGAAGGCCCGGCCGACCTTGTCGGGGTCGGGGTCCAGCACGGCGCAGCGCAGCAGCGCGGTCGCCTCCCCCTGCGTCTCGGCGTCGGGCTTGGCCGCGCCGACGAGAGTCCACTCGACGCGCGCCGGCCGTCCACCGCGACCGCCATGACCGAAGGACGCCTCCAATTGCGCCTTGGCGAACTCCGCCTTCGCCTCGATGTCGAGCCCGGTGAGCACGAAGGTCATCTCGTTGCGGTGGCCCCCGAGATGGTTGAGGCAGACCTTGGTGGACGCGGGCGGCGGGACGCCCCGTGTACCGCTGATCAGGACCCGGTCGGGCCCCTCCCGCCGCAACCCGATCGTGTCGAACCGGGCGGTCACGTCCGGGCCCGCGTAGGCCGGGGCGCCGATCTCGTACAGCAGCTGGGCGGTGACCGTCTCGGTGGTGACGGCGCCGCCGGTTCCGGGATGCTTGGTGATCACGCTGGACCCGTCGGCGCGGATCTCGGCGATCGGGAACCCCGGCGGGTCTGCCCGGTGCGGGTCCCCACGGTGCGGGTCTCCCCAGGCCGCCGCCTTTACATTGTAGATTTCTTGGAAGAACGCGTAGTTCCCGCCGGTGGCCTGCGCCCCGCACTCCAGCACGTGGCCCGCGGCGGTCGCGCCCGCCAGAGCGTCCCAGTCGTCGCGCGCCCAGCCGAAGTGCGCGGCGGCGGGCCCGACGACGAGCGAGGCGTCGGTCACGCGGCCGGTCACCACGATGTCGGCTCCGGCCCGCAGGCATGCGACGATGCCCCAGGCGCCCAGGTAGGCGTTGGCGGTCAGCGGCCGGCCGTACCGCGAGGCGGCCAGGCCGAGCCCGTCGGCCCTGCCGAGCAGGTCGTCGCCCTCGACATGGGCGATCCGCACGTCGACGCCGAGCCGTCCGGCCAGCGCGCGCAGCGCGTCCGCGAGGCCGCGCGGGTTGAGCCCGCCCGCGTTCGTGACGATCTTCGTGCCGTGCCGGACGGCGAGTCCGAGGGACTCCTCCATCTGCCGCAGGAACGTGGTCGCATACCCGCCCGCGGGGTCCTTCATCCGGCTCCGGCCGAGGATCAGCATCGTCAGCTCGGCGAGGTAGTCGCCCGTGAGGACGTCCAGCGGGCCGCCCTCCAGCATCTCCCGCACCGCGGTGAAGCGGTCGCCGTAGAAGCCCGAGGCGTTACCGATCCGCAACGGTTGGCTCATGGCCCGCAGCCTGCCAGCCGGGCTCAAAAAAATCAATCGTGCTTGATTGTTTTTTGCCGAGGTCCTTTGATTGACTGGGACCTCCGAGCCGATCCGAGGAGACCATGACCACGCAGGCCGTCCCCCGCGAACCGCGCCAGGAGCGCAGCCGCGCCACCCGGCGGCGGCTGCTGGAGGCCGCGATCGACTGCCTGGCCTCGGCGGGCTGGGCCGGCACCACCGTGGCCGTGGTCGCCGAGCGCGCCGGCGTCTCGCGCGGAGCGGCCCAGCACCACTTCCGCACGCGCGAGGAGCTGGTCACCGCGGCGGTCGAGTACGGCTCCGAGGTGCGCATGGCCCAGATGCGCGAGCGCCTCGACACTCTCGCCGGACGGCGCCCGTCCACTCTGGACGTGGTCGCACTGCTCGGCGAGATGTACACCAGCCCGCTCTTCCGCGCCGCGCTCCAGCTCTGGGTCGCCGCCAGCTCCGACGATCAGCTGCGCGCCCAGGTCCTGCCGCTGGAGGCCCGCGTCGGACGGGAGGCGCACCGCCTCACGGTCGAAGCCCTCGGTGCGGACGAGTCGGTCCCCGGCGTGCGCGAGACCGTCCAGGCCACCCTCGACCTCGTGCGCGGCCTCGGCCTGGCCGACCTGCTCACCGATGACTCGGCCCGCCGCGCCCGGCTCCTCCGTCAGTGGGCCGAGACCCTGGATCTGGCCCTCGCCCCCAGCGCCCCCGGCCCCACCGTCTGACGGCGCCACCTGACGCCGCCCTCCCCCGCAGCACCCGCGCCAGGCGCACCACCGTCCCCACGCCGCCCGCTTCGCGGCGTGCCATCCGGCGGCAGTTGACACCGAGTTCTGACACGGCGCGCACCCACGTCCGCCCTCGTCCTCAGTCGCGCCCCAGGCGATGGAAACGTGCACGCCCCTCCGGACATGCGCACGTTCTGATGGAAAATCCTCTTTTGGATATTGACAGCCCGGTTCGTCTGGGGGAGGGTTCTCAACGATCACGTGAACGTTAATGTGATCCACCCCACCCAGGAGGATCCCGATGCGGACCGTCCGCACGTCCCTGCGCCGAGGCTCTCTGCTCCTCGCCGGCGCGCTCCCCCTCGCCGCCCTCGCCGCGCTGCAACCCGCGACCGCGTCCGCGTCCGCCCCGGCCGGCGCCGCCGGGCGCGGCGGCCCGCAGCGGCCGCCCATGCAGCTCCGGATGGAGAGCTACAACACCTGCGGGCACGGCTGCCTGCCGACCAAGGAGGCGTGCGAGGCGACCATCGGCCGCGACTGCGCGACCAAGCTGGAGCCGTGGGCCGACCGCCGCGCCGCCAAGGTCGCCGACGACATCGCCGCCACCCGGGCCGACGTCGTCGCCACCCAGGAGATCGGCAACAACGCCACCCCGGCCCAGCCGGGCGTGGACGTCGAGTCGTTCCGCGCGCCGCTGACCAAGGCGATGAAGGCGCGCGGCTACGCCGAGGCCCCCGCCGACTACGCCGGCACCCGCCACCCGCAGTACGGCTACCCGCTCAAGTCCGGCGCCGGGCGGTTCACCTACTACGACGCCCGCCGGTTCTCCCACCTGGACGAGCACGGCAAGGCCCTCCCCCACGACCTGCTCTGGCTGCCCGACTCGACCGAGATCTACGGCAAGACGATGACGTGGAACACGCTGCGCGAGCGGAGCACCGGCGCGCGGTTCGTCGTGGTCGACATGCACCTGGAGTTCCGCGCGAACGGCGCCACCGACCCCAACGGCTGGACCAAGAACTGGGACGAGGTCCGCTACGCCGACGCCCGCCGGACGGCCGAGTACCTGACCCGCGACAACCCGGCCACCCGCAGGCTGCCGGTCGTGTTCGCGGGCGACTTCAACTCCGGCTCCAAGGCCGACGGCGCCAGCGCCTACGACGCGTTCGCCGACGTGGGCTTCGCCGACGCCTACGAGCTCGCGGCCCCGCAGCACCGGACCGGCGCCGAGTACGCCTCCTTCAACGGCGGCAAGATCCCGATGCCGTCCGGCGAGAAGATCGACCACGTCTTCGTCAAGGCGGGCACGCCGGTGCGCCAGTGGACCCTCGTCCCCCAGACCACCGCCCAGAGCGGTGAGGCGCGCGATCTGCTGCGCTCCGACCACAACCTGATGCACACCACCGTCCTCCTTGAAAGGGTCACGCGATGAGCGAACGGCAATCCCTGGTGAACGATCTGCGGAGGGCCGATCCCGCCCTGTCCCGCTTCAATCCGCTCGACCGCATCCTCGTGCACGACGACTTCAACACCGGCACGCACGGCTGGATCGAGCTGATCGGCAACCACGACGGGCACGGCGACCTCGACACCGTCGACGACCACATGCGGGACTTCCGCCCGCCGCAGCTCAGCTCCTGCAACTTCTTCGACGTGGGCACGCACGGCGCGATGTCGGGGACGTACGCGCTGAAGGTGGCGACGCGGCCGGTGGCCGGGCACACCGGCGTCGCGATCCGCCGGCTGACGATGGCCGGCCGCGGCAAGGTGCAGTTCGAGGCGTACCTGACCTACAAGGCCGAGGCGGCCTCGGCCGAGAACGGCGCGGCGACCAAGGACGGCGCCGGGAAGTGGGACGCCAACAACCACCCGTCCGAGGACCAGTTCGGCGCCTTCACCGTCGCGACCGACATCAGCGACGGGGTGCGGTACCACTGCGTGGCGCGCTACCTCAACACCGACGTCGACCGGACGCCGAGCCGCCGCTGGATGTACCCGACGGTGCCCGAGCCGACGCCGCGCGAGCACTTCGAGGGCAAGGTCAAGCTGCCGCCGACGGCCGACTTCACCGCGCCCGAGCGGGCTGACTGGAAGGAGTTCGGCGGGCCGCAGGAGCTCTGCTACAACGAGGTCCCCACCAAGGTCAACTGGCACTACCTGCGGTGGGTGATCGACACCAGCACCCGCTCCAACGTCGAGCTCCAGCTCAACGACACCGTCTACGACATGCGCGACGTGCCGGTCCCGCCGTACGACGAGGAGTACGGGTCGCTCCAGAACCTTCTCAACTTCTATGTATCGGTCCGGACCCACACCGACGTGCGGAACTTCCTGTATCTGGACTCGGTGCTGATCTCGGTGGACTGGTAAAAGGGAGCCTTCGGAAACATGCGTCAGTCATTCACCGCGGTCCTGGAACGCAACCGCACGCTGTCGGGAGAGTTCACCACCGAGCCTTACGAGGCCGCGTGGGCGGGCGAGGCCCGCTGGTTCGTCCGCACGCTGGAGCGCCAGGGCGCCGGCACCCACCTGAAGGTCACCACGCAGGTCTCCCCCGACGGCCTGTACTGGTGCGACCTGGAACCGTCCCGGACGGTGTCGGGTGAGCTGGACACCTGGTCGTCCGCCGAGTTCGGCGGCTGGCTGCGCCTCAAGGGCACCGTCGAGCCGGGCACCGGCGCGGACGCGTCCACCGGCGCGTCCACGGACGGCGAGCCCAGCGTGAAGGTCCTCATCTACCTCGCGCTGAAGGCCTGAGGCAGCGACATGGCCACCTGGGGACAACGCGAGGACCACCCCGCGGAGCACCTCGGCCGGCGCGGGTTCCTCGCGCTCGCCGGGCTCTCCGCGTCCAGCGTGCTCCTGAGCGGCTGCGGCGGCCCGGCGCGGGGATCCGCGCCGGGCGGCGCGCTGCGCGCCGCGTTCGGGCAGCCCGTCACCGACCTGGACCCCTACAACGCCGGCACCGCCGTCGACGAGGCGTCCCTGATCGTCAAGCGGCTGGTGTTCGACACGCTCGTCCGGCACGACGGGACGAAACCGGTCCCCGGGCTGGCCACCTCGTGGGAACGCGCGAACGACACGACGTGGGTGTTCCACCTGCGGCGCGGCGCGACCTTCCACGACGGCGGCGCCGTCACCGCGCGGGACGTCGTCGCCTGCCTGAAGCGGACGCAGGCGGTGACGTCGGCGCAGACCGCACTGTGGAAGCCGGTGACGTCGGTGCGCGCCGACGACGACTTCACCGTCACCTTCGTCACTGACAAGCCGGACGCGACGCTTCCGGTCAACCTGACCCTGCTGTTCATCGTGCCCGAGCGGCTCGTCGCCGACCCGGCGCAGAAGCGCCGGCCGATCGGGTCCGGGCCGTTCCGGGTCGCCGAGTTCACCCCCTCGACCAAGGTGGAGCTCGTCCGGTTCGACCGGTACTGGGACGGGCCCGCGCCGCTGCGGGCGATCTCGATGCCGTACCTGGCCGAGACCTCCAGCGCCGTCACCGCGCTCCGCACCGGCGAGATCGACCTGCTGTGGCCGGTCCCGCCGGACCAGATCGGGGAGGTCCGCGGGGTCCGCGGCGTCGACCTGACCACCGTCCCGAGCTGGACGTACTACCTCAACTGGTTCAACTGCGGGCGCAAGCCGTTCACCGATCCGCGGGTGCGGCGCGCGATGTACCAGGCGCTGGACCTGAAGGAGATCGTCGGGAAGCTGTTCGGGTCCGGCGCGCAGGCGATGGACGCGCCGATCCCGTCCACGGTGTTCGGCCACGCCGCGCAGGAGCCCTACCCCCACGACCCGGACGCCGCCCGCCGGGCGCTGCGGGAGGCGGGGCTCGGCGACGGGTTCGAGACCTCGCTGATGTGGTTCGACGCGACCGGCCCGCTGGCCCGCGAGCTGGCCCAGTCGATGATCTCGGCGTGGGCCCGGATCGGGGTCCGGGTCCGCCCGGAGAGCCTGGAGAAGGCGCAGTGGCTCCAGCGGCTCAACACCCTCGACTGGGACATGGAGCTCCAGACCAACACCGTCACCACCGGCGACGCCGCGTTCACCCTCGGCCGGCTCTACACCTCCAAGGCCAACCGGATGGGCTACAAGAACCCCGCGCTCGACGCGATCCTCGCCGAGGCCGGCCAGGTCGCCGATGCGGAACGGCGCGAGGAGCTGTACGCCAAGGCGTGCCGCATCGTCTGGGACGACGCCGTCGGGATCTTCCCCGCGGCGCTGGTCACCGGCTACGGGCTGCGGTCCGGCCTGGCCGGGTTCACCCCCGCGCCCAACAACCAGCCCGACCTGTCCGCGGTGAGGAGACGATGATGACCGACCACCGCCCCGGCACCGCGCGCCGGAGCACCTCGGAGGGCACCCCATGACCCCACGACGCAGGGCCACGCTGCGCGACATCGCCGCCGCGCTCGACCTGTCGGTGAACACCGTCTCGCGGGCGCTGGCCGGCAAGGACGCGGTCAGCCCGGACACCCGTGAGCGCGTCCAGGCCGAGGCCGACCGGCTCGGCTACGTGCCCAACTCGATGGCGCGGTCGCTCGTGCTGCGGAACGCGATGACGATCGGGCTGGTCATCACCAACCCGTCCAACCCGTTCTACGCCCGGCTGATCAGCGCCATCGAGGAGCGCGGCCGGGTGCACGGCTACTCGCTGATGCTGATGGTCACCGAGGACAGCGTCGAGAACGAGCGGCGCGTCGCCGAGGAGCTGATGCGGTGGGGCGTGGACGGCGTCCTCGCGGTCCCGGTCCAGCACGGCACCGAGCACTGGGAGCGGCTCCGCAAGTCCGGGACGCCCGTTGTCCTGGTCAACCGCGACCTGCCCGGCCTGGACGCCGACCTCGTCGGCGTCGACTACTTCGAGAGCGCGCGGCGCGCGACCGGGGTGCTGCTGGACGGCGGCGCCCGCGAACTGTGCCTGATCGAGGAGGACCTGGACATCTCCCCGGTCGCCGAGCGCATCCGCGGGTTCCACGCGGCGCTCGGCGAGCACGGGCTGGACGAGGCCGCCGGCACCGTCACCCGGGTCCCGACGCGGCGCCGCGAGTCCAGCTCCCAGCCGTGGGACCCGATCGACTCCTACGCCATCGGCCGCGACCTGGCCCGCCGGATCGGCCCCGGCTCGGCGGTCCTGGCCGGCAACGACTACTTCGCGCTCGGCGTCTACCGCGCGTTCTCCGAGCAGGGCCTGTCGATCCCCGGGGACGTCGCGGTCGCCGGGCACGGCGACCACCCGTTCGCCGCCTACCTCGACCCGCCCCTGACCACGGTGCGGCTGCCCGCCGGGCGGGTCGGCGCGACCGCGGTCGACCTGCTGCTGGAACGGATGTCCGGCCCGGACGCCGCGGGCGGCGCGGAGGCCGCCGAGCGCGGGCCGCAGCGGGCGCTGCTGCCCGCCGAGGTCGTGGTGCGCGCCTCGACGATGGGAGAACGGTGATGGGACGGTTCCTGCTCCGCCGCCTCCTTCAGGCGGTGGTGGTCGCGCTCGGCGCGATCAGCCTGGTGTTCGTCGTCGTCCGGGTGGTGCCCGGCGACCCCGCGACGCTGATCCTCGGCCCGGACGCCAGCGCCGGGCAGCTCGCGTCCGTCCGCGCCGACTTCGGTCTCGACCAGCCGCTCTGGCGGCAGTACCTGACGCACATGGCCGGGGTGCTGCACGGCGACCTCGGCGACTCGTGGCGGCTCGGCGGCAGCGCGATGTCCAGCACCCTGGACCGGTTCCCCGCCACCCTCGCGCTGGCCGCGCTGGCACTGCTCATCACGGTCGCGATCGGGTTCCCGCTCGGGATGCTCGGCGCCCGCAAGCCGGGCGGCGCCCGCGACCTGCTCATCTCGACCGGCTCGCTGGTCGGCCAGGCGGTGCCGTCGTTCTGGCTCGGGATCGTGCTGATCCTGCTGTTCGCCCGCCAGCTGAACTGGCTGCCGAGCACCTCGGACGGCGGCGCCGCGGCGCTGATCCTGCCCTCGGTCACCCTCGCGCTCCCGTTCATCGGCTGGCTCGCGCGCCTGGTCCGCAACGGCGCCCTGGAGGAGTCGGCCAAGGACTACGCGCGGACCGCCCGTGCCAAGGGCGCCGGCGAACGCACCGTCATGTACGCGCACGTGGCGCGGAACATCGCGGTACCCGTCGTGACCGTCCTCGGGCTGCTGATGGGCAACTTCATCGCCAACGCCGTCATCATCGAGGTGGTGTTCTCCTGGCCCGGCCTCGGCTCGCTGATGGTCGACGCCATCACCAACCGCGACTACGCGGTCGTGGAGGCCGCGATCGTGACGATCACCCTGTCGTACATCGTGCTGAACCTGCTGGTCGACGTCCTGTACGTCGTCCTGGACCCGCGCCTGACGCCGGAGAACGCATGACCGCCACCACGTCCCCCCTCAGCACCGCGCCCGTCCTCGAGCCGGCGCGACCCCGCGCCCACTGGCGCCACCGCGTCCCGGCGCGGGTGTGGGCGGCGTCCGCCGTCCTCGCGCTGTTCGTGCTCGCCGCGCTCGTCGGCCCGCTGCTGCTCCCCTACGACCCGGTCGCGACCGCCCTGCCCGACCGGCTCCTCGCGCCCGGCGCGCACACCGCCGACGGCGGCATCGCCTGGCTCGGCACCGACCAGGTCGGCCGGGACCTGCTGGCCAACATGCTCGCCGGCAGCCGCATCTCGCTGATCGTGGCGCTCGCGACCGTTGTCATCGGCGGCGCGGCCGGCCTGCTGGTCGGGCTGGTCTCGGGCTACTTCGGCGGCTGGATCGACACAGTGCTGTCGCGGATCGGCGACGTCCAGCTCGCCTTCCCCTCCATCCTGCTGGCGATCCTCATCGCCGGGGTGCTCGGGCCGAGCGTCGCCAACATCGTCATCACCCTCGCCGTCACCCGCTGGGTCGTGTTCGCCCGGGTCGCCCGCGCGTCCGCGCTCGCCACCCGCGACCTGGACTTCGTCGCCTCCGCCCAGGTGCTCGGCGCCGGCCACGCCCGGATCCTGATCCGGCACGTGCTGCCGTCGTGCTGGCAGCCGCTGCTGGTCGCCGCGACCGTGCAGATCGGGCTGACCATGGTCGCCGAGGCGTCGCTGAGCTTCCTCGGGCTCGGCATCCCCGCCGACGCCACCTCGTGGGGCGCCACCGTCTCCGCCGGCCGCGACTACCTCGGCTCCGCGTGGTGGATCTCCACGGTCCCCGCGCTGGCGCTGGCCGCCGTCGTCACCTCCGTCGGCCTCATCGGCGACGCGTTCCGCGACGTCGCCGACCCCCGGGCCCAGCTCTGAGAGGCAAGCCATGACCAACGCAGTCACCGAGAGCGCCGAAACCGGCTCCGGCGCGGACGACGCCGCCGCCGAGCTCCGCGAGGTGCACATCGGATTCGGGACCGGGCGGAACGCCACCCCCGTCGTCCGCGGCGTCACCCTGCGGCTGCGCCGCGGCCGGGTGCTGGCCCTGGTCGGCGAGTCCGGCAGCGGCAAGAGCCTCACCTCGCTCGCGCTGATGGGGCTGCTGCCGGCCGGCGCCGCCCTCACCTCCGGCACCGTGACGCTCGGCGGCGAGGACGTCGCGGAGTTCACCGACCGGCGCTGGCGGTCGGTCCGCGGACGCGAGATCGCCATGGTGTTCCAGGACCCGATGTCGGCGCTGAACCCGGGCTTCACCGTCGGCCGCCAGGTCGCCGAGCCGTTCCGGCTGCACCTCGGCGACGGCCGCCGTGACGCCCGCGCCAAGGCCGTCGCGCTGATGCGGAAGGTCGGCATCGCCGACGCCGAGACGCGCTACGACGCCTACCCGCACGAGTTCTCCGGCGGCATGCGGCAGCGCGCCGTCATCGCGATGGCACTCGCCCTCGGCCCGCGGGTGCTGCTCGCCGACGAGCCGACCACCGCGCTCGACGTGACCGTCCAGGCGCAGATCCTCCGGCTCCTCGCCCGCCGCCAGCACGAGGACCGCCTCGCGACGCTGCTGGTCTCGCACGACCTCGGCGTCGTCGCCCGCGTCGCGCAGGAGGTCGCGGTCATGTACGCGGGCCGCGTCGTCGAGCAGGGCCCCCTGGACGCGGTGTACACCCGTCCGTCCCACCCCTACACGCTGGGCCTGCTGAACGCCGTCCCCGAACCGGGCACGGCGCGGCCCGTCCCCATCGACGGGCAGCCGCCCGCGCCGGGCGCGCTGCCCGGCGGATGCGCGTTCCACCCCCGCTGCCCCTTCGCCACCGACCGGTGCCGCACCGACGACCCGGCGCTGACCCCCGTCGCGGACGGCCGCGCCGTCGCCTGCCACAACACGGCCGAGGTGACGGCCTCCCAGCGACTTCAGGAGACCTCATGAGCGACGTCGTCCTACAGGTGAACGGCCTGGAGGCCGGTTACGAGCGCCCCCGCGGCCACGGCTTCGGACGGCGCCGGATCAGCGCGGTCGCGGGCATCGACCTCACCGTCGAGGCGGGGCGGACCCTCGGCATCGTCGGCGAGTCCGGCTGCGGCAAGTCCACCCTGGCCCGCGCGATCGTCGGCCTGCGGCCGGCGTTCGCCGGGTCGATCGAGTTCGCCGGCCACGACCTGGCCACCGTCCCGGCGCGGCGCCGCCGCCGCATCGGCCGCGACCTGCAAATGGTGTTCCAGGACCCCTACACCTCGCTGAACCCCCGGATGACCGTCGCGGCCGTCATCGCCGAGGGCTGGCGCGTCCACTCCGGCATCGTGTCCCGCGACGGGTACGCCGCCGAGGTCGCGCGGCTCCTCGACCTGGTCGGACTCCGCCCCGAGTACGGCACGCGGCACCTGCACGAGCTGTCGGGCGGCCAGTGCCAGCGGGTCGCCATCGCCCGCGCGCTCGCGCTGCGCCCCCGGCTGATCGTGTGCGACGAGGCCGTGTCGGCGCTGGACGTGTCGGTCCGCGCGCAGATCCTCAACCTGATGGCCGACCTCCAGACCGAACTCGGCATCGCGTACCTGTTCATCTCGCACGACCTGGACGTGGTCCGGCACATCGCGCACGACGTCGCGGTCATGTACCTCGGCACCATCGTCGAGCGGGGCCCGGCAGCGGAGGTGTTCGGCTCCCCCCGCCACCCCTACACCCGCGCGCTGGTGTCGGCGGCGCCGTCCGTGCACGACCGCCCGGGGACGGTGGCGGACGAGATCGTCCTCACCGGCGAGGTCCCCTCGCCCGAGTCGCCTCCGGCCGGGTGCAGGTTCCGCACCCGCTGCCCCGTGGCGGCCGACGTGTGCGCCGAGAAGGTCCCCGCCCTGACCGACCGGGGCGGGCCCGGCCACCCGGTCGCCTGCCACTTCGCCGAAGCCGGCGGCGCCGCCCTGCCCTCCCCGGCGGCCACGGCGTAGCCCCGCCCCTTCCCGGACCGGACGTGCCGATCGGCGGACGTGCCGATCGGGCGTGCGGCAAAGCCAGAAGTGGATCCTGATGAGCAGACCGCGGACCCGGTTTGGCGGCCCGGATGGACTCGGTGGCCAGGCCGTCGCCGAAGCCGAGGAGAACCTCCAGCTCAGCGAGGGTCCCATTATCGTCACCGTCGGTCCCGGACGCGCCCACCCGGCCGTGCAGTCGCTTCTGAAAGAGCTGGAGAAATGAGAAAGGCCCCGCCGAATGGCGGGGCCTTTCACAAAAAGAGTCCGGCGGTGTCCTACTCTCCCACACAGTCTCCCGTGCAGTACCATCGGCGCTGAAGGGCTTAACTTCCGGGTTCGGGATGGGACCGGGTGTTTCCCCTCCGCCATAACCACCGAACGACCAAACCCCAACCACCCAACCCAATCGGGTGGCGGGAAGTAATCGTCCAAGCAACCAAAGCTCAGAGCAATATTCACAAATCAAAACCCCGCATACGGGGGCGTGTTCCCGTTTGTTTTCCGGGAACTACACAGGGACGCGAACACCAAACGACAGCAGCAAAACATTTTAGAAGTGTTGTTCAAGCCGCTCGGCCTATTAGTACCGGTCAACTCCACACGTTACCGTGCTTCCATGTCCGGCCTATCAACCCAATGGTCTGTTGGGGGCCTTAACCCACCACAAGTGATGGGGGGGAGAACTCATCTCGAGGAAGGCTTCCCGCTTAGATGCTTTCAGCGGTTATCCCTACCGAACGTAGCCAACCAGCCGTGCCCCTGGCGGGACAACTGGCACACCAGAGGTTCGTCCGTCCCGGTCCTCTCGTACTAGGGACAGACCCTCTCAATTCTCCTACGCGCGCAGCGGATAGGGACCGAACTGTCTCGCGACGTTCTAAACCCAGCTCGCGTGCCGCTTTAATGGGCGAACAGCCCAACCCTTGGGACCTACTCCAGCCCCAGGATGCGACGAGCCGACATCGAGGTGCCAAACCATCCCGTCGATATGGACTCTTGGGGAAGATCAGCCTGTTATCCCCGGGGTACCTTTTAGCCGTTGAGCGACACCGCTTCCACACGCCGGTGCCGGATCACTAGGCCCTGCTTTCGCACCTGCTCGACACGTCCGTCTCACAGTCAAGCTCCCTTGTGCCCTTGCACTCACCACCTGATTACCAACCAGGCTGAGGGAACCTTTGGGCGCCTCCGTTACTCTTTAGGAGGCAACCGCCCCAGTTAAACTACCCACCAGGCACTGTCCCCCACCCGGATTCACGGGTGCGGGTTAGACGCTCAAAACGACCAGAGTGGTATTTCACCAACGACTCCACCGACACTGGCGTGCCTAGCTTCACAGTCTCCCACCTATCCTACACAAGACGCTTCAGGCGCCAATGCCAAGCTATAGTGAAGGTCCCGGGGTCTTTCCGTCCTGCTGCGCGAAACGAGCATCTTTACTCGTACTGCAATTTCGCCGGGCCTGTGGTTGAGACAGCGGGGAAGTCGTTACGCCATTCGTGCAGGTCGGAACTTACCCGACAAGGAATTTCGCTACCTTAGGATGGTTATAGTTACCACCGCCGTTTACCGGCGCTTAGATTCTCAGCCTCGACCCCCCGAAAGGGATCTAACCGGTCCTCTTAACGTTCCGGCACCGGGCAGGCGTCAGTCCGTATACAGCGTCTTACGACTTAGCACGGACCTGTGTTTTTAGTAAACAGTCGCTTCCCCCTGGCCTCTGCGACCACCCCCAGCTCCGGCAGCAAGTGCCATCACCGGACGTGGTCCCCCTTCTCCCAAAGTTACGGGGGCAATTTGCCGAGTTCCTTAACCACAGTTCACCCGATCGCCTTGGTATTCTCTACCTGACCACCTGAGTCGGTTTGGGGTACGGGCCGCCGGTACACTCACTAGAGGCTTTTCTCGGCAGCATGGGATCACTCACTTCACCTAAAACGGCTCGGCATCACATCTCACCCTTAAATGCGCCACGGATTTACCTATAGCGCGGGCTACATGCTTACCCCAGGACAACCATCGCCTGGGCTGAGCTACCCTCCTGCGTCACCCCATCGCTCACCTACTACCCCCTCGGACCGACCGCTAGGCCAAACCAGCCCCCGAAGGGACCGGAAAGGATTCAGGGTCTTAGCATCAGAGGATTCAGCGTTGGCGCATACCAGCGGGTACGGGAATATCAACCCGTTGTCCATCGACTACGCCTGTCGGCCTCGCCTTAGGTCCCGACTTACCCTGGGCGGATTAGCCTGCCCCAGGAACCCTTGGTCATCCGGCGCACACGTTTCTCACGTGTGATTCGCTACTCATGCCTGCATTCTCACTCCCACAGCCTCCACCACTCGATCACTCGGCGGCTTCGCCGGCTGCAGGACGCTCCCCTACCCACCCACACAAAGTGTGAGTGCCACGGCTTCGGCGGTGTGCTTGAGCCCCGCTACATTGTCGGCGCGGAATCACTTGACCAGTGAGCTATTACGCACTCTTTCAAGGGTGGCTGCTTCTAAGCCAACCTCCTGGTTGTCACAGCAACTCCACATCCTTTACCACTTAGCACACGCTTAGGGGCCTTAGCCGATGATCTGGGCTGTTTCCCTCTCGACTACGAACCTTATCGCCCGCAGTCTCACTGCCGCGCTCTCACTTACCGGCATTCGGAGTTTGGCTGACGTCAGTAACCTTGTAGGGCCCATTAGCCATCCAGTAGCTCTACCTCCGGCAAGAAACACACGACGCTGCACCTAAATGCATTTCGGGGAGAACCAGCTATCACGGAGTTTGATTGGCCTTTCACCCCTAACCACAGGTCATCCCCCAGGTTTTCAACCCTGGTGGGTTCGGGCCTCCACACCGTCTTACCGGCGCTTCACCCTGCCCATGGCTAGATCACTCCGCTTCGGGTCTACAGCATGCGACTCAAACGCCCTATTCAGACTCGCTTTCGCTACGGCTACCCGCCACCGGTTAACCTCGCCACACACCATAACTCGCAGGCTCATTCTTCAAAAGGCACGCCATCACGAACAACACCCCGAAAGGCATTGAGGACGCTCTGACGGCTTGTAGGCACACGGTTTCAGGTACTATTTCACGACCCCTCACCGGGGCACTTTTCACCTTTCCCTCACGGTACTGGTCCGCTATCGGTCATCAGGAAGTATTCAGCCTTACCACGTGGTCGTGGCAGATTCACACGGGATTTCACGGGCCCCGTGCTACTCGGGAACACACCTAGAAGCCACTACAGGTTTCGTCTACCGGACTCTCACCGTCTACGGTCGGCCTTCCCATGCCGTTCAACTACCCGAGCAGTTTATAACTCCTTGCCAGACTGGTAGATCCGGCCAGATGGTCCCACAACCCCGCACACGCAACCCCTACCAGGTATCACACGCGCACGGTTTAGGCTAATCCGCTTTCGCTCACCACTACTCACGGAATCACTATTGTTTTCTCTTCCTGCGGGTACTGAGATGTTTCACTTCCCCGCGTTCCCACCAACCGCCCTATACATTCAGACGGCGGCGACACCCCATGACGGGTGCCAGGTTTCCCCATTCGGAAATCCCCGGATCAAAGTCTGGTTGCCGACTCCCCGAGGCATATCGCAGGCTCCCACGTCCTTCATCGGCTCCTGATGCCAAGGCATCCACCGTATGCCCTTAAAAACTTGAACACACAAAACGATCACAACAAATCGCAGATAAACAACAACAAAAGTCGTCGTTCACCAGAGATGCTCGCGTCCACTGTGCAGTTCTCAAAAAACAACCGGGCCCACCACACCAAAACACCCAAAAAAGGGGTTCGATGTGATCCCGCAATCCAGAAGAAACAACCCAGCCCCCTCACACCAACCCCACAACAGGGCCGACATTCAGGGGCTGAAGGGTCCGTTCCCTCAGGACCCAACAGCGTGTCCAACCCACCACCCGCCCGAAACCGCCGTTCCCACTCCTCCCGAAGAAGGTGGTACTAACCGATCCACACGAACAATGAACTGAGTAGCCAGTGCTCCACATCTATGAGCAGCCGCCTGACGAACATACGCCGTCAAAAGCGACCACCGACCAAACCCCACCCCCCGAAGAGGATGTCAGGATCCGGCCAGTTGAATGCTCCTTAGAAAGGAGGTGATCCAGCCGCACCTTCCGGTACGGC
This sequence comes from Spirillospora sp. NBC_01491, assembly GCF_036227065.1. Lineage (GTDB taxonomy): Bacteria > Actinomycetota > Actinomycetes > Streptosporangiales > Streptosporangiaceae > Spirillospora > Spirillospora xylanilytica. The sequence continues at coordinate 1,270,479 of NZ_CP109432.1, forward strand.
TACCTTGTTACGACTTCGTCCCAATCGCCGGCCCCACCTTCGACCGCTCCCCCCATTGCTGGTTGGGCCACGGGCTTCGGGTGTTGCCGACTTTCGTGACGTGACGGGCGGTGTGTACAAGGCCCGGGAACGTATTCACCGCAGCGTTGCTGATCTGCGATTACTAGCGACTCCGACTTCACGAAGTCGAGTTGCAGACTTCGATCCGAACTGAGACCGGCTTTAAGGGATTCGCTCCACCTCACGGTATCGCAGCCCTCTGTACCGGCCATTGTAGCATGTTTGCAGCCCAAGACATAAGGGGCATGATGACTTGACGTCATCCCCACCTTCCTCCGAGTTGACCCCGGCGGTCTCCCATGAGTCCCCACCATAACGTGCTGGCAACATGGAACGAGGGTTGCGCTCGTTGCGGGACTTAACCCAACATCTCACGACACGAGCTGACGACAGCCATGCACCACCTGTCACCGGCCCAAAAGGACCCCGCATCTCTGCGAGTTTTCCGGCGATGTCAAGCCTTGGTAAGGTTCTTCGCGTTGCGTCGAATTAAGCAACATGCTCCGCCGCTTGTGCGGGCCCCCGTCAATTCCTTTGAGTTTTAGCCTTGCGGCCGTACTCCCCAGGCGGGGCGCTTAATGCGTTAGCTACGGCGCGGAATCCGTGGAAGGACCCCACACCTAGCGCCCAACGTTTACGGCGTGGACTACCAGGGTATCTAATCCTGTTCGCTCCCCACGCTTTCGCTCCTCAGCGTCAGTACAGGCCCAGAGAACCGCCTTCGCCACCGGTGTTCCTCCCGATATCTGCGCATTTCACCGCTACACCGGGAATTCCATTCTCCCCTACCTGCCTCTAGTCTGCCCGTATCCACCGCAGACCCACAGTTAAGCTGTGGGCTTTCACGACAGACGCGACAAACCGCCTACGAGCTCTTTACGCCCAATAATTCCGGACAACGCTTGCGCCCTACGTATTACCGCGGCTGCTGGCACGTAGTTAGCCGGCGCTTCTTCTGCAGGTACCGTCACGTTAGCTTCGTCCCTGCTGAAAGAGGTTTACAACCCGAAGGCCGTCATCCCTCACGCGGCGTCGCTGCGTCAGGCTTCCGCCCATTGCGCAATATTCCCCACTGCTGCCTCCCGTAGGAGTCTGGGCCGTGTCTCAGTCCCAGTGTGACCGGTCGCCCTCTCAGGCCGGTTACCCGTCGTCGCCTTGGTAGGCCATTACCCCACCAACAAGCTGATAGGCCGCGAGCCCATCCCCAACCGAAAAACTTTCCACCACCAGACCATGCGGCCAGTAGTAACATCCGGTATTAGACCCAGTTTCCCAGGCTTATCCCAGAGTCGGGGGCAGGTTGCTCACGTGTTACTCACCCGTTCGCCGCTCGAGTACCCCCGAAGGGGCCTTTCCGCTCGACTTGCATGTGTTAAGCACGCCGCCAGCGTTCGTCCTGAGCCAGGATCAAACTCTCCATTAAGGTCCAAACGACGACCCCGGGGGGCGAACCCCGAAACCGCCAAACCTCGGAAACAATCCCAGCAAAACCATGAACCCCGAAGAGTCCATGCAATTGCCTCAAAGGAATCCCTGCCACCAACCCGAAGGACAGTGGCACGGGGTGGTCCAGCCAACTAATGACCGAACCGATTAAGGCACTGGCTTTTAACACGCTGTTGAGTTCTCAAGAAACGGACACCCACCGCGCTGGACTCGCTTTCGCGTTTCCCGCCCCGGGGCGACTCTTAAACTTTATCAGGTCCTTCCGGCTTGTCAATTCGGCCGGTCTTTCCTGATTCCGCCTTTCCGGTTCCGCTTTCGCGGCGCCTTCCGGGCGGTGGTGCTATTTCATCAGATCCGGCGCGATTGTCAAAATCGGCCTTTTCCGACCCACCACAGAATCAAGGGCACGGCGGAGCCGTGTCCTGTGAATCAAGTGGTGGTCGTCCCGGGATCCGGCCGTCGTCACGACGTCCGTGTCATCTGGGGACGAGGACGTAAGCTATGCGCTCAGCGCCGAGACGTCAAATCGGCGCTCCACGGCGTGCCGGCGGGAACCTCGAACCGGGTGCGGCGACGGTGCGTCTACTCCGTTGACCGGACCGGTTCGAAGCCTCGGAGGCACTACGGGTCAGTGACGGGTGTCTTCCCGGACGCGGCGCGCCGCGTGGCCTTGCCCGCTGGGGTGCTCGTCCTGTCCGCGGCGCTGGTGGCGTACGTCGCGGCCGACGATCCCAGTGAGGCCGGTCATTACCCGTCCTGCCCGTTCTTGCGCTGACGGGCCTCCAGTGTCCTGGGTGCCCTGGCTCGTCGCCCGCGCGCAGGACCGGCCGACCCGTGACCGGGTGGGCGATCCACTCTGGATCCTCCTATGAGCCCGCTGAACTCCCCTGGCCTCACTGGGCATCAGTGGACCGCTTGAGCCGCCGCCTCAGGCGGGAGGCCCGCATCCCGGCCGCGTGCGGTGGTCGGCCTGATCGAACGTTGGATCTCAAGGGTGGAAGCACCGATGACGAATGAGCGTGCGCTGGTGCTGGGCGGCGGCGGGGTCGCGGGGATCGCGTGGGAGACGGGGGTGCTCGCCGGGCTGGCCGCGGGCGGCACGGACGTGACCGGCGCGGACCTCCTCCTCGGCACTTCGGCGGGATCGACGGTCGCCGCGCAGGTCGGCAGCGGGCTTCCGCTGAACGAGCTGTTCGAGCGGCAGGCCGATCCGGCGTTGCAGAACGAGGAGCTCGTCCCGGACGGCACCCCGCCGGCAGAGGTCCTGGAGACGTGGATGCGGCTCACGGCCGAGTCGGACGGTCCCGAGGAGCTGCGCCGGCGCCTTGGGGCGTTCGCCCTGGAGGCCGAGACCGTCCCGGAGGCGGCGCGGCGGGCCGTGATCGAGGCGCGGTTTGCCGGTGCACGCCTGGCCCGACCGGAGGCTGCTGATCGTCGGGGTGAACGCGGAGACGGGCGAACCCCGGGTCTTCGACCGCGAGTCGGGCGTGCCGCTGGTGGACGTGGTCTCGGCGAGCTGCGCGGTGCCCGGGATCTGGCCGCCGGTGTCCATCGACGGCGTCCGGTACGTGGACGGCGGGGTGCGGACGAGTACCAACCTCGACCTGGCCGCGGGGTGCGCGCGGGTGCTGGTGCTCGCCCCGATGGTGGATCCCGGGCTGGAGGAGGACGTCGCGCGGCTGGCCTCGGCGGGCGGACGGGTGGAGGTGATCACTCCGGACGAGGCGTCGCTGTCCGCGTTCGGCGATGACCCGCTGGCGCCGTCGACGCGGACGCCGTCCGCCGTCGCGGGCAGGGCGCAGGGGCTGAGGGCCGCGGACAGGGTCGCGGAGCTGTGGGCGTGACCGTCCCACGCGGTCTGGGCAGACGGGGCCGCAAAGTGGGGGCCTGATCCGGGGCCGAGTGGTTGACCTGCCGGCATCGCCCGGGGCGTCCGCCCCTCGCTTGAGCGGCGGACGTCCCGGACGGGTGCCGGGGTCAGGTGGCGGTGACCGGTTCGGCCGGCGGGGTCTCCTCCTCGCCGGACGGCTGGGGTGTGCGGGTGAGGACGTTGAAGAGCAGGTTCAGCACGATGGCGCTGAGGCTGCCCAGGGTGATGCCGCTGTTGAGGATCGCGGCTACGTCGCGGGGCATGTTCGCGCCGAACTCGGGGACGGCGTTCGGGAGCATGGCCAGGGCGATGCTGACGCCGACCACGAGGGCGTTGCGCTCCTGGCGGAGGTCGACCTTGGCGAGGGTCTGCACGCCGACGACCGCGACCATGCCGAACATCGCGACGGCCGCGCCGCCGAGGACGTCGCTCGGAATCGAGGCGACGTAGGCGCCGGCCTTGGGGAACAGCCCGAGCACGATCATGAAGGCGCCGGCCGCGACGACGACGAAGCGGCTGCGCACGCCGGTGAGCCGCACCAGCCCGACGTTCTGCGCGAAGCAGGTGTAGGGGAAGGCGTTCAGCGAGCCGCCGAGGAAGGTCGAGAGGCCGTCGGCGCGCAGGGCGCGGGTGATGTCGGCACCGTCCACGTCCTTGCCGACGATCTCGCCGGTGGCCTTGGAGTCGCCCACGGTCTCCACGACGGTGACCATCATGACCAGCAGCATCGCCAGGATCGCGCCGATCTGGAAGGTCGGGGCGCCGTAGTGGAAGGGGGTGGTGACGCCGATCCAGTCCGACTTCCCCACCTGGTCGAACCCGGTGTCGCCGAGGACGAAGGACACGGCGGTGCCGCCGACGAGGCCGAGCAGGACGGCGACGCTGCTGAGGAACGGGCGGCGCAGCCGGTACAGGACGAGGATGAACAGCAGGGTGCCGCCCGCGTACATCAGGTGCTTCCAGCTCCCGAAGTCCTTGGTCACGGTCTTGGCGGCGGCGCCGCCCGCGGCGTCGTTCAGCGCGTTCGGCAGCAGGATCAGGCCCATGATGGTCAGCACGGTGCCGGTGACCAGGGGCGGGAAGAACCGGAGCAGCCGGCCGAGGAACGGGGCCGCGAGGAACGTCAGCACGCCCGCGGTGATGGTCGCGCCGTAGATGGCGAGCAGGCCGGCGGTGCCGTTCTCGGCGCCCTGCCCGATCGCGATCATCGGGGCGACCGCGGTGAACGTCACGCCCTGCACGATCGGCAGCCGGATCCCGATCTTCCAGAAGCCGAGCGACTGGATGATGGAGGCGATCCCGCAGGTGAACAGGTCGGCGTTGATCAGGTAGACGAGCTGTTCGGTCGACAGCCCGATCGCGCCCGCGACCAGGATGGGGACGACCACCGCGCCGGCGTAGAACGCCAGGACGTGCTGGAACCCGTACAGCGCCAGCCTCGGGACGGGGAGCATCTCGTCGACCGGGTGCTTACGCGGTCCTTCTTGCGACATTTCCGGCGGTGCCTTTCAGGGGGTGAGCGACGCGTGCGCTCAGGGTCGGGGGGACGGGTCGGCGAAGGCTTGGCGGCGCTTCTCGAAGGAGGCGCGGGCCGCGCGGCCCTTGGTGCTGGGCGGCGCGGGCGGCGCGACCGCGGCGGGGGTCGTGCCCGTGCGTCCGGTCGTGGGCGCGCTAGCGGCGGAGGTCGTGGTCGGCTCAGGTGACATATCGGGACTCATCATCCCAGCAGGGCCGGCGCATCGGCTGACGCAGGACCGTCCCGGCGGGGTCCCGGGGGAGGTCGCGGGCAGCGGCGGCCGAGATCGGCACCTTGATCCGGTCGGTCCGGTCGGTCCGGTCGGTCCGGACGAGCTGCGCGGGTCGGTGGACGGGCCGGCGGTTGGCGCGTTCTTGATCTCCGGATGGCTTTGCGGCGCCGCCGCCGAGGTGATCATCCACGGGGGCGCCGAACGGCGGCCGGACCCGCGACGACGGAGGGGACCCCGCACATGGCCGAGTTTCTGAGCGATCTGAAGACCCTGCGCGCCCGCGCCCGGGAGGAGATCGGCAAGGGGCCGGTGACCGAGGCGTACGGCGCGGACCTCGAGCGTGTGATCCAGATCTGCAACGAGGCGCTCGCGACCGAGCTGGTGTGCGTGCTGCGCTACAAGCGGCACCAGTACACCGCGACCGGGATCTACTCCGAGGGGGTGGTCGCCGAGTTCAAGGAGCACGCCGCCGACGAGGCCGAGCACGCCGACAAGCTCGCCAACCGGATCGTGCAGCTCGGCGGGGAGCCCGACTTCGACCCCGAGGTGCTGGCCGGGCGGTCGCACACCACCTACGACAAAAGCCTGGACCTGGTCGAGATGATCAAGGAGGACCTGATCGCGGAGCGGGTCGCGGTGTCGTCCTACACCGAGATCATCCAGTGGCTGGGCGAGGGCGACCCGACCACCCGGCGGGTCTTCGAGGAGCTGCTGGCCGACGAGGAGGACCACGCCGACGACCTGCGCGGGCTGCTGGAGAGGCTGCCCCGGGACCTGGCCTCGCACGCGAACGGCTGAGCCCCGAGCCCGGCGGGCACCCCGGTCCGGCCCGCCTCGTCCCGGCACCGACAACAATCACTGTCTTGACAAATAAAGTTGTCGGTCGCCACCATGGGCCCATGTTCGACGTGACGGTGATCGAGGACCCCGCGGCGGCGGCGGCCACGCTGGACCCGGTCCGCGGCCGGCTGCTCGCGGAGCTGACCGAACCGGCCTCGGCCGCCATGCTGGCCGCGCGGACCGGGCTGCCCCGGCAGAAGGTGAACTACCACCTCAGGGCGCTGGAACGGCACGGCCTGGTCGAGCTGGTCGGCGAACGCCGCAAGGGCAACATGACCGAACGGCTCGTGCGGGCCACCGCGGCGTCCTACGTCATCTCCCCGCTCGCCCTCGCCGCGCTGCAACCCGACCCCGACCGGTACCGGGACGCGGTGTCGGCGCGCTGGCTGCTCGCCCTCGCCGCCCGCCTGGTGCGCGACGTCGGGACGCTGGTCACGGGCGCGGCGCGGGCCCGCAAGCGGCTGGCCACGTACGCGCTGGACGGCGAAGTGCGCTTCGCCTCGGCGGCGGACCGCGCCGCGTTCATCGGGGAGCTCACCGAGACCGTCGGCGGGCTGGTCCGCAAGTACCACGACCCGTCCGGCGGGGGCGGGCGCGACCACCGCGTCGTGATCGCCGTCCACCCCAAGGTCAAGGACGGGGTGGGCGCGGTCCCACCGCACGCGATCGAGAACTGAGCACATCATCGGAGCACCACCACCGAGAGGCGGAACCATGGGCAGCGAATTCGAGATCGTCCGGGAGTTCGAGGTGGCCGCGTCACCCGAGCGGGTCTGGGCCGCCGTCACCACCGGGACCGCCGGCTGGCTCTGGCCGATGGAGTACGAGCCCCGCGAGGGCGGCGCCGCGCCGTTCGGCGGCACGGTGACCGCGTGGGACCCGCCGCACCGGCTGACCGGCCGGGTCGAGGACGCCGAGGGCACCGACGGCCAGACGCTCAACCAACTCGACCACCTGATCGAGCCGCGCGAGGGCGGCGGGTCGTGGGTGCGCTACGTGCACAGCGGCGTCTTCGTCGACGACTGGGACGACCAGTTCGACGGAGCGGACCAGCACACCGACTTCTACCTGCACACCCTGCGGCAGTACCTCGAGCACTTCCCGGGCCGGGCCGCGGCGTTCGCCGAGGCCCACGGGCCCGAGGCGTCCCGGGCCAAGGGCGCCTTCGACGCCGTCGGGCGGGCGCTCGGGCTGGAGGAGGGCGCCTCCGAGGGGGCCCGGGTGCGCGTCGGGCTGCCCGGCGCCGGCGAGGCGGACGCCGTGCTCGACTACCGGAACGAGAACTTCATCGGGCTGCGCACCGGCGACGCGCTCTACCGGTTCTTCGGCCGCAACGCCTTCGGCGCGCCGGTCGGCCTCACCGTCCACCTGTTCGGCCCGGACGCCGACCAGGAGCGGGACCAGCGCGTCTGGCAGGACTGGCTCAACGGCCTGTACGGCTGACCCCGCGCCGAGAGAGGACCCCTCCGGGGGGCCTCTCCGGGCGCGGGACGGGTCAGTGGCCGCGCGGTTCCGGGACGGGCGCGGGCCGCGACTCGCGCAGCCAGGTCCAGTTGCGGCTGATCTCGTCGGCGGCGTCGCACACCAGCTCCCGGTAGCGCTCGACCACGTCCGGCGCGAAGCGGTAGCGGGGACCGCACACGCTGATCGAACCGTGCACCTCGCCGTCGGGGCCGAACAGCGGGGCCGCGACCGAGCCCGCGTCGGCCTGCCGCTCGCCGAGCGAGACCGCGACGCCCTCGCGGGCGGCGTCGGCGAGCTGCCGGCGGAGGGTCTCCTCGTCGGTGACCGTCCGGCCGGTGAGCGCGGCGAGCGGACGGGCCAGCACCGCGGCGCGCCGCTCCTCGGGCAGCGAGGCGAGGATCACCTTGCCCGAGGAGCCGGCGTGCAGCGGGAACCGCCGGCCGATCTCGACCGTCATCTTGATCTCGTGCGGGCTGACGTACTGGTCCAGGTAGACCCGCTCGTCGCCGACCAGACCCGACAGCGTGGTCGTCTCGCCGGTCTCGTCGCGCAGCCTGCGCAGCACCGGCGCCGCCGCGTTGCGGGCGTCGAAGCGGCGCAGCGCGCTCACCCCGAGCGCGACCGCGGCGGGGCCGAGCCGGTACCCCGCCGTGTCGGCGTCGGTCTCCAGGATCTCGCGCGACACCAGCGACTGGAGGATCCGGTAGACCACGGCCTTGGACAGGCCGAGCTCCCGGCTGATCGCGCTCACGCCGAGGTACTGCGGTCCCCCGGCGAACAGCAGCAGCACGTCGGCGACCCGCGCGGCGGCCTCGGTACCGACGTTGTCGACCGTTCGGGGGGGCCTGCGGACGGGGGTGCTCTGGTTGGTCACGTGGAGATCCTAGAGAAGGCGGTGACGGGGATCCCGCGGTTCAGCGACCGCGGTGCAGGTACCGGCCGACGGGGTCTCCGGTGATCCGGCCGTCGGCGTACACATGGTTGCCGCGGACGAAGGTGTCGGTCACCTTGGCCGACATCGCGAAGCCCTCGAACGGGGTGTACTCCTGCGTGGACTCGGAGTCGGCCGCGCGCACCGTCCAGGACGCGTCCGGGTCGACCAGCGCGATGTCGGCGTCGTAGCCCTCGGCGATGGTGCCCTTGTTGAGCAGCCCGTACCGCTTGGCGGGGTTCCACGAGGTGAGCTGCGCGGCGCGCTGGAGCGACAGGCCGCGCTTGGTCCCCTCGCCGACCAGGCCGGGCAGCAGGTACTCGGCGCCGCCGAAGCCGGACTTGGCGAGGAAGATGTCGTCGCGGTCGGAGCCGAACTTCATCTCGTCCTTGCAGCAGGCGTGGTCGCTGACCACCCAGTCGACGTCGCCGGCGAGCACATGCCGCCACAGCGCCTCGACGTCGTCGCGGTCGCGCAGCGGCGGGTTGACCTTGCCGCCGAGGCCGTGCGCGGTGTCGACGTCGGCGAGCAGGTGCCCGACCGTGACCTCGCGGCGGAAGTCGATGTGCGGGAACGCGCGGCCCATGGTCAGCGCCGCGTCCAGTGCCTTCTCCGACGACAGGTGCAGCAGGTTGATGTTGGGCAGCCCGGTCTCGTGCGCCAGGTAGGAGGCGATGGTGACGGCGAGGCCCTCCGAGTGCGGCGGGCGCGAGGCGCTGTAGGCGCGCAGCCCGGACAGCGAGCCGTCGCGCTCCACCAGCTTGGTGTAGGCGGTCATGATCTCGGCGGTCTCGCAGTGCAGCGACAGCGACAGGTGCTCGGCGTAGTCGCCGAGCTCCTCGCGGGCCTTCTGGATGCCGCGCATCACGAACTCGAAGTGCGCCAGGTCGTAGCGCTCGTCCGGCGGCGTCATCAGGAAGTCGCTCTGGCTGGTGGAGCGGCCGTGCAGCCCGTGGCTGCCGTAGAACATGAAGATCTTGAACGAGGTGACCCCGTGCTCCTGCACCAGGTAGGGGATCTCGTCGATGTGCTCGGCCATCATCGGCGCCAGGTGGAAGGCGTAGTCGATGTAGGCGTTGCCCTGCGCGGCGGCGAGCACCTCGGGGAAGAACTCCCGGTAGGGGCCGCCCTTGTTGAGGTAGTACTGGCCGGTGCGCATATAGGTCAGCGCCGTGGTGACGCCGCCCTGCGCGCTGGCGCGGCTCTCGGTCCGGGTGTCGGCGGCCAGCTCGTTGTAGATGCCCCAGTGCTGGTGGGCGTCCACCACGCCGGGGAAGGCGAGCAGGCCGCGGCCGTCGACCACGGTGGCGGCGTCGTCGCCTGGAAGGCCGGGCGCGACGCGGGTGATGGTGCCGTCGTTGACCGCGATGTCGGTGAGGGCCGGCTCGGTCCCCTCCGCGTCGTCGGGCCGGACCACCCGCACGTTCTTGATCAGCAGCTCGGTTGTCGCCATCGGTCTCTCTCCTCCGCGTGCGAAATGGGGTTAGTGAACTGGGGCCGGCGCGGCCGGCCCGGCGCGCCCGGCGGCGCGGCGGGCCACGTCGTCGGCGGCCAGGTAGGCGAGCCCGAAGGCGGGCAGCAGCCCGTTGCCGGGCAGGTAGCCGGCGGCGCCGTGGCCGGACACGCCGGCCGCGGCGCCGCCGGCCGCGTACAGCCCGGGGATGCGGCGGTCTCCGGGGTCGACGACGGCGGCGTGCTCGTCGACCATGAGACCGCCCTGGGTGTGGAACAGGGCGGGCAGCACGCGGACCGCGGCGTACCGTCCGGAGAGCGGGCGCTCCCAGTTGGCGCGGCCGTGCTCGTCGGGGCGCTCGCCGCGCGCCACCGCCGCGGCGTCGGCCAGCTCGGCGGCGAGCGCGGCGGCGGGCAGGCCGGTGGCCTCGGCCAGTCCGGCCGCGTCGTCGGCCCAGACCAGGACGCCCGACTCGACGGTGTCGCGGAAGTCCTGGAACGGCTGGCACTGCTCGAAGATCACCTCGTCCAGCACGATCCAGCCGGTGCCGCCGGGACGGGCGGCGAGCTCGGCGGCGTACTCGGAGTAGCCCCGGGTCTCGTCGCCGAAGCGGCGCCCGCCGAGGTCGACCAGGACCGCGCCGTGGATGATCGTCGCCCAGCCGACCAGCGTGCCCGCGTTGGCGGCGATGGCGCCGTGGCCCTGGTAGGCGTCCAGGAAGCCGGTGGCGGCGCCGAGCCGCTCGCCGATGCGCAGCGCGTCGCCGAGCGACTGGTCGCCGCCCTGGTAGAGCGCGCCGGCGATCTCGGGGAGGTGCCGTCCGACCAGCTCGCGGTCGGCGCCGAAGCCGTTGGTGGCCAGCAGCACCGCGCGGGTGGGGATCTCCTCCTCGCCGCCGTCGGGGTAGCGGACGACGGCGGCGCGCACCGCGCCGTCCGGCCCGGTCGCCACGTCCACCAGCCGCGCCGGGACGAGCAGGTCGATCAGCGGGTGCTCGCGGACCCGGCGGACCAGGTGGTCGAGCACGCTGGAGCCGTGCCGGCCGGGCACCGAGTGGCAGCGCGGCACCGCGTGGCCGGGGTAGTTGAAGTCGGTGACCAGCGACAGCGGCAGCTCCACCGAGTCGGCCAGCCACTCCACCAGCGGGGCGCTCACCCCGGCGAGGGTGCGGGCGAGGCGCGGGTCGGCCCGGCCCCCGGTCTTGGCCATGATGTCGTCGACGAACCGTTCGGCGGAGTCGCCGACGCCCGCCTCGGCCTGCCAGCGGGACCCCGCACCGGGGAACATCGCGGTGGACATCGAGGTGTTGTTGCCGCGGCGGAAGTGCTCGCTGGCCTCGACGACCACCACGCTGAGCCCCTGCTCGGCGGCGCGCAGCGCCCCGGCGAGACCGCCGCCGGCGCCGGCCACGACGAGGTCGGGCCCGTCCTCGGCCGGCGCGGGCCCGGCCATCGCGTCCCGGACGGTCCCGGTCATGCCGCCCTCCCCACCTGGTCGGCCTCGTCCTCGACGGTCATCAGCCGCAGGGCGAGCGCGGTCGGGTCGATGACCCGCGCGGGCAGCGGACCGGCCTCGACGTCGACGGCGGAGCAGCCGTTGATCACCGCGGCGGCGCCGCGCGCGGCCAGCTCGCCGACGGCGTCGACGAGGGCGGCGTTCCACGCGGCCGTGTCGGCGATGGCGTCGAACGGCAGCTCCATCACCGCGATCCCGGCCACGTGGGGGGCCAGCCCGTAGGCGTCCAGCCGGCGGCCGAGCTCGGCGCCGATGGCCTCGTTACGGACGACCGCGCCGAACCGGACACCCTTGGCGGCCAGGTGCATGGCACTGAGCTTGAGCAGCCCGTTCACCGGGACGGCCCGCGCGGGCCCGGCGGCGGGGCCGGCGGGTACGGCCGGGTCGAGCACGCAGTCGGGGAAGGCCAGGTCGAAGCCGTCGCCGGCGGCGTCCAGCGTGGCGGCCACCTCGCGCTCGGAGGCGCGGACGGAGTCCTCGCTCTCCAGCGCCAGGGGGGCGGCGGGGCCGACGTCGCGCAGCTCGATCCGCAGGCCGGGCGGCGCCAGCCGGTCGTAGCGGGCCTGCCGCCGCCGGATCTCCTCGGCGGGCAGGTGGATGGGCGTCACCGCCAGGGCACGCATCAGCTCGGCTCCTCCTTCTTCTCGGTTCCGTCCCCGGTGCCGGCGAGCCCGCGCAGCGGATCGCCGACGTGCGGGAGTGCGGGCAGGTCTCGGGACAGCTCGACCGCGCGGTCGACGAGCCCGGCGCGGCCGGGCAGCCAGCCCTTCAGCATCGCGACCACGGCGCGCTCGTCCAGCGGATGGTGGTCGGCGTCGCCGACGGGGTTCGGCACCTCGCGGGTGACCGGCGCGGCGCCGTCGTCGAACTCGACGGTGACGCGGGCGGCGCGCTCGGCGGGCAGGCGTCCGGTCAGGTCGCCCGCGGCGGTGAGCCGGACGCGGCGGGCGAGGGCGCGCACGGCGGGATCGCCGAGGCGCTCCGCGCCGGACGAGGCGGGGCCGACCTCGCCGGTGAGCAGGGCGGTGGCGACCACGAACGGCGTGGAGAACATCGCCGACAGCCGGTTGTCCCATCCGGTGGCCGCCAGCCCGGCGCCGAGCGCGTGGGTCTCGACCGTGATCCGCTCGATCCGCCCGGTCCGGGACGGGGCGAGCTCGGCGCGGAGCGCGAGGACGGCGTCGGCGGCCGGGTGGGTGAACGAGCAGGACGCGTGCCGCTTGAAGTAGCCGCGGGTGACGTCCCACCGCTCGCCGAGGCCCGCGGTCAGCCCGGCGGGGTCGAACCGGCCGAGCAGGGTGCCGAGCGACAGCGCGGCGGTGCCGGTGTTGCGGGCCAGGCCCGCCGCCGCCATCCGGGCCGCGACCAGCCCGGACAGGTTGGAGGCCCCCATCCAGGCGTCGCGCACCGGGTTGCCGCCGGTGGCCGACCCGAAGTGCCCGGCGACCGGCAGCCCGGCCCCGGTGTCGATCGCCGCGGCGGTCGCCCCGGCGCCGAGCCCGAGCAGCCGGGCGCAGCCGGCGGCGGCGCCGGGCACGCCCCAGCTACCGTGCGGGTGGGCGCCGGGAGCCTGCGCCGTCGCCTGCCCGAACCGCGCCGCGACCTCGTAGGCGGCGAGCAGCGCGGCGGCCGTATCGGCGCCGGTGCTGTCGAGCTCGCACGCCAGCGCGAGCACCGCCGGGAACCCGTGCGCCGCCGGATGGCCCTTGGCGTACTTGTTGCCCTCGTCCAGTTCCAGCGCGACCAGCGCCGTCGCGCCCAGCCAGGCGGCGGCGTCGGTGGAGACCAGCCGGCCCGCGCCGATCAGCGGCGCCGGCCCGGCCGGGGGCCGCCAGGCGGCCCGCAGCGCGGCCTGCTCGTCCAGCCCGGCACCGAGGGCGGTCACGCCCACCACGTCGAGCAGGACGAGGGAGAGCCGGTCCAGCACCGCGGCCGGCACGTCCGCGACGTCCAGCCGGGAGACCCACTCCCCCAGCTCCGCCGTCGCCCCCGCGGCCGCGGCCACCCGTTCGTCCATCGTGCGGTCCTCCGTCACAGCCCCAGGTACGCCTTCCTGACCTCGGCGGAGCCGGCGAGCTCGGCGCCGGTGCCGTGCAGCACCGTCGACCCGCTCTCCAGCACGTACGCCCGGTCGGCGATGGCGAGCGCCTGCTTGGCGTTCTGCTCGACCAGCAGCACCGACACCCCGCCGTCGCGGATCCGCTCGATCGCCTCCAGCATCGCCCACGTCAGCTTGGGCGACAGCCCGGTGGACGGCTCGTCCAGCATGAGCAGCCGCGGCCCGGCCATCAGCGCCCGGCCGATCGCGAGCATCTGCTGCTGGCCGCCGCTGAAGGTCTGCGCGACCTGGCCGCGGCGCTCGGCCAGCACGGGGAACAGCTCCAGCACCTCGCGCAGGGCCGTCTCGGCCTGCGCGTGCGAGCGCGTCCACGCGCCCATCCGCAGGTTCTCCTCGACGGTCAGCGTGCCGAACAGCGCGCGGTCCTCGGGGACGTGCACCAGCCCGTCGCGGACCAGCTCGTCGGGACGGCGGCCCAGCGTCGGCGCGCCGTCGAAGGTGATCGTCCCGGCGGTCGGCCGGATCTGCCCGCAGACGGCGCGCAGCGTGGTGGTCTTGCCGGCGCCGTTCGCGCCGACGAGCGCGACGATCTCGCCCTCCCCGAGGGTCAGGTCGACGTCGTGCAGGATCTGCATCCGGCCGTAGCCCGCGCAGACCTTCTCAACCTTCAGCACCGGCGGGCTCCTCTCCGAGATACGCCTCGATCACCCGCGGGTCGGAGGTGACCTCCTCGGCCGACCCGGCGGCCAGCACCCGGCCCTGGTCCAGGACCAGCACCCGGTCCGACAGCCGCATCACCGCGGCCATGATGTGCTCGATGAACAGCAGCGTGGTGCCGTCCTGCTCGCGCAGGTCGGCGAGCAGGTCCAGGACCGGCTCGCGCTCGGCCGGGACGAGCCCGGCCAGCACCTCGTCCAGGAGCAGGACCTTCGGCCGCATGGCCAGCGCCCGCGCGAGCTCGAGCCGCTTGAGGCCGGCCGTCGGCAGCTCGGTCGCGGGCCGGTGCGCCCACTGGCCGAGCCCGACCCGCTCCACCACCTCGAGGGACCGCTCGCGTAGCCGCCGCGCGGGCTGCCGCTCGTGCTGGGCGGCCAGGCTCACGTTCTCCAGCACGCTCATGCTGCCGAACGGGCGCATGAGCTGGAAGGTGCGGACCATGCCGGCCCGCGCGATCCGGTCGGGCGAGCGGCCGGTGACGTCGCGGCCCGCGAACAGCACTCTGCCGGTGTCCGGCGCGAGCGCACCGCAGATCACGTTGAACAGCGTGGTCTTCCCGGCGCCGTTGGGGCCGATGATCCCGAGGATCTCGCCCTGCCCGACCTCGAACTCCACCTCCGACAGCGCCCGTAGCCCGCGGAAGTCTTTGCCGACGCCGGTCACGTTCAGGATGGTCATCGGCGCCACCTCGCCATCGCGGTGCCGACTATGCCCTTGGGCAGCAGCCGGACGATCAGGATCAGCAGGATCGCGTAGAGGGCGACGTCCAGCCCGCTGCGGCCCTGGAGGAAGTTCAGGAAGTCCGGCGGTGTGCGCAGCAGGGTCGCGGTCACGTCCGACAGCGAGCCGACGATGATCGCGCCGACCACCGGGCCCCAGACCGTGCCGATCCCGCCGATCACCACGGTGGCGATCGCCTGGATCGACACTGAGGAGCCGAACGCCAGGTCCGGGTTCACGAACAGGTAGTACTGGGTGTAGAAGGCGCCGGCCACCGCGGTGATCGCGGCCGACAGCGCCACCGTCATGAGCTTGTGGCGCATCACCGGGGTGCCGAGCGAGGCCGCCGCGAGCTCGTCGTCGCGGATGGCGGTGACGTACCGGCCGGATCGCGAGTGCAGGAACAGGATGCTCGCCGCCCCGGCCAGGCCGGCCAGCGCCAGCGCGATCCAGAAGTAGGCGGGCGAGTCGGCGGCGAACTGGATCTTCCATAGCGAGGAGCCCTGGATCAGCGGCACGCTGAACCCGACCGCCTTGTTGGTGAACTCGGTGCTGGTGACGATCAGCCGCAGCATCTCCGCGAACGCGAAGGTGGCCAGCGCGAAGTAGGCGCCCTGGAGCTTGTAGCGGAAGGCGAAGTAGCCGATGACGACGGCGACGCCCGCGGCGACGGCCATTCCCGCAAGCATCCCGATCCACGGCGAGACCCCGTGCTCCACCAGCAGGTACGCGCTGGTGTAGGCGCCGAGCCCGAAGTAGGCGGCGTGCCCGAAGCTGAACATCCCGCCGAAGCCGCTCATGATGTTCCAGCCGACCGCCATCAGCAGGAAGATCAGGATGCGGACCGCGACGGCGCCCTGCGCGGACGGCAGGATCAGCGGCAGCGGGATCGCCACCAGGAGCAGCACCAGGAGGATCGCGAGCTGCCGGTTCTGCGGGCGCAGCGGCGGTGCCTTGGTCGCGCGGCCGGTGCCGCCGCGCCCGGCCGGGCCGGTGCCCCCGGCGATGGTGATGCCGGTCATGCCCGCCTCCCGAAGAGTCCCTGCGGGCGGAGGAACAGCACCACGACGAAGACCACGAACACGCCGAGCAGCGAGCTCTGTCCGTCCATGTAGATCGTGGTGAGCTGCTCGACCAGCCCGATCAGCAGCCCGCCGACCAGCGCGCCGCCGACATTGCCCATGCCGCCGAGGACCACGACGACGAAGGCGGTGATGTTGAACTGCTCGCCGAGCGTCGGGGTGACCGTGATCAGCGGCGCGGCCAGCACCGCCGCCGCCCCGGCGCACGCGGTGCCGATCGCGAAGGTGAGGGTGTGGATGCGGCGCACGTTGATGCCGACCAGCTCGGCGCCGGGCCCGTTCGCGGCGACCGCGCGGATCGCGGTGCCGAACCGGGTGCGGCGCAGCAGCCAGAACAGCAGCGCGCCGAGCAGCAGCGCGCCGACGAAGGCGTACAGCCGCGCGCCGGTCACCACCGCGCCGAACAGCCCGAACTGGAAGTCGCCGGGCAGCGTGACGGTCTTCGGCTCGGCGCCGAAGAACATCAGCAGCCCGTTCTCCAGCAGCAGCGACAGCCCGAGCGTGATCAGGAGCTGGTTCTCCAGCGATCCGCCGCCGGTGCCGCTGAGCAGCCCCCGGTGCACGACGCCGCCGATGAGGAACAGTGCCGGCACCGCCACCAGCAGCGTGAGGTAGGGGTGCAGGCCGGTGCCCTGGACCACGCCGAACGCGATGAACATGGCCACCGCGAGCAGCGCACCGTGCGCGAAGTTGACGATGTCGAGCACGCCGAAGATCAGCGTGAGGCCCATCGCGATGAGCCCGTACAGGCCGCCCATCAGCAGGCCGGTCACCACCGACTGCCAGACCACCAGGCCGCTGCCCGACTTCAGCAGTGCGACCGCGATCGCGATGACGAGGGCGCCGCCGATGATCGCGACGCGCTTGAGGATCGCCGCGTTGCCCCCGCCGCCGAGCGCGGCGCGGAGCGGGTGGGGGGCCTTGCCTCGCGGGGAGGCCGCTCCTGGCGCCTCCGCGTCCGGGGCGAGTGCCGCCCCTTTCTGGTTTCCGATATTGCTCATGGCCGCCATGTCACCGAGTAGTTGGGCTGGGATTCGGCCTTCTCCGCCGGATAGACCTGTTTCACCTGGCCGCCCTGAATCTGCATCAGCACGGGGAGGGCGTTGCGGTTGTCGCCGTTGGCGGCGAACCGGATCGGCCCGCGGCCGACGGCGAGCGGGGTGACCTGGGAGGCGCTGATCGCCTCGCGCACCTTCTCGGCGTCGGTCCCGCCGGCCCGGTCCACGGCCTGCGCGATCACCTGGACGGCGTCGTAGGCCAGGACCGCGCCGGTGCGCATCGGGGCGCCGAAGCGGCGCTGGTAGTCGGCCCGGAGCTTGGTCGTCTGGTCGTTCTTGGCGTCGTAGTGGTAGTTGGTGCTGAAGTAGCGCTCGCCCAGGGCCCCGGCGTCGGTGACGAACTTGGGCTGGTCGTAGGCGCCGTTGGAGACGCCCCACACCGCGTCCAGGTTCGGCTTGACGGCGTTGATCGCCTTGGCCGCCAGCAGGCTGTCGCGGTAGTACCCGGCGACCGCCAGCACGTTCGCCCCGGACGCCTTGACCTGGGTGATCTGCGCGGTGAGGTCGGACGTGGTGACCGCGTCGTAGCTGATGTTCGGCCCCATCTGGATGCCGAGCTTCGCCGCGGCCTTGCTGAACGCCTCGGCGGCGCCGCTGCCGAAGTCGGTCTGCTCGTGCAGGAAGGCGACCTTCCGCACGGGCTTGCCCGCCTTCTCCGAGACCTCCTTGAGGTACGCGGCGGCGGCGGCCGAGATGGCCTCGCTGCCGGGCTGCACCCGGAAGGCGTAGCGGTAGCCGTGCGCGAAGATCGCGTCCGAGGCGGTGACGTCCATGACGAACGGCACCCGGTTGCGCTCGGCGACCACGGCGACGTTGGTGCTGACGGCACTCTGATAGGTGCCGACCAGGCCGACCGCGCCTTCGGAGATGAGGCGCTGCGCCTCGCTCTGCCCGACCTCGGCCTTGCCCTGCGTGTCGCCCTCGGCGAGCTCGACCTTTCGGCCGCCGAGGGACTTGATGCCGCCGGCGGCGTTGATCGCCTCGACGGCGAGCTGCGCGCCGCGGCGCATCTGCTGGCCGTCGACCGCGTTCGCCCCGCTGACCGGGTGCAGCGCGCCGATCTTGACCGGGCCGTGGTCCCGCCCGGCGGCGGCGCCCGCCGCCCCGGACGGCGCCGACCCGCCGCACCCGGCCAGGAGGACCGCGCAGGCGCCTAGCCCGGCGACGAGCTTTCGAGCGGACATTCCCACTCCTCCCGCCGATCCTGTGGTGTTCCGCTTAGAGAAACGCCAAGTAGATGTTGCGTCATCGTGGCACCCACCACACGTCCAGGTCAATAACCTGTAACAACTTGACTCACCCTGGAGAACAGTGCGAACTTGTGGGCAGGCTGAGGTGCGCGCGACGCAACACGGCGTTCACCGACGTTCCCCTAAGCGAAACAATGCGGACCTGCCCGCCCTCTCCTCCTCGCGCGAGGGCAGCGAGCCGACAGGAAAGGCGGTATGCCCCATGACGGATGCCTTGTCCGGAATCCGGGTGCTCGACACAGCCACGCTCTTCGCCGGGCCGCTCGCCGCAACACTGCTCGCAGACTTCGGCGCCGAAGTGATCAAGATCGAGCACCCCAAGGGCGACCCGGTGCGCAGCCACGGCGCGCGGCGCGACGGCGTCGGCCTCTGGTGGAAGATGCTCGGCCGCGGCAAGAAGGCGATGACGCTCTACCTCGGCTCGCCGGAGGGGCAGGACCTGTTCCGCGCGATGGTCGCCGACGCCGACGTGGTGATCGAGAACTTCCGGCCCGGCACCCTGGAGCGGTGGGGCCTCGGCTACGACGAGTTGCGCGAGATCAACCCGCGGCTGGTGCTGACCCGGGTCACCGGCTTCGGGCAGTTCGGTCCCTACTCCAAGCGGCCGGGGTTCGGCACGCTCGCCGAGGCGATGAGCGGATTCGCCGCCATCACCGGCGAGCCGGACGGGCCACCGACGCTGCCCCCGTTCGGCCTGGCCGACGGGATCGCGGCGCTGACCACGGCGTTCGCCGTGATGACCGCGCTGCGCGCCCGCGATGCCACCGGCGAGGGCCAGGTCGTCGACATGGCGATCATCGAGCCGATCCTCACCCTGCTCGGCCCGCAGATCATCACCTACGACCAGCTCGGCGAGCTCCAGGCGCGCACCGGCAACCGGTCCAGCAACAACGCGCCGCGCAACACCTACCGGACCAGCGACGGCCGGTGGGTCGCGATCTCCACCAGCGCGCAGTCGATCGCCGAGCGGGTGATGCGGCTGGTGGGCCGGCCCGAGCTGATCGACGAGCCGTGGTTCGCGACCGGGTCCGAGCGCGCCGAGCACGCCGACGAGCTGGACGAGGCCGTCGGCTCGTGGATCGCGCAGCGCGACCGGGACGAGGTCGTCCGGGCATTCGAGGAGGCCCAGGCCGCCGTCGCGCCGATCTACAACGCCGCCGACGTGATGGCCGACCCGCAGTTCGAGGCCCTCGGCACGATCACCACCGTCCCCGACGACGAGCTCGGCCCGCTGAAGATGCAGAACGTGCTGTTCCGGCTCTCCCAGACGCCCGGCCGGATCGACTCGGCGGGCCCGCCGCTCGGTGCGCACACCGCCGAGATCCTCGGCCGGTACGGGGTCTCCGAGGAGGGCCTGGCCGAGCTGCGCGCCAAGGGCGTGATCAAGTGACCGCCGCCCCGCCGCCCCGGACCTGGCTGTACGTCCCCGGCGACCGTCCCGACCGGATCGGCAAGGCGCTGGCCTCCGCGGCGGACGCGGTGATCCTCGACCTGGAGGACGCAGTGGCCCCGGCCGCCAAGGACGAGGCCAGGCGGCAGGTCGTGCGGACCCTCGCGGAGGGCGCGCACGCCTACGTCCGGATCAACGTCCCGTCCTCCCCCGAGGGCGCCGCCGACATCGCGGCGCTCGCCGCCGCCCCGTCCGCCCCGGCGGGGGTGCGCGTCCCCAAGAGCGAGGACCCCGGCGAGCTGAGCCGGGTCGCGGACGCGCTCGGCGTGCCCGTCCACCCGCTGATCGAGTCCGCCCTCGGAGTGGAGAACGCGGCGGTGCTCGCCACCGCCCACCCGCTGGTCGCCGGGATCTCGCTGGGTGAGGCCGACCTCGCCGCCGACCTGCGGACCGGCGGCGGCGACGCGCTGGCGTGGCCCCGCTCCCGGGTCGTGGTCGCCGCCCGCGCCGCCGGGCTGCCGAGCCCGGCGCAGAGCGTCTGGACGGCGGTCCGCGACCTGGACGGCCTGCGCGCCGACACCGCCGCGGGCCGCCGCGCCGGGTTCTTCGGGCGCTCGGTGATCCACCCGGCGCAGATCCCCGTGGTGCACGAGGCGAGCGCGCCCGACCCCGCGGACGTCGCGTGGGCGCGCGAGCTGATGGACCAGCTGACCACCGCCACCGAACGCGGCGACGCCGCGTGGATCGACTCCACCGGCCGGTTCGTGGACAAGGCGATCGTCGAGCGGGCCACCTGGCTGCTCGCGGTCGCCGAGTCCGGCGGACGGCCCGTCAACGAAGGGCACCACTCATGACCGACCAGGTCACGCGCACCCAGGATCCGCTGCTCGCGGCGGTCGCCGGCGGGGTCCGGCTGATCGAGCTCGGCCAGCCGTTCTTCACCGGGATGCCGTGCTCGCCGAACCACCCCGGGTTCCGGATGACGCTGATCCGGCGGCACGGCGACATGGAGCGGCCGGACGGCGGCTCGGCCGCCAACGAGATCATCGTGACCGGCGGCCACGTCGGCACGCACATCGACGCGCTGTCGCACGTCAGCCAGGACGGCCTGCTGCACGGCGGGGTCGACGCGGCCGAGGCCCAGCACGGCGGCACGTTCACCAGCCTCGGCGCCGAGACGCTGCCCGGCCTGCTGCGCCGCGGGGTGCTGCTCGACGTCGCTGCCGTCCACGGCGTCCCGACGCTGCCCCCCGGGTACGGCGTGACCGTCGCCGACCTCGAGGCCGCCGCCGAGCGCGCCGGCACCGAGCCCGGCAAGGGCGACGTCGCGCTGATCCGCACCGGCTGGGCCCGCAACTTCGACGACGCCACCGCCTACATGGGTAAGGAGACCGGCGTGCCGGGGGTGACCACCGCCGCCGCCGAGTGGCTGGCCGCCCGCGAGATCGCCGCCACGGGCGCCGACACCACCGCCTACGAGCAGATCCCGGCGGGTGCCGGGCACGCCGTGCTCCCGGTGCATCGGGTGCTGCTGGTGGAGTCGGGCATCTACATCCTGGAGCACCTCAACCTGGAGGCGCTCGCCGAGGCCGGCCTGAACGAGTTCGTGTTCGTGCTGGCGCCGCTGCGCATCAAGGGCGGCACCGGCTCCCCCGTCCGCCCGCTCGCGGCGGTGTCGGCGTGACCTCCACGCTGGTCCAGCGGCTGGCCGGGCTGGCGGACGACGTCCGGACCCGGGGACTGCCCGCCGAGCTGCGCGCCGACGCCGCCCGCCGGATGCTCGACGTGCTGGGCAACAGCCTGGCCGCGACCGGCGAGCCGCCGGCCCGCGCGGTCGGCGAGCTCGTCCGGGAGTGGGGCGGCGCGGGCCGCTCCACCGCGATCGGGACCGGCGTCCGGCTGCCCGAGCCGAGCGCCGCGCTGCTCAACGGCACCCTCGCGCACTCCCTCGACTTCGACGACACGCACCTGCCGTCGGTGCTGCACCCGTCGGCGTCGGTGGTGCCCGCCGCGCTCGCCGCGGCCGAGGCGCGCGGCGCGAGCGGCGCCGCGCTCCTGGACGCGATCGGCGTCGGCATCGAGATCACGGTGCGGCTCGGCATGGCCGGCTACGACGCCGAGCTCGGCAACTCGGTGTTCTTCGAACGCGGCCTGCACGCCACCGCGATCTGCGGCGCGCTCGGCGGCGCGGCGTCGGCCGCCATGCTGTCCGGGCTGGACGCGGGGGGCATCGCCGACGCGATCGGCATCGCCTCCAGCATGGGCGCGGGCCTGCTGGAGGCCAACCGCACCGGCGGCACGGTCAAGCGGATCCACTGCGGCTGGGCGGCGCACGCCGCGGTGACCGCCGCCGGGCTCGCCCGTACCGGGATCACCGGCCCGCCGACCGTGCTGGAGGGCCGGTTCGGGCTGCTCCAGGCGTTCTGCGGCGACCAGGCCCACCCGGACGAGCTCACCGACCGGCTCGGCGAGCACTGGGAACTGCCGGGGATCTTCTTCAAGCCCTACCCCTGCAACCACTTCACCCACGCCGGGATCGACGCGGCCCGCCGGCTGCGCGCGCGGGGCCTGGACCCGGCCGAGATCGAGTCGATCGAGCTCGGCGCGCCCACCGCGGTGCTGCGGACCATCGGCGAGCCGCTCGAGGACAAGATCCGTCCGAGCTCCGGCTACCACGCCGCGTTCTCCGGCCCCTACACGGTGGCGGCGGCGCTGCTCGGCGGCGGCGGGCTCGGGGTCTTCCACGAGGACTTCACCGACGAGGCCGCGGCCGACCCCGCGCGGCTGGCGCTGGCGGCCAAGGTCCGCTGCGTGCCCGACGCGCGGTGCGACGAGATCTTCCCGCACCAGTTCCCGGCCGTCCTCCGCGTCCGGACCCGCGACGGCCGCGAGCTGGAGGAACGGGTGGACGCCAACCGCGGCGGCGCGGGCAATCCGCTGTCGCCGGAGGAGCTGGCCACCAAGTTCCGGCTCAACGCCGCGCGGCGGGTCGGCGCCGGCGAGGCCGCCCGGATCACCGAGCTCACCTACGGCCTGGCCGAGGCCGCGGACCTCGGGGAGCTGACGGCGCTGCTCCGGTAGCACTCCCGCGTATGACGGACGGGCGGCGCGAATGCACCGCCCGTCCGGTAACGCGGAGACCGGTGCGCCGGGCGTTCGGTGAGTCCACTGGAAAGTGCTCACAGAACGTCGTCCGGGCGCACCGGACTCGTATGCGCTAGTGCCAGTTGTTATTGGAGATGCAGTTCGTGAGCAGGTCGAGGTTGAGGGCGATGACCCCCCACGAGCTCTGCTCCTTGACGCAGGACTGGAACACATCCCCGCCCTTTCCGTGACCGTGGCCGTGACCGTCGACCGGTGCGGCGGAGGCGGGACCGGCGGCGGCGAACGCCACGCCACCGGCAATGCCAAGGGCGGCCAACGTCGTTACGAAACGAGACACGACTAGCTCCTTACTGTCTGTGACTGCTACGTAACCTTTCGTATCCGCGGCCCGCTCGTGATAAACCCGGCAAGCACGCTGTTCTGCCTGGTGGAGGTCTCTTTACCAGGCCAATGCACGGCACGGGAAAACGGCGTCCGGCCTCTATTCGGGGCCCTGTGCGGCACCGGCGGCCGGGGGCCGGCGCGCCACGATGTTCACGATCCGGCCCGGCACCACGACCAGCCTCTGGACCGTGGCGCCGGAGGTGTGCCGGGCGTAGCCGGGGTGCTCGGCCAGGATCCGCTCGACCCGCTCGCGGCCGGCGTCCGCCGGGACCTCGATCGTGAACCGGGTCCGCCCGTTGACCTGGACGGGCAGTTCGACGAAGGGCTCGGCGGCCAGCGACGCGTCGGCCTCCGGGAAGCCCGCGTGGGCCACCGGGGTGTCGTGCCCGAGCCGCGACCACAGCTCCGCGGCGATGTGCGGGGCCAGCGGCGCCACCATGAGGACCAGCGGCTCGGCCAGCGCGCGCGGCACCGCCCCCTCGGCGGCGGCGATCTTCGCGGCGCGCGCGGTGAGGCCCATCAGCCGGGCGATGGCGGTGTTGAGGCGCAGCCCGCCGACGTCCGCGCGGACGACCGTGATCGTCTGGTGCAGGGCGCGGAGCGTCGCGGCGTCCGGCGGCGCGTCGGTGACGCGCGGCCCGCCGGTCGTCTCGTCGACCATCGAACGCCACAGCCGTTGCAGGAACCGGTGCGCGCCCGCGATGTCGTCGGTCCGCCAGGGCCGGTCGGTGTCGAGCGGCCCCATCCCCATCTCGTACAGCCGCAGCGTGTCGGCGCCGTACCGGTCGCACATCTCGTCGGGGCCGATGCCGTTCTTGAGGCTCTTGCCCATCTTGCCCGCGCGGCGGGTGACCGGCCTGCCCCGATGGGACGGCGTCCCGTCGGCGGCCGTGGCGACCTCGGCCGCCGGGACGTGCATGCCGCGCTCGTCGGTGAAGGCGTCGGCCAGGATGTAGCCCTGGTTGAACAGGCGCCGGTACGGCTCCTTCGTCGAGACCAGCCCCAGGTCGTACAGCACCTTGTGCCAGAACCGCGCGTACAGCAGGTGCAGCACGGCGTGCTCGACGCCGCCGATGTACAGGTCCACCCCGCCCTCCCCGCCGGATCCGGCGTCCGGCGGGACCATCCAGTAGCGCTCGACCTCCGGGTCGACGAACGCCTCGGTGTTGGCCGGGTCCAGGTAGCGCAGGTGGTACCAGCAGGACCCAGCCCACTGCGGCATGGTGTTCAGCTCGCGCCGGTACGTCTTCGGGCCGTCGCCGAGGTCGAGCTCGACCGTGGCCCACTCCTCGGCCTTGGCCAGCGGCGGCACGGGGTCGCCGGTCCCGTCCGGCTGCGGCCTCGGCCGGAAGTCGGTCATCTCCGGCAGCAGGACGGGCAGCGCGGAGTCGGGCAGCGCGACCGGGAGGCCGTCCTCGTCGTAGACGATAGGGAACGGCTCGCCCCAGTACCGCTGCCGGGAGAACAGCCAGTCGCGCAGCCGGTACGAGCGGACCGCCCGGCCCGCGCCCCGCTCCTCCAGCCACGCGATGGCGGCCGCGATCCCGTCGGCCCGGCCCAGCCCGCGGAGGTCCGGGCCGCCGGACGCCGGGACGTGGCGGCCGTCGCCGGTGAACGCGGCGGGCCAGTCGCGGGCCGGCGTCCCAGGCTCGATGCCCTGCCCGGCGAACCACTCCGGGCCGGGCTCCAGCACCTGCCGGACCTCCAGCCCGAACGCGCGGGCGAAGTGCAGGTCGCGCTGGTCGTGCGCGGGGACCGCCATCACCGCCCCGGTGCCGTACCCCATCAGGACGTGGTCGGCCAGGAAGACCGGCATCGCCTCGCCGGTGACCGGGTTGGCCGCGTGGGCGCCGGTGAAAACGCCGGTCCCGGCGTCCGCCCCGGCCGCACGCCGGCGGTCGCCGAGCCGTGCCGTCCGGTCGCGGTACGCGGCGGCGGCGCGCCGCGGCGTCCACTCCGCCGCCGGGACCGGGCCGCGCCCCGCGGGGAAGCGCCACGCCTCGGGGGTGCCGGGCGGCCAGGCCGCGGGGAGCAGCCCGTCCGCCCGGGGGTGCTCGGGCGCGAGCACGACGTGAGTGGCGCCGCGCAGCGTGTCCGGACGGGTGGTGAACACCTCGATCGGCTCGCCGCCGCCCGTGACCGGGAGGGAGACGCGGGCGCCGTCACTGGCCCCGATCCAGTTGCGCTGCATCCGCTTGATGGGCTCGGGCCAGTCGACCAGGTCCAGGTCGCCGATCAGCCGGTCGGCGAACGCGGTGATCCGCAGCGTCCACTGCCGCAGCGGGCGGCGGTGCACCGGGTGGTTCCCGACATCGCTGCGGCCGTCCGCGGTGACCTCCTCGTTCGCCAGGACGGTGCCGAGCGCCGGGCACCAGTTGACCGGTTCCTCGGCCAGGTAGGCCAGCCGGTGCGCGTCGACCGCCCGGCGCCGCTCGACGCCGGTGAGCGCGGCCCACGGCCGGCCGTCCGGCGCGGGCCGCTCACCCGCCTCGAACTCCGCGACCAGGTCGGCGATCGGGCGGGCCCGGCCGGTCCGCTCGTCGCACCACGCGCCGAACAGCCGCAGGAAGATCCACTGCGTCCACCGGTAGTACTCCGGGTCGCTGGTGACGATCTCGCGGCGGGTGTCGTGGCCCAGGCCGAGCCGCCGGAGCTGGCGGCGCATCGCGTCGATGTTCGCGCGGGTCGTGTCGCGCGGATGCCGGCCGGTGTCGATCGCGTACTGCTCGGCGGGCAGGCCGAACGCGTCGTACCCGAAGGTGTGCAGCACGTGGTGCCCGGTCATCCGCAGGAAGCGGGCGAGCACGTCGGTGCCGATGTAGCCGAGCGGGTGCCCCACGTGCAGGCCGGCGCCGCTCGGGTACGGGAACATGTCGAGCGCGAAGAACTTGGGGCGGCCGGCGACGCGGCCGAACCCGTCCGCGAGGGGTCCCGCCGGGTTGGGCGAGTCGAAGGTGCCGTCCGCCTCCCAGCGGTCCTGCCACCGGCGCTCGATCTCGTTCGCGAGGCGCGCGTCGTAGCGGTGCGGCGGCGCGGTCCCGTCGGTGTCGTTCGCCTTCATCTGAGCGTCTCCATCTGCCGTGCCGTCTCCCCCGGAAAATGAAAAAGCCCCTCGGAACACGAGGGGCGGGCCGCGTCGACTCAGTGCGTCAACGCGGCCCGGGAAGAAGAAGTGCGTTCAGGATGGACATGCCCACACCGTACACGGCGCGCGGATCCGCGGGACGGGGATCGGCGGGACCGGGGCCGGGGCCAGTGGCCGCTTCCGGCCCCGGCGGCCGGTCAGGAGCGGCCGGTCAGGAGCGGCCGGTCAGGAGCGGCCGGCGCCGATGGCGGTGGTGATCGCCGGCCAGCTCGCGACCAGCTCCCGCTTCCAGTAGGCCCACTTGTGGGTGCCGGGACCGTAGAGGTTGGCGGTGACCGCGACGCCCGCCTGCCGGGCGGCCTTCACGAAGTTGGCGTTCATCGTGCCCGCGAAGTTCTCGCCGACGCGTCCGGCGTCCCAGGGCGCGGTGCCGGACTTGTCGTAGGGGCCGGGCTGCCCGTTGCCGGAGGAGACGTAGACGCCGATGCCCTTGAGCCTGCCCACCATGACCGTCGCGTCGTGCGCCTGCCAGTTCGCCCGGTCGCGGATCGGCTCGCCCCAGATGGCGTAGCGGTCGACGCCGCCGCCGCTGTCCATCGAGGTGAGCACGGTCGGCATGCCGGGCGCGGTGATGTTGAGGGCACCGCTGTAGGAGGCCGCGTACCGGAAGAGCCCCGGGTGCCGCTCGGCGTAGGTGATGGCGCCCTGCCCGCCCGAGGACAGCCCGATGGCGGCGCGGGCGGTGCCGGCGTGGAAGTTGCGCTCCATGAGCTGGATGACCTCCTGGATGTGGAAGGTCTCCCACTCCGGGATGCCGCCTTTCCCGCCGTTCCACCAGTTGGTGTAGGAGCCGCCCGAGCCGCCCTCGGGCATCACGACCATCACGTCGTCGCCGGCGGCGACCTGCGCGAGGTTGGAGTCCTTGGTCCAGGACTGGTAGTTGTTCCGGCCGCCGTGGTAGGCGTACACCACCGGCCAGGTGCGGGTCGCGCCGGCCGACCACGACTTGGGCACCAGCACCCGGGTCTTCACCGACGAGCCGAGCGCCGGCGCGGCGATGGTGACGTCGAACTGGTACTTGGAGACCTTCTTGACCGCGGTGACCTTGGCGCCGTCGTCGGACGAGCGGTAGACGCCGTTGCCGTTGCGGGCCGACTCCGCGCCCTTGGGGAGCCCGGTCTTCTTCCCGTGCAGCCGGGGCTGCCGGTCGGGGTCGGCCACCTTGACCGTCGGGTGCCCGCTGCTGAAGGGGTAGCTCGTCGAGGGCGTCGGCGAGGCCGAGGGCGACGTCGTGGGCGGGACCGACGGCATCCCGACGCCGGGGCCGGGCATCTCGACGGGCTGCTCGGAGCCGGCGGCGGCCTCCGGCGTGCCGTTGGAGGAGACGGGCCGGCCCACCCCGGTCTGCGCCAGGATCACCATGATGCCGGGCAGGACGACCGCGGTCACCGCCACGCCGCCGACGGCGATCTTCCGGTCGGTACGCTTCTTCATGGCCTCTCCAGTTGGACGCTCCCCCAGCCGGCGGGGGCGATCGGGTCCGCCGCCGAGCTCACCTCGATGCTCTGCACGCGGAGGGCGTGGGTGCGTCAGATCGAACCCAGAAGGACGTTACTGTCACAACCGCCCCGTCCACAAGCATTGACAATAAATGCAATAAAGCCGCCGTCCGGTTGTTACCGGACGAGTGCGCGGGGCGCCGCACCGCGCCCACTCCAGCCCGCTCCAGCGCCGCCGCCGCAGCTCCGCTTCAGCCCGCGGCGCGGGCGGCGAGGCTCCGGGGACGCAGATCGGTCCAGTGGGTCTCGACGTACTCCAGGCACCCGGCGCGGGGCCCGGGACCGAACGCCGCCGCCCATCCCGCGGGGACCTCGGCGAACGCGGGCCAGAGCGAGTGCTGGCCCTCGTCGTTGACGAGCACGAGGAAGGCGGCGTCGGGGTCGTCGAAGGGGTTCGTCACGGCGGTGCCTCCACGGGGGACGGAGTACATGAGAAGTAAGGCTCACCTAACCTAGCAAGCACTCCCCGGCGCGCGCCATCTCCGTCGATATCAGACATAAGAGAGATGCGGTCCATAGGGGCGAGATCACGCATTCTAGAATTCGCCGAGCGTCCGGGCGAGGCGCGCGACACTCGCCCCCGGCCGGTCGGCGGCGACCGCCAAGCGGGCGAGCACTCCCCAGTAATGCCGGACGTCCTTGGACTTCTCCGGATAAAGCGCGTAGGTGAGCTGTTCGAGATAGACCACATCGGGAATGTCGCGCCCGGGAAAACGCAGATGCGTGACCGGCCCGTCGAGCGCCGCGGCCGGGCCCCCGGCACCGGCCGGCAGGAGCTGGATCCGCACGTTCGGGAGCGCGGACGCCTCGATCAGATGCCCGATCTGATCGCGCATCATCGCGGCGCCGCCGGGCCCGGGACCGGCCCGCAGCACGCGCTCGTCGATGGTCGCCCGCAACTGGGGGGCGCCCTCGCGGCGCAGGATCCCCTGGCGGCGCATCCGCAGCTCGACGCGCCGGTCGATCTCGGCGGCGTCCGCGCCGGGACGGCCGCTCCGGATGGTGGCGCGGGCGTACCCCTCGGTCTGCAACAGGCCCGGGATGAAGCGCGGCTCGTAGACCTGGAGGACGGCGGCGTCCGGCTCCAGGCTGAGGTAGGTCTCGAACCACTCCGGCACCACGTCGCGGTAGTCGGCCCACCAGGCGAGCGCCGCGGCCTGCCTGGTCAGCGCGAGCAGCCAGGCCCGCCTGGACTCCTCGGCGTCGCCGGACGGACGCCTGCCGAGCGCGTCGCTGCGGGCGAGGCCCACCGGGCCCGGCCCCGGCCGCGACCCCGTCCTCGGCCGCACCCCCGCACTCGGTCTCGCGCCCGCGCGGCCGGCCCGGGACCGTCCCGTGCCCGCGTGCCCGGCCTGGAGCACCGCGCCCGGCCGCCCGGCCACGGCCGCCGCGCCGGCGACGCTGGCCACGGCCCCTCCGGCCTGGTGCGGGGCCTCGTGCGGGGGGCCGTCGATCGCCTCGTACTTGCGGCGCCATTCGTCGAGGGTGCCGAGGCGGTCCGGATTCACCGAGCCCTCGATCGCGACCACCCGCAGCAGGGCCCAGAAGGACGCGACCAGCTGCCATCTCGGCGCCCGCCGCCGGCGGCATTTCAGCAGGTCGTTCACCGTCGACTTCGGAAGTGCGATGACGCGCACCCCAAAGACCGGCAGCGAATCGGACTCGAGCCGGCGCGACAGCTCCTCCAGCACCGCGTAGGTCGGCGGCCCGGCGATCTTCCAGGCCCTGTTCAGTTCGGCGATGAAGGCGTCCAGTGCGCGTGCGCGATCGTCGTCGGGCATACCCCTCATCCGCTCGATCGTGGGTGAGAACACAGGGTCCGGATCAGAGGACATGATCCCACCGGCGCCGTGCCGGCACCGGTCACCTGACACATTCTCCGGCATCGGTTTTCGGCCCGTCCACGTCATCCATCGGACCCGTGCTGAATCGGCCGGACTGTGGAGCGAATGGTGACGAATGACCCTTGCTCCGCGCACCGATCATCCGATCCTGTCCGGATTCCTCGATGACCGCCATATCCGGGCCGCCGGAAGGCCACAGTGGTTTCCGTACACCCCGCTTCCCCAACGTAAGAGTCATACGATGCCGCTGCCGGACACAGAGCCGTCGCCGCCGCTCGGCGACCCGGGCGACCCCCACCGCGTCCTCTCGGACACCGATCTGCTCGCGCTCATGCTGTTCACCGTCTGGGCCACCCGCACCGGCCGGACCCTTCCCCCCGTCCCGGTCGCCGACCTCACCGCCGAGGAGCTCGAGGACTTCTGGGCCGACGACCAGCTCGAGCAACCGGTCCGGGCACGGGTGCCCGCGCCCCGCCTCGGGACGGACCGCTGACGGTATGAGCGCTTCCATCGTCAGAGCGCCGACACGGCCGGCGGGCACGCCCCGCCGGCCGCCGACCGTGAGGACCCCGTGAGCGAGCACCCGCCCGTCCCGCCGTCGCGCCGGGTCCGCAAGGAGCCCGACGAACGGCGCGACCAGATCCTGGCC
Organism: Spirillospora sp. NBC_01491; assembly: GCF_036227065.1. Classification (GTDB taxonomy): domain Bacteria; phylum Actinomycetota; class Actinomycetes; order Streptosporangiales; family Streptosporangiaceae; genus Spirillospora; species Spirillospora xylanilytica. The sequence continues at coordinate 1,300,708 of NZ_CP109432.1, forward strand.
TGTGCCCGCGCCCTGTTCAGCCGGCGCCCGTACGGGACGGTCTCCAACACCGAGATCGCCGCCGCGGCCGGCGTCAGCCGGGGGCTGCTCAACCACTACTTCGGTACCAGGCGCGAGCTGTACCTCGCCGCCGTCAGCGAGATGATGGGCGTCCCGCCGATCCCGATCCCGGCCTTCGTCGAGGGCGCGAGCGTGCGCGAGCGCGTGCACCAGAGCATCGACGCCTGGCTCGAACTGCTGTCGCGCAACCAGGAGACCTGGCTCACCGCGCTCGACCTGACCGCCTCCGGCGGCGACGGCGAGCTGGAACGGATCCTGGAGGAGGCGCGGGAGCGCGCGGTCGACCACATGACCGAAGTGGTCGGGCTGACCTCGCTGTCGCGCGAGCACGCCGAGGTGCGGTCGGCCTTCCGCGGCTACTCCGGGCTCGCCGAGGCCGCCACCCGCGAGTGGCTCAAGCAGGGCCGGCTGAGCAGGGCCCAGGCGCACCTCCTCCTCGAAGAGGTCCTGCTGCACCTGATCGAGCGGGTGGTGCCCGGCCTCGCCGCCGCCGGCGCCCCGGGCCCGGCGGACTCCCCCGACTCCGATTGACAGGACGCCGATAGAGTCAGGCGCCGTTCAGCGGTGCGTGCACGGCGAGGATCGTCACGTCGTCGGACTGCTCGTAGCCGGAGAGCAGCCGGTCGACCAGGTAGTCGACGAGCCGCTCGGGGTCGGCCGCCTCCTCCGGCGGCAGCTCGGCGGCGGCGGCGACCAGGTCGTCGAGGCCGGTGTCGACCCCGCGCCGCCGGTTCTCGACCAGCCCGTCGGAGTACAGCACCGCGGTCTCGCCCGGGTTCAGCGAGAACGCCGCCTGCTGCCGGGTGCTCGGCCAGCCCAGCGGGGTGCCGGGTTGGATGTCGCTCAGGTAGGGGCGGTCCCCGGCCGAGAGGATCAGCGGCGGCGGATGGCCCGCGCTGCTGTAGACGCCCTTCCCGGTGTCGGGGTCGATGACCAGGTAGGCCAGCGTGGTGAACTGCTCGGCGTGCTCGGTCGCGCTGAACAGCCGGTCGAGGCCGGACAGCACCGCCGCGGGCCGCGGGTCGTTCAGCGCGAGCGCGCGCAGCGCGTTGCGCACCCGGCCCATGATCGCCGCGGCCAGCACGCCCTTGCCCATGACGTCCCCGACCACGATCGCCAGCCGGCCGTCCGGCAGCGCGAACACGTCGTACCAGTCGCCGCCGACCTGCACGTGCCGGGTCACCGGGTTGTAGCGGGCGGCGAGCCGCACGTTCGGGAGCTGCGGCAGCTCGCTCGGCAGCAGGCTGCGCTGGAGGTCCTCGGCCGTCTCGTGCTCGCGCTCGAACAGCAGGGCGCGTTCCACCGCGAGCGCGCACTGGCCCGCCAGGGCCTCCAGGAACACCCGCTCGTCCTCGGTGATCTGCCGCGGCCGGTCGAAGGAGAAGCGGAGCGCGCCGATCGTCGCGCCCGCCGCCAGCAGCGGCAGCCCCACCCAGGCCCGCTCGGGGGGATCGGGGGCGAAGCAGGCCGTTTCGTCCCGGCCGAGTTGCAGGCGCAGGCTGGCCGGGCTGTCGGCGAAGAACGGGCGGGCCTCGCGGGCCGCCACCGACATGACGGTCTGCTCGCCCACCGCGACGTCGTCGACGTCCATCCCGCGCGCCTGGGCCTCGCCGCCCCCGCGCCCGGGCGCCGGGACGACCACGTCGAGCCGCAGCCCGTCGTCGTCGAGCAGCGCGACCGCGCAGTGGTCGGCGCCGACCGCCGACCGGCCGACCTCGGTGATGACCTGCACCACCTGGGCGACCGTGAGCGCCTCGGCCAGCATCGAGGTGGCCTGCTGGAGCCGCGAGGTGCGCAGCGCCGCCGCCGACAGCTGCTCGGTCAGCCGCCCGCGCATCTCCTCGGCCTCACGCTGCCCGGTGACGTCGGTGTTGGCGCCGACCCACTCGACCACCTCGCCGCCCCGCCAGATCGGCACGGCCCGCAGGTCGAAGTGGCGCCAGCTCCCCATCCGGGTGCGGATCCGCGACCCGGCCTCCAGCACCGTCCGCTCGCGCAGGCTCTGCCGCCAGGCCGTCTCGACCAGGACGCGGTCCTCGGGGTGCACCGCCGCGAGCCAGCCGCCGGCCAGGTACTCCTCGGGCGTCTGCCCGGTCACCGCGCGCCACTGCGGCGCGTCCTCGGTCACCGCACCCGACGGGCTGGTCACCCACACGATCTGGGAGGTCGCCTCGATCAGCGACCGGTACCACTCGGCCCGCCGCGTGACGGCGTCCTCGGTGGCGCGGCGCTCGGTCGCGTCGGACGCGATGAGGGCGACGCCCCGCACCGTGCCGTCGGCCGCCGGGACCGGCAGGAAGGAGCAGATCCAGTAGCGCGGGCCCGCGGCCCGGTCGCCGTCCGCACCGTCCGGGGACGGCTCGATGCGCAGCTCCAGGTCGGAGACCGGCCGCTTCTCCCGCAGGGCCGCCAGCAGGGACGTCTCCAGCGCCCCCGCGAAGCCCGCGTCGAGCACCTCGGCGGGCCGCCGCCCGATGAGCCGTGCGGCGTCGCGTCCGGCGACCGGGCCCAGCGCGGCGAGCAGCGCCTCGTTGATCCGGCGGAAGCGCAGCTCACCATCGAGGTAGGCGACCCCGAGGGGCGCCCGCGTGATCAGCATGGTGAACAGCGCCGAGTCGCAGACGTCCTGGTCGGCGGCACGCGGGTACGGCGTGGAAGCGTCGATGCTCATCCTCGGTGGCCCTCCTCGTCGCCTGGCCGCCGCAGGAAACGCGGGTCATCACCGTGGATCTGGCGATCCAGCGCTGCTCCGCCGTCGTCTCACGACAGGGACCGTTGGCGGTATCTCCGCGGTCGTCGGCGGGCCCCACCGCCGGGCTACGTTCCTTACAGTAGCGCCGAAGGGCGGCGACCGCCCCGCAAGCACCGCCTTCGGTTCCCGGTGGCTATCATGGATCCCGGCCCCGCAGGACGGGGCCGTGGCGGTGGGGCCCGCCACCTCCGCGGATGCGGGGACGACCGCGGCGACCGCCGCCAACGGTCCCTACCAGTGAAGATCGTCCATCCTGGTAGGAGGAGCCGTGCCCGAGCCCCGTCCCGTCGCCGTCGATCCCGACATCGACCTGCACGTTCCGAGGCAGCGCCGCGAGCTGCGCCGCGCGCCGTGGGTGACGCTCTCCGCGATCTCGGCGGGCGGCGTCGCCGGATCGCTGGCCCGGTACGGCCTCTCCGAGGCGTTCGGGCGCGGGCCGGGCGGGTTCGCCTGGGCGACGTTCTCCATCAACGTGTCCGGGTGCCTGCTGATCGGCGCGCTGATGGTGGCGATCACCGAGGTCTGGCGGGCGCACCCGCTCACCCGCCCGTTCCTCGGCGTGGGGGTGCTGGGCGGCTACACCACCTTCTCCACCTACATCGTCGACTTCCAGCGGGCCCTCCAGTCCGGGTCCCCGCGCACCGCGCTGGCCTATCTCGCGGCCACACTGTTCTGCGCGCTGGCCGCCGTCCACACCGGAGTGCATCTGACCCGCCTGCTGACCCGGCGCTTCCGCCGCTCCCCCGAGGACCCGTCATGACTCCCCCCGCCCGCACGCCGCGGCGCCCTCGCCCGATCGAGGCGGAGGGCCGGTGACGATCCTGCTCGTCGTCCTGGGGGCCGCGTTCGGCGCGCCGCTGCGGTACCTGACCGACCGCGCGGTGCAGTCCCGCCACGACACCGTCTTCCCCTGGGGCACCTTCACTGTCAACATCGCGGGCTGCGCACTGCTCGGCTTCCTGGCCGCGCTGCCCGCCGGCTCGGCGCTGATGGCCGCCGCCGGGACCGGCTTCTGCGGAGCGCTGACCACCTACTCCACCTTCAGCTACGAGACGCTGCGGCTGGCCGAGGAGGGCGCCCGCCTGTTCGCCGTCTTGAACGCCGCCGCCGGCATCGGCACCGGGCTCGGCGCCGCCTACTGCGGCATGGCCCTGGCCGCGGCCGTCACGGCCTGACCGCTCGGTCCGCCCCGGGCGATTATCGCCTTGATAGCTGAACGATAGCGCTGCGAGACAGGATCGGCGCACCGGATGAATGACGGGCGCAGCACTTTCGGATCTGAAAGGAGAAGAGTCTCGGAGTGGCTCAGCGTTGCGTCACCCCGCCGAACCCGTATTCGTTCGCTCCCGCATGATCGAAACATTCCAGGAGAGTCAATGCAGATTCCCGCCAAGACCGGCCGTGGACGGGGGACCGTCACCGGCGGTCTCATCGCCGCGACGGTGATCGGTGGCCTGTCCCTCGCGGCGGCGGCGCCCTCGGCGGCAGCCGCGCCGGCGACCCCCGCGGCGGCCACCACGGTGACCTCCACCACGGCGAACGGCCCCGCCGTGAAGAAGATGCCTTGGAAGAAGGGCGCCAACTACATCAACGGGTACAGCAAGAAGTGCCTGAAGAGCTCCAAGAAGGGCAAGGTGTCCGCGAACACGACGTGCAAGAAGTACAAGGGCGCTCAGCCTCCGTACGTCTGGTACGCCTGGACGCCGGACAAGAAGATCAGCCAGCTCCGCAACCGGCTCACCGGCAAGTGCCTGGCGGCCAAGAAGACCGGAACGCTGTACACCAAGAAGTGCACTTCCGGAAAGCAGTTCCAGTGGACGAACTCCACCTTGACCCATAAGAAGGTCCTGGTCAACCGGAAGTACGGCACCTATCTCTTCCAGACCTACCCCGGGGGCTCGCTGGAGTTGAGCACCGGTTACGGGGGAAGCCCGGGCGGCATGTACAACAAGGCATGGAACTGGAATACCGTCGCCCAATGGTAAGTCGTTGAGCTCGTACCGCGGCCGCCACGGGGCATGATCCTGGGCGCCTCGGCACGGACCGGACCGGCGGCCGGGCCATCGCCCGGCCGCCGGTCAGTCACTCGGTGAGCCGAAGCCGCCGGCGGCCTGCGACAGCTCGCCGAGGGTCAGAAGGAGGACCGCGACCAGTGTCAGGCCCCCGGTCGTCCAGGTTCCGCCGGAGCCGGCCAGGGCCGGACCCCCGCACCGAGCGGCCCGGCCGGGTGGCCGTCCTGCGCGCGGGGACGTCCTGTGGATCCCGACCGGCTGGCGGCATTAGGGGAGCAGCGGGAACGAGCCGAGCCTGCACGGGACGTTCGCCGCCTGGACCACCCGGCTCGATGACCTCCTGCACGCCATGGTCTCGGTCAGGGGCGGATCATCTCCGCCAGTACGGCGGCCTGGCTGATGGCGACGTCCTTGGTGGCGGTGAGCAGGGTCACCGGACGGTCCCGGGCCAGGTCCCGCAGGTGGGTCAGGGCTTCCGCGCGTTCGGCGTCCCGCAGTTCGGACCGGTAGCGGCGACTGAACTCGGCGAACCGCTCCGGGTCGTGGGCGTACCACTTGCGCAGTTCCGTGGACGGGGCGACCTGCTTGCACCACTCGTCCAGGTGGGCCTTCTCCTTGCTGAGCCCACGGGGCCACACCCGGTCCACCAGGACCCGGACGCCGTCCGCACCCGCCGGTTCGTCGTAGACGCGGCCCAGCCTGACCTCCGCCTTCTCGGTCGCCATGACGCCCCCTCCTTCGTCCGGTGTCCCTGATTCATGCCCTTCCGGACGGTCATCCACAACCCGGCCCCGCCCCGGATGCCACGACCGGGAGAAGGACTGGCATGGACGAGCCCACGCACCTGATCGAGTACGAGACCATGCCGCGGTCCGGGCTGGTCGAGCGGATCCCCGATCCCGAGCGGGCGTCCCCGCGCGCTCAGCCGGGATGGCGACCTCCAGGTCGGCGCACGGCAGCCCGCCGTCCCACTCCCCGCCGGACCGGAAGGGATCTCCATTCACGAAAGAATTATATCAATTCGATGAATTCTTTCGGCAGCGGGGCGCACTCGGACAAGCCCCGTCCCCGCACCGTCCAAGTAATCAAAGATATGGACGATATGGCGTGCTCCATGGTTAAAATCGAGCACGCACGCCCCCTTGGCCCAAATGGCAGAGGCAGTCCCCTTAAAAGGGACCAGTTGTCGGTTCGAATCCGACCGGGGGCACTGCTCCCCCGTCCTCGGTGCGAGGGCGGGGCACGCGCGGGATCCCGCCGCGGGACGCCGCGGAGCACTAGTGGCCGGACCATGCGGGATCGCGCCTCTCCGCGAAGGCCCACGCCCCCTCGACCGCGTCACTGCTGAGCTTGCGGTGTCCCTCCCGGGTGCAGCGGGACGAGGACGCCGCCGGCGGCAAGGCCAGGGCTCGCGGCGCCGGGCGCAGCATCGCGTCGATGGGACGCGAACGGGCGCGCGGAGAGCGCGGCACGCCCCGGAGGAAAGTGCCCTGGTCGATCTCGTGGCTCTCAATGGCCGCCTGGGGCCGGGCGCGTTCGGCCGCGAGCCGGTCCGTCCCGGCGCGGTCCTCGTCGGCGACCGGCTCGGCAATGACATTCGACCTGAGGGACGGCGGCTCATCGGCCATCTGCGAACTGCCTCCCGGGAGGATATATAGAGGGACGGCCTCGAAATCCGCCATGCCGGGGCGGGCCCGCCCGCGGGGTGCGCGACGATGGGCAAACGGACGATACTCCGAGTGTCCTGCCCACGGCTCGGTGTTCAACTGTGCATGGGCGGCAGTTGAACACCGGTGGCCGGACGGCCTCCGCACCGGTATTGGAGCAAGGTGCCGTGCCCATCACCAGAACGCCTGACCGGACCGGACGGATCCCCGCGCCGGGCGAGCCCGCCCGGCGCCCATACCGTGTTCCCGAAGGGAAATGACCGGCGTTTCATGCCTTTCTTCGAGACCGAACAGGGACAGAGGGGAGCACGGGGCGACGTCCATGGAGACGTGAACAAACATCCCTGGGGCACGCCGAACCACGCCGCGCCGTTCAGGCGGTGATGCCCCCTCGCTCGAGGCGGTCCTCGACGCAGGACGCACCGGCATGGTCGGAGATCCGGTCGAACAGCTCGCGGGCTTCCGCCCTGGTGGTCCGGGCCGCCTCGCGGTCGGCGGCGGCGGCGTGGGCGTCACCGAGAGTGCGCAGCGTCCGTGCCAGATGGGGGACCCAGCCGCGAGTGCGCCAGGTCTGCGCCGAGCATTCGAGGCACATGATGGCCGCCCGCACGTCCCCTTCGATCAGGTTCAGCTCTCCGAGCACGCCGAGCGCGTCGGCGAGGTAGTGGGAGAAGTTGCCCGCCTGGCTGTGGGCCAGCGTGAGCTCGAGGGTCGGCCTGGCCCGGTCGTCCCCCGTGGCGACGAACAGCTTGGCGAGGTGGAGCAGCGAGAACGTCTCCAGGTAGCGGTCGTCCAGGTCCCGCGCCATCACCACGGACTCGTCCAGCAGCTTCTTGCCGCCCGCGCCGTCACCGCACATGGCCCGCGCCGCGCCGAGGGACTGCACGACCGTCGTGACGAAACGGGGGTTGCCGAGCCGGTGCGCGACCAGCAGCGCGCGCTCAAGGCACGCGACGGCGCGCTGCGGTTCGTCCTCCCCGTGCACGATGGCCATGACGTGATGGGCCCGCGCCTGCCCGGCGAGATAGCCCGCCTCGTGCGCGAGGCGCAGAGCGCGCCGCGCCAAGGTGAGTGCTTCGCACCTGTCTCCTTCGGCCACCCGGCCCCAGACCATCGCCACCATCGCGTCGACCATCCCGGCTTGGTCGCCGAGCTCGGTGAACAGGCCGAGGAGCCGGGCGGCCGACCTGCGCAGCCGGGCCATCGCCGGTCCGGGGCCGGATTCGGGCCCGGCGGGGGACGTCCAGGCGGTGACTTCGAGCAGTCCGCGCAGCAGCACCGCCTCACCCCGCTTGTCGCCCGTCTCCTGGCACAGCGTCAGCACCCGTTCGTGCATATGGCGCCAGTCGTCGTAGATCCCGCGGGCATCGCAGAACCTCTCCATGGAGGCCGCCAGGTCCCAGGCGAACTCGGTGAGCCGCAGCTCGCAGGCGTGCGCGACCTCGGACACCAGCGCCGCCCGCTCGGCGGTGAACCAGCGCACCGGGTCCGCCAGCAACCGCGCGGTGGCGGCGGCCGGCAGCGGCCACCGCGGGGCGGAGCCGTGCATGGCCGCGTAGCAGGGCCCGGATATGCGCTCCGCGGCCTGCTCGGCCAGCGCCAGCCATCCCCCGAGAGCGCGGTGCAGCGCGGACGCCCGCTGCGCCGCCGGCTCCTCGCTCTCGGCGCGCTCCCGCGCGTACAGCCAGAGCAAGTCGTGGACCTTGTACCGCAGCTGGCCCGTCTCGTCCTCGCCGGCGACGCCGACGAGGTGAGCGTCGATCAGCAGCTCGAGATGATGCTGCGCCTCGGGGACGGACACGTCCAGCAGCGCGGCGACCGCCCAGGACGCGAGGTCGGGCGCGTTCAGCAGCCCGATCAGCCGGAACGCGCGCTGGGTCTCCGCGGGGAGCAGCCGGTAGCTCATCTCGAATCCGGCCCGCACCTCCAGGTCGCCGGCCACGAGTTCGTCGAGGCGGCGCCGCTCCTCGCCGAGCACATCGGCCAGGTGCGACAGCGTCCAATGCCGGCGGCCCAGGAGCCGGGCCGCCGCGATGCGCACCGCCAGCGGCACGTTGCCGCACAGCCGCGCGATCTCGACCGCGACGTCCGCCTGGCCCGCGACGCGGTCCGCGCCGACGATGTTGGTGATCAGATCCACCGCCTGGGCGGAGGGCAGCACGTCGAGGTTCAGCAGCTTCGCCCCCTCCAGGCCGATGAGACGGTTGCGGCTGGTGATGAGCACGGCCGCGTCCGGCGTACCGGGCAGCAGCGGCCGTACCTGGTCCTCCCCGGCGACGTTGTCGAGCACGACGAGCGTCCTGCGCCCGGCCAGGCGGCTCCGGTACAGCGCCATGCGCTCGTCCAGGGACGACGGAATGTCGGCGCCGGCCGTGCCGAGGGTGCGCAGGAACCTGCCGAGCACCTCCCCCGGCTCGGCCGGGGTCACCGAGTCGCCGTGCAGGTCCACGTACAGCTGGCCCCCGGGAAAGGAGTCCGCGACCTTGTGGGCGACGTGCACGGCGAGCGTGGTCTTGCCCAGCCCGCCCATCCCCGCGACGGTGGCGACGGCCACCGTCCGATGGCGCGAGGCGCCCGCCCCCCCGCTGAGGACCCCGGCCAGCTCCGCCACCTCCGCGGCCCGGCCGGTGAAGTCGGGGATGTCGGGCGGAAGCTGGGCGGGCACCGGGGCGGCCTGCGGCTCGGACGCCGCGTCGCCGTCGAGTGGACGGCCCGCGGACAGGACGCGCATGTGCGCGAGCTGCACCTCCTCGCTCGGCTCGACGCCGAGTTCGGCCAAGAGATGCTTGCTGAGCCGCCGGTACGCCTGAAGCGCCTCGGCGGGCTGTCCGCTCGCCTTCAGCAGGTCGATGAGGGCGGCGTGTAGCAGTTCGTCGAAGGGGAGCTCCTCTGCCAGCGCGCCGACCGCGGTGACCGCCTTCTCCGGGGAGCCCGCCTCCAGGGCCGAGGCGGCCAGGCCCATCGCCGCCTGCCGGATCTCGTCCTCGACGCCGCGCACCAGCACGTCCGACCGGTCGATCCGCGCCAGTCCGGCGAGCAGCGGCCCCTTGCGCTCCGCGAAGGCGGACGAGAGAAGGCGGGACCGCTGTTCCGGCCCGGGCAGGGCGCGCGCCTCACCGACGAGGCCCAGAAATCGGCCGAGGTCCGAAGATGCCGCCGGACGGCGCAGCAGATACCCGTCCTCATAGCTGACCGTGAACTGTCCGGTCCTGCCGCCGTCGAGCCGGCCCAGCCATTTCCGCAATCGGGAGACACCGACGTGGACCGATTCACGGCTCGTCTCCCTGGCCCGGTCGGTCCACACCAGCTCAGCGAGCCGCCTGGTCGGCAACGGCTCCCCGCGCGCCAGCAGCAGCACGCCCAATAACCCTTGCAGAACCGGAGAGCGGGGCGGCGCCACCACATTCCCGCCGACGCTGACCGCCAGCCGTCCGAGTACCTGGAACCGCACACCCTCTGCGGCCATGGTCTCGCCACCCCCCGCCGAACGATAACCAGAAGCCGCTCGGAGCGGCCCATATCAGGCAACTGACTGATCAGCTGCGTGTGCGCTTTCCGCCCGGCACAGCCGTGACCGAACCTAAAGAGAACGGAAGGGATCGAGCGCCGGACACGGCGGTCCATGGCACGACGACCGGAGCGGACACCCACGCACCGCGGCCCGCCCTGCTCTTCGTCCCGGGGTCTCGACCCTGATCACCGTCTCCAGGCAGGAGCCGAGTGACCGGCGCCCGGTCGGCGGCACGGAGTCCTCCACGCATAACGTCGCATGCATACCGACCGCGCCGCCACGGCTCACCAGCGGGCGATGCCACCCCGCGAACCGCCGAACAGCACGGCCCGCCATGGCGCCTGCCATGAGCACCGCTATATGTCGAAGGTGTCTTGGCGGGGGACGCCCTCACAGAAAGGGGATTCTCCATTGCGAGTCCACGGTTCCCGTACCCTCGGCAACTCTGAATGATCTTCGAAACCCGAAGGTAGCACAGCCTTCTAGGATTCATCATCCCTTTGCCTACAAGATTCGCGAAGGCAATAAACTAAGACGTACCCATCTCCGTCTTGCAAGTAGTCTTAAATCGCCCACACCATGACAAATTAGCATCCTCTCGATGGAGATCACAACAAGACGTGCCGGTGGTGCGACAGCTGGTGATGCCCGACGCGCCGCCGCAGCCACCAGGTTTCCGCCAAACCTGACGCACTCTGACATCAGAAATGTTCACCAGGTAATGGTCCGGTCACTGCGAGTTGGCCGCGAACTCCCGGGCCCCAAAATGGACCATCACCGCACACCGTTACGAAGCGCTGATCCGGACCCTTCACCACCAAGCGGCAAAGACCGAGAGAGGCGTCCAGAACTGCCCCCTCCACACAGCACCCCAGATCCCGCACCGACCGGCGGAAGGTGAGCCGAGAGGGCACGTCCTCTCGCCGCCCCGTCATCACAGCGGCGCCCCCGCGCGGTCCGAGCAGCTCAGCGATGACCGCTGGGGCCGAACATCGGTCACCCTCAGCACTGAGCCAATTGGTACCCAAATGTGCCTGATCGGATGTCAACCACAGGGGCCTGCAATGCGTCGATCTCCATCGCCGAGCATCTCTCGTCCGCGCCCACGGGCTCCTCATCTGGGGCGACCAGCAAAAGGCCACCCCCACCGCAGCACCCCACCCAGCGCACGCGCATATTCACTGCACGTCCATGGCTTTACGGCACCGGCGGCTGCCCCAGGCGTCCCCGTCCGCCGGGGGCGGCGTGTTCTTGGGCGCGATTGAGGGCGTGCCAGCCCGAGAGCCGGGCGGGCTTGCCATTCTTGCAATGGAGCACCCCAGCAGGCGGTGCCCGTGGTCCAGGACGGCCGTCACACCGAGGCTCTGCATCCATCCAGGAGATGACACGGGTTCTGCGACACCCCGTCCTGCGAGAACGGAGGCCCGCCGGGCGCTCACCACAGATCTCGTGTCCGACCGCTTTGAGACGCGTGCACCATCTGCTCGCGCCCGGACGATCGCGATTCGCCTCGCCCACACAGGGGCGACCAAGTGTGACCGCCGCCACATACACCAGCCCCGCTCCGACGTACTCTCACCGTGATGAAGCCAACACGGACTGTAATCGCTCTCGAGGGTCGGCCGAACAAGACCCCGCCGACGCTCGCGGTCGCGGGCGTCGAGGAGTGAACGTGTCAGAGAAGGGTTGCGCAATGACCACCATCAACCATCACCGTGCGCCAATCGCGCGTGCCGCGGTCCTGGCGGCGAGCGCCGTCATCGGTGCCACCACGATGACCGCCATCCCCGGAATCGGCTGGAACGCCGCCGCCGCGAGCTCCGACTCCGCGACAGCACAGCGCCCGACCACGGCCAAGGCCGCCCCCTGCTGGGCCAGCGGCGGCCGCTGGTGGTGCAACAACCGTCCCGGCGCGGCGGTGTGGGCCGGGAAGGGCCACACCATCGTCGGCAAGCTGAACACCGGGAGGAACTGGTTCAGCTACCGGTGCGAGGGCGGCCGCAACAACAACGGACCGCACCCGACCCGGTGGGCCTTCACCAAGGCCGACAACGGCCGCTGGGGATGGGTGAAAGACGGCGACATCCTCAACGAAACCAACTCCCTGCCCAACCACGGGCGCTGCCGCTGGGAGTGAGGTCCCGCCGGACGCCGGGTAGTTTCCTCACCCGCCGTCGAGGCGGACCTCACGGGCTGATGGTGGATGCGCTCGTCCCCGCACAGATATCGGGACCTGGACGGTGCTGTCGAGTCGCCCGTCCTGGTCGGGCGGGCGCTCGAAACCGATTGTGGTCGGTCCGGCCGTGCGCCGCCCGCGGCCGGACCGACCATGGATCCCCACCAACGGCACGCTTCTTTGTTGCCGTTGCCTGTCGCACTCCGGGGTGGGCAGCAGGTGCAATGAACGAGCATCCCCACCCCCATCGCGGACGAGACCAGGGCGCCATTCACTTCTGGGCCCCTTCGGCAAGTTGATCAATTAGAGCACCCCCACAATGACCCGCACACCGGACAAATGACATCATGCTCGCGATCTTGAAATGGCCGCACCCCAAAGGACCATGGCCATCTTCTTGACACGAAGATGCAATCACGTATTCTCCTCATATCAAGTCGAGTCAATCAATTGATCACCTTCAGGGGATGAATCACATGACTGCGATCAATGCACTTGCCCCCACCGCCGACGAACTCGATCTAGAACAAGGACGCCTGTTCGAGAAGCTGCCCGGACGCTCCGACACGTCGATCGCACGATTCTGCGATGAGCTGCACAAACTGCCGAGATCCTCATACGCAGAAGCCCTGCTGGGAATGGGTCATCTCTACGAGGCCTTCGACCTGATGTTCGCGATCATTGCTTCCAGCGTCCAGGCCACTCATGACGTCTCCCCGTACGACGCGCGCTACGTCACGATGCAGAACGTCCTACAGCCATTCGCTTCAGAGTACGGAATAGAACCCGGACGGCCACTGCAGAACACGCATCGCAAACTCTACGCAGAGTTCTACGAGTCCGCCACCGGAGAGCCCTGGCCCGCTCTGTATCCGGCACATTCTTCAAGTAAATGGCTGGCGTGCGGTCGCCACTGGACCAAGGTCATGGTCGAGCGTCTCCAAGGAGATGATCTCGACCTCTGCCAGCGAGCGAAGTACAACCTCGGCTATCACTGGGCAGTTGAAGCACTCTCGGTGGGAGAATTCGACCATCTGACTGGGGCCTGGCAATCACTCGGCTTCCATGCACCCTATATGGACGCGCACTGCGAGGTCGAGGAAGAGCATGCCGGATGCGCGATCGGAGCGGTGGTCGCGTTCTCCTCCGTCGAGGATCCCTTGGTGGTCAAGGGCGCCCGAGACCACGAGAGCGACCTGGCAGGATTTTACGACCAGTGCACAGAATTGATTTCCGGCACACCGTCGATCTAGTTTCTCACCGAGTGGTGGACCATCGGGGACAACGCGTGGGGAATTCGATTCAAGCCGGTCCGACGGCGGCCGATGATGCCGCGCCGTGGCGTGCACTGGGGCTCGGGCTGATCGCGTTGGTGTGCTTCAGCCTGACGCTACCCATGACCCGGTTCGCAGTGCCCGCGTTCGGCCCGGAACTCGTGGGCCCGGGACGGTCGCTGGTCGCGGCGATGGCAGCCGTGCCACTTCTCATCGTGCTGCGCCGTCCGTTGCTTCCCCCGAAAGCGGACCTGGGTCCCGTCATTGTGGTAGCGCTGGGATCGGTGGTGGGATTCCCGTTCCTGACCGCTTTGGCCCTCCGCAACGTGCCGGCCAGTCATGCCGCCGTGACGATCGCGTTCCTTCCGGCGGCGACAGCGATCATGGCCGTACTGCATGCACGGGAGCGGCTGGCTCCCAGATTCTGGCTGTGGTGTGCCGGCGGCACGCTGCTGACCGTGGGCTACCTGGCGCTGGACACACGCGGTGGCCTCGAGGCAAGTGACCTGGAACTGGTGGGAGCCGTCCTGCTCTGCGCACTCGGCTACGTCGCGGGCGGCATGCTCACCCGGCGGACACCGGCTTGGCTGACCACGTGTTGGTCGGTCATCGTCGCATCTCCGCTGGTGCTGGCCATCGTCCTCGCGTCTCACCATGAGGTGCCACATCTCACGGCGAAAAGCGTTCTGGCAGTCGTTTATCTAGGGCTCGGAAGTTCGCTTATCGCCTTCTTCTGCTGGTACCAGGCGTTGGCGATCGGAGGGATTGCGAAAATTGGGCAGATCTCACTGCTCCAACCTCTGCTGACCATGCTGTTCGCCGCGCTGATACTGGGCGAGCAGCTCAACACACTGACGATCTTGATGGGGTTCACCGTGGCCATCACGGTCTTGATGGCCCAGCGGACACGGCAGACGATTCCTGTTTCCAACCCGTCCTGACCAGATTGACCTTGCTCGCCGACGACCCGCGCACGGCCCATCAGCGACACCGGCGGGCGTTGAGCCGGGCGGCGCGGCGCGTCAGGTGATCGCGCTCGGCGAGGTCGGGTGCCTGTCGGGCCGCCTCGGCGTACAGCAGCGGACCGCGTCGACCAGCGCGTCCTGCACGGCGTCCTCGGCCGCCGCGAAGTCGGCTCCGCGGCGGACGAGGATCCCGAGCACGCTCGGCGTGAGGCTCCGAAGCAGGACCTCGTTCACTTGAGAGGTCACTCCGTGATGGTGTGCGACGCGGTGAGGAACGGGCGCACGTGGGCCGAGATCTCCTCCGGTGTCCACTGGTCCATGGCACGTCGTTCACCGAAGCCGGGGCTCCGCGGTAGTGCTCGAGCAGCCCAAACGTCGTGGGCGCCGCTCACGAGGCAAGGCTAGAGACGGGTCGCAGTCCGGATGAGGTCGGCGAGGGCTCTCGACCGGCTGTGCGGTGGCCACGCGATCACGGTGGTGACCGTCGGCGCGTCCAGCACGGGCACTGCGGCGACGTCCCCGTGTAGTTGGGCCCGGCACGACTCCGGTAGGACCGCGCACGCGCGGCCGAGCGCGACCAGTTGCAGCAACTGCGCGTGGTCGCGGACCTGCGGGCCGGGTCCGGGCGGATAGGTGCCGTCGCGGTCGGGCCAGCGCGGCAGGGGCAGGCCTGGCAGCGCGATGATGTCGGCCATGTACACGTGGGACCGGACGGTGAGCGGATGCCCGGCCGGCAGCACCGCGACCTCGTTCTCCGTGCTGAGTTCTTCGGTGTCGAACCCGGCCGTCGCGTCGAACGGCCGGTGCAGCAGCGCCACGTCGGCCCGGCCCTCGCGCAGGAGTCGTTCCTGTTCGGCCGGGCCGCACAGGGTGACCTCGACGGGGACCGCGCCTGGGTGGGCGGCATAGGCGTCGAGCAGTTTCGCCAGCAGCTCGCTGGACGCACCGGCTTTCGTGGCCAGGACCAGGCCGGGACGGCCGGTCGCGGCGAGCGCGGCGCGGCGGGTCCGGCGGTCGGCGGCGGCGATCGCGTCGAGGGCCGCCCGGCCCTCGGCCAGCAGCACCGAGCCGGCCTCGGTCAGCGTGACGGTGCGGCTGGTCCGATCCAGCAGCGCCGCCCCGAGCCGGCGTTCGAGCTGCTGGATCGCCCGGGACAAAGGCGGCTGTGCGATTCCGAGCCGCTTCGCGGCGCGCCCGAAGTGGAGCTCTTCAGCGACGGCGACGAAGTATCGCAGTTCCCGGGTCTCCACGCGGCCATGCTAGCCGGGATCGATACCTGGGCGGTATCACTGCCCACCTGATCAGTGTTGGACCCCTCGTCAAGGTCGGGGGCAGCATCGTTCCCATGAGGGAACGGACGGTTGCGCTGGTCACCGGCGCGAACAAGGGAATCGGGTACGAGATCGCGGCGGGCCTGGGCGCCCTCGGCTGGAGCGTCGGCGTCGGCGCCCGCGACGGTCGGCGCCGAGAGGCGGCGGTGGAGAGACTGCGCGCGGCCGGTGCCGACGTGTTCGGCGTTCCGCTGGACGTGACCGACGACGCGAGCGCGACCGCCGCCGCACGGCTGATCGAGGAGCGGGCGGGGCACCTCGACGTGCTCGTCAACAACGCCGGCATCACCGGCGGCCTCCCGCAGGAGCCCACCCGGGTCGATCCCGCCGAGATCCGGACGGTCGTGGAGACCAACGTGATCGGCGTCATCCGCGTCACCAACGCGGTGATGCCGCTGCTACGCCGCTCCACCTCGCCGCGGATCGTGAACATGTCCAGCAGTGTCGGCTCCCTCACCCGGCAGTCGGGAACCGGTGGCGAGCAGACGACGGGGCCGGTGGCCGTGGCGTACGCGCCGTCGAAGACGTTCCTGAACGCCGTCACCCTCCAGTACGCCCGGGAGCTGAGCGGCACGAACATCCTGATCAACGCCGGCTGCCCCGGCTACGTCGCGACCGACCTCAACGGCTTCCGCGGCGTGCGCACCCCCGAGCAGGGCGCGGCGATCGCCATCAAGCTCGCGGCCCTGCCCGACGACGGCCCGACCGGCGCGTTCTTCGAGGACGCCGGCGAAGTGCCCTGGTGATGTGCACGGGGCGTCGTCCCGGGCGGACGGATTCCACACCGCCCCACCCCGGACCGCCGGGCCACCGCAAGATCAAGCGCCGGTAAAACGGCTGGCCCGGAGGGCCTCGCGCCGTCCGGCACCAGCGCCGCTCGAACGGGTCATTAGCCCCTCACCACCGGGCCTGAACAGGATCGGCGGGAAACGACCGGCGATGCGGCCCCGCGAAGGGCCGTGGTGGAGGGGAAATGGAAGCTCACGTTCTCGCGGGCGCTGCCACCGACAAGAACCTCGAACTGGTCCTCGACGTCCTTCCGGCGCTGATCGTCATCCTTGCCGCGTCGGGCCTGTGCGGATGGCTGGCGCGATGGTTGTGGCAGCCCCGGGTGCTCGGCGAAATGGTGGCCGGGGTGCTGCTCGGCCCGACGCTGTTCGGATGGCTGTTCCCGGACGCCCAGGAGGCCGTCTTCCCACACGAGGTGACACCGATCCTCTATGTGATCAGCACGATCGGGCTCACCCTGTACATGTTCCTGGTGGGCGCGGGCCTCGACCACGGCGGCGGGGAACGCGGCGGCGCGCACCGGCCGGTCGTCCTGGCGATCTCGGGCATCTTCCCCGCGCTGATCCTCGGCGCCGCCGTGGGGTTCACCCTGTGGTCCCAGCTCTCGCGGGACGACGTCGGCCGGTGGCTCTTCGCCATATTCGTCGGCGGTGCACTGTCGCTGACCGCCTTCCCGATGCTCGCCCGGATCCTCTACGAGCGTGGCCTGCAGAACTCGCGGCTGGGACGGCTGTCGCTGCTCGCGGCCTCGATCGACGACGCGGCGGCGTGGTGCCTGCTGGCGGTGCTGAGCGCGGTGCACCTCGGCGACGGCAGCTCGGCGCTACGCACGATCGCCCTGTCGGTGCTCTTCGTGGCCGTGGCGCTGGGTGTGGTCCGCCCGCTGCTGCGGCCGCTGGGCCGTGCCGTCGCCCGCGCCGGGGACATCAGCCTCGGGCACACCTATGTCGTGTTACTGGTGCCGCTCGCCGCGGGCTGGCTGACCGACTGGATCGGTATCTACTCGGTGTTCGGCGGCTTCGTCGCCGGCCTGGCCATGCCGCGCGACGCGGCGTTCCGGCGGTTGCTGCACGAGCGCATGATGAACGTGGTATCCACCTTGCTGCTGCCCGTCTTCTTCACCTTCTCCGGGCTCAACACCCAGCTGGGCGGGCTGACCGGCGGAACCATGCTGCTGTCGTTCCTGGCGATCCTGGCGGCGTCCTTCGCCGGCAAGTACTTCGGATGCGCGCTGGCGATGCGCGCGCTGGGGTTCAGCACACGCGAGTCGTACGCGGTGGGAGGGCTGATGAACGCGCGCGGCCTGATGATCCTGATCTTCATCAACATCGGGCTCGCCCAGGGGATCATCACCCGGGAGGTGTTCAGCATGCTGGTGCTGGTCGCGGTCCTCACGACCGCGGCGGCGCTGCCGCTGTACTCGCTGGCCCTGCCCCGGCGGCTGGAGGCGGAGCAGCAGCGCCCGGCCGCCCCGGAGCCGGAGAAGACCGCCGCCCCGGCCTGAGCGTGTGCACGGCCCGGTCCCGGGCCGCCGCGGTGAGACGGCGGCCCGGGATCCGGTGCCCGGCGGGCCCGGTCAGGCCTGCTTCTGGTAGACGCGGAACGCCAGGGTCGACAACCAGGCGCAGACCAGAGCGACGGCCAGCAGCCCCGCGCCGTGGGTCAGCACGAAGGACCAGTCGACGTGGTCGTCGAGGGTCTGCCGGCCGATCTCGACGAGCCAGTTCACCGGGTTGCCCCCGGCGATCGTGCTCATCCAGTCCGGCATCAGCCGGCGCGGCACGAACGTGGAGGACAGGAACGCCAGCGGCAGCACCAGGAACTGCGCGATCGAGATCACCGACTCCTGGCTGCGGGTCACCAGGCCGAGGGCGTTGGACAGCGAGGCGAAGGCCACGGCGATCAGCGCCACGCAGGCCAGGAAGACCAGCATGATCAGCACGCCGCCGGGGAAGCGCGCCCCGGTGGCGAGCGCGATGACCAGGATGATCAGGCCCTGCAGGACCACCGACAGCGCCTGCTGGATCAGCCGCCCGGTGATGAGCGCGCCGCGCCGGACCGGGGTGACCAGGAACCTGTTGAGCGTTCCCTGCTCCATCTCCACGACGAAGACCATCCCGCTCCAGCCGCTGGCGAAGAGGGCCGTCATGGCGATGACGCCGGGGGTGAGGAAGCCGATGTAGGAGTCGGTGGTGTGGGTGTCCTCCATGAGCGGGGCGAAGAGCTTGCCGAAGAGCAGCAGCCAGATGACCGGCTGGATGAGCGTGGCGGCCAGGTAGAACGGCTGGCGGACGAAGGCCCGCAGGTCGCGCACCGCCATGTGGTACGACTGGATCACCGCGGCGGTCATCGGATGTGTCCTTCCTGGACGCTGCGGAAGGTGCGGCCGGCGTGCCGGAGGTACACCTCGTCGAGGGTGGGCGCCGACAGCGTGACCGACGCCACCCGCAGGCCGGCCGACTCCAGCGCCGACAGCAGGGCGGGCGCGTTGTCCGCGCCGGCGTCGACGCGGGCGCCGATCTCGCGGCCGGACACCACGATGTCGTGCACGCCCTCCACATTGGACAGGGCGTTCCTGGCGGCCGTCTCCTCCGGCGGTTCGTTCAGCAGGACCTGGACCGAGTCGCCGTGCAGGGCCTTCTTCAGGCTCTCCGGGGTGCCGTGCGCGACGACCTTGCCCTGGTCGAGGATGGCGAGGGTGCCCGCCAGCTCGTCGGCCTCCTCCAGGTAGTGCGTGGTGAGGACGACGGTGATGCCGGTGGCCGCCATCGCGGCGATCTCCCTCCACAGCTCGGCACGGGCCTCGGGGTCCAGGCCGGTGGTGGGCTCGTCGAGGAACAGCACGCGGGGCTGGTGCACGAGCCCCATGGCGACGTCCAGCTTGCGGCGCATGCCGCCGGAGTAGGTCTTGACGAGGCGGCCGGCGACGTCGCTCAGGCCGAACCGCTCGAGCAGGTCGTCCACGTGTTCGCGGAGCCCGCCGCCGCCCAGGCCGTACAGCCGGCCCTGGAGGACCAGGTTCTCCCTCCCGGTGGCGGCCGGGTCGACGCCGGAGCTCTGGGCCACGCAGCCTATGTGCCGGCGCACCTGCGCCGGATCGGACAGGACGTCGCAGCCCGCCACCCGCGCGGTGCCGGAGTCCGGCCGGGTGAGGGTCGTGAGGATCTTGACGGTGGTGGACTTGCCCGCCCCGTTGGGGCCGAGCAGGCCGAAGACGGTGCCGGACGGTACCGAGAAGGTGACGCCGTCCAGGGCGCACACGCCGTTCGGGTAGGTCTTGGCGAGGTCGCTGACCTCGATGGCCAGGTTCTCTCCGGACATGACGGATCTCCCGCGGTGTTGCTCGGCGATCGTGCCGCGGGAGCGATCCGGATATCCTGGTGTGGGATCCTCGAATCACCGGCCGCCATCCGTTGGCGTCGATCGAGGTCGTGGGCCCCGGTGGGTGCGACAACACCCGCCGGGGTTCTCATTGCCGGCGGTCAGCTCACATGGCTCTCATCCTCCCCGACCGCGAAACTCTGGCTGGACTCGTTCCCCTGGTGCCAGCGGTACCAGATCTCCAGGTCCTCGAGGGTTCCCTCCTCCAGTTCCTCGGCCAGGCACGTGACCCATGCCAGCTCGGCGCGCAGCATCATCTCCTCGTACTCGGCCTCGATCAGGAACAGGCGGCGCAGGCCGCTCGCGCGCATCTGGTCCATGAACGCGCGAACCTCGGCCAGCCTGATCTCCAGCGACTCGACCCGCCGCCGCAGCAGCGGCGCCACCTCCTCGGGCGACAGCACCGGCATCAGCGACAGGCCCGCCTCGAACTCGGGGTACTCCTTGGTCGAGGTGCGCAGGATCTCGCTGAGCCATTCCCTCAGCTCGACCCTGCCCGCGGGCGTGAGCGCGTAGACGGTGCGTTCAGGCCGCCTCCCCTCCCGGAACGTCTCCACCGGCTCGATGAAGGAGGCCCGGACCAGGGCGTCGACGACGGTGTAGAGCGACCCGTAGTTGATCCGGATGCTCTGCTCCTTGCCGCGCCCCTTGAGCTTCTGGGCCATCTCGTACGGGTGCATGGAGCTTTCGGAGAGGACGGCGAGCACCGCCAACGCGAGCGGATTGGTGACCTTGCGCTTGACCATGAGACTCTCCGGTTACGGATACTCTGCGCCGAGTATACCGCGCCGGAGATTCGCCAACCAGACATAACAGAGAAGTAGCCCAGGTACCCCAAAAGCGGCGGACGGCGGGCGAAGTCGCCCTCCGTCCGCCGCCGGGTGTGGACGTCCGTGCCGGAGGTGTCACACGACGATGACCACGGCCGCCGCCAGGTTGGCCCCGAGGGCCGCCGCCGCCAGCGCGGTGCGCACCGCGTTCCACCACCGCCACCGGCCGCGCCGCTCGGTCCAGTCGGACGGCAGCGACGCCGGGTCCTGCGCCGTGACCCAGTGGTTGATCGGGACGTTCTTGGTCAGCGACACCGCGACCACCGACAGCATCAGCAGCCCCGCCACCCCGCCCGCCAGCGGTCCCGCCCAGCCCGGCGCCGCCACCACCAGCGCC
Organism: Spirillospora sp. NBC_01491; assembly: GCF_036227065.1. Classification (GTDB taxonomy): domain Bacteria; phylum Actinomycetota; class Actinomycetes; order Streptosporangiales; family Streptosporangiaceae; genus Spirillospora; species Spirillospora xylanilytica. Next base: position 1,321,793 of record NZ_CP109432.1, read on the forward strand.
AGGTCGGCCAGCGCCGTCAGCAGGATCGTGACCGGCATGAACGGGTCGTAGCGGGTGGCCAGGAAACCGTGCGCGTACACGTACTGCTCGCCGGGCAACGCCATCAGCAGCGGGACACCGCCCAGCACGGTGGCGCAGAACACCCCCACGGCGACGGCGTTGCCCATCAGGGCGGCGACGACGAGGATCTGGCTCACATTCGTTCTCCTTCCATGCCGGGCCCGGCGCCGTCTAGCCGGGCGCGCGGGCGACCAGCGCCGCGTTGAACCCGCCGTATCCGCGGGCGACGACCAGCGCGTTGCGCACCCGCGCCGGACGGGGGCCGTCCAGCACCAGGTCGAGCCCGTCCGCCACCGGGCCGCCCACCCGCACGGTCGGCGGGATCACCGAGTCGCGGATCGACAGCAGGGCCGCCAGCAGGTCCAGCGCGGCCCCGCCGGCGTAGAGCCGTCCCGTCAGGGTCTTCGGCGCGGTGACGGGCACCCCGCGCGGCCCGAAGACCGCCGTGAGCGCGTCGGCCTCCGCCTGGTCCGGCTCCGGCAGGCCCATGGCGTCGGCGAAGACCACGTCCACCTCGCCCGGCGCGATCCCGGCGTCGCCGAGCGCCGTCTCGATCGACCGCCGCAGCGTGGGCGGCCGGTCCGAGCCGGGCGGCGGGTCGAACGTCGCGCCGTAGCCGGCGATCTCCCCGTAGATCCGCCCGGCGCCCCGGTCCCGGGCGTGCGCGCCGTCCTCGACGATCAGCAGCGCGCCTCCCTCCCCCGGCACGTAGCCGCACGCCTCGGCGTCGAACGGCAGGTACGCCCGCTCGGGGTCGGCCCGGTCGCTCAGCGCCCGGTTGCTGATCTGCGCGACCAGGCCGTACGGGCAGAGCGACGCGTCGGTCCCGCCGCTGACCACCATCCGGGTGCCGTCGCGCAGCAGCCGCCGTGACTGCGCCACCGCGTCCAGCCCGCCCGCCTGCTCGGTCGCGATCACCCCGCAGGGGCCGCGCATGCCGTGCCGGATGGAGATCTGGCCGGTCGTCGCCGCGTAGAACCAGGCGATGGACTGGTAGGCGCCGACGAACCCCGGGCCCCGGCCCCAGAGGTTGACCATCTCGTGCTGCCCGAACTCGGTGCCGCCCGACGAGCTGGCCGTCACCACGGCCATCTCGTACTCGGGCATCCGCCCGGGATCGATCCCCGAGTCCTCCAGCGCCATGGCCGCGGCGGCCAGGCCCAGGTGCGTCCAGTGATCGGTCTGCGGGATGATCCGGCTGGGCACGTGCTCGGCGGCGGAGAAGCCCGGCACCTCCCCCGCGAGCCGCACCGGATACGACTCCGGGTCGAACCGGGTGAGGGGACGGATCGCGGACCGGCCGGCCAGCGTCCCCCGCCAGTACGCCTCGACACCGACGCCGTGCGGCGTGACCGCGCCGACGCCGGTGACGACGGCGGCGGTCATCCGGTGCTCCCCGGGCGGGCGAGGAGCATGGCGGTCTGGAAGCCGCCGAAGCCGCTGCCCACGCTGAGCACGACGTCGGTGCGGTGGTCGCGCGCCGTGCGCGGCACGTAGTCCAGGTCGCACTCGGGGTCGGGCGTGCACAGGTTGGCGGTCGGCGGCACCACGTCGTGCTCGATCGCCAGCGCGCTGGCCGCCACCTCGATCGAGCCGATGGCGCCGAGCGAGTGCCCGACCATCGACTTGACCGAGCTGACCGGCACCTCGTAGGCCCGCTGCCCGAGGCTCCGCTTGAACGCGGCCGTCTCGTGCCGGTCGTTCTGCTTGGTGCCCGACCCGTGCGCGTTGATGTAGTCGATGTCGCCCGGACCCAGCCGCGCCTGCCGCATGGCGACCGTGATCGCCTCGGCCATCTCCCGGCCGTCGGGTTTCAGGCCGGTCATGTGGTGGGCGTTGCTCCGGCCGGCGACCCCGGCGACCTCGGCGTAGACGTGGGCGCCGCGGCGGTGCGCCGCCGACGCCTCCTCCAGTACGAACACCGCCGAGCCCTCGCCGAGCACGAACCCGTCCCGGTCGCGGTCGAACGGCCGCGACGCGTGCGCGGGGTCGTCGTTGTTGGGGGACGTCGCCTTGATCGCGTCGAAGCAGGCCGAGGTGATCGGCGAGATGGGCGCGTCGGTGGCCCCGGCGATCACCACGTCGGCGGTGCCCTCCCGGATGAGCTGGGCGCCGTGCGCGACGGCGTCCAGCCCGGAGGTGCAGCCGGTGGAGATCAGCGCCACCGGACCCTCCGCGCCGACCCGCCAGGCCACCTCGACCGCCAGCGTGCTGGGCACCATGTAGCCGTACAGCTGCGGCACCCCGTAGTGGTGGTCGACCAGCCACTGCCGGCCGCCGTCGCTGAGGACGATGTACTCCTCCTCCAACCCCATCGTGCAGCCGACCGCGCTGCCGAGGCTGACCCCGACGCGGTCCGGCCGCAGCGCACCGGTCACCAGCCCGCTGTCGGCGACGGCCTCGTCGGCGGCGACCGAGGCGAGCTGGGCGGCGCGGTCCATCCGCCGGACCTCCTGGGGCGTCAGGCCCCAGGCGGCGGGATCGAAGTCGCACTCGGCGGCGATCCGCGACCGGAATCCGGACGGGTCGAACAGCGTGATGGCCCGGGTGGCGGTCCGGCCCGCGGTGAGCATCTCCCAGAACGCCTTGGTGCCGATGCCGCCCGGGGCCACCACCCCGATCCCGGTGATCGCGGCTGAGCGTGCGGAGGTCATGGGTCACCCGACCTTCGGCGCGGCCTCGCCGGCGTTCGGCAGCGGTTCGAGGTCGACGTGGCCGAGCTCCGGCCGCGGCGCCAGCGGGCTGAGGTGGAAGACCGCGAACGCCTGCTCGGCGCCGTCGTTCTCCAGACGGTGCCGGTCGTTGATCGGCACCATCAGCGAGTCGCCGGGGCCGAGGCGCACCGCCTCGCCCTCGACCCGCATCAGCACCGAGCCGCGGACGACGTAGAGGAACTCCTCCGAGTACGGGTGCCGGTGCTCGGAGACGAACTCTCCGGGTTCGAGCGTCAGCTCGCCCATGAACCCCGAGGTGGACTTCACGGTCCTGGGGCTGAGCAGGACGCGGATGTCCCCGCCCCGCCGGCGGTTGGGGACGACGTCCTGCGCCGTCACTTTCCGGATTCTCGGTGTGGACACGGTGGCGACTCCTTGGCCTGGGAAGCGAGCAGGGAACCGGCGGGACGTCACCGGGTGAGCTGGACGCCGTCGTCGGGGGTCCAGATGTAGAAGGGTTCGGCCATCGCGTCCTTCGGCTCCTTCCAGTTCGGGTCGTAGGGCCGGACGTGCGCGGTGAGCCGGTCGCTCAGGTCGCTGTAGAGCGGGTTGCTCCGGGCCTTGTACAGGTTCGGGGTGATGTCGCCGTCCGCCTCGACCATGTGGAAGTACAGGTCGTGGAAGCGGAAGAGGGTGCGGCGCGACACCCCGATCAGGTGCGGCAGTTCGGTCGAGTCGGACTCGGCGAACAGGCGGGCCACCGCGTCCGCCTGTCCCGGCTCCATCCGAGCCACGATCAGCGTTCGGTGCATGGACGCTCCTCCCTGCGGCCGGCCCGGGTGACGGGCAGGCTGGCGGATATCACCACGTCGAGCGTCGGGGTCGCCGCTTGACCCCCGCTGCAGAAGCGCTGGAAGCGGCGGCCCGTCCGGCGGCGGACGGACCGCCGCGCTTGAGGACGTCCCGAGCGGTCCTCGAGCACCCCGCGGGAACGTGTGCGGGACACCCCGGCACCGATCCCCGGACGGGGAGGCACATGCGAACCCCTGACTCGCCAACGACGGATCCCGCCGACACGCACCGGCTCCGCGCGGCGCTGGGCAGGTTCACCACCGGAGTCGCCGTCGTCACCGCGACGAGCCCGGCGGGCAGGCCCGTCGGGATGACGGTGAACTCCTTCACCTCGGTGTCGCTCGCCCCTCCGCTGGTGCTGTTCTGCGCGAGCCGCCGGTCCAGCCTGTATCCGGTGTTCGCCGGGGCGGCGGCGTTCGGGGTGAACATCCTGCGGGACGGCCAGACCGCCGAGTCGCGGCGGTTCGCCGGCCCGGGACTCGACCGGTTCGCGGGATTGCGTCCGCGGGCCGGGCGGACCGGCGTCCCGCTGCTGCCGCGCGCCCTGGCCACCCTGGAGTGCGTCGAGCCGGAGCTGCGGCCCGCCGGCGACCACGACGTGATCATCGGACGGGTCGCCGTGGTCGAGATGGACGCGGGCGAGCTCGACCAGCCGCTGGTGTACTACGCCGGCGGCTACCACTCCCTCGACACCGACCACGCATGGTGGTCCGCCTGGCGCGAGTAGGCGGGGCCCAGATGAGGAGATGGCACGATGACCGCACCCACAGAGACCACCCCCGCGGGCGCGCCGCCGTTCGCGCCCGCGAAGATCTACGAGCTGAGCACCGCGTTCTGGCACTCGAAGATGCTGGTCAGCGCGTCGGAGCTCGGTGTGTTCGCGCGGCTGGCCGAGAGCCCGGCCACCGCCGCGCGGCTGGCCTCCGAGCTCGGCCTGACGTCGCCGGCGCTGCCCGAGTTCCTGGACGCGCTCGTCGCCATGGGCATGCTCGAGCGCGACAGTGACGGGTACCGCAACAGCCCCGAGGCGGACTACTACCTCGTCCCCGGCAGGCGCTACTTCATGGGCACCTACCTGGGGTTCGTCGACCGGTTCATGCGGCCGACCTGGGAGGGGCTCGCCGAGGTGATGCGCACCGGCAAGCCGCAGATCCCGCATCCGCCGCAGGGGGACGCGCCGCAGGGCGAGGGCGGGGAGTTCTTCGAGCAGACCTACGCCGACCCGCAGCTCCAGCGCATGTTCATCGAGGCGCAGGACGCGCTGAGCAGCGAGCTGGCCTGGGAGCTGTCCCGCCGGATCGACTGGAGCGGCCGGACCGACGTCGTCGACCTGGGCGGAGCCCGCGGGAACGTCGCCGGCATTCTGCTGGAGGCCCACCCGCACCTGACCGGCACGGTGTTCGACATGCCGCCGCTGCGCCCGCTGTTCGACGAGCACATGGAGCAGCTCGGCGTGGCGGACCGCGCCCGCTACCAGGGCGGCGACTGGTTCGCCGATCCGCTGCCGGAGGGGCAGACCCTGCTCTGCGGGCACGCGCTGCACAACTGGAACACCGAGCAGCGCCGCACGGTCATCGGCAAGGCGTTCGAGGCGGTCCGGCCGGGCGGCGCCTTCATGGTCTACGACCTGATGTTCGACGACCGGCGCGGCCGGCTGAACCCGCTGCTGCTCAGCCTGGCCATGACGCTGAGCGTCGGCGGCTCGGGCTACTCGGCCGCCGAGTGCGTGGAGTGGATGAAGGACGCCGGCTTCGGCGGCGTCGAGACCATCGCCCTCCAGGACTACGACGGCCACACCGTCGTCATCGGGCACAAGCCCGAGTGACGACGCGGCGAACCGGGCCCGTCTCCGTGGGAGGCGGGCCCGGTTCCGTGGTGCCGTGCCGGGAGGGTTCTCCGTGGTGGCGGAGTCGCCGTGGTCAGCGGAGCTGGGAGACCAGGCCCCACTCGTCGAACACGTTCACGTCCGCCACGACCAGGCCGTCGCGGAACGTCCAGATCTGGATGCCGGAGGCGGACGCGGTCCGCCCGGTCGGGGGGATGCCCCGGTACCCGGCGACATGCCGGCCCCGGGCGGTGAAGTACGTGACGACCCGCTCCCCCTCGGCCACCTGGAGGCCCACGTCCACGGTCATGCCGGCGAACGAGGCGCGGATCCGCCGGGCGGCGTCGCGCGGGCCGGCCGGCCCGACGCGCCGGCCGCGGAGCACGAGATCGGGGGCGAAGATCCGGTCGGCCAGATCGAGGTCGCCGCCGCACCAGCCCTCCACGAGCCAGCGCCGGGCCAGCTCCCTGCCCGCCTCGCCGGCGCTCACGAGGCGGCCGGGCGGGCCGCCGCCGGGCCCCCCGCGGGACGTCCGGCACCGGGACGTCCGGCACCGGGCGGCGGGCCGACCGGTTCCAGCCCTTCCACGTGGAAGCGGTCGGCCAGGTCGATCATCGCGGCGGGGGGCGGCGGCCCGCCGCCCCCCATCAGCTCGCTGAGGCCCTCGAAGAAGCCCTCCACCCCGCCGGGCGTGGCGACGACCAGCAGCCTGCTGGAGCCACCGGAGATGTTGCGGAACTTGTGCGGGACGCCGCGCGGCCCGTACACGAGGCCGCCGGCGGAGACCTCGTGCTCCTCGTCGCCGAGCCGGATGGCGTACCGGCCCTCGACGACGTAGAAGGCCTCGTCCTCTCCCGAGTGGACGTGCAGCGGCGGGCCGCCGCCCGGGGACGTGGTGACCTCGAAGAACGAGTACAGGCCGCCCGTGTCCTCGGCACGCAGCAGGAACCGGCCCTCCTCGCCCTGCCACCGGACCGGTGGCACCTCGTCGCGCCAGACGAGCTTTCCCGGTGTGTGCGTCATGACCGTCACCTCCGTGTCATGGTTCGGCTTCCGGCGATCGGTCCGGGCCGCGGCGACGGCGCGGCCCGGAGGTCAGGCGATCTTCTTGCGGCGGAGCGCGGCCCGGCCGATGGCCTGGAGGGTGCCCGCCGCCAGCTCGCGGGCCCCGGGCGGTCCGCTGCGGATCGCCCAGTACATGAACTTGGCCAGGTCCCGGGTCGTGGGGTGCAGGTTGTGGTTGTCGGGGTCCTTGTAGCCGAAGGCGGCCGGCGGGAGGTCCGACTCCAGCACCATGCGCAGGATCCGGTGGGCGGCGTCGTCCGCCGAGATCTCGCCGATCTCGAACTTCTCGACCGTCTCCACCATCACGTCCCACATGGCCTTGGTCTCGGCGTTGTCCGGCCACCAGAACCCGGCGTTGGGCGCCTCCTCCAGGTCCTTGTAGATCTGGTCGTCGCCGCTCAGGTTGTACTGGAGCTGCGCGCGGCTCAGCCGCATCGCGCCGTAGTTGGACGAGAAGCCCCAGATCCGGAAGATGGCGTCCCACAGCTTGAAGTGCGGGAAGGCCAGGAAGGACACGTTGCAGAGGTCGTCGTTGTAGTCCAGCAGGCCCTGCTGGAGCCGCTCCACGAAGGCGTAGCGCTCCTCGGAGAAGTCGTCGTCCTTCAACGAGTCCAGGACCCGCCACGCCACCGCGTCGATGACCTCGACGGTGTTGGACATGCCGCGGGAGAAGAGCGGGTCGATGAACCCGGCGGCGTGCGACATCATGCACCACCGGTGCCCGACGGTCTTCTTGGACGAGTACTGGACCCGCCCGGTGGACACCCACTCGCGCACCCGCCGCGCGCCCCGGAAGTGCCGTGCCACCGCCGGGAACCTCTCCACGTAGGAGTAGAATTCCTCCTCCGGCGTCATGTCCTCGGGCTTGGGATGGACGCGGGTGTCCAGCACGAGGCCCACGCTGCACAGCGGGTTGGTCGACTTGCGGTGGTTGTCGAACGGGATGATCCAGAAGAAGCCGCCCTCGAAGGTGTGGTGCAGGGTGCCCTCGTGCCAGCGCAGCGGCGGCCGGTCCTCCCGCGGCCAGTCCACCATGTGGTCGAACGGCGGCACGTTCGACATGTGCGTGAAGATCGAGCGGGTGTGCGTCTTCAGCCGCGTCGGGCTCTCGCGCAGGTCGAGCTTGTCGGCCACCGGGGAGCGGAAGCCGCTGGCGTCCACCAGGTAGCGGGCGCGGATGCGCTCACCGTTCTGCCCGGTGACGGTCACCGCGTCCTCGGCCAGGTCCAGGTCGGCGACCCGCCAGTTCTGCCGCGGCTCGCAGCCGTACTTGACCGCGACGTGGAACATGTAGGCGTCGCTGTCCTGCCGGAAGATGTGGGTGGCCTTGTACAGCACCTTGGGCACCCCGGCCAGGATCGTCTCACCCGGGTCGGGCTCCTCGCCCGGCCGGTGCGACACGAACGCGAAGTGCCGTTTGATGCCGAACGTGCTGCCGATCTTCTTGTCGACCGCGTTGAGGCTCTCCAGCGTGGTGATCTCGGGGATCCGGTAGCGGGACGCGAGCATGTTGAGCCGCACCAGGTAGTGCGGGATGGTCGACTCGCCGACCACGAACCGCGGGTGCTGGACGCCGTCCACCAGCACCACGCTCGCGCCGTTGCCCGCCAGGATGGCCCCGAGCATGGATCCGGCGATGCCCGATCCGATGATCAGGACATCGCACTCGGTCTCCTTGAGGTGGTCCTTCGCCTGTCGTGTCACGTTCGTCGCCTCCCGGTCACACCATCGCGGTGCCGCCGTCGATGATCAGGTAACTTCCGGTGAGGTAGCCGGAGGGTTCGGTGGCCAGGAACGCGATCACCTCCGCGACGTCCTGCGGTACCCCGTTGCGGCGCATGGCCGCGCGCTGCGCGTTGGCACGCAGCGCCTGCTCGGGCAGCCCGTCGGCGACCCGGGTGAGGATCAGCCCCGGTCCCACCCCGTTGACCCGCACGCCGTACGGGCCGGCCTCCTGGGCGAGCACCTTCACCGCCGACTCCAGCGCCGCCTTCGCCATGCTGAGCGGCAGGAACCCGGGCGCGGGCGAGCGCGACAGCGCCGCGCCGACCGCCACGACCGCGCCGTGGCCGCGGTCGAGCATCCCGGGCAGCACCAGGTCGACGGGGTTGAGCAGGGCCCGGAGCTGCCGCTGCACGATCCACTCGCAGTACTCCACCGAGGTCGAGGTGAACGGGGCCACCTTCACCTCGAACCCGTACAGGCCGGTGGCGTTGGCGACCAGCACGTCGACCGGGCCCAGCTCCGTCTGCGCGCGCTCGACCAGCTTCCGGACCTGGTCGCGGTCGGTCACGTCGGCTTGCAGGGCCAGCGCGCGGCCGCCGCCCGCCTCGATCGCCGCCACCACCTCCTTGGCCGGGGTCTCGCCGCGGTGGTAGTTGACCGCGACGGCCGCGCCGCGGGCGGCGAGGGTGCGGGCCGTGGCCGCGCCGATCCCGCTGCTCGCGCCGGTGACCAGCGCCACCCGGCCCCGCAGGTCCTCGGCCGCCGGCACGGCCGGTGCGTTGTCCGCCATGGTCAGCCCTCCTTCGTCTCGGGCACCGGCGCCTCGTACGACACGCCGGCCAGCCGTTCCGAGATGTCCCACAGCCGCGGCCCGAGCCCGGGATCTGCGATCTTGGCGGGCGTCCTCACCCGTCCGATCGGACCCCAGATCTCCCCGAGGCCGGTGGGCGCGTAGCAGCCGCCCGGCTCCACTCCGGGCGCGCACGCGGCGTAGAGCGACGGCCAGGCCCCGGCCGCCGTCGGCTTGGCGAACAGCCGGGTGGGGATCTTGAAGAACGCCTCCTGGAACCGGCTGCCCTCCATCCGGGGGCCGGTGTACTGGAGGTCGCTGGCCGCGAAGCCGGGATGCGCGGCGACGCCGGCCGGCCCGTGGCCGGCGTACCGGCGGGCCAGTTCCCGGGTGAACACCAGATTGGCCAGCTTGGCCTGGTTGTAGGCGTTGAACTTGTCGTACGCGCGCTCGCTCTGCAGATCGTCCAGGTCGATCCTCCCCATCATTTTCACGATCCAGGTGCCGAGGCTCACCACCCGGGCGCCGGGACGCGCCTTGAGCAGCGGCAGCAGCCGTCCGGTCAGCGCGAAGTGACCGAGGTAGTTGACGCCGAACTGCATCTCGTGGCCGTCGGCGGTGAGCAGCCTGGGGATGCCCAGCACGCCGGCGTTGTTGATCAGAATGTCCAGCCCGGTGTGCTCGGCCGCGTATTCCTTGGCGAACCGCTCGACCGACGACAGGTCGGCCAGGTCGAGCAGTCCCAGCCGGACGGACGCGTCCGGTGCGCGCCGCCTCAGCTCGGTCAGCGCCCGTTCCCCGCGCTCCCGGCGGCGGCATGCCAGGGTGACGTCCGCGCCGTGCCGGGCCAGTTCGAGCGCGGTGTGGAAGCCAAGGTTCTTGTTGGCGCCGGTGACGATCGCCGTGCGCCCTGACAGGTCCGGGATGTCGGCCGGGGTCCACCGTTCGGCCATGCTCGCCCTCCTGTGACGCTCGGGCCCCGTGCGGGCCGCGCGTCCCAGTGTCGCGAGCCCCGGTTAATTCGCGGCTAAGCGCGGGAAAGGCCGCCTTCCCGACACCTTGACAATAAACCGGAGAGTCGTTTAGCTTTTCTTTGGATAATGTCGGAGAAAGCTTCCGTGAATGGAGGAGCAGTGGCAGCGCAAAGTCGCGAGAAAAGAAACAAGGAAATCCTTGTAAAATCGCTCGACATTCTCCGGGGAAAGGCCGGACCGGAGCTGGCGAACGAGACCTACACCGCCGATTACACCGACAACAGCGGGGCACCCGAGCGGGGGCCGGCGCGGGTGCTCGCGGTGGCCGAGCAGGCCCTCCGGGCCTTCCCCGACCTGGACTACGACATCGGGCAGGTCATCGCCGAGGGCGACTACGTGGCGTTCCGGCTGACGATGAAGGGCACCCACGAGGGGCCGCTGCCCGGCTCCGGGATGCCCGGCACCGGCAAGCGGGTGGAGGTACGGCAGCTGCACATGATCCGGTTCGCCGGCGACAGGATCGCCGAGCACTGGGCGGTCCGCGACGACCTCGGCATGATGATGCAGCTGGGCGTCATCCCCGGTCCCCCCGGCGGCGGCCCCGCCGGCCGGTAGCTGACCGGCGGGACGCGCACCCGGCTCACAGCCAGCGTGGCTGCCTCGTGTAACGGGGCAGCCACACCTTCTGGAAGAGCAGCCGCACGGGCGGCGGAACCCGGCTCAGCACGGCCGCCCGGTCGGCGGTGGCGGCCTCCCCGATCAGCCAGGGGAAGAACTCCGGCGCGCTGCGCAGCGCCGCCAGCCCGCCGCCGCGCATCTCGGCCAGGCACCGTTCCCAGTCGCCGGGCGACATCGCGGCCCCGACCAGGGGCAGCGCGTCCCCTTCCTCGTGCTCGAGGTGCCGGTCCAGTTCGGCGCGGAACTCCTCGGCGGCCTCGGCCGGCCGCGCGTCGTCCTCGCCGGGCCTGGCCAGCGCGTCGTCCACCGCCGCCACGAGCGGGTCGATCCGGTCGTGCTCGGCCTCCATCGCGTCCAGGACGGCGAGATCGTCCGGGCGTCCGTGCAGGCCGGCCCGCATCCGCGGCCACATATGCCGGTCCTCGCCCTCATGGTGGCTGATCAGCATCGCCTTCAGGGTGCGCCAGCCCACGTCCACAGCCTGCCGCCCGCGCGCGTCGCCGGCGTCCAGCCGCCCGGCGGCGTCGGACAGGTAGCCCAGATCGCGGCGGAACGCCTTGTGGGTCACCAGCATCATCGTCATGTCGGGCCTGGCCGCCATCAGAGTCCTCCCTCGTGCCGGCAGTTGACGTTCAGGGTGTGCGCCGCGGCGAGATACCGCGGGTCGGGACGCAGCGCGTACTCGCGCCGGCACGCCTCGGCGAGCTTGATCGCGTGCTCCTCGCCGATCTCGACGGCCTCCTCGACCAGCAGGTCCACCCCGGGCGGCTCGCCCTCCGGGAGGGGCACGCCCCTCCCGGCGAAGCCGCGCGACACCGCCCACACCTGCGCGGCCAGCGTCTCGGCGGTCGCGTAGGCGGCGGGCCACATCTCCTCCGGCAGGATCGGCAGGACGAGGCGGACGGCGGCCGGCGCGGTGACCGTGTGGACGGCCGGGACCGGCGGGCGGGGGGCGAGCCCGGCGTACAGGCCGGCGTTCACCACGGTCAGCTCGCTCAGCGCGGCCGGAACCCGCGCGACCGGAACCCGCGCGGCCATGGTGACCGGGACCTCCCCGGACCCGCCGGACCCGCCGGACCCGTGGACCGGCGTGAAGCGCGCCGCCCAGTACGCCAGCCCGCGCGCCAGCTCGTTGAGCTGGAGGCCGCTCGGCTTCGGCGCGGTGCGCAGGATCCGCACCGCGTGCGCGGTCCGGATCAGCCCGTGGGTGAAGGCGGCGAACGCCCCGTCCAGCAGCACCGGCCACCACTCGACGACCACGTCCCGCCACGGCCCCTCGGCGAGCCGGCGGTCGAAGTAGGCGACCCAGTCGGCGACGCGGCGGTAGTCGCCCAGCGCGGCCCGCCGCGCCACCGGGTCGTCGTCGGGGATCGGCTCCAGCGGCGCGGGCGGGTCGTGGGAGCGGCGCCGCCGGAGGTTGAGCTCGATCCAGGACGGCACCTCGTCCGGACGGTCCAGGGTGACCAGCGTCTCGGCCGTCATCGGGGCGTGCACGGCGAAGTCGGGCCCGAACTCGAACCCGACGTCCACGAGCCGGTCGAGCGCGTCGTCGACGGCGGCGGCGTAGCGGCCGGCCCCTTCCGCGTCCGGCATGGTCAGCCCCCCTTCCGGCCCTCGGCCAGGATCATCGCGCCGTACATCAGGAACCCGCCATCGGCCTCCCGCTCGACGATGTTCCCGGTCAGGGCGCGGGCGCGCTCGGGCGCGAGCACGCCCAGCTCCCCGGCCCGCCGGACCGCGTCGCTGAAGCCGGTGAGCCCGTCGGCGGCGGCGATCCCGTCCAGCACGACGGGCATGAGCCGCGCCTGCACCTCCACCAGCCCGGCCGCGCGCAGCAGGCCGGACAGCCGGCGGCCGATCCACGGGTTGCGGATGTTGTCGAACCACCAGGTCAGCACGGTGCGGGCGGCCTCCCGGTCGTCCAGGTCGGGGGCCCACATGCCGTGGTCGGGATCGGCGACCAGGACGCGCCCGCCGGGCCTGGTCACCCGCGCCATCTCGGCGATCGCCCCCGCCGGGTCGGCCAGGTGCTGGACCACCCGCTCGGCGCGGACGCCGTCGAACCGGCCGTCGGGGAACGGCAGCGCGTACGCACCGGCGGTCATGAACGAGGCGGGCACGCCGGTTCCGGTGCCGCGGGCCCGGGCCTCCTCGATCGCCCGCTCGTTGACGTCGACGCCGACCGCCTCACCGGACGGGACGACCCGCCCGGCGAGTTCCAGCACGTCGGTGCCGTTGCCGCAGCCGACGTCCAGGATCCGCTGGCCGGGCGCGGGCGCCAGCCGGCGCAGGATCTCGCGCTTGACCGTGGCCAGCGTGTCTGCGGCGGCGTCCAGGTAGCCCACGGCCGGGCGGCCGAGCAGCGTGGAGGTGTCCCCCGGCTCCCCCGTCCAGGCGGGCTCGCCGCTCCGCTCACGTCCGCGGGCGGCCGCTTCGCTCGTCACCGTCATCAACCCCTCTGTTCGGATACCGGCTCACGCCCGGCCTCGCGGGACCGCTCGCCCGGCCCGCGGGCCAGGCTGCTCGGCCACCACAGCCGGTCGCCGAGATCGTGCGTCAGCGCCGGCACGAGCAGGGACCGCACGATGAAGGTGTCGATCAGTACGCCCAGCGCGATGACGAAGCCCTGCTCGGCGAAGCCGACGACGGGCAGGGTCACCAGGACGCTGAAGGTGGCGGCCAGCACGATGCCCGCGGAGGTGATGACGCCACCGGTGGACACCAGGCCGTTGATGGTGCCCTGCCTGGTCCCGTGCCGCTTGGCCTCCTCGCGGACCCGGCTCATCAGGAAGATGTTGTAGTCGACGCCGAGCGCGACGAGGAAGACGAAGGCGATCTGCGGGAGCTGGGCGTCCTGGCCGGTCCAGTTGAAGACGTGCTCGAAGACCGCCGTCGAGATGCCCATCGCGGCGCCGAACGACAGCACCACCGTCGCGATCAGCAGCACCGACAGGGTGAACGCGCGCAGCAGCAGGCACAGCACCACGAGGACGACCACCAGCACGAGCGGGATGGTCAGCAGCGAGTCGCGCTGGATGGTGCTGATCATGTCCACCTCGATCGCGGCGGGCCCGCCCACCTTGGCGTCCGCGCCCGGGACCGCGTGCAGGCGGTCGCGAAGCCGCTTCACCGCATCGCGCTCGGCCCCGCTCTCCGGCTCGGCCGCCACCGTGACCTGCATCTGCACCGTGCCGCCGGCCCGGCCGGACTCCTGTGCCGAGGTCGCGCCCGCCGCGAGGGCGGCCTGCCTGACCGCGGCGGCCTGCCCGGCGTTGGCGATCACGTCGACCGGGTTGCCAGCGCCGGCGGCGAAGTGGGCCGAGATGAGCTCCTGGCCCTTGACCGCGTCGGGCTTCTCGGTGAAGCTCGTCTGCTGCGGGACGTTGAACGACAGCAGCCCGAGCAGGCCCGCGGCGAGCGCCAGCGCCGTCACCGTCCACACCGCGCGGGGACGGGAGCCGACCAGGACGCCGGCCCGCGTCCACAGCCGGGAGGCGTGCGGGGCGTCCCCGGCGTGCGGAACGCGCGGCCAGAAGATCCAGCGGCCGAAGATGACGAGCAGCGCGGGCAGCAGCGTCATCATGGCCAGCACCGCGGAGCCGACGGCCAGGACGCCGATCGGGGCGAGCGTGCGGGTGGAGTTCAGGTCGGCGACGGCCAGGCAGAGCAGGCCCAGCCCGACCGTGCCGGCCGAGGCGACGATGGCGCCCCCGGAGCGGCGGAGCGCCACCTGCATGGCCTCGTGCCGGTCCTCATGCCGTGCCAGTTCCTCCCGGTATCGGGCGATCAGCAGCAGCGCGTAGTCGGTCCCCGCACCGTAGATCAGGATGCTCAGCACGCTGGTGGCCATCGAGTTGACCGTCAGGCCCGGCCCCTTGATCAGCCCGTACACGACCGCACTGCCGAGCTGGTTGGCGGCGAAGACGCTGAAGAGCGGCACCAGGAACAGCACCGGGCTGCGGTAGATGAGCAGCAGCAGGACGGCCACCACCAGGACCGGGACGAGCAGCAGGGTGAACTCCATGTCCCGGAAGATCAGGAACTCGTCGGCGCCGAGCCCGGCGGGCCCGGCCACCTTGATGTCCAGGCCGCCGCCGCCCTCGCCCAGCCGGTCGCGCATGCCGTCGACGGCGTCGAGGATGACGTCGCCCTCCTTCTCGTCGCCGGTGGCGGCGAGCGGGACGGTGTAGATGACGGCCCTGCCGTCCTTGGACACCTGGGGCTGCTGCGGGGTGGCGTGCGGCGCGAACTCCTTGGTGAGCCGCTGCGCATCGGTGGAGGCGTGCTGCCTGTCGGCGGCGGTGAGCCCGCCGTCCCGCTTATAGATGATCATCGCCGGGATGACCTGGCCCTGCGGGAAGGCCGCCTGTGCCTGGAGCACGGCGGTCGACTCGGCGCTCTTCGGCAGATATCCGATCCGGTCGTTGTCGGCCGCCTGGAAGAGCTTGCCGGCGAACGACCCGGACGCCATGAGAATCACCAACCAGCCCACCAGGACGATCCATTTCGCCCGGCGTCCGGCGGGCATCACCAGCAACCTCGACATCAGCGAACCTCCAGCTTCTCGGTCCTCGGACGGATGAGCTGACAGTAAACATGGCTATTGTCTACATGTAGGGAATGCGCGTCCACTAGCTGGCGGGAAACTACTGCCGACCTGCGGCGCCGCCCGGACCGGCCCCGCCTCCGGCCGGATCACCACACCAGCGCCGCCCCCGTGATCGCCGCGCCGAACCCGGCGATCGCCAGCAGCGTGCGCGCCCGGTTGGCCACCGCCCACCGGGTCCGCACGCCCGGCCAGTCCGCCGGCGGCGCGGCCGGATCCCAGCCGGCGATGACCCGGTTCATCCGCACGTTCCAGCCCTCCGACACCACCGCGACGCCGACGATGCACAGCCCCGCGCAGGCGAGGGCCACCCGCGGCCAGACGCCGTCCGCGACCACCACCAGCCCGGCGCAGACGGCCAGGGACACCTTGTTGACCCGCGGCATCATCGGATCGAACCGGCGGTCCAGCAGCCGGTGCACCTGGACGTAGGGCTCGGCCGCCAGCACCCCCACCACGGGCACGATGGCCGTCTCGACGGTGAAGAGCACGCCCGCCAGCACCCCCGACAGCAGCAGGAACGCCGCCAGGAGCACGTCGACCACGGCGTCCGGGACCATCAGAACCGCACGTCCATCATCTGGGCGTAGCTCTCCCGGCGGCCCTTGCCGTCAAAGAACGCCCGCATGAACAGGTCGCGGCCGGCGCAGAGCGGCCGGCTCCGCCAGCGCCCCATCGCGCCGATCGACCACGCCGTGCCGGTCATCCCGGCGACGCGCGCGTGGCGCAGCTCCTCGAAGGCGGAGATCGCCTCGGGCACCCGGTCGTGCTCGCCCAGCAGCCTGGAGAGGGCGACGCCGTCCTCGACGGCCTGCCCGGCGCCCTGGCTGAGGTTGAGGGTCATGGGGTGGGCGGCGTCGCCGAGCAGCACGACACGGCCCTTCCCCCAGCCGGCGCTGCGGTCCGGCGGGCGGTCGAAGACCTCGATCGGCAGGATCGCGTCCTCCTCGGTCGACGCGAGGATGCGCGGCACCGGGTCCGGCCAGTGCCGGTACGTCTCGGCCATCACCTCGCCGCGGTCCTTGTCCAGCATGTCGAACGAGGCGCCCACGCTGTCGGCGATGATCGCGTCCCAGTACACCTCCTCCGGATTGAGCCGCATGTACAGGAAGCGCAGCCCGCCCCGTCCCCACAGGTTGAAGAAGGTGCCGGTGGGCACCACGTCCTCGCCCGGAAGCCGGGTGATCGCCTGCCAGGCGGTGTACCCCGCGTACCGCGGTGGAAGGTCGTGCCCCTTGCGCAGGGCGTCACGGACCGTCGAGCGGATGCCGTCGGCGCCGATCAGGATGTCGGCGCGCAACTCGGTGCCGTCCGCGAGGCGCGCCGACACCCCGTCGGGGTCCTGCTCGAAGCCGGTGCAGCGCTGCCCGAGCCGGACGTCGTCGCCGGCCGCGTCCATCAGCACCGTGTTGAGGGCCGACCTGCGCAGGCCGATCGCCGGGGCGCCGCACCGCGCGGCCTCGGGGGCGATGTCCCAGCGGGCCAGCCGCCGGCCCCGGTCGGACCGGAACTCGTGATACACGATCTCCACGCCGGCCTCGGCCACCCGCTCGTCCAGCTTCAGCTCGCGCAGGGCGAGCAGCGCGTTGTGCCACAGCATGAAGCCGCCCCCCGTGAGCAGCCGCCCCGGAGTCGAGCGACGTTCGAGCACCACGGTGTCGACGCCCGCCCGGCGCAGGCCGATGGCGGTGGTCAGACCGCCGATCCCCGCGCCCACCACGATGGCCTTGCGCACCGTCGCCATGACGCTCACACGCTGTCGAGCCGGGCGCGCACCTCGAAGATGCGGCGCTCGACCCCGTCGTCGCCCCAGTACGGCAGCATGGGCGCGGCCATCCGCAGGTGCCCGGGGTCGTCCTCCCAGGCGCGGAACGCCTGCTCGCTCTCCCATTCCGCCAGCAGGATGTAGGTCCGCCCGTCCCCGGTGTCCCGCAGCAGCTCGTCGCGCAGATGACCGGGCGTGCCGCGCACGGTCTCGGTCACCTGCCGGTAGGCCGCCTCGAACCTGTCCTGGTCCTCTTTCCGGGGGGTGGCACGCACCACGATGCGGAAGGTCATGGCAGTCACGTCTCCTCTCTGGGCGGCCCGGTCAGACGCGGGCGATGATCTCCAGGACCTGCTTGCTGGCCGACTCGCGGAGCGGCTCGAAGGCGGCGGACATGCCGCGGCGCTCGGCGCTGCCCTCGAACGCCCGCAGCGCCTCGCGGCTCTCCCAGTCGCCGGTGATGATGTACTTGCGGCGCAGCTCCGGGTCGGAGGTCAGCGCCTGCCCGAGGCTGCCGCGCGGCTGGGCGTCCCTCATGGCGCGCCTCCAGATGTCCTCGAACGCGGCCTCGCAGCCCTCGCGTACGAGCATGGTGAGCACGGCACGGACCATGGTCGTCGTCACCTCCTAGATCCCGCCGTCCACGTCCAGCACGGCGCCGGTGACGTACCGGGCCGCGTCGCCGGCCAGGAACAGCACGGCGTCGGCGATCTCGGCCGGTTCACCGAGCCGGCCGAGGGCGGTCATCGCGGCGTAGCGCCGCCTGCCCTCCTCCCCGTTCGGGTTCTGCTGGCCCGTGTCGTCGACGATCCCGCAGGTGATCGCGTTGACCCGGATCCCCTCGGGACCGAGTTCCTTGCACAGCGCGCGGGTCAGTCCGATGATCCCGGCCTTGGACGCCACGTAATGGGACGCGTTCGGCATCCCGTGCTTGGCGACGGCCGAGGTGATGTTGACGATCGACGCCGGCCGGGCGAGCCGGTCCAGCGACGCGCGGATCATCCGGTACGTGCCGCCGAGATTGGTGTCGACCACGCGCGCCCATTCGTCCTCGGCCATCTCCGCCAGCGGCAGATGGCTGATGATCCCGGCGTTGTTGACCAGCACGTCCACGGCACCGAACGCGTCGCGGGCGCGGTCGAGCAGCAGCCGCGCGTCCGCCTCCGCGGTCACGTCGGCGCGGACCAGCCGCGCCGACGCGCCGCGCGAGGCGAACTCCGCGCGGAGGGCGGCCGCCTCCGCGTTCTCCTGACGGTGGCACGCGGTGACCGAGGCGCCCTGCTCCAGCAGGGCCCAGGTGATCGCGCGGCCGATGCCCCGGGTGCCCCCGGTGACCACCGCGTGCCGTCCCTTGAGACCGAAATCCATGGTGCCGCTCCTTTGTCCGGCTCCACTCCCCGGTGGTGACTGTGAGTGGCTCACGACGTCGAGCGTCTCAGCCGGGGATAAAGCAGCGGCCAGTCTCGGGAAAACCCCGCCGTCAGGCGATCCACGTCTCCCAGTGCGGCGTGGACGCCTCGTCGGACTCCAGGATCGACCGGTGCAGCGCCTGGAGGTCGTGGCTCGGCTCGACACCGAGGTCGGTGACGCACGCCTCGCGCAGGACGCGGAACGCCGCCAGGGCGTCCGCCCTCCGCCCGGCCAGGTACAGCGCCACCATCAACTGCGCGTGGACGCGCTCGTGCAGCGGATGCTCGGTGGCCAGGGCGCGCAGGTCCCCGATGACCCCGACGTGCCCGCCCAGCCGGATCTGCAACCGGATGCGGCGCTCCAGGGCGGAGATCCGTGACTCCTCCAGGCTCAGCGCCACCCCCTCCAGCACCGACGAGGAGCGCACGTCGACCAGCGCCGGCCCGCGCCACAGCCCGGTGGCCGCGCGGTAGTGCCGCAACGCGCGCTCCAGGTCGCCCTCGTCGGTGGCCATCCGCCCCAGCTCGCAGAGCCGCTCGAACCGGACGAGGTCGAGCGTCCCGTCGTCGATCTCCAGCCGGTAGCCGGGATCACGGGTCACGATGACCGGGCGCCGGCCGTGCGGAGGCAGCACCGACAGGGTCCGGCGCAACTGGGAGACGTACACCCGCAGCGCCTTGAGCGCCGTGCGCGGCGGGCGGTCGCCCCACAGCTCGGATATCAGCGCGTCCGTCGACACGACGGTGTTGCACCGCACCAGGAGCAGCGCCAGCAGCACCCGCAGCTTGTGCGCGCGGGGAGTGCGGATCCGCAGCCCGTCGTGGATCTCCAGCGGCCCGAGCACCGTGAAACGTGTTCCGGACGCGGGCTCGGGGTCGGCCGGCGGCGCGCCGGGCACGCCCGCCGGACCGGCCGTCACAGGCATGATGTCCATCGCGCTCGGCTCCCCTCAACGAGCCGCGTCAGCTTCCCGCCGGGTGCGTGTCCACCGAGAGCTGGGACAGGCAGCGCATCATCGCCTCGCGGAAGTTCTCCTTGAACTCCTCGGGGGACGCGGCGGGCCGCCGGTGCGTCAGGTACGGGCCGAGCTTCTCCTCCAGGTTGTGCACGCCCTGCTGGCGGGCCATGTGCCGGGCGATGGCGATGAAGTCGCCCTCGTAGTGGATGAAGCGGACCATGAACTCGTCCTTCACGAAGACCGCGGTGCCGAGCAGCCGGCCGGCCGTCTCCCCGTTCTCGTCGCGCATGTCCGGGGTGTCGACCCGCTTGAAGCCGGCGAAGACCTCCGCCAGCTCGTCCTCGCATCCCGGCTTGACCCGGTAGGTGATCGCCGCGTACGGCATGGTGGACCTCCAAGGCAGAGAGGGAACGTGCCGCCATCGGACACGCGGCCGCTTGAGGCTCGCTGGACCGGCGGTCGGCGGCGGGGTCATCCCAGGCGGACCCGGCTGTGGTCGCCGACGACGAACCGGTGGGCGCGGGGCTGCTCGGCGGCGGGGGTGATGACGACGTCCTTGCCGAGGAGGGAGTCGCGCATCCGCGGCACGCCGAGCACCGACGAACGCTCCATGACGATGGAGAACTCCACCTCGGTGTCGCGGATCACGCAGCCGGGCCCGATGGAGGTGAAGGGGCCGAGGTAGCTGCCGGAGACGACCGCGCCGGCTCCCACGATCAGCGGGCCGACCAGCCGCGAGCCGGCGACCCGGGCGCCCGCCTCGATGACGACGCGGCCGGTGATCTCGGTGGCCGCGTCCACTTCGCCCTCGACCCGCGGTTCCAGGGACTCCAGGACGAGCCGGTTGCACTCCAGCATGTCCTCGACCCGCCCGGTGTCCTTCCAGTAGCCGTGGACGATGTGGGAGGTCACCCGGGTCCCCCGCTCCAGCAGCCACCGGATCGCGGTGGTGATCTCCAGTTCACCGCGCGGGTCCGGCTTGATCGAGCGCACCGCCTCGTGCACGACGGGGGTGAACAGGTACACCCCCATGATGGCCAGGTCGCTGCGCGGCCGTTCCGGCTTCTCCTCGACGCCGAGCAGCCGGCCGTCGCCGTCCAGTTCCGCCACGCCGAAGGAGCCGGGATCGGCGACCGGGGTGAGCAGCAGCCGCGCGTCCGGCCGGGTGCGGCGGAACTCCTCGATGACGCCGGTCAGCCCGTCGAGGAGGAAGTTGTCGCCGAGGTACAGGACGAAGTCGTCGTCGCCGAGGTACTCCCGGGCGATGAGCACGGCGTGCGCGAGGCCCAGCGGCGCCTCCTGCCGGATGTAGGTGACCCGCAGGCCGAACCGCGAGCCGTCGCCGACCGCGCGGCACACCTCGCCGGCGGTGTCGCCGACGACGACGCCGACGTCCTCGATGCCCGCGTCGCGCAGCGCCTCCAGGCCGTAGAACAGGACGGGCTTGTTGGCGATGGGGACCAGTTGCTTGGCCGAGGTGTGCGTGATGGGCCGCAGCCGCGTCCCATGCCCGCCGCACAGCACGAGCGCCTTCATGAGCCGACCTCCCCGCTGTCGAGTGGAATGCCGCCATCGTGGACGGCGGCGCTGGCCACTCGCTCAAGGGGAGGTCGAGGATCATTCGTATTCGGGCCGCACGGCAATTGGCTGACGCCAGATATCGCCTGGCCGTTATCTGACCCGGTACCGATCCGGGTGCGGCTACTTGCCGCGGTAGCGCGCCCCGGCACGAAGGCTCTGCCCGAGACCGCGGAGCAGTTCCTGGAAGCCGTCGCGCAGTTTTCCGTTGGACGGCGCCACCAGCGGCACCATCCAGCGCGTCGCCCCGGAGGCGATGTTGTACACCTGGTATTGGATCAGGCTGCCGCCGTCGTGTTCCTTGACGATGTGCTCGCCCCGGTACCACCAGTCGCCCTGGAGGGAGACGCGCCGTTCCGCCTCGTTCACCGTCACCTCGCCCATACCGGAGTCCTTGAGGAAGCCGACGAGGGCCTTCCACACCTCCTTGGGAGGGGCGTCCACGACTCCGGAGGCGGCCCAGGACGGTCGTTTCGAATCGGACATCGAAGGATTCTCCTTGGCCTCTGTCCCATGGGTCCGGAAATCTCGGAGAGAATTCCGCGTCGTTCCCATGGAACTGGTGACACCGGTTCCGGTCAAGTCGCGGCCGGCATCGGAAAGGCGGACCGGGACGCGCTAGGGGCGGACCGCCTGGATCAGGTGCCACGGCCGCGGCAGCAGCGTGCTCGGCACGGTGACGGTCGACTCGAACTTGAACCCGGCCCCCTCCAGCAGCCCGACGAACTCGCTCTCGGTCCGGACCCGGCCACCGGTGACGGTCTGGAGGCCGAGGCTCATGCTGTCGTACTCCGACGGCTCGTTCCCGTCCGGGCGCATCCACTCGATCACCACCAGCCGGCTGCCCGACGGGGCGCCGCGGTGGATGGAGTCGAGGATCCGCGCCGAGTCCTCGTCGCCCCAGTCGCAGAGCACCTGCTTGAGCAGGTAGAGGTCGGCCGGGGGCGGGACGTCCTCGAAGAAGCTGCCGCCGACGAACGACAGCCGGTCCGCCACCGCCGTGCTCGCGGCCCACTCGCGGCCGCTCTCCACGATGCCGGGCAGGTCGAACACCGTGCCGGTGACGTCCGGCGCCCCTGCGAGCAGCCGCGACAGCAGCACACCGAGGCTGCCGCCGACGTCCACGACCGTGGACACGCCGCCGAGGTCGTGGTGCTCGGCGATCGCGGCGCCCGCGTCGCCGGCCAGGTCGGCCATGGCGGCGGCGTGCCAGGCGCGCTCGCGCGGGTTGTGCCGGTAGTAGTCGTAGAGGTCCTCGCCCTGGTCGTCCGGGACGGTCCTCCCGGTCATGATGGTTTCGTGCAGCCGGCCGGCCCGGTTCCAGATGCCGGAGGTGAAGTTCATCATCACGATGTTGCGCATTCCGGCCTCGTGTGAGCATAGGAGGCGGCCGAGTTCGGTGATTCCGAACGTGTCGCCGTCATCGGTTTCGAGCAGTTCCAGGACGACGCAGGAACGCAGGTACCGGCCGAGTGAGTCGTTGTGCGCGCCGAGTTCGCCGGCGAGGTCTCCGACCGTTCTGCGACCCTTGGCCAGCCGGTCGGCCATTTCGAACCGCACGAACGTGGAGATGATCTGCGGCTCCCACGGGCGGAAGACGATCCGGCTGAGCCGCTGCACCTGTTCGGAGGCGTGATCGAGGGACATGGAACCACCTTTCGACTGCGTTTCGGAACGGGCCGGGTCGATCGTCCATGCGGCCGCTCGAGCCGTGCTCGACCGGCCGCGGAGAATTTCTCAGCGGACCGTGACTGTCGCGAACATTCCTTCGAAGGCGCTTTTCACCCCGGTCCGTGGATTGCGCACGAAGGACAGCACGCAGTAGCGCCCCGGGCGCAGGTCGATGCGGAATGCGGCGGTGCGGCCCGGGGAAATGGCGAGCATCCCGCCGACGGTCGCCCCGAACGGACTGGGCACGCTGGTGTCGCCATTCTGGACGGCGTCGAAATACCGGGCGACGTCCGCGTCCCCGGTGCCCGGGGCCACGCCGACGATGATGACCTCGTGGGGCTGCTCCGCCCGGTTGCGCACTAGGACGGACGCCCGCGACGGCCAGGACCGGGGCATGTCGAAGCGCTGCCCGCCGCCGGCGGTCGTCCGCGCCTGGATCTCGGTGCCGGTCCTGGGGGGCGGCGTGGACCGCGGCCGTCCGGCGACGTGGAAGCGCTGTAGGTGGGTGCGGCCGGTGCCGCAGCCGTCCGTCGCACCCTCCAGCGCCGTGTCCGACATGTAGTACGTGCCCGGCTCGAAGGCGGAGGTGACCGACACCGGCGCGTCCGGGGTGACGGAGGCGCCGCCTCGGAAGTCGACGTCGCGGTAGATGGCGCGCAGCGCGGGGACCGCCACGGCCGGGTCCGGCGAGTAGCTGTCGGCGAACTCCTGCCGGACCCGGTCCATGGTCGCCGCGCCGCGCAGCCGCATCACCGCCCACCAGCGCCCCGCCGCGTCGGGCGTGCTCACCCCGAAGGTGATCGGGCCCGCCGGGCGCGGGTCCGGGCCCGGGGCGCAGAACCCGTCACCGGTCACCTCGACCGGCACGGCCTGCGGGCGGGACGGGACCGCGGCGGTGCTCGCGCGGGCGGCGGGCGCGCCCGCCTGCGCCGCCAGCAGCGGGGCGACGAGCGCGGCGGTCAGGACCTTCAGGGTTCTCAAGGCCGGCATGCGATCTCCTAGGCCGTGGATCGAGTTCGGGGCGGGACGGGGCCGAGAACGGTGTCGAGGTAGGCGGCCACCTGCGGGCCGTGTTCGAGGCCGCCGCGCAGGCCGATGTGACCGTCGGGCCGGATGAGATGGATGGCGGGGGCGTCCGGCGCCGCGTTCATCGCCGACGACGCCTCGCCGTCGACGTCGACGATGACGTCCACCCGCGAGTCCAGGCCGGTCATGAGCCGGCCGATCCCCCACCGGTCCGGGCGCGGGCCGGGGAGCACGAGCAGCGTCCAGTGGCCCTCCCACCGGCCCGGGGCCCGCCGGCCCGCACGGGGGCCGGCGGCCTCGCCGAGCAGGTCGCGGGTGAGCGGGGAATCGGGGTAGTCGATGGCGAGCTGGGTGCGCTTCGGGCGGTTCACCGCGATCGCGGCGAGCAGGGGGTCGCGGCCGGGCGACTCCTGGACGCCGAAGTCCAGGGAGCGTTCGGTGCGCGCCAGCAGCTCCTCGGCGACGGGGCGCCGCTCGGCCTCGTAGGTGTCCAGCAGCGCCTCGGGGGCGCCCTCCCCGGCCACCGCCGCCAGCTTCCAGCCCAGGTTGAAGGCGTCCTGGACGCCGGTGTTCATGCCCTGCGCGTGCACCGGGGCGAACACCCGCGCCGAATCGCCCGCCAGCAGCACCCGGCCGACGCGCATCCGCTCGGCGAACCGGTTCTGCAACCGCACCCGCCAGGCGAAGCTCCCCTCGCTCAAGCCGACCTCGCCGACGCCGCAGAGCCGCTCCATGGCCGCGGCGATCTCGGCGGGCCGGGGATCGCCGCGCTCGTCGGGGCCCCCGGCACTTCGCCGGACGACGAACACCCGATGCCGCCCGTCCGGCAGCGGCACGCAGCCCACGTGCCCGCCGGCGCCGAAGAACAGGTGGGCCTCGTCCGGCGCCAGGCCGAACGGCAGCCGCACCCGCGCGTCGATCTGCAGCATCTGGAGGCCGGTGAACCGGCGCCACTCCCGCCACGCCACGCCGAGCGAGTCGCGGACGCCGCTGGCCGCCCCCTGCGCGGCCACCAGCCAGGCCGCCCGGATGACCGACCGCCGTCCCCCCTCGTGGTGCAGGGTGACGGTGACGCCGTCGTTCTCCTGGGTCACCGCGCCGGCGGACGTGCCGCGCTGCACCAGCACGCCCAGGTCCGCCAGCCGCCGCTCCAGATACCGCTCGGTGACGTTCTGCCCGACGACCAGCGGGTAGGGACGGGCGCTGCCCGGCTCGGCCATGTCGACCGTGCCGATCCGCTCGCCGAAGAGGTGGTAGACGCGGTGCGCCATCCGGGCCCCCTCGGCGACGTAGTCGTCCACCGGCAGGCCCATGGCGTCGAAGACCTCCAGGGTGCGCTGGTACACGGTGCAACCGCGGGTGCTCTCGCGGGGGGCGGAGCGTTCCTCCACCACCCGGCAGGGCACACCGCGCCGGGCCAGCTCCACCGCCACGGTGAGGCCCACCGGCCCCGCCCCCACGATCAGTACCTCGGTCTCCATCAGGCCGCTCATGGGACGGATTGTGAAACCGGCGGGTCGTCGGACGCTCGAATCGGCGCGGTGCCACGCCGCGCGGCACCGCCGCGGATTCGAGTGATCTTCCAGCCGGGCCCCCTACCGTCGGCCTGACCTTCCGCCGCCGGACGGCGACGGTCCCGAGCCCTGCCGGGTCACGACGACGCGAGGTCCCCGATGATGCGACACAGATTCCGACCCCTGTCCGCCGCGCTCCTGGCGGTTCCGCTCCTGGGCGCACCGGCGGTGACGGCCCCGGCATCGGCGTCCGCCCCGGCGCCGCCCGCCCGGGTCTCAGGGGCCAGCCCCTTCGCCTCGTGCACGGCGGACACGTTCCCCGGCGACACCTACACGGTGGGCGTCGAGGCCGAGCCGACGCTGGCGATCGACCCCGCCGACCCGCGCCGCCGGGTCGTCGGCTGGCAGCAGGACCGGTGGGCGTACGGCAGCGCACGCGGCATGGTGACGACGGTGACCGCCGACGGCGGCCGGTCGTGGCGTCAGGTGTCACCGCCCATCACACTCTGCTCGGGCGGCCCGTACGGCCGCATCGCCAACCCCTGGCTGACCTTCGGCCCGGACGGGCGGCTCTACGCGGCCGTGATGGCCGCCGGGCTCGCCCCGCTGACCACCGGCGTCGCCGTCCTCACCTCCGGCGACGGCGGGCAGAGCTGGAACGCCCCGGTGGAGGTCGACGCCGACCCGATGGCCGGGTACTTCCACGACAAGCCGGCGCTCACCGTCGACCCCCGCCACCCGCGCCGGGCGTACCTGGTGTGGAACCGCCACAACACCACGGACCAGACGCACGAGCTGCTGTTCAGCCGCACGTCCGACGGCGGCCGGACGTGGGAGCCCGCCCGCGCGATCCACCGGCCGCCCGCGGGCGACGGGACGATCGGCAACCAGATCGTCGTGCTGCCGGACGGCACCCTGCTCGACCTGTTCCACGAGGGCCCGTTCGCGCCCGGCGGGGCGTCGGCCGCGACCGCCGCCGCCGGGGACGGGCCCGAACTGCTGCGCGTCATGCGCTCCACCGACGGCGGCACGACCTGGTCGGCGCCCTCGACGATCGCGGCGACCGACCTCGGCGTCCCGGTGCTGCCCGGGACGACCACGCCGATCGTCGGCGCCTCGCTGGTCCCCGACGTGACCGTGGACGCCAGGGGCCGCGTGTACATGGTGTGGAACGACGCGCGGCTCAGCGGGAGCCGCAGCGCGGTCGCGCTGACCGCCTCGTCCGACGGCGGGCGGACCTGGGCGCGCCCGCGGCGGGTGAACGGCACGCCCGACTCGCCGCCCGGCGGCACCGGGCAGGCGTTCACCCCGCAGATCGACGCCGCCCCGGACGGCACCCTCGCCATCACCTACTACGACCTGCGCGACGACACGGCCGCGGCGGGCGCCTCCACCACCCACTGGATGGCGACCTGCGGCGGGCCCGGCTGCGTCCGCGGCGAGGGCTTCCGGGAACGGCGGCTGGGCGGGCCGTTCGACCTGGACAAGGCGTTCCGCTGGTTCGACGGCCCGTTCCTCGGGAGCTACACCGGGCTGGCGCACACGCCGCGCGGGTTCGTGTCGGCGTTCGTGATGAGCGGCGAGCGGGCCGGCGATCCGCAGGACGTGTACGTCGGCGAGGTCCAGACGTGCTCCGGGAGGTGCCATGTCCGCTGACGAGACCGTTCCCGTGCTGGTCGTCGGGGGCGGGCTGACGGGCCTGTCCGCGGCGGTGTTCCTGCGCCGGCTCGGCGTCCCGGTCACCGTGGTCGAGCGGCACCGCGGCATCCTGGTGCATCCCCGGGCCCGCACCGTCAACCCGCGCACCCAGGAGCTGTTCCGCCAGGCGGGCCTCGCCGCGGACGTGCTGGACCGGCGCAACGTCAACACCGGCGCGCTGATGATCACGGCGGAGACCCTCGCCGGCCCGGAGCGCGGCAGGCTGGGCGGCGAGCCCGCGGAGGACCCCGCCGAGTTCAGCCCGTGCCCGTGGGTTCCGGTCGACCAGGACCGGCTGGAGGCGCTGTTGCGCGAGCGGGCCGCCGGGCTCGGCGCGCGGCTGTGCCTCGGCACGGCGCTGACGTCCTTCGAGCAGGACGCGGGCGGCGTGCGCGCGCTGGTCGTGGACCAGGACACCGGCGCCGAGCGCACCGTGGCGGCCGAATACCTGATCGCCGCGGACGGCGCCGACAGCCCGGTGCGCGAGCGGCTGGGCATCCCGGGCGAGGGACCGGGCACGCTCGGCGACACCGTGACGCTGGCGTTCGAGGCGGACCTGTCGCGGCACGTGGGCGACCGCCGCATCGCGGTGTGCCACGTGGACCGGCCGGTGCCCGGCACGGTGATCGTCCCGCACGACGGCGCCGGCCGGTGGGTGTTCAGCGTCCCGGTCACCCGCGTGGACGTGGCCGAGGCGGCCGACATGATCCGCAAGGCGGTGGGCGACCCGGACCTGGAGCCGCGCATCGTCCCGCAGCTCCAGGACGGCACGCGGCTTCTGCACTACCGGATCGGCGCCGTCGTCGCCGAGCGGTTCCGCGACGGGCGGGTGTTCCTGGCCGGCGACGCCGCGCACGCGATGCCGCCGGTGGGGGCGCTCGGCTCCGGCACGGGCATCCAGGACGCCCACAACCTTGCCTGGAAGCTGGCCGCCGTGCTGAACGGGCACGCCGGTCCCGGGATCCTGGACGGCTACGAAGCCGAGCGCAGGCCGGTGGCCGCCTTCACCCTGCGCCAGGCCCTGCTCCAGATGCGGGACCGGACCGGACGCGACGTGCTCGGCACGGGCGAGGTCGCCGCCCCCTACTACGCGGCCGTCTTCGGCTACCGGTACGGCGGCGACGCCGCCGGCCCGGAGGCGTTCCCGCCCGAGCGGCTGACCGGGCAGGTCGGCACCCGTGCCCCGCACGCGTGGATCCGGCGGGACGGCCGGAGGATCTCCACACTCGACCTCTACCGCGGCCGTCCCGTGCTCGTCGCGGGACCCGAGGGCGGCGTGTGGTCCGCGAGCGCGCGCACGGCGGCGGACCGGCTCGGCGTTCCCCTGGACGTCCGCCGGTTCGGCGACGACCTGCACGATCCCGGTGACGTGTGGGGCGAAGGCCACCGGATGCCCCCGGACGGGGCCGTTCTCGTCCGGCCCGACGGGTTCGTCTCCTGGCGCAGTCCCGGCCGGCCCACCGCGGAAGCGGCGGACCTGGCAGCGGGCGCGCTCGCCGACCTCTTCCACGTCGGCTCCTGAGCCCGCACGTCCACGGCGTGCCACGCCGTGAGGCCCTCCAGCCGAGAGCAAGGAATCCGTCATGCGCGTTCTCTTCACCACCTTCCCCGCCCCCTCCCACTTCTTCCCGATGGTCCCGCTGGCCTGGGCGCTGCGCGCCGCGGGCCACGAGGTCGCCGTCGCCTCCCAGCCCTCCTACCTGAACGCGGTGCGGGGCACCGGGCTGCCGGCGGTGAAGGCGGGCGTCGACGTCGACCTCAGTGCGGTCTGGTACCAGGACGGCGAGACCGACCCGGGCTGGCGCAGCAGCGAGGAGGCACGGTCCGCCCGCGGTATGCGGATGTTCGCGGCCGTGGCCGAGGCGATGGCCGGCGATGTCATCGGGTTCGCGCGGCGCTGGCGGCCCGACGTCGTCGTGTACGAGCCGCGCGCCTACGCCGGGCTGGTGGCGGCGGAGGTCCTCGGCCTGCCGCTGGTGCGCCACCTGTGGGGCACCGACTACACCTGCGAGCGCTGGGACATCGAGTCGCCCGCGCTGGCCCCTCTGCTGGAACGGCACGGCGTACCGGACGCCGACCATCTGGGCACGGTCACCCTCGACGTGTGCCCGCCCCGCCTACAGCTGGCCGAGGCGCCCAACCGCACGATGATGCGGTACGTGCCGTTCAACGGCTCGGGCATCGTCCCGGACCTGCCCGCCGGTCCGCGCGGGAAGCCGCGCGTGTGCGTGACGTGGGGGACGACGTTCGTCAAGCAGACCGGTCACCTGGACCCGGTGCGCTGCGCGGTCGAGGCGCTCTGCGACCTGGACGTCGACATCCTGGTCGCGATCGGCGCGGGCCACCGGCACCTGATCGGCGAGCTGCCGGCCGGCACGCCGGTGCTGGAGTCCGTGCCGCTCAACCTGTCGCTGCCCGCCTGCGACGCGATCGTGCACCAGGGCGGCGCCGGCACCACGATCACCGCCGCGGTGCTGGGGGTGCCGCAGCTGGTCGTGCCCTCGTTCGCCGACGAGCCGGTCAACGCGCGGCAGGTCGCCGCGAGCGGCGCGGGGCGCTCCCTGCCGCTGGCCGAGACCACCGTCGACCGCGTCCGCGCGGAAGCCGGCGCCCTGCTGGAGGGCACCGGCTACGCGCGGGCGGCGCGGGCGATCCGGGACGAGGTGGCCGGGCTGCCCGCCCCCGCCGCCCTGGTCGAGGCGATGGAGGCGCTCGGCGACCGGGGGCGGCGGGGTCGGGACCTCAGCCCGCGCTGACCTCGGCGCGGAACTCCAGGACGGTCGTTCCGGCGGCGGCGCGCCGCCCGGTGAGCCGCAGGCCCGCCGCGGCGGCGAGCCGCTGGTACTCCCCGGCCGAACGCTCCCGGCCGCCGGCGGAGACGAGCATGTCGATGTCCAGCAGCCGCACGACGTCCAGCGTGTTGAGCTCCCCGGTGACCATCTCGATCACGTGCACCCGGCCGTCGTCGCCGGCGGCCCGCCGCACGCTGCGCAGGATGCGGACGGCGTCGTCGTCGTCCCAGTCGTGCAGCACGTGCTTGAGCAGGTAGGCGTCGCAGCCGCCGGGGACCTCGGTGAAGAAGTCGCCGGCGACGCACTCGGTGCGGTCGGCCAGATCCCGTCCGGCCAGGAAGTCACGGGCGTCCTCGACGGCCGCCGGACGGTCGAAGAGCAGCCCCCGGCAGCCGGGGTGCCGGCGCAGCACCTCGGCCAGCAGGTAGCCCTGGCCGCCGCCGACGTCGGCGACCCGGGCCCCCGGGGGCAGGTCGAGGACCGCGGCGACCGCGGCCGAGCCCCGCCGGCTGGCCGCGGTCATCGCGCGGTGGAAGAGGCCGGCCAGGTCGGGCCGGTCCTCCAGGTACTCGAAGAGGGACGTCCCGAAGACGTGGTCGAACGCGGGCCGGCCGGTGCGCGCGGTGTGCAGGATGGCCTCGTAGGGCCGCCAGAACAGCTCGGTGCCGTTCATCAGCACCAGGTCGCGGACGCTCTGCTCGGCGTCGGCGCGCAGGAACCGCGACATCGGGGTCAGCCGGAACCGGCCGTCGGGCTCCTCGGCGAACACCCCGAAGGACGCCGCGCTGCGCAGCAGCCGCAACAGGGTGGGCTCGTGGGTTCCGGTGCCCCGGGCCAGCTCGCCGACCGGGAGCGGGCCGTCCGCGAGCCGGTCGGGGACGCCCAGCTCGGTGAGCGCCCAGACCACCGGCGCGACGACCCGGCCCATCGTCAGCATCATCAGCCGGTGCCGGGCGGGAAGCGCGGCCAGGACGTCGAAGGCGTCGCGGTCGGCATGGTCGGCATGGTCGGCGCGGCCGGCGCGGTCGTCCTCGTCCCGCGGCGGCACCGCGGTGCTGGTGTCGGTCATGCGTCACCCCTGTCGTGAGTTGTGTGCGTGCTCGGCGAGAACGGCCAGGTCCTTGTCGCCGTCGCCGCGGTCGACGGCCCGCGTCACGATCTCCAGCGCCCGCTCGGCCAGCGGCAGCCCGCCGCCGGCGGCGCCGGCCAGCTCGACGGCGTGCCGCAGGTCCTTGGCCATCAGGCTGGTGCGGAAGGCGGCGGGCTCGTACCGGCGCTCCCGCATGATCGCCGCACGGAACGCCATCACCATGGACGCGACCCCGCTGGAGGCCACGCAGTCCAGGACGGCGTCGCGGTCCAGCCCGGCGCCGCGGCCCAGCTCGGCGGCCTCGGCCAGGGCGGCGATCTCCGTCCCGATGAGCATGTTGAGGACGAGCTTCATCGTGGCGGCCGAGCCGGGCGGCCCGAAGTGCCGGATGTCCTTGCCGACCGCCTCCAGCACGTCGCGCGCCGCGTCCACGTCCGCCCGGTCCCCTGCGGTCAGCACGCGCAGCTCCCCGGACCGGGCCTGGAGCGGGTTGCCGAAGACGCACGCCTCGACGCGGCGGACGCCCAGGGCGGCCAGCCGGCGCGCGGCCTCGCGGGCGAAGTCCGGCGAGACCGTGGAGGTGTCGATGACGAGGGCGCCCTCGGCGAGTCCGGGCGCCGCGTCGCCGAAGAGCACCTTCTCGACCGCGGGCTCGTCGGCGAGGCTGACGACCACCACACCGGCCCCGTCCACCGCCTCGACGGCCGTCTCCGCCGCCCGTGCCCCCGCCTCGACCACCGGTGCCGCCTTGGCCGCCGTCCGGTTGTAGACGCGCACCCCGTAGCCCGCCTCGACCAGGCGGGTGGCCATTCCCGTGCCCATCACGCCCAGCCCGAGGAATCCGAGGATCCGCCCGCCGCCGTCGTCGTCGCTCATGAGATCTCCTTGTCCGGCATGGTCAGACACCGCAGTCGGCCGGGATGACCGCCCCGGTCACGGCCCTTGACAGGTCGCCCGCCAGGAACAGCACGACGCCGGCGACGTCCTCGGGGCGGGCCAGCCTGCGGAGCGCGGTCATCCCGGCGAGCCGTTCCCGGATCTGGGGCGGCGGCCCGCCGCCGTCCCGCTTGTCGACGAAGCCGGGCAGCACCGTGTTGACGCGGATGCCGCGCGGCCCCAGTTCCTTGCTCAGCGAGCTGCTCAGCCCGAGCACGCCCGCCTTGGACGCGGCGTAGTGCGCGCGGCCGGGGGCGCCGCGCTGCGCCAGCGAGCTGCCGACGTTGACGATCGACGCGCCGTCCGCCAGCAGCCCCAGCGCGGCCCGGGTGACCAGGTACATCGAGGTGAGGTTGGCGTCGAGCACCCGTCCCCACTCGCTGTGCCCGAGCTCGGTCAGTTCGGCGGAGGCGTCCACGCCCAGGTTGTTGACGAGCACGTCCAGGCCGCCGAGGGTGTCGCGGCACCGGGCGGCCAGCAGCCCGGCGCCGGCCTCGGTGGTCACGTCGGCGCGCACGACGCGGTGCCCGCCGCCGATGCCCTCCAGTTCGGCCGCCAGCTCCTTGGCCGCGGTCTCGTCCCGGTGGTAGCCGGCGACGACACGTCCGCCCGCCCGCGCCACCGCCAGGGCGACCTCGCGTCCCACCCCGCGGGTGCCGCCGGTCACCAGGGTCCGTCTGTCTCGCAGTCCTGTGTTCACGGTCTCTCCTCAGATCACCGCGGCCGTCGCGTTCACCAGCACGGCCGCGATCGCCAGGACGGTGCGCAGCAGGTGCCAGCGCCGCCACTCGGCGCGCGGGTCCCGCCAGTCCTCCGGCAGGGGCGCGTCCGGATCCAGGCTCTTGACCTGGCGATTCAGCGGGACGTTCAGCAGATGGGAGACGCCCGAGACCGCGACCAGCAGCACCGTGCCGGCCAGGAACAGCACCCGCGCCGCGCCGCTGTCGGCGATCAGGGCCAGCACGAGGCTCGTCACCGCCGAGGTCAGCACGATCACCGGCATGGTGGGGTCCCAGTTGCGTCCGAGCAGCTGGTGGATGCGCACGTAGAGGGGCGGGGGCACCGCCCGCAGCGTGGGAACGACGCTGACGGCCACGGCGAGCAGCACACCCGCGGTGATGCCGCTTCCCGAGAGCGCTACGACACCGAGCGCGTTGTCCAGCACGGGTGCTCCCTCCGGTCGGCTCGCTTGCGGCGAGCGCCGGCGGCGTCCGCACACGGCCACCTTCGGGCGTCCTCCTCGAGCCGTGATCGAGGCCGGTGGGCGGGCCGGCGTCGAGCGGCCCTCGAACCGGGAGGCCGACGATGCCGGTCCCGGTAGCAACCGAGCCAGGGAGCTGACATGGCCGACGCGGACATGGCCGACGAGGAGGAACTGCGTTTCCCGCCGCGGGTGCCCCCGGGCCCCGATCCGGCGCGGGAGTACGCGCGGCTGCGGGAACACCGGCCCGTCGCGCGCGTCCGGCTGCCCGACGGGCGGCCGGCCTGGCTGGCCAGCCGCTACGCCGACAACCATCGGCTGCTGGCGGACGCGCGGCTGAGCCGGGCCGCCGCCGCCCGCGAGGGCGCGCCGCGGGTGCGCGGCATCGCGCTGGAGGCCGGCTCGATCACCACGATGGACCCGCCGGAGCACACCCGGTTGCGGCGGCTGATCGCCGGGGAGTTCACCGCGCACCGGATGCGGCGGTTCCGGCCGCGGATCCGCGCGATCGCCGAGGAGCTGGCGGACGCCATGGCCGCCGCCGGCCCCCCGGCCGACCTGGTGGCGGGCTTCGCCGGGCCGCTGCCGATCAGGGTGATCAGCGCGCTGCTGGGCGTCCCGGAACCCGACCACGACCGGTTCCGCGGGTGGGCCGACGACTACCTGGGCACCACCGGCACCGACCCCGGGACCGTGCTGCGCGCCGCCGAGCGGCTGCGCGCGTACTTCGCCGCCCTGGTCGCTGCCCGCCGCACCGACCCCAGCGACGACCTGCTCAGCTCCCTGGTGACCGCGCGGGACGAGGACCGGCTCACCGAGCGGGAGCTCGTCGCCCTCGGTGTCACCCTGCTCGTCGCCGGGTACCAGACGGCGGCCGGCCTGATCGCGGGGTCGGTCCAGACGCTGCTCGACCATCCCGCGCAGCTCGCCGGGCTGCGCGGCGACCCGGGGCTGATGCCGGCGGCGGCCGAGGAGCTGCTGCGCTACGTCGCGGTCTCCGCCGGCGGCGGGACGATCCGCGTCGCCACCCGCGACCTCGAACTGGGCGGGACGCGGATCCGCGCCGGCGAGGCGGTGCTCCCGGCGATCACCTCGGCGAACCGGGACACCGCCGTGTTCACCGACCCCGACCGGCTCGACCTGCGCCGCGCCCCCAACCCGCACCTGGCGTTCGGGCACGGCGTCCACCGCTGCCTAGGCGCCGCGCTGGCGCGGGCGGAACTGGCGGTCGCGCTGAGCACCCTGCTGGAACGGTTTCCCGGGCTGCGGTACGCCGAGCCCGGACGCCGGCCGGAGTGGCGGACCGGCGGCATGATCCGGGGCCCGCTGGCCCTGCCGGTCGCCTGGTGACGAAGGAGCGGACATGACGCAGTACCGCAACGCCGTGGTGACCGGCGCGTCGGGCGGCATCGGCGCGGCGTTCGCGCGCCGCCTGGCCGCCGGCGGAAGCGCGCTGGTCCTGGTCGCACGCGACGGGACGCGGCTGGCCGCGCTGGCCGCCGAGCTGGAGCGCGACCACGGAGCCGACGTGGAGCCGCTGCCCGCGGACCTGGCCGACCCGGCCGGGCTGGACCGGGTCGCCGCGCGGGTGGCCGACCCGGACCGGCCGGTCGACCTGCTGGTCAACGGGGCCGGGGTGCTGGGCGGCATCGGCCCGCTCGCCCGCCGGGATCCCGCCGAGCTGGCGCACGGCCTGGCCCTGAACACCGGCGCGCTGGTCCGGCTGACCCGGGCCGCGCTGCCCGGGATGCTCGAACGCGGCCACGGCGGCGTCGTCAACGTCTCGTCGGTGATGGGCTTCCTGCCCGCGCCCGGCGGCGCCCCGTACGCGGCGGCCAAGGCGTTCGCGACCTCGTTCAGCGAGAGCCTGCACGGCGAGGTCTGCTGGGACGGCGTGCACGTCACCGCGCTGTGCCCCGGGTCGACCGGCGGGACGCGGCTGCACCGCTCCGCCGGGCATCGCGAGTCGGGACGGCTCGGCAGGCTGCTCGACGTGGACGACGTGGCGCGCGACGCGCTGGCCGCCGTCGCCGCCGGGCACCCGGTCTGCGTTCCCGGGCTGGACTACCGGTGGCGGGTCGCCATGTCGCGGATGCTGCCGCGGCGGCTGGTGCGGGCGCGCTACTACCGCCGCTGGGGCCGCCGGCTGGCCGGCGGCCCCAGCGGCCCCGGGGCGGGCGCGGCGCCGGACGCTCAGCCGCCGAGGCCGGCCGGGCCGAAGCCGTAGCGCTCGCCCGCCGACGTCGCCGTGAGCGTGACCACCACGTTCCCGTCGTTGTCGACCTGTGCCGCCTTGCCGGTCATCGTCAGCCTGTCCGGCGACGCCAGCCTGCCGGTCTGCTCGACGCGCACCGTCCCGGTCACCACGCCGTCGTCGGAGATGACGAAGTGCCGGTAGTCCACCGCGAACGTGGTGGCGCCGGTGGCCTTCCAGGTGCCGAAGCCGACGACCTTCGAAGCGCCGCCGGTGCCGGTGAGCAGGCCGTCCCGGCCGAACGCGAACAGGCCGGGCTCGGGCGGGACGCCGGGCAGGTCGGTGATGGTCACGGTGATCGCCCACGTGCCCGGCAGCGGGATGCCGGCACGCGCCGGGGTGTCGGCCGACGCCGGCTCCGGCGTCAGCGCCGCGGCCAGCAGCGCCGCCGCGCCCGCCGCGGGCACCAGCGCGCCGCCCTTCCCGATCAGTTCACGGCGCCCCATGCCTTCGCTCACGGACAACTCCTCTCGTCGCCGGCCCGCCGCGGCTGCGCTGGGCCGCCGTGTCGGCGCCGTCGGGAACGGTTCGCGCAGGAGGCTCGCACCCGCGGATCCAGGCCCGCTCGACGCCCGGTCCACCGGGCTTCCAGGGCACCTCGACCGCCATGCCGAAAGCTTCGGCCCTGGCCTCGACACGCGGCATGCGGGACGTGGGCGAGGTGACGACGCCGTCTTCGAAAGGGCCGCTCATGCTAGCTGAGACCTTCGTCAGCGCCGGTCACCGGCTGATCGGCGAACACGCTCCCGAGGGGCGGGACTACTGGGCCAGGCGGTTCTGGGACCGCGAGGAGGTGGAGAGCCGTCCCGTCCTGGGCGACGACTTCCGGGCGCAGAAGAAGAAGATCGCCCAGTACATCGAGGAGCACGGCCGGGACGCCGCCCGGGTGCTGGAGTTCGCCTGCGGGACCGGCGAGTTCACCGCGATGGCCGCCGACCTCACACCGGCGAAGGAGATCCTCGCCAACGACATCTCCGAGCAGGCTCTGAAGATCACGGGCGACCGGGTCGGCCATCCCGGGCTCACGCTGCGCCAGGGGGACTTCTGGGCCCTCGACGGCGTCGGGCCCGCGCCGCTGGTCCTCTGCGTGGACGCGATCCACCACATGGGGCAGGTGCGGAAGGTCCTGGAACGGCTGAAGACGTTCGTGGAGCCCGGCGGCACCTTCATCGGCAACCTCTGGACCATCGACAACTACCACGACTACCAGCGCGGCCGTTACGGGGCGGGCAAGCACCTCGGCCGCTCCGCACTGTTCCTGGCCAACGCGGCCGTGATGCGCGCGACGGGCGGCCGTGTCCGCTGGGCGTCGTACCGGACGCAGCTACTGACCGGGGCGGCGGTGGAGCCCCTCTTGCACGAGGTCTTCGACGAGGTCGTGGACGTCCACACGACCCGCTTCTTCGTGGCCTTCGTCTGCCGCCGGTCCGACCGGTGAGCCGGCCGCGGCCCGGGCCCCGCCCGGGGCGCGGCTCAGATCGCCGCCCGGGTCGGGGCTCAGGCCCCGGCCCGGGTCCCGTTTCAGGTCGCGGCCGGGGCCACCCCGCCGCGCATGCGGTCGGCGGCGAACTCGCGCAGGCCCGCGTCCAGGCCGACGCGGGGCCGCCAGCCCAGCTCGCTCATGATCCGGGCCGGTGAGGCGAAGATGTGCCGCACGTCCGCCACCCGGTACTCGCCGGTCACGACGGGCGGGGGCCCGCCGGCCGCGGCGGCCAGGGCGCGGGCGACGTCGTGGATGGTGTGCGGGGTCCCGCTGCCGACGTTGTAGGCGCGGAACCCCGGCACACCGCGCCGGAGCGCGGCGACGTTGGCCTCCGCCACGTCGGCCACATGCACGAAGTCGCGGCGGGGCAGCCCGTCCTCGAAGACCCGGGGCGGGCGCCCCTCCACCACGGCGTGGTGGAAGGTGCCCGCCAC
The DNA here is from genome assembly GCF_036227065.1 of Spirillospora sp. NBC_01491. Lineage (GTDB taxonomy): Bacteria > Actinomycetota > Actinomycetes > Streptosporangiales > Streptosporangiaceae > Spirillospora > Spirillospora xylanilytica. Next base: position 1,358,832 of record NZ_CP109432.1, read on the forward strand.
GCCGGTGTAGGAGCTGCCGAGCATCCCGGACCCGTACACGCTGTGGTAGCGCAGCGCGGCGGCGCTCCCGCCGGTGTCGGTCGCCCAGGCGGCCACCAGGTTCTCCTGCGCCAGCTTGGTGACCGCGTAGATGTTGTACGCGGGGGCGAGCGGGTCGTCCTCCTCGATCGCCTCGGCGGCCAGCTCGTGCCCGCACTCGGCGCAGCGCGGCTCGAACCGCCCGGCGTCCAGGTCCGGCACCGTCCGGCGCCCGGGACGGACCAGGCCGTGGTCCGGGCAGCGGTACCGGCCCTCCCCGTAGACCACCACCGAGCCGGCGTACGCCAGCCGCTCCACGCCCGCCTCGACCATCCCCACGAGCAGCGTCGCGGTGCCGAGGTCATTGCAGTCGGCGTACCGGCGGGCGTCCAGGATCTCCCGCCCGCGCCCCACCATGGCGGCGTGGTGGCTGACCGCGTCCACACCGCGCAGCGCCCGCCGCACGGCGTCCTCGTCGCGCAGGTCGCCGCGCACGAACTCCACGCCGCCGGGCAGCCGCGGCTCGGCGAAGTGCAGTTCGGGCAGCAGCGCGTCCAGGACGCGCACCCGGTGGCCCGCGGCCAGCAGTGCGGCCGCCACCCGGGATCCGATGAACCCGGCTCCGCCGGTGACCAGAACGTGCATCACACTCACCCTCTTCCTCGTTCGGGCGCCTCGATCCAGGTCACAGCGGCCGTCGAGCCGCCGCTGGGACCGTTCGGGACGTGGTTGCTCACAGGAACGCGAACACGGAACCGCAGCCGGTGGCCGTGGTCGGAGCGGGCGGCTTCATCGGCGCCCGCCTCACCGAGGCCCTGACGATGGCGGGCGTCCCCACGGCGCCCCTCACCCGCGCGAACCCGGCGGTGACGGGCGGCCGTCCCGCGCCCGCCCTGCGCGCCGCCCGGGTGATCTTCTATCTGGCCAGCACCATCAACCCGGCCCTGGCCGAGCGGCACCCCGAGCGCGTCGCCGCCGACCACGCCGCCTTCACCGGGCTGCTGTCGGCCCTGCGCCGCACCGGGGACCGTCCGGCGCTCATCCTGACCAGCAGCGCCGGCGCGGTGTACGCCCCGCGGGCGGCCCCGCCGTACCGGGAGACCGACCCGCTCGGCCCGGCCTCCGCGTACGGCCGGGCCAAGGTGGAGCTCGAACGGGCGCTCTTCGGCGCGCGCGACGCGGTGCGCCCGATCGTGCTGCGGATCGCCAACGCCTACGGCCCCGGCCAGCGGACCGGAAGCATGCAGGGGGTCGTCGGGCACTGGCTGGAGGCCGCGGCGGCCGGGCGGCCGCTGCGGCTCTACGGGCCGCCGGAGGCACGCCGCGACTACGTGTTCGTGGACGACGTCGTCGAGGCCCTCCTGCACGCCCGTCACCTCGTCCACCGGGTGCCCGAGGCGGGCGGGCCGGAGGCGTTCAACATCGGTTCCGGCGTGCCGGTCTCGCTCGACGAGCTGACCCGGCGCGTCGCCGCGGCGCTCGGGCGGGAGCCGCATGTGGAGCGGCTGCCCGCCCGCGGGTTCGACCGCCGCGACGTATGGTTCGACGTGCACCGCGCGCACGAGGTCCTCGGCTGGCGGCCGCGGACCTCGCTGCCGGACGGGCTGCTGCACACCTGGCTCCGGCTCACCGCGGCGACGGCGCCCACCGGACCGGACCGCTAGCGCGAGGCCGACGGCGCCGGTGTCCCGCCGGCCAGGGCCCGGCCGGTCATCTCGTAGACGACGTGCATGGTGACCATCGACGCCGACGCCCGGAACGGGTGCAGCCGGGTGCGGTGGTCCAGATGCTCGGGGCTGCGCTCGAACTCGCGGAAGCCCGGTTCGCTCACCCAGTCGCTGACGACGTAGTACGCGCCGTCCTCGTCGTCGCAGCGCGACAGCCACTGGCGCAGGTTGGCGGGGTGCTCGGTGATCGCGTGCCCGACCTTGTACCAGGTCTCCTCGAACTCCCGCTCTTTGCCCGGGTGGATGCTCATCCGCAGCATGACGCGGAAGATGCCGGAAGTCGCGGCCATGTCAGATTCCTCCATCGACGTTGAGGGTCTCCCCGCTGATCCACGAGCCGAGGTCGCTCGCCAGGAAGAGCACCGCGCCGGCGACGTCGGCGGGACGCCCCAGCCGGCCGAGCGCGATGAGCTTGCGGTACCGCTCGCGGACCTCGGGCGGGACGGCCTCCTCGGTCTCCACCGGGCCGGGCGCCACGAGGTTGACCCGGTAGCCCAGCGGGCCGAGCTCCTTGCACAGCGACCGGGTCAGGCCGGTGAGGCCCGCCTTGGACGCGGTGTAGTGGGCGCGCAGCGGGATGCCGACCGTGGCCACCCGCGAGCCGACGTTGATGACCGAGGCGCCGGGCGTCAGCAGCGGCAGGGCCTTCTGGGCGACCAGGTAGGCGCCGGTCAGGTTGACGTCCAGGACGCGCCGCCACTCGGCCGCGTCCAGCTTCTCGAACGGCACGTGGCTGATCGTGCCGGCGTTGTTGACCACCACGTCGAGCGAGCCGAGGTGGGTGCGGCACTCGCCGATCAGCCGTTCGATGTCGGCCTCGACACCGATGTCGGCCTTGACGACCCGGTGCTCCCCGGGAGTCTCGGCCAGCTCCTTGACCAGGCTGTCCACGGCCGGACCGTCCTGCCGGTGGCAGGTCAGCACGGTGGCGCCGGCGCGGGCGAACGCCAGCGTGATCGCCCGGCCGATGCCGCGGGTCCCGCCGGTGACCAGCACGCGGCGGCCGGTGTGGTCGAAGCGGACGCCGCCGGCGGCGCGCTCCGCGGCCTCTTCGACGATCCGCTTGATGCGCTCCATCTGGACCGCGGTGTTGCGGTTGAGGCGCGCGGTCATGCCGGCGTCGTCCAGCGGCGCGTCCGGCTTCATCGCGAAGTCCTGCGTCCAGCGCATCCGCACGCCGCCGTCGACCTGCTCGTACTCCCAGTGCAGGTTCATGTACTGGAAGACGCCGGTCTCCACGCGGTGGGCCCGCACGGTGCGGGTGGCCGGGTCCGGGGTGCGCTCGGACACCCAGCTCCAGACCGTGCCGTTCTCGTCCGGGTGCAGCGCGAGCCGGAACCGGACGGTGTCGCCGTCCCGCTCCAGGATCTCGGCGGAGCCGTACTCGCTGAACAGGCCGGGCCAGGACTCGACGTCGTTGGTCATGTCCCAGAGCAGGTCCATCGGCGCGTTGATGACGATCGAGTTGTCGGTGTGTCCCGCCATGATGTCGGTTCCTCCTGGACGTCGCCGGTCGGGTGGGGGCGGACTGCGCGGCGGCTCACGGACGCCGCACGGTCGCGTGGGGATACGGGCCGCAGGGCGCGGCCGTCCATCTGAACGGTTTCGCGCCGGGCTAGAGCGCCTCTTGAGCGCCGGTGGTGACCTGTGGAGTCATGCGACGATCTCGGCCTGCGCCATCATCCCCATGGACGAGTGGTCCAGGAGATGGCAGTGGTACAGGTAGCGGCCGAGGTCCCGGTCGTAGCGGACCTTGATGCGGACGTCGCCGCCGACCGGCACGGCGACGGTGTCCTTGCGGCCCGTCTCGTGCCCGGTGACCGGCCGGCCGTTGCGGTCCAGAACCTGGAAGTGGGTGCCGTGCAGGTGAAAGTTGTGCGGCACCGACGGCTGAACGTCGCGGTTGTGCACACGCCAGATCTCGGTCTCCCCGCGCTTGATCCTCATGTCGACGCGATCCATGTCGAACGTCTTGCCGTCGATGACGAACCGGCCGGTGGACAGGTCGAGGTTCAGGTTGACGTCGCGGGTGAGGGTGGCCGCGCCGAGGTCGGCGGCGCGGCCGAGCCGTCCCGGCACCCGGCTGGGGTCGGGGACGCGGCGCCCGACGTCGAACCGCATGACGTCCGTGGTCTCCTCTGACGTCCCTTCGGTGTTGTGCAACACGAGCCGCGTGCCGGGCCGGTACCGGGAGAAGTCCACGACCACGTCCACGCGCTCCGCGGGCGACAGCGTCACGCTGGTGGCGGCGAGCGGGGCGGGCAGCAGGCCGCCGTCGGACGCGATGACCGTCATCGCGTCGCCGTCGCCCTCGCCGAGCCGCAGCGTGAAGTACCGCTCGTTGGAGCCGTTGAGCAGGCGCAGCCGGTACTTGCGCGCGTCCACCCTCATGTACGGCTGGGGCCGGCCGTTGACCAGCAGGGTGTTGCGGTAACGGAAGTCGTCCATCTCGAAGACGAGCCGGCCCTGCTCGTCGAAGCGCGCGTCGCGCAGCATGAGCGGGACGTCGTACCGGCCCGACGGCAGGCCCAGGCGACGTTCCCCGGGGTCCCTGACGAGGTAGAACCCGGCCAGCCCGCGGAAGACCATCTCGGCCTCCATGTGGTGGCTGTGGTCGTGGTACCACAGCGTCGCCGAGGGCTGCCGGTTCTCGTAGACGTACCGCCGGTCCGCGCCGGGGGCGATGGCGTCGGCCGGATGCCCGTCCTGGCCGGGCGCGACGAGACCGCCGTGCAGGTGCACCACGGTCTCGTGCATCATGGCGTTCGTCTGCCGGACGATCACCCGGCGCCCCGCCTCGGCGTGGACGGTCGGGCCGGGGAACCGCCCGTCGTACCCCATGACCGGGGTGCCGACGCCGGGCAGGATCTCCGCAGTGGAGTCCCGGATCGTCATGGCGTAGTAGTCGGTGGTCGCCGTCCGGCGCACCGGGACCGCCACCTCGGGCAGGCCCAGCGGCACCGAGAACGGCGGGGGCACCGCGACGTCCGCCCACGCGCGGCCCCGCCGCCCGAGGGTCGCCGCCGTCCCCGGCACCGCCGCCGCCCCGGCGGCGACCGCCCCCATCCTGATGACTCCGCGTCTGCTCAGCATCTGGCCGTCCTTCCGCACGGGTGATCGGGCGCGGCCACCGTCGCGCGGTGTTCTCAAGAGCCGCTGGAGGGCCCATCTCGCTCGGGAATCGAGCAACCGTCGCGCGCGTGCGGCGACGCTCCGGGGAGAGGCGAGCGAAGGGGGACAGATGGCACGCACCATCGCCGTGACGGGCGCCGCCGGGTTCATCGGCGGCAACTTCGTGCGCTACTGGCGCTCGGTCCATCCGGAGGACGGGGTCGTCGCGATCGACGCCCTGACCCACACCGGGAACGTGCGCAACCTCGACGAGGTCCGCGCCGAGATCGTGTTCGTCCAGCGCGACATCGCCGACGAGGAGGAGATGACCAGGGTCCTGCGCGCGCACGCCGTGGACGCGGTGGTGAACTTCGCCGCCGAGACGCCCAACAGCCTGGCCGTCCTTGAGCCGGCCCGATTCTTCCGCACCAACGTCCTCGGGACGCAGGCGCTGCTGGAGGCGTGCCGGCGGGCCGGGGTGGGCCGGTTCCACCAGGTGTCCACGTGCGAGGTCTACGGCGGTCTCGCGCAGGACTCGGCCGATTCGTTCACCGAGTCCAGCCCTTACCTGCCGCGCACGCCCTACAGCGCCAGCAAGGCGGGCGCCGACCACGCGGTGCGCTGCTACCAGCACGCCTTCGGCCTCGCGGCGACGATCTCCAACTGCGCCGGCAACCACGGCCCCTACCAGTTCCCGGAGAAGGTCCTGCCGCTGTTCGTCACGAACGCGCTGGCCGGGCTGCCGCTGCCGATGTACGCCTCGAGCGGCGGCAAGCGGGAATGGATCTCGGTGACCGACCACTGCCGGGCGATCGACCTCATCCTCGCCCGCGGCACCGCCGGCGAGACGTACCACGTGGGCAGCGGCGCGGAGGCCACCATCGAGGAGCTCGCCGACCTGGTGCTGGACGAACTGGGCCTGCCCGGGACGCTCAAGACGCCGGTGTCCGACCATCCCGGGCACGACCCCCGCCACCTGCTCGACTCCACCATGATCCGGCGGACGCTCGGCTGGGCGCCGGAGGTCGCGTTCGAGCGCGGCGTCCGCGAGACCATCCGCTGGTACCGCGGCAACCGGGCCTGGTGGGAGCCGCTGCTCGCGCACCGCCGCATCGCCGAGGAACCGTGGCGGCGGCGCGACCGGGTGCCGATCAGTAGGCGGCGGTGACCTCGTAGATCCCGAACGGGCCGCGGCCCCGGCCGTCCTGGAGAGGGCGGAGCGGGGCGGTGGCGCCGCGGTGCCCGGCGCCCTCCTCCCACTCCCGGAACGCCTCCAGATCGGCCCACTCGCTCATCACCACGAAGGCTCCGGGCTCGTGCACCGACCGCAGCAGCGCGTTGCCGAGCAGGCCCGGCGTGCCCGCCAGGGCTCCGCTGACGGTGTGGTAGGCGTCCTCGACCGCCCGGGGGTCGTCGCCGGGCGCGCTCGCGTAGACCAGCACGCGCACCCGCCCGACCACGTCCCCGGGCCGTCCCTCACGCGGCGGCGATGCGCGGAGTGACATAGCCGACCACGTCATCGGGCGTGCCCAGTTCGTCGACCTTCTCGTCGGGGATGGCCACCAGGAACTCCTGCTGGATCCGCGCCGCCAGCTCCAGACGGGCCAGCGAGTCGTAGCCCATCTCGTCGAAGGTCACCGCGCCGATCTCCGAGTCCAGGCTGATGGAGTCCGGCTCGCCCGCGCAGTCCCGGAGGATGCGCCGGACGTCGTTCACCGTAAACAGCGCCATCGTCTCTCCTTTCGTGGGGATGTGGCCCCACTGTCGCGGCAGCGGCTTGAACTCCGCTGGACCCGGGATGGAATCCCGGGCGCGGGCCCGCGCTCACCCACTGCCGAGCGCCTTCACCACGCCGTTCACCGGACGCGCCCGCCTGGCCGGCGGCTCCGGTGGCGCCGTCGCGCGGACCACCTGCGACTCGAGGTGCTCGTACCCGCGGTCCGGGCGCTCACCGCCGCTCTCCCGCAGCGGATGGCCGTTCTCGCGTCCCGGGCGGACGCCGTCGCGCACCGCGGGGGCGTGGTCGTGGGCCGCCACGGTGCTCGGCTCCGGCCGGTCCCGCACCGGATTCAGCAGTTCCTCATCGAGGCGCTCGCGGGCGAACATCCGCACCAGCTCGTGCAGCCGGTAGCGGATCTCGCCGCCGCCGCCCTGGCTGACCGACAGCAGGTGGTAGCCCGCCAGCCGGATCAGCTGGGCCTCCACCGCGTCGGTGCCGCTGCCGATCAGCCGGGCCGCGGTGGTGGCGGTGAAGTCCGGCGGCGGCAGCAGGCTGATCAGGCGCAGCGCGCTGCGGTCGCCGGGGGCCAGCCGCCGGTAGCCGGCCGCCAGCCGGGCCCGCACGTCCAGCTCGGCGAACGACAGCGGGTCGAGCCGGCGCGGCAGGCCCTCGATCTGCGCGGCCAGCTTCTCCACCGGCCAGGTCTGCATGGCCGCCAGCCGGGATCCCACCGCCCGCAGTGCGAGCGGAAGCCGCCCGGCCAGCCGGGCGAGGCGCTCGGTCGCGCCCAGCTCGTCCGCGGTGAACCGGCGCCCGCTCACCGCCTCGATCAGCGCCATCGCGCTGTGGACCGTCATCACCTCCAGCTCGACGTGCCGTACCCCTGGCAGGCTGTACAGGCCCCGCTGGGTGGTGATGATGACCGCGCAGTTCGGGGACGCCGGCAGCAGCGGGGCGACCTGCGACACCGAGTGCGCGTCGTCCAGCACCACCAGCACCCGCCGTCCCATACTCCAGGTGCGGAACAGCTTGCTGCGCTCCTGGAGGCTGTCGGGGATCTCCGCGGCCGGCACCCCGATCGCCCGCGCGAAGCCCTCGAGGATCTGATGCGGGTCGGTCGGCCGTTCGGTCGCGCCCCGCAGGTCCGCGTAGAGCTGGCCGTCGGGGAACTCCACCCGGTCGGCGTGCCCGGCCCGCAGCGCGAGAGCGCTCTTCCCGACCCCCGGCATGCCGGAGATCGACACCGCCCGCGCGGCCGTGTTCTCGCCCCGGGGACGCACCAGGTGGCGGCGCACGTCCCGCAGGATCTCCTCCCTGCCCACAAAGTCAGATGTGTCCGGGGGGAGCTGCGCGGGCACCAGGAGGGTCTCGAAACGGCCTCGCACGGCAGGGGCGGGGGCGCCCTCGCGCGACTCGGCATCGGAGCTGAGCAGGTTCAGGTGGAGCTGCTGCACGGCCGCGGACGGCTCCATGCCGAGCTCGTCGATCAGCATGCGGCGCAGTCCCTGATAGACCTCCAGGGCCTCGTAGCGGCGGCCGGAGCGGTGCAGCGCCACCATGAGATGGGAATGGAACCGCTCGTTGAGCGGATGCTCCGACACCAGCATCTTCAGCTCACTGATCAGCTGGCGGTGGCGGCCCAGTTCCAGGTCGGCGGTGATGCGCAGTTCCAGGGTGCGCAGCCGCTCCTCCTCCACCCGGGTCACGTGCGCGGACAGGATCTCGCCCGCCGACACGTCGGCCAGCGCGGGCCCGCGCCACAGCGCCAGTGCCTCGCAGAGCCGGTCCGCGGCGCGGGCGGCGTCGCCCTCGTCGAGGGCCGTGCGGCCCTCGTGCGCCAGCCGTTCGAACCTCAGCAGGTCACCGCGTTCCGCCGAGACGTCCAGCAGATACCCGGAGACCCTGGTGTGCAGCGTGGCCGAGGTACATCGATCCAACACGTCCTTGCGGAGTTTGTAGATGTAGGTCTGAAGGGTCGTCATGGCGCTGGCCGGCGGCTCGTCCCCCCAGAGTTCGTCGATGAGCTCGCCGACCTGCACGAGCTTTCCGCACCGGACGAGCAGGAAGGCGAGCACCTGCCGAACCTTCGGCGCGGTGGGGGTGAGTTCCATCCCCCCATTGGCTACCCACAGTGGACCCAGAATTCGGAAATACATGCATCTTCCCCGTGTTCTGTCGTCACATCACATCTCGATGAACTGCGGCCCCATACGAATAATCACCTGCGAATTCTCAGCCGAATCGGACACTCAAGCAATAGCCGTCCGCGGCGCGATCACCGCCGGCCGGACGCGCCTCTTGAAATTCCGCATCACCCTCTATACAATTTTCCGCCCGACCGCCCCGCCGGCCGCACCGCGCGCCCACTCGCCGTATCGGACACGTTGTTCGGGGGATCTGGACGCCCAATATGCGGTAACTCCGGCCTTTGCGAACGAAGACCGCATCACAGTGCACCCGGGGCGCTCGGGGCCCGCTCGAAGACCACTCGCACACGGTTCGGACCCCCGCCACCTGGCATCTGGGCACCGATATCTGGCAGCAGGTATTCCCTCCGTTCCCAGCGCCGCGTGATGCGTACACGCCTGACCGCAGAACGCGATTTCCCATGGTCATCCAGCGTGCGAAAAAATCCCGAGTTGCGTCCATGTGACGGGCCCATTAAAAAAAGATTCAAAAATTACGCCAGCTAAGGATTACGGGCTGCGACCACTCGATCGACCAGCATTCGATCCGGGGCTCCTACGCTGGCCACCCGGTCCCCGGCCAATGGGAGACCGCTCGCAGACTCCGGAGTGGGGAATGAGACTTCAACTGCTCTTCAGCGGCCGGATCCGGCCTATCGGCGCCCCGGTGCCGGCGTATTTGATCACGACCGGGGACGCCACGGTGCTCATCGACTCCGGCCCGCCGCGCGACCGCGCGGGCGCGCACCGCACCGACCCGGACGAGCGCGTGGAACTGGAACCGGGCGAGGACGTGCCGAGCCTGCTGCGCCGCCTGGGCGTCGGTCCCGGCGACGTCGATCTGGTGGTCTGCACCCACCTGGACCCCGACCACGCGGGCAACCACGACGTGTTCGGCGACGCCGAGTTCGTCGTCCAGCGGCGCCACCACGCGTGGGCGACCTCGGAGGCCGGCGCGCGGTGCGCGTCCACCCGGGACCGCTGGGACCGGCCGGACACCCGGCTCCGCCTGGTCGACGGCGACACCGAACTGCTGCCCGGCATCGAGCTGATCGAGTCCGGCGGGCACGTGCCCGGGCATCAGTCGGTGCTGGTCCGGCTCCCCCGCACCGGGCCCATGCTGCTCGCCGCCGACGCGATCCCGATGACCGTCGCGCTCGACCCGGACAAGAGGCCGGTCTTCCCCTTCGACATGGACGAGGCGGAGGTCCGCGCGTCCACCAGGAAGCTCGTCGACCTGGCCCGTGCCGAGAACGCGCTCATCGTCTGCGGCCACGAGCCGTCCAACCTCACCGACCTGCGGTCCGCCCCCGCCTACTACGACTGACCGGTTCCTGGCCCCCGCTCCGCCGCCGCCCGACCGTCCGTACCGATCACGCGCCGAGGAGTACCAGTGTCCGAGAGTCCTGTCCGGGTCGTCGTCCACTACCGTGACCCCCGCGGCCCCACTGGCGCGGTCACGGCCGCCTACGAGCAGGCCGGCCGCACGTTGAAGGGCACACCGGGGCTGATCGGCCACGAACTGCTGGCGGTCCAGGAGACGGACGGCCGTTACGCGCTGCTGATGGCATGGCGCGACCTGTCCTCCTACCACGACTGGGAGCGGTCCCTGCGCGCCGCCGGGCACCCGTCGCCGCTGCGGGCCTTCCTGGACCGGACGCGGCCGGCCGGCCATTACGAGGTCTACAAGGTCTACGACGCCTGGTACGAGGCGGCGGGCGGCACGGCGGACGGCACGGCGCGGGAGCCGCTGACCTGACCGCCGCGAAACGCGGCGAACGGCCGCGTGGCCTCCGGCGTTCCGGAGGCCACGCGGCCGTCGTTCGCCCCGCCCTCAGCCGCCGGGCCGGCCCGTGACGCCGGCGGGTGAACCCGCGGACCGGCACAGCAGCCGGTCGAACAGTCCGCCGATGTCGTCGGCCGTTCCCAGCGGGCCCGCGTTCCGCCACGCGACGAACCCGTCCGGGCGCACGAGCACGGCGCCCGCGGGCGTCAGGCCGTGCGCGCCGCAGAGGTCGACCGCGGCGCTGTGGACGTCCCGGCCGATGACGAAGGTCTCGACGGCGATCCCGGACTCCCCGGCGGCCCGCGTCACAGCGTCGGCGTCCGCGCCGGCGGCGCCCTCCGGGCCGATGAGGAGCACGAACGCGTCGCCGTAGAGGTCGAGCGTGGAGACGAGCCTCCCGTCCCGCTTGACGATGACGTGCGGGGCGCGGGTGCCGGGCCGTCCGGCGGGTTCGGGCTCCCAGAGCGGGTCGCCGCCGGTGCCGTCCGGCTCCACCGCGGCCGACCGGTAGACCTGGCCGAACGTGACGACGGGGTCGGCCTGGATCCGCGGGTCCGGGGCCGGCCGGGGGCCGCCGGCCATCCGCGGGCGGTCCTTGGAGCGCAGGACCGCCTGCTCCACGGTGGCCTCGGCGACGGGGCGGCGCTCCTCCTCGTAGGTGTCCAGCAGCCCTGGACCGGCCTGCCCGCGCAGCACGGCCGCCAGCTTCCACGCCAGGTTGTGCGCCTCCTGGACGCCGGTGTTGGACCCGTAGGCGCCGGTCGGCGGCATCACGTGCGCCGCGTCGCCGGCCAGGAAGACCCGCCCGGCGGCGAAGGAGCGGGCAACCCGGCCGGCCGACTCCCAGGAGGCCACGTCCTCCACCGTCACGTCCAGCCCCTCCACCCCGGCGGCGGTCCGCACCAGTCCGGCGCAGTGCTCGGGAGTGAACTCGGCCGCGCGGTCCGGGTCGTACGGCACGTGCAGCAGCCACTCGTCGGCGTTGTTGACCGGCAGCAGCCCGCTGCGCGACGACCCGCTGATCGTGTAGCACATCACGAAGCGGCGTCCGCGCAACGGCCCGGTCAGGTCGGCCCGGAACCGGACGTTGAGGAAATGGGCCAGCGTGCCGGGGCCGTCCACCCCGATGTCCAGCAGACGGCGCACCAGGCTGCCCGCCCCGTCCGCGCCGACCAGGTAGCCGGCGCGGACGGAGCGCTCCACGCCGGCGGCGTCGCGCAGCCGAACGGTCACACCGCCCGCGTCCTGGTCGAAGCCCGTCATCTCGGTGCCGAAACGCAGGTCGGCTCCGTGCCGTGCGGCGTGCTCGCGCAGCAGCGGCTCGACCTCGTGCTGGTGGCACAGGCACCAGCCGGTCGCGCCGAGCCAGCCGTCGTCGTCATCGTCGGCGCCGGTGTCGCGGTGGTAGCCCTCCTTGAGCGCGCCCATCTCCTTCCCTGCGAGGCTCTCGGCCGCGATGATGCCGCTGTTTCCCGCGAGGGCCATCGCGGACGGCATGGAGCGCAGATCGTCCTCGATGCCCGCCCAGCGGAACAGCTCCATGGCGCGGGCGTTGACCCCGCGTGCGCGGGGATGGGGCGACAGGCCCTCGTTCCGCTCGACGACCATGGACGGGACGCCGTGCCTGCCGAGGAAGAGCGCGGTGGCGAGCCCGACCAGGCTGCCGCCCACGATGACGACCGGCGTGTCCGCGGCGGCGTTCACCGGTCACCTCCGGCGTTCATCTCGTCGACCAGTGCGGTGGTGTGCTTGCCTGCCCGGAACGTGGAGTTCCCCAGGACGCCGCGCAGGAAGTCGCGCGTCGTGCGCACGCCCTTGCCCGCCACGTGGAACTCGCTGAGCGCCCGGTCGGCGCGTTCGATCGCCTGCCTGCGGTCGGGCGCCCACACCGCCACCTTGGCGAGCAGCGGGTCGTAGTCGGCGGTGACGCGCATCCCGGGGTAGGCGTGGGTGTCCACCCGGACGAACGGGCCGGCCGGGGGCGCGAACTCGTCCAGGACGCCGGGCGTGGGCAGGAAGCCGCGCACGGGGTCCTCGGCGTTAACCCGCGTCTCGATGGCCACCCCGCGCAGGGCGATGTCACTCTGCCGGACCGACAGGCCGTCGCCCGCGGCGACCCGGAGTTGCTCGCGGACCAGGTCGACGCCGCTCACCAGCTCGGTCACCGGGTGCTCGACCTGGATCCGGCAGTTGACCTCCATCAGGTAGAAGCCGCCGTCCCCGTCGACGAGGAACTCGCAGGTCCCGGCGCCCGCGTAGCGCAGCTCGCGGGCCAGGTGCACGGCGGCCGCGCAGATCCGGTCGGCCAGCTCACGGGGCAGGCCGGACGCGGGAGTCTCCTCGACCAGCTTCTGCCGCCGCCGCTGCACCGAGCAGTCCCGCTCCCCCAGATGGACGACGCCGCCCTCGCCGTCACCGAGGACCTGCACCTCGATGTGCCGGGCGTGGTCGAGGTACCGTTCGGCGTACAGGCGCGAGTCGCCGAAGGCCACCTGCGCGCCGGAGCGCGCCTCGACGTAGGCGCGCGGCAGCTCGCGGGGGTCGCGCACCACCGTCATGCCTCGGCCGCCGCCGCCCGCCACCGCCTTGATGATGACCGGGTAGCCGATGGACCCCGCGACGGCCTTCGCCTGCTCCACCGTCTCCAGCGGCTCGGGGCTGCCCCGCAGCACCGGCAGCCCGGCCTGCCGGGCGATCTCCCGGGCGCGGGCCTTGTCGCCGAGCCGGCTCAGCACCGGCGGGGACGGGCCGACGAACGTCAGCCCCTCGGCCGCGCAGATCTCGGCGAAGTCGGGGTCCTCGGACAGGAAGCCGTAGCCGGGGTGCACCGCGTCGGCGCCCGCCTGAAGGGCCGCGGTGACGATGGCGGCGGGGTTGAGGTAGCTGCGGCGGGGTGCGGCCGGGCCGATGCGGACGCACTCGTCGGCGAGCCGCGTCACCGCGGAGTCGCGGTCGGCGTCGGAGTACACGGCGACGACGCGGATGCCCAGCTCCCGGCAGGTACGCGCCACACGAAGCGCGATCTCCCCCCGGTTGGCGATCAGGACGGTAGAGAACATGAAGGCTCCTCAGTGGCGGAGTGCCCGTGACGGGCTGGGCTGCCGCGCGCGGCGGGTTCAGACCGGGGCGAGCACGAACAGGGGCTGGCCGTACTCGACGGGCTGGGCGTCGGACACCAGCACCTCGACGACGCGGCCCGCGCGTTCGGCCGTGACGGCGTTCATCAGCTTCATCGCCTCGACGATGGCGACCTGCCCGCCCGCCTCCACCTCGTCTCCGACCTCCACGAAAGGCCGTGCCCCGGGGCCGGACGCGCGGTAGAAGGTGCCCACCAGCGGCGCCTCGACGTCGAAGGAGCCGTCGTCGTGTCCGGCGGGCTCGTCGTGTCCGGTCTGCTCGTCCGCGGGGACGGCGGCCGTGGCGGCGGTCTCGGCGGGCACGGGGCGGCCCGCGCCCGCGGCGGCCGGGTCCGGCCATTCCACCTCGATGCTCATGTCGCCCGCGCGGACCCGCACGCGCTTCAGCCGCCCGCCGGTGGCGGCGATCAGCTCGGCGGCCCGCCGGCACAGGTCATCGAGGGTGCCCGCAGCACCGCCGGTCGGGTCCTCAGTCATGTGCACCTCGCTCCTCCACCCCGAACGCACCGAACCGGGCGCGGCGGTGCCGCACCAGGTCGGCCGGGGCCATGTCGGCAAGTTCGTCCAGCGTCGCGGTGAGCGCACCGCGCAGCAGTTCGCCGGCGGCCACCGGGTCCTCGTGCGCCCCGCCGTCCGGTTCGGGCACGACGGCGTCCACGATCCCCTGCCGCAGCAGGTCACGGGCGTCCAGCCGCAGCGTCGAGGCGGCCAGCGGCGCCAGTTCCCGGTCCTTCCAGAGGATGGCGGCGCATCCCTCCGGGCTGATCACCGAGTAGACGGCGCCGGCGAACGCCAGCACCCGGTCGGCCACGGCCAGCGCCAGCGCCCCGCCGCTGCCGCCCTCACCGACGACCGCCGAGACGATCGGCACCGGCAGGCCGCTCATCAGCCGGATGTTCTCGGCGATGGCCCACGCCTGCCCGCGCTCCTCGGCCTCGACGCCCGGGTGGGCGCCCGGCGTGTCCACCAGCGTGACGATCGGCAGCCGGAGTTTGGCCGCCAGCCGCATCAGCCGTCCCGCCTTGCGGTATCCGGCGGGCGAGGCCATGCCGAAGTTGTGCGCGATGCGGTCGGCGGTGCCGCGACCCTTCTGGTGGCCGATGACCATGACGGGACGGCCGTCCAGCCGCCCGGTCCCGCCCACGATCGCGGGGCAGTCGCCCGACACCCGATCGCCGCGCAGCTCCTGGAAGTCGTCGAGGAGCTGGCGGATGTAGTCGACGGTCGTCGGGCGCCGCTGGTGCCGCGCCAGTCCGACGACCTCCCACGCGTCTCGCGCGGGCAGCTCCCCCGGGTCGCGGACCAGCCGGGCCCCCCGGGCCCCCCGGGCCCGCTGGGCCGGCGGCGGCGCGGCGGGCGCGGCCCCGAGCCGGACGGCGAGCAGGCACCCCAGCGCGGGACGCAGCGCCGCACGCGGGACGACGGCGTCCACGAAGCCCCGCTCCAGCATGAACTCCGCGGTCTGGAAGCCGTCCGGGAGCGCCTGCCGGATGGTCTGCTGGATCACCCGCGGCCCGGCGAACCCGATCCGGGCGCCCGGCTCGGCGAAGATCACGTCCGGCAGCGTGGCGAACGACGCCGCCACCCCGCCGTAGGTGGGGTCGGTGATGACCGAGATGGTCAGCACGCCCGCCTCGTCCAGCTCGGCGAGCGCCTGGCTGGTCTTGACCATCTGCATCAGGGAGAAGGCGCCCTCCTGCATCCGGGCCCCGCCGGAGGCGGTCACCAGCAGGAACGGCGCGCGGGTCCGCAGGGAGACCCGTGCGGCCCGCACCAGGTGTTCGCCGACGCCCACGCCCAGGCTGCCGCCCATGAACCGGAAGTCCATGACGGCCGCCACCACCGGATGTCCCCGCAGCGTCCCGGTCACGCAGGTGACGGCCTCCCCCTCCCCGGTGTCCGCACGCGCCTGCGCCATCCGCTCCGGATAGGGTCGCGAGTCGGCGAAGCCGAGGGGGTCCTCGACCACCGTGACGTCGTCGAGGTCGATCACCGACCCCTCGTCGAGGAGCTGGGCGATGCGCCGGCGCGCGGTGAGCCGGGAGTGCGCCCCACAACCAGGACAGACACGGAGGGAACGGTCGAAACGTTTGCCGTACGTCAGCTCGCGGCACGCGGGGCAGCCGTACCACCGCACCGCGTCTGTCGGCATCGTCTGCGTACTCACCTGGGCAGAGTCGCCCGGGGGGCTCAACGGTCACTGGAAGACGACTGGACGTGCGATGCCGCGCGGGCGGCGGCGCGGCATCCGCCCACCGGTCTTCCACCGCCCCTTGAGCGGCGTTCCGCACACTCCGTCCGTGCTCCCGCGACGGTGCGCGGCGCGCAGGATGGGAGGATGTGATGGGATCGGGCCTGCTCCGCCGGGTGCTGCGCTACGTCTTGATCGGGCTGGGGCACGCCGGTCTCGGGACGCTCGGGATGACCCCGAGCCAGTACATGCGGTACATCGCGGAGTACGAGGCCGACGCCGGGGCCCGCTCCGGGGACGGGCCGTCCACTCCCTCGCTCCCGCCGCCGGCCCATCCCGAGCGCCTGGTGCCCGGGGAGCCGCTCGGCGAGGAGGCGTCCGGGCTGTGGGCCCAGCTCGACGACCTGGGCCGGTGACCCGGGCCCGTCCGCGGTGCCGCCGTCAGCCGTCGGCCCGGCCGAACGCGGCCGGCGCGGGGGTCCCGCCCAGGGTGTCGGCATGCGCGAGCAGCGTCTGCAACGCGCGCCTCAGCTCGACGTTCCGCGCGGAGTCACGGCCGCCCAGCGGCTCCAGGTAGCGCTCCTCCAGCTCGCGCACCTCGGGGACGGCGTCCATCACGACCTCCGAGCCGCGCGGGGTGAGCGCGAGCTGCACGGCCCGGGGGTCGTCCGGGTTGTCGGTGCGCTCCACCAGCCCGGCACGCTCCAGCGCGCGGACCAGCCGGGAGATGTACATGGGCTCCAGCCCGCTGTACTCGGCAAGCTGCCGCTGGCTGGGCCGGACGCCACCCGTGACCATGGCGTGCAGGGACGCCACGACGGCGTACTGGGCGTGCGTGAGCCCGAGCGGCGCCAGGGTGCGGTCCATGGCGACGCGCCAGCGCAGGGACACGTGCCAGAGCAGGTAGCCCGTGGGTGGAGGGGCATCCGCTTGATTAGCCATGCTTACAGTCTACATGTTTATTACTTGATGCCAGGTCATGGCGGCCGGTCGGGTCGCACTCGCCGTACTGCACGACGCGACCGCCGGCACGCCGATCGCCGGCGGCGAGGAGACGGTGTGCCCCCACAGCCGGTGCAAGGGAGATTGGAGCGCGACCGAGCTGCGTGAGAAGATCCGGGTGTTCCAGGCCGGATCGCTGGAGCACAAGTCCCTCGCCACCCCGGAGGTCCCGTGAGCCCACTCCCCGAACACATGTCCGACCATTGGTGGTGGCGTCCCGGAGTACGGCCCGGCCGCCGCCTCCTGGTCTGGCATATTCTCCTCGACTCCCAGCCGGCCGTGCGGGATCTCGTCCGGCAGTATCAGGACAAGCTCGCCGGGCTCGAAGGGCTTGACTTCGTGCCCCCGGAATGGCTGCACATGACCACCCAGGTCACCGGATTCTGCGATGAGATCTCGCCTGCCGAGGTCGACGCCATGACGACCGCTGTGGCCGGCCGGTTGGCCATGCTGGATCCGATCGAGGTGGAGATCGGGAAGCTGTGGTTCCACAGCGAGGCGGTGATGCTGAGCGTCCGGCCGGCCCGCGCGCTGGATCCCGTCCGACTGGCCATCCGCGAGTCCGTTGCCGAGACGGTGCGCGCGCACCAGCTCGCCGACGAGCCGGACTGGACGCCACACGTGTCCGTCGCCTACAGCCACGGCACCGGCCCGGCAGGCCCGATCATCGACGCCTTGGAGGACCGACCGGGACTCCACCCCTTCAAGGTGGGCGAGGTGCATCTCGTCGAGCAGCAGCGCACGGGCAGGTTGTATAGCTGGGATCGCCCGATGGCCATCGCCCTGGGCACGTAGAGTTCAAAGGCGATGCACCGGCGCTCCGCACCCTCCGTGTGAGGGCGGGGCGCCAGTCTCGTCTCTGGGCTACTCGCCGATCTTCTTGCTGAATCCCCGGCTACCTGCGTCCGCCGGCCTCGGCCGCCAGCGCCCGGCCGTACAGCAGCCCGAAGGTCATCGCGGGGGTCGCCATCATCCCGCCGCAGAACGACTTCCCCATGAGCTGCCCGGAGCCCAGCAGCTCGCCTGCGGCGCTGAGGTTCGCGAACGGCTCACCTGTGGTGTCCCGCACGCGCAGGTCGGTGCCGACGGCGAGGCCGACGGTGCTGGTCACCGACGCACCCTGGACGCGGATCGCGTAGAACGGCCCCTCCACCAGCGGGACGGGCCGGTGCCGCCGCCCGAACGGGTCGGGCCCGGAGCCGAGCGCGGTGTTGTACTCGGCGACGGTCGCGGCGAGGGCGCCGGCCGGAAGCCCCGTCCTCGCGGCAAGGCCCTCCAGCGTGCGGGCGCTGGTGAACATCGGGTGGACGTCGAACAGGTCCCGCAGCCCGTCGTTGGTCCGGCCGGTGATCATCGGTGCGGACTCGCGCAGGACCCGCGCGTCGAACACGACGTAGCGGCGCAGTTCGGGCTGCTCCAGCAGGGCGTGCTCGCGGGCGTCGACGCTCGGCTCGTCCTCGGCCACGAACCGGCGGCCCTCGGTGTTGACGTAGATCTCCCAGGGCGCGCGGTCCTGCGGGTGGTGGACGTGGCGGAACTCCATCTTCGCGCCGAGCCCGGGGCGGTCCATCACCACGCCGAAGGAGCTGAGGTAGTTCTCGTGGCCGCGCAGCGCCGCACCGGCCCGGCGGGCCGCCTCGAGCCCGCCGCCGGTGTTGTGCGGGTAGGAGTTGCCGCCGTAGGCCGGGTGCCCGCTCAGCTCGCGGAACAGCTCGGGGTTGGCGTTGTAGCCGCCAGTCGCCAGCAGCACCGACGTCGCCGGGTACGTGCGCACGCCGCCGGGGGTCCGCGCCGTCACGGCCGTAGCGCGGCGGCCGGACAGGACCAGCCCGGTGAGCGTGGTGTTCAGCGACAACGTGATGCGGCCCGCGGCGACCTGCGCGTCGAACGCCTGCCGCAATACCCGCAGGATGGAGCGGCCGAAGTCGGGTCCCCAGTAGTAGCGCGCCGCCGTGTACGGCTCATGCGCGAACCCCTCGACGGGGTGCTCCGGCAGGAACTCCATGCCGTTCTCGGTCAGCCAGTCCAGCGTCCGGGCGGCGTTGTCGACGGCGAGCCGCACGAGCGCCGGGTCTGCGGTGTTCCGGCTGATGCGCATGACGTCGGCGTAGTGCGCGTCCGGCGAGTCGGTGATGCCGCGCCGCCGCTGGAGCACCGTCCCGGCCGCGCTGAGCTGCCCGGACGAGATGTTCAGCGACCCGCCCACCGTGCCGGCGGCGTCCAGGACGAGGACCGGCACACCCCGCCCGGCGGCGGTGAGCGCGGCCATCATGCCGGCCGCGCCCGCGCCGACGATGATCGACGTCGGTGTCACAGGTTCCTCCACAGGTCGTCCAGGACGGCCGCGAGCGCCGCCGGGTCTTCGGTGAGCACGAACGTGCCGCCGGGGATGCGGGTGACGGGCGCGCCGAGGACGTCCCCGACCTCACCGGCCAGCCCCGACAGGGCGTCGCGATCGGGCGCGACGACGACCGTGGGACGCCCCGGGGACCGCGCCCCGGCGAGGACCGCGCCCAGGTCGGCGTTCCACAGCGCGACGTAGCCCTCGTACCAGACGCGCCCGGCCCGGACGCGGTCCGCGAACGCCTCGAACACCAGGTCGGGGTCGGCGCCGTCGGCGAACGCGCGCGCCATGAACCGCCACACGTCCGCGACGCCTTCGGGCGTGGCGGCGACCGGATTCAGCCGCTCGTACTTGGCCAGCTTCGTCCGCCAGTCGGAGTAGGCGGGGTATCCGACGAGCCCGAGCCCGACGACGTCGTCGGGGTGCTCGGCGGCCATGACCGCCGCCAGCGCCGCGCCGGTGTGGTGTCCGACGACGGCCTTCGGCCCGGGACGCACCTCCTGGACGGCGTCCCACAGCAGGCCGGCGTGTTCGGCGAGGCTCAGCGTCCGCGACGTGGCGTCGGACTCGCCGAGGTTCAGCATGTCCGGCGCGACGCACGGCAGCGGCGCCAGCTCCCGCATCACCGGCAGCCACATCCGCCCGGACGCGGGCACCTGGTGCAGCAGCAGCAGGTCCGGGCCGTCGCCGGGCGTCGCGCGCAGGTGGACGTACCCCTCCGGCGTGCGGACGAGCCGGCGTTCCACCCTCGGGTCGCCCATCAGAAGCAGAGGCAGCCGGGCTGGTCCGGGAGAGGCTCGGCGCCGTGCACCGCCAGGTCGGGCGGCAGGATCGGCCGGTGCTCGGGCGTCCAGGTGAAGTCGACGTCGTGCTCGGTGTAGACGGTGCTGAGCGGGCCGCCCTTGGTGCGGAACAGCATGAGGTTACCGGTGGGCGAGCCGAACGGACCGTGCCACTCCTCCGGCGGACGCCAGAAGTAGCAGCCCGCGCGCATCAGGCCGAGCGGCCCGGCCAGCTCTCCGGCCAGCAGGTACATCTCCTCCACGACCGGGTGCTTCTCCGGCTTGCGGCCCGACCGCAGCGGCATCGTGCCGAGCAGCCACGTCTCCTCGCCGTCGACCGGGTCGCGGCGCAGGAACTTGCGTCCGGCGCCGGGCGGGAACGTCGGGTGGAAGTTGCCGCCCCACTCCCCGGCGAACCCGTCGACCTTGGTGACGAGGCGGCGCTCGTCGAGCATTCCGGCCGGGGCCTCGCCGTCGCGGAGCCGCGGCTCGCCGGAGAAGAACGTGAGCACCACGGCGCCCGTCCGCGACGCGACCCCGGACGTGGCCGTCCCGGCGGGGAAGTGCCCGTAGGAGTACCTGCCGTACTCGACGCCGGAGACGGTCAGCGACCCGTGCAGGACGAGAAACTCCTCGTCCACGTCCAGGTGGTGGACGCCCTCCCCGCGGGTGTACCCGGCCGGGTAGCGGACGAGAAGGCTGGACGCACCGGTCCCCTCGTCCAGGCTGAGCGGCTTGCTGTCCACCTTCGAGCCGTCGCGGCCGTACAGGCCGTCCTGCCACGGCACGGCCTGCGACTGGATGAACTCGATGAACGGGCGTCCCATGGTCAGCTCCTCGTCTCGTCGGCCGGCAGTACTTCCCGAGGGGGGACGACCCCCCGCATCCCCCCGGCCGACTCCGTCGGAAACCGTGAATCCCGAGGGGGGACGACCCCCCGCATCCCCCCGGCCGACTCCGTCGGGATGAGCGGCGCACGGGCGTCGTCGCGTTCGGCGGCGACGGCGAGCAGCCGCGCGATCGACCGGTTCAGGTCGTCGGACAGGTCGGTGCCGGACGGCATCGCCAGCCGCCGCTCGAGCTCGCGCACCCGCGCGCGCTCCTCGTGCAGCTGGCCGGCCAGCTCGAACACCATGGCCGCGAGCTGGTCCACCTGGGCGGCGCCGAGGGCGCGGAGTTCGGGCGCGGGGGGCAGGGGTTCAGACATGAGCGTCCTCCGGCTTGCGTGCTTCCAGGACGGCCCAGGGGAAGTGCCATTCGGCTCGGTCGGGCCATCGCGTCGTCTCCAGCCGTCCGGCGCCGCGCTCGTCGAACGCGACCCAGCGCGCGTCGGCGAGCCCGGCCTCCGCGCACCGGGCGAGGACGTCGGTGCCGAACAGCATCGGCAGGTACGGCTCGTTGTTGCGGTCACCGTGCTCGACCAGCGCGAGGTCGCGGACGGGGTCGCCGGTCGGGTGGAAGTCCAGGATCCGCAGCAGCCCGCCCGGCGCGAGGACGCGCGCGGCGTCGGCGAGCAGGTCGGCGAGCACCGGCGGCGGCAGCTCGTGGACGAGCATCGTCGCGGTGACCAGGTCCGCCGAGCCCGCGGGCAGCCCGGTGGCGGCGGCGTCGGCCTGGACGTACCGGATGCCGGTCTCCGCCGTGCGGTGCGCGGCCAGCCGCAGCACCGGCGCGGACAGGTCGACGCCGATCACCTCGGCGTCCGGCCAGCGCCGCTTGAACGGGCGGGTGCTCTTGCCGAACCCGCAGCCGAGGTCGACGATGCGCCGGTACGGCCGGTCGGGGACGGCGGTGTCGGTGAACAGGGTGTGGAACGCGAAGTCGTCGTTGTCGCCCAGCATGACGAGCTTGGCACCCGCCTCGTACACCAGGGCCGCGTGGTCGGTGCTCCACACGCCGCCGGGCTGGAGGTGGATGTCCACGCCGGTGTACCAGGCGGGCAGTTCCAGACCGGGGTCCAGCTCCAGGCCGGGCGCGGACGCGGGCAGGTCCTCGGCGTCGACCGCGCCCGCCACCGCCCGCCACAGCATCTTCTGCGCGGATCGCTCGAGCCATGCGAACCACGGGTACACCGGCGCCGCGTGGACGGCCGCGCG
The DNA here is from genome assembly GCF_036227065.1 of Spirillospora sp. NBC_01491. Lineage (GTDB taxonomy): Bacteria > Actinomycetota > Actinomycetes > Streptosporangiales > Streptosporangiaceae > Spirillospora > Spirillospora xylanilytica. Next base: position 1,380,932 of record NZ_CP109432.1, read on the forward strand.
GTCCGGGTCCGGGCCCGCCTGGCCGACGAGCGTCGGGTACAGCGACCGCGCCCACTGCTGGCGCAGCGCGAGCGCGAAGTCCACCCGCGCCTGGCGTGTGACGGCGTTCATCGAACCTCCGTAAGGCCGAGTCCGGAATCCACCTCGCCGGGGAAGAAGCAGGCCACCGAGCGGTCCCCGGCCACCGTCAGCGGCGGCACGTCGGTCGCGCACACCGCGCGCGCGACCGGGCACCGGGTGTGGAAGACGCAGCCGGGCGGCCGGTCGATCGGCGACGGCGGGTCGCCCGAGAGCACGATCCGCTCCCGCGGCCGCTCCTCGGTCGTCGGCGTCGCCGACAGCAGCGCCGCCGTGTACGGGTGCTGCGGCGACGCGACGACCGACGTGGTCGGCCCCTCCTCCAGCACCCGCCCGAGGTACAGCACGACGACGCGGTCGGAGATGTGGTGGACGAGCGACAGGTCGTGCGCGATCAGCAGGAACGCCAGGTCGTCGGTCCTCTGCACCTCGCCGAGGAGGTTGACGATCTGCGCCTGGATGGACACGTCGAGGGCGGAGACGGGCTCGTCCGCGACGAGCACCGAGGGCCGGGCGGCCAGCGCGCGGGCGATCGAGATCCGCTGCCGCTGCCCGCCGGAGAACTGCGCCGGGTAGCGGCCCGCGGCCGACGCGGGGAGCCCGACCTGGGCGAGGACCTCCGCGACGCGGGCGCCGATCTGCTCCCGCGTCCCGAAGCCGTGGGCGTGCAGCGGCTCGGCCACGATGCGGGCGACGGTCATGCGCGGGTCCAGGCTGGCGTACGGGTCCTGGAGGATCATCTGGAAGTGCCGGCGCAGCGGGCGCAGCCGCCGCTCGGGCAGCCGGGTGATGTCGCGGCCGTCGAAGGTGATGCGGCCGGCCTGCGGGGTCGTGGCGCGCATCAGCGCGGTCGCGGCCGTGGACTTGCCCGATCCGGACTCGCCGACGAGCGCGAGCGTCTGCCCGCGGTACAGCGCCAGCGAGACGTCGTCGACGGCGGTGAGCGTCCGCCCGCCGACCGGGAACCGGACGGAGACGCCGCTCATCTCCATGATGGGCCGCTGCGTGTCAGTCATGAGGGTTCCAGCAGGCCAGGCGGGCGGAACCGGACACGGTCAGGACGGGCTCCTTCGTGGAGCACGTGTCCTGCGCGCGGTCGCACCGCGGGTGGAAGGGGCAGCCGTCCGGGCGGGCGAACGGCGACGGCGGGGCACCGGGGATCGCGGCGAGCGTCCGCGACCGGTCGAAGTTCGGCGCCGCCGCCAGCAGCGCCGCGGTGTAGGGGTGCCGCGGGTTGCGCAGCAGCTCGCGGGTCGGGCCCTCCTCCACGACGCCGCCGCTGTACATGACCGCGACGCGGTCGCACAGTTCGGCGGCGACGCCGAGATCGTGCGTGATCAGGACCATCGACGCGCCGCGCGCCTGGATCTGGTCCCGCATGAGCTGCGTGATCTGCGCCTGGATGGTCGTGTCGAGCGCGGTGGTCGGCTCGTCGGCGAGGATGACCGACGGCTCGTTGATCAGCGCCAGCGCGATCATCACGCGCTGCCGCAGCCCGCCCGAGAGCTGGTGCGGGTAGGCCCGGACGCGGTCGCCCGGCGAGGGGACGCCGACCGCGGCGAGCGCCTCGACGGCCTTCTCGCGGGCGGCGGCGCGGGACACGTCCTGGTGCCGCCGGACCGTCTCCACCAGCACCGACCCGATCCGGCGCACCGGGTTCAGCCCGGTCATGGGGTCCTGGAACACCATCCCGATCTGCGCGCCGCGGACGCGCTCCATCTGCTTCTCGGAGTGTCCGGTGAGGTCCTCCCCGCGCAGCCGGACGGTGCCGGTCCGCGACAGGCCCGGCGGCAGCAGCCCCATCAGGCTGAGCGCCGTGAGGGACTTGCCCGACCCGGACTCGCCGACGAGTCCGAGGATCTCGCCGCGTCCGAGGCGGAACGACACGTCCTGCACGATCCGGGTGTCGCCGCCGTGGACGACCGAGAGGCCGTCGACGTCGAGGACGGCTTCGTCCATCGTCTGCTCCCTGGGTTCGACGGGCGCGGCGGTCACGGGCGCACCGACTTCAGGCGGGCCCGGCTGCGGGCGGCCATGCCGTCGCCGATGAGGTTGGCGGCGGTCACGGCCAGCACGATGACGGCGGCGGGCACGAGCACCAGCAGCGGCGACCCGACCAGGTGCTGGCGGCCCTCGGCCAGCATGTTGCCGAGCGAGGGCGAGCCGAGCGGCGAGCCGATGCCGAGGAAGGACAGCCCGCTCTCGGCGACCAGCAGGTCGGCGAACACGAACGCCCACATCACCATGATCGTGTGCCGCAGGCCGGGCAGGACGTGGGCGAGCAGGATGCGGGGCCGCGTCACGCCGAGGAGCCTGGCCGCCCGCACGTACTCGCGCTGCATCAGGCCGCGCGTCTCGGCGTAGACCACCCGGGCGAAGACGGGCCAGCTCACCACGCCGAGGGTGATCGACAGCGGCAGGAACCCGCGGCCGACCGCCGCCATCAGCGCGACGGCGATGACGAGGTAGGGCAGCGACAGGCACACGTCGATGACGCGGGAGATCGCGGCCTGGGCGTAGCCGGTGGTCGACCCGGCGAGGACGCCGAGCGTCAGGCCGATGACGGTGACGATGCACGCGCCGGTGGCGGCGACCGAGGCCGTCCAGCCGAACCCGGCGATCGTCCAGGTCACCAGGTCGCGGCCGACGCCGTCGGTGCCGAGCAGGTGCCCGGCCTCGCCGGGGGACAGCAGCCGCGCCTCGACGCTGGTGGCGACGCCGGTGATGTTGCCGAACAGCAGCGCGACGATCGTCCCGCCGACGAGCACGGCCGCGATGGCGAGGCCCGCGATCAGCCGCGCCGACTCCACCCCCGGCCGCCGTGGGACCAGGCGCCGCCGCACGAGCCCGCGCGGGGCCTCTTCTCGGACCGCTGTCATCGCTGCCTCCGCAGGCGGGGGTCGAGGATGCCGAGCAGGGCGTCGGTGGCCATGTTCGTCAGGAACACCAGGCCCGCGATCGTGAACACGGCGGCCTGCACGATCGGGAAGTCGAGCTGCTGCACCGAGTTGATCATCAGGGCGCCGAGGCCGGGCCACGCGAAGATGACCTCGATGATCAGCGCGCCGGAGACCAGGATCGCGAGCTGGGTGCCGACGAGGGCGGCGGCGCCGAGCAGGGCGTTCGGCAGCACGTGCCGCAGGATGACGGTGTGCCGGGACGCCCCGGCGGCGCGGGCCGTCCGGACGAAGTCCTCGTCCATGGTCTCGGCGACGTTGGCCGACACGACGCGGGTCAGCCGCGGGACGAGGAACGCCGCGAGCGACACCGCGGGCAGGATCGCCGCCGAGGCCGAGGCGTTGCCGATGCTCGGCAGCAGCCCGAGCTGGACGGCGAAGACCTGGATGAGCACGAGCCCGATGACGTAGCCGGGCATGCCCTGGCCGACGAAGACGACCCCGGAGGCGATCGACTGGGCGCGGCCGTCGGAGCGCGATCCGATCCACGCGCCGAACGGGATCGCGACCAGCATGTTGAGCAGCACGGCCAGCAGTGCGAGCTGGAGCGTGGCGGGCAGCCGGTCCAGCACCTCGGTGAGCGCGTTCGCGCCGGACTGGACGGAGGTGCCGAAGTCGAGCTGGGCGGCCCGGAGGATGAACGTCGCGTACTGCTTGGCGAGCGGAGCGTCCAGGCCGTACTGCTCGCGGACGGCCTCCACCTGGTCGGGGGTGGCGTCCTGGCCCGCGAGTGTCGTCGCCGGGTCGCCGGTGAGCCGCAGCAGGAAGAACAGCAGCGTGGACACCGCGAACAGCAGCAGGACGAGCTGGGACAGCCGGGAGGCGAGCATGCGGGCCAGCCGGCCGGCGCGTCCCGGCGGGCGGGCCGGCCGCCCGGCGGCCACGGGGGTGCCCGTGACCGCCGGAGCGGATGCGGTGTCCGTCACTTCTTGACCATCTGGTCGTAGCGGAAGAACCGGTTGTCGTCCTTGGCGCCCTCGAGGCCGGCGGACTTGCCGACGATCGTGATCTGGTGCACCAGGTACAGGGCGGGCGGGTTCTCGTGCATCTCGGCGACGACCTTGCGGAGCTGCGCCGCGCGCTTGTCGGCGTCCATGTTGGTGAGCGCGGCGGACAGGTGGTCGGCGGTCGGCTTGTCGCAGAAGAACGTCGCCGCGCGCAGGCAGGTGAAGTTGGTCATGGCCCGGGTCGGGTCCATGGTGGGCAGCGCGTTCCAGGAGAGGCCGAACGCCTCGGTCTTCCAGGAGTTGCCCGTGTACCGCTGCATCCAGTTGGGGAAGGTCATCTGGTTGAGCGTGAGGTTGACGCCGACCTTGGCGAGGTCCTGCTTGACGGCCTGGTAGATGTCCGCGTCGGCGGGGAAGGACCCGACGACGACGTCGGCGCTCATCGCGAAGCCGTTCGGGTGGCCCGCCTCGGCCAGCAGCGCCTTGGCCTTGGCCGGGTCGTAGGGGTACGCCTGCACGTCCGGGTTGTGGCCGACGACCTTCTCGGTCGGGCCCTGGCCGACGGGCTCGGCCTTGCCGAGCAGCAGGTTGTCGGCGATCCCCTGCTTGTTCACCGCGTAGTTGAGGGCCTGCCGGACCTTCTTGTCGGTGAGCGGCGAGTCGACCGGGTCCTTGCCCTTGACGGTGCGGAACGCCAGCGACATGACCTGGTTGCCGAGGCTGACCTCGGCCTGGGTCGCGCCCTTCATCTGGTCGACCTGGTCGGGCGAGACGCCGGTGATGAGGTCCACCTGGCCGGACTGGAGGGCCTGGAGCCGTGAGGCCGGGTCCTGCATCGCCTGGATCTCCAGGCCGCCCGCCTTCGGCGCGCGCCAGGACTTCTCGAACGCGGTAAAGGTGATCTTGTTGCCGCCCCAGTTCTCGACCTGGAACGGCCCCGTGCCGACCGGCTTGGCGGCGATGCCCTTCACGCCTCCCTCGGCGAGGGCCTTCGGCGCCGGGATCAGCAATTCGGTCAGCTTGTTGGGCAGCACCGGGTCCTTGACGGACGTCGTGAACTCCACCGTCTTCCCGTCCAGCGCCTTCGCGGACTTGATCGTCGCCAGGTCGTTGGCGACGACCGACTGCTTGACCTCGGGGTTCTGCTTCAGGTAGTTCGCGACGTCCGCGACGCCCTGGGCGGTCAGCGTCTCGCCGTTGGAGAACGTGACACCGTCACGGATCGTGAAATTCCACGTGGTGTCGGAGGTGTTCTTCCACTCGGTCGCCAGCCACGGCTTCACCTGGCCCGTCGCGTCCACGAACGTCAGCGGATCGTAGATCGCGGCGTAGGTGTAGACCCCCGGGGAGACCGCCGAGTTGAACGGGTTCCCCTGGGAGGCGGGGAGTGAGTCGACACCGACCTTGAGCGTCTGCTCACCGGCGGCCTTGGTACCGCCGCCGCCACCGCACGCGCTGAGCGCAATTCCCAGGACGAGGACCATTCCGCCCTGCACTGCAATGCTTCTACGCACAAGCCAGCCCTCCATTTTGTTCCACTGGGCGGAACGATTAACTCGCTCAGTGGAACGGTAGAATGAGGTACGCCACAGTGTCAAGAGTTCAAAGAAGAAGAAACGTGCAGGTAACAGGCCAGATTGGCCTCTTTTTGGATGATCAAGCCGAACCGCCCGCGCGCGCGGGCGGCACGGGCGGATCAGCCGGACGCCACCAGCGCGCCGCCGGCACCGGGAACGGTCCATATTCCGCCGGGCCCGTCCCCGCGTAGCGTGACGGCGACGATCCCGCCGTCCCATGGGGACCTCCGGACCCGAACGGCCGGGTCGCCCGCGGGGTACTGGTCCACCTCCACGGCGCAGCGCCCTGGAAGCTGGAGCGTGCTGACGCGGTGCAGCGTCCCCTCAGGGCGGCCGAGCTGCGCGTTCAACGCCCGCACCGGCAGCGGATGGTCCGTCACCCGCCGTGCGGGCAGGCGGCCTTCCAGCGCCGCACGCGACTCCTCCAGGTCTTCCGACGCCAGCACGGCGATGAACACCGGGCCCACCGGCCCGCGGGGGCTCGGCAGCGTGAACCCCTCCGGGGCGCGGTCCACCTGCGTCAGGTAGAGCGCCTCCCCGGCCGGGCCCGCGACCTGGACGGCCCGCAGCCCTCCCCCGGCCCCGACCGGACGCGGCTCGGCCAGCACGCGCAGCCCGGCGGCGCGGGCCCGCGCGGTCGCCTCGTCGGCGTCGGCCACGAGGATCTCGGCGGCGGCCCAGCCGAGCGTGGTGAGCGGCTCGGGCGCCCGCGCCCCCGGAAGCTCCACGACGTGGACCGCGCCGCCGGCGCCGGTGCCGGACAGCACGACCGAGCGGCGCCCGTCCAGCTCGGGCAGCGGCGCGCCGGACACCCGGTGCTCCGCACCCGGCTCCAGCCCGACCCCGTCCCGGTACACCGCGACGGCGGCGTCCAGATCGGCGGTGACGACGGTGACTGACGCGATCATTGCGGCCGCGCGCCGCCGGCCTGCCCGCCGACCTGCGCGGTCAGTCCGGCGGCGGCCTTCTGCAGCAGGTCCACCAGGCGGTCGGCCTCACCGCGGAACCGTTCCAGCGGTCCGGCGATCGAGATCACGGCGAGCGGCGTCCCGGTGGGGCCGAACACCGGCGCGGCCACCGAGCCCGCGCTCGGATCGCGCTCACCGTAGGAGATCGCATAGCCGACCTCGGCGATGTGCGCCAGCTCGTCGCGCAGGGTGGGGCGCCGGGTGATGGTCTTGCCCGTCAGCCTGCTCATGGGCTGCGAGGTCAGGTACTGCTCGCGTTCGGCGGGGTCCAGGAACGCCAGGAACGCCTTGGACGACGCGCCCGCGTGCAGCGGGAACGCCGCGCCGAGCTGCACCATCATCTTCACGTCGCGGTCGGGGGTGACCTGGTCGACGTAGACGCGGTTCCAGCCCGAGCGGGTGGACAGCGTGGCCGTCTCGTCGGTCTCCCGCGACAGCCGGGTGAGGACCGGCCGCGCCTCGGCGCGGATGTCGATGCGGTCGAGGTAGCCGAGCGCGAGGCTGACGATGCGGGGGCCGAGGCTGTAGCGGCGGGTCGAGGGATGGAACGTGATGAAGCCCTTGGCGCGGCAGCTCGTCAGGCTGCGGTGGACGACCGCCTTGGACAGCCCGAGCCCTTCGGCGATCTCGGTGACGCCGAGCGTGGGCCGCCCCGCCTCGCCGAGGTGGATGAGGATGTCGAGGACGCGGTCGACTCCCGTGACCGTTTGCCCCTTGACCGGTTCGACGCCGTCGGCGCCGCCCTTGACGCTCACAGTGGACATCCCCTCACCCGACCAGATGGAAGCTCTGGTATTGGACATACGCCTCGAAGCCCTCGGGTCCGAGTTCGGTGCCGAGCCCGCTCGACCGGCGCCCCGCGAACGGCGCGGCCGTGTTGAAGCCGAACCCGTTGACGCCGACCGTCCCGGTATCCAGGCGCGCAGCCACCGCGAGGGCGCGGGACTCGTCGGCGCTCCACACCGACCCGGCCAGGCCGAAGTCGGTGTCGTTGGCGATCGCGACGGCCTCGTCCTCGCCCGACGCCGGGATGAGCGTCACGACGGGTCCGAAGACCTCCTCCTGGCAGATCCGCATGTCGCTGCGCGCGTCGGTGAACACGGCGGGCGTCAGGTAGAACCCGGCGTCCAGGCCGGGCGGGCGCCCGCCGCCCGACACCAGCCGGGCGCCCTCGGCCCGGCCCGCCGCGATCAGCCCCTCGACGCGGTCGCGGTGCGCGGCCGAGATGAGCGGGCCGAGCCGCGTCGCCGGGTCGAACGGGTCGCCGACGGGCAGCGCCGCCGACACCGCGGCGACGCGGTCGGCGACCTCCGCGAGCAGGGCGCGCGGGACGATGATGCGGCTCTGGATGAAGCAGTTCTGCCCGCTGAAGGTGTAGGCGAGGAACGGCAGCGCGGCGGTGAAGCGGTCCAGGTCGGCGTCGTCCAGCAGGACGGCGGCGGACTTGCCGCCGAGTTCGAGGACCACGGGCGTGAGCGAGGCGGCGCAGCGGGCGGCGATGTGCCGTCCCGCCTCCGACGAACCGGTGAAGCCGACGATGTCGACGCCCGGATGGCCGACGAGGGCCGCACCGGTCTCCCGGCCGCCGGTGACCACGTTGACGACGCCCGGTGGAAGGCCGGCCGCGACGGCGCACTCGGCGAACAGGAAGGCCTCCAGCGGTGCCTGGGGGGGCGGTTTCAGCACCACCGTACCGCCCAGCGCGAGGGTCGGGCCGATCTTGTACATGCCCATCGGAAGCGTCCCGTTGTAGGGCACGATCGCCGCCGTCACCCCGCGCGGGCCCCGGCGCACGATCGAGCGCCGGACGCTGCCCGGACCCCGCCGTTCGGGCACCGGGCGCAGCTCGTCCACGACGAGCGCGCGGGCGATCCCCGCGTAGTAGCGCAGCAGCTCCGAGGCGCGGTTCGCGCGGGCGGGCGGGCCGCCGACCGGCCGCCCGATCTCGTGGGCGAGCAGGACGGTCATCTCGGCGTCGCGCTCTTGGAGCAGGTCGGCGAGCCGCTCGAGCGCGGCGGCGCGGTCGGCGGGCTCCCAGGCGCGCCAGCCGCGCGGGTCCTGGAAGGCGGCGCGGGCGGACGCGACGGCCGCGTCCACGTCGGCGTCGGACCCGTCCGGAACGCTGCCGATGACCGTCCGGTCGGACGGCGAGACGACCTCGAGGACCGCTCGGGACCGGGCCGGGACGAGGCGTCCGTCCAGGAAGACGCCGTCGCGGTGCGCGGTCTCGGGCGCGAGTGCGGGACGCATGTCAGTCCTTCCGGTAACCGTCGGGGACGCCGGGCGCGGTGGAGAACCACACGCTCTTGGTCCAGGTGTAGAGGTGGACGGCGTCGGTGCCGCCCTCGCGCCCGTAGCCGGACGCGCCGACCCCGCCGAACGGCACGAGGTCGGACAGGACGCGGTAGGTGTTCACCCAGACCGTCCCGACGCGGAGGGCGTCGGCGAGGCGGTGGGCGCGTCCCGGGTCGCCGGTCCACACGCCTGCGCCGAGCCCGAACCGGGTGGCGTGGGCGAGGCGGACGGCGTCGCCCTCGTCGTCGAACGGCGCGGCGCACAGCACCGGCCCGAAGACCTCCTCGGTGAGCAGCGGGTCTCCGGCGGCGACACCGCTGAAGACCGTCGGCGCGACCCAGTTGCCGCCCGCCAGCCCGGCCCCGGCGGGCGTCCCGGCCTGCGCGACGATGTGCGCGCCCCGGGCGGCGCCCTCGCTGACGAAGGCCCGCGTCTTGGCGGCCTGGACGGCGGTGACCTGCGGCCCGACCTGGGTGCCGGGCTCGCGCGGGTCTCCGACGCGCAGGTCCCCGACGCGCCGCGCGACGCGCTCCAGGACGTCCGGGTACACCTCGCGCTGCACGTACAGGCGCGATCCGGCGATGCACATCTGCCCGCACGACCCGGTGAAGCCCTCCACGATCCCGGCCGCCGCGGCGTCCAGGTCGGCGTCGGCGAACACCAGCTGCGGGGACTTGCCGCCCAGCTCCAGCGCGGACGGGGCGAAGTGCGCCGCCGCCGCGGCGCCGACGCGGGCGCCGGTGGCGTCCGAGCCGGTGAACACCACGAGCTTGACGCGGGGGTCCTCGACGAGCGCGCGGCCGAGGTCGCCGTCGCCGTGCACGACCTGCGCGACGCCCTCCGGATGCCCGGCCTCGGCGAGGACCTCGGCGACGATCCGGCCGAGCAGCAGGGCGGTGAGCGGGGTCTCGGCGGCGGGTTTGAGGACGACGACGTTGCCGAACGCGAGCGCGGGCGCGATCTTCTTCGCGGCGAAGAAGTACGGGACGTTCCACGGGATGACGCCCGCGACGACCCCGTACGGCTCGCGCGTCGTGTAGGTGTGGAACGGGCCCGGGACCGGCACCACCGTGCCGTGCGCCTTGTCCGCCCAGCCGCCGTAGTACTCGAAGCAGGCGGCGGCGCGGTCGGCCTCGCGGCGGGTGTCGGCGGGCAGCTTGCCGGTGTTCAGCGTCTCCAGGTCGGCGATCCCGGCGGCGCGCGCCCGCATCCGGCGGCCGATCTCCACCAGCAGGCGGCCCCGTTCGGACGCCGGGACGGCCCGCCAGCGCGGCGCGGCGTCCTCGGCGGCGCGCAGGACGGCGTCCAGGCCGCGCGGAGTCGTCGCGGGGACGTCCTCGATCACCTCGCCCGTGATGGGCGACAGGACGGCGGTCAACGGCTCACTCCTTCGACTGCGTCGAGCATGCTCAGGGCGCTCAGGTGGCGGGTGCCCGCCACCGGGTCGGCGGCGGTCGCGGCCAGGTCCCGGAGCCGGGCGAGGCGGGCGTCCCGGCCGGTCGCGTCGACCCCCGCCCGGACGGTCCGGGTCGCGGGCTGGACGATGCGGACGGCGGCGTCCCGGCGAGCGGACGCGTACGCGTCCGCCTCGGCGTCGCCGTCGCCGTCGCCGCCCGCCCGCAGCGCGGGGCCGAGCCGGGCGGCGAGATCGAACGCGTCGTGGACGCCCGAGTTCAGCCCCATCCCACCGGTCGTGCTGGACAGGTGGGCGGCGTCGCCCGCCAGCAGCAGGCGTCCGGCCCGGAACCGGTCGGCCACCCGCTGGTGGCTGCGGTAGAGCTGGTGCTGCTGGAGCGGGCTGCCGACCCAGCTCCGGTCCCCGACGAGCAGGTCGAGGGCGGCGGCCAGTTCCGGGTGCGGCCCGCCGGTCCCGTCGGCGGACGCGGTGACACCGGCGGTGGTACTGACCGCGACGCGCCACACGTCCGGGGTGCGGATGAGGGACAGCCGTCCGTTGGGACCGCTCCAATAGGAGACGGGACCGAGGTCGTCCACGACGGTCTCGAAGGGGAACGGCGTGGCGGCGACCAGGCTCTGCGACGGGTAGGTGTCGCCGGGGAAGCCGATCCCGGCGAGCTTGCGCAGCACGCTGTGCGCCCCGTCGGCGGCGACGACGTACGGCGCGGTCAGGCGCGTGCCATCGGCCAGCGTCACGACCGCTGCCGCCGCGCCGTCGTCCGCGCCGGTCAGCCCGGTGACGCGGTGCTCCTGACGCAGGTCCACGTCCGGGGACGCCTCGGCCAGCTCGCGAAGCAGCCGCAGCAGCTTGTACTGCTCGTACTGGACGCGGAACGGGAACGGCGTCCGGCCCTCCAGCACTCCGTAGGAGAACGTCGCGCGGTCGGGCAGTTGCAGGTCGCGGAACTGGAGCCGGTCCACGCGGACGCCGTGGGCGACGGCGTCGGAGGCGGCGCCGATCCGGTCGAGCAGCGCCAGCGTCGGCGGGTGCAGCGTCGAGCCGCGCCACTCCTTGCGGACCCCGGCCCGCTCGGCCTCCAGCACGACGGCGGGCACCCGCTCGGCGGCCAGGGCGAGTGCGGCGGCCAGGCCGACCGGCCCCGCGCCGACGACGATCACGGGCTCGGTCATCGGGTCTCCTGGATCAGCCGGGCCAGCGCTCCGGTCGCGGCCGCGAGCGTCGACGACGCGTCCGCCGCGTGCAGCAGCGCCCACGTCCCGGCGAGATTGGACGACAGCAGCAGCGAGCGGGCCGGGGTCAGCTCGTCGAGCACGTCGAGGCTGGCGGCGCCGGTGCCCGCCACCACGACGGCGTGCCCGGGGGCGCCGGAGCGCAGCGCGGCCCGCACCGCGTCGCGGACGTCGCCGTCACCGGTGGCGTAGATGGGGCGTCCGCCCTGGACGTCGTGCACGTCCACACGCATCCCGGCGGCGCGCCAGAACCCGGCGCACTGCTCGGTGAGCCAGGACGGGTAGGGCGACACGACCGACACGCGGTCGGCGGCGGCGGCGCGCAGCGCGCCGGCCAGCCCGCCCGCCGAGGTGACGACGGGGACGCCGAACCGCCGCGCGAGCCCGGCCGACCACTCCCGGTCGCCGTCCGGGCCGAGCGGATAGGTCGCACCGGTGCAGGCGACGAGCACGGCCGCCAGGTCCAACCCGGCCAGGGACGCGATCGCCTCGCCCGCGTTGTCGCGGTACCAGTCGAGGCGGGCGTGCAGATCCAGGCCGGGCGGCGCCGCCATCCGCGCGACGTACGGGACGACGCCCAGTGGCAGCAGCCGCCGGGTCTCGGGTTCGACGGTGGGGTTCGCGGACGGCACCACGACCCCGACCCTGACCGTCACGCGATCAGCCCGCCGAAGACACGCCGGACGTAAGCGTCCCGCTCCGCCCGGTCGCCGGTCCCGCCGACCGCACTACTCCCGCCGGCTCCGCCGACCGCATTGCCTTCGCCGGCTCCGCCGGCGGCACTGCCTTCGCCGGCTCCGCCGGCGGCGTCCGGCTCGATCGCGTCCGGCGACACGACCAGTCCTCCGGCCACGAGCTGGGACTCCAGCGCGGCCAGGCGGCGCCGCGTCACCCACAGCTCGGCGGCGAGCTGGACGCTGATCTGCATGAGCTGGTCGTTGACGCCCTCGCCGACGAAGGCGCCTAGGGGCTGCGGGCCGTCCACCCGCCAGTTCCCGGTGTCCTCGGTCATGCCGCGCACACCCAGGTCGCGGTCCGGCCGTTGGTGAACTCCACCGAGGAGAACAGCCGCTCCAGTTCGGCGCCGATCCCGCCGTGCACGAACCGGAACGCGAACGGCTCGCCGTTGAAGCGGGTGTCGAAGTCGCGGTCGTAGGTCGCCCACGGCTCGGGCGGGTCGTCGGGCTGGCGCATCTCGTGGACGACGAGGACCCCGCCGGGCCGCAGCACCCGCCGCGCCTCGGCGACCGCGCGCAGCGCGATGTCCCAAGGGACCTCGTGCAGGATCGTGCCGAGGTAGGCGACGTCGAAGGTGCCGTCAGGGAAGAGCAGGTCCTCGGCCAGCCGCTGGGCGAAGACGACGTCGGCGCCGAGCCGGACGGCGCGCGCGTGCGCGTACCGCAGCAGCGGCGCGGCGGAGTCGATCCCCCACACCTCCGCGTCCGGCCAGCGGTCCTTGAACGCCACGGTCATCGCGCCGACGGAGCAGGCGATGTCCAGGACGCGCGTGACGGAGCCGTCGGCGGGCGCGGGGACCTCGCGGGCGCGGGCGATCTTGCTCTCGTCGCGGTCGTTGGTCCCGAGGTGGAAGACCTTCGTGCCGTAGTGGTAGACGTATCCGGCGAGCGACTCATCGTGGTAGCCGCCGGGCTGGCGGTGGAAGTGGACGTCGGCGGAGTAGGCCGGGTGCTCCCAGTCCTCGGCGAGTTCGATGCGTCCGGGGCCGCGTCCGGCGGCGTCGTCCAGCTCCGCCTCCAGCGCCGGGCGCAGCCGTTCGTAGCCGGCCGCCACCCGTGCCCAGTTCATGTCCTGGGTGGAGCGCAGCAACCGGTTCCGCAGCCCCACCAGCGGCACGGACTCGGCGGCGGCCCGCAGGTCCTCCAGACTCTCCGGACGCCGTTCGGCGACGCGTTCCCGGACCGCTTCGGCCGCCACAGGATTGATCTCCCTCAGGGTGAAGCGACGCAGTCCCTCGACGAAGTCGAGGTGGCTCTCGTCGTCGAACACCGGCATCGCCGTCATCGTGCCGAGTCGCCCGCGCGGGGCCGCCTCCCCCGGACCTGACCCTGAACGCATGGACCAATCCCTTCACCCGAAGTGATCCGCCCAGCGGAACACTCGTTCCGCTGATGTGAAGTGTGACCTTAACAACAGGCATGCCGCCCTGTACATCCCCCACCTGCACATTCTTGGCGAAAGCGGCACCTACGGGCGAGGCGCGCTGACCATCGCGGTCGCGCTCGGGCCGGCGTCCACCGCCTCCACCGGCGCCTCACCGGGCTCGGTCGGCTACGGGCGCAGTCCGTGAAGGTAGAGCGCGACACACTCGTCTTGCAGCGCTCCAACGGGTAGGTGGCCTCGACCGTTGCGTGGCTCGGCAGCCCCGCCTCCAGTTACGTCAACGGACAGACGCTGAGCGTCAGCGGCGGCCTGACGATGCATTGAGATCCGTCGACCCCCGCCTGCCGGTCGCCGACCTGCTCGCCCACCTCGACCTGCAAGCGGAGGACCCCCGGTTCCGCGGCGTCCGCGTCTTCGGCGGACTCGAGCCCGGATCGGCCGCCGGCGACGCGATCCTGTCATGGCTCGACCGAAGGGGACTGGTCTTCGACCTCGTCGCCGGTCCGGCCTCGCTGCCGGCATGGGTGCGGGCCCTCGAGGCGTTCCCGGACCTGACCGTCGTGCTCGAGCACCTCGGTTCCCCCGAAGACGCCGGCCAGGACGGACGGGCCCGCTGGGCGGGCGCGATGCGGAAGGCGGCTGCCGCCACCGGCTGGACGTGCAAGTTCTCTGGCCTCGGCATGCTCCTGACCGAGATCACCGCTGATGCGGTCCGGCCGTGGCTGGAACTCGCCGTCGACGCGTGGGGCTGGGAGCGACTGGTATTCGGCTCCAACATGCCGATGGACGCGATAACGGTCAGCCACGAGGGACTGCTCGGCACCGTGCGTGAGCTGGTGGCCTCGACGGCCGGCGCCGCCGACGCCCACCGCTTCTTCTACGACAATGCCCGCCGCGCCTACGGCCTGCCGGTGGCGGACATCTCCGAAGCGGTGATCCCCCGGCGATAGCCGCGACGGGCGCACCGCCGCCGACGCCCGGTCCCTGCTCGGCACCCTCCTGGGCGACGCCGAAGACCGCGGCCTCGTCGGCCTCGACGTCGCGCGGAAGCGACGGGGCCGAGGCCGCGCGGGCCGGTTCAGCGGACGTTGACTGCGGCGGCTGAGCGGAAGCGGAAGATGTGGCGGTACGACTGGGGTGACATGCCCGTCGTTCGGCCGAAGTGGTAGCGGAGGTTGGCCGCGGTGCCGAAGCCGGTGTCCCGGGCGATCTGCTCGACCGGCCTGTCGGAGGTCTCCAGGAGTTCCTGGGCCAGGCGGATGCGCTGTTGCAGCAGCCACTGGAGCGGCGTGATGCCCAGTGTTTCGCGGAAGCGGCGGGCGAAGGTGCGTTCGCCCATCTGGGCCAGGCGGGCCAGTTCGGGGACACTGAGCGGCTGGTTCAGGCGTTCGCGCGCCCATTGGAGTACCGGCGCCAGGTCGTCGGTCGGCTCGTGAGTGACGACGGGTCTTGTGCACTGGGGGTGGCCTCCCTCGCGGTGCGGGGGGACGACCATACGGCGGGCGACCTCGTTGGCGACGGCCGCTCCGTGGTCCTGGCGCAGCAGGTGGAGGCACGTGTCGATGGCCGCTCCCGAGCCGGCCGTGGTGATGACGTCGCCGTGGTCGATGTACAGCGGGACCGGGTCGAGATCCACCTCGGGGAAGCGGTGGGCGAAGTCGCTGGAGTTCATCCAGTGCGTCGTCGCGGTGCGGCCGTCCAGCAGTCCCGCGGCGGCGAGCACGTACGCGCCGGTGCACAGCGACACGATCCGGCCGCCGCGCCGGTGCACCTCCCGTACGACCTTCACCAGGCTCTGCGGCGGATCCAACTGGACCGGGCGGGCCAGCGCGGCCACGATGACGGTGTCGGCGTCCAGCAGATCGTCGAAGCTGTGCGCGGCGTTCAGGCTCATGCCCTGGGTGGACGGGAGCGGGCCCGGCTCGGCGGTGCACACCTGGAACCGGTACCACGGGTCGACGATGTCGCTGCGGTCGGTGCCGAAGACCTCGAAGGGGACGGCCAGCTCGAAGACCGGGGTGCCGACCGTCACCGCCAACCCGACGAGGTGTCCGCCCATGGCAGGAATTTAGCGCATGTCGGCTGTTCTGTCGCTGGTGGTTCGGCCGGGCCTGCCGGACGCTGGGTGCCGTGACGACAACGGAGTCCAGGGCGCCCACAGGCCGGCTCACCCTCGGTCAGGGCACCGCGATGTACGTGGGTGCCGTGCTCGGGACCGGTGTGATCGCGCTGCCCGCCCTGGCGGCCGAGGCGGCCGGACCGGCGTCACTGGTGGCCTGGCTCGCGCTCGTGGCGCTGTCGGTTCCACTGGCGGCGACCTTCGCCGCACTCGGCGCACGGCATCCGGACGCCGGAGGGGTGTCCACGTACGCGCGGTTGGCGTTCGGCGAACGGGCCGCCGCCGTGGTCGGCTGGTGCTTCTACTTCGCGGTGCCGCCGGGCGCGGCCGCCGCGGCGCTGTTCGGCGGCGCGTACGTGGAGGCTGCGGTCGGCGGCGGAACCGCCGCGGTGCTCGGCACCGCCGTGGCGCTCATGGCGGTGGTGACCGCGGCCAACACGGTCGGCCTCCATGTCTCGGGACGGTTTCAACTCGGGCTGGCCGCGCTGCTGGTCACGCTGCTGCTGGTGTCGGTCGGGCTGTCGCTGCCCGAGGCGCGCTGGGACAACCTCACCCCGTTCGCCCCGCACGGCTGGGCGGCGGTCGGGTCCGCCGCGTCCCTGCTGGTATGGAGCTTCGCGGGCTGGGAGGCGATCACCCACCTGGCCGCCGAGTTCCGCCGCCCGGGGCGTGACCTGCCGCGCGCCACCGGCTCGGCGGTCGCCTTGGTCGGGCTGCTGTACCTGCTGGTGGCGTTCGCGACGATCGCGGTGCTCGGCACGGGCGCGGCCGACACCGAGGCCCCGCTCGGGGAGCTGATGGCGCGCGGGATGGGCGGCGGCTCCCGCTGGCTCGCCGCCGCCGCCGCACTGCTGCTCACCCTGGGCGCGATGAACGCCTACTACGCCGCGGGAGCCAAGCTGGGCGCGGCCCTCGGGCGCGACGGGGCCTTTCCGAAGGTGCTCGCGCGCGGCAGCGTCGCCGGTGAGGTGCCCAGGCGGAGCCTGCTGGCCAACTCCACGATGTCGTTCCTGGCGCTGGGGATCGTCGCGGTCGCGGGTCTCGGCACCGGACCGCTGGTGCAGCTCACCGCCGGCTCGTTCGTCACGGTGTACGCGGTGGGCGTGGCCGCGGCCATCCGCCTGCTGCCGCGCCGCAGTCCCGGACGGACCGCGGCACTGATCGCGTTCGGCGCGGTGGCGGTGCTGCTGCTGATGTCCGGCCCCTACCTGATCTGGCCGCTGATGGTGACGGGCGCCGCGCTGGCCTATCTGGGCCTGCGGCGACGCGCCACGGCGACGCCCCTTCCCGGCCCTCCCGAGCGCCGTCCCTACGATCGGAGCCACAGGTGATCCTCGGCATCGACCACATCGGCATGGCGACCGATGACCCCGAGGGGGTCGCGCCCTTCCTGACGGCTCTCGGAATGACGGTGTCGGACCGCGGGACCGCCGACGACTACGGGGTCGCGTGCGAGTTCTGGCACTACTCCGACGGGATCGGACAGCCCGCCGTGGAGCTGGTGTCGGCGTCTCGGAGCGATTCCTCGGTCGCCGGGCGGCTGGAGCAGCACGGCCCCGGGCTGTACCACGTGGCGTTCGGCGTGGACGACCTGGAAGCGGAGCTGGACCGGCTGCGCGGGCACGGCTTCACCGCCGTCGACCATGTCGCCTGCTCGGGCGCGCGGCCCGGCATGCGCGTGGCGTTCCTGTACGCGCGGCGTCCGGCCGGTCTGCTGGTGGAGCTCGTGCAGTACCAGGACGGAGACGTCGATGGTCGCGCTTGACGACGTCCGGCAGGCGGCGCCGCCCCTGTCGCGCACCTCCGAGCACCCGGTCCGGCCGGCGGGATTCCACCTGCCCCGCCACGGCGCCGAGGCCCATCTCGCCGGACGCGATCGATGACAGGCCGTCCGGCCGCGCAGCCGGACCCCGTCCGTCCCCCCGGTCCATTGGAGAACTCGTGAACACCTTCGACGAGCGCTTTCTCAGCGACCGCCCAGAGGGCACCCCCGGTTCCGGGGAGCCGCCCACGCCGGAGGAACTGGCGAAGATCGCGGGTGGCCTCGGGCTGTCCCTCACCGCGGAACAGCTCGCCGAGTACACGGCCCTGGTCGCCCGGGGCATGTCGGCCTACGCGCGCCTGGACGAGCTGAACCCGGTGTCGCCGGCGTTCCCGGGCAGGTTGCGCGACCCCGGACGGGCGCCCCGGACGGACGAGGATCCGTGCCACGGCTGGGCCTGGCGCTGCTCGATCCGGGGAGCGTCGGACGGGCCGCTGGCCGGCCGGCGGGTCGCGGTGAAGGACAACATCGCCGTCGCCGGGTTACCGATGCGGCCCGGGGCCCCGCTGCCGGAGAGCTTCGTACCGCGTGCGGACGCGACCGTCGTCACCCGCCTGCTGGACGCGGGCGCGGAGATCGTCGGCAAGACCGCCGCGTTCGGCGCCGGCGCCGAAGACGGCGCCGGCACCGCCGCGCCCGAGCCGCGCAACCCCTACGCCCCCGACCGCCTGCCCGGAGGGACCTCCGGCGGGAACGCGGTGGTGATCGCCGCCGGTCAGGCCGACCTGACGCTCGGCACCGACCACGGCGGCTCGATCCGCGTCCCGGCGGCGTGGAGCGGTTGCGTCGGACTCAAGCCCACCTTCGCCCTGGTGCCCTACACCGGGATCGTCCCGGTCGAACGGACCCTGGACCACGTCGGGCCGATGGCGGCGACCGTGGCCGACTGCGCGCTGCTTCTGGAGGTGACGGCCGGAGGGGACGGTCTGGACTCGCGCCAGCGGATCGATCTCGGGGTGGGCTCCTTCCGCGGGTTCCTGGACGGCGACCTCGGCGGCGTCCGCGTGGCGGTGCTGCGCGAAGGCTTCGGCATACCCGGGGTCTCCGAACCGGACGTCGACGCGGCCGCCCTCGACGCGGTGGACTCGCTCGCGGCAGGCGGCGCGCGCGTCGAGGAGGTCTCGGTGCCGATGCATCGGGACGGCCTGGCGATCTGGAACGCCATCGCCGTCCAGGGTGCGACCGACCTGGCGATGCGCGGCGACACCACCACGACGAACTGGGACGGCCACGTCGATCTCGACATGATGGAGCGGCACCGGCTGGGGCGGCTGGAGAACCCGCAGGCGCTCTCCCCCGCCCTGGTGTTCACCGCCCTGCTCGGCACGTACATGTCGCAACGGCACGGTCACCGCTACTACGCGAAGGCGCAGAATCTCGCACGCGAGCTGCGCCGCCAGTACACCTCGGTCCTCGAACGCTTCGACGTCCTGGCGCTGCCCACGGTCGGCATGAAGGCGGTGTCCCGCCGCACCGACGGTTCGGCGACCCAGATCGTCGACCGGATGTTGGGTAATCTCCACAACACCGCTCCGTTCAGCATGACGGGCAATCCCGCGCTGAGCATCCCGTGCGCATTCTCCGAAGGGCTGCCGGTCGGCCTGATGCTGGTGGGCCGCCCGTACGACGACGAAGCGGTGCTGCGCGTCGGCCACGCCTACGAACGGCTGCGCGGGCCGCTGTCCAGGGCCGCCGCGTCCGAGCCGGCGGACCTGGCCTCGGTGTGCGAGCGCCCCGTGAGCTGACGCCTTCCTGACCTTGCCGGCAAGGCCCCGCTGGTCATCGGACCGGCGGCGAAGGGCGCGTCCATATTCGGACACGCCCTTGCTGCATTTTGGGCCACCGAATACAGCGCTCTGAAATTCCCGACACCGGCCTCGTCGCTCATTTTCGTCATTTTCTGCCAGTCGCATCAAACGTTCCGTGATCAAGTGATTGCGAAATTAGTGGTGAGTCAACACGGGACAGGAGACTTGTGCTGACTTATCGGCTGTGTAAGTGTGACACGGGCGACACTTCAGGGGCGTGGGCCCTGCGCGGACGCCGTGTCCTTCTCTGAGATTCCAGGCAATGGAGCGATGAGATGCCGGAAGAGATGGCCGGAAATCGTTCATTCGAGAGTGCGGTAATCGATTCTACGAAGAATCGAGAAAACAATCTGAACAGGGCACCGGGGGGGAAATGAAAGAGGATCTGGGAAGGGACCCGCAGACCGAGGAAACAGCGCCAGCGTTCTATGACAAGACCGTCCATCTCGTCCGTATCGAAGACCTGCGACCGGCCGACTCGCCGCGGCTGACCGGCGAGGATCTCGATCACGCGCGCACCCTGGCCGAAGTGGCCACGCCACTGCCGCCCATCCTCGTCCACCGCCCCACGATGCGGATCATCGACGGCATGCACCGGCTGCACGCGGCGCGGCTGCGCGGCCGCACCACCATCGAGGCGCACTTCTTCGACGGCTCGGAGCACATGGCCTTCCTGCTGGCGGTGCGGGAGAACATCGCGCACGGCCTGCCGCTGACCGCCGCCGACCGGATGGCCGCGGCGCTGCGCATTCTGGAGGCGCATCCCGACTGGTCCGACCGCGCGGTGGCGATGGCCGCCGGATCCTCGACCCGCAGGGTCGCCGCCCTGCGGCGCCGTTCGACTGAGACCGCGTCGCAGTCGAACACGCGGGTGGGCCGGGACGGACGGCTGCGCCCGGTCGACGGCGCAGCCGGGCGGCTGCGCGCGGGAGAGATCGTCCGAGAACGCCCGGACACCCCCCTCCGGGAGGTCGCCAGGGAGGCCGGGATCTCCGTGGCGACCGCCCGTGACGTGCGGGAACGACTCAAACAGGGGCAGGACCTGCTGCCGCCGAGGCAACGCGCCACCAGGGCGCCGCGCACCACGCCGCTCTCGGCGGCATCGAGGGAGGCCGCCCTCGGCCAGTGGCCGGTCCTCCGGCAGAAACTCCGGCAGGACCCGGCGGTGAGGTACGCCCAGTCGGGCCTCACGTTCCTGCGATGGCTGGACACCCGGGTGGTCTACGGGGAGGAATGGCGCGAGTTCCTGGCGTCGGTGCCCGCCCACTGGGCCGACGAGATCGCCGCACTGGCCAAGGGATGCGCGGAGAACTGGAAGGAGGTCGCGCGGGAGCTGGAGCGCCGGCGATCACGGTCGGCCTGACGGGTGGCACGCCAGGTCGGCGGGTGCGGCGCCGAGCAGAGCCCCGCACGCACAGACCGACGGGACGCAGGTCCGGTAGGGGCCCCGGGCGTCTTGACCTTTTTCGCGATCGTGGCCGACGATTCTTTCAGCGCATTCGAAAGGAATCTCATGCCCAGTCTCACTCGCGCGGAGGCGGCCAGTCGCAGCTCGCTTCTGGCTGTTAGCGATTACCACGTCGAACTAGACCTGACGTCCGGTGCGGAAACCTTCCGATCATGCACTACGGTGACATTCACAGCGACACGCGAGGGAACCGAAACATTCATCGAGATAGCCCCCGCAGCCCTCCATTCGGCCCTGCTGAATGGTAAGGAGATCGCGCCGGGAGATCTGGTCGACGGCCGGTTGCCACTGCGCGACCTGGCAGCAGAGAATGAACTCGTCGTCGTGGCCGACATGGCCTATTCCACGCAATGCGAGGGCCTGCACCGCTTCGAGGACCCGGCCGACGGCAGCATCTACGTCTATTCATTCGTGTACGTCGACCACGCGCCCAAGGTCTTCGCCTGTTTCGACCAGCCCGACCTGAAGGCCGGCTACACCTTCGAGCTGACCGTCCCCGAGGGCTGGACGGTGCTCGGCAACACCCCGGCCACCCAGGAGACGCCCGGCCGGTGGCGGCTCGGCCCGTCGCCCGCGCAGGCGACCTACCTCACCGCGCTCGCCGCCGGCCCGTACGCCTCTTTCCACACCCGGCACGGCGAGGTCGAGCTCGGCTTCCACTGCCGGGCGTCCCAGCGCGAGGCGCTCGCCGCCGACGCGGACGAGGTCTTCGAGATCACCGGGCAGATCCTCGACGCGTGCGCGGACATGTTCGGGATCGGCTACCCCTTCGGGAAGCTGGACCAGGCGTTCGTCCCGGAGTTCAGTGTGCTCTCGCTGGACCACCCCGGCTGCGTGCTGCTGCGCGAGCAGTACCTGTTCAGCTCCGCCGTGCCGGAGAGCGAACGGGAGACGCGCGCGGTCGTGCTCGCGCACGGGATCTCGCTGATGTGGCTGGCGGGGCTGGTCACCAACCGCTGGTGGGACGACCTGTGGCTGGGGCAGTCGCTCGCCGACTACATGGCGCACCGGCTGACCAGTGAGGCCACCCGGTTCCCCGGGCCGCCGGTCACCTTCGCCGCTCGCCGCAAGGGCCAGGCGTACGTGCCCGACCAGCGCCCCTCGACGCACCCCGTCTGCCTGGAGGGAGCGGACGTGCGGACGGTCCAGCTGGAGCTGGACCGCATCTCCTACTTCAAGGGGCACGCGGTGCTGCGGCAGCTCGCCGCGCATGTCGGTGACGACGCGCTGCGCGCTGGCCTGCGCATCTACTTCTCGCGGCACACGTTCGGCAGCGCGACGTTCACCGACTTCATCGCGGCGCTGAGCGAGGCCGCCGGCACGGACATGACCGGCTGGGCCGAAACCTGGATGCGGACCGCCAACGTCAACACGCTCATCCCCGAGCTGACCGTCCGCGACGGGCGGATCACCGAGGCGTGGGTGCGGCAGACCGCGCCCGACTCCCATCCGATCCTGCGGACCCACACGATGGACGTCGGGCTCTACTACGACGGCGACCGCCGCGACGTCCACCGCGTCATCGTCGCCGGCGCCCGCACCGATCTGCCCGCGCTGGTGGGGCTTCCCATGCCGAAGCTGGTGTTGCTCAACGACGGCGACCTCGCCTACGCCAAGGTGCGTTTCGACCCCGCCTCGCGCGCGGCGCTGCCGGCGCTGCTGCCCACGCTGAAGCCGATCAACCGGGCGATGGTGTGGTGCGCGCTGCTGCTCGGGGTGCACGACGGCTCTGTTCCTGCCGCCGAGCACCTGGACCTGGTGTGCGGGATGGTCGCGGTCGAGCCCGAGCTGTCGATCCTCGCCGAGGTGCTGGAGCAGGCGCGCATCGACGTGGCCGACCGCTTCCTGCCGCCCTCCGGCCGGGAGCCGGCGATGGCGCGGGTGGCCGCCGCGCTGCGCGCCCGCCTGGGCTCCACCGCGCCGGGCGACGAACGTCAGATCACCCTGTTCCGCGCCGTGGTCGACTTCACCGCCGACATCTCCGAGCTGCGCGGTTGGCTGAACGGGACCGGCGTCCCGGAGGGGCTGACCCTCGACACGGACCTGGCCTGGCGGGTCCGGTACCGGCTCGCCGTCCTCGGCGGTCTGGCGGAGGCCGAGATCGACGCGGCGTACGACGCCGAGCCGGGCGCGCACGCCGAGCAGGCCGCGGCGAGATGCCTCGCCGCCCGCCCCGACCGGACCGCCAAGGAGGCGGCCTGGACCGCGATCACCACCGACAGCGGACTGTCCAACTACCGGTTGTGGGCGCTGGCCGAGGGATTCTGGCAGCCGGAGCAGACCGAGCTGACCGCGCCGTTCGTCGAGCGGTTCTTCACCGAGATGCCGGCGGTGGCCAAGCTCCACGGCGACCTGGTGCTCGACCTGCTGCTGCGGTCGTTCTACCCGCGCCTCGCAGCCGAGCCGGAGACGCTCGAGCTGGCCCGCGCCATGCTCGCGCGCGAGGACCTGCCGCCGACCCTGGCCCGCCGCGCGGGCGACCACACGGGCGATCTGCGTCGCGTGGTCGAGGCGCGCACCGCGGTCCGCACCTGAGGTCGGGAGGACACCGTGCGCATTGCGATCGTCGGGGGTGGCCTGGCGGGGGCGCTGCTCGCCCTGCGGCTCAGCCAGCTGCACCGCCCCCTGAAGCTGGAGCTGTTCACCGGCGGGGACCCCGGACGGGGCGACGTCGGACAACGGGACGCCTCGGCGGCGTCGGGCGGCATGGTGCGGGCCTTCGAACGCGATCCGGGGGCGGCGGCGCTGGCCGCCGAGAGCCTCGCCGAGCTGAGGGGCAGCCGGCGGCTGCGGGAGTGGTCGCGGTTCCGGGAGAGCGGAGCGGTCTACGTCACCGAGCCGCGAACCGAGGTGACCAGATCGCTGGCGGTGGTCGAGGAGGTCCTGCCCGGCTCGGCGGAACGGGTCGGCGCGGACCGGCTGGCGCGCGACCACCGCCTCGGCGGTCTGCCTCCCGGCGTGACCGGCATCGTGGAACACGGCGCCGGGTACATCTCGCCCGACGCGCTGCGCACCGCCGCGCTCGGCCGGCTCGCCGACTCCGGTGTGCAGATCCACCCCGACCGGGTGACCGGGGTGACGGGCGATCCGGCCGTGCGGCTCCGGGACGGCGTGCGCCACTACGAGGCGGTGGTGGTGGCGGCCGGGGCCTGGACGCCGTGCCTTCTCTGCGACAGCGGCCTTCCGTCCGGCCGGCTGCGCGTCAGGCAGATCCAGTACACGCTGTGCCGGGGTCCGCTGGACGGGGTGCGCGCGTTCGTCGAAGAGAACAGCGGACTCTACGGCCGCCCGCACGGTCCGGGCCGGTTCCTGCTGGGACTTCCGTCCGACCGCTGGGACCTGGCCCCGGACGCGGTCGAGCCCGACCGGGCGCTCGCGGACGAGGTCGTCGCCCTGGCCGGCCGGATCTTCGGTGTCGCCTTCGCGGCGGAACGCACCGTGGCCTCCTTCGACTGCTACCGGGACCCGCCGGGGCTGGAGCTGCGGCCCGTCGAAGGCGGAGGCGGCGGGCTGTTCACCTTCACCGGCGGCAGCGGAGGAGCCGCCAAGGCGGTGTTCGCGGCGAGCCGCCGCGCGGCCCGGTCACTGCTCGGATAAATCCGGTCTGAACACGCGATACGGCCTTCTGGAAATTTTCCAGAAGGCCGTATCGCGTGTTCAACTATTTTCCCAGCTCAAATTGAATGCCTGGACGACGCCGTTATCCATTGCCAGTACCCCCACTCTCGGGCGACGATTCTTCAGGTCACGAGAAGTGACCCGAAATAGCGAGATCCGCAGAGAGGAATGATGATGGCGGCTCCCCCGGTAACGCTTGGGATAACTGGCTTCGGATACGCCTTCGGTGCGGACGAGGATGTCGAGAAGGCGGCGCCGGCGTACGTGCCCGACCCGGAACGGATCGGGCGGTGGGGGTACCGAACCTTCCACCGTGCCGCCGACGGCGTGACCGCCGTCGACCTGGCCGCGGCCGCCGCCAGGGACGCGCTGGACCGCGACGGCCTCGCCGTCTCCGACGTGGACCTGCTGGTGCTGGCGCACTCGGAGATGCCCGACTATCCGCACTGGGACTCCTCGACCGCGCTGGCGCGCGCGCTGAAGATGCGCGACACCCAGACCCTGCTGCTCAACGAGGGCTGCGCCTCCGGGGTCACCGGGCTGGCGCTGGTCGCCGGGGTGCTGGCGACCCAGCCGGAGATCCAGACGGTGCTGTTCACGGCGGTCAATCGGGTCAGCGAGTTCCACCGCAACCGGATGACGGTCAACAACGCCGTGCACAGCGACGGCGCGGTGGCCGCGGTGCTGCGCCGCGGCCACGAGCGCAATCGCTGGCTGGCGACCGAGCAGCTCATCGACTCCGACCTGTGCGACTGGTTCCGCACCGACTACGGCGGTGCGGTGGAGCCGGTCCCGCCGGAGGGCTGGTCCGCCGCCACCGCGCCGCCCGGGCACGAGCGGGTGCAGGCGCACTTCCAGAAGGACCCGCAGCGGCTGCGCGAGTTCGGCGGGCAGGCCATCGACCGTTCCATCGCCGTGATCGACGGAGCGTGCCACCGCGCCGGAGTCAGCCGGGACGAGGTGACGCACTACATCTACATCAACGACCCGGACGGCATCGCCGACGTGGCCCCCCTCCTGAACCTGCCGCTGTCACGGACCAACCAGGAGATCGCCCGGAGGCACGGGCACATGGGCGCCGCCGACCAGCTCACCGCGCTCGGCGAGCTCCTCGAGGCGGGCGCGGTCGAGCCCGGCGACCTGGTCGCGCTCACCGGGATCTCCATCGGCATGCGCTGGTACTGCTCCCTGGTCCGCGCCTGAGCCGCTCCCACCCGAACGGAGGGAACCGACCCATGACAGAGCCGACCGCCCAACTGCTGGGCCGACTGCGAACGGCCGTGCGCGACGGCGAGATCCCGGACCCGGCGACGCGGCGCGGGCTGCTGGAGCTGACCGACTCGGCGGCGGCGCGGAGCGCCGGCCGGATCCTGGCCCGGCTGAGCGCCGACGGCCCCTTGCGCGGCCTCCGCGTCCGGATCCAGGCCGCCTGCACCATCGGCTCGTTCGAGCACCTGCTCCGCGCGAACCTGGTCGGGGCGGGCTTCCGGCCGGTCATCGACAAGGGCGGCTACGGCGCGTTCGAGATGGAGCTGGCGACCGGTGCCTTCCTCGCAGCGGACGACACCGACGAACCCGACCTGCTGGCGACGCTCGTCGACGCCTCCTTCTTCCTGCCGGCCGACTGGAGCCCTGCCGCCCCCGCGGCACTGGAACAGCACGTCGAGAGCCGGCTGAAAGAGCTCCGCGGACTGGCGGTCTCGGCCACCGAGCGCACCGACGCGACGCTGGTGCTGCACACCGTGCCGCTCCCGGCGGAGGTGCGCGACACCTTCGTCAGCGTGTCCGGCCGGGCCCGGCTCGCCCGGCTCTGGCACCGGATCAACGCGGACCTGCTCGACCTGGCGGCCCGCCACCCGCAGATCGCGGTGATCGACCTGGTCGGCGTGCTGGCCGACGCGCCGGTCGCGGCACGGGACGCCCGGCTGCACCGCTTTGGCGACCTGCCCTACACCGACGGCGCGCTCCTGCTGCTGGCGGGCGAGGTACGCCGCGTCGCCCAGGCCAGAGCGGGACTGTCCCGCAAGGTCCTGGCCCTCGACCTGGACGACACCCTGTGGGGCGGCGTGCTGGGCGAGGTCGGCGCGCACGGCGTCCAGCTCGGCGGCCTGTATCCCGGCAACGCCTACCAGGACCTTCAGCGCACCGCGCGACGGCTGCGCGAACAGGGCGTCGTCCTGGTGCTGGCCAGCAAGAACGACGCCGAGCCGGTGGAGCGGGCGCTGGCCGACCACCCGGAGATGGTGCTGCGCGACGAGGCGTTCTCGGTCCGCGCCGTGAACTGGTCGGCCAAGTCCGACAACCTCGTCAAGGCGGCCGAGGCGCTGGGCCTGTCGGTGGACTCGCTCGTCTTCATGGACGACTCGGGCTTCGAACGCGCCCAGGTCGGCGACGCGCTGCCGCAGGTGGCGGTCGTCTCGGCCGCGGGCGATCCGGCGCACCTGCCCGGGGCCCTGGTGCGCGGCGGCTGGTTCGACGTGATGGCGCTGACCGACACCGACCGCGCACGCCCCGACCTGTACCGGACGCGCGCGATGCGCAGCGACTTCTCCGAAGGGTTCGGGTCGTCCGAGGAGTTCCTCCGGGCCCTCGGCATCGAGATGGAGATCGCGACCGCGACCGACTTCACCACCGGCCGGATCGCCCAGCTCGCCGCGCGCACCAACCAGTTCAACATGACCGGCCTGCGGTTCGACGCGGCGGCCACCACCCGGATGAACGACGACGCCGGGCACCTGGTCGCCTCGGTCGCGGTGGCGGACCGGTTCGGCGACGAGGGCATCGTCGGCGCCGTCTGGGTCGAGTGCGGCCCGGAGGTGTGGCGGGTGCTGAACCTGGTGCTCAGTTGCCGGGTGCTCGGCCGCGGCGTGGAACTGGCGACCGTCGGCTGGCTGGCCGAACGCGCCCGGTCGGCGGGCGCCGCCCGGCTGGAGGGCCGCTACGTCCGGTCGGCCAGGAACGGCGTGGCGGCCGACTTCTGGACCCGCGCCGGATTCACTCCCGGATCCGGCGACGACTGCTTTGTCCGCGACCTGGAATCGGCGACCGGAATCGCCCCGTCCTGGATTTCTCTGCGTGAAAGGAGCACCACCTGAATGGACGACAAGGACGTCATCGAAAAGACCGTGACCGCGATCATCGAGGAAGTTCTCGGAGAACCACCCGGAACGGTCGGAAAAGAAGAGCCGCTGGCCGCCCGTGACTGGGACAGCACCGCCTCGCTGGAGGCGCTCGCCCAACTGGAGAGCCGGTTCGGCATCTCGCTCGACCTGCGCCGATTCCACACCGCCCGCACCATCGGCCAGATGGCCGACCTGGTGGCCGTCGAGGCGGGGGCGCGGTGACCGCACCGGATCCGGTGAGCCCGGCGGGCCGACGGCCCGCCACACGAGTCAAGGAGGACGCCATGGAACGACAGGAAGTCGAGTTGCTGGGCATCGGGGCCGGACCGGCCAACCTCGCCCTGGCCGTCGCGCTGGAGGAGATGGCCGGGGACGACCTGGCCGGCTCCGCCCTGCTCATCGAGCAGCACGATGACATCGTCTGGCAGCGCGGAATGCTGCTGCCCTGGACGCAGAGCCAGGTCTCGTTCATCAAGGACCTGGTCACCCTGCGGAACCCGCGCAGCGAGTACTCCTTCATCAACTACCTGCACTCCAACGGCCGGCTGGACGAGTTCGCCAACCTGGGCAGCTTCACGCCGTACCGGGTGGAGATCTCCAACTACCTGCGCTGGGTGGCGGGGTCGCTGCGCCGGGTCGGCATCGAGCACGGCCGCCGGTGCGCGTCGATCACACCGGTCACCGACGAGGACGGCACGGTGCGGCGCTGGTCGGTGCGCACCGCGGACGGCGGCGAGATCGTCTGCCGGGACCTGGTCATCGGCATGGGACGCGACCCGCACATCCCCGACGAGATCGCCACGCTCCCCCGGGACCGCGTCGTGCACAGCACCGAGTTCGTCACGCGGATGGCGGAGCTGGACCGCGACGCCACCCGGCGCGTGGTCGTGGTCGGCGCGGCGCAGAGCGCGGCGGAGATGTTCTGGGCGGCGCACCGCGACCTGCCCGGCGCCCAGGTCACGATGGTGATGCGCGCCATCGGGCTGAACGCGTACGAGACCAGCAGGTTCACCAACGAGCTGTTCTACCCCTCGTTCGTGGACGAGTTCCACGCCTCGCTGCCGGAGGCCCGCGAGCAACTGCTCCGGGAGATGCACCGCACCAACTACGCCGGGCTCGCGCCGGGGATGCTCGACACCCTCTACCGCGAGATGTACCAGCAGCGGCTGGCCGGCGACGAGCGACTGCACATGATCACCATGACCGACATCGTGGACGCCCGGATGGACGGCGAGGAGGTCGTGCTCACCCTGCTGGACCGCAAGTCCCAGCGGACCAGCACGTTCCGCTGCGACCTGGTGCTGCTCGGCACCGGCTTCGTCCGCACCATGCCGCGCCTGGCGCGCGACCTGGCGGAGGCCGCCGGAATGGGCGGCGCCACGGTGGACCGCAACTACCGGATGAACCTGCCACCCGGCTACACCGCCGGCTGCTACCTCCAGGGCGTGAACGAGGCCACCCACGGCATCGCCGACTCGCTGCTGAGCGTGCTGGCCGCGCGTTCCCAGGAGATCGTGACCGACCTGCTGGCGCACCGGCAGGCCGAGGCCGCCGAGACGAGCGGCGCGCCCGCGCTGGCGCTCAACGGCCGGTGACCGACGAGAGGACGACCATGGAAATCCACTGGCTCGACCGCGCCGACCTGAAGCCGGACAACGGCCTGCGCGCCAAGCGCCTACTGCCGTGGCCCGGGCTGAACGCCCCGTTCGAGGGCTCCTGGTGCGTGGTGCCGCCCGGCGCGGAGTCGGGCGCGCACGGCCACCACGAGTACGAGATCTGGGTGGCGGTGACCGGGCAGGCCGAACTGCTCAGCGAGGGGCGCCGCGAGCCGTTCCGCGCGGGCGACGTCGTGCACTTCCGCCCGGACGTCCGCCACCAGGTCGTCAACGACGGCGACGAGCCGTTCGAGATGTACGCCATCTGGTGGGACGTGGAGATGACCGAGCGGTTCACCGTCCGGCACGGAGAGCGGACATGAGCGGCGCGCCGCACGACGGCGGGCGACCGGCCATCGTGGTCGCCGCCACCCCCACGTCCAACGGTGACCTGCACGTCGGTCACATGGCCGGGCCCTACCTGGCCGGGGACGTCTACAGCCGGTACGTCGCCGCGACCGGACGGCCGGTGATCTACACGACCGTCACCGACGACAGTCAGACCTACGTCCCGACCACCGCGCACCGCCAGGGCGTCGCCCCGGAGCGGCTGGTGGCCGAGTCCACCACGCGCGTCCAGCGGACGCTGACCGCGATGGGCCTGTCGATGGAGGGCCTGCCCCCGATCGACGGGCGCTACCGCGAGACGGTGCTGGAGTTCTTCACCGCGCTGCACGCGGCCGGCCGGCTGCGCCGCCGGACCGTCCGGCTGCCGTACGCCGAACGCTCCGGCACCTACCTCTACGACGGGCTGATGCAGGGATCCTGCCCGTCCTGCCTGACCGGCAGCGCGGGCGGCGTCTGCGAGAGCTGCGGGCATCCCATCAACTACGACGAGCTCGTCGGGCCCCGCGCGACGATGGACCCCGACGAGCCGGTCTCCTACCGCGACGTCGAGATCCTGACGCTGCCCGCCGAGGAGTACCGGGACCGGCTCACCGCCTACTACGCCGAGCGGGAGGGGCACTGGCGGCCCCGTGCCATGCGGCTCGTCCGCGAACTGCTCGCCGGGCCGCTGCCGGACATCCCGATCACCGTGCCCGGGACGTGGGGCATCGCCGTCCCCTTTCCCGAGACGCCCGGGCAGGTCCTGTACCCGTGGGTCGAGGCGATGCCCGCGGTGATCTACGGCACCTGGTGGTCGGCGGCCCGGCGCGGCGCGGCGACCGCGGCGGTCGACGAGCACTGGCGGGCCGAGCACGGAGCGGAGCTGGTCTACTTCCACGGCTTCGACAACGTCTACCACTGGGGCCTGCTGGACCTGGTGATGCTGATGGCGCACGGCGACCGGTACATCACCCCGGAGAGCAACGTCGTCAACGAGTTCTACGATCTGCACGGCGAGAAGTTCTCCACCAGCCGGGGACACCTGATCTGGGTGGCGGACCTGCTGGCCGAGGTCCCCCGGGACCTGGTTCGGTTCTACCTGTCGCTGACGGCGCCGGAGTTCCAGCGGACCGACTTCGGCGTGGCGGCACTGCGCGCGGTGACCGGGCGCCGCCTGGTCGAACCGTGGAACCGCCTGGCGGACGCGCTGCACGACGCGCAGGCCGGCGTCCGCCCCGGGCCCGTCCCGGTCTCGGCGCCCGCGCGGAGCCGCGCCGCCACCATGGCCGGACGGTTCCGGGTCTGCTACGAGCTGCGGTCGTTCAGCGCGGCGCAGGCCGCCGAGACGGTCCTGGCCCACCTGGGCCGGCTCGTCGCGGCGGCGGACTCCGGCGCGGTCCCGCCCGGCGACCTGCTGGTGGAGGCCCGCACGCTGCTGGCCCACGCCGCGCCGATCCTCATCGACGCGGCGGCCGAGGCCACGGCGGCCGGGGTCGACCTGGGCCTGACCGCCGAACCACCGGCGGAGATCGTCCCGTTCACACTGCCGCGGCTGCCGGAGATCGCCGTCCCGGACGGGGACCCGGCCGGCGCCGCCGGACGGACCCCGGTGGGGGTCTAGGAGGAATGCGATGAGGCTGCTGACCATCGAGACCAGCCAGTACCTGGACTACTACCACTCGCGCTACCAGCAGGTGCAGGACCTCGGCGTGGACCTGTACGTGCTCAACGGGGAGGGCACCGAGGACTTCTGGCCGGCCGACCACTACCGGCTGGTCGGGTCCAAGAAGATCGACGACATCGTGGAGACGGCCCGCGGCTGGCACGCCGAGGAGCGGTTCGACGGTGTGATCACCTTCTCCGAGTCCGCGGTGATCACCGTCGCCGCGGTGGCCGAGGCGCTCGGCCTGCCCGGCATCGGGGTGGAGGCGGCGGTGTGCAGCCGCAACAAGTACCTGATGCGGCAGGCGTACGAGCGAGCGGGCGCGCCCATCCCGTCGTACCGCCTGGTGCGGGACCGGGCCGAGGCGCTGCGGGCCGGCGCCGACTTCGGCTACCCCGTCATCCTCAAGCCGACCCTCGGCGCGGGCAGCCACCTGGTGTTCCGGGTGGACTCCGCGGAGGAGATGGCCGAGCGCTACGACCAGGCCGCGGCCGGGATCGAGAACCTGTTCTGGGTGAATTCCGAGGCCGACGGCGTGGACCTGGGGCCGAACGGGCTGCTGGTGGAGTCGTTCCTGTCCGGCCGCGAGTACCTGATGGAGGCGGTCGCCTGGGACGAGGAGGTCTACCTCGGCTCGGTGGTGGACCGGATCACCCAGGAGGGCGGGACCTTCGACGACGACGTCCACCACGCCCCCACCTCGCTGTCCCCCGAGGACGTCGCCCGGGTGCACGCGGTGGTGCGGGCGGGAGCGCACGCCATGGGACTGCGGCGCAGCGTGATGCACGCCGAGGTTCGGTTCCACCAGGGCGAGCCGTACCTGCTGGAGATCGCCTCCCGGGTCGGCGGCGGCGGGCTGGACGCGATCGCGCGGATCACCGCCGACCACGACCCGATCAAGGCGGTGGTCGACATCGGCCGCGGGGTGCGGCCGGACGTGCGCCACTTCCGGCCGACCGGCACGCACGTCACCGCCATGTGCCTGATCAGCGACGAGGGCGTGGTGGAACGGGTGGAGGTGCCGCCGGAGGTCGCCGACTGCGAACGGGCCTTCCTGCTGAAGATCACCGCGCGGCCCGGCGACCACATCCGCCGCCCGCCCAACGGCAACACGATCCTGGGCTTCCTCGGCACCACCGGTGAGTCCCAGGACGACGCGTTCAGCCTGATGAACGAGCTGGCCGACAAGATCAAGGTCACGTTCCGGGGCTGACCCGGCGAAGGAGAGGACCACGTGCCGAACAGGACCGACGCGATCCGGACGGCGGGAACCGACCGCCGCCCCGTCGCCGATCCCCGGCCCAGGCGCACCGCCGCGCCGCGCCGCTACCTGATGTGCCCGCCGACGTACTTCGACGTCACCTACTCGATCAACCCCTGGATGGAACCCGGCAAGCCGGTCGACGCCGGGCTGGCCTTCACGCAGTGGGACCGGCTGCGCAACCTCTACCTCGGGCTGGGCCACCAGGTGGAGCTCATCGACCCGGTGCCCGGTCTGCCCGACATGGTGTTCGCCGCCAACGGCGCGACGGTCGTGAACGGGCGGGTGCTCGCCGCGCGCTTCCGGCACGGCGAGCGGGCCGCCGAGGGGGCCGCCTACGCCGGCTGGTTCCGCGAACACGGCTACCCCGTCCACGAGACACGGCACGTCAACGAGGGCGAGGGCGACCTGCTGGTCACCGGCGACCGCGTCCTGGCGGGCCACGGCTTCCGCACCGACCGGCGCGCGCACGACGAGGCCGCGCGCGTGCTCGGCCTGCCGGTGGTGCCGCTGACCCTGGTCGACCCGCGCTTCTACCACCTGGACACCGCGCTGGCGGTGCTGGACCACGAAGAGATCATGTACTACCCGGCGGCGTTCGGGCCGGAGAGCCGGGCGCTGCTGGCCGAGCTGTACCCGGACGCGATCCTCGCCAACGATTCCGACGCCGAGGTCTTCGGCCTGAACGCCGTCTCCGACGGCCGCCACGTGCTGCTGCCCGAGCAGGCCGCTCATCTGATCGAACGGCTCTCGGAGCGGGGCTTCGTCCCGATCGGGGTGGACCTGGGCGAGCTGCTGAAGTCGGGCGGCAGCACCAAGTGCTGCACGTTGGAGATCCGCGGTCCGGTGGAGGCCCGCGAGGGCGGCGGGAGCCGCACGGGAGGTGCGGCGCGGTGATCGGCTACGACGGACGACGGTTCCGGCCCGTCGAACACGACGCGCACGACCGCGTCGCGCACTACCACCAGGACGGCGACCTGCTGTGGGGCGAGTTCGGCGGCGGCCGGGCCCGGCGCGGCTCGCTGACCGGCCGGTGCTCCCCCGACGGGCGCCTGGAGTTCGCCTACTGCATGGTCCTGGACGACGGCGAGGTGATCTCCGGGTTCTGCCGCAGCGTCCCGACGGTCCGCCCCGACGGCGGCATCGACCTGCGCGAGGAATGGGAGCGGTTCGGCCGGCACTCGGCCCGTGGGGTGTCCCGCCTCACCGAGATCAAGGAGGAGCGATGACGGCGTCCGCCGAGGTCGGCCGGGCCACCGGACGGCCGCGCAGGGGCGGTGTGGTGACCTGGGCGTGCGCGCCGGGCTTCCCGCCCGCGGTGATCTTCCCGTTCACCCCCGCGGAACGGATGGGCACCCGCAACATCTACGAGTTCCAGATGCTGATGTACCGGCCGCTGTACTACTTCGGCAGCCGCGGCACACCCGACGTCGACTACGAGCAGAGCATCGGCGAACCGCCTCGGTGGAGCGCCGACGGACGGACGGTCACCGTCCGGATCAGGCCGTGGAAGTGGTCCAACGGCGAGACCCTGTGCGCCGACAACGTGCTGTTCTGGGTCAACCTCATGAAGGTCAAGGGCTCCCGGTACGGCGAATACGTGCCGGGCTACTTCCCCGACAACTGCACCTCCTACGGCAAGCTCGCCGACGACACCGTCTACTTCACCTTCGACAAGCCGTACTCCAAGAAGTGGGTGCTGATGAACCAGCTCAGCACCATCACGCCGCTGCCGAAGGCGTGGGACCGCACGGCCGAGGGACCCGCGAACGCCTCCGGCGACCCGGCCGACGTGGAGGCGGTGTACGCGTACCTGATCGCCGAACAGGGCGACATGGTCGAGGAGGGCAACGAGCACCGCACCCGCTGGGCCGGCAGCCCGATCTGGAGCGTGGTCAGCGGCCCGTGGCGGCTGAAGAGCTACACGCTCGAGGGCATGGTGACGTTCGTGCCGAACGAGCACTACTCCGGTCCCGACAAGCCGTACCTGGACGAGTTCCGGCAGGTGCCGACGCAGTCCGACGAGCAGCAGTACGAGATGCTCCGGGCGGGGCCGCGCGGCGAGGGCTCGATCCAGGTCGGGTACCTGCCGCTGAGCTTCGCCGCCGAATCCACCACCGACCCCACCAGGGGCGGGGCCAACCCGCTCGGGGACGACTACGACCTGGTGCCGCAGGCGGCGTTCTGCATCCGGTACTTCTGCCTGAACTACAACAACCCGACCGTGGCCGGAAAGATCTTCAAGCAGACCTACTTCCGGCAGGCGCTGCAGCGCACCCTCGACCAGGACACCGCCGTCACCGACATCTACCAGGGCTACGCCTACCGGCAGAACGGCCCGGTGCCGATGGTCCCGCCCACCGACCTGGTCTCCCCGCGGCAGCGCGAGGGCGCCTGGCCGCTGCCGTTCGACGTCGAGAAGGCCCGCGAACTGCTGGAGGCCAACGGCTGGGACACCAGCCGTACCCCCGCCGTCTGCGTGAACCCGGGCACCGGCCCCGGGCAGGCGGGCGAGGGCATCCCGGCGGGCACCGAGCTCAGCCTCGAGATGCGCTACGTCGAGGGGCGGCCCGCGCTGACCCGGCTCATGCGGCGGTACAAGGAGCACGCCGCCGCAGCGGGCATCGAACTGCGGATGGAGGAGGTGTACGGGTCGATCCTGGTCGCCGAGGACGGGCCGTGCGAGCCCGGCCCGGACACCCCCTGCACCTGGGAGCTGACCTGCTGGAACGGGGGCTGGGCCTACCACTACCCCACCGGCGAGATCCTGTTCCGGACCAAGGCGGGCGGCAACTTCGGCTTCTACTCCGACCCGACCACCGACGAACTGATCGAGAAGTCGGTCACCACCGACGACCTCGAGGCGCTGTACGAGTACCAGGACTACATCGCCGAGCAGGTCCCGGTCATCTTCACCCCGAACTTCCCGATCCGGCTGTTCGAGGCGTCCCGCGATCTCGGCGGGTTCGGGCCGGTCAACCCGTTCGGGATGATCAACCCGGAGAAGTGGTACTACCGCGACCGCGACTAGCGACGCGCCAGGCCCGGGGGGCCGGACGCCCGGACGCCGGCCCCCCGGACCCCACCCCGTCCTCGCGAGGACCCCCGAATGACTGCGCCTGCCGGTGAATTCCCGCCCGGAGTGCAGTGAATTCCCGACGATCCCACCGATCAAAGATCTTGGCTTTGTACGTTGGCACCGTGGCACCGCCCCGGCCCGGCGGACGGGGCAGAAGAGAGGCCATGACATGACGACCCGACGACCCCCCGGCCGCACCCCTGCCGGCCCGCTCCAGACCGGCGACGACCGCCCGCTGCTCCTGGTGGTCGCCACGGGCATGCGCACCTACCGGGAGTACCTGCTGCACTCGATCAGCACCCGATTCCGCATCCACCTCTTCCACACCTCCGAACCGACATGGGAGACCGACTACCTGTCCGGCTGGACGGTGGTTCCCAGCACGCTCGACGGCCCGGCCATGGCCGAGCAGGCACGCAAGCTGGACGCGCACGACCCCGTCGACGGCGTGCTCTGCTGGGATGAGGGGCGGATCCTGGCGACCTCCCACATCGCCGAGGCGCTGGGCCTGCGCAACGGCGACCCGAAGGTGATCTGGCGGCTGCGCGACAAGGCGCAGACCCGGGCCGCGCTCGACGCGGCGGGCGTGCCGCAACCGCGTTCGGTCCCGGTCTCCACCCTGGAGCAGGCACTCGCCGCCGCCGACACGGTCGGCTACCCGGCGATCCTCAAGCCCCGCGGGCTGGGTGCGAGCCTGGGCGTCGTACGGGTGGAGGGCCCCGCCGGACTGCGCGCCAACTTCGCCTTCACCCGCGACACCGAGCCCCCCGATCCGGTCGAGTACGCCGGGGACGAACCGATCCTGGTCGAGCACTGCGTCACCGGCGAGGAGATCAGCGTCGACTCCGTGGTGCGCGACGGAGTGGTCGCGCCGCTGTTCATCGCCCGCAAGGTCGTCGGCTACCCGCCGTACGCCGAGGAGGTCGGCCACTTCGTGGACGCCGCCGACCCGCTGCTCGAGGACCCCGCACTGCTGCGGGTCGTCCAGGACACGCACACCGCCCTGGGCTTCGCCGACGGCTGGACACACGCCGAGTTCATGCTGACCGACTCCGGGCCGCAGGTGATCGAGGTGAACGGCCGCCTGGGCGGAGACATGATCCCCTATCTGGGCCTGCTCGCGACCGGGGTGGACCCGGGGCTCGCCGCCGCCGCGGCCGCCTGCGGGCTGCCGCCGGACCTGGAGCCCGACCGCGCCAGGACGTCCGGCATCCGCTTCTTCTATGTCGAACGGGACGACACCGAACTCGCCTCGATCGGCTTCGACGAGTCCCGGCTCCCCGCCGAGATCGAGCGCGCGGTGACGGTGGCCGTGCCCGGGACGGTGGTCTCCCCACCGCCCAAGGGGACGGTCTGGGGGCGGATCGCGTTCGCGATCACTGCCGGGGACTCCGTCGATACCTGCTGCGCCGCCTTGGCGAGCGCGGAGTCCGCACTCGCCTACGAACCGGGCTGACCGCGCCGCCGGCCGGGACGCCGCCACCCGCAAGTCACGACCCGAGAGTGATGTGAAGGCTTATGGCGACCGAGAACATGCCGACTCCCGACCCCGGCGTCTGGTCGACGTTCCGCGACGCGCCGCTCGCGGCGAAGGCGATCCTGATCGGTGTGTTCCTGAGCCGGCTCGGCGGCTTCCTCAACATCTTCATCGTGCTGTTCCTGACCGCGCGCGGATACTCCAGGGAGCAGGCGGCGTTCGCGCTCGGCGTCTACGGCGTCGGCGGCGTGGCCGGGGTGCTGCTCGGCGGGAGCGTGGCCGACCGGCTGGGGGCGCGCAACGCCACCGTGCTGAGCATGGGAGCGACCGCGGTGCTGACCGCCGCGCTGCTGTACCTGCCCGACTACTCGCTGCTGATCGCCGCGATCCTGGTGGTGAGCCTGGCGGCCCAGCTCTACCGGCCCGCGTCGGCGACGCTGATGTCGGAGCTGATCCCTGAGGACCGGCAGGTGATGATCTTCGGGATGTACCGGTTCGGGCTGAACATGGGTGCGATGGTCGCGCCGCTGCTCGGCTTCGGGCTGTACAACCTCGGCGACCACAGCTACACCCTGCTGTTCTGGGGTGAGGGTCTGATCGCGATGGTGTACGCCGCGGTGGCGGTCGTCGCGATCCCCGGCGGGCGCAAGGCCGCGGCCACCGGGCCCGGCGGCGGGGCCGGGAACCCCGGCGACCGCGGCGGAGCCGGGGGGCCGGACAGCGGCGGCGGCTACCCGGCGATGCTGCGCGACCGGCGCTACCTGCTCTTCCTGACCGCCGTTCTGCTCAACGCCATCGTCTACGTGCAGTACCTGTCCACCCTGCCGCTGGACGTCAAGGCCGCGGGCATCAGCATGTTCTGGTACACGCTGGCGGTCTCGCTGAACGGTTTCATCGTGATCGCCTTCGAGTTGCCGCTGACCAAGTTCTCCCAGCGCTGGCCGTTCAAGCTCACGGTGGGCCTGGCGTTCACCCTGGTCGGCCTCGGGGTCGCCGCCTACGGACTGCCGATGGGCGCGGTAGTGATCATCGGCGCGACGCTGCTGTGGACGCTCGGCGAGATCATCGGCGGTCCGGCGGTGTTCGCCTACCCGGCGCTCGCCGGGCCGGACTCGCTGCGCAGCCGCTACATCGGCGGCTTCCAGTTCATGCACGCGCTCGGCACCGCGCTCGGTCCGGTGATCGGCGGCCTGCTGTTCGTCCGGATCGGGCACGGGGTGTGGCCGCTGTTCGCGGTCGCCGGGCTGCTCGCCGCGCTGTTCGGCGTCCTGGCGATCCGCCCGGAGGCGGTCACGCGCGGGAACGCCGCACCCGAGCCGGAACTGGTGGCCGGGGAGAGCTGAATCCATCCCTCGACAGATTGGGACCATCACCATGAAGCAACGCATCGAAGCCGAGCAGTTGATCCCCGGGACCGGCCGGCCGGTCGCGAACGGGGCGGTGATCGTGGAGGACGACCGGATCGCCTACGCCGGTCCCGCCGCGGACGCCCCCGCCTCCCCCGACGCTACCGTGGTCCGCGCCCGCGCGGTCATGCCCGGCATGTGGGACGCGCACGGCCACTTCATGGGCCTGCGCTCGACCGACTTCACCTTCCTCCCCCAGGAGCCGATCGCGCTGCGCGCCGCGCGCATCACCACCGACCTGCGCCGCGCGCTCGACGCGGGCTTCACCTCGGTCCGGGAGACCGGCGGACTGGGCATCCACTTCGTCCAGGCCATCGAGGAGGGCAGCGTCGAGGGACCGAACATCTACGCCGCCGGGACCACGCTGTCCACCACCGGCGGCCACGCCGACCTGCACGGCCTGCCGCGCTCCTGGGTCGTCGACTTCGGCCACATGGGCGGCGAGTTCCGGCTGTGCGACGGGCCCTCCGAATGCGCGCGGGCGGCCCGCGAGCAGTTGCGGCGCAACGCCAAGCTCATCAAGGTCTGCGCCTCGGGCGGCGTGCTGTCGGATGTGGACCACCCGATCCACCAGCAGTTCACCAACGCCGAACTGCGCGCGATCGTCGAGGTCGCGGGCATGGCCGACCGGGTCGTCGCCGCCCACTGCCACGGCAAGCCGGGCATCATGGCCGCGCTGGAGGCGGGGGCCAAGACGATCGAGCACGGCTCGTTCCTGGACGAGGAGGCCGCGGTCGCCATGCGGGAGTCCGGGGCGATCCTGGTCCCCACCCG
The DNA here is from genome assembly GCF_036227065.1 of Spirillospora sp. NBC_01491. GTDB lineage: Bacteria > Actinomycetota > Actinomycetes > Streptosporangiales > Streptosporangiaceae > Spirillospora > Spirillospora xylanilytica. Next base: position 1,420,123 of record NZ_CP109432.1, read on the forward strand.
CACGATCTTCGCCGAGCTGCTGGACCAGGGCCACATGCTGCCCGACTACGCGCTGAAGAAGCTCCAGGCGACGGTGGACCGGCACGGCGAGGCGATCATCCTGGCCCGGGAGGCGGGCGTCACCATCGCGGCGGGCACCGACGTCGCGATGAGCGGTACCGACATGCCCGACTCCTGGGGCAAGAACGGCCGGGAGCTGGAGCTACTGGTCAAGCTGGGATTCGACCCGCTGGAGGCCATCGAGGCCGCCACGGCGCTCGGCCCCACCACCCTCGGCCCGCAGGCGCCCAGGTCGGGCGTCCTCGCCGAGGGGTACGACGCCGACATCCTCACTCTGGACGTGGACCCCCTGGCCGACATCTCGGCGCTCGCGCAGCCAGAGCACATCACCGGCGTCTGGAAGGCCGGTCGCCGGGTCAAGAACCTGGAGGGATGAACGTGAGCGACACCGTACTGCTCGAAGTCCGCCTGTTCACCACCGCGCCCGGGACCCGGGACGAGTTCCACCGGGTCAGCCGCGACGGCACGATCCCGTTGATGCGCAAGTGCGGCATCGACGTCCTCGCGCACGGCCCGGCGCTCAACGACGACGACACCTACTACCTTGTGCGCGCCTTCGAATCCGAGGAGGACAGGGTCGAACGCGGCCAATCGCTCTACACGACGCCCGAATGGCTCAACCAGTACGAAGGCCCCGTCACCGCGATGATGGCGGACCATCGGACCGCCGTGATCCGCGTCCCGCGGGAGGCCGCCGAGGCCCTCACCGCCCCGTGACGGAACCTCGTACTGCCGTCGCGAATGTGCACCTCGTTCTTCACCTTCGACGCCGGGTGAGCGAATATCCGGCAGGCCACGAGCGCGAATCATGCACCGTCTCCGCTACAGGGGAGAAAAACATGCGAAACTTTCGTTTCGGGTTCACCGTGGACTCGCCCGGGTCCCAGCGCGAACTCGCCCAGATCTGCGGCACCGCGGAGGCTTGGGGCTATGACGTCGTCCTCGCGGTCGACCACCTCGGCCCCGAGCGTTCCTCGCCGTTCTCCGTGCTCGTGGCGGCGGCGTATGCCTCGGAGCGGCTACGGGTCGGCACCCACGTGCTCAATATCGGCTACTGGAACCCCTCGATTCTCGCCCGCGAGGTCGCGACGGCAGTGCGGCTGAGTGAGGGGCGGCTGGAACTCGGGATCGGGTCGGGCATCGTCAAAGCACAGTACGACGCAGCGCGGATTCCGTGGCAACCGTTCCAGGAACGGATGGATCGGCTGAACGCGACGATCGACGAGGTCGAGAAGCTCCTGTCCACCGAGCACGGACTCGGCCTCCCGCCGCTCATGGTCGGGGGAAGCAGCGACCGCGCACTCGGCATCGCCGCCGAGCACGCCGACATCGCCAGTTTCGGCGGCCGATACCAGGTCCCCGGTGAACCCCCGGGCACACTCCGATTCGTCACCCCGGCGGAGGCGGACAAGGGCGTGGAGTTCCTGCGCGCCAGGGCCGGTTCCCGGGCCGACGAGATCGAGACGAACAGCTTCATCCTCCACGTCGAGGTGACCGACGACCGCCATGCTGCCGCCGAACGCATCGCGGCCGCACGAGATCCGCACTTCCTCGTCCAAGACGCCCAGCACGCGTTGGAAACGCCGTTCATGCTGCTCGGCACCGAGGAGGAGATCGCGCGTCAGCTCATCGAGGGCCGGGAGCGTTACGGCTTCTCGTACATCACCGTCCGGCGACCGCACATGGAATTGTTCGGCCCGATCATCGAGCGCGTACGACAGCTGGAATGACCGACCGCGATTCGGCCCTCTCGGCCGGATCGTCCCCACGATGGGCCACCGAAAAGGCGAGAGGCTCTGGCGTGACAACGCCAGGGCCTCTACCCATCGGCTCCCGCTTCGCCGTCCGTCCGCGGACAGCCATGGGCAACTGACGGTTTGGGAAAGAGCGGTTCACGGCTTGGATGGGACAGTTCACCGCCCGGCCGCCCGGGTATGCGGCGTCAGGAAGGATACCGGCCGACCGGTATCGCGCTCAGAGGGGAGGCACGCATGTCTCAGGGGCATCCGTCCAACACGATGCGATCGCCTGATCCGGCTCTCGTGCCCCGGCGGGGCCGTCGATCGCGGATAACGGCGATCACGGGACCGCTGGCGGTCTCCGTGGCGGCCGTGGTCACGGTCGCCGGGTGCGGCGGCAGTTCGTACGATTCGTCCAGCCAGAAGATGGCGCCCAAGTCCCCGGCCGCCCCCACCAGCGGCGGCGCGTCCGCTGAAACGATCAAGACGGCGAACGTGGGGCCACTGGGGCAGATCCTGGTCGACGGCGAGGGCCGGACCGTGTACCTGTTCCAGAAGGACAAGGGAAACACGTCGTCCTGCTCCGGGGCGTGCGCGACCGTGTGGCCGCCGGTCACCACCAACGGGAAGCCCCAACCCGGTTCGGGGGCGGACGCGTCGAAACTGGGCACCACCAAGCGGAGTGACGGCACGACAGAGGTCACTTATAGCGGTCATCCTCTCTACTATTACGCGCCCGACGGAAGCAGCAGCGGCAGCGCCAAGGGGCAAGGTCTCAACCAGTTCGGCGCCAAGTGGTACGTGCTGTCCTCGTCCGGTGCTCCAGTGACACAACAGCAACAGGGCGGCGGCGGTGGTGGCTACTGATACGCGCCTTCCTCGGACGGCGCGGTTCCGCCGGATGGTCTTCGGCGTCCCTGTGGCGGCGTTGGCGGTCGCCGGTTGCGCGACCGCGACCAATTCACAGAATCCCGGCCGGATGCAGATCCGCTCGGACCAAGCGCCGCCACTCGGGCAGGTCCTGGTGAACGAGACGGGACGCACGCTGTACCTGTTCGTCGCCGACCCACCGAACCAATCGACCTGTTCAGGGGCATGCGCGAGCATTTGGCCGCCGGCCACCACCCAGGGCCCGCCACGTGCGGCCGGCGGGGCCCAGACGGCCGAGATCACCACGATCGCCCGCTCTGACGGGCCTCGCCAGCTCGTCTACGCGGGCCACCCCTTGTACTACTACCAAGCCGATACCGGACGCGGCGACACCCGCGGCCAGGGCCTCACCCAGTTCGGCGCCGGATGGTACGCCATCTCACCCCAAGGCCAGCAGGTCGCGGGATGAGAGCAGGCGGCGACTCCGGCGTCCAGGGCGATTGACCGCCATGCGATTTCTGCTGCGCTATCTGGGCGTGCTGCTGCTGTTCGGCATCGGCGCGGTCCATCTGTACGAGTACTTCGCCGACCACTATCGCGTTGTCCCGGTCATCGGTGTGCTGTTCGCGATCAATTTCGCCGGCGCGGTGGTGCTGGGGCTCGTCCTGGCCAGCCCGCTGAGTTCCCTGCCCGGCATCGGTTCCGTGCCGATCGCCGGTTGCGCGCCGCAGGCGCTCGTGGCGCTCGGGGCGATCATCTTCGCGTTGGGCACCATCATCGGACTTCTGATCAGTGAGCAGGGCACGCTGTTCGGGTTCCACGAGTACGGCTACCGGACCACCGTCATGCTCGCGCTCGGCTTGGAGTCCGGTGCCGTGGTCGTGCTCGCCGGCTTTCTGGCACTCGAAATGCGCCGGCTGCGGACGCGTCCGACCTATAGAACCAGCCTCTAGGGCGATGGTCATCCACTGCGTGGAGGAGTTCCAAAAATTGGAGGTCCACCAATACAAGACCGTACACGGCACTCCTCACATGGCGCTATCCGGCCTGATGTTCATCTGGGATATATCGCCGAAGAGCCTTTCTCCCGCCGCGTCCGCGGCGGGAGAAAGCGTGTCGAGGGTGAGGAAGCCATGGATCATCTTGGCCTCGCGGCGCAGCAGGGTCGGGACGCCCGCGTCCATGAGACGGTGCGCATAGGCCTCGCCCTCGTCGCGAAGAGGGTCGTGCTCGGCGGTGACGATCAGGGCCGGGGGAAGTCCGCTCAGATCGGGCTCGAACAACGGACTCACCCGCGGGTCCGCGCGAAGCCGCGGGTCAGGCACCCACAGTTCGGCGCCCCACGCGATATCGTCGGTGGTCAGCCCCCAGCCGGTCCTTTTCTCCTGCGCACTCGGCAGAGAGAGGGTCAGATCAGTATTAGGGCAGACGAGAATCTGAGCCGCGGGCAGCGGTCCTCCTGCGTCCCGCAAGCGCAGACAGGCCAGCGTCGCGAGGTGGCCGCCCGCGCTGTCCCCGGCGACCATGAGTACTCCGCCCCGGGTCAGCTCGGCCACCCGGGTCTGCGCCCATTGGACGGCCGCGACCGCGTCGTCCACCGCGGCAGGCCATGGACATTCGGGAGCTCGCCGATAGTGGACCGCCAGGACCGCCACCCCGACCTCCCGAACAAGGCGGCGGCACAGGCGATCATGAGAATCCAGGTTGCCGATCGTCCACATTCCCCCATGCAAATAGACCAGCAAGGCCATACCCGTTGCCGACTCCGGCAGATAGAGCCGGACGGCCAAGCCGTCCGCTATCGACATGTCCGCCACTGCGACACCCGGCAGGCCGGGCGGTCTGCGCGCAATCCTCTCCTGCTGGAGTTCACGCACCGCGTAAGGCCCCAGCTCACGCCATGTCGGCCCGATAGAGGCACGAGCCTCCTCGACGAATTCCACCAAAGCCGTGTCCATCAGCAGATCATTCAACTGCGGGGTCATTCGACCATTGTTCCATGAACAATCGTGAGTTCACTGGGTCAGGGGGTGCGGGACGGGTGAGGTGGTGTGCTCGTCGATGGGCATGGCGCGGTCTGCCGGGGAAGGCGCGCTGGGCGCAGTCGGTGCGTTCACAGACCTGAGGCCCGGCCTGGGAGGCTGTGCCGGGCGGCCGGGCGGCCGGGCGGTGGACGGTGCGGGCGCCCCAGAAGTAGCGGCGGCCGTCGGGTATTTCGGCGATCTGGGTGAGGATCCGGCCGGGGTGCCACTCGGCCGAAACGGTGAGGACCGGGCCGCCTCCCGCAGGGGCGACCCCGTTAGATCGGCATGCCCCGGTGACCACAATCTAGCGAAATGCCTGCTATTCGGTTGGATCGACCGTAACCCCTGCGCCGCCACGGCCCCAGCGGCAGACTGACCATGAACACCTCCCGCACCACCGCCACCAATGAGGAGTCACCCCGGTGAACCGGACCGATCCGCCCGCTCCGCCCAGCGCTGAGGCGTCACAGCCGCACCACCCCTTGGGGGACCGGAGTTCATGCCGGCGGGCCTGGCTCCGGTCGAGGTGTGAGGCGGCGAGGTCGGGCGGGATCGCATGAGCCCTTCCTCATCGGCGTCCCCGTTGGCCAAAACCCTCGCCACCACGAGCCTGCAGGCCGCGGTCCGCGCGGCGGCGTGCGTGCTGGTGCTGCTGGTGCTGGCAGCGCCGCTGGCGATGCGCGGCGGACCGGTGTGGTGGGCGGCGTGGCTGGTGACCGTCGCACTCGCGGTGTCGGCGGCCACGGCGATGTGGGAGTTGACGCGCCGCTATGCAGCTGACCAGGAGGCGGCAGGCCGGCACCTTGGCCAGGTCCGGCAGGAGCTGGCCGCGGTCACCCAGCGGGCCGAAGAACACCACCACACGTGGCAGGGCCACGACGCCGGCCAGCGGCAGCAGCTCGAGCTGACGGTGTCTGTGCTGAAGCACCTGGCCGAGGTGCAGATGCCCGCGGCGCTGGAGGGACGGGCGATCCCGGCCCTTCCCGCGCAGGCCGAGCACGCGTTGGGGCCCGACCTGATCAAGGCGTGCGGGGACGCGGTGCAGCGGGCGACGGCCGCACGGCGGGAGTGGGCCGGGCGGGAGGAGTCCCAGGCGCAGGTTCTGGTGACGACGGCGCGGCGGTTGCAGGCGGCGATGCACCAGGTGCAAAGCGCGGCCGAGAGGCTGGCCGAGGACCACCGCGGCCAGCCCGAGGTCAGCGTCGCGGCCCAGAATCTCGATCATCTGGCCGCGCAGGGGGCGCGGATGGCTCAGCGGGTGCCGGTGCTGTGCGGATCGTGGGAGGGCCAGCAGTGGCCGCAGCCGGTGCGGCTGGCGGCCGTGGTGCAGGCTGCGGCCGGCCGCATCGGCGACTACCGGCGGGTCAGCCTGGAGGGCGATCCTGACATCGCGGTGTCGGCGTCGGCGCTGGAGGGCGTCGTGCATGCGGTGGCCGAGCTGCTGGCCAACGCGGCCGGGATGTCCCCGAGCCAGACGCCGGTGGAGGTGCGGGTGGTGGCCGCGGCCAACGGCGCCAGCATCCGCATCGACGACCACGGAGCCGGGCTGGAGGAGCCCCGCAGGTCGCGGGCCCGCGCCATGGTGGCCGGCGAGTCGGTACCGGACCTGGCCGAGCTGGGAGAGGTCCCGCAGCTGGGGCTGCCGGTGGTCGGCCGATTCGCCGCCCGGCTCGGCCTTCAGATCACACTGGAGGACTCCCCCTACGGCGGTCTGCGCGCCGTGGTGTGGATGCCGGACCGGATGCTGGTGGCAGCACCCCAGGACGGGCCCACCCACACCACCGGCAGTCACCCGGCCGGATCCGCAAGCACCCCGCAGAACACCTCCCTGAGCGTCCCGGCGGCGGGTCCTGCACCCGCAGCGCGGCCCGCCGGCGGCGCAGGTGACACCGGCGGGCTTCCGCAGCGGGTCTCCCGCCGCGGCGCCGCGGCCCATCCGGCGTCCGGCGCCGGTGCGAGGCCCGCGCTGCCCGGAGTGCAGGCGTCGGACGAGACCCCGCAGGAGGCCGGTGCCAAACTGGCCGCGCTGATGGGCCAGATTCCCGGGGTGCCGCCGGCCGGTCCCGGCGCCCGGCCACGATCCGACACCCCTCCGAGCGGCGATCCGTCCGGTGATCCCCTCGACCGTTCATCGGAGTTTGGAGAGGCATGACCACCCACTGGGTCCTGGAACCTCTGGAGAAGGTGGCCGGCATCACTCATGCCGTGCTGAGCTCGACCGACGGGCTCATCTCGGCCTGGACGAACTCGCTGGAACGCGACGAGGCGGAGCGGCTGGCGGCGGCGTGCACCAGCATGCTGTCGATCGCCCGCAGCGTGGCCGGTGAGCACGGCGCTGGCGGCAAGGCGGTCCACCAGGTGAACTCCGTGTTCGAGGGGGGTGTGCTGTTGGTGCGGGGTGTCGCCGAGGGGACGTGCTTGACCGTGCTCGCAGCCGCCGACAGCAACCTGGCGGTCGTCGGTCAGGAGATGCAGGCGATGGTCGCCAGCCTCAGCCCGGGAAAGCTGGCCACCCCCGAACGCGCCACCGCCGCCGGGACGCGTTTCAGCTCCGGAGCGGGATCCCGCAGCGGCGGGCGGGGTTAGATGACGACGGCCGGTGAGCGGCACGGGTCGGGCGCCAGCCCGGTGCGGCCGTATGTGCTCACCGGCGGCCGTGCCGCCACCCGGCATGGGCTGACGGTCGACACGCTGCTGCGGGCGACGCCCGACGGGCCGCCGCTGCGCGCCGACGCGGCGCCGCAGACGCGCGCGCTGCTCCGGCTGCACCGCGGCGGGATCTTGACGATCGCCGAATCGGCCGCGTACCTGGGCCTGCCCGTCAGCGTGGTGATGGTGCTGGCCGAGGACCTCATCACCTCCGACCACTTGCATCAGCATGCCGCCAGTCAGTTCGCTGAGATCAATCCCACCCTGCTCCAGGAAGTTCTCGATGGCCTTGAACGAGTCTGACCCCGGCGACCCCGACCCGGCCGGAACGGGCCCGGGCCGGGTGGAGTATCTGTCGGCGACCGTCGACCGGATCGCGAAGATCTTGGTGGTGGGCGCTTTCGGCACCGGCAAGACCACCCTGGTGGGCGCGGTCAGCGAGATCCGCGCCCTCCACACCGAAGAGACCATGTCCGAGGCCAGCACCGGCGTCGACGATCTGGCCGGCCTGGACCACAAGACCACCACCACGGTCGCGTTGGACTTCGGCCGCATCACCCTGAACGACCAGCTGGTGCTGTATCTGTTCGGCACCCCCGGCCAGCGCCGGTTCTGGGACATGTGGGCGGGCCTGGCCCAGGGCGTGGCCGGGGTCCTGGTGCTGGTCGACGCCCGCCGGCTGACCGACAGTTTCGAAGTCCTGGGCCAGCTCGAAGAGCACGGCCTGGAGCCGTTCGCGGTCGCGGTCAACCAGTTCCCCGACAGCCCCGATCACCCGCCGGAGGCGTTGCGGGCAGCCCTCGACCTGCTGCCGGAGACCCCGCTGGTCTACTGCGATGCCCGCGACCGCGCCTCGACGATCAACGCCCTGAAAGTCCTGATCCGCCACGCGCTCGCGCGCGCCACCTCTCCTACCTCGCTCACCGCTCCCGGAAGGTCCCAGCTGCCATGAACGCGCCGACGCCCCCGCCGGGCCGCCCAGCACGCCCGGCCGGATCGGCGGCCACCACGCCCGGCACGTCCCCCACCGCGCAGGCGGGACCGGCCGCGGCGGGACGCGGGCGGGCGGTGCCGCTGGCGGCCGTCACCGCCGACCCCACCACGGTGCTGCCCGGGCTGTGGCGCGAGCACGGCCCCCTGGCCCCGGTCGAGCTGGAGCCGGGCGTGCCGGCGTGGCTGGTGATGGGCTACCGCGAGCTGCTGACCATCACCAAAGACGAGGAGCGGTTCTCCCGCGACGCCCGCAACTGGCGCGCCTACCAGGACGGCAGCGTCCCCGCGGACTCACCGCTGGGCCCGATGATGTTCCCCCGCGACAACGTCATCGGGTTCGACGGCGGCGAGCACCGGCGGCTGCGCCGCCCCCTTCAGGACGCGATCGCGAGCATCGACCACCGGCGGCTCCGGCACACCGTCGAGCGGCTGTGCACCGACCTGATCGCAGGTTTCGCCGTCCAGGGGCACGCCGACCTGGTCGCCGACTACGCCGCGGCGATCCCGGCGCTGTCCATCGGCGAGCTCATCGGCCTGGACCCCGAGCAAGCCCGCGAGCTGCTGGCCGCCATGCACCTGCTGTTCAGCTCCGGCCCGCGCGCCCAGGAGGGCAACGCCCGGTTCGAGGCCGTCCTGGGCGCGCTGTTCGGCTCACGCCTCACCCACCGCCGCGACGACCTGACCAGTTTCCTGATCGACCACCCCGACCTTCACACCGACAGCGAGGTCGTGCAGACGATCGTGGTGCTGGTGTCGGCGGGCAAGCACACCTCCATCTCCTGGATCTCCCAGACGCTGCGGATGCTGCTGAGCGACCCGCGGTTCGCCGGCCAGGTCAGGGGCGGGCAGCTCCCGATCGACAACGCCCTGGACGAGGTCCTGGCCGTGCTCCCACCGATGATCAACATGCCCGCCCGGTACGCCCTGGCCGACACCAAGCTGAGCGGCCGCGTCATCGCCCGGGGAGACGCACTGATCCTGGGCCTGGGCGGCGCCGCCCGCGATCCCCGCGTCCACGACGACCTGTGGTGGACCAACGACAATCGGGCGAACTTGGCCTGGTCGGCCGGACCGCACGCCTGCCCGGCCCGCGACCCGGCCCGCACCATCGCCCGCACCGCCATCGCCACCGCCCAGCACCTGCTCCCCGACATGGAACTGGCCTGCCCCCCTGGCGCCATCACCGCGCTGCCAAGCCCCTGGACCGCCATCCCCACCCGGCTCCCCGTGACCTTCACCGCCGCTCCCACTCCGGTCGCCCCCGCACCGCCCGGACGTCACGCCCGCCTCTGAACCGCCCGTCCCAGAACCGCCCGCCGTCCCATGCCCGCCTCCCCCACCGCGCAACGGAGACCGCCATGACCACCGCCCCCACCGCACAGCCCGGCCCCCACGACGACATCCCCCTGATCCGCCTGAACCCGCTCGGGAAAGACCACCACGGTGAGGCCGCCGCGCTGCGCGACGCCGGCCGAGCCACCGGCGGCGTGGTCCGCGTGCTGCTGCCCGGAGACCTGCCGGCCTGGGCGCTCACCACCCACGAACTGGTGCGCTGGCTGGTCACCGACGCGCCGGTCAGCAAGAACTACCGGAACTGGTCGGCGGTCCGAGAAGGCCGGCTGGCTCCGGACAACCCGATCATCGGGATGGTCATGGTCGACAACCTGGTCACCGCCGACGGTGAGGACCACCAGCGGCTGCGCCGCCCGATCGCCTCCCACATGACCCGCCGCCGCACCGAACTCCTGGCGCCCCGCATCACCGGCATCGCCACCGCCCTGCTCGACGAACTGCCCCGGCACACCGACTCCCGCGGTGTAGTGGATCTACGGGCCCACTACACCTCGCAACTGCCGCTGCGGGTGATCTGCGAACTGCTGGGCGTCCCCGCCGCCGACCGACCCCGGATGCGGCACCTGGTCGACACGATCTTCCGCACCGATACCACCGGCGACCAGGTGACTCGGGCGCAGGAGGCGATCCCCGGCTTCCTGAACGAGCTCATCGAGCTGCGCACCCGCGACCGCGGCGACGACCTCACCAGCGCCCTCATCACCGACCGCGAGCAGGGCCGCACCGTGATGACCGACAGCGAACTCGCCGGCACGCTGTGGGTGATGGCGACCGCCGGGCACGAGACCACCATCTCGCTGACCACCAACACCATCCGCGCCCTGCTCGCCCACCCCGACCAACTCCACCAGGTCCAGCACGGCTCCCTGACCTGGCCAACGGTGATCGCGGAGATCCTGCGGTGGGACCCGCCGATCGGCAACTTCATCGGCCGCTACCCCTCGGCCGACCTGCCGATCCCCGGCACCAATGTCATCATCGGCGCCGGTGAGGCGATCCTGGCGCCCTACACCGCCGTCGGCCGCGACCCCATCCACCATGGCGACGACGCCCACCTGTTCGACCCAGCCCGTCTCCAGCAAGGCGACCTGGCGTTCGGCGGCGGCCCGCACACCTGCCCCGGCTCGGCCCTGGCCCACCTGGAAACCCTCACCGCCGTGCCGCTGCTGTTCGACCGGCACCCCAACCTCCGACTCGCCGTCCCCGCCGATCAGCTGCCGCCCATGGCCAGCATCTTCACCAACTCCGCCGCCGTACTGCCGACGCACCTGGGAGAGCCCACGTGATGCTCCGGTAGTCCGACCCCCGCCCTGGGCGCGTCGCTGAGGCCGACGCGGCTTCACCCGTCTGCCGTTCCCCGCCGGCGAACTGGTGCGGGTAGTGGGTGAGCCAGTGCGCCAGCCCCACCCGGCGGAGGGACTCGGCGGCGCGTTCGCGGCGTTCGGGACGCGGACGCCCCGCGTAGAGCAGCTCGGACGCGCCGGGGTCGGGCATGTTCACGCCGTGTTCCCGCAGGCACGCACCCGTCTGAGCCGGGCGCCGTGCCGCCGGTGCCGCCGGCCGCCCGGGGGCTCCGACGCGCTCGGCCCGCCCACGCTGGCGATCCCGTCGTCCTTGCCGGACGAGCCGCCGCAGCCGCTAGGGACAGCGGTTGACCGGGGAGAAGGACGCGGTGTTTCATGCGGGTTCTCCGAGTTCTGGCACGGCCCCGCCGTCCCGCGACCGGGAAGCCGCGGAACGTGGATGGGGGTTCGAACCTGGTCGGCGGTCCTCCCCGCGTACTTCACGCAGTGCGGCGGCTCGCCGGGCGCGTTGATCGGGTCAAGCACCCGGAACCGCTCGCCGGGGCGCGCCTCGCGGCCGAGCACGATCTCGGCCTTGCCCCCGTAGACGGGGGGAACCTCAGGGACGGTCTGGCCGATCGGGCAGAACTGCGATCTCACGCACGCCCCGGGCCGCTGCGTCGGCGTGATGTCGTCGGTAACCGTCGTGATCAGGCCGACGGCTCCACTCCCAGACGGCCGTCATGTCGTGGGCCGCGTACGACCGTGGGTCAACCAGGTTTGGAATGATCAAATCCGGTCCTCCGGTCCCCTCTCACGCCGGTCTCCGGACTCGTGCACGGAAACGTCCGGCCATGACACCGAAGACCGCAAGAAGCGCAGGAATTTCAGAAATGCTCGCCAGAAAGTGCGACTTCAACAAGGAGTTTGAATGGCGATGAACCGAGTGCCGCACAGCGCGCGAGAATATCGAAAGGCAGGACGGCCACCGTCGGCCGGAATTCTGGACGCCCCCGTCCTGGCCGAACGAGGCCCCAGAACGCGCGCCAGACCGGGCGCCGGCACGCCCCCACCAGCCCTTGAGCTGGGCACCGGCGGAGCGAAGGCCGGCCACCCGAGGCCGCGTCATGGCGGGAGGTGGCCAGGTTCCGTCCCGAGCCCGGCGTGTCGGAGGTCGGAGATGATCAATCGAGTCCTAGCATTGTCCAACAATCTCATACCATCGTTTCGTCACCGTCTCGGCCTTCCGTGTCCCGCGGCGGTCGACACAGGGCTCACCCCCCTCGACGGAGGTCTGCATGGCAATCCGCAAGGCGGCCACCTGGCTCGGCCTCGTCGAACATGAGGATGAGACACCGATCAGCGAGCAGCACATCCCCGATGATGTGGACGTGGGGCCTAACGACGTGGACAATCCCAACGGTCAGGTCGCCATGGGCGAAGGATTCCAGATCGCCATGGTTCGCCCCCGGAACTTCCGGGACGCCGCGACCATCGGCAAGTACTACCGGCAGAACATTCCCGTCATCTTCAATCTGGACGACATGGACGATGCCGCGGCGCGGCGGATCGTGGATTTCGCATCCGGACTCATTCTGGGCCGACGCGGCGACATCGAACGCCTGTCGCGCCGCGTCTTTCTGATACTGCCCGACGACACGACCATCCTGACGGCGCAGAGCAGCATCTCCGACGAAGGATTCTTCAACCAGGAGTGACGGTCCGGGGCCGGGCCACACCCGCCCAGCCGTCCACCGCCCGGAATGGACAGATGGACTCCGGGGCCCTTGGCATGTCCTGATCCGGTGCTACCGGAGCCCTCTGGAGGTCCACACCGAGTACCTGAGTCGGCAGCAGACCGCGTAGGTCACCCATCAGGACGCTGTCCGGAAACACAGGGCCCCTCAATCACGTCATGGGCATGAATTCGGGCAGGGTGAGGGCCGAATGGGCCGGCCGTCCCTCCGCGGAGGGCATGGCGCTGAGATCGCGCAGCATGTCGTTGCGCTGCTCCAGCGCTCGAGCGGTGGTCGGGAAGAGTGTGGCATCGCCCTCGCCGACCTGATCCTGGTTCACGGTCACGAACGCACGGGTGTTGTGTTCGTAGTCGGCGAAGCCCGCGGCGTGGTCCCGGTCGGCCAGGGAACCGGCGAGCATGTACGCGCCGACGAGCGCGAGGCTGGAGCCCTGTCCGGTAAGGAACGAGGGCGCGTACGCGGCGTCGCCCACCAGCGCGACCCTGCCGCTGGACCAGCGGGGCATGCGGATCTGGCTGACACCGTCGAAGAACAGGTCATCCGCGTCGCGCATGGCGGCAAGCATGCCCGGGACCTCCCATCCCGCGTCGGCGAAGACCGCGGCGACCAGGTCCCGTTGGGCTTCCGGGTTCCGGAACGCGTCGAACGGCGGTTCCGGGCAGGCGAAGTTCAGGAAGGCGTGCACGTCGTCGTTGTCCCCCACGGCGTAGAGTGCCGCGGCCCTGCCCGGGGTGTTCCACATCGTGGTCTCGCGGAAGAGCCCGAAGGTGTTGCGCATGGTGAACCCGGCGAAGCAGTAGCCGAGGTACCGGTGGAACTGCTCTTCGGGGCCGAACAGGAACTCGCGGGTACATGAGTGCAGACCGTCCGCACCGAACACCATGTCGAACGTACGCCTGCCGCCCCCGCGGAAGGTGACGTCGACCCCGTGGCCTGACTGGTCGAGGCTGTCGATGGAGTCGTTGAACAAGAACTCCACGTCGTCACGGACGGCCGTGTAGAGAGCGCCGGTCAGATCTCCGCGCCGCACCTCCAGGTCCCGTCCCGCGACACCGCCGGTGACGGTGTGCGGGTCGACCGAGGCCACCTCGCTGCCGTCCCCGTCGAGGAAGGTCAGCCGGCGCAGGTCGATGTGCGCGTCCTGCAGTCGCGGCAGGATTCCCATCCTCCGGACGACCTCGAGTGCGGTGCCGCGCACGTCGATGGGGTAACCACCGCCACGCAGGGCGGCCGCCTTCTCGACCACCGTGACCGCGAATCCGTAGCGGTTCAGCCAGAACGCGAGGGCGGGCCCCGCGACGCTGGCCCCGGATATCAGGACCTTGCGCCTCGGCGTGGTACCGATACCCCTCAGATCAGTGCGGGTCATTCCTGGACTCCTTTGCTCATGGTGCGGGCGACAAGCAGGGACAGCGCCGTAACGGCGCCGGCTATGACGAAGCCGGTGACGAAGGCCGATTCGGCCGGGACATCCGACCCGGAAGGGGTTCCGGCGGTGAGGATCGCACCACTGACCTGCACACCCACGGCGAAGCCGATCACGCGGGTCACCAGGACCAGGCTGGTGGCGATGCCGGTGTCACTGTGATCGACGGATGTGGCGGTGCTGGTCACCATCGCCGTAACGCACAGGCCGTTGGCAAGCGCGATCATCATCTTGCCGATGACGAGGTGCCAGACCTCGGTGTGCACGGCCGCCAGGGTGATCAGGGCGGCGGCCATGATGACGATCCCGGCGGTGACCACGGCACGCGAGCCGAAACGCCGCGCCCCGATCCCGCTGATCGGCCCGGCCAGCGACGCGGCCACGGCGCCGGGCAGCAGGAAGAAGCCGATCTCGGTGGCGCTGGCCCCGAAGCCGTACTCGCCGGCGGACACCGCGAACAGCTGCGGGACGAGATAGACCGCCACCGAGGTACCGACGCAGATCACGAACGTCAGCACACACGACTTCCACACCGCAGGCCGTGCCAGCATGCGCAGATCGACCATTGGCGAGGCCGCACGGCGCTCGACGGCCATCCATCCGGTCACGAAGGCGGCCAGAACCACGATGAGGGCGCCGAGCACGAGTGGCTGCGAGCCGATGTCGGGCGCCAGCGCGAGCACGAGCATGAGCGTGACCAGCGTCCCGCTCAGAAGAACCAGGCCGGGCCAGTCGACCGCGGCGTCGTCGGACCGACCCGGCGGATCATGCGGCATCAGCCTGTTCACGAGCATGGTGGCCCCAATGACCGCGATCGTCGGCAGCGCGAACATCCAGTGCCGGGACAGCCCTTCCGCCACGGGCCCGGCCGACAGCGTTCCCGCCATCCCGCCTCCCACGAACAACCCGCTGACCACCCCGATGGCCACCTTCGCCTCTCCCGCGGGGAGGTGTTCGCGAACCAGGATGAACGACAGGGGCAGCGCGCCCACCATCGCCCCCTGCAGTACCTGGCCGAGCAGCAGCACGGGCAGGTTCGGCGCCAGCGCGGACACCAGGCCGCCGGCCGAGACCACCGCCATCAGCCGGATCAGGACTCTTTTTCCGCCGTAGCGGTCGCCGAACTTGCCTGCGACCGGTGTGACGAGCGCGCCGGTGATGAGGAGCATGATGCTGAGTAGCGCCCCTTCGGCCGGACTCATATCCAGCTCGCGTTGCAGGAGCGGGAGCGTCGGCGTCACCACCGACTCCAAGGCGCCGGTGGCGACTGCCAGCATGCCGAGGGCCCCGACAGCGGGCTTCCCGATGTGGACCGGGGGAGCCAGAGTTGCGGTCATGGACGTCCTTTCCGTCATTGCCGGGCGAGCAAGGGGTCGGCCGTACGCGTAGCGCTGCCGCCTTGCCGGGCCCGGCGTGGACATAGCGGCCATTCACGTGGGGCGCAGTGTGCAGGGTGTTTTGTGGACAGGTCCGAGGTCGTCCGGCGGGGTGAACCCGCGGAAGCGGGGCCCGAGGTGGCGCATGCACGGCTCGGCCGGGCGGAACGTGTGAACGAGTGCGGCACGCGCCGAGGACGATATTACACTACACCGTGCAGTGTAGGAAGGCTAGGATGTGCCCATGCCGACCACGAAGACACTGCGTCAGGGGTCCACGCGGAAGCGGGCCGCCATCCTCTCGGCGGCCCGGGAGCTGTTCCTTGCCGACGGCTTCGACCGGTCCAGCGTCGACGCGGTCGCCGCCCGGGCCGAGGTGTCCAAGCGGACGGTCTACGACTACTTCGGCGACAAGCAGACACTGCTGCAGGCAGTCGTCGACGCCGTCGGCCAGTCACTGATCACCACGATCCGGCACACCCTCGACGACACCCTCACCGACCTCACCGAGGACGCCGACCTCGAGGACGCCCTGGTCACGTTCTCGATGCGCATCGCGACCGACATGCTCGGCTCGGCGGAGTACGCAACGCTGCAACGACTGGTCCAGGCGGAATCCGGCCACCTGCCGCACCGGGGCTACAACTCCATGGCCGACACCCCCGACGAGGCACTCGCCGAGCGATTCGCCGCCTTCGCCGCGGCCGGGCTACTCGAGGTCCCCGACGCCCGACTCGCGGCCGACCAGTTCCTCGCGCTGACCTTCGGCGTCGCGCTGGACAGGCTCGGTTCCGCGAATGCCGCGGAGGACACCCGCGTCCGGCCACTCGTCGTCGAGGGAGTGCGGACCTTTCTCCGGGCCTACCGAACCACGTAGGGCTGGGGCAGCACGAAAGAACAGTGCGCCGTCAGCCCACGCTTCCTCCCCCTTCGCGAGTGCGCAGGGCAGCACCGGCGAGCACGTCGAGCCCGCGCAGGGACTGCTCCCGGCCCGCTCCCACCCGGAGGTCCGGGTGAAGGACACGTGACGAGCCTGATCCGGACCTACGTCTCGCTCACCGTCGGCAGTGCACTGACGTGGCCGGCCACCACCGCCGGGGATCGTCCTGGACGAGAACACCAGCGCGATGGCCGTAGTGGTCTCGGTGACACCGGTGACCGCCGCGTACCCGTGTTGCTCGCGCTCGGCTCGGCGGGTGGGGAAGCCCGTCCGGCACGGACGCCCCGTCCTCTCGCTTCGGCGGGAGGACGGGGCGGAAAAGGGCTCCCCCAGTCAGAAGGGCGGGGCGGAGAGGCAGATCGGATGGTTTCGCCGCAACCACTTCGTCCCAGTGCCCGAGGCGCAGCGGCTCGGAGCACCATCCTCGTACACATAAGGCATTAGTGTACGAACCGGCCAGTTCGGGGCTGAGAATCACTCGATCCGCTTGATGAACGCGTCCAGGAGGTCGTCGGCGGGACGTGCGGGTGACGGGTAGGCAGGCCGCGAGTGGGTGAGGCCCGCGCGCAGGAGTTGCTGTGCGGTCTGGTGCGCGACGACGCCCGGGTTGATGAGCGGTACCTCCAGTCGAGCACTGAGGTAGCGGTGCGACTCGTGCATGGTGGTGGAACCAAGGATCAGGACCTGAGCGCCGTCCTGGTCGATCGCGGCGCGGCACGCGGCGAGCAGTTGCGGGAAGAGAGTGTCTTCGCGGCCGGTCAGCAGCGCTTCGGCGTCGGGGCGGGTTCCGATATCGCGGATGCTCACCAGCCGGTCAGCGAGACCGCTGGCGGCGGCCCCGGCCGGGTACAGGGCATGCCACTGCGGCCACATGGTCACGACCCCGATCCGGTGACCGAGCAGGCCCGCGACCGCCATGGACGCCTGGCAGGCCCCGACGACAGGGATGGTCAAGCGCGAGCGCAGCGCGGACAGGCCGCTGTCGGACATCGAATTGACCACCACGGCCGCGAAGCCGCGGTCGGCGGCGCGGGCACCGACCGCCAGCACCGCAACGTCGCAGATCGTGCGCTCATAGGCGCTGTCGATCATGTTCGCCGCTCCTTGGGTCGGAGCGGCGAACTCCACCTCCACCCCCGGGTCGATGACCTCCTCCGGGAGCTGGTCGGCGAACGCCGCCAGTCCTTCCGCCGGAACCGCCACGGGCAGAACATGCAGAATCCGCCGCGTCATCGCGCCGCCTTTCGCTGCCGCATTCTTTAACGGCCCAATGGGGCCCGGACCAGATCATGAGACAGACCACGCTAGCCGCACAGGCGGGCAAATGCGGGCATGTCTGTGCGGATGACCCGAAGCAAGGAAGGCCGGTCAGTTCACACACCCCGTAGGGATGGAATCGGACCAGATCTTCGAGCAGGCCCGCGGGCTCGGCGACGGCGTCGACTCGGCTGCCGCACACCGGTCGGACCCACCGCCGGCCGATCGGGAGGTAGCGCTCGGTCTCTTCTCCGGGGGCGAGCCCTGCAAGGGGCCGTAGGTCATCGCGAGCGGACGGACGCCACCCGAACGGCACCAGGATGGCAGGGCGTCGCGTCCTGGTGAGCGGTGAGCAGCGGTGGGACGAGATGCCCACACGCTTCACCGGTTCGCCAAAGCGAGCCGCACCCCCAGTTCGAAGCGGCTCCGGGCGCCGAGCTCCTCCATGGCCTTCTTCACGTGACGCTGGACCGTGCGCGGCGAAATCCCCAGCTCCTTGGCGACGGCCTGGTCGGTCAAGCCCGCGGCCAGCCTGCCGAGGATCTCCTTCTGCAGAACGTTGACAGCGTCGGAGGCGCCGTCCACTGACCGACCATGCCCCCAGTATCGCTCGAACATGGCCACGAGCCTTCTTACCTGCGGACGCGCTTCCAATACCTGAAAAGAATTCCGCTCGCCGATGAGAACGGCCATCTCCCGGTCGGCCAGCAGCAGATAAGTTCTGAGTTCAGGGTGGATGCGGACTTCTCCGCTACAGGCTGGAGGAAGGGTGCTCGTTGCGGTGCGTGCCTGCTCGATGCTACTGACGACCATCCGCAACCCGCGCCGTGCGCCTGGCCTGATCGCCGCTCCCGTCCCAGCCCAGTCGCCGATGCCCGGCGGAAGCAGGATGAGAAGCTCTTCGCGCGCGATGGCGGCGACGGCCACGGCCAGAAGGCGGTGGTCGGGCGCACAAGGCTCATCGGCACCTGGCCGGTCAGGCGAGGGCAGCTCGACGACGCCTCTGGGGTGAGCCATATGGTGAGTCTCACAATGATCCATATGGCGAGTCTCGCAAAGATTTTTATCGATTGCTATCGATTGCTAATCGATGCGTTCGTCGCCGGTCGGAATCCCGGGCGAGGCACTCTCCCCGGAATGTCATCAGCAAGAATGACACAACGACCCAGCGCGAATAAGTCGCTCTGCGATCAATGCCGGTGTCGCAGGGTAATTGACCGGCGATCCATCAGCTCACTTGTGCATGGGCCCGAGCAGACCGGCATGCCCATGTCATAGATCCGCTGGGACACCCCGAGGTCGGGCGACTGCCCGGTGTCGCGGAGTCACCCGTCGATCAGGTCGGGTCCCGTACGGGCCTCACCGAGGCAGCTGCGGGTGCCCAGGATGTTCATGGGTCGTGCTCACGTGCCGTTGCAACTGTGGGGGTGGAATCCCGGGGAGGACGGCGAAACTCCTTCAACGCCGTCGCAAAGGTCGCACTGCAGGCGCTCGCGGACGCTGCGGGTCCGGGGCCGGCGTATGGCGCAGGCTGCCGGGATCCGTGGTGACAGGTGCCGGCCAAAGCCGCGCGCGCACGTCCACCCATGCCCTCTGCGGCGACGTTGCCGTGAGCATGCGCCTTGGATTCCCCTCACGGATGGGCGGCATCCATGATCGTGATCTTACGTCGAGCAAAAGCGGGCACGCCCAGAATGGCCAATATCGGCCAAGTTGGAACAATTCAAACACAGCGATATCCATACCTTTCCAACAGAAATTACAGAGGTAGATCACCTCGTCGACAATACCGATGTCGAAAAAGCGACATCCGTCTTGCCGGTGGGCTCTCTCGCCTATGTGATGATCTCTGTCAGAGAGTGCAAGTCAACGGGGGTACCGAAGATGAGCATGTCGTCATCAGGGCCGACGGGGATCGAAGGGCCGATGGGGATCGAAGGGCGGGTGGGAATCGAGGACCTGAAAGTGGCCTTGGACGTCGGGAACGAGGTGCTCGCACGGGGACTGCGGGACGCGCTCGGGCAGATCACGGGGATCGGCGATGTCCGCCGCTGCGATGGCGGGTCGCAGGCTGGTCCGCCACTCCACGCGGAGGGCGCGGACGTGCTCATCACCACCAGCGCCAGAGCGGCCTGGCTGCGCGACATCCCGCACCCGGCCGGCGGCCATTGCCCGAAGGCTCTCGTGTTACTTGACGAGACCGAGGTCGGCAGGTCCTCGGCGGCCACCCTGCCCGCGGACGGCTTTCTCATCCAGCAGGACCTCACCGTGGACGCCTTGGGCGACGCTCTCGCGCGCATGGTCAAGGGAGAGATCCCCATGCCCGCCAGACTGACGAGGGACCTGCTCGCCCGCGCCGACTCCCCGGTGCACGCCGAGCTGCCGCGTCTGGTCAGGCTCACCGCGCGTGAGAAGGAGACGCTGACGCTGCTGGCCGAGGGGCTGAGCAACAAGCAGATCGCCCGCCGGCTGGCGATCTCGGACCACGGCGTGAAGCGCCTGGTGACCAGCGTGCTGCTCAAGCTGGGCGCACCGAACCGCACGGCGGCGGTGGTGACCGCCATCAGGGTCGGCCTCATCGATCACCTCCGGGAATCCCAGATGGCCTGATCAGCAGCGCAGGAGAACGGCATCGGAGCTCCTGGTGGCCGGGCGTCACGAGCCTTGCCCACCAGGAGCTCTCCTGTTGTCGATCACGGCGCGCGGTCCGCGGTCAGGCCATGACCAGCGCGATCAGATCTGAATCACCTCAAAGACACCGAGAGGCCGGTGACAAGTCGTGGAGACTTCTCGAACTCGTGGTGGCGACGCTACCGAGGAGACCGGGGGCATCGACAACGTCGAACTGGTCGAGGTCGCCGCGCGTTCCGCCATCCGGGCCGGACGCTATCTCGCCGACCAGTTCCATCGAGGAATCGCCGCGCGCCAGAAAACGGGCGTGCATGAGCACGACGTCGTGACGGCTGCGGACGGCCACGCCGAGGCCCTCATCCGGCAGGAACTGACCGCCGCCTTTCCCGCGTCAGTGATCGTCGGCGAGGAGGAGGGGGCCAGCGGCACCGGGGAGATCCGCTGGTACGTGGACCCGATCGACGGCACCCACAACTTCTCGCGCGGCATTCCCCTGTTCTGCTGCTCGATCGGCATGACCGTGCGGGGCGAGCCCGTCGGCGGCTGCGTGTACGACCCCATCCACGATGAGCTCTACACCACCGACGGCCGGGGGGTACGACTCAACGGCGTGCCGGCGCCCGCACCTCCCGCCCGGCCCGTGCCCATGGTGCTCACCGACATCCCCAATGCCGGGGTGACCAACGACCCGGTGGAACTGAGCCTGTTCACCGCCCTCCTCGCGAAGGCCGATGTCCGCCGGATCGGCTCGTCGGCGCTCGCGCTGGCCTATGTCGCGTCCGGCCGAGCGGATCTGGCCGTCAACGCCGACGTGTTCGCCTGGGACATCGCGGCGGGCGGCGCCCTGGTCACCGCCGCGGGTGGCACCTTCGTGGCGGTGCCCGACGAACCGCGCACCACGCGGCCCGGGGGATTCATCGCCTGGCGCCAGGGTTTCGACGAGCTGGGCACCGTCACCCTGAATGCGCTGAAGAACCTTCCTGCCCTCCGGTGAAATCCGGAGATTGACACAAAAGCTCGGAAGAGCGAGTGACCGCCGAAGGGCTGGGCAACAAGGAGCCCGCGCGGCGCCTCGATTCCGACTACGGCTATCGCCTCCCCTTGGGTGATTCCGGGTGAACGGCCACATGGGCATGACCATTCGTCCGGAAGAAAGGAAAGCCGCCAGGGCATGACGCTGACCCCGCCATGCGAACGAAGATGACAGAGATTCTGGACGATTCCTCGCATGCCCGATCGGCAGCATCCACGAAGGAGAGGCGAAAGCATGTCCGAGAACCCCGAACCGGGGAGGCGGAACCCGCGTGACCGAGCATCGGAGCATTGGCAGGCCGAACAGGAGGTCCTCGGGCCGGGCCTGCAGGCGGTCATGCTGTGGTCCGAACTGTGCGTGGAGGAGGCGTCCGGCGCGGTCCTGACCGACATGGACGGCAACCGGATCCTCGACCTGCAGGGCGCGGGAGGTGTGAACTCCATCGGTCACGCCAATCCCCGGCTGGTGGACGCGCTCACCACGGAGATCACCACGGCACCGGCCGGGGCGTTCGGGTCACGGGCCCGTCGCGACATGACGAACTCGTTGCGCCGGGTGCTTCCCGGTGACCTCGACCGGATCCAGCTCTACAGCGGCGGCACCGAGGCGGTCGAGGCGGCGTTGCGGCTCGCCAAGTCCGTCACCGGCAAGCACGAGTTCCTGTCGTTCTGGGGCGGCTTCCACGGGAAGACCGCGGGCAGCCTCGCCCTGACGGCCGGAGCCCGCGCGAAGCTCGGCCCGCTGCCGCCCGGGTACTTCAGCGCCCCGTACGCCAACTGCTACCGGTGCCCGTTCAAGCTGAAGCCGGCGTCCTGCGGCTTCGCCTGCGTGGACCATGCCCGCAGCGTGATCAAAGAGAACTCGACCGGGTCGCTCGCAGCGGTCGTCGTGGAGCCGGTGCAGGGCCGTTCAGGCAACGTGGTTCCGCCGCCGGGATACCTCTCGGCGCTGAAAGGCCTCGCCGAGGAGTTCGACGCGCTGCTCATCGTCGACGAGATGATGACGGGCTTCGGCCGTACCGGCAGCATGTTCGCCTTCACCCAGGACGACGTCGAGCCGGACATCGTCACGGTCGGCAAGGGCATGGGCGGCGGCTACCCGGTCACCGGTGTGATCGCGTCGGCCGAGACGATGTCCGCCTCCCCGTTCTCCGACCCCAGCGCCAGCTCGTCCAGCTTCGGGGCGTTCCCGATGGCCTGCCGGGCGGTGGCCGTCGTCACCGACGCCCTGGTCGAGGGCGATCTGCCCGCGCACGCGGCCAAGCTCGGCACCGAGATGCTGGCCGCGCTGGCCCCCCTCGCCGAGGAGGCCCCGCTGGTCGGTGACGTGCGAGGCCTGGGCCTGGCGATCGGCATCGAGTTGGTCGCCGACAAACAGACCCGCGAACCGGTCGGTAAGGACATCGTCCGCAAGGCGTTCCTGGCCCTCATGGAGGCCGGGGTGCTGGTCATGGTCGGCGGCAACAGCCTCCGGCTCTACCCGCCCCTCAACATCGACACCGAACAGGCGCACCAGGCGGTCGACCTGATCCGCCGCACCCTGATCGACCTGCCCGCCGGAGGCGCGTGATGGATTTGGCGATCATCGGATTCGGTACCGCGGGCGAGGCGCGGCTGTTCGCCTACGCCCTGATCGAGAACGCGCGCGTCACCTGCGTCGTCGACCCCTCCCCGGACCGGCGGGAACGTGCGGCCCTCCTCGGCCTCACCGCCTACGCGGATCTGCCCGCGATGCTGGCGGCGACCCCGGTGGACGCGATCGACATCTGCTCGCCCCCGGCCTACCACGCCGAACTCGTCACCGCCGGGCTGACCGCCGGGTGCCACGTGATCTGCGAGAAGCCCGTGGCGTTCGAGGGAGCGAAGGCGGCCGAACTGGTCGCCTGTTCACGGCGGACGGGGCGGCTGCTCTACCCGGCGCACAACTACACCTTCTCGCCGATGATGCGGATGTTCACCGAGGCGATCGCGGACGACACGGTCGGCCGGCCGATGACCGCGTCGTTCGAGATCCGACGCCGCACGCACGCGCGCGGCGTGCCGTCCTGGATGCCGGACTGGCGTCGCGATCCCTCCGTGGCGTGCGGCGGCATCCTTCTGGATCACGGCACGCACTGCGTCTACATGGCGACCCGCCTTTTCGGCGCCCTTCCCACCAAGGTGTCGTGCACGACGAGCCTGAACGACGAAGGTCTGGACCACGCGGCCAAGCTTCAGTTGAGTTTCCCGGAGGGCTCCTGCAGCATCGTCCTGAGCTGGGTCAGCGACGAACGTTCCAACCTGTACGAGCTGAACGGCCCGACTGGTTCGGTCTCTATCCGGGACGGCCGCGCGCTCGTCGAGGGACCGCGTGGCCGTCAAGTCCGGGAGCTCACCTCCCCCACCGGCAGCGGTACACACGAAGAATGGTTCGCTGACATGTTCGCCGACTTCGCCGGGCTGGTCGAACGCCCGCGCGAGTGGTCCCGGCCGCTGGACGAGACGCTGGCGACCGCGCGGATCATCGACGCGGCCTATCGCTCCGCCGCGCAGAACGGCACAGCGGTCGCCATCGACGGCTAGGTGTACTGACGACAGAGGTTGTGAACGCGGGGAACACGTTCAGATGGTCGTGGAATGAGGGGGCCTCCGGGTTCGGTGTGGATTGCGAGATCCACGCCGACGCCCAGGAGGCCCTCATGCCCCATCGCGACGCCCCAGACCTGACCCGGCGGTGTCGAAGGCCCGCAGCAGGGCTCGGCCGAACTCGGGGCTGGCGATGTAGGGGCGTGGGGCGCGCAGTCGGGGGTCGCAGTCCATCACCATGTCGTGGACGTCCTCGCCGTGGTAGGGCGCGAGCCCCTCGCCGCCCGCCAGGCCGTCCCCGACATCGGCGAGGTTGATCCACTCCCGCACGCGGGGGCGTGCCGGGCCGTGCCGCCAGGCCAGCGGCGAGCCGACGGTGATCAGCGTGACCGCCTCGCGGGGAACCGCCGGCCGCCGGGCGAGGACGTCCACGGCCGCAACGGCGCCAAGACCGAAACCGACAACGGCCCGGGTCTCCGGGGCGAGCGCCTCGCGGACCGCCCGGTGGTCGCCGGCGGTTGGGCCGGACATCATCGCGCGGACCGTCCGGATCAGGTCCTCGGGCGGCAGACCGGTGAAGAAGCGGGACCGGCTGAGCGCGACCAGGCGGTCGGCCGCGAACTCTCGGCGGACGGCCTCGTCGTCGAAACGCGCGACGCGCCACCACCGCTCGAGAACCTCCGCCTCCCACCCGGTCAGGGGCGGCTCACCGGAGTGCTCGGTGCGGCCGTCGACGTCAACGATCGCCACGTCCGGCGCCTCGGGCGGTGTGGCCCCGGCGAGAGCCAGACCGTCCTGCAGGGAGGTGACCCACTCCAGCCGCAGCGAGCACGGATCCCGGCGTGGCCCACCGGTTCCGTGCACGACGAGAACGGATGTCACCGCTACCTCCAGGCGTCGCGGAACGGCTTCCGCCGCTCCTCGCGTATTTCGGTGGACTTGGTCCGTTCACGCTAACTCCTGAATCGGCCGACGACCGTCCGCTATTCGAACAGCGACCCGCCTGCACCTTGTTTTCGCAGCTCATAGCCGTGTTGGGCAATTCGGGCCTACCCGATCAGGCGGGTGTTCGTGCAGATCTATCGCGCGCTCTTCTATGGCTTGTGACCAATTTCTTGGATAGGCGAGGCTTGACTACCCGACGTCTCGACCGATGAAGGCCGGCAGCATATGAACGAGCACAGCAGCTTCGTCGAACTCATGTGCGCGAGGGCGATGGAGCACGGTGACCAGACCGCCCTGGTCTTCAGCGCGGATCCGTTCCGCCCCGAACGCGACGAGATCCTGACGTACCGGAGCCTCGACCAGGCCGCCCGGCGGGTGGCCGCGTTGCTCCAGGCACGGTTCGCCCCCGGCGACCGCGTCCTGGTGCTGCAACCGACGGGGCTCGGGTTCGCGTCGAGCTTCCTCGGCTGCGTGTACGCAGGCATGGTCCCGGTCGCCGCGCCGCCGCCCGACGGCCACCGGCGCCAGGCGGACCGGATCGCCGCCATCGCGCGGGACGCGGACGCCGTCGCGGCCCTGGCCGACACCACCGACATGGAGGCGCTCACGACCTGGGCCAAGGAACAGGACCTCCCCGGGCTCGCCCTCCTGGACCCCTCATCCGAGCAACTGCCCCCGGCCGCCGCCTGGCGGCGTCCGCCTGCCGACCCCGACGCGCTGGTCTTCCTCCAGTACACCTCCGGGTCGACCAGCGACCCCAAGGGCGTCATGGTCGACCACGCCAACCTGCTGGCCAACGCCCGGCTGCTCGCACTGGTCCTCGACCTCGACTCCGCGACCGTCGCGGGCGGCTGGCTGCCTATGCACCACGACTTCGGGTTGATCGGGCTACTGCTGACTCCGCTGATCCTGGGCGGCCGCAGCGTGCTGATGCCGCCGATGGCGTTCCTCAAGCGACCCAACGCCTGGCTGACACTGATCGACCGGCACGGCATCGACTTCTCGCCGGCCCCGAACTTCGCGTTCGAGCTGGCCGCCCGGCGGGCCACCGACGCGGAGATCGCCGAACTCGACCTGTCCCGCTGGCGGCTGGCGGTGAACGGCGCGGAGCCGGTCCTTGCCTCGACCCTCGAGGGGTTCGCCCGGCGGTTCGCGGCGGCGGGTCTGTCCCCGACGGCGCCGCTGCCCGGCTACGGCATGGCCGAGACGACCCTGGTGGTCTCCGGCGACCGGCCCGGCCGCCACCCCGTGATCACCCCGGTGGACCCGGCCGCGCTCGAACGCGGCGAGCTGGCGCCGCCCGCCGACGGCTCGACGGCGCGACGGCTCGTGAGCTGTGGCCCCGCCGAGGTGCTCGACATCATCGTCGTCGACCCCGACTCCGGCCGGATGCTGCCGGACGGGCGGGTGGGGGAAATCTGGGTGCGCGGCCCGAACGTCGCCCGGGGCTACTGGAGGCGCCCCGAGGAGACCGCGCTGGTCTTCGATGTCACCACCGCCGACGGCGACCCGGGATACCTGCGCACCGGCGACCTCGGGATCCTGCACGAGGGCGAACTCTACGTCACCGGCCGGATCAAGGAACTCATCATCGTCCGGGGCCGCAACCTGTACCCGCAGGACCTGGAGGCGGTGACCCGCACCGCGCACCCGGCCCTTGAACGTGGCGTCGGCGCCGCCTTCTCCGTCCCGGTCCCGGAGGAGGAAGTGGTGATCGTCCGAGAGTGCCGCGAACGGGATCCCGCCGAACTGGCACGCGTCGCCGAGGCCGTTCGCGACCGCCTGAGCCGCGAGTACGGGGTGAATGCCCAGGGCATCGTCCTCGTCCGCCCCGGCAGGGTCGCGCGGACCACCAGCGGGAAGATCCAGCGCCGCCTCGTTCGCGAGCAGTTCCTGCGGGGGGATCTGACCCCAGTCCACGCGGAACTGAGCCCGTCCGTCCGCGCCAACCTCCCCGCCGTCAAGACCGGGAGGACGGCATCGTGACGCCCCCCGCCAGGCCCGCGGCCTCCGTTGAGCCCGCGGTTCCGGTCATGTCCGTCGTGCCCACCGGGCCTGCGGCCTCCACCGCGCCTGCAGCGCACTCGGCGCGCGTCGTCATCGCTATGACGGTCGATCTCGCGGAGTTCGATCGGGCACTCGGTGATCCCTTCGATCCGGCTGCGCCGTTGTCGTTCGCTCGGAGTGCGGAGTCGGATCGCCGGGAGGAGTTCCCCGCCGAGATGTGTCAGGAGCTCGATCGGTTGGGGATGCCCCGGCTTTACGTTCCGGTCGAGCATGGCGGGGCGCTCGCGCGTTACGACGAGCTGCTGGCGGCGCTGCGGTTGGTGGCTCGTCGCGACCTGACCGTGGCGATCGGGCACGGCAAGACATTCCTGGGTGGTGCCTGTGTATGGCTCGCGGGCCGTCCCGAGCAGGCCCGCGCGCTCGGCGCCGACATCGTCGCGGGCGCGCCCGTCGCGTGGGGGTTGACCGAACGCGGTCACGGCAGCGACCTGCTCGCGGGCACGATGGCGGCCACGACCGAGGCGGGTGGCTACCGCGTTCAGGGCGAGAAGTGGCTGATCAACAACGCCACCCGGGGTGACCTGATCTGCCTGCTGGTCCGGACCCGTCCCGAAGGCGGTCCGCGCGGGTTCAGCCTGCTGCTGGTCGACAAGCGGCGGCTACCGCGCGATCGGTACCGGCATTTGCCGAAGGTGCTCACCCACGGCATCCGGGGTGCCGACATCAGCGGATTCGGGATGGACGACTGCCCCATTCCGGCCGACGCGCTGGTCGGGGTGGAGGGCGGTGGGCTGGAGACGGTCCTCAAAGCCCTCCAACTCACCCGGACCGTGTGCACGGCGCTGTCGCTCGGGGCCGCCGATCAGGCGCTCCGGCTCGCGGTCGAGCACGCCGCGCGGCGCGGACTGTACGGCCGCACGCTGGTCGATCTGCCGCACGTTCGGCGCACGCTCGGCCGAGCGTACGCCTCGCTCTTCACGGCCGAGATCGTCAGCGTGTTCGCCGCCCGCGCCTTGCACACCGCGCCGGAGGAGACGAGCGTGATCTCGGCGGTGGCCAAGGCGTACGTCCCGTCCCGCGCCGACGAGCTGATCATGACGTGCGGGGAGCTGCTCGGGGTCCGGGGCTTCCTCACCGAATACCACGAGCACGGCGCGTTCCAGAAGCTCGACCGAGACCACCGGGTGGTCGGCATCTTCGACGGCAGCACGTTCGTCAGCCGGCACGCCCTGATCAACCAGTTCCCGCTGCTCGCCCGTTGCCACGCGGCCGCCACGGCGGACCCGGCGGGGGTCGAGCACGCCGCCGATCTCACGGCGCCGCTGCCGGCCCCGGAGCTGGACCGGCTGAGCCTGATGGCACAGGGCGGCTGTGGCCTCACCCAGGGGCTGGTCTCCGCCGCGCGCGACCTGCGCGCCCTGGCGGTCGCCGGGCACGCGTCCGCACGGCTCGCCGGCCTCGCGGAGGAGCTGTCCGCCCACTGCGACCTCCTCCACGAGGAACTGGCGCAATTCCCGCCCTCCTCCCAGTTCGCCCCGCCGGAGGCGTTCGCGCTCGCCCGCCGGTTCGAACTGTGCTTCGCCGGCGCCGCCGCGCTCAGGGTCTGGCTGCACAACCTCCGCTCCGGCCACGACGAGCTCTGGCTCGAGGCGTGCCTCGTCCACATCCTGCGGTCATTGCGCCCCGCCGAGATGCCCACCGACGAGGAGGTCTTCGACCGGCTCTTCGACGCGCTGCGCTCCGGCGCCTCCGTCGGGCCGCCCACCACGAAGGGAGTCCGGTGATCGCCACCGAACTGGAACGCCGCTTCGGCGATCCGTGGGACTCCGGTAACCCGACCGGCCACGCCGCCGTGCTGGCCGCCGACGAGCGCGGCGAGACGTTCGCCGCCGGGGAGCAGGTCCTCGACGCCGTCGGGTTGAACGCCGAGTTCGTCCCAGTCGACCTCGGCGGACGGCTGGCCCGCCTCGACCACCTGATCCAGGTGATGCGGCCGGTGTTCCGCCGTGACCCCGCCCTGGGCCTGGGGTACGGGGTGAGCAGCCTCATCGCCGCCGTGAACGTCTGGGCCGCCGGCGACGCAAGCCAGCGGCGCCGCGTCGCTGACCTGCTGCTCGCGGGCGGCCGGGTCGCGGCCGGGTACCACGAGCTCGCCCACGGCAACGACTTCGCCGGGAACGACCTGTCCGCGCTGCCCGGCCCGGACGGCGTGCTCCGCCTCAACGGGCGGAAGGAAGTGATCGCCAACGCCGGGCGCGCCGAGGCCATGGTGCTCTTCGCGCGCACGTCCTCCGAGCCCGGCAGCCGCAGCCATTCCCAACTCCTGGCGGAACGGGCCGACCTGCCCGCGGGTGCGTTCCGCGACCTGCCGCGCTTCCCCACCTCGGGCATGCGCGGGGTGCAACTCGGCGGCCTGGAGTTCCGCGACTGCCCGGTCCCGGCGGACGCCGTCCTCGGCGTGCCCGGGCACGGAGTCGAGACGGCGCTGCGCTCGTTCCAGATCACCCGCACCGTGCTGCCGGCGATGGCCACCGGAATCCTCGAAGCCGGACTGGATGTCACGGCCCGGTTCGTCGACGCGCGCATGCTGTACGGGCGATCACTGGCGGACATGCCGCACATCCGATCGATTCTCGCCGACGCGTTCGTCGACCTGCTGATCTGCGAGTGCCTGGCCACGGTGACGGCGCGTTCGGTGCACCTCCTGCCCGACGAGACGAGCCTGTACGCCTCGGCGAGCAAGTACTTCATCGCGACGCTGCTGACGGACGCCGTCTACGAGCTGTCCCGTGTCCTGGGTGCGCAGTTCTACCTTCGCGACGGCGAGTACGGCATCTTCCAGAAGCACCTGCGGGACCTGCCCCCGGCGAGCTTCGGGCACTCCGCGCGGGCCACCTGCCTCGGCACGGTCCTGCCGCAACTGCCCCGGCTCGCCCGCAAGGCGTGGCGCGGCGGCGACGCGCCGCCTTCCGAGGTGTACCGGCCCGGCGGGCCGCTGCCGCCGCTGTCGTTCGACCGGCTCACTTTGTCGTCCGGCGGGCGCGACAGCCACAGCGCCGCGCTCACGGCGGCCCTCGACGCTCCGGACGTGCCCGCCGACCTGCGCCGTCACCTGCTCGTCGCCGCGAACGAACTCGGCACCCTCGGCCTCGAATGCGCCGCGCTGGCCCCCCGCGACCTCACCGTGGACGCCCCTCCGGAGGTCCTGGAGCTGCCCGCCCGGTACGCGGCGGTGCTGGCCGCGACCGCCTGCGTGAACGTCTGGCTCCACAGCAGGGATCGGAGCGAGGGCTTCCTCGCCGACCCGCAATGGGTGACGGCCGCGCTGCGCCGCATCGCCGGACGGCTGGGCCGCGACCCCGGACCACGACCCCGCCACCACGATGAAGCGCTGGCGGCGGAGGTCCTCGCCCGGCACCGCCGGGGCGGCGGCTTCGGCCTGTTCGGCCTCTAGGACCACCGATGACCGCTGCGACGGTGCCCCCTGGGCGGCTCCGCCCGTCATGACAAGGAGACTGAGATGCATGGTTCTGAGCTCGCCCCGATGGAGCCGAGCCTTCGGAGCTGGCTGCGGGAACGCGTCGCCCACTACGCCCGGCGTGAGCCCGCCGACATCGACCCGTCGGTCAGCCTGACCAACTACGGCCTCGACTCCGTCTATGCGCTGAGCCTCTGCGGCGACCTCGAGGACCACCTCGGGGTCGTCCTGGAGCCCACGGTCGTCTGGGACCATCCGACGATCGAGGCGCTGATCGCGCACGTCGAGGAAATGCTGGGCGGTTCCAGCCGGCGGATGGACGCCGGATGACATCGCTGGAGGCCGTGGCGACGTATCTGCCGCCCGGAGTGGTGCCGATCGCCGACATGGCCGAGGAGCTGGGGCTCAGCGCCGACGAGCTGAAGGTGTTCCGGCGGTTCTACGGGCTGTCGGAAGTCCGGCGGGAGCCCGAGGGGACCCTCACCGACCTGCTGCTGTCGGCCGCAGGGAAGCTCGACGCGCTACGCGGCCGGGAGCACCATGTCCGGTACGTGGTGCAGGCGCGGACCATGCCGGTCGTCGTCCCGCACCCCGTCAATCCCATCCACGAGGTGCGGGACGCGCTCGGGCTGCGGCACGCGCAGGCGTTCGCGTTGACCCACCACGCATGTGCGTCCGGGCTCCTCGCGGTCGACCTGTGCGGCAAGCTGCTGCGCGCCGACGGCGACCCCGACGGCCTCGCACTGATCCTCACCGGGGAGAAGACGTTCACGCTCGCCGCGCAGACGGTTCCGGGCACCGCCATCAACGGCGAAGGCGCCGCCGCCGTACTGGTCGGGATCCGCGGCGCCCGGGACCGGATGCTGGGGTACGCCGCGCGCACGCACGGCCGGTTCTATGAATGCCTGTCGCTGACCGACGCGCTGTTCACCGAGTTCCAACGGATCTACGCCGGCGCGCTGGCCGAGTCGATGCTCGCCGCCGTCGACACGGCGGGGCTGACGCTCGACGACATCGCCCTGGTCCTCCCCCACAACGTCAACCGAGTGTCGTGGGTCCGGCTCGCCAAGAGCCTCGGGCTCCCGCTGGACCGGGTGTTCCTGGACAACGTCCCGGTCACGGGTCATTGCTTCTGCGCGGACCCCTTCATCAATTACCAGACGGCCGTCGAACTCGGCCGGCTCCGGCCCGGAGACCGCTACCTGCTGACCACGGTCGGGCTCGGGGCGACCTTCTCGGCGATGGTCTTCGAGCACTGAGGATGTACATGGATTTCAACGAACGGCTGAAGTCGGCCCTGACCGGAGCGCCCGACACGAGCCTGGTCCTCCTCGGCAACTTCGAGGTGGAGGACCAGTGGGCGCGCGGTGAGACCGGCCTGCCCCGCCTCGCGTTCGGGTCCGACAGCGTGATCGTCAACCGGATGGACGAGTTCGCGCTCCTCCTGGCGGGCAAGAGCGACCACGTCGTGCTGAAGACCGCGCCCGACTCCGACTTCCTGGCCTACCTGGAGGACCTCGGCTTCGATCTGCCGGGAATCCTCCCCGTCGCCCGCAACGACCCGCGCAACCTGGTCACCGAGGACGCGCTCGCCGACCCGGCGCTGCTCACCGAACTGGGCGTGCTGGGCGCGGAGGGCGCGGCCCTCAGTGCCCACGGGGTCTCGGAGCTGGAGGAACGGCTCGCCGCCACGGCGGGGATCGCGCTCGCCGCACCGTCCGCCGCGACCTGCAAGGCCGTCAACAGCAAGATCTACAGTCGGCGGCTGGCCGACGCCCTCGGCATCCGGCAGGCCCGCGGCTGGACCTGCGACGACGTCGCCGGGCTCGAGGAGGCGTTCACCGCCGCCCGCGCCGTGCTCGCCGCCGGACGTCCGGTCGTCGTCAAGGACGCCTACGGCGTCTCCGGCAAGGGCATCGAGCTCGTCGAGGGCGAACGGCGGCTCGACCGGCTGCTCCGCATGATCACCAAGAGGGCCGGGCAGGCGGCCGGCGGCCGGCTCGGCCTGGTCGTGGAGGAGTGGGTCGAGAAACGCGCCGATCTCAACTACCAGTTCACCGTCGGCCGCGATGGCGGCGTGCGCTTCGACTTCGTCAAGGAGGCCCTCACCGAGAGGGGGGTGCACAAGGGCCACCGGATCCCCGCGCGGCTCACCGAACGCCAGGTCTCCGAGCTGAAGGACGTCTCCGGCCGCCTCGGCGAGTCGCTGGCCGCGGACGGCTACTACGGGGTCGTGGGCGTCGACGCGATGGTCGACCCGGACGGCGGCCTCTACCCGGTCGTCGAGATCAACGCCCGGAACAACATGTCGACCTACCAGACCGCCATCCAAGAGGCGTTCCTGGGGGAACGGGCGGCTGCGGGGACGACGGCGCTCGTCCGGCAGTATCCGCTGCGGCTCACCCGGCCGCTGCCGTTCAGGTCGCTCCGCGACGTGCTCGGAGATCTGCTGTTCGACGCCCCCGGCGGCACCGGGCTACTGGTCAACAACCACGCCACCGCCAACGCGGCGGCACCGGCGAGCGCGGAGCCCGCCGACGCGACGGACCGGCCGTTCGCCGGCCGCTTGTACGGCGTGGTCATCGCCCCCTCGGCGGAGCGGATGACGGCACTCGACGGCGAGATCGGCCGCCGCCTGGCGGCCCTCGGAGAAAGGAGCTCACCCGATGTCGCGTGAACTGCACGTGCAGGGCATCCCGGTGTCCGACCTCGCCCGGCGGTACGGCACGCCGTTCTTCGTCTACGACGGGCAGGTCCTGCACGACCGGTTCCACGGTCTGCGCGACCGGCTGCACCCGGCGATCGAGATCTTCTACTCGCTCAAGGCCAACCCCAACGTATCGATCTGCTCGCTGCTGCACTCGTTCGGCGCCCGCGCGGAGATCTCCTCGCTGGTGGAGCTGCGGACCGCCCGGCGCGCCGGGGTCGCGCCGGAGGACATCATCTTCCTCGGCCCCGGCAAGAGCCGCCAGGAGCTCGCGGCCTGCCTGGACGAGGGCGTCTTCGCCATCGTCTGCGAGTCGTTCCCCGAGCTGGCGCTGGTGGACGAGCTGGCCCGGAGCCGCGGCGTGCGGGCCCCGGTCGCGCTGCGGGTCAACCCGAGCTTCGCGGTCAAGCGGTCCGGGCTGGCGATGGGCGGCAAACCCCGCCAGTTCGGCATCGACGAGGAGCAGGTGTTCGCCGAGACCGATCTGGCCGAACGGCACCCCGGCGTCGACCTGATGGGGGTGCAGGTCTACATGGGCACCCGCATCCTCGAGGAGGACGTCGTGGTCGAGAACACCACCCGCATCCTCGACCTGGCCGAACGGGTCGCGGCGCACCTCGGCATCACGCTGCGGATGGTCGACGTCGGGGGCGGGCTGGGCGTCGGCTACTTCCCCGGTGAGACCGACCTGGACCCCGCCGTGCTGACCGAGAAGCTCGACCCCGTCATCGCGGGCTTCGCCGACAGGCACCCCGGCACCCGAATGATCATGGAGCTGGGGCGGTACCTCACCGCCGAGTCCGGCACCTACGTCGTCGGCGTCCGCTACGTCAAGACCTCGATGGGCGAGCGGTTCGCGGTCGCCGACGGAGGCACCAACCACCACATGGCGGCCGTGGGCATCGGCTCGTTCGCCAAGCGCAACTTCCCGATGGCGGTGCTCAACCGGCTCGACGAGCCCGCAACCGAGAACTGGAACGTCACCGGGCCGCTGTGCACGCCGAACGACACCCTCGGCAAGAAGGTGGCACTCCCGCCGGTGCGGCCCGGCGACCTGATCGGGGTGCTGCGGTCCGGGGCGTACGGCCCGACCGCCTCACCCGTGCTGTTCCTCAGCCACGGCTACCCCGCCGAGGTGCTCGTCCACGAGGGCCGGCCGCATCTGGTCCGCGACCGCGACCTGCCGGAGGACCTCATGGCCCGCCAGCGCCTGTTCGACCCGGCCGCGCGGAACGCGGCCGACGTCGCCCCCTGACCCCGTCCCCACCACCACGACACACGAAAGGTGACCTTTCTGATGGAGAACACGGCGCCGGGCAATGCCACCGGCCTGCACGGCCAGGTGGTCGGCACGATCGTGACCTCGCTCGCCGAGGCGACCCAGCTCGATCCGGGCACGATCGGCGAGGGCAGCACCCTCTTCGACGAGTTGGGCCTCGACTCCACCACGGTGCTGGGGCTGCTCATGGCCATCGAGGAGGAGCTCGGGATCGAGTTCGAAACCGACTCGCTGGAGCAGCATCACTTCGAGTCGGTGGGCACTCTCGCCGCGTTCGTCGAGGTGCAGGTGGTCGAGCAGGTGCCCGACCTGGCCGGGGCCTAGCCGCCCATGTACCTCGCCACAGCCCCCGGTCCAGCGCCCGTCGCGGCGCCGGGGGGGCGGACGCCACTGCGCCTGTCGAGGCTGGTGAGCCTGACGTTCGGGTCGGGCAGGCCGTTCCTGCCCGACCCGATGGAGCCGAGCCTGGAACGGATGCAGGCGGATCTGACCCGCCCGTACCAGATGGAGTTCCGCCCCGGCTTGCTGGCCCGGGGCCGACGCAACACCTTCACCGAGATGAGCCAGGCCCTGCTGGAGGCTCTCCAGCCGTTCGAGGGACCACTGGACATGATCCTGGTGGTCAACAGCGTGCCGGACGCCGACCCCCGCCGGTCGCCGTCCTGTTACCTCGCCGACGCGGCCCCCGGCGACGCGCTGGCGTTCAACGTCTCCGACCAGGGAACCGCCGGGCCCTTCACAGCCCTGCGCCTGGTCACCGAGTACGCCCGTGCCGACGCCTTCCGCCACGCCCTGGTCGTCATCCTGGACCAGCGCAGCTTCCCCTACGACACGGCCGGCGCGGACGGCGTCCCCGATCATGACAGCGCGGTCGGCCTGGTCCTCGGCCCCACCGGCCCCGCCGGCGAGCCGACCACCCGTCAGCGCACCGACGTGAGCCCCGGCGAGGTCCCCGCCCTGCTCAACGCCGGTGGCGGCACGTCCGTCGTGTTGGTGGCCGGGGAGGGGATCGAGCCGGACTGGATCGTGCCGGGACGGTTCGCCGAGGTGATCAGGGCGCCCGAGGGGCGTCCCTGCACCGGGCCGTGGTCCGCGCTCGCCGACGCGCTGCCGCGCCTGGCCACAAGCGGGCGGAAACGGCTGGTCGTCGCGGACTACGACCGTGTCCAGCGCTACCTGTGCCTCAGCACGATGGAACTGGAGGAGGATCTATGACGAGCCGGGAGGCCGCCGTCGTCGAGGCGGTCACGGATACGTGGGCGAGGTTGCGGGGGACCGCGCGCGGTGCGGGCGTCGTTCCCGCGCTGACCGAGCTGCGGGCGGCCGTCTGCGCGGGGGCCCTGCCGTGCGGCCCGGGCGGGCACGCGTTGGTCCCCACCGCCGTCGCCGACGGTTGCGATGTCGCCTGGGCCAACGGTCGGGTGGTCCCCCGCGCAGCGGACCGCGAGGACGTGCTGACCGAGATCACCGTGTCCGGCGGCGCCCTCGTCGCCCTCCGCAACCGGGGTGAGGCCCTGCCCGACGCCCCCGAGGCACCGGTCCGAGCCTGGACGCTGGGCCTGGCCTGGGTGCGGTTAGGCCTCTCCGACCGGCTGATGGATGCCTGCATGGTCTACCTCGGCGGCCGAACCGTCGGTGGCGGCACCCTACTCAACCAGCAGATGGTCAAGGGGGCGCTCGCCGAGGTGGCGATCGAGCATCTGGAGATCGAGACCATGCTGGGCGGCGCCGCCCCCGGCGACCTCGACGACGCCGCAGTGGCGCACCTGCACGCCCAGATCACCCGAGCCGACCAGATGCTGCTCCGCCTGCTGGGCGCCTCCGGGTTCCTGGCCGACGGCCCGGGCCAGATCGCCCGGGTGTCGGAACTGCTCGCGGACGTCTACGTCGGTCACGCCCCGGAAAGGGGATCACGATGATCGAGCTGGATGATCGGACGAAGGCGATCCGGCTGCGCGCCCGGGAGTGGGCGCGGGAGTTGAAGCCGCTGGCCCTGGAGCTGGACGGGGACCCCGATGCGATCTACCGCCACCTCGACGTGGGGATCGTGTCGTACCTGACCCGGATGCCGCTCCCCCCGGAGTACAACCCCGACCCCGTGGTCATCGACGGGCACCGGTTCTACGGCACCGGGACCCTGGAACGGGTCGTGTTCGCCGAGGAGGTGGCGGTCGGCGACGCCGGGATGCTGCTGGCCGCGCCGGGCCCGGTGATGTCGGGCGTGCTGATCGACTCGCTGGGCGACGAGCGGCAGAAGAAGTGGTTCTACAGCCGCATCCTCGAACGCCCCACCTGGACGTTCTTCGCGTTGACCGAGCCCGCCCGCGGCTCGGACGCCGGGGCGATGGAGACCACCCTCACCCCCGCCGACGACGGCGACGGCTACGTGTTGAACGGCGCCAAGCGCTACATCGGCAACGCCGCCCGCGCCGACATCGGCGTCGTCTTCGCCCGCACCCGGCCCGGCCCGCTCGGCGTCACCGCGGTCCTCACCGAGGCGTCCGCCCCCGGGTTCACCGCCGAGCCCCTGGAGACCATCGGACTGCGCGGGCTGCGCATCACGGCGATGACGCTCGACAACGTGCGGATCGCCGCGGACAACGTGCTCGGGCGGCACCTGCGGCCCACCCAGCGTGGCATGTGGAGTGCGGTCCAGGGACTGAACCGGCTCCGCCCCGGCGTCGCCGCGTTCGGGCTGGGCATCGCCCGGTCCGCGTACGAGTACGTCCGGGAGAACCGGCCCGGCCTCCCTGCCTGGGATCGGGAGCGCCTGGACGACCTCGGTCGCCGCATCACCGGCGTCCGCCAGCTGATCTGGCGGGCCGCCCGCGCCGTCGACGAGAACGACCCCGCCGCGGGCTACCTGGCGTCCGCCGCGAAGGCGAAGGCGTCCCGGCTCGCCGAGGACGCGACCATGGAGGCGCTCGGCTTCTTCGGGCCTGGTGCCCGTCTGGAGCATCCACTACTGGACAAGCTCGCCCGGGACGCCCGCGCCGTCGAGTTCATGGAGGGGACCGGCAACATCCAGAAGCTCAATCTCTTCACCGGCCTGCTCCAGGGACGCCTGCGTCGTGCCTGACACCGATCCCGGTCCGGCGGGATCCGCGGACCGGCGGCTACGCCGGGACGTGATGCGGCTCGCCGGACCCATGACGTTGGCCGGGACGGCCGGGGTGCTGGTGCCGACCGTGGTGCTGGCCCTGGTCTCCCGGTTGGGCCCCGACGAGATGTCGGTCCGGGCTCTCTATACGCCGCTGGCCTTCCTCTTCCTCGCGGTGCAGATGGCCTTCGACCTCAGCAACCAGGCCGGGGCCGCCTTCCACCGCGGGCAGGGGACCGACCGGAACGTGCCCGCACATGCGGTCAGCCTGCTGCGGGTCTGGGTCGGGATCGGGGTGGTGATCGGCGCGCTACTGGCGGTGGCGGCACCCGCCCTGACCGACGCGCTCCAGGTGGAGCCGGAGGTACGGCCACAGTTCGAGGCGTTCCTGCGCTGGATGGCGGCCGCCAACCTCACCTTGCCCGGATCGGTCCTGGCCGCGTCCTGCCTGCGCGGAACGGGCCGAGCCCGGGCGGCGGCGTCGATCACGCTGACCAACGCGGTCGTGGAGATCGCCGGCGTCGCCGCCCTCGGCCATGGCACCGGCCTGGGGATCATGGCGGTGCCGGTGGCGACGGCCCTTGCCGGCCTGTCCGGGACCCTCCTCGGTCTGGCGCACCTGCGCCGCGCGGGCCTGTGGGGACGGCCGCTCGGGTGGCGGCCGGACGCCCTTCGGCGACTGCTGTCGGTGGGGCTCCCGGTCGGCGTCTCCTACCTCGTGCTCTTCGCGATGAACCTGGCCCTGCTGTGGGTGCTCAGCCCGTTCGGCCGGAACATCCGCGACGGGTTCGCGGTCGGGGTCGCCGTGCAGAGCTTGGTCATCATCCCGGCGATCGCGCTCGGCTCCGCCACCGCGATCATCATGAACCAGCACCGCGGCGCCGGGCGGCTGCCGTGGCTGGACGGCACGCTGCGGGCCGGGCTCCGGGTCACCTTCGTGGTGTACGCAGCACTCGTCCCGGCCGTCTGGCTCGGCCGGGACGTCATCGGCCGGCTGATGGCAGGGGACACCCAGGTGGCGGAGGAAGGCGTCCGCTATCTCGGCGTGGTCGCCCCGACCTACCTGGTCTTCGGGATGGTGCTGGTGGCGGTCACGGCCATCGAACAGGTCGGCGGCGGCCTCGTCGCCCTCGGCCTGAACACCGGTTACACGGTTGGAATCATCGGCGTGGGCGGCCTGCTGGCCCGACGGCTCGACGACCCCGGCGCCCTGTACATGACGATCGCGCTCCTCAACCTCGCAGGCCTCGCGGGAGTCGTCGTGGCGATCCGATTCGTCCGCGGCCTGAGCCGAAGCCAACCGAGCGCGCCCGAACCCCGCGCCCGCTTGGACCTTGGCAAGGGCGGCCGGTGAGCGAACCCATACCGGACAACGGTGCTGTGGACGTCTGGACGGTTCCCCTGGAGCTGCCGCCACCCACCGTGTCGCGGCTGCGGGGAACCCTGAGCGAGGAGGAGGTGGAACGTCTTCGCCGCAGCCGCTCCGACGCCGAACGACGTCGGTTCATCGTCGCCCACGGTGCGCTACGGCGGATTCTCGGGGGGTATCTCGGGGAGCCGCCCGAGGACCTGCGCTGGACGCGGGGTCCGCACGGGAAACCCAGGCTCGCCGGGACCGACAGCCACCTCCGGTTCAACCTCTCGCACGCGGGAGAGCTGGGCCTGGTGGCGGTGACCACCCGTGGCGAGGTCGGGGTCGACGTGGACCTGCCACGGTCCGGGATGCCCGTCCGGTCGTTCGCCGCCCGGTACTTCCCCGAGGCCGAGGCGGACATGGTCGCCGGGGCCGGCCCGTCCCAGGCTCGGGCCGCCTTCCTGCGGCTCTGGACCCGGAAGGAGGCCGTGGTCAAGGCGGCAGGGGGACGGGTGGTCCAGGGGCTGCGCCTCCCGGTGGCCACGAGCGGGTCCGGCGCGGCGTCCGGCGCCATCGTGGTGCGCGATCCCACCGGGACGATCGCGGGGACCTGGTCCGTCCAGGATCTGCCGATGCCCGGCGAATACGCGGCGGCGGTGGCCGTCGAGGGACGACGGGCGCCGATGGTCACCGTCAGGGCGTCCTT
This sequence comes from Spirillospora sp. NBC_01491, assembly GCF_036227065.1. Taxonomy (GTDB): domain Bacteria; phylum Actinomycetota; class Actinomycetes; order Streptosporangiales; family Streptosporangiaceae; genus Spirillospora; species Spirillospora xylanilytica. The sequence goes on from NZ_CP109432.1 coordinate 1,459,654, forward strand.
TCGTGCGCCACTACCGGAAACGTGAACGCGGCGGCCGGGCGGCCGCCGCGGTGGCTTGTCGCAGTATCGCGTCAGAGGGTGTAGCCGCGATCCGCCACGGCGTCCCGAAGGTCGTCGAGGACCGCCCGGTCGACCTCGGCACTCCACTGGGCCGCGTAGCGGCCGTCCAGGAAGGGCGCAATCTGCGTGGTAGCGAACGCGTTGGGAATATCGAGGAACGACGCCACGGATTCCATTGTCCTCTCCGGGTCCTCCATCAGGTCCTCGTAGCGGACCGTCATGAAGTACCGCAGTGACCGCGCGTCCTCGAAAGCGATCTTGTGGGCATGGAGCCAGTGCCTCACGAGATCGCGGTGCGACAATGACGGGCTCCACTTACGGGTGCTGAGCGTGACCGAGACCGGGTTGCGCATCATCAGGATGAACTTCGAATTCGGGAAGAGCTCCTGGAGAAGTCGGAACCGGATCAGGTTGGGTGGTGACTTCTCCAGAAGAATTGGTTTCGACAGGTCCCAGTACCGATTCCACTGAGCGCGGAGCCGCCGGGCCGTCTCCACCGAGGCATACGGAGACGACTCGGTGAGGTAGGCGTCCGGAGCGAACGCGAACCTCCCCGGGCCGCCGTGGTGTTCGTCGATGGGAAGCACCGTCTGGAGATGCTGGCCCTCGTCCTCGGGCGCACCGGTGTGACGGAATCCGCTGATCTCCGGATGGGTGCCCATAAGCGAGGCGAAGAGAGTCGTTCCGCTTCTGTGCAGTCCCCCGACGAACAACATCGTCGGGGCGGCGTTCTCCGTCTCGTTCACCCATCGAGTATTGATCCGGCTCCCGTCCCCGGTCAGCCCCGAACGACCGGACGTTCACCATGCGCACACGGGCATACCTGCAAGGGCCGCGTGGCGTTCTCGATCCGGTCACCAGGCATTCCAGGCCAAGTAGCCAATAAGACGGGCATGCCCATCGGGCGCGGTCGCCCGTCCGGTCATTGGCGTGGCCGCACGGGTATTCACCAGCGCCCGCGCCGGCTCCAGGATGGCGATGCGGTCGCCCGGGGAGCGGCCTCTCACGACCACCGGGCGGAACGGGGAGACCCCATGGCAGGCAATTCGAGGACAGCGCCGGTCCGGTTCAGCGTCGTGATGATGCACCATCCACGCCGTGCGGACCGGCTGCCGAAGGTCCTGGCGGCGTTCGCGCCGCTGCGGCCCCGGATCGTCCCCGACCCCGTTCCGGACGGCCCGCCAAGCCCGCTGCGCACTGCGAAGCGAGCCTGGGCGGACATCGAGGACGGCGCGACGCACCACCTGGTCCTCCAGGACGACGCCGTTCCGGTCCCGGACTTCGTGCGGCACCTGTGGGAGGCGGTGACGGCCCTCCCCGAGCACGGCATCGCGATGTACTCCCACTGGGACAGCCCGCAGAACTCCTACCTCGCCCGGCGCGCCACCGTCGCTGACCGCGCCTACGCGCCGCTCTCGCCGGCGGAGTGGACGCCCACCCAGGGCTTCGTCCTCCCCGTGGACCAGGCCGGTCGGCTCGCCGCCTTCCTGACGGGCATCCCCGACGACGTGCAGGATGACGACGAGATGGTGGTCGTCTTCTGCCGCAAGCAGGGGATCCCGGTTGTCGCCACCGTGCCGCACCTGCTCGACCACGGCCACGACGAGACGATCGTCGGTCACCACGGCCGCTTCCACGCCACCGTCCACGCCCCGGACCTCCCCGTCCCGGACGGGCACTGGCGACAGCGAAACGGCCTCGAACCGGGCCCGTACACCGTCGAGCTGCTCGACTCCCGCTGCGGAATCCGGATCGTGCACGGGGAACCTGTGGAGCACCAGTTCGGCTGGTACTGGTACGACGCGTGCCCGCTCACCGGCCTGGCGCCTGAGGAGATCCTCGGCCGGGCGGAGCCGTGGCTGAGCGTGTTCCCCGCCGAGCTGCTGCCCGTGGCCACCGAGGTCTGGGCCGCCGGGTACCTGCTCGGCGCCGACGTCGCCCGCGCCGCCGTCCCGGCCCCGCCGCACGGCGGCGGGCCGCTGACCCGGGCGGCGGTCTCCACCTGGGTCGACTCGGGGCTCGCGGAGCCCGACCGCGCGGCCTTCGACCTGGATCCGTTGATCGACCTCGGTGTCGCCGCCGTTCGGTGCGCCCTCACGGCTCACAGCGGTGCCCATGTCCGCTGAGCTGCGTGACCTGCTGGCGGGCATGGCCGCCCGGGAGGCCCACGGCGAACTCATGGCCCCCCCGTTCGTGACGACCGGCGGAACGGGCCCGTCCGTACGGGTGCGCCTGGTCGCCTGCACGGTCTGCGGCGCGATCGGAGGAGACCGGCGCTGGCCGGCACCGATGCGTGGCACGGGCGACGAGCCCGCGCTGTCCATGCTGGCGTGTGAACGTCTCACCGCCCGCGCCGTCCTGCCCATCGTGGTCATTGTGGAACGCTTCCCCGAGCTGCGTGGCGCACGTTTCGCCACTCGGGCGCTGGCCTGGACAGAGCTGACGCACCTCCCGCCTGAGAAGGCGCTCTGGCAACTTGACCTGGCCGAACGCTGGGTGAACGGCCTCGCCGCCGCTCCTGACCTCACGCTCCCCGCCTCGACCAGGAGTCACGGCGCCGGGGCCGGCCGGCCGCGGCGCCGCCAGGAGCTGGCCCCGTACTTCGTGTCCCCGCACGCCCGCTTGCCCGCGTGGATGGGCGCCCACTACCAGGCGGAGCGCAGGGCGGCGCTGCTCCGCCGGTTCGGGGGAGAAGGATGACCGAGTATCCGCCGCGCCGGATCCCGTTCACGGGAGACCGGGCCGTCACCAGGCCCTGCACGGTGGGCCAGTGGGACTTCTGGCTGCGGACGCACCGCCCGGGCGAGCCGTCGTTCACCGACATGACCTCCGGCGGGATCCTGCCCGCCGGGGTGACCGTCGCGGAGGTCCTCGACGGGCTTGGTGCACTGGTCGGACGGCACGAGTCCCTCCGCACCCTGTTCCGTCTCGCCGACGACGGCACCCTCGTCCAGGAGGTCCTCGCAGAGGGCGAGGTGGAGGTCGAGCTCGTCGACCTGTCGACGCTCACCCCGGAGGACGCCGTGGGCGACTGGTCCCCGTTCCCGGAGGGCCTCCCGCACGACCCCGCCACCATGGTCCCCTTCGGTGCACGGATCGGCCTGCTCGACGGCAGGCCGACCGTCTTCCAGCTCTGGATGTCGCATCTGGCCGCGGACTTCATCAGCGGCCGGATCGTCGCCGACGAGCTGGTGAAACTCCTGGAAGGACGGCTCGCCCGGCCACCGGGCGCCGCACCGGTCGACGTCGCCGAGGAGGAACGCTCACCCCGAGGGCGGCGCGCGCTGGCCAAGGGCCTCGAGCACTGGCGGCGGGAACTGGCGGCGGCCCCGCCCACCATGTTCACCGCACCGCCCAACGAGTCCGGGACACCGCGCTACTGGCGCGGCGGCATCCGCTCTCAGGCCCTTCCGACCGCGTTGGACGTCGTCGCCAAGCGATACCGGGTCGGGCCCACGCATGTACTGCTGGCCGCGGCAGCCGTCCTCCTCGGCCGCCACACCGACCACGATCGCTGCCCGGTTCGGCTCATGGCGGGCAATCGCATCTCCACCATGCTCCGCCACGCCGTCGGGAACCTGGCCCAGGAGGTCCTGACCGTCATCGACCTGAACGGCGAGACCTTCGGTGACGTGGTGCGGAACACGTGGGCGGCGTCCATGCGGGTGCAGCGCAACGGCCGGTTCGACGCGAACGAGGTCGCCGCCCTGGTCGCCGCGTCCAAGGTCGATCTCTCCATCGCGTTCAACGACCTGTGGACGCCGGTGCGCGACCTCGCCGTCCTCCCCGCCGTACCCCCCGCCCCCAGTACGTTCCATTGGGAACGCAAACGGGACAGAGCCAGCGTCACGTTCTTCCTCGAGGTCCACGAGGACCTGACGGACACCTCCGCGATCCGGCTCAGTCTCCTGGCCGACACCGCCCACCTGCCCCCGCCCACCATCCGCGCCTTCCTGTTCGGCATCGAACGGCTCGTGCTCTCGCTGGTCGACGGTGACCTGCGCCTGGCGGAGATCGAACCCGTCGAACGGCACCCCGCCACGGCCCTTGGCGCGCCGGCCACCGGCGCTGGGGGCCCATCCGGACATGCAGGTTCCACTGCGGGTCCGAGGCTCCCGGCCACCCCCCTCCCCCTCTGCCATGACCCGCAGACCCGGACGCGTCCGTCCGGCCGTTCCAAGGAGTAATCCGCGTGATCCACACCAAGCCACGGTGGTCCGTCCCCGCGATCGGCGCCGCGGCGATCCTCACGGTCGTCCTCGCGACGCCGAGCGGCGCGGGATCCGGACACGCCCTTCCGGTGCGCGCCGTCCCCGCGGGCGCGGCCTCGCCCACCTCGGGCCTCCCTCCGGTGCCCAAGGTGAACGTGTTGCGCAATCGTCCTGGCACCGCGCCCGGCATGTTCTTCACCACCCCGCAGAACCCGAACGACCTCGCAGTCCCGCACGGCCCGACGATCGTCGACGGGAAGGGCCGGCCGGTGTGGTTCAGGCCGATCCCCGCCGGTGAGATCGCCACCGACCTGCGCGTACAGACCTACCAGGGCCGCAAGGTCATCACCTGGTGGCAGGGCGAGCACGTCAACGTCGGCGCGGGCCGCGGCGTCGGGTACATCGCCGATGAGAACTACCGCGTCATCGCCACGGTGAAGGGCTCCAGCGGCCCGGCCGACCTGCACGAGTTCCGGCTCACCTCACGCGGCACCGCGCTGCTCACCCTGTACCCGCAGGTGCAGCGCGACCTCACCGCGGTCGGCGGCCCCAAGGACGGCACCGTCTTCGACGGCGTCGTCGAGGAGATCGACATCGCCACCGGCAGGCTGCTGTGGCGATGGAGCAGCCTCGACCACGTACCGATCAGCGAGACCGACCTGCCGTACGCCGCGCGGCCCGACGGCGCCCCCTACGACTACTTCCACATCAACTCGATCGACGAGGACGCCGAAGGCGACCTGCTGGTCTCCGGCCGGTTCGTGTCCACCGTCTTCAAGATCGACCGGCAGACGGGGAAGATCGAGTGGCGGCTCGGCGGGCGCCGCAGCTCGTTCCCGCTCGGCATCGGCGTTCGGTTCTCCTGGCAGCATGACGCGGTGTGGGCGGGCAAGGACACGATCAAGCTGTTCGACAACGGCACCCTGTTCCTGTGGGACGGGTACGAGTCGCGGGTCGCCTGGATCAAGGTCAATCCAGGCCGCAAGACCACCAGGCTCGTCAAGCAGGTGACCCACCCCGAGCATCTGTCCACCATTCAGGAGGGCAACGCGCAGGGCCTGCCGAACGGCAACACGGCCGTCAGCTGGGGTCCGACGGGCCGGATCTCCGAGTTCTCCAAGGGCGGCAAGCTGCTGTTCGACGCCGCTCTGGACAAGAACTGGAGCACGTACCGGATCTTCCGGTCCCCCTGGCGCGCCAAGCCGGAATCGGCGCCGATCGCCGTCGCCCAGGGCGGGACCGTGCACGCCGTCTGGAACGGCGCAACCGGCGTCGCCCGCTGGCGCCTGTACGCCGGAACGGCCCAGAACGCCATGGAGCCGATCGCCGAGACCGCCTGGAACGGGCTCGACACCGCCATCGCGCTCCCCGCCGCCGCGACCTCCGCCACGTACGTCAAGGTCGAGGCGTTGGACGCCCAGGGTAAGCCGCTGGGCTCCTCGAACGCCGCTCCCCGCACCGGCCGGTAGGCCCTTTCCGCGGGGCGGCGACCGCTCCTGTCAAGTTCGTCCGCCCGGATGCGCCGAAACGTCCGTCCGCCGCTCCGCCCCGCAGGAGGAAGGGCCGGCCGGCCGGACGCTCGATCCCGACTCGACATACTTTGAGAGGTCGTCATGCGCACCGCACGCATCACCACCATCGAGTTCGTCTCACCACCGCAGGTCAAGATGGAGGAGTTCGCGGACCTCTTCGCCGACCGGCCCGGCGGCCACCACGTCGTGGAGGTCATCGGCAACTCCGCCATCGAGTCCAAGGGGATGGCGGTCAATCCGGTCATCGACGATCCCAGCGACTGGGGCACCACCCGCCGGATGGACGTGAGCCTGGCCGAGGCCCGTGCTCTCGGCCGGGAGGCGATCGGCCGGGCTCTGGACCGTTCCGGGCTCAGCCCCGGCGAGATCGGCCTGTTGGCCACCGCGACCACCACCACGCACTCCGCGCCCGGGCTGGACACGCTGGTCCACGAGACGGGCATGCTGCCCGGCACCGAGTTCCAGTCGCTCGGCCCGATGGGCTGCTACGCCGCGCTGCCCGCCCTGTCGACCGTCCGCAACTGGGTCGAGGTGCACGGCCGCCCGGCCGTCCTGCTCCTCGTCGACCTGTTCTCCCCGCACCTGCAGGCCCCTCCGTACGACAGGGAGCAGGCGGTGGTGCTCACCCTCTTCGGGGACGGCGCCGCCGCGGCCGTCGTGCGCCCCGGGGAGGCGGCCCTGCACGGCCTGGACATCCTCGACACCGAGATGCTGTACGTTCCCGAGTTCGCCGAGGACCTCCAGGTCCACGTCGGGGAATCCGGCGTGCGCATCCGGCTCGCGCCGACCATGCCCGACATCACGGCATCCGCCGTGGCCGGACCGACCGACCGGCTGCTCACCCGCAACGGCCTGCGGCGCGCTGACATCCACTGGTTCGCGCTGCATCCCGGCGGGCGCCGCATCATCGACCGGGTCGCCGAGGAACTCGACCTGCCCGCCGACTCCACCGACGTGGCGCGGGCGGTGATGCGCGAGTACGGCAACACCGCCGGGCCCGCCGTCATGGCCGTCCTCGGCCGCCTCCAGGAGTCCCGCCCCCTCTCCCCCGGCCAGTACGGCGTCGCCCTCACGTTCGGCCCGGGCGCCACCATCTGGTCTGTACTGCTGGGCGGCGCCTGACCCTGTCCCTGTCCCTGACTGGGAGGAGAATCCCCATGCTCGAAGTCATCGGTGCCGGATTCGGCCGCACCGGAACGCTGTCGTTGAAGGCCGCGCTGGAACGGCTCGGGTTCGGCCCCTGCCACCACATGCTCGGCATGCTCCACAAGCCCGACGAGGTACCCCTCTGGCGCACCGCCGCGGCTCGAAACGGCACCGTGGACTGGGACCGTGTCTACCGCGGCTACCGCTCCACCGTGGACTGGCCGGGCGCTCGCTTCTGGCGCGAACTCGCCGACCACTATCCCGACGCGAAGGTCATCCTTGGCGTCCGCGACCCGGAACGCTGGTACGAGAGCGCCCTCAACACCATCTACCGCGCCGCCATGGACGATTCTCCCGCGGCCTCCCCCGTCCTGGCCGATATGCGAAGAATGTCCCGCGAGATGTTGTGGGACGGGCTGTTCGACGGCCGTTTCAGCGACCGCGGCCACGCGCTGCGCGTCTTCAACGACCACATCGTCGCCGTCCGGGAGTACCTGCCCGCCGACCGGCTGCTCGTCTTCGAGCCCGCCAACGGGTGGGAGCCGTTGTGCGCGTTCCTCGACAAGCCCGTGCCCGACGAACCGTTCCCCCGGCGCAACGACCAGGAAGAGTTCGCATCCCTCCTGGATGAGCACACCGCCTGACCCGAGCCCGGGCGAGAGGATCGGCAGATGCCCCGGGTAGTGCGGACCGAGCCGGCACCGGCGTTCTCCGCCGTCGAGGGGGCCTACGGCATCGTCGAAGTCTTCCCGGAGATCATGGTGGGGCACCGTGTTTGACGGGCGGCGCGGACCGTCGCCTGGTGGACTCCTCCGGTGTCTCCGTGAGCTTCGAACACGAGCAGGTCGCTGCCGCCCATGAGCGAGGTGTTGTTACCGGACGGTCCTTTGGGGGTCGAACTTCTTGTCGAAACCCGGCCCGCCGCCCTTCTTCATCGCGTTGATCCCCCAGCGGCCGGTGTACTACACGGCGGTTTGGGCCCTTGAAGAAAATGTGCGAGAACGTTCCCGTGTCCACCTTATTGAACGTGAAGACGTCCTTGTAGGACGACTGCCACTGTGCCAGGGCCTGAGCCACCTGCGGGATGTCGAAATCCCACTGCCTGGTCTCGTCCCACGTCGTCGGAGGCTTTACACCGAGGTCCCTGCGGTCATAGAACGCACGGGTCCAGGGGACGCTATAGGACGTCGTGCCCTTGCAGACCGTGCTGTCCCATGCGGGAAAGAGCTGCGGCTGTCGAACAGGTTGTCCGGAGTGACGTCCAGGTCACCCATCCAGGTCGTGCCGACCCTCCTGACGTTCGGGGTCGCATTGCCTGCGTTGGACGAAACGAGCTTGTTGTGTGCGACGTCCATGCCCATCGACGTCTTTCCGTTGCCCCGGACGCCGGAGAGACGCGAGAGGGCGGCCCGGGATGCGCCGCCAGGTATGCGGGTTCCGGGTGAGAGCATTCGCGATCACCTGATCCCGGCTGATCAGCGCTTACGTGGCGGGAGCGGTGGCCGGCACGGACTGGGTTCCTCCGGTCGCGTGTGACGTCGGACATCGGGTCCCCTTCCCTGGACGGGCCGCCTCGTGCAGCCCGTCCATCGGGGAATCCCAGGGAAGGGCGATCCTTCAGAATGTGATGTATATCATGCTCTGTCCTCGCGCCCATGCCGGCCCCCGCGCACGACCGCCCCCAGTCCGTCGCACGGAGCAGGGCGTCCGCCAGCCTCTCCAGCGCCCACCAGTACGGCCTCGGCAACAGCGCGCAGAACAGCCCGTTGAAATCCGCCTCCAGAGAGCCCTCGTAGCCGCCTGAAGCCATGCCCGCCTCCCGTGTCGACAGGTTAGCCACGGGACATCTAATGCCGGCGCGCGGGGCGGCATGTCAGCGACTAACAGAGTGGGATTTGGCTCAGAGTGGTCCATGCACATCAACGGCATGGTGAAAGCTTTCTCCTTCGGTGCGCGTGTCATTGTGTGAGCATTTCCTCACGCGACGTGTGCGGGCATTGGCCGTTCGGCGGAAAATTCAGCGCACCCGGATGGCTTTCGACCAGGCGTTTCTTGACCAACTGGCCTTACTGTCCAATAAAGGAATGTCGACATCGGTCGCGATGCTGTGGTAGCACCTATACAGTCGCGCGGCCTTCACCATCGTCCCCCGCTTCCGCTGACACCCCCGCCGCCACTCCAGATGTGATTCGCACGTCCACCATGGGCTCCCCCATGCCCTCCTGAAGGGGACTTCTTCAGAGGTTGGGATGGAAAGACACAGATGACGACCGACCTGCACAGCCGTGACCTGGTGATCGGCCTGACCCCCTTCACCGAACCCAACGCCGCACTGACCGTGGCCGTCGAACGGGCCGGCGGTCTCGGCATCCTCGACCTCGGCCTGGACTCGGTCCGGGCGCGCGAGGAACTGGACCGCGTCACGCGCCGCTGGGGCGGCGCCTTCGGCGTGCGGGTGCCGGAGGGCTGCCCGCTCGCGCCCGAAGACCTGCCCAGCGATGTCGACACCGTGGTGCTCGGCGCAGGGGTGAACGGCCGGGCGTGGCTGAGTACGGCCTGCCGCATCCTCGCCGAGGTGACCTCCGTCGAGGAGGCGTGCGCCGCTGTGGAGCGGGGCGTCGCCGGAGTCATTGCCAAGGGTATGGAGTCGGGCGGCCGGATCGAGGAGCTGAGCGCGTTCGTTCTGCTCCAGCGTCTGGTAGCCGTGGTCGCCGTTCCGGTCTGGGCGCAGGGCGGAATCGGCACCGCCACCGCCGCCGCAGCCGTGGCCGGCGGGGCTCGCGGTGTGGTGGTCGACTCCCAGCTCGCCCTGGTGGCCGAGGCGGAGCTTCCGGAGGCGGTCGCGTCGGCGATCGCCGCGATGGACGGCAGCGAGACGCGGGTCGTCGACGGCCATCGTGTCTACACACGCCCCGACCTTCCGGTGTCCGAGCTGGCCGAGAGCGGCGTCCCGAACCATGTCGGTGCCCGCGACCTGCGCACGCAACTGCTCCCGATCGGACAGGAGGGCGCGTTCGCCGCGCCTCTCGCCCGTCGGCACAAGACGGCGGGCGGTGTCGTCCAGGCGATCCGTGCCGGGATCCGCGCCGGGATCGCCGCAGGCAAGGAGCAGGCTCCCCTGGCGCCGGGCCGGGGCATCGCGCACGCTTCGAAGGACCCGCGCTACCCGATCGCGCAGGGTCCGATGACCCGTGTCAGTGACCAGGCCGCGTTCGCCTCGAAGGTGGCGGAGGGCGGCGGCCTGCCGTTCCTGGCGCTCGCCCTGATGAACGGCGCGGACACGCGCCGGTTGCTGACGGAGGCCGCCGAACTGCTCGGTGACCGACCGTGGGGCGTCGGCATCCTCGGCTTCGCCCCGGAGGAGGTCCGCGCCGCCCAACTGGAGGCCGTCCAGGCGGCTCGCCCGCCGTACGCGCTGATCGCCGGTGGGCGTCCGGCCCAGGCCGCGGCGCTGGAGGGCGATGGCATCTCGGCCTACCTGCATGTCCCCTCTCCTGGCCTGCTGGCGCGGTTCCTCAAGGACGGCGCCCGCAAGTTCGTGTTCGAGGGCTCGGAGTGCGGCGGGCACATCGGCCCGCGCGCGAGCTTCCCGCTCTGGCAGTCCCAGATCGACTGCCTGCTCGAGCACCCCGAGGTGCTGCCCGAGGTGAGCGTGCTGTTCGCCGGGGGCGTGCACGACGCGCGGTCGGCCTCGATGGTGTCGGCAGCCTGCGGGCCGCTCGCCGAGCGCGGCGTCGCGACCGGCGTGCTCATGGGAACGGCGTACCTGTTCACCCAGGAGGCCGTCAGCGCCGGTGCGATCCTTGAGAACTACCAGCGGACCGCACTGGAGTGTGAACGCACGGCCTTGCTGGAGACCTCGCCCGGCCACGTGACCCGCTGCGCGGACACCCCGTACCTCACGGCGTTCGAAGAGACGCGGCGGCGCCTCACCGAAGACGGCGCCACCGTCCAGGAGACCTGGGCGGAACTGGAGAGCCTCAACCTCGGCCGACTGCGCATCGCCTCGAAAGGCCTGCGGCGTACGGCCGAGGGCGTCCGGACGGTGGACGAGCGGGAGCAGCGCGACGAGGGCATGTACATGCTCGGCCAGGTCGCCATGCTCCGCTCGCAGGTCACGACCGTCGCCGCGCTGCATGAGGAGGTCTCGGCCGGGTCCGCCCGCCTGCTCGCCTCCTTCGCGGACGAGGAGACGGCGGTGCGGGAGGCCTCCGCGAAGCCGCTGGACATCGCCATCGTCGGCATGGCCTGCGTGTATCCGGACGCGGGTGATCTCGGGGAGTTCTGGTCGAACATCGTCCATGGTGTCGACGCGGTCACCGAGGTACCGGCTGAGCGCTGGAAAAGCGAGCTGTACTACGACCCGGAGGCCACCACGCGGCCCCGGGGCCGGACGTCCTCCAAGTGGGGCGGCTTCATCCCGCAGGTGCCCTTCGACGCACTGGACTACGGCATCCCGCCCGCTTCGCTCGGCAGTATCGAGCCCGTTCAGTTGCTCGCGCTGGAGGTGGCCGCCCGGTCGCTGCGCGACGCAGGTTACGCCGACCGCGCCTTCGACCGCGAACGCACCTCGGTGATCTTCGGCGCCGAGGCGGGCAGCGGCCTGTCTGCGGCGTACGGCCTGCGCTCGATGCTGCCGTCCTACACCGGCGAGGTCCCACCTGCTCTGGACCAGCACCTGCCCGAGCTCACCGACGACTCCTTTCCCGGCGTGCTGAGCAATGTGATCGCCGGACGGATCGCCAACCGCCTCGACCTCGGCGGGTCCAACTTCACTGTGGACGCGGCCTGCGCGTCGAGTCTCGCCGCGCTGGACCTGGCCTGCAAAGAGCTGTCCGCAGGCAGCAGCGACATGGTCGTGTGCGGCGGCGCGGACCTGCACAACGACATCCAGGACTACCTGCTCTTCGCCTCGGTGCACGCGCTGTCTCCGAAGGGCAGATGCGCCACGTTCGACTCCGCCGCCGACGGCATCGTGCTCGGCGAGGGGGTGGCCTGCGCGGTGCTCAAGCGCCTTGCCGACGCCGAGCGCGACGGCGACCGGATCTACGCGGTCGTCAAGAGCGTGGCCGGATCCAGCGACGGCCGCTCCCTCGGCTTGACGGCGCCGCGCCCCGAGGGCCAGCGGCGCGCGCTCGAGCGCGCCTACGCCGCCAGCGGTGTCTCCCCCGCCGAGGTCGGGCTGATCGAGGCGCACGGTACCGGCACCGTGGTCGGCGACCGCACCGAGCTGGCCGCGCTCACCGACCTGTTCACCGAGGCCGGTGCCGAACCCGCGAGCTGCCGGATCGGGTCGGTCAAGTCCCAGATCGGGCACACCAAGTGCGCCGCCGGCCTGGCCGGGCTGATCAAGGCCGCGTACGCCCTGCACACCGGGGTGCGTCCGGGCGGCCTGCACATCACCGAGCCGAACCCGTACTGGTCGCCGGAGACGAGCCCGTTCGCGTTCGGGCCGGCGCCGTGGGGCGCTCCGCCTGGACGCCGGTATGCGGGGGTGAGCGCGTTCGGCTTCGGCGGCACCAACTTCCACGCCGTTCTGAGCGGCTACGACGGCGCGGACGAGCCCGCGCACGGCCTCCCGGAGTGGCCTGCAGAGCTGCTGGTGTTCCGCGGCGCCGGGCCAGACGAGGTCGCCCGGGAAGCCGACCGCCTGGCGAGGCTGCTCGACGCCGACCCTGCCGCCAAGCTGCGCGACCTGGCGACCGCCCACCTGCGCGGCGCCCCCGACGCACCCGTCCGTGCCGCGCTCGTCGCCTCTGGCCGGGACGACCTGGCCGCCAAGCTCGCCGACCTGCGGGCCGGACGGGCCGGGACGGGCGTCCACCTGCCACCGGACGAGATCGCGACCGGCACGGTGGCGTTCCTGTTCCCCGGCCAGGGCAGCCAGCGGCCCGGGATGCTCGCCGACCTGTTCGTCGCCTTCCCACGCCTTCAGCGCCTGCTTCGGCTGGCGGACGGCCGTTTCGCCCCGGTGATGTTCCCGCCGGCCGCGTTCGACCGCGAGGAGATCGCGCGGCAGAAGGCCGCGATCACCGACACCCGCGTGGCCCAGCCCACCCTGGGCATCGCCGGGCTGGCCATGGCCGAACTGCTCGGCACGCTCGGTGTCCGGCCCGACATGGCGGGCGGCCACAGTTACGGGGAACTGGTCGCGCTCTGCACGGCCGGGGCGTTCGGCGAGGAGGACCTGATCGCCCTCAGCGAGGCACGCGCCGACGCGATCCTCACGGCGGCCGGTGAGGACCCCGGGACGATGGCCGCGGTCGCGGCCTCCGCCGCCGACGTGGGCACGGCACTCGCGGACCTCGGGGTGGACGACGAGGTGATCGTCGCCAACGACAACGCCCCCGAGCAGGCGGTCGTCTCCGGTCCCACGGACGCGGTCGAACGCGCCGCCGCCGCCCTCGGCGCCCGCGGGATGAACACGCGCGACATGCCGGTCGCCTGCGCGTTCCACAGCCCCCTGGTCGCCGCGGCCGCGGACGCACTGGCCGCAGCGCTCGCCGACCGCGACGTGCGACCGCCCGCTTACCCGGTCTGGTCGAACGGCACCGCCGCCCCGTACCCCGGGTCGCCCGACCTCGTCCGCGAACTGCTGGCCCGCCAGGTGGCCGAGCCCGTGCGGTTCGTCGAGCAGATCGAGGCGATGTACGCGGCCGGCGCACGGGTCTTCGTCGAGGCGGGGCCGGGCCGCGTGCTGACCGGCCTGGTCCGCAAGATCCTGGGTGACCGGCCGCACACGGTCGTGGCCTGCGACGTGTCCGGCGAGAACGGTGTCGTGCGGCTGCTGCACGCGCTCGCCGAGCTGGCCGTCGCCGGTGTTCCGGTCGACCTCGGGCCCCTGTACGCCGGCCGTGCCGGGCCCGTCCCCGGCACGGCCGGACGCCCCGGGTGGGTCGTCGACGGGCAGCTCGTACGGACCGCCTCCGGGGAACCCGTGCCCGGCGGGCTGCGGCCCGCGACCGAAGCGCCACAGATGGGTCCGACAGTGACAGGAGAACCGATGGGTGAGGCCAACGGATCGCAACGCGACGCCGCGGTGACGGAGTTCCTGCGGACGACGCGGGAGCTGGTCGCGGCACAGCGCGACGTCATGCTCGGCTATCTCGGGGCCGCTCCGGCGCCGCCGCCCGTCCCGGCGGCGCTCCCCGCTCCGGTCCCGGAACCGGCGGTCGCGCCGGTCGGCGAACCCGCGCCCGTCGCCGAGCCCGCGGCCACGCCGGAGCCGAGGACGGTCGGGCCGGAGCGAATCCGCGAGGTCGTCGTCGCCACGGTCAGCGCCCGTACCGGCTACCCCTCCGACATGCTCGGCACGGACCTGGACCTGGAGAGCGACCTGTCCATCGACTCGATCAAGCGAACGGAGATCATCGGGGAGCTCGCCGAGCGCCTCGGGCTCTCCGGCGACGAGTCGGCACTGAACGAGGACGTCGTCGCCGAGCTGGCCCGGATCAAGACCATCGGCGGCATCGCCGACTGGCTCGGCGGCCATCTCGCGGGGCCGGCCGAGCCCGCCGAGCCCGTTCAGGCGGCCGAGCCCGCCGGGTCCGCCGTCCCCAGCCGGTATGTCGTCGAGCCCGTCACCGTCACCGCCCCCGGAGTCGACGGCCCCAGGCTCACCGGCCGCAGGGTCGTCATCGTCGACGACGGTCGCGGGATCGCGCTCGAACTCGCCGACCTGCTCGAACGCCGCGGGGCCGCCCCCCGCGTCGTGGCGGCCCCGGAGGACGAGACCAACGCCGACGCTCTCGTGCACCTGGCCGCGCTGTCGCCCGGCGCCCGGCCGGTACTGCCCACCGCGTTCGCCGGGATCCGCCAAGCCATGCTGGACGGCGCCGACCGGCTGGTGGTCGCCACCGCGACGGCGGGGGGCTTCGGGCAGGGCGACGGCGTGTCCGAGCACGACCCGATCGACATCGGCCTACGCGGGCTCGTCCGTGCGCTAGGGCCTGTCCGGTGGATCATGTGTTGATCCATAGCAGGGCTGTGACCAGGGTGATCGCGGCTTGATAGTTGCGGGCGAGTTTGTCGTAGCGGGTGGCGATGCCGCGCCATTGCTTGAGTCGGCCGATGCAGCGTTCGACGACGTTGCGGCGCCGGTAGACGGCGGGGTCGAAGGCCGGTGGGCGTCCGCCGAGGGTTCCGCGGCGGGCGCGTCCGGCCTTCTGGTCGGCGCGTTCGGGGATGGTGGTGCCGATCCCGCGGTCGCGTAGCGACCGGCGGATCGCGGCCGAGCTGTAGGCCTTGTCCGCGATGACCCGGTCGGGCCGGCACCGCGGACGGCCCGGGCCGGGCCGCGATACCCGTATCGCCGCCAGGACGTGCGGGAAGGCAGTGCAGTCGTTGATGTTCCCGGCGGTGAGCACGATCGACAGCGGCAGGCCACGGCCGTCGACGGCCAGGTGGATCTTGGTGGTCAGCCCGCCTCGGGACCGTCCAAGAGCCTGCCCCACTCCATCGGCCGACCGGTTTGTCCGGCCGAGTGCCCCTTTTTGCGGGCACCAGTGGCGTGCTGGTGGGCCCGCACGATGGTCGAGTCGACGCTGACACTCCAGTCGATCCGCCCGACGGCGTCATCATGGACCTGTACATGCGCCAGGATCCGGTCGAAGGTGCCATCGGCGGCCCACCGCCGATAACGCTCATAAACGGTCTTCCAGTTGCCGTACCGCTCGGGCAGATCCCGCCACGGGGCACCGGTGGCCAGCTTCCACAAGATCCCGTCCAACACCCTCCGATGGTCCAGCCACCGGCCACCCCGGCCAGCCCGAACAGGCAGAAGAGGTTCGATCCGCCGCCAGGCGGCATCGGTCAACTCATGACGACGCACCATGACACATCATCAAAGACCACACCCGAGATCACCCACAGCCGAACACAAAGATCCACCGGACAGGCCCTAGCGCGCGAGTATCCCGACGCAGTGGTGCGCGCAGTCGACGTCGACCCCAAGGAGAACCCGCGCAGGATCGCCGAACACCTGCTTCAGGAGTTCGCGGGCGGCGACGGCCGCACCGTGGTCGGATACCGCAACGGCACCCGCACCACGCTGCGGGTCCGCCGCGCCGAGCTCGACGGTGAGGTGGCCCCGCCGCCCGGCCTGGGCCGCGAATCGGTGCTCCTGCTGACCGGCGGCGCACGCGGCATCACCGCCGTCGCCGCCCGCGCACTGGCCCGCCTGACCGGCTGCCACGTCGAGCTGATCGGACGGACGCCGGCCCCGTCCGCGCCGGAGGACCCGGCCACGACGTCCGCCCCGGACATGTCCGCGCTTCGCGCCGCCCTGGCCCGCCAGGGCGGCGGAAGACCCACCGAGATCGACGCGGCCGCGCGCCGCATCCTCAGGGAGCGGGAGATCCTGGGCACGCTGGAGGAGCTGCGCGGCGTCGCGGCCTCGGTCCGCTACCACGCCGCCGACGTCCGCGACGCCGACGCGGTACGCGCCATCGTTGAAGACATCCACGCGCGGCACGGACGGCTCGACGGGATCGTCCACGGTGCGGGCCTCTTGGAGGACCGGCTGCTCGGCGACAAGACGCCGGACTCGTTCGCCCGCGTCTACGCAACGAAGGTCGACGGATTCCGCGCGCTGCTGAAGGCGATCGCGCCCGTCGGCACCCAGGACGGGGACGAGCGTCCGCCCGTCGGGTTCGTCGCCGCGTTCGGCAGCGTGTCCGGGGTGTTCGGCAATCGCGGTCAGACCGACTACGCGGCGGCCAATGACGCCCTCGACTCCCTCTGCCACGCGTGGGCGGCGCGGCTGCCCGGCCGCGTCGTCGCGATCGACTGGGGACCGTGGGCGGGTGGCGGCATGGTCTCCCCCGACCTCGGACGCGAGTACGCGCGGCGCGGCATCACGCTGATCGACCCGGACGCCGGCGTCGCGTGCCTGCTGCGCGAGCTGTCCCACGGCCAGGACGCCCAGGTCGTCTACATGTGCGGCGAGACCAACGATGTCTGAGGACGTCGCGATCGTCGGAATCGGTGCGGTGTTCCCCGGCGCGGGGGACGCGACGGCGTTCTGGCGCAACATCCGCACCCGGGTGGACGCGGTCTCGGAGGTACCCGCGCACCGCTGGGACCAAAGCGTCTACTACGACGCCGAGGGCAGGGCCGCACCGGATCGTTTCTACTGCCGGCGGGGCGGGTTCGTCGACGAGGTCGCCGACTTCGACCCGACGAGATTCGGCATCATGCCGGCGGCGGTCGACGGCACCGAGCCGGACCAACTGCTGGCCCTGCGGGCCGCGGCCGAGGCGATCACCGACG
This sequence comes from Spirillospora sp. NBC_01491, assembly GCF_036227065.1. Taxonomy (GTDB): domain Bacteria; phylum Actinomycetota; class Actinomycetes; order Streptosporangiales; family Streptosporangiaceae; genus Spirillospora; species Spirillospora xylanilytica. Next base: position 1,476,872 of record NZ_CP109432.1, read on the forward strand.
CCGGCGGCGAGGACCGGCTCCCCGACCGCTCCCGCGTCGGGGTCATCATCGGCCGGGGCGGCTACCTCACCCCCGGCCTCGCGCGGCTCGACCAGCGCGTCCACACCGCTCACCAGCTCGCCGCCGTGCTGCGCGACCTCGTCCCCGGCCTGACCGGGGACCGGCTCGGCACCGTGCGCGAGGCGTTCCAGAAGGCCCTCGGGCCGGAGGAGTCGATCGGCCTGGTGCCGAACTTCGCCGCCTCCCGTGTGGCCAACCGCTTCGACCTGCGCGGCCCCGCCTACACGGTGGACGCCGCGTGCGCGTCGTCGCTGCTGGCGGTGGACCACGCCGTACGCGACCTGGCCTCCGGCCGCTGCGACGCGGTACTCGCGGGCGGCGTGCACCACTGCCACCACACCACCCTGTGGAGCGTCTTCACCCAGTTGCGGGCGCTCAGCCCGACCGAGACGATCCGGCCCTTCGACGCCCGCGCCGACGGCACCCTGCTGTCGGAGGGCACCGGGATCGTGCTGCTCAAGCGCCTCGTGGACGCGGTCAGGTCCGGCGACCGGGTGTATGCGGTGATCCGCGGCGTGGGCGTCGCCAGCGACGGGCGTGCGACCAGCATGATGAACCCCTTGTCCAACGGCCAGGTGACCGCCGTCGAACAGGCGTGGCGGGCCGCGGGCGTGGACCCGGCCGCCGAGCACGCGGTCGGGCTGATCGAGGCGCACGGCACCGCGACTCCTGCGGGCGACACGACCGAGTTGGAAACGCTGCGGCGGGTGTTCGGCCCCGGCGGCCCGCCGATCGGCCTGGGCACGGTCAAATCGATGATCGGCCACACCATGCCCGCCGCGGGCGTGGCCGGGCTGATCAAGGCGGCACTCGCTCTGCACCACGCAACGCTGCCTCCGACCCTGCACATCGAGGAGCCGCATCCCGGCCTGAGCGGCACGCGGTTCACGCCGATCGCCGAGGCCACTGCGTGGGAGCGCCCGCCCGGGACGCCGCGCCGCGCGGCGGTCAACGCCTTCGGCTTCGGCGGGATCAACGCACACGTCGTCCTCGAGGAGGCACCGCGGGCCGCACGCGCGCGTGCCTCCGCACCGGCCCGGCCGGCCGTCGGCGAGCCGGTCCTGCGGATCGCCGGGTCCGGCCCGCGGGACGTCGCGCGCGTCCTCGCCGCCGCCGACGCCGAGCTGATCGAGCGGTCGGGACGGCAGGTCCCGCCCGGCGACGGGCCCTGCCGGCTCGCGATCGTCGGGCCGGACGCGCGACGGCTCGCACTGGCCCGCAAGATCGTCGCGAGGGGGCGCGCCTGGCGGGGGCGGAGCGATGTGTGGTTCACGCCCCGGCCGCTGCTCTCCGGACCCGAGCAAGTGGCCTTCCTGTTCCCCGGCTTCGAGCCGGAGTTCGCGCCCCGCGTCACGGCCCTGGCCGAACACCTCGGCCTGCCCGCCCCCGAGTTGTCCGGCAGCGGCGAGGTCGTCGAGCACGCACTCGACATCGTCACGGTGTGCCGCTTGTACGCCGCCGCGCTCGCCGAGCTCGGCATCACGCCGGGCGCGGTGGCCGGGCACAGCCTCGGCGAGTGGACCGCGATGATCGTCGGAGGGATCTACCCGGAGGTCGACGCCTTCATCGCCTCGATGCGGCCCGGAATGGTGCAGGTGCCCGACGTCGTGTACGCGGCGCTCGGCGCGTCCGCCGATCGCGTCGCCGGTGAACTCGACGGGTTCGACGACGTGTACCTCAGCCATGACAACTGCCCGCACCAGGCGGTGATCTGCGGTCCGGCAGACCACGTGTCGCAAGTCGTGGACGGCCTGCGCCGGCAGGGCGTGCTGACCGAGACCATGCCCTTCCGCACCGGATTCCACTCCCCGGTGTACGCGCCGCACTTGCCCGCCGCCCGGGCGGTGCTGGAACGGCTGGAGGTGGGTCGGCCGACCGTGCCGGTCTGGTCCGCCACCTCGCTCGAGCCCTTCCCCGCCGACGTCGGCGGCGTACGCGACCTGGTGCTGCGCCACCTCGTCGAGCCGGTGCGGTTCCGGCGCCTCACCGAGCTGCTGCACGACTCGGGCATCCGCGCGTTCGTCCAGGTCGGCCAGGGCAGCCTGGTCGGATTCACCGAGGACACGCTGCGCGACCGCGAGTACCTGGCGACCACCACCGCCGTGTCCACCCGCGACGGGCTCGACCAGCTGCGCCGGGTCGCCGCGGCGCTCTGGGCGGACGGCCTGGCCCCGGACTTCACCCGGTTGCCCGCCCCACCGCCCCCGCGCGCGCGTCCGGGAGGCACCGTGCGGCTGCGCCTCGGCGAGCCGATGGTCCGGCTGCCCGACCTCGACGGCCTCGTCGCCGCGCCCGCTGCCGGGGCAGCCGAGACGGTCGTCGGGAACGGCTCTTCGGTCGTCGGCGAGCTGAACGCCGCGCTCACCGCCACGGCCGCCGCGGCCCGGACGGTCACCGAGGCATGGCTGGCCGCCCCCGGCGACGCGGCTCCCGCGGACGGCGAGGCGGCCATCGGCGAACCGCCGCAGGCCCTCAGCCGGACCAGGGTGTTCTCCCTGGCGACGATGCCGGACACCGTCGACCACTGCGTGTTCCCCCAGGCGCCGGGCTGGCCCGACATGACCGACCGGTTCCCGGTCGTCCCGCTCACCACGATCCTCGAGGTGATGGCCGGGGCGGCCACCGAGCTGGTGCCGGACGCGACGGTGGTCGGCATCACGCAGGTCAGGGCGCTCCGTTGGCTCTGCACCGCGCCCGAGACGACCACCTCCGTGCACGTCACCCGCGGCGACACCGCACCGGACGGTGAGATCCAGGTCAGGGTCCAGATCGAGGGCTACGCGAGTGGCGTCGTACGCCTGCGCGAGACCGGCTGTCCGGACGCACCCGAGCCCTCGCGGCTGACCCTGTCGGATCCCCGGCCCGCGCCCGTCTCCGCGCGGGAGCTGTACGACCGTGACTGGATGTTCCACGGCCCCCGGTTCGCCAGCGTCGCCCACGTCGACGAGCTCGGCAGCGATGGCATCACCGGGAGCCTGACCAGCCTCCCCGCCGAGGGCGCCCTGCTCGACGGCGCGGGCCAGCTCATCGGCCACTGGATGCAGGTCAGCCTGACCACCGACCAGACCGTGCTGCCGACCGGGATCGGCGCGGTGCGGTTCTACGGTCCGCGCCCCGAGATCGGCGCGCGGCTGGACTGCCGCGCCTGGATCCGCGAGATCACCGACACGGAGATGCGCGCCGACGCCGAGATCCTCGACGGCGAAGGACGCCTCTGGTGCCGGATCGACGGCTGGACGACACGGCGCTTCGCCACCGACGAGCGGATCTGGGACGTGAAGCTCCGCCCGCAGAGCGAGACCCTGTCCGAGCCGCACCCGGGCGGCTGGTGCGTCGTCCGCGAGCGCTGGCCCGACACCGGCTCACGCGAGCTGATCATGCGCCGATACCTGTGCGCCGCCGAGCGGACCCGCTTCGAGGAGCTGACGCCCAACGCGCGGCGCGCGTGGCTGCTCGGCCGGATCGCCGCCAAGGACGCCGTGCGGCGGCGGCTGTGGGACCACGGCGCGGGACCCGTCTACCCGGCCGAGATCACGATCGAGGACGACGCGGGGAGGCCGCGCGCGGCCGGGGCGTTCCGCGCGCCGGGGATCTCGCTGGCGCACTGCGCGGGTCAGGGGCGCAGTCCCGGCATCGCGGTGGCGCTGGCCGGGCCGGGCCCGGTCGGCATCGACATCGAGCCCGTCGTCGAACCCGACGACGGCACCGAGAGGGCCACGCTGACCGTCACGGAGCGCCGGCTGCTCCACGACCGGACCGGCGCCGAACGCGCCGCGCTGTTCACGCGGCTGCGGACCGCCAAGGCGGCGGTCGCCAAGGCCCTCGGCACCGGGCTCGGCGGTCGGGCACACGACTTCGAGGTACGCGCGTCCTCCGACCCCACGGACGAGGACCTGGCTCTGGTCGTGACCGCGCCCGACGGCGACGCGTACCTCGCCGGCAGCACAGTGATCACCAGCGGGGCGGCGGCGTATGCCGTGGCCTGGACGTACGGAAAGGACGCGAAGTGAGCACAACGGACACAGTCCTCGGCGAAGTGGTCGAGATGCTCATCGAGATCGTGGGAGAGGATTTCCTCCTCGACGTCGAGATCACCAGGGACACCACGTTCAGCGACGACCTCGCCCTGGAGAGCATCGAGTTCGTCGCGCTCACCGAGAAGCTCCAGCGGCGGTACAGCGGCCGGGTCGACTTCGCCGCCCTCGTCGCCGACATGGACATCACCGAGATCATGGCGATGAAGGTCGGCACCCTGGTGGCCTACGTCGAGGAGCGTACGACAGTCGCCCGGCCGGGAAGCAGAGCCCGGTGATGCCGTACACGACCGTCCGCGAGGCGAGGTTCCACACGGTGGATCCGGCGCCCGACCATCCGGGTGAGCCGGTGATGATGCCGCACGGCCCGTCCACCGGTAGCGCCGCCTCCTGGTACCCGGCCTGGGACCTGCGGAACGGGCCGGCTGCACGGCGGATCACCGCGAGGGTCGAGAACACCACGGTGCCGGCCGGCCTCAGGGCGGAACCACCGGTGACCGGCCCCCTCACCGTCCTACCGGGGGCGGCGCTCACGAAATCGGCTCATGGCTGACGTCCACGCGAACGGCATACGGTTCAACGCGCAGATCCTGGAACCCCAGGAGCACACGGCGGACACGCCGACCGTCGTCTTCGTCCACGGCCTGGTCACCGACAACCTGTCCAGCTTCTACTACACGCTCGCCGGGCCCGCCGTCGTCAACGGGGCCCGCGTGATCCTGTACGACCTGCGCGGGCACGGCCGCTCGCACCGGCCGGAGACCGGCTACACGGCCGACGACGGCGTGAACGATCTGTGCGCGCTGCTCGACGCGCTCGGCGTCGACGAGCCGGTCCATCTGGTCGCCAACAGCTATGGCGGCATCGTCGCCGCCCGCATGGCGGTGACCGAGCCGGACCGGGTCGCCGGGCTGACGCTGATCGAGGCGAGCTGCGCGGGTACGAGCGCCGCCGCCTGGATCGAGGACATGGCCAACACGCTGTCGGTGACCGCACTGCGGCTGGAGTACGACGGGGCACGGAACCAGTACGACAAGGCCGGGCAGCGGCGAATGGCACGCCTGATCGCGCACGCCGACGGGCTGCTGAACCGGACCACCCTGGTGGACGATGTCGCGTCGGAACGGCCGCTGCGCCCGGCCGAGCTGGCCGCGATCCGCTGCCCCGTGCTCGGCGTGTACGGCGAGCGGTCCGAGCTGGTCGGGGCAGCCGCCGAGTTGGCACGTCATGTGCCGGACTGCACGGTCGAGATCCTGCCCGGCCTGGCGCACACCGTCCTGCGTGAGGCGACCGAGATCCTCCGCGACATCCTGCTGACCTGGCTCGCCGAGCAGCGCACGCGGGCCAGGGAACGCCGTGTTCCAGCCGCTCCCCTGACGAAGGAGGGCCCGTGAGCCGCTTCCTGTTCACCGTGCCGCCGCTGACCGGCCACATCAACCCGACCGCGGCGGTCGGCGCGGAGCTGACCCGGCGCGGTCACGAGGTGGCCTGGGCCGGGCATCGAGGCATGCTGGAACCGCTCCTGCCGACCGGTGCCCGTGTACTGCCGGTCACCGATGACGCGCTCGACCGGCTACTGCGCGAGGAGCGTCTCGCGCTGCGCGGCGCCGCGGCGCTGAAGTCCCTGTGGGAGGAGTTCATCGTCCCGCTCGGACAGGCCATGCTCCCCGACGTCGAGGCGGCCGTCGCGACCTTCGCGCCCGATGTCCTGGTCGCCGACCAGCAGGCGATCGCCGGGCCGGTCGCCGCCCGCCGTGCCGGGATCACCTGGGCGACCTCGGCGAGCACGCCGGCCGAGGTGCTGAAGCCGCTCGCGGGCATGCCGAAGGTCGAGGCGTGGATCTCCTCGCTCATGGCCGACTTCCAGGCCGGGTCCGGCCTGGCCGAGGCGGTCGACCTGCGGTTCTCCGACCGTCTCACGCTGGTCTTCACGACCGGGGCGCTGGTCGGCGACGTGTCGCGGTTCCCCGGGCACTGGATCTTCGCCGGTCCCGCGCTGGCCGGGCGGCCCGACCGCGGTACGTTCCCCTGGGACTGGCTCGACTCCCGCCGCAGAGTCCTGGTCTCGCTCGGCACGCTGAACGGCCTGGTGGGCGAGCGCTTCTACCGCGTCGCGGTCGAGGCGCTCGCCGACCTCGGCGAGGACCTGCAGGCGATCATCGTCGCCCCGCCCGGCATGCTCACCGAGCCGCCGCCGCACGTCCTGGTCACCGACCATGTGCCGCAGCTCGCCCTGCTGCCCCACCTGGACGCGGTCGTGTCCCACGGCGGCCACAACACCGTGTCGGAGACGCTCGCGCACGGGCTCCCGCTGGTCGTGTGCCCGATCCGCGACGACCAGCCGATCATCGCGGATCAGGTCGTCGCGGCCGGGGCCGGGGAGCGCGTGCGGTTCGGCCGGGTCCGGGCGGACGACCTGCGCGCGGCGCTCCTCGCGGTGCTCGACGTTCCCGCTTACCGTGCCGCCGCCCAGCGCGTCCGAGACTCCTTCGCGGCCGCCGGCGGCGCCGCGACGGCAGCAGACCATCTGGAGAAACTGTCGTGATCGCCATCCCCCTCGCCGGCCTGCTCATCGGGGGCCTGCTGCTCAACGCGTCGCGCCTGCGCGGTCGCGCCGCGGCCCTGACCGAGCTCGACGCTCCCGGCGACGCCTCCGCCGGTGACAGGGCCTTCCGCTCCCTTGTCGCCGAGGGCGTCGTCCTGGACGAGGAGAGCCGCCAGGCCGCCGCCGCGTACGCCCACCGGCAGGACCACGACATCGTCGACCTCATCCCCCGGGACCTGCCGATATCCGCGGCGCGCGACCTCGTACGACGCATCTCGCGGCCGGACGCCGACGGCCCCGGCAACGGTGTCGGCGCGGGCTCGGCCCTGCTCGGCGTCCCCGGCGTGCTCGAACGCGCCAACGTCACCGAGCCGGACGCGATCTCCACGCCCGACCTGATCAACCTGGCGCGGCGTCTCAAGCACTACGCGCGCGACCGCAGCGCCCTGGCCGTCGCGCCCGCACTTCGCGCGGTACCGGACGACTTGGCACGGCGCCGGTCACGGCTCCGCGCGGGCGGCACGATCGTCCCGATCGACCTGACGCTGGCGCTCGTCCCGTTCGCGCTGCTCGTCGTCGAGGCGTTCCTCTCCTGGCCGCTGGCCCTGGCGTGTCTCGCGGTGTACTGCCTCCAGCCCTATCTCATCTTCGCCGGTACGGCGCTGCGCCCGCGCGGGTTGCACCTGGCGGCCTTGGCCCGTCCGCTGTACGAGGTGTACGTCTGGATGCGGACCGCGACCGGCCGGTGGATGTCGGAGACGGATCGGCGCGATGCCGCCCTGCGCACGGACGCGCGTCCGTACTACGACGCCGAGCTGGCCAAGGGGGTCGAGCGCTTCCTGAAGCCACGGTGCGAGACCTGCCCCTGGTGCGGCGCGAGCGACCTGTCGGTCGTGCTGCGCGGCCAGGATCTCATCTACCACAAGCCCGGGACGTTCACGCTGGAGCGGTGCGGGAGTTGCGGGCACATCTTCCAGAACCCGCGGCTGACGTCAGCCGGGCTGGACTTCTACTACCGCGATTTCTACGACGGCATCGGCGCGGCCGGCGCCGAGAGCGTCTTCATGACCTCCTCGCACGAATACCTGGGCCGGGCCCGGATGCTGAAGCCGTTCGCGACGCCGAAGCGGTGGCTGGACGTGGGGTCGGGGCATGCGCACTTCTGCGCCACCGCCCGCGAGGTCTGGCCCGACACCGTCTTCGACGGGCTGGACCAGGGCGCGGAGATCGAGGAGGCCGCGCGGCGCGGCTGGATCGAGCACGCGCACCGCGGGATGTTCCCCGACCTGGCCGACGGCATCCAGGGCATGTACGACGTGGTGAGCATGCACCACTACCTGGAGCACACCCGCGCCCCGTTCGTCGAGCTGGACGCCGCGGTGAAGATCCTGCCGCTGGGCGGATACCTGCTCATCGAGCTGCCCGACCCCGAATGGCGGCTCGGGCGGCTGTTCGGCAAGTACTGGGTGCCGTGGTTCCAGCCGCAGCACCAGCACATGATGCCGATCGGGAACCTCAAGGAGGCGCTCACCGATCGAGGCCTGGCCCTGGTCGCCGAGGAGCGCGCGTCCGCGCACCAGCGCAACGACTTCGTCACCGCGGCGTACCTGTGGTTCGCCGGGCTCGCTCCTGACCGGACCCTGCCGTGGTTGGCCGAGCGTCGTAGGGTGCGGCACGTCGGGCGCGGCCTGATCTGGACCGTCGGCGTGCCAACCGTGCTCGTCGGCCTCCTGCTGGACCACACGGTGGGCGCCTTCGTCGCGCGCCGGAGCGGCACCGGCAACGCGTACCGGGTGCTCGCCCGCAAGGGGGACGGCGCCCATGGCTGAGGCGGTGCCCCAAGGCGACGAGCTCACGGGGCGTCTGGACCTCGCGCCCGAGGTCCGGCTGGTCCCGGCCACGTTCCACGAGACCTACGGGTACGGGGCGACAGGCGTCTGGCGAGCTCCCGGCTCGCTGACGCTGCTGTCCGACGTCAACGCGAGCATGACCGTGGCGGCGCGCTGGGGCACGATCGTCGCGACACACCCGCGCGAGGACGACACGGTCGAGCTGACGCTGATGAACATGCCGGTCGAGCGCGAACGGGTGGACCTCGCCGACCTCCGCCCCGGCGCGACCGAGCCGTGGGCGGCGCCCGCGCTGAGTGCGGCCTGGGCATTGCGCGCGGCCGGGCACCCGCTCCGCGGCGCAACAATGCTGGCGGGCGTCGACCTGCCCGAGGGCACGGGGCTCGCCGCTCCCACGGCGACTGCGTGCGCGGTGGCACTGGCGCTGCGCGACATGTACGCGCCGACGCTTCCGCTGGGCACCCTGTCCGCTCTGGTGGACCGGGGGCTGCGCGCCTTCGGCGTGACGGGTGGGCGCGAGGCGGGCCGATGCCGCGCGACGCTGCTCGGCCGTCCGGGCACGGCCTACCTGGACGACGGGCCGGACGGCACGCGCGCCCCGCTCGACCTGGAGGCCGCCGGGCTCCGGCTCGTCGTGGCCGACACGCAGAGGCGCGCGGAGTCGCTCCGGCCGGTGGTGGAACGCACACGGCTGAGGGAGGCGGCGACCCGTCTGCGCACCGGCGGCCCGGCCGCGCTGGGGGTGGAGCTCACGGCCGCCCACACCCGGCTGGTCGGCGCGGGCGTGCCGGTGCGCGAGCAGAACACCGTGGTCACGGCGGCCCTGGACGCGGGCGCGCTGGGCGGCCGGATGATCTGGGACGGCCCGGGCCGCCCGGTACTGCTGCTCGTCCGCGCGGAGGACCTGGGCCCGATCCGCACGGCCATCACGCAGGCATGCACGTCCAGCGGCCTGCGATCGCCGCGCCTACTCACGGTGACCCCCTTCGGCCCGGCCACCCGAAAGTAGCCGCCGACCGCTCACCGCACCACCACAACGCCGGTCCTCCTCACTGCTCGGTCTTGGCGGAGTACGCGAGTCGAATCCGACAAATGATCCGTATCTCATTTATCGAAAGACGTTCATGTCCGACCTCCCCGACCTCTCCGCCAAGCCCACATCACCTATCTGCGCTTCCCGAGAGTCAGGCGCCCGGGGCGCGGACCTGCCGGCAGTCCTCGCCCCGAACCCACAGGGAACCTTCGGCCCAGCCGCTCCGGCAGTGGAACGCCTTCCGGGTGTCGCGGTCGACGATGACGAAGTCCTGGATCGGGCCCCAGTGCTCGTTCCCGCAGTCACGCCCGAACACGGTGGGGAGTTCTGCTTCTACCAGCGCGCAGCGGATGACCCTCGGGGCGCGTGCCTCGGCGGCCTGTGCGGAGGGGGCGACGGGGACGGTCAGGGTGAGCGCCGCGGCGGCGGCCACGGCCAGACCGGTGAACGCGGTACGGGTGATCACGGGTGATCCCCTTTCTGCGGCCTCGGGATTGCACTCCCATAAATCTCACCGTTCACACCCATTCAACTACTCTTAGTCTCGGCCACTTGGGTTCGCCACCTGTGGTGAGCGGTGCCGGTCGGTGCGGCGTGGGCGTCCATCACGCCCCGGCAGCCTGACCCGGTCGGCGGGCGTCTGAGCAGCAAAAACCGCCACACCCTTCTGGAGGGTGTGGCGGTTTTCGTCATGCCTGAGTTGCGAGCGCGCGCCGACTTTGCGGCGGCACGGCCGGTCGCGCTAGCCGATGACCGTGTAGCCGTCGTACGCTCCGCCGACGCAGACTCCGAAGTAATCGTTGACGCCGCCGCCGATCCTGCATTCCAGGGCAGTGACTGTCCGGTACGGAATGGTCGGTGCCGCAGTGGCCGGTACCGCAGTGATCACGGTCGCGATCACAGCCGCGATCGAGGCGATGAGGATACGTCTCATGATCAACGCTCTCCTTGGTGATGCTCAGTGGCTGGGTGCAACGTGGAGTCGTTCAGCCGTTGTGGGTCGGCGACGTTCGCAGACCCCAGGGGAGGCGGCCCATGTCGCCTGTGGACGGGGTGGGCACACAGCCAGCCCGCTGGACTGGCGATGTGCCACTGCATTCGCCGGTCGGTCAGGCCCGGGTGCTGAAGTCGTCGCACAGCCGGGTGAGGCCCCAGTGGTAGATGGTGCAACTGCCGGCCTGGTAGTTCGGCGCTTCCGAGGGCACCAGGTTCAGGGCGGTGATGTCGAGGGCACCGGCGTCGCGGGGCTCGTTGCCGCGTTACCGCCTTCTCAGGAGGGCGGTCAGCTCCCGCGCGCCCGCCACGCGGCCATGACGCGCCACGACCTGCTGCGCCATCGCACGGATCGCAGGCCGGTCACGCACTTCCCCGGCCGCCTCACGCGACGCGGCCAGGAGCCGCTGCGCCGTCTGTTCGGGGCGGCCTCGCAGCCACCACGCCCGCGCCATGTCCGTGTGCAGCCGGGCGCGCCTCTCCGGCGTGGCGAACATCGCGGGCTTGAGCTCGTGGCCCACGGCCAGAGCCTTCTCGGGGTCGCCCAACGCCCAATGAACGCTGACCTCATACAGTGCGACCTGGGGGCTGTCGATCCTGGTCCGTCGACCAAGGGCAGGAGTGCCTTGGGGGAGCGAGCGTGCCGCGGCCCGCGCGTCCTGAATCATGTCCAGGGCTCGGTTATCCCCGGCCTGCGCCGTGTTGTAGGCGCTGGTGCACAGCATCTGGGCATACGCGGCAGCATGCTCTGGGGTGGGCAGCCCAGCGGCGTGGATCCGCTCGGCCGCCTGCAATGTGACCTGCTCGGCGATGCGGGGCCGGTCTTCGTGCCGCAGCACGACGCCGAGGGTCCGCGCCGCTGCAGCCTGAGCCAGGACGTCCTCTGAACGGGCGGCGAACAGCGTTGCCCGATCGGCCGTGATGCGAGACTGCGGGCCCATACCGATCTTGTTGAGGGCCTCGGCGGCGAGATCATAGGCCGACGCGACCAGCACATACCCGGCTCGGTCGTCGCTCTGCTCGGCGGCCTGGTGCGCGGCGGCGAGCAACTCGGGCAGACTCCGTACGAGGGCGCTTAGATCACCGGTGTCCCATCTCCGGCGGGCTCGTGTGAGGAGCGACGCTATCCGCTGTGGTGTCGCCGCGCCCTGCACCTCGGGGAGGACTGCCAGCGCGTCGTCGACTTGGAGGAGAGCGGACATTGGGACGGCGAGGCCAGCGGCGGCGAGCAGTGAGCGACGGTGCATGGGATCATCCTCCGGGGCTGCGGCCACAGACGCCACCACCGTAACTGCCGGGCACTGTCCGATCCCTACAAGCTGGGCGAATACCTCGGCCGGGATCTCCAAACGGTTGGCCACGACCCGCGCTTTCACAAGGTCTCGGGTCGCTGCGCTGGTCTCCAGGCGGGAGATCGTGGACCGGGAGTACCCCACCGCCTGCCCGAGATCGGCTTGCCGCCAGCCCTGATGTTCGCGGGCCATGCGGATCACCCCGCCGAGATCCCGTGCATCGACCAGGGCTTGCACTACAGGCGACTGCCAGAAGTGCTCTGAAGACATCACGCCTCACTTAGGGCGCGCGAGGGTCATCCCCACGGTACGCGTGACGATGCCGCTCCCCACAGTGATGTGCAGAATCTGCACACGGGTGCAAGTCCTGCACACGATCACGGATTCGGGTCACTCCCGCGGTGCACTGGGCTCGACGGTGCCACCGCAGGCGCCGCGGACACCCAGGAGGTCCCCATGACCCCGTACGGGCTCATCCATCAGCAGTCGCTCGACCCGGCGTTCACCACCCCGCCGCCGAACCTGACGTACTGCCCGGTCCGGCAGCAGACCCTCGCCAACGGGGTCCCGTTGGCCGCGCAGCCCGACCTGCTGCAGGCGTACTCGGTCACGTGGGGCACCACCGACAAGGACAACAAGACCGACGCGGGCGGCTGACCCGTGAACCGCGGCGCGGTGCTGATCCTCACCGACACCGAAGACCACACCACCGACCTCATCGTCCACGCCCTACAGGAGCGTGACGCGCATGTCGTCCGCCTCGATCCCGGCGCCGGACCGCTCAACATCGACGCCCGCCTCGAGGAAGGCCGGTGGGTGGGCGAGGTCGGGGACCAGCACCGTGCCGCGCGGCTCACCGATGTGGTGTCGGTGCTCTGGCGCTGGCCGGGAACACCATCAGGTCATCCCGCGATCACCAGCCAGGCAGCGCGGGCGTGGGCGGCACGCGAGGACGCCCTCTCGATCCTGGGAGTGCTGCGGACGCTGCCGGTCAGGTGGATCAACCACCCGGCGAGGATCAGCGTCGCCAACGACAAACCAGACCAGCTACTGACCGCCCAGGCGTGCGGGCTCGCCGTGCCCCCGACGCTGATCACCAGCAGCGGCGTTACGGCACGGGAGTGGATCCGGCGCAGGCCGGCTGGCGCCCGCGTGCGGTACAAGGCACAGCACGCCCAGGGCGCCGACCCCGACGCGATGGTCACCGCGGGGATCGCGGAGGCGGCCTCGGTCCCCGACCTGCTCGCCGCGGCGTCGTGCTTCCAGGAGGTCATCCCCGGCCGGTCGATACGGCTCACGGTCGTTGGACCGAAGATGTTCGCCGTGGAGATCTCCGGCACCGACCTGCTCGACTGGCGGCCGGTCCAAGACCGCCTCACCTTCACCCCCGTCCCGATCCCCGCCCGGATCGCGGCCGCCGCAGCCGCCTACCTTCACCGGTACGGACTGGAGTACGGAGCATTCGACTTCATCGCCGGCCCGGACGGGTGGGTGTTCCTCGAATGCAATCCGTCCGGAATGTTCGGGTTCGTCGAGCTCCAGTCGGGCCTACAGATCACTGCCGCGTTCGCTGACCTGCTGCTCACTGTCGGGCAACGAATAGCTGATGCGACTCGGAATCATGCCCGTCCGATGAAACAGTGAGGGAATGGCGACTATGACGACGGTACGGACGTTCTTTGCCCCGCACACCCGCCTCCGCGAGCCCTTCCTGGACGCGCAGCGGGACTACGCCGCCGTTGACGGCTGGCCGGACGCCGACGGCCTCACCCGCCACGACCTGGAAGCCGGCGACTTCACGTACCTGTCGGAGAACCTTCGCCAGGGGACCTTCCCGCGCCCTGGCGTGCGCCCCGGCACCGCCGGCATGGAGTCATGGTGGTGCGAGACCAGCACTGACGGCCAGCCCGAGATGCTCGGCCGCCTCTGCATTCGGCACTACCTCGTCCCGGTCCTCCACCACGTCGGCGGACAGGTCTGGTTCTCGATCCGGCCGTCCCGTCGCGGCGAGGGCCTCGGCGCCGAGCTGCTGCGGGACGCTCTGCCGCGTATCCGCGCCCACGTCGAACGCCCCACCCTCATCGTTGCCGTGAGCAACACTGCTGCTCGGATCACGATCGAGCGCGTCGGCGGAGAACGTGTGTGGGAGCGGCACGGGCGGGTCGCCTACGAGCTGGAGACTCAGGGTTAGCAGGCGGGCTGGCCAGGCCCCACGGTATGCGAGAGCCCCGCTCACCTCGGGTGGGCGGGGCATTTCGCGCGCTGCATCGGATGGTGCCGCGGCCCCGGGCGCGCGCCGTCAACCCGGGGCCGCGGAGTTTATCGGTTGACCAGCCGTTCGGCCGCGATCAGCCGAGGGTCGCCGTCCTCGTCGGGGGCGATGAAGAACTTGCGGACCCGGCCGTCGGGGGCGACGCCGCGCCACCACCCGCCCGCTTCGCGCAGCAGCGTCCCGGCGATCTGGTCGTCCTGGTCGCGGAGGAAGTAGACGCCGTCAGCGCCGCTCAGCCGGTATTCCGTCATCGCTGCCTCCCTCAAGCGCGGCCGGTGCTCCCCCAAGCGGCGGGGGTGTGGAGCACCGGCCGCGCGATCCCCCACCCGGCCGGACGGATTCCCCAGTCCGCCGACCGGGCATCGGGCCGCACGACCCCCGCGCGGGCCGTGCGACATCGGGCGGGCACGGGGGGTTGCTCCCCGGAATGGTTCCGCCGCGCCCACGTTCATCGGTGGGCCCGCAGCTTGGACCGCAGTGCCTCGGGGCTGCTGGCGGACAGGTCGGAGTCGCGGTTCAGGATGGTGCTCGTCGGTGCGCCGCGGCTCGCCCACCACCGGCGCCCGTCCTCGGTCTCGGTGTCGGTGATGGTCCAGTCAGGGAACTCCGCGCGGACCTCGGCCACCGCCCGCTCCGCGCTCGCGGCGGCGCCGGCATGCGCGTCCCCGCCCCGCCGCAACGCACCCTTCACCGTCGTGATCGCCTCGAACGGCCTGTCAGCCTCACACAGCCAGATCCCACCCGCCCACGTAAACCACCACCGGTCCCAATCACCGTCCCGCCGACGGCAATCGAGCCGGACACCCCGGCCGTCCGGCCCGTCCGCCACCCGAAGCAGCCCACTCTTGATCTCGGCCGTGAAGCCCTGGCCGCGGAACGCGACCCCAAGGCTTGCCAGGAGGGCGGGACCGTCGGGCTCGGGTAGCTCCGCCGTGTCGTCTGAGCGAGTCGTGATCATCGTGACCGTCCTGTGCGATGCGGGTTGTGATCCGGTCACGCTCAGCGAACACCCCGCGTAGGGTCGCCCGACAGGTGACAATGACGGAGAAGGGCCCGGACACGACCCTGTCCGGGGTTGCCCGGTCAGCGAATGGTGCACGCAATGACCGATCGACTACGGCCTCCGTGGGCTGCTCGGCTACGGGCAGAACGGACGGCACGCAGATGGTCCCAACCAGACATGGCCCGTGAACTCCACAAGGCGAACGGCTCGCCGTACCCGCCGCTGGAGTCCCTCGTACGGCAGATCCGAGGCTGGGAACGAGGAGATCACCGGCCCGACGAACGAACCCGCGGCCTGTACGCCGCCGCGTTCGATACCCCGGAGATCGACCTGTTCGACATCCCCCGCGACATCGACGACCTCTCCGCGGCCGTGCTGTTCGGCGTTGTCGAGACCCGGGGCGAACGCGGACGCCCGGTCGACGCCGACTACGTCCAGACGATCCGCGAGACGAACCAGCACCTGATCAGCCTGGACAGCCTGTACGGCGGAAACGATCTCCTGCCGCTCAGCCTGCGAATCTTCCGGGCCGCGCACGCCAAGCTCGCCACCGGCCACCACGAACGAGCCATCGAACGCGACCTGGAGGCAGCGACCGGCGAGACCGCCGAGGTGACCTCGTGGATCGCCCATGACGCGGACAAGCAGCACACCGCGCGGCAGGTCATCCACGAGGCGCTCCTCCTGTCGCGCCTGGCCGGCGACCTCAGCATGGAGCTTTTCAACATGTCGCACCTCGCGCTGCTGGCGCTGCACCTGAGGCGATCCCGGGAGGCGCTCAGGCTCTGCGAGGACATGCAGGACGACCAGCGGATGCCGCCGCGCGTCCACGCCCTGTTCGACCTGCGGCGCGCGCGGGCGCTGGCCCAGATGGGCGACCGACCCGCCGCGTTCGCCGCCCTCGACCACGCCACCGGCGCCGTAACCGCGAGCATCACCGCCCGCGACCCGAAATGGACGTGGTGGCTCGACGGGGCCGAGCTCGCCTGGCATCGCGGGATGCTCCACGTGGAGCTCGGCGAGTGGGACCCGGCGATCACGGCTATCACCGAGTCGGCGTCCGGCCGGACGAACGCCCGCCGGCGGGCGTCCACGCGGACCCGCGCCCGGTACAACGATCTGGCCCAACTGCTGGAGGTGCTGGTTCACATAGAGGCGTGGAACGAGGCCGAGCCGGTGCTGATCGAGGTGCTCGACCAGGCCGCGGAGGTCGGCTCGGCGCGGACGACCAACATCCTCACGGGCGTGGTAGACGGCATCGTTCGGCGGCGCGGGCCGTCCGTGATCGTGGACGCAGCGATGGATCTGCGGCGCCTTCTCGACGTAGTCGACCCTGCCGACGATTCGGCAGGGCTACGCTGAGAAGCGCGTGCACCACACGCTTGACGCCCCGCCACCTCACCGCGTGTGAGGGGCGGGGCGTCGGTCTCGTTCGAGGGTCAGCCGGCGACTTCGGCGCGGGCCGCCTCGGAGAACAGCGGATTGGTCATCGCGACGATCTTCGGCACGAACTTGCCCGCACCGCACACCACGCCCTTGGCCTTCTCGTGGGGCGCGAGGGTGGTGGTGTCGATCTGGCCGTTCCCCGCGGCGGCGGTGATGTCGATCTCGTGCTTGGTGCCGCCGGTGTCGACAAGCGAGAAGTACATGGGGTTGACCTCCAGGTTCTTCGCGCTCTGGTTCACGACGGTCACACGCACGCAGGAAAACGCGCCGCCAGTGTCGAGCGGGCCGGGCTTGTGTGCAGTGCGCACGGCAGCGAGCTTGATCCGCGTCGCCTTCTTCTTGCCACCGTTGCCTTTTACGGCGGCGCCCTTCTCCGCCGGCTGAACCGGCGTCGGCTCCTCCTCGAGGTTGCAGGCCGAGGTGAATCCGAGCACGGCCAGCAGGCCGATGATGATGACGCGGATGCGCATGAGGTCCCCTGTCATGACGTGACGGTGGCGGGAGGCATGGCCCTCTGAAGCGCGGGATGTGAGTGTGACGCACCGGGCGGTGCGGCCGTTGCCAGGGGCAGACGGCTGTCACCATCCGGTCATACTCCACGCGCACTAGGAACGCACGCACGAGACGACTCTTGAAGATCATCACGCACCAGGCACGCACAGACGCGAAAAAGGCCGCTCTCCTCTGGCAAGGAAAACGGCCTTCTACCTGCGGGTGGGCGATACTGGGTTCGAACCAGTGACCTCTTCGGTGTGAACACGATTCGACACCTCGAGAGCCCGAGCCGCTACACCACGTATTCCCAGCTCAGAGGATTACTTTGGCCTCCCATCTTCTCTCTTAGAGGGAGATCAAAGCCTTTCCGATCTCCCGCAACTGACGCTGCGGCCAATCCGGGCTGAAGTTGCGGAGAGTAAGTTCAGATCGACCGAGGGATCGCAGGCGGGGTGGCAGGCGTACGCGGGACGTTCGGGCTTCTAGCGGCTTTGGACGGAGAGGAACGCGATCGCCCGGGGAAGGTCCACGACAAGATGGCCGTTAAAGTCCCCCCGGGCTGAAGAGCTGTTGGTGTAGCAGCCGGGACTCGCATGGGGCGACGCGGCGATCGGCCAGGCGCCGCTGGTGCTGGTGCACCTGCGCCGCAACGACACCTTCGCCCGCCTGGCGGCCGTGTTCGGGATCGGAGCGGCGACCGCGCACCGCTACATCACCGAGGTCATCGCGCTGCTGGCCGACCGGGCACCCGATCTGCGCGAGGCGATGCGGATCGCCCAGCGCAAGGCGTTTGTGATCCTGGACGGCACCCTCGCGCCGATCGACCGCCTGTCCGGGCTCAACGACCGCCTGCACTGCAGCGGCAAGCATCACCGGCGCGGGATGAACATCCAGTTCCTGACCGACCCGAACGGCGAGCTGATCCGGGCCTCGTCGGCGCGGCCCGACACATGATCTGACCGCCGCCCGCACCCACGGCATCATCGACGCCCTCACCAGCCGCGCGATCGCCTGCTACGCCGACAATGCCTATGTCGGATCCGGCGGCGTGGTCGGCGCCCCCTACAAGCGGAAGAAGCGCCGGAAGCTGGGCAAACGCAAGAATCTGTTCAACCGGTACCACGCCAAGGTCCGCGCGCTCGGCGAACAGGCTCCGCGACGCTCAAGCGCTGGCACATCCTGCAGAAGACCCGCTGCTCACGCCGCCTGACCGCCATCGTCCAGGCCATCCTCACTCTTCACCACCGGGACAAATGAGGTAGGAATCAGCTCAGTGACATTTGGGATGTTCTGGGGTTGAATATCGGACAATTATCGCGGCCCCGGCGACCGGGGTACCCGGAGGCTGTTGCGGACCCGGGATCGGTGACGGGATCGCGCATCGGATGACGACTGGCGAGCGGGTGCTCTCACCGGTGCTGGTAGGACGGGACGAACACTTGGCTCGCCTCGTCATGGCCGTGACCCGACCGCCCGCGGTCGTGGTCGTCGAGGGCGAGGCGGGCATCGGAAAGTCCCGTCTGGTGGCCGAACTGGAGACCCGGCCTGAGGTCAGCGGCCGGCGCCTGTTGAGCGGCGCGTGCCGGAGCATCCGCGAGCCGTTCCCGCTCGGTCCGGTCGTCGAGGCACTCCGCGACACCCGCGAGCACCTGGCCCCGGACACCCTCTCACCAGTGGCGGGCGCGCTGCGGGGTCTGCTGCCCGAACTCGCCGACGTGCTGCCCGACCCACCGGAGCCGCTTGACGATCGCACGGCCGAGAAGTACCGGGTGTTTCGCGGGCTGTCGGAGGTCCTTTCCGCGCTCACCCCCGCGATCCTGGTGATCGAGGATCTGCACTGGGCGGATGAACAGACCACCGACTTTCTCTCCTACCTGCTGCCTGGCCCGCCGGACGGGCTGTCCGTGGTCCTCACGTTCCGGGAGGAGGAGGCCACGCCAACCCTGCGCACGGCGATCCTGCGGCCTTCGCCATCGGTCACGTACGCGCGGCTCGTGCTGGAACCGCTGGACGCGCGGCAGACCGGACGGCTGGCGGCGGCGATCCTGGCCGCCGGCGAGCTGACCGAGGAGTTCGCCGCCCACCTGTGCGAACGGGCGTCCGGACTGCCGCTGGCCATCCAGGAACTGCTGGCGCTGCTCAAAGCGCGCGGCCACCTGGTGCGGCGCCGGGGCGGCTGGGAGCGCCGCACGCTGGAGGAGCTCGACGTGCCCGTCGGCGTACGCGATCCGGTGCTCGAACGGTTCGCGCGGCTCTCGGACACGGCCCGCGCGGTCGCCGAGGCGGCGGCCGTGCTTCAGGTCCCGGTGCCGATCCCGGTCCTCGGCGCGACCTGCCTGCGGGGACCCGGCGACGCGCTGGACGAGATCCTCGAATCCGGCATGCTCCAGGCACGGGACGGAAGGATCGCGTTCCGGCATGTGCTCGCCTCGCAGGCGGTGTACGAGAGCATCCCGCTGTCACGCGCTCAGAAGCTGCACGCCGCCGCGGCGACCGCGCTGCGGACGCTGCGGCCGATCCCGCTCGGCCAGGTCGCCCACCACCTGCGGCGCGCCGATCGCGTCGACGAGTGGGTGGAGGCCGCCGAACGCGCCGCGGGCCAGGCCACGGAGCTGGGCGACGACGCCGAGGCCGTCCGTCTCCTGGAGGAGGTGCTGCGAACGGCGCCGCTGGAACCGGAACGGCGGGCCGAGCTCGCGGTGCGGTTGGGCTGGGCGGTCCATCGCGTCCTCCGGGTTCCGGACGTGTCCCACCTGATCGAAGGCGCGCTCGATGGTGACCTTCCCCGGATGCTCCGCGGGGAGCTCCGGTTTCTCCTCGCCCTGCACTACCACGTGGTCCGGGCGGATCCGGCCAGCCGGCACCAAGCGCTCGTCGCGGCGGTCGAGGACCTGGACGGACGTCCGGACCTGGCCGCCTGGACGATGGTCGCGCTCGGGATCCCGACCCTCACCGATGTGGCACCGGGCGAGCAACTCGCGTGGGTCGACCGCGCGCTCGCGTTGATCCCGAAGATCGGCAACCCGGATCTGCGGCTGTTCGTGACCGGCAAGGCCGCCATGCTCCTGGTGATCTATGGCGACCCGCGCTGGGCGGTGCTGATGGAGCGGCTGCTCGCCGAGACCGGCAGCAGTCCTGGCAGCTACCAGGAGGCGGACTCCTTCTACTCCATCGGGCTCGGCGGGTGCCTCGGCGGCCACTACGGCACCGCCCGGTCGATGCTGGCCGCCGCACGCGACTGGGCACGGGACCGGTCCGACGAGATGCTGTACCGATGCCGGGCCATCCTCGCGTTGATCTCGTTCTGTACCGGTTCCTGGTCCGAGCTGGACGAGGAGATCGCTGTCCTGCTCGACCGACTCAGCGCGCGCCCGACAGAACGGATCACGGTCGAGGCGGTCGCGGCCGGGCTCGCCGTGACACGCGGTGAGCCGGGCGCTTCCGATCGTGTACGGGACGTCATGGTGCGGGCGGCCGCGTCCGGCGAGATGGACCTGCTGCCACTCCCGGTCAGCGCCCTGCTGCGCTGCGAGGGTACGCGCGGCGACGTCGCGGCGGTGGTCGAGGAGACGGCCGCGCACGTGGCGTCGTGGGAGGCGATGGGCCTGTGGGCGCTGGGGGCACGCGCCGTTCCGGCATTCGTCGAGGCCCTTCTCGGCGCGGGTCGGGCCCGCGAGGCCACCGAACTGCTGAGCCGCTACGAGGCCGCGATGCGGGACCAGGACGCGCCGCTCGCCACCTCGGCGCTACGGCACGCCCGCGGCCACCTCGCGGCGGCGGCCGGGCAGCCGAGGGAGGCGGCGGCGCATCTCGTCGCCGCGGCGGAGTCCTATGACCGGCTGCCGGCCCCGTACGAGGCGGCGCAGGCGCGTGAGCAGGCCGCGGCCTGCCTGCTCGACGCCGGGAACGCCGACGGCGGCACCGTGCTGCGCGCGGCGATCGCGACGTACGAAGGGCTCGGCGTACGCAGAGATCTGGACCGTGCCACCCGCCTCGCGCGTCGCGGCGGTGTGGCACTGCCCGCCCGGCACCGGGGCGGCCACCAAGGGTACGGCGCGCAGCTGTCGCCGAGAGAACGACAGGTCGCGGACCTTGCCGCGTCCGGGCTGATGAACAAGGAGATCGCCCAGGAGCTGTTCGTCTCGGTGAAGACGGTCGAGGGGCACCTGCGGCTCGTGCTGCGCAAGCTGGGCCTGCGGTCCCGCACGGAACTGGCCCGATATCAACGGTCGCCCGACCTCCAAGGGTCGCCCGACACGGCGAACAAGGGTTTTCCCGGGTAGCTGTCCGCGTGGCCGGCGGCGATGGTGTGCGGCATGGCAGAAGCACATTCATCGCGAGATGAGCGGGGATCGGCGGCCGGTGACGAGTCGGACCGTGATCAGGATTCGGCCGGTCCGAGCCCGGTTCCCGTACCGGAGCCGGGCGAGCAGCCGCCGGACGACCCGTCCGATGGCTGGGTGAAGGCGTGAGCCGCACCCGGATCGGGGTCATCTCAGGGCAGTGGGAGGCGTTGTGTTCAGGTACCTGTTGACGGCCGCGAAACGCCCGCATCGGGCGGGTGCGGTCGGTGTGGCGCTCGCGCTGGTCGCCGGGTTGAGTACGTCCGCGGTCGCCGAAACCGCCGACGCGCCACGGGCACGCGCGCCGCGTCCCCCGGCCGTCGCCCAGCCGGCGAAACCGGCGCCGGGCGGGACGGTGACGCTGGTGACCGGCGACCGGGTGCGCGTGGACGCCGGACCGCGCGGTGCGCAGGCGCTGACCGTGCTCCCGCCCGCCGGTGGCAAGGACACCGCCGGTGGCGGGTTCGCCCAGTTCATCTTCCGCGGCGACCAGTACGTGATCCCCGCCGAGGCGGGCCCCTACCTCGGCCGGACGCTGGATCCGCGGCTGTTCAACGTCAGCTACCTGCTACGGGCGAAGCTGGACGACAGACGCACCGGCACGCTGCCGGTGCGCATCGAGGCCACCGCGGCCCGCGCCGAGGACCTGCCCGCGACGAGCGTCACCGGGACCGCCGGCGGCCATGCCAGGGCGAAGGTCGCCAAGAAGGACGCCGGCCGGCTCGGCCGCACCCTGGCCGAGCGTTGGCGCGGCGGCGCGGCGCACCCCGCCGGGATCGGCACCCTGCCCGGCATCGACCGGATCACCCTGGCGCCGCCGAAGGGCGCGCCCGCGCTGCCGGAGGCTCCGGCGCAGGCCGCGCCGCTGTCGGCGGCGACGAAGCCGACCGGCGTCCGCAACCACAACCTCACCGTCAACTCCATCGACTTCAACGGACAGCCGGGCAACATCATCGGCTGGGCGCACAACGTCGAGGACGCGAACGTCGGGTTCTTCCTGATGGACTTCCCCGGCCGGCAGCAGGCCACGTTCAGCGTGCCGGAGGGCACCTACGCCGTCGAGGCCACCGTGCTGACCGGGCCGGGCGACAAGCTGAGCTCGCCGATGGCTTTCGTGACCGAGCCCGAGTTCACCGTCAAAGCCGACACGACGGTCACGCTGGACGCGCGCAAGGCCGTCCCGTACCAGCCCACCGTGGACGATCCGGGCGCGCAGGGGCTGCAGCGGACGGACTCCCTGTGGTTCTCCCGTACGAGCGAGGCGGGCAACGGCAACGCCCTCCACCCCTTCGGCTTCACGGGGTTCGCGCTCATCCAGATGCGGCTCATCGCGTATCCCAGCAAGGGTTCCCCGATGATCTTCGCCACGCCGACGAGACCGGTCACCAAGGGCTCGTTCGATCTCGCGGCCTACACCTACCTCCGCGAGAACGTCGATACCGTACCCGAGCAGCCGACCTCCCTCCCCACCTACATGTTGGGCTTCTCGTTCCCCGGCGGGGTGCCGGCATCGATGTCCCCGAAGGTGCGGTCGGCCGACCTCACCACCCTGCACTCGAAGCTGTACCAGCGTCCGGGCACGACCGGCATGCCGCATCAGATGACGAGCGAGTTCTCGCTGCCGTGGACGATGGGCCGGAACTGGGCATGGGTCAAGCCCGGCGAGCGCACCGACTACGTGTACGGCAACACGCCCGACACCACGGTGTGGCAGCAGCGGGATCTCATCACCGATGACGGTGACTTCCAGAACGTCTGGGGCGAGCGCCGTAAGGTGCGGCCCGGCCAGGTGATCAGCGAGAAGTGGAACCAGGCGCCGCGGGTCTTCGCCGACACGCCGCTCTACCGGGTCTCACCTGCGGTGGGGTTCGGGACGTCGGACACGCTCGTGACCTCGGCGGTGGCGATGGACCGGATCTGCGCCGCCTGCCGCCAGGACAACATCGCGATGGTGAACCTCGGCCTCGGCTATTCGGAGCCCACCCATGTCAACGAGGCGTTCCCCCAGGTCGACAAGGACCTCGTGAGCGCGGAGTTCTACCGCGACGGCGCACTGGCCTTCACCACGACCAATGCGTCGACGTATCTGGGGCCGTCCGGGATGCCGCTCCCGCTGGTGCCGCGCGCGGCCACGTACCGGCTGAAGGCACGGCAGGAGTACGGCACGGACGCGCAGATGTCGGTCACCTCGGACTGGACGTTCCGGTCCGGACCGGCCGACACGGCGGCGACCCTGCCCGACAAGACGGACTGCACGCCGGACCCGTCGCGCGGCTGCTCGTTCCTGCCGATGCTGTTCATCCGGTACGGCGACCTCGGCCTCGACCTGAACTCCCAGGCGAAGGCGGGCGCCCCGCTCGACATCGCGTTCTCCGTGCGCCACCAGCAGTCCCAGTCGCCCCCGAGCGGTGTCACGGCCACCGTCGAGGTCTCCTACGACGACGGCGAGACGTGGAGCGAACCGCGGGACGCGGCGCGGCGCGGCGACGGCTCGTTCGCCACGACCGTCCAGCATCCGGCGCTGAGCGACCCGGCGCAGTACGTGTCGCTGCGGATCATCGCGCGCGACGACGCGGGCAACTCCGTCACCCAGACCAACAGCCGGGCCTACCGCCTCACCGACTGACCGCGGGCGTGCCGCCGCCATGCGGCGGCGGCACGTCCGAAGGGAGCTTCACCATGAACGCCACCCCCCGAACCCGTCCCCCGCGCCTGCGCCGGGCCGCCGTGGCGATGGCGGCCGTCGCCGCCCTGGCCGGGTCCCCGCTCACCGTTCCCGCCGCCGCGCGCGCCCAGGTGTCACCGTCATCGCAACCGGCGTGCCCGGCAGCCGAGGCGGGCACCGCCGACTGCCTGCTACGCGTGATCACCACCGATGATGGCCGGCCCATGCGTCCCACCGACGTGCGGCCCACCGATTTCCCCGCCTACACTCCCGCCGACCTCCAGGCCGCCTACAACCTCCCGTCCGACTGGCTGGGCGGGGGCATGACGGTCGCGGTGGTGGCGCCGCTGGGCTACCCCGCCGCCGAGACGGACCTCGCGGCGTACCGCACCGGCAACGGCCTGGCACCCTGCACGACGGACTACGCCTGCTTCCGTAAGATCAACCAGCGTGGCGGCGACACTCCGCCGCCGGCCAGCACCGCCTGGTCGCTGAACGCCGCGACCGCGCTCGACATGGCCTCGGCCACCTGCCCGAACTGCAGGTTGCTGCTGGTCGAGGCGGACTCTGCACGGTTCGCCGACCTCGGGGCGGCCGTCGACCAGGCCGTGGCCCAGGGCGCGCACGCCGTCGTCACCCCGTTCGGCGGCCCCGAGTACGACGGGCAGCGCGCGGACGCCGAGCACTACGACCACCCGGGCACGGCGATCGTCGCGCCGGCCGGGAGCAACGGGTTCGGCGGCGGGAGCACCGGCACGCAGCCGATCCCGGCCGCCTACCCGTCGGTGATCGCGGTCGGCGGCACCACGTTGTACCCCGACGACACCGCACGCGGCTGGTCCGAGCGGGCCTGGGAGCGCGCGGGCTCCGGCTGTTCCATCACCGAGGCGCGCCCGGCCTGGCAGGGGAAGGGGAGCTGCGGGAACCGCCGCACGGTGGCCGACGTCGCCGCGGTCGCCTCCACCGACAGCCCGGTCATCGTCTTCAACTCCGACCGCGGCGGCTCGCTGCTGACCGCCGGGACCCCGGTGGCCGCCGGCATCATCGGCGGCGTGTACGGGCTCGCCGGACACACCCTCCCCGCCTCGCCCGGCGCGCGCCTGTACAAGAGCGGCAAGTACCTCAACGACGTCACCGCCGGGACCAACGGCTCCTGTCTCGGCGGCTACCTGTGCACCGCGGGCCGGGGTTACGACGGCCCGACCGGCTTGGGCACCCCCAACGGCATCGCCGCCTTCTAGGAGACCACCATGCGAACCCGAACACGCGGCGCCGCCGCCCTGACCGCCGCGGCACTGACCGGCATCGCTCTGCTCACCACGTCCACCAGCGGAGTCGCCGCCGCCCGGCAGCGGCCCGCCTGCACCCCGTCCTGGTCCGAGGCGGCGCTGCCCGCTCCCAGCGGAGCCGGCTTCCCGACCGGCGTCGCCGCCTCGTCAACGCACAACGTCTGGTTCACCGGCACGCCGGCCGGCATGCCGTTGTTGCGCTGGGACGGCAAGACGATCGCCGCGGCCCCCCAGCAGCTTCCCGTCGTCGAGAACATCCAGCTCAACTCCACCTCGACAGCGTTGGACGCCACGGGCACCGGCTGGATGCTCACGCAGTCCTTCGGCGCCGGGAGCGAGGCCACCACCTCGTTCCAGCTGCGCGACGGCCGCTGGACGATGACGCCGAGCGCGGTCTCACCGGATCCGAAGCAGCGCGGTGTCCTGCTGTGGGACGTGGCCTCCCTGTCCGCCAGTGACGCGTGGTCGGTCGGCCGCTTCTACAAACCGGAGAAAGGCGCGGGCCCGGGCTTCGCCAAGCCCACGGGAGCGCTCATCGAGCACTGGGACGGCGCTGAATGGACGATCGTGGACAATCCACTCGACGAGGCGCCGGGTGCCGAACTCCGCGCCGTCACCGCGATCTCCCCGACCGA
The DNA here is from genome assembly GCF_036227065.1 of Spirillospora sp. NBC_01491. GTDB lineage: Bacteria > Actinomycetota > Actinomycetes > Streptosporangiales > Streptosporangiaceae > Spirillospora > Spirillospora xylanilytica. The sequence continues at coordinate 1,502,827 of NZ_CP109432.1, forward strand.
CATCTGGGCGGTCGGCTACCGCGAGGACGGTGACGGTGACATAGCGCCGCTCACAATGCATTACGACGGGCGGAAGTGGGCCGAGACGCCCGCAGCGAGCACGTCCGCGGTGCTCACCGCGGTTTCCGCGTCCGATACCGGCGACGTGTGGGCGGTCGGCACCTTGATGGGTGGCGGGCAGGTGTCGATGCACTGGGACGGCCGCACATGGAGCCTGGTCGACGGTATCGCCGATGGCTCCCTCGCCGATCTGCGTGCCGTGTACGCCGCCGCCCCCGGCGACGTGTGGGCGGTCGGGACCGGCACGAACGGGGTCAACCAACTGCTCCACGGGAACGGCAGCACCTGGCAGGACGCCACCCCGCCCGCCATGCGCCAGTCCGGAACGGACTTCCACCTCAGCGACATCACCGGCACCGGCCCGGATGAGACGTGGGTCGTCGGCGGCTACGACGTCGGCGACGGCTCCCACCGGCCGAGGCCGCTCGCCTACCACCGGTCCTGCGGGGGGTCCTGACCATGCGACGGTTCCGTCTCCGACTGATGGCCTGCCTGTCACTGGTGTCGACGTGCGTCCTGGCCGCCGCACTGCTCACCGCCACACCCGCCCGGACCGCCTCGGCCGACCCGCTGCCGGCGCCCGCGGCCAAGCCGAAGATCGCACGCGCGGTGCTGGACAGGTTCGCCGCCGGCGCGACGTCGGACCTCTGGGTGCGGCTGGCCGCCGACACCGACCTGTCCGGCCCGGCAAAGATCAAGAACCGGAAGGCACGCGGCAACGCCGTCGTGGACGACCTGAAGGCCACGGCAACGCGGACCCAGGGTCCGGTCCGCGTGCTGCTCCGATCCGCGGGCCTGCGCAGCGAGGCGTTCTGGGCGACCAACGCGATCTACGTGAAGGGCGCTACGGAAGCCGCCGCGCGCAAGCTCGCCGCGATGCCCGAGGTGACGGAGATCCGTGCTTCGCGGACGTACAGGCTGCCCGAACCCGCGGCAGCCAAACCATCCAATATCGCGCCGAACGGCCTGGAATGGGGCATCGGCAACATCAACGCCGATGACGTCTGGGCGCAGACGGGGCGCCGCGGCGAGGACGTCGTGGTGGCCAGCATCGACACGGGTGCCCAGTACGACCACCCCGCCCTGGTGAAGCAGTACCGCGGCAACAACGGCGACGGCACGTTCACGCACGACTACAACTGGTTCGACACCTCCGGCACCTGCTCGTCCGCCGCGCCCTGCGACCGGAACGGACACGGCACCCACACGATGGGCACCATGGCCGGTGACGACGGTCAGGGCAACCAGATCGGCGTCGCCCCGGGCGTCAAGTGGATCGAGGCCAACGGCTGCGCCACCTGCTCGGACGTGGACCTGGTCAAGGCGTCCCAGTGGATGCTCGCGCCCACCGACCTGTCCGGCCGGAACCCGGACGTGTCCAGACGGCCGGACATCGTGAACAACTCCTGGGGCTCGGACGTGCCGACCGACGAGCCGCTGTTCGAGGACATCCAGGAGGCGTGGGCCGCCTCCGGCATCTTCGGGGTGTGGTCCAACGGCAACAGCGGCCCTGACTGCAAGACCTCGGGAACGCCCGGTAGCCGGACGCTGAACTACTCCGTCGGCGCGTACGACAGCGCCAACCGCATCGCCCCGTTCTCCAGCCGAGGTCCCGGCCAGGGCGGGGAGCTCAAGCCGAACATCTCCGCGCCCGGCGTGAACGTGCGCTCGGCCTTGCCCGGCGGAGCGTACGGGCTCAACAACGGTACGTCCATGGCGGCCCCGCACGTCGCCGGCGCGATCGCGCTGCTGTGGTCGACCCGTCCGGAGTACGCGCGGGACATCGCGGGAACGCGCGCGCTGCTCGATCTCTCCGCGGTCGACACGGCCGACGCCCAATGCGGCGGATCGGCCACCAACAACAACGTCTACGGCGAGGGCCGCCTCGACGCCCTCCGGCTCGTCGACGACGCGGCGGCCGGGATCGGCACGGTCACCGGTACCGTCACCGACGCCGGCACCGGTGAGCCGGTCGCGGGCGCCACCATCACCGCGACGGGCCAGACGGAGCGGACCGCCAAGACCGGCGCCGACGGCACCTACGACCTTCGCACGCTCGGCGGCGACTACACGGTCACGACGCAGGCGTTCGGGTACCGGCAGGACTCCGGCACCGTCACCGTCATCAAGAACGGCACGGCGAGTCGTGACGTGACCTTGACGCCGACCCAGCGGGTGAACGTCACCGGCAAGGTCACCGACGGGTCCGGCCACGGCTGGGGGCTCGCGGCCAAGGTCACCGCGGACGACGGCGCCGGCCACACCTGGAGCGCCGACACCGACGCCGGCACCGGTGCGTACACGCTCCCGCTGCTGCCGAACCTGGGCTACACCCTCACCTACACCGCCACCGAGAAGGGCTACACACCCGCCGCCCGGCAGCTCACCCTCGACGACACCGGCTCGACCGTCGACGTCGCACTCACCGTCACGCCGCTGTGCGAGGCCCGCGGCTACCAGGTCGATCGGGATGGCGTCACGAACACCTTCCCCAGCACGAACCGTCCGAAGGGCTGGACCGTCACCAACGAGAACCCTCGATTCCCCGGCTATGACCACAAGCCCGGCTGGGTCTTCAACAATCCCGGCGGCCGTACCAACAGCACCGGCGGCGATGGCGATTTCGCCATCGTCGATTCGCTCAAGTCCGGTGCGGGTCATGTCCAGGACACCTACCTGACCAGCCCGCAGATCGACATGACCGGACGCGAACACGCCACGCTCGAGTTCGGCAACGATCTGTCGCCCGCCACCAACTCCGTCGCAGCGGTGGACCTCAGCCTCGACGGTGGCACCACGTGGGCCAACGTCTGGATCAACAAGGGCTACCCCGGCATCCCCGGCCCGGCGCCGCAGGTGGTCGCCATCCCGCAGGCGACCGGGAAGGCGAACGTCAAGTTCCGGTTCCACTACCGGGGCCAGAACTCCGGCTGGTGGGCCGTTGACAACGCCTTCATCGGCGACCGCACCTGCACCCCCATAGCCGGATAACCGCACGGCCGACGGGCGTCGCGCCGGGGCCGAGCCGCCCCGGCGCGGCGCACCACGTCGTGCGGGGAGCCCGCCTGATCGCTGAGGTGGGCAGGAACCTCGGGCCGGGCTTTGGCGGTCCTCGCCGCACGGTCGAGGTCTCCGTCTCCGGTTGTGGCCAGTCGGCGGCGTGCATCGGCCGTCGCGGCGCCATCACCGTCCACGTCGATCCCGGCAGTCAGGTCGGGGCGGGCGATGCCGCCGATCCGCGTCCGCCGCCCCGGGCAACGGTCAGACGACGCCGATCTACGAGAATCTGGGGCTCGCATCCCGGGCCAGGTCCCTGCTCGCGCCGTCAGGGCCCGCCGCATCGAGATCGGGCCGTGTCAGGAGCAGGTCGACGGGAGCCGTGCGGCGGAAGGCTGTACGCAACCGTGCGCCGAGAGGACGACCCGAGGCCGAGCGTCATCCACTACGGCGGAACGTGCGGCACCAAGATGGGGGCGGAGATGTGTGGCCCAGGTTCGGGCAGACCTACCTGCGAGGCGAGAGGATGGCGGGATGAACGGTCTGGTGGAGTTCGTCAAGGCGCGGCTCGACGATGACGAACTGGTGGCGCAGGCGGCCCGGCTCGCATCGGCCGCGCCGTGGCGGTTGACGTCCGAGCACGGCTTCGACGGTGCCGAGCCGGTTGAGTACAAGGTCCTACGTGACAACGACGGGTTGTCAATCGCCGACGATCGCACCAACCTGACAGCCGAGGACCTGACACACATCGCCCACCATGAGCCGGCCCGCGCGCTCGCCGAGATTGAGGCCAAGCGGCGGCTGATCATCGAGCTGGACAGCTACGGCGGCCCGGAGACCACGGACGCCTATTACGTCGTCCTGCGCCACCTCGCCACCGTGTACGCCGACCACCCCGACTACCAAGACGACTGGCGGCTTTGGTGAGCATCGACCGGATGTTCACGCGGGACGCCGCCCGCATCCACAGGAAACTCGCCACGCTTACCACATGAGACATTCCCTTATTCAAGCGAACCGCAATGCACTAGCCGCGTGAGGAACTCGTCAAACGACTGCGCTACCCGCCGAGGGACGCGGTCTTCATCGATGTATGCGACGTCAGGTTCACCCTCGGAGCCACACTCGGAATAGTCAAGCATTACCGTGTCATGGCCAGCGGAAGGCGTATCACAAATCACCACACCGATTTCCGGATACTCCCACTCGGCGATCAAATGTGAACCTCCACCACCGGATGACGAGTCAATTCCCCAGGCTCCGCCGATTCCTCGAATCCCACTGATCTCGAAATGATCGTCAGCCCAGGAAGTCAAAAACGACGTTGGGTAGCAGCGATGTCGCGGGGTTCCTCCGTTTCGGAGGAATAGCACCTCCACGTAGCTCCGAGGAAGGCGCACGCCAAGGTCCTCCTCGGCTCGACAGACCATGTCCCTGTCGATCGGAGGCCCGGTATAGTAGTCGCTATCTTCGAAGAGCTCCATCATCAGAAACCTCCAGTGTGTCCGGTGTCGCCATGGATCTGCCTCTGGATGAGCTGCATAAGCCCACGATCTTGATGATAATGCCACGTATAGCCAGCTGGCGTTGAAGGCACCCCAGCTCCCTGAAAGGGTTCACCGCCTCTCTACTGCCGAGAGGTACGACTCTACGGAGCGACACTATCCGATTGATCACCGCACTCGTGATAGACGTACTGATCGATGTCGAGCGATGCCCTGGCTGTGCTCATCCAGGCCAGCAGGTCGACCCCAAGGAAGATGCCTTTCTGCTGCGGATCATCGAGGTCCCTGATCTCCTGCACGATCTCTAGAGAAACGACAGCTTCCCCGGAGTCAGCGAGTCGCCCTAGTACTGCAACGACAGGTCGTGTCATCCGCGTCTTCGGTAGTGACTCTCGCGGGCCTTCTCTTGGGCGCGTCGTCTCCATTCAGACCATCTCAGAATGTGGTCGATGGCATGGATGACACGAACTACGACACGGTTCCATAGACGGCGAACTTCATTGATGCTGAGCTGTCGAATACCTACCGGTAGGTATTTGGCACATCCCCCTTTTTGTCGGCCTTCTGGAGCCTGACAAGGAAGACTAATGCGGCCATGGACAAGGTGATGTGCCGATACCAGGCTCCATACCCACGGACCTGGTAGTGGTCGAGGCCGGTCTCATTTTTCGCCGCCTGGAAGCATTCCTCGACCGCCCATCTACTGCCGGCCACTCGCGCCAGTTCCGCCAGCGAGGTCCGCTCGTCGGCGAAGCAGATGTAGTAGGCGATCTCTTTCGGGTGTGTGAGATTCCTTCGGGCCAGGAGCCAGTGGCCTTTCCCAGCTTCTCTCCAAGGCCGTATATCGACTGCGGCCCAGTCGTACACACGTGGTCCGTGAGCACCGTCACCGCAGCTCAGCCGCTGCCAGCCATCCGGCTTCAGCTCGGCGATCAGATGGTGGGCACGTTCTTGCGCCAGCCTCATCGAAATCACCATCTGGGTTCGGGGAACGGCGACCACGTGGGCGATATCTCGTTCTTCCAGCCACATACGCAGCCGTCCCACCTGCCCGTATGCCTCATCGGCAGTGACCCATGCGAAAGGAATTCCGGAATCGATCGCCCTGGCGAGCATGGACTGGCCCAACTCGGGCTTGGTGGCGAACCCAACATCCTCTCCGACACCGGCCTGGCGGCACCGCTCACGATCCTCGGTCCAAGCTTTCGGCAGGTACAGTTCCCGATCTATCAGCGCCCGCCCGGCTGGGCTCGCATACACACAGAACACACCGACCTGACAGTTTTCGATCCGGCCTGCGGTTCCGGAATACTGGCGCGATACACCAGCCGATCTAACGCCCCTCTTCAGAAATCCGGTGTCGTCAAGTATCAGCATGCCCCGCTCGGCGTCACCGATCGCCTCGGCTACCATGGAGCGGACGTCATCACGCAGCCCATCGGTATCCCAGGCATAGAAATTCAGCAGCCGCTGAAGACGCTCCGGACCTTTCTCGCCCGACATCTCGGCAAGAGTCCACCCGTTCTTCCGCTCCAACTCGCTCAAGAGTCCACGCAGGTAGGAAGCCGCCTGACGCCGCGACTCCACCCGAGGAAAGCGATGCGCGAACACCGCCAGAAAATCAGCGAATTCCCTCGACCACGCATCGACATCGATCGTAACCACACTTCGTCGTCTATCACCCAGACACCAGTGATCACAACCTGTCGTTGCAGTACTAGCACCCACAGGGCAGCACGGTCTATCAACGTTGATAGCCGATACGCGCGGATCTCGGCGTCGGCGGTGTGGAAGTGCTTGGTCTGGTGATAGGTGGGAGCGGTCATCGGGGTGAGAGTCCGCTGGACGCCTCGGAGCCCATTGCCATCAGGATTGGGGCCGTAGCCCGTCAAGAATGATCCGGGCAATGTGTGCGGAGCGTTCGCGGCTGGTGTCCGCGTCGGCGTGGCGGATCGCGGCAAAGGCGCCGGCGACCACTGCCATCACCTCGTCGACTGTGACGTCGTGGCGCACGACGCCGGCGCGATGGGCACGATCGAGCAGATGCGCGACCTGGTGCGTGAGATCTGCTGCGACGTCCGGAGCGGCGTCGCGCAGGTCGAACTCAACGGCCGTGAGTGCGCTCTTCACCGCGGCGTTCTCCGCGCCCGAGGCCATCATCCGGGACAGCAGCGTGAACAGGGCAGCTGGATCGTCGGTGCCGGTGAGCGCTTCTCCCTCCGTTACCAGCTGTCTGATCTGGTCGATCGCGACGGCGAGGTACAGCGCTTCCTTGGCGGGAAAGTGCCGGTGGACGGTCCCGGGACCAACACCCGCGCGGCGGGCGATCTCGTCGATCGAGATGCCAAGGCCCTGTGAGGCGAACAGTTGCTGCGCGGTTCGCAGCACCTGCTCACGATTGCGGCGCGCGTCGGCCCGTGGCTCCCGGCTGTTCCCGGCGGCCGACGGCGGCTCGGCTGAAGTGTGTTCAGGCGTTCGGCTGGACATCTCATCCCTAGCTTAACCGGGGCGACGCCCCGTATGCTGCCGCGTATAACCGGGGCGACGCCCCGCTTATGCGCTCTCGTCGTTTCGCCATGACCAGGACCACCGAACACGAGGAGTCATTCCGATGAGCACACGCGAGGAAGCCAGCGCCCTGGTGCTGCGGATGCAGGAGTGCTTCAACACCCGGCAGTTCGACCAGGCCGCCGACCTGTTCACCCCCGACTACGTCAACCACCCGCTCGGCGCCACCGGGTTCGAAGCGGGCATGGAGGCCTGGCGCCAGGTCGTCGCTCAGTTCCCGGCCATGAGCATCGTCGCCGACGACATCCTGATCGACGGCGACAAAGTCGCCGTACGCTCGTCCGTCGAGGGAATGGCGGCCCCGGGCGGCAACGTCCGGCCCATGCTGATCGAGATCTTCCGCATCGACAACGGCCGGCTCGCGGAGACCTGGGGCATGACCGAGGGCCCGGACCCACGTCGCTGAGTCCGCACTGCCTCACGAGGTCGTCCGGCGGACCAGCCACTGCGCCGGTTGCGTCGACGACCTCAGACCACCACCCGAGTCTCCGCTCACGCCGGCGGAATCCGGATACCGCGATGGCCCCCGATACTGGTGGTGTCCTGGAACTGAACCGACAGCCCCTGATACGCGACGGTCACGTCCAGCGGAGTGGTGTAGGAGTTGGTCTCCGCGTGATCCTGTTTCTGCAGGTTAAGCGGTAAGTTCTTGCTGGTCGATCGTGGGGTCGGGTGTGGCGCCGTCGATGACGCGCAGGCGGACTTTGGCAGGAATTCCAGGCCCATGTAGCGGCGTGCCTCGGTCCATTCGTCGGTCTGCTCCATCAGGACGGCGCCGACCAGCCGGGTGATCGCGGCCCGGTCGGGGAAGCTGCCGACCACGTCGGTGCGGTGGCGGATCTCCTTGTTGAGACGCTCCTGGGGGTTGTTGGACCAGATCTGCCGCCACAGCTGCCGCGGGAATGCGGTGAAGGCCGGCAGGTCGGGTCTGGCCTGTTCCAGGTGCTCGGCGGCGTCAGGGTGCTTGGCCTCCAGCGATCCGACGACCCGGGCATGTTGGGCGGCGACCTCCTCGGCGGCGGGCTGGTCGAAGATGGTGCGTACCAGCGTCGCCACCCACGGCTGCGTCGACTTGGGCACCAGGTTGCGCAGCTGGTGGGTGCGGCACCGCTGCCAGCCCGCGCCCGGCAGCGTGGCGGCGATCGCCTCGACCAAACCGGCGTGGGCGTCGGAGACGACCAACTGGACGCCGGTCAGGCCGCGGGCGACCAGCCCGCGCAGGAACGCCACCCACCCGGCGCCGTCCTCAGCCGAGACCACCTCGACGCCGAGGGTCTCGCGGTGACCGTCGGCGTTCACACCGGTGGCCACCCAGCACGTGCACATTGACGATCCGGCCGCCCTCACGCACCTTCTGCGTCAGGGCGTCCACCCACACCAACGCACACGGGCCACCCTCCAGCGGCCGGTTGCGGAACGCGGCCACCTGAACGTCCAACTGAGGTGCTCGGAAGATTCGGAGCACCTCAGATCAGAATCATCTCAGCCGGCCACCAACAGCAGGAGTCGTTGATTGCTTTCAGGCAGGCGGGCGGCCCGCTATGGGGCTATTCCAGATCTTCGGCGATGCCTGAGCGGCTGGCTTGGCCTTGTCCGGGTTGTGCGAAGGCGCGGGTGCAGGGGTGCTGGCAGGCCTGGTTGATGCCCGGGAGGGGGTGGGGGGCGACAGTGGTGGCGGTGCGCACGCTGGCCAGGGCGATGAACCCTCCGAGTGCAGAGACTACGGCGGTGATGAGCATGGCGCGGGAGAAAGCGGGGCCGAGGGCTTGTCCTGGGCCGGCGTCCACCCCTGCGGCGAGTGGCAGGACCGCGACTGCGAGCAGCCCGGCCATCCGGGAGATCGCGTTGTTGGCACCGGAGGCGACCCCGACGTGCTGTTCGGCCACCGCGGCCAGCACTGTGGTCGTCAGCGGCGTCACCGTGACCGCCAGCCCGATTCCGAAGACCACCACCGCCGGCAGCACCGCACCGACGTAGTCCGCGCCGGGCACGATCCGCGACATCAAGGCCAGCCCGGCACCGGCCACCAGCGGACCGATGGTCATCGGCAGCCGAGGGCCGATGCGTTGCGCCAGTGCGCCCATCCTTGGGGAGGCCAGCAGCATGATGACGGTGGTGGGCAGGGTGGCCAGTCCAGCCGCCAGTGCGGAATACCCCAGGCTCTGTTGTAGCTGCAAGGTGAGCAGGAACAGCGCCCCGCCCATCGCCGCATATACCGCCAGGGTGGTGAGGTTGGCGCCGGTGAACTGCCGGGAGCGGAACAATCCTGGCGGCAGCAGTGGCGCTGCCACCCGCGCTTCGACCAGCGGGAACGCCGCCACCGCCGTGATCCCCACGCCGGCCGCGACGATGGTCACCGGCCGCCACCCGCGGCTGGCCCCCTCGATGAGCGCGTAGATTATCCCGGCCAGGCCGAGCGTGATCAGGGCCGCGCCGACCACATCGAACCTGCCCTGGTCTCGGCTGGCGGGATCGCGGCTTTCGGGCAGGTGACGCAGTGCCATGATCAACGCTGCTCCCGCCAGCGGCACGTTGATCCAGAACACCCACCGCCAGGAGACCGCGTCCACCAGCCAGCCCCCGATGAAGGGCCCCAGAGCCGAGGTCACTCCCGACATGCCCGCCCACAGTCCGACCGCCCGGCCCCGGTCCTGTTCGCGGATGCCGGCATCGATCAACGCCAGGCTGCCCGGCACCAGCGCGGCCGCCCCCACCCCCTGCACCAGCCGGGCGGTGATCAGTGCGTTGCCGGTGGGTGCCAGGCCGCAGGCCAAGGAGGCCACGGTGAACAGCACCAATCCGCTGGTGAACACTCGGCGCCGTCCGTAACGGTCCCCGGCCGCACCGCCTGCGAGGAGCAGCGCGCTCAAGGTCAGCAGGTAGCCGTCCAGCACCCATTGCTGCTCGGCGAGGCCACCGCCCAACTCCCGGCCGATCGTCGGCAACGCCACGTTAACGACCGTGCCGTCCAGGAACGCCATCCCCGAGCCCAGCACCGTCACCGTCAGCAGCCACCGCCCCGGCGGCGAGGCCAGTGGGACCGCCGCACCGGAGTCGACGGCAGGGCCGTGTCTGCTGCCGTCCCTGCGCCGTGCTCCGGCCATTACCGGTCCAGCCGCTGATAGGCCACATGGGTGGTCGTGGCGAGCACCCCTTTGTGCAGCAAGAAGATGCCCCGCCCGACAGCCGCCGAGACCTCGCCGAGGCCGGAGAACACCGGAGCTGGCTTGGTCTTGTGCCGCATCCTTCGCCCCCAGCGCCCGAACACGAGTCACACACTCCCCACTTGTGCCGTTCCCCGCAGCGGCCTACACCGAACCCATTTCATCCTCGGGAGGTGTGGTGGGCCCTGGAACGTGAAGAACCCTTGGTAGGGCGGGTGATCTCTCACACCCCTCCGCCCCACCGGAGGTTTCACATGCTCTTCTGCGTTCTTCGCTGCCCTTGTCGCGTTCGACGTTGCAGTACGTGACAGGGGTCGTCGGCCGTCACCGCAAGCAGACCGGCAGCAAGGGCCGGCCCCTGTCGGCGGGCATGCAGGCACTGATGACCTTGGCGTACTTGAAGAAGGGCGAGACGTTCGCGCAGTTCGGCGCTGGTTTCGGGGTCGGAACCAGCACCGCCTGGCGGTGCGTCAACGAGACGGTGACGCTGCTGTCGGCCCGATCTCCCGAACTGCTCGGGCGCTGGCCAAGGCCAGGAGGGATGGGGCGTGGGCCGCTGGCCCTTTGAGGCTGTGCTGGTCTGCCGGTGTGGTGTCGGTAAGCCAGGGCGTGCGCGGCTCAGCCCGTCAGTTGGGTCTGAGGCTTGCTGGGGGTGAGTTGTCGGCCGGTGCTGTGGAGGCGAGCGTGGGCGATGGCGGTGGGGGTGTCGGGGAAGACCAAGCCGTCGCGGTGCAGGTGTTCGGCGATGCCCAGTGCAGCCAGTACCTGATGGTGGCGGGGGTGGATACCCGACAGCAGGACGGTGATGCCGCGGTGTTCCAGGCGGGCGATGGCGTCGCCGAGGACGCCGGCGCCGGTGGCGTCCAGGGCGGAGATCCGTGACATCCGCAGGATGACCACGCGGACGTCGGCGACCTCGGTCAACTCCAGCAGGAAGCGGTGTGCGACGGCGAAGAACAGCGGGCCGTCCAGCCGGTAGGCCACGATGTGCTCGTCCAGCAGACGCCGTTCTTCGGCACTGTGGTCGCCGCCCTCTAGTGTCCTGAGTCGTTAATTCGTGTGCAGTATGCGGCGAGGGTGTCGAGGATGTCGTCGGCGGTCTTCGTCCAGACGAAGGGCTTGGGGTTCTTGTTCCACTCGTTGATCCAGCCGCGGATGTCCCGTTCGAGTTCGACGACGCTGCGGTGGGCCGAGCGGCGGAGTTTGCGGCAGGTCAGTTCGGCGAACCAGCGCTCGACGAGGTTGAGCCAGGACGCCGAGGTGGGAGTGAAGTGCAGGTGGAAGCGGGGGTGACGCAGCAGCCACTTGTTGACCGGCTCGGTCTTGTGGGTGGCGTAGTTGTCCAGGACCAGGTGGAGTTCGAGGTCCTTGGGGACGGCGGCGTCGATGACCTTCAGGAAGCGGAGGAACTCCTGGTGGCGGTGGCGGCGGTAGTGCTGGGCGATGACCGAGCCGGAGGCGATGTCCAGGGCGGCGAACAGGCTGGTCGTGCCGTGCCGGATGTAGTCATGGGTCATCTTCGCCGACGTGGTCGGCGCCATCGGCAGCACGGGCCGGGTCCGGTCCAGAGCCTGTATCTGTGACTTCTCGTCGACCGCCAGGACCAGGGCGTTCTCGGGCGGGGCGAGGTAGATGCCCACCACGTCGCGGACCTTGGTCACGAACTGCGGGTCGGTCGACAGTTTCCAGGTCTCCACAATGTGCGGCTTGAGGCCGAATGCCCGCCAGATCCGCGAGACAGCCGACTGTGACATCCCCGCCGTGCGGGCCATCGAACGCGTCGACCAGTGCGAATCACCTGCCGGTGGCGCCTGATCCAGCGTCCTGGCGACCAGGACCTCGACCTGTTCGTCGGTGATCTTCCGCGGGGCCCCCGAACGCGGTCGGTCCACCAAGCCCTCCAGCCGGTCCGCGGCGAACCGGGCCCGCCATTTGCGCACGGTCTCCCGCGAGACACCCAGATCCTGCGCGACCTGCGCGTTCGGCCGGCCCTCCGCGCACGCCAGTACGATCCTCGACCGCAACACCAGCGACTGAGACGCCGTCTGCTTACGCAACCAGCCCCGCAGCACCCTGCGTTCGTGATCGGACAACTCCAGCAACAACGGCTTCGGACCAGGCATCACCGCACCCTACAGCCGCACATGAACTTCCGACTCAGGACACTAGCCTCGACACGTCGGCGGGTGGGGAAGCCCGACCGGCAGGAGAGCGCCGTACCCTTCCGAGGGTGCGGCGCTTTTCGTCATGTCTGGTCCACGGATACCTCGCCGACGGCAGGGCGTCCCGGGGCGCTTCCCGATGGGTGCTGGTGGTGGTCGCTTGGTTTGCGGTGCGTCTCCCTGTGGGGCCATTCCTCCGAATCTGTGTGATTGAGGCGGGGGTGGTATTAGAACTTAGTTCGCTCGTCGGTCTTCGCTATCTGGCGGATCTCGTCTGCACTCATGCCCAGGTTCGCGCCGGTCAGGTCCGCGCCGCGCAGGTCCGCGTCGGTCAGGTCCGCGCCGGTCAGGTACGCGCCGGTCAGGTCCGCGCCGGTCAGGTCCGCGAGGGTCAGGTTCGCGCCGGTCAGGTCCGCGCCGGTCAGGTCCGCGCCGCTCAGGTCCGCCTCGCGCAGGTCCGCGTCGTTCAGGTTCGCTTTGCTGAAGTGGGCTTTAGGAAGGTTGATGTGGGGGGTGCGGATCTGGTGGAGGTCGAGGGGTGGAACGGGGTGGGGGTTGTTGGCCAGGGTGGTGAGTGCGGCGGCGATGTCGGTGGAGGGTTCTTCGGGGAGCTTGGCCTGCTTGATCGTGGGTGCGGGGTCGTGTTCGCGGGTGAAGCCGGCCAGCAGGGCGGTGATGGCGTCACGGTCGCGGAGGGAATCGGTCAGGAGTCGATTGAAGGCGTGGATGGCGCCGAGGCGGATGGTGGTGTCATCGTCGGCTAAGGCTTCGAGGGCCTTGGCGTATCGGTCGGTGAGCTGGCTCTCTCGGGCGACCCGCAGGTTGTCCTGGGAGTTGCGCAGGTCCTCCTGGGAGGTGCGCAAGGCCAGACCGGTGGCGACCAGGCTGCCAGCGGTGAACAGCACACCGAACAGAATGCCCAGCGAGTTGAGCCATTGATGCCGTTCGGCCCGATGCCGGTCGCGCAACTCCAGTCGCACCTCGGCGGGGAGCTGATCCAGTTCATCCTGGGTCGGCAACGTGATCCTGAGCAAGGACCGGCCTGGCCGGAGGCGGCGCCTGGTGGGTGGCGCCTGGGCGGTTTCGCCCGGCCCTTGGCCGCCGCCTTCGGTCTCAGAGTCGCTCACGGTCAGCGCCCCACAGGTCGGAGGACCGTCGCCGGGCAGGCCCGTATTCCGGGCTCGGGCACGGCGTAGTCATCGACAGAGGCTGGATCGAGCACGGCGACTCCTGGCGGGCGGAGAAAGGGGGAACTGCCGTCTTCGACGGTACCGATCTGCAAATGGAACACCCGCGGGGACGCGGGAGCTACAGGCGACCAAGTGTGGCCACAGTTCCCTATGGTCTCGATGCGCTCTGTGGGCTCAACCGCCCGCTTCCTTCCCCTTCTGGGAATGGGACGATGGCGCCTCTGCCTCGGTCTCGGCAAGCCTGAGCACCTGGGCAGCGGGCACCCGTAGAGCCGCCACGGCGGAGGGCGGGCCGTTCCGTTTTCCACAGAACGCGGTTCCAGTTCCTGTCACCGGCGCCCTGCCCACCTTGAGGCATGGACACCCTCGCGGCCTCGCCGGTAAACGCCGGGAGCGTCCCCTCTATCGTGGCGGGCATGCCTCGCGTCTGCCCGTACGGTCATCGTCTCGGCCCGCGTCGTGTGCTTGTCGGCTGGGCACCCTGTGGCTGCGCCGCTGCACGGCAGCGCCACGGCGGGCACCGCACCTACCGGTGCCGCGACTGCGAGGACGAGCACGTCACCTGGTCTGCTACGTGCCAGAGCACCTGGGCGGGAGCCACCCGGCAAGCCGACACGGCTGACTTCAGGGTGTTGGGGTCTGGCAGCGGGTTCAAGGAGAATGGCGTCCGTGCTGAGAATGCGCTCCGCAGTGACTGCTGACCGGTCCGCCGTTGCGGGCCTTGTTCGGGCTCGGTGCGCCTGGATGGAGCAGCGTGGTCTGCCGAGCTGGCGGGACGCGCTTGATGATCTGGTCGCCCAGTGCGACAACCCTGCGGGGGACGTGTGGGTGCTGGAGAGCGACGAGCGCGGTGTGGTCGGGCAGATGCTCGTCCAGGAGCAGGGCCCCCCGTGGGGCTGGACGGAGGAGGAGCGCGCCGAGCCCGCTTTGTATCTATCGGGGTCGATCACCGACCCGGCTTTGCGTGGTCGGCGGCCGGGGACGGTGATGGCGTTGTGGGCCGTCGATCGAGCCGCCCGGCTCGGGGTGCCGTGGGTACGGCGCCACTGCCACTTCGAAGGAGTGGCCCGCTACAACCAGACGCAGGGCTTCACGCTCGTGCGTCAGGAGCAGCGGACGCACACCCGCCTGTACATGATGGCGCGGCCCGCCGAGCGGCTCGACCTTCCGCCGCTGCTCAGCTCAGGAACGCCTTCACTGCCAGGTCAAGGGTGATGACCTCGACCAGCTTGGAGTGGGGTTCCTCCTGGTAGGCCTCGCGCTCCAGGGCGTCGGTCATGGTCTTCAGCCCGTCGGGGTCCAACAGTCCGGCTTCGATCAGCGGCGAGCCCTGGCGCAGGATGCGGCGCAGCAGCGGCAGCCCGTTGACCACAAGGGACTCTTGGACCAGTTCGGCGAAGCTCTCCCGCTCGGTGGGATTGCAAGCGTCATGGCTGAGCCCGAACGTGGCCAGGTGGCGGCGCTGGAGCTGCTTGAGTTCCCGCCAGAAGAACGGGAGCTGGTCGCCCAGTTCGATCAGCGCACGGTCGGTGAAGGGGTGCACCGGCCACAGCCCGGCTCGCAGTAGCGGCGGCGCGACGGTCTCTGCGGCTTGGAGGGTGATGCCGCCGGCCATGGCGGGGGGTGCGATCCCGTCGTCGCCGTACTCGATCGCGGTGCGGGCCCGGGGGCCGAGCCAGAGCAGGTCGAAGTCGTCGGCCTTGTCGGCTGCGGCCTGTGCGGATTCGGCCGAGCCGACGGCGACCATCTCGTCCCCGCCCAGGCCGGTGACCACGGTGTGTGCGCCCAGAGCGGCGATCTGGGCGTTGAGTTCGGTGAAGTGCTCGTGCATCGGCTCGTCGTAGGGGCTGACCAGTTCACCGCGGACCCTGGCGCAGTCCGGCCCGAACATGAGCAGATCGCGGGTGTCCAGGCACAGGTCGTTCGGGCCGAACGGCACGCGGTCGCGGAACTCGGCGCGGCGGCGGATCTGCTGTTGCCTGCCCGCCCCGATGACGATCAGTGTCGCGGTGTCGATCAGCCCGGGCCAGCGGCGGGCCATCCGTGTGCCGATCGAGCCAGAGTCCAGCCCGCCGGTCAGGTGGCACAGGGTGGCGTCCACTTCCAGCGGGCGGGCGTCCAGCGCGGTGTCGATACCGTCCAAGAACGCGGCCAGCACGTCGGCGCCGTCGACCAGGTCGCGGGGCTCGGCGTGCACGATCGGGTCGGGGTAGCCGATGAACAGGTCTCCGCCGAAGGTGGCGGTGGCGCGCTCGGTCAGCCGGTGGATCCCCTTGAAAGCGGTCTCAGTGCTGTAGCGGGGCCGGTAGATCAGCAACCGGGTCGCCTCTTTCGGGTTGATCCCGGTCGCGAACGGTCGCAGGTCGGCCAGGTCCCACGACCCATGCAGCACGCCGGCTTGGTGGGCCAGGAACAGCGAGGTGGAGCGGGCGGCACCGGCGGTCACCCGTACCGGCCGGTGCGCGGCGATCTCGATCAGCACATGGTCGACGGGCCACCGCTTGGCCGCGGCTGTGATCTCATCGAGTTCGGCCGCCGTGACCCGCACGGGGGCCGAGGGCGCCGCCGCCCGGCCGGGCACGCGTTCCCGGACGGTGATCGCGGTGCGGGTGCCGTCGGTGGCAGCGGCCTGTTCGACCATCGGGTGCGTGTAGGGGGTCACCTGGCTGCCATCGTCGTCGGTCACATAGGAACGTCCACTCCATGTCCACGTCGGTGAAGCGTCCGGGTTGATCCGCAGGGTGAGCACAACCATCTCCTCTCATTGCAGGGGCAAAGGGCCCGGCCCTGTCGATTGACCAGGGCCGGGCCGCGGCTCTGTGCTGCGGATCAGGTGGACGTCGTGTCGTAGGTCCTGGCCCCGTCCGACGAGCCGGCCTGCTTCTTGTAGTCGTTGCGCACCGGCGGCGTCTGAACGACGTAGCGCGCCACCCCGGCGAACAGGTGATCCACGCTCGGCGCCTCGACGCAGGGGGCCTGGAACGCCTCCAGCAGGGTGGCCGTCTTCTCGATCTCGGGTGCGGTACTGGTCACTAGCGCTGACCTCGCTCTCGGCGCGCTGCATCGGTTGGTGCCGCGGCCCCGGGCGCGCGCCAGCAAACCCGGGGCCGCGGGGTCTCATGGGCCGACGAGGCGTTCGGCCGCGATCAGCCGGTGGTCGCCGTCGGTGTCGGGCGGGACGAACAGGCGGCGGACTCGGCCGCCGGGGGCGACGCCGCGCCACCACCCGCCGGCTTCGCGCAGCAGCGTCCCGGCGATCCGGTCGTCCTGGTCGCGGAGGAAGTAGACGCCGCCGTGGCCACGTAGCTGGTACTCCGTCATCGCTGCCTCCCCAAGCACGGCCGGTGCTCCCCGGGGAGCGGGGGTGTGGAGCACCGGCCGCGCGATCCCCCCACCCGGCCGGACGGATTCCCCAGTCCGCCGGCCGGGCATCGGGTCGTGCGGTCCCCGCCTGTCGGGTCCCCGGGCTCGAACCGGGCGGGCCGGGCGGGCGACCGCACGACGTAGTGAGCGCGGTGACCGCCGCGCGCGAGTTGCCGCGTCCACGTTCATGAGCCCGCGTCCCTCGTGCGGCCGGTGGTGATCCGGCGGTTGCGGGCGACCCGGGCGGCGCTGCACGCCGCCTCCAGGTCAAGCCAGGTGGCCTGATCGATGACGAGGTCGTGGTCGACGCGATGCCAAGCCCGCCACCCGCCGCGAGGACGGTGCATCACCGTGAACTCGGGGATGACCGCGAACACGCTGGGGCGGTCGTCGCCGGCCTCGGCCGCGGTCACCACGGCCCGCCGTCCGTCCACTCCACCGCGCCTGTCTCGGCGTCCCGACGGGCCACGCCGACGACGGCCAGCGTCACGTAGTTGCCGCTCACCTCGCCGACCTGGACGCGCCGGATCCGCGCGGACGTGTCCGGGGGCGCGTCGGCAAGCGCCTCGTTGACCGCCTCGACGGCCAGGCCCTCATCGCTAGCCACGCCGGCTGCGTGGCCGGCGTCCCACGCGTACATGGTGGGTGCGTCGGTGGACAGGCGCGCGGATCTCACGAGCGGGCCCCCGTTGCGGCGGCGCGGAGAGTTCTGACGCATCGCGTCACCGCGCAGCGAGCGGACAGCGCGTCCCAGTCGGCGGCATCGTGGACCACCTCCGGATCGGCCTTCAGCACTGCCCGCCAAGAGCCGCCGTCCGGGCTTCCCGGCGTCCAGAAGACGTCGAAGTCGGGGACCATCCACGCGGGGTTGGTGACTGGGCGGTCGCTGCTCATGGCAGGACGCTAAGGCGCCCCGCAGGCCTCGAGGGACAGGATTCCTGTCCCCTTGTTACGGTCAGACCAGAAGGCCAATGCGGTCCGCAAGGTCACGGGCGTCCGCCTGCAAAGCCCCGGGCTCCTGCGCCGTCTCCAGCACTATCCGGCGGGCATACCCGTTGAAGCGGATCGTCTCCGGTGCCGCCTCGTTGGCATCACGCAGGGTGCCGAGCGCCGAACGGCGATCTCCGGCGAGCTGCCATGCGCGCGCGACCTCGATCAGGTGTCGGCCCCGGCGGGGCTTGGACGGGATCGCCGCCGCCACCGTGCGGGCGGCCTGCCGCGCGGCCTCCCCAGCCTTCCGCGACTCAACCGCGATCGTGACCGCGTGCGCGCCCATCACGACCCGACTGAAGCTCGTCATCGGCTCATAGAAGTCGACGGGGAGCGCTTTGGCGATCTCGTCCGCCTGCCCCCACCAGCGCCACGCGTCCGCAGTCCGACCGGCTCGCGCCGCCGTGTACGCCGTCTCGTGATGCAAGGCGCCCCACAGGGCCCTGAATCCCACGTTCGCGCTGTCCGCGTACGGCGCGAGCACCTCCATGCCCTCACGGTTGATCGACTCCGCAGCATCGAAATCGTTGGCATCACGGTGCGCCTGGACGGCCAGCCATACCGCGCCGGCGAAAGCGTGGGGGTCCTCGGACTCCTCGGCCGCCATGATGGACCGTTCAACGACCCGCCAAAGCAGCGCCGCGTCCGGCTGGTAGGCGACGAAGAACTGGGCGAGGTTGTAGGTGCCCGCCAGCAGGGCCAGCGCGCGCCGCCGGTCAGCGCCCTCGTACGCGCGGGCAGCGCGCTTGGCGTCCCGGATCAGGTCCGGCAGCAGCGCGCCGAGGACCGTCCGATGATCGGGTGCGGCGTGACGGGCCCGCCAAGCGGCGCCGAGCCGGGCCTGGAGGTGGTCGAGG
Source organism: Spirillospora sp. NBC_01491 (assembly GCF_036227065.1). Taxonomy (GTDB): domain Bacteria; phylum Actinomycetota; class Actinomycetes; order Streptosporangiales; family Streptosporangiaceae; genus Spirillospora; species Spirillospora xylanilytica. The sequence continues at coordinate 1,521,683 of NZ_CP109432.1, forward strand.
GGGACGGGCTCGGTGTCCGTTGACACCGTGACCGCGTTGATCGCGTCGCGGACGGACGGCAGGGCCGGATGCCCGGGACCGCGGAACACGCTGGTGCCCTTGAGGTGACCGCCGACAAGGCGACCGGGGTCACGCAACTTCAACGCCTGGGCGAGGTCGAGCAGGACCGGAAGCTTGGGCTCCCCGACCTCACCGCGCTCGATGGACTTCACCCACCTGCCGGACTTCCCAACGAGCCCGCCGAGCACTTCGCGGGACATGCCCTGTCGCTCGCGGAAGAACTGGATGCGCTGCCCGACGGACAGATCCGGGTCGGCGGGATCGGTGTTAATGTCGCTCATAGGCCCTGCACCTTCCTGAGATCTCGACAATCCCAGGCTACGGCGCAGGGCCCTTTATCGTCAGGGGACGCGACGACACCCCGCCACCTCATCGGACGTGAGGGGCGGGGCGTCGGTCTCGTCTACGGGCTACTCGCCGATCTTCTTGCTGTACAGCGTGATCGTGGTGTCCGGGGACACCTTGCTTCCCGCCTTCGGTGACTGCCGGACCACGACCCAGTTCCGGTCCCACAGCAGCGCCCGCCCCTGCCCGGTCGCGTCCTCCTCGGCCAGCCCGAAGAACCCGGCCGCCTGCATGGTGTTCTGCGCGGCCTGATGATTGGCGCCGACAACGTCCGGGACCTTGATCTTCGCGGGCGGTCTGGTCGGCGCCGGCGTCGAGGGGCTCGCACTGGCGGTCGGACTCGCGGTGGACCTGGCGCTCGGCGTGGCGGTGGTCGGCTCAGCGACCACAGACTCGGCCGACCTGGAGCTTGACGCCGTCGCGGCGACGGGCGACCGTCCCGGGTCGGGCTGGCTCCCGATCCCGACCCCGACGACGCATCCGGTGAAGAGAGCCGCGATGCCGACTCCGATGGCGATGAGGGCCACGAAGGGGCCGGGGATGCCGGGGCGGCGGGGCGCTGGCTGTCGCATGGGGGGCGGTCCGTACATGGTGGTCCCGTCATCGTGGCGGAGCGGCGGGGGACGTGATGGTCGTGTGACGCACCGGGCCGCGTGGCCGTTGCCAGGGGCAGACGGCTGTCACCATCCGGTCATACTCCGCGCACACTAGGAACGCACGCACGAGACGACTCTTGAAGATCATCACGCACCAGGCACGCACAGACGCGAAAAAGGCCGCTCTCCTCTGGCAAGGAAAACGGCCTTCTACCTGCGGGTGGGCGATACTGGGTTCGAACCAGTGACCTCTTCGGTGTGAACGAAGCGCTCTCCCACTGAGCTAATCGCCCTGGCGGTCTGCCTTGCGGCGTTCCGACGTCGGAAACTCTAGCGTATGTCGGCGGGTGCTCGCGCATCGTGGGTCAAGGGGTGCCGGGGCGGCGGCGTTGCCAGATGATGAAGACCGCGGTGGCGACCAGGCTCCAGAGGAAGAGGACGACGAAGGGCAGCGCCATCTGGTGGTCTCTGAAGTAGATGGCGGTGTGCTGGGCGTTGACCGAGGCGCCGGGTGGGAGCCAGCGGCCGACGCGGCCCGGCACGGAGGGCAGGAGGGGCCAGGAGACCGCGCCGCCCGAGGACGGGTTGCCGAGCACGACCATGAGGCCCCAGGTGGGGATCATGGCCCAGCGGCCGATGAGGGTGTTGAACATCGTGAAGACCATGCCGCTGGTGAACATGGTGAGCGACAGGATGAACCAGGACTCCTTCAGCGGGAGGCGCAGGACGCCGAGGAGCCAGTCGACGATGGCGCAGATGGTGAAGCCGCCGAGGGCGGCGTAGGCGGCGGTGAAGGCGATGCGCTCGGCGGTGTTGAGGCCGCCGGCGTGGACGGTGAGGTTGACGGCGCCGATGAAGCCGATGATCACGGCGGCCAGCGAGATGTAGAAGATGGCCAGGCCCTGCGGGTCGCTGCTCTGGAGCGGTTTGATGTCGTTCACCTGGACCGGGACGCCGGCCGCGCGTCCGGCGGCGGGGGCCGCCTGGATGAGCAGGCGGGCGACCGAGGCGCCCGCCGCCGCGGCGACGTCGAGGGTCGCGCGGTCGCCGCCGAGGACGAGGACGGCGAACTCGCGCTGCTTCTCGACGGCGGCGCGGGCTTCGGCATAGGTGGCGTAGCGGTGGACGGCCAGCGAGGCGTCCAGCCCCTGGTCCATGGCCTTGACGAGCACGTCGGACCGGCCCTGGCCCGTGACCGCGATGGGGACGTGGCGGGGGGCGGGGTTGGCCAGGGTGTAGCAGTAGGAGCCCGCGAAGAGTCCCGCGGCGGCGGAGAGGATGAGGGTCAGGACGACGGCGGGGAAGTACCGCGAGTGGCGGAAGGCGGCCCAGTGCTCGGCAGGCGCACGACGGTCACGCGGATGCTCCATGGCATCACGCTATGTGATCGTTGATCAGTTCCAGAAGGTGAGGTCCTCGATGTTCCACGGCAGGTTGAAGCCGTAGATCACCAGGTAGGCGATGACGGCGGCGCCGGCCAGGATCCCGCCGAGGACGGCCAGGATGGTGTTGCGCCGCTTCTTGCGGGGGTCGAGCGCCTTCTCCTTGGCCTTCTCGGCGGCCTGCTTCGCGTGGTGCAGGGCGCGCTGGGCCCAGGCGAACTCGGTCGCCAGGATCGCCAGGCCGACGATGATGCCGAGGATTCCGGGGCCGGGGGCGACCATCATGACTAGCCCGCCGACCAGCACCGTCGCGCCGACGGTGAAGACGCCGACGCGCCAGGTGTTGTTGAGGAGCGCGTTGCGCCGGATCACCTCGCGGAAGCGCGTGAACGGGCCGGGCTCGTCCTCGGCGGCAGCCACCGGGGGGTCCTTTTCATGGTTGATCGCCACGTGATTACCCTATGTCAGACGGGGGCCGATACGGATCTTCGATCCCGATACCGACCATGGTGCCGCCCCGCCGATAGTCACACAGCGACGGGCATGCCGTCAGCCGATCGGGCCGCGAATCCCCGGCGCGCGTTCCGATTGATCCCATTTTGCCCAGGTCAGGGGCCCCTTTGGGGAACGTGAGATAGGTCACACCGGGCACGGGTCGCGGAATGTTCCCACAACTTCCCTCAGTTACGCGTCATAGATCGCGGGGACATCCGTGGGAGGGAGTGCAGTTTCCCACCCGAGCGCCCGCGCGTCAGCGGGACCGACGTCTGAAGGATTGCTCATGAACAGCAGCACCACCGTCTCAGCCGAGCTGGGCCTTCGCCTCGTCGTCCCCGACCGCACGACCGTCCCCCTGCTCGCCGGGCTGGAGTACGTGGCGGACGACCCGTACGCCATCCGGATGGCGTTCTACGTCGGCGACGACGAGCCGGTGGAGTGGATCTTCGCTCGCGAGCTTCTCACCGTCGGCATCGTGCGCAAGGTCGGGGACGGGGACGTGGAGGTCTGGCCCGCATCCCCCGACGACGACAGCACGCTCAACATCGCGCTGTCGTCCCCGTTCGGCGACGCCCTGTTCGAGGTGCCGCTCTCCCCGCTGGCCGATTTCCTGCACCGGACCTACCAGGCCGTCCCGGCCGGGCAGGAGCCGGACTTCATCGACATCGACTCCGAGCTGGAGAACCTGCTCTGGCCGTCCTGAGCGCCGTCCCGGCCACGCCGGACGGGGGCGGGGCCGGTCAGCCGCCCAGCCTGGCGATGTGGCGCATCTTGTTCGTCGCGTCGAGCGCGGCCACCTTGTAGGACTCGGCCAACGTCGGATAGTTGAACACCGCGTCGACCAGGTAGTCGACCGTCCCCCCGAGGTCCATCACGGCCTGCCCGATGTGCACCAGCTCGGTGGCCCCGGTGCCGAAGACGTGCACGCCGAGCAGCGACCGGTCCTCGGACGAGACCAGCAGCTTGAGCATCCCGTACGAGTCGCCGATGATCTGACCGCGGGCCAGCTCGCGGTAGCGGGAGACGCCGACCTCGAACGGCACCTTGGCCTCGGTGAGCTCGTCCTCGGTCCGTCCCACGAAGCTGATCTCGGGGATGGTGTAGATCCCGATCGGCTGGACCTTGTGGATCTCCGAGACCGGCTCGCCGCAGGCGTGGTGCGCCGCCAGCCGGCCCTGCTCCATCGAGGTCGCGGCCAGCGACGGGAACCCGATCACGTCGCCCACCGCGTACACGTGCGGAACCTCGGTGCGGTAGTTCTCGTCGACCTTGATCCGGCCGCGGTGGTCGGCGGTGAGCCCGGCGGCGTCCAGGTCGAGGCCGTCGGTCACGCCCTGCCGGCCGGCCGAGTACATCACGGTGTCGGCGGGGATCCGCTTGCCGCTCTCCAGCACGGTGAGCGCGCCGTGCGCCGTCCGCTCGACCGAGGCGACGGTCTCGCGGAACCTGAAGGTGACCGCCAGGTCGCGCAGGTGGTACTTCAGCGCCTCGATGATCTCCAGGTCGCAGAAGTCGAGCATCCGGTCGCGCCGCTCGACCACGGTGACCCTGGTGCCGAGCGCGGCGAACATCGAGGCGTACTCGATGCCGATCACCCCCGCGCCGACCACGACCATCGTCTCGGGGATCCGCTCCATGTTGATGATCCCGTCGGAGTCGATCACCGTGCGGTCGTCGAACTCCACGGTGTCCGGACGGGCCGGGCGGGTCCCGGTCGCGATGACGATCCGGTCGGCGGTGACCTTCCGCTCGCGCTCCCCGCCCCCGCTCACGCCGACGGCGTCGGGCTCCAGGAACCGTCCCATCCCGGGCAGCACGGTGACGTGGTTGCGGGCGAGCTGGCTGCGGATCACGTCGACCTCGCGGCCGATCACGTGCTGGGTGCGGATGCCGAGGTCGGCGACCGTGATGTCCTGCTTGACCCGGTAGCTCTGCCCGTACAGTTCGCGCTGGTTGAGCCCACTCAGGTCATGATGATCAGACACACCCTGGGCGATGCTTGAACGAACCCCCGGAGACCATGATGCCCCTCTCCCCCACCTGGCCGCACTGCTCCACATGCAGTTGCCAGCCGCTGGTCCCCGAGACATTCACCTCCGACGTCAGGCACCTCAAGGTCGACCTGGACCGCATCGCCCAGTACCGCGTCGGCCGCGGCCAAGACGCGCGGATCGACGAGCACCGCGCGATCTCCGTCGTGTACTGGCGGCCCGACTACACCGACAGCATCCAACGCCGCATCAGGTTCTACCGGCGACTCGTCGCCGACGGCACCTGCGGCAACATCCGGGAGGCCGTGAAGATGGCGGCGATCCGCCGCCGAGAGTCCGAGGCCAAGGAGACAGCCCGGCACGCCGACCGCTTGAGCCGCGACATTCGAGTCCGTAAGCCCGACGGATACGACCGTGCGCGGGCGCGGAAGCTCGCCATGGTGCGTGGCGACGGCGGCCCCTGCAGCTACTGCGGCGTGCCGGACTCAAGGGTTGTGGACCACAAGCTCCCAGAGTCCCGCGGCGGTGACCACCGTCGGACGAACCTGGCGCTGTCGTGCCTGTACTGCAACAGCGAGAAGAACAACCGGACGCCGGCCGAGTGGCGGCAGTGGCGTCTGGACCGCGGCCTGTGCTGGCCGCCCCTCCCCCGAACCAACACGAAGAAGGTGACCTGATGAACGATAACGAATCCGTGCATCTGTGGTTGGGACGGGTTCAGTGACCGCGCGCCGGGTGGCGGAGTCGGTGACAGTGGCCGCTGGCGCGCGGATCGTGGCGCTCCTCCTTTTCACCCTGTGGGGTGCACGGTGAGCAGCGTCAAGCATGCCGAGGTCCTCGCCGAGCGCGCCGCGGGCAGGATCGCGGACGCCGCCCAGGACGTGGTCGCGTGCCTCGCGCAGGGTCGCCACGCCGAGGCCACCGAGCTACTGGGCGAAGTCATCGACCGCGCCACCAAGGTCCGCGCGCAGCTCGCCGCCGACGACGAGGACTGACCGGCCATGGCGTCGCTGCTGATCGTCCGCCTCGGCGGAGACATCGTCGGGCACTGCGACGCCCTCTGCTACCTCGCCCGACACGACGTGTGCACCTGTATCTGCGGCGGCGCGAACCACCGCGCTGGCCTCGAGCAGGCCATCGCCAACACCCGCGCCCTCCACACGGAGTGGCTCGAGCGCGCCCGCGGCGACGCCGCCATCGACGTCGAGATCGACGACTCAGTCCAGCACCTCCCGCTCTTCCCTCTCTGAAGGAGAACCCGATGCCCTTAATCCGCAGCACGCAGCACCTGCCCGCCTTCGAAGAGATCCGCCGCAACGCGCACCGCGAGCTCGGCGACGTCGAGGACCTACTCCGATCCGACTGGGCGCCCGGCGCCGGCCCCACCTTCGACCAGGTCGAGGCTCTCTCACAGGCCCGGCAGTGCATCGCGCTCGCGAAGCAGGCGCTGGATAGGGCGGCCCGATCATGACGGCCCTCACCATCACCGGCGCCGACGAGCGGCGGTGGCAGCACGCCGCCTACAAGGCCCTCGGCGATGTCCTCAAGGCCGGCGACGACCAGGAGCTGCCGGTCCTCACCTGGCGGGTGAACGAGGCCGTCCTAGTCGGGGAGTGCCTCCTGCCGGACCACGTGCAGAGGCGGGCCGCGGTCGACGCGTGGAGCGATGTCCTCGACCTGGACCGCTGGCCGGACACGACTCTCGGCGGGGCCATCTACGTGCGCGCGTCCGCGAAGAACTGGCGCGGCAAGGGCGTGACCGTCCGCGTGGGCGCCGACGTACTCGAGGAGCCGGCGTGAGTACGGCGCCGGCGCGGCGGGCGCATCGGGAGCAGCCGCCTCCCGCGTCCGGCACCGTCGAGGTCCGGGTCCACGGCGCCCGCGAGGACGTCGAGGCGTACCTCCGTCAGCTCGGGACTGTGCTGCCGGTCGGCGAATACACGTGGCGGCTCCGGCAGTACCCGGCGAAGACCGGCGGGGTGCTGCTGTACCTGAAGGTCAACCTACCGTCGCGCGCGGCAGGTTCATGAAAGTGCCGCCGGGTCGTCAACGTCACCACCTCGCCGCCTTCGGCCGGGGTGGAGCGAAGGCCGCAGAGCCGGGTCGTCCCCCGCTACTCCGCGGACCTGCGACCCGGCGGCATCTCTTCCTCCGTCGCTTCCTTGCGGGGACGTGCGTTGATACCGGTCGGCTCCCCCGACTCGAGTTGTTTGACGCGGCTGAAGTGGACACCTATCAGGGGGCCGATCTTCCGGTAGCTGAGACCGGCTTCGCGGAGTTCTTTGATGTCTTCGCGGCGCGCTGCGGAGAGGGTGCTGTTTCCGGTGTGGATGACTTTGAGTACTTCGGTGACGATCTTGGCTCTGACCTGTGGGTCTTCGATTTCAGTGATCTCGGTGATGGTGTCTTGGATGCGTTGGGCGTGCTCGTCCATGGGGTGATCGTAGAGGTGCTCTCGACAGTGGTTCATTCAGAATGCTTGTATCGTGTAGAGGTCACCTCTACATTGAAGGTGACGGCAACGCACCAGACCGGAAGGTGACGCACGTGATCGACCTCGACGAGCAGCTCTTCCCCCTCGACCACACCTTCATCGGCTTCCACACCCACGCCCAGATCGAAGCCCTGGAGGAGGAGTTCGCTGCCGCCAAGGCCGACGAGTGGTTCGCCGTGACCGCCCTCGCCGGTGCCGCCTACGGGCTCCGCAGCGCCGCCCGCGTCCCCGCGAACGCCCCCATCGCCGTCGCCATCGACCGCGCGCAGGACCGCACCCGCGCCGGCGACACCCGCGCCGCCCGCCGCCTCGCCGAATTCACCGCCGCCGCCTCCGACTACGAGGGTGCCCGTACCGCGGTCGAGGCCATCCGCCAGCAGGCCCACACCCGGCGCTGACTGCCTGCCTTGGGCCGGCCCCCGGCCCGGCCCGGACAGAACGCCAGATCCCCGCACCGTCCTCCCTCACCCGAGTCACCGTCCGAAAGGAATCCCATGGAGCCCACCACCACCCCCGCGGCGGCCGTCGTGTCCAAGGCCGCGATGCACGACGCCATGCAGGACGTCACCGCCCGCGACATGATCCAGATGCTCGGCGTCGTCTACAGCACCGCACCGGCCGCGTTCACCGCGGCGCTCACCACGATCCGCCCCGACCTGCCACAGGCCCCCGCGCCCGTCGCTCCGGCGTGCGGCTGCCGCCCCACCGACCGCACCACCCGGGGCCACGTCCGCGTCCAGGGCCACGCCGCCGACTGCGACGACGCCGCGCCCCGCGTCTACACGTTCCTCGACGACGGCCAGCTCCGCACCGGGACCCTCGCCGCATGGGCGTCCGCCTGGGAATACGCCACGGAGTACAGCGACACGCCCCCCTCTGCCGAGGTCCGCACCTGGGACGCCGTGTACGAGGTGACGGTCGAGCAGTGCGGCCGGCCCGACGAGGACGGCGAGATCCAGTACCGGATCGCCGCCGGCAACGAGGCCGCCCACGCCCAGATCACCCGGCGCTGACGCCCCGCCTCGCCCCCGGTCACCCCGCATCCGGGGGCGGGGCAGGACGCCAGACCACTGAACGAAAGGGGGCTCTCATGCCCGATTCCGTTGAACACCGAGTCGAGATGCACCGCGTCGCCCAGCAGCGCAAGGCCGCCGGCCAACCCATCTGGGACCGGAAGATCAACCTGGCGGACGTGTTCCACAACGAAGCCATGACCTTCGAGCAGCGCCGCGACGCGATCGTCCGGACCCTCCGGGCGTCCCGGTGGGTGAAGGAGCACTCCGAGCAAGACGCGTTCGGTGGCCTCGTCGAAGTCGTCGACAACCTCGCCGCCGCCGAGGACATCGGCGAGTTCGACGGCTGGTTGGACGAACTCTACGACCACGCCGACAACGACCGGGTGTGGATCAACACCCACTGAGACGACCGGCGTGAGCTAGTCAACGTCTCGGCCCAGCGCCTCGACCCGGAACCGACCTACACCCGAGGAGGCCCGTGGCTGACGCTGAGCCGCCAAGCGTGAAGGACCCCACCCCCGTGAGGGGGTGGGGTCCTCGGCGTTTCAGCGCCTGGTCAGCAGTACTTCGAGGCGCCCTTGCTGCCCCACGAGCACGAGTCGGCCGCTGACCCACCCGGGTAGCGTAGGTAGGCGGCGTCGCCGCTGTTGTTCCACACATACCAGGAGCGTCCCCAGTAGCGGTGCGCCGCAGAGTTTCGGCCCTTACCGGTGTGGACGTACACGGACTTCCGCCCCTTGAGGGTGAAGGACCCGAACGTGTAGGTATAGCCCGTCTTATCCTTGAGCTTGTACCCCTTGAGCTGCCGGGATGTCTTGCTGGTGTTAAACAGCTGCACCCACTCACCATTCAGTGAGGTGTTCGAGCCGCGGTCCGAGCCCGGCGAATTGTAGTAGACCCGGTAGATCTGCACCGCCGACGCGGCCTCGGCCGGCGCGGCGGCCAGCCCGATGCCCGCCGCCGCGATCGCTGCGGCTGCCCCCGTGATGATCAGCTTCCTCAAGCTCCGTGCCCCCTTGGATGTGCTGGGTTGGAGCACTGGTTGTACCAACGACCGGCCAGCAACAGACGGTAATGGCCGAAGTGGGACCCGCTGTCAACCTCCAAGAACGCTCACACGTCGCCCCCCTCAACGTCCGGCGGGCCGTCAGCCGACGGGTCGCCACCTGCTGCGCCCAGACTGGGCCTCAACACCCCCAAGCCTTCACCAAGCAGCGTTGCCCTCCCCACCCCTGCGGGTAGCCGTACCTCATTCAGACTGTGTTCGGGGGACGCTGTGGCAGCCAAGTTCGAGATCTTCAAGGACCACGCCAGCGAGTTCCGCTTCCGTCTCAAAGCCCCCAACGGGGAGATCATCGCGGCCAGCCAGGGCTACACCACCAAGGACTCCGCGCTGAACGGCGTCGACGCGGTCCGCCGGTCCGCCGAAGCACGCGTCGAGGACCTGACGACCTCCACCGTCTGACCCACCGGGCATCCGGCGTAGTGCACATCCGCCAGCCCGTCGTGCCGATGGCGGCCAAGGCGGCGGACCGCATCCCTGACGAGCAGGGCTGCCCCGGTGGCTGCCGGTACGAGCCGAAATTCGACGGGTTCCGCGCAACCGCGATCATCAACGAGCACGGCGGCGTCACCCTCACCTCCCGGCAGCTCACACGGTTCAACGAGACGTTCCCCGAGGTAGTCCTCGCCGTGTTCGACGCGCTCCCCACCGAGACGGTGGTGGACGGGGAGATCGTGCGCTGGGCCGGCGACGGGCGCCTGGACTTCGCGGCGCTGCAACGCCGCCAGGTTGCGGGCCGGCGCCGCTACGACCTCGCCCGCGCCGAGCCCTGCCACTACGTCGTCTTCGACGTCCTCGAGATCCGCGGCGTCGACCTGTGGGGCCGGCCGCTCGTCGAGCGCCGCGCCGTCCTGGAAGACCTCCTCGGCGATGCCGCGGCCACGTCGCTGATCGTGGCGTGCCCACAGACCGACGACGCCGGCGAGGCGCGGCTGTGGATGGAAGTCCTGGTGAAGCAGGGCATCGAGGGCATCGTGGTGAAGGCCGCCGCCGGCCGCTACGTGGAGGGGCGCCGCGGCTGGTTGAAGATCAAGCACCGGTCAACGACCGAGGCGGTCGTCGGCGGTGTCACCGGGCGGTTGTCGGCGCCGCGGATCCTGTTGCTCGGCCGGTACACCCGGGCGGGCCGGCTCCGGGTCGTCGGCCGCACCGCTCCCCTACCCGCCGCCGCGCAGGCCGCGATCGCCGGGGCGTTGACGCCGGCGGGAGACGAGCATCCCTGGCCCGGCGAGCTCCCCGCATCTTGGGCCGGCGGACTCCCCGGCAGCGAGCCACCGATCCAGTACACCCGCGTCGTGCCTGACCTGGTCGCGGAGATCAGCGTTGACGCCGCCTCCGAACGAGGCCGCTGGCGGCACACCGCCAGGTACGTGCGCCTCCGAACTGACCTGGCCCCCGCTGACGTGCCCTGCGATCTCGATCTCGAATGATCTACAAATGGCGGCGTGATGACGACAGGTCAACCACCCAATCTTTATATCCACCACCCCCAAACGATCACACCCTCACCTACACTCAGCAGCATGAGCGCTCAACCTGTCCACGAGGAAGATCCCCAGGATCCGCAGCTGATCCTGGAGAGGCTCCCCGAGCAGGTCCGCCGCGTCTTCCTCACCGAGTACCAGGCCGCAGTCGTCGGCGCGCGTGCGCCCGCCGGGTACCGGGTCCTGCGGGACCTTCTCAGGACCTGGTCGGTCCTCGCCGCGGCGTACACGAAGCCCGACTTTCACCAGCGTTACGCGGACATCCGCGGCGGTGTCGGAGAAACTGTCTCTATGGATGAGGTCTTCCGCCCCCGGCCCGCGTGAGCGGCTACGAGGTCGCCTTCCACGCGAAGGCCGCCGCTGAAGTGCAGGGCCTCCCCGAACGTCCGTACAAGGCGCTGTATGACGTGCTCGTGAATCTGCCTCGGGACCCGTGGGGACACACGTACCCCGACCGGCTGGTCGACGATCCGGCATACCGGTTCGCGCTGTTCGACGACGGAGACGGCGTCGCCCACGTCCGGATCGACGAGGCCAGCTGCCGGGTCGTAGTTCATGGCGTCACCTGGATCGGCTGAGACACCACCGCGCCGAGCCCGTCCCAGCAAAGCGCGGAAGGTCCACCAGATGTCGCCACCTTGCGTTCGGCCAGTAGGCCCCTACCCGGCCAGCGGTCCCGCTCCCGTCAGGACAGCCCCTGACAAATGGGGGCGGTTCCACGTCGTCGACCCAACGGCCGAGGACATCCTGTGCCGTCGAGGGCCAGACCCGCGGACACACCGGATGGTTCGCTGCTCAGACGCTGGGGGCCTCTACCTGGGCCGCACCACACACGTCTGCGACGTCCCGCTCGGCGACCGTTGCTTCGACTACAGGGTGTGGCCCCGATACGTGCCCGAGCCTGCGGATCCCCTGCCCGCCCGCTGGCCGACCGATAGCCCACCCGACAGGTTCGTATGGTGGACGCTCTACCCGCTCCAGGCGGCACGTTGCGCCATCTGTCGCATCGCGCCTCCCCAGGTGATCGACCACGATCACATCACCGGCCTGGTGAGGGGCCTACTCTGCCGGGACTGTAACCAGCTCGAGTCGCAGGCGGGCCGAGGAGTCTGGGACTGCCACCATGATCCCCACTGTTTCTCTTCCTATTGGGCGACGCCGCCCGCCGCCCAGTACGAGTGGGTGTATCGCCCTCATCGCCGCCGAACCTGACCGCCGGCCAATGCGCCCCGAGGGGTGCACGCCGCCAGGACCCCACAGCAGAACGCCGCCTCCGCCGACACGGCAACCAGACCGGCGCCTCAAACGTCCCCGTTAGGTACGGCTCCCGCACGACACTCCGCACCCGCTGCGGGCTCACCACAGAACAGGGCGCCATGACCATTCACTCCGGCCAGGAACAGATCGTCTGGGAAGGCGAGTCCCGCAACATCACCTCCCGTGCCACCGGAGGACGCGTCGTTCTCCACTACCGGCTCACCACCCACTACCTGTACTGGGAGACCGGCGGAGTCACCGGCACCCGCCAGCAGCAGATCCCGCTCTTGGACATCCAGGACGTCGACGTGTCCCAGACCCTGTTCCAAAGGACCCAGCACGTCGGGTCGGTGAAGGTGCGGGTCGCCCGCCCCGGCATCCCGCCGGAGGTCGCGACGCTCGACTGGGTCGACCAGCCCCACCAGGTCCGCGACATCCTCAACCAAGCGATCCACGCCATGCGGGTCTCCGTGCACGGCCGGCAGGTCGGTGAGCAGCGCGACCTCGGCGTGCACCGCTTCGAGTACCCGGCCGGGCAGCAGCCCGGGGCCGTCCCACCGATGCCCGGCGCGTTCCCCATCCCCCAGCCGTCGGCGATCCCCGCGCCGGCGCCGCAGCCCGCACTGCCCAGCACGCACGACGGCCCGCCGCCCGTCGTGCAGGCCACCACCCCCGACCAGGTGATGGGACTCCTGCGGCAGCTCGGCGAGCTCCGCGACGCCGGCGTGATCACACCCGAAGACTTCGAAGCCAAGAAGAAGGATCTACTGGACCGGCTCTAGTCCGCAGGGTCCGCCCCTGACATCGTGGACCTGTGGCGATCTGCGGCACCTGCAACGGGCAAGGCGGCTGGTGGGAATTCGGCAACGGCCAACCCAACAAGGCCAAGCCCGACCGGTGGATCAAATGCCACGACTGCAGCGGAAACGGCGACAAATGACCGCTGACCCGTGGAACGGCCCAGCGTGCGCCGCGTGCCGAGGCCAAGGCCAGATCACCTACACCCGCGGCAACCACTGGACCAGCATCGCCTGCACTGGCTGCCACGGCACCGGCCTCGCCGACGCGCCCCCGCCCAGTCCCCGCTACCGCCCGGACGGTAGCCGCATCCCCGAAGACGGCGAAGCGTACGACGAGGCGGTCCACGGGAAGCCAGGGCCGGCGTACGCGCTCAGCAGCGACCTCGGATGCCGCACCTGCTACGGCGCCGGCGTGGTCGTGTCTGCCTCGCTCGTAGAGGCGCCATGCCCCGCATGCTCCGACAGCCAATGACTGCGCGGTATCTTCCGGACTATGACACGTTAACGAAACTTGTCACCAAATAGGGTGAACGAATTAGTGGCCAGCTACCGTGATCCGCCATGGACACGAACACCGGACGTCCCGGAAACGACAGCCCGCGCGACCGAACCCCCAGCGTGAGGAACATCGTCAATGGCGAGGCTGGCGAACTCATCCAGCTCGGCCACCTCGGACAACCTGACGACGAGCCCCGGGGTGCCTCCGTCAGCAACGAGTTCAACGGCACCGCTGGCAAGGTCATCCAAGCGGGGAACATCTACGGCGGCCTAACGCTCTAGCGACCGCGCGCCCGGGGACGGAAAGGGGCTGCAATCCCCGGGGCCGTCCTGCATCTCGATCGCTCCGCGCGCCCGGGGACGGAACGCCGACGTAATGGAGCTCGGTCTGCCCATCAACGATCGCTCCGCGCGCCCAGGGACGGAACGCCGCGACGACGGGCCAGGAGCCAGGCTCAGGCTTCACAGGCTTCAAGTTGCGAACTCGCCAACTCGACCGGAATGTCGCCCGCAGCGATGATCTGCCCCTCCCCGATGAATCGCCGGGTGACGAGCACACCCGAATCATGTACGTGCTGGCCCGCGTGACTCGCGGAGGCGTCCTCGACCAGCCACGGCGTCAGGTCCGCCTCGAACGCGCCGAGGCAAGTAGCGAGGACGCAACTCTCGGTCGCGATCCCGCAGACGTAGATGTCCTGCCATCCCCGCTCCGCCACGAGCGCGGCACCAGCAGCGTCGGCGAAGAGGCCGTACCCCTTCTTGTCGATGACGGCTGTCGCCTTCTCGGCGTAGGGCTGGAGTTCGGGGACGATGTCGGTCTGCGGCGAGTCCATTAGATCTGACCAGTTGATCAACCGCTCGAACGGGGATCCCGGGTAGTTGAGGTACCGGGTGAACACCACGTCCCTGCCGGCGGCTTGCCAGCGCGCCACGAGATCCGCGATCACTGGCACGACCGGCGCCGATGCCTCGCGGATGAAGCCGTTCTGGACGTCAACGACGACGAGCACCGCCCGGTCCTGAATCTTGCTCATTGGACGCCTTCCTCTCGAAGAACCTCTATGGCTTGATCGATGTGCCCCAGCAAGCCGCTCGTCTCCAGGACTGCGTCGCGCATGGAACGGTGCTGCCCCGTCTCCTGTGGGCGCGGATTCGCGAGTCTTGAACGCGCCGCCCGCAGGAACCTCCAGCCGTAGCCATCCGCAACGGCTGGGGACTCGCGCTGCTCGACCTGGCCGTTGATGTACTCGCAGTACGCCCAGATCGCCTGCATGTTCAGCTCACACGACACGAGGTCGTCCTCATCCAGACAGCGGGCATCGTCGAGCGGGTGGTAGGCGACGCCGGACCAGGACGCGTAGCCGAGAGATACGCCGGCCAATCCAAAGGGGCGCATCTCCCCGTGCTCGAACCCCTCAGCAAGGAGAGTCCTCTCGGCCTGCTCAGCTGCGGGCAGGCACTCGTCGCTGCCGGCCTGTTCTCGGTCGACGAGGACCCGCGGCGCGCAGATGATCCGGAGGGCGGTGTCGAGCATCCGCCCTACCCAGATTGGGCTGTGGAGCCAGTAGAGACTGAGGACGTACGAGGCAGTGATCGTGTCGTCCGAGGTGAATTCCCGGAGTCGAGCGGTCGCCCAGCTGAGGTTCTCCGCGTACGAGCGGTAGCGCCAGACCGCGAGGTTGGCGATGTTGGGCAGGTCCAGCTCCTCGGAGAGGTGCAAGATCGCCGCCCCGAAGGGGAACAAGTGCAGGTCGCACGCACCAGATGGGTGATCGATCCGAATCGCGTGAAAGTCGAGCCACCCCGAGGACGGCTCAGGCGAAGGGTCAGCCTGGTCGATAAGTGCCTTCACCGCGTCCTCGCCGATGAACGCCGCGATGAACTTGTGGGATCGCAGTCCCAGCCGGTCCGAGGCCGCCGGCGTGACCGTGCTGACCGCGATGAGAACATCGCCCGGTGGTACGAGTCTGGTCTCCCACGATTTGACTGCGTCCGAACTGACTGGCCAGCCGACCATGGGGCTGAGCAGCGCCGCGAACTCCTCAGGAGAGAGGTCAAGGCTCTTGCGCGCAAGAAGAAGCCGGTTCCTTGCTAGGGTCGCGCAGTCCGGCGTGTAGGTAGAGCGGGTTCGCAGATCGACGACCCTGGTGGGTTCGGTCATCAGTTCCCTCGCTGATCAGGAGGTCAGGTACCTGTGTCACGTCGCCGCGGTGACGCGGGGGCTTCGGCGCTCTCATCCGAAAGAGGGTGCCCGAGTCGGTTGTACAGCTGCACAACTAGTCCCCGGAGCTCAGTGACCTCACCTGCCAGGTCTCGGTCCGGCGCGATGGACGTGATGCGTGTGGCGAGGTCCCGGAGGTCGTCGCTGAGGGCGTTGACCCTCTGCGCTAGATCTTCAACGCTGACTCGTTCAGCCGTTTGCTCGGCCGGGGTGGTCAGGACGAACACCCCTTTCCCGCCGTGCCCCTCCAACAGGCCTTCCTGCTGAAGCTGTGCAACAGCCTGGCGGATGACGGTTTTCGAGACGCTGTAGTGCTCGGTCAGTTTGACCGTCGACGGGATCGGCATCCCGATGGGGTACTCGCCTGTTCCGATTCTGGTCCTGATGTCGTCGGCAACATGCCGGTGCGAGGGACCTCGTGATCCATCCAAAGGGGACAACCTCCCACACATAGTTCATCCAGGTGTACCTGGTCTCGACGGTATCGCGACAGTGACTGGCGAGACAGGTTCGCGACACTTGACACCATGCATGCATGGTGCGACATTGAATGCATGGAAACAGCCGAGACCGTTCCGACCGTGGAGACACCGTCGTGTCTCTGCACGACACAGCCGTTCATGGCCGTGCCGGATGTCGCCGTCGTGATCGGCCGGTCGCGCGAGTACCTCTACGGAGGGCTCCGCGAGGGCCGGTTCCCCGGCGTCAAGTTCGGCCGGGCCTGGGGAATCCCCCGCCAGTTCGTCCGTGACTTCGTCGCGGAGGTCGTTGAACTCGGCCTGGTCGTCGACTTCGAGGAGTACGCCGAGTCATGGCGCGCCTTGCGAACCATGCAGCGGGCTGCCTGATGAGCGACGACTTTGTGCCGGTGGAGAGGGCGGAGCCCGCGAAGGCTCTCCCCTCCCAGACCGCTGAAGACCGCGTGAAGGAGGTGATGACCTCGCTGGCCACCTACTGGGGCCGGGCCTGTGTCAACGCCGTGCGGACCGTGTTCCCCCGCAAGGACCAGAGCTCATGAAGAAGCCCCGCCCGGTGGTGAAGCACCGGAACGGGGCCAGCAGAACCAACCACCGCATCAAAGGAGTGAAGTTCCATGACCAAGATACCTCCACCGGAGCACAGCAGCACGTGGCCACACGGCGAGAAGCCAGCCGAGCGCCCCGACAAGACGACGCCGCCCGGCTGCCGCGAGGTCTACGACCGTCAGATGGGCGGGGAGAAGTGACCGCGCCCGCGCTCGAGCGCCCGGTCCTGACGGTCGTCCCCGACCTGCCGGCCCCGGTCGCGTTGCCGCTGGCCGCGGTTCGGGTCGCGTTCGAGGAGATGCTCGCCAGCCTCGGCGTCGACACGGCGCCGGGCGACGACCTGACCCGTGAGTCCATCGGGGTGCTCCTCACCCTGCTTATGCAGGCCTCCGGCGCGACCGTCGCGGTCGACTCGACCACCGCCGCGCAGGCCGCGTTCCTCCAGGCCGTCGCCGGGTTCACCGCTCGGGAGGAGCAGTGAGTAGCGCCCCCGCCGCCCGCATCGCCGAGTCGCGCATCCCGCTGGACCAGACCGGCGTCCCGATCGTGACCCGCCCGATCTCGATCTGCCCCATCCACCCCGAGCACGCGCTCGAGGACGGACCCATTCGGTACCGGTGCCCGCTCGGACACTCCGTCCCAGCAGCCGACATCAGCAGGGAGGTGTGCCCGTGAACGGCTACCTGATCATCACAACGACCAATCCCAGCAAGGGCAGCGGCCCCGTCAAGCATCACCTCGAACTGGGTGACGCCCGCATGGTGATGGACGCCCCGACGTGGGGACTGAACATCACCAAGGAGCTGTTCAGCGGTACGTTCCCGACTCCGAACCTGACCGTCGAGGGCACGACCACACGCCCCCGGCATAGGTTCGCGTTCCACGCCGAGTTCGCTTACAGGCCCAACGAGCGACTGGACTCGGCCCGGGTCCCCTACGGGTTCCACTTCACCTACGGCGCCATCCGACTGGCTGCCCCGCCGCCCGGCCACGCCTGGGTGCGGGAGATCCGCGGCGACGTCCACGACCTGATGCGGGTCTGGATGGACGGCGAAGCTGAGTTCATTCGCGCCGAGCAGTTCGCGGCCCGAGCCGTCGGCGCCGTTGACCAGGCCGCCGCCCGGATGCGGGATCGAGGTGGCTGGTGATGTCCGAGTTCCACTTCGTGATCACGATCCAGTGGGCGGGCCAGAACCAGAGCACCACGGACGGCGTGATCGAAGCTCACAAGGACTCCACGCGTCAGCAGATCTTCCACGAGGTGCTCAAGACTGCCCGGCAGTCCTCCCGGCTCCCCAACAACGTCCCGGCTGCAGTCGTGTTCTTCTCCCTGGACCCCAACAGTGGGGGTCGGTCATGACTCGTCGCGACATCGAGACCGCCATCCGCAGCGCTGTCACGCGGGTGCCCGATCACACCGGGCTCCTCGACCACGCCGCCGGCCCCATTGCCAGTCGCCTCGCCGAGACCCTCGACCGCGGAGACCACTCGTGGGAGACCGCGGACCGGATCGTCATGGACGCCTGCGACCAAGCCGCGTCGACCCACGGGATCGCCCACACCATCTCCCCCGACGAAACCGCCAACATCGTCGACGTCATCGACGACGCGACCGGCCGGGTCGGGATCCGGCTGGAGGTGTCGGCATGGTGACCGCGCTGCGCCGCCTCATCCACCGCCTCACCGGCCGCCACGCCTGGCGCGTTCAGGAGGCCGAGACCGCGGCCGGCCGCGTGTACGGACCGTGGCTGCACTGCTCCGTGTGCGGCACCACCCTCGTTTTGCAGGCCGAGCCGCCGTTCGAACACCCCGACTCCATGACCGTCGAGCTCCCCGAGGTCGACGAGGAATGGCTCGCCGACCTGGCCAGCAGGACGTGGCCGAGCAGTGCCCGCGCGGAGGCCATTGACGTCGCCACTGCGTGGACGCGCCTCGCCAACGGGGAGGCGGCGTGACCGTGATCGTTTCCAGCGTGCCCACGATCGTCGCCGCCAGCCACGATGAGGGTGACCACGTCACAGTCACTGGCGTCCTCAACGGGGTCCGCCATCACAAGAGCGTGCAGGGCAGCGACTGGGTCACCGCGTATCTACACGCGGACGGCACCGCGCTGGTCGTCGCCGTCTACCCCGAGACGTTCGCCGCGTTTGGCGAGCTGCTCGGCCCGTACGAGGAGACGACCGGGACATGGCGTCCCCCGACGCTCCAGCTCACCGGCCGCGTCGGCTACGTCCTGGCGTACCCGACTCCGGGCCTGATCGTGGACAGCATCACGCGCTCCTGCCCGGCCCCCGTCACCCTTCTCCGCCCCTCCATCCACTGTTCCTGATCGGAGATCATCGATGACCGCCCGACAGCGACGCCGCGTTCACCTCGTCGCCGGCACGACCGAGGTTCCCCGGTGGGAGCCGGTCGAGCCCGCGAGTGAGCTGCCGTGGCAGATGTTCGCGCTCTGCGCGCAGACGGACCCGGAGGCGTTTTTCCCCGAGACGGGAGCGCCCACGCAGCAGGCGAAGCGCGTGTGTCGATCCTGCCCGGTGCGATCCGAGTGTCTCGACTACGCCCTCGCCCACGGCGAGACCTACGGCGTGTGGGGCGGGCTCTCGGGGCGGGAGCGCCGCCAGCTCAAGCAGAGCATCGAGGAGGCAGCGGCATGACCGTCCCCCTCAACGACGCCGCGGCGCTCCTCTGGACTGCCGGACCGTACTTGGTGTCCGGCGGGATCGTCCTCCTCATCTGTGTGGCCCTGATGGTGCTCATCGCGCGCCGCACCGCCGCCTCCGCCGAGGACGACAAGAAGGACACGCCCAGCCTGGAGAACCGGTTGACGTTCCTCGTCGCCGTGATCATCGCGGGTGTCTGTGCCCAGGGCATGGGCAAGTTCTTCTACGACAAGCTCGACTTCCCTATCGAGCTCGTCATCGTGGTGGGCGGTGTCCTTGAGCTCACTGCCTTCGTCTGCGCTCTCCGGGCCCGCCGCAACATCCTGGACCCCAAGGTCGGCAAGGCCGGCGTCGACGGCGTCGCCGTCTGGGTGATCACGGCCCTCTCCGGCGTCTTCTCCGCGCTGGACGCAGACAAGGGCGAGGTCGCGCTCTTCCGTCTCGTGATGCCACTGGTCGCGGCGTGGCTGTGGGAGCGGGGCATGGCGATCGAGCGCCGCCGCATCCGTGGCCGGTCGTTCAACATCCGGCTCACGCCTGAGCGTGTCCTGGTATGGCTCCGCATCGCGGAGGCCACCGGGCGCACTGCAGCGGAAGTCGACGCGCAGCGGCGCCTCACGCGGGTCGCAACGGCTGCCGATCGGGTCCGGTCGCTGCGCGAGGCTGACGCCAAGACCGAGAAGATCACCCGGGCGAAGTACCGACTCCGGCGCGCCACCAGAGCCGCGGTCGAGCACGCGAACCTGGCCCGGGACCCGGAGCGGCAGGCTGCGCTTCTCGCCCAGATCGGGTCGCTGTCCAATGCTGAGGCGCTCGCGGACCTGACGACGCCAGCGCCTTGGGCCGGCCTTGCTGAGCCGGAGAAGCGGACCTGGTTCGAAGCTCAGGGGCTGGACTTTGCGCCCCCGGTTCTTCACCCGCAGATCCGCGCGACGGTGCGGGGGGAGCTTCTCCCCGCTGGGTCCGACGGTGGCCAGGTCTCGGATGGGTCCGAGACCTGTGGGCCGGATCGGGCGGACCTGGATAGGCCCGCTGGGGCTGAGACCCACGGGTCCCGGACCCAGGTCCCGGACCCGGACGGCGATGGGTCCGAGCCCCACGGGTCGGACCGGTCTGACGAGAAGGTCTCAGACCCGGCGGACCTGCCCCACCCTCGGACCCGCAAGACCCAGATCGGTCCGAAGACCCAGACCGGTCCGAAGAAGCGGACTGGGTCCAAGGCCAAGCCACTCCAGAGGATCAACGAGGCGATTGCTGCGGATAAGGCGTACCTCGCCGACCACGGCCGCCACATCCCCGCCGAGAAGCTCGCGAAGGCACTCAGCATCGGCAAGCCCGCCGCACTGGAACTGGTGAAGCAAATCCGGGGCGGCCACATCGATCTTGCAAAGGCGGCGGATCAGTGAACACCGAAGAGAACTTGAAGTCGATGCTGGCGACCACCGGAGAGTGGCTGTTCATCGGCCTGGCCGCGATGGTCGTCGCGCGGCTGGTGCTGACGCTCACCACGACGGTGAGTCTCGTCGGCGTGGCGATGGTTGCGGTCGGCGCTCTGGCCTATCTGGCGGGGTTCCGCGCGGGGAGTGGTGGAGCCCGATGACGAGTGACCGTCTGCTGGCTGGCGAGGTTCAGATCCTCGCTGCCGCCACGTCGCGTCGGGGATCCGGTCGCTCGCGGGGCTATGCCCCGGGGACCCGCCCAACGTGCGAGTGCACGCGCATGCGCACACACGCACCCGTGCCCGCGCACACGCGCGTGAGAGGAGTCTAACCGTGCCCGCGAGTCTTCGCGACAAGGCCGCCGGTCGCGCCTCCATGTACCGGCAGGAGATCGAGGCGGCGCAGGCTGCCGGCGACCACAGGAAGGGCGCCGATCTCGCGGTGCAGTGGCTGCGTGGGGAGCTGGCGAAGGTGCGGCAGCAGAGGCCGCATGACGCGCCAGCGGTCGACGTCGAGCTGACCAAGAAGCTGATGGAGCTCGCCGAGGCGATCCCGGCCTTCCGGCCGAGGAGGGGCTGACGATGTCATCGCTTCCGGATGTCAGCCTCGGTGGTCCTGCCTCGGATCTCGACGCGCCTCCCGTCGATCGGGATGTGTGCACC
This sequence comes from Spirillospora sp. NBC_01491, assembly GCF_036227065.1. Lineage (GTDB taxonomy): Bacteria > Actinomycetota > Actinomycetes > Streptosporangiales > Streptosporangiaceae > Spirillospora > Spirillospora xylanilytica. Next base: position 1,543,177 of record NZ_CP109432.1, read on the forward strand.
GCGGACCAGATCATCGACCGGGCTGCGCCGCGGACCGATCAGGTCCAGGCCGACCAGGTCCCGATGACGAAGGTCCCACCGACTCGCACCACCTACCCGGACCCGATCAGGTCCGAGGACCCGCCCGTAGCGCCGGGATCCAGCGAGATGACGGTCGCGCTGCCCGCGGCAGACCTGGACGGCGACCGGCTCAGCACCCTGGACCAGGTCTGGGGTCTGGTTCGGCACTGGTCCCGGCAGGCGCTGGATGGTGCCCAGCAGAAGACCTCACATCCCAAGAGCGTCTACGCGGCTAAGCCGCCGTCGTTCGCCGAGTACCGCGCCTACGTCCGGTCCCGGGCGTGGCTGCCCGAGGGCTACGAGCGCGGCTGGCTGGTCTGGGTCCCGCTCACCTACTACGTCACTGTCGGCGCCGCCGGCGTGCTACTCGGTCTCGGAACCGCGTGGCTGTTCAGCAGGGTCCTGCACTTCAACATCGCGGTCTTGGTGACCACGGCCATCGCCACTTTGTGGCTGGTCTTCGACTGACATGAAGGGAGTCCGATCGACATGACTATTGCTGGAGCGGTCATCTTGGCCGCCATCGCCGGAGCACTCCACTACAAGCACCGGGTGCCGCGTTTCGTGGCGTGGGTGCTGCTGCTCGTCGGCGTCGGCGCGGCTGCCACGATCACCAACCTCTTCGGAGGGTTCACCGGGATGAACCTGTTCGGGGTGGGGGTGTTCACCCTCATCGCGATCATCACCGGGATCTTTTTTTTCGAGGAGGCTTGCAAGCGCAACGGCCTTCACCGTGTCCGTACCCCGCTCATCGCGGTGGTGTTCGGGGTCGCGTTGATGAGCGCGAGCGGGTCGCTGTTCACGACGCTGCAGAGCGCTGTGAAGTCTGGCGGCGCAAACGTGGACCGGGCCGTCACCAACAACCTCAACGGCAAGTAGATGGAACCGGTCAGTGCACTGGTCACTGCGCTGCTCGCGGCGTGGTTCATCACCCGTGGGGCTGCGGACGCCGCTATCGGGCAGGCACGGCATGAGGCACGCGCCGCGGCGGAGGCCATCCGTGAGGATCTGCGTGAGCGCCGTGAGGCGTGGGCGCAGCGGGTCCTGGGCCGGGTCGCTGACGGACGTCGTGGTGGTCCGGCGACGGGCCTGTGGTGGGCGTGGGCGGGGCTCCGTGTCGCCGGTGGCGTCCGGCGGCGGATGCGGCGCGAGCCACGTTCGGCGGAGCGGGCCCGCGCGATCCGGGACACCACGGGGCCGTGGCGTCGGGTGTTCGACGCTGCGGGCGGCGGTGCCCGCACCGCATGGAATGAGACACGCCGCCAGCGGAAGGCGCAGGAGCGTCCGAACCGGGTGCCGCTCGGGGTGTGCGGGCGGTGCGGCGCCGTGGTCGCACTCCGGTCCCTCACGACGGTCGATGGCAAGCAGGAGCGGCTGTGTGTGAAGTGCCACGGCGAGCAGACCGCACAGCAGCGGCACACCGATGAGCCTGAGGCTGCGCCCGACGCCGCCCAGGAGGCCGAGCCCGAGTCGACCGTGGTGGACGCCGAGATCGTCGAGCCGATCGAGCTCGAGCCTGCGACGGCCGATAGCAGCCGTCCGGTCGAGGGTCCGTCGACACCTGAGCTTCCGCCCGGAGCGGAGGCCACACCAGAGCCCGGTTCGCGGCCCGAGCCGCAACCCAAGCAGGACACCTTGCCGCCGGTCACTCCGGTGGCAGCGATCGAAGGAGAACCCATGCCCGGTCAGATCGTCCCTCGCCGGAACATACCTATCGCGTACGCCCGGCCCAAGCGCCCCATGAGCGGGGAGTCCTACACCCACGGCGAGTGGCAGCGGGCTGTCGTCGCGATCGGGCAGTGCCTCGAGGCGCTCCCGCTCGAACTGGAGGCGATGCTGCGGCAGCTCACCACCGCCGACGCCGGCCGCTCCCAGATCGCCGGGGTCCTCAAGCTCCACCAGGACACCGAGATGTTCCTCGGCCAGGTCGCGGACATGCTCCGCCGCGTGGAGCTCATCGAGCGGCCCGTCCTGAACGCCGTGGAGGCCGCCGGTGGCCCCGAGGAGATCGCCGGAATCCGCTACCTGTCCGACGTATGAGCACCAGGAGGAACCCGATGACCAGTCCCGTCCCGTACGAACGCCCCACTGCTCCCGCTCCCGCTCCCACGTTCACCCCGACCGTCGGCGCGACCGCGTCGACCACCACGGCGGGTGCCTACACCCACCGCACCTGGATGGACGAGATGGCGGCGGTTCTCGGTCACATCACCGATGTCTACAAGGCCACCGTCCTCATGGAGGCGACCCTCGTGGAGGTCGAGGCGGGACGCACGCAGCTCAGCCTCGTGCAGGGAGTGTCTGAGCAGGCCATGGAACTCATGCGGCACGGAACCCAGTTCGTGGAGGCCACCGACGCCCGCTACCTCCCGGTGTTCGAGGCGATCCGCACGGTCGGCCAGAACGAGGTCGCGCAGGACAAGCGCTACCACGACCGCGGCTAGCAACCACACCACCAGGAACTCGAACAAGGGCAGGAGGGGAGAGCAGGATGCGGCTCACGATCGCGATGGTCGAGATGGCCGAGACGCTCCGCAGAGCTGACGCTCCGCGCCGGCAGCTGGCCGGGGTCGCGGATTGGCAGCTGACCATCGCGTCTGCGGACACTGCGGCGCAGACGCTCGGCGCCACCGACGGGCGGGTTATCCAGGACGCTCCACTCCTGCCCTTGTCCGGCCGCTGGGCCCGGCCGCGGCGAATCCGGTTTCTGCAGGGCGATGTGACACATGCCGCCTGGCGTGATCTCTGCACCGCGATCACCGGAGCCCTCGCCGTGCAGATCGATACGGCCGAAGCCGCCGTTGCGGAAGCCCGAACGAAAGCGAACGTCGCCACAGGGATGGAGCAGTTCGAGCTCGCCGCCCGCTGGGTGGAGCGGGCGCGGATCGCCACGGCGTGGCTTGAGGCCGCGTGTACCGCGCGGCTCGAGGGCGAGTGCCTCATCAACCGCGAAGACCGGATCATGCGGCCCGTCGGATACGCCATCGCATCAGCTGGCGGCATCACCGAGGTCGCCAAGGACAAGCGCTACCACCAGCGGGAGGGGAGTCGACGATGAAGAGCCACACCTCGGACGTGCCCGTCGCCGCGACGATGACGCCGGAGATCGCCACGCTGCCCGACTGGGCGGTGATGCCCAGCACCGATGCACCCGTCACCGCGGACGCTCCCAAGGCACCGGGCGGGCTGCGGCTGGTCGTCGCAGCGAACTCGGTCGTCCTCGCCCCGTTCAAATGGATGGCCGCAGCCGACATCACGGCGGCCATCGCGCACTACGCCACCCCCGGCCTCGGCTGGGCGGCGCTGACGGCCGCAGGCGCCTCGGTCATGGGCGGCGGATGGGCGATGTGGCGGACACGCGAGGCTCGCCTCCTCGAAACCACCAAAACCCTGAGGTCGCGCCGCGCACAGCAGCAGAACGCCAAGGTCGCCGCAGTCGCCGGGGCAGCGTGGATGCTGGTCGGTTCCACGTGGACGCCGGTCGGCCCGCACGGCTTGATGCAGATCGCGCTGCTCGGCGGGGGGCTGGCAGTGTCCGCGCCGCACCTGTACCGCAACCGGCGCCGCGAGCTCCCAGCCGTTGACGAGCCCCCCGCGATCGAAGCGCCCATCGAGCAGCGCGAGGATAAGCGGCTCACCCGCTTCCGGGACCAGTTCTGCGTCAACGGCAACCTCCAGGACGCCCACCTCCACGGGCTCCAGGAACTCCCCGGCGGCTTCAAGTTCGAGGTGGCGCTATCAGTGGCCCGCCGCGGCACCTTCCACGATCTCAAGACCATCGAGGGCCAGATCGCCGGCCTGTACGACGTCCCCTTCGACCACGTCAGCGTCGAGCCACCCGAGAGTCGCAGCGCCCGCCGCGGCGTCGTCACCGTCCTCACCGAGACCAAGGCCCACGCGCGCGAAGACCGCTGGGACGGCGCGTCCACCTACGACCCCGAGACGGGCTGTTTCACCCTCGGCCGATACGCCGACTCCACACCGTCCCGTTGGCAGCTCCACGCCCCGTACAACGGCGCCGCCGGCGGCCTCTCCGTTGGCGTCATCGGCTCCGGCAAAACCAGCACCCTCCACGTCGTTGCGTGTGAAGCAGGGCAGGCAAAGCTGTGCCGCACCTGCCTGGCCGACCGGTCCTGCCCCGAGTGCGACCACGGCCGCATCTGCGCGCTGTGGATGGGGGACCCGCAATGCCAGCCGTTCGCGGTGTGGCGTGGACACCCCGACGTGACCGCCTGGGGCCCGCTGTCATGTGTGCGGCTGCTGTGGTGGGCCTACACCGCGATGAGGCAACGCGCCGCCTACTTCGGGCAGATGAAGTGGACCGACCACCTGGGCCGCGAGAACGTCGGCAAGGGCTGGTTCGACCCCACCCCGCAGCACCCGATGGTCGCCGTCGTCATCGACGAATGGCCGATGATCACCAACGACCCCGCGCTGGCGGAGTTCGCAGTGCCACTGGCACTGGCCATCCTCCAAGAGGGACGCAAAGTCGGGTTCAGTCTCACCCTCGGCTCTCAGGAAGGCGACGTCGACGTCCTCGGAGACCGCGGCGTCCGCGAAGCACTGACCGCGTTCAATGCCTGTGTCCACCGCTCAGACCGGATCGCGAAGCGGATGCTCGGCACCGAGGGCAACCCGGAGGATCTCCCCAGCGATGTCCCCGGGCTCAACTACCTGAAGGGCATCGACCAGCGCAGCGGTATCACCCAGCGAACCAAGAGCATCCGCGAATACCTGAAGCCCGGGGAGACCGGCGTCGACGTCCGCGAGATCGCCGGCCGGATCGCCGCAGACCCCATTACCTACGACGAGGCGATCACCTCATCCATCGTCCCGCTCGGCTACACCGGCCAGGGACAGGTGCTGGCTGACGATGACGGTTGGTCGCTCTCCGATCTGACCAGCACAGGCGAGGACCAGGCGCAGTCCGTTCCCGAGGCGACCGAGCCGCGCCCCGCCGCTCCGAGGGCCACGGTCCCCGCCGAGCACCTTGACGCCACACGTGAGGCGCTCATCCAGCGGCGGACCGCAGAGGTCCCCGACCTGATGGCCGATAGCGACCTGTCTGCCCTGGACGTGTCCCGCGCGCTCGACCTACTCATCGCCGACGGCCTCGCCACACAGACCCCTGACGGACGCTACGCCACCTGCAGTTGAGAGAGAGACCACGTTGGACTGGCTACACCTGCTCGGCAAGAACCCGATCCCGACCAGCACTCCTACTCGCTCCACTGACCGCCTCATCGCGGTCGGCTGCGCGATGAGGCTCGCCCCCGACAACGTCGTGGCCACCGGCGCTTACGACGCCGGCGAAGTCACCACGCGAGCGCGAGCCTTCGAGGAGTGGCTGAGCGAGGCCCGAGGCGATGAGCAGGACGCCCAGCTCCGCCGGCTCCTGCTGGTCATGGTCTGCGAGAAGGCCAGCAACGCGACCCCATCCGACCGGATCCGCGCCCTGGTCAAAGAGCTCCACCACCACCTCACCCGCCGCTAACGGAAGGACCCACCACATGACCGACACCAACGCCCAGTGGGACAACGTCGAGCAGACCCTGCTCACCGCCATGCGCCAGCCCGCCCTGGCGCGCGGCATCGCCGACGCTTCCGGTCTCACGCCTGACGTCGTCAAGAACCAGCTTGAGGTACTACGTGACGCCGGGCTCGTCATTCAGGTCATCGCCGACGGGCTCCGCTACAAGCTGACCCTCGCCGGCTGGAAGCGGCTCTTCACCCTGACCGGCACCAGCCGGACTCAGCGGGCGGCGTAGGCGGTGGGAGACCTCTGCAACCACGCCGTCGTCGGTGTCCTTGTCGAGTGGAACGGCCGCTACCTGACTGGGCTCCGAGCCAAGGCCCCGCGCGACATTGCGCCCTGCGCTGGACACGTCGACGAACTCACGCCCCGCACCACGCCCAAGGGCGCCAGATCCGAGCAGCCTCTGTTCCTGGCTGCTGGGATCCGGGAGCTGGAAGAAGAGACGGGCCTCAAGGTCCGCCCGGACGACTTGAAACTCGTCCTCAACCGGCTCGGCGGTGACCGCTGCCACCGTGCCGCAGGCTCAGTCGACGGCGAGAACTGGCACTGGTGGATGGTCTTCGCCGTCCGCTTCGCCCAGCAGCCCGACGTCCGCAGCAACGGAGAACTCCTCGACCTGAGCTGGAACAGCGCGGCGGAGCTCGCCGCGCTGCCCAACCTCGAACCGATCTGGCGTTCGCACCTGCGCTATCTCCGGATCATCTGACCTCGCAGCGTTCACCTCAGAAAGGACAGCCATGAACATCAACTACAGCGACCTGCTTCCCGCCTCCCGGAGCTGCGAGCACCTCAGCGTGAGTTGGACTCTCGAGGAGCCCAACGGGCAGTCGCACGTCCTGGTCTCTGTGAGCTGCCAGGGCTGCCGGGCGTCGGTGTCCAAGGTCCGCATCGAAAGGTCGTAGCGCTCTGGTGCTGCGTCCTGGCGGCCAGTCACCCCGTGACTGGCCGCCTCACGGAACACCAGCAACCTTCTCGAAGGACCAACATGACCAACTTCGACCCAGACCTGACCGACCTACTACAGATCACCGCCGAGTACGGCGGAGCCACCCCACTCGATGGCGCAGCAGCCGCGATCCACGAGGCCATCCACGACGGTGACCTCACCACGGCACGCGCCATGTTCACCGAAGCCGCCAGCACGTTCGACCGCAGCGACCTCGTTCAGGCGCTGGCTGCGCTCACCGACCCCGAGCCCGGCACCATCGCCGTCGGGCCAGGCCGACTCGTTTTCGGCAATCCCCTGCGAGTCGACTTCGTGGGCCGCTGCGGCACCTGCAACCAGCGGTGGCGCGATGACACTGGCCGGCCCGCCGTCGGCGTGAACTACAAGACGCTGCGGGGCGCTCTCGGCTGGGCTCGGGAGCACGCTGCCGAGGACCACGCCAACAGCGTCACCATCCAGGAGGTGGCGTGAACCGGAACCGCATCGTCACCCCGTACACCGACCCCGACCGGTTCACCACAGAGGAGAAGGCCGCGTTCGACGCTGGCAACTGCTGCTGTGACGAGGGCGACTCGGATTGGGGCCAGCGCGACACCATGTGCCGCAAGCCGTCCAAGCGCGGCGCCTCGTTCGGCTACTGCGGAGATCACGAGCGTGCTCTCCTCGAAAACCACTGGCCGGGCGGGAGCCCGCGGTGACCGACTTCAGCGAAGAGATCGGCCCCCGCAAGGTCGGTGGCCGCTACTACAACGGCTACTGGGGCCAGGAGTACGAAGTCCTCGACATCGAAACGGACCGGTCATCGTGGCCGGTGTGGCAGGTCACCATCCGGTGGGCTGACGGCCGCGAGGCGGCCCACTGCACCGCCTGGGACACCCAGCGGGACCGGGTGGTGTCATGACCCTCGGACGCTTCGGCGGCGTGTACGCCGCGCTCCACGCCGGCCAGTGCGTCGGCGACGTGTGGACACAGACGGACTGGTGCGCCCGCACGAAAGGCAACCCCGGCGCCGACGGCCGCCGCGCGTGCACCATCCACGTCGCCACACTCACTGCCACGCAGGCGACGTTTCTCGGCCTGGCCGTGGCAGCCACAGGGGAGCAGCTCAGCATCCGCCGAACCCTCCTCGGCCTCACTCTGAACGCGGCCTCCCACTACGCCATGGACCGCCGCGACCACGGCGTCATGCCGCTCCTCACCAAAGCCATGAGCCGCTGGGGCAAGGACAAGTTCGCAGCCCTCGGACAGCCGCCGCTCGCCACCGGCGCCGCGGCACTCGACAAGGCATGGCACATCGGCTGGTGCGCCATCGCCGCCGCGATCATCACAGGAAGGAACTGAACCATGGGGACGAAAAACACCATCACGATCGAGCAAGCCCCCGGCGGGATGACGCGCATCGTCGTGACCGCGAACTCCAACGCCCGGATACCGGCAGCGATCACGACCACGACCTTCCCCAGGGACGGTATCCGCGCCCTGGTCGTGGATCTCTGCCGGACGGCGGGCCTACCCGCGCCCTGGTGACCCGGCACCGCCCCCGCTCACCTCTTGAAAGGACCGAACCCCCGTGACCTGCAGCGCATGCGGCAATGAGATCGAGCGGGGCGACACCTATGTCGCGATCACCCGTAACTGCGAACGGGTGGGCCGCCTCGGCGCCATCAAGGTCAAGGCCGCCGAGCTCGTCGCCGCTTATCACGAGGACTGCGCACCCAAGCCGGACGGAGCCTGATGAACGGTACCCGCGCCCTGGTGAACACGTCACCGCCCCCGATCGCCACCGGAAGGACTGGACAGTGACTCGCAACGACAAGAAGGCCGCGGTGCAGCGGCTGACCGACGCACGAGAAGCACTCGCCCACGCAGACGACTCGACCCGGGAGCAGCGCAACCGGGACGTCGTCAACGCCGAGAACGCCGTGCGGTTCGGTCGCATCCGCGGCTGGAACTACACCGACTCGAACGAGGGGAACTGACCATGAGCATCCTCCCGGGCTTCCGCCGGTCGCCCTCCAACATCGAGCCAGCGGCGTCCGCTGGGCCGGTAGTACCCGCCGGACCGCTCCCGCTGGCTCGGTTCCTTACCCTCGGCGGCGCCCAAGTCGTGGCGTATCCGCACCATTACGACTGCCGATACACCGGGGACCACCTCTCCGGGTATGCGTGGCGCTGCCACGGCTGCGGGCGAGAAGGCGGCTGGGGCGGGGTGTGGGTGTCCCACGTCCGGAAGCCCGGCGAGATGCCGGACGTGCTGGACGCCGCGAACGCGCACGCCGCCGCATGCCGCGCCATGCCCCACCCGAACGGAGCCTGATGAACACCGCAGCCCAGAAGCCCGCCTCCTGGCCGGAGGGCGTCATCGCCCGCTACGCCACCGTCGGCGGCGGCACCGTCGATGTCAGCGACTACGAGGGCAGCCCCGATGGTGAGCCCTGGATGTACTCCGAGTGCTTGGGCTGCCAGGACGACGAGGTCAGCCAGGGCATTCGTCGAGCGAACGCGTTCGTGGCCGCCAAGTCCTGGAGCCAAGCCCACGCCGAGCGGTGCCGCGCCATGCCCAAGCCGGACGGAGCCTGATGATGACCGCACCCCAAACCTCCTGGCCGGAGGGCGTTCTCGCCCGCTACGCCACAGTCGGCGGCGCCCTCGTCAGTGTCTGGGATGCCAGCGACGACTTCCCGATGTGGGGGGTCTGCTCTGGTTGCAGTGCCTCAAGCCGTGACGGCGGCCCGAACAGTTCGCTCCCGAAAGCTTGGGCGCAGGAGCACTCGGAGCGGTGTCGCGCCCTGCCCAGGCCGGTGGGGGCCTGACCATGGACTCCACCTACATCATCATCGAGAGCCAACCCAGCCCCGCAGAGATCCGCGAACTCTTCGACCACTGCCGTCAGCTCATCGGCGCAAAGAAGCGCCACCGCTGGAACGACGGCCCGTCAGCCACCATGCCCGGGTGCCGGGAGTACGCCATGCTGCCCGGCCAAGGACTCCCGCTGTGGCTACAGGTTTGCTACACCACGGCCGGCCCCATCGCCTGCGACGACCCCGAGCAGCCAGCACCGAAACGCTGGGTGCAGATCAACCTGCACAGGGGTGGCGATCACGTCCGGGACCGCATGCGAGACAACATCGGCGCGTGGCTCACCACCCGCGGCTGGACATGGCAGTGGCAGACCGACGACACCCCATGGCGCCGCGGCTAACCCGCGACGGACGGCCACCCCGATGAGCAAGCGCTGCTCCCGCTGCAACGGCACCAAGCAGATCGGCGTCTCCAAGGTCCTCGACCCGCTCACCGGGCGGACGCTCAAGAAAACTCCGATCCCATGCCCAGACTGCCCATGAACCACAGTCCGACCACCGCCGCTACACCACGCTCCAGAAAGGACTGACCCCCGTGTCGAATCTCCACAAGATCAAATTCGCCGTCTACAAGATCGACCGTCCCGCGAAGTACCACATGGCGTACATCTGCACTTGCTGCAGTAAGCCCGCCCTCGCCACCGGCGAAGACATGAAGGGCCTGTTCAGCGGCGAGTGCACCGCCGGCACCAGCTCCACCATCATGGCGAGTTAGGGAGCGCACGGCCCATGACCCCGCGCGATTCATCTCACTGAACGGAGCCTGACCATGGCGCGCCTCCAGTTCCGCATCGCCAACATCGCCCTCGATGAAGAAGAAGACGTCACCGGGATCACCGCCGTCGCCCGTGACGACGCCTACGAGGTCATCATCCACCGCTCATAGCAACACCACCCGAACACGAACCGCGCCAGCCTGGCGCTGCGTCCGGGCGCCCGTCCTCAGACGGGCGCCTCACGGAACATCAGGCCCCCTACACCAACACCGTCAATGCGGCGCTCAACCTCATCCACCGTCCTTAGAGAGGCACCAGCGATGACATACGACGACCAGCAGCAGCAGCAGCAGGACGAGCGGACCTTCCTCGCCGAGACGTACGGGGACAGCCCCGAGGAACTGGAGCTGCAGGCCCTGGATGAGGCCCGCGCATTCTTCGGGCAGGCCGTCCGACTCGCCATCGTCCCGAACTACGCCGTAGCACGACCCTCATCACCACCCTCGGTGGAGCGCGCGGCCATGCTGGGGAAGACCTACCGGGCTCTGGTCAGAGTCCGAGTCGCCTGAACAGGCCCGTCCCGGACGAGGAGAACTGATGCCCAAGGCCGCAGCAGAGATCACCGTTCAACCTGGATAATCCCGACGACATATCCTCTGACCTGCATATATGGGAGAATTGAGCATGGGCGTCGACGAGTACCTCGAGAAGTACGACGGCCTTTGCCGGGAGGTCTACGCCGACACCCGAATGCCGCCGGGCACCCGCGAGGTCGCCCTCACCATGGGCTGGGTCATGTTCCGCCACCCTGAACGCCCCAACGGTCGCCCGTTCTGGCGTGAGGTCAAGAGGATCCTCCGGGGCAACGAGGCCGGGAAGCCCCGTTTGTGGGACCTGACCGCCGACGATGCGCCCCGCTACGAGCAGCCAGGAGCGTCCTACACCTTCTCCGGGTCCTGCGAGGGGCCACGCCACCGCGCCTACCAACCTCACGGCGGCCACACCTACCGCAGCGCCACGATCGTTCACGCCCCTGCCGGGGGAGCCCCGCACCCCCACGACCACACACAAGGCGGCCGAGTCTGCGGGACCGAAGGGCGCATCCGTGTCCTCGAGCGCGACATGGCGACCGGGTGGACCATCACCCGCTGGTTCTGCCGCCGGCATGAGGAGCGGGCCCGCGAGGTCCAGGCCCAGCTCGACGCCCGCGGCGAAGCCCCACCACCGATCCCGAACAAGGGCGGGCTCCTGCCGTGCTACTTCAAGGCCGACTGGGAGAAGGTCTACCGCGAAGCAGTGGGCAAGTCCTTCCGCGGCCCGATCGGCTGGGAGCCGCCGTACTACGGACTCGCCGCCGACGACTGGCCCACGCCCGGCAAGCAGCCGATACCGCGCCGGCCCCGCCTCTCGATCATCACCGGCTCCTGACCGACGGAGGCGACACCATGAAGCTGCTGTTGAGCCGCGCCACGACGGCGGCGATCAGGGATGCGATACGACATCTGTCCCCTCACCCAGACGTTGTCTACGTCGACAGGACCAGGGACATCTCCCTCAACATCACACGGTCAAGCCCGCGCGGTACTTGGCACATCCTGCAAGTGGAAGGATCTGACGTCGTTGAGGCTATGGACGATCTCGCCTCAGGCAACCCGCTGAGTGTCGTGCCAGCCACTACCTACAAGCTCCGCTGGCGGTTGGCGCTCAAGTACCGCAGAACCTTCGTCGTCGAACCCGCGGACGTCAGCATCATGCCCATCAGCGACCACCCTGAGCTAGACGAGCCAGGCTGGCGCACGATGCTGTTCGAGTGGCGAGCCGGCACTCTTCACGTCGGCGAGAGCGAGGCCCTGGAGTTGGCGGAGCAGATCAGCCATGCCGTCCCCTTGCCGACCTATGAACGATGAGCACTGACGCCGGCGTGTCGCGTAGGGATGCGGAAGTGATCCTCTGCGGCGAGGACGGATGCGAACAACTGGGCGATCAGACCGCCGTCTGATGGGCTCACAGAATGCACATTCCGGGAAGTTGATGATAGAAAACGGAGGTCGACGACTCGTGACTGAGCTTGTCCCCCACAGCGACGAAATCGTTACGGCCGTCAGCCTGCTCGCACACACACCACCGCCCAGGGGCGCTGCCGACCCCTACCTCGCCTATAAGGACTCACTCGACAGCCCCGAATCCAAGACGACGATGATGCGGTGCCTCGACCGAATCGCGCTGATGATCATTGAGGCGGAGATCGACGGGCCACTCCCCCGAGATCACCCACCGGTCACGGGCGCGGGCCGCTCCTGGTGGCTCCTGCGATACGAGCACACCTCACGTATCCGCGGCTTGCTGCTGGAGATGGGCTGGTCTCCCAGCAACGTCAACAAGCATCTGTCAGCGCTCCGCCGAGTTCTCCAGGAATGCAAGTACCTCGGCCTGATGACGGCCGACGAGTACGACGCGGCTGCCCGAATCAAGAACGTGGATGCCAAGCGGGAGAAGGCCGGCCGGAGTCTCAATCCTGACGAGCTGTCTTCGATGCTGCGCGCCAGCGTGGACGTCGACGGGCCGTCGGGCGTCCGTAATGCGGCCCTGATCGGGATTCTGTGGTGCACGGGCGCGCGGCGCGAAGAGGTGGCGAACATCGTGCTCGAGCGTTACAACGCTGGCGCCCGAGCTCTTCGCATCATCGGCAAGGGCAACAAGGAACGCACCGTGTACATTCACCCGCGGGTGCTCCCCCATCTGGATGCCTGGCTAGCGCTGCTGGGCACCCGCCGCGGGCCGATGTTCCGCCCGATCGACCGATGGGGTCATGTGCGACCAGATGCGATGTCCAAGCGGGCCATTGGGATGGTTGTTGCGCGGGTTCGTGCCCGCGCTGGGCTGCCCCCACTGTCCACCCACGACTTCCGCCACACCTTCATTGGCGACCTCCTCGACAAAGGAGTCGACCTGGCCACCGTTCAGGCCCTCGTCGGACACGCTTCTCCAGTGACCACGGCCGCCTACGACCGCCGGCCGGAACTCGTCAAACGCGAAGCCGTGGACAGCCTTGACTTCCCTGGGGCGCACTCTGCCACTCCCCCGCTGGACGCCGACACCGAGGAGTGACCACGTGGCAACAATGCGACTGGAATCGTCTACGCGCTCATCGACCCCCGCGACACCTTCGTCCGCTACATCGGGGCCACCACCCAGACTTTGAAGAAGCGCCTGGATTCGTGGGAGATCGTCACCCCGGCCGTCACCCTCGCGTACGCGGTGGCGTCCCGCTGGGTCGAGACGCACTACCCGGCGGCCGGCCGCGCGCTGCTGTCCCTTGGGCTGGCGCGGCGGTCGCCGGTCTACATCAAGACATCGGAGCTGCCCCGGTAGCCTGACCTGGTCGGCGGGTGGGGAAGCCCGTCCGGCAGGAAGCGCCACATCCCTCCGGGGGTGTGGCGCTTCGTCATGTCTGGACTGCGGTTAATCGGTGAGCTTGTGAGCACGACTCAGGGCCGGGCCATCCACTCCCACCTGCGATTACGTGCTCAGGTCAAGGTTTGGGGAGAGTGGCCAGGAGCCGGTCCGCTTCCCCGACCTTGGGAACGGTAAGAAGGGGCTGCCAGGTGCGGCGGATCTCGGTGAGGATGCGCCGGGTTCGTTCCGATGAGACGACCGCCAGGTCGTCGGAAAGGCCGATCAGAGTGTTCGCGGCCTGCTCGGGGTGCCGCTGGCGGAGTTGGACGTGCGCGAGACGCGCTCCGATCAGCGCCCGACTCCTCCGCTCGACCGTCAGCCGGGAACCGACAGACACTGCGAAGTGCTCCTCTGCGCCCCGCAGGTCGCCCAATTGGGCCAGCGTGAGCCCGACTTGATGGTTGAACGAGGTGCGGCGGTAGTTCCCGAACAACTCGCTTTCGGGCAGGGAATCTGCGCGGTCCAGGTCGGCTTCCGCTTTGCGGAGCAGGCTTCGGGCTCGGTGCCGGTCGTGGCTGGCGGCGGCGTGCGCTTCGGCGCACATTCCGGTGATCCATGCCCGGGTCCGGACAGGGGAGCCAGCTTTGATGCCGTCGGCGGCGGCGTCGGCCAGGTCGCGCCCCGCACGGTTATGGCCCAGCTCGATCGCTTGGACGGCCAGGCTCCGCAGAGCGGTGGACCGCATGATGGGGTCTTCGGCCTCTTCTGCCAAGCGAACGGACTGTACGTAATACCGCTGGGCGAGGCCGGTGCGCATCGAGTCGGCGGCCATCCAGCCCGCCAGGTAGGTCAGTTCCGCAGCAGCGAGGAACAGGGCTGGGCGGGCCCGGCCGGTTGTGCCGCGTAGCAGGGGCGCCACGTCGTGGGTGAGGTAGGCGGCGACGGCTGAACGTGCGTGGCCCCCGCCGTACATGTCATCGAGCACGCCGAAGTGCTCGGTGGCGGTACGGATTCGCTCCGCGTCGGACTGTCCTGCCCGGCGCGCGGGACCGGTCCGGTCGGTGATCTTGTGGGATCGGTCGGGCAAGGTAGCGGCGGCCAGTGAGTACAGGCCGCTGGTGAGGGCGGTACGCCGGTTGAGCATGTCGTCGCGTCCTAGGTGGGCGACCCAGGCGACGGGGTCACCGTGCCAGGGATCATCAGGCGGGGGGATCGTTTCGGTAGGCCATCCGAGGTCGGCGGCCGTCAGGCCGGGGCGGTCCAGTAACCGGGCGAACGCCTCCACCGCCGCCGCCATGACGGCCGGCATCGGGATCGTCCCATTGAGCCATCTACCCAAGGACGAGGCGGCGCAACGCAGGTCCGCGCCGTCTTCGCCGCCCACCCGATTGGTCATTTCGGCGATACGCCCGTAGGTGCATCCGGTGCGGGCGATCAAATCCGCCAATTTGCGGTTTCGGACGGGACTGGTGCGTGGCCGTGGCATCCCAATATCCTCCTCGCCTGCGCGTATCCCCTGAAATACTCCTACCAAGAAAACAACGTAATACGAGAGAAACGAAGTAAAAGGTATGGCTCTGCCGATCAAGGTGCTTGCGAGTTTTTATTGAAGAGATCCCGCAGGGGTCATCCCGGATGCGAATCCGGGACGGAATCCACAGAAAGGAAGGACCGAAATGGCGGAAGAGAGCCAGCGCAAGGTGGAGGAGCTGTTCGCTGACGTGCAGGTCCTGGAGATCCCCTCGGCCGAGACGCTGCTCAGCAAGACGGCCGGTTCCTCCGACACCTACTCCGAAGAGGACTAGCTACCCCTGGCCCCGGCCCGCGATCGGCGGGCCGGGGCCGCCTCGGTTCGGGAGGGCTGATGCTGAAGTTGCGAGTCGCCGGGCGCGGGTTCGACCTGGCGGAGGGTTGGGTGTGGGATGGTCGCCGGTGGAGTGCGCCGTGCGGCTGGGTGGAGCCGTTCGCCCATGAAGCCCTCGAACATCAGATGGTGGTGCGGAGCGGCGGCGCGGCAGCGTTCCTGATCGTCCGTGAACGCGCCGGAGGGACCGGCGCGCTTCCGGCGCCGGGGGTCGGGGCTGCGCCGGCGGAGCTTGCCGAGCCGGCGTTCAACGACCGCCGCCGCGGTGTCACCGAGTGGCCGATCGGGTTCACCGTGGTGGACCTGACCGGGCCGGCGGACCGCGGGACCGTCACGGTGTCGTGCGGGGCGACCGGGGAGGCGCCGCTTCAGCTCGGTGTCGACGGCGAGACCCTGCACGGGTCGTGGGATCTGCTGGACTTGGAGCCGGTGTGGTCGGTGAACCGGCTGAATCTGGAGGAGGCCACCCGGTTTGTGTCGCTGCGGACGTTGTACAGCCCGGCGACGCTGTTCAGCGGGGTCTACTCGTTGACCGAGCGGGCGTCGGCGGTCTTCGACGGGTCGGCTCTGTCGATCACTCTGCCCAGCCCCGCGCAGCATGCCCGGCCCCGGACGCTGCGCGAGGGCGCCGATCCCGTCCCGGTGTTTCAGCAACTGCTGGAGGAGGTGACCGCGCGGTGGCAGGCCACGCCCGGGCATGTCGCTGTGGAGTTGTCGGGCGGGATGGACTCGGCCGTGGTCGCCGCCGCATTGTCTGAGATGCACGGTTCGGTGCGCACCGCGGTGATGAGGCTGCCGGGCGCCGCCGGCGACCAACAGATGGCGCGCCGGGCCGAGATGATCGACGTGCTGGGCATCGGCCCCGACCACGTGGTGTCGGTGGCCGACCATGCGCCGTTCCACCCCGGGGGGACACGCCGCGGGACGCGGTTCTCTCCCAACGACGGCAACTACGCCGAAGCCACGGAGCTGTTCCAGCAGGAGCTGGTGGCCGCCGGTGTGACCACCGTGTTCACCGGTGCCGCCGGCGACGACATGGTGGGGCTGCGGCCCGAGGAGTTCCAGCGGCTGGGGCAGCAACGCCCGGTGCGTCCGATCCCCGGGTGGCTGGGCAAGCAAGCCCGGGAGGTCGTGCCGGTCCTGGCCGAGGGGTCGGCGCCGGTGCCGGTGCTGAAGTATTCGGTGCTGGCCGGGCTGGAGCCGCGGTTCCCACAGACGATGCGCCAAGGGCTGTGGCCGGTGTCGCCGCTGGCGGCGCCGGAGCTGGCCCGGTTCGGGGAGTCGCTGCCGCTGGAGTGGCGGCACCACAAGAGGGTGATCCGCGAGTGCCTGGCCCGCCGGGGCCTGTCGGATCGGGTGGTGTGGCCGGTGCTGCGCGAGAACTTCGCGCCCGTGATGGAGACCGCGATGCGGCGCTGGGGTATTGGGCTGCTCGCTGACCTGGTCAGTCAGGGATCGGTGCTGGCCGACCAGGGCATCGTCGACCCCGACGCGGTGCTGGAGGCGTGTCGGGACGGCCGCGCGGGCGGCCGGGTGCGGGCGCTGTACCGGCCGCTGATGCTGGAAACCGCGCTGCAGTCCATGGCCGGGGCCTGACTCTGGGTGCTTGGGGTGTTGGGCTCGGCACCGCGCCCGCGGCTGTGGGGGGCGCCGAGCCCGTCGCCGGTCGGAGGCGGCCGGATCCGGCCGCGTGTCGCTTCAACATCCATGGCCACGGCCTGACGACACGCGGCCGGCGGCCCATGTTCTGGGGCTTCCGGGGGTCGGATGCGGTGGGTTGCCTCACCGGGCCCACGGGTCGCCGTAGTCTCAGAGGACCGGCTCGACCCACTCCGGACCATCTGCGAAAGGCGCCTGGCAAGTTGTCTGATTCGTACGTTCACCTGCATGTTCACACCGAGTACTCGATGCTCGACGGTGCCGCCAAGATCAAGCCGCTGGTCGGCAAGGCGGCGGAGTTGGGGATGCCCGCGGTCGCCATGTCAGACCACGGAAACATGTTCGGGTCGTATGAGTTCTACAAGGCCGCGCGCGGGTCGGACATCAAGCCGATCATCGGGATCGAGGCGTACGTTGCGCCCGAGTCACGGCACGTCCGCAAACCGATCATGTGGGGCGAACCGCACCAGAAGAAGACCAACGAGGAGACCGGTGAGGGCGGTGACGTCTCGGCGTCAGGGTCCTACCTTCACAAGACGATGTGGGCCAAGGACTCCGAGGGCCTGCGGAACCTGTTCAAGATCGCCTCCCTCGCCTCGTTGGAGGGCCACTACCGCAAGTGGCCGCGGATGGACGATGAGCTCCTGGCCACCCACGGCAAGGGGATCATCGCCACCACCGGCTGCCCGTCCGGCGCGGTGCAGACCCGGCTGAGGCTGGGGCAGTTCGACGAAGCGCTCAAGGCCGCCGCCAAGTATCAGGACATCTTCGGGAAGGAGAACTACTTCCTGGAGCTCATGGACCACGGTCTGCCGTTGGAGCGCCGGGTCCGCGAGGACCTGCTGAAGATCAGCAAGGAACTCGGCATCCCGCCGCTGGTCACCAACGACTCTCACTACGTCACCGAGGACCAGGCCCAGGGGCATGACGCGCTGCTGTGCGTCGGTACCGGATCCCAGATCGCCGACCCGGCCCGGTTCCGGTTCAGCGGGTCCGGCTACTACCTCAAGACCGCAGATGAGATGCGGGCATTGGACGCCTCGGACGCCTGGCAGGAGGGGTGCCGCAACACGCTGCTGGTCGCCGAGATGGTCAGCGACTACGACGCGGTGTTCGCCAACCGGGATCTGGCCGCCAAGTTCCCCGTCCCCGACGGTGAGACCGAGTCCTCGTGGCTGCGAAAGGAGGCCGAGCGCGGCGCGGTCGGCCGCTACGGCGCGCAGGTCCCGGCCGAGGTCACCGAGCGGATCAACTATGAGCTGGGCGTCATCGACGAGATGGGGTTCCCCGGCTACTTCCTCGTCGTCGCCGACATCTGCAACTACGCCCGCGACAACGGCATCTGGCTCGGCCCCGGCCGCGGGTCGGCGACCGGATCGATGGTCTCCTACGTCACCGGGATCACCGAACTCGACCCGATCGAGCACGGGCTGATCTTCGAGCGGTTCCTCAACCCCGAACGCGTCTCGATGCCCGACGTCGACCTCGACTTCGACGACCGCCAGCGCGACCGGATGATCCAGTACGTGACCGAGCGGTACGGCCGCGACAACGTCTCCCTGATCATCACCTACATGACGATCAAGTCCAAGGCCGCGGTGAAGGACTCCTGCCGCATCCACGGGCTGCCGTTCGCGCTCGGCGACCGCATCACCAAGGCATTCCCGCCGGCCGCGGCGGGCAAGGAGATCCCGCTGTCGGCGATCTTCGACGACAAGCACCCCCGTCACGGCGAGGCTGGCGAGCTGCGGCAGCTCTACTCCGATGACGTCGAGGTCAAACGGGTCATGGACACCGCTGTCGGCATCGAGGGCCTGACGCGCGGCACCGGTGTACACGCCGCCGGCGTGATCCTGTCGTCCGAGCCGCTGATCGAGGTCATGCCGATCCACCAGCGCCAAGACGACGGCGCGCGGATCACCGGTTTCGACGGGCCGAGCTGCGAGGAGATCGGCTGCCTGAAGATGGACTTCCTCGGGCTGCGGAACCTCACGATCTTGGGCGACGCCGTCGCGAACGTGAAGGCCAACCGCGGCATCGAGCTGGAGATGTCCACGCTCCCGATGGACGACGCCAAGACCTACGAGCTGCTGCGCGCTGGGTGGACGCTGGGGATCTTCCAGCTCGACTCCACGATGATGCGGGACCTGACCAAGCTCATGGCCCCGACCGAGTTCGAGGACGTCTCCGCTGTGCTGGCGCTGGGCCGGCCGGGGCCGATGGGCGCCAACGCCCACACCAACTACGCGCTGCGCAAGGCCGGGCAGCAGGAGACCACCCCGATCCACCCTGAGCTGGCCGAGGTCCTTGAGCCGATCCTGGGCAGCACCCACGGCCTGGTGGTGTATCAGGAGCAGGTCATGGCGATCGCGCAGCAGCTCGCCGGCTACACCCTGGGCGGCGCCGACATCCTGCGCCGCGCGATGGGCAAGAAGAAGAAAGAGGAGATGGACCGCCAGTGGGCGATCTTCTCCAAGGGCATGGCCGACAAGGGCTACACCGCCCAGGCCGCCCAGGCCGTCTGGGACGTCCTGGTCCCCTTCTCCCAGTACGGGTTCAACAAGTCCCACACCGCCGGGTACGGGCTGGTGTCGTACTGGACCGCGTACATGAAGGCCAACTATCCCGCCGAGTACATGGCGGCGCTTCTGACCTCGGTGGGCGACAACAAGGACAAGATGGCGGTGTACCTGGGAGAGTGCCGCCGCATGAAGGTCAAGGTCCTGCCGCCCGACGTCAACGAGTCGGTCGCCATGTTCGCCGCGGTCGGCAACGACATCCGGTTCGGCCTCAATGCGATCCGCAACGTTGGGGACAACGTCGTCGCCGGAATCATGACCGGCCGTACCGAGCAGGGCCCTTACACCGACTTCACCGACTTCTTGTCCAAGGTCACGATGCCGGTCTGCAACAAGCGCGCCATCGAGTCGCTGATCAAAGCGGGCGCGTTCGACAGCCTCGGGCACCGGCGCCGGGCGCTGCTGCTGATCCACGAACCGGCCGTCGACTCGGTCATCTCGGAGAAGAAGAACGCCGCGATCGGCCAGGACTCCCTGTTCGGTGGCCTCGACGAACCCGGTGGCTCCGGCTCGGCGGCGACTGTGACGGTGCCTGACGCAGACGAGTGGGACAAGGGCACGCTGCTCACCTTCGAGCGGGAGATGCTCGGCCTGTATGTCTCCAGCCATCCCCTGGACGGCGCCGAACGCATCCTGGAACGCAATCGCGACGCCTCCACCGCCGAGATCGGCGCCGGTGGCCGGGAAGGCACGGTGCGGCTGTCGGGGCTCATCTCCGGCCTGGACCGCAAGGTCACCAAGCAGGGCAACACCTGGGCGATCATCAAGCTCGAGGACCTCGAAGGATCGCTGGAAGTGCTGTTCTTCCCCAAGGTCTACCAGCTCCACGCACCTGATCTGGCTGCGGACGTGGTGATCTCGGTGCTCGGCCGGATCAACGACCGCGACGGGTCCATCTCCGTCCACGCCCAGGAGATGGAAGTCCTGGACGTGTCGGGACCGACCGGTAAGGACTCACCGGTGGTGATCACCATCGCCGAGAGCCGCGTCACCGAACCCGCTACCGGCGAACTCAGGCGGGTACTGAAGGCGCACCCGGGCGAGGCCCCCGTGCACATGCTCCTGCGGCGCCACGGCGGACGCAAGAACGTCCTGATGAACCTGGAGCCCTTCCAAGTTCAGCCGGGGCCGGCCCTGTTCGGCGACCTCAAGAGCCTGTTCGGTGCCGGGGCCGTGTCGCAATGAGTCCGCTGCCTCGCCGAGGTCCACCGCCCGCCGGACGGATTCACGTGGTCTCGGCGCCGCAGCCTCCCACCTGCCCGCGCTGCGGCGGCGAGGGCCTGGCCTCGGCCAGAGTCCCGCACGACGTCAGCCGCGCTGACGGGCACAAGGTCAAGGGGACCACCGTGGTGGTGCTATGCCCCCGCTGCGACGCACACCGGCCGGCAGCGGGCGCATTGATCACGTTCTTCGCCGTGTACGGGACCGTGGAGAGCGCCACAGTCGACCAATGCGCCAGGCTCCTCCAAGCCTGGACAAACGAGATCGTTCTTCTCCCAGCAGATACGACCGCAATCGATGTTGAGGCCGCGGCCTGGCGGACCGGAGAGCTTTGAGCATCTCCTGCCAGCGTCTTCTCGTCTACGGCGGGGTTCTGTCTCTTCGGTGAGATCTGCTTGGGACGGTTCCTTATCGACTCGCGGCCATCCACGCGTGCAAGGTGGTACCGCGGCCCCGGGCGCGCGCCAGCAAACCCGGGGCCGCGGGGTCTCATGGGCCGATCAGCCGTTCGGCCGCGATCAGTCGGTGGTCGCCGTCGGTGTCGGGCGGGACGAACAGGCGGCGGACCCGGCCGCCGGGGGCGACGCCGCGCCACCACCCGCCGGCTTCGCGCAGCAGCGTCCCGGCGATCCGGTCGTCCTGGTCGCGGAGGAAGTAGACGCCGTCAGCGCCGATCAACCGGTACTCCGTCATCTCTGCCTCCCCAAGCGCGGCCGGTGCTCCCCCAGGGGCGGGGGTGTGGAGCACCGGCCGCGCGATCCCCCCACCCGGCCGGACGGATTCCCCAGTCCGCCGACCGGGCATCGGGCCGCACGACCCCCGCGCAGGCCGTGCGACATTGAGCGGGCACGGCGGGTTGCTCCCCGGAATGGTTCCGCCGCGCCCACGATCAGTAGCTCCGCAGCTTGGACCGCAGCCCCTCAGGACTGTCGGCCGTCAGGTCGGAGTCGCGGTCCAGGACGTTGCTCGTCGGCGCCCCGCGGCTGGCCCACCACCGGCGGCCGTCGTCGGTCTCGGTCTCGGTGATGTTCCAGCCCGGGAACTCGGCGCACAGCTCGGCCGCCGTCAGCTCTCCCTCGGGGCCGGCCAGGTTCCCAGCCCGCCGCAGCGCGCCCTTGACCTCGACCACGGCCTCGAACGGCTTGTCGGCCTCACACAGCCAGATCCCACCCGCCCACGTGAACCACCACCGGTCCCAGTCACCGGCACGCCGACGGCAATCGAGCCGGACGCCCCGGCTGTCCGGCCCGTCCGCCACCTGAAGCAGCCCGCTCTTGATCTCGGCGGTGAACCCCTGACCCTTGAACGCTTCGGCCAGAGTCGCGAGGAGGACGGGGCCGTCAGGTTCCGGCAGGTCCACCGCGTCGGCCGCATGTCTCTGTGGCATGAGACACATACTCACCGCGACGGGCCGGCCCAATGTTCCAGGTTGGAACACCGGGGTCCTTGCGCCGGCCCGCCGAGTGGACTACACGGCCATGCGGGAGTGCAGACGGCGCAGCGGCTCCGGCAGTGTGCGGCGGATGTCGACCAGGTGGGCGACGGTGGTCCGGGCGGTCGGGTGGAACGTCACCATCTGGCCAGCGATGCGGTCGGCGGAGTCCAGGCGGGCCAGCGCCGTCTCATAGTCGCCGGTCTCCAAGTGCACCCGCGACATGTCGATCTCGTGATGGGCCCGCCGCTCAGGCGGCAGCGCGGCCAGCGTCCGGTCGGTGATGGCGTGATCTCGCCGGGCCGCCTCGTCCAGCTCGCCGAGCTCTGCGGCGACGGCGGCGCCGTGGATCGACACGTTCCCCGGCGTGAACTCCAGGCCGTACACGGGTGTCCCGGTACCGGATCGGATCTGGTCGGTGGCCCGCCCGTACCGATCCCAGGCCCGCTCAGTGTCGCCGGCCCGGCTCGCGACGATCGCCGATCGCAGGGCGAGCGCGCCCGACACCTCGTGCGCGTCCTTCCGGGAGCCGTCGACATCGGCGGCGGCACGGTCCAGGAGCGTTCCGGCCGGCGCGTACTGTGCCATCGCCATCAGCAGCAGCGCCCGCGACAGCGTCATCAGGTGCGGGAGGTGCGGATCCCCGGAACGGCGTGCTGCGTCGGCGGCACGCTCCAGCAGGGCGAGGGAGTCGCCGGAGTAGCCGAGCCGCCGCGTGAGGCCGACGGCGGAGCGGTGCGCCAGCGCGAGCAGCCGCCAGGCAGTCGCCGAGTCAGAGTCGTAGGCCCACCACGTCAGCTCTTCCAGGACGCCTGGGATCCGGGAGGCGAGCTTGCCGAGCTGGGCCTGGGTCTCCAACCGGCGGGCGGTTGCGACCTCGGCGGCGAGGACGTCAAGGCTGCGGGGCGGCCCATCTAGATCGGGCCCCACGTCCACGTAGGCGAGGATGCGGCGGAGTTCGGGGATGACAGTGTGCACGTGGTCGTCCTGACCCTGTACCTGATAGGGCTGCCCGTACAAGGCGGCAGGGTCCATGCCGAGCGCGACGGCGACGGCGGAGACGAACGCGGGAGTGGCGACCTTGTGGCCGGCCTCGACCTGAGCAATGTGGCTGCGAGAGTAGGTGGACCGCTGCGCCAGCCCGATCTGTGTGAGTCCGCGGCGCTTTCGCGCGCGAGCGACCCGGGTTCCGACGGTGTCCGGGGTACCATCTTGTTCCATAGGCCCTGCCCCGTTCCTAGTGACTCGACACCACAAGGCTACGGCGCAGGGCCGAAATACGTCAGGGGTACGACGACGCCCCGCCGCCTCATCGCACGTGAGGGGCGGGAGCCAGTTTGTTCGGGGCGGTCAGTTCAGGCAGCCGGCGGTCTTCAGGATGGCGATGGTCTCCGCGTTTGGGGAACCGACCCCGACAGGCCCTTGTACATCGGGAGATCCGAGAACGTACTCAGCCGGCTTGGTTCCCCATATGGGCCAGCGCACCAAGCGGTACGAGACGCTGTCACTACCGATTTCTAGCGGCGCCTACGAGGGCGCCCCTGCTGCGAGGTCACGCATGCTGCATCTGACAGGATGCGGTTCGTGGCTGACTTCGACTTCCCCGATGACCTCCTCCAGCTTCAGCGTGACTTCTACGCCGCTGACCGGCGCTGCGGTGAGATCTCGGCGTCTCATCCGCGGGCTGCGGACATTGTGACCGGCGTAGCGGAGGTCACCGCGGAGCAGCGGGCCGAGCTCGCGGCGGCGCGGGCGGAGCGGCTCCGGATCACGGAGCAGATGCAGGGCCACACGTGGTGGGAGACCGTTGACGTGGCGGCGGCGAAGGCCGCACTGCGGAAGGCCACGCAGGCGTAGCTCAGGTGGTTAGTGGGATTAATCAACGGCCATCCGGCCATCCGGTCACTTTGTTTTACTTAGCGCTGTGGGTTACATACAGGCGGTTGTGTATGCAATTCTGCACACACGTCACAGACCGTCTCTTGTCAACTACACGCACCGCGTCACCGGCGCGGGAGCACGCCTGACTGGGTGGCCCCGATGTTGCGATCACCACCGGGGCCATCTACACAGCAGTGCTGCTACAGGTCGAGCTGGCCGGCCTTCACCAGAGCGGCGAGGTCTCGCCAGCTCTCTGGCGACAGTACGAGCGCACCGTCGTCCGGCGCCTTGCTGTCCCGGACACCGACGGCGCGGCCCCCGACTTGCGCTACCTGCACGCAGTTGTTGCCGCCACCTGTGCTGTAGGTGGAAGTTCGCCACACGGCACGCGTGAGCATCTCATCTCCTAACGGAACTACTCTCGTGTCCTGGCCGCGAGCCACGCGATGGACTCCTCAGGCGACAGTGCAGCCTGGCGCACGTGGTCAAACGCCACCCTAATCTGCGTGAGCTGCCCACTACTCTCCGCATACCACTCTCCCAGCAGTCCCTCAGAGTGGCCGACGTCCAGGCCGTGGTCCTCGGGGAACGCGAACAGGGTGAACGAGCTCTCAAGGCCGAAGGGCCGGCTCGCAGTGAAGGGCAGGATCTGAATCGTCACGTTGCTGCGCTCGACGGCGTGACTCCACACCTCGCTCGTCTGTTTGCGCATCACGCAGGCGTCGCCCACGACCTGGTGGAACGCGGCTTCGTTGATCACGAGATGTAGTCGGGGCGGCGTGACTCGCTCGAGGACCGCCTTGCGGGCCATCCTTGCGGCGACAAGGCGGTCGAGGTCCTTCTCGTCGCCATCCCGGACAGCCCGGATGAGGGTGCGGGCATAGTCCGGAGTCTGGAGCAGGCCAGGGATCAGCGCGATCTCGTAGGCGAAGATCTCTGGCGCCTGGTCCTCGAGCATCGGATAGTTGCCGGTGAAGGCGTCGCCGAATGCGGTCCACCAGCCGCGTTGCCAGGAGTCCTGGTTGAGGTGCCGGAGCGCGTCGTGCCGGTCGGGCTCCAGGCCGTAGAGCTGGAGAAGTGCCTGCACGTCATCGTCGGCGGGGCGGGTGGCTGCGTCTTCGATGCGGGAGAGTTTGCTCCTGCTCCAGCCCAGCCGGCGGGCGGCCTCTGCCTGGCCGAGGCCGCTGCGCTCACGGAGCCTCTGGAGTTCGAGGGCGAGGCGCCTGGCGCGCACTGTGGGTGAGGTGACGACTGCCATGGCTCCATCATCCTCCCCGGGTCCACCTGTACCGGCGCCTGTCCGGATACGGTCACGATGATCGTGCGACACCCATTGAAATCATGCACGTCGCATGGGGATCATACGGATATCGCCCAATAAGCGACAGACCGTGAAACAGCGGAGGTCAGCCGATGACAGGTACACGCTCCAGAGCAGGCGGGTCGTGACCACGCTCATGGACCTCGCCGCTGCGCCGCTTGCGCTCTCCCTCTCCGCGGTAGACCAGGCACCGGCCGTGCGCGCGGCGGTACGCGCCTACGCCGCCAAGGTCGTCGCGGATATTGAGCTCCTCGACGACATCGAGCTCATGGCGAGCGAGGCGATCACTAACGCGCTGCTCCACGGGTCCGTACCGGTGCACGTCACGGTCACGACCATCCCGGGGATGCTGCGGGTGGAGGTCGACGATCAGGGCCCTCCCCCGGGCAGCAACACGAGCCGCGACGATAACAACGGCCGCGGCCTCTTCATTATTGATGCGCTCGCGGAAGCGTGGCGGCTGACTCGTGAGCGGCAGGGCACGCGCCTGGTGTTCGAGGTGCTGATCTAAGCCCGCACAAGCTTGGAGGTGTCCCCACGCCTCCGAGGGCCGGGAGGCCGAGAGCGGCCCCGATCGGATCCCAATGTGTGCCAACCCAGGGATCCGGTCGGGGCTCCTCCCCGACTCAATTAACTAGTCGTCATTAACTACTCGTCCCCGTCCGCTGACAAGGCGGAGAGCACTGCATTCTTGGGCGCGCTGTACCTGGTCGCCTCTACAGTGGCGTCATGGATTTCAACTGGGGCGGCTCGACCTGGGGTCTGATGCTGGTGCAGCGTCCCTCCGGCACGCACCTCTCGCAGTCGAGCACTCCGGGCGGAAAGAGCCCGCTGGCGCGGGATGACGACAACAAGCTCGTCGGACACGCCAAGCTGTTCCTCGGGGACAAGGTGGCCCTGGGGATCCTCGGCGCGGGCGTCGTGTTGGGGGCCGCCGCTGCGTTGAAGGTTACGCCGCACGTCAAGAGCGGGATGCTCACCCTTAAGTCGAAGCTGAGCCGCCGGGCAGAGGAGACCGCCGACGTCGAGGCCCTCGTTCCCCTCACGGTCGTTGCGGAGGTCGGGCCGGAGCAGCCTGACGCCCCTAGACTGCGCGCTGTCTGAACCGTCAGCCAGGCGAAGGCTCGGGCCCGGGTAGATCCGCATCACGGACTGTCCATCCCCCTTGCCGTGGGTGCATACAACACCTCGGCGACGACCTACGCTCGCCACGGCGCTTGGGTGAGTCCGGACCGGCGCACGAACCCGTGATCGTTCTCAGCGCCAATGGCTGTACCGATTTCCCCCGGGGCCGGCACCCGGCCTGGGGCTCGGTCACCAAACGCCGGGGCCGACGAGAGTCTGCTTTATGGACCTAGGGTCGCCCGCCCCTGGGGCCGGGTATCGGGTTCTTGACTTTCCTGCTGGATGGATAGGAAAGACAGGCCGACTGATCTCCGCGAGCAACGACGAAGACGCCCCGCCCTCCGCGCCGAAGCGCGGGAGGACGGGGCGTCCGCGCCGGTCGGGCTTCCCCACCCGCCGACTTCGATCAGGGTACGTCAGCCCTGCGGCACCTCCGGCCGGGACACCGCCGGGGCCGGCGACACCGCCTGCCGCAGCAGCAGCGCCAGCACGATCGACCCCGCCGTCACCGACGTGCTGATCTGGTCCGCGGTCAGGTCCAGCCCGAACGCGGCAAGCGCCGTCAGCACCGTCGCCGCGGCGCCCGTAACCGCCGATACGACGACCGGCCGAGTCATGACCGCGACCACACCCGCGAGGACCGCGGTCGCGATGGTGGTGACAGCGGCGACCTGGCCTGCGGTCAGGTCGAGCCCCCAGGCGACCAGAGCAGCGACCGCAGCATTCACGGCGTAAATGATCACTGCGGGCTCGTAGCCGAAAATCTTCATGCATACCTCCGGGCATGCCAAAGGACCCGCCGATGCGGGCCACGTACTTGATGGGGGTCAGTCCGTAAGGTCGTACGCCTCGCACGCCAGATCCGCAGCCGCGGCCAGCGCGATGAGCGCCCGTTCCTTGCGCGGGCCAGGGGGAAGGCGGATCAGCCAGTCCATCCCGACAGCGAGCGCAGTCCCCCGCACATGCCTGACCGGCCGCGCGTCATCAGCAAGCGCAGCGAACCTCAGCATGACGTCGTCGAGGGTGATGGGTGGCCTGCCTTCGGCCTGCACGCGGCTGTGGGAGGGTGGGGGAAGTGACAGGTTACCTCCCTGCACCGACAGACGATCAGTGCACGCGCATCAGGACCGACCAGGTGACGGGACCGATGACCCCGTCGACCTCGACCTTCCCCCACTTCTGGACAGCGCGGACAGCCGTGTCCATCCTCGCGTCGAATGCCCCCGCCACCCCTCCGATCTCCGGGTGGCTCCGCGCGAGCAGCAGACCACGCGCGGTCTGGACGTGCTCGTTAGTCGCCTTCGCGCCCTTGGCGAGCATGGGCAGCTTGTTCACGATGGCCTCCATCCAGTCCGTGGCGGACGAGCCGCCGGAGTAGTTCGGTCGGCCGTATCCGGCGATGACGTCGGAGCCTCGGACGCGCCGCTTGCAGGCGTTGGAGGTGTTGGCCTCGATGGTCTGCACCCGCCCGCCGCCGAGCACCTTCTCGATGACGCCGACGTGGTCGATCGCGCCGACCTTGTTGGTCTCGCCCCAGTCGAAGAAGACGATGTCGCCGGGCTTGGCGGCGTTGACCTCGGCCGTGGTGCCGACGTGCCAACTGTTGATCTTCTGGAAGTCCTGGGCGTGCCACACCGTGTAGGCGCGGTCGCCGCCCGGCAGCACCGCGCCGGCGTTGTCGCTGTGCCGGGCCCAGTAGGTGACGCCCATGTCGCACCACGCCTCATCAAGGAAGGCGTTTCCGTGCCGGGATGCGTAGTCCCGGGTGATGGCGTTCGGTCGGCCCGACATGTTCAGCGACTTGCGGGCGGCGGCGAGCATCCCCGCGGCGGAACCCATCTCAGGCCCCCTCTCCGCGATAGACCCCGTCAGCGTCGGGCGACCCGAACAGTTCGCGGAGCACCCGCTCCTCGTCGGCCTCCGTCGGCTGGTCGACGCCAGGCGCCTGGTCGACGTCGCCCATATGCTCAACCTCGTTCATCTGTCCTCGCATCCAAGGTCTGTGCGGAGCTGGCGAACCTGCTGCTGCAGGACCACGCCCCGCGCGGTCGTCGCCGGAGCCTCGGGCGAGTCCAGCGACTTCAGCAGCGAGCACCACCGCCGGTCACTCTGCTCCTGCAGGTGACGGGTGTAGGCGACGTTCACGACGACGACGCCAACGAACAGGGCAGGCACCAGAACCGCGACCAGGACCGCGTATGCCCGCTTCACCGGCCGCTCACCCGCCACCATTCGACGGCGAGTGCGAGGGCGAGGGCTCCGAGGGTGAGGGAGGCAATGCTGATGCGGTACCAGACTGCGCGAGCCACACCGTCGCCAGCGCGCCCGGCACCACCATCAGGACCGCGAAGAACCCGAGTCTCCCTAGGTCCGCCTTCCCGGACATCTCCTCGTGAATGACGCCCCACACTCCGACTGCGAGACACACCAGGTCTCGCACGACCGTCATCCAGGCTGGTCCACGCCACACCCGATCACCCCTCGTCCCCATCGTTGATGCAGGTCATGCGACGCTGAGCGTCCAGTCGTCGGCGGCGGATTTGCTGATGATCCCGCTCGACTGGTGTTGCAGGAGTTTGTTGCCGCCGGCGGGTGCGATCGGCGCGAGCACCTTGACGCCGCTGACGCCGGTGGCGGCGTAGATCGCAGGGGTGCCGGACGGTGTGACGACGGTCTGTGCGGACCCGCCGGCGAACTGGCAGCCGCTGAACAGCACCTCCGACGCCGAGCCGCGCAGATAGACCTGGCCCTTGTCCTGCGGGCTGCGGCCCGTACTCGCCGGGGCGACGCAGTTGTTGAAGAACCACAGGTCACGGAACACGTAGCCTCGGCCGCCGGTGATCAGTATTGCGGCGCCCTGGCACGCGGTCGTCAGCGTCCGGCCGGTGGAGTCGAGCAGCGTCCCGGAGAACACCAGGCCGCCGTACGAGCCGTCGATTCGGATGCCGGTCGCGCGTTCCGGCGTGACGTACAGGGGCCCGAACTGGCTGCGCGACATGTGGGTGAACCACACGTAGAACTTCGACGCGGCGAGTTGGGTGCTCGAGAGGTAGCCGCCGTTCTGCCAGTAGTAGTTGTCGCTGCCGGCGAGCTTGAACTGGTTGTCGAAGCCGTTGTTCACGTAGGTGCGGTCGATGCGGACGCGCAGGTGACGGGCATGCATGACGGTGGCGAACCCGACCCACGCCAGGTCGACGAACGTGGCGTCCTGCATGATCGGGCCGGAGTCGAGGTTCGTCGTCGGCTCCTGGAAGTGCACGCTCCCGGACGCGGCACGGAACTGGATCCCGGCCACGTACATGTTCTTCACCCCGCCGGACGGCACCGAGAACAGGGCGGTGCCGCCGACCGTGACCACGCACTGCGGGCCGGTCACGCTGAACTCGCGCTCCGTCGTGCCGAGGCTGCCGATGATCCGCATGCCGTTGTAGTACGGATAGGGCCCGCCGCTGAAGGTGTGCGTGCGAGAGGACAGGACGATCGCGGGCGGTCTGGTCTGTGCCGCGGCGTAGGCCATCGCTGCCGTGAGCTTCTGGTCGTCGGTCCCGCTGAACGCGTCAAGGGGCACGCCGTAGGTCGCCTCGTGGACGCGGGTGCGGTCGCGGACGTCGCCCAGGTTGGACTCCAGGGGCGCCGCCCACCCGGTCGCGCCCTGCGCTGGCATCGGCGCGGCCAGGTCGTAGGGGAATCCAGGCATGGGCTACTCCTCGATGATCCAGGTGCCGCCGACCATGCGGCGGGAAGTGAACGGCCGCCAGACGCCGGCGGACATGATGCGGGACTGGCCGGGCTCCGCAACGACCAGCGCGGACCGCTGCGCGAGCGTGGCCGAACCGTGCTGGTCGTCGCCGACGATCTGCCCGTCGGCCGCCAGCTCCGAGGGCTGGGGCAGGGTTGCTGCGCCGTCGTGGCTGGCCATGCCGTCTGCGGCGAGGGCGCTGCCCTGGGCGAGGGTGGCGCTTCCGGTGATCGGTGCCGCGATCGTGAACAGCACACTGAGCGCGGACGACCCGGCCGGCGTCGCGTTCGCGGTGCGCGCGCCGGCCGAGCCCGACGCCGTCAGCGTCTCGGCCGCCAGGGTGTGCGTGGTGGACGACCCCGGCGACACCGACCAGCTTCCGACGGTGCTCATGGAGCCGGGTGGGCTGACCGTGTTCGGCGAGCTCGCAATGTAGGACCACCATGCGCCGAGCAGTAGGCAGTCGGACCGCGCCGCGGTGACGGCCGTCGCGCCGAGCGCCGCCGTCCACGTCCCGGCGGCGTCCCACGGGGCCGCCAGGTCCGCACCGGTCACCCTGAGGACCAAGCCTCCGAGACGCCCCGACCCGGCGCCGGTCGCTGCCCACGTGTACGAGGTGGCCGGCTCAGCCGCGGCTGACGGGATCGCCTTGTACCAGACGCCGCCGGTCCGGCCTGTGTTAAAGGTCGTGCCCGACGTCCAGCCAGACGGGACGGTCGACCATGTGCCGGAACCGTTGGCATGGTTCAGGACCGCGACGAGCAGGTCCCCGTCAACCACATTCGCCGGCTTGTTGACCGTGACGGTCGCGCCGGTCGTGGCCGTCTGCGTGGTGACGTTGCCCGCGCCGGTCTGTGCGACGGGCGTCATCAGGCCGTCGGGAAGCTGACGATGATCGATCCGTCGGCGAAGTTCATCGCGGCGCCGCTGCTCGTCGTCCGGGGCGTGTCCAGCGCACCCCACCACAGCCGGACCGGCGTCCCGGCCGAGTCCCAGATCTCGATCCCCGCGACCGTCACGGCGGGCACCCCGCTGAAGGTCAGCGCGCCCGACGATGCGGCCTGGCCGCCGGACGCCGCGGCGAACGCGATCGTCTGCGGCGCATACGAGCCGCCGGTTACCTCAGTCCCGGCTGCGGTCGCCGAGCCGTTGGCGGTCATCAGGCGGCACTTTAGTGGGCTCGTGGGGGTGTAGGACCCGACGAGGTTGACGTGGTCGAGCAGCTCGTTCGCGGCGGCGGCGTTCAGCGCGCCCATGGGACCTCCAGGTCGAAATGAGAGTCACTGCCCGTAGGGGCTGGTGCCGTAGGGGCTGAGGCCATATCCGCCGGTAGAGGGCGGCGGAGGCGGGGTGACAGGCGTGCGGCCGACGGCCTGCCACAGACCGGAGATCAGCCGGTACACGATCACGGCGTGGGCCACCAGGCGTCACCGTCGAGGGCGTACGCACCACCGTAGGACGGCGCGGGCGCCGGCCCCATCCACACCGCCGGGCGGCCCAAGTCCGGGGCTGAGGCCGAGCGTGCTGGCCATGAGCCGCCGACTTTGACGACGTACTGCAGCCCGGGCGCGGGAGCGTCGGTCAGATCCGTGTACGAGCCCGACGTCGCGACCGCGGCGAGCGCAGGTGTCTCGGTCAGGTCCGTGTAGGAGCCCGATGTCGCTACGGGGGCGAGCGCGGCCACGGTGCCCTGGATCGCGGAGATCGCCGAGGTGTTCGCGGCGAGGCCAGCGCCGAGATCAACGGGGGTGATCGCGCGCCGGGTTCCGCCGGCGTCGGCGTACAGGAGCGTGACGCCCTCGGGGCCGAAGAACTGCGGGATCGCACCGGTGGCGTCGGTGGTGACCGATCCGATCGCCGCGCTGGTCAGGTCCAGCAGGTCGGTGTACTGCGATCCTTCTGATGGCGCCGACCAGAACGTCACCACTGTGGAGGGCACCAACAGCGTGGCGTAGCCGGTGATGTCTCCGACGGTGACCTCGTCGCCGGGCGCGACGACGTAGTCAGCGACCGACCCGAACCGGGATCTGGCCACACTCCACCTCCTGGTGCAGTTGCGGGTAGCTGGTCACGCGACCATGAACGTGGTGGACAGCTGCAGGGCGCCGCCCACCGCGATGGTCTGCGGATGGGAGAGGAGGCTGACGGTGCCGTCGGGCTTGATGCGGACCTGGCCGGGCGCCGGGTACAGCCAGCCGGAGTAGTGCCAGTCGGCGGGTGGCCGGTAGCCGGCCGGGATGGCGGCGACGGGGCTGTCGGAGTCTGACGCGGGGTGGGGTGTGACGGCGCGGTTCACGGCGCCGCGGAACGTCACCACGTTGTTGATCTTCCGGACCATCAGCGGGTTGGATGCCTGCCCCACCCAGTTACCGACGGCTGAGCATGCGACCCAGGACGAGTCGTCGACGGCGGTGACCCACGCGGACCCGTTGGCGTACACGAGCCGGCCGGTGTCGCGCTCGATACCGACGCGGCGGACACCCGCTGGCGGGCGGTCCGTCGACGAGAACGACATCGTCTGCCCCTCGGCGAAGATGCGCTCATCGACGAGCCCCGACAATGCACCGCTGCTCGCGCTCATCCAGCGGGCGACCGGGATATCGAACAGGCCGCTGTCGGTCTGCGTCAATGCCGGCGGCTGCGGGCTGCCCGCCGGGGTGCCCGGCACCACCACCGCCTTGATCCAGTCCTGCGCGGTGGACGCCTCGCGGTCCAAGCGCAGCACCAGCCGATCGATGCGGTTCTGGCCGGACGCCACCGGGATCGCTGTAGCCGTCGACGACGTGCCCTCCACGTGGAATCCGCGGATCTGGGCGGCGCCCGTCCCCAGCACCGCGGTACGGCCACCGGAGTTCAACGATGGAACGAGCTCGTTGCCGACGCCGGCGACGACGCCCGACGCGGACATGCCGCGGAACAGCGCCTCCCATTCCGTCATCGTCTCGAGCTGGGAATGGGCGGTCGGGAATGCGGCGTTGAGCGCCACCGGTCACCTCCTACACGCTGCCGCGCAGCGCACGCTCAAGCTGCCGCAAACGCGCGGACAGCTTGGAGTTGATGGTCTGGTCGGCGGCGTCATCGGTGGTGGTGCCGATGGTGGGAGTGACGGTCTCGGTGTAGGTGTCGCCCGTCGCGTCGGCGACGAGTTGGACCTTGGAGACGATGTCGCTGTAGGTCACCCCGTCGCGGATGTCGAGGGTGACGATGTCGCCGACCCTGTATCCCTGAACGTCGTCGGCGTCGTCACCGAACCGCAGCCGCGGCAGATCAGTGACGGTCACCGCGATGTTGACCTTGCCTGCCCCGGCCGCTATCGCCTGGTTCGCGGCGGTCGTGACGTCGGCCGCGGTATCGGTGGAGGACTGGTCGACGAACTGCTCGACGCGCCGCCACGCGCTGGAGGCTCCGGAGCCGTTCGTCTGTGTGAACGTCGCGCCGGTCACCTTGCTCTGGACCAGGATCGCGTTCCCCGACGGCGCTGCGACGGTCAGACCGGCCTCGGGCAGGTTCCCGAGCGTCGCGCTGAACACCGCGGACTCGCTGAGATCACGTGGCTCGAAGCAGTCGAAGACGAGCTCGCCGTCGCCGAGGGTGATCCGCACGCCCATCGGCGCCTGCTCGTCCACAGCCCGCACCATGTCCATCAAGGACTGAGAGATGGTGGCGGTTTCGGTGCCGGTCGTGGCGTCAGGGGCCGGGTGCACGACCTTGTAGGTCGCGGACCCTCCCCTCTCCTGGTCGGTCGCGACGGTGAGGAGCGGCACCCGTCGGGCGGTGTCGCCTGCGGTCACGAGGTTCGCGGCGACGATGGTCTTGATAACGGTCTCGGCCGGGTTCGGGCCATACGTGGTGGACCCCGCGGTCTGGGCAGTCCACGCGGACCCGGGTGTCCGGTAGGCGATCCGGTTCGCCAGCAGCGACAGAAAGTCCGCGCCGGTCAGGGTGAGGCTCTCCACGATCCGGCCGTCGGTCAGCGACCGTTTGAAGCCCCAGTCCTCGATCAGCAGTGGGACCTCGTAGACGCCGTCCCAGCCCAGCACCAGCCCGAACGGCGTCAGGTTCCCGTCGCCGTCGAGGGAGATGAGTTCCCAGTTGCGGTCGATGGCGGGCAAGTCCACGACCACAGCGCCAACCTCGTCATAGGACAGGGTCACGTCGATCTTGTCGAAGGTGATCGGCCGGCCACGCTTCAGCGTGGACAGGTCGAGCGCTTCGAGGAGGACCGCCATCTCAGGCCCGCAGCCAGCGCCGGTAGTACAGCATCGAGATGCTGGACCCGGTGTCCGAACCTGCGAGCGCCAGGTTCAGCAGGTTCGCTCCCGGCACCAGTTGCCACAGGTCACGCGGGTTGGTTTTGACCAGGTCACCCCACCGGTCCGCGCCGGTGCCGTCGACCGCGGACTGCCGGGCCGGGCGGGTGTCGATCGTGATGACCTCGTCGGCGCCAAGGGTGACGGCCAGCGAGAACTCACGGCCCGTCGTCACATTCGTGAAGGTCGGTGTGCCGGGCCCGTGGACCTCCCAGATCGGGTACGCCTCGCCGTTGCCGGCGTTGGTGACGGTGGTCTCCCCCAGCGTCGTCGGCGGCGCGAGGATCACCGGCGGCATCGGCGGGACGCCGCCGCTCGAGGGCGGCGCCGCGAATACCAGCGGACCGACCGGGTCGACGTCCTGGAACATTGGGTCAAGGCCTGACTCGAACGTCAGCGCGTAGGCGGTGTCCCGTTGGTAGGCGTCCCGGGTGGAGTCGGTATCGGTCTGCTCGGCGCCTGAAGTGCAGTACACCTCGATCTGGCGGGATGTCCCGCTCGGCCGCGCGATCATGATCCGGCCCGGGGCTGGAAGCCCGGCGCGCTCTGTCCACAGCGCGTAGGCGAGCCGGTCCACGAGGTCGAGCAGACCGGCCTGGGAGACGTCGTCGTAGACGTGGAGGCCGACGACGATACTGCGTTTCGCGGCGCTGTAGGACTGGGCGAGGGACCCGCCCCCCGACAGCGCCGTGTCGCTGAGCGATGCCGGCGCCGACCCGATACCGGTGACGGACGTGACCCGGCAGTTCGACGCGGGATCCGACCAGCCCCATGCCTGCCCGTCCGGGTCGATGTAGGTGACCGACAGCGCCTGCCGGTCCCGAGCCGGGTCAAAGGGGGGCGTGACCGGCGGACCTCCGGGGCCCGGGGCGGTGACGGTGGTGGTTACGAGCGGCATCGGCTACCTCCGTCGCCCAGTGCGGTCTTTCTGGGCTGCGAGTACGGACTCGGCCTGCATCGCGGTCCGGAACTGCGCCTCGTATGCGGCCTTGGTGAGACCGTCGAAGTGGCCGTGGTAGTGGGTGCCTCCGTCGCCGCCGACGGTGCCGCCGGCGACCTTGTCCCACTGCGCGTCGGTGAGGACGGGCTCGGGTGATCCGGTGCCGTTGTAGACCATGCTGACGCCGGTGGGCAGGTAGCCGCCGTTGTCGAATGTCGCGGAGTTCGGCCAACGCCAGTTCCCGCTCGTGCGCTTGACCTCCTGCACGTAGCTGCCGGTGTAGGGGGCTTGGATGATGTATCCGGGACGGTCCGAGCCGAGCATCACGTGCACGCTCGGGCCGCTCGGGAAAGCGAGCGCGCCGGGCCGCGGGCCCGGGATCGGATGGGAGTTGGCCCACTGGGGATTCGTGACTCCGCCGATGGACTTGTGGGCGCCCTTCCACCATGCGTATTCGGTGAGCCCGCTGCAGTCGAAACCGAAGGTGTTCGCGCCGCGGCCGATGCCGTAGGACGGGCCGCCCTTCCCGCCGCCGCCCCACGAGTAGGGGCGCCCGATCTGGGAGCGGGCCGCGCGGACAACACCGATCGCGCCGCCGCCACCGAGCTTCTTCTCGAAGCCCTTGAACGCGCCGAGGACTCTCTCGACGATCGCGTGCGGGATCGCTGCGGCCAGCCGCCCGAACGGGGTACCGCCGAGGCTTTGGTCCGCCATCGACAGCAGCGGCCCGAACGCGGACTTGGCCGTCTTCATCAGGCCGCCGGCGAAGAACCCCTTAGCGGCCTTGGCGAACCCGCCGACGATGCCGCCGAGGGAGTACGCACCGGCCCATGGCACACCGCCCGGGTCACCGGCGCCCGCGAGCCACTTCATGACGGCGGTCGGTCCTCCGACTCGCGCCTGATGGTTCGCCGTGGCGATGAAGTCCGACCCGACCGCGCGCGTGAACTCGGGTCGCATGATCGCCTCGCCGCCGGACACGGCAGCGAGCCCGATGTCGCGGCCCGGGGTGTAGCCGGGGAAGATGCCGCCGCGGGCGAACCCGTGGATCTCGTCCATCGTCTTGGTGCCGGGGACGAGCTTGGCGACCGAGTTCCATAGCCGGACGATGCCCTTGTTGAAGACGGTGTTGACGACGAAAGCGACCGGTTTCTTAGCGACGTCCTTGAGCTTGTCCCACTGCCGGCCGATGGCCTTGACCGCGCCGTCGAACGCGTTGCCCAGCGACCCGACCGCGGACTTCAGCTTGTCGATCGTGGGCTTCAGGAGGGTGTTGTAGACGCTGCGGACGTGGTCGCCAATCCATCCCCATACCGGCTTGATCACCGAGTTCCACAGCCACTGCATGGCTGGAGCGAGGTAGGTGCGGATCGCGTTGCGGAACGCGGTGATCACTGGCTTGATCAGCGTGTTGTAGACGCTGCGGATGACCGCGCCGATCCCTCGGAACACCGGGCCGATGACGCTCTGCCAGAGCCATTTCGCGATCGCCCCGAGCGCCTTGAAAGCGAGGATGAACGGGGCGATCAGCACCACCGCGACGAACGTGAACAGCCACTGCGCAATCTTCGCGATCGCCGTGAACGCCGGCTTGATCGCGTTGGTCCACAGCCACATCGCTACGGTGCCGAGCCAACGGATCGCCACGCCGATCGCGGCGATAATCGGCATCAGCATCGAGGCGACCCAGGTCACCACGGTGACCATGAGCCGCAGGACCGGCAGGACGAGGCTCATGATCGTGGTCCAGTACAGGACCATGGCCTGGATCAGGATCCGGACGATCGGCACGAGGGCCTGCACGATCACCGCAGCGAGCTGGATGATGACCGGCACCAGCGGCAAGATCGCGGCGAACCATTGGCCCCATAGCGGCACCAGGGGAAGCAGCGCCGGCAGGAGCCCGGCGATCGCCGTGACCATCTGCAGGAGCGCGGGCGCCGACTGCTGCAGTGCCGCGATGAGCTGCCCGGCGATCTGCTGCGCGAGCAGCGCGATCGCGCCGACGATCGGCGTCAACACCGGCATCAGCCCGGCCACCAGCGACGCGATGAACTGGCCGAGGAGCGGAAGCACCGGGGCGAGCGCGAAGAGGATCTTGGCGATGGCGTCGACGAGGAGGCTGACGACGGGGACCAGCAACTGGATCGCCGGCTGCAGCCCGGACAGGAGCGCAGAGATGACTGGGGCGAGCCCTGCGATGATCTGCCCGAGGACCGGCACCAGTGCGAGCAGGATCGGCTTCAATCCGGTGATCAGCTGTACCAGCAACGGGGCGAGCGCCTGGACGAGCTGGGCAACGACCGGGCCGAGTACGGCGATGACCGCGCCGAGCGCTGGGCCGAGAGTGGCGAACACCGACTGGATCGCGGGTGCGACGGCCTTCAGTACTCCGGCCAGGGTGGCGGCGAGGGTGCGGATGAACCCCAGCACGGGCGCCATGGCCGGTGCGAGCGCCGCGAACAGGGACCCGACCAGCGACCCGATCGCTGAGAACGTGTCGATCAGCAACGGCACCGACGTGGTGAACTGGTCGACGAACCGCTGGAACGCCGGGTTGTTGGCCAGCCCGGTCGTGAACGCGGCGAACTTCGCGGCGACGGCGGACAGGACCTGCAGGAACGCCATGCCGATCGGCATGAACCCCTGCGCGATCCCCGCGAACGCCTTCAGCAGGTTCCCTGCCAGGGTGCCGAGCGCAACGATCGCGGGCCCGGCCGACTGGCCCATGAAGGTGGAGAACTGGGTCCAGAACGGCGACTTGGCTGCGGCGGAAGCCCGGTCGAGGAGTTCAGAGACGCCGGCGGCGGCGCCCTTCACCAGCGGCGTGAAGGACGGCAGCAGTCCCTTGAGGAGCGAGATGCCCTTGATCAGCACCGGGATCACGTCGGGCTGCAGGCTCTTAGCCCAGTCGTTGAACGCGCCGGTCAGGCCCTTCCATGCGGTCGCGAGCTGCTGCTCGAGTGCCGTGAGCTGCACCATCGGGCCAGCCATCGCCGAGGCACCCGACGCGGCCTGCATGCTCGCCTGCGCCAGCGCACGCCGCGCCGAGGCGACCTGCTCGGCGGACTGCTGGTCGACGCGGGCGACGTTCGCGCGCGCTGCCGCCAGTGCACGCTCAGACTCGCTGATCTTCGCGTTGGCGTCGGCGAGGCGTTCCCGGGCCGAGCGGACCTGGTCCGAGCCCTCCACGCCGGCCTTCTTCGCGGCCTTCTCGTCCTGGACGAGGCGGCGGAGCGCGAGCTGCTGCTCCTTGAGCTGCTGCTTGGCCTGGTCGACAGCGAGCTGCTGCCGGGCGATCTGCCCCTGCGTCGCCTTCGGGTCCGCCCGCAGTTTCGCCAGCGCCGCCTCGGCGTCCTGGACCCCGAACACCGCGTCGCGTTCCGCCAGCCGCGCGGATGCGACCTGGTTAGAGATGTCCTGCAGCTGGCGGCGCGCCTCACCGCGGGCGCGGTTCAGCTCAAGCTGCGCGGACCGTGCGGCCTGCTGCGCCTGCGTCAGGTCCATCTCCGCGGTCCGGACCTGCTCCAGCGCCTGCTTGTGGGTGTAGGCGGCGTTGCGGATCGCGGACGCGAGCTGCTGCTGCGCGGCGGCCTGCGCGAACGCGCGCTGCTGCGCCTGACCGGCGGCGCCCGCGGCGGCCTGCGACGCCTGCGCCTGCTGCTGAGTCGCCTGCCGAATTCGGGTGATCGCGGGGATCGCGACCGCTCCCAGGCCGGCGAATCCGGCGCCGGCGGCGGCGAGCGGCCCGACCAGGCCGATCACCCCGGCGCCGATCCCCGCGATCGCAGGCAGCGAAGTGACGCCGAGGCCGATCAGCGCGGCCTTCAGGCTGAAGATCGACGCCAGCGCGGCGCCGATGTCGACGTCGATGTTGACGCCGTGGCGGCGCTGCAACGCCCGGATCTGCGCCTGCAACGCCGCGATCTGCGTCATCGCCTCGGCGACCTGGGTGTTGATGTTGACGTTGATGCGGCGGCCGTCGAGGCGGTTGAGGAGCTGCGCCAACGCGCGCAGCTCCGCGATCGACCCGCCGACGTCAACGTTGACCTGCACGTTGACGGTGCGGCCGTCGATCTCACCCAGCAGCGTCTTCAAGCGTTCCAGCCGGGTCAGCGCCTGCCCCATGTTGACGCTGATCCGGACCGGCTTGACGGCCTTCTCGATGCCCTCCTGGATCCGCCGGCCGGCCTCGCGTCCGATGCGGGTGGCCTCGGGGAGGATCTCCGCCCGCACCTTGCCCGCGAAGTCCCGCACGGACGGGACGACTTCGATCGAGACGGACCCGACACTGATGGAGGCCAACCGACGCCCCCTCTCGTCGGCTACGCCGCAGGCGGCGGAAGGGCGGGGGTGTTGCCGTTCATGTGCTCGAACAGGAACTCAGCGACATGCGGCGGCAGCGCCTTACGCCGCTTGGTGGTGACACCTGGCCGCGGCGTCGGCTCGGGCTCCTTGGGTTTCTTCTCGCCCTTGGCCAGCCTCGACACCGCCGCTTCCCACCGGGTGAAGCGCGTCTCGTCGAGGAGCATCGCGATCAGCAGCTCAAGCTGAGACCACTGCCCGTCGGCGGGGTCGGCGTCAGAGTCGGCTACCTGCTCAGGACGGTTGACGCGAAGAAGCGTCATCGTCGCCGACTCAGGCGGCAGGAACCGGATCAGGTTCCGCAGCCGCCGCCACGTCAGCGCGGTCCGGCCACCGCCGGGCCGCCACAGGTCACGCAGATCGGTGGAGTAGTACCGTTGGAGGTCGGCCTCTACCTGCGCCGACGCTTCTTCGAGGAGCGCGGTGAGGCCTTCGATTCCCCCGTCTTGATCCCGTAGTGCTTCTGCGCGCCCTCGACGATCTGGCCGAGTTTGCGGTTGGAGACGGTCAGTTCGCAGAACCGTTCGTAGTCCTCGTCGCCGAGGAGCTCGTGGATGAACGCGCGCAGCCCGCCCGGGGAGTCGGTGTCGGCGGTCGCCTGCCAGTCCGCGTCGTCCGGGGAGATCGCGGAGAACACCTCGCCGCCGACGCGGAAGGTGAACGTGACACTGGTGGCCTCGTCCTCAATCGCGTCGAGGTCGAGGTGGACGACGGGTTCGCCGTCCTCGGTGATGATTCGGGG
The DNA here is from genome assembly GCF_036227065.1 of Spirillospora sp. NBC_01491. Lineage (GTDB taxonomy): Bacteria > Actinomycetota > Actinomycetes > Streptosporangiales > Streptosporangiaceae > Spirillospora > Spirillospora xylanilytica. The sequence continues at coordinate 1,583,870 of NZ_CP109432.1, forward strand.
TGCAGCGGTCATCAGGAGCCGCCACCTCCGATGCCGGAAAGGTCGACCTTGTAGGTGTGGTACAGCAGGTTCCCGGCCGCGTCGGGGTACACCGACACGGTCACCTCGTAGCCGGTGACCTCGTCGCCCTTGTAGGCGACGTCGCCGCGCTCGGACACCTCGGCCTCCGGCGCGAACATCCTCAGCATGCTCTCGCCGTCGTACACGTCGAAGATCCACGCGCGGCGGTCCGGAGTCGGCGACGCCGACTCCGCGAACGTGGAGATGCCGTCCTCGTCGGGCTCCAGGTCCAGGATGGGGATCCGGTACATCAGGCTCTTGACGATGGGCCGGCCGGTCTCCCACAGCGTCATCTGGAACGTCCGCACCGACCCGGTGACGACCTTCCGGAACGGGGACGTCTGCCCCCACGCCTTGAACTCCTCGGAGTCCTCGTCGATCGCGTACGTCAGGCCGTCCTCGGAGATCATCCCCGCGGGCATCCACGGCGCCGTCAGCGCCGAGAACCCAGCCGGTGCGGACGGCGTCGCCGCCCCGAGGTCGACGGTCCAGGCGCCGCCGTTGATGCCGACCATCGCCAGATCGTCGGACCGCTCAATCGTGGGCATCAGTGGCCCCTCCCATGACAAAGGCCCCGCGCACGGCGGGGCCTGGGTTTGCGGAAATTGGTCAGGTCAGGTGTGCGCGGCGAGCTGGTAGCTCGCCAGGTACCGGCACAGGTTCGGGTTTGGATCGGGCAGCCAGTGCGGGCCTGTGACCGCCGCCGCGGCGGTGACGACGCCGGTAGCGCGGCGGGGGCCGGGCAGGTCGGTCAGGGTCAGGTTTAGGACCTGCTGCGCGAGCGCCGAACACGTGGCCCGCTGGCTCTTGAGCGTCCAGACGCTGACGTCGACCTGCGGGCGGTCCAGCCGGTACGCGGTCGGGCTCGGGACCCGGGCGACCTGGATGACGGGCACCTCGGTCTCCAGCGAGGCGGGGAGTTCGGTGACCGCCCGCTTGCCCGTCTTGAGCTTGTAGTAGGCGACCAGCAGCACCTCGATGTCGGGGTAGCCCACCGGTCAGTCCCCGGCTGCCCGCAGTGCCCGCCGCAGCGTGTGATGCGCCGGCACTTTCGAGGTCCCGAACTCCACGTACACCGCATGGGGCGCCGTGTTCGTGACGCGGCCGTAGGCGCGGTCACGGCGGACGCCGCCCCGAGCCCCGGACGTCACCTTGAAACTCGACTTGTACTCGCCGCTGTCGATCGGTGCGGTCGCCGCCGCCAGCGCCGCGACCTTCTCGGCGCGGCTTCGCATCGCGGCCTGCATCTGCGGGGACCGGATCATCTTCCCGATCCCGCTGAAGGAGGCCCGGAACCGGGTGCCGCCGCTCCTTCTAGCCACTGTCGCCTCCCGCCTGGACACCGAGGCCGGCGATCCCGCCGATGACGGTGAACGACACCGTCGGAAACGAGCGGCGGAGCTGCGCGGTGAACTCCTGCAGCTCCTCGGGCGGCGCGTCCTCGGTCAACGCGATGAGGACCCGGTCGCCCGGGCGAAGCACCACCATCGGCGGTGAAGTGCCGGCCATCAGTTCAGCCACAGCCGTCCCCCTCTCATCCGGTGGTCCGGGTCAGCGACACCTGAACGCCGGCGCGCGTCCCGGTGAGCGAGGAGCGCCACTCCCCTGGATCGCCGTCCACGTCGTAGAGGACCCCGCGCACTCGCGCGCGGTCATGCGGGCGAACATCAGTCCCGTAAGGGGCGAGGACGTTCAGGCCCTCAGTGACCTGCAGGCGGGCCTGCACGTCCTCCGATGAGCTGCGCGGCCACACCGCGCAGCCCGCAACGACGACCTCCACGTCGGCACCGGGGACGTCGTTGCCGTAGTCGTCCTGAGCCGGTGGGCCAGGCCGCAGGAACGTGACGGTCTCCCCGAACGGATACGGCGGCGGCACGGGTCACCAGCCCTGTTCCAGATCGATCCACACGCCGCGGGGATCGTCGTCGGGATCCCAGTCGCGCGGCCACGTGACGTCGGGGTCCGCGTCTGCGGGGGTCGGGTCGATCGTGAAAGCGCCGCCGCGGCCAGCGAGACGCTGCAGCGTGCGCCGCTCGTCCCGCGTCATGTACAGGCCCGCCTGCGGGCGCTGCACACTGACCGGGCCGACCGTCTCGTACGCGATCCCCTGCGGGTTCGCATAAGCCCGGCCAGCGACCGCGAGGACCACCGCGGACGCAGCGTCGGGTAGCGGCTTCACGATCGACTCGGCGAGCAGGATCGCCTGCCCGATCATCAGCTCGGCGCGTGTCTCGTCGATGGTGTCGAGGCCCAGGTAGACGCGGAGCTTGTCTGCGTCCACGGTGACCGGCACGGCGATCACCCCTTCGCGGCGAGATCCTCGATCGCCTGGCACCACGCGGCGAGATCCGCCGCGGGGTCCAGGGCCTTGGAGCGGGCGAGAGCACGCTCGGACGCCGCCGCCCACTGCGCCGGCTCCATCAGAGACGCCACCGCGGACTGCCACGCGTCGGGGTCGGCTCGCTCGGCGAAGATCGCCGCCTCCCCCAGGCACTCGGCCAGGCCCGTCGTGGGTGCGGCGACCACCGGGATCCCCGACGCCATCGCCTCCGCCGCGACTCGGCCCCACGACTCACTCGCCGACGGGACCAGCAGCACCCGGGTTCGGGCGTACACCAGGTCACGCATCTGCTCACCCGGCAGATGGTCGATGACCTCCACGTTCGGGAGGCCGCCACGCCGCAGGATCTGCTGCCCGTAGGCGCCCTTGACGCCGAGGAACCGCAGGTGCGGGAGCCGTTCGGCCAGTTCCCAGAACAGGTGCCCGCCCTTGTCTGCGTTGAGGTTGACCAGGGTGACGTGCTCGCCTGGTGTGGTGCGGTAGTCGTCGGCGAACACCGGTGGCCGCACCACGAGGTCGTAGGCCGGCCGCAGGCTGGTGGTGTACTCGCAGAAGTAGCCCTCCGCCTCGGCCTGCATGTGCAGGCTGTTGTACACCGCCAGTGCCGTGGACCCGCGCCCCACATTCCGGAAGATCACCGGGGCGGTGTTGTGGCACAGCGCCACGAACGGGCGCCCCATGCCCCGCGCGAGCGCACCCGCAGCAGGCACGTTCTCAAGGTGCGACACGATCACGTCGGAGGCCTTGGCGGCGGCGGCGAAGTCCAGGCGCGCCGCGTACGGCACCACCTGAACACCGTCGACGTCGTAGGCGTCCCGGTCCGGGGAGTACCGCGACAGCCACACCGACACCTCGTGGCCGCGCGCCACCAGGGCCCGCAGCATCGAGTGCGCCATCCACTCCGACCCTGCGTTGTGCCGGGGCGGGTAGGCGTGGAATCGCGCCACAATCCGCAGCGGCGCCGCAGCCCGGCCGAGGTCCCGGAAATGCGAAACCGCCGGCGCTGGACTGGTGTCCTGCTCAGCGGTCGGTTCCGTGGTCTTCGGCCGGGCCTTCCGTGCCCGGGTCTTGCGGGGTGCCGAGCCGCCCAGCGGCTCGGTCACGAACCGACGCCCGCGGCCGTGTAGGTCACGAACGCGTCCGCGTCGCCCTGAACGTACCCGTAGTACGCCTCCGCGAGCAGCAGCACCAGGTTCTCCTGGAACGCCGAGTGGACGCCGCCCTCCTCGTCCACGTACGTGGCCTCCTTGGAGATCCGCACGGTGATGTCCATCCCGACACCGAACGCGGCCTGCGACCAGTCGCCGCCGACGGCACGCAGTCCCGAGTCGGTCGAGGCCGACTGGCGGCGCTGCTTGCCCGACACCGCGCGGCTGTAGGCCAGCGGCTCACCCATCAGGGTCCCGGCCAGCGCCATGTCCATGCCCGGCGTCGCCGTGTCGACGAAGATCGGGCGGCCGTTGGCGTCGACGGCCAGCATCAGCTTGGGCTTGAGACGGTTGTCGGCGACGGTACCGGTGTAGTCCCAGTCGTCGTCGATGACCAGGGCCATGCCGTCGACCAGGTCCTTCCACAGGCCGCCCTGCTCCGTGGTGGCCGTGTCGAGTTCGAGGCTGTTGGTGGTCTGCGTCAGGTATTCCGGGAACGGGCCTGCGGCGCCCTTCATGCTCTTGCCGTGGATCGCCGCGGCGTCGAACGCCCGCGCGAACGCGGTCGGCAGGTCCTTCTGCAGCTGCGTCCACAGGCCGCCCGCGTTGGTCATCGCGACCTCCTCGGAGACCGGGACCAGCACCGCGACCTTCTTCGGCGACATTTGCTTGACGTCGATGCCACCGGACGACAGCGGCTTACGGGCGCCCTGCCCCACCCAGTCCGCGGTCGGGACGTCCAGCGGGATCGGGATGCTGGTGTTGGCGTCGATCGACAGCGGCGCCCGGCGCGCGAGCGCCATCACCGCCGACTGCTCCACCGACTTTTCGAAGATCGGGCCCGCGAGCGTGCGGGGCAGCAGGTTCTCGTTGACATCGGACAGGAGGATCGGCTCGGTAGCCGGCATGTTCCCTCAGCTTTCAGCGGCCCTTGAGGAGCCTGGTCTGCACAAAGCCGGCGAACTCCGCCGCCGGGTCTTTGGTTCGGGGTTGGTTGGCGCCCGACGCCTGCGTCCTGTCGGGGGCCGGGCGTCGCCGCTCGGCCTCCGGCTTGGGCTTGCCGAGATGCGGCTTGCGTTCGAGGAGCGCGGCGAGGTCGGCCTTGATCTGCTCGGTGTCGATGTCGCCGTCCTCGCCGATGTAGGCGCCCAGGTCGAGATGCGCCTCGGGGTCGGTCTTGTCGGCGAACTCCTCGGCCAGCGACCGGACCTCGCTCTTCACCGCACGCGCGCGGACCTTGGCGATCTCCTGCTCGCGTTCGGCGAGCTTCCCCTGAAGGCGTTCGGCGTCGGACTTCTGCGCGTCCTCAAGCTCCTTGGCCTTCGCCGCGAGCGGCTCCAGCTCCTTCAGGCGCCTGCGGAGACTCGCTGCCTCCTGGTTCGCCTTGTGGATCTTGTCCTGGGCGCGCTTGGCGTCGAACGGCTCGGCGGGCTGACCCTCCTGGGGAGCGCCACCGTTGTCCTCGGTGCTGTCGCCGGCGTCCTCAGCGGATCCGCCTGTGACCTGCTTGGTCTCGGTCGTCGCCTCGGCCACGGTCGTGTCGGTCTGCTCGGTCTCGGCAGGCTCATCGGGCATGATCGGGTAACCCTCCGGGGGTTGGGATGGGGCAAGCTCCCGCTCCAGGCGGGAAGAACTAGGCCGGTAGCGGCGCCACCAGCGGTCGATGACGTCACCGGTGAAAGCAGGGCGGCCGGCCTCAGCGGCGCGGCGGCGGGCGTCCTCTGCCGGGGTGGCGACAACGACGACGTCGGTCGCGCCGAGCGCCTCGGCCAGCCGGTCACGCTGCTGCGGATCGGCGGCGGTGCGCACCACCCACGCGGTACCGGTGTGCATCCGCGTAACCAGCGCCTCGCGGGCGCTACGTACCCGGCGGGCCCGCTCGAGCACCTCCGGTGGATGCTCATGGGCGCCGGGTGATCCGAGCTCCTGCGCGATCACATCAAGGTCGACGACCGTGTCCTCGGGCGACGCGGACTCCCGGACGAGAGTGGTCTTGCCTGCCGCCGGCGGGCCGCACACCAGCACGACCCTGCGGGTCATTGGCTGGCCCGCACGATCCGGTACCAGTTCCCGAGCACGTCACCGCGCAACGCGCGGGCCTGCCGGTACTGCTGCTCCCACTCGGCGATCTGCGGCTGCGGCTGCCACTCCTCGCCCTCGAAGTAGGGGGCGATCTGGCAGCGGCAGTGGTCGTGGTATTTGAACTCGCTCGCGCCCGTGAACTTGGCGTTGGCGTTCCGGCCGGCGGTCTGCTCGTCCTTGTAGACGACGCCGCGGATCGCCGTCATCCGGCAGAACGCGCACGCGTTCGGCGCGGCGATCCGCGCGCACCCGATCGCCTTGCGGTCCTCGGCGGCGGCGTCGACGACCGCGCCCCGCCCGACACCGGTCACCAGGCGGCTCGCGACCCCGTCGACCTTCGACCGGGCCTTCTGCAGGCGCTGCGCTGCCGGGCTCAGATCCGCCGGGTCCTCATCGGGTTCCGGCTCGTCGGTGGGTTCCTCGGCCAGGTCGGCGAGGTCCTCGTCGTCCATGGCCGCAAGGTCCGCGGCGGCTTCCTCTTCGATCATCTGCCGCAGCAGCCGGTCGAAGTCGTCGTCGGGCTCGAGGACGTGGTCGTCCCACAGGTTCTTCGTCGCCCACCGCAGCGACGCCTCCACCTGCTCGCGTTCGGGGAGCCGCAGCATCGGCGACGGGCCAGCACCGCGGACCCCAGCGGCGTCGCGCTCGGCATCGTAGAAGTCGAGGCCGAGCCCGCCGGACGCCTCCCCATAGCGGGTGACGACCGACAGCACCGAGGTGATCCACCGCGGCAGCGTCTGCCCCAGCTTGCGGGCGTCGAGCGCCGACCAAGTCCGACCCAGATCCTGCAGCATCAGCGCGATCAGGCCCTGCTGGACGGCCTGCTGCTCACGCGACTGACTGAGTGTCGCCATCATCCACCACCGGCCGGGCCGCACGGCCGGCGCGTTCACCGATGCGGGCCAGCGTCGCCCGCGCCTGCGACCGCTGCCGGTCCGAGCGAATCCGCTGCCGCTGCGCCTCACTGAGACCGACCATCTCCAGCGCGACCTCAGAGTCGGCGGGGATGATCCCCGCGGAGACGAGCTTGACGGCGGCGTCGGTCTGCGCCGCCATCGTCGGAGTCGCCGGGTTCCGCCACACCGTCTCAATACGCCGCGCCCGGTCGGGGATCTCGCCCGTCTTGATGAGCAGCCCCAGCTTCAGGACCTGAGCCCACGGCGTACTAAGCATCGTCTGCTTGCGTTCGGCGCGCTTCACCAGCTGCGCCTCCGTCGACCGGATCGCGTCCGCGGACGCCGGGTTGTCGGTGGTGTAGCCCAGGTAGTGCGGCGGCAGCCCCAGTTGGGTCGCCATGATCCGCGCATACAGGTCGATGATCCGCGTGTACGCGGACGGGTCGTACGCGGTGAACTGCCCGACCTGCGGGATCTCCCCGTCCTCGTCCCGCTCGAGCGCCAGGACCCGACCGATGTAGGTCTCCCACGCGCTCTTGGCGTTCCCTTCGGCGTCCTGGAACGCCGACTCGCTCGCGCCCAAGATGTAGCGCTGCGGGGCGCCGTAGAACTCGCGGGCGACCTCCATGCCCAGCAGCGTCCGGCACGCAGCGTCCGTGACGCCCATGACCGCCGACGTGATCTCTGAACGCCCGACCCGGTCGGCGGTCCGCTGCCGGTTCGACAGTCGCACCACCGGCACCACACCCAGGTCGTGGAGGTCCCGGTCGATGACCTCCCACGACCCGTGATCGCCCTGCACCACGTGAACCGTCTGGTCCGGCAAGTACAGCACCGCGGCCTGCTCACCGTCCAGACGGTACATCCGCAGCCCCGCCGTGACCGCACGCGCGCGAGCGTCGTAGAACACCGTCATGTCCATCGGCGACTCGACGGAGATCAGCGGCGGGCAGTCGTCGGTCCCGCAGTCCCCCGACCCGACCGCGACATACGACCGGCCGTAGACCAGCGTGTCCAGGTGCGCAAGCTGCGACTCGGCGATCAGCTCGTTCGGCTCCCACAGCTCAGCGAGCTCACCCGACGCTTCAGGGTCGTCCGCGTACCGCCACGTCTCAATGTCGAGGCGCTGCTCGAGCGCGTCCACCCCGATCTGCGGCCACCCGATCACCGTGTGGAGACCCTGCAGCTGCGGCGGAATGCTGATCTTCAGATCGCGGACGACCTGCTCACCGTTGTAGTAGCAGTCCCGCAACTCCAGCGCGTATCGGCGCGACACCAGCTCCGACCGCAGCGCGTCGATCAGGAGGACCTCGTCGTCAGACAGGTCCAGCAGCGGAAGCTCCGGGATCGTCGCGGTCACGACATCACCACCGCCCGTCCCGTGCTCGTCCTGCGGCCAACGCCCTTAGCGAGCGCATCGATGCGGGCCTGCCACGCGAGCGACGCCGCGATCGCAGCGTCGATCTTCCGCCGGGAGTCGGGATGTTCCTTCGAGATCGTCAACCCTGCGCGCGACGTACGCCGGTGCGCGTTCAGGACGTGCCGCGTCAACGCGAACGACCCGTCGTGGGTGAGGGACCCGTTGACCACAGATGCGTGGAACTGGGCCAGTGCCCGCACCACCAGATGGCTGCGGTTCATCCACCACTCGATCGGATGCTGCGTCGACGCCTTCACCCGCAGACGCCGGCCGTAGGCGGCTTCCCAGTTCGCGATGAACGACCGCCAGTCCGCGGCCGGGTCCGCGTAGAACCCCACCACCCGGTACTTGGAGAACGCCGACCGCACCGCTGCCTCGACCTCGGAAGTCGGCACCCACCAATCCCTGCCGGCCAGCCCGTCGGGCTGCTCCCACACCCCCACTTCGAAGAGGTGCCCGTCCGAGACGCGGCATCCGATCAACGCGGTCGCGTCGGTGATGCCGCGGTTGCGGTGCTTGGAACCGTCGAACCCGAGCGTGATCCGCTCCCTGTCGGCCACTACCACCGCGGGGTCCGCGCACGCAGCCCACTCGGGCTGCGACAACCACGAGTCCGTCGCGTGAGTGATCTGGTTCAGGAAGTCCGCGCGGGCCGTCTGAGGGTCGATGTCCGGGTCCCACATGTCCGCGACGATCCGCTCAAGGTCGACCCAGCCGCCGTTGACATCGGCGGAGTCTCCGTACACGGATGCGAGGCCGGACATGAGCGACTCCCGGTCAGCCATATCGGTTTCCGGAGGCGCCTCACGGTGGTCGTACAGCAGCCCGTCGTCACGGGCCTTGCCCTCGAGGATGTCCTTGAAGTACCGGGCGGACGACTCAGCCACCGAGTCCATACCGGGGATGAACGCGTTCGGAGACTCGATCGTCGAGCCGCCCAGCTTCGCCGCGTTGATCCGCATCACCTCGGCGAGGCGCACCCCGCCGTTGCTGCGCGTCCACTCCTCCGTCTGATCCAGGATCGCGAAGACGGGCTTGTTGCCCTTCACCGACGAGGGAGACGACGTGATCGGCTCCATCTTCCCCCGCGGCAGGTTCACAAAGCTGTCCAGCGGCTCCAGCCCGGCATAGGCGTCCAGCACCGGGCCGGTCAGCATCTCCAGCAGCGGAGCCCACGAGTTCTTCGTCTGCTGCTCCGACACGGCCGCGACCTGCACGAGTGGTGTCCGCACCTCCGACCACGGCTTCCCGACCGGCTGCCCATCGGCGTCCCACCCGTCGAACACGACCGGGCTGAGTGCCTCCGCGCACGCGATCGCCGCCAGGAACGGTGACTTGCCCCAGCCTCGAGGCCGGGAGATCACACCGCGGCGCTTCTTCCGGCGACCCGACACCGGGTCCAGTTCGTAGAACCGTAGGACGAACCCGGCCTGCTCACCGGTCAGGAGATACGGCTCATAGTCGGCGCGGTCCGGCGCCGCCAGCATCTCCTCGATCCAGTCGATGACCGCATGCCCCAGCGTCGGGACCTCGCCCGGCTCACTCGGCCGCCACGGCATGTGCGGCTACTCGCCCGACGCGGCCGGGCTCGGCAGCGCCTTCAGCACCCCGTGCCGCTCACGGGCCCCCGTTGCTGGCCGAGCGCCGCGCTTCTCGTCCTTCTCGTCCGCGTCGGCGAACACCATCCGCAGACGGGCACGGTCCTCCGGCGTTGCACCGTACTTCGCGACCCGAAGACGGACCTCGGCCGCCAGCGTCCACTGCCCCTTCGACCACATCGCGTGGTGCATGAGCGCCGTGTCCATCAGGAACGACCAGTCGGTCTCAGTGAACGTGTCCGCCTGCGCGGACCGGCGCCACATCGCCCACCACTCCTGCGTGCGGGGATGCCAGTCCACGTCATCGGGCAGGTCGGGTGGATCAGCGCGCTCGAACCGCAGCACCGTCTGCGGTACCGGGTCACGGTTACCGCGGGCGCGGCGGTCAGGGTCCTTGGGGCGAGGCCCACGTCCAGCCACAGAGAGTCACCGCCCTCCGAGAGAGTCATGATCATCTGAGCCCCAGACCCGTCGGAAGGGGGAGCAGCAATACGTGGCCGATTCTCCAGACCGTGATCACGGGGATACGTCCCCTATGTCCGTATCACTCAGCGTGATGGTGATCTTGGGTTGATGATCATGAACCCAGCGGATGACCACACGCGACCGTGATCACGGAGCCGAGCCGACACGAAGGCGATCAAGCAGTGGTGATCACAAGCCGAAGCTGATCACGTTGTCGCTGCGATCGCGTGATCGCTCCAAGCACCAGACGATCACGGTCGCTGGTCGGAGGCTGTCCATGCCCAGCGCCGAGGGGCCGGCCGTACGGGCGGGCAGGGAGAGGCGGTCAGTCGTCTTGCTTGTCGAAGCCAGTTGAGCGGATGATCTCCGATGCTGCAGTGACCAGAGCGAGCTGGTCAAGCCAGCTTGTGCCCTCGCTGTGGGACAGGACCACTCCGACGTCGCCGTCACCGTCGATGACCTTGGCGATGACGACCGCGTTGGCGACCAGGTCACCGTCGTCGAGGCCGAGGGTCAGGCCCAAGCCCTGCAGCACTGCGTCGGCCGGCTGCTCTGGCATGTGTCGGTGACTCCCGTCGATCACGTCGTCGACGTTGGTCAGCGTCGCTTGCCGACGTTGGATCGGCTTCCCGTGTAGGAACCGGTGTTGCGCTTGTGGAGGAGCTGGCAGTAGCCCTTCGCCCGCGGGCCGAGGTACTTCGACAGGGCCCGGTTGCAGCGGGTCCAGTCGCCCGGTGAGCCCCAGCGGATCTTCGAGCCGCCCTTGCCGCCGCTGCTCCAGTAGCGGCGGAGAGTCTCGGCGTTGCCTCGTGGGCCTCGTCTGGTTGCCATGCCCGTTCACCTCCGCAGACCGGGATGTGGTTCGGGTGGACGTGCCCGCTTGGGGCGCTTGGCCTGAGCTGCCCGTCCGCCCTCCGAGGAAGACTTGATCTGGTGGCAGTTCTGCGGGGTGCCCTTGCCGTGGATGGGGCGTCTGTTCGCCAGGCTGTGGTCGTCGCCGGGGTTGACGTGGTCGACCTCGTTGGCGCCGGGCAGGCCGCACACGTGGCAGATGTCGCCGTACACCTCGAACGTCTCGGGGACCATCTCGGATGTCCAGTTCGGGGGGAGGCGTTTGGCGCGGTTAGAGCCGGCCCACTGGCCGTTCGGCATCGCGGTCCTCCTCTGCGCGGGGTTTACCCGCCGGTGAGCGAGGTTGACTCCTCGCAGGTCACAGCCTCGGCGATCAGCGCGCGCATCGCGGCCTGATCACCCTCCGCCTGGAGGTAGCGGTGAATGAGCGCGTACCCAGCCTTGTAGGCCGGGCCGGACTTCACCGGCGACTCGTGGTGGAGGGCGTAGACGCGGCCGTCGTGGCGTACCGGCTCGCCGAGGAGAGTGCGGTGGGCGCACAACCAGGCCGCGTCCTCAGGTGACCAGCTGCGGAACCGCTCGTCTTGGCCACCGTGGGTCCACCAGGTGGACGGCTTGACGACGTAGATTCCGGAGCATGCGCCGTCCACGGTCAGGTGGTCGCAGTCTTCGAGTGGGACGCCGGCGAGGTGCTGGTCAGTGCCGCCGCGGCGGAGGCTGCGGTACTCGGTGTACGGGAGGTGCACGAAGCGGGACACGCGGGCCTGCTCGATCGCCTCGAGTAGCGGGCGCTGTTCGGGAAGAGTGTCGGCGTCGGCGAGGACCACGACGTCGTAGCCGCCGGCCTCGGCCATCCAGACTGCCTTGTTGCGGCAGGCGGCGAGGCAGAACGGTTCGTGGTCGGTGTCGACGTCCACGATGTCGGCGTCAGGGAGCAGAGCCCGGTATCGCTGGACCGTGAGGTCGTGGGCGTAGATGCGGTGCGGCTGAGAGCGCCACGGTATGCCGACGAGGACGCGCATCAGTCGCCGCCGGTCATGCTGCCGCGGATGATGGCGCAGAGAAGCTGCATCGCCTGCTGCTCGGTGAACCCGGCCGCGCCGTATGCCTCGTACAGCTCGTGGAGCTGGGCGGCGCCGGCGGCGAGTTCGGTGACCGGGTCGGCCGGCATGTCGTCGCCCATCACAGGTCGCCCTCAGCAGCGATGGTGACGCGGCGGGCGAACATCGTGACGGTCACCAGGAACGGTTCGTCGTTCCGTTCGCCGAACGTCATCTCATGGACCCTGATGCACTCCCCGTCGGGGATCAGGATCGGAGTTCCGTTGATGCGGACCTCGTTGGGCAGGATGACGCTGCCGCCGGGGGTGTCGTCGGTGGTCTGGTTCCGTTCGACGATCTCGATGACGGCAGCCGCCGCGTTCAGTGCGGCTGGGGACGGCTCCGGGGTGGTGCTGCTGGCACAGAGCGGCATGCTGGCGGGCCTTCCGGTGGAGTGGGTTGGGCCCGGCCTGCCGCTGCGGACCGCAATCCAAGAAGGGGGGCAGACCAAGTAAGCGCGAAAGGGGCAGTGGGGTTGCTCGGGTCTGCTGACGTCGGCCGTCTTTGGTGACGCGCTGCGTTGGTTGATTGCAGTTCGATGAACTGTGAGGTGCGGGCTGATCGCTGACGGTTACGGTGTGTGGGTTCTGGATCTGGTTGGCCGGAGAGGAGTCCGCGTTGACGTCGATCGAGCGCGCCGCGTATCCGCAGTTCAAGCGGTTGACCTCGGCTCGGGTGGCCGGCCGTTGGCATCCGTCCCCCCTGCAGGAAAGGAACACCGATCTGATGGTGAGGATCTCAACAGGGCAGCCGTGGCGGTACGCGACCAACACCGCGCTGTCACAGGCCGAGCAGGGCGAGGTGACCGCGCTGTGCAACGCCGGATTCACCGGCAAGTGGATGCCGTTCACCAGCCCCGACCGCGTCGGACCGGTCTGGGCGCAGATCGTGGAGGCCACCGAGGCCGGGCGGCTGGGCTGGGCCGCCAAGGTCGACAACCAGCCACCACGTCCGGGCCGCGACCTGCTGATCTGCGTCTACACCAAGGACCACCGCGACACCCAGGACCTCACGCGCGTGCTGGCCGAACTGCGCGAGATGGGCATCGACCAGCGGCTGTCCTACAAGGAGGACGCGGCCACCATGGCGCTGCGCTACGGCGGCGGCGCGGCGCTGTACGTTGCCCAGCCCGGCACCACCTACTTCGACAGGCGCCGCGCCCCCTACGGCCGCGACGACCAGAACGCCCTGTTCGGTGAACCCGACGAGCAGGAAGAGCTGACCGTGGAGCAGATGTTTCGCCGCAAGGAACCTTACGGGCCGTTCCCGCCCGCACCATGACGACGGGGCGGCCGCTCGTCGGGGTTGCCGCCGTCCAGCTGCCACCTCCACCAGGCGTAGGGTTCGTAGTCGCACTGCGGGTCGGGCGCGGCCGGATCGACGCGCCACAGATCCGCCTCCGGCGGCTCGCAGGACACGGTGACGCCAGGCTCCCCGCCGTCCAGGCGGCGCAGCGCGTCCACCTGCTGGGCCGACAACGGCGGCCGCACCTCGAAGTACCGGCCCCCGTAGCTGCGTGCACCGGCCGCGATCAACGCCTCCACCATCCAGTCCCACGACTCCACCGGCCCGGCGTGCACGTCGAACCTGGGCGAACGGGGATGCGCACGGCACGCAGCGGCAGCCGCGGCGAACACGACCTGCTCGTCCGCCGCCTCCCCACCGCCCTCCAAGGGCTGCCAGGGGTAGGCGGTCTTGAGCGTGGCCACGGTGCGGGCGCCGCGGAAAGCCTCCAGGGTAAACCGCCAGCCCTGGCCCGCCTCCCACAGCAGCGCCGACACATCAGTGTCGGCCTCGGCCTGCTTGGCCAGGTCGAAGACCGCATAGTCGGGCGGCGTATCGGGGCCTTCGGCATCCTCAGGCCACACCCAGACGTCCACCTCGTCGTCCAGGCCGAGCGCTCTGGTCAGCCGCTCAGCAAAGTCCCGCACGGCGCCGTACCGCCAGGCGGTCGCCGGCGGCTGCCGCTGCTCGTGCCCGTGGGCCGGGTCCGTCACGACGTCGCGCCCGGGGCCGTCGTGGCGGCTCCGCCCGCGCGCATCTCCCGCAGCTCGCGCAGGTCGGGGGCGTCGCTCATGCCCGCCATGCTCTCAACAAACGGTGTCGCAGGGTTGTTGAACGGACCATGTTGTTGAAGGAGTTCTTGAAGGCTTGGCGGGCCTCCTGAGGACCGCCTTCAAGATCTACAAAAAACGTTCGTTACTTGAAGATCCACAGTGGCCCGTACCGGGCCACTGCCCCTTTCGCGCTTACTTGGTCTGCCCCCCAAGAAGGCAGCGAGGCCGGGAGTCAGTAGTCGGTACCGGTTCGCTCGTGGCCGATGTGCTCCACGCGGGGCGGGTCGGTGCGGCGGCCCCAGTACGCGCCGCGGGCCGCGGGGTCGCGGAACAGGAGCCGGCCGAAACGGCTCTCGGACCAGTCGCCCTCGGGCCAGTCCCGCTCGAACGTGCGGCGCGGGATCAAGGTTGGGTTGCCGGTGAAGCAGGCGCGGTGCTCGATCCAGGTGTGGACGCCGTCCGTGGTCTCGGTGAACGTTTGGCCTTGCTGCTCGAGCGCCGGGATCAGGCCGCCGGCGGCGTGCTCGTTGGCGAACCACGGCTGCCGGAGCAGAGCGATCTGGGTCAGGTACGGGTGGGCGTCCAACACGCCGGCGAGGTCCTCGACGTCCACGTCCGCTTGCAGGACGAAGTCGTCCTCGTGCAGCCAGTAGAAGTCGGCTCCCGTGTCTCGGGCGACCTCCCAGACGCGGCGCATCGCCCGCCAATACCCGCACGGGCCGTCACTGACCGGGATCACCGGTGCCGCGTACTGCTCGGACAGCCAGCCCCGGTACACGTCGTCACCCGAGTCGTCCACGATCAGCCCGGCGCCGGCGCCGTGGAGGTGCTCCACGACGGACGGGATCGTCTTGGAGATGCACTCGGGGCGGCCGTTGGTGAGGACGATGATCGGGATCGGCATGCGCGCTCCGATCCTGCAGCGTCAGGAGCGCGGTACCTCGACCTGGAACTAGCTCCGCTTGTCCTTGGACGCGCGGCGCTTCAGGGTGCGCTCGTAGTCTTGGAAGCGGGCTTTCGCGATCACCGACCGGGTGGCGGTCCGCACCACGATGCCTTCCGGCCGGCCGCCCGCCTCGTCATCCAGCGCTACACGCGTGGTCGGCAGGTGCTGCCACCGTGAGTCGTCCCGGGGGCGGGAACTCTCCGGCGATCTGATCGAGAGCGGCACCGTTCCACAGGTTGTCCACAATCAGGTGTGGAAAAGGTGCCCGGTAGCGCACAGGTTGCGTTGCTCCGCGGTGAACGCGATCACCGGTGCTCCTTCTGCGCCCACGCGTACAGGTCGCCCGGTGGGTAGCCGTACTCCATGCCCCAGCTGCCCGGGAAGTTGTTCGCGAGTTCGGCGAGGAGTTCGGCGGGCGGGACGTTGCTGTAGTGCTCGCCAGGCTCGGGCCACTGGCCTCCGCCCGTCCCGTGGGGCTGGCGCCGGTCCGATGCGCAGGTGACGATCAGCACTCCCCCGGGGGCGAGTGCGGTCTCCGCGGTGGTGAGGATGCTCTGCCAGCCGGGGACGTGCTCGAGGACCTCGGTGCACAGCACCAGGCCGTAGCCGCGGGCCGGCTTCCAGGTGCGGGCGTCGGCGACGATGTCGACGCCGGGGCCGTCGGCTGAGTCGACCGCGGTCCAGTCCTCGGCGGCGAACAGATCCCGGACAGAGCCGTTGATGTTTCGTCCGCCGAGGTCGCAGACGGCCAGGTCGGTGCGGTCGCGGAGCCCGTAGGCGTCGGCGATGCGTTCCACAGCGTGGCGGGCCTCAGCGTGCATCAGGTGGTCTCCAAGGGGCCGGAGTGGGTGATGGTGCCGTGGGTCCGCCCCGCCAGCGCCCCTCAGAGCTGGCGGGTGCGGACACCGGCCGCGCAGCCCGGGTGGGGGCACCGTGGTCTGCGCGGAGAGGCGCACCCGTAGGTGCGCGGCACACCCGCGGCCGGGGGCGTGAGCAGCCGGGGCCGGGTGTGCGATCAGGGGTCAGGCAGCTGCTTTCGTGGCGCGCTCTTCGAGCCACAACGGGCAGGCGTCAGCGATCTCGGCACGGTCGAGGGGCGTCGCGGGGACCTGATGCCCGTGGCGGATCTCTCGCTCGATCACGCGGAGGTCGTTGAGGTCGTAGTAGACCTTGCGGCCTTGCTTGCCGAGTTTGCGTGCTCCGTATCGGAGCGCCCACAGGTGGATCGTCGAGGCGGCCTTGTCGAGGCGGCCTGCTGCGTCGTACGCGGAGACGGGCTCGACCTTGTGCGGAGCGGGGAGCATGGAAACACCCCCTGACATGCGAAAACCCCCGGAGAGAGGATCTCCGAGGGCATGCGTTTCCTGCTGCTTCCTGCTATTTCAGCAGGTCACTGACCAGTTCGCAACTTCGGGTCGGACCGCAATCATGCCGTCTTCCTGTAGGCCGGGCTCTGGGCCTTGAGGTACCTGATGTGGTCCGCGAAGTAGAGCGGGCGTTTCTTCGCGTCCAAGCACACTGGTTATGAACGGCCTCCTGTTCCTTCTCTAGTCCCGGCGAGGATCACGCGGCTCGGGTCTGAGCGGCGGCGCTCGCGCTCGACTCGGCGCTGCTGCGCTTGGTCCTCTTCCACCATCAACGACCGCAGACGCCCGGCGAGGTACTGCTCGCGGCAGCGAAGGCATTCGACGTGGTCTGCGAGGCCGGCGGAGCCGTCGTGGCGGCGGAGTTTCCGTTCTCCGCATTCCCAGCAGGCGGTGATGAGGTCGTGGTGCTGGGGGGCGTGGCCCAAGAGCTTGAGGGTGCGGTGGTGGAGGTTGAGGATCTCGACGCCCGCATGTTCGCCACCGAGGGCGGTGTTGTAGTGGATCCACTCCCCCGCCGGGTGTACCCAGCCGTAGGCGTCGGCGGGGAGGTACTCGGCGCGGGCGAGGTCCATGCTGCGGGCCATGTCGGCGGCGTCGAGGGCGAGGAGCGCGGTGACGTGGCCGGCGAGGGTGGTGCAGGCGCGGGCGGTGACGGCGGGTGTTCCGTAGCGGGCGGTGATCGGGGTGAGGCCGGCGCGGTCGGCGACGCGTTCGTGCCAGGACAGGAGGACCTCGTCTGCCTGGCGGAGGAGAGCTTCGACGCCGAGGTTGATCGGGACGGGCCGGGTGCTGCCGCCGCCGGAGACGCGGACAGCATCGGTGCGGGCCTTGTGCCCGAGGGCGGCGTTCAGGTCCCGGTACCGGGCGGGGAGGTCTTCAAGGACGTCGTGGATCCGGTCCTGGCAGGTCTCACAGTGCGTCCGGTACGTCTGCGCCGGGATGATGATGCGTTCGCCGCCGGCAACGACGGTTTTGCGGGCTGCGCAGTGGTCCCCTCGCGCGCAGTCGTGCATGCCGTCGTCGGTGGTCGTGTTCTCGCGTGCGGTGTGTGGCTGGTGGGCCATGATCCCCCCTGATCTGCTGCTACTTGGTGCCGACAGCGGTGGTGGCTCTTAACGGGTTTGGCGGTCGCGGCAGAGGCCGGGCAGGGCGCAGCGGTCGTCGGCGTGTGGGGTCACGCACAGGTCACTCAAGCGGGGCTCCTCAGGTTGGACAGGGTGAGCGGGGCGACGGCGTCGGCGATCTACTGGTCGGTGGGCGGGGCGGGCGCTTCGCCGATCAGGTCCGCGACGTACGCCTGGGCCTGGGCGATGCGGTCGCGGAACTCGGTCGCCGTGGGGATGCGCAGGCGGACGTCCTTCACGGCGTCTCCTTCGGCTGCTGTTCGTCGCCTCGGTACGCGGCGAGCGCCTCGTGGACGCGGTCCTCGCCCCAGTCGCACGAATCCCACCACTCGACGGCCTTCCACACGTCGGCGAGGCGGTTGACGCGGGCCTGGGCGCGGTTTTCCCACTGGCGGAGCAGCAGGAGGAGTTCTTCGGTCTCGGCGGCGGCGTCGGGGGCGTAGCCGAGTTCGGCTAGTCGGGTGGACATGTCATCCAGGTCGCCGCGCATCGTGGCGAGTTTTTCCAGCAGCGGGTGGTGGTGGGTGACCCAGCACAGGTAGTTGTAGCTTCCGCCGCTCACGGCGTCTCCTTCAGCTGGTCGAGGGCGGATGTGGGGATGCCAGCCTCGGGGAGCTCACGGAGGGCCGCTTCGATGCTGGAGCAGGTGTTGATTCGGGCGTCATGGCTCGGCCGCGGACCGTCCATGGCCTCGGATTCGAGGGCACCGGCCCGCTCGGACTCGATGGCCTTGCGCACCCGCTGCACGGTGGCGTGCGCGGCGATGACGTCCTGCTCGGCTGCGATCCGGGCGGCCTGCTCGTCCTGCCACTCGCGGGTGCGCCGGTCCAGGTTGGCCTCGGCCCGCTCGGCGCGCTCGTGGTTCTCGATCGACGAGTCCAACGTCCGCGCGCAGGACAGGCACGACGTCTGCCAGGTGAGTGCGCCCTCCAGCTCGGCGAGGCGCTCACGTAGCCGG
Organism: Spirillospora sp. NBC_01491; assembly: GCF_036227065.1. Classification (GTDB taxonomy): domain Bacteria; phylum Actinomycetota; class Actinomycetes; order Streptosporangiales; family Streptosporangiaceae; genus Spirillospora; species Spirillospora xylanilytica. The sequence continues at coordinate 1,602,284 of NZ_CP109432.1, forward strand.
TCGATCTCGGGGCCCACCACGGCCAGGGCGACGAGTGCGGCATCGTCCGCCTCGGCGCCTGAGAGCGGTATCGGACGCCCGGTGGACGCGACGTCCAACGCACGCTGGCCGAGTTTGATGCGGACGTTGGTGCGGATCGCGGCGGCGATCCGGTCACGCAGGCCGCCCGAGGTGGCGGGCTCGCCCACCGACCCCATCCACTGCATGCCGTCTGCCGCCTGGTGAACGGGCCCGTCGTGGCCGTGGCGCAGCACGCACGGGCCGAGGTGGTGCGGCTGGTTTTCGAGGCAAATCGTGCCGGTGGATGCGCCGCACAGGGCGGTCGGGTCGTCGCTCATGCCTCACCTCGCGCTTGTGGGGTGTCGCCCCTTTCGCAGGGGGCGCAGATGTCGGATCCGTCGCGGCGCGTCCAGCCGTACCGCTCGGCGGCGTGCGCCCGGGCGGCGTCGATGGTCGTTGCGCTGATCGAGCAGTGGGCCCAGCATGCGGGGGTGTCGCAGCCGATCTCGATCTTGCGGACGCTCATGCCCCACCCCGCGTGATCTTCTCTTCGGTGATCCAGAGGTGCCCCTCGTCGTTGGGCTCCTGGCCCTCGGGGTGCACGGCCCAGGTCCGGCCGCCCTCACCGTGCAGTGCGCTGTCCTCGACCACGGTGGCGACCAGATTCGGCTCGCCGAAGATCCCGTGGCCCTTGATCGCGGCGAGCGCCTCGTCCAGAGACAGGCAGGTGGCCAGGCGGGTACGTCCGTCCACGGGGTTGTCGTCGAACCAGATCGACTCGGCGATGTACACGGCGCCGACCTGCTCGCGGACCTGCCGCTCGTGCTCGGCCAGCAACTCCTCGACGACCGGCGTCACGGCGTCGGCGCGGGCGAGCGAGTTCTCTTGGAGGATGCGCTCGTCACGGCGCAGCAGCCGGTTCGGGCCGCCCGCCGCCTGCTCGACGGTCCACCGGTAGAGCGCATCGGCGATCCGGTCACGCAGGTCGTCGCTCATGCCCGCGGCTCCCGCTTGGCGACGGCGGCGGCGCGGCGCAGTCCGGCCTCGTAGGCGCCGGGGAGGTCGGCGTCGATCGTCTCCTCGATGTCGCGCGCGACCTGCTCGCGCACCTGCCGCTCGTGCTCGGGCAGTACGGCGCGCAGCGTGCGGTTCATCGCCTCGTGATCGTCGGTGTCGACCTCGATCAGGTCGTACAGGTCGACCAGGGCCGTGCCGGTCCAGGCGGACAGTGCGACGAGGAGCACTTCGTCCGGGACCGGCACGACCCGAGGCGCTGTGCGCCCCTCAGGCGCCCCGGACGGCGCGGGGTGCGACTCGGGTGTCAGCGTGGGGTCACCGGGGCCCGTGGAGCCGCCGTGGGCCTCACTGTCGGGCATCGAAGCGGCGGCGAGCATGTACCTCAGGAGCGTCGGGCCGATCTCTTCGCCGCAGGCACCGTAGTAGGCGATGTGGCATTCGGTGTCGCCGGTCATGGTGAACTCGCCGCCCTTGTAGCCGGTGTAGGTGGCGCCGATGGCGGAGCGGGCGTCGGTGAGCAGCGCGCTGACGGTGACTTCGCCGGCGGGCTCGAACGCGAGTTGGTCGTAGTAGCCGCGGTGGGAGTGCGGGTTGGTGAAGCCGCGCGGGACGACGAGGTTGGGGTTGTGTGCTTCGAGCGCGGTGATCAGCTCTTCGAGGGTCATCGGGACTCCTGGGGCTCGTGGGGCGCGTAGAGGGTCCGCGCGGCGGTCAGCGGGTCGGTGCGGGCCGTCTCCAGCGCCAGCCGCTCCAGCACGAGGTCTTCCTGAGCCATGGAAGGCGCGGGGGGCGGGTCTGGGATCCACCCGCGGCTGCGCATGGACGCCTCGACGCTCCGGCGGCTCAACTCCCCCGGTGTGAACGGCCCCGGGTCGGAGCGAGCGGGGGTGCGTGCGAGGAACCGCGCGAGGTCACGCTGCGGCCAGATCACGAGGTCTCCTCAGGGGTGTCGGGGCGCCACTCCCCTGGAGGGAGCACTTCGCCGCGCACCCAGAACATCGCCGGGTCCTCCCGGAACGCCCGCGCGAGGTGCGGGTCCACGTCGTCGAGGTCGACGCCGCGGGCTTGGAGGTGGCCGTAGAGACGGAGTGCGACGCCGCGGGCCTGGTCGAGCCAGTGCGGCGGATGGGCCGCCGCGTCCGCCGCGGGGTGCCGGCGGCACATGCACGAGGCGTTGCACCACTTGCACGTCTGGCGGCAGCTGCCGTGGAGCTCAGGGTTGCCGTCATCGGCCTCGTGCTGGCACGCCGTCGACAGGTACCTGTGGGTCATGTCGTGGCCTCTTCTCTCGATGTTTGCGGCATCTGGTGCGCAGAACTGAAGTGACGGGTCGCATCGTTGGCTCGCCGCAACAGTTCGTCGACGTGGCACCGTCCGCTCAGCCCGCACCAGCACGCCAAGTCGTGGCCTGCAAGTTCCTGCCGGGCCCTCTCTACGAGCTCTGGGTTCGCGTCCAGGTGAGCGCTGTACAGGGTGAGAGCCTCGTCCAGCGTGTGGACGGCCCCGGCGCATGCCCCGCAGGGTTTCCCCACTCGGTGCGGGTTGTTGAACGGGCTCCGCCGCAGGCCCGGGGCGGCCCGCCCCGCGTACACGGCGCCCTCGGGGACCCTGCCGTGGAACAGATCACCCTGGACCTTCACGCGGCGTGGCTCAAGCACCGTGATCACCCGCCTGCCCTGCGCGGGCCGCGGCACGGGCCTTCCGGTCTTTCACCGCGGGGCAGGTCTCCTCCACGTGGCGACGCAGCGGCTTGAGCTGCCGGCGCAGCTCTCCCACTAGGTCTTCGAGGCGTTCGACCTCGAGGGCGTGGCCGGCCATCAGCTCGGTGATCTTCTGCTCGGCGTCGTCCTCGACCGCCTGGATGCGGGCCGCGGCGATCGCGCCGGCCTTCGTTTCGATGTAGGCGTCGAGGTTCGCGGCGGTCTCAGCGACGCGGGCCGCCACCGCCTCCGTCGTGGTGTCGTCGAGCATGCCCGCACTCCTGGATTTGAGGGGAAGGAATTCGATCCACGGGTCGGTCACGCCGCCACCTCGAGATCCCGCGAGGCGCGGCGGCGCACCCGCTTCAAGTAGTGCTTCGCCACGTTGAGGCGGTCGGCGGCCTGCTCGACCGTGAAGCCTTGGCGGAGCAGCTCTTCAGAGTCCTCGAACAGGGCGTCCTGGCGGCTCGCCTCCGTTCCGAGGTCCGGAACGGCAGCCGGATCTTCGATGCGGTCGTCATCCCACGCGAGGGGCGACACCCAGCCGCGGTCCCCCGCAAGGTTGCGGGCCCGGGACGCTGCGATCTTGTCTCGGTGCGACTCTTCCGGTGGCGCCTCATCCCACAGCCGGTCGTACAGGTCACGGACGGCGCGGGCCGTCCGTGCTGTGACCTGGGCTGCGCTCATCATCACGGTGAAGTTGGGCGGGGTGATCCCGAGCCGTGCGCTGAGCTTCGCCTGGGACCAGCCGAGAGCGACCAGGGCGCGGAGTCGGCGGACAGTCCCCGTCGAGTCGATCGTTGTGGACGCCGCGAGGTTGTCCAGGGTCGCCTCGATCGCGAGGATCCGCTGCGCGGTCGCCGGCCGGACCTTCTCGGCTGGTGCACGGCCGGGCCTGCCACGCAGGATTCCCACCAGGGCTGACCGTGCTACACCGGACAGGTCCGTGATCGTGCGGAGCCCCAGCCCGCACTCCTGCAGATGCTGCACGTGGACACGGACCGGTTCAGCGTCCACCCACGGCCGCCACGTCCCGTAGGCGATGGCGCGGTTCCGGTTCTCGTCGTAGGCGCTGCGGGCGGCAGCGCACGGGTAGCAGCGGCAGCCCTCAAGGCGGTACTTGGCGTATCCGTGGTCACGCTCGTGGGTCATGCCGCCACACCGCCCGCCTGCAAGGCTTCCCGGCGGAGCTGAGCCAGGTACCCGGCCGTGACCTTGAGCCGGTCCGCGACCTGCTCGAGCGTGAAGCGCTGCCGAAGCAACTCCTCGGTGTCCTCGAGGAGCGCGTCCCTCCGGGTCGACTTCTCACCGAGATCCGGGGCGGCCGTCGGGGCGTCGATCAGGTCGTCAGGCCAGGCGAGCGGAGGTGCGAACCCCGCCGCGCGGGCCTTCCCCGCGGCGATCCGCGACGGGCCCGGTGTCATGCAGAGCTCGTCGTAGACGGCGGCGACGCGGCGGGCGAGGGCGTGCGAGATCCGCCGGTTCGGAAGGATCAGCGTCTGCAGCGTCGCCTGCGTGGTGCCGGCGCGGGCCGCGACTTCGCGTGCGGGCCAACCCATCCACGCCAGTGCCTGCACCCGGCGGCGGGTGCCCGTCGAGTCGATGCTCCGCTGTGAATCGCGGGCCTCGAGCGGCACCGCCAGGAGCGCGCGTTCCGACTCAGGGAGGAGGTGGCGGGTCTTGCCGCGCCCGATCTGGTGCGCGACGTAGGTCGACAGGTCCGCGGCGTCCGCGATCTGTTCCCAGGTCCACCCCAAGGTCCGGAGCGCGGCCACGTGCTCGCGGGCGGGGCCGGCGTCGCGCCAGCCGTAGATGCCCATGCGGATCCGCTGACGGTAGTGGGACTCGCAGCGGCCTCGGGTCTGCGCCTCGCTACGGCAGCCGCCCTGTTCGCAGGTGCTCACGCCAGCACCTCCGCCCGCTCGTCGGCCAGCAGCGCGACACGGATCACTCGGAGAGCGAGCACCCGGTCCGCTTCGCAGCAGCCGTCCGCGGCCCGGTCCAGCAGCCGCGCGATCGCCTCCCACGCGGCCCGGTCCTGCGGGCAGGTGGCCTTGCCCCGGACCCACGCCGCAACGTCACGGATTGCAGCGTCGATCAGCGCGTGCTCCCCCGGGATCACGCGGCATCACCGCCCGCGTTGTCCCGGGGCGTGAACTGGCGGACCGGAATCCCGGCCCGACGCGCCAGGTCCGCGGCGTGGGACGCGCCATGCGACCCGTGCGTGTCGCGCCCCGCGCAGTTCGGCTTCGAGCATGGGGCGATGAACGCCAGGCAGACGTCGGCGCCGGCGTCGACCATCTCCCTGTTCCGCTTCAGGCCGGCCCGGTTCCCGTGGTGGTGCCAGCTCGCCGGATGGCGCTCCTCCACCAGCGACACGCCCCGCTGTTCCAGGTGCGCGGCTTCGGACTCGCAGAACTCCGAGGCGATCCGGTCGGCGCCGGTCGGGCAGGCGCCGTGAACGACCGTGACCGGCGCCAGCCCCGGCGAGCAGTCGATCGCCCGGTACAGCTCGGTGCCGACCTTTCCGGCGTCGTCCCAATCCCGGCTGCCCGTCACCAAGATCCGCATCACGCGGCCTCAGCGTCCACGATGATCTTCGCGGCGTCATCGACGGCGCTGGGCTCGATGCCGTAGCCGGCCAGCCACAAGGACAGCCACTCGTCGACCGCGGCGCCGTCCTCCCAGTCGCGCCACACGCCCCGGGCGACCTCGTCCGCGGCGTCCGGCGCGAGGGTCTGCAGGGCGCGGAGCACCTTCACGATGCCGTACAGGTTGACGATCTCCGCCGTCGCCGCGTCGCGCTCGGCGGCAGTCGTTGCGGCGCGGCGGCGGCTGCGGTTCGCGTACGCCCACACCGCCAGGTTCCGGACCAGCGCGTCGGCGGTCACCTCGGCCTCTGTGCGCGGGTAGGGGGCGAGCTCGTTCAGGGGGCTGGTGCTCATGCTGCTACCTCCAGAAAGTCGAGTTGCTGAGGGGCGTCCATCGCTGCCAGGACCCGGTCCCGCCACGTGAGGTCCTGGTCGTCGCAGATCAGGCCGCTGTCGGTGGCGGTCATGTGTCATCGCCGCGCTGGAGGATCTCGATGCGCAGGTGCATCACGGCCTGGTCGTGGCCTGCGAGAGCAGCGGCCTCGGTCGGGTACCGCTCGAGGTACTCCGCAGGTCGGCGCGCGGCATCGAAGATCATCGTCTGGAAGAGGATCGGCGGGCCCGACGGGGAGAGGTCGTAGTCGGCGCCGAGCCACACCGTTAAGACCAGGTGGCCGCCCTCTTCATACTTCGCGATGATCTTGTATGAGAGGTCGGCGAGCAGCGGCTCAGCTTCTTGGATCGTGATCGGTCGGCCCTGCCGGTCGAACCAGAACGGCCGGCCGGTCACGCCGCACCGCGCAGATGGGGCGCGTCGGCGACCGGCATCGTGTCCCGGATCCCGAGCGCGTCCGCGAGGATCCGCCGGTTCTCCGCGGCCTCTTTCGCCGTGACGGGGTCGAACCGCGGCAGGTCCCGCTCGTAGCCGGCGACTCGTTCGGTGACGGTCTCGGCGTGGCGCTCGTGGCCGAGCTCGCGCGGGCGGCGGACACGCTCCCGCTCCACCCTCTTGATCAGCTCCTCGCGGGTCATCACGCGCTCCCATTCGGTCGGCGGCTCTCGGCCGCGCGCTGGTACCAGTCCTGGCTGCGGAGTTCTTCGAGCACGGCGGCCCGCGTCTGCGCGCTGGCGGGCGGCTGCACCGCCGCGGTCTTCCACGGCTGCGCGGGCTTCAGCGGGGGACGCCATCCCTCGGCGCGCATATCAGTGATGAACTGCTCGGCGAACGCGTACGGGTTCTGCAGCGTCGTCGTGGGTCGGAGGCGCCGCTCCAGCTCCTCAATCGCGCGGTGCTCGGCAGCAGTGATCTCCACGTCGCTCATGGGGCTCACACCGCGATGAAGAGCTGAGGGAGGTCGCTCAGGGCTTTCCATTGCGCGTCGTGGCGTTCACGAGTGGCGATCTTGGCGGCAAGCTCCTCTTCGAGGTGGGCTTCCAGCGCTCCACGAGTGTCGACGACGCGGCCACGGAGTCGCTTCCGTGCGGCTTCGCGCTCTCGACGTGCGCACTCATCGCCATCACGCGGGTCCGGCCACATGGCTTCACCCGCAGCCTCGTCGACGAGCACGTCTACGGTGCCTGTCCGGAACTCAACTTTGATCCGGCTCGGGCGGGCGCGACGCGGGTCATACCCGTCTGCAACCCAGCCATCGAGAATGGCTGCATCAAGCCACTGCTCAGTGACCTTGGACATCGGGATGGGGGCAGACCGTGTGCAGGGGTTGACGGTCGACCTGCGCAGATCGATCCCTGACTGCCAGACGACGTGCAAGTGCTCGGACTGATCAGCGCACTTGTTGGGGTGGTAGTTCACAACGCCCCAAGGGACGCCGTTGAGCGTGCCGTCCTCGGCAATCAGAGGTTCCTCGCGGAGCTGGCGGAATACCGCGAGGGTGACCTGCTTGCCGCTGATCGTCAGCATGCGGATCTCAACTGCAGCCGTCTTGATCTCTGCGTTGTGCACGGTGAGCGGCGCGGTCACAGGTCCTCCTCAGGATGCCGTTCGGGGGTCAGGTCGCTGCAGATCGCTTCGTCCTGGCGTGGAATCTCAGGGATGGAACTCATGCGAACGGGTCCCAGGTCGATGCCTGCCGGAAGCACTCGCCCTCGACCCAGATCCCGACCATGTCGGCCTGAAGGCGGGTCTCGATCCGGGCGCCGTACCTGGTGGAGATGCCCTTCATGGCCTCGGCGCGGACCTTGCTCTGCTCGGCCTCGGTCGCGAGGTGAGCGGTCTTGCCGCCGTTCAGCGTGATGATCGTCCGGCAGTTCGGGTCGGTGTCCCGGGCGGTGAGGATGTCGGTGAGCTGCTCGATGTTGCGGTCCGCGACGTAGCCGCTCCCGGTCTCGACTCCCAGGTCGTCGAGGATCAGCAGGTCGCATGCTTTGACCGCGTCGAGGGTCGTTTCCTGGCGGCGGGACCGGACTTCGTCGAACCGGGCGTGGACCGGGAGCGGCGCGAGCGTCTGCAGGAGTTCCAGCACTGGCCACGCCTCGACCCACAGGCCGCGGTTCACGGCGTCGTTTCCGATCGCGTACGCCAAGTGCGTCTTGCCGTGACCGGAGGGGCCGACGAGCATCGCGATCTTGTGGCCGGACTGCAGCCACCGGGTCCCGCGGCCCTCCGGGTCCTGCTGCGCGATCAGGTTGTCGTAGGACGCCCACGTGTACGCCTTGGGGCGGGTGTCCTCGTAGCGGCGGCGCCGCAGCGCGGCACGCTGCTCCGCTGCATTGCGGAGCGCCTCAGCGTCATCGCGGGCCAGTGCTGCGGCAGCCGCTTCGGGGGTCTCGTCGGCGACGCGGGCGATCGCGGCGGCGAGGGGGCCGCCAGCCTGGCGGCGGTACCCGGCCACCGCATCGGCCAGGGGGGTCATGTCGTCGTTCACCTCAGAATCCCTTCAGGAGCCCGGCACCGGCCCCGTGCTCGTGGTGGACGTTGCTGCCGGAGCGGCGGCCAGGTCGGGCGAACGCCGCCCCCTGCTCCCCGCCAGGGCTGGCCGTGCGTGCTTGGTGCACGAGGTTCGGCAGGACACCCGGGCCGAGATCCGTGCGCGAGCGCAGCATCTTCAGGCCAGCGCGAATGTCGTCGGCGGGGATGCCCTCACCGACGAGGTCGTCGATCTGAGCGCCGGTTTGCTGGAGCACCTTGCGTGGTGGGCGTGGCGAGCTCGATTGGATGTGCTCGTCAAGCAGCCGGTTTCCCAGCAGCCGCGGGTCGGTGTCGCGCACCGCACGCAGGTGCGCGGGGGCCGCGGGGCCCCGGGGAGAGGGGTTAGGGGAACCCTTAACTACATCGCCGTTACTACCCCTATCCCCTAGGGAAGGGTCAGCCGAAGGGCTGTCGGAACCCTTCGGGGAAGGGTTAGCCGGAGGGTTCGGGCAAGTCTTTTCGAGGTCCGCGATGAAGTCCGCGATAACCTTCCTGACCTGCCCAGACTCGCTCTCCTCCACTGGGATCCGCATGAGCTCCCGGAGGAGCGCGGCGAGGATCTCCGGGGATTCCACGAGGGAGGCAGCCTCGCGGGCGTTCTTCAGCAGGTTGGGCTGTTTCCAGATTCCGTCGTTGCGGATCAGCGATCGGACGAAGACTTCCTCGGTTTCCTCGTCCACGACGATGAGGGGTCCGGAGACCCCTTCCGGGAACCCTTCCCCGAACCCTTCCGGGAAGGGTTCCGCCAAGGCTTTCAGGTCGGTCAGCACCTGGTCGGCCGTGAGCCCCTTTGCTCCGCGCGCCCAGCGCCGCACTCGCAAAGAGATCACGCCGCAGTAGCTGAGATCCGGCTGCGAGAGCAGGAAGAGGTACATGCGCTGCGCGCTCGGGGGCAGGGCAAGGAACGCGCGATCCTTCCAGATCGACGCGAAGACTCTTGCCTCGCTACGGCCAGCCATCAGTTGGTGCGTCCCTCCATTGAGATCGCGGACAGGGTCGGCGCTGTCGTCACAGCGTATGCCACATCAAGGCGGCATCGCTAGTTCGGCCGCACTGGTGTGGCGTCAAGGTAGTATCGAGTCGGCCGCATCCATGTGGCACCATGAAGGCGTGAGCGACAGGGAAGAGGCGATGCAAGAACTCAAGGACGCCGTCGAAGACCTGCGGCTCCAGGAACAACGCCTCCTCCGAGTCGCCGCCGCCCTCTACACCGCCACGAAAGCTGGCGTGAAGCAGACCGACCTCGTCGCCACCACCGGCTACAACCGGGAACAGGTCCGCCGGCACGTTGAGGACGAGAAGATCCGCCGCGGCGAGATGCCGCCGACTGCTCGGTACCTGCGGAACCAGCAACGGGCGAAGGCCCGAGCCGCCCGCAACCACTGACGTCACGCCGCCCCCTCTCCCCTGCTGAGCGCGCTCCGGCGCTGCTCGGCGACGCACGACTTGCAGCGGACCTTCCTGCCGTCGTCCTGCGTGCAGTCCCGGTGGAACGCCTCCAACGGCCACACATCCCGGCAGGTGCAGCAGCGCTTCATGCCCTCTGGGACGATGCGGACGATCGCCGCGTACGTCTCGTCGGTGACGTGAGGGCCGTGCGACCACTCGAGGAGCTCGGCGGCTGGCACGTCCACGGGGACGAGTGCGGCGAGCGCGACGAGGAGTTCCATCGCGCGGTCCCAGTCCCCCGCCTTGAGGATGGGTTCGAGGACGGCGGCGACGCCTTCCTGGTCGCGGTCGTGGACGACGATCGCCAGCCACATCGCTGTCGGTAGAGCCGCCTCGAGGCGGTCGTCGCCCGGGTGCTGGCCGGTCATGCGGCAGCTCTCCGGGTCCGGCGGCGCCGCTCAGCGACACGCTCGTCCTCGTCCAGCCCGCCCCAAGTCCCATGCTTCTCGGGACGGGAGACGGCGTAGTCGAGGCAGTCGGTGCGGACCGGGCAGCCCTCGCAGATCTTCTTGGCCTTGCGTTCCCGAACCTCGCGTTCAGCGGCGCGTTCGCCCTCGCGGCCGAAGAACAGGACGAGGTCTTTCCCCCGGCACGCCGCGGCGTCCTGCCAGCCCCAACTGGGGCGGGTGAACGCGGTCCGCCGATGGCCGGCCTTCACCGGAGCCGCGTCGTCCGCAGCAACGCCCTCGAGGAACGCCTCAGCGACGGCGTCAGCGCCAGGAAGATCGAGCACGTCCAGCGCTTCCCGGGCGAGGTCGGCGTCTCGCCCATGGTCTGGGTGCGTGCATGACGCCTCCCAGCGCTCCTCGGCGTCGACCTGGTCGTCGCTCGAGAGCCGGGAGAACACGAGGTTGTCGATGAACTGGCGTCCGCTGGGCTTGATCTCGGATCGGGACGCCGCCTCGATCTGAAGGCTGGTCGCCATGTCAGGCCACCTCCTTGATGCCATTGATGGACCGGGCGGCGGCGAGGGCGTCTTGCCGCTCGAGCGCGGCCTGCCTCGTGGAGGTGTGCACGACGTGGGCGGGCCAGTTGCCGGCGACTCGCTCGAGCCACCGCGCGATGTCGGGGGCCCACGGTTCGCTGCGGGCGCGGAACCTGGCTGCCGCGGTACGGAGTTCCTGCGGCGCGGTCACGACGCGACCTCCGCGGAAGTGAGATCGCCGGGCGGCGCCAACGGCGGTTCGAAATCGGGCTGTGAGGTGATGCCGGCCAGGAACTGGGCGACGCTCATCTGGCCGTCGGCGGCTGTCTCCACCGCGATCTGGTCGAGGCTGCGCCACAGGTCGATGTCGTGCTCGTCGGGGACGATGCCCTGCTCGAGGCATTCATTGCGGTGGCTCTGGATGGCCCACGCCAGGCGGAACACGGTGTCGAGGTGGCGGATCTTCCGTGCCTCAGGTGGCCGCGGCGGGGTGGTAGTCGTAGGCAGCTCGGCCTTGGCTTCGCGAAGCCGGCGGTTCACGATCCGGCGGTAGCCGAGGGCGCGGCGGCGCCAGTTCTGGTGTTCGCCTTCGGCCTGGTAGAAGGCCGCTTTGCCGTCGGGTCCGCGCTGGTGGCACTCCTGCCGGTAGCCCTCCATGTCCGCGCGGCGTTCGGCGAGCTGGTCCTCGACGTCTCGGTAGGCGCCGGTAAGGACGGCGTGGGTGCGGCGCACCAGGTGTGGGTGCAGCAGCATCTCCCAGAGCCGGGGCTGATCGTCACGCTCGAGGTTCTTCTCGATCAGAAGCTTGAAGTCCACAGCGGAAAGGTCGAGAAGGTTCCGCACAGTGGCGTCGGTCGAGGTCACGCGGCACCGCCCGACTGGGCGAGGGGACGCCACCCGTCAGCGTTCTGCGCCTGCACTTGGGCGGCGCGGTCGCGGATCTGGCCGAGCTTGGCGGCGAGGAACCCGCGGGCGGCGTTGGCGTCGCCCAGCAGCGTCGTCAGCGCGACGCCGGCTGTGACGATGACGTCGCAGAGTTCACCGGCGAGGTCCGCCGTGTCGTGGGTGATGCCCTTGCGGGGGTTCTGGCCGAGCATGCCGATGCGGGCGGCAATGGCTTCGCCGGCTTCCTCGGAGATCTTCGCGATGCGGAGGGTGAGCTCGTGGTCGTCGACCGGGTTGGTGCGGTTGAGCCACACCACGAGGGCGGCGACGTCAGCCCACATGTCCCAATCGCTACGCGTGTTCTTCATGAGGGGTCTCCAGGAGTGGAAGGTGCAGTGGTGAATCGGCGGCAACCGCACGGCGTGCATTTGGGTCCGGTGTGGACGGAGCAGGCGGTGCGGGTCTGCTTGTTCGTCGCGAGGTTGTGGGACACGTCGAGGTGTCCGCAGGTCGCGCAGCGTCCGAAGACAGGCCGGGCAGGCAGAGGGCGCTCGGGGGATCGCCCGCCCGCCTGCCCGGGGTTGGGAACCTCGCCTGCCGGAGAGGCGTCATCCGGCAGGCGAGGCGATTCGGAGCGGGTCATGACGCGTCACCCGCCGGCGTGGCCGAGTCCTCATCCACAGACGCACCGCATGACGGGCACCGCCGCGGCGGAGGCTTCGGTGTATTCGCGGCGACGCTCTCGAGCAGGCCGATGACCTTCTCGCGCTCATAGCCGCCGCGGAGCATCGTGACGGCGATATCCATGGCGCCGCGGGCCGCCACGAGCGCCCGGGTGATCTCGTTCACTGGGTGCCTCCCGGCAACGTGGTCGACGGCGTCGGAGTGGACGACTCGCTCGAGCCCGTGGGGGACGGAGAAGGTGTCGTCCTGGTCGGGCGTGGGGTTGGCTTCATCGTCGGCGTGGGCTTCGGGGCCGCGGTCTTCGAGGGGCGGCGGGAAGGGGAGGGTGCCGCGGCCGGCCGCGTCGTGTGGGACCGCGAATGATCCGCCTGCGAACGGGTCGGGCGCGGTGGGGCAGGCTCAGCCACCGGCGCCTCAACGGGCGTCGACGACGGGGCGATGACCGCGCCGTTCGGAACCCGCTTGGGTGATCCGGTGAGCTGGTAGGAGGCGTACATCGCGACCGACCCAGCAACCAGAATGGCTGCGACGCCCGCGGCGGGGCCGACCCATGCGGGGCGCGAGGATGGACGGCGGCGAGCGCGCCGGCCACGCGTGTACGGCTCCGCCACGACCGGCAGCTCGTCGGTGTCGGTGACAGACCTGAGCGCGGGAATGATGTCGGTCCGCTCCCCCGGAGACTCACTCACCGGAGTCACCGCCGATCGCGTGGATCTTCTGGGTCATCGCGGACGCGTCGCCCGCGCGAAGGAGGTCGACCTGCGCTTGGAGCGCGGCTTTGTCGTAGTCGCGCTGCCGAACCTGCTCCTTGAGGTGGGTCACCTGGATGACGTGCGCGGATGCGGCGACGTAGGCGAGGACCCCCACGGCAGCGACCACTGCGGCGGTCAGCGATGACCATGCGGCGACGAGGCCTGCAGCGGCGGCGAGCGCGATGCCCACGGTCGGGATCGGGTGCCGGGACATCACGTCCAGGGCCGCGTTGATCGGGCTTGGGATACGGATGCTCACGCCGCATCTCCCCCATTCCAGGAGTGGATGAGTAGCCCGGCGGCGTACGCCCAATCGGGCTGGGTGTCAGTGATCTCCGTATGGCAGCCGCGGCAAAGCGGGGCCATGTTCGACGGGTTGGTGATGGATCCGCCGCGGGCCCGGGTGAGAGGCTCGTGGGTGTCGTCGGCCAGCCGGCCGCAGCCGGGCGCCACGCAGCGCGGTGCGTCGCCGAACACGGCATGAACAACCTTGCGTCGCTCCCGGTTCTCCGCGGCGCGCTGGCTACTGACGGCCCGCAGCGGAGTCCTGCGCGCGAGTCCCCCAGTACGGGGCAGTCCCGTCTTGGTGGTCAGCGGGGTGCGGCGCTCCAGCCGCCCGCCCCTCTTCACTGCTCCCCCGCCTCAACGGCCGGCTGCATCAGCGACCCGAGCAGCTCCGCGAGCTGCCCGGTCTGCCACGCATCCGCGACGAGCTCGACGGCGTCGTCCTCGAGCGTCGTCATCGCGTACGGATCACCCTCACGGACGTGCAGCCCCGGCACCTCTTCGCCGGTGGCAGGGTCGACGGCGCTGCCCGTAGCGCGGGCAAACGCGATCATCCGGGCGGTGAAGTCACGGTTGACGCGAGTGACCTTGACCTGCTCGATCGCGTCGGGATGGGTCTCAAGCACCCACTCCATGAACGCGTCAGTGTCGGTGATCTCGGCGGAGGTTTTGCCCTTCGCGAGGGTGACTGACCCAACCTTGATGCCGCCCGGAAGGACCGCGGCGTTGCGGTCTGAGACCTCCCAACCGCCGGTGATCTCCTTATCCGCGGACTTCTTCGCGGCGCCGACCCGAGTGGACAGCACCTTCAGTAGCGCGAACGTCAGAGCGGTCTCGTCCTTGCTCACCGGGTCCTCCCCGACATGTCGAATGCCTGACGGGACAAGACGCCGATGGAGCGTAGGACCTCGATCTGGTCCTTGATCGCCCACACGTACGACTCGGCGTCTTCCCGCTGGACCTTGGCGGTCTTGTAGAGCCAGAGCTGGTCGTCGATGCGGGTGTTGATCCACGCGTCGCGTTCGGCGACGGTCACGTCTTCGCTGGCGCGGCCGACGTTGGGGCAGGCGTCCGACAGCAATAGCCGGTCCCGTTCCCGCGTGTGGACCTTCCTGGCGTCGAGCTCCCGCTCTCGGGCCGTGACGAGCGCCCGCTGGGCGTTGGCGATCTCGTTGGCGAGCACGTTCAGGTGCTGCTCGACCTGCGCCGGGGTGAGGTGCGCGTCCGGCTGCAGGAACACGAAACCGCTCATGGCGCGCTCTTCGTTCCGACGTCGCGCTGCTTGGACTTGACGTCGCGGAGGAGACGGTTCCCTTCGTCGACGCCGAGGCTCTGGCCGCTGAACGCGGCCATCACGTCCTTCTTCAGCGCCTCGAGCGCCTCGAGCGTGTCGGCCTTGGCGAGGCGGTCATCGAAGGCCGCCTTCATGGCAGCCGGCTCGTCCGAGGACGGGGACGTTGGCGGCTGCTCCGCTGTGGGAGGGGCCATCGGAGGGCGGCTCTGGACCTCCCGGAACCGCTGCTCCCCGAGTTCCCACAGGCGCTCGTAGTCGGCCTGCTCACAGACCCCTGCCTGCACCTTCGCCTCCAGCTCGTTGGCGAGGGTCCGCAACTCCTCCTCGGAGTTGGCAGCAGCGAGCCGCTTCTCCATGCTTGCCAGCCAGCTCGCGTTGGTGCGCTGCACCGCCGGTGGCTGCCCGGTGTGCGCCGCCTCGTTCGAGGTGGGCTCCTTGCGCCACATGTCCAGGCCCGCGCCGAACCGCATGCCCGCGTTGCGGAGCCCGTCGCCGATCGCCTCCTTGATGGCGTTCGGTCCGGTCTTCCCGGCCGCGTCGCCGTACCCGAGGCGGGTGACGCCCGCAATCGTCAGCCGGATCCACAGTCCGCCGTTGCTGTCGAACTTCGGAGGCGAGGCCTGAAGAACCTTGTCGACGATCGTGCCGTCACCGGTTGCGATAGCCGCACCCAGGAGTTGCGGGTCGACTTGCCGCTCGACGGGCTCCCACGACCAGTCCGGGTCGACCTGCAGGAACCGGTCGGTGATGTCGGCGTGCCCGACATAGTCGAGGTGGATGTGCGAGGTAGAGATCCACTGGCCGCATTCGCCGCAGCGGTGCTTGGCGTGCTGGTCGCAGTTCTTGGTGCGGGCCTGCGAGCAGTCCCGGCACGTGAGCTGCGGGCGTTTCCCCACGACCTCGGTAGGGAACGCGGCGCGGAGCGCGGCGGCGGTCTTCTCATCCACAGGTGATTTCCTCCTTGTTGGCCTCGCTCTGGGGAGGAGGAGTCGAGGAGGTGTCGACAGGCACGGCGGTCTCGGCGTCCGGCCAGCCGTCCTCCGCCGTGATCGCAGGGAACACCTGCGTGTCGTCGATCGCGGCGTGGGCGAGTCGCTCAATCGGCTGCGCCTCCACCCGCCCCACCGGCTTCACCGGCGCCGCGGTTACCTCGGTCTGCGGCTGCGGGGTCACGTCCGCCCACACCGTCACCTGCACCCCGTCAAGGGAGCGGCTCACCCGCAGCGTGAGTCGGCCGTCGGCGTCCTGTTGTTCGAACGCGGCACCCAGCGACGACGCGTACGCCAGAACCACGTTCCGGGCGATGTCGGGCACGAGGTCGGGGTCGACGCGTCCGGCGGCGCGGCCGTGGCCGCACTCCCACGACAGCGGGTACAGGCCGCTCGAGGGGAACGTCTCCGAGGTGGGGAACAGGCGGGCGACCACTGCGCGGGCCTGCTCCTCTGGCGTCAACGGCTGGGCCTCTGCCACCGGCGCCGCAGCCGTCGCCGTCGGAGCCGGGCCCGCGTCCTGGCCGTGACGGCGGCCGAACCCCAGCTGCCGCAGCAGCGGAGTCTGTGCCCCATGCCGCCCCGCCTGCCTCCGGGGATGCGTCCGCATCGAGAGCGCCATGGTCAGGCCCCCGTAACCGGCCGGGGCTGCCGGGTCCGGCGCGACACGGTTCGGATGTGCTGGACGGTGAGGCTGGCGACGGTGACGCCGAGGACGGTGAGGCTCAGGCCCCATCCGGACAGGTACGAGTGCAACCAGGTCACAAGAGACCTCCGTGTAGACGAGAAGGTGGAACGACACGGCGGGGGGGCCGGAGCCTGGGCGAGGGGGCGTCGATGTGGACGGCGGTGAACGTGTCGCGGCGGCACCAGAAGTAGTTCTCGCTGTCCAGGGACGAGGCGAGCAGGCTCACGCCCCAGATGCAGCCGTCGGTGTCGATGAACCCCTGGTACTGGACGAAGATCTCCTCGCCGCGAACCCCGTAGATCTCGTAGAGGGCGGTCTTGCCGTCCTTGTGCGGAGCCCGGCAGGTGCCGATGGCCTTCCACGTCTTGGAGGAGGCGGCCCAGCCCTGCTCGCGGGGCGCTCCGACGGGTTCGATTTTCATGCGGCCCACTCCCATCCGCCGCGCTGGATCGCGTGGATGAGTTGCTGGGCGGCCAGTGCGGTGGCGGCGGAGCGCGCACGGACGGCTCGCAGTGCTTCGGGGGGCAGCAGGGGCGGCGGCCCTGCCTGTGGCTTGCCGGCGTTCAGCCAGCGCGTGTAGCAGGAGGCGCATCAGCCGCGCCGCTTCGCGCGTATCGGGCGCCAGCGGTCACAGCCGGTGCACAGGTCGAGCGGAGCGTTCGCCCGCTCTCGCCGTGACGCCTCCAGCCGGTACCGGGCGTGCGCCGCCGCGCACGCGTCGTCGACCGGCTCTCCGTGCCGCTTGTGGAAGATCGCGGCGGCGTGGGTGCCGCAGGGCTTGGTCCGCAGAGGCATTACCGGGTCCTCCTTGCGCAGGTGAGGTGTTGGAGGCGGGCCCCCGCCACCGCCCGGTCGGCCGCGTATGCGGCGGCGACGAGGGCGGCGGCGAGGGGCCAGACGGGCAGGCTGATCACGGGGTGGGCTCCCCGGCGAGGTCGCGGATGGTCGGGCACGGGTGCGGCGTCTCGCACTCGACGCAGAGCAGGTCGCCGGGCTCGCATTCGCATTGCTCGGCGGCGCACACGCCTCCGCACTGCTCGGAGTGCCGGGCGCGGACGCGATTCACCTGCGAGGCGAGGTGGCCTCGCTCGGCGCGGAGCTGGTCGACCTGCTCGACGAGCCGGGCCATCTCGGTGTTCTGCTCGACGGCCTGGGTGAGGAGGGTGTCTCGCTCCGACCGCAGCGCGGCCACCTCAGCCTGGGCGGTGCGTGCGGCGCCCTGCGCGTAGAAGAGAGACGCCGCGAGGTTGGCTTCCCAGTTACATGCGCGAGTGTGCGCGGCACGAAGCCCCTCGATCTCAAGGGCCGTTTGATCGCGTTCGGCTATGGCTGCGCGTAGCGTCTCGCGGTGTCCCTCCGGGCAGTCACGCTCGTCGAGGCGGAGGTAGTTGAGGTCGTCCCATGCGCGGCGGAGCCGGACGATCTCGGCGTAGGCCATGGCCCGCCACGCGTCCGCGTCGGCGCCGGCCTCCCGGAGCTGCTTGACCTCGGCCAGCAGTGCTGGCATGTCCTTGGGGCCGGGCGTGTCCCACTCGCAGGTGTGATCGCCTTTTTGCTGGACGTCGCGGTGCACGCCGATGTGGCGTGGGCTTCGGTCGCAGGTGTGGGTGTGCGTCAAACACGGCACCCCGCACCGTCGGCGCTCGGCGCTCATCGGTTCAGCCACGGTCGCCACCGCCCTCGGGGCCAGGGCAGTCGATGCCGCACCGGACCAGCAGGCCACCAGCGAAGACGACCTCATCGCCGGAGCCGACGACGTACTCGTGGGCCTGCCGAATCGATTCGAAGTGAATGACTCCGTCGTCGTCCTCGTCGACCTGGTAGCCGCAGCCCAGGCAGGTCAACGTGATGCAGGGTGCGGTGACGGGCTCGACTGCCACGGTCCCCCCGGCGGCGGCTACGCGGCTCGCCTCTTCGCGGGCCTGCTGTTCGGTGTAGTGACGCTCGTTGGCGGACTCGTCGTTCTCGCCTGGGCGGCGGATGATCCAGCACTGGTCAGCCACGGCTGCCACCGCCCTGGGCGTGCGACTCCTCGAGCGCGACGACCATGTCCTCCGGCGACACCGGCACCCACGGCCCGGGAACCGCTGGCACCGGCACCTGGCGCGACATCAACTGCGCGGACGCATCGAGCCGGCGTCTGGTGTTCCGCAGCACGCTCTGCGCCTCATGCCAATCCCGGCACTCGTCCACGTGATGCCGCCCGAACGTCCGCGACCACGACATGACGCCGTACTCCGTGACCGTCTCGGCGGGCTCGACCAGGGCGAGGAGATCCTGCACCGACTGCTCGAGGCGGGCAACGATCTGGGGCGTCTGCGCGAAGGATGCGTCGTTCCGGACCTGGTCCAGTTCGGCGAGAGCCTGGCGCGCCAGCACCACCGGCGTCGGCTCCGTCGAGGGCTTGGTGATCGTGACGGTCATGAGGTGGCTCCGTTCAGCGCGCGGGCGACGGCGAGCGCCTGGTCGCGCTGGGTCGCCTTGCAGAAGGCCCATGTCTCGGCGACGTGGCCCAGCCAGGCGGCGAGCGGCTCGGCGAGCGCGGGGTTGGCGAGCGCGACCCACTTGCCGTCGCCATAGCTCGTCCACCGGGTGCCGACGGCGATTGAGAGGCTCAGCGTCGGATCGTCCACCGAGCCGCCCACGCCAGGGATCCGGGACACGGTCCACGGGCCTGGCGTGGCCTTGCTGGCGGTCTCGCGCAGGCTCTTCGCGGCGGCGCGCAGTGCCTCGGCGGGGGCGGTCATCGCGTGAACACCTCCGCCCCCTTCTCGGACGCGGTCGCGCAGGGCCAACGGGACGTGGTCCCCTCGTCCCAGCACACGGCGCACAGCCACATCTGCGGGCTGCCCAGGGCTTCAAACACGGGGACGTGGAAGCGGGCGGGCAGCGCGGCCTTGTGTTCCAACGTCATCTCGGCGAGGTCCTCGTATCCGGGAGCGTCCGGGGCCTCGACGATCTGGGCCCGGGCCGCGCACTCCTCGTGCTCAACGGGCTTGCCGTCGGCGGTCCGCGAGCGGCAGGTTCCGCATGCGTTCTTCGCGGCGAATCGCGACTCGGTCATGCCGCACCGCCCTTGACGTCCAGGTAGGCGAAGACCTCGACGCGGACGCCGTCGAGCGCCGAGCTCACGGTGACCTCGGTGTAGGTGTCGCGGTCGGTCTCGACAACCGGGGCGTTGAGGTACTCCGCCCAGGCCTGGACGGCGGCACGGGTCGCGTCGTCGCGGCTGGCGTACGCCTGCCCGGTCAGCTTCCCGCCGGGATAGGAAGGGATGGTCCAGTACAGGCGGGGAAGGGCGGTGGCGGCGACCAGGGTGCCGAGGACGCGCACGGCGTCCTGCTGGGTCGGGGCACTCATGCCGCACGGGGGCGCGGCGAGGCGCTCGGGGGGCTTCACCGGCCCGCTCCCCCACGCAGGTCGGTCAGCCGGTCGTAGCCGGTGTGGATCTCGCCCGTGAACTCGTTCTGCCAGGCCCAGCGGACGCGACGCTCGTCGAGCCACTGCCCGAGCTGGGCGATGAGTGAGGCGTGGAGGTCACCGCAACCGCGGCCCTGCTCGTCTCGGTAGCCGTACGCCGTGTCGAAGTTGACCTGCAGCCACGACGGCGGCGAGTCGTGCTCGTCGTCGCAGCCAGGGTCGCAGTACCACTCACACGCTTCGCTGCTGGCGCGGAAGGGGCCATCGGGCCGGTAGGTGATGTTCAGCAGCGCACAGAGTCCCTGCCCGAGGTGGTTGCCGATCTGCCACGGGTTGCCGGGCTGGGGCGTTCCTTCGCCGTTCCGCCATGTCTTGACCTGCTCGTTGCGGAAGCGGGTCGCCTCGGTCGCGCCGATGAGCTGGTTGCACTTCACCCACACGTCCCGGTACGAGACCTTGTCCTGGACCAGAATCTTGGTGTTCAGCGTCATGGTCAGCACCGCCCGCACTGCGTGCCCTGGGCGTTGACCGTGCCGTGGGTGACGCACACCCACGTGGTCTCCAGGACGATCGCGCCAGCGGCCACGACGGGCTCCGCGGTCCGGGTTCGGTAGTCTCGGTTCACGTTCCGACTCCTTGGTCTTCAGCTGAGTGGTGGTCGGGATGAGGCGTCGGTCGGGTGCACCCCCGGCCGGCGCCACTTGCTATGCGGCGGGGGTCTGTTCCTCGTCGGGCACGAGCAGATACGGGCGGTGGCGGGTGACCATCCGTTCGATCTGGTGCTCCGGCATGCGGTCGCCCTCGCCGTCCTCCCAGGCCGCCTCGAAGCACTCATCGGGGGTCCTGCAGATCCGGGGTTTCAGGTCGGTGTTCATGCGGATCTCCGAAGCGGGCGGATGCCGACGACCTCGAAGAAGTCGTCGAAGCGGTGTTCGGGGAATGAGGCGAGTACGCCTGCGATGAACTGGGCGTTGACTTCGCGCAGCCCGCGGCGGACTCGGCTGATGTACGCCTCGGACTGGCCGAACGCGTCCGCCTGCTGCGCCTGCGTGGTGATCTCTGCGAGCGCGCAGTACTTGTCGTACTGGTTGCGTCGGAGGTGGATCACTGGCTCTATTTGCTGCACAGCACGCACGTTAGCGTGCTTGCCTCGCGGCACGCAAGACTCATCTTTGATGCGCTTCGGTGGTGCCTGCTGTTACCACCCTGGATGCATACGGGCCGCTCAGTTGCAAGTTCCCTGGCCACGGCATGCTTTGACCTGCTGGTTGCCGTGCGGCAAGCACGTGACTTAGCTTGCTTAACCGGATACAGTTCTTGCCCGTGGGCACCAAAGAGGACATACCGTTCGGTACGTGGCTGCGCCGTGAGATGCGCGAGCGCGGCTACGACATCGAAGGGCCGCGCGCAGGAGGCAAGACGCGCCTAGCGAACGAGACCGGCATCAGCCTCTCGATCATCTCCCGCATCCTCAGCGACAACCGGGTCCCCGAGATCAAGGCACTCCGGGCGCTCGGCGCCGCACTCGGCTACACGCTCGGCGAAATGATGATCCACGCCGGGGTCGCAGCTCCCGAGGAGATCGCATCGCGAGTACACGTCGGCCCAGTCCGTGCGGGGGCACGCGTCCCCGCCCCGCAGGTCCAAGTCCCGGCGGAAGTCGGCCTTGAGGACCTGGCCGAATGGGAGCAGTACATCTGGCGCGCCCCGGTCACGGTCGCGGAGCGAGAGCTCGCGATCCTGATGATCCGCCTCAGTCGCGGCGATATTGACACGGACGCGCTGCTCGACCTGTCGCATGCGATCAACGAAGCGTTGGCGAAGAAGGTGGGCGAGCGGCGCGGCCCCTCCCGTGCGGGGTAACTCTCCACCACCGAGGCGCCCGGTTCCGCAAGCATCTGCCCGAGAATGGTATGTAACAAGCATGTAACGGTCTGTTGAATCGCCACCAAACGGCAGCCGTAACGCGTCTCATTGACACGGGGACTTGGCACACAACCGCACAGATCGATCAGAGACGATCACGGCTGAGGTGTGCCCATGACGAAGATCGACGGCGAGTACATTCTACTGGGAATCCGGCGTGACACCCTTACCTCCGGAGTCCCCGTCGACTACATCAACGCCCTCCAGCACGGCACCGACGTCAGCCTCTCCATCGGCGGGATCCTCGTCGACCTCACACACGCCGGCACAGAAACACCGGTCAGGCCCGAACGCATAGCTCAGAGCTGGATCGAGCTCCGCGCCGCGATCCGCGCCATCGACAGCACCGGGCACAGCGGGCTCCACTCCGCTCTCCCGCCAGAGATCGCCCTCGCCGTCTGGATGCGCGGCAGCGACCAGATCTGCGCCTACCGGCCCGGCGCCGGCGCTGGGTTCCTCCGCCGCTCCCGCACTCGCCTGGGCCGCCGCCTCGCGGCACTGTCCCCAGTGCCGTTCCTCACCGGGCTAGGACAGTTCACCGGCACTGGAGTCACCGCCATCGGGGTAGCTGTCGCTCCGGCATTGCCAGCCGTCGCCGATCCCGGCTACCTGCAGCCCTCTGCCACACAGAACATCGCCACGGACCACATCCAGGCGGACACCTTCCCGCCGTCCGGGTCGCCGCTCCTCCCTCACGGGCACCGGCTTCTTCTGCCCAAGCCCACGGTCCGCATACCTCAGGCCCAGCCCACTGCTGCCCCCGACGTCGCACCGTCCCCGAGCCCGCCGCCCACCCCGCCACGGACGCAACCGTCGGCAGCGGAAGCCCCAGTCACTGATTCCCCCACCCCCACATCGTCCACGACCGTCGAATTGACGCCGTCTCCCACGGCGTCACTCGATGTGCCGGCGCTGACCGCGGCGCCAACACCATCCCGCACCCAGCGGCGCCCTCACCTCAGCCGACCGTGGCCACGTCACACCCACCACCCGCTACGCCACCACCACTGACTCTCCTCAATCCGACTCTTCGATCAGGCGGACCTTGACGCGCGCCGGATCGAAACCCGGCCCCTTGCGCAGCGCTGGCAGCACCGTGACGTCGAACAGGTCCTTGACCGTGGAGCGGCGTACATCCAACGGCTCGTTGTCCCACTGTTCCCGGGTGACTCCCGCCATCCGGGTCAACCTCCGCTGGCGGGCCGTCGCCTGCTGCTGGCCGCGCAACCGCTCGATCTTGGTGTCGAACGACCCCAGCGAACGAGCGATCATCCCCACGTCGATCTCCGGATAATCCGCGAGGTTCTCCAGCTGGGCCTTGGCCTCCGCCCTACGTCGCTCCAACGCCACGATCTCATCGGCGAGACGGGGATCGCTTTGCGTGGCGACCAGCCGCTTAATGAAGTCCCGATCGTTCAAGACGCGGACGACCCGACCCGACACGTAGGCGTCCAGGTGAGCTCCAGCGCAGCTCACCTTCTTCGCACAGTGGGGGTTGGTACAGCCGTACACCTTCGCTCGTCGTTGCTTCTTGCCGCCCTGGTTCCTTGTGACGAGGGGCCCCGTGCAGGTTCCACAACGGGCGATCCAGGACAGGAGGTATCTGATTCCGTGGTCTTGGACCGGGGTGCTGTTCTTGCGGTCCTTGAGGATCCCGCGGATCAGGTGCCACTCCTCGACCTCGATGATCGGATCCCAGACAGCCTCGTACAAGTCCCCGTTGCGTTCGATGAGACCTGCGATCCGCGGCCGTGTGATCATGTGCGGGAAGGTCAGCGGAGTCCAAGGATTCCCCTCGGTGGTGGTCGACACCGTGTTCGCCCATCGGATCACCGAATAGTTACTTTGCCCGGCCAGGAGCCGCTGACCGCCTTCCGCGATCACCTCGGTCTCGGAGGGGCGCGGCGTGATGTTGTCGCGTTCGAAACCGAACGCCCGCGTTCCACCGGTGCGGGGCAGGCCTCGCTCTGCGCGAGCCTGGAGCCCGCGCTTCACCCGCCGCGAGGTGTCATCGGATGACCGGCAGAAGCCGGCGGCTTCGATCCGCAGAATGTAGCGGTCATCAGAGTTGTCCAGATCGCGGGTGCCTGCGATCGACGCCAGCCGGACTCCCTTGGAGTCCGCGATATTGATCAGCTGTTCAAGGTCGTACGGCTGACGGATCAGACGGTCTCCGTGCCAGATGATGACCGAGTCGATCTCATCGGCCTTGATGGCGGCGAGCAGCGCATCCCAGCCGGGCCGCTTGCGATTGCGCTGCCAGGCCGACCGGTTGTTGTCCTTGAAGACGTGCAATTCAGAGATCGGCCAGGCGAGGCGCTCGGCGAGCTGCCGGCAGTCGCTCTCCTGCCGGTCGACCTTCTCTTCGGTGCCGTCCTCGGCGTAGCTGAGGCGGCAGTACATGCCAGCTCGTTGCGGGTTCCTGGCCATGCCGCGTAGAGTACTACTTGAGTCTTACCTGAGCCCGGTCAGGTACAGAACGGCTTCGCGCAGCGTCTTGGACGGGATGGTGCCGGTGTTGATGCAGACACCGCCCATCATGTCGCGGCGGTCGACGATGGCGACCCGCCGGCCGAGCTTGGCGGCGGCGATGGCCGCGCGCTGCCCGCCGGGTCCCGACCCGAGCACGAGGAGATCGAAGTCGTTCACGGCACACAGTCTGCCGGGACGCGACCGATCCCATAAGCCCCAAACGGCGACGAATCTCGACCGGCGCGCGTCCCGGCGGCGCCCCCTGAACACCCTGATCCGCGCGGACGGCGCGGGCGCGGGGCAGGTCCGGCGACCCGATCACCGACGGGTGGCGCGCACCCGGCGGGGGTAGGCAGGGGGCATGGAGATGCTGGGCATCGACATCGGCGGGTCGGGCATCAAGGGCGCCCCGGTGGACCTCTCGGACGGCGGGTTCCGCGCGGACCGGCTGCGCATCGAGACCCCGCACCCGTCCAGGCCGGAACCGGTCGCGAAGGTGCTGGGCCGCATCGTGGCGCACTTCGGCTGGACCGGCCCGGTCGGCGTCACCTACCCGGGCGTGGTGATCGGCGGCCGGACGATGACGGCCGCCAACGTGTCCAAGGAGTGGATCGGGCTGGACGCCCGGAGGCTCTTCGCCGAGGCGACCGGGCGGCCGGTGACCGTGCTGAACGACGCCGACGCCGCCGGTCTCGCCGAGATGCGGCTCGGCGCGGGCAAGGGGCACGGCGGCACCGTGGTGCTGCTGACGCTCGGCACCGGGATCGGCAGCGCGCTGTTCACCGACGGCGTGCTGGTGCCCAACACCGAGTTCGGGCACCTGAGGCTGCACGGCAAGGACGCCGAGTCGCGGGCGTCGGCCAAGGCCCGCGAGGACCACGATCTGAGCTGGGAGAAGTGGGCCAGGCGGCTCAGCGACTACCTGATCCATCTGGAGGCGCTGATCTCGCCCTCGCTGATCATCCTCGGCGGCGGGGTGAGCAAGAAGTCCGAGCACTTCGTCCCGCTCATCCACCACGTCCGCGCCCCGATCGTCCCGGCGGCCATGGTCAACAACGCCGGCATCGTCGGCGCCGCGATGGCCGCCGCCGGCACCACGCCGTGACGCCGTCCCGCGAGACCGGACCGCCCCAGGGCACGCCCCCGCCCCGCGACACCGGGCCGTCGCCCGGCGCCGGGCCGATCCGGGACCCGGCGGAGATCGTCAGGAGGGCCCGCGCGGTCCTGGAGGCCCACTGGGACGAGCGGCGCGGCCACACCTACCCCAACACCGCGGTCTTCCCGCACCAGTGGATGTGGGACTCCTGCTTCGCCGCGATCTGCTGGCACCACTTCGGCGAGCACGCGCGGGCGCGGCGCGAGCTGGCGGGGGTGCTGTCCGCGCAGTTCGCGGACGGGTTCGTCCCGCACATGCGGTACGCCGAGCCCAACCGCGACCGGGGGCCGCTCGACCACTGCTCCTCGTACACGCAACCGCCCGTGTACGCGCACGCCGCCCGGGTGCTCGCGACCGCGGGCATGCTCCCGGACGGGCTCACCGCCCGCATCGGCGCGTCCCTCGAGTGGCTGTGGCGCCACCGCCGCACCCCGGATGGCCTGATCTACCTCGTCCACCCCTGGGAGTCCGGGACGGACGACTCGCCGCGCTGGGACGCCTGGGTGGCCGCCTTCCTCGGCAGGACGGGCGGCCCCGGCGGCACGCTGCGCTGGAACCGGCCCGACTGGACCGTCTTCGACTGGCATCTCGTGGACGCGACCGGCTTCGCTCCGAACGGCGCCGCGACGCGTTCCACGGCCTTCGAGTGCGCCTCCGCCGGTTACAACGTCCTGTACGCGCACGCCGCCGCCGAACTGGGCGCGCTCACCGGCGACCGGGCCTGGACCGAGCGCGCCGCGCGGCACGCCGCGACGATCGACGAGCGCCTGTGGGACGACGAGCAGGGCCTCTGGGCGGACGAGCCGATCACCGGTGGGGAGATCAGCGGCGGGGCGGGAACGGGCCGGGTCCCGACCCTCGACGGTGTGCTCGGGGCGCTGACCACCCGGGACCCCGTCAAGGCGGAGCGGGCGCTCGACCAACTCCTGGATCCGGAGCGGTTCGCCGCGCCCTGCGGCCTGGCGTACGTGGCCCGGGACCATCCGGCCTACGACCCGGACGGCTACTGGCGCGGGACCGCGTGGATGCAGATGAACTACCTCGCGGTGCTCGCCGCCGACCGCTGGGGCCGTGCGGACGTGCGCGCGGCGGTGACGGCCATGTCGCGCGCCGCCGTGGGCCCCTCGGGGTTCGCCGAGCACTGGAATCCCGAGACCGGTCGGGGGCACGGGGCCGTCCCGCTGACCTGGTCGGCGCTGGTCGTCGCGCTCGCGCCCTGAGCACGCCGGCGCCGCCCGCCCCGGACGGTCGGCACGGGCGGCGCCGGGACGGCCGTCAGGGGTCCATCAGCTCGGCGCCGCGGGCGGCGAACGTCTCCATGGCCTTGGCGGTGACCGGGCCGGGCGCGACCGGCAGGACGGTGCCGTCGACGGCGCGGATCGGCTGGACGTTGCGGGTCGTGGAGGTCAGGAACGCCTCCTCGACCCGGTAGAGGTCCTCCAGCGGGAGGTCCTCCTCCTCGCCGCCGCACCATTCCAGCACCAGCCCCCGGGTCACGCCCGCCAGGCAGCCCGACGACAGCGGCGGGGTGACCAGCCGCCCGCCCCGGACCACGAAGACGTTGGTGCCGGTGCCCTCGCACAGGTTCCCGGCCAGGTTGCCGAAGACCGCCTCGCCGCCGCCGCGCTCCTTGGCGTACTTGAGCGCGAGCGCGTTCTCGGCGTAGGAGGTGGTCTTGAGTCCGGTCAAGGCGCCGCGCTCGTTGCGCGGCCACGGCACGACCGTGACGTCCGCGGTCTCCGGGAAGGAACGCTGCTCGGCGACGATGATCGAAGCCGTCGGCCCGGCGGTCCCCCGGTCCGAGCCGAGCGGGCCGGGCCCGCTGGTGTAGGTGATGCGGACGCGGGCCAGCGGCCACCTGGGCGCCGCCGCCAGCACCTCCAGCGTGCCGTGGGCGAGCGCGTCCTGGTCGGGCTCGGGCAGGCCGAGGCCCGCCGCCGAACGGGCCAGCCGCCGCAGGTGCCGGGTGAGCGCGAACGGCTCCCCGTGGGTGGCCTTCACCGTCTCGAAGATCCCGTCGCCGACGAGGACGCCGTGATCGAAGACCGACACCCGCGCCTGCTCGGGGTCGAGCAGGTCCCCGTTCAGCCAAATCTTGCCCTGCCCCGCCGTCACCGGAAGCCACCTCCATACGGCGGGCCGCCTTCGGCCCGCTCACAGTCCGCTGTCCAGACCACACTACGGGCCGTGCGGGGCCCGTCCCGGCTCATCGGGCCGGGTCGGCGGCGCGGTCTCGCGGCAGGCCCCCGCGGCGGGCCTCCGGGACGGCCGCCGAGGTCAGGGCAGCAGGCAGCCGAACGAGTCGGCGAGGCCGGCCAGGCCGGCGTCGGTCACGGTCAGCGCCCGCCGGGTGCTCCCCCGCTCGAACCAGCCCAGCTCGATCATCCTCGCGATCAGCGCGGCGCCGAGCGCCCCGTTCAGGTGGGGCCTGCGCTCGGTCCAGTCGAGGCAGTGCCCGGCCAACCCGCGGCGGGCCCGGCGCAGCTCGGGCACGTCGATGCCGATCCCCGCCAGCCGTTCCTCGCCCTTGCGGGTCACCGCGCACGCCTCGGGGCCGGGCTCGATCATGCCGCCGTCACAGAGCGCGGCGTACAGGGCGACGCCCGCCTCACCCGCCAGGTGGTCGTAGCAGGTGCGGGCCAGGTGCAGCCGCCGCGCGTCGCGGGACTGGCGCAGGCTGCGCACCTCCACCGGGGGGCTCATCCTGGACAGCGCCTCGATCAGCCGCGCGACCTCGGTGCCGCTGAGCCGGTAGTAGCGGTGGCGGCCCTGCTTGACCACCGTGACCATCCCGCCGTCGAGCAGCCTGGCCAGGTGCGCGCTGGCGGTCTGGGCGCTCACCCCGGCGATGCGGGCCAGTTCCCCGGCGGCGAGCGGCCGGTCGTCCATCAGCGCGGTCAGCATGGCCGCCCGCGCCCGGTCGGCCAGCAGCGCCGCGACCGGCGCGATGTCGGAGCCGATGGCGTGTTCTGCGGACATGTTCCGACATTAGGCGAGCCTTGCTTCGATCCGTGACGAAACGTGCCCTTGGCGAAACCCGGTTTGGGGAACGGGCCTGGACGCGCTAATGTTTTCCCCGTCGCCGCAAGGGGCCGCAAGGCACCGGGCAGCGCAAGCGGAAGTGGCTCAGTGGTAGAGCATCACCTTGCCAAGGTGAGGGTCGCGGGTTCAAATCCCGTCTTCCGCTCTGAGAGGTCCGGAGGGCCTCGCTCTGGTGGAGTGGCCGAGAGGCGAGGCAACGGCCTGCAAAGCCGTGTACACGGGTTCAAATCCCGTCTCCACCTCGATGCGTCGGCAGACGCGCGGGCGATTAGCTCAGTGGGAGAGCGCTACCTTGACACGGTAGAGGTCACTGGTTCAATCCCAGTATCGCCCACCATCTCCCCAGTTCAGAAGCCTCGTTCCGACACACTGGAACGAGGCTTCCCTCGTTTCCGGGCGGGCGTCCCGCTTCCGGACGTGGCGGGCGGGGCTCCGTGCGTGAGCCGCACTCGCCTGGGTAGCGCTACCACTGCGAACGTCGCGAATCGGGCATCGGCGCAGGTCGCCGGCCCGGATCCCGGAATCTCGCCGAGGGGGCGGTCATGCCGCGGGCATGGAGCGACAAGAGGGAACGCCAGTACGAGGACATCAAGGACTCGCAGAAGAAGCGGGGCGCCGGCGAACGGCGCGCCGAGGAGATCGCCGCGCGGACCGTCAACAAGAACCGCGCGCGGACGGGCGAGGCACGGCGGGCGAGCAGGATCTCGACGGAGACCGAATCGCCGCAGAAGCGGGGCGGCCGACGTTCGGGCCGCGGCCTGGGCCCCGGCGGGCGGACCAAGGAACAGCTCTACGCCGAGGCCAAGCGCCGCAACATCCAGGGACGGTCCCAGATGAACAAGCGGGAATTGGAAAAGGTGCTCAGCCGCTAGGACGATCGGCGCCGCCCGTGGCGGTGCCCGTGGCGGTGCCCCACCGGTGCCCCACCGGTGGCGCCGCGGAGCGCCGCCGCGGGACGGCACGGTCCTGCGGCGGCGCTCCGCCCGGTTCAGATCTCCGTCAGCAGCGAGATCTGGCGGCGGACGCCGTCGTCGCCGCCCAGTTTCGGGTGGTACCCGATCGCGGTCTCGCACAGCCGGACGAGCTCGTCCTTCTTGGTCTCCGCGCCGCGCTCGCCGAACCGGTAGAACTCGAAGGAGGGCCCGGCGGTGTGCTTCATGTCCACCGGCGTGGTGACCAGGGCCTGCGCGATCGGATAGAGGATTCCCTGCATCGCGGCGATGCCGTTACGCTCGAGCTCGTACCGGCGGCTGAAGAGCTCAGTGCGCTCGGTGCCGGGAATGGTCTCCTCGCGCTCGTCCTTGGTGGTGTTCTGATACAGCTCGTCGAGCAGGCACAGCGTGTAGCAGTAGCACGCGTTGAACAGTTCCATGAGCGCGTGGACGTTCGGGAGGCTCTTGTACTTCTTGAGCCTGGGGTTGTCGACGACCGGCCAGACGACCCGGGGATCGTTGATCGAGATCTCGTTCTTGGAGGTGGCGTCACCTGCGCCGATGCCCTCGATCTCCTTCTCGATCCGGCGGAACTTCTCGTAGTGCGTGTAGTCCTCGATGCCGGGCCTGATCTGGATGCGCTCGTGCTCCTTGGTGCTTCCCTCGCCCTGTTCGATGATGAGCTCCAAGGCGGCCTTGGCGGTCTTGTAGTCGTACACCCTGATCGGCGTCCCGCTGCCGAATTCGTTCCAGAATCCGCGGTGGTACTGCTTTCTGACGTTCGCCAGGTCCCAGCTGATCTTCTTTTCCTTGTTCAGCTTGGCGAAGCCCTTTTCGATGGCCCGGTAGAAGGCGCCCAGGCTGGTGTACTGCCCGACCTCCGCGGGGTCCGGGACGGCGCCGGCCGCGCGCGGCGGGATCCTGTCGGGCTGCTCCACCCGGCGGAACGTCCGCACGTGCGCGGTCGACAGCGCCTTCAGCTCCAGGCGGATCCTGGCACCGTCGGGGTCGGCGGGGTCGTTCCGGTTCAGCATGTCGCTGGGGAAGACCGGGACGAACTTCGGATCGTAGAACTTGATCTCGTCGCCGTGCCCGATGGCGACCATCAGGTTGCGGACCAGCGCCAGGTGCAGCATCTCCTCGATGGAGACCCCGATCAGGGTGCGCAGGACCCCGCGCTGCGCCGCCCACTGCGAGTGCCCCTGGGTCTTGAGGGAGTAGGCGGAGTACAGGAACAGCGGGATCGTGGACAGCTCCACCTGGGCGGCGACGTGCAGATGGTCGGCCAGCTCCCGCACGGTGGTGATCCCCTTGCCCGGGAGCAGCGGCCTGATCGTCTGCGCCGGGACGGCCGTCGTGGTCGTGGCGGTCATCGTGCTGCCCTCTCTACCGAGTTCATGGTGGGACGGGGTCCGTGCGCGCGGGCACGGGACGGGCGGGCGGGCGCCGCCGGCCGTTCGATGGCGGTGAAGAACCCCAGCCCGGCCCAGTGCCGCAGCCACGCCGGGCCGCGTTCGCGGGCCGCTCCGCGCAGCGCGGTGCCGACGGTGGCGCCCCGGCTCAGGTCGCGCAGCGCCCGGAAGGGGCGCGGGCCGAGCTCGTGGATCGTGATCGCGTAGTCGCGGCGGCCGACGGCCAGGTACGTCGTCCCCAGTGCGGGGAACGGCGGGTCCTGGCCGTGCCGTACGGCGGTCGCGTACTGGTGCGCGGGGAAGGACAGCCGCAGCAGCCGCAGGCACGGCGCGGTCGCCAGCCGCCAGCCGGCCGGTCCCCCGCCGCCGCCGTGCGGGGACATCGTCCCGCCCGGTCCCGCGGCGCCCGCGGTACTCGCGAGGTCGGCGGCGTGCAGCGCGAGGTCGGCCGCGTCCAGCACGGGGCCGTCCTCGGTGCCCGGCCCGTCGAGCACCTCGGTCACCGCCCGTTCGAACCGGGCCAGGTCGATCATCACGTCGACCCACGGCTGCCGCTCCGCGGGCGGGAGGCCGGTGTCGGGCCGGGTCTCGGCCAGGTGGCCGGCGAACCCGGCGTCCAAGCGGGACAGGGTGAAGTCCCGCGGCGGGCAGGAGTCCAGGTACTCCAGGGCGAACGCGTCGAACAGCTCCTCCCCGAGCAGGTGGATCAGGCCCGGATGCAGCTCGCGCATGCACTCCAGCAGGCGCAGCCGGTAGCCGCGCCAGTAGATGGCGAGCCGTTCCCGCGCGGTCATCCCGGACGAGGCGGTCAGCACCTCGCCCGCCGACGCGGTGACCCCCTTCGGGTCGAGGATCGCGTGCTGCATCCAGCGCTGGAGCCCGGCGAGGCCGTCGAGCTCAGGCATGGGCGCGGCCTCCCGCCGTCTCGGCGACCCGGCGCGCCTTGTCCAGCTCGGCTTCCAGGACGGGGAAGCCGGGCAGCTTGTCGTCCCATTCCAGCAGCGTCGGCACGTCCCCTCCGGTCGCGGCGACCGCGCGGGCGTACAGCTCCCAGACCGGGTCGGCGACCGGGCCGTCGTGGGTGTCGATGAGGTGGGTGCCGTGGTCGGAGTGGCCGGCCAGGTGCATCTGCGCCACCCGGCCGGCCGGCAGCACGCTCAGGTACCTGGCCGGGTCGAACCCGTGGTTCACCGCCGACACGTACACGTTGTTGACGTCGAGCAGCAGGCCGCAGTCGGCGTCGTCGGCCATCCGGGCCAGGAACTCGGGCTCGGTCATGGAGGAGCCGGTGAACTCGACGTAGCTGCTGGGGTTCTCCAGCACCAGCCGCCGTCCCAGGAAGTCCTGCACGGTGCGGACGCGCCGCACCACGTGCGCGAGGGACTCCTCGGTGAACGGCATCGGCAGCAGGTCGTGGGTGTTGAGGCCCAGCACGCCCGTCCAGCAGACGTGGTCGGACACCCATTCGGCCCGCGTCTCGGCGGCGAGCCGCCGCAGGCGGGTGAGGTAGTCGAAATCGAGAGGGTCGGTGCTGCCGATCGACAGCGAGACCCCGTGCAGGACGATCGGGTACCGTTCGGCAATCTCGGCGAGCCCCTTGCGGCGCCCGCCCTGGGACGTCAGGTAGTTCTCCGAGATGACCTCGAAGAATCCGACCCGCGGCTCGTGGCACCGCACGTGCTCCAGGTGCGGCGTGCGCAGTCCGACCCCGAATCCCAGCGGCCCGCCCCCGGAAACGGGTGCCGTCATCGGGCCGTCGAGGAACCGTCGTCCGATGGGGACGCGGATTTCGGCTTGGGAGGAATTTCTTCGTCGTCAATGTCATATTCCGGCAGCATTCCGTCGGGAATGCCCTCGCCGGGTGCGGGGCCATAGGCCAGGCTCGCCCGGTTCATCCGGTCCTCCATCTGGCGGCGCGCCTGCATCCAGACGCTCTTGCCCTTCATCGGGCCCGCACAGAACACCCGGCTGATGTTGATCGGGCTCGCGCAGCTCCCGTTGTATCGGCACGCCTGATCGCCCGGACGCCACTGCTCCGAGTCGGCGCCGGCGTAGCCGCAGCCGCCCTGGCCGCGACACTGGCCCTCACCGTGGCAGACGTGCCGGACCGTGGCGCAGCTCCCGGTGCCCGCCATGTACGCCTGGCCGTCGACGTCGAATCCGTGGCAGGCGCTCAGGCCCATGCAGACGTGCTGCTCGAGCCCGTCGGACGTGCCTCCGCAGCCGGCCTCGACGAGCCTGCCGCTCGACTCGTACTTCAGCTCGGCGGCGTATTCCGCCGAAGAGAGGACTTCCGCCCCGGTCCGCTCGCCGTGCCCCTCATGTTCTCTCTTGACCTTCCCCATGTCATTCCTCCCCCGCCCGCACACCAGAACGGCGCAGACGATCGAACACGCCATTACCTGGAAGACCATTCCGATCCTTGGCCCTACCTCCCCTTGA
This sequence comes from Spirillospora sp. NBC_01491, assembly GCF_036227065.1. GTDB lineage: Bacteria > Actinomycetota > Actinomycetes > Streptosporangiales > Streptosporangiaceae > Spirillospora > Spirillospora xylanilytica. The sequence goes on from NZ_CP109432.1 coordinate 1,635,274, forward strand.
CCCATGGTCGATAATCCGGAGGCATGCGAATTTGCCCGCGCGAGGCACACCTTTGACGTCCGGATGACGATCGGCCGCGGCGGCCCCGCGAAACGACGGGCCGCGAGCCGCGAGCCGGGGTCCGGCGGGCGGACGGCCAGGCCGGACGCGCGCGGCGACCTCACCGGACGGGGGCGGGACCGCCGGGTAGTGTCGTCGGCGGGTGCCCATCCTGCGGCCGGCCGCCGGGGTCGGCGCCTGCTACGACACTTGTCGTAGATCGGCTAGAGTCCAGGCAGACAACGGCGACGTGGAGGCATTCAATGGCTTTTTGGGACAAGCTGCGCGACTCGACTCAGACGATGCAGACCCAGCTCATGGCGAAGAAGAACGACCTCAAGAGCGGCGCGTTCCGCGACGCGAGCATGGCCGTCTGCGCGCTGGTCGCCGCGGCCGACGGCTCGGTCGACCCGAGCGAGCGGCAGCGCACCGCGACGCTCATCGCCTCCAACGAGGTGCTCCAGAACTTCCCGGCCGACGACCTCCAGCGGCGCTTCAACGCCTACGTCGACAAGCTCACCGCCGACTTCGACTTCGGCAAGGTCAGCGTCCTCCAGGACATCGGCAAGGTGAAGAAGAAGCCCGCCGAGGCCCGCGCCGTCATCCAGATCGGCATCATCATCGGCGGCGCCGACGGCAACTTCGACGACCAGGAGAAGGCCGTCGTGCGGGAGGCGTGCTTCGCCGTCGACCTCTCCCCCAGCGAATTCGAGCTGTAGGACGGACCGCCGCCGGCGGGCGCCGGCACGTCAGCCCCTGGAGCCGCCGACGCCCGGCCCCGCCTGGTGGCGGTTCGCATCCCGGCACATCGCGCGGCCGGTGCGGAGGGGGCACCGGCATCCGGCCGCCTCCTGCCGCGGTGCCCTACTCCAGGCCCGGGGCGGGCGCGGTCGTCGAGGTGGAGTGCCCGCCGCGCAGGATGTCGGGCTCGATGAAGATCAGCCGGGCGATCGGAACCGATTCGCGGATCCGCGCCTCGGCTCCGTTGATGGCCTGGGCCACGTCCCGCGCGTCGTCGTCCAGATCGATGGCGATCTTGGCGGCGACCAGCAGCTCCTCCGGGCCGAGGTGCATGGTGCGCAGGTGGATGACGGTGTCGACGTCGTCGCCGGCCAGGATGGCCGCGCGGATCAGCCGGACGTGCTCGTCGCTCGCGGACTCGCCGATCAGCAGGCTCTTGACCTCGGTCGCGAACACGATCGCGATCACGCACAGCAGGACGCCGATGGCCCCGGTGCCGATGCCGTCCCAGACGCCGTCGCCGGTGGCGAGGGTGAGCCCGACGCCGGCCAGCGCGAAGACCAGGCCGAGCAGCGCGCCGGTGTCCTCCAGCAGGATCGCCGGCAGCTCGGGCGCCTTGGACCGCCGGACGAACTGGAACCAGCCGGCCTTGCCGCGCACCTGGTTGGACTCCTTGACGGCGGTGCGCAGCGCGGTCGCCTCCAGCACGATCGCGACGAGCAGCACCACGACCGGCACCCACTGCCATTCGGTGATCGGATGCGGGTCGCGGATCTTGTGCCAGCCCTCGTAGAGCGCGAACAGCCCGCCGAGGGTGAACAGCACGATCGCCACGATGAACGCGTAGATGTAGCGCTCGCGCCCGTACCCGAACGGGTGCTCGGGGGTCGCCCGCCGCTTGGCCCGCCTGCCGCCGATCAGGAGCAGTGCCTGGTTGCTGGAGTCGGCGACCGAGTGGATCGCCTCGGCCAGCATCGACGAGGACCCCGTCAGCGCGAAGGCCAGGAACTTGGTGACCGCGATCCCGAAGTTGGCGGCCAGCGCCATCGTGACGGCCTTCGTACTCCCCTCGGCACTCATCAGCCGCGTCTCCCTGGTGATGTTCCTCGTACGCGGGCCCCGGGCCCGCCGGCGGGCCCGCTGCCCGGCGCGCGGCCGGGAGCGAGGCCGCGAACACGCTACTACAGTCGTAATACGGCGCCGTCCGCACGGCCGTGCGGCGACGGGCCGGCAGCGGGCCGGCAGCGGGTCAGACCTTCTGGGTGCGGTCCTCGACCTTGGCCGCCTGCGCGTTGGTGCGGACCGACTCGACGCCGTGCAGTGCGCCGGCCTTGCTTCCGTACCCCTCGCTGACGGCGATGGTCTCGCCATTGCCGGCGACGAGCTTGAAGCGGAACGCGCCGGCCTTGTCCTTGATGATCACGAACTTCCCCGTCATGACGTCCCCCCGAAATCGGTAGTGATCGCCCTTTACCCGTCCAGTCCGGGCGGTCAACGGCGCGGCTCCCGTTGTTGACCCCCGCCATACCGGGTCCGTACCGGGGCGGGTGCCGGAGCGCCGGGGGCGCAGGGGCGGCACCGGGGTTGCGGCGCGCGATATGCGAGCATGACACGGGGAGCGATCAATATCTCACTCATCGTGATACGGGGGTAGTTCGATGACCGGGATGCCGAACTCCGGCGGCCACACCACGACGAACGCGGGGATTCCCGTCGGGAGCGACGAGCAGTCGCTGAGCGTGGGCGCCGACGGCCCCCTGCTCCTACACGACGTCTACCTCGTCGAGAAGATGGCGCAGTTCAACCGGGAGCGGGTGCCCGAACGCGTGGTGCACGCCAAGGGCGGCGGCGCGTACGGCGTGTTCGAGGTGACCGGCGACGTCAGCGGGTACACCCGGGCCGACCTGTTCCAGCCCGGCCGGTCGACCCCGATGCTGGCGCGCTTCTCCAGCGTGGCCGGGGAGCTCGGCAGCCCCGACACCTGGCGCGACCCGCGCGGGTTCGCGCTGAAGTTCTACACCCGGCACGGCAACTACGACATGGTCGGCAACAACACCCCGGTGTTCTTTATGCGCGACCCGCAGAAGTTCCAGGACTTCATCCGCTCGCAGAAGCGGCACCCCGAGACGCACCTGCGCGACAACACGATGCAGTGGGACTACTGGTCCCTGTCGCCGGAGTCCGCGCACCAGGTCACCTGGCTGCTGGGCGACCGCGGGGTGCCGCGGAACTGGCGGCACATGGACGGGTTCAGCTCGCACACCTACATGTGGATCAACGGCGCCGGCAAGAAGGTGTGGGTGAAGTACCACTTCCTCACCGACCAGGGCAACGCGTTCTACACCCAGGCCGAGGCCGATGCGATGGCGGGCGAGGACACCGACCACTACCTGCGCGACCTGCACTCCGCGATCGACCGGGGCGACCACCCGTCCTGGACGCTCAAGGTGCAGATCATGCCGTTCGAGGACGCGGCGTCCTACCGGTTCAACCCGTTCGACCTCACCAAGGTGTGGCCGCACGCCGACTACCCGCTGATCGAGGTCGGCCGGATGACGCTGAAGGAGAATCCGGACAACTACCACATCCATATCGAGCAGGCCGCGTTCGAGCCGTCCAACCTCGTGCCGGGGATCGGGCCGTCGCCGGACAAGATGCTGCTGTCGCGGCTGTTCTCCTACGCCGACACGCACCGCTACCGGATCGGCGTGAACTACGCCGAGCTGCCGCCCAACCGCCCGCACGTGGACGTCCGCTCGTACGCCAAGGACGGCCCCATGCGGCATTATCCGGCCGACACCGGCGCGGTCTACCACCCCAACTCCTTCGGCGGGCCGGACGCGGCCCAGCAGGAGAACGTCGAGGAGGCGAGCTGGCTGGTCGAGGCGGGCGAGCTGGTCCGCGAGGCCTACACCCTGCACGCCGAGGACGACGACTTCACCCAGCCGGGGAACCTGGTGCGCGAGGTGATGGACGACGCGGCCCGCGACCGCCTGGTCACCAATGTGGTCGGGCACCTGTCCAAGGGGGTGTCGGGCACGGTGCTGGACAACGCCGTCGCCTACTGGCGCAAGATCGACCCGTCGGTCGGCGACCGCATCGCGTCCGGCATGAAGGTGTCCTGACCGTCCCCCCCGACGGCCCGACGCCCCGCCGCGCGGCCGGTCAGTCGGCGGTGGGGAAGGCCAGCTCGGGCGGGGCGGACGGCGCCGACGACGACGGCCAGCGCGTGGTGACGGCCTTCGCCCGGGTGTAGAAGCGCACCCCCTCGGGCCCGTGCATGTGAGTGTCGCCGAAGAGCGAGGACTTCCAGCCGCCGAACGAGTGGAACGCCATCGGCACCGGGACCGGGACGTTCACGCCGATCATCCCGACGTGCACCTCGCGCTGGAAGCGGCGCGCGGCCTCGCCCGACCGGGTGAAGACCGCCGTCCCGTTGCCGTACGGGTTGGCGTTGATGACCGCCACCGCCTCGTCCGGCGTGGCCGCGCGCAGCACCAGCAGGACCGGGCCGAAGATCTCCTCCCGGTAGGCGGCCATCGCGGGGGTGACCCGGTCGAGCAGGCAGGGCCCGACGAAGAACCCGGGTCCGGGCAGGTCGCGCCCGTCGACGAGCACGGCCGCGCCGTCCCGCCCGGCGGCCTCGACGTGCCCGGCGACGCGGGTCCGCGCGGCCGGGCTGATCACCGGGCCCATCTCGCTGGCCGGGTCGGCGCCGGCCCCGACCTTGATCGCGCGGGCCCGGTCCGCGAGCCGCTGCACCAGCGGGTCCGCCGACTCCCCCACCGCGACCACCACGGAGATCGCCATGCAGCGCTGCCCCGCCGACCCGTACGCCGCGGCGGTGATCTGGTCGGCGGCGTGGTCGAGGTCGGCGTCCGGCAGGACGACGGCGTGGTTCTTGGCGCCGCCGAGCGCCTGGACCCGCTTGCCGGACTCACTGGCGGCCCGGTGCACCCGGCGGGCGACGGGCGTGGAGCCGACGAACGACACCGCGGCCACGCCGGGGTGGGCGGTCAGCGCGGCGGCGGTGCCGCCGTCCCCGTGCAGAACGTTGAACACCCCGGCGGGCAGGCCCGCGTCGGCGTACAGCTCGGCGATCAGGTTGGCGGCCGACGGCACCTGCTCGCTCGGCTTGAGCACGAAGGCGTTGCCGCAGGCGATCGCGATCGGGTGCATCCACAGCGGGACCATGACCGGGAAGTTGAACGGCACGATCCCGGCGCAGACGCCGAGCGGCTGCCGGAAGGAGAAGGCGTCCACGCCGGTGGAGACCTGGTCGGAGTAGTCGCCCTTGAGGAGCTGGGGGATGCCGCAGGCGAACTCGACGACCTCCCGGCCCCGGACGATCTCGCCGCGGGCGTCGTCCAGCACCTTGCCGTGCTCGGCGGTGATGATGCGGGCGAGGTCGTCCTCGTGCCGCTCCAGCAGGTCGCGGAAGGCGAACATGATCCGCGCGCGGCCGGTGACCGGCACGTCCTGCCAGGAGGCGAACGCCTCGGCGGCGGCGGCCACCGCCGCGTCGACCTCGGCCTCGCGGCCGAGGGGCACTTCGGCCAGCGTCCGCCCGGTCGCCGGGTCGTACACCGGGAGGGCGTCGCCGCCGGCGACCGGTACTCCGCCGATCCAGTGCTGGATTGAGCGCATGGGATTCCCTTCGGGGTCTGGGGTCACAGGTGGCGGCGCTGGGCGCGGCGGTCCTTGTCGTAGCGGGCGCGGGCCTGGCGGGTGGAGTCCAGGGCCGACACCTCGGCGACCGGGACGTCCCACCACGCGTCGCTGCCCGGTGCCGGGGCGAGCGGGTCGGTCTCCACATGCACGACGGTCGTCCGGGACGACCGGGCCGCCTGCTCCAGCGCGGCGCGGAACTCGGAGACGCCCGACGCGCGCAGGACGTCGGCGCCGAGGCTCGCGGCGTTGGCGGCCAGGTCGACCGGGAGCCGATCGCCGTCCAGGCCGGTGCCGGTGCGCGCCCGGTAGCCGGTGCCGAAGCGCTGCGCGCCGACCGACTCCGACAGGGCGCCGATGGAGGCGTAGCCATGGTTCTGCACCAGCACGACGACGAGCTTGACGTCCTCGGCGACGGCGGTCGCCAGCTCCTGCGCCATCATCAGGTACGAGCCGTCGCCCACCAGCACGAACACCTCGCGGGACGGGTCGGCGAGCTTCACCCCGAGCCCGCCCGCGATCTCGTAGCCCATGCAGGAGAATCCGTACTCCACGTGGTAGCCCTTGGGGTCCCGGGTCCGCCACAGCTTGTGCAGGTCGCCCGGCATCGAGCCGGCCGCGCAGACCACCACGTCGCGCGGGCCCGCGACCTCGTTCACCGCGCCGATGATCTCCGACTGCGCGGGCAGCGGGGTGCGGCCGAGGGCGAACGCCCGGTCGGTGACGGCGTTCCACCGTCCGGCGAGCTCGCGGGCCTCGGCGCGGTGGCCGGCGGGGACCGACCATCCGCCGAGCGCGCCGTCGAGGGCGGTCAGCCCGGCGCGGGCGTCGGCGGTCAGCGCCTCCCCCGCGTGCTTGGCGGCGTCGAAGGCGGCCACGTTGAGGTTCACGAACCGGACGCCGGGACGGGCGAACAGGCTGCGCGACGCGGTCGTGAAGTCGCTGTACCGGGTCCCGATCCCAAGGACGACGTCGGCCTCGCGGGCCAGCGCGTTGGCGGCGGTGGTCCCGGTCGCGCCGATCGCGCCGACGGCGCACGCGTGGTCCCAGGGCAGCGCGCCCTTGCCCGCCTGCGTCTCGGCGACCGGGACGCCCGTCCGCTCGGCGAACGCGCGGAGCGCGGCCGTCGCCCGGGAGTAGAGGACGCCGCCGCCCGCGACGATCAGGGGCCGCTCGGCGCCGCGCAGCAGGGCGGCGGCGCGGGCGAGGGCGGCCGGCTCGGGGACCGGCCGGGGCACGTGCCAGACGCGGCCCGCGAACAGCTCGTCCGGCCAGTCGTAGGCCTCGGCCTGCACGTCCTGCGGCAGCGCGAGCGTCACCGCGCCCGTCTCCGCCGGGTCGGTCAGCACCCGCATCGCGCCCAGCAGCGCGGACGGGAGCTGCTCGGGGCGGTCGATCCGGTCCCAGAACCGCGACACCGGCTTCAGGCAGTCGTTCACCGACACGTCGTAGGAGCGCGGGTCCTCCAGCTCCTGGAGCACCGGGTTGGCGGGACGGGTGGCGAAGACGTCCCCGGGCAGCAGCAGCACCGGGAGCCGGTTGATGGTCGCCAGCGCCGCGCCCGTCACCAGGTTCGTCGCGCCGGGGCCGATCGACGTCGTGCAGGCGAACGTCGCGAGGCGGTCGCTCATCCGCGCGTAGCCCGCCGCCGCGTGCACCATGCCCTGCTCGTTGCGGGCCATGAGGTAGGGGAAGCCCTCCTCCAGCAGCCCCTGCCCGAGACCCGCCACGTTCCCGTGCCCGAAAATCCCGAAGCAGCCCGCGAAGAACCGGCGCCGCTCGCCGTCGCGCTCGGACGACTGCGCGGCCAGGAACCGCACGACCGCCTGTCCCACCGTCAGCCTGGTCATCGTTCCTCCCGGGAGGTCAGCGGAAGCCTCGGGTCGGTCTCCTGGCCGGGCCAGGTGTCGCGGACCCAGGCGTGGTCGGGGTCGTCGCAGATCCGCCACGCGCGCTCGGGCGACGGCCCGGCCATCACGTTCAGGTAGTAGAGGTCGTACCCGGGCACCGCCATCGACGGTCCGTGCCAGCCGTGCGGGATGAGGACGGCGTCGCCGCCGCGCACCTCGGCGAGCACGTCGGTGCTGCCGTACACCCGCTGGTAGGCGATGCCGGACGGGCCCGCGACCTCGAAGTAGTAGATCTCCTCCAGGACGGACTCGCCGGGCCGGTCCTCGTCGTGCTTGTGCGGCGGGTAGGACGACCAGTTGCCGTCCGGGGTGAGCACCTCGCAGGCGATCAGGCGGCTCGCGTGCGGGAACGCCCCGGGGGTGCAGAAGTTGTTGACCTGGCGGCTGGCCCGCCCGGCGCCGCGCAGCTCGACCTGCACGTCCTCGGCCGGGCCGTAGCGCGGGACCAGGCGGTCGGGGCAGCGCGCGGCGGGCAGCGCGAACCGGCCGCCCGCCGCGCTCGTCACGGTGACCCGCGCGTCGCGCGGCACGTAGGCGAAGTCGGTCACCCGGGAGAACACGCTCGCGCGTCCGGTGATCTCGAAGTCCGCGCCGTCGCAGGCCACCCGGCAGCCGCCCGACAGCGGCAGCACGAGCGTCTCGAACCCGCCGGTGCCGAAGGTGTGCGTCCCGCCCGGGGGCAGTTCCAGGACGCGCAGCGCGCTGTACTCCCAGCCCGCGCGCTCGGGCGTGATCTCCAGTTCGTAGGGCGGGGCCGCCGCGGTCCCGGCGGGCAGGTGGAACGTCCCGGTCACAGCGCCTCCACCGCGGCGTCCACGGCCGCCGCCACGTCACCGTCAGAGGGGTACAGCAGGGACCGGCCGACGACCAGCCCCTTCACGGTGGGCAGCCGCAGCGCCCGCCGCCAGCCCGCGAGCGCGGCCCGCGGGTCGCCCGCGACCTCGCCGCCGAGCAGCAGCGCGGGCAGCGTCGAGGCGGCCATCACCCGTTCCATGTCCGGCACCACCGGCACCTTCAGCCAGGTGCGGGCGGAGGTGACGCCGAGCCCGGTCGCGACCGAGATCGCCCGGATCATCGCCTCCGGGGTGAGCACGTTGCGCACCCGGCCGTCGACCCGGTGCGACACGAACGGCTCCACCATCGCCATCAGCCCCTGCGCGGCGAGCGCGGACACCGCGTGCGCGCAGCGCTCCAGCGTGCCGGCGGTGGCCGGGTCGCCGTCGTCCAGGCGCAGCAGCATCTTGCCGCCATCCAGCCGGGCCGCGGCGAGGGCGGCGGCGTCGTAGGCGGTGAACCGGTCGTCGATCTCGAACGAGGCGCCGGCCAGCCCGCCGCGGTTCATCGAGCCGATCACCACCTTGCCGTCCAGCGCGCCGAGCAGGAGCAGGTCCTCCAGCACGTCGGGGGTGCCGAGCACGCCGTCGACGCCGGGGCGGGCCAACGCGAGGCAGAGCCGGTCGAGCAGGTCGCCGCGGTCGGCCATCGCCATCGGGTCGCCGCCGGCCGCGAGCGCGCCGCGCGCCGGGTGGTCGGCGGCCAGCAGCATCAGCCGGCCGGACGGCCCGAGCAGCCTCTCGCGGCGGACCCGCCGGGCCGCCGCCTCGGCGATCGCGCCGGGCCGGGACGCCCGGATCTCGGTCAGTTCGTTCGTCCGCCCGGCGCGCGATCCGCCCGGCGGGCCCTGAGGGCGCGGTGTCTCCACGGTCATGCCGTCAACCCTTCCAGGAGCGCCGTCACCTCGTGGGCGCCCGTCACGCGAGGGCCCCGGCGAGGAAGCCCAGGCTCGCGCGCACGTCGTCGCACGGACCGGTGCCGGGCGCGGGCTCGTCCGCCAGGACGACGTCCTGCTCCAGTACGTACCAGCCGTCGTAGCCCACGCCTTCCAGGGACGACAGGAGCGCGGCGACGTCGACGTCGCCCGCTCCGAGCGGCCGGTAGATCCCGGCCCGGACGGCATCGGTGTAGGTGGACCGGCCGCAGCGGACCCCGTCGGCCAGTTCGGCGTCCACGTCCTTGAGGTGGACGTGTGCGATCCGGTCCGGCGCGCGGGCGGCGAGCTCGACCGGGTCGGTGCCGCCGATCAGCAGGTGGCCGGTGTCCAGGCACAGCGGGATCGCCGCGCCGTCGAGCACGCGGTGCACCTCCTCCCGGCGCTCGACCACGGTGCCGACGTGCGGGTGCAGCGTCGCCTGGACGCCGAGCTCCGCCGCGCGGGCGGCGATCCGGTCCAGGTTGCCGAGCAGGGTCGTCCAGGCCGCCGCGTTCAGGACCGGGCGCTCGTCGTATCCGTCGAGCCCGGTGGCGGCGGCGAGCACCAGGGTGAGCGGCGGGCCCGCCCCCACTGAACTGGAACGTTCCACCCCAAATCCGGACAACGCCCGCTCCACTTCCGGCAGCGGGTCGCGTTCCGGATCGTGCAGCACGGCGGGGACGAAACCGCCGACGGGACGCAACCCGTGACGCCGCAGCAGGGCCGTCCGCTCCGCGGCGCCGGACGGCAGGAAGCCATCCGGCCCGAACTCGGCCGCGGCCAGCCCGAGCCCGCCCATCTCCTCCAGCACCCGCGCGGGGGGCAACTGAAGGCCCCACCCGGGCACCTCGCACACTCCCCATGAGATCGGGGCTCCCGCGATCCGGTCCATGCCCATCGGCTCACCCTTCCCGCCCTGCGCGTGCGGCGCCCGGTCGTGCGCCGGCACGCCGAGTCTGCTGAACGGCGCGACACGATGTCAATAGTTTGTCATGACATCATGAGGTAATGAGATAGCCAGGAAGAACAAGTACGATGGCCCCTATCTGATCCGGGAGGGGACATCGGGTGAACCGTCCAGTCGTGTCCGTGGACCGCGGCAGCCCGGTCCCGCTGTACTTCCAGCTGGCCCAGCAGCTCGAGGCGGCGATCCGCGCGGGCGATCCGGCTCCGGGCGACCGGCTGGAGAACGAGGTCCAGCTCGCCGACCGCTGCGGGCTGTCGCGCCCCACCGTCCGCCAGGCGATCCAGCACCTGGTCGACAAGGGGCTGCTGGTGCGCAAGCGGGGGGTCGGCACCCAGGTGGTGCAGGCCCAGGTGCGCCGGCCGGTCGAGCTCACCAGCCTGCACGACGACCTGGCCGCGGCGGGGCGCGAGCCTCGCACCGAGGTGCTCGCCCTGGACTCGGGGCCGGCCGAGGACCAGGTGGCCAAGGAGCTCGGCGTGCCGCCCGGCACCGAGGTCACCCGGATGCGCCGGCTGCGGTTCACCGGCGCCGAGCCGCTGGCGCTGCTCACCAACCACCTGCCGACCGACCTGGTCGACTTCACCGCCGACGACCTGGCCGGGCACGGCCTGTACGAACTGCTCCGCACGTCCGGCATCAACCTGCGCGTCGCGCACCAGGCCATCGGCGCGCGCGGCGCGACGGCGGCCGAGGCCAGGCTGCTGGACGAGCGCCGCGGCGTCCCGCTGCTCACCATGACCCGCACGGCCTTCGACGACAAGGGCCGCTCGATCGAGTACGGGTCGCACGTCTACCGGGCCAGCCGCTACTCGTTCGCCCTCACGCTCGTCGAACGCTGACCGCGTCCGCGCGCTCGCGGCGGGACCCGTCCCCCGGCTCCGGCCCCGTCCGCCGGGAACGGGGAGCCACGGTATCGCCGACGGGCCCGCCGGACGCTCTCGTAGCTGTTAACGTCCCGCTCGGCAGTCCGTGTCACGCAGAGGAGCCGCGCCGAGCATGCCCCATCCGACTCTGGAGGACGTCGCCGCGCGGGCCGGCGTCTCCCGCGCCCTGGTCTCCCTGGTGATGCGCGGATCCCCGAAGGTCGGCGAGGAGCGGCGCGCGGCCGTGCTCGCCGCCGCCCGCGAGCTCGGCTACCGGCCCAACGCCATGGCCCGGGGCCTGGCCGCGGGCCGGACCGGCATCGTCGGGGTGCTGCTGGCCGACCTGCACCAGCCGCTGTACGCGCGGATCCACGACGGGCTGGCCGACGAGGCGGCCCGGCGCGACGTGCGGCTGCTGCTGACGACCGGGCGGGGCCGGCCGGCCCTGGAGCGGGCCGCGGTGGAGGACCTGCTCGACCTGCGGCTGGACGGGCTGGTGCTGGCCGGTCCGCGGATCGCCGCGGCCGACCTCGACCGGGCCGCGGCGGGCTGCGCGATCACCGTGGTCGGCCGCGCGGTGCGGTCGGACCGGGTGGACCGCGTGACCGGCGACGCCGCCGCCGAGGCCGCGCAGGCGGTCGCCCATCTGACCGCGCTCGGGCACCGCCGGATCGCCTGCCTCGACCTGGACGGACGCTCGGCGTCCCTGCGCCGCGCCTTCCTCGCCGCGATGGACGGGGCCGGCCCGTCCGCCCACGCGAGTGTCCTGACCGTCCCGGACGCGCTCAGCACCGGGCCCGGCGGGCTCCCGGACGCGCTCGGCAACGCGCTCGACGGCGGGCCCGGCGGGCCGCCGGGCGCGACCGGGCCGCCCACCGCGGTGCTCGCGCTCGGCGACCCGGGCGGGACCGCCGCGCTGGCCGCGCTGCTCCGGGCCGGCCGGCGCGTCCCCGAGGACGTGTCGCTGGTCGTCCACGGTGACCCGCCGGGGGCCGGGGCCGCCGGGGTGACCACGGTCGGCCCGGACGCCCGCGAGCTCGGCCGGCTGGCGATGGGCGCCCTGATGGACCGGATCCGCGGCGGCGTCCCCGGCGGGCCCGCCCAGCGGATCGGCGTCGCCCCGGTCCTGACGGAACGGGCGACCACCGCCCCGCCCCCCGCCGGGGCCTGACCCGGGACCTCCGCTCAGGAGACGACACGCAGGCCCGGCCCGGCCGGCGCCGAAGACCGGGTCGGTCCACTCGCGCGACGGCCGCAGGGAGGAGGCGGGACGGTCTCAGCCGGCCGGGGGAACCCCGAGAAGGCGCAGATAGATCGCGGTGAGTTCGTCGACCAGGCGCTCGCGGCCGGCGGGGTCGGCGGGCACCGTGCGGGCGAACCGGGCGAAGATCCCATAGGTGGCCTCGGCGAGGACGCGCGGCGGCGCGGCCGGGTCGGCGAGCCCCTGCGCGGTGATCCGCTCGATGTAGCGGGCGGTGCGGCGGAGCGGCCTTTCCTGGATCTCCCGCCACACCGCGCGGATCTCGGGATCGACGAGGGCCTGGTGCTCGATCACCGTCAGCAGTTCCAGGTTGGCGGCGTACGCGGCCAGGAACCGGGCGCTGGACTCGCGGGCCAGCCCGTACGGGTCGTCCTCGTCGACGCCCGGGATCTCGTGCGCGGCGAGGAACGCGTCACGCACGCCGAGCGCGACCGCGCGGAACACCTCCTCCTTCGAGGCGAAGTAGACGTAGAACGTCGCGCGGGCGACCTTCGCCTCGGCGGTGATGCCGGCGATGGTGGTCCGCGCGTGGCCGCGCCGCGCGAACACCCGCCCGGCGGAGCGGACCAGCAGCGAGCGCGTCTCGTGCTCCCGGCCCTCGCGGGAGCTGCGCGCCGCCGCCCAGGGGGCCCGCTCCGAGGTCACCGGCCCGCCGCTCCGGCGGTCCCGGCGCCGCCGGTCAACTCGCCGAGGATGCGTGCCCGGAGCTTGTACTTCTCGATCTTGTTCGTCGGGGTGCGCGGGATGTCGGCGACGATCCGCACGTGCCGGGGCCGCATGTACTTGGGCATGGTCGCGGCGGCGAAGGCGTGCACGCCGTCCTCGGTCAGCCCGCCGTCCTCGTCCGGGACGACGTAGGCGACCACGTCGTCCTCGTCGCCCTCGCCGCTGCGGATCGCGAAGACCGCGCAGTACCGCACCCCGGGGTGCTGGTTGATCATGTCCTCGACCTGGAAGGACGACAGGTTCTCGCCGCGCACCCGGATCCGGTCGCCGAGGCGGTCGACGAAGTAGAACAGCCCGTCGGCGTCGCGGACGGCGGCGTCGCCGGTGTGGAACCACAGGTTGCGGAACGCCTGGACGGTCGCCTCGGGCTTGCCGAGGTACTCGTTCAGGAACAGCGCGGGCAGCCGCGGACGCAGCGCCAGATGGCCGGGCTCCTCGTCGGCGCACTCCTCGTCGCGCTCGTTGAGGACGGCAGCCTCGACGAACGGGCTGGGACGGCCCATCAGCCCCTTGCGCCCGGCCTCGCCGCCGGCCAGGAACGGGACGCCGTGCGCGGCGGTCAGCTCGGCGATCTCCTCGTGGGTGCGGCCCCGGTAGAGGCCCGGCGGGGTGCCCTCGCCCGGCGCGGTCTCCTCGATCACCACCGCGAGCGGCGCGCCGGACTCGGTCTGCCCGAAGCCGGCGGTCACGAAGTCGAACCCGAAGCGCCGCGCGGCCTCGGCATGGTGCGCCGGCAGCGGCTGCATGTGCACCTTGTTGAGGGTGTTGCGGCGGTCGCCGGGGTCCTCGGGCGCCTTCATCAGCCACGGGATCATCACGTCCAGCAGGATCGCCGTGGTCACGCCGCGCGACTCGACCCGCCGCCAGAAGTCGGTCGGGCTGAACCGGTTCCAGACCGCGACCTCGCAGCCCGCCCACGCGGCCCGCGCGACGTTGGCGATCGCGCCGCCCACGTGGTACATCGGCAGGTCGTTGTAGATGACGTCCGCGCCGGTGACGGGCAGCCGCAGGTTGAAGGTGTACTGCGCGAGCCACCGGAACGGCTGGACGACGCCCTTGGCCGGACCGGTCGTGCCGGAGGTGTAGATGACGTTCGCCGGGTCGTCGTAGGCCACGGTCACCCGCGGGCGCGGCGCGTCGGCGGTCAGCGCGGCCCACGGCACCTCGCGCAGCGCGGGATGCGCCGGCTCGCGCTCGGCGGCGTGGTCGTGCGCGCCGGGCGGGGCGTCGTAGACAACCACCGCAGGGGGCTCGGCGAGCCCGCCCGCCACCTCGTTCAGCGCGGGCAGCAGCGCGGGTTCGGTGACGACCAGCAGCGGCCCGGTGTCGTCGAGCTGGTACGACAGGAGCCGTCCGGCGTAGCCGAAGTTGATCGGGCAGTAGAGCGCGCCGGCCTTCCACGCGCCGAACATCACCAGCGCGCTGACCAGCGGGTTCAGGCAGAACACGCTGACCCGGCCGCCCTTGCCGACGCCCTGCGCGGCCAGGTTCCCCGCGATCGCGTCGGTGCGCCGGCCGAACTCGGCGAACGTCAGCGTCACCCCGTCCTCGCCGTAGTGGAAGAACGGGCGGTCGCCCGCGGTGGCGGCCCAGTGGTCCAGCCGCTCGGTGACGATCTCCCCATCGGCGGCCAGCGCCGCGACCAGGTCCTGGCTCATCAGAGCTCTCCTCACGGGTTCAGGGACGGGTGCCGAACGACGGGCGGCCGGTCAGCTCGGGGAGCACGCGGTAGGCGTCGCGCACCCAGTCGCACAGCAGCGGGCGGCTGTCGCGCGGGTCGATCAGGTCCTGCACGCCGAACCGCTCGGCGGTGCGGAACGGGGACGCGACGGCCGCCAACTCGCGGCGGATCCGCTCGATCTCCGCCTCTGGGTCGGCGGCGTCCTGGAGCTGGGCGCGGAAGGCGGCCTCCACGCCGCCCTGGACGGGCAGCGAGCCCCAGTCGCCCGACGGCCAGGCCCAGCTGCGGCCGGACCGGTGCCGGTCGACGATGCCCGCGCCGCCGACCCCGTACACGCGGCGCAGGATCAGCTCGGCCTGCGGGACGGGCGCCTGGTAGACGGCGCTGATCGCGCGGGCGCCGTGCCGGATGGTGGCGCGGCGCTCGGCGGCCAGCCCGATCGTCATCCCGGCCTGGTCGGTCAGGCTGACCAGCGGCAGGTGGAAGGTGGTGCACAGATCGGCCAGCCGGGTGATCGCCTGCGCGCCCTCCACCGACATCGTGGCGCCCTTGAACGGATCGGCGGCGATGACCCCGACCGGGTGGCCGTCGAGCCTGGCCAGCGCGGTGACGGTGCCGGCGCCGTACTCGGCGTACCGGAACACCGAGCCCGCGTCGAAGATCGCGTCGAGGACGGGGCCGATCCGGTACGGGCGGCGCCGGTCGCGCGGGACCGCGGCCAGCAGGGCCTCGTCGCGGCGGCCGGCCGGATCGGTCCCCGGGACGACCGGCGGGAGCTCGAACGCGCTGCCCGGCAGGTAGGACAGGAAGCGGCGGACGACGTCGAACGCCTCGTCCTCGGTGCGGACGAACCGCTCGATCGTGCCGTTGCCGCGGTGCACCCCGGCGCCGCCGAGCTCCTCCTTGGTGAGGTCCTCGCCGGTGCCGCCGCGCACCACCGGCGGGCCCGCGGTGAAGAGCTGGCCGACGCCCTCCACCATGACCGCCAGGTGCGACATCACCAGCCGCGCGGCGCCGAGCCCGACGGTCGGGCCGAGGCAGGCCGCCACGACCGGGACGAGCGAGAGGTTGTCGACCACCGCGTCCCAGCCGGGGTTGACCGGCACGTAGGTGAAGCCGGCCTCCTGCGCCATCTTGACGCTGCCGCCGCCGCTCGCGCCGTCGAGCAGCCGGACGAGCGGGAGCCGCATATCGCGGGCGAGCCGCTCGGAGTAGATCTGCTTCTCGTGGATCGCGGCGTCGCCGGAGCCGCCGCGGACGGTGAAGTCGTCGGCGCCGAGCACCACCTTGCGGCCGTCGATCCGGGCCGTCCCGGCGACGAAGTTCGCGGGCAGCAGCGAGGACGGTGCGCCGTCGCCGCCGTAGTCGGCGAAGCCGGTGAGCGCCCCGATCTCGGCGAAGCTGCCGGGGTCGGCGAGGGCCGCGATCCGCTCCCGGACGGTGAGCCGTCCGGCGGCGTGCTGCCGCGCCACCTTCGCCGGGCCGCCCATCTCGTGGGCCAGCCCGTGCCGGCGGCGGATCTCGGCGACCTCGGCGGACCAGTCCGTGTCGCGCTCGGCATCGCCCGCCCCGGCGGCGGCGGCCGGGGCGGCAGGCGCGTCCGGGGCGCCCGCGGGCTCGCCGAACACCAGCAGCGCGCCGTCGTCGACGAGCCGGCCCTTGCCCGCGAGCACGGCCCCGACCACCATGGCCTCCGGCGCCCGGACGACGTGCTCCATCTTCATCGCCTCGAGCACCAGCAGCGGGGCGCCCGCCGCGACATGGTCGCCCTCGGCGGCGGCCAGGCTCACCACCATGCCCTGCATCGGCGCGGTCACGGCCACGGATCCCTCTGGCGCCTCCGCCACGGGTTCGGCGGCGCCGGCCGGGCCGTTCACGGCCGCGTCGAAGTACAGCCGCCGGTGGGCGCCGCCGAGCAGTTCGGCCAGGTGGTCGGCGATGAACGTCGTGTCCCATCGGCCGGTCGCGAAGTCGGGGTGCCCGAGGACGCCCTGCAACAGCGCGATGTTGGTCGGGACGCCCTCCACCTGGAACTCGCCGAGCGCCGCGTACGCCTTCGCGGTCGCGCCGGCGAAGTCGGGGGCCTGGGTGATGACCTTGGCGAGCAGCGAGTCGTAGCGCGGGCTCGCCGGGTAGCCCGCGTACCCGTAGGTGTCGACCCGCACGCCCGGCCCGGACGGCGGGCCGAACGCGGTGATCGTCCCGGCGCCGGGACGCGGCGAGCCGTCCTCGGCGAGGGTCTCCAGGTTGACCCGCACTTGCAGCGCGTACCCGCGCACCGGCGGCGTGCGGTCGAGGCCGGCCTCGGCGAGGGAGGCGCCGGACGCCAGCCGGATCTGCGCCCGCACCAGGTCGACCCCGGTGACCTCCTCGGTGACGGTGTGCTCCACCTGGAGCCGCGGGTTGGCCTCGATGAACCAGAAGCCCGAGCCCGCGACCAGGAACTCGAACGTGCCGAGGCTCCCGTACCGCACCTCGCCCGCGAGCCGGAGCGCCGCGTCGAGGATCCGGTCGCGCAGCGCCCCGTCCAGCGACGGGCTCGGCGCGACCTCGATCAGCTTCTGGTGGCGGCGCTGGATGCTGCAATCGCGTTCCCACAGGTGCCGGACGGCCCCGGTGCCGTCGCCGACGACCTGCACCTCGATGTGCCGCGCGGCCGGGAGCAGCCGCTCGACGTAGAGCGCGCCGTCGCCGAACGCCTGGAGCGCCTCGGACCGGCACCGCTCGTACGCCTCGTCCAGCCCGGCCGGGTCGAGCACCGTCCGCATGCCGCGCCCGCCGCCGCCCGCGAGGGCCTTCAGCATCACCGCGCCGTGCTCGGCCGCGAACGCGCGGGCCTCGTCCAGGCCGGTCGGCCCCGTGGTGCCGGGCATGACCGGGACCTCCAGGCTCCGCGCGAGCGCGCGGGCGCGGACCTTGTCGCCGAACAGCTCCAGCACCTCGGGCCGCGGGCCGATGAAGGTGAGACCCGCCTCGGCGCAGCGCCGCGCGAACGCCCCGTTCTCGCTGAGGAAGCCGTAGCCGGGGTGGACGGCGGTGCAGCCGGACTCCCGCGCCGCGGCGATGATCGCCTCGCCGTCGAGGTAGGCGGCCACGCCCTCGCCGGGCAGCTCCCGGGCCTCATCGGCCCGCCGGGTGTGCAGCGAGGCCGCGTCGTCGCGCGCGTGCACCGCGACGGTCCGGACGCCCAGCTCGTTCGCCGCGCGGATCACACGGATCGCGATCTCCCCGCGGTTGGCCACCAAGATCCCGCTCACACCGTCTCCCACCTGCTGATTGACGTTGACGTCAACGTCATCATCCTATCCGCGGGCGGCCCGTTGACAAGTGGCCGCATGCGGCACCGCCGGACTCCGCCGCATCGCGCTGAACCCGGTCCTCTCGGGGCACACCACCTCATGCCACATCAACGATGTCGGGAGACCGCATGAAAACGCATCTCGCCGCCGTGGCAGCGGTGGCCGCACTGGGCGGAGCCCTCACCGGATACCTCGTCGCCCCCTCGGCCGGCGACGCCTCCTCCCGCCGCCCCGCCGCCGCGCTCACCGGCGGCCCCAGGCACCTCGCCCTGAACATGCCGGACGGCGACCGCGCGAAGGCCGCCGCGCTCGGCTACGACCTGTTCGACGTCGACCCGGACGAGGACGCCGTCAACGCGCTGCCCGAGGGCGCCATGGCCATGCTGTGGGTCGGCAACACCACCTGCGGCGACTTCCAGATCGCCGGGACCGGTGACTTCACCGAGACCGTCAAGCGCCTCGCGGGCAACCCGCGCGTCTACGGCTGGTACCTCTCCGACGAGCCGAACCCCGACGAGTGCCCGGGGATCGCCGGCAGGATCCGGGCCCGCGCCGACATCGTCCACGAGCACGCCCCGGGCCAGAAGGCGTTCGCGTCGCTGACCGACTGGCCGATGGGGCCGCTCAAGCCGTCGGCGACCCACCTGGACCTGATCGGGCTGGACCCCTACCCCTGCCGCGCCGGCGGCGGGGCCTGCGATCTGGACGCGATCGACACCATGGTGGAGCAGGCGGACCGGGCCGGGTTCTCCCGGCGCATGATCGTCCCGGTGTTCCAGACGTTCGGGCAGGCGTGCGCCGACGGCGACAGGACCTGGCGCCTGCCCGCCGCCCGGCAGCTCCAGTCCATGCTCGACCGCTGGGACCGCTTCGCCCCCTCTCCCGCCTTCGACATCAGCTACTCCTGGGGGCGCCAGAGCGGCTGGGCCTGCCCCGCCCTCACCGACGCCGACGGCACCGACGGCCACCCCGATCTCCAGACCGTCATGAAGCGGCACAACACCCGCCGGGACGGCCCGGCCGCCACACCGCGCCGCCCCGGCTCCAGCTCCAGCTCCAGTTCCGGCTCCGGCCCACGGCGCGGTCCCGGCCCGAGCTCCGGGTCCCGCTCCCGTCCCGCTTCACCGGGCCCCACGCCCACCCCCTCCCCCTCCCCCACCTCCTCGCCCTGTCCCGTCCCGAGCGGCTGACCCGGCGCTCAGGCGAGGGTCACAAGATCGGCGTAGTCGGGGCTCCAGAGGTCCTCGACCCCGTCGGGCAGGATCAGGACGCGGTCGGGCAGCAGCGCCTCGATCGCGTCCTGGTCGTGGGTGACCATCACCACGGCCCCCCGGTACGCGCCGACCGCCGCGAGCACCTCGTCGCGGGAGGCGGGGTCGAGGTTGTTGGTGGGCTCGTCCAGCAGCAGCACGTTCGCGCTGGAGGCGACCAGCCCGGCGAGCGCGAGCCGGGTCTTCTCGCCGCCGGACAGGACGGCGGCGGGCTTGTCCGCGTCGTCCCCGCCGAACAGGAACGAGCCGAGGATGGTCCGAGCCTCGCCGCTGGTCAGGTGCGGCGCCGCGTCCATCAGGTTCTGCCCGACGGTGCGGCCTGGGTCCAGGGTGTCGTGCTCCTGGGCGAAGTAGCCCAGCCGCAGCCCGTGGCCGTGCACGACGCGTCCCGAATCGGGACGTTCCCGTCCGGCGAGGACGCGCAGCAACGTGGTCTTGCCCGCGCCGTTCAAGCCGAGCACGGCCAGCCGCGCGCCCCGGTCCACGGCCAGGTCCACCCCGGTGAGGACCGGCAGCGTCCCGTAGGACTTGGCCAGGCTCACCGCGCCCAGCGGCGTCCGGCCGCACGGCGCCGGCTCGGGCAGCCGGATGCGGGCGACCTTCTCGGCCCGGCGGGCGGGGCCGAGCCCGTCGAGCATCCGGTCGGCGCGCCGGGCCATGTCCTTGGCCCGGGTGGCGGTCGCGACGCTCCCCCGCATCTTGTCGGCCTGGCTCCGCAGCGCGGCGGCCTTGCGCTCGGCGGCGGCCCGCCGGCGGTCGTCGCGCCGCTCCCCGGCCGCGCGGTCGGCGAGGTAGGTGCTCCATCCGGTGTTGTGCACCTCGACCGCCGTCCGGTCCGCGTCGACCCGCCACACCCGGTTGACTACGTCCTCCAGCAGCCCGGTGTCATGGCTGATCACCACCAGGCCGCCGGGATGGCCTGCCAGGAACCCGCGCAGCCAGGCCACCGAGTCGCCGTCCAGGTGGTTGGTGGGCTCGTCCAGCAGCAGCGTGCCCCGCTCGCCGAACAGGACCCGCGCCAGCTCGACCCGGCGCCGCTGCCCGCCGGACAGGACGCCGATCGGCCCCGCCATCACCCGGTCGGGCAACCCGAGGCCCGCGGCGATCCTGGCGGCCTCCGCCTCGGCGGCGTACCCGCCGCGGGCCTGGAACTCGGCCTCGGCACGGGCGTACCGGTCCATCGCCCGGCCCTGGCCCGCCGGGCCGGTGGCCTCGGCCATCGCGGTCTCGGCCGCGCGCAGCGCCCGGACGGTCTCGTCCAGCCCGCGGGCGGACAGGATGCGGCCGGTGACGGTGACGGCGGGGTCCGCCGCCGCGGGGTCCTGCGGGAGGTAGCCGACCGGGCCGGTCCGGGCGATGGTGCCGGCGGCGGGCCGCGCGTGCCCGGCGAGGATCTTCAGCAGGGTGGTCTTGCCCGCGCCATTGCGGCCGACCAGGCCGATGCGGTCGCCGGGGGCGATGTGGGCGGTGACGCCGGACAGCAGGGGGCGGGCGGCGACGCGCACGTCGACCCCGCGAAGGGTAATCATTTGGTGACGCTCCGGAAGGACTCAAGGACACACGGGTGGCGTGGAGGCGTGTGTCCGAGCTAGGAGATCCGGGGCGTGCGCATGGACCAAGTGTATCCGGCACGCGCTCAGGCGGGGCCGTCAGCCGGTCAGACTCGTGTGGCGGCCAGCTTCGCCTCGTCGAAACGGAGCCCGTGGCCCGCGTGGTCGCCCACCTGGAGGCGGGACCCGTCGATGCGAACCGGGTACGGCTCGCCGAGCAGGCCCAGCGCCGCGAACGAGGCGTCCGGGAAGAAGAGGACTCCGCCGAGCCGCATTCGCTCCTCCATCACACGTCGTGCCGCTGTTCCTGGGACGGGTCGGTGCGCAGGCGGGCGTGCAGGCCGCCGTCGATGTGCAGAACGTGGCCGTTGAGCTGCGCGGCGGCCGGGGAGGCCAGGAAGAGGGCGGCGTCCGCGACCTCCTCGGGGGCGGTGGTGCGGCCCGAGGGGAGGTCGGTGGCGGGGCGGACGTCACCGACGACGCTGGCGGGGGCCAGGCAGTTGGCGCGGATGCCGAGCCCGCCGAGCTCCACCGCGATGGCGCGGCTGAGCGCCTCGATCCCGGCCTTGGTCACGTCGTAGACGCTCTGGTCGTCGTGCGCGCGGGAGCCGCCCGGCGAGGACAGGCTGATGATCACCCCGCCCCGGCCGGCGTCCCGCCAGTGCCGGGCGGCGCGCACCGACAGCAGGTAGGCCGAGCGCAGGTTCGCCGCGATCACCGCGTCCCAGTCGCCGGCCTCCAGGTCGATCAGCGGGGTGCGCAGCCCGGTGATCGCGGCGTTGTTCACCAGCACGTCCAGCCGGTCGAGCCGGGCGAAGACGGCGTCGGCGACGTCCTCGCGGGCCAGGTCGCCGGAGAGGGTGGTCACGTTCGGCGCGTCCCCGAAGACCTCCAGGCCCCCGGTGTCGCGGTCCACGGCGAGCACGCGGGCGCCGGCCCCGGCGAAGCGGGCGACCAGCGCGCGGCCGATCAGCCCGGCCGCGCCGGTCACCACCACCCGCTCGCCGCTGTAGTCGTACCGGACGGAGCTCATTCGGCGCTCTCCCGTCGTCGGATGCACAACCGGGCCTCGTGACCAGACTGCCCCACCGGACGCGCCCGCGGGCGGTCAGCGCCGTTCGGAGGCTGCGTCCTCCAGCGGGACCTCCCGGTCCTCGGCGGCCTCGTCGTGGACGTAGCGGCGTCCGCGCAGCAGGGAGGCCAGCGCGGCGACCAGCGACATCGCGATCGCCAGGCTGAACACGATGACCAGGCCGTGGTGGAAGGGGCCCGCGATCAGGTGCGGGAAGTAGGAGCGGCCGGTGAGGGTCGCCGCGTCGCCCGGCGCCAGCCCGGCAAGCGCGCCGAAGGGCGCGAGCAGGTTCTCGATCGGGTTGTAGCCGAGGAAGGCGGCGAACAGGGTCCCGACCGGCGGCATCCCGGCGACGTGGGCGGCGACGCCGGCGGGGACTCCGTGTTGGGTGAGGCCCCCGGCGAGGGTGCCGGGCAGGCTCTTGGACAGCCCGGCGATCATCAGCGAGAAGAACACGCCGATCGACAGCACCATGCCCGCGTTCATGAAGGTGGCCCGCATCCCGGACGCGACGCCGCGCTGCCGGGCGGGGACCGAGTTCATGATGGCGGTGGTGTTGGGCGCGGCGAACAGGCCCGATCCGACCCCGTTCAGGAAGATCAGCAGGGCGAACGCCCAGTAGTCGAAGTCGGTCGGCACCAGCAGCAGCCCGAGGAACGCCAGCGCGGACAGGGTCAGCCCGCCCGAAGCGAACGCGCGGGCGCCGTAGCGGTCGGACAGGTGGCCCGAGACCGGCCCGGCGATCAGGAAGCCGAGGGTGAGCGGGAGCAGGTAGATGCCCGCCCAGAGCGGGGTCTCCTCGAAGTCGTAGCCGTGCAGCGGCAGCCAGATGCCCTGCAACCAGATGATCAGCATGAACTGCATCCCGCCGCGCGCGATGGCGGCGAGCAGCCCGGCGGCGTTGCCGGCCGCGAACGCGCGGACGCGGAACAGGCCGAGGTGGAACATCGGCTGCTCCACCCTGGTCTCGATGAGGCAGAACAGCGCCAGCACGGCGATCCCGCCGATGATCCCGCCGAGCACCAGGGGGCTGGTCCAGCCCATGTCGTGCCCGCCGTACGGCTGGATCCCGTAGCTGATCGCGGCCAGCAGCGAGGTGAGGCCGACCGCGAAGGTGATGTTGCCGAGCCAGTCGATCCGGGCGGCGACCGCGCGCACGGAGGTCTCGATCAGGCTGCGGTAGGCCCAGATCGTCCCGGCCAGCCCGATGGGCACCGAGGCCCAGAACACCAGCCGCCAGCTCACCTCGCTGAGCAGCCCGCCGGCGACCAGGCCGAGGAAGCTGCCCGCGATGCCGGCCACCTGGTTGACGCCCATGGCCATGCCGCGCCGGTCGGAGGGGAAGGCGTCGGTGAGGATCGCGGCGGAGTTGGCCATCAGCATCGCCCCGCCGATGCCCTGGAAGACCCGCCAGCCGATCAGCCAGAGCGCCCCGGCGGCGCCCTTGAACGGGTCGAGCGCCAGCAGCACGGTGCCGACCGTGAACACCGCGAATCCGGCGTTGTACATCCGGACCCGGCCGAACATGTCGCCGAGCCGCCCGAGCGTCACCACCAGCACCGCGGAGACCAGCATGTAGCCCATCAGGATCCACAGCAGGTAGCTGACGTTGCCCGGTTCCAGGGGGTTCAGGTGGATGCCCCGGAAGATGGCCGGCAGCGAGATGATCACGATCGAGGAGTTGACGGTGGCCAGCAGCATGCCCAGCGTCGTGTTGCTCAGCGCCACCCACGGGTAGTGCGTGGTCCGCACGGTCCCTCCCGGGGAAAGTAGTTACTTCGACTAACTAATCATATTCCTCCATTGCCGGAAAAATCAGTAGTTCGCCGAGAAGATGACCTCTACCTTCTCGTGCATGACCGCACACGTTCCCGAGTGGATCCCGGGGGTCTCGCGGGTCGCCGTGCTGACCGGCGCGGGGATCTCCACCGACTCCGGCATCCCCGACTACCGCGGCCCGTCCGGGGTCTGGACCCGGGATCCCGAACTCGTCGGGCTCTTCACCCGCGAGAACTTCCTCGGCGACCCCGGCGTCCGGCGCCGGTTCTGGCGCTCCATCGCGGAGCTGCACCGTGAGGACGCCCGGCCCAACGCCGCCCACCGCGCCCTCGCCGACCTGGAGAGGTCCGGGACGGCGCTCCGGATCCTCACCCAGAACGTCGACGGGCTTCACCAGAAGGCGGGCACGACGCCGCGCAAGGTCGTGGAGCTGCACGGCGCCATGGGCACCTCGTCCTGCCTGGAATGCCGCACCGAATCCCCGACCTCCGCCGTCCTCGCCCGGGTGGCGGCGGGCGAGGACGACCCGGCCTGCGCGC
The DNA here is from genome assembly GCF_036227065.1 of Spirillospora sp. NBC_01491. Taxonomy (GTDB): domain Bacteria; phylum Actinomycetota; class Actinomycetes; order Streptosporangiales; family Streptosporangiaceae; genus Spirillospora; species Spirillospora xylanilytica. The sequence continues at coordinate 1,659,390 of NZ_CP109432.1, forward strand.
ACTGCGGCGGGATGATCCAGCCGTCCATCGTGCTGTTCGGGCAGTACCTGGACGAGGCCGTGCTGTCGCTCGCGGCCGGGGTCGCGCGCGCCTCGCAGCTCTTCCTGGCCATCGGCAGCTCGCTGAAGGTCGAGCCGGCGGCCGGGCTGTGCGCGGCGGCGGTCGAGGGCGGGGCGACCCTGGTCATCGTCAACCGCGACGAGACCCCGTACGACGACCTGGCCACCGAGATCATCCGCGAGCCGATCGGCACCGCCGTCCCCCGCCTCTGCGCGGCCCTCGCCGAGCGGCGGACGGCACCGTCCCACCCCTGAGGCGCGCGGGGTGTGGCGGACACCGGGTGTGGCGGACGCCGCACCCCGCGCGTGACGCGGGCCGGGGGCCGTCTGGGATCCTGCTGGTCGGGCGGACGAGGGGACGAGATGCAGCAGGGGACACGGCACCGGCTGGAGCTGGACGACGAGCGGCTCCAGGCGTTCTGGCGGGAGCGGCACGTGTGCACGCTGGCCACGCTCCGGCCGGACGGCACGCCGCACGTGGTGCCGGTGGGCGCGACACTGGACGCCGCGGCCGGGCTGGCCCGGGTGATCACGTCCGCCGGGTCGGCGAAGGCCCGGCACGTCGAGCGGGCGGGGCCGGACGGGCTGCCCGTCGCGATCACCCAGGTCGACGGCCGCCGCTGGGCGACGCTGGAGGGCCGCGCGGTCGTCCGGGCGGACCCGGCGTCGGTGGCGGACGCCGAGCTCCGCTACACCGAGCGCTACAAGCCGCCGCGCGCCAACCCGCGGCGGGTCGTCATCGAGGTCGCGATCGGCCGGGTCCTCGGCCATGTCTGAGGTCACCGTCGTCGGGATCGGCGCGAACGGCTGGGCGGGCCTCGCGGGCGCGGCGCGGGACGCGCTCGCGTCCGCCGAGGTGATCATGGGCGGGCGGCGCCAGCTCGACCTGGTCCCCGACCTGCCCGGGCCGCGCGAGCGGGTCGCCTGGCCCTCGCCCATGCTGCCCGCGCTCCCCGGCCTCCTCGAGGAGCACCGGGGACGCCGCGTCGCGGTGCTGGCCAGCGGCGACCCGATGTTCTACGGCGTCGGGACGACGCTGGTCCGGCTGCTCGGCCCGGAGCGGGTCCGGGTCCTGCCGCACCCGTCGTCGGTCTCGCTGGCCTGCGCGCGGCTCGGCTGGCCGGTGGAGGAGGTCGAGGTGGTCAGCGCCGTGGGCCGTCCGCTCGCCGCGTTGAACGCCGCGCTGGCGCCGGGCCGCCGGATCCTGGTCCTCAGCGCCGACGCCGGGACGCCCGCCCAGGTCGCGGCGCTCGTCCGGGAGCGCGGCTGCGACCTGACCCTGCTGGAGAACCTCGGCGCGCCGGACGAGCGGGTCGGCCCCCTCCGCGAACCCGCCGCCCCGCTGAACATCGTCGCCGTGCACTGCCGCGGCGCCGGGGGCCCGCAGGTGGTCCCCGGTCTGCCGGACGAGACCTACGACCATGACGGGCAGCTCACCAAGCGGGAGATCCGCGCGATCACCCTCGCCCGCCTCGCGCCCCGTCCCGGCGAGCTGCTGTGGGACGTGGGGGCGGGCGCGGGCAGCATCGGGATCGAGTGGATGCGCGCGCACCGCGCCTGCCGCGCGATCGCCGTCGAGGACCGGGCCGACCGGGCCGCGCGGATCGGCGCCAACGCCGCCGCCCTCGGCGTCCCCGGCCTGCGGGTGGTCGCCGGGCGGGCCCCGGCGGCGCTGGCCGGGCTGGAGGCCCCCGACGCGATCTTCATCGGCGGCGGGGTCACCGCGCCCGGCATGGTCGCGGCCTGCCGGGACGCGCTGCGGCCGGGCGGGCGGCTGGTGGTCAACGCGGTCACCGTAGAGTCCGAGCGCGCGGTCGCGGAGGCGTACGGGCGGTTCGGCGGCGAGCTGACCCGCGTCGCGGTCAACCGGGCCGCGCCGGTCGGGGGTTTCACGGGTTGGAGGGCGATGATGCCGGTGACGCAGTGGACGGTGACCCGGTGACGGTGCACTTCATCGGCGCCGGGCCGGGCGCCGCCGACCTGATCACGGTGCGCGGCCGGGAGCTGGTCGCGGCGTCGCCCGTCTGCCTGTACGCCGGCAGCCTGGTCCCGCGCGAGCTGCTGGACTGGTGCCCGCCGGGCGCGCGGCTGGTCGACACCGCGAGGATGGTGCTGGACGACATCGTGGCCGAGATGGTCACCGCGCACGCGAACGGCCAGGACGTCGCGCGCCTCCACTCGGGCGACCCGTCGGTCTTCAGCGCGATGGCCGAGCAGATGCGGCGCCTGGACGCGGCCGGGGTGCCGTACCGGGTCACGCCGGGCGTCCCCGCGTTCGCCGCCGCCGCCGCGTCGCTGGGCCGCGAGCTGACCGTCCCCGAGGTCGCCCAGACGGTCGTCCTGACCCGTACGTCGGCGCGCGCGACACCAATGCCGCCGGGCGAGGACCTGGCTACCCTCGGGCGCAGCCGTGCCACGATGGTGCTGCACCTCGCGGTGCAGCGGATCGAGGCCGTGGTGGACGAGCTGGTCCCCGGCTACGGCGCCGACTGCCCCGCCGCGGTCGTCGCCTACGCCAGCCGCCCCGACGAGATCGTCCTGCGCGGCACCCTCGCTGACATCGCCGCAAAGGCCCGCGAGGCGGGCATCGAACGCACCGCGGTCATCATCGTGGGCGCGGTGCTCACCGCTGCGGGGTTCACCGACAGCCACCTGTACTCGTCGGCGCGCTGCCGCGACTGAGCCCCGGCCTCACCCGGCGCGGCCGACGATCGTTCCCGCCCGGTCGATGACGATGACGTCGACCTCGATAGGGGCGCCTCGCAGGGTGTCCAGGGCGGTGGCGCGGGCCCGCCCGGCGACGAGGTCGCCGAGCGGGAGGCCGTCCTGCTGGCAGATCCGGAGGGCGTCGAGCGCGGTGTTGGCGGCGCGGACGCGCTCGGTGGTCTCGCCGCCCCCGGCGGCCTCGACGAGCGCGGCGAGGGCGCCGAAATCGACCTGGGAGCGCTTGGAGTGCAGGTCGAGGTGGCCGTTCGCGAGCTTGGCGAGCTTGCCGATGCCGCCCGCGACGGTGAGCCGCGGCACCGGGTGGCGGCGCAGGTACTTCAGCACCGCGCCGGCGAAGTCGCCCATGTCGAGCAGGGCGTCGTCCGGGAGGCCGTACAGGTCGGCGGCGACCCTCTCCGAGGTGCTGCCCGTCGCACCCGCCACATGGGTGCGGCCCGCGGCGCGGGCGACGTCGATGCCGCGGCGGATGCTGTCGATCCAGGCCGAGCACGAGTACGGGACGACGACGCCGGTGGTGCCGAGGATGGACAGGCCGCCGAGGATGCCCAGCCGCGGGTTCCAGGTGCGGCGGGCCAGCTCGGCGCCGCCGTCCACCGAGATCTCCACGATCACGTCGGCATCGCCGACGGCCTCCCGGATCAGCCGGCGGGGCACCGGGTTGATCGCGGGCTCCCCCACGTCCAAGGGCAGCCCCGGCTTGGTGACGGTGCCGACGCCGGGCCCGGCCCGGAACACCACGCCGGTGCCGGGCTCGCCGGGGCGGACGGTCGAGCGGACCAGCGCGCCGTGCGTGACGTCGGGGTCGTCGCCGGCGTCCTTGACGATCCCGGCGGTCGCGACGCCGTCGCCGAGCCGTTCGACGGCCAGCGCGAACGCGGGCCGGTGCCCCTTGGGCAGGGTGATCTCGACCGGGTCGGGGAACTCGCCGGTCAGCAGCGCGGTGTGGGCGGCCTTGGTCGCGGCGGTCGCGCAGGCGCCGGTGGTCCAGCCGTAGCGGAGCTCGGTCACGGGCTTAGCATGCTCGGGTGACGACGCGTGTACTGCTGCTGGGGGGCACGGGCGAGGCCAGGCGCCTCGCCGGACGGCTCGCGGACGACCCCGCGTACGAGGTGATCAGCTCGCTGGCGGGCCGCGTCGCCGAGCCGGCGCTGCCCGCCGGGCGCACCCGGATCGGCGGGTTCGGCGGCCCGGACGGGCTGGCGGACTGGCTGGCCCGCGAGCGGATCGACGCGGTGGTCGACGCGACCCACCCGTTCGCCGCCGTGATGACCGGCTCGGCCGTCGCCGCGGCGGCGCGCACCGGGCTGCCGCTGGTGGTGCTGCGGCGTCCCGGCTGGACGCGCGACGACGGCGACGACTGGCGCCGGGTGCCGTCGCTGGAGGCCGCCGCCGCGAACCTGCCCGGCGAGCGGGTGTTCCTCACCACCGGCCGCAAGAACCTGGGCGCGTTCGCCGGCGACGGCCGCCGCTGGTTCCTGGTGCGGTCGGTCGACCCGCCCGAGCCGCCGTTCCCGCCGCGGATGGAGACGGTGCTGGCGCGCGGCCCGTTCACGGTCGAGGAGGAGCTGGCGCTGATGCGCGGGCGTTCGGTGGACGTCCTGGTCACCAAGGACAGCGGGAGCGCGATGACGGCGGCCAAGCTCACCGCCGCCCGCGCGCTCGGGATACCGGTGGTGATGGTCGACCGGCCGCCCCTGCCGGCCGGCGCCGCCGTGGTCACCTCGGTGGACGGGGCGCTCGGCTGGCTGGCTCACGCGGGGTAGCGGCGCGGCGTGAAGACGGTCGTCGCGCCGTCGCCGCGCTCGGCCGTCCGCGTCTGGGACGAGCCGACCAGCAGCAGGCAGCGCATGTCGACGCCCGCGCCGTCCAGGTCGGCGAGCCGTACCACCCGCACGCTCTCCTCGGGGCCGCCGACGTCGCGGCCGATCACCACGGGGGTGTCCGGCGACCGGTGCTCCAGCAGCACGTCGCGGGCCAGCGCGACCTGGTGGGTGCGGCTGCGGGACGCCGGGTTGTAGATCGCGATGACCAGGTCGGCGGCGGCAGCGGCGGCGAGCCGTCCGGCGATCGCGTCCCAGGGCTTGAGCCGGTCCGAGAGCGACAGGACGCAGTAGTCGTGGCCGAGGGGCGCGCCGATCCGGGCCGCGACCGCGTTCGCGGCGGTCAGGCCGGGCAGCACCCGCACCGGGACGTGCTTCCAGCGGTCCTCGGCGGCGACCTCCAGCACCGCCGCCGCCATCGCGAAGACGCCCGGGTCGCCGGACGACACCACCGCGACGCGGCGGCCCCGGCCCGCCAGGGCGAGGGCGAACTCGGCGCGCTCGGACTCGACCCGGTTGTCGGACGCGTGCCGGGCCTGCCGCGGATTGGCCGGCACCCGGCCGAGGTAGGTGGTGTAGCCGACCAGGTCGTCGGCGGTGGCCAGGGCGTCCTGCGCCTCCGGGGTCAGCCAGTCGCGGCCCGCCGGGCCGAGCCCGACGATCACGACCTCGCCGGCCGGCCCGTCCGGCCCATCCGCGCGAGGGGCGCGGGGCGCGGGCAGGGCGCGGCGGGTCCGCTCGTGGACGCGGCTGGGCAGGATCGCGACCGAGAAGTACGGGACGGTCGCGGGGTCCACGCCCGCCAGCGGCAGCGCCCGCTGCCCCTCGGTCGTGGCGCGCTCGACGTACCAGGCGTCCTCCAGGCGGCCCGACCGGTCGAGCGCCTCGCGCACCCCGCCGAACGTGCGGCCGAGCTTGAGCACGGCCGCCGAGTCGGTGGCGGCGAGCCGCTCGGCCAGGACGTCCGGGGGCAGGGTGCCCGGCAGGACGGTGAGGACCTCGTCGCGTTCGACCAGCGGCCGGCCGAGCTCGGCCGCGGCACCGCTGACCGAGGTCACGCCCGGCACCACCGTCGTCGGGTACCGGCCGGCGAGGCGCTTGTGCAGGTGCATGTAGGAGCCGTAGAAGAACGGGTCGCCCTCGCAGAGCACCACGACGTCGCGGCCGGCGTCCAGATGGGCGGCCAGCCGCTCGGCGCACCGCTCGTAGAACTCCTCCAGCACGCCCCGGTAGTCGTCGGTGGCCTCGGTGGTGACCGGGTAGACCAGCGCCTCCTCGATCTGCCCCGGGCGCAGGTGCGCGGCGGCGATCGAGCGGGCGATGCTGCGGCCGTGCCGGGCGGCGTGGTGGACCACGACGCCGGCGGCCTCGATCAGCCGCGCGGCCTTGATCGTGATGAGCTCGGGGTCGCCGGGGCCGAGCCCCACGCCGTACAGGTGTCCGGTCATCACTCCTCCTCGCTGGCGATGGCGTTGACGGCGGCGGCGGTCATGGCGCTGCCGCCGCGCCGCCCGCGCACGACCAGGTACGGCAGGCCGGACCCGGCCAGCGCCTCCTTGGACTCGGCGGCGCCGATGAACCCGACCGGGATGCCGAGCACCGCGGCCGGGACCCCCGCGCCGTCCCGCACCATCTCCAGCAGCCGGAACAGCGCCGTCGGCGCGTTCCCGATCGCGACGACCGAGCCCGCGAGCCGGTCCCGCCACAGTTCCAGCGCGGCGGCGCTGCGGGTGGTGCCGAGCCCGGCGGCGAGGCCGGGCACCCGCGGGTCGCCGAGCGTGCAGACGACGTCGTTGGCGGCGGGCAGCCGCTTGCGCGTCACCCCGGCGGCGACCATCTGCGCGTCGCAGAGGATCGGGCGGCCGTCCAGCAGCGCGGCGCGGGCCGCCGCGACGACGCCCGGCGCGTACGCCAGGTCACCGGTCAGGTCGGTCATCCCGCACGAGTGGATCATGCGGACGGCGACCCGGGCGACGTCGGCGGGCAGCCCGGCCAGGTCCGCCTCGGCCCGGATGGTCGCGAACGACCGCCGGTAGATCTCGCCGCCGTCGCGGACGTACTCGCTCACATGCTCCTCCGTGTGGTCGCGACGGCGGCGGCCGTCGCGGTCAGGTCGTGGGACCGGGCGCGGACCTCGTCGCCGAGCCGCACCTCGTACCCCTGTGGGGTGGCCACGACCCCGACGTGCCGGTCCGCGGGGTGTCCGCAGCGCCGCTCGCAGCCGGACCAGTGCACCGGCGGGCCCCCACCCGGCGCGCGGGCACGGGCGGCGTCGGCGCGCACGTCGGTGCGGGACCTGGCGCAGCCCGGCCGCCCGGCGCAGGAGGTGAGGCCCTCCCAGGCGGAGGCGGGCGCGGTGACCAGGCCCCAGCGGTCCAGCAAGGAGTCTGACACGTCCGTCAAGTCGGGTATCACGGCGGTCCGCCAGGGAGTGACAATGATCTCTCCGGCGGCGCGCAGCGCGGTGAGCTGCGCGGGTTCGAGGCGGCCGAGCGGCACCAGGCCCGAGACCGCGACGCGGCCGTCCCGCTGCGGCAGCCGCCCGAGCGGTGTCCGGCGCGGTGTCGCGGGGATCTCCAGCGGCGGCTCGCGGTGCCCGCCGAGGAGCGGCGCGAGGCGGTCGGCGGCGTCGGGCCACTCGGTCAGCCGCCACTCGGTGGTGCGGACGCGCAGGAACGCGCGGGCGGCGTCGAGGGCCAGCGCGACGGCGTCCCGCGGGTCCGCGCGCAGGCCGCTGTCGGCGCCGCCCAGCACGAGGGCGAGGCCGCCGTCACCGGCCGGGTACAGCCCGACGTCGCCGCGCAGCGCGATCACGTCCCCGCGCCCGTCGTCGAGCGTGAACAGGAACCGGCCGGGCAGCCCGGCCAGCGCGGGGTCGGCGCAGAGCCCGGCGTCGAGCTCCGCGACCAGCGGCCGGACGTCCAGCAGGCCCTCGTGGTCGCGGCCGGTGAGCGCGCTCGCGGCGATGTTGCGGACCCGCTCGTGGGTGGCGGACGGCAGCAGGCCGACGTCGCGCAGCCGTGTGCCCAGTTCCGCCTCGGCACCGTCCATCAGGCCCCTGACCTGTATGTTTCCGCGGGAGGTGAGCTCCAGGTGCCCGTCGCCGAGGTCGGCGGCGGCATCGGCGAGCGCGGCGAACTGCGGGGCGCGGAGCAGCCCGCCCGGCAGCCGGACGCGCGCCAGCCCGCCGTCGGCGGCGGCGTGGATCCGCAGCATGCCCGGACAGCCGTCCGGGCCGGAATGTGAAGGTGGGGACACGTGACGGATCCTAAGGACCTGCGCGGGGCGGCTTGGACGCGACTGTAGGACACGCCCCGGCCGCGGGCTATGGTTCTCCTGGGCGACAAGCGGAGGAAGCCGGTGCGAGTCCGGCGCGGTCCCGCCACTGTCACCGGGGAGCGGACCCCACCGAAGGCCACCGCGCAAGCGGGAAGGCCGGGGCGAGCGCCGATCCGGAAGCCAGGAGACTCCATGCCGCCCGCGTGCACACCTGACGATCGGGGCGAGGACCCCGGGTGAGGACTCGATCCGCGTGATCCTTCTGCTGTCCACCTCGGACACCGACCTGCTGAGCGCGCGCGCCAGCGGCGCGGCCTTCCGCCCGGCCAACCCGGCCCGGGTCTCCCCCGCCGACCTGCCCGCCCTCCTCGAGGGCGCCGACCTGGTCGTGGTGCGGTTGCTCGGCGGGCGCCGGGCCTGGGAGGAGGGCCTGGACGCGCTGCTCGCCGGGCCCCGCCCGGTCGTGGTGCTGAGCGGAGAGCAGGCCCCCGACGCCGAGCTGATGGGGCTGTCCACCGTCCCCGCCGGAGTGAGCGCCGAGGCGCACGCCTACCTCGCGCACGGCGGGCCGGCCAACCTGGGCGAGCTGTTCCGGTTCCTGTCCGACACCGTCCTGCTGACCGGGCACGGGTTCGCGCCGCCCCGGCCCACGCCGACGTGGGGCGTCCTGGAGCGGGAGGCCGCCGGCGGCGCCGGGCCCGTGATCGGCGTGCTGTACTACCGCGCGCACCACCTGGCCGGCAACACCGCGTTCGTCGAGGCGCTGTGCGCCGCGATCGAGGCCAAGGGCGGGCGCGCCCTGCCGGTCTTCTGCGCGTCGCTGCGCACCGCGGACGGCGAGCTGCTGGAGACGCTCGGCCGCGCCGACGCCCTGGTCGTGACCGTCCTCGCGGCGGGCGGCACCAGGCCGGCGCTGGCCGGCGCCGGCGGCGACGACGAGGCCTGGGACGTGGGCGCGCTCGCCGGGCTGGACGTGCCGATCCTGCAAGGGCTCTGCCTGACCGGCGAACGGTCGGCGTGGGAGGCGAGCGACGACGGGCTGTCGCCGCTCGACACCGCCACCCAGGTCGCGGTGCCCGAGTTCGACGGACGCCTGATCACCGTGCCGTTCTCGTTCAAGCAGATCGACGAGGACGGGCTGAGCGTCTACGTCGCCGACCCCGAGCGCGCCTCCCGCGTCGCCGGGATCGCGGTGCGGCACGGCGCGCTGCGGCACGTCCCGGCGGGCGAGCGGCGCGTCGCGCTGATGCTGTCGGCCTACCCGACCAAGCACGCCCGGATCGGCAACGCGGTCGGCCTCGACACCCCCGCCAGCGTGGTGCGTCTCCTGGCCGAGATGCGCGGGCGCGGCTACGACGTCGGCGACGCGCTGCCAGGCGAGGGCGACGCGCTGATGCACGCGCTGATCGCCGCGGGCGGGCAGGACGCCGACTGGCTCACCGAGGAGCAGCTCACCGGCAACCCGGTGCGCATCCCCGCCGCCCGCTACGCGGAGTGGTACGCGACGCTGCCCGGCGACCTGCGCGAGAGCATCGAGCGGCACTGGGGCCCGCCTCCGGGCGAGCTGTTCGTCGACGACTCCCGCGACCCGGCGGGCGAGATCGTGCTCGCCGCGCTGCGCTCGGGCAACGTGGTGGTGATGGTGCAGCCGCCGCGCGGCTTCGGCGCCAACCCGGTCGCGATCTACCACGACCCCGACCTGCCGCCGAGCCACCACTACCTGGCCGCCTACCAGTGGCTGGCCGGCGAGTTCGGCGCGCACGCGGTGGTGCACGTCGGCAAGCACGGCAACCTTGAGTGGCTGCCCGGCAAGTCCGCCGGGATGTCGGCCTCGTGCGGGCCCGACGCCGCACTCGGCGACCTGCCGCTGATCTACCCGTTCCTGGTGAACGACCCGGGCGAGGGCACCCAGGCCAAGCGCCGCGCGCACGCCACCCTGGTCGACCACCTGATCCCGCCGATGGCGCGGGCCGACAGCTACGGCGACATCGCCCGGCTCGAGCAGCTCATGGACGAGCACGCCAACATCGCCGCGCTCGACCCGGCCAAGCTGCCCGCGATCCGGGCGCAGATCTGGACGCTGATCCGGGCCGCCCGGCTCGACCACGACCTCGGGCTGGACGACCGCCCGCACGACGCCGAGTTCGACGACTTCCTGCTGCACGTCGACGGCTGGCTGTGCGAGATCAAGGACGTGCAGATCCGCGACGGCCTGCACGTCCTCGGCACCGCCCCGGCCGGGGACACCCGGATCGACCTGGTGCTGGCGATGCTGCGTGCGCGGCAGATGTGGGGCGGCTCGATGACCCTGCCCGGCCTGCGCGAGGCGCTCGGGATGAGCGAGGAGAGCACCGACCGCGCCGAGGTCGACGGGTTCGAGGAACGCGCCCGCGCCCTGGTCGCCGCCATGGAGGAACGCGGCTGGGACCCGGCCGCCGCGGCCGAGGTCGCCGCGGGCGACGGTGGCGGGAGCGGCGCCGGTGAAAGCGGGGGCGGCGGGAGCGCGGCGGGGCCGGTCGCGGAGGTGCTCCGGTTCGCGGCCACCGAGATCGTGCCGCGCCTGGACCGGACGTCCGATGAGATCGGCATGGTCCTGCACGCGCTGGACGGCGGGTACGTCCCGGCCGGGCCGAGCGGGTCGCCGCTGCGCGGCCTCATCAACGTGCTGCCGACCGGCCGCAACTTCTACTCCGTCGACCCCAAGGCCGTGCCGAGCCGGCTGGCCTGGGAGACCGGCCGCGCGATGGCCGACTCGCTGCTGGCCCGCTACCGCGACGACACCGGCGACTGGCCGCGCTCGGTCGGGCTGTCGGTCTGGGGCACCAGCGCCATGCGCACCTCCGGCGACGACATCGCCGAGGTCCTGGCCCTGCTGGGCGTCCGGCCGGTCTGGGACGAGGCCTCGCGCCGCGTCACCGGTCTGGAGCCGATCCCCCTCGACGAGCTGGGCCGGCCCCGCATCGACGTGACGATCCGGATCAGCGGCTTCTTCCGCGACGCGTTCCCGCACGTCGTGGCGATGCTCGACGACGCCGTCCGGCTGGCCGCCGGGCTGGACGAGCCGGACGCCGACAACTTCGTCCGCGCGCACGTCCGCGCCGACCGGGCCGAGCACGGCGACGAGCGCCGCGCGACCATGCGGGTGTTCGGCTCCCGTCCCGGCGCGTACGGCGCCGGCATCCTGCCGCTGATCGACAGCCGCAACTGGCGGGACGACTCCGACCTCGCCGAGGTGTACGCGGTGTGGGGCGGCTTCGCCTACGGCCGCGGCCTGGACGGCGTCCCGGCGCGCGGCGACATGGAGACCGCCTACCGGCGGATCAGCGTCGCCGCCAAGAACACCGACACCCGCGAGCACGACATCGCCGACTCCGACGACTACTTCCAGTACCACGGCGGGATGATCGCCACGGTGCGGGCGCTCACCGGCACCGCGCCCAAGGCCTACATCGGCGACAGCACCCGCCCCGACGCGGTGCGCACCCGGACCCTCGACGAGGAGACCTCCCGCGTCTTCCGCGCCCGGGTGGTCAACCCGCGCTGGCTGGCCGCGATGCGGCGGCACGGCTACAAGGGCGCGTTCGAGCTCGCCGCGACGGTCGACTACCTGTTCGGGTACGACGCGACCGCGGGCGTCGTGGCCGACTGGATGTACGAGAAGCTCGCGCTCACCTACGCGCTCGACCCGGAGAACCGCGAGTTCTTCGAGAAGTCCAACCCGTGGGCGCTGCACGGCATCGCCGAGCGCCTCTTGGAGGCGGCCGACCGGAAGATGTGGGAGCACCCCGACCCGGCGACGATCGACGCGCTGAAGCGGCTGTACCTGGAGGTCGAGGGCGACCTGGAGGACGGTCCCGAGAGCTGACGGGGAGCCGGGCGAGGGGCGGGCCGACGGGCCGGTCGCCTCCGGGGCCGGTCCGCCGGTACCCCGGTCCGGGGCGGGCTACCCGGCCCGGACGGCACCGAACCGGTCACGGATCGTCCGGCCGTCCCCGGGTTCGGCCGCCTGCCGCCCAGGAAGCGGCCGGGTCTCGTTGGCCGCGCGCGGCGGGGGTAGGTCCAGGCACGACCTGTGACCGATTCCTCACTCTCAGGAGTGCCCGCATGCCGCCGACGCCCGACGTCAGGGAGATCTTCGCCCGCCGGGCGGCTCCGGCGGCCGGGCTGGCCGAGGCGTCCGAGCCCATCGCGCGGGCGTGCCGCGCCATGGCCGTGCGGTTCCGGCGCGGCGGGCGGCTGTTCACCTTCGGGAACGGCGGCGCGGCCACCGACGCGCAGCACATCGCGGTCGAGTTCGTGCACCCGGTGATCGTCGGCAAGCGGGCGCTGCCCGCGCTGTCGCTCACCGGGGACGTCGCGACCGTGACCGGCGTCGGCGCCACCACCGGATTCGACGAGGTCTTCGCCCACCAGCTCCGCTACTTCGCGGACGCGGGCGACATCGCGCTCGGCGTCTCGCCCGGCGGCCGATGTCCCAACGTGCTGCGCGGCCTGCGCGAGGCGCGCGCGCTCGGCCTCCTCACCATCGCCCTGACCGGCGGCGGCGGAGACGGGAGCGGCGGGGAGGTCGCCGCGGCGGCCGACCACGCCGTGGTGGTCGCCTCGTCCGACCCGCGCGTGGTCAAGGAGGTCCACGTCACCTCGTACCACGTGCTGTGGGAGCTGACCCACGTCTTCCTCGAGCGGGGGGACCTGTGAGCGCGCGGCACTGCGCGGGCGACCACTGCGTGACCTGCTCGGACGAGGCCGTCGCGGTGACGGTGGTCCGGCTGCGCGACCCGGGCCTGGCCGACGTCGACGCCGGCGGCGGACGCGTCGAGGAGGTCAGCGTGGCGCTGGTGGAGGCGGCGGTGGGCGACACCGTCCTGGTCCACGCCGGTGAGGCCATCGGGGTGGTGGCGCCGTGACCGAGCAGCTCTACCCGTTCCTCCGGCAGGACGGGGCCGGTACGGATACCGGGACCGACGAGGCGGACGCGGGGGCACTCCTGGAGGAGGTCCGGCGGTCCACCCGCGAGAAGGCGCACGAGATCGTCGCGCTGCGGCGGGCCGTCCTCGACCGGGACGGCGACCGGCTCACCGGATGCGCCGCCCGGCTCGCCAGGGCGTTCGCCTCCGGCGGGCGGCTGTTCGTCTTCGGGAACGGCGGCAGCTCCACCGACGCGCAGGACGTGGCGGCCCTGTTCCTCAATCCCGGCGAGCTCGAACCCGGCGAGCCGGCCCAACCGCTCCCGGCGCTCGCCCTCACCACCGACGCGGCGGTGGTGACCGCGCTGTCCAACGACGTCGGCTTCGAGGTGGTGTTCGCCCGGCAGCTCGCCGCGTTCGGGCGGCCGGGCGACATCGCCCTCGGGCTGTCCACCAGCGGCGACTCGCCGAACCTGATCCGCGCGTTCGAGGAGGCGGCGCGCCGGGGCATGGTCACGGTCGGGCTGGCCGGGTCCACCGGCGGCGCGATGGCCGAGCTCGGCGGCGGCATCGACCACCTCTTCGTGATGCCGTCCGCGTCGGTGCACCGCGTCCAGGAGGCGCAGACGACCGTCTACCACGCCCTTTGGGAGCTGACCCAGCGCGCCCTGTGAGGGCGCGCCCGCCGGGCCGGTCCACGGCCCGGTCCCTTCGTCCGGACAACGGTGGTGAGCCATGACGACCGAAGCGACCGCAGCGACCGGGGCGACCGGCACCGAGGAGGAGCCCGTCGTCCACATTCTCTGGATCAACGCGGGGCTGAGCTGCGACGGCGACTCGGTCGCCCTCACCGCGGCCACCCAGCCGAGCATCGAGGAGATCGTGCTCGGTGCGCTGCCCGGCCTGCCGAAGGTCGCGGTGCACTGGCCGCTGATCGACTTCGAATGCGGTCCCGACCTCGGCGCCGACACCTTCATCGAGTGGTTCTACCGGGCCGAGCGCGGCGAGCTGGAGCCGTTCGTGCTGGTGGTGGAGGGGTCGATCCCGAACGAGGCGATCAAGGACGAGGGCTACTGGTGCGGGTTCGGCAACGACCCCGAGACCGGGCAGCCCCGCACGACCAGCGCGTGGCTGGACATCCTCGCGCCGCGCGCCACGGCGGTCCTGGCCGCGGGCACCTGCGCGGCCTACGGCGGCATCCACGCGATGGAGGGCAACCCGACCGGCGCGATGGGCGTCGCCGACCACCTCGGCTGGGACTGGAAGTCCAAGGCCGGGCTGCCGATCGTCAACGTGCCCGGCTGCCCGACCCACCCCGACAACCTGTCGGAGACGATCCTCTACCTGCTCTACCAGGTGAACGGGCAGGCCCCGATGATTCCGCTGGACGAGGCGCTCCGCCCGACCTGGCTGTTCGGCAGGACCGTGCACGAGGGCTGCGACCGGGCCGGCTACTACGAGCAGGGCCAGTTCGCCAAGGAGTACGGCTCGCCCACGTGCCTGGTGAAGCTCGGCTGCTGGGGCCCGGTGGTCAAGTGCAACGTGCCCAAGCGCGGCTGGATCAACGGCATCGGCGGCTGCCCGAACGTCGGCGGCATCTGCATCGCCTGCACCATGCCCGGCTTCCCGGACAAGTTCATGCCGTTCATGGACGAGCCTCCCGGCGGCAAGGTCTCCGCCACGTTCAGCGGCGCCTACGGCGGAGTGATCCGCACGCTGCGCGCCGTCACCCAGCGGACCCTCGACAAGGAACCCAAGTGGCGGCACAAGGGCCGCACGCTCTCGACCGGCTACAAGGCCCCATGGTGATCGGAGACTGAGATGGGCGGCAAGAACGGCGACGGTGTCGTCGAGATGGCGTGGGACCCGATCACCCGGATCGTGGGCAGCCTCGGGATCTACGCCAAGGTCGACTTCAACAACAACCGGGTGGTGGACTGCTACAGCACCTCGTCGGTGTTCCGCGGCTACAGCATCTTCATGAAGGGCAAGGATCCGCGGGACGCGCACTTCATCACCAGCCGGATCTGCGGGATCTGCGGCGACAACCACGCCACCTGCTCGGTGTACGCGCAGAACATGGCCTACGGGGTGCGGCCCCCGGCGCTCGGCGAGTGGATCATCAACCTGGGCGAGTCCGCCGAGTACATGTTCGACCACACCATCTTCCAGGAGAACCTGGTGGGGGTGGACTACTGCGAGAAGATGGTCCGCGAGACCAATCCCGGCGTCCTGGCCCAGGCCGAGCGCACCGCGGCGCCGCACGCCGAAGAGCACGGCTTCAAGACGATCGCCGACATCATGAAGTCGCTGAACCCGCTCGAGGGCGAGTTCTACCGCGAGGCGCTCCAGGTGTCCCGGTCCACCCGGGAGATGTTCTGCCTGATGGAGGGGCGCCACGTGCACCCGTCCACGCTCTACCCGGGCGGGGTCGGCACGGTCGCGACGGTGCAGCTGTTCACCGACTACCTGACCCGGCTGATGCGGTTCGTGGAGTTCATGAAGCGGGTCGTGCCGATGCACGACGACCTGTTCGACTTCTTCTACGAGGCGATGCCGGGCTACCAGGAGGTCGGGCGGCGGCGCGTCCTGCTCAACTGCTGGGGTTCGCTGAACGACCCCGAGCACTGCGACTTCACGTACCGGAACATGGCCGACTGGGGCCGCAAGATGTACGTGACGCCCGGCATCATCGTGGACGGGAAGCTGATCACCAACGACCTGGTGGACATCAACCTGGGCATCCGGATCCTGCTGGGCAGCTCCTACTACGACGACTGGGCCGGGCAGGACCCGTTCGTGACCGCCGACCCGCTGGGCAACCCGGTCGACGGGCGGCACCCGTGGAACCAGCACACCATCCCCAAGCCGCAGAAGCGCGACTTCGACGGCAACTACAGCTGGGTGATGTCGCCGCGCTGGTTCGACGGCAAGGAGCACCTCGCGCTCGACACCGGCGGCGGCCCGCTCGCACGGCTGTGGTCGACGGCGCTGTCGGGGCTGGTCGACATCGGGTACGTCAAGTCCACCGGGCACAGCGTGCAGATCAACCTGCCGCGCACCGCGACCAAGCCCGAGGCGTCGTTCGAGTGGAAGATCCCCAGCTACAACGGGCAGCCGCTGTCGAACGCGATCGAGCGCAACCGGGCCCGGACCTACTTCCAGGCGTACTCGGCCGCCGCCGCGCTGTACTTCGTGGAGCAGGCGCTCGCCGAGGTCCGCGCGGGCAAGACCAAGACGTGGGAGCAGTTCACCGTCCCGGACGAGGCGGTGAGCTGCGGGTTCACCGAGGCGGTCCGGGGCGTGCTGTCGCACCACATGGTGATCAAGGGCGGCAAGATCGCCAACTACCATCCGTACCCGCCGACCCCGTGGAACGCCAGCGTGCGCGATCCCTACGGGACGCCCGGCCCGTACGAGGACGCGGTGATGAACACGCCGATCTTCGAGGAGAACCCGCGGGCCACGTTCAAGGGCATCGACATCATGCGGGCGGTGCGCAGCTTCGACCCGTGCCTGCCGTGCGGCGTCCACATGTACCTCGGCGACGGCAAGTCGCTCGACAAGATCCACTCGCCGCACGCGTTCGCGTCCGGCGAGAACGGCTGATGGGCACCGCCCGGACGGGCGCCCGGACGGGCGCCCGGGACGTCCGCGAGACCGGCGCCCGCATCGAGGAGCTGTTGTCGGGGCTGGCCGGCCGGGAGCGGCAGACCGCCGAGGAGCTGGTCGGCTCGGTCGTCCTGCTGTACGGGGCGGGGCTGGCCCGGGTCATGGACCTCGCCGCCCCGGACACCGTCCGGGAGCTGGCGGAGGACGACCTGGTCGGGGCGCTGCTCATGGTGCACGACCTGCATCCGCGCGGCACGGACGAGCGGGTCCGGGCGGCGCTCGACCGGGTCCGGCCCTACCTCGGCTCGCACTCCGGCGGCGTCGAGCTGCTCGGCGTCGACCCGGGGGGTGTGGTGCGGCTGCGGCTGGAGGGCAACTGCCACGGCTGCCCGTCGTCCCAGGTGACCGCCACCCAGGCGATCGAGCGGGCGGTGCTGGAGGACGCCCCGGAGATCACCGAGGTGCTCGTCGAGGGCGTGCAGGACGAACGGGAGCAGCGGCTCCTCCAGATCCATCCCTACCAGGGCAGGGAGTGCGCGGTCCCGGAGGGGACGCGGCATGCGGGGGCGGGCCGGTGAGCCTGCGCCGCTTCGCGACGCCGCCCGCGCCCGCGCCCGGAACGGTGCCGGGCGCCGCGGCCCCGCCCGGCGAGGCCGCCGGGGAGGTGTGCGAGCTGTGCGCCGACCCGCTCGGCGACCGGCACGGGCATCTGGTCGACCGCGAGGACCGGCGGATCATGTGCGCCTGCCGGCCCTGCTCGCTGCTGTTCGCGCCGGACAAGGGGCAGCGGCTCCGGATGATCCCCGAGCGCTACCGGCACGACCCCGGGTTCGCGCTCACCGAGGAGGACTGGATCTTCCCGGTGCGGACCGCGTTCTTCTTCCGCAACTCCGCGCTCGGCCGGATGGTGGCGCTCTACCCGAGTCCGGCCGGCGCGACCGAGTCCGAGCTCCCGCTGGACGCCTGGGAGCGGATCATGGCGGCCGGCCCGGCCGCCGCGCACCTGGAGCCCGACGTCGAGGCGCTGCTGGTCGACCGGGAGTCCGGCGCCTACCTGGTGCCGATCGACGCCTGCTACCGGCTGGTCGGCCTCGTCCGGCTGCACTGGAAGGGCTTCGACGGCGGGACGGAGGCGCGGGACCGCATCGACGCGTTCTTCGCCGGGCTGAGGGAGCGCGCGGATGAGTGACCTCGACCTGGCGTTCGAGTGCCTCGACGCCCGGCCCGACCCGTACGCGGCGGCGCCCGCCCTGGTGTTCCGGCTGCGGATCACCGAGGGCACCGGGGCACGGGTGGGCGCGATCGCGCTGCGCTGCCAGTTGCGCATCGAGCCGCAGCGGCGCGCCTACGGCGAGGCGGAGACGCCGCTCCTCCAGGACCTGTTCGGCACGCCGGACCGGTGGGGCGAGACTCTCAAGCCGCTCCAGCTCGCCCTGGTCTCGGTGATGGTGCCCGGCTTCCGCGACGCCGTCGAGGTGGACGTCCCCGTGCCCTGCTCGTACGACCTGGACGTGGCCGCCGCCAAGTACTTCGCCGCGCTCGGCGACGGCGAGGTCCCGCTCCTGCTGCTGTTCAGCGGCACGGTCTTCGGCGGCGGCGGGGCGGGCGGCGCCGGAGTGCGCCAGATCCCGTGGGACCGGGAGACCCGGCACCGGCTGCCGGTCGCGGTCTGGCGGGAGCTGATGGACCGCTACTTCCCCGGCACCGGCTGGCTGCGGCTGCGCCGCGACACCCTCGCCGGGCTCCAGCGCTTCAAGTCGGCCCGCACCCTGGCGACCTGGGACGAGGTGATGTCCGCGCTGCTGGACGAGGCCGCCTCGCCCGAGGCACCGGGTCAGGCTCCGGGACCGGCCCGGCAGCAGGCCGGGCCGCCCGTGGAGGCCGGGCGGTGAGCGTCGCGCGCGACTCGATGGAGGCGGCGCGGGGCGTCGCCGATGCCGTGCTGTACGAGGGCTACCTGCTGTACCCGTACCGGGCGTCGGCGGCCAAGAACAAGGTCCGATGGCAGTTCGGGGTACTGGTCCCGCCCGGGTTCACCGCGACCGGGGAGACGTCCGCCAGCCGCACCGAGTGCCTGATGGAGGCCGGTTCGGACGCGGTGCTGCGGCTCCGGCTGCGGTTCCTGCACGTCCAGGAGCGGCGGGTCGAGCCGGGCGGGGCGCTGGTCGTGGACGGCGTCGAGCACCGCACCTTCGACGAGGCCGCCGAGCACGAGATCGAGGCGGAGTTCCCGCTGGCCGCGCTGCTGGACGGCGGAGGGTCGGTCGAGCGCTCCGTGCCCGCGCGCCGGTCGGTCTCGCCGCTCGGGCCGGGCCGGGCCGTCCGGACCCGCCGGCCGCTGCGGATCGCGGTGGACGTCCGCGCCGAGCGGCTGCCCGGCCCGTACGGCGTGGTCAGGCTGGCGGTCCAGGTGGAGAACCGCACGCCGTGGAGCGGCGTCGACCGGGAGCGGGCGCTCCGCCGCTCCCTCGTCGCCGCGCACACCCTGCTGCACCTGTCCGGCGGGACGTTCCTGTCGCTGAGCGATCCGCCCGAGTGGGCCCGTCCGGCCGCGGCGGAGTGCCGCAACGAGCACGTCTGGCCGGTGCTGATCGACGACGCCGTGCTGCTGTCCTCGCCGATCATCCTGGAGGACCGGCCGCGGATCGCGCCGGAGAGCCCCGGGGACCTGTTCGACGCGACCGAGATCGACGAGATCCTGTCGCTGCGCACGCTCGCGCTCACCGACGCCGAGAAGCGGGAGGCGCGCGGCACCGATCCGCGCGCCGCCGAGATCATCGACCGGATCGACGCGATGCCGCCCGAGGTGCTGGACCGGCTGCACGGCGCGCTCCGCGCGGCCCCGCCCCGGCAGGGCTGGGACACCGTCCCCGGCGGCCCGGAAGGCGGCCCCGGCGGACCGGGCGGCGATCCGAACGGACCGACGGGCGCCCCGACCTGCCTGGTGGGCGATCCTGGCGGCCTGGTGGGCGATCCTGGCGCCGACGCCGACGCGGTCTTCCGCACCGCCGCGCCCTGGTGGGATCCCGGCGCCGACGCGTCGGTCTCGCCCGAGACCGACAGCGTCGTCATCGCCGGGACGGCGGTGGCGCGCGGGGCGAAGGTCCGGCTGCGTCCGCGGGGCCGGTCGGACGCGCAGGACATGTTCGTCGCGGACCGCGCCGCCACCGTCGAGGCGGTCCTGTTCGACGTCGACGGCGTGACGCACCTGGCGGTCACGCTGGACGAGGACCCCGGCGCCGACCTGCGCCGCGCGCAGGGCCGCTTCCTCTACTTCACGCCCGAGGAGGTGGAACCGCTGTGAAGGTGCTGGTCGCAGGGGTCGGCAACGTATTCCTGTCCGACGACGGCTTCGGCGTCGAGGTGGCCCGCCGGCTGGCCCGGTGCGCGCTGCCGGACGGCGTGGACGTCGGCGACTTCGGCATCCGCGGGATCCACCTGGCCTACGAGCTGTCCGGCTACGACACCACGATCCTGGTGGACTCCGCGCCGCGCGGCGGGCCGCCCGGGACCCTGTACGCGCTGGAGCTGGAGGAGGGCGAGCCCGGCACCGTGCTGGACGCCCACGGGATGACCCCGGACACCGTGCTGAACCTGGTGTCGCTGGTCAGCGGCGGGGAGCCCGGCGCGGCCGGGCGGGTGCTGCTGGTCGGCTGCGAGCCGGCCGGTGTCGAGCCCGGGATGGAGCTGAGCGAGGCGGTCTCGGCCGCCGTCGGGCCCGCCGTCGAGCTGGTCCGGAAACTGATCGAGGAGGAGCTCGATGTGGAAACGCCTGATCCTGCTGGCGCTGCTGGTCGGCCTGGCGGTCCTGGTGGCGCAGTCGCTGCCGGACATCAAGCGGTATCTGAAGATCCGGGCGATGTGACCCCGGCGGAGAGGAGCGGACGTGCATGAGGTGGGCATCGCCGAGTCGATCCTCGACGCGGTGGAGAAACGGGCCGGGGGACGTCCGGTGGCGCGGGTGCGGGTGCGCGCCGGGGCGCTGCTGCGGGTCGCCGGGCCGTCCATGGACCAGGCGTTCGAGCTGGTCTCGGCGGGCGGCGTGGCGGACCGGGCGGCGCTGGAGGTGGTGACGGTGCCGGCCGAGGTGGCCTGCCGGGCCTGCGGGCACCGCGCCGCGACCGAGGATCCGCTGACCGTCTGCCCCGCCTGCGGCGGGGCGGAGGTGGACCTGTCCGGCGGCCGGGACCTGGTACTGGAATCGATCGAGATCATGGAGGAGCGCGATGTGCCTGGGGATCCCCGGCGAGGTCGTGGAGATCCAGTCGGACCGGCCTGACCTGGCCAGGGTCGACGTCAGCGGGGTACGGCGGTCGATCAACATCGGGCTGCTGGAGGACGGGCCGCCGGCGCCCGGCGACTGGGTGCTGATCCACGTCGGCTTCGCCCTGTCCAAGATCGACGAGTCGGAGGCGCGGGCCGCGCTGGAGTTCCTGGAGAGCATCGGCCAGGCCTACGCCGACGAGATCGACGCACTGCGGGAATCGAGGATCGACTGATGCGCCACGTCGACGAGTACCGGGACGCCGGGAAGGCGCGGGCGCTGGCCGCGTCGATCGCGAGCCTGTGCGAGCCCGGCCGCGAGTACACGTTCATGGAGGTGTGCGGCGGCCACACCCACACCATCTACAAGCACGGGATCGAGGACTACCTGCCGGACAACGTCACGCTGGTGCACGGGCCCGGCTGCCCGGTCTGCGTGATCCCGATGGGCCGGGTCGACGACGCGATCCACATCGCGCGGCGCCCGGACGTCATCCTGGCCACGTTCGGCGACATGATGCGGGTGCCGGGCGGGCACGGCTCGTTCTTCGACGCCAAGGCCGCGGGCGCCGACGTCCGGATGGTGTACTCGCCGCTGGACGCGCTGCGGATCGCCGAGCGGAACCCGGGCAGGCGGGTGGTGTTCATGGCCATCGGCTTCGAGACCACCGCGCCGTCCACCGCGATGACCGTGCTGCGGGCCCGCGCCGCCGGACTGGACAACTTCTCGGTGTTCGCCAACCACGTGACGATCATCCCGGCGATCAAGGCGATCCTGGACTCGCCCGACCTGCGGCTGGACGGCTTCCTCGGCCCCGGGCACGTGTCGGCGGTGATCGGCTGCCGGCCGTACGAGTTCATCGCCCGCGACCACCGCAAGCCGATCGTGGTGGCCGGGTTCGAGCCGCTGGACATCCTGCGGTCGGTGCACATGCTGCTGGTCCAGCTCCGCGAGGGCCGCTGCGAGGTGGAGAACCAGTACGGCCGGGTGGTGCCGTGGGACGGCAACGCCAAGGCGCTCCAGGCGATCAACGAGACGATGGAGCTCCGGCCCTACTTCGAGTGGCGCGGCCTCGGCTTCATCTCGCACTCGGCGCTGCGCGTCCGGGACGGCTACGCCGCGCACGACGCCGAGCGGATCTTCGACGTCCCGGGCGTCCGGGTCGCCGACCCGAAGGCGTGCCAGTGCGGCGAGGTACTCAAGGGCGTGCTCAAGCCGTGGGAGTGCAAGGTGTTCGGCACCGCGTGCACGCCGGAGACGCCGATCGGCACCTGCATGGTGTCGTCGGAGGGCGCGTGCGCCGCGTACTACAACTTCGGCCGCTTCACCCGCGACCGCGTCCGCGAGGCGACCCGGTGACCGGCGCCGGGCTGAACGGGAACGGCATGGACGAGGGCGTGCGGACGGCCGGCTGGGCCGAGGCGGCGGTGGCCGAGCACGCGCACGCCGCGCCGGTGAGCCGCGAGGAGCAGGTCCTGGAGCGGATCGACCGGGCCCGGCGGCGCAAACCCCGGGTCCGTGAGGAGGCGATCACGCTCGCGCACGGCTCGGGCGGCAAGGCGACCCGCACGCTGATCGAGGCGGTGTTCCTGGAGGAGTTCGGCAACCCGCTGCTCGACCGGCTGGACGACAGCGCCCGGTTCGCGGTGGACGGCGCCCGACTGGCGTTCACCACCGACTCCTCCGTGGTCGCGCCGCTGTTCTTCCCCGGCGGCGACATCGGCGACCTCGCCGTCAACGGCACGGTCAACGACCTGGCCGTCAGCGGCGCGACGCCGCTGTACCTGTCGGCCGGGTTCATCCTGGAGGAGGGGTTCCCGGTCGCGGACCTGCGCCGGATCACCGCCTCGATGCGCCGCGCCGCCGAGGCGGCCGGAGTGTCGATCGTCACCGGCGACACCAAGGTGGTGGAGCGCGGCAAGGCCGACGGCTGCTACATCAGCACGTCCGGTGTCGGCGCGGTCCGCCGGGCGCCGTCCGGCTCGGTCCGCCCGGGCGACGCGGTCCTGGTCACCGGGCCGATCGGGGAGCACGGCATCACGATCATGCTGGCCCGCGGCGACCTGGACCTGGAGGCCGACCTGGCCTCCGACACCGCCGCGCTGAACGGGCTGATCGCCGCGCTGATGGACGCGTGCGGCGGCGAGGTGCGGCGGATGCGCGACGCGACCCGCGGCGGCGTCGCCACCGTCCTCAACGAGGTCGCCGGCGAGCACGGCGTCGCGATCGTGGTGGACGAGGACGCGGTCCCCGTGCACCCGGCCGTGCGCGGCGCCTCCGAGCTGCTCGGCATCGACCCGATGTACGTGGCGTGCGAGGGGCGGGCGGTGGTCGTGGTCTCGGGCGGCGCGGCGGGCACCGCGCTGGCCGCGCTGCGCGCGCACCCGCTGGGGGCGGGGGCGGCGGTGATCGGGCACGTCAAGGACGATCCGCCGGGCCTGGTGCTGCTGCGCACCGCGTTCGGCGGGACCCGCATCGTCGACCTGATGGTCGGCGACCCGCTCCCCCGCATCTGCTAGGAGCGCGCGATGGCGACGGCGGCCTGGCCGAGGCTGATGCCGCCGTCGTTCGGCGGGACGCGGTGGTGGGTGAGCACCTCGAAGCCCTCCGCCGCGAGCCCGCCCGCCGCGCGCTCCAGCAGCAGCATGTTCTGGAACACCCCGCCCGACAGGGCCGCGGTGGTGAGCCCGGTCTCGTCCCGCAGCCGCACCGCCCCGGCCACGATCAGCGCGGCGACCGCGTTGTGGAACCGCGCGGAGATCAGCGGGACGGGCACGCCGGCGCGCAGGTCGGCGACCACCGCCCCGACCAGGTCCGCGCCGGCCACCAGGAACCCGCCCGCGCCGGGGTCGTCCCGGATGTGCGCCGCGTAGGCGGCCCGCTCGGCGGGATCGGCGCGCTGCTCCAGCTCGGCGGCGGCCTGGCCCTCGTGGTCGACCCGGTCGCGGACGCCGAGGACGGCGGCGACGGCGTCGAACAGCCGGCCCATGCTGGAGGTGGGCGGCGAGCCGATCCCGCGGCGGGCCAGCTCGGTGACGGCGTCCCAGTCCGGACGGTCCGCGACCGGCAGGTCGCCGGGGACGCCGTAGGCCGCCGCCATCCGCCACGGCTCGCGGATCGCGGCCTCGCCGCCGGGCAGCGGCACCGGCTCCAGATGCCCGGCCCGCCGGTAGTCCCGCAGGTCGGCGACCAGGAACTCGCCGCCCCACAGGGTTCCGTCGGCGCCGTACCCGGTGCCGTCGAACGCGACCCCGATCACCGGCCCGGAGGCGCCGTTGTCGGCCAGGCAGGACGCGATGTGCGCGTGGTGGTGCTGCACGGCGACCGCGGGCAGGTCCAGGTCCAGGGCGTACTTGGTGGACAGGTACTCGGGGTGCGGGTCGTGCGCGACCATCTCCGGGACGACGCCGAACAGCCGCGCGAAGTGCTCGATCCCCTCGGTGAACGCGCGCAGCGTCTCGTAGTTCCCCAGGTCGCCGATGTGGTGCGAGACGAACGCCCGGCCGGCGCGGGCCAGGCAGAAGGTGTTCTTCAGCTCCGCGCCGCACGCCAGCACCGGCCGCCCGGCGGCGACCGGGACGGGCTCGGGCGCGTACCCGCGCGACCGCCGCACCGGCAGCGCGCGCCCGCGGAAGGCGCGCACGACCGAGTCGTCGGCGCGGGTGTGGATCGGCCGGTCGTGGGCGAGGAACGCGTCCGCGATGCCGCCGAGCCGGTCGAACGCGTCGGGGTCCCGGTGGACGATCGGCTCATCGGAGACGTTCCCGCTGGTCAGCACCAGCGGCTCGGTGACCAGCAGATAGTGCAGCGGGGTGTAGGGCAGCATCAGCCCCACGGTGCGGTCGCCGGGCGCGACGGCCCCGGCGAGCGCCGCGCCGGGCCGCCGCCGCAGCAGCACGATGGGCCGCCGGGGGCCGGTGAGGAGCTCGACCTCGGCGGCCTCGTCGAGCACGCACAGCCGCCGCGCCGCGTCCAGGTCCGGGACCATGACGGCGAACGGCTTGCCGGGCCGGTGCTTGCGGGCCCGCAGCGCCACGACGGCGGCCTCGTCGGCCGCCCGCGCCGCCAGGTGGTAGCCGCCCAGCCCCTTCACCGCCAGCACCCCGCCGTCCCCGAGGAGCGCGCGGGCCGCGCCCAGCGGGTCGCCCCCGCCGTCCGGGCGGAAGGACAGGGCCGGCCCGCACGCCGGGCAGCACACCGGCTGGGCGTGGAACCTGCGGTCGGCCGGGTCGTGGTACTCGCGGGCGCAGTCCGCGCACATCGCGAAGCCCGCCATGGTCGTGTTCGGGCGGTCGTAGGGCACCCCGGTCACGATCGTGAACCGCGGTCCGCAGTTGGTGCAGTTGACGAACGGGTACCGGTACCGCCGGTCGGCGGGGTCGCGCATCTCGCGCAGGCAGTCGTCGCACGTCGCCGAGTCGTAGGACACCAGCGCGCGGGGTGTCCCGGAGGTGTCGCTGCCGACGATGGCGAACCGTTCGCCCCCTCCGGGGCCCCCGGCGGCCCGCAGCGTCCTGGTGGTGACGCGCTCGACGACGGCGAGCCGCGGCGGCCGGGCGCGCAGCCCGTCCAGGAAGCGGTCGACGGTGCCGGGCGCGCCCTGCACCTCGATGAACACGCCGGCGGCGTCGTTGCCGACGATCCCCGACAGGCCGAGGGTCGTCGCCAGGCCGTGCACGAACGGCCGGAAGCCGACCCCCTGCACGACCCCTTCCACGCGGACCCCGATGCGGACATCCATCGGGCCATTGTGCCTGGTCAGGCCCGTCCATCATCGGCCGCCGCGCCCGGGGCCGGCGTCAGGAGGGGGACCGTCCGGCGGCGAGCATCTCCGCGAACGGGACGGGGTCGGCGTAGGGGTCGGGCCGTCCGGCCGGCGCGCGGCCCTCGATCAGCCCGGCCAGCTCCGCGCCCGCGCGGTCGACGCGTTCGGTCAGCGCGCCGTCACCGCCGCTCCCCCAGTCCTCGGACGCGGCGTACACCCCGGTCGGGACGACGTTCGCGCGCAGGTAGGCCAGCATCGGGCGGACGGAGTGGTCGAGCGCGAGCGAGTGCCGGGCGGTGCCGCCGGTCGCCCCGATCAGCACCGGCCGCCCCTCCAGCGCGTCCTTGTCCAGCACGTCGAAGAACGTCTTGAACAGGCCGCTGTAGGAGGCGTTGAAGATCGGCGTGACCGCGATCAGGCCGTCCGCGCCGGTCACCGCCTCGACCACGGCGCGCAGCGGCGCCGCGGGGAACCCGGTGAGCAGGTTGTCGACCAGCGCGTGGGCGTGGTCGCGCAGGTCGACCGGCTCCACGGCGACGTCGGAGCCGCGCTCGCGCAGGGCCCCTTCCGCCGCCGCCGCGAGCCGGTCGGCGAGCAGCCGCGTCGAGGACGGCCGCCCGAGGCCGGCCGACACGACGGCGAGAGTGCGGGTGGTCATCGGGCCCCCTCCGGCTCCCCGGCGCGGGCCTGGGCGCCGGCCCCTGCCCGAGCCTTGGCGGCGCCGAGCGAGGCGTGCGTGGGCGCGTCGGGCACGTGCGCGGGCCGCCCCTTGGCGAACTCGCGGCGCAGTACCGGGACGACCTCCTCGCCGAGCAGGTCGAGCTGCTCCAGGACGGTCTTCAGCGGCAGTCCCGCGTGGTCCATCAGGAAGAGCTGCCGCTGGTAGTCGCCGAAGTGGTCGCGGAACGCCAGCGTCCTGTCGATGACCTGCTGCGGGCTGCCGACCGTGAGCGGCGTCTCCTCGGTGAACTCCTCCAGCGAGGGGCCGTGCCCGTAGACCGGGGCGTTGTCGAAGTACGGGCGGAACTCGCGGACCGCGTCCTGCGAGTTCTTCCGCATGAACACCTGCCCGCCGAGGCCGACGATCGCCTGGTCGGCGCTGCCGTGGCCGTAGTGCTCGTAGCGCCGCCGGTAGAGGGCGATCAGCCGCTGGAAGTGGTCCTTGGGCCAGAAGATGTTGTTGGCGAAGAAGCCGTCCCCGTAGAAGGCGGCCTGCTCGGCGATCTCCGGGCTGCGGATCGAGCCGTGCCACACGAACGGCGGGACGCCGTCCAGCGGGCGCGGCGTCGAGGTGAACGACTGGAGCGGCGTGCGGTGCCGTCCCTCCCAGTCGACGACGTCCTCGCGCCAGAGCCGGTGCAGCAGGTTGTAGTTCTCGACGGCCAGCGGGATCCCGTCGCGGATGTCCTTGCCGAACCACGGGTACACCGGCCCGGTGTTGCCGCGTCCCATCGTCAGGTCCACCCGGCCGCCGGCCAGGTGCTGGAGCATCGCGAAGTCCTCGGCGATCTTCACCGGGTCGTTGGTGGTGATCAGCGTGGTCGCGGTGGACAGGATCAGCCGCTCGGTGCGGGCGGCGAGGTAGCCGAGCATGGTCGTCGGGGACGACGGCACGAACGGCGGGTTGTGGTGCTCGCCGGTGGCGAACACGTCCAGCCCGACCTCCTCGGCCTTCTCCGCGATCGCCACCATCGCGCGGATCCGCTCGGCCTCGGACGGGGTGCGCCCGGTGGTCGGGTCGGCCGTGACGTCGCCGACGCTGAAGATCCCGAACTGCATGCCCGCCCCCATTTAGTAGAATGTTCAATTACCCTACCGGAACGGGCGGCCCCGAAGATCTATTCCTGCGAACCGCGGCGGGCCCCGTGCGGACGGAGCGCCGAAGTTACGCTGTCGGTCATCCCGCCGGCGCCCGTCCGGGCACCGGGCGCCCCCGTCAGGAGAGATCGTGGACGCTCTGCTCGCCCGGCTCTGGAAGTCGCTCAACGGCGGCCTCCAGTGGCGGCTCCTGTGGCTGCGCCAGGCCACGTTCATGATCGGCGTGACCGGCGTGGTGCGGGACGGCGACGGCCGGGTGCTGCTGCTCCGGCACCGGCTGTGGCCCGACGGCCGGGACTGGGGGCTGCCCACCGGCTACGCCGAGCGCGGCGAGACCTTCGAGGACACCGTCGTCCGGGAGGTCCGCGAGGAGACCGCACTGGAGGTGCGGGTCGGCCGGCCGGTCCGGGTCACCAGCGGATACCGGCTGCGCGCCGAGATCGCCTACGAGGCCGAGCTGGTCGGCGGCGAACTGCGCATCGATCCGCGCGAGATCCTGGAGGCGCACTGGTTCTCCCCCGGCGACCTTCCGGCGGGTCTGATGGCCTCGCACCGCGCCCTCATCGCGGGCCCGCGGTAGGAGTCCGGTCCCGCCCGGCCCCGGCCACGGCCGCGCGGACGATGTTGCGCGGCATCCCCCCGAAGACCAGGGTGTGGAACGGGGAGATCGATCGCCAGTACAGGTGGCCGAGCAGCCCGTGCGGGCTGAAGACGGCACGCTGGGTGTACACGCTCCCGCCCCGCTCCCCCGGCCGGACGGCCAGCTCCAGCCAGGCCCGGCCCGGCAGGCGCATCTCGGCGCGCAGCCGCAGCAGCCGGCCGGGCTCGACCGCCTCGACCCGCCAGAAGTCGAGCGCGTCGCCGGTCCGCAGCCGCGCCGGATCGCGGCGGCCCCGGCGCAGCCCGACACCGCCGGACAGCCGGTCCAGCAGCCCGCGCAGCCGCCACGCGACGGGCAGCGAGTACCAGCCGTTGTCGCCGCCGATCCCCTCCACGACCCGCCACACCGCCTCCGGCGGCGCGGCCGTCCGGGCCTCGCGCTCGTCCACGTACAGGCTGCCGCCGGCCCAGTCGGGGTCGGTGGGCAGCGGGTCGCTGGGCGCGCCCGGGACCGGGGCCGAGCTCCACCGGGTGCCGACCCCCGCCTCCCGGACCCGCTGGAGCGCGAGCCGGACCGCGTCGTCGAAACCGAGCAGCCCGCCCGGCGGATCCGGCACGTACTCGGCGATGTCGTGCTCGCGGCAGACGACCTCGCTGGTCAGCGACCCGACCAGCGGGCGGGCCAGGCCGCCGGGGACGGGGGTGATCAGGCCCACCCACAGGCTGGACAGCCACGGCGACAGCACCGGGACCGGCAGGATCACCCGCCTGGGCAGGCCCGCGACGGCCGCGTACCGCTGCATCATGTCCCGGTAGGTGAGCACGTCCGGCCCGCCGATGTCGAACCCGCGGCTCACCTCCGGCGGCAGCGCCGCGGCCCCGACCAGGTACCGCAGCACGTCCCGGATCGCGATCGGCTGGATCCGCGACCGCACCCACCGCGGGGTGACCATCGCCGGGAGCCGCTCGGTCAGGTGGCGCAGCATCTCGAACGACACCGACCCGGACCCGATGATCACCGCGGCGCGCAGCACCGCGACCGGTACTCCGGCCTCCAGCAGGATCTCGGCGACCTCCGCCCGCGACCGCAGGTGCTCCGAGAGCCGCCCGCCCGAGTAGAGCCCGCCGAGGTAGACCACGCGGCTGGCCCCGGCCTCCCGTGCCGCGCCCGCGAAGGTGCGGGCGGCCCGGCGGTCCCGCTCCCGGAAGTCCTCGCCGCCGCCCATCGCGTGGACGAGGTAGTACGCGACGTCGACTCCGTCCAGCGCGGCTCGGAGCGAACCCGCGTCCAGCACGTCGGCCTCAACGGCCTCGACGTCCCCGGCCCACGGGTGGTCGCGCAGGTTCCCGGGGTGCCGGGACGCGCACCGCACCCGGTACCCGGCGGCGAGCAGCTCGGGCACGAGCCGTCCGCCGATGTAGCCCGTCGCACCGGTGACCAGGCAGAGCCGCCCGGACGTCACGGCGTCCCGCCCGTACGTCCCCCGGCACGCGGCGCCGCCACCGTAGGCAATCCGGTCATGACGTGCGGATACCCCTTGAGGGCCGCACCGACACCGCCGGCCAGGCCGCCCGTCCGTCTATCCGTCCGCCCGTCCGCGTTGTTAGGGTCGGAGGAATGATCACGCCCGTGGAGCCGCCGCCCGAGCCCGCGACCACCCTGACCGATCCGCGCGCCCTGCTCGGCGGATACCTCGACTTCTACCGGGACGCGCTGCTCCGCAAGCTCGACGGGTTCCCCGAGGACGGGCTGCGCGCCGCGGTCCTGCCGTCCGGGTGGACCCCGCTGGAACTGCTCGGCCACCTGACGCACGTGGAGATCCGCTGGCTGCGCTGGGGCTTCGCCGGCGAGCCCGTCGCCGAGCCGTGGGGCGACCGGGGTCCTGGCGAGCGGTCGCCCGAGGAGCCCTGGCACGTCCCCGAGGAGACGGCGTTCGCGGACCTCAGGGCCGCGTTCCTCGCCGCGTGCGAGCGGTCGCGGGAGATCGTGGCGGCGGCGGGCCTGGACAACCTCGGGGCGCCCGGCGGACGCTTCGACCCGGCGGAGCGGCCGACGCTGATCTGGATCCTGTTCCACCTGCTCCAGGAGTACGCCCGCCACCTCGGGCACCTGGACGTGGTCCGCGAGCTCGCCGACGGCCGCATCGGCGAGTGACCTCCTGAGGGGCCCTCCCGCGGCGATCCTGGGGCGGGGCGGCACCCGCCCGTCACTGCCAGATGATCTTCAGGGTGCTCTGGTCGTGCACCCCGCGGGCGACGAGCCCCTCGTAGACGAACACGGCCGGCCGCACCTGGCTCGGCCGGGTCCGCCAGACCTCGCCGACCGTGCCGGGCCGGGCGTCCAGGAGCGCCTCGGTCAGGGCGCGCAGGGCGGCCCGCTCGTTCTGGCTCACCCCGCACCGTCCCCCCTCGTCCTGCGGGCGGTGGTGCGTGTCGACGATCTCCCACGCGAAGCACGATCTCTGCTCGGCCCCACGGCGGCGCGTTCCAGGCATGGTTGGTTCCTCAGGCCGGGAGTCCCGGCCGGTCCGGTGATTTGGCCTTTGCAGAGTAGGCCGGACCGGCCGGGCCGCACATTGGTAGACCAACCTATTCGGCTACCTATTCACCCTCGGTGAACCGCGCTACGGGGCGCCGGGCGAGGAGCGCTGGGCGAACCAGGCGGCGATCTGCGTCCGGGAGGAGAACCCCAGCTTGGCCAGGATGTGCTCGACATGGGAGTCGGCGGTGCGCTTGGCGATGACGAGCCGCTCGGCGATCTCGCGGTTGGTGAGGCCGTCGGACACCAGCCCGGCTATCTCGACCTCCCGGCGGGTGAGCCGCTGCGCCGCGGTCCCGGCCCCGCCCGAGGCCGCCGCGACCGCCGCGGCGCCCGCCCGGCCCGGGACGCCGGGGACGCCGCGGCCGGCCGGCTCCGCCAGGGCGGCGGGGAGCGGGCGCTCGCCCAGCGCCTCGGCGACCGCCGTGGCGAGGTCGAGGGCCCGGCCGGAGTCGTAGGCCGCCTGGTACGCCTCGTCGCCGAGCAGGTCGCGGGACTTCTGCTCGTAGACGACGCGCAGCAGCGCGTGCTGCGGCCCGAACATCGAGGTGCCGGTGTAGTCGCGGGTCCAGTCGGACGCGCCGAGCAGCCGGACGCCGCCCACCGCGTCGCCGAGGGCGATCAGGCAGCAGCCGGTCATGTCGAGCGCCAGCGCGATCCCCAGCCGGTCGTCGATGTCGCGCTTGATCCGCATGCCTGCGCGCAGGTCGGGCAGGGCGTTCTCGGCGTCGCCGCCCAGCAGCACCGCCAGCCCCCGCACGCACAGCCCGTACGAGCGGCACCACAGCTCGCCGGACGCCTCGGTCGCGCGGATCGCGACCGCCGCGTGCCGCACGGCCGCGCCGACGTCGCCCGCGAGGGTGCGGGCCACCCCGAGGTACACGTCGGTGATCGGGACCAGCACGTCGACGGTGCCCGCGCGGGCGTGCAGGTCGTGGGAGTCGGTGAGCAGCCGGGTGGCCCCGTCGAGGTCGCCCGCGTAGAGCGCGCAGACCCCCTGGGCCTCCCGGACGTAGGCCAGCCCGCCCGGATCGCCCGCCTCCAGGGCGCGCTCCTCGGCCCGCAGCACCAGCTCGCCGGCGACCTCGAGGTCGTTCTGCATCGCCGCCAGCAGGCCGGCCAGCGCGAGCGCCTCGGTCCAGTCGTGCCCCGGCTCCTCCCGGTGGCTCTCGACGGCCCGGGCCGACCAGTGCCGCGCCTCGCCGATCAGCCCCTGGAGGGCGAAGATGCGGCCCAGGGTGAGCGCCACCCGCAGCACCTCGCCGCCGGGCCCGGCCGACCGGATGCCGTAGTCGATCATGTCGCGGACGGTGGCCTGCTCGCGGCGGAACCACTCCAGCCAGCGCGCCTGCGCCGGACCGGCCAGCTCGGCGGCGGCCTCCCGGATCACGCCCACGAACCGCTCGAACGCGCGGGCCCGCAGGGCCTCGGTCTCGCCGCGCAGGTCGAGCCGCTCGGCGCCGTACTCGCGCAGGGTGCCGAGCATCCGGTACCGGACGGTCTCCGCGCTCTCGACCCGCACCACGACCGACTTGGCGACCAGCCCCGCGACCAGTTCGAACACCTCGGCCGCGGGCAGCTCCGCGTCGGCGCAGATCCGCTCGGCGAGCTCGAGGTCGAAGTCGCCGGCGAACACCGACAGCCGGGCCCACAGCAGCCGCTCGCCGGGCGAGCACAGGTCGTGGCTCCAGTCGATCGCGGCCCGCAGCGTCTGGTGCCGGGGCAGGCTGGAGCGGCGGCCCCGGACCTGGAGGATGCGGTGGTCGAGCCGGTCGACGATCTGCTCCACCGACAGCGCGCGGAGCTGGACCGCGGCCAGCTCGATCGCGAGCGGGATGCCGTCGAGCCGGTGGCACAGCAGCGCCACCGCGGACTGGTTGCCGACGGTCAGCGACCAGCCCGGGACGACCGCCGCGGCCCGCTCGGCGAACAGCCGCATCGACGCGCAGGGGCGCAGCGGGTCGTGCCGGCCGGGCTCGGGACGTTCGAGCGGCGCCACCACCAGCGTGTGCTCGCCCGGGATGTCGAACGGCTGGCGGCTCGTGGCCAGGATCCGCAGGCCGGGCGCGTTCTGCAACAGCACCTCGGCGAGCATCGCGCAGCCGTCCACCAGGTGCTCGCAGGTGTCGAGCACCAGCAGCAGCCGCCGGTCGGCGAGGTAGCGGACGAGCGCGTCGAGCGCCGCGGGGCTCTGGTCGGGCAGCCCGAACGCGCCCGCGACGGCCTGGGCGAGCAGGCCGGGCTCGTGCAGCGACGACAGGTCGGCGAAGCACACGCCGTCGTCGCACGCGCCGCCGAGCGCCGCGGCGGCCCGGATCGCGAGCCGGGTCTTGCCGACCCCGCCCGGACCCATCAGGGTCACCAGCCTGCCCCGCCCGAACAGGCGGCCCACCTCGGCCAGTTCCTCGCGCCGCCCGATGAAGCCGGTCAGCTCGGCCGGCGGCCGTCCCGAACGCGTTTCCAACCTGCTGGTCAGGGACACCGCCGCCTCTGCTCAGCTCCCGCCGGCTCGCGCCGGCGCCCACCAAGGCCGTTCAGGCAGCATCGTACCCGCACTTGAACCGATCGCAACCACACCGTTACCCAGTGCGAGGGTGATCAGGGCCGGCACGAACGACGTCCGGCTGTCCTTCAGGAAGGTCATGGCACGATGACCCCGGCCATCCCGGCGATCGTGACGTAGGTCAGGTACGGGTAGCCCCCCATCGTGAGCGTCAGCCGCCCCGGGGCCTCGCGCTCCAGGGTGCGCCGCATCCGCAATCTGGCGGGACGTGCGTTCAGGTGCTCGCGAGTGCGGGCTCGGCCGCGGGCGTCGGCGCCGGCGGGAGGAAGATGCGGCCGGTGAGGGCGCCGCGCACGGTTCCGGTCGCGGCCGCCAGCCATCCGGTCAGCAGCAGCAGGTAGAGCGCGACGGCGAGGCCCGTGAACGCGTCGAGACCGGTGTGCCGGGCCAGGCCCGCGGCGCCGGTGACGCAGGTGCCGACGGGGAAGGTGAAGGCCCACCAGGTCATCCCGAACGGCATGCCGCGCCGCAGCGCCCGCACGTTCGCCGGCACCGCGAGAGCCAGCCACAGCAGTGCGAATCCGATCACCGGGACGCCGTAGAGGATCGCGAACGCGTGCATGGCCGCCGCGAACCGCGGGGCGACCGAGGCGGCGTCGGACAGCGCGTTCACCGCCGTGGTGGACTGGCCGAGCGGCCCGAGGACCAGGAACAGCGTGGGCGTGAGCGTGATCGGGGCGAGCTTGTCGTGGGCCAGCCGGGTCCAGATGCCCGGGAGCAGCACCAGCGTCGCCAGCAGGCTCGCGCCGAACAGCCCGTAACAGCCGTACAGCATGGTCTCCCGGGCCTGTCCGGCCGGCAGGTGCGGGATCAGCGCGGGCCCGAGGGCCGCCGAGACCATGGGCGCCACCACCGGCAGCAGCCAGGTGGGGTTGGCGGTGCCGGGCCGCACCTCGTGCCGGGTGATCATCAGGTACGGGACGCCGAACGCGGCGATCACCGCGTACACGGTGCCCGCGGTCCACAGCAGCGCGTCGAGCGCCACGGCCGGGCCTGTCCCGAGGACGTCCGGGCCGAGGACGAGCGTCCCGTAGCCGACCGCGAGCAGCGCCATCGGCGGGCAGCCGTAGAACACCGCGACCGACGGGTCGGCCAGGAGGTGCCGCCCGGCCACGTCGCGGTGCCGGACCAGGTGGACGGCCCGCGCGCAGGCCAGCGCGACCAGCATGACCAGCGACAGCGCCCAGACGAGGACCGCCGCGACGTGCAGGCCCGGGACCGTCACCGGGAGCGCGTTCGCCCCGTTCGCCACGATCGCGGTGCCCATCACCGCCGCGTACCAGTTCGGCCCGAGGTGCCGGAACAGATCGCCCGGCCGGTCCAGCGCGGGGAGGAAGCGGCGGGTCTCCGATCCGCCCGCGGGAGTGCTGGTGCCCGGCCTCGTCGCCGTCGTGGTGCCCATGACCCCAGCGTGCGGCGTCCCGGCGGGCGTCACTAGAGGTCATCGGCCTATGGGGACATAAGGTGTGGTTATGGCCCTTTCGGATCGGGTGCCCGACCTGGGCGCCCTGGAGCTGCTGCTGGCCGTCGCCCGGCTGGGCAGCCTCGGCCGGGCGGCGGCCGAGCTCGGCGTGACCCAGCCCGCCGCCAGCGCCCGGATCAGGTCGATGGAGCGGCGGATCGGCGTACCGCTGCTGGAACGGTCCCCGCGCGGCTCGCGGCCCACCGAGGCGGGGTCGCTGGTCGCCGGGTGGGCCCAGCAGGTGGTCGACTCCGCCCAGGCGCTGGACGCGGGGATCGGCGCCCTGCGGGAACGGCGCGACGGGCGGCTGCGCGTGGTGGCGAGCCTCACGGTGGCCGAGTACCTGATGCCGGGCTGGCTGGTGGCGCTGAAGGAGACCAGCCCGGGGGTCGCGGTGACGCTCCGCACCGCCAACTCTACGGCCGTGGCCGAGCAGGTCCGCGGCGGAGAGGCCGATCTCGGGTTCGTGGAGGGGACGCGCAGGCCCGCGGGCCTCAGCGGGACGGTCATCGCCGCCGACCGGCTGGTGGTCGTCGTGTCCGCGCGGCACCCGTGGGCGCGGCGGCGGAGCGGGGTCCCGGCGGCGGAGCTGGCGGCCACCCCGCTGGTCCTGCGCGAGCAGGGCTCGGGCACCCGCGAGGTCCTCGACCGGGCGCTGGCCTCGTTCGGGGGCACCGCCGCGCCGCTGCTCCAGCTCGCCTCCACGACGGCGCTCAAGGCCGCGGCGGTGTCGGGCGCGGGGCCGCTGGTGGTGAGCGAGCTCGCGGTCGCCGACGAGCTCGCGGGCGGACGGCTGGTCGCCGTCCCCGTCCCCGAGCTGGACCTCAGCCGGCCGCTGCGCGCGGTCTGGCCGGCCGGGCAGCGTCCCGCCGGCCCGGCGCGCGACCTGCTGTCGCTGACCCGGCAGTCCCGCCCCGCCTGAGACGGGTCAGGCGGCGTCCCCGCCGTCCGCCAGGACCGCCTGGATCTCCAGCTGGATCGCGATCGTGTCGCCGAGCATCACCTTGTCGCCCTGCAACGGCACGTTGAACTCGATGCCGAAGTCGCGGCGGCTGATGGAGGCGGTGGCGGTGAAGCCGGCGCGGGTGCCGCCCCACGGGTCGGAGGCGGTGCCGTGGAACTCGGCCAGCAGCCGGACCGGGCGGGTGACGTCCTTGATCGTCAGCTCCCCGTCCACGTGGTAGCGGGGCTGGCGGGCGCGGCGGCCGATCGTCGCGGGCTCGACGCCGGTGCCGGCGAAGGCCATCACCGGGTGGTTGTCCACGTCCAGGAAGTCGGCGGACCTGACGTGCGCGTCCCGGTCGGGGCTGCGGGTGTCGATCGAGGCCATCCGGATCTCGGCCTCGGCGGCCGAGCCGAGCGGGTCGCCCGCGACCCGGATCTCGCCGCCGAAGTCGGTGAACGACCCGCGCACCGTGGTCATCAGGTGCCGGATGGTGAAGGTGATCTCGGAATGGACCGGGTCGATGGCCCACCTGCCGGCGGCGATGTCCGGCCCCCCGCTGTCCACGCCCACAATCCCCCCAAATAGCTATATTTCAGTCAGACGTCGTGAATCTACCCCAAAACTGTAGGGGGTCCCGGCGAGTATCCGCACGTCAGACCGCCGGTCGCGGTGCCCCGCCCGTCGATGGCCGGTCTTGACAGGTCCCGGCAGCGGGAAGAATCGACACATGATCGGAGAACACGTCCTGGCCGGGTACGCGCACGACGGAGGCGGCAGGGAGGCCCTGCACCTGGCGCGGGCCATCGTGGCCCTCACCGGGGGCCGGCTCACGGTGGCCACCGTGCACCCGCCCGACCGGCCCGGCGCCGCCGGCGAGGCCCGCGCCCTGCTGGACCAGGCCGCGGCCGTCCTCGGCGACCAGCGCGCCGAGCTGGTCGTCCAGGAGGGCCGCAGCGTCGGGCGCGGGCTCACCGCGCTCGCCAGCAGGATCGGCGCCGACCTGATCGTGGTCGGCTCCGGCGCCGGCGGCGCCCGCGGCCGCATCGGCATCGGCGCCACCGCCGACCACCTGCTGCACTCGGCCACCGAGGCGGTGATGCTGCCGCCGCTCGGCTACGAGCCGCCCGACGCCCTCGCCGGCATCACCGTCATGTACGTCCGGCGCCCGCAGGCCGACGAGGCGGTGACCCGCGCGGCCCAGGCCGCCGAGCGGCTCGGCGTCCCCCTCCGCCTGATCACCCTGGCCGTCGGGGACGTCCCCACGGGCGGGCTCCAGGACGATCTCGCACTGGCGATCCGGCTCGCGCTCGACAGCTCCGGCCTGGAGTCCGGGGACGTCTCGGCGAGCCTGGCCGAGGGCGGCGACGTGGCCGAGGCCGTGGCCGACATCGACTGGCCCGAGGGCGAGATCCTCGTCTGCGCGAGCAGTGAGGACGCCTCCGTCCACCGGGTGTTCCTCGGCGAGGTCGCGCTCAAGGTGGCGCGCGCCGCCCCCTGCCCCGTCACCGTGCTCCCCCGGGGCTACTTCTGACGATGCCCCTATAGTCCGTTTTGACCGCTTCTCTCGAACCACTTGCCCCCCGCTCTTTACCTCCGCTACATTCCACCGAGATCGGAACGTGACCTTGAAAGCCGGCCGCGTTCCGGGGCGGGGTCGGACGTCCTCCCGTCCGCACCGGAGAGGCGGCAGGGGAGCGTCATGGACCCGATCGGCAAAAAGCTGCTCGACGTGGCCAAGGCCCAGCTCGGCTACGCCGAGAAGGGCGACGGCTACACCAAGTTCGGCGACTGGTACGCCAGGAACGTCGACGGCGACCACGACGACTACTTCAAGACCGCGCCCTGGTGCGACATGTTCCTCGCCTGGGCCGCCGACAAGGCCGGGGTCACCGACCAGGCCGGGCAGTTCGCCTCCACCATCGACCACGCCAAGTGGTTCCGGAAGCAGGACGCGTGGGGCACCGAGCCCCAGCCCGGCGCCTTCGTCTTCTACGACTGGAGCGGCTCGGGCGACCTCGACCAGATCGACCACGTCGGCATCGTCGAGAGGGTCGACGGCCACACCCTGCACACCATCGAGGGCAACGCCGACGGCTACAAGCTGATGCGCAAGACCCGCGACACCGACTCGGTCGTCGGCTACGGCTACCCCGCCAAGGTCAGGGTCGAGCAGAAGTACGCGCCCAAGCACGCCGGCCCGGCGCCCTCGGTCGAGCAGCTCGCCGCCCCGGCCGCCGCCGGAGCCCGCGCCCGCACCCACGAGCAGGAGCCGGTCAAGGACGCGCCACCGCCCGTCCAGGAGGTCGTGCTCGGCGGCGTCCTCGCGTTCGTCCTCTGCGGCACCGCCGCCCTGGCCGCGGGCCGGGCCGGGCGCGCCGCCGCCGCGCGCACGCCCACCGCGCCGCCCATCCGGGTCCGCAAGCGCGGCAAGCACCACCGTCCCGCCACCCCGGTCGAGCTGCCCGCCGAGCTGACCCCCGCCGACCTCGACCTGGCCGACGCCGGGACGACGATCATGCCCGTGCTCTCCCTCGCCGCCGCGCACGAGGCCGAGGACCGGGAGTTCTGGGGCCGCATCGCCCACCTCGAGGAGGACGAGGAGCTGGCCTTCTGGGACTCGCTGCACGCCGAGGCCCCCGCCAGCCCGTCCGACGAGTGCGCGAGCACTCCGGGATTCCGCTAGAGTTATTCATGCGCGCCGGGGGAAACCCCGGAACGACAAGCGGAAGTGGCTCAGTGGTAGAGCATCACCTTGCCAAGGTGAGGGTCGCGGGTTCGAATCCCGTCTTCCGCTCTGAGAGGTCCTGGACGGCCTCGCTCTGGTGGAGTGGCCGAGAGGCGAGGCAACGGCCTGCAAAGCCGTGTACACGGGTTCAAATCCCGTCTCCACCTCAACGTGCGGACACGCGCACGGGCGATTAGCTCAGTGGGAGAGCGCTACCTTGACACGGTAGAGGTCACTGGTTCAATCCCAGTATCGCCCACCACCCGAACCTACATGCGGATCACGGCCCTCCCCCAAGGCCGAAGCCGAGGAGCAGGCGCATCTCGCCGCTCCCTTCCGCTGAAGCGCAAGCCCTGGCGCAGGCGGTGCCCCCCGTCGGCAGGCATGAGGTCGCTTCGGGCGGTTTTCGGGGGCTTTCGATGCTGTAGTGATAGGGGCATGACCCTGACACTCGCCGAAGAGTTCCTGCTTCTCGCGCTCAAGGACGACACGGGCAAGCCCATGGTGGACGGCACCAAGCTCGGAGCCGCGCTCGCCGGAGCCGCGATCGTCGAGCTCACCATGGACGGCGCGTTGCGGCTCACCGAGGACGGTGAGGCCGACCACCGTGCCGGACGGCTCGTGGAGACCGGAGAACGGCCGGCCGACCCACGGCTCGCCGAACTCGTCCAGGTGGCGCACGGCCGCAAGCCCAAGGACGCGATCGGGAAGATCGCCGGGTTCTCGGGCTGGCGCAGCCGGGCCAGGAACCTCAAGGAGGCCCTGCTGGCGGACCTCGCCGAGGCGGGTGTCCTTCACGAGGAGCACGGCAAGGTCCTCGGCCTGTTCCCCACGACCGCGTGGATGCCGGGTGACCCGGGCCTCGAGGCCGAGGTCCTGGCGCGGGTCCGCGCCTCCGCCGTCGACCACGCCGCCCCGCTGGACCGCACCGCCGCGCTCGTCTCGATCCTGCACGCCGTCGACATGTTGCCCAAGCTGTTCCGGGACGCCGACCGGAAGGCGCTGAAGCGCCGCGGCAAGGAGATCAGCGAGGGTGACTGGGGCGGCGAGGCCGTCCGCAAGGCCGTCCAGCAGGTCCAGGCCGTCACCGTCGCCGTGATCGTCGCCACCAGCACGAGCGCGTCGGCGTCCGGTTCCTGAAGCCCGGCGGGCACGGTGCGGGACCGTTTGTCCCGAAGTAAGCAAGCGGGCTCCTTCTCTTGTCACCGATGTCGGTATCCGCCGTCACAAAGGTGAGTCATATTCGTATTCGCACGGTCTCCCCGGTGAGGTCTGGAGCCCCGGATGCGGATGCGTTCGAAGAGTGTCGTCCTGGCCGCGCTGATGCTGCTCTGGGGGCCGGCCGCCCTTGCCGGTCCGGGGTTCCCGGCCACACCGCCCGACGATCCGGGGTACGCCGGCGCCGAGGCCCCCGGCCAGTGCCGCAAGGTGGCCGGACAGGAGCAGCACGCGCTCTACTCCTTCATGCCGCGCTGCACACCCGGCGCCAAGGACCCGGAGAACGCCTCCGGCATGTCGGTCGACAAGGCGTGGCGGGAGTACACCACCGGCTCACCCGACGTGCTGATCGCCTACGTGGAGGGCGGGATCAACTGGCACAACGGCGACGGGGCGGAGCTCGCCGACAAGGTGTACCTGAACACCGGTGAGCTGCCCGTCCCCGAGGGGTCCACGGCGCACGACCGGAACGGCGACGGGGTGGTGACCGCGGCCGACTACGCCGGGGACCCCCGGGTGAAGGACGCCAACGGGAACGGGCGCACCGATCCCGAGGACCTCATCGCCGCGTTCTCCGACGGCGAGGACGACGACGGGAACGGCTTCACCGACGACATCTCGGGCTGGGACTTCT
This sequence comes from Spirillospora sp. NBC_01491, assembly GCF_036227065.1. Lineage (GTDB taxonomy): Bacteria > Actinomycetota > Actinomycetes > Streptosporangiales > Streptosporangiaceae > Spirillospora > Spirillospora xylanilytica. The sequence continues at coordinate 1,699,328 of NZ_CP109432.1, forward strand.
ACGAGCGCCAGAACGACCCGGCGACCTACGACTCGACCTACGGCCACGCCAACAGCCAGATGAAGACGCTGGCCGCGCAGACCGACAACGCCACCGAGGGCGCCGGGGTGTGCCCGCGCTGCCGGATCCTGCCGATCCGGGCCGGGCAGGAGGCGCTGGACCGGACCGACGACCTCGCGCAGGCCTGGCTGTACGCGGCGCACATGGGCGCGAAGGTGATCGTCAGCACCACCGCCGACCTCGGCTACTCCGGCTACATGCGGCAGACCGTCGACAAGCTCTGGCGGGACGGCGTCGTCATGGTGGAGTCCAGCAACGACTTCGACTCCACCGACCACCAGGGCGGCATGTTCTGGCCGCACGTGATCCCCGGGAACGGGCTGGTCGCCAACACCGCGGGCGTGCCGGACCCGCTGGCCAATCCGCTGACCAGCACCTACCGCGCCCGGTCCGGCCAGACCTCGTTCGGGCCCAAGGCGATGTTCTCGGTGGCCACGCAGGGCGGCTCCACCTCGGAGTCGACGCCGACGACCGGCGGCGTGTTCGGGCTGCTGCTGTCCTACGGGATCCAGATCGGACGGCCGCTCACCAACGAGGAGGCCGTCCAGGTCCTGCGGGCCACCGCGTCCGACATCGACGACCCGTCGCTGCCGTGGGCGGGCAGGCCCGGCTGGGACCGGCAGTACGGGTACGGGCGGCCCAACGTCGCCAAGGCCCTCCAGGCGGTCAAGGACGGCGCGGTGCCGCCCGTCGGCTCGATCACCGGGCCCGGCTGGTACTCGCTCCACGATCCGGAGACGACCTCGGACGTCGAGGTCACCGGGTACGTCGCGGCCCCCCGGTCGTCCAAGTACCGGTACGAGCTGGAGTGGGCCCCCGGCGTCGAGCCCGCCGACGGCGCCTTCCGCACCGGTGGCTCCGGCTCGGGCACCGCCCCCTTCGACGGACGGGTCGGCTCGGTCGATCTGTCCAAGGTGCCCGAGTCGGTGTGGAAGAAGCAGTACGCGCTGTCGGCCGACAAGGCCCTGTCGGCGAGCGAGCAGTACACCGTCACCCTGCGGCTGCGGGTCTGGGACGCCTCGGGGCGGATGTCGGAGGAGCGGCGCGCGATCGGAGTTCACCACGATCCGGCGCTGCGGGCCGGGTTCCCGATGAAGCTCGGCGTCGGCAACGAGAGCCAGCCCGCGCTGGCCGACCTCCAGGGCACCGGGCGGCAGGCGATCGTCTACGGCGACGGCGACGGACGGGTCCACGCGCGCGACGGGTCGACCGGTGCCGAGCTCCCCGGCTGGCCGGTCACCACGCTGCCGACCGTCCCGCAGCGCGGCTATCCGGGCGTCGACCCGGGCCACGAGCCGATCGTGGCGCCGGTCGCGATCGGCGACCTCTTCCACGACGGGCGGCAGCAGGTGGTCGTCACCAGCACCACCGGCCGGACGTACGCCTTCGACGCGTCCGGGCGCCCGCTGCCGGGCTGGCCGAAGGTGCTGGACGCGGGCGTGGCCAAGCCGGCGATCCCCCGTCCGGCGCTGAAGTACACGCGGCTCCCGGTGCAGGGCGCCACCGCCTCGCCGATGCTGGCCGACCTCGACGGCGACCGGCGGCTCGACGTCGTCCAGGCAGGCTGGGACGGCAGGCTGCACGCGTGGCGGCCGGACGGCTCGGAGCTGCCGGGCTGGCCGGTCGAGGTGACGCTCGACCGGAAGCCGCCGTCCGGCTACGTGCGGATCGACGACCACAAGCTGGCGGGGATGCCCGCGCTCGCCGACCTCGACGGCGACGGGAGGCCGGAGGTCGTGGTCCGGTCGCAGCGGTCGGAGAGCAAGGGCGGGGGCGAGCAGTTCTACGGCGCCAACTTCGTCTTCGCCTACCACGCCGACGGCTCGCCGGTCGCCGGCTGGCCGGTCCGGACGCCGTCGACGATGACCTTCTACGGCAGCGCCCAGGAGTTCGTCACCGAGGGCGTCAACCAGCCCGCCGTGGCCGACGTCGACGGGGACGGCAAGGACGAGGTGGCGACCGGCCCGTCGTTCTCCCCGACCTACCTGATCTCGGGCGCCGGAAAGATCATCAAGAACTTCGGGCCGCTGGAGAACCCCGCCGCGGCGCTGTCCCCGGGTGCGGTGCTCGGCGGGAACCTGCCGGCGGACGTGCCGCTGTCCTTCACCACCACCGGGGCGTTCGGCAAGTTCGGACCGTTCGGCCGGCTGGGCTACACCGAGGCGGGCTCGGGCGCCGCGTCGCTGATCGCCGCGCTGCTGTTCCCCGGCAGCGGGCAGCCGGTCGGGAACTACCAGCGCGGCTACGACGCCGCCACGTCGCTGCCGGTGCCGGGGTTCCCGCAGGGCCGCACCGGCCTCGGGTTCCTCGGCTCGCCGCTCATCGCGGACGTGACCGGGGACGGGCGGGCCGAGGTGGTCGACGGCGGCGACACCTCCACCCTGCACGCCTTCAGCGGCACGGGCCAGGCCGCCGGCTTCCCCTTCTTCACCGGCGGATGGCTGCTGTGGGCCCCCACGGCGGGCGACCTGGACGGCGACGGCCGGACGGACCTGGTCGCCACCACCCGGGAGGGCTACCTGTTCGCCTGGAAGACCGCGGGCAAGGCCGCCGCCAACAGCGAGTGGTGGACCTACCACCACGACGAGCACCGGTCCGGGCGGTACGGGACCGACACCCGTCCGCCGGGCGCGCTGCGCGGCGTCTCGCGGCAGGGCAACACGGTGGCGTTCACGGCGCCGGGCGACGACTGGTACACCGGCCGCGCCGCCTCCTACCTGGTCACCCCGCCCGGGACGACGGCGAAGGCGACGGCGGTCTCTGCGACCGCGGACGCGGGGAAGCCGCAGACCCTGACGGTCCCGGCGGGCCGGGTGACGATCCAGGCCGTCGACCGCGCGGGCAACCGCGGCCCCGCCTTCTCCATCGGCTGACGCCCGTCCCGCGCGGGCGGGCGTCCCGCGATTGCCGCGCGCGGGAAATTCAAGATAACGTCAACATCCAGATGATGGGATCATCTATTTCACCATTCTCACCACCGGGAGGACCCATGCCCACCGTCCCCGAGATCGATCTCACCGACCCCGCCGTGGTGCGCGACCCCTTCACCGCGTACGGAGCGGCGCGGGAATGCTCTCCGCTGGCACGGCTGCCCGTCCCCGGCGCGGCCCCCTGGTGGGTCCTCACCCGGCACGAGCACGCGCGGGCGATGCTCGGCGACCCGAGGTTCGAGATCACCTCCGGCAGCTTCATGGGGCCGGACGTGCCGGAGGACTGCCGCCCCTACATGCGGACCATGACCGAGCTGGCCGCGCCCGAGCACGCGCGGCTGCGCAGGCTGGTGTCCCCCGCGTTCACCGCGCGCCGCGCCGAGGCGTTCCGGCCGCGGATCGGCACTCTCGTGGCGGAGCTGCTCGACGCGCTGCCCGGCCACGCCGAGGACGGTGCGGTGGACCTGATGCGGCACTTCACCCGGCCGCTGCCGATCGGGGTCATCTGCGAGCTGGTCGGCATTCCCGAGGACGACCGGCCGCGGTGGCGCGCGTACGGCGCCGCCGTCGCGGCGGGCTCGGGCCGGAGGTTCGCCGAGGCCGTCCCTGGGATCATGGAGGGCGCCAAGGCGGCGGTGGCACGCCGGCGCGCCGCTCCCGGCGACGACCTGCTTTCCGATCTCGTCCGCGCGCAGGACGTGGACGGGGACCGGCTCAGCGACACCGAGACGGTCACGCTGGTGTGGCACCTCGTCCTCGCGGGCCAGACGCCGACGAACCTCATCGCCAACGCCGTCGCGGCCCTGCTCGCCCACCCCGCGCAGCTCGCCGCGCTGCGCGCCGATCCCGGGCTGATGCCGCAGGCCGTCGAGGAGCTGATGCGCTGGTGCGGCCCGACGCTGCTGTCGATCCCGCGCCACGCCCGCGAGGACGCCGAGCTCTGCGGTGCGCGGGTGGGCAAGGGCGAGGCCGTCGTCGCCGCCATCGCGTCCGCCAACCGCGACCCGCGCGCGTTCGCCGATCCCGACCGGCTCGACATCACCCGGACGCCGGGAGCCGCGAGCCACCTGGGCTTCGCCCACGGGCCGCACTTCTGCCTCGGCGCGGGGCTGGCCCGCGTCCAGACCCAGGTGGCGCTCACCGCGCTTCTGGACCGCTTCCCCGGCCTCGCACCGGCCGCCGACCTGGACGCGCTGCGCGCCCCCGACCCCGGCACCTGGCGGCTCACCGAGCTGCCGGTGACGACCGGCTGACCGGAGGTCCCCCGTGACCGCGCCGGCGAAGGCGGCCAGCGGACCTGCACGTTCTGCGGGAAGGGCCGAAATCAGGTCGAGAGGCTGATCGCGGGCCCCGACCCGCTCCGCATCTGCGCCGCACCGCCGCCCGCGCGGACGGACGGACGGCCCGGCTCGGCCTGGCCCGGCCCGGGGTGCCGCGAGAGGTCCGCCTGACGGGCCGCCCCCGCCGGACGAAGCAGGGGCGGCGCGCCGGATCACTCCTCGTCGTCGTCGAAGCTCTCCGACGCCTCGTCGAAGGCGTCTTCGTAGGCGTCCTCGTACGCCTGCTCCGTGGCGTCCTCGACCGCCGCGTCGAAGACCGCGGCCTGGTAGCCCTCCTCGCGGGCGGCGGCGGCCCTGGCCTCGGCGTCATCCTCGTCGCCGTCGTCGTCATCGTCGTCCATGAGCTCGTTGACGACGGCGCCGCCGATGAGCCCCACGGCGAGGCCGCCCGCGGCCCCGGCCGCGACGCCGCCCCAGCCCGGCCCCGACCCGCGGCCACCGTGCTCGTCGTGGTGGCCGTAAGGCTGCTCATGGTGGCCGTAGGGTTGCTCGTGGTAGCCGTACGGTTCCTGGTGGCCGTAGGCGCCGTGGGCGCCCGGAGCGTGACCGCCGTGCAGCGGCCCGGCGACGGACTGGAGCCAGCCCTCGATCTCGCGCTCCCACGCCATCCGGAGCGCCTCATCGTGCCCGACCTGGAAGCGGCCGTACACGTCGCCGCCCTCGGAGTACGCGCCGCCCCGCCGGTCGGCCTCCAGGACGACCGCCAGCCCGTGCGGGCTCGCGACGAAGGTCAGCTCGACCTCGCTGATCCGGCCGCCGTAGGCGGGCGGCGCGTAGAACTCGATCTCCTGGTAGAAGGGCAGCTCCTGGTGCACGCCCGCGAGGAGGCCGTGCTCCAGGTCGGCGCCCTTGAACTGGAGGCCGAGCGCGGCGAACGCGTCCAGGACCCGCTGCTGGGACGGCAGCGGGAGCACCCCGACGGGGTCGAGGTCGCCCTTGTCCATCGCCCCAGCGATCTCCAGCTCCGTGCGCACGCTCATCGCCATACCGTGCAGGTGCTGCCCGTGCACCTCGGTGACGGGCAGCTCCCAGGGGAGCGGGAGCTGGAACAGGATCGGCTGGTACTGCCCGGCCCGCAGGGTGAACCCGCCCGAGACGGCGGCCCGGTGGAACTCGCGGACACCGTGGCCGTCGCCGTCGCCGTACTCGGTCTCCACCTGGGTGACCAGGCTGAGCACCACCTGGTGGACGTCGACGTCGTGGTCGCCGCCCTGCAACCGCACCTCGCCCGACAGCAGGTCGCCGGGCCGGCAGTGCGGGGTCGTCAGGACGGTCTCGACGGAGGGCCCGCCGACACCGAACGCCCCTAGGAGTCGTTTGAAGACCACGGAACCCCCTCTTGTGATGTGAGTGCCATCGACCGGGCGGTCAGACGCCGACCCCGAAGTCGGACGCGACACCGGCCAGGCCGGAGGCGTAGCCCTGCCCGGTCGCGCGGAACTTCCACTCGGCGCCGTTGCGGTACAGCTCGCCGAAGACCATCGCGGTCTCGGTCGAGGCGTCCTCGCTGAGGTCGTAGCGGGCCAGCTCGGCCTCCCCCGCCTGGTTCACCACCCGGATGAAGGCGTTGCGGACCTGCCCGAAGTTCTGGCCGCGGGCGTCGGCGTCGTGGATGGACACCGGGAAGGCGATCCGGGTGACCTCGGCGGGCACCGCCGCGAGGTCGACCTTGATCTGCTCGTCGTCGCCCTCGCCCTCGCCGGTGACGTTGTCGCCGGTGTGCTCGACCGACCCGTCGGGGCTCTTGAGGTTGTTGAAGAACACGAAGTGCCCGTTGGAGGGCACCTTGCCGGACGCGTCGAGCAGGAGCGCGCTCGCGTCCAGGTCGAAGTCGGTGCCGGTGGTGGTCCGCACGTCCCAGCCGAGCCCCACCACGACCGCCGTGAGGCCGGGGGCCTCCTTGCTCAGCGAAACATTGCCACCCTTGGACAGGCTGACGCCCACCGTGTTCTCCTCTTGTCGTCGTTCAGGACGCACGCGCTCCACGCGTGCTACGACACTTGTAGCAGATGGGTCCGGGCGCGGGCAGCCGGACGGCGATATGGCGGTGGACCATGACTTTTCAGGACGAACTCGAGTCCGGCAGGGACCGCTCAGCCACGATCCCCGGCACGTCCGGGGCCGCCCGCGACCCCGCTCCCGCACTGTCCATGCCACATCACTTAGAGTGATCACGGTGAGAGACGAGGAGCAGATCGTCGCCATCGCCACCCGGCTGTTCGCGGAGCTTGGCTACGACTCGACCGACACCGGGCTGATCGCCGAGGCGGCCGGGATCGACGGCCGGACGCTGGCCGAGGCGACCGGCGGCAAACGCGAGCTGTACCGCACCGTCATGCGGCAGGCGTTCCTGGCCGAGGAGGAGCTGTTGCAGAGGGCGCTGGCCGCCTACACCCCCGACGTGGCCGGGGCGCACGAGGTCACCGAGATCTATCTGGACTTCTACGTCGCCAATCCGCAGATCGTCTCGCTGTGGATGCACCGCTGGATGGGCGACGCCACCGACGTGGCCGACCTGGAGAAGGAGTACGTCAACCCGCAGGCCGACGCCATCGCCGCCGCGATCCGCGACCTGACCCCGCCGGACGTCAACGTCGACTTCCTGGTCAGGACGGTCATCTGGTGCATCTTCGGCTTCCTGTCCGGCGGCCTGCCCGGACGGCAGGGCCGGGCAGGCCAGGAGCCGGAGCCGGACGAGATCGCCGAGTTCCGCGTCTACCTGCACGTCCTGATCGACCGCATGTTCGCGCCCGCTCCCTGACCCTGCGGCTCAGGGGGGACGGAGGGCCTTGACGGTGCGGTCGGCCGCCGTGCGGACGTCGGACGCCGTGACGTCCAGGTGGGTGACGGCGCGCAGCGTGCCCGGATGGTGGGCGTTCGACCAGAGCACGCCTTCGCGCGCCAGCCGCTCGCGGGCGTCGTCGCGGGCGAGGCCCGACGCCGAGACGTCCATGAAGACGAAGTTGGTCTCGGTGGCCGCGGGGTCCACCGGCAGCCCCGCCCCGGCCAGCCGGGCGGCGAGCTCGCGGGCGTTGGCGTGGTCGTCGGCCAGCCGCCGCACGTGGTGCTCCAGCGCGTAGCGGGCGGCCCCGGCCAGCACCCCGGCCTGGCGGAGCGAGCCGCCCAGCATCTGGCGGAGGCGGCGCGCCGGGGCGAGCGTCCCGGCGCGACCGACCAGTGCGGCGCCGGCGGGGCAGCCCAGCCCCTTGGTGAAGCACACCGCGACGGTCGCGGCCCGGGACGTGGCCGCCGCGACCGGCGCGTCGCGGGCGACGGCGGCGTTGAAGATCCGGGCGCCGTCGATGTGCACCGCGATGCCGAGCCCGGCGCAGGCGTCGTAGATCTCGTCCAGGGCCGGGAGCGGCCAGACGCGGGCGCCGGACACGTTGTGGGTGTCCTCGACGAGCGCCAGGGCGGTCCTCGGCCGGTGCTCGGAGTCGCCGGTCTGGGCGGTCTCCCGCACCTGCGCGGCGGTGAAGACGCCGGCGGCGCCGGGCAGGCCGGTGACGACCGCGCCGGCGAGGAACGCCGGGCCGCCCGCCTCGTACCGGAACATGTGGCTGCCCTGCTCCCCCAGGATCTCCTGGCCGCGCCCCACCTGGCACAGCAGCGCGAGCTGGTTGGCCATGGTGGCGCTCGGCACGAAGACGGCCGCCTCCTGGCCGAACAGCTCGACGAGCTCCTCCTCCAGCGCGAGGACGGTCGGGTCCTCGCGCAGCTGCTCGTCGCCCAGGGGCGCGCTGGTCATCGCGTTCAGCATGCCGGTCGTGGGCCGCGTGAGCACGTCCGACCGCAGGTCGATCACTGTCATCGGGTCCTCCTATCCGCCGAGGTATCCGCCGTCGACGACGATCTGGGTGCCGGAGACGAACGACGCCCCCGGCGAGCACAGGAAGTGCACGACCTCCGCGATCTCCTCGGGCCGGCCGCGCCGGCCGAGCGGCGGCAGGCCGGAGACGCCGGACCGCATCCGGTCGGCGCCGATCAGCTCGACCAGGTGGTCGCTGCCCGGGGTGCTGATGTCGCCGGGGTCCACCTGCACCACCCGCACGCCGTGCGGGCCGAGCTCCATGGCGAGCGAGCGGGTCAGCCCGACCATCGCCGACTTGCTGACGGTGTAGGCGGACGCGTCGAGCTGGCCGCGGTGGGCGGCGATCGAGCCGACGTTGACGATGGTGCCGCTCCCCTGGGCGACCATGTGCCGGGCCGCCTCGCGGGCGCAGACGAACGGGCCGACGGTGTTGACGTCCAGGATGCGCCGCAGCAGCTCGTCGCCGGTGTCCAGCAGCGACGCCTTGGCCGGGACGCCGGTGATCGCGGCGCAGTTCACCAGGATCTCCGGCGGGCCGTGCTCGGCGGCGGCGTCCCGTACCGCGGCGGCGATCGCCACCGGGTCGGCGACGTCCACCGCCATCACCTCGACGCCGTCGCCGAGGCCCGCGCGCAGGTCCGGGCGCGGCGCGTGCTCGAAGACCACGACGGTCCGGTCCGGGGCGGCGAGCCGGCGGGTGATCGCGGAGCCGATGCCGCCCCCGCCGCCGGTGACGATCACGCTTCGTCTCATGGTTCCTCCTGGTCAGCCGAAGGCGGCCGGCAACCGGCCCTGGTCGAAGGCCTCGAGCGCCCGCTCGAGATGCCAGCGGGCGTCCGACAGCACGGGCGTCCCGTGGCCGGGCAGCAGCACGTCGGGCCGCTCGGCCAGGACGGCCTCCAGCGACCGGCGCAGCAGCCGCACGTCGCTGTCGGCGGCCACCACCACCCGGCCCCTGGCGAAGACCAGGTCGCCGGTGAAGGCGTACGTCGTTCCGTCCCCGCCGGTGAACACGTAGGCGGTGTGGTCCTCGCAGTGCCCCGGCGTCGGCAGCGCGCGCAGGCCGCCCGCGCCCGGGACCGTCCCCGCCTCGATGCCGGCCACCGCCGCGCAGGCCGCGAACCGGTAGCCGGCGGGGTACAGGCCCGCGCGCAGCGCGGCGGTGAGCCCGAGCCGGTCGTGGTCGCCGACCCGGACGAGGCGGGCGGTCCCGGCGCCGGCGAGGACGGGGATGCCGAGATCGTCCACGAGGCCGGCCGCGCCGCCCGCGTGGTCGGGGTGGGCGTGGGTGAGCACGGCACCGGCAGGTGCCCGCCCGTCCAGCGCGCCGGACACCCGCGCCGCCAGCTCGGCGCGGCCGAGGCCGCAGCCGGTGTCGACCAGCCAGGCCCCCTCGCCGGTGCGCAGCAGGTAGACGTTGCTGTCGTAGGGGTTGCTGAGCCCCGGGCCGAGCCGTCCGCCGCCGACGAGGTCGACGGTGCCGTCAAGCCGCACCGTCGCCGCCCGTCCCGGCCCCGCCGCCCGTCCCGGCCACGATCGCGGCGACGTCGCCCGCGGCGACCTCGAAGTCGTGCCTCAGCATCATCACGTATCCCCCGGCGGCGGCCCGGACGGTCTCCAGCACCGCCCCGTCCGGGCCGTGGACCGTTCCGAGGATCTGCCCGCCGGTGACCGCGTCGCCCGCGGCGCACCGCGTCACGAACAGGCCGGACGCCCCGAGGACGATGCCGTCGTCGGTGTTGCCGTCGCCGTCCCGGACGACCACCTGCGGCGCGGCCGGTGCGGGCGCCGGCTCCGCGTCGAGCACGCCGACCTCGGCCAGCAGCCGCAGCACGCTCGTCACGTACCGGTCGATGTCGTGCTCGCGCAGCGCGCCGCCGCCACCGCACTCGAAGTAGACCCACGGCTTGCCCAGCGCCTCGGCGTGGCTGACCGAGCGTCCGGGGGCGACGGAGCCGTGCGCCCACAGGAACGGGAACGCCGTCGTGCGCGCGACGTCCAGCAGCGGACGCCCGCCGACCGTCCCCTTGGCGGGCAGGCCGCACAGGGGCGGCATCCGGTAGCGGCGGCCCGCCGAGTGCAGGTCGATGAGCAGGTCGCAGTCGGCGATGAGGCCGGCGCTGATCGCGTGCGCGATCCGCGCGCTCAGGGTCCCGTCCGCGACACCGGGGAAGACCCGCGCGAGGTTCTCGTCGTCGGCGCCGGCCCGGGTCCCGGCCGTGAGGGCGGGCGGGTTGGCCAGGGGCAGCACGGTCACCGTGCCGTGCAGGGTCCGGGTGCCGAGCGCGCCGATCAGCCGCTGCGCGGCGAGAACGCCCTCCAGCTCGTCCCCGTGCACGCCGCCGAGGACCGCGATCCGCGGTCCGGGCCCGCCGCCGAGGCGCGCCGCCTCCAGCGTCAGGCCGCCGGCCGTCAGCCGGTCGATCACCAGGGCCATGGTGGCTCCGTTCTCCTAGGGGACGTCAGCGCCGGCGGGCCTGGATGGGCCAGGTCTCCACGAACGAGGAAGCGTCGTAGACGGCGTACTGGTGGAAGAGGTTGACCGCCGTGCAGGCGTGGTTGGGGATCACCGCGACCCGGTCGCCGGGCTTCAGATCCCGCGATCCGGCGCCGCGGGAGGCCAGCCCGTGCTCCTCGTAGAGCTTGTCGATGACGATGTCGGGGTGGCCGGCGACCGCCCCGAAACCGCTGGACAGGCTGGTCATCTTCTCGGCGGGCAGGCTCTTGGCACCCGCGTCCAGGACCAGCCTCCCCTCGGACGGCGCGTCCACCACGGTGCTGATCACCGCGAGCGCGCAGTCGTCGAGCCCTGGGCCGCCCGGTGCCGTCTCGGCCAGCGCGACCTGCGTGGCGTCGTAGAAGACGTAGTTGCCGTACCGGTACTCCTCGGCCTCGCCCGAATCGACCGGGGCCAGCGGGGTGACGCCGACGCTGCGGACCGGCACGTCGATCCCGCGGGAGGCGAGCGCGGCGCGGCTGTCGAACAGCGCCCGGTCCTGCTGGTCGCGCACCGCGACCAGCTCCTCGGGGGCGCGCGCGCCGTACGCGTGCCCGGCGAAGGTCATCAGCCCGCGCAGCCGCACCCTGTCGCCGAACCGCGCGGACGCGGCGGCGGCCGCGGTGGGCTCGCCGGGCGCGGTGCCGAGCCGCCCGGTGCCCGAGTCGACCTCCCAGTAGACGTCGTAGGCGCCACCGAGGCCGGCCAGCAGCGCGACCTGTTCGGCACTGTGGCAGGTGACCGCGACCCGGCCGCGTTCGGCGAGCTCGGGAAGGGCCCGCAGCCGCCCGCCGGGGAACGGCGGGTAGGCGAACAGCACGGACTCGAAGCCCGCGTCGAACGCCAGGTGCGCCTCGGCGACGGTCGCGACCGTCGCCGCCGTGGCGCCCGCGGCGACCTGGGCCCGCGCGATCTGGAGGTTCTTGTGCGTCTTGAGATGGGGCGTCGAGGCGCCGCCGCGCCGGGCGACGCGCCCGGCCATGTCCCGGATGTTGCCGATCAGCCGGGGGTGATCGACGGCGAGGAACGGGGTCTGCCGTCCCCGGTCCGCACGGGCCGCTTGCCACATGGTGCTCGCCTTCCGCTCAGTCCGTCGCGGGCAGGGTCGTCCCGCGCGTGATCTTGTCGACGAGGTGCCGCAGCGCCTCGCCCATCTCCCGCTCGAGCGCGGGCGTCATCCGCTCCGGCGACACGATCAGGCTGACCGCGGCGACGGGCTCGCCCGAGCGGCGGAGCGCGACCGCGACGCCCGCGACGCCGTCGAAGAACTCGCCCCGGTCCACCGAGTAGCCGCGCCCTGCGGCGCCCGCGACCTCCGACGTGATCCGGGCCCGGGCGCCGTCGCCGAGCGCGGTCCACTCCGGCGAGTCGCACAGCGCCTCCCGCAGAGGGGGTTCGAGCAGGGACAGCACCGCGCGGCCGGCCGCGCCGGTCCACATCGGCGCGGTGCTGCCGAGCCGGACGCTCGGAGCGAACGGGATGACACTGTCGGTGCGCTCGACGTAGACCATCTCGCCGCCGTTCGGCACCGAGAAGGCGGTGGCGGCCTGGAAGCGCTGGCCGAGGTGCACCAGCGCGGCGACCACCTCCAGCCGCATGTTGCGGTGCGACAGCCTGATCGCGGCGAGCCGGAGCGGCAGCTCTCCTATCTGCCAGTTCCCCGCGGCGTCGCGTTCGAGCAACCCGATCTCGACCAGGCTGGTGAGCAGCCGGTGGGCCGAGCTCTTGCTCAGCCCGGACCGTTCCGCGCACTCCGCCAGTCCCAGTACCGGTCGCTCTTGGGAGAACGCGCCGAGCAGCGCGCCGACACGGTCGACCACCTGGACCACTGCGCCTCCTGTGCGAGGGGATCGAAACCTTGACCTGGAATCAGAAGCATGGCTATGTTGCCACATCATCCCATCAAACGGAACGCCATCCCACAGAATGGAACGAACGGCTTGGTGACGCTCATCCACGGGGGCCGCGTGGTCGACCCGGACACCGGGACCGACGCGGTGCTCGACCTGCTGATCGACGGCGACCGGGTGCTCGCGTCCGCGCCGCGGATCGCACCGCCGGCCGGCGCGACCGCGGTCGACGCCAACGGTCTGCTGGTGCTGCCCGGCTTCGTCGACATGCACACCCACAGCGACTTCACCCTCGGCTACCACCCCGCCGCGCCGGCCCGAATCCACCAGGGCGTCACCACCGACGTGACCGGGAACTGCGGGTTCTCCCCGTTCCCGCTGCCGCGCGGCTGCGTCGGGTTCGGCTCGTTCTTCAGCTCCCGGGTCGAGGCGGGATGGGCGGACCTGGACTCCTACGCAGCGGACCTGGAGTCCCGCCGCCCGGCCCTGAACGTGGCGCCGCTCGTCGGGCTCGGCGCGGTGCGCGAGCACGTGGTGGGATCCCGCCCGGCGCCGCCGGACGCCGGCGAGGCGGACGCGATGCGGCGCCTGGTGGAACGTTCCCTGGAACAGGGCGCGTTCGGCGTCTCCACCGGCCTGGTCTACGCGCCGGGACGGTTCGCGCTCGCCGACGAGATCCGCGCCGTCCTCGCGCCGGTGCACCGGTCCAGACGGCTGTACGCCACCCACCTGCGGGACGAGCGGGACGGGCTGGCCGAGTCGGTCGCGGAGGCGATCGCCACCGCCGAGGGCGCGGGCGTCGCGTTGCAGATCTCGCACCACAAGGCGCTCGGCAAGGCCAACTGGGGCCGCACGAAGGACACCCTCGCGATGGTCGACGAGGCCAACGCGCGCGGGATCACCGAGGTCGCCGTCGACTACTACCCCTACACCTCCGGCAGCACCGGCGTCTCCAGCCTGCTGCCGCCCGGCTCGCTGGACGGCGGCTGGGCGGGGCTGCGCGAGCGGGCCGCCGGGGGCGCCGCGCGCCGGGACCTGCTGCGCCACCTGGACACCTCGTCGCAGTTCCGGACGGACGAGATCATCATCGGCCGCTCCCGCACCCGCCCGGACGTCTCGGGCCTGCCGCTCACCGCCATCGCGGACGCCGACGGGCGGGCCCCGGCCGAGACCCTGCTCGGCCTGATCCTGGACGAGGGCGACCGGCTCACGATGATCGTCCCGGCCGCGTCGGAGGACGACCTGGCCAGCGTCTCGGCGCATCCGGCCGCGATGCACGGCAGCGACGGCTGGCTGATGACCGCCGGAGAGGCCCGGCACGAGCACCCCCGCAACCTCGGCAGCACCATCGCGGTGCTGGCCCCCGCGCTGCTCGGCCGGACCTCCCTGGACCGCGCCGTGCGGCACCTGTCCACCGCCCCCGCGCGCCGGCTCGGGCTGGCGGGCCGCGGCACGCTCCGGCCCGGGGCCTACGCCGACATCGTCATCGCCGACCCGGGGAGGGCGGCGGCAGGCGCCGCGGCGCTCCCCGCCGACACCTACCCTGACCTGGTGCGATGGGTCTTCGTGAACGGCCTTCCCGTGCTCGCCGACGCCCGGCTCACCGGCCGTCGTCCGGGCCGGGTGCTGCGCGCGTCGTGATCGCCCCCGCGAACCCCCCGCGGACCCCCCGCATGGACCGGAACGGAGCAGCCCATGGCTTCCAGTGACCATCCGCCCGCCAGGCCGCCGGCGCCCCCGCCGACGGCGGCCCCGGTGACCCGGCGGTCCTTCCTGCGCGGCTCGGCCGCGTTCGGCGCCGTCGCGGGCCTCGGCGCGATCGGCGGCGGCGCGCTGCTCACCGGCTGCTCCTCCCGGGAGCGGTCCGGGCCGGTCACCGAGCTCAACATGCACCACGACGCCGCGGTGGGCCCGCTGTTCGCGCCCTACGTCGAGTACTTCAACGCCCACTACAAGCCGCTGAAACTCGGCACGTCCTACGTGGCGCAGGACTACCTGACGGTCACCAACCAGCAGCTCGCCGGCGGCAACGTGTCCTACGACGTGCTGTCCGCCGACGAGGGCTACCTGGAGTCCTGGTCGAAGAACCGGTGGATCACCTCGCTGGACGACCTGCCGGGCATCGGCGGGCTGCTCGCCGACATGAACCCGGGCGTCGCCGACTCGCTCAGGAGCCCGGACGGCAAGCTCTACGCACTCCCCTACTTCCAGGGCGCCGAGCTGTTCGCGGTCAACACCGAGCACCTCCAGAAGATCGGCGCGGGCCCGCCCGCGACCTGGGAGGAGTTCCTGGAGCAGGCGCGCGAGCTGAAGGCCAAGGGGGTGAGCGCCGTCCCGTACTCGCCCTACTGGATCAAGTACGCGTTCCTCGCCTGGCACCAGTTCGCCGCCGAGTGCGCCTCCGAGGGCGGCGGGGACCTGTTCGGCCAGGACGCCGCGCCGAACCTGAAGGGGAACGCCGTCGCGCGGGCCACCCTGGAGCGCTGGCGGACCCTCTACTCCGAGGGCCTGGTCCCCAAGGACCTGCTCACCACCGACTACGGCGGCATCACCAACATCTTCGGCGGCGGCAAGAGCAGCTTCTCACTGCGCTACCAGGCGCAGATCGTCGGCTGGAGGGACCCCGAGCAGAGCCGCGCGGCCAAGGCGATCAAGAACGTGCTCATCCCCGGCCGGACCCGCCAGACGCACGGGTTCGGCGCGCACTGGATGCTGTCGTACGCGATCAGGAGCCGCGAGCACGCGGCGACCGCGATGAGCTACCTGGGCGGGCCCGGCCGGGACGGCTCGTACCACGTGCCGAAGAACCTGGTCGCGATCGCGCTCGGGCTGTCCAGCGGCTACAAGAGCGTCGACCGCGACCCGGCCGTGCTGGCCTCCTGGGCGAAGTGGGCCGACGTCGACGCGCTCACCGAGCAGCTCGCCAAGGCCGTCCCCCTCGGCCCGGTCACCAACAAGAAGTGGTACCCGAAGTTCGGCGACATGGCCTGCGCCACCCTCCAGGAGGTCGTGCTCGGCAAGAAGTCGCCGGACGAGGGGCTCACGGAGATGAGCGATTTCGTGGCGGAACAGAAATGACGGCCGCGGTGAGGTCCCCGAGAGCGGCCCGCGGGGCCGCGCGGCGCGGCGACGCGCGGTTCGGCATGGGCATGGCCGCGCCCGCGCTGCTCGTCACGGTCGCGCTGCTGGCCTACCCCCTCGTGTACTCGTTCTGGGTCAGCCTGCACGACCAGACCCTCGGCAGCCGGGGCCGGGCCGAGTGGGTCGGCCTGGACAACTACCGGTCGGTGCTGACCGACCCGATCTTCATGCCCTCGCTCGGCCGGACGGTGCTGTTCGCCGCCGCGGTCATCGCCGGGACGCTGCTGCTCGGGACGGTCTTCGCGCTGGCCCTCAACCAGGAGTTCCGCGGCCGGTCGGTGGTCCGGGGCGTGCTGATCCTGCCCTGGTCGCTGTCCCAGATCACGCTCGCGCTCACCTTCGGCTGGATCTTCAACTCGACGTTCGGGCCGCTGAACGGCGCGCTCAAGCAGGCCGGGGTGATCGACGACTACGTCGCCTGGTTCGCCTCCGGGCAGGTGGCGCTGACCGTCATGGCGGTCGCGTTCGTGTGGAGCCTGGTGCCGTTCGCGACGCTGCTCATCCTGGGCGCGCTCCAGACGGTGCCCGAGGACCTGCACAAGGCCGCCCGGATCGACGGCGCCGGGCCGGTGCGCCGGTTCTTCTTCGTCACCCTGCCGTGGATCCGCGACACCGTGCTGGTGGTGGCGGTGCTCGCCCTGATCAACGCGTTCCTGGCGTTCGCGCTGATCTACGTCCTCACCGGCGGCGGCCCCGGCACCGAGACCACCCTGCTGTCGTGGTGGGGCTACACCACCGCGTTCCGCGACCTCGACCTCGGCCGCGGCGCGGCGATCTTCTATCTGATGACGCTGGCGATGGTGGTCCTCGCCGCGCTGACCGCGCTCTGCATCCGCGGGCGCTCCAGGAAGGGGCGGCACGAGTGATGACCGGCCGAACCCGGGGGCGCCTGGTGTCGCGCGCCCTGCGGGTGATCGTGGTGACGGCCCTGCTGCTGTGGGTGCTGCTGCCCTTCTACTTCCTCCTCCTCGTCGCGCTGACCTCCAAGGCCGACTCACTGGCCACTCCCCCGCGGTGGATCCCCGCGATGGACTTCGGCAGCTTCGAGAAGATCTTCGACTCGCTGTTCAGCTCGGCCCCCGCGTCCAGCCCCAGCGACCTGATCATTCCCGGGATCCAGAACAGCGCGGTGGTGGCGTTCTTCGTGGCGCTGCTGAACATCGTGATCGGCAGCATGGGCGGGTACGCGTTCGCGCGGTTCCGGTTCCCCGGCTCCCGGGTCGTCCCGGGGCTGCTGCTCGGCACCCAGCTCGTGCCGGTCTTCGCGCTGGTCGTCCCCTTCTACGTGATCCTGCGCTCGGTGAACCTGACCGACTCCAACGCCGGCATCGTGATCGCGCACCTGAGCTTCACGGTCCCGTTCTCGGTGTGGATGATGCGCTCGTTCTTCAAGGGGATCCCGATCGAGGTGGACCGGGCCGCCATGATCGACGGCTGCACCCGGTGGCAGGTGTTCTACCGGGTGGTGCTGCCGCTGGCCCGGCCCGGCCTGATCAGCGTGGGCCTGTTCTCGTTCATGGTGTCGTGGAACGACTTCCTGTTCGCGCTGGTCCTCAACTCGCGGACCGACGCCATGCTGATCCAGCCGGCGATCTCCGGTCTCTACAACGTCCGCGAGCAGTCCTTCGGGATCATGGCGGCCGGCACCCTGCTGGCGGCCCTGCCCACCATGCTGCTCGCGCTCATCTCGCAGCGGTTCCTCGTGCGTGGCCTGACTTCAGGCGTCGGAAAGGTGTGACGGTGTCCGGTATCGAGCTCAAGCAGGTCAGCAAGCGGTTCGGCGAATCACTGATCGTCGACTCGATCGACCTGACCATCGAGGACGGCAGCTTCACGGTGCTGCTCGGGCCGAGCGGCTGCGGCAAGACCACGACGCTCAACATGATCTCCGGCCTGGAGGAGCCGTCCGGCGGGAAGATCCTGTTCGACGGCGAGGAGGTGCAGGACCTCGCGCCGCACAAGCGCGACGTCGCCATGGTGTTCCAGTCGTACGCGCTCTACCCGAACCGCACGGTCGAGGACAACATCGCCTTCGCCCTCAAGCTCCGCAAGACCCCCGCCGCGGAGATCCGGGAGCGCGTCGACGAGGCCGCGGAGATGCTCGGCATCACGCCGCTGCTGCGCCGCCGCCCCCGGCAGCTCTCGGGCGGCCAGCAGCAGCGGGTCGCGCTGGCCCGCGCGATCGTCCGGCGGCCGAACGTGTTCCTGCTGGACGAGCCGCTGAGCAACCTGGACGCCAAGCTGCGCGCCGACATGCGGATCAGCCTGCGCGAGCTCCAGAAGAAGCTGAAGGGGACCTTCGTCTACGTGACCCACGACCAGGGCGAGGCGATGAGCATGGCCGACCAGGTCGTGGTCATGAACGGCGGCCTCGTCCAGCAGGACGCCAGGCCGCTGGACCTGTACCGGCGGCCCGCCAACCGGTTCGTGGCGGGGTTCGTCGGCACCCCGTCGATGAACTTCATCACCGGCGGCCTCGGCGGCGACGGCTCCTTCACCCGGGACGGGCTGTCGATCCCGGTCGGCTGGTCGCGGCCCGCCCGGGAGAACGTCACGCTCGGCGTCCGCCCCGAGGACGTCACGCTGACGCCCGCGGCGGAGGGCGCCCCCGGCCGGGTCCGCATGGTCGAGCGGCTCGGCGTGGAGGCGATCGTGGTGGCGGCCTTCCCGTTCGGGGACGTCGTGGCCCGGACCGGACCCGACGTCGACCTCGACGGGGACGCACCGGTCACCATGGAGATCGGCAAGGGGAAGGCGCATCTGTTCGACTCCGGCGACGGCGCCGCGATCGCCCTGGAGGACGCGATGACAGGAGGCCGGAATGGCTGACGGCACGACGATCGACGAGGGCCTGCTGCACATCGGCGGGCAGGCCCGGCCGGCGACCGGCGGGGCGGTGTACGAGGCGGTCAGCCCGGTGACGGGCGAGCGGTTCGCGCGCCTGGCCCGCGCCGCCGAGCCCGACGTCGAGGCCGCCGTGGCCGCGGCGGGCGAGGCGTTCGAGGCCAACCGGCAGGAGACGGCGTTCACCCGGGCCGACTGGTGCCACCGCGTCGCCACGGTCATCGAGGCCCGCGCCGCCGGCATCGCCCCGCTGCTCTCACTGGAGCACGGCAAGCCGCTCGCCCAGGCCGAAGGCGAGATCATGCTGGCCGCGCAGGGGTTCCGGCTCGCCGCGGAGGAGGCCAAACGGCTCGGCGGCGAGACCGTCCCGGTGCGGGACGGCGCCAAGCTGGTGCTGACCACCCGCAAGCCCCGCGGGGTGTTCGCGGCGATCACGCCGTTCAACTTCCCGGTGAACATCCCGGTGGAGTACCTCGGCCCGCTGCTGGCCAACGGGAACGCCGTGGTGTGGCGGCCCGCGCCGTCCACCGCCGCCGTCGCCGCCGCGCTGTTCGGCTGCGTCGAGGAGGCGGGCGTCCCGGCGGGACTGGTCAACCTCGTCACCGGCCCGGACGTGGCGCCCGCCCGGCTGCTGGTCTCGCACCCCGGTGTGGCCGGCGTGTGCTTCACCGGCAGCTCCCGGACCGGCGCCGAGATCGCGGCGCTCGCGGCGGGCAAGTCCCAGCTGATGGAGCTGGGCGGCAACGGGCCCATCGTCGTGCTCCCCGACGCCGACCTCGACCGGGCCGCCGCCGCGATCGCGTCCTCGGCGTTCATGAACTCGGGCCAGTCGTGCTCGGCGGCCGGCCGGATCATCGCAGCCGGGTCCATCGCCGGGGAGCTCACCGCCCGGCTCGTCGAGCACGCCCGCCGGGAGGTCGTCGGCTCACCGTTCGAGCCCGGGACCACCATGGGCCCGGTGCACAACGCCGGGGTCGCCGCCACGATGGCGCGGCACGTCGCCGACGCCGAGGCCCGGGGCGCGCGGACCGCGTTCGGCGGGGCCCCGCTGACGGACCGGCCGACCGGACTGTACTGGCGGCCGACCGTGCTGGCGGGCGTCGCCCCGGACGCCGAGGTGATGCGGGAGGAGACCTTCGGCCCGATCGCCCCCGTCCTGGCGGTCGCGGACGACACCGAGGCGATCGTGGCGGCGGCCAACGCCGGGAGCTTCGGCCTCAGCTCCGCCGTCTTCGGCCGCGACCTGGACCGGACGCTCGCCGTGGCGGGCCGGCTCCGGACCGGCCAGGTGACGGTCAACGACCACAGCAACTACTGGGAGCTGCACCTGCCGTTCGGCGGTGCCCCCGGCCGCGCCAGCGGGCACGGCAGGCTGGGCGGCCGGCACGCCGCGCAGGTGGTGACCGAGCTCCAGTCGATCTCCATCGACCTGCCCTCCCCCTGGCGCTGAACGCGCTCCCTCCGGGGTTGCCGGGGCCCGGGGACGCTGCTAGCTTACCCGTCTCACATGATCATGAAGAGGGAGGCTGAGGCCATGGTTCACCCGGGTCCTCCTCCGCACGCCCTCGGCCGGGCCGGCACCCGCTGAGCGCGGGCTCGGATCCCCCGAACCACCGGGAGCGTCAGGTGTCCTCTTCTCCGCTCCCGCGGTCCCCCCGGCCTGCGGCCGGGGGGACCGGGGCCGGCATCGCGGCACCGGACCAGCCCGTGCGGTGACACCGGCGGGACCGGAGGCCGGCCGCCGGTCCCGCACCGCCATCGCTCAGGCTTGACCATTTCTTTCAGGTTTCGCCCAGGTTTGGGGCTTACAGTCACAGCAGGACCCCACCGAAGTGGGGAACGGGACGTTGGGACCAATGGCGATCTTGGCGCAGGAGCACACGGTGATGAACCTCGATAGGGCGCGAGTGGAGCACAGCGCTGCTGGCGGGGTGGTGACCTTCCCCGCCGAAGTGGACCTGAGCAACGGCGAGACGATCCTCGCCCAGACGCTGGACCTCCTCGACTCGGGGGTGCCGACCCTGATCATCGACCTGGGCGACTGCGCCTTCTGCGACTCCACCGGGCCGAACCTGATCTTCCGCGCGCAGGCGCGGGCGGGCGAGCTGGGCGTGCCGATGTGGGTCGTCCTGCCGTCCCGCGGCATCGTCCGGCGGGTCTGCGACGTGGCCGGCCTGGCGCGGCGCGTCGCGATCGCCCCCGACCGGCACACCGCACTCGCCGCGCTGACCGGCTCGTCCGCCCGCCTCGGCTGACCCGCCCGCCTCGCCCGGTTCGCTCTCGCGGCCCGTCACTTTCGCGGCCCGTTCACTCTCGCGGCCCCGTCACTTTCGCGGCGGGCCGATCTCGGTGTCCTCGGAGCGCCGGGGCGGCTGCGCGAGGTCGGCCGCGAAGCGGCGGTTGAGGGCGAGCCTCGCCCGGCCGAGGGCGGTGCGGGTCTCGGGAGGCGTGACCCCGTCGTGTTCCGGCCGGTCCCCCATCCTGACCGCCGGGGCCGGGCGCGGGTCGGTGATCGCGGCGGTCTCGGCGGAGGTGAGCCGCCGTTCGACCTCGACGTACCGTCCACTCGGGAGCCGCCTGACGACACCGGTCTCCAGCCCGTGGGCGACGAGGTCGGCGTCGCGCCGCTGGAGCCCCAGGCAGATCCGGTAGGCGACGGTGTAGGCGAGCACCGGGCCGAGCAGGACCGCGATCCGGAAGATCCAGGTGGTCCAGTACAGCGGGACGTGGAAGGTGTGCGCGAGGACGTCGTTGCCGCCCGCGATCCACAGGACGCCGTAGAAGGTGACGCCGGCGGCGCCGATGCCGGTGCGGGCGGGAACGTCGCGCGGCCGGTCCAGCAGGTGGTGGATCTGGTGGTCACCGGTGACCCACCGCTCCAGGAACGGGTAGAGCGCCAGGCCGGTGAACAGCAGCCCCGGGACGACCAGCGCGGGGACGAGGACGCTGAGGGGCAGGGTGTGCCCGAACGCGGTGACCTCCCAGGCGGGCATCATCCGCAGCGCGCCCTCCAGCCAGCCCATGTACCAGTCGGGCTGGGAGCCCGAGCTGATCGCGCCGGGGTCGTACGGGCCGAACAGCCAGACCGGGTTGATCTGGAAGAACGTGGCCAGCAGCGCCGTCGCGGCGAAGACCCAGAGGAAGAACGCGGTGGTCTTGGCGATGAAGACGGGGAAGAACGGGTAGCCGCGGACGGTCCGGTTGCCGCTGCCCTTCCCCGGGAACTGCGTGTGCGTCTGCCGCCAGGTGAGCACGATGGCGTGCAGCGGGATGAGCGCGAGCAGGATGCCCGGGATCAGCAGGATGTGGACGATGTACAGGCGCGGGACGATGAGGTCGCCGGGGAACTCGCCGCCGAACAGGAACATCAGCGCGTAGCTGCCGACCAGCGGCAGCGAGACGACGACGCCCTCCAGGATGCGCAGGCCGGTGCCCGACAGCAGGTCGTCGGGCAGCGAGTAGCCGAACAGGCCGTTCAGCATGACCAGCACGAACAGCCCGATCCCGATCAGCCAGTTGAGCTCGCGCGGCTTGCGGAACGCGCCGGTGAAGAAGTTGCGGAGCAGGTGGACGCAGATGGCGGCCATGAAGATGATCGTCGCCCAGTGGTGGATCTGCCGGACCAGCAGCCCGCCGCGGACGTCGAAGCTGATCCGCAGGGTGGAGGCGTACGCCTCGCTCATCCGCACCCCGCGCAGCGGCTCGTAGGACCCGTCGTAGACGACCTCGGCCATCCCGGGCTTGAAGAACAGGGTCAGGAACACCCCGGTCAGCAGGATGATCGCGAACGCGTACATCGCGATCTCGCCGAGCAGGAAGCTCCAGTGGTCGGGGAACGCCTTGCGCATCGACGTGCGCAGGAACGCGGCTCCGCCGAACCGCTCGTCCACGGCCCGGCCGAGTGAGGCGAGGGCCCGGGGCGGGGGTTGCGGACGTTGCGACCGAGGGGACACGGCGTGTTCTCCTTGCGGTGCGAAGGGGGCCCGCGGACGGGCGGCATCGACATGAAGACCGGACGAGCCCCCCGATTCGTGACATCGAGCCCGGCCGGGCCCCGCGCCGCCGCAGCCGCGCCGGGCCCGGCGCGGCTGTGGCCGCAGCCGCGCCGGGCCGCCCGGCGGCGCATCGCGGCATGGGCCGATTTGGCGACCGGCGGACGCGAGCCGGTGCGCCCGCCGAGCGGTGTGCGGGGGAAGGCACTCCGCCGAAGGTCCCGAATATGATTCGAACCCGGCGTTTATCCCGGGGCTTTCACTAGTTGAATCGTCATCTGCGGGCGGGCGGTTGAATCCGCACCTGGACGGGGGTCCGGAGCCCACCGAGGTCAAGGATCCTTGGCGTGTTGTCGCGGGGCCCGCCATTGCCGTGGTCGATACGATGAACGCACCGCATTCACCGCTCTCCCACTTTCCCATTGTCTTCATCTATTCGGGCTTTTGTGCGCCCGGCCGGGACGGTAATTCCAATATGAGCACCATTCTTCTCACCGGCGCGTCCGGCGTGGTCGGCGGCGCCCTGCTGCCGCGGCTGCGCGGCCACCGGGTCATCGCGCTGACGCGGCGCAGGGCCGTGTCCGGCGTCTCGCTGCGCGGGGACGTCTCGGCGCCGGGGCTCGGTCTCGGCGGCGCCGAGCACCGCGGCCTGCTGGGCGAGGTCGACACCGTCGTGCACTGCGCGGCCGTCACCGACTTCGGCGTCGGCGCGGAGCGCACCAACGAGGTCAACGTGCTCGGCACCGAGCGGATCCTGGAGTTCACCGCCGCCGCGGGCGCCCGGCTGGTGTACCTGTCCACCGCCTTCGTCACGCGCGAGCGGGAGGCCGCGGACGCGGCGTCGCCGCTCGCCTACGTCGCCTCCAAGATCGCGGCGGAGGAGCAGGTGCGGGCGGCGGGGCTGCCCACCGCGATCGTCCGCCCGTCGGTGGTGATCGGCGATTCGGTCACCGGCGCGCTGGCGCCGATCCAGGGGTTCTACGCCTTCCTGCGCTCGGTCCTGCGCGACCAGGTGCGCGGGGTGGTGCCGTGCGGGCCGGGCGACCGGGTCGACTTCGTCCCGAGCGACGTGGTCGCGGGCGCGCTGGCGGCGCTGGTCGATCTGGCGGCGACCGGCGAGTTCTGGCTGACCAGCGGGGAGCACGCGCCGACGGCGCAGCGCCTGTTCGAGCTGGCCGAGCACGCGGCGGCGCGCGGCGGGCGGCGGCTGGCCCCGGTGCGGCTGGCCTCCACCCGGACGGCCCGGCGGCTTGCGGGGGCGGCCCGGCCCGGCGGGGCCGCCGGGGACCTGCACGGCCGGCTGGCCGAGCTGCTCGGACTCGCGGTGATGTTCGACGGGGCCGCGCCGTTCCCCACCTCACTTGGAACGATCCAAGGAGGCCCGCCCGCGCCCAGCACCGAGAGCGTCGAGGCCGCCTTCCTGGCGGCCCTGGACTACATCTCCCGCGAGCACGTCCGGCCCGTTCGCGGCCCGAGGCCGCCCGCACCCCGGGCCGCCCTCGCCGGCCGGACCCCGGTCGCACCCGGCTGACGCACCGGCTGCCGGAGGCCGGCGGTCCTCGTTCCCACGAGGCCGCCGGCCTTCGTGCTGCCGGGACGATCCCGTCCGCGCCGGGCGCCGCGCGCGGCCATTGCGATCCGCATACCTGCCCGGGTGCCTCCCTAGAGACTGCCCGGGGAATCTAGCTGGTTCATGCATATTCGGCCGGATGTCGGGGGGCGCGGCTATGGGGGACTTTGGGGCGGACGACGCGGCGGCACACCGGCGAGGGGCCCCGGGCGCGCACAGCGTGGGGGCGTGAGCATGTGGGAGTACTCATGCCGCGACACCGCCGTCGACCTGGGCAGCACGACCGTCCGGATGCACGTCCGGGGCCGGGGTGTGGTCGCCCGCGAGCCGTCGGTCCTGGCGCGGTCGCGCAGTAGCGGCCGGATCCTGGCGCTCGGGTCGTCCGCCCAGGAGCTGGCCGGCCTCACCGACGAGGTGTCCCTGATCGAGCCGATCCGCGACGGCGCGCCCGCCGAGCCGGACGAGACCGAGTACCTGCTGCGGCACCTGGTCCGGACGCACCACCGGCGCCGCTACACCGCCCGGCCGCGGATGGTGGTGGCGGTCCCGAGCGACCTCACCCCGCTCCAGTACGAGGCGGTGGAGTCGGCCGCCTACCAGGCGGGCGCCCGGCAGCTCGAACTGGTTCCGACGCCGCTCGCCGCGGCGGCCGGCAGCGGGCCGGCCGGCACGGGCGCCGACGTGATGATCGTCGCCGACATCGGCGCCTACATCACCGACATCGGGATCATCGCCTTCGGCGGCCTGGTCAGCTCGCACATGGCCAGGATCGGCGGGGCCGCGCTGGACCGCGCGATCGTCGCCCACGTCCGGCGCGAGCACGAGGTGCTGCTGTCCCGCGCCGCGGCGGAGGCGGCCAAGCTGGCGGTCGGGAGCGTGGCGCCGCGCGGGCGGCAGCGGACCCGGCAGGCCATGGTGCACGGCCGCGACCTGGCCACCGGGCTGCCCCGCCCGGTGGTGCTGACCGCCGCGGAGATCAACCGGGCGATCGCCGGCGCGATCGCCGCCATGGTGGACGCGATCCGGATCGGGATCGGCCGCTGCTCGCCGGAGATCTCCGGCGACCTGATGAGCTCGGGCCTCACCCTCACCGGCGCCGCGGCGCGGCTGCCCGGACTGGACCGGCTGATCGGCACGGAGACCGGGCTGCGGACGCGGGTCGGGGAGGACGCCGCCGACGCGGCCGTGCTCGGCGCGGCCGAGTTCCTGCGGCACGGCGTCCCGCGCGGCGGGCGGTTCCCGCTGCGCAAGGCGCGCGACGGGGTCTCGATCGGCGTGTGGCCGACGCGGAGATGCCAGCCCCTCACCTGATCTCGGAGCCGCGGGGCGGCGGCGCGACGCGGTGGAGTGACGGCGGCGGGTGCTGGTGGGAGGGCTCGTCCGAGCTTCTTTGATCTTGGGCGGAATGTCGGCGATGTTCGCTAGGCTCTCGCGTGGCGAGACCGTAGCGCAGAGGTCGTCGCGCCCAAGCCGCGAGCTGGAGGACGTCGGTTCGAATCCGACCGGTCCCGCCCCGATCCGTGAGGAGTGCCGTGCCGACCACCCCCGCCCCGGTCGAGACGCCGGAGGAGGAGGCGGCCGTCCCCGACCCGGCCGAGCTCGCCGCGTGCCTGCGGGTGCTGGAGCGGGCCCGCGCGACCAACCCGGACGACCCGCGCTGGCAGCCAGTGCACCGGGCCGCGTCGCAGGTGCACCGGGCGGGCAAGAAGGCCCGCAAGGCGTCCCGCGACGCCGAGCGCCGGCGCAGTGATCTGGACGCGCTCGCGTCCGCCACCCGGTTCCAGGAGCAGAATCCCGAGGCCGGGACCGGCGGGCCGCGCGAGATCGGCGAGCCGGGCGGCGGTGGCGGCGCGTCCGGGCGGGTGCTGGCCGCGTCCCGGCGCTGCTACGTGTGCAAGGCCCCCTACCGGGATGTGCACGCCGACTACCACCTGCTCTGCCCCGAATGCGCCGCCGAGAACACGGCGCGCCGGCACGCGCGCTGCGATCTGCGCGGGCGGCGCGCGATCGTGACCGGCGGCCGGGTGAAGATCGGCTTCCAGGTCGCGCTGAAGATGCTGCGCGACGGCGCGGAAGTGCTGGTCACGACCCGGTTCCCGCGCGACGCGGCGCGCCGATACGCGGCCGTCCCCGACGCGGCGGACTGGCTCGGCCGGCTGCACGTCCACGGCGTCGACCTGCTCGACCTGCCCGGGGTCGCCGGGATGCTGGAGGCGGTGCACGAGCGGTTCGACCACCTCGACATCCTGGTCAACAACGCGGCGCAGACCATCCGGCGGCCCGCCGCGTACCACCGGGAGGTCCGCGCGGCCGAGTCCGAGGCGCTGGCGGGGGCCGCGGCGGCGATCGACGTCGCCGAGGGCGGCCGGGCCGTCCTGGAGGCCGGGATGGCCGCCGATCCGGCCGTGGTCGCGGTGCGGGACGGCGCTGCCGAGGCGCTGTTCCCCGCCGGGCGCACCGACGAGACCGGCCAGCCGCTGGACCTGCGCGACCGCAACAGCTGGACCCTGCGGCTGCACGAGGTCGACCCGGCCGAGTGGCTGGAGGTGCAGATGGTGAACGCGTTCGCCCCGTTCCTGCTCACCGCGCGGCTGCGCGGCCTGCTGGAGTCGGCGCCCTCGCCCGACCGGTACGTGGTGCAGGTCTCGGCGATGGAGGGCAGCTTCTCCCGCGAGGGCAAGACGGTGCGGCATCCGCACACCAACATGGCCAAGGCGTCGCTCAACATGCTGACCCGCACCGCCGCCGCCGACTACGCGGCCTCGGGCGTCCACATGAACAGCGTGGACACCGGCTGGGTCACCGACGAGCGCCCGCACCCCGGCAAGCTCGCGCAGCGGGAGGCCGGGTTCCGGCCCCCGCTGGACGTCATCGACGGCGCCGCCCGGGTGTACGACCCGATCGTGCGCGGCCTCGGCGGCGAGCGGATGTCCGGACTGTTCTTGAAGGACTACCGACCGGTGGAATGGTGAGCATGGAACCCACGCCCGTACGCTGCCCGGCGATCGAGCACCCCGACGTGCCGCTCGCCGACCCGGCCGCGCTCGACCCGCTGCTGGCGCGGCTGGCGGCGCCGGCACCCGTGACGGCCGACGAGACGTTCCCGCTCGGGACGCTGCGCGCCGACGGGCGGGTCGACCTGTGCAAGCAGGGTCTCGGTGCGGAGGGGGTGGCCCGGGTGGTGCCCGCCGCCACCGCGTCCCCGCACGCGGCGCACCTGCTGCTCGGTACCAACGCGATGGGCGGCGCCGGGGCGCGGACGGTCGCCGCGGCGCTGGAGCCCGGCCACGGCCTGGAGACCCTGTACCTCGGCTGCAACCGGATCGACGCGGACGGGGCCGCCGCGCTCGCCGGGCCGCTGGCCTCGGACGGCACCGTCCGCGCGCTGTGGCTCAAGCGCAACCCGGTGGGCGACGCCGGGGCCCGCGCGCTCGCGGCGATGCTGCGCGCCAACACCGCGCTCCGCACGCTCGACCTGGTCAACACGGGGCTCGGCCTCGACGGCCTGCGCGCGCTGCTGGACGCCCTGACGCGGCGGGACCGGCCGCTCGAGCGGCTGTTCCTCGGCGGCAACGGGTTCGGTCCCGAGGCCGCCGACCTGCTGTCCGCGCTGATCCGTGACGCGGGCGTGCGCGAGCTGTACCTGCCCGCGAACCACCTCGGCGACGCGGGCGTGGCCGTCCTCGCCTCGGCGATCGGCACGGGGTCGGGGTCCGGGGCCGATGAGGGCGCCGGGCCCGTCCGGCTCGGCCTGGGCGGCAACGGCCTCGGCCCGGCCGGGGCGCGGGCGCTCGCCGGGGCGCTGGCCGGGATCGAGGCGCTCGACCTGGGCCGTCCGCCGTCGGAGCGGGCCCTCGGGGCGCCGCCCAACGCCACCGGCGACGACGGGGCGGCGGCGCTGGCCGAGGCGCTGCCCGGCAGCCCGCTGCGCCGCCTCGAGCTGCGACACACCGGCCTCACCGGCCGGGGCGCCAAGACGCTGCTGGCCGGGGTCGCCGCCGACACGCGGCTGGAGTACGTGGGGCTCGGCCCGGGGGTGCCGCGCAAGGTCAAGCGGGCCTTCGCGCCGCGGCTGCGCCCCGCCGCCGGAACCCACCCCGACCTGCACGCGATCTCCAGCGTCTACCGGTGACCGCGGGCACGAACCCAGTGACCGCGGGCACCAACTGGGCGGCCTTCAACACGGCGGGCACGAACTGGGCGGCGTTCGTCACCGATGAGCTGTCGGACTGGGAGCGGATCCGCCGCTACGCCGTGCCGCGCCGGATGATCGAGCTGGCCACCGCGCGGCGGGCGGCGGGCGACTGGCGGGGCGCCTGCACGGCGGCGAACATCGACGTCGCCTTCGACGTCCACGCCGTCGCCCGCGAGCACGGCGCCCAGGTCGCCGAACGGCTGAGCACCGACCTGCTCCACCTCGCGCCGGACCTGCTGCGCTGGCACCTGCCGAGGGCGCTGAACGGCCGGACGACCCTCGGTCCCGGGCTGGCCCTCGTCCTCGCCGACTACGACGAGCCCGGCGAAGGCGGGCCGGGCGCGGGCGGGCCGGGCGCGGGCGGGCCGGGCGCGGCGCGACCCGGGCCGGCCGTCCTCCAGGTGCTCACGCCCATCGGGGTGGACGGGCACCAGCGGCTGGTCCTCCGGTTCGGCGACACGGGGGCCGACGAGCAGCGGGCCAATCCGGACGCCCGCACAACGCTCGACTGGACCTCCGCGCGGGCCCGGTGGGACGTCCGGCGGACCGGGGAGCTGCTCGCGGCCTGCGGCGGTGACGGGCGGGCACCGTTCTTCCAGGCCGACGGCACCCCGCTCACCGCCGCCGAGCTCCCGTCCGCCGCCCCCGGGCCCGGCGACGCCACGGCGCTCACCGAGTGGGTCGCCCTGCTCCACCAGCGCGGCGACCTCGCCGCGGCCTTCGACGTCCTCGGTTTCGACCTGCCGCCGTCCGCCGACGGGACACCCGCCGAGCCGCCGCACGAACTGTGGGGTCTGCTGCGCAAGGCGAACCTGGCCGTCGTCGCCCGCGAGGCCGCCCGGCTGGCGGACCTCAAGGGCGCGGACAGCGTGCAGGCCACGTTCGCCCGGCGCCGACGGCTGATCTTCGAGACCGGTTCGGGTACGCGGCGTCCGCGCGTCCGGCCCCTCTCCGGAGGCCCCCCGCACCGCGACTGGCCCGCGCTGGCCGACCACCACTGCGCCCGGCTCCCCGACCTCGAACTGCTGCGCGCGGGCCGGATCACCCCGGAGCGGCTGCACCCGCTGGTCCGCGCGGCGCTGTTCCCCGGGCGGCCGGCGGCCGAGGGGCCGGTCGGCCCGCCTGGTCCTGAGGCCCCCAGGTCTGTGCGGGTCCGCTGCCAGGGCCGCGGGTGGCACGAGATGCGGTTCCGTGGCGGCACCCTGACCATGCCGCACACCGATGAGGAGCGGGAGCGCGAACTCGCGCTGCTGGCGTTCGGCGGCGCCCTGTCCGGATGCTTCGGCGCCCACCGGGCCTGGACGTCCGGTCGGGGCAGGCTACCCAAGGCGCTGCTCGCGCAGCGGCGGGAGCTGTTCCAGCGGGCGCAGCACGGCGACACGGCCGGAGTCCTGTGGCTGCTGGACGCCGGGGTCGATCCGAGCGTCCGCAACGGCCGCAGGCAGACCCTGCTGCACCTCCTGCACCTGGTCGACCACGAAGAGCTGCTGCCCAGGCTGCTGAAGGCCGGGCTCGGCCTGGAGGACCTGGACCACCGCGCGTGCACGCCGCTGCACTCGGCCGTGGGCTCCCGCGGCTCCCCCGCCCTGGTCCGCGCGCTGCTGGCGGCCGGGGCGCGGATCGACGCGGTCGACGACAACGGCGCCTCGATCAACAACATGATCCACGCCTTCCGCCGGAAGGACCTCGACTTCCTCAAGGAGCGGATCGACCGGGAGCACCCCGGCATCGGCGTCGAGGACTGGGACTATTACGACGTGGACTGGGAGGACGACCAAGAGTGAGCGCCGATCTCGAGGCCGCGCAGGCGCCGCCGGCGGAACCGTCCGCGCCGCCGCCGCCCGATCTGCTGGCCGCGGCCGACGACCTGAACCGGCGGACCCGGGCCTGGCGGACCGAGCCGGCCCGCAGCCCCCAGCTCGAGGCACTCGCGCTGGCGGTGGCGGCCAACATCCCCGTCCTGCTGTGGGGTGAGCCGGGCATCGGCAAGTCGGCGGGCCTGGAACGGCTCGCCGCCGGGCTCGGGGTGCCGCTGGAGACCGTCATCGCCAGCGTGCACGAGCCGTCCGACTTCGCCGGGCTGCCGGTCATCGGGGACGACCCGGCGGCGACCGGGGTGCCGATGGCGCCGCCCGACTGGGCGGTGCGGCTGGCCCGGTCCGGGCGCGGGATGGTCTTCTTCGACGAGCTGTCGTCGGCGCCGCCCGCGGTGCAGGCGGCGCTGCTCAGGGTGGTGCTGGAGCGGCGGGTCGGCAGCCTGACGCTGCCCGAGCCGGTCCGGGTCGTCGCCGCCGCGAACCCGCCGGCGAGCGCCGCCGACGGCTGGCATCTCAGCCCCCCGCTGGCCAACCGGTTCGTCCACCTGCACTGGACGCATCAGCCCCGGACGGTCGCGCGCGGCATGGCGGGCACCTGGCCGGAGCTGACGGTCCCGGTGGTCGACCCGGGCAAGGTGGCCTCGTCGGTCGCCCGCGCCCGCGGCACGGTGTCGGGGTTCCTCACCGCGCGGCCGGGCCTGGCGCACCACCTGCCGGCCGACGCCGAGGCGCGGGGCGGCGCGTGGCCGTCGCCGCGCAGCTGGGAGATGGCGCTCCGGCTGCTGGCGACCGGGTACGCGACCGGCGCGAGCGGCGAGGCGCTGTCGTCGGCGCTGATCGGCGCGATCGGGGACGGCGCCGGAATGGAGCTGCTCGCCTACCTGGAGGAGCTCGACCTGCCCGATCCCGACCGGGTGCTGGCCAACCCCGACGCGTTCGCGCTGCCGGAGCGCGGCGACCGGCAGCTGGCGTTCCTGACCTCGGTGGTCGCCTCGGTCCAGGGCGAGCCGACCCGCCGCCGCTGGGAGGCGGGCTGGACGGTGCTCGCCAAGGCCGTCGACGCGGGCGTGCCCGACGTCGCGGCCCGCGCCGCCGCCGACCTGGCGGTGCTGCGCGACACCGACTGGCCCGTGCCGAGCGGGATCGACGGGTTCGTGGACCTGCTGCGGCTGTCCGGGGCGCTGCCCGGCGGCGGGTGACCGTGGACGCCGCCGAGCACGGCGCCGGTGACCTCGCCGGGCGGGAGCCGCCGACGCTCGACCGGACCAAGCTGCTCGCCGCCCGCTACCGGGCCGCGGAGGACCGGCCCTACCTCGCGTCCGCCCTGTACTCGCTGTCGGTCGTGCCGAGCGCCCTCGTCCCGACGATGGGCGTCGACCGGCACTGGCGCTGCTATGTATCGCCCGCGTTCGTGGCGGCGACGCCCGTCCCGGAGCTGGCCGGGGTCTGGATCCACGAGGTGTCGCACCTGCTCCGCGACCACCACGGGCGGGCCGACCGGCTGCCCGCCGCCGACCAGCGCGACCACGCCCGGGTCAACATCGCCCAGGACTGCGAGATCAACGACGACCTGCTCGCCGACGGGCTCCTCCTCCCGGCGGGACGGGTCGAGCCCGGCGACTTCGGCCTCCCGGTCGGCCTGCTGTTCGAGGGCTACCTCGCCGGCATCCCGCCCCAGCCCCGCCGCGTCGACTGCGGCTCGGGCGCGCACGGGCGGGCGGCCCCCTGGGAGCTCTCGGGGCCGGACGGGGCGCCGAGCGTCACCCCGGTCGAAGCCGGGGCGCTGCGCCGGTCCACCGCCGAGGCCATCCGCTCCCACGCCCGCTCCCGCGGCAACCTCCCGGCGGGGTGGAAGCGCTGGGCCGACCAGATCCTGGAGCCGGTCGTCGACTGGCGGCGGGTGCTCGCGGGCGCCGTGCGCGAGGCGGTCGCGTGGGCGGGCGGCGCGGTCGACTACACCTACCGGCGCCCGTCCCGCCGCACCCCGGCGCTGCGCGGGGTGGTGCTGCCGAGCCTGCGCCGCCCGCTGCCACGCGTCGCGATCGTGATCGACACCTCCGGCTCGATGGGCGAGGACGAGCTCGCGGCGGCGCTGGCCGAGGTCACCGGGGTGCTGCGCGAGGTCGGCGTGCGCGGCGAGCGGGTCAGCGTGCTGGCGTGCGACGCCGACGTGCACGTGGTGTCGCGGGTGACCTCCGCCGAGCAGGTCGAGCTGGGCGGGGGCGGCGGCACCGACATGCGGGTCGGCATCGCCGCGGCCCTCGCCCAGCGGGACCGGCCGAACGTGGTCATCGTCCTCACCGACGGCTACACTCCGTGGCCCGGCGAGACGCCCTCGTGCCGCCTCATCGCGGCGCTCATCGGCGCGGGCGCGCCCGCCCCGCCGGACTGGGTGGAGACCGTACGGCTGGAGGAGCCTTCATGAGCGACACCGCGCACGACGTCACCGCCCCGGGCGCGCCGCGGCTCCAGGAGGTGTCGGACGGCGTCTTCGCCTACCTCCAGCCGGACGGCACCTGGTGGATCAACAACACCGGCTTCCTGGTCGGCGGGCGCGGCGTGACCAGCGTGGACGCCTGCTCGACCGAGCGGCGCACCCGCGCCTACCTGGAGACGATCCGGTCGGTCACGCCGCGGCCGGTGCGGACGCTGGTCAACACCCACCACCACGGCGACCACACCTTCGGCAACTACCTGTTCGAGGGCGCCACCATCGTCGGCCACGAGGCCACCCGCGAGTGCGCGCTCGGCTGGGGCAGGCCGTTCGACGCTCCGTTCTGGACCGAGGTCGACTGGGGCGACGTCGAGCTCGAACCGCCGTTCCTGACCTACACCGAGGGCGTCACGCTGTGGGTCGACGACCTGCGGTGCGAGGTCCGGGCCGCGGGCATCCCGGCGCACACCACCAACGACTCGTTCGTGTGGATCCCCGAACGGCGGGTGCTGTTCTGCGGCGACCTGCTGTTCAACGGCGGCACGCCGTTCCTGATGCAGGGGTCGGTCGCCGGGGCGATCACCGTGCTGGAGGAGGTCGTCGCGCCGCTCGGCGCCGAGACCATCGTCCCGGGGCACGGCCCGGTCGCCGGCCCCGAGCTGATCGGCCAGGTCCTGGGTTATCTGCGGTTCGTCCAGGACACGGCCGCGGCGGCGCGGGCGGCGGGGCTGACCCCGCTGGAGGCGGCGCGCGAGACCGACCTCGGCGAGTACGCCGGGCTGACCGACCCCGAACGGCTCGTCGGCAACCTGTACCGGGCCCTCGCCGAGCTGGACGGCGCGGAGCCCGGCGCCCGGATCGACCCGGTCCCCGCGCTGACCGACATGGTGGCCTTCAACGGCGGACGCCCGCTGACCTGCCGCGCGTAGCCCCGGCCAGGTACCACTACTCACTGGTAACCGAGTAGCCGAGCGGATGTCCCGGCCCCCGGCCGCGCGCGACGCTGGTCGGTATGGACGGATTGTACGCATTCAAGCCCTGGTACGCCGCCCGGCTGGGCGGGATCCGGGCCGCGCTCGTCCGGCGCCGGGTCTCCCCTGACGCGGTCACCGCCGCCGGAGTCGCCGCGGGCGCCGCCGCGGGCTGCGCGCTCGCCTTCACCGCGCCCGGCCCGCTCGCCGGACTGCTGGTCACCGCGCTGCTGGCGGCGCGGCTCGGCTGCGCCAACCTCGACGGCGCGCTCGCCCGCGAGACCGGGCGCGGCACGCCGTGGGGCTCGGTGGTCAACGAGCTGGGCGACCGGGCCGCGGAGCTGGCCGTCCTCGCGGGCTGCCTCGCGCTCGCCCCGGCCTGGCTGGTGGCCACGGCGGCGCTCGCCGCGACGCTGCCGTCCTGGGCCTCGCTCGCGGGCGCGGCGGCCGGCGGCCCGCGCCCGCAGGGCGGACCGGTCGGCAAGACCGAACGGTGCCTGCTGCTCGCGCTGATCGCCTTCACCGGCTGGGCCGTCCCCCTCCTCGCGGTGCTCGCCGCCGGGTCGCTGCTGACCGCACTGCTCCGGCTCGCCCGGCTCCGGAGGTCGTTGTGATCCCGTCCTTCTCCGCCCTGCCGGCCCCCTACCTGGCCGGGGCGTTCGCCGTCACCGGCGTCGCGGTCTGGCGGTCGGGCGACCGCGAGCTGGTGCGGCGCTGGCTGAGCTGGCTGGCGATCGTCCCGATCGTGGGCGGCGCGTTCCTGCTCGGCGCGCCCGGCGCAGCCGCGCTCGCCTCGGGGGTCGCGCTCGTCGCCGCCGCCGAGTACGCCCGGCTGGCCCGGCTGCGCCGGGCCGACCTGGCGGTGATGGCCGCCGCACTGGTCGCCTTCCCCCTGACCGCGTGGCTGGCGCCGGGGCACATGCTGCGGCTGCTGATGGCCGCGCTCCTCGCCGTCGCGCTGGTGCCGGTGCTGGCCGGGGACGCGGGCGGCGGCGCGGACCGGGCCCGGGGCGCGGTGTTCGGGGTGGTGTGGCTGGCGCCGCTGAGCGGGCTGGTCCTGCTCGGCGAGCTGGCCCTCCCGCTCTGCGCGGCGATCGCCGTCGCCGACGTCGCGGCCTGGTGCGGCGGCAAGCTGCTGCGCGGCCCGGCGCTGTCGCCGCTCAGCCCGGCCAAGCGCTGGGGCGGGATCGCCGGCGGCGCGCTGGGCGGCGTGGCGGTGCTCGCGCTGTTCGGCGCCGCCACCCCCGCCACCGTGCTCGCCGTCGCCGCCGGGGCGCCGCTCGGCGACCTGCTGGAGTCGATGCTCAAGCGCGGCGCCGGGGTCAAGGACGCCGGCAACTGGCTGCCCGGGTTCGGCGGGCTGCTCGACCGGATCGACTCGCTGCTGGTGGCGCTGGCCGTCGCGCTGGTGCTGTCATGATCGCCGCGCTGCTCCGCCGGGCCGGCTGGCGCGCCGGGTTCCGGTTCTCCGGGGGCATCGAGGTCGAGGGGTCCCCGCCGGCCGGTCCCTGCGTGATCGTGGCCAACCACTCCTCGCACGCCGACACCGCCGCCCTCCTCGCCGCGCTGCCCGCGCGGCGCCGCCCGGTCGTCGCGGCGGCGGCCGACTACTGGTTCGCCGGGCGCCTCCGGGCCCTGGTGTGCCGGACGGTCGTCGCCGGGTTCCCCGTCCGGCGCGAGCGGGGCGGGTTCGGCGACCTCGCCGGGGCCGCCGCGCTGCTGGCCCGGGGCCGCGCCGTGGTCGTGTTCCCCGAGGGGACGCGGTCGCGGGACGGCGAGGTCGGCCCGTTCCGTTCGGGCGCGGCGCGCCTGGCCGATCTCGCCGGGGTGCCGCTCGTGCCCGTCGGTCTCGTCGGCACCCGCGAGCTGCTCGGCGTGCACGGGCGGCTGCACCGCACCCGGGTGCG
Source organism: Spirillospora sp. NBC_01491 (assembly GCF_036227065.1). Classification (GTDB taxonomy): domain Bacteria; phylum Actinomycetota; class Actinomycetes; order Streptosporangiales; family Streptosporangiaceae; genus Spirillospora; species Spirillospora xylanilytica. The sequence goes on from NZ_CP109432.1 coordinate 1,734,687, forward strand.
GGTCCGCTTCGGCGAGCCCGTGCACGACCTTCAGACCGCCCGCCGGATCGTCCGCGGGCTCTCCCGAGAGGAAGTCACATGCTCGACGACGCCCGATGGGCCGCCGCCCGGCTGCTGCTCCGCACCGCCGGCCGCACCTCCCGCGGCATCCGGATCGGCTACCGGCACGGATTCGACAGCGGCACCATGCTCGACTACGTCTACGAGAACCGCTCCCACGGCGTCCTCGGCGCCGGCCGGCTGATCGACCGCGTCTACCTCAACGCCGTCGGCTGGCGGGCGATCCGCGCCCGCGCCGTGCTCCTCAAGCGGACGCTGCGCGAGGAGGCGGCGCGCCGCGGGCACCCGCTGAAGATCCTGGACGTGGCGGCCGGGCCCGGCCGCTACCTCCAGGAGTTCCTGGCCGAGGACACCTCGCGCCACGCGCACCGGGTGCTCTGCCGCGACCTGGCCCCGGCCGGCCTGCGGCGCGGCGCGGCGACGGCGGCCGAGCGCCGGCTGCTGAACATCGCCTACGAGCGGGGCGACGCGTTCGCGCCTGAGCCGCCCGCGTTCGGGCCGCCGGACGTCATCGTGGTGTCCGGCCTGTACGAGCTGCTCCTGGACGACGAGGTCATCCGCGCGTCCATGGCCTCGCTCCGCGAGCTGCTCGCCCCGGGCGGCACGCTGGTCTTCACCACGCAGACCCGCCACCCGCAACTGGACTTCATCGCCAACGTCCTGCCCAACCGCTTCGGCGAGCGCTGGGTGATGAAGTGCCGGCCGGCCGGGGAGACCGAGGTGTGGGCCAAGGAGGCCGGCTTCACCGACGTCGCCTCCCGCGTCGAGGACGTCGGCCTGTTCGCCGTCACCACCGCCCGCTGACCGCGCCCGCTGACCGCGCCCGCTCACCCCGCCCGTCTCCCCGGCGGTCAGCGCAGCTCGGCGGTGGTGACCAGGCGGATCTGGGCGTCCACCCAGCTCTCGGCGGCCCGGCGCGGGTCGTCGCCGTCGAGCGTAGCGGCGAGCCGCTCGAGGACGCCGGCGGCGGCGCGCAGGCCGACCCGTTCGAGGGTCCCGCGAGCCTGGCCGAGCCGCGCCCGGACCCCGGCCGGGACGTGGGTCAGGCCCCGGTGGGCCAGGTCGGCGCACACGCCGAGCGCGGCCTCCAGCGCCTCCTCCAGGGGATCGGCCGCGCGCGCGCCGAGCCCGTCGAGCGCGGCGGTGCCGGCGCCCGGCGCCAGGTCGAGCGCGACGACGCCGTCCGGGGTCAGCACCGCGACCGGGTCGATCACCAGTCCGCCGCGGGCCCGGCTCACCACGCCGCTGAGGTGCGAGGGCCCGCCCTTCAGCGCCTCGGCGAGGACGTCCAGGGCCGCCGGGGCGTGCGCGCTGTAGGTGGCGGACACGACGGCCGCGGTGCCCGCCGCGTCGGCGACCACCGCCTCCAGCCGCTGGTCGCCCGGGTGGTACCCGAGCGACCGCACCTCGGCGATCTCGACGACCTTGACCAGCTCGGCCTCCACCCGGGGCCGGACGAGGCGGGGCGGGAGCGCGTCCATCGTGTCCTGGAAGGCGCGCAGGTCACGGATCAGCAGGGACGGGGGCAGGCCCGTCCAGGCGCCGCCGAGCGGCGTGACCGTGGTCTTGGCGACCCGTCCGGGGGCGAGCCGCACCACCCGGCTGGCGCTGCGGCTCGCGGTCTCGGAGACGACGTTGGCCGTCGCGATCGCGCGCAGCGGGCCGGCGCCGGAGACCCGCCGCCCGGCCACGTCGCCGCCGGTCAGGGTGGTGCCCTCGGGCACGTCCCAGCGCCGCCTGAGCACCAGGACGACGCCGGTGCCGGCATGCGCGAGGAACACGTCGGCGGTGCGCTCGGCGTCGGTGCCGCCGATCCGGCAGCCGAGCGCGGCCAGCCTGACCCGGCGCAGCGGCGTCTCGGCCGACTCGTTCGTCCCGAGGACCTCCGACCGCGGGCTGCCGCCGTCGTGCCCGCCCGCGCGGTGCCGGGCGTGCAGCTCGGCGAGCAGCGACGCGAAGCGGGCGGGCTCGTAGTCGGCGCGGCGCTCGTGGTAGGCGGCGAGCTGCTCGGCGACGTCCACCATGGCCGCCGCGGGCCAGTGCAGGTCGCCGGCGGTGAGCTCGCGCGCGGAGCGGCGCAGCGCGGTGCCGAGCACCGGGCCCGCGTGCATCGCGCCCTCCATCAGCACCTGGTCGGCCAGCTCCAGCGCGGACTCCATCCCGGTGCCGGACGCCGCGGCGCCGCCGCCGACGTCGATGGCGGCGCCGGTGCCGCCCCGGGTGGACGGCCCGCGCTCGTCCGCCGCGCGGAACGCCCAGACCGCCAGCACGACCATCTCGCCGCGGACGGCGGCCGTGGCGTCGGTGTGGACGTAGCCGAGCTCGCCCGGCACGAGGAAGCGCACCGTGCAGGTCGGCAGCTCGACCTGGGCGACCGGGTCGTCGGCGGTGGACCTGCGGACGCGCGCGGCGTACCCGGCACGGAAGGCGCGCCGCGCGGCGGTGAGCGCCCGTTCGCCGAACACCTTCGCGAGCGCGTCGTCGCCGAACCCCCCGGGCGACCAGTCCTTCGAGGGCGGGCCTGGCCGCGCCTCCCCCTTCGTCGCGGACGGCTCGCCGGGCGCGGTGGTCCCCGCACCGGCGGCGCCGTCGGCAGTAGCGGCCGTGTCGGCGGCGTCGGTATCGGTGACGGCCGAGTCGGCGGCCTCGCGCTGGTAGGCGAGGATGAGGCAGATCCGGTGCCGGCAGATACCGGGCGCCGCGCAGGTGCAGGGCGCCGCCTCCAGGCCGGCGCCCGCCGGGAGCGCCGTCCGCGCGCCGTCGGGGAACACGCCCTCGACGGTGCCCTCGCCGGTCACGGCGACCTGCGGGCCGTTGCCCGCGTCCAGGTCCTTGGCGGCGCGCTTGACCAGGCCGCGGTTGGCGAGCGCGGCGAGCGCGTCGGGCGTCAGCGCGAGCAGGTCGGTGCGGATCATGCGCCGATCCTCTCGGCGACGAACGCGGCCAGCTCGCCCGGGGTCATCGCGCCGACGTGCGCGCCGACATCGGCGAGCCGCTGCGCCATCCCCCGGTCGTAGTCGGGATTGGCGTCCTCGTCGAGCGCGGCCAGCCCGAGCACCTGGGTGCCCTGCTGCACCAGCCGCCGGGTGGCCTGGACCAGCCGGTGGGAGTCGCCGCCCTCGTAGAAGTCGGTGATGACCGCGACGATCGCGCGGCGCGGGCTCTCGACCAGCGTCGCGCCGTACTCGACCGCGCCGGCGATGTCGGTGCCGCCGCCGAGCTGCACCTTCATCAGCAGCTCGACCGGATCGGTGACGTCGGCGGTCAGGTCGACCACCGCGGTGTCGAAGGCGACCAGGTGGGTCTTGAGTCCCGGCAGGCCCCACAGGCACGCGGCGGTCACCGCCGCGTGGATCACCGATCCGGCCATCGAGCCGGACTGGTCGACCAGCAGCACGACCTGCCACTGCTCCAGGTGCCGGCGGGTGCGGGACACGAACCTCGGGTGCTCGATGTAGACGCGCCGCTCGTCCGGCCGGTAGTGCGCCAGGTTGGCGCGGATCGTGCGGTGGAAGTCGAAGTTGCGGGACTGCTTGATCCGGCTGGGCCGGCGCGAGCGGGTGCCGTGGAAGGTCTGCCGGACCTCGGTGGCGAGCTTGTCCATCAGGTCCCGCACCACCGCCTCGACGATCCGCCGGGCGAGGGCGAGCACCTCGGGGTTCATCAGGTGCTTGGTGCGCAGCACCGCGCGCAGCAGCGTCGCATTGGGCTCGATGCGCTCCAGGACGGCGGGGTCGGTGACCACCTCGTGGATCTCGTAGCGCTCGACCGCGTCGCGTTCCAGCCGCTCGATGGTCTCCTTGGGGAACAGCCGGTGCACCTCGTCGAGCCAGTCGACGGTGGTGAGCGCGGACGGCCCGTCGCCGCCCTCCCGGCCACCGGGCTCGCCACCGCCACCGCCACCGCCGCGACGCACGCCGCGGCGGTCGAGATCGGGGTCGCGGCCGTACAGCCAGTCGAGCGCCGCGTCGCGCCCGGCCGCCTCGTCGCTGAGCGCCCCGGTGGAGGGTTCGGCGGGCGACCCGAGGACGAGCCGCCAGCGTTCGAGGTCGGGCGTCGTCACGCCGGCTCCTTCCGGATGAGGCCCTCCTCGTGGAGGCACCGATCTGTCCTGTCCTCCAGCACGCTCGCCTCGGCGATCACCAGGGGGTCGACCGGGGTGCGCAGCAGCGCCCGCGGCGAGCCGCGCACACCCCGGCGCTCGAGCAGGCCGCGGGCGATCGCCTCGCGCTCGCGCGGCGGGAAGAACTCGAACGCCTGGCGCAGCGCGGGCAGCGCCACCAGGAAGTCCGTCGCGGCCAGCCCGGTGATCATCTCGTCGAGGACGGTCAGCACGCCCGCGCCGCCCGCGCCCGCACCCGCTTTGACGTCGCCGTCCGCGCCCGCGCCCGCGTCGCCGGCGCTCAGCACCTCGTCGCGGGCCAGCGCGAAGAGCCCGGCGAGCCAGTCGCCGAGGGTGCGCGGGCCGGACGCGCCCCGGACCGCCCGGACCGGGTCGGCGGCGACGCCGAGCGCCCAGCCGAGACCGAAAGCGGCCCCGCGCAGATCGGGCGGGACGTCGGCGTTCACGCTGATCCGGGCGGCGACGCCGAGCGCCGCGTCCCGGTCGAGGCCGAGCGGCCCGGCGGCGTGCAGCAGCGCGTCGCGGGTCGCGGCGACCGCGCGCAGCCGGTCCAGGTCGGCCGGGGCCGGACCACCGCGCACCCCCTCGATCAGCCAGAGCACCCGGGTGACGCAGCCCTCGACGACGGTGCCGAACAGCAGGCTGCGGGCGGTGCCGAGCAACCGGTCGTGCCGCCACAGGCCGAGCACGGTGCCGAGCACGTGCCCGAGCGCGCCGACGTCGGAGGCGCCCGCGATCCCGGCGGCGATCGTCTCGGCGATCCGGTCGGACTGGTCGCCGCAGCCGCTCAGCGCCGCGTCGAACAGCACCGCGGCGAGCCGCTCCATGTCGGTGCCGGCGCCGGCCATCCGCTCCTCGAGCGCCGCCGCCGACGCGTCGGCGAGGGTCGCGCCGTACGCGCCCGCCTCGATCAGCGCGGACAGCCTCGGCCCGGCCGCGTCGCCCGGGTCGAGCCGCCAGCACTCCTCCAGCACCGGATCGGCGCCGGTGGACGGTCCGGACTGGCGTACGACGCCGGGGATGCGAAGCACCCGCAGCCGGTGCAGGACGCGGCTGCGCCTCAGGCCCCGCTCGTCGGTGAGCTTGAGGGCGACCGTCCCGGCCCGGTCGAGCCCGAGCCGTTCCAGCTCGGCCGCCGCGTCGTGGACGAGCGGCGGAGCCGGGGTGCGCGGATGCAGCCGGCCGACGCGGTCGCCGCTGAGCGCGCCGACCATCTCGGCCACGACCGGATGCGCGCCGGGCGTGAGGGGGCCGCGGTCGGTCCACGGGAGCGGCTGTTCGAGGTCGTCGGTGATGAGCGCGGCGACCAGGCCGTCCAGCAGGTCGGTGCGGGCCGGGGAGCCGTGGCCGCGCAGCCGGGCCAGGCCCTCGGTGAGGGTCCGCGCGGCGATGAGGTCGGCGGTCGAGACCACCTGCCGGCGCTCGCGGAGCCGTGCCACCACGATCTCGGTGAGGCCGTTCGCCGCCGCCTTCGGGCCGTCCTCCCAGAGCCGCTGGTAGTACTCGGGCGACGGCATGCCCGACTGGTAGCCGGTGAACGAGTCGAGCCGCCGGAACGAGTACGGCACCAGGAACCCGCCGCCGGCCGCGCCGTCCGGCGGACTCGGTACCTCGGGCCACGCGGTGTCGCCCGCGGTGGCGGCGAGGGTCTGGAGCGCGGGCTTGTGGAAGCCGCCGGTGACGACCACGACCGGCCGGTCGCCGGCGTCGGCCTCCGCCGCCCTGATCCAGCGCGCCATGTACGCCTCGCGGGCGGTGTCGTCCGGGCCCGCGGGCGACTCGCCGCGCACCAGGTCGAAGTAGGACGCGAGCCGTTCCTCCAGGTCGCCGTCCTGCTCGACCTCGAACAGGTGGTCCCAGAGGGTGTCGGTGTTGTCGACCGCGAAACTGCGGCACAGCCGCGCGCTGACCTCGGCGTACCTCTCGTCGGCGTCGGCGTAGCGGTTGCGCCGCTCGGAGAACGCCGGATGCCACGCGGGCAGGTCGATGAACCGCACCTCGGCGCCGCACGCCCGGCCGGCCGTCAGCGCCACCCACTCGGGCGAGTAGGCGCAGAACGGCGACCAGGACGCGTGCACCCGCTCCGCGTCCCGGTAGTAGCTGAAGATCGCCACCGGCAGGTCGTGGCCGAGCAGCAGCTCGTCCAGCCGCCCGCTGAAGTCGGCGGGCCCCTCGACCAGCACGTGCGCGGGACGGAGCCGCTCGATGGTGCGGGCGACCAGCCCCGCGCAGGCGGGGCTGTGGTGCCGGACCCCGATGAAGGTGACCGCCATCAGCCGGGCAGCAGGTTGCGGGCGGCGTGCAGCGCCTTCCACTGCTCGCCGGAACGGCGCGACGCCTGCTGCTCGAGGTAGCGGCGCAGCCGCACGAGGTCGTCGGCGCTGTCCTTGGCGGCGGTCCCGGCCAGGCACTCCACGATGTCGGCGGCCCGGCCCTGCTCACCGCGCAGGAACCACCCGCGGATGCCGACCGCGTGCGCGACCGACACCGCCTCGGCGGTGCTCATCACCGTCGTCAGCCGGTCCATCGACTGCCCGTTGGCGGCCGTCCCGGTGCGCAGCTCGCGGAACGCGGTGACCAGCACCTCCAGCACGTCGCGGCGCGGCGGCACCCCGACGCCGGACTGCTCCAGCAGCGCGGCGGCCTCGGTCTCGACCAGGTCGAGCTCGGTCGCGAAGTCGGCGATCGGGAACACCGTCTCGAAGTTGAACCGGCGCTTGAGCGCCGCGCTCATCTCGTTGACGCCCCGGTCGCGGGTGTTGGCGGTCGCGATGATGTTGAACCCCTCGCGGGCGAAGACCATCGCGTCCGGGCCGGTCAGCTCGGGAATCGCCAGCACCCGGTCCGACAGCGGCGACAGCAGCGAGTCCTGCACCTCCAGCGGGCAGCGGGTGATCTCCTCGAACCGGACCGCCTTGCCGCCGGCCATGCCGTCGAGCAGCGGCGCGGGCACCAGGGAGCGGGTGGAGGGGCCCTCGGACACCAGCAGCGCGTAGTTCCAGGAGTACTTGATCTGGTCCTCGGTGGTGGCCGCGCCGCCCTGGATAGTCAGCGTCGAGTCGCCGCTGACCGCCGCGGCGATCAGCTCCGACAGCAGCGACTTGGCGGTGCCGGGCTCGCCGACCAGCATCAGCCCGCGGCTGGTCGCCAGGGTCACCAGCGCCCGGTCGATCAGCGACGGGTCGCCGACGAACTTGCGCCGGATCCCGCGCGCGTCGTCGCCGACGATGAAGCGGCGCGCCGCCTCCAGGCTGAGCGCCCAGCCGGGCGGCCTCGGCGCGGTGTCGGTCTCGCGCAGCCGCCGCAGCTCGTCGGCGTACCGCACTTCGGCCGGGGGCCGCTGCACCTGCTCTTGCTCGGTCTTGTCCACGGTCTTCTCTACGGTCATCGGAGTTCTTTCGGTTCTGAGGGGTCAGACGGCGCGCTCGGCCGGCGCGGTGACGGGCACGAGCGCCGCCGCGCCCGACGGGCCGGCCTTCCCGTCGACCGTGCCCCAACCGTAGAGGAGCGGTACGACAGACCACCCGGTATATGGATCATTCACCGGCCGTGGTCCCCGCCGTGAGCCGTTCCAGGTCGCCGAGTATCTCGGACGCGGCCACGGCGCCGGCCGCGCCGACGAGGGTGACCCGCTCGAGGAGCTGCTCCTCGGTGTGGTCCAGGTCGCCGATAAAGATCCCCGGCTCGAACTCGATGGACACCCGAGCACCGTCCGCGAGGTCGCGCACCACCTGGTCGACGATGGCGCGATCGTCCTGCACCCGCTCCCAGCCGTGCCGTTCCAGGCCGAGCAGCGCGCCGGACGGGACCTTCAGCCCCTCGAACCGCTTCAGCCTCCCAGTCGTCCGCTCCTCATCGGTGAGCACGTGGACAGGGCGCCCGAGCTGCGGGAACGGCTGGAGGATCTCGTAATCGGCGAACACCACCGACCAGGCCGCGACAGCATCACCGAGAGGCAGCGGGTGCATGATCCCCACGCGCGCCGACTCGGGCAGGTCGAACGGATCGTCCTGGACGTCAGCGAACGTACTGTCCTCGGCCACGCGAAAGGTCGTGACGCGGTCACCGTCCTCGGCGACCCACACCACACGCCGCGCGATGTGCCACACCAACGGATGCTCGACGAAGAAGGCCCGGAAACCCGCGGGAGTCCAGTGCCGTCCCACGACCATCGCCGTCTCCAGCCGCAGCAGCAGGTCGGACGCGAGCGCGCGCACGTCCTTCTTCAGCGCGGCAAACCGCGAGTAGGCGGCGGGCGCGAGGTCGGCGTCGTCCTTCGCCCCCGGCTTCGGCAGGAACTTGCGGCGCGTACCGTCCTCATCGAACACCTGCGGCTTGAGCTGCTCGTCAAACCCGACCACGAACCGCCGCGGACCATAATCGAGGGTCAGCGCACCGCCCGCGTCCAACCCCAGATCGGGAACGAGCCGGTCTCCCAGCTCGTCGGCGGTCAGGCCCAAGCTCTCGGCGATCTGACCGATCCGCTCCTGGGCCGCGGCCCGGATCCCGCCGTACTTCACCCGCTGGGCGATGCCGTGCAGGTGCATGAGGGCGACCTCCGTCCCGATCCCGGCCAGCACCGCCAGGCCCCGGACCGCCCTGGCGTGCCCGCCCTCCCCCGGCCAGGCGCGGATCAGCGAGGACAGCCGCCGGACGACGTCGTCGTCGCCGAGCGGGCCGAGCGCGGTCAGCGCCCAGCCGTCCGCCGGCGGCATCCCGAGCATCTGCCACCGCCGGAACAGCGCCCAGCCGAACTCGGCGAGCGATCCCGGATCGCACGCCGCGGCGACCGTCGTGACCTCCGGGTAGATCTCATCGGGCCTGGACGTCGCCAGCATCGTCAGCAGATGCCGCGTCGCGGAGTCGGGCAGCGCCCGGTCACGTCCGGGCAGCAGCACCTGCGGAAGCGCCGCCGGGTCCGCCCAGCCGGGGACCGGGCGCGGCGTCGGACGCCGCTTGGCCGGCGCCACCGCCGGGTTCTCGGCGACGGGCTCCGGTGCCTCGGCCGAGAGCATGGCGGCGACGGCCTCCGCGGCTTGGTCACCGTGGGCGCGAGCCGCCCGGACGACCTCGTCCCGGCCCCGGTCCGCGGCGATCAGCCGGAGCGCGGCCCCGGCGTTGCGCCGGGGCGCCGCGCGCTTGCCCAGCGCGTCCGGGACCAGGTACGGGACGGCCGTCAGGCCGTGCCGGGCGAACCAGGCGCGCGCCTGGTCCCGCGCCGACGGGAGGCGTACCAGCCAGTCGGCCGCCAGCCGCGCGACATCGGCGCGGAGGTAGGGCAGCAGCAGACCGCCCTTGTCGGTGGGGAACCGCTTCGCGACCCCGTACACCACGTCCAGCACGTCTCGCTCGTACCGCGCCGCGAGCGGTTTGATGTGGCGGACGTCGAGCATGCCGAGTTCCGGATTCCACTCGCCGAGCAGGGGGCGGACGAACTCGTCCGGGCCCGCCGCCAGGAACCGCGCCTGCTCCCACGGCCGGAAGCCCATCGAACCGGCGTCGAACCCCTGCACCGCCTGCTTCCACTTCCGTTCGTCCCAGTCATCGTGGCCGTGTCGGGACGTGTGCCCGGCGTCGCGCCACCTCTCGCGTTCGCCGGGCTCCCAGACGACCTCCGAACCGGCGGGCGGGGTCAGACCGGTGACGACCGGCAGGTCGTCCCTCTGCACGGCCTTGGGCTTCTTGGCCTTCTCCTTGGGACGGAGCCAGGGCGGCTCCACCAGGTCGCGCGGCACCGTTTCCGCGGGAGCGTCCGGCACCCGTATGACGGACGCCGCCAGGGCCGCGGCCTCCGCGGGCAGGTCGCCGCGGGCGGCGAGCTCGGGATGGGCCCGCAGGTGCGCCTTCAGCAGCTCGGTGGCGAGCTCGGCGGCCCGTGACGTGCCCGCACCGGCCGGGGAGAGCAGCCTGACCGCGCGGACAGGGAAGCGTTCCATCGCCGTCAGCAGCGCGGTCTGGGCCTCCTGGAGCTCGATCCGCTCCACCATCGCGGCGAACGCCTCGTCGGTCGGGAGCACGCCGATGGCGGCGAGCAGCTCCGCGTGGCCGATGGACGGCATCCCGTTCGCGTCCATCCCGGCGGCCAGCAGCGGGAGGACCATCGGGCCGAGCGACTCGGTCATCGTGATGACGGAGCCGTCCCGGCAGTCGTCGTAGCCCAGCCGCAACCAGCCGCTGAGCAGTTCGACGTGCGCGCGCGTGCTCACCGAGGGCAGCAGGAACCTCTTCAGGCTCCAGGGCGTCTCGAGGGCGCAGCACTCCTCCACCCAGTCGTCGCGGGTCGGCACCAGGTACGACACGACCAGCCGCTGCATCGGGGACCGGCGGAACGCCGCCAGCCGTTCCACCGCGTCGAGGTACTCCGCGTCGCCCGCGTTCGCCAGCAGCACCCGGACTCTGCGTGCGGCCTCGCCGGACGGGGGCCGCCCGCCCCAGGTCGGCCCCCAGAAGGGGTCGGCGTACATGGAGTGCAGACTCTGGTGCGCCGAGACGTCGGGCAGTTCCGCGAACGCGCACGCGGCGAACGCGAGGCCGTGCCCGGCGATCCACGAGTCGGTGAACAGCTCCTCCAGGTGGTACCGGTCGTCCCGCCCGGTGCAGATGATCTCGGCGACCACCGCCGCGCCCATCGGGTCGGCCTCGCCGCCCAGATGCCGCCGGGCCCCTTCGACCATGCCGCGGTCGGCGGCCGGATCGGCGAGCGCCTCGTCGATGTGGTCGCGGTCGAACTCCATGAGCACCCGGACCCGTTCCGCGGCGTCCCCGGCCATCTCGACCGCCGGGCCGGGCGGGCCGCCACGGCGCGGGTGCACCCCGCCGCGCAGGGACTCGGGGAGCACCAGGACATCCTCGTCCGAGGGGAGCTGATCATCCATGGCCACTCACCGTAAAGGAGCCGTACGACAGTCCGGACCGGCCGTGGGGGATCATGGACGATATGGGACACGAGATCGGCGACGGCACACTGGCGGTCGGAGCGGGCAGGCCGCAGGCGGAGAAGCACGCACCGGGCCTCCCTGGACCGGTGTTCGCCGCGCACTACCACCTGCCGGGCGAGCCGACCGGCCCGTACACCTACGGGCGCGACACCAACCCCACGTGGACGCTGCTGGAGCGGGCGATCGGCGAGCTGGAGGGCGGCGCCGAGGTGACCGCGTTCTCGTCCGGGATGGCGGCCGTGTCCGCGGTGCTGCTGTCGCAGGTGAAGGCCGGAGACACCGTCGTGCTGCCGGACGACTGCTACCAGACGACACGGGCGCTCCGAGGGCGGCTCGAATCGTACGGGGTCCATGTGCGGACGGCCCGCACGGCCGGGGACGCTCAGCTCGGCGCGCTCGACGGCGCCGCCCTCGTCTGGCTGGAGACCCCGTCCAACCCGGGCCTGGACGTCTGCGACATCGCGCGGATCGCCGGGGCCGCGCACGCCGCCGGCGCCCTGGTCGCGGTCGACAACACCCTCGCCACCCCGCTCGGGCAGCGGCCCCTGGACCTCGGCGCCGACTTCTCGGTGGCCAGCGACACCAAGGCCCTCACCGGGCACGGCGACCTGATGCTCGGCCACGTCGCCACCCGCGACCCCGGGCTCGCCGACGCCGTGCGGCTCTGGCGCAAGACCGTCGGCGCGATCCCCGGCCCGATGGAGGCGTGGCTCGCGCACCGCTCGCTCGCCACGCTGCACCTGCGGCTGGACCGGCAGGCCGTCAACGCCCTCGCCCTGGCGGGCGCCCTCCTCGACCGTCCCGAGATCAGTGGGCTCCGCTACCCGGGACTGCCCGGCGACCCCGCGCACGAGCGCGCGGCCCGCCAGATGCGCCAGTTCGGCTGCGTGGTGTCGTTCACCCTGCCGGACGAGGCGCACGCCGAACGGTTCCTCGGCGCCCTGAGCCTCGTCGACCAGGCGACCAGCTTCGGCAGCGTGCACAGCTCGGCGGAGCGCCGCGGACGCTGGGGCGGCGACGCCGTCGCGCCGGGCTTCGTCCGCTTCTCCGTCGGCGTCGAGGACACCGCCGACCTCCTGGCGGACGTCACTGCGGCCCTGTCCGCCGCCGCGGAGGCCCCGTGAAGTGGCTCAGGCCCGGACCACCTCCTCGAGATCGGCGATGATCTCGGACGCGATGACCGGATCCAGCTCGCCGAAGGGCAGTTCGGGGGCGTGGTGGAGGCTCTGCGGGCCGTCCTTCAGCCAGACGGCCTCCAGCTCCTGCTTCTCCGCGTAGTCCGTGGCGACGACCGGGATGCCGGGATCGAGGCCGATCACCGCGGCGCGGCCGTCCGGGAGGGGGCGGAAGATCCGGAATTCGAGGCCGCCGTCCTCGGCGCCGCCGCGTTCCCAGCCGCGCCGGGTGAGGCCGAGGATCTTCCCCACCGAGGCGGTGCGGCCCTCGAAGCGGCGCAGGCGGGTGCCCGCCCGCTCCTCGGCGGTGAGGGTGTGGACCGGGCGGTCGAGCTGGGGGAACGGCTGGAGGATCTCGTAGTCGGCGAACACCTCCGACCAGGCGGCCAGGGCGTCCCCGAGGTGCAGAGGGTGCGCGATGCCGACGCGCGCGGCGGCGGGGAGGACGAGCACGTCGTCGCCCGCGCTCGCGAGGGTGCGGTCCTCGGCGAGGCGGAACGGGACGATCTCGCCGCCGTCGTCGGCGAGCCACACCAGGCGGCGCGCGAGGTGCCGCATCAGGGGGTGGCGGACGAAGAGGGCCCCGAACTCCTCGGGCGTCCAGCGGCGCCGCGCGACCATCGCCGCCTCCATCCGGCGGATCTGGAGGCCGGCGATCGCCCGCGCCTCCTTCTTCAGCTCGGCGAAGCGCGCGTAGGCTGCGCGGGCGGGCCCGGCGTCGTCCCTGGCGCCGGGCTTCGGGAGGGACTTGCGCGGCGTGCCGTCCTCGTCGGCGACGCACGGCTCGAGCCGCTCGTCGAAGCCGATGACGAACCGCCGGGTGCCGTAGTCGAGCGTCGTCGCGCCCGCCTCGTCCAGCCCGAGGTCGGGGACGACGCGGTCGGCGAGCTGTTCGGCGGTGAGGCCGAGCGCGGCGGCGACGTCGGCCATGCGGTCCTGCGCACGGGCCTTGACCCCCTTGTACCGGGACGTCTGCGCGATCCCGTTGAGCTGGTTCAGCGCCACCTCGGTGCCCATGTTCGCCAGAGCGTCCAGCCCCCTGACCGCGCGCTGGTGGCGGCCGTCGCCCGACCAGGCCCTGATCAGCGGGGTCAGGCGGCGCGCCACGGCGTCGTCGCCGGTCCAGCCCAGGGTGGTGAGCGTCCAGCCGGGTCCGAGCTGGAACAGCTCCCAGCCGAGGTCGGCCAGGGACGCCGGGTCGCAGATCTCCCGGGCCGCCCGAACGCCCTCGTGCGGCTCACCGTCCTCAGCCGACAGCGCCAGCGCTGTGACCAGGTGCGCGACGACCGTGTCCGGGAGCCGGTCGGCGCGGTCGCGCAGCAGCACCTGCGGGAGGCGGGCCGGATCGGCCCAGCCGGTGTTGGGGATCTTGCGCGGGACGAGATCCCGCGGATCGCGCGCCAGGATCGCCGCGACGCCGTCGGCGGCCTCGGCACCATGGGCGCGCGCGGCCTCGACGACGGCGTCCCCGCCGTGGGCGGAGGCGAGGGCGTGCAGCGCCCGTTCGGCGTCGCGGCGCCGCTTCACCGCCGTCCCGAGGGCGGCGGGCACCAGGTGGGGCACCACCGTGACACCGTGCCGCGCGAACCAGGCGTCGGTGATCTCCTTCCCTCCGCGCAGCCGGGACGCCCAGTCGGCCATCAGCGCGGCCACCTCGGCATTCAGGAACGGGACGAGCAGCGCGCCGAAACGAATCGGCCCACTGCGCGCGAAACTGATCGCGATGGGCAGCGCGTCGAGTTCGAAGCGGGCCAGGACGGGGGGCATCCATTGCTCGGAGTCGCTGGGGCCGGCCGTGCGGACCCAGCCCTCGAGGAACCAGCCCGCGAGCAGGGGGCGGACGCTCTCCTCGGGGCCGCCCAGCAGCACGGCCGTCTGCTTCTGGCGGGTGAGCCGTCTGGCACGGAAGTCGGCGATCCGCTTCTCCCAGGCGGGACGGTCGGCCGCGGGCACGGGCTCCAGCGAGGCGTATCCGGACCATCCCTCCCACCAGTCGTTGGGATAGGCGACGACGGTCTGAAGCCAGGCGTCACGTTCCGCCGGCCCCCACACGACGGACTGCTCGGCGGGGGCCGTCAGGCCCTTGAGGACCGGCTGCCCGGTCTTCTGCCGCCGGCGCGTCCACGGCGGTTCGGTCAGCACACGCGGCAGCGTCTCGGCGGAAGCCTCCTCGGCCCGCCTCCACGTCGCGACCAGAGGCTCGACGAGCGCGCGGGCACCGGCGGTCAGGCCGGGCAGTTCGGCGGCGGCCATGCCCGGGTCGGCGCGGACCTGGTCGTTCAGCAGCTCCGCGGCGTGCGGTGACGCCTCCGCCGTGCCCGCCGCCTCGGCCAGCGCCCTGAGCGCCCGCGCCGGAGAGCGTTCCATCACCGCGAGCATTCCGAGCCGCGCGTCCCGCCGATCCACGCGGCACGCCAGCACCGCGCACGCCTCGTCGGACGGCAGCGCGGCGAGCACCTCGACGGCCCGCCGGCGCGCTATGAACTGAGCTCCGCCGTCGAGCAGCGCGGCCAGCAGCGGCGCCACGGCCCCGCCGAGCCCGTCGGCCATCGTGGTCATGATGCCGAACAGGCGGGAACCGGTGCACGGAATCGGTAGTCCACCGAGGGCACGGACCTGGTCGGCCGTGCTCAGGGCGCAGAACATCGCCCAGTGAACGGCAGGGCCGACCTCCGCCGGGGGCGGGTCCGCGCAGACCTCGTCCACCCACCCACGCTCGGTCGGGACGAGGTAGCCGGTGACCAGGCGCTGGAACGGCGTCCGGCGGCAGGCCGCGAGGCCCGCGACCGCGTCCCGGTAGTCGTCGGCGCCGGACGCCGCCAGCAGCGCCCGCAGCCGGCGGGGCGCCTCCTCCGGCAACGCCGCGTACTCGCCGGACGGGACGAAGGAGAACTCCCCGTCCCCGAACGACATCTGGGTCAGTTCCGCGAACGTGCAGGCCGCGAAGGCGACCCCGTGAAGGGCCGTCCAGGCGTCGACGAAGACCTCGCCGAAGTCCCTGCGCGCCCGCGGCATGCCGCCCGCGACCGCCGCCACCACCGCGGCGCCGAACGGATCGGGCCGCCGCGACAGCACCCCGTCGGCGTCGAGCCCGTCGACATGCTCGCGGACGCGCGCGGCGGGCCCGGCGTCACCGGGCCAGCGGGCGAGCACCATCTCGACCGTGCCCCGGACCTGTTGGACGAGCGCGCCGGCGGCCGTCACCGCCCCCGCGTCGATCTCGATCCCGGGACCGGCGGCACCGCCCCGGCGCGGATGCAGGTCACGGCGCCAGGCGTCGGGGAGGACCAAGGTGTCCTCGTCCGGCGGCGAGGACGGGGCAGAGGGGGGAATCGCCATGCGACCGCACCCTAGAGGACGCCTACGACATCGCCTCGGTCAAGGGGCGGTCCCGCGCATGTCCTCCTCGATCCGTTCGGCGGTCTTGCGGGCGGCGATGAGGACCGGGTCCCAGACCGGGGAGAACGGTGGCGCGTAGCCGAGGTCGAGGCCGGTCATCTCCTCGACCGTCATCCCGTTCCAGAGCGCGATGGCCAGGCCGTCGACGCGTTTGGCCGCGCCCTCCTCCCCCACGATCTGCGCGCCGAGCAGCCGTCCGGTGCGCCGCTCGGCGACGAGCTTGGTCCGCATCGCGGTGGCGCCCGGGTGGTAGCCGGCCCGGGTGGTCGACTGGACCGTGGCGCTCAGCGCCGCGAACCCGGCCGCGGCGGCCTCCGCCTCGTTCAGCCCGGTGCGCGCCACCTCGACCTTGCAGATCTTGGACACGGCGGTGCCGACCACGCCGGGGAACGTGGCGTACCCGCCGCCGAGGTTGATGCCCGCCACCCGGCCCTGCTTGTTGGCGTGCGTGCCGAGCGCGATCGCGACCGGGCCGCCCGAGACCAGGTGCCGGGTCTCCACGCAGTCGCCGGCCGCCCAGACCCGTTCGGCGCCGGTCCGCATCCGGCGGTCGGTGACGATGCCGCCGGTCGGCCCGACCGGGATCCCGGCGGCGTCCGCCAGCGCGCTGTCCGGTCTGACCCCGAGCCCGAGGATCACCAGGTCGGCGGGCAGGACGCCGCCGGACGCGCGGACCGCCGTCACCCGCCCGCCCTCGGTGTCGAACCCCTCGACCCGCTCGCCCAGCCGGAGCCGGACGCCGACACCGCGCAGCGCGTCCGCGACCAGCGCGCCCATGTCGGGGTCGAGCGTGCGCATCGGCTGCTCGGCCCCGTCCACCAGCGTGACCTCGACGCCGCGCATGACCAGCGCCTCGGCCATCTCCAGGCCGATGTAGCCGCCGCCGACCACGACGGCGCGGCGGGGCGCCCGCGCCTCCAGCTCGCGGCGGATCTCGATGCCGTCGCCGAGGACCTGCACCCCGTGCACCCCGGCGGCGTCCGCACCCGGCAGGTCGGGCCGGGACGGCACCGCGCCGGTCGCGACCATCAGGTGGTCGTAGCCCTCCCAGCGCTCGGCGCCGCCGTCCAGCTCGCGGACCCGCACCCGGCCGCGGTCCGGATCGATCTCGACGGCCTCACGGCCGAGGCGGACGTCGATGCCGCGCTCGCGGAACTCGGCCGGCGTCCGGGCGATCAGCGCGTCCGCGTCCGCCACGACGCCGCCGACGTAGTACGGGATGCCGCACGCCGAGTAGGAGGTGAAGCTCCCGCGCTCCAGCGCGACGATCTCCAGCTCGTCCGGGCCGCGCCGGCGGCGGGCCTGGGACGCGGCGCTCATCCCGGCCGCGTCACCGCCGATCACCAGCAGGCGCTCGCGCGCGGGCTCGGCCATCGCCTGCACTCCCGGAGGCTCGAAAGTAGATCATTTCTGAGCGTACCCGCCGGTACCGGGCGTCCCTACAGCCGGTAGACGCGGCGCGCGTTGCCCGCGGCGGCCAGCTCGGCGACGCGCAGCGCGTCTCGCTCGGTCCAGGCGCCCTCGGTGGCGCCGGAGCGGAGCAGGCGCGCCAGCCCGCGCCGGAACAGCAGGGCCCCCAAGTGGTAGAACTCGGCCAGCCCGTACGCGTCCGAGGAGAACAGCACCTTGCCGAACGGCGCGAGCTCCAGCAGCTCGGCGATCAGCGCGGGCGCGCGGTGGCCGAGGTTGTGCGTGGCGAGTCCGGCGTCCACGAACACGTTCGGGAAGACCTGCGCCAGATAGCCGGCCTGCCGGTGGTACGGGTAGTTGTGCAGGAGCAGCACCGGTGTCCCTGTGGGCGCCAGCTCCCGGAGCAGCCCGGTCAGCAGCAGCGGGTCGCCGCGCCGCAGGTCGGCGTCGGCGTCCCCGTAGCCGACGTGGAACTGCACGGGCAGCCCGAGGTCGGCGGCGCACCAGACGAGGAACCGGTGCAGCGTCTCATCCGCCACCCGAGGCGGCATCTCCTCGCGGAGCAGCCGTCCGGCCGCGGCGGCGACCTCGAGGTCGGACGGGCGTTCCCCGGCGAGTTCCAGCCCGGCCCGGTACGCCGCGACGGACTTGGCGCCGACGGCTCCCGCGCGCACGCGCGCCTCCAGCCGGGTCCGGACGTCGTCGGCGAACCTGGCGGCGTCCGTCCCGTCCGCCGCCGTGTCCTCGGCGACCCGTTCCAGCCGGACGATCTCGTGCGCCCGCGCGCCTGCGAGGCCGCCCAGCTCGGCGGGGGCCGTCAGCGGCTCCGGGGTGTAGCCGGTGTCCACGCACAGCGCGTCGAGCCCGGCCGCCTCCAGGAAGCGGCGGTTGACCTCGTCGGCGCCCAGTTCGGCGCGGCGGGCGAGGTAGTCGTCCGGATCGGCGTGCGTCTCCAGGTCCAGCACGGGCGCGCACCAGCGCCGCAGCGCGAACCCCGCCTGCGAGTCGAACAGGCTCCCGCCGAGCGGCCCCGGCGCGCGGGCCTCGGTGAGCAGCGACTCGAACTCGGCCCGGTCGAGGTCACGGCGCAGCACCCCGTGGCAGTGGTGATCGATCAGGCTCAGTCTTTCCAGCCTCTCCAGCACGTGTCTCCCCCTCGCATCACGTGTCGACCGTGAAATGGTCCCCCGGTCTTCCTACGATGCCCTGGACGGGGCCGTGCGCACCGTCGCCGCCCACCGCCACTTCCGATCGGGGACCGCAACGTGGAAGAAACCGCCTACGGCCGGGACGGCGGGCAGCGCGCCCTCGACCGGGACGAACGCGCCCGGCTCGGCGCCCGCGCCGCCGCACTGGCCGCCGAGCTCGCCGGCCGGGACGTCGCCGCGGTGGCCCTGACCTGGGTCGACATCAGCGGCATCACGCGTACCAAAGCGGTCCCGGTGGCCCGGCTCGAGCACGCCGCCACCTGGGGCGTGGGCATGTCGCCGGTGTTCGACGCGTTCCTGCTGGACGACTCGATCGTTTCCGGCCGGTACGTGGGCGGTCCGGTCGGCGACCTGCGGCTGCACCCCGACCTCGACCGCCTCGTCCCGCTCCCGGCGCTGCCCGGCTGGGCCCTCGCCCCGGCCCTGCGGTACGCGCAGGACGGGACCGTGCACCCGCTCGACACCCGGGCGCTGCTGCGCCGCGAGGTCGCGCGGCTGGCAGCGCTGGGCTGGTCGGCGCTGACCGCGTTCGAGGTGGAGTGGACGGTGTCGGAGGGCGACGGCGGCGGATTCCGTCCCGCGAGCGGCGGCCCCGCATACGGGATGACCCGCATCAGCGAGCTCGCCGGATACCTGCGCGACCTGCTCCAGGCGCTCGCCGCCTCCGGAGTCGCGGTCGAGCAGATCCACCCCGAGTACGCGGCCGGGCAGTACGAGCTGTCCGTGGCGGCCGAGGACCCCGTCGGCGCGGCCGACACCGCCGTCCTGGTCCGCGAGACGATCCGCGCGGTGTCGCTGGAGCACGGGTTCGTCGCCTCGTTCTCCCCCAAGGTGGAGGCCGACTCGGTCGGGAACGGCGGCCACATCCACCTGAGCCTGTGGCAGGGCGACCCCACCGCGGCCGGCACGGCCGCCAACGGCGCGGCGGCGGGCACCGCCGGGACAGGGGCGGGCGCGACCGGGGCGGGGGGTCCGGCCGGCGGCGCGGCGGTGAACGTGATGGCAGGCGGTGACGGGCCGTACGGGATGACCGGGGCGGGCGAGGCGTTCGCCGCCGGAATCCTCGACCGGCTGCCCGCGCTGCTCGCGGTGGGCGCGCCGTCAGTGGCGAGCTACCTGCGCCTCATCCCGTCGCACTGGGCGGGCGCCTATGCCTGCTGGGGGCTGGAGAACCGGGAGGCCGCGCTGCGGTTCGTCGCCGGCGCCGACGGCGAGCGGGCCCGTGCCGCCAATCTGGAGATCAAGTGCTTCGACCCGGCGGCCAACCCCTACCTCGCCCTCGCCGCGCTGCTGGCGGCGGGACGCGCCGGGATCGGCGCCGAGGCGGAGCTGCCCGAGCCGGTCGACCTCGACCCCGGCGCGCTGTCCGCGGACGCCCGCGCGGACCGCGGCATCATCGCGCTGCCGTCGTCGCTGGAGGAGTCGGTGGCGGCGTTCGAGGCCGATCCGGCGCTGCGCGAGGCGCTCGGCGAGGCCGTGATCGACACGGTCGCGGTCGTCCGGCGGGGCGAGATCGAACTCCTGGACGGCGCGACGCCCGAGGAGATCACCGCGGCGACCCGCTGGCGGCACTGACGTGCCGGCGCCGCGGCGCCCCTTCAGCCGCCGGCGCGACACCGCCCCGAACCGTCCCCCGGCCCCGTGGACACCACCGTCCCCGCGTCGAACGGCTGCGTCCGGACCTGGAGCCGTCCGCACGCGCAGCGGCTGTAGGTCACCACACCCTCGGAGGTCAGATGGCGTGACAGCACCCGGTAGACCTCCGCCTGGGGCCATCCACAGCTTGGGCAATCCTCCACCGCGCATCCCGTCACTCGCGGGCCGTTGTAAGGGTTGTTGAAAAGATATCATTTACAGCATGGCATGCGAGTAGGAGCCGGGCAATGCAGACGATCGGGTACAAGAGCAAGGGCACCGCCGCCGCGGTGGCGCTGGTCAACGCCGTCACCGGCGCGGACGGCGACGACGGCCCGGACGCCCTCCGCGCGATCCTGCGCGACAACGAGTTCTTCTGGCGGGAGTTCGAGCCCGACGACGCCGAGGACCTGCGCGCGTGGGGCCGTACGTTGCGGCCCTTCTTCGAGACGTCCGACCTCGCCGAGGCCGCGGCCATGCTCAACGGGCTGATGCTCCGGATACCGATGCACCCGCACATCGCCAACCACGAACCACACGGCCTGCACATGCACTTCGCGCCGCCCTCGGCCCGGCTGCCGCAGCGGTTCCAGGCCAGCACGCTGATGAACCTCTCGGAACTGGTCTGCCGCCACGGCCTCAGCCGCACGGGCGTCTGCGCCGCCGACGGTTGCGACCGGGTCTACGCGGACACCTCACGGGCGGGCCGGCGGCGCTTCTGCTCCGAGGCGTGCGCCAACCGGACCAACGTGGCCGCGTTCCGCGCCCGCCGCCGCACCCTCCCCACGGCCGACGCCTGACGCGGGACGCCTGACGCGGGACGTGGCAGCGGGCCCGTCCCCAGACAGAAGGGACGGGCCCGCGGAGGAACCCCCACAGCCGGTCGCCTCTAGCGGAAGGTCGGCTGCAACACGTCGATGCCACGGGTGTTGTCGGCGACATAGACGTACTTCCCGTGCCAGTACGGCTGCCAGGACGCGGCGTCCGCAGGACGGTAGTAGGCGAGCTGCCGCGGGTTGGTCGGGTCGCGCACGTCGAGGAACCGGGTGCCCTGCGAGTAGAACGACTGCACCAGCACCCCGTCACGGACGTCGAAGTAGTGCGCCGAGCAGTCCGTGCTCGTCGGATCGCTCCCCTCCTGCCCGGCCACGCCCCAGGTCGCGACGGTGTTCAGCCGGAACTTCTTGTCCGGCGTCGACTTCCAGCCCTCGCCCTTGTACGAGCCCTTCAGCGAGGCGATGACCAGGAGGCCGTCGTTGGCGCAGCCGTCGTTGAAGGTCTCCTCGGTGATGAACAGCAGCTTGCCGTCGCCCCACCTGCGCGGGTCGGCGGCCTGGTCCCGGGTGCGGCCGACCGCGCGGTAGCTGTTGTGCATGAACGTGGAGTTGGTGGTGGCCTCGTCGAGACCGCCGCCCGCGTACGGAACGGGGTCGAGGGCGGTCGCCTTGCGCCACTTCTTCTTCAGCGGGTCGAAGTGCCGTCCCGAGGTGTGGTAGCCGCGGACGCCGCCGCGCCCGGACGCCCACGCCACCCCGTCGGAGTCCACCTGGATGTCGTGGGTGTAGTCGGTCTTGCCGTCGTTGCGGCCGGTGTCGATCGGGTCCTTGTGCACCTTCGGCCTGGCCGGGTCGCGTACGTCGGTCACCCAGACCGGACGGCCGCCCCAGTCGGCCGGCATCCAGCTCGCCTTCGCCGGCCCGCCCGTCCACAGGTACGCGCAGTCGTTGACACACGTCGTGGTGTGCCCGGCCGGGACCTTCACGTAGGTGATCTGCCGCAGGCTCTCCGGCTTGGACGCGTCCACGACGTAGACGCCCGACTCGCCGGTGGCGGTGCTGCCGCCGAACGCGCGCGGGTCCCGGGACAGATAGATGATCTTCCGCCGGGGATCGAAGTCGGTGTCCTCGGTCTCCCACATCCCGGGCATGTTGAGCTGCCCGACCAGCGTGGGGACGCGCGGGTCGGCGCTGATGTCGTAGGCCTTGAGCCCGAAATCGCCGGTCGCGTACATGATCGTCCGCTTGTGCCGGCCGGTGCCGTAGTCGATGAACATCAGCGAGATGGCGCCCTTGGCCTCCGGCACCCCGCCGACCCGTCGCACGCCCTTGATCGCCTCGGACGCCTCGGCCTTGCCCGTCTCGGCCGGGCGGTAGTGCCCGGCGTGCCCGGAGGCGCCGGCGCCGCCGCGCTCTCCCCGGGCCTCGCCGGCCTTGGTGGTCTGCGGGTATCCGGGCTCCGGCGGGCAGGCCCAGGCAGTGCCGGCCATCAGCGCCAGGGACGCGGTGACCGCGCCGACGCCCTGGAGCAGCCGTCTGGTGCGGGCTGGTCTGCGGGGCAACATCGCGCCTCCACTTCGAGCGGATCTTCGCAGCGTCAGTGTGAACAGTGCGGCCCCGCTGATCAATGGGCACGGAATCACGAATCGGCCTCAGGAGTGTCAGGAGCGCTCGTCCCTGTCTTCCGTGGCCGTAGGGGCGTGCCGTACGCTCACCGGCGGCCGGGGACGCGCCCGGCACGACCGAGCGGGTCGGCCCCGGGCTTCCGGGGCACGCCGAGCACGCCGACACCCGGGAGGCCCGCTTGAAGAGCGCCCCGCGCACCGCCGCCCTGCTGACCGGCGCGATGCTGGTGCTCGTGGGACCGATCGCCGGCTTCACGCTCTTGCGCGATCCCGCCGACCCCCGCATCTCGGTCGGCGCGGCGCCCGCCGCCACCCTGGTCCCCGGCGACGTCCGCGACCGGACCGGCCGGATGATCGCGGGCGCCGTGTGGACCGGCCTGGTCGCCTACGACGCCGCGACCGGTGTCCCCGCCGACGCCGCGGCCGAGTCGGTCACCAGCCCGGACCGCCGCGTCTGGACGGTCCGGCTGCGGCCCGGCGGCCGGTTCCACGACGGCAGCCCGGTCACCGCGCGCTCCTTCACCGGTGCCTGGACGTCGGTGCTGAACGAGAACTGGCACGGCGCTCCGCTCCTCACCGACGTGGCCGGGATCAAGGGCGCCGCGCGCGCCGTCGGCCGCTCGGCCGGCGTCGCGGGCCTGAAGGTCGAGGACGACCGGACGTTCGAGGTGACGCTCGACCGGCCCCTGAACGGGTTCCGCGCACTGCTCGGCGACCCGGCGTTCCTGCCGATGCCCGAGAGCGTCCTGCGCTCGCGCGACTGGGCCTCGTACGGGCGGCTCCCGATCGGGAACGGCCCGTACCGGGTGCGGTCCCACGACGCGTCCGGGACCGTGCTCCGGCGTCCCGCCGGAGGCCGCGAGATCGTGGTCGAGGCGATTCCGGACGCCGCCCGCCAGTACGCGGCCGTCGAGGCGGGCGACCTCGATCTAGCCACGCAGGTGCCGCCCGGACGGCACGCGTCGATGGACACCGACTTCCGGGGCCGCCATCTCGCGCTGCCGGGCCGCACGACGACCTATCTGGTCTTCCCCGAGCGGGCGGAGCACCTCTCGTCCCCGGCGCTGCGCCAGGCGATGTCCATGGCGATCGACCGGAGCGCCGTCACCGAGGGACCGCTGGGCCACCAGGCGTCCCCCGCGAACGCGCTCGTCCCGCCCGGCGTCCTGCCCGGCCGGCGCGAGGGCCAGTGCCGTCTGTGCGTGCACGACTCCAAGGCCGCGACCGCCGCCCTCGCCGACGCGGGCGGGCCGACCGGCCCGGTCACGATCCGGTACGAAGCCGGCGACGCCGCAGGGGTGACGGCCGTCGCCGGCCAGCTGCGCAAGGAGCTCAAGCTGGACGTCCGGACCCGACCGGCCGAGCCTGCCGAGCTGCGCGGCGCCGACGGCCCGTTCGTCCTGCACACCACCGCCGCCTACCCGGCCCCGGTCGCCGCGCTGGCGCCCCTCCGCGAACTCGCCGACGGCTACGCGTCCGACCTGATCGACGAGGCCGAGCGCGCCGCCACCCCCGAGGAGGCCGTGACCCCGGCCCGGCTCGCGGAGACCGCGCTGCTCCGCGACATGCCGGCGATGCCCCTGTGGTCGTCCCACGAGCACCTGGTTTGGTCGGAACGGCTGCGCGGCGTCAGGGCCGAACCCTTCACCGGCCTGCACCTCGACCGCCTCGCACTCAAGGAGTAGTCGGACGGCGTCACCGCCTCTTCCGGCTAGCCTCACCGATCATGACGACCGTGCTGATGATCTGTGGAAGCCTGCGTGCGGGATCGACGAACGAGGCGGCGCTGCGGACGGCGGCGGACCGGGCCCCCGACGGCGTGACGGCGACGCTGTTCGGCGGCATGCGCGAGCTTCCGCACTTCGACCCCGACGATGACCACGCCCCGCTGCACCCGGCCGTGACGGCCCTGCGCGCGGCGATCGAGGCCGCGGACGCGCTGCTGATCTGCACACCCGAGTACGCGGGCGCGCTGCCCGGCTCCTTCAAGAACCTGCTCGACTGGACGGTCGGCGGGGTCGAGACCCAGGACAAGCCCACCGCCTGGATCAACGTCGCTTCCCCCGCCGCCCCGAGCGGCGGCGCCGACGCGCACGACTCCCTCCGCAAGGTGCTCCGCTACACGGGCGCCGACCTGGTCGAAGCCGCCTGCGCGCGCATCCCGGTCACCCGTGACGACGTCGGCCCCGACGGCCTCGTCCAACCCCCCGCGACCCGCACCGCCATCACCCGGGCGATCCAGGCCCTGGCCGCCCACAGCCGCGCCCCGGGGACAACTAGGTAGACCGGTCTATTGATCACTATAGACCGATTGGTCTAGGGTGGCCGCATGGCAGCATCCCAGGGAGAGACCCGAGACCGGGTCCTGCGAACCGCGTCCGAGCTGTTCCAACGGCAGGGCTACCACGGCACCGGGCTCAACCAGGTACTCGCCGAGAGCCATGCGCCGAAGGGCTCGCTGTACTTCCACTTCCCCGCCGGCAAGGAGCAGTTGGCCGCCGAGTCGGTGGCGCTCTCGGGCGCGGAGCTGGGCGAGGCCCTCATGGCCGCCGCCTCGACCGCCCCGGACGGCCGGACGGGAGTCGCCGCTCTCGGCGAGTACTTCGCCCAGTCCCTGCTGGAGTCCGACTTCAGCAAGGGCTGTCCCGTCGCGACCGTCGCCTTGGAGACCTCGGCGGCCAGCGATTCCCTCCGCACCGCCTGCGACCAGGCGTACGACGGCTGGCAGCGCGGCATCGCCACCGCCCTGCGCGGCTGGGGCGTACCGGACGACGCGTCGGACCCCCTGGCCGCTCTGGTGCTCTCGTCGCTTCAGGGCGTGGTCATGCTCGCCCGCGTCCAGCGCGACGTCACCGTCATCCAAACGATCACCCGCCAACTCGGCGACCTCATCGAGCTGGCCACCGCACCGGCCACCGGCACCACCCCGGCTCCCCTGTAGGACATCCCCCGCCGGCCCCCGGGCCGCAGCCCCAGCCGCACGCCCCACCCCTGCCGTGGCCCACCCCTGCCCAAACCGTCCGAGTCGACCGTCTGGGGTCCACTCGCATGCATACGGCGTCTCGGCCTCTGTACCCGTCATAGAGATCAATCAAGGAGTATGCGTTGCGCGTCCATCACCTCAACTGCGGATCGCTGGCGGAGATCGAGCCGGTCGACGGCGCGGACAGCCCGCTGAAGCCGACCCGGGCGGTCTGTCACTGCCTGCTGATCGAGACGGACTCGGCCGGCCTGGTACTGGTCGAGACCGGGATCGGGACGCCGGACATCGCCGATCCGGACGAGCGGCTCGGGGCGGACTGGATCGCCTTCGCCGCACCCGCCCTGGATCCCGCCGAGACCGCGGTGCGGCAGGTCGCACGGCTCGGGTACTCGCCCGAGGACGTCCGGCACGTGGTACTCACCCATCTGCACAGCGACCATGCCGGTGGCCTGGGGGACTTCCCGGACGCCACGGTGCACGTGCACGCGGCCGAGCATGCCGCGGCGCTCTCCGACTCCGGGACATACCGGTCCGCGCAACTGGCGCACGGTCCCCGCTGGGCGACGTACGAGGACGGGCGGGGCGACCCGTGGTTCGGCTTCGAGGGCGTACGGCCGCTGGACGGCCTGCCTCCGGAGATCCTCATGGTCCCGCTCGGCGGTCACACGCCAGGGCACGTCGCCGTCGCGGTGGACGACGCGGACCGCCCGCTCCTCCACGCCGGCGACGCGTACTTCTACCACGGTGAGGTGGACCGGCCCGACCCGTGCACCCATCCGCTGCTCGACCTCGTCCAGGTCGGCGCCGAGGTCGACCGCGCCCTGCGCCTGGACAACGTCGCGCGGCTCCGCGAACTGGCCCTCAAGAACGAGATCGAGGTGTTCTGCGCCCACGACCCCTGGGAGTTCGACCGCTACCGGTGACGTCCGTTCAGGCCGGGACCGCCAGCCGGTGCCTGAGGGCGGTGTGGCGCCGCCCCGCGCCGGGGGTCCGGACGGCGGCGGCGAGGGCCCGGCGCGAGCCGACCAGCACGACCAGCTTCTTGGCGCGGGTGATCCCCGTGTAGAGCAGGTTGCGCCGCAGCATCATCCAGGATCCGGTGGTGAGCGGGATGACGACGGCCGGGTACTCGCTGCCCTGTGACCGGTGGATGGTGATGGCGTACGCGTGGGCCAGCTCGTCCAGTTCGTCGAAGGCATAGTCGATGCTCTCCTCCTCGTCGGTCAGCACGGTGAGCGTCTGGTCGTCGGGCGACACGGCGGAGACGACCCCGACCGTGCCGTTGAAGACCCCCGCCTCGCCCTTGTCGTAGTTGTTGCGGAGCTGGGTGACCTTGTCGCCGACCCGGAAGACCCGTCCGCCGTAGCGGCGTTCGGGCAGCGACTCCCGGTGCGGGGTGAGCGACTCCTGGAGGAGCGCGTTGAGGGCGCCCGCGCCCGCCGGGCCGCGGTGCATGGGCGCGATGACCTGGACGTCACGGCGGGCGTCGAGGCCGAATCTGCGGGGAATGCGGTTGGTGATGACGTCGACGGTGAGCGCGGCGGTGCCCTCGGGCTCGTCGCAGGGGAAGAGGAAGAAGTCCGGATAGCCGCTCGTCTGCGGGTGCTCCCCGGAATTCACCCGGTGCGCGTTGACGACGATGCCGGACTGCTGCGCCTGCCGGAAGATCCTGGTCAGGCGCACCCGCGGGACCGTCTCGGCGCCCAGGAGGTCGGCGAGGACCTCGCCGGCCCCGACGGACGGGAGCTGGTCGACGTCCCCGACGAGCAGCAGGTGGGCGCCGCGCGGAACGGCCTTCACCAGCTTGTTGGCGAGGATCAGGTCGACCATGGAGCTCTCGTCGACGACGACCAGATCGGCGTCGAGGGGATTGTCCTGGTCGAACTTGGCGTCGCCGCCGGGCTGGAGCTGGAGCAGCCGGTGCACGGTGGCGGCCTCGTGCCCGGTCAGCTCGGCGAGCCGCTTGGCCGCGCGGCCGGTGGGCGCGACCAGGATGACCTTGGCCTTCCTGGCGTGCGCGAGCTCGACGACGGAGCGCACGGTGAAGCTCTTGCCGCATCCCGGGCCGCCGGTGAGCACCGCGACCTTGGCGGTGAGCGCGAGCCTCACCGCCTCCTCCTGCTCTGGGGCGAGCGCGGTGCCGGTGCGCCGCTCGAGCCAGCCGAGGGCCTGCGCCCAGTCGACGTCGGCGAAGGTCTTGAGCCGGTCGTGCCCGGCGTCGAGCAACTCGCGCAGCCCGCGCGCGAGGGACCGTTCGGCCCGGTGGAACGGCACCAGGTAGACGGCCGGGATGGTGGCGTCGCCGTCAGTGGGCCCGGGGATCGGCTCGCGGACGACGCCCTCGTCGGCCGCGAGACCGTCGAGGGCGGGGCCGATCAGCTCGCGCGGCACGCCGAGGATCTTCTCCGCGGCGGTGATCAGGTTGGGCTCCGGCAGGAAGCAGTGCCCGTCGTCGGCGGCCTCGGACAGCGTGTACTGCAATCCGGCCCTGATGCGTTCGGGACTGTCGTGCGGAATGCCGACCGCCTGGGCGATGGTGTCGGCCGTCTTGAACCCGATGCCCCACACGTCGGCGGCGAGCCGGTAGGGCTCCCGGCGGACGGTGGCGATCGAGGCGTCGCCGTACTGCTTGTAGATCCGCACCGCGAGGGAGGTGGAGACGCCCACCCCCTGGAGGAAGAGCATCACCTCCTTGATCGCCTTCTGCTCCTCCCAGGCGTCGGCGATGCGCTGGGTGCGCTTGGGCCCGAGGCCCGGCACCTCGACCAGGCGACCCGGCTCCTCCTCGATGATCCGCAGGATGTCGGTGCCGAAGTGCACGACCATCCGGTCGGCCGTCACCGGCCCGATCCCCTTGATCATCCCGGAGCCGAGGTAGCGGCGGATCCCCTGCACCGTCGCGGGCAGCACGGTGGTGTAGGAGTCGACCTCGAACTGCCGTCCGAAGCGGGGATGGGACCGCCACCGGCCGGTGAGCCGCAGGCTCTCCCCCACCTGCGCGCCGAGCAGCGCCCCGACCACGGTGAGCAGGTCGGGGCCGGAGCGGTCGGTGGCGACCCGCGCGACCGTGTAGCCGGTGTCCTCATTGGCATAGGTGATGCGCTCGAGAACGGCCTCCAGCCGCACCGGCGGGGACGGGGGCGGGGGCGGACCACTGCTGCTCGTCACGTTCCCGATGATGGCGGATCAGTACGACGATCACGACCCGAACCAAATTCTGTGGATAACCCCGGGCCGAGGTTATCCACAGTTTCGCGAGGGTCTTGGCGACGCCGTGCCCGCCGACCGAGGATGGTCACCGAACGCGAGAGAGGAGTTACACCATGCATGGAGCAGTGCCCGGCATCGGGCTCAGCACCCTCGTCCACGGCACGGTCTGGCTCGCCACGGGCACCTGGCGCGCCCTCCTGCGGCTGTGGGGCCGGCGATGACCGTCACGATGATCGACCCCGCCGGGGGCGGGTCCCCGGACGCGCCGATGCGCCCAGCCCCGAACACCGTCACCCCTGCTCACAACGCTGACCCCCGGCCGCTGGAATGGGAGGGGCCCACCGACCGCCGGCGCCTGGGCTCACTCCGCCGGGCGGAGGTGGGCGCGCAGTTCACTCACCGCCTGGTGGGTGACGTCCCGGAAGCGGAAGGCGAGGACGTTGTCATGCTCTTCACCGGTGAGGACGATCCGCACGGGCTGGCCGCCCGCCTCCTCGTGGAAGACCTCGCGCACTGTGGCCACGTGATCCTTCGGAACGCGACGCGAATCGACCGTGCTGACGAACGCATACTCGTCGGCGGGCTCGAAATCGACCGTGATGCCCGCGGCATAGCGGGCGCCGCGGTGGTACACGCCCGCGTCCCTGACCCGCACTCCGCGCACCGGCCGGCTCAGCCGGCACGGGACCCGCCGGTAGAGCTCCCGCGCGGCGCGCCGAGCCGCCAGAACGAACGCGCGCTCACTGCTGTCGACCTCGTGATACCGGAGGCGGGTGAGGATCACCTTGACGGCGACCCGCCCGAGTTCCCGACGCATCGCATCGGCGAACGCGTTCTTGTAGGCCCGTAGGTCTTCGCCGCCCGGCGGATGGGACCTCGCGTCCGCTCTGCCGTCCGCCCACTCCTGCCTCGATCGGGTCGGGTGTGTGGCATCGACCAGTTCGAACGCCGCGGCGGGTTCGAAATCGACCATGACGATCGCGAACCTGGCGCCGCACCCGTTCTCCCTGAGACCGGCGTCGACATCGCGCAGCGGAACCTTCAGCATGCTCCGATCGTCGCAAGTCGCGGGCCGTCAGGTCAAAGGACGTGCGGATGCGGCGGCCGGGTCCGGGTGTGGCCGGTTCCGGCAGGGGATCTGGATCTATGAGTGATCACGACGTACGGTCCGGGCGCGTCCGTACCACGAGTACTGGGGAGAGCCATGAAGAGCGTTTTCGCACTCGCCGGAGCGATGCTGGCCGGCTCCGCACTGGTCGTTTCGGCCCTTCCCGCGGGAGCGTCTCCCACCGGGGGCGGCCCCGGCATCTCGAAAGAGGCGTTCGGGAATCTGCCGGACGGCACGAAGGTCGACCGCTACACGCTCAGCAACGGGCAGGGGATGCGGGTGCGGATCCTGACGTACGGCGGGATCGTGCAGATGCTGGAGGTCCCCGACCGGCGTGGGCGCAGCGACAACGTCGTGCTGGGCTTTGCGACGCTCAAGGACTACGTCGACAACAACTCCGGCCCGTACTTCGGCGCGCTCGTCGGCCGCTTCGCCAACCGGATCGCCAAGGGCAGGTTCAGCCTCGACGGCAAGAGCTACCAGCTCGCGGTCAACAACGGCCCCAACAGCCTGCACGGAGGGCTCAAGGGCTTCGACAAACGGGTGTGGCGGGCCGAGCCGGTCCGCGCGAAGGGCGCGGTGGGCCTCCGGCTGAGCTACACGAGCGCGGACGGCGAGGAGAGCTACCCGGGCACCTCAAGACGACCGTGACCTACACCCTGACCGGCCGCAACGAACTGCGGATCGGCTACCACGCCACCACCGACAAGGCCACGGTGGTCAACCTGACCAACCACTCGTACTTCAACCTGGCCGGTGAGGGCACCGGCGGGGCCTACGACCACCGGCTCGAGCTCAACGCCGACCGCTACACACCGGTCGACGAGACGTCCATCCCCCTCGGGCCGCTGGCGCCGGTCAAGGGCACCCCGTTCGACTTCACCCGCCCGCACACTATCGGCGAGCGCATCCGCGCCGACGATCCGCAGCTGATCATCGGGCACGGCTACGACCACAACTACGTGCTCAACCAGCGCAGGCCCGGAGAGCCGACCCGCGCGGCGCGGGTGACCGAACCGGCCACGGGCCGGGTCATGGAGGTCAGCACGACCCAGCCGGGTGTGCAGTTCTATTCCGCGAACTTCCTGGACGGCAGCCTGGTCGGCACGAGCGGGCACGCCTACCGGCAGGGCGACGGGTTCGCCCTGGAGACCCAGCACTTCCCCGACTCCCCCAACAAGCCGGCGTTCCCGTCCACCGTCCTGCGGCCGGGCCAGACCTTCGACGCCGGCACCGTCTACGCCTTCTCCACCCGCTAGGAGGACGCTGATCGCCGGCCGGTCAACCCGGGACACCGCGCCGGCACGAACAGAAAGGAGTCCGGAGCCGGAAGGCGCGGATCACCCGGCGAGCGCGCCGGTCAGCCAGAGGGCGCGCTGGTCAGCGGGCGCGCTGGTCAGCCGGTGGCCGCTCGGTGGGGTGTCGCCCCCGCCGAGACCTCGAGCACGCCGGTCTCGGTGACCAGGGCGGTCACCAGATGCGCGGGCGTGACGTCGAAGGCGGGGTTGAAGGCGCGGGCGGCGGCGGGAGCGGTGCGCGCGCCCTGCCAGTTGAGGATCTCGTCCGCGGCGCGCTCCTCGATCGGGATGCCGGCGCCGGACGGGGTTCGGAGGTCGACGGTGCTCCACGGGGCCGCGACGACGAACGGGACGCCGGCGGCGGCGCAGGCGAGCGCGACCCCCACCGAGCCGATCTTGTTCGCGGTGTCGCCGTTGGCGGCGATGCGGTCGGCGCCGATGACCGCCACGTCGACCAGGCCGCGCAGGATCGTGCTCGGCGCGGCGGCGTCGGCTTGGACGGCGTAGGGGACGCCCGCCTCGTCCAGCTCCCAGGCGGTGAGCCGCGAGCCCTGCAAGAGGGGTCGGGTCTCGTCGACATGGACGAGCTCCACGCGGTCGCGGGCGTGCAGCTCACGGACGACACCGAGGGCGGTGCCCCAGCCCGCGGTGGCGAGGGCACCCGCGTTGCAGTGGGTGAGGACGCGCAGGGGGCGGTCGCCGGTGCGGGCCAGGATCCAGTCCGCACCGTACGCGCCGATCGCCCGGTTCCCGCGCACGTCGGCGTCGAGCAGCTCCTGGGCCCGGGCCGCCACGGCGCCGGCGCCCCCGGCGAGGTACGGGCGGACCCGGTCGACGCCCGCGGCGAGGTTCACGGCGGTGGGCCTCGCCTCGCGGATCCGGGTGATGGCGGCGTCTCGGGCGGCGTCGTCCCACCCCTCGCGTTCCGCCTGAAGGACCGCGAGGGCGACGCCGAACGCGCCCGCGACGCCGAGGGCGGGCGCCCCACGGACGACGAGCCGCCGGATCGCGTCCACCAGCACGTCGACATCACGGATGTCGACGTGCGCCAGGCGCGCCGGCAGCAGCGTCTGGTCGACGAGCCGGAGCGCGTCACCCGTCCACGACACGACCCTCACATCACCGTTCATGGGGCAATGCTACGAAACCGCGAAACTCCCTCTTACAGGAACGAAAGCCCGTCCCGGCAAGGCTTCCCGACCCCGGGGCGGCCCACGCCATCCATCAGGTGACCTGCGGTAACTTGACATACATCGAACTTATGTTCGACATTGTCGGGAGCGGGCCGGGTCGGCGTGGAAGGAGGCA
Organism: Spirillospora sp. NBC_01491; assembly: GCF_036227065.1. Lineage (GTDB taxonomy): Bacteria > Actinomycetota > Actinomycetes > Streptosporangiales > Streptosporangiaceae > Spirillospora > Spirillospora xylanilytica. The sequence continues at coordinate 1,766,943 of NZ_CP109432.1, forward strand.
CCGTGCCGGAAGCGGCGCTACAGAACGCGGCGCTGGACGCCTTCGCGCCCGGCGCCGGGTCCGCGCGCGGGCTGGTTCCGGTACTGCCCGCGCTGCGGTCGGTGGTGCCCGGCGGCGGGCTGCGCCCCGGCTCGATCGTGGGCCTCGGCGGTCTCGGCGCCGCGTCGCTCGGCCTGGCGCTCGTCGCGGGCGTCTCCCGGCACGGCGGTGTCGAAGGGGCCGGCGGCTGGTGCGGCGTCGTCGGCCTGCCCGACTTCGGGGTGGCCGCCGCCACCGCGATGGGCGCCGCGCCCGAACGGCTGCTGCTGGTCGACGAGCCGGGCGGCCGGTGGCCCGACGTGGTGGCGGCACTGGCCGAGGCGGTCGACCTGATCCTGGTCAGGCCGCCCGAACGCCCCGGGGCCACGGCGGTCCGCCGCCTGACGGCCCTCGCCCGCAAACACGGCTGCGTGCTGACGCTCACCGGGGCCTTCGCCCGCGACTGGCCCGGCACCCGGCTCAGGCTGCGGATCGAGGACGTCACCTGGCACGGCCTCGGCCACGGTCACGGCCGGCTCCGCGGACGCCTCGCACGGGTGGTCGCCGAAGGGCGCGACGCTCCCGGCACGGGCCGTCACGACCGGCTGTGGCTGCCCGCCCCGGACGGCGCCGTCACCGCGGCCTCCGAACACGTCCCCGTGACCTCGGTCCCCAAGCGCCGCACCATCACGGCCATCCCGAGGGGCGGCACGGTCACCGCGATTCCCGGCAGCGGTTTCGCGGGGCGTGCCGTCGTGGTCGGTGGGGAGGGGGCGTGACGCGGGTCTTGGTGGTGTGGTGCCCTGACTGGCCGGCGACGGCGGTCGGGGTGGAGGCGGCGACGCCTGGGGTGGTCGTGGTGCAGGGGCAGGTCGCGGCGTGCACGGCGGCGGCGCGGGCTGAGGGCGTCCGGCGGGGGCAGCGGATCCGGGACGCGCAGCGTCGTTGTCCTGAGCTGGTGGTGCGGGAGCGCGACGTCGACGCCGAGGGTCGGCTGTTCGAGACCGTCGTGGACGCGGTGGCCGAGCTCACGCCCAAGGTGGAGGTGGTGCGGCCGGGGCTGTGCGCCATTCCGGCGCGCGGCCCGGCACGGTTCTACGGGGGTGAGGAGGCGTTGCGCGTCCTGGTGCAGGACGCGGTCGTGGAGGCCGGGTTCGACTGCGGGTCGGGCATCGCCGACGGGTTGTTCGCGGCCGAGCTGGCCGCGCGCGGCGGGGGCGGGGCGGTGGTCCCGTCAGGGGGCTCGGCGGCGTTCCTCGCGCCGTATCCGCTGTCGGTGCTGGGCCGTCCCGAGCTGGCCGACCTGCTCGCCCGGCTGGGGGTGCGGACGCTGGGCGGCTTCGCGGCGCTGCCGTCGGGCCACGTGGCGGGCCGGTTCGGTGCCGACGGGGCTCTGGCGCACCGGCTGGCGCGCGGGGAGGAACCGCGTCCGCTCGCGCCCGCGCAGGCCGCCGCCGACCTGTCGGTGCGCGGCGACTTCGATCCGCCCGCCGCCCAGGCCGAGCAGGTGGTCTTCGCCGCCAAGCGCCTCGCCGGGGAGCTGCACGAGGGCCTCGCCGAGGGCGGGCTGACGTGCGTCCGGCTGGAGGTCGAGGTGGGGTTCGCGGACGGGCGCGTCCTGCATCGGCTGTGGCGGCACGACGGCGCGCTGTCGACGCTGGCGGTGGCCGAGCGGGTGCGCTGGCAGTTGTCGGCGTGGCGGGACGACGCGCCGGGGCCGGACGAGGCGGTCTGGGGCGGGGTCTGCTGGCTGGAGCTGGTGCCCGACCAGCTCGTCCCGGACGAGGGGCGGCAGCAGGCGCTGTGGGGGCAGGCCGCGGTGACCGACCGGATCGCGCGCGCCGCGGACCGGATCCAGACCCTGCTCGGGCACCGCGGGATCACCCGTCCGGTACTGGTCGGCGGGCGCGGGCCGGGCGAGCAGGTGGTGCGGGTCCCGGTCGGCGACCTGCCGCCCGGCGGGGCGCCCGGGGGGCCGTGGCCGGGCCGGGTACCGGCGCCCGCTCCCGCGGCCGTCCCGGTCGCGCCGCCCTCCGTCGACGTCACCGACGCGTCCGGGGCACCGGTGGTGGTGTCGGCGCGCTGCACGTTGTCGGCGCCGCCCGCGCGGATCGCGATCGGCGGCGGGCGGGCCGTGCCGGTGTCGGCGTGGACGGGGCCGTGGCCCGCCGACGAACGCTGGTGGGATCCGGACCGGTCCCGGCGCCGCGCCCGGTTCCAGGTCGTCACGGCTGAGGGCGCGGCGTTCCTCCTCGCGGTCGAGGGCGGGCGCTGGCATGTGGAGGGCGACTATGACTGAGGCGGGGAGGGCCGATGGGCTGGAGTAATCCGCCGATCCCGTGGCGGGAGTTCGAGAAGAGGTTGTCGTGGCGGCAGGCCCCTGAGCGGGGCGGCGCAGCGGCGCCCCGTCCGCGCACGGCGCCGCGCGAGACCACGCCGGCGGACCCCGTTCCGTGGGCCGAGCTGCACTGCCACTCCACGTACAGCTTCCTGGACGGGGCCAGCGCTCCGGCGGCGCTGGTCGCCGAGGCGAAGCGGCGCGGGGTCGAGGCGATGGCCGTCACCGACCACGACGGGATGTACGGGGCGGTGCAGTTCGCGCAGGCGGCGCGGGAGGCGGGACTGGCGACGGTCTTCGGCGCGGAGCTGAGCCTCGGGCTGCCGGGGCCGCAGACCGGCGAGCCCGATCCGGCGGGGCGGCACCTGCTGGTGCTGGCCCGCGATCCGGACGGGTACGCGCGGCTCTGCTCGGCGATCACCGCCGCGCAGCTCGCGGGCGGGGAGAAGGGCCGCCCGGTGTACGACCTGGACGCGCTGGCCGCCGCGCACGACGGCCACTGGGCGGTGCTGACCGGGTGCCGCAAGGGGCCGGTGCCCGCCGCGCTGGAGGAGGGCGGGCCGGACGCGGCCGAGCGGGAGCTGCGCCGGATGGCCGGGCTGTTCGGGCGCGGCAACGTGTTCGTGGAGCTGGTCGATCACGACCAGCCCGACGACGACTCCCGCAACGACGTGCTGTTCGAGCTGGCCGCCCGCACGGGGACGGGGGTCGTGGCGTCCAACAACGTGCACTTCGCCGCGCCCGGGGACGACGCGCGGCTGGCGCAGGCGATGGCGGCGGTGCGGGCGCGGCGCAGCCTGGACGACATGGTGGGCTGGCTGCCCGCGGGCGGCACCGCGCACGTGCGGAGCGGCGCGGAGATGGCGGCCAGGCTGGCACGGTTCCCGGGCGTCCGCGAGCGGACGGTGGAGCTGGCGCGCGACTGCGCGTTCCGCTTCGGGGTGATGGCGCCCCGGCTGCCCGACTGGCCGGTGCCCGGCGGGCACACCGAGGCGAGCTGGCTGCGGCACCTGGTCGCCGAGGGCGCCCGCGAGCGCTACGGGCCGCCGGACGGCGAGCGGACCCCGGGCGCGTACGCGCAGCTCGCCAAGGAGCTCGACGTCATCGAGCGGCTCGGCTTCCCCGGCTACTTCCTGATCGTGCACGACATCGTGCGGTTCTGCCGGGAGCAGGACATCCTGTGCCAGGGGCGGGGATCGGCGGCCAATTCGGCGGTCTGCTACGCGCTCGGCATCACGGGCGTGGACGCGGTGCACCACAAACTGCTGTTCGAGCGGTTCCTGTCCCCCGGCCGGGACGGGCCGCCCGACATCGACCTCGACATCGAGCACCGCCGCCGGGAGGAGGCCATCCAGTACGTCTACGGCAAGTACGGGCGCGAGTGCACCGCGCAGGTCGCCAACGTCATCAGCTACCGCCCGCGGATGGCCGTGCGCGACGCGGCCCGCGCGCTCGGCTTCTCCCCCGGCCAGCAGGACGCCTGGTCGCGGGGCGTCGATCCGCGCGATCCGGTCGGCGCCGAGAACGACGTCCCGGGCGCCGTGACGGACCTGGCCGGGCGGATGCTGTCGCTGCCCCGGCACCTGGGCGTCCACTCGGGCGGCATGGTGATCGCCGATCGTCCGGTCGGCGAGATCTGCCCGATCGAGTGGGCCCGGATGGCCGGCCGCAGCGTCCTCCAGTGGGACAAGGACGACTGCGCGGCGGCCGGGCTGGTGAAGTTCGACCTGCTCGGCCTCGGGATGCTGGCGGCCCTGCACGACGCGTTCGACCTGGTCGCCGCGCACCACGGGCGGCGCCTGGGGCTCCAGTCGATCCCGCCGGACGATCCGGAGGTGTACGCGATGCTCGCCGACGCCGACACCGTCGGGGTGTTCCAGGTCGAGTCGCGCGCGCAGATGGCCACGCTGCCCCGGCTGCGGCCCCGCGAGTTCTACGACCTGGTGGTGGAGGTGGCGCTGATCCGCCCGGGTCCGATCCAGGGCGGCTCGGTGCACCCCTACCTGCGGCGCCGCAAGGGGCTGGAGCCCGCCGCCTGCCCGCACCCGCTGATGGAGAAGGCGCTGGCCCGCACGCTCGGGGTCCCGCTGTTCCAGGAGCAGATGATGCAGCTCGCGGTCGACTGCGCCGGGTTCACCCCGGCCGGGGCCGACGAACTGCGGCAGGCGATGGGGTCCAAGCGGGCGCCCGAACGGGTCGAGCGGCTCCGGCGGCGCCTGCTGGACGGGATGGCCGAGCGCGGCATCCCCGCCGCCGTCGCCGAGGACGTGTACGAGAAGATCCTCGGCTTCACCGGCTTCGGGTTCCCCGAGTCGCACGCGCAGAGCTTCGCGCACCTGGTGTACGCCAGCGGCTACCTCAAGCGGCACTACCCAGCGGCGTTCACCGCGGCGCTCGTCCGCAACCAGCCTATGGGGTTCTACAGCCCGCAGAGCCTGCTGGGCGACGCCCGCCGGCACGGCGTGGAGGTGCGGCCCGTCGACGTCAACGCCAGCGGGGTGCACCCCACGCTGGAGGAGCCCGTCGCGCACGAGAGCCGGCATCCGCACGCGCCTGCCGCGCCGCAGCCGGCGATCCGCGCCGGGCTCACCGGGACCCGCAACCTCGGCGCCGACGCGGCGGAGGCGATCGCCGCGGGCCGCCCGTACGCGAGTATGGAGGACCTCGCCCGCCGGGTTCCGCTGTCGCCCGCCGCACTGGAGGCGCTCGCGACGGCCGGCGCGTTCGGCCGCCTCGGGCTCTCGCGGCGCGCGGCGCTGTGGGCGGCGGGTGCCCTGGCCGGAACCGGTCCCGGGCAGCTTGAGGGCGTCACGCCGGGGGCGGGTGCGCCGGAGCTGCCCGCCATGACGCCGATCGAGGAGACGCTCGCCGACCTGTGGGCGACCGGCGTCTCGGGCACCCATCCCATGGCGCACGTGCGCGCCTCGCTGGACGAGCTGGGCGCGTACTCGTCCGAGCGCCTGGCCGCGGTCCCCGGCGAGACCAACGTGCTGGTGGCGGGGCTGATCACGCACCGGCAGCGACCGCCGACCGCCGGCGGACTGGTCTTCATGACGCTGGAGGACGAGACCGGCATCGTCAACGTGGTCTGTCCGCCGCAGGTGTTCCAGCGGCACCGGGGGCTGGCCGTCGACGCGCAGGCGCTGCTGGTCGGCGGGCGCCTCGAACGCGCCGACGGCGTCGCCAACGTCCGCGCCACGCGGCTGCGCCGCCTCCCCGTCCCCGGCCGCGTGCGCGCCCGCAACTTCCACTGACGCGCCCGGTGGCCGTCCGCCGCGCCGGTGCCGTGGGGGCGGGCGTGTTCAGCCGCCGTGGCGGGGGGTCTGGCCGGCGAGGAGGTCGGAGACGGTGACCAGGGTGTAGCCGTCGCCCGCGAGCCGGTCGACGATGGCGGGGACGGCGTCGGCCGTCGGCCCGTGGCCGTCGTGCAGCAGCACGATGCCGCCCGGACGGGCCGCGTCCACCGTGCGGTCGGCGATCGTCCCGGCGTCGTCCTCCCCCCGGTCGCCGGGGTCGGCGCTCCAGCCGACCTGGCGCAGTCCGAGCGATCCGGCGACGCCCTCGACGGTGCCGTTGGTCGAGCCGTACGGGGGCCGCAGCAGAACCGGGGCCCGGCCGAGGACGGTGCGCAGGACCTGCTGGGTCGCCTGGATGTCGGTGTTGACCTGGAGGGCCGGAAGCCGGCCGAGGTCGCGGTGGTTCTGCGTGTGGTTGCCGAGCTCGTGGCCGGCGGCGGCGATGCGGCGGATCGTGTCGGGGTAGGCGTGGGCGCTGCCGCCGACCACGAAGAACGTCGCCCGGGCCTGCCGCCGGGCCAGCGCGTCCAGCAGCCGCCGGGTGACCGGGCCGGGGCCGTCGTCGAAGGTCAGCGCGACGCACTTGGCGCGGGCGCAGTCGGGGCGGGACGTCCCGGACGGCGACGGGGCCGCCGGCGGGGGGACGGAGGGGGACGGCGTGGGCCGGGCGTCCGGCTCGGCCGCGGCGAGCGCGGGCCGGGGGCGGACGGCGACGGCGGCGTCCCTGGCGCGGCGCCCGACGTCCGACAGCAGCGGGTCGTAGTCCTCGCGGCCGAGCGCGACCGCGACCCGCCCGGCCGAGCGGGGGGCCACGGTGAAGTCGCTGAACTCGACGACCAGGTCGCCCGCCTCGTTGAAGACCAGGGACGGGAAGGCGCGCGCGTCCGCCTCCACCTGCCCGGGGTCGCCCCGCGCCCCGAGCCGGTCGCGGACCAGTCGGGCCAGCGCGTCCAGCCCGCGGTCGCCGTCCAGCAGGTCGGACGAGGGGTGCGCCCGGCCGGTGGTGCCGTCGTACCAGAACGTGCGCCGCGTCTCGCCGCCGGAGGCGCCGAGGTACTGCCAGGTCACCAGCCGGACCCCGGCCACCTGGCCGGACGCGGCGGTCAGCGACCACTGGACGTTGAGCTCGGGGGCGCGTCCACCGGACGACGCGGCCGGGGCGTCGCCGTCCCGGCCGCGGGCGGTGTCGGCGGTGTCGGCCTCGAAGGCCCTGATCCGGTCGTCGACGGCCGAGGCGAGCCGGTCGGTCAGCGGGTCCGCGCCCGGGATGCGGGGGTATGCGGCGTACATGTGGCGTTCGGGGCCGTCCCCGGTGCGCGTCTCGACGTCGAGACCGGGCACCACGCCGGGGTCGATCGTCTGGACGGCGGTGACGCCGGAGACCGGCCGGCTCCAGCGCTCGGTCCGGATGCCGCAGCCGGACGAGGCCGGCACCACGGCCAGCACGGCGGCCAGGACGAGCCCGGTTCTCCCGCGCCCGCGCGGAAGGGCGCGGGCGCGATCACGGCGGATTCCGGGGCGGATGGGGAAACGGCGGGGGGTGCCGCGACGCATCCGCAAGATCAAGGAATCCACCGATCACCCCGATGATCCGAGCATGCCTCGGACCGGCTGGCCGACCAGCGTATGCCCGGCCGCGCCGGCGCAGGCCGCGGCACAGCCGACCATTCGGAGTTTTGCCGTATGCCGGGATGGACTTGGCGTTTTATTGACCTTTCACCGGCACTGGCCGTGCCGCTCCGGCTCTGCCATCGTGAGGATTCACGGGGCCCGCGTGCCGCCGCGACGGCGGCCGTTCGGAGGCGCCCCTGGGCGCAAGAGGTGAGTCGCCAATGGAGAACCCGACTTCGCGGCCGGGACCGGGGCCGACGCCGGCACCGCTGCGCGAGCTGGGTCCCGGCGACCCGGCGCGGGTGGGCCGGTACCGGATCGAGGCCAAGGCCGGCGAGGGCGGGATGGGCGCGGTCTACCTCGGCCGCGCCCCGGACGGCGGCCCGGTCGCGGTGAAGGTGGTCCGCGCGGCGCTCGCCGGCGACCGCACGTTCCTCGCCCGCTTCCACGACGAGGCCGCGCACGCCGAGCGGGTCGCCTCGTTCTGCACCGCGCAGGTGCTGGAGCACGGCGAGGACGCCGGCGTCGCCTACCTGGTCACCGAGTACATCGACGGCCCCTCGCTGCTCCAGCGGGTCGCGGACGGGGGGCCGCTGTCGCCGGGGATGCTGCACGGCGTCGCGGTCGGCGTGGCCGCCGCGCTCGTCGCCATCCACGCGGCCGGGCTGGTGCACCGCGACCTCAAGCCGAGCAACGTGCTGCTGTCCATGTCCGGGCCGCGGGTGATCGACTTCGGCATCGCCCGCGCGCTGGACGCGGCGAGCGCGCACACCCGCACCGGGCAGGTCGTCGGCACCCCGGGCTGGATCGCGCCCGAGCAGATCCTGACCCAGCAGGTGAGCCCGGCGGTCGACGTGTTCGCGTGGGGCTGCCTGGTGGTGTTCGCGGCCGGCGGGCGCAACCCGTTCGGGCAGGGCACCTTCCAGGTCATGGCCGCCCGCGTCGTGCACGCCGAGCCCGAGCTGGGCGACCTGCCGGGCCCGCTCGCCGGGCTGGTCCGGGCCGCGCTGGCCAAGGACCCCGAACACCGGCCCACCGCGCAGGAGCTGCTGCTCGCGCTCGTCGGCGGCTCGACCGAGACCGACGTGTCCACGACCCTGGGCGAGTCGTGGACGCCGCCCCAGCCCCCGCCGCCATCCCCGCCGCCGATCCCGCCGCCGTCTCCGTCTCCGTCCTCTGGCGTCACCTCTCAGGACGCCGCCGCGCCGGACGCCCGCCACGGCTCGCCCCCGCCACCGCACCCCGCCACGGAGGTGGCGCCCCCTCCCCAGTCGGGCACCTCGCCGATCGGGGAGGGGCGGACCGAGTCGCCGCAGCCCGTCATGCCCACCGTCCCCCCGGCGCCTCCGGCCCGGCGGGCGTGGCCCCGCAGAAAGGGGCCGCTGGCCGTCGGCGCCGTCGTGCTGCTGGTGGGCGCCGTGACGGGCAACTACCTGCTGACGCGGCCGGACGACGGGTCGCGAATGGCTGCCAAGACCACCGGCGGGTTCCCGGCCGAGCCGCTGCTGGTGCGGATCGACACGGCACCCGGATGGCCGAAGACCTGCCACGGCGACATCGGCACCTACGCGCCCGGTGCCGCCGCGCCCACCACCCTCGTCGGCGGGCCGACGTGCGACTCCCTTCCCCAGTACTCGCCCGACCGGAAGCGCGTCGCGTTCACCCGCAAGAACGGCGACAAGACCGAGGCGTGGGTGATGAACGCCGACGGCGGCGGCCCGCGGCGGGTCACCGACGCGCTGGCCGGCGGGCGCGTGACGTGGTCGGAGGACGGCCGGCGGCTGGCGTACATGGGCGAGCGCGCCGACGTCCGGCAGATCTACAGAACCGCGATCGACGGGGGCGCGGCTCAGCCGCTCACCACCGACCCGTCCGACAAGGACGACCCGATGTGCTCCCCGCAGGGCCGCCTCGTGTTCTGGAGCAAGCGCGACGGCGCCGAGCAGCTCTACTCGCTCGACGCGGAACGGCCGGCCGCGCCGTGGACCCGGATCACCCGCGACGGCGTCCGCGCCGTCGATCCCGCCTGGTCGCCGGACGGCTCGAAGATCGCCTACTCGCGGGGCGCCTACCCCGGCGGCGACATCTGGATCGTGAACGCCGACGGCTCCGCTCCGCACCGGGTCACCCGGGACCCCGCCCACGAGATGGACCCCTCCTGGTCGCGGGACGGCCGGTGGATCGCCTTCACCCGCGGCACCTGGGACCGCCCGGTGATCCACGCGATCCGCGCCGACGGCACCGGCGAGCGGCGGATCACCCCGCCCGGCCGCACCCTGGGCCACCCCGGCTGGTGATCCGGCACGGCCCCGCGCGGTCCGGCGGTCAGCCCGTGATCATGTCGAGCCGGCGCAGGATGACGCCCTCACGCAGCGCCCAGGGGCAGACCTCCAGCTCGGCCAGGCCGAACAGGTCCATCGACGCGTCCGCGACGATCGCCCCGGCGGGGAGCTGCGAGGCCCGGCGCTCGGAGACGCCGGGCAGCGCGGCGCGCCCGTCGGCGGGCATCCCGGCCAGCTTCTCGGCCCATTCGGTCAGGTCGGAGTGGCGCAGCACCCGGCGCTGGTAGGGGCCGTCCGACGTGGACGCGGCGCCGCCGATCCGGGCGAGCTGCTTGAACGTCTTGGACGTGGCGACGGCGAAATCGGGCACGCCGTAACGGGCCACCTCGCCGACGTGCCGCGCGATCTCGGCGCGGACGTGCTTGCGCAGCTTGCGCACCTCGTCGGCGGGCACCGGGTCGGCGGTGAACCAGTCGCGGGTGAGCCGGCCCGCGCCGAGCGGCAGCGAGATCGCCACGTCGGGGTCCTCGTCGATGCCGGTCGCGATCTCCAGCGAGCCGCCGCCGATGTCGACCACCAGCAGCCGCCCGGCCGACCAGCCGAACCAGCGGCGCACCGCGAGGAAGGTCAGCCGCGCCTCGTCCGGGCCGGACAGGGCGCTGATGCCGACCCCGGTGCCGGTGCGGATGCGGTCGAGGACCTCCTCGCCGTTGGCGGCGTCGCGGACCGCGGACGTGGCGAACGCGACCAGGTCCTCCACGCCCTTGTCCTCGGCGACCTGGAGCGCCTCCTCGATGAACGCGCGGAGCCGGGTCTCGCCGTCGGCCGACAGCCGCCCGTCCTCGTCGAGGTGCGCGGCCAGGCGCAGATCGTCCTTGTGGGAGAACGCCGGCAGCGGGCGGGCGCCCCGATGGGCGTCCACCACCAGCAGGTGCACCGTGTTCGAGCCCACGTCCAGTACGCCGAGTCGCATGCCTCGACGCTACCGAACCGGCGGCCCGGCGAATGCCGCGGATCACCCCTATGCGGCCGGAGCTCCCGTGTAACGACCGCTGGAACATACGGCGCCCGGGCCCGGCCCGCGGCCGAGGGCGGGCACCGGACCGGCGGACGGGACGGCGGGGCGGCCCCGGGCCGGTGCACGCCCCCGCCGGGCCGGCACCGGACGGCGGGGTGACCCGCGGGGAAGTGCAATGTGGCCATCGCGGTCGGGGCCGACACGCCCGGCCGGCGCGCGGGTCAGCCGTCCTCGTCCGAGGTCAGCGCGTCCACGCACACCGCGACGCTGAGGACGAGGGCGACGTCGGCGCCCTCGTCGACGTCGACGGCGTAGGTGTCGCGGATCCGGAACCACTTGCGGGAGATCCGCGCGACCCGGCCCTCGTCGGACTCGATCTCGTACTCCTTGTCGATGATGTCGCCCTTGACCGTCCACGCGGAACCGTCGGCGAGCTCGACCTTGAAGCGCTCGCGCAGCAGGGTGAGGTGCTTCTTGTGCACCGACGCGAGGCGCTCGCCCTCGCGTTCGACCACCATCGTGTCGCGGATCGCCACCACCTTCCTGCGGATGACCGCGGCGACCTGGTCGTCGAGGGTCTTCAGCTCGAACGTCTGCCGGACCCGCAGCGCCTTGCCGTCCACCAGGAAGGCGCGCCGGCCGTCCTCGTCCTCGATCCAGTAGTCGTCGCCGATGCCGAAGATCCGGTCTCGCACCTTGAACCGCATGTGCCGCCTTCCGTGGTCGTCCCGCTCTTCCTACCCAACGGGCCGCTACCGTGTCGGCCATGGGGGAAGAGGCCGGACCCGGACGGCAGTGGCGGGTGCCGCCGGGACACGTGGCGCTGAAGTGCGCCGCCGCGGTGGCGGTCGCGGGGCTGGCTGCGCTGTCCGCGCACGACCGGCAGCTCGTGCTGCTGGCGGGCGTGGCCGCGATCGGCCTGGCCGGGCTGGCGGTGCGCGACCTGCTCACGCCGGTGCGGCTGGCCGCCGACGGCGCCGGGGTGACCGTGATGAGCGGCTACGCCGGGCATCGCCGGATCCCGTGGGCCGACGTCGAGGCGATCCGGGTGGACGAGCGGCGGCGGCTGCTCCTGCACACCCGGCTGCTGGAGATCGAGACCGTCGACGACCTGCACCTGCTCAGCGCGTTCGACCTGGGCGCCGACGTGCACGACGTCGCCGAAGAGCTGTTCCGGCTCCGCGCCGTCCCGGACGGCTGATCGGGCACCCGGACGGGCGGCGGGTCGGGCGGTCAGACGGGCAGGTCGTCGGCCCATCCCGGGTAGGAGCTCTGCGCCCCGGGCGTGCGCACGGACGCGGCGCCGACGCGGGCGGCGAAGCGGGCCGCGTCCGGCAGGGCGTCGCCCCGGGCCAGGCGCAGGCACAGCGCCGCCGTGAAGGCGTCGCCCGCGCCGGTCGTGTCGACGGCCTCCACCCGTGGCGAGGTCACCCGGGCCGTCCCGGACGCGTCCGCGACCAGCGCGCCGCCGGGCCCGAGGGTGATCACGACCGACCGGGGGCCCAGGCCGAGCAGCCCGTCCGCGAGCCCGGCCGGATCGCCGCCGTCCCCGTCCCCGTCCCCAGGAGGCCCGTCACCGCCGTCGCGGCCCGCCAGGAGGAAGGCGGCCTCGTGCTCGTTCACCACGAGGGGGTCGCACAGGCGCAGCAGCTCGTCCGGGACGGGGGCGGGCGGCGAGAGGTTGAGGACGACCCGCGCCCCGGCGTCCGCCGCGGTGCGCGCGGCGGCGAGGACGGCGGGGAGCGGCACCTCGAGCTGGAACGACACCACGACCGCCGCGGCGATCATCGCGCGGGCCGCCGCGACGTCGGCGGGCCCGAGCCGCGCGTTGGCGCCGGGCGACACGATGATGCTGTTGTCACCGTCCGGGCCGACGGTGATCAGCGCGACCCCGGTCGGGCCGCCGGTGCCGAGGAGGTGGCCGAGGCCGACCCCGGCGGCGGCGAGCGAGGCGCGCAGCAGCTCGCCGTTGCCGTCGTCGCCGATCCGGCCGACGATCCCGACCCGGCCGCCGAGCCGGGCGGCAGCGACCGCCTGGTTGGCGCCCTTGCCACCCGGGTGGACGGCCAGGTCGGAGCCCAGCACGGTCTCCCCAGGCTCCGGGCGTCGGTCGACGCGGACCACCAGGTCGGCGTTGACCGACCCGACGACGACGACCTCCGCGCGGTCCCGCTCGGGCATGTCCATCATCCGCCAAACAATCACACGGACCGGCCCGGCCCGCAAGGCTCAGCCGCTCAGCCGCTCAGCCGGGGCTCAGCGCCGCCAGGTCCACCGCCCGTGCCAGGTCCTCCACCGTGGCGTAGTAGCCGCGTCCGGCCAGCGCCCCGCCGCCGGTCACCAGGAAGGCCGAGCCGACCTCCGCCCCGATCCCCGCGAAGTCGGCCCATACCCGGTGCGCCCCCGCCAGCCGCACGGCGGTGACCCGCATCCCACCGGGCCCGGTCCAGTTCCCCCGTTCCATGAGATCGACATTACGTTCCGTGACCGCACAGCTCCGTTCCGGCCCCGGTCCTGCGGGGGTCCGGAGGTCGGTAGCGTTGGCGCTCATGAGCTTGGGACGGCGGGTCGAGGACGCCGCGGACGGGATCCTGAAACGGACGCGGTCGGTGTCGGCGGTGGAGGTGTTCACCCAGATCCGCTGGTTGCGGACCGCGCAGGTGGACGAGTGGCGGCAGGGGCGGCACGCCTCCCTCGAGGCGGTCATGCCCGTCGGCGCCGACCGCATCGGCGACGCCGCGCGGGCGCTGCGCGCGTGGGCCGAGGCCCGGGGGCTGGACTCCAGCGAGGCCGTCTACCTCGCGGCCACCCGCGACCGGCGGGCGCTGCGGTTCACCGCCGCGGGCGGTGAGGCGGCCGAGCGCGCCCTCCGCCTGCACTGGACCTCCCCCGATCTGACGCCGGCGCAGCGCGAACGGCTGACCGCCAAGCAGAACCGGGCCCCCGACCTGGTGGCCGTCGTGCCGGAGAAGGCGTGGGCCTGCGCCGGATGCGGCGGCACCGGCGAGTTCCACCTCGTGGAGGACGACGCGCCGCTCTGCCTGGCCTGCGCCGACCTCGACCATCTGGTGTTCCTGCCGTCCGGCGACGCCGCGCTGAGCCGCCGGGCGAAGAAGGAGAGCGGACTCTCGGCGCTGGTCATGCGGTTCAACCGGCGGCGCAAGCGGTACGAGCGGCGCGGCGTCCTCGTCGAGGAGGCGGCGCTCCAGCGGGCCGAGGAGCTGTGCCTGGCCGACGAGGACGCCCGGTCCAGGCGCCGCGACCGCGACCGGGGGCGCCGCGCGGAGCAGGACCTCGACCTCCAGGAGCGGATGGCCGCGGAGATCGTGCGGCTCTTCCCCGGCTGCCCGGCCGACCGCGCGGCGGAGATCGCCGGGCACGCCGCGGTGCGCGGCAGCGGCCGGGTCGGGCGGTCGGCGGCGGGCCGGGAGCTGGACGAGGAGGCCGTCACGCTCGCCGTCGTCGCCTCCGTCCGGCATCTCGACACCGGCTACGACCGGCTCCTGATGGACGGCGTTCCGCGCGCGGACGCGCGCGCCGCGATCCGCGCCACGGTCGACCGGGTGCTCAATACGTGGCGGCGGGCGCCCTAGCCGTACCGCACGGGCCCGGTTCCAGAGAATTCCGGAACCGGGCGTATCCGGACGGATACGTCATGCGCCTGGACGTCGCCGGCCGGGAGGCGGGCTACACCGCCTGGAGGCCGGGGTTGCCGTTCTCGGTCACGAACGAGGCCCGGGTGCTGACCGGTGCGCCCGGCCGCGTCACGTACGGGAGGACGCGGAAGTCGGCGCGGCAGGTGTCCTTGGTGAGCGTGCACCGGACGTAGCCGCGCTGGTAGCTGGTGAACTTGATGTGCTCGTTGGCGTCGAGCAGGTCCTGGCCGCCCGGGTCCAGGTCCATCCCGTCCATCTTGGTGGAGATCGAGGTGCCGACGAACTCCACGCCGATGGTGCGCGAACGCGGGTCGTCGAAGTCCGTCCGCAGGTCGGCGGCCATGTGCCGGTGCATGTCGCCGGTCAGCACGACCGGGTTGCGCACCCTCGGGTCGGCGAGCCGGGCGAACAGCCGGTCGCGGGCCGGCTTGTAGCCGTCCCAGAAGTCCATGACGAACGCCCGGCCGTCGCCGGGGACGGTGTCGACCTGGGTGACCGGGATCTGCTGCGGGATGATGTTCCACGTCGCGCGCGAGCGGCGCAGGCCGTCGAAGAGCCACCGCTCCTGGGCGTCGCCGAGGACGGTGCGGCCGGGCGTGAGCCGCTCGGCGCAGTCGCTGGTCTTGTCCCCGCACGCCTGGTCGTCGCGGTACTGGCGGGTGTCGAGCAGGTGGAACTGCGCGAGGCGGCCGTAGCCGAGGCCGCGGTAGAGGCGGGCGCTCGGCCCGTTCGGCTTGTTCGGCAGCCGCAGCGGGAGGTTCTCGTAGTACGCCTGGAAGGCGGCGGCCTTGCGCTTGCGGAACACCGCCGGGTCGGTGCCGGGGTCCTTGCCGTAGTCGCCGACCCAGTTGTCGTCGATCTCGTGGTCGTCCCAGATCAGCGCCCAGGGATGCGCCTGGTGGGCGGCGATGATGTCGGGGTCGTAGTGGTGCAGCGCGTGCCGCAGCCGGTACTGGGTGAGGTCGTAGGGCTCCGCCCTGACCTCGGCGGGCAGCGCCACGTTCCGCACGCCGCCCGCCTCATCGATCGGGTTCTCGTAGATGTAGTCGCCGAGGTGGAAGATGAAGTCGACGTCCTCCTCGGCCAGGTGCCGGTAGGCGGTGTAGTGGCCCTCGAACCACGCCTGGCAGGACGCGACGCCGAACTTCAGCTCGCTGAGCGCGGCGCCGTGCGCGGGCGCGGTCCGGGTCCGCCCGGCCGGGCTCTGCGCCCCGCCGGCGCGGAAGCGGTAGAAGTACTCCCGTCCCGGCGCGAGCCCGCTCACCTCGACGTGCACCGAGTGCGCCAGTTCCGGGACGGCGTGCGTGCGCCCCCTTCGGACGATCTTCCGGAACCGCTCGTCGGCGGCGACCTCCCAGACCACCTCGACCTTGTGCGGCGGCATCCCGCCGAGGCCGTCCAGGGCGAGCGGCTGCGGCGCGAGCCGGGTCCACAGCACGACGCCGTCCGGCCACGGGTCGCCGGAGGCCACGCCCAGGGTGAACGGGTCGTCGCCGAACGCGGGCGCGGCCCACGCCTTGCTGGTCGAGAAGCCGGCCGCGGCGGCGCCGAGGCCGAGGGCCCCGCCGCCCGCGAGCAGCTCGCGCCGTCCTAGCGACGGGCCGGACGGCCGGTTCTGGGCACTGGTCATGGAGGTCTCCTCGAACGTGAGGGGTGCGTGGGGTGAGGGGCGGTCAGGTTCCGGGACGCAGGCGCAGGAGCACCGGGCCGAACATCCCGGACGCGCGCTGGCCGTCGAACACGAAGTGCGTCGGGCTCACTTCGTCGAGGTAGGGGGCCAGGGTGCCGAACACGAGGACCTCGATGTCGTTCACCCCGGGACGCAGGGCCGTCCCGAGGTCGAAGGTGTAGGGCGCGCAGACGCGGACGCCCGCGGGACGCCCGTTCACCGTCACCTCGGCGGTGCCCCGCACCTTCCCGAGATCGAGCGTCGCCGTCCCGGAGGCCATCGGGGTCGGGGGGAGCTCGACCCGCCGGCGGTAGCGCACGCCGCCGCTGTATCCGGCCAAGCCGACCTCCTCCCAATCGCCCGGTTCGATCGTGCCGGGGCCCATCGCGAACCGCACCGGCCCGGCGAGCGCGGCGCCCGCCCGGTGGCCCGGCCGAGTCCGGATCCGCAGCGTCGCCGTGCGCGCCGCCGTCCGGCCCCCTGGGAGCATCAGATCGAAGGCCGCCGAACTCCCGGTGAACTCCAGTGGCCGCCCGTCCACCAGGACGTCCAACAGTTCGCCGCGCAGGTCGAAGGCCATCCGGGTGGCGCCGGGCGGCACCGTGAGGCGCAGCCGTTCGATCCGGCCGCCGCCCGTCCCGGGGACGTCGAGCACCGTCGGCAGGACGACTCCGCCGCCGGGCCCGTCGCCGCCGCCATCGTGGCCGCCGGTTTCGAGCCAGGCCGTGCCGGGCAGCGGGTGGGGGCGGCGGTGCAGGTGCAGCGCGGCCGGGTCGCCGTGCTGGCGGCGCCTCGGCAGGACGGGCACCGGCTCGCCGTCGCGGGTCGCGGTCCAGCCCGGGGCGCCGGAGACGGCCGGGCCGTCGACCAGGACGGCGGGCGGCGCCCCCTCCTCGGTGAGGACCAGCGTCAGCTCGGCGTTCGCCGCGCCGGTCAGGTCGTAGCGGCCGACGCGCGGGACCTCCTGCTCGGCGTACGGGTCGAAGCCGCCCTGGCGGCCGATCTCCGCGCCGTCCACCAGGATGCGGCAGGGCGCCGCGGACGCCACCTGGAGGACGGTGCCGGGGCCGAGCGGCACGGTGAACGCGACCCGCGCGCCCGGCCGCCCGTCCCCCCCGGCGGTGATCCACTCCGGACGGCGGTACCGCCCGGGGTCGGTCACCACGGCCAGGTGGGCGCGCAGCCGCACGTCCTCGCCGGGGACGAGGTGGAGCTCGACGTCGTGCTCACCGGGAGCGAGCCGGGTGGCGCCGTCCGCGAGGTACCCGTGATCGTCGAGGGGGACGGCCGCTCCGTCCACCGTGAGCGTCTTGGCGGCGGCGGCGCCGACCGCGACGAATCCGCCGCCGCCGTCCGGCACGGTCAGGCGCGTGCGGAACAGCACCCGCTCCCCCGCCCGGACGTCGCCGAAATCGAGGAACTCCTCGGGCACGTGGCCCTTCGGTCCGAGGAAGTCGCGGTGGACGGTGTCCTTGCGGATGCCGCGCGAGTCGGAGTATTCGGCCGTCCGGCCGGGGCCGCCCGGCACGACGGTCCACACGCCGTGCGGACCGAACGTGGCGTGCGCCCCGTCCCAGCCGTCCTCGCCCTCGACCTGGTGGGAGAGGGCCCAGCACTCCAGCGGCACGGGCTCGCCGGCGGGACGGGCGAAGTCGCCCCAGGCGTTGTCGAGCGTCGGCACCAGCTCCATGCTCCAGGACGCCCCGAGGCCGATCTCCGTCTCGGGGACCCGCCTGACGGGAGGCGCGGCGGGCGGGATCGCCCCGTCCTCACCGCCGGGGAAGATGATCAGCGCGGCGGGCCCGTCGTCGAACGGCACGACGACCTCGGCGGCCGTCCCCGAGACGGTGCACGCGAGCGGCCTCAGCGGGCCGCCGAACGGGCCGGCGAGGTAGGCGGGGCCGGTCACGCCCTCGACGCGCACGGGCATCTCCCGCAGGTAGCGGCCCGGGTCGAAGTCGTAGGTCACGTCGACCCAGCCCTGGTCGGCGCCGCGCTCGTCGGGACGCTCGACCGACACGCGGCTGGCCATGGACGGGGTCGCGGTCACGAACACCACGGTCGCGCCGTCGACCTCGCGGACCAGGGCCGGGACGGGCGCCTCCACGCGCCGCCGGGCCGCCAGCAGCGCGTCCAGACCGGCCACGTCCGGGACGGTCTCCACCATCCCGGCGAGCCGTGCCACCGCCTCGCCCGCCGCCGCGTCGCCGACGCCCTCGCGCGGCGGCGGGCCGATCGCGATGACGCGCCCGCCCGCCTCGATGAGGGCGGCGAGCCGCCGGGCGGTGCCGCCCTCCAGCACGGTGCACGCGGGCAGCAGGACGGTCGCGTAGGCCTCGTCCGCGACGTTCAGGCGGCCGTCCGCGACCGTCGCGCGCTGGACCGAGTCGTCGTCCACGACGTCGGCGTCGACGCGGAGCCGGTCGAGGGCGCCGGGCACCATCCGGAACCAGGCCATGTCGCCGATGAGCGCCCGGTAGGTGTCCTGGGCGAGGGCGGCGCCGGAGTCCACGCCGTCCAGCCGCGTCCCGGCCTGCGCGGTCGCGGTCGGGAAGAGCACGGCCACGTCGCACACGTGGCGGCCGAGCGAGAGCGCCGCGCAGAGCCGGGCGACCGCGTCCGCGAAGACCTTGTAGTGCGCCCAGTAGGGCTGGCGCCAGTCGGTGGACGGCGGCGCCCACTCCCACCAGCCCGCCCTGGTCGTGTAGTAGGCGGCGTGCGGGTTGTACAGCGTCGCACCGGACCGCAGCCACGGCAGCAGCCAGTCGAAGGTCTCCTCGATCGTCCCGCCCCAGCCGCTGGAGTGGAACGCCTCGATCCACGTCCGTTCCCGGCCGTACAGGTGGGCGAGGGACGAGTGGACGCGCGCGTCGCCGTGGTGGTCGGAGCCGGGCGCGCCGAACCAGCGGTGGGTGCGCGCGTAGTCGGCGTAGAGCCGCACCCCGTCCACCGGGTGCCCGGCCCGCGCCGGGTCCTGCTGGTCGCAGCCGACCAGCAGGCCGTGCCGCTCGTGCCATTCGGCCAGCGGCCGGAAGAACGCCTCCTCGGCGAGTTCGGCGCGGGTCGCGTGGTAGTCGCGGCGGATCCGCCCGTCCCGGCCCGCCGGCCCGGACGGGCCCGGCGCGCCGGACGGGCCGCCGTCCCACAGCACGGCCAGGTGCGGCGTGAGGTCGTAGCCGCGGCGCTTCTCGAACTCCTCGGCGAACGGCTCCGACCAGGTCGGCAGGGAGGGCAGCTCGTCCTGGAACGACCCGGCGATCACGGTGCCGAGCCGGTGCCCGAGGCGCCGCTCGAACTCGCCGTGCACCCGGTCGAGCAGTACCGCGCACGCCTCGGCCGACAGGTAGTCGAAGCCGCGCACCGACACCCCGCCGTCCCGGTCCAGCCACCGCCCGGCGTACCCGGGGGCGTCCCGCACCAGGCGGGCCTGGAGGTCGGCGCCGGAGAAGCCGAGCTGGTCGTAGAACCAGAGCGACACCCCGAGCGCCCCGGCGTCCTCGCAGACGCCGTCCAGGAGTTCCCACCACGCCTCGGAGAAGAACGGGGGGTCGTCGGCGTCCGCGCCGAACATCGGGCCCGAGGGCGCCAGGTTCAGCACGACCAGGTTGTGGACGCCGCCGGCGGCGAACCGCTCGAGCTGGTCGCGCAGGCGCCGCCGGTCCAGCCGGTCGCCGCTCCACCACCAGATCGGCGCCGGGGAGTAGGCCCGCGGCGGGTCCGCCAGGACCGCGCGCAGCCGCGCCGGGATCATGGCCTCATCCCTTCAGCCCGCTCGCGAAGCCCTTGATCACATACCGCTGGAGCACCAAGAAGACCACCAGGATCGGCAGCGCGGCCAGCACCAGCCCGGCGAAGACCAGGCCGTAGTCGGAGACGTACTGCCCGACGAAGGCGAAGATCCGCACCGGGACCGTCTCGCGCGCCGACCCGCCCAGGTAGAGCAGCGGCGTGAAGAAGTCGTTCCAGATGAACACGGCGTTGAGGATCAGCACCGTGCCGGTGATCGGCCGCAGCAGCGGGAACACCACCCGGGTGAACGCCTGCCAGTGCCCCGCGCCGTCGATCAGCGCGGCGTTGGCGTAGTCGGCGGGCAGCGCCCGGATGAACCCGGTGTACAGGAAGATCGTGAACGGCAGCTGGATGCCGGTGTAGAAGATGATCATTCCCTGGTAGCTGCCCAGCAGCCCGGCCGAGTCGACCAGCTTGAACAGCGGGATCATGCCGAGCTGGAACGGCAGCACGATGCCGAGCAGGAACAGCACGTACAGCCCGAACCCGAGCCGGGACGCGCAGCGCGCCAGGAAGTAGGCGGCGAACGACCCGACCGCGATGAGCAGCAGCAGGCTGACCACCGTGATCACGGTGCTGTTCAGCAGCGCCGAGCCGAGCGAGGCCCGCTGCCAGGCGTCGGCGAAGTTGCCGAACGTCGGGGACGTCGGCGGCGCCAGCGGCGTCGACGCGATCTGCTGCTTGTCCTTCAGCGACAGCGTGATCAGCGCGTACACCGGGAACAGGAACGCCAGGGCGACAGCGATCATCACCAGTTCGAGCAGGAACGTGCGGAACCCGTAGCGGAGCTTCACGCGCTCACCTCCCGGCCGCGCAGATAGAAGATCTGGACCATCGACACCGCGGCCACGAACAGCGCGAGCACCAGGGCGATCGCGGTGCTGTAGCCGTAGTTGCCGAAGACGAACGCCTGCTTGTACAGCACCGTCGACAGAGTCTCGCTGGCATGCCCGGGGCCTCCGTTGGTGGCCGCGTAGACCTGGTCGAACAGCTTGAGGCCGCCGATCGTGGACAGCATCACGTTGATCGTGACGGCGGGCGCCAGCAGCGGCCAGGTCACGTGCCGGAACCGCTGGAACCGCCCGGCGCCGTCGATCATCGCGGCCTCGTGCAGCTCGACCGGCACCCCCTCCAGCCCGGCCAGGAAGATGACCATCGAGTAGCCGGCGAACTGCCAGACCACCATCCCGGCCACCGACCAGATCGCCAGCGAGGGGTCGCCGAGCCAGTCCTGGCGCAGCCCGCCGAGCCCGACGGCGCCGAGGATGCCGTTGAGGCCGGCGTCCGGCGCCGGGTTGTAGACGTACTTCCACAGGAAGGCGACCATCACCGGGCTGACCACGGCGGGTGCGAAGAACACCACCCGCAGCAGCGCCCGCGACTTGATGGCGGTGTGCACGCCGAGCGCGAGCGCGAGCCCGACGCCGTTCTGGACGATGACGATCGCGACGCTCAGCAGCAGCGTGTTGACGAGCGAGCCGCGCGCCGCGTCGTCCTGGAGGAGCTTGCTGAAGTTGTCGAGGCCGTTGAAGGAGCTGTCGCCGATGCCGTTCCAGTCGGTGAACGCATAGACGATGCCGCTGGCGGTCGGGTACAGCACCACCAGCGCGTAGACCGCCAGGGCGGGCGCCGCGAACCACCACGGCGGCCTCAGGAACCCGCCCTTGGCGCGGCGGATCGTGAGCAGGGACACGGCTACTTCTTCCGGTAGGTCTCGTCCAGCTTGGCGAGACCGGCCGCGACGGTGGTCTTGCCGCCGAGCAGCTCCTGCACCATCGCGAAGTGCGCGGGCTGCACCTCGGCGTTGGGCCAGTTCTGGTCCATGAACGGCACGGCCCTGTTCCCGTCCATGAACGACAGGAACGGCTCCAGCACCGGGTCGATCTTGGAGCTGGAGTCGCGGACGAGCGGCACGCACGCGACCGCCTCGGCCCACGTGTTGATGTTCTGCTGCTCGCCGAGGAACTCGATGAACGCCTTGGCGGCGTCGCGGTTCTTGCCGCGCGCGCTGACGCCGAGGCCGACCACGACGCCCGCCGGGATCCACACCCCGGCCGCGTCGTCCGCGCCCGGCACCGGGAACATCGACAGGTCGTCCGGTCCGGACGCCGCCTTGCGGAAGTCGGGCAGCACCGCCGAGACCTGGATCGCCATGGCGGCCTTGCCGGTCGCGACCATGGAGGTCTGCTGCTCGAAGGTGGTGCCGTTCGGGTTGTCGTTGAAGAACCCGCGCTTCTGGAGCTCCAGGTACATCTCCAGCGCCTGCACCCAGCCGGACTTCGCGAAGGTCGCCGATCCCGCCTGCATCTGGCTGTCGAACTGCGGGTTCTCGGCGTACACGGTGGACGGCACCAGCGCGTAGCTGATGAGCTGGGTGACCCAGGGCGTCTGCGCGCCGAGCGCGATCGGGATCTTGCCCTTCTTCTTGATCTTCTCGCAGACCTGGAGGAACTCCGGCCAGGTCTTCGGCGGTTCGACCCCGGCCTCCTGGAAGACCTTCTTGTTGTAGATCGCGCCGATCACGCTGGCGCCGGCCGCGTGGATCAGGGTCTTGCCGTCGCGCTGGAACGCGGGCTTGAAGTTGGCCGGGATCTTCTTGGTCCACGCCTGGTCGCTCAGGTCGGCGAGCAGCCCGGCCTGGGAGATCTGCATCATGCTCATCGCGCTGCCGTTGCCCGGGAACACCACGTGCACGTCCGGCGCGTTGCCCGCGCCGAGCTGGGTGCGGACGGAGGTCTGCACCTGGTCGGTCGGCGCGTAGGAGGCGTTGAACTTGGACTTGGTGTAGGCCTTGGTGAGCAGGTCCAGCGGCTTCTGCTGGTCGGCGACGCCGACCAGCCGCAGGGTGCCGCCGGAACCGCCCGACGACCCGCCGCACGCGGCCAGCGCTCCGGGCAGTGCGATCGCCCCGGCGGCCATCCCGGACGCCCGCAGGAACCCGCGGCGGCTGAGGGCCGCCCTCTCGAACGACGCTGACATGTGTCCTCCTTGATGTCCGGCGAAAGGGTCGCCGGGGCCGTCCCCCTTGGGGACGGTGGTCAATGAACGTCCGCGGTGAAGCGGAACTCCCCCGATGTCACCCGGCAGCGGAGCGCTCCCGGCTCCGTGCCGACGATCCGTACGCCGGCGGCCTCGGCCGCCGGGATCCCGCTCTCCCTGACCCCGCCGGGATCGGCCGCGGGAATGTGCACCACGGCGGACGCCCCCGGCGGCACCGACACCTCCAGCCGGAACCCGCCGCCCTCGCGGGTCCAGGCGGTGCTCACCGTGCCGCGCACCGACTCGTACGACGCACGGGCCCAGGTCAGGCCGCCGGGACGGGGGCGGATCAGCAGTTCCCGGTAGCCGGTCGACGCGGGCGCCTGCGCCAGCCCGGCGACACCCTGGTAGAGCCACTCGCCGATCGAGCCGAGCGAGTAGTGGTTGAACGAGTTCATCGCGGCGGCCTGGAAGCCGCGTCCGGCGGTGTAGCCGTCCCACCGCTCCCAGATGGTGGTGGCGCCGTTCCGCAGCGGATGCAGCCAGGACGGCGGTTCGGCGCGGGTCAGCAGGGCGTGCGCGAGGTCGGCGCGGCCGTGCGCGTCCAGGACGGGCGCGATCAGGCCGACGCCGAGGAACCCGGTGGTCAGGCCGGGTCCGGCCGCCTCGACGAGTTCGGCCAGGCGGTCCGCGGCGCCCGGCACGAGCTCGGCGGGCAGCAGGCCGAAGGCCAGGGCCAGCAGGTAGCCGGTCTGGGTGTCGCCCTCGATCCGGCCGTCCGGCGTCACGAACCGCTCGGTGAAGGTCTTGCGGATGTGGCCGGCGAGCGTCCCGTACCGCTCGGCGGCGTCGGGGTGGCCGAGGACCTCCGCGGCGCGGGCGGTCAGGTCGGCGCTGCGGGCGAAGTAGGCGGTGGCGACCACGTCGCGCGGCGTCGGCGTCGGCGCGAGCCAGTCGGCGAAGTGCGGGCCGACGCGGCGGTTCCACACCAGGTCGGGGTTGTGCCGGTGGACGAAGTCGACCCAGCCGCACATCGCGTCGAAGTTGCGGACCAGCACCCGCTCGTCGCCGTAGACCCGGTACAGGTGCCAGGGCACCAGAACGCCCGCGTCGCCCCAGCCGGGCGCGCCCTCGTCGGCCACCCCGGCCAGTCTCGGCGCCACGTTGCTGAAGCCGCCGTCCGCCGACCGGGCGCCGCGGACGTCGCGCAGCCAGCCGTCGAAGAAGGCGGCCACGTCGGCGTTGAGGCAGGCGGTCGGGAGGAACACCTGCGCGTCGGCGAGCCAGCCGAGCCGCTCGTCGCGCTGGGGGCAGTCGGTGGGGACGCTCACGAAGTTGGAGCGCTGCCCCCAGGCGATGGACTGGTGCAGCCGGTCGAGCTCGGGGTCGGAGCAGGCGAACTCGCCCGCCCACGGGGTGTCGCTGTGCAGCACCACGCCGGTGATGTCGCCGGTGCCGAGGGCGGTGAGGCCGGTCACCTCGGCGTAGCGGAAGCCGTGGTAGGTGAACCGCGGCTCGAAGATCGTCTCGTCGTCGGCGCCCGCGACGAGCACGTCCGTGGCCGCCGCGGTGCGCAGGTTGTCGGTGTAGAGGCGGCCCCGGTCGTCCAGGGTCTCGCCGTGCCGGACCACCACCCGGTCGCCGGGCGCCAGGCCGCGGGCGGTGACCCGGACGCGGCCGGCGAAGTTCTGCCCGAAGTCGACCAGGTGGCGGCCGTCCTCGAACCGGGTGACGGTCCGGGGCGCCAGCTCCTGGACGGCCCGGACGGGCTGCGCCACGGACGCGGTGAGCAGCGCGCGGTCGGTGCCCGCGACGTACGCGGGCAGCCAGCCGTCCCCGGACGCGCGGCCGGCCGGGGTCCCTTCGGGCCGCGACTCCGCCGGCTGTGACTCCGCCGGACGCGGCTCTTCGGGCTCGGTCTCCCGGTCCCGCGTCGCCTCGGGCCGTGCCCGCTCCGCGGGGAGGTCCCAGCCGGGGGTCTCGAGGCGGAGGTCGTGGCACTCCCCCATCAGCAGGTCGGCGTACCGGATGGGCGACCGGGCCGTCTCCCAGTCGCCGCCGGTGGCCAGGATCCCGGTCGTGCCGTCGGCGTATTCGAGGTGCAGCTCGGCCAGGAGCTGCGGGAACGTGCCGTAGTGCGCGCCGGAGCGGCGCGGGTCGAAGCCGACGAAGCCGCTCCACCAGCCGTCCGCGAGGGTCGCGGCGAGCACGTTCCCGCCCGCGCGGAGCAGGTCGGTCACGTCGTAGGTCTGGTAGTCGATCCGGTCGCGGTAGTCGGTCCAGCCGGGGGCCAGCTCGGCGTCGCCGACGCGGGCGCCGTTGACGCGCATCTCGTACAGGCCGCGGGCGGTGACGTAGAGGCGGGCGCGCACCGGCGCGGCGGGCGCCTCGAACGGGCGGCGCAGCCGGACGGCGGGCTGGAGGCCGTGGTCGGCCAGGGCCAGCTCGCCCTCCTCGGGGGCGTTCATGACGTCGAGTGCGGCGGGGTCGTGCGCGATCCAGGAGGCCGTCCAGGCGGACGGGCCGAGCATCCCGGTCTCGAACCAGGACTCCGCCGCGCCCACCGCGCCGTCCGCGGCGGTGACCGAGACCTGCCAGCGGTAGCGGGTGCGGGGCCGCAGGAGGGGACCCGCGTAGCGGGCGGACGCGGCCTCCGGGTCGGCCACCTCGCCGGTGTCCCAGACGAGCACGCCGTCCTCGGTGCGGACGCGCACCCGGTACGCGGCGGGCGCGTCGCCCCGCCGGCCCGACCGCAGCCGCCAGGACAGCAGCGGCGTCCCCGCGTCGAGCCCCAGCGGCTCGGCCCGGTGGTCGCAGCGCAGGCCGTAGGGGGTGAGCAGCACGTGCTCGGAACCGGTCACCGGCCCACTCCAATCACTTAACAACAGATCTGTGAAGATCACGTTAATTAATGTGGAGTTGACGCTAGAAGGTGCTCGAACAGGGTGTCAAGAACTTCGGAGCAACCAATTAAAACGTTTTTCTCGGCGTTCCCGGGCAGCCCGAAAAGCGCCCCCGGCACCGGGGGCGCTCCTTCCGGCCCTTCCTTCGTCGCCGCCGGTCAGCCCAGGGAGTAGGCGATCACCAGGGGAACGGGGTCACGTCCGCGCCAGCTCGTAGGCCACCTTCTGCTCGTCGAGGTCGCGCAGCACCTCGGCGCCGGCGCCGTCGTCGACGATGACGCGGTCGAACGCCGAGAGCGGCGCCACCCGGTGCAGCGCCACGCGGCCCAGCTTGGAATGGTCGAGCAGCAGCACGTTGCGGGCCGCGGCGCCGAGCATGGCGCGCTTGACCGACACGATGTGCTGCTCCTGGTGGTAGGCGAAGCCGCCGGACACCGCCGAGGTGGACACGAAGCACAGGTCCACGTTGAGCGCCCCGATCGCGTCCACGCACGACACCCCGAGGAAGGAGTCGTGCAGCGGGTCGTAGTCGCCGCCGAGCGCCAGCAGGCGGATGTCGGGCTGCCGGGCGAGCAGGTTGATCGCCTCCCGGAAGTTGGTGATGACGGTCAGCGGCGTGATGCCGGCGAGCCGGCGGGCCACCGCGAGCGTGGTGGTGGAGTCGTCGAGCATCACCGCCATGCCCGGCTCGATCAGCTCGACCGCGCGCCCGGCGATGGCGTCCTTGGCGGCCTCCATCGACTTCATCCGGTAGGAGACGTTGCTCTCGAACACCCCGGACGGCTGGGCGGTGACGCCGCCGCGATGCTTGCGCACGATGCCCTGGCGCTCGAGTTCGTCGAAGTCGCGATGGATCGTCATCAGGCTCACGCCGAATCGTTCGGCGAGGTCGGCGGCGGTGACCGAGCCCGCGGAGAGTACATGATCGGCGATGTCCCGCCGGCGCCCTTCGGGGCCGCGCCGGCCGGTGCTGTCCTTGGTCATGATCCGATCCTCCCGTGGCGGCGCGCCGGGCGGCGGGACCTTCCCGGAGCCGGCGGCGGGACGGGCGCACGAGGGCCCTGCTGTTAACACTGCGAGAGCCGCGTCACAGAGCTTGTAACACCAGCCCGTATCGCGTCAAGCCCCTGCGCATCGCGGTTTTGGCCGGGTCCGCCAGGTACCGTACCGACATGAATTAACGTTCACGTGTTGTAAGTTCACATGATTCGACGCGAAAACTTAGGAGTCATATCGTGCGAGAGGGGTCCCCGGACGCCGTCTGGGTCGGCATCGACGTCGGCACCCAGGGCGTCCGGACGCTGGCCGTCACCGCCGCCGGACGGGTCGCCGGGCGCGGCTCGGCGCCGCTCACCGGGCGGCGCGACGGCGGGTGGCACGAGCAGGACCCCGCCGACTGGTGGGCCGCCGTCGTGCAGGCCACCCGCGCCGCGCTCGCCGGCGTGCCGTCCGCCGCGGTCCGCGGGCTGGCCGTGTGCAGCACCTCCGGCACCGTGCTGCTGGCCGGGCCGGACGGCGAGCCGCGGACCGGCGGGCTGATGTACGACGACGGCCGGGCGCCCGCCGAGGCGCGCGCCGCGCAGGAGGCCGGGGACGGGCTCTGGGACCGGCTCGGCGTGCGCATCCAGCCCTCCTGGGCGCTGGCCAAGGTGCTGTGGCTGGCCCGCGCCCACCCCGGCCTCCTGGACGGCGCGCGGATCACCCACCAGGCCGACCTCGTCGTCTCCCGGCTCATCGGCGCGCCCGCCGGCACCGACTCCAGCCACGCGCTCAAGACCGGCTACGACCTCCAGGCCGAGGGCTGGCCGCGCGAGGCGCACGAGCGGCTCGGCCTGCCCGCCTCGCTGTTCCCCGAGGTGGTCCGGCCCGGGACCCGGCTCGGCGAGGTCGGCGCCCGCGCCGCCGCGGAGACCGGCCTGGCGGCCGGCACCCCGGTGATCGCCGGGATGACCGACGGCTGCGCCGCCCAGCTCGGCTCGGGCGCGCTCGGGCTCGGCCGGTGGAACTCGGTGCTCGGCACCACCCTGGTGCTCAAGGGGGTGACCGCCGCGCCCGTCCGCGACCCGGCGGGGGTCATGTACAGCCACCGCGCGCCGGACGGCGCCTGGCTGCCCGGCGGCGCCTCCAGCGTCGGGGCGGGCGTGCTGTCCGGCGACCTCGCCCGGCTGGACGAGCTGGCCGCCGCCCATGAGCCGTCCGGGGCGCTGGCCTACCCGCTGGTCTCCCGCGGCGAGCGCTTCCCCTTCCTCGCCCCGCAGGCCGAGGGCTTCGTGCTGGGCGAACCGGCGGGCGAGGGCGACCGGCACGCGGCCCTGCTCCAGGGCGTCGCGCTCATCGAGCGGCTGGCGCTGGCCTACGTCCGGCAGCTCGGCGCCGACGTCGAGGGCCCGATCACCTTCACCGGGGGCGCGGCACGCAGCGCGTACTGGTGCGGGCTCCGCGCCGACGTCCTCGGCCGCCCGGCCCGGATCCCCGAGCACGCCGACGCCGCCCTCGGCATGGCCGTCCTCGCCGCGTACGGGACCACGGAGGGCCGGTCGCCGGCCGACATCGCCGAGTCGATGGTGCGGATCCGCACGGTCGTGGAGCCCCGGCCCGGCGCGGCCGAGCGGTTCGCCGAGCCGTTCCACCGCCTGCTGGACGAGCTGGAACGGCGCGGCTGGCTGCCCGCCGAGCAGGCCGCCTACGCTCGCGAGCACGGCTGAGTCATATTTCAAGCCCGGCCCGGCGCCCTCGCCTGGCGGCTCGGACGCCGACCGTGCTTGGGCGAGCGCGACATCGCTTCGCGATCTGGCCGGTGAGGCTCGCCTTCGGCATCGCCTCACCGGCCAGGTAGCGCGCTCGCGCGACGGCTGAGGCGCTTACCGGACCGCCCGCGGCGCGGGATGTCAAGGGCGTTCAGAGGGCGGGGCGTTCGGGCTCGGGGCGGCCGACGCGGTCGGCGAGCCGCCGCACCGCGACCTCGGTGATCGCGAAGTGCCGCTCGGCGATGCGCGCCGCCGCGTCGCCGTCGCCCGCCGTGATCGCGTCGGCGAGCGCGTGGTGGTGCGGCCGGGCCTCCTCGTAGATCGCCCAGGTGTAGGGCTCGGCGGACACCCCGAGGCTGACCTCCGAGAGCAGCCGCTCGTGCAGCCGGACCAGCCGGGGATTGCCGGTGGCGCGGGCCACCGCCTGGTGCAGCGCGACGTCGAACTCGCGGGCCTCGGCGGGGGTCGCCGCGCCGTCGAAGCCCGCCAGCGCCCGCCGGACGGCGTCGCGGTCGGCGCCGGTGGCGCGCTCGGCCGCGGTCCGGGCGATCATGGCCTCGACCAGGCGGCGGTAGTCGAAGAGCTGCTCGAACTCCTCCCACCGGTCGAGCAGGGCGCCGCGGACGGCGCTCTCGCTGACCTCGCCCCACTCGGCCCGGACGAACGCGCCGCCGCCCCGGCCGCGCCGGGTCTCGACCAGCCCCGATCCGGCCAGCAGCCGCAGCGCCGCCCGGACGCTCTCGCGGCTCACCTGGAGCAGGGTCGCGAGGTCGCGCTCGCTCGGCAGCCGGTCGCCGAGGGTGAACTCGCCGAGCGCGATCGCGGTGGCCAGCCGGTGCGCGACCTGCTCGCCGGTGCGCGCCGGGCGCAGCGGCCCGAGCGGGTCGTGGACCACCGTGCCACCCCCTCCCCACCGTCCGGTTCCACCTTGGGGAACACTAACGTTACATAAAGGTCTGGGATTCAGACCTTTTACCGCATATCCTCGCATCGCAGCACGTTCCCCCAGCTCAGAAGGAGATCAGCGTGACCGGACCGGCCGTCGTCGAGGGGTTCGCCGAGTTCCGCGGCCACCGGACCTGGTACCGCGTGACCGGGCCGCCCGCCTCGGGAAGGGCGCCGCTCGTGGTGCTGCACGGGGGTCCCGGCTGCACGCACGACTACGTCCTGTCGTTCGCGGAGCTGGCCGCCCTGACCGGCCGCCAGGTGATCCACTACGACCAGCTCGGCAATGGGCGCTCCACCCACCTGCGGGACCGGGGCGCCGACTTCTGGACGGTCGAGCTGTTCCTCGCCGAGCTGGACAACCTGCTCGTCCACCTCGGCGTCGACGGCGGGTACCATCTGCTGGGACAGTCCTGGGGCGGCATGCTCGGCGCCGAGCACGCGGTGCGGCGCCCGGCGGGCCTGCGGTCGCTGGTGATCGCCGACTCGCCCGCCTCGATGCCACTGTGGCTCGCCGCGGCGGCGGGGCTCCGGCTGGGGCTGCCGGCCGAGGTCGAGGCCACGCTGCGCGAGCACGAGGCCGGCGGCACCACCGGCTCGGCCGAGTACGCCACCGCCATGCGGGTCTTCTACGACCGGCACGTGTGCCGGATCCCCTGGCCGGACGAGGTGGCCCGCACCTTCGCGGCGATCGACGACGATCCGACCGTCTACCACACGATGAACGGGCCGAGCGAGTTCCACGTGGTCGGCACGCTGCGGAACTGGTCGATCATCGACCGGCTGAGCCGGATCGCGGTGCCGACGCTGCTGATCTCCGGCCGGTACGACGAGGCGACGCCCGCGGCGGTCCAGCCGTACGCCGACCGGATCCCCGACGTCCGCTGGCAGGTCTTCGAGGAGTCCAGCCACATGCCGCACGTCGAGGAGAAGGACGCCTGCCTCGCGGCGGTCGCCGGGTTCCTCGGCGACCGCTGACCGATCGCCGGCCGGTCACCGGCCTCTGGATCACGGCGGCGCACCAGCGCCGATGTGCCGCCGCCCGCCCCCTGAACACCCGCACACCCCGAAAGGCGCCCGCGCAGATGACCACCGCCAGCCCCCGGCCGGGCACACCCGAGCCCGGATCCTCCGACCCGACCGCGCCGGGCGCGGGCGCGGCCCCCGCCGGCAGCGGCGAGGGCACGCTGAGCTCGTTCGGCTACGCCCAGGAGCTCAAGCGCTCGCTCAGCCTCGCCGACCTGGTGATCTACGGCCTGGTGTTCATGGTGCCGATCGCGCCGTTCACCATCTTCGGCGTCGTGTTCAACGGCTCCAAGGGCATGGTCGCCCTCACCTACCTCATCGGCCTGGTCGCAATGCTGTTCACCGCGCTCAGCTACCGGGAGATGTCCCGCGCGTTCCCGATCGCCGGATCGGTGTACGCCTACGCGGGCCGCGGCATCAACCCCAAGGTCGGCTTCCTGGCCGGCTGGGCGATCCTGCTGGACTACCTGCTCATCCCGACCCTGCTGTACGTGATGAGCGCGGCGGCGCTGACCTCACTGGTCCCGGCCGTCCCGCAGTGGGCCTGGGTCATCGTGTTCGTGCTGGTCAACACGGTGATCAACTTCACCGGGATCGAGTCCACCGCGCGGCTCAACCGGATCTTCCTGTGCGGTGAGCTGGTGGTGCTGGCGCTGTTCGTCGGCTTCGGCCTGGCCGCCGTGGTCAACGGGGAGAACGGCGCGCACTTCTCCCTGGACCCGCTGCTCAAGCCCGAGGTGCTCACCCCCGGCCTGATCTTCGGGGCGCTGTCCATCGCGGTGCTGAGCTTCCTCGGCTTCGACGGCATCTCCACCCTGTCGGAGGAGGTCCGCGACGGCGACCGCAAGCTGGTCGGCCGCGGCACCCTGATCGCGCTGTGCGTGGTCGCCGCGCTGTTCGTCGTGCAGACCTACGTCGCCGCGCTGCTGGTGCCCGGCCGCGAGTCGTTCGCCGACGGGGACGCCACCAACTCGGCGTTCTACGACATCGCCGAGATCGCCGGCGGGCACTGGCTGAAGATCACCGTCGCGGTCGCCGCCGCGCTGGCCACCGGCATCGCCAACTCCCTGGTCGCGCAGGCCGCCACCTCGCGGCTGCTGTTCAGCATGGCCCGCGACCGCAAGCTGCCGAGGTTCCTGGCGCACGTGCACCCGACCCGCAAGACGCCCGAGCGGGCCATCCTGTTCGTGGCGGCGATCTCGCTGGTGCTCGGGCTGTTCTTCACCGGACAGATCGACCTGCTGTCGTCGCTGGTCAACTTCGGCGCGCTGTTCTCCTTCCTGATGCTGCACGTGGCGGTGTTCGTGCACTTCAAGCTGCGGAACCGGAGCACCAGGTGGCACCTGCACATACTGGCGCCGGCGCTCGGCTTCGTGATCATCGGCTCGGTGCTGGTGAACGCCGACGACCGGGCCAAGATCGGCGGACTGATCTGGCTCGCCGTCGGGGCCGTGGTACTGCTGGTGTTCACCCGCACCGGCCGTGGCAGCGACCTGAAGTTGGAGGACTGATGCACTTCCGCCGCACCAGCGCGCACAACGCCTGGGACAACGCGATCCCGCCCCTGGCCGTCCTGGCGCCCGGCGAGGAGATCACCCTGGAGACGGCGGAGTCGAGCGGCGGCCAGCTCGGCCGCGACTCGGTGACCGCCGAGGTCGCCGACCTCGACTTCGGCCGGGTCAACCCGGTCACCGGCCCGTTCCGGATCGAGGGCGCCGAGCCCGGCGACGCGCTGGTCATCGACGTGCTCGAGGTCGAGGTGGGCGACTGGGGCTGGACGGCCTGCATCCCGGGGTTCGGCCTGCTCGCCGACCAGTTCCCCGACCCGCACCTGCGGATCTCCACGATCGGCGCGGACGGGGCCGAGCTGCTGCCCGGCCTGCCCGTCCCGGTCGTCCCGATGATCGGCACGATCGGGACGGCGCCGCCGGAGCCGGGTGAGCACTCGATCGTCCCGCCGCGCCGCTGGGGCGGCAACCTCGACGTCCGGCACATCGGCCCCGGCGCCCGGCTGATCCTGCCGGTCGGGGTGGAGGGCGCCCTGCTGTCGGTCGGCGACGCGCACGCCGCGATGGGCGACGGCGAGGTCTGCGGCACCGGCGTCGAGACCGACGCCGCCGTCCGGCTCCGGGTCGGCCTGCACCGCGGCGGCGCGCCCCGGACGCCCGTCGTGCACACCGATCCGCGCTCCCAGCGCACCGGCGCCGCGCTCGCCACCACCGGGATCGGCCCGGACCTGATGGAGGCCACCCGGGACGCGGCCCGGCGCCTGATCGACGAGGTGGTGGCGCGCACCGGGATGCATCCGGTCGACGCCTACCTGCTGGCGAGCGTCGCCGCCGACCTCAAGATCTCCGAAGTCGTCGACGCCCCCAACTGGGTCGTCTCGGCCCATCTGGAGTTCGCCCTGCTCTCCTGAGCGCCCTCCGGCGAGGCGGAGCCCCCGGGAGAACGGCCCCGGCCCCCGGGAAACGGCGCCGGGACGGGGACGGGGTCATGCGGACGCTCCTTCGAAGGTCCAGTCGCCAGAGCCGATCTCGAAGACCCCGCGCCCGTCCTGGACGCCGGTCCAGCGGGCGTCGCCGGGGGCCTTCGGCCGTCCGGTGCCACCGAGCAGGGGGACCTCGACGCGGGCGGTCGCGCCGGGCGGGACGGTGACGTCCAGGCGCAGCCGCTTGCCGGTGCGGCGCCAGGACGCGGCGGCCCGGCCGCGCGGGGTCTCGTAGGCCGCCGCCGCGCGGGTGATGTCGCCGACCACGGCGGGCCGGACGAGCAGGTGCCGGTAGCCGACTGAGTCGTCGGCCTGCCCGAGCCCGGCGAGCCCGTTGTGGAACCACTCGTCGATGGCGCCGAGCATGAAGTGGTTCTGCGAGTTGCCGGAGGTGGGGCCGTCCCAGTTCTCGGTCAGCGAGGTGGCGCCGTGCGCGACCTGGTAGCCGTAGCTCGGGTTGCCGGTCTGCGTCGCGACCGCGTGGATGACGTCGTCGCGTCCGGCCGCCGACAGCACCCGGAACACCGACGGGAGCGCGATCTCCCCGACGGTGAGGTGGTAGCCCTTGGCGGTGACGCTCGCGACGAGGTGGCCGAGCACCGCCGCGCGCCGGTCGTCCGGGACGACGCCCATGTCGAGCGCGAGGGCGTCGCACGCCTGGCTGCCCGAGGCGTAGGTGTCGCCCTTGAGGTAGGCGGCGTTGAACGCCGCTCCGATCCTCTTGGCCAGCGCGGTGTAGCGCTCGGCGTCGGCGGTCTTGCCGATGACCCCGGCGATCCCGGCGAGGGCGGACGCGGCGCGGTGGTAGCCGAAGGTGGCGGTCACGCCGGTGGGGGTGCTCGGGTCGAAGGTGATCCAGTCGCCCAGGCCGTAGTCGAGCAGGTCCCCCTTCGCCTTGCCCGACAGGTAGTCCAGGTAGCGCGTCATGTTGGGGTAGTAGGTGCGCAGCGTCGCCACGTCGCCGTAGGCGCGGTACATCTGCCAGGGCGCGAAGACGATCGCGTTGCCCCAGTTGGGGTCGTCGCGGAAGCCGCCGGAGAACACCGTGAACTCGGGCGCGATGTCGGGGACCAGGCCGCTGGAGGTCTGGGCCTCGGCGATGTCGCGGACGAGCCCGCCGTAGTAGGCGGCGACGTCGTAGTTGCGGGCGACGGCGGGGAAGACCAGGTTGGTCTGCTCCAGCCAGCCGAGCTTCTCCCGGTGCGGGCAGTCGGTGAGGACCGAGTACATGTTGCTCTGCACGGCCCGGTCGATGATCTTGTGGATGTCGTTGAGGAGGGCGTGCGAGCTGGTGAAGGCGCCGGCGGGCGCGTTGGCCGCGCGGAGCACCATCCCGGTGACGGTGCCGGCGTCCGGGGCGGACGGGAGCCCTTCCAGCTGGAGGTAGCGGAACCCGTGGTAGGTGAAGCGGGGGTGCCAGGTCTCGGTGCCCTTGCCCGACAGGGTGTAGGTGTCCCAGATCGGGCTGCCGGTGGTGTGCTGGCCGACGGTGCCGTCGTCGTTCAGCAGTTCCCCGGGCCGCATGGTCACCGTGGTGCCGGCCGGGCCTTCGACCCGCAGCCGGGGCCAGCCGGCGAAGTTGGTGCCGAGGTCGACGACGTACACGCCGTCCCTCGGCTTGGTGATCTTCTTGGTGCGCAGCGTCTCGACCTGCTCGATCGGCGGCGCCATCCGGGCGGCGAGCCGGGCGGTGGGCGCGTCGCGGCGCACCGCCGTCCGCCAGTCCTTCGGGACGCGCCGGGCGTCGTGGTCCTCGCCGCCGTACCAGCTGCTGAACGTGGTGGCGCCGAGCGCGGTCCGCCAGGTGGTGTCGGCGGCGACCACGGTCCGGCGGCCGTCGGTGAAGGTGATCTCCAGCTGGCCGATGAACGCGGGCGCCCCGTCCGAGCGGACGAGCTTCTGGTAGCGGCCCGGCGTGGACGGCACGTTGGCCATGCCGTTGCCGAGCTCCGCGCGCACCTCGTTGCCGCCGCTGCGCAGCAGGCGGGTGACGTCGTAGGTGGAGTAGACGAGGCGTTCCTTGTGGGCGGTGTTGGGCGGTTCCAGCACCGCGCCGCTCACCGCCCGCCCGTTGACGGTGATGTCGAGGACGCCGAGGGCGGTGGCGTACAGGCGGGCCTCGCGCACCCGGCTGGACACCGTGAAGTCCTTGGCGAAAACGGGCAGGGCCTCGGGCTGCCGGTGCATCGGCGGGGGCGCCGGCTGCCCCTTGACCTCCTTGGCGGTGTCGAACGCCTTGCCGTCGTCCGAGGTCCGGACGGTGAAGTCCGCCGGGACGTTCGGCGTCCTGCCGTCGTCGGTCATCGCGTCGGTGCGCGGGTAGAGCAGGACGCGGTCGAAGCGGCGCGGTTCGCCCAGGTCGAGCTGGATCCAGATCGGCTCGGCCAGGTCCTGCTGGTGGCGTTCCATGCTGGTGTAGCCGAACGGGGCGGTGTCGGTGGTCAGGGAGCCGTCGGTGAGCGCCTCGGGCTCCCACTGGCCCGCGGCGGTGTAGCTCTCGGACGCGGTGACCGGCGCGTGCAGCGCGAGGTCGGTGCCGGGCGCGGCGCCGTCCAGCACCTGGATCGCGGCGAGCTGGAGCCGGGACACCTTGTCGGGCCAGCCCTCCTTGATGGGCAGCCCGAGCCGGGTCACGTCGAGGCG
Organism: Spirillospora sp. NBC_01491; assembly: GCF_036227065.1. Lineage (GTDB taxonomy): Bacteria > Actinomycetota > Actinomycetes > Streptosporangiales > Streptosporangiaceae > Spirillospora > Spirillospora xylanilytica. The sequence continues at coordinate 1,802,354 of NZ_CP109432.1, forward strand.
GACGTGCCGGGCGGTGCGGGCGGTGAACTCGACCGTCACCGGGACGGGCACCGGGTCGGTCCAGGCGGGGTTCCCGATCCACTGGGCCGTCCAGTCGCCGGGCTTCAGGAGCCCCATCTCCCAGTGCGACGGCTCGCTCCACTGCGAGGCCCGGCCCTGGGCGTCCCAGACCCGCACCTGCCAGGAGACGCGCTCGCGGGAGCGCAGGGCCCGGCCGCCGTAGACGGCCTCCACCGCCGCGCCGGCGACCTTGCCGGAGTCCCAGAGGTCGGGCCGCGCGAGCGCCCGGTCGCCGCTCGCGGCGCGGACCTGGTAGGCCGTCTGCGTCTGGTTGCGCGGCCCGGGGGCGAACCGCCAGCTCAGCGTGGGCTCGGGGTCGTCGATGCCGAGGGGGGAGCGCAGGTGGTCGACCTGGAGGTCGGCCGGACGGAGCGAGGCCGCCCGCTCGGCCGCCGCCGCCGGCGCGGCGGTGGCGGTGAAGGCGGCGGTGGCGCCGCCGGCCGCGGTGACGGCCGCCGCCGCGACGCCGCCGGCCTGCACGAATCTTCTTCTGGACAGCTCGTCGGACATGCCGATGCTCCTCAACGGTGGGTGGAACGGAAGGTGAGGCGGCCGGACCCGGCCTCGTAGACCGCGTGGCCGTCGCGCATCCCGGTGAAGCGGACGCTCGGCGAGCAGGACCCCTGGCCGTGCGGCCGGGGCCTGCTCGCCGTCGCCTGCGGAGCGGATCCCCCGATCACGTGCTCAGTCGCAGCGGATCAGGGCCTCACCTCACGTTTCCTCTGAGCGCGGGGGCGCATCGCCGTCAGGGCGCCGGGGCGGTGAACGCCGAGGTCCCCGAGCGGACCTCGAAGACGGCCGTCCCGTTCTCGGTGCGGTCGGGCTTGCGACCCCCCGGCCCGGTGGCACCGGCCGGGAGGCGCACCGTGGCGGTCGTGCGGCGGGGCACCTTCACCGTGAGCCGGAGGGTGGAGCCGGTCACCCGCCACGCGCTCGACAGCTCGCCGTACCCGGTCCGCAGCGAGCCCTGCGCGCTGGTGAGGCCGCCGCCGGGCAGCGGCCTGATGACGCTGTGCCGGTAGCCGGGCCGGGCCTCGTCGGGGTTGATCCCGGCGATGGTGCGGTACATCCAGTCGCCCACCGCGCCGAGGGCGTGGTGGTTGAAGGAGCTGCGCTGGTACACCCCGTCGGGTTGCAGGGAGTCCCAGCGCTCCCAGAGCGTGGTGCCGCCCTGGCGCAGCATGTACAGCCAGCCGGGGTAGGAGTCGTTCAGCAGCACCTTGTAGGCGACGTCGAGGTGGCCGGCCTCGGTGAGCACGTCCAGCAGGTAGGGCGTGGCGAGGTAGCCGGTGGACAGGTGGAACCCGGCCGCCGTCACCTTGGCCACGAGCCGTTCGGCGGCCTTCTCGCGCAGCGCGTCCGGCATCAGCCCGAACTGGAGGGCCAGCACGTAGACCGCCTGGGTGTCGCCGCGCACGGTGCCGTCGGCGGAGACGTACGCCGCGATGAAGGCATCCTTGATCTTGTCGAGCAGCGCGTCGTACCGGGCCGCGTCCGCGGTCTGGCCGAGCACCCGGGCGATCTTGGCGAGCAGCCGGACCGAATGGGCGAAGTAGGCGGTGTTGACCACCTCCTTGGGCGAGGTGTCCACGGCCAGCCAGTCGCCGTAGGCGGTCGGGGGACGGAGCAGGCCGGTGGAGTCGGTCTGGAGGAAGGCCACCCACTTGGCCATCGCCGCGTAGTTCTCGGTGAGGACCCGCCGGTCGGCGTACCGCTCGTACAGCGTCCACGGCACGAAGATGATCGCGTCGCCCCAGCCGGACACGCCCGCGCCGCCGTTGGCGCCGTCGTAGACGCGCGGCGCGATGCTCGGCACCGAGCCGTCCTCCTGCTGGGCCTCCCGCAGCGAGGTGACCCAGCTTCGCAGGTAGGCGTCGACGTCGGCGTTGTAGGCGGCGGTCGGGGCGAAGCCGAGCACGTCGCCCGCCCAGCCGAGCCGCTCGTCGCGCTGCGGGCAGTCGGTCGGCAGCACGGTGAAGTTGGACCGCTGCCCGGCGAACAGCGCCGTCTGGAGCGCGTTGAGGTCGGCGTTGGACGTGCTGAACGCGCCGGTCACCGGCGTGTCGGCGCTGAGCTGCTCGGCGACGAAGTCGTCCACGGTCGGGGTGCCGGGGTAGCCGGTCACCTCGACGTAGCGGAACCCGTGGCTGGTGAAGCGGGGAACGTACCGTTCGGGACGGCGGGCACCGGCCAGCGTGACGATGTCGCGCTGGTCGGCGCCGCGCAGGTTGGCGAAGTAGGTGGTGCCGTCCGCGTTCAGCCACTCGGCGTGCTTGAGCTGGACCCTGGTGCCGGCCGGGCCGGTGGCCGTCATCCGCACCCGGCCGGCGAAGTTGCGCCCGAAATCGATCCGGTGCACGCCGCCGGGGAGCGCGGTCACCGACCTGGCCTTGACGGTGCCGATCACGCGCACCGGCGCGTGGTCGAGCTCGTACAGCCGCGGGGACAGGTCGGAGCGGACCTTCACCGGCCCGGTGACCGGCAGGGCGGCGCGCCGCGCGTCGTACTCCTCGCCGTCGTACAGGGTGGCCCGCGTCAGAGGACCGTGGCCCGCCTTCCAGTCGCTGCCGGTGACGATCCGGTCGGTGGACCCGTCCCGGTAGTGGACGACCAGCTCGGCGAGGAAGGCCATCGAGTCGGCGAAGCGGTGCTGGCCCCCCATCAGGATGCTCGCGTAGTAGCCCTCCGCGACCGTGGCGCCGATCTCGTTGGCGCCGGAGCGGATCAGCCTGGTGACGTCGTGGGTCTGGTACGGGACCTTGTGCGCGAAGTCCACCCAGCCGGGCGATAGCTCCTCGTCGCCCACCTTGCTCCCGTTCAGCCGCGCCTCGTAGGTCCCGAGCGCCGACACGTGCAGCACCGCGGACCTGACCGGCTTGCGCGCGCGGAAGCCGCGGCGGAACTCGACCGGCGTGCGCGGGATGCGGACGTTGGTCTTCCACGGGCTGATCCCGTAGGCGCCGAGCACCTTGACCTTGGGCCACGCCGAATCGTCGAAGCCGGGGGCCTCCCAGCCGTCCGGGGCGTCGGCGGCCGACCGCCATTCGGCGCCGGTGTCGACCCCCTGGACGGCGCCGCCGTCCGCCCCCCTGACCTCCACCCGCGCGATCACGGCCGCCGAGCTGCCGCTGTTCACCCCGCGCACGGCGAGCACGTTCCGGCCCGCCTTCACCTTGCCGGTGAGGTCCACGAGCTGCCCGACCTGCCAGGCGAAGGTGTTGCGGGCCTGCATCGCGCGGGTGCTCCCGAGCAGCTCGCCGTTGAGGTACACGTCCACCGCGTCGTCGCCGCTGAACAGCAGCGTGCCCCCGGACGCGCCGTCCGGCGCCGTGAAGCCGCCCCGGAAGGCGCGCTCGACCTTGCCGGGGGCGGACGCGTCGGCCGCGTGCCAGATCCAGGACGCGCCGTCCAGGGACGGCTCGACGACCGGATGCGAGATCCACGACGCGCCCGACCAGTCGGCGGCGGGGGCCGTCTCGGCGGCGGCCGTGCCGGCCAGGGGCGCGCCCCAGGAGACGGCTGCGACCGCACCCGCCGCCGTGCCCGCTTGGAGGACGCCCCTGCGGGTGAATCCGGCCTTGTTGTCGCTCACGCGTCAGTTCCTTTCGACGGTGGTGAAGAACTTCAGGTCACGGGCGGGTTCGGCGGTGAACGTCGCGCCGCCGTCGGTGCTGACGGCCGCCGTCCCGCCCCGGTAGGGGTCGCCGTCGCTGTAGGCGAGGCCGTAGCAGCCCTTGGCCGTCGTCGCCGAGCCGATCCGGACCGTGTAGGGCCGGCCGCGCTCGACCTTGACGCGCGGGTGGACGGTCAGGTTGCGCGGCGCCCAGCCGACGCCGGTGGCCGCCACCGAGCCCGACCACAGCGTGGTGGCCCCGTCGGTGATCTCGATGGTCAGCGGCTCGTCCGGCGGGGTGCGCTGGACGCGTCCCTCCTCGGTGCCGTCCTTGAACGCGGTCACGGCGAGCGAGGTGAGGCGGCCGGAGCGGCCCGCGGTGAACCGCTGCTCCCGCCGGACGTTGCCCGCGATGTCGCAGCCGGTACGGAACCCGGCCGCGCCGCTGCCCTGGTCCAGGCCCCGGACCGGGCGCTGCCGCCCCGCGTGCCCGGGATCGAGGTGGACGCGGGTGTTGGAGCAGGTGAGCTTCTCGATCGAGCCGTCGGCGGCGAACGTCAGCGGCTGCCAGTAGAAGTTGGCCCGCGCCTCGTTGGTGTGGAAGTTCCACAAGTCGCTGAAGTACAGGTAGGTCGGGTCGCCGCGGCGCTGCCGTAGGGTGGCGACCTGGGCGGGCTGGCCGCCGCAGGAGTCGTCGCTGATCTTGACGCCCGGGGTCGGGACGATCCACTTGGACAGGTCGCCGGAGAAGTCGTCGGCGAGCAGCTCCCGGCCGTCCGCCGAGGTGACCCGCACGTTGTCGAACCTGGCCGACTCCAGCGCCGCCCCGTTCCACTCGCGGACGCCGACCTTGCCGGCCGGGTACGTGGCGTCGGTGTAGCTGTCCACCTGCACGCCGTCGATGGACGTCGTGAGGGTGGAGCCGGCGGCGGTGACCGACACGTGGTGCCACTCCCCCGCCACGACCGGCTTGTCGAGCGTGACGACGTGGCTCGCGGTGGTGGACCCGGCGCGGCGCAGGACGCTCAGCTTGCCGTTGCCCGTCCCCGAGCCGCTCAGCAGGAACAGGTAGCCGTGGTCGTCGCGGTTCATCCGGACCGAGAAGCCCGCCTGCGCGGCCGTCCCCGACGAGGCCGGGAGCGGGGCGACGTCGAAGGAGTAGGTGTAGTCGGTCCAGTCGTCGCCCTGCTGCGACAGGCCGTAGAGACCGCCCTTGGCGACCAGCGCGCCGTCCTCGACGGTCCAGGCGTCGCGGCCGTGCCACGGGCCGAGCGGGCTCTTGGCGGTGAGGTAGGAGGTGCCGGTCGCGACGCAGTAGCCGCAGTTCGGGTCCGACATCGTCAGGTAGTAGGTGCCGTTCCGTTTGAACAGCGACGGCGCCTCGACCCGTGTCACCCCGGTCACCGCGTACGGCCCGGCCACGCGCAGGTAGTCGGGGGTGAGCTTGATGACCGCGATGTGCCATCCGGCGTTGCTGCACGCCAGGTAGCCGGTGCCGTCGTCGTCGATGAACACGTCGAGGTCGGCGGTGCAGGGCGTGGCGGACGGGAGGTCGGGCACCGGCTTCTCGGTGAACGGGCCGGTGGGCCGGTCGGCGGTGTAGACGCGGAACCTGTCCGCCGCCTCCTGGTCGTTCACCCACATGACGTACTTGCCGGTCGCCTTGTTGTGGACGGTGTGCGGCCGGAAGCAGAACTTGCAGTCGCGGGGCTTGGCCGCGTACCCGCGGTCGGTCCAGTGCGCCAGGTCGGGCGAGGAGTAGACCTTGAACCCGCAGAAGGTGTTGTTGACCTGCCACTGGTAGCCGCAGTCGTAGCTGGTCCCGTACAGGTAGTAGGTGTCGCCGAAGCGCTGGATCGCGCCGTCGTGCGCGTCCACCGCGTTGCCGTCGGTGTCGTAGCGGGTGACCTGGTTCCCGCCCGCGTCGAAGTTGGCGAGCTCAGTGGTGGTCCCCGCCGGCCGCGGCGCCGCCGCCCGAGCGGGCGGCGGCGCGAGCGAGAGCAGGGCGGTGATCAGGGCCATCGCCGTGAAGAGCGCGGTGGCCGGGGTGATTTTGCGTATGCCGAAGACACACGTCACGCGGACGCTCCTGGTAGGTAAGTCCCCCGACTTCCTGAAATTCGGTCGTGGTGCGCGTTACGGGCGGACGTCGATGAGTTCGATCTCCAAGAGGTCGGCCACGGCCTTCAGCTCGGCGACCCGGTGGCCGGTGCCGAGGGCCCAGTGGTGGGAGATGCCGGTGGCGCTCCAGGCGTCGACCCACTCCCCCGGGTCGCAGCCGAAGTCGACCCGGGAGGTGGTGTTGCCGATCTGGAGCAGCGGCCCCGCCACGGTCTCGCCCTCGGACGCGACGAGCGAGAACCGGCCGTCGCGGTGCTGGATCACGCCGAGCGCGGTGACCGGGCCGTGCCTGACGTCGAACTCGACCGACACGCCGTAGCCGCGCTTGCCGTGGTAGACGCCGAGGCCGCGCAGCAGCGGCCGGCCGGCGCTGATCGCCAGGTGGGCCGGGCCGTCGTGGCCCATCTCCACATGGCCGCGGCCGAAGTCCAGCGCCTGGAGCTCGGTGAAGGAGCCGCCCGCGCCGAGCCGGTCGGCGATCAGCATGGCCAGCGAGGTGCGCAGCTCGTACTCCCCGGCGGCCGGGACGCCGCGCGCGGTGAGCAGCGAGGCGCCGAGGATCATGCCGGCGCCCAGCCGCTCGTGGATCTCGCCGTCCAGCCCGCGGTGGTAGTAGGCCAGGCTGTCCAGCTCGAAGTCGGCCACCAGCCGGTCCAGCCCGGCCGAGACCCGCGCGGCCCAGCGGAGGTCGTCCTCGTCGACGGAGGCGTCGAGCTCGAAGACCTCCGCCGCCTCGGCCCGCTTGGCGGCGGCCTCGGCCTCGGTGACCTGCTCGACGCGGACCCGCAGGTCGTCGAACTCCAGCACCTCCACGTGGCCGCCGAAGTTGGCGCTGACCAGGGTGAGGTCGGTGGAGACGTCGAGCATGCCCGGGTACAGGTGCCCCATCAGCCCGTGCCGGCCGCGGCGGAGCGCGGCCCGCACCCCGGCGGCGCGCACCCAGCGCCCGATGCGGGTCCAGGCCCGCTCGTCCTCCAGGTACCCCGAGACGGACCGGAACGGGATGCCGCAGCGCAGGAACGCGTTGGCCATCTCCGGCAGCGGGCAGGCCCCGCAGTACGCCAGCCACTGGCCGGTGTCGAAGGTCGCGTGGTCCATCGACTCGGTCGGCTGGAGGTTGATCAGCAGCACCGGCGCGTCGGCGCGCTGCGCGACCGGCACCAGCATGGTGGCGGTCATGTAGGTGGTGAGGAAGCCGACGATGATGTCGCATCCCGCCGCGCGCAGCTTCTCGGCCGCCGCGGCGCCCTCCTGCGCGTCGGAGATGAACCCGACGTCGACGACGTCGGCGCCGAGGCCGCGCATCCGCTCGGCCACTCGCTCCGCCGACCGCCGCAACTGCGGCAGCAGGTCGGGGAACTGCGGCCAGTAGGCGCCCAGCCCCCCGGCGACCAGGCCGACCCGGACCCGGCCGGTCCCCGTCCCGTTCTCGGTCATGTGCTCTCTTCCCTTCAGTCTCTCGCCGCCAGGACGTGCCGCCCGGCGGACACCCCGTCGACATAGACGTAGGCGCCGTCACTGCTGACGCCGCGTGCGGTGGCCTCGCCCCCGGCCCACACGGTGCGGCCGTCGAAGGTCACCTTCCGGGTGCTCGCCGACACCGGCACCGCGAGGCGGCCCGTCGTGCCGCGCGGGGCGCGGACGGTCAGGCCGAATCCGTGCCGGTCGGTGCGCCAGGACGCGTCGATGCCGCCGTGCGGCGTCGGGACCGTCCCCTCGGCCCACGTCAGGTCGCCGGCGAACGGCACGACCGCCCAGGACGAGTATCCGGCGGCGGTCGGCCGGACGCCGAGGACGCGGGTGCTGAGGGTGACGGTCGGGCCGGCCGCCCAGCCGTGCGCGAGGCTGGAGAACTGCTTGAGGTTGGGGGTGCCGTCCGGCTGCATGTGCTCCCAGAACGTCGAGCCCGGGTCCTGCGCGAGCTGGTGGCCCCAGAACGTCCGGATGAGGTCCAGCCCGGACGCGTCGCGTCCCTCCAGGCGGGCGTCGGTCTCGAAGGTGCTCGGGAGCGGCGCGTAGAACGGCGGCAGCGAGGCGTTGGGGGTCTTCTGCGAGACGGTCAGCGACCCGTACTTCTCCCAGTTGTTCGCGCGCAGGTAGGCCATCGCGCGGCGGCCCCGCGCGGCGCCCGCGACGCCGGCCAGGACCGCGGTGGCGTTGCCGTCCTGCGGGTAGGCGCCCGGGATCTCGCGGGAGAGCCGGTAGGCGCCGGCCTTCTCGTCCCAGAGCTGGTCGTTGATCGCCTTCTTCACCGCGGCCGACCGCCCGGCGTAGGCCGCGGCGGCGCCCGCGTCGCCGCGGGCCTTCGCCAGGTCCGCCATCTGCGCGAGGTTGCGGGCGTAGAGGGCGTTGACGTAGGTCTCGTGCCCGCAGTCGGAGTAGCCGTAGTGGCCGCACGACCCGGCCTTGTCGAACGCGATCAGGCCCTTGTCGCCGTCCTGGGCGCGGACCGACTCCAGCCAGGCGGTCGCCTTGGTCAGCGCCGTCCACCACTTGGCGAGGTAGGCGCGGTCGCCGGTGTAGAGCCAGTGCTCGTGCATGTTGCTGACGAACCAGGTGACGTACTCGCCGTAGGTGCGCAGCTCGTCCGTGTTGTGCTGGCCGACCTGGCTCTCGGCGGGCATGTAGCCGTCAGGAAGCTGCTGGGCGGCCAGTGACGACAGCGAGTTGGTCACCGCGTCCAGGTCGTTGGTGCTCAGGTACGCGACGGGCGCCTGCACGGCCAGGTCGCCCTGCCAGATGATGCGGTCGCGCTTGCCGCCGTCGTAGATGACGTCCTTGCTCGGGTCGGCGTGCGGGACGGGCGCGTCGGCGTGGTCGCCCTCGCCCTTGACGTAGGGCCAGCTCTTGGCGGTGTTCGCGGCGCCGGTGTTGAGCTGGACGGTGTAGGCGCCCGCGTACCAGATCTTGTTGAGCAGGTTGTCGCTGGACAGGAACCGGCCCTGGTAGTCGGTCATGTCCTTCTGCCTGGGCGCCGCGGTGTAGTCGACCGACACGCCGTCGACGTCGACCCAGCCGGGGCCGTCGAGGAAGAGCGTGGCGTAGCGGAAGCCGCCGCGCAGCTCCTTGTCGCGGACGGTGCCGGGGAGCCTGCCGTCCAGCGTGAGGGCGTGGCTGTCGGTGTCCTCGGTGTAGGGCTGCCCGGGGAACCCGTTCCAGATGTTGGCGGTGTCGCAGCCGGGGGCGATGGCGCCCTGCCCGTCGTTGTCGCCGGGCGCCTCGGCGAGGTAGCGGATCGACTCGCTGAAGCAGGCGCGCAGCTTGGGCCGGGTGGACGAGGCGCCCTTGACCCGCACCTTGATGTGCCCGGCGACCTCCTTCCCGAAGTCCAGGATCAGCAGCGGCGACCCGGCGCGGTCGGCCGCGCCGGTCAGCCGCACCGACCCTCCGCCGTTCTTCAGGGCGGCTTCGGGCGAGCCGTCGATGCGCCCCTCGCGGGGGTCGGCCTTGTACACCGCGACGGGCGGCACGGTGCGGCTCTCGGGCGCCAGGACGTAGGGGCGCCACTGGCCGGGGCGCGGCTGGTACGAGGGGTCCTGCCAGGGGCCGCGCGCGGACGGCGCGGCGGACGCGGCGGGCGTGAGCATGGCGGGCAGGACGGCCGCCGTGCCGGCCACGGTGAGGGCGGCGGCGACGGCGGCGCGGGCGAGCCCGCGGCGGGGGGTGGGGTGGGCCATCAAAGCTCCTGTACTCAGCTACTGGCGGCGGTCTGCGCGGATGGCGCTCGTCCGAGTGGCGCTCGTCCGAAGGTCACTCGTCCGAGGGTCACCGGGCGGTCAGCGTGGACGTCCCGGTGAGGCCCGGCACCTGGATCAGCCCGTCCCGGACGACCACGCCGGGGCGCAGCGCGTGCCCGGACCGCCAGACGGGGGTGCGGCCGAGCCGGACCTCGCGGACGCCGTCCGCGGGGACGCCCGCGGTGGCGGAGGTCGTGCCGGGCGCGACGACCTGGAGGGAGAACGTGCCGCCCTGCCGCTTCCAGGAGGCGGTGACGTTCCCGGCGGGGGTGGGTACGCGGCCCTGGGCCCAGCGCAGGCCCGGCGTCGGGTGCGGCAGCACGGTGAAGGTCGAGAACCCGCCCGACGTCGGGGTGACGCCGAGCACCTGGTTGGTGAGGAAGGACGTCGGGCCGGCCGCCCAGCCGTGCGCCATGCTGGTGTACGAGCCGAGGCGCGGCGCGCCGTCCGGGTTCACGTTCTCCCACAGGGTGCCGGGGTTGGACCCGCCGAGCATCGGCGCCCAGGTGCGCTTCAGCAGCGACCCCGCGCCGTCCGCGTCGCCCTGCTTCACCTGCGCGAGCAGCGCGGAGTTCGACACGAACGGGCTGATGTACTGCGGCACCACGCCGCCGGGCTTGTCGACGGTCAGGTCGCCGTGCCGTCCGGCCAGGGCGGTGTCGAAGAAGCGCAGCACCGAGCGCGCCCGGTCGCCGGTGGCGACGCCCGCCACGACCGCCATCGCGTTGCCGTCCTGCGGGTGGGCGGCGTCGCCCGGGCCGACCTTGTAGGCGCCCGCGGCGGGGTCCCACAGCGTGGCGTTGACCCCGGCGGCGGTGCGGGCCGCCTGCTCGCGGTAGGTCTTGGCCGCGTCCGGCTCGCCCTTCGCCTCGGCGGCCCGTGCCGCCAGGCCGAGCACGCGCACGTACAGCGAGCTGGTGTAGGTGCCCTTGCCCTCGTTGCCGTAGCCCCAGGTGCCGCCCGCGCCCTTAAGGTCCAGGACGCCGTCGGCGTCGGCCTTGGACTCCAGCCAGGCCATGTTCTTCTTCATCGCGCCGTACCAGCGGTCGAGGAACGCGCGGTCGCCGGTGTAGAGGTAGTGGTCCCAGAAGTTCTGCACCCACCACTCGGCGTACTCGCCCCAGCCGAGGTTGTAGCCCTGGCTCTCGGTCAGGTACAGGCCGGGGATCTGGCCGCTGGCGGCCTGCCCCTTGGCCATGAACCCGACCGCGTTGGCCGCCGGTCCGGGGCGGCCGGTGCTGAGGTAGGACACCACGTCGGCGACGGCGTTGTCGCCGCCCCAGATCATCCGGTCGCGCTTGCCGCCGTCGGTGATGACGCTGTCGCCGTCGCCGACGGTCGCGTCGTTGCCGACCGGTCCCTCCTTGCCCGGGTAGGGCCGCCCGGTCCGGGGGTCGATGGTGCTCATCTGGACGGTGTAGGCGCCGGAGTACCAGAGCCGGTTGAACGTCTCGTCGCTGGACAGGAACGCGCCCCGGTACCGGTTCGGGGCCGGGTTGGCGGGATCGGCGGTGAAGTCCAGCTTCAGGCCGGACAGCTCCACCTCGCCGGGCTCTGCGAGGAAGACCATCAGGTAGCGGAACCCGCCGCGGATCACCGGGTCGGTGACCGCCGAGCGGCCCGCGCCGGGGGTCAGGTAGTGCGTCTCGGTCGCCAGCCCGACCGGGTCCTGGCTGTAGTCGGAGGCGGTGGTGAGGTAGGTGGGGCTCTCGCTGAACGCCAGCCCGATCTTGGGGGCCGCACCGCCCTTGGTGTGGGCGGTGAATCCGATCTTCCCGCCGACCTCCTGGCCGAAGTCGTAGACGACGTAGGGGCGGCCGTAGGCGTCCGAGCGGAGCGTGGTGGTGCCGCCGCGCGCCGCGCCGCCGGGGTCGGTGACGGTGCCCCCGTAGGGGGCGGTGGTCCGGCCCGCGTCCGCGAGCGTCCAGACGGCGTGGACGCGGGCGCCGGGGCCGGGTTCGGCCGCGTTGCGGAAGGTGACCTGGATCGAGCCGGAGGATCCGGCGAGCCGGGCGGGGACGGCGACGTCGTAGTGCACGAGCCCGGCGAGCTGCTGCCCGCCGGGACCGCCCCAGACGCCGGCCTGGGCGGTGTCGGGCTTGCGCTCGTGCACGACGGTGCCGTTGACGAGCACCTCGTAGTGGCCGGTCGCGCTGCCCGCCTCTTCGACGCGCAGCGTCAGCGGGCCCGTGCCGGGGACGCGCATCCGGTAGCCGAACGAGGCTCCGGCGACGTCCGGGCCCGCCTGCCTGACCTGGACGCCGTCGACCCTCGCGGTGGTGCTGGACGGGCCGGCGGTCAGCGCGTGGCCGTCCTTCTCCGAGGCGGGCGAGTCCGCCGTGACGTAGTCGCCGTTGACCTTGTGCGACTCGGCGACGCGGGCCGGGCGGACGGTGCGCGCCGCCGGCGTCATCACGTAGCGGTCGGATCTGGCGAGGGCGGGCAGCCCGAACGCGTCGGTCGCGCCGGACGGGCCGGTCGCGCCGGCGGGGAGGGCGGCGGCCAGCAGGCCGGTCACGCCGAGGGCGAGGGTGGCGATGACGGGCAGCGGGCGGTGGAACGTCCTGGCCAGGTCCATCTGTGTCCCTTTCGGGGGCTCTGCAAGGTCCAACGGGGGGTGGGCGACGCGTGCGAGCGTGGGGCGGTGGGGCCGGCGCGGCTCCTGCGTGACCGGGCCGGCCCCACCGGGTCTAGCGGAGGAACGCGGCGGCGACGCCGGCGTCCACGGGGATGTGCAGTCCGGTCGTGTGGGTCAGGTCGCCGCCCGCGAGGGCGAAGACGGCGGCGGCGACGTGCTCGGGCAGCACCTCGCGCTTGAGCAGCGTCCGCTGGGCGTAGAACTCGCCGAGCCTGTCCTCCTCGACGCCGTAGACGGCGGCGCGCTTGGCGCCCCAGCCCCCGGCGAAGATGCCCGAGCCGCGCACCACCCCGTCGGGGTTGATGCCGTTGACGCGGACGCCGTGCTCGCCGAGCTCGGCGGCGAGCAGCCGGACCTGGTGGGCCTGGTCGGCCTTGGTCGCGCCGTAGGCCACGTTGTTGGGCCCGGCGAACACGGCGTTCTTGGACGAGATGTAGACGATGTCGCCGCCCATGGCCTGCTCGACCATGACGCGGGCGGTCTCGCGCGACACCAGGAACGAGCCGCGCGCCATCACGTCGTGCTGGAGGTCCCAGTCGGCGGCGGTGGTGTCCAGCAGCGGCTTGGACACCGACAGCCCGGCGTTGTTGACGACCAGGTCGACGCCGCCGAAGGCGAGCACGGCCGCCGCGACGGCGGCGGTGATCTCGTCCTCGGAGGTGACGTCGACCGTGACGGCCACCGCGACGTCGGACGCCCGGTAGGCGCCCGCCCCGATCTCGGCCGCGACCTTCTCGGCCGCGGCCCGGTCGCGGTCGGCGACGACGACGCAGGCGCCCTCGGCGGCCAGCCGCCGCGCGGTCGCCGCGCCGATGCCCGAGCCGCCGCCGGTGACGAGCGCGACGCGGGTGGCCAGCGGCTTCGGCGCGGGCATCCGGCGGAGCTTGGCCTCCTCCAGCTCCCAGTACTCGATCCGGAACTTCTCGGCCTCGTCGATCGGCGCGTACGCCGAGACGCTCTCGGCGCCGCGCATCACGTTGATCGCGTTGACGTAGAACTCGCCCGCGACCCGGGCGGTCTGCTTGTTGGCGCCGAAGCTGAACATGCCGACGCCGGGCACCAGCACGATCGCGGGGTCGGCGCCGCGCATCGCCGGGGAGTCCGGCGCGGCGTTGCGCTCGTAGTAGGCGCGGTAGGCGTCGCGGTAGTCGGCGTGCAGCTCGCTGAGCCGCGCCTTCACCTGGTCGAGCGGCGCGTCCGGGGGCAGGTCGAGCACCATCGGCGCGACCTTGGTGCGCAGGAAGTGGTCGGGGCAGGACGTGCCGAGCGCGGCGAGCCGCGGGTGCTCGGCGCGGGCGACGAAGTCGAGCACCTCGGGGCTGTCGGTGAAGTGCCCCACCTGCGGCCGGTCGGTGGAGGCGAGCCCCCGCACCAGCGGGAACAGCTCGGCCGCGCGGGCCCGCCGCTCCGCCTCGGGCAGCGCCGGATGCACGACCGGGCCGAACGGGTCGGCCTTGCCGTGCTCGGCCAGGTACGCCTCGGCGGTCGCGATGATCTCCAGCGAGGCGGCCTTGCACTCCGCGCTGGTCGCGCCCCAGGCGGTGATGCCGTGGCCGCCGAGGACGACGCCGATCGCCGCCGGGTTCGCCTCCTTGATCGCGGCGATGTCCAGACCGAGCTGGAAGCCGGGCCGCCGCCACGGCACCCACACCACCCGGTCGCCGAAGATCCGCCGGGTCAGCTCCTCGCCGTCCGCGGCGGTCGCGATCGCGATGCCGGAGTCGGGGTGCAGGTGGTCGACGTGCGCGGCGGGCACCAGCCCGTGCATGGCGGTGTCGATGGAGGGCGCGGCGCCGCCCTTGCCGTGCAGGCAGAAGTCGAACGCGGCGACCATCTCGTCCTCGCGCTCGACGCCCGGGTAGACGTCCGCGAGGGCGCGCATCCGGTCCAGCCGCAGCACGGCCAGGCCCGGCTCGGTGAGGGTGCCGAGGTCGCCGCCGGAACCCTTCACCCACATCAGCTCGACGTCGCGGGCGGTCACCGGGTCGGTGACGGTGCCCTTCGCCGAGGCGTTGCCGCCCGCGTAGTTGGTGTTGCGCGGGTCCGAGCCCAGGTCGTGGGCGCGGGCGAGGAGCTGCTCCACCTCGGGCGGAGTGGCGGTCATCGGTTCTGTCTCCTTGTTCGGTGGCTCATTTGCGGGCCTGGAAGTCATAGCCGCCGGAGCCGGTCTCGACCCGGACGGTCCCGCCGGCGGCGCCGAGCACCCGGACGCCGGGCACGGAGGCGAGCGGGCGCCCGCCCTCGGTGACGGCGGCGGCCGACGCGGCGGGGATCTCGATCTCGGCGGTGGCGCCGACCGGGACCCGGACGCGCAGCCCGAGCCCGCCGCCGGCGCGCCTGTCCCACCGCACCGCGACGGGGCCGTGCGGCGTCTCGGTGGACGCCTCGACGAAGGTCAGGTCGCCGAGCGGCTTCGGCGCGATGCGGACGCGGTCGTAGCCGGGCGCGGCGGACCGGATGCCGGCCAGGTCCCGGTAGAACCACTCGCCGATCGCCCCGCCGAGGAACACGTGGTCGCGGGACCGGGCGTCCAGGTCCCAGCGCTCCCACAGCGTGGTCGCGCCGTTGGCGGCCCAGTAGCCCCAGCTCGGATAGGTCTTCTGGTCGGCGATCTTGTAGGCCAGCTCCCCCTGGCCGCGCTCGGTCAGCTCGGTCAGCAGGAACTTGGTACCGAGCGCGCCGGTGTTGAGGTGGCCGCCGCGGTCCTCGACGTCCTTGACCAGCCGCGCGGTGACCGCCTTCTCGGACGCCTCCGGCGTGATCCCGAACGCCAGCGGCAGGAGCGCCGACGTCTGCCGGTAGCCCGGGTCGGACGCGGTGACGTAGGCGTCGCCGCGCAGGAACGCCTTGTTGAAGGCGTCCCTGGTCTTCGCGGCGGCGGCCCGGTAGCGGGCGGCGTCGGCGGTGCGGCCGAGGGCCTGCGCGACCTCCGCGACGGTCGTGGTGTTGAAGTAGGTGTAGGCGGTCCCGGCGAGGCGCGCGTCCTCGGGGGTGTTACCGCCGTAGCCGGGCGCGAGGTAGTCGGTGAGGCTGCTCGGGTAGAGGCCCTCGCCGTCGGCCTTGGCCAGCCAGCCGTCCAGGTACCGGGTCATCGCCGGGTAGTTGGCGGCGAGCACGTCCTTGTCGCCGTACCGCTGGTACATCTGCCACGGGATGGCGGTGAAGGAGGCGTGCCACGGCGGCGCCTGGCCGTAGTAGCCGAGGCCCCACCCGTTGTCGGGGACGATCCCGGGGATCAGCCCGTCCGCGCCCTGGCTGTCGCGGTGGTCGGTCATCCACTTGGTGAAGGGCCGCCGGAGGTCGTACTCGGTCATCTCCATGTCGGCCATGAGCTGCGCGTCCCCGGTCCACCCGTTCTTCTCGTACATCGGTGTGTCGGTGGGGATGCCGTGCCAGTTGTTCACGACCGTCTGCCGGGTCATCGTGTTGACCTGGTTGAACAGCGCGTTGGAGCTGCGGAAGGACCCGGTGGGGCGCAGGTCGGTGTGGACGGCGCGGCCGTCCAGGTCGGCGGTGGTGGGCGCCGCGTCGCCGGGCCAGCCGGTGACCTCCACGTACTGGAAGCCCTTGTAGGTGTAGCGGGACTCCCAGGTCTCGGTGCCCGCGCGCCCGGCCAGGACGTACTCGTCGGTCTGGACGCGTCCGGTGACGTTGCCGTTGCTCACCTGCACGGTGCCGTCGGCGTTGAGCCGCTCGCCGTACTTGAGCGTGACCTGCGCGCCCTTCGGCCCGTGCGTGCGGATCCGCGCCCATCCGGCGATGTTGGCGGGCAGCTTGAAGACGTGGGTGCCCTTCTTGGGGCTGGTCACCGAGGAGGGCCGGATCGTGCCGGTGACCTTGATCGGCTCGTGCTCCTCCGGGACGACCGTGCCCGCCGGGGCGGCCAGCTTCGTCGCCGGGCCCCACGACGCGGCGTCGTACCCGGCGCGGTCCCAGCCGGGCTTCTCCTCGCGGGCATCGTAGGTCTCACCGCCGAACAGCGAGTCGTACCGCACCGGGCCCTCGGCGTACCGCCACTGCCCGTCGGTCGCGATCGTCTGCGCGGACCCGTCGGTGTAGGTGACGACGAGCTGGGCGAGAAGGCGCGGCTCGGCGGTCCAGGGCGTCTTGTGCCAGTTCCAGACGTTCTCCTGCGTCATCCCGTAGAAGCCGCGGCCGAGCCGCGCGCCGATGGCGTTGCCGCCCCGGCGCAGCATCCTGGTGACGTCGTGGGTGACGTACTCGACCCGCTTGTCGTAGCGGGTGAACCCGGGCGCGAGGACCTCGTCGCCGACCTTCTCGCCGTTCAGGCTCAGCTCGGCGTACCCGCCCGCCGCCGCGTACAGCCGGGCCCTGGCGACCTTCTTGCCGGGGACGGTGAAGTCGCGGCGGAGCAGCGGTTCGGGGCGGGACGGCGCCTCGACCGACACCTCGCCCCACGGCGCGCCGCCCCACGGCACCAGGACCTTGGCGGCCTTCCAGGACGCGTCGTCGAACCCGGGAACGGTCCACTCGGCCGCGGGCGCGGTGTCGAGCGCGCGCCACGCGTCCCCGGTGTCGAACGCCTTCGGCGCCTGCCCCGGGAGTTCGAGCCGGCCGAGCAGACCCGCCGGGCTCTGGCGGCCGTTGGTGGCCTTGACCGCGATGACGTTGCGGCCCTGGCGGAGCGCCGCGGCCACGTCCACCACGATCGGGCGCTTCCAGTTCTCCTTGGACGGGTCGGGCTCCCGGCCGCCGACCTCCGTGCCGTTCACCCAGGCGGTGAAGCCGTCGTCGGCGGTCATGACCAGCCGGGCGCCCTGCGGCACCGAGGCCAGGTCGACCGCCCCGCGGAAGTAGCGGGTGGCCGCGGGCGCGCTGGTCGCCGGGTCGCCCTCGGGGAACCAGATCCAGCTGCTGCCCTTGAGGTCAGGCGCGGACGCGGCGGCGTCGGGCGCGCCGATCCACGAGCCGCGCCAGCCGTCCCCGGCGAGCGCGGTCTCGAACGCCGCCTTGGCGCTCCAGCCCGTCCAGTGCCCGCGGGCGTCGGCCACGCGGACCCGCCAGGTGTAGCGGGTGGCGGGCCTGAGCGCGGGGCCCCCGTACCGCACGTCGTAGGCGCGCGCGCTCTTCACCGTGCCCGAGTCCCACACCTGGCCCCCGCCGGCCTCGGCGGCGACCGAGATCCGATAGGCGGTCTGCCGCTCCCCGCGCCGGTCCGAGCGGAGCCGCCAGCCGAGCCGCGGGTTCGCGGCGGCGACCGCGATCGGCGCGGTCGCGTGCTCGGTCTCCATCCCGGTGACGCGCAGTCCCGCCGGGGCGGCGGCCTGCGCCGGCGCCGCCCCCGCGACCACCATCCCGCCGGTCAGGAGCAGCGCCGCGCCGCGGCGGGGGCGCGGTCTCACGCGCCCCACCCCGCGGCCTGGCCGTCCTTGCGCTCGCCGACCACCCGCTCGTAGTACCCCGACGCCTTGTAGGCGGCGACGGGGTCGGCGTGCAGGCCCATCTCCTCGCGCAGCTCGGCCAGCAGCGGCCGAACGTCGGTGTTGTAGGCGTCCATGAACACCGCGTTCGCGCCGAGCACGTCACCGGTCCGCTGCGCCTCGCCCAGCGCGGCGGTGTCGATGAGCAGCGCCTTGGCGGTGGCCTCCTGGACGTTCAGCACCGAGCGGATCTGGCCCTGGATCTTCGGCTCGATGTTGTGGCACTGGTCGAGCATGAACCGCACCCCGGTCGCCGGGTCGTAGCCGCCGCCCCGGAGCACCTCGTGCATGATCCGGTAGAGCTGGAACGGGTCGGCCGCGCCCACCATCAGGTCGTCGTCGGCGTAGAAGCGCGAGTTGAAGTCGAACGCGCCGAGCCTCCCCTCGCGCAGCAGGAACGCGACGATGAACTCGATGTTGGTGCCCGGCGCGTGGTGCCCGGTGTCCACCACCACCTGCGCCTTCGGGCCCAGCTTGAGGCAGTGCGCGTACGAGGCGCCCCAGTCCGGCAGGTCGGTCATGTAGAACGCCGGTTCGAACAGCTTGTACTCCAGCAGGAACCGCTGGTCGTCGCCGAGCCGCTCGTACACGGCCGCGAGGGCCTCCTCCATCCGGTCCTGGCGGGTCCGGATGTCGTCCTGGCCGGGGTAGTTGGTGCCGTCGGAGAACCACAGCTTCAGGTCGCGCGAACCGGTGGCGTCCATGATGTCGACGCAGGCCAGCAGGTGGTCCAGGGCCTTGCGGCGGATCGCCGGGTCCGGGTTGGTGACGCTGCCCAGCATGTAGTCGTCGTCCTGGAACACGTTGGTGTTCACCGCGCCGATCCGCACGCCCTGGTCCACGGCGTACGCGGCGAGCTCGGCGTAGTCGTCCACGGTGTCCCACGGGATGTGCACCGCGACGCTCGGGGCCACGCCGGTGAAGCGGTGCACCTGCGCCGCGTCGGCGATCTTTTCCCGGGGGGTGCGGGGGACGCCCTGCTGGGCGAACACCTTGAACCGGGTGCCGGAGTTGCCGTACGCCCACGACGGAGTCTCGATCTGCTGGCGGCGCAGGGCGTCCTTCACCGCGGTCATGTCTGTCACGGGTTCCTACTCTCCGATCCTCTAGTCAAGGTGGAAGACTTCGGTGAGCGGCAGCATCCCCTGGTCGGGGCGGCCGTCCAGATCCTCGAAGAACGGGGCCATCTCGTCCTGCCAGCGGGCGTTGACCCCGGTCCGGGCCATCCGCTCCTGCGCCGCCTCGAAGTCGTCGGTCTCCAGGTAGCCGACCAGCAAGCCGTCGTCGCGCAGGAAGAGCGAGTAGTTGCGCCATCCGCTCTCGCTCAGCGCGGCGAGCATGTCGGGCCACACCTCCCGGTGGCGCCGCCGGTACTCCGCCATGCGGTCCCGCCTGACCTTCAGCAGGAAGCAGGCACGCTTCATGACCGTCCTCGTCTCACGTCTCACCTGTCACCGGCGCGCGGCGCGTCCCGCGGACCTCGGTCCTCCCGGCGGGGGGACGGGGCGCGCCGCGGCCGGAGGTGCTCAGAAGTGGTACTCGTCGATGTTCTTGGCGTCGAAGACGGTGGGCGGGCCGAGGATGACCTCGCCGTTCTCACCGATCGTCCGCTCGCCGAGCTTGCCGGCCTTGAACTTCTCACCGGACGCGCCGGAGATCTGCCCGGACGCGAGCGAGGCCGCCGCGTAGGAGGCCAGGTAGCCCAGGTTCTTGGGGTCCCAGAGCTCGAACTGCTTGACCGTGCCGTCCTTGATGAACTGGCGCATCTGGTCGGGGGTGCCGAGGCCGGTCAGCGCGACCTTGCCCTTGTACTTGGACCCGGAGATGTAGCGGGCCGCCGCGGCGATGCCGACCGTGGTCGGCGAGATGATCCCCTTGAGGTTCGGGTACGCCTGGAGCAGGCCCTGGGTCTGCTGGAACGACTTCTGGTCGTCGTCGTCGCCGTAGGCGGTCTTGACGAGCTTGAGGCCGGAGTTCTCCGGCTTCTTCAGCTCGTCCTCCATGAACTTGATCCAGGTGTTCTGGTTGGTGGCGTTGGCGGTCGCCGACAGGATCGCGATCTCGCCCTTGCCGCCGAGCTGCTCCGACAGCAGCTTGATCTGGCTGCGCCCGATCTCCTCGGAGCTGGCCTGGTTGATGAACAGGTCGCGGCACTCCTTGGCGGTGTCGGAGTCGTAGGCGACGATCTTGACCTTCTTGGCCATGGCCTGCTTGAGCGGGCCGCACACCGCGTTCTCGTCGTTGGCGGCGATCAGGATCGCGTCGTGCCGCTGCTGGACCAGGGTGTTGATGTAGGACACCTGCGACGAGGCCGAGGCGTCGGACGGGCCGACCTCCTTGGCGGTGCCGCCGTACTCGGCGGCGGCGGCGATGCCGGCCTTGTCGACGATCGTCTCGTAGGGGTTGTTGACCTGCTTGGGCAGGAACGCGACCTTCAGCCCCTTCTTCAGGGGCGCGTTCGGGTCGGCGGACGATTTGCCCGCCGCCGCCTTGCCGTCGCCGGAGCCGGCGGAGTCCTTGGTGGTGCCGCCGCACGCGGCGAGCGTGAGGGCCAGGGCGCTGGCGGAGGCGATCGCGGCGAAGTGCCGCAACGGGACGCGCGAGCGCGTGCGAACGGTCATCTCGGTGCCTTTCGGATGTCCAGGGTCGTGTCAGGGGGGGGAGGGGGGACGGAGAGGGGTCAGGTGGAGGCGGCGGGGGCGGTGGACGGGGTGGGCCCGCCGCCCCGCCGTCTGCCCCGTGCCTCACGGACCACGGCGATCAGCCGCGGGGTGAGGACGGAGACGATCAGCAGCAGCCCGGTGACGATCGCCTGGGTGTCGCCCGAGACGTCGTTGAGCATGAGCAGGTTCTTCAGCAGGCCGATCAGGAGCACCGCGGCGATGACGCCGCCGAGCGTGCCCTTGCCGCCGTCGAAGTCGACGCCGCCGAGCAGCACCGCCGCGATCACGGTCAGCTCGAAGCCGAGGCCGTTGTCGGCGCGGGCGCTGCCGTACCGCAGCGTGAACACCAGTCCGGCGAAGCCGGCGACCAGGCCGGACAGCACGAACAGCACGAGCTTGATCCGCTTGACCCGGATCCCGGCGAAGTGGGCCGCGTCCTCCTGGGCGCCGATGGCGAACAGGGACCGGCCGACGCCGGTGGCGTGCAGCGTCACCGCGGTCGCGATCGCGAGCACGGCGAACACCGCGATCGGGTAGGGGACCGGGGTGCCGGGGACGTTCGAGGTGGCCAGGTCGGTGTAGGTCTGCGGGAAGGCGGTGATCGCCTCGGTGCCCAGCACCACGTACGCCAGGCCGCGGTAGAGCGTCATCGTGCCGATCGTCACCGCCAGGGACGGCAGCCCGAGCCGGGTGACCAGCAGGCCGTTCACCAGCCCGCAGACCACTCCGATCACCAGCACCAGCGGGATGATCATCTCGATGGACAGGCCCGCGTCCCACAGCTTGCCGGTGAGGGCGCTGCACAGCCCGAGGATCGAGGCGACCGACAGATCCACCTGCCCGCAGACCACCAGCAGCGTCATCGGCAGCGCGATCAGCGCGATCTCGCTGAGGTCGCCGAGCGCGAAGGAGAGGTTGTCGGTGGTGGCGAACCCGGGCGAGGTCCCGGCGCCGCCGATGAAGACCACGATCAGCAGCGCGGTGACGGCCGTCTCCCAGCGGACCAGTCCCCCGGCGAGCCGGCGCCCTCCCGGGGCCGCCGCCTTGCTCACGTCAGGAGTCATGCCGCACCTTCTCCTCTGTGTCCTGCGGCCCGGAGTCCCGTGGCGCCTTGTCCGGTGGCGTCGTGCCCGGTGGCGCCGCCCCGACGCCCGCGCGGCCCTCGGCCCCACCGGTGCGGACCGGCCGTCCGGCGGACCGGGACCTGGCCTTGAGGGCCTTGGTGACGCGCAGCGACAGCAGCCGGTCGACGCTGATGGCGAGCAGCAGCAGCAGGCCGGTGATGGCGTCCTGCCAGAACGAGTTGACCTTCAGCACCACCAGCACGCTGCCGATGGTGGTGAGCAGCAGCGCGCCGAGCGCCGCGCCGTACACCGTGCCGACGCCGCCGGTGATGGCGACGCCGCCGACGACGACCGCGCTGACGACCTTCAGCTCCCAGCCGTGCGCGGCGTCGGCGACCACGGTGCCGAACCGGGCCAGCCACAGCACCCCGGCCAGGCCGGCGAGGCCGCCGCTGACCAGGTAGGCGGTCAGCACCCGGCGCCGGATCGAGACGCCCGCGAGGCCGGCGGCCTCGGGGCTGGACCCGATCGCGTAGAACTCGCGGCCGGAGGAGTAGGAGCGCAGGTAGTAGCCGATCATCAGCATCGCGATCACGGTGATGATCGGCAGGTAGGGGACGCCGAGCAGCGAGTCGTTGCCGAGCGACAGCAGCGACGAGGGCAGGTCGGCAGCGCCGATCTGCTCGCCGTGCGCCACCGCGTGGTCGACCCCCTGGATCACGTACAGCGTGCCGAGGGTGACCACCAGGGCCGGTACCCGGCAGAAGCTGACCAGCAGGCCGTTCACCAGCCCGCAGCCGACGCCGAGCAGCACCCCGAGCAGGACGACCAGCAGCAGGCTGCGGTCGCCGCCGGAGGCGTACTTGCCGGCGACGAAGGCGACGAGGCCGACGACGGACCCGACCGACAGGTCGATGTTGCGGGTGACCACGACCATGGTCTGGCCGACGGCCAGCAGCGCCAGGATCGAGGCGTTGAGGAAGATGTCCTTCATGCCCTGCTCGGACATGAAGCGCGGGTTGGCGATCGTGGTGGCGGCCACCAGCACCAGCAGCGCGCCGAGGATGCTCAGCTCGCGGGCGCGCAGCACCAGGTCGACCAGGCGGCGGCCGTTGCCGGCCGGGCCACCGGCCTCCGGCCGGGGCGGGGACTGGGCGAGTACGGTCATGGGGTCAGGCCGCCTTTCCCGTGCCGGCCCGCCCGGTGGCGGCGGCCATCACGCTCTCCTCGGTGGCCTGCGCGCGCGGGATCTCGGCGGCGAGCCGGCCCTCGTGCATGACCAGCACCCGGTCGGCCATGCCGATCACCTCGGGCAGGTCGGAGGAGATCATCAGCACCGCCAGGTCCTGCGCGGCCAGCTCCGACAGCAGCCGGTGCACCTCGGCCTTGGTGCCGACGTCGATGCCCCGGGTGGGCTCGTCCACGATGAGCACGGTCGGCTCGGTGGCCAGCCACTTGGCCAGCACCACCTTCTGCTGGTTGCCGCCCGACAGGACCCCGACGGTGTCGGTGAGCCGGGCGTACTTGAGCTGGAGGCGCAGCGCCCAGTCGCGGGCGCGGTCGCGCTCGACCGTCCGGGAGATCAGCGGCCCGCGCCCGGTCTCGCGGCGCAGCGAGCGAAGCTGGGTGAGCCCCATGTTCCGCTCGATCGACATGTCCATGACCAGGCCCTGCTGGCGGCGGTCCTCGGGGACCAGCGCGAGGCCGGCGGCCATCGCGGCGGTGGGGCTGCCGACCGGCAGCCGGCTCCCGGCGATCTCGACCGAGCCGGCGTCCCAGCGGTCCACCCCGAAGATCGCGCGGGCGACCTCGCTGCGGCCCGCGCCGACCAGCCCGGCCAGCGCGACGATCTCGCCGCGGCGCACCTCGAACGAGACGTCGGTGAAGGCGCCCTCGCGGGTCAGCCGGTCCACCTTGAGCGCGACGTCGCCGGGCGTGACGTCCTGCTTGGGGTAGAGCGCGTCCAGGTCGCGGCCGACCATCCGGCGGACCAGGTCGTCGGGGGTGAGCCCGGCGACCGGATCGGTGCCGATGTAGCCGCCGTCGCGCAGCGTCGTCACCCGCTGGCAGAGCTCGAAGATCTCCTCCAGCCGGTGCGAGATGAACAGGATCGCGCAGCCCTGCTCCTGGAGCGTGCGGGTCACCGCGAACAGCCGGGCGACCTCCTGCCCGGTGAGCGCGGCGGTGGGCTCGTCCATGATGAGCACCCGCGCGTCCCGGGAGATGGCCTTGGCGATCTCGACGACCTGCTGGTCGGCGATCGACAGGCCGCGGGCGGGCTGCTGCGGGTCCAGCGCGACGCCGAGCCGCTCGAACAGCGCGGCGGTCCGCTCGTGCATGGTCCGGCGGTCGATGCGGCGCAGCGCCGAGCGGGGCTGCCGGCCCATGAAGATGTTCTCCGCGACCGACAGGTCGGGGAACAGGGTCGGCTCCTGGTAGATCACCGCGACGCCCGCCTGCTGGGCGTCGGCGGGACCGCCGAACGTCACGGGCTCGCCGTCCACCCGCACCTCGCCGCCGTCGGGGCGGTGCACGCCGGCGAACGTCTTCACGACGGTGGACTTGCCCGCGCCGTTCTCGCCGGCCAGGGCGTGCACCTCGCCGGCGTGCAGCTCCAGGGTGACGTCCCGCAGCGCGCGCACCGCGCCGAACGACTTGCTCACGTTGACCAGTGCCAATGTCGGCGGTGCCGACCGCGCGGCTGCGCTCATCGCCACCCTCCTCGCCGGGGGATCGTGTGTCGGACAGATGAAAAACGTTTTAACGGGATGTTGCGCAGGACGGTAGATGTGACCCGGAGCACCCGTCAAGGGGTCAAACCGGGTCCGAACCTGGTCGAATCCGCGAAAGCCCAGTGGTCACAGGGGAAACACGGGATTCGAAAGGTGCGCCCGGACGGCCGGATTGGCCGCAACAGGTACCGTCAGCGGGGTTGACACGTTTTAATTCGATGACCCAAAGTGAGCGCGGCACACACACGCGGCATCCCCGTCCACGCGCGGCGGGATCCGGATGCGCGCACCAGCGGACCGACCCGGGGGCAGACGATTGAGCACTGACGGCGGCGCAGGCCCCGAGACGGTGGGCATCAAGCAGGTCGCGCGGCACGCGGGCGTCTCGCCCGGCACCGTCTCCAACGTGCTCAACCGCCCCGAGCGGGTGGCCGCGACGACCCGCGCCCGGGTGGAGGCCGCCATCCGCGAGCTCGGCTTCGTCCGCAACGGCTCGGCGTCCACGCTGCGCGCCGGGCACAGCAGCACGATCGGGCTGATGGTGCTCGACCTCGGCAACCCGTTCTTCACCGACATGGCGCGCGGGGTGGAGGAGAGCGCGAGCGAGCGCGGCTACGCGGTGATCCTGTCCTCCTCCGGCGAGTCCGACGACCGCGAGCAGCGCAACATCCGGGTGTTCGCCGAGCAGCGGGTGCGCGGGGTGCTGCTCACCCCGGTCGGCGACGACGGGGAGAACGCCGACCGGCTGCGCGCCCGCGGGATGCCGGTCGTCCTGCTCGACCATCCGACGCCCCGCGCCAACCAGTGCTCGGTCGCGGTCGACGACGTCGCCGGCGGCGAGCTGGCGGCCGGCCGGCTGCTGGCCGACGGCGCCCGCACGCTCGCGTTCGTCACCGGGCCCACCGCGCTGCGGCAGTGCGCCGACCGGCGCAAGGGCGCCCTGCGCGCGCTGCGCACCGCCGGGCTGGCCCCCGGGACCCTGCGGGACGTGGCGGTGCCGGCGATGAACGCCCGCGCCGGCCAGGAGGCCGCGCGGCGGCTGCTGGACGACGGCGGCCCGCTGCCCGACGCGATCTTCTGCGCCAACGACCTGCTCGCCCTCGGGGTGCTGCGCGTCCTGCTCCAGTCGGGCGTTCAGGTCCCGGGCGACGTGGCGGTGATCGGGTATGACGACATCGAGTTCTCGGCGGCGGCGGCCGTACCGCTCAGCTCGGTGCGGCAGCCGACGTACCAGCTCGGCCGGATCGCCACCGAGCTGCTGCTGGAGGAGTGCGACGATCCGGAGGGCCACGCCCACCAGCAGGTCATGTTCCAGCCGGAACTGGTGATCCGCGAGTCCAGCCGGCGCGGCGGAGGAGGAACGGAGTGACGGCCGAATGAAGATCGCGCTCTTCGTCACCTGTGTGAACGACACGATGTACCCGGGCACGGGCAAGGCGATGGTCCGCCTGCTGCGCAGGCTCGGGCACGAGGTGGACTTCCCGATGGCACAGACGTGCTGCGGGCAGATGCATCTGAACACGGGCTACCGTGACCAGGCCGTCCCCCTCGTGAAGGGGTTCGCCGAGGCGTTCGCCTCCTACGAGGCCGTGGTGACGCCGTCGGCGTCCTGCGCGGCGATGGTCCGCGACTCGCACGCGCGGCTCGTCCCCGAGGCCGCTGAGACGGCCGCCAAGGTGTACGAGCTGTCGGAGTTTCTGATCGACGTGCTCGGCGTCACCGACGTCGGCGCCCACTACCCGCACCGCGTCACCTACCACCCGACCTGCCATTCGCTGCGGATGCTGCGCGTGGGCGACCGGCCGCTGCGGCTGCTGCGCGAGGTGGGCGGCATCGACCTGGTCGAGCTTCCCGAGGCGAACGAGTGCTGCGGCTTCGGCGGCACGTTCGCGCTCAAGAACGCCCCGGTGTCGGCGGCGATGTGCGCCGACAAGGTCGCGAACGTGCGCAGCACCGGCGCGAGCACGCTGTGCTCGGCCGACAACTCCTGCCTGATGCACATCGGCGGCGCCCTGACCCGGGCCGGCGCCGGGGTGCGGACGGTGCACCTGGCCGAGATCCTCGCCGCCACCGAGGAGGACCCCGCATGACCGGCACGACGCCCGACCGCGCGATGTCCCACCGCGCGACGTCCCATCACGAGGGCCCCGCGATGCCGACCTACGTCGGCATGCCGTCCTTCCCGTCCGCCGCGCGCGCCGCCGTGGCCGACACCCGGCTGCGCGGCAACCTCGCCCACGCCACGTCCACGATCCGGGGGCGGCGCGCCGACGCGGTCGCCGAGCTGGACGACTGGGCGGCGCTGCGCGAGTCCGGGAAGCAGATCAAGGACCACGTCCTGGCGAACCTCGGCCACTACCTGCGGATGCTGGAGGAGCGGGTCACCGCCGCCGGCGGCACGGTGCACTGGGCGCGCGACGCCGACGAGGCCAACCGCATCGTCATCGGGTTGGTGAAGGCGACCGGCGAGACCGAGGTCGTCAAGGTCAAGTCGATGGCGACCCAGGAGATCGGGCTCAACGAAGCCCTCGCCGAGCAGGGCGTCACCGCCTACGAGACCGACCTCGCCGAGCTGATCGTGCAGCTCGGCGACGACCGGCCCTCGCACATCCTGGTCCCGGCCATCCACCGCAACAGGTCCGACATCCGCGACATCTTCCTGCGGTCGATGCCGGACGCGCCCGAGGGCCTGTCCGACTCCCCCGCCGAGCTGGCCGAGGCGTCGCGGCGCCACCTGCGGGCCAAGTTCCTGTCGGCGAAGGTCGCGGTGTCGGGCGTCAACTTCGCGGTCGCCGACACCGGCACGCTGGTGGTGCTGGAGTCGGAGGGCAACGGCCGCATGTGCCTGACCCTGCCCGAGACACTGATCTCGGTGATGGGCGTCGAGAAGCTCGTCCCGTCGTGGCGCGACCTGGAGGTGTTCCTCCAGTCGCTGCCGCGCTCGTCCACGGCCGAGCGGATGAACCCCTACACCTCCGCGTGGACGGGCGTCACGCCGGGCGACGGGCCGGGCGAGTTCCACCTGGTCCTGCTCGACAACGGGCGCACCGCGACGCTCGCCGACGAGGTCGGGCGGCAGGCGCTGCGCTGCATCCGCTGCTCGGCGTGCCTGAACGTGTGCCCCGTCTACGCGCGCGCGGGCGGGCACGCCTACGGGTCGCCCTACCCGGGGCCCATCGGCGCGATCCTGTCGCCGCAGATCCGCGGCATCGGGTCCGAGGTCGACGCGTCGCTGCCGTTCGCGTCCTCGCTGTGCGGCGCGTGCTACGAGGTGTGCCCGGTCGCGATCGACATCCCCGAGGTGCTGGTGCACCTGCGCGCCCGCGCGGTCGAGAGCGGTCCGCGCCATCCGCTGGAACGCACCGCGATGAACGCCGCGGGCTGGACGCTGCGCTCGCCGACCCGGCTCGCGCTCGCGCAGCGCGCCGCGTCCGCGAGCCGCCGCCTCGTCGGCCGCCGCGGCCGGATCCGCCGCCTGCCGGGGCCGCTCAAGGCGTGGACCGACACCCGGGACGCGCCCGTACCACCGCCCGAGTCGTTCCGCGCCTGGTGGGCCCGGACCGACGGCGGCCGCACAGAGGAGAGGGACAAGTGAACGCGCGCGAGGAGATCCTCGGCCGGATCGAACGGGTGGCGCCCCGCCGCGACGCCGCGGAGGTCGCCGCCTCCTACGACCGGATCGCCCGCGACTACCTGCGCCGCCACCACGACGACGGCGTTCTGGATTTGTTCGCCGAACGGGTCGCCGACTACCGCGCCATGGTGCGGCGGGTGACGCCGGACGAGCTGCCCGGCGCGGTCGCCGAGCTGCTCGCCGCGCGGCCGGGCGTGCACGCGGTGCCGGACGGGCTGCCCGCCGGGTGGATCGCCGCGGCGGACGCCGCCGCCCTCGCGCACGCCCCCGCGGTCGCCGACCTGGACGGGATGGCGGGCGCGGTCACCGGCTGCACGGCGGCGATCGCCGAGACCGGCACGATCGTGCTCGACCACGGCCCCGCGCAGGGCCCGCGCGCCCTGTCGCTCGTTCCCGACTACCACCTGATCGTGGTGCGGGCCGGGCAGGTCGCGCCCGACGTTCCCGAGGCGCTCGAGCGGCTCGACGCGCGGCGGCCCCTGACGTTCGTCTCCGGCCCGTCGGCCACCAGCGACATCGAGCTGTCGCGGGTGGAGGGCGTGCACGGGCCGCGGACCCTCGAGGTCCTGCTCGTCGAGGACGGCGGCCGATGAGCCGCCCCGCCGCGTTCGCGGCCGTCGACCTCGGCGCGTCCAGCGGCCGGGTGATGACGGGGCGCGTCGCGCCCGGCGTCCTGACGCTGGCCGAGGAGCGCCGGTTCCCGAACCGCCCGGTGCGCGCCAACGGCACGCTGCACTGGGACGTCCTCGGGCTGTACGGGAACGTGCTCGACGGCCTCCGGTCGGCGCCCCGCGACCTGGTCTCGGTGGGCATCGACTCCTGGGCCGTCGACTACGGGCTGCTCGACCGCGACGGGGCCCTACTGGGCAATCCCGTGCACTACCGCGACGCGCGCACCGAGGGCGTCCGGGAACGGGTCGGCGCCGAGGCCGGCGATGACCTGCTCTACCAGGCGTCCGGGTTGCAGTTCCTGCCGTTCAACACCGTCTTCCAGCTCGTCGCCGACCGCGCCGCCCTCTCCCGCGCGCACACGCTGCTGCTGATCCCCGACCTGCTCGCCTACTGGCTGACCGGGGAGGTGGGCGCCGAGCGCACCAACGCCTCGACGACCGGCCTCCTGGACGTCCGGGCGGGCACCTGGTCGCGTCCCGTCCTGGACCGGCTCGGCCTGCCCGCCGGGCCGCTCCCCGCGCTGCGCGACCCCGGCGAGGTGATCGGGACGCTGCGGCCGGACGTGGCCGCCGAGACCGGGCTCCCCGGGGACCTGCCGGTCACCGCGGTCGCCTCACACGACACCGCCTCGGCCGTCGCGGCCGTCCCCGCCACCGGCCCCCGCTTCGCCTACATCTCCTGCGGCACCTGGTCGCTGGTCGGGGTGGAGCTGCCCGCGCCGGTGCTGACCGAGGCGAGCCGCGAGGCCGACTTCACCAACGAGGGCGGCATCGATGGAACGGTCCGGTACCTGCGCAACGTGATGGGCCTGTGGCTGCTCCAGGAGTCGCTGCGCGCCTGGGGCTCCCCCGACCTGCCCGCCCTGGTCGCCGAGGCCGAGCACGTCCCCGGACTGCGCTCCCTCATCGACGCCGGCGACCCCGAGTTCCTGCCGCCGGGCGACATGCCGGCCCGCATCGCCGCGCACTGCCGCCGCCGCGGCGACCCCGAGCCGCGCACCCGGGCCGAGATCGTCCGGTGCGTCCTGGACAGCCTCGCCCTGGCCCACCGCGCCACGCTCCGCCAGGCCGCGCGGCTGTCCGGCCAGGAGATCGACGTCGTGCACCTGGTCGGCGGCGGCAGCCGCAACGAGCTGCTGTGCCGCCTCACCGCCGACGCCTGCGGCCTGCCGGTCGTGGCCGGCCCGGTCGAGGCGACCGCCCTCGGCAACGTCCTGGTCCAGGCCCGCGCGCACGGCGTGGTCGGCGACCTGGCCGAAATGCGCGATCTGGTGGCCCGCACCCAGCCGCTGCGCACCCACACCCCGCGCGGCGACGACCGGGCCTGGGCCGACGCCGCCGAGCGGCTCGGCCTGCCCCGCTGACCCCGCCACCGGTGCGCGGCGGAGTGGTCATGAAGGTGACGACTACGGCACGGTTTCCCGCCCCACTGTTGACACGGAGCCCCTGACGGCGGTTGATAGCACTGCGGTCATGGTCGCGGAGGAGACCGACCGGCCCGTATCGGTCGACCGGCGGGGCCGGGGCGTGTTGCCCGGCCCGTGCGCTTGTTTGGTCGATAGGGTAATACCGCAATTCTGGCGAATTGCGACTTAGAGCATGGTCACGGCGTATCGACCGCCTGTGTCAGTTGGGGTGTGCACATGGAGGGTCGCACTGACAAGCGCCCGCGCGCTGTCTCCGGCGACGTTCCGCTCGTCGGACGGCAAGCGGCGCTCCGCGTCGCGGAGGAGGCCCTGGGCTCCGCCGCGCGGGGCTCCTTCCGGTTCCTGGCGCTGTCCGGGGATCCGGGCGCGGGCAAGACCCGGCTGCTGGCCGAGGTCGCCGGGCTGGGCTCGGTCGGCGACCTGCGGGTGCTGGCCGGACGGGCGGCCGAGTTCGAGCAGCAGATTCCGTTCGGGGCGCTGGTCGACGCGCTCGACGACCATCTCGAGGACCACCGGCCCGAGCTCGACGGGGCGACCACGGTGCTGCTCGCCCGGGTGTTCCCCGCCCTGATGGGCGCCGGCTCCGCCGCCCCCGTCGCCGATCCCGCCGCCGCGTCCGGCGACGCGTCCGGCGAGGGACGGGCCGACTTCGTCGGCGTCGCCCGCTACCAGCTCCACCGCGCGGTCCGCCGCCTGCTGGAGGAGGTCGCCTCCCCCTCGGGCCTGGTGCTGCTCCTCGACGACGTGCACTGGGCCGACGAGGCGACCATCGAACTGCTCGACTACCTCGTCCGGCATCCGCCGCGCGCCCGGGTGCTGATCGCGACGGCGTACCGTCCGGCGCAGACCTCGCCGCGGCTGGCCACGCTCGTCGGCGCGGCGGGCGACCACGGGCTGAGCGTGTCGGTCGACCCGCTCACCCGCACCGAGGTCGAGGAGTTCCTCGGCCCGCAGGTCAGCCGGTCGCGCTGCCAGACGCTGTACGAGGCGAGCGGCGGCAACCCGTTCTACCTGGAGGCGCTGGCCCGCCGCGAGCCGTCCGGCGAGACGGCCACCGCCGAGGGCGCGCTGTCCGGGCTGGAGGACCTGCCCGAGCTGCCCCCGGCGGTGCGCACCGCCCTCCAGGTCGAGCTGAGCGCGCTGTCCCCCGGCGCGCTGCTCCTCGCGCGGGCCGCCGCCGTGGCCGCCGACGAGTTCGAGCCCGCGCTCGCCGCGGCGGGCGCGGAGATGCCCGAGGACGCGGCGCTCGGGGCGCTCGACGAGCTGGTCGCGCGCGACGTCGTCCGGTCGGGCGCGGCCGGGCGGTTCCAGTTCCGGCACCCCCTGGTGCGGCACGTGGCGTACGGGTCGGCCGCGGCGGGCTGGCGGCTGGCCGCGCACGCCCGGATCGCCGCCCACCTCGCCGCGCTCGGCGCCCCGGCGACGCTGCGCGCCCACCACGTCGAGCGGTCCGCGCACTACGGCGACCAGGCGGCCATCGCCACGCTGGTCGACGCGGCCCGCACCGTCGCGGCCCAGGCCCCGGCGACGGCCGCGCACTGGATGGAGGCCGCGCTCCGGCTGATGCCCGAGGACGGCGAGCGGGAGCCGGACGGGCCGTCCGGCAAGGACGCCGCTCCCCCGCCGCGGCTGCGGCTGCTGATGGAGCTCGCGCACGTGCAGACGGTCGGGGGCCGCCTCACCGAGGGGCGCGAGACCGCTCGCACCCTGCTGCGGCTGCTGCCGGCCGACGACCACGACCGGCGGGCGCGGGCCGTCCAGCTGTGCGCGGTGATCGAGCGGCTGCTGCACCGCCACCAGGAGGCGCGTGCGCTCGTCCTGGACGAGCTGCGCAGGATCCCCGACCCGCAGGCGCCCGCGGCGGTCCTGCTGCGCGTCCGGCTGGTCGCCGACCGGCTCATGCGCGTCGACATCAGGGGCGCCCAGGCGGTGCTCGACCGGATGCCCGACAGCGCGCCCGACTGGGCGCCGGGCCTGGAGGTGGCGGTGGCGTCGATGCGGGCGCTGCCCGCCTACGCCGCCGGACGGGTCGGCGAGGCCATCGCCTACGCCGAGGCCGCCGACCGCGTCTGGGCGTCCGCGCCCGACAGCCATCTCGCCGAGTGCCTCGACTCGGTGCCGTGGCTGTGCTGGAGCGAGAGCATGATGGGCCGGTTCGGCGACGCGCTGCGGCACCTCGACCGCTGCCTCGCCGTCGCCCGCGCCACCGGGCAGGCGTCGTTCATCACCTACCTGCTGACCGCGCGGGCCCGCACCCTCACCAGCCTCGGCCGGCTCGCCGAGGCCGCCGACCCGGCCGAGGAGGCCACCGAGGTCGCCCGGATGCTGCGCTCGGGCGAGGCCCTGGTCTTCGGCCTCACCCAGCAGTGCCTGGTGGCGAGCTGGTCGGGCGACCACGACGCCGCGCTGCGCCTCGGCGACGAGGCCGTCCGCAACGACATCGGCGCCGACGAGTGGTGGGGCGCGCTGGCCCGCTACGCGCAGGGCGTCGCGCTGATCAACTCCGGCGATCCGGAGCGCGGCGCGACCGCGATCGTCGCGGCCTGCGGCGACGCGGCGGCGCCCAAGCTCGACCCGGCGACGCTGGTGAGCTGCTGCGAGCTGATGGCCCAGGTCGAGTCGGGCCGCGAGCACGCCGACGAGGCGCTGAAGTGGGCCGGGCTGGCCGAGATGATCGCCCACCCGGAGCTGCGCGGCGACACCGGCCTGGCCGCGCTCGCCCGCGCGCACGCGCTCCACTGCAAGGATCCGGCCGCGTCCGCCGAGCTCGCCGCCGAGGCCGCCCGGACGCTGCTGCTCGCCGAGCGCCCGGTCGACGCGGGCCGGGCCGAGCTCGCCGCCGGGCTGGCGCACAGCACAGCCGGCGCGCGCGACCAGGCCCGGGCCAGGCTGCGCGCGGCCACCGAGCTGTTCGAGCGGTGCGGCGCCAAGGCCCTGCACGCCCAGTCGGTCCGCGAGCAGCGGCGGCTCGGCGTCCGGGTGGCGGGGGGACGCGGCGGGCGGGCCGGCGGACGCGGCGGCGGGCCCTTCGGGCTGTCGCCACGCGAGCAGGAGATCGCCTCACTGGTCTCCAAGGGCTACACCAACCAGCAGGTCGCCGAGCGGCTGTTCCTCAGCGTCCGGACGGTCGAGACGCACCTGTCGAGGGTGTTCACCAAGCTCGGCGTGTCGTCGCGGGTCGGCGTCGCGACCGCGCTGAACCGGACGGCGGACGACCCCGCGACCTGACGCCCGCCCGTCCTCCACGGAGCCGCCACTCGGACGCGGCCGGGGCGCGACGTGGCCGCGGCCGGGCCCGCGGCCAGGGGTTTTACTTCGGCGCGCGGTGAACTCCGGCGCCGCCCGCCGACTCTCACTCCGTAGGGGGCCGCCAAGTACGGGTTTTCCACGATGCCGCATCCGCATCAGGGTTTGACACTGTTGGCCCAGCACGAAATCGGGAGGACATAGACATGCCACGCCACATCCCACGGTTCTCGTTGGACGGTGTCACGGACGCCGAGGTGTCCGTCCACCCCTTCACGACCGAGGATGAGCTGAGCCTGAAGCTCACCCGATTCCGCCGCGAGCACAGCGACGACGTC
The DNA here is from genome assembly GCF_036227065.1 of Spirillospora sp. NBC_01491. Classification (GTDB taxonomy): domain Bacteria; phylum Actinomycetota; class Actinomycetes; order Streptosporangiales; family Streptosporangiaceae; genus Spirillospora; species Spirillospora xylanilytica. Next base: position 1,835,739 of record NZ_CP109432.1, read on the forward strand.
GTGCTGCTGCTGCACGGCCTGACGTCCTCCAGCGACCTGTTCATCATGCCCGAGATCCGCAACCTGGTAAGCCACCTGCACGACAACGGCTTCCCGGACGTGTGGGCGCTCGACTTCCGGATGAGCAACCACTACCCGTACAACACCGGCACCCGCCACTACTCGCTGGACGACATCGCCGTCTTCGACTACCCGGCCGCGCTCGCCGAGCTGCGCCGGCACGTCGGCGACCGGCGGATCCACGTGTTCGCGCACTGCCTGGGCGCGCTGTCGTTCAGCATGAGCCTGTTCGGCGGCATCGTGCCCGACGACTTCGCGAGCCTGGTCGTCAACAGCGTCTCGCTGACCCCCCGGGTGCCGGCCTGGTCCAAGGTCAAGATGCTGGCCGGGCCCCCGTTCGCCGACTACCTGCTCGGGTCGCCCTACATCGACCCGCGGTTCAAGGAGGCGCCGCCGTTCAGCGCGCGGTGGCTGATGGCGCGGGCGATCTCGCTGTTCCACCCCGAGTGCCGCGAGTCGGCCTGCCACATGCAGAGCTTCATGTGGGCGACCGGCCGGCCCGGGTTCTTCATGCACGAGAACCTCGCGCCCGAGACGCACGTGCACGACCGGCTCGCCGACATCAACGGCGCCTCAACCGTGCACTACTACCGGCACATCCGCAAGATGGTGCGGGCGGGCAGGGCGGTCCGGTTCGACCCGCGCGACCGGCGGCTGGCGGCGCTGCCCGGCAACTTCCTGGCGCGGGCCGCCGAGATCACCACGCCGATCCTCTACACCACCGGCGACACCAACCGGATCTTCACCGACTCCAACATCGTGTGCCACCGGCTGATGTCCCGGCTCGCGCCGGGCCGGCACGAGCTGGCGGTGTTCCCCGGCTACGGCCACATCGATCCGATCCTCGGCAAGAACGCCCACAAGGACGTGTACCCGCAGATCGTCACGCACTTCGCCAAGCACAGCGTCGACCGGAAGGCCGCCTGAGATGTTCGAGCACGCGGACGCCGTCGTCATCGGCTCGGGATTCGGCGGCTCGGTCGCCGCCTACCGGCTGGCCGAGGCGGGCCGTTCGGTGGTCCTGCTCGAACGCGGCCGGGCCTTCCCCCCGGGCGGATTCCCGCGCTCCCCCGCCGAGATGGGCAAGGCGTTCTGGGACCCGGCCGCCGGGCTGCACGGCATGTTCGACGTGTGGCGCTTCAAGGGCTGCGACTCGGTGGTCTCGGCCGGTCTCGGCGGCGGCTCGCTGATCTACGCCAACGTGCTGCTGCGCAAGGACGAGCGCTGGTTCGTGCACGACCAGAAGATGCTGGGCGGCGACCACGAGTCGTGGCCGGTGAGCCGTGCCGACCTCGACCCGCACTACGACGTGGTCGAGCGGATGCTCGGCGGCACCCCGTACCCCATCGGCCGCGCCCCCTTCGACGACACCCCGAAGACGCACGCGATGCAGGACGCCGCCGCCGAGCTGGGGCTGCACTGCACGCTGCCGCCGCTGGCGATCAGCTTCGCCCCGCGGCCCGGCGGCGAGCCGGGCGTGAGCCTGCCGATCGCGGACGCGCCGTACGGCAACCTGCACGGCGTGCCGCGGCGCACCTGCAAGCTGTGCGGCGAGTGCGACATCGGCTGCAACGAGGGGTCCAAGAACAGTCTCGACCACACCTACCTGTCGGCCGCCGCCCATCACGGCGCCGACCTGCGCACCGGCCACGAGGTGAAGGTGATCCGGCCGCGGCGGGGCGGCGGGTACGAGGTCGACTACGTCGTGCACGACCCGGAGGCGGGCGCGGGCGCGGAGGCCAAGAACCGGCCGCCGTTGCAGACGATCAGTTGCGACCGGCTCGTCCTCGGCGCCGGCACCTACGGGACGAGCTTCCTGCTGCTGAAGTCGCGGGCGTCGTTCCCCGGGCTGAGCGACGCGCTCGGCACCCGGTTCAGCGGCAACGGCGACCTGCTGACGTTCCTGCTCAAGGCCAAGGACCGCAACCGGGTCCGGCCGCTGGACGCCAGCAAGGGACCGGTCATCACCACCGCGATCCGGCTGCCCGACGAGCTGGACGGCGTCCCGGGCGCGGGCCGCGGCGCCTACATCGAGGACGGCGGCTACCCCGGGTTCGTCGACTGGATGGTCCAGCCGTTCGACGTGTCCGACCAGATCGAGCGCGCGGTGAAGTTCCTGTGGACGCGGTTCACCGAGTTCTTCCGGGACGCGCCCGACACCAACCTGTCGCAGGAGCTGTCGGACCTCATCGGCGACGGCGCGCTGTCGGTCAGCTCGCTGCCGCTGCTCGGCATGGGCCGCGACTCCGCCGACGGGCGGCTGGCGCTCAAGGACGGCCGGCTCTCCGCGGAGTGGACGACCGAGAGCAGCCAGGAGCTGTTCGAGCGGCTCCGCAAGACCATGCAGGGCATGGCGGACGTGCTCGGCGCCGACTACTCCGACAACCCGGTCTGGTTCCGCAAGCGCATCGTCACCGTCCACCCGCTCGGCGGCGCGCCGATGGGCGCGCACGCGGGCGAGGGCGTCTGCGACGCCTACGGCGAGGTGTTCGGGTTCCCGGGCCTCTACATCGCCGACGGGGCGGCGATGCCCGGCCCGGTGGGCCCGAACCCGTCGCTGACGATCGCGGCGTTCGCCGACCGGATGAGCACCGCGATCCTCGATTCCGAGGGTCGCGAGAAGCCGTCCCCCCCGTCGGGGGACGTGGGGGGCTCCGCCGCACAGCATCGTGCGGCGGGGGTCACGGGGGCCGGGCCGGTCGCGGGGACCGGCTCGCCGCAGGGGACGGTGGACGGCTCGGCGTACGGGCCGGAAGCGGGGGGAACGGCGGCGGTCGGGGGACCGCCCGCCGGCGCCGCGGACCGTACGTCGCTGTCGTTCACCGAGGAGATGAAGGGGTTCGTCACCTACGGCACGTCCGACCCGCGGGCGGGTGAGCTGGCCCGGGACCGCGAGAGGCTCTCGTTCCGGCTCACCATCACCGCCGGCGACGTCGGGCGCTTCCTGGCCGAACCCGAGCACACCGCACGGGCCGAAGGGTGGATCGACGCCGATGGCCACGGGGGCCGGCGTCCGGTCCAGCGGGGCTGGTTCAACCTCTTCGCGCCGGACGGCGCGGAGGACCGCCGGCTGATGAAGTACCGGCTGTACTTCACCGACGGCGAGGACCGGCCCCGCACCCTCACCGGCCAGAAGAACGTCCTGCACGGCCCGCCGACGCGGGTCTGGCCGGACACCTCCACGCTGTACGTCCGGCTGCTGGAGGGGCACGTCGCCGAGGAGGACGAGGAGGACGCCCCGATCGCGGGGGCGGGCGTCCTGCACATCCAGCTCACCGACTTCGCCCGGCAGCTCACCACGTTCCGGACCTCGGGTCCGGACGGCGCGGGGGCGATGCTGGACTTCGGCCGGTTCTTCGCCGGCGAGCTGTGGGAGGTCTACGGCCCCGACCTCACCTGAACGGGGCCGCCATGAACGCACGAGGCCAAGAGAACTGCGGGGTGCTCTTGGCCTCGTGCCCCTTTCCGCCGCGGATCCGGCCCGGCGACGGCCGTCTCCTTCGCCGCGCTCCGCTAGAGGTAGAGCCCGAAGTCGTTCCCGCCGGGACGGCCCTCGGTGACCCCGGCGTCGCGCAGGTCGTCCAGGCGCAGCGTCCGCACCTCGTCCTCGTCGACCGGGTCTGCGGAGGTGATGCGCTGGGCCTGGACCGACACCGCGCGGTCGAGCAGGTTGCGCACCTCCCGCGCGTTCCCGAAGCGCGGGCCGCGCGCGAGGCCGCGCAGCACCTGCCGCACCGCGTCCAGCGCGCGCGGCTCGACGGTGAACCCGGCGCCCGCCGCCATCGACTCGAAGATCGCGACCAGCTCCGCGGCGCCGTAGTCGGGGAAGCGCAGCACCCGGGGGAAGCGCGAGGCGAGCCCGGGGTTGGACTCCAGGAACCGCTCCATCTCCCGCTCGTAGCCGGCCACGATGACCACCAGGTCGCCCCGGTGCTCCTCCATCAGCCGCAGCAACTCGGCGACCGCCTCGTGCCCGAAGTCCGCGCCGGGCGCGTGCGCCCCGGCCAGGGCGTACGCCTCGTCGACGAACAGCACTCCGCCGAGCGCCCGCTCCACTGCGGCGCGCACCTTGGGCGCGGTCTGCCCGACGTACTCGGCGACCAGGTCGGCGCGGGCGACCTCCACCAGGTGCCCGGAGGTCAGCAGCCCGAGCCGCGCGTAGACGGCGGCGAGCAGCCGGGCGATGGTGGTCTTGGCCGTCCCGGGATTGCCGGTGAACACCATGTGCCGGGTGGGCCGGGCGGCCGGGACGCCGGCGTCGCGGCGCGGGCGCTCGGCGCGGGCCTCGGCGACCAGCAGCCCGACCTCCCGCTTGACCTCGTCCAGCCCGACCAGCCGCTCGATCGCCAGCAGCGGGTCGTCGGCGGGCTCGGCCCGGTCGGCGGGGACGAGCGTGACCGGGACGTCGGCGAGGGACAGCGCGTCGAGGGAGTCGTCCTCGTCGAGGGCGCCGCCGGTGAGGACCCGCCGCCCCTGCCTGGCCACCATCCGGTCCAGCAGGGCGGCCATCAGCCGGGCGTTGCCCTGCCGGGCGCCGTCCGGGGCGTCGCGGAGCAGCGCGCGGACGCCGGCGAGCACGCCGTCGCCGAGCGCGAACCCGTCGGCGGCGGCGCGGGCCGCGAACACCTCGACCAGGTCGTCGCTCGTCAGGTCGGGGAACCGCACCGTCTTCGGGAACAGCCTGGCGAGGTCGGCGCGGGACTTCAGCAGCCCGCCGAGGTCGACGTCCGGCCCGGCCAGTACCACCACCACGTCCTCAGGGTGGGACTCGATCGCGGCGATCAGCGCGTCGGCGGCCTCGCCGTCGCGGGGCGAACCGGACGGGTCCAGCAGGTGCGCGTTGTCGACCAGCAGGATCCCGCCGAGCGCGCGCTCGACCGCGCGCCGCACCCGGGGCCCGCTCTCGCCGGAGTACCCGCCGGTCAGGTCGGCGCGGTCCACCTGGACCAGGTGCCCGGAGGTCAGCACGCCGAGCTCGCCGTAGAGGCGGCCGAGGACGCCCGCCACCGTGGACTTGCCGGTGCCGGGACGGCCGGCGAAGACCAGGTGCCGGGACCGCGCGAAGGCGGTCATCCCGGCCTCCTGCCGCAGGCTGGCGGCCTTGGCCTCGGTGACCAGCGCGCGGACCTCCCGCTTGACCGGCTCGATCCCGACGCAGGCGGCCAGCTCGGCGAGCGGGTCGGACCCGGCCGTGCCGGGCGTGAGCGGCCGGTGCGGCAGGTCGGCGTCGGTGACCTCGGCGGACGCCGCGTCCCGGCGGCGGGCCCGGTCCAGGCAGTGCCCGGCGAGGTGGTCGGCGAGCCGCGCGTTGCGCATGTTGAGCTGGGCGGGCGTCCGCGCCAGCAGCGCCCCGGCCGCCCGCGCGACCCGCTGCTCGACCCGGCCGCCGCGGGCCCGCACGGCGCGTCCGAACAGCTCCGCGTGGTCGAGGACGCCGAAGTCGCGGGTGCGCGCCACCCGCATACCGCGGACGAGCGCCGGGTTGGCGTCCAGGACGCGCTCCTCCCCGCCGGTGCGGCAGAGCGCGACGACGTGCAGGTCCGGGTGGTCGGCCAGGGCGCGGCGCAGCTCCTCCAGCACCGCCGGACCGGCCGGGTCGTGGCCGAGGAGCGCGTCGAGATGCCGGACGACCAGCAGCAGCCGCCCTTCGACGCAGTCGCGGACGCGGGCCTGGAACCACAGGACGGCGTCGCTCACCCCGAGGGAGGTGAACGACTGGTCGGACACCGGCAGCGCGGCGCGGATCCGGCCCTGGCCGGTCAGCACCCGCTCGAGCGCGACGGCGGCGGTGCGCCGCCCGGTGCCCTCCGAACCGGAGATCAGCAGCCGCACCGGCCGGTCCCGGTCCCGGGCGGACGCGCGCAGCGCGCCGGTCAGCGCCGCCGGGCCGATGACCGCGCCGAGGTCGGCGAACTCGTCACCCTCCGCCGGACCGGCCTGGGCGGGCACGGCGGGCACGGCGCCACCGCCGGCGACGGCGGTTCCGCCGGACGTGGAGCCGTTGGGCCCGAATCCTCCGGTCCCGGACGTTCCGGATGTGGAGGCGAAGCGTGCGGTCAGCGGGTTGAGCACGCTGGTGCGCCGGGTGAACAGCCGCCGCAGGTCCATCTGGAAGGCGCGGACGGGGACGCGGCAGCGCGGGCTGGTGGCGGCGTCGGGCAGCCCCTGGACGGCGCCGGTGAGGCGGACGGCCATGTCGAGCCAGGCCCGGCACGCGTCGGCCTCGCCCGCGACCAGCCCCCGCGCCAGCCACGCCCGCTGCTCCTGCTGCCACAAGTCCACCGAGAACGTCCCGCGCGACGCGCGCAGGCGTTCCATCAGCGACTCGTAGCGGGCGGTGCCGAGCGTGACGGCCATCTCGGCGGGCACCGCCTCGGCCTCGGCCGCCAGCAGCACCCCGGCGAACGCGTCGTCCAGCGGGTCGCCCTCCCCCACCATGCCGATCAGGCGTTCGTGGGCGGCGCCGAGCCCGTCGCAGACCCAGGCCAGATATCCCACCGGACCGGCGAACTCGGGCAGGGCCGCCAGCGTCTCGTCCGGCAGCTCGGCCAGCCAGGCGTCCTCGAACCCGTCCTGCGGGACGGTCATGTCCAGCTCGCGCAGCACCGGGTCGTCCGCGCGCCGATCGAACAACTCGATCAGCGCACGCCGCCGACCCTCCAGCGGCGCCAGGCCGTCGAAGACGTCCAGACCCGCGCGCGCCAACTCGAGCATGACCGCACGCCGCTCACGATCGTTGCCCGCCGGTTCGGGCAGCCACAGGCCCGGCGGACGCCACCGCCCCCCCTGCGTAAACCACGCAGCCGGGTCACGCACCGCCGACTCAGGCGTCGCCAGAAAATCCGACAGCAACTCATAGTCGACATCACCCCGAGAACCACCCCGCACCGCCGACGCCCCCAGCAAAAACGTCAGCAGCGACCACTGCTCGGCGCCCGCCGAACTCGTCCCCGCACCATAGAAATCGCTGAGCTGCCGCGTGAGAACCACCGCACGCCGATCACGGTTGTACTCCACCGCACGCTCGCGCAACTCCTCGTACAAACCGTCAGGAACCCGCCACGGACCGAACCCGTACACGTCCAGCACCGGCTCGTCGGTCAACAGCACTTCCAGGTGCTCTGGCAAACGGGGGGAGCTCACCTGGTCAGCCTCCACCAGCCGGGGATCCTCATTCTCACTCAGCCGTCCCCCTTAGTCGATCATCTCGTGGAAGAGCTTGAGCGAGGCCGCGAACGTTCCCGCCGCCCCCAGGGCCGCCTCGGGGAGCGAGCGGCCGGCGGCGAGCAGCAGGACCCCGCAGCCGAGTCCGCCGAGCATGGCCAGGAGCAGGACGAGCACGGCCCGCTGCGTCATCAGGGCGCCGCGGCCTTCGGGCCCGTCGGCGTCCGGCCGGGGAAGGTGCGAGTCGGACCGCATGACGTCCTCCGGGGAGAAGGGCGCCCGGCCTGTTCCGCGCGCCTTCTCCTGTCTACAGATGTCCCCCTTCGCCGAACTCCACTGGTGTTCCCTCACCCATCCGGGAAGAGCCACGGGACTCATCCCGGTTCCGAGAATCTTGAAAGGCTCATGGCGTTCCGCCCGATACGTGCATCTAAAGACATGACGAGGCCGGCGAGACACCAGGGAGGTGGCCGATGCCTCTGCCCAATGACGAGGAACGACCCGACGAGGAGACCCGCGAGACCCTCGACAGCGCGCCCAAGCCCCAGGAGCAGGGGAAGGACCGCACCGAGGTCCCCTCTCCCGAGGCCGGTCCGGCCGGCCGGGCCGGCGAGGGCGCCCCCTGCGCCGACGGGACCGGCGGCGCGGACGGCGCGGACGGGGAGGATCCGGCACTGGTCGGGCCCGGTGCCGCCGGCGACGCCGACGCCCCCGGCTCCGCCGTTCCGATGAGCGACGCCGACGTGCTGCGGATGGAACGGAGGCTGGAGACCGCCGACCTCGTCGGCCACGGGCCCGTCCTCCCCCGCTACACCGGCGGCGGGGCGGTCGACGAGAACGCCCGGCGCCGGGCCGACGGGGATCTGCTGGAGGCGCTGCGCGCGAGCGGATTCTCCGGCCCCGTCCGCGCCCTGTTCGAGGCGGAGTTCTGCGGCTACGGCCGGGCGATCCTGATGATGCTCATGCGGACCGGCGAGATCATCCCCAGGTGCGCGGCGATGCCCCCGCACCGCCCCCGGCCGCTACCGGTCACCGACACCCCCGCCTGGACCGACGACGACATGCAGGGTCTGGCGGACGAGACGGTCGCCCGCGCGATGCGCGTCTTCATCGAGCGGACGCTCCAGCAGGGGGAATGGGACCCTGACGGCGGAGCGTCGCTGAAGACCTTCTTCGTAGGCTGCTGCATCCTGCAATTCCCCAACGTCTTCTCCGTCTGGCACCGGCAGCGCGGCAAGTGGGAGGACAACGAGCGGCTGGACCGGACCGGCGCCGTCGACACCGGCGCCGTGGAGATCCGGGTCGATTCCAGCGGCGCGGGTGCGGACGGCTGGAGCGACCTGACCGCCGCCGCCGCCCTCGACTCGGTGCTGGCCGGCCAGTGGCTCCAGAGCCTGCGGCCGAAGGAGCGGATCGTCATGGAGCTGCTGCTGAACGACCACACGCAGGTTCAGATCGCCGCGTTCCTCGACATGCCGCTCACCACCGTGCGCGGCGTCGTGGAGCGCGTGCGCCGGCGCGCCCGCGAGGACGGCGGCGGGCGGTGGAGGGGGGAATGATGGGCGAGCGGCAATTGACGAGACTGTTCCAGCAGCGGCTCGACCGGCTCAGCGGCCTCTGCCGGTCCCTGGACCTGGGCGTCGACGCCGGCACCCTGGGCCGGCTGGCCAGGGAGACGGCGGTGTCCGGCGGGACGGCCTCGCGGAACACCTCCGGCGGGGCCGCGGCGCTCCCCGGCATCGTGCGCGTCGTCGCCATGCCCGAAGAGCACACGCCGGCGCAGATCCGCACCGGGGTGGACGCCTGGGTGCGCGCGGCGGTCGACGCCGGACTCGCTCGGCCCGGCGAGCACAAGGCGCTGGCCGAGATCGTGGTCGCCGAGCTGCTGATCGAGCGTTCGTCGCTGGGCGGGCCGGGCGCGCGGACGGCGCGGCGGAGCCCGCCGGGCCTGCTCTCGGAGACCGCCCCGTCCGGCGGCCGGGCGGTCCGCGCGCCGTCGCCCGCGGAGCCGGCCCTGCTCCCGTACGGGCCCGCCGCGACCGGTCGGGTGCTGCCCGGTCCCGCTCATCCGGCGGCCGAGGTGGCGCGGGACGCCGATCCCGCCTGCCTGCGGGTGGCGAGGACGAACACCATCGGAGAGCCGGGCCGCCCCCCGGTCCCGCCCGACCAGCCGCCGCCCTGAGCCACTGCCCGGCCCTCGGCTCAGGAAGCGGGTGGCTGGCCGTAGAGGCGGTCGACGCTGAGGCTGATGATGACGCGGCGGTCGGCGACCATCGCGCGCCGGTAGTCGTCCCAGTCGGGGTGCTCGCCGCGAATGTCGCGGTAGAGGGCGATCAGGTCCTCCACCTCGACGCCGTCCGGGGCCGTGGCGGGCGCCGACAGCTCGGCGGCGCCCTCGGCGACGGCCCACGCCCAGCCGTCGGGGCTGCCGACGTGCAGGCTGGCACGCGGGTCGCGGCGCAGGTTGCGGGCCTTGGCCCGGTCGTCGGTGATCGAGACCCGGACCAGCCGCCGGCCCTCGTCGTAGTGGTAGTTGATGGTGGAGAGCTGAGGGCGGCCGTCCCGTTTGAGGGTGGCCAGGACCCCGATGTCCCGCTCGCTGATCAGCTTCACCAGTGCCGCGTCGTCTGCCATCGTCCGCCTCCCGGGGATCGTGTCGTGTACCAGTGCACAACCGCGCCGCGGCCGGACGGCTTCCCGGCGGCGCGGCGGGCGCCGCCGCCGGGGTCAGCCGGCCGACGACTCGGGCGCCGACCCGACCAGCCTGGGGAAGGCGAGCACGGTCCCGGGCCGGGCGGGGCGGTCGTCCGGCCCGTCGCGCTCCCCCCAGCCGTCGACACCGCCGTCCCGGGCGCGGCCGGTGAAGATGTGGCCGCGGAAGGTGGTGCCCTTCGCCTTGACCCTGATCGGCTCGAACTCCGTGGGCGGCAGCGAGCAGAACCCGGTCTGCACGACGTCCTCGTAGAGCGAGTCCGACACCACGTACGCGAGGTCGCGGTCCCGGCCGTCGTTGAGCAGCCGGCGCAGCGGCGCCGAGTCGAGCAGCCGCTGCACCACGATCGGCGCGTCGCCGGCCGGGCCGAAGGGGCCCGCGGTGAGTGTGCCGTGGTGCAGGGCCAGCCGCACCCGCAGCGGCGGGCCCGCCTCCCCGTCACCGTTGATCTCGCGCAGCCGCGCCGCGAGCTCGATGGCGAAGTCCCCGGCCACCGGCGCCGGGTCGACGCCCACGGGCAGGGTGGCCAGCTCGCCGTCGCCGCCGACCTGCTTGTCCCAGAGGGCCCGGTCGAGGCCGACGCCCCGGGCCGCGCGGTCGAGTGCGTCCGAAAGGTACTGCTGGGCGAGCAGCTGCTCGCGGGTGTCCCGCTTGCTGTACGCCTGGATGTCCACCGCCAGCAGCAGGCGGTAGGCCAGGTATCCGTTTCCCTTCACGCCAGATCGCCCCTTGGTCCTCCGAGCAAGCAAGGGCCCGCTGCCCTCATTCGCTCCACAGTGGAGAGAGTGTTGCCAGGTGGAGGACCACCGTGGTGCCCGGGTGCGCGCCTCCTCTGCGTCGTGTGATGCGGATGAACGAGAAGTTGGACGCCCCCCACATCCCGCATGCACTCAAAAGTAAGGGACTCATGGCAAACAAGTAAGGGATTTTCTCCGCGGACCGGACATCGACGGCCGTCCCGGCAGCGGTCGGCCCCCGCCACCCCGGGGCCGCGGGGACCCCCGGGGGTGCATAGCCTGGAGGGGTGAGCGCTCCCCGATCCGACCGACAGCCCCGGCTGATGCTGCCCGGCCTGCGCCAGGTGTACGAGGCGTACGTGCGGGAGGCCGACATTCTCCCCTCGCTGCCCGGCGCGCTCCAGGCGGAGGTGTGGACGTCGGCGCGGCTCGGCATGCTGGAGGCCGCCGCCCCGCACGCCGAGGGCCGCCGCACCGCGCTCGGCGACCTGGTCACCTGCCTGCGCGCGGCCGGGACACCGGGGGCGCGGGTGTTCCTGCGGGTGCTGGCCGCGATCGGCCCCGCCGAGGTCCGCAGAGTGGCGGGCCAGGCGGCCGGTTCGCTCGGCGACGTTCCCGAGCCCCCCTGGGCCGGCGCGGCCGGACGGGTCGTCCCCGGCCAGGTGTGGCTGATCCAGGAGGGCCCGCTCGACGGCGACCGGCTGGTCTGCGAGTTCCGGTACGAGGGCGCGGGCACCGCCGGGCTGCACGCCCTGGCGGTGCGCCTGTCCTACCAGGACGTGCCCAGCGAGGTCGTGGTCGTCGGCGACGTGCCCGCGCTGATGGCCGCCGCACGGCAGGCGATGCAGGCCGAGCTGTGCGTCGTCCAGCCCTACGACCCGGCGACCGTGGGGGCCAGGCTCAGGGCGGCCCTGGACGGCCCCGGCCCCCTTCCCGAGGAGTGCTACCCGGCGCTGGCGCTGGCCCGCCACCGCGCCGCCGCGCTGCCCGGTCCGCCGTCCGGCGCCTGACCCTCCCGCCGCCGGTCAGCGGCTCAGGCGGCGGTGGCGGCGCACCGCGAGCGGGAAGAAGACCGCCGTGATCAGCAGTGGCCACGCGACGGCCAGGGCGACACTGTGCCCGGACGCCCAGGAGCCGCCGCCCGCCCCGGCGCCGCCGAACAGCTCCCGGCACGCGGTGACGGTCGCCGACAACGGGTTCCATTCGGCCGCCGTGCCCAGCCAGCCCGGCATGGTGCTGGGCGCGACCATGGCGCTGGACAGGAAACCGACCGGCCACACCAGGATCTGGACGGCCACCAGCGATTCGGGGCCGTTGGCGACCAGCCCGAGGTACACCCCGACCCACAGCAACGCGAACCGCAGCAGGAGCAGCAGCCCCAGCCCGGCCAGCGCCCCGCCGGGGCCGTCGTGCCAGCGCCACCCGATCAGCAGGCCGCATCCGGTCATCACGGTCAGGGCCGCGGCCGAGTGGATCAGGTCGGCCGCGCCGCGTCCGACGACGATCGCCGACGAGGCCATCGGCATCGCGCGGAACCGGTCGGTGACGCCCTTGGCCGCGTCGGTGGCGACCGCCGCGAACGTGGTCTCCAGGCCGAAGAGCATCGTCATCGCGAACATGCCGGGCATGATGAACTCGCGGTAGCTCCCGCCGCCCGGCACCGTCATCTGGCCGCCGAACAGGTAGCCCATCATCAGCACGAGCACCACCGGGAAGAGCAGCCCGACGGCGACCTCGCCGGGGCGGCGGGCCCAGTGCGCGAGGGCGCGGGCGGTCAGCGTGCGGCCGTCCGCGGCGGCCCGGCGGAGCCGGCCGGGGAGCGTGCCCGGCGGTTCGGGAACGGAGACGGTCATGCCGGCACCTCCGCCGTCCCGGCCGCGGCGGGTTCGCCCGGTCCCGCTCCGGTGAGCCGGAGGAACACCTCGTCCAGGGTGGGGCGGCGCAGGCCGATGTCGGCGACGGCGATGCCCGCCTCGTCCAGGGCCCGCACGGCCTCGGTCAGCGCGCCGACCCGGTCGGTCACCGGCGCGCCGGCGCTCAGGGCGTCGCGGTCGACGGCGGCGTGCACCCCGGCGGCCCGCGCGACGATCGCGGCGGCCTCGTCCAGCCGGGCGGCGTCGCGCACGACGACGTCGACGCGGTCGCCGCCGGCCCGCGACTTGAGCGCCTCCGGGGTCCCGGTCGCGATGACCCGCCCGTGGTCGATCACCGAGATCCCCTCGGCCAGCCGGTCGGCCTCCTCCAGGTACTGCGTGGTGAGCAGCACGGTGGTGCCGCCGCGGGCCAGCGCGCGGACCTCGTCCCAGACCTCGGCCCGGCTGCGCGGGTCCAGTCCGGTGGTGGGCTCGTCCAGGAACAGCACCGGCGGCGCGAGGATCATGCTCGCGGCCAGGTCGAGCCGGCGCCGCATACCGCCGGAGTACTTCCCGGCGGGCGTGCCCCCGGTGCCGGTGAGCCGGAACCGGTCGAGCAGCCCGTCCGCCCGCAGCCGGGCCGCGCGGGCGTCCAGGCCGTAGAGCCGGCCGAACATCACCAGGTTCTGCCGCCCGCTGAGCACCTCGTCCACGGCGGCGTTCTGCCCGACCAGGCCGATCCGGGCCCGGACCCGCGCGGCCTCGCGCGCCACGTCGTGCCCGGCGACCTCCGCGCGCCCGCCGTCGGGGCGGACGAGCGTGGTCAGGATCCGGACGACGGTGGTCTTGCCCGCACCGTTCGGGCCGAGCAGGCCGTGCACGGTCCCGGCGGGCACCTCGAGGTCGATCCCGGCGAGGGCCTCGGTGCCGCCGTAGCGTTTGCGCAGCCCCTCGGCGACGATCGCGGACGGTGGTACGCGCATCACAGCCACCTCTTATTCTGTACGTCGTACGGAGTAATCCCGGAGACTATAGCGTACGCCGTACAAAGTTTAATCCGGTGCGGGCTCCCCGATCTCTGCGAGGATGGGCCGGTGACCATCGAGTACAGCGGCGGTGGCGACCCCCGGCGCAGCCTGGAGCTGCTGTGGGGCGTCCAGGGGCGGCCGAAGCGGGGCCCCAAGCCCAAGCTGACCGCCGAGGAGATCGTCCGGGCCGCGATCGGCATCGCCGACGCCGAGGGGCTGGGCGCGCTGTCGATGCGCCGCATCGCCGAGGACCTCGGGGTGTCGCCCATGTCGATCTACACCTACGTGCCGGGCAAGGCCGAGCTCCTCGACGTCATGCTGGACCGCGCGTTCGGCGAGCTCGTCCCGCCCGCCGGGGAGCACGGCGCGTGGCGGGCCCGCCTGGAGCACATCGCCCGGGAGAACTGGCGGCTGTTCCACCGGCACCCCTGGCTGCTGCACGTCGCGATAGGCCGCCCCCCGATCGGCCCGCACCTGCTCGACAAGTACGAGTACGAACTGGGCGCGGTGGAGGGCCTCGGCCTCACCGACCTGGAGATGGACTCGGTGGTCGCGCTGGTCACCGGATTCGCCGAGAGCTCCGCCCGCGCCGCGGTCGACGCCGCGCTGGCCGAGCGGCGCACCGGCACGACCGACGCGGAGTGGTGGGAGGCCACCGCGCCCATCCTGGACGAGTTCGTCGACTCCGGGCGCTACCCCCTCGGCACCCGCGTCGGGACGGCCGCCGGGCAGGAGCACCAGTCCGCCGTCGCCCCCGAGCACGCCTTCGAGTTCGGCCTCCAGCGCGTCCTGGACGGCATCGCGACCCTGATCGACTCGCGCGCGCCCGCGTCCTGAACGGCGCGCGCCGCGGCGGACGGTTCAGCGGCGCGGGTGAGGCGGAGTTCAGCGGCGCGGGACCGGGCGGCGAGGATCAGCGGCGCGGGTTGAGGCGGCGGGTGGGGGCCGCCCCCGCCGGGTCCTCGGGCCACGGGTGCCGGGGGTAGCGGCCGCGCAGTTCGGCGCGCACCGCCTTGTAGCCCTCGCGCCAGAACGAGGCGAGGTCGGCGGTGACGGCGGCGGGACGTCCGGCCGGCGACAGCAGGTGCACCACCAGCGGCACCCGCCCGCCCGCGAGCCGGGGCGCGGCGTCCCAGCCGAACAGCTCCTGGAGCTTGACCGCCAGCACCGGCCGCTCGCCGGAGTAGTCGACGCGGACCCGCGAGCCGGACGGCACCTCGACGCGCTCGGGGGCCATCTCGTCCAGCCTGGCCGCGCACTCCCAGGGGAGCAGGCCGCGCAGCGCGGCGACGACGTCGACGCGCCGGAGGTCGGACCTGCGGCGCGCGCGTGCCGCGTCCAGCCAGTCCGGGACGCGCTCCAGCAGCGCGTCCTCGTCCACAGCGGGCCACGGGTCGCCGAGCGCCCCGTGGCAGAAGGCGAGGCGTGCGCGCAGCGCGACGGCCGCCAGGGTCCAGTTCAGCAGGCCGAGCCCCTCGGCGCGCAGTCCGTCCAGCAGCGCCTCCCGCACGAGGCCGGGCGAGGGATCGCGCAGCGGCCCGGCGGACAGCTCGATCGCGCCGAGCCGTTCGACCCGCCGGGCCGCCACGTCGCCGTCGCGCCAGGCGACCTCGTCACCCGCCGACAACAGCGGCGCGGCGGCGAACCTGGCCACGTCCTCGTCGATGACCACCGCCTGCCGGATCCGCGCCGACGCGGCCCCCGCCGGACGGTCCGCCGACGCGATGGCCAGCCATTCGGGACGGGCGGCGGCCAGCGCCGATCCGGCCGCCAGGTCCGCGCCGGTACCGGACGCCATGAGGTGGCCGCTGCCCTCGCGCGCCCGCGCGACCCGCTCGGGGAACGCGAGCGCCACCACGGTCCCGGCCACCGTGTCGTCCTGCCCCCGGGGCCCGGCGGACGGCGCGCCGGCCGGGAGCGCCTTGTCGAGGCGGCGGGCCTCGTCGCGCCAGCGGGCGGCGTGCGCGTCGGCGGGCGGGCCGTCGCGGCGCAGCCTGCGCCACGCCGCCGTCAGGTCGTCGCCCGCCCCGCGCGGCGGGGGCTCCGACAGCAGCGCGACGACCTGCGCCGCCGCGCGGCGGCCGACCCGGCGGGACCCGTCGAGCAGCGCGCGGGCCAGCCGGGGATGCACCCCGACGCCCGCCAGCAGCCGGCCGCGGCCGGTCACCCGGCCCTCGCCGGTCACCGCGCCGAGCGCGTGCAGCGTCGCCCGCGCGGCCTCCATCGCGGCCGGGGGCGGCGGGTCGGGCAGGGCCAGGCCGGCCGCGCCGGGGTCGCCCCAGCAGGCCGCCCGCAACGCGAAGCCGGTCAGGTCGGCGAGCTCGATCTCGGGACGCGGGCGGGCCGGCAGCCGGTGGTGCTCGGCCTCGCTCCAGCAGCGGTACACGGTGCCGGGCGCCTCGCGTCCCGCCCGGCCGGCGCGCTGCTCGGCGGCGGCCCTGGACGCCCGCACGGTGGTCAGCGCGCCCAGCCCGCGGGCGTGGTCGGTGCGCGGTTCGCGGGCCAGCCCGGAATCGACGACGACCCGCACGCCGGGGACGGTGAGGCTGGACTCGGCGACCGAGGTCGCGAGCACGACGCGGCGCCGCTCCCCCGGCGCGAGCACCGCGTCCTGCACCGACGGCGGCGCCTGCCCGTGCACCTGGAGGAGCTCGGCCGGGACGCCGCCGAGGAGCCCGGCGACGCGGGCGATCTCGCCGACGCCGGGCAGGAAGCACAGCACGTCGCCGCCGCGTTCGGCGAGGGCCCGGCGCACGGTGGCCGCGACGTGCGCCAGGACGGCCGGGTCGACGCGCATCCCGTGGGGCGGGGGCGGCGGGCGGTCGGGGGGCGCCCAGACGACTTCCACCGGATGCAGCGCCGCCTCGGTCTCGACGACCGGCGCGGCCCTGTGCCCGTCCCCGTCCCCGAGGAGGCGGGCCCAGGGGCCGGTGTCGGCAGTGGCCGAGGCCGCGACCAGGCGCAGGTCGGGCCGCAGGGTCGCGCGGACGTCGAGCAGGAAGGCCAGCGCGGTGTCGGCGTCCAGGTGCCGCTCGTGGCACTCGTCGAGGATGACCGTGCCGACCCCGGCCAGCTCCGGGTCGTCCTGGAGGCGCTGGAGGACGACGCCGGTGGTGACCACCTCGATGAGCGCCCCCGGACGGTGCTCGCCGCGGACGGTGATCCCGACCCGGCCGCCGACCCGTTCGCCGAGGAGCCAGGCCATCCGGCGAGCGGCGGCACGGGCGGCCAGCCTCCGGGGTTCCAGGACGAGCACCTTCCCGGCGGGCTCGCGCGCCGGTCCCGGTGCCGGACCCCGCTCCGGCCCCCCGGCCGCGCCTCCGGGACCGTCCAGGCCGGGGACCAGTCCGGCCAGGGCGAGCGGGACGAGGGTGGTCTTGCCCGTGCCCGGCGGCGCCGCCAGCACGGCCGCGCCCCGTCCGGCCAAAGCGGTGTGCAGAGCGGGGAGGGCGTGGCGCACGGGCAGCCCGGCCGCCTCGCGCAGGCGCGGCGAGGGCGCGGCCTCAGGGCTGGTGGGGTGCATCGGTCCAGTGTGACGGGCCCCGGCGGCGGCGCCCGCCCGGGGCCCGCGACCGCACCGAGTGATCGCCCGTGTGAGAAATGCCACAATGATCACTCATGACCCTTGCGGCGATAGTTGCACCGCGCATTTCGCCATTACTTGTAGAACGTTCTAAAGCGCTGGCCAAGAGGACGCGCGAGATTTCCTCCCAGTCAGCTCTATAGCAATACCCCTTCCACTTCCGGTTGCTCTGCGGTTCGACTTCCGTCACCCGATGACGTGGTCTGGAAATACCCACGCCACCGCCATAATCTGGTTATCACCGCAGGTGCACGGAGGTTAACGATGATCGGTAGCTCCATCTATCTCAGAGACCGTGCGGCCTTCACGGGTGGGACGCCACAGGCCGTATACGAAGAACTGTGGCAGCGCGGACGCAAGGGAAGATTGCGGACGCGAGCAATTCTGGCGGCAGTGACGCTCATCTTGTGCGGAACCCTCATCAACGCAGTTTTCGGCGTTGTGATGGCCGTTCTGGTTGCGGGGGCCGATACCTACTTCCATTGGCGCGGCTATAACGCAGCCAGCGTCTGGCGGCGCGGGCTGCGCGGCGAGGACCGGATGAACCGGCTGCTGCGACACACCCTGGAGCGGCGCGGTCACCGAGTGCTGCACGCCCGGATCGTCCCGGGACACGGGCCCGCCGACGAGCTGCTGATCGGGCCGGGCGGCGTGTGGCTGATCCACAACGAGGCGTGGCATCCGGACGCGGAGATCTCCCGGCACGGCGGCAAGGTCTTCATCGACGGCCGCACCCAGTCCAAGCTGGTCGCCGGGCTGACCGCCACCGCCGAGACCGCCGGGCGGCTGATCTCCGAGCGCGGCGGGGTGCCGGTGAAGGTCGTCCCGGTGCTGGCGGTGCACGGCGGCCGGCAGGTCAAGCCGCCGTTCGTCGCGGACGGCATCGCGTTCGCGCCGCCGTGGCGGCTGCTGCGCTGGATCCGCCGCAACCCGTCCGCCGACCTGTCCGCCGAGGACGTGGAGACGGTCGCCCGCGCCGCCGTGCACGCGCTGCCCATCGGCGGCCGGACGATGACCTCCTCATGATCCCCGCCGCACGCCCGTCGCGGGCCGTTCGCGAGGGCCGGCCCGCGGCCGGCGGCCAGGCCATGGCCGGCGGCCGGGCCGCCCGCGAGGAGCGCGCCGAGCGTCCGCGCCGGACCGCGGACCGGCCGGCGCCCGCGTGGTCAGGCGCCCGCGCCCGCGCCGCCCTTCCCGAGCCCACCGCCCGTACGAGCCCCGCCGCTCGTACGGGCGGTGTACCAAAGCCAGAACAGGCCCACCAGCGGCAGCACCAGCGGTACGAACCCGTATCCGCGCCCGAAGCCGGACCAGACGGTCTCGTCGGGGAACGCCGCGGCGTCGGCCAGGCTCAGCGTGCCGATGACCAGTACACCGGCCAGCTCCACCGAGCACGCGGCGACTGCGACCCGGCGCGACGCCCGGCCGCCGAGGGCCAGTGCCACCGTGGCCAGCACGTAGACGGCCGCGGCCAGGGCCGATAGCGAGTAGGCGAGCGGCGCGTCGGAGAGGCGGGTGGCGATCTGCACCCCGGCGCGCGCCCCGGCGGCCAGCGCGAAGACCGCATAGACGGCGACCAGCAGCCGCCCGGGGCCAGTACCGGTGCCCCCGGGACCGGGGCCGGGGTCGCCTGGGACGGGGCCGGTGTCCGGGCGCGCGGGCTCAGACACCGGTTCCGGTCCAGATCTGGTTCATCCTGTACTCCCATGCTCTCTACCTGCCTCACCAGCAACGACGCGAACAGATACCAAGATCGGGGCACATCGCGGGCACACGCCTCACGATTCATCCCGCAGAAACTTGTCGATGGCCTGTCGTCCACGCGCCGCCGCTGACGGCATCAGGTGACCGTACACCTTGAGTGTGAACCCGGGATCGTCGTGCCCCAGCCACTCGGCGAGAGTGCGGATGTCGACCCCCGACGCCAGGCACGCAGAGGCGAACGTGCGCCGGAGCACGTGGAACCCGTTCACCGATGTGGCCGGAGCGCCCGCGGCGGCCCGCACCTCGGTCCAGAGGATTTCGTACCGCTGCCGGTAGTAGGGCTGCCGGTTCTCCCTCTGGAACAGCAGCCGGACCGTGTGAGGTTCTCCGGCCGGGCTCCCCACGAGAAGGGTGATTGTGGCGGGCGGCGCGGCGGGCGCCGGTCTCCGACCGGCATGCGAACGCCTCTGCTCTCCCGTTCTGGGAGTTGCGGGGGCGTTTTCGTGGTGCTAGATCGGGTTCACTGCATGCTGGGGGCACGGCCGAGAAGTGCCGCGGCCTCGACGATGTCCTGTCGGGGGAAGGTGACCGACACCCATGGACGGCCGCGCGCCTCCTCCGCGTGCAGCACCCAGCCCTGGTAGTCGCTGAGTGGCTGGAGCACCTCCAGTAGCCGGGGTCCGTCCTCCATGCGGACCTTTAGCCAGGCCCGGCCCATCCGATCGGCCGCATGGCTCTCGCGCTCCTGGGGCGGTACTCGCGTCCCGCCGCCAAGGATCGCCTCTCCGAGGTCCTGACAGGCCAGGAGGGTCTCGAAGCCGTGCCGCCAGAGTTGGGTGAGGAGGGGGATCATCTCCAGGTCGATCTCCACCCGTTCGCCGCCCGGCGTCGTCATGGTCTGGGTGGGGTGGGTCTGCGTCCAGTCGGTCATGAGGGGCGCCCGGTGCGGTGCTCGGCCCAGCGGCGGGTGAGGTCTGCGTGCAGGGTCACCCATGCCTCTGGGGCCAGGCGGGCGGCGTGCTGTGCCCAGCGTGCGGCGAACGCTTGGGAGAACAGGTCGATGTGCGCGGGGTCGGCCGCGGTCCAGGAGGTGAACTGGGAGATCCAGTCTGCGGCCCCGGCGGGGGTGTGGCCGGCCTTGAGCAGCCAGGGCGTCAGCACGCCCAGTTCGACCCAGGCGGCGCCGCGGGCGGCGAACGCCCAGTCCACCACGCGGGCCTGCCCGTCTGGGGTGATGAGCAGGTTGTCGCTGTTCAGGTCGGTGTGCAGCAGGGCGTTCCCGGCCATCGGGGTCACGTCCTCGGCGACCGGCGCCCAGCGGCGCTCGACCCGCATCCGCACCTCGTCCGGGCACGGGGTGGTCTGCAACGACTGGAGGGTCTTGGCGAGGATCTCCAGGTCGGGTGAGCCGGGGGTGAAGTCGGCGTGCCGGCCGTCCACGTGCTCGAACCCGAGTGCGAGCCACCCCCCGGCCTCGGCCTGCCACAGAAGCCGGGGGGCGAACTCGGTCACGTGCGGGTTGATGGCGGCCTCGTTGCGCAGCGACCAGACTTCGGCGCCGTCCTGATCGCCCAGCTTTCGTGCGGCCTTGATGAAGGTCCGCGCGGTCGCGGTGTGCAGGGTCACGGCGATCTCGGCGTGGTTGCCGGCGGGTGCCGGATCGATCCCGGTCACCTCGCCGGTGTGCGCCTGGACGGCGTCCCTGACCTCGGTGGGCAGGTCGGTCCACGTGCTGCGCATGGGTCGCCTTTCTCAGGTCAGACGCACGGTTGCGGAGGGCAGCAGCTTTCGCCGGTGTCCCAGAATTCCATGTCGACCGGGTAGCCGGTCGCGTGCAGCGCCGGGATGGTGCGGGCCATCGCGGCCCCCGAGCTGATGTCCTCGATCATGATGGGGACGTGGTGCAGGAACCGCCCGGCGATACGGTCGCAGAACTCCGCGTACTCGATGGTGTGCTCGATGAAGGCGTGCCATCCTGGGTCGACCGAGATGTCCGGCACGATCCGGATGGCGGGGTTGTCGGTGACGGCCTTGAGGCCCGATGATCGGGGCACATCCAGGGCACACGACCCCAGGATTCACCAGGGGGTAGCGGGGGAATGAGGGGGTGTCTGTGCTGCTCAGCGACCACCCCGCCGATTTCGCCGCAGCTAGGCCGCGGTCCCCGTCCAGATCTGGTTCATCCTGACGATCATCACGGCGACGGCGAGGCCTACGACCACGATCACGGCGGGCCCCCAGCGCGAGCGCTCCAGTGCCCCCCAGCCCGCCCCGGCGACGGGGATCAGCAGGGCGCCGAGCAGGTAGCCGGGGAAGGTGGCGCCGCCGGGCCCGGCACCGTCGGCGACCTTCACGAAGCCGAGCACCGCCTGCACGACGAGCAGGATCTCCAGGGCGCCGAGCGTGATCAGCTCGCCCCAGCCCATCGGACGGTCCCGCAGCGCGGCGACCAGGGCGTAGGCGGCGGTGAGCAGCGACACCACGATGATCACGGTGGCCAGGGCGTTCGTCACGGGAACACAGAGTACTACCGGTTGTAGAACAAGGGTGCCCCGGCGGCGTGGGAGCATGTCCGCGTGAATGCGCTCCAGTGGCTCAACCTGACCAGGCACGGTGAGAGCACCGGCAACATCGCGTACCGGACGGTGCTCGGCACCGACGCCGAGGAGACCGGGATATCCGAGCGCGACGCCGACGTCCCCCTGTCCGAGGCGGGCCGCAGGCAGGCTGAGTCGCTGGGCCGCTGGCTGGCCGCGCTCCCCGAGGACGAGCGGCCGACGACGGTGCTGGCCTCCCCGTTCGTGCGGACGCTGGACACCGCGCGGATCGCGCTGGCGCAGGCGCCGGACACGGCGTCCGGGCTGGAGATCCGCGTGGACGAGCGGCTCCGCGACCGCGACCAGGGGATGCTGGAGGGCCTGACCCCGACCGGCGTGCGGCGGCGCTTCCCCAGTGAGGCCGAGCGGCTGGCCCGCCTCGGCAAGTTCTACTACCGGCCGCCCGGCGGCGAATCCTGGGCGGACCTGGCGCTGCGGCTGCGCAGCCTCTACCGCGACGTGGCGTCCGACTCGACCGGCGGACGGGTGCTGGTGGTGACGCACGACGCGATCGTGGTCGTGACCCGTTACCTGGTGGAGGGGCTGTCCGAACGCGAGGTCCTCGAGATCGAGGGCGAGCCCGTCGCCAACTGCTCGGTCAGCCGGTGGCGCAACGACGGCCCGCGCCTCGGCCCGGTCTCCTACAACGACTGCACGCATCTCCTCGGTGCCGGCGCGGCGGCCGTCTGAGTGACCGCGGGCGCCACCGGACGCGGCATCAGGCGCCGTCGGCCTCTAGGAGGCGGGCGCTGCGCGAGGCGACCGCGGCCAGCCGCGGATCGCCGGCGGGTAGGACCGACCTGAGCCGTTCCAGCACCTCCAGGTCGGACCGGCCGGGGTCGGTCTGGGCGTAGGCCCACAGCGAGCCCGGCCCGCCGAGGTCGAGCACGTGCCCGCGGACGCCGACCGCGAGCTCGTCGCGTTCGGCACGGATGGCGGGCGCGTCGGAACGCGGCAGCAGCTCGCCCCGGTACAGGCGGACCGCCGAGGACACGTCACCCTCGTCCAGCAGCCGGCGCACGGTGAGGAAGTCGGCGTCGACCAGCGTGCACGCCAGCCGGTAGGGCTTGGCCTGCACCAGGCCGGCGAGCTGGCCGCGCAGCCGGTGGATCTCGGCGCGCACCGTGACGGGGCTGCCGTCCTCACCGTAGAGGTGCCAGGAGAGCCGGTCGGCGTTCAGCCCCTGCGGATGGAGCGCCAGCAGCGCGAGGATCTCGGCGTGCCGCAGCGTCAGCGGAACCTGCCGCCCGTCCAGGCGCGCGCTCGGCTGGTCGGTGCCGAGCAGCGAGAGGGTGAGCGGTCGCCGGTCCGCGCCGGACGGCGGGACGGGCCCGGCGCCGCGGCGGCCCGCGCCGCACGTCCGCGCCGTCCGCCCGGCGGGGTTCGCCCGGTCGTCGGGGACGCCCGGCGGGCGCAGCAGGAACACCTCGCCGAGGGGTTCGGCGAGCGCGGGCCGCCCGTCCGGGAGCTCGATCTGCGCGCCCGGGAAAGGGACGGGCAGACGGCGGCCGGTCCACCCCGCGGGCTCGGCGGCCAGGACCCGACCGGTGGCGGTGACCAGCACGGCGGGCTCGCCGCGCAGCGCCCGCAGGTGGGGCAGGAACCGTTCCCTGAGCCGGTCGTCGCGCCGCCGCATCGCCAGCTCGAGCCGGGCCTCGGCGAGCCGGGCCGTGGCGCTGACCAGCGCGGCCACCGCGGGGTGCGGTGCCCCGGCGCCGCCGGCTTCGACGCGGCCGATCACCCGTCCGGTGTCGGGGTCGGTGATCGGGACGCCGGACGCGCCGCCGGCGCGGCGCGGCCCGGGCGGGCGGCCGGGCGGCAGCACGCGGCCCGCGGCGTCGGTGAGCACCATCAGGTGCGCGGCGTCGCCCGCGATCTCGCGCAGTAGGCCGCGCAGCACCGGCGGGTACGGGTCGGGCTGCTGGACGGGCCGGACGCCGCCCGGCCCCGCCCCGCTACCGAGCGACGTGCCGCAGCCGGATCCGGACGCGGCCTCCAGCAGGTCGCCCAGCCCCGGTACGGGGCCGCCGGGCGGACGGAGCGCGTGGAGCGCCGATGACGCCGGATCCTGCACCATCACCTGTTCCCCCGCCCCGGATGAAGAAGCTTCGGATCGATTTGAGGATCGGCCTCAACCCATTACGGCGCAACCGCTTCCCAGGAACCGGTCACCCTGTGAGCCGACACACAGAGTAGTCGCTCGGTCGCAACGTGTTTGCAACCTCGGGGCGCCTAGCGTGCGGGGACACCGCCGGGAGCCGGTCCGGTCGCCCGAGGGGGACCCGCCTCCCCAAGCGCTTCCGGGGGGAGGCGCCGGGGGGCGCACGGGCCGGTACCCCGTCATGCCCGGCGGTCAGGGAAGGAATCACCATGTTGTGCCTGACCTGCCGGCGCGTGCGCCCGGCGGAGAACCGGACCGACTACACCAACGCACGCGCGCGGCTCATCGTGCTGCACGGGCTGTGCGTGTGCACCTACCCCGCCCTGCCCGGCGCGGGCGGCGGGAGGATCGCCCGGCACCGGCCCGCGATCATGCCCCGGTGACGCCGCCGTACACCGGATCGACACCATCGGTCCATGTCCCGTTTCGACCTGATTCGCCTACAGTTCAAGGGGAATCCCCGCGTCAGGATCCCCAGGTACGAGGAGCATCATGGCCGTGTTCTCGGGTCCCGTCCGCCGCGCCACCGCCCAGGCGGAGCGCCGTTTGCGCGAGGGGCTCGGCCTCCTCCGCAGACTGGGCCGGGACCTGGAACGCACCGCGCGCCCCGAGCGGCCGGTGCCCGCGCACGAGGCGCGCATCCGGCGGCTGGAGGAGGTCCTGGCGGTCCAGGACGCCGGCCTGGTGGCGCTGCGCGCCGAGCTCGACTCGCTGGTCGCCCAGCTCAACGACCGGGTGCTCCCCCGCATCGACGAGCGGATGGACGACACCGAGCGCGACCTCGCCACCGTCGCCACCGCCCTGATCCGGACGGGCGAGGACACCGCGGCCGGCCGCACCCGCCTCGAGACGCTCGAAGGGCGCGTCTCGGATCTGCGGGAGAGGCTGGCGCGGGTGGAGCGGCGAGCCGGGCTGTGGCGCGACCTCCAGGCCACCATGGCCCGGCTCGGCGACGACGTCGACGCACTGCGGCCCCGGGTCGGCCCGCGCGTCCCCGACCCGGCTCCGAAGCCGGCGCCGAGGCCCGCCGTGAAGCAGGCGCCCAAGCCCGTGTCCAAGCCGATGTCCGACCACACCGCCGAGCACGTCGCCGGGCACGCGGGCGAACGGGTCGGCGGCCCGGAGGCCCGCACCTGAGCATCCGCCCCGTCCGCGACAATGAGGGCATGGTCCTGACTGAGCCTTCGAACCCCCGGTCCCCCGTCCCGTCCGCCGGGCGGGTGGTCGTGGTGGCCGGCGCGAGCAGCGCCGCCGGGCAGGCGGTGGCGCGGTGCCTGGCCGCGGGCGGGACGCGCGTCGTCGCCGCCGCGCGCACGCCCCGCGAATGGCACGACCCGCTGATCGTCCCGGCCGCCGTCGACCTGCTCGACGCCGGCGCGACGCGTGCCTGGGCGGACGGCGTCGTCGCCGAGCACGGCCGGGTGGACGGGCTGGTCCACCTCGTCGGCGGCTGGCGCGGCGGCGCGTCATTCGGCGACACCGACCTGGCCGACTGGGCGTTCCTGCACGACCAGCTGATCCGCACGCTGCAACACACCACGCTCGCGTTCCACGACGCGTTGCGGGAGGCGCCGCGCGGCCGGTTCGCGATCGTGTCGCAGCACGCCGCGCAGCGGCCGAGCCAGAACGCCGCCGCGTACGCGACCGCGAAGGCGGCGGCCGAGGCGTGGACGCTGGCACTGGCCGACTCCTTCGCCACGCGCGCCGCGGGCACGGGCCCCGCCGACACAGGCCCCGCCGACACAGGCCCGGCCGACACGGACACCGGCGCCACCGACACCGGCGACACGGGCGCCGCCGCCACCATCCTGGTCGTGCAGGCGCTGCTCACCGACGCGATGCGCGCGGAGAAGCCCGGCGCCCCCTTCACCGGCCTCACCCACGTCGACGACCTCGCGCAGGTCGTCGCGGGCCTGTGGGACAAGCCCGCCCGCGAACTGAACGGAGTCCGCCTTGACCTCTCCCGGCCCTGATCCCGCCGCCCGCGCCCGCGGGTTCGCCAGCGACAACCAGGCCGGCGTGCACCCCGAGATCCTCGCCGCGCTCACCGCGGCCAACGCGGGCCACCAGCCCGCCTACGGCGGCGACACGTCCACCGCGCGGCTGCGCGAGGTCGTGCGCGGGCACTTCGGCGAGCGCGCCGAGGTGTTCCCGGTGTTCAACGGGACCGGCGCCAACGTGGTGTCGCTCCAGGCGATGTCGGAGCGCTGGAGCGCGGTCGTCTGCCCCGAGTCGGCACACATCAACACCGACGAGTGCGGCGCGGCCGAGAAGGTCGCCGGGCTGAAGCTGATCCCGGTGCCCGCGCCCGACGGGAAGCTGACGCCGGAGCTGATCGACCGCCACGCGCGCGGCTTCGGCAACCTACAGCGCGCCCAGCCGGCCGTCGTGTCGATCACCCAGAGCACCGAGGTCGGCACCGTCTACACCGCCGCCGAGATCGCGGCCGTCGCGGCGTGCGCGCACGAGCGCGGCATGCTCGTGCACATGGACGGGGCGCGGGTGGCCAACGCCGCCGCCGCGCTCGACCTGCCGCTGCGCGCGTTCACCACCGACGCCGGCGTGGACGTGCTGTCGTTCGGCGGTACCAAGAACGGGCTGCTGCTCGGCGAGGCGATCGTCGTGCTGAACCCGGATGCCGTCCGCGGCCTGGCGTACCTGCGCAAGGCGGGCATGCAGCTCGCGTCCAAGATGCGGTACGTGTCGGCGCAGCTCGTCGCGCTCCTCGAAGGCGACCTGTGGCTGCGCAACGCGCGGCACTCCAACGCGATGGCGCGGCGGCTGGCCGGCGCGGCGGGCCGGGTCCCCGGCGTCGAGATCCGGCGTCCCGTCGAGGCCAACGCGGTGTTCGCGGTCCTCCCGGCGGACGCGGCCGAGCGGCTGCGCAAGCGGTTCGCGTTCTACACCTGGGACGAGCGCACCGGCGAGGTCCGCTGGGTGTGCTCGTTCGACACCACCGAGGACGACGTCGACGCGTTCGCCGCCGCCATCGCCGAGGAGCTGTCCGGCTGACCCGCCGCCGGGGAGGGCGCCCCGGTGGCACGTACCCAAGCGAGCGCTCAGTTGGCTCGCGGGCTATCGTGGTGCCGAACTCGATTCGGTACAGGAGGCGAACCGGATGGCCAACCGCACCTTC
The DNA here is from genome assembly GCF_036227065.1 of Spirillospora sp. NBC_01491. Lineage (GTDB taxonomy): Bacteria > Actinomycetota > Actinomycetes > Streptosporangiales > Streptosporangiaceae > Spirillospora > Spirillospora xylanilytica. The sequence continues at coordinate 1,862,475 of NZ_CP109432.1, forward strand.
GTCGTCGGCGTGGGCATGACCAAGTTCGAGAAGCCGGGCTCCCGCGACTGGGAGTACCCGGACATGGCCAAGGAGGCCGTCGGCAAGGCGCTGGAGGACGCGGGCGTCGCCTACGACCGGATCGAGCAGGCGTACGCGGGCTCGATGTACGGCGCGATGGGCCAGCGCGCCCTCTACGAGACCGGCATGACCGGCATCCCGGTGATGACCGTCGCGAACGCCTGCGCGACCGGGTCCAGCGCGCTGTTCCTGGCCAGGCAGGCGATCCGCGGCGGGCTGGCCGACTGCGTGCTCGCGCTCGGCATGGAGAAGATGCAGAAGGGGTCGCTCGGCGCGGGCGTCGGCAAGTCGAAGGTGACCATCGTCGACCACCACCTCAACTCGATGGTGGAGGGCCGCCCCTGGGAGATGGACAAGGCGCCGATGCCGCAGATGTTCGGCAACGCGGGCCGCGAGCACATGGAGCGGTACGGCTCGACGCCCGACCACTTCGCGTGGATCGGGTGGAAGAACCACAAGCACTCGGTGCACAACCCGTACGCGCAGTTCCAGGACGAGTACAGCCTGGACAACGTGAAGAACGCCACGATGATCTTCGACCCGCTGACCAAGCTCCAGTGCTCCCCCACCTCCGACGGCGCCGCCGCCGCGGTCGTGGTGAGCGAGCGGTTCGTCGAGGAGCAGGGCCTGTGGGACCAGGCCGTCGAGATCGCCGGGCACCACATCGCCACCGACACCCCCGACAGCTTCGCCGACCACTCCTCCATCCAGGTGGTCGGGTTCGGCTGCTCGCAGCGCGCCGCCCGCAAGGCGATGGACGAGGCCGGGGTGGGCATCGACGACGTCGACGTGATCGAGCTGCACGACTGCTTCAGCGCCAACGAGCTCATCACCTACGAGGCGCTCGGCATGGCCGAGATCGGCGAGGCCCACAAGCTCGTCGACGACGAGGCCACCACCTACGGGGGCCGGTGGGTCGTCAACCCGTCCGGCGGGCTGATCTCCAAGGGCCACCCGCTCGGCGCCACCGGCATCGCCCAGTGCGCCGAGCTGACCTGGCAGCTGCGCGGGACGGCCGGCGGGCGGCAGGTCGAGAACGCCGGCGTCGCCCTCCAGCACAACATCGGCCTCGGCAGCGCCTGCGCCGTCGCGGTCTACACCAGGCCCGGCCGCCGCTGAGCGCGGCCGGCTGAGCCCGCCGCCGTCGCCTCCGGGCGGACGGGCGACGGCGGCGGACGGGCGACGGCAGCGGGCGGACGGCCTGACGTAAGACAAATCTTGACTCGCGTCTCACGCGCTTTATCCTGAGGGCAGACGTCCCTGGAGGTGCGATGCCCGCCCCGTCTCCCTTCCCCGCACCCCCGGCACCACTCGGACCCGGCTCGCTGCTCTGGAAGTACGCCGCCGACCTGCGCTCCCTCCTCCCGGGCGCCGCCGCCGGGCTGATGCAGCTCCTGCACCCCGCGATCGGCGCCGGCGTCTCCGAGCACTCGGCGTTCTTCGACGCCCCGTTCGACCGGATCCATCGCTCGGTCCCGCAGATCTGGGCGACCATCCTCGCCCCGGACGGGGCGGCGCGCGGGCGCGGCATCCGCGACCTGCACCGCGCCATCGGCGGCGTGGACGAGCACGCCCGCCGCTACCACGCACTCGAACCCGAGACCTTCTGGTGGGCGCACGCCACGTTCACCTGGGAGATCTTCAAGGCGGCCGAGGTGTTCCATCCGCGCGCGCTGAGCGCGGAGGACCACGACCGGCTCTACGCCGAGACCGTCACGTGGTACTCCCGCTACGGCGTCAGCATGCGGCCCGTCCCGCCCGACTACGCCTCGTTCCAGAGCAAGTTCTGGCACATCTGCGCCAAGCGGCTGGAGCTGACCCCGGCGGCGGCACGGGCGCTCGACATCGCCAGGAGCGGCTCCGACACCGTCTCGCTGCTGCCCGTGGGCGGCCCCCTCGCCGAGCGGGCCGGCAAGATCGTCGCAGAGCGCCCGCTGCGGCTGGTCACCTTCGGCTGCATGCCGCCGATCGTCCGGGAGCGCTTCGGCATCCCGTGGGGCCCGCTCGACCAGGCCCGCTTCTCCGCGCTGGCGCTCGCCAACCGGCAGGGCTACCGGATGCTGCCGACCGGCGTGAACCACTGGGCGCTGCGCAGCATGCTCCGCTACATCGGCTCCCAGACCCGCGAACAGCGCTACCAGCCCGCCGCCTGAGCCGTCCGGAACCCCTGGTCCCGCTCCTGCCAGCACCAAATGGAACGAATCATTCCGTTCTGATAGACTCGATGCAGCGCGGAACCACCCGAAGGGAACCGGATATGAGCGAGATCATCATTTCAGGATGGACCGTACTCGATGCCGCTCACCAGGCATTGCGTACGGCGGTGCGCGGCGTCCCGGCCGACGGCTGGACGCTGCCGACCCCCTGCGCGGACTGGACGGCGACGCAGGTGCTCCAGCATGCCGCGGGCGACCAGCTCGCCTACGCCGCCGCGATCACGGGCGGGCCCGGCCCCGGCTACGACCCGTTCAAGCCCTCCGGCGTCCTGGACCGGACCCCTCACGAGGTGACCGAGGAGGCGCTGAACACGACCGCGTCCGCCTGGGCCACCGTCGCCAAGGACGCGCCGGAGGTCACGACCCCGATCCCGCCGCACTCGATGTCCGGCGAGCTCGGGGCCGGCGCCGCCGGGCTGGACGCCGCCGTCCACGCCTGGGACATCGCCGTCGCGGCCGGCCTCCCGTCCCCGCTGACCCCCGAGCTGGCCCGGCCGCTGCTGAAGGTCGCGATGGAGCTCGTCGAACCGCTCCGGCAGTACGGTGTGTTCGGGCCGGCGCTCCCGGCGGGCCCCGACGACGCCGTCGCGGCGCTCCTGAGCTACCTCGGCCGCGACCCGCACTGGAAGCCCTGACCGCGACGCGCGACGGCGGCCGGCGCGGGAACCGGCCGCCGGCTCACGACGCGGCGCCCGCGTACGCCTCGTCCACGAACGTCGCGACGCGCGCCCGCACCGGCTCGGGCGCGAACGAGGCGGCCAGCGCGGCCCGGTTGACCTCGGCGAAGTCGGCGAGGGTCCAGCCGTGGACGTCTCGCAGCCGCTCGTACTCCTCGGTCAGCCGCACGCCGGTGACCGCCCGCGTGTCGGTGCTGATCCCGACCCGCACGCCCGCCTCGCGCAGCCGTCCCACCGGATGCTCGGCGAGCGAGGGCGCGGTGGAGGTCTGCACGTTGCAGGACGGGCAGACCTCCAGATGGACCCCTTCCTCCCTCAGCCGCGCGAGCAGCTCGGGGTCCTCGGCGCTGCGGACGCCGTGCCCGATGCGGCGGGTGCCCGTCTTGTCGAGGGCCTCCCGCACGCTGCCGGGACCGCCGGACTCCCCGGCGTGGACGGTCACGCCCAGTCCCCCGTCCCGGGCGTGCGCGAACGCCGGCACGTGCGGATCGAGCGGATGGGCGATCTCGTCACCGGCGATGTCGAGCGCGACCACCGGCCCCGAACGCGCGTGCCGGACGGCGAGCCGCGCGGTCTCCAGGCTGCGTCCGGCGTCGTAGTCGCGCAGCGTGCACAGGATCAGCCCGGCGTCGATACCGGTCGCCGCCGACTGCGCCGCCGTCTCCTCCGCCACGTGCGCGACGACCTGGTCGGCCGACAGCTCTCCGCCCTCGGTATGGACCAGGGGCGCGAAGCGCAGCTCGGCGTAGGCGATCCCGTCGCGGGACATCTGCTCGAAGACGTCCTGCACCGCGATCCGCAGCGCCCGCCCGCTCTGGAGCAGCGCACGGTAATGCAGGGTGTAGGTCAGGTAGTCCGCGAGGGACGCGCACTTCGGCGGCGCGACGAAGGTCCGGGCGTAGTGCCCGCGGGTGATCCTCGGGTCGATGCGCCGCGCCGCGTCGTAGCTCAGGCAGCAGTCGAGATGGCTGTGCAGCTCGACCTTGGGGAGGTTGGCGAGATCCATCCTCCGCACGCTAGTCATACGTATTACTGGACGCCAATCCGCTACCCGATGCCGGACCCGGCGAAGAAGACCCGCCTGGCGTTGCCGGACAGGAACGCCTCCCGGGCCGCGTCGTCCAGCCCCAGCTCGGGCAGGCCCTTCAGGGCACGGTCCGCGCTGATCATCGGGTGGTTGGTGCCGAACATGACCTTGTGCCGCCGGTCCTGCTTCATGTACGCGACCAGCTCGGGCGGGTAGCGCCGCACCGTGTACGCGGAGGTGTCGATGTAGACGTTGGGGTGCTTGCGGCAGACCGCGATCATCTCCTCGGTCCACGGGTAGCCGATGTGGCCGCCGACGATGACCAGGTCGGGGAAGTCCAGCGCCACCTGGTCAACGTACGGGATCGGCCGGCCCGTCTCGCTCGGCCGCAGCGGCCCGGTGTGCCCGACCTGCGTGCAGAACGGGACGCCGAGCTCGACGCACTCGGCGTACAGCGGGTAGTAGCGCCGGTCGGTCGGCGGCAGCTCCCACAGCCACGGCACGACCCGCAGCCCCACGAAGCCCAGCTCGGTCACGCACCGCCGCAGCTCCCGCACCGCCTCCATCGGCTTGCGCAGGTCGACCGACGCGACCCCGCGCAGCCGCCCCGGCGCCGCCGCGACGGACGCGGCCACCTCGTCGTTGCTCACCAGCGCGCCCTCCGGGCCGTACCAGGCGCTGATCAGGCCGACGTCGATGTTCCCCGCGTCCATCGCGGCCACCGTCACCTCGACCGGGACCTCCTCCTTCGGCGGCTCCTGCCCCGTCCACCGCCAGAGCGAGTCGAGCATCTCGTGGTTCAGGAACCGCACCGTGCCGTGCTGCATCCAAGCGTCGATGATCATTGTGATCCTCCTAGCGACCGCCATGCGGCCTCGCTCAACGTGCCGATCTGTTCGTCCCCGGGGAGCGGGATCTCGCCGTTCAGCCAGAGCCGGCACAGCTCGTGCGCCGGTCCGAGCCACAGCACGAGCGAGGTGACGCGGTCCAGCTCGGGCAGCGCCCCGTGGTGGACGTGGACCCGCCACCAGCCGAGCACCTCGCCGAAGAACGCCCGGTTGCGCGTCTTCAGCTCGGCGCCCAGAGGCTGCCTCTCGGTGAACAGGAACCGCGCCCGGTCGGGGTTCTGCACGCACCACCGCACGTGAAAGGCGACCATCGCGGTCACTCCCTCGCGGGCGCTCTCATGCCTCCGCAACTCCACGACGAACGCGTCCTGGTACAGGGAGATGCAGTCAAGGAACAGCGCCCCCGCGACCTGTTCCTTGCCCGCAAAGTGGTGGTAGAAGCTGCCGACACTGACCCCGCTCGCCGCACGCAGCCGGCTCAGGGTCGTGCCCGCCACCCCGTCCCGCCCGAACAGCTCCAGGGCCGCCCGCAGGATCCGGTCCCGCCCCGCCTCGCTCACAGAACATTATTCTGGTGCCCTAGAACATAATTCTGCAAGTCCGATCGGGAGGGACGGCCGGCACGGCCGCGCCGGCGACCCGCATCCGCCGGGTCAGGGAGGGGCGCCTCAGTGCGCGCCGCCGCCGGCGAGGTTGAGGCCGACGACGCCGACGATGATGAGCGCGAGGGCGCCGATCTTGAGGGCGGAGACCTGGTCGCCCATCAGCAGCATGCCGAGCGCGGCGGTGCCGACCGCGCCGATGCCGACCCACACCGCGTACGCGGTGCCGACGTCCAGGGTCTTGAGGGCGAAGTTGAGCAGGCCGAAGCTGATGGCGGCGAAGGCCAGGAAGCCGACCGCGGGCAGCGGCTCGGAGAAGCCCTTGCTGGCCTTGAGACAGAGGGCCATTGCGACCTCGAAGAGGCCGGCGACGACGACGAGGATCCATGCCATGGTGCACACTCCCGGACGGGACGAGACGACAACGTCACGCGTCGTCTTGGCTTGCCGGGTACGGCGCGTACTCCTCGTCCGGGAGGGCGGCTCGCGCCCTCACCGGTGCCAACGGCCCGCCGCCGCCCCTTGTTCCCCCCGGCGCCGACCGGACGGGTCTCGGCCGGCGAAGCCCCCGTCCGGGATCAGGGTTCCAGACCGGGGGGCGCGAACGCGCCGGTGTCGCGGAGCTCGCGGACCACGGCGACCAGGGCGGCGACCGCGTCGCCGGCGTCGCCCCGCCGCCATACGAGGCCGTCCCTCGGGATCAGGACGAGCGGCCGGCGCGACAGGCGGGCCGGGTCGACGGCGGCCCCGGCGGCGAGCGGATGGCCGGCCGCGAGCGTGGCCACCAGCGGCTCGCGGGCGACCGGCAGGACCGCGAGGCCGGGGGCCTGGTCGGGCTCCCAGCCGAAGGCGAGGTCGAGCCGGTGCTCGGCGAGGGCGGCGAGCTGGTCGGGCGTGGTCATCGGCCGGGGCAGCACCCGGACGGACGGCGCCCGGGGCACCGCGAGCTGGAACAGCCGCGGGCCGATGTCCTCGGCGTACCCGACCCTGACCTCTCCGGCGTGCCCGTGCGCGGCGCGGCGGCCGACCTCGAGGGCGTGCCCGGCGGCGTCCAGGACGCGCCGGGCCTCGGGCAGGGACGCCTCACCGGCGGCGGTGAGCGCGACCCGGCGGCTGGTGCGGGCGGGGGTCGAGGGGTTCTTCGAGGCGTTCGCCCGGGAGGTCGAGCCGTTCGGCGTCCGCACCACGCTGGTCGAGCCCGGCATGATCCGCACCATCCCGCTGGAGGACATGCCCGGGGACCAGGCGAAGGTGGTCGCGGCGATGATCGACGTCGCCGAGGCCGCCGATCCGCCCCGGCGGCTGCTGCTGGGCTCGGACGCCTACGCCCTGGTGCACGCCGCGATGGTCGAGCGCCTCGCGGCCGTCGAGGCCCAGAAGGACGTGGCGTACTCCACCGACGTCGGCTAGGGCCTGTCCGGTGGATCATGTGTTGATCCATAGCAGGGCTGTGACCAGGGTGATCGCGGCTTGATAGTTGCGGGCGAGTTTGTCGTAGCGGGTGGCGATGCCGCGCCATTGCTTGAGTCGGCCGATGCAGCGTTCGACGACGTTGCGGCGCCGGTAGACGGCGGGGTCGAAGGCCGGTGGGCGTCCGCCGAGGGTTCCGCGGCGGGCGCGTCCGGCCTTCTGGTCGGCGCGTTCGGGGATGGTGGTGCCGATCCCGCGGTCGCGTAGCGACCGGCGGATCGCGGCCGAGCTGTAGGCCTTGTCCGCGATGACCCGGTCGGGCCGGCACCGCGGACGGCCCGGGCCGGGCCGCGATACCCGTATCGCCGCCAGGACGTGCGGGAAGGCAGTGCAGTCGTTGATGTTCCCGGCGGTGAGCACGATCGACAGCGGCAGGCCACGGCCGTCGACGGCCAGGTGGATCTTGGTGGTCAGCCCGCCTCGGGACCGTCCAAGAGCCTGCCCCACTCCATCGGCCGACCGGTTTGTCCGGCCGAGTGCCCCTTTTTGCGGGCACCAGTGGCGTGCTGGTGGGCCCGCACGATGGTCGAGTCGACGCTGACACTCCAGTCGATCCGCCCGACGGCGTCATCATGGACCTGTACATGCGCCAGGATCCGGTCGAAGGTGCCATCGGCGGCCCACCGCCGATAACGCTCATAAACGGTCTTCCAGTTGCCGTACCGCTCGGGCAGATCCCGCCACGGGGCACCGGTGGCCAGCTTCCACAAGATCCCGTCCAACACCCTCCGATGGTCCAGCCACCGGCCACCCCGGCCAGCCCGAACAGGCAGAAGAGGTTCGATCCGCCGCCAGGCGGCATCGGTCAACTCATGACGACGCACCATGACACATCATCAAAGACCACACCCGAGATCACCCACAGCCGAACACAAAGATCCACCGGACAGGCCCTAGCACCGCCCAGGCGGAGGCCGCCGGGCCCGCCCTCGCGCGGGGCCCGGCGGCGCCGGTCAGGAGGCGGGGATCTGGAGCGCCTCGGCGTTGCGGCGGACGTCCGACCAGGCGGAACCGGTGCAGACCGCGCAGCTCGGGCCGAAGAACTCGCCGCGCGCCTGCTCGTCGCCCATCAGGTGGAAGCGGAACCACGCGGTGGTGACGCCGCGGAACCCGCCGCCGTCGCCGACGGTGGTGAAGTGGTCGGCGCCCTTCAGCTCCGCGTACACCGCGGGGACCCGGCCCGCGGAGTCGTAGAACGCGCGGACGAGCGCGGGCCAGACGATGGAGTCCCGCTGCCCGGCGAGGAACAGCGCGGGCCCGTGCAGGCCGGACGTGGTGGCGAGCGGTCCGGGCTGGATCGGGGCGATGGCGTCCACGCGCGGATCGGCGGCGGCGTTGATCGCGCCGGCCGCGCCCTGGGAGTGCCCGCTCGCGCCGACGTGCGCCAGGTCGATGCGGCCGTGGAACGGGCTGCCCGCGTCGCCGTCGAGCCGGGCCAGCCGGTCGATGCCCGCCCGCATGGACAGGCCCGTGTCGGCCTGCGTCGAGTTGGACGCGGCCACGACGAACCCGTGGCTCGCCCAGTGGATCAGCAGGTCGCGGTAGACGACCGGGAAGGCGAACGACCCGTTCCCCCAGATGATCACGGGATGGCGCAGCGCGCTCTGGCCGATGTCGCGCGGGTAGTAGAACGTCGTGACGGCCTCGACCTTCACCGCCACCGCGTACGGGCCGGGGCTCGACCAGGCGCCGTCCACCGGCGGGAAGCCGGTTCCGGCGGACGCGGGCGGAGCGGTGGCGGGCAGGGCGAGCGCGACGGCCGACAGGAACGTCGCGAACGCGAGCAGGAGGCGTCTGGCGGGACTTCGGGGCATGGCCGGTCTCCTTCGGAAGCGGCGACGCGGAGGTGTGCGGGCGCACGCCCGGCATCGTCTGATCGCACATCCTGGACGACGCCGGGCGGCCGGTCTGTCCGCAATCGCCGCAACGTTTGCCGTCCGGCGTTGTGCAATGTCACGATCCCGGCATGACACCGGCACGGGACGGTCTGCACGCGCGGATCGCCGGACGGCTCCCGGAGATCACCGACGCGGTGCTGCGGCGGTGCGCGGCCGAGGTCCCCTTCTACGGGCGGCTTCCCGAGGAGGTCATCGAGGGCGAGGTCCGGCGCTCGGTCGAGGCGAGCGTGCTGTTCTTCCTGCGGATGCTGCGGCCGGGGCACGGGCCGGGGGCCGGGGAGGTCACCGAGGTCGTGGCGTGGTCGGCGCGCCGGGCGGCGGAGCGGGTCCCGCTGGAGGCCGCGCTCGCCGCCCACCTGGTCGGCGCCGAGGTGCTGTGGCGGGCGCTCGCCGAGACCACGGCCGGCGACGCCGCCGGGCTCGACGCGGCCGGTGACGCCCTGCTCCGCCATATCCGGCACATGATCCCCGCGGTCGCGCTCGCGCACCTGGAGGAACAGCAGCGCGGCCAGGCGGAGGCGCGGGAGGCGCACCGCGCGCTGGTCGACGCGCTGCTCGCGGGCCGGCCCGCGCTCGCCCTGGCCGAGGCGGCCGGGGTCCCGCTCGCCCCGTCCCACCTGGTGGTGGTCGTCCGGCCGGACGGCCCCCCGGTGCCGGGCGGGACGGCCCGCCGGTTGCAGTCGGCGCTGGACGGGCTCACCGGCACCAAGGTCCTCACCGCCCTGGACGCCACCGGCGGCACGGTGCTGCTGCCGTCCGCCCCCGGCTCGACCGGCCTCGACATGGCCGGCCTCCCGGACCTGCTGGCCCGGCTCGGCGAGGCCGTCGGACGGCCGCTGGTCGCCGCCGCGGCGGTCGCCGAGGACCACGGCGCGGTCGCGGCCGGCGCCGCCGAGGCCGGCCGGGTGATGGACATCGTGCGGCGGCTCGGCCGTCCCCCCGGGCTGTACCGGTTCGAGGACGTGGTGCTGGAGTACCAGCTCGCCCGCCCCGGCCCCGGCCTCGCCGTGCTCGCCGCCAAGCTCGACCGGCTCGCCGAGCGGCCCGAGCTGATGGACACCCTGCGGGCGTTCGTGCGGCACGGCCACAACCGCAGCCGGACGGCCAAGGACCTGCACGTCCACCGCAACACGCTGGACTACCGGCTGCGCAAGGTGGCCGCCCTGACCGGCCTCGACCCCGGCGTCCCGGGCGGGGCGCGCCTGCTGGACGCCGCGGTCATCGCCCAGGACCTGCTCCCGTAGCGGCCGATGAGTTCCGGCCCGGCCGCGGGTCGGCACCACGACGAACGGAACGAGCAGAGGAGCCGGGCATGGGCAACGTCATTGTCGATCTCACCGTGTCGCTGGACGGATTCGTCGCCGGCGGCGGCGACGGCCCCGGCCTCCCCCTCGGCCGGGGTGGGGAGCTGCTGTTCCCCTGGATGAACGCCGGCCCGGAGGCCAACCGCACCGAGAGCGGGTTCACGCCGCCGGACGCGAGCAAGGTGGTGATCGACGAGTGGACGGACGACTGCGGCGCCCTGGTCAGCGGCCGGCGCACGTTCGACATCGCCGGCGGCTGGAAGGACGGCCACCCGATCGACGTGCCGATCTTCGTCGTCACCCACCGGGCGCCGCCGGAGGGCGAGTGGAGCCCGCGCGTCTCGTTCGTGACCGCCGGCACCGGCCGGGCCCTCGACCTGGCGCTGGAGGCGGCCGGCGACCGGAAGGTGTCGGTGTGCTCGGCGGACGTCGTCCAGCAGGTGCTCCGCGCCGGGCGGCTCGACGAGATCCACCTCAACGTCGTCCCCCTCCTCCTCGGCTCGGGCGTGCGCCTCTTCGACCACCTCGGTCCCGACCCGGTACGGCTGGAGCAGACCAGGACCATCGGATCGGAGGGCGTCACCCACCTCCGCTACCGCGTCCTCAAGGACTAGGGTGCGTTTCAAAAGTCCCGGCCTGCGGCGCTCGCCTGGCGGCTCGTGCCTTACCGGGCCTTGGCGAGCACGGCATCGCTTCGCGATCCGCCCGCTGAGGCTCGCCTCCGGCATCGCCCCACCGTGCGGGTATCGCGCTCGCGCGACGGCTGAGGCACTGTGAGCAGGCCCTAAGCGGTGGACGGTCATCGGCGGCGCCGGGACAGCCGGGTGGCAATGTGGTCCATCGTGGTGCCGTCGGGGTTCCAGCCGCGCTGGAGGAGCGCGGTGAGCAGGGCCTCCAGGTACGGGACCGGACGGGCCAGGAAGTCCTTGGTGACGGGAATGATCTCCCAGCCCATCTCGGTGGCGAGCCAGCGGCGGCGGCGTTCGTCGCGGGCCCGGTTCGCGCGGCCGGTGTGGTGCCGCTCGCCGTCGTACTCCAGGCCCACCCGGAACGCCTCGTATCCGAGGTCGACGTACAGCCGTTCGCCGCGCGGGCCCATCGCCGGGACCTGGGTCTGCGGCCGGGGGAAGCCCACGTCGACCACGGTGACCCGCGTCCAGCTCCTGCCCGCCCGGCGGGCCCGCCGGAAGGGGGCCGACGAACTGTGGATAACTCTCGCGGCGCCTCGAAAACCGTCGCCCCGTCCCGAGGCCGGGGACCGCCGTTGATATTGAATCGATAACGCACCGCCCTACGGTGACTCCCGTCATTCCATCAACGTCGCCCGCAGGCGTCCGCACTGGGGAGTTCCCGAATGAGAAGACCCATTCTGGGCACGGCCGCGGTCGCGGCGGTCGCGGCCTCCGCCGCCGTGGCCGTCGCCGTCAACGGAAACGTCACCGAGCCGGTCGGGGCGGCACAGCAGGCCGGTGGACGGCAGAACGCGCTCATGGGGGCGTTCTTCAGTAATCCGGACGGACCGCCCGCCGAGAGGAACCGACTCGTCCAGCACCTGCTCGATCTCATCGGTGGCGCCGCGGTGGGTTCGGAGATCCGGGTCTCGGCGTACCAGCTCAGGACCAACGAGGTCCCCGACGCTCTCCTCGCCGCGGCGCATCGCGGCGTCAAGGTGAAGGTCGTCGCGGACAGCCTCAACAACACGACTCCAGAAGAGGGTGGTTACGAGTCGTTCCGCCTGCTCGCCAAGACACTCGGCAAGGACAAGAGCAAGCCGTCGTGGCTCATGACGTGCACCGAGGGCAAGGCCTGCATCGGCACGGCCGGGACGCCGTTCAACCACAACAAGTTCTTCCTGTTCTCCGAGACCAGCGGCCTTCGCGACGTGGTGGTGCAGTCGACCGCCAACCAGGCCACGACCGTCGGCGGCCTGGCGGGCTGGAACAGCACGTACGCCGTCGCCGGGAACACCGGCCTCTATGCCGAGTACGGCGGCTACTTCAATGACCTGGCCGCGATGAAGAAGAGCAACGACTACTACAACGTGCGCACGCCGAAGGCGCACGGCAACATCAAGACCTACTTCCATCCCCGGGCGACCGGCGACACCGTCGTCAATTACCTCAACTACGTCAAATGCTTCGGCAGCACCCAGGGCGGCACCTCCGACAACCACCGCACGATCATCCGTATCTCGATGTGGAGCATCAACCGTCCCGCCGTGGCGAAGAAGCTGTGGGAACTGGACAGCCAGGGCTGCTATGTCGACATCGTCGCCGACAGTATCGAGGACACTTCGCGGGCGGAATTGCTGAAGCCCGCGGGCGGCTACCACGGTCCCGAGATTCGCCTGTTCACGAAGGCCGGCAAGGGGGTGCACGAGAAGAACATGCTCATCGACGGCGTCTACAACGGCGCGATCAACCAGAAGATCGTCTTCACCGGCACGCACAACATGAACCCCTCATCGCTCCGGCAGAACGACGAGACCACCCTCAAGATCAACGATGCGGGGCTCCACGACCAGTTCCGGCAGAATTTCCGGGACGTCCGCACGAAGGCCGACTGCGAGCTCCAGACGAGCACGCTGAAGGCCGATCCGAAGATCAAGCGATGCGAAGAGGAAAAACCTTCCGCCGCCGAGGACGAGGAAGCCTGACCGCGGGAATGATCTTCGTGGCGCCCGCGTTCTGCGATCATCGGGAGGTGCGCGGGTGCCGCGGACGTCCGCGGTGCGCACCGCGTCGTGACGTCGGACGCCGCCGCTCGCGCGGCGAGTGAGGGGTTCGCCCGTGGAACTGTGGGACGCGGTCGCCGGCGAGCGGCGGGCCCTGGCCGACCTGCTGGAGGCGCTGACCCCTGAGCAGCTCGCCACGCGGAGCCTGTGCGAGGCGTGGACGGTGCGGGACGTCGCCGCGCATCTGGTGGCCGCCCTCGACGTGAGCCTGCCGTCGTTCACCTGGACGGTCGTCACCTGCGGCGGCGACATGCACAAGGCCAGCCGCAGGGTCACGGCCCAGATCGCGGCCCGGCCGATCGACGATCTCGCCGCCACGTTGCGGCGGCGGGCCGGGTACCGGGCTCCGCTGCGCCGGCCGGAGGGGCCCCTGGCGGACCTCCTGATTCACAGCCAGGACATCAGGCGCCCGCTCGGGCTGAGCCGCAGGTTCGCCAAGGAGGACATCACCGCCGTCCTGCGGTTCCTGACCGAGCAGAGGACGGTGGGGTTCGCGGTCAAGGGCGCGGTGGGCGGCCTCGCCTGGGCGGCGGCCGATCTCGACTGGTCGTACGGGTCGGGGCCCGCCGTGCGCGGTCCCGCCGAGGCGCTGATGATGGTCATCACGGGCCGGACGGTGGCGCTCGCCGATCTGGAGGGTGAGGGCGTCCCCGTCCTCCGGGACAGGCTGAGCTGAGCGCACCGCCGGTCGATGGGCGCGCAAGCGACCAGACCGGCGGGGGCGGGAAATGTGTTTGCCCGGCCCAGGGGTGACGTGCGAGGTTCCGGGGGACAGATCCGGGTCTGGCATGGCAGCGGAGGACTTGTGGGCAGGGGTCGGACCGAATCTCACGGTCTGCGGCCGGTGCAGGACGTGATCGCGCGCATCCGCTTCGACGGGCTCCTGGACGCGGCCGGATTCAGCGTCGGGTACGAGGACCGCTTCAATGGGGAGCGCGAGTCCGCGCTGACGGCGTTCGCCGCGAGCGGTGATCTGCCGTGGCACCGCGTCGCCTACATCAAGGCCGGTGACCTGGTCGTCTGGGACCGGCGCACACAGACCGACCTCATCTTCGGGACGGGGAACGGGCCGGGGGCCGATCTGGACGCCGTCGTCCGGGCCTGCGCTGCGGCGGCCCGTCCGGCGGAGGCGCCCCTCAGGGCGAAGGCGTCCCCCAGGGCGGGGGCTTCCCATCCGGCGCCGGTGTCCCTCCCGTGCTCCCGGTTCGACGCCGCGACCGGCCGCTGGACGCCCGCGCCCGGCGGGATCGCCGACGTCATCGCCGATGCCCTGCACGTCGTGACCTACAACGTCCTGGCGGACGTGTACGAGACCCACCGCACCTACGGCGAGCGGCGCATCGGCGCGTGCGTCGATCTTCTCGGTGGTCTCGGCGCGGACGTCGTCGCGCTCCACGAGGCCACGCCCCGGCTGCGGGAGGCGCTGCTGGCGGCCCCGTGGGTCCGGGCCGGGTTCCACGTGTCGGCCGCGCCGGACCCGGCCGTCCCGTACGGCGAGATGCTGCTCTCTCGCTGGCCGCTCCTCATCGAGCGGCACGACTTCTCCCGGCACAAGCACATGCTGCTCGGAAGGGTCGTGCTGAACGGGCGGGTCGCGGCGTTCGCCTCGGCGCACCTGACGAGCGACCGGACCCGCGACGCCGGGGCCCGGCGCGCGGAGCAGCTCCGGGTGCTCGGCGAACGGCTGGCGGGCGGCGGGATCTCCGACGCCGTCGTGCTCGCGGACGTGAACTTCGGCGACGGCGCCGAGGACGCGCTCCTGCGCGAGGCCGGGCTCACCGACGCCTGGCGCGAGGTCCACCCGCACGATCCCGGGTTCACCTTCGATCCGGGCGTCAATCCGCTGGCGGCGCTGATGTCGGCGACCGGCCGGCCCCGCCGCCTCGACCGGATCCTGGTGCGCTCGGACCGGATGACGCCGGTCGAGGTGAGCCGCTTCGGCGACCGTGCTCTCGAGGACGTCCCCCCTCCGGGCGAAGGGCCGCGTTACGCCTCCGACCACTTCGGGGTGTCCGGGCTGGTGGAGGTCGGCGCCCCGGCGGGCCGCGCCGGGCCCGTCCCGTGCCCGGAGCCCGCGGTGAACACCAGTGCGCTGGCCGTCCTGCCGCCCGAGGGGGCGTGCGGGGGCGTGCAGGCCGTCCGTGCGGCGCACGACCCCGCGTACCGCCGCTGGATGCCGCACCTCAACCTGTTCTTCGGCTTCGTCGGCGAGGAGCACTTCGGCGCGGCGGCGGACGTGGTCGCCGAGGCCGTCGCGGGCCTGGGGGCCTTCCGGGTCAGGGCCGCGGAGCTGCGCCGCTTCGACCACCGGAGCGGCACGACGGTGTGGGCCGAGCCCGTCTGCGACCCTCCGGGCGCCCTCGAGGATCTCCGTGCGCGGCTCGCCCCGTACTTCCCCGGCTGCGCCGCGAAGGAGGGGAGGGCCTTCACGCCGCATCTCACGGTCGCCCGGCTGGAGGGACGGGCGACGGCCGCGCGGATCGCCGAGCTGCGGGCCCTGATGGGCCCGGTGGAGTTCACCGTGGACGCCGTCCACCTGATCAGCAGGCGCGGCGACGAGCCCTTCGCGTCCCGCCGGACGGTGCCGCTCGCCGCGGGAGGACCGAGCGGGACGCCCCCGTGGCCGCCGCCCCCGTCCGCGCGAACGCCCTCGTGGTCGCGACTGCCCTCGGCCCGTCACGCGGCGGCGCTGGCGGCCTTCGCCGAGGCGTGCGCCGGGGTTCCCGCACGGCCGCGGCTCCATGTCCACCTCGCCGGCTCGTCCCGCCTCGGCGTCGCGGCGCCCGACGCGGACCTCGACCTGGTGTGCGCGGGCCCGGACGGGAGGGAACCGGCGGAGGTGCTCGCGGCGGTCGGGGAACGGCTCGCCGCCTCGGCCCGGGTGCGGACCCGCCAGGTCGAGGGCCCCGGAGGCCGCGTCCTGCGGTGCCGGTTCGACGGCGTCGACGTCGACCTCCAGTACGCGGGGATCCCGGCGCGGCCGGATCTGCCGCTGCCGCAGGACCTTCCCGAGCTGACCGCGCACGCGTCGGCCGCGCTGGACGAGGACTCCCGCCGGGCAGCGCTCGGCGTGACCGACTCCGATGCGCTGGTCCGCTCCGTCGCCGGGCACGCCGACATCGGGACGTACCAGGAGCTGCTGCGGCGGGTGCGGCGGTGGGCCCGCGCCCGGCGGCTCGACAAGGGGTCCTGGGGGCTGCTCGGCGGCCACACCTGGGCGATCCTCGCCGCCTACGCGCTCCGGGACGCGGTCGAGCACCGGGTCGAGGACGCGGCCGGACGCTCCGCTCCGCGCACCGGTGACGCCCTGCTCCACCATTTCTTCGATGTGTTCGGCCGGTGGCCCGCCGGACGTCCCGTCACCGTGGGTCCGCCGCCCACCCGCGAGGACCCGCGCACGGTATGGGCGATCTACAGCCCCACGCCACCGCCGTTCAACACCGCGCGCGGGCTCACCCGCTCGACCCTCCAGGTGCTCCGCGACGAGCTGCGCCGCGGCGCCCGCGAGCTGAGCGGCGGACGGCCGGACGCGCTGTGCGAGCCGCCGGACCCGGGCGTCCATCAGCGGCGCCTCCTGCTCGACCTGCGCTGCGCGGGCGAACCCGGTGAAGGCGAGGGATGGCTGGACGGCCGGATGCTGAACCTCGTCCGGGCCCTGGAGGGCGAGGGCGCCGCCGTCCGCCCCTACCCGGACCCGGGTCCGATCGCCGAAGGGGACGGCCGCCGCTTCGTCATCGGCCTCGACGGCGGGACGGCCGGTGCGCTCGCCGCGGTGGCCCGGTCGTTCGCTGACCGGCCGGAGCAGGACGCCCCGTCCGGCACGGCCCTGACCGCGCGGCTCACCGACTGATGGCACGCGCCGGCGCCCGAAATCCAGGCCGAATTCACCGGACGTGGAAGGATCGGTGCCCGGCCGGCCGGGCAGGGTGCAGGAAAGGGAGCCGTGCACGACCGGAGGCCACGAAGGGACGGGGCGATGGGGAACGACGTCGATCTGGTGGAGACGCGCCGCGCGTTGCACGGTGTGGCGGAGCTGGTGCTCGCGGGGCCCCAGTACCGGCAGAGCGGGACGATCCGGCTGGCGGTGCGGGCGGGAGGGTTCTGCACGACCGAACGGCCCGACCTGGCGGTGGAAGGGGCCGTGCTCGTCGCGGGCAGCGCCCGGATCCCCCTGGACGGGGCGACGTTCGCGGCCCTCGGCGCGGCGGCCGGAGTCGAGGCCGGCGCCCCCCAGGGCCTCTACGAGGAGGGCGGCGGCGCGCGGCCCGGCGACGTCGCGACCGTGGACGCGGGCGCCGCCGGGTACATCGAGGAGTGCTTCGTCCGGGGCGACGCGGCCCTGACCTGGCTGGGCCAGGTGCGGCCCGTGCTGTGGCCCGAGCACTTCGACCTGGGGATCACCCTGGACGAGGTCAACTACGGGGTCTCGCCGGGCGACGGCCACCTGGCCGAGCCCTATGCCTACGTGGGCCCCTGGAAGGCGCGGGCGGGCGACTTCTGGAACGCCCCGTTCGGCGCGACCCGGCCGATGCGGCTCCTGCCCGACGCGGGCGCGCTGCGCGGCTTCTTCGAGGAGGGCCGGGCCCGGTCGGCGGCCGACCCGGTACAGCGCCCCTGACCCGCGCGGCACCGGTCCGCGCGGCACCGGTCCGCGCGGACCCGACGCCGGCCCCGTTTCCGGGCCGCGCCGCTGCTCAGGCCCGGTGTCCGGCATACGGCTCGGAACCGGGACGGGACGGCTGATAACGTTGCAGTTCAAGCGCGTCATGGAGCGAAGTCCGGTGTGATCCCGGCGCTGTCCCGCAACTGTGATGCCCCTCCCGAGGACCCCCCTCCCGAGTGGCCGAGCCAGGTCGCCTCCGCACGCGCCTGACGACACTCGACCTCGTGGAAGGGCGATCCGTCACGTACGGGCGCGGCTTCCCGGCAGCCATGGAGGCCCTGTGAGATCCGTACGTGCCCTGGGCGCGGCCATCGCGCTCGTCATGCTGGCGGCCGGTTGTGGCGGAGGCGACGACGACTCCCCGTCCGCCGGCGGGAACGAGGGCGCGCGGGTGACCGTCCAGGCCGGCAACGGCGCGGTCACCATCGAGGGGACGCCGAAGCGGATCGTGTCGCTGTCCCCGACGCACACCGAGACGCTGTTCGCGATCGGCGCGGGCCCGCAGGTCGTGGCGGCCGACGCGTACTCCACCTACCCGGCGAACGCGCCCAAGACCAAGCTGTCGGGCTTCAAGCCGAACGCCGAGGCGATCATCGGCTACAAGCCCGACCTGGTGGTGCTGTCGGACGACATGGACGGCATCGTCAAGGCGCTGGAGAAGGTGAAGATCCCGGTCCTGCTGGAGCCGGCGGCGACCGGGCTGGACGACGCCTACGACGAGATCACCGACCTGGGCCGGGCCACCGGGCGCGCCGAGCAGGCCGCGAAGGTCACCGGCGACATGCGGGCGTCCGTCCAGGCGACGGTCACGGCGGCGGCCAAGGACAAGGACAAGGGGCTCAGCTACTACCACGAGCTCGACAACCAGCTCCACACCGTGACGTCCAAGACGTTCATCGGGCAGGTGTACGGGCTGTTCGGGCTGCGCAACATCGCCGACGACGCCGACAAGGCGTCCGGCGGCTACCCGCAGCTCTCCCGCGAGCACCTCCTCAAGCAGGACCCCGATCTGATCTTCCTGTCCGACACCAAGTGCTGCGGGCAGAACACCGCGGCGCTCGGCAAGCGCCCCGGCTGGTCCGACCTCAAGGCGCTGAAGAAGCAGGGCGTCGTCGAGCTCGACGACGACATCGCCTCCCGCTGGGGCCCGCGGCTGCCCGAGTTCGTCAAGGCGATCGGCGACGCGGTGCAGAAGGTCTCGGCCGGTCGGTGAGGCCCGCAGGTCCCCCGGCGCCGGGGGGTTCTGACGGCCCCGGCGCCGGTGTGGCCGCGAGGCCCGGGTTCGTCCAGGCGCGGATGCGGCCCGCCCCGCTCGCCGGCGCGGTGGCGGTGCTGCTCGTGGTGATGGTGGCCGGGCTGCTGGTGGGCGCGGCCGACCTGCCGCTCGCCGGGGTGCTGAAGGCGCTGGCCGACCGGGTCCCGTTCGTGCACCTCGACTCGGGGCTCAGCGTCGTCGAGCGCAACGTGCTGTTCGAGCTGCGGCTGCCGCGGGTGCTGATGGGCGCGCTGGTCGGCGGGATGCTCGCCATGGCCGGGGCCGGGTACCAGGGCGTGTTCCGCAACCCGCTGGCCGACCCCTACCTGCTCGGCGCGGCGGCGGGCGCGGGCGTCGGCGCGACACTGGTGATCGTGCTGATCCCGGGCGACCCGGGGTTCGGGGTGCCGCTGGCGGCGTTCGTCGGGGCGATCGCCGGGGTGCTCCTGGCGTACGTGCTCGGCAGTACCGCCGGACGCGGGAACGGCGCGGCGACGCTGGTGCTCGCGGGCGTCGCGGTGTCGTCGTTCCTGGCGGCGGTGCAGACGTTCATCCAGCAGGTCAAGGCGGAGGACCTCCAGCGGATCTACTCCTGGATCCTCGGCGGGGTGGGCACCGCCGACTGGCACCAGATCGCGATGGTCGCCCCGTACGCGCTGGTCTCCACGCTGGTGCTGCTGGCGCACGGGCGGCTGCTGGACGTGCTGAGCGTCGGCGACGAGGAGGCGGCCTCGCTCGGGCTGTCGGCGCCGCGGGTGCGGCTGGTGGTGCTGGTCGCGGCGTCGCTGGCGACCGCGTGCGCGGTGGCGGTCAGCGGGCTGATCGGGTTCGTCGGGATCGTGGTGCCGCACGTGGTGCGGCGGCTGGCGGGCGGCTCCTACCGGGTGGTGCTGCCGCTGTCGCTGCTCGGCGGCGCGGCGTTCCTGACGCTGGCCGATCTGGTCGCGCGGACGGTGGTCGCGCCCGGCGAGCTGCCGCTCGGCGTGGTGACGGCGTTCGTCGGCGGGCCCTTCTTCGTGGTGGTGCTGCGCGCCGCCCGCAGGCAGGTGGAGCCGTGACGGTCCGGGTGCGGGACCTCGACGTCGAGCTGGGCGGGCGGCCGGTGCTGAGCGCGGTGTCGCTGACGGTCCCGGCCGGGTCGTGGACGGCGGTGATCGGGCCGAACGGGACGGGCAAGTCCACGCTGCTGCGCGCGGTCCTCGGCCTGGTGCCCTCGCGCGGCGGCGTGACGGTCGCGGGCGCCGACCTCGGGGCGCTCAAGCCGCGGGAGCGGGCCCGGATCGTCGCCTACGCGCCGCAGAGCCCGAGCCTCCCGGCCGGCATGACGGTGTTCGACTACACGCTGCTCGGCCGGTCGCCGTACATCCCGCATCTCGGCCGCGAGGGCGCGCGCGACCGGGCCGTGGCCGCCGACGTCCTCGGCCGGCTCGACCTGGCCGGGCTGGCGGGGCGTCCGCTCGAGCACCTGTCGGGGGGCGAGCGGCAGCGGGTGGTGCTGGCGCGGGCGCTGGCGCAGCAGACCTCGGTGCTGCTGCTGGACGAGCCGACCACCTCCCTCGACATCGGCCACCAGCAGCAGGTGCTGGAGCTGGTCGACCAGCTCCGGCTGGCCGACGGGCTGACCGTGGTCACCACGATCCACGACCTGACGCTGGCCGGGCAGTACGCCGACGACCTGGTGCTGCTGTCGGGCGGCCGGGTCGCGGCGGCGGGGCCGCCCGCCGGGGTGCTGACCCGCGCGGCGGTCGCCGAGCACTTCGGCGCCCGGGTGCGGGTGGAGCCGGGGCCCGACGGCCGCCCGGTGCTGTCCCCGGAGCGGCCGTGAGGCTGGAGCTGCGGTGGCGCGAGGAGGACGGCGCCCGGCTGGCCTCGTCGGTGTGGCGGGCCGGTCCGGGCCTGCGGACGATCTCCTCGGCGATGCTGGGCGGCGGCATCGGCGCGGCGTCCTGGGTGCTGAACGCGCAGGTCGCCGGGGCGTACGCGCGCACCGACCCGGTGGCGCACCTGCGCGAGCTGGCCGCGTCGCACGGGCTGGACGGCCCGGGGGTCGGGATGCTCACCGCCGCGTCCGTCGCCCGCACGGCCCGGGGCTCCGACGAGGGCGTGGCCGTGTCGGCGACGGTGGGGCTGCGCGTCCCGACCTGGGCGTCCTCCCCCGCCGGGGCGCCCGATCCCGAACTGGTCCCGCTCCAGGTGGACGGGCCGCCCCCGCCGCGCGTCCACCGGCCGGGGACGGTCAACATCGTGGTCTCGCTGCCGGTGCCGCTGGAGGACGCCGCCCTGGTCAACGCCGTCATGACGGCGACGGAGGCCAAGACGCAGGCGCTCCTGGAAGCGGGCTACCCGTGCACCGGGACCGCGTCCGACGCGATCTGCGTCGCCGCCCCGGCGCCCGTCCCCGGCGGGACGGAGCCGGATCCCTTCGCTGGTCCCCGTTCGGTCTGGGGCGCGCGCATCGCGCGGGCCGTGCACGCAGCGGTGTACGCCGGTGCCGTCGACTACACCGAGTGGATCGACGGCACCCGGCGCTGACACCCGCCTCAGCGCACTCGCGCTGCCGCCGGCTCGCGCGCCTGCGCGGGTCAGCCGTCCAGCCGGTACACGCGCCGCGCCGTGCCGCCGAAGACCAGGGCGCGCGCGGCCTCGCCGAGGTCGGCGCACGCCTCCTCGGCCAGCGCCGCGACCTGGCCGTAGGTGGCGGCGAGGGTGCAGACGGGCCAGTCCGAGCCGTACATCGTCCGTCCGGGGCCGAACGCGGCGAGCACGTGCCGCGCGTAGGACAGCACGTCGGCGGGCGTCCAGCCCGGGGCGGCCTCGGTCACCAGGCCGGAGAGCTTCACCGTCACGTTGGGTAGTGCCGCCATCTCCTCGATCCACGACGCCCAGGGCTCCCACGCGCCGCCCGCGATGTCGGGCTTGCCGGCGTGGTCGAGCACGAGGCGGACCTCCGGCAGCCGCCGCGCGAACTCGAGCGCGGCCTCCGCCTGCGCGGGACGGACCAGCACGTCGTAGGCCAGCCCGGCGGCGCCGACGGCGCGCACGCCCCGCGCCACGTCCGCGCGCAGCAGCCAGCGCGGGTCGGGCTCGTCCTGGACGAGATGCCGGATGCCCGCCAGGTGCCGTCCGGACGGGGCCGCGAGCAGCCGCGCGAGGGTCGCGGCGGCGTCCGGCGCGGTGAGGTCGACCCAGCCGACGACCGCACGCACCGGCCCGGCGGCCTGTGCGGTGTGGGCGGTGTCCAGCAGGTCGCGCGTCTCCCCCGCGTCCGGAAGCGCCTGGACGACGACGGAGGCGGTCACATCCCGCGCCGCTTCCGCATAGCGGGCGGCGTCGAACCGCCCGCGGACGGGGTCGGCCCACGCGCCGTCCATCCAGCCGTACTCGCGGGCGCCGGTGTCCCACAGATGGTGATGCGCGTCGACCCTCATGGCCGGCCCCCTTCGGGCTCCGCTTCGGGCTCCGCTTCGAGTTCCGTCCAGAGCGCGCCGGGAATGTCGCGCTCGAAGGAGTCGGCGTTGTCGTCGACCTCGGCGGGCGTCCGGCAGCCGACGAGGACGCTCGCCACGGCCGGATGGCGGGCCGCGAACTGCACCGCCGCCGCGCGCAGCGGCACCCCGTGCCCGGCGCAGACGGCGCGGAGCCGTTCCGCCTCCGCGAGGAGGCGCGGCGGCGCGGGCGCGTAGTCGTAGGTCGTGCCGCCGGCGAGCAGGCCCGAGTTGAAGACCCCGCCCGCCACCACCGACGTCCCGCGCTCCAGGCAGGCGGGCAGCAGGTCCGCCTCGGCCGAGCGGTCCAGGAGGGTGTAGCGGCCCGCGCACAGCACCACGTCGAGGTCGAGCCGCCGGACGAACCGGGCCAGCATGGCCGCCTGGTTCATCCCCGCGCCGATCGCGCCGACCGCGCCCTCGTCCCGGAGCCGCGCGAGCGCGGGGTACGCCTCGGCGTACACCTGCTCCTCGTGGTCGTCGGGATCGTGCAGGTAGACGACGTCCACCCGGTCGAGGCCGAGCCGGTCCAGCGACTCCGACAGCGAGCGGCGCACGCCGTCGGCGCTGAAGTCCCACACCCGCCTGAACTCCGGCTCGCCCGGGAAGCCCGCGTCGTCGGGCGGCTCCCCCGGGCCGCGCGGCACCAGCAGCCGTCCCGCCTTGGTGGAGACCACCACCTCCCCCGCGACCGCGCGGACCGCCGCGCCGAGCCGCCGTTCGGACGTCCCGGCCCCGTAGTGCGGTGCCGTGTCGAGGTGGTGCAGCCCGCGCCGCAGGGCCCGCGCCACCGTGGCCGCCGCCGCGGCGCCGGACACCGGGGCGTACAGCCCGCCGAGCGCCGCGCCGCCGAGCGACAGGGCGGTCACCTCGACCGCGGAGCCGCCGAGCCGCCGCCGCTCGTCGACGCGCATGTCCCCGCCTCCCTCCCGTCCGCCGGTTCAGTCCTGCG
Source organism: Spirillospora sp. NBC_01491 (assembly GCF_036227065.1). Taxonomy (GTDB): domain Bacteria; phylum Actinomycetota; class Actinomycetes; order Streptosporangiales; family Streptosporangiaceae; genus Spirillospora; species Spirillospora xylanilytica. Next base: position 1,885,666 of record NZ_CP109432.1, read on the forward strand.
CCTTGCCGGAGGTGACCCGGGCGATCATCAGCGCGACCAGGATGATGCCGCCGTAGATCGCCTGGATCCAGAACGAGGGGACCTGCGCGAGCGTCAGCAGGTTCTGCACCACGCCGAGGAGCAGCACGCCGGTGACCGCGCCGGTCATCGTGCCCTTGCCGCCGTCCATCCCGATCCCGCCGATCACCGCCGCCGCCATCACCGTGAAGATCATGTTCTGGCCCTGGTTGGCGTTGATCGCGCCGACGTAGCCGGTCAGCACCAGTCCGGCGACCGCGGCGAGCACCCCGCCGATGACGAACACCGCGAAGGTGACCCGCTCGACCCGGATGCCGGCCGCGCGGGCCGCCTCCGGGTTGCCGCCGATCGCGTACAGGGCGCGGCCGAGCCGGTGGTGGCGCAGCACGAACCCGGCGGCGCCGAACGCCGCCGCCGCGGCCCACACCGACAGCGGGATCCGCAGGAAGGTGGTGGTCGCGATCGCGAAGAACGGCTCGGGCATGTCGAACAGCGTCCTGCCCTCGGTCGCGCCGACCAGCAGCCCGCGCAGGACGATGAGCATCGCCAGCGTGACGATGAACGCGTTGAGCCGCAGCCGCACCACCAGGAACCCGTTGAACGCCCCGACCGCCGCGCCGACCAGCACGATCGCGGGGAGCCCGAGCGCGACCGGCAGCTCGGTGCCGAACCCGGCCGAGGACGCCGGGATCACCAGCAGCGCGCCGAGCGCGGGCGCGATCCCGACCGTCGACTCCAGCGACAGGTCGAACCTGCCGGTGATCAGGATCAGCGACTCGGCCAGCACCACCAGCGCGAGCGCGGCGGACGCGCCGAGGATGCTGATCAGGTTCCGCTCGGTCAGGAAGCTGTCGTTGACCAGGGCGCCGAGCACGATCAGCGCGACCAGCGCGGGCACCAGGGCGAGCTCGCGGAGCCGCCGTAGCGCGGGGCCCGGCGCGGCGGGCGCCTTGACCGCCCGGTCGTCCACCGGCACATCAGTCATCGGTCGTGACCCCTTCGATCGAGGCGACCAGGTCCTGGTCGCTCCAGCCCGCGGCGTGCTCGGCGGCGATCCGGCCGTGGAAGAAGACCAGCACCCGGTCGGCCGGCCGGAGGTCGTCCAGCTCGTCGGAGACGACGACCACGGCGGTGCCGGTGCCGCGGACCTCGTCGATGACGGCGAGCAGCGCCTCCTTCGACTTCACGTCCACCCCGGCGGTCGGGTCGACCAGCACCAGCAGCCGGGGGCCGGTCGCGAGGGCGCGGGCCATCACGACCTTCTGCTGGTTACCGCCGGACAGGTCCGACACCGGCTGCTCCGGCCCGGCGGCGACGATGCCGAGGTCGCGGATGGACGCGCGGGCGAACGCGGCCAGCCGTCCCGGCGCGATGATCCCGAACCGGCCGAGCCGGTCGGTGATGGTCATCGCCGCGTTCTCCCCGACCGGCAGCCCGGGGACCAGGCCCTGCCGGTGCCGGTCGCGCGGGACGAGCCCGACGCCCGCGCGCAGCGCGCCCCGCACGTCCCCGGGCGGCAGCGGCGCACCGTCCAGGGTGGCGGTGCCGGCGGCGGGACGGCGCAGCCCGGCGAGGGTCTCGGCCAGCTCGACCTTGCCGCTGGCGCTCGACCCGGCGAGCCCGACGACCTCGCCCCGCCGCACCCGCAGGCTCACCTCGCGGTAGGCCGGTCCGGTCAGCCCGGTCACCTCCAGCCGGACGGGGGCGCCGGGACCGGCGCCCGGACGCGCGGGCCGGGCGCCGAGCCCCTCGGCCTCGCCGGTCATCGCGGCGACCAGCGCGGCCCTGGGCAGATCCGCGACGGGCGCGGTGGTGATCCAGCGGGCGTCGCGGAAGACGGTGACAGCCTGGCACACCTCGTACACCTCCTGGAGGTGGTGCGAGATGAACAGGAACGTCACGCCCGACTCCTGGAGCGCCCGCATCCGCGCGAACAGCCGCTCGATCTCGGTGCTGTCGAGCTGCGCGGTCGGCTCGTCCAGGATGATGAACCGGGCGCCGAACGACAGCGCCCGCGCGATCTCGACGAGCTGGCGGCTCTCCACGCCGAGGTCCCCGGCGCGCAGGTCGGGGTGCACGTCCACGTTCCAGGCGGCGAGCAGTTCGGCGGCCTCGCGGCGCATCCGCTTCCAGCCGACCAGGCCGCGGCCGAGCGGCCACCGCGCGGCGGCGCCGCGGACGCCGGGCTGCCGGTTGATGAACAGGTTCTCCGCGACGGTCAGGTCCGGGACGATCGTGGACTTCTGGTAGACGCACGCGACCCGCGCCCGCCAGCCGTCCCGGTCGGACGGGGACGGCGCGGGCGCGCCGTCGAACCGCACCTGGCCCGCGTCCGGCGGGAACACCCCGGTCAGGACGTTCACCAGCGTCGACTTCCCGGCGCCGTTCCGTCCGACCAGGGCGTGCGACTCGCCCGGCAGGACGGTGAGGCGGGCATCGGCGAGCGCGACCGTCGGCCCGAACCGCTTGCGCACCCCGGCCGCCTCCACCAGCGGGCGGACGGGCTCGCCGGGCGGCCTCCCGAGCTCGGCCATCACTTGACCGTGTTTCCCCACAGGGACGCGTCGTCGACGTTCTCCTTGGTCACCAGCGGCGCGGGGAGCTGGTCCTCCAGCAGCCCGGACGGCAGCTTGACGATCTCGCTGCCGTGGTCGGTCCGGCCGGGCTGGAACGTCTTCCCCGCCATCGCGGCCTTGATGTAGAAGAGCCCGTACTGGGCGTAGGCGTCGGCGGGCTGCGACACGGTCGCGTCGATCTCGCCCTTGCGGATCGCGTCGAACTCCTGCGGGATCCCGTCGTTGGAGACGACCACGATGTGCTTGGAGTCGCCGGCCTTGACGAGCTTGCCCTTGCTCTTCAGCGCCTGGAGTGTCGGCGCGAGGTAGACGCCGCCCGCCTGCATGTAGATGCCCTTGAGGTCGGGGTTGCCGTTCAGCACGGTGTCGAGGCCGCTGGCGGCCTTGTCGGCCTTCCACTCGGCGGGGATCTCCAGCACCTTCACGCCCGGGTAGTCGCGCTTCATGCAGGCGCGGAACGCCTCGGAGCGGTCGCGGCCGTTGACCGACGCGAGGTCCCCCATGATCTGCACGACCTTGCCGGACCCGACCTTGTCGCCGATGTGCTTGCACGCCTTCTCGCCGTAGGCGTGGTTGTCGGCGCGCACCACCATGGCGACCCTGCCCTTCTCGGGGGCGACGTCGACGGCGACCACCGGGACGCCCTTGCGCTCGGCCTGGTTCAGCCCGGCGACGATCGCGGCGCTGTCGAGCGGCGCGACGACCAGGCCCTTCACGTTCTGGTTCAGCAGGTTGTTGATGTCGGTGATCTGCTGCGTCGGGTCGGAGTTGGAGTTGACGGTGGGCAGCGCGTCGACCCCGAGCTCCTTGGCCTTGCGCGGCACGTAGTCGTTGTAGGACTGCCAGAAGGGCGAGGTGAGCAGCGGCAGGCCGACGCCGACCTTGCCGCCCCCGTTCCCCTTGCCGTCCCCGCTCCCGCCCCCGCCGGTGTCCGTCGTGCTGCCGCACCCTGCCGCCAGCGACGCCGCCAGGGCGACGGCCACCGAGGCGACGGCCTTGTTGCGCATCATGTTCGTCTCCAATGGGGAGGGGTGGACCTTCTGGGGTCGGGCCCGGCACGGGCCGCTCAGGACGGATCGGCTCGGGGCGGGCGCAGCCGCAGCCCCTGCATGCCGCCGTCGACCGCGAGGGACGTGCCGGTGGTGGCGCCGGACCGGGGGCTGGCCAGGTAGGCGATCGCGGCGGCGACCTCGCCCGCGGCGACGAGCCGTCCGGACGGCTGCCGGGCCTCCAGCGCCGCCCGCTCGGCCTCGGGGTCGCCGGCCGCGGCGAGCAGCCGGCCGATCCAGGGCGTGTCGGCCGTGCCGGGGTTGACGCAGGTGACGCGGATCCCCTCGCGGACGTGGTCGGCGGCCATGGCGAGGGTCAGCGACAGCACCGCGCCCTTGGACGCCGAGTACAGCGCCCGCTGCGGCAGCCCGGCGGTGGCCGCGATCGAGCAGGTGTTGACGATCGCGGCGCACGGCGAGCGCCGCAGGTGCGGCAGGGCGGCGCGGGCGGTCCGCACCATGCCGAGGACGTTCACGTCCATGACGCGCAGCCACTCCGCGTCGTCGTTGTCCTCGACGGTGCCCTGCGCGCCGATGCCCGCGTTGTTGACGAGCACGTCGAGCCCGCCGAGCCGCGCGGCGGCACCGGCGACGGCCGCGCGGACGGAGGCGTCGTCGGTGACGTCCCCGGCGACCGCGTGCAGCCGTCCCGCGTCCGCCTCGGGGAGGGGGGCGGGGTCCAGGCACGCGACCGCCGCGCCGCGGCTCGCGAGCAGCCGCGCGGTCGCCAGGCCGATCCCGGAGGCGCCGCCGGTGACCAGGGCCCGCACCCCGCCGAACTCGCCGTCGTCGTTCACGCGCTCCTCCAGGCGGATCCGCCGGGGTAGGTGTGGTCCGCGAGGGACCGGGGCCGCATCTCGGCCGACATCCCGGGCAGGGACGGCGCGGCGTAGTGGCCGCCGCTGACCCGCACCGGGTCGGCGAAGTGCTCGTGCAGGTGGTCGACGTACTCCAGCACCCGGTCCTCGGTGGTGCCGCTGACGGCGACGTAGTCGAACATGGCCAGGTGCTGGACGACCTCGCACAGCCCGACGCCGCCCGCGTGCGGGCACACCGGCACTCCGAACCGCGCGGCCAGCAGCAGGATCGCGACGTTCTCGGTCACGCCCGCGACGCGGCAGGCGTCGAGCTGGAGCACGTCGACCGCGCCCGCCTGGAGCAGCTGCTTGACGATCACCCGGTTGGCGGCGTGCTCGCCGGTCGCGACCTTCACCGGGGCGACCGCGCGGCGGATCGCGGCGTGGCCGAGGACGTCGTCCGGGCTGGTCGGCTCCTCGATCCAGTACGGGTCGTAGGGGCCGAGCGCGGCGACCCACTCGATCGCCTCCGCCACGTCCCAGCGCTGGTTGGCGTCCACGGCGATGCGCACGCCGGGGCCGACGGCCTCGCGGGCGAGCCGCATCCGGCGCAGGTCGGCGGCGAGGTCGGCGCCGACCTTCAGCTTGATCTGGGTGAAGCCGTCCGCGACGGCCTCGCGGGCGAGCCGGGCGAGCTTGTCGTCGGTGTAGCCGAGCCAGCCGGGCGCGGTGGTGTAGGCCGGGTAGCCGCGCTCGACCAGCCGCGCCTCCCGGGCGGCCCGTCCCGGCCGGGCCTCCTCCAGCAGCGCGAGCGCGTCGGACGGGGTGAGCGCGTCGGTGAGGTAGCGCCAGTCGGCCAGGTCGACGATCTGCGCCGGGGACAGGTCGGCGAGCAGCTTCCAGACCGGCTTGCCGGCCACCTTCCCGGCCAGGTCGAACGCGGCGTTGACGATCGCCGCGGCGGCCATGTGCACCGCGCCCTTCTCCGGGCCGAGCCAGCGCAGCTGCGAGTCGTGCACCAGGCGCCGGGCGAACTCGCCGAGGTCGTCCAGGTCCAGGTCGCGGCCCTCGACGAGCGGGGCGTAGGCGCGGATCGCGGCGACGCACACCTCGTTGCCGCGGCCGATGGTGAAGCAGAAGCCGTGCCCGCCGGCGCCCTCGGTCCGCAGCACCGCGTACGCGGCGGAGTAGTCGGGGTCGGGGTTCATGGCGTCCGACCCGGCCAGGTCCCGCGAGGTCGGGAACCGGACGTCGTGCGCCTCCAGCGCGAGGATCCTCAGCTTCACCCGGGTGCGCTCCCTGGATCCTCGGAAGTGGTCCGACCACATAAGAACATCCAGGGGCCACAGACTGGCAATACCTCGTAATACAGTTGTTACTTGCCGAGATTGGTACGACCTATCGGCCCAAGACAGGACGAGGCAACGCAGCGAGGGGGCACGCCAGGTGACCGGGGAGAACGGGCCGGACGCGGTGAACGGGGACGGGAACGGGGGCGCGGGCGGCGGCACGGACGGCGGCGGCGACGGGAAGGGGGGACGGACCACCGTCACGCAGCGCGCCATCGAGCAGATCAAGACCAAGATCGCGACCGGGCTGCTGGCGCCCGGCCAGCGGCTCCCCACCGAGCGCGACCTGGCCGCCGAGCTCGGGCTGTCGCGCAGCTCGATGCGGGAGGCGATCCGCGCGCTGACCGTGATGGGCGTGCTGGAGGCGCGGCACGGCGCGGGCATCTACGTCACCCGGCTGGAGCCGAGGGACCTGCTGGAGACCTTCGGCGTCGTCGCCGAGATCTCGCGCGGCTCCTCGCTGGTGGACCTGCTCCAGATCCGCCGCATCCTGGAGCCGGCCGCGACCGCGATCGCCGCCGCCCGGATCGACGCGGCGACGCTGGAGACCGTCGGCGCGCATCTGGAGCGGATGAACCACTGCGAGCGGGTCGAGGACTTCGTCGCCGCCGATCTGGCGTTCCACCAGACGATCGTCGCCGCGGCGGGCAATCCGGCACTGGAGGCCGTCGTCGCGGGGCTGTCCACCCGCACGTTCCGCGCCCGCGTCTGGCGCGGGCACCGCGACGCGGGCGCGATCCCGCGGATGCGGCTGGAGCACGAGCGCATCTACCGGGCGCTGCTCGCCCGCGACCCCGAGGCGGCCCGCGCCGCCGCCGCCGTGCACGTCGGCGAGGTCGAGGAGTGGCTGCGCGCCAACGTCGACGCATGGGGATGACCTCGCGGGCGTGCCGCGCCGCCCGCGGCCCGCGGCACGTCCGGGGTTCACCGGAAAGTCGGCCGGACTCGGTCATCTGACGCACAGCCAGCGGTGAACGGGATCATAGGATGGAGGCGTTCGGGGGCCGACGTCGACAGGGACGGCGATGGGGCCTGCATGAACGGTGCACATGACGGCGATCGGGAGAATCCCGAGCACCGCTATCTCCCCTGGCTGATCCCGACGCTGCACGCCCTGGTGATCGAGGTCGCCGCCTCCCTGCTGGCCGGGTCGGTCCTGACCCCTTTCCACGGCACTTTCTGGCGCACCATCGGCATTACCCTCACCGTCCTCGTCGCTTTGTCGGTGACCGTGGGCGGCGGCCTGTTCGCCCTTTTCCATTTCAACCGGCCGCTGGCCCTGAGGCTGCTGCGCAGACTTCTGCTCGGCCTCACCTGGGCGGCGCGGGCGACGATCTGGGGGGCGGGCGGCGCGGCCGTCCTGGCGATCGTCCTGCTCGCGGGGTACGGCGTCCGCCTCGTCGGCGAGCAGGGCCGCCCGTGCGGACGGCCCCTCGACCTGCGGATCCTCACCACCCCGGACGCGCTGACCCCGCTCCGGCAGGCCGCGGCCGACTTCGCCGCGGACGAGCGGCACGACGGCTGCTCCAGGTACGCGGTGACCGTCGCGGCGGAACCCGGTGCGACCTCGGTCCGGAATGGATTCGCCGACTCCTGGGCCCGCGACCGCACCACGGTCGGGTCCCAGCTCGTCGGCCCGCAGCCCGACATCTGGATTCCGTCGTCGACCGCCGAATACCGGTACGCGGAAAAGGCGCTGTCGTCCAGTTCGTCGGGGCACACTCCCGAGTTCGAACGGCATCCCGTCACGGTCGGGAACTCGCCCTTGGTGCTCGCGCTGTTCGGCGACGACAACGGGGCCGTTTACGGAGGGACGCGGGAACCGCTGCGCGGCAGCACGGACGAACTACTCGAATCGTTCAAAGAGGTCGGCCTGCACGGCATCGCGCGCCCGATTCCAGAGAGTTCGTCCGCGGCACTGGCCGTGACCCCGGTCCTTCAGCGGGCGGTCCACGCGGCCGGGCTCGCCCCCGCGGGCGAGGAGGCCGAGCGGTTCATCAGCCCCGCCGGATGGCTCGCCCCCGACCCCGTGGCGCTGCTGTGCAAGGTCCGCGCGCAGGCCGAGGCGCAGATGCGCGACGCCCCCGGCAAGGCGGCGTCGCCCGTGGCCGCGCCTCCGCGCGGCGTCGCCGTCGCCGTCCCCGAGAACGTGCTGAACGACTACAACGCGGGGCGGGCGCTGGGCGACGGGTGCGGCGCGGTCAAGGCCGACGACATCCCGTACGCGCAGTGGAAGCTGTACCCCTACTACGCGCGCGACCTGCCGAGCCTCGACCATCCGTTCGTCCATGTGCGGTGGCCGGGGCAGGGCACCAGGCGACGCGACGAGGCAGTCGACGCGTTCCGGACCTGGCTGAAGGGGCACCCGCTGACCTCGCAGGGGTTCCGCGACCGCGGCCACAGGTTCCGCACGTCCGACGGGCTGGACGCCGCCCACCCGTACCTGAACGCCCTCAACCGGCTCGGCAACAACGTCGTGCCCGGCACCGTCCCCGGGACGGCCGCCCCCGACGCCCAGCAGGCGCTCGACGCGATCCGGGACGCGCGCAAGAAGGTGCAGGTGGCGCTGATGCTCGACACCTCGGGGTCGATGGGCGCGCCGCCGTCGGCGTCCACCCGCGCGCTCGGCAACCGGCTCACGGTGGCGGTGTCGTTCCTGCGGAGCCTGGTGAGCCAGCTCTACAACGACGACGTCGTCGGCCTCCAGACGTTCGCGCTCCCCGCCTCCCCCGGGCCGATCCGGGTGGACCAGCCCGTCCGCAGCGACCTGATGTCGGCGCCCGGCCATCCCCAGCAGGTGACCGACGGGCTGCTCACCCGGACGCCGGCGTACAAGGACGCGCCGCTGGCCGACGCGATCCTGGCCGCCTCCCTCCCGCCCGGCCGGACCGATCTCCTCGTCGTCACCGACGGGCAGGTCTCCAAGACCAACCCGGGGCTCGCCGCGAGCCTCGACCGGCTCGGCCGCTTCCGCGAGGACCATCCGGGCGTGCGGGTGACGCTGCTGCTGACGGGCCCGACGGGCTGCGGCGACTCCCCCGTCAAGGAGATCACCCGGAAGCTCGCGGGGACCGGCGAGTACAAGGGGGGCTGCGAGCGGATGGGCGACGAGGTGAACGAGGAACAGGCCGCGCGGCTCCTGTCGAGACTGCGCTGACCACGACCACGACCACGGCGGACTGCGGACGGCGGAAGGGATGAGGATGCACAGCGGCCTCGATCTGCGCGGCACGACCCGGCGGCACCCGGTCACGGCGGCCGCCTGCGCGGTCGCGGGGGCGGTGATCGCGGTCGCGGTCGCCGCGGTCGTGGTGTTCCAGCCGTTCCACCGCGCGCCGCCCGACGACTGCTCCGCGGGCGAGCTCACCGTCGCGGGCGGCACCGACGTCAGCCTCAACAGCCAGCGCCGCTCGCTGATCGAGGACTGGAACGGCGGCGACCGGGGCGCGCGGCCGAAGGCCCGGCTCACCGAGGTGTCCCCGCTGTCGGACCAGCAGCACAGCCAGCTCAAGGCCGTCGAGGAGTCCGGGAGCTGCGCCTACGACGTGCTCATCCTGGACGGCCCGTGGACGGCCGGCTTCGCGGCCGGCGGCTTCCTGCGGCCACTCGACGACATCGGGTCGCGCCCGCCCGACACCAAGGGGTTCTTCCCCAAGGGCCTGGCGATGGGGTCCTACGACCACCGGCAGTACGCGCTGCCGTTCAACCTGGACGTCGGGCTCCTCTACTTCCGCGACAAGGCGAAGCGCCCGGCCACCCCGGACGCCTGGCCGGACGACCGGTACACCGCGCAGCTCGGCGACTACGAGGGCCTGACCGTCAACGCGCTGGAGGCCGTCTGGAACCACGGCGGCGCCGGGCTCCTCACCGGGACGGCCGGCACCGGGCGGGCCGAGCTGCGCGACCGCGTGCAGCCCGCGCTCGAGGAGGTCGCCAAGCGGATGACGCGGTCCGGCAGCCCGCTGCTCACCTCGTTCCAGCTCGGCTACCAGGAGCAGGAGACCATCGAGGCGTTCGCCCGGGGCGGGGACGACCTGGCGATGCGGCTCTGGCCGTACGCCTACCGCAACCTCGCCAACGAGCCGGGCCTGCGCGACGGCGGGCGGCTGCGGTTCACCGTGGCCGCGCCGCCGGGCGACACCGTCCTCGGCGGGCAGACCCTGGCGATCTCGCGGCACTCCCGGCACGCCGCCGACGCGCTCGCGCTGATCGAGTACCTCACCGGCGACGAGGCCCAGAAGCGGCTCTACTCCTGCGGCGGCTTCGTCCCGGCCCGCGCGTCGGTGTTCGGGCTGCCCCCGGAACCGCCGCGGGGCGCCGCCGCGACGGGGATCCGGACCTGCTCGCAGCTCCTCAAGGACGACCCGAGGACGCGGAACGACCCCGACAACCCGGCCGGCGAACCGGACGCCATGACGCCCGAGCGGCTCACCACCCTGGCCGACGCCATCGTCTCCGCCCTCGCCGGGGCCAGGCCGCGTCCGGTGACCGAGCACTACGACACCTTCAGCACGACCTTCCGCGGCTGCGCCCGCAAGATCTTCTCGGGCGAGGCCGTCGACGCGGGCCGGTTCGCCGCGGCGGTCGAAGCGTCGCTCGGCGGCCGGGCCGCCACCTGCTGACCTGCCCCGCCGTGCCCAACCCCACAAAACCTAAAACTGGATTCAGTTTAATCTTGTGGACGGGTCAGTCCGCCATCTCCTCGCCCTCGCCCCCGCCCTCGGCGGCGAGCGCGGCGCGGGCCATCATCCGCAGCAGGCCCGCCATGGCCTCGCGGTCGAGCCCCGCGGCGCTGTGCGGGGTGGAGTTGAGCAGCCCGAAGCAGGCGTGCACGGTGGCGCGGGCGCGTTCCTCGGACCGTCCGGGACGGGCCCGGAGCAGCACCGCGACCCACTCCTCGACGTAGCCGCGCTGGATCCGGCGGATCCGGTGCCGCTGCGGCTCGGGCACGTTGTCGAGCTCCCGCTCGTGCACGGTGATCAGCGCCGGGTTGCCGAGCGCGAACGAGACGTGCCAGCGCAGCAGGGCGTCCAGCGCCCGGCTGGGGTCGGGGTCGGCGGCGCGGCGGACACCCTCGGCGCGCAGCCGCTCGCTGATGTCGAGCAGCATCTCGGCGAGCATCGCCTCCTTGCCGCTGAAGTGCCGGTAGAGGGCCGGTCCGGTGAGCCCGACGGCCCGGCCGAGGTCGCCGATGGACACGCCGTGGAAGCCGCGCCGCGCGAACAGCTCGGCCGCGGCGGCCAGGATCTCGGCCCGCCGGGGGGACGGCACCGCCCCGGCGGCGCCGCCGGGCCGGGGGGACGGCCCGTCCGTTCGATACGCCATGGCGAAAGTCTAGACTGTCGTTGTTAACGGCTATTAACATCGGCGTTGTTAATGAACATTAACTGTCGACGAGGACGGGTGATGAGCGGACCTGAGCTGGGCACGCGCGCCGATCCCGGCGACGTGGCGTTCAAGCGGAACGCCGCGCACAACCAGGCCCTGGCGGCCGAGCTGCGCGACCGCGTCGACCGGACGGGACGCGGCGGGCCGGAGCGGTCCCGCGAACGGCACGTCGCGCGCGGGAAGCTGCTCCCCCGCGACCGCGTCGACACCCTCCTCGACCCCGGGTCGCCGTTCCTGGAGCTGTCGCCGCTCGCCGCGGCCGGACTGTACGGCGACGAGGCGCCCGGCGCGGGGATCATCACCGGCATCGGCCGGATCGCGGGCCGCGAGTGCGTCGTCGTCGCCAACGACGCCACGGTCAAGGGCGGCACCTACTACCCGGTCACGGTGAAGAAGCACCTGCGCGCGCAGGAGGTGGCCCTGCACAACCGGCTGCCGTGCGTTTACCTCGTCGACTCCGGCGGGGCGTTCCTGCCCCGGCAGGACGAGGTGTTCCCCGACCGCGGGCACTTCGGCCGCATCTTCTACAACCAGGCGACCATGTCGGCGCGCGGCGTCCCGCAGATCGCGGCGGTGCTCGGCTCGTGCACGGCGGGCGGCGCGTACGTCCCGGCGATGAGCGACGAGGCGGTCATCGTGCGCGGCCAGGGCACCATCTTCCTCGGCGGCCCGCCGCTGGTGAAGGCCGCGACCGGCGAGGTCGTCACCGCCGAGGAGCTCGGCGGCGGCGAGCTGCACTCCCGCGTCTCCGGCGTCACCGACCACCTCGCCGAGAACGACGCGCACGCGCTCCGGATCGTCCGCGACATCGTCGGCACCCTCGGCCCGCGCGAGCCGCGCCCCTGGGAGACCGCGCCGCCCGAGGAGCCCGCCGCCGACCCCGGCGAGCTGTACGGCGTCGTCCCGGCCGACGCCCGCACCCCCTACGACGTGCGGGAGGTCATCGCGCGCGTCGTCGACGGCAGCCGGTTCCAGGAGTTCAAGAAGGAGTACGGGGCGACGCTGGTGACCGGCTTCGCCCGGATCCACGGTCATCCGGTCGGGATCGTCGCCAACAACGGCATCCTGTTCGGCGAGTCGGCGCAGAAGGGCGCGCACTTCATCGAGCTGTGCGACCGGCGCTCGATCCCGCTGGTGTTCCTCCAGAACATCACCGGGTTCATGGTCGGCCGCGAGTACGAGGCGGGCGGCATCGCCAAGCACGGCGCCAAGATGGTCACCGCCGTGGCCTGCGCCCGCGTGCCCAAGTTCACCGTGGTGATCGGCGGGTCGTTCGGCGCGGGCAACTACGCGATGTGCGGCCGGGCGTACTCGCCGCGCTTCCTGTGGATGTGGCCGAACGCGCGCGTCTCGGTGATGGGCGGCGAGCAGGCCGCGAGCGTGCTGGCGACCGTCCGCCGCGACCAGCTCGGCGACGCCTGGTCCACCGAGGACGAGGAGGCGTTCAAGGCGCCGATCCGGGAGCAGTACGAGGAGCAGGGCAACCCCTACTACTCGACGGCCCGGCTGTGGGACGACGGCGTCATCGACCCCGCCGACACCCGCCGGGTGCTCGGCCTCGGGCTGTCGGTCGCGGCGAACGCACCGCTGGAGCCGGTCGGCTACGGCGTCTTCCGGATGTGAGGGTGACGATGTTCGAGAGCGTCCTGGTCGCCAACCGCGGCGAGATCGCGGTCCGGGTATTCCGCACGCTGCGCCGGCTCGGCGTCCGGTCGATCGCGGTGCACAGCGACGCCGACGCCGGGGCCCGCCACGCGCGCGAGGCCGACGAGGCGGTGCGGATCCCGTCCTACCTCGACATCGCGGCGGTCGTCGAGGCGGCCCGCGCGACCGGCGCCGAGGCCGTCCACCCCGGTTACGGGTTCCTGGCCGAGAACGCGGCGTTCGCCCGCGCCTGCGCCGCCGCCGGGCTGGTCTTCGTCGGCCCGCCCGCCGAGGCGATCGAGGCGATGGGCGACAAGATCCGCGCCAAGCGGACGGTGGCCGCCGCCGGGGTCCCGGTGGTCCCGGGCAGCTCCCTCCAAGGAGGGACGACCCCCCACGAGGCGGGCCTGTCGGACGCGGAGCTGGAGGCGGCGGCGCTGGAGGTCGGCCTGCCCGTCCTGCTCAAGCCGTCGGCGGGCGGCGGCGGCAAGGGCATGCGCCTGGTCCGCGACGCCGCCGAGTTGCCCGGCGCGATCGCGTCCGCGCGCCGCGAGGCCGCCGCCTCGTTCGGCGACGACACCCTGCTCGCCGAACGGTTCGTCGAGAACCCCCGGCACATCGAGATCCAGGTCTTCGCCGACGGCCGCGGCGGCGCCGTGCACCTGGGCGAGCGCGAGTGCAGCCTCCAGCGCCGCCACCAGAAGATCATCGAGGAGGCGCCGTCGCCGCTGCTGGACGAGGAGGCCCGCGCGCGGATGGGCGCCAGCGCCGTCGCCGCCGCGCGGGCCGTCGGCTACACCGGCGCGGGCACGGTCGAGTACATCGTCTCCGCCGACCGCCCCGGCGAGTACTTCTTCATGGAGATGAACACCCGGCTCCAGGTCGAGCACCCCGTCACCGAGCTGATCACCGGGCTCGACCTGGTGGAGCTCCAGCTCCGGATCGCCGCCGGCGCGGCCCTCCCGTTCACGCAGGACGAGGTGAGGCTGACCGGCCACGCCGCCGAGGCCCGGGTGTACGCCGAGGACCCCGCCCGCGGCTTCCTGCCGACCGGCGGCCGGGTGCTGGCGCTCACCGAGCCCGCGGGGCCGGGCGTCCGCGTCGACTCCGGTCTCGAACCCGGCACCGAGGTCGGCGGCTCGTACGACCCGATGCTCGCCAAGGTGGTCGTCTGGGGCGCCGACCGAGCCGAGGCGCTGCGCCGCCTGGACCGCGCGCTCGCCGCGTACACCCTTCTCGGCGTCCCGACCAACGTCGCGTTCCTGCGCGCGCTGCTCCGCCACCCCGCCGTCGCCGCGGGCGATCTCGACACCGGGCTGGTCGAGCGGTCCCTGGACGGCCTGGTCTCCGGCGCGGGCGACGTCCCGCCCGAGGTGCTCGCCGCCGCCGCGCTCGACCGGATGCGCTCGCTGGAGACCGCCGACCCCGACCCGTGGGCCGTCCCGGACGGCTGGCGCCCCGGCGCGCCCGCCTGGACCCCGTGGATCATCACCCCGGCGGGCGGCGACCCGGTCGAGGTCCGCGTCCAGGGCCGCGCCGGCGGCGCCCAGGTCAGGATCGGCGACGGCGGGCCCGTCCCGGCGTCCCTCGACGGCGGCACCCTCGCCTACGGCGGCCGGACGGTCACGTTCGCCGCCGCCCGCGACGGCGGCACGCTGTGGCTCGGCCGCGGCGGGCACGCCTGGGCGCTGACCGAGCACGTCCGGACCGACGAGGCCGGAGCGGCGGCGGTGACCGGCGACGGGGTGCTGCGCAGCCCGATGCCCGGCACCGTCCTCGCGGTCAAGGTGGCCGAGGGCGACGCGGTCGTCGAGGGCCAACCGGTCGTCGTGGTCGAGGCCATGAAGATGGAGCACACCGTCACCGCGCCGATCGCCGGCACCGTGACCCGGCTGCCCGCCCGCGCGGGGGCGCAGGTCGCCCTGGACGCGGTGCTGGCCGTCATCGAGGAGGGCTGATGCGGGTACCGCTGGACGGGCTCCCGGAGCGGGTGACGATCTACGAGGTCGGCCCCCGGGACGGGTTGCAGAACGAGAAGGCGATCGTCCCGGTCGCCGACAAGGCCGAGTTCGTCGCCCGGCTCGCCGGCGCCGGGCTGCGCACCATCGAGACCACCAGCTTCGTCCACCCGAGGTGGGTGCCGCAGCTCGCCGACGCCGAGGAGCTCCTCGGCGCGGTGACCCGCGACCCCGCCGTCCGCTATCCGGTGCTGGTCCCGAACGAGCACGGCCTCGACCGGGCCCTGGCCAACGGGATCACCGAGATCGCGATCTTCGGCAGCGCGACCGAGACGTTCGCCCGCCGCAACCTCAACCGGACCGTCGAGGAGTCCCTGGCGATGTTCGCGCCCGTCGTCGACCGGGCCCGCGCCGAGGGCCTGTGGGTGCGCGGCTACGTCTCGATGGTCTGCGGCGACCCATGGGAGGGCGACGTCCCGATCGAGCAGGTCGTCTCCGTCGCGACCCGGATGATGGACCTCGGCTGCTCCGAGCTCAGCCTCGGCGACACCATCGGCGTCGGCACCCCCGGCCAGGTCACCGCGCTGATCGAGGCCCTGGCCGCGGCGGGCGTCGGCGCCGACCGGCTCGCGGTCCACTTCCACGACACCTACGGCCAGGCCCTGGCCAACACCCTGGCCGCGCTCCGCGCCGGCGTCACCGTCGTGGACGCCTCCGCGGGCGGTCTCGGCGGCTGCCCGTACGCCGAGAGCGCCACCGGCAACCTGCCCACCGAGGACCTGGTCTGGATGCTGGACGGCCTAGGCGTCGAGACCGGCGTCGACCTCCGCCGGCTCGCCGAGACCAGCCGGTGGATGGCCGCCCGGCTCGGCCGCCCCAGCCCGTCCCGCGTAGTCCAGGCCCTGGCCGAGTGAGCAGGCGGGACCGAAGGCGCCAAGAACAGGCGCGCGACCATATGGACGTGAGCAGGCGCGCGTGGCCTGGACTGAGGAGCGCCGGGAGCGAAGCGACCAGAGCGACGAGGGAAGGCCGCGCGTGAAGCGCCTGCGAACCGGAGCGCCGAAGGCGCGACCATGAACAGGGAGTAGAGGACATGATCGATTTCAGTCTCACCGGCGAGCAGGAGGAGCTGCGGAGCACGGTCGAGCGGTTCGCCCGCGAGACCGTCGCGCCGGTGATCGGGGGCCTCTACGAGCGGGGCGAGTTCCCGTACGAGATCGTCGCCGCGATGGGCAGGATGGGGCTGTTCGGGCTGCCGTTCCCCGAGGAGCACGGCGGCATGGGCGGCGACTACTTCGCGCTGTGCCTGGCGCTGGAGGAGCTCGCCCGGGTCGACTCCTCGGTCGCGATCACGCTGGAGGCGGGGGTCTCGCTCGGGGCCATGCCGATCCACCGGTTCGGCACCGAGGCGCAGAAGAGCGAGTGGCTGCCCCGGCTGACCTCCGGCGCGCGGCTCGGCGCGTTCGGGCTGACCGAGCCCGGCGGCGGCTCCGACGTCCCCGGCGGGATGCGCACCACCGCGGTCCTGGACGGCGACCACTGGGTGATCAACGGCTCCAAGTCGTTCATCACCAACTCCGGCACCGACATCACCTCGTTCGTCACCGTCACCGCGTTCACCGGCGACGGCGAGATCTCCACGATCCTGGTCCCGAACGGCACGCCGGGCTTCACCGTCGGCGCCAAGTACTCCAAGGTCGGCTGGTCGGCGTCCGACACCCACGAGCTGGCCTTCGACGACGTCCGGGTCCCCGCCGAGAATCTCGTCGGGGAGCGCGGCCGGGGCTACGCCCAGTTCCTGCGCATCCTGGACGAGGGCCGGATCGCCATCGCCGCCCTGTCGGTCGGCCTCGCGCAGGGCTGCGTGGACGAGTGCCTGCGCTACGTCGGCGAGCGGGCCGCGTTCGGCAAGGAGATCGGCCGCTACCAGGCCGTCCAGTTCAAGATCGCCGACATGGAGGTGCGCGCCCACACCGCGCGGCTGGCCTACTACGCCGCCGCGGCGCGGCTGCTGGCCGGCGAGCCGTTCAAGAAGGAGGCCGCCATCGCCAAGCTGGTCGCCTCCAACGCCGCGATGGACAACGCCCGCGAGGCGACGCAGATCTTCGGCGGCTACGGCTTCATGAACGAGTACCCGGTGGGCCGCTTCTACCGCGACGCCAAGATCCTGGAGGTCGGCGAGGGCACCTCGGAGGTCCAGCGGATGCTCATCGCCCGCGCCCTCGGCCTTCCCCCCACCTGACCGGGAAGGACGGGCCGAACAGGCCGGACGGGCCGCGGCGGACCGGGCTCAGCGGACGGCGCCGAAGACGGTGAGGCCCGGCAGCTCGTCCCGGCGGACGCCGGAGAAGCGGTCGCGGAGCGCGCGTTCGACGCGGGCGAGCTGGTGCTCGGGCAGACTGAGCCTGCGCGTCAGCGGGGACGGCCGCCGTCCGCCGTGCCAGGCGATCAGCACCCGGCCGCCGGGACGGGTCACCCGGTGCAGCTCGCGCATCCCCGCCTCCAGGTCGGGCCACAGCCCGACGTTGTTCACCGAGACCACGGCGTCGAACGCGGCGTCCGCGAACCCGGTGCGGTCGGCGGTGCCGATCCGCAGGTCGATCCGTCCCGCGGCGATCTGCGCCCGATGCGGCCCGGCCGCCAGGTCGCGCATCTCCGGTGACGGGTCGACGCCGCAGATCAGCCGCGCGGGCGTCCGCCGGAGGTGCCGGATCAGACCGCCGGGCCCGTAGCCGACCTCCAGGATCCGCTCCCCCGCCCGGACGCCGAGCAGCCCGAGCAGGTCGCGCTGCCGGTTGGTGCACAGCATGAAGAGCCCGGCGAGCCGGCCGCGCACCCCGCGCGGCAACGCGAACGGGGAGCGCGCGGGCTCGTCCGAGGTCCAGGGCGTCACACCTGCTCTATGCCCCGCTCACCGGCCGGAACCCACCGCGAAGCGGGGCGCGGGCGCGTCGGATGGAGCCCGGATGTGGTCACCCGCATCATCGGCGACCGCTGGGACGAGCCGGGCTTTTCTCGCGATACTGGGGCCCGCAACCGTAGGAGAGGGGCGCCGGTGTCCGTCGAGATGGCCGCGTTCGGCGTCGGGAGATCGGTCGTCCAGCTCGCGGCGGGCCGCTGGCTCGCGGGCCGGTCGGCCCGGGACGCCGCCGGAAGGGACCTGGCCGAGCTGGTCCGGATCGGCATCCCCGACGAGATCAAGCGGCGCCGGGCGCACCGCCAGTTCGAGGACATCGCCGACTCGGTCGCCGAGCGGCTGCTGACGTTCGCGCGGCACGAGTACGGCGGGCTGGCGGGCGGCGACCGCGAGGCCGCCCTGCACGAGGCGGTCCGCACCCTCGACGGTGCCGACCTGTCGGACGAGGCGTTCTTCGCGGCGGACGCCGACCCGGTGAAGCTGTCCCGGGGCCTGCGCTCGCGGCTGCCCGCGCGCACCGCCGGGTTCGAGCTCGGCGAGGCGGGCGCGCGGCTGTACGAGACGGTGCTCGACGAGGCGTGCGACTGCCTGGCCCGCATCATGATCCACCTGCCGCAGTTCGCCCCGCGCGCCTCGGTGGAGGCGCTCGGCCGCCTCACCGGCCTCGCCGACCAGGTCGGCGCCGTCCTCGCCCGCCTGCCCGCCCGTTCGCTGATGGCCCCCGAAGGGGAGGCCGACGACACCGACTTCACCCGCCGCTACCTCGCCTCCATCAGCGAGAACCTCGACACCCTCGAACTCTTCGGCGTCCGCTTCGAACGGCTCACCCGCCCCCAGACCGCGCTGAGCGTCGCCTACATCAGCCTGAACGTCTCCGAGGAGGGCGGGGCGCGCCGTCCCAGGACCGGCGCCCAGGCCGTCCCCGTCGACGCCTGGCGCGCCGAGGCCCGCGAGAGCGGCGCGGTGCGGGTGGAGTCCGCGCTGAGCGACCACCGGCTGACGCTCCTGCGCGGCGAGGCGGGCGGCGGCAAGAGCACGCTGCTGCGCTGGCTGGCGGTGACCGCGGCGCGCGGGAGGTTCACCGGCGACCTGGCCGGCTGGAACGACTGCGTGCCCTTCATGATCAAGCTGCGCAGCCACCCGGACGGGCCGCTGCCCCGCCCGGAGGAGTACCTCGACGACATGGCCGGCAACCTCGCCGGGATCATGCCGCGCGGCTGGGCGCACCGGCGCCTGGCGTCCGGACGCGCGCTGCTGCTGGTCGACGGGGTGGACGAGGTCACCGGGACGCGCCGGCAGGCCGTCCGGCAGTGGATCAAGGAGCTGGTCGCCGAGTTCCGCGGCGTCCGCGTCATCGTCACCTCGCGGCCCGCGGCGGCCGGATCGGACTGGCTGCGCGCGGAGGGCTTCGCCACCGTCTTCCTCGAACAGCTCGGACCCGCCGACCTGCGCGCGCTCGTCCAGCACTGGCACAGCGCCGTGCGCCACTGCGACGACCTCCCGTGCACGCCCGAACGGCTCCCGTCCTATGAGGCCAAGCTGCTGGCGCGGCTGGAGGCGGCACCGCACCTGCGCACGCTCGCGTCCAGCCCGCTGCTGGCCGCGATGCTGTGCGCGCTCAACCTCGACCGGGAGACCCTGCCGCGCGACCGGATGGGCCTCTACACCGCCGCGCTCGACCTCCTGCTGGAGACCCGCGACGCCAAGCGCGGCATCCCGAGCGCCGCCGGCGTCTCCCTCGAACGCGACCAGAAGGTCCGCATCCTTCAGGACCTGGCCTGGCACCTGTCGACGAGCGCGCGGGTGGAGCTGCCCAAGCCCATGGTCGAACGGCTCGTCGCCGACCGGCTCGCCACCATGCCGCAGGTCCGCGCGAGCGCGCCGACCGTCCTCGAGCTGCTGCTCCAGCGCAGCGGCGTGATCCGCGAACCGGTGCCGGACCGCATCGACTTCGTGCACCGGACCGTCCAGGAGTACCTGACCGCCAAGCAGGCGGCCGACCTGGGCGACATGGACCTGCTCGTCCAGAACGCCCACCGCGACCAGTGGCGGGAGACCGTGATCATGGCCGCCGGCCACGCCAACGAGCCGCTGCGCCGGGAGCTGATCACCGGCGTCCTCGGCCGCGTCGCGGCGGAGCCGAAGCGCGCCCGCCGCCTGAAGCTGCTGGCCGTCGCCTGCCTGGAGACCCTCCCGTCCGTCCCCGCGGACCTCCGCCAGGCCCTCGACACCTGCCTGGACGACCTCACCCCGCCCCGCGACACCGCCTCGTCCCGCTCCCTGGCGACGGCCGGGGAGGCGGTGCTGTCCCGGCTCCCCGCGACCCTCGGCGGCCTCTCCGACGCCGTCGCCGTCGCCTGCGTCCGCGCCGCCTGGCTGATCAACGGCCCCGAGGCGCTGGACGTCCTGACGCGCTACGCCCCCGACCCGCGCGAAGTCGTCCAGATCGAGCTGAACGAGGCCTGGGACTACTTCGATCCCCAGGAGTACGCCGAACGGGTCCTGGCCAAGGCCCCGACGACCTGGGAACTCCGAGTGAACCGTTCCCCCAGGCAGATGGCGACGCTACGCGCCCTGCCGCCCCGGACAGGGCTCCACATCCGGCTCGTGGACCCCGTGGACCTCGGGCCGCTGGAGGCGCACGCACAGGCGCTCGAGGAGCTGAGGATCTACTTCACCACCCGGTCCGAGAAGGCCGACCTCACCCTCCTGCCGGCGCTGCCACAGCTACGGCGGCTGACCATGAGCGCACCGTGGCTCGACGACCTCGGCTTCCTGGACAGGCTGCCGCGGCTGGACAGGATCTGGCTGGCCGACCTGGGAGAGGTCACCGACTACGCAGCGCTGGCCCGACAGTCCGCTCTGCGTGCGCTGTCGCTTCTCGAGTGCCACCACCTGATCGACCTGGAGATGCTTCCCCCACTCGGCGCGCTGGAGTTGCTCAACTTGAACGAGTCTCGCCTCAACTGCGGACTCGCCGAGCTGATGAACGTGGCGCCGAAGGTGAGGTACCTCTACCTCAACGGCTGCCCGTGGGTGACCGATCTCGCCGCACTGGCCCCGTCCAGGCTCGACCTGCTGAATCTGGACAACTGTGCCATCGATGATCTGAGCGCCCTTGACTCGCAGACCTCCCTGTTCTATCTCGGCTTGGGCTGGACCAAGGTGAGCGACCTCACAGCGCTCGCAAGGATGCATCGCCTGAAGTGGCTCTGGTTGAACGGCTGCGAGAGGGTGTCCGACCTTGAGCCGCTCGCGGCCCTGCCCGATCTGCGAGACCTCCACATCGCCGGGATCGCACCCGGGACCGATCTGACGCCGCTCGCGGGCAACCGTAAGCTGACAGTTCACATCAAAGCGGGGCAAGAGGTACGGGGAGCGGAGACGCTGGGGCGGCGACTCAAGATCTCCTAGCACGCGGCGATGCGTTCCGGTGGGGACCGGTCGGCGCCGGACGGCAGGGGCAGAGGTCGCTGTCGGGTGCGTCACACTCGCTTGACCTGAAGTTCTGTCGAGGTAAGACGATATATCGCGTGGAGCAGCACAGACTCGCGAAGACTGTCCTACCTCGGTGGAATACTCCCGCTCCTGTCCCGGTTTAAGCGTTCGCAAAAGTGTCAGTCTCTGCACTATTTTGCTTCGGTACCCCCTAAGACCCGTGTTCGACGGCCCCTGCGCGCCCCTGGGCGCCGGCCCCTGACGATTGGAACAGTAAGTGACCGCTCCCGCGTCTCCGCGGACGAAGGACGACCCGCCTGCGGCGCCGTCGGCCGGTGGAGGTCTTGATCGCGGCGTGCTCGCGGTGGCCATGGTCGTCGTGCTCGGTGCGATCATGTCCATCCTGGACGTGACCGTCGTCAATGTCGCCATCAACGACCTCGCCAAGGAGTTCAAGACTCCGCTGTCGACGATCCAGTGGGTCGCGACCGGCTACACCCTGGCGCTGGCCACGGTGATCCCGATCACCGGGTGGGCCTCGGCCCGGTTCGGCACCAAGCGCCTCTACATGATCTCGATCACCCTGTTCGTGGCCGGCTCGATGCTGGCCGGGCTGGCCTGGTCGGCCGAGTCGCTGATCGCCTTCCGGGTGCTCCAGGGCCTCGGCGGCGGCATGATCATGCCGGCCGGCATGACGATCCTGACCCAGGCGGCCGGCCCGCAGCGGGTCGGCCAGGTGATGAGCGTCGTCGGCATCCCGATGCTGCTCGGCCCGATCCTCGGCCCGATCCTCGGCGGCTACCTGGTCGACGACGTGTCCTGGCGCTGGATCTTCTTCATCAACCTGCCGATCGGCATCGTCGCCCTGTTCCTCGCGGGCCGCATCCTCAAGCGGGACGCGCCCAAGCGGAACGAGCGGCTCGACGTGATCGGCCTGATCCTGCTGTCCCCCGGCCTGGCCGCGCTGATCTACGGCCTGGCCAAGGGCGCCGAGCTGCGCAACTTCACCAAGGGCGAGGCCCTCATCCCGACGGTCGCCGGCGCGATCCTGGTGATCGGCTTCGTGTTCCGCGCGATGAACGCCAAGAACCCGCTGATCGACCTGCGCCTGCTGAAGCGGCGCTCGGTGGCCGCGGCCTCGGGCACGATGGTGCTCTTCATGGCCGCGTTCATGGGCGCCATGCTGCTCATGCCGCTCTACTACCAGACGGTCCGCGGGGAGAGCGCGCTCACCTCCGGGCTGCTGCTGGCCCCGCAGGGCCTCGGCGCGATGGTCACCATGCCGATCGGCGGCAAGCTCACCGACCGGCTCGGCCCCGGCCGGGTCGTCCTGGTGGGCATGGTCGTCGTCGTGCTGTCGATGGCGGGCTTCGCCAGCGTGCTCGAGGCCGACTCCTCGTACTGGGCGCTCGGCGGCGTGCTGTTCGTCATGGGTCTCGGCATGGGCATGACGATGATGCCCACGATGGCCGCGGCCATCCAGACGCTGGTCCACGACGAGGTGCCGCGGGCCAGCACGATGCTCAACATCATCCAGCAGGTGTCGGCGTCGCTCGGCACCGCGATGATCTCGGTGCTGCTGGCCAACCAGCTGACCTCCAAGCTCGGTGGCGGCGGGGGCGGCGAGATCGGTTCCACCGCGAAGGTCCCGAAGGAAGTGATGGACAAGATCGCCGGCCCGATGGCCGACGCCTTCCAGCACACCTACTGGTTCGCGGCGGGCGCGCTGCTCCTGGCGTTCATCCCGGCGCTGCTGCTGCCGCGCAAGAAGCCGGACGCCCCGGTCGAGGCGCCCATCCAGATGCACTAGAAGGCACGGCCCTCCGGCGCGTCACGGCGCGCTGGAGGGCCACTCGCACGCCGCAGGCCCCGGCCCGGACCCTCGAGTCCCGGACCGGGGCCTTCGTCGTCCACGGGCCCGTCAGGCGCGCCGGGCCGCATCAGGCGGACGCGGCGCGGTGGTCCTTCCAGTACTCGTCCTTGAGCAGCCGCTTGTAGAGCTTGCCGGTGGGATGCCGGGGCAGCTCGGCGCGGAAGTCCACGGTGCGCGGGCACTTGTAGTGGGCGAGCCGCTCGCGGCAGTAGGCGATGAGCTCGGCCTCCAGCCCGGGGCCCGCGCCGTCCGCCGACAGGGGCTGGACGACGGCCTTGACCGCCTCGCCCATCTCGGCGTCCGGCACGCCGAACACCGCCACGTCGGCGACCTCCGGGTGCACGGCCAGCACGTTCTCGGCCTCCTGCGGGTAGATGTTCACCCCGGCACTGATGATCACGTACGAGCGGCGGTCGGTGAGGTAGAGGAACCCGTCGGCGTCCACGTGGCCGACGTCGCCGAGGGTGGTCCAGCCGTGGCCCCAGGGGTCGCGGGACGCCTCCGTCCCGGCCCGGTCGCCGTGGTACTCGAAGGAGGGGCCGCCGCCGAAGTAGAGCGTCCCGGGGGTGCCCGGCGGCACCTCGGCGCCGTCCTCGTCGCAGACGTGGACCTCGCCGAGCAGGGGCCGTCCGACGGTGCCCCTGTGCGCCAGCCAGTCGGCGGACCCGGTGTAGACGAAGCAGTTGCCCTCGGTGCCCGCGTAGTACTCGTGCAGCACCGGTCCCCACCACTCGATCATCCGCTCCTTGACCGGGACGGGGCAGGGTGCGGCGGCGTGCACGGCGCAGCGCAGGCCGGACACGTCGTAGCGGGCCCGGACCTCGTCCGGCAGCTTGAGCATGCGGATGAACATGGTCGGCACGAACTGGCCGTGCGTGACGCCGTACCGCTCGATCGCCGCGAGGGCCTCCTCCGGCTCGAACCGCTCCATCACCACGACGGTCGCGCCGAAGCGGTGGAAGTTGAGGCAGTAGCGCAGCGGCGCGGCGTGGTAGAGCGGCGCGGGCGAGAGGTAGACCGAGTCGCCGTCGGGCCGGAACAGCAGCGACAGGAGCTTGAACAGCGGGCCCTCGGTGCCCATCGGGGCCAGCGACAGCGGCGGTTTGACCCCCTTGGGACGGCCGGTGGTGCCGGACGAGTAGAGCATGTCCTGGCCTTCGGCCTCGTCCGCGATCGGCTCGGCCGGGTGGGCGGCCACGCGCTCCTCGTACGGCTCGTAGCCCGGGACGGTGCCGCCGAGCATGAGGCGCAGCGGCACGTCCGGCGGGGCCTCGGCGGCGGCCTCCATCGACGCGCTGGTGATGAAGGCCTTCGCCTCGCAGTCGCCCACGATGTAGGCCAGCTCATCGGCCTGGAGCCGGGAGCTGACGGGGGTGTAGTAGAGCCCCGACCGTTGCGCCGCCCACGCCACGGCCAGGTACAGCGGATGGTTCTCCAGCATGAACGCGATGTGGTCCCCGGGGCGCAGCCCCTCGTCGCGGAGCAGCTGCGCGAGCCGGTTGGACTCCTCGTCCAGTTCCCGGTAGGTGATGACCCGGCCCGACCCCGCCATGATCACGGCGGCCTTGCCGGGCGTCTGTGCGGCGATGTGCCCCAGGTGCATGGAACCGCACGCTACCGGGCCGGACGAGCAAATGAAATCCCGTTCGGTTTACTGGCGGTTCAGACGAGCATGTGGTCGAAGTCACCGTCCTTGGCGCCACCGACGAAGGCCTCGACCTCCTCACGGGTGTAGACGAGCACCGGCCCGTCCGGGTACCGCGAGTTGCGTACGGCGATCTCTCCGCTGGGGAGTTCGGCCATCTCGACGCAGTTGCCGCTCGGATTGCTCCGCCGGCTCTTCTGCCACACCAGGTCCTGCCGCCAGAGGTCCGACAGCCCGTAGCCGTTCATCTTTGCCCCCTCAAAGGCGTCTCCGGCTCCCCTCAGGGAGACCGCGATCTCGCCCCACCCCACACAATGGTACGAGATGCACGTGCATTCGTTCTTGCATCCGTTCATGCAGACGGTCTTGCATCTGCACGACTTGGGGAGCAAGATAGCGAACGCTCGCCGGTGACCGACCCGCACGCCTCTGGGGTTTGACAATGATCGTTGACCAGGCAGACGACATCGCGGCGCCCGCCGCCACGCACGGACGGCGGCACCGCCCCGCGGTGGCCGACCACGCGCCGTGGCCGGACGCGCCGCGCACAGCCGTCCTCCCGAGCGCGCCCGCCGCCGCGGCGACCGCCGCGCCGGTGCCCTCGCCCGGCCTCGCCGGGCTCTGGCCCGGCACGCACGCGGGCGTCCCGCGGACCGCCCGGCGGGTGCTGCCCGCCGAGATCACCGCGCCGCGCACGGCGCGCGACTTCGCGCGGGCCACGCTGCGCGCGTGGGGGGTGGACGAGGAGGCCGGCGGCGACGTGATCATCGCCGTGTCGGAGCTGGTCACCAACGCGCTGCGGCACGGCATGGACGACCTCCCCCAGCCCCTGCCCGCGCATCCGATCCAGCTCGTCCTGCTCGGGCACCCGCGGCGGATCGTCGCCATGGTGACCGACCCCGGGGCGCACACGCCGGAGCCCATCGCGCAGGAGCCCGAGCGCTCCGGTGAGGGCGGGCGCGGGCTGCTGGTGGTCGGCGGGGTCAGCGGCGCCTGGGGCTGGGCGCGGCTCGGCACCGGCGGTAAGGCCGTCTGGGCGTCGTTCAACCTCAGCGTCCCCCCGGCGGACGACGCCTCCGGGCCCACCGACCAGGGCGAGGAACACGGCACGGACGCGCCGCGGCACTGACCGCACCGGCGGGCCGGTGGCCCCGGCGGCCCGGCGGTCACGTGAGACCGCCGGGCCCGTTCGTCAGTGTCTGCGCGGGGTCGGTGCGTGCGCGGGGCCGGTATGGGCCGGGCCGGTGCCGGCGTGGGGACGGTCCGGGAGGGGTCAGTGCGGGAGTGAGGGCAGCGCGGGGCTCTCCAGCTCGCTGAGGAATTCGTGTGCCCAGCGGTCGACGTCGTGCTCGATCACCCGGCGCCGCATCGTCCGCATCCGCCGCGCCTGCTCGGAGGGCCCGGCATGGACGGCGGCGAGCAGCGTGTCCTTGAGCCCGTCGATGTCGTAGGGGTTGACCTGGAAGGCGCCCCGCCTGAGCTCGGCGGCGGCGCCGGCGAACTCGCTCAGCACCAGCGCGCCGCGCAGGTCGCCGCGGCAGGCCACGTACTCCTTGGCGACCAAGTTCATGCCGTCGCGCAGCGGGGTCACCACCATCACGTCGGCCGCCAGGTAGAGCGCGGCCAGCTCGGCGCGGTCGTAGGAGCTGTGCATGTAGTGCACGACGGGGAAGCCGATCTCGCCGTACTCGCCGTTGATCCGGCCGACCTGCTGCTCGATGTCCTCGCGGAGGATCTGGTACTGCTCGACCCGCTCCCGGCTCGGCGTGGCGATCTGCACCAGGACGGCCTGCCCCGGCTTGAGGTGCCCGTCGCCGAACAGCTCGCCGAACGCCTGGAGCCGCTGCGCGATCCCCTTGGTGTAGTCGAGCCGGTCGACGCCGAGCAGGATGGTCGCGTCGCCGACATCGGTGCGGATCTCCTCGGCCCGCTCGCGCACGTCGGGACGCTCGACCAGGTCGTTCAGCTCGCCCACGTCCACCGAGATGGGGAACGCCCGCGCCCGGACGACCCGGTCCTCCCAGAAGACGTCCTGCCGGACGTGGCGGACGTCGAGGAGGCGGCGGCACAGCCGGACGAAGTTGGACGCCGCCCCGGGGAGCTGGAAGCCGACCAGGTCGGCGCCGAGCAGCCCCTCCAGGATCTGCCGCCGCCAGGGCAGTTGCCAGAACAGCTCCAGCGGCGGGAACGGGATGTGCAGGAAGAACCCGATGCGCAGATCGGGGCGGAGCCTGCGGAGCAGGGACGGGACGAGCTGGAGCTGGTAGTCCTGCACCCAGACGATGGCGTCGTCTGCGGCGACCTTGGCCGCGGCCTCCGCGAAGCGCTCGTTCACCCGCACGTAGGCGTCCCACATCGACCGGTCGTACACCGGCGGCGCGATCACGTCGTGGTACAGCGGCCAGAGGGTCGCGTTGGAGAAGCCCTCGTAGTAGAGCTCGACCTCCTCGGCGGACTGCGGCACCGGGACGAGGGCCATGCCGTCCTCCTCGAACGGCTCCAGCTCCTCGTCGGGCGATCCGGCCCAGCCGATCCAGGTGCCCTTCCGGCGGCGCATCACCGGGGCGATCGCGCTCACCAGTCCCCCGGGACTGCGCCGCCACGCCGGGGCCCCGTCCTCGCCTGTGATCCGGTCGACCGGCAGCCGGTTGGCCACCACCACGAACTCACTCCCGCGCGACACCAGAGACCCGCCCTTCCAGGAAATCATTGACGATCACTTGCCCAGAAACGGTCATCGAGAACATCTTGTCACTGTGACGTTAACGGCGGGTGCCGAGGTACCGGTGTTGGAGCGCCGCGGTCAGGGGTCCCTGGTCACGGCGCCACACGGTCAAGGCGAGCGCCGACGCGAAGGGCGCGGCGGCGGCGTGCCGTGCCGTGACGCGGACGATGACGTCGCAGGGGTCGTAGGGATGTCAGGCCGCAGCGGGCTCGCGTTCCGGGGACGGCGCGCGGCGTCCCCACAGGAGGTTGTCCACGGAGAAGCGGCCCGCGCCCGCGAGGGCGAGCATCAGCGCTCCGGCGCCGAGGACGAGCACCAGCTCGTACCCGCCCTTGTCGGAGAACAGGCCCTTGTCCATGTGGACGAACCAGAACGCGCCGGCCATGTCGGCGGCGAGCAGGATCCCCGCGACCGGGACCAGCACGCCGGCGATGAGCGCCGCGCCGCCGACGAGCTCCGCCCAGGTGGCGTAGGTGGCGGACAGGCCGGGCATCGGGACTCCCATCCCGTCGAACATCTTGGTCACTCCGGAGTGGCCGACGTCGGACAGCTTCTGCCATCCGTGCGCGATGAAGACCGCGCCCAGGGCCAGCCGGCCGATGAGCAGGGCGGCGTCGGGCAGGTAGGGGTAGCGGCGAGCGGGATGCATGCCTCTCCTCCTGGAGTAGTGGTTCAAAACTGAACTAACGCTAGCAGGAAGTAGTTCAAATTCGAACCAACGCTAGGATGGGGCCATGGACGACGCCTCGGTCCTCGGCCCCCGGGAGCTGCGCGCGTGGATCGGCTTCCTCGCCGCGGCGCACCTGCTCGACCACGAGATCGAGCGGCAGCTCAAGGCCGACGGCGGGCTGTCCCACCCCGAGTTCGAGGTGCTGGTCAGGCTGGCGCAGGCCGAGGGGCGGCGGCTCCGGATGTCCGATCTGGCCCGCGAGGTGATGGTGTCCAAGAGCCGGCTGACCTACCAGGTGACCCGGCTCGAACGCGAGGGGCTGGTGCAGCGGGCGGACTGCGACTCCGACCGCCGCTCGGTATGGGCCGAGCTGACCGACAAGGGCGCGGACGTGCTGGCCAGGGTGCGGCCCGGCCACCGGCGCGTCGTCCGCGAGAGCCTCATCGACGTGCTGACCCCCGAGGAACTCGACCTGCTGGGCGGCGCCCTCAACCGGGTCGCCGACCGGCTGCGCGACGGCTAGGAGGTCCGATGCTCCACGACTTCGGAGGGATCGTCCGCCGCACTCCCGGCACCGTGATCAGACCCTCGTGCGCGAGAGAGGTCGCCGAGGCGGTCCGGGAGGCCGCCGCGAGCGGCACACCGCTGGTCGCGCGCGGCTGCGGGCACTCCACCGGCGGGCAGTCCCAGACCGGCGGCGTCTCGCTCGACCTGCGCGGGCTCGCGACCGTCCACGCGGTGCAGGCCGACCGGGTCGTCGTCGACGCGGGCGCGACCTGGCGCGAGGTGCTGGACGCGACGCTCCCGCACGGCCGGACCCCGCCGGTGCTCACCGACTATCTCGACCTCACGGTCGGCGGGACGCTCTCGGCGGGCGGCATCGGCGGCACCTCGCACGTCCACGGCACGCAGGCCGCCAACGTGCTCGAACTCGACGTCGTCACCCGCACGGGGGAGGCGGTGACCTGCTCGCCGGGCGACCGGCGGGACGTCTTCGACGCCGTGCGCGCCGCGATGGGCCGCAACGGCGTCATCACGCGCGCCGCGCTCCGGCTCGTCCCGGCCCCCGAACGCGTGCTGTCGTTCACGGTGCCCCTCGCCGGCGCGGCCGGGCTGCTGCGGGCGCAGCGCACCGTCCGCGCGGACCACGTCTCGGGCCTGGCCGAGCCGGGCGGGCGCTGCGAGCTGAGGGCCGTCGTCCACGACGGCGACCGGCCGCCTCCGGGCCTGCCGCCCGACGAGACCGGGACCGGCATGGAGGTCGAGGAGCTGTCCTTCCTCGACTTCGCCGACCGGATGCGCCCGGACGTCCAGGAGTTGATCGCGCTCGGCGAGTGGGCCCGGCCGCACCCGTGGGCGACGGTCCTGCTGCCCGCGGCGCGCGCCGTCGACGTGATCGACGCGACGCTCGCGGAGATGGGCCCGGACGACATCGGCCTCAGCGGCCTCGTCCGCATCCAGGCACTGGCGCCGGGTCCCGTGCCCGTGCCGCTGCTGCGGGCCCCCGCAGACCCCGTGCTGTTCGGCCTGCTGCGCGCCGCCTCGCCGGGATGCCGTCCGGTCGAGGAGATGCTCGCGTCCAACCGGGTGCTCCACGACCGGGCCCGCGCGGCCGGCGGCGTCCTCTACATGAGCAGTTGACGCCCGAGCACCGTCACCGCTGGGCGAGGGCCATCGCCTCCGCGCCCGGCAGCCCGGCCAGGGCCTTGCCCGGCAGCAGCAGCTTCGACCGGCGCAGCCCGCTGCCGATGACGACCTGGTCGGTCTCCGCCACCGCCTCGTCCACCAGGATCGGCCACCCCTCCGGCAGGCCGACGGGCGTGATGCCGCCGTACTCCATGCCGGTCAGCGCCGGCGCGTCCGCCATCGGCGCGAACGACGCCTTGCGCGCGCCGAGGCGGCGGCGGACGGCGCCGTTCACGTCGGCCCTGCCGGTGGCGAGGATCATGCACGCCGCGTAGAAGACCTCGCCGCCCCGCTTCGCCGCGACGATCACGCAGTTGGCGCTGATCTCCAGCGGCACCGCGTAGCGCGCGCAGAACTCCGCCGTGTCGGCGAGCTCCGGGTCAATCTCGGCGACCCGCGCGCCCGAGACCGAGCCGAGCGCGGACGCCACCGCCGGGGCGAGAAGCTCCGCGCGGTCCTCGGCCGGTTCCCACTCAAGACTGCCGACCATGCGCCGCTCCCCCTCGTCCGTCCGCCATGACGCGTCCAACCATGCCATGGCCCCGGGGCGGAGGCGCGGGTCCGCCCGGCCGGGTTCAGGAGCCCAGGTAGCGCAGGACGGCCAGGACGCGGCGGCTGTACCCGCCGGCGTGCGACAGCTCCAGCTTGTCGAAGATGGCGTTGACGTGCTTCTCGACCGCGCTCTGCGAGATGTGCAGCTGCGCGGCGGTCGAGGCGTTGGTGCGTCCCTCCGCCATATGGCCGAGGACGTCCCGCTCGCGCGGCGTGAGCCGGCTCAGCGGGTCGGCGCGCGAGCCGTGCACCAGCAGCCGCCGCACCACCTCGGGGTCGAACGCGGCGCCGCCCGCGCCGACCCGGTCGAGCGCCTCCAGGAACTCGTCCACCTGCGCGACCCGGTCCTTGAGCAGGTAGCCGACGCCGTGCCGGCCGCCGGTGTCGGCGGTGATCAGCTCGGTGGCATACCGCTTCTCCACGTGCTGCGACAGCACCAGCACCCCGACGCCCGGCCACCGGCGCCGGATCTCCAGCGCCGCGCGCAGCCCCTCGTCGGTGTGCGTCGGCGGCATCCGCACGTCCACGACCACCACGTCCGGCGGGTCCGCGGCCACCGCGGCCAGGAGCGCACCGCCGTCGCCGACCGCCGCGGGAACCCGGTGACCCTCCTCGACCAGCAGCCGCACCAGCCCCTCGCGCAGGAGGGTGGAGTCCTCGGCCAGCATCACCCGCACGGCAGCCTCGCGATGATCACGGTGGGCCCGCCGGACGGGCTGCGCACGGCGAACGTCCCGTCGAGCGCGGCGGCCCGCCGCGCCAGCCCGGCCAGCCCGCCGCCGCCCGGGTCGGCGTCCCCGGTCCCGTCGTCCTCGATCCGCACGGTGATCATCCTCTCGCGTTCCGGCCCGGGCCCGGCATGGCCGGTGGGGGTGGTGGGGGTGGTGGGGGCGGTGACCTCGACCCGGACGCGGGTCGCGCCGGAGTGCTTGACGGCGTTGGTGACGGCCTCGCACACCACGAAGTACGCGGCGATCTCCACCGCGTGCGGGGGCCGCCCGGTCAGGCCGTAGTCGATCGTCACCGGCAGCGGGGACCGTTCGGCGACCGTCTCCAGCGCCGCCCGCAGCCCCTCGCCGTCGAGCGCCGACGGGTACACCCGCCAGGTGACCTCCCGCAGGTCCTCCAGCGCGCGCCGCGACTCCTCGTGGGCCTGCCGCAGCAGCTCGCCGGCCCGGTCGCCGTCGCCGGCGCGGCGGGCGCGGCCGATCAGCATGCCGAGCGCGACCAGGCGCTGCTGGACGCCGTCGTGCAGGTCGCGCTCGATGCGGCGGCGCTCGTCGTCCACCGCGTCGACGACCTCGGCGCGGCTGACCGAGAGCTGCGCGATGCGCCGCTCGTACTCGGCCAGCGGACTCGGCCCGAGGCAGCGCCGAGCCGCCCGCCGCTCCAGCATCACCACGCCCGCCAGCCCCGCGACGGCGAGGAACAGCAGGACCGCCCCGGCCACCACCGTGTAGACCACGATCCACCACGCGGGCGGGATGCCGTCCAGGTAGCGGCCGGTGATCCACCACCCGGCCGCCAGCCTGGCGCCGAGGGCCGCCCCGTACCCGATGAGGAGCAGGATCGCGCCGCCGAGCAGCCCCAGCGGCATCCGCAGCAGCAGGTAGGCCAGCGCCCGGGGCGGTCCGTACTCGACGTCGCCGCGCTCGCCGTGGAACCGGGCGAGCCGGCGGTGTTCCAGCCCGGTCAGCGCCCGCGCCCCGTCGGCGACCGGCCGCGGGATCGCGCGCCGCCCCCGGGAGGACGCCGTCGCGCACGCCACGAGCAGCGCCGCGAACGGCAGCAGCACCAGTGCGGCGGCGGCGGTGAGCGCGCCGAGGAGCACACCGGCCGCCGCCCGCGCGGCCCCCCGAGCCGTCCCCCGGGTCGCCGTCCGCGCACCCGCCCGGAGCACGCCGGGACGGTCAGCCGAGTCGGTCACGTTCGAAGTCTCGCGTCCCTGCCTTCGCGCGGTGCGTTCCTGCCCGCGCGGCCTGTCGGGCCTTCACGATACGCACCGCGGCGAACGCCGCCGCCACCAGCACCGCCGCCGCGAGGACCGCCTTGGAGTAGACCCCCACGACCTCCTCGACCGCGCGCCAGTTGTCCCCGAGCCCGTACCCGGCCAGCACGAACAGCGTGTTCCACAGCAGGCTGCCGAGCGTGCTGAACACCAGGAACCGCGCCATCGGCATCCGCTCCACCCCGGCGGGGACCGAGATCAGGCTCCGGAAGATCGGGATCATCCGGCCGAAGAACACCGCCTTGGCGCCGTGCCGCTCGAACCACGCCTCGGTCCGGTCGAGATCGGCGAGCTTGACCAGCGGCAGCCGCGCCACCAGCGCGCGGATCCGGTCGCGGCCGATCAGCGCGCCGATCCCGTACAGCGCCAGCGCGCCCGCCACCGCGCCCACGGTCGTCCACACCAGGGCGGCGACCAGGCTCATCCGGCCCTGCGCGGCGGTGAAGCCCGCCAGCGGGAGGATGATCTCGCTCGGCAGCGGCGGGAACAGGTTCTCCAGGGCGATCGCCAGGCCCGCGCCGGGCGCGCCCATGCTCTCCATCAGGCCGGTGGCCCACCCGGCGATGCCGCCGATCGGCTCGGTCCCGCCGTCCGGGGCGGCGAGAAGGGGGGCCGCCGCGGCGGCCGTGCTCGTCAGGGAAATCATGCGTCCGACGCTAGGAACCGGCGGCCCGCGCCACCATGGAGCGCACCGCCGTCCGGCCCGGCCGCGCACCCCATCCGGACCCTGCGGAAAACCGCACCCTGGGCGCGAAAACCCCTACCGCATAAGGCGAATCGCCTTAATCTTGTGGTCCCCCAGACCCAGCCGGCACTCCCCGCCGGCGGTACCTAAGGAGCGGGCACCCGTGGACCACGACGTTCCGGAGAACGCACCGCCCGGCATCGACACCTCCACCCCGAGCTTCGCCCGCGTGTACGACTACTTCCTCGGCGGGAAGGACAACTTCGCCGTCGACCGCGAGGTCGCCGACATGGTGATGGGGCTCGTCCCCGAGGCCCCGGTCGTCGCGCAGGGCAACCGCGTCGCGATCGAGCGCGCAGTGACCTACCTGGCGGGAGAGGCGGGCGTCACGCAGTTCATCGACATCGGCTCGGGCCTGCCCACCTCCAGCAACGTGCACCAGTTCGCGCGCGACGCCGCCCCCGGCTCGCGCGTGGTGTACGTGGACAACGACCCGATCGTGCTGGCGCACGGCAGGGCGCTGCTCACCGAGACCGGCGTCGCCACCTTCATCCAGGGCGACCTGCACGAGCCGGAGAAGATCTTCAACGACCCGGCGCTGGACGGGCTGCTCGACCTCGGCCGCCCGGTGGGCGTCATCCTCGCCGCGATCGTCCACCACGTCCCGGACGAGCGGGACCCGGGATCGGTGGTCCGCGGGCTGCTCCCGTTCCTGCCGCCCGGCAGCCATGTCATGCTCACCCACCTGCACGACGCGGGCGACGACCCGCGGGTGGAGGAGGCCAAGCACATCCTCCAGTCCGGGCTCGGCGGGTCCTACTTCCGGCACTCGTCGGAGATCGAGGGCTTCATGGACGGTCTCACGATCCTCGAGCCGGGGGTGGCGCACGTGACCGCGTGGCGCCCGGACGGCCCGGCCGGGCCCCTGGAGCACCCGCTGCACAGCCAGATGGTGGCGGTCCTCGGCCGGAAGGACTGATCTCGGCCGGGGGTTTCGGTCATCGCGCGCGCCGCGGCGGAAGTGAAGATTCTTTTCTGATCGACTTTTCGGTAAAGAGCCTTTCTTGTAGCGTTCGCAGCGTTTTGTGAAGCGAATTCATGATCGGACACCCTCCCAGCAAGATCATGAAAGGACCCCGCGAATGCCCACGGCGACTGGCCTGGCCGCGGCCGCGCTCCTCGGACTGCTGACGCTGCTCGCCGCCGCGCGGCACGGGGCGCGGCGCCGCCCCGGCCCGAACGGCGGGCCCGCTCCCGAACCGGACGGGCACCCCGAGTCCCTGACCGCCGTACTGGAGTCCGGGGCCGAGGAGTACCTGGCCTGGCTGGCCGACCACCACTGGCCCGGGGACGAGTACCTCGACCTCGAACAGGACTGGCTGCACGAGTTCGACCTGGCCGGGATCCCGGACCCGGCCGACTCCCCGCTCTGCCCGCAGTGCGGCCTGCGCCGCGAGGACGTGTGGCCCTGCCCGCAGTGCGGCCGGCTGCTGCACTCGTCCTGCGGGCACGGCATGCGCCGCAGGCGGGTCGACCGCCCCTACCGAACGCACGGCAGCAACCCCGAGGCGGTCATCGCCGAGTGGCTCTGCACCGGCTGCACCTCGGTGGTCGGACTCGACGTCGACCACGGCGACGAGGCGGGCGGAGGGCTCCTGCACTGAGTCACGCGGGGGCAAATTCGGCGATCTTCCCAGGCCGCTTGGGTAAAGAATCCGCTACTTACTTGCATATTTCGGTCACTTGAGCGCAGGCTGGTATATGTCCTAAATAAGGACAGTGGAGGTTCCCGTGATCACTCAGCCCGCACCGGTCTGCGTCCACCGGCCTCCCTGCCCCGCCCCCGACGGACGGGACCGGGAGGCGGCCCGCACCGTGGCCAGCCACCCCGAGCAAGGGTGGAGCCTGCTCTGCAACGGCATCGTCGTCTTCGACGACACCGGCGAGCTGCTGCCCGACGGCCGCGCCATCGCCCCCCACCGCCCGACCGCGGTCTGAGCGGTCCCGCCCTCAGCGTCCGGCGGGACGCGCCGCGCCACCGGGGCGTCCGATCACGTACCGGTCGAAGCCGAGCCGGGCGAGCTCCTCGTGGGCCGCCCACGCCGCCTCGGGGACGGGCATCGGGACCTGGAAGCCGCGCTCCGCGTACACCCGCATCCGCTGCAGGTCGCCCACCATCAGCTCGATGAAGCGCCGCTCGTCCTCCCCGCCGAGGTAGGAGTCGTACCCGAGCTCGGGCGCCGCCGCCAGCCACTCGACCCCGGGCCACTGGCGGCGCGCGGTCGCCAGGGCCCGGCGGGTCATGTACGGCTTGGCCACCAGGATCCCGCGACCCACCGCGACGCCCCGCGCGTCCAGCAGCGCCCGGGTCGCGGTGATGTTCTCGCCGGTGTTGGCGGCCGTCTCCTCCAGCAGCAGCGCCTCTTCGGGGACGCCGTGCCCGCGGGCGACCCGGGCGAACGCAAGCGCCTCGGTCTCGGCCCACGCCGAGGTGATCTTGCCGTGGCCGCCGGACACCACCAGCAGCGGCGCCCGGCCCTCATGCCACAGCCGCGCGGCGTGCACCGCGACCCGGGTGTCGTGGCAGCCGAGCGCGAGGATCACGTCGGCGGTGTCCAGGGGCGTCAGGAGGACGAGGTGGTCCCACACGATCCGCGCCAGCTCCCGCGCCCGCCCGTCCACGCCGGCGTCCGTGCCCGCACCTGCGGGGGCGTCCGCGCCCGCAGGCCAACTCCGGTGAAATTCCACGGAATCACTCTCCCTGGCGTGCGGCATGTCGCGCTCCCGCCCGATCGATCCGTCTAGTAGCGTTCAACTGTTTTGCTCCTTACACAATGATTGCGCACGCTAGGACACGATCGCGGAAGGACGCCGTGGTGTGATCACAGCACTGGTCGTCGCCTCACTGGCAGCTCTGCTCGGCCTCGCGCTGCCGCGCCTGCTGCGGCCGACGCCGCCCCCCTGCGCGGGCGAGGACGGCGGGAGCGGTCATCCCGAATCGATGACCGCCGAGCTGGACCCCTGGGACGAGGAGTACCTCGCCTGGCTCGCCGACGCCCTCTGGCCCGAGGACGAGTACCTCGAACCCGAGCGCTCCCCCGACGGCGAGGGAGAGGCCGGCGGCAGCGTCTGCCGCTAGACGGGCGTGTTCCAAAGCCCGGCCCGCCGTCCTCGCCTGGCGGCCCGGACGGCGACCGCACTCGGGGCGCTAGGCTGCCGCCGTGGACTGGGTGGAGCGGGTACTCGGCATCCGCCAGTACGAGCGGCATGGGGAGCGGGCCCCGCACAAGCCCCTGCTGCTCCTGCACGCACTCGGCCGGTTCCAGCGCGACGGTGCCGGGCCGATTCCGTTCTCGGCCGCCGAGACGCCCCTGCGGCGCCTGCTCCACGAGTTCGGCCCGCCGCGCGCGACCAGCCCGGGGTACCCGTTCCACCACCTGGCCAATGACGACCTGATCTGGGTGGTGGAGACGCCGGCCGGCCCCGGGAGCCCCGGATCCGGCCTGACCGCCCTGCGCGAGCCCGGCGTCCAGGGACGGCTGCACCCCGACCTCACCGCGGCCCTCGCCGAACGGCCCGGCCTGCTGACGCAGATCGCGCGGGCGCTGCTGGACGCCAACTTCGAGCCGTCCCTGCACGGCGACATCTGCCAGGAGGCCGGGCTCGATCTTGACGGCGCCGCGCTCCCCTCCCCCGTGCTGCCCGCCCGCGACCCCGCGTTCCGTCTCGCGGTCCTGGAGGCGTACGAGTTCAGTTGCGCCTTCTGCGACTACGACGGCCTGCTGGACGGCGTCGCGGTGGGGCTGGACGCGGCGCATCTGCGCTGGCGCGCGTACGGCGGCCCGGACGACCTCGTCAACGGCCTGTGCCTGTGCGCCCTGCACCACCGGCTGCTCGACCGCGGCGTGATGGGCCTGACCCGTGACCGCACGGTCACCGTCTCCCGCAAGTTCATGGGCCGCGGCCAGGCGGCCCGTTCGCTGGTGCAGGCGCTGTCAGGCCGTCCCGTCCGCGCTCCCCAGCCCGGCCTGCCGGGCGTCGAGCCGGAGCACATCGACTGGCACACCGCCCAGGTCTTCCGCACTCCCGCGCGCACCGCGGCCTGACGGGCGCGCTCACGTCCGCCAGGTGGCGGGCGTCCGCGCCACCTCGTACACCCCGGCGACCTGGTCGGGCTCGAGCACGGTCCCGCGGCGCGCCAGCCAGCGCCGCAGCGCCCTCACGTCCTTCAGGACGGCGACGTCCTTCGGTCCCCCGCCGCGCACGGTGAACCCCTTCGCGCCGACGAACACGATGACCGGCTGGACCGGGACGTGCCGCCCGTGCGCCCGGCCCAGCAGCGAGCGGGCCCGTTTGGCCTCGAACCGGGAGTTGCGCAGGTAGTCGACCTTCGTCCCACTCACCATCATGCCGTTCTCGGCCACCCACACCGTGCCGCGGGTGGCCTTGGTGTTGACCGTCACGACCCCGAACGGGCCGATCAGCACATGGTCGATGTCGGCGCCGTTGCGTCCGACCGGGACCGCGTGCAGCACATCCCAGCCCCGCTTGCCCGCCCACCGGTCGAGCCTCCTGCCGATGGCCCGCTCCCCCTTGGCCCCGAACGCGAAGTCGCGCGCCTCCGTGCGGACGCCGAAGAGCCCGGCGATCCTCGTCCGCCAGCTCCGCAGCTCAACGGAACGCGCCTGCGCGACGGCCCCCGCCCGGTTGCCGGCCAGGTCTCCGTCCACCCTCCGGGGCTCCGGAACGGCCGCCTTGACCTCCTCGCCCAGCCGCGCGCACTCGGACCGGACGGTCTCCCAGAAGAGCGCACCGTCGGCGGGGGTCTCGATCTCGTGCGCGCCCGTTCGGACGTCGTACCAGCCGACCTTCACCTCACCCCGCGCCAGGTACAGCCGGAGGTTCCCGTAACGCCGCCAGACCCGCACCTCGAGATCACTCACCCGCGCCCCTCACCGATCGCCGAACGGCCACGGTAGGGGGCGCTCCGGCCCGCCGTCACCGGCGGGCCGGACCTGGACGCCCGTCAGGAGTCGCGCTTGAGCGCCAGCGACCGCTTGGTCGACCCGGTGAACGCGGGCAGGTAGCCCTTGGCGTGCCCGAGCGCGGTCGGGTGGTAGGACGAGCCGATCGGGATCGTCACCGCGTTCAGCCAGCCCTGCCCGGAGCACAGCTCGTGCCCGGCGAACTCGTCCCGCACGTCCGAGAACGTGAACCCGGCCCGTCCCGCCGCCTTGGAGACGCTGGTGTCGAGCGCGTCGGCGGCTCCGTTCAGCGCGGTCCGCTTGGCTTGGCTCAGCCCCACGCAGCCGCTGACGATCTTGTAGAGCCGCGGATACCCCAGCACGACCACGCGCGCCTGCGGCGCCCTGGACCGGATCGCCGTATAGAGCGAGTCGAGCCGGCCGGGCAGCGTCTTGTCCATGTAGCCCTTGGCGTTCGCCACGGCGCTCTGGCAGGACGCGGCGGAGTCCAGCACGCACGTCTGCATGACCGTGCCGAAGCCCGCGTCGTTCCCGCCCGCCGTCAGGCTGACGAGCGTGGTGGAGCCCCCCAGCGCCCCGAGCTGCCCGCTCTTGATGGTCGCGGTGGTCGCCCCCGAGCAGGCGACGAACTTGAACGACTCCGTGCTGTGCGCGGCGGCCCAGAGCTTCGGATAGGCGTTGGCGCTGCGGTTGCAGCCACCGCTGGCGGGATCGTAGCTCCCCGCCCCCGTCCCGGAGGAGTACGAGTCCCCGAGGGCGGCGTAGTGGACCCCGGCCGCCGAAGCGGACCCGGCGAAGACGATGGACCCGGCGGCGAAGGCCAGAGCACCGACGGCGCTCAGGCAGGGGAGGGAAAGGCGCATCAGCACTCCGGATGACGTACCGAATTATGTCAGGCCGCTTATACCCAGATCATCATCGCGGGAAGCCTTATCAATTCCCGAGCATTTTGTCACCTTTAGCCGTTGCCCCGAGCCGCCGCCCAGCTGATCATCTCCCCGGCCACCGCACCCCGGAACACCCCTGCTCCGACCAGGAACACCCTGCCGCAGATCAGGCATTACCGACCGGCACTTCCCAATACGGCCACCTCTGTCACCGGCACGATGAGAAATCCTCTCCAGGCGGTCACCGAAGGACGATGGGGCCATACCGGATTCCACCGGTCACCCACGTCGACCGACCGGCCGGGGCCTTCAGTGCCCGAGGATCACAAAAACGACACCCGCGACGACATGGGCGAGGACGGTCACCACGATCAGCGCGACGAGGAGGTACTTGGCCGTCGGATGATCGAACTGGGAGCCGGCGCGCGTGCGCTGCTCCGACCGGTCCTGCGCCTGCTCCTCCAGAGCCTCCAGGGAGGGCAGGAAGGACGGCCGTTTCAACGCGGGCATCAGCGCCTCCTCATCACGGGTCTGGACGGTCGCGTTCAGTGTGTCCCTCCATCAATAGCCGACCCCTCCATGTAAGCGAGCCGCTGCCCTACGTGATCTGGGCGACACCACGACACCCGTCGCCCCAGCGCCAGGGCCGCCGAGAACCTTGAACAGGGCGTCGCCACAGCAGGCCACCCGGCATCGTGGGCCCGCCGCCGTACGACGTCAGCACTCCGGACGGCGTACCGATTCATGACAGGCCACTGATATCCGGATCATCACCACGGGAAGCGTTGTCAATTCCCGAGCATTTGCCATCTTTAGCCCTCGCCTCTCACACAGTCACCTCCGGGCCGGAGTCTCGCTCACAGGACGTGGTGATGCCGCCACGCTCTCGGGTCTTGCCATGGCCTCACCCTGATGAGAATCTCATTTTCGTACCCAGGGCAGTGACATCGCGGTGATGACCGTGGACGCCCTCCTCGCCCGCCGGACACGTCGCCTACCCGAGGCACCCCCCACCCACTCCAACTACGTCGACACGCCCCGCCACCAGCACCGGGACCACCAGAGCACCCCTTCCGGCACATCCACTCATTACCCAGGTCTCGACAATTCCAGCACACGTCCACACAACACAGAATTTCCCCTCAGAACGACATCAATATCATGAGCACTTTTCGGTATCGAGCATCCCGGCGGGTGGAAGCGATCACAGCACCGGGAGTTCTTGCCGCACTCGACCCCCCATGAAATAATTGACAAAATAGGCGAGGCGAGACCAGGAGGCGGCGATGGCACACCGGCCATGGGCGGCGGACGGAACGGCGGGGTTCAAGCAGCGGCTCGGCAAGTCCGCACTCGAACTGGGGAACACCAATGCCAGCCCTACCTGCCCGGACATCTGGGAGATGGACAACGGCGACATCGCGTTCATCGGCCGCGATCTGACCGCGAACTACGCCAGGCACCTTCCGCCGGGCGTGTCGATAGGCGAGAACGAGCGCCTGGTCGTCCTGCCCCGCAACATGATCG
Source organism: Spirillospora sp. NBC_01491 (assembly GCF_036227065.1). GTDB lineage: Bacteria > Actinomycetota > Actinomycetes > Streptosporangiales > Streptosporangiaceae > Spirillospora > Spirillospora xylanilytica. Next base: position 1,926,043 of record NZ_CP109432.1, read on the forward strand.
TCGCCGCCAAGGCGGACTTCCCCGATGCTTGAGCGGGTGCGCGAGCTGCCCGCCGCCGACCTGGACGCGCAGGAGTACCTCGACGACTTCTGGCGCCATTCCGAGCAGATCGACGACCTGTGGAAGCTGGAGCGCATCCAGAGTTTCCAGGAGCCGGACGAACCGAGCTGGGTCGCCATGATGGACGGCGACTGGGACCGCGCCCTGGCCCTGATCGAGGAGAAGCGCGCCGCCTCCAAGCACCACGTGTCCGTCGCCGACGGCATCGACAACCGGCGCGTCCGGGTCACCGAACTGCCGGTGACCCCCTACCTGCAATGGGAGATGCACGTCCTGCGGATCTGGGCCGAGACCGGCGCCCAGGACATCAGGGTGATCGACCAGAGCGGCGTCGGCGCGCTGGAGGCGGACGGCCCCCTGCCCGAGGTCGTCATCCTCGGCAGCAGCGTGATGTACGAGACGCTGTACGACGCCACGGGCACGCACTCGGGCGGACGGCGCATCGACGACCCGGACGTGATCGCCGCCTGCCGGAACGACCTCGCCGGTCTGTACAACACCGCCGAGGACATGTTCTCTTACTTCGAACGGGAGATAGCCCCGCTGCCGCCACCGGACGTCGGCCCCTGACGGGAGGACGATCCTGACCACGCGACTCCGGACGATCAGGCGCGCCGTCACCGGCGGCGCGTCCCATCGCACGACCGTGGCGGTTCTGCTGCTCCTGGTGATCGTGCTCGTCTGCGGCCTGGTCGCCGTCTCCCCCTTCGCGCTCGGCACCCTCAGCTCCAGGTCCGGCGACTGGGAGGAGCTGAGCTGGATCGGCCAGACCTACGGGGCCGCCTCGGCGCTGCTCGCGGTACTCGCCCTGATCGGCGTGGCGGTCTCGCTGTTCATGCAGGCGCACGAGGCCAAGGCGGCCCGCGAGCAGGGACTGCGCGCCGTCCACACCGACCTGCTCCAGATGGCGATGGACGACCCGCTCTACCGCGGCTGCTGGGGCCCGTTCTTCGCCTCCGGCAACGTCGACGGCCAGCGCGAGCACATGTACGTCAACCTGATCATCTCCAACTGGCAGATGCGGTACGAGCTGCGCGCCATCAGCGAGGAGCACCTCCGCGCCACCGCGCACATCGTCTTCTCCGGCGAACCGGGACGCCGCTTCTGGGCCGAGGGCCGCGACCTGCGCCTGCGCGCCGCCGGGGGCCGCCGCGAACGCCGGTTCCTGCACCTCCTCGACGAGGAGTACGAGCACGCGCTCCGGGAACCCGCCCGTCCTCCCGCCCCGGCCCGTCCACCACGCAGCCCCCGCCGCAGACCGCCCTGGACGCTCCTCGCCCTCGCAGCCGCCGGCCTCGCCGCGGCCGCCCCCTTCCTACGCCGCCTCCGGTCCCGCCACGACTGAACAACACCTCCGCGCCCGGTCACGATGAGGTCGGCGGTCACGCTCACGGTGAGCGCCAGAGGGCGGTCTCCGCGGTCCGGTGATCACGGACGCGCAGGACCTCGCGGAACCTGCGCTGCCGCCGGGGCAGACCGTGGACCAGCATCACCTGGCGCGCGCCGACCTCGTCGGCGATGTCGAGCAGGCCGCGGCGGTCGGCGTGGGCGGAGAGGCGCATCGATTCGACCCTGGCCCGGACCGGGACGTCGACCTCCCGATCCCGGTCCATGAGGGTGAACTCGCCGCCCTCCTTACCGAGGCGGCTCAAGGCCGCGCCGGGCGACTCCTCGTCCTGGTAGCCGGAGATGAACAGGGCGCTTCCGCGCTCGGGCAGGATGCGCGAGGCCCATTGGACGGCGGGCCCGCCGTTCAGCATCCCCGAGGTGGTGATGACGACACCGGTGCGGAAGGTGTCCAGCTCGGTCGGACGATCGGCGACGGCGACGGCACCGCCGAAGACCGTCAGAGGGCGGGGACCGCCGGCGGTCACCGTCTCGAACACAGTGCTGAGGTCCACCGCCATCCCGTCGACGCGCACCGGCACATCCGGGAGGTGGCGGCGCATCAGGAGGGCGACCTCCTGTGCCCTGCCCAGGGCGAACGCGGGGATGAGGACCCGGCCGCCTCCCTGGCAGACCTCCTGAACGGATCGGACGAGGTCGCCCACCCGTACGTCCCGGTCGTCGTGGGTCTCGCCACAGCAGGTCGTCTCGAGGACCAGCAGGTCGGCCTCCCGCGCCGATTCCGGAACAGCGTGGCCGTCGACGGTCTCCTGCCGGAATCCGGAGATGTCGCCGGTGATGACGACCCGGTGGTCTCCCGCCCGGACCACCACCCCGGCCGCCCCGAGGATGTGCCCCGCGGGGAAGAGTTCGATAGTCATCTCGCCGATACGGCGCGGGACTCCGAACGGGATCTCCTCGCACCGCCGGGCGGCCGCGCCGACCTCCAGCGGCTCGTACGCGGCGGTGACGTCGCCGCCCCATCGGGCCGCCTGCCGCGTCCGTTGCCGCATGATCTTGGCGGTGTCGCTCCACATCACCGGCATGATCCGCACAGTCTCGGCGGTGGCGAGAACCCGCAGGTCGGGGCGGAGCGCCGTCAGGGCGGGCACGTAGCCGCAGTGGTCGTTGTGCGCGTGGGTGATCACGACGCCGTGCAGCGGGCCGTCCAGGGCGCGTCCGATGCCTGGGGGCGGCAGGGACCGCTCCCCCGGCCGGAGGCCCGCGTCGACGAGGATCCTGGTGCCGCCCGCCTCGATCAGCAGGCAGGACCCGCCGATCTCAGTCCCGCCGCCGAGCGGGGTGACCCTGAGCTCCAGTTCGGCGGTGACCCTGGCCCGGGGCGCCGGTTCGACAACGGCGCGCAGGATGCGCAGGATCTCGGCCGGGGGCAGGCCGGCCGCCCGAGCGGAGGCGAGCAGGTGCTCGTTGTGCCCGGGCGCCGGGACGAGGTTGTGCGGGTCCCGGGCCGCCGCGTCATCCTCCGGGACCGGGGGCTGCTCCAGCGCCCTGAGCAGTGCGGAGGCCGCGGCCCGCGGCTCCTGCAACCTGCGCTCGGCGATGCCCAGCTGCTCGGTGATCTGCCCGGCGCGCTCCTCCAGGTCGGTCATGGCCGCTCTGGTGTCGTTCAGCAGCCGGAGCGCGTCGCGGGTGTCCTTCCGGGCGTACTCCAGCCGCCCCTGTGCGGTGCTGAGCCGCTTCTTGAGGTCGGCGATCGTTCGCTCCGCCCTCTCCGCCGCCCGGTCCCGTGGCGGGACGGTGCCGGGGACGAGGGTCGTCTGGGCCGCTCGGGCCACGGCGTCGTCCTCGTGCAGGAGGAGAGCGGCGAGCGTCCGCGTCCGTTCCGCCGGCCGTGTGTCCTCCAGAACCGTCGCCGCGCGGATTCGCAGTCCCCGGGACCGGAGCATGGCCCGCAGCAGGAACGGGGCCTGCTCTCGCGCCAGGGTCTCGGGGGTGCCCGGGAGGTTCGCGGCGCCGGGCCGGGAGCGCACGACTTCGGCGACGGCCACCAGGACGGGAGTGAGAGCCGCCCGGTCGCCGCCGGTCACAGGGTCTTCGCCATGTGGCGGGTCGCCTCGGCGAGCACCGGCTCGCACGCCATCCTGCCCTCGTCCGGTACCAGCGCGCCGAGCATCCGCAGGGCCTCGACGAGGTCGGCGGTGCTGGCGTAGCCCAGCGCCTCCAGCGACGACGGGGCGAGTTCGGCGGCGGAGTCCTCCGCGTGCATGTCGAGGAGGACCGCGAGGTTGTCGGGGGTGTCCGCGTCGTCCTCGTCGACCAGCACCCGCCAGGCGGCGGCCAGGGCGGCATCGGCGAGGACCCCGGTGGACCGGACGAACTCGGCGGGCGCCCCGAGCAGCTGGTCGCGGCAGTGGTCGAGGGCCTGGTCCCGGTTCCCGCCGTGCTCGGCGAGCCGGTGCACGACCTGGCCGATCAGCGTCGGCCAGCCACCCGTGCGGGCGAGCAGCGCGTCCTGGCCCGCCTCGTCGGGGAATCCCTGGGAGTCCTCCGACATCCACTGGCGGATGGCGGGGGCCTCGAATCGGCGGAGCTGGAGCAGCTCCACCGAGTCCAGCTCCGCCGCCTTCACCCACTCGGGGGCCAGCCGGGCGGTGGTGACCAGGACGACGGCGAGGGTGCCTCCGGTGTGCTCGGTGACGGCCTTGCCCGCCTCGGCGAGCCGGCGGGAGAAGTGGTGCGTGTTCCGGTCCTCGTCGACCACGATCACGGTGTGCCCGTTCCGGCGGGCATGGAGGAGGGCGCCCTCGAACGTCTGGACGTCGCGCGCGACCCGGTGGACCTTCAGGTTCGGCCGTTCGGTCTGCTCGGCCTCGATCGCAATGTGCACGCGGTCGGCGTGCAGGGCCGGGGACCCTGCCACGACGTAGACGGAGTTCTGGGGGCGGGCCAGCCGGGCGAGCTGCGCGCTGCTGAGCGGCGACCGCTCGGGACCGTCGCGGTAGACGCCGCGGTACGAGCCTGCGTCGAACCGGTCGGGAAGCTCGAACTCGTCGGCGTTGTCCAGGACCTTCTGGACGTCGTCGATGCCGCCGAGGAGGTTCAGGATGTGCGGAGTGCGGAGCCGGTACCGGTCGCGGTCCAGGCCGAGGACGCCGAGGTTGACGCATTCGTCGAGCAGGCCGCGGAAGTCGTCGCTGGGGCAGTTCGCGAATCCGGTCGCCCACCCGTTCAGGCACTGCTCCCAGAGCTCTCCGACGCTGAGCGTCTCGTCGGCGCCGGCGGCGAGCGCGTGCAGGGCCACCGTGTAGGCGATGACCTTGTAGCGCTTGTCCAGGTTGAGGGTCCATTCGAAACGGTCGCGGAACCCCCGGACGAGGGTCTTGTCGCGCCAGACGGCCTCGACGTCGTCACGGGTGATCTCGTACGGGAGGGTCCGCATGGTGAGCGGGTTCCGGCGCAGCCGGGTCAGCAGCTCCGCGGCGAAGAGCTGGACCAGCGCGGGGGCGTTGTTGGCCTCGGCGATCACCCGGGCGGCCAGCGTCTCGGGGAATCTGAACCCGAGTGCGGCCAGGGGCCGGACCAGCAGGTCGAAGGCATTCTGCGGGTCCAGCGGCCCGACCGCGACGGGCTGGCCGAGGTGGGCGAGCGGCTGGTTCGGCAGGCTCTCGAACCGGGCGGTCTGGTGGAGGCCGGCGAACACGACCTTGACCCGGCGATCGGTCTCGCTCATCAGGTCGCGCAGGGCGGTGACGTTCTCGAACCCGTCCTTGGCGTCCTGGTTGAGGAACTGGTCGGCCTCGTCCAGCAGGATCAGCAGCTGGCGGCGCGGGTCCTCGCGAGCCCACGCCCGGACCGCCTCCCGCACCTGGTCGCGCTGCACGATGCCGGCCGGTATCACGCCGGCCTGCGCGAGCTTGTCGGCCAGCTTGGACCACAAGGCCTCCAGCCGGGTGGCCACCTTCCCGACGGTCTGGATGTTCTCCAGGATCACCGTCCGGCCCGGGTCGCTCCGCTGGATGTCGCGCTGCGCCTTGCGCAGCAGCGCCGACTTGCCGAGCTGGCGGCCACCGTAGACGAACGAGGAGCCGCTGCGCCCGGTGACCTCGCGGAGCTGGTCGTCGCGGCCGTAGAACATCTCGGCGGGCACGTCGCCGACGGGCGCGTACGGGTTGGTCGCGGTGAAGGGCGCGGTGAGCGCGACCGCGGCGGACCAGTCGGCCTCCGGCATACAGGCCAGATATCCGATCGCCGCGTCGTCGAGCACGGCGACGACGGGCGCCGTGCGGCGCCGTGCGGCGGCGGCGAGTTGCTGGCGTTCGCCCGCCGACAGGACGCCGAAGTAGCAAACGAGGATGGTCTGGTCCTCGGGCTGCCCCTTGAGCAGCTCGATCAGCTGCTGGGGGCCGGGCCGCCGCCACACCAGCACCAGCCGGAGCCGGTCGCCCGAGGGGCTCATCCTGGTCCCGAAGGCCGGCAGCGGTGTCTCGCCCACCCGGTGGTCGCCCACCAGGTCGATCCAGACGCGGTGCTGCTCCCGGGCCCCGTCGTGCTGCTCTCCCTCCAGTCCGATCATCCTGAGGATCGCGGTGGTCGCGGTGCGCAGGTTCCCGGCGGTCTTGGACCCGAGGCCGCAGGCCTTCCACTGCCGCAGTCCCTCCCGCGCCTCCTCGCGGCGGGCGTTCCGCAGCGCGGGGATCTTGATGAGGGCCCCGCTCAGCAGTGCCGACAGGTCGGGGTCGGTGACGTCACGGCCCCCTTCCAACGCCTTCATCAGCTCGGTGAGGATCTCGGGGGTGTCCTGCTTGCGCGCCCGGTTGCCGGCGCGGATGGCGAAGTCGGCGAAGGCACTGGGGAAGGCGGGGTAGAACCGCTCCAGGTGGCCGATGTCGGCGGCCACCTCCGGCAGCGGGTTGCCCGCCTCGATCTGGGCTACGAACTCGCGGGCGGTAATGAGGTCGCCCGCGTCGATCCGGCTGGTCACACGGTCGATGACCGCCTCGATCCGCGGGTTCTCGGCGGCCAGCGCGGCCACTCTGGCCCGTTCCTCCTCGATGTGGGCCCGGCGGTGTCCGCTCAGCAGGCTCGCCAGGTCGTCCAGCGCCCGGTCGACGCGGTCGAAGTCGAGCCGGTCGCCCGAGAGCGATCGGAGAGTCTCCTCCGCGCCCCGGACCTGGTCCTCGGTGAGCACGCCGTCGCGCACCCGTTCCGCGATCCGGTCGCGGATCTCCTCGATCCGCGCGTCGCGGGCCTGACGAGCGGCCCGGACATACTTGTCGCGGCGTTCGCGCAGGTCCGCGGCGGCCTTCGGATCCTCCCGTTCGAGGACGGCGATCACGGCGCGGGTGCCTTCGTGGTCGAGCCGTGCCGCCCGGTGCTCGAACGCGGCGGTCCAGTCGTCGGAGGCGGCGCGTGCGACCGGGACGAGCTGCTCGGCGGTGAGGCCGCCGGCGGGCTCGTAGGTGACGGGATCGAGGGTGACGCCCTCGGCCAGCAGCAGATGCCGGTTGAGCACGTGGGCGACGGGCGGCTCGGGCGTGCCGAGGGACGCGCCGTCGAGTAGGTCGAGCGCTTGGCCGAGCAGCGCGCGGGCCGCGTCCACCGCGGCGGCGAGTACGGGGTCGGACCCGGTGGCCAGCCCGCCGAGCGCGGCGTCGATCGCCGCGCGGCGGTCGCCGACCGCGTCCTGGAGCTGGCCGAGCGGCCCGAGCCTCCAGTCCTGCGCGCCGACGTCGATGCCGCCGGCGCCCGCCTCCTTGACCGCGACGGCCCAGCGGCCGACGGTCTCCAGCGCGCTCTCCACCTTCTTGACCAGCTGGGCGCGCGCACCGGCGATGATCTTCTTGCTCTTGTTCTTGCGGCGGACGGTGATCCGCGTCGAGGTCTCATCGATCAGCCGGTCGATCGCGTCGCCGGAGCGCAGGAGCATGCTCTCCTCCACGACGGCGTCCACCTCGGCCGGGTCGTCGCGCATCGCGATCACCAGCAGGCCGCCGATCGGGCCCTCCTCCTGCACCAGCGCCTTCCACACCTCGGTGGCGAACTGGTACTTGGTCTTGCGGTGCTGTCCCTCCTCCAGCAGGCGGGACGCCTCGCTCACGGCCTTCCTGCGGACCATCGCCGCCTCGGCCGAGCCGCGGATCCGGCCGGCCAGTCCGGGCCCGAGGTAGGCGCCGTTGCGTGCGGCACGAATGAACGCCGCTCCGCATTCGGCCAATTCCGCGGAGCCCGACACGCGGACGGTGAGTTCCTCCAGGAGCCTGGTGGACTCGGGGGTGGGGTGCACCAGGCTCGCGCGGACCGCCGCCGCCCAGGCCAGCAGGCCGCCCGGCAGATCGTCGGCGAGCACCTTGGCGTTCAGGGGCCGGGCCACCTCGGAGAACTCCGCGGACAGCGGCCCGGCGAAGGTGACCATCTTCCCTGCCAGCGCCGCGCATCGGCGGGCGCGTTCCTCGACCTCGGGCCGTCCGGCGGCGGTGCGGAGCCTGCCCGCCAGTCCGAAGCGTCCCGCCCGCAGGGCCGCCGCCTCGGCGTCCGCGATGTCCGGGGCGGAGGCCGTGGGCCTCGCGGCACCACTCGGCACGGGCTTGGGCGCCTCGGTCGCCACCGCCTGCAGCGGCGCGGGCGCGTCGGCCTTCGTGGCGCGCTCGGGGAGCGTCGTGGTCGCGGGCGTGTCCGTGAGCGGGGCCGCGGGGAACGACTCGTCGAGCATCACGTCCAGGTCGGCCAGGTCGTCGTCCTGGTCATCATCGCCAGCCGCTTCCTGGACGGGGGCCGGGGGCGGGGTCGGTTTCGGTTCGGGAGGCGGGGGTGGCGGCTCGGAGCCGTCCGCGGGGCCGGTCTCGTCCTCCGGGGGGATGCCGAGCTTGAGCCGACCGGTGAACGCGACGTTGACGAGCGGGCGCCACCGGACCGGAAGCCGCTCCCCGGCCCGCTCGGCGAGTTCGAGCGCACGGGGGAGCCCGTCGGGTGCGCCCATGACCTCGATCAGCTCGGCGAGGACGTCCAGGCCCTCGGTCTCTCCGTTCCGCGCGGCGTCTCGCACCTCGGAGAGGATCGCCGCCATGCTCTCGGGGCCCTCGACGCCGGTGAGCGCGAGCAGCCGGGCCGCCCGCCGGTCGGCTTCGCGGACGGTCTCCAGAGCCCCCGCGAGCGCGGCCAGATCGGCAGCCGGGCGCTCGCCGGGATCGATCGTCTCGGCCTGGGCGCGGGCCCGGTCGAACGCCGCGACCGTCTCGCGGATCCGGGCGAGGTCGTCATCGTCGGGACGGCGTTCGGCGCGCAGGCCGTCGGCGACCCGGCCGGCGGCGTCGGCGGCGTCGGGGAACCGGATCCTCAGCTCGGCGAGGGCGGAGGCGAGGTCGGGCGCTGCCGGGACGTCGCCGGCCGCGACGCCGGACGGGTCGGTGGTGGTCACGTTGTCCTCGTTCGTCGGGAGGCGGCGGGCGAGTTCGCACAGTTCGGCGGCGCCGATGGGTGTTGTGGGGAGTGCGGGGTGGCGGACGCGCAGGGCCACCCAGGCGGGTTCGACCGCGCCCGCCAGGCCACCCGGTTCCGCTGTGTCTGTCACCAGCAGCGCAAGCGCGACGGGGGCGAGCGGCAGGTCCAGCTCGATGACCGTGGCCAGGCACCAGCGGCGGATCGAGGTCGGGCACTCCCAGCGCAGGCAGGCCGACAGCGAGCCCGCCCGTGCGAGGGCGTCCTCGGCGGTGGCGGTGTGCAGCAGCGCGGCGCAGTCGGCGGCGTCCAGGGCCTCGGTGTTGCCGAAGCCGTGGACGATCACGCTGGTGAGGATGCCGCGCAGTGCGTCGCGCCGCTGCGAGGCTCCGTTCCGGAGGATGAGCAGCATCGCCTGCGCGGTGGTGGGCGAGATCCGCTTCGCGTCGGGGATCTTGACCTGGCGCAGCAGCTCGCGCCGGATCTTGGGTGGGCAGGTGTGCAGGACGGCGCGCAGTTCCGCCGCGGTGATCATGGTGAGCGCGGTGTCGGCGAGGCCGGTCAGGCCGGTGCCGCCCTCCAGGTCCGCCAGGTGCCCGAGCGGCACCGGCCCTTCGTGTGCCGTGCAACAGCCACGGCTCATCGCCACCTCCGAGTGCGGGGGGCTCCCGCCGATATGACCCACGGCGGGTCGCGTGATCAGCACCATATCCGGACAAGGTCACACATGCAATCAATCATCGAAATACGTGTTGATCGAATTCACAGCATTAGAATGTGGCCGTCGGCGCTGGGAGCAGGTTGCCGAACGGCGGGCGAAGCAGCGGGCGGACGGGTCCTGTCAGCCCGGTAGGGCGGCGACCGCCCGCGCGTACATGTGGACGGGGTCCGTCCCCGCGAGGGTGTGGAAGCCGGGCAGCGGCGGGAGGTCGCGGACGTACGGCAGGAGCGCGGCGAAGACCCGCCCGGCGCCCGCCGGACGGTCGGCGGGGTCCTTGGCGAGCAGGGTGAGGACGAGCCGTTCGACCGGCTCGGGGACGTCGTCGCGGACGAATGCCGGGGTCAGGGCGTCCTCCTCACGATGGCGGGCGATCTCCTCCACCGGCGACTCGTCCTGGAAGACGCGCCGTCCCGTGAGGAGCTCGTAGAGGATGCACCCGACCGAGTACAGGTCACCGCCGACGCCGGCCTTGGTGTGGCCATCGAGTTCGGGGGCCGCGTAGAGCAGGGACCCCGGGATGTCGCCGGGACGGGTGATCTCGGAGAACTCGGCGTACTCCAGCGCGGTCGCCACGCCGAAATCGAGGATCTTCACGGTGGTGTCGGGCGCCAGGACGACATTGGACGGAGTGAGGTCGCGGTGGATCAGGCCGGCCCGGTGCGCCGCGGCCAGCGCCGCGCACAGCTGGGCGCCGATCGCGGCCACCCACGGCACGGGGAGGGTGTCGGCGCCGCGTTCGGCGATCAGGTCGCGCAGGCTCACCGCGTCCGCGACCAGCTCCATGACGATGAACAGGTCACCGTCGCCCAGCTGCCCGAAGTCGTACAGGACGGGGACTCCCGGGTGCCGCAGCCGGGCGAGGACGCGCGCCTCCCGGTAGAAGCGGCGCCGGGCGTCGGCCGGGTCCCCGTTCGCGACGGGCCGGACGAGCTTGATGGCCACGTTCCGGTTGAGCCGGGTGTCGGTGCCCTCCCAGATCTCGCCCATGCCGCCGACGGCGAGCGGCGCCCGCCGCTCGTACCGATCCCCGATGCCCACCGTGCCCCGCCCCCGTCCCCAGCGCTGCGAACGACGATCCCTTCACAGTGTCGCGCCATCTGACACCGCTCTGCACCGTTTTGTCAGGATCGGGGAAGAAAGGGGCTCGGCGTGCCGTGCCAGGAGATCAGCAGCGAGTCCCGGGCGCGGGTGGCGGCGACGAAAAGCAGGGAGCGGGCGCGCTGGAGCTCGCGGCGGTGGGCCGCCGGGTCGGTCCGCTCCCGCTGCCCTGCCTGGGCGTGCGGGACGAGCCCGTCGGCGACCCCGGCGATGATCATGTGCTGGTACTCCAGCCCCTTGAAGCGGTGCATGGTGCCGATGTGCACGACGTCGTCCAGCTTGGGCCCGTCGGGGCCGATGGCGGCGGCACTGATCCCGGCCGTGGCGAGGCGCGACTGCACCTCGTCGACCATGTGCCGCTCCGGGACGCCGATCGCGATGGACGGACTGGACGAGCCGGTCTCCTCGATCAGCTCCGCCACGTGCCCGGCGATGAGGTCCAGCTCGGCGCCCCACGTCGGTGCGGAGCGGAGGGCGGGCCGGGCACCGCGCAGCAGCGAGCGGTATCCGGTCAGTTCGCCGGACTCGTCGTCGAGGTCGTCCCAGGACTCCTCGCCGAGCAGTCGGACCGCCGAGCCGAGGATCTCGTGGGTGGTGCGGTAGCTCAGCGTCAGCCGCGCCGAGCGGCGCCCGCGGATGTTGATACCGAGGCTGCCGAGCGAGACGTAGTTGTTGTAGAGGCGCTGGTGGACGTCGCCGACGAGGAAGATGTCGTTGGGCCCGTCCGGCACCATCGCGCGCAGCATCCGCCAGTGCGCGGCGGCCAGGTCCTGCGCCTCGTCGACGACGATGTGCTCGTAGCGCGGGCGCATCCGGGCGACCGAGGCGTCCTCCCGGTGGATGTTGAGGCCGTCGGCCCGGTGCTTGACGATCCGCGCGGCGCGCTGCTCTTCGAGGCGGGCGGCGCGCTCGGCGACCTGCCGGTAAGTCCACAGGTTCCGCTCGTCCAGCCGCAGCCTGAACTTCTCGACCAGCCGCCAGATCTCGGCCCGCTGGGCGCGGCCGATACTGCGGCCGCGGCCGGCCCTGCGGGCCCGGAAGTAGTCGGTGCGCGAGCCGCCCTCCATGCCGAGGATGACGTGGGTCCACTCGGCGTGCAGGAACTCGGCGTCCCAGGTGGTCTCCTCGTCCAACTCCCGCAGCATGGCGTTCCACTCCTGGATCGCCTTGTTGTCGTCGATCCAGCGGCGCTTGACGCCAGGCTCGGCACGCGCGACGACGTCGGCGGCGAGCTTGTCGATGTTGACGATCTCGACCCGGGCGGCGGTCTCGGCGCCGCCGAGCTCCAGGAGCCGCTTGCGCAGGTCGGCGGCGAGGTTCTTGTTGAACGTGGTCAGCAACACCGGCTTGGTGTCGCCCGGGGGCAGCCGGTCGACCAGGTGCTTGACCCGGTACAGGGCCACGATCGTCTTGCCGGTTCCAGGGCCGCCGCTCACCCGGGCCGATCCCTTCTGTTCCCGCTCGACCAGCTTGCGCTGGGTCGGGTGCAGATAGATCTTCCACTGGCCGAAGTCGTCCTCCAGCACGGCCTGGAGGTCGGTGTCCTCGGTGGTGACCTGGGTGGCCGGACGGGTCAGCGCGGTGGCGTAGTCGCCGGTGTCGACGTCGTCGTCGGCCGCGACGGGCCGGGTGATCTGTTCGAGGACCTCGTCGAAGGTCGTGCCGGCGTACAGCTCCAGCAGCACCTCCTGGGTGAGCGCGGGCGCGAACTCGACGAGCCCGAGCAGTTCCTCTTCCGTGCCGATCTTCCTGATCAGCGGGAGCAGCGGGGCGGCGACGCCGAGGTCGAGGAGCTGCTCGCGGGTGAACGCGGCGAAGAACGGTGCTGGTACGGCGGGTTCGGGCGCGGGGGGCCGCAGCGGGACCGGGGCGGGCGGCCGGGGCGCCGAGACGTTCTCCTCGACGCTGACCAGGTCGACGAACTCGATGGCCCCGGTGACCTCGTTGATCGTGTACTGGTACCGGTCGAGGTTGTCGTAGACGTCCTTGCGGTGCTTGACGGCGACCAGGACGTAGTCGCGGTCGCCGGCGTGCAGGAGCAGCGCGCGATACTCGGCGTTGATGCGGGCGGAGTAGAGCCGCTGGTGGCCCTGGAGCTGCTTGAACCGCAGGCCGGGCGCATGGGGGTCCTTGCGGAACTTGTGCTGGAAGTCGTAGATCGCGCCCTTCACGGCGCGGGGCAGCTTCTTGGCCTCCTTCTCCGCCTTGTACAGCATCCGCAACGTGGCCCCGCCCTGCATGCTCATGTCGTCCCCGTCTCGATGCACTCGGCCAGTTCCGTGATGCTCCACCGGTTCGCCGAGCGGGTGTCCCAGCCCGCCGTGGCGTAGGCGCGGTAGCGGTCGGTCGCCTCCTGGTCGTTGCCGGCCAGCACGACCGCGACCTTGACCTGCGGCCATGCCAGCTCGGCCTGCCAGGCGCCCTCGCCGAGCTCGTAGCCGACCTCGGGGGCCGGCACGCCGCGGGCCATCACGCCGCGGGCGAGCTCCGCCAGGCCCGGCTCGTCGGGATCGAGCAGGTCGAGCACCTGCCCCCAGGCGGCGTCCGCCGCCGGTGCGTCGTCCGCCCGGGTCCGGGTGGACGGTCCGGCGGGCGCCGCTGCCTGCGGATGCGGTTCAGGCTCGGGCTCCGGGGTCGGGGGCTCGGTGTCGTGCCGCGTGGCGGAGCCCTGACCCGGCTGGGACGCCTCGCCTCCCGGGGGAAGGTCCTCCTCGTCCAGGGGCAGCCCGCTGAGCGAGGTGAGCAGCCCGACGCCGCCGGTGATGGCGAGCGCGGACGGGTCGAAGTCGTCCAGGTCGGTGTGGGCGAGCTGGCCGCCGTCGCCCTCGCCGTAGGAGAGGAACTGGAGCAGGTTGCCCCAGTAGAGCCAGCCGTGCCAGCGGCGGCGGTGCGCGTTCTCGTCGACGTCGATGGTGGCGGCGCGGTCGTCGATGACGGTGAAGCCGCTCCACGTCTTGGTGCGGCCGTCCACGACGACGGTGACGGGGCAGCCGCTCGCGTCCTCAGCGCGAATGAGCGCCAGTCCGCCCGTCGGCGGGGTGGGGAGGGGGTCGCCGCGCAGCGCGGCCGTGAGCACGTCGCCGACGCGGTCGGGCCCCGCCTGCCGGACGGCGGCGCCGGGCATGACCAGCCCCGCGACGGCGGCTTCGGCGCGGTGCCGCCACCGGTCGCAGTCGGGGTCGGACAGGAAGGCCAGCAGGGTCTGGATCGGGTTGGCCCAGATCAGCGCGGCCAGCTCGTCGGGGTCGCCCTGCCGGAGGTGGGCCTTGGCCTTGCGTTGCGCGTTGGCCTGGTATGGGGTCCAGGCGGGCGACTCGGGAAACTTGCCGCTCTCCCAGTGCGCGACGTCGTCCCAGGTGAGTTGGAAGACGACACGGCCGTGGGCGCGGAGCCGGGCGCGTTTGGCGGCGTCGCCGGCGAGGCGGTTGGCGCGCGGGGCGGCGTGGTAGTTGTAGCCGTCCAGGTAGACGGCGACCTCCAGCGGGGCCCCGTCGAGCCGCTTGAAGTACACGTCGGGCCGAGTGCCCTTGATGGTGTTCTGCAAGATGACCTGCCAGTGCACGACCTCGTCGCGGGCGGCGATGCGCAGGTCGGCGGTGCGGCGGTCGTTGAGGCGGGGGCCGGAGCCGAAGGCGCGTCCGGTCCCGGGTTTGCCCGCCCAGGCGATGAGGGCCTGGAGGAAGCGCGCCTCCAGCTCGCTCTCGACCTGGTTGACGAGGGAGATGTCGTCGGTGCTGGCGACCGGGGCGGTCGACCAGTCGTCCAGGAGCTCGTCGAGCATCTCGACGGCCAGGCCGCGGTCGGCCAGGTCGAACTCGTCGCCCGGGACGTGCGACAGCAGGCAGCGGTGGCAGGCCGCCTTGCCCTCCTCGTTGCCGCACGGACAGTTGGCCACGAGGTCGCGGGCCTTCTCCAGGACCTCGCGGAACCCCTCCTCGGTGGACATGCGGTGCAGATAGCCGGTGCCGCCGGGGAGGGTGTCGTGCAGCACCAGGAAGCGCCGCCGGTGCCCGCTGTGGTGCAGGTGGTCGGGCATGGTCGCGGTGACGGTGCGCAGGTGCGCGGGGTCGCCGCCGTACTTGGCGGCCACGCCCGCCATGAGCGCCGCCTGGAAGGTGACGGTCCGTTCGGGAATCATCGTGGTGGCGACCGGGACCAGGATCCGCAGCGCCTCGGTGTGCAGCTCGTGCGCGGTGATCAGCGGCTCGTGCTCGACGTCGCCGCCGCGCCGCTGCGGGCACCACGGCCGGTGGTGGCTGTGCGAGGCGTCGTATCCGGACGTCGTCTCTCCGCCGAGCTGCTGAGCGGAGGGGGGCGGCCCGCCGGTGGCGGCGCCGCCGCAGGACGTGCAGACGTGGAACGGGTTGAGGCGCCGCAGGTCGCCGGCGAACGGGTCGCCGGGCGGCCGGTCCATCCGCAGCAGCCCGAGGTTGAAGCGGCGGACGACCGCGCGGCGGGTGAAGTCGACGCCGAAGGTGCGGGTGGCGTGCCGCCACGCGCCGGCGGCGATCTCCTCGCGGGGGATGTCGACGGCGACGGCGGTCTCGTAGTAGGCGCGCTGCCGGTCGTCGTGGTCGTCCCGGATGCGGGCGTCGTCGCGCAGGTCGTGGGCGGTGACGCGGGTCGGGATCAGGACGGTGTGCAGGCCGCTGCGGTCGCCGATCCTCTCGTTGCCGCAGCGCGGGCAGGGGCTGTGGTCCTCCTCCGCCGTGGTGGTGCGGACGTATCCGCAGTCCTGGCACACGCGCCATTTGGAGAAGCTGTGCCGGCCCCGCGCCCCGATGTCGAGCCCGGTGATCTCGTGCCGGTAGCCGCGGATGTAGAAGTGGTTTCCCGGGGCGAGCTCGGTGAGGGCGATCGACGCCGACCGCTTGTATTCGCGGATCTCGCTGTGACGGCGCCGGTCGGCGCGCGGCCGGTCACCCCGTCCGGCCGCCTGCGGCTCGCCGGGAGCGGCGCCGGGCTCGTCGTCGGCGCGTTCCTCCCAGGTGAGGGTGGCCTCCAGGGCGGTGGCGGAGTCGATGAGCGAGTAGTTCGGCAGCAGACCGAGCTCGATCAGAGCGTTGTGGGCGGATTCGCGGCCGATCTCCCCGATGCGGGTCTGCACGGCCCGGCGCTCGGCGCGCAGCTCGCTGCGGCGCCCGCGCTGCTGCTGGTCGGAATCGATCATCGCGGCGATCGCCGCGTCGATCACTTCGATCCGCGCGTGCAGGTCGGCGAGGCGGTCGTCCCAGATCCTCCGGGCCCGCGCGACGGCCTCCTCGATCCCGGCGGCGGCGAACGCGCGGAGCCGCTCGGCGGCCTCTTCGGTGACACCGGTCTCGGCGTCACCGAGGGCGAACAGCGCGAGGAAGGCCTGCGCGCGTTCGGCGCCCCCGGCGAGCGCGGCGCCTGTGAACGCGGCCAGCCAGCCGGACTCGCCGAACAGCGCCGACGCGGTCCCGGGCATCGCCGGCACGCCGTGGAAGCGCTCGCGGGCGGCGAGGTCGACCAGGTGCGCGAAGTACTGGCGTTGCAGGATCTCCACCGCGGACAGGTAGCAGCCCGGCGGGACGATGTCGCCCGCGATCATGTCGGTGGGGTCGGCCAGGTAGTAGCGGTCGCGGGGCTTGCGGCCGATGAGGGTCAGTACGAACGCGTTGCCCGTCTTGCGTCCGGCGCGCCCCACCCGCTGCACGTAGTTGGCGGGCGAACGGGGCAGCGAGGCGAGGACCACGGCGGACAGCTCACCGATGTCGATGCCGAGTTCCAGGGTGGGGGTGCAGGCCAGCACGTTCGGATCGCTGTAGCGGTGGCCGCGGAACTGCCGCTCGACGGTCTCGCGCTGCTGCCGGGTGAGCGCGCCGGTGTGCTCGGCGGTGATGACGCTGAACGGTTCGCCGCTGCGGTAGAGGCGCCGGTAGTAGTCGCGCTCGTAGCGGTCGTCGACGCACGCCTCAAGGTGTCCGGTGCACCGGTAGCGCGGGCATGGAGCCTGCGCCCATTCCTGTATCCGTGCCGGGTGGACGGTCTGCTTCCAGTTGCAGACGGGGCAGCGGACCCCGGACTCCTCGACGATCCGGTCGCCGAGCCTCCGCACCTGGATGTGGCCGGGCAGCAGCCCGTACACGGCGGTGGCGCCGTCAGCCGCGGTGCGGCGCGCGATCACGTCCTCGTCGGTGAGCAGCTCCAGCAGCCGTCCGAGGTAGTGCGTGGCGTGGTCGGAGTCGAGCCCGAGGCAGCGGGCCGTCCAGTCCTGGAACCAGCCCTGCCGCCCGGTGATGGCGTCGAACTCGCTGCCGGTCTTGCGCGCCCCGAGGACGAAGCGCGGAGCGGGCAGTCCCCTCGGGAACGCGGGCAGCCCGTCGGGGCGCCTGCCCCAGATGGTCATGTAGCGCTTGGTCCCGGCCCCGCCGATCCACGGGTCGAGCCAGTGGTGCTTGACCGCGCCGCGCATCCGCATGCGTTCGAGCAGGCCCCGCACGTACGCGACGTACCGCTCGTGGTCGGGCAGCGCGGTGAGCGCGGCGGGTCCGCTGATGTGCAGGTCGCGGGCGAGGACCGCGACATGGTGGATGTCCTCGACGGCGACCTCGGCCGCGACGGTGCGGGTCAGCTCCAGGGTGCGGCCCTGACGGGACCGCAGCCCGAACTCCATGACGGCGGCGAACGCCAGCCGCTCCCCGATCAGGTTCCAGGTCTTGGCCGAGCCCTCGCTCTCACCGGCGAGCAGCGCGTCGACGTCCTCGCGGTCGTGCAGGTCGGGCGGCACCACCGAGGGAAGGTAGACCGGGTCGCTGGCCTCCTTCACGGTGTCGGAGATCAGCTCGTGCAGCGGCTTGGGCCCGTCGGAGTCGTCGAGCTGGGACGCAAGCAGCAGCCGCAGCGAGAAGCCGTACGACCGGTTGGCGACGAACCCGGCCCGGTGCGCGGCGTCCTGCACCGAGTCGTTGAACAGCAGGGTCTTGCGCTGCCTCCCGGCGAGCTGCCCGCCGGTGAACAGCTCGGTGACCGACACCGAGGCCAGCGCCGCCAGCCCGGAGCCGAGGAAGCGCGTCCCCTGGTCCATGTTGCAGGCGGGGCACCGGTCGTTCTTGGCGTGCCGGTAGCCGTCCTTGGTGTGGCTGAGGTCGGTGAGGACGAAGACGTCGCGGAAGTCGCTCTTCTTCGACCGGGCCAGGTCCACCGACGGGTCCAGCGGGCGGACGCGGTGCCCGTTGTCGGTCAGCACCGCGACGTTCGGGCCGGGCTTCCCGGCGGCCTGCGCCTCGACCTCGCTCTCCGTAGCGGTGATCAGGGGGCGCACGAGCCGCTTGTCGGCGATGCCCGCCCGGTAGATCCGGATCGGATCGGTGACGAGGTCCTGCGGGTCCTGCTCCGGGGAGATCGCGGCCCAGCCGGACCGTCCGCAGTGCCGGCAGTACATCGCGGGCAGCATCTCCCGGCCCGCGCCCGCCAGCGTCGTCTCGGCGTCCAGCGGCGGCGGCGCCTCCCCCGACCAGCCGAAGCCGGGCCGGGGTCCGACCACGCGCAGCAGCCGGGACACCGACCGCACCCACAGGTGCGTCTCGACGTGCAGCAGCGGACGCTCGTCCGCGTCCGGGTTCGAGGCGGTGTCGGGGTCGCGGGCCTCCGACAGCAGCGCCACGAACCGCGCCAGCGCCGCCGCGGCGTGGGCGGGCGTGAGCCGGACGACCTTGCCCCAGCTGTAGGCGCCCCTGAGCGGCAGGAGTTCGAGGATCTCCTCGAAGGTATGCGGTTCGCCGCCGAGGACCTTCAGGACGGCGCTGGTGAGGATGTGCCGGCGGAGCTCCCGGCCGAGTTCCTGCCTGGTGAGGTCGCCGCGCCCGACGACCGCCTCCATGATCTGGGCCATGGCGCCGGCGTCGCCGTGCGGGTCGGGGATGCTCGACAGCTCCTGCGGGTGGGGCAGGGGCAGCGTGTAGTCGATGTCCTCGTCCCCGATGAACTCCTCGGGAGACAGCCGGTCCTCGCCGATCACCGACTCGGCCGGGAACGGCGTCCCGAAGACGGTCTCGGCGACCCTGCGGATGGCGGCGCCGTCACCGCCCTCCCCCAGCGTCGCGCTGGTCGCGACCGGGCAGATCCGGCCGAGCGGACGTCCGGGCTCGCTGTGCCCGGTCGCCGCCGCGAGCCGGCGGAGGAGCATCGCCACGTCGGTGCCCTGCGCGCCGTCGTAGGTGTGGAACTCGTCGACCACCACATGCGCGATGTCGGCGCCGTCCCAGAGGGGGAGGTCGCCGGAGCGCTGGAGGAGGAGGTCGAGCATCTTGTAGTTGGTGATCAGGATGTCCGGCCGCAGCCGCCGGATCTCCTTCCGGTTCGTCGCCACGCGCGGGTACCCGGTATCGGGGGTGTCGCCGATGTAGAGCCCCGCGCTCACCTCCTCCAAACCGGGCTTCTGGAGGTAGTCGTTGATCCGCTTCGCCTGGTCGGTGGCCAGGGCGTTCATCGGGTACAGGAGGATCGCCTTGACGCCGGTCCGGCCCTGCCTGCGCTGCCTGCGGCAGTGGTCGAGCACCGGGATCAGGAACGACTCGGTCTTGCCCGACCCCGTCCCCGTGGTGATCAGCGTCGGCTCGGCGTCGCCGTTGAACGTGCTGAGGCGCTCGAAGGCCCGCACCTGGTGCCGGTACGGCGAACGGAAGGTGGACGGGGCCCACTCCAGCAGTTCGCGCCACCCATCCTCGGCCTTCCGGAACGGCGTCCGGATGCGGAGGAAGGGGCCGCGGAAGATGCCCTGCTCGCGATGGTTGAGGAACTTCTCCAGCCCATCGCGCACATCGTCGTCGGCCAGCGCGAACGTCGTGGTGAGGTACTGCGTGATGTTCTGCCGGACCTCCTCGGCGGCAAGCGTCGGCCTCATCCACACACCCTTCGCGTCATCCCGCCACCGTATAGGCGGTCAGGGCATCGCGAAGATCTGTTCGGAACGCTCTGACCGTCATCGGTCAACCGGTGCGGAGAACGGCCTCCACCATGCTCGTCTCGAAGCCTCCCGGCAGAGGCCAGTACTCTCTGGCCGCGTTGAGCTTGGCGGCCCCCGCCCCCACAGGGGGTGCAGGGGCGGGGGCCTCTTCCCAGGGCACTGCCAGCGGCATGGGGAGTTGCGCGGGCAGGCCCCGGGGCTACGGGCGGGCCCTGCCCGGGATGGAGGCCCGGGGCATGGGGGGCCGCCAGCCCGCCCGTAGCGTCTTAGGGGCGGCAGCCGGTTCTTGGACGGCGGCCATGGCGCGGACAGAAGTCGTCGCTGTCGGCGACACGCGCGATGTGATCGGGGGCGGTGTCCCACCGGTGCATGGCGCGGGCGAGCAGCCGAAGCGCGAAGAACGTCCACAGCCCGCCGTCCCCGTCTCGACGGACGAACTCAGCAGCGCACTGATCGCCGTCGCAGGTGATCACGGTCGATGCCGCCCGTGTGTGCGCCGACATCAGAACTCGACCTCGAACCACACCGTCCGGCCGGCGTCGTCCGCGCGCGTGCCCCAGGTATCCGCGAGCGCTTCGACGATCATCAGCCCCCGCCCGGACGTGGCGTCCAGGGGGACGTCATCGCGGACGTGAGACAACCCCTCGGCCGACGCGGTTCCGGCATCGATGACCTCGACGCGCACCGAGTTGGGTCGACGGACCAACACGATCGTGATCGCGCCGTCCCCGTGCAGCACCGCGTTCGTGATCACCTCTGACGCGCACAACAGCAGGTCGTCGACCGCATCGGCCGCTATGGACAGAGGATGCGCGATCCTCGCAGCGACCACGTCGGCGATCCACTTACGCGCACGCGGGACCTCATGACGGTCGGGCGCGATGTTCAGCACGCCGAAGATCACTCCGCCGTCTTCGCGCACTGCGGGGAGACCGGGTGTGGCATCCATGCTCATGCCACCCACCAGGTGGTCTGGCCGCACACCTGCGAGTTATCGCAGGTGATCCGCAGGCCGTCGAGATTCCCGTGCAGCGGCCTCGCCAGTGGATCGAAGTATGCGTCCATGTGCGTGCGGTCGTTCGTCGCCGGAGCTTCAAGTGTCACCCTTGATCACCCACCGTGGTCTGGTCGCGCCGAGATCACGCGCACATGTCCGTGTCCGCCTGCACACCGTCCGTGATGCTGGCATGCTGACCTCCGCCAACCTTGCGGGTGGGACACTGTATTTGGCAAGTTCCCACTGGCAACTTCCCGAAAGGAGAGCAATGTCCAGTCGTCCCGGGCCCACCGTCCGTGCGCGTCGACTCCGATACGAGTTGAGGCGACTACGGGAGCAGTGCGGACTGACCATCGATCAAGTGGCCGAACGGGCCGAGGGGGACTTCGGCTCGTCGACGATCAGTCGATGGGAGACCGGAGATCGCAAAATCCGTCCCACTGACCTGCGGGTCCTGCTCGACATCTATGCGGTGGACGACGCGAAGCGCGAGGTTCTCCTCACGCTCGCCCGTGAGACGAGACAGCGCGGCTGGTGGCACTCGTACGGCAAGGCAGTGCCGGACTGGTTCCAGTTCTTCGTCGGCCTGGAGAGCGGTGCGGCATCCATCCGCACATATGCAGCCGAACTGATCCCCGGACTACTTCAGACCGAGAGCTACCACCGCGCATTCCTGGGGGCGGCGCCTGCCGCCGGCAACGAAGAAGAGATCGCTCGCAAGATCGCCGTACGGACGGCGCGACAGGAGCGGTTGGCGGACGACAGTCCGATAGAGCTGTGGGCCATCCTCAACGAGGCCGTGATCCGCCGTGTCGTCGGCAGCACCGAGACGATGCGCGAGCAACTGCACCACGTCGCGGACATGACCGACCTGCCTCACATCAGCATTCAAGTGCTCCCGTTTCGCGCGGGCGCACACCCCGCCATGGACGGATCGTTCACCATCCTGGGGTTCCCGGAGGCATTCGACCCAGATGTGGGGTACCTGGAGAACCAGACCGGCAGCCTCTATCTTGAGGAGGAACATCAGGTACGGCGCTATAAGCTCATACATGAGCACCTGGTCGCGAAAGCTCTCGACCCGGACGAATCCCGAGCCCTGCTGACCCGAGCAGCAGACGAACTATGAGGCAGGACAATGGACCGGACGAGGCACGCGGACGTTGCAGACGCTGACCTGTCCCACACTGTGTGGCGCAAGAGCCGTCGGAGCAACAACGGCGGCGAGTGTGTCGAGGTCGCCGACCTCGCAACGGGCATCGGCGTAAGAGACAGCAAGAACCCGGGCGCAGGCCACCTCACGTTCACCCCGGACACGTGGGCAGCATTCACCGTCGCAGTGAAGCAGGGCCAGCACGACCGCTAAGCGGCCCCCGCTCCCCGACCGGCACGTGGTCACGTTTGACCACTTGCGGGCCATAATGCACAGCCCGGACCGGTCGGCGGTGCTCATGACAGCGCTCGCACTAGACTTGACCTAGACGTAGCCGACGACGCCCGAAAGCGTGGGCCCGATGAACCTGAACGATGCCGCATGGCGCAAGAGCAGCCGAAGCGGCAACAACGGTGGCGACTGTGTCGAAGTCGCCGACCTGGCAACAAGCGTCGGCGTACGGGACAGCAAGAACCCAGACGCCGGCCACCTCACGTTCGCCCGGGACACGTGGGCGGCGTTCACCGTCACAGTGAAGCGCGGCAAGCACGACCGCTAGCCGGACTCCCCCCTCTCCTCGATCAGGCTCCAAAGAGCCCCTCCCCAGGGGG
This sequence comes from Spirillospora sp. NBC_01491, assembly GCF_036227065.1. GTDB lineage: Bacteria > Actinomycetota > Actinomycetes > Streptosporangiales > Streptosporangiaceae > Spirillospora > Spirillospora xylanilytica. The sequence goes on from NZ_CP109432.1 coordinate 1,948,393, forward strand.
CTCTTTTTGCATCCAACCCACCCTTACGAGCATCCTCACCCTGCCAAGCGTGGTAACTCACCGTCCGCCGACACACTCCAACATCGTCTCAGTACGTAGCGACGACACAACCTCGGGTCACGAGGACAAGCCTCCGCCGTCCGGCGCCCACCCCTCAGCCTTCGCCCGCTCAAGCCGCTCCAAGAACACCGCATGCGCCTGCCGATACTCCGCCTCGCGGTCCGCCCTATAGAACGGCCTCTCGTAACCCTCGGGCGCCATCACCATTTCGGGATCACGCAGATATGATTGAAGGCTTTCATAATCCTCCCCTCTCTGCTTGGAGCCATACGAGTTCCAGTTAGCTGCGATCTTTGCGCCGCTCGCATCGAACCACATCGCGGACTCATATCCGAACAACTGCGGAAAACGTGCACGGTAAATAGCACAGAGTTGCTCAGCCGATAGCCCCAACCAAACTGCCACCAATGCATCGATCTCCACGAGTGCAGCTCGGCGTTCAAACTCCGTGCGCAGGGGTGTATTTCCTGCCCATTTTCCGGTGACCGTTCCCAACCTCGTCAGCCCAGGCCAAGGGAATACCCAATCCTCCGTTTGCCAATCCCGACAATAAAGCGTCTCCCACAGATTCGAATATGCCTTAGTTAGACAATTTAGCCGCAATGATCGAACCATCAATGATTTCGCCAAAACATGGCTTACCTCTGGGGCTGGCATTGAACGAGCCGTTCCAGAATCCAAATTACTGACTCCGGAAATTCGAAGCAAGTAATCCACAGGAAGTGCGGACCAAAAACCGCCAACAAGTGCCGTCAATTCATCGCTATCCATCGCCATACTTCGGATCCCATGAATATGTGCGGGCCCTGGAGGATAAATGGCAGGAAATAGACTCCTATCAGTATCTCCCGGTATCATCTGCCGCCACGCCAGCCGATAGAATTCAGTATACGGACGAAGAGATTCATTTCTCCTAAAAGTGTCGACCATCTCGATAGACACCTCGGAAAGTGATATCGCTTGATCTTGGGCAATCTGCTCGCGCAGCGCTTTCATTTCCTCAGGCTGGGCAGCCAGAAAATCATTATACCGCTGGCGATCAAGCCAAAGGTCTTGGGCCCGACGATAAATGTTCCAGTCAGTTGCACGCATATACTCAGATCGAGGCAAAGCATCCTCGCACAAAGAGGACAAATCTTGAGGACGCCCCTTGATTCCCGTACTTGAAGGCTGCTTAAAAAAAGGCGTGGCAACTCCAATTTGCGCACCCTTGAGAATGACATCAGACCAATATTCAGGGTCAAAGAGTTCCCATCGAATTAGCCCGGCCTCCTTCGCGCCCTTCTCATGGTAGCCCGAGCTAATCTGGGGACTAAATTCCGCCAAGCGATGTCGAATTCTCCCAAGAGCATCAATCGCATCTTGCTCATCTGTGCTCACTGGATATAGAAGCTTAGCCTCCTCGGCGGACACCGATTCCCCGGTGACCTGTCGCCATTTATCCAACACTCCCCGATTGACGGTAATGACCCTTGCAGCATGTGGACGCTCATCCCAGCCACCGCCGTACTTAATCCCCGGCAAGGATCCCGACCCGTCGTGATCGAAGGATTTCAGGAGAGCGGCAGGACTAAACAACCAACTCAAATGATAAAACTCAATTTCCCGATCCACGCCGTAGATATGAACACCGAAATGGGAGCTGCGGTTCACAGGTGGTGGAAAGAAACGATTTCCCGCATTAACAAAGTCTGCATGAATGCGGAGCCTTCTATAGGCGGCAGCGCGCAGACTCTTTTCTCTGTCCCCAGTAAGGTGGGTATCAGGATGCAATAGGCCCACCACCCCGCGTTTTCCGATATTGCTCCAAGTGCGCACCATAAACGCTCGATAAAGGTCCGGCTGAGTCCCTGCTAGTTGCGGATAGGCGGAGATTGATCCAATGAAGCTCCCAGCTGCCGACTGAGCCGCCAGCTCTCCTAGCACAAAGTTCCATGTCGACAAGTCATCAAGCACTGTCGACTTACGAACTCTCCACTCAGATACATGTGGTTTGTCCGCCAGAGCAAACCAAGGTTCAGATTCGGCGAGCACTGCACCTTCTTCCCATGTTGGTCTGACCCATGGGGGATTTCCTGCCTGGAGGTCGAAGCCACCCTTCTTGAAGACCTGGGCGAACTGGAGTTCCCAGTGAAAGAAGCCCTGCTGCTCCGCGATGTCCTCGACCGTGTTCAGCCACGGGTAGCGTTCGCCTAGCTTGAGCTCGTTGTCCATGCCCATCCAGGCCGGGAGCTGCTCCTCGTGGTCGCCAAGCGCAGCCAGCGATGCGAAGTGGGCGCCGAGGGAGTCCTCCGGAATGTCGGACGTGCCGAGTAGAGACTCGGCGAAGTCGAGCCAGTCGTCGAGGTCGGCGAGCGGGACCACTGAGCGCCGCTCTACCCGCTGCGGCTTTCGGTTCGACTTGGGGCGGGGCTTCGGTGGTGCGATCGGGATCTGGACGGATTCCTCGCCGAAGAGGGATTCGGCCGCCCATGTCTGCGGGAAACCGGCCGGCTCCGGATCGGGAACCTCTGCCGGGTTTGAGGTGCCCGGGAGGGTGTCGAGCACTCTGTCTTTCAGGCGCTCGTAGTCTTCGGCGGAGCCGTCCAGGAGTCCGGCCTTGTCGAGCGGCCAGAACCAGAGGGCGCACCAGGCGTTCATCAAGGTCTTGAGCCGCCAGTACGGCGTTCCAACAGCAGTCAGATCTTCGAGAATCTGCTCACGAGATACCACCTCGTCCTTCGATTCGCGAAGGTTCTCGGCTCCCCAGACATTAATGCGACGGCTGATGTCTTGTTCCGAAAGCTTCAGGCGCTCGATGACCAGGCCCCACAGGTACTCGGCACGACGGGAGAGTCCTTGGAGGCGCTGGACCTGGGTGTGCTTCTGTCCTTGCCTCTTCTTGGTGGACGGGTCCTTGAGAAGCTTCTTGCGCCAGTCCCCCAGACGCTTCGCGTCCTCGGGGGCGAGTGCCTTGGCCTCCTTCTCCCCTGCCACCGCGCCCCAGCCCTGGGCGGGCAGGAGGAAGTGGTGAATGCGTCCCTCGGGGATCGGGCCGTCGCGGAAGGGAACGTCCTCGGGCGCGGTCTTGAGCCAGGCCCTCTGCTTGAGGTGCTCCGGCCCGTACAGGCGGCGGCCCGCGCCGATGAGGGAGTTGCCGCGCCGTAGGTGCAGGCCGAACCAGGGGGCCTGGAGGCCCGGGTACATGACGTTCAGCCAGAGGGAGACCTCGGCCAGCTCTACGGCGGTCTCGTTGAGGTCCACTCCGTAGGAGTTGTGCAGGGCGATGTACGCCTTGACCTTCTGGAGTTCCTCCGCGTAGAGCTCGGGTTCAAGGGCGTGGCTCAGCTCGACCTGGCGACGCTTGAGGTACTCGGCGGCCACCTGGTTGATGGCCTCGTTGAGGAACGCGCCGGAGCCCAGGGCGGGTTCGCAGATCGTCCAATCGAGGATCTCGCGGGCCTGGGTGGTCGAACCGTCCTGGTCGAGCCGTTCGCGCAGGGCGAGCTGCACCGTGACCTGGGTCAGCGACTCGGGCGTGTAGTACGAGGCGCTGGTCTGGCGGTCGCGGCCGGCGAGGCGGTAGACGAACGAGCCTGGGCGGTACCTGACGCGGTCGTCGGTCTTGAAGCCGTTCTCGTCGATGCGGAGGACGAAGACCGAGTCCTCGTAGTCGTCCACCTTGGACGAGGGGATCATCCAGGAGCCGTCCTTGGGGTCGCCGTTCTTGGCGACCTCGTACAGCTCCTCCTTGGCGATGAACCCGGTGTAGGACATCAGGCCCTCGTACACCGCGCCGAGCTGGTTGATGCCGAGTTGCGCGTACGAGATGAACCCGCCGCGCTCGCGCCGCTTGCCCTTGGAGAGCATGAGCAGGCGGAGCACCTTGTGCAGGGTCTCGTTGCGGAGGCGGGTGTCGATCCGGGGCAGGTCCTCGTCGTACTCGTCCGGCTCGGCCGTGGCGTCGCCGATGAGGCGGGTCCGGGACGGGTCGAACAGGTCGGCCTTCAGCGGTTCGAAGCGCAGGCCCTCGCCCTCGGAGCGGAGCGGCGCGTTGTCGCCGCGCGGGTTGTGGCCCTTGTTCACCATGCGGAACAGCAGGTCGAGCGACTCGTACAGGTGGACGCTGCGGCGCGACTCCTCCGAGACCAGGTCGCGGACGATCAGGTCGCCGAGGCGAGCCATGCTATAGCCCTTGACGTAGGCCTCGTCGTCGGTGGGCAGGATGCCCAGCTCGGGACGGGCCTCGGCGTACAGCAGGAACAGGATCCGGTAGAGGTAGCGCAGCGATTCGCGGCCGAGCTCCTTGGCGAACGCGCCGGGCTCCATGATCTCTTCGGGGCGGACGCCCTGCTCGCGCATGCGGGCGAGCACCTCGTTGGCGATGATCTCGACGGAGTCGCGGAGGCCCTCGCGCAGCTCCTTCGACACGCCCACGGCGTGCTGGCGGGAGCCGTTGAGGAGTTCGGCGAGGGGTTCGGTGCCGCCCTCTTCGGGGGGCAGGAGCGAGCCGGCGCCGAACAGGGCGGCGATGACCTCGATCTCGGCGGAGTTCGCGGTGCTGCGGCCGAGAGCGACGTCCAGGCTGACGGCGAGGTAGCGTCCCTCGCCCCAGGTGAGGCGGTCGGCGAGGATGACGACGCCGCCGCACAGGATCAGGATGTAGCGGGGCGGTTCGTCGGTCGCGAACAGCCAGGACGCGAGCTTGTCGCCGGTCCTGATCTGGGTGAGGTTGTCGGTGTCGACCGGAGTGAGGAGCCTTCCGGCCTGGTTGCGGTCGAGGGCGGCGTCGACGTCGGGCGCCCAGCCGCATTCGATCGCGATGACACTGGGGCGCTCGGCCGGTTCGGCGTGCGCGACGGCGACCTCGTACTGCTTGCCCGAACGCTCGACGGTCAGCGTGCGCGGCGCGGCGTCGAATGTGAGCGCGCGCAGCACCTGGCCGTGCAGCTCGTGGAGGTTCTTCTCCCACTCGGCGAGATTGCGGGCCCGGCCGGTCTCGCGGATGGTCTCCAGGGCGTCGGCGAAGTACGGGCGCTCCTTGAAGTAGTCGCGTTTGAGGCCGCGCAGGCCGCTGCGGGGCGTCGGCTTCTCGTCCTTCTCCGCCTCGGTCCAGCGGGAGAGCAGGCCGTCGCTCTTCTTCAGGTCCTTGGGCAGGATCTCGGCCAGGTAGTGGGCCGAGAAGTAGTCGCCGCGGTTGACGATCGAGTCGTAGGTCATGCGTCCCCCTCAAGCACGGCCAGAATGCGCAGCAGCGGTTCCCCTGTGGTCTCCATGCTCTGGAGCAGCCGCTTCTGCTCTGCGACGGTGTCGTGCACGGCGCCGCGTCTGCGTCCGCCCTGCGGGCTGCCGGTGATGTTCTCCAGGCTGGCCCGTTCCCACAGTTCGAGCTGCCCGTCGTAGTCGCGGAGCGGCTTGGCGACGACGTCGTCGTACCGGTCGCGCCGCTCGTCCAGGTGGCGGCGGGCGGCCTGGACGGCGGGCTCGATGAGCGGCGTCAGGCCGGCGAGGTCGGCGGGACGGTTCGTGTTGATCATCCCGGGGCCGACCCCGGCCTCGGCGAGCACCTCGGTCATGTCGCCGACGACCGGGGCGCCGGGCAGGCCGCTGACGGCCATCCACTCGACGACGGTCGGCTGGCCGAGGGCGTTGGAGTAGATCCCCTGGACGAGGAAGGTGGGCTCGGCGACCTTCGCGGCGATGACCGGGGCCTGCCTCCGGACGAGCTGCACCTGGACCTTGTCGACCAGCCACTCGACCATCGGGTGCAGGTCCGACAGGTAGCCGATGTCGGGCCAGAGCGTCTTGGTCCTGCGGGCCTCGTCCAGCTTGCGCTGGGCGAGCGGGCGGTCGAAGGTGACCTTCATCCGTTCGGCGATCTTGTGCTTCTTCAGGTAGGAGGCCGGGAGCGCGTTCAGCCGGTACAGCAGGTCCTTGGGCGGCTCGAAGGCGAGCATCTGACCGTCGTCGTCGATGCGAAGGTCGGCGCAGACCGTGTGGAGGGCCTCGCGGACGAACTCCTCGGTCGAGCCGAACAGCCTGGGCACCTCGGCCCGTTCCGGTTCGGTGCGGGCCTCCCCTTCGACGCCGCCGAGCAGGTCGGCGAGGAAGTCGACGGGCGGGGCCTCGTCGAGGGACTCCTCGACGGACTTGCCGGCGAGGAGGTCCTTGATGAGCCGGTCCTCCTCCTTCTTGGCGGTGAACTCGCGGGTGACCGCCTCGGCCGTGCCGAGGCTGCGGTGCGCCTGCTCCTCGCGGTGGAGCAGCTTCAGCGCGACGGTGGTGTCGTCCAGGGCGCCCTCGACCTCCGAGGTGAGCACGAGCGCCCGGAACTGCGGCTCGTGCTCCTGCCCGTAGCGGTCGATGCGGCCGTTGCGCTGCTCGATGCGGATGAGGCTCCACGGCAGGTCGTAGTGGATCAAGTGGTGGCACTGCCGGTGCAGGTTGACGCCCTCGGAGGCGACGTCGCCGGTGAACAGCAGCCGCACCTTGCTGTCGGCGAGCGAGAAGTCCTCGACGATCTCCTGCTGCTGGACGTCGGAGTAGCCGCCGTGCATCGTCTTGACCTGGCCGTCGCCGAGGCCGAGGGCCGCCGGGACGGTCGCCGCAAGCCATTCGAGGGTCGGGACGCTCTCGGAGAACACCACCGCGCGGGTGGTGCCGTTCTTCTTCACCCCGATCTTCTTGAGCTCGTCGATCAGCGCCGTGCGTTTGGCGGAGTCGGTGTCGCCCATCTCCCCGACGAGGGCGGCCAGGTCCTTCAGGGCGTCGATCTCGGCCTGCTCGGTGGCGTTCTTCAGCCGCTTGCCGACGGTGGTGCCGAGCGCGACGTGCGAGGACAGGAACGCCTTGGCGAGCGTGTAGGGGAACAGGCGGCGGTCGCGGTCGACCACCGATCCGCCGGGACGGTCCGGGCGGGGCAGCCAGACGTCGGCCAGCTCGGCGAAGATCGCCTCTTCCTTCGCGGTCGCTGCGGCGGGGAGCGGCACCGACGGACCCCGGCCCGGCCACTTGCCGCCGATCTGGTCGCGCACCTCTTCGCTGATCTTCGTGCGGCGGAGGTAGAGGTGGTCGATGTCGCCGGCCGAGTACTGCTTGGGGTCGGCGATCGCGGCAGGGTCGAGGAGCGCGATCAGCTCGGCGAACGACGTGGCGTCGCCGTTGTGCGGGGTGGCGCTGGCGAGCAGCAGCGCGTCGGTGTGCGCGGCGAGCAGCCGGGCCAGCTTGTTGCGGAGGTTGCCCTCGTTGATGAGGTTGTGGGACTCGTCGATGACGACGGCGTCCCAGTACATGTTCTCCAGGTGCTGGCCGTACTTGCCCTGGTTCTTCAGGGTGTCGACGGACACGATGACGCGCTTGAAGTACAGGAACGGGTTCCGTCCGGCCGGGATGTCACGCTGGATCCGCTCGATGCCGACCGAGTCGAGCCGGACGAGCGGGATCGCGAACCGCGTCCACAGTTCGTGCTGGAACTGCTCCAGCACCTGCTGCGGCGTGACGACCAGGATCCGCTCGCCGCGGCCCCGGCGGATCAGCTCGGCCAGGACCAGCCCGATCTCCAGGGTCTTGCCGAGCCCGACGACGTCGGCGAGCAGGATGCGCGGGCGCAGCCCCTTGAGCGCCAGCTCGGCCGGACGCTGCTGGTAAATGAGCGGGTCGAGCAGGAACCGGTCGGTCAGCGCAAGCCGCCGCTCGGACTGCGGCAGCGGGGTGCGGCGCAGCACCGATTCCAGGTACAGCCGGCTGCGCGCGAACGCCGAACTGGTGTCGGCGACCAGTTCGGTGTCCTCGGGACGGAGCTGGACGACCGTGTCGATCTCGGTGAAGAACACCGCGTCCTCGTCCCGCACGAACTCCGAGACGCCCACCGCACTGATCTTGAAGCTGTCGCGGCGGATGGGGGTGCAGGTGCGCACCATCCACTCGGCGTCGCGGACCTCGATGCGCGCGCCCGGCGCGTAGGGGGTAGGGGCCGCCTCGGTGAGCGTCACTCCTGGGACTCCTTCGTTCTCAGCGGGTCGGGTGGGACGGCGGTGCAGGTGGACGGCGGCGCGGCGTCACGGCGTCAGAGCCGGCCGCCCGGCGCGTAGGCGTGGGCGAGCCGGTCGGCGAGCATCGAGACTGCCGGGCGCGGGGCCTGGCGCTCGCCCTGCCCCTGCCGCGCCCGCCGCCGGGGCGGATCGATGTCGCTGGGCGGGTCGGACGGCTGCTCGACATAGGTGAGCTCGGTGAAGTGCACGCGGGCGTCGCGCAGGCCCAGACCCGCGCCGGCAAGCACCTGCCGGAACTCCCCGGACGCCTCGGCGGGGGTCGGCCGCAGCGCCGGGTCGTGGGCGAGCATCGCACCGATGACCGGTTCCAGGGCGAAGGGCACTCCACTCAGGTCGGGCACCTCGTCCGGGTCCCTGATCGCCATGATCATCGCAGCCTGGTGCGGCCGGTCGTAGGGCAGGTGCCCGGTCAGTGCCTGGACCAGGGTCGCGCCCAGCGAGTACACGTCCGCCGCGGGCGGCAGGTCCTTGGGCGAGAGGACGTGCTCGGGTGCCATGAACGCCAGCGTGCCGAGGAACGCGCCGGTCTTGGTGAGCTGCTGGTCGGTCCCGGTCAGGTCGACCAGGCCGAAGTCGATGACCTTGGGGCCGTCCGGTCCGAGCAGGATGTTGCCGGGCTTGAGGTCGCGGTGCAGCAGCCCGGCCCGGTGGATCGCGCCGAGCGCCTCGGCCAGCAGATCGCCCAGCACCGCGCCCATCTCGGCCGTGAGGGGTTTGCGGGTGGCGAGGTAGTCCTTCAGCGTCAGGCCGCGCACGTACTCCATCGCCAGCCAGGGCCGCTCGGCGCCCGGCCCGGCGGCGGCCACCAGCGACGCGACGCGCGGCCCCTGCACCATGCCCATCGCGAGGACCTCGCGATCGAACCGCTCGCGGATCTCGGGGTCACCGGCGAGCTGCTTGCGGATCACTTTGATGGCGACGTGCCGTCCGTCCGGGGTCACCCCGAAATAGACCTTCCCCATGCCGCCCTCGCCGAGCGTGCCGTGCAGCTCGATGCCACCGATGTCGCGCGGATCGGAAGGCTGGAGAGAATCCATCGACACCTGCCTGACAACCGTGGTCTTGTCACTGATCACTTGACCGGAGGGCCAGGATATGGCGTTGCGGAACGGCACGAACCGGCTACCGGACGATCGCCCGGACCACATCGCGCGGGGGTGCCCGGCGGACCTCGTGGCCGGAGCCCCCCGCCCACGCCCGGCAGGTGGCGTCCGCGCAGGTCGGGGCCTTGCAGCGGGTGCGGGCGCGGCGGTCGTCGTCATGGTGCCGCGGGCTTGCCGTCGTCAGGGATTCGGTTGGCCGTATCAGGACACAGGCTCGCGTCAACCAGGCCGTCGCCGAGGAGTCTGGCCAGATCGGCGCCCAATTCCGAGGCGCGGCGCAGTTTTGTTTCGAACTCGTCAAGACGCCTGTAGGCATCGCCGTAACGCCGTTGCTCCTCGACGGGCGGCATGGGGATCTCGGCGCGCCGGACGTCCACCCGGTAGCTCATCGAGACCATCGAGTAATGGCGGAGATTGAGCGACCCGCGCAGGACCCCGGCCAGGAAGTGCGCGTCGAGCCGCGCGGGATCGGGGCGCAGGAGGAACACGTGCCGTCCAAGCAGCGCACCGCCCTCGGGCACGACCCTCGCGGTGGGCGCCCTGATGATCCCCGGCACGACCACGTCGCCCTGCTGGACGACCACGGCGTCGGCCCCGGTCTCCACCCGCGCGGTCACGTCGGGCCATCGCCCCTTGACGACGTCCTCGGCCGTGAGCACGGGCACCAGTCCCTCTTCGGCGCCCGGCGGCACCGCGGACGCCTGGTGAACGCTGACCAGGCCCATGCGCACGAGCTCGGAGACGGGAACCAGCGGCGCGTCCGGGCCGTCCGGCCCCCCTCGCCCCCCTCGCCCCTCCCGGACCTCCGGGAGCAGGGCGGGCAGGCTCTCCAGAAGCCCCAGCGTCTCGGCCCGGCGTTCGGCGACCCGCTCGATCGCGGGCGCCGCGGCCTGCCGGGTCAGGTGGCGGGACGGGGTGAGGTCGACCTCCTCGTCGAGCAGGTCGATGATGCGGACCGCGCGGCTGCGGCCGGGATCGTCGAGGTCGGCCTCGGGATCGGCGGCGAAACGGCGCCAGCCCTCGAGCGCCTGCGCGGCGTAGTCGCCCGACGTCTCGACCATGAGGACCTGGCTCGGCGGCCGTTCGCGGGGATCGGGGCGGCGCATGACCCACAGGTTGAGCGGCACCGCCATGTTGGGCACGGCCCCCAGCGGCAGCATGATGACGGCGCGGAGCGCCCCGCGCCGCAGTAGCTGGGCGCGGATCCTGCGGCCGGCGCGGCGGTTGGCGGCGGCGGGCGGCATGAGCAGGATCGCCTGCGCGCCGGGCCGGCAGTGCGCCAGGGCGTGCTGGACCCAGGCCAGCTCCGATTCGGTCCGCGGCGGGAGCCCGTACTCCCAGCGGGGGTCGGCGGTGAGCTCGTCGTAACCCCAGTTGCGGTCGTTGAACGGCGGGGTCGTGACGACCAGGTCGGCCTCGACGCCCGCGAAGGCGTCGCGGCGCAGCGGGTCGCCCGCGCGGACCGCCGCGTCCGGAGTGCGGAGCGCGAGGCGGATGGCGGTCAGCCGGGCGACCGCCTCGTCGGCGTCCTGGCCGAGCAGCCGCCCGGCATCGTGCTCGATCGCGCCGAGCAGGAGGCCGCCCGACCCGCAGGCGGGGTCGAGCACCGTCCCGTGCCCGCTCCCCGCCAGGTCCATGACCAGCCGGACGACCTCGGGCGGCGTGTCGTACATGCGCCGCTTGTGCAGGTCGAGGTAGCGCTCGCGGAGGAACTCGAAGCACGCGCGGGCACCCCGTCCGGCCGCGAGCCCCGCCAGCCCCCGGATCACCGGGACGTGCCGCGTGGGCAGGACCGGGGGGAACACCTGCTCGCCGGGCAGCCCCTCGACCGCGGCGCGGACCGCGCCGGGCAGGTCGGCCGCGACCCCTTCGTCGGACCGCTCGGCGAGCGCGTCCCAGTGCGCGTGGTCGCGGCACAGGTAGAGCAGGAACGCACCGGCGAACGCCAGCATGTCGGCGAGCTCCACCTCATCGGCGATCTTGCGCAGCTCGTGCCAGAGCTGCTCATCGGCCGTCGACTCGTCGGTCTTGCCCTGCGCGCGCAGCCAGTCCTGGACCTCGGCGAGCGAGAACGACGGGCTGGCCGCGGTGCCGCCGACGGGCTGCGGGAAGTCGTCGTGGCGCTTGCGCCAGTTGCTGACCGCGGCCCTGCCGACGCCGGCGAGCCTGGCGATGTCGGCCGCGGTCACCGTCGCGTCCTGTGCCACTCGGGACTCCCACCTCATGCGCCCCCGGACGGCAGCGCGAGATCATCACGCTACACCGAACCCCCTCGACCTACATCGACAGGGTTGATTCGATTCACATGAGACTATGATCCTCTTGGTCGATTGAGTTCACATCCTCAATGTGGTTTGGTGTGAACACTAGGGAACGGTGCGCTCCCAGCCATCCCCCTGAACGAGATGAGAGCGCGACCATGAATCTCGACCAACCGCCCGGAACGTCCCCGCCCCCTCCCCGGCTTCCCCACCCCGGGCACTGGCCGCGACCCCTGCGTTCAGGAACGGAGACCACAGCCACCGACCGGTTGGGGCATGCCAAGGAGGCAACGTGACCGAACGTAAAGCCGCGATCGCCGAGGAACAGCGCGCCGTCGACCATGCCTACACCTGCTACGAGCGTAAGTTCCAGAACAACAGGGACGCATTCCGAAGCACGCGCAGAGAGTTGACCGACGCACATGCCGGTACCGCCTTCATCACCGACGTCGCCCCTGAGATCCGCTTCGAGAGCGACCTCGGCGGCGAAGCCCTCGTCATCGCACGGGTCGACGACATGGAGGACGGCAAGCCGAAGACGTGGTATATCGGGCGCCGCCCCGTCCGCGACGAGGACCACGACGCCTTCGTCATCGACTGGCAGACGCCGCAGGCCATCGACTGGATGCTGCGAAGGCCCGATGATCCCGGCAAGATGACGCTGCGTCGTCTGCTGCGTTGTGAGGCCGACCGGGTCCGGGACTTCCGGGACGAGATCCGGATCGTCGCCGCCCCGTCCGCGCAGAGGGCGTTCACGGCCAGCGCCCTGGCGGCGGGCGAACCCCTGCCGCCCGAGCCCGACACCGCGCCCGGCCCGCCATCGATCGAGGGCCTCAAGGATTTTCTCTTGGAGGACCTTGAACGGGCCCGAGACGGGCGAATGCGCGACATCGTCGAGACCATCCAGCGGGATCAACTTCTGCTCGTCTCCGACGACCGCAAGGGGGTCCTGATCGTCCAGGGCGGTCCCGGTACCGGGAAGACGGCAGTGGGGCTGCACCGAATCTCCTGGCTTCTCTTCAACGAGCGTTTCAAGACCGGTGACGTTCTGGTCGTCGGCCCGCACCGCAGGTTCCTCGACTACGTCCGCGGGGTCCTCCCGCGCCTGGGCACTCGCGACGTGACGGCGGTGGAACTCGACCGTCTCTGGGACGCCCCGCGCGGAGTCGATCCGCTGCCGGCCCGGCTGGTCAAGTCCGACGCGCGGATGGCGGAAGTGCTGCGTCGTGCCGTGGACGCCCTGCCCCATCACCGCATGAACACCAAATTGCGCGCCGGCGCCTTCGAGTTCAACTTCGAGGGGGGCAGGTCATCGGTGCCGAGGGCCGTCCTCGAGCAACTCGCGCAAGGTGATGACGGCTCCTCGCGCGCCACGGTCCCGTACGCGACCCGTCGCCGCGGATTCGCCGCCCGCCTGGTCGATCACCTCGTGCACGCGAACACCGGTGAAAGGCCGCGCCGCCCTGGCGAGGACGTGCGCAGCCGCATCGCCCGGGACCCCCGGGTGGTCGGGCTCGTGAAGACCATCTGGCCCGATGTCACCGCCGAGCACGTCCTGCGCGGCCTGCTCGGTGACCCGGAGATCCTGCGCGCGGCCACCGACGGACTGCTCTCGGAGGAGGAGCGGGCAGCGATCGCGCGAACACGCGCCTCCCGCATGTCGGCCGAGCCGTGGTCGCCCGAAGACCGGGTCTGCCTGGAGGAACTGCGCGTCCTGATCGGCGGCGACTCCCCTCCGCGTTACCGCCACATCGTGGTGGACGAGGCCCAGGACCTGTCCCCGATGCAGGCTCGGTCGCTTGCCCGGCGTTGCCCGAGCGGTTCCATGACCGTCCTCGGCGACCTCACCCAGGCGACCGGCGGTCACCCGTATCACGACTGGTCCGCCCTGGCCTCGGCCCTCGCAGGCGACGACGGCTGGCATCTCGAGGAGCTGACCACCGGGTATCGCGTCCCGAGCGAGGTCATGGAGTTCGCCGAACCGCTGGCGCGCTCGATCCCCGCCCGGACCAAGTCCCCCACGTCGATCAGGCCGCGCGGCGCCGAAGCGGTCACCCTCCTGCCGGTCCGGCCCGCGAACCTGGTCACGGAGGCTGCCGAACGGGTCCGCACCCTCACCTCGGCGACCGCGGATGAGGAGAGACGCTCGGTCGCGGTGATCGTCCCGGCCGACCGGCACGCCGACACGGCCGCGGCCCTCACAACCGTCCCGGATGACGGCCGGGTCAGCGTCATCACCGCCGCGGAGGCCAAGGGACTGGAATTCGATCATGTTGTGCTCGTGGAGCCCGCGGCGATCGCCGGCCTGGCGCCCGCCGGTCCCAGCCTGCTCTACGTGGCTTTGACCCGATGCACCCGGTCGCTGACCGTCGTGCACTCGGCGCCGATTCCCCGAGTGCTTCTCCCTGTATCCGACATCTCACCGGAAGGCGAGTGCGTGACCACCTCAGAGTCCGATCAATCGACTGCGGAACCAGAACTCGACGACGGTGGAGCGGGCTTCGCTGCGTTCGTTGGAGAGCTGGAGGCCAGCGTGCGCGCGGAACGACGGTGTAGCGTGCATGAACGTGTGCGCCATGCTCTTATCTCCGAGCTCTACGGTGCCCGCCTGCTCCCCGTGGTGGACTCCCCCACTGCCGATGTGATCTGCGACGGCCCGGACGGCAGAGTCCTCTATGAGGTGCTCGGTGAGGGCGGCGACCGGTACCGGCGGATGCGCGACGCCGTGCTGAGAATCCACGAGGTCCAGCACGCCGAGGGAGAACCCGCCGACCACCGGTTCCTCGTCCTCCCCTGTGAGCCGGCCGAGTCATGGGCTCCCGGCGTCCTCCGGGAGGCCTTCGGCCTGCCGGTCCTGTGGCGCACCGAGAGCGGCTGGGACGGGCAGGACCTCTCCCTGGCCCTCGGCCGATCCGAGGACGACCGAGGCGAGAACGGGAAGGGCGACGGAGGCCGGAACGCCGCCGGCTGAGGACATGGCGGCGGTAGGAGGCGATGGCGCCGCGCAGAAGGGCAGGAGGGTTTTGGTCGAAGGTGTTCTGGGCGAGCCGGGGGAACTGGAGCGGCTGACCGCCTACACGTATCTGACGGTGCCCGACAGGGCGACTCATCTGGCGGTCATGCGGGCGTTCACCTCGACGCTGCTGGCCGATCTGTCCGCGCACGATGTGGCCGAGCGGGCCGGTGGCGGTCTGACGGTCGAGACGGTCGCGGCGAAGCTGGAGCAGCTGCGGCACTGGGGCAACCTGATCCCGAGCTCGCGGCCGGTGAGGGCCGGCAGCATCCGGGAGTACCACCGGGTTCGGTCGCGCTACCAGCTGTCCACGCTCGGCGAGCGGGTGCAGCGGCAGGCCGACGCGATCCTCGCGGAGGCGGACGCGGCGCGCGAGGTGAGCCGGGAGTTGCTGGCGCTGGTGGCGCGGGGGCTCCACGACCTCGACGAGCAGAGCGCGGACCTCGGTGGGATCGAGCCGCGGGCGGCGCTGGAGCGGATCTCCACGCTGTTCGCCCAGTTCGGCCAGTTCGCCGACTCGGTGCGCGACTTCTACGCCTACCTCGGCCAGGTGATCTTCCGATACGACCTGGACACCGCGGAGTTCACCGGCTTCAAGGAACTGCTGCTCGACTACGCCGAGACGATCACCGACGACGTGGCGCACTGCGCGCCGCAGATCAAGGCGAGCATCGGCGGCCTGTGGCCGCGGCTGCCGGACCTGCTCGCCGACATCGACGCCGCCGACCCGGGGCTGAGCGCGCTGGCGCGGGCCGACGTCCAGGTCCAGCGCAGCCGGGGCCGCGACCTGGACGACTGGGCCGGGCTGCGGGCCTGGTTCTTCGACGAGGACGGCCAGGGCAGCCAGGTGGACCAGCTCAGGGACGCCACACTGCGTGCCCTCCAGGCCCTGCTCGCCAACGCCAAGCGCATGATCGCGTCCTCCACGGGCGGGCTGTCCCGGCGGCGCGACCTGCTCCGGCTGGCCCGCTGGTTCGACGAGGTGGACGACACGACCGCGCACGACCTGTTCACCGCCGCGTTCGGTCTCTACGGCGCCCGGCATCTGGGGCTCGCACCGGACGCCGAGCAGGAGGTGCCCGCGACGTCGAGCTGGTCGGACGGGCCCGCCATCGCGGTACCGATCGCCTTGCGGAACCGCGGCACCCGGGCCGCGAAAGGCCGCACGTCCGGCCCCGAGGACTATGCCGCGCAGCGCGACAGGCTGCGGCGCGAGGCCGAGGAGGAGACACGGAGGCAGCATGCGGCGGCTGCGGAACTACGCGCCGCGGGGCCCGGCCTGGCGGGCGTCCGGCTGTCGGCGGCTGCCACCCGGCTGCTGCTGGACCTGCTGGCCCGGTCCCTGGCCGGAGCGCCGCCGCGGTTCGAGGAGGCGGAGGCGGCCGACGACGATCTCGACCTCCGGCTGCGCCTGGTGAGGACGTCCGGAGAAGGCGGCGTGATCCACGGAGCCGACGGCGACCTCGCCCTCGACGGCCTGGTGCTGCGGATCGGCGCCCTGGCCGGCGCGTCCACCGTGGAGGAGACGGGATGAGCGGCGATCTCTCCGCCGAGCTCGCGGCCGAACGCCGCGCCGCCGCACGGCTGCTGATGCGGCACCCGCTGGTCACCGTGGAGACGCATCCGGAGGACTTCCCGCTGATCCGCCGGCACGCCGACGAGCTCGCCCGGCAGTTCGGGCAGCTTCTCGGCTATCGGTTGGTCGTCGAGCCGGGCTTCGCCCGGCTGTTCAAGGCCGGCCTCGGAACGGGCGGCGGCAGGCGGCTGGAGCGCGCCTCGGGGGCGCCCTTCACCCCCCGCACCTACGCCTACCTCGCACTCGTCCTGTCGGTGCTGGTGACGGCCCCCGAACAGCTGCTGCTCTCCGAGCTGGTGACCCGTACCCGCGCGGCGGCGGCCGAGGCAGGGATCGATCCCGGCGACCCTGGCCGGGCCGTGGAGCGCCGGGCCCTGGTCGCCGCGCTCAAACAGCTGACGGAATGGCGGGTGCTGGCCGAGGACGAGGGGTCCGTCGAGTCCTACTCCGGCGACGGCGACGCCGAGGCGCTGCTGACGGTGGACCGCGAGATCGCGCGGCGGCTGGTCAGCGGGCCGATCGGCCGGGCCGGCTCCCCCGCCGAGCTGATCGCGCTGGCCGCCGCCCCCGACCACTCCGGGCCCCGGCACGCGGTCCGGCGCCGGCTGGTCGAGACCCCGGTCGTCTACGTCGCCGACCTGACCGAGGACGAGCGCGACTGGCTGCGCCGCAACCAGCGCCGCGAGCAGCGGATCTTCGAGGACGCGCTGGGGCTGGACGCCGAGATCCGCGCCGAGGGCGTCGCGCTGATCGACCCCGAAGGCGAGCTGAGCGACATCGAATTCCCCGGTACCGGGACCGTCCCCTGGGCGGCGCTCCTGCTCTTGGAGCGCCTCGTCGCCGAACTCGCCCCGCAGGGCGGCGGAGCCGCCGTCCCCGACGGGCTGATCGACTCCGTACTGGCAGAGCTCACCGAGCGGCACCACAAGTCCTGGGCCGCCCAGTACACCGGCGCACCCGAGCTGCTGCGCGCGGCGGTCGTCGATCTCCTGCACCGCATGTGCCTGCTCAGCCCCGATCCCGATGACGGCTGGAGGCTGCTCGCCGCCGCCGCGCGCTACGCCCCGGAGGTGACGACCGGATGATCCCGCTGCCCATGCATCCACACCGGTTCCGGCTCAGCCGAGCAGGAATCCACCAGGTGTGGCAGTACGACGAGGAGTTCCTGTTCGGAGGAGGGCGGCTGCTGCTGCGCGGCAAGAACGGCGCCGGCAAGTCGAAGGCCTTGGAGATGCTGCTGCCATTCCTCTTGGACGGTGACACCCGCAGGCTGGACGCGGCCGGGGGCGGGAAGACCACGCTGAAGTGGCTGATGCTCGACGGCTGGACGGCCGGCACCAACCGGCTCGGATACCTGTGGGTGGAGTTCGCCCGTCCGGCCGACGGCGGGCCGGGCGGCGCGGCGGTCGAGCGGCTGACCCTGGTGGCGGCGGTCAAGGCGTCCACGTCCACCGGGGAGGCGAAGGCGACATACTTCGTCACCCCGCTCACCGTGGGCGACGGCGAGGGCGAGCTTCCGCTCGGCGACCCCGCCCGGCGGCCCGCCCTGTCCGGGCTGCGGGAGCTGATCGGCCAGGAGAACTGCTACGAGCGCGCCGCCGACTACCGTTCCAGAGTCGCTCGCGAGCTCTTCGGCCTGACCGACATGCCGCGCTACCGGAACCTGGTGCATCTGCTGTACGGGCTGCGGCGGCCGACGATCGGCGACCGGATCGAGTCGGGCGAGCTGGTCAAGGTGCTCAGCGACGCCCTGCCGCCGCTGGACGACGAGATCATCGACAAGGTCGCCCGCAACCTGGACGATCTCGACACCGTCCGGGACGAACTGGCGCGGCTGGAGCGGACCGATGCCGCGCTCACCACCTTCCTCGCCGCCTACCGGGGATACCTGCGCGGAGTGCTGCGCGGCCGGGTCGGGCTGGTCGGCGAGGGCCTGGCCGAACTCAAGGACCGCCGGCGGCGGGCCGGCGACGCCGAGCGGGCGCTGGCGGGACTCAAGGCCGAGGCGGAGGAGGCCGCCGCGAAGGTCACCGCGGTCGAGGAGGCACGGGACGCCGCCGACGCCGACCTGCGGGCGCTGCGTGAGGGCCCGGCCTACGGCGCCTTGAAGGACCTGCGCGACAAGCGCGCCACCGTCCAGGCGATGCGCGACACCGTGAACGTCGCATGGAGCGCGGCCGGGCTGGCGCGCCAGGGCGAGGCGACGGCGGCGGCACGGCTGGGCACCGAAGCGGAGGAGATCGGGCGCGACCTGACGGACCTGCGCGGCTCACTCCGAGACGCCCGCGGCGACGCCCGTTCCTGCGGGCTCGACGAGGCGCTGCTCGGCGAGCCGCCCGTCGCGCGGGCCGTCCCCCTCGCGGCCGGGGGCACCGAGACGGTCACCGGCCCCGACGGCCAGGACAGGGAGGTCGTCCGGCCCGCGCCGCGGGCCCTGGACGAGGCGGCCGGAGCCGTCCTGACGACCTGGCGGGCACGGCTCGGCGAAGCGGATCAGGTGGTCAAGGCGCGGCGGCGCGCCACCGACGCGCTCACCGGAAAGCTGAGAGAAGTCGAAGCGGCGGAGAACAAGGCCGGATACTTCCGGCAGGAGGCCGAACAGCTCGACGGTCAACTGGCGAAGGCACAGGAGCGGCAGAGCCAGCAGGGCACCGCACTGGCCACGGCCTCCGGCGATTACGCCGCACGCGTGCGCGACTGGGCGGAACGGCTACCCGAACCCGATCCATTGCTGACGGCCGTCGCCCTGCCCGATGGAGGCGACGACGAGCTCCCGCTCTCCGAGCGCGTCCTCGGCCGGGACGTCCCCGACATCCTCTCCCGCCTCGCGCACGAGAGCACCGGTCCCGTACTCGACGCCTTCGACGGCGAACGCGACGAAGCGCTCGCCCGCGAACGCACGCTGGACGCCGCCCTCGCGCAGGCTGAGAAAGACCGGCGGCACTGGGAAGAGCAGGCAGACCCGGAGCCGCCCCGCTCGGCCTACTCGACGGCCGGGCGGCACTCCGGCACAGGCGCCCCGCTCTTCCTCCTGCTGGACTTCGCCGAGTCGGTCGACGGCTCCAGCCGGGCGGGCCTGGAGGCGGCCCTTGAAGCCGCCGGGCTGCTGGGCGCATGGGTGAGCGCCGACGGCACGGTGCTGACCGGAGACACCCAGGACGTCGTGCTCCACACCGGAGACATCCCGCTCCCGGGCCCGACGCTGGCCGATGTGCTCCAGCCCGTCCCCGGCCATGGTGTGAGCCACGAGACCCTGGATCGGCTGCTACACCGCATCGGGCTGGGTGACGAACCACAGGCGCACAGCTGGATCGCGGGCGACGGCCGGTGGAGACTCGGCGTGGCCCACGGGGCGTACCGCAAGGACCGTCCCGAGTACATCGGCGCGGCCGTGCGCGCCGCCACCCGCCGCCACCGCATCGCCGAGCTGACGGCCCGCATCGACGAACTGGCCCACGCTCTCGAAGGCGCCCGCGCCGCCCGCGCCGACATCGAGCACAGCCGCGACCGGCTCCGGCTGGCCCTGCGCGAGGCACCGTCGGCACGGCCCCTGACCGAGGCGTGGGCGGCGCACGACCAGGCCGCCGAGGCCGTGGCCAGGCTGACCGCGGAGCTGACGGACGCCCGGCGCGCCGCCGAGCAGGCCCGCACGGCGGCAGTGAAGCTGCGCGCCCGCGCCCAGGCCCAGGCCACCGCCGACTCCCTCCCGGACGGGCTGGAGGACCTCGCCCGGCTCCGCGCCGACCTGGACGGGCTGCGCGCCCGCGTCGAGACCATCGGCCGCGACGCCGGCCGCGTCCTCGCCCGGCTGAGCACGCACGCGGGGACGGCCCGGTCCTGGGAGCGGTCGCACACCGACCGCACCGCCGCCGAGACCGCCTACCGGACCGTGCACGCCACCCTGAACCAGGCGCACCGCGAGCTGAAGCGCCTTGAGGAGACGGTCGGCGCAACCGAACGGCAGATCATGGAGGGCGAACGCGACGCGCAACGCCGATTCGACGAGGCGCGGCAGGAGCTGCCCAGGTTGTCGGCACGGGCCGAGGAGCGCCGGACGCGGCAGATCCGGGCCGAGTTCGAGCGCGAGGGCGCCGTCACCGCGCTCGGCGAGCAGGAGCGGATCGTGGTCTCCGGCGGCGGCCAGCTGCGCCGCCCCCTCGGCCTCCCCGGGCTCGCCCTCGCCGCCGCGCTCGGCGACCTCGAACCGTCCCTGCTCGCCTACGACTCGGCGCAGGACGGCGATGTCCGCACCCGCATCACCGCGCTGCGCTCCCTCGCCGACGATGTCGGCGCGCGCCTCGGAGCGGCCTCGTCCGACATCAGCGGTTCGGTGATCCTGCGCCGGGGAGAGGAACTCCGCGACGGCCTGGCCGGCGGCTATGACGCCGGAATCGAGGAGATCGACGGAGTGAAGAGGTTCGCGCTCCACGACGACACCGGCGCCCACGACGCCGCGGTCGTGGGCGAGCGGATCCGCGCGGCCCTCACCGAGGCGCGGCTGCGGCTGTCCGACCGCGAGCAGGAGGTCTTCGAGCGCTACCTGCTGGGCGAGCTGGGCGATCACCTGTCCCGGCAGGTGCTGGCCGCGCACGGCCTGGTCACCGCGATGAACGACACGCTCGACCAGGTCCGTTCGTCCCACGGCATCGGCGCGCGGCTGCACTGGGACCTCGCCGATGGCGGCGACGCCGACGTCAAGGCCGCCGTGACACTGCTGCGCCGTCCCTCCGCGCTGCGCACCCGCGACCAGTCCGAGGAGTTGCGCGACGCGCTGCGCCGGCGGATCGAGGAGGCCCGGCTGGCCGATCCGTCCGCCGGGTACGCCGTTCACCTGCGTACCGCACTCGACTACCGGGCGTGGTTCGCGTTCAAGGTGAAGGTGACCGACGCCGCCCGCCCCGACCGTGAGCGGGTGCTCAGCCATCGCACCGCGCTCAGCCAGGGCGAGCAGCGCGTCGTGTCGTACCTGGTGCTGTTCGCGACCGCCGCGGCGCACTTCTCCTCGCTCGGCGACTCGGCCCCGGCGGCGCCGCGCCTGATCCTGCTCGACGACGCGTTCGCCAAGGTCGACGAGCCGACCCACGGGCGCCTGCTCGGGTTGCTGGTGGAACTCGACCTCGACTTCGTCATCACCAGCGAACGCCTGTGGGGCTGCTTCCCGACCGTCCCCAGCCTGCACATCTACGAATGCCTGCGCGACCCCCACGCACGCGGGGTGGCAACGGTGCATTTCACCTGGGACGGTCAGCGCAAACGCCTGGTCAGCGTGTGACCGGCGGGTTGAGACCGCAGACCCGCGCCTGGCTCGGCCAACCGGCGCTGGAGCGGTTCTGGCGGGGGGTGCACGAACGCCTCGAACGCAACGGCATGCAGGCTAAGGGCCGGTTGTCACTGAAGGACGTCAGCGACCAGGAGCGGGACGCGGTCGCGCTGCTGATGGGCCGTCCCTACACGGGTCCGGCCCTCAGCATCGCCCTCGCCGAACTCGACGGGCAGTTGCGTTCGAGCGCGGCCGAACGAGGGCTGATCGAGGTCGTCGTCGAGCTGCGCGGTCCGCTGACCGACCGTCCCGCGCTCAGGGACAAGCGCCGCGCGGCCTCGGAGACGGTCTGGGGCTCCGCGCGGCGCGCACTTCACGAGCGCGGGCTGGACGGGCTCGGCTGGGTGGTCACCTGGCTCGACGACGTCAGGCGAGGCGGCGCCTTGGCGCGGCTCGATCCCGACCAGGGCGCCCGGCTCATCGTCCAGGCGGTCGAGGCACTGGCCGGCGTCCGCCCGGTCCGTGAGCCCGCGGTCACGGGGCGCGGCGAGCTCGCCGAACGGATCACCGGTACCGCGCACGGCCTCGATGACGGAACCCTGCTCGCGCGGATCGTCCTGCGCGGACTGGCCTGTGCCCACGATGCCGAGCCGCCTCGGGACGCATGGGCGCGGCGCGCCCTCTGGGAGGCCGCCGGGGTGACGGCCGACCAGGTGTCGAGCACCGTGCTGACGTACGGGCTGATGCCGATGGGCGAGGACCGGACCGCCCGTCACCTCCGTGAACGGTCGCTGGACGGCGCTGAGACGCACCTGACCCTCCGGGATCTGCGCGATGCGTCCTGGCGGCTGCCGGAGGGGCTGGAGGTGTACATCTGCGAGAACCCGCGGATCGTCGAGGTGGCCGCCGGGCTGCGCTGCCCGCGTCCACTGGTGTGCGCGTCCGGGAACCCGACGACGGTGGTGCTGACCCTGCTGGACGGTCTGGTGTCGGCCGGGGCCCGGCTCGCGTACCGGGGGGACTTCGACTGGCCGGGGATCGCGATGGCCAACCGGATGATCGGACGGTACGGCGCGCGGCCCTGGAGACTGGGCGCCGCCGACTACGAGGAGCAGGTTGCCGCGGCCCGCTCCCGCGGCACACCGCTCCAACCGCTCGCCGGAACCCCGGTGGCGGCCGGCTGGGACCCTGAGCTCACCCCCACCATGCAAGCGCTCAATGCGGGGGTGCAGGAGGAGTCCGCACTGGAACTCCTCATCGACGACCTCCGGTGAACGAGCGTTCAGGGTGCGGCTGTGGAGAGGCTGGGGCGGTGCGTGGATTGTGTCAGTATGTCGCGGATGGACGGACGGGGTCTCGGGGTGGGCGAGTGGTTGCGGGTTCCCGTGGGGGCCGGGGCCGAGGTCTGGTCCACCGGGAGCGGGCGCACGACCGTGCTCGCCGTCGCGCACACGGTGACCTCACTGGTTCGGGTGCTCGACGTCCTGACGGTCCTGGCCGACGACTTCCGGGTCCAGGTGGTGTTCACGGCCATTCCCGGATCCGCGTTCAGCGATGGGGTCGGCGCGTTCCTCGACGATCTGGGGGCACGGGTCGTGCCCTGGGAGCAGGCCGTGCGGGAGCGGTTCGACCTGGCCGTCAGCGCCGGCCACAGCGGAGAACTGCATAGAATCAATGCCCCGCTAATCGTCATGCCGCATGGAATTGGATACAATAAGTACCTAAAAACGAAAAACGAAAAACGAAAAACGGTTTACGGGCTTGCGGCCGAGCAGTTGATGCATGCGGGACGGGTCGTTCCAGCGGCCGTCGTGCTTTCTCATGGGGAGCAGCTGAGGCGGCTCGAGGTGTCGTGTGCCGCTGCCGTGCCTGTCGCGGTCGTGGCCGGAGATCTGTGCCTCGACCGGATGACGGCCGGGCTGCCGTGGCGTGAGCGCTATCGGGAGCGGCTGGGGTTGCGGGACGGGCAGCGGCTGGTCGTGGCGTCGTCCACCTGGGGGCCGGGGTCGCTGCTCGGGCGGCGGCCCGAACTGCTCGGAAGGCTGCTCGGCGAGCTGCCTGTGGACGAGTACCGGGTCGCGGCGGTCGTGCATCCGAATGTGTGGCACGGGCACGGCGCCTGGCAGTTGCGGGCCTGGCTCGCCGACTGCCGGAAGGCGGGACTGCTACTGATCCCTCCGAGGGAGGGATGGCGGGCCGCGGTCGTCGCGGCCGACTGCGTGCTCGGCGACCACGGGTCGGTCACGTTGTACGGCGCCGCGGTCGGCCGGCCGGTCGCGCTGGCCGCCTTTGACGCCGACGACGTCGACCCCGAGACGGCGATGGGCGCGCTGGCCCGTTCGGTACCGCACATCGACGCGGACGCGCCGCTGCGTCCTCAGGTGGAGGACGCCATCGGGCGGCACGACGCGGCGCGGTGCGCGGAGATCGCGGAGATGGCGGTCGCCGAGCGGGGCGGGGCAGCGTCCATCCTGCGGCGGCTGATGTACGAGCTGATGGGTCTGCCCGAGCCCGCCTCCGCCGCACGGGCCGCCCCGGTGCCGCCCGCCGTGCCGGAGCCGCCGGAGTGGGGACACGGCCGGCCTGCGCTGCTGGCGGTCTGCGAGGTCATCGGGGCGGACGTGCGCGTCGTGCGGTTCGCGGGGAAGGCTCGGCCTTCGCGTCCCGCTCACCTGGTCGTCGACGACTCGGAGGTCGATGAGCGGCTGCGGGAGCTCGCCGACATCATCGTCCGCCGCCCCGAGGCGCCCGGTCCCCTGGCCTGGGTGAGCGGAGAGCGGGTGTTCGCGGCCCTCCCCGCCTGCCGGATGGTCGCCGACGTGGCGGACGGACGGTGCCTCGTCCTTCCCCGCGGCGGCGGACTCCTCAGGGTCGAAGGGGCCTGGCCTGATCCCGCCGTGTTCGCCTCAGCGGTGCTCGCCTGCCTGGACCGCGGGCGGGACATGCCCCGGCGGGTTCTGATCGGACGGACCGCCGTACCCGTGACGGTCACCTGAGGCGCAGACCGTCCGCACGGGGGCTGCCCAGCCGGTCGTACGCGGCGATCGCCTGTTCCAGGTACGGCCCGGAGGGCGACGCCTCGGCGAGCTCCTCGAGGATCTGGGCTTCCTGGTAGAGGCGGCCCTCGGCGCGCATGATGTCCAGTGCCAGGAGGAGCGACTCCAGCCCCTCCTGTTCGTGGTGGCCCCTGAGCAGCGCCCGCCCCCGGGTCAGGGCGACGCGGGCCAGGTTGTAGCGGTCGGGGCGGGGGCTGAGGCCGCCGAAGATCGCGGCGGCCTCGTCGCAGGCCTCGATGGCGGCGCCGATGTCGCCGAGACCGAGGGCGGTGCGGGCCAGGTGGTGCAGGTTGATCGCCACGCCGCGCCACCGGCCGTGGCGCTCCTCCAGGCCGCGCGCCTTTACGAAGTATGGTCGTGCCTCGGCGAAATCCCGCGCGTCGAGGTACGAGCGGCCGAGGAACTCGTGGGCCGTCGCCTCGTTCAGGGGATCCCCCGTGGCGCGGGCCGCCGCCAGCGCCTGCTGGAGAACCTCGCGCGCCTCGGGGAAACGGCCGGTCTCGAAGCAGCCGCGGCCGAGTTGGGTGCCCAGCCGGAACACCCAGCGGGGGTCGCCGGTCTCGCGCGCCGACTCCAGCCCCTTGCGCAGGACCGGGAGCAGCGTCCCGTAGGGACGCGCCGACAGTTGCAGGGCCCACTGCGCCTCGCACAACTGCACGACCAGGTCGTGCCTGCCCCGGTCGGCCGCCGCGTAGACGGTGGCGCAGATGTTGCGGTGCTCGATCTCCAACCAGCGCAGCGCGCGTTTCTCGGCGGTCTCCCGCTCGGAACCGAACGGCGAGACGACCCCGCGGAACTCCTCATACAGGGCACCGAACGTCGGCCGGTAGGGGTTGACGGCCAGATCGGCGGCCACCGTGGCCGTCAGGTACCACTCGGCGACGCGGAGGACGGCCGCCTCGCGCTCGGCGCTGTCCTGCGCCATCCGGTGGGCGTGGCGGCGGACGCGGTCGTGGAAGGAGTAGCGGCCGCCCTCCTCGTCGAGGAGGTTCCAGTCGATCAGCTCCTCCAGGACGTCGGCGGTCTCGTCCTCGCCGACGCCCAGCAGGGCCGCCGCGGCGGGCAGCACGAACGTGACGGGCGCGGTCGGCGCCGCGGTGCCCAGCCGGTCGTCGGCGGCCGGATGCAGGCCGAGCAGCGCGTAGGCGCGCCGGACACGATCCGGCAGCGCCGCGTAGGTGCCGTCGCTCACGGCCTCGACCTCCCACTCGCCAGGCCCACCCGGAGCCCGCATTCTGCGGACGGCCGCGGAGATCTCCCGCCCCTGGCGGAGCCTGAGCCATCCCCCGGCGTGGCGGAGCGCCTGCGGCCAGCCGCCGCACAGGTTCAGGAGCTCGCCGGCCGCGACGGGCTCGGCGGCGACACGTCCGGGCCCGGCGAGCCGGGTGAGCAGCGCGCGGCTCGCGTCCTCGCCGAGCGGGCGGAGCGTGATCCGCTCGGCGCCGTACCGGGACGCGACGTCCGACAGGTCTCGGTCGGTGGTGACCAGGACCATCGCCTCGTTCGACGGGGGAAGCGCGTACTCGATCTGGCCCGGGACCTCCACATTGGCGAGGACGACGAGCATCTTGCGGCCGGTGGTGCCGCTCCGCCACAGGGCGTGCAGGTCGGGCGAGGCCCGGACGTCGTCCTCGGGGACGCCGAGCTGCCCCAGGAGGGAGGCCAGCAGGTCGGCGGGGCCGGTGACGTCCCGTCCGCCCGGCCCGGCGAAGTCGATGAAGAACCGGCCGTCGGGAAAGCGGTCGGCCCGGTCGTGGGCCCACCGTTTGGCCGCGGCCCGGCGGCCGGAGCCGGGCAGCCCGGTCAGCAGCGCCATCGCCGGCCGTCCGGGCTCGCGCTCCGTCCCGGCCAGCTCGTCCAGCAGTTCGAAGACTCGCTCGCGGTTCTCGAAGTCGGACTCGGCGGCGGGCAGCGCGTGCAGCTGAGGGCGGCGGTCGAGCGCACCGCCGTAGACGTTGACGATCTTGTCGATGTCGCGGGCCTGGATGAGGTTCTGCGCCGAACCGGCGCCGACCTCGTTGAACGGACCACCCTCGGCGGCGGCGGATGCGCTCATGTGTCTCCGACCCTCTGCATGTTCTACGGTTCCGCGTGGCAGCAGTCTGCCACCGGGCGGGCTGGCGGTTCAGGGCTTCTCGGGAGTCCGGCCGGGCCGTTCGGGGACGGGTTATGGGCGGCCGAAGGTTTGGGGCGGGGTGGGGGTGGCGGCGGGGGCGCGGCGGGGTGGGCGTGAGGGGACGGGCGGCGCGGGTTCAGGGAGGGTCGTTTCGAAGGCCACGGGGAGGCGCACCGGGAGGCGCGTCCAGGGGGACGGTTCGAAGGCGACGTCCGCCGGGTCGATGGTGAGGCGCAGGTTGCGCAGCGCGTGCAGGGCCGTCGCGACGGCGGTGCGGGCGATGATGCGGGCCGGGTCACGGGCCGGGCAGGCGTGCGGGCCGGCGCTCCAGGCGAGGTGGGCGCGGTTGCCGCGCTGCCAGAAGGTGGTGCCGGCGTGCGCGCGGGAGTCGTGCGCGACGGCGGCCAGGCCGAGGATCAGCGCGTCGCCCCGGCGGACCGTCCGGCCGCCGAGCTCGGTGTCGCGCAGCGCGTACCGGGCCGGCATGTTGCTCAGCGGGGGCGCGATGGACAGCACCTCGTCGAGCGCGTCATCGATGCCGAGCCGCCCGCCGCGGACGCGTCCGGCGAAGCGGGGGTCGGTGAGCATCAGGCGGAGCGTCTGCGCGATCCAGCTGATCGTGGCGTGGTTCCCGGCGGAGGCGAGGACGAAGATGGACTGGAGCACCTCGGCGTCGGTGTGCAGGTCGCGGTGGGCGAGCAGGACGCCGGTCAGGTCGTCGGACGGGTCGTCGCGGCATGACCGGATGCGTTCGCGCAGGAGGGCCTCGAAGCGGCGGTTGCCGTCCTGCGCGTCCGCGCCGGAGCCGAAGAGGGCGCGCATGGCGTCCAGCAGCTCGCGGCTCCGCGCGGGGTCCAGGCCGATCAGGTCGCCGATGGTGAGCAGCGGGACGGCCGCGGCGTACTCGGCCACCAGGTCGGCGGCGCCCCGTCCGGCGAACGCGGCGATCAGGTCGGCGCACAGCGCCTCGACCGTGCGGCGGAGCCGGCGGTGGTCGATGGAGGCGACCGCGTCCTCCAGCGGACGGCGCAGCCGGCGGTGCGCGTCGCCGTCGTAGCCGGTGACGCTGTCGCGGAAGGACATCATCGGGCCGAGGGGCGAGTCGGGCGGGACGGTCCCGTCCTGGACCGCCCGCCAGTCGCGGGCGTCGCGGGAGAACAGCCCGGGCGTGCCCGTGAGCGTCTTCAGCTCCTCGTACCCCATGACGAGCCACGCCCGCACGCCCGGTTCCAGCTCGACGGGCGCGACGGGGCCGTGGTCGTGCCAGAGGCGCTCGAACACCGGCGCGGTGTCGGGGCAGGTGGTCGTGGCCGACAGCGGCAGCGGCGACGCGGTCACGGGGCGTCCTGCCCGCCGCGGGCGGTGAGGGCGTGGCCGGCGAGGGCGGCCAGGGTGTCGATCACCGAGCCGCGGTCCAGGGCGTTGCAGTCCACGACGGGCGTCTGCGGGAGGAGGTCGAGCGCCTCGCGGAGCCGGCCGGGGGTGTACGCGGGCGTGTCCGGGAAGTGGTTGACCGCGACGGCGAACGGCGCGGACACGTGCAGCTCGAGCTGGTCGAGCACCTCGAACCCGCCCGCCAGGCGGCGCGAGTCGACCAGCACCAGCACCCCCACCGCGCCCTCGGCCAGCCCCGCCCACATGCTCCAGAACCGCCGCTGGCCGGGCGTGCCGAACAGGTAGAGGGCCAGCCCCTGGTTGAGCGTGATGCGGCCGAAGTCCATCGCGACCGTGGTCGTCGTCTTGCCCGCCAGGTGCTCCAGGTCGTCGGCGCCGGTGAGGGGCTCCTCGGTGCGCAGCGGCGCGATCTCGCTGGCCGACCCGATGAACGTGGTCTTGCCGACCCCGAAGTCGCCCACCACCAGGATCTTCGCCGTCCGGGCCACGCCCTCCGGCAGGTACGGGACCCGGCCGCCCTCACTTGAGGTCCCGGAGGCCATCGAGCACCTCCCTCAGCAGATCCAGCCCGGGTTCGTCGAAGCTGCCCGCGTGCGCGCGCAGATGACCGGACTTGACCAGGTCGCCCACCAGGATCCGCAGCACCCCGACCGGAAGCTTCAGATGCGCGGCGGCCTCGGCCACCGACAGCACGCCTCCGGCGCACAACCGCAGCAGCCCGCGCAACTGCGGCGTCGCCCCCAGCGGCAGCGGCATGGACGTCGGAACGACCTTCAGCAGCGTGTCGACCCCGACCCGCGCGTCCGCCGGCCCCACCCGCCCACCGGTGAGGACGTACGGGCGCAGCGGAGTGTCGCGGTACTCAAGTTCCCTCGTCGCAGGCTCCTCAGTCCAGACGACACCGCGCCCCTCCGGCTCGCACCGTGCTCCCCGCTCACCTCCAGGACGCCCAATGGCGCCGCCTTCCCTCGTCGCAGGCTCCTCAGTCCAGACGACACCGCGCCCCTCCGGCTCGCACCGTGCCCCCCGCTCACCTCCAGGACGCCCAATGGCGCCGCCTTCCCTCGTCGCAGGCTCCTCAGTCCAGACGACACCGCGCCCCTCCGGCTCGCACCGTGCCCCCCGCTCACCTCCAGGACGCCCAATGGCGCCGCCTTCCCTCGTCGCAGGCTCCTCAGTCCAGGCGACGCCGCGTCCCTCCGGCTCGCTCACGGCATACCGGGGCGGCGGGCGGGGGTGGCCAGGGTCCCCTCGCCGAGTTTGAGGACCATGGCCTGCATCTCCTGGGCGATGAGCGCGGCGTTGATCACGGGGCCGGTGATGACGGCCAGGCAGGAGCGGGCGGCGGCGCCGCGGACGAACAGGTAGCCGCCCTCGTGGCCGACCATGAGCTGGTAGAGGACCTTGTCGCCCGAGCCGAACTCCCCCGCCTGGTCGCGGGCCAGCGACAGCAGGCCGCTACAGCGGGCCGCGAGGCGGTCGGCCTCCTCCTGGCCGGTGCGCTCCGAACGGGCCTTCAGGAGACCGTCCACCGAGCACACGACGGCGTGCCGCACGCCCTGCACGCGGGCCAGCCTTCCGACCACCCAGTCCTGATCAGCCGTCACGGCAGTCTCTCCTGTCGGTTCGAGTCGTCCTGGTCGGGGAATGAGCGCCAGCGGCCGTCGGCGTCGTCCGCCGGGGGGCGCGGGGCGGGTGCGGTGGTGCCCTCCAGGAGGGCGCCCATGAGGGCGCCCGCCTCTTCGGGTGTCTCGGGCGGCGGGGCGACTCCGGGCGGGGCGGACGGTTCGGCGGCGGCCCCGGTGTCACGGTTGCGGCGGGAGACGCGTTGCGGCAGCCCGTCCACCTCGCCCGCGGCCGGGACGGGCACGGGGCCCCTCTCGGGAGTGGGCGCCGGAGGTCCGGCGGAGGACGTGGCGGTGGAGCCCGGCGTCTCGACGGCCGTCACCGACTCCTCGGGGACGAGGACGATCACCTGGAGGCCGCCGTACGGGGACTCGTCCAGGGTGACCTTGAAGCCGTGCCGGAGGACGTAGCGGGCGACCACCGGGAGCCCGAGCCGCGGTACCTCGCCCATGTCGGCCAGGCCGACCTCGCGGGTGCCGTTCAGCAGTTCGCGGGCCTGGGAGAGCCGGGGCTCCTCCAGCCCGGCGCCGTGGTCGTCGATCCGGAACACCGCGCCCTGCCCGGAGGCCGCGACCCGGACCTGGACGGTGGTG
Organism: Spirillospora sp. NBC_01491; assembly: GCF_036227065.1. Classification (GTDB taxonomy): domain Bacteria; phylum Actinomycetota; class Actinomycetes; order Streptosporangiales; family Streptosporangiaceae; genus Spirillospora; species Spirillospora xylanilytica. The sequence goes on from NZ_CP109432.1 coordinate 1,978,482, forward strand.
GCCGTCGGCGAGGACTCGGTGGCGTTGGCCAGCAGCTCGGCCAGCAAGTGGATCACCGACTCCAGCGCGACCGGGACGATGCCGACGTCGGGGTCGCCCTCCACACCGACCCGCTGGTAGTCCTCGATGCGGGCCTGCGCGGCCTGCACCACCTCGGCCAGCCGCATCGGGGTGTCCCACTGCTGGCCCTCCCAGGTCCCGCAGGCGACCGCGAGCCCCTGGGCGAGGCGCGCGGCCTGGGCGGCGAGGTGGTCGACGACCTGGCAGCCGCCGTACACCTCGGGCAGGTCGCGGTGCCGTTCGGCGGTGGTCGCGGCCTCGGCCTGGACGCGGTGCATCGCCGACTGGACGCGGCGGGACAGCGCGACCAGGGTGAGCCGCTGCGACTCCATCTCGTCCTGGTGGCCGTGCCGGACTCGGGCGGCGTCGTCGAGCGCGGTGTCGCGCAGCCCCTCCAGCCGGGCGTCCAGGGCGTCCTCGCCGGCGGGCGCGGCGCCCGGGGGCGGCGGCACCGGGCGGCCGGCCAGCGCGGCGGGGAGCTGGGCGTTGACCAGGTGCTCGACCATCGCGGTCGCGGCGGCGCAGCGGGCGGACAGGTCGGCGGAGTGCGCCTGCCACGCCTGCTCGCGTTCGACCTCCCGGTGGTGGCGGTCGCGGAGGTCGGCCGCCTGCCGGTCGAGCCGCCAGTGGCAGCGCGCGATGGCCGCCAGTTTCGCGCGGTGCCGGACGTGCAGCAGCACGGTGGCGGCCAGCACGGCGAGCGCGGCGGCGTCCGCCGCGAAGGCCAGCGCCCACGCCCCCGGCCCCATGTCGCGGGGCAGCAGCGGCGCGGCGATGACGAATCCCGCGACGCAGGCGGCGAGCGGCGGTGTCGCCAGCCGCAGTGCCCGCCCGCCGGGCGAGGGCGTCGGGGACGCGGAAGGAGTCATGGCCGCTCTCGTGGGCTCGGGGGGCGCCGCGCGCCGGTCGGGGAGTTCACGGCTCGGACGCGTCTCAGCGCGGCGGTGCCGGACGCGGCCGATCCCGGTGCGGGGGCGGGACCGTCCGGCGGGGGCGCCGCCCCGTGTTGGGAACGTTCCCTGTTCTCGTCACCGACCTCGTCTGGACGGCCCCGATGTCACCGGGTGTCGTGTGCACCAACTGGCCCAGGCTTTCTCATCGCTGCCGACGGTCCGAACCCGGCAAGCAAACCGTGGGCCATGGCGCGCGTCAAGAGGTTGATCACCATTTGAAACAGATGAAGTGAATGCCACCGAACACGCGATCGAATTGGCCGACTGCGGAACGTGTCCGAGACCGGCCGGTACCCCTGTCCTCCCCAGCGGAGGCGGCGGTTCGCGGGCCCCCGAGCAGCGCCGCGACGGGGCGTCCGGGGGGCCGCCGAGAAAGGTCGCGCTTCCCATGGCAATTTCGCTCGGCCGAAATATGGGGATGCGGCTCGGGCACCTCCGGACACTCACTTGAACACGAACTTTATGGCCGAAAATGGTGAGGTCAGAACGGTGCCGGACGGCGCGGTGCGCGCGGCGGCGGGCGGGCGGTGCCGCCGAGTGCGTCGCGGATCTTCGCGGGCGCCGTCGATCCGGCACCCGGGCGCCGTCCGCGGGCACCGCCCGGGTGCCGCCGACCGGGGTGGCACGGAACATGCGGCGATAGGCCACAATCAGGGCTATGCAGTTCGGCATCCTCGGGCCGGTGGAGGCGCGCGGCGACGACGGGACGTCGATCGCCGTGGGCGGTCCTCGCGTGCGCGCGCTACTGGCGCTGCTGCTCCTGGACGCGGGCCGGACGGTCACGGCGGAGCGGCTGATCGACGGGCTGTACGGGGACGATCCGCCGAGCGGCGCCGCCAACGCCCTCCAGTCCCAGGTGTCGCGGCTGCGGCGCGGGCTGGGGCACGCCGGCGTCGTCGAGGGCCGCCCGGCCGGGTACCGGCTCAACGTCGACCCGGGCGACGTGGACGTCCACCGGTTCGAACGGCTCGCGCGGGCGGGGCGCCGGGCGCTGACCGGCGCGGACACCGCGGCGGACGGCCCGGGAGGCGCCGTCGCGGGCGTCCGGGACGCTGCGCGCGCGGCGGATCTGCTGCGCGAGGCGCTCGGGTTGTGGCGCGGGCCCGCGCTGGCCGATCTGGCCGACGTCCCGTTCGCCGGGGCCCAGGCGGCCCGGCTGGAGGAACTGCGCGTCGCGGCGGCCGAGGACCGCGCGGAGGCCGGGCTGGCGCTCGGCGAGCACGGGCCGCTGGTGCCGGGGCTGCGCGACCTGGTCGCGGCGCACCCGCTGCGCGAGCGGGCGCGGGCGCTGCTGATGCGCGCGCTGTACGGGGACGGGCGGCAGGCCGAGGCCCTCTCGGTGTACGAGGACGCGAGGCGGACCCTCGCCGACGAGCTCGGCGCCGACCCCTCGTCCGAGCTCGCCGGCGTGCACCTGGCCGTCCTGCGCGGCGCGCCCTCCGCCCCGGAGGCCGGGACCGGGGCGCGGGCCGCCGGGTCTCCCCCGCCGCCCGCACGTCCGCTCGGCGTGCCCGCGCAGCTCACCAGCTTCGTCGGGCGCGAGGACGAGCTGCGGCGGGTCGGGCGGATGCTCGCCGAGGGTCGCCTGGTCACACTGCTCGGGCCGGGCGGGGCGGGCAAGACCCGGCTGGCGATCGAGGCGGCCGGGCGCGAGGACGGGGAGGTCTGCTTCGTCGACCTGGCCCCGCTCGGCGCCTCGTCGGAGGTGCCGAAGGCGCTGCTGGGCGCGCTCGGGCTGCGCGAGAGCGGGATGCTGCCGAACCCGGCCGAGCCGCCGGGCCCGTCCGCCGAGGCGCGGGACGAGCGCCCGCGCGATACCGCCGAGCGGCTGGCCAGCGCGCTCGCGGGGCGGCGGATGCTGCTGGTCCTCGACAACTGCGAGCACGTCGTGGAGGCGGTCGCGCGGCTCACGCACCGGCTGCTCGGCGCGTGCCCGGAGCTGCGTGTGCTGGCCACCAGCCGGGAGGCGCTCGCGATCACCGGTGAGGCGCTGCGCCCGCTGCCGCCGCTGGCGCTCCCGCCCGAGGGCGCCGCCCCGGACGAGGCGTCCGCCTACCCGGCGGTCCGGCTGTTCGCCGACCGGGCCGCGGCCGTGCGGCCCGGTTTCGCGGTGGACGAGGTCACCCTGGCGGCGGTCCTCCAGATCTGCGCCGCGCTCGACGGGCTGCCGCTGGCCATCGAGCTCGCGGCGGCGCGGCTGCGGTCGCTGCCGGTGACGGAGGTCGCGGCGCGCCTGGACGACCGGTTCCGGCTGCTGTCGCGCGGCAACCGCACCGCGGCGCCGCGCCACCAGACGCTGCGCGCGGTGGTCGAGTGGAGCTGGGGGCTGCTCGGCGAGGACGAGCAGACGCTCGCGCGGCGGCTGACGGTGTTCGCGGGCGGGCTGACCCGCGAGTCGGCCGAGGGGGTCTGCGGGCTGCCGCCGTACGACACCGACGAGCTGCTGGCCGGGCTGGTCGACAAGTCGCTGGTGCAGACCGACGGCGTCCGCTACCGGATGCTCGACACCGTCCGAGCGTTCTGCGCCGAGCAGTTGGCCGAGGCGGGCGAGACCGAGCGGCTGGAACGGGCGCACGCCGCGTACTTCCTCGACCTCGCCCGCCGCGCCGACCCGGAGCTGCGCGGGGCGGCGCAGCTCGAGTGGCTGGAGCGGCTCGCGGCCGAGCACGCCAACCTGCACATGGCGCTGCGCCGCTCGGTGCACACCCATCCGGTGTTCGCCCTGCATCTGGTCGCCGCGCTCACCTGGTACTGGTGGCTGCGCGGACGGATCGAGGGCGCGCCGCTGGCGATCACGCTGCTGGACCGCGTCGGCCTCGACCCGCCGGAGGGGCTGGAGGAGGAGTACATCCTGTGCGTCACCAACGCGCTGTCGAGCGGGTTCACCGGGGCGCGGTCGACGGCCTGGCTCGACCGGGCCACCACGCTGCTGGAGGGCATCGACCGGACGCTGCGATACCCGTCCACGCTGGTGCTGTGGGCGCTCACCGCCGGTCCGCCCCGGACCGACCCCACCACGCTGCACGAACGGCATATCGGGGCGGACCCCTGGTCGCAGGCGCTCATCGCGATGAGCGAGGGGTTCATGCAGCAGTACGCCGGTGACGTCGACGGCGCGGAGGCGGCGTGCGCGACGGCGCTGGCGAGGTTCCGGGCGACCGGCGACCGCTGGGGCATGGCCAACACGCTCGACTCCCTCGCCCAGATCCGCGACTGGCGGGGCGACCGGGAGCGGTCCCTGGAGCTGCTGGACGAGGCGCTCCGCCTGACCGGGGAGCTCGGCGCACTGGAGGACACCGCCGACCTGCTGTGCCGCCGCGGCGAGGTGTACGTCCACAGCGGCGACCTCGCGGCGGCGGAGGCCGACTACGAGCAGGCGATCGTGAACGCGCGGCAGGCCGGCACGCCCGACAAGGTGGGCGCGGGCCGCTGCGGGCTCGGCAACGTCGCGCGCCACCGCGGCGACCTCGCCGGGGCCTGCGCGCTGTACGAGTCCGCGCTGACCGGCTTCGCGTCCAAGCGTTTCATCGCGGCGGCGGTGCGGCTGTCGGCCCAGGTCGGGCTCGGCTGGACCGCGGCGGCCGAGGGGGACGCGGCGCGGGCGCGGGCGATGCACCGGGCCGCGCTGAAGCTCACGTTCGACCACCCGGTCTTCATGTACCGCGCGGCCACGGCCGTCGGCATGGCGGGCGTCGCGCTGCTGGAGGGCGACGGCGAACGGGCCGCACTGCTGATCGGCGCGTCCACCGCGATGCACGGCATCCAGGTGCCCGGTGACCCCGACGCCGTGCGGGTCGCCGCCGCGGCCCGCGCCCTCATCGGCGACGGCCCCTTCGAGGCGGCCCGGAGCCGCGGCGCGGCGCTCCCGGCGGAGGACGCGTTCGCTCTGGTCATCGACGAATCCTCGCCCCGCACGACGGCCTGACCGGCCGCCGGCCGCCGCGGCGCACCGCCGTGGTCAGCGGGTGGTGCGCGGACGGTCAGCGGCGGCGCCCAGGCTGCGGGGCATGAGCACTCCATCCGTCTCCACCGCCCGCAAATGGGCCACCCTCGCGATCTGCGCCCTGATGGCGCTGGTCCCCAACATCGACCTGACCGCGCTGAACCAGGCCATCCCGCATCTGACCGCCGACCTCGCGCCGTCGGCGACGCAGATCCTGTGGATCGCCGACGCCTACGGCTTCGCCCTCGCCGGGCTGCTGATCACCATGGGCGGGATCGGCGACCGGATCGGCCACAAGCGGCTGCTGCTCATCGGCGCCGGGCTGTTCGCGGCGGCCTCCGCGGTGACCGCCTACGCCCCGTCCGCCGAGCTGCTGATCGCGGCGCGGGCGCTGCTCGGGGTCGCCGGGGCCACGCTGATGCCGTCCGCGCTGTCGCTGATCCGCCGGGTCTTCACCGAGCCCAAGGAGCGGACGATGGCGATCGGGATCTTCAGCGGTGTCGCCGGGCTGGCGGTCGGGCTCGGCCCGGTGCTCGGCGGCGCGCTGCTGGACCACTTCTGGTGGGGCTCGGTGTTCCTGATCAACGTGCCGATCATGCTGGTGGTGCTGCTGGCCGGGGCGGCCGTGCTGCCGGAGTCGCGCAACCCGGTGCCCGGCCGGCTCGACCTGGCCAGCGTGCCGCTGTCGGTCGCCGGCGTGCTCGGCCTGGTGTACGCGGTGAAGGAGGCCGCCGCGCACGGCATGGAGCCGCGGGTCGCCGTCGCCGCGGTGGTCGGCGTCGCCGGGCTGGCGGCGTTCCTGCGGCGGCAGACCCGGCTGGACGAGCCGCTGATCGACGTCCGGCTGTTCCGGAAGGCGGCGTTCAGCGGGTCGGTCGGCACCAACATGTTCGCGATGTTCGCCCTGGTCGCGCAGTCGCTGATCTTCTCGCTGTACTTCCAACTGGTGATCGGCTGGTCGCCGCTGATGTCCGGGCTGGCGGGGCTGCCCGGCGCACTCGGCGCAATGATCGGCGGCGCCGCGCTCGCCCCCCCGCTGATCGGCCTGCTCGGCCGGGCCCCGGTGGTGGCGGCCGGCATGGCCGTCTCGGCGGCGGCGTTCGCGCTGTTCCTGCTGTTCGGCGTCGACACCCACTACCTGGTGATGGTGGGGCCGATGCTGCTGTCCGGGCTCGGCATGGGGATGGCGATGACCGTCACCGCCGACACCGTCCTGGCCACGGTGCCCAAGGAGCGCTCCGGTGCCGCGTCCGCGATCTCCGAGACCGCCACCGAGCTCGGCGGCGCGCTCGGGATGGCCGTCCTCGGCAGCATCCTGAACGCCGTCTACCGCAACGCCCTGGAGCTGCCCGCGGGCGTCCCCCCGGCCGCCGCGACCGCCGCCCGCGACTCCGTCGGCGCGGCCCTGCACGCCGCCGCGGCGCTGCCCGCGCGGCTCGCGGGGCAGGTCGCGGACGCCGCCAAGATCGCGTTTATGGACGGGCTGCACGCCGCCCTGCTGTGCAGCGCCGGCTTCGCCGCCCTGGTCGCGGTCGGCGCCCTGCTCACTCTGCGCGGCGTGCCCAGGGTCATCCCGGCGGACGACGGCGACGCCGCCGGGCCCGCCGGCCGGGACAAGGTCCTGGCCGCGGAGTTGTAGGACGGCGCGCTTGGCGGGCGGAACGGGCGGCCGGGAGCATCGGTCCGTGAGATCTTTCGAAAACCTCGACGCGTTCGCCGCGGCCAAGGGCGAGCACCTCGGCCACTCCCCTTGGCGGCAGGTCACCCAGGACCGGATCGGCCTGTTCGCCGACGCCACCGACGACCACCAGTGGATCCACGTGGACCCTGGGCGGGCGGCCGGCGAGGGCCCGTTCGGCGGGACGATCGCGCACGGCTACCTGACGCTGTCGCTGGTCACGGTGTTCATGCAGGAGATCTTCTGGATCGAGGGGCTGACGATGGCGGTCAACGTCGGGCTCAACAAGGTCCGCTTCCCCGGCCCGGTGAAGGCCGGGGCGACGATCCGCGGCGGCGCCGAGCTGATCGACCTGAAGAACTCCCCGGCGGGGAAGCTGGCGACGGTGCGGGTGAAGGTCGAGGTGGAGGGCGAGCGGCGGGCCGCGTGCGTCGCCGAGACCCTCTCCCTCTACGCCTGAGTCCCCTTCGTCCGGTCATCCCGCCCTCTTCGGGAAGGGCGTCTTGGCAAAGTGATATCACTTTGCTAGATTGATGCCATACCCGAGGAGGGCAGGATGACCGAACCGAACATGAATCCCGCGGTGGACGTGCGGATGCCCCGGCCGAAGATCTCCGAGCGTCCCGGCCGGGACCTCGGCGGCTGGCCGATGCTGGGCGTGGCCCTGGCACTGATCGTGCTCGGCGCGGCGGCGATCGCGGTCGGCGCGGTCGCCGGCGGCGCCGGGCTCGTGGGCGGGCTGGTGGCCGGCGTGCTGCTGATCATCGCCGGCGCGGTGCTGGCCGCCGGGCTCACCCCGGTGGCGCCGAACGAGGCCCGGGTGCTCCAGGTGCTCGGCCGCTACGCCGGGACGGTGCGGACCGACGGGCTGCGCTGGGTCAACCCGATCACCGAGCGGCGCCGGGTCTCCACCCGGATCCGCAACCACGAGACCGGGCACGCCAAGGTCAACGACCTGGACGGCAACCCGATCGAGATCTCCGCCGTGGTGGTCTGGCAGGTCGAGGACACCGCGCGGGCGGTCTTCGAGGTGGACGACTTCGTGGAGTTCGTCGCCTTCCAGACCGAGGCGGCCGTCCGGCACATCGCGGGCAGCTTCCCCTACGACGCCGCCGACCGGATCTCGCTGCGCGACAACGCCGACGAGATCACCGCGATGCTGTCGCGGGAGCTGTCGCTGCGGGTGGAGTCGGCCGGCGTCACCATCGTCGAATCGCGGATCACCCGGCTGGCCTACGCGCCGGAGATCGCCCAGGCGATGCTGCGCCGCCAGCAGGCCGGCGCGGTGGTCGCGGCCCGGCAGCGGATCGTCGAGGGGGCGGTCGGCATGGTGCAGCTGGCCCTCGCGCGGCTCGACGAGCAGAACGTGGTCGACCTCGACGAGGAGCGCAAGGCCGCCATGGTCAGCAACCTGCTGGTGGTGCTGTGCGCCGACCGGGACGCCCAGCCGGTGGTCAACACCGGCACGCTCTACCAGTGACCCCCTGACCCGTGGCCTCCGAACGCAAGAAGATCCTGCTGCGGCTCGACCCTGCGGTGCACGACGCGCTGGCCCGCTGGGCGGGGGACGAGCTGCGCAGCACCAACGCCCAGATCGAGTTCCTGCTGCGCGGCGCGCTGGCCGAGGCCGGGCGGATGCCCGGCACGGCGGGACGGATGCGGCGGCCCGGACGGCCGTCCAAGGAATCGGCGGAACCCCCGGCGGGTGACGGCTCCGGTGACGGCCCTCGGAACGGCACCGGAGACGGCCCCGGAGAGGGCCCGTCCTCCGACGGGAAGAAGAGCGAGGATTAGGTCATGGTCGAGATTCCCGACTCGCTGCCGGCGAGGATGTTCCTCCTGGCGTACGACGTGAACAAGCAGCGGATGGCCGGGTCCGGCGGGCGGCTCGGGTACGTGCTGCGCGCCGCGGCGCTGACCGAGCTCTACCTCGACGGGCGGCTGGCCGAGGAGCGGCGCAGGCCGGTGCCGGGCACGCCCGGCGACGACCCGTACGGGGTACTGGCGCAGATCTCAACGTCGCGGCCCCGGTCCTGGCAGTACTGGGTCCGCAAGGACAACCGCGCGATCGTCGGCACGGTGCGCGCGGAGCTGGAGCGCGGCGGCTGGATCCGGGTCCGGCGGCGCCGGGTGCTCGGGCTGTTCCCCTCGACCCGGGTGACCGTCCGCGACACGCGCGTGGTGAAGGAGCTGTGGGGCGGCGCCTCGTCCGCCCTGCGCGGGCGGCCGGTCGCCCACGTGAACAGCTACGACGCGGCGGCGGTCGCGCTGGCCGCCGCGGGCGAGCTGAAGACCGTCCTGCCCGGGAGCGACCGGCGCCGGCACAAGCGCCGCATCGAGGAGCTGACGGCGCGCTCGGGGCCGGCCGCCCCGGCCGTCCGCAAGGTGATCCGCTCGCAGCGCGCGGCGGCGGTCGCGTCCTCCGGAGGCTGAGGCCGGCGGACGAGGCCGCTGCGGCGAAGTGGCGACCGGCCTTCGCCTGCCAGGTACGTGGTACTCTCCCTGTGTTGATATCGGAGGACCGAGTTGAGAGGGAGGTGAGGTTGATGACCGCGGTGAAGACCGCTGCCGTGTGCAGCGCCCAGGTGATCCTCACGTCCCGGGCCCCGGTCTGACCCACTTCCCTCCCCCTCGCCGCGTGCCGTCCGGCTCGCGAGGCGGGGTGGGGTCCGCGTCTCGTCGGGGCCCTTTCCCACAAGGTGTCTCACGTGCATTCTCCCTTCACCGATTTCTCCTTCCCGGCCGATGGCGGCCTATCCAGGTACGGATGGACCGAAGCGCTCGACAGCGCCTTCGCTGAGCACCGCGGGGCCGGCCTGACGCCGGCCCGGATCGCCCGCGTGGACCTCGGCCGGTGCGAGGCGGTCACCGAGAACGGTCTGGTCCGGGCCCGCATATCACGGTCGCGGTACGCCGATCCGCTGCTCGCGCCCTGCACCGGCGACTGGGCCGCGCTGAGCCCGGCACCCGATCCGGGACTGGTGGCGCTGCTGCCGCGCCGCGGCGCGATCGTGCGGTCCTCCGCCTCGCGGTCCTCCCATGGGCAGGTGCTCGCCGCCAACGTCGACACCGTCGTCGTCGCCGTCTCCCTGGCCGTCCCGCTGAACCGCGGCCGGGTGGAACGGCTGCTGGCCCTGGCCTGGGACAGCGGCGCCCAGCCGGTGGTCGTCCTGACCAAAGCGGACCTGGCGGCCGATACCGCCGGCGTCCACAGCGAGGTCGGCGAACTGGCCCCGGGCGTGGAGATCGTGACCACCAGCGCGGTCACCGGTCAGAACATGGACGTCCTGACCGCGCTGCTGAGCGGGACCACGGTCCTGCTCGGGCCCTCCGGGGCGGGCAAGTCCGCCCTGGGCAACGTCCTGCTCGGCGACGAGGTCCTCGCCACCGGCGCGGTCCGGGCGCAGGACGGCAAGGGCCGCCACACCACCGTCCATCGCGAACTGCTCCTCCTTCCCGGCGGCGGCGTGCTCATCGACACCCCCGGCCTACGCGGGATCGGCCTCCACGACGCCGCCGACGGCCTGGCGCAGGTCTTCGCCGAGATCGAACACCTCGCCGAGGACTGCCGCTTCAGCGACTGCGGCCACAACACCGAGCCCGGTTGCGCGGTCCAGGACGCCATCCGGGCGGGGGAGCTGGCCGAGCGCCGGCTGGCCAGCTTCCGCAAGCTGCAACGCGAGAACGACTGGGCGGCGTCGCGCACCGATTCCCGGCTGCGCGACGAACGCGTCAACCGGCAGAAGGCCATCACCAGTCATCTGCGCGCGACCTACAGGCTCCGGGACAAGCAATCGTGAACGACGGACCGCAGACCCCTTCCTCCTCTGACACCGAAACGGAATCGCACACCACCATGAACAGCGTCTGGACGACCCGCACCGAGTCCGGCGGCGACGTCGCCGCGATCCGCGACGTCAACCTCGCCGCCTTCCCCACCGCCGAGGAGGCCGACCTGGTCGAGGCCCTGCGCGCCGACCCGGCGGCGTGGCTTCCCGGCCTGTCCTGGGTCGCTCAGGCCCCCGACGGGACCATCGCCGGATTCGCACTGCTCACCCGGTGCCATGTCGGAGACGTCCCCGCCCTGGCCCTGGGGCCGTGCGCCGTCCGGCCCGGCCACCAGAGGCAGGGCGCGGGTTCGGCCGCCATCCGCGCCGCCCTGCGGGCCGCCCGGGAACGGGACGAGAACCTGGTCGTCGTCCTCGGCCACGCCGAGTACTACCCGCGCTTCGGCTTCACCCCGGCCTCGGGCCACGGCATCCGGCCGCCGTTCGAGGTCCCCGACGAGAACATGATGGCGCTCGTCTTCGACCCCGCGCGCCCGGTGCCCTCCGGCACCATCCGCTACGCGACGGCGTTCGGCGTCTGACGTCCGGCCGGCCCGTGCGGGGACGTGATGCGTCCCCGCACGGGCCTCCCGTGCCTGCGGCGGCCGGTCGGCGGGCCTACTCAACGACGAACTCGACCGGGACGTTGCCCGGGTCGCGTTGGAGCAGGGGCGGACCTGGTGGGCCTGCTCGCGGCGGCGTCCGAGAGACCCGACGTGGCCTTATCGAGTGGTGCACGACTCGGTTGAGAGAGATAAAGCCTGTCAAGAGTTCTGGTCGACAAATTCTGCGGCGCCATCTTGTATCGCGCACCGACGGTGCTCGCGCGGACGCGGACCATAACCTCCCGGCATGGACGCTGATCGCCTGATCTACCCGCTCATGAAGCACGTCGTGCTCGGCCCCGCGATGCACGTGGCGTTCCGGCCGCGGATCGAGGGCCTGGAGCACCTCCCGCGGAGCGGGCCGGTGATCCTGGCGGCCAACCACCTGGCGGTCTGCGACTCGTTCCTGCTGCCGCTGATGGTGCCCCGGCAGGTGTTCTTCCTCGGCAAGAACGAGTACTTCACCCAGCCGGGGATCCGGGGCCGGGTCCAGGCGGCCTTCTTCCGCGGCGTCGGCGCGATCGCGGTCGACCGCTCGGGCGGGCGCGCGGCGCTCGCCGCCATGGACGCCTCGGCGGAGGTACTGGAACGCGGCCAGGTGTTCGCCATCCACCCGGAGGGCACACGCTCCCCCGACGGGCGGCTCTACCGGGGCCGCACCGGCGTGGCGAGGCTGGCGCTGCGGACCGGCGCGCCCGTGGTGCCCGCCGCGATCGAGGGGACCGACCGGGTGCAGCCGCCCGGCCGGACGGTCCCGCGTCCCGGACGGCTCAGCGTCCGGATCGGCGCCCCCATGGACTTCCTCTCGCTGCGCGCCAAGCCCGGCGAGCGGACGACCCAGGCCACGGCCCGCAAGGCCACCGACCAGATCATGCACGCCATCCAGGAGCTGTCCGGGCAGCAGTACGTGGACTCCTACGCGCCGCGGCGCGGGGAGTAACGGGCGGCGCCCGGAGATCCGATTGAGGGGCGGCCCGGAAGGTCGGTATCGTCCCGGCATGGAAACGCACGGGCGCCTGCTCAACGTGATCGACATCGAGGCCACCTGCTGGCAGCACAAGCCGTACGGGCCGGGGCAGGTCAGCGAGATCATCGAGATCGGCCTGTGCGTGGTCGACCTGCGGACCCGCGAGCGGACCGAGCGCCACCGGATCCTCGTCCGGCCCGCGCAGTCCACCGTCAGCGCGTTCTGCACCGAGCTCACCGGGCTCACCCAGGAGGAGGTCGACACCGGGATCGGCTTCGCCGAGGCGTGCGCCCTGCTGGAGCGCGAGCATCGCGCGCACTCGCGGGCGTGGGCGAGCTGGGGCGACTACGACCGCAAGCAGTTCGAGCGGCAGTGCGGCACCGCCCGGGTCCGCTACCCGTTCGGGAGCCGGCACACCAACGCCAAGGCGGCCTACTCCGCCGCGCACCCCGATCTGGGAGCGCGCAGGCTCGGCATGGACGGCGCGCTCCAGCACGCCGGGCTGCCGCTGGAGGGACGGCACCACAGCGGTGTCGACGACGCCTGGAACATCGGCGCGCTCGTCCTCGACACCATGGACCGGGACGCCTGGCCCGCTGACGAGGGACGCCCGCAGTAGGGTGCGGTTCATGACCGAGGCCGATCCTGAGCTGGAGGAGTTCGCGACGCGGCTGTTCGACCTGGCCCGCCGGGGCGAGACCGAGCGGCTGAGCGCGTACGTCGACGCCGGGGTGCCGGCGAACCTCTCCAACGACAAGGGCGACACGCTGCTCATGCTGGCCGCCTACCACGGCCACGCCGGCACCGTGCGGGCCCTCGCCGGGCGGGGCGCCGACCCCGAGCGGGCGAACGACCGGGGGCAGCGCCCCCTGGCCGGTGCCGTGTTCAAGAAGGAGCCCGAGGTGGTGCGGGCCCTGCTCGACGCCGGCGCCGACCCGGGGGCCGGGACGCCCTCGGCGGCCGACACCGCCCGGATGTTCGGCAACGAGGAGTTCCTCGCCTGGTTCGAGGCGGCCGAGGCCGCCAGGCGGGACGGGCACTGAGCGGGACGGTGGCCCGGCGGGTGGCCGACGTCGGGCCCGCGGTGATCGTCTACCACTCGCTCACCGACGGCGCCCCGATCGACGCCGCCTACCTCGAGTCGGGGGTCGACGAGATCCTGATGCCGATCGTCCGCCCCTGACCAAGGTCGGGTACGGCCGGGGCCGTTCGTCCATGGCCGCGGCCCGGCCCGGGCCGGCAGGGTCGGGGGATGCGATCGACCAACAACCCCTGCCGTCCGCGCACGGCCGCCCTCGCCGCCGCGGCCGTGCTCCCGCTCGGGCTCGCCGCATGCGGTTCCGCCGAGCCCGCGGTCAGGACGGCCGCGGGACGGGCCGCCCCGGCGGGCTTCTCGCTGCCCGCTCCGACCGGCGGTCAGGCCGTCGGCACCACCGAGCTGCACCTCGTCGACAAGGGACGCCCCGATCCGTGGGTCGCCGGGAAGACCCGGGAGCTCATGGTCAGCGTCTGGTATCCGGCCCGGCGGGGCGGTGCGCCATCAGGCGGCGCGCGACCGGGCGGTGCGTGGCGCGTCGCGCCGTACCTGCGGCCGGGAGCCGCGAGGGCGGTCGACGCGGCCGGCGCGCTGGGGGTCTTCAAGCCCGGCCAGGTCGACTGGGCGGGCGCCCGCACCCACGCGGGCGAGTCCGCGCCGGTGGACGCGCGGCAGGGGGCGCGGCCCGTGGTGCTCTACTCCCCCGGGTTCGGCGTGCCCCGCGCGCTGGGGACCTCCATGGCCGAGGAGCTGGTCAGCCGCGGCTACGTGGTGGTGACGATGGACCACACCTACGAGACGGCCCCGGTGGAGTTCCCCGGCGGGCGGGTCGAGGGGCAGAGGTTGCCGGAATCGGGCCCGCAGCGGCTCCGCACCGCCTTGGCGGCGCGGGTCCAGGACACCCGGTTCGTCCTGGACCGGCTCGCCGCGCTGCGCGGCGGCGCCAACCCCGACGCCGAGGGGCGGACGCTCCCGCGCGGCCTCGGCCGGACGCTCAGCCTGTCGGCGGTCGGCATGGCCGGGCACTCCGCCGGAGGCATCCAGGCCGCCGAGGCCATGCGGCTCGACCGGCGGGTGGACGCGGGCATCGACATGGACGGCACCATGCAGTACGCCGAGGGCGACCTCGTCCAGGCCGCGCGCGAGGGGCTGGACCGCCCGTTCATGCTGATGGGCGCGGCGACCGGCGGCAGCCCGCAGACGCACCTGACCAGCCCGTCCTGGGGATCGCTCTGGGACCGCTCGGCCGGATGGAAGCGCGATCTCAACGTCCCGCGCGCCTCCCACTACTCCTACACCGACCTCCAGGCGTACCTCCCGGGCCTCGCGCGGCGGCTCGGCATCCCCGCCGGGGACCGCGAGGGCCTCATCGGCACCGTCGACCCGGGCCGGATGGTCGCGGCGCAGCGCGCCTACACCACCGCGTTCTTCGACCGGCATCTGCGGGGACGGCCCGGACGTCTGCTCGACCGTCCGTCCCCGCGCCATCCCGACGTCCGCTTCATCGGGTGAGCGGCGGCTGAGCCGGTCGAGGCCGCCGCGGCCCCGACCGGCTCGCCCGTGGCGTCAGCCGGCCGGCGGCGGGCCGCCGGTGGCCGCCACGAGGGTCTGACCGCCGTCCAGGACGACCTTGCGGCGGGGGTAGGGCACCTCCAGCCCCTCCTCGCGGAAGCGGCGGTGCAGGCGCTTGACGAACTCGTGCTTGATGCGGAACTGGTCGCCGAACTCGCCGGTCCGCAGGATCGTGGTGAAGTTGATCGCCGATTCGCCGAAGGTGTGGAAGCGCACCAGGATCTCGGCCTCCTTCACCCCGCCCTTGACGTCGGCCATCACCTCCTCGCCGACCTCGATGGCGATCCGCTCGACCACGGCCAGGTCGGCCTCGTAGGAGACGCTCGCCTGGAGCAGCAGCGACATGTCCTGCGCGGGCCGGTGGTAGTTGGTCAGGATCGTGTCGGAGAACCGCTGGTTCGGGATCACCTCGATGTTGTCCGACAGGGTGCGGATCGAGGTGTTGCGCCAGTTGATGTCGACGACGTAGCCCTCCTGCCCGCTGCTCAGCCGGATGTAGTCGCCGGGCTCGATGGTCTTGGACGCCAGCACGTGCACACCGGCGAACAGGTTGGCGAGGGTGTCCTGGAGCGCCAGCGCGACCGCGAGGCCGCCGACGCCGAGGGCGCCGAGCAGCGGCGTGATCGACACCCCGAGGCTCTGGAGCATCACCAGGATGCCGACGCCGAGCACCACCACCCGGGTGATGTTGGCGAAGATCGTGACGCTGGACGCCATGCCCTGCCGGGCGAGCGCGACCGAGGTGACGATCCCGGCGATGAGGCGGGCCAGCGCCAGCGAGACGATGAGGATGGTCGCGGCGGTCAGCGCCTGCGCGGTGGCGTGCCGGGTGCCGTACTTCATCGGCAGCACGTTGGCGGTGATCCAGGCGCCGCCGATGATCGCCACCGGCACCGCCAGGTCGCGGATCAGCCGGGCGGCCAGGTCGTCCCAGGCCCACCGGGTGTCGCCGGCCCGCCGGAAGAGCCGGCCCGTCAGCACCCGCAGGACGACCGCCAGGGCGAGCGCGACCAGCATGACCACGACCGCGGCCAGGATCTCCGCCCAGCTCACGTGATCGCTCATGAGACCCCTCGCGCCGCGCGCTCCGCCGACTCGGGCATGGTGTGGATCGCTCCCTCCGGGCGCCGGTCCGGCCGCCCGTAATGTAGGTGTATGTAGCAAAAATGGGGTATGCGGCAATTGTTAGCCGTGCACCACTGGTCCGAATATCGCCCGATCGTAGTGAACGCCCGGCCCCGCCGTGCCCCGTCCGGGAATGCCGGGGGTGCCCGGACCGACGGACCGCCGGCGCCGCCCGTTACGATCGATCAGGTGGTAGGCGTCGGCATGATGCGCCGTTGGGGGGCCACGGCGCTGGGACTGCGGAACGGCCCCCACCGGGTGACGGTCGAGCGCGACCTGGAGGTGCCGGCCTCCGACGGGGTGGTGCTGCTCGCCGACCGGCACGCGCCCGTCGACGTCGAGCGGCCCCCGACCGTCCTGGTCCGCTCCCCGTACGGGCGGCGCGGGCCGTTCGGGCTGATGTGCGGGCAGACGTTCGCCTCGCACGGCTTCCAGGCCGTGGTGCAGAGCGTGCGCGGCGGCTTCGGCTCGGGCGGGGTGTTCGAGCCCCTCGACGAGCACGAGGACGGGCTCGCCACGATCGCCTGGCTCAAGGAGCAGCCGTGGTTCGGCGGCACCTTCGCCATGCACGGCCCGAGCTATCTCGGCTACGTGCAGTGGGCGGTGGCCGCCGAGGCCGGACCCGCACTGAAGGCGCTGTCGATGCAGGTCACCGCGTCGCAGTTCCGCGAGGCCATCAACGTCGGCGGCACCTTCGCGCTGGAGTCGACGCTGATCTGGGTCGACCTCACCGCCCGGATGAAGAACCCGCTGTCGGGGATCACCACCGGGATCATGTCGCCGCGCCGGGCCCGCCGCGCCGCGCTGTCGGGCCGGCCGCTCGGCGAGCTCGACCGGCTCGCGACCGGCGAGCAGCAGCGGTTCTTCCAGGATCTGCTGGTCAGCGGGCCCGACACCCCGTTCTGGGACAAGCGCGACTTCAGCCCGACGGTGGCGCGGGTGCGGGCGCCGGTGAACATGACCGGCGGCTGGTACGACATCTTCCTGCCCTGGCAGCTCAAGGACTACGCCGCGCTGCGCGCCGCCGGGCACCGCCCGTACCTGACCATCGGCCCGTGGTTCCACGCCGACCAGCGGATGATGCGCGACTCGGTCGGCGAGGCCGTGACCTGGTTCCGCGCGCACCTGCTGGACGACCCGTCGGACCTGCGCGAGCAGCCGGTGCGGCTGCTCATCACCGGTGCGGACGAGTGGCGCGAGTTCCCCGACTGGCCCGTCCCGGGCATGCGGGAGCAGCGGTGGCACCTCCAGCCCGGCGGCGCGCTGGCCCCCGGCGAGCCGCCCGCGTCCGAGCCCGACGCCTACCGGTACGACCCGACGCACCCGACGCCGTTCCTCGGCGGGCCCACGCTGCTCGGCGAGAACCATCCGGTGGCCGACCAGCGGCGGCTGGAGCGCCGGCAGGACGTGCTGACCTACACCTCCGCCGAGCTGGACGACGATATGGAGATCATCGGGCCGGTCGCGGCCGAGCTGTTCGTCCGGTCCGACCGCTCGCACACCGACTTCGTGGTGCGGCTGTGCGAGGTGACGCCCGGCGGCGAGTCGTACAACCTCTGCGAGGGGATGCGGCGGCTGCTCCCCGGCGCGCCCGAGCCGGACGCGGACGGGGTGCGGCGGGTGGCGGTGGAGCTGTGGCCCGCGGGCCACCGGTTCAAGCGCGGCAACCGGGTGCGGGTGCAGGTCGCGAGCGGCGCCTACCCGCGGGTGGCCCGCAACACCGGCACCGGCGAGCCGATCGGCACCGCGACCGAGATGCGGATCGCGGCCCAGGAGATCTTCCACGAGCCCGGCCGGGCGTCGGCGATCGTGCTGCCGATCGTCCCGGCGCCCGAACCGGACGAGCCGGACGAGCCCAACGGGCCGGACGAGCCCAACGGGCCGGGCGAAGCGGGCTAGGCGTGTCTCAAAGTGCCTCAGCCGTCGCGCGAGCGCGCCACCTGGCCGGTGGGGCGAAGCCGGAGGCGAGCCCGACCGGCCAGATCGCGAAGCGATGCCGCGCTCGCCCAAGCCAGGTCGGCGTCCGAGCCGCCAGGCGAGGACACCGGGCCGGGCTTGGAAACACCGGCCGGACGCCGCCCCGGTCTCAGGCCCCGGCGCCGCGGAGCGCCGCCAGGGCGCGGTCCGCGTGCGCGTTCATCCGGACCTCGCTCTTGACGATCTCCAGCACGCGGCGGTCGGTGCCGATGACGAAGGTCTGGCGCCGGGTGGGCGCGAGCGCGAACCCGCGCTTGACCCCGAAGCGGGCCCGGACCGCGCCGCCCGGGTCCGACAGCAGCGGGTACCCGAAGCCGTGCTTTTCGGCGAACTCCTTCTGCCTGCCCACCGCGTCCGCGCTGATCCCGACCGGGTGCGCGCCGACCTCGGCGAGCTCGGCGACCAGGTCGCGGAAGTGGCACGCCTCGGCGGTGCAGCCGGGGGTCATCGCGGCCGGGTAGAAGAAGAGCACCACCGGCCCGTCCTCCAGCAGCCCGCTCAGCGTGCGCGGCTCGCCCGTCTCGTCCGGAAGTTCGAAGTCGTCCACCACGTCACCGACGTCCATGTCCCGAACCTAGCAGCGGGTCAGGTCCTGGACGGGTCGGCGACGCGGGCGAGGAACAGCGGCTCACCGGTCCGGGTGTCGCGGACGAGCAGCAGGTGGGGACGGTCGAAGGCGACCTCGAGCGCCGCCCGCGGGGGCGCCGCGCCCGCCTGCACCCCGGTCGCGGTCGCGGCGGCGGCCTCGGTGCCCTTCTCGTCGACCAGCAGGGTCGCGGCGTGCTGGACGAACGCGACCCGCGCCGCCTTTGGCGAGATGCCGGTGAAGTCGGCGCCGCCGGAGAACATCACGCCCATCCCCAGCCCGCTGAGCAGGGGCCGGAGGTTCTGCCGGGAACGCAGCCTGACCTTGGGCAGCGCCAGATCGACGCGCGCGGGCCGCAGCGCGCCGGTCACCCGGCCGAGCGTGGACGCGTCGAGGCGCGGGCAGCCGGAGGTCGCGGCGGAACCGGGAGTCGCGGCGGGGTCGGGCATCAGGGCGGTCATGCTGAGCCGTCCGCCGGCGTAGGGGAGGTCGACGGCCGTCCAGCCCTGGACGTGCGCGTAGCCGAACGACGCCTCCCGGCTCATCGTCGGCGTCCGGACCGCCTGCCCGGCCGCGGTCGTGAAGCGCGCGGGGCTCGTGTGCGAGCGCTTGAACTCGTCGGCCCACCGCGCCTTGAGGTAGACCGCATCGGTGAGCAGCCAGCCGGTGTCCCGGGTCACCGAGCCCTGCGGCAGCAGGTCGGGGATCTGGCCCGCGGTGGACGTCTCGATCGCCTCGTTGACGGCGCGGCGGGCGCCGTCGGGGTCGCCCTGGATGTCGAGCCGCTTCAGCACGGCGCCGTAGCCGGTGGCCACCCGCGAGAGGTAGCCGCCGTCGGGCGGGAGGGCGAGGTCGGACCAGACCTGGTCGGTGGTCCTCACCGTGGTCTTCTCGCCGTTCAGCGTCGCGAGCGCCTGGGCACGGGCGTGCAGCGCGGGCAGCGGATCGCCGTCCGGCAGGTGCAGCCCGGCGGCCATCGCCTTGGCGGTCGCGCCGCGCGCGCCCAGGTAGGCCATGCCGAGGCCGCCGGCGATGCTGCTCGGCGACAGCACCAGGTTCGCGGCGGGGTCCTGCGCGCACCAGGCCGCGAGGAGGTCCAGGCCGAACGCGGTGTCGGCGCGGGCGGCGGTGCGCGGATCAGCGGCGCGGACCGGGGCCGGGTCTGCGCGCGCGACGCGCACCTCCGGCCCGCCGGAGCCGCAGGCCGCGGTGAGGGCGACGGCCGCGAGGCAGCCGAGCGCGAGGGCAGGACGCAGAGGACGCATCCACGTCAGACGTGGTGACACCCGTCACGGTTCCCGTCTCTGACCAGGGGTCGCGCGGATCGGACGCGTTCCGGGGTTTCGCGGAGGCGCCTGGCGGACAGACCATGGGGCGAGCAGGTGTCTAAGACGCAGATACCTCCAGTCTTCCCTCGTGTCGACCCGGAGGTCTCGTCATGTCGCACCCCTTGAACATCTCCCTCGTGTCCACCGCCGATTTCGACGGTGAGCGTGTCGACGCCGTCCACGTCCGGGAGCTCGCGCTGGCCCTGGCCCGCCCGGCCCGCGAGGACGAGCCCGGCAACCACGTCACCGTCTGCGCGCGCCGGCAGGACGGCGCCGCCCGCACCCGGTCGCGGATCGGGCCGGGTGCCTCGCTCCACCACATCGAGGCGGGCCCGGCGCGTCCCCTCGGCGAGGCCGAGACCCTCGACCACGTCCGCGACTTCGCCGACGGGCTGCGCCGCCGCTGGTCCGGCTCCGGACGCCCCGACATCGTCCACGCGCACGGCTGGGTGGCGGGGCTGGCGGCCTGCGCCGTCGCCCGCGAGCTCGACATCCCGTTCGTGCAGAGCAACCACGGCCTCGCGATCGGCGAGCGCCGCTCCGGCGGCGCCGTGCACCCCGCGCGGGCCCGGCTGGAGAAGGCGATCGGGACCGGCTCGGCCGCCGTGCTGGCGGGCCACGCCGAGGAGGCCGGCCAGACGGTGCGGCTGGGCGTGCCGCGCACGAAAATCGCCGTCGTCCCGTACGGGGTGGACGGCGAGCAGTTCGCGCAGACCGGCCCGGCGATGCCGCGCGGCGACCGGGACCGGATGGTGATGGTCTGCCGCGACCTGGAGGCCGGCGACGTCGCCACCGGCATCCGCGCCCTGGTGCACGTCCCGGACGCCGAGCTGACGGTGGCGGGCGGCCCGGAGCGCGAGGAGCTGGAGAACGACCCGGTGGTGCACCGGCTGATCCTGCTGGCCAAGGAGCTGCACGTCGCGGACCGGGTGATCTTCCTCGGCCGGGTGCCCCGCCGGTCGCTGCCCAAGCTGCTGCGCACCGCCCGGCTGGCGCTGTGCCTCGCCCCGCACCGGCCCTCCGCGATGGTGCCGCTGGAGGCGATGGCGTGCGGCGTCCCGGTGGTCGCGGTCAAGGCCGGCGGGAACACCGACGCCGTCCTGGACAAGATCACCGGACTGCACGTCCCGGCGGGCCGCCCGGTCGTGATCGGCCGCGAGCTGCGCCGGCTGCTCGCCGAGCAGACCACGCTCAAGGGCTACTCGATCGCCGCGGCCGACCGCGCCCGGTCCCGCTACTCGTGGAGCCGGATCGCCGCCGAGACGCTGCGCGAGTACGCCCAGGTGCTCCCCCGGCCGGTGGTCGAGCCGGACGCCGAGGACGCCGGCACCGCCGAGAGCGCCGGGGACGGCGGGAGTACGGAGGCGGAGAAGGCCGCCGCCACGGCGTGACCCCCTCCGAAACGCGGGCCCCCGATCCCCCGAGGATCGGGGGCCCGCGTTCTTCACGGGCGCCGCGGCGCCGGCGGCGGCAGGGGGACGGACCGTTCGACGTGCTCCGCATCACGTCACCCGCCGGACCAGGCAGAACGGGCAATTCTGAGCTCCCACGCCAGGTGGGATAATGTGCAACATGATCCAGTGGCAGGACGACGGCGCGCCCTCCGGAGGCGCCCCGTGCTGATCGGCAGGGCCGCCGAACTCGGCGAGCTCACCGCCGCGCTCGACCGGGCCGCGGCGGGCAGCGCCGGGGTCGTCCTGGTCGGCGGGGACGCCGGGGTCGGCAAGACGCACCTGGTCGGCGCGTTGTGCCGGGCCGCGCGGGACCGCGACTGCGCCGTCCTGGTCGGGCAGTGCGCCCAGCTCGGCGAGAGCATGCCCTACCTGCCGCTCACCGACGCGCTGTGGACCGCCGCCCGCGGCGCGTCCGAGCCCGCCCCGCCGGAATCGGAGGCGATCCGGGCCGCGCTGGCCTCCCGCCCGGTGCTCGGCCGCCTCCTGCCCGACGGCGACGGCGTCCCCGGCGGCGCGTCCGAGCTCGGGCAGCAGCAGCTCTTCGGCGCCGTGCTCGGGCTGCTCGGCGAGCTCGGACGGCAGCGGCCGGTGCTGCTGGTGCTGGAGGACCTGCACTGGGCCGACAGCTCCACCCGGCACCTGCTGACGTTCCTCAGCCGCGTCCTGCAGCGCGAGCGGGTCTGCCTGATCGGCACGTACCGCACCGACGACCTGCACCGGCGGCATCCGCTGCGCCCGCTGGTCGCCGAGCTGCTGCGGCTGCCGAACGTGTCCGCCGTCGAGGTCCGGCCGTTCAGACCGGGCGAGACCGCCGAGTACCTGACCGCCCTCGGCTCCGGCGCCGCGCCGTCCGCCGAGGAGATCGAACGGGTCCACCTGCGCTCGGAGGGCAACCCGTTCTATGCGGGCGAGCTCTACTCGGCCGCGAGCAGCGGAGAGGAGCTGCCCGCGGGGCTCGCCGACCTGCTGCTGTCCCGGATGGAGCGGCTCTCCGAGAACGCCCAGCGGGTCGTGCGGGTCGCCGCCGTCGCCGGGCGCCGCATCGACGACGAGCTCGTCCGGCAGGTGTCGGGGCTGGACGAGGCCGCGGTCGGCGAGGCGCTCCGCGAGGTCGTCTCCCACCAGCTCCTCTCGCCGCACGGCGCGGTCGGCTACACCTTCCGGCACGCCCTGCTCCGCGAGGCCGTCTACGCCGACCTCCTGCCCGGCGAGCGCACCCGGCTGCACGCCGACTTCGCGCGGCTGCTGGCCGCGATGCCCGGCGGGCGGCAGGGCTCGGCCGCCGAGCTGGCCCACCACAGCCTCGCCGCGCACGACCTGCCCGCCGCGTTCGCCGCGTCCGTGCGGGCCGGGCGCGAGGCCGAACGGGTCGGCGCGCCCGCCGAGGCCCACGAGCACTTCGACCGCGCACTGTCGCTGTGGGACGCGGTCCAGGGCCCCGAGGAGGTCGCCGGGACCGACCGGATGCGGTTCTCCCTCGCCGCCGTCCGCGCGTACGAGCGCGCGGGCGAGATCCGGCGCGGCGTCTCGCGGCTGCGCCGGCTGCTGGAGGCCGCCGATCCCGCCGACGTCCGGCTCGGCGTCCAGATCCGCGAGCACCTGGCCACCGCCCTCGGCGACATCGACGAGGACACCGAGGCGATCGAGATGGCCCGCGCCGCCGTCACCATGCTCCCGGCCGACCCGCCGACGCTGGAGCGGGCCGCCGCGATGGCGACCTACGCCCGCACCCTGCTGATCCGGGACGACGACAGCGAACTCCCCGGATTCGCCGAGCAGACCATCGCCGCCGCCCGCGCCGCCGGGGCCAGGGACGCCGAGGCCAGCGCGCTGGTCACCCTCGGCATCTACCGCGAGTCCCGCGAGGCCGACGAGCCCTCACCCGGGGGATCCTCGCTCCGCTCCGGGCCGGACGGCGGCGTGGCCCGGCTCTTCGCCAAGGCCCGCGACCTCGCCCTCGCCGACGAGAACCATCCGGTGGCCCTGCGCGCCTCCTTCCACTGCGCCCGCACCGTCTTCGACCGCGGCGACCTGGCCGGTGCGGCGCGCGCGGCCGACGAGGGCGTCCGGCTGACGCTGCGCAACGGACTCGGCTGGAGCTCGTTCGGCACCACACTCCGCTGCCTTCAGTACCTGGTCCACTACACGACCGGCGACTGGGCGCGGGCGACCGAGCTGGCTGACGACTTCGGCGCGCAGGTCGTCCGGCCGCCCGAGGCGCAGGTGTCGGCGTACGCGCTGTTCGTGGAGGTCGCCCAGGGCAGCGGCACGGCCGACGAGCGGCTCCGCTGGATCGAGCCGCTGTGGGCCGACGACCAGTTCCTGGCCTTCGTCGCCCGCGGCCTCGCCGCCGAGCAGGCACTGTGGCGGGACGACCCGGACGCGGCGCTCGCGCATGTGACCGCCGTCCTCGACATGCTCTACCCCTACGAGACCGGGGTCATCAGGATCGCGACGACCGGCCTGTGGGCGCACGCCGAGCGGGCCGCCCGGGCCCGCGCGGCCGGGGACGGCGCCGCCGTCGCCGAGGCCGCCGCCGCCTCGGACGTCCTGATCGAGCGCGCCCGCAAGGTCGCGGTCACCACCCACGACGACCGGCCCCGCGCGTGGCTCGGCCTGGAGGGGCACGCCTGGCTCGCCCGCGCCGAGGCCGAGCACCGCCGCGTCCGCGGCGTCCATGACCCGGACCTCTGGCGGAAGGCCACCGGCGCCTTCACCTACGGCGGCGACGGCTTCGTCTACGAGGTCGCGCGGTCCCGCTGGCGCCTCGCCGAGGCGCTGGCCGAGCGGGGCGAGCGCGACGAGGCCGCCGCCGAGTGGGCCGCCGCCGTCGCCACCGCCGAGCGGCTCGGCGCCGTCCCGCTGCTCGGGGCGCTGCGCGCTCTCGGCACCCGCGCCCGTCTCGGCTCCGCGCGGCCCGCGCCGCGGCCCGGCCCGTTCGCCGCGCTGACCGTCCGCGAGCGCGAGGTGCTCAAGCTCGTCGCCGAGGGCGGCAACAACAAGCAGATCGCGGCGGCCCTGTTCATCTCCCCCAAGACCGCCAGCGTCCACGTCTCCAACATCCTGGCCAAGCTCGGCGCCTCCAGCCGCACCCAGGCCGCCGCGATGGCCCACCGCGAGGGGCTCTGACCCGAGCGGCCGGCGGAGCCCGGCCGGGCTTCGAAACACCGCCTAACGGAGGAGGCCCCGGCCCGGGATGAGGGGCAGGTCCAGCGCGGTGAGGAGGCCGGGCGGCGCCTCCACGACGGCCGGGACGGCGTTGACCAGGCGCATCGCGGTGGCCTTGAGGCCCGCGGTGTTGTGGTCGCCGTCGCCGCCGAGGAGCTGGAGGTCGAGGGTGTAGTCGGGCTCGCCCTTCACCACCACGCGGTAGCAGCCGGCGCCGGCGGGCTGGGGCCAGTCGGGCGCGAGGTCGTCGCGGAGGCGGGTGACGTGCTCCAGGACGACCACGGCGCGGCCGTCCAGCATGCCGGCGACCTCGAAGCGGAGCGCGGCGGCGGTGCCCTCCTCGATGGTGCCGGACGCGACCTGGAACGTCTCGGGCGCGGGGAGGCGGGTGTGGTGCTCGGTGACCTCGTCGAGCGCGACGCCGAGTCCGGCGGCGAGCTGCCGGACGACGCTGCCCCAGGCCATCGTCAGGACGCCGGGCTGGAGAAGCATCGGGGTCTCGGTGAGGGCGCGGCCGAAGCCCATGATGTCGAACAGGACCGTGGCCTGGTCGTAGGTGGCGTAGTTGAGGATCTCCAGGCAGCGGACCTCGTCGACGCGTTCGCTGATGCCGGTGAGGGCGAGCGGCAGCACGTCGTTGGCGAAGCCGGGGTCGATGCCGTTGACGAACACCGACGCGCCGCCCTCCGCCGCCGCCCGCCGGACGGGGTCGGCCATCTCGGGCGGGACGACGCCGTCCGGGAACTGGAGGAAGACCGGGCTGCTGGAGACCACGTTCGCGCCGGACCGCAGGATGCGGCACAGGTCGTCGATCGCCTCGAAGATGCGGACGTCGGCCATCGCGGTGTAGACGACGCAGTCGGGACGCAGCGCCAGGAGGGCGGCCTCGTCGGTGGTGGCGGCGACGCCGAGGGGGCCGAGCCCGGCGAGCTCGCCGGCGTCCCGGCCCGCCTTGGCCGGGTTGGACACCCAGACGCCGGCGAGCTCGAGGCCCGGGTGCGCGTCGATCCCCGCGATGGCGTTGCGGCCGACGTTGCCCGTGCTCCACTGAACGACGCGGTACGTCACAGGTCCTCCATGCCGAGGTCGAGGTTGGGGGTGTCGATGCCGCCGTCCACGCGCAGGAGGGTGCCGGTCACGTAGGCGGACGCCGGGGAGGCCAGGTAGACGACCGCGGCGGCGACGTCCTCGGGCTCGCCGATGCGGCCGAGCGGCGTCGCAGCCTCCATCCGGGTGCGCAGCTCGTCGCTGGACGTCACGATGTCGAGCGCCGAGGTGGCGACCGATCCGACGGCGACGGCGTTGATCCGCACCTTGGGGGCCAGGTCGAGCGCGGCGAGGCGGGTGTAGTGCGCGAGGGCCGCCTTGGCGCTGCCGTAGGCGAGGTAGCCGCGGCCCGCGACCCGGCGATCCCGCGGCCCGCCCCGGTGACCACCGCGACCTTGCCGTCGACTCGGAACCGCTCCAGGACCACTGTGCCTCCCTGCGCCGGGTCCGGCCAGCCTAGACACAAGTAGAACGTGTTTCAATCAAGGAAGTCGTAGTCGGTCCCCCGGCCGGCCTCCCGGGCCGCCTGGTAGGCCGTCCAGCCGAGCGCCAGGTCCTGCCAGGGCAGGCCGACGGGCGCGTAGACGGTGACCTCGCCGTCCGCCGCCCGTCCGGGCGCCTCGCCGCGCAGCACCGCGCCCAGGGTGCCGGCGGCCCGCGCGGCGTCCGGCCCGGCGCCGGCCAGGACGCCCATCTCGGTGGCGAGGGCGACGTCGTCGACCACGACGCGGGCGCCCGCGAGCAGGTCGGCGCCGAGTTCGGCCTTGCCGGGCTCGTCGGCGCCGAGCGAGGTGACGTGCGCGCCCGGCGCCACGTCGGCCGCGTGCAGGAGGGGGTCGCGCGCCCAGGTGGCGGTGATGACGATCCCGGCGTCCCGGACGGCGGCGCGGGGGTCGGCCTCGGTGGCCGCGGCGATGCCGAGGCGGGCGCCGTGCCGTCCGGCGAAGGCCGCGGCGCGGTCCTCGTCCAGGTCGGACACGGTGAGCGCGCGGACGGGCCGGAGCGCGGCCAGCCCGCGCAGCACCAGCTCGGCCTGCGCGCCCGCGCCGACGACCGCGACCGTGGCCGCGCCGCCGCGGGCCAGCGCGTGGGTGCCGAGCGCGGCGGCCAGGCCGGTGCGCCACGCGGTGACGGTCGCGGAGTCGAGCAGCGCGAGGGTCTCGCCGGTGCCGAGGTCGTGAAGGGCGACGACGCCGCGCAGCGCGGGACGGCTCCCGGGGAACTTGGCGTTCACCTTCACGGTGTATGCGGGGACGCCCTCGACGAGCCCGGGGATCAGCGTGGTGGCGGTCCCCGGCCCCGGCAGCGGGACGATGACCCGGCGCGCCGGCACCTCCCCCGGCTCGGCGGTGAAGCCCCGGCGCAGCGCCTCCAGGCACCGCGCCGGGTCGAGGACGGACTCGAGGTCGGAACGGTTCAGCAGCAATGTCACCGGATCATCTTCGCGCCCCCGGCCCGTCGGGCGCCGGGCCGGGGGGCGGTCGTGTCACTGCGGGCGCTGGTGCGCGGCGGTGAGCCCGTCCCAGCCGGTGAGCCAGTCGCGGCCCTCGTTGTCGATGAACGAGCCGGGCGGCGCCTTGACCCGGTGGTCGCGCAGCCATTCGCCCGGCCGCCGCATGCTCGGCCGCACCCGCCCGTCGCTCGGCATGAGCTGCGGCTGGATCGGGGCCGGCAGGGCGGGCGGCGCCGCCCCCTCGTCCTCGATCTGGGCCGCGTCCTTCTCCTCGGCCATCCCGATCGGGCCCTGGCGGCGGGCGTTGAAGAACTGGTTGACCGCCGGGTGGGTGCTAGACAGGATCATCTCCCGCGGTCCGAACATGACCAGCCCGCGGCGGAACAGCAGCCCGAGGTTGTCGGGCAGCACCCGGGCGGTGCCGATGTCGTGGGTGACGATCAGGAAGGTGGCGCCGAGCTCGGCGTTGAGGTCCACGAAGAGCTGGTTGAGGTAGGCGGTACGGACCGGGTCCAGGCCGGAGTCGGGCTCGTCGGCGAGGATCACCTCGGGGTCCAGGACCAGGGCGCGGGCGAGGCCGGCGCGCTTCTTCATCCCGCCGGAGATCTCACCGGGGAGCTTGCCGCCGGCGCCGGTCAGGCCGACCATCTCCATCTTCTCCTCGACGATCCGGCGGATCTCCGACTCGCGCTTCCTGGTGTGCTCGCGCAGCGGGAAGGCGATGTTGTCGAAGATGTTCAGCGAGCCGAACAGCGCGCCGTCCTGGAACAGCACGCCGAACTTCCGGCGCAGCGCATAAAGATCGTTTTCGTTCAGCCGCGGCACGTCGCCGCCGCCGACATAGACGTGACCCCGATCGGGGCGGAGCAGTCCGACCAGGTTCTTCAGGAAGACCGATTTTCCCGTTCCGGATGGCCCCAGCAGGGCGGATATCTCTCCGGCGGGGATCGTGAGGCTCACGTCCTCCCAGATGACCTGTCGGCCGAACGACTTTCTGAGCCCTTCCACCCGGATCTCGACACCCATGGAGACTCCCCAGGGGAACCGGGGGCGGAGGGTCCGCGTCTTACGTCCGGCCCCCGCCGCCTCCGACTTTACGACGGAGGAGGGGTTCCGGGGAGGCCCGTTCAGGGCGATACCGGACTTATCAGGCAATGATAATCCGGCCAAAGGGGGCATCATCCCCGAAATCCGACCAGTCTCCCGCACCCAATCTGCCAACGCACAAGGGGCGGATTAAGCACATTCCGGCCTTTCACGGGACTTGGCGGTCTTCCACGATGTCGGTGACCTCCGGTGCGCCACTCGGGCGCACCCGCTCCCCTCTGGAGGCTCAGTGAAGATCCGCCACGCCCGCATCCGCGGAACCGTCGTCATCGGGACGGCGGCCGGCCTCATGGCGACCACCCTCATCGCCACGGCCGGCGCGAATGCGTCGACCGGGGCCCCCGCCGGACCGGCGGGCCCCACCCCCCAGGCCGACCAGGCCAAGGTGGCGCGCTCCCTGGCCGGGACCCTCGGGACCCGTACCGCCGGCGCCTACATCGACCGGGCCACCCGCAAGCTCGTCGTCACGGTCACCGACGCCGGCGCGGCGCAGAGCGTGCGCGCCGCCGGCGCGGAACCGAAGACGGTGGCCCGCAGCGGCGCCGACCTGAAGAAGGTCATGGCCGCGCTCAAGCGGGACGCGACCGTGCCCGGCACCGCCTGGGCCGTCGACCCGGCCGCCAACCAGGTGGTGCTGTCGCTGGACAGCAGCGTCAAGGGCAAGAGCCTGTCCAAGGTGAAGGCCGCGGCGGCCAAGCAGGGCGCCGCGATCCGCACCAAAAAGGTCGCGGGCACCTTCCGCCCGTTCACCGCGGGGGGCGAGGCCATCTACACCGGCGGTGGCCGCTGCTCGCTCGGCTTCAACGTCAAGAAGGGAAGCGAGTACTACTTCCTCACCGCCGGCCACTGCACCGAGATCGGCGCGACCTGGTACGCCGACTCGGGTAGCTCCCAGAAGCTGGGGGACACCGCCGGAAGCAGCTTCCCGGACAACGACTTCGGTCTGGTGAAGTACTCCAGCACCCCCACCGACACCCAGGGCACCGTCAGCCTCTACGGCGACACCCAGGACATCACCGGCGCCGCCGAGGCGACGGTCGGCCAGACCGTCCAGCGCAGTGGCAGCACCACCCAGGTGCACGACGGCCAGGTGACCGCCCTGGACCAGACCGTGAACTACGCCGAGGGCACGGTCAACGGCCTGATCGAGACGACGGTGTGCGCCGAGCCCGGCGACAGCGGCGGCCCGCTGTTCGACGGCTCGGACGCGATCGGGCTCACCTCCGGCGGCAGCGGCAACTGCTCGTCCGGCGGGACGACGTTCTTCCAGCCGGCCACTGAGGCGCTGAGCTACTTCGGCGCATCGGTCTACTGATCCGGACGCTCCGGAAGGACGCATAGCAGGGAGCACGGGCGCGCCGCACACGTCCCCGCACCGACGTGCGGCGCGCCCACAAGGCTCCCGACGCGGCGCCCCGGCAGAGGCCACGGCCCCTGCCGGGGTGCTTCACGTCGGACGCCGTCACCCGCCGACGGGGACTTCCAGGGTGCGCAGGATCTCGCCGACGACCGCGGCCTGCTGCGGCACCAGGTAGAAATGGTCGCCGGGCAGCACCCTCAGCGCGGACCGGGCGTCGGTGACCTCGCCCCAGCGGGCGGCCTGGGCGCGGTCGACGCGCGGGTCGGCGTCGCCGATGACGGCGGTGACCGGGACGGCCAGCCGCGTCCCGGCGCGCTGCCGGTAGTTCTCGACCAGGGCGAAGTCGTTGCGCACGTAGGGCAGCACCAGCTCGCGCAGCTCGGGGTCGCGCAGCACCTCGGCGTCGGTGCCGCCCAGCTTGACCATCTCGGCGACCAGGCCGTCGTCGTCGAGCCCGGCGAACGCCTCGTCGTCGCGGTCGTGCGGGGCGCGGGCGCCGGAGACGAACAGGTGGACGGGGGCGGCGCCGCGCTCCTGGAGCAGCCGCGCCACCTCGTAGGCCACCAGGGCGCCCATGCTGTGGCCGAACAGCGCGGCGGGACGGTCGAGCAGCGGCGCCATCGCCCCGGCGATCAGCCGGGCGAGCTGCTGCGCGTCGGGGACGCCGGGCTCGGCCATCCGGTCGGCGCGGCCCGGGTACTGCACCGCGTGCAGCTCGACCGCCGGGCCGACCTCCTCGGCCCAGCCGCGGTAGAACACCGCGGACCCGCCCGCGTGCGGCAGGCAGAACAGCCGCATCGACGCCCAGGGGCGCGTCTCGGTGCAGCGGAACCAGCTCACGTGATCAACTCCTCCGCCACGGCGGGCCGCGGCGCCGTCCGCGGGTCGCGCGGCAGCGGCCACGGCGCCGTCCGCGGATCCGGGACGGTCTTGGGCGCGGTGCTCTCCGCCGCCACCTTGAAGCCCCGGCGCCGGTAGTTGGCGAGCGCGTTCGGGTGGTCCAGGCTGCTGGTCCGGAGCCAGACCCGGGCCGCGGGGCCGCTGTGCGCGGCCCACAGCCGGCCGCGCTGCCAGGCGCGGCGGACGCACTGCTCGACGAGGTGGCCGCCGTAGCCCCGGCCGACGAACGCGGGCGTCAGCCCGACCAGGTGGATCTCGGTGTCGCCCGCGGCCTGCGCCTCGATCTCGAAGAAGCCCGCGACGGTGCCCTCGGCCATCGCGATCCAGGTGCTCAGCTCGGGCCGCTCCACCCAGGCCCGCCAGTCGGCGTGGGTCCAGGGGAACCGGTCGGTCCAGCAGACCGGGGCGCCCACGGCCGCGTACAGCGCGCGGCTGACGTCGGCGGACGGGACGCGGGCGCGGGTGAAGGCCATCTCCCCGCCGGGCGGCGGCGCGGGCCGCAGGTCGGCGGCGTCCGCCATCTCCATCGTCCACTCGGTGACCGCCACGACCCGGGCCGCGGGCGGTTCCCCGTCAGTCACCCATCGCCTCGATGAGACTGCCGGGGCGCATGTCGGTCCAGTTCGCCTCGACGTACTCCAGGCAGGCGGCCCGGGTGTCCTCGGTCTTGGCGACCGTCCAGCCGGCCGGGACCTCGGCGAAGGACGGCCAGAGGGAGTGCTGGCCCTCGTCGTTGGTGAGCACGACGTAGGTGCCGTCGGGGTCCTCGAACGGGTTGGTCATCGGGGGTTCCTTCCTGAGTGCCGTCGTACCGGGTCAGCCGCGGGTCGGGTGGAGCTTGCCCAGCCTGGCGGCCAGGACGGCGCCCATCTCGGCGGCGGGGCCGGGCTCCATCAGCAGGTGGTGGGCGACGTCGAGGGGGTAGTCCTCGATCTCGCCGTCCACCAGCGCGCCCCAGTTGGAGCGGCCGGTGGGTGAGCCGGCGGCGCGGCCCCGGAGCGCGGTGAAGAAGACGATGTCGCCGCGGAACGGGCCGGGCCGGTACGCCTCGGCCTGCGCGAGCCCGTTCTCGTAGTTGCGGTAGACGTTGACGAGGTCGTCCTCGCCGAGGGTGGCCAGCGCGTCGCCGCGCTCGGCGAGCACCGCCATGATCTGCGCCATGTCGGGGTTCCCGTCGGCGGCGACCATCCGGGCGTCGACGCCGATGCCCTCCAGCAGCTCGGGCAGGACCTCGCGCTTGTCGACCTCCAGATCCTGGCCGTGGTAGGAGTCGATGAGGGCGAGCAGGCCGACCTCCTCCCCGGCCGCCTGGAGCCGCGCGGCCATCTCGTACGCGACGAGCCCGCCGAGCGACCAGCCGGCCAGGTGGTAGGGGCCGGACGGCTGGACGGTCCGGATCTGCGCGAGGTAGTCCGCGGCCATCTCGGCGACCGAGCCGGGCAGCTCCGCCTGCGTGAACGCGCGGGCCTGGAGCCCGTAGACGGGCTGGTCCGGGCCCAGGTGCCGCTGGAACTGCAGGTAGCCCCACGCCAGGCCGCCCGCCGGGTGGACGAAGAACATCGGGGGCCGGGTGCCGGACGTGCGGATCGGGAGCAGCACCTCGAAGCCGAGCCGGTCCGCCGGCTCGCCCGCGCGGGTGAGCGCCTCGGCGGTCTGGTGGGTGAACACGTCGCGGGGGGTGAGCTCCACGCCCGCCCGCCGGGCCAGGGTGGCCAGCCTGAGCGCGGCGATGCTGTCACCGCCGAGGTCGAAGAAGCTGACGTCGGCGCCGACCTCGTCCAGCTCCAGGACCTGCGCGAACAGGCCGCAGAGCACCTCCTCCTCGGGGGTGCGGGGAGCGCGTCCGGCGGCGGCCCCGGCGTAGTCGGGCGCGGGCAGGGCGTTCCGGTCGAGCTTGCCGGTCGGGCCGACGGGGAGGGTGTCCAGCGCGACGAACGCGGCGGGCACCATGTACTCGGGCAGCCGCCCGGCGGCGTACTCGCGCAGGCCGTCCGCCGAGCCGCCGCGGCGCGGGACGACGTAGGCGACCAGCCGCTTGGCGCCCGGGGTGTCCTCGCGGGCGAGGACGGCGACGTTCGCGACGGCGGGATGCGCGGCGAGCGCGGCCTCGATCTCGCCGAGCTCGATCCGGAACCCGCGGACCTTGACCTGGAGGTCGGCCCGGTCGACGTACTCCAGGGCGCCGCCGGGCCGCCACCGGAGCAGGTCGCCGGTGCGATACATCCGGTCGCCGGGGGCGCCGAACGGGTCGGCGACGTACCGCCCGGCGGTGAGCCCGGCGCGGTCCAGGTAGCCGCGGCCGAGCCCGGCGCCCGCGATGTAGGCCTCGCCGACGACGCCGGGCGGCACCGGGCGGAGCCCGGCGTCCAGCACGTACACCCGCATGTCGCCGATGGGGCGGCCGAGGACGGGGGTGGTCTCGGCGGGGTCGGCGAGCGCGTCGCGCAGCGCGGCGACGGTGGTGTAGGTGGTGGTCTCGGTCGGGCCGTACATGTGGCCGACCTCGGTGTCCGGGCACGCGGCCAGGACCCTGCGGATCGCGGCGGTCGAGCCCGCCTCGCCGCCGGTGAGGACCTCCCGGAGGCGGGCGAACGCCCCGGGCCGCTCGTCGGCGACGAGGTTGAACAGGGTGGTGGTGAGGAACAGGCCGGTGACGTCCTCGGCGGCGATGATCCGTTCGAGGGCCTCGCCGTCCAGCGGGCCGGGCGGGGCGACGACGGCGGTGCCGCCGTGCAGGATCGGCGTCCACGTCTCGTAGATGGAGGCGTCGAAGGCGTGCGGCGAGTGGACCAGGACGCGGTCGTGGGCGCCGCCGCGCAGCCGCCCGTCGGTGGCGAGGTCGACCGCGTCGCGGTGCCGGAGCATGACGCCCTTCGGCTCCCCGGTGGACCCCGAGGTGAACAGGACGCAGGCGAGCTGCTCGGGGTGGACGGCGACGGCGGGGGCGGTGCCGGGCTGCGCGGCGAGGCCCGGGTCGTCGTCGACGGTGAGGATGCGGGCGGCGGTGTCCAGGCCGGCGACGCGGTCCCGGATGGCGGTGTCGACCAGCAGGACGGGCGCGCGGACCTCGCCGACCGCCCACGCCGTCCGCTCGGGCGGGTAGCCGTGGTGGATCGGCGCGTAGGCGCCCCCGGCCTTCAGTGCCGCGAGGGTCGCGACGATGACCTCGGCGGACCGTTCGAGCAGCATCGCGACGGGCGTCTCGGGGCCGACGCCGAGGCCGATGAGGCGGTGCGCGAGGCGGTTGGCGCGCTCGTCCAGCCCGGCGAAGGTGAGCGCCTCCCCGGCGGCGCGGACGGCGACGGCGTCCGGGGTCTCGGCGAGGCGTTCGGCGAAGCGGCCGGTGAGAGTGCCGGGCGCCCGGTCCGTGCGCGGGCCCTGCCAGGCGCGCAGGACGAGGTCGCGTTCGGCGCCGTCCGTGACGTCGAGGCGGCCGAGCGGCAGCGCGGGACGGTGCGCGACCGCCTCCAGGATCCGGACGAGCCGCGCGGTGATCCGTTCGGCGTCGCCGGCGGGGTACAGGTCGGTGCGGTGGTCCAGGCGCAGGGACAGGCCGCGGCCGGGCACGGCGGCGAGCGTGAGCGGATAGTGGGTGGCGTCGTGGCCGTCCACGTCGTGCAAAGTGAGGCCGCCGAGGTCGGTGCCCGCGGCGTCCGCGTCGAAGGGGTAGTTCTCCAGCACCGTCATGGTGTCGAACAGCGTCCCCGCGCCGGTGAGCCGCTGGATGTCGGCGAGCCCGAGGTGGTGGTGCGCCATCAGGTCGGCCTGCTCGCGCTGGAGGCGGGTGAGCGCGTCCGCGACGGTGTCGGCGGGCCGCACCCGGACCCGGACGGGCAGCGTGTTGATGAACAGGCCGATCATCTCTTCGACGCCGGGCAGTTCGGGCGGGCGGCCGGACACGGCGGCGCCGAAGACCACGTCGGTGCCGCCGGTGAGGCGGCCGAGGAGCACGCCCCACGCGAGCTGGAGCACGGTGTTGAGCGTGACGCCGTGCGCGCGGGCGCGCGCGTTGAGCGCGGTGGTGAGGTCCTCGGTGAGCCGGAGCCGGACCTGGCCCGTCCGGGTGCCCGGACCCGCGTCGGGGGCGCCGGGGGCGACGAGGGTGGGGCCGTCGATGCCGTCCAGGGCGCGGCGCCAGGCGTCCCCGGCCGCGGCCCGGTCCTGCGCGGCGAGCCAGGCCAGGTAGTTCTTGTACGGGGTGGCGCGCGGCAGCCCGGCGTCGTCGCCGCCCGCCAGGTAGAGCGCGAACAGCTCGGTCTGGAGCACCGGCGTGGACCAGCCGTCGAGCAGGATGTGGTGGTGGGTGAACACCATCCGGTGCCGGTCGGCGGCGAGCTTGATCAGCACGAAGCGGAGCAGCGGCGGGCGGGTCAGGTCGAAGGGGCGGGTCCGCTCGCGTCCGGCGATGTCGCGCGCCCCGGCCTCGCGGGCCGCCTCGTCCGGCAGCCCGGTCAGGTCGGCGTCCTCCCAGGGGAGCCGCACCTCGCGGTGCACGACCTGCACCGGTGAGCCCTCCTTGCGCTGCCGGAACCCGGCGCGCAGGTTCGCGTGCCGGCGCAGCAGGGCCGCCGCCGCCGCGCGCAGCGCCGCGGCGTCCAGCCGGCCGCGCAGGTCGAACACGATCTGCGCGGTGTAGACGTCGTGCCCGCCGCGGGAGTCGTACAGGGCGTGGAAGTACAGGCCCTGCTGCATCGGCGACAGCGGGAGGACGTCCTCGAGCTGAGACTTCTTCCGCGGTGCCGTCATTCCAGCTCCCATTCGCCGTCGAGTTCGGCGGCCAGCTCGTCGATCTCGTCCTGTCCGACGTCCACCAGGGACAGGTCGGAGGGGGTGAACCCGCCGACGGGGCCGTCGGTGGCGCCCGCCACGACGTGCGCGACGAGGCCGCGCAGCGCGGTGGTCCAGCGGTCCGCGAGCGCCGCGATCTCGGGTTCGCCGAACAGCCCGCCCGCCCACGTCCAGGTGGCGGTCAGGACCGGGCCGCCGGGCAGGTCCCGGGTGTGCGCGTCGACCTCGATCGCGTGCACCAGGGCGAGGGCGTCGTCCTGGCCACCGCCGAGCGCGTCGGCGTCGGCCTGCGCGGCGGGCCCCCAGTCGGTCCCCTCGGGCGCGGCCGTGCGGCCCAGGTAGTTGAACGCGAGCTGCGGCCGGGGGGCGCCCGCCAGGCGCGCCGCGGTGGCCGGGTTGAGATGGCGGAGCAGCCCGTACCCGATGCCGTTGTCGGGGATCTCGCGGAGCTGTTCCTTGACCCGCTTGAGGGCGGTCCCGACGGCCTGCCCGCCGTCGCGGACCTCGTTCCAGCGGGCCCCGCCCGCGTCGAGCCGGACGGGGTGGATCACGGTGAACCAGCCGGCCGTGCGGGACAGGTCGACGCCCGGGACGATCTCCTCGCGGCCGTGCCCCTCCAGGTCGACGAGCACGGCGGTGCGGTCCTCGCCGCGCCACTCGGCGACGGCGAGCGCGAGGCCGGTCAGCAGCACGTCGTTGACGCGGCCGTGGAAGGCGGCGGGCACGTCGGTGAGCAGCGGCCCGGTGACGTCCGCCGGCAGCTCCACGGTGAGGTGCCGGGCGGTGCCGAAGGTGTCGGCGCGCGGGTCGAGCGGCCGGGGGCCGAGCACCGGGTCGGGGCCGGCGAGGGTCTCGGCCCACAGCGCCGCCTCCGCCGTCCGGGCCGGGTCGGACGCCTCGGCGGCGAGGCGCTGCGCCCAGCGGCGGAACGAGGTGGCGACGGGCTGGAGTCCCTCCCCCGCCCAGGCGGTGACCAGGTCGGGCAGCAGGATCCGCCAGGACACCCCGTCCACGGCGAGGTGGTGCACGGTCAGCAGCAGCCGCCCCGGCCGATCCGGGCCCGCGTCGAACCAGACGAGCTGCGCCATCGTCCCGGCATCCGGGTCGAGGCGGCGGCGGGCGGCGGCGGCCTCCGCGCCGAGGACCGCGCGCAGTTCGGCGCCGGAGGCGCCGGCGACGTCGACGCGGCGGACGAGGGGCGCGGCGTCCACCGCGCCCGGCTCGGCCACCTCGAACCGCCACTCGGGGGCCGTCCGGTCCAGGCGCAGCCGGAGCATG
Organism: Spirillospora sp. NBC_01491; assembly: GCF_036227065.1. Taxonomy (GTDB): domain Bacteria; phylum Actinomycetota; class Actinomycetes; order Streptosporangiales; family Streptosporangiaceae; genus Spirillospora; species Spirillospora xylanilytica. The sequence goes on from NZ_CP109432.1 coordinate 2,014,694, forward strand.
GCGTGATGGTCCAGGACGGCCTGGAGCGCGGCGGTCAGCCGGTCGACGCCGAGCGCGGGCGGGACCTGGAGCAGCATCCGCTGGCTGTAGTCGCCGACCGGGCCGTCCAGCTCCTGGAACCAGCGCATGATCGGCGTCGCGGGGACCGGCCCGACCGCCGCGCCGGGCGCCTCGGCTTCGATCTCCTCGCCGGTGCCGGCGGGGCGGGCGATAGCGGCGAGCTCTTCGACGGTCTGGTGCTGGAACACCTCGCGCGGGGAGATGACCAGGCCGGACTGGCGGGCCCGGGACACCAGCTGGATCGCGATGATCGAATCACCGCCGAGATCGAAGAACCCGTCGTCGATCCCCGCCCGCTCCAGGCCGAGGACTTCAGCGAAGAGGTCGGCGAGGGTCTTCTCCTGAGGGGTCCGCGGCGTCCGCGACGACGCCTTCGAGGACAGGTCGGGCGCCGGGAGCGCGGTGCGGTCCAGCTTCCCGTTCGAGGTGAGCGGGAGGGCGTCCAGCTCGACGACGACCGCGGGGACCATGTGGTCGGGGAGGTCCCGGGCGGCGAAGCGGCGCAGTTCGGCGGGGTCGAAGGCGGAGGTCTCGGTTGGGACGGTGTAGGCGATCAGGCGGTTGTCGCGGACGATGACCGCCACATCGGTGACACCCTCATGGCGCGCGAGCACCGCCTCAACCTCGCCCGGCTCGATCCGGAACCCCCGCAACTGCACCTGCTGATCGGAACGACCGAGGTATTCGAGGTTCCCGTCGCGGCGCCACCGGCCCAGATCGCCGGTGCGGTACATGCGGGTGCCCGGCTCACCGTGCGGGTCGGCGACGAACCGTTCGGCCGACAGGCCCGGACGGTTGAGGTAGCCGCGAGCCAGACCCGCACCCGCCACGTACAGTTCTCCGGCCACACCGGGCGGCAGGGGCTTGAGGCGCTCGTCAAGCACATAAATTCGCAGGTCGGGGATGCCCACGCCGATGACGCTTCCAGGCGCCGTCGCGGCGTAGGCACGGTCGAGCGCGACATAGGACACATGCACGGTCGTCTCAGTGATCCCGTACATGTTGACCAGCGTCGGAGCATTCTCGGCATGCCGCGAATACCAGTCGTCCAGACGCCCCAGCTCCAGCGCCTCGCCACCGAACACTATGTAGCGCAGTGACAGATCGGTACCGGGGTTGTCGCGGTCGGCAGCCATGAGCTGGTAGAACGCCGACGGCGTCTGGTTCAACACCGTCACCCGCTCAGCAGCGAGCAGCCTGAGGAAATCCTCCGGCGAACGCGCCGTCAGATACGGGACGACGACGAGACGGCCGCCGTTCAGCAGCGGCCCCCACAGCTCCCATACCGAGAAGTCGAACGCGTAGGAGTGGAAGAGCGTCCAGACGTCATCCGGGCCGAACGAGAACCACTGCTCCGTCGACGCCAGCAGCCGCACCACGTTCTGATGCGGGACCACCACACCCTTCGGACGCCCCGTCGAGCCCGAGGTGTAAATGACGTAGGCGGGGTGGTCCGGAGAGATCGGCACGTTCAGGTTCGTGTCGGCGTAGCCGTCCGGAACGTCTACCGAGTCGAGCGTGAGTACCGGGCGGGCATCGTCCAGCATGTACGCGATCCGATCCACCGGATAATCCGGATCGACCGGAACATAGGCCGCACCCGCCTTCAACACGGCCAGAACCCCAACGACCAAGTCCACCGAACGCGAGAACTTCAGGGCCACGAACTGCTCCGGGCCAACACCCCGCTCGACCAGATGACGCGCCAAACGATTCGCCCGCGCGTTCACCTCACCAAACGACAACGACACACCCTCGAACGTCACCGCAAGAGCATCCGGACGCGCAGAAACCTGCGCCTCGAACAACGCCGGGATGGTGGTGCGGTCCGTTTCGGCCGCCCGGCCGCCCGCCCACGTGCGGAGGATGGTGCGGCGCTCGGCGCGGTCGAGGATCTCGGCGGCGCCGATGGGGGCGTCCGGGGCGGCGACCAGTTCGCGCAGGAGCCGGTCGAAGCGGGCGGCGACCGAGCGGGCGGTATCGGCGTCGAAGAGGTCGAGGGCGTACTCCAGGGCGGCCTCGATTCCGGCGGGGGCGCCGTCCTCGCCGTGCCGTTCCTCCAGGTAGAGGGACAGGTCGTACTTGGCGACGCCCGAGGCGAGGGGTTCGGCGGCGCCGCTGAGGCCGTCCAGCTCCAGCTTGGCCTCGGGGTTGTTCTGGAAGGACAGCGCGGCCTGGAACAGCGGGTGCCGAGCCATGGACCGGGCCGGGTTGAGGATCTCCACGAGCCGTTCGAAGGGGAGGTCCTGGTGGGCGTAGGCGGCGAGGTCGGTCTCCTTGACCCGCGTGATCAGGTCGCGGAAGGACGGGTCACCGGAGGTGTCGGTGCGCAGCACGAGCATGTTGACGAACATGCCGACCAGGTCGTCCAGCGCCTCGTCGGTGCGGCCCGCGATGGGGGCGCCGATGGGCACGTCCGTGCCGGCGCCGAGGCGGGTGAGCAGCGCCGCGTAGGCGGCCTGCATGACCATGAAGAGGCTGGCGCCGCCGTCGCGGGCGAGGGCGAGGAGCCCGGCGTGCAGTTCGGGGTCGAGGTCGAAGGCGTGGGTGCCGCCCCGGTAGGACGACTCGGCGGGACGCGGACGGTCGGCGGGAAGCTCCAACTCCTCCGGCAACCCCGCCAGCGCGTCCCGCCAATACGCGATCTGCTTGGAGACCAGACTCTCCGGATCGTCCTCCGACCCGAACAGTTCACGCTGCCACAGGGTGTAGTCCACATACTGAACCGGGAGCGGCTCCCACTCCGGCGCATGGCCCTCAGCACGCGCCGCATACGCCACGATCACATCGCGGGCGAGCGGCGCCATCGACCAGCCGTCGCCGCCGACGTGGTGCAGCACCAGCAGCAGGACGTGGACGTCGTCGCCGAGCGCGAACAGCCGGGCCCGGAGCGGCGGCTCGACCGACAGGTCGAAGCCCTGCCGGGCGGCGGCGGCGAGCTCGGCCGGGAGCCGGGCCTCGCCGGTCTCGGTGACGGTGAGGCGGGGCGGCGCGGCGGCGGGGTCCAGGACGAGCTGCCGGGCGGCCCCGGACCCGTCCGGGAAGATGGTGCGGAGCGGCTCGTGCCGCGTCACGACGTCGCCGAGCGCGGCCTGGAGCGCGTCGCGGTCGATCGCGCCCTCCAGCCGCAGCGCGATCGGCAGGGTGAAGACGGCGGAGGCGCCGTCGAACCGGTTGAGGAACCACAGCCGCTGCTGCGCGTACGACAGCGGGATCGCCTCGGGCCGTTCGGCGGCCCGCGCCAGCGGCGGGCGGGCGGCCCCGGCGGTCGCGGCGAGCCGTCCGGCCAGGCCCGCGACGGTCGGCGCCTCGAACAGGGCGCGGACGGGCAGTTCGGCGCCGAGCGCGGTGCGGATCCGGCTGACCAGCCGGGTCGCGGTGAGCGAGTCGCCGCCGAGCTCGAAGAACCCGTCGTCGACGGCCACCCGCGGCACTCCGAGGATCTCGGCGAACAGCCCGCAGAGGATCTCCTCCTGCGGGGTGCGGGGGGCGCGGCCGGCGGACGCGGCGGCGCCCGGGGCGGGCAGCGCGGCACGGTCGAGCTTGCCGTTCACGGTGAGCGGCAGCGCGTCCATCGCGGTCAGCGCGGGGACCATGTGGCCCGGCAGGCGGTCCGCCGCGTGCCGGCGCAGCGCGGCCAGGTCGACGGTGGCGGGGACCACGTAGGCGGCGAGGCGGCGCTCGCCGGCGCGGTCCTCGCGGACGACGACGGCGGCGTGGGCGACGCCCGGGAAGCCGCCGAGGACGGTCTCGATCTCGCCCGGCTCGACCCGGTATCCGCGGATCTTGACCTGGTCGTCGGTGCGGCCGAGGTGCTCGAGGGTGCCGTCCGCGCGCCACCGGGCGAGGTCGCCGGTGCGGTACATCCGGTCGCCCGGCGCGCCGAACGGGTCGGCGGTGAACCGCTCGGCGGTCAGGCCGGGGCGGCCGAGGTAGCCGCGGGCGAGCTGGAGGCCCGCCAGGTACAGCTCGCCGGGGAGGCCGGGCGGGACGGGCTGGAGCGCGGAGTCGAGCACGTAGGCGCGGGTGTTGCGGTACGGGGTGCCGATGGCGGGGCGCCCGGTGGCGGCGACCGGCTGGTTCATCGTGTCGATCGTCGACTCGGTCGGCCCGTAGAAGTTGCGGACCGTGACGCCGGGCGGCAGCGCCCGCAGGTCCGTCCAGAGCGCGTCGTCGATCGCCTCGCCGCCGAGCAGGAGGTGGGCGGGCAGGTGCCGGCCGCCGTCCAGGAGGCCCGCGTCGCGCAGCGACCGCAGGTGGGACGGGGTGGTGTTGACGAGGTCGATGCGGGCGCCCGCGACGTAGGCGACGTACGCCTCGACGTCGCGGCGGGTGGCGTCGTCGATGAGGTGCAGCTCGTGGCCGTGCGCCATCCACAGCAGGCCCATCCACGAGGTGTCGAACGAGAACGACGCCAGGTGCGCGAACCGCATCCGGCGCCCGCCCGCCGCCTCGACCGCGGGGTCGATGAACGCGGCGCGGTGCGCCTCGTAGTAGTTGAGCACGCCCTCGTGCGGGACCGTCACGCCCTTGGGCCGGCCGGTGGAGCCCGAGGTGTAGATGACGTAGGCGGCGTTGCCGGGCAGCAGCGGGCGGACCCGGTCGGCGTCCGCCGGGTCGTGCGCGGGGAGGCCGCCGGTGCCGGGCATGTCGCCGGTGGTGATGGTGAGCGCGGGACGGCAGTCGTCCAGCATGTGGGCGACGCGTTCGGCCGGGTACTCGGGGTCGATCGGGACGTAGGCGGCGCCCGCCTTGTGCACGGCGAGGATCGCCGCGACGATCGCGGGGGTGCGGGGCAGGACGAGCGCGACGCGGTCCTCGGGGCCGACGCCGCGGGCGATGAGGGCGTGCGCGAGCCGGTTGGCGCGCTCGTTCAGCTCCCGGTAGGTGAGGGTCTCGGCGCCGCTGACCAGCGCCGCGTCGTCCGGGGTGCGGGCGGCCTGCCGCTCGAACAGCGCGTTCAGCGTCCCGGCCGGGCGTTCGGCGGCGGTGTCGTTCCAGGCCGCGAGCCGCGCCCGCTCGGCGTCGCCCGCGAGCTCGACGGCGCCGACGGGCCGCCCGGAGTCCTCGGCGAACGCCTCCAGGAAGCGGCGGACGCGCGCGAGCAGCGCCTCGACGAGGTCGCGGTCGTACACGTCGGGCCGGTAGTGCAGGCGCAGCGACAGCTCGTCGCCGGGCACGGCGACCAGCGACAGGGGGAAGTGAGTGGCGTCGTAGGAGTCGGCGGCGGCGATGGTCACGCCGTTGAGGGAGCCGTCCATCACGGCGGGGTCGAACGGGTAGTTCTCCAGCACCGTCATGGTGTCGAACAGCGCGCCGCCCGCGCCGACGGCCCGCTGGACGTCGGTGAGGCCGAGGTGGTGGTGCGGCAGCAGCCGGGTCTGCTCGTCCTGGAGGCGTTCCATCAGCGCGGCGAGCGGCTCGTCCGGCCGGTGCCGGACCCGGATCGGCAGCGTGTTGATGAACAGCCCGATCATCTGCTCGACGCCGGGGAGATCGGGGGGACGGCCGGAGACGGTCGCGCCGAACACGACGTCGTCGCGGCCGAGGAGGCGGGCGAGGGTGAGGCCCCACGCGCCCTGGAGCACGGTGCTGAGCGTGACGCCGTGCCGCCGGGCCGCGCGGCCGAGCCTCCTGGTGAGGCGCGCGTCGAGGACGGTGGCGGTCCGGGCGGGCGGCTCGGGCGGGCGCGCCGCCGCCTCGGGCGCCACCAGGCTGGGCTCGTCGATGCCGTCGAGCGCCCGCCGCCAGGCGTCCTCGGCCGCGGCCCGGTCCTGGCCGGCGAGCCAGGCCAGGTAGTTCTTGTACGGGGTGACGCGCGGGAACCCGCCGTCGTGGCCGTCCTGCATGTACAGCAGGAACAGCTCGGTCGCCAGGATCGGGGTGGACCAGCCGTCCAGCAGGATGTGGTGGTTGGTGAACACGAGCCGGTGCCGTCCAGGCGCGAGCCGCACCAGCGCGAACCGCAGCAGCGGCGGCGCGGTCATGTCGAAGCCGCGGGCCCGCTCCCGCGCGACGACCGCGTCGGCCTCGGCGGACGGATCGGCGGCGGCGGAGACGTCGAAGTCCTCCCACGGCAGCGTCACGGCGCGCGGGATCACCTGGACGGGGCGGGAGAGGTCCTCGTGCCAGAACGCGGCGCGCAGGTTGGGGTGCCGCCGCAGCAGGGTGCCCGCGGCGGTGCGCAGCGCGGCGGCGTCCAGGGGCCCGTCGAGGTCCAGGACGAGCTGCGCGGTGTACACGTCGGTGTCGCCGGCGTCGAAGAGCGCGTGGAAGAAGAACCCCTGCTGCAAGGGCGACAGCGGCAGGATGTCTTCGAGGTCCCCCCGGTTCACGTGTTCTGCCTCCAGGCGTTCTGCAACTTGTCGATCTCCCCCTGGTCGAGTTCCACGAGCAGGTCGGACGGGGTGAAGCCGCCCGCCGCCGTGCCGGGCCCGCCGCCGTCGCCGCCGCCGTCGCCCGCCGCGACGTGCGCGACCAGGCCGCGCAGCGCGGTGAACCACGCCTCGGCGAGCTCCCGCACCTCGTCCTCGGCGAGGAGCCCGTCCGGCCACGTCCAGGTCGCCGCCAGCTCGGGGCCGCCGGGCAGGTCGCGGGTGACGGCGTTGATCTCCAGGACGTGCGCCATCGGCATCCGGGGGTCCTCCCCGGCGGGCGGCTCCTCCGGTGCCAGGCTCCAGTCGCCGTCCTCGCCGCCGGGCGCGACCCGGCCGAGGTAGTTGAACGCGACCTGCGCCGGGGCCGGGGCGGCGAGCTCCGCCGCGGCGGCGTCGTCCAGGTACCGCAGCAGCCCGTAGCCGACGCCGCCGGACGGGACGGCGCGCAACTGCTCCTTGACCTTCTTGATCGCGGTGCCGACGGCGGCGCCGCCGTCCCGGACCTCGGCCCAGTCGGCCTGGCCCGCGTCGAGCCGCACCGGGTGGATCGAGGTGAACCAGCCCGCGGTCCGGGACACGTCCACACCCGGGACCACGTCCTCGCGGCCGTGCCCCTCCAGGTCGAGCAGGAACCCGGTGCCGCGCCCGCCCCGGTGCCGGCGCCACTGCGCGACGGCGAGGGTGAGCCCGGTGAGCAGCACGTCGTTCGCGCGGCCGTGGAACGCGGCGGGCACGTCGGTCAGCAGCGGGCCGGTGACGCCGGCGGGCAGCTCCAGCCGCAGCGACCGGGCGCGGGCGGCGATGTCCACCCGCGGGTCGAGGGGGCGCCCGGCCAGCGGGCGGTCCGGGCCGTCCACGATGTCGAGCCAGTCGTCCAGCTCCCGGTCGGCGAGTGCCGGGTCGGACGCGAGGGCGGTGAGCTTCTGCGCCCAGCGGCGGAACGAGGTGGCGACGGGCTGGAGTCCCTCCCCCGCCCAGGCGGTGACCAGGTCGGGCAGCAGGATCCGCCAGGACACCCCGTCCACGACCAGGTGGTGGAGCATCACCAGCAGCCGGCCCTGCGCCTCCCCGGCGTCGAACCACACGAGCTGCGCCATCGTCCCGGCGGCCGGGTCAAGCCGGCCCTGGGCGGCGGCGGCCTGCTCGTCGATGACGGAGGCGAGCTTGTCGGCGTCCAGCCCCTCCACGCACACCCGCGTCACCAGGTCGGCGGCGGGCACGGACCCGGTGGGCCGCACGACCGGCTGCCACCGTCCGCCGTCGCCGCCGGTGCCGGTGCCGGTGCCGTGGTCCGCGCCGGTGTCCGCGCCGTGGTCCACGTCCAGGCGGAGCCGGAGCACGTCGTGGTGGTCGAGCAGGGTGCGCAGCGCGGCGGTGAGGCGGTCCGCGCCGAGACCGGCCGGGGTGCGCAGGATCATCGCCTGGTGGAAGCCGCCGATGAGGGAGGCGTCCCCGCCGGTCCGCTCGCGCAGCCACGCCACGATCGGGGTGACCGGGACCGGCCCCACGCCGCTGCCCGGAGCCTCGGCTTCGATCTCCTCGCCGGTGCCGGCGGGGCGGGCGATAGCGGCGAGTTCTTCGACGGTCTGGTGCTGGAACACCTCGCGCGGGGAGATGACCAGGCCGGACTGGCGGGCCCGGGACACGAGCTGGATCGCGATGATCGAATCACCGCCGAGATCGAAGAACCCGTCGTCGATCCCCGCCCGCTCCAGTCCCAGCACCTCGGCGAACAGCGCCGCGAGAAGTTCCTCTTCCCCAGTGCGGGGCTCCCGCGACGACACCTTCGAGGACAGGTCGGGCGCCGGGAGCGCCATGCGGTCCAGTTTCCCGTTCACCGTCAGCGGGAGAACATCCAGCTCGACGACCACGGCCGGGACCATGTGGTCGGGGAGGTCGCGGGCGGCGAAGCGGCGTAGTTCGCCCGGGTCGAAGGCGCCGGACTCGGCCGGGACGGTGTAAGCGACCAGGCGGTTGTCGCGGACGATGACCGCCACATCGGTGACACCCTCATGTCGCGCGAGCACCGCCTCGACCTCACCCGGCTCGATCCGGAACCCCCGCAACTGCACCTGCTGATCAGAACGGCCCAGGTACTCGAGCCGCCCGTCGTTCAGCCAGCGCGCGGTGTCCCCGGTGCGGTACATGCGCGTCCCGGACGCACCGAACGGGTCGGCGACGAACCGTTCCGCCGACAGGCCCGGACGGTTGAGATAGCCGCGGGCCAGGCCCGCACCCGCCACGTACAACTCGCCCACCACACCGGGCGGCAGAGGCTCGAGGCGATCGTCAAGCACATAGATTCGCAGGTCGGAGATGCCCACACCGATGACGCTCCCAGGCGCCGTGGCCGCGTAGGCACGATCGAGCGCGACATAGGACACATGCACAGTCGTCTCAGTGATCCCATACATGTTGACCAGCGTCGGAGCATCCTCGGCATGCCGCGAATACCACTCGTCCAGACGCCCCAACTCCAACGCCTCACCACCGAACACGACGTAGCGCAACGCCAACTCAGAACCCGGACCATCACGATCAGCGGCCATCAGCTGATAGAACGCCGACGGCGTCTGATTCAGAACCGTCACCCGCTCCGACACCAACAGCTTGAGGAAATCCTCAGGGGAACGCGACGTCAGGTACGGGACGACCACCAGACGGCCGCCGGTGAGGAGGGAACCCCACAGCTCCCATACGGTGAAGTCGAACGCGTAGGAATGGAACAACGTCCACACGTCATCTGGACCGAAGGAGAACCAGGCGTCGGTGGAGGCCAGCAGCCGCACCACGTTCTGATGCGGGACCACCACGCCCTTCGGACGGCCGGTGGAACCCGAGGTGTAAATGACGTAGGCGGGGTGGTCCGGAGAGATCGGCACGTTCAGATTCGTGTCGGCGTAGCCGTCCGGAACATCTACCGAGTCGAGCGTGAATACCGGGCGGGCATCGTCCAGCATGTACGCGATGCGATCCACCGGATAATCCGGATCGACCGGAACATAGGCCGCACCCGCCTTCAACACGGCCAGAACCCCAACGACCAAGTCCGCCGAACGCGGGAACTTCAGGGCCACGAACTGCTCGGGACCGACGCCCTGCGCGACCAGATGACGCGCCAAACGATTCGCCCGCGCGTTCACCTCACCAAACGACAACGACACACCCTCGAACGTCACCGCAAGAGCATCCGGACGCGCAGAAACCTGCGCCTCGAACAACGCCGGGATCGTCGAACGGTCCACGTCGCAGGCCGGGCCGCCGGCCCAGTCGGTGAGGATGGTGGCGCGTTCGGCGGGGGCGAGGACGTCTGCGGCGCCGATGCGCGCGTCCAGGTCGGCGAGGAGCGCGGTCAGGTACGCCTCGAAGCGGCCGACGAGCCGTTCCGCCGAGGCGGGGTCGTACCGGTCGAGGGCGTACTCCAGCTCGCCGTCCAGCCCGTCCTCGCGCTCGGTGAGGATCATCAGCAGGTCGAAGCGGGACACGCCGGCGTGCAGCGGTTCGAGCTCGGCGGCGAACCCGGGCATCTCCAGCTTGGCCTCGGGGTTGTTCTGGAAGGTCAGGCCGACCTGGAACAGCGGGTGGCGGCCCAGGTGGCGGGGCGGGTTGAGGACCTCCACGAGCCGTTCGAACGGCACGTCCTGGTGCGCGTACGCGGCCAGGTCGGTCTCCCTGACCCGCGCGAGCAGGTCGCGGAACGTCGGGTCGCCGGAGGTATCGGTGCGGAAGACGAGCATGTTGACGAACACGCCGACCAGGTCGTCCAGCGCCTCGTCGGTCCGGCCCGCGATCGGCGAGCCGATCGGCACGTCCGTCCCCGCGCCGAGGCGGGTGAGCAGCGCGGCGAACGCGGCCTGGGCGACCATGAACGGGCTGGTCCCGGTCTCCCGCGCGGCCGTGAGCAGGGCCGACCGGACGCCGGCGCCGAGCCGGAAGCGCGCGGTGCCGCCCCGGTAGGACGACTCGGCGGGACGCGGACGGTCGGCGGGAAGCTCCAACTCCTCCGGCAACCCCGCCAGCGCATCCCGCCAATACGCGATCTGCTTGGAGACCAAACTCTCCGGATCGTCCTCCGACCCGAGCAGCTCGCGCTGCCACAAGGTGTAATCCGCATACTGAACGGGCAGCGGCGCCCACTCGGGCGCACGGCCCTCGACACGCGCCGCATACGCCAGGATCACATCGCGGGCGAGCGGTGCCATCGACCAGCCGTCGCCGCCGACGTGGTGCATGAGGAGCAGCACGACGTGGTCCTCGGGGCCGACGCGGAACAGGTGGCTGCGGAGCGGGGGTTCGGCCGAGATGTCGAAGGCGTATCCGGCGGCCGTCCCGAGCCGGACCGGCAGCTCGGCGGCGGTGGTGTCGGTGGTCTCCAGCTCGGGGCGGGCGGCGGCCGGGTCCAGCACGACCTGGCGGGGGACGCCGCCGCTGTCGGGCAGGACGGTGCGGAGCGTCTCGTGCCGGGCGACCAGGTCGCCGATCGCGGCGCGCAGCGCACCGCGGTCGAGCGGCCCGCGGATCCGCAGCGCCACCGGCATGTTGTAGGTGGCGGACGGACCCTCGAACCGGTTGAGGAACCACAGCCGCTGCTGCGCGTACGACGGCGGGACGGCGGCGGGCCGTTCGCGCGGTTCCAGCGCGGGACGGCCGGGGGCGCCGCCGTCCGGCGCCGCGACGCGGGCGGCGAGGAGCGCGGCGGTGGGGGCCTCGAACACCGCGCGGACCGGGAGCTCGGTGTCCAGGGCGCGGCGGATCCGGCTGACGACCCGCATGGCGATGAGAGAGTTGCCGCCCAGCTCGAAGAAGTCGTCGTCGATGCCGACGCGGGCCGCACCGGTCAGGTCGGCGAAGACGGCGGCGACGGCCTCCTCGCGGGCGTCGCGCGGGGCCCGATAGGGGGCGGCGGTCCCGCCGGTCAGGTCCGGCTTGGGCAGCGCCTTGGCGTCGACCTTGCCGTTCGGGGTGAGCGGCATCGCGTCGAGCACGACCACGGCGGCGGGGACCATCGCCTCGGGCAGGCTCTCCCGGACGTGGGAGCGCAACTCCTCAGGGTCGAGGACCCGGCCGGGCGCCGCGACGACGTAGGCGACGAGCCGCTTCACCATCGGCCCTTCGGCGGGCAGGGCCGGGACGGCGGGCGCGACCGGTGCGGGGCGCAGGTCGGCGGCGCCCGGCAGGTCGAGGTCCGCGACGGTGACGGCGGCGGCGGACCGGACGGCGGCCTCCAGCACCCGCAGGTACCAGCCGGCGAGCCGTCCGGCCGTGCCGCGGTCGAAGAGGTCGAGGGCGTACTCCAGGGTCCCGGTGAGGCCGGGGGCGCCGTCGCGGCGCCGCTCCAGCATGAACTCCAGGTCGAACTTGGCGACCCCGGCGTCCACCGGCTCGACCGCGACGGTCAGGCCGGGCAGCTCGACCACCGCCTCGGGGCCGTTCTGCAAGGTCAGCATGACCTGGAACAGCGGGTGCCGGGCAAGCGACCGGGCCGGGTTGACGGCGTCCACGAGCCGTTCGAACGGGACGTCCTGGTGCGCGTACGCGGCCAGGTCGGTCTCCCGGACGCGCGCGAGGAGCTCGGCGAACGCCGGGTCGCCGGAGGTGTCGGTGCGCAGCACGAGCGTGTTGACGAACACGCCGACCAGGTCGTCCAGCGCCTCGTCGGTGCGGCCCGCGACCGGCGTCCCGATCGGCACGTCCGTCCCGGCGCCGAGGCGGGTGAGCAGCGCGGCGAGCGCGGCCTGGAGCACCATGAAGACGCTGACCTGGTGGTCGCGGGCGAGCCCGGCCAGCCCCTCGTACAGCTCGGCGGGCACGTCGAAGGCGATCTGGCCGCCCCGGTAGGACGCGCGGTCGGGGCGCGGCCGGTCGGCGGGCAGCGCGATCTGGTCGGGCAGCCCCGCCAGGGCGCCGGTCCAGTAGGCGAGCTGGCGGGCGGCGAGGCTGCCGGGGTCGTCGGCGGAGCCGAGCAGGTCCCGCTGCCAGACCGCGTAGTCGGCGTACTGGACGGGCAGCGGCGCCCAGTCCGGGGCGGCGCCGTCGCGGCGCGCGAGGTAGGCGGTGACGACGTCGCGGGCGAGCGGTTCCATCGACCAGCCGTCGCCGGCGATGTGGTGCAGGACGAGCAGCAGCAGGTGCTCGTCCGCGCCCAGCCGGTAGAGGTGCGCCCGGACGGGCGGTTCCTCGGCGAGGTCGAAGCCCCGGGTCGCGTCGGCGAACAGCGCGGCGTCCAGGTCGCCCGCGGCCACGGCTCCGGTGACGAGCGGCGGGACGGCCTCGTCCGGGCCGAGGATGCGCTGGATCGACCCGCCGTCGGTGTCGCCGAAGACCGTCCGCAGCGACTCGTGCCGGGCGACCACGTCGCGGAGCGCGGCGCGCAGCGCGTCGAGGTCGAGCGCGCCGGTCAGCCGCAGCGGGATCGGCAGGTTGTAGGTGGCGGTGCGGCCCTCGAACCGGTTGAGGAACCACAGCCGTTCCTGCGCGTGCGACACCGGGACCGGGCCGGGACGCCGGACGGGCCGCAGCGCCGGCCGGGCGTCCCCGCCGGTCGCGGCGGTCGCGGCGGCGAGGTGCCCGGCGAGCCCGGCGACCGTGGGCGCCTCGAACAGCGCCCGAACGGCCGGCTCGGCGCCCAGCGCCGCGCGGACGCGCGCCACCACCCGGGTGGCCTTCAGCGAGTCGCCGCCCAGGGCGAAGAAGTCGTCGTCGATGCCGACCCGCTCGGCGCCGAGCACGTCGGCGAAGATCCCGCAGAGGATCTCCTCGCGGGCGTCGCGCGCGGCCCGGCCGGTGGCGGACGCGGCGAGGTCCGGGGCGGGGAGCGCGGCGCGGTCGAGCTTGCCGCTCGGGTTGAGCGGCAGCTCCTCCAGCACCACGACCGCGGCCGGGACCATGTACTCCGGCAGCGACTCCCGGGCGAACGCCCGCACCTGCGGCGCGTCGACGGTCCGGCCGGGGCCGGCGACGACGTAGGCGACCAGGGCCGGGTCGCCGGCCGCGTCCCGGCGGGCCACGACCACGCTCTGCGCGACGGACGGGTGCGCGGCGAGGGCCGTCTCGATCTCGCCCGGCTCGATCCGGAACCCGCGGACCTTCACCTGGTGGTCCAGGCGCCCCAGGTACTCGATGCGGCCGGCCTCGTCCCAGCGGACCAGGTCGCCGGTGCGGTACATCCGCCCGCCCGCCGCGCCGTACGGGCACGCCACGAAGCGGCCCGCGGTCAGCCCGGGGCGGTGCAGGTACCCGCGGGCCAGGCCGGTGCCGGCGATGTACAGCTCCCCCGGGACGCCGGCCGGGACGGGCCGCAGCGCCGCGTCCAGCACGTACGCGCGGGTGTTGGCGAGGGGACCGCCGATGGGCGCGTGCCCCTCGGTGTTGCCGTCGTCGAACCAGGCGGTGACGTAGACGGTCGCCTCGGTCGGCCCGTAGATGTTGGAGATCCGCGCGCCCGGCAGCCAGGCCCGCAGGTCGCGGACGAGCCGGGCCGGGAGCGCCTCGCCCGCGAGGACCACGTCGCCCGCGCGCAGGTCGGCGGAGCCGGTGGCCAGCAGTGCGGCCATGGCGGACGGGACGCCGCTGACCAGCGTCCCCTCCCAGCCGCCCCGCTCGGCGACCTCCAGCAGGTCCCGGACGACCTCGATCCGGCCGCCGACCGTCAGCGGCGCCAGCCACTCGAACACCGAGACGTCGAAGTTCAACGACGTGGAGAACAGCACCCGGGCGAGCCGGCCGGGCCCGAAGTCGCGCTCGGCCCAGGCGCAGAAGTCCACCACGCTCGCGTGCGAGACCACGACGCCCTTGGGGCGGCCCGTCGAACCGGACGTGTAGATCACGTACGCCGCGTTGCCCGGACGCAGCGGGCGGACCCGCTCGGTGTCGGCGAGGTCGGCGGGCGAGTGGCCGCTCAGGTCCGCCTCGTCCAGCAGGAGGCGCGGGGCGTCGCCCGGAAGGCCGGCGGCGCCGGTCGTGATGATGCAGGCGGGCGCGGCGTCCGCCAGCATGAGCGCGATCCGGTCGGCCGGATAGGCCGGGTCGATCGGCTGGTAGGCCGCACCCGCCTTCAGCACGCCGAGCGCCGCCACCACCAGGTCCGCCGAGCGCGGCAGCGCCAGCCCGACGAAGTCCTCGGCGCCCACGCCCCGCGCGGCCAGGCACCGCGCCAGCCGGTTCGCCCGCTCGTTCAGCTCGCGGTAGGTCAGCGTGACGCCGTCGTGGGCGACCGCCGGGGCGTCCGGGGTGCGGGCGGCCTGGACCTCGAAGAGCTCGGGGACCACGGCGGGCGGCACCGGGGCGGCGGTGTCGTTCCAGCCGTCCAGGACCAGCGCCCGTTCGCCGCCGTCCAGCAGCTCCACGTCCCTGAGCGGCGTGGACGGGCCGGCGTCGCCGAGGGCGCGCAGGAAGCGGACGTACCGGTCCTGGTGGGCGGCGAGCCGGTCCGGGGTGTACAGGTCGGGGTGCGCGTCGAAGTCGATGCGCAGGCCGTTGCCGTCGAAGTTGTCGTAGATGTTGATCGACAGGTCGTCGATCGGGCCGGTGGTGATGGCGTGCATCCTGGCCGGGATCCCGGCGAAGTCGAGCCGGTAGTCGAACGGCATGATGTTGATGACCGGACCGTGCAGCCGGCGCGGCTCGCCCAGCATCCGCAGGTCGCGGAGCAGGTCCTCGCGGCGGTAGCGCTGGTGCCGCAGCGCCCGCGCGGCGGCCCGGGTCGCGGTGCGGACCAGTTCCTCGACCGTCATGTCCGGCCGCACGGCGACGCGCAGCGGCAGCACCGTCGAGAGCATCGCGGGGGTGTCCAGCGCCACCTGCGTGGTGCGGCCGGAGACCGCCAGGCCGAGGATGACGTCGTCGGTGCCGGTCATCCGCGCGACGTACGCGGCGGTCGCCGCGATCGCCAGGCCCTGCGTCGCGGTGCGCAGCCGCCGCGCCCCGGCCGCGAGCGCCGCGGCCGGGCCGGGCGGGACGAGGGTGATCCGGCTCAGGTGGTCGGCGGTCGGCGCGGCCGTGTCCCCGGCCAGGCCGACCGCGACGGGCCGGTCGGCGAACCGCTCGGTCCAGTAGGCGCGGTCCCGCTCGAACTTCGCCGACTCCCGGTAGGCCGCCTCGGCGGCCAGCACCGCCCGGTACGAGCCGCGGTCGGCGGGGGCGTACTCGCCGCCGCGCGCCAGCGTGGTGTAGATCTCGGCGGCGCGGCGGCTGACCACCGAGCCGCTGAAGGCGTCCTGGATGACGTGGTGGACGCGGTTGAACCACCAGTACAGGTCGGGGGCGAGCCGGAGCAGCGCGGTCACGTACAGGTGCTCGGCGTCCATCGGGAGCGGGGACCGCATCCGCTCGTCCATCCACGCCCGCGCCGCCGCCCGCGGGTCCGGCTCCGCCGTCAGGTCGACCAGCGGGACCGTCGCGGTCGCGGCCGGGTCCAGAACCTGGAAGACCATTCCGTCGCGCTCGGCCAGCCGCGCGTTCATGGCCTCGGACTCGTGCGCGGCGATGAGCGCCACCCGGTCGAACAGCGCGTGGTCGAGCGGGCCGTCGATCTCGATGTACTGCGCAATGCCGATGGGCGTTTCGGGGGCCAGTTGCTGCGCGTACCAGACGCTCTGCTGAGCGGCGGATAGAGGAACGTACTCAGAGGACGGCATCACGCGGTACTTTCCCGGTCGAAGGGGGTTTACTTACGCCCGAGATAGGGGCCGCAGGCCACCCGAAGGGCATGAGATAAAGAGAGTGACCACAGAACCGTCGGTCTTGTCCCCGTCCCCTTTCCCCAAGTCCCGCCGGAGAACGCGGTCCCGCGCGCGACACCCGCCGCGCACGGGTGTTCCCACCGGTGCGGAGCACTGCGGGCTCCGCCGCTTTCCGTCCTGACGGGGCCGACCGCGGCCCGCGTCACTACTCGGGAGTAGCGAAGCCACAGTTAACCAGCCTGTCACATGCCTCGCAATCCCCCCGAATGTAGAACTTGGCCCCAGGAATTACTCACGGGAGTTACAAAGCGGACGGTCAGCGGCGGCGCCGCGGCGGCATCGGACGCTCGTCAAGTGACAACGGTTGACGACCGGACACGGCCAGTGTCGTCACACAGAGTCAGCAGATCCTCCACCGCGGCGGGACGGGTATTCGTGCACCACGACCGCGGCGGCCCGGACGTCCGGATGCCGCTGGAGCACCGCCTCGATCTCGCCCAGCTCCATCCGGACGCCGGAGATCTTGACCTGCCGGTCCACCCGGCCGAGGTACTGGAGCGTCGGGCGGTCCTCGCCGCCCGCGCCGGCGGGCAGCAGCCGGACCGCGTCGCCCGTCCGGTACAGCCGGCCGGTCGGCGAGTCCCCGAACGGGTCCTGGTAGAACGCCTCGCGCGTCCGGTCGTGGTCGCCCAGGTAGCCGCGGCCGACGCAGACCCCGCCGACGAACAGCTCGCCGTCCTCGCCCACGTCGCAGGCCGTCCAGCGGCCGTCCTCCTCGCGCAGCACGTACAGCCGGGCGTTCACGACCGGGCCGCCGATGGGCAGGCGCAGCAGGTCCAGATCGCCCGCGGTCACGGTGTGGTGGGTGACGTCGTCGGAGCACTCGGTCGGCCCGTAGGCGTTGAGCAGCCGCGCGTGCGGGACCGCGGCCAGCCAGCGCCGCGCCAGCTCGGCGGGCAGCTCCTCCCCCGTCGCGATCATCCACCGCAGCCCGCCCAGCGACCCCGCCGGACCCGGGCCGGCGGCGCCCGCCAGGTCGTCCAGCAGGTGGCCGACCAGGGTGGGGACCAGCTCCACCACCGTGATGCCCTGCCCGTCCACCGCGCGGGCGAACGCCACCGGGTCGTGCCCGGTCTCGTCGCCGATCACGTCCACCCGGCCGCCGACCAGCAGCGGGCACAGCATCTGCCAGACCGAGATGTCGAAGCCGAGCGGGGCGGTCTGCGCGACCACGTCGGCGCCGGTCAGGCCCAGATCGACGATCTTGGCGTGCAGGTGGTTCAGCATCCCCTGGTGCTCGACGACCGCGCCCTTCGGGCGGCCGGTCGAGCCGGAGGTGAACAGCACGTACCGGGGACGGTCGGGGGCGTCCAGCAGCGGCGGCCCCGCCCACGGCGCGCACCCGGCCGCGCCCTCGGCGCGCACCACCCGGCAGCCGGCCTCGGCGGCCCCGTCCAGCAGCGCGGGCGCGGTCGCCCCGGTGTCGACGGTGAGCAGGACGGGCGCCTCCGCCTGCGCGAGCACGTCCCGCACGCGCGCCGCCGGCCAGGTCTCGTCGGCGGGCACGTACAGCGCGCCGATCAGCTCGATCGCCAGGAACGCCGCGACCACGGTGGCGCAGCGGGCCCCGCCGACGCCGACGACGGTGCCCGGCTCCACCCCGGCCGCCGCCAGCAGCGCGGCGATGCGGCGGGCCTCGGCCGCCAGCTCCGCATAGGACAGGGCGCGGGTCCGGTCCCGGACGGCCGGCCGGTCCGCCTCGGCGGCGAAGCGCTCCACCCAGGTGATCACCGGATCGGCCAGGTCGACCTCCCGCTCGCGCGCCATCCCGTGCCGTACGGCCAGTTCACGGGCCCGCTCGAGGTCCGCGGCGGGGATCGCGAGGGCCGGCAGCCCGGCCGTGGCCGGCAGCCGGTCGAGGACGGGTCGGCGAGCATTCATGTTTACTCTCCGTGATGTAAGACTTATGCACTGTCATCACCAAATGAGCGGTGGCATAGCCTATGTCGGTCGTCGCCCAGAAGCTCACCGGAATCCGCGCATTAGACCTTACTCGCTGGTAAGTGGGGGTTGCGGGGGAACATGGCCGAAGGTACGGTGAGGCTCCGCCACGGTTCGGTGAGAACCCCGCGGCGAACTTCGGGGGTCGACGGGGGGAACGGCATCAATTACCGAGACCGCCATTCCTTCCCTCGCGACCGACAATTGTCATTCATTCGAGGGTGGCAAAGTGCCCATCATCACCTCGCCGCAGGATTTTAATGTCGAGGACCTTTATGTGGATCTCGGGGCGGTACTCGGCCTGCCTCTGCATCTCAAGTGCGAGGGGTTCAACTTCGCCGGCTCGGTGAAGCTCAAGGCCGCGGCGGCGATGATCGAGGCGGCCGAGCGGGAGGGCGCGCTGACCCCCGGTTCGATCATCGTCGAGTCCTCCTCGGGGAACCTCGGCATCGCGCTGAGCCTGATCGCCGCGAGCAAGGGCCTGCGGTTCGTGTGCGTCACCGACCCGCGCTGCAACCCCGCGTCGATGCGGGTCATGCGGGCGCTCGGCGCCGAGGTGCGGGTCATCTCCCGGCAGGACGCCAACGGCGGCTACCTGGAGAGCCGGATCGGCTACGTGCGGAGCCTGTGCGAGTCCGGCGACCGCTACGTCTGGCTGAACCAGTACGCCAACCGCAACAACTGGGTCGCGCACCACCGCGGCACCGCCCCCGCGATCGACCGGCAGTTCCCCGGGCTGGAGGTGCTGTTCGTCGGGGCCGGCACCACCGGCACGCTGATGGGCTGCGCCCGCTACTTCCGCGAGCGCGCCCGCCCGGTCACCATCGTGGCCGTCGACGCGGTCGGCTCGGTCACCTTCGGCGGCATGCCCGAACGGCGCATGGTCCCGGGCCTCGGCACCAGCAGCCGTCCCGAGCTGGTCGACGAGGCCTACATCGACGACGTGGTGCACGTCCCCGAGACCGACACCATCCGCACCGTGCACGCCCTCGCGGCGCGCGGGTTCCTGTTCGGCGGGTCCACCGGCACGGTGGTGTCGGGGGCCGCGCGCTGGCTCGCCGAGAAGTACCCGGGCGAGCGGCCGGTCGCGGTGGCCATCGCCCCCGACCTCGGCGAGCGCTACCTCGACTCGATCTACGAGGAGAGCTGGCTGGTGGAGAACTTCGGCGAACTGGCCGCCGAGCTCGACCTGCCGGGCGCCGATATCCTCGGCGTCTGACCCCCATCCTCACCGACCGTCCTTCCCCGGAGTCGCCGACATGACGCAGCCACCCCCCTTCGCCGTGATCTCCGGAGCCCAGGTCCAGGAGGCGATCGGCGGGCGCGAGGAGCAGGTCACCCGGATGGTCGAGGCCGCCTACCGGCTGCACGGCGAGGGCCGGACGGTCAATCCCGACTCCTACTTCCTGCGCTTCCCCGACCGGCCGTCCTCGCGGATCATCGCGCTGCCTGCCTCGGTCGGCGGCGACGTGGGCGTGCACGGGATCAAGTGGATCTCCAGCTTCCCCGAGAACGTCGCCGCCGGGATCCCACGCGCCTCGGCGGTGCTGATCCTCAACGACACCGAGACCGGCTACCCGTTCGCCTGCCTGGAGAGCTCCATCATCAGCGCCGCCCGCACGGCCGCGTCCGCCGCGCTGGCCGCCGCCGAGCTGAGCGACCGCCGGGACGGCCCGGCCTCCGCGGGCCGCCCGCGCCGCGTCGGGTTCGTCGGCGCCGGGCTGATCGCCCGCTACGTCCACATGTACCTGGCCGCGAACGGCTTCGCGTTCGATCGGCTCGGGGTGCACGACCTGTCGGCCGAGCACGCCGAGGGCTTCCGCGGCTACCTGGAGCGCTCCGGCTCCGGCACGGTCACCGTGCACGACCGGGCCGAGGACCTGATCCGCTCCAGCGACCTGATCGTCTTCGCCACCGTGGCGGGCGCGCCGCACGTCACCGACCCCGGCTGGTTCGGGCACAACCCGCTGGTGCTGCACGTCTCGCTGCGCGACCTGTCGCCCGAGATCATCCTGTCGGCCTACAACGTGGTGGACGACGTCGAGCACTGCCTCAAGGCCGACACCTCGCCGCACCTGGCCGAGCAGCGGTCCGGGAACCGCGACTTCGTCGCCGGGACCCTCTACGACGTGCTGGAGGGGCGGACCCGCCCGCCCGCCGACCGGCCGGTCGTGTTCTCCCCGTTCGGGCTCGGCGTCCTCGACCTCGCCGTGGCCCGCTACGTCTACGACCGGGTCGCCGCGTCGGGCGCGCTGAACACCGTGCCGGACTTCTTCCACGAGCTCAAGCGGCACGGCTGACCCGTCCGGGCGGCGCGGGGCGACTCTTGGACGCGCGCAGAACGGGAACGCCGTCGGTATGACCGACGAACGCGGCGACGTCCAAGAGCTGAGCGACTTCGAACTCGTGGTGTACGAGGCGGTCGCCGAGATCGACAAGGACGGGGGCGCGGCCGACATCGACACCCTCAGGGAGCAGATCGGCCGGCCCGAGGAGGACATCTGGGCGGCACTGGGCCGCCTGGTCTCGGCGAACCACCTGCACTCGACACCCGCCGGCTTCACCCTCGGCCCGCACGACTGGGCACCCTGACCCCGGCCGCCGGCCCCGGAGCACGAGTAGGGCACAATGCCCGACCAAGCACAAGGTCGGCTATTTCAGGAGGCCGCTGGATGAGGCTCGTCGTCACCGAGGAACAGCGGGAACTGCGCGCGACACTGCGCCGCTTCTTCGCCGACAGATCGCCGGGCGCCGAGGTCCGGCGGCTGATGGAGACGCCCGAGGGCCACGACCCGCGGGTCTGGGCGCAGATGGCCGGCCAGCTCGGCCTCCAGAGCCTGGCGATCCCCGAGGAGTACGGCGGCGCCGGGTTCGGGGTGCGCGAGCTGGCCGTGGTGTTCGAGGAGATGGGCCGCGCGCTGGTCTGCTCCCCCTACCTCGCCACCGTCGCGCTCGCCGGCACCGCGCTGGCCGCCTCGTCCGACGAGGCCGCCAAGCGCGACCTCCTCCCCGGCATCGCGTCCGGCGACACCATCGCCACCCTCGTCGAGGGCGCGCCCGTCACCGCCCGCCACGACGGCGGCGGCGGCTGGGTCCTGGACGGCGCGGCGCCGCAGGTCCTCGACGGCCACATCGCCGGGCTCCTCCTGGTCGCCGCCGGCACCGGCGAGGGCACGGCGCTGTTCGCGGTGGACGGCACGGCGCCCGGCCTCGACCGCGCGCCGCTCCCCACCCTCGACCAGACCCGCCGCCTGGCGCGGGTCGCGTTCGCCGCCGTCCCGGCCCGGCGGATCGAGGGCGACGCGGCGGCCGTCCTCGCGCGCACGCTGGACGTGGCGGCGGTCGCCCTCGCGGCCGAGCAGCTCGGCGGCGCGCAGCAGGCCCTGGACATGACCGTGGAGTACGCCAAGGTGCGGCACCAGTTCGGCCGCCCGATCGGCTCGTTCCAGGCGGTCAAGCACCGCTGCGCGGACATGTTCGTGCAGGTGGAATCGGCCCGATCGGCCGTGCTGAACGCGGCGGAGGCCGCCGACGAGAGGCCGGCCGAGCTGCCCGCCGCCGCCGCGCTCGCCAAGGCGTACTGCTCGGACGCCTACCTGCACACCGCGGGCGAGACCATCCAGCTCCACGGCGGCATCGGGTTCACCTGGGAGCACGACGCCCACCTGTACTTCAAGCGGGCCCAGTCGTCCCGGCAGCTCTTCGGCTCCCCCGACCGGCACCGCGCCCGGCTGGCCGAGCTGGCCGGCATCACGGGTGCAGTGGCAGCCCCTTGAGCGCCTTGTCCACCGGGTTGCGCGGCCCGTGCACGCCGAGCCCGACGAGCGGCAGCCGCGCGGCGTCGGCGGCGCGGACCGCGGCCCGGTTGTCCTCGTCGTGGCCGGTCTTGAACATCTCCTCGATGTAGACGGCGAGGTCGAACCCGCGGGCGACCGCGCGCTCGTGCACCCGCGCGAGGTCGTCCGCGGTCGCGGTGTAGACCAGCACGGGCTGCCGGAACATCGCCAGGTAGCGGCGATCCGCGGCGTCCTCGTAGGGCTCGCCGAGCAGTCCGGGGGGCCCGCCGGCGAGGGCGCCGGCCAGGAAGGCGGTCACGTTGAGCCGCTGCCACGCCGCCAGGTCGTCGCGGACCACGATGCCGATCTTGGTGTCGAAACGCATGCGGCCAGCCTGGCCCGGTTCCGTCCGGCCGTCTTGGACGCTCGTGCGCCCCGTCCTGGGAGAATGGCGGCGTGACGCGCGAGTGGACCCGGTACTGGCGGTCCGGCGACCGGCCCCTGGAGGCGATGCACGCCCACATCGAGCGGCACGCCTACCACCGGCACAGCCACGAGACCTACTCGTTCGGCGTCACCGAGGACGGTCGCCAGGCGTTCCGCTGCCGGGGCGCCGCGCACACCAGCACGGCCGGCATGGTCATGGCCTTCAACCCCGACGACCCGCACGACGGGCACCCCGCCGACCCCCTGGGGTTCACCTACCGGATCGTGCACATCGGGCCGGAGGTGGTGTCCGGCGTCCTCGCCGACATCGCCGGACGGCCCGCCGCGGCGCCGCTGTTCGCCGCCCCAGTCGTCGCCGACGCCTTGCTGGCGAACGGTCTGAGCGCCCTGCACGGGGCGCTGCTCAACGGCGCCCCGGCGCTGCGCCGCGACGAGCTGCTCACCGCCGCCGTCGGCGCGATGGTGAACCGCGCCGCGACCGGGCCCCTGCGCGCGGCGCCGCCGCCGGGCGTCGCGCGGATCGCCGAACGGGCCCGGCTGCGGCTGGACGAGGCCCCGCTGCAGGACGTGTCGGGCGGTGCCCTGGCCGAGGCGGCGGGATGCAGCCGGTTCGCGCTCTACCGGGCGTTCCGGCAGGTGCACGGGATGGCGCCCAGCGACTACCAGCGGCAGCTCCGCCTGCGCGCCGCGCAGCGGCTGCTCGCGCGGGGCGAGCCGATCGGCGCCGTCGCGGCCCGGACCGGCTTCGCCGACCAGAGCCACCTGACCCGCTGGTTCGTCCGCTGCTTCGGCATCACGCCCGGCGCCTACCGCCGCGCCACCGCCCCCGATTAGGAAACAATGCGGCGAGGACGACGTACGGGGAGAAGGAGGACTCGCCATGACGCGGCGGGCGAGCGGGACGGTCTTCGGGCTGGCGTACGGGGACGCGCTCGGCGCGCCCACCGAGTTCCTCGGCATGGAGGAGATCGCCCGGCGGTTCGGGCCGGACGGCCCGCGCGAGCCCACCGGGTCGCCCGCGCCGGTCACCGACGACACCCAGATGGCCCTCGCCGTCGCCGACGGGCTGCTCGACGCCCCGCGGGACGTGCCGCTCACCCCGGATGTGATCGTCCCGCTGTGGCGACGCCGGTTCGTCGACTGGCTGTACAGCCCCGACAACAACAGGGCGCCGGGGAACACGTGCCTGCGCGCCTGTGAGGGCCTCGCCGCCGGGCTCCCCTGGCTCCAGGCGACCCAGCGGGACTCCAAGGGGTGCGGCGCCAACATGCGGGTCGCGCCGGTCGGCCTGGTCCCGGGGCTCACGGCCGAGCAGCGGTCGGCCGCCGCGCAGCTCCAGGCCGCCCTCACCCACGGCCACCCGACCGGGCTGGCGGCCAGCGAGCTCACCGCGTACGCCGTCCGGTGGCTGTGCGACGGCCTGGCCCCGGCCGGCCTGCCCGCCGCGCTCCGCGACCACTGCCACGCCCAGCGGACCACCTACCACGAGGACTGGCTCGGCGACCTGTGGCAGCGTCCCGCCATCGACTCCCCCGCCGCGTTCATCTCCCGCGGCTGGGACGAGTGCCTCGGCGTCCTCGACCGGCTCGACGCCGCCCTCGCCGCGCCCGACCGGCGCGCCGACCCGTGCGCGGCGACCGGCGCCGGCTGGGTCGCCGAGGAGGCCCTCGCCACCGGCCTGCTGTGCTTCCTGCTGTTCCCGGACGACCCGGTGGGCGCCCTCGCGCGCGGCGCCGCGTCCTCGGGCGACTCCGACTCGATCGCCTGCCTCGCCGGCGCCTTCGCGGGCGCGCACCTCGGCATGGACGCCTGGCCGCCCGCCTGGCGCCCCCGGATCGAGTACACCGGCCACCTGACCCGCGTCGGCCTCGCCTGGGACTGAGTTGTCTTTCAAGCCCGGCCCGGCGTTCTCGCCTGAAGGCTCGGACGCCGACCGTGCTCGGGCGAGCGCGGCATCGCTTCGCGATCCGGCCGGTGGGGCTCGCCTCCGGCTTCGCCCCACCGGCCAGGTAACGCGCTCGCGCTACGGCTGAGGCGCGTTGAAACCGGCCCTAAGTCTTCAGCACGGTCCGCAGGGTGACCGAGATCCGCCGGCCGCGCGCGACCCGGGCCGGGGCGCCGTCCGGGCCGGGGTCGGTCTTGCGCGCGGGGATCGCGTGCCGCCACGCGAACCGCGACGGGCCGGTCATGACGCACAGGCTGCGCGGTTCGAGCCGCCGCGCCTCCCTGCCCTCGCCGTCCTTCTCGCTGAACTCCATCACGCAGCCCGACAGCAGGCTCACCGCCGCGACCACCGGCCCGAAGCACGGGACGCAGTCGACGTGCGCGCTGATCCCCTGGCCGGGCCGGTACTCGTTCACGATCACCTGGTCGGGCGGCTCGCCGAGGTGCCCCTCGGCGTGAAGCCGTCCGCCCAGGTCGCTCGCCCAGCCGGGCAGCGGCGGGGCGGGCGCTCCGGCGGCCACGCCGCGCCGCCCGTAGTCGTAGCGGTGGCCGTAGTGCTGGACGCGGCGCTTGAGCTGATCGGACCAGTCCGCCGCGTCGATCCGTTCGGCCAGGACCTGGGCGTCGGCGGGCGACAGCCAGTCGTTCACAAGGTGCAGACCGGGAGGCATCCCGGCAAGCTAGTCGATTCCGTCCGCCGTGGCGGCCCATCCGGTCCAGCGCTCGATGGTGACCGCGATGACCGGCCCCTCCGGAGGGCGGTCGCGGTACTGCGCGTAGCGGGACGCGAGCAGCCGCACCGGCCCGGCCATCGCCGCCGGGTCCTCGACGACCCGGGCGCGGCCGTCCACCCGCACCCACCAGAGCCGGTCCCAGTCGTCCTCGTAGTGGTCGGCGAGGAGCGCCACCCGGGGGTTGGCGCGGATGTTGGCCAGCCGCTTGAGGTCGCGGGTGCTCTTCGGCTTGTGGTCGACGGCGGTGTAGACGGTGCCCCGGTGGACGGTGAAGCTGACCGGGACCAGGTGCGGGCGGCCGTGCTCGTCGGCGGTCGCGAGCCGCGCGACCGGAACCGTCATCAGCCGCAGCCGCGCGTCGTCCGGAGGAAGCCTGGGCACGGCGGCAGCCTGTCACGGCCCACCGTCCCACGCCAGCACCGGGGCACCGGGCGTCAGGCGCAGGTCACCGTCACCTGGACGGTGGCGGCGCGCCAAAGTCAGTCGCGGAACTCCGGAGGGCGGTTCTCCTTGCGGGCCTGGATCGCCTCCTCGAAGTTGCGGGTGGTGAGGCGGACGTAGAGCTGGGCGATGCCCTCGTGGTCCATGTGCGCGTTCAGGCTCGCGGCGTCCAGGCCGGACCACAGCATCCGCTTGGTCAGCTCGACGCCGGGCCGGCTGAACCCGGCGATGCGCTCGGCCAGCTCGTCGCAGGCGTCCAGCAGCTTGTCGCCCGGGACGGTGCGGGAGACCAGGCCGATCCGCTCGGCCTCGGCCGCGTCCACGTCCCGGCCGGACAGCATGATCTCGAACGCGCGGGACGCGCCGATCGCGCGCGGCAGCAGGTAGCTGAGCCCGAGCTCGCTCGCGGTGAGGCCGTTGTTGATGCCCGCCGCGCGGAAGTAGGCGGTGTCGGCGGCCAGCCGGATGTCGGCGGCCAGGCTCAGGCACAGGCCGCCGCCGATCGCCGGGCCGTTCACCGCGGCGATCACCGGCTGGTGCAGGCGGCGCAGCGCGCGGACGACGTCGTCGAGCAGCTCCATCGAGCGCAGCGCGATGGAGCTGACCGTGAGCCCCTCGATGCCGGGGATCGCCCCGGGCGACTCCAGGTCGGCGCCGGAGCAGAAGCCGCGGCCGGCGCCGGTGACCACCACGACGCGGGTGCCGTTGTCCCGGCCGACCTCCTCCAGCGCCTCGCGGAACGGGACCATCACGTCGAAGGCCATCGCGTTCATCCGCTCGGGCCGGTTCAGCGTGATCCGGGTGACGTGCGGCCGGGGCTGATCGATCAGGACAAAGGACATCGGCGCCCCCTCCTCCAGGTAACCTAGCAAGCGCTAGGTTACAGGTCGGCCGGCCACTCCGCCGGGGCGAGGCCGCGTTCGACGACGGCGGTGAGCTGTTCCTCGGTGAGGATCCGCGGCTCGCCGATCGTCCTGGCGCGCACGTAGACCCCGCACAGCCACTCCAGCAGCCGCGCGTTCTCGAACGCCTCGTCCAGGTCGCCGCCGATCGCGACGCCGCCGTGGTTGGCCAGCAGCGCGGCCCGCTTGCCGCCCGCCATCGCCGCGCGCACGCTGGCCGCCAGCTCCGGAGTGCCGTAGGTGGCGTACTCGGCGACCCGCACCACGCCGCCGAGCAGCAGCGTGTTGTAGTGGATCGGCGGCAGCTCGTCCATCGTGCTGGCGACGACCGTCCCGTAGGTGGAGTGGGTGTGCACGATCGCGGCGGCGCCGGTCGCCTCGTAGATCGCCAGATGCATCGGCGTCTCCGAGGACGGCGCCCGCGCGCCCTCCACCGGGCCTCCCCGCACGTCCACGACCGGGCAGTCGGCAGGGGTCATCCGGTCGAGCATCACCCCGCCGGGCGTGACCGCGACCAGGTCCCCCACGCGCACGCTGACGTTGCCCGCCGCGCCGGTCACCAGGCCGGTTCCGGCCATCCGGCGGCCGACCTCGCACAACGCGCTCCGCTCGTACTCCAGCACCATGTGAACACCTCTCACGTTCTTCGGTCTCCAGGGCGTACGCTACGGCCCTGACGATCATTAGGGAGCGCGGTCATGGCTGTCGTCACGCTCGGCGCGCACATCATCGACGTCCTCGCCCGTCCGGTCGAGGCGATCCCGCCGGGCCAGGACACGGTGGTGGTCGACCAGATCAGGGTGACCGCCGCGGGCGCCGCCGCCGGGACCGCGGTGGCCCTGGCCCGGCTCGGCAACCAGGTCGTCTCCGTCGGCGCCATCGGCGACGACGACCTCGGCGACCTGCTGGTCGCGGTGATGGGCCGGCACGGCGTCGACGTCACCGGGCTGGTGCGCCGCACCGCCGACCAGACCAGCGCCTCGATCCTGCCGATCCGCCCGGACGGCGGCCGGCCCTCGTTCCACGTGCCGGGCGCCAACCTCACCCTCACCGCGGGCGCGGTCGGCCCCGGGCTGCTCGCCGCCGCGGACGTGGTGCACCTCGGCGGCCCCGACGTCACCTTCGGGCTGAACGACCCTGTCTTCTTCGCCATGCTCGCGGCGGCCCGCGACACCGGCACCGTGGTCACCATGGACCTGCTGTCCAACCTCCCCGAGCTGGTCAAGGGCGCGAGCGCGTTCCTGCCCCACGTCGACCACTTCCTGCCCAACCAGGAGCAGGCCGAGGCGATGACCGGCGAGGCCCTCCCGGTGCCCGCCGCGCTCGCCCTGCTCGACCAGGGCCCGCGGTCGGTGGTGGTCACCCTCGGCGAGCAGGGCAGCGTGGTGGTGACCCGCGACGGGGTCACCCGGCTGCCCGCGCTGGAGGTCGACGTGGTCGACACCACCGGCTGCGGCGACGCCTACTGCGCGGGCTTCATCACCGGCCTCGTGCACGGCGAGGACGTCGTCGAGAGCGCCGCCTGGGGCGGCGCCGCGGCGGCGACGGTCGCGCAGGGCCTCGGGTCGGACGCCCACCTCACCGACCTGGACGGCGTGCTCGCCCTCCTCGGCCCCCGCTGACCCGCCTCCGACCGGCCGCTCACCCCCGGCCGGTCACCCCCGGCCGGTCATCCGGTCGCGAGCCGGATGCCCGATCCGCTCAGCACGGTCTCGGCGGCTCCGACGAGCTGCGCCAGCCGCGACACCTCCGTCTGGTGGAACGGCGGCGCCCCGGTGCGGGCGACGAGCAGCACGAGGCCCCGCTCGGTGCCGCTGGAGATGGGCCCGGTCGCGTACTGGGTGCCGTCCGGCGCGGTGAAGGACCGGGGCCGCAGCGGGCGCAGGACGGGGATCCTCCCGCCGGGGACGCCGCCCGCGCTGGCGTACACCAGCGCGGCGTCCTCGCCCGACTCGTCCGCCCCGGGCTCGGCGAGCCCCGCCCAGTCGGCGCTGAGGATCGCCGGGACGGCGTCGGCGAGGATCAGCGCGCCGCGCCGGGGGTCGGCCGCGAGCTGGCCGATCACCGCGGCGTCCGGGAAGGCGCCCTGCGGCTCGGCGGTGGGCCAGACGCCCACGATGCCGACGCCCGGGATCGAGCCCAGCCCGTCGCAGAGCCGGTCGATGCCCGCCCCGGCGGGCCAGGTCACGGTGAAGTCGTCGAGCGCCCGCCCGTTGTCGCGTTCCAGGACCGTCATCTGGACGACGTCGGCGCCCGCGGCCCCGAGGGTGCGCGCCACCTTGGCCAGCGATCCGGGACGGTCCGGCAGCCGGACGCGGATCCTCAGCAACATCGCCACCTCCTCCACGCGCGGTCTGCGCGCGTCCTCACGCGCCGTACGCGGCCTTGTGCCGGGCCGCTCCCTCTACAGTGCGGGAAGCGCGTTTCCATCGTGTTACCCATGCGTGTCCGCGCGAAGAAACCGGCGCGGAAGGGGCCGGTGCGAGAGAATGGGCACCGGTCACCGAAAAGTCCGATGAAGGTGGACTACAGGCTCTATCCCCCGTCCCTCCCTCCCATTAAGGTAACTGCACGTGTCGAGCGACCGCGAGCTCCGGGTCAGCGACGGCTCCGCCACGGAGCCGCGGCGCGAGCATGCCCAGGTCGCGGAGGCCGCCCAGGCCCCCCAGGGGGAGACGGCCGGACCGGACGGCGACGACCTCGATGACGGCGGCGAGCGGTTCCGGGGCGAGGTCAGGACGGCGCTCGCCGTCCTAACGGCGCGGCTCGACCGCGACCACGACCGCGCCGCGCACCGCGAGGCGATCATCGACCGGCTGCACGAGGAGAACCAGCGGCTCCGCCGCGGCGAGCTCCAGGAGCTGCTCGAACCGGTCCGCGCCGCCCTGTACCGCCTGCACGACCAGGCCCGCCGCGAGTCCGAGCGCTGGTCCGAGCCCGCCCCGCCGGCGCCCGCGCACGCCGCGCGGCTGCTGGCCGCGGTCGCCGACGACGTCGCCGACGTGCTCGCCCGGATCGGCGCCGAGCGCTTCGCCCCCGAGCCCGGCGAGCCCTACGACGCCTCCCGGCACCGTCCGGTCGCGGTCACCCCCGTCACCGATCCCGGACGGGCGGGCACCGTGGTCGGCGTCCAGGCGCACGGCTTCGAGCAGGGCGACCGGGTCCTGCGCAAGGCCGCCGTCCACGTCGGGAAGCTCGCCACGGACCCGGCCGAGACCGTCACATCGGACGAATCCGGCACGTCCGGCCTTCCCGGCTCGTCCGACCGGGCTGCGCGAGGGCGCGCGGAGCGAGACGATGGACACCGCCGGACCCTGAACACCAGAGGATGAACACCGGACCCGCCCACATCCACGAAACCGGGAAGGGAGCAAGCGCGGACGCCGCGGCGCCCAACGGCCGCCGCACCTTCGCGCGACTCTGATGGCCGTCTACGGGATCGACCTGGGGACCACCTACTCCTGTATCGCCTCCATCGACGATGTGGGCCGTCCCACGGTCCTGCGCAACCTGGAGGGCACCGACACCACGCCCTCGGTCGTCTACTTCGAGAGCGGCGAGAACGTGATCGTCGGCGCCACCGCCAAGGACACCGCGGTGCTGGAGCCCGACCACGTGGTCAGCCTGATCAAGCGGGACATGGGCCGGGAGGTGACCCGGCCGATCCACGGCATCGACTTCACCCCCGAGGAGCTGTCGGCGTTCATCCTGCTCAAGCTGGCGACCGACGCGCGCACCACGACCGGCGAGGAGGCCCGCGACGTGGTCGTCACGGTGCCGGCCTACTTCGGCGCCGCCGAGCGCGACGCCACCCGCAAGGCCGGCCGGATCGCGGGCCTGAACGTCATCGACATCGTGTCCGAGCCGATCGCCGCCGCGATCACCTACGGGGTGCTGAACCCGGGCGCCGACCGGACGATCCTGGTGTACGACCTCGGCGGCGGCACCTTCGACACCACCGTGATCGCGCTGCGCGGCGGGCACATCGAGGTGGTGTGCACCGACGGCGACCACGAGCTCGGCGGCGCCGACTGGGACGCCCGGCTGGTCGAGCACCTGGCCGAGCGGTTCCGCGCCGAGCATCCGGACGCGGGCGACCCGCTCGACGACCGGCAGACCGAGCAGCAGCTCCGCCGCGACGCCGAGGACGCCAAGAAGGCGCTCACCACCCGTACCGCGCACACCGTCCGGGTGATGCACGACGGGCGGGTCGCCACGGTCGAGCTGACCCGGGAGAAGCTGGAGGACCTGACCAGGGACCTGCTGGACCGGACCGTCGAGATCACCGGCCGCACCCTGGCCACCGCGGCAGACAAGGGCGTGCACGACTACGACGACCTGGTGCTGGTCGGCGGGTCCACCAAGATGCCGGTGGTGGCGGCGCGGCTGGAGACCGAGCTCGGGCTGGCGCCCCGGCTCCAGGACCCCGACCTCGCGGTCGCCAAGGGCGCGGCCCTGTACGCGTTCGAGGAGACCTACCGGCGGCTGGTCAGCGAGGGCGCCACCGAGCGCGCCGAGGAGATGGCCAGCCGGGCGGGCCTGTCGGCCGAGCAGCAGCGGGAGATCGCCGGGCGGCAGATCAAGACGGTCGCCTCGCACGCCTTCGGGATCGTGGTGGTCGACCGGGAGACCGGCGCCGAGCACGTCGCGCACCTGGTGCACGCCAACGACGAGCTCCCGGCCGCCCGGACCGAGGACTTCTTCACCGTCTACGACGACCAGACCTCGGCCGACGTGCGGGTGATGGAGCAGGCCGGCAGCGTCGAGTCGGCCGAGCTGATCGACAACGCCGAGATCGCCACCGGCGAGATCCGGGTGCCCGCCGGCAAGAAGGCGGGCTGGCCGATCGGGGTGACGTTCGCGCTCGACGCGTCCGGGCTGCTCAACGTGACCGCGGTGGAGAAGGAGACCGGCGAGCGGCTGGAGCTCAAGGTGGACGTGGGCGGCATGTCCGAGGAGGAGGTCGAGCGGTCCCGCAAGGCCCTGTCCCGGGTCCAGGTGAGCTGACCGGGCGGGCCCGGAGCCCCGCGCCGAGCGGAGCGGAGCGATGTTCGCAGACGAGTGGTACCAGCGGGAGGTGCTCGAGCCCGCGCGGGCGGCCGGCGACCAGCCGCCCGAGGACCTGCGGGTCCGGTACGCGCTGCCCGAGCCGCTGGCGGCGGCGGCCGTCACGGCGCGGGTCAAGCAGGTCCGGCAGTGCTGGCGGCGGGCCCGCGGGCAACTGAAGTACCGCAAGCTCGTCGACCGGCTGGAGGCCGAGCACCGCGAGCTCGCCCCGGTCTTCGACGCGGCCGGGCGCGGCGACCTCCGCCCGCTGGACGAGCGGCTGCGCGGCGGGCGGGAGCTGACCCGGCGGCGCCTCGGCCGGGCGCGGGCGCGGCTGGCCGACGCGGCGGGGACGCTGCGCATGGTCGCGCCCGCCGAGGTCGAGGAGATCGCACGGGCCGGCGGGGTCACCCTGGACGAGCTGGCGGGCCTCGCCCGCGCCGACGGGATCGAGGTGCTCGAGCCGGACGCGCTGCCGACCGCCGCCCCCTACCCCGCCTACCCCAAGGTCCGCGAGTCGCTGGACGTGCTCGGCAAGCCGCACCTGGCGGGCTTCCTGTTCGGCGCCCGGCTGTCGGGACCGATGCGGGTGCTCGGCGGGTTCGCGGCCCCGGGAACGGGCGGCGCGGGCGGCGGCGCGGGAGCGTCCGGCGGCGCGGGCGGGGTCCTGCGGCCGACGCCCACGGCCGTGGCGGCGGCGGGCGCCGAGTGGGCGCGGCACAGCCGCGACACCAGCACCACGCACGCCGACACCGTCCTCGCGGCGCTGCGCTCCGGCGCCGACCCCGACGGGCTGCTGCTGTTCGACGTGGTCGACCGGCTCCGGGAGCGGCTGCGGCAGCGGGCGTCCGAAGCGGCGCTGCTGCGGCACGCTGTGGAGGACCTCGGGGTCGAGCCCGGCGACGCGCGGCGGCTGGTGTTCGCGGTGCTGCGCGAGGCGGGGCCCGGCGGGGGCCTGGCGGGACGGCTGCGCACGCTGCTGGACGCGGGCGAGGTGCACGCCGCCGCCGAGCTGGCCGGCGCGTCCCGGACGGGGCGGCCCGGCGACGCGGCGGCGCCGGGGCTCCCAGGGCCGTGGGGCGAGGGCGGGCGGTCCGAGGAGGAGGTGCTGGCGGCCGAGGCGCGGCACCGGCTGGGCACCGCCGTCCGGCTGCGCGAGGCCGCCGTCGCCGACGACGACCCCGACCGGGCCTGGCGGCTGCTCGCCGACGCGCTGCGACTCGTCCGCGACCTGCCGGGGGCGCTGGAGCACCAGCGGCGGCTCGCGCCGCGGCCGGTGCCGTCGCTGCGCGCCGACGTCGACGCCCCGGCCGGGACCGGCGCGCCCCCCGACCCGGCGGACGGCACGTCCGCGGGCCCGGCGGACGGCACGGCGGTGCGGCTGTCGTGGCCGGCCTCGCCGTCCACCGCGGGCGAGGTGATCTACCACGTGGTGCGGCGCCGCGGCCGTCCGCCGCGCGGCGCGGCCGACGGCGAGCCGGTGCCCGGTGCGCGCGACGACCGGCCGCCGGTGAACGTGCCCCTCTACTACGGCGTGGTCGCGGTGCGCGGCGAGGCTGCGTCGGCGCCCGCCGTGGCCGGGCCGGTGGTCGTCCGGCCCGAGCCGCGGGAGGTGGCGCTGGCCCCCGGCGACGGCGTGGTGACGGGCCGGTGGCGGTGCCCCGCCGAGGCCGCGCGGATCCATCTCGTCCGCGACGGGCGGGTGGTCCCGGCGGAGCGGGAGGGGTTCCGCGAACGCGTCCCGAACGGCGCGACCCACCACTACCGGGTCAGCGCCGTCTACCTCGACGGGACGGGCCGCGAGGTCGTCACGCCCGGCGTGCCGGCGTCGGTCACGCCGGGCGCGCCGCCCGTCCCGGTGTACGAGCTGGCCGCCGAGCCCGACCCCGCCGACCCGGGCCTGCTGCGGGTGCGGTTCGCGCCGCCGCCGCACGGCACCGCCGAGCTGGTGCTGGTGGACGGCCCGCCGCCGTGGCCGCGCAGCGCGCTCGTGCCGGTCGAGGAGGTGCGGCGGGAGAGCCGGCGGCTGGCGGGCACGCCGGCCGGCGACGGCCTGGAGGTGCGGCCCGGCAGCGGCTGGCTGCTCGCGGTGACGGTGGCCGGGGGCACCGCCGCGATCGGCGCGTACCACCGGCACGTCGACCTGCCGCCGCCGCGCCGCCTGGTCGCCGAGCGGCGCGGCGCGCACGTGCACGTCGGGTTCGACTGGCCGCCGGACGTGGCGGAGGTGGAGCTGGCCCACCGCGTCGGCGCCGGACCGGCCGGGCCCGGCGACCGGACCGAGCCGGGACGCGCCGCGGAGACCGCCGAGCCCGCCGGGGGTTCTGGGACCGCCTCCGAACACCGGACCGTCACCCGCGCCGCGTACGACACCCAGGGCGGGGTCCGGCTGCCGGTGCCCGAGGACGAACCGGTCGAGGTGACGGTGGCCTCCACCGGACGGGTCGGCGGCGTCCGGGTGACCGGGCCGCCGGTGACGGCGGCCGTCGCCGCGTCCGCCGTGGTGCGCTACGACCTGGTGCGGGGCGGCCCGCCGTGGCGGCGGTCGCTGACCGTCCGGCTCACCGCGTCCAGGCCGCTGCGGATCGGCCGGCTCACACTGGTGCTGCGCGCCGGGCGGGTGATGCCGCACGGCGCGGGCGACGGCGAGACGGTCGGCGCGTGGGAGCGGGTGCCCGTCCCCGGGGAAGTCTCCCTCCCGCTCCCGGACGCCCCGGGCCCATACTGGCTGCGGTGCTTCACCGACGACGAAGCCGTGGAACTCAGCGATCCCCCCGTCCGCCGCCTCCAGGTCCAGCGATGAGGAAGCCGTGTCCCTAGCCTCCCGGGTGGGCCTGCCGGGCACCCCCGCCCGGCAGGACGTCACCTGCCCGTACTGCTTCGCCGCGCTCGCCCCGCAGCGGATCCTGTTCCGGTGCCGCGGGCAGGCGGGACGGCGGCGCGGCTGCGCGCCGGTGCTGGACGAGGCGTACGCCGAGTACACCGGGTCCACGGCGGGCGCGTCCCTCCCCCCGGTCTTCGCCGCCCCCGGCCGGGTGCCGGGCCGCATCCCGGGACGGGGCGCCGGACGGGGCGCGGGGCGGGGTCCCGCCGGGCGCGGCGGGCGCGCGGAGTGCCCCGGCTGCGGCCAGCCGACCGGCAGCCGGGCGTGCCCCGAGTGCCACAGCCCGCTCCCGTCCGCGTACTGCGACTCCCCCGGCCGGATCGTCGCGCTCGTCGGTGCCAAGAACGCGGGGAAGAGCACCTACATCGCGGTGCTGCTGCACGAGCTGATGAACCGGGTCGGCACCGAGCTGGACGCGTCGCTGGTCGCCTGCGACGACCGCACGATCGAGCGCTACAAGCGCGACTTCGCCCGGCCCCTGCTGGAGGAGCACCGGCTGCTGCCGACGACCGCGAGCGCCGCGACCGGCCCGCGCGAGCCGCTGGTCTACCTGCTGACCCGCACGCTGCGGTCCCGGTTCGCCCGCGACCGCACCGACTCGCTCGCGCTGGTGCTGTTCGACACGGCGGGCGAGGACCTGCGCAGCCGCGAGGCGCGCGACCTGCACCTGCGCTACCTGGAGGCGGCCGACGCGATCATCTTCCTGGTCGACCCGCTGGAGCTGCCCGGCGCCCGCACCGCCGTGCTGGACGCGGTGCCGGGGCTCCCGCCCGTCCCCGGCGACGATCCGGACAGCGAGCCGGTCGACGTCATCGCCCGGGTCACCGAGGCGCTGCGGCAGCGGCACGGCACCCGTCCGGGCGAGCGGCTGCCGGTGCCGGCCGCGGTCGCGCTCACCAAGATCGACGCGCTGCGCCCGGCGCCGCTGCGTCAGTCGGCGCTGCACCGGTCCCGCGGCGGGAGCGGCGTGCTCGACCTGGACGACCGCGACGCGGTGAACGAGCAGGTCCGCGCGCTGCTGCACGAGTGGCAGGCCGGGCGGCTCGAGGTGTACCTGGAGCAGCAGTACGCCGACTTCGCGCTGTTCGGGCTGTCGGCGCTCGGCGGCGTCCCCGAGGACGGGCGGGTCGGCGCCGGCGGCGTCCGGCCGCACCGCGCCGAGGATCCGCTGCTGTGGCTGCTGTACCGCTTCGGCATGCTCGGCGGCGTCCGCACCGGAGGGTCCTGAGCCCGTGGCCTGGCAGCTCCACTACACCTCGGCGCGGCGCGGCCCCACCGGCCGGGCCGGATTCCAGTTCGTCGCGCAGACGCCGGGCCTGCCGGACGGGGCGCGGGCCGCGGTGACGCCGCACCTGTCGTACCGTCCGCCGCCGGACGCGCCGCCGGCCCCCGGCGACGCCGAGATCGACCGGTTCCCGGTGGCGCTGCTGTACGACCGGGTGGGCGGGCGGCCCCTGCTGCTGCGCTGCCGCTACCTCGGCCGCGACTACTCGGGCCGGTTCGGCAACTTCCTCGGCCACGCGGTCGTGGCCGAGCCGGACGAGCTGGAGGGGCTGCGCCCGGCCGAGCTGTGGCGCTCGCCGCTGTGGGCCGACCTGCCGGCGCCGGACGCCGACCTCCCGGAGATCGAGGAGCTGACGCCGGACGCGGCGCTGGCGCCCGAGGCGCTGGCCGGGTGGCTGGCGGCGTCCGGCGCGTCCGGCCACGCCATGCTCGCCCGCCTGGTCGGCGCGGTCGCCGGGGTGCTCGGCCGGGGGCACGGCCGGGTGGTGCTGGTGTCGGCCGACGGCGAGCTGATCGCCCGCTGGATCGCGGTGGTGTCGTACTCGCTGCCGGTCGCGGTGGCGGCCCGGCTGTCGTTCCTCACCTACAGCGCCGACCCGGACGGCGCGGCGCAGC
The DNA here is from genome assembly GCF_036227065.1 of Spirillospora sp. NBC_01491. Taxonomy (GTDB): domain Bacteria; phylum Actinomycetota; class Actinomycetes; order Streptosporangiales; family Streptosporangiaceae; genus Spirillospora; species Spirillospora xylanilytica. The sequence goes on from NZ_CP109432.1 coordinate 2,050,885, forward strand.
GGCTGGTGGGCACCACCCCCGATGTGTGGGCGGCCGGACGGCACCACGCCACCGGCGCGTTCCTGGTCGACTCGCTGACCGCCCCGGACGGCGGCACCCCCCGGCGGTTCGCACGGACGGTCGCGGACTGCTGGCGCGACCGCGACTTCGCCGGGCTCGACGCACTCGGCGAACTTGCGCTGCTCAGCGCCTCCCGCCCCGGCGGAGGCCCTGATGGAGGCCCTGATGGAGAAGGGCTCGATCTCGGCGGGCTCGACCGGGCGGCGGCGCTGCTGGCGCTGTGCCGTGGCGGCGCCCCGCTGACAACAACCGAGGAGGACGCGGTGGCCGGGCTGCTGGCCGGGCACGGCGCCGCGATCCCCGGGTGGGTGTGGCGCGACCTCGTGCGGGGCGCCCCGCCCGCGGGCGCCGCCCCGGCGCTGCGCGCGGCCCTGGGCGCCCTGATCGCCGAGGCCCGGGACGAGCCCGGGCGGGGGAGGTGACCGGTGCATCCCGTCGTGGCCGCCGTCCTGATCGCCGTGTGGCTCGGCACCATGTGGCTCGGGTTCGCGGTGGTGTTCCCGGTGCTGTTCCCGGCCACGCTGGTCGTCGCGGGCGTCGCCGCGCTCGGCCTGTACTACCTGCACGCCTGCCGCACCCTGGCCCCGTCCACCCTCGCGGGGCCCTCGCCGGTCGACCCGCCCGAGGTGGCCTACCGGCACTACCTGCTCACCCAGGTCTGGCGGGACTGGTGGACGATCACCCGCACGGTGGTGCCGCGGGTCTGGCGCACCGCGCACGAGATCGTGGTCACGCTGACCCGGACGCTGCTCGGCGGCCTCTGGGGGTTCTTCGCCTTCCCGGTGTGGCTGGCGCTGTGCGCCGGGATCGCCGCCGCGGCACTGCCCGCGGCCGTGCTCGGCGGCGCGCTGACCGTCCTGTACGGGCTGGTCGCCGCGGTCGGGCTGGCCGCGTGGCTGGCGTGCGTGCTGGTGCTGGCCGCCGTCGAGCGGGTCTTCATGGCGTACGGGCGGATCCTCCAGACCTGCCCGCACCCGTTCTGCTACGAGCGGATCGGACTGCCGGTGTACGAGTGCCCCGGATGCGGCGCCCGGCACGCGCGGCTGTCCCCCGGCCCGGCCGGCGCGTTCCGGCACGTGTGCCGTTGCGGGGCGCGGCTGCCGACGACGGTGCCGCTCGGCCGGTTCCGGCTGGCCGCGTACTGCCCGCACTGCGGCGGGCGGCTGCCCGAGCGGATCGGGCGGGTCCGGGTCGAGCCGCTGCCGTTCGTGGGCGGCCCGGCGGCGGGCAAGACCACCTTCATGGTGCTCGGCATCCGGGCGCTGCACTCCCGCGCACGGGCGGTGGGCGGCCGGCTGGCGTTCGTCGAGCGGCGGCACGCGCAGGCGTACGCGGGCGCGATCCGCGAGTTCCAGCGCGGCGGGCGGCCCGCCAAGACCGGGCCGGAACTGCCGCTGGCCACCATGGTCGACGTCGACCTGCCCGGGCGGGCCCGGCGGATCCTCTACCTGTTCGACCCGGCGGGCGAGCACTACACGGGCGCGACCGAGGTGGAGTCGCTGCGCTACCTCGACCACGGGGAGGCGCTGGTGTTCGTCCTCGACCCGTTCGCGCTGCCGCAGGTGCGGCGGGCGCTCACCGCCGAGGAGCGGCGGCTCGTCGACCAGGCCGCGGTGTCGTCGGAGGAGGACCCGGCCGACACCCTCCAGCGGGTGCTGAACGAGTTGCGCTCCCGCGCCGACCGGGGACGGCAGAAGCGGATCGCGGTGGTCGTCACCAAGACCGACCTGCTGGAGCGCACCGGGATCGGGCGGTGCCTCGCCACCGACGGCGGCCTGCGCGGCTGGCTCGACCGGGTCGGGCTCGGCAACACCGTCCGCACCCTGGACCAGGTCGCCGTCCAGGTGCGGTACTTCGGCTCGGGCCTGGCCACCGAGCCCGCCGAGGTCGCCGGCCTGCTCGGCTGGGTGTCGGGCCTGGCCGGGAACGCCGACGGGCCCGCCGCGCCGCCCGGCACCGCCGAGCCGCCGGACGGCACGCCGTCCGGCGCGCCGCCGGGCATCGGGCCGTCCGACGGGCCGGATGTTCCGGGCACCGCACCGCTCCGCGCGCCCTGGCCGGTGCGGGGCCGCGACTCCGAGCGCGTCCCGGCCGGCTACCAGGTGGGGCGCTGGGCGGTGCTCGCCGGGCTCTCGGCGGTCACCGTCGCGACCCTGACCGGCGCGCTCGCCGCCGCCGCCGGACGGCTCCCGTACTGACCTGCGGATACTGTGACATATAGCACTTCCTGACGAGGCAGATAACGGACCGTCATCTCGTTGCAGCCCTGGGGACCGGTCAGCGGTCCCGTTCCCGAGCGAGAGGCGACGAGATGACCGCGACGGCACCCGAGGACGTGCTCGCGCTGGACCCGGCGACCCAGGACCTGCTGTTCCGCGAGGCGCGCACCGCCAACGCCTTCACCGACGAGCCGGTCTCCGACGCGCAGGTCCGCGCGATCCACGAGCTGGTCAAGTGGGGCCCGACCGCGATGAACACCCAGCCGCTGCGGCTGCTCGCGGTGCGCAGCCCCGAGGCGCGCGAACGGCTCGTCCCGCTGATGAACGAGGGCAACCGGGCCAAGACCGCGACCGCCCCGCTGGTGCTCGTCGTCACCGCCGACTCCGGCTTCCACGAGCACCTGCCGACGGTCTTCCCGCACAAGCCGGACGCCCGCGAGCAGATGGCCGCCAACCCCGGCCGCGCCGCGATGGCCCGCTTCAACGCCTCCATCCAGCTCGGCTACCTCATCGTCGGGATCCGCGCCGCCGGGCTGGCCGCCGGGCCGATGTCCGGGTTCGACGCCGAAGGGATCAAGAAGGAGTTCCTGCCGGACGGCGGCCAGGACGTCGTGGCCGTGGTGAACATCGGCAGGCCCGGCCCGGACGCCTGGCTCCCGCGCAACCCCCGCCTGGACTACGACCAGGTCGTCACCACCATCTGAGCTGTCCGTCCGGCCCGCCCGGAGACGAGCAGCGCACCGCCGCACGGCCCCCTCGCGGCGGTGCGCTTCGCCACGTACGGAGACCCCCCATGCCCCAGCCGGCCCCGCCTCCCGATCCCGCACCGGGCGCCGTGCCCGGCCGGCGGCTCTGGATGATCCTCATCCTGGGCTCGCTGACCGCCATCGCGCCCCTGTCGATCGACATGTACCTGCCGGCGCTGCCCTCGCTCACCACCGACCTGTCGACCGGCGCGGTGCAGGCCCAGCTCACGCTGACCGCCTGCGTGATCGGCCTCGCCGTCGGGCAGGCCGTCGCGGGCCCGCTGAGCGACGCGTTCGGCCGCCGCCGACCGCTGCTGATCGGGCTGGCCGCCTACTGCGCGGTGTCGCTGCTGTGCGTCGCGGCGCCCACCGTGGAGGCGCTCATCGCGCTGCGGCTGGTGCAGGGCGCCGCGGGCGCCGCCGGGATCGTGATCGCCCGCGCCATCGTCCGGGACCTGTACGACGGGGTCGCGGCGGCCAAGTTCTTCTCCACCCTGATGCTGGTGAACGGGCTGGCACCGATCCTCGCGCCGGTGTTCGGCGGGCAGCTCCTGCGCCTCATGCCGTGGCCGGGGGTCTTCGCCGTGCTGTCCGGCATCGGCGTGGCGCTGCTGCTCGCCGCGCTGCTCGGGCTGCGCGAGACGCTGCCGCCCGAACGGCGCGAGACCGGCGGGGCCCGCGCGACGGCGGCGACGTTCCGCGCGCTGCTCGCCGACCGGGCCTTCGTCGGCTACGCGGGGGCCCTCGGGCTGTCGTTCGCCGCGCTGTTCACCTACGTCTCCGGGTCGCCGTTCGTGCTCCAGGACCTGTACGGCCTGTCGCCGCAGGAGTTCAGCCTGGTGTTCGGCGTCAACTCGATCGGGATCGTGGCCGCCGGGCAGGTCAGCGGGCGGCTGGCGGGCCGGGTCCCGCTGCGCCGGCTGCTCGGCGCCGGGCTCGCGATCGTCACCGCCGGCGGCGTCGGGCTGCTGGTCGCGGTGCTCACCGGGGCCGGGGCGCCCGGGGTGCTGCCCGCGCTGTTCCTCGTCGTGGCCGGGCAGGGCCTGGTGATGCCGAACGCGACGGCGCTCGCCCTGTCGGGACGCCCGCCCCGGGTGGCCGGCAGCGCGTCGGCGCTGCTCGGCCTGACCCAGTTCGCGCTGGGCGGCGCGGTGGGCCCGCTGGCCGGGATCGGCGGATCGGGCACGGCGCTGCCGATGGCGCTGACCATCGCCGTGTTCGCGGTGCTCGCCACGGCCAGCACCGCGTTCGCCGCGCGGCAGAGGGTTGTGCCCGCGAACTGACGGACCGTACGGTCTGATGGTGATCATCAGAATCGGGATGGCCCCCGCGGCGTCCGGCCCCGGGCGGCGGTCGGACGGCCGGCCGGCCGCGTTCTGCACCCCGGCCGAGGCCGAGCGGGGCCGCGCGATGGTCCGCGACGCCGCCCTGTCCGTGCAGACCCGCCGCTGAGCGGCCCGCGTGCTACGGCTTCAGGGCCGCCAGGACGAACTCCGAGACCTCGGCGGCGAGGGCCTCGGCGGTCGCCCGGCCGTCCGGCCGGTACCAGCGGGGCATCTGGTCGACCATGCCGAGCGCGACGATCGTGGCGGTCTCGGCGGTGGCCGCCGCGGAGAACACCCCGCGCGCCTGCCCGTCCTCGATCAGGCCGCGGAACAGCACGTGGTAGCGGCGCCAGTCGGCCCGGACGGCGTGCATCCGCCGCTGGTCGAGGCGGTGCATCTCGCGGGTGAACACCTTGGCCTCGTCGATGTGCCCGGCGGTGGTGAGGATCAGCCCGGCCAGCACCGCCCGCACGGTCTCGGCCGGCGGCAGTCCCTCGGCGAGGACGCGGTCGAGGTCGGCGAGCCGCCGGGCGATCAGCGGACGGTAGATCTCGTAGAGGAGATCGTCCTTGGAGCCGAAGTAGTGGTACAGCGCGCCCTTGGTGACCCGCGCCGCCTCCACCACGCCCTGCACCGAGGTGCCGTCGAAGCCGCGCTCGGCGAACAGCCGCACCGCCGCGTCCAGGATGCGCCGCTCGACCGGGCTCTGCCGGACCCGCCGCCCGGCCCCCTCGACGTCGGTCATTCCCCGTCCCTTCCCCCTTGACGCCCGCGTCCCGGGATCAAGCTTGCCAGAGACCGACCAGCCGGTATGTGCGGAGGAGTTCCGATGACCACAGTGGAGACCGTTCGCGGCCCCGTCGACGTCAGCGCCCTCGGGCGGACGTTCATGCACGAGCACGTGTTCGTCCTCAGCCCCGAGAACGTCGACAACTACGGGGCCGGCGCCTGGTGGGACGAGGACGAGCGGGTCGCCGACGCCGTCCGCCAGCTCCGCGACCTCGCCGGCCGGGGCATCTCCACCATCGTCGACCCGACGGTGTGGGGACTCGGCCGCTACATCCCGCGGATCGCGCGGATCGCCGAGCTGGTCCCCGAGCTCAACATCATCGTCGCGACCGGCATCTACACCTACCACGACGTGCCGCTCCAGTTCCTGCACCGCGGCCCCGGCACCCTGCTGGGCGGCCCGGAGCCGATGGTCGACGACTTCGTCCGCGACCTCACCGAGGGCATCGCCGACACCGGCGTCAAGGCCGCCCTCCTCAAGTGCGCCGTGGACGCGCCCGGCCTCGTCCCGGGGGTCGAGCGGATCCTGCGGGCGGTCGCCGCCGCGCACCGCGCGACCGGCGCGCCGATCACCGTGCACACCGAGGCGTCCACGCAGACCGGGCGGCCCGTCCTGGACGTGCTCGCGGCCGAGGGCGCCGACCTGTCCCGGGTCGTGATCGGGCACGCCGGCGACAGCAACGACCTCGACTACCTGATGGGGCTCGCCGACACCGGCGCGATCCTCGGCATGGACCGGTTCGGCCTCGACGTGCTCAACCCGACCGCCGACCGGGTCGGCACCGTCGCCGCGCTCTGCGAGCGCGGCTACGCCGACCGGATGGTGCTCAGCCACGACGCGAGCTGCCACATCGACTGGTTCGGGCCCGATCCGGCCACGCTGGCCGCCATGGCGCCGCACTGGAACTACCGGCACATCAGCGAGGACGTCCTGCCCGCCCTGCGCGAGCGGGGCGTCACCGACGGGCAGCTCGACCAGATGCTGGTCGAGAATCCGGGACGCTACTTCGGCCCCGCTTGATCGCCCCCGCCGCACCAGAGCGTATGGCTTCAAAGAAGCGTTCATGGTGTAGTAGCGCCTTATTCCGGGCACCGCCAGGGTAGGGCGGAGGAGGAACGAGCGTGGACCGATTCCCCGAGGAAGGGCGCCGTTCCGGCCCGGCCTTCGGCTTGGCCATCCTGACCTGCCTCGCCGTGGCGCTCGGCCTCCTGCTCGTGCCGCCGCTGCTGGAGGGGGAGCCGGACGAGGTGCGGCAGGCGGCCCCGGAGAGCGCGGCGCCGACCCGTCCGCAGAAACCGAGCGGGCGCAGGCCGGGCGTGGTCAACCTCGAGGCCGAGCAGAGCTACCGCAGCACGCTGGCCGCGGGCACCGGCATCGTGATCGACCCCACCGGGCTGGTCCTGACCAACAACCATGTCATCCAGGGCGCGACGACCCTGCGCGGCACCGACACCGACAACAGGCGCGCCTATCCCGCGCGGGTGCTCGGCTACGACCGGTCCGGCGACGTCGCGCTGATCAGGCTGGAGGGCGCGGCCCGCCTCAAGACCGCCCGGTTCGGCGCCCCCGAGCCGGTCATCGGCGACATCGTCACCGGCGTCGGCAACGCGGGCGGCAAGGGCGGCACCCCGGCGGCCGTCACGGGCAAAGTGACCTCCCTCGGCCAGTCGATCGTCGCCACCGACGAGGTCAACGGCAGCTCCGAGCGGCTCACCGGCCTCATCGAGACCGACGCCGCGATCAGGCCCGGCGACTCCGGCGGCCCGCTGCTCAACACCTCCGGCCAGGTCATCGGCATGAACACCGCCGCGTCGGCCGGCGTCCAGGTGAAGCGGCGGGGCGACCCGCAGAGCTCCCCCCACCGCGGCTACGCCATCCCGGCGGCGCGGGCCCTCGCGATCGCCCGCCAGATCCAGCGCGGCGAGGCGTCCGCGACCGTCCACATCGGCCGCACCGCGATGCTCGGCGTCGAGGTCCGCACCGCCGTGGCCCCGTCCGGCGCCCGCACGAACGGCGCGTCCGTCTCGGGCCTCCTGCCCGGCACCCCCGCCGAGCCGGCGGGCCTGCGCGTCGGCACGACCATCGTCTCGCTGGACGATCAGCCCGTCGACTCCCCCGCCCGCCTCACCGAACTGCTCCTGGCCCGCCACCCGGGCGACACCGTCCGGGTCGGCTGGACCGGCCGGGACGGCCTGCGCCGCACGACCCCCGTCGTCCTCGCCGACGGCCCGCCCCAGTAGCCCTCACGACGCCTCGCCCAGCAGCAGGAATTCGACGTTAGGGGGTGGGCCATTCGACCGGGAGGGTGGTGAGGCCGCGGCCCACGAGGCTCTTGCGGTAGGTGGTCTCGGTGCCGGGGACCAGGCGGAGGGCGGGGAGGCGGGCGGTGAGGCGCTCGAAGGCGATCTCCAGCTTGAGCCGGCTGAGGGCGGCGCCGACGCAGTGGTGGACGCCGTAGCCGAAGACCATGTGGTCGCGGGCGTTCGGGCGGCGGACGTCGAAGCGCTCGGGATCGGGGAAGACCGTCTCGTCGTGCCCGGCGGAATCGGCGTGCAGGAGGACCTGGACGCCGGCGGGGATGGTGACTCCGTGCAGGGCGACGTCGGCGGTGGTGGTGCGGAAGCTGCCCAGGCTGGCGCCGTCGATGCGGAGGGTCTCCTCGATCATCCCGGGGACGAGGGCGGGATCGGCGACGATCTCCTCCCAGCCGCCGGGCTCGCGGAGCAGGCGGTGGACGGCGTTGGACAGCCCGTTCGGGACGGTGTCGTTGCCGCCGAGCAGGAGGGCGCTGATGGTCTCGACGACCTCGCGGTGCGACAGCCCGTCCGGGCCGGTGCCGATCAGCTCGGCCATCAGGGAGACGAAGTCGCCGCGGGGCGCGGCGCGCCGCTCGGTGACCAGGCGGTCGACGTAGTCGAGGTACTTCAGGAAGTCCTGGGCCAGCTCGCGCTGGCGGTCCGGTGGCTGCGGCGACAGGAAGAGCTGGAACCACGCCAGCACCCAGTGCTTGACGCGCTCCTCGTCCTCGGGCGGGACGCCGATGAAGGCGGCGGCGAGGCGGGCCGAGGGCAGGTGGGCGATCTCGGCGACGAAGTCGGCGCGGCCGGCCGGGAGCACGCCGTCCAGGACGGCGTCCATGTGGCCGCGGAACCGGTCGCCGAGGCCGGCGACCGCGCGCGGGGTGAACGCGCGGGAGATCGCGCGGCGCATCCTGGTGTGCTTGGGCGGGTCGACGTTGGCCGCGAAGTCGTCCAGGAACGAGCGGTGCTCGCCGAGGGTGTCCTTGACCTCGGGGGTGAGGGTGCGGGAGATCGTGAGCGACCCGATGCTGGAGAACGTGGCGTGGTCGCGGTAGGCGGCGCGGACGTCGTCGTGGCGGGTCAGCACGCGCATGCCGAGGTGGTCGCTCCAGAAGACCGGTGCCCCGTGCCGGAGGCGGCGCAGGAACGGGTAGGGGTTCGCCACGTGCCAGTCGGAGGTGACGTCGAAGTCCGTCGCGGTCTCTGGGGTGGTCACGTGCGGCCTCCGGTGAGGATGCGGCCGGGGTTGCCGATCAGCATCCGGTCGATCTGGTCCTGGGTGACGCCGGCGGCGCGCAGCGCGGGCAGGACGTCCCGGGAGATGTGCAGCAGGTGGTAGTTCGGGTGCCGCTCCCCGACCACGGCGGGATCGAAGCGGTCGTTGAAGCAGTACGAGTCGTGCGACAGCACCATGCGGTCGGCGTGGCCGCGCTTGCACAGCGCGGCGACGGTGGCGACGCGGTCCTCGAAGGAGGTGAACTCGATGCCGAACCGGTCCATCCCGAGGTAGGACCCGTTGGCGAGCAGCTCCTCCAGGTAGGCCAGGTCGGTGGAGTCGCCCGCGTGGCCGATGACGACGCGGGAGAGGTCGACGCCCTCGCGCGCGAGGAGGCGCTGCTGGTCCAGGCCGTTGCGGGTGGACGACTCGCTGTGCGTGGTGATCGGCACGCCGGTCTCGCGGTGCGCGCGGGCAACCGCGCGGATCACCCGCTCGACGCCGGGGGTGATGCCCTGGCGGCCGGTGGCGCATTTGAGCATGCCCGCCTTGACGCCGGTGCGGCCGATGCCCTCGGTGATGTCGCGGACGAAGAACTCGGCGAGCCGGTCGGGCCCGCCGAACAGGCTGCCGGGGCCGCGGTTGCCGAAGTAGGCGGGCAGCGCGTCGTAGGTGTAGAGCCCGGTGGAGGCGACGATGGCGAGATCGGTGAGCTCGGCGACGCGCTGGACGGCGGGGACGTAGCGGCCGAGGCCGATGACGGTGAGGTCGACGATCGTGTCGACCCCGGCGGCCTTGAGCGCGTTCAGCTTGCCGGCCGCCTCGGCCGCGCGCCGCTCCAGGTCCCAGCCCTCGGGGATGTCGGGCCAGTTCCACAGGATCTCCGGGCTGAGGCCGAAGACGTGCTCGTGCATCAGCGTGACGCCGGGCCCCTCCACCGGCCCGCCGACGGTCTCGATCACGACGCCACCACCGGGAAGCGCGGGTGCTCGAACGGTTCGTTCACGGTGAGCCCGAGGCCGTCGGTCTGGCCGTACGGGGCGCCGGTGTAGAGGGCGGCGGCGTCGAAGTAGGTCGCGGTGAACGACAGCCTCGGCAGGTCGCGGCGGTTGGCCGGGGCGCCGTGCACCACCAGGCTGTGGTGGACGGTCGCGTCGCCCGCGGCCAGGTCGAACGGCGCGGAGAGCTCCAGGGTCTCCAGCCACGGATGCTGGCTGAGCGCGTCGTCGTCCTCCCGGACGAAGCTGCGGCCGAGCGGCCCGTACCGGTGCGAGCCCTCGTAGAAGCGGAGCCCGCCCATGTCGGCGGGGACGTCGCCCAGGGCCAGCCAGACGGTCAGCATCGACGATCGGTCCATCGGCATCCACGGGAAGTCCTGGTGGAACACCGTGGCGCCGTGCCCGCCGGCGGCGGCGGGCTCCTTGACCAGCAGGTTGGTGACCTGGAGCCGGACGGCGTCGACGCCGGTGAGCAGGCGGCGGACGTTGCGGGCCAGCGGCGGCGACAGCGCGAGCGCGGCGAACGCCTCGTCGTGCCGGGCGATGTCGCGGTCCTGCCCGAACGCCTCGTCGACGAAGCCGTTCCGGAACCGCTCGCGCCGTTCTCCGAGCCGGTCCAGGGCGCGGTCCCTCAGGTCGGCGACGTAGCCCGCGCCGACCAGCCCCGGCAGCCTGGCCCAGCCCCGCGCGCGGAAGCGGTCGATCTCGTCGTCGGTCACGTCGCGTACGGGGGCCCTGTCAGGCGGGCCGAGCGCCGAATCACCCATGGCCGTGACGGTAACGCCGGGGCGATTGACGAGCAAGCGCTTGGTATACACTGCCCCGCATGCGACCGTTCCGCTTCGCCGCGGTGATCCGGATGGCGGGCTCGGCCCGGGAGTGGGCCGAGCGGGCGCGCCGCCTGGAGGACTCCGGCTTCGGCGCGCTGCTCGTCCCCGACCACCTGACCGGCCCGCGCTTCGCGCCGGTCGCGGCGATGACCGCGGCGGCCTGCGCCACCTCCCGGCTGAAGATCGGCACGCTGGTCCTCGCCAACGACTACCGGCACCCCGCCGTCCTCGCCAAGGAGGCCGCGACCGTGGACGTGCTGTCGGACGGGCGGCTGGAGTTCGGCCTCGGCACCGGCTGGATGGCCGCCGACTACGACGCCGCCGGCCTGCGCCTCGACCCGCCGGGCGCGCGGATCGACCGGCTCGCCGAGGCGATCGAGGTCATCAAGAGCCTGTGGCGGGGCGGTCCGGTCACCCACGCGGGCGAGCACTACCACCTCGACGGCCTGGAGCAGCTCCCCCTCCCCGTCCAGCGCCCAGGGCCGCCGCTGATGCTGGGCGCAGGCGGCGCGCGGATGCTGCGGCTGGCCGCGCGCGAGGCCGACATCGTCAACCTGACCATGCGGGTGCGGGCGGACGGGTCGGGCCCCGATACCGCCGACGGCGGCCCCGGCGCGTTCCGCCGCAAGGTCGGCATCGTCCGGGACGCGGCCGGCGACCGGTTCGGCTCCCTCGAGCTCGGCACCTCGATCCTGCGGCTCGGGCCGGGCGGCGCGACCGCCGCGTGGAGCGCCGCCGACCCGGCCGCGCAGGCCGACACCCCGCAGGTCCTCACCGGCGGGCCCGGCGAGATCGCCGACCGGCTGCGCGGCTGGCGGGACGAGCTCGGGCTGTCCTACTACGTGCTGCACCACGAGACGGACCTGGAGGCGTTCACCCCGGTCGTGGCGGCCCTCGCCGGCACCTGATCCGGACCGCCCGGAACCGCGTCCAGAACCGCATCCGAACCCCGTCCGAGCCTCCTCCCGGCACCCACCGGACCGGACCGGTGACCGGAACCTGACAGCCGCGCGAAAGTTGATCGTGATCGGCCCTGCCGCCGTGCCGCGCGGGGTTAGGCTGCGGGCGTCCAAATAAAGATCTTCCCAGGGCGGCCCATGTCCGACCGTGCGGCGCGTCCCCGGCCGGCCGCGCTCCCCGCCGAGGTGAGCCGGTTCGTCGGCCGGCGGCGCGAGCTGATGGTGATCGAGGAGGCGCTCGGCCGCTCGCGGCTGGTGACGCTGGTCGGCGTCGGCGGGGTCGGCAAGACCCGGCTCGCGCTGCGCGCCGCCACCCGGATGCGCGACACCTTCGCCGACGGGGCGCTGTTCGTCGAGCTGTCGGCGCTGCGCAAGCCCGAGCTGCTCGCCCGCACCGTCGCCGCGGCGCTGCGGCTGCCGGATCAGACCGCCGGCGATCCGCTGGACCTGCTGGCCGGACGGCTCGCCGACCGGCACCTGCTGCTGGTGCTCGACACGTGCGAGCACCTGGTGGACGCCTGCGCGCCGCTGGTCGGGGAGCTGCTGCACGCGGCGCCGCGGCTGTGCGTGCTGGCGACCAGCCGGGAGCCGCTCGACGTCACCGGCGAGCACACCCTGCTCGTCCCGCCGCTCGACACCGTCCAGCGCACCACCGCCGGACGGCCGGGCGCCGGACGCGCGGGCGAGGAGCGCAGCGGGACCGACGCCGACTGCGAATCGGTCCGGCTGTTCGCCGACCGCGCCGAGGCCATGGTCCCCGGCTTCGCGCTGACGTCGGACAACAGGGAGGCGGTGGCCCGGCTGTGCAGCAGGCTGGAGGGCCTGCCGCTGGCGATCGAGCTGGCCGCGGTGCGGCTGCGGGTGATGTCGGTGGAGCAGATCGACGCGCGGCTCGGCGACCGGTTCCGGCTCCTCGGCACCAGCCGGGCGGGACGCGACCGGCACCAGACGCTGCGCGCCGCCGTGGGCTGGAGCCACGAGCTGTGCACCCCCGCCGAGCGGGCGCTGTGGGCGCGGCTGTCGGTGTTCCCCGGCGACTTCGACCTCAAGGCCGCCGAGCACGTCTGCGCCGGCGGCGACCTGCCCGCCGCCGACCTGTTCGACGTGCTCGGCCGGCTCGTCGAGAAGTCGATCGTCCTGTGCGAGGACGGCGGGCGCCGCTACCGGATGCTCGACACGATCCGCGACTACGGCGCCGAGCACCTCGACGGCCTGGGCGAGCGCGACGCCCTGCGGCTGCGCCACCGCGACCACTACTTCGCGCTGGCGCGGCGGGCGATGACGGCGGCGGCGGGCGCCCGGCAGATCCCGGAGCTGCGGCGGCTGCGGGCCGAGAACGCCAACCTGCGGGTCGCCCTCGACCACGCCCTGTCCACGCCGGGGTCGGAACCGGACGCGCTGCGGCTCCTGGCCGGCCTGCAAACCTACTGGCTGGCGCTCGGCCTGTTCGGCGAGGCCAGGCACTGGTACGACCGGGCGCTCGCCGCCTGCCCGCCCCCCATGGCCGAACGCGGCTGGCCGTGCCACGCCGACGCCCTGTTCGCCGTCCTCCAGGGCGACCTCGCCACGGCCCGGCCGCTCCTGGACGAGGCGCAGCACCTCGCCGCCGGGGACCCCGAGCTCGAAGCCCACGTCCTGGAGACCCGCGCCCGGCTCGCCCTGTACGCCGACGACCTGCGGGAGGCCATCGCCCTCCACGAGCGGGCCCGCGCGATCTTCAACGGGATCGGCTACCGCGACCCGTACGCGATGGGCAACCACATGCTGCTCGCGTCCGCCCACCTGTTCGCGGGCGACATCGACCGCGCGCTGGCGTCCGCCGAGGAGGGGCTGGCGCTGTCCCGGGAGCGCGGCGACCAGTGGAGCCTGTCGTTCACCCTGTACGTCCGGGGCGGCGCTCACTGGATGCGCGGCGACATCGAGCGGGCGCACCGCGACGCGCTCGACGCGCTGAGCGTCAAGGAGGCGTTCGGCGACCTGTTCGGCATCACGATCAGCGTCGACCTGCTCAGCGCGTGCGCGATGTCGCGCGGCGACTTCGACCGGGCCGGCCTGCTGGTCGGGGCCGCCGGGGCGCTGTGGGAGACCCTGGGCGCCCCGATCCAGCTCGGCCCCCGGTACCTGGCCATCCGGGAGGGCGTCGAGAAGGGATGCCGCCAGGGCCTGGCCCCCGAGCGGTACGAGGAGGTCAGGGCGCGCGGCCGGGACCTCCCGGTCGAGCGGGTCATCGCGCTGGCCCGCGGCACCGGGCCGGTCGCGGGCCCGGACGGCGCGGACGGCGCGGACCGCGACGCCCGCGGGGACGGCGCGCAGAGCACGCTGACCAGGCGCGAGGCCGAGGTCGCCGGGCTGGTGGCGGAGGGGCTGCCGAACCGGGAGATCGCCGAGCGGCTCGGCATCGCCAAGCGGACCGCGGACTCGCACGTCGAGCACATCCTGGCCAAGCTCGGCTTCGCCTCCCGCATCCAGATCGCCGTCTGGGCCGAGCGTCGCGGCAAAGACTGACCCGCTGCGAGCACACGCCGCAACAAAGCCACTCCGGAGCGTACGATTCAGAGAATCCCGCCCGCGGACCTGGCGTCCGCGGGCCCCCGACCCCGAGGTGGCCATGACGACATCACTGGCGGCGGGTTCCCCCGATGCCCGCCCCGCGGGCAACCTGCCCGCCGAGGTGAGCAGCTTCATCGGGCGGCGCCAGGACCTGGCCGAGGTGAAGGCCGCGCTCGAACGGTCCCGGCTGGTGACGCTGTGCGGGGTCGGCGGGGTCGGCAAGACCCGCCTCGCGCTGCGCACCGCCGCCGACCTCGGCGGCCGGTTCGCCGACGGGGTGTGGCTGGTCGAGCTGTCGGCGCTGCGCGAGCCGGGCCCGCTGGCCCGCGCGGTGGGCGACGCGCTGCGGCTGCCCGGCGGCTACTCCGGCGACCCGCTCGACCTGCTCGCCGACCATCTCGCCGACCGGCACCTGCTGCTGGTGCTGGACACCTGCGAGCACCTCATCGACGCCTGCGCGACGCTCGCCGAGGTGCTGGCCCGCGCCGCGCCCCGGCTGCGGATCATCGTCACCAGCCGCGAACCGCTCGACGTGATCGGCGAGCACACGATCATGGTGTCGCCGCTCCCCGCCCCCGCTCCCGCCCCCGAGGACGCCCCCACAGACGCCGGCACAGACGCCGGCACCGACACCGGCACCGGGGATTCCGACGGCGAAGCCGACGGCGACGCGATGCGGCTGTTCGCCGAGCGGGCCGCGGCGATGAAGCCCGGCTTCGCGCTGACCCCCGGCAACCGGCGGGCGGTGGCGCGGCTGTGCCACCGGCTCGACGGCATCCCGCTCGCGATCGAGCTGGCGGCCGTCCGGCTGCGGGTGATGTCGATCGAGCAGCTCGACCAGCGGCTGGACGACCGGTTCCGGCTGCTCGGCACGGCCCGCACCAGCCAGTACCGGCACCAGACGCTGCACGCCGCCATCGCCTGGAGCCACGAGCTGTGCACCCCCGCCGAGCAGGCGCTGTGGGCGCGGCTGTCGGTGTTCCCCGGCGACTTCGACCTGGAGGCCGCCGAGCAGGTCTGCGCCGACGCCCCCGTCCCTCCCGCCGACGACGCCCCCGACGGCACGGTGCCCGACGGCACGGTGCCCGACGCCACGGTGCTCGACACCACGGCGCTCGACCCCACGGTGCCCGCCCACGACCTGCTCGACGTGCTGACGCGGCTGGTCGAGAAGTCGGTGGTGCGGTACGAGCGGACGCGGGGCCGCTACCGGATGCTCGACACCATCCGCGAGTTCGGCGCCGAGCTCCTCGAGCAGTCCGGCGGGCGCGACGGACACGCGCGGCGGCACCACCGGCACTACGCCGCGCTGTCCGAACGCGCCGCCGAGGCGCGGCTCAGCGGCGCCCAGCTCGGCTGGGCCCGCAGGCTGCGCGCCGAGGTCCCCAACCTGCGGGCGGCGCTGGAGTGGACGCTGAACACCCCCGGCGAGGCGTCCTCGGGCCTGCGGCTGGCCGCCTCGCTGCGGCACTACTGGTACTCCACCGGCCAGTTCAACGAGGGGCGCGACTGGTGCCAGCGGGTGCTGGCGGCCACGACGGGCGTCACCGCCGAACGCGGCTGGACGGCGTACGGGGTGGGGCTGTTCGCCGTCCTCCAGGGCGACCTGGCCGACGCCGGGCCGCTGCTGGCCGAGGCCGCCGAGGCCGCCGGCACGCTCGGCGACGCCGACCTGTGGGCGCACGCCGTCCACGAGCGCGGCCGTTCGGCGTTCTACGCCGGCGACATCGAGAAGGCGCTCGGGTGCTACCGCGAGACGCAGGCGATCTACGAGCGCGACGGGCACCGCGATCCGGACGCCCTCACGATCTACACCGACCTCGGTTCCGCGCTGGCCCTGCTCGGTGACCTGGACGGCGCGCTGCGCGCCTGCGAGCAGGGGCTGGCGGCGTGCGAGGCGACCGGCGAGCAGTGGGCCCGCGCGTTCGCGCTGTGGATGCGCGGCGCGACGCACTACCTGGGCGGCGCGATCGACGCCGCCGCCCGGGACGCACGCGAGAGCCTGCTGATCGTGGAGGCGTTCAACGACCAGGTCGCCGCCACGATGTGCCTCGACCTGCTGATGGTGTGCGCGGTCTCCCGCGACGAGTACGAGCGGGCCGCGGTCCTCGCCGGCGCCACCGCCGGGATGTGGCAGGCGCTGCGCGCGCCGATCCAGCGCGGGCCGCACTACGCGGGGCTGCGCGACGCCGGGGTCGACGCGGCGCGGGCGGCGCTCGGCGACGAGCGGCTGCGCACCGCGCAGGACGCGGGCCGCGCCCTGCCGGTCGGCGAGGCGATCGCCCTCGCCCTCGACCCGGCCCGCGCGCCCGACCTGCCGCCGCCGCCCGGGTCGGCGGTGACGGTGCTGACCCGGCGCGAGCGGCAGGTCGCCGAGCTGGTCGCCGAGGGGCTGTCCAACCGCGAGATCGCGGAACGGCTGATCATCGCCAAGCGGACCGTCGACTCGCACGTGGAGCACATCCTGGCCAAGCTCGGCGTCAGCTCGCGCACGCAGGTCGCCACGCGGACCGGCCGGCCGGCCCGCACCTCGTGAGCGCCGCCCGCGACGTGCGACAGTGGGACCAGGCCCCGCCCCGACCCCGAGGATGTGCGTGATGAGCCGTGAGGCGCCGCAGGACGACTTCGACGACGCCGCGCTGGAGGTGACCGCGCCCGAGGACTGGGCGGCCGGCGTCCCGGGGGTCGCCGCGGCGCTGCGCGACTCCTACGAGCAGATGGGGGTGCGCCGCACCGCGCTGACGCTGCTGCGGGTCAACCAGAAGAAGGGGTTCGACTGCCCCGGCTGCGCCTGGCCCGAGGGCGACCACCGGCACGTCGCCGAGTTCTGCGAGAACGGCGCGAAGGCCGTCGCCGAGGAGGCCACCACCCGGCGGATCACCCGTGAGTTCTTCGCCCGGCACACCGTGGCGGAGCTGGCCGGGCGGTCCGACCACTGGCTCGGGCAGCAGGGCCGGCTGACCGAGCCGATGATCAAACGGACCGGGTCCGAGCACTACGAGCCGGTCGGGTGGGACGAGGCGGTCGCGCTGGTCGCCGCCGAGCTGAACGCGCTCGGCTCCCCCGACGAGGCGGTCTTCTACACCTCGGGCCGCACCAGCAACGAGGCCGCGTTCGCCTACCAGCTCTTCGTCCGCGCGTTCGGCACCAACAACCTGCCCGACTGCTCCAACATGTGCCACGAGTCGTCGGGGTCGGCGCTGACCGAGACGCTCGGCGTCGGCAAGGGCTCGGTGCTGCTGGACGACCTCTACCAGGCCGACCTGATCTTCGTCGTCGGGCAGAACCCCGGCACCAACCATCCGCGGATGCTGTCCGCGCTGGAGCGCGCCAAGAAGTCCGGCGCCCGGATCATCGCGGTCAACCCGCTGCCCGAGGCCGGACTGATCCGGTTCAAGAACCCGCAGCGGCCCGGCGGGCTGGCCGGGCGGGGCACCCGGCTCGCCGACCGGTTCCTCCAGATCCGGCTGAACGGCGACCTGGCGCTGTTCCAGGCGCTCAACCGGATGCTGCTGGAGTCGGACGCCCCCGGCGCGGTCGACCGCGCCTTCGTCGAGGAGCACACCGCCGGGTTCGCGGAGTTCGAGGAGCACGTCCGGGCGCTCGACTGGGACGAGGTGCTGGAGGCCACCGGGCTGACCCGCGGCGAGATCGCCGCGACGCTCGGCGACGTGCTGGCCGCGGACCGCATCGTGGTGTGCTGGGCGATGGGGCTGACCCAGCACCGCAACTCGGTCCCGACGATCCGCGAGCTGGTCAACTTCCTGCTGCTGCGCGGCAACGTCGGCCGTCCCGGCGCGGGCGTCTGCCCGGTGCGCGGCCACTCCAACGTGCAGGGCGACCGCACGATGGGCATCTACGAGAAGCCCGCCCCCGCCTTCCTCGACGCGCTGGCCGAGGAGTTCGCGTTCGAGCCGCCGCGCGAGCACGGCCTCGACACCGTCGACGCGATCCGGGCCATGCGCGACGGGCGGGCCAAGGTCTTCTTCGCGATGGGCGGCAACTTCGTCCGCGCCACCCCCGACTCGGCGGTGACCGAGGCGGCGATGCGCGGCTGCCGGCTGACCGCGCAGGTCTCCACCAAGCTCAACCGCTCGCACGCGGTCACCGGCGAGCAGGCGCTGATCCTGCCGGCGCTCGGCCGCACCGAGCGCGACGTGCAGGCGGGCGGCGCGCAGTTCGTGTCGGTCGAGGACTCGATGGGCATGGTGCACGCCTCGCGCGGACGGCTCGCGCCGGCGTCCCCGCGGCTGCGGTCGGAGGTCGCGATCGTGTGCGCGCTGGCCCGCGCCACGCTGGCCGGCTCGTCCATCGGCTGGGCCGCGATGGAGCGCGACTACGACGTGATCCGCGACCACGTGTCGCGGGTCGTGCCCGGGTTCGAGGGCTACAACGCCAAGGTGCGCGAGCCCGGCGGGTTCACGCTGCCGCACGCGCCGCGCGACGAGCGGAGGTTCCCCACCGCGACGGGCAAGGCCAACTTCACGGCGAACCCGCTCGAGGTGCTGCGGGTCCCGGAGGGCCGGCTGCTGTTGCAGACGGTGCGCAGCCACGACCAGTACAACACCACCATCTACGGGCTGGACGACCGGTATCGCGGCGTCAAGGCGGGCCGCCGGGTGGTCTTCGTCCATCCGGGCGACCTGGAGGCGCTCGGGCTGGCGGACGGCGCGATGGTCGACCTGGTGTCGGAGTGGTCCGACGGGGTGGAGCGACGCGCCGAGCGATTCCGGACCATCGCGTACGCGACCGCGCGCGGCTGCGCCGCCGCGTACTTCCCCGAGACCAACGTGCTGGTCCCGCTCGACAGCACCGCCCAGGTCAGCAACACCCCCACGTCGAAGTCGGTCGTCGTGCGGCTGGAGCCGGCCGGCTGAGGGTGTTGCCCGCGAGCCCCCTGTCCCGACCGGAACTCCGGCATACGATATGTACGCTCCCCACGTTCCGATCGAGGTGGCCGTGACGGTTCTGGCTGAGAAGGCGGGCGCGGGCAACCTGCCGGCCGAGGTGACCAAGTTCATCGGCCGGCGGCGCGAACTCGCCGAGGCCAAGCAGGTGCTGGCGCGCACCCGGCTGCTGACCCTCACCGGGGTCGGCGGGGTCGGCAAGACCCGGCTGGCGGTGCGGCTGGCGACCGACCTGCGCCGCTCGTTCGCCGACGGGGTGTGGCTGGTCGAGCTGTCGGCGCTGCACGAGCCCGAGCTGCTGCCGCGCACCGTCGCCGACGCGCTCCAGCTCCCCGGCCAGACGGCCGGGGCCCCGCTCGACCGGCTCTCCGACCATCTGGCCGACAAGCGGCTGCTGCTGCTGCTGGACACCTGCGAGCACCTCGTCGACGGGTGCGCGCTGCTGTCGGAGGTGCTGCTGCGCGCCGCGCCCGGCCTGCGCATCCTGACCACCAGCCGCGAGCCGCTCGACGTGATGGGCGAGCACAACCTGATGATCCAGCCGCTGCCGGTCTCCGGCGGCCCCGGCGAGGACGACGCGGTGGCGCTGTTCGCCGACCGCGCCGAGGCGATGGCGCCCGGCTTCGCGCTCAGCGGCGACAACCGCGACACGGTGACCCGGCTGTGCCGCCGGCTCGACGGCATCCCGCTCGCGATCGAGCTGGCCGCGGTGCGGCTGCGCACCATGTCGGTCGAGCAGCTCGAGGCGCGGATCGACGACCGGTTCCGGCTGCTCGGCACCAGCCGCGCGGGCCGCGACCGGCACCGCACGCTGCGCGCCGCGATCGAGTGGAGCCACGAGCTGTGCACCCCCGACGAGCAGGCGCTGTGGGCGCGGCTTTCGGTCTTCCCCGGCGACTTCGACCTGACCGCCGCCGAGGGCGTCTGCGGCGGTGACGAGGTCGCCGCCGACGGGCTGTTCGAGGTGCTGGGCCGGCTGGTGGAGAAGTCGATCGTGCTGTGCGAGCGCGACGGCCGCCGCTACCGCATGCTCGACACCATCCGCGAGTACGGCGCCGAGCGGCTCGCCGAGCTCGGCGAGGGCCCGGCGCTGCGCCGCCTGCACCGCGACCACTACCTCGACCTGGCCGTGCAGGCCCGCAACGCGGCGCTCGGCGCCGACCAGCTCGGCTGGCTGATCAGGCTCCGCGACGAGAACGCCAACCTGCGGGTCGCGCTGGAGTACTCGCTGTCCTCGCCCGACGAGGAGGCCACCGGCCTGCGCCTGACCATCGTCCTCCAGCACTACTGGATGTGCCTGGGGCTGTTCGCCGAGGCGCGGCGCTGGCACGAGCGGGCGCTGGGGATCGCCTCCGCCTCCCCGCGCGACCGCGCCGTGGTCGGCTACGGCGCCGCGATGGTCGCCGTCCAGCAGGGCGAGCCCGACTACGCCCGGCCGCTGTTCGCCGCCGCGCTGGAGGCCGGCGACGACGAGCTGCGGGCGCACGCGCTGCACGGGCAGGCCCTGATCGCCCTGTTCGAGGGGCACCTCGACGAGGCGCGCGCGCATCTGGAGGAGGCCCGCGCCGCGTTCGACGAGATCGGCTACAACGACCCCCTCGCGCTGCTCACCGGGCCGCACCTGTCGACGGTGCTGCTGCTCCAGGGCCTCGAGGACGAGGCCCTGGCCGTCGCGCAGGAGACCGTCCGCGGCGGTGAGGAGACCGGAGAGTGCTGGAACCACTCGTTCGCGCTCTACGCCCGGGGCGCGGCGCACTGGTGGCTCGGCGAGCACGACAAGGCCGTCCAGGACCTGCTGGCCTGCCTGCGCATCAAGGAGTCGCTCGGCGACCAGCTCGGCATCACCCTCGCCCTCGACCTGCTGACCCCGGCCTCGGTGGTGGGCGGCGAGAACGAGCGGGCGGCGATGCTGCTGGGCGCCACCGACACGATGTGGCGGACGCTCGGCGCGTCCGGCCAGTACGGGCCGCACTACATGCAGCGGCGCGCGACGTCCGAGCGGGCGGTGCTGCGGCGGCTCCCGCGGCGGCCGTTCGAGGACGCCAAGCGGCGCGGCGCGGGCCTGTCGGTCGCCGAGGCGATCGCGCTCGCCCGCGGCGAGGCCGCGTCCGACGCCGCGCCCGGGGCGGCCGACGCGCCCGCCGCCGACCCGCTGACCGTCCGCGAGCGGCAGGTCGCCGCGCTGGTCGCCGAGGGCCTGTCCAACCGCGAGATCGCGGAACGGCTGATCATCGCCAAGCGGACCGTCGACTCGCACGTGGAGCACATCCTGGCCAAGCTCGGGTTCAACTCGCGCACCCAGATCGCCACCTGGAACGAGCGCCGCGACCGGGCCGCCGGCCCCCGGGCCTGACCCGCCGCCGGTACCGGCCGCGACACGCCGCGACGACCTGGACCGGCGGCTCCCCGCCGCGCCCCGGCTGCCTTAGGCTCGGTCCATGACGAACCTCCCCGATCGGGCGGACTCCCCCAACCCGCCCGAGATGCGCGCGTCCGACACCGACCGTGACCGTGTCGCGCAGATCCTGCGGGACGCGGCGGGCGACGGACGGCTGACGCTGGAGGAGCTCGACGAGCGCTTGGACCTGGTCTACGCCGCCAAGACCTACGCCGACCTGGAGCCCGTCACCCGGGACCTGCCGGCGGCCGGCTCCCCCGGCCCGTCCGTCCCCGTCACCGGCCGCGCGCCCGGCTTCGCCCCGGTCCCCGACGCCCCCTCATGGAAGAGCGGCGTCGCCGTCATGGCCGAGTTCAAGCGGCAGGGCGTCTGGAACGTCCCGGCGGTCTTCACCGCCTTCGCCTTCTGGGGCGGCGGCAAGATCGACCTGCGCGAGGCCCGGTTCAGCGAGAACGAGGTGCGGATCCGCGCCTTCGCCGTCATGGGCGGCATCGACGTGATCGCCCCCGAGGACCTCACCGTGCACGTCACGGGCATCGGGATCATGGGCGGCTTCGAGCACGACGCCAGCGGCCCCGGCGCCGCCGGCGCCCCCCGGGTGATCGTCTCCGGCTTCTCCTTCTGGGGCGGCGTCAGTGTGAAGCGCAAGGCCCGCCGCGAGGAGAAGCGCCTCCGCAGGGAGCAGCGCCGGCGCGAAGAGCTCGAGTAGCCCGCGAGCGGCCCCGGCGGCCGGTCACCGTGGCGCCAGCTTGCTCCCGGGGTAGGGGCTGAGCAGGGTCTCGCGCCAGGGGCCGTCGAGGTATTCGCGGGCTCGTTTGCGCCAGCTCAGCAGGCGGTGGTCGGGCTCGACCCCGTCGTCCAGGCCGAGGGCGGCGTCGCGGGCCCGCTGGAGGCCGAGGTGGGCGTCGATGCCGGTGCCCCAGAGCGTGACCACCTCGGTGTCGCAGAACTGCACCTCGTAGGCGCCCGCGAGCCGGTGGCCGTGCTCGGCGAGGACCGGGGCCCGCTCCTCGCGCACCGCGGCCAGGTAGTCGAGCGCGGCGCCGGGACGGACCTGGGCGCTCTCGAACAGGTACAGCGGCGCGGCGTAGCCCTCGGCGACCAGGTCCGCCAGGGCCGGGCCGCCGGGGGCCGCGCCGAGCGGGCGGGAGAACGCGCCGTGCCGCAGGTCGTCGATGTCGGATAGGAACAGGTTCTGCTGGACGTCGTCGTAGATCTCCAGCATCTGCCGCCAGCCGCCCTCCCAGCCGCCGTGGCAGTCCCAGAGCGTGACCACCTTGAACTGCGGGTGGCCGGTGATGCCGACCGCGTAGAAGGCGCCCACCAGGTCGATGTCGCGGGACCTGATGGACAGTCCCTCGGTCAGCTCGTGCGCGCCCTCGGCGAGCCGGTCGTCCTCCTGCTTGTAGGCGGTGAGCCAGCGCAGGTACTCCAGCGGCCTGCGCGAGTTCATCGGGTGGAACTCGACCTCTTCGAGCAGGTAGATGCCGCGGCGCACGGGGCCTCCCGAAAGACAAGCAGATGCTTGTTCGGGACACTAGACACTCCGGGGACCCCGCGCAACGGCGGCGCCCCTACGTCCGGGGAAGCGCCGGACGGGCGCCGTGCCACGGCCGGGCCCGCTCGTAGGCCCGGCACGCGGCCAGCACCAGCGCGTCGGAGTGCCGCGGGCCGACCACCTGGAGGCCGACCGGCAGCCCCGCCGGAGTGAAGCCGCAGGGCAGGCTGGCCGCCGGCTGCTGGGTCATGTTGAACGGGTAGGTGAACGGGGTCCAGCTCGTCCAGCGCGGCGAGGCGCTCCCCGGCGGCACCTCCACGCCCGCCTCGAACGCGGCGATCGGCATGGTCGGGGTGAGCAGCAGGTCGTACTCGTCGTGGAACCGGCCCATCAGCCGGCCGAGCTCCATCCGGCCGGCGGTCGCCTCCAGGTAGTCGCTCGCCGAGTACCGGGCGCCCTGCTCGCAGATCTCCCGGAGCCCGGGGTCGAGCTCGGCGCGCTGCGCGGCGGTCAGGTGCTCGACCACCTTGGCGGCGCCGGCGAACCACAGCGTCTCGAAGTCGGCGACCGGGTCGGCGAACCCGGGGTCGACCAGCTCGACCTCGGCGCCGAGGTCGGCGAAGACCCGCGCCGCGGCGGCGACCGGCCCGGCGACCTCCGGGTCGACCGAGGCGAACCCGAGCGTCGGGCTGAACGCCACGCGCAGCCCGCGCAGGTCGTCGACGTCCACCGCGGCGAAGGAGCCGGGCGGCGGCGGGAGCGCCGACCAGTCGCGGCTGTCGTGGCCGCAGACCACGTCCATGAGCAGCGCGGCGTCGGCCACCGTCCGGGTGATCGGGCCGACGTGCGCGAGCGTGCCGAACGGGCTCGCCGGGAAGTGCGGGATCCGGCCGTAGGTCGGCTTAAGGGTGAACGTGCCGGTGAACGAGGCGGGGATGCGCACCGAGCCGCCGCCGTCGGTGCCGAGCGCCAGCGGCGCCATGCCCGCCGCGACGGCCGCGGCGGCGCCGCCGCTGGACCCGCCGGCCGTGCGGGAGGGGTCCCAGGGGTTGCGGGTGATGCCGTCGAGGGGGTTGTCGGTGACGCCCTTCCAGGCGAACTCGGGGGTGGTGGTCTTGCCGACCATGACCGCGCCCTGCTCACGCAGCCGCGCCACCGAGGGCGCGTCCTCGGTCCAGGGCCCGGCGGGGTCGACCGAGCGGGAGCCGCGCAGGGTGGGCCAGTCGCGGGTGATCAGCACGTCCTTGATCGAGACGGGCACGCCGTCCAGCTCGCCGCGGGGCTCGCCGCGCCGCCACCGCTCGGCGGACGCGGCGGCGGCGGTCAGCGCGCTCTCGGGGTCGATCAGGCAGAACGCGTTCACCGCGGGGTCGGCCCGGTCGATCCGTTCGAACACGGCCTCGGCGGCCTCGACCGGGGAGAGCCGCCCGGAGCGGTAGGCCGCCGCGAGCTCGGTCGCGCTCAGGTCGGCGATCGCGGTGTCGCTGGACGAAGCGGTGTCGGTGGACGAAGTGGACGTGGTGGCGCCTGACATCGTCATCCCCTCTGATCTGCGTGCGGGACGGGCGTGGAGGCGGAGCTGACGTAGCCGAGCCGCTTGTCGACGACGTTGCGGAGCGGCTGGTCGTGCCGGTAGCGGTCGAGGTTGTCGGCGAACAGGCGGACCAGGTCGGTCCGCCAGCCGACGACGTCGCCCGACATGTGCGGGGAGACGATCACGTTGGGCAGGTCCCAGAGCGCCGAGGGAGTGGGCAGCGGCTCGTCGACGAAGACGTCCAGCGCGGCGCCGGCGATCGTGCCCGCGCGCAGCGCCTCGACCAGGTCGTCCTGGACCACCAGCGGTCCCCGGCCGACGTTGATCAGCCGCGCGCCCGGCCGCATCCGGGCGAGCGCGGCGGCGTCGATCATGCCACGGGTCGCGTCGGTGAGCGGCGCGGCCAGCACCACGTAGTCGGCCTCGGCGAGCGCCTCGCCGAGCCGCTCCATCGGGAGCACCTCGCCGAGGTCGGGGTCCGCCGCGCGGGCGGTGCGGCCGATGCCGCCGACCCGCAGCCCGGCGGCGCCGAGCCGGCGGCCGATCGCCCGGCCGATCGGCCCGGTCCCGACGACCAGGGCGCGGGCGCCCGTGAGCCGCTCGGTCTCGCGGTGCCGCCAGGTCCGCTCGGCCTGGAGCCGCAGCGTGGTGTGCAGGTCCTTGGCGAAGGCCAGGACCAGGCCGAGGACGTACTCGGCGATCGGCTCGTCGAAGATCCCGCGCGAGTTGGTGACCACCGTGCTGGACTCGACCAGCTCGGGGAACAGCAGCCGGTCGACGCCGGCGCTGGCGATGTGCACCCAGCCCGGCCCGCCCTCCGCGGGCCACGCCCGGCGCAGCGCCTCGGACCAGAAGTCGTACATGAACAGGATCTCGGCGTCCGGTAGCGCCGTTTCCAACTCTTTTTCTCGGACATAACGGACATTTGACATTTGCTCCACCGGGCCCATGCCGGGCGGCTCGTGATCGCCCCGCAGCACCAACACGCTGGGACGGGAGCCCCGAGTGCCGCCTGGATCTGACCGCTCCTGCTCCATCAGTGTCACTTTCCGTAGTGCCGAGTTAACGGGAATGCATCTCCCAAGGCATTGACACGCTAGGAAGCGTTCGTAGGATTGTCAACAATCAGCGTGGCCGCATAGAGCCAGGTGACCACGCTGATCACGTGCTGCAAGACCGTCGCAACCGTTCCCTCAGGCCAGGACGGGTCCCAAGGCGCTCGAACGAAGAGTCCTCTCGGGTGGGCGATCACATCGCCCGCCCCTGTGCACGGGGAGGCCCGGCATGCCGAAGTTCATGTCCATCTCACTGGAACGGCGCGGCGTATCCTGCGTCGCGGAACTACTTGAAAAGGACGCACCCAGGACCTGCGAAGCCGTCTGGAACGCCCTGCCGCTGCTCGGCGACGCCTATCACGCCAAGTACGCCCGCAACGAGGTCTACACGATGGTGGAGCGCTTCGCCCCGGAGGAGGTGGGGCAGGAGAACCCGACCGTCACCCCGATCCCCGGCGACGTCGTCTACTTCTCGTTCCCCGGGGGGATGCTCGACCGGGGGTTCAAGGAGGAGAAGGGGATCCACGAGCTGCCCGGGGTGATCGACCTCGCGATCTTCTACGGCCGCAACAACCTGCTGCTCAACGGTGATGTCGGCTGGGTGGTCGGCAACGTCTACGCGACGATCGTCGAGGGCCTCGACCGGATGGCCGAGGCGTGCAACGACGTCTGGCGCTCCGGCGCGGTCGGGGAACGCCTGGTCTACCGCCGGCACGAGTCCTGAGCGGCGGCCCGAATGACTTTCGACCCCAAGCTGGTCGTCGGCCCGGAGCTGCTGGCGCAGCACGGCATCGGGGTGGTCGCGCCGTTCGACTTCGCCCTCGACCGTGAGCTGTGGCGCTGGACGCCCGACGACGTGTCCCTCTTCATGACCCGGCTCCCCTACGTCCCGGTGCCGGTGACCGTCGAGATGGCCACGGCGCTGTCCGAGCAGCCGATCGTCCGGCAGGCGACCCGCGATGTGCTCGCCCCCGAACCCCTCGCCGTGGCGTACGCCTGCGCCTCGGGAAGCTTCATCCGCGGGGCGGAGGGCGAGCGGACGCTCACCCAGACGATGCTGGGGGCGGGCGCGCCCGCCGCCACCACATCCTCGGGCGCCCTGGTCGAGTCGCTACGGCTGCTCAACGCACGGCGGATCGCGGTCGTCACCCCCTACATCGACAGCGTCACCAGCCGGCTGATCTCCTTCCTCGCGGAGCACGGCATCGAGGTGGTGGCGTCCGTCGGGATGGGGCTGCTCAGCCACATCTGGAAGGTCGGGTACGGCGAGATCGTCAACGCCGTGTCCACCGTCGACCGGCCCGACGCCGAGGCGGTCTTCATCAGCTGCACCAACGTGCCGACCTACGACATCATCGCGCCGCTGGAGAAGATGCTGAACAAGCCGGTCCTCACCGCCAACCAGGTCACGATGTGCTCGGCGTTGCGCGCGATGGGCCGGCCCGCCGCCGGCTCCGACCAGTGGCTGGTGCAGCTCACCCGCCCCACGGCCGCCTGATCGGAGGGCTAGTTTCATGACAAATGGTACATTTGTTGACAATATTTCCGCTGACGGCCCGGACGGAGGATCGATGGGGCCGATCGCCGGCTTCCTCTACCCCGGCTACAGCGCCGAGGACGACTACCCCGTGATCGAGGGGATCCTCGGCGCGGAGGGCCGGCTGCCGGTGGTCCACACGGTCATGCGCGAGGACGCGCACCGGGTCGACGCGCTGCTCGACATCGGCGGCCCCGAGGTGCTGGCCGAAGGAGCCCGCGCGCTCCGCGAGAAGGGCGTGCGGGCCGCGGTGTGGGCCTGCACCAGCGGCAGCTTCGTGTTCGGCTGGGACGGCGCGGCCGAGCAGGTCAAGGGCGTCCAGGAGGCGGCGGGCGTGCCGGCCTCCAGCACCTCCTTCGCGTTCGTCAACGCGGCCCGTCACCTCGGGCTGCGGAAGGTCGCGGTCGCCGCGACCTACCCGGCCGACGTGGCCGAGCGCTTCGTCGAGTTCCTCGGGCACGCCGACATCGAGGTCGTCGCACTGTCCTGCCGCGGCATCGTCACCGCCGCCGAGGTCGGCACCCTCGGCCGGGACGAGGTGCTCGACTTCGTCGCGGCCAACGACCACCCGGACGCCGAGGCGGTGCTGGTGCCCGACACCGCGCTGCACAGCGTGGCCTGGCTCGACGAGCTGGAGGCGCGGCTCGGCAAGCCGGTGCTCACCGCCAATCAGGTGAGCGTCTGGGAGGGCCTGCGCCTCGCCGCCGGGCCACAGGCCGAGCCGCCATCCCGGCCCGGCCTGGGCCGGCTGTTCTCCGAGCCGGCCCGAACCAGCCAACGAAAATGAGGAAAGGGGCCCTCGCATGGGCCGATTGGGCGAGCTTGAACCGGTTCCGCGCAAGTCCACCGTCGAGATCGTCTCCGACGAGCTTCGCTCGGCGATCCTGTACGGATCGCTGGAGCCCGGCGCCCAGCTCGGCGAGGCCGAGCTGGCCGCCAGGCTGGGAATCAGCCGGGGACCGCTGCGCGAGGCGATGCAGCGCCTGGTCCAGGAGGGCCTGCTGCACAGCGAGCCGCACCGCGGCCTCTTCGTGATCACGTTGGACGAGGGTGACGTCGAGGACGTCTACCGGACCAGGCTGGCGATCGAACGGGCCGC
The DNA here is from genome assembly GCF_036227065.1 of Spirillospora sp. NBC_01491. GTDB lineage: Bacteria > Actinomycetota > Actinomycetes > Streptosporangiales > Streptosporangiaceae > Spirillospora > Spirillospora xylanilytica. Next base: position 2,078,906 of record NZ_CP109432.1, read on the forward strand.
CTGCACACTGATCATGGAGCGCAACCGCGGCGAGGCCGTGGTCCGTCTGACCAGGGCCCTCAAGGCCCTGGTCGAGGCGGCCCGGCAGCGCGATCCGGTCGCGATGAGCGACGCCGACCAGGAGTTCCACCAGGTGCTGGTGAGCTCCTCGGGCAGCGCCCGGCTCGAGCGGATGGCGCTGACGCTGCTGGTCGAGACCCGGATGTGCCTGAACGCGCTCCAGGACAAGTACCCCGAGCCCGAGGAGCTGGTCGAAGAGCACCGCCGCCTGGTCGACGCCATCGGCGACGGCGAGGAGGAGCGGCTGCTCAAGCTGATCGAGGAGCACATGACCGACTCCATCGAACGGCTCCGCACGACCTAGTACCCGCACCCTGGATCCCCAGGGTGCGCGCACGACGACATTCGTTGTAGATTGTCGACAATCTACTGGGAGGGACGCATGGCGAAGCTGTCACCCCTGCTCAAGCAGGCCACCCCCGTGCTCGCGGAACGCGGCGAGGGCGTCTACCTGTACGACGAGGAGGGACGCCGACACCTCGACTTCACCGCCGGGATCGGGGTGACCAGCACCGGGCACTGCCATCCGCGCGTGGTGGAGGCGGCCCAGCAGCAGGTCGCCAAGCTGATCCACGGCCAGTACACGACCGTCATGCACCGCCCGCTGCTGAAGCTCACCGAGCGGCTCGGCGAGGTGCTGCCGGACGGCATCGACTCGGTGTTCTACCTCAACAGCGGCAGCGAGGCCGTCGAGGGCGCGATCCGGCTGGCCCGGCACGCCACCGGACGGCAGAACATCGTGGTCTTCCACGGCGGGTTCCACGGCCGCACGATGGGCGCGGCGGCGCTCACCACCGCGGGCACCAAGTTCCGCGCGGGCATCGGCCCGCTGATGCCCGGCGTGGCCGTGGCCCCGTTCCCCCAGGCCTACCGCTACGGGTGGGACGAGGCCGAGGCGGTCCGCTTCGCGCTGCGCGAGCTCGACTACCTGCTGGCCACGGTCTCGTCCCCCAAGGACACCGCGGCCTTCATGGTCGAGCCGGTGCTCGGTGAGGGCGGCTACATCCCGGCGCCGGCCGCGTTCCTGGAGGGCCTGCGCGAGCGCGCCGACCGGCACGGGATCCTGCTGGTCGTCGACGAGGTGCAGACCGGCTACGGCCGCACCGGGCGGTTCTGGGGGCACCAGCACTCCGACATCCGTCCCGACGTGCTCATCACCGCCAAGGGGCTGGCGAGCGGCTTCCCGCTGTCGGCGATCGCGGCGCCCACCTCGGTGATGGAGCGCGCCTGGCCGGGCTCGCAGGGCGGCACCTACGGCGGCAACGCGGTCTCCTGCGCCGCCGCGCTCGCCACCCTGGACGTCATCCAGGACGAGGAGCTGGTGGCCAACTCGGCCAAGATGGGCGCCCGGCTGCACGACGGCCTGCGCAAGGTCGCCGCCGACCACCCACGGATCGGCGACGTCCGCGGGCTCGGGCTCATGCAGGCCTGCGAGTTCACCACGGCGGACGGGGAGCCCGACCCGGAGGCCGCGCAGGGCGCCCACCGGGCCGCCGCCGAGCGCGGTCTGCTCCTGCTCACCTGCGGCGCGTTCGGGAACGTGGTCCGGATGATCCCGCCGCTGGTGGTCGACGCGTCCCAGGTCGATGACGCCCTGGGCCTGTGGGCGGAATCGGTCGCCAGCGTCGTCGGCTGACCTCCGCCTCCGAGGAATGGCACGCCGGTCCCGGACCGGCGTGCCATTTTTTCGTCGGCGCCCGGAACCGCCCGGCGCCGGCCCCTCGCCCGCGCCCGGCCCTCGTCAGCGCCCGGCCCGGCGGTAGACGATCGTCAGGACGATCACCAGCACGACCAGCGCGGCCAGGACGATCGCGCCCTTGATCAGGTAGTCCGCCAGGATCTCGTCGAGGATCTCCGAGCCCTCATCGGCGGCGGCCATCGCGCTCCCCCGTCCCCGTTCCCGGCCGCCCCCGGCCCTGGTCCAGGTGCTCCAGCACCCCGCGGACGGCCAGCCGGCCGAGACCGTCCCGCCGCCCCCTTCCGCCGCCGCGCGGCCGGCCGCCGGCCCAGGCGCGGACCAGCGGCTCGGCGGCCCGCGCCGCCTGCGCCGCCCGCCCGTCCCGGCCGATCCCCCCGCGCCGCTTGAGCATGATCGCCACGGTGAATCCGGCGATGATCAGCAGGGTGACCGCACCGACCATGACGCCGAACCTGATCAGCAGCACATTCATCACCTCGTGCACGTCGCGCCCCCTCCGGGTTATTTAGCACTCCCATGCCAAAACAAGGTAGCACGTCCGTGCTATAAAAGGTCCATGCCCAAGGTCGTGGATCCGGAGGAGCGCCGCCAGGAGATCGCCGAGGCCGTGTTCCGGGTCGCCCGGCGCGACGGCCTCGAACTGGCGTCGCTGCGCAACGTGGCCGAGGAGGCCGGTCTCGCGATCGGCTCGGTCCGGCACTACTTCGCCGGGCAGGCCGACATCATGAACTTCGCGATGAACCTGTTCGCACTGCGCGCGGGCAAGCGGCTGCTCGCCCGCGCGGCCGGGCTGCGCGTCCCCGGTCCGGACGCGCCGCCGGCCGCGCACGTGGCGACCCTGGAGGCGATGTTCGCCGAGGTGCTCCCCATCGACGCCGAGCGCCGCGAGGAGGCCGAGGTGTGGCTGGCCTTCACCACCAGCGCCCGCACCCGGTCCGAGCTCGCCCCGCTCGCGCTGGAGATGCACGACGACCTGCGGCGGGTCATCGGCCGGGTGCTGACCGGCGCCGCGGGCGTCGGGGTGCTCCGCCCCGGCCTCGATCCGGACGAGGAGGCCGGCCGGATGCACGCGCTGATCGACGGGATGACGCTGCACGCCATCCTCCAGCCGGACCGCCTCGGGCCGTCCGGCCTGGCCGCCATGCTGCGGCGGCACGTCTGCGCCATCACCACCGTCCGGGCCGAGGAGCTCCCGCCACTGCCGGAGTGATCCCGGGCGGCGGCCCGGACGCGGCGCCCGGCACCGGCTCCTGTTAGATTCCGAATCTCATTCGAGTCGTTGGAGGAGCCGGCGCATGAGTCCCTGGAACACCCCCGAGCGCGCCGCGCTGCGCCGGCTGGTCCGCGAGTTCACCGCCCGCGAGATCGTGCCGTTCCTCGCCGGCTGGGAGGAGGCCGGGGAGCTCCCCCGCGAGCTGCACCGCAAGGCCGCCGGCGCCGGGCTGCTCGGCGCCGGGTTCCCGGAGGCGGCGGGCGGCTCGGGCGGCGACGTCCTGGACGCGCTGATCGTCGCGGAGGAGCTGATCCAGGCGGGCGGCTCGGGCGGCGTGGTGGCCTCGCTGTTCACGCACGGGATCGCGCTGCCGCACCTGGTCGCGTCCGGCGACGCCGGGCTGATCGACCGGTTCGCCCGGCCGGTGCTGGCCGGCGAGATGATCGGCGCGCTCGGCGTCACCGAGCCCGGCACCGGGTCGGACGTGGCCGGGATCGCCACCACCGCGGTCCGCGACGGCGACTCCTACCTGGTCGACGGCGCCAAGATCTTCATCACCTCGGGGGTGCGGGCCGACTTCGTGACCACCGCGGTGCGCACCGGCGGGCCGGGCTTCGGCGGGATCTCGCTGCTGGTCGTCGAGAAGGGCGCGCCGGGCTTCACCGTCTCGCGCGCGCTCGACAAGATGGGGTGGCTCTGCTCCGACACCGCCGAGCTCTCGTTCGCGGACGTGCGGGTGCCGGCCGCCAACCTGATCGGCCCGGAGAACGGCGGCTTCCTCCAGATCGTGCAGAACTTCGTGTCCGAGCGGCTGTCCCTGGCCGTCCAGGCGTACGCGACGGCGCAGCGGTGCCTGGACCTGACCCTGGAGTGGGTGCGGGCCCGCGAGACGTTCGGCCGGCCGCTGGCGTCCCGCCAGCTCGTCCGCCACAAGATCGCGGAGATGGCCCGGCAGGTCGACGTCGCCCGCGCTTACACCCGATCGGTCGCCGAGCGGCACGTCGCGGGCGAGGACGTCCTGACCGAGACGGCCTACGCCAAGAACACCGCGGTGTACGCGGTCGAGCACGTGGTGCACGAGGCCGTCCAGCTCCACGGCGGGATGGGCTACATGCGCGAGTCCGAGGTCGAGCGGCACTACCGGGACGCGCGCATCCTCGGTATCGGCGGCGGAACCAGCGAGATCATGAACGAGATCGTCGCCAAGCGGCTCGGCCTCTGACCCCCGCCCCTAGCGGGCGGCGAGCAGGCCGTCGACCAGGGCGCGGAGGCCGTCGCCGTAGGTGTCCTCGGCGGTCAGCGGCGCCCAGCGCCCGGCCACCGACGCCAGCCGGGGGAACGGCTCCGGGTCGATCTCGGCGAAGACCCGCTCGCGGTAGGTGGGCTTGCCGGCGTCCGCGCGGCGGCGGGCGGCGGACGCGCGGATGATGATCTCCCCGGCGGTGTAGTACCAGATCGCCCGGTAGGCGTGCACGGCCCGGTCGAGGGTCAGGCCGGCCTGGACCGCGGCGTCGACGATGTGCTCGCTGTACCAGAGCGCGGAGACCGACAACAGGTCGTCGGCGGTGAGCACCTCGGCGATCCACGGGAGGCCGGCCAGCCCGTCGCGCAGCGCGGTGGCGACGGCGACGATGCGCTCGCGCGGCTCGGCGGGCGGCTCGGGCCGGGGCAGCCGCGCCGCGTAGTCGTCGAGCAGCAGCAGGAGCAGCTCGTCCTTGTCGCGGACGTGGTGGTAGAGCGCCATCGGGGTGCAGCCGAGCTCGCGGGCGAGCCGCCGCATGGTCAGCTTCCCGGCGCCCTCGGCGTCCACCACCCGGTGCGCCGCCTCGACGATCTCCTCGCGGGAGATCCGCGGCGGGCGGCCCGTGGTGCTCGTTCGCTCGGTCGGCATGCCCTCATCATCGCCCATCCCGGGACCCCGGAGTCGACAACGGGGATCGTCACGACTACTTTTCTTACATGTATAAAAACTCACGGGGGCGGCCCGGGGCGGTGCTGGCGGCGGTGGCCGTCGCACAGTTCGTGGTCGCCCTGGACATGTCGGTGGTCAACGTCGCACTGCCCTCGATCCGGGGCTCGCTCGGGTTCGCGCCGGTCGACCTGGCCTGGGTCGTGCACGTCTACGCGCTCACGTTCGGCGGATTCCTGCTCCTCGGCGGCCGGGCCGCCGACCTGTACGGGCGGCGCCGGCTCTTCATCGGCGGGCTCGCCGCGTTCGGCGCCGCCTCGCTGGCGGGCGGCCTGGCGCAGGCGCCGTGGCAGCTCATCGCGGCGCGGGCGGCACAGGGGCTGGCCGCGGCGGCGCTGGCCCCGGCGGCGCTGGCGATGCTGACCACCACCTTCACCGAGGGGCGCGCGCGGGTGCGGGCGCTCGGGGTCTGGAGCGCGGTGAACGCGGCGGGCGGCGCGCTCGGCGTGCTGGTCGGCGGGCTGCTGACCGAGTACGCGGGCTGGCGCTGGGTGATGCTGGTCAACCTGCCCATCGTGGCCGGCGCCCTGGTCCTCGCGGCCGGGTGGACGGCCCCGGACGGCGCGCGGCGGCGCGAGCCGCTGGACGTGCTCGGCGCGGTGCTGGCGACCGGCGGGATCGGGCTGCTGGTGTTCGGCGTCGTCCGGACCGACCGGTCCGGCTGGGCGTCGGCGGCGACGCTGGGCACGCTCACCGGCGCGGCGCTGCTGCTGGTGGTGTTCGTGCTGGTGGAGGCCAAGGTGGCGAAGGCTCCGCTGCTGCGGCTCGGGCTGCTGCGCAGCCGCTGGGTGGCCGGCGCCAACGCGTTCGTCTTCCTCGCCGCCGCGGGCCAGTTCGCCGCGTTCTACTTCGTCTCGCTCTATTTGCAGCAGGTTCTGCACCTGGGCTCCGCGGCGACGGGCGCGGCATTCCTGCCGTTCTCGTTCGGCACCGTCGTCGGCACGGTGCTGGCCACCCGCATCGGCGCGAGCCGCACGCCGCGGGCCTCGTTGATCCCGGGCGGGCTGCTCGCGGCGGCCGGGTTCGGCTGGTTCGCCCTGATCAGCCCGGACGGGAGCTTCCTGGCCGACGTGCTCGGGCCGTCCCTGGTGGCCAGCGTGGGGCTCGGGCTGTGCCTGGCGCCGGTGGCCGCCGCGGCGACGACCGGGGTGGCTCCGCGCGAGGCGGGCATGGCCTCGGGCGTGCTCAACAGCGCCCGCCAGCTCGGCGGGTGCGTGGGACTGGCCGCACTGGCGACGATCGCGGCCGGCCACGCCGAGCACGCCGGGTCCGGCCCGGCCGCGCTCGCCGGCGGCTACGCGCTCAGCCTGGGCATCGCCGCCGTCCTGTACCTGGTCGCGGTGCTGGTGGCCATCGTCGTGCTCCCCTCGCGCCGCCCCGCCACCGCCCCCTCCCCCGTTTCCATCAAGGAAGACCGACTGGAAGGAACCCTGTCATGACCCTCACGCCGATCGATCTGTTCGCCTCCGCGATCCACTTCCACCCGGACGGGACCGTCCGCGCCGGCGAGCGCCGGATGACCACCGACCCGGGCGGCTGGCAGATCGCGGCGTTCCATGTGGAGACCGACGCCGACGTCCACGCCGACCATTGGGAGATGCACCCGGCGGCCGACGAGACGGTGTGCTGCCTGGCCGGCGGCGCCCGGCTCATCCTGCGCGCCGAGGAGCCCGGCGGGGAGGAGGAGCCGGTCGCGCTGCCGGCCGGGACCGCGGTGATCGTCCCGCGCGGGCGGTGGCACCGGATCGAGCTGGACGAGCCGTCCGACCTGATGTCGGTGACGCTGCGGCGCGGCACGGTCCTGGAAAGGCGGGGCTGAGCCGGAGGGCTCAGGCCCGGGGGCTCAGGCCCGAGGGCTCAGGCTTGGGCGACGGCGCCGGAGGCGATCAGGTCTTCGGCGTCGTCGAACCCGAGGTCCGTGAGCACGTCGCGGCTCTGGCCGCCGGGCAGCACCGGGACGCCGTCGGTCTCGGTGCCGGTGCGGGAGAAGCGCGGCGCCGGGGCGGGCTGGTAGTGGCCGCCGCGCTCGACGAACACGTCCCGCTCGGTGTTGAGCGGGTGCTCGGCGGCCTCGGCCATCGACAGCACCGGCGCCACGCACGCATCGCTCGGGAGGAACACCTCGGACCACTCGTCGCGCGTCCTGGCCTTGAACGCCACCGCGAACCGCTCGCGCAGCCCGGGCCAGCCGTCCTGGTCGTGCTGGCCGGGCAGGTCATCGGCGCCGTCCAGGCCGATGCGGCGCAGGAACTCGGCGTAGAACTGGGGCTCGATCGCGCCGACGGCCATGTGCTTCCCGTCGGCCGTCTCGTACACGTCGTACCAGGGGGCGCCGGAGTCGAGCATGTTCACGCCGCGCTCGTCCTTCCACAGGCCGCCCGCGAGGAAGCCGTGGATGAAGGTGGACAGGTGCGCGGTGCCGTCCACGATGGCGGCGTCGACGACCTGCCCGCTGCCGCTGACCTTGGACTCCAGCAGCGCCGACAGCACCCCGACGACCAGGTACATGCTGCCGCCCGCGAAGTCGCCGAGCAGGTTCATCGGGATCTGCGGCGGGCCGCCGGCCCGGCCGATCGCGTGCAGCGCGCCGGTGACGGCGATGTAGCCGACGTCGTGGCCGGCGCTCTGGGCGAGCGCGCCCTCCTGGCCCCAGCCGGTCATCCGCCCGTACACCAGCCTGGGGTTGCGGGCCAGGACGTCGTCCGGCCCGAGACCGAGGCGCTCGGTGACGCCGGGCCGGAAGCCCTCCAGCAGGACGTCGGACTTCTCGGCGAGGCGGAGCACGACCTCCCGGCCCGCGTCGCTCTTGAGGTCGATCGCGATCGACCGCTTGCCGCGGTTGGTGAAGTCGGTGCCGCCGGTCGCGCCGCGCGTCGCGGCGGAGGCCCGGTCCACCCTGATCACGTCGGCGCCGAGGTCGGCGAGCAGCATCGCGGCGAACGGGCCCGGCCCGATCCCGGCCAGTTCGATCACCCGTACTCCGGAGAGCGGACCCTTGCCCATTGCGACCCCTTTCACCGGCGCCGGTCCCGCCGACTCCGGCTGAATCTCGTTCGGTACGCCTCCAGTCTGCCCGATCACGGTAAGCGGGCGCTGACCGACCCTGATCCCGGGAGCGGTCAGCGGGGGGCCTCCTGGAAGAGCGGCATGGCCCGCCGGTGGTCGTTGCGCGCGAGGAGCGTGACCCTCCCCGCGGGTGGACGGTCCCCGGCGGGGCCGCGGGCGATCAGCAGGCCGCCCCTGACGGCGGGCCGCGCGAACGGTCCCCGCGCGGTCAGCGCGGCGACGCGCCGGCTGGCCGCCGCCAGGTAGTGCCAGCGGCCGTTCGGCGACCGCCACCAGGCACCGGCGGCGATGTCGCGCTGGAGGCGGCTGCAATCCCAGGTGTCGGCGTGCCGCCCGGCGAGGACCGCGCCGCGCGTGTCGAGCAGCAGCGCGTACGTGGCGCTGCCGCCGTCGCCGAAGGCGTACCGGGTGCAGACCCAGCGGCCCGGACCGCCCCTGTCGGGCAGGGCGCCCGACCAGAACTCCCACGCCGTCGCCGACTCCACGTCCCCGCGCCCTCCGGCGGATCGGGACGCGGGGCCGGCGGGGGCGGCGTGACCGGCGGGGGCTGCGGGAGTGCAGCCGAGCCGGCCCCACAGCGCGAAGCCGGCGGGCGCCGCCTCGGGCGCCGAGTCGATCTGGTGCGGGCCGAGGCGGCGCACGGGCGCGGGCGGCGGCGGCTGGAAGAGCAGGTTCGCCGACTGGAGGTCCCCGAGGTCGGCCATCGTGTACGGGCGGCCGTGCGCGATCTCCGGCTGCCGCAGCTCGAACACCGGGCCGCGCCAGCAGCCGCCGCGCGCGGCGGCGGCGACCTCGCCGGTCAGCCCGTCGGTGAGGGGCACCCTCCGCCAGCGCGCCCGCTCCGCGCCGAGGGCGGCGGCGCGGAATCCGGTCACCCAGGGCGGGACGAGGTAGCGGGCGGGGGCGACCTTGAGGGGGCCGGCGCCGCCGGGCAGGAGCCGTCCCTCAGGGAAGATCTCGATCCGGCGGCCTCCCGGGGCGGCGGTGTAGCGGGCGACCCGTTGCGCGTCGTGCAGCAGCGCCACCCGGGACGATCCGATCGTCCCGGCGTAGAGCAGTTGCGGGTCGCGGTCGGGCGGCCCGGCGTCCGCCCCTCCGCGCGCCTCGCGGGAGACCCCGGTGCCGCCGGTGCCGCCGGTGCCGTTCCAGGCGGCGAGGGCCTCGGCGACGAGACCGGCGTCGTTCGCCAGATCGCCGCGCGCGGGCCAGGCGTCCAGGTCGAGGCGGGTGGTCCGGTGCCACTCGCCGGGCCCGGTCCGGGTCACCCGGTCGGGCCGCCGCGCGGCGGGGCCGGACGTGCGGGCCGATCCCAGCCCGCCGTCCAGCAGGACCGTGCCCCCGGCGGCGAGGACGACCGCGACCGCGCCGGCGACGAACACGGGACGGCGCGGGCGGGCGAATCGCCGCCGCCGCCCGTACAGGCTCGCGATGGTCGGGTCCAGTGCCGGCCTGCCGGGCAGTTCGTCCGGGGTGAGGGGCGGGATCTCCAGATCGAGGAGGGCGGCGTCGCGCAGCGCCGCGTCCGGATCGGCGACGCCGAGCGCCTCCAGCCGTCCGCGCACCGACGTGCCGGGCAGCTCCTCCAAGTGCCGCAGCACGTAGGCAGCCCGCGCCTGCGGGGTGAGGCGGGCGAGGGCGCCGGCCAGCGCCGCGTCGCGTTCCGAGGCGGCGGCCGGACGGGCCCGCAGCCAGGGACCGAGCCGTACGCCGGCCCGTCCCTGCGGCCTCATCGCGGCCCGGAGGACGCGGTCGCGCAGCCGCGCGTAGACCTCGTCGATCTCGCCGGGACGGCCGTCCCGGGGGCGGCTGTGGTTGACGATCCAGTGCGCGGCGACCAGGCGGTCGTGCTGCTCCAGCTCACCGGGCAGCACAAGAAAGGCCATCCGGACAAGGCGTCGATAGCGCCTGTTGAGCACGGAGTCGACACTGACCCTTTCCGGCATCGGGAGGCTCCTCGGCATGGGGGGTGGGGTTCGCCTGACCGGAGATGATGGGCCCCGCACCGCGGAATGCGGGCTGGAATCGGGGAACCGGCATGGAATGCCCGCACCGGTATTCCGAATTAATCCGGTGATGTCGCCGAAAGGGGGGATGGTCCGCCGGAGTCAGCCCGCGCGGGCCGTCAGGGTCACCAGGGCGTCCGGGTGCGGTCCGGACGCGGACGGGGTGCCGACCAGCAGGCGGTCGTCGGCCTTGGCCGGGCGCCACGGCCCGTCGGCGTGCGGGACGAGGCCGCGTCCCGCCGCCGCGAGGTAGTACCAGCGCTGCGACGGCGCCTGCCACCAGGTCCCGCTGACGGGCCTGCGGTCGTCGCACCAGCCGGTCACGAGCTGGTCGGCCGCGCGCAGCAGCGTCGCCTGCCCGGCGGTGCCGCCGCCGGTGAACGTCATCCGCGTGCAGACCCAGTGGGCCGTCCCGCCGTCGTGGGGCAGCGTCCCGGACCAGAAGTCCCACGCGCCGGCCTCCGTCACCGGCCGCGCCGGCTGCGGCAGCAGGCAGCCGAGCCGCTCCCAGAGCCGGAGGCCCTCCTCAGGGAGCCGGGCGGGCGGGACCGCCGCGCCCTCCACGTACCGGTAGGACGGCGGGCGGTAGGACAGGACGGCGGCGCGGGGCCCGCCGAGGTCGCCCAGGGTCCGGGGGCCGTCCCGTCCCTCGACCTGGAAGAGCGGGCCGCGTCCGCAGGGGGTGCGGGCGGTCACCGGGTCGGTCACCCCGTCCCGCGTCGCGATCCGTCCGCCGGTGAGCGTCGAGGGCGCGGTGTCCCAGGGCGACAGCAGGTACCGGCCGCCGAGCAGCGCGACGGGCCCGGTCGGGTCGGCGCCCGCGGTGACGACCTCCACGGCGCGGGTCGTGTCGCTGTAGTGGGCGATCCGGTCGCCGTGCCGCAGCACCGCGACCGGGGTGGCGCCGGCGTGCCCCGCGTACAGGAGCTGGGTGTCGCCGACGGCGGCGCGGCCCGCGCCCGGCGCGTCCGCCCACGCGTCCAGGGCACGGCGGACGAAGTCCTCGTCGGCGGCCAGGTCGCCGCGGGCGGGCCAGGCGTCCAGGGTGGGCGCGCCGCGCGTCCAGGCGCGCGGCGCCGCGGTGACCAGGCGCAGGTCGCGGCCCGTCTTCGCGCGCGAGCCGCTGATCAGCGAGCCGCCGGGGACGATGCCGCCGAGCAGGGATCCCTCGCCGCTCTCGGTCGCGACGAGCGCCCCGGCCAGCATCACGGTGAGCACCGCGGCGGCGGCGACCGGCAGCCGGGAGCGGCGGCGGACCGGGCGGACGAGCATGGGCTCGAAGGCGTCGGCGTGCCGCGGCTCGGGCACGGCGGCGGCCTCGGCCGCCTCGATCACCGGCCACGGGTCGCGGACGCGCAGGTCGGTGAGCTGGTCGCGCACCGCGTACCGCGACATCCCCTCCACGTGGCGCAGCACGTAGGCGACCCGGACCGGCGGATCGAGCCGCGCCAGCGCCCCGGTCAGCGCCGGGTCGGGCAGCCGGGCGGGCAGCGCCCGCAGCCAGGGGCCGAGGCCGATGCCCAGGCGTCGGGACGGGCGCATCGCCCGGCGCAGGACGCGGGTGCGGCGGCGGGCCCGGTCCCCCTCGCTGCCTCCCCCGCGGGCCCCGAGCGCGCCGGGGCGGCTCGGCGGAACGGCGGCCCCGGCGCGTGTGACGACGACGCCGTCGACGATCCGGCGCGCGATGGCGAGACGGTAGACGCGCTTGCCCTTCCCCGGGAGAACGAAATACGCCAAGCGGACTAGGTCGCAGTACTGCGATTCCGCCGTGGTCCGCGTTCTGGCCTTCTCCGGCATCGCCGACTCCCTCTGGGAATTCCGTCCTTCGCGGACCCGAGGCTAGGCAGCACTGGCGCATGCCGGTACCGAATTGGCGGAACGATGAACCGACCCGGTTGACATATCCAGCTATTTTCCGCACCCCAAGGGGGCGGGTCGCCGCCCCGGCCGGGCACCGAGCGCGGTTCAGGGGCCGGCGGCCACCGGGATGACCATGATCGGCCCCGGCCGCGCGGGTCCGGCCCGCCCCATTCCTGCCCGTACTACGCTGTCGACCTCCGGGGGAACCTCCCCGGGCCGCGCCACGTCGGACCTCCCGAGCCCGATCCCCGCCGACGCGACCTGCCGCCCACCGAGAAGGACCCGCCGACGCCATGACCGAGGACGTCCCCGGCTACCGGGTACTGGAACAGGTCGGCGAGGGCGGCTTCAGCGTCGTCTACCGGGCCCTCCAGGAGCGGCTCGACCGGATGGTCGCGCTGAAGGTGATGTCGATCGGCACCGTCGACAACGCGGCGATGCGCCGCTTCCAGCGCGAATGCAAGATCACCGGACGGCTCTCCGGGCATCCGAACGTGGTGACGGTGCTCGACACCGGCACCACCCGCGCCAACCGCCCCTTCATCGCGATGGAGTACTTCGAGCAGGGCGCGCTGGCCGACCGGCTCGACCGGGAGGGCCCCTTCCCCGTCGGCGAGGTGCTGCGCATCGGGGTCAAGATGGCGGGCGCGCTGGCCGCCACGCACGAGACCGACGTGCTGCACCGCGACGTCAAGCCGCAGAACATCCTGGTCTCCCGGTACGGCGAGCCGGCCCTGGCCGACTTCGGCATCGCCCGGCTGGTCGACACCTTCGACGCCACCCACACCCAGGCGTTCACGCCCCACCACGCCGCGCCGGAGGTGCTGGAGGGCCGTCCGGCCGGGGTCGGCACCGACCTCTACTCGCTCGGCTCCACGCTCTACCAGCTCCTGGCCGGACGGCCCGCGTTCAAGGGCCCGCAGGGCGAGGGCATCGCGCTGCTGATGCTGCGCATCCTCAACGACGCGCCGCCGCCGTTCCCGCGCACCGACGTGCCGCTGCCGGTGTTCGAGGCGATCACCCGCGCGATGGCCAAGGCGCCCGAGCACCGCTACGCCGACGCCGTGGAGTTCGCGCAGCGGCTCCAGCGGCTCCAGCGCGAGCTGGGCCTCCCGATCACCGACCTCGCGCACAGCGGCGGCGACCCGGCGGCCCGGCAGGCCACCGGCCCGCACGCCGGCGGCGGGACCGCGACCGGCGCCGGGCCGTGGACGACCGGCGACCGGTCGGCGACGCATGACGGCCCGCGCCCGCCCGCCGTGCCTGATTGGGCGCCGACCGTCCAGGGGGCGCTGCCGTCCACCACCCCGCGCCCGGCGCCGTCCATGCCCGACCCGTCACTGGGGAACGCGCCAGGGCTCTCGCCCTGGCCTCCCGGCACCGACCCGCAGGCGCAGCCGCAGCGCTCGCACGGGAGCACCGCTCCGCAGAACACGTCCGGCGGTGGCCTGGCCCCTTCCTGGCCGCCGCAGCAGGATCAGCCGAACCCGCAGGGCCCGGTAGGGGGCGGCGCGCCGGTCCACGACGGACCGCGCCGCGGCCTGATCGTCGCCGCCGCGGTCGCCCTCGTCGGCGGAGTGTCCCTGGGCATCGGGGCGCTCGCGCTGTCCGGCGGCGGGAAGGACCCGGAGGACGGGAAGACGGCGAGTCCCACCGCTCCCGCGGGCGGCACGGCGCAGGGCGGCGCCGCGCAGGGCAGGTCCGGCCCGATCCCCGCCGCGCAGGTCGCAGCGGCCCGTCCGCGCAAGGTGACGGCCCGACCGGTCGGCACCCAGGCCGCGCTGATCTGGACCCTGCCCCAGCCCGCGCGGGCGCTGCCGCTGATCGTGCAGCAGCTCCCGCGCGGCCGGACCGAGTTCGTCACCGTCCAGCCCGGATCGCGCTCGGCGACCGTCCCCGGGCTGAACCCGAAGGTCCGCTACTGCTTCCAGGTCGGCGCGGTGCTCAGGCTCAACCCCGGCAAGCCCGCCGACATCGCCTGGTCGAGCCGTGCGTGCACCCGCCCGGCCAAGGCCGGCCGGTGACCCCGGCCGTCCCGACGGTCAGGATCGGTTCAGCGCGGCGGTGTAGGCGGCCAGGGTGATGTTCCGGCCGGACAGCACGATCACCGCGCGGCCGGTGATCTCGACCTTCCCGGCGAGCACCGCCGCGACGCCGCAGGCCCCGGACCCCTCGGCGACCAGGCCGTGCGCGGTGAACAGCGCGCGCAGGGCGGCGCGGATCTCGGCATCAGTGACCGACGTCAGCTCGACGTGTCCGCTGAGCAGGCCGGGCGTGACGCTGCCGGCCTCCAGGTTTCCGGTGAGGCCGTCGGCGATGGTGTCGCCGACCGCGACCTCGGTGATCCGCCCGGCCCGGACGGCGGCCGAGACCGCCGGGGACTCGGCCGACTCGACGCCGACGACGCGCACGCCGTCCCGCCCGCGCGCCCACAGGCTCAGCCCGGCGAGCAGCCCGCCCCCGCCGACCGGGGCGATCACGGTGAGCGGGCCGTCCGCCGCCTGGACGTCGAGCTCACGGCCGATGGTGGCCTGCCCCGCGATCACGTACGGGTCGTTGTAGGGCGAGACGTAGTGCCCCGGCAGGCCCATCGCGTGCGCCTCGGCCTCCTCGTACGACGTCCCGTGCTGGACGAGCCGCACCGGGTGCGCGGCGATGCCGTCGACCTTCGCCCGCGAGGCGTTCGCGGGGACGACCACGGTGACGTCCGCGCCGACCCGGGACGCCGCGTATGCCATGGCCAGGCCGTGGTTGCCGGCGCTGGCGGTGACGGCCGGCTCCCCCGGCGGCAGCGCGGCGACGGCGGCGAGCGCGCCGCGCACCTTGAACGACCCGGTGGGCTGGAAGGTCTCCAGCTTCAGCAGCGCGCCGCCGGCCAGCCCGGTCGGCACCAGCGGCGTGGGCGGGAGCGTCGCGCCGACGTCCGCCCAGGCTCGTTTGAGGTCCCCGGGCCCCGGCACCCGGACGCTCCGGCCGGCCCCGCCGGGCTCGCCGGCCCCGCCGGGCCCGCCGTCGCGGGGAGCCCGGCCGTTGCGGGCGGGCGGGCCGGTCATCGCGGCTCCGTCCCGGCCGGCGGCTCGTCCAGGCGCTCGTGCAGGCGCGTCCTGATCTCCTCCGGCGTATAGGCGCGGCGCCGCCGTTCGGCCCGCGCGATCACCACCCCGGTCGCCGCGACACCGACGAACCCGGCCACTCCCAGCGCTTTCCACCATCGCATCTGTCTAAAGTAGCGATCATGTCCGGAACCAGCATCGGTCTCGACGCGGCGGTCGACCTGACCCGCACCGGCGACGTGTGGCTCTTCCGGGGCCGCACGGCCGCCGACCGGGCGATCCAGATGACCACCAACAGCCCGGTCAACCACGTCGGCATGTCCGTCGTGATCGACGATCTGCCCCCGCTGATGTGGCACGCCGAGCTCGGCCGGTCACTGCCCGACCTGTGGTCGGGCGACCACCAGCGCGGCGCCCAGCTCCACGATCTGCGCGACGCGGTCACGGCGTGGGCGACCCGCTACGGCCAGCGCGCGTGGCTGCGGCAGCTCGAGCCGCCCGCCGGGCGCGAGATGGAGGACGCGGCGCTGCGCGCGGTCGCCCGGCTGGACGGCACGCCGTTCCCGTCCACCACCCGGCTCGCCTCACGCTGGGCACGCGGCCGGATCCCGTTCCGGCGGCCCGCCGAGCGCGACCAGAACCTGGAGACCGCGTTCTGCGCCGAGATCGTCGCGGTGACCTACGGCACGATGGGCCTGCTCCCCCGCGAGCGCCGCCCCAACTGGTACGACCCGGGCCGGTTCTGGAGCGGCGACGACCTCCGCCTGGAGGCCGGCGCCCGCCTCGGCGGCGAGATCGCCGTGAACCTCCCCGTGGTGTGAGCCACACGTGGCATGGACGCCGTCCGGGCGCGGTCAGTCGATGGTGTCGCCGCCGTCGACCGGCAGCGCGACGCCGGTGATGTAGGCCGAGCGGGGGCTGCACAGCCACAGCGCGGCCTGCGCCTGGTCGTCCGGCTCGCCGATCCGGCCCATCGGGATCCGCTCGGCGACCATCGCGGCCTGCTCGGGGACCTCCTCGGTCCAGCGGCGCACGGCCGGGGTCATCGTCATGCCGGGGCAGATCGCGTTCACCCGGACCCCCGCCTTGGCGTACTCGAGCGCGGCCGTCTTGGTCAGGCCGATCACCGCCCACTTCGCCGACACGTACGGGGACAGCCCGTACTGCCCGGTCAGCCCGGCGGTGGAGGCGGTGTTGACGATCGCCCCGCCGCCGCCCTGCCCGGTCATCTGGATGATCTGGTGCTTGAGGCCGAACAGGACGCCGAGCACGTCCACCGACAGCACCCGGTCCCACCATTCGGCGCGCTGCTCGGCGACGGGGTGGCTGGGGGCGCCGAGCCCGGCGTTGTTCACCGCCCAGTCGAGCTGGCCGTAGCGCTCGACGACGGTCCCGACGAGCGCCGCGACCTGCTCCTCGGACGTGGTGTCGGCCCGCGCGAACGACGCCGTGCCGCCGTCCTCCTCGATCAGCCGGACGGTCTCGGCGCCGCCGGGCTCGTCGATGTCGGACACCACGACGCTCGCGCCCTCGGCGGCGAACGCCCTGGCCATGGCCCTCCCGAGGCCGGCCGAAGCGCCGGTGACCAGTCCCGCCCTGCCGTCCATCAGTCCCATGCGCCCGTCCCCCCGGATCGTCGGCTGCCCCCTGTGCGGCTCCTACCCGGCCCCGACCATTCGGACACCATTGAGCAA
Organism: Spirillospora sp. NBC_01491; assembly: GCF_036227065.1. GTDB lineage: Bacteria > Actinomycetota > Actinomycetes > Streptosporangiales > Streptosporangiaceae > Spirillospora > Spirillospora xylanilytica. The sequence continues at coordinate 2,095,523 of NZ_CP109432.1, forward strand.
TTCGGGCAGATTCCTCGTCCTTAGCATGGGGATATAGCGATCGTCCGCTATACCCTACAGAGGTACCGTATATCTGCACTCGTGAAGGAAGAGCACTGTTGAGCAGGGACCTGGACGACATCCTCACCAGCCGTACGACCGCTGACCTGCGCGGACGGCGCAGCGTGAAGTGGCGCGAGTATCCGCCGGACGCATCGCCCCTGCACACCATGGTGACGTCGGTACAGGAACTGTCCGGATGGCTGCGGTGATCAAGCTCCGCGGTGTTGTCGCCGGAGATAGGGGCTGAAGTGGCTGGCGACGATCTCCGCGATCGCAGCGGCATCACGGGAGCCGTCTACTTCGATCACCCGGATACCGAGCCGGCGGGCGGTGCGGACGGCGTCCTCGGCGACGAGGCGGTCTCGGGCGAGGCGATTGGCCTGTGCTCGGGCCGGATCGCTGAGGCGGTGCCCGAGCGAGGCGGCCCGGGGAAGTTCACGGGTCTGGTGTCGGCGGAACTCTGACGTGGGCACCATGACGACCATCCGGCGCGGTGAGTCGATGACGGATGCGACGAGTTCGGGGCGGAGTCCCCAGCCTTCGGCGATGATCGGATGGCCGGAGACGAGCGCGCGTAGGTCGTCCAGAACCCACTCGAACCGGCGGGGGAACTCGGCGAGAGTCTCGGTGGCCATCTCCTCCGGGGTGGTGTGGACCCACATCCTGTCCAGGTCGGGCTCAATGGCGGGCTCACCGAGGCCGGCTCGACGGGCGATCCGGCGATCGTTGTGACCGCGGGCGTCGTGGTAGTCGTAGTGGTAGACGGTGACGCCGTACTGGACGGCCAGCAGCCGGGCCACGGTCGACTTGCCGGCCCACTGGCCGCCGCCGATCCACAATGCCCGGTGCAAGGTGCCGAAGGGATCCCAGACTCCGTTGCCCGCCGGGGAGCCGGGGCTGGTCATCTATTCTCCTCCCGCGGAGGCCCATCCGCAGACCACCCGGAAGAGGTTAGCGTCTCGGTGCGGTGAGGCCCTCGTCCCGGGCGAGGACGAGCAGGTTGAATCCCGCTCAGCGAGAGGCGGCGACCAGCCGCAAGCCGTCCGCGAGTGTCCTGGTCCGCGACGAAGCCGGGCGGGTGCTGCTGCTCCGCCGACCGGACAACGGCTTGTGGACGATCCCGACCGGTGGCCTGAAGAAGAACGAGACGATCACCGAGTGCGGGATCCGGGAGTGCCGCGAGGAGACCGGCATCGACATCGAGATCACCGGGCTGGTGGGCGTGTTCACCACCCCGGATCACGTGATCGAGTACGTCAAGGGCGGGAAGTCGATGAGGTGCGGCAGCCGGTGAACGTGTGCCTTCACGCCCGTCCGGTCGGTGGTGAGCTCACCACCACCGATGAGGCGTCCGCGGTGCTGTGGGTCGCCCCTGCCGATCTCGCCGAGCACGAGATCCATCCGGCGCTGCGCCGCCGCATCGACCACGGGCTCAAAACGGCCGAGCCGCACATCGACTAGCCAGGCCGTGTTTCAAAGCCCGGCCCGGCCTCCTCGCCTGGCGGCTCGGACGCCGACCGTCGTTGGTGGGCGTGAGCTTGCCCGTGGTTCGGGCAAATTTCTTGGCAAGAACAGGCGCGGGACGGGCGGGCCCGGGTAGGAGCGCGGCATGAGCGACACGCTGCCGGACCTGCCGCTGATGGCATGGGAGCCGACCAAGGACACCCTGCACCTGTACACGCAGATCGTCGGGAAGATCCAGCTCGCCTCGGCGCCGCCGCGCAACCACTGGTGGCACGCCACGCTGCGGGTGAACGAGAGCGGCTACGGGACCGGCCGGATGGTGCACGACGGGGTGAGCTTCGGCATCGCCTTCGACCTGGTCCGGCACCGCCTGGTGGTGCGGACGCCGGGCCGCGAGGAGGCGATCCCGCTGCGCGACGGGCTGTCGGTGGCCGAGTTCCACGACAGCCTGTTCGCGCTGCTGCGCGAGCTGGGCGTGCACGTCAAGATCAAGGCCGAGCCGTTCGGGGTGCCGATGACCACGCCGTTCGCCGACGACACCGAGCACGCCGCCTACGACCGCGAGCGGGTCGAGGACTACCGCGACGCGCTGCTCTGGGTGGACGAGGTGTTCCGCGAGTTCCGCGGGTGGTTCACCGGGAAGAGCAGCCCGGTCCAGCTCTTCTGGCACAGCTTCGACCTGGCGATGGCGCGGTTCTCGGGACGGGCCGCGCCGCCGATGCCCGAGGCCGACCCGGTGACCCGAGAGGCCTACAGCCGCGAGCTGATCAGCTTCGGGTGGTGGCCGGGCGACCGGGCGGTGGCCGCGCCCATGTTCTACGCCTACGCCCACCCCGAGCCGGACGGGCTGACCGCACAGCCGCTGGCACCGGACGGGGCGGCGCACTGGGAGCAGACCGGGACGACCCACCAGGCGCGGCTGCCCTGGGACCAAGTGCGGGCCGCCGCCGGCCCGCGCGGGACGGTGCTGGACTTCCTCCAGAGCGCCTACGCGGCGGGCGCGATCACGGCGCGTTGGCCGTACGGCGACCTCCCGTCGAACTGGTGCCCGCCGCGCGGCCTGGTCGAGCCGTCACAGGCCGCCGGGACGTCCGGGCCGTAGCGACCTCGGGTGCAGGCGGCGCCTGAGCCTGCGCATCCGGCCCGCCTTGGCGGTGACGAGCCGTCCGACCTCGTCGCTGTGCCGCCACGCCTCGTCGGCGGCCCGCGGGTCGGGGACGGACGGGGCGAACCGGCTGCGGTCGACCAGGTCGGCGAGGGGCCCCAGGTGCGCGTGCGCGCCGCGGCCGACGCTGCCCGCGCCGAAGCGGGCGACCTCGTGCGCGGTGAGGGTGCGGGCGGTGCCGAGACCGACGTCGCCCAGGTGGTCGAGCGCCTGGTGCCACGCCCCGGCAATGCGCGCGGCGGGCGGCCCGGCGCGGCGGCGGCGCCTGCGCAGGGCGGGCGCGCTCAGGACGGCGAGGACGTACCCGGTCAGCAGCACCGCGACCGCCGACCCCGCGTACACCCACCAGGGCAGCGGCTCGTCCTGCGGCGCGGCGGGACGGACCGGCGGGGGCGGCTGCGCCGACTTGCCCGGCCCGGAGCCGCGGCGCTGGGACGCGGCGTTCTTCTGGGCCTGCTCCAGCTTCTTCTGCGTCTCGCCCACGGCGACCGCGTCGGAGTCCTTGGACCGGCGCGCCCCCTCGGGCAGCGGGTTGAACCGAACCCAGCCCAGCCGGGCGAACTTGATCTCGGGCCACACCATCACGTCGCCGGAGCGGACCTCGACGGTGCTCCCCGAGCGGGCGCCGCCGTCGAACCCGACCACGATCCGCGCGGGCAGGCCGAGCGACCTGGCCAGCAGCGCGTACGCGGTCGCGAAGTGCTCGGGGGTGCCGCGCCGCCCCTCGCCGAGGAAGTAGTCGATCTGCCGGTAGCCGTGCCCCGGCGGGGCCGTCACGTCGTACTTGGCGCGGCTCTTGAGGTACTCGGCCAGCAGTCCGGCCTGCTGGATCGGGGACGCCGCGCCCCGCGCCGCCGACTGCGCGACCCGGCGGAACTCGGCGAGCTGCACCGGCGCCGCCTTCGCGCCCGGCCCCCACGGGAGCGCGGTCGCGGCCCGCGCCTCGGCGTCGCGCGCGACGGCCGCGCCGGCGAGGTCGCCCGCGTCCCATTCGGGCACCCGCGACACGACCCGGTAGCTCTGCCCCGGCCGGAGCGGCTGCGCGGCGGCGAGCGCGCCGCTGCCGGGGTCGACGACGACGCCGAGGCCGTCGACGCGGCGGGGCCGGTCGGCGGCGGGTGCCCACACGCCGGGCAGGTCGCGGACGGTGATCCGCTGGTCGGCGCCGTGCCGGCGGCCGGACGCGGCGACGCCGGGCGCGGGCGGCACGCGGCTGCCCGTCGGGACGAACCGGGCGGTGGACGACCACGTCACCCCGTCGAACCGGTCGAGCACCGCCAGCCGCCACGGCTCGGTCTGCGCGGACGTCACGCTGAACATCGGCTGCGCGGGGCTGAGCAGCCAGCCGCCGACCCGGTCGAGGGGGCTGACGCTGTCGCGCCGCTGCGGCGGCGGCGCCTGGACCTGCTCGCGCGGGTCGTACGGCTCGGCGCCGACCGGTACGTACGGCCCGGCGGCGAACGCCAGCGCGCCGAGCACCACCGCGGTCGGCACCCCGAGCAGCACCGGCCGCCATCCACCGCCGCCCGCGCCGGCGCCGTCCGCCTCCGGATCGGTCGCCCTCGGACCGTCCGGGCGCCGGAGCAGGACCAGCACGGCGGCCAGGACCGCGGTCGCGGCGACGAGCCCCGCGTTGGAGCCGGGACCGTCCACCCCGAGCAGCAATGCGACGCCCCACACGCCGAGCACCGGAAGGCACGGCGCCGCGCGCAGCGAGGTGCGCAGCGCGAGTTCGGCGGAGGCGAACGCGGCCAGCCACACCAGCACATGGACGAGCACGAGGAACTCGGGCTTGGCTGGCGCGGGGAGCAGCGTGGTGAGGATCGACTTCCACGAGCTGAGCACGCCCGCCCGCAGTGCCTGCGGGAACGTCCCGTCGGCGAGGGCCGGGCGCAGCACGGTCGCCGCGGCCGTCGCGGTCCAGGCCGCGACGGTGAGCACGATCGAGATCCACAGCGGCCACCGCCCCGCCTTCCCGCGCGGCCCGGACAGCAGCGCCGCCAGCGCCGTCGGCACGACCGCCGCGACGGCGGCGACCGGCACGACGGGGCCGAGCCCGAACACCCGCTGGAACGCCAGCCCGGCGACGCCCGCCAGGCACGCGGCCGGCACGAGCGACAGGTGGTGCCGCCTCACCGGGACCGGCCCAGCAGCGGCCAGGAGGCGGCGAGCGCGTCCAGATCGGCGAAGTCGATCAGCTGCATGCCCGGCGGCGCGGACGCGGGCCGGTCCGGACGGACCCGCAGCACCACGACGCGGTCGAACCGCTTGCGCACCGCCGCGATCCGCCCCAGATCGGCGCCGCCGGACGCGACCACCACCAGCGACCCGCCCGCGCGCACCCGCCGGACGGCCTCGACCACCGACCCCGGACCGGGCTCGGGCGCGACCCGGGTCAGCCGGTCGAGCAGCACCTCGGCGTCGTCCGGGCCGCCCCGCGTCTCGGCCACCGGCCCGTTCCCGGTGCGGATCCGGACTGGGAAGCCCGCGCCCGCCGCGCCGGCCGCGACCGACGCCGCCGCGTCCACGGCCAGCTCGAAGTCGTCCGGCTCCGGCCACTGCTCCGGGCGGGCCTCCAGCACGACCGTGGTCGTCGGCAGGCTCGCGTCGACGAGCTGCCGGACCATGAGCGTCCCGGTCCGCGCCGACGACTTCCAGTGGACGTGCCGCATCTCGTCGCCGATGACGTACTCGCGCAGTGCGTGGAACGTCGCCGTCCCCGCCGGGGACCGGTCGCTGGTCGGCCCGTCCAGATGGTGCGCACGGCCCGACGGCAGCAGCGCCAGCGGCACCGTCCGCGGCCGGACGAGCAGCGTCTGGGGCGCGCCGTACTCGCGGACCCGGCGCGCCAGCTCCAGCGGGTCGGCCCGCACCAGCCGCAGCGGCCCCACCGGGATCTCGCCGCGCCGGCCGGTCGGCAGCCGGTACGTCACCGTCCGGGTGCCGCCGGCCCGCAGCCGCGGGACGTCGACCGCCACCGTCGTGGACCCGGCCGCGTCGTGCGCGGTCAGCGCGCGCACGCCGCGCCCCTTGTTCGTCACGTGCAGGACGCCGACCGCGGGCTCGCCGCGTCCGACCCTCAGCGGCGTGATCTCCCGGCGGACCTCCAGCCTCGGCCGCGGCAGCGTCCAGCCGATCGCGACCGCGACCGCGGCCAGCCCCGCCAGCGCCAGCCCCGCCGGCTCCGGATAGCCGAGCCACCAGCCCGCCGCGTACAGCGCCGCGGACCCGGCCGCCGTCCCCCACCCGAGCGGCGTCAGCACGCCCGCACCCCGCACCCCGGCGTCCCGCCGGGCCCGTCCGCCCGCACCTCAGACCCCGGCGGCCTGCGGGGTCGGCACGCCCGCCAGCACCTCGGCCACCACGTCGGCGCCGGTCCGGTCGCGCAGCTCGGCCTCGGGCGTGACGATCAGGCGGTGCGCGATCACCGGGACGGCGAGCGCCTTGACGTCCTCGGGCACGATGTAGGACCGCCCGGCCGCCGCCGCCCGCACCCGCGCGGCGCGCAGCAGCGCCAGGCCGGCCCGCGGGCTCGCGCCGAGCCGCAGCTCGGGATGCCCGCGGGTCGCCGCGACCACCCGCACCAGGTAGTCGTGCAGCGGCGCCGCCACGTGCAGCCGCCCGGCGAACTCGATCATGCGCGCGACGTCCTCGCGCGCCGCGACCGGCGGCATCCGGTCGAGCACCGCCCCGGTCGGCGCCCCGGCCAGCAGCGCCACCTCGGCCCGGTGGTCGGGGTACCCCATCGAGATCCGCATCAGGAACCGGTCGAGCTGCGCCTCCGGCAGCGGGTAGGTGCCGTCCATGTCGACCGGATTCTGCGTCGCGATCACCATGAACGGGCGCGGCACCGGGTGCGGCACGCCCTCCACCGTGACCCGCCGCTCCTCCATGACCTCCAGCAGCGCCGACTGCGTCTTCGGCGACCCCCGGTTGATCTCGTCCGCCACCACCAGGTTCGCGAAGATCGGCCCGGCGTGGAACTCGAACGCGGCGGCGCCCTGGTTGAAGATCGACACTCCGGTGATGTCGCTCGGCAGCAGGTCGGGGGTGAACTGGATCCGGGTCCACTTGGCGTCCACCGACGCCGAGATGGCCCGCGCCAGGGTCGTCTTGCCCACCCCCGGCACGTCCTCGACCAGGAGGTGCCCCTCCGATAGCAGGCACACCAGCGCCAGCTCGACCTTCTCGCGCTTCCCGCGCACCACCCGCTCGATGCTCCCGGCGAGCCCCGCGAACATCTGCGCGAACCGCCCCGCCGCCGCGTCCGCGTCGGCCCGGCCCCCGCCGCCCCCGTGCTCGCTCATCAGGTGCACCCCCACACGGTGGGCGCGGAGGGCTTGCCGGCGTTGGAGTTGGGCGTGGTGACGTAGAGGTCGCTCACCCACTTGATCCCGCTGTAGTCGATCTTGCTCCAGACCTTGCTCTTCAGGCTCGTGTTGTTCTCGTCGACGACCTGGTCGTCGGTGACCTGGCAGATCACCTTCACCGAGCCCGTGAAGCCCCGAGGGAACTCGCCGGCCTTCGGCGCGCTCTTCCCGGCCCCGGTGTGCAGGATCGTCTGGGTGGACCCGTTGTTGTGCCCGTTGTAGGTGCGGGCGTGGTTCGCGGGGTCCAGGTCGGCGGCCTTGCCCGCGGAGGTGGTCTCCCCGGCGCCGTTCCGCGCGGTCACGGTGAAGGTGTACGTCTTGCCGGTGCCGTTGGTGAGCCCGCCCACGTCCGCCGTGGTCCGGGTCTGCTCGGGGCTCGCGGCCCCGTCCCGGGTCACGACGTACTTGACGGCGTAGCCGGTGACCTTCGTCCAGGACAGGTCGGCACCGTGGTTCTTGGGCGTCACCGTCAGCGCGGGGGTGGCGGTGGGCGCCTGGCAGGCGGTCGCGGCGACCTCGCCGGACGGGCTGAGCCGGGCCTTCCCGTCCTTGCCCCGGTACTCGGCGGCGACCTTGTAGGCGTGGGAGGTCCGGTCGCACGCCAGGCCGCCCACGGTGAAGGTGCGCTGAGGCGCGTTCGGTGCGATCCGCGCGGGCTGCGCGCCCGCGACCGGACGGTCCGAGGCGTCCAGCAGGACGTACGCCGTGACCGGGTAGACGCCCTGCGGCTGGGACACGGGGGTGAACGACACCTGCACGCGGCCGTTCTCGCCGATCGCGCTCGGCGTCGGCGGGTCGGGCGCGGTGGGGTCCTTCTTCGGCGGCGGCGGCGCCGGGGGACGGGGCCCGCCGGGAGTGCCGCCGCCGTGGCCCTGGCCGCCGGTGTTGTTCTGGCCGCCCCGGCCGTCGCCCGGACGGGCCTGCGTCGGGATGGGCCTGCGCCGCCCGCCGGGGATCTTGTCGTCGTACTTCTGGATCCTCTTGCGGGCGCCGCCCGCGTCGAGGGCGAACGCCAGCGCGCCGTTGGGGTCGTTCACCCACAGCATGTGGTCGCGGACGACGACCTCGATGGTCCCGCCGGGCCGGGTGGCCTGGATCGGGGTCTCCCAGCCGCCGGACACGATGTTGAACACCAGCAGGTGGCCCGCGGTGCGGTCGGCGAGGTAGACGCGCGGCCCGAGGACGTTCGGCGGCTCGTACCGGTGCTTCGGCATCCGCAGCGACACCGACCGGACCTGGCCGACCCCCGTGTCGAGCAGATAGAGCGAGCCGCCCGCGCCGAGCATCGGGACGGTGCCGCCGTCGGCGACGGCCGGGACCTTCACGCCGCCCGCCGCGCCGGTCACCGCGGGCGGCAGGTTGATCTTCTGGGTGCCCTCCGGCCGGACGATCAGCGCGGTCGCGGCGGTGCTGTTGGTCACCACCGGCGTGCCCGCGGCGATCGTGAGGCCCAGCCGGTCGCCGCCGCGCCCGGCCGCCACCGGCCGCCCCTGCCGCCCGTTCTGGAACGGGACGAGCTGCCCGGTCTGCGGCGCCGGCACCCACAGCGTGCCGCCGGCGTCGATGCCGGCCTGCGACAGCGGCGGGCTCAGCGTGGTGCCCTGCCCGACCGGGTTCAGGTTGAGCGGGTCGATCTGCTGGACGGTGCCCTTGACCGCGTCGACAGTGTAGGCGACGCCCGCCCCGGCGAGCACCTGGAGCCCGGCGCCGCCGACCGCCTTGCTCTGCGCGACCTTGAGCTGGGACGGGTCGATGCGGCTGACCACGCCGGTGGTCTCGTCCACGAGCAGCACGGTGGTGCCGTCCTGGACGATCTTGATCTTGTGCCCGCGCATCCGCGGGATCACCGCGGCCTTGCCGTCGACCTTGCCCGCCAGCCCGTTCGCGTGCACGACCAGGCCCTTGGCCGACGCGCTCAGCCACGACCCGACATCGGAGATCCGGTACCGGGCGCTGGCCGTGCCCACCCCGTACACCAGGGCGCTCACGCACAGCACGCCCACCAGCCCGATGGCGATCTGACCGGTCAGCCGGTCACGTCTGAAGAACCCGCGCGGACGCCCCGTCCGCCCGGGGGATCGGTCCCCGCTCAATCCCCGTCACCCTCTCGTCCGCGCCGGTGGCCACCCGCTCCTGAACTCGCGGTGGCGCCTCGCCCGGTCGACGATCCCCCGTATCGCCGGGGGCTCCCCGCGTCCTCGCGGGGGTCGTGCACTTCAACGCGAAGGGCACATTAGCGCTTATGAATCCCACAAGATAACGGGATATCCCGGATCTCACCGGGTGAACGGCGATGGTGCGGGCCCGGCCGAATTCCCGGCCGAATCCGCGAACTTCCCGGCCCGTCCATGCGTCTCAGGCACCTTCCGCGGCTTCGGTCCCGGGGCGGCGCGAGCGGTGATGTCCGAGGTGAACCGAACGCGAACGTTATCCCGGACGTCCTAGTGTTGGGCATCCCGAATGACGACTCCGAGGTGGACGTGGAAGACGTAAGCATCACCGATCTGTGGGACCGGGTCACCGGGACCCAGCCGGACCCCCCGTGGTGGCTGGTCGCCATCGTCGGACTGGTGGCGCTCGCCGCCGTCCTGCACGGCCCCACCTGGCGGGTGGCGCGCAACGTGGTGACGATCGCGCACGAGGGCGGGCACGCGCTGCTCGCGCTGGTCACCGGCCGCAAGCTCGACGGGATCAAACTGCACTCCGACACCTCGGGCGTCACCGTGTCGCGCGGCAAGCCGCACGGCCCGGGGATGGTGTTCACCGCGCTCGCCGGGTACATCGCTCCCCCGCTGCTCGGGCTGCTGTTCGCCGTCCTGCTGGCGGGCGGGCGCATCACCCTGATGCTGTGGTTCTCGCTGGCGCTGCTGGCCGCGATGCTGGTCATGATCCGCAACGCGTACGGGGTGCTGTCGATCGTCGCCACCGGGGCGATCATCTTCGGGGTGTCGTGGCTCGGCGGCCCCAAGATCCAGGCCGGGTTCGCCTACCTGGCCGCCTGGTTCCTGCTGCTCGCCGCCGCCCGTCCGGTCGTGGAGCTCCAGCGGATGCGCGCCCGCCGGATGGCCCCGAGCTCGGACGCCGACCAGCTCGCGCACCTGACCGGCGTCCCCGGCCTGGCCTGGGTGATGCTGTTCGCCGCGGTCGCGCTGGTCGCCCTGGTCGCGGGCGGCGCTCTGCTCGTCCCCGACTCCAGCGCGGTCTCCCTGCCAGACCTGCCCGGCTAGTCTCGAGCCCGGCCCGGTGTCCTCGCCTGGCGGCTCGGACGCCGACCGCGCTCGGGCGAGCGCGACATCGCTCCGCGATCTGCCCGGTGAGGCTCGCCTCCGGCTTCGCCTCACCGGTCAGGTAGCGCGCTCGCGCGACGGCTGAGGCACTTTGAGACAGGCCCCAGGCCCGCGCGAGGGTCAGGGTTTGAGTCGAGCCCAGACCCATTTGCCGCCTGGGGGTCCAGGCAGTGGCCCCATTCGACGGCGATGGCGGCGACGATCGGCAAGCCCCGGCCGCCGTTGTCGTCCCAGCCCGCCTCGGCCAGGTCCAGGGTTTCGAGGGTGAGGTCGACGAGCGGCCGGGGCTGCGGCACGCAGGCGCTGGGATCCCAGACGGCGACGAGAACGCCGGCCACATCCCGGCTGAGCTGGAAGCGGATCTCTCCACCGGCCGCCACGGCCGACGCGTTCGTGATCAATTCCGAAGTGATCAGGGACGCGTCGTCCGAGATGTGCGTGCAGTCCCACGTGCCGAGATGTGCTCTCACCAGAGTGCGCGCGAGACCCGCCGCCGCCCTCGACGCCGGCAGGGATATCAGCAGGCAGTCAGGCGTTGTCGTCATCGTGTCGGCCCTTCCTGAGGAACTTCACCATCCGTGCCCCAAGAATCACTCTGCGTGGCTAGAGTTCGGCGTATTCGTAAACATCCCAAACAACGGGGAGTGACCGATGAGCGCCGCCGACGAGATCGACCCCATGTCGTCCCTCTATGCCTGGCTCGCCTATGACCTGCGCTTCCACCGACAGAAGCGCCGCCTCACCGGCACCCAGGTGGGAAAGATCATCGGCTGCGTCCGCTCACATGTTGCGAATCTCGAAGCCGGACGCGCGCGGATCGACATGGATCAAGCCAAGGCACTGGACAAAGAGTGGGGAACGGGCGGCCACTTCCAACGGCTGCTCTGGTTCGCCCGAACAGCCCATGACCCCGACTGGTTCCGGCAGAGCGCGGAGTTCGAGGCGCGGGCCAGGGTCATCCGTGCCTATCAGGGACAGGTCATCCCCGTGCCGTTCCAGACGGAGGCATACGCACGCGCCGTCCTCGCCATGGCCCGCGTCAAGGATCTGGACCGGGCGCTTCAGAGCCGTATGGCGCGACAGGAAGAGCTCCTCGGCCGGGACGACCCGCCGCTGTTCGTGACACTACTCGACCAGGATGCGCTGGACCGGCCGATCGGTGGACCGCAGGTGGCGAGGGCGCAACTCCAACAGCTGCTGTCGCTGGGGGAACTGCCGAACGTGATTCTCCGGGCGATCACCCGGGCGACCGGGGCTCACGTCGGACTGAACGGGCCGTTCCAGATCATGAGCCTGGAGAAGAGGGATGTCGCCTACATCGGCGCGTTCCACGGAGGCCGCTTGGTTCAGGAACCTGCCGAAATCCGAGATCTCACCGTAGATTTCGAACTGATCGGGGCAAAAGCGTTGCCAGAGGACGCGACGCGGATCCTGATCGAGAAGCTCATGGAGGGTTACTCATGACGATCTCCTGGCGTAAGAGTTCCTACAGCGGGAGTGCGACCGACGAGATGTGCGTCGAGTTGGCTGATCTAGCGCAAGGCATTGGGATCAGGGACTCCAAGAGCCCGGCGGGTGGGCGGCTCGTGGTGGGGCGGGGCGGGTTCGGCGGGCTGGTGGGGCGGATCAAGGGAGGGGCACTGGACCTTCCTCCGCGCTGAGGTGCGGGGCGCCGGGCGGAGCGGGGTGAGTGTCGGACCCCACCGATAGTTTCGGCTGTGTGAGCGATCGATGGGGTCGGGAGCACGTGCTCGGCCTGGCGCCCGACGCGGCGTCGGCCAAGGCCGCGGGCGGGGTCTCCAAGCCCGCCAAATGGAACGAGTTGGGCTGTGATGACGAGACCGTTTGGGGTGAGTGCCAGGGCAGCGGCAGGAGCGCCTACCGGGCGTGCGTCGATCTGACCGAGCCGGCGTTCCGCTGCTCGTGCCCGAGCCGCAAGTTCCCGTGCAAGCACGCGCTGGGGCTGCTGCTGATGTGGAGCGGCGGGGCGTTCGCCGGGGGCGCGCGGCCCGCGTGGGCGGACGAGTGGATGGAGCAGCGCCGGGAGCGCGCCGGCAAGGCGCAGGAGCGCCGGGCCGCCGCTGGCGCCAAGGCGAAGGACCCGAAGACCGCCGAGCGGCGCGAGCAGCGGGTCGACGACGGGCTCGGCGACCTCGACCAGTGGCTGCGCGACCAGGTGGCGCACGGCCTCGCGCATGCGGAGAAGTCCCCCTACAAGGTGTGGGACGACGCGGCGCGGCGGCTCGTCGACGCGCAGGCGGGCGGGCTGGCCGGGCAGGTCAGGGGGCTGGCCGCGATCCCGAGGCGGCCCGCGTGGCCCGACCGGCTGCTGGAGGAGTACGCGCTTCTGCGGCTGCTCGTTCGGGCGCATCAGCGGCGCGGCGAGCTGCCGGCGGCGCTGGGCGAGACCGTCCGGGCGCGGGTGGGGTTCACCGTGCCGCAGGAGGACGTGCAGGCCGGGGGCGAGCGGGTCCGCGACCACTGGTGCGTCACGGGGTCCCACGACTCCGCGCAGGACCAGCTCACCACGCGGCGCGTCTGGCTGCGCGGGCGGCGGACGGGCCGTCCGGCGCTGGTGCTGTCGTTCGCGGCGCCCGGACGTGCGCTGGACGCGTCGCTGGCGGCCGGCACCGAGATCGACGCCGAGCTGGCGTTCTACCCGGGCGCGCAGCCGCTGCGGGCGCTGGTCGCCGAACGGCACACGGCGCCGACGCCGGGCGTCCCGGACGGGACAACCGTGCACGGCTTCCTCGAGGAGCGCGCTTCGGCGCTCGCTCTCGACCCGTGGCTGGAGCGTTGGCCCGCGACCCTGGCGGACGTGCGGATCGCGCGCGATGGCGCCGGTGCCCTGTCGGTCATCGACCCCGACGGGGACGCGCTGCCCCTGCGGACGACCGATCCGTGGCGGCTGCTGGCGGTGTCGGGCGGTGCGCCGGTCACGCTCGCCGGGGAGTGGACGCACCAGGGACTGCGGGTCCTGACGGCCTGGTACCGGAACGAGGAGGTCGTGATCCTGTGAGCGCGTGGGAAGAGCACGTCAGCGCGGCGCTGGTCGGCACCGAACGGCGCCCGGCGCCCGCGCTGCCCGAGGCGCCGGACGAGGTGGGCGACCCGGCGGGGCGGCTGCTCGACCAGGCGGCGGTGCTCGCGCTGCGGCGCCGCGCCGGGCTGCGGCCGTCCGCGCCGGACGCCGGCGGCGCCGAGCCGGTCGCGCACGCGCCGGCCGAGGACGTCCCGGCCGTACCGGCCGACGCGGCGGCCAGGCTGAGCCACATCCTGGCCGGTGAGCAGGCCCGGCTGCTGCCCGAGTGGCTCGACACCGCCGCCGCGAACGGCCTGCGGGTGCCGCCGCGGCTGCTTCCCGAGCTGCTGGAGAAGGGGCGCGGCGACCGGGCGCTGCGGCCGTCGATCGCGCGGGCGGCCGGACGGCGCGGCGTGTGGCTGGCGTTGCAGAACACCGACTGGGCCTACCTGGTCGGGTCCGGCGACGACCCGGGCGGCGGCTCCGAAGTGTGGGAGACCGGCACCCGCCACCAGCGCATCGCGTACCTGACCCGGCTGCGGGGCGACGACCCTGAGGCGGCGCGGGAGGCGCTGCGCGGCACGTGGGGCCGGGAACCGGCGCCCGACCGGGCCGCGTTCCTCGCCACGTTCGAGCATGGCCTGTCGCCCGCCGACGAGGAGTTCCTGGAGGGCGCGCTCGAGGACCGCGGCCAGGACGTCCGGCAGATCGCCGCCGACCTGCTCGCTCGGCTGCCCGGATCGGCGTACGGGCAGCGGATGGCCGTGCGGGCGCGCGCCTGCCTGCGGCCCGGGTCCCCCGCCGGGGCCGAGGGCGCGCCGACCCTGATCATGGTCGAGCCGCCGCGCGCACACGAGGAGGGTCTCGCCCGCGACGGCGTCCCGTTCCATCCGAGCGGGTCGTTCGCCTCCGGCCAGGCGACCGGACGCGACCCGGTCGGCACCCGCGCGGCGTGGCTGCGCGAGATCCTCGCCCGCACGCCGCTGGCGACGTGGACCGAGCTGTTCGGGCTGCCGCCGGACGAGATCGTCCGGCTGCCGGCCGGGGGCGGCGGCGAGCGCACCGCCCGCGATCTGCGCATCGGGTGGGCCCGCGCGGCGCTGCGCCAGCGCGACACCGCCTGGGCGCGGGCGCTGCTGGAGGGCGACCTGCCGGTCGGCGAGCCCGAGGCGCTCGCCGAGCTGCTGCCGGTGCTGTCCCCCGCCGAGCGCGACCGCGCCGCCGCCGGGCTGGTGCGCGCGGCCAAGGTCGGCCCGAGCGTGCTGCGCGTCCTCGACCGGCTGCCCCGCCCGTGGAGCGGCGCGCTCGCCGACGCGGTCATCGCGGCCATTGCGATGGCCGCCGCGCCCGGCTCGGAGGTCCCGCACACGTCCCTCGGCCGGCTGTGCGGCTACGCCGAGGAGCGCCTGGACACCGAGCCCGGCCCCGCCGCCACGTCCCGTCTCGCCGCGCTGGCGGCCTCGATCGCGCCCGGCTCGATCGCCGCGACCCACATCGCCGAACTCGCCGAGACCCTGCGTTACCGCCATGACATGTTGAAGGAGCTCGCCCCGTGACCACAGCCGACCCGAGCACAGGCGCCCCGAGCACAGCCGCTCCGAGCGCAGGCGCCCCCACCGCGGGCGCCGTCCTGCGTCCGCACGCCGAACAGCAGTACGCCGATGAGCTGACCCGGCTCGCCGAGCACGACGACCGCGCCCGCCCGCCGGGCTGGCGGCTGTCGCCGTGGGCCGTCACCACCTACCTGCTGGGCGGCGAGCTGCCGGACGGCTCGGAGATCACCCCCAAGTACGTGGGGCCGCGGCGGCTGATGGAGGTCGCGGTCGCGACGCTCGCCACCGACCGGGCGCTGCTGCTGCTCGGCGTGCCCGGCACCGCCAAGACGTGGGTGTCGGAGCATCTGGCCGCCGCCGTCAGCGGCGACTCCACCCTGCTGGTGCAGGGCACCGCGGGCACCGCCGAGGAATCGGTCCGGTACGGGTGGAACTACGCGCGGCTGCTGGCCGAGGGCCCGTCTGAGCGGGCGCTGGTCGAGAGCCCGCTGATGCGCGCGATGCGGCTGGGGTCGGTCGCGCGGATCGAGGAGCTCACCCGGATGCCGAGCGACGTCCAGGACGCCCTGATCACGATCCTGTCGGAGAAGACGCTCCCGGTGCCCGAGCTGAACACCGAGGTCCAGGCCACCAAGGGGTTCACCGTCATCGCGACGGCCAACGACCGCGACCGGGGCGTCAACGACCTGTCGAGCGCGCTGCGCCGCCGGTTCAACACCGTGGTGCTGCCGCTGCCCGAGAGCATCGAGGACGAGGTCGGCATCGTCGCCCGCCGCGTCGACCAGATCGGCGGGTCGCTGGAGCTCCCCGAGACGCCCGCCGGGCTGGAGGAGATCCGCCGCGTCGTCACGGTGTTCCGCGAGCTGCGGTCCGGCCTCACCGGCGACGGCCGCACCAAGCTCAAGTCGCCCAGCGGGACGCTCAGCACCGCCGAGGCCATCTCGGTGATCACCAGCGGGCTCGCGCTGGCCGCGCACTTCGGCGACGGCGTGCTGCGCGCCGCCGACGTGGCGGGCGGCATCGTCGGCGCCGTCGTCCAGGACCCGGTGTCCGACCGGGTGATCTGGCAGGAGTACCTGGAGACCGTCGTGCACGACCGCGCCGAGTGGCGCGACTTCTACCGCGCCTGCCGGGAGGTCTCCTGATGCCGCCCGCCCCGTCCCGTCCCGGGCGCGCGCCCGGCCTCGGAGGCGGCCCGTGAACCGGACGGACCGCTCCCCGGCGGGCCCCGTGGTCGAGGTCTACGGGATCCGCCATCACGGGCCGGGCTCGGCGCGCGCGCTGCGGCGCGCGCTGGAGGAGTTCAAGCCCGGCGCGGTGCTGATCGAGGGCCCGCCGGAGGCCGACCCGATCGTCGAGCTGGCGGGCGACCCGGGCATGGTCCCGCCGGTCGCGCTGCTCGCCTACGCGCCCGGCCGCCCGCAGGGTCCCGGCGCGGCGCCGTCCGCGGGCGGGACGGCGGGGCCCCGGGGCGACGGCGGGCGGCGGGCCGCGTTCTGGCCGTTCGCCGAGTTCAGCCCCGAGTGGCAGGCGATCCGCTACGCCCTCGCGGCCGACGTGCCCGTCCGCTTCTGCGACCTGCCCGCCGCGCACCAGCTCGCCCCCGCCGAGGACGAGACGCCCGCCGAGGACGTGCCGCCTGCCGGGGACGAGGCGCCCGCCGGGGACGAGACGCCCGCCGACGGCGCGCCGGGCGAGACGCCCGGCACCGGTGCGGAGGCCGCGCCGGACGAGCCCGCCGAGCAGGAGATCCGGCTCGACCCGCTCGGATGGCTGGCGAAGGCCGCCGGATACGACGACGCCGAGCGGTGGTGGGACGACGTCGTCGAGCACCGCGGCGAGGGCCCGTCGGCGTTCCCGGCGATCGCCGAGGCGATGGCCGAGCTGCGGGCCCGGCTCGCCGAGCTGCCGGACGAGGCCGCGCTCGGCCTGCCGCCCGGCTACCTGCGCCGTGAGGAGCAGCGCGAGGCGCACATGCGCCGCACCCTGCGCCGCGTCCTGCGGGAGGGGCACGAGCGGGTCGCGGTCGTCTGCGGCGCCTGGCACGTCCCGGCGATCCTGGCCAAGGTGCCGGCCGCCCAGGACGACCGGACGCTGCGCGGGCTGCCCAAGGCGAAGATCTCGATGACCTGGGTGCCGTGGACGCACGGGCGGCTGGCCGGGCGCTCGGGCTACGGCGCGGGCGTGCGGTCCCCCGGCTGGTACCACCACCTGTTCACCGCGCCCGACCGTCCGGTCGAGCGGTGGCTGACCCGCGCCGCCCGCGTCCTGCGCGAGGAGGACCTGCACGTCTCCTCGGCCCATGTGATCGAGGCGGTGCGGCTCGCGGACGCGCTCGCCGCGCTGCGCGGCCGTCCGCTGGCCGGGCTCGACGAGGTCACCGAGGCGACCCGCGCCGTGCTGTGCGAGGGCGCCGACCTGCCGGTCGAGCTGATCCAGCGCCGGATGGTCGTCGGCGAGCGGCTCGGCTCCGTCCCCGAGCGGACCCCGATGGTGCCGCTCCAGCGCGACCTCCAGGCCGAGCAGCGGCGGCTGCGGCTCAAGCCGTCCGCGCTCGACCAGGAGCGCGACCTCGACCTGCGCAAGCCCACCGACCTCGACCGCAGCCGCCTGCTGCACCGGCTGCGGCTGCTCGACGTCGACTGGGGCGTCCCGCAGGAGGGCGGCCGTTCCAAGGGCACCTTCCGCGAGACGTGGACGCTGACGTGGCGGCCCGAGTTCGACGTCGAGCTGATCGAGGCCAGCGCCTGGGGCACCACCGTGCACGGCGCCGCCACCGCCCGCGCCGAGGCGATGGCGCTGGGCGCCGAGGCGCTCGCCGACCTCACCTCGGTCGCCGAGCGGTGCCTGCTCGCCGACCTCGGCGAGGCGCTCCCGACGGTGATGCGGGCCCTCGCCGACCGGGCCGCGGTCGACACCGACGTCGCCCGGCTGATGGCCGCGCTGCCCGCGCTGGTCCGCGCGCTGCGGTACGGCGACGTGCGCGGCACCGCGACCGGCCCGCTGCGCGCCGTCGTCGACGGCCTGGTGGCGCGGATCTGCGTCGGGCTGCCACCGGCGCTGTCGGGTCTCGACGACGACGCCGCCCGCGCGATGCTCGCGCACGTCGACGCGGTGCACGGCGCGCTGGCGCTGCTCGCCCACGAGGGCCACACGCTGCGCTGGCAGCGCGCCCTGGAGAGCCTGGTCGCCCGCCCGTCCGGCCTGCACGGCCTGCTGGAGGGCCGCCTCACCCGGCTGCTCCTCGACGCCGGGCGCCTCGACGACGTCTCCGACCGGATGGCCCGCGCCGTGTCGGTCGGCGCGTCCCCCGACCGGGCCGCGGCGTGGGTCGAGGGCTTCCTGTCCGGTGGCGGGCTGCTGCTGATGCACGACGAGGACCTGCTCCGCCTGGTCGACGCGTGGATCGTCGGACTGCCCGGCGAGTCGTTCACCGACGTGCTGCCGCTGCTGCGCCGCACGTTCGGCCAGTACGAGGCCGCCGAGCGGCGCGCGATCGGCGAGCGGGTGCGGCACCTCGGCTCGGCGCCCGCGCGCGGGCCCGCGGCGCCGCGCGACGACGGCGAGGACCTCGACGCCGAACGCGCGGGCCGGGCCGCCGCGACGGCACTCACGATCCTCGGCTGGGAGGCCCGCCCATGAGCACCGAAGGCACGCGCAGGGAATCGGGCGCGCGGACGAGCACGGAGGCGGGCACGACAACGGACACAGAGGCGGGCACGACGACGGGCACGGAGGCGGGCAGGGCCGAGCGGCTCAGGCGGTGGCGGCTGCTGCTGGGCGGCGAGTCCGCCGACGGCACCGGTTGCACGCTCACCGGTGACGAGGCGCGGATGGACGCGGCGCTCGAACGGCTCTACGGATCCGGTGGGCGGAAGGGTTCCGGGCGCCGCAGCGCGGGCCTGGGCGACTCGGCGCCGTCGGTGGCGCGGTGGCTGGGCGACATCCGCGCCTACTTCCCCTCGACCGTCGTCCAGGTGATGCAGAAGGACGCCATCGAGCGGCTCGACCTGACCCGGCTGCTGATGGAGCCGGAGATGCTCGACGCGGTCGAGCCCGACGTGCACTTGGTCGGCACGCTGCTGTCGCTCAACAAGGTGATGCCCGACCGGGCCCGCGAGTCGGCCCGCGCCGTCGTCCGCAAGGTCGTGGGAGAGCTGGAGCGGCGGCTCGCGCAGCGCACCCGCTCGGCGATCGGCGGGGCGCTGGACCGTTCGGCCCGGGTGCTGCGGCCCCGCCGCCTGGCCGACGTCGACTGGCAGCGCACCATCCGCGCCAACCTGCGGCACTACCTGCCCGAGCACGGCACGCTGGTGCCCGAACGGCTGATCGGGTACGGGCGGCGGCAGCAGGCGGTCAAGCGCGACGTGGTGCTGTGCATCGACCAGAGCGGCTCGATGGCCGCATCGGTGGTGTACGCGAGCGTGTTCGGGGCGGTGCTGGCCTCGATGCGGTCGCTGCGGACCTCGCTGGTGGTGTTCGACACCGCCGTGGTCGACCTGACCGACCAGCTCCACGACCCGGTCGAGGTGCTGTTCGGCACCCAGCTCGGCGGCGGCACCGACATCAACCGGGCCATCGCCTACTGCCAGGGCCTGGTCGCGCGGCCCGACGACACCATCATGGTGCTGATCAGCGACCTGTACGAGGGCGGCGTCCGCGCCGAGATGCTCCAGCGGGTCGGGGCGCTGACCGCGGCGGGCGTCCAGGTCGTGGTGCTGCTCGCGCTGTCGGACGAGGGCGCGCCCTCCTACGACCACGAGAACGCCGCCGCGCTGGCCGCCCTCGGGGTGCCCGCGTTCGCCTGCACGCCGGACGCGTTCCCCGATCTGATGGCCGCGGCCGTCGAGCGCCGCGACCTCAAGGAATGGTCGGAGCGCAACCTGTAACACGCCGGGACGCGCGGGCCGGCGTCAGCGCGCGCGGGCCCGCAGGCCCTCGGCGAGCAGCGCCACGACCAGCGCGGACAGCGCGGCGTGCAGCGCCAGCGCCGAGGTCTGGACGGTGACGATCAGGCTCCACCCGCTCCACAGCGCGACCCGCAGGGCGCGGGTCCCGAGCACCGTCCAGGCCGCGGCGCGGCTCCCCTTCCAGGCCAGCACCACGGCCACCAGCGTGACCACGGCGGGCAGGACGAACGAGGCGCCGGTGGCGAGCAGCAGCGCCCCGCGCGGGCCATGGCTCAGCTCCGGGCGGGCGATCAGGATCGCGAGGGCCGCGACGTCCAGCACGGCCAGGCCCCCGGCCAGGACGAGCCCTCCCCTGACGCCCGCTCCCCGGCCCAGCGCCCGCCGCCGCACCGGCGTGGACGCCCGCACCACACCCTGCTGCGGCACCTCCACCTGAGGCGCGAACACCCCCGGCGCGGGCAGGCCCGAACCGGACGCGTCCCGTGCGGACAAGATCGGCACGAACGAGCCCGGCGCGGACGAACCCGGCACGAAAGAGGCCGGGGCGGTCACGGGCGGGCGTAGTGCGGGGGTGACCGGTGTCGGGGTGGGCGGTGTCGGGGTGGGCGGGGTGGTGCGGGGACCGTCGAGGAGCCACATGAGGGCTTCGCCCGAGGTGGGCCGGGACCGCGGGTCCTTGGTCAGGCAGGCGGCGGCGACCTCGGCGAGGCGGGGTGGGAGCGGGCCGAGGTCAGGGGTCTCGTACATGATCCGGTACATCACCGCGGGCAGCGGGCCGCCGGCGAACGGGTCGCGGGCGGTGGCGGCGAACAGCAGCGTGGCGGCCCAGGCGAACAGGTCGGCGGGCGGGCCCGCGGCGCCGCCCGTGAACTGCTCGGGCGCCATATAGGCGGGGGTGCCGACCACCTCGCCGGTGAGGGTGGTGCCGGCGTCCAGGGCCCGCGCGACACCGAAGTCGATCACGCGCGGGCCGTCCGGGCCCATCAGCACGTTGTGCGGCTTGAAGTCGCGGTGCACCACGCCCGCGCGGTGGATCGCGGTGAGCGCGGTCGCCGCGCCGATGGCGAGCCGGTCGAGGTCGGCGCCGGTGCGCGGGCCCCGGTCGCGGACGAGGTGGCGCAGGGACGGGCCGGGCACGAACTCGCTGACGATGTAGGGCCGGTCGCCGTCCATGTCGGCCTCGCGCATCTGCGCGGTGCAGAACCCGGCGACGCGCTGGAGGAGGGCGAGCTCGCGGACGAACCGGGAGCGGGCCCGGTCGTCGCCGAGCAGCCGGGCGCGCAGGAGCTTGATCGCGACGTGGTCGTCCTCGCGGCCGAGCGGGCGGCCGAGGTAGACCACGCTCTGGCCGCCGCTGCCGAGCCGGCCGAGGAGCTCGTAGCGGCCGAGCCGCCTCGGGTCGGTGCCGATCAGCGGTGCCGGGCCGGCCATTCACCCTCCCGTTACCGCGGAATTATCGGGCGATTCCCCGCCACCGAAAATAACCTGGTCCGGCCGCGCACAGAACCTGCCCTCGTGACATCGAAGGGTACAGGTACGGTCGGCCCTGAACGGAAGACGAGGCATGATAGAGATCAATTCCCGAATTGCCGGAATCAGAGTTCTCCCGGTGGCGTTCGCGGCGCTGGTGGGCGCGGGCGCGCTGGCGGGCTGCGGGGACGCGGGCGCGACGATCACCCGGCTGATCGTGGGCACCCCGGGCCCCGATCCGTACACCCCGCAGACCGGCACCGACCAGCGCCGGATCGCCCGGCGCAAGCAGGCGGGCGGGACGCGCGAGGGCGACTCCCCTGGCCTGTACGGGGGCACCCGGCACGTGGCGAGCTGCGATCCGCGCAGGCTGGTGAGGTTCCTGCGGACCCATCCGGACAAGGCCGCCGCGTGGGCGGGCGCGCACGGCATCGCGCCCGCCGGCATCGGGGGGTTCGTGTCGCGGCTGACGCCGGTGCTGCTGCGGACCGACACGCTGGTGACCAACCACGGGTTCCGGGACGGCCGGGCGACCGGCGGGCCGGCCGTCCTCCAGGCCGGGACGGGGGTATTGATCAATGAGCATGGAATTCCCACGGTAAAGTGCAATTGTGGCAATCCACTGACCCGACCGAAACAGAATATCTCCCCCGGAAACGCCCGATACACCGGATCCTCCTGGAACGGCTTCGGCGAACGCACGGTCACCGAGATCACGCCGCCGTCCGGACGGAAGGGGCCGATCTCCTCGTTCGTTCTGGTCGACCCGCGGGCGACCATGGGATTCGCGCGTCCGCGCGCGACGTCCGGCGAGTCCGACGGGCCGGTCACCGTGCCGCCGCCGGACGAGGTCGTCCCGCCGGACGGTTCGCCGACCCCGGGCCGCTCGGGCGGCGGCGAATCGGGCTCTCCTGGTACGGGCACCCCGCTGCCGGACGACTCGGGCGGCCCCCCGAGCCCAGGGGCGCCCTCCGACGGGACGGGCGACACCGGCGTGCCCGGAACGTCCGGCCCGCCGGAGGGGTCCGGAGAGAGCACGCCGCCGCCGAGCGAGGGCACCCCGCCGCCCGTCCGCCCGTCGACGAAGCCGAGCGGTCCCGCGGATCCGCCCGGGGCGGCGGAGCCCCGGCCCGCGGCGCCGGCGTCGGGCCCTCCGCCCAGGTCGCTGGGGCGGATCCAGCGGGATCCGGCCCCCACCTGGCCGATCTGATCCCCATGGGCTACATTTGCTCATATGAGCAGCACTTCAGATGTCACCCCCGCCGAGGCGTGCGTGGTCCGCGTGGTCGATCCTGAGAAGGTGGCCATCGTGACCGCCGCCATGCCCGACGGCGAGACGGTCGCCGAGCTGGCGGAGGTGTTCGGGCTGCTGTCCGACCCGGGCCGGCTGCGGGTGATCACGGCGCTGCTGGAGGGGGGCGAGATGTGCGTGTGCGACATCGCGGCGTCCTGCGGGCATTCGGAGTCGGCGGTCTCGCACGCGCTGCGCCTGCTGCGCGCCAACCGGGTCGTGCGGGTCCGCCGGGCGGGGCGGATGGCCTACTACCGGCTGGACGACTCGCACGTGCGGATGCTGCTCGACCTCGCCCTCGCGCACGTCGGCCACCAGGAGGAGGGCGTATGAACCGGGACCATCCCAGCTCCGCCGAGGACGGCCCTCCGGGCAACCGGCCCGCCGCCCCCGACCGAGGCGACGCCCACGGCGGTGGCGGGCACAGCGGCGGGCACAGCGGCGGGCACGGCCACGGCCATGGGCATGGGCTCTCGGCGGGCGCCGACCGGCGGTACCTGAGCGGCGCGCTGACGCTGATCCTCGTCTACATGACCGGCGAGGTGATCATCGGTGTGGTCGCCCAGTCGCTGGCGCTGATCTCCGACGCCGCGCACATGATGACCGACGCGTTCGCGATCGTGCTGGCGCTGATCGCGATGCGCATCGCGGCGCGCCCGCCCAAGGGCGGCTACACCTACGGGCTGCGCCGCGCGGAGATCCTCTCGGCGCAGCTCAACGGGCTCACCCTGATCCTGCTCACCGCCTACTTCGTGTACGAGGGCGTGCACCGGCTGCTGGACCCGCCGGACGTCAACGGGCAGCTGGTGTTCTGGACCTCGCTGGCCGGCATCGCGGTCAACCTGGCGGCCACCTACCTGATCAGCAAGGCCAACCGGAGCAGCCTCAACGTCGAGGGCGCGTTCCAGCACATCCTCAACGACCTGTACGCGTTCATCTCCACCACCATCGCCGGGCTCGTGGTGTGGACGACCGGGTTCGCCCGCGCCGACGCGATCGCCTCGCTGGTGGTGGCCGCGCTGATGCTGAAGGCGGGGTACGGGCTGCTCCGCGACGCCGGCCGGGTGCTGATGGAGGCCGCGCCGTCCGGCATCGACCCGTCCGAGCTGGGCGGGCGGCTGGCCGAGCGGCCGTGCGTCCGGGAGGTCCACGACCTGCACGTGTGGGAGGTCAGCTCCGGCTACCCGGCGCTGTCGGCGCACGTGCTGGTGGAGCCGAAGGGCGACTGCCACGCCGTCCGGCGCGATCTCCAGGAGCTGCTGCGCTCCTCGTACGGGATCACGCACACCACCCTCGAAGTCGATCACACCGGTGACGGCGGGGCGGCGGCCTCGGGGCACGACCACTGCGAGGACGCGCACGGCCCGCGCCACATCGCCGACCCCGGCGAGCCGCACGAGCACATCGGCTCCGCCCCCTGCGACCACTGACGGGCCGCCCGCACCCGGCCGCACCCGCGTCCGCCACCCGCCCCGGCCCCGGCCCCGGCCTCAGCCGGGCTGGAGGTCCATGAGCTTCGCGGCGGCCTCCCAGCAGACCGTGCGCAGCCAGTCGTCGCCGAAGTCCAGCTCAGCGAGCACCTCGAGCTGGTGGGCGTACGCGTACGGGATGTTGGGGAAGTCGGTGCCCAGCAGGATCCGGCCCTCCAGGCCGAGGTCGCGCAGCCGGGGCAGCAGGGCGGGCGGGAACTCGCCGAGCCCTCCGGCGAAGCGGGTGAACGCCATCGTGGTGTCGAGGTGGACGCCCTCGTGCCGGTCCGCCAGCGCGAGGAACCCCTCGAACTCCGGCGCGCCGAGATGCGCGACGATCGCGGTGAGGCCCGGGTGGCGGGCCAGCACCTCGCCGAACGGCCCGGGCCCGGTGAAGCCGTTCGCCACCGGCCCCGAGCCCGCGTGGACGAGCGCCGGGACGCCGGCCTCGGCGAGCGTCCCCCACACCGGGTCCAGCAGCGGGTCGCGCGGGTCGAAACCGCCGACCTGGAGGTGCACCTTGAAGATCCGCGTCCCGCCGTCCAGCGCCCGGCGCACATACCCGTCGACGCCCGGCTCGGGGAAGAACGTGCCGGTGGGGACGGACTCGGGCACCCGGGCGGCGAACCCGGCGGTCCACTCGTTCAGCGACTCGGCCATGCCCGGACGGTGCGGGTAGGCGAGCGAGGTGAACGCGCGGACGCCGAGGGCGCGGAGCCGCGCGAGCCGCTCGTCCTCGGGGAGCCGGTAGTGGATCGGCCACGCATGGCCGATCAGCGGTCCGGGCTCCTCGAAGTACTCCCACACCGCGTCCATCAGCCGCGGCGGCATGAAGTGGACGTGCACGTCGATCAGGCCGGGCAGCCCCAGCCCGCGCCAGAATCCGGGCACCTCGGCGTCCGTCCGCGGACCGCGAATATCATGATTCGTCCCCATTCCGCCGACCCTAGCGCCGTGGGCGCGGCACCCGGTCAGGCGGTCTCGCCGAGCAGGACCGGCAGCGCCTCGCGCAGCTCGCGCTCCCAGTACGGCCAGGTGTGGGTGCCCTGGTAGAAGTGCGCGGAGACGGGGATGCCGAGCTTGTCCAGTTTGCCGGCGAACTCGACCGAGAGCCGGTGGGCGAGGGCCTCCAGGACGTCGGGTTCGGTGCGGACGCCGGTGCGGGAGCCGGGCTGGTCGTGCGGTCCGGGCCAGCCGTCGCCCGAGCCGACGTAGAGGCGGACGCCCGCGAGCCGGTCGGCGAGGTCGTAGGGGTTGTGCCGGCGCCAGACCGCCCGCTGGTCGTCCGGGTCGCCCCACACGTCGGTCCAGTCGCCGCCGGGGTCGTCGACCGCGGCGCCGAGCTCCACCAGGTCGGCCGCGTCGAGCCGGGACGGGTCGCGGCGCAGGAGGTGCGGGGTGCCGCTGAACGAGGCCGCCGCCTGGAACAGGCCGCGGTGCCGGGCCGCGTAGGCGAGCGCGCCGGTGCCGCCCATCCCGTGGCCCGCCACGGAGCGCTCGGGGCCCGCGGCGTAGCCGCGCTCGAGGATCTGCCGGACCTCGGTCAGGTGGAAGGTCTCCCACTTCGGCGGGCCGCCCTCGCCGCGATTCCACCAATCGGTGTAATGGCCGCGCGGCCCGCCGTCCGGCATGACGACGAGGACCCCGCGCCCGGCGGTGAGCCCCGCCACGTCGGTGTGCTGCGTCCACGCCGTGTGGCCCGCCCGGCCGGCGCCGCCGCCGTGCAGCAGCCACAGCACCGGCCAGGTGCGGGCGGCGCGGCGCGACCAGCCCGGGGGCAGGAGCAGCCGGACGTGGCCCACCGCGTCGAGGGCGGGCGAGCGGACCGCCAGGTCGAGCAGGCGGGACCCCTGGTACCGCTCACCGACGACCTCGGCCCCGTCGTCGGCCCGGACCGGCGGCGGCGCGGGCTCGGCCGTGGCCGCGGGCCCGGCCCCCGGCCCGGCCGCGCCGGGGCCGTCCGGCGCCCGGTCCTTCGGGGAGGGACGGCCCGGAGCCGGGCCGCCGGGGGCGATGGCCGCCATCAGCCCCGCGATTCCTGCGATGAATCCGAGTCCGGCCATGCCCGCCGCCATTCGCCCTGTGCATTCCCGGTGTGCTAACTGGAATGTCCCCACTTTCGACGATGTTTCAACCCCGGGTAATGCGTCGATAAAAATCCGGCCGGGGTCCGGCCCGGACCGCCCGGTAGGGTGACGCCACGGAGGGGGGTCCGATCGAGATGCGCAGCAAGCCCGAGTTGCAGGCGGCGATCCGCGAGGGCGGCCGCTCGGTCCTGGTGGTCAACGCCCGCTCGCGGCGTGGCCGCCGCCTCTACGGGACGGCGCGCAGGCTGCTGCGCGAGGCCGGCGTCGACTTCGACCGGGTCGTCCCGGTGACCGACCCGTCCCGGCTGCGCGCCCTGTTCACCGAGGTCCTGGAGCTGGAGCCCGACCTGGTCGTGGTCGGCGGCGGAGACGGCACGATCGCCGAGGCGGTCGCCAACCTCGCCCACCGCGACGTGGCGCTCGGCGTACTGCCGCTCGGCACCACCAACAACTTCGCGCGGAGCCTGGAGCTGCCGCAGGACCTCGCGGGCGCCGTCCGCACGCTGCGCGAGGGCAAGGTCGCCGACGTCGACGTCGGCTGGTTCGAGAGCACCGCCGCCCCCGGCGCCCCCGGCGCCCCCGCGGGCGAGAACCGGCACATCTTCGCCAACATGGTGAGTCTCGGCCTGTCGGTGGAGGTCGCCGAGCACGTCCCGCACGGGCTCAAGCGGTTCCTCGGCCGCTCGGCCTACGCGTTGACCGCCGCCCGGCTGCTCCCCGGGCACCGGGCCTTCCACGCCACCATCCGGATCGGCGACCGGACGCACGAGATGGACACCCACCAGCTCAACATCGCCAACGGCGCGCACCACAGCGGGCAGCGCATCGCCCGCGACGCCAGCCCGGACGACCGGCTCCTGGCGATCTACCGGCTGGGCGACCGGCGCCGGCTCCGGCTGGCGTCGGCCACCGCCCGGCACGTGCTGACCGGGCAGTGGCGCTCGCTCAGCGAGGAAGCCTTCCTCACCACCGGCGCGGTGGAGATCGAGACCGATCCCCCGCTCGCGGTCGACGTCGACGGGGAGGTGCGGGGCCGGACCCCGGTGTCGATCCGGCTGCGCGGCAACGCCCTGCGGGTGATCGTCCCCCAGACCTTCGTCGACACCTGACAGAGATGATGTAGGTGAGCACCTCCCGCCCGGGGTCTGACCCAGCGCCTGACTGACTTCGGGTCCTCAACCGGATTTGTCGCCCCTGGTCGGGAGGTGCTCATGTGCACTCACCGGACGTGGCGGGGTGACTTCATAGGAGCCTGGCCAGAGGCCCCATCTCTGTCTTGTCCGCTGCCCGGCTGGTGCGTGCCGCCCTGCCCCCGGTCAAGCGACAGGACGACGATGCCCTCCATTACACCCCAACAGCAGGTCTTCGAGGTCGCCGGTGGAGTCGACACCCACGCCGACACCCACACCGCTGCCGTGATCGACCAGGTCGGGCGGGTGCTGGGCACCCGGCAGTTCCCCGCCGACCCCGCCGGATACACCGCGCTGCTGGCCTGGATGCGCGGCTTCGGCCAGCTGGTGCGGGTCGGGGTCGAGGGCACCGGCGCCTACGGGGCCGGGCTGGCCCGGCTGCTGCGCGACAGCCACGTCGAGGTGATCGAGGTCGACCGTCCCGACCGCAAGGCCCGCCGCTTCCAGGGCAAGTCCGACCCGATCGACGCGATCGCGGCCGCCAAGGCCGCCCTGGCCGGTGAGCGGACCGGCACCCCCAAGCAGCGCGACGGCCAGATCGAGGCGCTGCGGAACCTGCGGGTGGCCCGCCGCTCGGCGGTCGACCAGCGCGCCGACGCCCAGCGGCAGATCAAGGCCCTGATCATCACCGCCCCCGACGAGCTGCGTGAACGACTGCGCGGCCTGCCCGTCAAGACGCTGATCACCACCTGCGCGGCCCTGCGCCCCGACCGCGCCGACGCCGCGTCCCCGGCCACCGCCGCCAAGATCGCGCTACGCTCGCTGGCCCGCCGCCACCAGCAACTGGCGGCCGAGATCGCCGACCTGGACCAGCTGCTGGAGCCGCTGGTGACCGCGATCAACCCCGACCTGGTCGCCGCCAACGGTGTCGGCACCGACGTCGCCGGACAGCTACTGGTCACCGTCGGCCAAAACCACGACCGGCTGCGCTCAGAAGCCGCGTTCGCCATGCTCTGCGGCGCCGCCCCCATCCCCGCCTCCTCCGGCCGCACCACCCGCCACCGCCTCAACCGCGGCGGCGACCGCCAGGCCAACGCCGCCCTCTACCGCGTCGTGCTCTGCCGCCTGCGCTGGGACCCGGCCACCCACGCCTACATGGAACGACGCACCAAGGAAGGCCTGTCCAAAAAGGACATCATCCGCTGCCTCAAGCGATACATCGCCCGCGAGCTCTACCAGATCATCACCACATCAGACGACCTTGAACTCGCCGCTTGACATCCATAGGAGCATCCTGTTCACGGCCGGCCAGAACGGGGCAGGCATACCGGTATGAGCACTGACGTCCTGCGGGGGCTGGACCCCTTCGACCTCTTCGACGCCGAGGCCGCCCGCCTCGACGCCTTCTTCTCCGGGCTCACCGGGGCGGGCTGGGACCGCCCGTCCCGCTGCGACGGCTGGTCGGTGCGGGACGTCCTCGCCCACCTGGCCGGCGAGGAGCTCTACAACCACGCCTGCCTGGACGATGACCTCGACGGGCTGTACGCGCTGATGGAGAAGGAGGGCGTCCACGATCTGGCGGACTTCAACGAGTGGTGCGTCCGGACCCGGCGGGACCTGCCGGTCGCCGACGTGCTGGCGGAGTGGCGCCGCGAGAACGGCGACACCCGCCGCCGCATGCGGGAGCTGGGCCCGGACGGGTCGCTGACCACGATGGCCGGGCCCTATCCGGCCGGGCTCCAGACCCTCCACTACGCCTCGGAGTTCGCCACGCACGGCGACGACATAGGCGTACCGGTCACGGCGGGCGAGGAACCGGCGCGCACCGACCGGCGGGCGCGGATCGCGATCTTCGCGCTGGACGAGCGGGACTCCCCCCTCCATGTGGAGGAGATCCACGGCGGCTTCCTCGTCCGGCTGGACGGCCTGGCGGCGGACCTGTCCCCCGCCGACTTCGTGGACGCCACGGTCAGCCGCCTGCCACCGGACCACTCCCTGGACAGTGCCCTGCGCGCCGAACTCGCCGTCCTCGCCTGACGACCCCACCGGGACCGCCGCCCCGGCCCGGGACCGCCGGGGTTCTGGGGCTCTGCGGCCGGCCGGAGCGCCGGGCCCGTCCTAGGACGGGCCGCTCGGCTCCTGGGCGTCCCCCTGGGCGACCCGGGGGCGCTCTCCGGCCATGACGTAGGCGCCGTTCCGGAGCCGCTCGATCAGGCCCAGGGTCCACTCGGTGGCGGTGTCGGCGGAATGGACCCACCAGCCGAGCAGCTCGTTCAGGTGGTCGCCGGTCTCGTCGAGGTGCGGGGCGACCGACGAGCGCCACTCCGCCAGCCCGGTGAGCCGCCGCTGGAACAGCGCGATCGCCTCGTCCCGCGGCAGCTCGGTGAGGAACCCCAGGCTCGCCGACAGCACCTCGGGGTGCCGCACGTCGACCGTGGTGATCGCCTCCCGGAGCAGCCGCAGGAACTCGGCCTCGCCCGCCGCGGTGATCACGTAATCGGTGCGCGGCGGCCCCGCCCCGTGGCCGGTGACCTCCTGCGCGTCCAGCAGGCCCTCCTTGGCGAGCTGCTTGAGCGCGTGGTAGATCGAGCCGGGGTTGACGTTGGCCCACTCGCTGGAACCCCACGACATCAGCTCGCGGCGGATGTCGTAACCGTGGGCGCGCCCCCCGAAATGGCGGATCCCGCCCAGCACCAGCAACCGCGTCGCCGTCATCGTCCCCCCGCTCACCGGTCTGTCCGCGTTCCGGCGTTCAGGCTAGGGCGTCCCGGCGGTGCTCAGCGCGCCAGCCCGGCGAGATCCTCCGCCGTCAGGCGCAGCGCGGCGGCGCCGAGGTTCTCCTCCAGGTGGGCGGGGGACGAGGTGCCGGGGATGGCCAGCATGACCGGCGACAGCGCGAGCAGCCCGGCCAGCAGCACCTGCGGGACCGTCGCGCCATGCCGGACGGCGATCTCCTTGACCCGCGCGTCGCCCGGGATCCCGAACCCGCCCAGCGGGAAGTACGGCGCGTAGGCGATGCCGTCCTTCTCGCAGGCCGCGAGCAGCCCGGCGTCCTGCGGCAGCGTCACGTCGAAGCGGTTCTGGACGGCGGCGACCGGCGCGATCGCCTGCGCCTCGGCGAGCTGCGCGAGGGAGACGTTGCTGACCCCGAGATGCCGGATCAGCCCCTCGTCGCGGAGCCCGGCCAGCACCTCGAACCGCTCCCCGAGCGAGCCGTCATCGGGCCCGAGCATGGAGCCGACGCGCAGGTAGACCAGGTCGAGCCGGTCCAGGCCGAGCTCGCGCAGGTTCCGCTCGACCTCGGCGCGCAACTCGCCGGGCCCCATCTCGTAGGAGGGGACCGGGTCGCCCGGACGCTTGCCGGGGCCGACCTTGGTGGCGACCACCAGGCCGTCCGGGTAGGGGTGCAGCGCCTCCTTGATCAGCTCGTTGGCCGCGAGCGCGTCGCGGGAGTAGAACGCGGCGGTGTCGATGTGGTCCACGCCGAGCTCCACCGCCCGGCGCAGCACGCCGAGCACGGTGCCGCGGTCGTTGGGGGGGCCGGTGAGGTCCCGTGCGGGCAGCCGCATGGCGCCGAAGCCCATCCGGGAGATCCGCAGGTCGCCGCCCAGGTTCCAGTGGCCGCGCTCGGCGGCGTCGATCTTCGTTGTCATGCCGTCCACTGTGCTGCGGGACCCTCCGGCGGGCCGAACCGGTGGCAGCATGCTGCCAGGTTTGACCTGGTCCCCGGCCCACCGCAGACTGGGCGTGATGACCCTCGACCTGGACCGCAACGTGATCCTGCGCGGCGAGCGGGAGCTCGCCGAACGCGCCGGGCGGCTGTTCGACGCCCGCGAGGAGTTCGCCTGCGCGGCCACCGACCTGCGGACGTGGGAGCTGCCCGGCGTCCGCGAGCGGCTGATCGCCGAACGGCTGCGGGGCCCCGGCCCGGCCGCCTTCAAGCTGTACACCCCGGCCGCGCTCGCCGACGAGGAGTCCGAGCGGCACCTGCTGGAGCTCTCCCGGCACGGCGCCCGGGTCCGCATCTGCGGCACCGCGCTGCCGCACGAGACGATCATCGTCGACCGGCGGGTCGCGATCCTGGCCGGACCGCAGGTGGCGGGGGTCCGCGAGTTCACCGTGGTCCGGTCCAAGGGCGTCGTCGACAGCGTCCGGTCGCTCTACTGGGCGACCTGGGAGGCCGCGACCGACCTCGCCGAGTACCGCCGGCACCGGCCGCCCGCGCTGAGCGGCGAGAGCCGCGAGATCCTGCGGCTGCTCGGCGGCGGGTTCAAGGACGAGGCGGCGGCGCGCAGGCTCGGCCTGTCGCTGCGCACCTACCGGCGCCGGGTCGCCGAGATCCTGACCCTGCTGGACGCGGCCTCCCGCTTCCAGGCGGGCCTGCGCGCCCACGAGCTCGGCCTGCTCGGCCGTCCGCCCACGGACGCCCCCGTGCACCCGGGCGCCCCGCCGCCCGCGGACGGCTGACCGCCCGCGGACGGCGCCACCGTGCGCGGGACGGCGCCACCGTGCGCGGGACGGCCATGAGGCGCGGGCGGGACGGCCATGAGGCGCGGGCGGGACGGCCATGAGGCGCGGGCGGCGCACCGTGTGCGCGGGGTTCGCGGGTGCGGTCAGGCGCTCCGGTGGAGCTGCGCGAGAATCGACCGGTCGGTGATCTTCGTGTCCGCGGCCAGCAGGAACGCCTTGCTGAGGATCACGGTGAGCCGGTCCTCCTCGAACGGGAGGAACACCGCGCCGCCGGCCCCGCCGCTCGCGGGGACGATGCACAGGTAGGAGTCGTCCGGCCGCATCAGGATGTTGCCCGAGCCGAGATGGATCTTGTAGGTGCGCAGGTCGCCGCGGACGACCAGGAACCGGCCGTCCAGCTCGCACCGGTCGGCGATCCTGGTGCCGGGGAGCAGCCGGGACAGCGCGTCCCGGCGGACCTCGGCGCTCTCGGTCAGCTCGCCGAACGCGGCCCGCTCCCAGTAGGCGCGGGCGGTGCCGGAGCCGTCCCAGTCGGGGTCGGCCGCGATCGAGGTGACGCCGACGAACAGGTCGACGTCGCGCATCGCCTCGCTGAACACCAGCGGCGGGACGTCGGCGAGCGGCGCGTCCCGCCAGGCGCCGTCCGCGCGGCGGGCGAAGCGGACCCGGTCGGTGGACGCGAGCCGGTCCTCCACGGTGTGGTCGGCGAGCCCGTGCCGGAAGCGGACCAGCCATTCCCCCGCGCCGAGGGCGCGCTCGGCCTCGTCCTCGCCGCCGCCGTCCCAGGGGCCGAGGAACCCGCTCTTCCAGCCGCGCGCCCTGAACAGCGCGGCCATCGTCCGGTAGCGGACGAGGTGCGCGGCGAACCGGTTGGAATGGTGGCGGGTCTCCTGCTCGGCCGGGGTGAGCGGGTAGATCTCGCGGAACGCCTGCTTGAACGGCTGCCTGATCCGGCGTTCGACGATCAGGTCGCGCCACTCGCCCACCTGCTCCGGGGTGGCGCGGATCGGGTGCCACAGCCGGACCGGCGCGTCATCGGCCGCGTCCGGGAGGCCGCCCGCCGCGGGGAGGACGGCGGACCAGACACCGGGCGCGGTCTCGACCTCCCAGATCAGCCGCCCGATGACCGTCCCCGCGATCGGGTGCCCGGCCAGCTCGTCGCGCCACCGCGCGTACGGGTGGACGCCGTCCGCCGAGAAGCCGCCTTCCAGGGCGCGGGCGAGCGTGGCGAGCTGGACCCGGACCCGCTTCACCAGCTCGCGCAGCTCGGCGACCAGGGGTCCGTGGTCGCGGCGGACGGCGGCCGGGACCGAGCGCAGCGGCGCGCCGTCCTTCCACCAGGTCAGCCGCACGTCGTCCGCGGCGGTGACGACGCCCTCGTACTCCCCGGCGGCCCGGCGCAGCTCGCCGCCGGGCCCGAAGCCGAGACCCGGCAGCCGCAGCGCGACCTCGGCCCGTTCGGCGAGGGCCGCCTCGACCCGCTTGAGCATCTTGTCGAGCCGCTTGGGCACCCCGGCGTGCCGCACCACCGTCCGGACGGTGC
Organism: Spirillospora sp. NBC_01491; assembly: GCF_036227065.1. Taxonomy (GTDB): domain Bacteria; phylum Actinomycetota; class Actinomycetes; order Streptosporangiales; family Streptosporangiaceae; genus Spirillospora; species Spirillospora xylanilytica. The sequence goes on from NZ_CP109432.1 coordinate 2,128,796, forward strand.
GCAGGGACGTGACCAGCTCGGGGGTCGGGAACTCCTCCCCGGCGCGGACGATCTCGTACAGCAGCGCCTGGGACGGCAGCGACTTCGCGGCGGTCGGGGCCACCGCGATGTCGTGCAGGAGGCGGTCGAGCAGCCCGGGGAGCCACGGCTCGTCGCGGCACAGGGCGAGGCGGGCGGCGTGCCCGAGGGCGCCGACCTCGGCGGTGTCGAACGCCTTGTCCGCCCGGTAGGTGATCTCGCCGGCCTGGATGGCGCGGGCCCGTTCGGCGGCGGCCTCGAGGGCCCGCCGGGCGAACGCGGAGTAGGCGGGCAGGTCGGCGATCCGGGACCACAGGCCGGGCAGCACCGGGGGCGTCCCGTAGGACCCGGCGGACTCGGCCTCCGACAGCAGCGCCTGCCCGAAGGGGTCGAGGCCCGCGATGACGTCGAACTGGTCGAGGGCGATGGGCCCGGCGCCCCGCCCGGCCCGTTCGACGACCGCGCGCAGCGTCTCGCCCACCGCACCGTCCCCGTCCCCGGCGTCGACGTCGGCGAGGCCCGCCGCTGCGAAGAGCGCGTACATCTTGTCGACGCGGTCGTTGTCGAGCATGAAGTGGACGAGGGTGCGCGCGGCGTCCGCGACGTCGGGCAGCGGGCCGGTACAGCGCACCACGGCCGCGCTGCCCCGCGCGAGGTCGGCCCACTTACGCTCGGTCAACCCGGCGACCAGCGCGTCGAACATCGCCCGGCACGCCTCGGGCGTGAAGCGTGCCTGCCGTTCGGCGAACGCCGCCTCCACCGCGAACCGGACGCCCACCGCATGCGGGAGCTCGCTCTTCGCGCCCACCCGGTACGCGACGGGCACCAGCGTGCCCAGCTCCTCGTCGGAGATCCGCTCCATTTCGGTCCAGGCGGCGTGCGGGTCCGGGTCCTCGAAAGGGGGTCCGGTCATCAGGCGCAGCAGGCGGGCCGCGGTGTCCATCGGGCGTTCCTCCAGATCCGGTGGGGGGCCGCCGGACGGACGGTCCCGATTGGGGGATCCTGGCAGAGACCGCCGACAGAGTCGTCCCCGGGCCGGCGGGCTGTTCAGTGACCTCCGGGTCACTTACCCTCGGAGGAACCGCTACAGAACGGGATCCGGGATGGCGATGAGGCACGACGCAGTGATCATCGGGAGCGGGTTCGGCGGGATCGGCATGGCGATCCGGCTCAAGCGGGCCGGCGTGCGCGACCTGGTCGTCCTGGAGAAGGCCGACGACCTCGGCGGCACCTGGCGCGACAACACCTACCCCGGCGCCGCCTGCGACGTCCCTTCGCACCTGTACTCCTTCTCGTTCGAGCCCAAGACCGACTGGACCCGCCGGTTCCCGCCGCAGCCCGAGATCCTCGACTACCTACGGCACTGCGCGCGCGAGCACGGCGTCCTGCCGCTGATCCGGTTCGGCACCGAGGTGACCGAGGCGCGGTTCGACCAGGAGCGCGGGCTCTGGCGGGTCTCGACCACCGGCGGCGAGCTGGAGGCGCCCGTTCTCATCTCGGCGTGCGGGCAGCTCAACCGTCCCGAGCTGCCCGCCATCGAGGGTCGCGGGGACTTCGCCGGGCCGAGCTTCCACACCGCCCGCTGGGACCACGGGGCGGACCTGCGCGGCAAGCGGGTCGCGGTGGTCGGCACCGGGGCGAGCGCGGTCCAGGTCGTCCCGGAGATCGCGGCGGAGGCGGCGTCGGTGCGGCTGTTCCAGCGGTCCGCGCCGTACGTGATCGACAAGCCGGACCGGCCGTACCGGCGCTGGGAGCGGGCGGCGCTGCGGGCCGTCCCGGGCCTGCACGCGCTGAGCCGCGCCAAGACCTACGCGGCCTACGAGTTGCGCGCGCTCGGGTTCGTGAAGTACCCGGTCCTGATGAGGGCGCTGGAGCGCAGGTTCCGCCGCAGCCTGGACGGGCAGGTCGCCGACCCGCGGCTGCGCGAGGCCCTGGTCCCCGGCTACCCGATGGGCTGCAAGCGCATCCTGATCTCCAACGACTTCTACCCGGCACTGTCGCGGCCGGACGTCGAGCTAGTCACGAGCCCGATCACCCGGATCACCCCGGCGGGGATCGAGACCCGGTCCGGGACGCACCCGGTGGACGTGATCATCTACGCCACCGGGTTCCGTGCCACCGAGTTCCTCGCCCCGATGAAGATCACCGGGCTGGACGGGCGCGAGCTGAACGAGGCGTGGCGGGACGGCGCGCAGGCGCATCTCGGCATCACCGTGAGCGGGTTCCCCAACCTGTTCCTGCTGTACGGGCCGTACACCAACCTCGGCCACAACTCGATCATCTACATGCTGGAATCGCAGTTCCGCTACGTGACCGGCTGCGTGGAGGCCATGCGGCGGGCCGGCCTCGCCTGGATCGACGTCCGGCCGGACGTCCAGGACGCCTTCACCCGCGAGATGCGCGAACGGCTGCGCTCCACGGTCTGGGACGCCGGCTGCGAGAGCTGGTACATGACCGCCGACGGCACGGTGGTCAACAACTGGCCGGGCTTCACCTTCGCCTACCGCCGCGCGACCCGCCGTCCCGACCCGCGCCACTTCCGCGCCCGCCGGCTCCCGCCGCACACGTAGGCTCGACCCCATGCCCACTGCTCTCATCACCGGCGCGACCGCGGGGATCGGCGCCGCCTTCGCCCGCCGGCTCGCCTCCGACGGGTTCGACCTGGTCCTGCTGGCCCGCGACGGCGCCCGCCTGGAGCGGACGGCGTCCGAACTGCGCGACGCCTACGGCGTCCGTGCCGAGGTCCTGGTCGCCGACCTCGACACCGCGGACGGGCTGACCGCCGCCGAGGAGCGCGTCCGCAAGGGCGTCGACCTGCTGGTCAACAACGCCGGGTTCGGCAACAACGGGCTGTTCCTCGACGTGCCGGTCAGCGCCGAGACCACGATGCTGCGGGTGCACTGTGAGGCGGTGCTCCGGCTCACCCACGCCGCGCTGCCCGGGATGCTCGAGCGGGGCCGGGGCGGGGTCGTCAACGTGTCGTCGGTGGCGGCGTTCGCCTCGCGCGGCACCTACGGCGCGTCCAAGGCGTGGGTGGTGAGCTTCACCCAGGGGGTGGCCGCCGACATCGCCGGACGCGCGGGCGCGCGGAACGTGCGGGTCATGGCGCTGTGCCCGGGGTTCGTGCACACCGAGTTCCATCAGCGGGCCCACATGGACATGTCCGGCGTCCCGGACTTCATGTGGCTGGACCGGGACCGGGTCGTCGACGCGGCGCTGCGCGACCTGCGGCGCGGGCGGCTGGTCAGCGTGCCGAGCCCCCAGTACAAGGCGATCGTCGCGCTCTCCCGGCTGGTGCCGCCGGAGCTGATCGCGAAGGTGTCCTCGCGGGCGGGCCGCCGGTACGACTGAGCGCGGGCGGACGGCGGGGCGCGGGCGGCCGGCGGGGCGCGGCGACGGCACGCGCGGCGACGGCGCGGATTCCGGACGGAGGGCCCACGCGTTACGGCCTTGTCACGGAGCGCCGGACAGGGCAGGGTGGCAGATCGTCGGTTCGGGGGCGATCCGACCACGTGACATCACCGCTCCGCCGAGAGGTCCTCCCGATGGGTCACGAACTGGGCCACGCCGCCCTCGCGCTGCTCTCGACCACCGCGTACTACATCGCGTTCCTGGTCTTCCGGCTCGCCGCCGCCAGGATGCCGCCGCTGCGCGGGAGCCGCCCGTTCCAGGCGGTGGGGCAGATGCTCACCAGCCCGCTCTGGCTCGGCGGCGGGCTGATCCTCTTCCTCGGTCTCGGCTACCAGGTGGTGGCGTTCAGCGCGATGCCGCTGGCCGTCGCGCAGCCCGTCTTCGCGGTCAGCCTGGTCTTCCTGGTGGCCTACGCGGTGGGGTTCCTCGGCGAGCGGCTGAACGCCCGGGAGTGGGCCAGCGTCGCGCTGTTCGTCGGCGCGACCGTGCTGATCGGCCTGTCCGCCGGGTCCGAGCACCGGCTGCACGCCGACGCGCGCCTGACCGACACGCTGGTCGCGCCCTGGCGGATGCTCGCGGTGATCGTCCCGGCGCTGGTCATCGCGGGCCTGGTCTGGCTGGTCGGCGACCGCCGGGCCGGCGGCCGGCACGCCCGCAAGCTCGCGGGCGTCGCCTACGGGATCGGCGCCGGGGCGTGCGCCGGGCTCGGCGAGGCGGGCATCCGGGGCATCTCGATCGTCTACCACGACACCGGCAGCATCGGCGCGGTGCTGGTCTCGCCCTACCCCTACCTCACCCTCGGGCTGGCCGGGCTCGCCCTGATCCAGCTCCAGATCGCGCTCCAGCGCTGCCGGGTCGCGATCGTCGCGACCGTGCTCACCGTGATCGGACGCACCTACCTGGTGCTCAGCAGCACCGTGCTGTTCGGCGAGCACTGGCCGTCCGACCCGGTGCCGTTCCTGCTGCGGGTGGGCGGCTTCGTCCTGGCGCTGGCCGCGCTGGCCGCCTTCCCGAGGTACGAGCCGCCCGCCGCGGACCGCGAGGGCGCCCGGCGCGCGGCGGCGGGCGGACGCGTCCGCTCCATCGGCTGACCCGCCGGCGATCCGCGATTACATTGCCGTCATGGCCCTCCCCTCCCGCCGGGCCGCCGCACCGGCCCTCCTCGGCGCTCTCGCCCTCGCCCTCGGATCCGTGTTCGCCCCCGCCTCCTCCTCCGCCGCCGCCGTCATCGGCGGCGGCCCCGCGGCCCCCGCCCCCTGGCTGGCGGCCATCGGGTCCCCGCTGTTCTTCGTCCGGCCCGCCGGCCAGTTCTGCGGCGGCGCGCTAATCGCCCGCGACCGGGTCCTCACCGCCGCGCACTGCGTGACGATGTTCCGCGACCTGCCCGGCCTGCTGTCGGCCACCTTCGGCCGCGCCGACCTCGGCGGGAGGGACGGCGAGACGGCCCGGGTCCGGTCGGTGCGGATCCATCCCGGGTACCGCGAGACGCGCTTCAAGGACGAGACCGTCGGGCACCACGACCTCGCCGTGCTGACCCTGGACCGCGAGGTCGGACGGGCACCCGTCGCGCTCGGCGCCCCCGGCGGCGCGAGCACCGGCCGGGTCCTCGGCTGGGGCACCACCTCCGAGAGCGACCTGTTCAACACCCGGCTGCGCGCCGCGGACGTCCCCCTGCCCGGCAGCGCCGCCTGCGCCCGCGCGTACGGCGGGTCGTTCGACGCCGGCGACATGCTGTGCGCCGGATCCCCCAAGGCCGACACCTGCCAGTTCGACAGCGGCGGGCCGCTGCTGGCGAACGGCCGCCTCGTCGCGCTCACCTCCTGGGCGTACGGCTGCGCCCGGCCCGGCTACCCCGGCGTGTACGCGCGCGTTGCCTCGCTGCCCTGACCAGGAGATGCTGGCCTGATGAAGATCCTGGTCACGGGTGCGGCGGGCTATGTCGGATATGCGGTCGCGCGGCGCCTGGCCGCCGCCGGGCACGAGACGAGCGGCCTGGTCCGCGACGCCGGGCGGCCCCTGCCGCCGGGGGTGCGGCCGGTCATCGGCGACCTGCTCGACGCGGCCGGGCTCGGTGCCGTCCTCGGCGGCCCCTATGACGCGGTGTGCCACCTGGCCGCGCTGACCCGGGTCCGCGAGTCGTTCGCCGAGCCGCTGCGGTTCTTCACCGCCAACGTGCAGGGAACGGTCAACCTCCTGGAGTCCCTCCCCACCGGGACCCGCCTGGTGTACGGGTCGACCGCCGCGGTGTACGGCGCGCCCGCGCGGCAGCCGATCCCCGAGACCGAGACGGCCGCGCCCACCAGCCCGTACGGCGCGTCCAAGCTCGCCGCCGAGCAGGCCGTCCGCTTCCACGCCGGCACCGGCGCGATCGGGGCCGTCGTGCTGCGCGCCTTCAACGTCGCGGGCTCGGTCGACGGCCGTCCCGACCCCGACCTCACCCGGCTCATCCCGAAGGCCCTCGCCGTCGCCGCCGGCCGCGCCCCGCACCTGGAGGTCAACGGGGACGGCACGGCGGTCCGCGAGTACCTGCACGTCGACGACCTCGCCGCCGCGCACGTCCGCGCCCTGGAGAGCACGGCGGTGCGGCCCGGCGAGGAGCGGGTCTACAACGTCGGCACCGGCCGGGGCGCCTCCGTGGCCGAGGTCGTGGCCGCGGTCGAACTGGCCACCGGACGCGCGGTCCCGGTCGTCCGCAGGCCGCCGCGGCCCGAACCGCCGCTGCTGGTCTGCGACGCCCGCGCGATCCGCCGCGACCTCGGCTGGCGGCCGGAGCGGTCCGGCCTTCCGGAGATCATCGCGGACGCGTGGTCCGCCCTGCCCCGCGAAGGTGGATAAACTCCCAGCGTGTCCGAGGCCAAGTTCGAAGTCCAGATGCTGCACGACCGGGTCATGATCAAGGCCGACAAGGACGGTGGCGAGCGGCGCAGCACCGGCGGGATCGTCATCCCCGCGACCGTCGAGGAGTCCAACCGCCTCGTCTGGGGCGAGGTCTGCGGCGTCGGCCACCACGCGCGCACGGTCAAGGTCGGCGACCGGGTGCTGTTCCACCCCGAGGAGCAGTACGAGGTCGAGATCCAGGGCGAGAACTATCTCGTCATGCGCGAGCGCGACCTGCACGCCATCGCCAGCGAGCGCCCCGAGCACGGCACCGGCCTCTACCTGTAGCCGCCCGTCCTCACGGCCCGCGGTGCCCGCGGGCGCCGCCGTCCGCGGGCGCCGCGGCGGATGCCGACGATCGCGGACGGCTCACCCCGGATCGGCACTCTGTGATCAACGATCCACTAATGTAGGTCTTCCTCGACCCACCTCCCGCTCCCAGTCGAGGGGACGACCATGACAGAACGCGATGCGCCGGATCTCGGTTTCGGCAGTCCCGCCGCCTCCCGGATCTACGACTTCTCCCTGGGCGGCAAGGACAACTACGGGCCCGACCGCGAGGCGGCCATCCGCGCGTTCCAGACGTTCCCCGCCGCCCGGCTGCTGCCCCGCGAGAACCGCAAGTTCATGCGCCGCGCCGTCCGGCACCTGGTGGACGCCGGCATCACCCAGTTCCTCGACATCGGCTGCGGCCTGCCCGGCAAGGGCAACGTGCACCAGGTCGCCGCGGACGCCGACGTCGTCTACGTCGACCACGACCCCGTCGCCGTCGTGCACTACCAGGCGCTGCTGCACGCGGTGCCGCGGGCCACCGCCGTGCGCGCCGACGCGCGGCGGCCCCACGAGATCCTCGCCCACCCCGAGGTCACCGCCCTCATCGACTTCGGCCGGCCCGTCGCCGTCCTGATGACGGCCGTGCTCGACCTGATCACCGACGCGGACGACCCGGAGGCCACCGTCCGCGCGTTCCGCGACGCGATGGCGCCCGGCGGGCACCTGGTCGTGTGCGACCTGACCGATGCGGTGATCACTCCCGCGGAGCGCGACACCGCCGCCGAGCTGGTCCGGGCGAACGGGGTCGCGGTCTCGCTGCGGCCCCCCGCACGCATCGCCGGCTACTTCGACGGCTTCGAGCTCCTCGAACCCGGCCTGGTGAACGCCCCCGAATGGCGCCCCGACCGCCCGCACGAGCCCGCGTCCGGCTGGCTCCTGGCGGGCGTCGGCCGCAAGCCGTAGAGGGCGGGCGGGCCGCCGGTCAGACGGCGACCGTGGCGGTCGAGCCCGCGCGCTGCTTGGTGATCCGGAGCTGGGCCGGGATGCGGGCGCGCAGCTCGGCGACGTGGCTGACGATGCCGACGGCGCGACCGCCGTCGCGGAGGGCGTCCAGGACGTCCATGACCTCGTCGAGGGTCTCCTCGTCGAGGGTGCCGAAGCCCTCGTCCACGAACAGGGTGTTGATCTCGGTGCCGCCCGCCTCGGCGGTGACGACGTCGGCGAGGCCGAGGGCCAGGGCCAGCGAGGTGATGAACGACTCGCCGCCGGACAGCGTGACCGGGTCGCGGTCGAGGCCGGTCCAGGCGTCGGCGACGCGCAGGCCGAGTCCGCCGCCGCCCTTGCTGCGGTCGCCGGCGGCCTTGTCGGTGGTGTGGACGAGCGCGTAGCGCTTGGCCGACATCCGGTCGAGGCGGTCGTTGGCGGCGGCCACGACCTGCTCGAGCCGGGCGGCCAGCACGTAGGCCGACAGCGACATGTCGCGGCGGTTGCCGGTGGACTTGCCGGAGGCCAGGCCCGCCATCCGCTCGGCGACCTCGTGCCGTTCGGCGGCCGGACGCCACGCGGCCACGGCGGCGGCCAGGCGCGCGCGGTGGTCGGCGAGGCGGTCGCAGCGCTGCCGGGCGCGGTCGGCGGCCGAGGCGGCGGCGGTGTGCGCCGACTCGGCGGAGTCGAGCGCGGCCTGGAGGGACGGCAGGTCGGGGGCGGGTTCGGCGGCGGCGGCGCGCAGCGCCGGGTCGGCGAGGAGGTCGCGGATCGCGGCCTCCTCGTCGTCGAAGCGGCGGATCCGGTCGCGCAGGACGGCCTGGTCCTCGTCGGACAGCTCGGCCGCGAGCACCTCGTCGGGAGAGCGGAAGCCCTCGTCGCGGGCGGCCTTGGCCGCGCGGTCGCGGGCGCCCGCGAGCTCCTCGGCGGCGCGCTCGGCCAGCCGGAGCGCGTCGGCGGCGTCCGCGAGCGCGGCGGCCTCGCCGACGAGGCGGTCGACGCGGGCCTCCAGCGTCGGGTCGTCGCCGCGGGCCCGGTCGAGCTCGGCGCTGAGCCGGTCGCGCTCGGCGAGCAGCGGGCCGTCACCGGCGCGGAGCCCGGCGAGCTCCCGGACGAGCCGGTCGCGCCGGTCGCGGGTCTCGTCGAGCTCGCGCTGGGCGCGGTGGAGGGCGCCTTCCAGCTCCACCGCCTCGGCGGCCCTGGCGTCGACGGCGGCGAGGGCCTGCTTCGCCGCGGCGAGCTCGTCGCCGAGCGCGGCGGGCGTCAGGTCGCGGGCGATCTCCACCAGGGCGTCGCGCTCGGCACGGCGCCTCTCGACCTCGGACGCCGCGGTCTCGCGCGCGGCCTGGGCCCGCTCGTACGCGGCCTGGGCGCGTTCGACCCCCTCCTCGGTGGGGACGTCGGCGAGGGACGCGCCGGGCGCGGGATGCTCGCGGGACCCGCAGACGCGGCACGGCTCGCCGTCGGCCAGCTCGGCCGCGAGGACCGCGGCCATGCCGTCGAGCCGGGCCTGCCGCAAGTCCTGCACGCGGTCGCGGGCTCGCTGGGCCGCGTCGACGGCGGCGCTGCGCGCTTCATCGGCGGCGGCGAGCAGCCCTTCGACGCGGTCGCGGCGGCGGGCCGCGTCGAGGCGGTGGGCGATCTCGGTCACGGCGGCCTCGGCGCCCTGCCGTCCGGCGGACGCGAGCCTGGCCTCGTCAAGCGCGGCGCGGTGGGCCTCGACCCGGGCGGGCAGCTCGGCGACGGCGGCGGTGAGCCGCGCCTCCTCGGGGGCGGCCCGCTCGACGCGGCGGGCGTTGACCGCGCGGTCGGCGTCGATCTGCCGGAGCCGGGCGACGTCGCCGCGCCTGGCGTCGAGGGCGGCGGCCTCCTCGCGGCGGGCGCTCTCGGACTTGGCCAGGACGTCCCACGCGGCGTTCGGCGTGACCAGGGCGTTGACCTGCGCGCGGGCATAGTCGGCGCGGCGGCGCGTCTCGGCGGCCCGGCCCGCCCGCTCGGCCGCGTGGCGGACCGGCGAGGCGGCCCGGTCGGCGCGGGCCGCGGTGTCGAGCCGGGACGTGAGGTCGGACCGCTCTTCGGCGTGCTCGCGGAGCATGGCCCGGCGCGCGAGCGCCCCGGCGTGCCTGCGCTGCCGTTCGGCGAGGTCGGCGCCGCGCTGGGCGGCGGACCGGGCGGCGGTCAACGTGGCGGCGACCTCGGCCCGCAGGTCCTCGACGATGGCGCGGACGGCGTCGTGCCCGGCCGCGAGCTCGGTCGCCCAGGCGGGGAGCGTCTCGACCGGTTCGAGGAGCGGCTCGCCCTGCCGCGGCTCGGGGACGAGGCGCCGACCGTGCGGCGGGCGGGCGCCGGTGGTCTCGGCGATCGCCTCGGCGATGGACGCCGCGGCCCCGCTCAGCTCGGCGGCCTCGCGGCGGGTGGCGGCGCGGCGGTCGGCGAGCCACTTCTCGACCTGGGTGAAGACCTCGGTGGCGAACAGCCGCTCCAGCACCTTGCGCCGCTCGTCGGCGCCGGCCCGCAGGAACCCGGCGAACTCGCCCTGCGGCAGCAGCGCGACCTGGCAGAACTGGGTGGGGTTCATGCCGAGCAGCCGGGAGATCAGGTCGCCCGCCTCGTCCAGCCGGGTGGACAGCCCGACCCAGCCGCCCGGCTCGCGCTCCTCGAGGACGACCCTGGCCTTCTCGGTGGTGACGCCGGACCCGCGCAGCTTGGGCCGGTCCCAGGCGGGCGAGCGGGACACCCGCAGGCGGCGGCCCCGGATGGTGGTCTCCAGCACCACGCGCGGGCCGAGCCCGTCCGGCGCGTGGTCGCTGCGCAGCCCCTTGACCGCGTTGCGGGCGCCGGGGACCTGGCCGTAGAGCGCGAAGCACACGGCGTCGAGCACGCTGGTCTTGCCCGCGCCGGTGCGGCCCTGGATGAGGAACAGCCCGGCGTCGGAGAGCGCGTCGAAGTCGATCTCCTCGGTGCCGGAGAACGGGCCGAACGCGGTGATCTCCAGGCGGTGCAGCCTCACGCGGCGCCCTCCGTCAGGTCGCTCACGCCATGGCCTCCTTGTGCCGGCAGCTCTGGAACGCCTCGCGCAGCAGGTCGCGCTCGGCCGGGGACGCCGGGCCGCCGGTCACCTCGGCGACGAAGTCGCCGGCGATGTCGATCTCGGGCCGTCCGGTGACCCGCTCGGACCAGGTGCGGGCGCTCGCGGCCCGCTCGTTCTCGGGCCGGAAGCCGAGCACCAGGGCGTGCGGGAAGCGGCGGCGGAGCCGTTCCATCGCCGCGGCCGGACGGTCCGGATCGGTGAGCGTGATCTGCAACCAGTGGTCCTCGTGGCGGTCGTGCTCGGCGCTCGTGAGCAGGTCGTCCAGCCGCCCCGCGACGCGGGCCAGGCGGCGCGGCACCGGCGCCTCGACGAACTCGGCGCCGATCCCGCCCTCGCGCAGGTCGATCAGCCACGACCCCTTGGTGTGGTGCTCCTCGGAGAAGGAGTAGGCGATCGGCGAGCCGGAGTAGCGGATCCGCTCGGTCATCCGCTGCCGCCCGTGCAGGTGCCCGAGGGCCGCGTAGTCGATCCCGTCGAACACCCCGGCCGGGACGTTCGAGGCGCCGCCGACGGAGATGTCGCGCTCGCTGTCGCTGGCCTCTCCCCCGGTGACGAACGCATGGGCCAGCACCACCGACCGGGTGCCCGGGCCGCGCTCGGCGGCGTCGGCGCGGACGCGGCGCATCGCCTCGGCCAGGACGGCCGCGTGGCTGCGCTCGGGCAGCTCCCAGTCGTGCCGGACCAGCTCGGGCTCCAGGTAGGGGACGCCGTAGATCGCGGCGTCGCCGACCAGGACCGGCTCGCCCACCCGCGCCAGGTCGGTGCGCAGGTGCACGCCCGCCTCGTCCATCAGCGCCGAACCGAAACCGAGCCGGTGCGCCGAGTCGTGGTTGCCCGCGATCAGCACCACCCGGGTGTGCGCGGCGAGGCGCTCGAGCGCGGCGTTGCAGAGCCGGACGGCGTCGACGGCGGGCAGCGCCCGGTCGTAGACGTCGCCGGAGATCAGCACGCAGTCGACCCGCTCGGCTTGGACGGTCTCGACCAGGTGGTCGACGAAGCCGGCCTGGGCCGACAGGAGGTCCTCGCGGTGGAAGGAGCGGCCGAGATGCCAGTCGGAGGTGTGCAGGATTCGCATGACGGAAGCCACCCTAGGGACCCCCTCCGACACATCCGGCGCAGAAACGCCGAGTCGCCACAAAGGATCTCTCGAACCCGCCGCGGACGCCCGCCGGAGCCGGTCCGCGACCCGGTGCCCGGACGGGCGGGACGGCGCCGTGCCGATGCCCCTAAAGTGGCGGCGTGAGCGAGCGTCCCTATGTGCTGCTGAGCTGCGCGATGTCGGTGGACGGCTACATCGACGACGCGACCCCCGAGCGGCTGCGGCTGTCCAGTCCCGCCGACTTCGACCGGGTGGACGGGGTGCGCGCGGCGTGCGACGCGATCCTCGTCGGGGCGGGCACCGTGCGCGCCGACGACCCGAGGCTGCTGCTGCGCTCGCCGGCGCGGCGCGAGCGGCGGATCGCGCGCGGGCAGCCCGGCGACCCGGCGAAGGTGACGCTGACCTGGAGCGGCGACCTCGATCCCGAGGCGAGGTTCTTCACCACGGGCGAGGCACGCAAGCTCGTCTACACCCTCCCCGGCACCGCGGCGGGGCTGGCGGCCCGGCTGGGCGACCGGGCCGAGGTGGTCGACGCGGGCGACCCGGTGAGCCTGCCCGCCGTGCTCGCCGACCTGTCCGCGCGGGGCGTCCGGCGGCTGATGGTCGAGGGCGGCGGCGGCATGCACACCCGGTTCCTGACCGCCGGCCTGGTCGACGAGCTGCACCTGGTCGTGGCGCCGTTCTTCATCGGCGACCCGTCGGCGCCGCGCTTCGTCGGCCCGGGGGTGTTCCCGCAGAGCCCGGAGCGGCCGATGCGGCTGGACGAGGCGACCCGGATCGGCGACCTGGTGCTGCTGCGCTACCTGGCCGGCGGCGCGCGTGGATGACCTGGGCTGGCTGGACCTGGCATGCGACCTCGCGCGGCTGTGCCCGCCGTCGAAGACGGCGTTCTCGGTCGGCGCGGTGATCGTCGGCCCGGACGGCCGCGAGATCGCGCGCGGGTTCTCCCGGGAGCGCGACCCACGCGACCACGCCGAGGAGTCCGCCCTGGCCAAGGCGCCCGAGCGGGTGCCCGGCGCCACCGTCTACAGCTCGCTCGAGCCGTGCGACCGGCGCGGGTCGCGCCCGCGCGGCTGCGCCGAGCTGATCATCGCGGCGGGCGCGGCGCGAGTGGTGTTCGCCTGGCGCGAGCCGTCGCTGTTCGTCGAGGGGACGGGCGCCGAACGGCTGCTGGCGGCGGGCCTCGAGGTCGTCGAGCTGCCCGTGCTGGCGCGGCGGGCCCGCGAGCCCAACGCCCACCTGGTCGACCGTCCGGAGCGCCCGGACCGCCCGGACCTGCTGGATCACCCGGACCGTCCGGACCGTCCGGGGCCGGGCGGCTAGCCGGAGCGGGGCGGTGCGGGCGGCGGGCCGTTGAGACTCACGTCTCATCACCCTTGCCAATTCCGGGGGGCGCCATGGGATGCTGACAGCCAAGCAAGCATTCGGTCAAAATCATCCCGCGACGTCGGGACCCTCGGGCAGGAGGCACAGCAGCATGCGCGAGCACGATCGGCTGTTCATCGGCGGCGAGTGGGCCGCACCGGCCGGCACCGGCACCATCGAGGTCGTCTCCCCGCACACCGAGGAGGTCATCGGCCGGGTGCCCGAGGGCACCGAGGCCGACATCGACGCGGCCGTGGCGGCGGCCCGGCGGGCCTTCGACCACGGCCCCTGGCCCCGGATGACCCCCGCCGAGCGCGCGGAGGTCCTCGGCCGGCTGTCGGCGATCTACGCCGAGCGGCAGCAGGAGATGGCCGACCTGGTCACCGCCGAGATGGGGTCGCCGATCCTGTTCTCGGTGTTCGGGCAGGCCGCGATCCCGCAGATGGTTCTCCAGTACTACGTCGACCTCGCCGCCTCGCACACCTGGGAGGAGGAGCGCCAGGGCATGCTCGGGCCGGTCACGGTGACCCAGGAGCCGGTCGGGGTCGTCGCGGCGATCGTGCCGTGGAACGTCCCCCAGTTCACCCTGATGCTCAAGCTGGCGCCGGCGCTGATCGCCGGCTGCACGGTGGTGGCCAAGCCGTCCCCCGAGACGCCGCTGGACACCTACCTGCTGGCCGAGTGGATCAGGGAGGCGGGCGTCCCGGACGGCGTGGTCAACTTCGTCGCCGCCGGCCGCGAGGTCGGCGCGCACCTGGTCGCCCACCCCGGCGTCGACAAGGTGTCCTTCACCGGGTCCACCGCCGCCGGCCGCAAGATCGGCGCGGTCTGCGGCGAGCAGCTCAAGCGGGTCACGCTGGAGCTCGGCGGCAAGTCCGCGGCGATCATCCTGGAGGACGCCGACCTCGCCGCCACGATGGAGGGCTTCAAGCTGGCCTCGCTGATGAACAACGGCGAGGCGTGCGCGGCGCAGACCCGCATCCTGGCGCCGCGCAGCCGCTACGACGAGGTCGCCGATGCGCTGGCCGCCATGGTCGGGGGGCTCGGCGTGGGCGACCCGGCCGACTACGGCACCGAGATCGGCCCGCTGGTCAGCGCCCGGCAGCGGGAGCGGGTGGAGGGCTACATCCGGATCGGCCAGGACGAGGGCGCCAAGGTCATCACCGGCGGGCTGGACCGCCCGCACGACCGCGGCTGGTACGTGGCGCCGACGGTGTTCGGCAACGTCGGCAACGACATGCGGATCGCCCGCGAGGAGATCTTCGGGCCGGTGCTGGCGCTGATCCCCTACGAGGACGAGGCGGACGCCGTCCGGATCGCCAACGACAGCGACTACGGGCTCGGCGGCTCGGTGTGGACCGGCGACGTCGAGCACGGCGTTCAGGTCGCCCGGCAGATCCGCACCGGAAGCTGCGGCGTCAACCTGTACAGCCTCGATCCCAACACCCCGTTCGGCGGCTACAAGGACAGCGGCCTCGGGCGCGAGCTCGGTCCCGAGGGCCTGGCCGCCTACCTGGAGCACAAGTCCATCCCCCGTCCCGCCTGACCCGTCCGGGGCAGGGCCGGGCCGGGGTCAGCCGAGGGCCGAGACCGTCCAGCCGTGCCTGACCCGGCACGCCTGGACGACCTCCGGTGACGGCGTCCCGGTCACCAGCAGCCGCACGCCCGGCACCGCCACCGAACCGTGGTCGAAGGTCAGCGCGCGGAGCTTGGCGGGCGTGACGATCGCCGCCGTCGCGCGGTGCCGCCTGATCGCGTCGAGCAGAGCCGCGGCGTCCTGGCCGGGCACCCCGGCGAAGGTGGCGCCCTGGGTGAGGCACAGGTCCACGAGCCCGATCCACGTCGGCGCCGCGCAGTCCAGGCCGCAGCAGACCAGCACGTCGCCCTCGGCGATGCCGACCGTCCCGCCGAGGTGGTAGAGGTCGGCGAGCCGGTCGGCGTGGGTGATCTCCTCGACCGGGCCGCTCAGCCGCAGCGCCAGGTCGCGCAGCGGGTCGGGGGACGGCATCGGGAACGTCCCGGCGGCCCCGGCGGACGCGCCCGCCTGCACCAGCCGGCCGAACGGCGTCGCGGCCGGGACGTCGCCGAACGAGAAGACCTGCCGGACGTAGGACCGCTCGGTCGCGGCGAGCGACGCGGCGGCCGGCCCGGACACCCCGTCCGGGCCGGTCTCCCCCGCGGTGAGCAGGAACCGCGCGCCCGACTCGGTCATCATCACGGCCAGGTCGTCGACCGCGCCGTCCGGCGGCAGCGGCATCGGCACCGCGCCCGCCGCGGTGAGCGCGTGCACGGCGAGCGCCAGGTCGCCCGCCCCGGTCAGGTGGACGGCGGCCACGTCGCCCGCGCGCACGCCGAGGCGGCGCAGTCCGGACGCGGCGGCCGGGACCGTCGCGGCGAACCGGGCGAAGCCCAGCTCGCGGCCGGGATCGATCAGCGCCGGGCGGTCGCCCCGGCGCAGCGCGTGGCCCCGGGCCGCCGCGAGGACGACCTCGGTCACCGATATGTCGGAAACGGCCAGCGGGCCGGAGTCTCCGTCGATCATGCGCCGACGGTACGCCGCGCGCACGGAGCGCCACATCCGCAGAAGTATGTAGAGCCATGTGTAGCTCACGGCACGAGGTCGGCCCGCTCCAGCAGGGCCCGGCGCCGGACCCGCCCGGCGGGCGAGCGCGGGATGAGATCCACCACGTGCACGGCGAGGACCTGCCGGTACGGCGGCACGTGCGCGTTGACGTAGGTGAGGAGCTCGTCCGGCCCGGCCCGCCCGCCGAGCACCACGAAGGCGTGCGGGGCGAGCCCGAGGCTCAGGTCGGGGGCCGGCGCGACCGCGGCGTCCGCGACCGCCGGATGCCCGGTCAGCACCGTCTCGGGCTCGGCGGGCGGCTCGGGGCTGCGCCCGTCCAGCCGGCCGAGGACGTAGACCCGGCCGTGCTCGTCGGCGAAGGCGGCGTCGCCGGTCGGCAGCCAGCGGGCCGGGACGGCCCCGGTGCCGGCGGCCGGGAGCCGGACGCACAGCTCGCCCGGCTGGTAGGCGGGCTGGGCGGTGCCCGTGCGCGCGGACACCACCCGCCCGCGCACGCCGGGCAGCTCCCGTCCGACCGAGTCGAGGGTGCCCTCCTCGGCGGCCCGCAGGTTCAGGTGGGTGAGCCCGGCGGCCTCGGCCAGCCCGTACGCCTGCCGGACCGGGCAGCCGAGGCGCGCCGCGCACGCGCGCGCGGCCTCGACGTCGAGCGGCCCGCCCGCCGACACGATCGCGCGGAGCGACCGCAGGTGGTAGCGGGGCACCGCGCGGTCGTAGGCGAGGGCCTCCACCAGCCGCGGCGGCAGCACGGCCACGGTCACCCGGTGGTCCTGGAGGGCGCGCAGCAGGTCGTGTCGGCCCGCCCCGGCGAGGGCGACGACGGTCGCGCCGAGCCGCAGCGCGGGGTTCAGCGCCCCGTTCAGGCCGAGCGCGTCGGAGAACGGCAGCGCGGACAGCACCACGTCGCCGCTGCCGAGCATGCCCCCCTCGACGACCCGGACGAGCCCGGCGACCACCTCGGCGTGGGTGAGCCGGACCGGGCGGGACGGGCCGGTCAGGCCGCGGGTGCTGGTGAGCAGCGCCGTGTCGCGCGCGGGGTCGAGCGGCACGTCGGGCGCGGCGCCGCCGTCCAGCAGCGCGGAGAACGGCGTCACGTCGGGTTCGGCGCCGAAGCAGTAGACCCGGCCGACGCCCGCGGCCGTGGCCGCCTGCGCGGCGGTGTCGAGCAGCACCGGCCAGGTGATCAGGACGCGGGCGCCGGTGGACTCCAGCAGCCGCGCCAGCTCGGCGGCGGGCACGGTGGCCCGTACCGGGAACGGCACCGCCCCGGCCGCGATGACCGCGTGCAGGGCGATGGCGAACTCGGGGCTGTCGGGCAGGTGCAGCGCGACGACCGTGCCCGGCCGCACCCCCTCCCGGGCGAGCCCGGCGGCGGCGGCCCCGACCGCCGCCGCCAGGTCCGCGTACGTCAGGGCGCGCCCGGTCGTCGCGTCCAGCACCGCCGCCCTGCCGTCGCGCCCGTCGCCCGCGCCCGCGGTCACGTCCTGGGCCCCGAAGACCGCTCGGGACACGGTGACCGCCGGGATCACGGCCGCCGCGTCCACACCGATGGAGATCATGCTCCGACGGTAGGACGACCGGGCCGTGCCGCACATGCGCCGTACTGCGCAACCGGGGTCGTATCCGGCGGACGACCGATGCGTCCGCCGGGGCCTCGGCATGTGTACACACCCCGGCTCGGCAACGGTCTCAGCCCGCGTCCGGGGACTCGGCGGACAGGTTGTCGACCGCCCAGACGGCGACCTGGGCCCGCGAGCCGAAGCCGAGCTTGGTGAGGATGTTGGTCACGTGCCGGGCCACGGTAGCCGGGCTGATGACCAGCTCGCCGGCGATCCCCCGGTTACTGAGGCCGCGGGCGATCAGCCGGGCGATCTCGCGCTCCCGCGCGGTCAGCGTCGTCGGCGGCGTGACGGGCGTGACCGCCCGCGCCGCGCCGCGCCGCTCCGCCCGGCCCGGTGCGGCGTCCGCCCCGTGCGCCCGGCCGGGTTCGCCGTCCCGTCGCGGTTCGGGGACCGGCCCGGGGCCCGGCGCGGCGGGGTCGTGCTCCGCGCGCTCCCCGGCCGTGCGGCCGAAGGCCCTGCCCGGACGCTCGCGCCCGGGGCGGCCCGACGTGCCCGTCCCGCCGGCCTCGCGGGGCGCCGGGACGGATCCGGGCCCGGGCACGCGCAGCGCGTACGCCGCCGCGTCGTCGGGCGGCAGCGCCCTGCCCTCGCCCCAGAGCTGCGCGACGAGGGGCCGGCCGAGCCTCCTGCGGATCGGTTCCAGGGTGCGTTCGAGGCGGGCGCCGGTGCCCGGCTGCCTGCCACCGGCCTCGCGGAGCGCGGACGCGGCGCCGGCCAGCAGCACCGCGCCGTGCGGATCGCCCTCCCGCGCGACCAGCTCGGCGAACACCTCCAGCGCGCGCGCCACATCGAGCCGGACGCCGGTGGAGCGGCTCAGCCCGAGGCTCCGCGACAGCGCCTCGCGGGCCGCGCCCGGGTCGCCCTGCTCGAGCGCGACCCGCCCGACGCCGGCCAGCGCCCGCGCCATCTCCGGCCGCGCCTCGATCTCGGCGAGGATCGGCAGCGCCTCGGCGTAGTGGCCGCGCGCGGCGGCCGGGTCGCCGCGCAGCTCGGCCAGCCGGCCGAGGCCGATCAGCGCGTGCGAGGCGCCCCAGAGCTGGCCGATCTCCCGCATGATCAGCAGGCCGGACTCCAGCCGCTCGCGCGCCTCCCGCAGCCGGTTGAGGCGGATCAGCAGGTAGCCGCGCGCGGTCAGCGCGTAGGCGCGGTTCCACTCCTGGCCGGGGTCCGCCGCGATCGCGTCGGCCTCGTCGAGCCGGACGGCGGCCTCGGCGAACCGTCCGGCGCGGGTGTGCGACTCGGCCACGGTGATCAGCGCGGTCGCGGCCATGAAGTCGTCGCCGGCCTTGCGGCACGGGTCGAGCGCCCGCTCGGCGAACTCGCCCGCCCGCGCGAAGTCGCGCCCGCCGACGGCGAGCTGGGCGCGGCCGGCAAGCGCGGGCCCGAGCACGTACGCGGGCAGCCCCATGCCGAGGGTGAGGAACCGGTCGGTCCACTCCTCCCATTCGGCGACCCGGCCGCGCACGATCCAGAAGGTGCGCAGCGCCGTGCAGATCCGCAGGCCCTCTTCGATCTCGCCGCGGTCCAGCGACCAGGCGAGCGCGGCGCGGACGTTGCCGAGCTCGGCGTCGTAGCGGTGGAACAGCTCGACCCGTTCGGCCCAGGACGCCGGGCTCTCGACGACGGCGATCTCGCCGTGCCGCTCGGCCGCCTCCAGCACCGCGTCGCGGTGCCCGCGGCGGAACTCCTCGGCCTCGCCCGCCGCGCCCAGCCGTTCGGCGGCGTACTGCCGGATGCTGTCGAGCTGCCGGAACCGCACCTCGCCGGCGACCTCCCCGCCGACCACCACCAGCGACTTGTCGACCAGCGCGGTGAGCAGGTCGAGCACGGCGTCGGCGGCGAGCCCGCCCAGCACGGCCCGCGTCCCGCCGCCGGGCGCGTCGCCGGGCCCGCCGGGCCCGCGGGGGCGGTCGAGGGCGTCGAGCGGCTCGCCGTCCGGGCCGCTGTCGGAGCAGACGTGCTCGGCCTGCTCCAGCGTCCAGCCGGCGAAGACCGACAGCCGCCGCAGGAGCGTGCGCTCGTCGTCGTCCAGAAGGTCGTGGCTCCAGTCGATCGCCGCGCGCAGCGTGCGCTGCCGGAGCGGCGCGTTGCGGTCGCCCGCGTTGAGCAGCCGGAACCGGTCGGTCAGCCGGCGCGCGATCTGCTCGACCGACATCACCCGGATCCGCGCGGCGGCCAGTTCCAGCGCCAGCGGCACCCCGTCGAGGGCCCGGCTGACCTCGGCGACGGCGGTGCCCGCGCCGGCGGCGGCGAAGCCGGGACGCACCGCGGCGGCCCGCTCGACGAACAGCCGCTCGGCCTCGTGCGGCTCCAGCGGCGGCACCCGCCAGACGTTCTCGCCCGCCGTCCGCAGCGGCTCGCGGCTGGTGGCCAGCACCCGCAGCCGCGGGCAGCGGGCCAGCAGCGCGCCGGTCAGCTCGGCGCAGTCGGCGACCAGGTGCTCGCAGTTGTCCAGGACGAGCAGCGCGGCCCGGGACCGCAGCGCCTCGGCGAGGGCCGCGGCGAGCCCGCCGGGGACGGCCTCCTCGGCGACGCCGAGGACGGCGGCGACCCGCCGCGCGACCGGCTCGGGCGGACCGTCCCGCGGGGTGTCGGCCAGCTCGACGAACCAGACGCCCTCCGGGTAGACGCCGAGCAGCGAGTGCGCGACGTGCCGGGCCAGCCTGGTCTTGCCGATCCCGCCCGCGCCGCAGAGCGTCACGGCCCGCATCGATTCGAGCAGGCGGCGGATGTCGGCCGTGTCGCGTTCCCGGCCGACGAAGGCGTTGGGTTCGACGGGGAGATTGGTCTTCGCGGGAGAGTTCAGCGATGTCATGCGCCCAGCAGTGTCCGAGTCCGACGGCCGGCCCGTGCATACCGTGTGGTCGCTGTGAGTGTGTCATCGCTGTGCGTGGCCCGTCATACGTTTCCCCGGGGTTGTACATGTTCCTCAACCCCGGGATGAGAATCCTCCTCCGCTCGGCGGGCGGCGAGTCCCCGGCTCGGCCCCGGCTCGGCGCGGCCGAGCGAGAAGGCCGTCGAGCTGGTGTGCGCCGCGGCGCGCCAGATAATCCGGGTGAACCAGGATGAATGATCGGGAAGGATGGCTCGCCATGCGCGTCGACGAGCTACTGACCGAGATCGAGCCCCTGCCGTACCACGCACGCTGCCGGAGGCTGGCGGAGCTGCGGGGGTCGGCCGGCGATCCGGCGCTGGCGGAGCTGCTGGACGGGCTGGCCGCGGGCGGCCACTATGAGCGATCGCTCGCGCTGTTCATCGCGACGGCGGTGCGGGACGCGGCGTCGCTGGCCCACGTGGCTCGGGCGATCCGCGACCCGGACGCGCGACTGGCCGCGCAGGCGATCACGCTGGGCGTCCGACTCGGGCTCGGCGTGGAGATGTTCGGCGCGCTGCTGGACGACGCCCCCGCGGCGGTGCGCGCCACGGCGTACAAGGCGGTCCGGCGGTTCCGGCGCGCGGATCTGGCCGAGGCGCTCATCGACGCGGTGGCCGCGCGGTGGGGCGACACCGAGGCGGCGGCGCTGCTGCCCGCCTGCGGGGAGGACGGCGCGCGGTCCCGGCTGGACGGGCTCGCGCACGCGGTGCCCAACTGGAAGGCGATCGGCCGCGCGCATCCCGGCCTGCTGCTCGACTACGTCGAGCGGCGGCTCGCGGAGATGTCCGAGTCGCTCGTCCAGAGCTGGTGGTGGTCGCGCGCGCCGGGCGTCGCGGCGGCCGTGCGACATGATCCGGGACGGGTCGTCGGCCTGCTGGAGCGGCACGCGGGCACCGGGCACCTCCCCGGCGCGCTGGTGCCCAAGGTGGGAGTGCTGATGGACGCCGAGCCGGAGCGGATGCTGCGGCTCCTGCTGGCTCCCGGCCACCGGGGCACACTGGGCGGGCTGCTGGCGCGCCGGGGGATACGGGACCGGATCGTCCGGCTCGGCGACGACGACGCGGCGGCGGTGGCGCGCCGTCCAGGACGAGGACCACATCCTCCTCCGGCTGCTGGCGACGTTCCCGCCGAGCCGCCGGGAACAGGTCTTCGACGCGGCGATGGCCGGACGCGACCTGGCGACCGAGCAGCTCGACGAGGACCTCCTGGACGTCCTGCCGTACACCGTGCGCGTGCGTGAGGCGCGCCGGATGCTGCGGCTGTGTGCGATCGCCGAGGCCCCCTGGCCGTCCTGGGAGGCGACGGCGTTCCTGCCGTACGACGAGGCCCTGCCCGTGCTGGGCGCGGTGGCCCGCAGGCCGGACGCCACCGAGCGCGCGACCGGCTACCGGCTGCTGATCGGGTGCGCGGGGCGCAGCCGCGACCCGGAGGTCCTCACCCGGATGCTGGAGTCGCTGGGCCGGCTCCGCAACGACCAGGACCCGGTGCGCGTCCAGGCGTTCAGGGCGCTGGCGGCCGTCCCGGAGAGCCTGCTGCGGCCGGAGCACGCGGCGGCCGTCGGCCAGTTCGCCGACGACGCGCTGAACGCCCGCGACTGCTCGTATCTCACCCGGCACACGCTGGGGCGGATCGCGGCGATGTTCTGCCGGCAGGGCGCGATGCGCGACGACGCCGACCTGCTGGTGTTCGCGCTGGAGCTGTACGAGAAGCTCGTCGGGCACACGGGCTCGGCCGGGCTCGGCGACCTCGGCCGGACGCTGCGGCGCGGGCAGGAGCACCGGCTGGTGCGGGCCTTGGCGCCGCACCTGGCGTCGGGGGCGGCCCGCGACGACCACCGGCTGGTGTTCACGGTCGTCGAATCGCTCGGCCGCCGCCGCGCCGCTCGCGTGCCCGAGCTCCAGGACGCCCTGGAGGCCGCCCTGGACGCCCGCGACGACGGCGTGCTCAAGAGGGCGATCGGGCTCTGGCTCGCTCCCCCCGGCACGCGCGGTGAGCGGGTGGCGCGGGTGGTGGAGCGGGACCCGTCGGCGGTCGCCGTCCCGGCGGTGTTCGCGGCGATCGCCCGCGAGCGCACCGACCTGCTGCACCTGGTGCTGTCGGGGCGCACTCCGTCCGGACGGTTCCAGCGCTCCGACGTCACCTACGTGTCGATCGCCGACCCGTCCTGGACACTCCGCTGGACGGGGCGGCAGTGCGCGGAGTACCTCGCGCTGCTCGACCGGCTCGCCGGGAGCACCGGTGCCGCGCAGGACCAGCGCGGACGGGCCGTCCGCGCCGTCGGGACGGTACCGGGGGCGGGCGGCGCGCGGCTCCGCCCCTACCTGGACTCCGGCGACGCCTACCTGCGCCGCGTCGCGCTCACCGCCATGTCGTGGGTCGCCTCCCCGCAGGAGGTCCTGCCCGACCTGCTGGCGTACGCGTCGTCCGACGACGCGCACGTCGCGGTGTACGCGGCGACGCGGGCCGCCCGGTTCGTCCCGCCGTCCGCGCTGGGCGCGGCGCTCGCGCCGCTGCTCACCACCGGGAAGATCACCGCGCGCAAGGAGGCGCTGCGGATGCTCGTGCGGCACCGCGTCCCCGGCGCGATGGACCTGGTCGCGGGAGCCTGGGACGCGGCGGGCCAGCATCCGGACGTGCGCGCGGCGATCGTCTCGACCATGCGCGACCGGCTCGCCGACCCGGCCGCCGAGCGGATCCTCACCGAGGCCGCCGACGGGCCGCGCGACCTGGCCCGGCAGGTGATCGGCGTGCCCCCGCTCCAGGTGGAGGAGCGGTTCCGGGCCCGCTACGCCGCGCTGGTGCTGCGCGTCGCGCGCTCGTCCGACGCCGAGGCCCGCGCCGCCGCGCTGCCGGTGCTCCCGACGTGGGCGCCCTGGGCGCCGGAGGTCCCCGCGGTGCTGGCCGGGGTCGTCACCGACCTCGACAGCACGCCCGCCTGGCGGTCCGCGCTCGGTTCCCTCATCTATTGCGTCACCGCGGGGGACATCGGCGCCGCCGAGCTGCGCGCTGCGGCGGACTCGCTGAGTGCCGCGCCGGCTGTGCCCGACGCGGGCGCCGAACGCGACCTCCCCGCTCTCCAGCGGCTGGCCGCGCTGGTCGGGGCCGTACGGGCCGCGTCCAGCACCGGCCGGGACAGGGCCGAGCGCGCCGTCCGCGCCCTGGACGGGCACCTGCCCGAGCCGCTGGCGGCCGAGCTGATCGCGGCGACACTGCGCTGGGACGCGCCGGACGCCGCGCGGGCCGTGGACGCCCTCGCCGACCGGACGACCGGCGTCCTGGCGGCCCAGCACGTCGCGGCGGCCCTCGCGGCGGATCCGTTCGGACGGGAGGGGAGCACGCCGGAGGAGATCCTCCCGCACGCCGTCCGGCTCGCGGATCGTGGCGACGCCGCCGGGGGCCTGTTCGCGTGCGCCCTCGCCGAACGGCACGGCTCGCGCGTGGGCTGGCCGGACGGGTGGCGGGCACTGCTGCGCGCCCTCCGCGCGCACGAGTGCGCCGACGTCGCGTTCGCCGCGCGCGCCGTGCGCACCGCCGACGAGTGACCGGATTTCCGGGGGGCCAACCATTTCGCCCCGTATGGCGTCACAATGGCGCAGGATCGGACCGGGGCGAGGAGCGGGCATGGCGGATTGGCAGATCTCGGGGTTCACCGAAGTCCGTGAACTCGGGCGGGGCGCGCAGGGCCGCGTCGTCCTCGCCAGGCACTCCGAACGCGGCACCCCCGTCGCGATCAAATACCTCCCGGGAGGCGCCGACACCGCCGCGCGCGAGCGTTTCCGGCAGGAGGCGCACATGCTCGGCCAGGTCGACGACCCCCACGTCGCCCGCCTCTACCGCCTCGTCGAGACCGCCGACGGCATCGCCATCGTCATGGAGGCCGTCGACGGCGTCCCCTTCAAGGAGATCCTCGCCCGCCACGGCGCGCTGGCGCCGGAGGCGGCGCTGAGCGTCCTCAAGGGCTCGCTGCTCGGCCTCGCCGCCGCGCACGCCGTCGGGGTCGTGCACCGCGACTACAAGCCCGCCAACGTCGTCGTGCCGGCCGACGGCGGCAGCAAGCTGATCGACTTCGGGGTGGCGACGTCCGCGGGCGCGGCGGCGGGCTCGGGCACCCCGGTCTACATGGCGCCCGAGCAGTGGCGCGGCGAGCCCGCCGGGCCCGCCACCGACGTGTACGCGGCGACGTGCGTGTTCTACGAGGCGGTGACCGGGCGGCGGCCGTTCGCGGCGGGCGACCGGGCGGCGCTGATGAACGGGCACCTGAACGTCCCGGTGCCGTCGGGCGAGGTCCCCGAGCCGCTGCGCGCGCTCGTCGCCCGCGGCATGGCCAAAGACCCCTACGACCGGCCGGTCAGCGCGGCGGTGTTCGTCGGCGAGCTGGAGGACGCCGCGCGCGCGGGCTACGGGCCCGACTGGGAGTCCCAGGGGCTGCGCGTCCTGGCCGGGACGGCCGTCGCGCTCGCCGCCCTCTTCCCCCTCGCCGCCGCCGGCCTCGCCCCGGTGGGGACCGCGGCCGGAACCGCCGCCGCGGGCACAGCGGGCGCCGCGGGCACGATGGGCACGGCCGGCACGGCTGGGGCGGGCACCGCCGGAGCGGGCACGGCCGGGGCCGCGGCGGGCGGCGGCGGGACGGCCGCGGGCTCGTCGGGGGTCCTCGGCGCAATCGGCACCAAGGCGGGCGTCGCCATCGCCGGCACCGCCATCGTGGGCGCGTCGGCGGGCGGCTTCGGCGTCTACCAGGCCACCAAGCCCGACGCGAAACAGCGCCGGGCCGCCGCCGTCCAGCCGGCCGGCACGCCCATGACGCTCGGCACGATGCGCATCGCCGGACCGGCGACGTGGAAGGTCGAGAGGCTGCTGGACCCGCCGGGCCAACCCGGCGGGAGCTACCGGGTGGACGTGCCCGGCAAGTGCACCGGGGGCCCGGACACCCCCAACCCCGCCGGGGAGCCGGGCTACGCCTACACCCTCCACTGCCCGAGCTTCGCCCTCCTCGACCGGAAGCGGATCAACCCGCCGGAGGGCCGGCCCGGGACCTTCAAGCTGGACTCGCCCTACCACCCGGCCGGGGACATCTCCCACGAGTGCCCGCCCGACGCCGCGCACTACGGCGGCATCACCGGGCCCGACGTCCTGCTGGCCAGCCGGAAGACGCCGGTCGGGTCGCAGCAGGCCGAGTACCGGGAGTGGCGGCGGACGTGCAAGGACTACACGGGCAAGTACACCGGGAAGCCCACGTTCGTGCAGCGCGTCTGGTTCCTGCCGAAGACCGGCATCCTGATCGTGGACGAGTGGAACACCCCGAACCTCGCCGGGATCCTCGCGAAGGCCACCTGGCTCTGATGGCGCTCCGCGCGGTCTCCGCCTGCGCGGTCACGGGGGTCAGTCCGCGGGACGGAGCCGTTCGGCCTCCTTCGTGAGGGCGGTCGCGGCGGCGGCTCCGGCGTCGGAGTCCTGGGTCGACTGGAGTTCGTGGGCGAGTTGCTCCAGTTCGGCGCCGCCGGCCATGAGCGCGGTCAGCTCGTCCCGGGTGATCTCGCCCTTGGGGTGGTAGCCGATGCTGCGGCCCCGCTTGAGGATGAGGAAGCGGTCGCCGACCGGGTAGGCGTGGTGCGGGTTGTGGGTGATGAACACGACCGCGAGGGACCGCTCCCGGGCCTGGACGATGTAGCGCAGCACCGTCCCGGCCTGCTTGACGCCGAGGGCGGCGGTCGGCTCGTCCAGGATGAGGGCCCTGGCGCCGAAGTGGACGGCGCGGGCGATCGCGACGCACTGCCGCTCGCCGCCGGACAGGGTGCCGATGGGCTGGTCGACGTCGCGCAGGTCGATGCCCATCTCGCCCAGCTCGGCGCGGGTGGTGCGGCGCATGTGGTCGATGTCCATCCGGCCGAGGCCCTTGCGCTTCTCCGAGCCGAGGAAGAAATTGCGCCAGACGGGCATCAGCGGCACCACCGCGAGGTCCTGGTAGACGGTGGCGATGCCGCGGGCGAGGGCGTCGCGGGGCGAGCCGAACGAGACCGGCTCGCCCGCCACCTCGTAGCCGCCGGCGTCGTGCCGGTGCAGCCCCGCGATTATCTTGATGAGGGTGGACTTGCCGGCGCCGTTGTCGCCGAGCACGCACAGCACCTCGCCCGCGTCCACCTCCAGCGACACCTCGCGCAGCGCGATGATCGAGCCGTGGTTCTTGCCGACCCCGGAGAGCCGGATCAGCGGCGCCTCGCTCATTTCGACCGCTCCACTCTGCGCCGGACGACCAGGTTGACCACGGTGGCGATGAGCAGCATCGCGCCGAGGAAGAACTTGAACCAGTCCGGGTTCCATTCGGCGTACACGATGCCCTTGTTGGTCATGCCGAAGATGAACGCGCCGATCGCCGCGCCGATCGCCGACCCGTACCCGCCGGTCAGCAGGCAGCCGCCGATCACCGCGCAGATGATGTAGAAGAACTCGTTGCCGACGCCCTCGCCCGACTGGACGGTGGCGAACGCGAACACCAGGTGCATCCCGGAGAACCAGCCGCAGAACGCGACCCCCATGAACAAGCCGATCTTGGTGCGCGCGACCGGGACGCCGACCGCGCGGGCGCTGTCCGCCGAACCGCCCACCGCGAAGATCCAGTTGCCGATCCGGGTGCGCAGCAGGATCCAGGTGGCGATCGCGACGAACCCCAGCCACCAGAACACGGTGACGTTGACGTTGACGCCGAGCACGTCCACGTCGGACGCGAACACCGCGCGGGCGGTGCCGAAGCCGTCCATGTCGCGGACCGAGTCGGTGGCGACGTTGCCGGTGACGGCCTTGGTGACGCCGAGGTTGGCACCGGCCAGCATGAAGAACGTGGCGAGGGTGATGATGAAGCTCGGCAGCCCGGTCTTGACGTAGAGCAGCCCGTTCACCATCCCGAGCGCCAGCGTGAGCACCAGCGAGACCAGCACGCCCGCCCACACGTTCAGGGTGAACTGGTAGCTGACCAGCGCCGCGATCAGCGCGGCGGTGGTGACCATCACCCCGGCGGACAGGTCGAACTCGCCGCCGATCATCAGCAGCGAGACGCCGACCGCCATGATCCCGAACGTGGACCCCGCGTACAGCACCGTCGAGAACGAACCCGCCTGGAGGAACGCGTCGGCGACCAGGGAGAAGAAGGCGAACAGCGCGACGGCGCCGAGCAGCGCGCCGAGTTCGGGACGGCCGAGCAGCAGCCGCACCGGAGAGCGGCGCGCCATCCGCTCGTCCGGCGCAGGGGGCGGGGGCGGGGAGGGAGGTGGGGGCAGTGCCTCCGCGGCGGCCCGCCCCATCAGCGGGTCCCGCGGTCGGCGAACGCCTCCAGCGAGGCGGCGTTGTCCTTGGTGACGATCGCCGGGCCGGTCAGCACCGGGCGCCCGCCGCCGATCACGTTGCCGTTGGTCTTCAGCAGCCACAGCTCGTCGACGGCGCCGTAGCCCTGGAGGTAGGGCTGCTGGTCGACGGCGAACCGGATGGTCCCGGACTTGATCGAGGCGATCAGGTCCTTGTTCATGTCGAACGTGCCGACCTCGGCCTGGCTGCCCGCCTCCTTCGCCGCGTCGACGGCGGTCGCGGCGAACGGCGCGCCGAGGGTGAGGATGCCGTCCACGCCCTTGTCGGCCTGGAGCTTGGCGGTGATGGACGACTTGACCTGCGGCATGTTGGTGCCCTGCACGAACAGGTTCTCCAGCTTCCCGCCGAACGTCTTCTTGGCGCCCGCGCAGCGGTCCTCGAGCCCCACGTTGCCTTGCTCGTGGACGACGCACAGCGCGTTCTTCGCGCCGATCCGGGCCAGCTCGCGCCCGGCGGCCTCGCCCGCGATCGACTCGTCCTGCCCGAAGTGCGCGACCGCGCCGAAGCGGGCGGAGACGTCGGCGCCGGAGTTGATCGACACCACCGGGATCTTCGCGGCGGTCGCGCGGGCCACCACGTCCTTGAGCGCGTCGGGCTTGGCGAAGGTGACCACGATGCCGTCCACCTTCTTGTCGATGGCGGCCTGGACGAGCTGGGCCTGCTTGCCGCCGTCCGGGTCGGCCGAGTAGAGGAACTCGGCGTTGTCCTTGGCGGCGGCGGCCTGGGCGCCCTTCTGCACGATGTCCCAGAACGTGTCGCCGGGCCCGGAGTGGGTGATCATCGCGATCTTCAGCCGGGGGCCCGCGCCGTCGCCGCCGCCCTCGGACTTCTTCCCGCCCGACGAGCTACAGGCGCTCAGGGCCAGCGCGCCCCCCAGGATCCCCGCCACGGCGAGGGCCCGCAGGCCCCTGGACGATCTCCGCTCGGCCGTACCTCGTCGCATCGCACGCTCTCCGTTCTCCCCGAGGGGGGTGGGCCGGGTCGCGGGACCGGAGCCGCCGCCGCGCGAGCCGCGGCGGCGCCCCCGGAATGCGGTGACACCGGCAGCCCGTTGATCGTCTTTGCCGCCGCCCCCGTTACCGGACGCGGCCCGGCCGCACCGGCCGCCGTCACGGCCCGCCCCGCAGCAGCGCGGCGACCTCGGCCTCGTCCGGCATCGCGTCGGCGCAGGCCAGCCGGGAGGCGACGATCGCCCCGGCGGCCCCGGCGAACGCGATGATCCGCTCCAGGTCCCAGCCGGCGAGCAGCCCGTGGCAGACGGCCCCGCCGAACGCGTCCCCGGCGCCGAGCCCGTTCACCACCCGCACCGGCACCGGCGGCACCCGCACGGTGCGCCCGGCGGTCGCGGCGAGGACGCCGTCCGGCCCCATCTTCACGATCGCCAGCTCCGGGCCCCGTTCCAGCAGCGCCCGCGCGGCGGCATCAGGGCGCCGCTCCCCCACCGCCATCGCGCACTCGTCGAGATTGCCGACCGCGACGCTCGCGTGCTCCAGCGCGAGTCCCGCCCAGTGCCGCGCCCCGTCCGGGTCGGCCCACAGCATCGGCCGGTGGTCCAGATCGAGGATGGTGCGGCCGGGATGCGCGGCCAGCGCGGTCAGCGTGGCCTCCCGGCTCGGCTCCTGCGACAGCCCGGTCACCGTCGCCCACAGGATCCGCGCCGAGCGGATCGCGTCGAGGTCGAGCCCGCCGGGATCGATCTCCAGGTCCGGGGCCTTCGGGTACCGGTAGAAGTAGAGCGGAAAGTCGTCCGGCGGGAACATCTCGCAGAACGCCAGCGGCGTCGGCAGTCCCGGCACCGCCGTGACGAACCGGTCGTCCACCCCGTACCGCTCGAGCGCCCGGTGCACGAACCGGCCGAACGGGTCGTCGCCGGTACGGGTGATCACGGCGGCGCGGCGGCCGTAGCGGGCCGCCGCGACCGCGACGTTGGTGGGGCTGCCGCCGAGGTACTTGCCGAACGTCTCCACGTCCTCCAGCGGCACCCCGACCTCGCGTGGGTAGACGTCCACGCTCACCCGGCCCATGGTGATCAGGTCGTACGTC
Organism: Spirillospora sp. NBC_01491; assembly: GCF_036227065.1. Classification (GTDB taxonomy): domain Bacteria; phylum Actinomycetota; class Actinomycetes; order Streptosporangiales; family Streptosporangiaceae; genus Spirillospora; species Spirillospora xylanilytica. The sequence continues at coordinate 2,158,391 of NZ_CP109432.1, forward strand.
ACCACCCGGCCCCGGCCCGTGCGCGTCTCATCGCTCCACCTCTCCGGCGCCGACGATCCGCCCCTCGCGCCGCGACATCTCGCACGCCTCGGCCAGGTAGAACGCCTCCAGCGCCTCCTCCGGTGGGCAGGGGTTCTCGGCCCGGCCCGCGACCACGTCGATGAACGTCCGCAGTTCCGCATCGTAAGCGCCCGCGAACCGCTCGAGGAAGCCCTCGTACGGGTCGGACGGGCCCTCCCGCCCGGTCAGCGGCGTCACCGGGGTGCGCTCGTCCAGGCCCGCGACGACGCTGTCCTTGGACCCGAACAGCTCCAGCCGCGCGTCGTACCCGGCGGCGTTGTAGCGGGTCGCCGCCACCAGCCCGAGGGTGCCGTCGTCCAGCATCAGCATGGCCGTGCCGGCGTCGACGTCGCCGGCGTCCCGGAAGAAGTCCTCGCCCCGGTTGGCGCCGGCGGCCACCACCCAGTCCACCTCCCGGCCGGTGACGAACCGGATCAGGTCCAGGTCGTGGATCACGCAGTCGCGGAAGAGCCCGCCGGACACCGGGACGTACTCGGGCGGCGGCGGCGCCGGGTCGAAGCTGCACGAGCGGACGGTGTGCAGCCAGCCGAGCCGCCCGGACGCGACGGCCTCGCGGGCCGCGGCGTTGCCGGCGTCGAAGCGGCGCTGGAAGCCGACCTGCACCGGGATCCCGGACGCGCGCGCGGCGGTGACGATCTGGAACGTTCCACCCAAATCGGCCGCCAGCGGCTTCTCGCAGAACACCGCGATACCGGCGGTCAGACTCCGGTCGACCAGGTCCGCATGCGCGTCGGTCGCGGCGGCGATCACGATGCCGTCCAGCCCCGCGCCGAACAGCTCCGGCACCGACCCGGCCGCCTCGACCGCCCCCGCCGGATCCGGGGCGCCCGCGGCGGGGGCGGCGAGGCGGGCGGCCAGCGCGTGCGCCCGTGCGGCGTCCGCGTCGGCGATGACGAGCGTCTCGACCTCGGGCAGCCGGCGCAGTGCGGCGGCATGGCGCGCGCCGATGCGTCCCGCACCGGCCAGTCCGATTCTCATGTTCCCTCCCGGTGGGCGGTTGGGTGAGCCCTGAGTGTGCTGGAGCGTTCCAGCACCGTCAACGGCCGGTCATCGGGCCGGGCAATATCAGAATGACCGAAACGCCGCCCGCCGTCCGCCCCGACCGGCACCGGGACGGCCCGAGCGGACGGATACGCTGGGCAGGACCGGTGCGGTTCCGGAATTCCATACCAAGCGCTAGTTTGATTTCATGCGGGTCTTCCTCACCGGCGCGTCCGGCTTCGTCGGGTCCTCCACCGTCCGCGCCCTGCTCGCCGCCGGGCACCGGCCGCGCGCCCTGGTCCGCGATCCCGGCAGGGCCACCAAGGCCCTCGCCGCCATCGGCGTCCCGGCCGAGGAGGTCGAGCTGGTCCCCGGCGACATGCTCGACGCCGCGGCCGTCGCCGCCGCGCTCGACGGATGCGACGCCGCGATCCACGCCGCCGCCGCGCTCGGCATCACCGGCGCGGCCGGCGACCTGGTCGAGACCAACGTGCGCGGCACCCGCAACGTCGTCGGCCAGGCCGTGGCGGCCGGACTGTCCCGGGTGGTGCACGTGTCGACGATCGGCGTGTTCGTCCCGCCGTCCGCCCCGGTGATCACCGCGGCCGGGCCGCTCGCCTCGCCCCGCACCGGCTACGGCCGTTCCAAGGTCGCGGCCGAGCGCTACGTGCGCGGCCTCCAGGACGGCGGGGCGCCCGTCACGATCGTCTACCCGGGCGGGGTCTGCGGCCCCGAACAGCCGCACCTGGACGCCCTCATGGAGGGCATGGCCGGCGCCCTCGGCACGCTGTGGCCGCTGCCCGGCGGCGGCGTCTCGGTGCTCGACGTCCGCGACCTCGGCGAGGCGCTCGCGCGCTGCGTCGAGACCGGCACCGGCCGGCACGTGCTCGGCGGCCACTACCTGACCTGGCCGGGGTTCGCCGACCTGTGCGACCGGCTGACCGGCGTGAAGTGCCGCCGCGTCCCCGTGCCGAGCCGGGTCATGCTCGGGCTCGGCAGCGTCCTGGACGCCGCCAAGCGCGTCCGCGGCTTCGACTACCCGCTCACCCGCGACGCCGCCGAGTTCATGGTCACCCTCGTGCCGACCGACGACCGTCCCGCCCTGGAGGCGCTCGGCCTCACCCTGCGCCCGGTCGAGGAGACCGTCAGCGACTCGCTGCGCTGGCTGGCCGGGGCCGGCCACCTCGACCCGCGCAAGGCCGGACGGCTCGCCCCCGCCACCAAGGAGACACCGATGCCAAGCCTCGTCCAGCGCACCCTGGGTCCGCTCTTCCAGCGCATCTCCGGCGCGGCCTGGTTCTCCAGGGTGGGACCGAAGGTCGTGCCGCCGCTGGACCGCCTGCTGCACAAGGCCACCGGTGGCCGGTTCATGCTCGGCCAGGCGCTCGTCCCGAGCCTGGTCCTGACCACCACCGGCGCCGTCAGCGGGCAGCCGCGCCAGGCGCCGCTCGCCTGCATGCCCGAACCGGACGGCTCGTGGGTCGTGGTCGGCTCCAACTTCGGCCGGGAGAAGCACCCCGCCTGGACGGGCAACCTGCTCAAGAACCCCGACGCCGAGGTCGGCTTCCGGGGCCGTACCGCCCAGGTCACCGCGCGCCTGCTCGACGACGACGAGCGCGCCGAGGTCTGGCCCCGCCTGCTCAAGGTGTGGCCGGTCTACGACCGCTACGTCGAGCGCGTGGACCGCCGCCTCCGCGTCTTCCGCCTCACGCCGAGGTCCTGACTGTGTCTCAAAAGCCCGGCCCGGCTTCCTCGCCTGGCGGCTCGGGCGCCGACCTGGCTTCGGCGAGCGCGACATCGCTTCGCGATCTGGCCGGTGAGGCTCGCCTCCGGCATCGCCCCACCGGCCAGGTAAGGCGCTCGCGCGACGGCCGAGGCGCCGCGAGACAGGCCCTAACTCCCCCGTACCATCCGCGACACCCGTCGCCCGATGAGCAGATAGGCCAGCAGGACGCCCGCCGTGTTCAGGATGAGGTCGTCCACGTCGAACGCCCGTCCCATCACGAACAGGCCCTGCACGAGCTCGATCGCCAGCGAGGACAGCGCGCCGACCACCACCAGCCGCAGCGGCCCCCGCAACCGGACCGCCACCACGGGTAGCAGCACCCCGAGCGGCGCGAGCAGTGCCAGGTTTCCGCCGAGCTGCAACAGCGCGTCCTTGAGCGGCGCGCCCCAGTAGAAGCGCAGCGAACGCCCCGGATCGGTGTTGCCGCCCGCCTGCCCGTTGTCGTCCACTGGTGTCAGCGTGAGCCGGAACGCGCAGTAGCAGAACACTCCGAGCGCCCCGAGCGCGGCCACCACGGCCAGCACCCGCAGCACGATCACGAACCACGGCGCCCGTTCACCCTTGGGCGCCGTGCTCTCCATCTCAGCCGTCGTCACCTGGCCGCTCCTGTTCTCCCCGGCCCGCTCATCCCCGTTCCGCCCGCACCTATGCGGCCTCGGCCGGACTCGAGGGAGGCCGGCCGCGCGGCTTGGCCGAGCGGAGACGGCGACCGGGACGGGAGGGTCAGGTGAGGGGGGCGGTGAGTTCGGCGATCATGGCCTGGTCCTGGGCGGGCGGGCGGTGGGCGGCGGGGTCGCCCAGGTAGGTGTCGAGGAGCAGGTGGGTGGCGCCGAGCACGCGGTAGGCCTCGACGTCGCGGCGGACCTGGTCGAGGGTGCCGTGACCGGGCGGGCGGTCCTCGTTCAGGGGCGCGTCGGTGAGGTTGAGCTGGATGCGGGGGGCGAGCGCGGGGACCGGGCGGCCGGACGCGTCGGCGGCGGCGCGGAGTGCGGGCAGGCCCTCGTCGCGCAGCCGGTCCGGCGGGACGAACAGTATGTGCCAGGCGTCCCCGAAGCGGACGGCCCGGCGGAGCGCGGCCGGGCTGTTGCCGCCGACCCAGACCGGCGGACGCGGGGTCTGGGCCGGACGCGGGCCGGTGGCGACCCGGTGTCCCGCGTACTCCAGCTCGTCGGCCGTCCAGGCCCGGGTGACGACGTCGAGGTACTCGTCGGTCAGGGCGCCGCGCCGCTCGAACGGGACGCCGAGCGCCTCGTACTCCGCACGCGACCAGCCGACGCCGACACCGAAGATCAGCCGCCCGCCGCTGAACCGGTCGAGGTTGGCGGTGACGCGGGCCGTCTGGAGGGGGTGCCGGTACGGCAGCACGGTGACGGTGGTGCCGAGCCGGATCCGCGACGTGCGGCCCGCCAGCCACGCCAGGGTGGTGAAGGGGTCCCAGAAGGGGGCCGGGTACTGCTCGGCCACGTCAGGGGTGACGGCCACGTGGTCGGAGATCATCGCGAACCCGAGGCCGGCGTCCTCCGCGAAGCGCGCCCAGCCGTCCAGGCCGTCCGGGGTGGCGTGCGGGCCGAAGTTGAGGATGTTGACGCCTATTTCCATGCGCCCAGTCAACCCGGGCTCCGGTGCGAGCCGTCCGTCAGGGTCCGGCGCTCCTCGCCGACGAGCGCGGCGCCGAGCGCGGTGAGGGCGTGCACCATGCTGTTCGCGCTGCGCCGGCTGGTGATCAGGCCGGCCTCGCGCAGCACCGCCGCGTGGCAGCTCGCGGTGGCGGCGGAGACGCCGACGGTGCGGGCCAGCTCGCCGGTGGTCCGGCCGCCGCCGGTACGGCGCAGCACCTCGGCGCGGGTGGCGCCGAGCAGCCGGGTCATCGAACCGCCCGCCGCGCCGACGGAGTCCGGCATCAGCCGCATCGGGTACACGATCGTCGGCGGCAGGCCCGGATCGGCGATCGGCACCGGCCGGTGCCAGCAGAACCGGGACGGGACCAGCACCAGCCCCCGGCCGTCGAGGTACAGGTCGCGGTCGAGCGGATGGCGCATCTCCAGGACGGGCGGGCGCCACCGCATCATCGGCCAGAACCCGCCGAGCAGCGCGCCGACGCCGCCCGTCCGCCGCTCGACGCTGCGCGCGGCCAGGTCGACGTCGGCGCGTTCCCTGATGTCGGGCCAGGACGGTTCCAGGGCGACGGCGTAGTAGGCGCGCAGCGCGTCGCCGAGCTCGTCCAGGACGGGACGGTCTCCGCCCGCGAGGGCCCGCATGGCAGGCGGGACGCCGTCGGTGAAGCGCAGGCGCCCGATCTGGACGCGCAGCGAGCGGGCGGGGGTGTCGAGCACCGCGGCGATGCCCTCGTCCAGCCCGAGCAGCCCCTCGGCCGGAGTCATGAAGTCGGGGAAGTACGCGGCGTCCGGGGTGAGCGGGAACAGCAGCTCCTTGACCGGCTCGGACAGGCCGGTGCGGCGGAGTTCCGCACGGACCCGCAGGCGCCATTCGCCGAAGACGGCCGTCCCGTACCTGGCGCGGAGCATGTGCAGGCTCAGCACCGTCTCCCACAGGGGGTCGGGGGTCTCGGCGACGCGGGTGCGCACCAGGTCCTCTCCGGTGAAGTGCACCCGCAGCATGCCCGCCCCCGCGACGACTCCCCGGCGGCCGGCCGTCCGGCACACCCGTGACCTGTGTCTTTAACTCTGCGTCGAATCATCGCACACGCTGGGCCACTGGTCGCGGAGTATCTGCCCCGGGAGCGGCCGGGCCGACCGGCCGCACGATCGAAGGGATCCCATGACGAGCAGGACCATCAACATCGGTGCCGCCGCCGGGCTGGGCCTGGCGGCGTGCGCCTCCGCGCTCGCCCTGGCCGTGCAGCCCGCGCAGGCCGCACCCACCACGCCCACCGCGCCCGCGGCGGCGGCGCCCGCCGCCGCGGGATGCAGCGGCTCGCTCATCGACCGGAAGGTCGCCAGGTACGGGGGCAAGCCCGTCGCCGAGCTCGTCGTCTACTACCAGGCCGGACGCAACTGCGCCCAGCTCAACCACCTCGGCGCCACGCGCGGCGTGAACCTGCGCACGAGCGTCTTCCTGGCCGCGTGCAAGGAGACCCGTCCCGCCCGTAGCTGCTCCATCCTCGGACGGCCCGCCGCTCAGGACGGGAACTTCAGGTACAACGCCGGGCCGGTGACGAAGGAGGCGCGGGGCCACTGCATCCACGCCGCCGGAGACATCTACTTCCACGGCAAGCGCCACCTGGAGACCACCCCCGGCGCCTCGCACTGCCGCTGACCACTCCGGAGCCGGGGACGCCCGCGCCGGGCCCTGGGGGGCTCGGCGCGGGCGTCCCCGCACCGGTCAGACGGTGACCGGGGTGGTGGCCGGCTCCAGGGCCAGGTCCAGCACCTCGCGGACGTCGCTGACCGCGAAGACGGTCATGCTCTCCAGCACCTCGGCCGGCACGTCCTCCAGGTCCGGCTCGTTCCGCTTGGGCACGATCGCGGTGGTGATGCCGAGCCGGCTGGCGGCCAGCAGCTTCTGCTTGAGCCCGCCGATCGGCAGCACCCGCCCGGTCAGCGACACCTCGCCGGTCATCGCCACGTCCGACCGGACCGGCCGGCCCGACAGCAGCGAGGCGAGGGCCGTGGTCATCGTGATGCCCGCACTCGGCCCGTCCTTCGGGATCGCCCCGGCGGGCACGTGGACGTGCACGCCGCGGTCCTTCAGGTCGGCGACCGGCAGTTCGAGCTCGGCCCCGCGCGAGCGCAGGTAGCTGAGCGCGATCCGCGCCGACTCCTTCATGACGTCGCCGAGCTGCCCCGTCAGCGTCACGCCGGTGTCGCCGGTCTCCTTGTCGGCCAGCGACGCCTCGATGTAGAGGACGTCGCCGCCCGCGCCGGTGACCGCGAGCCCGGTCGCCACGCCCGGGATGCCGGTGCGCCGCTCGGACCGGCCGAGCTCGACCTCCGGCGTGAACCGCGGCCGGCCCAGGTAGTCCTTCAGATTGCCCGCGCCGACCGTGATCGGCAGGGTGGCCTTGTCCATCGCCACGTTCGCCGCGACCTTGCGCAGCACCCGAGCGATCGACCGGTCCAGCGACCGGACGCCCGCCTCCCGGGTGTACTCGGCGGCCAGCAGCCGCAGCGCCCCGTCCTCGAAGCCGACCTCGGCCGGCTCCAGCCCGGCCTTGCCGAGCTGCCGCGGCAGCAGGTGGTCGCGGGCGATGGTGACCTTCTCGTGCTCGGTGTAGCCGTCCAGCTCCACCAGCTCCATCCGGTCCAGCAGCGGGCCGGGGATCGCCTCGACCACGTTCGCCGTCGCCAGGAACAGCACGTCGGACAGGTCGAGCTCGACCTCCAGGTAGTGGTCGCGGAAGGTGTGGTTCTGCTCGGGGTCCAGGACCTCCAGCAGCGCCGCGGTCGGGTCGCCGCGGTAGTCGGCGCCGACCTTGTCGACCTCGTCCAGCAGCACGACCGGGTTCATCGAGCCGGCCTCGCGGATCGCCCGGACGATGCGTCCGGGCAGCGCGCCGACGTAGGTGCGCCGGTGGCCGCGGATCTCCGCCTCGTCCCGGACGCCGCCAAGCGCGACGCGGACGAACTCGCGCCCCATCGACCGCGCGACCGACTCGCCCAGCGAGGTCTTGCCGACCCCGGGGGGTCCGGTCAGCGCCAGCACCGCGCCGCTGCGCCGCCCGCCGACGACGCCGAGGCCGCGGTCCGCGCGCCGCTTGCGCACGGCCAGGTACTCGACGATGCGCTCCTTGACGTCGTCCAGCCCGGCGTGGTCGGCGTCCAGGACCTCCCGGGCGCCCGCGATGTCGTAGGAGTCCTCGGTGCGCTCGTTCCACGGGATGTCCAGGACGGTGTCCAGCCAGGTGCGGATCCAGCCGCCCTCGGGGGAGGCGTCCGACGACCGCTCCAGCTTGTCGACCTCCTTGAGAGCCGCTTCGCGGACCTTCTCGGGCAGGTCGGCGGCCTCGATCCGGGCGCGGTAGTCGTCCTCCTCGTCGGCCGGGTCGCCGTTCAGCTCGGCCAGCTCCTTGCGGATGGCCTCCTGCTGCTGCCGCAGCAGGAACTCGCGCTGGGTCTTCTCCATCCCCTCCTGGACGTCCTTGCGGATCGTCTCGGCCACGTCCAGCTCGGCGAGGTGGTCCCGCGCCCAGCCGACCACCAGCTCCAGCCGCTCGACGACGTCCGGGGTCTCCAGCACCTCGATCTTCTGCTCGTCCGACAGGTAGGCGGCGTAGCCCGAGTTGTCGGCCAGCGTGGACGGGTCGTCGATCTGCTGCACTACGTCGACGACCTGCCAGGCGCCGCGCTTCTGCAGGATCACGCTGAGCAGGCTCTTGTACTCCTTGGCCAGCTCCTGGGCGCGGCCCGTGGCGGGCGGCTGCTCGATCTCGGTGCCCTCGACCCACAGCGCCGCGCCCGGCCCGGTCGTCCCGGTGCCGATCCGCACCCGGGACACCCCGCGCACGACCGCGCCGGGCTCCCCGCCGGGCAGCCGGCCCTCCTGCTCGATCACGCCGAGGGTGCCGACCGCGGTGTACTGGCCGTTCCGCCGGGGCACCAGCAGCACCCGCGGCTTGCCCTGCGACCGGATGCCGGGGGCCTGCGACCGCCCCACCGACCGCGCCGCCTCGATGGCCGCGCGCACTTCGCTGCTCTCGGAGAGGTCCAGGGGGACGACCATCCCCGGCAGAACGGCCCCGTCGTCCAGGGGCAGCACCGGCAGCGTCAGGGTCTCGCTCATGCTCAGCTCCAAGTCCGTGCGTCCTCCCGGCCCCCCGGGAGGGACCGGCCCCGGTCACCCGGGAGACCCAACAACAAGTTGAGTCATACTCACTCAAGAAAACGGAGCACAGATTTGTTTCCTCAGCAACGTTCGCTCTCAGCGATCAGCGGTCGCCGTCCCGTCCGGCCGAACCCTGCGAGTTCCGGACTTACCTTGCGAGGGACCTGGCTGGTTCGTCGACGATGGCGAACTCGGGCCATGGATGCTGCCGGGCCAGGGCGTGTGAGGGGGGACATCCGGCACGTGATCGCCGAGGTCGCGGGAGAGGTCGGCGTCACCGGGCGGGGCGGTAACAGCGCCGTCAGTGCATGCTGAGCGCGTCGACGCGGTCCATGAGGTCGGAGTACTCGCTGTCGGCGTCGTCGATGATCTCTTGAGGTGTGCGCGCTTGGCGCGGTCCGAAGTGGTCTTCGGCGATGCGGGCGATCTCGGGTTGCGGATCGGCGTCCCAGTAGGAGGCCCCGAAGGTGATGGCCTCGTAGGGGCCGATGCCGCCCACGAGCAGGTAGAGCAGGTCGCACAGGTTCGGTGCGACGGGTCCCATGGCGCCCTCGCTCTCGAGGAAGACGACGGGCTGCTCCTCGACAGGACGTCCCTGGTGGACCAGCCAGAAGGCCGCAAGGCCGCCGCTGCCGTCGTGGCCGAACACCCGGAACTCTCGTTCGGCCGCAGGGTTGCCGGTCCACGCGTGCGGCCCGCCGAAGGTGAAGTGGTCGCGCATCTCGAAGTCGATCTCGCCGAATCCGTGCGCGGCCTGATGATTGTGCAGTGCACGCAGGGCAGCGGGGAAGGGGTCGTCGGCACCGGGTTCCGGCCAGGACGGGTACTCCCGCGCCGACGCGGCGGCCAGGACCGCATCCGCCGACTTCAGCAGTTCAGGATCGTCCTCGTCCCGCTCGTTGAGCGTAAGGAGAAACCAGATGAAGCGGCCGTCGTCGTGATAGCGCGCCTCAAGGGTGCTGCGCTCGTCGCGGCGCAGGATGTGGACGATGTTTCCGTACTCCTGGACGCTGCTGTGCAGTGCTCGTGCGCGCGCCTCGAACTCGGGCAGCGCCGTGCTGAGGCCGTCCCCCATCGGCAAGGGGTAGTCCTCCCTGATCCACACCTTGGTGAGGTAGCCGAGCAGCGGGCCGCGTCCCCGCACCCGGATCGAGGGATAGCAGCCGGGCACTCGCGCGGTCGCCTGGTAGGTGAGCTCGAACCCGTGCGCGTCCGAGCCGGTCGGGGAGATGTCTTCTCGATCGGTGAACGCGGGAAGGGGCTTCAGGGGGTAGTTCCGGTGCAGCTCGATCAGGCCCGGGTCGTCGGTGCGGCGGCCGAGCAGACCGTCGAGCAGTTCGAAGGGAGGCGATTCGATCATGCCGGAAAGCTATCGCCCGATCCGGACATCTCGCGGTCCGAACACGGGGTGTCGGCGGAGCGCAGTCCGGCGGCGGCCGCGGTGGCGAGGGCCTGTTCGACGTCGGCGAAGACTCCTATCGCCTCTTGGACGATCTTCCCGAGTTGCTGGCCGCACAGCGCAAGCACCGTCGGTTGGTGCGCCTTTGGGGCCCGCTACCGGTCTTCGACGCACTCGTCCACGCCTTCAAGATCTGCGCAGTTCTCTGGAAGAACGGCCCAGAAGAAACCCACGGCCACAGCCGCTGGCGGCACTGGGACCAGCGCCTCGACCAGCTCATCCCCAAGACCAGCCACCGAGAGGACCCCAAGCGCCCCGTCAACCTCTGGGCCGACCACCACGCACCCCAACCCTTGATGGCGCCCACAACGTTCCCCGAACATCGAGTGGGCAGCATCGACGGCGCCTCTCCCGGCCCACCGGTCCGCGCACTCCGCAAGCGCCATCAGGCAGCCCGCTACTTCACCGGCAAACGCCATGCCGCCAACACCCTGATCTATCACCAGCATCCCGGCGGCCCCGTCATCGAGACCTACTACCCGCGGCCGGGACCCTACGCCCGCCAACGCATGCGCCTCGCCGCCGAGAACGCGACCTGATACGTGCAGCGCCGATACTTCAGCTCATGGAACTGAAGACACCGCGGCTACTGCTACGTGAATTCCGCGCCAGTGACCACGAAGCCGTTCACGCCTTTGCCAGCGACACCGAGGTGACCCGCTACACCGACTGGGGGCCGAACGACCCGCATGACACCGCCGCATTCCTCACCGACGTGACGCAGGATGCCAACACCAGCACCGCCCGATCCCGGTTCGCACTCGCCGTGGTCAACCTCGAGCACGACGCGCTCATCGGATCGATCGAACTACACATCACCAGCGCCGCTCACCAACGCGCAGAGATCGGCTACGTCCTGCACCGCCACTCATGGGGAAAGGGCTACGCAAGCGAAGCCGCCACCACCCTGCTTCACTTCGGCTTCGACAAACTGGACCTGCACAAGATCTCAGCCACCTGCGACCCCGACCACGCCGCATCGACCCGAGTCCTCACCAAGATCGGCGTGCGACACGAAGGCCGTCTCCGCCACCACCTTCGCCTCCGCGGACAGTGGCGAGACCGCCTGGTCTATGCGGCACTGTCCGATGGCCACCAAGTCCAAGACGCGCCACGCTGAACGCTGCCGTCGATGTCCGCGACAGACGGCCGGAAGCCGACACATCCCATCAAGATCCACCGAAAATGCAAAGTAAGTCCGAACAAGATCAGCGGAGATTGTTCGGACTTACTTCACAACCCGCAGGTCACGGCATCGGGCCCTGCAACCTTCGACCGGAACGGACAGGCGGTGCCGCCGCGACGGCCGGCGGAGTTGTCGCGGTATGGGATCGACGGCAAGGGCTCGCTGCTGCGTCGGCACCGCGATCGCGCCGGTTGGCGACGCTGCCGGCCACCCGCTCATGCTCATGGAGCGCCCGTCCGTGAGTTCTCTCGGCCTCTCGGGTGCGTCAGTGGGGGGCGGTGGAGGTAGGCGGGGTGAGGGCGCGCAGGACGTGCGTGATGAGGGAGCGGAGGTAGGCGGGGTCGGGCATACCGAGGTGGAGGGCCATCCGGTGGTAGAGCGGGCCGTACAGCAGGTCGAGTGCGACGTCGAGGTCGGCGTCCGGGTGCAGTTGGCCGGCGTCCTGGGCTCGGCGAAGCCGCTGCTTGAACGTGGCGATGCGCGGCTGGATGATTCGTTCGCGCAGGTCACGGGCGAGGTCGGGGTCGTGTAATGCCTCGGCGATCACGCCGGTGCCGGGTGAGTTGTGCGGCGGGGTGAGCATGCCGATGACCTCGGTGAGCATGCTGTGCAGATCGGCGGTCAGGTCGCCGGTGTCGGGCGGGGTGGCGGCGACGGTCGCGGTCTCGTCGAGAAGCTCCAAGACGACCGCGCCCTTGGACGGCCACCACCGGTAGATGGTCTTCTTACTCACCCCTGCGCGGGCGGCGATGGCCTCGATGGTCAGCCGCCCGTACCCGTTCTGGCCGCACAGTTCCCCGGTGGCGGCGAGGATCGCCTGCCGGCTGCTCTCCCTGCGGCGCGCTGGGTTCGGTGCCTTGGACATGCCCCCACCCTAAGGGAAACGGAACGTGTCGTATTGACATGCGGCGGACATGTCCGCCATCCTCCTGGCGACACGATACGTGTCGTTTGTTTCTCTCGGTTGAGGTGGGGACTGGAGGACGTCATGGCCACCGCAGGCCAGACGTTGCTCTCGGCCCGTGTCGTGCCGTGCGTCGGATGCTCCGCAGACCGTCGTCGGCGCGCAGGTGGTCGCGGTCTCCGACCGGCCGGTGTTCGCCCCTGGAGGTTTCGTGCCCGTCGGTTATCTGATCACTGTGGCGCTGGTCGCGGTCGGCACGCTGTTCGCGCTGTGGCCGGTGCCGTGGTCGCGCCCGCTCGGCCGCCTGAGCTACTACGTTGGCCTGGCCGCCAACGAACTGCCGTTCGCGGCCTTCTTCTGGATGCTGCTGCTCCCGACGGCGCTGGCGTTCGCCGAGGGTGACATCGACTCGGCGGGCGGGTGGGCGGTCGTCGCCCTGGCCGCCGCGACTCTGCCCGGGCTCGCGGTCATCGCCCATCGCGCGCTCGGGGACCGGGCGAGGATCGAGCACGCCATGGACGAAGGGCTGGGCGCCGGCTGGCGCGCCACCCTCGACGCCGACCTGGCCGGCGGGCTGCGGCGCCGCCTCCCGCTGGCCCGCATCCTGTTCCTGCCCATCCTCAAGCGCCGCCCAGATGTCCGGCGCGTGGCCAACCTCGCCTACGGCGACGCGGGCCGCCGCAACCTGCTCGACCTCTACCACCACCGCTCGCGCCCGCAAGGCGCGCCCGTCATGATCCACTTTCACGGCGGCCACTACGACGGGGGCCACAAGAACAGCCAGTCGCTTCCGCTGCTCTACCGGCTCGCCGGCCACGGCTGGGTGTGCATCAGCGCCAACTACCGGCTAAGGCCCGAGGCCCAGCATCCGGACCACCTGATCGACCTCAAGAGGGTCATCGGCTGGGTGCGGGAGCACGCCCACGAGTACGGCGCCGATCCGACGACGCTGTTCGTCGCGGGCAGTTCGGCGGGCGGGCACATGGCGGGGCTGGCCGCGCTCACCCAGGGCGACCCGGCCTTCCAGCCGGGCTTCGAGAACGCCGACACCTCCGTGACCGGCGCCATCTGCCTGAACGGCTGGTATGGCCCCTATTTCGGCCAGGGGCCCGAGTCCTCGCCGCTGGCCCACATCACCGCGGACGCGCCGCCCTTCTTCCTGGCCCACGGCGACAAGGACACGCTGGTGCCCACGGCGGATCCCCGGCACTTCGCCGACCAGCTGCGCCAGACCTCGGCCGCCCCCGTCGTCTACGCCGAACTGAAGGGTGGTCACCACGCCTTCGACCTGTACCACTCCTTCCGCTTCGAGGCGGTCGTCGACGCGATCGAGGCCTTCACCGCCTGGGTGAGATCCCGGGAGAGGACGCCCCAGCCCTAGCGGGACACGCCTGGTCGTGATCGCAAGAAGCGGGAACGATTGTTCGCTGGTTCGAGCGACGGGTGCGGGGTCGGCGGGGCGGTGCTGTCGATGAGGTCCAGCGACGGTGTCGGTGTACGGAGGCTGCTGCCGGTCGGGCTGGCGCCTTGATCTCAAGTCCGGTTCAGGTTGCATGCTCAGGGTCCATATCGGTGAACGGAGAGGGGTGGTCGGTGTGCGGGTGGTTCAGGCGCTGCGATTCGGGGGTCCGGATGTGCTGGTGCCCGGTGATGCACCGGATCCGGTGGCCGGGGCCGGCCAGGTCGTGGTCGATGTGGCGGTCGCTGGTGTGACGTTCGTCGAGACGCAGATCCGGCGTGGCGTCGACAAGTGGCATGCCAGACCGTCGTTGCCGTACGTGCCGGGCGGTCTGGTGGCCGGTCGTGTGAGCTCGGTCGGGGCGCGGGTGGATTCGGCTTGGCTTGGACGCCGGGTCATCGCCGGTACCGGGGAGACCGGCGGGTTCGCCGAGCGTGCCGCAGCCGAGGTCCAGGAACTGTTTCCGGTGCCGGACGGACTGGGCCTGCCGGAGGCCGTCGCCCTGCACAGCGACGGCAGCACCGCGCAGGGCCTGACCGAGAAAGCCGGCATCGGCCCCGGTGACTGGGTATTGGTCGAAGCGGCAGCCGGCGGCGTCGGCAGCCTGCTGGTGCAGCTCGCCCGTTCGGCGGGCGCTCGGGTCCTCGGAGCCGCCCGCGGACCGCGCAAGCTCGACCTGGTCCGGGAACTGGGCGCCGACGCCGCGGTCGACTACTCCGAGCCGGCCTGGACCAAGCGGGTGCTCGAAGTGACCGATGGTGCGGGACCGGACGTGGTGTTCGACGGCGTCGGCGGACAGATCGGGCGGGCCGCATTCGAGGTGACGGCTCGCGGTGGCCGGTTCTCGGTGCACGGAGCCGCCAGCGGCGAGGTCACGCTCATCGACCCCGCGGAAGCCCGGTCCAAGGGCGTAGAGGTGATCGGCATCGAGCAGCTCTTCGATTTCGGGCCGCACGTGGTGCGCTGGGCGGAGCAGATGATGTCCCAGGCCGCCGCCGGGCTCGTCCGGCCGGTCATCGGGCAGACCTTCCCGTTGGAACGCGCCGCCGACGCCCACGCCGCGATCGAGAACCGCACCGCCGTGGGGAAGACCCTGCTGCTCATCTAACGGGCCCCGTGCCACGGGCAGTGGCGAAATCACATGCCCGACTATATGATTCCGCCCCGCTGCGCGACCGGGTCGCCGCCGCCGACGTACTGCTGCTCGTCACGCCGGAGCTGAACCGGGCCGTCCCCGGCCTGGTGAAGGACGTCGTGGACTGGCTGGGCATCCTCCGAGAAGCTGCCGCGGCCCTGGATCTCCGCATTGCGGTGGCGGTGTCGGCGCCCCCCGGTAGGGTCTGCTGATCATGAAGCTGCGAGGGCGCACGGTCGTGCTGTACGGGGACTTCTGGGAGATCGAGAGGGAGTCGGCGCTACGGCGGCTCGAGGCGCTCGGCGCGCGGGTGGCGGACGAGGCGACCGAGGAGACCGATCTCATCGTTCTCGCCCCGGGCGCAAGGGGGCCCATTCCCCGCACCGACGCGATGCTCCGCACGCCGTACCTGGATGAAGACGCTCTGATCGGCATGCTGGAGCGGGAAGAGGCCGTCGCTCCTCCGGCCGCGGCGCCTCCTCGGCCGTTCCTGTCGGCATCAGAGCTGGCAGGGGCGCAGGGTTCCAGCGCGGTGCGGGAGCTCCTGGACGGGGCCGACTGGTCGGCCTTCACGCCCGAGCGCGACGTCCCGCCGCTGCGCGCCCGGCTGGCCGGGCTGGAGCGCGACGAGGGGGTGACCGGCGCCCACCGGCTGGCCACGCGGCGGCTGATCGACGCCGGTGTGGCGCGGCTCCTGCATCCGTACGGCCACGACACCGAGATCGTCGCCCACGCGATGAGCCCGGACGGCCGCCACCTGGCCACCGGCAGCTGGGTCGGCGACGACTACGACGCGGGCGGCGTCCTCCAGATCTGGGAGGTCGCCACCGGCCGGTGCGTCAACGCCGTGCGCCGCATCGAGGGCGGCGTCGGGTGGCCCGGCCACGAGCGCACGATCCAGTGGTCCGCCGACTCGTCCCGCATCGCCATGGCCCACTCCACCAACAGCGTGGGGGTCTGGACCTTCGAGGGCGAGTTCCTCGCCGCCATCGACGTGTCGAACGGCAACTCGCGCCCGTCGGAATTCGCGCTCTCCCCCGACGGGCGCAGCGTCTACTACCACTGCGGCACCAACGGCGACGGCAGGCTCCAGGGCTGCGTCGTCCCTCTGGACCGGGGCTGGTTGCGGTGGCTGCCCGACCACGTGGAGACCGATCACCCGTACCTGATGGCGCGCCGAACGCCCGAGGCCGTGCGGGACGGCTTCGCGGAGCGCGAAACGCGCGACGGCGACTGGAAGGTCGGGCAGTGGATCGACGACCCGGTGTGGTCGCCCGACGGCAGCCGGCTGTTCGGGGCCAACGCCATCAGTGTGGACGCCGGGACTCGCGAGATCGTCTGGTACGCGCCCGGCACGTTCGCCCGGCTCAGTCCGGACGGCCGTCTCGTCGCCGCCGTGACTCCCCGCGGCCTGTTCCTGCGCGAGGCGTCCACCGGGCGGATCCGCTGCGGCCCCTTCGCGCTCGGCAAGCCCGTCTCGCTGCACTGGGCGCCCGGCCGCGCCGTCAACCGGCTGGCGGTCCTGACACCGCCCACCGGCACCGCCGAAACGGGAGGCGTGCACGTCTTCGACGGCGACCGCCTCGTCTTCAGCGCCCAGGTCCCGCACTCGGGCTGGGGAGGCCAGGAAGGCGACCACAACGCCTGGGCCTGGGCTCCCGGCGGGGAACGGGCCGCCTTCCTGACCATCGAGGGGTCCGCCGAGATCTGGTCGTTCGCCGACCCGGCGAACCCCCGGCTGATCCGGAGCGTGCTCGCCGGGGGCGCCGACACCGTGTACTGGGGCGCGGACGACACGCTGGTGGTGCTCGACGACGTGGTCATGCAGTTCGTCAAGGCCGAGACCGGCGAGGTCGTCGGGGACTTCTACTCCCTGTACGTCCCGCCGGGCCCGCGTCCGGTGGAGGGCGGGCTCGTCGAGGAGTTCGAGGGGCAGATCTTCGCGCTCGGCGAGGACACCTGGGCGATGACCCTCCAGCCGGACGCCGTGATCGCTCCGGAGGGCAGCGAGGACGAGCTGGACGCCCTCCTGGCCTGGGGAGTCGGGCGGCGCCACGCCTGGCCGGTGCGCTGGGGTGAACTTCGCGTGCTGCCCGACGCCCTCACCGCCGCCGCCGTCCTCGACTCCGAGGACGGCGGGATCCTCCGCGAATCCCGCGGGGAGCTGGAGGGGATGGACGGCGATGAGCCCGCGGAGTGGCCGCCTCCGAACACCGCGAGCGTGGCCGATCTGTTCGAGGCGGCGCGTGGTTCACTCGCCGGCCTCGACCGGTATAGCTGGGGCTCGCACATCGCGGATCACCTGCGGGCCGCCGCCCGGCTGCGCGCCCGACGCGGCGAGCCCGAGGCCGCGCTGATCCTGGTCGCCGACATTCCCGAACCGGCGGACCGCCTCGCGGCGGCGTCCGACGTCGCCGTGCTCCTCGCCCGGGCCGGGGACACCCGTTCCGCCCGCACCGCCTTCTCCCTCGCCCGATCGCTGTTTCCCTCGGTGGACCAGAAGATGTTTGACGCCGGCAGGGCGGCCTCGTTCGGCGCGGCCTGCCAGGCGCTGGGCGAAACGGGCACCGCCGAGCAGTGGTTCCAGCACGCCCGCGCGTCCATCACCATCGAGCCCAACCCGTGGCAAGACCACGTCGCGGTCATACACGCGATGCTGGAGTGCGGACGCGACGACCTCGTGCGCGCCCTCCTGGACGACCGCTCCGGGCATCCGAGCGGAAGCTTCTTCTCGGAGGCGGAGTGGCTGGTGTACCTGCTGCGCACCGGCCGCCTCGACCTGGCACGCGAGTTCCAGAGCCTGCCCGGCTGGGACGTCCCGTACGAGGTGCTGAGGGTCTTCGCCGAGCAGGGCCGGGCCGACCTGATGGAGACCTGGGGAGACCACGACTGGGCGGTCGGCGACGAGCTCGTCGAGCTGGCCCGCCGGAGCACGCCGCCGGTCCGGCCCTCGACGCCGACCGACCAGGACCTGCGGGGACTGGCCCGGCGCTACGCCGAGATCCAGGGAATACCGCACTCGCAGCGCGCGCACCCGATCGAGCGGCTGATCGAGCGCGCCGCGGAGTGCGGGCACATCTCCGCCGCACTGGACCTCCTGGAACTGCTGCCGGAGCGCGGCGACTTCAACGACCGTCCCTCGGCGGCGTTCGGCGCGATCTGGCTCCTCTGCACCGGATTCAACCGGCCTCCGTTCTAGAGGTGAGCGTGGACTCCTCGCAGGCACTCAGGGTGAGCAGGGCATCGTGCAGGTCCTGCTCGGCTCGACGGACCTCCTTCCGCGAGGTGTCCAACTTCTCGCGTCTCCGCTCGAGCAGGTACATCTGCGAGTAGCGGTGATCGTCGTCCCAGTCGTCGTCCGCCTCCAGCTCCCGGTGCCGCTCCTGATGAGCCCGCGCCTTTGCGCGGTGGAGCCGCACCGCTTCTTCGCTGGCGGTCAGCGCTTCTTTCGGTGCCCCCAGCACGAGCAGGCGGGCACCGAGGTTGTGCCAGACTCTCGCCTGGTAGGTGTCACGCTTACGGAACCGCAGCTTTCCCATCGCCTCGACGATGCACGCGCGCGCCTGCTCGGTCTGCCCGCTCCGGACGAGCCGGTCGCTGCACACGTCCAGGGTGTGGAGGAATCGCACCGTCGAGTCAGCCTGTCGCCACCAGGCCGCCATGACCTCGGCGCTCACCTCGGCGGCTTCGGCGACGCGGCCGACCGTGTCCAGGCAGTCCGCATAGGCCGTCAACGCGTGGATGAGCTCGAAGCTCGCCGATCCGGCCCCAGCATTCTGTAGCCGTCCGCGGGCCTTGGTCACCGCCTCGGCCGCGGACTCCACCGCCTCCTGGTCGCGGCCGAGCCTGGTGAGGAGCAGCGTCCGCCAGTAGCGCGCGTCCGGGGCCTGTGCCCGCGCGGACCGGTTGGATTTCGACAGCCGCAGGAGCTCCTCGACGACCTCGAGTGCTTCCTCCCACCGCTCGCACTCCATGAGGCTGCGGTGCAACGCGGCCAAGGCGCGGACGATCCGGTCGGTGAACAAGCCCGGTCGGGCGGCGGGCCCCGTCCGATAGACCACCAGTTCTTCCCGGCGAGCCAGGCCGGCGAGATCGTCCCATCCCAGCTCGGTCAGCCGCTCGGCGAGTCGGTCCAGCGACTCGGGCAAGGCGGTCGGCGTGGGCCACGTATCCGGGGATCGCCCACGCATCTGCCCGACCTGCTCGAGCTCGTTCCTCGCCCACCGCACGGTCTTGTCCGGCCGGGCAAGACCGCGGTAACGGGCTGAGTCCACTGGACGTTCGAGCATCGCAGGCTGAACCACTTCAGCGTCCAACTCGTTCATGCCCAAGGCATACCACCGGCGCGTGGGCGGCGGGGTTCCGGCGAGGTCTGGAGGCGCGGAGGGGCTGCTCTCTACCGGGTCTTCTGCACGTGGGTGGTTTCGGTGCCGAGGGGGGTGCCGTCGGCGCCGGCCGGCGCGATCTCCGGCACGCGGATGCCGTGCTGGTCGACAAGGGTGGAGTGGGTCTCGCCGGGGACGAAGGCGTGGCGCTCTCCCCACTGCCGCAGGGTGAGGATGACCGGGAAGAGATCGCGGCCGGCGTCGGTGAGCACGTATTCCTGACGGCGGCCCGATGGTGCGGTGCGCTGGGCGAGGAGCCCGTGAGCGGTGAGCTTGCGGAGGCGGTCGGTGAGGATGTTGCGGGCGATGCCGGTGCGCCGCTGGAACTCGGTGAACGACCGTGCCCCGTCCATCGCGTCGCGGACGACGAGAAGGCTCCACCTGTCGCCGACGAGGTCGAGCGTGCGGGCGACGGGGCATTCGGGGTCGGTCCAGTCGGGGTCCGGGGCGCGCGTGGTGGTGCGCGGCATGACACCTCCCAATGAGTTGCGGATTGAAACCATCATGCCGTACCGTCCAATTGGTTGCAATTTGCTACTGATTGGGATTGGGGTGCGATGGACGTGTGGCGGCGGTTGCTACTCGCGGTGGTGTGCGGTGTCGCGGTGGCGAGCATCTATGCCGCGCAGCCGGTTCTGGCGCCGATGGGACGGGATCTCGGTGTGCCGGCGGAACTCACCGGGTGGATCGTCGCGACCGGCCAGTTCGGCTACCTGGCAGGGCTGGTGCTGCTGGTGCCGCTCGGCGACGTGGTCGACAGGCGCCGGCTCATCGCCGTGCACCTGGCGCTCACCGCGGCGGGCATGATCCTGACGGCCTCGGCGTCGGCCGCGTGGGTGGCGTTCGCGGGGCTCGCGGCGGCCGGGGTGTTCGCGGTCGTGGTGCAGACCGCGGTGGCCTACGCCGCGTCGGTCTCGCCGCCTGCCGAACGCGGACGGAACATCGGTGTCGTGACCTCGGGCGTTGTGGTCGGCATCCTGGGCGCGCGGGCCGTCACCGGCACGCTCGCCGACGTGTGGGGCTGGCGGAGCGTCTATGCCGTCCTCGCGGTGCTGTCGCTCGGGCTCGCGGCCCTCGTCCTCGTCGTGCTGCCGTCGGAGGAGCGCCCCGACCGGCCTGCGGGGTACAGGCGGGCCGTCGCCTCGCTCGGCGGACTGTTCGGGCAGCGCATCGTCCTGACCCGCGGGCTCATCGCGTTCTTCTTGTTCGCATCGTTCGGAACCCTGTGGAGCGGGCTGTCGGTGTCGCTGGCGGACCCGCCATGGCAGCTCAGCGAAAGCCGGATCGGACTGTTCGGCATCGCCGGACTCGCCGGCGCACTCGGCGCGGCACGCGCGGGACGGTGGGCGGACGCGGGACGGACGGCCCCGGTCACCGGTCTCGCCCTCACCCTGCTCATCCTCGCGTGGGCGGCGATCGCGCAGTTGCCGTGGTCACTGTGGCTCCTCATCGTCGGAATCGTGGCCCTCGACTTCGCGGTCCAGGCCGTGCATGTGAGCAGCCAGCACCTGCTCACCGCCGCGCACCCGGATCGCACCAGCAGCGTCATCGGCGCGTACATGGTCTTCTACTCGCTCGGCTCCGCCCTCGGCGCAGCCGCGACCACCGCCGCCTTCACCGCCCACGGCTGGGCGGGCTCCAGTCTCCTCGGGGCCGGATTCGCGGCCTGCGCGCTGGCCGTCTGGGCGGCCGGCAGGCGACCCCGCGCGGTCCTGCCGAGTTCCGCCAGCCGGACCGTGCCGGTGGAGGTGTCCAGGTCAGTGGTCGGCGGCCGTGCCGCACAGGAAGACCGCGTCGTCGAGCATGGCCGCGGTCACGCGGACTCCGGTGAGCCGCTCGGCCAGGGCGAAAGCGGCCGTCGTGGTCGGGCCGACGTCCTCGCCGTCCGCCTCCAGGTCGAAACCGATCTGCCGCATGTCCTCAAGGAGGGCGTCCGGGGTGCTGCCGCCCCGGTGGCCGGCGAACAGGGGCTCGAAGTCCAGCCGGACGTCGCCGTCCTCGATCCAGAGGAAGCCGCCGAAGGCGTTGCCGCCGTTGTAGCGGTGCGAGACCAGCCGGGTCCCCGCCGAGACCGGCACCACGACCGAGGGGGTCACGCCCAGATGGCCGTTGACCTCCAGGGCCAGGGTCCAGTCCACGCCGTCCCCGGTCACCGCCGTCGCGCCGATGAACTGGACGTCGCCGTGATGCGGCTCGTCCCAGTACTGGAAGGAGAGGTCGGTGAACTCCTCGCCGAGCCTCAGGGCGTCGAACATGATCCGCGCACCGAGCCGGTCCATGAACTCCCGCGGGGTGATCCCGCGCACCAAGGTCAGGCAGTACGCCGAGAACAGGCCGTCGTCCTCCTCGGCACCGATCCACGCGTAGTCGGCCGCGACGGCCTCCGGCCGCCCGAGATCCTCTGACACAAGATCAGCTTACGGGCGCCCCGCACCCCGAGGACGGCCCGCCGGGCGATAGCGCGTTCGGCCTCACCTGCGTTCTCGACGGAGTCCAGAACGCAGGTGAGGCCGGCTGAGGTCGGTGCGCGGATGTCAGCGGAGGTGGAGGCGGTGGGCTCCTCCGTGCTGGGTCCCCGCGTACAGCCAGGCGCCGTCGGGGCTGAGCGCCAGTGAGGTGACCGAGGTGTTCTGTAGGTCGCCGGACAGGTTGGCCCACGTCCGGCCGCCGTCGGTGCTGCGGAGCACGCCGCGCCCGCCCTTGAGCAGTGCGGCGTCGCTATAGGCGCCCGCTGCGGCGTACAGGACGCGGGTGTCCGTCGGGGACGCGACCATGTCGGTCACCTTCATCGGCAGGCCGCCGGTACGGGCGGTACGGAAAGTGTGTCCGTTGTCGTCGCTGACACGGATGTCGGAGCCCGCCGCGACCACCACGCGCTTGGGCGAACGGGGGTCGGTGAAGACCTTCGTGACGCTCGCGCCGTCCACCTTGTGCAGGGTGTGGCCGCCGTCGTCCGACCGCCACAGCCCGCCGGCGCCGCCCAGCCAGAGCCGGTCGGGGTCGCGCGGGTCGCCTGCGACGGTGGTGAACACCTGGTCGTGCAGGAACTTGCGCCAGGTCGCGCCGCCGTCGGCGCTGGTGAACAGGCCGATGCCCTGCAGGGACTTGAACGGGATCACGATCCGGCGCGGGTCGGCGGGGTGGATCAGCAGGTCGAACGGGGTCTCCTGGGTCCGCACGAGCTGCTTCCAGGTGGCCCCGCCGTCCTGGCTGCGCTGGACGGTGAAGGTGTCCACCGACGGGACCGTGGTGATCTTCCAGACCTCGCGGGGATCGCGCGGCGACACCGCGAGCTGCCCGACCGCCGTGCCGAAGTGCGCCTCCTTCGCCGTCCCCCATTCGCGGGTGGCGGCGGTGACGGGGCCGGTGGGCAGCGCGGTCCGGTAGACGTCGTAGTCGGTGGCGGCGATGAGGGCCGGACGGCCGTCCGCGCCGGTCGCCACCGCGAGGTCGTGCGCGGTGGCGCCCTGGATGCCGGTGCGGGCGTAGCCGGCGCCGGCGTCGCGGGTGCCGAACAGGCCCGCACGCACCGACGAGAGCAGCACCTCGCGCTTGCCGCCGGGTGCCGTCCAGGACGCGAAGTCGGTCTCGACCGAGCCGGAGATCGGCTCCTTCCAGCGGGTCCAGGCGGCGCCGTGGTCCCGGCCGACGTGCTCCTCCCGGAGGGCGCCGACGTAGACGTCGCCGTCCACGATCTTCAGGCTCTGCGGGGTCCCGGACGGCAGCTCGTACAGCTCCTTCCAGGTCGCGCCGCCGTCGCGGGTGCCGCGCACCACGCCCGACACCCCGGTCGTGACGACCATCTCGGCGTCGCCGTGGACGAAGCCGGTGCCGCGTTCGGCGAGCGCGAGCCGGCCGGGGCCGGGGGCGTCGCCGGTGATGCCGGGGACCGTCCAGACCCCGTCGTAGGCGGCGGCGAAGAGCACCCCGCCGGAGATCGTCAGCCCGGCCGCGGGCCCGCTCCACGGCGCCGCCCGCGCCTGCCAGGTGGCGCCCCGGTCGCGGCTCACGTACAGCGCGTCGCCCGCGGCGGCGACCAGGATCGCGCCGGACGGGTCGACGGTGAGGGCCTCGACCGCGACGTCGGGGAAGTCGAGGGTCGTCCAGGTCCGGCCGCCGTCTTCGGTGCGCAGGATCCGGCCCTGGTAGGCGGGGTCGACCTGGCCGGTGAGCAGCGACCCGGAGGCCACCGCGTTCCACATCCGGCGGCCGTCGCGCGGGTCGACGACCAGCTTGCCGACGCCCGCGGCGGACGGGCCGACGGGGAGCCGGCGGCGCTGCGCCCAGGTCTGCCCGGCGTCGGTGGTCAGCCAGACGCCGGAGTCGCCGAACTGGGTCAGCGCGAGCTGGGCCGGCGCGGCCGGGGACGTGGCCAGGGCGCCCGAGCCGGAGTTGGGGCCGACGGGGTCCCAGTGCGCGCCGCGCGCCTCGGCCGGGGTGACCTCGAACGCGGCGGCGCCCGCGAGCGTCGTCCCTCCTGTGGCCGCCGCCGTGCGGGCGCGGGCCGCGACCCGGTACGTGCCGGCGGCCTCGCCGCGCAGCGGCGCCCGCCACCAGCTCCCGTGGTCGAGCCTGGTCGTGACCTCGGTCTTCCTCCCGTCCGGCGCGGTCACCGTGACGACGGGCGCGGCCTCCAGAGCGGCGGGGCTGTAGACGAACGCCTCGGACGCGCCGTCGCTCGGGTCCGGGGAGACGTACATGCGCAGATGGCGTGCCGGCAGCAGATACGGGACGCCTACCCGGGCCCCGCCGTCGGACTCGATCCACCCGGTGAGGTCGCTGTCACCGTCGGGGGTGCGGGCCGTGACCGTCACCGTGACGTCGGCTCTGCCGCCCGCCGGGACCGAGACGGTGCGCGGCGAGATCGTCACCGTGCCGTCCTCGCCCGCGTTCCGCGCGCGGAGCCTGGTGGTGACCCGCTTCGCGCCCGGATTGGACAGGTGGACGGTCCCGCTCGCGCGCACCGTGCCGCCGCCGAGGCCCGCGAGGCCGAGCGACAGGGTCGCCGGGAAGGCCGAGACCTTCACGTCGGCCGCCGCCGGGACGTCCAGCCGCCCGGCGCCCTGCTCGGACGGGGCGAGGCTGGGCAGCCGCCGGGCGCCGCCGGTGAGCGCGCCGCCGATCGCGGTGGCCGGGTGGCCCGGGTGGAGCTGGCGCAGCAGGGCCGCGGCGCCCGCGACGTGCGGGGCGGCCATGCTCGTCCCGGACATCCGCGCCGTGCCGTTCCCCGGGACGGTCGAGAGGATCCCGACGCCGGGCGCGACCAGGTCGGGCTTGGCGCCGAACCGTGCGGACGGCCCGCGCGCGCTGAAGTCGGCCAGCCGGTCGGTGGCGTCGTCGGACGCCAGCCGGAGCCGGACCGCCCCCTTGCCCAGCAGGCCGCGCAGGTGCGCGGTCTCGTACCCGTCGACGTCCAGGACGACGAGGCCGCCGAGACGCGCGCCGCCGGTCGCGTACCTGTCCTGGACGGGCGGGACGGGCCGCTCCCCTGCGAGCTGCGGCACCGGCACGCCGTCGGCGCCGAAGAGCGCGGCGCGGCCCTTGCGGCCCTCGATGTCGCGCGCGGCGGCCTCCCGGCCCGCCGCGCTCCCGCCGTGCAGGAGCACGATCTTTCCGCTCAGGTCCCCGAGCGCGTCGAGCTCCTCGGGGGTGCCCTTGCCGCCGTCCACGAGCGCGGCCTCCGCCGGGCGGGCGGACGGGTCGGCCGACAGCGTGTTCCGGTACGCCTGGAGCTTCTGCCGTCCGGGCTCCACCACGCTCAGCCGCGGCACCCGGACCCCGCTGGTGCTCGCGCCGACCGCGAGGACGCCCTCGGCGGCGGCGGGCGTCGCGACGGTCCCCGCCCCCGGGCCCTCGTTGCCCGCGGCGGCGACCACGACCGTCCCGGACCGCACCGCCGCCGACGCGGCCCGCCCGATCGGCTCGGTGCCGTCGCCCGGTGCGCCGAGGCTCATGTTGACCACGCCGGCGGGATGCGGGGAGGCCGGGTCCACGGCGGCCTCCAGCCCGGCGAGCACGCCGGACTCGGTGCCCCCGCCGCGCGCGTCCAGCACCTTGTAGGCGGTCAGCGTCGCCTTGGGCGCGACGCCCTGCACGCCGCCGTCGCCCGCGACGATCCCCGCGACGTGGGTGCCGTGCCCGTTGTCGTCCCTGGGGTCGCCGTCGCCGTTGACGAAGTCGTACCCGGCCACCACCTTGCGGCCCGCGCCGAAGCCGCCGCCGAGGTCGGGGTGGCCGTAGTCGACGCCGGTGTCGACCACCGCGACGGTCACGCCGTCACCGCGTGCGGCCCGCCCGTCCGGGGCCTTGCGCTTCCACACCTGCGCCGCGCCGGTCAGCTCGTTGCTCGCGGTGTCGGCGCGGCGCATCACCAGGTCGGGGTGCACCGCCACGACGCCGGGCAGCGCGGCGAGGGCCGCCCGGTCGCGCTGCCGGGCCCGCACCGCGACCCCGTTGAACAGCAGGGTGAACGAACGGGTCTCGGTCAGCCTGAGCCCGCGCGACTCGGCCGCCGCGAGCACGCCGCGCTGCGCGGTCCGCACCGCGCCGCGCCGCGCGGCGACGGCCCGCGCCGCCTGGGCGGTCCCGCCGTCGTCCCGCGCGGGCGGCGCGGTCACGGCCGGCGCGCCCGCCAGCTCGACGATCAGGTTCTCCTCGCGGTCCGCGCCGTCCGCCGCAGCGGGCGGGAGGACGGCGAGCGCAGGTCCGGCGGCGAGCAGGATCGCCGCCGCCGCGCGGCTCAGGCGGCGCGCGCCGCCGCGGCGGCGTCCGCTGGTGGTCCCGGGACGGGTCACTGGGGCTCCCTCTCGTCGGGTGTCCCCCCAGGTCCTACGCGACCTAGATCATCGCTGTCGACGCTTTCGACCGTCCGTCTGGTGACAACGGCACCTATGTGCCATCTACGGTGTTGATCACCTCAGCGGAGGAGGAGGGACCATGACCGGCTTCGACGACCCGCACCTGTTCGAGCCCATCGGGCTGTCGGCGGCCGACGAGGAGGTCTACCGGACGGTGCTCGCCGCCCCCGGCAGCACCACCGCCGAGCTGGCCGCCCGGCAGGGCCACCGCGCCGCGCGGACGTCCCGCGCGCTCAGCCGGCTGGAGGGGCACGGCCTGGTCACCCGCGCGTCCGGCACGCCGCGCCGCTGGGCCCCGGCCATGCCCGAGGCGGCCGTGGAGATCCTGATCAACCGGCGGATGGAGCAGCTCAACCGGCTGCGGCTGGCCACCGACGCGCTGATGGCGCAGTTCCGCGCGTCCGGGCAGGGCCGCGACCCGGGCGAGCTGGTCGAGATCGTCTCCGGCGCGGAGGCGTCCGCGCGGCGGTTCGCGCAGGTCCAGATGACGGTCGCCGAGGAGATGCTGGTGTTCGACCGGCCGCCGTACGTGCAGGCGGGCGGCAACCCCTGGCAGCGGCCGGTGCTGGCGCGCGGGGTGCGGTGGCGGGCCATCTACGCCCCCGAGTCGCTGGCGCCGCCGGGCGCGCCCGGCACCGTCCAGGAGCTGCGCGCGGCCGGGGAGGAGGCCCGGGTCCTGGCCGGGCTGCCGATGAAGCTGGTCATCGCCGACCGGCGGATCGCGCTGCTGCCGCTGGTCGCCGACGACGTGATCGGGCAGACGATCGTGGTGCACCCCTCCTCGCTGCTGGACTCGCTGGTCATGCTGTTCGAGGCGCTGTGGCAGCGGGCGATCCCGTTCGCCGAGCCGCCGCCCCCGGCGGCGGGCGGCCCGGCGGGTGAGGACCGCAAGCTGATCGAGCTGCTGGCCATGGGCCTCAAGGACGACGCGATCGCCCGGCAGCTCGGGCTGTCCACCCGCACCACCCGGCGCCGGATGAAGGCGCTCAGCGACGAGCTCGGCGCCCGCAACCGCTTCCAGGCCGGGATGGAGGCCGCCCGCCGCGGCTGGATCTGATCCGTCGGCGCGACCCCGCGCGGCGGTCCGGGACGGTCCGGGACGGGTCCGCGGCGGGACGACCTGCGGGGCTCATTCGGCCGAACCACCACACGCCGGGCAACGGCCCGGCAAAGTCAAGATCGCGATCACGATTCTTTGTTGACCTGGGTTTACGTGACCATGGCGCGCGGGTACTTACCGCAACGAGATCGTGACACTGGGTAAAGGAGAAACCCTCGGGCCGGCAAAGGCCCGGCTCCGGCGCCCGTCGAGGGGAGGATCGCGTGCACCCGACCGACCGCGTCCCCTTCTCCCTCGGCCCGGTCCGTACGGCCGAGGGCGTTCCCGGCCCGCCGCACCGCACCCCGCACCGCCCCCTGGGCTCCACGGTGCACGCGGCGGCGGCGGCGCGCGGAGACACACCTCGGGTCCTCGGCCGTACCGGGCCCGCCGGCCCGGACCCGCGCGTCCCCTCCCTCGCGCGGGTCCCGGGATCGCGACCGGCCTGCCGCCGCAGCGGCGCTGCGCGGCGGCAGGCCGCCCCGCCGCGGTTCCCGCGGCACTTCGACCATCACCGGGCGCCGATGCCGTACGCCCCCGCAGCATCGGCGTCCTTCACCACCGGGCCGGCGGCACCTTCGAGCAGTGCCGCCGGCCCGGCCTCCCCCTTCGACCCTCACCGTGCAGCGTTCCGGCGGAGGAAGGGGGGTGAGAGCAGCACCGACCCGATTCGGCGGAAGCCGACGCATCAGGGCGACCGGCACCACGTCCGACCCCCGTCCCGGTCGCCCGCACAGCAGTGAGGATCGCTGCGATGAGCCCGGCCCGTGGAGGCGTCCCCCTCCGCGGGCCGCGGCACGTCCGGTGCCGGGCGGCCGGTCCCTTCGCGGGAGGGACGTCAGGCGGTCGCGTTCGCGGTCTCGAGCGCCCGCGCCTCGCGGACGACCTTGCGCTCGACGAAGAAGGTCATGAACGGGATCACGCCGCCGAAGACGATCAGGACCATCCGGCCGAGCGTCCAACCGGTCCGCCGCCACAGGTCGTAGGAGATCACCAGGTAGACCATGTAGAGCAGGCCGTGCACGGGCGCGACGATGCCGGCCAGGGCGGGCTCGTCGGTCGGCCCGTACTTGAGCACCATGCCGACCACCAGGAGCACCAAGAGCGTCCCGACCACCAGGGCCAGGACTCGGTACCTGGTCACCGCCGCTTCCACAGATCACGCCTTTCGTCGGACGGCCGGACGGGCCGTTCAGCAGTACCGTTCGGCGGCGCGTCGCCGCCGTCTCGGAGCCGCGCCACCGCCGGGCGCGGGCCACGCCGGGGCCCGGACCGTGCCGGGCCGGGGTTCAGCCGCGGCTCTCGGCGTTGAGCCGGGCGAGGTACCGGTTGTACGCGGCGAGGGAGGGGTCCTCGGCCTCGTGCTGCCGGATGAGCTCGCGCTTGACCGCGGCCGCCGCGGGCTCCTCGATGACCTTGGGCGCCTGGCGGGTCTCGTCCCCGCTCAGCTCGTCCCGCATCATCTTGATCCACATCACGATCACGAAGATCGAGAAGATCGGCCATTCGAAGGTGTAGGCCCAGCTCCGGTCGTTGCCGGCCTGCGCTCGGTCGTACTGCCACCACCCGAAACCGAGGAAGGCGGCGCACAACACGATCGCCAGCGCATGGAGGCCCAGCCAGCCGGGAGTAAAGAACCGTCGCACGTCAACGAGCGTACCCCCGGTCACCGCGCGCCCACGCACACCCCCGGCTTAAGGCGGTCCGGCGCTTAAGGCGGTCCGGCGGACCCGGCCGGATCCGGGACGGGTCCGGTGTAGACGGCGCGCGGACGGATCTGGGCGTGCCGCGCGTACTCCTCCATGGCGTGGGCGAGCCACCCGGCGGTGCGCGCGACCGCGAAGAGCGCCTCGCCCGCGCCGGGGACCATGCCCGCGACCGCGCCGAGCGCGGCCAGCGCGAGGTCGATGTTGGGGGCGGGCAGGCGCCGGCGGACGGCCTCGTCCACGACGGCGTCGGCGACCGCGAGGCGTCCGTGATCCGGCGCCGCCGCCCTGATCAGGCCGAACAGGCGCGTGGCGCGGGCGTCGCCGGACTTGTAGACGGCGTGCCCGAAGCCGGGGACGCGCTCGCCCCCGCGCAGCCGCTCGCCGATCACGCGGGCCGCGTCGCCGGGGCCGCCGATCTCGCCGAGCAGGCGTTCGGCGCCGTAGGAGGCGCCGCCGTGCAGCGGGCCGCTCAGCACGCCGAGGCCGGACGCGACGACGGCGTACGGGTCGGCGCGCACGGACGCGGCCACCCGGGCGGCGAGCGTCGACGCGGCCAGCTCGTGATCGGCGAGCAGGACCATCGCCGCCTCCATCGCCCGCAGCAGGCCCGGTTCGGGCGGCCGGGGGCACAGCCGGGTCCACAGCCGCTCCGCCACCGAGCCCGAGGCCGGGACGGGCTCGGGTGCAGCCGGCGGGAGGGCCTCGACCAGGCCGGCGATGAGGGTCTGGGCGGTGGCGGTCACCGCGGGCGGGTCGAGAGGGAAGCGCACCGGGTCGGCGGTGGCCAGGGCGGCGGTGATCAGCTGGAGCCGGTCGAGCGGAAGCAGGTCGCGGGGCAGGCCGGCCTGCGCCGCGACCGCGACGGCCACGCCCTCGGCGGACGCGCGCCAGCCGTCCCCGGGGGGAGGGCCGCCGGTGTGCGGGGAGGGGGATGGAGAGGCCGCCGCGTCCGGTCCGGTCCAGAGCCAGCGGGCGACCTCCTCGAAGCCGCGCTCCCCCGCGAGGTCCAGCGCGTCGCGGCCACGGTAGAAGGGCCGGTCGGCCCCGAGCATGGTGATCGCCGACTCGATCGCGAGCTCGCCGGGGCCGGGCGGCCTGCGCGGCCTGCCGCGCCGCGCGAGCTCCTCGACCTGCGCGGCGTCGAAGAGGCTGCGCCGCCCGTCGGGCGCGTGCCTGCGGCGCAGCACGCCACGGCTCACGTACGCGTACAACGTGGCGGGTTTCACACCGAGCCGCTCGGCGGCGGCCGAGGCGCCGATCCACTCGCCCGCCTGGTCGTTCTCCGCCATCACGGCCCCCTGACATTGATTTTGATCAATATTGATACATGTGGATGCCGATGTCAATCTGTGGCCATGCCTCAGATCCATTTCCTCGATGTCACCAACCGCGACGGCGTGCAGACGGCCCGGACCGGGCTCTCCAAGTTCGGCAAGACGATGGTCAACTTCTACCTCGGCCGGCTCGGCGTGGCGCAGTCGGAGATCGGCTTCCCGTTCCTGTTCCACGAGGTCCCCTACGTGCGCGCGCAGGTGGCGCTGGCCGAGGCGGGCGCGTTCGGTCCGCTGCGGCTGTCGGGCTGGTGCCGCGGCGTGGTGCAGGACGTGGAACGGTCGCTGCCGCTCGGCCTGGCCCACTACAACCTGTCGATCTCGACGTCCGACTACATGATCGCCAACAAGTTCCGCGGCCGGCTGGACCGGGACGCGATCGTCCGCGAGATGGCCGCGGCGGTGCGCGCGGCCAAGGCGGGCGGGGCGCTGACCGTCGGCGTCAACGCCGAGGACGGCTCGCGGACGGACGAGGGGTTCCTCAAGGAGTTCGCGCTCGCCGCGCAGGAGGCGGGCGCCGACCGGGTGCGGTACTGCGACACGATCGGCGGCGACACCCCGGACCGGATCCGGGCCCGGTTCGCCGAGCTGGCCACGGCCGTCGGGATGCCGGTCGAGACGCACTGCCACAACGACCTCGGCCTCGCCGTCGCCAACTCGATCTCGGGGGCGCTCGGCGACCTGGAGGCCGGCCAGGACGCGTGGATCAACACCTGCGTCAACGGGATCGGCGAGCGCTCCGGCAACGCCGACCTGCTGTCGACGATCCTGGCGTTCCGGCACGGCTTCGGGCTGGAGGACCACCGCGGGGAGGGCGGCCCGGAGGCGGGCGGGGACGGCGGGATCGGCGATCCGATCGACCTGTCCTGGGCGCGGCGGTTCGCGCTGTGGGCGAGCTACGCGTTCGGGCAGCCGCTGCCGTACAACCAGGTCGGGGTGGGCCGCAACGCGTTCGCGCACGAGTCGGGCATCCACGCGGACGGGGCGCTGAAGGACCACGGCAACTACGAGCTGTACGACGAGGAGACGCTCGGCGCGTTCCCAGCCGACTGGCACGCGCGGCCGGGCCGGGTGGTGCTGACCGGGGAGTACGGCGGCAAGGCCGGGTTCCGGCACGTCATGGACGGCCTCGGGATCGAGCCCGCCGACCCGGACCTGGCGTTCACCCTCGTCCAGCTCTGCAACGCGATGACCGGCCGGCCGCTGACCGACGACGAACTGCGGCTGATCGGCGGATACCCGCGCGAGCTGGCGCTGCTCTTCCCCGGCCAGCTCGACTGATCCGTCCCCGGCCGCCGATCCCTGTCCCCGGCCGCCGATCCGTTGCCGGCCGCTGAGCGTTCCGCTGTTCTGTCGGCGGCGGGTCCTAGGTTCTGCCGCATGGCCAACACGGCGACAGCGGCAGGCCCTGCGCAGGGCTTCACCTACACGCGCCCCTCGGGGCTCACCGGCGGGCTTCTCGGCCTGTCCACCTCGGGGGGCACCACGTCCGCCGGGCCCGCGGCGCACCCGCGCTTCTTCAGCGGGCTCCTCACCCAGGCCGCGCCCGCCGCGGCGGCGATGCTCGCGCTGGCCGACGTCGCGCGGACCCGCTACTTCCAGCCGAGGCCGACGGGGTTCCGCGACCCGGTGGTCACGTGCAATGGCGACCGGCTCCGGATGGAGTCGTTCTCCGCGTGCTGCGGCGTCTACGCGCGGCTCGACGTGCTCCAGCCCGCGCTCGACGGCGAGGTGCACGAGCGCGGCACCACCAACGTCGACGTCAACGGGCCACTGCGCGAGGCGCTGGCGCGGGTGGGCGGCGCCGATCCGCTGCACCTGGCGGTCGGCGCCGACGAGCTCGCGGTCACCACGCTCGACGGCGCGGTGGTGGAGAAGAAGGTGCCGCTGCCCGACCGGTGGCTGCGCGGCTTCGCCGAGGTCCAGGTGATCACCGCCGGGTTCGATCCGCGCGCCGAGACGGCCGGTCCCGATGCCGTCCGGTTCCTGCGCGGGTTGCCCGGCGGCAGGAGCGGCGTGCGCGGGACGCTGTGGGCGGTCCCCGCCGGACGGTCCCTGCGCGTCACGTCCCGTCCGGTCCCCGGCGCGGTGTGCCTGCCGGGCCCCGACCGGCTGCGGACGATGCTGCCGCTGCTGCGCTTCGCCCGCGCGCTGCGCGTGTACGGCCCGGCCGTCCACCCCGGTAGCGGCCCGGTCTCCAGCGTCTGGGAGCTGGAGCTTCCCGGGATGCGGTACGTCCTGTCGCTGTCGCCCGAGCCGTCGCGCGGGTTCTCCGGGGAGGGCGCGGTGCTCGACGCGCTCGCCACCGACGAGGCGGCGGGCGACGCCGACCTGCTGGGGGCGCTGCTGTCGTTCGAGCCGCGCGTCGAGCCCGACCTGCTGGCCGAGCGCTCCGGCATCGGCCTCGCCCGCGTGAAGGCCGCGCTGACGCAGCTCGGCACGTCCGGGCGGGTCGGCTTCGACACCGCCGAGGCGGCGTTCTTCCACCGCGAGCTTCCCTACGACCCCTCGCGCGTGTCGGCCCTCAACCCGCGGCTTCGGTCGGCGCACGCGCTCGCCGACGGCGGGGCCGTGCGGTTCACCGGTGAGGGCGTGGCCGTGGTCCGCAGCAACGAGCAGGACCGGCATGTCCGTATCGACGGCGACCAGACGTCCTGCACGTGCCAATGGTGGATCGACCACCGGGGCGGGCGCGGCCCCTGCAAGCACGTCCTCGCCGCCCGTCTCGTCCAGCGCGCTGACCGGGGGGAAGAGCGCCGATGAGCGCATGGGATGAGGTCCGGGCCGGCATCGAGGCCGGCGACGCCCAGGGCGTCGGGGAGCTGGTCCGCGGGCTCGGCGACGACGCGCGCCGGGCCGTCGCCAAGGAGCTCCCGGCGTACCTGCGGGCCCGCGTGGCCGAGACCGGCCGGGGCGGGCTCGGCGACCGTGTGGCGCAGTCGCTGCTGGTCGCGGGGGCCTGCACCATCGGCGGCGCCGCGGCGGCGGCGACCTGGCTGTGCCGCTCCGACCTGCGCCCGTGGGGGCAGGGCCGGGACGAGCGGGCCGCCCTCCAGGTCCGCGAGGCCACCCGCGGCCGGCCCGCCGAGTGGCGCGCCGACGTCGCCCGCCGGGTCGCCGGGCGCATCCGTCCGTCCGGCGACCTCTGGGACTCGGGCCTGCTCTGGCACATCGCGGCGGAGCTGGCCCGCGAGGGCGGCTTCGAGCCCCCACTCTCGGACGGTTTCGTCTTCGGGTGGGTGGCGCTGGGCGGACCGCCCGTGCGGCTCCGCGACGACCCGTTCCTCGACGCGCTGCTCCCGAGGCTGTTCGAGGCCGACGGCGTGGGCACGGCGCTCACCAGCCCGGGAGCGGGCGTCGGGTCCCCCGCCTACTGGACGACCGAGCTGGCCGCGCTCGCGCGCGAAGGCCGCGTCGACCGCAAGGTGCTGCTGGACGGCTGCGTCAGCCGGTTCCTGCGCGGCGGCACCGCCCGTGAACTGCGCTCGTTCGTCCGGCTGCACGACGCGCTGGAGCCCACCGCCGACGAGGCCGCGGACCGGACCCGCGACCACGTGCGGCTCCTCCCGGCCGCGCCGCCGGTGGTGGCCGAGGCCGCGCTGCGCGAGGTGGTCCGCGCCGACGAGGCCGGACGGCTCGACGCCGGCCTGTTCGACGAGGCCGCGGGCGCGCTGCTGTTCCGTCCGGAGAAGAAGCTCCTGCGCGCCGCGCTGACCTGGCTGGGCCGCACGGCCCGCAGGCGCGACCGGGTCGGCGCGACGCTCCGCGCCGTGACCGTCCTGTTCGCCTCCGACGCGGCCGACCTGAGCGAACGCGCCGTGAAGCTGGCGGTGCGGTACGCGGCCGAGGCCGATGACGGCGTGCGGGAGGCCGTCCGCGACGCCGCGTCCGAGCTGCCGTCCGACCAGCGCGAGCTGATCGCGGCGGCGTTCGGCGCGGTCGCGGCGCCCGCCGTCCCGTCCAGCCCGTCCGGCCCGCCGCCGTTCGAGCCGCGCGAGCTGCCCGCGCCGATCGGCTCGGCGGCCGGGCTGACCGAGGAGTTCCTCGCCGCGCTGCACGGCGAGGACGACCGGCCCGGCATCGAGCGGCTGCTGGCCGGCCTGGTCGAGCTGGCCTACCGCGATCCGGACGGGACCCGCGGGGCGCTCGAGCGGGCCGCCCCCGACATCACGCCCTGGCTGGGGCACGGCGGGCAGATGAACTCGTACTCGCCGCGCGTGTGGGCGGCCTTCTGCGCGCAGGCGCTGCTCTCTGGGGCCCGGGTCAAGGTGTTCCACCCCGCGGCGGCGTTCCGCCGGGGCGACGCCTGGCTTCGCGACCGGCCTCGCGAGCCGCTCCTGCACCGGTTCCTGGTCTGGCGGATGCGCGAGATCGCGGGGGCGGTCGGACGGGTTCCGGCGCTGCTGGCGACCCCGACGGCGGCGAGCGGCCACGTCGATCCAGGGGAGCTCGTCGACCGCCTCGAACGGCTGGAGGCGGCGGGGGTCCGGCCCGGCGCCGCCGACCTCGCCCAGGCGCTGCTGCGCGTCCCGCGCGATGTCGACGCCGGGGCCGTGACGCGGGCCGGGCGCCTGTCCTCCAAGGAGGGACGGGCCGTGGCCTCCTGGCTTGCCGCGGGCGGGCTCGTCGATCCGGTCGTCGAGTGCGAGTCGCTGACACTGCCCCGCGCCGACGTCCCGCTTTCGGGGACGAACGAGCCGACCCACCAAACGTCCGTCCTGCCCACGGTCACCGTGCCGGACGGCGTGCCCCGTGACATCGCGCGGCTCTGGGGCCTCCCCGAGTCGGGGCCCTGGACGCACATCCCCCGGAGCCGCTTCTGGGGCAAGACCACCTGGTGGCCTGGGTCGCTGCCGTCCCACACCGAGGTCGCCGCGGCGCACCTGCTGCCGTACAGCCCCGAGTGGGGCGACGACCGCTCGGACCAGGGCGAGGTCCTGCTCGGGCTCGCCGAGACCGACGGTCCTACGGGGGCGGCCACCGCGACGGTGCTGGCGCACGGGCTGTCCTCGCGGCACACCGGTGACCGCGCCGGCGCCACCGACGCGCTCCTGGCGTTCTGCGGGCGCGGGCGGCTCCCGTCCGCCGAGCTCGGCGCCGCCGTCGCCATGCTCTCCGCACAGGGCACGGTCAAGATCAACCGGGTGACGCAGGCGCTCGGCGCCGCCGCCGAGGCCGGTGCGCACGGCGCCGTCCACACCGTCGTCGCCGCCGCACTGCCCGGCCTGCTGCCCGCACCGGGCGCACGCCCCGCGGCGGGGCTGGCCGATCTGCTCGCCCTGGGCACCCGCACGGCGGAGGCCACCGGCGCGCGCGGCGTCGTCGCGGGCCTGGCCGAGGTCGCCGGACGCGGCGGATCCGGCCGCCTGGCGAAGGAGGCCGGGCGGCTGCACCGGACGCTGGCTCCCGGCTGAGCGGCCTCTCCCCCGTCCTCACACGGGGCCGGTCCTGGCGCGCAACCGGGCCGTACCCGCCGGTGTTCGACCGGAGTGACGCACCGGCGTGCCAGGCTGGTCCGGCGAAAGGAGTCCTGATGACCGAAACCCTCGCCTTCGGCGCGGTCGACACCGTGCTCGGGCGGCTGCTGGTCGGCGCGACCGAGACCGGGGTCGCCATGCTCACGTTCCGCGACACCCCCGGGGCCCGCGACCGCGCGGCCAAGCGGACGGGCCTCCCCGTCGTCGCCGACCCGGCCCGGCTGGCCCCCGCGCTCGACCGGCTCACCGCCTACTTCGGCGGCGACGAGGGCCCGTTCGGCCTCCCGATCGACTGGCGGCTCACGGCAGAGGTGAACCGCCAGGTGCTGGCCACGCTCTACGCGTCTGTCCCGTACGGCAAGGTCGTGACCTACGGCCAGCTCGGCGACCGCAGCGGCACCGGCGTGCACGCCCAGGTCATCGGGCAGGTGATGGGCGGCAACCCGATCCCGCTCATCGTGCCGTGCCACCGCGTCGTCGCCTCCAACGGCCTCGGCGGCTACAGCGGCGGCACCGGCGTCGAGGTCAAGCGCTGGCTGCTCACCCTGGAGGGCGCGCTCCCCGCCACCCTCGACTGGGACCCCGCCCAGGGACCGTGACCGGTCCGGGCCGGCTCGGAGCACATGCCGACATTCCGTGGCGAACGTAGGATGGGCCGGTGCCGAGAATCTCCGAGCCCACGGTCGCCGCGCACCGCGCCCGCCAGCTTCGCACCCTCCTCGACACCGCCCGCGCGCTGGTGGCCGAGGAGGGCATCGAGGCGCTGTCGCTGGCCGCGCTCGCGCGCCG
Organism: Spirillospora sp. NBC_01491; assembly: GCF_036227065.1. Taxonomy (GTDB): domain Bacteria; phylum Actinomycetota; class Actinomycetes; order Streptosporangiales; family Streptosporangiaceae; genus Spirillospora; species Spirillospora xylanilytica. The sequence goes on from NZ_CP109432.1 coordinate 2,194,810, forward strand.
GGTCGGGCTGTCCCGGCCCAGCCTGTACGAGTACTTCCGGTCCAAGGACGATCTGGTCGCCGCCATCGTCGAGGAGGAGCTGCCGCGCTGGGCGTCGATGGTCGAGCGGACGCTGGCCGGACCCCCCGGCCTGGTCGCCAAGATCGACGCCTACGTCCGCGCGCAGCTGGAGCTGATGACCGACGGCCGGCACGCCGCCGCCGTGGCCCTGGTCGAGCACGCCCTGGCCGAACCGGCCCGCGAGCGGATCCGCGACGGGCACGCGCAGCTTCTGCGTCCCCTGGTCACCACACTCGCCGCCGAAGGCGTCGCCGATCCGGAGCTGCGCGCCGAGCTGGTCCAGGGCATCGTCGACGCCGCCGCCCGCATCGCCCAGCGCCGCCCGGCGGGCGCCGAGACCGTCATCCGCGCCGCGATCGCCCAGGCCGTCGGCGGCCTGACCCAGCCAGCGCCCGGCCACCGCTGAGCCGGCCGCCGGACGTCCCCGGGACGCCCGGTCAGCCCTGCGCGCGGACTCAGCCCTGCGCGGGGATCTCGTAGATGACGCCGGTGAGGTCCTCGGAGACCTGCCAGAGGCGGCGGCCCAGTTCCGGACGGGCGGCCTTCGGGGGCGTGGCGACCTTCACGGGGCTGCCGCGGTACTGGAAGAGGCGCGGCCCGTAGCAGGCGCCGTCCTGGACGTCGGGGGCGGTGGCGGCGTAGAGCGAGGGCAGGGCGCCCATGGCGGCCGACTGCGCGATCACCAGGTTGCCGAAGCCGGTCGCCCGTTCCATCAGCTTGCTGCCCTGCATCCTCGGGCCGGCCTGCTGGAGGTTGGTGGCGGCGAAGCCCGGGTGGGCGGCGACGCTGGTCAGCCCGGCGGCGCGGCGGGCGAGCTCCTTGGCGAACACCAGGTTGGCCAGCTTCGCCTGGGCGTAGGCGCCCCACTTCTGGTAGCGGCGCTCGCCCTGGAGGTCGTCGAACCGGAGCCGCCCGGTCCAGGCGAACCCGCTGGTGAGGGTGACGACGCGCGGCGCGGAGGCGGCACGGAGCGCCGGCATCAGCAGCCCGGTGAGCGCGAAGTGACCGAGGTGGTTGGTGCCGAGCTGCATCTCGAAGCCGTCGGCGGTGGTGCGGTGCGGCAGGGCCATGACGCCCGCGTTGTTGGCCAGGAGGTCGAGCGGGCGGCCCGCGTGCCGGCCCGCGAACTCGCGCACCGACGCCAGGTCGGCGAGGTCGAGGGAGTCGAGGACGAGGTCGCCGTCCGGGACGGCCGCCGCGATGCGGTCGCGGGCGGCCCGGCCGCGTTCGGCGCTGCGGCAGGCCAGCACGACCTCGGCGCCGTGCCGGGCGAGCTGCAACGCGGTGTGGTAGCCGAGGCCGCTGTTGGCGCCGGTGACGATGGCCCGCCGCCCGCGCAGGTCGGGGATGTCGTCTGCCGTCCAGCCGGGCATGCGCGCCTCCCGCGTCCTCGCTCGGAGCACTCAAGTTAGACGCATCGTCGAATGACGACAACCGCCCCGCCCGGCCCGGCGAGATCGCCCGCTGTGATCTGCGCCACGTCCGGCGGGACGCGCCCGGAGGCGCGGCCCGCGCGGCCGTTCAGGCGGGGAGGTGCCGCTCGATGGCGCCGACGACCTCGGCCGACTCGGGCTCGGTGGCCGGCGCGAAGCGCACCGCCACCGTCCCGTCGGGGGCGATCAGGAACTTCTCGAAGTTCCACCGGATGTCACCGGTGTGCCCCTCGGCGTCCGGCGTGCCGACCAGGCCCTGGTACAGGGCGTGCCGGGCGTCCCCGTTGACCTCGACCTTCTCGGTGAGCGGGAAGGTCACCCCGTAGGTCGCCGAGCAGAACTCGGCGATCTCGTCGGCGCTGCCCGGCTCCTGGCCGAGGAACTGGTTGCAGGGCACGCCGAGCACGGTGAAGCCGCGCCCGGCGTAGGTCTCCTGGAGGCGCTCCAGACCGGAGTACTGCGGGGTGAGACCGCACTTGGACGCGACGTTGACGACGAGAACGGCCTTGCCCCGGTACTGCGCCAGGTCCGCGCTTCCGCCGCGCAGACCCGCGATTTCTACGTCAAAGATGGACATCTCCCGATCTTAGGAGATCGGTGCTGCCCCACCCCGACCGGCACCGTGCCGGCACCGCCGGCTCCGGGGGACGGTCCCCGGAGCCCGCGGCCGGCCCGGGATCAGGTGCCCAAGGCGTTCACGAACGAGGCAAGCTGGTTGCCGGCGTTGGCAAGCTGGTCGAAGGCGTTGTTCACAACGCCCGCAGCGTCCCGTGGTGAACTCAACAAGTAGAAGATGACGAAGGCGATGGCAACGTAGCGGAGGTTCTTCTTCATCGGAACGCCGTCCCTGTAGTAGCCGCGCGACACACTGACCCGATCCAATTGTGCCCATCTCCGGGTCCTCGCAAAGCGCGATTTTACTGTGACGGCGAAGGAAGTTTCTGATCACCCCGGACGCGCGAGGGCCCCGCACCCGGGTCCAGGTACGGGGCCTGCGACGACTCCCCCGGTCAGGGGATCGCGCTCACGAACTGTGACATCGATTCGGCCGCGTTCCCGAGACCGCCCAGGGCGCTGTTGAAGAGGCTGGCCGCCGCCTCGGGCCTGCTGATGACGTACCAGGCCACGAAGGCGATCGTCGCCAGCTTCACATGCTTCTTGTTCACGTCCCCCACCCTCTGCGCTCAGTTGCCTACCTAGAGTGTTTCCCCAGGACGGGCAGGCGGAGATCAACAGGGCGCAAAGAGCCGGTCAGGCCGGACCCGGCCGGGCGCCGCCCCTGGCGGACGTGGCCTAGACCTGTCTCAAAGTGCCTCGGCCGTCGGCGAGCGCGTTATCTGGCGGGTGGGGCGAAGCCGGAGGCGAGCCCCACCGGCCAGATCGCGAAGCGATGTCGCGCTCGCCCAAGCCAGGTCGGCGTCCGAGCCGCCAGGCGAGGACGCCGGGCCGGGCTTTTAGAAACGGTCTAGGAGGCGGCGTCGGGGTCGGAGTCGGAGGCGCGCTCGCCGGTGAGGTAGTCGAGGTACACCGGGCGGAGGGCGTCGGCGAGCTCGCCCTCCCCCGCGTGCGTGAACTCCTGGAGGAGGGACAGACCGTGCAGCAGGTCGAACTCGGCCCGGTCGGTCTCACCGGTCGCGGCGGCGGCGGCCGGGATCGAGCGCAGCAGCTCCCAGAGGAAGGCCGCGTCGTGCCGGTCCCGGGCCAGCCGCACCGCCCGGTCGTGCAGCTCCCGGGACGACAGGTTCTCCAGCTCGGCGCCATCAGGCGTCACGTCGGACATACTTCGACTCTAACCGCGCGCCGGGGGACGCGCGCGCACCGCCGTCCCCCGCGCGCGGTTCAGTTGGTGACGACGTCCTTGGGGACCTCGGTGTCGCCCTTGAGCGCGCCGAAGAGCTGGGACGCCTTGGTCTTGTCCCAGGTGATGTACGAGCCCGCCGCCGCCGAGGAGCCGGTGCCCCCGATCGGGACGGTGGTCGTGACCCCGTCGCCGCCGGTGACGCCGCGCATGGCCCACATCATCCGTGCCAGGTCGTAGAGGTGGTCGCCGTCGTCGACGGTGAAGTTGCTGGTGGCGTTGAGCGCCATCGGGACACCGCGGAACGGGTTGAGCAGCACCCCCGGGCCCGCGGCCTTCTTCATCAGCGCGCCGAAGAACTGCCGCTGGTGCTCCACCCGGTCGAGGTCGGCGCGGGCGGACGCGCGGGTGCGGACGTAGCCGAGGGCCTGGCCGCCGGTCAGGTTCTGGCAGCCCGGCTGGAGGTTCAGGCCGGCCTTGTGGTCCTTCATCGGCTTCTTGACGCAGATCTCGACGCCGCCGATGGAGTCGACCACGCCGACGAAACCGCCGAAGCCGACCTCGGCGTAGTGGTCGATGTGCACGCCGGTGGCCTTCTCCAGGGTCTGCACCAGCAGCTTGGGCCCGCCGAACGCGAACGCGGCGTTGAGCTTGTTGGAGCCGTGCCCGGGGATCGGGACGTAGGAGTCGCGCGGCAGGCTGACCAGGGTGGTGCCGCCGCTGCCGTAGTGCATCAGCATCATCGAGTCGGTCCGGCGGCCGGCCGCCTGGCCGGTGGCGAACTGCTTGCGCTGGTCCTTGGTCAGCCCCTCACGGCTGTCGGACCCGACGATGAGCCAGTTCGTCCCGGGGGTGTCGGCGATCCGCCCGGTGTAGTCCTCCAGGACCGCCTCGCGCTTGAGCCGGGAGTCGAGGTAGAAGTAGCCGCCGACGACCACCACGAGCAGGACCGCCACCAGGGCCGCCAGCACCCGTGGCCAACGGCGCCGCCGGCGACGCGGGTAGGGGCGCTCGTGGCCGTGGGAGTCGCCCCCGTAGCCGCCGAGCTGGTCCCCCTCCTCGTACGAGTCCCGTTCGTAGGCGTGCGGGTGCTCCGCCGATGCGGAATCGTGCCTGCTTCGCGCCACGCGGTCGTCCTCCTGTCGTGCCCGGCCGTCCGGCCAGCCGTCGGTCATGCGTAGACCCTAGACAACCCAAGGGGCGGCGCGCGTCCATCCACCGCATGATTGTCCACAACTCCAAATCACCACGCTATGTGACAGACGCGGCACTCGAAGTCCCCCAAACGTCGCAGGTTGCCGCCGGGTGGTAGTACGAGCGCACGAGGAGCGTGGACGAGAGCGCGGACGGGCCCGGCGGCGGCCCCGGTCAGAGGTAGAGGCCCGGGGAGCCGTCGCCGGTCGCCTGCGGCGGCTCGGGCAGGTCCTCGGGACGCAGCATCCGCACCTCGGCCGCCCCGACCGCCTCAGGACGCTCGTCGTGCTCGGCGGTGATCCGCTCGGCCTGCCGGGAGACCGCGGCATCGAGCAGGTTGCGGATCAGCCGGGCGTTGCCGAACGAGGCGCCGCGCGGGTGGGCGTCCATCAGGCCGCGCACCGCGCCGAGCACCCCGTCCGCGAGGGTGAAGCCGGCCTCCGCCGCCATGTGCTCGAAAATCGTGACCAGTTCGTCGGCGCTGTAGTCGGGGAACCGGAGCACCTTGGCGAAGCGCGAGTCGAGCCCGGGGTTGAACTCCAGGAACCGCTCCATCGGGGCGTCGTACCCGGCGACGATGACGACCAGGTCGGTGCGGTGCTCCTCCATCAGCTTGAGCAGCTCGGAGACCGCCTCGTGGCCGAAGTCGCGCTGGTCGCCGCCGGCCGCCGACAGCGCGTACGCCTCGTCCACGAACAGCACCCCGCCGAGCGCGCGGTCGACCGCGGCGCGGACCTTGGGCCCGGTCTGCCCGATGAACTCGGCGACCAGGTCGGCGCGGGTGACCTCGACCAGGTGGCCCGACGACAGCAGCCCGAGCTTGGCGTACACCGCGGCGATCAGCCGGGCGATCGTGGTCTTGGCGGTGCCGGGATTGCCCATGAACACCATGTGCCGGGTCGGGAGGGCCAGCGGGACCCCGGCGTCGCGGCGCATCTGCTCGGCGCGCGCCTCGGCGACCAGCGCCGCGACCTCCCGCTTGATCGCCTCCAGTCCGATCAGCCGGGCGACCTCGGCCAGCGGGTCGCCCGAGACCCCGTCGCGGCCGGGCGCGAGCGCGTCGGGCACGTCCTCCAGGAGGATCTCGTCGAGCGACTCGGTCTCGTCGACCACGCCGTCGGCGAGCACCCGGCGGCCCTGTCCGGCCACCGCCCGGTCGAGCAGGTTGATCATGATGCGGGCGTTGCCGAAGCCGCGCTCGCGCGGCACGGCCTGGGCCAGCCCGCGGACCTTCTCCAGCACCCCGCCGGCGAGCGCGAACCCGGCGTCGGCCGCCTTCGCCGCGAACACCTGCACCAGCTCGTCCTCGGTGAGGTCGGGGAACCGGACGGTCCGCGGGAACAGCGCGGCGAGGTCGGTGTGCGACTTCAGCAGCCCGTTCAGCTCGCCCTCGGGACCGGTCAGCACCACGACCAGGTCGTCGGAGTGCGCCTGGACGGCGGTGAGCAGCACGTCCACCATCTCCCGGCCGCGGGTGGCGTCCGGCGAGGCGAAGGCGTGCGCGTCCCGGACGACCAGGACCCCGCCGAGCGCCCGTTCCACCGCGCGCCGGACCTTCAGCGCGCTCTCGGTGGTGTACTCGCCCAGCAGGTCGGACCGGTCGACCTCGATCAGGTGGCCGGAGGTCAGCACGCCGAGGTCGGCGTAGATGCGGCCGAGGATCCGGGCGATCTTGCTCTTGCCGGTGCCCGGGTTGCCGGTGAACACCAGGTGCCGGGGGCGGGCCGCGACCGCCATGCCCGCCTCGCGGCGGAGCTGCACCGCGCGGGCCTCGGCGATCAGCGCGTCGATCTCGCGCTTCACCGGCTCGATGCCGGCGCAGGCGGCCAGCTCGGCGCGCGGGTCGGTCTCGGCGGACCGGCCGGAGATGAGCCGCTGCGGCAGGTCGGCCGCGGTGATCTCCGGGGCCGACGGCTCGTCGCCGGCCTGCGCCGGCTCCTGCGCGGCGGCGCGGCGGCTCGCCGCCGTGCGGGCGTGCGCGGCGGCGACGCTCTGCGCGGCCAGGTGCTCGACGAGGCGGGCGCCGCGCAGGTTGTGCAGCGGCGGGGTGCGCGACAGCAGCACCCCGGCGGTGCGGGCCGCCTCGGCGGAGACGGCGGCGCCGTTGCGGACGGCGGCGCGGGCGAACAGCTCGGCGAAGTCGTCCTCGCCGAAGTCGCGGGTCCGGGTCACCTCGAACGCCCGCACCAGCGCGGGGTTGGCGTCGAACAGCCGCCGGTCGCCGCCGGGGCGGCACAGCGCGACGACGTCCAGGCCGGGCGAGCGCGCCATGATCCGGCGCAGCTCCTCGACGGTGGCGGGGCCGCAGCGCTCGTAGGCGACCAGCTTCTCCAGGTCGTCGATGACGAGCAGGAGCCGCGCCTCCTGGCAGTCGCGGACGCGGGCCTGGAGCCACAGGACGGCGTCGCTCACGCCGAGGGAGGCGAACACCTGGTCGGAGATCCACGCGGCCTCGCGGACCGTCCCGTGGTCGGCGAGCCGGCGTTCCAGGATCTCGGCGGCGGTGCCCTTCCCGGTGCCCTCGGGACCCGCGATGAGCAGCCGCACGGGCCGTTCGCCGGCGACCCGGGCGGCGAGGGCCTCGCTGAGGGCGCGGACCAGCTCGGGCTGCCCGATCAGGGCCTTGCCGACGGTCTCGTCGCGGTCCCGCGGGCCGCCCGGCACGGCGGCCGACCCGGCGGGACGGCCGGGGCCGGGCAGCGCGCCGGCCAGCGGGTTGAGGACGCGGCGGGCCGTGAACAGCCTGCGCAGGTCCATTTGGAAGGCGCGGACGGGGACGCGGCAGCGCGGGCTGGTGGCGGCGTCGGGCAGCCCCTGGACGGCCCCGGTGAGGCGGACGGCCATGTCGAGCCAGGCCCGGCACGCGTCGGCCTCGCCCGCGACCAGCCCCCGCGCCAGCCACGCCCGCAGGTCCTGCTGCCACGTCTCGACGACGAAGTCGTCGCGGAGGGCGCGCAGGCGCTCGCCCAGTTCCTCGTAGCGGCCGGTCCCGAGCGTGACGGCCATCTCGGCGGGGACGACGGGGAGCTCGGCCGCCAGCAGGAGCCGCGCGAGCGCCGCGTCGGGGTCCTCGCCGTCGGCGACGGTGTCCGCGATGCGCTCGTGGGCCGCGTCGAGCCCGTCGCAGGCCCAGCCGAGGTACCCGACCGGACCGGCGAACTCGGGCAGGATCGCGAGCACCTCGTCCGGCAGGTCGGCCAGCCAGGCGTCCTCGAACCCGTCCTGCGGGACGGTCATGTCCTGCTCGCGCAGCACCGGGTCGTCCGCGCGCCGGTCGAACAGCCCGATCAGCGCACGCCGCCGGCTCTCCAGCGGGACGAGCCCGTCGAAGACGTCCAGACCCGCGCGCGCCAACTCGAGCATGACCGCACGCCGCTCACGGTCGTTGCCGGCCGGTTCGGGCAGCCACAGGCCCGGCGGACGCCACCGCCCACCCTGCGTGAACCACGCAGCCGGGTCACGCACCGCCGACTCGGGCGTCGCCAGAAAATCCGACAGCAACTCATAGTCGACATCACCCCGAGAACCACCCCGCACCGCCGACGCCCCCAGCAGAAACGTCAGCAGCGACCACTGCTCGGCGCCCGTGGCGCTCGTTCCCGCACCATAGAAATCGCTGAGCTGCCGCGTGAGAACCACCGCACGCCGATCACGGTTGTACTCCACCGCACGCTCGCGCAACTCCTCGTACAAACCGTCGGGAACCCGCCACGGACCGAACCCGTACACGTCCAGCACCGGCTCGTCGGTCAACAGCAGTTCGAGGTGTTCCGGCAAACGGGGGGAGCTCACCTGATGCGTCCTTCTCCTACTTTTGACGTCACGTCTGGCAAGCACCCTACGACCCGCCGCGATCACGCACACCCTCTCGCTGACAAGTCACCCCCGGGCCGGTCAGGCCCGGGGGTGGACGCGCACCAGGCGCGTTCGGCGCGCCGGAGCGGGGCAGGTGAAGGCGGGACGCGTCAGAGCGGGAGCGGCGTCGGGCGCTTGGGCTCACGGCCGTCCCCGGAGGAGCGCCCGGTCGCGCGGCGGCCGATCCAGGGCAGCAGGTACGTCCTGGCCCAGTGCACATCCGCGCGGCGCATCGTCAGCCAGTCGGCGGGCTCCAGCGGCGGCCACGGCTCGTGCCAGCTCCCGGTCACCGGCAGGCCGAGCGTCTCGGCGACCCGCAGCTCCATCCGCCGGTGCCCCTCAGGCGACAGGTGCAGGCGGTCCTCCGACCACGCGCGCGGGTCGTTGAAGGCGGTCGCCGGCCACAGGTCGACCACGGTGCAGGTGCGCCGGTCGGCGATCGCGCGCAGGTGCATGTTGTAGGTGGCGGCCTTGCCGCGGATCCGGGCGGCGGTGCGCAGCCCGCGGGTGTCGAACCCGGTGAAGATCACCACACGGGCGCCGGTGTCGCGCAGCCGCCGCACCGCGTCGTCGAAGACCACCGCGAGCGCGTCAGGGTCGGCGCCCGGACGGATCATGTCGTTGCCGCCCGCGCAGAACGTCACCAGGTCGGGTTCCAGCTCGACCGCCCTCGGCACCTGCTCCGCCACGACCTGCCGCACCAGCTTGCCGCGCACCGCGAGGTTGGCGTACCGCAGTCCGGGGCGCCGCTCGGCGAGGCGCTCGGCGAGCCGGTCCGCCCAGCCCCGGAAGCGGTCCGCCTCCCCGGGGTGCGGATCGTTCATCCCCTCGGTGAAGCTGTCGCCGATCGCTACGTAGGTACCGATCTGCTCCAATTCGTCCATCGCAATCCCTCGAGACTGGTTCCTGTCCGGTCACGTCGCTTAATCATGCATTCTGCACACATGCTTGCGCGACCGTGGCCCCGCCCCCTTCTCCGGCCCCGGGTGGGGTGACGGAACGGGACGAGGCGGTGGTGCGCGTACGGGGACGGGCCCGGTCAGGTCCAGCTCGGCGAGGCGGTGCCGGGCGTCGCGGGCGGGGCGGACTGCGCCGGCCCGGCCGCACCGGCCGCGTGGATCGTCATCGCGTGCTTGACCAGGTTGATCAGCACCTGCTTGGTCGACTCGCGGCTGCGCGCGTCGCACTGCATGATCGGCACGTGCGGGCTGATCGAGAGCGCCTCGCGGATGTCGTCCACGGCGTACTGGAACTCGCCGTGGAACCCGTTGACGCCCACGACGAACGGGAGGCCGAGCTCCTCGAAGTAGTCGACGGCGGCGAAGCAGTCGGCCAGCCGCCGGGTGTCGACCAGCACCACCGCGCCGATCGCGCCGCGCACCAGGTCGTCCCACATGAACCAGAACCGGTGCTGGCCCGGCGTGCCGAACAGGTAGAGGATCAGCTGGCTGTCGAGCGACACCCGGCCGAAGTCCATCGCGACCGTGGTGGTGGTCTTGTCCGGCACCGCCGACAGGTCGTCCACCTCGGCGCTGGCGGCCGTCATCACCGCCTCGGTGGTGAGCGGCATGATCTCCGACACCGAACCCACGAAGGTCGTCTTGCCGACGCCGAAACCGCCGCCGACGACGATCTTGACCGAGGTCAGCTCGGCGTTCCCGCCGGGCGGCCCCGCGACGGGAACTTGATCAGAGCTTCCGAAGGCCACTGAGAACCCTTTCTAGCAGTCGAAGATCCGGCTGCGAACCGGTGGGAGCCGACTGGTGCAGCCGCAGCAGTCCCTCGAGGGCCATGTCCGCGACGAGCACCCGGGCGACGCCGAGCGGAAGGCGCAGCAGGGCGGAAACCTCCGCCACCGAGCGGGCCGACCGGCACAGGTCCATGATCGCCCGGTACTCGGGCGTCAGCATGGCCACGTCGCGCGGTGGAAACGGCGCCGCGGTGACCAGGGCCTCGATCGCCAGGTCATAGCGCGGCTTGGTCCGTCCCCCGGTGACGGCGTACGGGCGCACCAGGGAGCTGGATTCGGAGTCCTCCTGCGCCGGCTGCCGTCCCCGCCCCGGGTCCCCCGGCCATCGTCGCTGGTCACCCGGACCGGCCCCGAAAGGACTGCCTCGATCCATCTCGCCGACCTCCGTCAGAGTCAGTCAAGGTCAATACCGGGCGGGCCCCGCGCCCATCTCCGGAATGTGCGGCCCGCCGCCGTACGGGGGCTGCTCGCCGCCGCGCAGCGCCGGCGTCAGCACGCGCCCCACCCGTTCCACCAGCAGGGTCATCTCATACGCCACCAGCCCGAGGTCGCAGTCCGGCGCGGCCAGCACGGCGAACACCGAGCCGTTGGTGATGGCCATCACAAACAGCAGCCCGCGGTCCATCTCCACCACGGTCTGGTTGACCCCGCCGGCGTCGAAGATCTTCGCGGCGCCCTGGGTGAGGCTCATCAGCCCGGAGGCGATGGCCGACAGCTGGTCGGCGCGCTCCGGCGGGAAACCCGACGAGTACGCCATCGGCAACCCGTCGGAGGAGACCACGACGGCGTGCGCGACCTTCGGAACCCGGTCCGCGAAGTTCGTCACCAGCCAGTTGAGATCCTGCCCGCTCACCGGTTGCCTCCACTCTCTCCGTCGTCGTGCGACGGCGCCTCACCTTGCATGCCTCCGCCGCGAGTTTCGGTGCGGCCCCGATGGACACCGCGTTGCAGGCTCGCGAAGCGGTTGCGTACGACGTCGGCGGACGGGCCCTGCGCGGCCTCGGGCGGCGCGGGCCGCTCCTGCCTCGCCTGGCCGCCCTGCGGCGGCTGCTGTGGTCGCTGCTCGGCCTGCTCGGGCGGCCGGGCCACCGCGCCGGGGACCCGGTTCTTGCCGGGCACCCGCTTGGGCAGCCCGACGGCCGTGCGCTTGCCCGCCGCCGGTTCCCGGGTCGCCGCCTCGGCGGCCTCGGCCGCGCGGAATCCCGCATCGGCCGGGGACTCCCAGCCCTTCACCGGGTCCTGGGGGAGCGACTCCCCAGTCCGTTGCGTGAACCACTCCGATTGCATCGCGTCGAAGATGGGCGAACGTTCCGGCACCCGGCGCGGCTCGCCCGGCCGCTGCGGATTCTGCGCGGGCGGCTGGGGCGGCGGCGCGGACGGGCGCTGCGCGGGCTGCTGCTGCATGGGCTGCTGCCGCGCGGGCGGCCGGGGTGCCTGGCGCTCGCCCGGACGGCCGGACGGCGCGGGCGGGCCCTCGACCTGGTTGAGCGGGCCGGTCTCCCACATGGTGGGCCGGGGCCGGTTGGCCTCCGGCACCGCGGGCTGCCCCTCCGGGACGACCGGCTGCGTGCCCGTCTGCCGCGCGGCGGGGTCGAAGAAGCCGTTCGGTCCGTCGCCCGGCTGCCCGCCATTGGACGGCCGGGCGGGCAACTGCGCCCCGGGCTGCCGGACGGGCAGCCCCTCAAGGCGTCCGGGCCGGAGGTCGTGCTCGCGCGGATCCTGGTAGGGCGGCTCCTGGTCGCGCGGATCCTGATTGCGCGGCTCCTGGATACGCGGGTCATGGTCGCGTGCGTCCTGACCGCGCATGTCCTGATAGCGCGGGTCCTGGTCGGGGGTCCGGTGCTCGCCGGGCGGCGGGACGGGCGGCAGGGGTCCGGTGCCGCCGATGACCGGCAGCGGCGCGGTGCCGCCGAGCGACGGCAGGGGCCCGGTGCCCCTCCGGCCGGACCGGGTGCCGGAGTCGCCCGGCCTGGACCTGTCGTCGTCGCCGAACGGGCGGTGCGAGCCGGTGTCGCCGACGGCGGGCAACGGCCCGGTGCCGCGGATCGGGCGCTGCGGGCCCGTCCCGCCGATGACCGGCTGGCCGCCCGTCCCGCCGAAGGCGGGCTGCGGGCCAGTGCCGCCGAAGATCGGATGCGCGCCGGTGCCGGACTCGTCCTGCGGGGCGGGCTCGTGGAAGGCGCCGCCCGCGCCGAGGGCGGGCGGGTCGGCCACGGCGGTCGGCGCGGTGAGCGAGGCGAGCTGGGCGGGACGGCCGACGACCGCCGCTCCCTCGCGTCCGGCCAGCCCCCGGCCCCCGACCCCGCTGCCCTCGGCCGCGCTCGCCACCGCGTCGGGGAGCACCACGAACGCGGTGAGCCCGCCGCCCTGGGCGGCGCGCAGCTCGACCCGGACGCCGTGCCGGACGGCCAGGCGGCCGACCACGAACAGGCCCATCCGGCGGGCCGCGGAGAAGTCGATGACCGGCGGGTTGGCCAGCCGCCAGTTGGCCTGCTCCAGCTCGTCCGGCGACATGCCGACGCCGTTGTCGGTGATCTGGAGCATCGCCCCGCCGCCGCTGAGCAGCTGGCCGGAGACGGTGACCTTGGTGTGCTCGGCGGAGAAGACCGTGGCGTTCTCGACCAGCTCGGCCAGCAGGTGCACCAGGTCGTTGACCATGGGGCCGGCGACGGTCATGTCGCCCTGCACGCGCAGCGCGACCCGCTCGTACTGCTCGACCTCCGACAGCGAGGCGCGGACCACGTCGATCAGCGGGACCGGGCGGTTCCACCGGCGCACCTGGTCCTGGCCGCCGAGGACCAGCAGGTTCTCGCAGTTGCGGCGCATGCGGGTGGCCAGGTGGTCCAGCCGGAACAGGTTGGCGAGCTGCTCGTCGTCGCGCTCGCTCTGCTCCAGCTCCTCGATCAGCTTGAGCTGGCGCTCGATCAGGGACTGGCTGCGCCGCGACAGGTTGACGAACATCGCGTTGATGTTGCCGCGCAGCACCGCCTCGTCGGCGGCCAGCCGGACCGCCTCGCGGTGCACCTCGTCGAAGGCGCGGGCGACCTGGCCGATCTCGTCGGTGGAGTCGATCTCGATCGGTTCCACCTCGATGCCGCCGGCGGCGGCCTCGGGGTCGCGCAGCCGGTCGACCAGGCCGGGCAGCCGGGTGCCGGCGATCTCCAGCGCGCCCGCCTGGAGCCGGCGCAGCGGCCGGACCAGCGAGCGGGCCACGACCACCGTGGCCAGACCGGCCAGCAGCAGGCCGACCAGCAGCACGCCCGCGTCGGTGAAGGCGCCGCGCCAGGCGTCGTCCTTCAGCCGGCTGCTGTCGGCGACGATGCTGCCGACGAGCTGCTGCTCGACGCCGCGCATCTGCTCGACCCGGGTGGTGGCGACCTTGTCCCAGGTCACGTGCGTTCTGGCGCGGAGCGGGGCGACCGAGAGCCGTTTGCTGGCGCCCGATCTGACCAGCACCTGTTGGTAGAGGGACTCGACCTGGCCAATCTCGGGGCCGGTGACGGTGTCCTCGTACGCCTGCCGCTGTGCGGTGGTGGCGGTCGCGCGGAACAGCGCGATCTGGCTGTCCTGCTGCGAGCGCAGCGTCTGGAGCGTCTCCCGGTCGGTCGGGCTGACGAACCGGCCGGCGATCAGGGTGAGCCCGATGCGGGCGCGCTCCTGGGAGGCGAAGTCCTTGGCGCGCGCGAGCGCCGCGAACGCACGGGTGCTCTCGGCGAGGTCCGGGTTCGGGCTGCCCTGGGCGATCAGGTCGTCGAAGTCGAGCAGGGTCGCGGTGAGCTGGCTGTAGATGTCCAGCGTCGAGGTCGCCGAGGCGCTGGCCTGCCCGGCGATGGCCCGGACGCCCGCGAGGGTGTCGAGCCGGTACCGGATGTCGCGGACCTTCGCGATCACCTGCGGGGCGTAGTCGCCGTCGATGCCGCCGGTCAGCTCGCGGACCGAGCGCACGGCGCGGTCGGTGGCCGCCTGCTGGTCACGCAGCGTGCTCGCCCGGCCCGCCTTGCCGAGTGAGAGGTATTGGACGGTCGTGTCCCGCTCGTCCTCCAGTTCCTGGGCGAGTCCGGCGACCCGGTCACCGAGCGTAGCCAACCGCTCGATTCGCGTGTACACCGCGGCCTCCGCCATCGCGTCCCGCAGCCGCAGTCCGGCCAGGATCCCGGCGACCACGGCGGGGATCATGATGAGCGCGACGAGGCGGGTGGTGACCCGCCTGTTGGCGAGCCGGAGCCTGCCACCGGACCGGCGCCCGCCCTGCTCAGCGCCACCCTTCCGGAGGGACTCAGCTTCTGGACCTGGGGCACGGTCCGGCTCCGTTGCTGGTCGCACTTCCCTCCATCACCTCTCACGGCTTTCGGGGTCCGGTCGGGGCCCGACCGGAGTTACCGGCTGGTATCCGGCGTTGGCGCCCGTGACCTCTGGAACCTCTGGGGCGTGGGTCATTGGAGCACAGAGTAATCCCAAGGTCCAACCCGAAGTTTGGTCATTTCGCACTTCGGAACACTTGGCGCCTTTTGATCACGATTTGCCCTGTTTGACCGTTTTGTGTCTCACCTACGTAAACATCCGGAGAATCGCTGGAGGTTACCGACGGTTACTGCGCTAGAGTCCGGCCGATCATGCTGTTCGTATGACATTCCCCCCTTCCGACCTGCTGAAGGAGCGTTCATGAGGTTCGCTCGACTGCGACGCACCTCCCTCTGCGGTGCCCTCACCGCAGCGCTCGCACTGTCACTCGCCGCCTGTGGCGGCGGCGAGGAGAAGTCGGCCAACGGCCTGGAGAAGTCCGAGATCACCGTCGGCGTCATGCCGATCACCGAGGGTGCAGCGGTGCAGATCGCGATCTCCAAGGGCTTCTTCAAGGCCGAGGGCCTGAAGGTGAAGATCAAGACGGTCACCGGTGCCGCCGAGGCGCTGCCGCAGCTCAAGGGCGGCAGCCTCGACATCGCGCACGGCGGGCACGTAGGCATCATCCAGGCCGCCGCGGACGGCCTGTACAAGCTGCGCATCGTGGCCGAGGCGTCGGCGATGACCAAGAACCTCAACGGGGTCCTGGTCGCCAAGGACTCGCCCATCAAGTCACCGAAGGACCTGGCCGGCAAGAAGATCGGCACCAACGCCGCCGGCAACCAGAACAGCCTGCTGCTGCGCGCGACGCTGGAGCCCTACGGGGTCCAGATCGACGAGAAGAAGGACGTCGTGGTGGCGCCCTTCCCCGCCCAGGAGCAGCTGCTCAAGACCGACAAGGCCCAGGCGATCATCGTGCCCGAGCCGTTCGTCACCCAGATCCAGCAGTCCATCGGCGCCCGCATCCTGACCGACTTCTCCAGCGGCCCGACCAAGGACTTCCCGATCACCGGCTTCGCCTCCACCGAGGAGTTCGCCAAGAAGAACCCCAAGACCATCGCGGCGTTCCAGCGCGGCCTGGTCAAGGCGCAGGCGCTCGCCACCGACCGCGCGGTCCTCCAGGAGGCGATGCCGAAGTTCACCAAGATGGACCCCAAGCTGGTGAGCGTCATCAGCATGAACGCCTACCCGACCTCCACCAGCGCGACCCGGCTCCAGCGGGTCGCCGACGTCATGAAGCAGTTCGGGTACCTCAAGCAGCCCTTCGACGTCAAGTCGATCGTCCTCGAGAACGGATGAGACTGCCCCGAATCGCGCTCGGCGCGGTCGGGGTCGCGGGCACCGTCGCGATCGCCGAGCTGGTCACCCGCACCGGCTTGGTCGATCGCGACTTCGTGCCGCCCGCATCGACCGTGCTGGTGCGTGCCGCCAAGCTGGCCGGGGACGGCGAGTACCTGACCCAGGTCACCGCCACCCTGCGGGTGTGGGGCGGCGGCCTGCTGCTGGCCACGGTCACCGCGGTCGTCGTCGGGCTCGTGCTCAGCGCCACGCCCTGGCTCAACAACGCCGCCCGCGTGGTGGTCGAACTGCTGCGCCCGATCCCGTCGCTGGCGCTGATCCCGCTGGCGCTGATCTCGTTCAGCTCGCCGGCGCAGAGCAAGATGTCGCTGGTCTTCTACGCCGCCACCTGGCCGATCCTGATCAACCTGCTGTACGCGCTGCGGGACGTCGACCCGGTCGCCAAGGAGACGCTGCGCAGCTTCGGCTTCGGCAGGCTCTCGGTGCTGCTGCGGGTCAGCCTGCCGAGCGCCGCGCCGTTCGTCGCGACCGGCGTGCGGATCGCCGCCTCGGTCGGGCTGGTCGTGGTGGTCAGCACCGAGCTGATGGCCGGCGCCGGCGAGGGCGTCGGCGGTTTTCTGATGGAAAGCCAGTCGGGCGGGGGCCATCCCGACCTGATGCTGGCCGGCGCGGTCTGGGCGGGCGGGCTCGGTCTCCTCGCCAACTTCCTGCTGGTCGGGCTGGAACGGCGGGCGTTCCGCTGGCACACCGCACGAGCGGGGGACCTGGAATGAGCGAGGCGAGAACGTCCGGACCGCCCGTGGCCACGGCCACCGGCGGCTCCGGGGCGGAGCCGGCCGAGGACGCCGAGAGCACCGAGGACGCGGGCACCGAGGACGCGGGGAACCGTCCGGGCCCCGCGGGCGGACGGACGCGGCGGCGCACGCCGCGCGCGCTGTCCCTGCTGACCTCCGGCGTCGGGCGGCTGTGGCTGCTGGCGCTGCTGATCGCGGCTTGGGAGCTCGGGACGCGGACGGCGGGCAGCGATTTCTACCCGCCGCCGTCGCAGATCCTCAAGGCGCTGCACGAGATGTGGTTCTCCGGGCCGGCCGCGCACCTGTTCCTGACCGACGGGGCGCTCGAGGACTTCCGGCCCAGCCTCACCAACCTGTTCAGCGGCTGGATCATCGCCGCCGTCGGCGGTATCGTGCTCGGCCTGCTCATCGGCCGGTCCCGGGTGGCCGGGGCGATGCTGGACCCGGTGCTGAACTTCGGCCGCTCGGTGCCGCCGCCGACGCTCATCCCGTTCCTGCTGGCGGTGCTCGACCTCGGCACCCAGCTCCAGATCACCACGATCGCCTTCGGCGTGATCTGGCCGGTGCTGCTGAACACGATCGAGGGCGTGCGGGGCGTCGACCGGCTCCAGCTGGAGACCGCCAAGGTGTTCGGCATCGGCGGGACGCTCCGGCTGCGCCGGGTCATCCTGCCCGCCGCCGCCCCGAAGATCTTCGCCGGGCTGCGCGTGAGCCTCGGCTTCGCGCTGATCCTGATGGTGATCTCGGAGCTGGTCGGCGGCGGCACCGGCATCGGCGCACGGCTCACCCTCGCGCAGCAGAGCTTCCAGATGCCCGAGATGTGGGCCGGGATCGTGCTGCTGGGCGTGCTCGGCTGCCTGTTCAACCTGGTCTTCCACCTCGTGGAGCGACGCGTCCTGGCCTGGCACGGCGGGGCGCGCCGCAACGACGCCTGACCCGCGCCGCCCGCGCCCCGGCGCGGGCGGGCGACCGGCCCGGCGTGCCGGGCACATCAACGACGAACGGAGGAACGCCATGCGCGTCCTGATCGTGGGGGCCGGCATCGGCGGGCTCACCACCGCGCTCAGCCTGCACGCCGCCGGCATCGACGCCGAGGTGATCGAGTCGGCGCGGGAGCTGCGCCCGCTCGGGGTCGGCATCAACCTCCTGCCGCACGCCACCCGGGAGCTGACCGAGCTCGGCCTCGGCGGCGCGCTCGACGCGACCGGCCTGTCGGCCGAGGAGCTCGCGCACTTCGACCGGCACGGCAACCCGGTGTGGAGCGAGGGCCGCGGCCTCGGCCTCGGCTACCGCTGGCCGCAGTACTTCGTGCATCGCGGCGAGCTCCAGATGCTCCTGCTGGACGCGGCGCGCGAGCGGCTCGGCGCCGGCGCGATCCGCACCGGCGTCGCGCTGACCGGCTTCGAGCAGGGCCCGGACGGCGTCACCGCGCGCGTCCGCGACCAGGCCACCGGAGCGGAGTCGGCGCTGACCGCCGACATCCTGGTCGGCGCCGACGGGCTGCACTCGACGGTGCGCAAGGCGCTGCACCCGGACGAGGGCGGACCGCTGTGGAACGGCGTCACGCTGTGGCGCGGCGTCACCGAGGCCGACCCGTTCCTCAACGGCCGGACGATGGCGGTCCTCGGCACCAACCTGCTCAGCAAGTTCATCTGCTACCCGATCTCGCGGGAGGCCGATGACCGGGGCCGCGCGCTGCTGAACTGGCTGGGCGAGATCTGCGAGCCGACCACCGAGCTGACCGAGGTCCCCGACTGGAACCGGGCCGGCCGGCTGGAGGACGTCATGCCGCACTTCGCCGACTGGCGGGTGGACTGGCTGGACGTGCCGGGGCTGATCAAGGGCGCCGACGAGATCCTGGAGTACCCGATGGTGGACCGGGACCCGCTGCCGTTCTGGACCCGGGGCCGGGTGACGCTGCTCGGCGACGCCGCGCACCCGATGTACCCGCTCGGCTCCAACGGCGGCTCCCAGGCGATCATCGACGCCCGGGTGCTGGCGTTCGAGCTGGCCCGCGCGGGCACCGCCGAGGCCGCGCTGGCCCGCTACGACGCGGCGCGGCGCGATACGGTGAACGCGATCGTGCTGGCGAACCGCCACAACCCGGGCGACAAGATCCTCAACGTCGTCGCCGAACGCGCGCCCGACGGCTTCGCCCGGATCGAGGACGTCCTCACCCCCGAGGAACTCGCCCCGCTGGCCAACGGCTACCAGCAGATCACCCACACCAACGACCTCAACGGCGACTCACCGTGGACCGTGACCGCTCCCCGAGTCAGGTGAAGCACATGCTCCAGATCAACGAACTGAGCCACTCCTACGGCGACCACACCGTCCTGCGGACGATGGACCTGCGGGTCGGCGAGGGCGAGCTGGTCAGCATCGTCGGCCCGTCCGGCTGCGGCAAGTCGACGCTGCTGCGCTGCATCGCCGGGCTGATCCGCCCCACCAGCGGGGAGGTGCTGCTGAACGGCACGCCCATCGACGGTGTGCCCGACGACCTCGCCGTGGTGTTCCAGGACTACAGCCGGTCGCTGCTGCCGTGGCTGACGGTCCGCGACAACGTCGCGCTGCCGCTGCGGCGCCGCGGCGGGTCCCGGGCCGAGCGGCGCTCCGCCGCCGAGGGCGCCCTCAAGGAGGTCGGGCTCGCCGACGCGGGGCGCAAGTACCCGTGGCAGCTCTCGGGCGGCATGCAGCAGCGCGTCTCGATCGCCCGCGCCCTCGCCTACCGGCCCTCGCTGCTGCTGATGGACGAGCCGTTCGGCTCGGTCGACGCGCAGACCCGCGAGGATCTGGAGGACCTGGTACTCCAGGTGCACCAGGCCGAGGGCATGACGATCCTGCTGGTCACGCACGACATCGACGAGAGCGTCTACGTCGGCGACCGGGTCGTGGTGCTCGGCCGCAACCCGGGCCGGATCCGCGCCGAACTGCCGATCGAGCTGCCGACCCCGCGCGAGCAGATCACCACCCGCTCCGACCCCGGGTTCGTCCGGCTGCGCGCCGAGGTCGGCCGGCTGGTCCGCGGCGCCGCAGCATCCGGCGACCCGGACGATTCGGACGCCGAGCCGCCGGGCACCAAGACCGTGAGCGCCACGACACCGGACGACGCGACACCGGACGACACGACACCGGACGACGCGACGCCGGACGAGGGGACGCCGGACGACGCGACGTCGCCCGGCGGGACGGCGGACGGCGCCGGCGCCGGGGTTGAGGGCGCCGTGTCCGGGGCGAGGGGCGGTAAGGGCTGACCGCACGGCGGCGGCCTTGAGGGGGCAGCGTTGCGCGTACTCATCGTCGGGGCGGGCGTCGGCGGCCTGACGGCCGCCCTCAGCCTGCACGCCGCCGGCATCGAGGCGCTGGTCGTCGAGGCGTCCGCGTCGCTGCGCCCGCTCGGCGTCGGCATCAACCTGCTGCCGCACGCCACCCGGGAGCTGACCGAGCTCGGCCTCGGCGACGCGATGACCTCCACCGCGATCGCCACCGCCGAGATGGTGCACTTCGACCGGCACGGCGGGCGGATCTGGGGCGAGCCGCGCGGCCTGGCCCTCGGCTACGACTGGCCGCAGTACTCCATCCACCGCGGCGAGCTCCAGATGATCCTGCTGGACGCCGTCCTGGACCGGCTCGGGCCGGGTTCGGTCCGCACCGCCTCCGTCCTGGAGGGTTTCGAGCAGGACGCGGACGGCGTGCGGGCCCATGTGCTCGACCGGATCGCCGGCACCGGCGCCGAGATCCACGCCGACGTGCTGGTCGGCGCGGACGGGCTCCACTCGTCGGTGCGGGCGCAGCTCCACCCCGGCGAGCCCGGCCCGCTGTGGAACGGCATCCGGATGTGGCGCGGCGTCGCCGAGGGCGAGCCGTTCCTGACCGGCCGGACCATGGCGGTGGCGGGCAGCAACGCCGCCGCCAAGCTGGTGGTCTACCCGATCTCCATCCGCCGCCCACTGATCAACTGGGTCGCCGAGATCAGGACCGATGACGGGATGGGCCCGCATCGACCGGCCGACTGGAACCGCGGTGGCCGGCTGGAGGACGTGCTCCCCTATTACGCCGACTGGCGGTTCCCCTGGCTCGACGTGCCCGCGCTGCTGGCGCGCACGCCGCGGGTCCTGGAGTACCCGATGGTCGACCGCGACCCGCTGCCGTTCTGGACCCGGGGCCGGGTGACGCTGCTCGGCGACGCCGCGCACCCGATGTACCCGATCGGATCCAACGGGGGTTCCCAGGCCGTGCTGGACGCGCGCGTCCTGGCGCACGAGCTAGCACGGTGCGGCGATCCGGGCGCCGGGCTCGCCGCGTACGAGCGGGCGCGGCGCGAGACGGTCAACGCGATCGTGCTGGCCTGCCGGGACATGCCGGCCGACCGCGTCCTGCAGACGGTGGCCGAGCGCGCGCCGGACGGCTTCGACCGCATCGAGGACGTGCTCACCGCCGAGGAGTTGGAGTCGATCGGCAGCGCCTACCAGCGGACCTCGTTCTCCGACGCGAAGGCCCTCAACACCAGGCCGTCCCTCAGCGTCGCCGGCTGAGCATCAGCCGTCCCCGGCCGGGACGGTGACGGCGGCGAGGCGCTCGGCGAGGGCGCGCTCGGCGCGCGTGTACCCGGACGGGTCGTCGTGCAGCAGGGCCTTCGCGCCGCCCGCGGCGCAGAGCGCGTCGATCTCGAAGGCGAGCTGCGCGGGGTCGGCGGACGCGTCGATCTCGCCCAGGTCGCGCGCCTCGCTCAGGCAGCGTTCGAGGAAGGCGCCCCAGTCGCGCTGGGACGCCGCGATGGCGTCGCGGACCCGGCCGGGGCGCGCGTCGAACTCGGCCGCGGTGGAGTAGAAGAAGCAGCCGCCGGGGAAGACCCGTTCGCGCTGGTAGCGCTGCCACGCGGCGCAGAGCGCGCGGACGCGGCGCATCCCCTCGGGCACCGCGAGCGCGGGGGCGACGACGTGCTCGCGGAAGGTCTCGACGGCGAGCCGGACGGTGGCGAGCTGGAGCTCCTCCTTGGAGCCGAAGTGGGTGAACACCCCGCTCTTGCTGATCCGCAGCTCGGTGGCGAGCCGGCCGATCGAGACCCCCTCCAGCCCCTCCGCCGAGGCGATGTCGGCGGCGCGGCCGAGGATGGTCCTGCGCGTCTGCTCCCCCTTGAGGAGCCGTCCGTCCGTCACGGGGCCAATATGCACGACCGTTCGTGCAAAGTCAAACACCAGAACCTCTTGACGGGACGCCCCTCGATCAAAGAAAGTACGACCGTTCGTTTATTTTTCTGTTCGGGGAGGCCGTCCATGACGAATCGCACCGCGCCCGCGGCGCCCCCGGCGGGCCGGGCCCGCCCGAGGATCCGCGGCGTGCCCCTGCTCGCCGCCGGGGCGGCGTTCCTCGGCATGCTCGACGCCACCGTCACCAACCTCGCCGTCCCCGGCCTGCGCGAGGACTTCCCCGGCGCCTCGCTCGCCGGGCTCACCTGGGTCATCACCCTGTACGCGGTACTGTTCGCCGCCCTGCTCGCGCCCGCCGGACGGCTCGCCGACGTGGCCGGGCGGCGGGCGCTGTTCCAGGCCGGGGTCGGGCTGTTCACGCTGGCCTCGCTCGCCTGCGCGGTCGCACCCGGCCTCGGCGCGCTCCTCACCGCCCGCGGCGTCCAGGGCGCCGCCGCGGCGGCCATGATCCCCGCCTCGCTCGCGGTGCTGCTGCACGACACCGAGCCCGAGCGACGGGCCGCGGCGATCGGGCTGTGGAGCGCCGCGGGCGCCTTCGCGGCGGCGATCGGCCCCGCCGTCGGGGGCCTGCTGGTGGACGCCCTCGGCTGGCGATCGCTGTTCCTGATCAACATTCCCGTCGGCGTCGCGATGCTCCTCGGCGGCCTGCGCCTCCCCCGCGCCACCGGCAGCGGGGGCCGCCGGCCCGATCTGCTCGGCACCGCGCTGCTCGGCGGCGGCATCGGCGCCCTCGCCCTCGGCGTGACCCAGACCCGGGACTGGACCTGGACGGACGCCCGCACGCTCGGCCTCCTCGCCGCGGGCGCGGCGATGGTGGCGCTCGCCGTCACGCGTTCGGTCCGCCACCCGGTGCCCGCGCTGGAGATCTCGCTGTGGCGCAGCCGCCCGTTCGCGCTCACCAACGCGGTGTCCTTCCTGTACGGGACGGCGCTGTACACCTGGCTGCTGGTCGGCGTGCTGTTCCTCACCGGGCACTGGCACTACTCCGTCCTCAAGGCCGGTTTCGCCTCGACGCCCGGAGCCTTCACCGCCACCGCCGCCGCGATCGTCCTGGGCCGGCTCACCTCCCGCATAGGCACCCGTCCCGCCGTGGTGGGCGGCGCGCTCCTCATGCTGGCCGCCGGGATCTGGTGCTACGCCGCCCTCCCGGACGAACCGCGCTTCAGCACGTTCTGGCTCCCGCTCGGGCTGCTCGTCGGCGCCGGGATGGGCGCGCTCAGCACGGGCACCGCGAGCGCGGCGGCCCTGTCGGTGAGCCCGTCGCGGTTCGCCGGGGCCACCGGCCTGAACACCACCGCCCGGCAGCTCGGCGGCGCCCTCGGCATCGCCGCGCTGGCCGCGCTGCTCCCGGCGGACGCCGGGCGCAGCGACTACGCCACCGTCTACCTGTTCTGCACGCTGGCCGCCGGGGGCGCCGCCATCGCCGGCCTCTGGTCCGGCGTCCGGCCCCCGTCCGCCGAGAGGGGCCCGCGATGAGTGAGCACACCGATCCCTTCGTCCTGCCGGCCGGAGAGGCCGCGGCCCTGATGCGGGGCGCGCCGTGGCGGCGGCTGGTGACGGTCGGGGACAGCGTCGCCGAGGGCGTCCGCGACCCCGCCCCCGGCTACCGGGACCTGTCCTGGGTCGACCGGGTCGAGGAGGCCCTCGCGGCGGCGGTGCCCGACCTCGCCGCGCTCAACCTGGGACGGCGCGACCTGGTCGCCGCCGAGATCCGCGCGACGCAACTCCGGCCCGCGCTGGAGTTCCGGCCCGATCTGGCGATCGTGGTCGGGGGCGGGAACGACATGCTCGCTCCCGAGTTCGACGCGGACGCGGTGCGCGCCGAGCTGGCCGCCATGGTCTCGGCGTTCCGGGAGGCCGGCGCCGACGTCCTCACCATCGGCCTGTTCGACATCACCGCCGCCGGTCTCGGCCCGCGCCGGTTCCGCGCGGCCATCTCCGCGCGCACGCGGCTGCTCGGCGAGCTGACCGCGGAGGTCGCCGCCGAGCACGGCGCCCATCACGTGCACAACCCGCCCGACCATCCGGCCGCGTCCGACCCCGGCATCTACAGCGCGGACCGGCTGCACTTCAACGCCCGGGGGCACGCCATCGCGGCGGCGGGGACGATCCGCGCCCTGGCCGGCCTGCTCGGTCCGCGGCGGTGACGGCTGAAAGGCGGCCTGGGGCGGGCTACTTGGCGTCGGCGTAGCAGTCGACGGTCGCGATCTCCATGGGGAACACGACCGGGGTGTTGCCGAACAGGAGCCGGCCGGCCTCGGCGGCGGCGGCGTGGATCGCGGCCGTCACCTCGCCGGCGAGCCCGGCCGGGGCGTGCACGATCACCTCGTCGTGCTGGAAGAACACCAGGTGCGGCGGGCCGAGGGCGGTGAGGCGGCGGCGCAGTTCGCCGAGCAGCGCCAGCGCCCAGTCTGCGGCGGTGGCCTGCACGACGAAGTTGCGGGTGAACCGGCCTCTGCTGCGCAGCGCCTGCGCCGCCGTCCCCTGGCCCGTCCCCTGGCCCGTCCCCTGGCCGGTCCCGTCGGGGACGGCGCGGTCGTCGTCGCCCGCCGAGGTCAGCTCGCGCCAGCCGGCCGACGGCGGCGGGCAGGTGCGGCCCAGCCGCGACCGGACGAGGTGGCCCCGTTCGCCCGCGCGGGCGGCGGCCTCCACGAAGCCGAACGCGTCCGGGAAGCGGTTCCTGAGCACGGCCAGGAGCTGCACGGCCTCACCGGTGCCGCCGCCGTACATCGCCGAGAGCAGCGCGAGCTTGGCCTTGTCGCGGGCGGTCAGCTCGCCCGTCCGCGCGCCGCCGGCCCGAGTGGCCCCGGTCCGCGCGCCGCCGGACGACGGGACGTCCGCGCGGAAGGCGTCCGACAGCGCCTCGTACAGGTCGCCGTGCGCGGCTGCGGCGGCGAACGCCCGGTCGCCCGCGAGCGCGGCCAGCACCCTCGGTTCGAGCTGCGCGGCGTCGGCGACGACCAGCACCCAGCCGGGATCGGCGACGACCGCCGTGCGCAGCACCCGGGGGATCTGCAACGCGCCGCCGCCGTTGGTCGCCCACCGTCCCGACACCACCCCGCCCACCACGTACTCGGGACGGAACCGGCCCTCGTGCACCCAGGTGTCGAGCCAGGACCAGCCGTGCGCGGTGTGCAGCCGGGCCAGCTCCTTGTACTCCAGCAGCAGCGGCACCGCGGGGTGGTCGAGGCGCTTGAGCACGTGCGCGCGGGTGGACGGCACGGGCAGCCCGGCCGCCGCGAACGCCTTGAGGATCTGGGCCGGTGAGTCGGGGTTGACGTGGTTGCGGGGGCCGAACGCGGCGCCGATGCGGTCGGCGAGGTCCTGGAGCCTGCGGGGCCGCAGCCCGCCGGACGGGCGGGGCCCGAGCAGCTCGGTGAGCAGCGCGTCGTGCCGCGCGGCCGACCAGGGCAGCCCGTGGTGGGTCAGCTCGGCGGCCACCAGCGCGCCCGCCGACTCGGCCGCGGCGAGCAGCGCGAACCCGTCGAGCCCGGCGATGACGCGGCGCTGCTCGGTGTGGACGGCGGTGATCCGGTCGAGGTCCTCGCCGTCGCCGGACGGGTCGGCGGAGCCGGGACCGGCGCCGGGCTCCGAGCCCGGATCGGAGTCGAACAGCGACGGCTGCGGCGCGGGGTCGGCCGGGACCCGGTCGGCGGGCACCGGCTCGCCGCGCAGCCGCGCCCACGCGGCCCGGACCGAACGGGGCTCGCCGTACCGTCCGGCATGGCCGAGCAGCAGGCTCTCGACCAGTTCCAGGTCGTGGCAGCGCGCCACCCGCACGCCCGCGCGCAGCAGCCGCGGGTAGAGCCGGGCGGTCGAGGACCACACCCAACGGGGCTCGTCCGCCCGCTCGCGCGCCCCGACCGCGGCGGCCAGATCGGGGACGGTCTCGGCGGGCCCGGCGGGCGTGCCGTCCTCGGCGAAGGGCCGGAGCGCTCCCCCGCCGTCCGGCCCGGCGGCCACCACGATCCTCACCCGCCCATTGTGGTCCCCGGCACCGACAGAACGGCGCGCCGCCCGGTCCCGGAAACGGCGGACCCCTCCGCGCCCGGCGGGCGCGGAGGGGTCCGGAAGGGCTGCCGTTCCCGGTCAGGCGACCAGGGAGACCTGCTGGCCGGGGGGCGTGTCCCCGTAGCGGTCGACGACCTTGTTGAGCTGGATCTGGTAGTACAGCACGCCGAACCCGAAGATTCCGAGCAGGAAGCCCATGCCTCCGCTGCACTCGGCCGGCAGCCCGGCGGCGCGCTGCGCCTGGGCGATCCGCCCGCCGAGCTTGACGTACATCACCAGCGGCCAGATGCCGAGGGTGCAGGCACCGAACAGCATCGACAGCAGGGCGTTCACCGAGGCGTCGCCGCTGCGGCGGTCGAAACCGAACAGCTCGGCGTGCACCTTGTAGAACCAGACCAGGCCGTAGATCCCAAAGGTGATCATCGGCAGGCCGAGCCAGGCGCCCACCGGGTTGCGGCGCTTCATGTTCTGGCCCGCCCCGGTGGCGACCGGGCCGCCCTGCTGGTGCTGGACCGGCGCGGGGGCGTAGCCGCCCTGGTGGTGCTGCTGCTGGGGCTGACCCTGCGGGGGGTAACTCATTGCACTCCTGTGGACGCGGTCAATGGTTCGGCCGACCGTCCCTGGTACCGGTCATCCGATTTTGGCGAGCCCTGACTGTACGACAACGGACCGGCCCCAGGCAGGGAAAACGCCCAAAATGTCGAGGTTTACGAAAGATTTCCTGAACTGGCGTTCGGAACATTTGCCCTAGCGCAACGGAATCGTCACTTCGTCCTCGCAGGGCGGATCAGCCTCGTGGTCGCCGCAGCCCGTCGCCGCGAAGCAGCGGATGCGCAACTCCCGCTCGCCCACGTCCACCCGCAGGAAGCTCTTGAAGAACGGCGGCCGGTCCCAGTCGGCCATCTCCGACCGGAACAGCTGCGGCAGCCCGCGCACCGGCAGCCGCAGCAGGCGGTGCCGGTACCGCGTCCCGCGCGGGACGCCGAGCACGGCCGCCACGAACCGGGCCCGGCGCGACGGCGTCATCCCGGCGTCGTACCCGCGGCCGGGACGGATGCCGAGCCGGTGCTCCACCGCCGCCGTCGCCTCCTCCGGGGTGAGCTCGAACAGCTTCGGCAGCCGCAGCCACCGCCCGTACAGCTTGCTGTAACGCGACAGCGAGTCGCCGCGCAGCGGGTAGCAGCGGAACTCCTCCTCGTCGACCACGTGCGTGCGCGGGATGATGTGCGTGGCGTGCATGAACGCGCCGCCGCCCCCCGACACCAGGTACTGGACGGTCCGGTCGCCCACCCGCACCGGGTAGCGCTGGTAGTTGTGGATGTCGCCGCCGATCGCCGCGACGTAGTGGTGCCGCGGATCCTGGACGATCTCGTCGACCGTGCCGCCGCCCTCGATCGCGCCCGGCCTGCGGTCGTCGTCCACCCGCAGCGGCTTCCCGGTGACCAGCAGCTTGGCCTTCGGGCCGGCGGAGATCTCGCGCAGCCACGCCCCCTGGTCGCGGTCGAGCCGGCCGGTGACGCCGGTGTCGATCCCGATGATGCGCAGGCTCGGGGTGTCGATCGCCCAGTACGGGCCCGGCTGGACGGCGCGCTGCCCGGCCGCGCCGCGGTACTCCGCCCGCGCCGCGGCGAGGGCCCGCTCGTCGACCGGGCCGGACCTGCGCCACAGCAGGCGGGCCACCGCGCCGAACGGGCCGCGCCACGGCGGCGGCGCGCAGTCGGCGTCGAGATCGCAGAAGACCCGCAGGAATCCGCGCAGCCCGTCGTACCAGTCGTGGTTGCCGGGCACCGCGTAGATCGGCCCCGGGTAGTCCCGGTACGGCCGCAGGAACTTGGCCGGGTAGTCGGCGGTGTCGCCGGTCGGATAGATCACGTCACTGGCGATGACCATGAAGTCGGTGCCGGCGCCCGCCGCCAGCAGCGGCGGCACCACGGCGTACTGCGACCGGTCGCCCTCGCCGGTGTCGCCGAGCACCGCGAACGAGAACTCGGGCGCCGGCCGGTGCAGGGTGAACGCGGCGGGCGTGCCGCGCTCGGCGAGCGCCGTGACGCAGCGGCGGCGGATGGCGTCGCACGGGTCGCCGAAGAGGCGGGCGATCACATCGTTGCGCGAGCGCCACAGCACCGACGGCCGCCGCCACGACAGCGGCCGGACCCGCTCGGGCAGCAGGTCGTTGAAGGTGCCCCGCGAGCCGCACACCCACCCGGCCCCCGCCTCGGAGGTACGCGAGTTGGCGGCGGCCCGCCGGGGCTCCGCCGTGTCCTCGGCGTCCTCGGCGTCGTCGGCACGCACAGATCACCTCCGGGGGGTCCTCCCGAGGGGCGGGACGGGGCGTCCCGCTCGGGAGAAAGGGTCAGGCACACCCTTCCCGGAGGTGATCTGAGCGTCAAGCGCGGCGAGGCGCCCGGTGCCGGAGGCCCGGTGCTCAGGGCCCGGTGCCGGAGGCCCGGTGCTCAGGGGCCCGGTGCCGGAGGCTCAGTGCGCGCCCGTGCCGGTGAGCGCGCGCACCTCCAGCTCGGCGAACTTCTCGTCGGTGCGCTCCTTGGAGAGCACGGTGCCGAGATAGGCGCACAGGAACCCGATCGGGATCGAGATGAGCCCGGGGTTCTGCAACGGGATCGGCGCGACGGTGTCGACGCTGAACAGCGCGTCCGGGTTGCCCTTGGGGAGGGTGGCGGACTTCCCGCCGAAGCAGATCGGGCTGAGCAGCACCACCCCGACCGCGGAGACGAGCCCGCCGTAGATGCCCGCGACCGCGCCGGAGGTGTTGAACTTCTTCCAGAACAGCGAGAACAGCAGCGTCGGCAGGTTCGCCGACGCGGCCACCGCGAACGCCAGCGCCACCAGGAACGCCACGTTCAGCCCGCGCGCGAAGATGGACAGCAGGATCGAGACGGCGCCGATGACGATCGCCGCGATCCGCGCCACCCGCACCTCGTCGCGCTCGGTCGCCCTGCCCCGGCGGAACACGTTGGCGAACAGGTCGTGCGCGAACGAGGACGACGAGGCGAGGGTGAGCCCGGCCACCACGGCGAGGATGGTCGCGAACGCGACCGCCGCGATGACCGCCAGGAAGACCGCCCCGCCGGTCGACCCGGCCCCGCCGCCGAGTTCCTGGGCGACCTGGACCGCGGCGGTGTTGCCGCCCTTGTCCTGCGCCAGGATCGCCTTGCTGCCGACCAGCGCCGCCGCGCCGAACCCGATGACCAGCGTCATCAGGTAGAACACGCCGATGATGCCGATGGCCCAGTTGACCGAGGCGCGGGCCGCCCGCGCGTTGGGCACGGTGTAGAAGCGGATCAGGATGTGCGGCAGCCCTGCGGTGCCGAGCACCAGGGCGAGGCCGAGCGACAGCAGGTCGAGCTTGGACCACATGTCGGTGGCGCCGTACTTCAGCCCCGGGACCAGGAACTTCTCCCCCTTGCCGCTGGCGTCGGCGGCGGCGCCGAGCAGCGTGGACGGGTTGAAGCTGTACTTCGACAGCACCCAGACCGTCATGACCAGCGCGCCGCTCATCAGCATCACGGCCTTGACGATCTGCACCCAGGTGGTGCCCTTCATCCCGCCGACCGTGACGTAGAAGATCATCAGCGCGCCGACGGCGACGATCGTCCAGATCTTGGCGCTCTCGCCCGAGACGCCGAGCAGCAGCGACACCAGCGCGCCCGCGCCGACCATCTGGGCGAGCAGGTAGAAGATCGACACCACGATGGTGGAGATGCCGGCCGCGGCGCGCACCGGCCGCTGCCGCATCCGGAACGCGAGCACGTCGGCCATGGTGAACCGGCCGGAGTTGCGCAGCATCTCGGCGACCAGGAGCAGCGCGACCAGCCACGCCACCAGGAAGCCGATCGAGTAGAGGAACCCGTCGTAGCCCGACAGGGCGAACATCCCCGCGATGCCGAGGAACGAGGCGGCCGACATGTAGTCGCCGCCGATGGCCAGGCCGTTCTGGAGCGGGGTGAACGCCCGCCCGCCGGCGTAGTAGTCGGCGGCGGTCTTTGTCTGCCGGGACGCCCAGAGGGTGATGAAGAGGGTGATCGCCACGAAGACGCCGAACAGGATCAGCGAGAACGTGCGGTGCTCGTTCTCGGAGGCCGCGAGCACCGGCGCGGCGAGCGTACCGGGGGTCATTCGCGCCCCTCCTTCTCGTCCTTCTCGTTCTTCGCGTGCGTCCCGGGCTCGTCCACGGCCGCGCCGGCCCCCGCGCCGGCGGTCCCCGCGGGGACCTCGGCGCGGACCAGCTCGGCGAGCGGCTCCAGCCTGTTGCGGGCGTGGCGCTCGTACAGCCAGGCGATGAGGAAGGTGGAGACGAACTGCAAGAGCCCGAACACCAGGGCCACGTTGATGTGCCCGACGACCTTGGTCCCCATGAAACCGCGCGCGTAGGCCGACAGCACGACGTACAGCAGGTACCAGACCAGGAACGCCAGCGTCATGGGGAACACGAAGCGGCGGAAGGCCCGGCGAAGCCGCTCGAACTCAGGGCTCTCGCTCAGTTGCACGTAGGCCGCGTTGTCGAGCCCGCCTCCCGCGGACCCCGGCCCGGACGAGTCCTCCGTTGTCACACACACCACCGCCTGATCACTCCGCGAATGTCACCGAGAACGGCGGTCACGATGCCGGACGAAGCTGGCCGATGGCGGCCAATTGACCAAGAACTTGGTTGGCTGGTCAGAACGGATATACGCCCGATGCCGGGCTGATGCCAGACCGTGATACAAGTCACACGGAATGCGATATTCCACCAACACCGTCACCCTGGGTCACCACGGCGCCGGGCGTCCGGGGCACTCGGTGCCCCGGACGCCCGGACGGCTCACTCGACCTCGAAGCCCCTGCGGTCGCCGCCGGTGGGGACGATCTCCCGCCCGAGCGGCAGCAGCGACACCGGGATCAGCTTGAAGTTGGCGATCCCGAACGGGATCCCGATGATCGTGATGCACAGCGCGATACCGGTGAACAGGTGCCCGAGCGCCAGCCACCAGCCGGCCACGATCACCCAGATCACGTTGCCGAGGCTGGACCCGGCGCCCGCGTCCCGGCGCCGGACCACGGTGTTGCCGAACGGCCAGAGCGCGAACGCCGCGATGCGGAACGAGGCGATGCCGAACGGGATGGTGATGATCAGGATGCAGCAGATGATCCCGGCGAGGACGTAGCCGATCGCGAGCCAGAATCCCGACAGGACGAGCCAGATGATGTTCAGGAGGGTGCGCACGCGATCACCTTAGGCGAGCGGGCCGCCGGGCGGCGGTGCCGCGGACCGGCCCCCGGCGCCGCGGCACCAGGCGCGTGGTGGTCGCCGGCGCCACCCCCGTAGACACCGGCGCCACCACGGCGAGGGCGCCTGTGGTCATCATGAGTCCCCCCAGAACGGCGAGCTGTCGCCTTCTCATGATGCCTCCACAGACGGCCCCAGAGTCCCTAATCGGGACGTAATGAAACGCTATCCGTGGGCCCGTAATGGAGACGTAAACCGCCCCAAACGCGGGGGCCAATTCTCGTCGATGCGCCGTATATCCAGGTCAGAGGGGTGTCATGGGGCCAGGATCGACAGCGCGCCGGGCAGGATCCGGGCGGTCACCGGCAGCACTCCGGGCAGCTCGCCGTCCGCCCCGTAGGGCAGCGTGCGGGCCGGATCAGCCAGCTCGATCCGCACCTCCCGGCCGCGCAGCACCGCGACCTCGGGACGCCGGACGTGCGAGCCGTCGGGCAGCTCCCGCATCACGGCGAAGAACAGCCGCCGGGGGGCGTGCCGGATGATGACCACGTCGAGCAGGCCGTCGTCGACCCGGGCGCCGGGGGCGATGTGCCGGCCGAACCCGTAGTAGCCGGAGTTGGCGGCGACGACGGTGTAGCCCCGCAGCCGGTGCTCCGCGCCGTCCACGGTGACCCGGTAGTCGGCGGGCCGCCAGGTCGCGATCGCGCGCAGCGCCCCGACGTAGTAGGCGGCCGAGCCGCGCAGCAGCCGGGTCCGGTTGGCGTTGTCGTTGGCCACCGCGTCGACGCCTGCGTACACGCTGCCGAGGACGGCGGTCCCGTTGGCCTCCATCGCGTCCACCCGGCGCGGCTCACCCTCCAGCAGCAGCGCGGCCAGCTCCGCCGGGTCGGACGGGACGCCGAGCTGCCGCGCGAAGTCGTTGCCCCGGCCGGCCGGCACGATGCCGAGGACGGCGCCCGTCCCGGCGAGGGCGCCGCCGACGCCGCCGACCATGCCGTCGCCGCCGACGCCGAGCACCACCCGCCCGGCCGCCGCCGCCGCGCGGGCCAGGGCCGCGGCGTGCTCCAGCCCGCGGCTGTACTCGACGGCGAGCTCCGCCCCGGCCTCGCGCAGCGTCCGGGCCAGGGGGATCAGCGTCGACGCCGAGGCCGAGCCGCCCGCGGCGGGGTTGACGATCGCGGTGAAGGTACGGGGGGAGGTGACCACGGCTACTCCTGCGGCGCGCCGGACGGGGGGATCAGGACTCCTGGGTTGAGCACGCCGGCGGGGTCGAGCCGGTCCTTGACGGCGCGCAGCACGGCGCCGCCGAGCGGGCCGATCTCGCGGGCGTGCCAGTCGCGGTGGTCGGTGCCGACGCCGTGGTGGTGGCTGATCGTGCCTCCGGCCGCGATGATCGCGTCGTTGACCGCGTGCTTGGCCCGCGTCCAGTGCGCCACCGCGTCGGCGCCCTGCGCGGAGACGACGGTGAAGTAGAGCGACGCCCCGGCGGCGTAGACGTGCGAGATGTGGCACATCACCAGCGGCGGCGTCCCGGCGCCCGCGAGCGTGCCGACGAGCGCCTCCCTGACCGCCGCGTACAGCGCGGGGACCGCCGACCAGAACGCCGCGGTCTCCAGGGTCTCGACGAGCGCCCCTGCGTCCAGCAGCGAGTCGCGCAGGTAGGGGGCGTTGAAGCGGCCGTGCTCCCACTTGTCGCCGGGGCCGGGACCGAGCGGCTCGCCGCCCTCGGCCAGCATCACCGCGCGGACCTCGTCGCGGCGGCGGGCGATCTCGCCGGGGGCGCCCTCGTAGCCGACGACCGCGAGGCAGCCGGACGCCTCGGACATCCCGCCGCCCACCGCCTCCGGGTCGGCGAGCCCGATCATGGTCTCGGTCTCGTCGGACAGCCGCAGCACCACCGGCAGCGGGCCGTCCTGCGCGATCCGGCGCAGCGCGGCGGCGCCCGCGCCGAACGCCGGGAGCCGCCAGCCCTCGTAGGCGCTCGCCTCCGGGACGGGGTGGATCCGGACGGTCACCGAGGTGATCACGCCGAAGGCGCCTTCGGAGCCCAGCACGAGCTGGCGGAGGTCGGGCCCGGCGGCGGACCGGGGCGCCCGGCCGAGGTCGAGCTCCCCCTCCGGGGTGGCCACCGTCAGGCCGAGGACCATGTCGTCGAACCGTCCGTAGCCGGCGGACGCCTGGCCGCTGGAGCGCGCGGCGGCGAACCCGCCGATCGTCGCCCACTCGTACGACTGCGGGTAGTGGCCGAGGGTGTGGCCGTGCTCGCGGAGCAGCTCCTCGGCGCGCGGGGCGCGCAGGCCCGGCTGGAGCACGGCGGTGCGGGAGACGGTGTCGACGGAGACCAGCGCGTCCATCCGGCGCAGGTCGAGCGCGACGAACCCGGTCACGCCCTGCGGCGCGAGGCCGCCGACGACCGAGGTGCCGCCGCCGAACGGGACGACCGCGATCCGCCGGGCGGCGCAGGCGCGCAGCACCGCCAGGACCTCCTCGTGCGAGCCGGGCAGCACGACCGCGTCGGGCGCGTCGGAGGCGTCGCCGGCCCGGATGCGCAGCAGGTCGGGGGTGGACTTGCCGCGGGTGTGCCGGACCCGCGCCTCGGTGCCGGTGCGCACGTGCGCGGCGTCCCCGACGGCCTCGGCGAGCGCGTCGAGGTCGTCCGCAGACAGCCGGGACGCCGGGACGGCGATGTCGCCGAGGGCCACCGGCGCGGACGCGGCGGGCCGCACGCCCAGCAGGTCGCGCAGCAGGCCCGCCACCGATTCCGGCAGCGGCGCGGCCCTGGCCGGGTCGCCCCATCCGCTCCACAGCATGTCCGGGGTCTCCACCGCGCCCTCCTGTCCGTGCCGGCCAGGGTGTTCCCGGCCGTGGCTTACACTGTGACACATGACGTCGAATCGTCACAACAGGACCGCCGACGACGCCGTGCTCGACGCCGCCCGCGACTGCGTCCTCGCGGTGGGCGTGCGGCGCACCACGCTGACCGACATCGCCCGCCGCGCCGAGGTGTCGCGCATGACGCTCTACCGCCGCTGGCCGGACGTGCGCACCATCGTGGGCGACCTGATGACCCGCGAGTGGGTCGAGATCGCCTCCGCCGTGCACCCCGCCGACGACGGCAGGCCCGTCCGGAACCGGCTGGTGGACGGCCTGGTCACGGGCGTGCGCACGTTCCGCGAGCACCCGCTGCTGCGCAAGATACTGGAGGTCGATCCCGAACTGCTGCTCCCCTACATGCTGGACCGGCGCGGCGCCAGCCAGCTCGCCTTCCTCACGCTGTTCGAGGAGGCGCTGGAGGCCGGGCACCGGGACGGCACCGTCCGGCCCGGCCACCCGGTCCGGCAGGCCCGCGCGCTGCTGCTGGTCGTCCAGTCGTTCGCGCTGTCGACGCAGACCATGACCGGCGACGGCGACGGCGACCCGGAGCTGGCCCCGGCCGCGTTCGACGCCGAACTCCGCCACATCCTCGAGAGGACTCTCGCGCCTTGAGCACCCCACCCGCGCCCGGACGGTCCTCGCTGAACGCCGCGCGCCGCGCCCGCGAACTGGCCGCGCTGCCGGACGAGGTGGTGGACGTCCTGGTCGTCGGACTGGGCGCCACCGGGGCCGGCGTCGCCCTGGACGCCGCGTCCCGGGGCCTGTCGGTCGCCGCGATCGACGCGCACGACCTGGCGTTCGGCACGTCCCGGTGGAGCTCCAAGCTCGTCCACGGCGGGCTCAGGTACCTGGCGGGCGGGCATGTCGGCGTCGCGCACGAGAGCGCCGTCGAACGCGGCGTGCTGATGGAGCGCACCGCGCCGCACCTGGTGCGCGCGATGCCGTTCGTGCTGCCGCTGACCCCGCTGGTGACGCACCGGCAGGCGGCGATCACCGCGACCGGGCTGCGGGCCGGGGACGCGCTGCGCCTGGCCGCCCGCACGCCGCGCTCGGCGCTCCCCCGCCCGCGCCGCCTGTCGGCGGTGGAGACGCTCCGGCTCGCCCCGGCGCTACGCCCGTACGGGCTGCGCGGCGGGCTGCTGTCCTGGGACGGGAAGCTCGCCGACGACGCCCGCCTGGTCACCGCGCTCGCCCGCACCGCCGCCGCGCACGGCGCGCGGATCCTCACCCGCTGCCGCGCGCTGACGCTGACCGGCGGCGGCGCGCTGGTCCGCGACGAGCTGACCGGCCGGGAGATCGACGTGCGCGCCCGCGCGGTGGTCAACGCGGCCGGGGTGTGGGCGGGCGGGCTGGTCGAGGGGGTGCGGCTGCGCCCGTCCCGGGGCACCCACCTGGTGCTGCGGTCCGAGGCGCTGTGCGGGGCCTCGGCCGGGATGCACGTGCCGGTCCCCGGCGAGACCAGCCGGTTCGTGCTGGTGATCCCGCAGGGCGACGGCCGCGTCTACGTGGGCCTCACCGACGAGCCCGCGGACGGCCCGGTCCCCGACGTGCCGGTGCCCACCGAGAGCGAGATCGGGTTCCTGCTGGACATCCTCGGCACCGCGCTGGACGCGCCGGTCGCGCGCGCCGACGTGATCGGGGCGTTCGCCGGTCTCCGCCCGCTCCTGGACGACCGGCACGGCAGCACCGCCGACATCTCCCGGCGGCACGCGGTGCTGACCTCCCCGGACGGGGTCGTCACGATCGTCGGCGGCAAGCTCACCACCTACCGCAGGATGGCGCAGGACGCCGTGGACGCGGTGGTGGCGGCCGGGCGGGTCGACGCGGGGCCGAGCCGCACCACCCACGTCCCCCTCGTCGGCGCCGCCGCGCCGGACCGCCTGGCGGCCCTGGACGCCCCGCAGCGCCTGGTGGGCCGGTACGGGACGGAGGCGCCCCTGCTGGCCGGCCTCGCCCGCGACGACGCCGCGCTGCTGGAGCCGGTCGTGCCGGGCCTGCCGGTGCTGGGTGCGGAGCTGGCCTGGGCCGTCCGGCATGAGGGGGCCCTGGACGCGGCCGACCTGCTCGACCGCCGCACCCGCATCGGCCTGGTCACCGCGGACCGGGACGCGGCACTGCCCGCCGCCGAGGCCCACCTGGCAGCCCTCGCCCGACCCTGACACCCTGCCCTTTTTGTTCCGTTCGGCCGGAAGTCAGCACCGTGCCCGCGCCGCCGATTCGCAGCCCGGCGGCCGGTGCCGCGTCCGCCTCGTCCGCCGCGCAGGTATGAGGTGTGTCACTTGCACTGGGCCGGGGTAGGTGAATTAGGTTACCCTAACCTAATTCACAGTGAGCCAATCGGGGGACTCTGTTGACGCGCGGTAAGGGCTGCGACCACTGCCCGGGGAGCCACACGGGCGAGCGGCCCGCGCTGGCGAGCGCGACGGCCAAGGCGCGGGGCTGGCTACTGCTCGAGCACCCCGGCCCCTGGCCCGAGCGCGTCGAGCAGCTCATCGGGCCCGGTCCGATGGCCGAGACCGTGCGCGCCGCGCTCGCCGAAGGCGTCCGGCCGCAGCTCATCCGGCGCACAGGGCGCCGCAGGGCCATCCCTCCCCTCCAGGTGTACGCGGGCTTCTCCCAGGGCGGGAACGTGTGGATGGAGGGCCGCGAGCTCGCCGACCCGGCCGAGCTGGCGGGGCTCGACCTCGCCGCCGTCGCGGCGGGGCGGCGGCCCGGCTTCGGCGAACCGGTGACCGAGCCCGTCTTCCTGGTCTGCACGCACGGGCGCCGCAACGTCTGCTGCGCCCGAACGGGAGCGCCACTGGCCCGGGGCCTCGCCGAGCGATTCGGCGACCTCGTCTGGGAGACCACCCACGTGGGCGGCGACCGCTACGCGGCCAACATGGTGTGCCTCCCCCACGGGATCTACTACGGCGACCTCGGCCTGGCCGCCGCGCTGGACGCCGCAGGCGGCTACCTGCGCGGCGAAGTGGCCCTCGCGCACCTGCGCGGGAGGGCCGGGGTCCCCGAGCCGGCACAGGCGGCGGAGCACTTCGTCCGCGCGCACACCGGCCTCCTCGGCGTGGACGCGGTGACCGCCCGGTCGGTCACCGGAACGTCCCCGTACGAGGCGGTCGTGCTAGCCCAAAATGCTCGATTCCGGGTCGTCTTCGAGAGAGTCACTCAGGACGATCCCTGCGGCACGGAGTGTCAAGAGAACCTCGGAACCTACATTGTTAGGGAGCTCACCCTTCTCAACGAGGCAGCCCTCGTGTAATCTCACTGAGGCCCCATTCGAGGGCTTCCTGTCGCGTGACCCCAGGTTCCCGGAGCACCGGGCGGGGAACAGAGCGGCAACTCCAGACGTTGGACCAATCGGCGCTTCTGACGCACGTCGCACCTGACGCACGTCTTTGAAGCACGTCGGGCGTCCATGTCCGAAATTGCTCAGTAAACCAATCAAGGTGGGTGTTCCATGGCTCAGGTACGTCGGCAGGCAAACCTCCCTCGTCCCAGCTGGGGCTGGCAGGACGCCGCGGCGTGCCGGGGGGAAGACCTCGTGCTCTTCTTCGGTCCCGACGGCGAGCGCCAGCCCGAACGTGAGATCCGCGAGCGCAAGGCGAAGCAGATCTGCATGGGTTGTCCCGTCCGCACGGAGTGCCTGGACTACGCGGTGTCCAGGCCCGAGAAGTACGGCACGTGGGGCGGTCTGAACGAAGACGAGCGCGCGTCCGAGCGCCGTCGCCGGATGCGTCGCGCGAACGCCGCCTAGCCGACCGGGCGAGACTGTTCGAACGCTCCCATCGCGCACCCCGGCACGCCACCAGAAAACGTAACGGCCCCGCAGCAGCGGGGCCGTTTTCGTTTGGCCCGGCCCCGATGATCATCGAGACCCGCGCCCGTCCGTGTCACAGATCGATCACGACAGTTCCATGCCATTGCCGGAAGAACACGCAAGGCCATTACCGCAACGGCCGAGAGAATGCGGGTCAATCACACAGATTCGCGGTGAACCATTTCGCCGCGAGCCGGGACACCTCGGTGAGCGCACCCGGCTCCTCGAACAGGTGCCCGGCGCACGGGACCACCTTCAGCCCGTGCCCGCGCGCCGCGTCCATCCGGTCCAGCGCGTGCTCGTTGAGCGACAGCACCTCCAGGTCCCGGCCGCCGACGATCAGCAGCGTCGGCGCGCGCACCCGCCCGAGCGCGGCGGGCGCGGTCAGGTCGGGGCGCCCGCCCCGGGACACCACGGCCCCCACGTCGTCCGGCCGCTCCGCCGCGGTGGTCAGCGCCGCCGCCGCGCCCGTGCTCGCGCCGAACAGGCCCACCGGGCGGTCCGCGGCGGCGGAGACACCCGCCTCCGACCGCGTCCACCGCACCGCGTCGCCGAGCCGCCGGGCGAGCAGGGCGACGTCGAACCGCAGGCGGGCGGTGTGCCGGTCGATCTCGTCCTCCGCGGGCGTCAGGAGGTCGAACAGGAGGCTCCCGAGCCCATGCGGGACCAGCGCGGCGGCCACCTCCCGGTTCCGCGGGCTGTGCCGCCCGCTGCCGCTGCCGTGCGCGAACACCACGACCCCGCGCGCGCCGTCCGGCACGGTCAGCTCGCCTTCCAGGCGCACGCCGCCCGCGGGCACCAGCACGCCGGTCACGGCGCCGTCCCCCGCTGCTCCGCGGCCCGGTCCAGCGCGGCGACGACGTCGGCGTCGGTGAGCTGCCGGAAGTCCACGAACCACTGGCCCACCGCCTGGAAGTCGGACGGCGCGGCCAGCACCACCACGGTGTCGGCCTCGGCCTCCATGTCCCGGACGGTGCCCGCCGCGCCCACCGGCACCGCCAGGACCAGCCGGGCCGGGCCGCCGGCACGGACGGCGCGCAGCGCGGCGCGGGCGGTGCCGCCGGTGGCGAGGCCGTCGTCCACCACGATCACGGGCCGTCCGGCCAGGCCGGGCAGCGGGCGGTCGCCCCGGTAGGCGCGGACGCGGCGGTCCAGCTCGGCGCGTTCGGCGGCGAGGGTGCCGGCCAGGTCGTCCTCCCCGAGCCCGAGCCGCCGCAGCAGCCCGGCGTCGAAGACGGGGCCGCCGCCCTCGGCCACCGCGCCCACCCCCAGCTCGGGCTGCGGCGGATAGCCGATCTTGCGGGTCACCAGCACGTCCAGCGGCGCGTCCAGCCGCCGCGCGACCTCGTACCCGACCGGCACGCCGCCGCGGGGCAGCGCGAGGACCACCGGGTCGTCCAGGCCGAGCGGCACCAGCCGCCCGGCGAGCACGCGGCCCGCCTCGGCCCGGTCGGTGAACGGCAGCCGGACGGGACGTGCCTCCGTGCCGGACCCCGTCTCGGACTCTGCGGCGGACTCCGCGCTCGCGGGTCTCCTGGGCATCAGCGCCACCCCCTGCCCATGCCCCTACCCAGTTCGGGCGGTATCCGCCCGTCCCACCTTTTGTCCGGACGTCCGTCAGGCGGAGCGGGCTCCGGCGGTGAGCCACCGGACGGGGTTGTCGCACAGGATCCCGTTCAGGGTGGCGTCGTCGGCGCCGGCCGCGCGCATCGCGGGCAGGAAGACGTCGAAGAGGTAGCCGTAGCCGCTGCCGCCGTACCGGGCGATCTGCGTCATCCGGGAGACGCCGGTGCTCAGCAGGACGCGCTCGGCGTGCCCGGCCTCCAGCAGGTCCATGACGGCGCGCACGCGGGCGCCGAGGGCCTCGGGATCGTCGCCGGCCAGCCCGAGGGTGCCGAACGAGACGTACGCGCCGGACTCGGCCGCCTTGCGGTGCGCGCCGGGGTCGTCGACCTGGTCCTGCTGGCCGACCGAGATCCGCTCGGGCGCGAGCCCGGCGGTGGTGAGGATGTCGAGCTGGGCCATGCCGGCGCGGCCGTAGGTCGCCACCGAGAGGCCGGAGTAGCGGGCGGCGTGGGCCGCGGCGCGCAGGCAGCGCTCCTCGGCCTCGGTCGGCGCCTCGCCCCAGGTGCCGATCTCGCCGATCACGCCGGGCAGGGAGTTGGTGCCGTCCAGGCCGAAGCCGATCTCGGCGAGCAGCCGCTCGGCGATCTGCTCGTGGCCCGCGCCGGCCACGAAGGCGGGGTGGAACGGCTCGGTGAACACGCCCGTCCCCGCGACCACCGCGACCCGGGCGCCGGCGCTGATCCGGGCGAGCGCGGCGGCGTTGCGGCCCATCCCCGAGCAGCCGAGGTCGACGACCAGCCCGAGCCCGTGCTCGGCGCGCAGCCCGGCCAGCTCGGCGGTGACGGCCTTCTCCTCGTCCAGCCAGCGGCGCGGGTCGGAGTCGACCAGCGCGGGCCGCTCGGGCCAGCGCAGGTCGAGCCGGAGGTGCTCGTGCGCCAGCACCGGGCCGGTGACGGCGGACGTCGCGATCGTGCCGGTGACGGTACGGAGCCTGCCGGTCTCCTCACGGGGGGTCATGCAACGCGAGGTTACGACATGTTTGGCCTTTTCAGACCCCTATTCGGGGCAATCTTTACCTTTTGCCACCCGGTCCGATCGGGACGCCCCCGGCGATGTTCCCGACGGCCCCCCGGACGCCGTCGCCCGCCTCTCGGGCGCCTCCGCCCCCTCCGGCACGTCAGGCGCCCTCGACACCCCTGGCGGAGCGGGCGGGGGCGGGCCCTCCCGGGCATTGCGGGCGTCTTCGCGGGCCTCCCGGGCGTCGCGGACGGCGCGGGCCCGCGCGGTGTTGGCGCCCGGCCACATCCGATCGATCTCGGCGTTCAGCGCCGCGCCGATCAGCACCGCCAGCGCCGCGACGTACAGCCAGGCCAGGATCGCGATCGAGGCCGACAGCGACCCGTACACCGACACGCCGCTGAGCGAGCCGGTCAGGTAGAGCCGGAGCGCGATGCTGCCGACGATCCAGATGAGCAGCGCGACGACGGCGCCGGGAACCGTGCGCCACCAGGCCGTCCGCACGGGAACGCTCATGTGGTAGAGCGTCGCGAGGAAGACCACCGACAGCGTCACCACGACCGGCCAGTAGAAGAGCTGGACGAACCCGGCGCTCTCGGGCAGCGCCTGCCGCACCAGCGCGGGCCCGGCCACCAGCAGCGGGATGACGACCAGCATCACCAGCAGGCCGACGAGGTAGAGGAAGAACGCGCGCAGCCGGGTGCGGATCACGCCGCGGATGCCCGACAGCCCGTAGGAGATGGTGATGGTGTCGACGTAGACGTTGGTCGCCCGCGACCCGGCCCACAGCGAGATCAGGAAGCTGAGCGACACGATGTCCGGGCTGCCGCCCTTGATCACGTCGTCGATCAGCGGGATCACCACCGAGTCGACCGCGGGGCCGGTCAGCACGGTCTGCGCCTGCTCGATCACCCAGGTGCGGACCTCGGCGACGGTGTCGGCGCCGAGCGCGCCGCGGAAGTGGCCCATCGTGCCGATCAGCCCGATGACCAGCGGCGGCAGCGACAGCAGGGCGAAGAACGCGGCCTCGGCGGCCAGCCCGGTGACCCGGTGGCGGAACGCCGCGACGACGGTCCCGCGGATCAGCGCCCAGCCGACCCTGCGGGCCTTGCGGGCGCGCGGGTGCCCCCCGGCGTCCGGTCTCTTCGCGTCCGCGCCCTCGGCCGGAGCGCCCGTGACGCCGGCGGCATCGGAGACGGTGGTCACACCGCCCCACCGTAGGGCGTCGGGCGCCCGTACCACGCCCCATCGCCCATCCCGGTGATCCGCGTCGCCCGCGGCGGGCGGCTCACCGCCGTCCTCCGGCCCGCGTCCAGCGGATGCCGATCGCCCCCCGACCCGGTCATGACTCGCCCCATTGTGCCGACATACCCGCTTTGACGGTTCACAACGGCCACCCGCCCATGATCATCAGTGATTCGGAGTCCGGACCCGGCCCGGACGCATGCTTCGGCGCTCATCGGTGACAATGGAAGCATGATCTGCGGGTCGTGCCGGGAGCGCCACCACGGCGAGTGCCGTGGCGGATCGTGGTGCGACTGCCAGCACCAGGCCGCCCCGCGGGGCCCCGATCCGGGCGGCGGGCCCGGCGGCGAGGCCCCGGGCGGTCCCCAGGCGGCGCCGCGACCTGCGGAGCCGCGGGTGAACTGGAAGCGGCAGGGATGACTCTTCTCACCCGTCCGCATGCCGGACGGAACTGGACAGTCGATGAGATCGCGTGTCAGAGTTCACGTATGACCGCTGTGGACCCGCTGCTGGTGATGCGCCGGCACGTTGACTTCCTCCGCGTCCGCAGCGCGATCTGTCTGTGACGCCCCGACCACGCCCCTCCGCTTAACGCGGGCGCGTGGCGCATCGGCGTCACCTTTGACACCCTCCTGCTCAGTGCCGAGCCGGCTGTTCGAGACTGCCGGTGCGTTACGCGTCCCCGCCATCCAGATCCGGTTAGGACGCGCACCGTGCCACCTGCGACCAAGAGCAAGCGGGGCGAGGGCCAGTGGGCCCTCGGCTACCGCGAACCGCTCAACAAGAACGAAGAGAACAAGAAGAACGATGACGGCCTGAACGTCCGCCAGCGCATCATCGACGTCTACTCCAAGACCGGCTTCGACTCGATCGACCCCGCCGACCTGCGCGGCCGGTTCCGCTGGTTCGGGCTCTACACCCAGCGCAAGCCCGGCATCGACGGCGGCAAGACGGGGTCGCTGCCGGACGAGGAGCTCGACGACCGCTACTTCATGCTGCGGGTGCGGATCGACGGCGGCCAGCTCGACGGGCCGCAGCTGCGCGCGATCTCCGATATCGCCGTCCGGTACGCGCGCGGCACCGCCGACATCACCGACCGGCAGAACATCCAGCTGCACTGGATCCGGATCGAGGACGTCCCGGCGATCTGGGCGAGGCTGGAGTCGGTCGGGCTGTCCACCATGGAGGCGTGCGGCGACACCCCGCGGGTGATCATCGGCTGTCCGCTGGCCGGGATCGCGCAGGACGAGGTGATCGACGCGACCCCGCAGATCCGCGAGACCCACGACCGCTACATCGGGACGCCCGAGTTCTCCAACCTGCCGCGCAAGTTCAAGACGGCGATGTCGGGCTGCACCGCGCACTGCACCGTCCACGAGATCAACGACGTGGCCTTCGTCGGCGTGCTGGACGAGAACGGCCAGGCGGGCTACCAGGCGTTCGTCGGCGGCGGGCTGTCCACCAACCCGATGTTCGCCAAGAGCCTCGGCGTGTTCATCCGGCCCGAGCAGGCCCACGAGGTCTGGAAGGGCGTCATCTCGATCTTCCGGGACTACGGCTACCGGCGGCTGCGGCACCGGGCCCGGATCAAGTTCCTGATGAACGACTGGGGCCCGGAGAAGTTCCGCGAGGTGCTGGAGCGCGACTACCTCGGGTACGCGCTGCCCGACGGTCCCGAGCCCGCCGCCCCGCTCCCCCGCCGCGACCACGTGGGGATCCACCCGCAGAACGACGGCCTGTTCTACGTCGGCTTCGCGCCGCGCGTCGGCCGCGTGAACGGCGAACTGCTCGGCGTGATCGGCGATCTGGCCCAGCGCTACGGGTCGGGCCGGGTCCGCACCACCGCCGAGCAGAAGATGGTCGTCCTCGACGTGCCCGCCGAGCACACCGAGGCGCTCGCGGACGCGCTGGCCGAGCACGACCTCCAGGTCCGCCCGTCCACCTTCCGCCGCCAGACCATGGCGTGCACCGGCATCGAGTACTGCAAGCTGGCGATCGTCGAGACCAAGCAGCGCGCGATGGACCTGATGGACGAGCTGGAGAAGCGGCTGCCCGACTTCGACCAGCCGCTGACCGTCAACGTCAACGGCTGCCCGAACGCGTGCGCGCGCATCCAGGTCGCCGACATCGGGCTCAAGGGCCAGCTCGTGGTGGACGAGAACGGCGACCAGGTGGAGGGCTTCCAGATCCACCTCGGCGGCCGGCTCGGCACCACGTTCGGCAAGAAGGTCCGCGGGCTCAAGACCACCTCGGCGGGCCTGACCGACTACGTCGAGCGGGTCGTGCGCAACTTCGACGCCCAGCGCGCCGAGGGCGAGACCTTCGCCGAGTGGGCGCAGCGCGCCGACGACGCCGATCTGAAGTAGGGCAGCCGGATGAGCGAACGTGCCGCGCCGTTCTACTGCCCCTACTGCGGTGAGGAGCACCTCGAGCCGCGCGAGGAGGCGGGGGCGTGGTTCTGCCATGACTGCGTCCGTTCCTTCTCGCTGAAGTTCCTCGGTGTTGGAGCGCCCCGGACGCACAAGGAGGATCCCCGATGACCCTGCTGGAGACCGACCGGCCCACCCTCGACCTCGAGGACATCGTCGAATCGGCCGCGCACGCGCTGGAGGGGGCCTCCACGCTGGAGGTCATCCGCTGGGCGTCGGCCACGTTCGGCGACCGGCTCTGCCTGACGTCCTCGATGTCGGACGCCGCGCTGATCCACCTGGTGTCCAAGGTGAAGCCCGGCATCGACGTGCTGTTCGTCGACACCGGCTACCACTTCGCCGAGACCATCGGGACGCGGGACGCGGTGGAGGCCGTCTACCCGGTCAACGTGATCAACGTGACGCCGACCCGCACCGTGGCCGAGCAGGAGGCCGCGCTCGGCCCGCGGCTGAACGGCCGCAACCCGGACCT
Organism: Spirillospora sp. NBC_01491; assembly: GCF_036227065.1. Lineage (GTDB taxonomy): Bacteria > Actinomycetota > Actinomycetes > Streptosporangiales > Streptosporangiaceae > Spirillospora > Spirillospora xylanilytica. Next base: position 2,239,196 of record NZ_CP109432.1, read on the forward strand.
GTGCTGCCATCTACGCAAGGTGGAGCCGCTCGGCCGGGCGCTGGAGGGGTACATGGCGTGGTTCAGCGGGATCCGCCGCGACGAGACGGCCAGCCGGCGCGACCGCCGGGTGGTCGAGTGGGACGCCCGGCGCGGGATGGTCAAGGTCAACCCGATCCTGGACTGGTCCCAGGACGACATGGACAACTACATGGCCGACAACGGGGTGCTGGTCAACCCGCTGCACTACGACGGCTACCCGTCGATCGGGTGCGAGCCGTGCACGCAGCCGGTCGCGGCCGGCGCGGACCCGCGCAGCGGGCGCTGGGCGGGGTCGGGCAAGACCGAGTGCGGCATCCACCTGTGATCACGCCGCTGGTCGGGGTGGCGCACGGGAGCAGGGACCCGCGCGCCGCCGCGACCGTCACCGAGCTGCTCGCCGCGGTGCGGGCGCGGCGGCCGGACGTGCCGGTGCTGGCCTCGTTCCTCGACCACGCGGCGCCCGCGCCGGACCGGGTGCTGGACGGCCTCGCGCGCGGCGGGGCGGAGCGGGCGGTGGTGCTGCCGCTGCTGCTCACCGCCGCCTACCACAGCAAGACCGACATCCCGGGCGTGCTGGCGCGGGTCGGCCGCCGGCATCCCGGGCTCGGCCTGACGACGGCCGCCACGCTGGGTCCGCACCCGCTCCTGCTGGCCGCCCTCGAACGGCGGCTGGCGGAGGCGGGCGTCGCGGCGGGCGACCCCCGCACCGCGGTGGTGCTGGTCGCGGCCGGGTCCAGCGATCCGGCGGCCAACGCGACCATCGGGGGGCTGGCCCGGCGGTGGCGGTCCCGGGGCTGGTGGGGGGTGGTGCCGGCGTTCGCGTCCGCGACCCGCCCCACCCCGGCGGAGGCCGTCGCGGCACTGCGCGACGCGGGGGCGCCGCGCGTGGTGGTGGCGTCCTACTTCCTCGCGCCGGGCCATTTCGCCGACAAGGTGCGCGGGGAGGCGCTCGCGGCGGGCGCCGGCGCGGTGTCGCCCGTGCTCGGGGCGGCGCCGGAGCTGGCCGACCTGGTCCTGCACCGCTACGACGAGGCGCGGGCACCGGGCCGCGCCCCGACCTGCACGCCGGCCGGGGCACTCGCCGCGCGCTGAGCGTCACGGCGCCCTGCGCCGGCGGGACGCGCCGGCGGGGGCGGGGCGGTGATGTCGGTCACCTGCGGGCGGACGCCGGGGCGCCGCGATCAGCGGCTCGCGGTCCGCGCCCGGCCGCCGGGTCCGGGCGGACTATTGACGCAATGTCCAAAATCCGCATACCTTCCGGTACCCGGAGCGGCGACCTGGGCGACCGGTCGCCCCGTCCGCCGAACGCGTCCTCGAAAGGAACCCCCCACCATGGCCCTTCTCCGCACCGCCGGACTCGTCCTGGCCGCGACCGGCGCCGCGCACTTCGCCGCGCCGAAGGCGTTCGAGCCGGTCTCCCGGCTGCCGTTCCCGAACGACACCCGGGCGTGGATCAAACGCAACGGCGCCGCCGAGCTGGCCCTCGGCCTGGCCCTGACCGCCGACCGCACCCGCAAGGCCGGGCTGGCCGGCGTCGCGGCCTACACGCTGTGGCTCGGCGCCCGCACCGCCTACAACCGCTGAAACGGCCCGCGCGGGGCGCGTCCGGCGGACGGTCCCGCGCGCGGCGGCTCAGGCGTCGCGGTCCCTGCGGCCCTCCCACCAGGAGGACAGCGCGTTGCGCAGCGGGGCGTGGTGCTCGTCGTCGACGATCCGCACGTCGCCCATCACCGCGTGCGCGGCGACCCGGACCACCGGGATCCGCGACCCCGCCGGGGCCTCGCGCACCGAGACCCGGCGGTCGCCCATGAGCGTGTAGCCGGTCAGCTCCACGCTGACCCCGTCCGGGACGATGATCTTGATGTCGCCCATCACCGCGGTGGCGGACACCACCACCTCGCCGGTCGGGACCTGCGCGCCGCGCAGGTCCAGCTCGACGTCGCCCATCACCGACAGGGCCTCGAGCCGCTCGTCGATGCGGCCGACGATGCGCTCCTTGCAGTCGCCCATGATCGCGGTGAACCGGCGCTGCACCTGCGGCGGGGCCGGTTCGGCGCCCGGAGCGCCCATGCCGGGAAGGTCGGCGATGATGTGGTCGAGATCGCCGCGGGTCACCGCCCGGTAGGCCGACCCGGTCCGCTCGGTCAGCTCCTCGAAGGTCAGCCGCCCTTCCACCGAGGCGACCCGCAGCCGCTCGACCACGGCCTCGCGCTCGGCGTCGGAGGCGCGGACCGAGCCGCCGGGCACGGGGTCGGAGGCGCCGCCCGAGGACGGGACGGGGCCGGCCTTCGGCCGCTCCACCGGGACCGGGTCGACCGGGTCGACCGGGACGGGCTCGGCCGGGGCCGGCGGCGGACGGTCCGGCCGGAGGTCCTGCTGCCGGTCCGGATGGGGGTCCTGGGGGCGGACCGGTGAAGGCCGCCGTCCCGGCTGCGGGGTGGGCTGACTCATGGTTCCGAAAGTATGCCCCCACGGCCCCCGGGCAATCCGCCGCCAGAACGAGATCACCCCACATCTTCAGGAGGATGCCCGGCGAAATGCCTGGTATGCGAGCCCTTGCGGCATACCCGAACGAGGTTCTGTAGTCTGCTCGGCAGGACCGCGAAGCCAGAGGGAGCAGTGCCGTGCAGACCCATGAGGTGTTCAACCAGGTCCCCCCGCTCGCCGGATACGACACCGCCGACGAGGCCGTCCTGCTGGACGCGCTCGACCGCGAGGGCGCCGGATGGGCGGCGGACGAGGTGCACGAGCTCGGGCTGCTGGCGGGCGGCGAGGAGGCCCAGGAGCACGGCCGGCTCGCCAACGAGAACCCGCCGGCGCTGCGCACCCACGACCGCTACGGGCACCGGATCGACGAGGTCGAGTTCCACCCGTCCTGGCACGAGCTGATGCGGGTCGCCGTCACGCACGGCCTGCACGGCGCCCCGTGGGCCGACGCCCGCGAGGGCGCGCACGTCGCGCGGGCCGCCAAGTTCTACGCCTGGCGCGTCGACGCCGGGCACGGCTGCCCCATCTCGATGACCTACGCCGCCGTCCCCGCGCTGCGGCAGGCGCCGGACCTCGCCGCCCAGTACGAGCCGCTCCTCGCCCGTCCCGAGTACGACTACGGACTGCGCGCGCCGCTCACCAAGACCGCGCTGCTGGCCGGCATGTCGATGACCGAGAAGCAGGGCGGCTCGGACGTCCGCGCCAACACCACCGAGGCGACCCCCGCGCCGGACGGCACGTACCGCCTGGTCGGGCACAAGTGGTTCACCAGCGCGCCGATGTGCGACCTCTTCCTCACCCTCGCGCAGGCCCCCGGCGGGCTGACCTGCTTCCTGGTGCCGCGCGTCCGGCCGGACGGCACGCTCAACCCGCTGCGGCTGATACGCCTCAAGGACAAGCTCGGCAACCGGTCCAACGCCTCGTCCGAGATCGAGTACGAGCACGCGGTGGCGTGGCGCGTCGGCGATGAGGGACGCGGCGTCCGCACCATCATCGAGATGGTCAACATGACCCGGCTCGACTGCCTGATCGGCGCCGCGTCCGGGATGCGGCAGGGCGTCGTCACCGCCGCGCACCACGCCGCGCACCGCACCGCGTTCGGGGGCCGGCTGGCCGACCAGCCGCTGATGCGCAACGTCCTGGCCGATCTGGCGATCGAGTCCGAGGCCGCCACCGCCCTGATGATGCGGCTGGCCGGCGCCACCGACCGCTCGGTCCGGGGCGACGCGGCCGAGACCGCGTTCAAGCGGCTCGGCCTCGCGGCGGGCAAGTACTGGGTGTGCAAGCGGTGGCCGGCGCACACCGCCGAGGCCCTGGAATGCCTGGGCGGCAACGGCTACGTCGAGGAGTCGGGGATGCCGCGGCTGTTCCGCGAGTCCCCGCTCAACTCCATCTGGGAAGGCTCCGGCAACGTCGCCGCGCTCGATCTGCTGCGTGCGGCACTGCGCGAGCCGCAGACGCTGGAGGCGTTCTTCGACGAGGTCGACCTGTCCCAAGGGGCCGACCCGCGCCTGGACGCCGCCGTCAAGGAAGCCAAGGACAGTCTCGTCGACGCCGCGACGATCGAGTTCCGCGCCCGCCGCGTCGCCGAGCGCCTGGCCCTCACCCTCCAGGCATCCTTGCTGGTCAGGCACGGTCATCCGGCGGTCGCCGACGCCTTCTGCGCCACCCGTCTCGGTGGCGACTGGGGAGCCGCCTTCGGCACTCTGCCGCCGGGACTGGACCTCGCTCCGATCATCGACCGCGCCACACCGAAAGTCGGCTGAGTCTGCGCTCGAGACCAGCGTTCGACTTCTGCCGAGACGCCGCATCGGCCTGACCGCGACCGGTCCGAGCAAGATCGTTCGTCAAACCCGCCCTGTTCGGGATGGTGGTCGGTTCAACCGGTGACAGCGACGCTCACCGCAAGACCCGCGATGAGCAGGCTGGAGCTTATGGCGGTGATGAAACGGCCGTGGTGGCCGGTGAGGAATCGGCCCAGCACGGCACCCCCGCCGGCCAGCACGAGCTGCCAGCTGGCGGAAGCCAGCACAATGGCGGCGACATAGGCGCAGGCCTGCCAGGGCGTCTGACTCTCCTGACCCTGCCGCCCCAAAACCAACGCAACAAAATATATGGCCGGCCAGGGGTTGAGTGCGGTGAGTCCAAAAAAGATGAGAAAGGCACGGAACGGGCTCATGTCGGAGTCGTTGCTTTGCGTTTCCTCGCCTACGTCAGCCCGTGTCCTCGTCGCCTGGAGCGCGATACGAACGGCCATACCGATGAGGATCACCGCGGCCGCCCACCGCAGGGGGGTGGAGACCGGAGCGAGAGCGGATGCGGCGGCGCTGCCGCCGACCACCGCCACAACTGCGTACAAGGCATCGGCAGTGGCGGCGCCGATCGCCGCGGCTGCTCCGTTCCGGAACGAGGTCCTGGCGGTCATATTGATCATCAGGACGGCGACCGCACCGACCGGCACTGCCAGGCCGTAGCCGGCCCACAGTCCGGAGAGAATCGAGTCGATCATGCGACTGCGGAGGTCTCGACCGGGCTCTGGCAGTTGCACCGTGCAGGCTCCCACCCGACATTCCTGAAATGGGATGCGGCGGGGCGATCAGAGGCACGGTACGGAAGTTGTTCGTTCGTCACGCGGCCAGTCTCCGCGACAAATTCATTCGGGTCTATTGAAGAGAATTGAACAGTATCGTTCGGAGATCCCGCATGATTGACAACAGCTCGTCCGTCCCGGCCTCTCCCCCGGCCGGCCGGCGTCGGGCTCGCACAGCGCGACCCGGTTGGAGTCGGGGGCGTAGGGCCCGGTCGGCACGGTAACCAAGCGCAGCTTCCCGGCGGTGAGGCCCTGCATCCCCTGGGCGATCCGCACCATGTTGCCGATGTCGAGGTCCTAGTCGGTGGTCAGTGACTTGGTGCCGGCCTCGGCCAGGGCGAGGAGGCGCTTGGTGTTGGTGAGGGTTCCGGCGCTGAGCACCTTGGCGGCCGGCCGTTACGCCACTCGCGGCGGATCCTGAGTTCATCGCGCCCCTTCAACCGGGGTGTCGCGACGTCCCCAAGAATCCGAGGTGTCCCGGCGACGCCGGGCGGCAGGCCGGCCATGGGCTCGACACCTGTTCGCCCTGGTCGGCCCCATGCACTTCTCGTGTGCACAGGCATGTACAGCTCGTGTACATGAGGCGCCACCTGCGTCTTTACCAGTTCCCGCAGGTCAGATCATATGCACATGTCAAGTACATGGGAATGACCTGGGGAAACGTCCGCTACGACCTCCACTGCCACCTCCTAATGATCTTCGGATAGGAGTTTTCGCAGGTCGTCACCCGTGTCCTCGATATGACACAGGGCCGACCTGTGATCAATTACAAACTTGAATGCTCACGCCCGTAAGGCTCAGAGTCAAGATTGACATCACGATGCTCATGCATAACACTCCCCTTGACGGCACGCCAACAAGCGAGCGACGGAGGGTGACCCGCGGCATCACGACGTTGACATATGACGTTCACACTCGCGAGATCGACCACGCCATGTTCGTTCTTGCAAAATGAACTCTTGGATGGCTTTGATGGGCACAGTCAATGATCTAATCGATGTGCGAGTAGATGAAGCGGCGAGCGAGATTCGAGACCTGACAGCGGGCCTTTCAAAAGCCCCGCGCCGGATCCCGACCGTCTATGGGTATGACGAACGCGGATCGGAGCTGTATGCACAGATCTGCGATTTGGAAACCTATTACCCATACCGCGCCGAATGGGCGCTGCTGACACGCAATGTCGATGCGATCTGCGATCGTGCAAACGTCAAAGAAATAGTCGAACTGGGGTCCGGTACGGCGACGAAATCCGAACTGCTGTTGAAGCGGGCGTCCGCCATATCCCAAGTACCGCTGAGGTATGTACCGATCGACGTATCGGAAGAAATGCTGAGAAAGACCTCTGCTCGGCTTGCCGATTCCATTGATGGCCTCGAGATCCGGCCCATCGCCGGTGACTACCACAGCGGCCTGAGCGTCGTCGGGCAGCAGCCGAAGGCATCGCGATTGTTCTTGTTCATGGGCAGCTCGCTGGGGAACATGAGCGAGCAGAAACGACGCGAGTTGCTCGAAGACATCAAATCAGCGGGCCGGCCCGGCGATCTCATGGTGGTCGGTGTCGATTTCGATAAATCCCGATCGACACTGGAGACTGCGTACAACGATCCACCTGAATGCGATCTGTGGCACAATTTCTTGACCAATAGACTGACCTGTCTGAATCGTGCATTCGATGGTGACTTCAATCCGTCTGTATTTAATAGCAGATTGACGTACAACACAGATGCCCGTCGCATGGAAGCGCAGATCTGGCCAAGGCTGGACATCAAATTCCACCTCGCCGATTTGAATTTGAGAGGGGTCATCAAGGCAGGTGAGCGGGTGATTGTCGATACGTCTCACAAGTTCAAACACGACGAGCTCAATGAACTATTGGATACGACCGGAATGCGCATCATGGATGCGCACGAAGAACCGACGGTGAAATACTCGCTGCTACTGGTGGAAATGATGTGATATTTGCTTGGGCATGTGGACGGGCACGCGTTGGTCCAAACGGTCTGCCGAGCACCGAAGTGACCGATGGTGTTGACTGAGAGATCGTGAGGAGCTTCTCGATGATCATCGGCACGCCGGCGAGCCGGCTCCCCGAACCCAGCGGCAGAATGGCGCGGCGCCGGGCCGGTGGGCGGATGGCCGTGGTGCCCCCTGATCGCACCGTGCTCCTGCTGCTCGCGCTCTATGCGTGCTGGGGCTCGGCGATTCCGGCGATGAAGCTGATGGTCGACACTGTGCCCCCGCTCGGCGGAGCGGCGGCGATCTTCTTGCTCGCCGGGGTCGTGTTCACCGGTGCCGCGCGTGGGCGTCCCAGGCCGACGCGTGTGCAACAGCGGCAACTGGCGATCGCCGGTGTACTGCTGCTGGTAGGCGGGCAGGGGCTCGCCACGGTGGCGCTGACCGCGGTGACCGCCAGCCTCGGGGCGATCCTCGCTGCGGCGATCCCGCTGTGGGTGGTACTCCTGGGCAGGTTGATCGGAACCCGTGTGTCGGTCGCGTCGCAGGTGCGCCTCGTGGCGGGGTTCGGCGGCATCGTGATCGTTGTACTGACGGCACCGGGCACCGCGATCGGCGGGGCACCGTGGGCGGTCGCGGCATTCTGCGTCGCGCCGATCCTGTGGGCCGCGGGGAGCCTGCTGACGGCGAACGCCGACCGGCCGGTCGATCGAGTGGTCGCCAGCGCGGTTCAGTTGCTCGCCGGTGGGACGGTGCTGCTGCTGGTCGCACTGTCGCTCGGTGAGCTCGATCCGACTCGGTGGTCGGACGTCAGTTGGACCTCGGCCGGGGCGGCGGTGTTTCTGCTCGTCTTCGACTCGCTCGTCGGCTTCCTGCTCTACACGCACCTCTTGGAGAGCGCGCCGGCGCCGCTGGTCAGTACCTACGCCTACGTCACACCGCTTGTCGGCGCCGTGATCGGCGCGACCGTGCTCGAGGAGTCGCTCTGGGCCGGCGCGTTCGTCGGAGGGGCCTTGGTGCTCGGCGCGGTCGCACTCGAGCTGCGCGGGCGATGAGGCCGGGACCGTCGCGGTGGGATCGCCCTGCTTCGCGGTAGAGAGCCGTTGCTGGCCAACGATTTCATATCTCGACTGACACATTTGGCCGATTTTCGTTATCCACCTATTTCGAACACCGATACGTACGACCGTCGCCATCGTCGCGTCTGATCGAAATCGGGAGAGTTCACATGGTCTCCACTGGGGGTATTTCAACCGAACAGTCCAATCTGAACACAGCCACAATGATACTGACCGCGCGCCGCGTCGCCGGCGACAACGAGACGGAGCTCTCCAACCTCGAAGCCCTGGAGCAACTTGTTCGCTCGCTCGACGGAGAAGCGCGGCTGACATCGGCGGGGCGCGTCCGGGCACAGCGGTCGCTGGTCCGATCGCTTGTCGAGCAACTGGAGACGAGCCATCGGATCGCCGAGCGCCCCGAGACGACGAACCGGCCGTTGCGGCCGATCATCATCACCGGGATGCTGCGTACCGGAACGACGTTCCTGCAACACTTACTCGCTCAGCATCCCCAACTCCGGGCGCCGGCGCTGTGGGAGATGATGGCCCCCGCTCGCCGCGATCCATCCGACGAACTGATCAGCCAGTGCGCGGCCTACATCGCGGAGTACGACCGGATCGCCCCGAAATTCAAGCACATTCACCCGCTGCGCGTGGATTTCCCCGAGGAATGCCATCGGCTGACCGGAAATACGTTCTGCGATCCGATTTTCGCGCTGCGGTACCACGTGCCCGGCTATACGAAATGGCTGGACCGGCAGTCCATGGCGCCGATTTACCGGTATCACCGCACGCAATTACAGGTTCTGCTGGACCGGATCCCCGGTGACCATGTTCTGCTCAAGGGGCCGTCGCACCTGTGGTACCTGGACGATCTGGCCGCGGTGTACCCGGACGCGCTGGTCGTCCGCATGCACCGCTCCCCCGCGGTCGCGGTGCCGAGCGTCTGCAGTCTGACCTCCGTCGTGCGCAGAGCCGGCGCGGACCCCGTGGACGACCACGAGATCGGCCGCTACTGGCTGGAACGGGTCACGCCGATGCTGGAGGGCCTGCGCCGGGGAGCGGGCCCGTTCGACCGGCCACCGCTGGACATCCGGTATGCCGATCTGGTCGCCGATCCCATGGCGGTGGTGGCGGAAATCTGTGCCACCGCCGGACTTTCGCTCACCGGTGCGGCGCGGCGGCGCATGAACGGCTACCTTTCCGCCGGCCGCTCCCAAGGACGGCACGCCTATCGCGCGGAGCAGTTCGGGCTCCGATCCGGCCAACTGGCCGACCGTTTCTCCGATTACCTCGACGAGTTCGCCATTCCCCATGAAGCCTGAGGCCAAGGGAGCGAAAGATGCCGCAGAGTACTCACCTGGAACGTGCCCGAGCGCTGGTGCGCGACGTGAACGAGGACACGGGCTCCGACCCGGTCCGGATCGGCATCATCACGCCGCTGAGTGAACCGGGCGACAGCACGGCGGGCGAGCTGGTGGTCCGAGGCGCCTGCCTGGGGGCGGAATATGTGCGCGAGCACGGCGGTGCCCGCGACAACCGGGCGATCGAGCTGGTGCTCTACGACGATCAGGCGACGGCGGCGGAGGAGGGCATGTACCGCTCCGCCGCGGGGCAGATGGCCAAGCTCGCTCTCGTCGACGACGTGGTCGCGGTGATGGGGCAGTGGCATCTGCGGACGACCCCGTGGGTGGTCGACGTGGCGACGAAGTACAACGTCCCGATCTTCGTCGAGAACGGCTACAGCGAGATCACCGCGCAGAAGCGGCGTAACGTCTTCCGCTCGTACTTCAGCGTGGCGGACCGCGTGCCGCTGATGCTGGACTTCGCGGCCGAGCTGGGCATCCGCACGGTGGGAATGGTGTGCGCCGACACCGCGTTCGGCCTCCACACCGCGGACATCCTGGAACAGTACGGCCGTGCGCGGCACGGGATGGAGTTCCTGCGCCTCGACTACGAACAGGACGGTGCACCGGACTTCGGCGACCTGCTGGGAACGATCCGGGACTACCGGCCGGATCTGCTCATCAACGGCGGAGTGGTGCGGACCAACTACCAGATCATGCACGCCGCGGCGGACGCCGGCCTGCTTCCGGACACTCCGTTAATGGTCCCCTTCAGCTATCCGTTGCGGTCCAACGATTTCTGGCGGCTCGCCGGAACCGCGGGTGTCGGCGCGATGTGGCCCGCCATGCAGTATCGGCCGTCGTGGCCGGGGATGACCGAGATCGGACGCTGGTTCACCGATCGCTATCGCCAGCGGTACGGGGACTTCCCGCCGGACACGGCGTTGACTCATTTCACCGACGTCACCATCGTCGCCGCCGCCAGCCGAGCGGCGCGGTCCACCGACCGGGACGACATGATCGACGCGATGGAGGCGATGGAGTTCCCGACCTGGCGAGGCCCCATCCGGTACGAGCGCGGGCCGGCCCATTGGCACCATGCATCGCCCGATCTGGTGCTACTGCAGTATCAGAAGCAGGGGCAGGGATTCGACGAATCGGCGATCGTCTACCCGCCGGACAAGGCCACGGCGCAGTACGTTCCCGCGCGCTCGGCACGCGAACTCTGATGCCCGCGCCGGACCGGACGGTCGCGGGCACCATGGTGCAGAGCCTGCGGGCGCACCAGGTGGACCGGATCTTCTGCGTGGCCGGGGAGAGCTACCTGCCGCTGCTCGACGCGCTGTACGACTGCGAGATCGACGTGCTGGGATGCCGGCACGAGGGATCCGCCGGGTTCGCCGCGCTCGCCGATGCCAAGCTGACCGGCCGGGCGGGCGTGTGCCTGGTCAGCCGAGCCCCCGGCGCGGCCAACGCGGCGATCGCGGTGCACGCCGCAGCGGAGGACGCCACCCCGCTGGTGGTGCTGGTGGGTGATGTGCCCACCAGGGATCTGGGGCGCGAGTCGTTCCAGTCCGGCAGGCCACTGGACGACCTGGCCAAGGCGGTGTTGACGCTGTACGACCCCGCGGCCACCGGTGAGACCGTCCGGCGGGCGTTCCGGGTGGCCGAGTCGGCGACACCGGGGCCGGTGGTGGTGCACGTACCGGAGGACGTGTTCGACCGCGCCGGGGCCGACCGGCCGGCCGGCCGGGTCGCACTGGGACACACGGTCCCCGACGACCGGGACTTCGCCACGGTCCACGACCTGCTCACCGCGGCCCGCCGGCCGTTGCTGCTGGCCGGCTCGATGCTCGACACCGCGAGCGGCCGGACCCTGCTGCGGCAGATCGCGGAACGGCACGGCCTCCCGGTCGTCACCAGCAACAAGAACCAGCACCTGCTGGACAACCGCCACCGGTGCTACGCGGGCCACCTGCACAACTCCACGCAGCCGGAGCAGCTTGCCGAGTTCGACCGCGCCGACCTCGTCCTCGCGGTGGGCACCCGGCTGGGGCAGACCACGACGAGGCGGCTGCGCTTCCCGCGCGGGCCGGAACCGGACCAGGCGCTGGTGCACGTCTACCCGGATCCGGCCCGGATCGGCCGGTACCACCGGGTCACCGCCGGGTTCGCGATGGACCCGGTGGACTTTCTCGCCCGGCTGGCGGGCGCCGGCCCCCCGCACCGGCTGCCGGACGGCCGCGACCGGTGGCGCGATGAGCTGCACGCCATCGAGGAGGACAACGCCCGATGGGTCCCACCGGACTCCGACGCGGTGACGGTCGGCGAGATCGCCTCGGCGCTGGACGAGCTGACCGAGGGCGCCGTGACGGTGATCGTCGACTCCGGCACCTTCACCAGCTGGACCTACCGCTTCCTCCGGTTCGCCGAGAACGGCAGGCTGGTGGGGATCGACTCCAGCGCGATGGGGTTCGCCCCCGGCGCGGCGCTGGCCGTCGCCGCGCGCACCCGCGCGGTGCCCACCGTGGCGATCGTCGGCGACGGCGGTTTCGTCATGAACGGCGGCGAGCTCGCGACCGTGTGCGAGCGCCGCCTCCCGGTGGTGTTCGTCGTGTCCGACAACGCCTCGCTCGGCACCATCCGGCTGCACCAGCAGCAGCGCTACCCGGACCGCGGTATCGGCACCGACCTGGCGAACCCCGACTTCCCTCGACTGGCCGAGGCATACGGCGCACTCGGGCTCTCCGCGACCACGGCCACCGAGGTGCGCACCGGCCTGGCCAAGGCACTCGACCATCCGGGCCCGTCGCTCCTCGCGGTGCGCACCAGCCGCAGCCACCTGACCCCGTACCGACACCTGTGACCGTCGCCGGTGCCGGGAACCCGATCGTCCTGACCGGCGGAGAAAGGGCAGCGATGCGATTCCACGACTCCATGCTCGACCTGGTCGGCCAGACGCCGCTGGTGCGGCTGGCCGCCGTCGCAGACCGCTCCGGCCCGCTGGTGCTGGCCAAGCTGGAGCAGTTCAATCCCGGTGGTTCCGCCAAGGACCGGATCGCGGTCGGCATGGTCACGGCGGCCGAGCGCGACGGCAGCCTGCGCCCCGGTGGCACCATCGTCGAGCCGACGTCGGGCAACACCGGGATCGGACTGGCCCTTGTCGGCGCCCAACGCGGCTACCGGTGCGTGTTCACCTGTCCGGACAAGGTCTCGCCCAGCAAGATCGCCGCGCTGCGGGCCTACGGCGCCGAGGTGGTGGTCTGCCCGGCCGCCGTCCCGATGACCCATCCCCGCTTCTACCGCAACGTCGCCACCCGGATGGCCGCCGAGATCCCCGGAGCCCACTGCATCGACCAGTACAACAACCCGGCCAACCCGGCGGCGCACTACGCCGTCACCGGGCCGGAGATCTGGGAGCAGACCCAGGGACGGCTGACGCACTTCGTCGCCGGGCTGGGGACCGGCGGCACGGTCTCCGGCGTCGGCCGGTACCTGCACGAGGTGTCGGCGGGCGCGGTGCAGGTGATCGGGGTCGACCCGCAGGGATCGGCGTACAGCGGCGAGGAGGTGCGGCCGTACTACGTGGAGGGCGTCGGGCAGCCGGGCATTCCCGCCGCGTTCGATCCGGCCGTTCCGGACGGGATACTGACCGTCGGCGACGCCGAGTCCATCCGGGTGACCCGCCGCCTCGCCCGGGAGGAGGGCATCCTCACCGGCGGCTCCGGCGGAATGGCCGTCGCCGCGGCACTGCGGGTGGCCGAGCGCGCCGGGCCGGACGCGGTCATCGTCGTGCTGATCCCCGATTCCGGCCGGGGCTACCTCACCACGATCTTCGACGACGACTGGCTGGCCGGGCACGGTTTCACCGAGCCGGCCGATGGTGTGCCGGTAGCGGTCGCCGCCCGCCACGGCCTTCCGGTGCTGGCGCCGCAGGAGCGGCTCGCGACCGCGCTGCGGCGCATGCGGGACACGCGGACCGGCCACATGGCGGTCAGCGCGGCCACACCGCCGATCCGGCTGCCGGAGATCGTGGGATTCGCCGCCGAACACGACATCGCCGTACGGGTCGCGACCGGTCAGGCGCGGCTGGACGCACCGGTCGCCGAGCACCTGACCGCCCCGCTTCCCACGGTCGGCTGGGGCCAACGACTCGGCACCGCGGCGGCCCGCATCGCCGAGCACGGCGCGTGCGTGGTGCTGCGCGACGGGCTGCCCGTGGCGATTGTGACCGCCACGGACATGGCCGCCGCGCTCGAATCCGAGCACGAGACGACAGAGAGTTCGCTGTGATGACAGACCTGATCGAGTATGGCGACCCGGTCGACGGCACCCGGGGCTGGCTGGTCTACCGCGGCGCCCGGCATCGGCTCGCCGCGGGCGGATGCCGGGTGCAGTCCGGCCTGGACGCGGCCACCTTGGGCACGCTCGCCGACCGGATGGCGCTCAAGCAGCGGGTGCTCGGCATCAACGTGGCCGGAGCCAAGTGCGGACTGGACCTCGATCCCGGGGCGCCGGGCAAGAGCGCGGTGCTGGGTCGTTTCCTGGCGTTCCTCCGCGACGATCTGGCCACCCGCTACAGCATGGGGCCGGACATGGGCACCGGCTGGCTGGAGCTCAACCGGCACGCCGAGGCGATCGGGCTGCCGTCGATCAAGTACGCGATCAAGACCGCCCAGCGGCTCAGCGACGACGAGTTCGACCGGCGGATGGCCGTGCTCGAGGCGCCCGTCCGCGGGGTCCCGGTCTCGGCCCGCCGCGCGGGGCACGCGCTGGCCCACGCCGGGATCGCCGCCGCCCGGTGCGGCGGCACGCTCACCGTCGCGCTCCAGGGATTCGGCAACCTCGGCCGAGGAGCCGCGGGCACGTTTCACGAAGACGGGGCCCGGGTGGTGGCGGTCGGCGACGAACACGGCACCGTGGCCGACCCGGCCGGCGTGGACGTCCCGGCCATGCTCGGCTGCCCGCCGGGAACCCCGGTCCCGGCGATGCCGTCGGGCGGCCGTGCGGCCCGGTTGTTCACCGTGCCGGCCGATGTGCTGGTCCTCGCCGGCCCCGCCGACGCGATGACCACCGCGCAGGCGGCACAGGTCCCGGTCTCGACGGTCGTGGTGGGAGCGAACTGCGGCCTCGCCGAGAGCACCGAACAGGCCTTGGCGGCGCGGAACGTGCTGGTCGTCCCCGATTTCATCGGCGGAATCGGGGGATCCGCGTCGATGGAGGTGCTGTTCGGTCCGCGCGACTGTCCTGGCCCGCAGCAGGTGCTCGACGCGCTCGCCACCCTGATGAACGACCTCGTCGCCGACATCGTCGCGCAGGCGCGCCGCAGCGGTGTCAGTCCGCGCGCCGCCGCCTTGCGACTGGCCGCCGACAGCACCACCGACCCGGAATCCCCGCCGTACGGCAACTGCCCCTATCTCCCGTCGTTCCCGTCCACCGTCCGCTGACCCGGAGGTCTCCCATGCCGGAACACTGCCGCCACGAACGCGGCCACATCACCGACTCGCGGTTCTACGGCGATCGCTACGCCACCGCCGCGAGCAGACACATCTTCTGCGACATCTGCCGCAAACAGCGCTGGCTGGACATCGAGGCGGCGCTGGCCCTGACCCAGGGTGAGCTGGGCGTGATCCCGGCCGAGGTCGCCGAGCAGATCGCCGCAGTGGCCGACCTCGACCACGTCGACCTCGACCAGGTGCAGGCGGAGACCGAGCGCTCGGGGCACTCGCTGATCGGGCTGCTTCGCGCGCTGGAAACGGCGTGCGGACCGACCGCCGGACAGTTCATCCACTTCGGCGCGACCACCCAGGACATCCAGGACACCGGTCAGTCCCTGGAGGCCAGGGACGTGCTCGACACGCTCTCGCCGGCGCTGGACGACATCATCCGCAGCCTGACCGAAACCGCGGGCCGGCACTCCAGGACGATCGGGCTGGGCCGCACCCACGCGCAGCCGGCGCTGCCGATGGCGTTCGGCCTCAAGGTGGCCAGCTGGCTCGACGAGTTGCTCCGGCACCGGGAACGGGTGACCCGTCTGCGCGCCCATACCCCGACCGCCCAACTGTTCGGCGGGGCCGGGACGATGGCCAGCTTCGACGGTCGAGGCCGGGCCACCCTGGAACGGTTCGCCGAGCGGCTGGGGCTGGTCGTCCCCGACCTCGGATGGCACGTCGCTCGGGACCGGGTCACCGAGTTCGTCAGCACGTTAGCGATGGTCACCGGCACGTTGGCCCGGATGGCCGACGAGATCCGCACGCTGTCCCGGCCCGAGTTCGGCGAGGTCGAGGAGGCGTGGCGGACCGGCAAGGTCGGCAGCAGCACGATGCCGCACAAGCGCAATCCCGAGCGCTGCGAACAGATCGTGGCGCTGTCCCGGCTGGCCGCCGCGCAGGCCGGGCTGGCGCTGACCGCGATGGTCGGCGACCACGAGCGCGACGCGCGGTCGCTGCGCCTGGAGTGGGCCTGCGTGCCGGACGTGTCACATTACTGTCTGGCCGCCGCCGAGATCGCGACCGAGGTCGTCACCGGGCTGATCGTGCACCCCGACCGGCTGGCCGTCAACGTGGAGACGGTCACCGGCCAGGTGATGTCCGAGCGGGTCATGTTCGCCCTCGGCGAGCACATCGGAAAGCAGCAGGCCCACGAGTACGTCTACCAGCTCATGCAGGAGGCGCACAGCCGCGACCTCCCGGTCCGCAAGCTGGCCGCCTCGGATCCGATGATCACCGACCGGTTCACCGACGCCGAACAGGAGCGCCTGTTCGAGCCGGCCAGCTACCTCGGCGAATCACCGGAGCTGACGATGCGGGTCGTGGAACGCGCCCGTGCCACCGTCTCGTGACGGGCGCCGAATCGGCGGGCGGGGCGCCGGGCGTGGCCGTGGTGTCCGGCGCGGCGACCGGGATCGGACGGGCCATCACCGCCCGGCTCGCCGCGAGCCGGGCCGGCGAGGTGATCGCGGTGGGGCGCAGGTCCGACCGGCTCGCCGGCCTCGCCGACCGGCTGGGTCCGCGCGTCGTCGTGGTCGCGGCCGACCTGAGCGAGCCGGACGGGGCGCGGCGCGTGCTGGCCGCGGTGGCCGGACGGCCGGTGGACATCCTGGTGAACAACGCCGGAGGCAACGCCGATCCCCACCGGGTGCAGGAACTGGACGCGCTGGCCGAGGCCTGGCGGGCCAACCTGCACGCCAACGTGCTCCCTGCCGTCCTGCTCACCCATGCCCTGCTTCCCCTGCTGGCCCGGCCCGGTGGCCGGATCGTCACGGTCGGGTCGGTGGCGGCGGTACGTGGTCCGGCCACCTACGGCGGGGCCAAGGCCGCGCTGCACCCGTGGTCGGCGGAGCTCGCCGCCCAGTTGGCCGGCGACCAGATCACCGTCAACGTCGTGGCCCCGGGATATGTCACCGACACCGAGTTCTACGGCGACCGGATGTCCTCGGACCTGCACGCGGACAGGTCGAGACGGTCGCCGATGAACCGGGGGGCCACCCCTGAGGAGGTCGCCGCCACGGTCTGCCATCTCGCCGGCCCGGAGGCCGGATTCATCACCGGTCAGGTCGTTCACATCAACGGGGGGGCACTGCTGGCGGGACGCTGACGGCGGATCGCACACACCGGAGGAACCGTTCGATAGCCGCTCCTGCATCTCACCGCCCGCGCGTTCTGGCCCGCACCGATTCCGCTGCCACACATCGGCACCGGGCGCAGTTCGGCCCGGTCTCCCACCACGCGGGCCGCCGCCCGGCGCGGGACGGCGCCGCGGCGGGGCCCGCCGGGCGAGACTCTCGCGGACCCGCCGGGATCGTAAGCTGGGCGCCATGCCCGACGGCCGCCCCCTGTGCCACTGCGTCATCTGCCATGACCACGGTGACCGCGATCGGCTCGACAACTTCCAGCTCCGCACGATCGTGCACATCACCCAGTACGGGTGGAGCGTCGTGCTCGTCCACCCCGACGGAGAAGGCCCCGGCTGGGCGTACACCATCGGCCTGTGGCACAGCCACCGCTCGTCCGAGCTGGCGATGTTCGGCAGCGACGTCTACGAGATGGAGGAGATCCTCAACGCCCTCGGCCGGCAGACCGCCGAGGGCGCTCCCCCGGAGGACGGCGAGCGCCGCGAGGAGGCCGCGCGCGGCGGCGCGGCGGCGTTCCGCCCCGTCGACCCCCGCTGGTACGAGGCGCTGTTCGGCGGCGCCGTGGCGTTCTACCGCCGCCCCCCGCTGCCGTTCCTCCAGGTCGTCTGGCCCAACCCCGACGGGCTGTTCCCATGGCAGCCGGGCACCGACCTCCCGTTCCGCCACTCGCAGCCGTGGCTGTGGCTCGACCCGCGCCAGCATCCCCAGGGCGCGTGGACCCGGCACCTCGGAGGCACCCCGTAAGGTCTGCGGGATGTTCGGACCGATCGCCGAGACCCTCCAGACGCCGCGCCTCCGGCTGGAACCGCTGGCCGTCCACCATGCCGCCGAGATGGCCGAGGTGCTGGACGACCCGCGCCTGCACGCCTTCATCGGCGGCGAGCCGCTGTCGCCCGCCGACCTGCGCGCCCGGTACGAGCGGCTGGTGGCGGGCCCCGAGCCGTTCCACCAGGAGGTCTGGCTGAACTGGATCGTCCGCCGCCGCCGCGACCGCCGGGCCGTCGGCACCGTCCAGGCCACCGTCGCCCCCGGCCCGTCCGGCCCGGTGGCCTCGGTCGCCTGGGTCGTCGGGATGCCCTACCAGGGCTTCGGGTTCGCCACCGAGGCGGGCCGCGCCCTGCTCGCCTGGCTCGCCGCCCAGGGCGTCACCGCGTTCACCGCCGACATCCACCCCGGCAACCTCGCCTCGGCCGCCGTGGCCCGCCGCCTCGGCCTGCGCCCCACCGCCGACCTCCGCCACGACGAGGTCGTCTGGAGGAAGGACGGGCAGGACGGGCAGGACGGGCGGGTGGCGGGTCTCAGGGGCGGCTGACCTCGATCGCGGTCAGGAACACCAGGACCACGGTGGCGACCGCGACCAGGCCGTGGACGGCGACGGCCGCGGCCGGGAAGGCTTGCTCGGCCCCGCGCGCGTGGCGTCCGCCGCGTCCGACCAGCCAGCGGGTGAACAGCAGGAACCCCTGGAAGACGACCACGAGCAGCGCCGCGAACGCGGTCCAGGCGAACCCCGCCCGGCCGGTGGCCAGGTAGGCGATCCAGACGGCCAGTCCCACCACGGCGGCGAGCGGATGCCCGACCACCAGCAGCAGCGGGAACCTGGTGACCTTGGTCGACGGCCCCCCGTTCAGCATCCAGATCATCAGCAGGTACACCCCCGCCATCGCGGCGAGTACCCATGCGACGAGTGCGGCGAACTCCACCCCGCTCCCTTCGGTGCGGTTCTTCCCCGGTTCTTTCCCGGTTCTTTCCCCGGGGGCCATTGTCACCCGGAACGGGCCGGCGCCATGCCGGATTCGTACAGAATGCGATACGGACAGTGATCCGCCTCCCCCGATCGGGCGGAACGGTGCACTAGCTTGTGCTGTCTATGCAGCCTGTGGATCTCATCCGGCGCCTCGCGCCGTCCGCGGACCCGGTGGACCTGGCCGAGGACTACGCCTACCCCGAGCAAGGGCGCTGGCTCCGCGCCAACATGGTGTCCAGCCTGGACGGCGCGGCCACCCGCGACGACCGCAGCGGCGGCCTCGGCGGCGCCGCCGACCGGCTGGTGTTCTCGACGCTGCGCGGGCTCGCCGACGCCATCGTGGTCGGTGCCGGGACGGTCCGCGCCGAGGAGTACGGCCCCGTCCGGCCCGGCGAGGGGTGGGACCGGCTCCGCGCGGGCCGGCCGGCCGTCCCGCCGCTGGCGATCGTGTCGCGCGGCCTCGCTCTCGACTTCGACGCGCCGGTGTTCACCGAGACCGGGGCCCGGACCATCGTGCTCACCACCGAGTCGGCCGCCCCGGCGCGGCTGCGCGCCGCGCGCGAGCGGGCCGACGTGATCGTCGCGGGCCGCGACCGGCTCGACTTCGGCGCCGCCGCCGACGCGCTGGCCGAGCGCGGCCACACCCGGCTGCTGTGCGAGGGAGGTCCGGGGGTGCTGGCCCAGGTGGCGGCGGCCGGGCTGCTCGACGAGCTGTGCCTGACGCTCAGCCCGCTGCTGGTGGCGGGCGCGGGGCCGCGCGTCCTGCACGGCCCGGCGATGGCCGTCGCGGCCGAGCTGCGCCTGGCCCACGTGCTGGAGAGCGAGAGCTTCCTGCTGCTGCGCTACGCGCGCGGCAGCAGGTAGCGGACGAACAGCACGCCCTCGTCCTCGTAGAGCGCGGCGAGCCGTACCGGGACCTCGGCGCCGAGCCCGCCGAGCGCGCGCGTGTGGCCGGGCCCGCCGCCGAGGAGGGCCGGCGCGACGTTGAGGCACAGCTCGTCGGCCAGTCCCGCGCCGATCAGCGCGGCGGCCAGCGTGGGCCCGCCCTCGCAGAGCAGGTGCCGGTGGCCGAGGTCCTCGCGCAGCGTCCGGACGGCGGCGCGCAGATCGACGTCGTCGTCCCCCGCGACGATCACCCGCGCGGGCGGGAGCGGCGGGGCCGCGGCGGACGCGAGCGCGGCCTTCGAGGTGACCACGAGGGTCGGCGTCTCGGCGGCGGTGAACAGCGGCAGCGTCCAGTCCAGGTCGAGCGACCGGCTCACCACGACGATCGGGGCGGGCGGGCCGCCGCGGCGCTCGCGCAGGTCGGGACGGAGCCGGGCCGGGCCGAGGCGGCCGGTGCGGGCGGTCGCGGCGCCGACCAGGATCGCGCCGGTCAGGGCGCGCAGCGTCCGGAACACGCGGAAGTCGGCGGCGCCGCCCAGGCCGTCCGTCCAGCCCTCGGCGTCGGTGACCGACCCGTCGGCGCTCATCACCATGCCGACGCGGAGTGCGGGGGCGTCGGCGTACGCGTCCCAGGGGTCGACGCCGGAGGCGGGTTCGGGCAGCAGGCGGCGCATGCCCGCAGGCTAGCGGAGGCGCCGGCCGGGGGGTTCGCCATGGTCCCCGTGCGCCGGGCGGTATCGGCGGGCCCGTCCCGACGCGCCCTCCCGGTCCCGGAGCGATCTTTTGTCAGTGGCAGGGCGCAAAATGGGGGGATGGATCTGCCGATCAGTCCGCCGCTGTCGCCGATGCTGGCCAAGGCGGTCAAGACCATGCCCGAGGGCGACCTGCTGTACGAACCCAAGTGGGACGGGTTCCGCTGCATCATCTTCCGCGACGGCGACGAGGTCGAACTCTCCAGCCGCGGCGAGAAACCGCTCACCCGCTACTTTCCCGAGCTGGTCGAGGCGGCGCGGCGCGAGCTGCCCGAGCGCTGCGTCGTCGACGGCGAGATCGTGCTGAGCAGGGGCACCCATCTCGACTTCGACGCCCTCCAGCAGCGCATCCACCCGGCCGCGTCGCGGGTCAAGCTGCTGTCGGAGGAGACGCCCGCGTCGTTCGTCGCGTTCGACCTGCTGGCGCTCGGCGACGAGTCGCTGCTGGAGGTGCCGCTCGGCGAGCGGCGGCGCCGACTGGTCGAGGCGCTCTCGGACGCGGGCGACCCGTTCCACATCACCCCGGCCTCCGACTCCCACGAGGTGGCGCTGCGCTGGTTCGACGAGTTCGAGGGCGCCGGGCTCGACGGCGTGATCGCCAAGCCGCGCGACCTGCCCTACCAGCCCGACAAGCGGGTGCTGTTCAAGGTCAAGCACGAGCGCACCGCCGACTGCGTGGTGGCCGGGTTCCGCTGGCACAAGTCGGGGCCGATCGTCGGTTCGCTGCTGCTCGGCCTCTACGACTCCGAGGGGCATCTCCAGCACGTCGGCGTCGTCGGGGCGTTCCCGATGAAGCGCCGCGCCGAGCTGGTCGACGAGCTCCAGCCCTACCGGATGGAGACCTTCGACGGGCATCCGTGGGAGGGGTGGGCGCAGCAGACCGAGGCGACCACCGACCGGCTGCCGGGCGCCGTCTCCCGCTGGACGGGCAAGAAGGACCTGTCATGGGTGGCGGTGCGTCCCGAGCTGGTCGTCGAGGTGGCCTACGAGGCGATGCAGGGCGACCGGTTCCGGCACATGGCCCGGTTCCGCCGCTGGCGGGCCGACCGCACGCCCGAGTCGTGCACCTACGAGCAGCTTGAGGTACCGGTCGCCTACGACCTCGACGACATCTTCAACGGGGAGGCCCAGAGCCCCCGCGCCGACCGCTGACCACGCGGTACGGGTGAGCACCTGACCCCGGCCCCGGCTCCGCCCCTCAACGGGCCGGGCCGGGGCCGGGCGCGTCGTCAGGGTGCGTCGTCAGGGGCGGGTGCCACGAAGGCGACCGGCTTTCCGGCCACGATGGCCGGTTCGGCCGAGAACGAGTGGTACGCTAGCGACTTACGAATTGCGCAGACAAGTATCCCACCTTCTGAATAGGAGGCTATAGGACGCATGCCAGCCCGTCAAGTCAAGTCCGTATCGGACAACACCGGCAGCGCAGGCGAGGACGATGTCCGCGACACCGCGCTGCGCGCCGAGCAGGAGTACGTCTCCCGCGTCTACGACCGGCTCGACACCGAGCGCGCCACCGCCGAGGCGACCCTGCGCTCCGGGCCCGGGGCCGGCGGGGGAAGCGGGTTCCAGGCGGCGGTCGAGCGCGAGGTGGCGACCGAGGAGGCGGCGAACAGGCTCGCCCGGCTCTCCGGCGTCGAGCGGGCGCTGTGCTTTGGCCGCGTCGACCACCGGGCCGAGGCGGGCGCCCCCGGCGACACGTTCTACATCGGCCGCGTCGGGCTGCGCGACGAGCACCGCGTCCCGCTCCTGATCGACTGGCGGGCCGAGGCGGCCCGCCCGTTCTACACCGCCACGCCGAGCTCCCCCGGCACCCTCGCGCGCCGCCGCCACCTGCACCTGCGCGGGCGGGAGGTGGTCCGGCTGGACGACGAGGTGTTCGACCTGGAGGGGCTGGCCGAGGCCGACCGCGGCACCATCGTCGGCGAGGCCGCGCTGCTGGCGACGCTGCGCCGCGGTCGGACCGGACGGATGGGCGACGTGGTCGCCACCATCCAGGAGGAGCAGGACCAGGTGATCCGGTCCGGGCTCCAGGGCGTCCTGGTGGTGCAGGGCGGTCCCGGCACCGGCAAGACCGTGGCCGCGCTGCACCGCGCCGCGTACCTGCTCTACACCCACCGTGACGCGCTCGAACGGCGCGGCGTCCTGGTGGTGGGGCCGAACGCGACGTTCCTGCGCTACATCGAGCAGGTGCTCCCCGGTCTCGGCGAGACCGACGTCGCCCTCGCCACCGTCGGCGAGCTGTACCCGGGGGTGCGCACGACCGCGGTCGAGACGCCGGAGACCGCCGTCGTCAAGGGCGATCTGCGGATGGCCAGCCTGGTCGAGGCCGCCGTCCGCGAGCACCAGCGCGTCCCGGACGGCGACCTGGAGGTCGAGTACGACGACCTGACGCTCCGCGTCACCCACGAGAAGTGCCTGGAGGCCCGCGACCACGCCCGCTCGGTGCGCGCCGGGCACAACGTCCAGCGCCGCGTCTACGTGCACGCGCTGCTCGACGTGCTCGCCCTGGACCGGGCCGAGCAGTACGACCGGCTGGCCGACGAGCCGCTGGAGCAGATGGCCCGGTCCGGCGGCCTCCCCGGCTGGCTCCAGGAGCTCATGGACGAGTCGGTGGACGAGCCGCTGCTCGACCAGGGGGACCTGCGCCTGGCCAAGGACGAGCTGTGGGAGAACCCCTTCATCCGCGGGGCGATCGACGCCCTGTGGCCCGAGCTGAGCCCGCAGTCGCTGCTGCGGGGGCTGTTCGCCGACGCCGAGGGCCTCCGCCGCCTGGGCGCCGCGTTCACCCCCGGCGAGCTGCGCCGCCTGCACCGTCCCGCCGACTCCCCGTGGACGACGTCCGACGTCCCCCTGCTCGACGAGGCCGCCGAGTGGGTCGGCCGGCACGATCCCGCCGAACGGGCCCGCCGCCGCAAGGCCGATGCGGAGCGGCGGGAACAGGAGCGGTACGCGAGGGAGGTGATCGAGTCGATCGGCCCGGGGGCCGCCGGAGGGGCCGGGGGTCCTGGCAGCGCGTCCCCCGAGGAGCAGATCGCCGAGCTGGACCTGGTCGACGCCGCCGCGCTCGCCGAGCGCTACCACGACGACGGCCCGCCGCTCACCACCGCCCAGCGCGCCTCCGCCGACCGGGAGTGGGCGTACGGGCACGTCATCGTGGACGAGGCGCAGGAGCTGTCGGAGATGGCCTGGCGCACGGTGATGCGGCGCGTCCCGACCCGGTCCCTCACCGTCGTCGGCGACATCGCGCAGACCGGCAGCCCGGCGGGGGCCCGGTCGTGGGGCCAGATGCTGGAGCGGTACGTCCAGGACCGGTGGCGCGAGCAGCGCCTCCTGGTCAACTACCGGACCCCGGCGGCGATCATGCGGGTGGCCGCCGACGTGCTGGCCGCGGTCGCCCCCGACCAGGTCCCGCCGGAGCCGGTCCGCGACGACGGGCCTCCCCCGGTGTCGCTGCGCATTCCGGCCGCCGACTACGGCGACCGGCTGCCCGCGCTCGTCCGGTCGGAGCTGGAGCTGATCGGCGAGGGCCGGCTCGCGGTGATCGCCTCCGGCGCCGCGCACGGGGCGGTGCTCGCCGCGCTGCCCGGGATGGCGGCCGGCAACGCCCCCGAGGCGCTGGACGCCCCCGCCGTCGTGCTCACCACCACCGAGTCCAAGGGGCTGGAGTTCGACTCGGTGATCGTGGTCGACCCGGTCGGGATCACCGGCGGCGCCCCGCACGGCGGTCGGGACCTCTACGTCGCGATCACCCGCGCCACCCGCCGCCTCACCGTCGTCCACGACGGCGGCCTGCCCGACATGCTCGCCGCCCTCCGCTGACCGCCGCCCTCCACTGACCGGCGGGGGCGGTGCGCCGCCCCCGCCTTCCCCCACGAGGTCAACCAAGCGTACGCTTGGTCATCGCATGACGGATTCCGGAAGGGACGCGATGACAGAGCTGCGCGAGTACTCCAACCTGATCGGCGGCGAGCTGCGCCCGGCCTCGGGCGGCGGGACGCTCGAGTCGGTCGATCCGGCCACCGGGGAGGTCTGGGCGACGATCCCGCGCAGCACCGCCGAGGACGCCGCCGCCGCCGTGGCCGCCGCGCGCGCCGCGTTCCCCAGGTGGTCGGGGATGCCCGCCGCGGGGCGCGCGCACTACCTGCGCAAGGTCGCCGCGGTGTTCGCCGAGAACGCGCGGGAGCTGGCCGAGCTGGAGACCCGCGACAACGGCCGGATCATCAGCGAGACGGCCAAGCGCGACCTGCCCGGCATGACCTATCTGTGGAACAGCGCCGCCGCCGAGTGCGCCGCCGCGGTCGAGGGCCGGAGCGTGGACTTCGGCCCGTCCAGCCTGGGCGTCACCCGGCGCGAGCCGTACGGGGTGACACTCGGGATCATCCCGTGGAACTCCCCCATCTCCACCTTCTCGGCCAAGGCCGCGTTCGCCCTGGCGGCCGGCAACACCGTGATCATCAAGCCCGCCGAGCAGGCCACCGCGTCCACCCTGCGGGTCGGCGAGCTGCTCCGCGAGGTGCTGCCGGCCGGGGTGCTCAACATCGTCTCGGGCCTGGGCGAGGAGGCCGGCGATCCGCTGGTGCGCAGCCGCGGGGTCGACAAGATCAGCCTGACCGGCTCGGTGCACACCGCCAAGATCATCACCCGTGCCTCGGCCGACTCGCTCAAGCCGCTGGCGCTGGAGCTCGGCGGCAAGTCGCCCAACATCGTGTTCGCCGACGCCGACTTGGACAAGGCCGCGCCCGGCGTCACCACCCAGGCGATCTTCACCGCGAACGCGGGGCAGATCTGCTACGGCGGCTCCCGGATCCTGATCCAGCGCCCCGTCTACGACGAGATGATCTTCCGGATGAAGGCGCTCGCCGAGCGCATCCGGCTCGGCGACCCGATGTCCATGGAGACCACCATGGGCCCGATCGTGTCCCGCGAGCAGTACGAGCGGGTCGTGTCCTACCTGGAGATCGGCGCGAAGGAGGGCGCCGAGCTGGTCTTCGGCGGCCGGTCCGGCGCCGCGGTGGTGGACGACGACCGGTACGCGGGCGGCTACTGGGTCGAGCCCACCCTGTTCGCCACCGGCGACAACTCGCTGCGGATCTGCCAGGAGGAGATCTTCGGCCCGGTCGCGGTGGTGATCCCGTTCGACACCGAGGAAGAGGCCCTCGCCCTCGCCAACGACTCGGTCTACGGCCTCGCCGCCGGCGTCTGGACGAACTCCCTCGGCACCGCCCAGCGCATGTTCCGCAACCTGGAGACCGGCACCGTCTGGGTCAACACCTTCCGCAAGGTGGTGTTCCCGCTGGAGGGCGTCAAGGACAGCGGCTACGGCCACGACTCCGTGATGGCCTACACCCGCGAGAAGTCCGGCCTCTTCGAGATCTGATCCATCCGGACGCGCCGCTGCCCGTGACCGGGGCCGGTCAGGGGCAGCGGCGTTCCATCAGGACCACGTCGCGCCAGCTGGAGCGGCCCTCGAAGTCGTGGCGGCCGAGGCGTTCGCGGACGCCCACCGTGCGGAAGCCGAACCCCTCGTGGAGCCGGATGCTGGCGGTGTTCTCGGGGAAGATGCCCGCCTGGAGCGTCCACAGGCCGCCCTGGTCGGCCGAGTCGACCAGGGCGCCGAGGAGGGCGCGGCCGACGCCGCGGCCCCGGGCGTCCGGGTGGACGTAGACCGACACCTCGGCGACGCCGGCGTAGACCGGACGGGCGGAGTACGGCGAGAGCGCCGCCCAGCCGAGCACCCGCTCGGCGTCGCGGGCGACGAAGCGGTGGCCGGGCAGCCTGCCCGCGGTGAACTTCTCCCAGGTCGGCGCCGCCGTCTCGAAGGTGGCCTTCCCCTCGTCGACACCGGCCTGATAGATGGCGAGCACCTCGGAGGCGTGCTCGGGGCGCAAGGGCGAGATCTCCACGCCCCGAGGTTAGGACCGCTCGGTTTCCGACACGTTACGCAGGATGCGGCGCAGCTCGGCCTGGACGGCGTCGCCCGCGGCGGCGGGGTCGCGGTCGCGGACCGCCTCGACCAGGGCGGCGTGCGCCTCACGGCCGTGGTCGTCCTCGGCGTCGCGGACGTCGACGATGCGGACCAGGTCGAGCAGGCCCTCGCGGAGCACCGGGGCGAATCCGGCGAACAGGTCGGCCAGCACCGGGTTGTGCGCGGCGGACACGACGGCGGCGTGCAGCGCGATGTCGGCGTCGATGAACGCCTCGGTCCCCCTGGCGGCGTCGCGGGCCGCGAGGGCCGCGTCGAGCGCGGCCAGGTCCGCGGCGGTGCGCCGCCGCGCGGCCAGCTCGGCGGCCCGGACCTCGATCATCATCCGGACCTCGTAGACGTCGGCCAGCGAGGCGCGGCGGAGCCGGGCCGCCCAGTCCTCGGCGGGCTCGGTGGCGATGACGAAGACGCCGGCCCCCTGCCGCGCCTGGAGCAGCCCGGCGCCGGCGAGGGCGCGGACGGCCTCGCGGACGGTGGAGCGGCCGACGCCGAGCTGCTTGGCGAGGGTGGTCTCGCCGGGGAGCCGGGTGCCGACCGGCCACGACCCGTCGGCGATCTGCTCGCGCAGGTGGTCGGCGGCCTGTTCGACCAGGGGGCTGGGACGGAGCGGGCCCAGTGCCATTCCGGTACCTCTCAGGTTGTCTGAGGAGCTGATGTGTGGTTAGGGTGGCCATTATGTCGCAGCGCGCGCTTCTTCTCGGCCGCCGCGGCGGGGCCTGATCCGACCGGCACCCCGCCGCGGGGTCCGGCGCTGCCGGTCGTCCACCGGCGACCTTGAGGAACGCACGTGAGCAGCACCCCGTCCCCGACGGCCTTCCCCAC
This sequence comes from Spirillospora sp. NBC_01491, assembly GCF_036227065.1. GTDB lineage: Bacteria > Actinomycetota > Actinomycetes > Streptosporangiales > Streptosporangiaceae > Spirillospora > Spirillospora xylanilytica. The sequence continues at coordinate 2,266,470 of NZ_CP109432.1, forward strand.
CCTGCGCACCCCCTCCGGCCCCGTGCCGGACGGCGCGCCCGCCTGGAACCCGCAGCGCGGCAGCGCCATGCCCTTCCACCGCTACCGGCCCGTGTTCGAGCGGGTGCGGGTGCCCGAGATCGACCGCACCTGGCCGTCCGCCCGCATCGAGACCGCCCCGCTGTGGGTGCCGGTCGACCTGCGCGACGGCAACCAGGCGCTGGCCGAACCGATGGACCCCGCCCGCAAGCGCCGGATGTTCGACCTGTTCACGGCCATGGGCTTCAAGGAGATCGAGGTCGGCTACCCCTCGGCCAGCCGGGCCGACTTCGACTTCGTCCGGCACCTGGCCGAGTCCGGCGCGGTGCCGGACGACGTCACCGTCGTGGTCTTCACCCCCGCTCGCCGCGACCTGATCGAGCGGACCTTCGCCTCGATCGGGGGCCTGCCCCGGGTGGTGGTGCACATGTACACCGCGACGGCCCCGGTCTGGCGCGAGGTCGTCCTCGGCCGCGACCGCGCGGACCTGCACGCGCTGATCAGGGACGCGGCCGGGCAGGTGGCCCGGCTGGCGGGCGGCCGGGCGGGCGTCCGGTTCGAGTTCTCGCCCGAGGTCTTCATGCTCACCGAGCCGGACTTCGCGCTGGAGGTGTGCGACGGGCTGACCGCGCTGTGGGACGCCTCCCCGGACCGCCCGGTGATCCACAACCTGCCGGTCACCGTCGAGGTCGCCACCCCCAACGTGTACGCCGACCAGATCGAGTACATGCACCGCCACCTCGCCCGGCGCGACTCGGTGATCCTCTCGGTGCACCCGCACAACGACCGCGGCACCGGTGTCGCCTGCGCCGAGCTGGCGGTGCTGGCCGGGGCGCAGCGGGTCGAGGGCTGCCTGTTCGGCAACGGCGAGCGCACCGGCAACGTCGACCTGGTCACGCTCGCCCTCAACCTGCACGCGCAGGGCGTGGACCCGCGGATCGACCTCTCCGACATCGACGAGATCCGCCGGACGGTCGAGCACTGCAACCGGCTGCCGGTGCACGAGCGCCACCCCTACGGCGGCGACCTCGTCTACACCGCGTTCTCCGGGACGCACCAGGACGCGATCAGCAAGGGCATGGCGCACCACGCCGAGCGGGCCGCCGCGCTCGGCGTCCCGGCCGGTCAGGCCCCGTGGAACGTCCCGTACCTGCCGATCGACCCCGGGGACGTGGGCCGCGACTACGAGGCGGTCATCCGGGTCAACAGCCAGTCCGGTAAGGGCGGGATCGCCTACTTGCTGCGCACCGGCCACGGCCTGGACCTGCCCCGCCGCCTCCAGATCGAGTTCTCCGAGGTGGTGCAGCGCGCCACCGACGACAGCGGCGAGGAGGTGAGCGGCAAGGAGCTGTGGGAGCTGTTCCGCGCCGAGTACCTGGACCGCGCGGACGACGGCCCGGTGACGCTGGCCGGGTGGCGGACGGGCCACACCGGGCCCGGCCGCCACGACTTCACCGGCGTCCTGCGGATCGACGGGCGGGAGGCCGAGCACACCGGTTCGGGCAACGGCCCGCTGGACGCGCTGACCGGCGCGCTCGCCGCCGCCGGGACGGCGGTGGACGTCCTCCAGTACGTCGAGCACGCGACCGCGGCCGGGCGGGACGCCCCCGCCGTCGCCTACGCCGAATGCCGCGTCGACGGCGTCACCCGCTGGGGCGCGGGCCGGGACACCTCGATCCTCACCGCGTCCGTCCGCGCCGTCCTGTCGGCCGTCAACCGCGCGAAGCGTCCCGCCTGACCGTTTCGGGGGACGCGCGGCGCAAGGGCCGCCGGTGACCAAAACCGGCCGGAGTTGCGGAGGCGGCCCCCTTTACCGCGCGGCGCCGGACGAGGAGCCTGTGCCCCCGTAGAGATCATTTCGATGTCACGGAGGTGCGGGTGCCCAGGCGATCCCTGAAACGGACCCGGCGGAGCACGACCCTCGCCGCGCTGGCCTGCGCGGCGCTGATCGGCGCCGCCGGCGTGGCCCCGGCCGCGTCGGCGGCGCCGCGGGTCGTGGTGAAGGACGGCGTGACGCAGCCGGCCTTCTCCTACAAGGACGCGATCCGCGAGCACGTCTACGTCGAGTCCCCGGTCGACAGCGACCACGACGGCAGGCGCGACCGGGTCAACGTGGACATCATCCGGCCCAAGGAGACCGAGCGCGGGCTCCGGGTCCCGGTGATCATGGACGAGAGCCCCTACTACGACAACCTCGGCCGCGGCAACGAGAGCGAGCGCAAGACCTACGACGCCGCCGGGAACCCGGTGAAGTTCCCGCTGTACTTCGACAACTACTTCGTGCCGCGCGGCTACGCCTTCCTCGCCGTCGACATGGTCGGCACCACCCGGTCGGACGGCTGCCCGGTCAGCGGCGGCCCGTCCGACGTCCTCGGCGGCAAGGCCGTGGTCGACTGGCTGAACGGCCGCGCCAAGGCGTACAGGCCGGACGGCTCGCCCGCCAAGGCGTCCTGGACCACCGGCCGCACCGGAATGATCGGAAAATCGTACGACGGGACCCTCGCCAACGGCGTCGCCGCCACCGGCGTCAAGGGCCTGGAGACCATCGTGCCGATCTCGGCGATCAGCGGCTGGTACGACTACAGCCGGATGAACGGCGTCAAGTACTGGACCGACGAGCAGCCGGGCCTCGCCGACACCGTCGACACCGACCCGCCCGCCAAGTGCGCCGCCGTCAACGCCGGGCTCGACCGGGGCGAGGACGACGCGACCGGCAACGACAACGCCTACTGGAAGACCACGAACTACCGCGACGGGACGATCGGGAACGTCGGGAACGTCCGCGCCAGCGTGTTCGCCTACCACGGCGTCAACGACCTCAACGTCAAGACCAGCAACTTCGGCAAATGGTGGGACGGCCTCGCCGAGCGCGGCGTGACCCGCAAGGTGTGGCTGTCGCAGCGCGGCCACGTCGACCCGTTCGACGCGCGCCGGGACGCGTGGATCGCCACCCTGCACAAGTGGTTCGACCACGAGCTGATGAAGGTGGACAACGACGTCCTGAAGGAGCCCCGCGCCGACATCGAGGTCGGCCCCGACCAGTGGATCACCCAGCGCGACTGGCCTGCCCCAGGTGCCCGCGCCCTCACCCTGAAGCCCGGCGCGGACGGCTCCCTCGGCCCGAAGGGCGCCGCCAAGGGCGCCGCCGCGTCCTACACCGACGCCCCCGGCGCCGAGAACTACGGCTACACCGAGGCGGAGATGGTCACCGACCCGACCACCGCCAAGCCGTACCGCCTGGCGTACGTGTCGGGCCCGCTCCCCCGCACCGCGCGGCTGTCCGGCACCCCCGACGCGCACCTGAAGATCAAGCTCGACCGGCCCACCGCCGACCTGACCGCCCTCCTGGTCGACTACGGCACCGACACCCGCGTGAACTACCTCGGCGCGGGCTCGGGCATCGAGACCCTCACCACCGAGAGCTGCCACGGTGAGAGCACCCCCGCCGACGACGCCTGCTACAAGCAGGCGCGGGTCACCACGATCACGTCCGACGTGAACGTGATCGCCCGCGGCTGGCTCGACGCCCAGAACCGCACCTCGCTCAGCAGGCCGTCCCCGCTCACTCCCGGCAAGTACTACGGGGTCGGCTGGCAGACGCTGCCCCAGGACTACGTCCTGAAGAAGGGGCACCGCCTGGCGCTCGTCCTCGCGGGTGCCGACGCCGACTACAACACCGAGACGCCCACCGGCGCCCGGGTGACGGTCGACCTCGCGGGCAGCTCGGTCCGCGTCCCGGTCGTCGACGCCGGAGAGGCCGCCGCCCTGGTGGCCCCGCGGGCCGAGAGCACCTGGCGCGGCCCGACCCAGGTCACCCTCCCCAGGCAGGAGAAGAAGTTCAACTGACCCGAGACGGCCCCGGGCACCGCGCCCGGGGCCGTCCCCTGCCAGAACTCGACCTGTTCGCCCGGCTCCAGGTGAAGGCGCTCGGACAGCCCCGCGTCCATGAACGCCGCCTCCAGCGTGTCGCGTCGGCGCTCAGGTTTCTCCGGCCTTCTGCGCCAGTGCCGCCTCGCGTTCGAGTGAGATATCCCGGAGAAGCGCAGTGTCCTGGTAGAACGAACGCTTCTTGGTGATCTTGCCGTTCGCCACGTCGACCAGCTCGAGAACGGTCATCCGCCACGGGGCGCCGTGGATATCAGTGCCACTGTTCGTGGCCACCACCACCACGCGCGTGGGACCGTCGGCAATGAGCTCGTCAACGCTGATGGCCGGGATGTCCAACCCGGTCAGCTCGTGCATCCGATGCCGCGCGGGCCCGATGGCGGCTCCCCTGTGAACGCCGCTGTCGGGGTGGCCCCAGTTGAGCTCGACTTCCTGCTCGTCGGTCAGCTCTTTGATCGTTGCGAAGTCCGGGCCGCCGGGTACCCGGAGAACGGCTTCGTAGAAGCGGCAGACCACTTCCTTGTTCAGCTCGGGCTGGGTCGGGCTTTCACTCGGCATAGAAGTTCCCTCTTTTCGAAGGTGCCCCGGAATCGGTGTGGATCCGGGGAACTCGGGGCTGGTTCGCCCGCCGCGCGCCGGTCGGCTTCGCGGCGTCCTGTCAGGCTGTCGGGCCGCCGAACCAGCGGGTCGCGGCGCGCCGGAACGCCTCGTGATCGGGGTCGTGGTCGTCGGTCCAGGCGACGACGCCGTCGGGCCGGATCAGCAGCGCGCCGAATCCGAGGTCGTTGCTCACCGGTCCGGCCGCGTAGCGGATCGGGCCCTTCCAGATCATCGCCGCGTCGTGCAGGCGCTGGTCGGTGGTGAAGTCGAGTGCGACGCCGTGTCCTTCGCGCAGCAGGTCGCCGAGGCGGGTGCCGTCGGCGAGACGGAAGTCCGGGGCGGTCCGGCCGACGAGTGGCTGGTCGCTGCCCAGGTCGTAGCGGTGGGACAGTCCCGAGGTGCTGCGGAACACGTGGGTGGTCCCCTCACGGGTGCTGAGCAGGTCGTGCACCAGCCGTCGCAGGGCCGGGGCGTTGGGGCCGGGATTCATGGTCGCGACCTGGGCGCGCGACCAGTCGAGGATCGCCGCGCCGATGGGGTGGCGTTCGGCGGTGTAGGTGTCGAGCAGGCCGTCCGGCGCGGTGCCGTGGATGGTGGCGGCGAGCTTCCAGCCGAGGTTCATGGAGTCGCCGATGCCGAGGTTGAGGCCCTGGCCGCCGAGCGGGGAGTGGATGTGGGCGGCGTCGCCGGCGAGCAGGATGCGGCCGTTCCGGTAGGCCGTGACCTGCATCGCGCGGTCGGTGAAGCTGGAGGCGAGATGGACCCCGGTGAGTGCCGTGTCGGTGCCGGAGACCCGGCGCAGGACCGTCTGGAGGTGCTCGCGCGTCAGCGGCTGCGAGCGGTCGAAGGCGCCGCCGTCGAAGTCCATCATGCCCAGGTGCCCTTCGAAGGGCGTCCGCAGGTACATGCCGGCCGGCGTCAGGTGGAAGCCCATGGCCAGCTTCCGCGGATCGGCGAAGGCGACGCTGGCGGTGTAGCCGGTGAACAGCGGTTCGGTGCCGACAAAGTCAAAGCCCGCCAGTTCGCGCACCGTGCTGCGTCCGCCGTCGCATCCCACCAGCCAGCGCGCCTGGTGATCGCGCCCGCCGGCTCGTGTGACGACGGTGTCGCCGTCCTGGGTCACGGCCTCGACGGCAGCGCCCCGCAGGATCTGCACACCGAGCCCGGCCGCCCACTCGGTCAGTACCGTCCCGACCGCCTCAAGGCTGGTCATGATGCCCTCCATCGCCGGGCCGGGAAGCCGGAACGGAAGGGCGGTGGCATCGATGTCGGCCGGGTCGAGCCGCATGCCCGCGAAGTGGCTCACGTCACGAGGAGCCGGCGGCTCGTGCGCGTCGGGGTCCGCGCCGATCAGCTCCCCGTCGGCGCTTGAGGCAGTCAGCAGCTCTTCCAGCATCCCGCGGCGGTAGAACGTCTCGACCGATCCGGCGTTCAGGCCCCGCATCCCCAGCGGGAGCGCCTTCCACGGCGAGGTCCGCTCCCGGTCCCGCTCCAGCACCAGGACCGAGCAGTCCGCCAGCGCGAGCTCACCGGCAAGGAACAGGCCCACCGGACCGGCACCCACGATCACCACGTCGTACACGTTGAGCCTCCTTCGATCAGGATCGCCCGGCGAGATCCCGGGCACTTATGGAGCACCGCCCCAAGATGGAACGCTACTCCATAGTGGCCCAGTGCTCCAGACGTGTCAGACTGTCGGGCATGGCCATACGGACACGTCAATCACAGCGACGCAGGCAGGTGCTCACCCTGGAGCGCATCGTCGAGACCGCTGTCGAGCTGCTGGACGCGGAAGGCGAGGGCGCCCTGACGGTCCGGGCGCTGACCGGCCGCCTGGCCACCGGATCCGGCGCGATCTACTGGCACATCGGCACCATGGACGAGCTGCTGGAGGCCGCGACCGACACCGTCATCGCCACCGCCCTGCACACGCGACCCACCCAGCCCGCGGAGACCACCGACGCCGGCGGGGCCGCAGGCACGCCCCAGGACGAGATCCGCGCCGTCGCACTCGGCCTGTTCGACGCGGTCACCGAACACCCATGGCTCGCCGCCCAGCTCGCGGTGCAGCTCACCCGCAACCCCTGGGGACCGGTGACATTGCGGATCTTCGAGAGCATCGGCCGGCCCGTCCGCACGCTGGGCGTACCACAAGGCGACTGGTTCACCACGACCTCGACGCTGGTCCACTACATCCTCGGCGCCACCACCCAGACCTCCCAGAACACCGGCGACGACAGGGCCCCCGGCTCCGAGGCGGACCGTGCCGAGTTCCTCGACACCGCGTCCAGGGCATGGCAGGATCTCGACCCCGACGATTACCCGTTCATCCGGGCCGTCGCAGACCAGATGCGCGAGCACGACGACCGCGAACAATTCCTCACCGGAATCGCCCTCGTCCTTACCGGCATCACCACCCTCCATCCACCGCATCAAGGCTCCCTTCCCCCGGGTGACGTTCCTCAGAGGTCCAGCCGGCCGCCGCGAAGGCGTCCATGACCGCCTCATGGAGCGGGAGTGAGCAGACGCGGACGAGGTCGCGGTCGGCGTTCTCGCCGGAGTCTTCGTCGTCGAGCAGGGTCCGCGGTTCCACCACCGGCCCCAGCGCCTGCCCCCGACAACTCGGTGATCGGGGCAGCCGCATCGAGAAGAGGACCTGATGCTCCTGGTCGTTCCCGGCCCGTACCATCGCCACGTGCGAACTCTGGTGCTCTGGGACATCGACCACACGCTGATCAAGGTCACCGGGTTCAGCCGCGTGATGTACGCGGAGGCGTTCCTTCAGGTCACCGGCCGCCCCCTCGAACAGCTCGCGCCCATGGCCGGACGCACCGAACGCGCCATCTCCAGCGAGACCCTGCTCCTGCACGGCATCACGCCCACCGACCCCCTCGTCGAGTCCCTCACCACCGCCCTGGCGAGCGCGTTCACCGCCCGCCGGCACGAGATCGACGCCCACGGCCACGCACTCCCGGGGGCACATGCGGCGCTGGACGCCCTCGCCGTCCGGGACGAGGCCGTCCAGTCGGTGCTCACCGGGAACGTGCGCACCGTCGCGGTCCACAAGCTGGCCGCGTTCGGGCTGGACCACCTCGTCGACTTCGAGGTCGGCGCCTACGGCACCGACCACATCGACCGTCCGCCCCTCGTCCGCCTGGCCCAGCGGCGCGCCCACCGCAAATACGCCCACCCCTTCGACGCCGCGACCACCGTCCTGGTCGGCGACACCCCGCACGACGTCGCGGCGGGCCGCCAGGGCGGCGCCCGCGTGATCGCGGTCGCCACCGGCTTCAGCGACGAGGACACCCTCCGCGCCGCCGGAGCCGACCTCGTCCTGCCCGACCTGTCCGACACCGCCACGCTCGTCAAAGCGATCCTCCGGACAGATTGATCTCGGGATGCCGCAGCCTCCCTCTCATCGGTGACCCGGCGCTCATACCGACGCCTGCGGAGCGGGGCGGCGCTTGGCCGATGCTCTGGTGAAGCCCCAGAATCTCTCCATGGACGTGCCTGATCTGCTGCGCTGTGCTGCTGACCTCGTTCCGGTGAGCGCACGGAGCGAGGCCGGCCTCAGCGCCGATGACGTGCGGGAGTACCTCCGTCACGGCGAATGGGAAGTCGCGATGGTCATCCTCGAAGACTTCGGCGGCATTCGGTGGCAGACGATCCAGTACTGGGACCTGCTGGTCGCCGCGGCGCAGCAGATGTGGCTTGGCAGCGACGCGGCCTGGTTCCAATGGCGACGATCCGAAACCCTGCATGGCCTGATCAGAGCCGACCTTCAACTGGTCGCCCCGGACGCGGGAGGCCGCCACCTCCCGGTCCCCGGCGACGGACGACTTCGGCCGATGTGGTCCATCGGCCGGACGACCACCGAGGGACACGCCGATCTGCACATCGCCTTCATCTGGGTCGAGTCCGCGCCCGAGATCCCACCAGGAGGACATGGCCCGGTCAGGCTGCTCCCACTGACCCCGCTCGGCTGGCGGCACCTCGAACCGGGTGACGTCATCACCATGCATGAGCAGCGATCCGTGGCGGCAACGGCGACGATCACACAGGTCCAGCGCCCGCGCGACGCCGCGGGATAGCGCCCAGAGGGAGGAGCGCGCCCGCAGGACACGGGACCTCCGCCGGGCGGCCGGCCCTACCAGGTGTCGTGAGGAACAGGTTGATGCAGAGAAGCGGATTCAGGCGACCAAACGGGCCCAGGTCCATTTCCCGCCGCCGGGATCGCGAGTGATGCCGCATTTGCTGGAGAGGGCCTGGACAATGGGGAGCCCCCAGCCGCCATTGTCATCGAACGCCTCTTCGGAGAGATCCAGATCTTCGAGCGTGAGTTCGGTGATCGGCTTGGGCTGGGGAAGGTCGGGACTGGAGTCCCAGACGGCGATGACGATCCCTGGAGAGTCGCGGACGACCTGGAAGCGGATCTCCTCGTACGGGGTCTGCCGTGTCGCGTTGGTGACGAGCTCCGAGACGACGAGAAGTGCATCGTCGAGAATGTGAAGACAGTCCCATTTGCACAGTCGCGCGTCCGTGATGCTGCGCGCGAGCCCAACGGCCGCCGGCGTCCCCAGCAGGCGAAAGATCAGATTCCCCGTCGCCGTCACCATCATCGTCCCGCCCTCACCTTGGTCTCCCGATTCCTGTGACAAGGATCACGGGCCTCCCCTAATGTCACATGTATCAACGGAGACTCAAAACATGGAGGACCAATGGTGATTGTCCGCGATCCACTCGACCCCAAGATCTCAATGTGGCATTTTCTCGCGTACTACCTGCGGTTCACCCGAGAGAAGGAGGGACTGTCACTGGCCCAATGGGGGAAGATCATCGGAATGGCGCGATCAAGTGTTTCAAACATCGAAGCGGCGCGCGCCAAGCTCCAGGTGGACTACGCCAGGCGACTCGACGTCAAGTTCGAGACCGGTGGGCTTTTCGAGATGCTCCTCTGGTATGCACGTATGTCGCACGACCCGAACTGGTTTCGGCAGTACAGCCAATATGAGAAGAAGGCAGCGGAGGTCAAGATCTACCACGGGCAGGCTGTCCCGCTGCTCTTGCAGACCGACGACTACACCAGGGCGTACGGCAGAATCAGCACGGCCAAGGACCGTGAGGCGGTCCTGGCGGGACGGATCGCTCGAAAGATGGCCATCCTGCAACGCGACGACCCTCCATACCTCTGGGCACTGCTGGACGAGGCCGTTCTAGCGCGCCGAGTGGGAGGTTCAGAGGTCATGAAGGCCCAGCTTCAGCACCTCTTGGAGCTGTCCGAACGCTGGTACGTCATCCTGCGGATCATTCCGTTCTCGACCGGAGAGCACCCGGGAACTGAGGGGTTCTTCCAGCTCCTCGGCCTGGACGATCAGGACATCGCCTATGCGGGCGCCCAGGGAGGTGGCCGCTTGATCGAAATGGCGGACGAGATCAAGAAGTTTGCTGCTAAATTCGAACGGATAGGCGCAAAAGCCGAATCTCAGGATGCTTCGCGCGGGATGATCAAGAAGTACTTGGAGACGTACCCATGACCATCATGTGGCGCAAGAGCTCGTACAGCGGCACGGCCGACGATGACGTGTGCGTGGAGCTGGGGCGCCTTGCAGCAGGAGCCGGTGTCGGCGTGCGGGACTCGAAGGACCCGGCGGGGGGGCACCTCAGCCTCACCTCCACCGAATTCGCCGCCCTCGTCACCGACCTCAAACAGCACCCAGAGGTCTACGCATGAGCGTGCAGTGGCGCAAGAGCACCCACAGCGGCGGCGTCGACGACCAGCACTGCGTCGAACTCGGCCGCCTCTCACCGGGAATCGGCCTGAGGGACTCGAAGGACCCCACGGGCGGGCATCTCACCCTCACCCCCACCCAGTTCGCCACCCTCGTCACCGACCTCAAGCAGCGCTGGAAGACACACCCATGACCAGCATGTGGCGCAAGAGCTCGTATAGCGGCACGGCCAACGATGACGTGTGCGTGGAGCTGGGGCGCCTTGCAGCAGGAGCCCATGTCGGCGTGCGGGACTCGAAAAACCCGGAGGGTGGACACCTCAGCCTCACCCCTACCGAATTCGCCACCCTCATAACCAAGCTCAAGCAACACCCGGAGCCGTACACATGAGCGTGCAGTGGCGCAAGAGCACCCACAGCAGCGGCGTCGACGACCAGCACTGCGTCGAACTCGGCCGCCTCTCACTGGGAATCGGCCTGAGGGACTCGAAGGACCCCACGGGCGGGCATCTCACCCTCACCCCCACCCAGTTCGCCACCCTCGTCACCGACCTCAAGCAGCATCCGGAACAGCCTCACGGAACACCCTGACCTGGACGTCTATCCGGGTCAGGGTGTTCCTTGAGGGAGGGCCATCCGGAACGATCCATGCCGAAATCGTTCCCGGTGTCAACGGCTGTTCTTGAGCTCCAACCCGGTGGTGGCCGTAGCTAGGTCGGCGGGTTGTTCGTGCGGTGCGGCGGCTTCGGCGGCCTTGGACTTCACCAGCCACAGGCCGGTGAACACGGCGCCGGCCAAGGTGACGGCGCCGGCCGCGACGAAGGCGCTGTTGAGGCCGGCCTCGAAGGACGCGCCGCCGGATTCCCGGGTCCGGACGATGGCTCCGAGCACCGCCACACCGAGCACCGCACCGATCTGCCGGGTGGTGCTGCTGACGCCTGAGGCGAGGCCTCCCTCCTGCGGGCTGACCGCCTGGATGGTGGCGCCGGTCAGCGGCGACATCGTCAAGGCGAAGCCGACGCCGACGATCGCCAGCCGCCACCACACGTTCCCGTAGCCGGTGTCGGCATGCACCTGGCCCAGCGCCACCAGCCCCGCCCCGGCCAGGACCAGGCCGACGGTGACCACGATCCGGAAGCCGTACCTGGCGGCGAGCCGGCTCGCGAACGGGCTGACGACCACCATGGCGAGGGTGGTGGGCAGGGTCTGTAGGCCGGCGCGCAGAATCGAACTGCCCTGGACGTTCACGAAGAATTGGGAGAAGAAGAAGGACGAACCCATGAGCGCGAAACCCACCACGACCATCGCCGTGTTGGACACCGTGAACAACTGCTGCCGGAACAGCCGCAGCGGCAGCATCGGCGTCGCCCCACGTCCTTCGACGACGACGAAGAGGGCGAGGATCACCACCGCGGCGGCGAAGGCGCCCAGGATCAGCGGCGAGGTCCAGCCACGGGAACCGCCCTCGATCAGCCCGTAGGTCAGCGCCCCCACACCCAGGGCGGACAGGACCGTCCCCGGAATGTCGATCGCCGGTGCGCTGGGGTTGCGGGACTCGCCCAGGACGCGCAGACCGGCCAGCAGCAGGACCGCGCCGATGGGCACGTTGACCAGGAAGATGGCGGGCCAGCCGAAGGCGTCCACCAGGACGCCGCCGGCCACCGGTCCGGCGGCCAGGCCGATTCCGCTGAGTCCGGCCCACAGCCCGATCGCCTTGACCCGTTCCTGCGGAACGGGATACGCGGCGGCGAGCAGGGCCAGCGAGGCGGGGCTCAGCGCCGCGGCCCCGATGCCCTGGACCAACCGTCCGGTGATCAGCCAGCCGATCGAGGGTGCGACGGCGCACAGTACGGACGCGAGGGTGAACACCGCGACGCCGGCCAGGAACACCCGCTTGCGGCCGAAGCGGTCGGCGAAGACGCCGCCGGACAGCAGCAGCATGGCGACCAGCAGCACGTAGGCGTCGACGATCCATTGCAGACCGCTCAACTGGGTGTCCAGCCGCTGCTGCATGTCGGGCAGAGCCGCGCCGACGATCGTGTTGTCGAGCAGCACCATGAACTGCCCCAGGCAGGCCACGGTGAGCAACGCTGCCCGGTTCGACCGGATGCCCGCGGCCACAGACGATGCAGCCGTCGTGGTGCTTTCGTGTGCGGTCAACGCTGGTCCCTCCCATGTGTTCGTAGTTCGGCGGCGGTGAAGGCGGCCCGAGACGCTACAAAAGCAGTTGGTGACTGCATTAGGGGGACTGTAGAGCGACCGTCGGACAAACGCAAGTGAGGACTGCGTTAAGGTGGGGCCATGGACGAGCGACGGCGACCCGGCGGGCGCAGCGCCCGCGTCCGCGCGGCGGTGCACCAGGCCGTCACCGAACTGGTGAGCGAACGCGGCTACGGAAACTTCACCGTCGGCGAGGTCGCAGCCCGCGCGGGCGTGGCCGACACCAGCGTCTACCGCCGGTGGGGCACCCTGGAAGCCCTGCTCACGGACGTGGTACTCACGCGCCTCAACGCACAGGCGCCGATGCCGGATACCGGAAGCCTGGACGGCGATCTGCGCGCCTACGCGGCCACCGTGTCCCGCGAGATCACCGGACCCCACGGCCTGGCGGTGCTGCGCCTGGTCATCGCCCTGTCCGGCAAGGGCCAACAGGGCGTGCAGGCACGTGACGACTTCCTCGCCGAACGCACCCGACAAATCCAGTCCATGCTCGACCGTGCCGCCGAACGCGGCGAGAATCCGCCCGACGCGGCCGGTGTGCTCGACCACATCCTGGCCCCGATGTACATACGCGTCTTCCTCGACCCGAGCCCGCTCGCCCCGGACTACGTCGACGGGCTGGTCGACCGGTTGCTGCGTTGACCTCGATACGGATCGAGGCGGCCATCGCGTCCACGGTGATGTAACCCGGTGCCCCGGGCCGCCTCATCGTCGGCCGACCCCAGCACCTGGGCGGACATGCCCGGCCTCCCAGCGGCATCGATGCCGCTGCCCCCGCCGTCACGGTCTCAGCGCACGATCCCCCGTTCACGAAGGACGGCGGGCGCTGGGATGATCTGGATCATGGACGAGATCATCTTGATGTCGGACGCGCGGGTCGCCGCGGTGGCGGTGCGGGAGTGCGGGGAGCGGCTCGTGGACGTGCGGGGGACTCTGGCGGTCGACGCCCTCGCCGAGGACCCCGCGGGGGCCTTCGCGTTGCTGCGGGAAGGCGTCCTGGAGCGGCTCGTGAAGGCGCAGGCGGCGCTGCCCGGCGGCCGGCGGCTGCTGTTCATCGAGGGATACCGCCCGCCGGCGCTTCAGCGGCGCTACTTCGAGGAGTACGCCGACCTGCTGCGGGCCGAGCATCCCGATTGGCCGGACGCGCGGGTCATGGCGGCGGCCAGCCGGTACGTCTCGCCGCCCGGGATCGCGCCGCACAGCGCCGGGGCCGCGGTGGATCTGACGCTGGCAGGCCCCGACGGGCAGGAGCTCGACCTCGGCACGCCGGTCGACGCGAGCCCCGAGGAGAGCGACGGCGCCTGTTACACCGCGGCGGACACGATCAGTGCGGAGGCGCGGGTCAACCGGGACGTGCTGGGCGCGGCGCTGACCGGCGCCGGGTTGGTCAACTACCCCACGGAGTGGTGGCACTGGTCGTTCGGCGACCGGTACTGGGCCCTGCTCACCGGGGCCGGCGCCGCGCTCTACGGCCCCCGCGACGGGCTCTGACCAGGGCCTGTCTCAACGTGCCCCAGCCGTAGCGCGAGCGCGTTACCTGGCCGGTGGGGCGAAGCCGAAGGCGAGCCCCACCGGCCAGATCGCGAAGCGATGTCGCGCTCGCCCAAGCACGGTCGGCGCCCGAGCCGTTAGGCGAGGGCGCCGGGCCGGGCTTGAATGACTACGCGTCGGTGTCCTTGCTGGGCTGGACGCGCTTGGGCTCGCCGGGCATCTTCGGGTAGTTGGGCGGGTAGGGGGCGTCGCCGAGGCCGTGGTCCTTCTCGTCGCGGTCTGCCATCTCCAGCAGCGGCTCCAGCGAGAACGCGGCGTCGTCGATGGCGGCATGCAGGTCGCCCACCTCGGCGAAGCGGGCGGGCATGGTGACGATGGTGAAGTCCTCGGGCGCGACGTCGGCCAGCTCGTCCCAGGTGACGGGGGCGGAGACCGGGGCGTGCGGGAGGGGGCGGACGCTGTAGGCCGAGGCGATGGTGCGGTCGCGGGCGTTCTGGTTGAAGTCGACGAAGATCTGCTCGCCGCGCTCCTCCTTCCACCACTTGGTGGTGACCTCGGCCGGGACGCGGCGCTCGAGCTCGCGGCCGAAGGCCAGCGCGGCGCGGCGGACGTCGGTGAAGGTCCAGCGGGGCTCGACGCGGACGTAGATGTGCACGCCGCCCTTGCCGGACGTCTTGACGAAGCCGGTGTAGCCCAGCTCGCCTAGCAGGTCGCGGGCCGGGCCGAGCGCGACCCGGACGGCGTCGGCGAAGTCGGTGCCGGGCTGCGGGTCGAGGTCGATGCGCAGCTCGTCGGGGTGGTCGACGTCGCCCTTGCGGACCGGCCAGGGGTGGAAGGTGAGGGTGCCGAGGTTGGCGGCCCAGGCGATCACCGCGGTCTCGGACGGCGCGACCTCGTCGGCGGAACGGCCGCTGGGGAAGTCGATGCGGGCCGACTCCACCCAGTCGGGGGCGCCCTTGGCGATGCGCTTCTGGTAGAAGGCGTCGGCGCCGCGCGGGTTGTCGCGGGTGGCGAGGCGGGCGCCCTCGAAGACGCCGGACGGCCACCGCTCCAGGGTGGTCGGACGGTCGCGGGTCGCGCGCAGGATGCCCTCCCCCACGGCGAGGTAGTACTCCACGAGCTGCCGCTTGGTGTAGCCGTGCTCGGGGAAGTAGACCTTGTCGGGATTGGTCACTTTGACGAGCCGATCCCCGACCGGGATCTCAATGAAGGGCGAGGCCATACGGGCACGGTAGCCCAGGGGTCCGACAGAAGCGCCGCGCGACCCGGTCACTGGAGGTGACCAGCGGAACAACCGGGGTCGCGAGGTAGTTTCGGAGGCATGGAGAAGATCCGCAAGAGCGAGGACGAGTGGCGGGCCCGGCTCAGCCCCGAGGAGTTCCACGTGCTCCGCGAGGCGGGCACCGAGAAGCCGTTCACCGGCGAGTACACCGATACCAAGACCGTCGGCGTGTACCGGTGCCGCGCCTGCGGGACGGAGCTGTTCCGTTCGGAGACCAAGTTCGAGAGCCACTGCGGCTGGCCGTCGTTCTACGCGCCGGCCGATGCGGAGCAGGTGGTGCTGATCGAGGACCGCTCGCTCGGCATGACGCGCGTCGAGGTGCGCTGCGCGGCGTGCGACTCCCACCTCGGGCACGTGTTCGAGGGTGAGGGGTACGACACGCCGACCGACCAGCGCTACTGCATCAACAGCGTCAGTCTGAGCCTGGAGCCGGCCGGGTGAGGCCGGCCTGGACGACCTGGCGCGGCCTGCCCTCGTCCCAGAGGGCGGACGGGTCGTCCAGCGGGTTCCCGTCCAGGATCAGCAGGTCGCCGCGGGCGCCGACCTCGATGCGGCCCAGGTCGTCGCGGCCGAGCAGACGGGCGTTGACGGAGGTGGCCGAGCGCAGGCAGGCGAGCGTCCCGGCGGCCTCGGCCTGGAGGCGCAGCCCGATGAGCTGGTCGTTCTCCAGGTCGCCCATGAGGTCGCTGCCGAATCCGACGGGGACGCCGGCGGCGTGCGCGTACTGGACGGCGGTCTGGCCCGCGTCCAGTACCTCCTGGTTCTTGGCGCGGCCGGCGGCGGGGAGGCCGACCTCGTCGCCGCGCCGGTTCATCGCGTCGTAGGCGACCAGCGTCGGCACCAGGAACGCGCCGTGCTCGGCCATCAGCGCGGCGGTGGCCTCGTCGATCAGGTTGCCGTGCTCGATCGACCGGACGCCGTTGAGCACCGAGTGCCGGACGGCCTCCGGGGAGTAGGCGTGCGCGGCGACGTAGCTGCCGCGCCGGACGGCCTCGCCGGTGACGGCGGCGACCTCCTCGGCGGAGTACTGGGCGGGCCGGATCGGGTCGGTGGGCGACACCACCCCGCCGGACGTCATGATCTTGATCGCGTGCGCGCCGGTGCGGAACCGCTCGCGCACCGCGACGCGCAGGTTCTCCACCCCGTCGACCACCTCGTTCATCCGCGCGGTGTGCAGGCAGATGTCGAGGTCGGCGGGGCGGGCGTCGCCGTGCCCGCCGGTCTGGCTGAGCGCGGGCCCGGTGTACAGGTAACGGGGCGAGGCGATCAGGCCGGTCTCGATCGCGCGGGCCAGCCCGGCGTCGCCGCCCGCCACGTCCCGGACGGTGGTGAAGCCGCGGCGCAGGGCCCGCCCGAGCCGCCGCGCCCCGGCGAGGGCGAGGTAGCTGAGCGGGCCCGCGTCGAACTCCAGGTTGTGCAGCGAGATCGCGTACGCGTGGAAGTGCGCGTCGATCAGGCCCGGTGTGACGACCCGGCCGCGGGCGTCGATCACGCGGTCGCCGCGGGTGACGCGGTCGCCGATCTCGGCGATGACGCCGTCCCGGACGAACAGGGACGCCTCGCGCAGGTCGGCCGACCAGCCGTCGAAGACCAGGGCGTTGTCGACGGTCAGGCCGGACGTCGGTTCGGGCATGTGACGCTCTCTCCTCGCAAGTGGTGCGGTCCGCAGCACAGCGAGGTTACCCGGCGGGCCGGGCGCGGCGGGTGGTCAGCGGGTCTCGCCGACCTCGCAGTCGTCCTTGTCGCTCTGCTTGTTGGCCAGCACCACGCTGCCGTTGTCGCTGCTCTTGCCGTGCACGAAGACGCGGGGGTCGTCGTCGCCGCCCTGCTCCAGCAGCTTGGTGGTCCACTCGCACAGCGACACGGCGGGCTCGGAGTTCTCGTCGCCCTCGCCGAGATCGGTGTAGATCCGGACGAAGTCGCCGCTGCGCCGCACGTCCGTGACGTGCTTGACGACCTTCTTGCCGGTGTCCTGGGTCTCGAAGTACGGGACCGCCTCGGGCACCTCGTCGGGATCGCGGGTCGCCGGCGCCTTCGAGCCGGCCAGGGCGGACGGCCTCGCGGCCTCCTTGCCGGTGTGCGCGGCGGCGACGGCGCGGGGGGCGTCCCGCGAGCCGGTGACCGAGAACCCCACGACCGCCGCAGCGGCGAGCACCGCGGCCGAGGCGGCGCCGCCGGCGACGATCAGCCGGCGCCGTCGCCCGGACTCCCCGGACGACGGGCTCACCAACCGGTTCCAGCGGGCCGAGAGGCGGGACGGCGGCTTGGCGTGCCGGCCCCGCGGGGGCTTGGGGGGAGCGGTAGTCACGGCCAGCACCTTACTGCCCCATTGCCGCACGTTCGGCCCCCATCGGACAACATGCGTCCAACGGGCGATCCCGGAGACTCACCTCATCCCGGTCATCGCCGCGGCCGGGGTCACGGGAGAGCTGCGACCAGGTCGGCGACGGTCTTGCGGCGCCCGGTGTAGAACGGCGTCTCCTCACGGACGTACCGGCGCGTCTCCGAGCCCCGCAGGTGCCGCATGAGGTCGACGATGCGGTACAGCTCGTCGGCCTCGAACGCCAGCATCCACTCGTAGTCGCCGAGGGCGAACGAGGACACGGTGTTGGCCCGCACGTCCGGGTACTCGCGCGCCATCTTGCCGTGCTCGGCGAGCAGCGCGCGGCGCTGCTCGTCGGGGATCAGGTACCAGTCGTAGGACCGCACGAACGGGTAGACGCAGACGTAGTCCCGCGACTGCTCGTCGGCCAGGAACGCCGGGATGTGGCTCTTGTTGAACTCGGCGGGCCGGTGCAGCGCCATCTGCGACCAGACCGGCTCGCTCGCCCGGCCGACCGCCGTGCGGCGGAACCGCGCGTAGACGTCCTGGAGGTCGTCGGCGGTCGGCGCGTGCCACCAGAACATGTAGTCGGCGTCGGCGCGCAGGCCGGCCACGTCGTACACGCCGCGGGTGGTCACGTCCCGGCCGGCCGCCTGGTCGAGCAGGTCCTGGACCTCGGCGGCGGCCCCGGCGCCGAGGTCACCCGGGCTCGTCACCCGGAAGACCGACCACATCGTGTAGCGGATCACCTGGTTGAGGTCCCGCGCCTTCGGCCGGTCCTTCTCCGTCGCTGCCATGACTCGACTCTCCTCGGCTCTTCAGATGGTCCAGTATCCGGGACGCCGCGCCGCGCGCGGTCGCGACGCACGCCGGGACGCCCAGCCCGTCGTAGGCCGCGCCCGCGACGGCCAGTCCCGGCTGGCCGGCGACCGCCGCGCGGATCCGGCCCACCCGGTCGGCGTGGCCGACGTTGTACTGCGGCAGGCCGCCGCCCCACCGGGTCACCCGCGTCTCGGCGGGCAGCTCGGACACGCCGCAGGTGGCGGCCAGCTCGGTCATCGCGGCGGCCACCAGCTCCTCGTCGGAGCGCTGGAGCGCGTGCTCCTCGCCGAACCGCCCGATGGAGCACCGCACGGCGATGAGCTCGGGGTCGCGGTCGCGCAGGTGCGGCCACTTGACCGAGCTGAACGTGACCGCCTTGACGTCCCGTCCCTCGACCGCGGGCACCAGGTAGCCGCTGCCGCGCGGCAGCCGCGGGAACGCGGTGGCCCGGTAGACGAGCGTGATGATCGCCATGCTCGCGTACTCGATCCGGGCCAGCTCGCGGGCGGCGGCGGGGACGTCGTCGGCCAGCAGCCGGGCGGCGGGCGCGGCGGGGACGGCGACCACCACGGCGTCGGCGTCGACCCGCTCGGGGGCCCGCGTCGGCCCGACGGTGAGCCGCCAGCCGGTGGGGGTGCGGCGCAGCTCCCGCACCATCGCGCCGGTACGGACGGTGCCTCCGGCGGCGGCGACGTCGTCGGACACCAGGCCGGCGAGCGTGCCCAGCCCGCCGGGCAGCGTGGCGAACACCGGCCCGGCGTCCTTCGGCGCGGCGTCCCGGATGCCCTGGACGGCGGAGATCAGCGAACGGTGGGTGCGCGCGGCGGCGGCGACGCCCGGGAGCGTGGCGTCGAACGAGAGCTGATCGACCCGTCCGGCGTAGACGCCGCCGAGCAGCGGCTCGACCAGCCGGTCGACGGCCTCGCGGCCGACCCGGGCGCCCACGTAGTCGGCGACCGACACGTCGGCGCCGCGCGGCGTCTCGGGCAGCACCAGGTCGAGCGGGACGCGCGCGAGCCCGGCCGGGGACAGCACCTGGGACCCGGCCAGCGCCCGCAGGTCGGACGGCACGCCCATGACCTGGCCGGCCGGCAGCTTGCGGAGCGCGCCGTGGCTGAGGATCGCCGACGAGGTGGTGCCCGGGTTGACCAGCTCGTCCGAGCGGCCGAGGTCGCGCACCAGCTCCAGGCCCTCAGGGCGGCGGGCGAGCATCGACTCGGCGCCCTCGTCCACCGGCAGCCCGGCGATCTCGCTGACCCGCAGCTTGCCGCCGGTGCGGGGGGCGCCTTCGAGCACCGTCACCCGGACGCCGCCACGGGCGAGCAGCCGTGCGGCGGTCAGGCCCGCGATGCCGCCACCGACGACAACGACATGCGAGGTGGTCATGGCTCCACCTTCCCAGACCCCCCGGGTGGCCGCGCACCGGGGGGCGGCGCCGTGATCCGCGCGTGCTCCCTTCGAGCCTGGATCGGGATCTACCACCACGAACCGTGTTCTGCACCACTCCGTCCAAGGGCCATGCGGACCCTCAGACAAGCGACATGTGCACTGATCGTCCTGTTACTGGCCATTCTGATGGCCGGGTGTGCAGGCGGTGGAACGAGTTCCGACTCGGCCGCCGGACCGATGGGCAAGGCCCCCCGCCCCCGGGCCTCCTCGTCGGCGGGCACCGGTGGCGGCACGAAGAAGCCGTCGGGCGGGAAGGAGCCCGCCCTCGCCCGCGCGGTCGTCTTCACCGCGGACCTGCGCGTCCGCAGCGGGAACGTGGACGCCTCGGCGACCCAGGCCAAGCGGCTGGCCACGGCCGCGGGCGGCTTCGTGGAGACCGAGGCGACCACGACCGCGCCGCCCGGCGCCGCCCTCACCCTCAGGATGCCCGCGAAGCAGTACGCGGGCGTGCTCGACCAGCTCTCCCGGCAGCTCGGCACCAAGCTCTCGCTGCGCCAGCAGGCGGAGGACGTGACCGAGAAGGTCGCCGACGTCGACAGCCGGGTGCGTTCGGCGGAGGCCACCCTGAAGTCGTTCCGCGCCCTCCTCGACCAGACCGGCGACCTCAACGAGATCATCCGGGTGGAGGATGAGATCTCGAGCCGGGAGGCCGACCTGGAGTCGCTCCAGTCCCAGCAGAAGGCGCTCCAGCACAGCACGAGCTACGGCACGGTGAAGGTCGAGCTGGTGGCCGAGCAGAAGGCGGCGGCCCCGGCGAAGAAGAAGCAGGAGCACGGCTTCGTCAGCGGCCTCAAGGGGGGCTGGCACGCCCTCAGCGCGTTCGTCGGCGGGCTGCTGGTGCTGCTCGGCTGGCTGCTGCCGTTCCTGGTCATCGCCGTGGTGATCGGCCTGCTGGGACGGCCCGTGTGGCGGCGCCTCCGCCACCGCCTCCCGCCCCTGGCCACGGAGTGGGTCCCCGCCGGATCACCCCGGCCCCGGCCGGCGGCCTCGGAACCGACCACCTCTGAGCCGAAGGCGTCCGGGCAGGAGGCGTCCGGGCAGGAGGCGGCTCAGCAGGAGCCGTCCGAGCCGGGGGTCGCCGAGCCGGACGCGTCCGGCGGGCCCAAGCCGCCGACGAGGCCGACGGGGCCGACGCCGCCCCAGTAGGTCCCGGGAGTCCGGTCAGTGCTGCGCGCTCGCCTCATGGACGAGGTCGGTGAGGCGGGCCAGCACGTCCGGGTCGACTGACGGCTGCACGCCGTGCCCCAGGTTGAAGACATGGCCCTCGGCGGCCCGGCCGCGCTCCAGGACGTCGCGGGCGCGCCGCTCCAGGACGTCCCACGGCGCGAACAGGAGCGCGGGGTCCAGGTTGCCCTGGAGCGCCCGGCCCGGCCCGACGCGGCGCGCGGCCTCGTCCAGCGGCACCCGCCAGTCGACGCCGACCACGTCGGCCCCGACCTCGCCCATCAGGCCGAGCAGCTCGCCGGTGCCGACGCCGAAGTGGATCCGCGGGACGCCGAGCGACTCGATCGCGGCGAAGATCCGCCGGCTGTAGGGCAGCACCGAGGCGCGGTAGTCCTCCGGGGAGACCGCGCCCACCCACGAGTCGAAGAGCTGGACCGCGCTCGCCCCGGCCGCGATCTGCACCTTCAGGAACGCGATGGTGATGTCGGCCAGCCGCTCCATCAGCTCGGCCCACAGCGCCGGCTCGCCGTACATCATGGCCTTGGTGCGGTCGTGGTTCTTGGACGGGCCGCCCTCGATCAGGTACGCGGCCAGCGTGAACGGCGCCCCGGCGAACCCGATGAGCGGGGTGCCGCCGAGCTCGCGGACCAGCTCCCCGGCCGCCTCGGCCACGTACGGGACGTCGTCCGGGGTGAGCGGGCGCAGCACGTCCAGGCCGGACGCGTCGCGGATCGGGTCGGCGATCACCGGGCCCACGCCGGGCTTGATGTCGAGGTCGACGCCGATCGCCTTCAGCGGCACCACGATGTCGCTGAACAGGATCGCCGCGTCCACCGCGTAACGCCGCACCGGCTGGAGCGTGATCTCCACGATCATGTCCGCGCGGGCGCACGCCTCCATCATCGGGACGCCCTCGCGCAGCTTCAGGTACTCCGGCAGGGAACGCCCCGCCTGCCGCATGAACCACACGGGCGTGTGCGGCACCGGGGTGCGGCGGCACGCCCGCAGGAAGGGGCTCTCCCGGAGTCCCAGGGCGGGGTGCCCCTGACCGGGGCCTTGCGAACCAACAGCGTCAACAGCCACCCTGCGATGGTCCCACGCCACCGGTACGCGGGCGCACGGGGGCGCACAACGGCACGCGAGAGGAAATCGGAACGGCCGGAAGGAAGCCACGGAGGGGCCGCGCGGGCCGGGTAGAAGTTCCGGACACGCCGAGCGAAGTCCCGCATTCTGTCACCGGCTCATGCGAACGTGATGCGTGTCATAGCCGAGGGAGGTTCCCCCTTGTACTGCTCCACCTGCGGTGATGAGCGCCTCTTCGAGCAACCGCCCTGCCCCGACGGGCATGGTCCGGACTGCCCAGAGCGGTTCTGCGCCGAGTGCGGCACCGCCGTCCTGATCGGCCTGCCGCCGGTCGTCCCCGTCATCGCGGGCGCCGTCACGGGCCCCCTCCCCGGCATCACCACCACCTCCGGCACCCCCACCGTGCACGGCGTGCCCGCCCTGATCGGCACGCCCGCCTCCGGCCGGACCACTTCCGCGCGGGCCGTGGCCTGAACGCCCCGGCCCCCGAGACGAAACCTGTGCCGTGCCTGCATCCCCGCCTTCACCCCCCGTCGCCGTGCCCGGCTCCGCGCCCGGCACCGTCCCACCGGCCCCTCCGGCCCCACCTGTCCCACCCGTCGCCGCGGCCGGGGCGCAGTCGCTCCGGCCGGGCCGCACCGCGGCGCAAGCCCGCACATCGGCCGGTCTCCCCATGAATCCACCCCCGTTCCAACGGGCCGTCGACACGCTGCGCGCGATTCTGGACGGCCCCGGCCCGCGACCGGAGCTCGACCTGGAGGACATGCCCGCGCCGCAGCGGCTCGCGCCGTACGCGGCGGCCATGTCCGGCAGCGTCTACCGCGACGGCGGCGACGGCGAGACCGAGATCGCCACCGGCCGGCTGATCGTCCTGTACGACCCCGAGGGCCGCCAGGGCTGGACCGGCGGTTTCCGGATCGTGGCCTACATCCGGGCCGACCTGGAGCCCGAGATCGCCGCCGACGAGCTGATCGGCTCGGTCGCGTGGAGCTGGCTGCTGGAGGCGCTGGAGCCCGCCGGGTACGCGGGCGAGTCGGGGACGATCACCCGCGCGGTCTCCGAGAGCTTCGGCGACAAGCGCGACGAGCCGTCCACCACCGAGCTCGAACTGCGCGCCTCGTGGTCCCCGACCGGGGAGGATCTCGCTGGTCACGTGACCGCGTGGTGCGAGGTCATGTGCACGACGGCGGGCCTGCCGCCCGCCGGGGTCTCGGCGCTGCCCGACCGCCCCGGCGGGGCCGGCGGCTGAGAGACGTACGGTAGGGGGCGTGGGTAGCACAACGTCCGAAACCGAGGCGGCCGGGGAGAACGCGGGAACCGTGGGAGTGTCCGATACACGCGCCACCGGCCCTGACCAGGGCCCGGGGGCAGAGGAGACCGCAGCGAGCGAGCAGGCCGAGCGAACGGCCGTGCCGCTGCTCGAACCGCGCGAGGGCGTACCGCCCGTCGTGGTCGACGGCGACGGGCTCGAACGCGTCATCGCCGCGTTCGCGGCCGGCACCGGCCCCGTCGCGGTCGACGCCGAGCGCGCGTCCGGCTACCGCTACGGCCAGCGCGCCTACCTGATCCAGCTCCGCCGGGCCGGGGCGGGCACGGCGCTGATCGACCCGGTCGGCTGTCCCGACCTGTCCGGCCTGGACGCGGCGCTGGCGGGCACCGAGATGGTGCTGCACGCCGCCAACCAGGACCTGCCGTGCCTGGCCGAGGTGGGGCTGGTGCCCCGCCGGCTGTTCGACACCGAACTGGCCGGGCGGCTGCTCGGCTATCCGCGGGTCGGGCTCGGCTCGATGGTCGAGAACGTGCTCGGGTTCGTCCTGGAGAAGGGGCATTCGGCGGCCGACTGGTCGACCCGCCCCCTCCCCGAGGACTGGCTCCGCTACGCGGCGCTCGACGTCGAGCTGCTGGTCGAGCTGCGCGACGCGCTGGAGGCGGAGCTGGAGGAGACCGGCAAGCTCGAGTGGGCGCTGGAGGAGTTCGCCGCGATCCTGGCGACGCCGCCCAAGCCGCCGCGCGCCGACCCGTGGCGCCGCACGTCCGGCATCCACCGCGTCCGCAACCGGCGGGCCCTGGCGACCGTCCGGGAGGTGTGGGAGGCGCGCGACCGGATCGCCCGCGAGCGCGACCTGTCCCCCGGCCGGGTGCTCCAGGACGCCGGGATCGTCGACCTGGCGCTGCACCCGCCCAAGACCCCGGCCGAGCTCCAGGCCCTGTCGACCATGCGCGGACGCGGCGCCCGGCGGCACCAGTCGGCGTGGCTGCGCGCGGTGTCGCGGGCCAAGGGCCTGCCCGACAAGGCGCTGCCCGAGGCCAACCTGCCCGGCGACGGGCCGCCGCCCGCGCACCGCTGGGCCGAGCGCGACCCCGAGGCGGCCAAGCGGCTCACCGCCGCGCGGGCCGTGATCGCCTCGCTCGCCGACGCGCACACGATGCCGTCCGAGAACCTGATGCAGCCCGACTCGGTGCGCCGCCTGGCCTGGACGCCGCCGAGCGACGTCTCCGCGACGGCGGTCGCCGCCGCGCTGCGGGGCCTCGGCGCGCGCGACTGGCAGGTCGGCCTGGTGGCGCAGCCGATCGCCGCGGCGTTCGTCGAGCTGGAGGAGGACGACGCGGGCGAGTGATCCCGCGCGCGCGGCGCGGGGAGCGTCCCGGACGGGCCTTGCGGGGGCCGCCGGACCGGCCCACACTGGCTTAGGTTAGCTTTGCCTAATCCGCGTGCGCCGGCACGTGCGAGAGTCCGTTCGCCCCCGGGACACTGCCCCGAGGCCCGAGTCCGAGGAGCCTGCGATGGTCCTGGGCAATTTCCTCATCGGCCTGCGCGAGGGGCTGGAGGCCGCGCTGGTCGTCAGCATCCTGATCGCCTACCTGGTCAAGAGCGGCCACCGCGGGGCGCTCGCCCCGGTGTGG
The DNA here is from genome assembly GCF_036227065.1 of Spirillospora sp. NBC_01491. Taxonomy (GTDB): domain Bacteria; phylum Actinomycetota; class Actinomycetes; order Streptosporangiales; family Streptosporangiaceae; genus Spirillospora; species Spirillospora xylanilytica. The sequence continues at coordinate 2,291,439 of NZ_CP109432.1, forward strand.
GCGGGCGTCGGGCTCGCCATCGTGCTCAGCGTCGGGTTCGGCATCGCGCTGAGCGCCGCGTCCTCGGAGATGCAGTTCAAGACGCAGGAGCTGTTCGGCGGGGTGCTGTCGATCATCGCGGTCGGCCTGGTCACCTGGATGGTCTTCTGGATGCGCAAGACGGCCCGGTTCATGAAGGCCGAGCTGGAGGGACGGCTGGAGGGCGCGCTGAACGTCGGCCCGGTCGCCCTCGCGACCGTGGCGTTCCTCGCGGTCGGGCGGGAGGGGCTGGAGACCGCCCTGTTCCTGTGGACCAACATCACCAACTCCGCGGACGGCGCCGTCCAGCCGATCGTCGGCGCCGTCGGCGGGCTGGCCGTCGCGGTCGTGCTCGGCTACCTGCTCTACCTCGGCGGCCTCAGCCTCAACCTCAAGCGCTTCTTCACCTGGACGGGGGCGGCGCTCATCGTGGTCGCCGCCGGCGTGTTCGGGTACGGGTTCCATGACCTCCAGGAGGCCGAGGTGGTGCCCGGCCTGAACGCGGTGGCGCTGGAGCCGCACGTGTTCTTCGCCAAGTTCGGCACCGCGGGCGACTGGGCGCAGACGCTGTTCCAGGGCGTCCTCAACGTCACCCCGCAGATCACCTGGCTCCAGCTCGCCATGTGGGCGGCCTACCTGGTGCCGGTCATGGCGCTGTTCCTGCGCCCTGCCGCACCGTCCAGGCCGGCCCCCGCCGCGCCCGCCGGGGCGTCCCCCTCGCCGTCGTCCTGACCCGCTGTCACAGGTCGGGGAGCGGGTCCCGCGGGAGGCTGTCGCGGGCGAACACCTCGGCGTCGGCGGCGTTGATGACCGCGGCGTACTCGTCGTCCACCTCGAACTCGGCGCCGGCGAACTCGAAGGTGGCGCCGGAGCCGGTCTCGACCGGGCCGATGCGGGTACCCCGCGGGTAGCTGCCCCAGACGCTCTTGGGCGTCCCGCGCGCGAACGGGCCGGTCGAGATCACCGCGATCTGGTCGCCGGTGACGACGAAGACGAAGGTGCCGCCGCCGCCACCGCCCGCCATCGCCGGGAAGATGTAGCGGATCTCCCCGTCGATCCCGAGGAAATCGCGGCAGCGGTCGCGGAGCGGGCGTGGCACCGGCAAGGCGGGGCACCTCCCCCGGGTCGGGATGTCGTCGTCCGTCCCAATCATGCACCGGTCGTCAGACCGTGGCCAGAGCCGTGGTCGGCGGCAGGCGGGCCGCCCGCATCGCCGGGTAGAGGCCCGCCACGGCGCCGATCGCGAGGGTCGCCGCGAGCGCCCCGCCGAGCGCCCACCCCGGCACCACCGGCGGCCACCCCCGGTAGAGCGTGAACCCCACGGTCACCGCCGTCCCGAGCAGCACGCCGGCGACGCCGCCGAACGCCGACAGCAGCAGCGACTCGGCCAGGAACTGCACCCGCACCTGCCCCCGGGTCGCGCCGAGGGACCGGCGCAGCCCGATCTCGCGGCGCCGTTCCAGCACCGAGATCACCATCGTGTTGGCCACCCCGACCCCGCCGACCAGCAGCGCGACCGCGCCGAGCCCGAGCAGCAGGCCGGTGAACGCGCCCGCCGCCGCGGCCCTGGCCTCCAGCGCGTCCGAGGGCCGGCTCACCTGGACCTCCTCGGGGTTCTCCGGGTTGACCGTCCGGGCCAGGACGTCGCGGACGGCGGCCACCGAGGCGTCCGCCGACCGCTCGTACACGGTCGTCGGACGGCCGCCGAACCCGAGGTGGCGCCGCGCCGCCTCCCAGCCGACCAGCGCCGACCGGTCGATCTCCGGCGCCAGCCCGGCCGGGTCCAGCACGCCGAGCACGGTGAACCAGCGTCCGCCGAGCCACACCCGTCCGCCCGCCCGGTCGAAGCCGAGCCGCCGCGCGGCCTCCGAACCGAGCACCACGCCGGGGTGGCGGGCGGTGCCCGCGTTGAGCCAGCCGCCCGAGCGGACCGTCGCGTCCAGCGTCCGCAGCAGCTCCGGCGTGGCCGCCTGCACCGCGATGCCCCCGGTCACCTCCTTCGGGATCCGGTCGGTGCGCCGCACCGTGGCATCCGTCGCGCCCGTCGCGCCGACCGCGGTGACCGGCCCGATCCGGGCGACCATCGCCGGGGCCGACGCGGGCAGCTCGGCGCCCTCGCCGAACAGCGTGTCGCCCGGCGTGACGGTCAGCAGGTTGGTGCCGAGCCGGTCGATCCGGCGGAGCAGCTCCTCCTTGCTGGACGAGGAGATGCCGATCACCGCGACCATCGTCGCGATGCCGATCGCGATTCCGAGCGCCGACAGCACCGCCCGCGCCGGCCGTGCGCGCAGCCCGCCGAACCCGACCCGCACCACGTCCCGGCCGCCGAGCCGGGCCGGGGTGAGCCCCGGGGCGCTCACCGGGCGCCGTCCACGATCAGCCCGTCGCGGACCCGCACCCGGCGCGGCGCGAGCGCGGCCACCTCCGGGTCGTGCGTGATGATCGCCACCGTGGTGCCGGACCGGTGCAGGCCGCCGAGCAGCTCCATCACCTCGGCGCCCGCGGCCGAGTCCAGGTTCCCGGTGGGCTCGTCGGCCAGCACCAGGTCGGGCTCGCCGACCACGGCCCGCGCGACCGCCACCCGCTGCCGCTCGCCGCCCGAGAGCTGGTTCGGCCGATGCCGGACCCGTCCGCCGAGCCCGACCCGGTCCAGCGCCCGCGCGGCCCGTTCCCGCCGCTCCCTCAGGCCCGCGCCCGCGTAGAGGAGCCCGTCGGCGACGTTGTCGAGCGCACTGACCCCGTCCGCCAGGTGGAACTGCTGGAAGACGAACCCGATGTGCCGCGCCCGCAGCGCCGACAGCTCCCGGTCGCTCAGCGCCGCGACATCGTGCCCGGCGATCCGGACCGTCCCGGCGGTGGGCCGGTCCAGCGTCCCGATCATGTGCAGCAGGGTGGACTTGCCCGACCCGGACGGCCCCACGATCGCGGTCAGCTCCCCCCGCGCGACGGCCAGGTCGACGCCGCGCAGCGCGGCCACCCCGCCCGGATACTCCTTGGTCACCCCGGCCAGCTCGATGATGTTCACGTGGCGGGCACCCCGACCTTCATGCCCGCGCGGACCGCGCCGCCGACCTCGACCCGTCCGCCGCCGAAGGCCCCCGTGGTCACCGGCACGATCCGGCGCGCCGAGCCCTCCACGACCTCCACCCCGAAGCCGCCCTCGCGCAGCGCCAGCAGCGCCTCGACCGGCACCGACAGCACGCCCTCGCGGCGCTCGCTCTCCAGCGCGACCGTGACCGGCGCCTGGTCCAGCCCGCCGCCCGCGCCCTTCACCAGCGTGATCTCGACGTCCAGGGTGGTCTTGGCGTCCTGCCCGGTCCCGGTCCTGCGCGCCACCGAGCCCACATCGGAGATCCGCCCCTCCGCGCCCTTCCCGCCGGGCAGCTCGACGCCCACCCTGGCCCCCTTGCGCGCCAGGTCCTGCTTGCCGGCGTCCAGATCCAGGTGGACGACCTGGCGGGTGCCCGTCACGGTCAGCACCGGCTGCCCGCCCGCGGTCCGCGCCCCCTCCGGGGCCCGCACCTCCTTCACCCGCACGGCCCCGGGCAGGAACACCACCTGCGCCGCGTCCACCGAGCCGCTCTCCGCGAGCCCCCGGTCGTCCTGCCACTCCCGGACGGCGTCCGCCGTCGCCCCGGTGAACTCCTCGTCCACCGTCAGGCCGCCGCCGTAGCCGAGAGCCCGCAGGTTCCGTTCGAGCTGCTCCACGTCCACGCCGCCGGACACGCCGCGCGCCAGCGTCCGGTACATCGGCACGGCGCCGTACATCAGGGTCACCGGCTCGCCGTCCACCCGCAGCAGGGTCCTGCCGCGCTTGACGGTCCGTCCCTCCTTGGGCGCCGCGGTGACCGTGCCGGACGCCCCCGTCCGCACCTGCCGCTCGTCCTCAAAGGTGAGCGTCCCGTCGACCTTCTCCGAATCCACGAGGTCGCCCCTGGACACCGTCGCGGTGCCGAGCGCCGCAGCATGCGCCTCGCCGCCGCCCCCTCCCCCGCTCAGCGCCACCGCCGCGCCACCCGCCGCCACCACGGTCACGGCGGCCCCGACCACCAGCACCTTCCTCATCGTCCGCCCGCCCCGGCCAGAACGCCCTTGCACGCCTTGCCCGCCTTCTCGACCTTCGCCCGGTCACCGGCCTGCGCCGGCAACGCCATCCCCCCGTCGGGCTTCGGGTCGGGCATGTCCACCCCGTTCTTCCGCATGCACTGGGCGAACTTGATGTACTGATCCCGGACCTTGGGATCCTTCATGTCCGGCATCTTCCCGCCGGCCTGCAAGTACGGCTGGCACTTCTTCATCGCCGCCTGCAACGCGGCCCGGTCGGTCCCCTTCCCACCCAGCCGCATCGTCTGGCCGGCGCCCCCACTCCCCGGATCGGGCACATCGACCCCGTTCTGCCGCATGCACTGCGCGAACTTCAACCGCGCGTCCTCCGGGCTCAGCGACTTCGACGGAGCCGCCGAGGCCCCCTTGGCCCCCGTCCCCCCGGCGCTGGCGACCCCACCGCCCCCGTCCCCTCCCCCACAACCCGCAACCCCCAGCAGCACCGGCACCACGAGAACCCACACCCGACCCCGCATAGCTCCCTCTCCGCCAGGGCCACACACCCCGACAAGAAGCCATCACACCCACCCCAGGGTTAAACGTGCATTAGCCGTGCCGCCTCCGGCGAGGTCGGCGGCGGCCCTCTGCCTCGCCTCGCGACAGAACACACATGCGTGCTCCGGCCCTAGGGCCTGTCCGGTGGATCTTTGTGTTCGGCTGTGGGTGATCTCGGGTGTGGTCTTTGATGATGTGTCATGGTGCGTCGTCATGAGTTGACCGATGCCGCCTGGCGGCGGATCGAACCTCTTCTGCCTGTTCGGGCTGGCCGGGGTGGCCGGTGGCTGGACCATCGGAGGGTGTTGGACGGGATCTTGTGGAAGCTGGCCACCGGTGCCCCGTGGCGGGATCTGCCCGAGCGGTACGGCAACTGGAAGACCGTTTATGAGCGTTATCGGCGGTGGGCCGCCGATGGCACCTTCGACCGGATCCTGGCGCATGTACAGGTCCATGATGACGCCGTCGGGCGGATCGACTGGAGTGTCAGCGTCGACTCGACCATCGTGCGGGCCCACCAGCACGCCACTGGTGCCCGCAAAAGGGGCACTCGGCCGGACAAACCGGTCGGCCGATGGAGTGGGGCAGGCTCTTGGACGGTCCCGAGGCGGGCTGACCACCAAGATCCACCTGGCCGTCGACGGCCGTGGCCTGCCGCTGTCGATCGTGCTCACCGCCGGGAACATCAACGACTGCACTGCCTTCCCGCACGTCCTGGCGGCGATACGGGTATCGCGGCCCGGCCCGGGCCGTCCGCGGTGCCGGCCCGACCGGGTCATCGCGGACAAGGCCTACAGCTCGGCCGCGATCCGCCGGTCGCTACGCGACCGCGGGATCGGCACCACCATCCCCGAACGCGCCGACCAGAAGGCCGGACGCGCCCGCCGCGGAACCCTCGGCGGACGCCCACCGGCCTTCGACCCCGCCGTCTACCGGCGCCGCAACGTCGTCGAACGCTGCATCGGCCGACTCAAGCAATGGCGCGGCATCGCCACCCGCTACGACAAACTCGCCCGCAACTATCAAGCCGCGATCACCCTGGTCACAGCCCTGCTATGGATCAACACATGATCCACCGGACAGGCCCTAGACGAGTTCGAACTCCCAGACCTCCATCGGTGGATCCGGCCGGTAGTCGTGCTCGAGCCACTCCCGCAACTTCTGTGCGGCTCGACGTTCGGCGTGGCTTGCGTCGGCCGGCGTCCCGTCCGAATCGACCTTCAGCACATTGGCGAACACCGTGACGACATCCTCCGGCAGGGATCCACCCTCGACCAGATAGGGCACATAATCGATCCCCTCCAGTACTTCCGGGGCGAGAGTGCCGCGTCCAAGCTTGCGGGCGAACGCCACGACCGCGTCCTTCCATCCTTCATCGAACCCTGAGAGACGAAGCCCGGCATCGCTCAGCGGAGGGGCCTCATAGCGTGCCGGGTCGCACTCAGCCGCGAGCCACGCTCTTACCCGGTCGTCGTCAGCGCGTGAATCCACCCCTTCGTCATCCAGCGGACGGTGATAGTCGTCGAGCAAGATGGCGAACAACCGCCCGACCGTGTCGTCATAACGCGTGACGACCTCGTCGTAGTCGAGGCAGTCATACCCGGGGCAGAGCAGCGTGCCGTTACCCAAGTAATAGGCGAAGTGCCGCAAATCGCTCCGCAAGCCGGGTGGAAGTTGTCGTATGCCACTCACCGCATGATTACACCAGCCGACGGACGTGGCCGGTTCCCGACCTTGCCGTTGTCCTGGGCTGTGGGGCGGTCAGCGTCGCCAGAGGTAGTGGTGCGCCACGCTCGCACCAGGCCCGTCGCCGCGGGCCCGTTCACCCGCGACGACGATCCGGGGCATTGGTGCTGGTGTGTTCCGGGAGTGTGTCCGAAGACTCGGCGGAAGACGGCTATGAAGGCGCTGGCCGTCGACCAGCCGCAGGTGTGCGCCACGGTGGTCACCGGGGTGTCCTCGGCCAGCAGGAGCAGGGCGTGGTGGAGGCGCAGCTGGGTGCGCCATTGGGGCTGACGTCCGTCGGCCTCTACGTCCCCTTCTCGCTCCAGGTCACGCTCGGCCAGGACTACCTTCCCAGCCGCATCGGCACCGCCAGCGGCATCACGCTCGGGCTGACCGTCAGCGTCGGCGGCCTGGCCGGCCCCCTCATCGGCGGGGTCGCCGACGCCGCCTCCCTCCAGGTGGCGCTCGCGCCGCTGATCGTGATGCCCGCGCTGAGCTGGCTGCTGTTCCGGACGCTGCCCGAGCCCGGTACCGCCGAGGCCGGTCCGGTCGGCATCAGCAGTCCGGCCGGAGAGTTCCGGGCGTGACCCCCGGACGGGAGGATGGGGGGATGTCGAAGATCGAGATGCTGGTGGTCTGCGGGGCGGCGGGCGTGGGGAAGACGGTGACCGGGTTCGAGGTCGGGCACCGGCTCGCCGAGCTGGACGTGGCGCACGCGATGATCGATTCGGACGAGCTGGACCGGGTGCATCCGTGGCCGCCGGCCGGGCTCGGGCCCGGGGAGCTGTCGCGGCGCAACCTGGCGGCGCTCTGGGGGAACTTCGCCGGGCTGGGGCACACCCGGCTCATCGTCATGGGGGTGTTCGCGGAGCTGACCGCGGATCTGGAGTGGATCACGGCGGCGGTGCCGGGGGCGGACGTGACGGCGGTGCGGCTGACCGCGGGGCTGCCCGCGCTGGCCGAACGGATCGAGCGGCGGGAGATCGGGTCGGGGGCGCAGGCGCAGCTCGCCAGGACGACGGCGCAGCTCGCGGTGATCGCGCGGTCCGATCCGCCGGGGACACTCACGCTCGACACGACGTCCGGGACCGTCGGCGCGACGGCGGAGCGGATCCTGGAGGTCTGGCCGCGCGGGGTTCGGCGGCGCTGAGCCCGGCTTACCCCGGTTTAACGTCCACTCCTCCATGCTCGGGCGAACAGGCCGGGAGGGGGGCGGATGCGCGTACTGATCGTCGAGGACGAGCGGGTGCTGGCGGACACGATCGCCGAGGGGCTGCGCGAGGAGGCGATGGCCGTCGACGTGGTCTACGACGGCGACGCCGCGCTGGAGCGCGCCGCGTACACCGAGTACGACGTGATCGTGCTGGACCGGGACCTGCCCACGGTGCACGGCGACGAGGTGTGCCGCGACCTGGTGGGACGGCGGCACGCCGGGCGGATCCTGATGCTGACCGCCGCAGGCGAGGTGGACGAGCGGGTGGACGGCCTGGCGCTCGGCGCCGACGACTACCTGCCCAAGCCGTTCGTGTTCGGCGAGCTGGTCGCGCGGGTGCGGGCGCTGTCGCGCAGGTCGGGGCCGCCGGTGCCGCCCGTCCTGGAGCGGCGCGGGATCCGGCTGGACCCGCACCGGCGCCGGGTCGCGCGGGAGGGCCGGGAGCTGCGGCTCACCAAGAAGGAGTTCACCGTGCTGGAGGAGCTGCTGCGCGCCGAGGGCGGGGTGGTGAGCGCCGAGCGGCTGCTGGAGCACGCCTGGGACGAGAACATCGACCCGTTCAGCAACATCGTCCGGGTCACCATGGCGACGCTGCGCCGCAAGCTGGGCGGTCCGCCGCTGATCGAGACCGTGACCGGATCGGGGTACCGGCTGTGACGGTGCGGCTGAGCGTGCGGGCCCGGCTGACGCTGGTGTACGGGTCGCTGTTCCTGGTGACGGCGAGCGCGCTGGTCGCGGTGACGTATCTGCTCACGGTGCGCGCGATGGAGACGCGGCTGACCTCCGCGCCGATCTCCCGGGCGGCGACCACGCAGATCGTCCGGCCCGCGGTGCCCCTGGACCGGATCGAGGGGCTGCTGGCGGTGAAGGCCACGGCGGAGCGGCAGCTCGACCGGCAGAAGCACGACGTCCTGGAGCAGCTCTTGCAGAGCTCGCTGGTGCTACTGCTGGTGCTGGGGGTCGTCGGGGTCGGCATCGGGTACGTGGTGGCGGGGCGGCTGCTCCGGCCGCTGCACACAGTCACCGCGACGGCGCGGCGGCTGTCGGAGAGCAACCTGCACGAGCGGATCGCGCTGGCGGGCCCGCAGGACGAGATCAAGGACCTGGCCGACACCTTCGACCGGATGCTCGACCGGCTGCACCGCGCGTTCGACTCGCAGCGGCGGTTCGTGGCGAACGCCTCGCACGAGCTGCGGACGCCGCTGACCATCAACCGGACGGTGCTGGAGGTCGCGCTGGCGAGCCGGAGGAGCCCGCCGGAGACCAAGGTGCTGGCCGACGTGCTGCTCGGCAACACCGCGCGGCACGAGCGGCTGATCGAGGGGCTGCTCCTGCTCGCCCGGTCCGAGCGCGAGCTCCAGACCAGGGCCGGCACGCCCCTGGCGGACGTGGTGACCAGCGCGCTCGACCAGGTGGACGGGCTGTCGGACGAGATCGACGTGGAGGCGCGCCTCGGGCCCGCCGCGGTGGCGGGCGACCCGGTGCTGCTGGAGCGCTGCGCGGTCAACCTGCTGGAGAACGCGCTGAAGTACAACGTGCCGGGCGGGCGGGTCTGGATCAGGACGGGTGAGCGGGACGGCATGGCGGTGCTGCGGGTGGCCAACACGGGACGGCCCGTCCCCTCCTACGAGCTGGACACGATCTTCGAGCCGTTCCGCCGGCTCCGCGCCGACCGGGTCGGGTCGGCGGACGGGGCGGGGCTCGGGCTGTCGATCGTCCGGGCGGTGGTGACGGCGCACGGCGGGACGGTCGAGACGGTGGCGCGCGAGGACGGCGGCCTGGCCATCACCGTCCGGATCCCGGCGGCGCCGGTGGACGCGGGCGTGCCCGTCCCCTCGGGCCGGTCCGCCCCTGGCGGACGAGGGCCCGGGGATCCCGGCCCCGGGTCAGTGGTTACTGACGAGTAGAATGAGCGGGTTACCAGCGAGTAGCGTCACTCTCGACCACCACCGCTCCAGAAGGGACGACCGTGCCTCGCACCGCACGCGACGTCGTATTCGTCGACGGCGTACGCACGCCGTTCGGCAAGGCGGGCCCGAAGGGCCTGTACGCGGAGACCCGCGCGGACGACCTGATCGTCCGCGCGATCCGCGAGCTGATGCGCCGCAACCCGTCCCTGCCGCCCGAGCGGGTGGACGAGGTCGCGATCGCCGCCACCACCCAGACCGGCGACCAGGGCCTGACCATCGGCCGGTCCGCCGCCGTGCTCGCCGGGCTGCCCAAGAGCGTCCCCGGGTACGCGATCGACCGGATGTGCGCGGGCGCGATGACCGCCGTGACCACCGCGGGCGCCGGCATCTCGTTCGGCTCCTACGACGTGGTCGTCGCGGGCGGCGTCGAGCACATGGGCCGGCACCCGATGGGCGAGGGCGTCGACCCGAACCCGCGGTTCCTGGCCGACCGGCTGGTCGACCCGTCCGCGCTGGTCATGGGCTCGACCGCGGAGAACCTGCACGACCGGTTCCCCGAGATCACCAAGGAGCGCGCCGACGCGTACGCGGTGCGCAGCCAGCAGAAGCTGGCCGCCGCCTACGCCGCCGGACGGGTCCAGCCCGACCTGGTGCCGACCGCGATCCGGTCCGCCGACAAGGGCTGGGGCCTGGCCACCGAGGACGAGCCGCCGCGCCCCGGCACCACGCTGGAGAGCCTCGCCGCGCTGAAGACCCCGTTCCGGGTGCACGGCAACGTGACCGCGGGCAACGCCGCCGGCCTGAACGACGGCGCCACCGCGTGCCTGCTCGCCGCCGAGGACGTCGCCCGCGAGCTCGGGCTGACGCCCCGGATGCGGCTGGTGGACTTCTCCTTCGCCGGCGTGGAGCCCGAGGTGATGGGCGTCGGCCCGGTGCCGGCCACCGAGCGGCTGCTCAGCCGCAACGCGCTGACCATGGACGACATCGGCCTGATCGAGATCAACGAGGCGTTCGCCGTCCAGGTGCTGGCCTTCCTGGAGCACTTCAAGATCGCCGACGACGACGCGCGGGTGAACCCGTGGGGCGGCGCGATCGCGGTCGGCCACCCGCTCGCCTCGTCCGGCGTGCGGCTGATGAACCAGCTCTCCCGGCTGTTCGAGGAGCGCGCGGACGTCCGCTACGGCATCACCACGATGTGCGTCGGCATGGGCATGGGCGGCACCGTCCTCTGGGAGAACGTGAACTGGGAGGGGTCCAAGTGAGCAGCGCGGAGACGTGGCGCTCGCTCCTGGCGAGCGAGAACCGCAGCCCGGACGAGGTGGTCACGCACGCCCGCGTCCGCGACGTGGAGCTGCCGCTCGGCGCGGGCCGGGCGGCGCTGATCACCCTCGACAACGGGCACGACCACACCAGACCCAGCACCTTCGGGCCGCGCGGCCTGCTCGCGCTGAACGACGCCCTCGACCAGGTCGCGGAGCGGGACGACATCGTCGCCGTGGCCGTGACCGGCAAGCCGTTCGTCTTCGCGGTCGGCGCGGACCTCAAGGGCGTCGCCGCCCTGGAGAACCGGGACGAGGCCCGACTGATCGGCCGGCTCGGGCACGAGGTGTTCCGGCGGCTCGGCGAGCTGAAGGTCCCCTCGTTCGCCTACTACAACGGCGCGGCGATGGGCGGTGGCGTCGAGATTGGGCTGCACTGCACCTACCGCACCGTCTCGGCGGGCGTCCCGGCGTTCGCGCTGCCCGAGGCGTTCCTCGGGCTGGTGCCCGGCTGGGGCGGCACCTACCTGCTGCCCAACCTGATCGGCGCGGAGCGGGCGCTCAAGGTCATCATCGACAACCCGCTCGCGCAGAACCGGATGCTCAAGGGCCGGCAGGCGTACGAGCTCGGCATCGCCGACGCGATCTTCGACTCGGCCGACTTCCTGGAGGAGTCGCTCACCTGGACCGCGCGCGTCCTGACCGGCGCGCTGGCCGTCCGCCGCCCCGAGCCCGACAAGGGCAAGGGCTGGGACGACGCCGTCGCGATGGCGCGCTGGAACCTGGACGGCAGGCTGCACGGCGCGGCGCCCTCCTTCGTCCGCGCGCTCGACCTGGTCGCCGCGGCCAAGGACCGGACCCGCGACGAGGGCTTCGCCGCCGAGGACGAGGCGCTGGCCGACCTCATCATGAGCGACGAGCTGCGCGCCGGGCTCTACGCCTTCGACCTCACCCAGAAGCGCGCCAAACGGCCCGCCGGCGCCCCCGACAAGGCGCTGGCCCGCCCGGTCACCAAGGTCGGCGTCGTCGGCGCCGGGCTGATGGCGAGCCAGCTCGCGCTGCTGTTCGCGCGGCGCCTGGAGGTCCCGGTCGTGCTGACCGACCTCGACCGGGAGCGGCTGGACAAGGGCGTCGGGTCCGCGCACGGCGAGATCGGCAAGCTGCTCGCCAAGGGCCGGATCTCGGCCGACCAGGCCAACCGGCTCACGTCGCTGATCACCGGTTCGCTCACCAAGGACGCCTTCGCCGACGCCGACTTCGTGATCGAGGCCGTCTTCGAGGAGATGTCGGTCAAGCGGAAGGTGTTCGCCGAGGTCGAGGAGCACGTCTCGGCCGACTGCGTGCTGGCGACCAACACCTCCTCGCTGCCGGTCGGCGAGATGGCCGCCGGGCTGAGGCACCCCGAGCGGGTCGTCGGCTTCCACTTCTTCAACCCGGTCGCGGTGCTGCCGCTGCTGGAGATCGTCCGCGGCGGGCGGACCGACGACGCGACGCTGGCCACCGCGTTCGCCGTCGGCAAGCGGCTCAAGAAGTCGTGCGTGCTGGTCAAGGACGCCCCGGCGTTCGTGGCCAACCGGGTGCTGCTGCGGCTGCTGGCCGAGATCGTCCAGACCGTGGACGAGGGCACGCCCATCGAGGTGGCCGAGCGCGCCGCGGCGCCGCTCGGGCTGCCGATGCCGCCGTTCGTGCTGATGGGCCTGGTCGGCCCGGCCATCGCCCTGCACGTGAACCAGACGCTGCACGGCGCGTTCCCCGAGCGGTTCCCGCTGTCGGACAACCTGGCGAGGATGGTCGCGGCGGGCAAGACCGGGGTGTACCGGCCCGACTTCACCCTCGACCCCGAGGTGGTGGAGATCTTCTCCGGCGGGACCGCTCCGTCCACCGAGGAGCAGGTGCTGGCGCGCGCCCTGGACGCGCTCGCCGAGGAGATCGGGATCATGCTGGACGAGGGCGTGGTCGCGGCGGCGCAGGACATCGACCTGTGCATGCTGCTCGGCGCCGGCTGGCCTTTCCACCTGGGCGGCATCACCCCGTACCTGGACCGGTCGGGCGTCGCCGAGAAGGTGACCGGCGCCCGCTTCCTCGAGCCGGGGGTCGCCTCCCTGCCCTGACAGCGGCACCGCCCGGTCCCGCGCGGCCGATGACGGCTGCGCGGGACCGGGCAGCCGACGACCCTCCCGGCCCCGCGCGGCTCCGACGTCCCCCTTCAGGGGCGGAGGTTCCTCTTTTACCGGCATGATCCGGTCGGTCGCTGGTTTCGGCCGACCCGATCCGGTGATCACTCCTGCGACGGGCCGTCCCGGCCGGGAGGAGCGCCGAGTGAACCTGTTCCGCACCAAGTCGATCGAGCAGTCGATCGGGGACACCCGGGAATCGGCGCACCGGCTCCGCCGCGACCTGTCCGCGCTCGACCTGGTCGTGTTCGGGGTCGGAGTGATCATCGGCACCGGCATCTTCGTGCTGACCGGGCAGGTGGCCAAGGACAAGGCCGGCCCGGCGGTCGCGATCTCGTTCGTCCTGGCCGCCGTCGTCTGCGGGCTGGCGGCGCTGTGCTATGCCGAGTTCGCCTCCACCGTACCGGTCGCCGGGTCGGCCTACACCTTCGCCTACGCCACGCTCGGCGAGTTCCCCGCCTGGATCATCGGCTGGGACCTCATCCTGGAGCTGGCGCTCGGCTCCGCGGTCGTCGCGGTCGGCTGGTCCGGCTACGCCGCCTCGCTGCTGGACACCATCGGCCTGCCCCTCCCGGCCGCGTTCTCCGACCCGCCTGGCGAGGGCGGCGGCGTGGTCAACGTCCCGGCCGTCCTGCTCGTCGTGGCGGTCGCCGCCCTGCTGGTGCTGGGCGTCAAGATCTCCTCGCGGGTGAACGCGGTGATCGTGGCGATCAAGGTGTTCGTGGTGCTGCTGGTGATCGTGGCCGGGCTGTTCCTCGTCAAGGGCGCCAACTACACCCCGTTCATCCCGCCGTCCCGGCCGAACCCGTCGGTGGAGGGCGCGGCGGCGCCGCTGATCCAGGTGCTGTTCGGGATCACCCCGGTCAGCTACGGCTGGCTCGGCATCTTCGCCGCCATCGCGATCGTCTTCTTCGCCTACATCGGCTTCGACGTCGTCGCCACCGCCGCCGAGGAGTCCCGCCGGCCGCAGCGCGACCTGCCGATCGGGCTGATCGGGTCGCTGGTGGTCACCGCCGTGCTGTACGCCGCGGTCTCCCTGGTCGTGGTCGGGATGGAGGACTACCGCAGGCTCAGCGACGCCGCCCCGCTCGCCGACGCGTTCAAGGCCGCCGGGCACCCCGTGTTCGCCACCGTGATCAGCATCGGCGCGGTCGCCGGGCTGACCGCGGTGGTGCTGATCCTGCTGCTCGGCCAGAGCCGGATCTTCTTCGCGATGAGCCGGGACGGGATGCTGCCCGAGTGGCTGGCCGCCGTCCACCCGCGGTTCGGCACCCCCTACCGGTCCACGGTCCTCATGGGCGTCGTGGTGGCCGCGCTCGCCGGGTTCATCCCGCTCGCCAAGCTCGCCGAGCTGGTCAACATCGGCACCCTGTTCGCCTTCCTGACCGTCTCGATCGGCGTGCTGATCCTGCGCCGCACCCGTCCCGACCTGCCCCGCTCGTTCCGCACCCCGCTGGTCCCCTGGATCCCGATCCTGTCGGTGCTGGCCTGCCTGTTCGTGATGGTCAACCTGCCGGTGGAGACCTGGCTGCGGTTCCTGGCCTGGATGGCGATCGGCACGGTGATCTACTTCGGCTACGGGCACCGGCACAGCCACCTGCGCGCCCGGACGGCCCGGCGGGCGGCGCGCGACGCACCGTGACCTGACTCACTGTGTCCTTTTACCAAGGGCGTGGGCACAATGGCCCCCATGGCAGATCCTGTGCGCGTCGCGATCATCGGCTCCGGCCCCGCGGGCCTGTACGCGGCCGAGGCCCTGGTGAAGCAGGCCGGGGACGAGGTCCAGGTGGACGTGTTCGACCGGCTGCCGACGCCGTACGGGCTGGTCCGGTACGGGGTGGCGCCCGACCACACGTCGATCAAGTCGATCGCCCGCTACCTCCAGAGGGTGCTGGAGCACCCCGCCGTCCGGTTCTTCGGCGGCGTCGAGCTCGGCCGCGACCTGACCCGCGCCGACCTGCTCTCCTGCTACGACGCGGTGATCTACTCCACCGGCGCGATGGTCGACCGGCGGCTCGGTGTGCCCGGCGAGGACCTGCCCGGCAGCATCGCCGCCACCGACTTCGTCAACTGGTACTGCGGGCATCCCGACGCCGCCGACCACCGGTTCGACCTGACCACCGAGGAGATCGCGGTCATCGGCGTCGGCAACGTCGCCGTCGACGTGGTCCGGATCCTGGCCAAGACCGTCGATGAGCTGCGCGAGACCGACGTCCCCGAGCAGGTCCTGGAGGCGCTGTCGCACAGCCGCGTCCGCCGCGTCCACATGATCGGGCGGCGCGGCCCGGCGCAGGCCAAGTTCACCACCAAGGAGGCCCGCGAGCTGGGCGAGCTGCCCGCTGCCGGGATCCACGTCCGCCCCGAGCACATGGACCTCGACCCGGCCAGCGCCGAGCTCGCCGAGACCGACCGGCACGTGCGCGGCAACATCAAGGTGCTGAACGGGTGGACCGGCGAGCCCGCCGGCGACCGGCCGCGCCGCATCGACGTGCACTTCTGGCGGGCGCCGGTCGAGATCCTCGGCACCGACCGGGTCGAGGGCCTGCGGCTGGAGCGGACCCGGCCGGACGAGACCGGCCGGGTGACCGGAACCGGCGAGTACGAGACGCTGCCGGTCGGCCTGGTGCTGCGCTCGGTCGGCTACAAGAGCGTCCCGCTGGACGGCGTCCCATTCGACGAGCGGACCCATGTCGTGCCCAACGAGGGCGGCCGGATCAGCGGGCCGGGCGGCGTCCCGGTCCCCCGCGAGTACGTGGCCGGCTGGATCAAGCGCGGCCCGACCGGGGTCGTCGGCACCAACAAGTCCGACGCGGCCGAGACCGTCCGGAACCTGCTGGAGGACTTCGACCCCGGCGGGCCCCGGCCGGAGCGCACCGTCGAGGAACTGCTGAAGGCGCGCGGTCTCCCGGTCGTCACCTACGCCGACTGGCTCAACCTCGACGCCGCCGAGATCGCGCTCGCCCGCGCCCTCGACCGCGGCGAGCGGGTGAAGCTGGCCCGCTGGGACGCGATGCGCTCCGCCTACCACCCGTTTCACTAACGCCCGGCCCGGCGCCCTCGCCTGGCGGCTCGGGCGCCGACCGTGCTTGTGCGAGCGCTGCATCGCTTCGCGATCTGGCCGGTGGGGCTCGCCTTCGGCTTCGCCTCACCGACCAGGTAACGCGCTCGCGTGAGGGCTTAGGCCCTTTTTGGACAGGCCCTGGCACCGCCCCGGGCGGAAGTCCGACGGTGGGCCCGCGGCATATCCCCGCCTCGAAAGCAGTGACGGGGACGGGACCCGGGCGCTACGGTGCGCGTGTGACCGGCGGTCCAGAACTGTACGGATTCCCCCCGCCCGGCATGCTGCCCGATCTCAGGTGGCTCGGCCCGGACTACGTCTCCGTGCTCGTCTACGACCTGACGCGGGGACTCCTGCGCCAGGACGCGGGCACGGCCGTGCTCGGCGTCCGCTGCGTGGGCGACCCCGACCTGCGCGCCTCGGTCGACCCGTCCGGCGTCATCCGCGCCCACGACGCCCACTTCCCGCTCCAGGTGTTCCTGCGGGACGGGGCCGGGCGGCCGTGGCGGCTGCGCGGCCGGTGGACCTACTCCGGCCGCGGCCTCGGCACCCCCGCCGCCTCGATCACGCACCACTGGCGGCTCCAGGCCGCCGAGGGCGGCTGACCCGCCCCGGCGTCAGGTGCGCGCGGCGCGGGTCGCGCGGACGGCCCGCACACCGCAGGACCGCCCGTCGCCGGCGCGGTCGCCGGAGTACCGCGCGGCCACGGGTATCACCGCCGACATCGGCCCGGCCGCCAGCGGCGCCGCCGGGGCCGGCCGCCCGCACCGGCCGCCGCCCGGTACGGGCCGCACCGCCGCGGGCGCGGTCTCGCCGGCAGCCCGGGTGATCGGGCGCGGGGCGGGCGCGTCGTCGCGCGCCGAGCCCGGCGCCGGGCTCGCGTCCACGATGCTGGACTCGACCGAGAACGAGGCGCCCGCCCCGGCCCTGACCATCGCGGGGACGGTCAGGCCGCTGCTGGTCAGGTGCAGGTTGCGGACGGTGATGTGGACCGGGCCGCGCACCTCGAACAGGCTGCCGGCGATCTCCACGCCCTCCCACGCGACCGTGGCGCCCCGGCCGTCCACGGTGGTGTCGACGGTGGTCTCGGGCAGGACGGCGGAGGTGCCGTACCGCTCGGCCACCCGGTAGGTGCAGCCCCGCGCCAGCTCGATGTCGCCGCCCTGACGCACCGCGGCCACCAGGGCCGCGACGTCGCCCGCGCCGTTCGCGCACGGCAGCGCCGCCCGCGCGGCACCCGCCGCCCGCGTGGTCCCCGCGGTCCCCGCCGCCGTGGTCCCCGCGGTCTCCGCCGTGGCCGGCGCGGAACCAGATCCGGACACCGCCAGCCCCGCGGCCAGCACCAGCAGCCCCGGCGCGGCCAGTGCCGCCGTCCGCGCGGTCCCCGGGACCGCTCCCCGTCGTCGTCGCATGCTCGTTCACGCACCTTCCCCCGTACCGCCGGACGCGCGGTTCACGCCCGGACGCGGTGGGCGCCTCCGCGCCCACCAGGGCGGCGGGACCCCGCAGGCGGAGACCGCGCCGGTGCGCACCGGGCCGCCCGCCGGTAACGTCGCCGCGATGGCCGCAGGGAAAACAGCGGACGCGCCAAGCCGCCCTGACGACCACTCAAAGCTACATTTACTCACTCTGAGTATTCACGGCGCGGCGTGCGGGTACGGACCGCCGTAGCGCCCCGACGGAGCGCGGAGGCTCCGCGCCGCGCGGGGACGTACGGGCACCCCGGGCCGGACGGACGATCGATCGGGCGTCCGGCCCGGGGACCCCGGCGTCAGTCGGAGGAGGTCGCGGGCTCGCGGCTCTCCACCGCGGTGACCTTGGCGACGGCCTCGGTCACGTCGCGGGCGAGGGCCTGCGGCGTGAGCCCGAGGTCGGCGAGGATCTGCGCCCGCGAGGCGTGCTCGAGGAACTCCTGCGGGATGCCGAAGGTGCGGACCGGGACGTCGACGGCCGCGTCGCGCAGCGCCCGCGCCACCGCGTCGCCGACGGCGCCGGTGCGGCCGTTGTCCTCGGCCACCGCGACCAGGGTGTGCCGGGCCGCCTCGGCCGGCAGCTCGGGGTCGAGCGGCTTGACCCAGCGGGGGTCGAGCACCGTGACGCCGATGCCCTGGGCGGCGATCAGCCCGGCCGCCTCCACCGCGGCCGTCGCCATCGACCCGGCCGCCACCAGGAGCACCCGGGTGCCGTTGGAGCCGTCGTGCCGGGCCAGCACGTCCATGCAGCCGACGTGCCCGACGGCCTCGATGTCGGCGGCCACCGGGCCCTTGGGGTAGCGGAGCGCGGTCGGCCCGTCCGACACCGCCACGCACTCGCGCAGCAGCTCGCGCAGCCGGGCGCCGTCGCGCGGCACCGCCACCCGCAGGCCCGGGATGAGCTGGAGGATCGACAGGTCCCACATGCCGTTGTGGCTCGGGCCGTCGTCGCCGGTGACCCCGGCACGGTCGAGGGCGAAGGTGACCGCCTGCCCGTGCAGCGCGGTGTCCATCAGGATCTGGTCGAAGGCCCGGTTGACGAAGGTGGCGTAGATCGCCACGACCGGGTGCAGGCCGCCCAGCGCGAGCCCGGTCGCCGAGGTGACCGCGTGCTGCTCGGCGATGCCCACGTCGTAGACGCGGTCGGGGAACTCCTCGGCGAACGGCGCCAGCCCGACCGGGTGGAGCATCGCGGCGGTGATGCCGACCACGTCCGGGCGCTCGCGGGCGATCTCCAGCATCTCGGCGCCGAACACCTTCGTCCAGCCGGGGCCGGCGGAGCTGGGCAGTGACTTGCCGGTGGCGGGGTCGAACGCGCCGCCGCCGTGCATGCAGTCCTCGAGGTCGTTCTCGGCGGGCGCATAGCCCTGCCCCTTGCGGGTGATGCAGTGCACGATCACCGGCCGGCCGAAGTCGCGGGCGCGGCGCAGCGCGTGCTCGACCGCGTCCTCGTCGTGGCCGTCGATCGGGCCGACGTACTTCATCCCGAGGTCCTCGAACATCGCCTGCGGCGCCAGGACGTCCTTGAGGCCCTTCTTGATGCCGTGCAGCGCCTCGTAGGCGACGGTGCCGACCACCGGGGCGCGCGGCACGGTCTTCTTGATCAGGTCGAGCGCGTGCTCGTAGCCCTGGGTGACCCGCAGGTCGGCCAGGTGCCCGGCCAGCCCGCCGATCGTCGGGGAGTACGAGCGGCCGTTGTCGTTCACCACGATGATCACCGGGCGGTCCAGGCCGGCGGCGATGTTGTTGAGCGCCTCCCAGCACATCCCGCCGGTCAGCGCGCCGTCGCCGACGACCGCGACCACGGCGCGGTCGTCCTCGCCGCGGAGCTGGAACGCCTTGGCCAGCCCGTCGGCGTACGACAGGGCGGTGGAGGCGTGCGAGTTCTCGATGACGTCGTGCTCGGACTCGTCCCGGCTCGGGTAGCCCGACAGCCCCCCGCGGCGGCGCAGCAGGCCGAAATCGTGCCGGCCGGTGAGCACCTTGTGCACGTACGCCTGGTGGCCGACGTCGAACAGGATCCGGTCGTGCGGAGAGTCGAAGACCCGGTGCAGGGCGATGGTCAGCTCGACGGCGCCCAGGTTGGGCCCCAGGTGCCCGCCGGTCTTGGAGACCGCAGCCACGAGGAACTCCCGGATCTCCTCCGCGAGCCGCGGCAACTGCGTGGCGTCCAGTCGTTTGAGGTCTCGCGGACCTGTGATCGACTCCAGCAAGCTCACGCTCAACTCCTCAATCGGGGACTCCCCAGCCCCCGTCGTCGGACCAGGCCGAGTTTAGTCCTGGTTTGCCTCCCGCGCGCCGTCGGCGGCAGGAGTGTCACCTTGCCAAGTAACCGACCGCACGCGCCCGGATGCGATAGGAAGAGGGCATGGCTGTTGAAGAGATCGTGCTGCTCAACGCGGCGGACGAGGCCATCGGAACGGCCCCCAAGAGCGCGAGCCACCATCGGGACACTCCCTACCATCTGGCATTCTCCTGCTATGTGGTGGATACCCAGGGGCGCGTTCTGATCACGCAGCGTGCCCTGGGCAAGCGCACCTTTCCCGGGGTGTGGACGGGGAGCTGCTGCGGCCACCCCGGTCCGGGCGAGGGGCTGCGCGGCGCGGTCCTGCGGCGGCTGCGGGACGAGCTGGGCGTGACCGGCGCCACGCTGACCCCGGTGCTGCCCCGGTTCCGCTACCGGGCGGTCGCGGGCGACGGGACCGTCGAGTACGAGCGGTGCCCGGTGGTGCGCGGCGTCGTCCCCGAGGACGCCGCCGGGTCCGTCCGGCCCAACCCCGACGAGGTCGAGCGGGCCGAATGGTGGTCGTGGGACCGCTGCCTGGAGCTGACCGGCAAGCCCGAGTCCTCGCCCTGGTACCGCCTCCAGCTCGCCGAGCTGGCCCCGCTGGGCGAGCCGCTCGGCTGGCCGGACGCGGACGCCGCCGCCCTGCCGCCCGCGCTCCCCTGGTGACCCCCGCGCCTCCCTGGTGCCCCCTGCGCTTCTCCCGGTGATCCCGTGCTCCCCGGTGACCCCGCGTGGCGTCCGACATGCCGCCGCGGTGACGGTCGGTTACCTCCAGGGCGCCACGGGATAACCGCGCGATCACTTTTCGGCGCCCGGTGTTGACCCGTCGACTCATCCGAACAGACGCTTGTTTCTCGGGGTAACCGAAGGGACTGGCGATGCTGGGACGAACGGGTAACCGGAAGACCGCCTTCGCGGCCATGGCCCTCAGCGGCGTGCTGGCCGCGTCCGCCGCGGCCTGTGGCGGCGGCGACGGCGGCGACAAGAACAGCGACAAGTCCGAGGTCGAGGTCTTCTCGTGGTGGACCGGCCCGGGCGAGGCCGACGGGCTGGCCGCGCTGAAGGCCGACTTCGAGAAGAAGAACCCCGGCACCAAGTTCACCAACGCCGCCATCGCGGGCGGCTCGGGCACGCAGGCCCAGGCGGTGCTGGCCAGCCGGCTCCAGAACCGCAAGCCGCCGGACTCCTTCCAGGGGCACGCGGGCGCGGAGCTGCTCGACTACATCAAGGCCGGGCAGATCGAGCCGCTCGACTCGTTCTACGCCGAGAACAACCTCAAGAGCGCCTACCCCGAGCAGCTCCTCCAGCAGATCACCTACCAGGGCAAGATCTACTCGGTGCCGGTGGACATCCACCGCTCGAACATGCTCTGGTACAATCCCTCGATCCTCAAGGACGCCGGAGTGTCCGGGGCGCCGAAGTCGATCGCCGACTTCATCACCGCGCTGAAGGCGGTCAAGGAGAAGACCAAGAAGGTCCCGCTGTCGCTCGGCGCGCAGTGGACCGCCGACCACCTGCTGGAGAACGTCCTGCTCGGCGACCTCGGCGCCGACGCCTACAACGCGCTGTGGAAGCCGGGCGCCGACTGGAGCAGCCCCGCGGTCACCAAGGCGCTGACCGACTACACCGAGATCATCAAGTACACCACGGCGGAGGCCGCCTCCACCGACTGGCAGGGCGCCGCCAAGGCCGTGGTGGACGGCAAGGCCGCCTTCAACATCATGGGCGACTGGGCCTACGGCTACTTCACCGGCACCGCCCCGAACGGCCTCGGCAAGAAGCTCGACACCGACTTCAAGTACGCGCCGTCCCCCGGCACCGACGGCACCTACATGTGGCTGTCGGACAGCTTCACGCTGCCGAAGGGCGCGCCGCACCGCGGCGGGGCGCTGGCGTGGCTGAAGGAGGCGTCCAGCAAGGAGGGCCAGGACCTCTTCAACCCGAAGAAGGGCTCGGTCCCGGCCCGCAAGGACGCCGACAAGACCCTCTACAAGGGCTACCTGGAGTACGCGTTCAACGAGTGGAACAAGCCCGGCGTGAAGCTGGCCGGCTCGTTCTGGCACGGCGTGAACGCGTCCAAGAAGTGGCACACCGACATCGACACCGCGGTCGGGCTGTTCCTTCAGAACAAGGACATGGCCAAGCTCCAGAGCGCGCTGGTCGACGCCGCCAAGAACGACGCCGAGTGACCTGGTGGGCGACCGCGTGAAACGGCGACCGGGGCCGCGCAGGGGCCCGACGTGGCTGCCCGGCCTGCTGCTGGTGTCGCCGTCGATCCTGGCGATCGGCCTGTTCGTGTACGGGCTGATCTTCTGGAACACGCGGGTGGCGGTGAGCGGCAAGCACGACGAGGTCACGCCGCAGGGGTTCGACAAGGGCAGGAACTTCGTCGACCTGTGGAGCCAGCCGAGCTGGCCCGGCGCGGTCAGGCACGCGCTGCTGTTCACCGCCGTGTTCGTCGGCGGGGCGCTGCTGCTCGGCGCGTTCCTGGCGTTCCTGATGGACAAGGGCATCCGGGGCGAGGCCGGGTTCCGGGCGGTCTACCTGTTCCCGATGGCGATCTCGTTCATCGCCAGCGGGGTGGTGTGGCGCTGGCTGATGAACCCGGCGCCGCCCGAGCGGGCGGTCGGCCTGAACCAGCTCTTCGACAAGGCCGGGCTGGGCGCGCTCGCCAACGACTGGTGGCAGAACCAGGACTGGGGCATGGCCGCGATGGCGCTGCCTGCGGTCTGGCAGATGTCGGGCTACGTCATGGCGCTGTACCTGGCCGGGTTCCGCGGCGTGCCCGAGGAGCTGCGGGAGGCGGCCCGGGTCGACGGCGCGTCCGAGTGGAAGGTCTACCGGTATGTGGTGTTCCCGCAGCTCCGCCCGGTGACGCTGTCGGCACTGATCATCCTCGGGCACATCTCGCTGAAGGTGTTCGACCTGATCATGGCGATCGCGGGCAAGCAGATCATCACCTACGTCCCGGCGATCGCGACGTACGTGGAGGTGTTCGACCGGCACGATCCGGCCAACGGCGCGACGATCGCCACGTACCTGCTGCTCGCGGTGGCGCTGCTGGTGATCCCCTACCTGGTCTGGTCGGTGCGGGCGGACCGGGCCCGATGAGGGACGGAGCGAGCGCGATGGCGGCGGACGGAGCGGGTTCGATGGCGGCGGACGGCGGAGCGAGGACGGCGCGCGGTGGAGCGAAGGCGGCGGCGCCGGGGTCCCCGGCGGGGCCGTCCACCGGGGCCCGGGTGCTGCGGGTCGTCCGGCCGCTGCTGCTGCTGGCGTTCGTGCTGCTGTTCCTGCTGCCGGTCTACGTCCTGGTGGTGACGAGCTTCAAGTCGCTCCAGGAGGCCGATCCGAGCACGGCGTGGAACCTGCCGCAGCACTGGAGCACGGCGGGCTGGCGGACGGCGTGGACCACGCTGCGGCCGGGCCTGGAGAACAGCGTGAAGATCGCGGTCTCCGGGTCGCTGATCGCGGCGGTGCTCGGGTCGCTGAACGGGTTCGTGCTGAGCAAGTGGCGGTTCCCCGGTTCCGACGCGGTGTTCACGCTGTTCCTGTTCGGGATGTTCATCCCGTACCAGGCGGTGATGATCCCGCTCGCCGGGCTGCTCACCCACATGGAGCTGGTGGGCACCATCCGGGGCCTGGTGCTGGCGCACGTGGTGTACGGCATCCCGATCTGCACGCTGATCTTCCGGAACTACTACGTCACGATCCCGGACGAGCTGATCGAGGCGGCCCGGGTGGACGGCGCCGGGATGCTGCGCACGTACTGGTCGATCGTCGCACCGGTGTCGGGCCCAGCGTTCGCGGTGACGCTGATCTGGCAGTTCACCTCGCTGTGGAACGACTTCCTCTTCGCGGTGTTCCTCGGCGCGCCCGACAGCTGGCCGGTGACGGTGATGCTGAACAACACGGCCGGATCGGGGGCCGCGGCCGTGTCCTACAACGTGCAGATGGCGTCGGCGCTGCTGGCTTCGCTGCCGACGCTGCTGGTCTACCTGCTGCTCGGCCGGTTCTTCATGCGCGGGCTGATGGCGGGTGCGCTGAAGGGATGAGGCGGGGCGGCGGCGGGGGTTGCCTTCCGTCCGATATAGGCCATTACACAGGAGGAACGGGCGTTTCCTGCGCATCGTGGCTATGCTCGCGCCCCGTCCTTGCATTTCGCTCCCGTCCGTACGCGGATCCCGGAAGTGCGGCGCCCCCGCCACCGGCCCGGACGTCCCGGACGTGCGCGTGGGAGTGCGTGACTCCCGACTAGGAGAAGACATGCGTGCAGTTCGACTCGCCGCGACCGGTGCCGCAGCCGGTGCCGCGACCGCCGTCACGGCGCTGGGCATGGCGGGACCCGCCCTCGCCGCCCCCGAGCCCGCGCCCGCGGTCCCGGCGGTGAAGGTCGCCCCCAACCCGTTCAAGCCGGGCGCCAGCCTGACCGTCAAGATCAGTGCCTGCGACACGGCCCCGGCCGGCGGCGCCGGCCAGGTCTTCACGGCCGCGCCGAAGTTCCGCGGGAACGCCGGCGAGCTCTGGACCGCCGTCGCGGCGACCAAGCCGTCCTTGACGCCCGGCCACAGCTACAAGGCGGCGTTCACCTGCAAGGTCGGCGAAACGACCCACAAGCTGACGCTGACGGTGAACCCGAGCAAGGAGCCCGGCGTCAAGCCGGCGCCGCAGAAGTTCTCGTTCGGCTACGACGACGTCGAGCTGAGCACCCGCAAGGTGATCCCGGGCAAGTCGATGACCTTCACCGTCACCTGCCCGACGGCGGTGACGATCACCGGCAACGGGTTCACCACCAAGGCGCTGGCGGTGAAGACCGTCCGCACGGGCGTCTTCAAGGCCGTCGGCATGTTCCGCAGCGGCACGCTGCCGAACCCGACCGTGGCCACCGTGGCGTGCAAGGGCCACGGGTACGTCAAGTACAGCACCAAGCCGGGCGAGGCGATCAAGCCGGGCAAGAAGTCGCCGCAGATCCCCGCGGGCGCCCCCAACACCGGTGACGGCAGCCTCTCCCTGCACCACGAGGACGGCGGCTCGATGACGCCGGCGCTCGTCGGCGGCGGGTCCGCCGGCGCGCTGGCCGTCGTCGCCGGCGGCCTGGTGCTGCTGCGCCGCCGGGGCGCCGGGCGGGAGCAGTCCTAAGTGCCCGGTGACACCAGCGCGTCCGCCGGCCGCCGCGTCCTCGGCGCGGCGGCCGGCGTGCTGCTCGGCGGCCTGCTGCTCGGCGGGTGCGGCGGCGGGAACACCGCGGGCTCGGCCCCGCCCACCGCCCCGGGCTCGTCCTCGGCCCCGGTCCCGGCGCGCGCATCCGCGTCCGCCCCGGCCGCGCAGGTCACGTACGCCCGGCCGATGGGACGGTCGCTGCCGAAGTCCATCAGGATCCCCAAGATCGGCGTGTCGGCGCCGGTGTCGCAGCTCGGCCTCAAGGCCGATGGCACCATCCAGGAGCCGCCGCTGTCGCGGCCCAACCTCGCCGGCTGGTACGAGCAGGGCCCGACGCCCGGCGAGGAGGGGCCCTCGGTGGTGCTCGGGCACGTCGACGCCAACAAGAGGGCGGCGGTCTTCTTCAAGCTGAAGGAGCTGAAGAAGGGCGACCGGATCGAGGTGACCCGCCAGGACGGCTCGGTCGCCACGTTCGCCGTGCAGGGCATGGAGGACGTCCCCAAGAAGTCCTTCCCGGGCGAGAAGGTCTACGCCGAGGACCTCGACTACGCCGCGCTGCGGCTGGTCACCTGCGGTGGCGCCTTCGACACGGGTACCGGGCATTACGTGAACAACACGATCGCCTACGCCAGGCTCGTCGACGCCACCTGACCTCAGGTGCGCACGGCCCCGGCCCGCGCCCCCGGCCGTTCCGGCCCGGGGCGCGGCGCGCGGCGGCCCGATCCGGTCGGCCCCTCACCCCCATTACAGCCAGTGACCGGTTGGCCTTTGCCCCAGGATGCACCTACCCTCTCGGTCACGGTCGGGTGGCAGGCCGGTGCGGATCTGCCCGCCCATACCGGGGCAGTCCGCCAGAAAGCGGGCACCACGCACCGTGTCGTCCGGCGAAGATGTACACCTGAAGAGCACGGGAGGTGCCGCGTGCAGGCGATCAGCGTCCAGCAGCCCTGGGCCTTCGCGATCGCGCGAGGCGGGAAGACGGTCTCCAACCAGAGCCTGCCGACCGCCTATCGCGGTCCGCTCCTGATCCACGCCTCGATGCGGGTCGACCTCACCGCCTGCGACTCCCCGCTGGTGCGGGCCGCCGGCTGGGACCCGCACGACCCGCTCGCCACCATCGGCGCGGTCATCGCGCTGGCCGACCTCGATGACGTCTGCTCCTCCGGAGTGCTCGACAGCGCCTGCGGCTGCGGCCCGTGGGCCCGGCCCGAGGCGCACCACTGGCGGCTCGGCAGCGTCCGGGCCCTGCCCCGGCCCATCGTGGCGCTCGGCCGCGCCGATCCGTGGGTGCCCATGCCCGCGCTGGTCGCCGAGGTCCGCGCCATGTTCTCCGCCGCCGCCGCCCCCGACCGCTGCCCCTGACCCATCCGTCCGGACGGACGGACCGGGACGGTCAGCCCGCGCCGACGGCCGCGGCCTCGCGGAGGCGGGCGAACTCGGCGGCGAGCCTGTCGATGGTCCAGCTCGCGTTCAGGCCGCTCGGGTTGGGCAGCACCCAGAGCCGCGCCGGTCCGGCCGGTTCGCTCTGCGGGCCGATCCGGGCGGCGGGACGGCCGAAGGCGGTGCGGTACGCGGTGACCCCGGCAATCGCCAGGTAGGCGGGACGGCGCCGTTCGACGAGGGCGCCGAGCCGTTCGCCGCCCGCGCGCAGTTCGGCGGCCGTCAGCTCGTCCGCGCGGGCCGTGGTGCGGTGCGCGAGATTGGTGATGCCCAGGCCGGACGCGGCCAGCAGGTCCTGCTCGGCGGGGGCCAGCAGGCGGCCGGTGAAGCCCGACCGGTGCAGCGCGGGCCAGAAGCGGTTCCCGGGACGGGCGAAGTGGTGCCCGGTCGCGCCGGAGTACAGGCCCGGGTTGATGCCGCAGAAGAGCACGCGCAGGGGCTCGCCGTCCGGGGGCAGCACGTCCGGGATGACGCGGTCGCGGGCCGCCTCGAGGTCGGCCTTGGTGGGCTTGGCGGCCTTGGTGGGCTTGGCGGATTCGCGCGGCTGGGCGGCGGGCTCGGGGGGACGCATCAGGCCAGGCTACGGACGATCAGGGCGGCCGACGCGGTTCCGACGACGACCAGCAGGGCGGCGCGGGTACGGCCCTCGTCCAGGTAGCGGCGGACCGGCCCGGCGATGGCGAACCCGGCCAGCACGAACGGGGTGAGCGCGAGGCCCGCGGTGACCTGCCGCATCGGGAGCTGCCCTGCGGCGGTGAGGGTGAGCAGCGACAGCAGCGCGCCGACGGTGGAGAAGACGGCCAGGGTCGCGCGCACGCGCGGACCGCTCTCGCGCTGGTAGAGCAGCGCGAGCGGCGGCCCGCCGATCGCGGACGCGGTGCCGACGGCCCCGGCGGCCAGACCCGCGGTGACGAGCGTGGCGCGGTTGCGCGGGACGCGCCCCGACCAGGCGGTGGCGCCGAGGGCGGCCAGCACCATGCCGCCGACCACGATCCCGAGCCCCCGGGCGGGCACGACGGCGACGACCAGCACGCCGACCGGGGTCCCGGCGAACCGTCCGCCGAAGGCCCAGCCGAGACCCCGGAGGTCGGCGTACCGGACCTCCTGCGCCAGCGTGGCCAGCGGCAGGACGAACGCGGCGACCAGCACCGCGCCCGGCATCAGCGACGGAAACAGCATGGTCACGACCGGGGTGGCGACCAGTCCCACGCCGAGGCCGACGCTGCCCTGCACGATGCCGCCGAGCAGCGCGGCCAGGCCGGCGATGACGAGGAAATCGGGCGGCGGCACGTCCCGATCAGGCGGACGCGGCGGTGAGGGCCGCCACCTCGTCCGGGGTGAGCTCCACCCGCGCCGAAGCGAGCAGCGGCGGCAGGTGCTCGACGGTCCGGGCGCTGGCGACCGGCGCCGTCACCGTCGGCCGCGCGTTGAGCCAGGCCAGCGCCACGGTCGGGACGGCGATGTTCCGGGTCTCGGCGACGGCGTCGAGCGCGGCCAGCACGGCACGCCCCCGCCCGGTCTCCAGGTACGCGGCGGCCTTCCCGGCCCGCGCGCTGGCGACGTCCGCGCCCGGACGGTACTTGCCGCTCAGGAAGCCGGACGCCAGGGCGGAGTAGGGCAGCGCGGCCAGGCCGTGCCGCTCGGCGGCGTCCTGGAGCGGTCCCTCGTAGGTGTCGCGCGACACCAGGTTGTAGTGCGGCTGGATCGCCGCGTACCGCGCGAGGCCCTCGCGTTCGCTGAAGGCCAGCGCCGCCTCCAGCCGCTCGGCCGAGATGTTGGACGCGGCGATCTGCCGGACCTTGCCGGCCCGGACGAACCCGTCCAGCGTCGTGATGATCTCCTCGACCGGCACCGACGGGTCGTCGCGGTGGGTGTAGTAGAGGTCGATGTAGTCGGTGCCGAGGCGGCGGAGCGAGCCGTCCAGGGCGGCGGTGAGCGTCGGGCCGGCCAGGCCCTGGTGGTCGGGGTGGCTGCCGCCCTTGGTCGCGATCACCACGTCGGCGCGGTTGCGGCGGGACGCCAGCCACGCTCCGAGGATCTCCTCGGACTCGCCGCCGCGGTTGCCCGGCACCCACGCCGAGTACACGTCGGCGGTGTCGACGAAGTCGCCGCCGCCGGCCGTGTAGGCGTCCAGCACCGCGAACGAGCCGTCGCGGTCCGCCGTCCAGCCGAACACATTGCCGCCGAGCGAGAGCGGGAAGACGTCAAGGTCACCGATCTTCTTCGTCGTGTCAGCCATGCTCTGATTCAATCGCGTCCGCCGAATCGCCGTATCCCCGGGGGACGCGCCGGGACGAGATGCTCGGGTCCAGAGCCTGTCTCAATGTGCCTCGGCCGTCGGCGAGCGCGTTATCTGGCCGGTGGGGCGAAGCCGGAGGCGAGCCCCACCGGCCAGATCGCGAAGCGATGCAGCGCTCGCCCGAGCACGGTCGGCGTCCGAGCCGCCAGGCGAGTACGCCGGGCCGGGCTTTGAAACACAGCCGCCAGGCGAGGACGCCGGACCGGGCGTTGGAAACAATGCCGGCTCGGCGCGGGCTCAGACGGCGCCGGTGTCGATGGCCTGCGCCATCGCGCGGTACCCGGCGGCGTTGGGGTGCTTGTGGTCGCCGCTGTCGTACCCGTCGCGGAGCTTCTCGGGGTCGGCCGGGTCGACGACGGCCTTGTTGAAGTCGACGACCGCGTCGTACTCGCCCGACGTACGGATCCAGGTGTTGACCTGCCGGATCTTGGCCGCGGAGGTGGCGTTGTAGTACTCGGCGCCCTTCATCGGCAGCAGGGTTCCGCCGATCACCTTGATCCCCTTGGCGCGGGCCTGGCGGATCAGCTCGCGGTACCCGGTGATGATCTGCGCGGCCGAACGGTCCGGGTTGGGCTTGTAGGTCGGCAGGTCGACCTCGCTGAATCCGATGTCGTTCAGCCCGCCGAACAGGATCAGCGTGCGGACGCGCGGGTTGTCCAGCACGTCGCGGCCGAAGCGGGTGGAGAACCGCTCGCCGAACCACGCCGAGTCCGACAGCAGCATGCCCCCGCCGATCCCGGCGTTCAGCACCGGGCGCGGACGGCCGGCGGCGGCGAGGCGGTCGGCGAGCTGGTCGGGATAGCGCCGGTCGGTGTCGTTCCCGGCACCGAACCCGTCGGTGATCGAGTCGCCGAGCGCCACCACGGTGTCCCTCCGGACGGGGGCGCCGGCCACCTCGACGCCCGACAGGTAGTACCAGGAATGGGTGACCTTCGCCCCGGCGGTGGGGAACGCCGAACCGGAGGTGTCGCCGCTGTGGTCGCCCGCCGCGCGGTAGCTCGTCGCGTACCCCTGGAGATGGGTGGTGGCCGGGCCGGTCGTGTCCGGCAGGTACAGCGTGACCGTCAGCGACTCCCGGTCCTTGATCGGCAGTGCCACCGCGTCGCTCGTCACCTGCCCGCCCGCCGGGATCACCACCGAACGGCCCTTCCCGAACCCGAGCCGCCGCAGCGAACCGGCCCGCACCGCCGCCTTGTCACCCGGCAGGGCGATGCTCGCCGCGGCGACCTTCAGCGGGGACGCGCCGTACTGGTTGGACAACCGGATCCGTGCCGACGACCCCGAGGCGGTGACCCGGACGACCTGCCGCACGGTCTGCCCGGAGAATCCCTGCTCCGACCAGTTGGGCTCGAAGCCGGCGGCCGGGCGCTGCATCGCGGCGGCCCAACCGGTCGTCCAGCCGTTCTGGTGCGCTCCGGCCCCGGACGGCGGCTGCGCGGCGGCGGCGCCCACTCCGACCAGACCGCTCGCGGCCACGCCCAGCACGACGACCCCGCCGGTCCAACGCTTCTTCATCATCATCGTTTCCCTCCTAGGTTGATCCCCGCTCGGTCGTGATCACGACCGGGAACCCGGACTCCGCCACCGCGCCGACACCGCCGGCGGGACGGTCGTTCAGTACCGTCCGGTGGAGTGAGCCGAGCCGCGTGGATCGAGCGAGCTCAGCTTCCAGCAGGGCGTCGACCTGGAACAACGGCGTTCTGCGGATCGATCCATTCGCCACGGTGATCGTTGCCGGGCGCGCTCACGGCACGCGGCGGCCGGACGTGCTCACGGGGTCGAGCGGAAGGGGACGCCCAGGGGATGGGGCCGACGGGAACGCTCAGGGGGTGGGGCCGGAGTCCGCGATCTCGACGATGGTCTGGGCGAAGGCGCGGATGAGGGCGGTCTCACTGGCGACCCGCCACAGGAGCCCGTACTCGATGGGCGGGGCGTCGCTGAAGGGGATCCAGGTGACACCGGCGCGCGAGTAGTGCTCGCGGGTGCGGAGGGCGGCGGGCGAGACCCCCTTGCCGGTGTAGACATGGGAGAACACCTCCTGCCAGTACCTGACGGCCGGGCCTTGCGGGATCGGCCGGCCCGCCGGGGTCCGGCGGGGGAAGTGGTGGTCGAGCCAGTAGTCCGGCATGGTCCCGGCGGTGGTGACCAGGACCGCGTCCGCGAGGTCCTCGACCGAGACCGACTCCCGCCGGGCGAGGGCGTGCCCGTCGGGGACCATCAGCGCCCGCGGTTCGGAGAACACGACCGGGCCGGTGCGGATGTCGGGCTCGTCGATGGGGAGTTCGCTGATCTGGAGGTCGAGCTCGCCGGCCCGCAGCGGGCCGAGCGGATCGGTGATCTGGACCTCGCGGATGTCGATGCGGCAGTCGGGATGGCGGGTGTTGAAGAGATCCCCCGCCGCGACGATGAGGTCGCCGCACCACGCGCCGGAGTAGCCGACCCGGAGGGTGCCGGTGATGCCCCGTCCCGCCGCGACCGCGCGGGCGAACGCCTGCCGCACCAGCTCGTGGGCCGGGAACAGGTCGTCGTGGAACTGCCGGCCGATCGGGGTGAGGGACACCTGGCGGCTGGTGCGCTCGAACAGCAGGACGCCGATGCGGCGCTCCAGCTTCTGGACGGTCTGGCTCACCCGGCTCTGGGAGAGCCCGAGGCGCTCGGCGGTGCGGCCGAAGTGCAGTTCGTCCGCGAGGGTCAGGAAGACCTCGATCTCGTGCCGTTCCATCGCCGTCCGTTTGATTACCAAAACTGATCGATCATTCCGAATATAGCCGTTGTTCGACCTCAGCCTGCTGCCGGAGGGTGGTGACGGCTGCCACCACGGCAGTGCCCCGGATCTCTTCCGGCGCCGTCAGCGGCCGGCGAACCGCATCCGCGAACCGCATCCGCGAACCGCACCCGCGACGGGCGACCGGCCCACGCAGAGAGGCAGGGAACATCCGCATGCGCTCGACTCCTGAGACGACCGGCAGGATCTGGCTGATCACCGGCGCCGCCGCCGGATTCGGCCGCGCGCTGGCCGAAGCGGTGCTCGCCGAGGGCGACACGGTCGTGGCCACGGCCCGCCAGCCCTGGACACTCGACGGCCTGGCCACCGCGCATCCCGGCCGGGTGGTCGCCACCGGGCTCGACCCCGCCGACCAGACCCGCGCCGCCGCCGTGGTGGACGAGACCGTCCGCGCCCACGGGCGCATCGACGTGCTGGTCAACAACTCCGGCCGGGGCGCCGTCGGCGCCGTGGAGGAGACCGCCGACCGCGAGTTGCGCGAGCTGATGGAGCCGCACTTCTTCGGCCCGGCCGCGCTCACCCGGGCCGTCCTGCCGCACATGCGGACGCGGCGGGCGGGCGCCATCGTGCAGATGAGCAGCGTGGGCGGCCGGTTCTCCGTCGCCGGGCTCGGCGCCTACTCCGCGGCGAAGTACGCGCTCGAAGGGTTCTCCGAGGCACTCGCCCAGGAGGTCGCCCCGTTCGGGATCAAGGTGCTCATCGTCGAGCCCGGCGCGTTCGACGCCGGGTTCGCCGCCGGCGGCGTCCTGCCGCGGCAGGCGCCCATCGCCGCCTACGACGCCGTTCTCAGCCCGGTCATGGCGGCCCCGCCCGGCGGCGCGGGCGCGGACGGTCCGGCCAAGGCCGCCTCGGCCGTCCTCACCGCGCTGGACGACGCCGACACACCGCTGCGGCTCCCGCTGGGTGCCGACGCCGCCGACACGATCTCGGCCGGACTGGACCGCGCCCGCGACGAGCTGCGGCTGTGGGAGTGGCTCGCCCGCGACACCGGGCCGTCGTCCTGAGCCGTCCCGGAACACACGTACCGACGAGGAGGAGTGCACAGATGCCGCTCGCGTTGCTGGCCCTGGCGATGGGTGCCTTCGGCATCGGGCTGACCGAGTTCGTGATCGTCGGCTTGATGTCCGACATATCCGGCGACCTGGGGGTGTCGATCCCGACCGCGGGGCTGCTGGTCTCCGGCTACGCCCTCAGCGTCGCGGTCGGCGCGCCGCTGCTGACGGCCGCCGGGTCCAAGGTCCCCCGCAAGACGATGCTGGTCGCGCTGATGGCGCTGTTCATCGCGGGAAGCCTGACCTCCGCGCTCGCGCCCACCTACGGCCTGCTGATGACCGGCCGGGTGGTGTCCGCGCTCACCCACGGCGCCTTCTTCGGCATCGGCTCGGTCGTGGCCGCCTCGCTCGTCCCGCCGGCCCGCCGGGCCTCGGCGGTGGCGCTGATGTTCGCCGGGCTGACCGCCGCCAACGTGGCCGGGGTGCCGCTCGGCACCGCGCTCGGCCAGCAGCTCGGCTGGCGTTCGACGTTCTGGGCGGTGACGGCGGTCGGCCTGGTCGCGCTGCTCGGCGTCGTCGCCCTGGTCCCCCGGCAGCCGGTGGAGGCCGCCGGCGGGTGGCGCGCTGAGATCAAGGTCTTCGCCCTCCCGCAGGTCTGGCTGGCGCTGGGGGTCACCGCCCTCGGCTTCGGCGCCGTGTTCGGCACGGTCACCTACATCGAGTCGATGATGACGCAGGTCGCCGGGTACGCCTCGGCCGCGGTGCCCTGGCTGCTGGTGCTGTTCGGGATCGGGCTGTTCGCCGGGAACCTGGCCGGCGGCCGGGCCGCGGACCGGCGCCCGATGGCCACCCTGTACACCGCGCTGGCGGGCATCGCGGCCGTGCTGGCGGTGTTCGCCTTCACCGCCCACGCCAAGCTGCCCGCCGCGATCACCCTGGTGGTCTTCGGGGCGGTGGGGTTCGCGCTGGTCCCGGCCGCGCAGCTCCGGGTGATGGACAAGGCCGGTGGCGCCCCGGCGCTGGCCTCGGCGGCCAACATCGGCGCCTTCAACCTCGGCAACGCTCTCGCCGCCTGGCTCGGCGGCCTCGCCATCGATGCCGGCGCCGGCTACACCGCCCCCAACTGGATCGGCGCGCTCCTGGCGGTCGCCGCGCTCCTGCTCGCGCTGCTCTCCGGAGCGCTCGACCGCCGTCCTGGGAAGCCGGAGCCCGCCCCGCCCGGCATGTCCGGGACCGTCCGGCCGCGCACCGCCCACCTGAACGCCAGGTTGGCCGACCTCACCGGATCCTCCGCCCGC
Source organism: Spirillospora sp. NBC_01491 (assembly GCF_036227065.1). GTDB lineage: Bacteria > Actinomycetota > Actinomycetes > Streptosporangiales > Streptosporangiaceae > Spirillospora > Spirillospora xylanilytica. Next base: position 2,325,128 of record NZ_CP109432.1, read on the forward strand.
GCCGTGCTTTCCGGCGCGGGCGGAGGCCGTGCGGATGTTGGAAGGCAGGACGAGGACGACGCGTTGCGTCGACAATGATCGACAGAGAGTGAGCACGAGCGAAAGAAGGTGCGATGGACCGGCAGCAAGGGCGAACCGCCGTCTTCCTGGGCTGTGCCGCGGCCCTGATCGGCGGGTGGTGGCTGGACGAGACCGGGCCCGGCCGGCCCGCCCTCGGCGAGCACCTGTGGCCCTGGCTGGAAATGCTCGGCCTCGCCCCCCTGTGGCACGTCCTGTCCGGACGGCTGGAGCACCGGATCCGCCCCGGGTCCATGGCACCCTTGACCGCGCGGGCGGTCGCGCTGGCGGGCGGCGCGGTCGCCGCGGCGGTCTACGTCGACGCCGAGTACGGCTGGTGGTTCGGGGCGAGTGCCCAGGACAGGGCGGCCCATGACGTCCAGGGCTCGCTCGGCGGCATCCTGCTGGCCGGGGCGGTGGTCCTGCTCCTGGTGTACCTCGCCATCGCCGCGACGGCGCTCGCCTACGCCGCGTCCGCGGGCGACATGGCGCGCGAGCCGGGAACGCCCGCCGCGGCGTGGTGGCGGGACGCGGCCGTCCATGTGGCCGTCCTCTTCTTCTGCGGGCTGCTCGCCGCCGTCCACGCGATCCGGCGGGCCGGTGACCCGCGGGGCACCGCGCCCCTGCACGGGCTCTACCTCGCGCTCGCCGTCCTCACGCTCGGCCTGGCGATCACCGGACGGCCCGCGCGGGAGGCGGCGGCGTCCGGACGTCCGGCGGCCTCACCGCACCCGCCCGCCCTCGGCGTCGACGTCGTCGTCCTCGCCGTCCCGGCGCTGGTCGTGACCGGGCTCAAGGAGAGCACGTTCGCCCCCGGCCCCTCCGCCTGGCTGGTCATGGCCGTCACGGCGGCCGGGGTCGCGGCCCTCTGGACGCTGCGCGGGGCGTCGAGCGCGAGCACCCGGACACGGAGCGGGCCGCCTCCCCGTTCTGGGGAGGCGGCCCGTTCGCGCTGACGGCTACTTGCGGAGGAGGTTGCGGAGGACGTACTGCATGATGCCCCCGTTGCGGTAGTAGTCGGCCTCGCCCGGGGTGTCGATGCGGACGACGGCGCCGAACTCGACGCCGTCGGCCTTGACCTTCACCTCGGACGGGACGCCGCCCTCGTTCAGCTTCTCGACCCCGGTGATCTCGAAGGTCTCGGTACCGGTGAGGCCGAGCACCGAGGCGTTCTCGCCGTCCTTGAACTGGAGCGGCAGGACGCCCATGCCGATGAGGTTCGAGCGGTGGATCCGCTCGTACGACTCGGCGATGACGGCGCGGACGCCGAGGAGCGCGGTGCCCTTGGCGGCCCAGTCGCGGGACGACCCCGAGCCGTACTCCTTGCCCGCGATCACCACGAGCGGGGTGCCCTGCGCGGCGTAGTTCTGCGCGGCGTCGTAGATGAACGCCTGGGGCGAGCCGTCCTGGGTGAAGTCGCGGGTGTAGCCGCCCTCGACGTCGTCCAGGAGCTGGTTGCGGAGCCGGATGTTGGCGAACGTGCCGCGGATCATCACCTCGTGGTTGCCGCGGCGCGAGCCGTAGGAGTTGAAGTCCTTGGCGCCCACGCCGTTCTCGTCGAGGTACTGCGCGGCGGGCGTGCCGACCTTGATGGCGCCGGCCGGCGAGATGTGGTCGGTGGTGACCGAGTCGCCGAGCTTGGCCAGCACGCGGGCACCGTGGATGTCGGCGACCGGGGTCGGCTCCATGCCCATGCCGTCGAAGTAGGGCGCCTTGCGGACGTAGGTGGAGGCCGGGTCCCACTCGAAGGTGTTGCCGGTCGGGATCGCCAGCTCCTTCCAGCGCTCGTCGCCCTCGAAGACGTCGGCGTAGTCCTGGAGGAACATCTCCTGGCCGATGGAGCCCTCGACGATCTCGGTGATCTCCTCCAGCGACGGCCACAGGTCGCGCAGGTACACCGGGCCGTCGGTGCCGTGCCCGATCGGGTCGTTGAGGATGTCGACGTCCATCGAGCCCGCGAGCGCGTAGGCGACCACCAGCGGCGGCGAGGCCAGGTAGTTCATCTTCACGTCGGGGTTGATACGGCCCTCGAAGTTGCGGTTGCCCGACAGCACCGAGGTGACGGCCAGGTCGGCGTCGTTGACCGCCTTGGAGATCTCGTCCTGGAGCGGGCCGGAGTTGCCGATGCAGGTGGTGCAGCCGTACCCGACCAGGTTGTAGCCGATCTTGTCGAGGTACGGGGCGAGGCCGGCGCGCTCCAGGTAGCCGGTGACGACCTGCGAGCCGGGCGCGAGCGAGGTCTTCACCCACGGCTTGCGGGTGAGGCCCTTCTCCACCGCCTTCTTGGCGAGCAGGCCCGCGCCGACCATGACGTACGGGTTGGAGGTGTTGGTGCAGGAGGTGATCGCGGCGATCACCACGGCGCCGTGGTCGAGCTCGAAGGAGGTGCCGTCGGCGAGCTTCACCGGGGTCGGCTTGAACGGGCGCTGCCCGTTGGCGTGCTCGGCGGGCGAGTCGGACGCGGGGAAGCTCTCCTGGCCCGCCTCGTCGCCGTCGCTCCTGACGTAGTTGCGGACGTCGCGGCGCCAGGTCTCCTTGGCGGCCGAGACCGAGATGCGGTCCTGCGGGCGCTTCGGCCCGGCGATGGACGGCACCACGGTGGACAGGTCGAGTTCGAGGTACTCGGAGAAGTCGGGCTCGGCCGCCGGGTCGAGCCACATGCCCTGCGCCTTGGCGTACGCCTCGGTCAGCGCGATCTGCTCTTCGCTGCGGCCGGTGAGGCGCAGGTACGACAGCGTCTGCCCGTCGACCGGGAAGATCGCGCAGGTGGAGCCGAACTCGGGGCTCATGTTGCCGATGGTGGCGCGGTCGGCGACGGGCAGGACCGACACGCCCTCGCCGTAGAACTCGACGAACTTGCCGACCACGCCGTGCTTGCGCAGCATCTCGGTGATGGTCAGCACCAGGTCGGTGGCGGTGGTGCCGGCGGGCAGCTCGCCGGTCAGCTTGAAGCCGACGACCCGCGGGATGAGCATCGAGATCGGCTGCCCGAGCATCGCGGCCTCGGCCTCGATGCCGCCGACGCCCCAGCCGAGGACGCCGATGCCGTTCTCCATCGTGGTGTGCGAGTCGGTGCCGACGCAGGTGTCGGGGTAGGCGACGCCGTTCCGGTCGAACACCACGCGGGCCAGGTGCTCGATGTTGACCTGGTGCACGATGCCGGTGCCGGGCGGGACGACCTTGAACTCGTCGAACGCGGTCTGCCCCCAGCGCAGGAACTGGTAGCGCTCGCCGTTGCGCTCGTACTCGCGCTCGACGTTGCGCTCGAACGCCTCGGGCGAGCCGAAGTAGTCGACGATGACGGAGTGGTCGATGACCATCTCGGCCGGCGCCAGCGGGTTGATCTTCGTGGCGTCGCCGCCGAGGTCGCGGACGGCCTCGCGCATCGTCGCCAGGTCCACCACGCACGGCACGCCGGTGAAGTCCTGCATGATCACCCGGGCCGGGGTGAACTGGATCTCCTTGCTCGGCTGGGCGTCGGCGTCCCAGCCTGCGAGGGCGCGGATGTGGTCGGCGGTGACGTTGGCGCCGTCCTCGGTGCGCAGGAGGTTCTCCAGCAGCACCTTGAGGCTGTACGGGAGCCGGCCCGAGCCCTCGACGGCGTCCAGCCGATAAATCTCGTACGACCTGTCGCCCACTGGCAGCGTGTTACGGCTGCCGAAGCTGTTCGCGGACACGGACTCCTCCTCGGTAGTCACCGCGCGTCCGGTCCGGGACATGACTGCGCGGCGCTGTCGCTGTCGGTCGATCTCAACCCCCGTCCCCGCCGGCGGCGCGACCGCGCCGCTCCGGCCGAGGGAGACGGGTGCTCATCCCCCATGAATCCTGCCTTAACCAGGCCTCTGCTCAAGAACCGGGTCCGGCTAACATCCACAGCCATTCTCTTGATGTCAAGATACCTCTGATTTATCTCGACATCAACTTTCTCGGCGCCGTACCGGCGGCACTCGTCCGGCCGAACGTCCCGTCCCGTCGTACGCCGATGTGCAGCGCCTGATCGGGCCCTGAAGGAACCGGAGGGTGGGCAGCCCCGGCCGGCGGGGGACCGTTCGGAATCGAAGCCCATGTCGCAACAGGGGCCGCTTGTCAAGGGTCCGGACATCTATATCTGGGCCGCCGATCCCCGTGGGCGCCGGCAGGTCACCGGCGCGGTCGCGATCACTACACTCAGGCCGGTGTTCAGTCGAATCGCCATCGTCAACCGGGGTGAGGCCGCGATGCGGCTCATCCACGCCGTCCGGGACCTGGCCGCGGAGACCTCGACACCGATCGAGACCGTCGCCCTGCACACCGAGGTCGACCGCACCGCCCCGTTCGTGCGCGAGGCCGACATCGCCTACGACCTCGGTCCCGCGTCCGCGCGCCCCTACCTCGACCTGGCGGTGCTGGAGCGCGCCTTGGTGGAGACCGGGGCCGACGCCGCGTGGGTCGGCTGGGGCTTCGTCGCGGAGGACCCGGCGTTCGCGGAGCTGTGCGAGAAGGTCGGGGTCACCTTCGTCGGGCCGAGCGCGGAGGCCATGCGCAGGCTCGGCGACAAGATCGGCTCGAAGCTCCTCGCCGAGGAGGTCGGCGTCCCGGTCGCGCCGTGGAGCCGCGGCGCGGTCGAGACCCTGGACGCCGCCCTGGCGGCGGCGGCCGAGATCGGCTACCCGCTGATGCTGAAGGCGACCGCGGGCGGCGGCGGACGCGGCATCCGCGTGATCACGGGCGAGGCCGAGCTCGCCGACGCCTACGAACGGACCCGCCAGGAGGCCGCGCGGGCGTTCGGCAGCGGCGTGGTGTTCCTGGAGCGCCTGGTCACCGGCGCCCGGCACGTCGAGGTCCAGGTGATCGCCGACGGCGCCGGCACCGCGTGGGCGCTCGGCGTCCGCGACTGCTCGGTGCAGCGGCGCAACCAGAAGGTCATCGAGGAGTCGGCGTCGCCGGTGCTCGGCCCCGCGCAGGCGGCCGAACTCAAGGCCTCGGCCGAACGGCTGGCCGTCGCGGTCGGTTACCGCGGCGCGGCGACCGTCGAGTTCCTCTACCACCCCGGCGACGAGCTGTTCGCCTTCCTCGAGGTCAACACCCGCCTCCAGGTCGAGCACCCGATCACCGAGTCCACCACCGGGTTCGACCTGGTCAAGGCGCAACTGCGGGTCGCGTCCGGCGGCCGGCTCGAAGGCGCGCCGCCGGTGGAGCGCGGGCACGCCGTCGAGGCCCGGCTGAACGCCGAGGACCCCGACCGCGACTTCGCGCCCTCCCCGGGCCGCATCGCGCGGCTGGACCTGCCGACCGGGCCGGGCATCCGGGTGGACACCGGCGTCGGCGAGGGCGACACCATCCCCGCCGACTTCGACTCGATGATCGCGAAGATCATCGCGCACGGCCGCGACCGCGCCGAGGCGCTCGGCAGGCTGCGCCGGGCGATGGCGCAGACCACGGTGATCATCGAGGGCGGGGCGACCAACAAGAGCTTCGTGCTCGACCTGCTCGACCGGCCCGAGGTGATCGACGGCAGCGCCGACACCGGCTGGATCGACCGCGTCCGCGCCGAGGGCGGGCTCGTCTCGCACCGGCACTCCGCCGTCGCGCTGGCCGCCGCCGCCATCGAGGCCTACGAGGAGGAGGAGCGCGTCGAGCGGCAGCGGCTGCTGTCGACGGCGTTCGGCGGGCGCCCGCAGGTGCAGCACGAGAGCGGCCGGCCGCTCGACCTCAAGCTGCGCGGCGCCGGCTACCGCGTGCGCGTCGCGCGGGTCGGCGCGCACCGCTTCCGCGTCGGTATCGAAGCGGGCGGCGACGTCCGCACCGCCGACGTCGAGCTCGACCGCTTCGACCGGTACACCGGCCGGATCACCGTCAACGGCGCCCGGTACCGCCTGCTCACCGGCACGCACGGGCCGATCCACCTGGTCGAGGTGGACGGCGTGGCGCACCGGGTCAGCCTCGACGAGGGCGGCGTCGTCCGCTCGCCCGCGCCGGCGCTGGTCGTCGCCACGCCGCTGAAGGTCGGCGCCGAGGTCGAGGCGGGCGCGCCGGTGCTGGTGCTGGAGAGCATGAAGATGGAGACCGTGCTCCGGGCGCCGTTCAAGGCGCGGGTGAAGGAATGCGTCGTGTCCGTGGGCGGCCAGGTCGAGGCCGGCGCACCGCTGCTGCGGCTGGAGCCGCTCGATGACGACGCCGAGGCCGAGGACGCCTCCGCCGCCGAGTCCGTCAGCCTGGACCTGCCCGCGGCGTCCGAGGGGGGCCCGGCGCGGGAGCGCGCCGCGCGCGGCCGGGAGGACCTGCGCAGCCTGCTGCTGGGCTTCGACGTCGACCCGCACGACGAACGCCGCGTCCTCGACGACTACCTCGCCGCGCGCCGGGCGGCCGACGCGAACGGCCACCGGCCGCTGGCCGGGGAGCTCGAGCTCGTCGAGGTGTTCGCCGACCTCGCCGAGCTGAGCCGCAACCGGCCGGCGGGCGAGGACGTCGGCGGCGAGGGCCACGTGCACAGCGCCCGCGAGTACTTCCACACCTATCTCCAGAGCCTCGACGTCGAGCGGGCCGGGCTGCCGGAGGCGCTCCAGGCCAAGCTCGCCAAGGCGCTCGGGCACTACGGGGTCACCGAGCTGGAGCGCTCCCCCGGCCTCGAGGCCGCGGTGTTCCGGATCTTCCTCGCCCAGCAGCGCGCGTCCGCCGACGCCGCGGTCGTCACGAGCCTGCTGCGCGCGTGGCTGCGGGAGCCGCCGCCGGACGAGGCGCTGCGCAAGCTCGCCGGGCTCGTGCTGGAGCGGCTGGTGGCGGCCACGCAGGTGCGCTTCCCGGTGATCTCCGACCTCGCGCGCGGCGTGGTGTTCGCCTGGTTCGGCCAGCCGCTGCTGCGCCGCAACCGCGCCCGCGTCTACGCCGACGTCCGCAACCACCTGCGCCACCTGGACGCGCACCCGGACGCGCCGGACCGCGCCGAGCGCATCGCCGAGATGGTGCGCAGCACCGAGCCGCTGGTGCGGCTGCTCGGCCGGCGGCTCGTCCGCGACCACCTGGACAACGCCGTCATGCTGGAGGTGCTGACCCGGCGGTACTACGGCAACAAGGACCTCACCGGCGTCCGCACCAGCGAGGTCGCGGGCTGCACGTTCGTGGTCGCCGAACGCGCGGGCTCGTCGGTGGTCTCCGCCGCGGTGGGCTTCGAGGCGCTGGGCGGCGCGCTGCGCGGGCTCGCGGAGCTGGCGGGCGGCGGGAACGCCCACGACGCCGATATCTATCTCGCCTGGGAGAACCAGCCGGAGGACCCCGACGCGATGGCGGCGGCGCTGCACGAGGTCGTCGGCGCGCACCCGCTTCCGGACCGGCTCCGCAGGCTCACCTGCACCGTCGCGGGCAGCGGCGGCGCGGTCATGCACCACCACTTCACCTTCCGCCCGTCCAGCACCGGGATGACCGAGGAACGGCTGATCCGCGGCCTGCACCCGTACATCGCGCAGCGGATGCAGATGGAGCGGCTGAGCAAGTTCGACCTCACCCGGCTGCCGTCGTCGGACGAGGAGGTCTACCTCTTCCAGTGCGTGGCGCGGGAGAACCCGTCCGACGACCGCCTCGTCGCGTTCGCCCAGGTGCGCGACCTGACCGAGCTGCGCGAGCAGGAGGGCAGGCTGCTCGCGCTGCCGACGGCCGAGGACACCATCGCCACCTGCCTCGACTCGATCCGCCGGGCGCAGTCGCGGCGGCCGTCCAAGAAGCGCTTCAACACCAACCGGATCGTCGTCTACGTCTGGCCGCCGAGCGACATCACCCGCGCGGAGCTGGAGATGATCGCCGGGCGGGTGCTGCCGACCACCGCGGGCGCCGGGCTGGAGGAGATCCTGCTCATCGCGCGGCAGCGCGACCGCGCAACCGGCGAGCTGACCAAGATCGCCGTGCGCATCTCCTTCGACGCCGCCGGCGGCACCGAGCTGACCGTCGGCGAGCCGTCCGCCGAGCCGCTCGAACCGCTCGACGGCTACCGGCAGAAGGTGCTGCGCGCGAGCAGCCGCAACACGGTGTACCCGTACGAGCTGACCGGCCGCCTCGGCGACTTCGTCGAGCACGACCTGGACGACGACCACGCGCTGGTGCCGGTCGACCGGCCGAAGGGGCGCAACTCCGCGGCGATCGTCGCGGGCGTGGTCAGCACGCCGACCCGCCGGCACCCGCAGGGCGTCACCAGGGTCGTGCTGCTCGGCGACCCGACCAAGTCGCTCGGCGCGCTGTCGGAGCCGGAGTGCCGCCGCGTGATCGCCGCGCTGGACCTGGCCGAGCGGATGCGGGTGCCGCTCGAGTGGTACGCGCTGTCGGCCGGCGCCCGGATCTCCATGGAATCGGGCACCGAGAACATGGACTGGGTGGCCGCCGCGCTCAAGCGGATCGTCGAGTTCACCCAGGACGGCGGCGAGATCAACATCGTCGTCGCGGGCATCAACGTCGGCGCGCAGCCGTACTGGAACGCCGAGGCGACGATGCTCATGCACACCAAGGGCGTCCTGGTGATGACGCCGGACTCGGCGATGGTCCTCACCGGCAAGCAGTCGCTCGACTTCTCCGGTGGCGTCTCGGCCGAGGACAACTTCGGCATCGGCGGCTACGACCGGGTGATGGGCCCGAACGGGCAGGCGCAGTACTGGGCGCCCGACCTCGCCGCCGCGCGCGGCGTGCTGATGGCGCACTACGACCACACCTACGTCGTCCCCGGCGAGGACGGGCCCCGGCGGGCGGAGACGACCGACCCCGCCGACCGCGACGTCTCCGACTTCCCGCACGTCGTGGCGGGCAGCGACTTCACCACCGTCGGCGAGATCTTCTCCGCCGAGGCCAACCCGGACCGCAAGAAGCCGTTCGACATCCGGACCGTGATGCGGGCGCTCTCCGACCAGGACCACCCGGTGCTGGAGCGCTGGGCGGGCATGGCCGACGCGGAGACCGCGGCGGTGCAGGACGTGCATCTCGGCGGCCTGCCGGTGTGCCTGCTCGGCATCGAGTCGCGGGCGGTGCCGCGGCGCGGCTTCCCGCCCACCGACGGCCCGGACACCTACACCGCGGGCACGCTGTTCCCGCGGTCGTCCAAGAAGGCCGCGCGGGCGATCAACGCGGCCAGCGGCAACCGGCCGCTGGTGGTGCTGGCGAACCTGTCGGGCTTCGACGGCTCACCGGAGTCGATGCGGAGCCTGCAACTGGAGTACGGCGCCGAGATCGGCCGCGCGATCGTGAACTTCCGCGGGCCCATCGTGTTCTGCGTGATCTCGCGGTACCACGGCGGCGCGTTCGTGGTGTTCTCCAAGGCGCTGAACCCGAACATGACCGTGCTCGCGCTGGACGGCTCGTTCGCCTCGGTGCTCGGCGGCGCCCCCGCCGCGGCGGTGGTGTTCTCCGGCGACGTCAACGCCCGCACCGCGGCCGACCCGCGGATCCGGGACCTGGAGGCCCGCGCCGCGACCGCCTCCGGCGCCGACCGCGCCGCGCTGACCGCCGAACTCGACGAGCTCCGCTCGTCGGTCCGCGCGGAGAAGCTCGGCGAGGTGGCCACCGAGTTCGACCGCGTGCACGACATCCGGCGCGCCGTCGAGGTCGGCTCCGTCGACGCCGTCATCAGCGCCGCCGAACTCCGCCCGCGCATCATCGAGGCCATCGAGTCCCATCTGCGGTAGCCCGCGACGGCCCGAGCGCGCACCACGCTCGGGCCGTCGCGGCACCCGCCCGGAGGCGGTGGCCGTTACCGGGGCCTTCGCCTCCCCCGGCTAGGCTGATCCGATGGCCTCCGCCGCGCCTGGCCCCGTCGTCACGTTCCCGGAGCTCACCTGGAACGAGGAGCGCCACCCGCTGGTGATCTCCCTGCACCGCCCGTCCGCCCGGTGGATGATCGAGCTCGGCACCTTCTGGCAGGCCACCGCCGACCCCGCCGAACTCCGCTCGTTCGCCGAGAGCGTCCTGGCCGTCGCCGAGGGATCGCGGACCGAGCTCGACGGCCCCCTCGGCACCGCCCCCCGCCACCACCTCACCGAGGGCGACTTCATTGTGGGCCGCGACGACGACGGCCTCTACCTTCAGGTCTTCCTCTGCGACGGCAGTTGCGGCAGCCCCACCCTGGACGCCTCCTCGCTCCCCCCGGCCGCCCTGACCGTCCAGGCCCGCGCGCTCCTCGCCGCCCTACCCGGCGACGCCGAGTGACCCGGACGTCTTCCGCCCGGCGCCGCGCTCCAAGCACGTCGTGACCGGTCATACCGCGACCGGATCCAGTACCGCGTACACGACCTTCCCGCCCTCCGCGAGCGGACGCGTCCCCCACCGCAGCACGAGCGTCTCCATCAGCAGCAGCCCCCGCCCCGATTCCGCCGCCGGCCCCGGCTCGCGGACGACCGGCAGCGCGTCGGAGCGATCCCACGTCTCCAGCACGGGCAGCCCGTCCAGCCGATAGGCGCGCACGATCACCGAATCGCCCTCGCCCGACCCGTGCTTGATCGCATTGGTCGCCAGCTCGCTCACCACGATCCGGGCGACGTGATCGTCCAGCCCCCATCCCCCGAATACGAGCCCGACAAAGTCCCTCACCTGCTTCACCGCCTGCGGATGCGCCTTGATCACAATGGTCGCGGGTTCGCACATTCTTGATCACCTCGAAATGTCTGTGAACCACAACACAGAGTGATCCGAGAGGCATAAAGTGGCGCACGTACAAGCGACACCCGGAACAAGCCGGAACGAGGATGATCAATTATGGCCACCAACCCGTCTCCCAATCCGAAGACGAGCATGTGGGACTTCATCGCCTTCTACCTGCGATTTCAGCGCAACCACCGAGGCCTGTCCGGTGAATCACTCGGACAAATGATCAACGCGAGTAAGGCCACGGTTTCACGCCTTGAGAACAACGTCGAACGCCTCGACGGAACCCGAGCCGCGGTCATCGACAAGCGTTGGAAGACCGGCGGGCTGTTCAGCCTTCTCGTCTGGTATGCCTCCATCGGACACGACCCACAATGGTATGGCCAGTACGTCGATTTCGAGCAACGAGCCCGGATGATCCGAATCTTCGAGCCGCTCCTCGTGCCTGGGCTCTTCCAGACCGAGGAGTACGCATGGGCACTGCTCGCCGCTGGAGGCGAGCCGAACCCCGAGCAAGTCCTCACCGAGCGGATGCAACGGAAGACAGTCCTTGACCGAGCATTCGTCACCGCGATCCTCAGCGAGGCCGTCCTCTCCTGGCCGGTAGGCAGCCCCCAGATCATGCGCGCCCAGCACGAGCAACTTCTTGAGCTGTCAGAGCGTCCGAACGTGACGATCCACGTCGTGCCGCGGTCCTTCGACACCGGCGCCTACAGAGGCCTTGACGGAGCGATGAAGCTCCTCACTGGGCCTGGCTTCGGGGAACTGGCATACACCGAGTCGTTGGGCAGTGGGCGGCTTGTATCGTCCCCTGAGGACGTAAGCGAATTTGGGATCATTTATGCCCGGATCAGCGCTAAGGCGCTGCCCGAGGTTCCATCCAGGAACCTCATCAAGAAGTCGATGGAGGCATTTAGTGACGACCTGGCGTAAGTCCAGCCACAGCGGCACCACGCAGAGCGACTGTGTGGAGGTGGCGGCTCTGCCCGATGGCGTGGGCGTCCGGGACTCCAAGAACCCGCACGGCCCCACCCTCCTCCTCGACCGGAGCGCCTTCCGCACGCTCGTGACCGACCTCAAGCGTTAGCCCCCGCACAGTGGAGAGCCCTGGCCTGGCAGCCAGGGCTCTCCTTTCGTTCCCGACAGCTTGTGGGCGCGGATCGAGCCGTTCCCGGACAGCGAGTCCGAGCGCCCTCTGAGTTTCCGGTGAGGGTTCGGCCGCCTCACAGACCCGCGGGCCGTGTGGTGCGAATGAGCGTGAGCGTTGCGACGCTGGTGGCCAGGAGTGCGGCGGTGGCGATGACGGCGCTGGTGTGCAGTCCGGTCAGGAAGGTCGCGTCGCCTTCTCCCGCGATGAGTGCGCCGAAGAGGGCCACGCCGAGGGCTCCGCCGGTCTGGCGGGCGCAGCTGAGCACTCCGGAGGCGGTCCCGGCTCGGTCGGCGCTGATGGCCTGGAGGAGGGTGGAGGTCAGGGGCGGGACCGACAGCCCACCGCCGATGCCGATGGGGATCAACAGGGTCAGCAGGATCGTGGTGGAGGTGTGCGGTCCCACACCGATCAGGGCGAGGTATCCGATGACCTGGAGGAGTTGGCCACCGACCAGGGGAAGCCGCGGGCCGTACCGGGCGGTGAGTCTTCCGGCGGTCAGATTGGCAACGGTGATCAGCGCGGTCATGGGGATGAACATGAGCCCGGCGGTGAGTACGGATCGGCCTTGGATCTGCTGGAAGTACAGGCTCATGACGAAGATCAGCCCGTAGTTGGTCAGGTTCAGGACCAGGCCGGTGACAGCGGTGACCGATACGGCCCGGGACCGGAACAGGCCGAGCGGGACCATCGGGTTCTTCGTCCGGGCCTCGATGAGGACGAAGGCGGCGGCGGCCAGCACGAATCCGGCCAGTGCCGCCGCCACCACGGGCGAGGTCCAGCCGTACTGACCGGCCTCGATCACCGCGAAGGTGAGCGCCACCAGGGCGGTCACCGCGGCGATCTGCCCGGCGGGGTCGAGCGGGACGGGCCTGGGGCTGGATCGTGGCGCGCGGGTGAGCGTCATCAGCGCCGCCGCACCTGCGGGGATGTTGATGAAGAAGATGGTCCGCCAGCCGAGCCCGCTGGTGAGCACGCCGCCGAAGACCGGACCGGCGGCGACGGCCGCGCCGCCGGCCGCCGTCCAGGTCGCGATCGCCCTCGCGCGGGCGGTGTCCTGCTGGTAGGCCTGGCGGATCAGCGCCAGGGACGCGGGCATCATGAGAGCCGCCGCGGCCCCTTGGACCACCCGGGCCGCCAGCAGGGCCGGCAGGGTGGGGGCGAGTCCGCATCCCGCGGAGGCGAGAGTGAAGACGGTGAGTCCGGCGGCGAAGCAGCGGGATGCGCCGAGGCGGTCGGAGAGCGCGCCCGCCGACAGCAGGAGCGCGGCGAAGGCGAGGGTGTAACCGCCGACCACCCATTGGAGGCCGGTGATGCCGCCGCCGAACTGCCGGCCGATGGTCGGCAGCGCGACGTTCACCACGGACGCATCCAGGGTGATCATGAAGAAGCCGAGTGCGGCCGCCAGCAGCGTCATACCGGCCCGGGGAGTCGGGGAGGAGATGGTGTCGGAGGCCGCGAGTCGGCTCGGAGTGCCAGTGGTCATGGTTCCCGGTTCAGAGTGTCGAGGCGAAGTGCGCGGCAACGGCGTCCACTGCCGCTTTCACCGCGGGTTCTCGGTCGTAGAAGTCGAACTGTTCGCCGGTGGTCCAGATGATCTGCTTGGCGCCGGCCAGGTCGGCGTGGAAGCGCCGGGCACCGTCGGGAACGGCGGCATCCTCGCTGTGGACCAGGAGCGTGGGCGTCTGGATCTCGGGGGCGACGGCGATGGGGTCGAAGGCGAGCCAGCCCGGCCAGGCCATGATCGCGAACCGGTTGCCCCACTGCGGGACGGCCCCGCGGTCACGGTCGAGGTAGTAGTCGAACGGGCCGTACATGGCGGCACCGGGGTCGGTGGCGCTGACGGCGGGGACGTACTCGACCTGCCCGGTCTCTCGCCACAGTGTGGTGGCCCGCTCGCCCGCCTCGATCCGCTGCCTCACCCCTTCGGGGCCTCCGTAGATCGCCTGGACGAGATCGGCGTCATGCAGCCAAGGCGCGATCAGGGCCATGGAGCGGACGCGGGCGTCGGTGGCCGCGTTCACGGCGGTGTAGCCGCTGCTGGCGCACACGGCCAGAGCACCGATCCTGCCGGAGTCGGCGAGCGGGTAGGAGGCCAGGAAGGTGACCGCGTTGTGGATATCGCGGATCTTCAACTCGGGGGATTCGTAGTCGCGCGGCTCGCCCTCGCTGTCCCCATAGCCGCGAAAGTCGAAGGTCAATGCCAGATATCCCTGTTCCGCCAGGTGCCGCGCGTACAGGTTGGACATCTGCTGGCGGACGGTGGTCCAGGAACCGGTCACCACGACGGCCGGCAGACGGGCCCCGTCCGCGGCGTCGGCGGGGAGGAACACCTCGCCGGTGAGGGTCGCGCCTTCACTGGGAATCGTCACAGTCCGGGTACGGACAGTCATCACTACTCCGTGTTCAAAGCTGAGGTGGGACCGAGGTGGGGATGGGCGGGTGCCCTTACCAGGGCAAGGGGCGGCCGTCGCGGAAGAAGCCTCCGGTGGGGCCATGGTCGGGCAGGGTGGCGGCCCAGACGACGCTGGCCGCGCCGTCGGCGACGGGACGGCCGCCGGGACCTCCCATATCGGTGGCGACCCATCCGGGACAGACGGCGTTGACCAGGATCTTTTCGGCGCGCAGTTCGGCGGCGAGCATTCTGGTGAGGGCGTTGAGGGCGACCTTGGAGGCGTTGTAGGCGGGAGTGCCGCCACCCATGTTGGTCAGCGAGGCCACCTCGCTCGACACGTTGACGATCCTGGCGTGGGCGCTCTTGCACAGCAGCGGCAGCAGGGCCTGCACCAGGCGCCAGGGGCCGTAGAGGTTGGTCTCGGCCGCCTGGCCCACGACTCGCAGGTCGGCGGTTGCGGCCCGCTGCCAGGTGTCGTAGGTGACGGCGGCATTGTTGACCAGCACGTCCAGCCGACCGAACCGTTCGGCGACCTCCCGCGCCACCGTCGAGACGTCGTCGGAGGTGACGTCCAGCCGCAGCGGATGCACCGTCGGGCCGAGCCTGCCCGCCGCGGCCGTGGCCGCCTCAAGGGAGCGGGCGGTGAGCAGGACGGTGTGGCCGAGGGCGGCGAGTTGCCCGCAGACCTCCAGGCCGATGCCGCGGTTGGCTCCGGTGACCAGCGAGATCATCGCTTGTCGGCGGCCAGGGCCATGAGGTCCTTGTTGCCGTCGGCCCAGGTCGCGGTCATCACCACACCGCTGATCCGCCAGCCCTCATCGGCACGGAGCAGGTCGAAGCGGTAGGTGCCGCCCAGCGTCCACAGCGGTGAACCGAACGGGTTCGCCAGCCGGTGCGTGGCCTGGAAGGAGGCGGTGCAGACCGCGGTATCGCCTTCGACGGTCACCAGGTGGTTGGTGATCAGGTGCTGGGTGGCGTCGAAAGCGCCCAGCAGTCCGGACCAGGCGTCGACGATCTGGTCGGGGGTCAGTTCGGCCGCTTCGCCGCCGTTCAGACTGGTGTAGTCCAGCGTCACCTTGTCCGCGAACACGCCGGTGAGCCTGTCCCACTCACGCTGGTCGGTGTGCCAGCCCATCCGTGTGCAGGTCTCGGTGATCGCAAGACGGTCTTCGGTCAGGCTCATGGTTCACTCCTCGTCATCGTCGTTCCGTCCGTGCAGGTCGGACATAAGTGATCATCAGCCGAGACGGTGCGGCACGTCCAATACCTGCTGTGATAGCCATGCGTTATGGATGCGCACCTTCGTGACCTGCGATACTTCGTCGCCGTTGCCGAGGAGCTCAGCTTCACCCGGGCCGCCGAGCGGCTGTTCGTCTCCCAGCCCGCGCTCAGCAAGCAGATCAAGCAGCTGGAGGATCAGCTGCGGGTGAAGCTGTTCGATCGGGACCGGCGTTCGGTGACGCTCACCGCGCCTGGGCAGGCCCTACTCACCGCCGCGCGGGAGATGGTCCGTTCCTGGGACGAGACCCAGCGGGCGGTGAGCGACGCCGCCGCCGCCCAAGCGGCCCTGCTCACCGTCGGACTGTCCACCAGTCTGGGTAGGGGCCTGCTGCCGCCCCTGCGGGCGCGCTTCGCTGAACGACGCCCGAACTGGCGGCTCCGGATACGTCAGATCAACTGGGACGATGCCACCGCCGGGCTGGCGAGCGGTGACGTCGACGTGGCGTTCGTCTGGCTCCCGATCCCGAACCAGGACGCCCTCAACACCCAGGTGGTGGCCCGCGAACCGCGGTGGGTCGCCTTCCGCGACGACCATCGGCTCGCCGCGTGCGAGGAGGTGGACTTCACCGAACTCCTCGATGAGCCGTTCCTCGCACTCCCCGACAGCGCGGGAACGCTCCGCGACTTCTGGCTCGCCCTCGACCACCGCGGCGGCCATCCGGTCCGGATCGGCGCCACCGTCTCCAACGCCGACGAGACCTTCACCGCCGTCGAGGAAGGCAGCGGCATCGTGCTGCTCTCCTCCGGTAACGCCGCCGTCTACCGGCGACCTGGAGTCCACTCCATTCCCGTCACTGGTCTGTCCCCCAGCGAACTCGCCCTCGCCTGGCGTCCCGACGACCACCGCACCGTCATCCGCGACTTCATCGACGCCCTCCGCACCCCGCCACCGGCCCCGTACGGCGAACCGGTGAGCGTCGACCCGACCCCCGCTCGGTGATGCCGCCGATCCGCCGCGGGCAGGGCATCCGGGCCGGGTCGGCCGAACCCGTGTGGGGCAGGACCCGGCAACTCTTCGTGGGTGCTGCGGCGTCGTCCGATATCCAGCACCATCGTGCCCGTCTCGGCCACCATGAAGTCGACGCCGCAGACCGCGACGCCCGCGGTCAGGAACCACTCGCGCAGATCGGCGCGGCATCGGCGCGGACAACCGGATCGTCGTCGCCTCGGGAACGGACATATCGGTACTGACCCCCGACGCCGCGTCCTGCCCCCCGAGCGCCTGACGTCGGTACTGCGTGGTCACCTGCGACCCGCTCAGCGGGGCGACGCGACCAGGCCCGTCTCGTAGGCGAGGATGACGAGCTGCACCCGGTCGCGGGCGCCCAGCTTGGTGAGCAGCCGCGTCACGTACGTCTTGACGGTGGACATGCTGATGACCAGTTCGGCGGCGATCTCGGTGTTGGACAGGCCGCGTCCGACCAGGGTGAGGACGGCGCGCTCCCGGTCGGTGATGCCGCCGATCCGCCGCGCGGCGGCGGCGGGCACGGCGGCGGGCTCGGGGCGTCCGGCGAACTCGGCGACCAGGCGGCGGGTGACGCTCGGCGCGATCAGGGCGTCCCCGGCGGCGACCACCCGGATCGCGGCCAGGATGTCGTCCAGCGCCATGTCCTTGACCAGGAAGCCGGAGGCGCCCGCCCGCAGCGCGGCGTAGACGTGGTCGTCGTCGTCGAACGTGGTCAGCACGACCACGCGCGCCCCGTCCGGGCCCGCGGTGATCAGGCGGGTGGCCTCGATGCCGTCCATGCCGGGCATCCGGATGTCCATCACCACCACGTCGGGGCGCAGCTCCCCGGCCAGCTCGACCGCCTCCGCGCCGGTGCCGGCCTCCCCGGCGACCTCGAGGTCGGACGTGCCGGAGAGGGCCATCTCCAGGGCGGCCCGCACCAGCGGCTGGTCGTCGACCAGCACGACCCGGACGGTCATCGCGCTCCTCCCGCCACCGGCAGCCGGGCCGCGACCCGGAAGCCGCCGCCCGGCCGGGGTCCGGCGTCGAAGTCCCCGTGCAGCAGCGAGGCCCGCTCGCGCAGGCCCGCGAGGCCGTGGCCGCCGCCCGGGGCGGTGCCGTGGCCGCGGCCCCGGTCGGTGATCACGACGGCGACCTCGTCGTCCTTCCGGCAGTCGACGGACACCTCGCAGGAGGTGACACCGGCGTGCCGCACCACGTTGGTGATCGACTCCTGGATGACGCGGAAGGCGGCCAGGTCGACCTCCGGCGGAAGCGGGCGCCGCTCGCCCTCCCACCGGACGTCGACCAGCACGCCCGCCGCCGTCGTCGCTGCGGCCAGCCGGTCCAGATCGGCCAGGCCGTGCGGCCGGGCGGTCGCCGCGCCCGCGTCCCGATCGGCCTGGCGCAGCGCGCCGAGCATCCGCCGCAGTCCCGACAGCGCCTCCCGTCCGGCGGTCTCGATCTCGGCCAGCGCCTCGCGCGCCCGGTCCGGCCGGCGGTCGATGACGCGCCGGGCCGCACCGGCCTGAAGGGCGACGATGCCCATGCTGTGCGCCACCGTGTCGTGCATCTCCCGGGCGATCCGCAGCCGTTCGGCGGTGACCGCCTGGGCCGCGGCCTGGGCGCTCAGCATCTCGGTGTGCTCGCGGGACCGGCGCACCGACCGGCCCACCAGCCAGGCGATGACGGCGACCAGGACGCCCGCGTCCGAGACACCGATGTGCGGCAGGCTGGTGGTCACCTGGAACTGCCCCACGACGAACCTGGTCCCCGGCGCCGGAGCGCCGTCGTACGTCGCGGTCGTCAGCCCCACGGTGTTGTCGGGCGTCATGCCCACATGCATGATCAGGACGACCAGCACCAGGGCCAGTGCGGCCCGTGCGGTCCGGGGCGGCTGGGCGGCCGTGACCAGGAAGAGCGCGACGTCGACCGCCAGGAGCGCGGTCAGCGGGAGCTGCACGTTCATGTGCGCCGCGTCCGTCACCCCGATCGTGGCGACCATCAGCAGGGCGATCGACGGCAGCGGCCACCGGCGCAGCAGGGCGGCGGCGGCGAACGCGACGGCGGACGCGACGGCGACGAGCGGCCAGTCGGTCTGCCCGGTGGCGCCGCTCGTGCGGAAGGCGGGACGGTCGGGATTCTGACCGATGACGAGCACGGGGTAGGCGACCGACACGCACCAGGCCAGGGCCGTCCACGCGCCCGGCGGCACGCGCTTCAGCAGAGGCAGGGGCGGCGTCACGGACATGTGCTGATGGTAGCCAGGCACCCCCACCTGGGGCATCGGACCCCGGGTGTACGACCAGGGTCGACAGGTCCCATTGGATTAGGCTTGAGAAGTGATCGAGGCCGTGCTGTGGGACGTCGATGACACGCTCTTCGATTTCTCCGGCTCGGATCGGCTGGCGCTGCTGCGGCACTTCGAGGCCGAGGGCCGTTCGGCCGGTGAGACCGCACTCGGGCACTGGCGGCAGGCGACCAGGACCGCGTACGGACGCTTGGCGGCCGGGGAGCTCACCTATGCGGAGTACCAGCGGGAACGGGTCCGCGGATTCACCGGGCAGGCGCTGAGCGGGGCCGAAGCGGACGCGTGGTTCGGGCGGTACACCGCGTTGTTCGAGGCGGCGTGGACGGTGTTCCCCGATGTGCCCGCGACGCTTGAGGCACTCCCCTACCGGCAGGGAATCCTGTCCAATTCCAGTACCGGGCACCAAGAGCGGAGAATGGCGGTCCTGGGGCTGCGCCATCACTTCGAAGTGCTGCTGTGCTCGGACACGCTCCGCTGCGCGAAGCCCGACCCGGCGGCGTTCCTGGCGGGATGCGCCGCGCTCGGCCTGCCGCCCGCCGCCGTCGCCTATGTGGGCGACCGGCTGGACGTGGACGCGGTCGGCGCGCATGAGGCGGGTCTCGTCGGCATCTGGCTCGACCGCGGACGCACGGCGGTCCGGGTACCGGACGGCGTGCACCGCATTCCGGACCTCGGTGAACTTCCCCGGCTGCTGACCTCCTTGTGAGCTGAGGCGCCCGCCGCATCCGACCTCCACCCGGGGTGATCTGTCCCCGCACTCTAGAGCGCACTGGACATTAGTGTGCGGCACACAGTAAAGTGCCGGACGTGACCTTAGAAGACCTGATCCTCAGCCAGGCCCAGGAGCTGCGGCGCGGCACGGTGGTCCTGGCCTGCCTGGCCCTCCTGGACGAGCCGCAGTACGGCTACGCGCTACTGGAGACGCTCAACGACGCCGGGGTCACCGTCGACGGCAACACGCTCTACCCGTTGCTGCGGCGGCTGGACAAGCAGGGCCTGCTCACCAGCGAGTGGAACACCGACGAGTCCCGGCCGCGGAAGTTCTACCGGGTCAGCCCGGAGGGCTCCCGGGTGCGCACCGGCCTGGTGCGCGAGTGGCAGGACCTCGTCGCCTCGATCGCACGACTGACCAAGGAAGCCCCATGAGCACGAACACGCTGACCGAGCGCTACGTCCACGAGGTCGCCCGGCGGATCCCGGCCGACCAGCGCGACGACGTCGCCGACGAGCTGCGCGCCACCATCGCCGACACCATCGAGGCGCGCGAGTCGTCCGACCCGGACGCGGCCGAGCGCGAGGTGCTCACCGAGATGGGCGACCCGTTCCGGCTCGCCGCCCGCTACGCCGACCGGCCGCTCTCGCTGATCGGCCCCTGGCTCTACCCGACCTACATCCGGCTGCTGACGGTCCTGCTGTCCACCGTCCTGCCGGTGATCGTCGTGCTGACCGTCGTGATCGACGTCCTCGACGGCAACGACGCCGGCTCGGTGATCGGCTCCGGCATCGCCGCGCTGCTCACCGTCGGGGCCCAGATGATCGCGTGGCTCACCGTGATGTTCGCCGTGATCGAACGGGTCCAGCACCGCGACGGGCCGGCCCGCGGCGCCGACAAGTGGACCCCCGACGACCTGCCCGAGCTGCGCGATCTGCCCAAGCCCGACAAGCAGGGCCTCATGGCCGGCGCGGCGGCGGTGTGGAACGCGTTCCTGCTCGTGCTGATCGTCTGGCAGCACACCGCCGAGCCGTACCGGACCGACGGCGGCGACCGGCTCCAGGTGCTCGACCCGGGCCTGTGGTCGGGCTGGATCTGGCCGATCCTCGCCGGCCTGGCCGCCCTGGTGGCGCTCGAACTGGTCCGGGTCGCCGCGCGCGGCTGGACCCGGCCGCTGGCCATCGGCTACGCCCTCGCCGAGGCGCTGTTCGCGCTGCCGCTGGCCTGGATCCTCTACCGGCACGAGTTCTTCGACCCGGACTTCCTGGCGGCCGTCAACGGCGACTGGACGACGCCGGACGCGTTCTACACGGTCGCGGCGCTGGGCGTGCTCGCGGTGAGCGCGCACGAGGCGGTCAAGCGGTTCCGCGAGGCGCGCCGCTGACCTCCGTCGGCTCCTCGAAGCGTCCGCCCGCGGCGCGGGAGACGCGCTCGGCGATCTCCCTCAGGTGCTCGACGAGCTCCGGCGGCCCGTGCACCTCGAAGGGGCAGCCGAGCCTGATCAGGCGGTCCGCGAGCCAGGGCAGGGTGTCGACGTGGCCGCGCAGGCGGGAGGTGTGCTCGTCGACCGGCTCGATCTGGTCGGCCCTGGCGTCCAGCCGGGCGCGGGCGTCGGCGGCCGGAAGCCGCAGGGTCGCGTCGACCTCGTAGCTGGGGACCATCGCGTACATCTTCTTCTTGACGAAGGCGGCGGCGTCGGCCTCCGGGAGCTCGCGGGGCCGGAAGCGCTGCCCGGTCGGGTGCGGCTCGCGGATCCGGTCGACCCGGAAGATGCGCCAGTCGTCGCGGTCGACGTCGTGGGCGACCAGGTACCAGCGGCGGCCCGCGGGGACGAGGCTGTGCGGCTCCACCAGGCGCCTGGCCTCGTCCCCCGCCCCGGTCCGGTAGGCGAAGCGCAGCCGCTCCCGGCCCGCGGCGGTGGACGCCAGGACGGACAGGAGCCCGGGATCGACGACGGGCCCGTCCGGGCCGGTGAGCGGGACGGTCACGCTGGTCAGCGCACCGACCCGGTGCCGGAGCCGGGACGGCAGCACCTGCTCCAGCTTGGCCAGCGCGCGGACGGACGCCTCCCCGATCCCCTCGACGGGCTGCCCGGCTGCGGTGCGCAGGCCGACCGCCATCGCGACCGCCTCCTCGTCGTCCAGCAGCAGCGGCGGCATCGCGGTGCCCGCGACCAGCCGGTAGCCGCCCGCCGGGCCCATCGCCGCCTCGACCGGATAGCCCAGGTCGCGGAGGCGCTCGATGTCGCGGCGGATGGTGCGGGTGGTGACCTCCAGACGCTCGCCGAGCTCGGTGCCCGACCACTCGCGCGGCGTCTGGAGGAGGGACAGCAACCTGAGGAGCCGCGCCGAAGTCTCTGCCATGACTCCAGGATCCCGTTTATATAGGACAGAAAATGCCCTACACGGCCGACAGAGTCGTCCCTGTCGCCGAATCCCTTTGGAGGAGCACATGAACGCCCCGATCCGCCCGTTCACGATCGACGTCCCGCAGGCCGACCTGGACGACCTCAAGGACCGTCTCGTCCGGGCCCGGTGGCCCCGGCAGCTCCCCGGAGAGGGCTGGAGCCGCGGCGTGCCGGTGTCATACCTGAAGGACCTGGCCGAGTACTGGGGCACCGGGTTCGACTGGCGCGCGCAGGAGGCCGCGCTGAACGAGTTCCCGCAGTTCGTGACCGAGATCGACGGGCACGACGTGCACTTCCTGCACGTCCGGTCGCCCGAGCCCGGCGCGCTGCCGCTGATCCTCACGCACGGCTGGCCGAACTCGTTCGTGGAGTTCGCCCGCATGATCGGCCCGCTGACCGATCCGCGGGCGCACGGCGGCGACCCGGAGCAGGCGTTCCATGTGGTGGTGCCGTCGATCCCGGGGTTCGGGTTCTCCGCGGCGCCGCGCGGCACGGGGTGGGACGCCGCGCGGGTGGCGCAGATGTGGGCGGAGCTGATGGGCCGCCTCGGGTACGGCCGGTACGGGGCCGAGGGCGGCGACTTCGGCGCCTACGTCGCGCCCGAGCTGGCGAAGGCCGCTCCGGACAGCGTGGTCGGCGTGTACGTCATCAGCGGGCTCGGCATGCCCAGCGAGAAGGACGTCCCCGACATGACGCCGGAGGAGTTCGCGCACTACGAGCTGATGCAGCAGTGGACGACCGGCGGGGTCGACCACCACGCCCTCCAGCGGTCGGCGCCGCAGACCTTCGCCTACGGCTGGAACGACTCCCCGGTCGCGGCGCTCGCGTGGATGATGCAGAAGTTCGAGGACTTCAACTCCACCGGGACGACGCCGGAGCAGGCGATCGACCGCGACCTGATCCTCACCAACGTGAGCCTCTACTGGTTCACCGGGACGTTCGGGTCGGCCGCGTGGCCCTACTACGAGAACACCGCCGAGTTCGCCTGGCCGGCGGGGCAGCACGACGCGCCGACCGGCCTCTACAGCGGCCCGCCCGGGATCCGGCGGCTCGCCGAGCGCGACAGCACCATCGTCCACTGGCCGGAGGCCAACCCCGGCGGCCACCACTTCGTGGCGATGGAGGAGCCGGAGGCCGTCGCCGCCGACCTCCGGACGTTCTTCGGCCTCGTCCGCGATTGAGGTACGGGCGCAGCGGCCGGGACTCCGGACACGGTCGGTGAACGGATGATCCCGTTTTGGCCTCCCACTGTGGGAGGAACCGGCATAATCCCGCGAATGTCGATGCCGCTTCCGCTGAGATTCACGAGTGACGACGTCCAGGTGCTCATCGGGGCGGACGACGGTTTCGCGCCACTGCGCGCCTTCTTCCTGCACGACCTCGGCGCGGACCTCACCTCGATCGCCACCACCAAGACGCGGCTCGGCGGCGACCCGTTCACCCCCTGGGACGCGCTCTACCGGCGGCACCGGCTCGGCTACGACGGCTCGGCGGTGCGGGTCGAGCCGCTCGACGGCGGGACCGCGTGCGAGCTGCATCCGGCGACGTTCTCGGCGTGTCTGGAGGGCTATCTCGGCGAGCTCCAGGTCGTCCAGCACCGGCGGACGATGGAGCGGATCGAGCGCGAGGGGGCGGGCACCGCGCGGTTCACCCCGACCCGCGCGCTGCCGGTGTCGTTCCACACGGTGGCGCCCGGCCAGGTGCTGTGCCTGCCCGAGCCGGGGAACGAGATCCTCGCGGGCCTGTTCGGCGGCGGCGCGGAGATGACGATGACGGTGGGCTGGCTGCTGGCCGAGCTGGACGCGCCGGGCGCCCGGCCGGCCTGGCCGGGCCGGTTCTACCAGGTCGAGGTGGACGGGGACGTGGCCGCCGTCGAGGCGTTCGACGGCGCGCGGCAGACCCTCGACACCGAGACGTTCCGGCAGGCGCTGGCCTCGTACCAGCAGGCGCTCATCGACTCGCACCACGACGCCCGGCCCGCCGCCCCCGGCCCGGACGCGCAGGACGACCCGCCCGCCGAGCCCGCCGGGGACCCGGTCGCGCGCACGCTCGGCCTGGGCGGCTCGTCCCCGACGGCGATGGGCTGGGGGCTCGTCCGGACGGACCCGGCCATGCTGGCCGAGACGGCCGGGCTGAGCCCGCACTCGCGTTCCTGCGTGCCCCGAGGCGCCGCGGCCACCGGCACCGGCGCGTACTGGGCCGACCTCGCGGTGCCGGGCCCCGGCGCCGGACGGCCGCGCGGCGGCACCAAGACGTTCCTGCCGCCGCGCATCGGCGGGGCCGCGGCGATGGCCGCGATGACGCGGGCGCTGACGACGTCGGCGCGTCCGGTCGCCGGGATCCCGGGCGCGTGGAGCGGAATGATCGAGGACGTCCCGGTGCACGGCTACCTGGCCCGGGACCGGGCCGGGGCGCTCCCGGTCGCCGGGGACGAGGCGGGCGCCGTGGCGGCGACCGTCGAGGTCTTCTTCCCGGTGCTCTACGACACCGGCGTCGACCCGGAGGTGCTCGCCGCGTTCGCGCGGGACGTCGCCGGATGCCTGGCGCTGACCGGGCACGCGCACGTGCTGACCGCGTTCCTGCTGCACGACGTGCAGAGCCATCTGCATCACATCGAGGTCGTCCAGGCGGCCGGGCCGGGGTGGGAGCACAGCGGGAACGCCTGCCACCTGGTGCTCGGCGCGCGGACGGTGCGGCTGGAGCACCTCTGGCTGCGCGGCGACGCCTGCGAACTGCCGGCCGAGCAGTTCATGAGCCTGCTGGAGGCGTACGCCCACCAGTGCTAACTAACGCGGAACCTACAAGGATTGTAGGTTCCAGATGACCGTGCGCACCGACTCCTGGGGAAGCACCGGTTTCCGCGCAAGGTGAGCACAGCAGGTGTGTGGCCTCCGTGAGCATTCCTCGCCTGCTCAGTAGATGTTCGTCACGGTCAGTGACATCTTGGTGTCGTCTGCCGCTCTGGACGTTGCATCATCTGCGGCACTCGGCCTTGCAGCATCTGGCGGCCGCTGAGCTGCAGGCCAAGTCCCGTCACCAGCACCTGGCGAGCCTGGGCAGCTACGTTCGGCTCGGTGAGCAGACCTACGCTCGGGTCACCGCCGACGCCGATCCCGCTGCCCGTCGCCGCACCCTCTGATCTCGGGCCGCTCTTTCACACGGTCGGCGTGCTTACCACCGGGCCGGCGCCTGCACTGGGACTCGGTGCGCTGATGGCGTTGGCGGTCAACGCTTCGAAGTGGTGTTTGAGAGCGGTCATCTTCTCCAAGTACCGCGCCGCCATCTGTAGGTGGGTGTAGGCGGTGTTCTCGTCGACGTTGCGGCCGGTGGGGTGTCCGGCGTCGTTGCGGGTGACGCGCAGCAGGTCGGCGACGGCATCCATCGTCAGGTTGTCGCCGAGGTCGTCGGGCAGCTTGGGGCGCACTGGCTCCAGGCGCTTGCGCAGTTCCAGGAAGCGAGTGTGCTGGGACTGCTTGGGGTTGTTCAAGGCCTGTTTCAGCTTGTCGGCGGTGCCCCCCAGTTCGGGGACGGAGTCGAAGGCGGCGACCACACTGTTTGCCAGGCCGATGAAGACCTGCTCGGAGGCCACTCCCAGCATTACTGAACTGGCCAGAAAGCACCGGGCGTTGAACGCTCCCAGGGCTTCCTGGACGTAACGCAGGGCGACGGGGTCGAGGCCGGGGATCTGGTGGCGCAGCCGGGTCAGGTAGCCCTCGGGGTCGTAGGGCTCCCAGGGGCCGCCCGTGGCGGCGGCCCGGCCGCGTTCGGACAGCCTCCATCGCCAGTTGTCGGTGCTGGATCCCTGGCCGTTGGGGTCCAGGTAGATCAAACCGTCGGCGGTCATTCCCCACAGCACTTCCCATGCCTTGGTCATGCTGCCGCCGACCAGGGTTCGGACCGTCGAGGGCAGGTACGACTGGGCGAAGCGGGCGTCGATGCCGGGGGAGGCCAAAAGCTTCAGCACTTCGCTACGGACGTCCATAGATCGAGCGTAGGGAATGGCGGACTCCCTACGCAGCGCATTATCGCCCTGAGCAGGGCTACCGGCGCACAAATCGCTCAAGATCAGTGGCGAACCGGATCAACTTCCAGGCGGCCGCCGGATGCCGCGGCCGGGCGGCGCTCACGCCCGCGCCGGGCCTCAGTGGCAGGTCCCCTGGCGGTTGGCGGGTGAGGGGTCAGGCGGTGAGTTCGGAGGCGAGCTTTTCGATTCGGGTGCGGATCTGGTCGCGGATGGGGCGGACGGCGTCGACGCCTTGGCCGGCGGGGTCGTCGAGTTGCCAGTCGAGGTAGCGCTTGCCGGGGAAGACCGGGCAGGTGTCGCCGCAGCCCATGGTGATGACGACGTCGGAGGCTTGCACGGCGTCGGTGGTGAGGACTTTGGGGATCTCGGCGGAGATGTCGATGTCCTCTTCGGCCATCGCCTCCACCACGGCGTGGTTGATCTGGTCGGCGGGCTGCGATCCGGCGGAGCGGACTTCGATGGCGCCGCCCGCGAGGTGGGTCAGGTAGGCGGCGGCCATCTGGGAACGTCCGGCGTTGTGCACGCAGACGAAAAGGACACTGGGCTTGTCGGTCATCGGGTTCCCTCACTGGTGAGTGTGGTGAGCAGGTCGGTGACGAGGAGGTCGAGTTCGTCGCGGATGCGGCGCACCTCGGTGAGAGGGCGTCCAGTGGGGTCGAGGACGGCCCAGTCCAGGTAGCGGGTGTGCGGGACCACCGGGCAGGCGCCGCCGCAGCCCAGGGTGATGACCACGTCGGCGGCGGCGACCAGTTCGTCGGTGAGCGGCTTGGGGAACTCGGCGGACATGTCGACGCCGATCTCGTCCATGACCCGCACGATGGCCAGTTCCAGTTCGCCGGCGGGGTTGATCCCGGCCGAGCGGGCGTGCACCGTGCCGGAGCCGCGTGCCAGCGCCAGCGCGGCGGCCATCTGCGAGCGCCCCGCGTTGGCGTCGCAGACGAACAGCACTTCGGGGACTGGCGTGCCAAGGCGGCCCTCGGCTTGCGCGAGGGCGGTGAGGCGCTCGGTGGCAGCCGTTCGGCCATCACCACCAGGTGGTCACGCACCCGGGACGAGGCGGCCAGTCGCTGGTAGGAGTCGATGACCAGCCGCCGGACGGTCTCGGCCGAGACCAAGCCGTGAAAGCGGTCGGCTAGCCGGGCTGTGATTCTGTCGAACACCGCCTGATCGGCTGCGGCATCCATCACGATCGCGACCCGTGGCCGGAGCCATCGTCACAGGTGTCGTTCGCCGGTGCAGCCGAGGGGGCGGCAGGACGCGGATAGCGGCGGCGCAGCCACAGCGAGACGTACACCAGGGCGACCAGGACGGGGACCTCGATGAGGGGGCCGACGATCCCGGACAGGGCTTGGCCGGAGGTGACGCCGAAGGTCCCGATGGCCACGGCGATGGCGAGTTCGAAGTTGTTGCCCGCCGCGGTGAATGCAAGGGTCGCGGTCCGCTCGTAGGGCAGGCGGACGGCGCGGCCAAGGGTGAACGAGCCGCCCCACAGCAGCGCGAAGTACACCAGCAGCGGCAGTGCGATGCGTGCGACGTCGGCGGGCTGGGAGGTGATCGTCTTTCCCTGGAGGGCGAACAGGATGACGATGGTGAACAGCAGGCCGTACAGGGCGACGGGCCCGATCCTGGGCAGGAAGCGGTCCTCGTACCAGGTGCGGCCTTTGGTCTTCTCGCCGATCCGCCGGGTCAGGTATCCGGCCAGCAGCGGGATGCCCAGGAACACCAGCACGTTGACGACGATCTTGCCTACGGAGAAGTCGACGTCGTCGGTGGCTAGGCCGAGCCAACCGGGCAGGATCTGCAGGTAGAACCAGCCGAGCGCGCCGAAGGCGATGACCTGGAAGACCGAGTTGAGGGCGACCAGGACGGCGGCGGCCTCACGGTCGCCGCAGGCCAGGTCGTTCCAGATGATGACCATCGCGATGCAGCGGGCCAGGCCGACGATGATGAGGCCGGTGCGGTACTCGGGCAGGTCGGGCAGGAAGATCCAGGCGAGCGCGAACATCACCGCGGGGCCGATGATCCAGTTGATCACCAGCGAGGAGACCATCAGGCGGCGGTCGCCGGTGACCGAATCGAGGCGGTCGTAGCGGACCTTGGCCAGCACCGGGTACATCATCACCAGCAGGCCGAGCGCGATCGGCAGCGAGATGCCGCCTGCCTCGACCTTGGACAGGGCGTCGTTCAGCCCGGGGATGGCCCGTCCCAGGCCGAGCCCGGCGACCATGGCGGCGATGATCCATACGGGCAGGAACCGGTCCAGGGTGGACAGCCCTGCCACCACGGCGGTCTGGCCGGGCCCGGTCCCGGCTAGGGGTGATCCGGCGGGGGTCTGGGTGTCGGTCACGTGCACGGCCTCTTTCGCTGCTGGGTCTGGACCTGGCGGGCGGCGTCGGCCAGGCCGGCCAGCTGGGCGGCCAGGGCGTCGATCGCCTCGGGGCGCAGCCGGTAGTAGGTGAAGCGGCCGCACGGCTCGGTGTCCACCAGCCCCGCCTTGCGCAGGGCGCGCAGGTGGTTGGAGATGTTGGTCTGTTTGGCGCCGGTCTCCTGGACCAGGTGGCAGTTGCACAGCGCCTCGCTCGCGAGCAGCGACACGATCTGCGCTCGGAGCGGGTCGGCCAGCAGCCGCAACACATCAGTCTCAACTGACATCATCATAGAATGATACATTAGCGGGCACTCCGCCCCGTTCGGCGCTGCGCCCGGCGGCAAGGTGAACGGGCGGGATGAGGCGTCAGCGGGGGACGCTGCCGGCGGCGGCCGCGGCGGCCGCCGCCGTGGTGGCGGCCAGAACAGCGAACAGGGCGGGGTAGCCGCCGAGGGCGGTGGCCAGGGCGGCGCCGGCGGCGGGGGCGATGGCTCCGGCGATGGTGACGGGGGCGGACAGGACGCCGGACAGGGAGCCGTAGGCGGCGGTGCCCCAGCGGTCGGAGACGGCGGTGGCCTGCAGCAGGGTGGCGATGCCGCGGGTGGTGCCAGCCAGCACGGCGACGGCGATGAGCAGCGGTATCGGGCCGGGCAGCACTGCCAGCGCGAGGGTGGTGGCGGCGGAGCCGAACAGGATCGCGATGGTGCGGGCGCGGACGCCGGTGCGGCGGGTCAGGGCGCCGTAGCCCAGGCGTCCGGCGACCTGGCCGACACCGCCGAGGCCGAGCGCCCAGGCGGCGATGCCGCTGGAGGCGCCGCGTGCGGTGAGCAGCGGAATGAGGTTGGTCAGCACGGCGTACATCGAGAACGCCGACAACGTCAGCGCGGTGGTCAGCAGCAGGAACGGGGCGCTGCGCACCACCGTGTTCACCGGGGTGTTCACCGGGTCGTTGCTCAGGTCGCCGCCGACGTCACCATCGCCCGCCCAGGGGGTGTCGTGCTCGAACGGCGGTGGCCATGGGCGGCGCAGCGCGAAGTAGTGCAGGGGGATGGTCACCGCGGCCAGGACGGCGGCCAGCACCAGGTAGACGGCCCGCCAGGACATCTGGGCGGCCAGGGCGCTGGTGAGGGGCGCGAAGAGGGTGCTGGCCAGGCCCGCGACGAGCGTGAGGGTGGTCAGGGCACTTAGGTGGCGCGGCGCGTAGTAGCGGGTGAGGGCGGCGAACGCGGGCTGGTAGAGCACCGCGGTCATCGCGGCCCCGGCCAGCAGCCACGCGGCCACGAACCAGCCCAGGTTCGGGGCGGCCGCCATCGCCAGGACGGCCAGGACGCCCAGCACCGAGCCGCCGGTCATCAGGCCGCGGGGGCCGTGCCGGTCCAGGGCGCGGCCGAGAGGGATACCGCCGAGGGCGGCCAGGACCAGCGCGGCGGAGAACGCCGCGGTGACGGTGCCGGTGGGCCAGCCGGTGTCGCGGCTGATGCCGGCGGCCAGGACCGGGAAGGCGTAGTAGAGCACGCCCCAGCTGGTGATCTCGGTGACGCACAGCGCGAGCAGCGGAACGCGGGAGGCGACACCGGCGCCGGCGGTGGGGTGGTCCGCCGCCGGCACCGGGATGGAGGATTCGCGGCTCACCGGGTCAGTTGTCGCCTCGATCGGCGTCGCCGGAGTAGCCGTGCACGCGCCCGGTCGCGAAACCCGCTCCGGCGGGGGCGCCGACGCTGACCGGCTGGGGCGCCGACCCGCCGCAGCAGGAGCCGCCGTCGGCTTCGCTCACGGCCACCGTGAGGGGAATCTGCTCGGGCTCGGCGCCGCAGGACGAGCCGCACCCGCCATCGGCGGCGATACGGGATGTGCTGTCGGGGGCGCCGGGGAGCTGGTCTTCGGTGACCAGGTCGGTGGAGCAGACGCCGGTCTCGGGCAGGTCGAGTTCGACGGCGTCGGCTGCGGCCCGGTCTCCGGCCAGGGCGGCGACCACGGAGCGGACCTGCTCGTAGCCGGTGGCCATCAGGAAGGTGGGGGCGCGGCCGTAGCTCTTCATTCCGGCGATGTAGAAGCCGGTCTCGGGGTGGGCGAGGTCGCGTTCGCCGTGCGGGGGGACGGTGCCGCAGGAGTGGAAGTTGGGGTCGATCATCGGCGCGAGCCGGACCGGTGCCTCGGTGGCGGGGTCGAGCTCGACGCGGACCTCGCGGAGCATGTCCAGGTCGGGCCGGAACCCGGTGGCCGCCACCACGATATCGGCGTCGATGGTCTGTGCGCCGTCCGGGGCGGCGCCGGTGCCGGTGCCGGTGACCTGGACGGGCCCGGCGGCCGGGCCCCCTGCGGGGGCATGGAAGCCGGTGACGGTGAAGCCGCGCACCAGCTCGATCTCACCGGCGTCGACGGCGGCCTTGAGGCGAGTGCCGAGCGCGCCGCGGGCGGGGAGGCCGTCGGCGTCGCCGCCGCCGTACAGGCGGGCGACCGAGGCGCCGCGCACGGCCCAGGCGATGTGGGTGCCGGGCGCGGTCTTGGCGAGCTCGGCCAGCGCGAGCAGCGTGTTGGCCGCCGAGTGGCCCATCCCGACGACCAAGATGTGCTTACCGGCGAAGCGGTCGTGGTCACGGCCCAGCACGTCCGGCAGCGGCCCGGCCAGGTAATCGGCGGCCTGGTCCTCGCCTGGAGCGGGCAGCCCGGAGTGGCCGAGCGGGTTGCTGCGCCCCCAGGTGCCCGAGGCGTCGATGACTGCGCGAGCAGTCAGGTCGGTGACGGCGCCGTCCGGGCCGACGGTGCGGACCAGCAGCGGCTGCTGGTCGCGGCCGACGGTTCGGGTGACGTCCACGCCGCGACGGGCGACGGCGATCACGCGGGTGCCGGTACGGATCCGCCCGGCCAGCTGCGGCACCCGCGCCAGCGGGGCCAGGTAGTCGCGGACCAGCTCGGCGCCGGTGGGCAGCGCCTCCGGATCGGGCAGTGTCCATCCGGTGGGCTCCAGAAGGCGGCGGGCGGCGGCGTCGGTGTCGTACCGCCACGGCGAGAACAGCCGGACGTGCCCCCATTCGGAGATCGCCGCCCCGGCGTCCTCGCCGGCCTCCAGGACCACGAAGTCCAGGCCGCGTTCGGCCAGATGAGCGGCGGCGGCCAGCCCGACCGGCCCCGCCCCGATGACCACCACCGGCAGGTCGCCGGAGTCAGCCCCCTCGACACAGCCGCACCCGGCGCTGGTCTTGGCCTGGGTCACGGTGACCGCCGGGTCCAGCGGCCGCTCGGTCTCGGTGCAGCAGCTGCCCGCCGCCTGCCCGGGCGCCGACTCCGGCGCCTGCTCGGCGGGCTCCTGGGACCGGTCGTTCTCGCTCATGATCTCTCCTCGCTGCGTCGCGTAGGTGGCCTTGCGTAGGTGGGCCCGAGGAACGGGCGGTTCGGGTCAGAGACGGGCGCGGTGGGCGGCGGTGGCGACC
This sequence comes from Spirillospora sp. NBC_01491, assembly GCF_036227065.1. GTDB lineage: Bacteria > Actinomycetota > Actinomycetes > Streptosporangiales > Streptosporangiaceae > Spirillospora > Spirillospora xylanilytica. The sequence continues at coordinate 2,356,800 of NZ_CP109432.1, forward strand.
CGGTCGCGGTGGGCGGCCGCACGGCAGGCGCTGGTGCAGACCTCCCCCGCTCGTCGCGGAAGGTGACACGCCCGCCGGAGCGTGCGGTGCCGTTGCGTGCGGTGCTGCGCTGAGCGGTGATCCGGGTGAGCGGCGTCTTCATCACGACCCCTTGTTTAGACGTTCTTCGAAGCAGGCGCCAGTTTGCGTCGCTGCATAGATAGATGTCAAATTAGAGCTATGTCTAAGTTGCTGGAGTTGGAAGACGCCACCAACCCGGCGTGCTGCGCACCACTGAGCGGCTCCACCCTGGGCGAGCAGGAGGCCGTCGAGCTGGCCGGGGTGTTCAAGGCGCTGTCGGACCCGGTCCGGCTGCGATTGCTGAACATGATCGCCTCTGCCGAGGGCGGCGAGGCGTGCGTGTGCGACCTGACCGGCTCCTTCGAGCTGACCGCCCCCACCATCTCCCACCACCTGAAGGTGCTGCGCCAAGCCGGGCTGATCGACGGCGAGCGGCGCGGGACCTGGGTGTACTACCGGGCCGTTCCCGAAGCACTGAGCCGCCTGTCGGGCCTGTTCGCCCTGCCCGCGCTCACCCCCGCCTGACCTGCTCGCCTACGGGCGCAGCCCGGTCAGGACGTGGCGGGCGTCGGCGCCGACCCCGCGCAGGGTGGCCGAGGCGAACGAGCGCTGCCACTCCAGCCCGACGTAGCCGAGCCCGGGATGGGTGATGGAGATCCCGCCGCGGTGCCGCGGCATCCCGGCCTGGTCCAGGGCGCCCGGATCGGCGAGGTAGTCCACGCCCGGCCGGTACCCGGTGGCCAGCAGCACCACCTCGACGCGCTCGCGCGTCCCGTCGGCCCACACCACGTGGTCGCCCTCCAGGTGGGTGAACAGGGGGCGCCGGTCGGGGTTGCCGGTGGCGATCGCGTCCCGGTAGGTGCCGGTGTCGAACACCGGGGTGCCCTTGCCACCGGTCAGCAGCCGGCGCGCCCACCCGGCGGCGTCAAGGCCGGTGCGCTGCAGCCACAGGTGCATGTCGACGCCGGCGACGCGCTGCGGCATGAACCGCAGCGGGTGCCGGGTGGCCAGGGTGACCCGACAGTGGCCGGCCAGCTCGATGGCGATCTGCACCGCCGAGTTCCCGCCGCCCACGATCACCACCCGCCCCCCGGCGAACTCGCCGGGCCGCCGGTACTGCGAGGAGTGCAGCACCGTGCCGGTGAACGAGTCCAGCCCGGGCACGTCGGGGCGGTGCGGGCGGCTGAACGCGCCCGTCGCGGCGATCACCGCCGGGGCGGTGAAGCTCTCCCCGCTCTCGACCGCGACCTCCAAGGCCCGCCCGGGCCTCGCGCCCGCCCCCACGCCGGCGGCGACCTTGACCACGCGGTGGCCGGTGCGGATGTCGGCGTCCAGGCGTTCGGCGTAGCCAGCCAGGTAGGCGATGACCTCATCGCGGGTCGGGTAGCCGTCCGGGTCGCCGGGGAAGGGAGCGCCGGGCAGCGCGCTGCGGCGGGCCGGAGAGAACAGGGCGAGGCTGTCGTAGTAGTGCGGCCACGACCCGGCCGCCGACCGGGCGGCCTCCAGGACCAGCGGGGTGAGTCCGAGGTCGAGGGCGACGCGGGCGGTGGCCAGACCGGCCTGCCCGCCCCCGATGATGATGGTGTCGAAACGGTGGGGCATGCCCACAACATAACATCGTTTCATGAAATGTTAATATGTCAGGGTGGGGATGAAGGAGGAACCGGTGTCGGACCAGGCCACGGACAGCTCGCGTGAAGCACGGCAGCTCGGCTGCGGGGCCGTGGTGGAGCCGCCGAGCGAGAAGCTGCGCGAGTTCCTCAAGGGGCTGGCCAGCCAGCAGCGGCAGCAGATGCTGGAGCTGTTCGCCGGTGGTGTCGAGTTGACCGTCGGGACCGTCGCCGAGCGCCTGGGCATCGGCCAGTCCGGCGCCTCCCAGCAGCTCGCCCTGCTGCGCCGCGGCGGCCTGCTCACCTCCCGCAAGGACGGCAAACAGGTCCGCTACCGCGCCGACACCCTCGCGGTCGAGCGGTCCCTCACCGAGCTGCAGAACTACCTGCGGACCTGCTGCCCGCCCAACCTCACCGGTGACGGCTGACGCTGGCCCGCCAGACCTCCCACCAGGCCGGCCCAGGCTCAGAACAGGGTGTCGCGGACGCGCAGGGGCCGGTACCCGCCCGGCCGGGCCAAGCTGGGCGAGCTCGCCCTCGACGTCGATCGAGCCGACTCTTGCTGGAGCGCGAACGCCTCGATCGCCGCGGCGAGCTCGTCGGGTTCAGGAACGCCGTAGTCCGGCTGGTCCGCGCACGGCACAACGACACCCCAGCTCCGATTCGGCCGTCCTCGGCCGAACAGATAGGCACGCCAGAGCCAGTCCTGCGCGGCGTCAGCCCTCAACCGCGCGATCAGTACCCTGCGGTCCACGTGGCGGCCGGCATCCCAACGGCTCGGCGCAGGGACCAGGGTCCATGTGCTGCCCCGCTCCAGTGCCGTTGACGTGCGACAGACCCGGCGGATGGCCTCCACTGCGCGGCGCTCGGCAACTCGGTACCGTAGACCAAACGCGTCAGCCCGCCCGCCGACACGTAAACCGGCCACGGCTCCACCGTCCGCACAGACGCGAGCAACTCGTAGATGGCGCGCTGGATCCTCCCCGGCCCCCTGCTCACCAACACACCGTAAGCGTTGAGCCGCTTCGGCACGCATCACTTCAACACTTAAACGAGCCGACAACAAAAGAGCTACTTGCCTCACGTGCCTCAGCAACATCCAGGCCACTGACCAGCAGAAACCAGCGACACAAGATAAGGCCGGACGCGTTCATGGCGGGTCTGCCCGGTGAGCGCGAAAAAGTGGGCATCGGCGGGCGCATGGGTCAGAACCTCCATACTGTCCCCTCCATCGACCGGCATCGCCGAAGGCCAACGCTTAGATGACAGCGTGAGCATCGATGCGGGCACCGCCCCCACACTGTCCACAGCCGAAACCCCTGCTTGCCGGCCAGCACGGCTCAAGATCCATTGCCCCTTGTGGGCTTGCCTGGTATGCCCCCATCCAGGGAGTTCAGCAGCCGAACGGCCTCGTCGAGGAATCGCCTGCCGGACGGGGTGAGTCTCATGGGAGTCGTCGAAGCAAGCAGTGGCGATCCTGTCGCCTTGGCCAGGGTTCGGATCTGGCCGCGCAGGGAGTTGGGGGCGATGCCCAGTGCGGTTGCGGCCCGGCTGAGGTCGGTGCTCATCGACAGCGCGACCAGGGATCGCAGCCGCCGGATGCTGTTGGGGGTGGCGATTGTGGTGAGCATCGCCGGCGACAGATCGGGCAGGGGATCCAGGTGCGCGAACGGGTTGGAGACCGGGTTCCCCGCCCGGAGCACGATCCCCCAATCCCTGGCCATCTTGCGCATGGTGTCTGGATGGCATCGGGCCTGGTCTGCCAGGTCGGACAGGCTCCGCAGCTTGACCAGGTACTCGTGCTCGACCCACTCGCGGGAGATGCGGTGGCGGGTGGCTTGCGCGTACGTGCGTCGCTCGACGCCGGCCTCGGCCATCGCGCGCAGGACCGTGGTGTTGCTGCATCCGGCCAGAGCCGCGATCTGCGCCGGGGTCAGCCGCTGGCGCAGGTGGAGATGGTGCAGGCTTTGTGGTGACAGGACGCCCCGCCGCGGAATGCGCCGGCCGCCTTTGGGCGCCGGGAAGTGCGCAGGTCGCGGTTTCGCGTCGGTGATGTCGGCGTAGAGCCGGGTCTGCTCGCAGGAGAGGGCCAGCTGATCGGCGACGCGAGTCACCAGGTGTCCGGCCCAAAGGAGGGCGACGAACGCTTCACGATCGACGTCCGCGGGATCGGGTCCGGGCCAGCCGGCACCGGGGGGCTCGTGGATCGGGGGTGCCCACTGGACCGGTTCGTCGATGCCGCGGGCGGCAAGGGCGCCGGCGGCCTGGTCGAGCAGCCACCCCCGCAAGCTGCGCGGGATCTGGAATCGCAGGTTGTCTCGCGCGTGGTAGCTGACCCGCTCCGGCAGGAGCGCGGGCGCGCCCAGCAGCAGCGAACGCAGGTACCAGCGCACAAGGGCAAGCCGTGGAGCGCCCCCGGTCCGCCAGCCCTCCGCCCGGCACAGCGCCGTGTAGGCGGCGACGTCGAGGTCAAGATCGCCGCAGGCGAAGGTCTGCCTGCGGCGGGCGTAGTCGATCGGCGGCGCGTGCTGGTCCAGGACGTCGGTCAACTCGATCAGCGCCCAGACCACGGCCGTCAGCGCGGGCTCCACCAGCTCTGCCCGGTCGAAGGCCAGGCGGTCCTTGGCCGGGGTTTGATGGCCCAGCAGCGTCGCGGCCCCGCTGTAGTCGAGCTCGGACCCGGGCAGGAGGAGGAACGCGCTGCAGGCCCTGCGGAACCCGTCGGTCGCCGGCGGGCTGGAGATGCGATCGGGCATCAGCCTGATGCTCCACTGGGGCCAGAGCATCCCGGGTATCTTCGCGGCTCGCCCTTGAAGCTGCTCTTTGGTGAGGCGGGCCGGGTGGTCGCGGCCAGGAGCGCGGTCTCTCAACCGCGTCAGCAGCCCGGACTCCGAATCGGCCGAGGCCAGTGCGAGCTGCCTTGGGCTGGCCCCCGCCTTCTTCCAGGTTTTGGCGCGGGTGTGCGGGTCCTTGGTCGAGGGGGCCCGCGCCTGGTCGACGCGCAGGATCCACTCCAGCAGGTCACGAGCCTGGGCGTCCGCGCGAGAGCGTGCGATGCGGCCGAGCACTGTACCGACCGCGGTGCTGGAGATCGCGGTGCTGGAGGGGGTGTTGGGCACCCGCCCTGGTTCGAGTGGCGACCCCTGCCACTCGCTCAGGACCTCGTGCACCACTGGAGGCGCTGTGGGCAGGTGGTCCGGCAGGCCGTGCAGCGATCGACGTCCCAGCGCGTAGATCTCTCGCAGGTGGAGCTCGGCGGCGGTGCGGTCGTGCCGCTGGCCCTGCGTGAGGATCTGGTTGACCGCCCGCTGAGCCTGCACGATCAGGCCCCTCGCGGGCAGCCCCGGAGCCGCGGCCTGGGGCAGGGGGAAGTCGCAGGGGACACGGTCTCGCCGGCCACCCGGGGCCTGGGCGTGCACGCCGTTGGCGCACTGTCCCGGCCGGGAGGGACCGCCGAATCTGCTGCCGGAGATCCTGGGGGGCTTGTGACAGGCCGGGCACTGCCCGATGAGCTGGCAGTTGTGCCGCAGGCAGCAGAACGTCCACGGCAGGCGCCAGGCCAGCAGCCACCGTCCCCCGTTGTCGTGCAGGCAGCGCGGACAAAAGCGGGTGCTGGCGCCGCCCGAACGCCAGCTCGGAGGCGCCTTCATCGCGCGGCGGTCGGGATGGAGCCGAACCGCCATCTGATCGAAAGGCTCCAGCGTCAACGACCTCAGCACCGACTCCTGAACCCCGGCGACCGCACTGAGTCGCCGTGCCTCCTGTGCGTGGAGCCGGATCGTCATCTTGCCGACCCTGGCCTGCGGCAACTCCACGAATCGAAGGAAGTGAAAGGCGGTGATCCTCAGCCTTCGGGCGTAGGCCTCGATCCAGCTGTCCAGAGCCTCACCGGGCAGCGGCGGACAGGCGATGGGGATCCGCTCGGTGGCCCACCTCTGCCTCACGCCGACCGTCTCCCGGTGACCGACCGGGACCTGGGCTTGGAGGTGAGCAGGCCCGCGTCGATCGCGGCCTTCAGGTCCAGCCGGGCCTCCTCGGCGGCCGCATCGTTCTTGACACCGTCCATGAGTTCCTCGTCCAAGCGCTCATGGCCAGTGCGGATCGCCCGGTAGCAGCCCCGGTTGACCAGCGCCATCAGTGAGGCGAAATGCCCGCTGGAGCGGACCCAGAAATAATCGGCGAGATCATCGGCCAGCATGCCCGGGTACTTGTCGGCCAAGACCAGCTTCTTCTCGATCGTCAGCAGCACCTGGCGGAACTCCCGCCGCCCCTGCTCGTCCTCGACCTGGAACGGAAGCAGAGTCAACGCCGTCGTGCGGCGGCCGAACTGGGCGTGCAGCGACTTCCTCAGCGAGCGCACCGGTCACGCTGATCTACGTCGGTGTCGGAGTACAGGAGCGAGGGGTCCTGAGCGAGGGGACCGCAGGATCCATGTCGGCCAAAAGCAACCGGGCCAACTCGAGCCGACTCTCATAGACGACAGGCATCGTCGCCGACGCATATCGACCCGAATAGTGTGCCTGGCCGTGAACAGAACGAATGCTCCTCCAAGGTATCGAAGCGGCGAAATCTGCCAACCGCAGGTCCCTGAAGGGGATCTCGCGCACCGAAGCATCGTCGTACCGGATCACCGCCGTGGCCGATTCACGCTTCCCACCGGCCCTTGCTGGGGTCTTCATGGCCATGCAAAGGACAGCAATTACTGAACGTAGTCAGTGCCCACGAACCGCGAAATTGCCCATTCAGTGCCCATCTCAGGCGACCATTGTCCATCGAAACGTGGAACCTACAAGGATGCCCACGGGTGACCGTTACGGCCCTTCGAGGCCGACACAGGTGCCGAACGGGTCGATGAGCTGGCAGATGCGGCGGCTGGGGGCGACCTGAAGAGGTCCGCGGTGGTGAACGGCGCCGGCGTCGAGGAGATGCTTGCGGGCGGCGTCGAGATCGTCGACCGCCCAGTACACGACTGGACTGCGGCCTCGTGGATTGCGTTCGTCGTCGGCCTGATGCCAGCCGTACTCGACACCGGCGACCATGACCCACGCGTACACCGAGTCGCCGTCGACGTCGAGGTTCACCGGGACGTTGAGGACCTCGCCCCACCAGCGCGCCGACGCCTCAGGGTCGACAGCGAACGTCATGACCGTACTGACCTGCTGGAACACCGGGCCTCCGGATCGCGGAAAGCCCGCACGCTAACACGGCCGCGGCGCCCGCGGCCCGGAGAACACCGGATCAGTCCGCGACTCCGTGCAGAGACCGCAATCCGGTCGCTGCGGCGAACGCCTCGAGCGCCGCCACCAGATCGAGGTCGGCCCAGTGCGCGCCGAGCCGACCGGTCGTCGCGAGGTAGGTGTGCCGCACCCGCCTCGGTGAACTCGCCCACCAGATGCGCCCTCACCTCGGCGACGCCGAAGCGGCCGAGGTCGCCCGCCGGCTCCAGACGGCTTCACGGGCCTAGCGGGCCGCGGGCGCCGGCGAGACTTCGCATTTCATGCTCGTTCACCTGATATACCGGCCGGTTCGATAAAGACGCGCCCAAACGGCGGCCCCGGCTCGGGCTCCGGCGCGCATGGCTTTCTTTGCCGGGCCGGGCCCGGTGGACGGCGGCACGGCGGCCCGTCCGGCGATGTTCCCTGCTCATCACCCCCGACCGACCGTCATTTGGGGGCGATATTCCTGTGGCGCTGTTTTTGCTACCAAAACCCGGGCCGTTTCAATAACTCCATACCTTGGCCAGAGTTTCTCTGGTAACAGGTCGGCGAATCTCACTGTGGTGACTCGTCGAGAGAACATCGCCCCTGCATCGACCTGGAGCATCGAGGGGAACCGTCGCGCGCTCGGCGAACTCGCCTCCCGGGAGAACTTCCCGGTCGCGACGCGGCTGCTGCCCGCCCGGCACCGCGCCGATCTGCGCGCCGTCTACGGGTTCGCCCGCCTCGTCGACGACATCGGCGACGAGGCGCCGCAGGAGGAACGGGCCGGGCTGCTCGACCTGGTGGACGGCGACCTGGACCGGATCTACGGGACCGGGACGCCGCGGCTGCCGCAGTTACGGCGGCTGGCGGCCACCGTCGCCGCCCGCTCCATCCCCGAGACCCCGTTCCGCCGCCTCGTCCAGGCCAACCGCCAGGACCAGGAGGTGCACCGCTACGGGACGTTCGGCGAACTGCTGGAGTACTGCACTCTGTCGGCCGACCCCGTGGGGCGCATCGTCCTGCACGTGTTCGGGGCGGCCAAGCCGGGCCTGCTGGAGTCGTCGGACCGGGTCTGCACCGCGCTCCAGATCATCGAGCACTGCCAGGACGTCGGGGAGGACCACCGGCGCGGCCGGATCTACCTGCCCGCCGACGACCTGCGGCGGTTCGACTGCACCGAGGACGACCTCGCGCGCCCGGTGACGCCCACGCGGCTGCGCGGCGTTCTGGCGCTGGAGGCCGGCCGGGCCCGGGAGCTGCTGGACCGGGGGGCGGAGCCGCTGATCTCGGGCCTGTCGGGGTGGGCGCGGCTCGCCGTGGCGGGCTATGTGGCCGGGGGGCGCGCGGCGTTGGCCGCGCTCGCCCGCGGCCGTTACGACGTGCTCGCGCATCCGCCGCGCCCGCACCGGGCGAGGCTGCTGGCCGGGTGGGCGCGCGCTCTTGGAAGGGGCTGAACGGTGACGGTTTCCGACGGTTACCAGCACTGCGAGAGGGTCGTGCGCGACCAGGCTCGCAACTTCGCCTACGGGATCCGGCTGATGCCCGGTCCCAAGCGGCGCGCGATGAGCGCGATCTACGCGTTCGCCCGCAGGATCGACGACATCGGCGACGGCCCCGAGCCGCCGGGGGTGCGGCTGGACCTGCTGGCCGGGTCGCGGACGCAGCTCACCGTGCTCCGGGACGCGCACGGGCGGCGGCGGACCGGCATCAGCGTCCTGGAGGACGACCCGGTGCTGGCCGCGCTGGCCGACACCGCGGTGCGCTACCCGGTCCCGCTGGAGGCGTTCGGCGAGCTGATCGACGGTTGCGAGGCCGACGTGCGCGGCACCGAGTACGGCACGTTCGAGGACCTGCTGCCCTACTGCCGGCAGGTGGCGGGCACGGTCGGGCGGCTGTCGCTCGGCGTGTTCGGGACGGACCGCCCGCTGAAGGCCGAGCCGCTCGCCGACGCGCTCGGCGTCGCGCTCCAGCTCACCAACATCCTGCGGGACGTGCGGGAGGACCGGCTGAACGGCCGGATCTACCTGCCGGCCGAGGACCTGGCGAAGTTCGGCTGCACGCTGGCGCAGGACGAGACGGGCCGGTTCACCGACCCGCCGCAGCGGCTGAACGACCTGATCCGCTTCGAGGCGGCGCGGGCGCGGTCCTGGTACGACGAGGGGCTGCGGCTGCTGCCGATGCTCGACCGGCGCAGCGCCGCGTGCACCGCCGCCATGGCGGGCATCTACCGGCGGCTGCTGGAGCGCATCGCCGACCGTCCCTCCATCGCGCTGGACTCCCGGATGTCGCTGCCGAACTGGCAGAAGGCGGTCGTGGCGGCGCGGGCGCTGACGGGGACGGAACGGTGAACGTCGTCATCGTCGGGGGCGGCCTGGCCGGGATCAGCGCCGCGATGGCCCTCCAGGAGACGGGCGTGCAGGTCACCCTGGTCGAGGCGCGCCCCTGGCTGGGCGGCGCCACGCACTCGTTTCGCCGGGACGGGCTGGACGTCGACAACGGCCAGCACGTGTTCCTGCGCTGCTGCACGGCCTACCAGGGGCTGCTGCGGCGCCTCGGCACCGACCACCTCGCCACCGTCCAGGACCGCTTCGACGTCACCGTCCTGACGCCCGGCGGGCGCGGCGCGCGGCTGCGCCGGGCGCCGCTGCCGAGCCCGCTGCACCTGCTGCCGGCGCTGGCCCGGTACTCGCCGCTGTCCCCCGCCGACCGGCTGCGCGCGATGCGGGCCTCCACCGCGCTGCGCCGCCTGGACCCCGCCGATCCCGCGCTCGACGAGGTCTCGGCGGGGGCGTGGCTGGCCGGGCGGGGGCAGCGCGCGTGGGCCCGCGAGGCGCTGTGGGGGCTGTTCATCACCGCCTCGCTCAACGCCGAGGTCGACGACGCCTCGCTCGGGCTGTCGGCGATGGTCTGCCGCCGGGCGCTGTTCGGCCGGACCGGCGCCGCCGACATCGGCGTCCCGTCCGTCCCGCTCGCCGAACTGCACGGCGGCCCGGCGCTGCGGCGGATCCAGGAGGCGGGCGGCACCGTCCGCCTCAAGGCGAAGGCGGAGGAGGTGACCGCCGATCCGAAGGTGGTGGTGGACGGCGAGCCGGTCGCCGCCGACGCGGTGATCCTCGCCGTCCCGCACGAGACGGCGGCCCGGCTGCTGCCCGCCGAGGCGCACCCCGGGCCGGACGCCCGCTGGCACGCGCTGGACGCCAGCCCGATCGTCAACGTGCACGTCGTCTACGACCGGCCGGTGCTGGACCGGCCGTTCGCCGCCGCGGTCGGCTCACCGGTCCAGTGGATCTTCGACCGGACGGCGGTGAGCGGCCTGGGGAGCGGCCAGTACCTGGCGGTGTCGGTGTCGGCCGCCGACCGCTGGATCGACGTGCCCACCGCCGAGCTCCGGGACCGCTTCGTGCCCGAGCTGCGGCGGCTGCTGCCGGCCGCGCGCCGGGCCCGCGTCCGGGACGTGTTCGTCACCCGGGAGCGGCGCGCGACGTTCCGGCAGCGGCCGGGCAGCGGCGCGCGGCGTCCGGGCGCGGCGACCCGGGCAACGGGAGTCTTCCTCGCCGGCGCGTGGACCGACACGGGCTGGCCCGACACCATGGAGGGAGCAGTGCGCAGTGGTCTCACCGCCGCTCGCCTGGTCCGTCGCCACCTGGAGGGGGTGAGGGACCGATGACGACCGTTCCGGTCTCGATGACCGACGTCCGCGCGCTGGTCGACGGGGCGCTGCGCGCCGCCGTCGGCCGCCTCGACCCGCACACCTACCGCGTCGCGGCCTACCACCTGGGCTGGACCGACGCCGAGGGCCGTCCCGCGGTCCCGGCCGGCAAGGCGCTGCGCCCCGCGCTCGTCCTGCTGTCGGCGCGGGCCGCGGGGGCCGCGCCCGAGAGCGGGCTCCCGGGCGCCGTCGCGGTCGAGCTGACGCACGCGTTCTCGCTCCTGCACGACGACATCATGGACGGCGACCGGACCCGCAGGCACCGGCCCGCCGCGTGGACGGTGTTCGGCGAGCCCGCCGCGATCCTCGCCGGCGACGCGCTGCTGGCCCTCGCCGCCGAGGTGCTGCTGGAGGCGCCCGGACCGGGCGCGACGGCGGCGGCGCACGCGATGGCCGCCGCCACCCGGCGGCTCATCGCCGGGCAGGCGCTCGACCTCGACTTCGAGAGCCGCCGGCAGATCGGCCTGGACGAGTGCCTGGCCATGTCCGCCGACAAGACCGCGGCGCTGCTGGCCTGCTCCTGCGCGATCGGGGCGGTCCTGCACGGCGCGCCGGAGCCGCTGGCGGGCGCGCTGGAGGCGTTCGGCGCGAACGTCGGCGTGGCCTTCCAGCTCGTCGACGACCTGCTCGGCATCTGGGGCGACCCGGTCGTCACCGGCAAGCCCGCCCTGTCGGACCTGCGGTCCCGCAAGATGTCGCTGCCGGTGGTCGCCGCCCTGAACGCCGGGAACGCGGCGTCCGCGCGGCTGGCCGAGCTGTACACGCTCCCGGCCGGGACCGACGCCGCCGGGCCGGACGAGGGCGCGCTGCGGGAGATCGCGCGCCTGGTCGAGGCGGCGGGCGGGCGGGCCTGGGCCGAGGCCGAGGCCGGCCGCCGCGTCGAACGGGCGTCCGCGCGGCTGGCCGGGGCCGGGCTGCCGGGCGCCGTCCGCACCGAGTTCCTGCACATCGCCGACTTCGTCACCCGACGGGACCACTGATGACCACCACCGCACCCACGCCGTCCAGCGCACCCATCCCGGACAGGCCGGGCAAGCCCGGCAAACCGGGGGCGCCGGCGAAGCCCAGGACGCAGGCGGGGAAGGCCGCCGCGTCGCTGGAGGCGGCGCGCGACCACCTGCTCTCCCTCCAGTCCCCGGAGGGCTGGTGGAAGGGCGAGCTCCAGACGAACGTGAGCATGGACGCCGAGGATCTGCTGCTGCGCGAGTTCCTCGGCGTCCGCACCGCGCCCGACACCGAGGAGGCGGCCCGCTGGATCCGCTCCCAGCAGGCGCCGGACGGCACCTGGGCCAACTTCCACGGGGGGCCGACGGAGCTGTCCACGACCGTCGAGGCGTACGTGGCGCTGCGGCTCGCCGGCGACCCGGTGGACGCCGCGCACATGCGCCGCGCCGCGCACGCGATCCGCGAGGCGGGCGGCATCGCGGCCACCCGCGTGTTCACCCGCTTCTGGCTGGCGCTGTTCGGGCAGTGGTCCTGGGACGACCTGCCGGTGATGCCGCCGGAGATGATGTTCCTGCCGAGCTGGTTCCCGCTGAACGTCTACGACTGGGCGTGCTGGGCGCGGCAGACGATCGTCCCGCTGACCGTCGTCGGGGCGCTCCGGCCCGTCCGGACACTGCCGTTCGACCTCGCCGAGCTGCGCCCGGAGCACCGCCCGCCGCGGCGCCGCCGGTCCGGGAGGCGGCCCGGCTGGAGCGAGGCGTTCCAGGCCCTGGACCGGGCCCTGCACGTGTACGAGCGGCGCCCGGTGGCGGTGGTGCGGCGGGCCGCGCTGCGGCGGGCCGGCGAGTGGATCGTCGCCCGCCAGGAGAAGGACGGCTCGTGGGGCGGCATCCAGCCGCCGTGGGTGTACTCGCTGATCGCGCTGCACCTGCTCGGCTACGGCGTGGACCATCCGGTGATGCGGCGCGGCCTGGAGGGCCTCGACCGGTTCACCGTCCGCGACGAGAAGGGCCGCCGCCTGGAGGCGTGCCAGTCGCCGCTCTGGGACACCGTCCTCGCCATGAACGCGCTGACCGACGCCGGCCTGCCCGGCGACCACCCCGCCCAGGTCCGCGCCGCCGAGTGGGTGCTCGGCGAGGAGGTCACCGGCCCCGGCGACTGGTCGGTCCGGCGGCCGGACCTGCCGCCCGGCGGGTGGGCGTTCGAGTTCGACAACGACGTCTACCCCGACACCGACGACACCGCCGAGGCCGTCCTCGCGCTCAGCCGGCTGCGGGACCCGCGGGCCGAGCCCGCGATCGAACGCGGCGTCCGCTGGATGGCCGGGATGGTGTCCCGCGACGGCGGATTCGGCGCGTTCGACGCCGACAACACCCGCACCCTGCCCGCCAAGCTGCCCTTCTGCGACTTCGGCGCCGTGACCGACCCGCCGTCCGCCGACGTCACCGCGCACGTCGTGGAGGCGCTGTGCGAGCGCGGCATGGCCGACTCCGCGCTGGTCAAGCGGGCCGTCGTCTGGCTGCTCAAGGCCCAGGAGCCGGACGGGTCGTGGTTCGGCCGCTGGGGCGCCAACCACGTGTACGGCACCGGCAGCGTGGTGCCCGCCCTCATCGCCGCCGGGGTCCGCCCGGACAAGCCGGCCGTCCGCCGCGCCGTCGACTGGCTGGAACGCCACCAGCAGGACGACGGCGGCTGGGGCGAGGACCTGCGCTCCTACCGGTCGCCGTCCTGGATCGGCCGGGGCGCCTCGACGCCCTCGCAGACCGCGTGGGCGCTGCTGGCGCTGCTCGCGGCCGGCGAGCGCGGCACGGTGGTGGACCGCGGCGTCGGCTGGCTCACGAGCCGGCAGCGGCCGGACGGCGGCTGGGACGAGGACCACTTCACCGGCACCGGCTTCCCCGGCGACTTCTACATCAACTACCACCTGTACCGGCTGGTGTTCCCGATCAACGCGCTGGGCCGCTACGCCCGCGGGGAGGTCTCGTGACGCGGCTGGTGATCTGCGCCGCGCTCGGCGTCGAGGCCCGCGCCGTCGGACGCCTCCGCGCGCGCCGCGGCGGGCGTCCCGGGCGCGCGGCGGTACGCGTGGTCCGCACCGGGATGGGGCCGCGCCGCGCGGAGGCCGCCGCCGCCCGGCTGCCGGAGTTCGACGCGCTGGTGGTGGCGGGCTTCGGCGGCGCCCTGGACGCCCGGCTGCGGCCCGGCGACCTGGTGGTGGCGACCGAGGTGCGCTCCGGCGGGCGGACGCTGCGCTGCCACTGGGCCGGGCCGCTGGCCCGCCTGCTCGCGCTGAGCGGCGCCACCGTGCACCGCGGGCCGATCGTCACCGCCGGCCACACCGTCACCGGCGCCGAGCGGGGCGCGCTGGCCGCGACCGGGGCGGTGGCGGTCGACATGGAGTCCGGGCCGCTGGTCGAGGCCGCGGGCGCCCGCCCCTGGGCGGTCGTGCGCGCCATCGTCGACACGCCCCGGCATCCGCTGGTCTCGCCCGGGACCGTCCCGCACGGCCTGAACGCGTGGCGGCGGCTGTGGGCGGCGGGGCCCGCGCTCTCGGCCTGGGCCGCCGCCGCCCACGCCGCCGAGGGCGCCACGGCCGCACCGCCGCCGCCGCGACCCTCGCCATCGGCGATGTACGCGCCCTTCACCCCGTCCGGGATGAAGGCGACCGAGATCGACCTGCCTGAGGAGGTCGGACCGTAATGGCCATGCCACTGCGCCAGAGCCTGCGTATCGGCGGCTACATCATGCGCAACAAACTGGCCCGCCGCGAGAAGTTCCCGCTGCTGGTGGAACTGGAGCCGCTGTACGCCTGCAACCTGGCCTGCGCGGGATGCGGCAAGATCCAGCACCCGGCGAGCACGCTCAAGAAGCGAATGCCGGTGGAACAGGCGGTGGCCGCGATCCGCGAGAGCGGCGCGCCGATGGTGTCGATCGCCGGCGGCGAGCCGCTGATGCACCCGCAGATCGGCGAGATGGTGGCCGAGCTGGTGCGGCTCAAGCACTACGTGTACCTGTGCACCAACGCGCTGCTGATCCCCAAGAAGATCGACCTGTTCGAGCCGTCCCGCTACTTCACCTGGACCGTGCACCTGGACGGGCTGCGCGAGCGGCACGACGAGTCGGTCTGCAAGAAGGGCGTGTTCGACGAGGCGGTCGCGGCCATCCGGATGTGCCAGGAACGCGGCTTCCGGGTCACCACCAACACCACCGTGTTCAACACCGACACCCCGCAGACCGTCATCGATGTGCTCGACTACCTCAACGACGACCTGGGGGTGGATCAGATGATGATCTCACCGGCCTACGCCTACGAGAAGGCGCCCGACCAGGACCACTTCCTGGGCGTCCAGGAGACCCGCGCCCTCTTCCAGAAGACGTTCGCGAACGGCAACCGCAAACGCTGGCGGTTCAACCACTCGCCGCTGTTCCTGGACTTCCTGGAAGGCAAGGTCGACTTCGCGTGCACCGCGTGGGCGATCCCGTCGTACTCGCTCAAGGGCTGGCAGCGTCCCTGCTACCTGATGGACGACGGCTACACCGAGACCTACAAGGAGCTGGTGGAGACGACCGACTGGGGCTCCTACGGGCGGGGGCAGGACGACCGCTGCGCGAACTGCATGGCGCACTGCGGCTACGAGCCCACCTCCGTGTTCGCGACGCTGGGGTCCCTCCAGGAGACGATCCGGGCCGTGCGCAACGGCTGAACGCGCGCCCGTCACCCACGACCTGCGCCCGTCCGGTCGCCGCACCGATCCGCATCAGGATCGGGGGGCGGGGCCGGGCGGGCGTCCGTCCGCCGGTTCCAGCGCGACGGCGCGGGCGCCGAAGCGGCGGCCCAGCGTGCGGTAGACGCCGGGCGCCACGCCCCGTACGGCGACGGGGAGCCGCAGCCAGCCCGGCGTGTAGATCTCCGCCGTGCCCGCCGCGATGCCCTCCACCAGGGCCTCCGCGACACGGGCGGGGGGCAGGAGGCGGGGGCGCCGGCGCGTGTACGGCTCGCCGCGGCGCTCGAAGAACGCGGTGTCGACCACGCCCGGGACGAGCACGCCCACCGTCACCCCGGTGCCGCGCAGTTCCTCCCGCAGGCTGGAGGCGAACACGTCCAGCCCCGCCTTGGTCGCCGCGTACACCGCCTCCCCCGCCACGCCGAGCCGTCCGGCGATCGAGGTCACGTACACCAGGCGCCCGCCGCGCTCGCGCATCCCGGGCAGCAGCAGCCGGGTGAGGGCGATCGGCGCGGTCAGGTTCACCGCCACGAGCCGCTCGGCGGCGTCGGCGGGCATGTCGGCGAACGCGCCCGACCAGCCGAGGCCCGCGTTGCACAGCAGGACGTCCACCCGTCCCGCCACCGCCAGGGCCGCCGCCGCGACGCGCTCGGCCTCCCCGGGACCGGCCAGGTCGCCGGCCACCGCCGTGCCGCCGACCTCGGCCGCGACCTCGGCGAGCCGGTCCGCGTCCCGGCCGTGCACGATCACCCGGGCGCCGGCCCGCGCCAGCGCCGCCGCGCTCTCGCGGCCGATGCCGGACGAGGCCCCCGTCACCAGCGCGACCGCGCCGTCCAGCCGCCCGCCCGGCCGCCGACCCGGCCGTGATCGCCCGCGCGGTGGCTCGTGCAGGGACGCGTGCGGGGGGACGCGTGCGGGCTCGCCGGACGGCCGGTCAGGCATGGGCGTCTCCGTCCCGCAGCTCGTCGAGCACCTCGGCGATCGCGGCGGTCAGCAGGCCCGCGTCGTCCACCAGCGCCGGGTCCACCGAGACGCCGAAGCACAGCTCCCCGTCGACGCCGAGCGCGCCCACCGCCAGCGGCGCGCCGGGCGCCAGCGGGATGATCGGGTACACCTCGGTCAGCGGGGCCCCGGCCAGCCGCATCGGCCGGTCCGGGCCCGGCAGGTTCGACACGACGCCCTGGAGGAACCGGCCGCCGTAGACCGCCCGCGCGAACCGCGCGTGGAGGGGCGCCGGCATCAGCCGCCCCACCTGCCGCATCACGAACCACGACGCCAGCGCGCGGGTCCCCGTGCGCAGGACCCGGCTGCGCCGCGCGATGCAGGCCAGCCGCTCGGCCTCGGGCATCCTCCCGACCGGCAGGTCCACCATGACCGCCGTGGTGTGGTTGCCCTCGGCCTCGCTCTCGGGCGAGCGCATCATGAGCGGCACCGCGACCCGGACGTCGCGCCGCGCCCCGTCGGGCGAGCCGCCGGGAGGCCACGGGACGACCCGGTCCAGGGCGCCCGCCACCATGCACAGGACCACGTCGCTGACCCGCGCGTCGTGCCGCCGGGCCACCTCCCGGGCCGTCTCCAGCGGGACCCGGACGGTGCCGAACCGCCGCTCGGACGTCCCGCTCGCGGGCAGCCGGGCCCGGGGCGCCACGTCGACGGCGAGCTGGCAGAACCCGATCACCGTGGCCGCCGCCTCGCGCAGCCGCCGGCGCGGCGGCACGGCGGTCGTGCCCGCCTGCTCCGGCGACGGCTCCATCAGCCGCATCGCCTGGGCCACCACCCCGACCCCGTCGGCGACGACATGGTGCATCAGGAAGACCAGGGCGGTGCGGTCCGGCTGCGCGCCGTCCACCAGCACCATCCGCCACAGGGGACGGTCGCGCGGCAGCGACTCGCGCTGGATCTCGGCGATCAGGGCGCGCAGCCCGTCCATGCCGGCGGCGCCGACGTCGCGCTCGCCGACGTGCCACGCCCAGTCGATCGCGGTGTGGTCCCGCCAGACCGGGCGCCGCCAGCGCGCCGGGTCGGCGAGCCGCTGCTTGAACCTGGGCAGCCGGTCGAGCGAGTCGGTGACCACCCGCACCAGGTCGTCGCGGCGCGGCCCGGCCTCCGAGGTGTCGAGCAGGACGACCCCGCCCACGTGCTGCGGCGCCCGGGGCGACTCCACGGCCAGGAAGAACGCATCGGCCGCCGGGACGCGCTCGGCCGGCGCGCGGGCGGTCCGCCCGGCGACGAACACCGCGGCGGCCACCAGCGGCACGGCGGCCACCGCGTCCAGCAGGAAGTGGTTGGCGGTGGCGAGGATGACATAGCCGGTCAGCACGATGTGCGCGGCGTTCAGCCCCTGCACCGACCGCCGCGCCGACACCCTGGCCAGCTCCACCCCGACCCACAGCGTCCAGGCCATGTGCAGGGACGGCATCGCGGCGAGCTGGTCGGCGTGCTCGACCACCGGCGACCCCCACGACCCCCAGGTGCGGTCGAGCCGGACCGTGTCGTGGAAGCCGAGGCCGTGCATCAGCCGGGGCGGCATCACCGGGTACAGCACGAAGCAGGCGAGGCCGCCGAGGTTGAGCAGGACGAAGGTGTTGCGGGCGGGCCGGTAGCGCTCGGGGTGGCGCACGTAGAGCCAGGCCAGCAGCCCGAACGCGCTGACGATGTAGGTGATGGCGTACTCGTAGTTGGCCAGCGCCCGCCAGACCGGCTGCCCGACGAGCCACCCGTTCAGCGCCGGTTCCACATCGATGTGCAGGGCCCGTTCCAGCCGGAAGACCTGCTCCCCGTGCACGCGGGCCGGCCCGACGCGGCCCTGCTGGGGGAGCATCACCACCAGGCCGTACAGCCCGAACACGGTCAGTCCGAGCAGCAGTTCGCGCCAGACGTGGCCACGCACCGCGGCACTCGTCCGGGGCAGCACCGCGTCACGCGCGGTCACGGCCTCCCGCGTCCCCATCGTTCCCCCACATCCGCCTCATTACCCAAGATTCACTCCGGTCAGACGGGCCGGATCGGGCCGGTAGATCACGCCCGGTGATCGGGCCGCGCGGCCGGACGGGGGAACCGCGCCTGGAATCTTCTGGCCATGCCGAACGTTTTCGATATATCGTTGTCGTATCGCGAGAGATCATAGAGAGATCTCAGAAGGTGGTGGAGAACATGGGGGCGACACACGGACACGGATCCGGACCCGATCTGCGCTGGGCGTTCACGGCCGCCGCGCTCGGAGCCAAGGCGGCCCAGGCCGCGGCGGCGCACCAGGGCCGCGGCTGCGGTCCCCGCGCCCACGGCGAGGGGCCGGGCTTCGGCTGGATGTTCGGCGGCGGACCCGGGCCCTGGGGACCGTCCGGCGACTGGGGACGCGGGCCGCAGGGGCGTCCGCCGTGGGCGCGCGGGCGCGGCGGCCCATGGGGCCGCGGGCCCAAGGCGCGCAAGGGCAACGTGCGCGCGGCCGTCCTCGCCCTGCTGGCCGAGGAGCCGCGCAACGGCTACCAGATCATCCAGGAGATCAACGAGCGCAGCGGCGGCGGCTGGAAGCCCAGCCCCGGCGCGATCTACCCGGCGTTGCAGCAGCTCGCCGACGAGGGGCTCATCGCCGGCGAGGAGAGCGGCGGGCGGCGCACCTTCCATCTCACCGGCGAGGGCCGCGCCTACGTCCAGGAGCACGCCGACGAGCTGACCGAGCCCTGGGCCGAGATGACGCCCGAGTTCGGCGAGGGCGTCCCCGAGCTGTTCAAGCAGGTGGCGCAGACCGGCGCCGCGGTCATGCAGATCGTGCACTCGGGGTCGGCCGACCAGGTCGCCCAGGCCAGGGACGTGCTCGCCGAGACCCGCCGCAGCCTCTACCGGATCCTCGCCGACGAGGACCCGGGCGCCGCGACCGCGGCGCCGGACGGCGGCCCGACCACCGACGACACCACCGAGGAGTAGAGGGATCATGGTGACCCGCCCCGACGACCTCCGCATCGGCGACGCCGAGCGGGACGCGGCGACCGCCGCGCTGCACGACCACTTCGCGGCGGGACGGCTCGACCGCGCGGAACTCGACCAGCGGCTCGGCGCCGCGCTGGGCGCCAAGACCCGGGGCGACCTGCGCGGCGTCCTGCGGGACCTGCCGGGCCCGGACGTCCTCGCCGAGCCGTCCCCGATGTCGGCGACGCCGTTCGGGGCGGCGTTCGGCCCCGCGTACGGCCCGGCGGTCCGTGGGCCGTTCGGGCGTCCGGGCAGGGGGCCGTTCGGGCACCCGGCCCACTTCCACGGGCACGGGCACCCGGCGCGGCATCACGGGCACCACGCCCGGCACCACCCGTTTGCCGCGTTCCCGCTGCTGGTCGGGGTGTTCGTCTTCACCACGATCGCGGTGGGGCCGGGCGCGGCGGTCCTGACGGTGTTGCAGATCGCGATGCTGATCTGGATCGTCCGCGCGGTGATCCTGGCCGTCTCGGTGCGGCGCGCCCGCCGCGTCCGCTGACCGCACGGAACCATCTTGGGGGCGGCGCCCGCCATGGACCGTCCAACCGAATCGTGAAACCGTCGCGCACATGACCTCAGAGAGGTTCCTGTACCCGGTCTCGCCGGCGAACCGCCCCGACGAGGCCGGGCTGCGCGCCACGGTCGAGCGGCTCGCCCGCATCGAGCGCCCGCCCTGCTCGCCGGGCGAGCGCGAGGCGGCCCATCTCATCGCGGACCGGCTGCGGGGGCTCGGCGCCGCGGCGCGGGTCGAGGAGGTCCCGGCGTACGGGTCCTACGCCTGGCCGGTGGGGGCGCTGACCGGACTGGCCGTGCTGGCGGCCCTGGCCGGCGGGCGGTCCCGGCCGCTCGGCGCGCTCGGCGCGGCGGTCGCCGCCGCCGGGATCGCCGGCGACGCCGGGCCCGGCCGGCGGGTCGCCCGCGCCCTCCTGAGCAGGCGCCGGACGGCCTGCAACGTGGTCGCCGGGGTCGGCGACCGGTCGGCGCGGCGGACGCTGGTCGTCATCGCCCACCACGACGCGGCCCCGTCCGGACGGGTGTACGACCAGAGGCCGGTGCGCTGGGCGGCACGGCGCCTCCGGCTCCCCCGTCTCGCCGGACGGGCGGCGCCCTGCCCCCCGGTGTGGTGGCCGGTGCTGGCCGGTCCCGTCCTGGTCGCGCTCGGCGCCGCGACGGGGCTGACCTGGGTGCGGCGCGCGGGCGGCGCGCTGAGCGCGCTCGCCACCGCCGCGCTGGCCGACATCGGCGCCCGCCGGGCCGTCCCGGGCGCGAACGACGCTCTGAGCGGGGTGTCGGTACTGGTCGCCCTCGCCGAGGCCGCGCGGCGACGGCCGCTTTCGGGGCTGCGGGTGATCCTGCTGTCGGCGGGAGCCGAGGAGGCGTTGCAGGAGGGCGTCCGGGGCTTCGCCCGGCGGCACTTCCCCGACCTGGCGCACGACGCCACCTGGTTCCTCGATCTCCAGGCGCTCGGCTCGGGCGAGCTGGTGCTGCCCCGCACGCGGGGGCCGCTGCGGGGCGGCCCGTTCGACCCGGACCTCGGTGACCTGATCTCCCGCTGCGCCGCCGAGCAGGGCATCGGCCTCCAGCGCGTGCCCCGCCCGCGCGCCGACGGCGCCGCGACGGTGCCGGCCCGGCACGGCTACCCGGCCGCGTGCCTGGTCTCGGTCGACGAGCAGGGGCTGATCCCCCACTACCACCTGCCGAGCGACGTCCCCGAGCACGTCGACTACCGCTGCGTCGCCGACGCGGCGCAGCTCACCGAGGCCGTCGCCCGCGCCCTCGCCGCCCGCTGACCCGATCCGCCGACCCGATCCGGTGACCCGGCCCGCCGTTCCGGCACCGATCAGACCGGGACGGGGGCCGGCGCCTGGGACGGGCGGACGCAGCGGTCGGGGATGACGTCGTTCAGGGCCCGCAGGCCGCGGGCGATGAGCGGGTTCTCGCGGCTGCCCCGGCGGACGCAGGTCAGGATGCGGCGGGTCGGCACCGACGGGCCGCTGAGCTGGATCCGCACCACCGGCTGGTCCTGCGGGCCGTCGGCCAGGCGCGGGACGAGGGAGACGCCGAGGCCGTTGGCCACCAGCGCCCAGATCGCCGACCAGCTCGTGGCGTCGTGCTCGACCCGCGGGGTGAAGCCGGCGGCGGCGCAGTGCGTCACCACCTGCTGGTGGTGGTCGCAGCTCTCGGGGGTGACGACGATCCACGGCTCGGCCGCGGCGTCCTCCAGGGCCACCCGGCTCGGCCTGGTCAGCGGGTGCCCGGCGGGGACCATGAGATCGAGCACCTCGGCGAGCAGCGGCTCGCGGTCGAACCGGGCGTCGCCCGGCGGCGGGGCGTCCACGGTCGGCTCGATCACCGCGATGTCGGTCTCGCCCGCCAGCAGCAGGCCGAGGGCGACGCCGGTGTCGCACTCGCGCACCTGGAGGCTCAGGGCGGGGTCGGCGCGGCGCAGCAGCCCGGCGGCGGGCGCGACGAGCCCGCTGATCGCGGTGGTGAACCCGCACATGCGCAGCGGGCCGGACTCGCCCGCGCGGTGCGACTCCAGGTCGGCGAGCGCCTCCTCCCAGCGGGCCAGCAGCGCGTCCGCGTGCTCGACGAGCAGCTGCGCCGCCGGGGTGAGCCGCACGTTGCGGCCCTGCGGTTCCAGCAGTGGGACCTTGAGCTCGCGGGCGAGTTCCCGCAGGTGGTGGGAGACCGCCGACGGCGTGAGGTGGAGGGCCGCCGCCGTCGCCGTGACCGTCCCGTACTGGTGCATCGCACGCAGCGTGTGCAGCCGCCGAAGGTCAATCATGTGACCATATTGCACGATCCGATGCGAAAACATGCAATGGACCGCGGGAGTCGAGTCGGCGCACACTGCTCTCATGACTCAAGCGAATCCCCTGCCGGCCTCGCACACCCGCGAGGCGCTGATCTCCCGCCACACCACCAGCGACGGCGTCGTCGTCTGGAGCCGCTGCGCCTGCGGGCGGCTCCGGATGGTCCGCGTCCCCTACAGCGCCGACGGCGAACGGCTCTCGGCGGCGGCCCGCACCCGGCCGTGCTCCCGGTGCGAGGGCTGACCGCCGCGTCCGCGCCCACCGCCGCGCCGTCCCGGTCAGCCGGACAGCGCGGCGGCCTCCGCGGCGAGCGCCTTGACCCGGTCCCAGTCACCGGCCTGGACGGCGTCCGCGGGAGTGAGCCAGGAGCCGCCGACGCAGGCGACGTTCGGCAGCGCCAGGTAGCCGGGCGCGTTGGCGGGGGTGATCCCGCCGGTCGGGCAGAAGCGGATCTGCGGCAGCGGCCCGTACAGGGACTTCAGCAGGCCGATCCCGCCGGACGCCTCGGCGGGGAAGCACTTCATGACCGTGACGCCGTGCTCCAGCAGCGCCATCGCCTCCGAGGCGCTCGACACGCCCGGCAGGAACGGCAGGCCGGTCGCCGCCATCCCCTCGCGGAGCGAGGCGGTGCAGCCGGGGCTGACCAGGAAGCGCGCCCCGGCGGCGGCGGACCGCTGGGCGTCCTCGGGCCGGACGACGGTGCCGGCGCCGACGACCGCGTCCGGAACCTCGGCGGCGATGCGCTCGATCGCCTCCAGCGCGGCGGAGGTGCGCAGGGTCACCTCGATGGCGGGCAGGCCGCCCGCGACCAGCGCGCGGGCGAGCGGGACGGCGGCGTCCGGGTCGTCGAGGACCACGACGGGGACGACCGGGGCGAGGGCGAGTACTTCTTCGGCGTTCATGCGGGCTCCAGTGCGGACGGGCTCTGCGCGAGCCGGACGGTGGCGCCGAGCAGGGCCGGGCCGGGATGGACGATGAGCGCGGTGGGAACGGCCCGCAGGTAGTCCTCGACGGGCGGCTTCCCCTCGAACCTGCCGCGGAACGCGCTCCCCCGCAGCACGTCGGCGATGCGGGGCAGGATACCGCCGCCGGGGTGGACGCCGCCGCGGGCACCCGGCGTGACCTCCGCGTTCCCGGCGGACGACCCGAGCAGCGCGGGCCGCGCGTCGGTGCCGCCGACGTCGGCGACGAGCCGGGGGCGCCCGGGAACGATCACGAGAAGACCCCGGCACCGCGCTCGGCGGGGCTGACGGCCGCGCGGAACGCGCCGAACAGCTCGCGGCCGGTGCCCGACCAGGCGTCCCGGCCGGCGGCGGCCCCGGCGGGCTCGCGGGCGGCGAACTCCTCGTCCGGGACCAGCACGTCGAGCAGGCCCTTGCCCGCGTCGAGCCGGATGACGTCGCCGTCGCGGACGCGGGCCAGCGGGCCTCCGGCGGCGGCCTCCGGCGAGACGTGGATGGCGGCGGGCACGGCGCCGGACGCCCCGGACATCCGCCCGTCGGTCACCAGCGCGACCCGGTGCCCCCGGTCTTGCAGGACCGACAGGGGCGGGGTGAGGCGGTGCAACTCGGGCATGCCGTTCGCCCGCGGCCCCTGGTAGCGGACGACCGCGACCACGTCGCGGTCGAGCTCTCCGGCCGCGAACGCCTCCTGCAAGGCCTCCTGCGACTCGAACACGCGCGCCGGGGCCTCGACCGTGCGGTGCTCCTCCCGCACGGCCGACACCTTCATCACGGCGCGGCCCAGGTTGCCGCGGACCGTGTGCAGCCCGCCGTGGGTGTCGAACGGCTCCTCCACCGGGCGCAGCACCCCGAGGTCGCCGGACTCCGGCGCGACGGGCCGCCACCCGATCCCGCCGCCGGTGAGCTCCGGGGTCTGACGGTAGGCGTTCAGGTCGTCCCCGCCGACGGTGCGGGCGTCGCCGTGCAGGAGCCCGGCGTCGAGCAGCTCGCCGATGAGGAACGCGGTGCCGCCCGCGGCGTGGAAGTGGTTCACGTCGGCGGTGCCGTTGGGGTAGAGGCGGGTGAGCAGCGGCGTGACGTCCGACAGCTCGTCGAAGTCGTCCCAGGTCAGCTCGAGGCCCGCGGCGGCGGCCATGGCGACCAGGTGCAGGGTGTGGTTGGTGGACCCGCCGGTGGCCAGCAGCGCGACGACGCCGTTGACGAACGCCCGCTCGTCCAGCATCTCCCCGATCGGGGTGTACCCCGCGCCGCTCAGGTCGGTCAGTTCGAGGACCCGGCGGCCGGCCGCGTCGGTGAGCGCGTCGCGCAGCCCGGTGCCCGGCGGGACGAAGCTCGCGCCGGGCAGGTGCAGGCCCATGACCTCCATGAGGAGCTGGTTGGAGTTGGCGGTGCCGTAGAACGTGCAGGTGCCCGCCGAGTGGTACGAGGCGGCCTCGGCGGCGAGCAGCTCGTCGCGGCCGATCTCGCCCGCCGCGAACCGCTTGCGGACCTTGGCCTTCTCCCCGTTGGGCAGCCCGGAGGCCATCGGCCCGGCCGGGACCAGGATGGCCGGCAGGTGCCCGAACGACAGCGCGCCGATCACCAGTCCCGGGACGATCTTGTCGCACACGCCGAGCAGCAGCGCCCCGTCGAACATGTCGTGCGACAGCGCGACCGCCGTCGCCATCGCGACCACGTCCCGGCTGAACAGCGACAGCTCCATCCCGGCGCGGCCCTGGGTGATGCCGTCGCACATGGCGGGCACGCCGCCGGCGAACTGGGCGGTGCCGCCCGCCGCCGCGATGGCCGCCTTCAGCCGGTCCGGGTAGTCCTTGAGCGGCTGGTGCGCCGACAGCATGTCGTTGTAGGCGGACACGATCGCGATGTTGGCCGTGGCGCTGCCCCTGAGCTGGAGTTTCTCGGTGGGGCCGCAGGCGGCGAAGCCGTGCGCGAGGTTGGCGCAGCCGAGGCCGCCGCGGGCGGGGCCGGCGGTCCGCGCGTCCCGGACGCGGCTCAGGTACGCGGCGCGGCGGTCCGCGCTGCGCTCGGCGACGCGTTCGGTCACGCGCGCCACGGCGGGGTGCGGGGAGATGGTCATCGGAACGCTCCAGACCGGGGAGGACGACAGAACGGGGAGGACGAAGCGGGCAGGCTATCGCGACATCGGCAAGCGCGACTCTCCTACTTATGCACTTTGAGTTACTAAAGTAGGGGGGTTACACCAAATCGACGTACTTAAGCATCGCATGCTTGACTTGCGGGATGCCACGCCGCCCCAGCACCCGCCCGTCCACCAGCGGCGATGTGCTGCGCCTCATCCGCGAGGACGGCGTCGCCACCCGCGCCGACCTCGGCCGGATCACCGGGCTGTCGCGTCCCGCCGTCGCGGCCCGGGTCACCGAGCTCGTCGAGCGCGGCCTGGTGACCGAACGCGCCGACGGCCCGTCCACCGGGGGCCGCCCCCCGGCCCGGCTGGCGTTCAACGCCGGCGGCGGCGCCGTCCTGGTCGCCAACCTCGGGCAGTCGCGCGGCCAGGTCGCCGTCAGCGACCTGGCCGGCACCCTCCTCGCCCACGCCGACGCGCCGCCCGCCGGCGCCTCCA
This sequence comes from Spirillospora sp. NBC_01491, assembly GCF_036227065.1. Classification (GTDB taxonomy): domain Bacteria; phylum Actinomycetota; class Actinomycetes; order Streptosporangiales; family Streptosporangiaceae; genus Spirillospora; species Spirillospora xylanilytica. The sequence goes on from NZ_CP109432.1 coordinate 2,382,375, forward strand.
CCGGCCGGACGCTCCCCCGCCTGCTGGACCGGTGGGCCGAGCTGCTGGAGTCGGCCGGCATCGACCCCGGCACGGTCCGCGGCGCCGGCCTCGGCGTGCCCAACGCCGTCGAGCACGCCCCCGGCCGGTGGGACGGCGTGGAGATCGGCCCGCCGATCACCGCCCGCTTCGGCGTCCCCGCCTACCTCGACAACGAGGTCAACGCCGCCGCGCTCGGCGAGCACCAGGCCCACCCCGGCGTCGACGACCTGATGTTCGTGAAGGTCTCCACCGGGATCGGCGCGGGCCTGATCGCGGGCGGCCGGATCCAGCGCGGCGCGCTCGGCGCCGCCGGCGAGATCGGCCACGTCCCCGTCCGCGACGGGGGCGGCACCCCGTGCCGCTGCGGCAACCTCGACTGCGTCGAGGCGATCGCGGGCAGCGCCGCGCTGCTGGCCCGGTCGCCCGCGGACGATCTGCCCGGCCTCGCCGCCCTCACCCGCGCGGGCGACGCCGCCACCGTCGCCCTCGTCCGGGACGCGGGGCGCCGCATCGGCGAGGTCGTCGCCACCGCCGTCAACCTGCTCAACCCCGCCGTGGTCGTCCTCGGCGGCGACCTCACCGCCGGCGAGCCGCTGATCGCGGGCGTCCGCGAGGTCGTCTACCGGCGTTCCACCGCCCTGGCCACCCGCAGCCTGCGGATCGAGCCGAGCCGGCTCGGCGAGTCGGCCGGCCTCACCGGCTGCGCCGCCATGGTCCTGGACCAGATCCTCGCACCCGAGGCCATCGACGCGTCCCCGATCTAGGGCCTGTCTCAAAGCGCCTCGGCCGCCGCGCGAGCGCGTTACCTGGCCGGTGGGGCGAAGCCGGAGGCGAGCCCCACCGGCCAGATCGCGAAGCGATGCAGCGCTCGCCCAAGCACGGTCGGCGTCCGAGCCGCCAGGCGAGGACACCGGGCCGGGCTTTGAAACACAGCCTAGTCTTGGTCGATCTCCCGCACCCGGCCGTCCTCGACGCGCAGGCGCCGCGTGGTGCGGACGGCCTCCAGCATCCGGCGGTCGTGGGTGACCAGCAGGAGGGTGCCGGGGTAGGAGTCGAGCGCCGACTCGAGCTGCTCGATCGCCGGGAGGTCGAGGTGGTTGGTCGGCTCGTCCAGCACGAGCAGGTTCACGCCCTTGGCCTGGAGCAGGGCGAGCGCCGCGCGGGTCCGCTCCCCCGGCGACAGGCCGGCGGCGGGACGCAGCACGTGGTCGGCGCGGAGCCCGAACTTGGCGAGCAGGGTGCGGACGTCGGCGGGCGCGAGGTCGGGGACAGCGGCTCCGAACGCCTCCAGCAGGACCTCCTCGCCCAGGAACAGTCCGCGCGCCTGGTCGACCTCGCCGACGACCACGCCGGGGCCGAGCGCCGCGTGCCCGGCGTCCGGGGCGACCCGGCCGAGCAGCACGGCGAGCAGCGTGGTCTTCCCGGCGCCGTTGGCACCGGTGATCGCGACCCGCTCGGCCCAGCCGACCTCGAGGTCGACCGGCCCGAGCTCGAACCCGCCGCGGCGGACGACCGCGCCCCGCAGCGTCGCCACCACCGCGCCGGAACGCGGCGCGGCGGCGATCTCCATCCGCAGCTCCCACTCCTTGCGCGGTTCGTCCACGGTCTCCAGCCGCTCGATGGCCCGCTCGGTCTGGCGGGCCTTGGCGGCCTGCTTCTCGCTGGCCTCGGACCGGAACTTGCGGCCGATCTTGTCGTTGTCGGCCGCCTTGCGGCGGGCGTTCTTGACGCCCTTGTCCATCCAGGCCCGCTGGGTGCGCCCGCGCTCCTGCAAGGTGGACAGCCTGCCGGCGTACTCCTCGTACTCGTCCCGCGCGTGCCGCCTGGCCACCTCGCGCTCGGCGATGTAGGCGCCGTAGCCGCCGCCGTAGGTGTTCACCTGGTGCTGGGCCAGGTCGAGCTCCAGCACCCGGGTCACCGTCCTGGTCAGGAACTCGCGGTCGTGGCTCACCAGCACCGTCCCGGCGCGCAGCCCGGTCACGAACCGCTCCAGCCGGTCCAGGCCGTCGAGGTCGAGGTCGTTGGTGGGCTCGTCCAGCAGGAACACGTCGTACCGGCTCAGCAGCAGCGAGGCGAGCCCGGCCCGCGCCGCCTGGCCGCCCGACAGCGCGGTCATCGGCTGCCGCAGGTCGACCGCGAGACCGAGGTCGGCCGCGACCTCCCCGGCCCGGTCCTCCAGATCGGCGCCGCCCAGCGCGAGCCACCGTTCGAGCGCCGCGGCGTAGGCGTCGTCCGCGCCGTCCGCGCCCGCGACGAGGCCCTCGGTGGCCGAGTCCAGGTCCGCCTGCGCCCGCGCCACCCCGGTGCGCCGCGCCAGGAACCCCTCGACCGTCTCGCCCGCCCGCCGCTCCGGCTCCTGCGGCAGGTAGCCGACGGCCGCCGACGCGGGGCTGAGCTGGACGAGCCCCTCCTCCGGCGCGTCCAGCCCGGCCAGCAGCCTGAGCAGGGTCGACTTCCCGGCCCCGTTGGCCCCCACCAGCCCGACGACGTCGCCGGGCGCGACGACGAGGTCGAGCCCGGAGAACAGCATCCGGTCACCGTGCCCGGCGGCGAGATCCTTCACGACAAGAGTGGCGCTCATCCCCGAACGCTATCCGTCCCGGATGGGCGGTGCCCCCGCCGGCGCCGGCGGGCCCGTGGTCGGGGCGGTGGCGATCGTCCAGGAGACTTGTGGGTCAGGGTGGGGTTAAGTCCACCCCATGCACTGGGCTCAGCCTTCCGTGGGACGCGGGCTGGGCCCAGTGCGCGGAGGGACGGGGGCGCTCAGGCTGGTGTTCGCCGGATCGGGAGCGACGGACGCGGAGGACGGGATGGCGAACGGGGTGCTCCGCTTGCGCGGGGCGAACGGAGTGCTGCGGTCGGCGCGGCCACTGGCGTTCGAGGTGGCGTCGCTGCTGATTCTCTTCGCCGCCTACAAGTGGGGGCGGACGCTGGTCGAGGGCGGCGTCGGGGACGCGATGGCGAACGCGTCGCGGCTGTGGGACCTGGAGCGGGCGGCGCGGCTGCCCGGCGAGGGCGCGTTGCAGAGCTGGGTGCTGGGCTGGGATCACGCGGCGCTCCTGGCGAACCTCTACTACGTGGGGGTGCACTTCCCGGGGACGGCGCTGCTGCTCATCTGGCTGTACACGCGGCATCGCGACGCCTACCGGCGGGTGCGGACGGAGCTGGTGGTGCTCACCGCGGCGGGGCTGGGCGTGCAGATGCTGTTCCCGCTCGCGCCGCCCCGGCTGGCGGGGCTGGGCATGGTCGACACCATGCAGACCGTGGGTCCGTCGGCGTATCCGCAGGTGGCCGACGGGATCGCCAACCAGTACGCGGCGATGCCGTCGCTGCACATCGGCTGGGCGCTGCTGGTCGCGGTGACGGTGCTGCGGGTGTCGCGGAGCCGCTGGCGCTGGGCCGTCGCCCTGCACGCCCCGGTCACCGTGCTCGTCGTGGTCGTCACCGCCAACCACTACTGGCTGGACGGCCTGGTCGCCGCGGTCCTCTTCGGGTTCGCAGCGGCGCTCACCGCCATCGTCGTCCGGCGGCCTGCGGGGGCCCGCCCGGCGATGGTGGCGGCGACGGTCACGGTGCCGGTGGCGCGGCCCGTGGCCGCCCCGCTCGTCCCGGCGCCGCGGGAGGCGCCGGCGGAGCCTGAGGCGGCCCGGGTGCCGGTGCTCACGCCTTCGCGCTGAGAGAGTGGCGCCGTGCGCGGACGGGCAGGGACAGGGCATGGACGACGGGTACCTGCTGCCGATGGGCACCACCGCCGACGAGCGCGGGCACCGGGTGGCCCTGCTGCCCGTCGGCAGCTTCGAGCAGCACGGGCCGTTCCTCCCGCTGGCGACCGACACCGTCATCGCCTGCACCATCGCGCGGGAGATCGCGGCCGTCCATCCGGTCCGGGTGCTGCCGCCGGTGACGGTCTCCTGCTCGCATGAGCACGCGGCCTGGCCCGGGACGGTGAGCATCTCGGCGCGGACGCTCGACGCGATCGTGCGGGACATCGCCGGTTCGGTCGCCCCGGCCGGGCTCGTCCTGGTCAACGGGCATGGCGGGAACTACGTGCTGGGGAACGTCGTGCAGGAGGCCGGTGGCGGCATGGCGCTCTTCCCCGGCGTCCAGGACTGGGACGCGGCGCTGGGCGCGGCGGGCGTCCAGACCCCGGCCGACAGCGACATGCACGCCGGGGAGCTGGAGACGTCCATCCTGCTGCACGCCCATCCGGCGCTGGTGAGGCCCGGGTACGAGTCGGCCGACCATCTGGCGGACGACCGCCGGCACCTGCTCACGCTCGGGCTCGCGCCGTACACCGGGTCGGGCGTCGTCGGCCGGCCGTCGCTCGCCTCGGCCCGCAAGGGCCGGGACCTCCTCGCGGAGCTGGTCGCGTCGTTCGGCGGGCTCCTGGCCGTCCTGGACGGGGCGGCGCCCGGCCGGTAGCGCGGCCGGCGGGGTCATCCGTTCGCGCCGTCGAGGTGGCCGAGATGGGGCAGGTCGTGCCCGAGCCGGTCGCGCTTGGCGAGCAGGTAGCGGGCGTTGTCGTCGGTAGCCGGGACGAGGAGCGGGACCCGTTCGGCCACGTCGATCCCGTGCGAGCGGAGCGCGCTGACCTTGTCCGGGTTGTTCGACAGCAGCCGCACCGACCGGACGCCGAGGTAGGCCAGGACGCGGGCGGCCGGGCCGTAGTCCCGGACGTCCACGGGCAGGCCGAGCGCGGTGGCCGAGTCGACGGTGTCGAGTCCCTGCTCGTCCTGGAGGATGTGCGAGCGGACCTTGGCCACCAGGCCGATCCCGCGCCCCTCGTGCCCGCGCAGGTACACCAGGACGCCGCCGCCCGCGTCGACGATGGCGTCCAGGGAGGCGCCGAGCTGGTCGCCGCACTCGCAGCGCGTCGCGGCGAACACGTCGCCGGTGAGGCACTCGGAGTGCATCCGGACCAGCACGCCCTCGCGCGCCCTCGCCTCGCCCATGACGAGGGCGAGATGCTCCTGCCCGTCCGTCCGGTCCCGGAACGCGACCGCCCGGAAGGTGCCGCGGCGGGTGACCAGATCGGCCTCCGCGACGTCGTCGTGAGCCATGCCCCGATCGCGCATCGTCCCCCCTCTTCCCCGCGCGCCTCGGGCGTGCGGGCCGTCCGTCCCCCTGGTACGCGCGGTCGCGCCGGACGGCAGGGGATTCCTTCCCCGCACCCGGTGCCGGAATCGAAGCGGGGCCGCGGGATGGGGGTGGTCGGCGTCCAGCCGCTCGGCCATGCCGTCGGGAGGTCTCATCGGTCGGCGCTCCTTCGCCGGACGCAGTACAGCAGGTCTTCGACACGGGTCCGGTCGGGCTCGGCCGGCAGCGGGCTGCGGGCCAGGGCCTCGTTCATCCCGGTGGTCAGCACGCCGCGCCAGGCGTCGACCTCGTCCCAGCCGACCTCGCCGCGGCGGACGGCGAGCAGGCGGTCGCGCTCGTCGCCGACGTCGAGCTTCGGAACGCCGTGCTCGACCAGGTGCCGGCCGCTGATCAGCAGCCGCAGCAGGTGCATCGCGTGCTTCCAGCGGGGCGCGCCCTGGTTGCGCACGTCGCCCTCGAGCTTGCGGAACTGGCCGTCGGCGTAGCGCAGGAACGTGCGGTGCGCGTGCCGGGACAGGAACGCAGTACGGATGGACAGCAGCTCCTCGCCGTCCGGCGTCACCCGCTCGACGAGCGGCGACCACAGGCACTCCACGACGGTCGGGTTGGCGGCCAGCGCGAGCTGGAGGAAGCGCTCGAGCTCCCAGGAGAACTGCTCGGGCAGCGGCCCGTCCAGATGCGTGGGCGGCTTGTCGAAACGCCAGTACAGCGCGGTCGGGGCGGCGAAGACGCCGCGGCGGTCGACGTCGCTGCCGCCGGTCGCCAGCCCGTAGGCGCGCGAGCCGACGACGACCGACAGGATCGTGTGCTCGCGGACGAGGTCGAGGGTCACGGGAGCAGCCTGACGCAGCGGGCGCCCGGAGGCCACTCCTTTCGCGGCCGATGACGGCGGGACGCGGACTTGCTGAAATTTTCTGCAAACCATTTACGATCCTGCAACTCGTTGCTACCGTCGCGGCACCACCCCCCACATCGGTACATGCGGGACACCTTCCCCGGGGCGTTCCGCGAAGGAGGTCCCATGCGGAGCATCTCCCCGGCCGGCGGCGCCGTCCTCGGCCTCACCCTCACCCTCCCCCTCGCGCTGACGGCCTGCGGCGGCGATGGCGGCACCGGCGGCGGCAAGGGCGCCGCCCTCGACGGGCGCGGGCCGATCACGTTCGTCACGGGCAAGGACCGCTCGGGCTACCTGCAAGAGCAGGTGGACGGCTGGAACTCCGGCCACCCGGACGAGAAGGTGCGGATCATCGAGCTGCCGGACGAGCCCAACGACCAGCGCCAGCAGATGATCCAGAACGCCACCACCAAGTCCGACGCCTACGCGGTGCTGAACCTCGACGTCGTCTGGACGGCCGAGTTCGCCGCCAACCGCTGGCTGGCCCCGCTGCCCAAGGACCGGGTCGACCTGGCCGAGATGCTCCCCGCCACCATCGCGACCGGGCAGTACCGCGGCAGGCTCTACGCGGTGCCCTCGACCTCCGACGCCGGGATCCTCTACTACCGCAAGGACCTGCTCGACGGGGCCGGCGTCTCCGCGCCCCCGAAGACCTGGGCCGAGATGTGGGCCGCGTGCGACAAGGTGAAGAAGACGCCCGCGGGGAAGGGCGTCGACTGCTACTTCACCGAGGTCAACAAGACCGAGAGCATCACCATCAGCGCGGTCGAGGCCATCGCCAGCTCCGGCGGCTCGGTCCTCGGCCCCGACGGGAGGCCGTCGCTGACCACGCCGCAGGCCGCCAAGGGCCTGGAGTTCCTGGTGAACGCCCGCAAGGACGGGCGGATGCCCAAGGCCGCCGTCACCCTCGACACCGAGGGCGGGCGCCGCTACTTCCAGTCCGGCAAGCTGCTGTTCCAGCGGCAGTGGCCCTACCAGTACGCGATGGCCGACCAGAAGGACGGCTCGTCCAAGGTGGCGGGCAGGTTCGCCGTCGCGCCGCTGCCCGGCCCGGACGGCCCCGGCGTCGCCAACCTCGGCGGGCACAACCTGGCGATCTCCCAGTTCGCCGCGAACAAGGCCAGCTCCCTCGACTTCATCAGGTACCTGACCGGCGAGCCGTCGCAGCGGGCGAACCTGCTCGCCACCTCGCAGGCGCCGACGCTCGCCGCGCTGTACGACGACCCGGCGATGGTGGCGAAGTTCCCCTACCTGCCGGTGCTCAAGACGGCGATCGCCGGCGCGAAGCCCCGTCCGGTGGTGGTCAGGTACGGCGACGTCACGGCGGCGATCCAGGGCTCGGTGTACGACGCGGTGACCGGCAGGACCCCCGTCGATCAGGCGCTGTCCGGCCTCCAGGGCAAGCTCGGCCCGCTCACCGCACCGTGATCCGCCAGCAAGATCCACAAGCTGCCCGAAACCCGGAAGACTGACCGACATGACGACGACGTACGACGCAAAGCGGACGGCGGCGCCACCGGCAGCGCGCCGGCCGCCCGAGAAACGGCGCGACGTGCAGGGCACCAGGCGGCTCGCGGCCATGCTCCTGTCCCCGACCCTGCTGGTGCTCGGCCTGGTCATCGGCTACCCCGTCCTCGCCGGGTTCCGCGAATCGCTGTTCACCAAGGGCCAGGGCCTGGACGCCGACGGGTTCGTGGTCGAGGGCGAGCGGTTCGTCGGCCTGGACAACTACACCGCGATCTTCTCCGGCGAGCGCGCCGACGCGTTCTGGAACGCCTTCTCCAACACCACCCTGTTCACCGTGACCACGGTGCTGCTGGAGACCGTGCTCGGCGTCGGGATGGCGCTGATCATGAACCAGGCGTTCCGCGGCCGGGCGCTCGTGCGGGCCAGCATCCTGGTGCCGTGGGCGATCCCGACCGCGATCTCCGGGCTGCTGTGGCGCTGGATCTTCCAGGCCGACGGCGCCGCCAACGCGTTGCTGCGGCAGCAGATCCTGTGGACCGCGGACGGCTTCCCGGCCCGGCTCGCGGTGATCATCGCCGAGGTGTGGAAGACCTCGCCGTTCATCGGGCTGCTGGTGCTGGCCGGACTCCAGATGATCCCGCGCGAGGTGCACGAGGCCGCGCAGGTGGACGGCGCCGGACCGGTCCAGCGGTTCTGCCGGATCACTCTCCCGCTGGTGCGGCCCGCGCTGCTGGTGGCGGTGCTGTTCCGGATGCTCGACGTGCTGCGGATGTTCGACCTGCCCGCGGTGCTGATCGGGGTCAACCAGCGGTCGGTGGAGACGCTCACGATGATCTCCTGGTTCGAGGCGTCCAACCTGCGGTACGGGTCGGCGGCGGCGTACGCGACCGTGCTGTTCGTGTACATCGCCCTGATCGCCTACCTGTTCGTCAAGCTGCTCGGCGCCGACATCATCGGCGCGGCCCGGCAGCGGACCAGACGCCCCCGCGCCGTGCGGGGCAAGCGCACCGGAAAGGCGGCCGCATGACCCGGCGCGCACTGCCCTACCTGGGGTTCACGGTGGTCGCGCTCTACTGCCTGGCGCCGTTCTACTGGATGGTCGTGTCGGCCTTCCGGCGCCCGCAGGACCAGTTCGACAACGCCCCCGTCCCGCTCCAGTGGTCGATGGAGAACTTCAACGCGGTGTTCTCCGGCGACAACGGCTTCGGCCGGGCGCTGCTCAACAGCATCGTCGTCGCGGGCGTCACCACCGTGCTGACGCTGGTCATCGGCACCTTCACCGCCTACGCGCTGGCCAGGCTGGATTTCCGGTTCAAGAACGCGGTGCTCGGGATCATCGTCGCCACCTCGATGTTCCCCGGGATCTCCCAGCTCGTCCCGCTGCTCAAGCTGTTCACCGAGATCACGTGGATCAACACCTACCAGGCGATGGTGCTGCCCAGCCTCGGGTTCGCGCTGCCGCTGTCGGTGTGGCTGCTGACCACCTTCTTCCGGCAGCTCCCGTTCGAGCTGGAGCAGGCCGCGATGGTGGACGGCTGCACCCGCGGCCAGGCGTTCCGCAAGATCATCGTGCCGCTGGCCGCGCCCGGGGTGTTCACCACCGCGATCCTGACCTTCATCGCGGCCTGGAACGAGTTCCTGATCGCGCTGTCGATGGTGAACAAGAAGGAGATGCAGACCGCCACCGTGGCGATCTCCAAGTTCACCGGCGTCTCCGGCTTCGACCAGCCCTTCGGCACCCAGATGGCAGCGGGGGTCGTGGTGACCGTCCCGCTCATCGTCGTGGTGCTGGTCTTCCAGCGCCGCATCGTCGCCGGGCTCACCGCCGGCGGCGTGAAGTGACCCCGCGTGCCGCGGGGCGGCGCCGGAGCCGTCCCGCGGCACGCGCCCCCCTCCCTCCTCGACGCGAAGGACTCCGATGACGCAGGACATCCACGGCGCCTCCGCCTCCGCAGCCGCAGCCGCCGGCACCGGCACCGGCGGCTGGTGGCGGAACGCGGTGATCTACCAGGTGTACGTGCGCAGCTTCGCCGACGGCAACGGCGACGGCGTGGGCGACCTGCCCGGCGTCCGGGACCGCCTGCCCTACCTGGCCGGGCTCGGCGTGGACGCGCTGTGGATCACCCCGTTCTACCGCTCCCCGATGGCCGACTTCGGCTACGACGTGGCCGACTACCGCGAGGTCGACCCGCGGTTCGGCACGCTGGACGACGCGCGGGCGCTGATCGCCGACGCGCACGCGCACGGCCTGCGGATCATCCTCGACCTGGTGCCCAACCACACCTCGGACGCGCACGCCTGGTTCCGCGCCGCGCTGGCCGCCGCGCCCGGCTCCCCCGAGCGCGCCCGGTACCTCTTCCGCGACGGCCGCGGCGCCGGCGGCGCCGAGCCGCCGAACGACTGGGAGTCGGTGTTCGGCGGGCCCGCCTGGACCCGGGTCCCGGGCGGCCAGTGGTACCTGCACCTGTTCGACCCCGCCCAGCCCGACCTCAACTGGGACGACGCGGCGGTCCGGGCCGAGTTCGAGGCCGTCCTGCGGTTCTGGCTCGACCTCGGCGCGGACGGCTTCCGGATCGACGTCGCGCACGGCATGGTCAAGGCCGCCGGGCTCCCCGACGTCGGGCGGGCGGGCCAGACCCGGATGCTCGGCACCGCCGTGCTGCCCTACTTCGACCAGGACGGCGTGCACGAGATCCACCGGTCCTGGCGGGCGCTGCTCGACACCTACGCCGGCGAGCGGATCGGGGTCGCCGAGGCGTGGGCGCCGACCGCCGAGCGGCTCGCCCGCTACACCCGCCCGGACGAGCTGCACCAGGCGTTCAACTTCCACTACCTCACCGCCCCGTGGGACGCGCACGGGATGCGCGCGGTCATCGAGGAGTCGCTCCGCACCGCCGCCGCGGTCTCGGCCCCCGCAACCTGGGTGCTGTCGAACCACGACGTCCAGCGGCACGTCACCCGGTACGGCGGCGGCGCCGAGGGCCTGCGCCGGGCCCGCGCCGCCGCGCTGCTGACGCTGGCGCTGCCCGGTTCGGCCTACGTCTACCAGGGCGAGGAACTGGGCCTGCCCGAGGTCCTCGACCTGCCCGCGGAGGTCCTCCAGGATCCGCAGCGCCGCCGCGGCGAGGGCGAGGGCCGCGACGGCTGCCGCGTCCCGCTGCCGTGGTCGGGCGAGGAGCCTCCGTTCGGCTTCGGGACCGGCGGGACGACCTGGCTGCCGATCCCGCCCGCGTGGCGCGACCGCACCGTCGCCGCGCAGGACGCCGACCCGGACTCGACGCTCGCCCTCTACCGGAACGCGCTGCGCGTCCGCCGCGGGCACCCCGCGCTCGGCGACGGCCCGCTGCGCTGGCTGGTGGGCCCGCCCGGCACGCTGATGTTCGTCCGCGAGCCCGGCGGCCCGGACGGCGCCGGCGGTGCGGGCACCCCGGCGGGCCGGTCCGTCGGGTGCGCTGTGAACATGGGAGACCGGACCGTCCAGATCGCCGCGTTCGGTGCGCCGCTGCTGGCCAGCGGGCCCGTGCGCGCGGCCGGCGGACGCATCGAACTGGCCCCGGGCACCGCGGTCTGGTGGGAGGTGGCTTGATGGCCATGACGACGCGCCTGGCGGACATCGCGGCGCACGCCGGGGTGAGCGAGGCGACGGTGAGCCGGGTGCTCAACGGCAAGCAGGGCGTGTCCCCGACGACCCGGCAGGCGGTGCTGACCGCCCTGGACGTGCTCGGGTACGAGCGCCCGGCCCGGCTGCGGCAGCGGCGGGCCGGGCTGATCGGGCTGATCATCCCGGAGCTGACCAACCCGATCTTCCCCGCCTTCGCCGAGATCATCGAGAGCGCGCTCGCCCGGCACGGCTACATGGCGGTGCTGTGCTCGCAGACGCCGGGCGGCGTCGCCGAGGACGACTACATCGAGATGCTGCTCGAACGCGGCGTCGCCGGGATCATCTTCGTCAACGGGCTGCACGCCAACGCCCGGTCCGACCGGGCCCGCTACGCGCGGCTGCTCGAACGGGCGCTGCCGCTGGTGCTGGTGAACGGCTTCCGCGCCGACATCGACGCCCCGTTCATCTCCAACGACGACGTGGCCTCGATGGAGTCGGCGGTCGCGCACCTGGCCTCGCTCGGCCACCGGCGGATCGGGCTGGCGATCGGGCAGGACGTGTACGTGCCCACCCGCCGCAAGACCGAGGGGTTCCGCCGGGGGATGGCCGAGCACACCGGCACCACCGTCCTCGACGAGCTGATCGTCAACACGATGTACACGGTGGAGGGCGGCTACGCGGCGGCGCAGCGGCTCTTCGACCAGGGCTGCACCGCGCTGTGCTGCGGCAACGACATCATGGCGCTCGGCGCCATAAGAGCCGCCAGGCAGCGCGGCCTGCGGGTGCCGCGGGACGTGTCGGTGGTCGGGTTCGACGACTCGCCGCTGACCGCCTACCTCGACCCGCCGCTCACCACGATCCGGCAATCGGTGCGGGAGATGTCGCTGGCCGCGGTGAGCACCGTCCTGGACGAGATCCGCGGCGCCCGCGCGCCCCGCACCGAGCTGCTCTACCGGCCGGAACTGGTCGTCCGGAACTCCACCGCGCCCGCTCCCGCGGATGCTCCGGCGGACGCCCTCAGGTAACGGTTGCGTTTCGACGCATTGACAGTGACCCGGGTCACGGTCTTTCCTTCGTGGGAGCGCTCCCACATCTGGACCACACGATCTGAGAGGGGTCCGCCATGAGGGCCACCATGCGACGCGGGCTGAGCACGGCGATGGCGGCGGTGCTCGTCGGCGTCCTCGCCGCCGCCTGCGGAGGCGACGGCGACGGCAGCGGCTCCGGCCCGGTCGAGCTGACCGTCGACGTCTTCGGCGAGTTCGGCTACGACCAGCTCTACAAGCAGTACGAGGCGTCCCACCCGAACGTCAAGATCAGGCAGCGCAAGGTCTCCACGCTGGACGACTACAAGCCGCGGCTCCAGCAGTGGATCGCCACCAACAGCGGCGCGGGCGACGTGGTCGGGCTGGAGGAGGGCATCCTGCCCACCTACATGCAGCAGAAGGGCAAGTTCCTCAACCTGTTCGACTACGGCGGCCGGAGCCTCCAGCAGAACTTCCTGCCGTGGAAGTGGCAGATGGGCGTCAGCCCCGACGGCGAGCAGCTCGTGGGCCTCGGCACCGACATCGGACCGCTCGGCATGTGCTACCGCAAGGACCTGTTCAAGAAGGCCGGGCTGCCGACCGCGCGCGAGGAGGTGTCCAAGCTCTGGCCCACCTGGGACGACTTCCTCTCCACCGGGCAGCGGTACCAGGAGAAGCAGCCCAGGACCAGGTGGCTGGACGGGCCGACCGCGGTGCTGCGCGCCACCGTGCTCCAGAACGCCGGCGCCGGGCCCGGCTACAGCTTCTTCGACAAGGACGACGAACTCGTCTTCGACACCAACCCGGCGGTCCGGACGGCGTTCGACACCGCGCTGAAGTTCGAGCGGTCGGGCCTGACCTCGGACATGTCGATCTTCACGCCGCCGTGGCAGACCGCGCTGAAGCGCGACACCTTCGCCACCGTGCCGTGCCCGTCCTGGATGCTCGGCGGCATCGAGGAGTTCTCCGGCGACTACGGCAAGGGCAAGTGGGACGTGGCGACCGTCCCGGGCGGCGGCGGCTACTGGGGCGGCTCGTGGCTGGCGGTGCCCAAGCAGACCAAGCACCCGAAGGAGGCCGCCGAGCTGGCCACGTTCCTGTCCGGGCCGCAGGGTCAGACCGGCGCGTTCAAGGACAAGAACACCTTCCCGTCGTCGCCGCAGGCCGCCCAGGATCCGGCGGTGGCCGGCCACAAGAGCGCCTACTTCAGCGACGCCCCCACCGGGAAGATCTTCGGGGAGATGGCCGCGCAGGTGAAGCCGGTGCACCTCGGCCCGAAGAACGAGGACGTCCGGCAGGCCGTCGAGAACGTCCTGATCGCCGTCGGCCAGGGCAAGGTCAAGCCCGACGAGGCCTGGACCAAGGCCGTCGAGGCGGCCCGGAAGTCCGCCAGGTAACCCCACCTCCCCCACCGAACCGCGGCGCGCCGTCCACCGGAGATCCGGTCCGGACGGCCCGCCGCGGGTCGGCGCACCGAAAGGAGGCGCATGAGCGTCGATCTGCGCCCCGCGGGCCATCAGGCCCCGGCGCCCGCGCCCGTCCCCGCCGGGCGGGCGTGGCGGCGCCGGCTCGCCCGGCTGGACCTCAAGACCGCGCCGTACGTGTTCATCTCGCCGTTCTACCTGGTCTTCCTGATCTTCGGCGGGTTCCCGCTCGTCTACACGCTCTGGGTGTCGCTGCACGACTGGGGCCTCGCCTCGGGGACGCGCGACTGGGTCGGCCTGGAGAACTACCGGTACCTGCTGGGCGACGCCGACTTCTGGCACGCCGTCGTCAACACCCTCGGCATCTTCGTCGTCTCGACCGTCCCGCAGCTGATGCTGGCCCTGCTGGCCGCCAACGCGCTGAACCGGCGGATGCGGATGCCGACGCTGTTCCGGATCGGGATGGTCGCCCCGCTGGTCACCTCGACCGCCGCCGTCGCGATTGTGTTCACCCAGCTGTTCGACCGCGACTGGGGAATGGTCAACTGGGCGCTCGGCCTGGTCGGCGGCGGGCACATCGACTGGCAGGCGAGCCGCGGCTGGTCCTGGCTGGCCATCGCGACGATGGTCGACTGGCGGTGGACCGGCTACAACGCGCTGATCTACCTGGCCGCGATGCAGGCGATCCCGCGCGACCTGTACGAGGCGGCGGCGATCGACGGCGCCTCCCGGATCCGGCAGTTCTGGCAGATCACGGTGCCGATGCTGCGCCCGACGATCATCTTCACGGTGATCATCTCCACCATCGGCGGGCTTCAGCTTTTCACCGAGCCGGTGCTGTTCGGGGTGGGGACCACCAACCGGATGGACGGCGGCTCGCTGCACCAGTTCCAGACGATCACGATGTACATGTTCGACAACGCCTTCGGCCACGACCGGTACGGCTACGGAGCCACCGTCGCGTGGGCGCTGTTCCTGCTGATCATCGTCTTCTCGCTGGTCAACTTCCTGGCCGTGCGCCGTACGGGAGGCACCGCATGACCACGCTCATCTCCCGGGCGAGGCCGGACCGCGCGGCGCGGCCGGGCCGGTTCCGCGGGCTCTGGAACGCCGGCCCGCTCACCTACCTGACGCTGGTCGCCGCGCTCGCGCTGTCGGTCTTCCCGATCTACTGGATGATCGTCGTGGCGACCCGGACCAACGACGTGGTCGCCGACGTGCCGCCGCCGCTGCTGCCCGGCGGGCACGTGGGCGGGAACGTCGGACGGCTGTTCGACAACCCCGACGCCTACTTCGCCAAGGGGCTGCTCAACTCGGCGATCGCGTCCACCGCGGTCACCGTCTCGACGGTCTTCTTCGCCTCGCTGGCCGGGTTCGCGTTCGCCAAGCTGCGCTTCCGGGGGCGCGGCGCGCTGCTGCTCAGCATCATCGCCACGATGATGATCCCGGTGCAGATGGGCATCATCCCGCTCTACATGATCATGGTGAGGCTGGGCTGGCAGAACCAGCTCCAGGCGGTGATCGTCCCGTTCCTGGTGACCGGGTTCGGCGTGTTCATGATGCGGCAGTACGCCGACCAGGCCGTCCCGGACGAGCTGATCGAGGCGGCGCGGGTCGACGGCTGCACCACCTTCGGGGTGTTCTGGCGGGTGGTGCTGCCCGCCCTGCGGCCGGCCGCCGGCGTGCTCGGGCTGTTCACGTTCATGCAGACCTGGAACGAGTTCATGTGGCCGCTCGCGGTGCTCAACCCGGAGAACCCGACCGTGCAGCTGTCGATCAACAACCTGGCGAACGCCTACTTCAAGGACTACACGCTCATGTTCGCCGGCACCACCGTGGCGATCCTGCCCCTGCTCGTGGTGTTCATCGTGTTCGGCCGTCAGATCATCGGCGGCATCATGGAAGGTGCGATCAAGGCTTGACCTCTCTCAACGACATCACACAGCAGGCCGGCCGCGACGCCGCCCCCGCCGTCCCGTTCCCGGCCGGGTTCCGCTGGGGCGCCGCCACCGCCGCGTACCAGGTCGAGGGCGCGGCGGCCGAGGACGGGCGCGGCCCGTCGGTGTGGGACACCTTCTGCCGCACGCCCGGCAAGGTGCTCGGCGGCGACACCGGCGACGTGGCCGCCGACCACTACCACCGGTTCGGCGAGGACGTGGGGCTGATGTCCGGGATCGGGCTGAACGCCTACCGGTTCTCGATCTCCTGGCCCCGCGTCCAGCCGGACGGCTCGGGCGCCTTCAACCAGGCCGGGCTCGACTTCTACCGGCGGCTGGCCGACGCGCTGCTCGAAGCGGGCGTCGAGCCGTGGCCGACGCTCTACCACTGGGACCTGCCGCAGCCGCTGGAGGACGCGGGCGGCTGGCCCGAGCGCGACACCGCGCACCGGTTCGCCGACTACGCGGCCGGGGTCCACGCGGCGCTCGGCGACCGGGTCCGGCACTGGACGACGGTGAACGAGCCGTGGTGCGCGGCGTTCCTCGGCTACGCCTCCGGCGAGCACGCGCCGGGGCGGCGCGAGCCCGCCGGGTCGCTGATGGCCGCGCACCACCTGCTGCTCGGCCACGGCCTGGCCGTCCAGGCGATGCGCGACCGCCTCCCGGGCAACCGGTTCGGCGCGGCCGTCAACCTGTACGCGGTGTCCCCGGCAACGGACGACGAGGCGGACGCGGACGCGGCCCGGCGGATCGACGGCATGCAGAACCGGCTGTTCCTGGACCCGCTGCTGAACGGCCGCTACCCCGAGGACGTCCTCGCCGACCTCGCACCGCACGGCTTCGCGCCGGACCCGGCCGACCTGCCCGTCATCAACCAGCCGCTCGACCAGCTCGGCGTCAACTACTACACGCGGCACACCGTCTCGGGCCGGCCGGGCGAGGCGACGCAGGCGGTCTCCTCGCCGTTCTCCGCGCACTCGCCGTGGGTCGGCAGCGAGTCGGTGCGGTTCGTGACCAGGGGCCGGCCGGTCACCGGGATGGGCTGGGAGATCGACGACCGGGGCCTGCACGAGGTGCTGACCAGGCTGCACCGCGAGTACCCGGCCGTCCCGCTGTACATCACCGAGAACGGCGCCGGCTACGACGAGACGCCGGACGGTGGCACGGTCCACGACGCGGGCCGCATCGCCTATCTCGACGCGCATCTGCGCGCGTGCCACGACGCGATCTCCGACGGCGTCCCGCTCCGGGGATACTTCACGTGGTCGCTGCTGGATAATTTCGAATGGGCGTGGGGGTACTCCAAGCGCTTCGGGCTGGTCCGGGTCGACTACGCGACGCAGCGCCGCACGCCGAAGGACAGCGCGCGGTGGTACGCGGCGGTGATCCGGCGGGGCGGCCTGCCGGACGCGGGCTGAGACGACGATGGGGGGCCGATGGCGGTGAAGGGCACGCGACCGACCCTTGAGGAGGTGGCGGCCCGGGCCGGTGTCGGCCGGGGCACCGTCTCGCGGGTCATCAACGGCTCACCGCGGGTGAGCCGGCAGGCCCGCGAGGCGGTGCTGCTCGCGATCGACGAGCTCGGGTACGTCCCCAACCGGGCGGCCCGCACGCTGGTCACCCGGCGCACCGACACGGTCGCGCTGGTGGTGGCCGAGTCCGACCAGCGGCTGTTCGGCGAGCCGTACTTCGCCGGCATCATCCGGGGCATCAGCGCGGCGCTCGGCGACACCGGGCTCCAGCTCCTGCTCGCGCTGGCCCGCTCGCCCGCCGAGTACGCGCGGCTGGAGGACTACCTGACCGCGCAGCACGTCGACGGCGTGCTCCTCACCTCGCTGCACGCCGAGGACCCGCTGCCCGGCAAGCTGGAGGCCAACGGCGTCCCGACCGTGCTCGGCGGCCGTCCGCCCGGCCTGTCACCGGTCTCCTACGTCGACGTCGACAACCGCAGCGGGGCCCGCCAGGCCGTCGACCACCTGGTCGAGCGGGGCCGCCGCCGCATCGCCACCATCGCCGGGCCGCAGGACATGGGCGTCGGCATCGACCGGCTGGCCGGCTACCGCGACGCGCTCGCCGGGGCGGGCCTGCCCGAGCTGGTGGTGTACGGCGACTTCGGCGAGGCGAGCGCGATCGCCGCGACCGAGGAGCTGCTGGCGAGCGAGCCCGCCATCGACGCGATCTTCGCCGCCGACGACCCGATGGCGCTCGGCGCGATCCGGGTGCTGCGCCGCAGCGGACGCGCCGTCCCCGGCGACGTCGCGGTGATCGGGTTCGACGACTCGGCCGCGGCGCCGCTGGCCGACCCGCCGCTGACCTCCGTCCACCAGTCGCCCGAGGAGATGGGCCGCGAGATGGCCCGCCTCCTGGTCTCCCGCATCCGCGGCGAGACGCTCGCCGACCCGGTGGTGATCCTCCAGCCGCACCTGGTGCTGCGCGAGTCGACCTGAGGCCGGGCCCTGACGGCGGCGCCCTCGATCTGGTACGCGGCGGTGGCCGCACCCCACACGAACCCTTCGGGGAATCCCCTCGGACCTCCTCCGGGTCAGCGGACGCCGTACAGGTGCTCCAGGGCGAGCTGGTCGAGCCGCTCGAACGCGGCGCCGCGTTCGGCGAGGCCCTGGATGTCGGGGGTGAAATCGCGCACCGCGCGCCAGTCCTCGCCCGCGGCGAGGGTCGGCTCGGCCAGCTCGTCGACGCGGGCGGCGCGGAGCGCCTCGGCCACCTCGGGGTCGGCGCGGAACGCCCGCGCCTTCGCGCACAGGATCAGCCAGTTGCGCATGCAGGCCCGCGCCGACTCCCACACGCCGTCGTCGTCCTCGGTGCGGGGCGGCTTGAAGTCGAAGTGGACCGGCCCGGCGTAGTCGCTGCGCTCGATCAGGTCGGCGATCCAGAACGCGCCGCGCGCGTTGCCCGCGCCGAACCGCAGGTCCTGGTCGTAGCGGGGGCCGTGCTGCCCGTTGAGGTCGAGGTGGAACAGCTTGCCGTGCCAGAGCGCCTGCGCGAGCCCGTGCGCGTAGTTGAGCCCCGCCATCT
Organism: Spirillospora sp. NBC_01491; assembly: GCF_036227065.1. Taxonomy (GTDB): domain Bacteria; phylum Actinomycetota; class Actinomycetes; order Streptosporangiales; family Streptosporangiaceae; genus Spirillospora; species Spirillospora xylanilytica. The sequence goes on from NZ_CP109432.1 coordinate 2,400,875, forward strand.
CCTCGTGCCCGACCTCGGGGTTCACCCCGACCTGGGCGGGACGCTCCAGCTCCTGGATGAAGGCCAGCGCGTGCCCGACGGTGGGCAGCAGGATGTCGCCGCGCGGCTCGTTGGGCTTGGGCTCGATCGCGAACCGCAGGGCGTACCCCTGCTCGGCGACGTAGGCGCCGAGCACGTCGAACGCCTCCTTGTAGCGGTCCAGCGCGGTGCGCACGTCCTTCGCGGCGCCGGACTCGGCGCCCTCCCGGCCGCCCCAGCACACGTAGGTCTCCGCGCCGAGCGAGGCGGCCAGGTCGATGTTGTCCATCACCTTGCGCAGCGCGAACCGGCGCACGTCGCGGTCGTTGGCGGTGAACGCGCCGTCCTTGAAGACCGGGTGCGAGAACAGGTTGGTGGTCGCGGTGGTCACCGCCAGGCCGGTCTCGTCCAGGGCCTTGCGGAACGCGCCGACGCGCTCGTCCCGCTCGGCGGCGGTCGCCCCGAACGCGAACACGTCGTCGTCGTGGTAGTTGACGCCGTACGCGCCGATCTCGGCGAGCTTGCGCACGGCCCGCTCGGCGGGCATCGGCGGACGGGTGGCGGGCCCGAACACGTCCACCCCCTGCCAGCCGACCGTCCAGATCCCGAACGAGAACCGGTCTTCGGGACGCGGGACGAAGTCGCTCACGGGTTCCTCCAGATGTCCAGCACGGGGGCGGCGTCGCGCAGCGCGGCGTAGCGTTCCCGGACGTCCGGGAGCGGGTCCGCGGTGTACTCGGTGGCGGGGGCGGCGGGCCAGTCCGGCGGGCCGGGCGTGCCGGCGAGCACCCAGGCGGCCTGCCGGGCGGCGCCGAGCGCCACGTACTCGGCGGGTTCGGGGACGGTGACCGGGGTGCCGAGGATCGCGGGGGCCAGCACCCGCACCGCCTCGGACCGGGCGCCGCCGCCGACCAGCAGCGTCCGGCGCGGGCGCACCCCCTGGCCTTCGAGGTGGCGGGCGGCGTCGGCGAGCGAGCACAGCAGCGCCTCGACCGCCGCCCGCGCGATGTTCTCGCGGGTGGCGTTGGCGGTGGTCAGCCCGGCGAGGACGCCGGTGGCGCCGGGCCGGTCGGGCGTGCGCTCGCCCTCCAGGTAGGGCAGCAGGGTCACGCCGCCCGCGCCGGGCTCGGCGGCGAGGGCCAGCGCGGAAAGCTCGGCCAGCCCGGTGCCGGTCATGGCCGCCGCGGCGCTCAGCACCCGCGCCGCGTTCAGCGTGCACACCAGCGGCAGGAACCGTCCGGTCGCGTCGGCGAACCCCGCGACCAGCCCGGACGGGTCGGCGGCGGGCTCGTCCGCCACGGCGAACGCGGTGCCGGACGTGCCGATCGAGACCACCACGTCGCCGGGCCGCAGGCCGAGCCCGAGCGCGGCGCCCATGTTGTCGCCGGTGCCGGGGGCGAGCAGCGCGCCGTCGGCGGTGCGCCCGACGGCCTCGCCGGGACGCGCCACGCGCGGCGGCTCGAAGTCGTGGCCGAGCGCGGCCCGCGCCAGCTCGGGGACGTAGCGGCCGGTGGCGGGCGACCAGTAGCCGGTGCCCGAGGCGTCGCCGCGGTCGGTGACGGGCTCGTCCGCGCCGAGCCGCCAGGTCAGCCAGTCGTGCGGGAGCAGCACCCGCGCGGTGCGGCGGGCATGGCCCGGTTCGTGCTCGGCCATCCAGCGCAGCTTGCTCACGGTGAACGAGGCGAGCGGGACGCTGCCGGTGCGCCGGGCCCAGGCCCCCGGCCCGCCGAACTCCTCGACCAGGGCGCGGGCCTGCGGGGCCGAGCGGGTGTCGTTCCACAGCAGCGCGGGCCGGACGACCGTGCCGGCGTCGTCCAGCGCGACCATGCCGTGCTGCTGCGCGGCGACGGCCACGGCGTCGGCGCGGGCGAGCAGCTCGCGAGCCGGGCCGAGCGCGTCCCACCAGCGCGCCGGGTCGCACTCGGTGCCGTCCGGATGGGGCGCGGACGCCTCGGCGACGACGGCCCCGTCCTCGGCCCGGCACAGGACCGCCTTCGCCGACTGGGTGGAGGAGTCGATCCCGGCGACGAGCATGCGCGCTCCGTTCCGCTGTGATTTTCGAAGCGCTTCGACCCTAGACGGCTACGGGGCGGCGCACCAGGTACCGGCGATCGGTCCCTTCTCGCTCAGCCCGTGACCGGGACGAACGGCGCGACCTCGACGCCGGCCGCGTCCAGGCCCGCCCGGACGGCGCTCGCCATCCGCACCGCGCCGGGGCTGTCGCCGTGCACGCAGATGGACTCGGCCCGTACCCGCACCACCGTGCCGTCCACCGCGACGACCTCGCCGTCCACCGCCATCCGGACGCACCGTTCGGCGACCTCGGCGGGGTCGTGTAGCACCGCGCCCTCGGCTCGGCGGGACACCAGCGTCCCCTCGGGCGTGTAGCCGCGGTCGGCGAACACCTCGTGCACGACGGGCAGCCCGGCGGCCTCGGCGCGGCGCAGCCACGCCGAGCCGGGCAGGCCCAGCACCGGCAGGCCGGGGTCGCAGGCCACGACCGCGTCGACGACCGCCTGCGCCTGCTCCTCGTGGTGGACGATCGCGTTGTACAGCGCGCCGTGCGGCTTGACGTAGCCGACCCGGACGCCCGCCGCCTCGGCGAACTGCCGGAGCGCGCCGAGCTGGTAGAGGACGTCGTCGGCCAGCTCGCGCGGCGGCATGTCGATGAACCGCCGCCCGAACCCCGCCAGGTCGCGGTAGCCGGGGTGGGCGCCGACCACGACGCCGCGCGCGGCGGCGGCCGTGCAGGTGCGCCGCATCACCCCCGGGTCGCCCGCGTGGAACCCGCAGGCGACGTTCGCGCTGGTCACCACGTCCAGCATGGCCTCGTCGTCGCCGAGCTCCCAGCGGCCGAAGCCCTCGCCGAGGTCGGAGTTCAGATCGATGCGCATGTCACTCCCTTCCTTCCGGGTTGTGCCCAGGGCCGGCCCGCCCCACAGCCCGGGGGGGCCATCGGGGCGGGCACGGGAGTCCTAGGGGGCGTAGTTCATCACGTGGTCGTGCAGCAGCCGGGGGGCGTCGGGGTCCTCGCGGCGGAACGCCTCGATCAGCTCGGCGTGCTCGGCCGACTTGGAGTAGATCTCGGTGCGGTGCAGGCGCAGCGAGAGCGTCGTCCACAGCTCGATGCCGAGGCCCTCCCACACCGCCACCAGCAGCCGGTTGCCCGCGGTCTCGACGATCTCGCGGTGGAAGGCGATGCTGAGCCGCATCTGGGCGACCAGGTCGCCGTCCTCGGCGGCGGCGGCCAGGAGCCGGTTGTGGTGCTCCAGCGCGCCCATCCGGCCGGCCAGGCGGGGCAGCGCCAGCTCGGCGGCGGTCCGCTCCAGGCCGGCCCGGACGGGGAAGATCTCGGCCAGGTCCTGCTCGGTGAACTCGCGGACCCGGGCGCCGCGGTTGGGCAGGGTCTCGATCAGCCGCTGCGCCTCGAGCTGGCGCAGGGCCTCGCGGACCGGGCCCTGGCTCACCCCGAGCTCGCCGGCGATGCGGCGCTCGACGATGCGCTCGCCGGGCTCCCAGCGGCCCGAGCTGATGCCCTCGACGATGAACTCGCGGATCTGGTCGGCCAGTCCGGTACGGAGCAGCTGGGCGGCGGGCGGCGCGTTCACGCAGCACATCGTAGACGCATGCCCGGTAAGTGCCTCTTGACGGCTAACATATGATCGATCATTGATCAATGATGATCGGTGAGCGTCGTGGCGATCCTACGACGTCTCCCCCGTACAGAGGAAGGTCGCCGATGGCTGAGACCACCAAGGCCGCCCCGGCCCGCGCGCGGCGCACGCGCGCGGACAGCGCCCGCTCCAATGGCGGCGGCGCGACGGCGCAGGGCACGACCGAGCATTCGGCCGACGCGGCGACGCTCGTCGCCTACTACCGGCAGATGCTGCTGATCCGGCGCTTCGAGGAGCGCGCCGCCCGGGCCTATACCGAGGCGAAGATCGGCGGCTACTGCCACCTCAACCTGGGCGAGGAGGCCACGGTCGTCGGGCTGATGGCCGCGCTGCGCCCGAGCGACTACCTGTTCACCAACTACCGGGAGCACGGGTACGCGCTGGGCAAGGGCATCGGCGCCGACCGGGTGATGGCCGAGCTGTACGGCCGCTCGACCGGGGTGTCCAAGGGCTGGGGCGGGTCGATGCACCTGTTCGACGCCGAGGCCCGGCTGCTCGGCGGGTACGGCATCGTCGGCGGGCAGGTCCCGCTGGCCACGGGGGCCGCCCTCGCGGTGTCCTACAAGGGCGGCGACGAGGTCGTGATGTGCCAGATGGGCGACGGGACGACCGCCATCGGCGCCTTCCACGAGTCGCTGAACATCGCCGGCCTGTGGGACCTGCCGGTGGTCTTCGTGGTGATCAACAACGGTCTCGGGATGGGCACCACGGTGGAGAACTCCGCCGCCGAGCCCGAGCTGTACAAGCGCGGCGCCGCGTACCGGATGGAGAGCGCCCGGGTGGACGGCACCGACGTGATCGCCGTGCGCGAGGCGGCCCGCGTCGCCGTGGAGCGCGCCCGCTCCGAGAGCCGGCCGTACCTGCTGGAGACCGTGAGCCCCCGGTTGAAGGGCCACTCGGTGGTCGACCCGGCCCGGTACCGCTCCAAGGAGGAGCGGGAGGCGCTCAAGGCCGCCGATCCGCTGGCCCGGCTGGCGCTGGAGCTGGCCGAGTCCGGGGCGCTGAGCCACGACGACCGCGACCGGCTCGACGCCGAGGTCACCGCGGAGATCGACGCCGCCGCCGCGTTCGCCGACGGCAGCCCGGCCCCCGAGGTCTCCACGCTGTTCGACTACACCTACGCCACCCCCGTCCCGGGCGAGCTGCGCCGCCTGCCCGCCGAGCCGGTGTTCCGGGACTGAAGGAGACCGTCCGATGGCAACCGTCACCTACCGCCAGGCCCTGCGCGACACGCTTCACGCGGAGATGCTGCGCGACGAGAACGTCTTCCTCATGGGCGAGGAGATCGGCCTCTTCGAGGGCTCGTACAAGATCACTGAAGGGCTGCTGAAGGAGTTCGGCCCGCGCCGGGTGCGCGACACCCCGATCGCCGAGGAGGGCTTCGTCGGTGCCGCGATCGGCGCCGCCATGCTCGGGCTGCGCCCGGTCGTGGAGCTGATGACGATCAACTTCTCGCTGCTCGCGCTGGACCAGATCGTCAACCACGCCGCGAAGATCTACGGGATGTTCGGCGGCCAGGCCAGCGTGCCGCTGGTGATCCGCACCCCCGGCGGCGGCGGCCAGCAGCTCGGTGCCACGCACTCGCAGAACGTGGAGCTGTTCTACTCGTTCATCCCGGGCCTGAAGGTCGTCGCGCCGAGCACGCCCGCCGAGGCGTCGGCGATGCTGAAGGCCGCGATCCGCGACGACGACCCGGTGCTGTTCCTGGAGAACCTCGCCCTCTACAACAGCAAGGGCGAGCTGCCCGCCGAGATCGCCGACATCGAGCCGGCGCAGATCGGCCGCGCCGCGGTCACCCGTCCCGGCACCGACATCACCCTCATCGGCTACTCGCGGATGGCCCGGGTCACCACCGAGGTCGCCGAGACCCTCGCCGCCGAGGGGATCTCCGCCGAGGTCGTCGACCTGCGCAGCCTGCGCCCGCTCGACCGCGCGACCATCGTCGAGTCGGTCCGCCGGACCGGCTGCGCCGTGGTCGCCGAGGACGACTGGCTGACCTACGGCATCGGCGCCGAGATCGCCGCGACCATCCAGGAGGGCGCCTTCGACTGGCTCGACGCGCCGGTCCGCCGGGTCGCGATGGCCGAAGTGCCGCTCCCCTACGCCAAGTCCCTGGAGACGGCCGCGCTGCCGTCCGCGGACTCCCTCCTCACCGCCGCCCGCGACACGCTCCGCGCGACCGGCCGCCTGCCTCTGTCCCCGCTGGAGAACGCTTCATGACCGAGATCCTCATGCCCCGGCTCTCCGACACCATGGAGGAGGGCGTCGTCAGCTCCTGGCAGAAGAAGCCCGGAGACCCGGTCGCGGTCGGCGACGTCATCGTCGACATCGAGACCGACAAGGCCGTGATGGAGTACGAGGCCTACGAGGCCGGCGTGCTCGCCGAGATCCTGGTGGCCGAGGGCGAGTCGGCCCCCATCGGCGCCCCCATCGCGATCGTCACCCCGACCGGCGCGGCCCCGGCCAAGGCGGCGGAGCCCGCCGCCGAGGACAAGCCCGTCCTGGCGGCCGTCCCGGAACCCGCCGCCGCGGCCACGCCCGCCGCCGCCCCGGCCCCGGCCCCCGTCCCGGCGCAGGGCAAGGGGACGGCTCCGCGGTCCCGGCCGCCGTCGTCGCCGCTGGCCCGCAGGCTCGCCCGTGACCACGGCATCGACCTGGGCACCCTGACCGGCTCGGGCCCGGGCGGACGGATCATCCGGGCCGACATCGAGGCCGCCGTCCGCGGCGCCGCGTCCGTCACGCCCGCCGCGTCCGTAACGCCCGTGACCGCGGCCGTCCAGGCGGCGCCCGCCCAGCCCGCGACCGCGCGGCAGGACGACCCGGACGTCGAGGCGGTCCCGCTCAGCCGGTTCCGCAAGGTGGCCGCGCGCAGGCTCACCGAGAGCAAGCGCGACGCGCCGCACTTCTACCTCACCCGCGAGGTGGACGCCGAGCCGCTGCTGGCCTTCCGCGGCACGCTCAACCAGGCGCTGGCCCCCGCCAAGGTCAGCGTGAACGACCTGATCGTGAAGGCGTGCGCCACCGCGCTGCGCGAGCACCCGGCCGTCAACGTCTCCTACACCGAGGACGCCCTGCTCCAGCACAAGCGGGTGAACGTCGGGGTGGCCGTCGCGGTCGACGAGGGGCTGCTGGTCCCGGTGATCCACGACGCGGACCGCAAGAGCGTGTCGCAGATCGGCGCCGAGACCCGGGAGCTGGCCGGCCGGGCCCGCGACGGGAAGCTCGGCGCGCGGGAGATGAGCGGCGGCACCTTCAGCGTCAGCAACCTCGGCATGTACGGGGTGGCCAGCTTCTCCGCGGTGATCAACCCGCCGGAGGCGGCGATCCTGGCCGTCGGCGCGGTGCGGGACGAGCCGGTGGTGAAGGACGGGCAGGTCGTCCCGGGCAAGCGCCTGGCGGTGACGCTGTCGGTCGACCACCGCGCGTGCGACGGCGCGACGGGCGCGCAGTTCCTGGCCCGCCTCGCCGAGCTGCTGGAGCGGCCGGTCCTGATCGTCGCCTGACTCCGCGCGTCCCCCGAGTCCCCCTCCGTCCCGGCCGCCCCACACGGTCCGGGACGGAGGGGTCTTCGCCCCGCGTGGCCGGACGGGCGCGCACGCGTTACCGTCTGCCGGACGACCTGTGATCGTTCCGGGGAGGGGACCGATTGACCTATGAGCACGGGCTGGTGATCGGCAAGTTCCACCCGCCGCACGCCGGCCACAGCCATCTGATCGACACCGCGGCCCGGTCCTGCGTCCGGGTGACCGTGACCGTCGCGGCGTCCAGCGTGGAGAGCGTCCCGCTGGCGCTACGCACCGCCTGGCTCCGCGAGGCCCATCCGCAGCCGCACGTGGAGATCGTCCCGGTGGTGGACGACGCGGAGGTCGACGATGACTCCGACGCGGTCCGGTCGGCGCACGTGGCGGCGTTCCGCGCCGGGCTGGCGCTGCGGTCCGGGCTCGGCGTCGCGGTGCCCCCGGTGGACGCGGTGTTCAGCTCCGAGCCGTACGGGGCGGAGCTGGCCCGCCGGTTCTCCGCCGCGCACGTCCCGGTGGACCCGCCGCGCGAGCGGTTCCCGGTCAGCGGCACCGCCATCCGGGACGACCCGGCCGGGCACTGGCGCTGGCTCGCCCCGCCGGTCCGCGCCTACCTCGCCCGCCGGGTCGTGGTGGCGGGGGCGGGATCGTCCGGCACGACGACGCTCGCCCGCGCGCTCGCCGCGCACTACACCGGACGGGGCGGGGTGTGGGAGGCGACCCGGTGGGTGCCCGAGTACGGCCGCACCTACGCCGAGGAGAAGCTCGCCGCCGCACGCCGCGACGCCGCCGACCCGGGCCTGGGGCCGGGCGATCTGACCTGGGAGTCGGCCGAGTTCACCCTGATCGCCGAGCGCCACCTCGCGGTGGAGGACGCCGCCGCGCGGTCCGGCTCGCCGCTGCTGGTCTGCGACACCGACGCGCTCGCGGCGGCGCTCTGGCACGAGCGCCGGCTGGACGCGCCCGCGCCCGAGATCGAGCATCTGCACGAGGGCACCGCGCACCACCTGTGGATCGTCACCTCGCCGGAGGGCGTCCCGTTCGCGCCGGACGGGCGGCACGACGGCGAGCCGGACCGGACCCGGGCGGCGGACCGGCTCCGCGCGGAGCTGGAGCGGCGCGGGCTCCCCCACGTCCAGGTCACCGGCCCGCACGAGGACCGCCTGGCCGCCGCCGTCGCCGCCACCGACGCGCTCCTCGCCGAACGCCCGCCGTTCGCCGCCCCGCTCACCCCCGGGGCAGGGTGAGGTCGGCGCGGACGGCCCGGTGGTCGGTGCGCGGCAGGGTGCGGGTGCCGAACGAGCGGACCGCGACCCGGGGGTCCGCCAGCACGTGGTCGAGGGTGACGTGCGGCGTCGGCTCGCGGCGCACGTCGTTGACCGGCCAGGTGGCGAGCAGCCCGGCGCCGGTGACGTCCGCGGCGTCCCGGTAGCCCCGGTCGATCAGCCCGCGCATCAGCCGGTGGTCGAGGGTGGCGTTGAAGTCGCCGGCCAGCAGCCGCACCGGCCCCTTCCCGCCGGGGGGAGGCAGCGCCTTCAGCCCGGCCTCCCAGCACGCCTCCAGCCTCGGGACGGACGGCGCGCACGGATGCACCGACACGACCTCCACCGGCGGCGCCCCGGGAACGTCCACCCGGGCCCGCACCTGCCGGAACGAATAGGCGATCATCTGCTGCTCGTGGACGGGGAACCGGGCGTACACCCCGGACCCCACGACGCCGGGGGACGGGCTGAGCACCCGGTACGGGAGCAGGCCCTTCAGGCCCGCCGCATCGAACGCCGCCGCGGCGTCCGGGGTCAGCTCCTGCACCGCGAGGACGTCCGGGCGCAGCCGCCGCACCTCGTTCACCAGGTCGTCCGCCGGTACCGTGCCGGCTCGCAGGTTCGCGGCGAGCACCCGCAGCGCGGGCCCCTGGGCCGGCGGGTCGCCGTCGCGCATCGCCCGGGGCAGCACCGCCCAGGAGAGGGCGCAGGCCACCGCCACCGCGGTCACCGACGCCCACCAGCGCCGCATCACCAGCGCCGCCACCGGCACGAGGACCGCCGCAGCCGCGACGTACGGCGTGAACGCCACGAGCTGCCGCCAGCGGAAGCCGGGCTCCCAGCCGAGCGTCCGCAGGGCGGCCCACGCCGCGAACAGCGCCACGACAGCCCACACGAGGACGGTCACCCACGCGCGCGGCCGGTCCCCCCGCCCGGCGCCATGGTCGTCCGTGCTCGGCTCCGCGTCGGTCACGGTGTGCAAGTCGTCTCCGTCCGCCGGTGGTCTCGATCCTTCGATGGACGGAGTGGACCGATGGTTCGCGGCGGCGCGCGACCGCGGGCTAGCATCCGCCCATGAACGAGAACGATCTCCGTCACCTGCGCCGATGCGTCGACCTCGCCGTCACGGCCCTGGAGCGGGGCGAGGAGCCCTTCGGGTCGGTGCTGGCCGGCGCGGACGGCGCCTCGCTCGCCGAGGACCACAACCGCGTCCGCGAGAACGGCGACCCGACCGCCCACCCGGAGTTCGCGCTGGCGCGCTGGGCCGCGGTGAACCTCTCCGCCGGGGAGCGGGCCGGGGCGACGGTCTACACCTCCGGCGAGCACTGCCCGATGTGCTCGGCCGCGCACGCCTGGGCGGGCATCGGCCGGATCGTGTACGCGTCGTCGGCGGCGCAGACCGCGGCCTGGTGCGCCGAGATCGGCCTCCCGCCCTCGCCGGTGCGGTCCCTGCCGGTGCAGGAGGTCGCGCCCGGCGTCGCGGTCGAAGGCCCCGCCCCCGAGTTCGCCGACGAGATGCGCGCTCTGCACCACCGCCGCGTCCGGGACCACCGCGACTGAGACCGGCGCGACTAGAACCGGCGCGACTGAGACCGCCGCCTCCGGACGGGCCGCGCCGGGGAGCCTGGGCCGAGGCCGACGTCTCGCGCGGTTAGCCGCCCGGGGCCTTGGCGCGCGCCTCAGCCGGGGTGAGTGGGCGCAGGAGCGTGGTGTAGGAGTACTCCCGGTCCGGACGGACCTGGTATTCGGGCCGCACCGGGTTGGGCGTGTCGCCGACCCCGGTGACGGAATGGTCGACGTGCAGGGTGTTCCAGCCGGGATTGCGCTGCCGGGCGAACGGGTACAGCGCCCGGTCGAGGTCGTCGTAGGGGGTCACGCCGACCTCCAGGTCGCCCGCGACCAGCAGCCCGGCGCGGCCGTCGGTCAGCAGCGCCCACCTGACGTCGTCGTGGTTGCCGTGGTCCTGCGGCCGGTAGTACTGGACGTACTGGTCGTCGACGGACGACGACCACACGCCCATCTGGGTGCCGTCCTTGCGGTCGGTGTAGTTCTCCGCCTTCCCGCGCCCGTACCAGGCGAACGTCGAGAACCGGTCGGGCGCCTTGAGGGTGTGGCCGATCCGGGCGAGGTAGGGCAGCGTGCGCACGCGCCCCTGCGGGACGACGCGGTGGGTCAGGTCGATCTGCCCGGCCCCGTCGACGACGTAGGTGGTGGTCTGGTCGAACCAGGCGTCCGCCTCCCCCGACACCGTCGAGGTGATCTCGACCGTGACCTTCGGGCCGGCGGCGCGCGGGGCCGCGCCCCGGGCCGCGCCGGAACCGCCGCCGGGCGTGACGGTGACGGTGCCCGGCGTGGTGACCAGGCGGTCCAGGCCCGCCTTGCGCCAGTCCTCCCCCTCGGCGCGGCCCCACGTGTAGGTCTCGTTGCTGATCGGCGGGCGCCACACGTCGAGTTCGGGGCCGGTGCGCAGCAGCTCGGCGCCGTTGCTGCGCATCGAGGTGAGCGTGCCCTTGGCCTTGTCGAACACGTAGCGGAAGCCGCCGCCGGTCACCGTGACGGTCCGCGCGTCCTGCACCGCGCGCACCTCGCCCGACGGGGGCCTGCGGACGCCCGGGACGGCGGTGCCGCCCGCCGGGAACTGGCCGAAGCCGACGACGTGCCCGGCCGGCCCGTACCAGGTGCGGTCCTTGAGGACGGCCTCGACGGTGAGCCACCGTTCGGCCCCGGCCGGGTTCGCGGGCGGCGGTGGCGGCGCGAACTGCGTCGATCCGCCGGGCGGTAGGTCGAGGGGCCTCGTGCCAGAGCCGAGCGTGCGGCCGCCCTCGATGTAGCGCCAGCGCAGTTCGAGGTCGGACGTGCCGGCGAAGGCCCGTTCGCTCGCCACGGTCACCGTGCCGCCGGCGCCGCCCGCGCGGGTGACGCGGATCGGCGACTGCGTCCAGGCGAGCTGCTTCAGCTCGGGCTGGAGGTAGCGGTCGGCGCCGACCAGCCCGTCCTCGCCCGACAGGCTCTGCCCGTTGGACAGGAAGGTGCCGCCGGTGTCGAAGCGGTCGAAGTCGAGCGCGAGCACGGCGCCGCTCTTCGGGTCGGCGCCGGACGCCAGCTCGGCGGGCGCCAGCGCGCGGTCGTAGATCCGGACCTCGTCGAGGGTGCCGTGCGCCATGCGGCCCTTGTAGGCGTCCTGCATGGTGTCGGAGTTGCGGCCGACGTTGACGTCCGAGGACGACCGGTCGATGGTGCCGCCGTAGGGGACGGCGGCGGCCTGGCGGCCGTCGATGTAGAGCCGCAGGGCGGTGCCGTCGTAGCTGCCGGTGACGCGGTGCCAGGTGTCGTTCCAGTTCGCGGGGACGGGCGCGCGGACGGTACGCCAGGTGCCGCTGTGGATGAAGAACTCCAGCGTCTTCTCGTCGGCCATCGTCAGCGCGTACGACCGGTCGCCCTTGCCGACGATGGTGAAGTCGCCCGTCCAGGGGCGGGCCGGCTTCACCCAGGCGTCCAGGGTGACGGCCCTGCCGGTGAGGTCGAGGCGGCGGTCGCGGTAGACCTCCGCGAAGTCGTCCAGCCCGGACAGGTAGAGGGCCTTGCCGTGATGGCCGGGCACGGTCCGCGGGAGCCCCTGCAACCAGGCGCGGATGTTGTTGCCGGACGCGTCGGGGGTGGTGGTGAGGGGTTGCCGGAGCCCGGCCTCGGCCCAGTCCCAGATGAACCCGCCCTGCGCCTGCGGGTGCCGGCGCATGACCTCCCAGAACTCCCGGAAGTTCCCGAGGCTGTTGCCCATCGCGTGCGCGTACTCGCCGAGCACGATCGGCTTCGTCGTCGCGGCGGCCTGCGCCTCCAGCCGGGCGGGCGTCGGGTAGCGCGGGCCCCACACCGCCGCGTACGGGGCGTCACCGTCGGGGGTGTTGGACTGGTGGTACAGCGGCCGGGACGGATCGGTCGCGGTCGCCCACTCGGCCATCGTGTAGTGCGCGGCGCCGAGGCCCGCCTCGTTGCCGGTGTCCCACATCAGGACGCTCGGATGGTTCTTGTCGCGGGCGACCATCGCCTGGAACCGCTCGAGGAATGCCTTCTGCCATTCGGGCCGGTCGGCCAGGCAGTCCTGCGGCCCCGGGGGCCTGGTGCAGTCCTGGTAGTTGTGCGTCTCGATGTCGACCTCGTCGTCGATCCACAGCCCGCGCCGGTCGGCGAGGCCGTAGAGGTACGGGTCGGACGGGTAGTGCGCGGTGCGGACGGCGTTGACGTTCAGCCGCTTCATCAGCGCGACGTCGGAGTCCATCCGCGCCCGGGTCTGGTGCCGGCCGGTGTCAGGGTCGGTCTCGGGCCGGTTCACGCCCTTGATCAGGATGCGCTTCCCGTTGACCAGGAGCTGCCGGTCGCGCACCTCGATCCTGCGGAAGCCGAAGGTCTCGGCGGTGGTCTGCGCGACCCGTCCGTCGGGGGCCACGAGCTCGAGGACGAGCCGGTAGAGGTTCGGCGTCTCGTCCGACCACTTGGCGGGATCGGCGACGGGCGCGCTCAGCCGCACCCTGGCGGTCTCGCCCGCGACCGTGACCTTGCCGGAGAGGCGCTGCACGGTCCGTCCGTCCGGGGCGACGAGGGCCGCGCGCACGGTGTGGGCGCCCCGGGTCCCCTGCTTGCCGGCCAGCGTCAGATCGGCGTTGAGCGTCGCGTCGCGGTAGGACGCGTCGAGGCCGGTGGTGATGGTCGCGTCCCGCAGGTAGGTCTTCGGCGTGGAGTAGGCCCAGACGGAGCGGAAGATGCCGCTGTACCGCCACTGGTCGTAGTCCTCCATGTAGGAGCCGGCGCTCCAGCGGTGCACCTGCACCGCGACCGTGTTGGCACCCTTGTGCACCAGATCGGTGACGTCGAACTCGGCGGGGGTGTAGCCGCCCTGGTCGTAGCCCGCGTACTTCCCGTTCACCCAGACGAAGTAGGCGCTGGTCACGCCCTCGAACCGGACGACCGTGCGGCGCCCGGACCAGTCGGACGGCACGTCCAGCCGCTTGACGTACGCGCCGGTCGGGTTGATGTCGCGGGGAGTCCTCGGCGGGTCGTCCGGCCAGACCTCGGTGGGGATGTTGCGGAACATCGGATGGTCGAGCCGGTCGCTCTGCCAGGTGTGCGGGACCTTCACGTCCCGCCACCGGGAGGTGTCGTAGCCCTCGCGGTAGAAGCCCGCGGGCACCTCGCCGGGACGGTCGGCGAGCGCGAATCGCCAGTCGCCGTCGAGCGGTCGCGTCCACCGCGAGCCGTCCCCGCCCGCGGTCGCCTCCGGGACGCCGGTGTAGGGGCGCAGCAGGGCGTGCGCGGGTTCCTGTCCCTCGCCGGTCATCTGCGGGTCGTCGAGGTAGGTGTAGACGTCGGGCGGCGGCGCGGGCGCGGACGGGGACGCGGAGGCGAGGCCGGGCAGCGACGCCGCGACGAGCGCCACCAGCGTGGCGCAGACGACCAGGGCACGGGCCGGCCGGGACGAGGGACCGAGGCCGGGGCGGCCGGGGCGGCGGGGATGACGGAACGGGAGGAATGGGGCGGACGGGAGCATCGGCGCGACGCCTCCTCGCGGGCGGCCCCCTGACGACACCCGTCGACTCTCTCTGACGGCCGGAGTGGATGTCTACCACCGGAACGTAGGTGTCACGCGTAGTGCCGTCAACCGGTCGCGCCACTTGTGGCGGTTCATGCCGACGGGGCGGGCCTGTCTTGGCGCTCCTCGCCGGATTCCGCGGGCGATTCCGCGGGCGCCTGCGCGGGCCGGTCGAGGCTGAAGAGGTCCTCGTCGATCCGGTCCAGGGCGAGCCGGACCGCGCCGAGCCCGACCGCCTCGTCGCCGAGCGTGGACGCCTCGATCCGGACCGGGCTCAGGCACAGCGGCCGGACGCGGCGCCGCAGCTCGGGCACCAGCGGACCGCCGGGCCGGACCAGCGGGCCGCCGACGACGATCATCTCCGGGTCCAGCGCGAGCGCCATCGCCGCGACGCCGCGGGCCATCCGCTCGGCGAGCGCGGCGACCAGCGCCGACGCGGCGGGCTCGGCGCGGCCCGCCGCGTCCAGCACCCGTTCGGCGCGGGCCGCCGCGTCCAGCACCCGCTCGGCGCGGCCCGCCGCGTCCAGCACCCGGCGGGCCCCGGCGCCGGACGGGGCGATCCCGTCCAGCAGCGCGCCCGCGCTCTCGGCGCCGCTCAGAACGGCGGTGGTGTCGTACAGGCCCAGCTCGGGCAGCTTGCCGATCTCGCCCGCCGCGCCCCAGCGGCCCCGGTGCAGGCGTCCGCCGATGAGCGTGCCGATGCCGGTGTGCGAGCCGGCGTGCACGCAGACGACGTCGTCGGCCTCGCGGGCGGCGCCGTGCCAGCGCTCGGCCACGGCGGCGAGGTTGGCGTCGTTCTCGACCAGCACCGGGCACGGGAACGAGCGGCCCAGCTCGCGGCCGAGGTCGACGCCCTCCCAGCCCGGCACGACCGTGCAGAACGCCACGACGCCGTCAGGGGCGACCACGCCCGGGGTGCCGGCCGCGACCGCACGCAGCGAGCGGCGGTCGATCCCGGCGTCCGCGAGGCAGGTCTTGACCGCGGCGCGGACGGCGGCGAGCCGCTCGGCGGGGGGCTGATCGGCCTCCAGGTCGGCGCGGTGACGGCCGACGACGGTCCCGGCGAGGTCGGCCAGGAACAGCCGGGTCCGGTGCGCGTCGATCTCGATGCCGAGGGCATGTCCCGCCTCGGCACGGAACCGGTAGCGGCGCGCGGGACGGCCCAGCCCGGCGCCTTGGCGGGGCGGCGCCTCGTCGACCAGGCCGCGGGCGGTCAGGTCGGCGAGCACGCCCTCGGTGGTCGGCCGGGACAGCCCGACCCGCCCGGCAAGGCCGGACAGCGTCGCCTCGCCGTCCTCGCGCAGCGCCCGCAGCGTGGCGGCGGAGTTGAGGCGGCGCAGCACCGACGGATCGCCGCCGTGCAGGGGGAGTTCGGACACGGCACCTCTTGACAGGGATCGGCGGACGGACCACATTATTGCCAATCTACTTATGAAATGAAATTACGTAAGTAGCCCCGGCCGTCCGCCGGCCGAGCCGTGTGCCCATGTCAGGAGGCTGATGAGCGGGATGCCGAGCACCCGACCCGCGGTGGCGGTGGCCGGAGCCGGCCTGCGCGGCACCGCCTACGCGCGGCGGATGCGGGAGAGCGGACGCGGCCGGGTCGTCGCCGTCGCCGAACCCGACCCGGGACGCCGCGCCCGGTTCGCCGCCGAGCACGGCATCCCCCCGGAGCTGGCCTTCGCCGGCTGGCGCGAGATGGCCGCGGCGGGCCGCGTCGCCGACGGCGTGGTCATCGCCACGCAGGACGCCGAGCACGCCGAACCGGCGATCGCGTTCGCCGGGCTCGGCTGCCACCTCCTGCTGGAGAAGCCGATGGCGACCGGCGAGGCCGACGCCGTCCGGGTCCTGGAGGCCGTCGAGCGCGCCGGCGTCATGCTCGCCGTCTGCCACGTGCTGCGCTACACCCCCTACACCCGGGCGCTCCGCGAGCTCGTCCGCGCGGGCCGGATCGGCGCGCCGATCAGCGTCCAGCACCTCGAACCGGTCGGCTGGTGGCACCACGCCCACTCCTACGTGCGCGGCAACTGGCGCCGCGAGGACGAGTCCGGCCCGATGCTGATGACCAAGTCCTGCCACGACGTCGACTGGCTCGTGCACGTGATGGGCGAGGTCCCGGCCCGGGTCGGCTCGTTCGGGCGGCTGACCCACTTCCGTCCCGAGAACCGCCCGGCCGGCGCCGCCGACCGCTGCACCGGCTGCGCGGTCGAGCCGGACTGCCCGTACTCGGCGACCCGGCTCTACCTGGGGTGCCTCGGCGACCCCGAGCGCGAGGAGTGGCCGCTCGGCGCCGTCACCCGGGACCGCACCGAGGACGGCGTGCTGCGCGCGCTGCGCGAGGGCCCCTACGGCCGATGCGTGTACGCCTGCGACAACGACGTGGTCGACCACCAGGTCGTGAGCATGGAGTTCCCGTCGGGCGCGACGGCCTCGTTCACGATGACCGCCTTCTCCCCGTTCGCCCAGCGGCAGACCCGGATCTTCGGTTCGGCCGGCTGCGTCGAGGGCGACGGGGTGCGGCTACTCGTGCGCGACTTCGTCACCGGGGAGGTGGAGACCATCGAGCCCGGCGGCGGCCGGGAGGCGCCCGACGGCCGGCACGCCGCGGCCGACGACGCGCTGGCCGACGCGTTCGCCGAGGCGCTCGCCTCCGGCGACCCGTCCGCGCTCGGCTCCGACGGCCGCCAGAGCCTCGCCTCGCACCGCGTGGTGTGGGCCGCCGAACGGGCCCGGCACGCCGGAACGGTCGTGGACCTCACCCCTCCCCCCGCGAAAGGCACGGCGATCCCATGACGACCAGACCCACCGGCGGCGCCGCCGCAGTGCTCGCGCTGGCCATCGCGCTCGGCGCGCTGAGCGCCTGCGGTTCAGGTGACGGCGGCGGCGGCTCGGGCGCGGCCCCGGCCGCCAACGACGGCCGCGGCCCGATCACCTTCGCCACCGGCAAGGACCTCACCCAGACCACGCAGAAGCTCGTCGACACGTGGAACGCCGCGCACCCGGACGAGAAGGCCCGCATCATCGAGCTGCCCGAGGACGGCGACCAGGTGCGGCAGCAGCTCGTGCAGAACGCCCAGATCAAGTCCGACGCCTACGACGTCGTCCGGCTGGACGCGGTGTGGACCGCCGAGTTCGCCGCGCGCCGCTGGGTGATGCCGCTGCCGCAGGACACGATGGACACCGGCACGTTCGTCCCGGCGGCGCTCCAGACCGGGATGTACCGCGGCAAGCTGTACGGGGCGCCGTGGCTGACCGGCACCGGCATCCTCTACTACCGCACCGACCTGCTGTCGGCCGCCGGGATCGACAAGCCCCCGGCCACGTGGGCCGAGCTGCGCGAGGCGTGCGGCAAGGTCGAGAAGACGTCCGAGGGCAAGGGCGTCGACTGCTACGCGGGCCAGTTCAGCAAGTACGAGGGCCTCACCGTCAACTACTCCGAGGCCGTCCAGTCGGCCGGCGGGCAGGTGTTCGACGCGTCCGGCAGGCCCCAGGTGACCACTCCGCAGGCCAAGGAGGGCCTGCGCTTCCTCGTGGACGGGTTCAAACAGGGCACCATCCCGGCCAAGGGGGTGACGCTCAAGGAGGAGGAGAGCCGCCGCGCCTTCCAGGAGGGCAAGCTCGTCTTCCACCGCAACTGGGCGTACGTGTACGCGATGGCCGCCGCCAAGGACGGCTCGTCCAAGGTGAACGGGAAGTTCGACGTGTCGCCGCTGCCCGGCAAGGACGGCCCCGGCTCCGGGACGCTCGGCGGCAACAACCTGTCGGTGTCGGCGTTTTCCAAGCACCAGGCGAGCGCCCGCGACTTCATCGCCCACATCGTCGGGCTCGAGGTCGAGCGCGAGTACGGGAAGGTGCAGTCGTTCCCGCTGTCGCGCGCCGCGCTCTACGACGACGCCGAGATGATCAAGCTGTACCCGTACCTGCCGGTCATGAAGAAGAGCCTGGAGAACGCCCGGCCCCGTCCCGTCGTGGTCCGCTACAGCGAGGTCAGCACCGCGATCCAGGAACAGGTCTCCGCCGCGATCTCCGGGGCCAAGTCCATCGACCAGGCCGCCGCCGACCTCCAGACCGCCCTCGGCCCGCTCGCCGACTGAGCCACCCCGTCACCGGGCGTCACCACGCCCGCGCCAACACCGGCCCCGACCCCGTGCGGGGCCGGTCCGAACGCCCCGGCCGGGCCGTCTCCCAAGGCCACGAGCGGCCCGGCCGGGGCGGTCCCTCCCGCCCGCGTCAGCGAACGTCACCACCGGTCCGGCGGCAGGACACCCGCCGGCCCGCCGCCGTCCACCCGCCCCCTCCAGCCTGATCTTCACGGGGCGGCGCCGTATTCCGCCGCGCCCGCCCCCCGTCCCCTGGAGCACGCGCATGACACCTTCCCTTCCCGCGCCGCGGCGCCGCTCGTTCCTCACGCTGACCGGCGTCGGCGCCGCCGCGTTCGCGGTCGGCACCGGGCACTCCGACGCCGCCGAGAACGCGGGCGGCGCCGTCCCGTCCGACCCGTTCACCCTCGGCGTCGCCTCCGGGGACCCGCGGCCGGACGGCTTCGTGCTCTGGACCCGGCTGGCGCCCCGGCCGCTGGACCCGGACGGGCACGGCGGCATGCCGCGCCGCCCCTGCACCGTCCGCTACGAGGTCGCCGAGGACGCCGCGTTCACCAAGGTCGTCCGGCGCGGGCAGGCCCTCGCGACGCCGGAGCTGGCGCACTCGGTGCACCCCGAGGTGACCGGGCTGCGGCCCGGCCGCGAGTACTTCTACCGGTTCCGCGCCGGGACCGAGGTGAGCCCCGCCGGCCGCACCCGCACCGCGCCCGACCCGCGCTCCCGGCCCGCCTCGCTGCGCTTGGCCACCGCGTCCTGCGCGGCCTGGTACCACGCGCACTTCACCGCCTTCGAGCACCTGGCCAAGGAGGACCTCGACCTGGTCGTCTTCCTTGGCGACTACGTGTACGAGTACGGCATCACCAGCAAGAACATGCTGCGCGGCGGCGTCCCGCTGCCCGGCCCCGAGCACGCCGTGGAGACCGTCACGCTGGAGCAGTGGCGGCTGCGCTACTCCCTGTTCAAGACCGACCCGAACCTCCAGGCCGCGCACGCCGCCGCCCCCTGGATCGTCACCAGCGACGACCACGAGGTGCAGAACAACCACGCCGACGCGTGGTCGGAGACCGGCATCCCGCCGTCCGACTTCCTGCGCCGCCGCGCCGTGGCGTACCGGGCGTTCTACGAGAACCTCCCGGTGCGGCGCGCCGTCCTCCCCCACGGCCCGGACATCACCCTCTACAACCGGCTGAGATGGGGGCGGCTCGCGCAGATCGACATGCTCGACAACCGCCAGTACCGCGACGGGTTTCCGGCGGGCGTCGTCGAAGACGACTCGCCCGAACGGCACGACCCGCGCCGCTCGATCCTCGGCGCCCGGCAGGAGCGGTGGCTGTACGACGGGCTGAGCCGGTCGGACGCCGTCTGGAACCTCATGGGCACCGGCGTCGTCATGGCCGAGATCGACCGCGACACCGGCCCCGGCCACCTGTACAGCAACGACATGTGGGACGGCTTCCCCGCCAACCGCGACCGGCTGTGGGCCGCGCTGAAGCGGCACCGCGTCGCCAACCCCGTCGCGCTGTCGGGCGACATCCACCACCACGTCGCCGCCGAGCTCAAGTCCGACTGGAAGGACCCCGGCTCCCCCGCGATCGGCACCGAGCTGGTGTGCACCTCGATCGGCTCGGACGGGGACGGCGCCGACACCGACAAGTACGCCGACCTCTGGCTCGGCAACCCGCACGTGAAGTTCTACAACGGCCGCCGCGGCTATGTGAGCTGCACGCTGACGCCGTCGGAGCTGACGTCGGAGTTCAAGACCGTCCCGTACGTCAGCAGGCCCGGCGCTCCCGTCACCACGGCGGCGCGCTTCGTCACCGAGGCCGGCCGCCCCGGCCTGAACCGGGAGGTCTGAGCATGGAACCCGTAGCCCGCCGCAGAGCCCTCGGCCTCGCCGCCGCCGCGGCCCCCGCGCTGGCCGCCGCCCCCGCCGCGTTCGGCGCGGCCCCGGCCGAGGCCGCCGCGGGCGGCGCGCCCCGTCCCGCCCGCCGGCTGCGCACCGCGGCCGAGATCGGCCGGATCAGGCTGACCTGGGAAGGCGAGGCGTACGCGCCGCTCGTCGACCACTACGCGATCCACGCCTCGCGCACCCGCGGCTTCACCCCCGGCCCCGGCAACCTCATCGCCAAGACCGTCTACGCCTCCTTCTCCCACTCCGGCATGGGCGGACGCAGGCAGGACTGGCACTACCGCCTCGTCACCGTCGACGCCGCCGGGAACCGCAGCCGCCCGTCCGCCGAGACCGCCGGCCACAGCGCCGAATCGGTCACCGCCTCGGGCCGCCCCCTCGCCACCGTCGGCGCGTTCGACCACAAGAGCCTGGAACTCGCCCTCGCCCCCGCCGGCTACGCGCAGTACAAGACCAGGTTCGCCGGCGGCGTCGACTACACCCACGGCGAGAGCGACCCGTCCGCCGACTGGTCCTACATCCAGCCCGGCCCGGCCGACGCGTGGAACGATCGGAAGGCGACCCGCGCCACCTTCCGCTTCCCGCTGGACGCCGTCCCCGCGGGCGAGACGTGGCTGGCGATCTGGCTGATCGACACCCACGCCTCCAACCCCGGCAGCGTCGTCCTCGCGCTGAACGGCGCACCCGTCCGCGAGGTGGAACTGGAGAACGGCGCGACCCGCGGCTCACTCGAGGGCGACGCCACCGTCCCGGGCAGCGCGCTCGTCCCGTCCTACGTGGAACTGCGGCTGCCCGCCTCCGCCCTCAAGACCGGCGAGAACGTCCTGACCATCGACAAGAGGACCGGCTCCTGGCACGCCTACGACGCCCTGGGCGTCTTCGCCCGCTGACCGGTGTCAGCGGCGGTAGGTGAGCCCGTAGCCGTAGGGGAACAGCGGCTTCTTCCCGTCGCCGCGGTTGATGGGCTGCTGATCCGCGCTCGCCATCCACGTCATCGGCAGCCTGCCGGACGGCTCGGCGGCGCCGAACAGCACGTCGGCGACGCCGCGGCCCTCGGTACCCGGCAGCCAGGACGCGACCAGCGCGTCCCAGCCGGGGAGCTGCGCCGCGATGTCCAGCGGCCGGCCCGAGACCAGCACCACGATCACCGGCACGCCGGCGGCGCGCAGGGTGGCCAGGGTCTTGAGGTCGGCCGCGTCCAGGCCCATGCCGGCGGGCCGGTCGCCCATGCCCTCGGCGTACGGCAGTTCGCCGACGACGGCGACGGCGGCCTTGTACGAACGGTCGATGCCGCTGCCGTCCTTGCTGTAGGTCACCTTCGTGCCGCGTCCCGCGCCCTGCTCGATGCCCTGCCTGATCGTGGTCCCGGGCGTGATCGGCCCGGCCGAGCCCTGCCAGGTGATGGTCCAGCCGCCGCTCTGGATCCCGATGTCGTCGGCGCTCTTGCCCGCCACGAAGATCTTGTTGTCGCGGCTCTTCAGGGGCAGCACGTTCCCGGCGTTCTTCAGCAGCACCTGCGACTCGGCGACCGCCTCGCGCGCGAGCGCGCGATGCTCGGCGCCGCCGACGGTGGCGGTGTAGCGCCGGTCGGTGAGCGGACGCTCGAACAGCCCGAGCTCGACCTTCTTGGTCAGGATCCGCCGGTTGGCGTCGTCGATCCGCGACATCGGCACCCGCTCGGCCTCGACCTCCGCGCGGAGCGTGTCGATGAACCTGCGCCACTCGGCCGGCACCATCACCATGTCGACCCCCGCGTTGATCGCCGTGCGGACCTCGGCGGGGGTGAAGCCGGGCCTGCCGTCGATCTGGTCGATCCCGTTGTAGTCGGAGACCACGAACCCGGAGAAGCCGAGCTCCTGCTTCAGCACGTCGGTGATCAGATACCTGTCGCCGTGCAGCTTGACGCCGTTCCACGAGCTGTAGGAGATCATCACCGACCCGGCGCCGCGGTCGACCGCGGCCTTGAAGGGCGGCAGATGGATCTCGCGGAGCTCGGCCTCGGACAGCCGCGTGTCGCCCTGGTCCTTGCCGCCGATCGTGCCGCCGTCGCCCATGTAGTGCTTGGCCGTCGCCAGCACCGACGCGGGCCCGCCGAGCCGCTCGCCCTGCAACCCGGTGACGACCGTGGACATCGCGGCGGGCAGCTCGGGCACCTCGCCGTACGACTCGTACGTCCGGCCCCACCGGTCGTTGCGGGCCACGCACAGGCAGGGCGCGAAGTCCCAGTCGACGCCGGTGCCCGAGACCTCCTCGGCGGTCGCCCGCCCGATCCGCCGCACCAGCGCGGGGTCGCGGGTCGCGCCGAGCCCGATGTTGTGCGGGAACACCGTCGCGCCGACCACGTTGTTGTGCCCGTGCACCGCGTCCACCCCGTAGATCAGCGGGATCTTCAGCGGGGCCTCGAGCGCCGCCTTCTGGAACCCGTCGTACATGTCGGCCCAGCCCTTGGCCGTGTTGGGTTCCGGCGCCGACCCGCCACCGGACAGCAGCGAGCCGAGCCGGTACCTGGTGACGTCGGCGGCGGTGACGTTCTGCCGCTCCGGCTGCGTCATCTGCCCGAGCTTGTCGTCCAGGCTCATCCTCCGCAGCAGGTCCTCCACCCGGTCCTTCACCGGCCGCCGCGGGTCGGGGGCCGGGGCCGCGCCCGCGGCGCCCTGGGCCGCCGCGCCGCCGGTGCTGAGGACGAGCGAGGTGAGCAGGCCGAGAAGGACTGATCGGGATGGTCTGCGGTGCATGTCGCCTCCGCGAACGGATCGTCGTGCGTGCCCCCCGCGTCACGAGCAACGTAAGTCGGTCCCGTCCCGCGAGCAAGACCCGCCCCCGGCGGGTGATCAGGATCCTTCCCCCGCCGGACGGCGTTCAAAGAAAGGGCGCGACCGCTGCCGGAGCGGGACGCGGCGGCCCGGCTCTTCGACCGGATGTACGCCACCATGTTCTTCGCCCCCAATCGCGAACGACACGAAAGGAAGAATCGATGAGCTCCCTGGTCGTCTTCGGCGCCAACGGCGCGACCGGCCACGTGATCGTCCAGGAGGCCCTGCGCGCGGGGCATGCCGTCACCGCAGCCGTCCGCGACCCTGACGCCTTCCGCGCGGTACCCGATGAACTCCGCGGTGCTCCCCTCGATGTCGCGCGGGCCGACATTCGCGACATCGACACCGTCCGCTCCGCGGTCGCCGGCCATGACGCCGTCATTTCCGCCATCGGCCCCTCAGGACGGCACGCCGACAAGCTCTACTCCGAAGGCGCCCGCACTCTCGTCACCGCCCTGCTCGCCGTCGGTGTTCAACGACTCGTCGCCCTCTCCTCCAGCATTCCCAGAGCCGACCTCGCACGATTCGTCGTGCAGGCGGCCGAAGGGGACCGCTGGTCGCACAGCCGTCCCACCATCGTCCGATAGCGGGACGCCCTCAGCCTCGACCTTTCAGGGCGACCGTCCGGGATCGAACCGAGAACCTCCAGGTCCACAGCCTGGCGTGCAGAAACCACTACACCACGGTCGCCGTGTCTCCGGCAGGAATCGAACCTGCGCCCTCCGGGTTCGCAACCCGGCGCGCTTTCCGCTGCGCCACGGAGACCAGATATTGAATTGTGGCGAGTGCGGGAATCGAACCCACCTGAAACGGTTTATGAGGCCGCCGGACGCACCAGCGTCCCTCCTCGCCGGGAGCGGAGGGTGCGAGATTCGAACTCGC
Source organism: Spirillospora sp. NBC_01491 (assembly GCF_036227065.1). Lineage (GTDB taxonomy): Bacteria > Actinomycetota > Actinomycetes > Streptosporangiales > Streptosporangiaceae > Spirillospora > Spirillospora xylanilytica. The sequence goes on from NZ_CP109432.1 coordinate 2,424,635, forward strand.
GCAGGGTGACCCCTGACCACGGCTTAGCGGGCCGCTGCCTTTCCACTCGGCCAACCCTCCGGGAAAAACAGAGAACCGCCCGGCCGGACCTCGGTCCGCGGGCGGTTCACATCGAGACGTGCAGGTCACGTCCCGCTGCGGCTGCTCCCGGTGCCGGGGTGGCCACTGCGATGCATTCGGCGCTGATGACGACGTCGCATTTCGCTGTCCTCCTCCGGTCTCGTTCGCTTCGTTGACCACTCTGCCCGACCTTCTGCCGGACGGCAACGCTTTTATTGGCTCGGGTAGGCACCGAACCGCTGCGCGTCGCGCTCGCCTGGGCCGAGGGCGCGGACGGTCCGGCACGCGACGCGTGCGCGGAACGTTTACGGCTCAGCCGGGGCGGTTCTAGGCGAAGCCCTTGGAGGCCGGGCCGAAATCGGGCCACGGGGTGAGGGCGCTGGAGACCGTGAGGCTGTCCTCGTAGACGTGGTAGCGGGTGATGAGGCCGTTCTCCACGGTCAGGTGGACGGCGCACATGGCGGTGTATTCGCGGCCGGTGGCGCGGGCCGTCTGGACGATCGTGGCCAGGACGACGGCGTCGGGGCCGTCCACGAGGATCCGGTGGATCTCGGAGGCGGCCTTCTCGGGCACGTGGTGGTCGCTGATCTCCCGGAAGTGGGCGGCGGCGTCCTCGGCGGTGAAGCGGGGGCGGATCCACGGGACGGCGGGGTGCTCACCGTCCGGCCAGTCGAGCCGCCAGTCGACACGCTCGGCGAAGAGGCCCTTGATGGCCTCGGAGTCTCCGGCGGCCATGCTCTGGAGGAAGGTCTGAACGACGGTTCGGGTGTCCATGAATTCTATTTTCCTGCTGGGAGTTATTCGTTCGATTACTCCGGAGGTCACGGCCATGCGCCGGCGGTCCGGCCGCGCCGCACCGCCCTGGCAGCGGGCCCGCGTCGACCTGGAGGGGTTCGGGAGGCCCTGGCTGCTGTTCCGCGGTCGCGGACCGGACCGGGTCGTGATGCCCCTGCCCGCGGACGAGGCCGAGCACGTCCAGCTGCTGATCGAATCGGACTGCACGTGGTCGGCGTGGCTTCAGGCCGCGGACACCGCGCCGATCCTCCAGAAGCGGATCAGTTCCAAGGGCTCGTTCGTCTTCCGCCACGTCGGCGAACCCAGGCAGGTCTCCATGCAGCACAACGGCCGCGGCGCCTTTTCCCTCACCGGACTCACCCTCGAATTCGGGCAGGGCGAAAGGGTCCTGTCCGGCATGGGGAACTCCAGCGCGAAGGGCCACCTGGAAGGGTCGACGTTCGTCCACGTCCACGCCGACGGCGATTGGACCGTCACCCTTCTCTAGCGGTCAGTGGTGGAAACAGCAGGCGCTCAGGTGTGCGGGACTTCCATTTGCCGCCTCAGGGGGGTCAGGGCGTTGGCCACGGTGAGGCTGTCCTCGTAGACGTGGTAGCGGGTGATGAGGCCGTTCTCCACGGTCAGGTGGAGCGCGCACAGGGCGGTGTACTCGCGGCCGGTGGCGCGGGCGGTCTGGGCGAGGGTGGCCAGGACCACGGCGTCGGGGCCGTCCACGAGGATCTGGTGGATTTCGGAGGCGTCCTTCTCGGGTACGTGGTGGGTGCGGATCTCGCTGAAGTGGGCGGCGGCCTCGGCGGGTGTGCGGCGGGGCCGGATCCACGGGACGGCGGGGTGGCCCTCGTCCGGCCAGTCGAGGCGCCAGTCGACGACGTCGGCGAAGAGGCTCTCGATGGTCGCGGAGTCTCCGGCGGCCACGCTCTGCATGAGGGTCTGCACGACGGTGCGGGTGTCCATGGGGACGATCCTCGCACCGGACGGGTAGAGCGGCCGATTACTTCGGAGGTCATGCGATGAGTTCCGGACGATGGGGAGGTCTGAACGGGCATGACGAGTGAGCCCTATATCGAGGAGCGCCCGGCGGTGCCGTACGCGGCGATCCGGCAGGACGTGACGATGGACGGATTGGCGGAGGTCGCCGACCGGATACCCGAGGTGTTCATGTGGCTCTCCGACCGCGGGGCCAGACCGGCGGGGGCGCCGTTCCTGCGGTACGTGGTCATCGACATGGCGGGCCGCACGGTGGTCGAGGCGGGGGTGCCGGTGGTCGAACCGGTGGAGGGCGAGGGCGAGGTGCTCGCCGAGACGCTGCCGGCCGGACGCTACGCGACGTACACGCACGTCGGGCCTCCCGACGAGCTGGTCGGGGTCACCGCGGCGATGCTCGGATGGGGGGCGCGGGAGGGGCTGGAGTGGGACATGACCGCGACCTCCGAGGAGGAGCGGTGGGCGTGCCGGCTGGAGATCTACCGCACCGATCCGTCCGAGCAGCCCGACATGGACCAATGGGTGACCGATCTGGCGTTCAAGCTCAGCCGAGGTGCTTGAAGTCCGGCCACAGGGTCCGCCAGGGGGCGGTCTGGCCGCGGCAGACGAAGACCGGTTTGCCCTGTTCCTCGTTGTCCAGGCCGACCCCGTCGTCGATGCGGCCCGCGACGGTGACGTCCGACCAGTAGCGGCGCAGGAGGGCGGGCGTGTCGGGGCCGACGACGATGGTGGGGCCGCCGGTGTCCGGGGGCCGGCCGAAGTACCAGTAGCCGTTGTGGCCGCTGTAGGCGCGGGGCAGGCCGTGCGCGGGGCCGTAGCGATCGAGGGCGCCGGCCTCCCCGTAGTTGGACGTCACGATGGTCGCCTTGCGACGTTCGGCGGTGGGCAGCGCGCGGTGCACGCGCGCGATCTCCGCCGCGAACCGGGGCCAGCCGACGGTCTCGGCCGAGTCCGGGTTGATGACCGGCTGCGGGGTGCCCGCCAGGTCGCGGACCGGGTAGACGGGCAGGGTGACCAGGACGACGCCCAGGCCGGTGATCGCGTACGCGGGGATGGTGAGCGTCCACCCCGCACCGCGCGGCGCGCCGCCCCGGCGCTCGACCTCGACCGCGCCCGCCGCCCACAGCGCCGCCCACAACCCGGCCAGGTAGTACGGCTTGCCCGCGGTGGCGAGGTAGAGGAGGTTCAACAGCAGGAACGCGATGCCGAGGAAGCGGTACGGGGCCAGCTCGCGGGACCGGAACAGCCGCCACAGCCCGTAGATCCACAGCCACGACAGCACCACCCCGGCGAGGATCAGCTCGAACGGCACGAATCCGGGACGGCCGCCGAAGTCGGCCTCGGCCGCGATCTCGCCGGCCATGTCCAGCTGGGGCCAGCCGTGACCGGCCTGCCAGATCAGCCCGGGGACGGCGGCGGCCACCGCGATCGCGGCGGCGGGCAGCAGCACCGGGCGGCGCAGGACGTCGCGCGGCCCGCTGACCAGCAGCCCGGCGACGAGCGCGACGAGCAGGAGCGCGGCCAGGTACTTGACGTTCACCGCGACGGCGGTCAGCACGCCTACGGCGAGCAGCGACCGGGAGTCGCGGACCCGCACCCAGCGGACCGCGAGCCAGACCAGCGCGGTGGAGACGGTCACGTCGAGCGTGGCGGTGTAGAACGAGTGGCCGATCGCGACCATGAACGGGGCGATCGCGTACGCGCCCGCGGTCCGCAGCTGCGCGCGGCGCCCGCCGCCCAGCTCTCGCGCGGTCAGCGCGGCGAGCAGCACGCCCAGCACGGCGAGCAGCGCCGCCGGGAGGCGCTGGACGAACAGCACGTCGCCGCACACCGCGGTGATCCCCCGGGTGATCAGCGGGAGCAGCGGCGGCTGGTCGGGGTACCCCCAGGCCAGGTGCCGCCCGGCGACCCGGAAGTACAGCTCGTCGCGGTGGTAGCCGTACCGGGTGCTCAACGGGATCAGCACGGCCGCCAGGACGGCCGCCATCAGGAGCAGTGGCCGCCAGGCGACCGGCGGCGGCCCGGGTGGCGCGGGCGTCGGAGCGGGGGTGGGCGGCGCCGGGCCGGAGGCTGCCATGGGCGCACTGTACGTCGATCGAGGGGTTCGGTCGCGTCCGGATTCGGCCGCGGCGGGCCACCGCGCCCGGCGGGACCGGCGCCGCCGCCGCCCGGTGCCAGGCGATCACCATGAGCGAGACCCCGCGGCCCCTAGGATGGGGCGATCCGGGGAGGGGGAGGCGTATGCGCGAGTGCGGCGTCCGCGGGGGGACGTGCCGGAGATGAGATTCCCGCCGGACGGGTGCGGCTACGAGGTCCGCTACACGCTGGGCCGCCGGGGCGCGGGCGTGGAGACCTTCGGCGACGAGTACGCGCTCGGCCGCTGGTTCAGCGCGATGACCTCGGAGGGCATGTTCGTGCCCGAGGAGTTCACGACGCCCGACGAGGACGGCCGCAACGGCTACCAGATCTTCTGCGTGACCGGGGCCGGCCGGATCGTGATCAGCTACTTCCACCCCCGGCTCGTCCGCGGACGCATCGAGGGGGCGGACGACCCGGCCGGCTGACCTGCCGGGCTCACCCGGCCGGGTGCCGGATCCAGACGTTCGGCTCGACGTAGACGGCGTGGTCGTGCGCCACCGCGCAGCGGACCGGGACCAGTGCCCCCGGCACCTCCACCCAGCCGTCGGCGTCGAAGGGCAGGCCCGTCCAGGACCGCCACCGGGCCAGGGAGCCCGCGACGGTCATCGACGCCGGGGCGATCGACTCGATCACCCCGCCCGCCCGGACGTGGGTGCGCAGCCACGGATCGGCGGGCAGCCCGTCGCCGCGGGTGCGGAACGCGTACTCGGCCATCGGCGTCGCGGGCTCGAGGTGCTTGCCCGTCGGCCGGACGGGCGCCACCAGGCCGCGTGGCGCCGCGTTCTCGCGCATCGCCCTGAGCATCGCCCCGGACAGGCCGGCGCCGCGCAGGTCCGGCCGGACGGCGACCTCGATCGCGCTCACCGTGTCGGCCGCCGCCGCGAGCCCCGCCGCGTCCGGGCCGGCCGCCTCGCCCCGGGCCGGCGCCGCCCCGAGTTCGTCCGCGAAGGCCCAGGTCATGACCTGGGCCCAGCCGCCGTCCGGCAGGGTCGCGCGGCCGGGGGCGGCCAGGGCGAAGGGCACGCTGTGCGCGCGGGCGGCGACCTGCCCGCCGGGGTCGGTGGCGACCAGGGTGAACTCGGGGAAGGTGGTGGCGAGCAGGGCGAACAGGTCGCGGTTCACCGGGTCGTGCTGGACGAACTCCGGCCAGCCCGCCGGCATCCGCCGCAGCGGTCCGGCCAGTTCGGGACGCTCGGCGAGCGTCGTGATCACAACGTCCACGCACCGAAGCTAGCCCGGTGCCGCCGGCGCGGCTAGGCGTTTTCGTGCAGCGCCAGCAGCGTGTAGGCCGCGACCGTCGAGTCGTCGGTGACCGCCCCCTCGCGGACGAGGCGCTCGAACTCCGCGCGGCCGACGAACCGCTGCCGCATGTCCTGCTCCTCGGTCTCCCTGGCGTGCGGCCCCGGTTCCAGGCCGGTCGCGAGGAACACGTGGAACCCCTGGCTGCTGGTGCCGTGCGAGGCGTTCAGATAGCCGAGCGGCGTCAGGGTCGCGGCGCGGAACCCGGTCTCCTCGGCCAGCTCGCGCCGGGCGAGCTCCTCGGGCGTCCCCGTCTCGTCGCCGGGGAAGGACCCCTGGGGGAAGTTCCAGGTGCGCCGCCCGATCGGGTAGCGGTACTCCTCCACCATGTGGAACCCGCCGTCCGCCGCTGGGATCACCAGCGCGAAGTCGGGCTTGTCGACCACCCCGTAGATGCCGCGCGCGCCGTCGAGCCGCTGGATCTCGTCCTCCCGGACGGTCATCCACGCGTTCTCGTACACCACCCGCGAGGCCAGTCGCCGCACCGCCGGTCCGTCGCTCCCCGCTCCCCCGTCTCCCATGGCCCCATTGTGCTGCATCGCCCACCCGCCGTCGCCGGCCCGGGCGGCCCGGCGATCTTCACCGGGGGGGCGGTGTCCGCGTCGTCCGGCCGGTGTGATCGGTTGACTTGGTGACCGGTTCCGGATGGGGCGCTGACCGCTTGCGGTCCGTATTCGTCCTAGGTATCCCCACATGTCACGAAATGCTTCATCGTTCGCCCCAGGGCGCGGAGTCCACAGCGCGCACCCGGGAACGGGGAGGTTGTCCGTGGCCGCACTCGCGTTGACCGATCGGGGACGAAGGGCGAGGAGCACCGCGGCGGCGGTGCTGGCGGTGCTGCTCGCCGCGGTCGTGCTCGCGGCGCCCACCGCGCTCGGAGCCGGGCTCCCGGCGGTGGACCTCCCGGCCGGCTTCCAGCAGAAGACGGCCTTCTCCGGGCTGACCATGCCGACGAACGTGGAGTTCTCCCCGGACGGCCGGGTGTTCGTCGCGGAGAAGAGCGGGATCATCAAGGTCTTCGACTCGCCGGCCGACACCACCCCGGAGGTGTTCGCGGACCTGCGCCGCCAGACGTTCAACGGCTGGGACCGGGGCCTGCTCGGAATGGCGCTGCACCCGAACTTCCCCACTGACCCGCGCGTGTACGTGATGTACACCTACAACGGCCAGCTGGGCGGGGCCTACCCCAGGTGGCCGTCCGAGGACGGCACCAACGACCAGTGCCCCGACCCGCCGGGCGCCAACAACGCCGGGTGCGTGGTCGCCGGACGCATCTCGGTGCTGACGCCCGCGGTGCGGGCGCGGGCCGCGCAGGAGGGACCGATCAGCGAGCAGGTGCTGGTGGAGGACTGGTGCCAGCAGTTCTCCAGCCATTCCGTCGGGACGCTGGCGTTCGGCAAGGACGGGCAGCTCTACGCAGGCGGCGGTGACGGCGCCAGCTTCGGGTACGCCGACTACGGCCAGAAGGACAACGCCTGCGGCGACCCGCCCAAGCCCGCGGGCACCCCGCTGACCGCCCCCACGGCCGAGGGCGGCGCGCTGCGCGCCCAGGACCTGCGCACCGCCGGCGACCCGGCCACGCTCGACGGCGCCATCATCCGCATCGACCCGGACACCGGCCAGGGCTCGGCGGGCAACCCGCTGCCGAACGGCGGGGTGAACGTGCGGCGGATCGTCGCCTACGGCCTGCGCAACCCCTACCGGTTCACCGTCCGGCCCGGCACCGACGAGATCTGGAACGGCGACGTCGGCTACACCACTTGGGAGGAGATCAACCGCCTCCCGGAGCCGAGGTCCACCCTGCGCAACTTCGGGTGGCCCTGCTACGAGGGCGCCGGCCGCACGCCCGGGTACGACGCCGCCAACCTCGACATCTGCGAGAACCTGTACTCGGAGGGCGCGGCGGCCGTGACGGCGCCGCACTTCGCCTACAAGCACAGCGACAAGGTCGTCCCCGGGGAGAGTTGCGGCGTCGGCAGCTCCTCCACGAGCGGGATGGCGTTCTACTCCGGCGGGATCTACCCGGCGCAGTACCGGGGCGCGCTGTTCTTCAGCGACTACGCGCGCCAGTGCGTGTGGGCGATGCGGCCCGGGGCGAACGGGCTGCCCGACAAGACCAGGATCGAGACGTTCGCCACCGGCGCGGGCGGCATCGTGGAGCTCCAGGCCGGCCCGAACGGCGACCTGTTCGGCGTCGACATCCTCGGCGGCCGGATCGTCCGGTTCACCTACAACGGGGTGAACAACCCGCCGGTGGCCGCGATCAAGTCGGACGTGACCAGCGGCCCGGCGCCGCTCACCGTCGCGTTGGACGGGACGACCTCCAGCGACGCCGACGGGGACGTCCCGCTGGCCTACGCCTGGGACCTGGACGGGGACGGTGCCTACGACGACTCCACCGACGCGAGGCCGAAGCGCACCTATGAGACCAAGGGCCGCTACACCGTCGGGCTGAAGGTCACCGACACCAGGGGCGCGTCCGACACCGCCACGCTGGTGGTCACGGCCGGGTCCACCCCGCCGGTCGCGACGATCGCCTCGCCGGACGCGGGCCTCACCTGGAAGGTCGGCGACCGGATCGGGTTCTCCGGCGGCGGCACCGACGGGGAGGACGGCACGCTCACCGGCGACGCGCTGAAGTGGCAGATCATCATGCACCACTGCCCGAGCGACTGCCACACCCACACCATCACCGGGCAGGACGGGCAGTCCGGGGCGTTCGACGCGCCCGACCACGAGTACCCGTCGTGGATCGAGCTGCGGCTGACCGCGACCGACTCCGACGGGCTCAGCGACACCAAGAGCGTCGAGCTGCATCCGAAGACCAGCACGCTCACGCTCGCCAGCGATCCGCCGGGGATCCCGCTGACGCTGCTGGAGAAGACCGCGCCCGCGCCGTTCGACGGCACCGTCATCACCGGGTCGAACGTGTCGGTCTCGGCGCCCACGCAGACGCAGGTGGTGGGCGACAACGCCTACGAGTTCGCCGGCTGGTCGGACGGCGGCGCGTCCGCGCACAACGTGACCGTGGACGCCGCCGGCACCCTCACCGCCACGTACCGGCGCAAGACCGACCTCGCCCTGAACCGGCCGGTGAAGACCTCCAGCGTGGAGAAGGCCGGCGTGGAGGGGGCCAAGGCCGTCGACGGGGACCTCGCCACCCGCTGGGGCAGCAAGGCCGCCGATCCGCAGTGGATCGAGGTCGACCTCGGCACGGCCCGCCCGGTCGGCTACGCGCTGCTGCGCTGGGAGACCGCGTTCGGCAAGAACTACACACTCCAGACCTCGACCGGCGGCGGGGTGTGGACCACCGTGCACACCCGCACCAACGGCGACGGCAAGGTGGACGTCATGCGCTTCACCCCGATCAACGCCCGCTGGGTCCGGGTGTACGGCACCGCGCGCGGGACGAACTGGGGCTACTCGCTCTGGGAGATGGAGGTCTTCGACAGATGATTGACTTGACCGGTGCACACCGAGACGGAGCAGTCTGAGCTGTTCGCCCGGCTCGTCGAGATAGGCAGCGGTTCGTACGGCACCATCGCCGGTACCGGCGGTGGTGGCGGCCGTGCCGGCGGGGACCGCGAGCCGGAGATGCTGTACGACCGTCACGGCGTCCTGGTGGTGCGGATCGGGGAACTGGCGGTGAAGGCGCACCAACCCGACCGCGTCTACGGCCGTCCGTTCGCCCAGCGGGTCGCACTGGCCGGTACCCTCCCGCAGGTGCTGGCGCCGCTCGGTCCCCCGCTGCTCCTGCTGGACGGACACACCGTCACCGTCGCACCGTACGGGCAACCGGTCGACCCGCTGGGAAGGCTGCCCTGGGCGGAAGGCGCGCGGCTGCTCGCCACCCTCCACAACACCCCCGTCCCCATGGACGCGCCCTCCTGGGGACGCCCCGAACGCGTCGCCCGCGTCGTCGCCCGTATGGACGCCACGGACGCGCCTGAGCTGGTCACTGCGGCGGCCGAGGTGCGCCGGGCGTTCGCCACTCTCCCGGCCTGGGTCCGCGGCGAATCCGCGCCGCCCGCGCGCAGCGCGGACGACCATCTGCTCCATGGCGACTGGCACCTCGGCCAGATGGTCCGCACCCGCGCCGGGTACTGGCGGCTCATCGACATCGAGGACCTCGGCCGGGGCGACCCCGCCTGGGACCTGGCGCGGCCCGCCGCGCTGTACTCGGCGGGCGTGCTCGCCCCCGCCGACTGGGAGGTCTTCCTGGACGCCTACCGCGCCGCCGGCGGCGCGGCGGTGCCCGCGGACGGCGACCCGTGGGCGGCGCTGGAGATGCCGGCCCGAAGTCTGGCGGTCCAGATCGCCGCCACGTGCGTCAGAACCGCGCGGGAGGAGGACCGACCGCTCGACGGCGCCGAAGAGGCGCTCATCGACACCTGTAGGAGAATCTCCAGGATGAGGGACCGGGCATGACGTGGCGTCGTGCCTGCCCTAGATTTACCCTCTTCCTGGGGATCCAGATCGGAAGGACGGCCAAGCGATGCACTGCCCAAAGTGCCGCGGCGTGATGCGGACCTACAACCGCAGCGGCGTTCAGATCGAGCAATGTGACAACTGCCGGGGAGTCTTCCTCGACTACGGCGAGCTGGAGGCCCTGGGGCAGATGGAGGCCCAGTACCGGGCCGCCCCGCCGCCCGCCGCCCCCGCGTGGGGCGCCCCCGGCGGGGCGGTGCACCACCACCACGGCGGCCACCACCGCCCGCACCACGGCGGCGTCTTCGGCATGCTCTTCTCGACCTGACCCGCCACCGCCGTGCTCAAGAGCCCGTCCGTCCGGACGCCCCTTGAGCACGGCGGGACGCGGTCCGCGCCCGGAGCCGTCAGAGCCGGGGGTCGACCGGCTCCGACTCCAGCGCGAGCACGGCGAACACCGCCTGGTGGATTCGCCACACCGGCTCGCCCGCGGTGAGCCGGTCGAGCGCCTCCAGGCCGAGCGCGTGCTCGCGCATGGCCAGCGACCGCTTGCGGCCGAGCGACCGGCCGCGCAGCCGGTCCAGGTTGGCGGGCTCGGTGTAGTCGGGGCTGTAGATGATCCGCAGGTACTCGCGGCCCCGGCACTTCACCCCCGGCTGCACCTTGGCGCCGTCCGGGAGCGGCCCGAGCGGCTTGACCACCATGCCCTCCCCGCCGGACGCGGTGAGCTCCTCCCACCACCGGGTCACGGCCGCCTCCGAGTCCGCCGAGCCGAGGTCGGCGACCGTCCACCCGGTCGGCGCGATCAGCCCGGACGGGTCGGACGCGGCGAGCCGCCCGGCCACCTCCATGTGCCAGTCGTGGTCGCGCAGCGCCGCCCACGCCGAGCCCTCGCCCGCCAGGACCTGGAACGGGGCCAGGCGCAGCCCGTCCAGGCCGTCGACCGTCCAGCAGTACCGCGCGTAGGCGTCGCGGAACAGCGCCGCGTTGGCGGCCCGCCGGTCGACGTGCTCGCGCAGCCCGCCGACGTCGAGGCCGCGCGCCGCCGCCCGCGCCAGGGCGTCCGCGGCCACCGGCAGCGCCGCCCGCGCCGCGGCGCCGGTCGCCGCGTACTGGGTGCGGATCAGGTCCATCGCCTTGGCCGACCACGGCAGCAGCTCGCAGTCGAGCACGAGCCAGCCGGTGTCCAGCTCGTCCCAGAGCCCGGCGGCCCCGATCGCGGCGCGGACCCGGCCGAGCACCTCGCCGGTGCGGGCGGGGTCGCGGAAGAACGCCCGCCCGGTGCGCGTGTAGATCGCGCCGCCGGTGCCGTCGTCCACGCCGAAGCGCGCCCGCGCGACCTCGGCGTCGCGGCAGACGACCACGACGGCGCGCGAGCCCATGTGCTTCTCCTCGCACACCACCCGGGTGAGGCCCCTGTCCCGGAACGCGGCGAGGGCCTCGGCGGGGTGCTCCAGGTAGCCGGGCAGGCCGGACGTCGCGGCCGGCGCCATCGTCGGCGGCAGGTAGACCAGCCAGCGCGGATCGACCGCGAACCGGCTCATCACCTCCAGCGCCGCCAGCGCGTTCTCCTCGCGGACCGACACCCGGCCCATCAGCCGGGTCCGCACGCCCCCGTTGCCGAGCACGTCGTCGATCTTCACCACGTCGCTCTCGCGGTGCCCGCCCGCGGCGTCCGCCCCGCCCGGCGCCGCGAGCGGGCGGACCGGCTCGTACCAGACCTGCCGGGCCGGGAGCGAGACCAGCTCGCGCTCGGGATAGCGCAGCGCGGTGAGGCTCCCGCCGAACACCGCGCCGGTGTCCAGGCAGATCGTGTTGTTGATCCACTCGGGCCTCGGGATCGGCGTGTGGCCGTACACGACCATCGCCTCGCCCCGGTAGTCGCGCGCCCACGGGTAGCGCACCGGCAGCCCGTAGTCGTCGGTCTCGCCGGTGGTGTCGCCGTAGAGGGCGAACGAGCGGACCCGGCCGGACGCGCGCCCGTGGTAGTCCTCCTTCAGCCCGGCGTGCGCCACCACCAGGCGGCCCCCGTCCAGGACGTAGTGGGCGACCAGGCCGTCCATGAACCGCAGCGCCTCGTCACGGAACTCCGCCGGCTCGGCGGCGAGCTGCTCCAGCGACTCGGCCAGCCCGTGCGCGACCCGCACCTTGCGCCCGCGCAGCGCCTTGACGAGCTTGGCCTCGTGGTTGCCCGAGACGCACAGGGCGTTCCCGGCGGCGGCCATGCCCATGACGAGCCGCAGCACACCCGGGCTGTCCGGGCCGCGGTCGACCAGGTCGCCGACGAACACGGCGGTGCGCCCGCCGGGGTGGTTGGCGCCGGCGGCCCGGCCCGCCGCGTCCCGCTCGATCTCGTAGCCGAGGTCGGCCAGCAGGTCCTCCAGCTCGGCGCGGCAGCCGTGCACGTCGCCGATCAGGTCGAACGGGCCGGTCAGGTCGCGCCGGTCGTTCCACGCCCTCTCCCGGACCACCGTCACGGCGTCGATCTCCGCGGTGCCCGCCAGCACGTACGACCGGCGGAACTCGCGGGACAGCGACCGCAGCCCGCGGCGCAGCTCGCGGCGCTGCCGCGGGATCACGTGCGCGGGCAGGTCCCGGTCAGGCCGGGCGGCGTTGCGCTCGGCCGCGACGTGCTCGGGCACGTCCAGCACGATCGCGACCGACAGCACGTCGTTCTCCTTGGCCAGCCGCACCAGCGACTCGCGCGACTTCGGCTGCACGTTGGTGGCGTCGACCACCGTGAGCAGCCCGCGCCGCAGCCGCGTCCCGACGATGTAGTGCAGCAGGTCGAACGCCGCACCGGTCGCGGACTGGTCGTTCTCGTCGTCCGACACCAGGCCCCGGCAGAAGTCGGACGAGACGACCTGGGTCGGCGTGAAGTGCTCGCGCGCGAAGTGCGACTTGCCCGAGCCGGACACCCCGACCAGCACCACCAGCCCCATCTCGGGGATCCGGACCTCGCGGCCGGCCGGCCGCGCCCCCTCCGCAGTCTCGATCGTCATCGGCTGAACACCCCCATCTGCGTCGGCGCGCCGACCTCGGGATCGTCGTCGCCGACGGGCACGTGGCGGACCTGGTAGCCGTGGGCGGCGGCGACGCGCCCGGCCCACTCGCGGAACTGCGCGCGGGTCCACTCGAAGCGGTGGTCGGCGTGCCGCATCGCGCCGGGCGCCATGCCCTCGTAGCGCACGTTGTGCTCGGAGTTCGGAGTGGTGACGACGACCACGCGGGGCGCGGCGTCGCCGAACACCACCTGCTCGACCGCGCCGAGGCGGGGCGGGTCGACGTGCTCGACGACCTCCATCAGCACCGCCGCGTCGTAGCCGCGGAAGCGCTCGTCGGCGTACGTCAGCGCGCCCTGGAACAGGTCGGTGAGCCGGCCGGACGACGCGTTCGGGCTCTGCTCCCACTTCAGCCGCCGCTTGGCCGCCCCGAGCGCGCGGTAGGACACGTCCGCGCCCGCGATCTCGGTGAAGAAGGCGTCCTGGAGCAGGCGGGAGAGGAGCTTCCCGGAGCCGCAGCCGAGGTCGATGACGCGCCGGGCGTCCTCTTCGCGCAGCGCCTCGAGGACCGCCCGCCCGCGCCGCTCGGCGAGCGTCACAGGTGCCGCGTCCTCGGTGGCCCCGGCGTCCTCGGTGGCCGTCGCGCCGTGCGCGGACGCGGCGTCGGCGTCGGCATCGGCGTCGGTCGCGTGCGGAACGGTGGCGGCGGGCTGCTCCTCGTCGATGTCGGTGTGGTCGAGCGCGTCCTCAGGGGCGTCCTCGGAGTCGGCGAGCCGTCCCAGCGCGGCGCGCACAAGAGTGCGGCGGTTGGCCAGGTAGCGGCGGGTGATGTCGGCGCGGGCGGGGTGGGCGGCCAGCCAGCCCTCCCCCGCGCGGATGAGCTTGTCGACCTCGTCCGGCGCCATCCAGTAGTGCTTGGCGTCGTCCAGCACCGGGAGCAGCACGTAGACCTGGTTGAGCGCGTCGGCGAGCCGCTGCCTGCCGGTCAGCGTGAGCGTCACGTACCGCGAGTCGCCCCACTCGGGGAACTCCGGGTCGAGCGGCACCGGAACGGCGGAGACCTCCCAGCCGAGCGGCTCGAAGAACCGCGCGGCCTGCGCGGGCCCGCCCCGGCAGGGCAGCGCGGGCAGCACGATCTCCAGCGGGATCGGCGTGGCCGCCAGCTCGGGACGCGCGTCGCACCGGCCGCGCATCGCGGTCCGGAACACGTTGGCCATGGCGGAGGCCATCAGCGAGGACGCCGCGTACGGACGGTCGTTGACGTACTGGCCGAGGGAGAAGTCCGGGGTGCTCCTGCTACGCGTGCGGGCCAGCTTGACGGGGTCGACGTCGAGCAGCAGCGCGGCCGTGCAGCGGTCCTCGTCGGCGTCGGGGTAGAAGACGTGCGCGGTCCCGAAGGACTGGTCGAACCGCTGCACCCGTCCAGGGTGCTTGTGCAGCGCGTACCCCAGGTCGGGCGCACCTGGCATGGTGGTCTTTATGGTCAGAAGCACGGGCCAAGTGTGGCGGAAGCGGGTCGGGTGCCCCAGCGGTTTTCAGGGCACCGAGGGACCGGTGACCAGCCGTCCGCGCCGGTCGAACGGCCAGCCGTTGATCTTGCAGCCCTTGAGGCCGAAGATCTGCTGCTGCATGACCGGCGCGGCCCGGCCGCGGCCGGCGCAGGTCATGTGGCCGAAGCCGAGCCGGTGGCCGACCTCGTGGTTGATCACCAGCGCGTGGTAGTGGTCGGGCTGCCCGCGGTAGAAGGTGGTGAGCAGCAGCCAGCGCTTCAGGTTGACGACGACCTGCTTGCCGACGCTGCAATTGACCTTGCCCTCGGTGGTCAGGCCGTACGCGCCGCAGATCTTGTCGACGGTCCCGGGCGAGGCCAGCCGCACCACGAAGTCGTAGGGGCCCGAGTCGACGCGGCGGAACGACCACTTGCCGCCGGCGGTCCAGCCGCGCGGGTCGGCCATGATCCGGTCCACGCTGCGGGCGAACGCGGTGGGGTTCTGGCGGAGGCCGCCCTCGACCTCGACCATGTAGCGCATCAGCTTCCCGTGCCCGTACGCCCGGGTCGCCGAGGGCGGGCGGGTGAACTTCCCGTCGCCCTTCGCGGGGATGTACGGCGGCTGCTTCGGGGTGACGACCGGCGGGCTGGACGGGGCGGTGTCGGCGGAGGGGCTCGAGGTCGCGGGCGAGTCGGGGGTGTCGGCGGCGAGCGGCTTCTTCCCCGACATCGACCCCCAGGCGAGCATCGCGCCCGCGCCGAGCGCGACGAGCAGCACCAGCGACACCGTCAGGATGATCGCGCCCCGCACCCGGTTGCGCCGCGCGCCCTCGAACTCCCGGTCCAGGTCGGCGGCGAGGTTGCCGAGGGGCTGGGGGGCGTAAACCGACTCCTCGAACGGCGGCTCCTCGTACGGCGGCGGCTCCCCGTACGGTGCGGGCCCGCGCGGCGGGGGCGGCGCGGCGGGCGGCGGGGCCTCGGCCCGGCGGTGGGACGAGGAGCGGCGGGAACGTGGTCGCGATCGTGGGGGCTGCATGGCGCAGCACAGCATGCCAGAAACCAGGGCGATTCTAATCATTTCGCGTGACCTCGCAGGTCAGCGCAAACAAGTTGCCGCTCCGACCGCGTGACCGGAACAATCCGGACCGCGATGAGCAGACACCCCCGCCGGATGACCGCCCAGGAGACCGTGGCCATCCTCGAGAGCGGCGAATACACCTCTCCCTCCGGCAGCACCGTCACGATCGCCGGACGTCTCGACTCCGCCGTGTACGGCACCGTCCTGCACCGGCCCGGCGACAGCCTCGCCCCGTTCGGACGGCCCGAGGCGCTCCCCGAGGGCCGGGCGACGCGCGTCGAGGTCACCGGCGAGACCACGCTCGCCGCCGCGCGTCGCCTCTGCGGCCCGGACACGCCGCCCCTCGCCCTCAACTTCGCGTCCGCCAAGAACCCCGGCGGCGGTTTCCTCAACGGCGCGCACGCCCAGGAAGAGGGTCTCGCGCGCTCGTCGGGCCTCTATACGACGCTGCGCGCGGCCCCCGAGTACTACGAGTTCCACCGCGAGCAGCGCGACCTGCTCTACAGCGACCACATGATCTACTCACCCGCCGTGCCGGTGTTCCGGGACGACGCGGGACGGCTGCTGGACGAGCCGTACGACGTCGCGTTCCTCACCTCCCCGGCCCCGAACCTCGGGGCGATCCGCGACCCGGCCGTGGCCGCGCGCGTCCCCAAGGTGCTGCGCTCGCGCGCCCGCCTGGTCCTCGCGGTGGCGCTCGCGCACGGCCACCGGCGGATCGTCCTCGGCGCCTGGGGCTGCGGGGTCTTCGGCAACGACCCGCACGAGGTCGCCGCCGCGTTCGACGAGGCGCTGCGCGCCGACTTCGCCGGGTTCTTCGAGCACGTCGTGTTCGCGGTCTGGGACACGGCCGCGGGCTCCCCCCGCCACTCCGCCTTCGAGCAGGTCATCACCCCCTCCCCCTGATCACCCCGCAGGCCCCGCAGGTACCGCCGCCTCCGCCTCCGGGGGCACCGCGGCGGCGAGCCGGGCGGGGAGGGCCGCGGTCACTGCTCGACGTAGGAGCCGATGCCGCGGATGAAGATGTCGAGGCCGAACTCGAAGCGTTCGTCGCCGTCGCCGTCGGTGAGATCGTCCACCATCGCGACGACGTTGGGGTAGCGCTCGGCCGGCAGGGCCTTGAAGTACTCGCGGATCTCGGCGATGTAGCGGAGGAAGTGCTCCGTCCCGCCCTGCCCGTCCTCGGTCTTGGCGGCGTAGAGGGTGTTCTCGACGCTGTCGGCGTCGATGAACGCGCCGAGCGTGTCGACGGCCAGGGCGGCGATGCGGGGCGGGACGCCGCCGGCCCGCATCACGGCGAGCTGGAACTCGGCGAGGCGCAGCAGGTTGGGGCCGGTGGGGATGAGCGCCAGGGAGACCCTGGCGATGTCGGCGTGCGCGCCCCACACGCGGCGCACCTCGCGGGCCAGGTCCTTGAGCTGCTCCTGCCAGCGGTCCGGATCGATCTCGGGGACGCGGATCTCGCCCGCGACCCGGTCGAGCATCAGCTCGCGGAGCTCGTCCTTGCCGGAGACGTGGGCGTACAGGGAGGCGGGCCCGGTGCCGAGCTCCTGGGCGACCCGGCGCATGCTGACCGCGTCCAGCCCCTCGGCGTCGAGCACCCCGATCGCGGTGCCGACGATGAGGTCCTGGCTGAGCGGCCGCTTGGACGGGACGGCCTTGCGCGGCCTGCGGCCCGGAGGCGTCGGCATGCCGGCGGGTGCGGCCATGTCGGAACCTGCCAATCTCGCGATACATCTTGACTGTCGAGAATCGCGATATATCTTCTCTATTGAGGAGAGGTTCTCGGCCGACACCCCTCCCACTCCGGTCAACGAACATCGTACTTGACACGAACAGTATTCGTAATTTAGAACAGTGTTCGTCATAACGAACCCTGTTCCAACAACGGAGGACCCTCATGACCGAGACCATCGAGACCGGCAGAGCGGAGGACCGTCCCGACGCCGCCACCGGCGGCTACCGGTGGCGCTGGGCCGCCCTGCTGGTGATCCTCGCCGGCGAGGTGATGGACATGCTCGACGTGCTGATCACCAACATCGCCGCGCCCACCATCCGCGCCGAGCTCGGCGGCTCGGCCAGCACCATGCAGTGGCTCGCCGCCGGCTACACCCTGGCCATGGCGGTCGGGCTGATCACCGGCGGCCGGCTCGGCGACCTCTACGGCCGCCGCCGGATGTTCCTCATCGGCGCCGGCGGGTTCACCGTCGCCTCGCTGCTGTGCGGGATCGCGGTCAGCCCGGGGACGCTGATCGGCGCCCGGCTGCTCCAGGGCGCGTTCGGCGCGCTGATGCTGCCGCAGGGGATCGGGATGATCAAGCAGATGTTCACCCCGAAGCAGATGGCCGCCGCGTTCGGCCTGTTCGGGCCGATCATGGGGCTGTCCTCGGTCGGCGGCCCGGTGCTGGCCGGCTGGCTGGTGGACGCCGACCTGTTCGGCACCGGCTGGCGGATGATCTTCCTGATCAACCTGCCGGTGGGCCTGGCCGCCGTGCTGGCCGGCCTGCGCTACCTGCCCGCGGGCCGGTCCAAGCAGGCCACCCGGCTCGACCTCACCGGCGCGGCGCTGGCCTCCACCGGCGCCGGGCTGCTGGTCTTCCCACTGGTCCAGGGCCGCGAGCTGGACTGGCCCGCGTGGACGTTCCTGATGATGGCCGCCTCGGTCGCGGTCTTCGCCGTGTTCGCCTGGTACGAGGTCCGCAAGCAGCGCGCGGGCGGCGACCCGCTGATCGTGCCGAGCCTGTTCCGCAAGCGCGGCTTCACCGGCGGCCTGGCCGTCGGGCTGGTCTTCTTCTCCGGCGTGGCGGGGTTCGGCCTGGTCTTCTCGCTCTACCTCCAGATGGGCCTCGGCTACTCCCCGCTGAAGGCCGGGCTGTCGCAGATCCCCTGGTCGGTCGGGATCATGGTCGGCTTCGGGGCCGCGCAGGCCGTGCAGCGCCTCGGCCGGACGGTGATCCACATCGGCACCGCGGCCATGGCGGCGGGCGTCGCCGGGATGGTCGCGACCCTCCACTTGGCCGGCCTCGACGTGACGCCCTGGCAGTTCACCCCGGCGCTGATCGTCACTGGGCTCGGCATGGGCATGATGATGGCGCCGTTCTTCGACACCGTCCTGGGGGGCGTCGAGCCCGAGGAGACCGGCTCGGCCGGGGGCACGCTCACCGCGGTCCAGCAGCTCGGCAGCGCCCTCGGCGCGGCCGTCCTCGGCACCGTCTTCTTCGGCATCCTCGGCGGGCACGTGACCGGCGCCGTCGACCACGACGCGCCCGGACTGCGCGCACAGCTCACCGCCGCCTCGGTCCCGGCCGCCCGGCAGGACCCGATCGTGGCCGGGCTGCGCGCCTGCGGCGACGACCGCGCGACCGCCAAGGACCCGGCCGCGGTCCCCGCGTCCTGCGCCCGGCTCCAGCGGGACGTCGCGGCGGCTGTCGCCACCGTCCCGGAGTCGGCGCCCGCCGTCCAGCGGGCCGTCGGCGCCGCCGCCGGGCACTCGGCCAAGACCGGCTTCGACGGCGCCATGAAGGTCACGTTGTGGGTCGAGGTCGGCCTGCTCGGCCTCACCTTCGTGATGGTCTTCCTGCTGCCGATGCACGCCCGCCCCGAGGAGGACGCCCCGGAGCCCGAGACCGGGACGGGAGCCGTCCCCGCCACCGCGTGACCCCCCGGCGAAACACGGCGGCCCGTGACCGAACCCCCGTCACGGGCCGCCGCCGGGACGGCCCTCAGGCCGCCGTCCAGCGCCGTCGGCCGTCAGACGCCGCCGGCGGTCAGAGCTTGCTCAGCACCTCGATGGCGAGCAGCTCCAGGTGGCCGAGGTCGTCGAGGTCGAGGACCTGGAGGTAGAGGCACTCGGCGCCCAGCTCCGCGAAGCGGCCGATCTTGTCGACCAGCTCGGCGGGCGTGCCGGCCAGGCCGCTCTCCCGCAGCTCGTCCACATCGCGGCCGATCACGTCGGCGCGGCGCTTGATCTCGGCCTCGTCCCGCCCGCAGCACACCACCTGCGCGGCGGAGTAGACCATCGGGCGGGTGCGGCCGGCGTCCCGGCAGGCCGCGCGGACGCGGTCGAACGCGGCGCCGGTGTCGTCCGGCATCGTGAACGGCACGTTGTACTCGTCGGCGTAGCGGGCGGCCAGCCGCGGCGTCCGCTTGGCGCCGACCCCGCCGATCAGCACCGGCGGGCCGTCGGGACGCGCGGGCTTGGGCAGGGCGGGCGAGTCCGCGAGCCGGTAGTGCTCGCCGTCGAAGGAGAAGGTCTCGCCGTCGGGCGTGCGCCACAGCCCGGTGATCACTTCGAGCTGCTCCTCCAGCCGCTCGAACCGCTCGTTCAGGCTGGGGAACGGGATGCCGTAGGCGGTGTGCTCCTCCTCGAACCAGCCGGTGCCGATCCCGAAGTCGACCCGCCCGGCGCTCATCCGGTCGACCTGGGCGACCGCGACGGCCAGCGGGCCGGGCAGCCGGAAGGTGGCCGCGGTCACCAGCGTGCCGAGCCGGATCCGGCTGGTCTCCCGGGCCAGCGCGCCCAGGGTGATCCAGGCGTCGGTCGGGCCCGGCAGGCCCGGCACATCGCCCATCTTCAGATAGTGGTCGGAGCGGAAAAAGGCGTCGAACCCGAGGTCCTCCGTGGCCTTGGCGACCGACAGCAATGTCTCGTAGCTGGCCCCTTGCTGGGGCTCGGTGAAGATCCGAAGACGCATGCCCCCATCCTCGTCCCCGCGGGGCGCCGTGAGCGCGCCGGGTCCGGAATCCGGAATCCGGAAGGGGCCGATCCGCCTGTCCGACCTGGCCGCAAAGCCAGCCTTTCGGTGCCGTCCGGCCTGGAACCTGCGGATTCGCCTGCGTCCGGACGGGCACTCGGGTTGAATCGTCGCGAACCTGCTCCCGACCCATGGAGTTGACCATGGCTGTCTTCGGCGTCGACTACGCGTGGGGGCGCCCCGGCGCGGCCGCGCTGAAAAAGGCCGGCGCGAAGTTCGCGTGCCGCTACCTCTCGCACGACACCACCGGGAAGAACCTCACCCAGGCCGAGGCGAACGAGCTATCGGCGGCCGGCCTGTGGCTGGTGGTCGTCTGGGAGACCTCGGCGAACCGCGCGCTGGACGGGCGCGCGGCCGGCCAGGCCGACGCCCGGGACGCCGCCGCCCAGGCGACCGCGCTCGGCATGCCCGGCGACCGGCCGATCTACTTCGCCGTCGACTTCGACGCCTCCGCCGCCCAGCAGTCGGCGATCAACGCCTACCTCGACGGCGCCGCCTCCGTCATCGGCCGCGGCCGGGTGGGGGTCTACGCGGGATACGGGCCCACCAAGCGCGCGTTCGACGCCGGCAAGATCACCTATGGCTGGCAGACGTACGCCTGGTCCGGCGGCAAGTGGGACTCCCGCGCGCAGCTCCAGCAGTACTCCAACGATCACACGATCAACGGAGTGGGCGTCGACTACAACCACGCCGTCAAGGACGACTACGGGCAGTGGCGCGTCGGTGTCTCACCCGGAGAGGACGACATGCCCGATTACGTGTCCGTCGGCGCCACCGCCGCGCAGCCGCTCGCCCCCGGCAAGTGGACCACCGTCAACTGGGACACCGAGTACGCCGACTCCCGCGGCCAGCACCGCGACGACGGCGGCCCGAGCCTGCTCACCGGCCCGGCCCGCTACACGCTCACCGCGGCGGTCACGGTCAGCGGCGTCCCCGCCGGCACCCTCATCCAGGCGCGGGCGATCGAGGTGGACGCGGCCGACACCACCGAGTACGAGGGCGGCCCGGTCCAGGACTTCGCCTCGGTCGGCGACGAGACCAACCTGGTGTACGGGGTGGCCGCCGACAACGTCGGCCAGGACCACCGGGTCCGGATCCAGCTCGTCCAGCACGGCACCGGCGCGGCCTCGATGACCGGCGGCTCCGCGAAGGTGCTGTTCTGGAAGTAGCCGCGCCCGCGCTAGCGCCGCTCGTCCTGCCGCTCCGCGGCGAGGCGGGCGGCGTTGTGCAGGACGCGGGTCTGCGTCTCGATCTGCCTGAACAGGTACCGCCGCTGGAGGCGCAGCTCGCGGGAGAGCCGCAGCACGGCGAGCGTGAGGCCGGCGACGGCCAGCGCCAGCCCGGCGCCGACGAGCACCAGCGGATCGGGACGGCCCGGGGCGATGGCGAGCGCGATCGCGATCACGCCGAGCACGGCGCCGGAGACGCCGGCCACGCCGGCCGCCGCGGCGCCGGGCCCCCGACGAGGATGGGCGCGTCCGCGCATCGGTGACACTCCTTCGCCCATGGAGCGGGGGCTCCTGACCGGGATCGGCACCTCCAGTGTTCCCGCTTGTCAGTAGCCGTAACAACCGGTCAGATCCTGAATGATTTCAGACTCCGGAAAACGTCACCGCCCGTCGGGCTCCCCGTACAGCGCGCGCAGGAAGGCCAGCGCCATCCGCCGCTTGTCGCCCGGGTCGGCGCGCAGGTCGGCGAAGTAGGCGTTGAGCTCGTCCAGCTCCTTGAGCACCACGTCCATACCGGGCCGCGGGGACGCCCCGGCCGGCTCCCCACCCTCGCCGATCCGGACCAGGTCCCCGGGCCGCCACTGCAACGCGTCCTCGATGGCGCTGCGGGTGCGCGCCTGGGGCCAGCGCTCCCCGGCCTCCAGGTTGTAGATCGTCTTGACCGTGACCCCGGCCCGCTCGGCGAGCTGCTCCTGGGTCAGGCCGAGCGACCCGCGCCGGGCGACCACGTACTTGGCGATCCGTTCCCGGTCCAGCTCTCCAGCCATGCCCCCAGCATGGCGGAAACATTAAGGAACATCCAGTAACCCTCAGTAGAATATTTCCTACGCATCACTTTCCGTTACTTACCGATTTGCCTTGAAATATTACTGATAGGTTCCTATCGTGGCCGGTGGGTCCGCCGATACGGGCCTCCTCCCAGGTCCCCCGGCGCAGCCCCGGCGTACACGAAGGGGCGGGTAACCGTGACTGAGAAAGGACCGATCACCCTGGAGCTGGCGCTGGCGGAACTGCGCCGCGGCATCGAGGTCAGGCTCGCGGGCCTCGAAGGCCGGATCGCGCTGCTCGGCCAGCGCGACGAGCTCCACGAACGCCAGGTCGCCGACCAGGCCCGCGAGATCGGCGAGCTGGAGGATCGCGTCGGCGCCGCCGAACGCGACCAGGTCACCCGCGGCCAGCTCGACAACCGCTTCCGGCACACCGTGGCGCTGCTCTCGCTGCTGGCGGCCACCGCCTCCGTGGCGATCGGCCTGCTGACCACGCTCCTCAGCCGCTGAGCACCGCGGCCTCCCGGTCCGGGGCGAGCCCGACCACCTCGCGGTCGGCGCGATGCGGCACCTGCCCGTCCAGGCTGCGCAGCCAGGCCCAGGTGTCGGCGACGGTCTCCTCGACCGGACGGCACCGCAGCCCATGGGCCTGCGCCTTCGACGCGTCCCCCTGGTGGAGCGTGTCATAGAGCTCCCCCGGCGGCAGCCAGATCGGAAGCTCGGTCCATGGCTCGATGCCCGCCGCGAGAAGGGTCTCCGGGGCCGTCCAGCGCAGCTCGGCATCGACGCCGGTGACGTCCACGCACGCTTCCAGCAGCCGGCCCATCGTCGCGTGGCCGGGCGGGCTCACCACGTTGAACGGGCCGCCCAGCCCCTCCGCGTCCAGCACCCAGCGGGCCAGGTCGCGCGCATCGATGTACTGCAAGGGCAGATCCTCGGGCCCGGGCGCCAGCACCGTCCCGCCCCGCGCGATCCGCGACAGCCACCAGGGCAGCCGCCCGATGTTCTCGTACGGGCCGAGGATCAGCCCGGCGCGGGCCAGCAGCGCCCGCTCCCCGAACGCGGCCAGCGCCGCGAGCTCTCCCCCGCGCTTCGCCTCGGCGTACTCGGCGTCGCGGGCGTCGGGCGACCCGCCCACCACGGGCCCGTCCTCGGCGAGCCCCCGCGGGGCGGGCGCCTCGTACACCGACCGGCTGGAGATGTAGACGTACCGGCCGGCCCGCGCGCTCAGCCGCTCGGCCGACTCGCGCACGGCCCAGGGCGCGCCGGACCACGTGTCGACGACGACGTCCCACACGCCCAGTTCGAGCGCCGCCAGGCCGTCCGCGCGGGTGCGGTCCCCCCTGAGCGCGACGACCCCGTCGGGCACCGCGTGGCGTCCACGGTTGAACACGGTCACGTCCCACCCCCGTGCCACCGCCTCCTCGGTCACGGCCCGCCCGACGAATTCCGTCCCGCCCAACACCAGAAGCCTCATAAAAGACACCCTGCCCACCACCCCGCCACCCTGAACAACCGCCCCCGCTCAGCATCGCCGAGCCAGGCGGAATCCGGCCCACGAACAACTCCGAGCGGCCACCGCACCCGCGACCCGTCCGGCAAAATGCCGGGGACGTCCGCACAAGTAGGCGGCTGTCACCCTTCAGCCACGACAGGCGTCCGTGTGACTGTCAGTGGCGACCTGTTCAATTGGCCCATGGAAACGCAACGGCGCGGACTCTTCTGGGACGTGCAGGCAGGACGGGTCCCCCCTCCACCCGCAGCGAAGCTCCTCGGCTGGGAGCTGGTCGCGGTGGACCCCGAGCAGGGCACGATCGAGGTGGCCTTCCAGGCGAGCGGGCAGTTCGCGAACCCCGTCGGCGCGATCCAGGGAGGGTTCCTGGCCGCGATGCTCGACGACACCTTGGGCCCCGCCCTCGTCGCGACGTTGCCGGAAGACCGGTTCGCGCCCACTCTCGATCTCCACGTGCAGTACCTTCGCCCCGCCCGCCCCGGACGGCTCCTGGGCCGCGGACGGATCGTGCAGCGCGGCAGGGAGATCTGCTTCCTCTCCGGCGAACTGATCGGCCAAGACGACCGTCCGGTAGCCGTCGCGACCGCCACCGCCCGGATCCAGACCGTCCCCCAGAACCGGCAGCCCCTCTCTTGAGCAGGGCCCTTGCTGCGCACCGTCCGAACCACCGTCCACGCCGGCCGTTCGGGCCCGACAACGGGGGCGGGCCGCCCCGGTCTAGTAGGCCGGGGGCGGCCCGCGATGTTCGCCGATCGGTCAGGCCCGGGCTCGAAGGACTCGGACATGTCTCCTCCAGATGATTTCGGAGAGTGATAGGACAGGTACATTGAGTCACGATTGGGGTACGTGGCACTGCCCGCCACGGTGACGTCCCTCTGTGACCAGGCATTTCCCGCACTGTCCACACTCAAGGCATGGCCCTCTCGCCCGGCTCGCGCGCCGCCTCGCGGTCTTGGCCGACGCCACGGCCCCGGAGGCGAGCATGGGCTCCCAGGGCCGTGGCGGATCAGGCGAGGGTGGCCGTCCAGGACCCTCTACGCAGGTGGATCACGCCGTCCGGGGCGACGGTGGCGCGGGCTCCGTGCACGGGCAGGGATCCCGTCGCGGAGTCAGCGGGCCCGGACTCGTCGTCGCCGGTGGCCACAGCCCCCGATCATGAGGTCTCCCCGTCACCTGGGCCGTCTGGACCGGGCCTCAGTTTCGCGGCGATCGCGTAGTCGATCCTCACGTCCCGGTAGGTGACGTCCTTCCTCACATTGTCCGGCAGCCCCTCTCTCACGCTGCCGGACGACGACTCGCCGTCGGCGTCCCCGGTGAACTCGACGGCGTTCTCGGGAGTCTCGTCGAACCGGAGTTCGTCGGCCTTGATCGTCGCCTCGAAAAGAATCTCGGCCGACCGCCGGAGCTCCGGCCCCGGGCGCTTTCCGCTCATGATCGCCTACTTTCCCGGCCGGGACGTAGCCTGCAACAACGCCCGCATCAGGTCGCGAAGGGAATCCTCGGTCTCGCGGAGGGCGCCCTGGATCGTGCTGCTCTCATGCTCCCCCTCTTCATTCGAAGGTGAGCCCTCGCTCCTCTGATCCGGCTCCCCGTCATCTCCGGCCTCGTCGGAGCCCTGCTTGCCGGACTCCGGCTTGTCGGAATCCTGCCGCTCCGTGGCCTCGGCAGGCTCGCCCTTAGCCCCGCCTGCGGTCTTGTCGACCGTCTCCCCGGCACCATCTGCGACGCGATCTACCTCCGGCGCGGCACCATCGACTGCCTTGCCCGCCTTCTCGGTGGCGCCGCTGACAAGGGAGCCGCCATTCCCTGCGACTTGCCCGGCTTGCTCCCCGACGCTCCCAGCGGCCTGCCCAGCACCCTCCCCGGCCGCCCCGACTGCCTGCCCAGCACCCTCGCCGACGCTTCCGGCAGCCTGCCCAGCGCCCTTACCAACGTCCTGGACCGCGCCGCCGGCGCCCTTACCAACATCCTCGACCGCGCCGCCGGCGCCCTTACCAACATCCTCGACCGCGCCGCCGGCACCCTCACCGATCTGCTGGACGGCTCCGCCGGCACCTTCCCCGACGTCCTCGACGGCATGCCCCGCGCCCCGGCCGACGTCCTCGACGGCTCCGCCGGCGCCCCTGCCGACCTCGCTGACCGCCTTGCCTGCGCCGTGGGCCGCCTCCTCCACGCCGCGGCCGATGTGCTGGAGGATCTCGGGGTTTCGGTCGAGCGTGGTCAGTACCCGGTCGACGATGACCGCCACGTTGTCGAGGCGGACCTGGAGAAGCGCCTGCGCCTCGACGCCCTTGATCTGGAGGTTCACCTTGCCGAGGTACACGTCCGCGCCGACGTTCAGCTTGAGCATGTCGAGCACCCTGGCGCCGAGCGCCACATGCGCGTCCAGATTCTCGACCTCCAGGGAGATCTCGTCGACCTTCAGCAGCGGAACGTTGAGGTGGACGTCCGGCCCCTCGCCGGCCGTCGGCCGTTCTTCCGCCGCGATGGTCTGCGCGGGTGTGTCCACCGCGCGTACATCTCCGTTGTATCGGGCGGTCCTCTCAGACCCGTTCTCGTCCATGGCTCCCCCTGCGCTGGCGCTGACCTCGATCGCGACGATGCGCTTCGCACGCTCTCCCAGGCCGCTACCCCTGTCCCCATAGGGAAAAACGCCCAGGTCAGTCGACTGATGGAACGGCTAGTCCGCGTCGGGCTTCCCGCTGTCGCCGTCCTGCGAACGATCCTCCGGTCCGTCCCCCGCACGACCCTCGCTCTCCGCGCGGTCCTTCGGGCCGTCCTCCGCGCGATCCTTGGAATCGGAGCCCTCGTCCGCCTTCTTCTTCTCCTCTTCCTCCTTGACCGCGTCGTCGTGCGTCTTGACGACCTCGCTGTCGCGGATCTCGCCGCGCCAGCCCTCGGTTTCGCCCTGCTCCAGGATCGCCTGGGTCATCATGTGCCGCTTGATGTGCTTGAAGTCCAGCCGGAGCCGGCGTCCCTGGGCGCGCCAGAGGTTCGCGGTCTTCTCAACGAACCCGTCCGGGTGGTACTCGGCCACCAGCAGCACCCGCGTCAGGGTGGGGGCGATCTCGTGGAAGGTGACCGCGCCGTCGACGTACCCCTTGTCGCCCTCCGACTTCCAGACGATCCGGTCGTCGGGGACCTGCTCCACGATCGTGGCCTGCCAGCTCCGGTGCGACATGAAGATCCGGGCCCGCCAGGTGAGCTTCTCGTCCGACTCCTGCTCGACGGTCTCCACCTTGCTGGTGAACTTCGGATAGTCGGCGAACCGGGTCCACTGGTCGTAGGTCACGCGGAGCGGGAGTCCCACGTCGAACTCCTCGACGATGTTGATGACCTTGGCGTTGCTGGAGCCGGTGTTGCCACCGCCGCCCCCCTTGTCGCCACCCGGGCTCAGCGCTCCCTTGGCCTTGTCCTTCGCGCCGGTCATCCCGGCGTGGAGACCGGCCTTGAGGGGCGACTTGCCCTTGGCGAGCTCCTTGGCCCCGCTGACGGCCGCCTTCGTGCCGGTGCCGCTGTCACCGTTACTGTCCGTGAGCCGCTCGGTCAGGCCCTGGACCTTGCCGGTGGCGGACTGAAGCGCCTTGACCATCAGCGCCTGCACTACGTCCTGACCGGCCTCCTTGAGCTGGTCGATGGGAAGGTCGGTCGGAGTCCGCGGCTTGTCGTCGATATCAGTCATCATCACCACTTCGCCTCGCCGAAGGCACAGCCGCCCTGTAAAGCGGCAGTGCTGACGTCACCCGGCCCGGTGCCACACTTCAGCGCGTCCCCCGTGCCCGGTGTTTCTCTTGGCATGACCGGAACTCAGGGGACAAAACGCCTATAGAGATTGAAAATGGTAAATAGGTGCCGGTAGCGCGGACGACTGGCCAGGGTCGTTGAGGCCGGTTCAGTGCCGGTTTCGTGCGCACCTCATGTGCGGTGATCTTGAAATACCGAGGCGCAGGGTGACGTGAGGACTGCCTCGAACGGTCGGGGCAGGCGGCGGGTCTAGCCTCTGACCAGAGTGGCCAGGACCTCTACGTGCTGGGTCATCGGGAAGGCGTCGAAGGCGCGGAGGGACTCCAGGGTCCAGCCGCGCTCGCTGAAGTAGGCCAGGTCGCGGGCGAGGGTGGCGGGGTCGCAGGAGACGTAGGCGATCTTGCGGCCGGCGATGCGGGTGATCTGGTCGACGACGCCGCGGCCGGCACCGGTACGGGGCGGGTCGAGGACGACCACGTCGGCGCGGCGGACGCGGGCGCCGCCCTGGTGGCCGGTGCCGCCGCGCTTGTTCTGCGAGCGCCCGGAGCCGTCGGCGCGGCCGAACTCCAGGTCGGCGACGACCTGCTCGACCGGGCCGCGCTCGATCGCGACGTGGGGCAGGTCGCGCAGGTTGAACTTGGCGTCGCGGACGGCCTGGCCGTCGGACTCGACGCCGACGACGAGGCCGTCGGGGCCGATGCGGTCGGCCAGCACGCCGGCGAACAGGCCGACGCCGCAGTACAGGTCGAGGGCGATGTCGCCGGGCTTGGGCTCGAGCGCCTGGAGGACGGCGTCGGCGAGGAGCTGGGCGGCACCGGGATGGACCTGCCAGAAGCCGCTGCCGCTGACCTGGAACAGCCGGCCGGAGACCTCCTCGCGGACGTAGGGGAGGTTGGCCCCGGGCTCGGGCTTGCCGCGGACGAGGCGGACGGGCACGTCGAGGTGAGGCACCCGGATCTTGCGGCGGTCCCGGCCGCGGAGGACCACCAGGCGGTCGCCGGTGGCGGCGGACACGACGCCCTCGACGCCGGACGCGCCGGGCCAGCGCTTGTGCTCGATGCCCATCGCCTCGACGCCGGGGTGGGCGATGAGGCACTCGTCGACGGGCTCGAGGTCGTGCGAGCGGTGCCGGCGGAGGCCGACGGTGCCGTCCTCGACGGCGAACTGGACGCGGGTGCGCCAGCCGAGGCCGGGGCCCGGGGTGAACTCGTCGGAGGCCGGGTAGGGCACCTCCTCGACGACGACCTCGCGGGTGATGCCCGCCAGGCGCTGGAGCTGCTCCTCGATCACGGCGGCCTTGAGCGCCCGCTGGGCGGGCAGGGACGCGTGCTGCCAGTCGCAGCCGCCGCAGCGGCCGGGGCCCGCGAACGGGCAGGGCGGGACGACGCGGTCGGGGGACGCCTGGAGGATCTCCTCGGCGTCGGCCCGCAGGAAGCTCTTGGTCACGTCGGTGACGCGGGCGCGGACCCGCTCGCCGGGGAGCGCGTGCCGGACGAAGACCACCCGGCCCTCATGCCTGGCCACGCAGAATCCGCCGTTGGCGACGTTGCCGACCTCCAGTTCGAGAAGGTCGTCGAGTCCGAGATCAGCTGTCACGTTCCGAAACACTACCGCCACCGGCGGGTGCATCGTCCCGGTCGGGGCCGTGCCGGGGCGGGCGGCGGGACGCACCGGGGCCGGGCGGCTCCACCCGGCCCTTGAGCCGGTCGGACGAGTGGAGCTGCCAGGCGACGCTGGTCACCATGACGCCGGGTTGGAACAGCAGCCGGCCCTTGAGCCGCAGGGCGCTCTGGTTGTGCAGGAGGTGCTCCCACCAGTGCCCGACGACGTACTCGGGGATGAACACGGTGACCACGTCGCGGGGGCTGCGGCGGCGCACGCTCTTGACGTACTCCAGGACGGGCCGGGTGATCTCCCGGTACGGCGAGTCGAGGATCTTGAGCGGGACGGGCACGTCGAGGGCGTCCCATTCGCCCTGGAGGCGCTGGGACTCCTCGGCGTCCACCGCGACGCTGACCGCCTCCAGGGTGGACGGGCGGGTGGCGCGGGCGTAGGCCAGCGCGCGCAGCGTCGGCTTGTGGATCTTGGAGACGAGCACGATCGCGTGGTTGCGGGCGGGCAGCTGGACGTCCTCGCCGGTCGGCACCAGCTCGTCCGCCACCCGGTCGTAGTGCCGCCGGATCGCCTTCATCAGCAGGAACAGCAGCGGCATCGCGATGCACACGATGTAGGCGCCGAGCGCGAACTTGGTGATCAGCACCACGACCAGCACCACGCCGGTCAGCATCGCGCCGAACGCGTTGATGCCCCGGGAGGTGCGCATCCGGCGGCGCTGCGCCGGGTCGTCCTCGGTGGCGAGCAGCCGGTTCCAGTGCCGGACCATGCCGACCTGGCTGACGGTGAACGAGACGAACACGCCGACGGTGTAGAGCGGGATCAGCCGGCTGACCGACGCGTCGTAGGCGTAGATCAGCAGCCCCGCCATGGTGGCCAGGATGATGATGCCGTTGCTGAAGGCCAGCCGGTCGCCGCGGGTGTGGAGCTGGCGGGGCAGGTAGCGGTTCTGCGCGAGCACCGAGCCGAGCACCGGGAAGCCGTTGAAGGCGGTGTTGGCGGCCAGGAAGAGGATCAGCGCGGTCATCACCGCGACCAGCGCGAACCCGGGGGTGAAGTTGCTGAACACGGTGTGCGCGACCTGCGCGATGACCGGGTCGGAGTCGACGACCTCGCGGCCGGTGGACGGGTCGACCAGGTGGCTGCCCTGGTCGGGCTCGGCGAACTTGGCGTCGGTGATGAAGGCGAACGCGGTGACGCCGCCGAACATCGTCATCGCCACCACGCCGAGCGCCAGCAGGGTGCGGGCGGCGTTCTCGCCCTTGGGCTTCTTGAACGCCGGCACCCCGTTGCTGATCGCCTCGACCCCGGTGAGCGCGGCACAGCCGGACGAGAAGGCGCGCAGCAGCAGGAACACCAGCGCGAACCCGCCGACGCCCATCTCCTCGCCGCGGATCTCGAAGTCGGCGGTCTCGGCCTGGAGTTCGGCCCCGGTGAGCAACCGCAGCACGCCCCACAGCAGCATGCTGCCGATCGCGAACATGAACAGGTAGGTCGGGATGGCGAAGGCGACCCCGGCCTCCTTGAGCCCGCGCAGGTTGCCGAGGGTCAGCAGCACCAGGATCACCAGCGCGACCGCGACCTCGTGCGGCTGGAGGAACTTCAGCAGGGCGCCGATGTTCTCGACACCGGACGAGACCGACACCGCGACGGTCAGGACGTAGTCGACCAGCAGCGCGCTGGCGACGAGCACGCCCCAGTTGGAGCCGAGGTTCTCGGTGGCGACCTCGAAGTCGCCGCCGCCGCTCTGGTAGGCCCGGACGTTCTGCCGGTAGGAGGCGACGACGGTGAGGAGGATCACCACGACGGCCGCGGCCACCCACGGGGTGTACTGGTACATGACGAGCCCGCCGGCCCCGAGGGCCAGCAGGATCTCCTGGGGCGCGTACGCCACCGACGACAGCGCGTCGCTGGCGAACACGGGCAGCGCGATGCGCTTGGGGAGAAGCTGCTCGTGCTGCTGGGCGCTGCGCAGAGCGCGTCCCAGAAGCACCCGCTTCACAAGGTCCGGAGCCTTTGACACGGACGAGACTCTAGCCCGTGGGGCGGACGGTGCCCGGACGCGGCCGGGGCGGGGCGCGGCTCCCCTCCCCGGGAACCGGTCCGCGCGGCTGGGTCGATGCTGGTTGGGTAGTACTTGCCTGGGCTGATGTGTAGCTTTGCTGCCCGGCAAGGGATCATTCGAAGAAGGAACCGCCGTGCATATCGTGATCATGGGGTGCGGGCGCGTCGGGTCGACGCTCGCCCACATTCTTGAGGACAAGGGTCATTCGGTCGCCATCATCGACCAGAGCCCCGAGGCGTTCCGCCGGCTGCGCAGCGGGTTCCGCGGCCGGCGGATCACCGGATTCGGGTTCGACCGGGACGTGATCGCCGAGGCCGGGATCGAGCAGGCGTCCGCGTTCGTGGCGGTGAGCAGCGGCGACAACTCCAACATCATCTCGGCGCGGGTCGCCCGCGAGACGTTCGGCGTCGACAACGTGGTGGCCCGCATCTACGATCCGCGCCGCGCGGAGGTCTACCAGCGGCTGGGCATCCCGACGGTCGCGACGGTCCGCTGGACGGCCGACCAGATCCTGCGCCGGCTGCTCCCCGAGGGCGCCGAGCCGCTGTGGCGGGACCCGACCGGCGCGGTGGTGCTGGCCGAGCTCGACGGCGGCCAGCGGTGGGTGGGCGAGAAGGTCACCGCGCTGGAGGAGGCCGCCGGGACCCGGGTCGCGTTCCTGTCCCGGATGGGCGAGGCGCTGGTGCCGCAGCCCGGCTCGGTGATCCAGGACGGGGACATCGTGCACATCATGGCCCGCGCCGACGATCTCGAGCGGGTCAACGCCGCGGTCGCCGCGCGGAACGAGGGAGACGCCTGATGCGGGTCGCGATCGCCGGGGCCGGCGCGGTGGGCCGGTCCATCGCCCAGGAACTGCTGGAGAACGGGCACGAGGTGCTCCTGATCGACAAGAGCCCCAAGGCCATCAAGGTCGAGATGGTGCCGCGGGCCGAGTGGCTGCTGGCCGACGCCTGCGAGATCGCGGCGCTCGACGACGCGGCCCTGGAGCGCTGCCAGGTGGTGGTCGCCTCGTCCGGCGACGACAAGGTCAACCTGGTGGTGTCGCTGCTGGCCAAGACCGAGTACGGGGTGCCGCGGGTGGTGGCGCGGATCAACCACCCCAAGAACGAGTGGCTGTTCAACGAGTCGTGGGGCGTGGACGTGGCGGTGTCCACCCCGCGACTGCTGTCGGCGCTGGTCGAGGAGGCGGTGAGCGTCGGCGATCTGGTCCGGCTGATGACCTTCCGGCAGGGCGAGGCCAACCTCGTCGAGCTGACCCTGCCCGAGGACGCGCCGCTCGGCGGCGAGCGGGTCGGGTCGGTGGCGTGGCCGCGCGACACCGCCCTGGTGGCGATCCTGCGGGAGGGCCGGGTCCTGGTCCCGACCCCCGACGACACGCTGGAGCCCGGCGACGAGCTGATGTTCGTGGCCGTCCAGGACGTGGAGGACGAGCTCGCCGAGCTCCTCGGCGGGCACTGATCCCTGGCGCGGCGCCGGATGCCGTCCGTCCGGCCGCGCGCTGGACGGACGGCGCTGGACGGACGGCGCGCGGCGCCCCGACGCGCTTCAGCGGAACTCGGCCAGCCGGGGGCGGATACCGATGATCACCAGGGCGGACACGACGACGACGGCCGCCCCCGGGAACACCGTCCAGCCGCCCAGCGTCCGCGAGCCGCCGGCCATGTGGCGTTCATAGGCGCGGCGGTCGGCGTCCTGGAAGCCCGCCAGCAGCCGGTCGTACCGCTCGAAGTCGTAGTTGGCCTCGACCGGCTTGTATCCGGTGGTGACCTGGGCGGCCTTGTCCAGCCGGCCCTTGCGCACCATGACGCGCATGGCCGCGACGGACTTCTGGTAGGCGAGCACCTTGGGGAGCGTCTGCCCGGCACGCGGCTCCTTGTCCGGAAGCTGCGTCGTGCCGAGGACGCCCAGGAACATCCCGTACGACTGGTACAAGGTGGCGAGGTCGGAGGCGTAGCTGTCGGGCTTCGCGCCGGGCACCTCCACCAGGATCTGGGATCTGGCGAAGAACGACTGAAGGTACTGGTCCCGGCGGAACTCGTCGCCGATGAAGCGGCTCGCGTCGGCGTTGGCGTCCCGGCTGATCGCCCGCGCCTGCGCCAGGTCGAGCACCGAGTCGAGCGCCGCCCCGTCCCGCGCCCGCGCCTCCTCTGACCAGAACAGCCGCGCGCCCGGCACCACCAGCGCGAGCGCCGCGACGGTGGCGAGCAGCACGGCCGGGTTGATCAGCCGGTGGTGCCTGCGGTAGAGCAGCAGCTGGAGCCAGCCGAGGGCGGCGACCAGCCCGGTCCCGAGGACGAGGACCAGCGACCTGGCCTCGATCGCGGCGCCGGTCTGCCCCCGCCGGGCCCGGTCCAGGACGGCGCGGTGGGCGCCCGTGAGCCGGTCGGCGGCCGGGAGGGCCTCCACCTCGAGCAGGTCGGTCGCCTCGCGGTACTTCCGCAGCACCTGTTCCGGCGCGGCGGCGACGGGGTGGGCGGCCTCCTTGTCGACGTAGAGGACCTGCCCGGCGACCTGCTGGTAGCGGCCGAACACCTCCAGCGTCGAGCCCAGCTCGCGGCGGACGGCGGGATCGCGGGAGACCGCGGCCTGCTGGAGGTCGCCGGCCGCGCGCCGGCGGGCCGCATCGAAGCGCTGGACGAACGCGCTCCGTCCGTCCCCGGCCCCCTCCTTGCCGACGAGCACCACGTTCGCGAGCTGGGCGTCCATCTCGGTGAGCTGGAGGCTCAGATCGGCCGCGGCGGTGACCTGCGGCGCGGTGTCGCGGCCGATCAGCCGCACGCCGCCGCGCAGGTCGGCCGCCCCGAGGGTGACGGCCGCGCCGAGCGCGACGGCCAGGAGCAGCACCGCCGCGGTCAGCCCCCGCAGCCAGGTGGGGGTGCTCCAGTCGCGGGGCGAGGAGCGGCGCCGGGCCGCCGCCGGGACCGGGCTCGGAAGCTCCAGCTCGCTCCCCTGAGCGATCATCGTCATCGGCGGGCGTCCCTTCCGTGGTCAGATCAGCGTGGTCGGCCGGACGGTGTTGGCGCGCTCGGCCAGCGCCACCCGCTCGGCCCTGGTCTCGGCGAGCCGGCCCAGCCGGCGGTAGAGGCGTTCCAGGCCGCGCCGCAGATCCCGTTCGGTCAGCGGCACCCCGAGCACGGCCGCCCCGGCCGGGAACGTCGCCGGGCCCGTCCCGGACGGGGAGAGCAGCAGGTCGAGCGCGGTCTCCAGGAGGAGGACGGCGAGGCGCCCGTGCCAGTCGGCGGCGATGGTCAGCGACTCCAGCCGCGTCCCGCAGTCGATCAGCTCCTCGGGCCGCGGCCCGTCCGGCCGCCGGGCCTTGAGGACGGCGATGATCGCGGCCACCTGGGCGTCGGTGTGGTGCCGCGACGTGGCGGGCACCGACCGCAGGGCGCGCACCGCGCTCGCCCGGTGCCCGCGCGCCGACCGGACCCGGGCCAGGGCGAACGCCGCGCCGATGTAGGAGTGGTCGGTGCGCCACACCGCCTCCAGGTACCGTTCGGCCTGCGCGTGCAGACCGCGGGCCTCGGCGCACAGCCCGAGGGCGAGCTTGGGGGCGGCCTCCCCCGGCAGCCGGTCGCGCAGCACCCCGAAGAGGTCCGCGGCCCTCTCGACGTCGCCCTCGGCCAGGGCGAGCAGCGCCCGGTACCAGTCGGCCCGCCAGTCGTCGCCCAGCCCGGCCAGCAGCGTCTGCGCGTCCTTGCGGTTCCCGAACGCGATGTGCGCGCGCACGAGCGCCAGGTCGACCTCCACCGACGACACGCGCGGCTTGGCCAGCGCCGCGAGGAGCGCCGCGGGGGTCGCCTCGGACAGGCCCGCCAGGTATCCGGCCGCCGGGTCCTGGTCGTCGGCCAGCGGCAGCGGCAGCCGGTCGGCCAGCCGCGCGGCGTCCGCGGGCCTGCTGACGGGATTCCCGGTGATCCGCGGCTCGGGCCCGAACCAGGCCGACTCCCCCGGCCGCGCCCGCCCGTCCTCCACGGCGAGGACCTCGCGCAGCACCCCCATGAGCTGGTCGGCCATCTCGGCGGCCGTCTGGAAGCGCTCGGCGGGCTCGGCGTGCGTTGCCCGCCGCAGCAGCCGGTCGAACGACTCGAACTCCGCCAGCAGCGGCACCCGCGCCGGGGCGGGCAGCGAGTGCCGGAACGTCCCGGTGAACCCGGTGAACTCGAAGCTCAGCACGGCCATCGTCCGGGCCACCGTGTACAGGTCCGAGCTCGGTGAGGGGCCCTCGTCGGCGATCTCGGGGGCCTGGTACCCGATGGTGCCGTAGATCGCGCCATCGGGGTCGCCGGCGTGCCGCACCCCGCCGAGGTCGATCAGCCGGAGCTGCTCCCCGGTCTGGATCGCGTTGTCGGGCTTGAAGTCGCAGTACAGCAGGCCCCGCTCGTGCAGGTGGCCGAGCGCCCGCAGCGCCTCCAGCCCGTAGGCCAGGACCTGCGGCAGCGGCAGCGACTCCCCCGTCCGCTCGCGCCGCTCGAGCACGATCTGCTTGAGCGAGCGGCCTCCGACGTACTCCATGACGGTGTAGCCGTCGCCGTCGTGCTGGACGAAGTTGTAGATCTTGACGATGTTCGGGTGCTCGACCTCGGCCAGGAACCGCCGCTCGGCCACCGCCGCCGCCATCGCGTCGGCGTCCCCGGAGTCGAGCAGGCCCTTGAGCACCACCCACCGGTCGGACACGTTGCGGTCCTTGGCCAGGTAGATCCAGCCGAGGCCGCCGTGCGCCAGGCAGCCCTGCACCTCGTACTGGCCGCCCACCCGGTCGCCCGCGGCCAGCTTGGGACGGAAGGCGAACCGGGTACGGCAGCGGGGGCAGAACCCCTCCGTCCGTCCCGGGGTACCGTCCTTGCCGCGGCCGACCGGGCTCTCGCAGCCGCCGCAGAAGCGCTTGGCCTCCGGAACCTGCGGGTCGTCCAGGATCGCTTCGGTCGGATCGAGGTACGGCACCGCCGGCATGTCGACCAGGCCGGCCCCGAGCAGCCCGCGCCGGGACGGCCCGGGGGGCCCATACCGTCCGGTACCGGTCCCGCCGCCCGAGCCAGGCGCCCCGGGCGCGGACGGATCCGTGCGGCCGCTCGGACGGCTGGAGGCGTTCTCAGGGCTCGGGGCGTTCTCAGAGCTCGGGGCGTTCGGACGGCTCGGGGCGTTCGGACGGCTCGGGGCGTTCGGACGGCTCGGGGCGTTCGGACGGCTCGGGGCGTTCGGACGGCTCGGGGCGTTCTCCTCGTTCGGACGGGTGACCGCCGAAGGTGAGACCAGGGGCGCGGGGCTCCCCGCGGAAGCGGCGAGCAGGCCGCAGACATCGCAGTACCCGTCCGCGACGACCCCGGTGCAGTTCGGTGCGGTGCAACGCATCAGCCGGCCTCCAGGCGACAGAGCTATCCCGTATCGCCGACCAGACTTCCCGGCACACCTAAAAGCACTTTATCCGGATCCTTCGGAAAACACCCACTCAATTCGCGAATTCAACGGCGACCACGTACGGCCATTGACATTCCGAACCAATACGCGATGGGCGGCGTCAGACCACTTCGGAGGGACGTACGGGCACGTCCAGGCCCGCACGGCGGGCACAGCGGGGCCCGGCACGGCGGGCAGGCCGGACGCGGACGGCTCCGCACGCGTGACAGCGCGGGCGCGTGTTGAAGGTGCGGGCGGAATTGAACGGTTTCTTTACGACCTGCCGATGACCGGACGCTATTCCGGCTTCTCCGGCTTCTCCGCCTTCTCCTGCTGGAGCGGGGTCCGGCCGCGGGCCAGGATCCAGGCCATCGTGGCGAGGGCGGCCACCTGGAGCGGCCAGCCCATCACGATCTTGGCGGCGCCGAGCAGGCCGCTCTGGTCGCCGTCGGCGAGGTAGATCGGGTACTGCACCAGCACCCGCAGCGCGCACGGGACCAGCAGCAGCCAGGTCAGCCGGGAGCACAGCCGGACGATGCCGGGATCGGACCGCCAGGCGGTCGGGTCGCCGGTGACCGAGCCGATGATGAAGCCGACGACCGGCCAGCGGACCACGATCGACAGCAGCATCCCGGCGCCGTAGGCGGCGTTGAGCAGGATGCCCGGGACGAAGGCGTCCTCGGCCTTGCCCGAGCGCAGCGCGAAGAACGCCGCGATCGCGATGCCGACGAGGCTGTTGAGCACGAACTGGGGGCTGGAGCGCTGCACCAGCCGGACCACCAGCAGCACGACCGCGGCGCCCACGCCGATGCCGACCGCGAGCTTGACGTCCTTGGCGGCCACGTAGGTCGCGGTGAAGCCGATGGTCGGGACGGCCGCCTCGATCATGCCGCGGACGCCGCCCAGCGCCTTGGAGAGCTGGGCCCGCACCGCGGCCTCGACGGTGTCGTGCGCGACCTCGTCGGCGGACTCGTCCGTCTCCGTCGGCCCGGCGCCCGGTGTCACATCCGCCCCCACGCTGTGCCCCCCGCTCGATTCCGGTTCACCCGCGCCGCGCCCGGCCGGCCCGTGCCGTGGTCCGGTGCGCGGTCACGAGGTGCCGCGCAGCTCATAGCGGGGGTTGAACATGACCTTGCGCCCGTCCTGCACGCTGACCAGGCCCTCGGCGCGCAGCCGACGGCCCGGGTCGATCCCGGCGATCTTGCGGCGGCCGAGCCAGACCAGGTTGATCACATCGGTGCCGTCGTACAGCTCGGCCTCCAGCGCCGGTGCCCCGCCACGCGGCCGCAACGTCACAGTACGCAGCGTACCGGCTACGCAGTGCCGCTTGCGGGTGGCGCAGGCGGTGATGGGCGTGGCGCCCTCGTCGCCGCTGGTCTTCTTGAGCTCCTCGGCCTCGAGTTCGGCCTTGGACGAGGCCATCCGCCGGAGGAAGCGCCGGAGCCCGCCGCGTCCGCGCTCGCCCCCAGGAGTGCCGCCGGTCCCCGGTGCGATGCCGGCCGAAACCTCTTCCATGCTGGGAAGCGTATGGCATCACGGGGTGAAACGGACCATCGGCTTGCGACGAATGGGTGCAGGTCTCGCCAATGACGACATCCCGCCCGGATCATCCCTCGAAGCGGTAGCCCATCCCCGGCTCGGTGATCAGATGGCGGGGGTGCGCGGGATCGGGCTCCAGCTTGCGCCGTAGCTGCGCGAGGTAGACCCGCAGATAGTTGGTCTCGGTCTCGTACGAGGGGCCCCAGACCTCGCGCAGGAGCTGCCGCTGCCCGACCAGCCGTCCCGCGTTGCGCACCAGCACCTCCAGGATGTGCCACTCGGTCGGGGTGAGCCGCACGTCCGCGCCGTCCCGGACGGCCTTCTTGGCCGCGAGGTCGACCGTGAACGCGTCGGTGCGGACGACCGCGGCCTCCTCGGCGGGGGCGGCTCGGCGCACCGCGGCGCGCAGCCGGGCGAGCAGCTCGTCCATGCCGAACGGCTTGGTCACGTAGTCGTCCGCGCCGGCGTCGAGCGCCTCGACCTTCTCGCCGGAGGAGTGCCGGGCGGACAGCACGATGATCGGCGCGCTCAGCCAGCCGCGCAGCCCCCTGATCACCTCGGTGCCGTCCAGATCGGGCAGCCCGAGGTCGAGCAGGATCACGTCGGGATGGCGGCGCGCGGCCAGCTCGAGCGCGGTCCGGCCGTCGGGGGCCGTGTCGACCTCGTAGCCGCGGGCCCGCAGGTTGATCCGCAGGGACCGCACGATCTGCGGCTCGTCGTCGACCACCAGGACACGCGTCACGCCGTCTCCCCCTTCTCCTCGCCGTCGCGGCGGCCCGGGCCCGCGGCGGGGCCGCCGCCCCGGTCACCACCCCGGTCACCGCCCAGGTCACCGCCATGATCGCCCATGGGGTCCGGACGGCCCTGCGCGGGTGCCCCGCCGGGAGGCGTGCCGGGCGGCCCGCCCGGGGCGGCCGGCGGGAGCCCGAAGACCATGGTCAGCCCGCCGCCCGGGGTGTCCTCGGGGTGCAGCGTGCCGCCCATCGCCTCGACGAAGCCGCGGGCGACGGCGAGGCCGAGCCCGACGCCGGTGCCCTTCGGAGTGTCGCCGAGCCGCTGGAAGGGCGCGAAGATGTGCTCCTTCGCCCGGTCGGGGACGCCGGGGCCGCGGTCGGCCACGCGCACCTCGACCCGGTCCGGTTCGCCGGGCGCGCGCAGCTCGCTCGCGGTGACCAGGACGGGGCCGCCGCTGTGCCGGACCGCGTTCTCGATCACGTTGGCGAGGGCGCGCTCCAGCAGGCCGGGGTCGGCCCGCACCGGGACCAGCGACTCCGGGACGTCCACCGTGACGCGGTCCAGCGGCACGCCGAGCAGCGCCGCGGGCAGCGCCTCGTCCAGCGCGACCGGGCCGATCAGCGGCGTCACCACGCCGGTCTCCAGCCGGCTCAGGTCGAGCAGGTTGCCGATCAGCCCGTCGAGCCGGTCGGCGGACTCCTCGATGGAGGCCAGCAGCTCGGCCTCGTCCGCCGGGCCCCATTCCACGTCGGTCGCACGCAGGCTGCTCACCCCGGCCTTGATCGAGGCGAGCGGGGTGCGCAGGTCGTGCGAGACGGCGGCGAGCAGCGCAGTGCGGATCCGGTCGCCCTCGGCGAGCCGGCGGGCCCGCGCCGCCTCCTCGGCGAGCCGCCGCCACTGGAGGACCGCCTCGGCCTGGGACGCGAACGCCGACAGGACCCGCTGGTCGGACGCGGGCAGCACCCGTCCGCACAGCGCGAGCACCATGGCGTCGCTCACCTGCGCGGTGGACTCGGCGCGGTCGGGGTCGGTGACCGGGCGGGCCCCGGTCGCCCCGACGGTGGTCCAGCCGCCGCCCGCGCGTTCCAGCAGCGCGACCGACCGCACGCCGAACGTCTCCCGGACCCGGTCCAGCAGCGCCGGGAGCGCCTGCTCGCCGCGCAGCACGCTGGTGGCGAGCAGGCCGAGCGTCTCGGCCTCAGCGTTGGCGCGGGCCGCCTGGCGGCTGCGCCGGGCGGCCAGGTCGACCACCGACGACACCGCCACCGCGACCGCGACGAACACCGTCAGGGCCAGCACGTTCCCGGGCTCGGACACGGTGAAGGTGTGCACCGGCGGGGTGAAGAACCAGTTGATCAGCAGGAACCCGATCACCGCGGCGGCCAGCGCGGGCCACAGCCCGCCGACCAGCGCGACGCCGACCGTGATCGCCAGGAAGAGCAGCACGTCGGCGTCCAGCCCCGGGCGCAGGTCGCCGAGCGTGATGACGGCCGCGATCAGCCCCGGGCCGAGCAGCGCGAGCGCCCACCCGTACGCGCGGCGCCGCACGCTCAGCGGGCTGCCCGCGATCGGGCCGAGGCCCCGGCCCCGGCCGACGTGCTCGTGGGTGACCAGGTGCACGTCGATGTCGCCGGACTCGCGGGCCACCGTGGCGCCGACGCCGGGCCCGAGGACGAACTGCCAGCCGCGGCGGCGGCTGGATCCGAGGACGACCTGGGTGGCGTTGACGCCGCGCATGAACTCCAGCAGCGCGGTGGCGACGTCGTCGCCGATCACCTGGTGGTAGCTGCCGCCCAGGCCCTCGATCAGCTCGCGCTGGCGGGCCAGCGCGCCCGGTGAGGACGAGTCGGACAGGCCCTCGCTGCCGCCGACGTGCACCGCGAGCAGGTCGGCGCGGCCGGCGCGGGCGGCGATCCGGGCCGCCCGGCGGATCAGGGTGTCGCCCTCGGGCCCGCCGGTCAGCCCCACCACGATCCGTTCGCGGGCCTCCCAGGGCCGGGTGATGCCGTGCTGGTCGCGGTAGCGGGCCAGCCCCTCGTCGACGCGGTCGGCGACCCACAGCAGCGCCAGCTCGCGCAGCGCGGTCAGGTTGCCGACGCGGAAGTAGTTGGCGAGCGCGGCGTCGACCTTCTCGGGGGCGTAGACATTGCCGTGCGCCATCCGCCGGCGCAGCGCCTCGGGGGCCATGTCGACCAGCTCGATCTGCTCGGCGCGGCGGGCGACCTCGTCGGGGACGGTCTCGCGCTGCGGGACGCCGGTGATGCGCT
The DNA here is from genome assembly GCF_036227065.1 of Spirillospora sp. NBC_01491. Lineage (GTDB taxonomy): Bacteria > Actinomycetota > Actinomycetes > Streptosporangiales > Streptosporangiaceae > Spirillospora > Spirillospora xylanilytica. Next base: position 2,465,533 of record NZ_CP109432.1, read on the forward strand.
CGACGACGTCGTTGAGCGAGTCGAGGTGCTGGACGTTGAGGGTGGTGATCACGTCGATGCCGGCGTCGAGGATCTCGTCGATGTCCTGCCAGCGCTTGGCGTTGCGCGAGCCGGGCACGTTGGTGTGCGCGAGCTCGTCGATCAGGGCCACGTCCGGGCGCCGGGCGATCACCGCGTCGACGTCCAGCTCGGTGAAGGCCGCGCCGCGGTAGGCCGCCTCCCGGCGGGGGACGACCTCCAGCCCCGCGACCTGCTCGCCGGTGCGGCGCCGGCCGTGCGTCTCGACGAAGCCGACGACCACGTCGGTGCCGCGCGAGAGCCGGCGGTGCCCCTCGCCGAGCATCGCGAAGGTCTTGCCCACGCCGGGCGCCGCGCCCAGGTAGATGCGCAGCGTGCCGCGTCCCCCCACACCGATCCCCCCTCGCAGTGAGATGCCCGTAGGAAGCGGGACGGAATCTGCCAAAGGCCCAGACCAGGGACGGTACCGCCTCATCCACCGCGACCTGGGCGGCGGCCACGCCGCGGGGCGCCGCGCCACGGGGCCGTCACCTAATCGAGACATCCGAAATCCGGCGCGACGGCGGCCCCGGTCGCGGTCAGCGTCTACTTTGCCAGATGCGCCCACCACTCTCCGTAGATGGATCGCTACATAGGGCGTCAACAACTCATTCCAGGCACATCGCGAGGACACGATGCAGCGCAGGGTCAGCCGGCACGGGTCCGGCCGGGGCACTCCCCTCATCCCGGCAGGGACGGCGCTCGTCCTGCTGGCGGCGGCGACCGCGGCCTGCGGCGGCGCGGACCGGCACCGGCCGCCGCCGGCGAGGGCCGCGTCCGAGGCCGCCGCGCCGGGACGGGAGCCCGCCGTCCGGACCGTCCCCGACGACGGCGCCCGCGACGTGCGGCCCGACCGGCGCGTCGTCGTCACCGCCGTGCGCGGCACCCTGCGCGGCGTCACCGTCACCGCGCGGGGCGGCACCGGCCCGGTGGCCGGGGGCCTGTCTGCCGACCGCCGGACCTGGCGCTCGCGCTGGGCGCTCCAGCCCGGCACCACCTACCGGGTCGCCGCCACCGGCACCGACGGGGACGGGCCGACCCGCGCCGAGTCCCGCTTCACCACCCTGACCCCGGCCGCCACGTTCACGGTCGGCGACGTCACGCCCCGCTCCGGCGAGGTCGTCGGCGTCGGCATGCCGCTCGTCGTCACCTTCTCCCGGCCGATCACCGACCGCGCCGCGGTGGAGCGCGCCCTCGAACTCCGGACGAGCCGGCCCGTCACCGGCGCGTGGCACTGGACCGGCGCGGGCCAGGTGGCCTTCCGGCCGCGCCGCTACTGGCCCGCGGGCCTGCGGGTCACGCTGCTGGCGCACACCGCCGGGGTGCGGGCGGCGCCCGGCGTGTACGGGGCGGCGGGCCACACCACCGCGTTCAGCGTCGGCGCCTCCCGGATCAGCACGGTCGACACCCGCCGCCACCGCATGACGGTCCGGGTGGACGGACGGGTCGTCCGCCGGGAGCCGATCAGCGCGGGCAAGGGGGGCCGCCGCGCCTACACCACCGCCAGCGGCGTGCACCTGGTGATGGGCAAGGGCGACCCGGTCGTGATGACCTCCGGCTGGATGGGCGTCACCAACCGGGGCGACCCGCGCTTCTACAGGCTGACCGTCCGGCACGCGGTGCAGATCTCCAGCAGCGGCGAGTACGTGCACTCCGCGCCCTGGTCGGTCGGCTCGCAGGGACGCGAGAACGTCAGCCACGGGTGCGTCAACGCCGCCCCTGGCTTCGCCCGGTGGTTCTACGGGCAGTCGCAGCGCGGCGACGTCGTCAGCGTGATCGGCACGACCCGGTCGCTGGAGTGGAACAACGGGTGGGGCTACTGGCAGCTCCCCTGGTCCGCCTGGGTGGCGGGCGGTGCACTGGGCCGCCCGGTCACCACGGGTCCCGTCGCCACGAGTCCGGTCGCCACGGGTCCGGTCGGCACGGGTCCGGTCGACACCGGTGCGGTCGGCTCCGGTCCCGTCAGCCGGTCGCGAACCCGACCGCCGAGTACCCGATGACGGCCAGCGCCGCGACCCCGTAGGCCGCCGAGGCGAGCGCGACGACCCGGACGCGGCGGGCCTCGGCGAGGGCGGTGAACGTCAGCAGCCAGGCGATCGCGGGCAGCACGAGGACGGCGTGCATGGTGACCGCGTGCGCGGGCTTGAGCGCCCCGGCCACGTGGTAGGCGAGCTGCTGGTGCCCGGTCTGCACCTCGACCACGCCCCGCGCGATCATCGCGGCGCCGGAGGCCAGCGCGCCGAGCAGGGCGGCGAAGCCGGCCCGGACGGCCAGCCGCATGCTGGGCGCGGTCCCCGGCGCGTCCCGGAAGGCGGCCACGGTGAGCGCCACCAGCGTGACGATCAGGATCCCGCCGAACGCGGCGAGGATCCGGGTGACCACCGTGTCGAAGCCGGTCTCCTCGTTGAAGTGCGACGGCACGCGCCGCCACGCCTGGAGCGTGATCAGGGCGGTCTCGACGACGCAGGCGGCGGCGAACACGCCGAGGACGCGGACACGGGCCCGCTCGCCGAGCCGGACGAACGAGGCGACCCACGCGATCGTGACGAGGGTCAGCCCGAACGACAGGCCGAAGGTGACGGGCTTGCGCCACGACACCGGCCCCGTCCACGGCCCGCCGTCCACGGCGAAGACCACCAGGTGGACCAGGCCGGACGCGATGAGCGCCGCCCCGATCGCGTAGCAGGTCCGCTCGATCGCCCGGCCGCGCGTCCAGAACGCGCGCAGCCCGGCGGCGATCTCGGAGACGGGGACCGTGCCGCCGGGCCGGACGTCCACCGGGCTGCTGCGCATGACCGCTCCTTCTGAGTGAGTACTCACCCAGCCTACTCCTCAGACCCCGACCGCCGCCACCGCCGGAGTCCGGACGGTCCGGCGGGCCGTGCCGAGCGCGGTGACACCGGTGAGGACGACGGCCAGGGCCGCGACCGCGACGAGGATGCCCGGACCGCCGTCCGGCACGGCCGTGCCGGACCGGGCGATGCTGAACGGCAGCACCGTGAAGAGCGCGGCGACCGCGCCGCACACCACCCCGGTGGCGGCCAGCACCGCCGACTCCAGCGCCACCGTGCCGAGCACCTGACCGGGGGTCGCGCCCGCCAGCCGCTGCTGGCCGAACTCGCGGCGCCGGTGGGTGGTCGCCGTGACCAGCGTGTTCACCAGCATGATCGCGGTGAACACCACGATCATGCCGATGACCACGAAGTTGAGCGTCTCGATGTCCTTCTGCTCGGCCGTCTTGGCGAGGCCGGCGGCCGACATCGAGGCGTTCTCGATGTCCTGGAGATACAGCGTGCCGACCCCGGTGCCGGTGAACAGGATGATCGGCGTCAGCACCGAGGCCATCTGCCCGGTCCGGCGCCGCAGATTGGTCACCGCGAGCTCGCCGGCGACGCCGCCCAGCCGGCGCAGCGGGCCGGCCAGCACGCCGGTCGCCAGCCGGATGATCAGCGGGGCGAGCAGCGCCAGCCCGATCGCGGCGAAGATGTCGGCCTGCCCGGACGTGGCCATCGCGTCGGTGCCCGCGCCGCGCATCATCGTGGCGGTGACCACGCCGAGGTTCAGCGCGAGCGCGAGGAACAGCACCGCCCCGACGATCCGCTTCCGGCTCAGCCCGCCGGGCTCGACCGCCGCCGCCATCAGCGACTCGGTCACCCGGACCCGGGTGGCGCGGCGGGCGGTGATCAGCGCGGCGCCGGTGGCGGACGCGAAGGTGATGCCGAGGCCCATGGTCAGGGCGACCGGCCCGAAGGCGTAGCCGATCTCGTCCGGCACCTGCCCGGAGGCGTGCAGCATGCCGAGCAGCCCGCGCCCGGCGAGCAGCGCCGCCGGGACCGCCAGCAGCGCGGCGACCACCGCCAGCCCGCCGGTCTCACCGACGATCATGCGGCCGAGCTGGGCGGGGGTCGCGCCCACGCTCTTCAGCAGGGCCAGCTCCGCGCCCCGCTGCCGCACCGACAGGGTGAGCGTGGAGGTGACCGCGAAGACCACCAGCACCAGCCCCCAGCCGCCCACCACCAGCGCCATCGTGGTCAGCGTGCTCTTCGCCGTGCCGCTCGTGCCCTCGGCGGTGTCGAGCAGGGACGCGAACGCCATCAGGATCGTCGCGCCGAGGAACATCGCCAGGAAGCTCGCGGCGAACGCGCCCCTCCGCCTCCGCAGCGAGCTCAGGGACAGCCGGAGCATCGTCACACCCCCGCCGTCGCGCGCTGGCGCTCGACCTCGTCGGCCAGGTGGGTCATCCGCTCCGCGACCGCCTCGGCGGTCGGCGCGACGAGCTGCCCGACCAGCCGCCCGTCCGCCAGGAACAGCACCGCCCCGGCACAGGACGCCGCGACCGGGTCGTGGGTCACCATGACCACGGTCCGCCCGTACGCGTGCACGGCCTCCTGGAGCAGCGCGAGCACCTCGCGGGCGCTGCGGGTGTCCAGCGCGCCGGTCGGCTCGTCGCCGAAGAGCACCTTGGGCTCGGTGACCAGCGCCCGCGCGATCGCCACCCGCTGCTGCTGCCCGCCCGACAGCTCGGACGGCAGGTGGCGCAGGCGGTCGCCCAGCCCGACCCGCTCCAGCACCGCGCGCGCCTTGTCCTTGTCGGCCTTCCGCCCGGCGAGCTTCAGCGGCAGGGTGACGTTCTGCATGACGGTCAGCGTCGGCATCAGGTTGAACTGCTGGAACACGAACCCGATCCGCTGCCGCCGGAACCTGGTCAGCGCCGCCTCGTTCTCGCCGGCCAGCTCCGCGCCGTCCACGAACACCCGCCCGCCGGTCGGCCGGTCCAGCCCCGCGGCGCACTGCAACAGCGTGCTCTTGCCCGATCCGGACGGGCCCATGACCGCGGTGAACGACCCGGTGGGCAGCGAGAGGCTGACGCCGTCCAGGGCGTTCACCCGGTTGCCGCCCGCGCCGTAGACCTTGCTGACCGAGTCGAGCCGGAGCGCCTCGCCCGTCCCCCCGGCCGGGTTCCTGCCCGCGGGGTTCGTCCCCGCGTGGTCGCCTTCTCTGCGCCCGAACATGGCCACCTCCCATACGGCGTCCCCTTGCGGTGCGCCTCTGGGAATGAAGCTACGGACGGGGAACGCCCCGGACGATGGGTCCAGACCGCCTGACCGGGTAGGCAAAACCCCACCTCCGTCAGGGCTCGAAGCGGTACCCCATGCCCGGCTCGGTGATCAGGTGCCGGGGCCTGGACGGGTCGGGCTCCAGCTTGCGGCGCAGCGCCGCCAGGTAGACGCGCAGGTAGTGGGTCTCCTTGAGGTAGGACGGGCCCCAGACCTCGGCCAGGAGCTGGCGCTGCGCGATGAGCTTGCCCGGGTTGCGCACCAGCGGTTCCAGGACACCCCATTCGGTCGGGGTCAGATGCACCCGCTCCTCCCCCGCCGTGACGGTCTTGCGGGCCAGGTCGACCACCCACGGCCCGAGCCGGGCGGTCGGGGACGACTCCCCCGCGGGCGCGCGGCGGGTGATCGCGCGGATCCGGGCCAGCAGCTCGTCCACCCCGAACGGCTTGGTGACGTAGTCGTCGGCGCCCGCGTCCAGGGCGTCCACCTTGTCCCTGCTGCCCGCCCGGCCGGACAGCACGATGATCGGGACCTCGGTCCAGCCGCGCAGTCCCCGGATCACGTCCACGCCGTCCAGGTCGGGCAGCCCGAGGTCGAGCACGACCAGGTCGGGATGCCAGTCGGCGGCGCGGGTCAGCGCCTGGCCGCCGTTCGCCGCGACCCGGACGTCGTAGTCGCGGGCGCGCAGGTTGAGGCGGAGGGTGGCCAGGATCTGCGGCGAGTCGTCGACCACCAGCACGCGTGTCATCGTTCTCCTCGTTCGTGCTCGTGCACCGCCGGATCGGCGGGCGGACGCGGCGTCGGGGGCGGCGGGGGCGACAGGGGCGGCGGGAGCGTCGCGGCCAGGGCCAAGGCCGGCGGCGGGGTCGGGTGCGGCGGGGCGGGGGCGATGGCGGGCAGGTCGAGCACCATGGTCAGGCCGCCGCCGGGCGTCTCCTCCATCACGATCGCCCCGTCCATCGCCTCGGCGAGGCCGCGGGACAGCGCGAGCCCGAGGCCGACGCCGGTGTGGTTGTCGCGGTCGCCGAGCCGCTGGAACGGCTCGAAGACCCGGTCCCGGTCGGCGGCCGGGATCCCCGGGCCCCGGTCGATGACGCGCAGCTCCAGCCGGTCGGCGTGCGCGCTCGCGGTGACGAGCACCGGCCGTCCCGGCGGGCTGTGCCGGACGGCGTTGGCGATCACGTTGACCAGCACCCGCTCCAGCAGCGCCGGGTCGGCCAGGACCTCCGGCAGCCCCTCCGGGATGCGGATCTCCACATCGTCCCGGCCGAGGTCGCCGAGGTCGCCGAGCGCGCGCGGGACGGCGTCCTCGGCGGCGACCGGCCGCAGCGCGAGGCCGAGCGCGCCCGCCTGGAGCCGGCTCATGTCCAGCAGGTTGGCGACGAGCCGGTCGAGCCGGTCCAGCGACTCGGCGGCGGTGGCGACCAGCTCGTCCTGGTCCTCGAGGCTCCAGATCACGTCCGGGCTGCGCAGGCTCTCCACCGCGGCCTTGGCGGACGCGAGCGGGGTGCGCAGGTCGTGGCTGACCGCGTTCAGCAGGGCGGTCCGCATCCGGTCGGCGGCGGCGAGGGGCCGCACCCGCTCGGCGGCCTCGGCCAGCCGCTGGTGGCGGAGCGCGACGGCGGCCTGCGCGCCGAACGCCTCCAGCACCCGCCGGTCGGACGCGGGGAGCGTCCGGCCGCGGAGCACCAGCGCCAGCGACTCGTCCACCAGGACGGCCGAGTTGACGTCGCCGCCCGGCAGCGGCCCCTCGCCGTCCGGGCAGGTGCACGGCTCGCCGCCCGCGTTGGCGACGACGACCCAGCAGTCGGGGTCGCGGTTGGTCGCCGGGGTGTTCGGCTCGTCCGGGTCGCGTTCCAGCAGGGTGACCGAGGTGAGGCCGTAGGTCTCGCGGAGCCGCCCGAGGATGCCGGCCAGCGCCCCCGAGCCGCCCCGGACGCCGTGGACACCGCGGCGTCCGGCCGTCGACGGGCCGCCGGACTCCCCCGCGCCCGCGCCCGCGCCCGCCCCGGCCGGTTCGGCCGGCCCGCCCCGCAGGATGTCGCCGGCCAGCGTGGACAGCACCTCGCCGTCCGCGCGGGCCTGCGCCGCCTCGCGGCTCTTGCGGGCGGTGAGGTCGACGATCGTGCTGACCGTCACGCCCACCACCACGTAGATCAGGAGCTGGAGGAACGCCTCCGGGTCGTGCACGGTGAAGTGGTGGATCGGCGGGGTGAAGTAGTAGTTGAGCAGCAGCGAGCCGCCGATCGCCGCGAACAGCGCCGGGTACAGGCCGCCGACCAGCGCCACCCCGATGACCGCCGCCTGGAACAGCAGGATGTCGCTGGTCAGCGACAGCTCCGCGCGCTGGTGGTAGAGCACGGCGGTGAGCAGCGGCAGCCCGAGCAGGCTCAGCACGAACCCGGCGTTGCGCCGCGCGTCGGGCACGCCCCAGGCCGAGCGCAGGGCCTTCCACCGCCGCCCCTGGCCGGCCTCCTCGTGCGTGACCAGGTGCACGTCGATCGCCCCGGACTGCGCGCTGGTCGTGACGCCCACGCCGCGCGAGAAGAGCTGCGCGAGGCGTCCGCGGCGGGACGCGCCCAGCACGAGCTGGGTCGCGTTGACGCCGCGCGCGAAGTCGAGCAGCGCGTCCGGCACGTTCGACCCGACGACCTGGTGGTAGCTGCCGCCGAGGCTCTCGGCCAGCGCGCGCTGCCGGGCGAGGTTGGCCGGGCCCGCGTCGGTCAGCCCGTCGCTGCGCGCGACGTGCACGGCGAGCAGGTCGGCGCCCTTGCTGCGGTCGGCGATCCGCGCCGCGCGGCGGATCAGCGTGTCGCCCTCCGGTCCGCCGGTGAGCGCGACCACCACCCGCTCCCGCGCCTCCCAGGTGCCGCGGATGTCGTGCTCGGCCCGGTACCGGCCGAGCTGGTCGTCGACCTTGTCGGCCAGCCACAGCAGCGCCAGCTCGCGCAGCGCGGTCAGGTTGCCGACCCGGAAGTAGTTGCCGAGCGCGGCGTCGACCTTCTCCGGCGCGTACACGTTGCCGTGCGCCATCCGCCGCCGCAGCGCCTCCGGCGCCATGTCGACCAGCTCGATCTGCTCGGCGCCGCGCACCACCTCGTCCGGGACGGTCTCGCGCTGCGGGACGCCGGTGATCCGCTCGACGACGTCGTTGACCGAGTCCAGGTGCTGGACGTTCACCGTCGAGACGACGTCGATGCCGGCCTCGACGATCTCCTCGATGTCCTGCCAGCGCTTGGCGTTGCGCGAGCCGGGCACGTTGGTGTGCGCCAGCTCGTCCACCAGCACCACCTCGGGGCGCCGCGCGATCACCGCGTCCACGTCCAGCTCGGTGAACTCCGTCCCCCGGTAGGACACGGTCCTCCGGGGGACGGTCTCCAGCCCCTCCAGCACCTCCGCGGTCCGGGCCCGCCCGTGGGTCTCGACGTACCCGACGATCAGGTCGGTGCCGCGGTCGCGCCGCCGCCCGCCCTCGGCGAGCATCGCGTAGGTCTTGCCCACCCCGGGCGCCGCGCCCAGGTAGATCCGCAGCCGGCCGCGGCCCATCGCGCCTCCTCGGTGAAACGGTGGGTCAGCCGCGCGTCGGGAACGCGGCGTCCAGTGCCATGTTGAGTTCGAGGACGTTGACCCGCGGCTCGCCCGTGAAGCCGGCGCCCCGGCCGCTGCGGTGCTCCCCGACCAGCGTGCGGACCTGCGCGGGCGACACCCCGCGGGCCTGCGCGACCCGGTTGACCTGGATGCCCGCGTACGCGGGGCTGATGTGCGGGTCGAGGCCGCTGCCGCTGGCGGTGACCGCGTCGGTGGGCACGGCCGGGTGCGCCGGCGCGTCCCCCTTGATCGGCACGGTCAGTCCCTTGGCGTAGTCCTGGCCGAACCGGGCGAGCTGCACCGGCAGGCCGCGGTAGGTCGCGATGAAGGGGGCCTTCACCACGCCCTCCTGCTCGTTCAGGCTGACGACGCGGGTCGGGTGCGGGACGGTGCCGTTCGCCGAGCGGGTGCCGAACACCGCCAGCACCGCGCCGACGCCGCCCGGGGTGCAGAACGGGCGGGAGCCGTCGACCCCGTCCAGTTCCCCGGCGTCCTTGCTGCGCTCGCAGACCTGGGTGAGCAGGCTCTGCCTGGCGTTCTCGTCCTCCTTGCCCGCCTTGGCCAGCGCGGGGTCGGGCAGGGTGTCGACGATGTCCTCGGGGCCGAGGTTGCCCGCCCCCGACGCCATCGCGTCGTAGCCGTCGCCGGCGTTGGACGGGCGGCTCTGGAAGTACTGCTTGAGCGGTTTCCCGTCCTTGTCGGTGAACGACTGCCCGATCAGGTCGCTGCCGACGGTCCTGCCGCCGGCCTTGACGTAGGAGCCGTCGGCGTTGCCCTTCAGGCCGGGGATCTGGCCGACCGCGAAGACGGCCAGCGGGTAGACGAGGCCGAGCACGACGGTGAGGACGAGCACGGCGCGGACGGCGGCCAGGTGGCGGCGCGTCCAGGTGGGCAGGCGCATGTCAGGACATCCCCGGAAGGAACTGGACGATGAGGTCGATGATCTTGATGCCGATGAACGGGGCGACGATGCCGCCCAGCCCGTAGACGTACAGGTTGCGGCTGAGCAGCTTGGACGCGCTGCTCGGCCGGTACTTCACTCCGCGCAGGGCCAGCGGGATCAGCGCGATGATGACCAGCGCGTTGAAGACGACCGCGGACAGGATCGCCGACTGCGGGCTGTGCAGCCGCATGATGTTGAGCGCGTCCAGCCCCGGGAACATCACCACGAACATCGCCGGGATGATCGCGAAGTACTTGGCGATGTCGTTGGCGATGGAGAAGGTGGTCAGCGCGCCGCGGGTGATCAGGAGCTGCTTGCCGATCTCGACGATCTCGATCAGCTTGGTCGGGTCGGAGTCCAGGTCCACCATGTTCCCGGCCTCCTTGGCGGCCGAGGTCCCGGTGTTCATCGCCACCCCGACGTCGGCCTGCGCCAGCGCGGGGGCGTCGTTGGTGCCGTCGCCGGTCATCGCGACCAGCCGGCCGCCGTCCTGCTCCTTCCTGATCAGCGCGAGCTTGTCCTCGGGCCGGGCCTCGGCCAGGAAGTCGTCCACCCCGGCCTCGTCCGCGATCGCCTTGGCGGTCAGCGGGTTGTCCCCGGTGATCATCACGGTCCGGATGCCCATCCGGCGCATCTCGTCGAACCGCTCCCGCATCCCCGCCTTGACCACGTCCTTGAGGTGGATGACGCCGAGGACGCGGGTGCGGCCGTCCACGCGCTCGCCGACCACCAGCGGGGTGCCGCCGGACGCGGAGACGCCGTCGACGATCTCGCTCAGGTCGGCCGGGACGTTCCCGTCCTGCTCGCGGACCCACTCGGCGACCGCGCCCGCGGCGCCCTTGCGCAGCGTCCGCCCGGGGTCGTCGCCGGACGCCTCCAGGTCGACGCCCGACATCCGGGTCTGCGCGGTGAACGGGACCCAGGTGGCGTGGGTCAGCTCGCCCGCGGTGCGTTCGCGCAGGCCGTGCCGCTCCTTGGCGAACACCACGACCGAGCGGCCCTCGGGGGTCTCGTCGGCGAGGCTGGACAGCTGCGCGGCGTCCGCGAGCTCCGCCTCGGTCACGCCCTCCACCGGGAGGAACGCGGCGGCCTGCCGGTTGCCCAGCGTGATCGTGCCGGTCTTGTCGAGCAGCAGCGTGTTGACGTCGCCCGCCGCCTCGACCGCGCGCCCGCTCATCGCCAGCACGTTCCGCTGGACGAGCCGGTCCATGCCGGCGATGCCGATCGCCGACAGCAGCGCCCCGATCGTGGTCGGGATCAGGCAGACCAGCAGCGACACCAGGACGAGCCCGGTCACGCCGTGCGAGTCCAGCGACAGCGAGCCCGCTACGCCGGGGTTGTTGCCCATGGAGTAGATCGCCATCGGCTGGAGCGTGGTCACCGCCAGCAGGAAGATGATGGTGAGCGCGGCCAGCAGGATGTTGAGCGCGATCTCGTTCGGCGTCTTCTGCCGGCTCGCGCCCTCGACCAGGGCGATCATCCGGTCGATGAAGCTCTCCCCCGGCCTCTGCGTGATCTTCACGACGATCCGGTCCGACAGCACCTTGGTGCCGCCGGTCACCGCCGAGCGGTCGCCGCCCGATTCGCGGATCACCGGCGCGGACTCGCCGGTGATCGCCGACTCGTCCACGCTGGCGATGCCCTCGACGACGTCGCCGTCCCCGGGGATGATCTCGCCGGCCTCGACCACCACGTGGTCGCCCTGCCTGAGCTGCGGGGCGCCGACCTCCTCCTCGCGCACGCCGGTCCGGTCCGGCGCCCAGTCGACCAGGCGCCGCGCCATCGCGTCGGTCTTGGCCCGCCGCAGCGCGTCGGCCTGCGCCTTGCCGCGGCCCTCGGCGACCGCCTCGGCCAGGTTCGCGAACAGCACGGTCAGCCAGAGCCACACCACGATCAGCCAAGCGAACGTGCTCGGCTCGAGGACAGCGAGGACCGTGGTCCACACCGCGCCGACCTCGACGATGAGCATCACGGGATTGCGCCACAGCGTCCGCGGGTCCAGCTTGCGGGCCGCGTCCGGCAGTGACCGGAGGAGCTGTTTCGGGTCCAGCAGCCCGCCCCCCACCTTCCCGCCCTTGCGAGAGGGGGGTTCGGAGGCGGGGTTCGGCGCCTGGACTGTCTGCGTCGCCATTAGTGGATTCCTTCGGCCAACGGCCCGAGCGCGAGCGCCGGGAGGAAAGTGAGCGCGACCAGGACGACGGTGACCCCGACGACCATGCCGACGAACTGTGGCCGGTGCGTGGGGAGCGTGCCCTCGGACGCCGGGGTCCCGCCCTGCTTGGCCAGCGATCCGGCCAGCGCGAGCACGAAGATGATCGGGACGAACCGTCCGAACGCCATGCACAGGCCGAGCGCGGTGTCATACCAGACGGTGTTGACCGTCAGGCCCGCGAACGCCGACCCGTTGTTGTTGGACGCCGAGGTGAAGGCGTACAGGATCTCGCTGAGTCCGTGCGCGCCGCCGTTCAGCAGCCCGTCCCGGCCGCTGGTGGTGGCGATCGCCGCGGCGGTCCCGCACAGCACCAGGATCGGGGTGATCAGGAAGTAGCTCGCGGCGAACTTGATCTCGCGCGGACCGATCTTCTTGCCGAGGTACTCGGGGGTGCGGCCGACCATCAGCCCGGCCACGAACACGGTGATCACCGCGAGCACCAGCATGCCGTACAGGCCGGACCCGACGCCGCCCGGCGCGACCTCGCCGAGCTGCATGTTGAACATCGTCATCATGCCGCCGAGGCTGGTGTAGGAGTCGTGGAAGGAGTCCACGGCGCCGGTCGAGGTCAGCGTGGTGGCGCCGGCGAAGGTCGCCGAATTCGACACCCCGAACCGCGCCTCCACGCCCTCCATCGCGCCGCCCGCGGCGACCGGGACGGTGCCGTGGTGGATGAGCTGGAAGACGTTCACCAGCGTGATGCTGATGATCGCGATGGTCGCCATCACGCCGGCGATCGCGTAGCCCTGCCGGTTCTGCCCGACCATCCGGCCGAACGTGCGGCACAGGGCGAACGGGATGACCAGGATCAGGAAGATCTCCAGCCAGTTCGTCCAGGTCGCCGCGTTCTCGAACGGGTGCGCGGCGTTGGCGTTGTAGAAGCCGCCGCCGTTGGTGCCGAGCTCCTTGATCACTTCCTGGCTGGCCACCGGCCCGCCCGGGATCTGCTGCTGCCCGCCGACCAGGGTGGTGACGCTGTGCGGGTCGGCGAAGTTCTGGACCAGCCCGCCGGCGATGAGCAGGACGGCGCCGACGAACGCGATGGGCAGCAGGATCCGGATCGACCCCCGGGTGAGGTCCACCCAGAAGTTGCCGAGATGGTCGCTCCTGCGGCGCGCGAACCCGCGCACCAGCGCGATGGCCACCGCCATGCCGACCGCGGCCGACACGAAGTTCTGCACCGCCAGCCCCGACATCTGGACGAGGTAGCCCATCGTCGTCTCGCCGGAGTACGACTGCCAGTTGGTGTTGGTGACGAAGCTGACGGCGGTGTTCCACGCCTGGTCCGGCTTGACCGGCGCGAACCCGAGCGAGAGGAACAGCTTGTCCTGCACCCGCTGGAGCAGGTAGAGGAACAGGATGCTCACCACCGAGAACGCCAGCACGCTGCGGGCGTAGGTGGCCCACGTCTGCTCGGCGCCGCTCTTGACGCCGATCAGCCGGTACAGCCCGCGCTCCACGCGCGAGTCCTTCTCACCGCTGTAGACGCGGTACATGTAGTCGCCCAGCGGCCGGTACGCCACGGCCACGGCGAGCACGAGGGACCCCGCGAACAGGATCCCCGCGACGGTCGTACTCATCTAGAAGCGCTCCGGGAACAAGAGGGCGGCGATCAGGAACACGATCAGGAGTGCGGCCAGGACCAGGCCCGCGAGGTTCTCGGCCGTCACAGCTTCTCCACGCCCTTCACCAGCAGGCCGAACAGCGCGAAGACCGCCACTGTCAGCAGGACGAAGGCCACGTCATGCATGCTTGGATTCCTTTGTCGAGTCTCCGGGGACCGGAACGGTCCGGCGGTGTTCCTGCCCGGCGCCGTACTGGCGCGGCACCGGTTGATGTGGCGACGCGCCACCGGCCCAGGGGTCCGGGACGCGACCGGTGGGCTCCCGGTCAGGGGCATGCCCGGCCGGCCACAGATCCGGGTCGGAGTCGCCGGCCCACCGTCCGCGCCCGGCCAGCAGGCGGCCGGCGGCACCCGCCACCAGCCCGAGGCCGACCAGCAGTCCCACGCGGGCCAGGTCGCCGCCCCCCGCGAGGGTCAGCTCGCCGGTCTTGTTGACGTCGAACCCCGTGACGAACGCCCAGCCCGCGACCCCGACGGCGGCCCCGGCGGCGGGCGGCGCCAGCAGCGACCACCCGGCCACCGAGGCCGCCACGAGGGCGAACCCGACGGGCCACGCCGCGGTCTTGAGCACGATCGCGAGGATGAACACGCACAGCACGCCACCGGCGAGCGGCCATGCGGCCGATTCCAGGCGTCCCATCGCGACCCCCTCAGTGATCGTCTGCCCGGTACCTTCCGGGGTTCACCAGGAGTAAAGCCCCCGAATATGGGCCTTTTGGACTGCCTTGACGCCTTCTTAGCGCCCCCCACACCAGCCTTAACGAGGCCCTAACGGAAGATCGAGACGGCGGCCGAGCCGCCGGGCGGCGCACGCCATGTCTCCGCAGGGAGCGACGAAGGATCCGTCCCCGGTGAGGAACGCCCACCCGCCCGCGACCCGCCGCGCGACGACGAGGACGCCCTCCCCCGCCCCGGAGACCCAGAGGCCCGGCACCCGTGCCGAGAAGGACTCCGAAACGCGCAGCTCGTACGGCGAGAGCGCCAGCTCGATCTGAAGAACGGCGAGGTATCGAACGGCCCGCCGCCGCATCACGTCCCGTCGTCCGTCCGGACGGCCGCCCACACCACTTTCCCGCCCGTCCCGAGAAGCGTGTATCCCCAGCACGTGACGAGCGCTTCCATGAGCAGTAGCCCGCGGCCGGATTCGGCCACGAAATCAACGGCCTGAACCTCGGGCGCCTGGTCCGATGCGTCCCACACCTCGATGACCGGACCGTCCTCCGAATCGTAGGTCCGGGCGACGATCCCGAACCCGGCCACAGCCGCGTGCCGGTAGGCGTTCGTGGCCAACTCCGTGGCGACCGTGGCCCCGAGGTGGACCGTTTCCTCGGAACAGCCCATTCCCCGGAAAGCGACCGAAACAAGGTCCCGGACTTTCTTGATCGATTCGGCCTCGGACGCCACCCGGATGGACACGGGCTCGCCCTTCGGAACGGGCGGCTTTCGACTTTGTCGTGTGATCATGACGCGGCCTTTGGTGTGATGGATCCGATCACCGGATCACTGTCTGTCATCGGACGGACACCCATCAACACACACGGCGGCGTACGGTAACAGGCAAGCGACCGAGCACCGGCAAGTCACTGTCTTCCGCTACCGCGCCCCTACCCGAGGGAGAACACATGGCGGACAAGAAGATCGACCCCGAACTGCTGAGCTTCGGCGCCGAGATGAAGGAGCAGCGCCTCCGCGCCGGCCTCAACCAGGCCGAACTCGCGAGGCTGGTCAACGTCACCCGGAGCTACATAGGCCAGGTCGAACGAGGCGACACCCGCTGCCGCCTCGACTTCACCGAACGCCTCGACAAGGCCCTCCAATGCGGCAAGACCCTCGCAGACGCCTGGGAGGAACTCCTCCGAGCCAGCAAGTACCCGAAGTACTTCGTCAACTTCCCAAAGGCCGAGGGCACGGCCACCCAACTACGCGCATACGAGGCGTACTTCGTGTACGGCTTCTTCCAGAAGGAAGACTATGCCCGTGCCCTACTGGCCGATGAGGAAGCAGTCGACACCAGGATGAGTCGTCAGAGCCTACTCACACGCGACCCTCTCCCCATGGTCTCCGTCGTCATGGAGGAGAGCGTGCTCTACCGACAAGTCGGCACGGCGAAAACCATGCGTGAGCAACTCGATTTTCTCATCGAGGCATCACACAGAGACAAAGTGAATATTCAAATCGCCCCGTTCGCCCACTACAAGGGAGTTCGAGGCTCGTTCCACATAGCTACTCAACCCAACCGGAGCGAGGTCGTCTATGTGGAGAAGGCCACAGGCGGTGAGACATCAACAGACCCAGCCGACCTTACCTATGTCAACGAGTTGATGGTTACACTACAAGCCCAGGCGCTCAACGTGACCGACACGAGGACCCTACTCAGAAAGGTGATGACAGAACGATGGACTTGAGTAAAGCAGCATGGCGCAAGGCCTCTCACAGCAGCGATCAGGGAGACGTCTGCGTCGAACTGGCATCTGTTCGCGGAACAGTTGCGATTCGTGACAGCCAGGACCCGAACGGTCCCAAGATTCTCGTCAATCGCCAAGACTTTCAACGATTCGCCAGTGCCATCAAGAGTCTATAGGCACCCCAAAAGGACGTGCGAGTTAGACCTGAACAACACGAGATGGCGCAAGTCCTCACGCAGTAGCGACCAGGGAGACCAGTGTGTCGAGGTGGCCTCCACCTCCGGCGCGATGGCCGTCCGCGACAGCAAGGACGCCGAAGGCCCCATCCTCTTCATCGACCACCGCGACTTCCAGCGGCTCGCGAGCGCCATCAAGAGCCTTTGACGCGGTCTTCGGTCCCTCGCCCCGGGCGCCACGGCCGGGTGCGAGGGCCTTTGCGCTTCTCGTGGTGCCGCCCGGCCCCCGCCGGGACGGCTACCGGCCGCTCGGCGTCCCCGGCGGCAAGCCCGGCCCCGGGCCGCCGTGGCAGGCCGGACACCGCGACTCCACCATCTTGGTGGGCCGGTTGATGTCACCGACGTGCACCACCATTCCGGCCCCCAAGCAGGTCACGCAGCCGGGGAACCCGGCCATGACGGGTTCGTCCCAGACCGGGGTGTCCTCGGGCCGCGACAGGTCCCCGGGCGCCGGGTCCTCGGCGGGCTCGTAGTCGCCGCCGACGTAGCCGCGCCCCATGCAGAACCGGCACGCGAACCTCAGCGGACCGATCCGCTGCTCGCCCTCGCCACCGCAGTCGGGGCACTCCAGCTTGTCGGTCACACCTTGCCCGTCCCGTTGCACACCGTGCACGACACCGTGTCGGTCTTGCCGTTCCGGCCAATCTTCTGCTCACCCGACCCTTTACAGGCCGAGCAAGCCACTTCCTTACCGTGCTTACCCATGACCGTTCCCGGCATCCCGCGCGGCGGTCATGTCCCCACCCGCCGCAACGCACCCTTGACCGCCGTCACGGCCTCGAATAGTGCCATGCTCAGCACGCTAGGCAGGAGGGTGTGGCACCGGCCACAAGTGTGACCAAGTGTGCCCGGTCTAGACGAGGTCGTTCGCCGCCGAAAGGATCAGTTTGCGCGCCTCGGCCCCGGTGACGGTCATCGCCGACAGCTCGGCGAAGGTTCGGCTGTAGGCGGTGACCCCCTCGGCTGGGTGATGTCCAGTTCCGCCGTGGGAGTCTCCATGAGCACACGTTCTTCGTCGAAGATCCAGAATCCGGGACTCAACCAAACGGTTCGGTCGAGTCTGGCCGGCACGTGACGGCACCCGGCACGGTGCCGGTCCGCCGTTGATCATGCCGAGTGGGCTTGACGTGCGAGGCCCTGCCGTGCGGGACGGTTTGTGGGAAAGTGCAAGACGTCAGAAGTCGCAGGCGGGTTGAGGCCCGGCATCGCCAGATTGGTAGCTCCTTCGTGAACAGTGCCCCCCGACGTCTCCCGATGGCCCCTGAGCAGGCACTACGCCTGATCGTCACGGGCGGCGGGACCGGTGGCCACACCTACCCCGCGCTCACCGCGGTGCGCACGCTGCAAGGCAGGCTCATGGCGAGCGGCCGGGCGCTGGAGGTCCTGTGGGTCGGCACGGCCGACAGCCTTGAGGCCCGCGTCGCGGCCAGGGAGGGCATCCGGTTCAGCGCGGTCGCCACCGGCAAGATCCGCCGCTCCGCCAATCCGCTGAAGATGATCTCCCCGGCCAATGTGAAGGACATGGCCCGCGTGCCGCTGGGCGTCTTCCAGGCCCGCAGGATCGTCTCCGCTTTCCGCCCCGACGTCGTGCTGGCCACGGGCGGGTATGTCGCCGTCCCGGTGGGCCTGGCGGCCAAGATGCGCC
Source organism: Spirillospora sp. NBC_01491 (assembly GCF_036227065.1). Taxonomy (GTDB): domain Bacteria; phylum Actinomycetota; class Actinomycetes; order Streptosporangiales; family Streptosporangiaceae; genus Spirillospora; species Spirillospora xylanilytica. The sequence goes on from NZ_CP109432.1 coordinate 2,483,300, forward strand.
GCCGGCCACTGGTCGTCCACGAGCAAACGGTCCGGCTCGGCCTCGCCAACCGCTCGCTCGCCCGCAAGGCCACCAGGGTCGCGGTGTCCTCCGAATCGACGCTGCCGCTCCTGCCCGAGGCGGCCCGCGCGACCGCGGTGGTCACCGGCAACCCGGTGCGGCCCGAAGTGCTCACCGGGCAGGCGGAAAAGGCCGTCCAGGCCCTGGGCCTGCACGGCTTCGACCGGCGCCGCCCCACCGTGTACGTCACCGGCGGCGCCCAGGGCTCGCACCAGATCAACACCCTGGTGCGCGACATCCTGCCGTGGCTGCTGTCCGGCGCCAACGTCATCCACCAGTGCGGACCGGCCAACCTCGCCGACCTCAGGCAGCAGACCGCGACGCTCCCCGCCGACGCCGCGGCCCGCTACCTGCTCACCGACTACGTCGGCCCGGAACTGCCCGACGTGCTCGCGCTGGCCGACGTGGTGATCTCCCGGAGCGGGGCGGGCACGCTGGCCGAACTGACCGCGCTGGGCAAAGCCGCCGTCTTCATCCCGCTCGCCACCTCCGCCGGCAACGAGCAGGCGCACAACGCGCGCCACCTGCACGACGCCGGCGCCGCCGTCGCCCTGCTGGGCGAGGCGACGCCGGACAGCCTGGGCGCGGCCTTGGGCCCCTTGCTCGCAGATCCGGCCAGGCGCATGGACATGGCCCAGCGGGCTCGGTCACAGGGCCGGCCCGACGCTGCCGAACGGCTGGTGGACGTTCTGCTGTCCGTCGTCGCCGACCGCGCGTAGGCGGGATCTCCTACTCCCCGGTGGATCCGTCGATGCGCTCGCGGAGCAGGTCGGCGTGGCCGTTGTGCCTCGCATATTCCTCGATCATGTGGGCGAGGATCCAGCGGAGCGAGTAGTCCTCGCCGCGGTGGCGCCCGGTGGTGTCGAGGGACTCGGCGGCGTGCACGATGTCACGGGACCGCGCGCATTCCTCGTCCCATGCCTCGAAGGCTTCCTGAGGGTCGGCCTTGTCGATCTGGAAGTCGGTGTCATCGCCGGGCCCCTCCTTCCAGCGGTAGGGGATGTCCTCGCCGCTCAGCCTGATCCGGAACCAGACCCGCTCGACCTCGGCCATATGCCGGACGAGCCCGAGCAATGACATGGCCGACGGCGGTACGCACCTCTGTTTGAGCTGCTCAGTGGTCAGCCCCGCGCACTTCATGGCCAGGGTCTCGCGCTGATATTGCAGGAAGCCGGTCAGTATGGTGCGCTCATCGGCCACCAGCGGCGGCTCGGTCCTGCCCTGATCGTCCACCGGGGCATCATGCCACGGCCCGGCGAGACTTCCTTCGACGAAATCACCCTGAACTACCGAGAAGCGACCGCGCCGTTCCAGGAAGAGAGACTCGACAGGGGAAGGCTTTCTGCAACTATGTCCACATGGACAGACGGGGCCCGGACCACATAGTCAACATCATGAGCGGCGACGTGTCGGGGTCCCTGGTCAGGCCGGATCGATCAGCGGCGGCGTCCACTCCACCTTCCGTCCCGCCAATCCGCCTCGGCGCGGAGCCGGGCGGCGAACGGCTACATCAGCCTCTGCAAGAAGGGGTCAATTCGCCGAGAATTCCCCTCGCAATATCTGGCCTGGTATCTTGGCCAGATCCGCTCCTACAAGAGCGCGTCCGCCAGGAAGGCATGGAAACTCCTCAACGACTCTCGATTCAACAAGCATTGAGATGTGAATGATGACTCGACCTCTCAAGCCTTATATCGCCGTTCTGCTGTTCGAGTCGTCCGGGCGCCCGCAGCTCTTCAGCGAGGACTTCGTTCTGCTGCGCGCGGGCTCCGAGGAGGAGGCCCGCACGCGCGCGGAGGAACGCGGCCGTGCGGGAGAGACGGCCTTCCAGAACGAGGCCGGGGAGACCATCAAGTGGACGCTGCGGCACGTCGTGGACGTGGCGGAGGTCCTGGACGACGACCTCTCCCAAGACACCGACCTGTACTCCCGGCATTTCAGGGACATCAGCGCCTACGAGGCGTTCGAGCCCTTGCTGTCAGGCTGGGAACTCTGACCCACGCCCCGTAACGCGCAGGGCGATGCCTTTCGGGCGCACGGCGGCGGCGCTATGGTGCCGCCGTGGCCGGTTCTCCGCAGCGTCCGCTGCTCTTCCTCGATGTCGACGGCCCGCTCATCCCGTTCGGGGCTCCGCACTACCGGACGTGGCCCGGGCCGCGCGGCGGCGACTCGAATCCGCTTCTGGGCAGGCTCGATCCATCGCACGGGCCCCGCTTGGCGGCGCTACCGTGCGATCTGGTCTGGGCCACGACGTGGATGGACGAGGCGAACGAGTGCGTCGCCCCCCCGGATCGGCCTGCCGGAACTGCCGGTGGTGAGCTGGCCCGAGCCGTCCGACGGGGACGGGCGCGGCGGCCTGCACTGGAAGACCCGGCCCCTGCTCGACCTGGCGGCCGGACGGGCGTTCGCCTGGGTCGACGACGAGATCACCGAGGCCGACCGGGTCTGGGTGGCCGCGCATCACCCTGGACCGGCCCTTCTGCACCGTGTCGATGCGCGCCGGGGACTTGCCGAAGCCGACTTCGCCGCCCTTGACACGTGGTTGCGTCAGGACGGCTTCGGGTTGCGGGCGTAGATGAGGGAGCCGGCTCCGGTCGCTATGGCGGTGACGGTGCCGCAGAGCAGGAACGCCTGTCCGGCGCCGAGGTCGGTGATGGCCAGGCCGCTGGCGGCGGCGCCGAGGCCCGCACCGCCGTTGCACGCCACGCTCGCGAGGATGGCCGCGTGGGTCTTGGCCGCGACGCCGTCCATGAGGGTGTCGGCCAGGAGGTAGGCCGTGATGACGGCGGGGCCCATGGCTACGCCCACCACCACGAGCAGCGGCGCCGCCAGGACGAGCCCGTCGACGGCGGCCATCAGCGCGGTGCCGGCCGCCAGGAGCAGGCTCAGGACGATGAGGCGGGACGCGGCGCCGGTCCTCCATTCGCGGCGGCCATAGAAGAGCGCGGCAAAAGCGCTCCCCAGCGCCAAGGTCGCGAGGAGGCCGCCGGACATCGAGGCGTGCCCGCTCTCCAGTGCGAAGCCGGGAATGGCGACCTCCAGGGCGCCGATGGCGAAGCCCACGCCCAGGAACACCACGAGCACCCACCTGGCGCTGCGCGCGACCGTCCACAGGCCGCCGTCGTCGTTCTCGTCCGCGGCTGCTTCCGGGCCGCCCCGATCCGCGGCCGACGCCATCAGCAGCCCGCCGAGCAGGCAGACGACGCCGCCGGCCAGCACGGCCAGCCAGGCGCCGGAGAGGGCCACCGCGCCCGTCGCGAGCAGGGGGCCGACGACGAAGGTCGCTTCCTCCACGACCGAGTCCAGGCCGAACGCGCGTGGCACCCACTGGGGCGGCAGCCTCCGCGACCAGCCGACGCGCATGAGCGCGCCGAAGGGCGGCATGCTGCATCCGGAGCCGGCCGTCAGCGCGATCAGCAGCCAGGACGGACCGCCGCCCGCCACCACCAGCAGGATCAGCGCCGACCCGCTGACCATCGACATCATCAGCAGCGCGCGGGCGTGGCCGGCGCGGACCGAGATCCAGGATCGGGCCGGGCCCGCGACGACCGTGCCGATCGAGTACGCCGCCATGGCGAGGCCGGCGGTGGAGAACGACCCCGTCGACCGCGCGATGAACAGCACCACCCCCACCGGCATCATGCCGAACGAGATCCGGCCGATCAGCGCGCCCGCGAAGAGGCCGGGAATTCCCGGGGGCCGGAGCAGTTCCAGGTAACCGGGAGGATTCTCGCGCGCCGCTTCGGCCATTACATCCCGGGTTGGTGGAAGGTCTCCGGACCGGACAGGTACTTCCAGTGGCCGAGGGGCCAGACGACGGCGAAGGCGCGGCCGATGACCTTGTCCTCGGGAATGGATCCGCCACCAGGGTCGTTCGTGTGCCCCCGCGAGTCAAAGGAGTTTCCGCGGTTGTCGCCCATGACCCACAGCCTGCCCTTGGGAACCACGACGCTGAACTTCCGCACGGACGGGACGCTCCGCTCGTGCGTCACCGGGTCGACGAGCAGGTAGGAGCGCTCGTCCAGCGCGATGCCGTTGACCATGACCGGAGCGCCGGAGCCCGCGCAGCTGACCCGGTCGCCGCCGCGGGCGATGACGCGCTTGATGAAGTCCGTTTCGCCGGACGTCACGCCGAACGCGCCGCCGACCTGGTGCAGGGCCTTGGAGAACAGGTTCCGGGGCTTCTGCCCGGGGACCTCGGGGGTCCAGGAGTCCACTCCGTTGAAGACGATGATGTCGCCCCGCCGGATATCGTGCACCCGGTAGTCGATCTTGCTGACCAGGACCCGGTCATTGATCTCGAGGGTGCCCCGCATCGACCCCGACGGAATGTAGAAGGCCTGAACGGCGAAAGCCTTGATGACCAACGCCAGCACGACGGCGACGGCGATGAGGACCGGCATTTCCTTCCAGAACGATCGCCGTTTCTCCCCGTTGCCGGAACTCGTCCCGTCCGGGGACGGCCCATCGGATTGCCCGCCGGAGTCGGCGTCGCGTTCATCACCGGTCATTCGCGAAATCTACTGCCATGCAGCGGATCCTGGCGAGGCCCGGGGCCTTCAGCCGACGTCGCGGGCGAGGAGGTCCTCGACGGTCTCGCGGCGGACCAGGAGCCGGGCGCGGCCCCCGCGGACGGCGACCACCGGGGGCCGCCGGACGAGGTTGTAGTTCGAGGCCATCGAGTGGTGGTACGCGCCGGTGCAGGGCATCGCCAGCAGGTCCCCGGGGCGGACGTCGGCGGGGCAGCCGCGCGTCCGGGACGAGCACGTCGCCCGCCTCGCAGTGCCGTCCGACGACGCTCGCGGCGCGGTCGCCGCCGGCGCCCCGCCTGCCGATGAGGCGGACCGAGTACCGCGCCCCGTACAGGCTCGGCCTCGGGTTGTCGCTCATCCCGCCGTTGACGGCGACCAGCAGGGCGCCGGGCGTGTGCTTGACGCTGACGACGCGGTAGACGGTGACGCCCGCGTGCGCGGCGATGGCGCGGCCCGGCTCGATGGTGAGGCGCGGCACCGGGAGGCGGTGCTCCGCGCAGGCGGACCGGACCGTCCGCCGCAGCCGGTCGGCCAGCTGGGCCGGGTTCAGCTCGGGGTCCCCCGCCCGGTACGCCACGCCGAAGCCGCCGCCGAGGTCCAGGTTCGGCGGCGTCGCCCCGTGCTCGTCGCGGATCGCGGCGAGCAGGGCGACCATGCGCCGGGCGGCCTGGTCGAACACGTCGAGGTCGGTGATCTGCGAGCCGATGTGGCAGTGCAACCCGACCAGGTCCAGGCCGCGCTGCCCGAGGACGCGGCGGACGGCCTCGGCCGCGGCGCCGGACGAGAGCGGGAAGCCGAACTTCTGGTCGTCGGTGCCGGTCGTCATCGCCGCGTGCGTGCGGCCGTCCACGCCCGGGGTGACCCGGACGAGCAGCCGCGGGCGCGCCCCGGCGGTCGCCAGCGCGGCCAGCTTGGTGATCTCGTGGAAGGAGTCGACGACGACGCGCCCGACCCCGTAGGCGAGGGCGGCGCGCAGGTCCTCGGGGGTCTTGGCGTTGCCGTGCATCAGCACGCGTTCCGGCGGGAACCCGGCGGCGCGGGCCACCGCGAGCTCACCGGCCGAGCAGACGTCCAGCGACAGCCCCTCCTCGGCGATCCAGCCGGCCATCGCGCGGCACAGGAACGCCTTGCCCGCGTAGGCGACGTCGGCGTCGTGGAAGGCGCCGCGGAACGCGCGGCAGCGGCCCCGCACGTCCTCCTCGTCCACCACGTGGAGCGGGGTGCCGAACCGTTCGGCCAGGCCGGCGAGGCCGACTCCTCCGACGGAGACGTCGCCGCCGGGGCGGGCACTGGTGGTGACGGGCCAGACCGCGCGGTCGGGCACCGTCCTGTTCTCTGTGACGAGCACGTGCTGCTCCCTTGAGGTGTTCGGACGTCAGCGACGGCCGGCCATGGCCGGCGCCTGCGGGCGCGGCGGGCGCGGCGGGCCGGCGGGCGGCACGGGGTCCTTCGGGCCGACGAACAGCGGGTCCATCTGGACCGCGGCGATGCCCATCGGGGCGAGCATGGACCGCAGCGCGGGCCCGGCCAGCCGGATCCAGGGACGGCCGCCGCCGAGCGCGGAGCGGAGCCGCTCCTCGCTGGTGAAGGCGATCCCGACCCGTTCCCCGTCCGGGCTGCGGCGGCCGGTCCGCAGTGACAGCGTGCCGCCGGCGCAGGTGTGCACCGGGATGAATAGGAGCTCGTCCACCGATCCGTCCCCTTCGAGAAACCGTCTGACCGGGCTCACGCTAGGCGCGGTTTGCGGCATTGGTCCGTTTCACTACGCGATGCATACGCGCGAGCGGGGAACCCTCACGCGTCCCTTGCACAAGATCCGCGAAGATGGGGGGATGGAACCGGTACCTGAGGACTGGCGGCGGGCGCTCGCCGTCGTGGCGCATCCGGACGACCTGGAGTACGGCGGCTCGACCGCGGTCGCCAAGTGGACCGGGCAGGGCAAGACCGTGGTGGAGGTGCTGGCCACCCGCGGGGAGGCCGGGATCGACTCGATGGAGCCGGAGGAGGTGCGCCGGGTCCGCAGCGCCGAGCAGGTCGAGGCGGCCCGCCGGGTCGGGGTGGAGACGGTGGAGTTCCTCGACCTGCCCGACGGGCAGCTGGAGTACGGGCTGCCGCTGCGGCGCGCGATCACCGCCGCGATCCGGTGGCACCGGCCCGAGGTGGTGATCTCGATGAACTTCCGGGAGACCTTCCCCGGCGGCGAGTTCAACATGGCCGACCACCGCGCGCTCGGCCTGGCGGCGATGGACGCGGTCAGGGACGCCGCCAACCGCTGGGTGTTCCGCGACCTGGACCTGGAGCCGTGGCCGGGTGTGCGGTTCGCCCTGTTCGGCGGCTCACCGCAGGCCGGCCACTACGTGGACGTCACCGGCCATCTCCAGGCGGGCGTCGACTCGCTGACCGCGCACCGGGTCTACTTCGACAACCTCGGCGCGGACTTCGACCCGGACGCCTTCCTCACCGGCCTCGCCGAACCCACCGGGCGCGCAGTGGGCGTCACCCACGCGATCCCGTTCGAGCTGATCGAAGCCTGACCCGCGCCGGGGCCTCGCCCGCGCGCGGGCACTGTATGGCGCGGGCACTGTGCGGCGTGGACGCGCGTCCGTCCGGGCGCGCGTCCACGCGGGTGGCGGATCAGTTGGCGTTGGGCCGCTTGCGGCTGTTGGCGCGCTTGCGCTTGCGCGCCCGGCGTTTGCGCGTTCTCTTCGACATGCCTCGATTGACCACCCGCGCGCCGCGCCTGGCAACCCCCCTCGAACGCCACGGCCCTGTTCTCCTGAGAGGTCGCCTCTAAGGAGAACAGGGCCGTGGCGGGTCGGGAGCCCCCGGAAGGGGTCAGCGGACCTCGGTGATCTCGGGGCCGCGCTCGAAGGGGGAGAACGTCTCGGTGTTCCCCTCCTCCTCCTCGTCCTCGCCGGCCTCGCTGAACTCCGCGGGAATCTGGAGCTCCAGCAGGTCGCGCGGCGGCATGGGCTGGTCGCCGCGGACGACCACGATGCCGCGGAACACGTCCTCGAGGACCTGCCACTGCTCCTCGTCCTCGATCGCGGCGCCCTGCACCACGGCCTGGAGGAACCAGCGGGGACCGTCGACGCCGATGAAGCGGATGATCTGCGGGGCCCAGCCCTGCTCGAGGAACTCGGCGGGGATCTGCTCGCGGACCTCCTCGGGCATCTCGGCGAGGACCTCCTCGGTCAGCGGCGCGGGGACCATCGCCAGGAGCTCGGGGCCGAACGGGCCCTCGTTGTCCTGGGTCTGGCCCTGGGCCTCCTCCTCGATGTCCTTGGCGGTCTCGCGCCGTACGTCCGCCCAGATGCCGCTGCGCTTGGGCGCGGCGAACACCTGGAGCTGCATGGCGCTCTCCTCGTACTGCACCAGCACGGCGACGGGGCGTCCGTCCAGCGGATTGCCCTCGTCGTCGACCTGGGTCGCCTCGAAGTTGACCTGGAAGCCCAGGCCGGGCGCCACGGGCACCTGGAGGGAGCCGAAATCGAGCCGCTGGAGCTCGGGCGGGGAGTCCTCGGAGTCCCAGGGACCACCGTCATCCGCACCGGCCTTCGCGGGGGCCTCCTCGGCCTCCTCGGCCTCCTCGGCCGCTTCCGCCTCGGCGGCCTCCACCGGCTCCTCGGTCGCCTCGGGCCCCTTGGCGGGCTCCTCGGCCTGCCGGCGACGTCCAAAAGCCACGACTCACGCTCCTTCTCGACTGTGCTCATTATCCGCGAAACCGCCCGTGGAGCCGAATCCACCGGCGCCACGAGCCGAGCCGGGAAGCTCGGCGACCTCGTGGAACACCGCCTGCTCGACCCGCTGCACGACCATCTGCGCGATGCGGTCGCCGCGCCGCAGCCGGACGGTGGCGCGGGGATCGGTGTTCAGCAGGGTCACCTTGATCTCGCCCCGGTAGCCGGCGTCGACCGTACCGGGTGCATTCACTATGGTCACCCCAAACTTAGCGCCCAAACCGGACCTCGGGTGTACGAAAGCGGCATACCCATCGGGCAGCGCGATCGCCATCCCGGTCGGCACCACCGCCCGCTCCCCGGGCGGCAGCTCCACGTCCACGGCGGCGACCAGGTCGGCGCCCGCGTCCCCCGCATGAGCGTACGCCGGAAGCGGCAGTTCCGGATCCAGCCGCCGGATCAGCACGTCCACCTTCATCGGGCCACCTCACGCTCGGGGATCGGGACGCCGGCTCCGGCAGGGGCCGTCGATCTCGGGGCGGGTCTCGGCAGGCGGCGGACGGAGCGACCAGACGACCTTACCGACCGCCCCGTCCCTCGCGGCGGCAGGCACGCCACCCTGGGCGAGTCCGCGCGGACGGCCGGGTTGGAACGATTCACCCGGTGACCCTACCCGCTCGGGCCCGATGACCACTTCCGGCAGGTTTGCCCCACCCGTGCCGACCCGCGCGTACCGTCACGGTGTCATCGCCCGCTCCCCCCGCGAAGGGTCACGGCATGAGGCGACAGGTCACCCATCGGTCCCTCGACGGCATCCGGGTGCGGCTCACCGGCCCGCACGATCTCGCCCGCCCCTGCACCTCGGTCGCGAAAATCTCCGAAGGCGGGCGGCTGCACGAGCTCTCCAGCGGCACCCGGGCGGACGCTCTCGGCTGGGCCGAGGACATCGGGGTCGACCGGTTCGACCAGGAGTTCCGCGTACAGGGCGGACGGCTGCGGGTCGGCCGGACGACCACCCGCGACCCCGACACCGGACTCGGCGACCCGGTCCTCGCCGCGATCTGGGAGGGCCGGGCGCACGCGGTCTTCACCCACCTCTACCACGGGCGCCCGGCGGACGCGGTGGCGTTCTTCGGCACCGTCCGGCTGACCGAGCACGAGGACGGGATCACCGCCGTGCCGCTCGGCCGGGCCCGGCGCCCCGAGCCCGCCGAGCTGGTCAAGGAGGTCCCGGGGGTGGGCCTGCTGGAGATCACCGCGCTGAACGGGCAGACCAGGCGCCGCCTGCCGTCCTGGCGGGGCGCGCGGGTCGCGGGCGGCGAGCTCTTCCAGGACGCCGTCGAGGGGCAGGGGCCGTACTTCCTGCTGGCCCTGAAGTCGCTGCTGGTCACCGTGCTGCCCGAGGAGGACCGGGTGCGCGAGGTGCCGGGGCGGCTCGACAATCTGGCGGTCGAGGCGATCGGGTGACCGGCCTGCTGGCCGGGATCGCGGCGGTGACCGTCCCGCTCGTCCTGCTGGGCTCGCTCTACGGGCAGCTCCGCCGGCCGGGGGCGCTCGCCGCCGCCGTACGGGCGCATCGCACGGTCCCGGGCGTGCTCGCCGCCCCCGTCGCCGGGCTCGCGGTCGCGGCGGAGGCCCTGACGGGCTTCGGAGCCGCCGCGGGGCTGCTGCTGTGGGAGAACGGGCTGCTGCGCGGCGCGCTGGCGGCGTCAGCGGCGCTACTCGCCCTCTATGCGGCGTACGCGGCGTACGTGGCGCGGACCCGGCCGCGCGGGGTGCCGTGCGGCTGCGCCGGGGACGCCGGGACGCCGATGACGGGCTGGGTCGCCGTCCGCGCGGCGGCGCTGGCGGGGCTCGCCGCGGCCGGTGCCGCGCGGGGCCTCCAGACCGGGCCGCCCGCCGCCGAGGTCGCGGTCGCCGTCCTGGCCGGCCTGGGTTTCGCGGTGATCCTGTGGTCGCTGCCGCAAGCGATGATCGAGGAAGGGGCCCGATGAGCTTCACGACCAGTGCGCTGCTGCTGTCCTGGGTGGCGATCGCGCTGCTGGCGCTGGTGGTCGCCGGACTCGTCCGGCAGGTCCACGCGCTCGGGCAGGGCGGGTCCGGACGGGGCGCGCCGCGTGCGGCGCTCGGCCCGGCGCCCGGGACGCCCGCGCCCGAGTTCGGCCGGCTTGGCCCCGGGCTGCTGCTGTTCCTGGACCGCGACTGCGGCGTGTGCGCCGACGTCCTCGCCGAGGCGGGCGGGCTCGGACGGCCGATGCACGCGATCTTCTCCGGCCCCGCGCCCGACGGCCCCGCGCCCGACGAACTCGGGCCGGCGGCGGGGATCACCGTGCTCAGCGGTGAGCACGACGGGCTGTTCGCCGCCTACGGGGTCCCCGCCACCCCGTTCGCGGTGATCGTCGACGAGGACGGGCGGGTGCGGGTGGCGGAGCCGGTCGGTTCCGCGCAGGCGCTCAGGGAACTGGAGGTATCGCGATGATCCGACTGGAGGACGTCCCGCCGCTGCGCGGGCCCCGCCCCGCGGGCGCCGAACGGGTGCGCCGGCGCGTCCACGACGACCGGGCCAGGGTGCGGCCCGTCCGGCGCAGCGTGCTGACCGGGCTCGCCGCCGCGGGGGCCACCGCCGGGCTCAACGCGCTCGGGGTGTTCCCGCCCGCGCGGCAGGCCCTGTCGTCGGGGTTCAGCCTGCGCGGCTACTACGACATCTATCCGCGCTGCCCGTCGTACGCGTCCAACCACAACTGCTCCCCCGGCTGCGGGCCGAGCCTGGTGTGCAGCGTGTGCTGCCGGACGAGCGGGAAGTACAAGGGCTTCCATAAGTCGGGCGTCTCCAACCCGGGCAAGTACAAGCTGCGTCCGAACCAGTGCTACGGCGGCGGCTACGACGGCTGGGTGTGGGCCTACTCCAAGCGCTGCGGCAGCTGCGCCAAGGGCGTCACCTGGCGCTGCCACGACGGATGGAAGAAGTCCAAGCGCGGCAACTGGTACAAGACCATCTGCCGTAAGGCGACCGCGTGCCACAACTGACCGCCCCGGCCGGGAGGCTGCGCCGGGGGCTGACCGAGCCGCTGCTGCCGGTCGCGGCGCTGACGCTGCTGGCGGTCACGGCGGCGGCCCTGGACGCAGCCGTCCTGTGCTGGGCGGCGGTGGGCGCGCTGGCGGGGTACGCGCTGTCGGGCAGCGTTTGAACGCGTAACAGCGAATCTGTGCTGTTCTCGCCAGGTTGGCGGGCCCCGGTACGGCAGGGCGAGGTCCTCGCCGTCTTCACCCTCGGGCTCCTGCTCGGGGGCGTCCTCAGCGCGGCGGTCGCGTGGCTGCTGTCCGGCCTGGCCGCGCCGCTCCCCTCGTCCGCGCGCGCGATGGCGATCGTGGTGGTGGCCGCTCTCGGCGCGGCGCGCGAGTTCGGGCTGGTCCGGATCCCGCTGCCGCAGAACGCCAGGCAGATCCCCCAGGACGTGCTCCAGATCCGGCTGCGGCGCGGGACGTTGCAGTTCGGCTTCGAGCTCGGCACCGGCGTCCGGACGTACGTGTCGGCGTCGAGCCCGTACGTGCTCGCCCTCGGGCTCCTGCTCAGCCACCAGGGCCCGGCCGCGTCCCTCCTGGTGGGCGCGGCGTTCGGCGCGGGCCGCGCGCTCAGCGCCGCGCTCACCCACCTGGCCCGCGACCCGGCCCGCGACGCCGCCGTCTCCCTGCGGATGCCCTGGATCAAGAGCGCGACCGCCCTCTCCACCCTCGCCGCCCTGGCCCTCCTCCTCGCCCCCGGGACGGACCGGCTCGGGTGACCGGCTCGGGCATCGGCTTGGGGGAATCGCCCGGTTCGTCTTGACGGCGTCCCGGGGTCTCGCTTCGATGGAACCGAATGACGTTCTGAATCTGCGCGAGGCCCCGAGGACGGTGCGGACGTGACGACGACCGAGGCGCGGGACATGCCCGAGACCAACCTGTCGGACCTGGCGTTCTGGTCCCGTCCGCCCGAGCAGCGGCGGGCCGCGTTCACGGCGCTGCGCGCACGGGAGCGGCCGGCGTTCTTCCACGAGCTCAAGCTGCCGTTCATCAAGTCCGGGCCCGGCTACCACGCGCTGGTCCGGCACGCCGACGTGGTGGAGGCCAGCCGCACGCCGGGGGTGTTCAGCAGCGAGCCGTGCTCCAACAGCATCGCCGACCTGCCGCCCTACCTGGCCCGCTACTTCGGCTCGATGATCAACATGGACGACCCGCGGCACGCCAAGATCCGCCGGATCGTGTCGCGGGCGTTCACCCCCCGGGTGCTGGCCAAGCTGGAGACCGACCTCCAGGCCACCGCCACCCGCATCGTGGACGACATGCTGGCCGCGGGGCCCGGCGGGGGCGACTTCGTCACCGACGTGGCGGCCCGGCTGCCGGTCCAGGTCATCTGCGACATGATGGGCATCCCGGAGAAGGACCGGCCGATGGTCTACGACCGGACCAACATCATCCTCGGCATCGGCGACCCCGAGTACACCGGCGGCCGGCGGTTCGCCGAGACCGGGATCACCCGCGTCGGCGTGCTGTACAGCCTGCTCAAGGCGCTGACGGCGGGCTACGAGCTGAACCACCTGGCGATGAAGCTGGCCCGGCGGCGGCGCCGCGCCCCCGGCGACGACCTGGTCTCGGCGCTGATCGCCGCGAACGTGGACGGCGAGTCGCTGACCGACCAGGAGATCGGCTCGTTCTTCATCCTGCTGGTCGTCGCGGGCAACGAGACCACCCGCAACGCGATGTCGCACGGCCTCAAGCTGCTCACCGACCACCCGGAGCAGCGGGCGCTGCTGACCGAGGACTTCGACGGCCGCATCGGCGGCGCGATCGAGGAGATCCTCCGGATGGCCACCCCGGTCATCCAGTTCCGCCGCACCGTCACCCGCGACCACGAGATGAACGGCCGGCACTACAAGGCCGGCGACAAGGTGCTGCTGTTCTACAACTCGGCCAACCGCGACGAGGCGGTCTTCGACGACCCCGACGCCTTCGACATCACCCGCTCCCCCAACCCGCACGTCGCGTTCGGCGGGCCCGGCCCGCACTTCTGCCTGGGCGCCAACCTGGCCCGCCGCGAGATCACCGTGATGTTCCGCGAGCTGTTCACCCGGGTCCCCGGCGTCCGCGCCGACGGGGAGCCCGATCTACTCTTCTCCAACTTCATCAACGGCATCAAGCACCTGCCGTTCACCTACTGAACGGCGGGTGCCCGCGCCGTCAGAGGCCGAGGCGCTCGGCCAGGCGGGCGCGGTGGACGCGGGGCGGGCCCAGCAGGAGCTCGTCGCCCTTGGCGCGCTTGTAGTACAGGTGCGCGTCGTGCTCCCAGGTGAAGCCGATCCCGCCGTGCAGCAGCAGGTGGTCCTTGGCGACCCGGAACGCGGCGCCGCCGACGAACGCCTGGGCGAGCGCGGCGGCCACCGGGAGCTCCTCGGGGCTCTCGTCGGCCGTCCATGCCGCGTACCGGACGATCGACTCGGCCTGCTCCAGGGTGCAGTGCATGTCGGCGAGCTTGTGCTTGACGCCCTGGAACGAGCCGACGAACCGGCCGAACTGCACCCGCAGCCCGGCGTACTCGACGATCACGTCCAGGCAGCGGCGGAGCCCGCCGAGCTGCCCGGCGGCCACCGCCACCGAGGCCAGGTCGAGCGCCCGGGCGAGCGCCGCGGCGGTGCCGGCGCCGGGCGTCCCGAGCAGGCGGGCCGGGGTGCCGGCGAGCTCCACCCTGGCCTGCGGGCGGGTCAGGTCCAGCGTGGTCAGCGGGTGCCGGGCCAGGCCGGACGCACCGGCCTCGACCGCGAACACCGCCGTCCCGCCCGCCTCGCCGCGGAGGTCGGCGACGACGAGCAGGAGGTCGGCGTCGGCCCCGTTCAGCAGGCGCGGCACCCGCCCGTCCAGCACGTGCCCGCCGCCCGCGCGCTCAGCGGACGGCAGCGGCGCACCCGGCTCGGGGTGCGCGAACGCGGCGACCGTGGTCCCGGACGCGATGCCGGGGAGCAGGTCCTCGGTCTCGGCCGCGGCCTCGTCGCCGAGCGCGACCAGCAGGTCGGCGGCCAGGACCGCAGAGGCCAGGTAGGGCGACGGGGTCAGCGCGGCGCCGAGCTCCTCCATCACCACCGCGACCTCGGCATGGCCCGCCCCAGACCCACCGTGTGCCTCGGGCACCGCTAGCCCGGCGAGACCCAGCTCGCCGGCCGTCCGCGTCCAGACGTCCCGGTCGTAGGGCTCGCCGGACTCGGCGACCGCGCGGACACGGGCCATCGGTGCGGTGCCGGCGAGGAACGCGCGCACCGAACCCGCCAGGTCCCGCTGCTCATCGGTGAGGATCAGCCTCACTGGCCCGCCTCCTTCGCCTGGGTGCCCACCTTGAGGTCGCGGAACGGGACGGTCCGGTCGACCTGCGGCTCGCGCGGCAGGCCGAGCACCCGGTCGCCGATGATGTTGCGCATGATCTCGTTGGTGCCGCCGCCCAGCGCCATCCCCGGGGCCCACGCCAGCGCGCCGGCGAGCGTCCCGGGGCCGTCGTGCGCGACCGCGTCCGGGCCGAGGATCCGGCTCGCCGCGTCGGCGCCCTCCAAGGTCAGCTCGGCCAGCAGCAGCTTGATCACCGAGCCGCGCGCGCCCGGCTGGATCCCCGCCTTGACCTCCTGCGACATCCGCGCGTTCAGCAGGTCGAAGGCGCGCTCCCGCAGGTAGAGCCCGACCAGCTCGTCCCGCGCCACCGGGTCGTCCAGCAGGCCGCGGTCGCGGGCGGCGGCCGACAGCGCGGCGAACGAGGCGGGCCGCTCGGTGCGGGAGGTGCCCATGCCGATCGAGACCCGCTCGTGCAGCAGCGTGGTCACGGCCGCCGACCAGCCGCCGTTCACCTCGCCGACGACCTGGTCCGGGGCGATCCGGACATCGTCGAAGAAGACCTCGTTGAAGTGCGACACGCCGGTCATGTCGCGCAGCGGCCGGACGGTGACGCCTGGGTCGTGCATGTCGACGACGAACATCGTGATGCCCTGGTGCTTGGGCACGTCCGGGTCGGTGCGCGCGATCAGCAGCCCGTAGTCGGCCTGCCGGGCGACCGAGGTCCACACCTTCTGCCCGGTCAGCACCCAGGCATCGCCGTCGAAGACCGCGCGGGTCTGGAGCGAGGCCACGTCCGACCCGGCGCCCGGCTCGGAGAACATCTGGCACCAGATCTCCTCGCCGCGCAGCAGCGGCCGGAGGTGGCGCCGCTTCTGCTCCTCGGTGCCGATCGACAGCAGGGTCGGGCCGCACATGCCGAGCCCGATGCCGAACACCCCGACCGGCAGCGGATGCTCGCGGGCCGCCTGCTGGAACGCGCGCTCCTCGGCGGCGCCGAGCCCCTGCCCGCCGTACTCGGGCGGCCAGGTGATGCCGGAGTACCCCGCGTCGTGCAGCTTCGCCATGAACGCGCGCGAGGCGGCGAGGTCGGGGTCCGCCGGGACGCCGGCGGCGCCGGACTCCAGCCAGGCACGGGCTCGGCGCCCGTAGTCGTCCAGATCCGTCACGGGATGGCTCCTCCAGGATCGGTCAGCGTTCGCTTACGGTAACGCCTGCCGAGGCCGATTGGAATCCCGTTCGGTTTGCCGTGACCGCCGTCCGCCCCCGGACGTTCGACCGTCCCGGCGAGCGGGCGATCGGACGTCCGGGGGCGGACCGGGCGGCTTCCCGGCCCGCGCGGGCTCAGCCGGCGGCGGGCGCCAGGGTCACCTCGACGGCCAGCTCGGCGGGGGCGGCCTCGATGACCAGGTCCGCGATGCGGCCGGCCGCGACCAGGTCGTCCTGCGCGAGGCGGGCGACCTCGGCGCCGCGGACGACGGCGTGCGACACGTCGGCGCGCATCGACGCCTTGGCCGCCGACTTGGCCTTGCGGACCTGGCGCAGCGCCTCGGCGGTGACGGCCAGCACGGCGGGCTCGCCACCGGACGGCAGCTCGGCCGCCGCCGGCCACGCGGCGCGGTGCACCGAGCCCTCGCGCCACCACGACCAGACCTCCTCGGTCACGAACGGCAGCGCCGGCGCGAACAGCCGCAGCAGGACGCCGAGGGCCGTGCGGAGCGCCGCCCGCGCGGACTGCGCCTCGGGGCCCTCGCCGTACGCGCGGGACTTCACCAGCTCCAGGTAGTCGTCGCAGAACTCCCAGAAGAACCGCTCGGTCCGCTCCAGCGCGCGGGTGTAGTCGTAGCCCTCGAACGCCCGCGTCGCGTCCTCGACCACCCCCGACAGCGCGGCCAGCATCGCCAGGTCGAGCGGCTCGGTCACCGCCGCGTCGGCCGCGACCTCACCGAAGCCGAGCACGAACTTGGACGCGTTGAGGATCTTGATGGCGAGCCGCCGGCCGACCTTGATCTGACCGGTGTCGAAGGTGGTGTCGGTGCCCGGACGGCCGCTGGCCGACCAGTAGCGGACCGCGTCGGAGCCGAACTCCTCCAGCAGCGCGATCGGGGTGACCACGTTGCCCTTGGACTTGGACATCTTCTTGCGGTCGGGGTCGAGGATCCAGCCCGACAGCGCGGTGTCGCTCCACGGCAGCGAGCCGTGCTCCAGGTGCGCGCGGACGACCGTGGAGAACAGCCAGGTGCGGATGATGTCGTGCCCCTGGGGCCGCAGCGCGTACGGGAAGACGCGGGCGAACAGGTCGGGGTCGCGTTCCCAGCCGCCCGCGATCTGCGGGGTCAGCGACGAGGTCGCCCAGGTGTCCATCACGTCCGGGTCGCCGGTGAACCCGTTCGGCTTGCCGCGCTGGTCCTCGCTGTACGCGGGCGGGTGGTCGCTGGACGGGTCGACCGGGAGCACGTCCTCGGGCGGGGTGATCGGCTGGTCGTAGACCGGCTCGCCGGACGCGTCCAGCGGGTACCAGACCGGGATCGGCACGCCGAAGAACCGCTGCCGGGAGATCAGCCAGTCGCCGTTGAGGCCCTCGACCCAGTTCTCGTACCGGGCCCGCATGTACGGCGGGTGCCAGTCGAGCTCGGCGCCGCGCAGCAGCAGCTCGGCGCGGATCTCGGGGTCGCGCCCGCCGTTGCGGATGTACCACTGCCGGGTGGTGACGATCTCGAGCGGCTTGTTGCCCTTCTCGTAGAACTTCACCGGCCGGCTGATCTTGCGGGGCTCGCCGTCGAGGTCGCCGGACTCGCGCAGCAGCTCGACCACCCGCTCCTTGGCGGAGAAGACGGTCTTGCCGGCCAGCTCGTCGTAGGGGCTCGCCGGGACGCCCTGCGGCGGGACGGCGGCGAGCCGGCCGTCCCAGTCGATGATCGCGCGGGTGGGCAGGTCGAGCTCGCGCCACCAGGTGACGTCGGTGACGTCGCCGAACGTGCAGATCATCGCGATGCCCGACCCCTTGTCGGGCTCGGCCAGCCGGTGCGCCAGCACCGGGATCTCGACGCCGAACAGCGGGGTGCGGACGGTCGTGCCGAACAGCTCCCGGTAGCGCTCGTCGTCGGGGTGGGCGACCAGCGCGACGCACGCGGGCAGCAGCTCGGGACGGGTCGTCTCGATGTAGACCGGCCGGTCGTCGCCGTGGAAGCGGATGCGGAAGAACGCGCCGGACTGCTCGCGGTCTTCGAGCTCGGCCTGCGCGACGGCCGTGCGGAACGTGACGTCCCACAGCGTCGGCGCCTCCGACAGGTACGCCTCACCGCGCTTGAGGTTGCGCAGGAACGCGCGCTGGGACGCGGCCCGGGAGTCGGACCCGATGGTGGTGTAGAGGTGGTTCCAGTCGACCGACAGGCCGACCCGGCGCCACATCTCCTCGAACGCCTTCTCGTCGACCCCGGTGAGCCGCTCGCACAGCTCGATGAAGTTGCGCCGCGACACCGGGAGCTGGCGCTTGGGGTCGGGCTTCTCGGGCGGCTCGAAGGATGGGTCGTAGGGCAGCGAGGGGTCGCACCGGACCCCGAAGTAGTTCTGCACACGGCGCTCGGTCGGCAGCCCGTTGTCGTCCCACCCCATCGGGTAGAAGACCTCGCGCCCCCGCATCCGCTGGAAGCGCGCCATGGCGTCGGTGTGGGTATAGGAGAAGACGTGGCCGACGTGGAGGGAGCCGCTCACCGTCGGCGGGGGCGTGTCGATGGAGTAGACGTCGGCGCGGGGCCGGGTCCGGTCGAAACGGTAGGTGCCGTCGGCGTCCCAGCGGCGTACCCACTTCTCCTCCAGGCCGTCCAGGGAGGGCTTGGCAGGGACGTCGGGCGTACGCGGCTGATCTGTCATGGGTCCAATGGTATTGACATCGGGACGGCGCGCAGGCCGTATACCGCCCGCCCGGCGCGTGATCGCTCCCCCGCCGGGAGCACCCCGTTCCGGTAGCGTCGGGATCACCGGACGACTGGAGGACGATGATGGCGGACAAGGGCGACATCGGCTGGCGGGTGATGGCCGGCGCCGCGGCCTTCGCGAGCGGCTTCGTCGCGAAGAAGGCGATCACGCTGGCGTGGAAGAAGGGCACCGGCAAGGAGCCGCCGGTCAACCCCGAGTCCCCGGACGTGGCGCTCTCCGAGGCGATCGCCTGGGCGGTGGTGATGGGCGTCGGCATGGAGGTCGCCCGGCTGCTGGCCACCCGGGCCGCGGCCCGGCAGTGGGCCAAGGGCACCGGCGAACTGCCCGCGCAGCTCCGGGGGGAGCTCTGAGAGCCGTGACCCCTATTGGATAGGGGGTCCAGAGCTTGCGTCCGCAAGCACTCTGCGTATCGTGGTCGGTCCCGTCGTGACGAAGGGACCGACCACGATGCGTTTCCCGTACGAGGACGAGCAGCGCGCCGAGCGCCTCCGGCTGATCGAGACCCTCGAGCAACTGCCCGACGAGGAGTTCGACACCGGGACCACGCTGTGCGCCGGCTGGGCCCCGCGCGACGTGCTGGGCCACCTCATCGGCGCGGACTACCTCGCCACCTACCTGCGCTTCGGAACCCGCTTCAACGCCGCCAACCAGGCGCAGGCCGACCGGGTACGGCACCTCCCCCGCGCGCGTCTGGAGGAATGGGCCCGCGCCTGGGCCGCCGCCCCGTCCGCCACCAGCCGCCTCGGCGCCGCGGTCATGCTCGGCGACCTGGGCGTTCACCACCAGGACATCCGGCGCGGCCTCGGCCGTCCCCGCGAGGTCCCGGACACCGTCGCCACCGCGATCTTCCGGGAGGGGGTGCACCTCAGCTTCTGGCTCAACCGCCGCCTACTCCGCCACCGCGTCGTCCCGACCGACGGGCACCGCCCGATCGGGCGCGGGCCGGAGGTGCGCGGCACCCGCGAAGCGCTCGGGATGTGGCTGGCCGGGCGCGACCCGGTCTCCGGCGAGCTCGATTTCGCCTGACCCGTGGCCCGTCGGTGCAGCCTCCCGAGCCCCGGCGCACGCGCGGCGCTCGTGCGGGTGCGCGAGGGCGGCAGTGCGCGGGCCGGGCAGGAAAAGCGGGGACGGCAGGAACGGTGGGGATGGCGGGGGGCGAACGGGTGTCGGTGCCGATGGGGATTGGTCCCAGCGGAGTCCGTCCCGGTGGGACGCGCGGCGCCGGGGTGCGCGCCGGCGCGGTTCTCGCTAGTCGGCCTGGCCGAGGGACTTGTGGTCGCCGGGGAGCGCGGCCGGCAGGCCGGTGTTCTCGCGCAGATGGCCGCGGACCGTGCTCGCGAGGCGTTTGGTGGCGGTGCGGTTGAGCGCCGCCCCGGCCGCGGCGCCGGTGAGGAACGGGCCCATGGTGGTCATGCTGCGCCCGAAGGTGCGCAGCAGCCGTTTGCGCAGCGCCGCCTTGGCCGCCGAGCCCAGCGCGCTGGCCAGGGAGCCGCTCTCGAGCGGGTTGATCCCGCGCTGCCGTGCCCAGGAGGTGAGGAAGGCCGCGCCGCGCGCGGTGCCCGAGCCCTGGATCCGGACCCCGTACACCTCGTGCAGCTCGGCGATCATCTTGACCTCGATCGCCGCGACCACCAGGGTCTCGGCGGCGAGCTGCGCGGGCGCGGTGAGCAGCATCGGCGGGGCCGCGAACTCCACCGCCGCCAGCGCGCCGCCGGCCGCGCCCACCGCCGTCGTGCTGTTGCTGGCCACCTTGACCACGCTGTCGGCGAGTTCCTCGCCGAACAGGCCGTGGTGGTGTCCGCTCAACGTCTCCAGATCGCGGATCGGGATGTGCGGCACCGCCGCGACGAGCAGGTCGGTCAGCCACTTGCCGCGCGCGACGCCGGCGGCGCCCGCCCGGCGCGCGTTCTGCCCGAGCAGCCGGGCCAGCCGGCCCAGCAGGCGCCCGCGGGTCTCGCGGTCCATGTCGTCGCCGCCGGACAGCCGGCCGATCAGCTCGCCGATCTCGGCGGAGCCGTCGCCCTGCGCCGGCTCCACGTCCCGTCCGCTCTCCTGATGTCGTTCGATGTCACCCGTCACCGCTCGCCCCCGGTCAGGCGGCGCACTCACGGCAGACCGGCTGGCCGTTCTTCTCTCCGGCCAACTGGCTGCGGTGGTGCACCAGGAAGCAGCGGGTGCAGGTGAACTCGTCGGCCTGCCGCGGAACGACCCGGAAGGTCAGCTCCTCGTTCGACAGGTCGGCGCCGGGCAGCTCGGCGACCTCTCCGGCGTCCAGGTCCTCGTCGATGATGCTGGCGGACTTGTCGGCCCGCCGGGCCTGGAGCTCCTGGAGGCTGTCCTCATTGAGGTCGTCGTCGGTCTTGCGTGGGCTGTCATAGTCGGTCGCCATCTTCTATCTCCATCCCCCTCAGTGCTTTATGCGCCCCGTCGCGCGGATCTAACGCACGGGGGGCCGTTCTTGTGCCCGATCCGGGCGGGAAATTCTGTCACGGGCGGTGACCTGCGACACACGAGGCGCGACCGGTCCCACCGGTGACACCGATCACCCGGGCCCGGCGCGCGCTGATGTGTCAGATGTCACATACCCGGTCGGGTGTCACGGCAATGATCGGGCCGGGACGCCCCCGCCGGGGCATCCCACGGCGGCGGGATCATATCGGTCCCGGAGGCGTTGCGCGCGCCGGGCGGGCCGCCGGGCGCGGCGCCGCACGAGGACTTCCGCGCCGAGGAGAACCGGACACGTCGGTGAAACGTCTGAACTAACGCGATAATGTGCCCGCCTGAAGGTTTGGGGGGCGGGCCCCCACGGCGGGCGTTCCGGCGGGGGCCGGGACGGTCCCGTGCCGGGAGCCCGCGAACACTATCGCGGTCCTGGACCGCGGGTCACTGGAGGGTCAGATGCCGGATGCCGCTCCGCTGGAGCCAGGCGATCCCCGGTCGCTGGGACAGTACGAGATGGTCGGGCGACTCGGGGCGGGCGGGCAGGGCGCGGTCTTCCTCGGCAAGTCCCGCGACGGCCGGTACGTGGCCGTCAAGCTCCTGCACGCGCAGATGGCGAACGACCCCGCCGCCCGCGCCCGCTTCACCCGTGAGGTCGCCGCGGCGCAGAAGGTCGAGCCGTTCTGCACCGCGCGGGTACTGGAGGCCGACGTCCAGGGCGACCAGCCCTACGTCGTCAGCGAGTTCATCGACGGCCCGTCACTGCACGACGTGGTCGCGCACAACGGGCCGCGCAGCGCGGCCGAGCTGGAACGGCTCGCGATCGGCACCGCGACGGCGCTCGCGGCCATCCACGAGGCCGGCATCGTGCACCGCGACTTCAAGCCCAACAACGTGATGCTCGCCTCGGACGGGCCGCGGGTGGTCGACTTCGGCATCGCCCGGACGGTCAACTCACAGGAGAGCCAGGTCACCGCGACCGGGATGGTGGTGGGCACCCCCGGCTACCTGGCGCCCGAGCAGCTGACCGGCGCGCCGCTCACCCCGGCGGTCGACATCTTCGCCTGGGGCGCGACGATGGTGTTCGCGGCGACCGGGCAGTCGCCGTTCGAGGCCGACACCCTCCCGGTGATCATCAACCGGATCCTGAACGAGGATCCGGACCTGTCGGCGCTGCCGCCGGGACCGGTGCGCGACCTGGTCGGCCGGTGCCTGTCCAAGGACGCCGGCCTGCGCCCGCCGGCGCCCCAGCTCCTGCTGAACCTGCTCGGCCACGTCGGGGCGGCGCCCAGCAACCCGGCCGCCGGCCAGGAGGACCTGCTCAACCAGGGCACCCGCATCGCCGCGCAGCTCCCGGCCCCGCCGCCGGTCCCGCCCGCGCGCCGGGCCCCGGCACACCAGCCGATCACGCCGCCGCCGATGCCGATGAACCCGGCCGCGATGCAGCAGGGCGGGATGCCCCAAGGAGGTATGCAGCAAGGCGGTATGCAGCAGGGCGGGATGCAGCAGGGCGGGATGCAGCAGGGGCCGATGGGCGGTCCGCACACGCCGCCGCCCCAGCCGATCACCCCGCCGCCGATGCCGATGTACCAGGGCGGCATGCAGGGCGGCATGCAGCACGGCCCGACGACGCCCCCGCCGATGCAGATGCAGCAGGGCCCGCCCGGCCCGCATCCGCCCATGTACGGGCCGCAGGGGGGACGGCAGTCCAGCTCCACCGGGCCGATCATCGCGATCGGCTGCGGCGTGCTGGCGCTGATCTCGATCATCGTCATCGTGGTGGTGATCATCGTCGCCGGCGACAGCGGCGAGGACGACCCGCCCGTCCCGCGCTTCACGCTCCCGACCACCTACACCCCGTCGACACCCTCGCCCACCGGTTTCGCCCGTATCCCGACGGAGTTCTACGGGGTCTGGACGGGCACCGGCGTGCAGACCAACGGGAGCTGGCAGGTGCGCTACAACCTGCTCACCGTCCTCGGATCGGTCACCTACACCGAGGGCTCCGACTGCTTCGGGACGCTGAGGCCCGAGCCCGGGGGCACCGCGTCCCAGGTCACCCTCAAGATCACCATCAGCAGGGGCACGTGCATCTCCGGCTACGTGACCTTCACCCGGCTGACCAGCGCCTCGCTGCGGTTCGAGGAGAAGAAGAACCTGACCGACACCACCCCCCTCGCCACCGGCACCGTGCGCAAGTAGGCGCGCCGGGCGCCCGCCCGTCTCCGCACAGTCCCACCCCGGAAGGACCGCGATGGCCGAGATCACCCCACTCCGCACGGGTGATCCCGGCCATCTGGGGCCGTACCGGCTGACGGGCCTGCTCGGGGAGGGCGGGCAGGGCTCGGTGTACCTCGCCGAGGTCGACCCGGCCGAGCTGCCGGACGTCCCGCCGGACGACGACGTCCCGGAGGACACCACCGGACCGGAGCGGGACGCGGCGTCCGGGCAGGACTCCGGGGCGATGCGGCAGGTGGCGGTGAAGCTGCTGCACGCCCGGTTCAGCGGCGATCCGCGGGCACGGTCCCGGTTCGCGGCCGAGCTGAAGGTCGCGCGGCGCGTCTCGCCGTTCTGCACGGCCCGCATCCTGGACGCCGACGTCGAGGGCGACCGCCCCTACATCGTCAGCGAGTACATCGACGGCCCCCCGCTGTCGGCGGTGCTGTCCGCCGAGGGCCCGCGCCGGGGCGCCGAGCTCGACCGGGTCGCGATCGGCACGATGACCGCGCTGGCCGCGATCCACCAGGCCGGGGTGGTGCACCGCGACTTCAAACCGGCGAACGTGCTGCTCGCCCAGGGCGGGCCGCGCGTCATCGACTTCGGCATCGCCCGCGCCCTGGACGCCACCGGCACGCTGTCCAGCACCGCCGTCGGGACCCCGGCGTACATGGCGCCCGAGCAGATCTCCGGGGCCCCGGTCGGGCCGAAGGCCGACGTCTTCGCCTGGGGCGCCACGATGGTCTACGCGGCCGGGGGCCGGGCCGCGTTCGGCCAGGACTCCATCCCCGCGGTCATGCACCGCATCCTCAACCTGCCCCCGGACCTCGGGGTGCTCGCCGAACCGCTCCGGTCGCTCGTGGCCGACTGCCTCGGCAAGGACCCCGCCGCCCGGCCGTCCTCGCACCAGGTCCTGCTCCGCCTGCTGAGCCTGGCGGGGAGCCTCCCCCAGACCGGCGGCGGGCCGGGCGACCCGCAGTCCGCGGCGGTGCTCAACCAGGGCGCCGAGGCCGCCGCGACCAGCACGCGCCTCCGGCAGATCGCCGCGCGGCCCCAGCAGCCGTTCGGCCAGGCGGCGGGCCGGTCCCTATACGCCCCGCCCCCGCCGAGCCCGCCGCTCCCGGGCGGAGGAGCCCCCGGTGGGCAACTGCCCGGCGGACGGCTCCCAGGCCAGCAGCATCCGGGTCAGCCGCTCCCCGGGGGGCAGTATCCGGCCCAGCCGCCGCTCCCAGGGCAGCACCTTCCGGGCCAGCAGCCTCCAGGGCAGCAGCCTCCAGGGAACGGGCTGAACCGGTTGGGCGGCCAATGGCCCCCGCCTGAGTCGCAGTCCCCGCTGGGGCCTGCACCGTTCCCCGGGGAGCAGGGCAACTGGCAGCAGCCTTCGGGCGCCGGCGTCCAGATGACCAAGCCGTCCAGCGGCCTCAGCGGCAAGCGCGGCATCGGCGTCCTGGCCGGAGCGGGCGGCGCGGCGCTCGTCGCGCTGATCATCGTCGCCGCCGTCGTGATCGTCCAGATGCGGCAGGACGACCGGGTGACGCCCGCCTTCGACTCGGGCCGGATGGGCGGCGAGTTCCGGGCGTCGCTGACGGCGCTCGGCGACGGGGGCGAGCTCGACCCCTCGCACTCCATGCTCGGCACCCGCAAGTTCGTGTCCAAGCAGCTCTTCACCGGGCTCACCGAGATCGCCCCGGACGGCACGGCGCGCAACCGGCTGGCCACCGCGATCACTCCGGACGCCACCTGCACCCGGTGGAGGATCTCCATCAAGCCCGGCACCCAGTTCAGCAACGGCGAACCGGTCGACGCCGCCGCGTTCGCCCGCGGCTGGGCCCGCAGCGCCGGGGTCTCCGGCTCCGCCGCGCCGTACCTGATGGACGACATCAAGGGCTTCGCCGAGACCAGCTCGAAGAAGTCGCAGAAGCTGGCCGGGGTGCAGGCCGCCGGCGGCACCCTCCAGGTCGAGCTGACCGGCCCCAACTGCGAGTTCGCGGCGCGCCTGGCCGATCCGGTGTTCTCCCCGGTGCCGTCCGGCGCGGGCGGGCCCGACAACGGCGCCTACAACATGAACCCCGTCGGGAACGGGCCGTTCAAGGTCGGGTCGTACCAGAAGGAGCAGACGCTCACGCTGGTCCGCAACGACGCGTGGGCCTTCGGGAAGACCAGGCTCGACCGGGTCTCGATCCGGCTGAGCACCAGCGGCACCGCCGGCAGCGCCGTGGGCCGGGCCGGCATCGCCGCCGGCACCCTCGACTGGGCGCCGCTCGGGCCCGAGGAGCTGGCGACCACTCGGGGCATGAACGGCCTGATGACGCACACGTCGCCGTTCACCAGGATGCTGATCCCGCTCACCCAGCGGGGGCCGCTCCGGTCGAAGGAGGCGCGGCTGGCCGTCTCGTACGCCCTGGACCGGCAGGCGATCTCCAACACCCTGTACGGGGGCGTCTACCAGCCCGCACGCGGCATCGTCCCACGGCCCGTGCCCGGCTTCGCGGGCGCTCGCGACTGCCCGGCGTGCGGCGCGACCGACCCGGCGAAGGCGCGCTCGCTCGCCGGGCAGGCCGGGCAGAAGCCCGGCACGAAGGTGACCCTGTTCGTCCAGGACACCCAGACGTACCGGCGCGCCGCCGAGGTGATCGCGCAGCGGCTCCAGCAGGTGCTCGGCTGGAGGATCGAGCTGAAGACCACCGTCGCCTACAAGTTCGACGAACAGCGCAAACTGCTCACCGCCGAGGACGCGTCGGGACTGCTGCTCTATGCGTGGGGGCCGGACTACCCGGCCCCGTACACGATGCTCCGGCCGCTGCTGGCCGGCGACCAGGTCGCCACCACCGGCAACCGGCTCTACAACTTCGCGGGCTGGCGCAACGCGCGGTTCGACGAGCTGCTGGCCCAGGCGATCCGGACGCCCGACAACGGGCGGCGGACCGGGCTACTCCAGCAGGCCGAGAAGACGGCGCTGGACGACATGGCGCTCGTCCCGCTGCTGAACGACGGGACCGCCGCCCTGAGCACCGGCAAGTTCGTCGGCCTCCAGATGGACTACGAGGGCGACCCGACGCTCGCCACCACCGCCCTGAAGTGACCGCCGCCCCCGGCGGCGGACCGGGGGCGGCAGGGCCGGCGGGAGCGGCGGGAGCGGCTCAGTGCGTCTCGCGGGCGAGCGGGAGGCGGACGGTCATGATCAGGCCGCCGCCGGGGCGCGGCGCGGCGTAGACCGTGCCGCGGTGCGCCAGCACCACCGACCGGACGATCGACAGGCCCAGCCCGGCGCCCTTGGCCGACTCGACCCGGTCGGCGTTGAGCCGCCGGAACGGCTCGAACAGCCGGTCGACCTCGTAGGCGGGCACCGTCGGGCCGGTGTTCTCGACCTGGACGGTGGCGTAGCCGTCGAGCAGCCCGGTACGGATCCACACCTCGCCGCCGTCGTCGTTGTGCTTGACCGCGTTGTCGACCAGGTTGGTGACCAGGTGCTCCAGCAGCACCGGGTCGCCGAGCGCGGTGCCGGAGGTCAGCTCCGGGTGGACGGCGACGTCGTGGTCGCGCTCGCGGCGGCCGGAGTTCTCCAGCACCGCCGCCGCCACCTCGGCCAGGTCGACCGGCGACCGGGTGGTCAGCTCGCGCTCGCTGCGGGCCAGCAGCAGCAGGCCCTCGATCAGCCGCTCGTGCCGGGCGTTGGTGGCCAGCAGCGTCCGGCCCACCGCGCGCAGGTCGTCGGACACCTCGGGGTCGCCGAGCGCCACCTCCAGCAGCGTCCGGTTGATCGCCAGCGGGGTGCGCAGCTCGTGCGAGGCGTTGGCGACGAACCGGCGCTGGGAGTCGAACGCCTGGCCGAGCCGCTCGAGCATGGCGTCGAAGGTGTCGGCCAGCTCCTTGATCTCGTCGTCGGGGCCCTCCAGCGCGATCCGCTCGTGCAGGGTGCTCCCGGAGAGCCTGCGGGCGGTGGCCGTCACCCGCTGCAACGGGCTCAGCGCCCGGTCGGCGACGAAGTAGCCGAGCACCAGGGCGATGATCCCGACCCCGGCCAGCGCCACCAGCGACCGGCCGAGGAGCTGCCTCATCGTCAGCTCTTTGAGAATCTTGGTGTTGAGGACCTCCTTGCCCGACGAGTAGAGGAGGTTGCCGTCCGGGAGGACCGAGTCGAGGATCGACCCGACCAGCAGGTAGGTGACGAACAGCAGCAGCGCGCCCGCCATCAGGAACAGCAGCCCGTACAGGACGGTCAGCCGGAGCCGCACGCTCACGCGGCTCGGCAGCGCGCGCAGGTCGGCGATGAACGCCCCGCCCTGGCGCTGGCCGCCCTTGCCGCCCTTGCCGCCCGCGCCGTTCTGCGGCGGCAGCTGCTGCGGCCCCGTCCCCTGCCAGGAGCCGCCCTGGACGAGGGGCTCGGCCGGCGGCACCGGCCCGCTCGCGGACGGGCGGGGCTCGGGTTCGGGGTTCACAGCCGGTACCCCACCCCGGGCACCGTCTCGATCACCGGCGGATCGCCCAGCTTCTTGCGCAGCGTCATCATCGTCACGCGGACCACGTTGGTGAACGGGTCGATGTGCTCGTCCCACGCCTTCTCCAGGAGCTGTTCGGAACTGACCACCGCGCCGTCGGCGCTGAGCAGCACCTCGAGCACCGCGAACTCCTTGCGGGTCAGCTCGACCGGGCGGGTGTCGCGCGTCACCTCGCGGCGGGCCGGGTCGAGCGCGATCCCGGCGCGTTCCAGCACGGGCGGCAGCGGCGCGGCGGCGCGGCGGCCGAGGGCGCGCACCCGGGCGATCAGCTCGGCGAACGCGAACGGCTTGGCCAGGTAGTCGTCGGCGCCGATGGACAGGCCCCGCACCCGGTCGTCGAGCTCGCCGGCCGCGGTCAGCATGATGATCCGCGCCGGGTAGCGCCGGGTCACCAGCTCGGTGCACACGTCGTCGCCGTGCACCTTGGGCAGGTCGCGGTCGAGGACGATCACGTCGTAGTCGTTGACGCTCGCCCGCTCCAGCGCCCCCGCGCCGTCGTAGGCCACGTCCACGGCCAGGGCCTCGCGGCGCAGGCCGGTGGCGATCGCGTCGGCGAGCACCCGCTCGTCCTCGACGACTAGAACACGCACTGCGTCCCCCTCCGGTCAAGGTCTCCAGGTATGCCACGAGGCCCGTAAGACCCCCGTAAGCACCTGCTCACGATGCCGCCGGCACCCCGCGGCGCCCGCCGCGAATTCGGCTCGGACGACAGGTTTACCTTCAGCCTAGGTGTGGGTAGGGACGGCCTGATCCGGGAGGAGGCCCATGGGCGAGTTGTCAAGCATGATCCACCAGCGGCTCGAGCACGCGTACGCGTCGCTGCGCAGCGCCCACGCAGATGGAGACACCTACCTGGCGGACATCCGCCAGGAGGAGATCAGAGAACTGCGCCGGATCGCAGCGAATCACGACATCGGAGTCGAGCCACCCCGCTGCGACTAGGACGCCCGACCGCACGGGGGGCCTGGAGTCGCGGTTCCGGGCTCCCCGCTCGTTCTCCCAGGTCCCAGTGCCTTTCCCGACGGCCTCTTCCGACGGCCTCAGTCGCGGGCCGGGTCGAGCGGCGCCAGCAGGTCGTGCAGGGCCTCGAAGACGCCCGGACCTCCCGCGATGGCCAGCTCGGGGCTCACCGCGGCCCCGTGCAGGCCCTCCACCCGGCCGCCCGCCTCCTCGACGATCAGCGCCCCGGCGGCGACGTCCCACGCCTGGACGCCGCGCTCGTAGTAGGCGTCGACACGGCCCGCCGCCAGCGAGCACAGGTCGACGCAGCAGGAACCGCCGCGCCTGATGTCGCGGACGGCCGGCAGTACCCCGGTGAGCACGCGCGCCTGGTGGGCGCGGCGCCGCGACTCGTACCCGAACCCGGTGGCGACCAGCGCCCGGTCCAGCGGGACGTCCGCGTTGACGCGCAGCTCGCGCGTCCCGGCGCCGGTGTGCAGCAGCGCCCCGCCGCCGCGCGCGGCGGTGTACAGCTCGCCCCGCCGCGGCATGTCGACCGCGCCGGCGACCGCGACGCCGTCCACTTCGGCGGCGATGCTGACCGCCCAGTCGGGCAGGTCGTAGAGGTAGTTGACGGTCCCGTCGATCGGGTCGACCACCCAGCGGACGCCGCTGCCGCCGGAGCGGGTGCCG
Organism: Spirillospora sp. NBC_01491; assembly: GCF_036227065.1. Classification (GTDB taxonomy): domain Bacteria; phylum Actinomycetota; class Actinomycetes; order Streptosporangiales; family Streptosporangiaceae; genus Spirillospora; species Spirillospora xylanilytica. Next base: position 2,512,643 of record NZ_CP109432.1, read on the forward strand.
CCCTCCTCGCCGAGGACGGCGTCGCCCGGCCGGGCGGCGAGGATCCGCTCGATGATCAGGCGTTCGGCGGCGCGGTCCATCTGGGTGACCACGTCGGTGTGGCTGCTCTTGGTCTGCACCACGTCGGGGCCGCCGGCCGGGCGCTCGTCGACCAGCATCCGGCCGGCCTCCCGCGCCGTGGCCACGGCCAGCTCCAGTAGTTCCTCGGCCAGGCTCATCGCATTCCTCAGGTTCGGTGATCGGAGCGTTCGAGCAGCAGCTCGCGGGCGAGCGCGACGAAACGCGGATCGGTGTGGGGGGTGGCGGCGCGCGTGTAGGCCAGGCCCAGCGCGGCGGCGCGGTCGGCGGCCTGGTGGTCGAGGTCGTACTTGACCTCCATGTGGTCGGACACGAAGCCCACCGGGACCACGACGACCGCCCCCACCCCCTCGGCGTGCAGCCGCTCCAGGTGGTCGCACACGTCGGGCTCCAGCCACGGCTGGGAGGGCGGGCCGCTGCGGCTCTGGTAGACCAGCGACCAGGGCGCTCCGGGCGCCGCGCGTTCGGCGACGGCCGCCGCGACCTGCTCCAGCTCGGCGACGTAGCGGGCGCGGCCCGGCTGGGCCAGCGGCACGCTGTGCGCGGTGAAGACCAGGTTCGCGCCGTGCGGGATCCTGGTCAGCGCGGACTTGGCGGCGTCGACGAACGGGTCGATGAACCCCGGGCGCAGGCAGTAGACGGGCAGCTTGTCGATGCGGGGCGCGTCCGGGACCTGCTCGCGGGCCCGCTCGATGTCCTCCACGTACTGGTCGTCGCACGAGTAGCCGCTGTAGGCGGAGGTGACGAACGCGGCGGCGTGCCGGACGCCGTCGTCCTTCATCTGGCGGACGGTGTCGGCGAGGTGCGGTTGCCAGTTGCGGTTGCCCCAGTAGACCGGCAGGTCGACGTCGTGGTCCTCGAGGTCGGCCTCGATGGCGGCCTTGAGCTCGCGGCACTGGGCGTTGATCGGGCTGACCCCGCCGAACAGGTGGTAGTGCTCGGCGACCGACTCCAGGCGCTCCCTCGGGATGCCGCGGCCACGGGTCACGTTCTCCAGGAAGGGCATCACGTCGTCCGGTCCCTCGGGGCCGCCGAAGGACACCAGGAGCAACGCGTCGTACCGAGCCGGATCCACCGGTTGAGCCTGCCTCATGCGTCCATCCAACCAGCCGCCTGGCCCGGCGGGCGCAGGGGCGGGCCGGGGCGGACCCACGGTGGACCCGCGCACGGACCGGGGCCGGATCGGGGCGGCCGGACCGGACGGCGACGCGGGATCAGGAGAAGCGGGCGGCGTACGCCTGGGCCAGGTTGAGGACCTTCTGGACGTACCAGTCGGCGTGGTTGTAGTGCCAGACCGCCTGGTAGAGGTGCTTGCCGCCCCCGCCCGCCCCGTTGGCGCACAGGTACTTGGCGGCGCCGGGGATGGCGTCGTAGGGGTTCATGATGTCGGCCTTGCCGTCGCCGTCGCCGTCGACGCCGTAGGACTTCCACGTCGCGGGCATGAACTGCATCGGGCCGAGCGCGCCGGCGCTGGACCGGCCGGCGTTGCGGCCGTGGTCGCTCTCGACCTGCCCGATCGCGGCGAGCACCGTCCAGGACAGGCCGGGGCAGGTCGTGGCGGCCTTCTTGTACAGATCGAGGTAGCTGCCGGAGCGGGCACCGCCGCCCGCCGGGGCCTGGTACTTCTTCTCGTGCAGGTCGACCACCTTGGCGCCGCCGCCGAGGACCGTGCCGACCGCCTTGGCGAGCTTGCCCGGCTCGACGCCGGGCGCGTTGACCATGACGGCCACGTTGGGGACCAGGCCGATGTCGGTGCCGGCCTTCTTGCCGACCAGCACGTCGATGCCCGGCAGGCCGAGGGGGCTGGAGCCGCCCAGCGTCAGGCGCGGCATCGTCCGGCCCACGATCGGGTACTGGAGGCCCCTGCTGAGCTGGAGCTGCTCGGCCGCGTCGGAGGAGACCACGAACTGGCCGCCGGCCAGCGCCGTCCACAACTCGGTCTTGGTCGCGGTGCCGGGCGGGGTCCACGAGCGGAAGGCGGACGGGTCGACGGCGAACGCGTTGACCTGCCGGCCCTGGAGCTGCACCGCGCCGCCCGCCACCGAGATCACGTCGCGCACCCGGCCGAGCCGGCCGAGCTTGGCGATCTTGCGCTGGTCGAGCGGCGCCGCGCCGACGGCCAGCACGTCCGGCGGCACCACCCGGCGCAGCGGGGCGACCTGGCCGTCATCGGCCACGTTGGTCACCGGGCCGCCGGGCCCGGCGGCGCCCCCGGCGGGCGGCGGGTCGGCCCGCGGGCCGGTCGATCCGCGCGGCTCGTCGTCGGTGGTCAGCGCCGCGTACACGCCCCCGGTCACGTTCCCCAGGACGAGCACCGCGATACCGGCGATGAGGAGCGGGCTCGGACGGCGGCGCCGCCATCCGGGCGCCGGGGCGGCACCGGCGGCGGGCGGTCGCGAACGCTGCTTCTTCTCCGGCTTGGGCTTCTTGGCCCGCGCCGCCCCCTCCCGTCCCGGCGGGCTCGGCGGGGTGGGCGGCGTCCGCTCCGCGGCCGGCCCGGAGGGCGGCTCGGGGGCCGGTGTGCCGGGCCCTGGGGCGCGCGGTGGTGAAGGAGGAGCCACAACCATTCCCAACGAATGTCGCTACGGATGGGTTACCCGTCTGTGCAGTTGATTCCCCCAGGTAACGTGATCATGGGTCCGAAGTCGCACGAAGAGGCCGGGAGCGGCCCGCCTCCCGGGAGCAGGGGAGGCCGGGTTGACCAGTCCGTACCGGGAGCTGCTCGGCGTTCCCGGCGCCCGGCCCTTCGTCGCTGCGGGGTTCGTCGGCCGCATGTCGATGTCCATGGTGGGGATCGGCATCGTCCTTCTCGTGTCCGCGGTTACCGGATCGTACGGTATCGCCGGCTCGGTGGCGGCGACCCTCTCGCTCTCCTACGCGGCGGGCTCGCCGCTGAGCGCCCGGTTCGCCGACCGCTACGGGCAGCGCCGGGTGCTGGTGCCGGTGGTGCTGGCCAACGCCGCGAGCTTCGCGGTGTTCATCGCCGTCGCCGAGGCCGGGCTGCCGATCTGGACGCTGTTCCCGGCCGCGGCGGCGGCCGGGCTGACCCAGGTGTCGCTGGGCGCCTGGGTGCGGGCGCGCTGGACGTACGCGCTGCGGGAGAACCCGGCCCGGCTGCACACCGCGTTCTCCTTCGAGTCGGTGGTGGACGAGTGCATCTTCGTCGCCGGGCCGGTGATCGTCACCGCGCTGTCCACCGGGGTGCACCCGATAGCGGGCCTGGCCGTGCCCGCGGCCTGCACGCTGACCGGCGGCCTCGCGCTCGCCGCGCAGCGCGGCACCGAGCCGCCGCCGAGGCCGCGCCGGGCGGGCGAGACCGGCGGCGTGCTGGCCGACCGGGCGCTGCTGGTGATGGCACCGATCTTCCTGATGATGGGCCTGGTGTTCGGCGCGATCGACGTGAGCGCGGTCGCGTTCGCCGCGGAGCAGGGGCACAAGGCCCTGGCCGGCGTCCTGCTCGGCTGCTACGGGTTCGGCAGCGCCGCGGCGGCGTTCTGGTACGGGGCGCGGCACTGGCGGACCCCGCTCGCCACCCGGTTCCGGATCGGGCTGATCCTGCTGGCGGTCGCGATGGTGCCGCCGGTCCTGGTGGACGACCTGTGGCTGATGATGCCCGTGGTGCTCATCTCCGGGATGGCGATCTCGCCCACGGCGATCCCGGCGTACGGGCTGGTCGAACGGCTCGTCCCGGCGCACCGGCTCACCGAGGGGCTGGCGCTGGTGTCCACGGCGGTCGGCGCGGGCGTGGCGGCCGGGGCGTCGCTGGCGGGACGGCTGGCGGACGGGTCCGGCTCGGGCACCGCCTTCCTGGTGCCGCTGGCCGGTACCGCGGTGGCCGCCGTGCTCGGACTGGCCGGTGGGCGATCGATCAGTAAACGTGAACTTTCCTCACGATCGATTGCCGAGTAGAGTCCTGCCATGTCCCCCGTGAGTACCCGAAAGTGGCAGAACTGGGCCGGGAATCAGCAGGCCACGCCGCATCGCGTCGCGACTCCCCGCACCACCGACGAGGTGGCCGCGGCCGTGCGGACCGCCGCCGCCGACGGCCTCACGGTCCGGATGACCGGCACCGGCCACTCGTTCACCGGCGCGGCCGTCGCCGAGGGCGTCCTGCTGAAGCCGGGAGGGCTGACCGCGGTCCGCTCCGTCGACACCGCCACCGGCCTGGTCACGGTCGAGGCCGGCCTCCCGCTGCACGTGCTCAACCGGACGCTCGAGGAGCACGGCCTCGCGCTGGCCAACATGGGCGACATCCAGGAGCAGACCGTCGCGGGCGCGCTCCAGACCGCCACGCACGGCACCGGCCGCGACGCCGCCGGGCTCGCCTCCCAGGTCGCCGCGCTGGAGCTGGTGCTCGCCGACGGCAGCACGGTCACCTGCTCGCCGGACGAGCGGCCCGAGCTGTTCGACGCCGCCCGCGCCGGGCTCGGCGCTCTCGGCATCGTCACCGCGATCACCTGGCGGACCGTTCCCGCCTTCCTCCTGCGCGCGCAGGAGGAGGCCATGGCCTGGGACCAGGTGCTGTCGCGGGTCGACGAGCTCGATGCCGCCAACGAGCACTTCGAGTTCTACTGGTTCCCGCACACCGAGCGCTGCCTGACCAAGCGCAACAACCGCGTCGAGGGCCCCGCCCGTCCGGTGTCGCGCTTCAAGGGGTGGCTGGACGACGAGTTCCTGTCCAACTCCGTCTTCGGCGCCATCAACCAGGTGACCCACCGGCTGCCCGGCACGGTCCCGTTCATCAACGGCGTGTCCGCCAAGGCTCTCAGCGACCGCACCTACAGCGACACCTCTTACAAGGTCTTCACCAGCCCGCGGACCGTCCGGTTCAAGGAGCAGGAGTACGCGATCCCGCGCGAGCAGCTCGTGCCCGCCCTGCGGGACCTGCGCAAGCTGTACGACAAGAAGCGCTGGCGGATCAGCTTTCCCATCGAAGTGCGGCTGCTGCCCGAAGAGGACGCCTGGCTGTCGATGGCGTACGGGCGCCGCACCGCGTTCATCGCGATCCACGTCTTCCACCGCGACCCGCACGAGGAGTACTTCCAGGGGGTCGAGGAGCTGATGAACGCGATCGGCGGGCGTCCCCACTGGGGCAAGATGCACACCCGCGACGCCGCGTACCTGGAGACGGTCTACCCGCGCTTCGGCGAGTTCCGCGCGCTGCGCGACGAGCTCGACCCGGACCGCCGGTTCGCCAACCCCTACACCGAGCAGGTCTTCGGCGCCTGAACCGCATGCTCGCGCGCAGGACCCCCGAACGGCCCACGACATCGGACGCCTCCGCCAGTGGCGGAGGCGTCCGATGCGTTGAGGCCGGTACGGGCCGTCGTCGTCACGAACCGTCGCCGGTGCCCGTCCGGGGCTGCCCCTGCTGCTGGCCGGTGGGCTGCTGGCCGGTGCCGGTGCCGGTGCCGCCGGACGGCGCGGGCGGGGCGGGCTCGGTCGGCGTCGAGGGCTCCGTCGACGGGGTCGTGGGCTCCGTCGACGGAGTGTCGGTCGGCCGGTCGGTCGGCTGCCCGGTCTCCGGGGTGGACGGGCCGTCGCTCGGTGTTCCGGGCGCCGTGCCGCTGGGAGTCTCGCCGGGTCCGGTCTGCTCGGTGGTGGGGGTCTGCGAGGGCGTGTCCTTGGGACGGTCCTGACTGCCGCCGCCGCCGAAGACGTTGCGGACGCTGGTGCCCGTGTCGTGGTTCCGGCCGATCGGCGCCCCGGTGGTCGCCTCGTAGATGGTGATGCCACCGATCACGATCGCGAAGATCGCCGCGGACGACACCGCGAGCTTCACCCAGTGCTGCCGGGTCCATTCGGCCGTGTTCCGGAACGCGGCCCGCCACGCCTCGCCGCGCACGGCCCCGTCCACCGCCTCGTCCTCCGCCAGCGCGGCGGCGACGGCCGCGGCCGGGGAACGTTCCACGTGGGTGGCGTTCGGATCCATCCGGGTCGCGTTCGAGCCGTTGGCGTCCAGGCGGGTCGCGTTCGGGTCGCCCCCACCCGGCAGCGGAAGATCGAACCGCGTCGCGTTCGGATCACCCCCGGCGGCGGACCTGCCGGCGGCGGGCGCATGGGAGGGGGCCTCGCCGGGCCACGCGACGGACCGGGTCGGGTCCGCGCTCGTGGCCCTGGAGGCCGCGCCCTGCGCCGCCTCCCGGCCCTCCGCCGCGGCCTGCATGTGGGTCCGCTCTTTGATCTGCTCCTTGCCCTGGTCCAGGTAGTGCTTGAAGACCGACGCGCCCGCCGTCGAGGCCACGCTCATGAAGGCGGCACCGATGATCGTCCCGTAGACCCCGAGGTAGGACGCCCCGATCGCCGCCGCCAGCGTCGCCACACCACTGGCGACGAGCTGGGTCGTACTGACATCCGGCAGCCTGCGCCGCATCAACAGAACCTCCTGTCCGACTGAACACCCCAAAATCCCCTTTACCGAAACTAACCACCGAAGCAGGATGTTCCAGTCAACAACGTGACGCTCACTACCCGAACCGCTGGAGCCCGGCTCCCCCATCAGGCACAGTGTGGAAAAGGATCCACAAGAATGGGACAGGGCGCCCCCGGCCGGACCGCGGCGAGGGCAAGCTAGGTCAGGTGCCCTCTTCGGCCTCGTGAAGAGGGCTTCGAGAGCGGCGATGTTCGGACATGCCGGGTACGGTGCTGGCAGCAGGTGTGTCCGAAAGAGAGACTCGGGTACCCGGGGGAAGGGCACGCATGCGCCCTCGGTGGGAACCGGCGGTGGGACGGCGCGAGCACGAGTGAGGCGGGCTCGCGACCCGGAGCTCCGCCCGGCACCCTCCGTGCCGTCAGGACAGGGCAGGAAGGACACGCATGCAGGAGCTGCGCCTCGTCGCGGTCAGCGAGGACGGTACGTACCTCGTCCTGGCCACCGCGGGCCGAGGCACCCGGTTCACCCTGCCCGTCGACGACCGGCTCCGCGCCGCGGTCCGTGGGCATTTCTCCCGCCTCGGCCAGTTCGAGATCGAAGTGGAGAATCCCTTGCGCCCGAAGGAGATCCAGGCTCGCATCCGGTCCGGAGAGACCGCGGAGGAGATCGCCGAGTCGGCCGGCATCCCGGTCGAACGCGTCCGGTGGTTCGAGGGACCGGTCCTGCAAGAACGCGAGTACATGGCCCAGCAGGCGCAGCGGGTGACCGTCCGCAGACCGGGCGACTCCACCCCCGGCCCGCCGCTGGGCGAGACCGTCGAGGAGCGGCTCGGCCGCGGCGGCGTCGACCTCGACGAGGTCGAGTGGGACTCCTGGAAGTGCGAGGACAGCACCTGGCGGGTGCGCCTGTCGTTCTTCGACAACGGCCGCCCGCACGCCGCCGAGTGGGTGTTCGACCCGCGCCGCCGGCACGTGTCGCCGCTCGACGAGGTCGCCGCGCGGCTGACCGCCGTCGAGTGGGACGACGACGCCCTGTCCGACACGGTGACGCCGCTGGTGCCCCGGCGGCCGGCCATGAAGGTCGTGTCGGACGTCCGCGACCTGGGCACCGGCCGTGATCCCGGCCCCGGGCGCGGCCTCCCGGGCGAGAGCGAGCCGCCCGGCGAGCGGGCGCCCGAGCCGCTGCGCGCCGCCGAGCCGCGCGAGTACGGCATCGACCGCGGCCGGGGCGGCGCCCCGTCGCGTCCCGCCTTCCCGCAGCGGGAGAGCGAGCCGCCGCGCGAGATCCCCGTCGCCCCGCCCCGCGAGCCCGCGCCGGCCTATGAGGCCCAGGCGTCCCGCGAGACACCGCGCGAGGCGCCGCCGGCCGCGCCGCCCGCGCGTCCGGTCCCGGTCCCGGCGCCCGCGCCGCTTCCGAAGGCGCCGGAGCGCGAGCCCGAGCCGCTGCGCGAGGAGCGTCCCGCGCCGGCCGCCGTGCCGCGTCCGGCCGCCGTCACCGAACCGCCCGCCGCGCCCGCCCCGGTGCGCCCCGCGCCGGTCGCGCCGCCCGAGCCGGTCGCCGAGGTCCCGGCGCCGGCGCCCGAGCCGCAGCCCGAGGCGGAGCCGGAACCCGCACCCGAATCCGCACCCGAGCCCGTCGAGCCGCCCGCCGCCGTGCTGGACGAGCCCGACGTCCACGAGGTGCCCGCGGAACCGGAGGCGCCGGAGCCCGAGGCGGTCGCCGAGATCGCCGAGGCGACCGCCGAAGGAGTCGCGGAGGAGGCCGAGCCCGCCGCGCGGGAGCAGGCGGCCGAGCCCGTCGAGGAGCCCGCGGCGGAAGCAGCGCCCGAGCCCGCTCCGGCAGCCGAGAACACCGACGTCGAGGCCGAGCCGGTGGCGGAGCCTGAACCGGTCGCCCAGGAGGCAGAGGCCCCCGACGAGCCGGAGGTCCCGAAGCGCGAGGCTGCGAAGCGGGCGCCCGCCGCCGAGGAGCGGCCCGTTCCGGAGGAGCCCGCCGCGGCCGAGGAGAAGACACCGGCGCCGAAGGAGCCCGCGCGGGCTCCGGCCAAGAAGAAGCCGAGCCGTCCCGCGATGCCCGCCGCCGAGACCGAGAAGCCGGTCAGCGCCCCGCCCGCCGCCGCAGCGGCGGCGGCCACCGCCGCAGACGCGCCCGCGGCGCCCCCGCGTCCGGCGCGTGGCCGGCGCAAGGCCAAGGCCAAGCGCGCCTCCGTCCCGTCCTGGGACGAGATCATGTTCGGGGCCCGCCGCCCCGACTGATCCGCCCGCGCGCCGCACCGGGCCCCGCCGCTCACCGCGCGGCGGGGCCCGCACCGTCCTCAGCCGGGTTCGGGCGGGGACTCGAGGAAGGGCGCCACCCAGCCGGGGGTGATCTTCGCCGCGAACGCGACGGCGTCCCCCTCGTCCATGTCGATCGCCGGGTAGCCGCCCTCGCCCGCGCCGACCGCCGCGAACAGGGTGGTGAGCCCGAGGCGCCGCTGGAAGAGGGTCTGGCGCAGCCGCCAGCCCACGACCGCGCCGTGCTCGACCACGACCTGGCGGCGGCGCAGCGACCCCGACCGCAGCGACAGCCGCGCCCCGTCGGTGACGTGCCCGAGCTGCCGGTACCGGTCCAGCCCGAGGGGGACGGCGAGCACCGCCAGGACCAGGCAGCAGTACGTCACCCACGGCTGCCCGGCCGCGAGCGCCAGCGCCCCCACGCCGAGCGGCGGCGCGACGGCCCGCAGCACCCGGCGGCCCCGGGCGGCGGGCGGGTGCCCGACCAGCGGGCCCGGCACCGCGCCGAACACCTGGGCCGCGAGTCCCTCGGCGACCCGGCGCGGCGCCGCCGGAAGCAGCCGGCCGCGATGCGCGGCGTCGCCCAGGCCGGTGACCAGGGCGCCGAGGCGCAGCACCCCCGCCCGCCGCTCGAACGGGTTGTCGGCCAGTTCCACCCCGCGGATGCGGCGCCGCTCCAGCGAGACGCTGCGGCGGGTGATCAGCCCGCGCTCGGCCACGATCGACCCGTCCCGCTCGTACACCGTGAAGGCCCAGTTGAACAGCGTGAACACGATCACCGAGGCCACCGGCATCGCCAGCAGGAACAGCACCGCCAGCCCGAACACCACGGAGGTCGGCAGGCCGACCAGGTCGTGCCCGAGGCCCGCGACCCGCTCCTGGGTGACCAGGCCGAGGTCGTCGCCCAGGTTGTACAGCGTTCCGATGAGGCTGCCCGCCAGGGCGAACGGGGTCAGCAGGTAGGCGCCGCTCAGCGGGGCGTACACGTACCAGGCGCGCCGCATCCGGGCCAGCCTCCGGCGGGGCGGCGCGGCGGGCTCCGCCGGACGGGCGCGGCTCAGCAGCACCCGGCGGAGCCGCTCGGCCTCCCGCCGGTGCACCGCGTTGAGCTCCCCCTCCCCGCCCTCCGCGCCCGCGTCGATGTGCACGACCGCCAGGCGCAGCAAGCGGTGCGGGAGGGACGCGCTGATGTCCACGCCGCGGATCCGCTCGCGCGGGATGGTCTTTACCGATCGTGCGACCAGCGCCCGCCTCAGCTCGATCCGGTCCTCGCGCACGACGTAGGTGAACGTCGCCCAGGTCGCGACGTGGAAGGCCAGCCCGATCCCGAGTCCCACCAGGGTGAAGTAGAACGCGGTGGACAGGCCCCCCACGACCAGCCCCGCGGCGCCCGCGGCGAGCAGCGCGATCAGCTCCCGCGCCGCACCGACCACGAAGGTCAGCGGATGCAGCCGCAGCCCGTCCGCCCCCGCCTCGTCCGGCGGCGGAACCGGCGGCGGGAGCGGGCCCCCGGGCCGGAGCGGAGCCGACGGCGTGGGCGGAGCAGAGGACGGGAGTGGAGTCGGAGGCGGAGCCGGTGTGCCGGGGCGCGGGGGCGGCGTTCCGGGCGGTTCTTCGGGCGGATGCCCGTCCCGTACGCTCACGTCGCGTCGTCGCGCAGGTCGTGGGCACGGTGGGCGAGCTCGCCCGCCAGCGCGGTGGCGACGCCGACCGGGAGGCCGGAGACCTCGGACGAGCCGGTGTGCGAGGCGGTGTTGACCTCGATCGTGGCCAGGCCCAGCATCCGTTCGATCCAGCCCTGCTCGGTGTCGACGGTCTGGATGCGGCTCACCGGCACCAGCAGCCACTCGCGGCTGAACCAGCCGGTGCGAGTGTAGACGACGTCGGCGCTGACCTCCCAGCGGTGCACGCGGTAGCGCCAGACCGGCGCCACGGTCACCATGACCAGCCCGGCGGCGCCGACCGCGACCGGGACCCACCAGACGTGGCCCGACAGCCAGCCCGGCAGGCCGCTCCAGCCGGAGTCGGCGATCCAGGCGGCGACGCCCCAGGACAGGCCGAACGCCAGGCCCCAGAGCAGCAGGTATTCGATCATCCAGTGCGCGATCGCGCGGGGCGACACCCGGTTCGCGGGCGGCCGCAATCGCGGCGGGTGCGGCCTCCCGCCGTCGCGTTGGTGGCGCCGCACCGCCGTCACGTCCATGAGTCTAGATCCCCGGCGGCCTCCCCCGGTGGCCGCCGGGTGTCCGCGGCGCCCTGGACACCACGAGAAAGGAGAAGTATCAACGAAATTGCCCTGATTTTGCCCCCAGGGCCGCCCGGCGTGTCCCGGACCACCCCATCATGGAGGCCGTCCGCCGAGGTCACACGGGAGATGTCAGCGTTCTGTCAGACCCTTGTGCGAACTTGGACGGATCGGCCTCACGCTGCCGGCGTCCTGTCGGCGGCAGCGGATAAACCAGATGCGCGCCCACCCGGACGGCGCCTAGTTTGGCAGGCCCTTGCGGCGGAACCGCGAGACGTCCGGCAGAAGAGTCCTAGGAGATCACATGACCCACGCCATCCAGGCCGAAGGCCTGGTGAAGCGCTTCGGTGAGACCCAGGCGCTGGCCGGCGTCTCGCTCACCGCCCAGGCGGGCACCGTACTCGGCGTGCTCGGCCCCAACGGGGCCGGCAAGACCACGATGACGCGCATCCTGGCCACGCTCATCCAGCCGACCGAGGGCCGCGCCGAGGTCGGCGGGTTCGACGTGGTGAAGGAGGCGCACCAGGTCCGGCAGCTCATCGGGCTCACCGGCCAGTACGCCGGCGTCGACGAGATGCTCACCGGCACCGAGAACCTGGTGCTCATCGGCCGGCTGCTCGGGCTGCCCCGCCGCGCCGCCAAGGCCCGCGCGGCCGAGCTGCTCGAACGCTTCCAGCTCACCGAGGCGGCCGAGCGCGCCGCCAAGACCTACTCCGGCGGCATGCGCCGGCGGCTCGACCTGGCCGCGAGCCTGGTCGGGCAGCCCCAGTTCCTGTTCCTCGACGAGCCCACCACCGGGCTCGACCCGCGCAGCCGCAACGGCCTGTGGGACATCGTCCGCGGCCTGACCGACGACGGCGTCACCGTGCTACTCACCACGCAGTACCTGGAGGAGGCCGACCGGCTCGCCGACGACATCATCGTCATCGACCGCGGCCAGGTCATCGCGCACGGCACCTCCGACCAGCTCAAGGCGCAGGTCGGCGGGCAGATCCTGGAGGTCAGCCCGGTCGACCAGGCCGACAGCGGCACCGTCGCGCGGGTCGTGCAGGACCTGGCCGAGGCCGTCCCGGAGGTCCGCGACGGCCTGGTGGCGGCGCCGATCACCGATCCGGCCATCATGACCGCCGTGGTCCGCGCCCTCGACGACGCGGGCGTCGCCGTGGGCGAGCTGTCGCTGCGCAAGTCCAGCCTGGACGAGGTCTTCTTCGCCCTCACCGGGCACCACACCGACGACATCGACGCCGAGGCCGACCAGCTCGCCAAGGCCACCGACAAGGAAGGGGCCTCGGCATGACCACCACCGCCCTCGCGCCGCCGAACCTGACCAAACGGGTCTCCCCCGCCGTGGCCTCGCGCAACATCCTGACGCTGGCCTGGCGCAACCTGGTGCAGATCAAGCACAACCCGATGGAACTGCTCGACCTGTCCATCCAGCCCATCATGTTCGTGCTGCTGTTCGCGTACGTGTTCGGGCCGGCGATGAAGGGCAGTGTCGAGGCCTACCTGCCCATCGTCATCCCGGGCATCATCGCGCAGAACGCCCTGTTCGCCGGGATGAGCACCGGGTTCGGCCTCAACTCCGACATCACCAAGGGGGTGTTCGACCGGTTCCGCAGCCTCCCGATCGCGCGCAGCGCGCCGCTGATCGGGCGGATCATCGCCGACACCGCCAAGCAGGCGTGGTCGATGGTCATCCTGCTGATCGTGGGCTTCGCGATCGGGTTCCGGGTCGAGACCAACGTGTTCGCGGTGCTGCTCTCGTTCGTCCTGCTGCTGACGTTCGCGGTGCTGTTCTCGTGGACCTCGGTCTACATCGCGATGAAGGTCAGCGAGCCGGAGAAGGTGCAGATCTTCGGCTTCGTGGTGATCTTCCCGCTGAGCTTCCTGAGCACCGCGTTCATCCAGAACACCCGGGGCATCCCCGGCTGGCTCGCCTGGATCATGGACAACAGCCCGGTGACCCAGCTCGTCGAGGCGATGCGCGGCCTGCTGGTCGGCGGGCCGGTGCTCGACCACGCCCTGATCGCGCTGGCGTGGGGGCTGGGCATCTCCCTGATCTTCGCCCCGCTCTCCCTCCGCGCGTTCAAGCAGCGCGCCTGACCGTCCCCGATTCCGGCGCCCCGTCCTCCTGCCGGGCCCGTCGATTCTCCCCAATCCCGCCAGAAAGCCTGACGCCCCGACGATCGCGGGGATCGCCGGGGCGTCAGGGGCGCACCGGGCCGGGAACCGGCCGGAGCCGTTCGGACGGGCCTCAGACGGCCCGTTCCTTCGGCTTGGCGTCGTCGAGCGCGGCGAGCTCGAAGTCGGCGCGCGGCTGCTCGACGGTGGCGAGCGAGACGGTCTCGCGCTTGAGGAACAGCGCGAGGGTCCAGTCGGCCAGCACCCGGGCCTTGCGGTTGAAGGTCGGCACCTTCGCCCCGTGGTAGCTGCGGTGCATGAACCACGCGGGCCAGCCCTTGACCTTGAACCCGTAGGTCTGGGCGACGCCCTTGTGCAGCCCGAGGCCGGCGACGGCGCCCACGTTGCCGTGCACGTACGGCTTGAGCGACTTGCCCCGCAGCGAGCGGACGATGTTGTCGGCGAGCACCTTGGACTGCCGCACCGCGTGCTGGGCGTTCGGCGGGCAGAACATGCCCTCCTGGGTCAGGTCGGGGATCGCGGCGTTGTCGCCGGCGGTGAACGCCCGGACCAGGCCCTCGATGGTGAGGTACTCGGTGCCCTTCACCCGGCCCCGCTCGTCGAGCGGCAGGTCGCCGTGCCGGACGACCGGCGACGGCTTCACCCCGGCGTTCCAGACCAGCGTGCCGGCCTCGAAGGAGCTGCCGTCGGAGAGCTCGATCACCCCGTCCACCGCGGACTGGAGGAAGGTCTTCATCTTGACCGCGATGCCGCGCCCGCGGAGCTGCTCGGCGGTCCACTTGCCCATGTCGGGACCGACCTCGGGCAGGATCCGGTCGGCCGCCTCGACCAGCGTGAAGCGCAGGTCCTGCGGCGTGACCTTGCGCATGTAGCGGGTGGCGTCGCGGGTCATGTCCTCCAGCTCGGCGACCGCCTCCACCCCGGCGAACCCGCCGCCGACGAACACGAAGGTCAGCGCCTTGCGGCGAACCTCCTCATCGTTGGTGGACTCGGCGATCTCCAACTGCTCCAGGATGTGGTTGCGCAGGTGGATGGCCTCGCCGACGGTCTTGAGGCTGATCCCGTTCTCGGCCAGGCCGGGGATCGGCAGGATGCGCGGCACCGCGCCGGCCGCCATCACCAGGTAGTCGTAGGAGATCCGCTCGGGCGGGCCGGCCAGTGGCTGGAGGATCGCCCAGCCCTCCTCGTGCTTCAGCTCGGTCACGCGGGCCTTGCGCACGGTGCACCTCGGCAGCACCCGGCGCAGCGGCACCACGACATGCCGCGGGGAGATGTTCCCGGCGGCGGCCTCGGGGAGGAACGGCTGGTACGTCATGTACGAGTTGGGATCAACAATGGTGATCTTGACCTCACCGCGCTTGAGCTCGCGTCGGAGCTTCTTTTGCAGGCGCAGTGCGGTGTACATGCCCACATAGCCGCCACCCACGATGAGGATGTGGGGAGCGCCTGGGGTCCCCTCGGCGGTCCTGGCCATTGCGGCCTCCTAGGTCACGGTCGGCTTGTGAAGACATTCACAATCTACCGGATGGAGCACGCGAACACCAAGAGACAGCCAGGAAAGAACCTTCAATCTTTCCATTTGGGGAAACTGGACCGTTACCAGACCTGTGAACTTCACCACTCCTTCATAATTTTTCGGACACGACAGGACGAAGGTCACACGACACGTACCCCCGCGGCGTCCCTCCGGCGCGGTGCCATCTCAGGGCGGGAAAGGCCCGTTCCACCCTCATCGAACCTCTAAGGTTGGGGCCGACGAGGAAGGGGGCGCCGCCGACGAGGTGTGCGCGACGCCGAGATGAGGGGGAACCGGCGGTGCGCGGCGTACCATCTCGCCTGGGAGCGTTAACGATGATGAGCAGAGACCGGCGTCCGACCCTGGCCGTGCCGGCCGCGCTGGGCGCCTTCGCGCTCACCGCCGCGCTGAGCGGATGCGGGGTGATCGGACAGCCGCAGAACAAGAGCGCCGAACTGTCGGAGTGGTTCACCGTGACCAGCCCGGTCTTCCGCGATGGCAGAGACCTGCCCACGCGGTACGGCTGCGCGAGCGGGCAGGGCAGGACCCCACCGCTGCGGTGGTCGGGGGCCGCCCCCCGTTCGTTCGCGATCGTGATGGACGACCCGGACGCCGAGAACGGCGCCTACGTCCACTGGGTGATCGCGGGCATCGACGGGACCACGCACGAACTCGTCGAGGGCGCCCGGCTGCCCAATACCGTCGAGGGTCTCAGCACGGGCAAGAAGGTGGGTTACACGCCGCCGTGCCCGCCCAAGGGAGAACGGCACCGGTACCGATTCACCATCTACGCACTGGACGACCCGGCGCCGTTCAAGAGCGGCGCCACGCTGAAGGAATCGCTCGGCGCGATCGCCAAGCACACGGTGGGCCGGGGACGGATCACCGGGAACTTCGGCAGCAAGTAGGCGCGTTGACCCTGGGGCCTGTGAGCGCCGAGTCAGGGCGGACCCCTCGGGGGGCTGGAGCTGACTGGGGCGCGGAGGTCGGCCGGATTGGCCGATCGGCGCGCGCCGTGTGAGGGTAAATGTGCGCGAAAGGTGTGACAACGGTCATAGCGGTCGGTCAGAATCGGACTAGGCCCGCTGGGAACCGATCGCTGGCGATAGACGGGACGAACCCGCGGTCCGCGCCGGCGACTCTCGCCGGGTCAAGGCATTGGGTGGTGGCATGACTTCTTACATCGTGGTCTTCGGCCTGATCGTGGTCGTGGTCCTGGTGGTCGTCCTGGTGGCCTTGGGCTTGCGGGCCAGCCGGGCGGGCCGGGACGACGACGACTGGATGGACGACGAGCAGCCGCAGCCGCAGTCGCGCGGCCGCCGCGCGGCGCCGCCGCCGGACGAGATGGGGCCGATCGCCCCCGACGACGGCTACGACGACGGCTACGAGGACGCGGCCTACGGGCCGGGAGCCGCCGACCCCGGCTACGACCGCCGCGTCGCCGGCGGGCCGCTGGCCGCGCCGACGGCCGCCCCGGCGCAGGCGCCTGCCCCGGCCGCGGCGCCGCCGCCTCCCGCCCCCAGTGGCCACGGCTCCGACGAGATGGAAGACGACGACTACTGGGCGACCATCACCTTCGACAAGCCCAAGTTCCCCTGGCAGCACGACGGCCAGCAGGAGCGTCCCGACGGTGAGATGGCCGGGGACCCACTGGCCGCGCAGGCCGCCGAGCAGCAGGCGCCGCCCGCGGCCGTCGAGCCGCCCGGCCTGACGCAGCCCGTCCCGATGGGCGCCGACCTGAACGCCCTCGCCGGCCTGGGCGGACCCGGCACGACCGGGCCCGGCGGGCCCGGCGGCATGGGCTCGACCGGATCGCAGCCGGCCGGTTCCGCCCCGGGCTCGTTCCAGTCCGGCCCGTACAGCGGTGATCCCGGCGCGACCGCGAACGACGGCTTCCCCACCGACATCGGCGCCAACGCCGGGCACCCCGGCGGCGGGCAGACGTCCCCGTTCGGCGTCCCCGCCGGGCACGGCGGCCACGGTGCGATGCCCGACCAGCCGGTCTACGGCGGCCAGGAGCAGCAGCCCGCCTACGGCGCGGCCGAGTCGCAGCAGCCGTTCGGCTCGGCCGACCAGTCCCCGTTCGGCGTGCCCGACCAGCAGCCGTCCTACGGCGGCGGTCCGGCCGACCAGACGTCCTACCTCGGCGGCGACCAGTCCGGCTACGGCGGCGACCAGTCCCCGTACGGGTCTCCCGAGCAGCCTTCGTACGGGGCCCCTGAGCCCTCGTACGGCAGCTCCCCCGAGCCCTCGTACGGCAGTGCCCCCGAATCGTCCTATGGTGCCCCTGAGCAGCCCTCGTACGGCGACTACGGCTCCGGCGACCCGCTCGGCGGCCGTCCCGCCGCGGGCCCGCCGCCCGGACGGCAGGACGGCTACGACATGCCGCTGTCCCCGCCCGCGCCGCCGGCCCCTCCGGCTCCGCCCGCGCCCCCGGTGTCCGACCCGCGCGCGTCCGACCCGCTCGGCCTGCCGCTCGGCCGTCCCGAAGAGCCGGCCGCCCGCGGCTACCCCGACGCGGGCGCCCCGGGGATGCCCGCGCAGGGCGGCGGCTCACCGGCCGACACCGACCCCCACAAGCTGCCCACCGTCGACGAACTGCTCCAGCGCATCCAGACCGACCGCCAGCGCACGACGGGCCCCGCCGATTCCGGCGGGTCCTACGGCGGCGACCCGCTGGGCGACCCGCTCAGCAGCGGTTCGTTCGGCACCGGGTCGGCGAGCGGGTCCGGCACCGGCCCCTGGTCGCCGCCGCCGTCGTCCGGGCCGGGCTACGACTCCGATCCCGCCGGCTCGGCCGGCGGCCTGGGCGGCATCGGCGGGACGGGCGGCTACAGCACGCCCGGCCAGGGCTCGCAGACCGACGGCTACCCGACCGCGCCCGCCTACGGCGAGTCCTCGCGGTACGAGGACCCGCTGGGCGGCGGCGGCCGTGACTCCTACGGCTCGTTCGGCGGCGAGCCCGGCCCCGGCGGCGGGATGAGCCCGCCCCCGGCCGGCGAGCCCGGCCGCTACGGCGACTTCAGCGGCAGCAGCTACAACGGCGGCGGCGGCGACCCGCTGGGCGCGCCGCACGACCCGGGCGCGGGCCAGGGCGGTCCGGGCGGCACCGGGGCGCCGGGCGGCTACAGCGACCCCAACGCCACCCAGGCGTACGGCAGCGGCTACCTCAACCAGCAGCAGGGCGGCTACCCGGGCGCCCCGGCACCCGGCGGCGACACCGGGACGGGCCCGTACGGCACGTCCCGTCCGGGCTCCGACCCGCGCCGCCAGCCGCCCGACGACTGGGAGAACCACCGCGACTACCGGCGCTGACCGCGCCACCACCACCCCCGGAGCGGGGCCGCCGGACACCGGCGGCCCCGCTCCGTCGTTCCCGCACCGCCTTCGATCCGCGCGGACGCCTCACAGCACCGGCAAATCATGGTTATATACACTAGGTGACTTCAAAGCCACTCAACGTGTTCGCTTTGCGGCGAGATCTCCTCGCCTCGTTCGTCGTGTTCCTCGTCGCGATCCCCCTCTCCCTCGGCATCGCGGTGGCCTCCGGGGCGCCCATCGCCGCCGGACTGATCGCCGCGATCGTCGGCGGCGTCGTCGCCGGACTGCTCGGCGGCTCCCCGCTCCAGGTGAGCGGTCCGGCCGCCGGGCTCACCGTCATCGTGGCCGACCTGATCCAGACCTACGGCTGGCGGGCGACCTGCACGATCACCCTGCTCGGCGGGCTGCTCCAGCTCGGGCTCGGGGCGTGCCGGGTGGCCCGCACGGCGCTGGCGGTGTCGCCCGCCGTCGTGCACGGGATGCTGGCCGGGGTGGGCGTCGTCCTCGTCCTCGCCCAGGTGCACGTGGTGCTCGGCGGCACCTCACGCCAGTCGGCGCTGCACAACCTGCAAGAGCTCCCCCGGCAGCTCGTCCACCCGCGTCCCCACCCGGCCCTGCTCGGTCTGCTGACCATCGCCGTGCTGGTGGCGTGGGCGCGGATGCCGCGGCCCGAGCGCGGGCCCGGCGCGGTGCTGCGCTGGATCCCGGGCCCGCTGCCCGCCATCGCCCTGGCGACCCTGACCGCCTGGGCGCTCGACTGGCACGCCCCGCGGGTCGACCTGCCGAGCTCGCTGCTGTCCGGCTGGCGGGCCCCGGTGCTGCCGGACGGCCCCCTGCCCGGCATCGTCGGCGCGGTGGTGTCGGTCGGGCTGGTCGCCGCGGTCGAGTCCCTGCTGTGCAGCGTGGCGATCGACCGGGCCAGGCCCGAGGGCGTCCCGCGCGCCGACCTCGACCGCGAGCTTCTCGGCCAGGGCGCGGCCAACGCCGCGTCCGGGCTGCTGGGCGGGCTGCCGATCGCGGGCGTGATCGTGCGCAGCACGGCCAACCTGGAGGCGGGCGCCCGGACCCGGGCCTCCACGGTGCTGCACGGCGTCTGGGTGCTGGTGCTGGCGCTGTCCTGCGGCCCGGTCATCGAGCAGGTGCCGCTGGCGGCGCTGGCGGCGCTGCTCGTCCTGCTCGGCGCGAAGATGATCGACACCGCCCGGGTCCGTGACCTGCGTCACCACCGCGAGGCGCCGGCCTACTTCGCCACCCTCGGCGGCGTCGTCGCGCTCGGGCTCGGCGAGGGGGTGCTGCTCGGCATCGGGGTGATGGCGGTGATGGCGCTGCGCCGGCTGACCCGGCTCTCGGTCCGGGTCGAGCGGTTCGACCCCGGGCCGGACGCGAGCGCCCTCCCGGCCCGCTGGCACGTGGTCGTGGAGGGCACGCTGACCTTCCTCGGCGTCCCGAAGGTGACCCGGGTCCTCCAGCGGATCCCGGCGGGCACCGGCGTCGACCTGGACCTGAACGTGGACTTCATGGACAACGCGGCGTTCGACGCAATCCATCAGTGGCGGCTCGCCCACGAACGCCAAGGGGGGAGGGTCGACATCGATGAGGTTCACGAGACTTGGTATGAAAGAGCTGTGACAGGCGATATGTCTCCGCCGCGCAAGTCGCCCCCGCAGGCTCGCTGGTGGGCACCTTGGGCGAACCGGCGGCGCAGGAACGAGACGACCACCGAACTCGACACTCCGGAGGTGTCACCGAGCGCTCTGCTGCTCGCCGGCGTCCGCGAGTACCACGGCCGCACCGCGCGGCTGGTCCGGCCGATCATGGCCGAGCTGGCGTTCGAGCAGAAGCCCGAGCATCTGTTCATCACCTGCGTCGACTCGCGCGTGGTGCCCAACATCATCACCGCGAGCGGCCCCGGCGACCTGTTCATCAACCGCAACGTGGGCAACCTCGTGCCGCGGCACGGTTCGCGCATGTCCGACGATTCGGTCGCCGCGACCGTGGAGTACGCGACCAGGGTGCTCGGCATCCGCACCATCACCGTGTGCGGCCACTCCAACTGCGGAGCCATGGCGGCGCTGCTGGCGGGCGGCACCGAGATCGAGCACCTGACCTCGCTGTCGCGCTGGCTCAAGCACGGCAACCACAGCCTGGCCCGCTTCCTGGCCGCCGAGCAGGTGCCGGACGAGTCGCCGCTGGCCCGGCTCTGCCAGGTCAACGTGATGCAGCAGCTCGACAACCTGCTCACCTACCCCTGGATCCGGGACCGGGTCGACGCGGGCGAGCTGGAGCTGGTCGGCCTCTACCTCGATCTGGAGTCCGCCCAGGTGCAGATCCTGGACCGTCCGGCCGGCGTCTTCGTCGCCGTCCCGGACGAGACGCCCGAGGAATCGCGCGGCGCCCGCGCCCGCGGCTAGGGCCTGTCTCAGAGTGCCTCGGCCGTCGCGCGAGCGCGTTACCTGGCCGGTGGGGCGAAGCCGGAGGCGAGCCCCACCGGCCAGATCGCGGAGCGATGTCGCGCTCGCCCAAGCCAGGTCGGTGTCCGAGCCGCCAGGCGAGAACGCCGGGCCGGGCCTTAAAACACGGCCTAGCCCGGACGGCACCGGAAAGGGTCATGGGCCGCCCCCCAACAGGCGGCCCATGACCTTCGATCAGCGGCCGACCAGCTGGTCGCCGCCCCGTTGCGTGCGGTCACCGGTGCCCGGCGTCCCGCCGATGCCCCGCATTCGGTCGTCGGTGTCCGGCGTCTGCTGGAGGTCGGTCCCGCGAATGTACATTCCGGTCAGCCGGCGCGCCCGCCGCGCGCTCCGGCTGGAAGCGGGCAGGAAAAGCGAGTCCGTCCGGCTCGATCGCGCGAAGTCCGCGAGGTAGACGAGTCCCGCCACCCCGACCAGCGCGAACATCCCGATCATGATGATGAGCACTTTGGCGCTCCTCTCTGCGGAACACGTACCGGGTGTCCCGCCGCCACCGCCGATCCCCCAAGGCGATCAGCTGTATCTATGACGTTATGCGCGCCGTTTTCGATCCTTTGTGTCGTGTGACCCGAAGCAGCCGAGTTCTAGGCCCCCATCCGGATCGGCCGGGACGGGGGCGAGGGGCTGTTCGCGGCGGCTCAGGCAGAACCACGGCCGAACACAGCCGGATCATGAAAGCTCCCCCGCAGGTGGGAGGAGTTGGGGCGGACGAGTCGGCCTGTAAGCCGGGTTCTGTCTCCCGCCGCGCGAGGCGGCGGGTGGCGGTCATCCATCTCGGGGCGCCGTTGCCGGCGCCCTCCAGCGGTCTACCCGCAGGCTCGGGCGGGCCGCCCTCGAACGCCTGCGCGGACGACTGCCGCCGTCCTTCTTGACCTTGCTCCGGGTGGGGTTTACCTAGCCGCCCACGTCACCGTGGGCGCTGGTGAGCTCTTACCTCACCGTTTCACCCTTACCACCGGCGGACCGGTGGCGGTCTGCTTTCTGTGGCACTGTCCCGCGGGTCACCCCGGGTCGGCGTTACCGACCACCCTGCCCTGTGGAGCCCGGACTTTCCTCGGCGAGGACCGTGAGGCCCCCGACGCGACCGCCCGGCCGGCTCGTCCGCCGTGGGGGAGATTCTACCGGGTCACGGGAGGCGGACGAGTAGCGCGGGCGGCCGGGGGGACGGTCGCGGGCGACCCCGGGGGAAACGGCGGGGACGGCCGGATCCGGTCAGCGGGCCAGGTGGTGGGTGTCGTTGAACGCGCGCAGGGACGCCGGGCCGTCGTCATACCAGTGCACCGACGACAGCGCCGCCACGTCGAGCTGCATCCGGTACAGGGACGCCATCGGGGCGCCGAGGGCGGCCACGACCAACAGCTTGATCGGCGTCACGTGCGAGACGACCAGCACCCGGCGGTGCCGGTGCCGGACCTTGAGCTTGTCGAGGGCGGTGCCGACCCGCCGCGCGACCTGGGTGAAGCTCTCGCCGCCGGGCGGCGGGACGTCCGGGTCGGCCAGCCACGCCTTCAGCTCGGCGGGCCACCGCTCGCCGGCCTCGGCGAACGTCAGGCCCTCCCAGTCGCCGAAGTCGGTCTCGCGGAAACCGTCCTCGATCCGGACCTCCACCCCGGTGACCTCGGCGACCTCGGCGGCGGTGGCGCGGCAGCGGGCGAGCGGCGAGGACACGATCGCCTCGACGCCCCGGTCCTTGAGGGCCAGCGCGGCGGCGCGGGCCTGGGCGCGGCCGGTGTCGGTGAGCGGGTGGTCGCCGATGCCCGCGAAGCGCTTCTCGGCCGACAGCGGCGTCTCGCCGTGCCGTAGGAGAAGCGTGACCGTCGGGGCGGTGGCCGCGCCCGACCATGCAGGCGCGGCGGCGGGCGCCGGGACGGTGTCGTGCTCGGGGGGCTCATCGATGGTGCGGACCCAGTGCTCGCCCCGGGCCGCGGCGTCCATGGCCTCGTTGGCGAGCCGGTCGGCGTGCGCGTTGCGGTTGCGCGGGATCCAGCCGTACACCACCGAGCCGAGCCCGGACGCGGCCTCCCGCGCCTCCAGCGCGAGCGGGATCATGTCCGGGTGCTTGATCTTCCAGCGGCCCGACATCTGCTCCACGACCAGCTTGGAGTCCATCCGCACCTCGACCCGGGCGGACGGGTCGAGCGCGGCGGCGGCGCGCAGCCCCGCGATCAGGCCGCGGTACTCGGCGACGTTGTTGGTGGCGTGCCCGATCGACTCGGCGACCTCGGCCAGCAGCTCGCCGGTCGGCGCGTCGCGGACCAGCGCCCCGTACCCGGCCGGACCCGGGTTGCCCCGGGACCCGCCGTCGGCCTCGACGACCAGCGTGCGGCTCATCGGCTCGTCCCGCTCACCCGCGCGGCCCTCAGAGCCCGGACTCGGGGGTGCGGACCAGGATCCGGCGGCACTCCTCGCAGCGGACGACCTCGTCCTGCGCGGCGGCGCGGATCCGGTTGAGGTCGACGGTGTTGAGCGCGAGGTGGCAGCCCTGGCAGGCGCCCCGGTAGAGCTTGGCCGCGCCGACCCCGCCGAACTGGTCGCGCAGCTTCTCGTACAGGCCGAGCAGGTCGTCCGGGACGTCCTTGGCGACCGCGGCGCGCGCGGAGCCGGTCGTCCCGGCCTCGTCGTCGATCTCGCGCTGGGCGGTGTCGCGGCGCTCGGTGAGCGCGGCCAGGTCCCGCTGGGCGGCGGCCTGGTCGGCGCGCAGCGAGCCGACCCGGCCCTCCAGCTCCTCCCGGCGCTCCATGATCTCCAGGACGACCTCCTCCAGGTCGGACTGGCGGCGGGTCAGCGACTCGATCTCGGCCTGGAGGCCGCTGAGGTCCTTGGCCGAGGTGACCTGGCCGGAGTCGAGCCGCTGCTGGTCGCGTTCCGCGCGGGCCCGGACCTGGTCGACGTCCTGTTCGGCCTTGCGCTGCTCGCGGTCGAGGTCGCCGACCTCGGTCTCGGCGCCCACGATCGCGTCGCGCAGCTCGGTCAGGCTGCCGCCGAGCCGGTCGATCTCGGCGAGCTCGGCGAGCGTCCGGCGGCGGTGCGCCAGCCGGTCGAGTGAGCTGTCGAGCTCTTGCAGGTCGATCAGGCGCAGCTGGGCTTGTGGTGCGGCTTTCACTTCACTCCTTCGTCGTGCAGGCTCCACGCGTCGGTGCCGAGCGTAGACACCCTGGTTTCCAACTTGCCCGCTCCGTGCCGCCCGGCGGCGACGGCGTCGCCCGCTCCGGCGAGGGCGGTGAGGCGCCGTTCCGCGTCCGCCAGCCAGGGCCATTCGGTCGCCCAGTGCGCGGCGTCGACCAGCGCGGGCCCCCCGTGCTCGGCGAACTCCGAGGCGGGGTGGTGGCGCAGGTCGGCGGTGAGGTAGACGTCGACGCCGGCGGCGCGCGCGGTGCCGAGCAGCGAGTCGCCCGCGCCGCCGCAGACCGCGACGGTGCCGACCGTGCGGCCGGGGTCGCCGGACGCCCGGACGCCCGCGGCGGTGGCCGGCAGCCCGGCCGCGACGCGGGCGGTGAAATCGCGCAGCGTCAGCGGCTCGGCCAGCTCGCCGATCCGGCCGAGGCCGCGGCGCGGGTCCTCGGCCGACGGGACCATCGGGCGCAACGGGCCGACCAGGCCCACGGCCCGCGCCAGCGCGTCGGACACGCCCGGGTCGGCGACGTCGGCGTTGGTGTGCGCGGTGTAGAGGGCGACGCCATTTCTGATCATGCGGTGCACGAGCCGGCCCTTGGGATCGGTCGCGGGAACGCCGTGCACCGGGCGCAGCAGCAGCGGGTGGTGGGTCACCACCAGGTCCGCGCCCCACTCCAGCGCCTCGTCGAGAACGGCCGTCACCGGGTCGACCGCGAACAGCACCCGGGCGACCTCCTGGCCGGGATCGCCGCAGACCAGGCCGACGGCGTCCCACGACTCGGCCCACGCCGGCGGGTAGAGCTCTTCGAGAGCCGTGATGACATGGGATAGACGCACGTCCCGCAGGCTACAGCCCCGGGGCGCTCCAGCCGAGCCACCGCCGAACACCGCCCGCCGCCCGGTCTGGAACGATGAGGGCGGGGGAGGCCGAACGAGGGGAGACTTCCATGCCGGTCGCCGACGCCCTACCTGAGCCGGAGCCGAGCGCGAGCCGCCCGCACATGCCCGGCTACGGAGTGCGGGGGCCCGCGGACGGCAGCGGCCTGCTGCCCTGGGCCTGGGCCGTCGAGCGCATGTCGGCGGCCCGCAATTTCTGGCTGTGCACCGTCCGTCCGGACGGGCGCCCGCACTCGATGCCGGTGTGGGGCGCCTGGTCCGGGGAGGCGCTGCTGTTCAGCAGCAGCCTGCCGTCCCGCAAGATCACCAACCTGCGGGCCAACCCGCAGGTGGTGGTAACCACCGAGGCGGCCGAGGAGCCGGTGGTGATCGAGGGCCGCGCCGAGATCGTCACCGAGCCGCGCAAGCTCCAGCTGTTCATCGACCTGGTCAACGCCAAGTACGCCACCGGCTATCGTGTGGATTTCCTGGACCCCGCGGTGAACGCGACGGTAGAAGTGCGGCCCGAGCGGGCATTCGGACTATGGCAGGGGGACTTCACCGGTTCTCCCACCCGCTGGTCGTTCGGGGAGTGAACGGCCACGGGATCATTTCGGAGACTCATCGCGTTGGAGTGTGTGTGAAGTCACCCTTTCGCCGTCGCAAGCGCGCCAAGGGCCGCGCGCCGGCCAAGCGCAAGCCCGTCGAGCCGGAGATCGTCGACTGGCCGCAGACGGGCACCGGCCGCACGTCCCTGATGGGCGCCATCCGCGGGGACGGCGAGACCGGCGCCGGGTTCGGCGGCGGCATGTTCGAGGATCTCGCCTCCGCGTTCGAGGGCTCCAAGAAGATCAAGCAGGAGGAGCAGCAGCGCGAGAAGCTGATGCGCCACGACGACCATCAGGTGGCGGGCGGCGGCGCCGCCGACCTCGACTCGGGCAAGATCCGGATCCGGCGGACCGGGCCGGTGGATCCGGCGCCCGGGACGGACTGACGGACAGTGTCCGAAATGTGTCGAACATAGATTCGAACATCCGGGTTATCCTGAACGGGTGAGCACGCACGTACCGCCCGGCTGGCCGGCGCAGGTGCACCCGCCGGGCACCGAGCGCTTCGAGGACACCGCGATGGCCTGGCTGCTCGAGCTCGTCCCGCCCGAGTACCGGCGCTACGGGGTCCTGCGCCGCTACCCGATCGTCCTCGCCCGGATGGCCCGGCACCATGTCGACGCCTCGGTCGAGGCCGCCCGCGAGGGCTTCCGCACGGCCCGCGTCGACCTCTCCGGCGCCGTCCCGCCGCACGGCGTCGAGGCCGTGATGGAGGCGTACCGGCGCGAGGGCGGGCGGCTGGTCGCCCTCGTCCAGGCCGTCGAGCTGGTCGAGGCGGCCCTCTCCGGTCCCGGCTCCGGCGGCGACCCGGGCCGGCGCCGGCCCTTCACCCCGCGTCTGTGACACCGCGCCGGACCGCGCCGGGGACGGGGGTCGCGGTGAGGAAACGGGGCGGGCGCCGCACGGCACCCGCCAGCCGCGCGCCGACCTGGGCCCGCACCTGGGGGACGTTCGCCATCGGAACGAGCGCCACCACGCACGTCCCGATCGTCCGCCCGCCCAGGGCGCCCGCGTCACGGGCGGCGTCCAGGGCCAGGTCGAGGGCGGGGGCGCCGCGGGCATGAGCCTGCGTGAGCAGCGGCCCCAGGTCGGCGATCCGCCCGGCACGCAGCGCCTGTGCCGCCCGCTCGGCGGACGTGTCGTCCACCGGCGCCCGGGACACCGTCCGAGACGGGGCCGCCGGGGCGCCCGGGTCGATGATCAGGAGGCGGAGGCCGGACGCCGCCAGGTCGCAGGGGACGCGCTCGGCGCCGCCGCCGGGGGCCACCAGCAGCGCCTCGGCCTCGCGTGCGTGGAGGGCCGTCGTGTACGCCGCGTCCTGCGGCTCCCCTCCCCCGGACGGGCCGTGCAGATCGTCCAGGCCGAGGGCCACGGCGCAGCGGGCCTCGACGCCGGTGAACAGCCCCATCTCGGCGGGCAGCTCGCGGTTGACCACCATCCGCGCGGGAGGCGGCACCGGCCGGGCGCGGAAGGCGGCCAGAGGCTCCGCCGCCCAGCCCGGCGCCCCGGCGTTCCGCAGGTCGCCGGGCGCGGCGGTGAAGCGATCGGCGTGGTGGTTCATCGAGTAGAGGTCGATCACGGCGCCGGTGTCGTCGCTGTCACCGAAGGCGACGATGACTCCCCAGGTCACCGCCATGGTGAGGGCGGGCGCGAGGTCCGATACGGGCGTGCCGGGCGGGGCGCCGCCGAGCAGGGTCAGGACGCCCGGGGTGCGGCGGATCCCGGCGGGCGGACGGCCGAAGGCGCGCTCGAAGACGTGCGCGGTGATCCGCGCGTCCGGCTCGGCCGCCCTCCCGGCGGCCGGCGGCCGGGTCACGTCAGCTTCTCCAGCCGGTCGGCCGCCTGCGCCGCTCCCCCCGCCTCGGTGAACGAGTCGCGCACCCGCCGGGCCGCGGCCCGGTAGGCGTCGTCGGTCAGCACCGCGGCGAGCGCGTCGCGCAGTTCCGCCTCGCGGACGCGGCCGAACCTGATCGGGATGCCGGCGCCGGCCGCGGCGACCTGGCGGGCGATGACCGGCTGGTCGTCCCGGATCGCCGCGACGACCAGCGGCAGGCCCCGCGCGAGCGCCTCGCACACCGTGTTGTGGCCGCCGTGGGACACCACCGCGCTCATCCGCTCGAGCAGCTTGAGCTGCGGTACCCGGTCGCGGACCAGCACGTTGGACGGCGGGTCCGGGACGGCCCCGGGCGGCGCGACCAGCACCGCCTGCACGTCCATGTCGCGGACGGCATCCGCCGCGACCTGGAAGAACCGTCCGGCGGCGGCGCCGTTGAGGGTGCCCATCGAGACGAGGACGGCGGGCCTGCCGTCCAGCCACTCCCAGGGGAAGTCGTTCCCCGGCGGGCGGCCGAGCGCGGGCCCGACGAACGCGAAGTGGCCGGGGAAGACCGAGGTGTCGCCGACCAGCGCGGCGGTGGAGAACACCAGCACCAGGTGGTCGGAGAAGCGCAGGTCGAGCAGGTCGTCGATGCCGTGGTCGAGCTGGAACTCGCCGATCCGCTCGCGGACCCACTCCTCGACCTTGGGCATCCCGGCCAGCGGCCGGGTGAACTCGGCCGAGGTCGTCGCCGAGGTCGCCCACGGGATCCCGCGCAGCCGCGCCGCGACCGGGGCGGCCAGGACCTGCTGGTCGGCGATCACCACGTCCGGGTGGAACCGGCGGACCGCGGCCTGCACACCCGGCATCATCGCGTGCCCGAGCGGGACGATGAACTCCTCCCACAGGAACCGCAGCGCGGCCGGGCCGCGCAGGCCGAGCCACTGCTCGCGGGCCGCCTCCATCCGGGCGCCGAACGCCGCGTCCTCCGCCGCGAAGATCTGCGCGCCGTGCCGCAGCAGCGGTTCGAGCGCGGCCTTGTGGCCGACCCAGGCGACCTTGTGGCCGCGGCGGGCGAGCTCGCCGCCCACCGCCACGGTCGGGTTGACGTGGCCGGTCAACGGCGGCACCGCGAACAGGAACCTCCGCCTGGGGATCCCGGTGTTCGGTCCGCGCTGCACACCGCCCTCGCCGAGCAGGGACGGCACCGCCACGCGCCGCGCGCTCACCGCACACCCGCCGGAGACGCGGGCGGCACAGGCGGCGCGAAGGGCGCGGACGGCGCGGGTTCGGCCGATGCCGCGGGTGCCGCCGGGCGGACGGCGTGGGGTGATCTGGTCGCGGCGGGCACGGTGGTGCCCGCGTGGTGGGACAGCCAGGGCAACATGACCTCCAGGAGCTCCTCGGTGCCCTCCCGCAGCAGGGTGTGGGCATGGCCCGCCATGATGTGCAGCGTGCAGCCGGGGACCGACCGCAGCAGCAGCGTGCCCGCGTCCACGACGTCGGAATGCTCTCCGTACACCGCGAGCACGGGGCACGACAGCGTCGCCAGGTCGGCGGGGCGGACGGGGTCCAGCGCGGCCAGATCCTCCATCAGGCTGGTGCCGTTGATGAGCGCGTCCGCGGTGGCGGCCTGCCGGCCGCGCTGCCGCCAGCCCATCGCGAGGAGCTGGTCGGCCTGGCACTCGTACTCCAGCGCGAGCGCCGTCCGGCCGAGGGAGTTGAGCATGCCCTCGGTCCACTCCCCGGCGTGCTCGGCCGGGCCGTACGCCTCGATCAGGACCAGGCCCGCGACCCGGTCCGGACGGGCGAGCGCCGCGTTCAGCGCCACCACCCCGCCGTAGCTGTTGCCGACCAGGTGGACGGGGCCGTGGTGGCCGAGCTCGCCGAGGATCGCGAACAGGTCGCGGGCGGCGTCGGCCGCGCCGTGGCCGGTGGCGGTGCACTCGGACCGGCCGTGCCCGCGCAGGTCGTACATGACCGCGTGCGCCCCGGCCGCGGAGACGGGCCGGGCCAGGGTGTAGTAGAAGCTCGACAGGTTGTCGGTGACGAGGCCGTGCACGAACACCACCACGGGCGCCGGGCCCGCGCCCGCACGGCGCGGCGCGCCGCCCGGGCTCCCCTCCCAGGCGTCCAGGGTCTGCACGTGGAACCGGACGCCGCGCGCGGTCACCTCAGGCATGCGCTGCCTCGACGTGCCGGGTCAGGTCGCCGACCGTCATGTTCATGATCTGGTCCAGGTCCATGCCCGCGACCAGGCCGGCGAAGTCGCCCCGGTCGCCGTAGCGCGCCCGGAGCTTCTCGGCCAGCGCCACGAACTCGATGCTCTCCAGCGCGAGGTCGCCGTTGAAGGTGGTGTCGGGCCCCACCTGGACGTCCAGCAGGAAGTCCTCGCCCACCACCTCCACCAGCATCCGCACGACCTCGGCCAGGACGCCGTCGTCTGCGCTCGTCATGCCTGTGTCTCCCCCGCGTTGTCGTTGTGCGTGCTCGGCGCCCCGACCGTCCAGGTCACGACGCGTCCCTCCACCGGGCGCGACTCCACCGCCGTCGCCCTCCCTCCGGCGGCGACCAGCAGCCGGTCGGGCCCGGCGGCGGTGACCAGCAGGTCATCGGCGTCGGTCCCGGTGGCCGCGGCCACGGCGCGTTTCGCCGTCCGGAGCCGGGTCGCCGCGGTCGCGCGGTCGCCCGGTGCCCCCGCCAGCAGATCACGTTCCGCGCCGCTCGGCGGCACTCCCTCATCCGCGACCGTGCCGAGGGCGATGCCGGCGGCCTGGCCGGCGGGCCGGACGAGCGCCACGGCGAACTCGCCGTCGCCGTCGATCGCGAGCGCGGGCGGCCGGTCGAACGGGCCCGCGACGGTCGGCCGCCCGGGCGTGGCGCCGTCCCGGACGGTCAGCTCGGCGGGGAACAGCGGGCCGTGCCCCTGCCGCCACAGCCACTCCCGGACGGCGTCCTTGGCGGCGATCCGGCCGAGCAGCCACGGGCCCTGCGCGCGCGGCGTGAGGGCCTGGTATTCGTCCCGTTCGGCCGCGCACAGGTACTGCCGCATCAGCAGGTCGCGCGCGGACGTGCCGTCCCACCGCTTGCGGGCCAGGCACCAGCCGCCCGGCTGCGGCTCACTGGTCCCCGACACCTCCGGGGTGAACTTCATCCGCCACACCTGCTCGTCGGTGTAGAAGCGGTGCGTCGTCCAGCCGTCGACGCGTCCCCACACGGTTCCGTCGGCGCGGACGAGCTCCACGTCGCAGCGGATCGTGGTGCCGGACACCGCGCGGTTCCGGACGGTGGTGTCGAGGCGTTCACCCGGCGACGGCAGCGGGCCGTACCAGGAGACGCGGTCGATGCCGACGGGGAACACGGTCTGGTCCTTCTCGCCGTACACCTGGATCCAGTGGCCGCAGAGCTGCCCCGCGCTGTCCATCAGCGCGCCGGGCGTCGGCAGCGAGGTGAGCTTCGCGCGCAGCCCGCCCTCGGCGAGGGCGCAGATCTCACTGACGCCCTGGTAGCGCGGGCCGTGGAACATCCACCGCTCGGCGTAGAACCGTTCGGCGGTGACCTCCGGCGGCCCCTCCCCCTCCAGCGGCGTGCGGTCCGGCGCGGGCGGCGCCGGGTGGCGGGCGGCGAGCAGCACCGTCGCCTCGGTGTGCCCCTCGATGACGACGCGCACCCCGACGTCGGCGTCGGCGTCGCCGCCGTCCGGCGCGACCGGTGTCGCGCGGATGGCGGCGGTGGTCGCGGGCTCGGCGATGACCCAGCGCAGCGCCCGCACGTCCGCGAAACCGATGACCGCCAGGTCGGGGTACAGCTCCCGCGCGGTGTCGGCCATCACCTCCAGCAGCGTGGTCAGCGGGACGACGGGGAAGCGGTCCGACATCTCCGGCCACCCGGCGGCCTGCGGGATCAGGCAGTGGTCCGCGACGTACGGCATGGCGTCGAGCGAGAAGACCCGCGACGTCGTCAGCGCGGTCATCTGGCCGGGCGGGCCCGTGGCAGCCGGACCCGCGGGCGGAGCCGCCTCGCTCGGGCGAACCGCCTCCAGCACGCTCTGCGCGCTGTCTGCGGCGTCCTTGAGGAGCGCCTCGAGCTCCGCCATGACCGGATCGCCCGCCGGCAGCGACGGCAGGTCCTGGGACCGCGCGATGTCCAGCGGCGGAATCGCGCCGTCCAGCCTGATCAGCGGGGTGCCGAGGTCGAGCCGCAGGCCGGCGCCCGGGGCGGCGGAACCGGCCGCCCACCGGGACGAGCCGTACCCCTCCGCCCACAGCGCCGCCACGACGCGCCGCAACTGCGCCATCCCGTCCCGCTTGGGGACGTTGACGGCCATCGCGAGGTGATCGCGGTCGCCCAGCCTGTCGCCGACGAACCCGGTCAGGCTCCCCGGCCCGACCTGCACGAACGCCCGCACGCCCGCGCCGTACAGCTCCTCGGTCAGCTCGCTGAACCGGACCGGTTCGAGCAGATGCCGCACGACCAGCTCCCGCACCTGGTCCGCCGTCTCGGGGAACGGCGCGACCGTGGTCGCCGACCACAGCGGGACCCGCGGCGCGCAGATCGGCAGCCGTTCGAACGAGCGCCGCACCGCGTCCATGTACACCTCGGCGACCGGGGTGTGGAAGCCGGACCGGAACGGCAGCTCCTGCCCCAGCACCCCCTCGGACGCGAGCCGTCCCACGATCTCGCGGACCTCGTCCGGCGGGCCGCAGATCACCGACTGGTGCGGGCAGTTGTCATGGCTGACCGACGTCCCGGGACGCCCGCCGATGGCCTCCTGCGCCCGGTCGGCGCCGCAGCCGAGCGCCGCGTACGC
Source organism: Spirillospora sp. NBC_01491 (assembly GCF_036227065.1). GTDB lineage: Bacteria > Actinomycetota > Actinomycetes > Streptosporangiales > Streptosporangiaceae > Spirillospora > Spirillospora xylanilytica. The sequence goes on from NZ_CP109432.1 coordinate 2,544,286, forward strand.
CACGTCCGGCACCCGGACCTCGTCGCGGTCCAGCGCGGCCATGAACGCCTCGACCGCGTCCGCCGGGTACAGCCCCGTCGCGATCATCGCGGTCCACTCGCCGAGGCTGTGCCCGGCCGCCACGTCCGGCTCGACGCCCAGCTCGGCGAGCGCGCGGGCGAGCAGCCGGCCCACCGCGATCACGTCCGCCGCGTGGCCCAGCAGGTCGGTGCGGCCGGTCAGGTCCGGCGCGTCCATCCCGAAGTGGGCGGCGACGTCGTCCACCCGCGGATCGAACACCGGCTCGAACCCCGGGAACAGGAACGCCAGCCGCCCACCCGACGCCAGCAGGGGCCGCGGCGTGAACCAGAGGTCGCTGCGCCCGCGCCAGGGCGTCCCGCGCTGCGCCACCGCCCGCGCCAGGTCCAGCCGCCGCGCCGTCGGCCCCACCAGCGCCAGCCTGCACGGCAAGTCCTCCGGCTCCACGCCCTCCGCCGGCTCATGCGCCTGCGCGAGGAGCTGCCCGTCCGGCACGTTCAGCAGCGCCGCCATCTCCTCCGGCGACACCGCCGACAGGCGCAGCACGGCCTCGCCCTCGCCGACCCGGGCCCGGCCCGCGTCGCGCGCGACCGCCGGCCGGACCCGCCGCGGAACGGCCGACGCCGACGGGGGCTCCTCCAGGATCACGTGGGCGTTCGCGCCGCCGAACCCGAAGGCGTTCACCACCGCCCGCCGCAGCCCGCCCGCCGGACGCTCCCATTCCGCCAGCGCCCGGACCGGCCGCAGCCGCGTCCCCGCCAGCGCCGGATGCGGCTCCTCCACGTGCAGCGTCGGCGGCAGCACGCCCTCCCGCAGCGCGCACGCCGCCTTGATCAGCCCGGCGATCCCGGCGGCCGGCATCGCGTGCCCGATCATCGACTTGACCGTGCCCAGCCCGATCGACGGACCGGACGTCCCGAACACCCGCCGCAGCGTCGCCAGCTCCGCCTCGTCCCCCGCCGGCGTCGCGGTGCCGTGCGCCTCCACCAGCCCCACCGCGTGCGGCTCCGAGGGATCGAGGCCCGCGTCCCGCCAGGCCCGCTCCAGTGCCAGCACCTGCCCCTCCACCAGCGGGCTCATGATGCTCCCGGCCCGGCCGTCGCTGGACGTCCCGGTACCGAGGATCACCGCGTGCACCCGGTCGCCCGCGCGCTCGGCGTCCGACAGCCGCTTCAGCAGCACCATCCCGGTGCCTTCGGCGAGCAGCGTCCCGTCCGCGGACCGGTCGAACGGGCGGATCCGCTGGCTCGGGCTCAACGCCCTGAGCTGGCTGAACACGCTCCACACCGTCGCGTGGTGCGCGTGGTGCACCGCCCCCGCCAGCATCGCGTCGCACTGCCCGCCCCGCAGCGCCCGCACCGCGTGCTCCACCGCCACCAGCGACGACGCGCACGCCGCGTCCAGCGTGTACGCCGGCCCGCGCAGATCGAACCGGTTCGCGATCCGCGACGCCGCGAAGTTCGGCACCAGCCCGACCGACGCGTCCGGCCCGTCCGGCCCGAGCCGGTCGCAGAACGCCTTCCGGATCTCGGCCAGCCGCTCCGCGCCCAGCCCCGGCAGCAGCTCCGCGAGGACGCCCACGAGCTGGTGCGAGGTCCGCACCCGCTGGTCGAACCGCGCCACCCCCGGCGTGATGTATCCGCCCCGCCCGATCACCACCCCGATCCGGGCCCGGTCCGGCAGCCGGTCGTCCCCGCCCGCGTCGGCGATCGCCTCCGCCGCCGTCCGCAGCGCCAGAAGCTGGTCGGGCTCCATCCCCGGCACCGCCGCCGGCATGATCCCGAACCGCTCCGGGTCGAACGTGGCCAGCCCGTCCACGAACCCGCCGCGCCGGCAGTAGAACCGATCGCTCACCGGCGCCCGGTCGTACGCCCCCGGGTCGTAGTACACCGCCGGATCCCACCGGTCCGCCGGCACCTCGGTGATCGCGTCCACCCCGGCCCGCACGTTCCGCCACAACTCGGCCGCCGTCCCGGCCCCCGGAAACACCGCCCCCATCCCCACCACGGCAATCGGCTCTGTGTTCATTTGGCTCGCTCCGCTCGCCGGCTCGTCGGCGCCTCACGCGACGACTTCCCTCGTCGCGTGCTCACTCCTACGTCGCTCCGCGCGCTCCTCAGTCCAGCCGCCGCGCGCCTCCTCACAGCGCCCACGGCGGCGCCTCCGGCACCGCGGCTCGTCGGCGCCTCACGCAACGACTTCCCTCGTCGCGTGCTCACTCCTACGTCGCTCCGCGCGCTCCTCAGTCCAGCCGCCGCGCGCCTCCTCGGGTACCTGCGCGGGTTGGGGGGGCGTTCGTGCGGGTTCATTCGGGGGTTCCTGTGAAGAGGACCTGGGGTTCGTCGCCGGAGGCGATCTCGTGGAGGAGGGCGGTCACGGCCGCGTCGGGGTCCAGGAGGGCGATGCCGCGCTTGGCGTACTCGCGGGCGAGGTCCGGGGACACCATGCCGCCACCGGCCCAGGGGCCCCAGTCGGCCACCAGGACCCGGCCCCGGAGGCGGGTGCGCCAGTGCCGGGCGAGGGTGTCGCAGGCGTCGTTGGCGGCGGCGTAGTCGGCTTGGCCCGCGTTGCCGTAGACGCCCGCGACGCTGCCGAAGACCACGAAGAACCGCACGTCGGGACGGACCGCGGCGGCCAGGGCGCAGGCGCCGTCGACCTTGGTGCGGTACACGCGGTCGAAGGAGCCCGGCGGTTTGTCGCGGACGAGGCGGTCCTCCAGCAGGCCCGCGCCGTGGACCACCCCGTCCAGGCGGCCGTGCCGGGCGTAGACGTCCTCGACCACCGCGCGCACCGCTTGCGGGTCCCGGACGTCGGCGGGGTGGTAGCGGACGGACGCGGCGGTCGCGCGGAGGGCCTCCAGGTTGCGGCGGACCTCGCGGCCGGACAGGGTCCGCCGGATCGTCGCCTCGATCTCGGCGGGCGCCAGGCCGCCCCGCGCGACCAGGGCGCGGCGCAGCGCGGACTCGTCCGGCGCGGCGGCGAGCGGCGGGTCCTCGGGCGCGGACGGTTCGGTGCGGCCGACGATCTCGACGTGGCATCCGGTGGTGCGGGTGAGTTCGCGGGCGACGCGGGCGGTGATGCCGCGGGCGCCGCCGGTGAGGAGCACCACGCCGTCGGCGTCCAGGTCCAGGCGGGGCGGCCCGCCGGGGTCGAGCGCGGCCGGGACGATCGAGAGGGTGCGGCGGGCGTCGCCCTCGTAGCCGATCTCGACCGGGGCGTCGGTGGTGAGCAGCTCGTCCAGGATGCGCCGCGCCACGGTGCGGGGATCGTCCTTGGTGCCGACGTCCAGGGCGCGGACCAGGACGTCCGGGAACTCGCGGGCGAGGGTGCGGGCCAGGCCGCGCAGCCCCGCGCCGGCGGACGGGTCGCCGTCGAAACGGTGCCCGAACGTGCCGCCGGTGCCGCTGGCCAGCACGAGCCAGCCGAGGCCGCCGAGCAGCGCCTGGCGGATCCCGTCGTAGGCGCCGGGCAGGACGGGCCCGCCGCCGGGCCGCAGGGCGGCGAGGTGGATCAGCCCGTCGCAGGCACCGCCGGCGTCCAGCGGGGTGCGCACCCGGGCGCCGTGCCGTTCGAGGAGGTCGGCCAGTTCGAGCGCGACGCCGCCGCCGTCGTCCACGATCACGAACCGCTTGCCGGCGAACGCGGGCGGTTCCGGCGCGCCCGCGGGCGGCAGGCCGGTGACCCGCACGACCTGCCTGGACGGGGCGGACGCGGGCACCGGCTCGGCCGCGGGCGCCGTCTCCGCCGAGGCCGCGGGCGCCGGGACGGCGCCGCGCGGGGGCCGGGCGCCGGCGAGGTGGCCGCAGATCCAGGTGACGATCTCGCCGATGGTCTTGATCCGGGCGAGCCGCTCGACGATCGCCTCGTCCAGCCGCGCCCCGGCGGCGGCGAGGCCGACGCGCTCGGCCAGCGCCCCGATGATCTCGGTGCGCTTGATCGAGTCGATCGAGAGGTCGGCCTCCAGGTCCAGGTCCTCGCCCAGCATGTGCGCGGGGTAGCCGGTCCGGGCGCCGATCTCGGCGAGGACCGCGGCGCGGACGCCGCCGGTGGTGAGCGGTTCCGGTTCGGCGGTCTTCGGCGCCAGGATCTCGCCCGGGAGCACGGGACGCGGCGCGGGGACCGGGGACGGGGCGGGTCTGCCCAGCAGCCCGAGGACGACGTCGCGCTGCGCCGCGATCATCTCGCGGCTGTTGCGCAGGTACTCCAGGACCGCCGACTCGGAGGTCGTCCGGTCGCCGGTGACCCGTTCGGCGGGACGCAGCGCGTTGGGCAGGCAGGCGCCGTCGCGGGTCCTGACCAGGTGCCCGTTGACGGTCCAGCCGGGCGCGGGACCGGCGTCCGCGGCGGACACCGCGCGGGCGCCGCGGCCCGCGAACAGTGGCAGCGGGTCCACCGGCACCCCGGCGGCGGCGAGCTCGGCGAGGGCCGTCAGGAACCGTTCCACGCCGCCGTCGCCCGGGGCGTCGCAGTGCACCGCGGTGTGCGGGCGGTCGCCGAGGATCGCGCCGACCAGCCCGGTCAGCACCCGGCCCGGACCGGCCTCGACGAACACCCGGGCGCCCGCCGCGTACATCGCCTCGATCTGCTCGACGAACCGGACCGGCGCGGCGACCTGCCCGGCGAGCGTGGCGCCCAGCTCGGCGGGGTCGGTGTCGTAGGGCGCGGCGGTGCTGTTGGACCAGACCGGGTACGCGGGCGAGCGCAGGTCCCGTCCGGCCAGCTCGACGCGGAGCTCGGCGGCGGCCCCGGCGACCAGCGGGCTGTGGAACGCGCAGGCGACCGGGAGCGGCTCGGCGCCGAGGCCGCGCTCGCGCAGCGCGGCGACGGCCTGCCGCAGCGCCGGGGCGGGTCCGGAGACCACCACCTGGCGGGGCGCGTTGTGGTTGGCGACGACGACGTCCGGGACGCCGGTCAGGGCGGCGCGGACCTCGGCGGGCGTCGCCGCGACGGCGGCCATCGCGCCCGGGTCGCCGCCGAGGTCGGCGGCGGCGGCCAGGATCGCCTCGGCCCGCGCGGTGCTCAGCGCGATCAGGTCGTCCGCGCCGAAGACCCCGGCGGCGCACAGCGCGACCAGCTCGCCGTAGCTGTGCCCGGCGGCCAGGTCGGGGCGGACGCCGAGCTCGGTGAGCAGCCGGTGGACGGCCAGCCCGGCGATGCCGAGCGCGGGCTGCGCCGCCCGGGTGTCGGTGATCGCGACGCGCTGCCGGCCGCGCGCGTCGGGGGTGAACGCGGCGGGCGGGAACATCGCCGGGGCGTGCCGGCCCCCGTCCAGGCGCAGCAGCCGCTGGAGCCTCGGGAACGCCACGAACAGGTCGGCGAGCATGCCCGGCCGCTGGCTGCCCTGCCCGGGGTAGAGGAACGCGATCCGGCCGCGACCCGCCGGTTCGGCGGGGGCCGCGAACACGCCCGGCGCGGAGCGGAACTCGCGGGCGGCGGCGAGCTTGTCCTTCAGGTCGTCCGGCCCGGTCGCCACCAGCGCGAGGCGCACCGGGCCCTGGCCGGTGGCGAAGGTGCGGGCCAGGTCGCGCAGGCGGGGGCGGCCGGTGGCGAGCAGCGCGCCGAGCCGGTCGATCTCGGCGCGGGCGGCGGCGTGGTCGGTGCCGCGGATCAGGAACAGCTCGGCGGGCCATTCGGCGAGGCCGGAGACGGGCTCGGGGGCGCCGTCGTAGCCCGACAGCACGGCGTGGAAGTTGGCGCCGCCGAACCCGAAGCCGCTGATCCCCGCGATCCGCTCACCGGGCGCGGACGCCCACGGGCGGGCGGTGTGCCCGAACGCGAACGGGCTGGTCTCGGCGTCCCACGCCCGGTTGGGCCGGGTCAGGTGCAGGGTGCCCGGCAGGACGCCGGTGTGCAGCGCGTACGCCGTCTTGATCAGGCCGGCCATTCCGGCGGCGCACTTGGTGTGCCCGATCTGCGACTTCACCGAGCCGAGCGCGACGCCGCCCGGCGCGGTGCCCGCGGCGGCGAAGGTCTCGGTGAGCGTGGTCAGCTCGACCCGGTCGCCGACCTCGGTGCCGGTGCCGTGCGCCTCGATCAGGCCGACGCCCGCGGGCGACACCCCCGCCCGCGCGTAGGCCCGGTCCAGGGCGAGCCGCTGCCCCTCGACGCGCGGCGCGGTGAGCCCCGGGGCGCGGCCGTCGGACGACCCGGCGACGGACTTGACCACCGCGTAGACCCGGTCGCCGTCCCGTTCGGCGTCGGCGAGGCGCTTGAGCGCCACGCACGCCACGCCCTCGCCGAGCGCGATGCCGTCGGCGTCGCCGTCGAAGGCGGCGCACCGGCCCTTGGGCGACAGCGCGTGCACCGAGGAGAACAGCAGGTAGTCGTAGATGCCGTTGTGCAGGTCGGCGCCGCCGCACAGCACCATGTCGCTGCCGCCCGACAGCAGCTCCTTGCAGGCCGAGTCGAGCGCGGCGAGAGACGAGGCGCAGGCGGCGTCCACGGTGTGGTTGGCGCCGCCGAGGTCGAGCCGGTTGGCGATCCGTCCGGCGATCATGTTGGTGAGCACGCCGGGGAACGAGTCGCCCGTCAGCTTGGGGAGCTGCCCGTCCAGGCCCGGCGGGACCTCGCCGTAGTACTCCGGCAGGACGGCGCGGGTGCTGTACGCGGCGGCGAGGTCGGTCCCGGCCTCGGCGCCGAAGACCACCGAGGTGCGGGACCGGTCGAACGGGCGCTCGGCGTACCCCGCGTCCTTGAGGGCGCGCGAGGCGACCTCCAGCGCGAGCAACTGCACCGGGTCGACGCTGCTGAGGGAGTTCGGCGGGATGCCGTAGGCGAGCGCGTCGAAGGGGATGTCGGGCAGGAACCCGCCCCATTTGGACGGGGTCTTCTCCCCCGCCCGCGCGCGCTCCGCCTGGGCGTCGTAGTAGACGTCCGGGTCCCACCGCTCCCCGGGGACCTCGGTGACGGCGTCGACGCCGCCGACGATGTTGGCCCAGTACGCGTCGGCGTCGGGCGAGCCGGGGAACACGCAGCCGATCCCGACGATCGCGATGTCGGCCGGCCGCGCGTCCTCCGCCTTCGCGTTCGCCGCCGCCAGGTCGCCGGTGACGCCGAGGGCCGCGGCGCGTTCGGCCAGGAACCGGGTGGCGCCGGCGGTGACCTGCTCGTGCAGGGCGGTGATGCTCGTGGTGGCCGAGCGCAGCGCCGCCACCTGGCCGATCATGTACATGCCCTCGGCGCGCTGCTCGTCCGGCCCGACCGGGGCCAGCGTGGACGAGCCCGGTCCGGACGGGTCGCGGCGCAGCCCCTTGCTGGCGATGCGCAGCCGTCCGAGGTTCAGCTCCTCCAGCCGGCGCCACATCTGCTTGCGCGGCGTCCCCGCCCGTTCCAGTTCGCGCCTGGCCTCCTCGAACGCCTGGACGTACGGGGTGCGGGCGCAGCGGGTGGCGTGCCCGGGCGAGGTCTCCAGCAGCGTGGTCCCCTCGCATTCGACCGCGGCGCGCTGGAACCCCGGCTGGATCGCGCCCGCCGCGACCGCCTCGGAAGTGAACAGGTAGGCGGTGCCCATCAGGACGCGGACGTCGGCGCCGCGTTCGGCGAGCGGGCCGGCGAGCGCGGCGACCATCGCGGCCGAACGCTCGTCGTGGATCCCGCCCGCGAACAGCACCGACATCTCGGCGGCGGTCCCGGGATTGCCGGCGGTGAACTCCAGCAGCCGTTCGACCTGCGCGTCCCAGAGCGGGAACGCGGCGCGCGGCCCGACGTGGCCGCCGCACTCCATCCCCTCGAAGACGAACTTGCGGGCGCCCTCGGTCAGGAACCGGTCGAGCAGGCCCGGCGACGGCACGTGCAGGTACGTGCTGATCCCGGCCTCCTCCAGCGGCACGGCCTGCGCGGGACGGCCGCCCGCGATCAGCGCGTACGGCGGGCGGACCTCGCGCACGGCGGCGAGCTGCGCCTCGCGCAGCGCGGGCGGCGCGAAGCCGAGGACGCCGACGCCCCAGGGACGGTCGCCGAGCCGGTCGGCGGTGTCCAGCAGCAGCTCGCGGACCTCGTCGCCGCTCATCAGCGCGGTCGCGAGGAACGGCAGCCCGCCGTCCTGCGCGATCGCGGCGGCGAACGCCGAGCGGTCGCTGACCCGGGTCATCGGGCCCTGCACCACGGGGTAGTCGCGGCCGACGGAGGCGCCCGGCGGGGCGTCCACGGGCGCCAGCGGCACGGCCCGGACGGCGGCGCCGAGGTGCGCGCCGATCTCTTCGCGCAGCGCCTGGACGATCCCCCCGGCGGTCTTGTAGCGGTGGCCGAGTGCGGCGGCGAGCGGGCCGTCCTGGCCCACCGGCAGCAGCCGGGAGTGCAGGCCGGTGGCGCCGAGCCGGGCGCCGACCCCGGCGGCGCCGAGCCCGTCGGGGTCGAGGTCGGGCAGGTCGGGACGGGTGTAGACGCGGTGCCCGGCGACGATCCGGGTCTCGCTGCCGTCCATCGCCTCCAGCGCCGCCACGATGTCGGCGGGGAGGTCCATCTCCCTGGCCAGGGCGAGCTGCACGTCCAGCACCACGCCCGCGGCGCCGCCCGCGACGGCGGCGGCGGCGGTGTGCGCGCCGATCCCGCCCGCCGCGTACACCGGGACGTCCACCGCGGGGTCCGCCAGCAGGTGCTGGAGCAGCACGAACGTGGTCAGGTCGCCGACGCGCCCGCCGGCCTCGCGGCCCCGGGCGATGAGCCCGTCCGGCCGCCCGGCGTCGAGCGCGAGCACCGCGGCGGCCTCGTCCGGGCCGACCACCTCGACCAGCAGGCGGCGGCCTCGCGCGTACGCGGCGGCGTCGATCGCCTCAGTGGGGGTCCCGTCGGTGGGGGTCCCGTCGGTGGGGGTTCCGTCGGCTGCTTCGGAGGAGTTCCCGGACGCGGTCCCGGGGCCGCCCGGGTCGCGGCCGGGCAGCGCGGCGGCGTCGATCACGACGGCGGTGACGGCGTCCGGAAGGTCCTCGGGCGGCACTCCGCAGCCCGCCGGGACGCGGACGCCGAACGGGCCGCGCCACCACCGCGCCACGTCGGCCAGCGCGGCGAGGGCGGCGGCCCGGTCGGTGCCGAGGTCGAGCACGCCGAGCCCGCCCGCGCGGGCGACCGCGACGACCAGGTGCGGCACCGGGCGCCCGAACGGGGTGACCCCGATGATCTCCACCCGGGTCCGGGCCGTGCCGCCCGCCCGGACCCCGCCGGCCGCCGCCGCGCCCTCCCGGACGCCGCCGTCGCCGCCCTCGCAGGTCGCGACCTCGCTCGTGTCCGCCGTCATCCGCTGCCCCCCGCCGTCCCGCGCGGACCGCTGACCTCCTGCCCGCGCGGCTCGAAGCCGGCCCCGCCCCCGCCGGGGCGGCCCTGGCCGGACCTGTGCGCCTCCGCGGGCTGGGGCCCGCGACGCTGCGCCACACTACGGTCGGTGACCGGGCGACCACCGGGCGACACACCAGGGAACCCGCGATCACGGGTTTTCCAAAGGTTCCTTGAACTTCGCTTGACGGTGGAAACGCCCAAATGGTCGGTGCCGCGGGGGGGTTCCCCGTGTCAGCGGACTCCCTTGAGGAACCGGGCCGCCAGCGGCGCGGCAGCCTCGGCGCCGGTGCCGCCGCCCTCGACGATCACGGCGAACGCCAGATCGCCCCGATAGCCGATGAACCACGCGTGCGTCGGCGGGTCGGCGCCCTCGGCCGCCTCGCCGAACTCGGCCGTGCCGGTCTTGCCCGCCGTCCCGGACGGGAACCCGACCCCGGCCGCGGTGCCCTCGCTGACGACGGCCGGCATCAGGGAGTGCAGCGCCCGCTCGATGGCGGGCTCCAGCCGGTGCGGCTTCTCGGGCGCGCGGCCCTTGGCGTCGACGGCCTTCGCGGCCAGCGCCTGGTCGACGACCCGGGGCGAGCGCCAGGTGCCGCTCGCCGCCGCCGCGGCGACGCCCGCCATGTTGAGCGGGCTGGTCAGCACCTGGCCCTGCCCGAACGACGCGGACGCGAACGAGGTGTCGTCCTTGTTCTGCGGGAACGCGGCCCGCACCGCGGGCAGCCCGGCGATGACCGGGGCGTTGAAGCCGAACTGGGCGGCGACCTGGGCGAGCCGCTTCTCGCCGAGCTTGTCCACCGCCAGGCGGGCGAAGGTGGTGTTGCACGAGTGCGCGAACGCCTCCCGCAGCGGGATCGTCCCGAAGTCCTCGTGCTTGTAGTTCTTGAACGTGCGCCCGCCGACCGTGGTGGTGGCCGGGCACGGGACCTTGGTCCCGGCGTCCATCCCGCCCGCGACCAGCGCCGCCGCGGTGACCACCTTGAACGTCGACCCGGGCGGGTACTGCCCCATCAGCGCCCGGTTGTAGCCGCCGGGCTTGTTGGCCACCGCGAGGACCTCCCCGGTGGACGGGCGGAGGGCGACCAGCGAGGCGGGCTTGTCCACCGCGCCGAGCGCCTCCCCCGCCGCGCGCTGCACCTTCGGGTCGAGCGTGGTGCGCAGCGGCTTCCCGTCCGATCCCCCGAACCGCTGCAAGGTCTTCACCGGTGTCCCGTCCGCGCCGACGATCTGCACGCTGAGCGCCGGCGTCCCGGCGAGGCGCCGCTCGTACTGGCGTTGCAGTCCCTCGAGTCCGCCCGGGTCGCCCTTCTGGTACGGAGGGCCGATCTTGGCGGCGGCCTCGGCCGACAGCGCGCCGACCGGGCCGACGAACTGCTGGACCGAGCCGGAGGGCGAAGCGTTCAGGCTGCTCCCGTCGGCGGCCTGGATCTCGGCGCGGTCCGGCCAGGCGCGCGCGGCGCGCAGCCGCTGCCCCTCCTGGAGCATCGGGTGGACGAGGTCCGGCGACCAGGCGACGCGCCAGTCGCCGTCGCGCTGGACGAGCGGCAGCGCGCCGGTGTACTTCCAGGTCCGGCCGGCGCTCAGGGTGAGCTCGGCGCTGTAGGAGCCGCCCGCCTTCCCATCCTTGGGCCGGCCGACCGAGGCGGCCGCGTACCGCTGCCGCGTGACGCCCAGGTCGTCCCGCGTCCGGGTGAGGCGGGTCTCGAAGTCTGCGGGCGGCCCGTCCGTCAGGCCCCGCATGGCGGCGAAGTCACCGCGGCTCCAGGCGTCGGCGTAGCGCGCGGCGGCGCCCTCCGGCCCCTCGCCGCCGCGGATGAGCCACACCGCTCCCGCCCCCGCGAGCACGGCCACGGTCGCGATCGCGGCGACGACCACGTGGGATCGGCGCATCGTTGAACTCCTCTCCGTCGATGACGTACCAAGGAGAGCAGCTGACCAGCGGAAAGTCCAAGATAGACATCAATCACACTGCGATACCGATATGCATATCAATGCTGCTGGCAGGGCGATTTGCGGGGATCAGACCGTGACGGCGGCCTCCCGCCGCTGCGGGCGGATTCCGTGCCGCACGGTGCCCTCGTCCAGCCACCGGTCGAGGTGCGCCCAGGTGCTCGACCGCGCCGACCGTCCGGTCAGCACGCCGAGATGCCCGCCGGGCGCCTCCTCGAAGCGCACCTGCGGGGAGCGGCCGAGCAGCCGGGTGAGCGGACGGACCGCCGCGGCCGGCGCGATCCCGTCGCCGCGGCCGGCGATGGCCAGGACCGGCACCCGGACACGCCCGAGATCCAGCCGCCGCCCGCCGATCTCGACCCCCGGGCCGGCCAGCGCGTTGTCACACAGCAGGCCGCGGTAAATCTCCCCGGCGGTGCGCCCGGGAAACGCGAGCATGGCGTTCGTGAAATGATCGACGGCCTCGATCTGGGCGAGAAACTCGGCGTTGTCAAGATTGGTCAGCACTTTATACGGCCGGAGCAGGTACTTATCGATGCCGACGAGCTGATAGGCCCGTTTCACCACCGGCCGCGGCACCCCGCCGAGCACGCCCCCGAGCAGCACGCCGGCCAGGTCGGCGACGGGCCCGCGGGCGAGCCGGGCGACCGGGCGCAGCGGCGCCGCGAGCCGCACCGCCCGCACGTCGACCGGCGAGGCGATCGCCGCGACCGACGCGATCGGCAACCGGGGGTCGGCCGCCGCGGCCAGCAGCGCGAAGACGCCGCCGAGGCACCAGCCGACGAGCTGCACCGGCTGACCGCCCGAGTCGCGGCTGACCGCCCGGATCGCCCCGGGGAGGATCTCGCCGACCCACTCCTCCAAGCCCAGGTCGCGGTCGCCGAACCCGATCGGGCCGTAGTCGAGCAGGTAGCTGCGCCGGCCGGCGTTCACCACGTGCTCGGCCAGGCTGCACCCGCGCCGCAGGTCGTAGCAGCGCGCCGGCGCCGCCAGCGGCGGCACGAACAGCACCGGCGGACCGGCCGGGACCACGCCCTCCGGCGGCCGGTAGCGGTACACCGACCGCTTCGGCCCGTCGTCGACCATCTCCGTGGGCATCGGGCGCAGATCGGCGACGTGACCGTACAGCAGCAGCTGGGCGGCGTTGGACGCGGCGGCGCGGAGGCTGCGGGGAGTCGGCATCATTTCGCCATTATCCATCTCCATTCAGAGGCCGCACGCGGGCCACATCGGCCAAAGGCGGCCTGGCACTCATGAGCATTACTACCTGGCACTACCGGGCCCGGCATCACAGCGTCATGAAGTGTTCGTTAAATCGCCTTGACATCGCACCCCAGGAGACCTTCCAGGCGCGGCCTTTGCCCGGCCTTCGCGCGCGCCCCCTCGCGCGGGCCGGACGGCGCGGCGCATAATGCCGGTTACACCCGGTAGCACGAGCGCTACCGAGAAGGCTGGCAGGTCGGTGCGTGATGGCGACCCTCAATCCGGCGAACTCCACAGGTGCGGGCCGCGGGTCACCCGCGGGCCCCGGAAGGCGGGCGCCCGCCGCCGGAGTCCCGGGGACGGCCGCCGTTCCCGGGGCGCCCACGGGGCCGCTCACCACGCCGCCGCCGTTCAGGCGCCTCGTCCCGCCCCTGCGAGGGCGGTTCCACCTCCCACTCGGCGGCCGGTCCGCCGCGCCCGGCCGCGGCGACCTGAGAGCGGCCGTCGCGCCCCTGCTCGCCGCGCGGCACCCCGCCTGCCCCGGCGGCGAGGCCGAGCTGCTGCGCGGCTACGAGGTCGCCGAGCGGCTGCACCGCGGCCAGTTCCGCAAGTCCGGCGCCCCCTACATCACCCACCCGCTCGCCGTGGCGATGATCCTCGCCGGGATGGGCATGGACACCACCACGCTGGTGGCCGCCCTGCTGCACGACACCGTCGAGGACACCCCCTACACCGTCGGCGAGGTCCGCGCCGACTTCGGCGACGAGGTCGCGGTCCTGGTGGACGGGGTGACCAAGCTCGACGGCGAGCGGTGGGGCGGGCACGCCGAGGCGGAGACCCTCCGCAAGATCGTGCTGGCCGCCGCGGACGACCTGCGGGTCCTGGTGATCAAGCTGGCCGACCGGCTGCACAACCTGCGCACCCTGCACTACCAGCCGGTCCACAAGCGGGCCCGGTACGCGCGGGCGTCGCACGAGCTGCTGGTGCCGTTCGCCGAGCGGCTCGGCATCCACGTCCTCAAGCGGGAGATGGACGACCTGGCGTTCGCGGCCCGCTCGCCCGAGGCGCACGAGGCCACCTCCGGCGCCGTGCGGGCGGCCCTGCGCGACGCGGGCCGCGCGTTCGGCCCCGCGATGGCGCTGCTGCGCGGCACGCTCGGCGAGCACGGGGTGCGGGGTCGGATCGAGATCCGGCCGTCGCACCTGTACGCGGTGCACGAGTCCCTCGGCGGCGATCTGGCCGGGCTGCGGCCGTGCGAGGCGGCGCGGCTGCTGCTGATCGTGGACGGCGGCGCCCAGGACTGCTACGTCGCCCTCGGCGCGGTGCACGCGGCCCTGCACCCGATCGCCGGGCAGGTCCGCGACCACATCGCGCTGCCCAAGGACAACCTGTACCAGTCCCTGCACACCCGGGTGATCGCCCCGTCCGGCGACCCGTTCGAGGTGATCATCCGCAGCCGGGCGATGCACCCGGTCGCCGAGTACGGCATCGTCGCGCACATCCGCGACGCCGGCGACGACGCGGCCACCGCGCACGCGGTGGCGGGACGGCGCGACCTGGAGTGGCTGAGCCGGCTGCTGGCCTGGCAGTCCGGCGCCCCGTCCGCCGAGTTCCTCGACGGGCTGCGCGCGGGCCTCGCCCCCGGGACCGTGGCCGGGTTCACCGCCGCCGGCGACACCGTGCCGCTCCCGGCCGGGGCCACCGCGCTCGACTTCGCCTACGCGCTGGCCCCCGAGATCGGCGACCGCAGCATCGGCGCGCTCGTCAACGGGCGCCTGGCGCCGCTGTCGGCCGAGGTCCGCACCGGCAACGTGGTGGAGATCCTCGGCGATCCGGGCGCCTCGCCGTCGGAGGAGTGGCTGGAGTTCGCGGTGACCGTCCAGGCGCGGGCGCACATCCAGCGGTGGGTGGCCCGGCGGCGCGGCGAGGACGAGGCCGACGCCGGGCGCCGCCGCCTCGTCCGGGCGCTGGGCGGACGGCACCTGGACCTCCTGGCCGCAGAGGCGCGCGGCGAGGCCCTCGCGGCGGCCCGCGCCCTCGGCTACCCCGGGGTCGACGCGATGTACGCGGCACTCGGCACCGGGTCGCTCGCCGTGGACGGCCTGGTCGCCCGCTTCACCCGCCCCTGACCCCGCCCACGCGCGTGCGGGCGGGGGCGCACGGGCGTGCGGAGGGGCGGCGTCCTACCCTGGTGCCCGGGGTGGTCAGATGAGCGAGGACCGGCCGTTCGAGCTGGGCACCGACGGGCCGCGGGTGATCGTCACCGGGGTCGACGGGTCGGACACCTCGCTGCGCGCCGCCGCCTACGCCTGGGGGCAGGCCCGGCGCAACGGGGCGCGGCTGATCCTGGTGCTGGTGTCGCCGCTCGCCCCGCTCTCCTCGCTCACCCCGGGCGGCGCCGCGGTGCTGCGCGAGGCCGGGGAGCAGATCGCCGCCGAGCTGCGCGCCGAGCTCGTCCGGGCGTCCGAGCACACGCCCGTCCGCTACACCTTCCTGATCGAGCAGGGCGACCCGTACACGGTGCTGGCGCGCGTCGCCGACGAGAATCGGGCCGACGCCGTGGTCGTGGGCGCCTCGGCGCAGGCCGGGCACCGGCTGGTCGGCTCGGTGGCCGTCCGGCTGGTCCGCTCTGGCCGCTGGCCCGTGACCGTGGTGCCGTGACCGTTAAGCCCTGACCGTGGTGGCGTGACCGGCGGTCCACCGGTTCCGGGACGGTGCCGCCAGGGAATCGTTCAGGTACGAGGTCCGCGAACGACCGATGGCACAGGGGGCGGCGATGGCTGATCCTTACCTGACGGAGGTCGCATGGTCCGGGATGTCCCTCCGGCTGCTCGGCCGCCTGGAGCCGGACGGCTCGCGGCCCGCCGAGGCCGAACTGCTGCTGCGCGAGCGCGACGGCGACGGGCTGATCAGCGTCCCCGCCGTCCTGCCCGCGGCCGGCGGGCACCTCTTCGAGGCGCTGATCGACATCACCTCCGTCTGCGGTGACGGCCCCCTCCCGAACGGTCTGTGGGACGTCGAGCTGGCCGTCGGGCCGAACGGTGTGGCCCGCGCCGTCCCGCTCGGGCACCGGCACGCCCCCGGCCTGGACCCGACGCCGCAGCGCCGGTTCCTGGCCGGCTCGACCACCGTGACGGTGTACTTCGGCGCGTACGGGACGCTCGCGATCGACGTCGGGGGCCGGGCGCACCCCGGCGGCTCGACCCGCGCCGAGACGCTGGCCTGGAACGAGCACGACGACGAGCTGGTGGTCTCGGGGCACATCACCTTCCAGGACATCGCGATGCCGGTCTCGGCGAAGCTGCGGCTGCGCGAACCCGGTTCGGGCCGCAGGTACGAGGTGATCGCGGCGCTGGAGGCCGGCGGCGACCGGCTGACCTACACCGCCTCGGTCCCGCTGACCCGGGCGTTCACCGACGACCCGCTCCCCCGGGGCACCTGGGAGGCGTTCCTCGTGCTCGGCTTCTCCGGGATGCACCGCGAGCTGCGGGTGATGGCCCCGGAGCACCCGATCGGGCTCCAGGTATGGCGGCGGCTGCGGCACATGCGGGTGACGTCCACCCGGGCCCCGGCCGCGCTCGCGGTCACCGTCGGCCGCGCCTGATCCCGCGGGCGGGTCGGCGGCGCAGCAGCGGGCCGGGCCGGTGCAGCAGCGCCGCGGTGATCGCCGCCATCACCGTCACCATGACCGTGCCGCCCACCAGGTTGAGGCCGGAGGTGGCCAGGACCGCGGCCACCGGCGGGCCGCGCAGCGTCAGCGGGATCGCCGTCAGCAGCAGGACCACGATCGCCCCGATCCAGGTGAAGGCCCGCACGGGCCGCGCGGCCGTCACGACCAGGACGTGCAGCAGCGCGGTGGCCTGGATCGTCCCGGCCAGGGCGCACACCGCGTAGCTCAGCGCGGCGGCCTGCGTGCTCACGGCCGCGCCGGCGAACGCCGGTACCGGCACACCGAGCACGCCGCGCAGCAGGAGCGCGATCGCGAACGTCAACGCGCCCGCGAGCACCCCGAAGGACGTCCCGGCCCACCAGATCCGGCGGATCAGCAGCGACGCCTCGGCCTCGGCCGCCTCGTGCAGCCGGACGAAGTCGGCGTACCGGGCCATCGGCCGTTCGACCGGGCGGCGCGCGGTGGACGGGCACCGGAAGGACCGCTCCCAGGCCGACGACCTCGGTCCGTGTCCTCCCGCCCTGCCTCCGGCCCCGTTTCCGCGCCGGCCGGGCGGGCCGCCGTGGGACGGTCCGTACGGCGTCTCGGCCATGGTTCCTCCCCCCAGCGAACGTCAGAGTGCTACCCGGCGCCACCAGCGGGAACTCGTCCCTGTCCGTGAATTTGTCATCATTTGGCGGCATCGGGCCAGGTAGTGCGCACCGGCCGGATTCCCGGGGATGCGGCGGCATAGTTACCGTTCCCCGCGGTGTCTGTACTAATGATCATTACTACTGATCATTTCGACCCGACACCTTCCAGGAGGCTGGCCGCCATGCAGACCCCCCGGCCTTTCCCCGACAACGGCTCCGACGAGAGGCGCACGGTCATCGGGCGCGTCCTGAACTGGCTGGCGCCCGAGGGACAGCACGACGACTGGCTGGAACCCGACCGGGACCCCGAGCCCGGCGCGTGCCCCGCCTACGGCGAATGCCTGGGCCCCTCCGAGTGCCCAGGTCCGGAACCGGACGGATGCCCGCGCCGGTAGCGTTCCTCCCAGGACGGCACGGCGACGACCTCGGGGGGAGCGGCATGGCCAGCGGAGAGCGGGAGTTCACCGTCGAGGAGGCGCGCGCGCTCATCCCGGAGGTGCGGGAGCGGGCGGCCGAGATGGTCGCGATCCGCGCCGACCTGGCCGAGCTCGCGCTCGACCTGCGGATCGAGGGCGAGTCGGCGTCGGGCGGGATCGCCGAGGCGAAGGCCTACGAGGCGAGGCTGGACGAGCGGATCGGCTGGTTCACCGACCAGGGCCTGGAGATCAGGGGCATCGCCCCGTTCCTCATCGACTTCCCCGCGACGCTGGACGGCCGGTCGGTCCGGCTGTGCTGGCTGGAGGGCGACACCGAGCTCGAGTGGTACCACCGCACCGAGCTGGGCTTCGCCGGCCGCCGCCCGCTCCCCTGACCGTCCGGGACCCGTCCCCGAACGTCCGGGAACGCCGCCGGCCGGTGCCGTCGCGCTGGGCGGGGCACCGGCCGGAGAGCGGGCGGGACGGGCGGGATCAGACCTGGCCGGCCTTCTCCAGCGCCGTGCAGCAGGTGTCGGTGATCAGCCGGGTCACCACGTACGGGTCGATGTTGGCGTTCGGGCGGCGGTCCTCGATGTAGCCCTTCTTCTCCACCTCGACCTGCCACGGGATGCGCACCGAGGCGCCGCGGTCGGAGACGCCGTAGCTGTACTCGCTCCACGGGGCGGTCTCGTGCATCCCGGTCAGGCGGCGCTCGATGTCGGCGCCGTACCCGGCGACGTGCTCCTCGACCCGGTCGGCGAGCGCCTCGCAGGCGGTGATGATGGGGTCGTAGCCCTCGCGCATGGCCTTGGTGGAGAAGTTGGTGTGCGCGCCGGCGCCGTTCCAGTCGCCCTCGACCGGCTTGGCGTCCAGGGTGGCCGAGACGTCGAAGTCCTCGGAGATGCGGTAGAGCAGCCAGCGGGCGACCCACATGTGGTCGGAGACCTCCAGCGGGCCGACCGGGCCGATCTGGAACTCCCACTGGCCGGGCATGACCTCGGCGTTGATGCCGGAGATCTCCAGCCCGGCGTCCAGACAGGCGTCCAGGTGCCGCTCGACGATCTCGCGGCCGAACACCTCGTCGGCGCCGACGCCGCAGTAGTAGAAGCCCTGCGGGGCGGGGAAGCCGCGCTCGGGGAAGCCGAGCGGGCGGCCGTCCTTGAAGAAGGTGTACTCCTGCTCGATGCCGTACCAGGACTCCTGGTCCGCGAACCGCTCGGCGATCGAGCGGAGCTTGGCGCGGTTGTTGGTCGGGTGCGGCGTGCCGTCGACGAGGAAGACCTCGCAGAGCACCAGCCGGTGGTCGCCACCGCGCAGCGGGTCCGGGCAGCTGAAGACCGGCTTGAGCACGCAGTCGGAGTTGTCGCCGGGGGCCTGGTTGGTGCTGGAGCCGTCGAAGCCCCAGTCCGGCAGGTCGGCGCCGTCCTTGAGGATCCTGGTCTTGGACCGGAGCCGTGCGGTGGGCTCGGTGCCGTCGATCCAGATGTACTCGGCCTTGTAGCTCAACATCGGTCCCTTCGTCATCCCGGACGGCGGCGGTCGTCCGGCATCACGAGAGTGGCAATGGGGCATTTCTTACCTGTTGCCCATATGTGAACGGCATGTAAAACGCGCCCTGACCTGCCCGCACGCGATGAGATGCCCGTCACATGACAAAGCCCCACCTCGCGCGCGAAGCGGAGACGGGGCATCCGGGAAACGGTGGGCGCGGACGGTTTCGAACCGCCGACCGCTCGGTTGTAAGCCGAGTGCTCTACCCCTGAGCTACGCGCCCGCCCACCTGAGGGGAACGCCCCGGTGACCGGGCGAGCATACCCGGTCGTGGCCCGCCACCGCGAAACGGTTTCACCACCCCGGACGCGACCCGCACGCCGTGCCGTCCTGCCGCGGCAGGACGGTGATGGCCGCCCGCATCGCGGGATCGGTCCAGCGCGGGCCGCGCCGGTCAGGGCTGGGCGTCCGGGCCGTCCTGCTCGGCGAGGAACTGCTCGAACTGGGCGGCCAGCTCGTCGGCGGTGGGCATGTCCTGCGACTCGGCCAGCAGGCTCTCGCGCTCGGCCGCACCGGCGAACGCGTCGTACTGCTGCTCCAGCGCCTGGACGACCTTCTCGACCTCGTCGTTGCCGGTGACCTGCTCGGCGATGTCGGTGTTGGTGCGCTCGGCGGCGTCGCGGAGCCGGTCGACCGGCAGCACCAGGCCGGTGGCGCCGGTGACCGCCTCCAGCGCCGCGACGGCGGCGGCCGGATAGGCGGACTGGGCCAGGTAGTGCGGGACGTGCACGGCGAAGCCGAGGGCGTCGTGGCCGGACTCGCCGAGCCGCAGCTCCATCAGGCCGGCCGCGCTGCCGGGCACCTGCACCTTGTCGAACCAGGAGTTGCGGGTGACCAGCTCGGGACGGGTCGCGTGCGAGGTGATCCCGACCGGGCGGGTGTGCGGGACGCCCATCGGGATGCCGTGGAACCCGACGACCAGCCGGACGCCGAGCCGTTCCACCAGGTGCCGGACGGAGGCGGTGAAGCCCTCCCAGAGCCGGTCGGGCTCGGGCCCGGCCAGGAGCAGGAACGGGCTGCCGGTCTCGTCGTGGAGCAGGTGCACGACCAGCTCGGGCGCCTCGTAGGCGGACCAGTGGTCGCGGTCGTAGGTCATCGCGGGGCGCCGGGCCCG
Organism: Spirillospora sp. NBC_01491; assembly: GCF_036227065.1. Lineage (GTDB taxonomy): Bacteria > Actinomycetota > Actinomycetes > Streptosporangiales > Streptosporangiaceae > Spirillospora > Spirillospora xylanilytica. The sequence continues at coordinate 2,564,110 of NZ_CP109432.1, forward strand.
GTAGTCGATCAGGGAGTCCACGTCGAAGCGCGCGATCACCCGGTGCTCGAGCGCCTCAAGGATGTGCTCGCGCACCAGCTGCCCGGTGGACCCGGCGTCCACGAAGCCGTCGAGGCTGTGCAGCAGCACCGGCCCGGCCAGCTCCGGCAGCCCGTCGTCCAGCTCGTACAGGTCCTCAGGGTTCAGCAACGTCTCCCCCACATCCTCATGTCGATGTTCCCAACACTAGGACATGCCGGGGCGCATCCCCGGATCGGATGTGATCACTGTCGCACACCGCGAATGACCGACGAATACCCACAAGTCCCGGATTAACCCTCCCGTGCGGGAAATCAGGCATTTCCGGAGAAGATCCGGCTGACCAGGAAATCCTCCGCCGCCAGGGTCGTCAGGTCGGCCCGGTCGTCGTCGACGCGCCCGGCACCCGGGCTACGGGGCGGCGCTCCCCAGCGCCAGCGACAGTAGGACGAGGCCGACCCCGATGAGGACCATGCCGGCGAACTGCCCGCTGTCGTCCGCGCGGGCGCCCCGGTGGCGCCGCACCGACCTGAACGCCCAGACGAACAGCGCCAGGGCCACGACGTCCATCACCACCATCAGTACGATCACGCCAGCTTCCCCCCGATCACGGCCAGCCTAGAACATCCCCGGCGTACGGGTGGTGTCCCCGGCGAAGCGGGCGCCGGGCGTGACAGAATCCGGTTCGGTACTGCGAAGGGACCAGCCATGATCGCCGACCGCCCGCACGACCTCGTCCTGGTCGGCGCCACCGGCTTCACCGGCGGGCTGACCGCCGACTACCTGGCCGCGCACGCGGACCCGGGCACCCGGTGGGCCCTCGCCGGACGCGACCGGGCCAAGCTGGAGGCGGTGCGCGACCGGCTCGCCGCGGCCCGTCCCGCGCTCGCCGGCCTGCCGCTGCTGCACGCCGACGCCACCGACCCCGCCTCGCTGGAGGCGGTCGCCGGGGCGGCCCGGGTGGTGATCACCACGGTGGGCCCCTACGTCCGGCACGGCGAGCCGCTGGTGGCCGCGTGCGCGCGGGCCGGCACCGACTACGTCGACCTGACCGGCGAGCCCACCTTCGTCGACCGGATGTACGTCCGCCACCACGAACGGGCCGTCCGCACCGGGGCCCGGATCGTGCACGCCTGCGGGTTCGACTCGATCCCGCACGACCTCGGCGCCTACTTCACCGTCAAGCACCTCCCCGAGGGCGTGCCGCTGCACGTCGAGGGCTTCGTGCGGGCGCGGGGCGACGCGTCCGGCGGGACCCTGCACTCGGCCGTCGGGGTGTTCGCCGACCTGCCCGGCATGATGCGGGCCGAGCGCGAGCGCGGCCGGGTGGAGCGGCGGCCGGCCGGCCGCCGGATCCGGATGTCCCGGCGGCCCGTCCCGAGGTCGGGGATCGCGGGCGGCTGGACGCTGCCGCTCCCCTCCATCGACCCGCGGATCGTCACCCGCTCGGCCGCCGCGCTGGACCGCTACGGCCCCGACTTCTCCTACGGCCACTACATCGCGGTCAAGCGCCTGACCACGGCCGCCGGCATGGTGGCCGGATCGGGCGCCGCCGTGGCGCTCGCGCAGCTCCCGCCCACCCGGGCGCTGCTGCTCGGGCTCCGCGCGCCCGGCGCGGGCCCCTCCGCCGCGCAGCGCGCCCGCAACTGGTTCAGCGTGAAGTTCGTCGGCGAGGGCGGCGGCCGGCGGGTCGTCACCGAGGTCGCGGGCGGCGACCCCGGCTACGGCGAGACCGCCAAGATGCTCGCCGAGTCGGCGCTCAGCCTGGCGCACGACGACCTCCCCGAGACCGCAGGGCAGGTCACCACCGCGACCGCGATGGGCGACGCCCTCATCGCGCGGCTGACCAAGGCGGGGCTCACCTTCCGCGTTCTGGAGGACACCGCGGTCTCCTAAGGCGGGTTCATGCCCGCGGGACCCGCCGGTCAGCCGGCGAAGCGGCGCTTCAGGACCCGGCTCAGCGCCTCGGCGACCTCTTCGGACAGGCCGCCGTCGCCCGGCGGCGGGCCCGACCGGACCAGGCCGGTGGCGGACGGCCCGTCGCGGACGGCCTCGCGGGTGTGCCCGCAGTCGCGGCACTCGATCTCGCCGAGCCGGCACACCAGCGCGGCGGAGGCGCAGGCGGCGCAGCGGTCGAGATCGTCGGCCCAGTCGTGGGCGGTCTGGCAGCCGGGGCAGACCAGCACCTGGCGATCCGCCCGGACCCCGCGCTTCCAGGGGCTCGCGCCGCGCACAGGGTCGGTCTGCCGCGCCCCGCATCGGAAGCAGGGCATCACACCTCCAGGGGTGCGGGGGCCGGACCGGTCGGCGGCGCGCGCCGCGGGCCGGTCCGGACCTGTCACTCAGAGCCCGGCGAGCGCCTTGCGGTACTCGTCGATGTCGCGCGCGTCCGGAATCGCGTTCACGACCTTCCAGCGGACGACGCCCTCGGTGTCGATGATGAAGGTGCCGCGGGTGGCGAGCCCCTTCTCCTCGTCGAAGACGCCGAAGCGCTGCGCCACGCCGCCGTGCGGCCAGAAGTCCGACAGCAGCGGGAACTGGTACTTCTCCTGCTCGGACCAGGCCCGCAGGGCGAACACCGAGTCGACCGAGACGGCGAGCACCTGGACGTCGTCGCCGCCCAGCGTGGGCAGCTCGTCCCGGATGGTGCACAGCTCGCCGGTGCACACGCCGCTGAAGGCCAGCGGGTAGAACACCAGGACGACGTTCTTCCCGCGCAGGCCCGACAGCTTCACCGGGGTCCCGTGCTGGTCCTTGAGCTCGAAGTCCGGTGCCTCGTCGCCTACCTCAACCGCCAAAACGCCTTCTCCCGCGGATCGTCCCCCGCAGCACTGCGGGGGAGCCGGCGCCCTCCACGGCCGTGAAGGGCGTCACCAGTCTGCCAGCACCCGCGTGAGGGCCGGGGCGCAGCCCGGACCGGCCGACCACGGAGCCCCCGGAGCGTGCCGCCTGACGGCGCGCTCCGGACTCCCTGGGCCGGCCGGGCCGGCGAGATCCCGGTCCCCCGGGGCTACTTGCGCACCTTCGGCGCGACCAGGCGCGTGCCGGACCACTCCTTGGCCGCGCTCACGCTGCTCGTCTGCGACAGGCCCGCCGTCTGGGCGGCCTCGCCGATGTCACTGGGCTCCACGTGCCCGTCCCGGCCCGCCTTGGGCGTCAGCAGCCAGATCTGGCCACCGCCGGTGAGGGGGATCATGGCGTCGGTCAGGCCCTCGAACAGGTCGCCGTCCTCGTCCCGCCACCACAGCAGCACGACGTCGACCACATCCTCGTAGTCCTCGTCGACCAACTCGTTCCCCGTAGCGGCCTCGACGGAGCCGCGAAGCTCCTCGTCGACGTCGTCGTCGAAGCCGATCTCCTGCACCACCTGGCCCGCCTTGAGGCCGAGCCGTTCGGCCAGGCTGCGCTCAGACTGCGCCTGACCCGCGGTCGCGCTCACGAAAGTCCTCCCATGGTCGAAAGTCCGCACGATGCCTTCTCCGGCCCCCCGGGACGGGGTGGCCCGCCCGCACCTGTGCGGCGTTTGCCGGACAGTCCACACAAGCGAGGGGCTCTCGCGCAAGTGTCTTCCCCGCTTTTGGTGGGCTCATTGGCCCAAATACGCAGGTGGACGTCACAGCTCATCCACTGAGCGTAACAACCCGCGCTCAGCGCGCAAGACGCGCTCATCCCGCGAGGAGGGACAACCGTACCTGCCGGACGGGGTTGTCAACGTTGAGGTCGACCAGTGCCACCGACTGCCACGTACCCAGCGCGAGCCTCCCGTCCAAGACCGGAATGGTCGCATACGACGGGACCAAAGCCGGCATCACATGTGACCGACCGTGGCCACGGGAACCGTGCGCGTGCCGCCAGCGGTCGTCGGCGGGCAGCAGATCGCCCAGCGCGGCCAGCAGGTCGTCGTCGCTGCCCGCGCCCAGTTCCATGATCGCCACGCCGGCGGTGGCGTGCGGCACGAAAACGTTCAGCAGGCCGTCGCCTCCGGCACCGGCGGCGAACCGCTCGCATTCGGGCGTGATGTCGTGCACGGCCTCCTTCTTCCCCGTGGTCACCTCGACCACCGTGCTCTTCATGGTCCCTGTCTACCCCATCGGCGGGACCCGGCCGCCACCGGCGGTTCGCCCGGGAAAAAAGGGACCTGAAATTGCACTGGCACCCCGGCTGACCGGGGAGAATGGTTACCGGTTGGTAGAGATGCGTTAGCCCGCACGAAGGGCGACGATGGATCATCGACCACGGCGACGAACAGTCGTTCTGAGACCGCCGACCGCCCGACGCGGCGGGCGGGGGCCTCACAGCAAAGACGGTAAGCACAGAGGGGACCCCGTGGCTTCCGGACGTCAACGTTTTTCGATCATCAGCGACGGCCTGCCGAGTCAGCTGCCCGACATCAACCCGGACGAGACCCGGGAATGGCTGGAATCGCTGGACACCGTCATCAAGACCGAGGGGCGCGGCAGGGCGCGCTACGTGATGCTGCGCCTTCTCGAGCGGGCCCGAGAGCAGCAGGTCGGGGTGCCCGGCCTGCGCAGCACCGACTTCATCAACACCATCCCGCCGGAGCACGAACCCTGGTTCCCCGGCGACGAGCACATCGAGCGGCGCATCCGCGCCTACATCCGCTGGAACGCCGCGATCATGGTGTCCCGCGCGAACCGCCCCACGCTCGGCGTCGGCGGGCACATCGCCACCTACGCCTCGGCCGCCTCGCTGTACGAGGTCGGCTTCAACCACTTCTTCCGGGGCAAGGACCACGGCGAGTCCGGCGACCAGGTCTTCATCCAGGGGCACGCCGCGCCCGGCATCTACGCCCGCGCGTTCCTCGAGGGCCGGCTGCCCGAGGGCAGGCTCGACGGGTTCCGCCAGGAGCAGTCGCACCCCGGCGGCGGGCTGTCGTCCTACCCGCACCCGCGGCTGATGCCGGACTTCTGGGAGTTCCCCACGGTGTCCATGGGGCTCACCGCGATCGACTCGATCTACCAGGCCCGGTTCAACCGCTACCTGTACAACCGCAAGATCAAGGACACCTCGCGCTCGCACGTGTGGGCCTTCCTCGGCGACGGCGAGATGGCCGAGCCCGAGTCGCTCGGCGCGATCGGGCTGGCCGCGCGCGAGGAGCTCGACAACCTGACCTTCGTGATCAACTGCAACCTCCAGCAGCTCGACGGCCCGGTCCGCGGCAACGGCAAGATCATCCAGGAGCTGGAGTCGTACTTCCGCGGCGCCGGCTGGAACGTGATCAAGGTGGTCTGGGGCCGCGACTGGGACCCCCTCCTGGCGCAGGACGCCGACGGCGTGCTGGTCAACAAGATGAACACCACCCCCGACGGGCAGTTCCAGACCTTCACCGTCGAGTCCGGCGGGTACATCCGCGACAAGTTCTTCGGCGACGACCCCCGGCTGCGCCGGATCGTCCAGGACCTGACGGACGACGACCTGCGCAAGCTGTCCCGCGGCGGGCACGACTACCGCAAGGTCTACGCGGCGTTCAAGTCGGCCCGCGAGCACGTCGGCCAGCCGACCGTGATCCTCGCGCACACCATCAAGGGCTGGACGCTCGGCTCCGACTTCGAGGCGCGCAACGCCACGCACCAGATGAAGAAGCTCACCAAGGCCGAGCTGAAGGAGTTCCGCGACCGGCTCTACCTCGACATCCCCGACGCCGCCCTCGAGGGCGAGCTGCCGCCCTACTACCACCCGGGCGAGGACTCCGACGAGATCCAGTACATGCGCGAGCGGCGCGCGGCGCTGGGCGGGTTCCTGCCCAAGCGGGTGGTCCGGGCCAAGCCGCTCAAGCTGCCCGGCGACCCGGTGTACGCCGAGCTGAAGAAGGGCTCGGGCAAGCAGAGCATCGCCACCACGATGGCGTTCGTCCGGCTGCTCAAGGACCTGATCAAGAACGAGAACATCGGCGCCCGGTTCGTCCCGATCGCCCCGGACGAGTACCGGACGTTCGGGATGGACTCGCTGTTCCCGACGTCCAAGATCTACTCGCCGCACGGGCAGACCTACGACGCGGTGGACCGCAAGCTGCTGCTGTCGTACAAGGAGTCCGAGCAGGGGCAGATGCTGCACGAGGGGATCAGCGAGGCCGGCTCGATGGCCTCCGCGATCGCCGCGGGCAGCGCCTACGCCACGCACGGCGAGTTCATGATCCCGGTCTACATCTTCTACTCGATGTTCGGCTTCCAGCGGACCGGCGACCAGATGTGGGCGCTGGGCGACCAGATGGGCCGCGGCTTCCTGCTGGGGGCCACCGCCGGGCGCACCACCCTCACCGGCGAGGGGCTCCAGCACGCCGACGGCCACTCGCCGCTGCTCGCCGCGACCAACCCGGCCTGCGTCCACTACGACCCGACGTGGGCGTTCGAGCTGGCCCACATCACCCAGGACGCGCTGCGCCGGATGTACGGCTCGTCCGAAGAGCACCCCCAGGGCGAGGACGTCTTCTACTACCTCACCGTGTACAACGAGCCCTACCAGCAGCCGGCCGAGCCCGAGGGCGTCGACGTCGACGGGCTGCTCAAGGGCCTGTACCGCTACCGGGAGGCGCCCGAGCCGGCGACCGGCAACGGCCAGGCGCCCAGGGCGCAGATCATGGCGTCCGGCGTCGGGGGCCGCTGGGCCGTCGAGGCGCAGCGGATGCTGGCCGAGGACTGGGGCGTGGCCGCCGACGTGTGGTCGGCGACCTCGTGGAACGAGCTGGCCCGCGAGGCCGCGGCGTGCGACAAGTGGAACCTGCTGCACCCCGAGGAGGAGCAGCGCGTCCCGTACGTGACCCGGGTCCTGGAGAACGTGCCGGGGCCGATCGTCGCGGTGTCGGACTACATGCGGGCCGTGCCCGACCAGATCGCCTCCTGGGTGCCCGGCGACTTCACCTCGCTCGGCACCGACGGCTACGGCTTCTCCGACACCCGCGCCGCCGCCCGCCGGTTCTTCCACGTGGACGCGGCGTCGGTCGTGCTGGCCGTGCTCACCCGGCTGGCCCGGCACGGCGAGGTCAAGCAGGAGACGCTCCAGCAGGCGATCGACCGCTACCAGCTCGGCGCCGACGTCAGCACCGTCTTCGCGGGCGGCGTGGGCAGCGCCGAGAGCAACACCGGCGGCGACGCGTAGCGCACCGGCGCGGGCGGCGGGATCACGGAGGTGTAGGCCGTGATCCCCTCCCGGCGCCCCTGAGGGGCCCCGAGCGGCATCGGGGCCCCTTTCGCGTCCCCGGGGTCAGGCCGGGGGCGCCGGAGGCGTGTAGACGCCGAACTGGTTGCCGGACGGGTCGGTCAGGTAGGCGAAGACCAGCCCGCTCGGCGCGATCGTCGCGGGCATCAGCACCTCGCCCCCGAGCCTCTCGGCCTCGGCGCACGCGGCGGCGACGTCCCGGACGATCACCAGGAACGTGGCGTGGTTCTCGTCGCCCCCCTTGGTGTGCGCGATGCCGCCGCTCGGGGCGTCGGCGCCGGGGTACCTGATCAGGTCGTAGCCGCCGTCGGCGGAGTCCAGGGTGAACTTCCAGCCGAACAGCCCGCCGTAGAAGCTCTGCGCGGCCTCGGAGTGGTCGGTGCCGATCTGGAACCAGTTGACGGTGTCGTACGCCGGTGCGCTCATGTCGTTCTCCGCGGTCGTGGTCGTGGTGGCCGTACGGCCGGGTGCGCCGTACGGCACGACTCTCGAACATGTGCGCGACAACCCTGTGTCGGTGTTTCCGCCGGACTTCCGAGGGGGTCAGACGAACTCGAGGGGGCGCGCCACATAGTCGGGCGGGGCGGTCCCCATCGCGTCGACGTCGCGCTCGGGCGCGGGCTCGTCGAGGAGCGCGGCCCGGACGACCCGGTCGGTGCGGAACACCCGGGCCTCGTCGCGCAGGCGGCACCAGCCGAGCAGGTACCAGTCGCGGCTGGATCCGGTGAACGCGACCGGCTCGACGTCGCGCCGCGTCTCGGCGCCGTACCGGTCGACGTAGCTGAGCCGCACCACGCGGCGGGCCCACATCGCCTCCTCCAGCACGGCGGGCACCGGGAGCGGCGGCACCGCGGCCGGGCCGCCCGCCCCGGCCGGGGCGACGAGGCGGATGCGGGCGGCCAGCTCGCGGGCCGAGGCGCTGTCGGCCGCCGACATCGCCGCGACGATCTTGTGCAGCGCGGTGCGGGCCGAGCGCGAGAACGGCGAGCCCTCGGCCCGGCCGAGCGCCACCGCGACCGCGACGGCCTCGGCCGGGGTGAAGTTGAGCGGCGGCAGCGTCCGGCTCTTGTCGAGGGTGTAGCCGCCGGTCCGGCCCACGTCGGCGAAGATCGGCACCCCGCCCTGCTGGAGCGCGCCGATGTCGCGTTCGATCGTCCGGACGCTGACCTCGTACCGCGCGGCCAGCTCCCGGGCGCTGACCCGGCGCGGGGCGCAGGCGCGCAGCTCCTCCACCAGGGCGTACAGCCGGTCGGTACGGTTCACGCCGCGACCGTACGCCCCGCCTCCGACAATCCGCCCGGCCCCGGTCCGGTGCCCGGCCCGGCTCGCCAGGCCCGGTCAGAGGGTGGCGAGGAAGGCGATCATCGCGTCGTTGACCTCGGCGGGACGCTCCTGCTGCGTCCAGTGGCCGCAGCCCGGCAGCCAGACGACCTCGCGCAGGCCGGGCACGAGGTCGGCCATCCGCTCGATGCCCTCCAGCGCGCCGGGCGCGGTGACGACCAGGTCGCGGTCGCCCGCCACGAAGAGCGCCGGCGGGGTGATCGGCGCGCGGTGCCAGGCGGCGGTGAGCGCCCAGTTGCGGTCGAGGTTGCGGTACCAGTTGAGCGGGCCGGCGAAGCCGCTCTCGCGGTACTCGGCGGCGAAAGCGGCGATGTCGTCCTCGGTCAGCCAGCCGGGCAGCGCGTCCGGCTCCGCGCACACGTCGAGGAACCCGCCGCCCTCGGGGACGATCGGCACCAGGCCGGGCCCGTCGCCGGACCCCGCGTACAGCATCCGGCGGAACGTGGCCTCGGGGTCGCGGCCGAGCTCGGCCTCGGGGACGTCCGGACGCTGGAAGTGGACCATGTAGAAGCCGTCGCCGAGCATCGTGCGCATCGCCTCGACCGGCGGTCCGGACGAGCGCGGCCGGTGCGGCACCGACAGCCCGATCACGCCGCGCACCTTGTCGGGACGGAACTGGGCGGTGGCCCAGGCGACCGGCGCGCCCCAGTCGTGCCCGGCGACCACGGCGGTCTCCTCGCCGAGCGCGTCGATGAGCCCGACGGCGTCGCCGGCCAGGTGCAGGATCGAGTACTGGTCGGCCGCCTCGGGCCCGCCCGTGCGCGCGTAGCCGCGCTGGTCGGGCGCGACCGCGTGGAAGCCCGCGTCGGCGAGCGCGAGGAGCTGGTGCCGCCAGGAGTACCAGCACTCAGGGAAGCCGTGCAGCAGCAGGACCAGGGGCCCCTCGCCGGCCTCGGCGACGTGCATGCGCAATCCACTGGCGGACTCGACGTAACGGTGCCCGATCTCGGTCATCGGTCCTCCTTGATACGGCGGGCCCCCACGCTAATCCGGGCCCGGGAAACGGCGGGCGACGGGGGTGCTGCGGGAGGGCGTCCCGGGCACGCCGGGTTTGGATGGAACGATCCCGTCGCTGTCCCGGGTACCTGCCAGACTCTCGGGCGGACCGGATATGGGGACGGTCGTCCCCCGCCGCGCACAGTGAGGGGCAACACGGATGTACGACGGCAGTCACGGTGCCGGCCACGCGCCGGCGGACCGGCCGGCGGTGGGGGCCGGGAACACCCTCACGGTCACCTACCGGGACGGCCAGGGCGAAGAGGTCTACCTCACGAAGATCTCGGGTTCGGGGCGGCCGACGCCGTTCTGGCAGGTGTGGGAGGAGCTGCAACGGCTCGGCGTCCCGTCCGCGAACGTGTCGGCCGTCCACTCCGACCTTCAGCTCTGCCGCCTGCCCGGCTGCTACTGCGAGCCGCAGGTGAGGGGGTTCGGCTTCCCCAGGGCCGAGTTCTCGTTCGGGCGTCCCTACGGCGACACCCGGAAGGAGCGCGCCACCTCCGTCGCGGCGGGCGCCGAACAGGCCGCCTTGATGGCCCGGCTCACCGGGCAGCCCGCCCCGCCCTCGGCCCGTCCCGCGCCGCTGCCGCCGAACGTGCCGCCGGCGCCGCCGGTGGACGGCGCGCAGCTGGGCCAGGTGCTGGCCGCCACGTTCGGGCACGACCAGGTGCAGCGCTACCACCCTGACGAGCTGGAGCGCGCGGGCGTCGGGCAGGGCCCGGAGGTGACGCTGACCTCGGCGGGGCTCCCGGCGAAGGTGCCCTACCTGTTCCAGGCGTGGTCGGTCGTGCCGGTGCCCGAACGCCTGCGCGCGCGCCGCAGCCCGCTGCCGGCGGACGCGCTCCGGCGGCTGGAGTCGCTGGCGACGCTGGGGGGCGACGGGCACTGCGTGATCGGGCTGATGACCTCCGGTCCCCCGCACGTGCTGGGCGGGGTCTGGGCGATCGACCCCGACTACGGCTCGACCCGGTTCGTCAACGCCGACACCGCCTCGTTCGCCCGCTCGCTGGCGCTGCTGACGCGCGGGCGGCAGCGGATGCGCGGGTGCGACCCGTACACCGCGGGCGAGATCGTGGAACGGCTCCAGGCCCAGCTCGCCGCCGTCGACCCGGCGGCGTTCAACGGCGAGGAGCACTGGTGGCCCCTAGTCGTCGAGCAGATGTGGAACGGCCTCCTCTAGCGCGGGGGCGGACGGGGGCCGAAACCAGGACCTGTCCAACGTGCCCAGCCGTCGCGCGAGCGCGCTACCTGGCCGGTGAGGCGAAGCCGGAGGCGAGCCGCACCGGCCGGATCGCGAAGCGATGTCGCGCTCGCCCAAGCACGGTCGGCGTCCGCGCCCTAGGCGAGGACACCGGGCCGAGCTCAGAAACACAGCCAGGCGAGCAGGTCGTCGGCTGGGAGCGTGTTGACCACCCGGCCGGCGTCCACGCCGCAGCGGGCCGCGCGCTCGCAGCCGTTCGGCTGCCAGTCGAGCTGGCCGGGGGCGTGCGCGTCGGAGTCGATCGCGAACCGGCAGCCCGCCTCGACCGCCAGCCGGAGCAGGCGCTTGGGCGGGTCGAGCCGCTCCGGCCTGGAGTTGATCTCCACGGCGACGCCGTAGGCGGCGCAGGCGTCGAACACCAGCGCGGCGTCGAACTCCGACTCGGGCCGCAGCCCGCCCCGGCGCCCGCCCGCCTTGACGATCCGCCCGGTGACGTGGCCGAGCACGTCCACCCGGGGGTCGGCGACCGCCGCGACCAGCCGCCGGGTCATCGCGACCCGGTCCATCCGCAGCTTGGAATGCACGCTGGCGACCACGACGTCGAGCCGGTCCAGCAGGTCCGGGGCCTGGTCGAGCGCGCCGTCGTCCAGGATGTCGACCTCGATCCCGGTCAGCACCCGGAACGGCGCGAGCTCCTCGTTCAGCTCGGCGACGACGTCGAGCTGGCGGCGCAGCCGGTCGGCGGACAGGCCGTTGGCGACGGTGAGGCGGGGTGAGTGGTCGGTCAGCGCGATGTACTCGTGGCCGAGCGAGCGGGCCGTCTCGGCCATCTCCCTGATCGGCGAACCGCCGTCGGACCAGTCGCTGTGCGTGTGCAGGTCGCCGCGCAGGGCCGAGCGCAGCGCGGCCGACGCCTCGTCCACCGGCTCCCCCTCGGTGGCCTCGAGCCGCCGCAGGTAGACGGGCGTCTCGCCGCGGGACGCCTCCTCGATCACCAGCGCGGTGACCTTCCCGATGCCGGGCAGACCGGTCAGCGTCCCGTCCTGGACGCGGCCGTCGATCTCGCCGGGACCGGCCCGCTCGACGAGGCGGGCGGCCTTGCGGAAGGCGCTCACCCGGTAGGAGGGCTCCTGCGCGCGCTCGAGCAGGAAGGCGATCCGGCGCAATGCCTCGACGGGGTCCACGGCCAGACCGTACCCAGGTATGACGGGTAGGTCGCACTCCGGTCGCATCCGGACCGGCCACGGCGCCTCTAGCCTGGGGACATGAGCGCGGCGGAGGTCCAGGACGACGGGTCGCGGCTGGCCTGGGTGCTGCGCGGCGTCCTCGCCGCCGCGGTGACGGGCCGGGCCGAGCCCGTCCCGCCGAACCGTCCGTGGCCGCTGGGGCTGCGCTGGACGCGCTGGATCGGCGTCGGCCGGCTCCCGTACGGGCCGGTGGTCAACCTGTTCGGCCTCGGCCTGACGGTGGCGCTCCTGGCGGGCTCGTACTCCCTGCTGATCACCGAGGGGAGCAGGCGCGGGCTGCTGGTGCCCGGCTCGACCGCGCTGCTGTATGCGGCGGCCGTGACCGTGCCGCTGGCGCTGCGCGACATGCACCCCCTCGCGGCATGGCGGCTGAGCTTCCTCGCGATGGCACTGGTCGACACGCACGGCTGGCTGTCGGTGCCCTACATCCCGGCGGGCGCGTTCGTCGCCATCGCGTGCCTCTTCACGGTCGCGGTGCGCTGCTCGCGCGACATCACGCTCGGCGTCGCACTGCTGTCCTTCGCCGCGGTCTGGATCAAGAACCCCCCGACCGGCCCCGGCGCCACGGTGCTGCTCCTGCTGCCGCTGGCGACCGGCTACGCGGTGCGGCTGCGGCAGACGGCCCGGCGCGAGCTGGCCGAGCAGAAGAAGCGGCACCAGGACGCCGAGGCGGTCCTGACCGAACGGCAGCGCATCGCCCGCGAGCTGCACGACGTCGTCGCGCACCACATGTCGATGATCGCGATCCAGGCGGAGGCCGCGCCCTACAAGGTCGCCGACGTGCCGGCCGAGACCCGCAAGGACCTGGCCGAGATCCGCGCGACCGCGCTGGACGCGCTCACCGAGATGCGGCGCATCCTCGGCGTCCTGCGTTCGGAGGACGGCGCCGAGACCGCGCCGCAGCCCAGCCTGGAACGCCTGGACGAGCTGGTCGCCGGGGCGCGCGGCACCGGCCTGGACGTCACCACCCGCCTGGACGGCGACCTGGCCGCGCTGCCGCCCGGCGTCGGCCTCACCGCGTACCGGATCCTTCAGGAGGCGCTCAGCAACGCCATGCGGCACGCCCCCGGCTCGCGCGTGCTGCTCGAGGCGGGCCGCGACGGCGGCATACTGCGGCTGAAGGTCGGCAACGGGCCCCCGGGCGACGGCCACCGCCCCACCCCCTCGCCCCCCGGCGGCGGGCACGGCCTGGTCGGCATGCGCGAGCGGGCCGTCATGCTCGGCGGCGAGCTGATCGCCGGGCCCACACCGGAGGGGGGATTCACCGTGACCGCCACGCTGCCCGAGGGGAAGAGCACGTGACCATCAGGGTGGTGATCGTCGACGATCAGGGAATGGTGCGGACCGGCTTCGGAGTGCTGCTGAACGCGCAGCCCGACATCGAGGTCGTCGGCGAGGCCGAGAACGGCGAGGAGGGCCTGCGCCGCATCGCCGAGCTGCGGCCCGACGTGGTCCTGATGGACGTGCGGATGCCGGTGCTGAACGGGCTGGACGCCACCCGCCGGCTGCTGTCGGACGAAGGCCCCGAACCGTCCGGCCCCGAACCGTCCGGCGGCGACCGGCCGAAGGTGCTGATGCTGACCACCTTCGACCTCGACGACTACGTGTACGAGGCGCTGCGCGCGGGCGCGTCCGGCTTCCTGCTCAAGGACGCGTCCGCGGGCGAGCTCGCCGACGCCGTCCGGGTGGTCGCGGCGGGCGACGCGCTGCTGGCGCCCTCGATCACCAAGCGGCTGATCGCGGAGTTCTCCCGGCTCGGCGCCCCGCGGGCCCCGTCCCGGCGGCGGCTGGCGGAGCTGACCGAGCGGGAGGCCGAGGTGCTGAACCTGGTCGCCCGCGGGCTGTCCAACGGCGAGATCGCGGGCGAGCTGGTCATCGCCGAGCAGACCGTCAAGACGCACTTCGGCCGGATCCTGATGAAGCTGGGCCTGCGCGACCGCCCGCAGGCGATCGTCTACGCCTACGAGGTGGGGCTGGTCCGCCCCGGCGACTGACCACCCGCAACCGCCCGCCGTTCAGGGCGAACGGTACCCGGGTGGGGTGCGCGGACGCCGCGCGTCCCTCCCCGGTAGGGGGCCCGGGGTACCTCGGGGTGAACGCGAAGACACGACCGTCGGCCGATGCCCGCTACAGCGTTCGATTTCTACCTTCCTAGTCAGTGCTCAACTCGCTGACCAGGAAGGACGCCCCCGATGCGCAGCCCCACCCCCCGGAGCCGCCCGCGCCGCGCCCGCAGGGTCGCGGCCACCTTCGCGGTCCTGGCCGTGGTGGGCGCGACGACGGCGGCGACCAACGGGCCGGAGGTCTACGCGGCGCCGTCCCCCGTCCCGGAACTGTCGGCGGCGACCCTCGGCGCCCGCTACGCGGCGGCACGGCACGACATCGACACGGCCCGCGCCACCGCCGAGGGCGTCCACGACGGCGGCCGGGCCCGCGCGCTGTCGGCCTTCCTCGGCCCCGGCCGCCGGTTCCTGTCCTTCGACGCGCGCAGCAACGGCCGGGCCGTCGAGGTCATCGGCGACCTGGAGCGCGCCGACCGGATCGCGGTCGTGGTCCCCGGCGCCGACGGCCTGCTGACCAACTTCGACTCGTGGAAGTGGGCCGGCGGCGGGAGCCGCGCCCTCTACCGGCAGGCTGGGACGGCGGCGCCCGGCACCCGCCTCGCGGTGATCGCCTGGCTCGGCTACGCGTCCCCGTCGACGCGGAGCGCCGGCGTGGTCACCTCCGGCGAGGCCACCGTGGGCGCGCACGAGCTGCACCGCCTCGTCACCGGGCTGCACCGCGTCAACGGCCGCGCCCGGTTCGGGCTGCTGTGCCACAGCTACGGCTCGGTGGTCTGCGCCAAGACCGCGGGCCGCCTGGACGGGCTGCCGGTGGACGAGATCGCCCTCTACGGCAGTCCCGGCACTACCTTCGGCAGCGCCGCCGAGCTGAAGACGGGCGCGCACGTGTGGGCGGGCCGTTCGAGCGGCGACTGGACGAGGTTCGTGCCCAAGCTCCGCCTCGCCGGGATCGGGTTCGGCCGCGACCCGGTCTCGCCCGCGTTCGGCGCCGCCCGGTTCGACGCCGGAACGGGCCCGCACAGCGCCTACCTGAAGCCGGGAAGCCTCCCGCTCCGCAACCTCGCCCTGATCGCGCTGGGCCGTGGCCCGGAGGTCACCCATGCTTGACGCGAAGCGGCCCCTCCCAGTCTCCGCCCCCACCCCCGCGCGGGCGCCCGGGGCGCCCGGCCTGTCCCGCGTCCCGGCGGCACCGGCCGGACAGGCGGCACCGGCCGGACGGGCGGCCCGCATCGACGCCGCTACCCCGCCGGGACGCGACCGTGCCATCGACGCCCTGCGCGCGTTCGCGATCCTCGGCGTGGTGCTCGGCCACTGGCTGGTCACCGCGTTCGTCCCGGCGGCGGGCACCGACCTGCGGGTGACCAGCCCGCTCGCGGCGCTGCCCTCGCTCACCCCGGTCTCGTGGGTCCTCCAGACCCTGGCGGTCTTCTTCCTCGTCGGCGGCTACACGGCGGCGAAGGGGACGCGTCCCGGCGTGCCGTGGGGCGCCCGGCTGCGGCACCGGATGACGCGGCTGGCGCGCCCGGTGCCCGTCCTGCTGATCGCCTGGATCCCCGCGGCGGCGGCGCTGGCGTGGGCCGGGTTCTCCTCGAACGGCCTGCACACGCTGGTGAAGCTGGTGCTCAGCCCGCTGTGGTTCCTGGGCGTGTACGGGGTGCTCACCGCGTACACGCCCGCCATCGTCGCCCTCTGGAACCGGCTCGGGCTCTGGGGCGCGGCGGTGCTCGTGGCGGTGACCGCGGCCATCGACCTGGGACGGTTCGCGCTCGACGCGCCGGAATGGATCGGCTGGGCCACGGTCCTCACCGGCTGGCTGGTCCCGTTCTACCTGGGCATCGCCTGGGCGAACGGTGCCCTGGCCGCTCGCCGTACGGGCCTCGCCCTGCTTCTCGGGGGCGCGTCCGCCACCTGCGCGCTGGTCCTGTTCGCGGGCTATCCGGCGAGCATGGTCGGCGTTCCGGGGGCGGCCGTCTCCAACCTCAACCCGCCCACGCTCGCGGCCGTGGCCTTCGGGCTCGCGCAGACGGGGCTCGCGCTGCTGCTGTACCGTCCGCTGACCCGCTGGACGCGGCGCCCGCGCGTCTGGGCGGCGGTGGCCATGGCCAACCTGTCCGCGATGACGATCTTCTTGTGGCACCAGACCGCGATGATGGCGGTCACCGTCGGGACCTTCCTCGCGGCCGGCCCGCTCCCGGGGCTCCACTCCGCGCCCGGCCGGCCGGTCTGGCTCCTGGAGCGGCTGATGTGGCTGCCGGTCTTCGCCCTCGCGCTGGCCGCGCTGGTGCCGGCGGCCGGACGGTTCGAACGTCCCCGGAGGCGAAACAGGTGAACCCGTCCCAACCCGGGGCCGGGTTCGGCCGTCTCATCAGGGGACGCTCCGGCGGCGGCCCGGGTCCGCCGCCGGAACACGCAGGTGATCACCCGATGTTCGAAGCGACCACCGACATCCTGTAGGAAAGACGGATCATGCCGCCGCATCCCCGGACGACCTCGCCGCCGCGCGCCCGGCGACGGCTGCGCCGCGCGCTGGCCTGCGCGGTCACCATCTCGGGCGTGCTGCTGACGACCGCGGGGACCGGCCACGCCGACCCGTACGCGGCGCCGTTCCCGGCCCCCTCGATGACCCCGTCCACCCTGGACGCCCGGTACGCGACCGAGCGCCGGTCGATCGAGCAGGCGCTCAGGACGGCGCACGGCGTGGGCGACACCGGCCGGGCCCGGACGCTCGGCGCGTTCCTGCGGCCGGGGCGCCGGTTCCTCGACTTCGACCCGCGCGGGCGCGGGCAGGCCGTCGAGGTCATCGGCGACCTCGCCAGCGCGCGCCGGGTGGCGCTGCTCGTGCCGGGGGCCGACACCACGCTGGGCTCGTTCGACCAGCGGCCCGGCAAGCCCTGGTCCACGCCGGGCGGCGGGGCCCGCGCGGTGTACACCGAGGCGTCCCGGATCACCCCGCGCCCGGGGCTGGCCGTGGTGGCCTGGCTCGGGTACGCGGCGCCCAAGACGCTCAGCAGCGACGTCCTCACCGACGAGCGCGCCGGGCAGGGCGCGGTGGCGCTGCACCGCTTCGTCAGCGGCGTGCACCGGGTCAACCCCGCCGCCCGGATCGGCCTGCTGTGCCACAGCTACGGGTCGGTGGTGTGCGGCCGGGCCGCCGGTTCCGCCACCGGCGGCGCCGCGTGGCGGAGGGTCACCGACATCGCGCTGTTCGGCAGCCCGGGAACGACCGCCTGGTCGGCCTCGGCGCTCGGCGCGGCCCGGGTGTGGGCGGGCCGGGGCGGCACCGACTGGATGGAGGACGTCCCGCACGTGCGGATCTTCGGGCTGGGGCTCGGCCCCGACCCGGTCTCGGGCCGGTTCGGCGCGCGCGTCTTCGACGCCGGCCCCGGCGGGCACAGCGACTACCTCGCGCCCGGCTCGCCCTCGCTGCGCAACCTCACCGACATCGCGCTGGGCCGCCCGGAGTCGGTGACCCGGGCCTGACCGCCCCCACAATACCGCTCTGACCTGCACGTTCTCCGTTCGGGCGGTGGCCGCTACCGGACAGTCCCGGCACCGGCGGAGGCCACCTCCCCGCGGTCGCCGGGACGGGTCATCACCGGGGTGGTGGCACTCTGGGGAGGTGGACACCCCGAGCGAGGCCGCCATCCGCGCGCAGACGACCCGGCGCCTGGAGAAGGCCATGGGCACGTTCGGCACCGCGGCGCTGACCAGCATGGAGGAGCAGCTCCCCTGGTTCCGGCGGATGCCCGCCGACCAGCGCTCCTGGATCGGCCTGGTCGCCCAGGCGGGCATCGCCGCGTTCGTCGAGTGGTTCAAGTGCGCCGAGCAGACCCGGCCGGCCATCGCCGGCGAGGTGTTCGGCACCGCCCCGCGCGAGCTGATGCGCTCGATCAAGCTCAAGCACACCATCGACATGGTCCGGGTGATCATCGACGTGGTGGAGGCCCGGCTGGACGACCTGGCCGCCCCCGGCGGCGAGGCGCAGCTCCGCGAGGCGATCCTGCGCTACACCCGCGACGTGGCGTTCGGCGCCGCGCAGGTCTACGCGCAGGCCGCCGAGACCCGCGCGGCGTGGGACGCCCGGCTGGAGGCCCTGGTCGTCAACGCGGTGCTGCGCGGCGAGGTCGACGACGGCATGCACTCGTGGGCCGCCGCGCTCGGCTGGACGTCCAAGCCGGTCACCGTGATCGCCGGGTACACCCCCGAGGACGAGGACCCCGAGGTCACCATCGACCAGATGCAGCTCGCCGCCCGCCGCGCCCGCGCCGACGTGCTGGCCGGCGTGCAGGGGCACCGGGTGGTGGTGATCGTCGGCGGCGAGGCCGACCCGATGGCGGCGGCCCGGCCGATCGCCGCCAAGTGCGGTCCCGGCCCGGTGGTGGTCGGCCCGCAGGTCGGCGACCTGTACGACTCGACCGGCTCCGCGCGGGCCGCGCTCGCCGGGCTCCGCGCCGCCGCGGGCTGGCCGGACGCGCCGCGCCCCGTCCCGGCGACCGAGCTGCTGCCCGAGCGGGCCCTCGACGGCGACGACGAGGCCCGCCGCTACCTGGTCGAGCAGGTCTACAACCCGATGCTCGCGGCCGGCGCCCCGCTGCTCGACACCCTGGCCACCTACCTG
The DNA here is from genome assembly GCF_036227065.1 of Spirillospora sp. NBC_01491. Classification (GTDB taxonomy): domain Bacteria; phylum Actinomycetota; class Actinomycetes; order Streptosporangiales; family Streptosporangiaceae; genus Spirillospora; species Spirillospora xylanilytica. Next base: position 2,582,770 of record NZ_CP109432.1, read on the forward strand.
GAGCAGGGCTCCTCGCTGGAGGCCACCGCCCGGCTGCTGTTCGTCCACCCCAACACGGTGCGCTACCGGCTGCGCCGGGTCGCCGAGCTCACCGGGCTCGCCCCGACCGACGGCCGCAACGCCTTCACCCTCCGGATCGCGCTCGTCCTCGGACGGTTCGGCGACCGGCCGCCGCGCTTCTGACCCCGCCCCGGGCCGGGCGCCTTGTAGGGGTCGTACAAAGCGCCGCGATGAAAGTTCGTCCTGATCAGCATCGGCACCAGGGGCCCGTTAGGGGCAGGGTGGTGCCTGTGATTCTCCTCGCATCGCCCGGCCAGGGCGCCCAGACCCCCGGATTCCTGAAGCCATGGCTCGAGGTTCCGGGAGTCACCGACCGCCTCGGCTGGTGGTCCGCGGTCACCGGGCTCGACCTGGTCCGCTACGGGACGACGGCGGACGCCGAGGAGATCCGCGACACCGCCGTGGCGCAGCCCCTGCTGGTCGCCGCCGCCCTGGCCGCCTACGAGGCCCTGTACGCCGACGGCTCCGGCCCCGACGCGGTGGCGGGCCACAGCGTCGGGGAGCTGGCCGCCGCCGCGATCGCCGGGGTGCTGTCGCCCGAGGCCGCGCTGGTGCTGGTCCGCGAGCGGGGCCGGGCGATGGCCGAGGCCGCCACCGCCGCCGAGACCGGCATGACCGCGGTGCTGGGCGGCGACCCGGGCGAGGTGCTCGCCGCCATCGACAAGCACGGGCTGACCCCCGCCAACGTCAACGGCGCCGGGCAGGTGGTGGCCGCCGGGACGGTCGAGCGGCTCCGCCGCTTCCAGGAGGAGCCGCCGGAGAAGGCGCGGCTCCGGCCGCTGTCGGTGGCCGGCGCGTTCCACACCGAGCACATGGCCCCCGCGGTCGACGTCCTGCGCCGGCTCGCCCCCGGCGCCCCCGTCGCCGACCCCGGCCGCACCCTCATCCAGAACCGCGACGGCGCCGTCGTCGACTCGGGCCGCGACTTCGTGGCGCGGCTGGTCGAGCAGGTCAGCGCCCCGGTCCGCTGGGACGCCTGCATGGCCACGATGAGCGGGCTGGGCGTCACCGCGATCATCGAGCTGCCGCCCGCGGGCACCCTGGCCGGGCTGGCCCGCCGCGAGCTCAAGGGCGTGGAGCTGGTCGCTCTGAAGAGCCCGGACGACCTGGACAAGGCGCGCGAGCTGATCAAGGCGCACTCGGCATGAGCGCGGACCGCCGCCCCGCCACCCGGCTGCGCATCCCCGAGGTCGCCGCCGGTGCCCGCATCCTCGCGTTCGGCGACTACCAGCCCGCCAAGGTGGTCACCAACCACGACCTGTCCGGCACCGTCGACACCACCGACGAGTGGATCCGCAGCCGCGTCGGCATCGCCGAGCGCCGCATCGCCGGCGACGACGAGGGCATCGTCGAGCTGGCCGTGCACGCCGGCGGCAAGGCCATCGCCGGCAGCGGGCTGGACCCCGAGGAGATCGACCTGGTCATCCTGGCGACCTGCTCGGCCGAGTCCCCGATGCCGAGCCACGCCGGCATCGTCGCGCACCGGCTCGGCATCAACGCCCCCGGCGCGTTCGACCTGAACGCCGCGTGCGCGGGCTTCTGCTACGCCCTCGCCACCGCGAGCTCGGCGGTACGGGCCGGCAGCGCCCGCAACGTGCTGGTCATCGGCTCCGAGAAGATGTCCCAGTGGGTCGACTGGACCGACCGCTCGACCTGCATCATCTTCGCCGACGGCGCCGGCGCCGCGGTCGTCACCGGCACCGACTCCCCCGGCATCGGCCCGGTGGTGTGGGGCAGCGCCGGCGACAAGGCCGACAAGCTGGTCATCGACGACCGGCACTCCTTCATCCGGCAGGACGGCCAGGCGGTCTTCCGCTGGGCGACCACCGCCATCGCGCCGGTCGCGATCGAGGCGTGCGAGCGGGCCGGCATCTCCCCGTCGGAGCTGGCGGCCGTGGTGCCGCACCAGGCCAACCTGCGGATCATCGAGTCGATCGCGCGCCGGATGAAGGCGACCAACGCGGTCGTGGCCGACGACATCGTGCGCTCCGGCAACACCTCGGCGGCGTCCATCCCGATCGCGCTGTCCCGCATGATCGAACGCGGCGACGTGCCGTCCGGAGCACCGGCCCTACTGGTCGGGTTCGGTGCCGGACTGGCCTACGCTGCCCAAGTCATCCAGATCCCGTAGGCCCCACACGCCTGCGCACGAAGACTCTGGATCAACCAAGAAGGAGACGAGCACACCATGGCAGAAGCCACCGAGCAGCAGATTCTCGACGGTCTCGCGGAGATCATCGATGAGATCGTCGGGATCGACAAGTCCGAGGTCACCCCGGAGAAGAACTTCATCGACGACCTCGACATCGACTCGCTGTCGATGGTGGAGATCGCGGTGGCCGCCCAGGACAAGTTCGATGTCGAGATCCCCGACGACGAGCTGCGCAACCTGAAGACGGTCAAGGACGTCATCAACTTCGTCCAGAACCTCCAGGCATAAGACGCGGGTACGGCGCGCCGCCGTGGCCTCGGCCCCCCGGACCGGGGGACCCGCCGGGCCCGAGGGTGGCGCGCCGCGCCTTGGCCCCCCAGTTCGCAAGGAGAGCACTCGCATGAGCAAGAGTCAGACCACCGTCGTCGTGACAGGCATAGGAGCAACGACACCGCTCGGCGGAGACCTGCCGTCGACCTGGTCCGCGCTGCTCGCCGGCAAGTCCGGGGTGCGCAACCTGGAGTGGGAGGGCGTCGAGGAGCTGCCGGTGCGGTTCGCCGCGCAGCTCGCGGTCGACCCGTCCGAGGTGATGCCCAAGCAGCACCTGCGGCGCCTCGACCGCAACCAGGCGATCGCGCTGATCGCCGCCCGCGAGGCATGGAAGGACGCCGGCCTCGCGCCGCCCGTCGACCGCAAGGCCGCCAAGCGCGGCGCCGTCGCCGAGTCCGACGGCTTCGTCCCGGACGGCGACCGGCTCGGCGTGGTGCTGTCCAGCGGCATCGGCGGCCTGCACACCGCGCTCGACAGCTACGACGTCTGGCGCGAGAAGGGCTGGTCGCGGGTCTCTCCGTTCACCGTCCCGATGCTGATGCCGAACGGCGCGTCCGGGCACGTCGGCATCGAGTTCGGCGCGATGGCCGGCTCGCACGCCCTGGTCAGCGCCTGCGCGTCCAGCGGCGAGGCGGTCGGCTACGCCATCGACATGATCCGCGCGGGCCGCGCCGACATGGTCATCTGCGGGGGCACCGAGTCGTGCATACACCCCCTCCAGATGGCCTCCTTCGGTGCCATGCGCGCGATGTCGACCCGCAACGAGGAGCCCGAGCGCGCGTCCCGCCCCTACGACAAGAACCGTGACGGGTTCGTGCTCGGCGAGGGCGCCGCGGTGATGATCCTGGAGTCGGAGGAGCACGCCCGCGCGCGCGGCGCCGACGTCTACGCGATCGCCGCCGGCTGCGGCTACTCCGGCGACGCCTACGACATCGTCCAGCCCGAGCCGACCGGCTCGGGGCAGGCCAAGGCGATGCGGCGGGCGCTCCAGGACGCCGGCCTCCAGGCCGAGGACATCGTTTACATCAACGCGCACGCGACCTCCACCCCGCTGGGCGACGTGGCCGAGCTCGCCTCGATCAAGGCCGCGCTCGGGCCCGAGGCCAGCTCCAAGGTGATGATCAGCGCGACCAAGTCGATGACCGGGCACCTGCTCGGCGGCGCCGGCGCGCTGGAGTCGATCTTCTGCGTGCTGAGCCTTCAGGAGGGCGTGGTGCCCGCCACCGCCAACCTGGAGGACATCGACGACGAGGTCGACCTCGATGTGGTGCGCGGCGAGCCGCGCCGGCTCGCGGACGGCCCCGCCGCGGCGCTCAACAACTCGTTCGGTTTCGGCGGGCACAACGTGTCGGTCGTCTTCCAGCGCGCCCTCTGACCGCCACCGCGGTCGGGCGTGCGCCCTGACCGAAAAGGCTTCCAGCGTGACCGTGCTCGACGACCGGGCCCTGAGCCCGGCCACCGGCACGAAGCAGGCCGAGCCGGATCCGCGGCACCCGCGGGCCCGGCTCGCCGCGCTCTGCGACGGGGACACCCTCCGCCCGTTCGGCGACGAGCACGGCGGCAGCGGCGCCTACGGCGACATCCCGCGGTGACCCCGTATAGGAGAGAGGACCGCCCGGCCGGGCGGTCCTCTCTCCTATACGGGCGCAGGTCACCGGCTCACACGGCGGCGTGGAGCCAGCGGACCGGGGCGCCGTCACCGGCCCGGCGGAAGGGCTCCAGCTCGTTGTCCCACGGCGTGCCGAGGAGCCGGTCGAGCTCGTGCTCGAGGGTGGTCTTGCCGACCGCGGCGTTGGCCATGACCGAGCGGAGCCGGTCCTCGGGCACCATGATGTCGCCGTTGGCGCCGATCACCCCGGTGAACACCCCCAGGGACGGCGTGAAGCTGTAGCGGACGCCGTCGCTGCCGGGAGTGGAGTCCTCGGTGGCCTCGAAGCGCAGGAGCTTCCAGTTGCGCAGCGCCGAGGTCACGCCCGCGGCGGTGCCGGGCTTTCCCTCCCAATGCAGTTCTGCGCGCAGCGTCCCGGGGGCCGCCGGCTGGTCGGCCCACTCAAGGGAAACGGGCACGCCGAGAACACCTGCCGCCGCCCACTCGATATGCGGGCTCAGCGCAGGTGGCGCGGAGTGGACGTAGAAAACGCCACGTGCGGTCACCGGACCTCCTGGATCTGTACCGAGGCTCGTCTTCCCCTACGGCCTCGTACGCCCCAAGACGGCGTCCGCGTCCCTCATTCTGCATCATCGGCACCGGTCGCACCACCGGGCGGGCACGGTTTGCCGAACGCTTGACCGCGCGGCGCCCATGGGGCACCGCCCCGGGCGACACGTTACGTCCTCGGAACGCCGGCCAGAAGCGGAACTCCGGACCGCGGGCGGCGGGCGCCGCCGCAGTTCTCCATTCCGCGTGAACGCGCCGCGCCGAATAGGGCACGATGAGCAACCCAATGGTCACAATGAGTGAAAGAGAGGTTCGATGTTCGACCAAGAGGCCCGCCTTGAGCGGCTGCTGGCCCGGCACGACGACGTCGCCATGGTGGAGCCCCTCCCGGGGCGTCCCGCGCTGATCCGGCGCGATCAGATCCTGGTCGCCGAACGGGACGCGTCCGCCGCCGAGGACCTGGTCCGGCGCTGGCACGACTCGCGGCACGACGAGGACGGTGTCACCCGGCTGCGGCTGCGCGCCCGGTCCAAGGTGGACGTGTGCGAGCTCTCCACCGAACTGGCGGGCGCGGGACGGCACCGGCGGCTGAGCGTCTCCCCCAACCACCTGGTGCACGGGCAGCCGATGTGGTGGAGCGGCCCCGCCGACCTGCCGCGCCCGGCGGGGCCGGTCCCCGCACCGCGGGCGGACGGTCCGCGCCGCGACGTCACAGTGGCGGTCCTGGACACCGGCCTGTCGCCGCACCCCTGGTACGAGGACGCCGCGTGGTACCGCGAGCAGGGCGACGAGGCGGCCGAGGTCCTGGACGCCGACCTGGACTTCGAGCTCGACGCGCAGGCGGGGCACGGGACGTTCGTCGCGGGGGTGCTGCTGCGGCACGCGCCGGCGGCCGTGCTGCGCGCCCGGCGGGTGATCGGCGGCGACGGCGTCGGCGACGAGGCCGGCGTGGTCGGGGCGCTGACCCGGCTGGCCGCCCAGGGCGGGGCCGACGTGGTGAACCTGTCGATCGGCTGCCACACCTTCGACGACCGTCCGACCCCGGTGCTGGCGCGGGCGGTCGCAGCACTCGGCCGCGGCACGGTCGTGGTGGCGTGCGCGGGGAACACGGCCGGCGACCGGCCGTTCTGGCCGGCCGCGCTCAAGCCGGTGATCGCGGTCGGGGCGCTGGACGCGCTCGGCGAGGACCGGGCGTGGTTCTCCAACTACGGCTGGTGGGTGGACGCCTGCGCGCCCGGGGTCGACATCGTCAGCGCCTTCGCGCGGTTCGACGGGCCGCGGCCCCGGGTGCGCGGCATCGACCCCGACCGGTTCGACGGCTTCGCCACCTGGAGCGGCACCTCGTTCGCCGCGCCCGCGGTGGCGGGGCGGATCGCGGGCCTCGCGGCGTCCGAGGGGCTGACCGCCGTGGAGGCGGCGGACCGGATCCTCGATCCGGCGGACCGGCCCACCCTCCCCGATCTCGGCGTGATCATCAGATCTTGAACACGGCACGGCCGCGAACCGGTAACCATGCGCGCATCGGAGCCGTCCGCTCACCTAAAGTGATCGACAAGCGGGGGCCCGTGAGGAGACTCGGTGGCCCTGGAGGATCGGGATGACGGCGCGGACGAACTGGTGGTCCGGGCCCGTGGCGGCGACGGCGCCGCGTGGGCCCGGCTGGTGGAGCGGTACAGCGGGCTGCTGTGGTCGGTGGCCCGGTCGTACGGGCTGAACGAGAGCGATGCGGGAGACGTGGTCCAGACGACCTGGCTGCGCCTGGTCGAACGGATCGACGGGCTGGCCGAGCCCGCGGCGACGGGCCGCTGGCTGGCCGTCACCGCGCGCCGCGAGAGCCTGCGCGTCGCCCGGAGCCGGGGCCGCGAGCTGCCGGGCGCCCTCGCCGACACGGTGCGGCGGTCGGCGGACGGCCGGACGGCGGACGGTGAGGCGTGCGGGCCCGAGCGGGTGTTCCTCGCGCGCGAGCGGCTCGGCCAGGTGGCCGCCGCTCTTGAGGCGCTGCCGCACCGCTGCCGGCATCTGCTGCGGCTGTGCGCGGTCGCGCCGAGCCACGCGGCGCTCGCGGCGGCGCTGGGCATCCCGGTCGGCAGCGTCGGGCCCACCCGGGCGCGGTGCCTCGACACCCTGGCGCGGAGGCTGACGCGATGACCGAGGACGAACTGTTCGCCCAGGTGCGCGCCGCGTTCCACGCGCTGGACCCGGTGCCGGGCGAGGTGCTGGCCGCCGGCCGGTCGGCGCTCGGCCTCCGCGTGCCCGGCGCGGGCGTCGCCGGGCTGGTCCGCGACCGCGCGCGGCGCCCCGGCGGCGGCGGGCTCCGCGGCGGCGGGACGGCGCTCCGCGCGCTGACGTTCGCGGCGCCGGGACGCGTCGTCGAGGCCGACGTGTGCGGGTCGGGCCGGTACCGGGAGATCGCCGGCCGGATCGTCCCCGGCGTACCCGCGCTGGTGCGCGTCCGGCTGCTCGGGACGGCGCCGGGCGAGCTCACCGACCGCGCCGACGAGGCCGGCCAGTTCGCCTTCCCCCGGGTACCCGAGGGCCTGTTCAGCCTGTACTTCCAGCTCCCCGACGGAACCTCGATCGTGACGAGCTGGATCCGCCTGTGACCGGACCCGTCGATGAGAGCGCGCTGCTGCGGGAAGTGGCCGCCGACCCCGCCCGCGCCTACCCGCGGGCCTTGGCGCTGGCGGCCGGCGGAGCGGGCGCCGACGCGGTGGTGGCGCTCCGGGCCGCCGCGCTGGCGGCCAAGGAGCTGGGCCGGCTCGACGAGGGGTTCGCGCTGCTCGGGCGAGCGCTCGCCGCGGCCGACGAGTACGGGGCCGCGCAGACGCGGATGACCCTGGTCGGGTTGCTCACCGCGCGCGGCGACGTCCCCGCCGCGCTGGCGGAGGCCGACCGGGCCGAGGGCGTGCTGCGCGGGGCGGACGCGGACCGGCTGGCCGCCAACCGGGCGTGCGCGCTGGCGCGGGCCGGACGGCTCGACGAGGCCCGGCGGGCGGCGGCGCGGGCCCTGCCCCGGCTGCGCCGCGGCGGCGACCCGGCGACGCTCGGCGGGCTGCTCACCAACCTGGCCCTCGCGCAGGCGTTCGGCGGCGCGCTCGCCGACGCCGAGACCACCCTGACCGAGGCGGTCACCGTCGCCGGCGCCGCGGGGCTGCCCCATCAGAAGGCGATGGCCGTGGGGAACCTGGCGTTCGTGGTGTCGCGGCGCGGCGACCTGCCGCGGGCGCTGCGGCTCTTCGCCGACGCCGAGCCCGGCCTGGCCGGCGAGCGGGTGGCGCAGTGCCGGTTCGACCAGGCCGAGACCCTGATCGAGGCGGGCCTCCCGGACGAGGCCCGGGAGCTGCTGACCCGGGCGATGGCCGACGCCACCGCGCACGGCTACCGGTGCGACGTCGCCGACGGCCTGCTCCTGCTCGCGCACGCGGAGCTGGCCGACGGGGACGCCCAGCGGGCCGCGGGCACCGCCGAACGGGCCCGCGCCGCGTTCGCCCGGCAGGGCCGCACCGGCTGGCGGCTGCTGGCCGAGCACCTGCTGCTGCGCGCGCGCTGGGCGGCCGGCGACCGTTCGGCGATCCTGCTGCACTCCGCGGTGGCCACGGCCGAACGGCTCGACGAGGGCGGCTGGGCCGGGGCGTCCGCGGAGGCCCGGATCATCGCCGCCCGGACGGCGCTCACCCTGCGCCGTCCGGCCGGGCACCTGCTGGCGCCGGTGAGCGGCACCGGGGGCCCGGCGTCGCTGCGTCTCGCGGCGTGGCACGCGACCGCGCTGGAGCGCTGGGGGCGCGGTGACCGGCCGGGCGCGCGGGCGGCGGTGTGGGCGGGACTGCGGGTCGCCGAGGACCACGCGGAGGTGTTCGGGGCGGTCGACCTGCGCGCCCGCGCGGCCGGGCACGGCGCGGAGCTGGCCGATCTGGGCCTGCGGCTGGCCGGTTCGGCGCGCGAGCTCCTCGGGGTCGAGGAGCGGCGGCGGGCGGTCGCGCGCCGTCCGGTCGCGGTCCGGCCGCCGCGCGACCCCGTCCGCGCCGCCGCGCTCGCCGAGCTGCGCACGCTGAGCGGCGAGCACACCGGCGCCGCCGCGCGCGGCAGGGCGCCGGCCGCGCTGTCCGAGCGGCTCGTCCGGCTGGAGGCGCGGATCCGGGCCGACACCCGGTCCCGGCCTGCGGCGGGGCCCGCGTGGGTGAGCCAGGGGACGGCCGGGATCATCGCGGCGCTGGGCGAACGGGTGCTGCTGGAGCTGATCCGCGTCGGCGACGAGCTGCACGCCGTCACCGTCCGCGACGGGCGCCCGCGCCGCCATCGCCTCGGCGCGTACGGCGCGGTGGCGCGGGAGACCGGCACGGTGCGCTTTGCGATGCGGCGGCTCGCCGAGCGCGAGGACGACGCGCAGTCGGCGGCGGGGCTCGCCCTCGCCCGCGAGCGCCTGGAGGAACGGCTCGTCGAGCCGCTGCGGGCCGAGCTCGGCGACCGGAGCCGGGAGCTGGTCATCGCGCCGACCGGCGCCCTGCACGGGCTGCCGTGGGCGGTACTGCCCTCCCTGGCCGGACGGCCGTTCGCGGTCGTCCCCTCGGCGCACGCCTGGCTCCACGCGCAGAGCCTGGCCCGGTCGTGGCGCGTCCAGCGGGTGGACGGGCGGCGCGCGGCGGGCCCCTCGCACTACGGCGGGCGGCGGGCGGTGCTGGTGGCGGGACCGGGCCTGAAGCACGCCGAACGCGAGATCGCGACGCTGCGGAGCCTCTACCCGGCGGCGCTCACCCTGCGGGGGCCGCAGGCGCGCGCGGAGGCCGTCCGCGACGCCCTGGACGGCGCGGCGGTCGCGCACCTGGCGGCGCACGGCGAGTTCCGCGACGGCAACGCCCTGTTCTCGCTACTGCGGCTGGCCGACGGCCCGCTGATGGTGCACGACCTGGAGGAGTGGACGGCCGCGCCGCGCCTGGTGGTGCTGTCGGCCTGCGACGTCGGCCGGGCCGACGGCGGCGACGCGGTGATCGGCATGGCGGGCGCGCTGCTCGCCCTCGGCGCCGCCACGGTCATCGCCAGCGTGACGCCCGTACGGGACGCGGCGACGCACCGCTTCATGCACGCCTTCCACGCCGGGCTGGCCGCCGGGCTCGGGCCCGCGCGCGCCCTGGCGTCGGCCCCGCGCTCCCCCGGCGTCACCGGCTTCCTCTGCTTCGGCGCCGGCTGACCGGACCGTCCAGCCGGAGCCGGAGCCGTCGGCCGGACCGGGGCCGGGGGCCAGGCCCAGGTCACCTCAGGGTGGATTCGCCCGTGGCGACCGGGTTGGCGGGGTCGGCGACCCACTCCGACCAGGACCCGACGTAGAGCGCGGCGGGCACCCCGGCGAGCGTGAGCGCGAGGACCTCGTGCGCCGCCGTCACGCCGGAACCGCAGTAGGCGGCCACGTCGACGGCGTCGGTGGCGCCGAGCTGCGCGAACCGCTCGCGCAGCAGCTCCGGCGGCAGGAACCGGCCGTCCACCCCCACGTTGCCGGAGGTGGGCGCGTTCACCGCGCCCGGGATGTGCCCGGCCACCGGATCGATCGGCTCGGTCTCGCCGCGGTACCGCTCGGCGGCCCGCGCGTCGAGCAGCACCCCCGCCTTGGCCAGCGCGGCGGCGCCCTCGGCGTCGAGCACCGGCAGCCGTCCCGGACGGGCCACGAAGTCACCCGGCTCGGCGGACGGCTCGGCGGTGGTCACGGCCCCGCCCGCCTCGGTCCAGGCCCGGTAGCCGCCGTCGAGGACGCGGACCCGCTCGTGGCCGAAGTAGCGCAGCGTCCACCAGACGCGCGCGGCGGCGGTGGAGTCGGCGTCGTCGTAGACGACCACGAGCCGGTCGCCCGACACCCCGGCCCGCCGCATCGCCGCCTCGAACCCGGCCGGCGGGGGCAGCGGGTGCCGCCCGCCCGGCCCCGGCGGGCCGGTCGCGTCGCGGTCGAGGTCGAGGAAGACCGCGCCGGGCAGATGGCCCCGGCGGTAGGACTCGATCCCCGGCGGACCCGCCACATGCCATCGCACGTCCAGCAGTACCGGCGGCCCCTGCCGCCGGGTCAACCGGTCCAATGCGGGCACTTCGATGAGAGGGTGCACATCGCCAGTCTGACCTTCGCCGCCCGGATTAGGGAGAGGCGAATCCCGGTTCATCACAACACCGCAGCCTACGCAGCGGAGACGCCCTCCAGGACCCCCGCCCCCGAAGAACGGGTTGCACTCGCCAGGTGTGAGTGGTTTATTACTCATATGTCCGCCATCAGTCCGCAGCGCCGGCTGTCCACCGCCGAGGAGCGCCGGGAGACCGTGCTGCGCACCGCGATCCAGGCGTTCGCCGCACGCGGCTACTACGGAACCACCACGACCGAGGTCGCCAAGGCCGCGGGCATCTCGCAGGCGTACCTCTACCGCCTCTTCCCCGACAAGGAGGCCCTGTTCGTGGCGGTCGTCGACCACTGCTCCACGCGGATCCGCGAGTGCCATGCCGAGGGCGCCGCGGGCGCGTCCAGCGCGGACCCCGCCGCCGTACTGGAGGCCATGGCGGCGGCGTACGAGGGGTTCATCGAGGACCGCGACCTGCTGAGAGTGCTGCTGCACGCCTCCTGCGCCGCGAGCGAGGCGGCGATCGGCGAGGCGATCCGCACCTGCTACGCGCGGCAGGTCGAGTACGTCCGGGCGGCCTCGGGCGCGTCCGACGCCCAGATCCGGGCGTTCTTCGCGCGCGGACTGCTGGGCAACGTGATGACCGGCATCGACGCCGGCTCGGTGGACGCGCCCTGGGCGCGCACCCTGACCGGCTGAACGAACGGCTGAACGACCGGCCAGCCGGGCCGCCGGAACCGCGCCCCGACCGGCCGTCCCCCGGGCCGCCGACCGGCGGCCCTTCTTTCGGCGTCAAGTGTGAGTGGTCGACCACTCTATCTCTGGAGAAAGGACCCCCATGTCCCCCACCGCACGGCGGCGCACCGGGCCGATGCTCGCGCTGCTCGCGTTCGCCCAGTTCATCAGCGCCATCGACTACAACATCGTCTACGTCGCGCTGCCCGCGATCGGCCGCGACCTCGGCTTCACGGCCCAGTCCCTCCAGTGGGTGGTCAGCGCCTACGCCGTCGCCTTCGGCGGCTTCCTGCTCTTCGGCGGACGCGCGGCCGACCGCCTCGGACGGCGCCGGATGTTCGTCCTCGCGCTGTCCCTCTACGGCCTGTCATCGCTCCTCGGCGCCCTGGCCGGCGCCCCGTGGGCGCTGATCGCCGCGCGCGCCGTGCAGGGCCTCGGCGGCGCGCTGCTGCTCCCGGCCACGCTGTCGCTGATCAACGTCGGCTTCGCCGAGGGCCGCCCCCGCAACCGGGCGCTGGCGGTCTGGGGTGGCGCGGGCGGCGTCGGCCTCGCCCTCGGCTCTCTGCTCGGTGGGATCCTGACCAGCGGTTTCGGGTGGGCGTCGGTGTTCATCGTGAACGTCCCCTTGGCCGCGGCGGGCATCGCCGCCGCGTTCGCCGTCATCCCCGCCGACCCGCGCGCCGGGCGTGGCCGCGGCTTCGACCTCCCGGGCACCCTGACGGCCACCCTCGGCGGCACCCTGCTCGTCTACGCCCTCGTGCAGGCGCCCGAGACCGGCTGGGACGCCCCGGAGACCGCCGGCGCGCTCACCGCCGCCGCGCTGCTCCTCGGCCTCTTCGCGGCGGTCGAGTCGCGCACCGCGAACCCGGTGCTGCCGCTGGACCTGCTCGCCAACCGCGGCCTCGGCACCGCCATGGTGATCACGTTCGTCTTCATGGGCACCTTCGGCGCGCAGTACTACACGCTGACCGTCTACCTCCAGGACCTGCGCGGGTACGGCGCGCTCGCGACCGGCCTGGCGTTCCTGCCCGGCGGCGTGATCGGCCTGGCCGGCACCAAGATCAGCGAACGGCTGCTGGGCGCGGCCGGGGTGCGCCGCACGCTGCTCGCCGGCCTGCTGACCGGCGCCGCCGGAATGGCGGGCCTCGCGCTCGGGATGGCGCCGGCGGGCGGCTACCCGGCGCTGCTGCCCGGCATCGCGCTGCTCGCCCTCGGCCAGGGCATCACCTGGACGGCCATGTTCGTGGCCGCCGCGTCCGGCGTGGCCCCGGAACGGCAGGGCGTCGCGTCCGCGATGGCCTCCACCACCCAGCAGATCGGCGGCGCCGTGGGGCTGGCCGCGCTCGTGGCCCTGGTCAACACCGGCCCCGGCGGCGAAGCCTCGATCGGCGGCCTGCGCACCGCCGGATGGGTCGCCGCCGCGGTGACCGTGGTGGGGGCCGCCATAGCGCTCACCCTGCGAACCGGCCGCCCGGCCGCGCCCGGACACGACGTGGAGGCGATGCCGCAGGCCGCGGACCGCACCTGACGCTCCACCCCATGCCATGCGGAGGCGGCGGCGGAGTCTGTCGCCGTCAGGGGTTGGTCACCCTCAGCAGGGGGACGAGCTGTTCAGCCGGGATCAGCGAGCCGTGCATGCCGACCATGCCGTCCAGCCACGGCTCCCGGTGGGAGGCGACGATGGCCAGATCGCCGTGCGGGACGGCGATCACATCGCCGATGCGCTCGATCATCCCGGCCGCGAGCGGCCCGAACCACCCCTCGGCGACGGCCTCGTCCCTGGACCGGACCCAGGCGCGGTCGCCCAGGATGTCGCGCCAGGACGCCAGCACGTCGGCGTGGGCGCCCGGCTCGGTGTAGACGTACCGGGCGCGGGCGTCGCCGCCGAGCAGGGCGACGCCGTCCCGGAGTCCGGGGACCGCGTCGGCGTCGATCCGCTCGGACGGGTCGACCATGCCGTGGTCGGCCGTCACGTACAGGGCCGTCCCGGCGGGCAGGGCCTCGGTGAGCTCCCGGGCGAGCAGGTCGACGAAGCGGAGCTGGTGGGCCCAGTCGTCCGACCGGACGCCGAACCGGTGGCCGGTCGAGTCGAGATCGGCGTGGTAGACCGTCACCAGCGACCGGTCGCCCGCGCGCAGCGCCCGGCCCGCCTGGCCGACGAGCTGGCCGAGGCCGCCCGCGGCCCGGTAGTCGGCGCCGCGGGCGGTGGCGCGGCTCAGGCCGCTGCCCCGGTAGGAGCCGTGCGCGACGTAGGAGGCGGCGATGCCGTTGGCCGCCGCGAGCTCGTAGATCGTGGGCGCGGGCTGGAACTCGGCCGGATCGACGGTGTCGTCGTGCCAGCGCAGGCAGTTGAGCAGCCGGCCGGTGCCGGGGACCGCCACCTGGACGCCGAGCAGCCCGTGCCCGCCGGGCGGCAGGCCGGTGGCCAGCGATCCCAGGCTCGTCACGGTCGTCGCCGGGAACCCCGCGGTCAGCGGTCCGCCCGCCAGCGAGGCGAGGTAGGGCGCGTGGCCGGGACGGGCGCGGAGCTGCTCCCAGCCGAGCCCGTCGATGATCAGCACGCACGCGCGCGGGAGCTGGGGCAGCCCCAGCGTGTCCGGCATGCCGGGCACGCCGAGCGCGCCCAGCACGGAGAACGGAAGGTCGGCGAGCGCCCCCGCCCCGTACCGGGGTACCGGCGGCGGCCCGGCCTCCGACGGTCCGGCGCCTCGCGGGGCGGGCTCCGGCGGGGCGGTCATCGGGCGGTGGCGGCGGCCAGCTCCTCGGCGAAGGCCAGCACCTGGCCGACCGCGTCGGCGCCGTCGGCGGCCTCGCTCACCCGCAGGGACAGGTCGTCGGCGGTGACGCTGCCGGTGTAGCCGTGGTCGGCCTCGCAGTTCTCGTCGCCGCAGGTGGCCGGTTCAAGGTCGATGTGCGCGATGGCGCCCCAGCCGATGGTCAGCACGACCTCGGTCGGCGGCACCCCCGGCACGTACGAGGCGGGGTCGGGGACGACCCGGGTCACCGCGACCGATTGGACCCGGTCCAGCTTGACGGCCTCGGTGGTGGTGGACGCGTGCGGCTGGGCCATGCCCTCGCCGGGCGGATGCTCGTCGGTATGGCAGACCAGCAGCCTGGTGGGCGACAGCACCAGCACGGTGACGTGCCGCCGCACCTCCATGGCCGGGTCGAAGGCCGCCTCGTGGTGCACCACGTAGGCGAGCACGCGCTCGTCGCCGATCGCCGACTCGACCGCGTCGGCGACCAGGGCCGGATAGTAGCCGCTGCGCTCGATCGCGGTGCGCAACCCGTGAGGCGTCGCTCGGGTTTCCCTCATGGCCCCATCCTGCCCTGTCCCGGGAGGGCTCCGCACACGACCGCCCCCGAACGCGGTCATTCCGATGCCCTCGGGGTACGGGAACAGGCATGGACGCAAGAGACCCGCTTCCGCCGCCGCCGCCGGTGCCGCGTCCCGGACCAGACCCGGCACCCGCCCCGGAGCCCTTGATCCCGCCCCCCGAGCCACCCCCCGTACCGGCGCCGGGCCCTTCCCCGCAGCCGCCCGGACCTGGGCCGCGCCCCGGGCCCGTTCCGCCCGGCCCCGCGCCCGACCCGATCCCGCCGGGGCCGCCGCCGGAACCCGAGCCGCCCGGCCCGGCACCGGACCCGATCCCGCCGACACCCGACCCCGGCCCGGAACCTCCGCCGTCCTGAGCCCGAAACTCGCCTCTCACACCGGAACCGGATATCCGAACGGAAATCCCGGGGCACCGGAATCAGGCGCCCGCCGGCTCAGGGGAGGCGGCGCGGCCCTAGTTCGGGGCGGGGACCGAGGGGGCGCTCCAACCGCAGGGCGACCCGCCGAACGGACGCGCCGGACGCGCCGACCACGACGGGGTCGAGTTCGAGCCGCGCCACCTCGGGCAGGTCGTCGCCAAGGCGCGAGACGCGCAGGAGCAGCTCTTCCACGGCGGCCACGTCGACCGGCTCCGCCCCACGGTGGCCCAGCAGCAGCGGAGCCGTGCGGATGGCCCGGACGAGGTCGGCGGCCTCCACGTCGGTGAGGGGCGCCAGCCGATAGGCCCGATCGTCCAGCAGCGCCGCTGTCTCGTCCGCAAGGCCGAACGAGATGACCGCGCCGAACGAGTGGTCCTCCATGGCGACGATCCTGGCCTGGACGCCTTCGCGGTCCTCACCGGTGACGGCCACCCCGTAACAGGCGAGCAGCTCCGCGGCCTGCTCGGCGGTCGCGTGCACCGGATCGCCCGATCCGAGCCACTGCTCCACCAGGGCCCTCGCGCGCCTGCGGTCGGCGCCCGCGAGCTCGGGCATGCGGCCCGGTGGCCGCTGCCGCCACTGCGCGTACCGGACGACGTACGCCAGCGCCCGTACGGCGTCCTCAGGGGCCGGGTAGGACGGCACCGAGCCCGCCGCCGCCACCCCGTCGGGCCCGGTGACGCGGAGGTCGGCCGGCATACCCGTCGAGCCCAGGTAGGTCGCCACGATCGGCTTGGTGCTGCCCGCCGCCAGCCGCATGATCTGCTCGGGGACGCGCAGGTCGTAGCCGCCGATCGTGGGCGGCGCGAACAGCGCCACGACCGCGTCGACCGTGTCGTCGGCCAGCGCCTCGGCGAGCGCCGCCTCGTACTCCTCGGCGCCCGCGCGGGGCCCGAGGTCGACCGGCGGCCGGACGTCCAGGCCCGCCGCCGCGCCCGCGTCCTGCGCCAGCAGCCCCAGCGAGTCGGAGTTGTCGATGATCGCGACCCGGTCGCCCGCGGGCAGCGGCTGGTAGGCCAGGAGCTGCGCCACGTCGAACAGCGCCGACAGGTCGTCCACCCGGATCACCCCGGCCTGCGCGAACAGCGCGCTGACCGCGTGGTCGGGCAGGCTGAGCGCCCGCGCGGCGTGCCCGAGCGGGACGCCCTGGAGGCTGCGCCCGCTCTTGACCGCCACGATCGGCTTGCGCCGCCCCAGCCGCCTGGCCAGCCGGGCGAACTTGCGCGGGTTCCCGAGCGACTCCAGGTAGAGCAGGACCGCCTTGGTGGCCGGGTCCTCCTCCCAGTACTGCATCAGGTCGTTGCCGGACACGTCGGCGCGGTTGCCCGCGGAAACGAACGTGGACAGGCCGAGCCCCCGTTCGGCGGTGCGTTGCAGGATCGCGATGCCGAGCGCGCCGGACTGGGAGAAGAACCCCACCGGCCCGCGCCCCGGCATCGTCGGCGCCAGCGTCGCGTTCAGCCGTACGTCGGGATCGGTGTTGGCGATGCCCAGGCAATTGGGGCCGACCACGCGCATCCCGTACGCGCGGGCGAGACGGACCAGTTCTTCCTGGCGCGCTCGTCCTTCAGGGCCGGTCTCCCCGAAACCTGACGAGACGACCACCAGGCCGCGCACGCCCTTGCTCGCGCACTGCTCGACGACGTCGTGCACGGTGTCCGCGCGTACGGCGACCACGGCCAGGTCGACGTCGTCGGGAATCTCCAGAACCGACGCGTACGCCCGCACGCCCGCGACCGCCTTGGCGGTCGGGTGCACCGGATAGACGGGGCCGGTGAAGTCACCGCTCAGCAGATTGCGCAGCACGGTCTGCCCGACGGAGTGCTCGGCCCGGCTCGCGCCGATCACCGCCACCGACCCCGGGAACAGCAGCCGCTGGATCGACCGCGACTCGGCCCGGTGCTCGCGCGCCCCCATGACCTCCACCGAGGTCTCGGTCGGCTCCAGGTCGAGCACCAACTCGATCACGCCGTCCTCGAACCGCTGCTCGGCCCGGTACCCAGCCTCCCGGAACACCCGCGTCATCCTGCGGTTGTCGGGCAGCACGCTCGCCACGAACCTGCGCACCCCCCGCTCGCGCGCCGCCGCCGCGATGTGCTCCAGCAGAACGGCCGCCAGGCCCCTCCCCTGATGCGCGTCCTCCACCAGGAAGGCGACCTCGGCCACACTCCCCGGCTCGTCCTTCCCGGTGCCCTCCGAGCCCGTCGCCGAACCCGCGGTCGCGTCGTCGTCGGCAGGACGGGCGGGCAGCCGGTCATAGCGGACGACCGCCACCATCTCCTCGCCGATCGTGGCGATCAGCGCCGTCCGGCGGTCGTAGTCGACGGTGGTCAGATGCCGGATCTCCTTCTCGCTCAGCCGCGGGCGGGGCGAGAAGAAGCGGTAGTAGATCGATTCTGGGGAGAGCCGCGCGTAGAAGGTGCGCAGCAGCTCGGCGTCCGCACTGCGGATGGGACGCAGATGCGCCGTCCCGCCGTCGGTGAGGACGACGTCGGCCTCCCAATGATCCGGATAGCCCTCGGTCACGTACCCGAGGGTATGGCACCGGCCGGAGGGCCCCGGTCCTCGAAAAACGCCGCGATCCCCGCTTTCGCTGCGCGTTCGAGACCTCGTCGGGGCTCAAGAGCTGTTACGGTCGTCCACACGCCCAGAATGCCGCTCGCGCGGGCCGTGTTGATCGAGGTGATGACTCCATGACGCGCGTGGTCGTGGTCGGCGATCTTATGACAGATACCGTGGCACGTGCCGCGTTCCCCCTTGCCAAGGGCAGTGACACGCCTGCGGCCGTAACGATTCACGGGGGAGGCTCGGGCGCCAACGTGGCCTCGTGGCTCGCCCTGGAAGGGGTCGAGGTCGCGTTCGTGGGCCGCCGAGGCTCCGATATCGCGGGCCGAAACCGGGACATGGAACTGATGGGGTACGGGGTCGACGCCCGGCTGGTCATGGACCAGGAACGCCCCACCGGAACCTGTGTGGTCCTGGTCACCCACAAGGGCGACCGGACCATGCTCTCGGACCCGGGGGCCAACGCGGCACTGCTGCCCGAAGACATCGAACGCTGCAAGGACCTGTTCAATCAGGGCACCCACCTGCACCTGTCGGGTTACGCCCTGATCAACGAGGGGTCCCGGAAGGCCGCCATCCACACGCTGGACCTGGCCCGCAAGGCCCAGATGTCCATCTCGGTGGACGGCGGCTCCTCCTCCCCGCTCAAACGGATGGGCGCCGAGCCGTTCCTGGAATGGACCCAGGGCTCGCGGCTGCTGGTGGTCAACGCCGACGAGGCCGAGGTGCTCACCGGCCGGGACAATCCCGACCAGGCCGCCAAGGTGCTCACCGCCTGGTACCCGCAGGTGGTGATCAAGGTCGGCCGGGACGGTGCCCTCTGGTACACCAACGGCCGCCCGGAGCCGGTCACGGTCGCGGCCGAACCGGTCGAGAAGATCGCCGACGGGACGGGTGCCGGTGACGCGTTCGTCGCCGGGTTCCTGCCGGTGTGGCTCGACGGCCAGCAGCCGACCGACGCCCTCACTGCGGGCTGCCGGCTGGCGGCGCGCGCCATGCAGCACCTGGGCGCCCGCCCCACCCTCGACGTCGTCGACAACCAGATCAAGAACTGAGCGTCCCGGAGAGCCCGGTCCCCCAGGGGGCCGGGCTCTCCGGCATGCACGCCCGTCCATCGCCCCTCCGCCCGCCGTCCGAGCAGCCGGGCCAGGTGGACCGGGGGTCAGGAGGGTCGGGGGCCAGGAGGGTCGGGGGTCAGGTGGGCGGGACGTAGGTGCGGGCGTCCTCGCGGACCGCGGCCCACAGGCGGTTGAGGGGGTGCGCGGCGTCGTAGCGCTCCAGGTCGGCGCGACGGACGAACGCGCCGGTCATCAGCTCGGCCTTCGGTTCGAGATCGTCGTGCAGCTCCAGGATCCGCAGCGGGACGCCGTCGCCGTCCCAGCGGCGGACGGCGCGGCGGCCGATGGAGCCGGTCACGATCATGCAGCCGCGGACGAAGCCGGAGCGCAGCAGCGACAGCCCGTAGTTCACGTCGTCGATGTCGGCGACGACGTTCAGCCGGTCGCGGAAGCCGGGACCGTACCAGGTGGCCAGCAGATCGGCGATCAGGCCGGCGGGCGGCACCACCAGCGGCAGGCCCGCCAGCCCGCTGGTCTCGACCGTCCCGCCGGGCAGTTCCGGCTCGGCGAGGTTGGTCAGCAGCAGCGCGTTGCCGCGGGCGTACTCGACGACCTCGTACCCGCGCAGCCGGCGGTCGCCCTCGGGCGTGCTGACGATGCTGCCGCAGATCAGGTCGACCTGCTTGGTCTCCAGGCGGGACCACAGGTCCTTGGTGCGGACGTGCGCGACCTTGAACTCCACCTCCCGCTGCCGCAGCTCCTCCGACACCCGGTCCCAGGCCCGCGACACGATGGGCAGGGTGAACTCGGTGGTGCCCACGGTGAGCATCCGGCCCAGCCGCCGCCGGCTCCAGTGCACGGCCTCCAGCCACTGCGCGATGGTCGCGCGGGCGAGCTCGGCCGTGGCCTCGCCGGTCGGGGTGAACAGGAAGTCCTTCCCGCGGCCCTGCCTGAGGGTGAGCACATCTCCGCACAGCGCCTGGCAGTTGCGGTTGAGCGTGTCGAGCTGCTTCTGCACGCTGGACTGCTCGCGGCCGAGGGCACGGGCCGCGCGCAGTGCGGAGCCCGTCTCGTGCACGACCAGCAACGTTCGGAGCTGGTCGAACGTCGTGTCGAGCAGCCCCGTGGGGCAGTCGAGGAGATCATCGAGGGAGAACGACACGGACACGGACGTTAACAGTCCCCTCGGTGTTCAGTCCGACACGGGGTGAAATGTCCGCTGGTCCAGTCGAGCCGGAAGTGATGACATTTCCCGTCCAACTTATCGATGCATGTTCTCTCAAACAACTGGACACCGTTTTCTAACCCATAGAACACTTCCTCTCGTTCCCGCGGTCCGCCGGCCGAGACCGCGGGCGGGCGGCCCGGCTCCTCCGGTCCGCTCCCCTTCACTTCCCGGGAGTCCTGCGGCCGTCGCGGGGGCGACCGCAGGGCCTCCGGGAACCCGGGGTCCGGGTTAGTTGATCACCGCCAGGGCCAGGGGGAGGACGGCGGGCGCGCCGGCTTCGCGGAGGAGGCGGGCGGCCACCGTCATCGTCCAGCCGGTCTCGATCCGGTCGTCCACCAGCAGGATCGGGCCGCCGGCCTCGCGCACGGCCGCGGCGACGTCGTCGGGGAGGGCCAGCCCGTGCCAGACCGAGCGGAGCCGCTGCGCGCTGTTGTGGCGGCGCGGGATGGGCTCCCCCAGCGGGACGAGCTCGCCCAGGTGCGGGATGCGGCCGATCTCGGCGATGCGGCGGGCCAGACCGCCGACCAGGCGGGGGCGGCTGCGGGAGCCGATCGCGACGACGCCGGCGGGGCGGCTCTCCCAGTCCCAGGCGGCGAGCACCTTGACGACGGCGTCGAACATCTCGGGGGTGGCCTCGGTGTCGCCCCCGGCGAACAGCTCGCGGAGGCGGGTGCCCCAGCCGATGTCGGTGAGCCGCCCGAGGGCGCGTCCCGGCTCGGCCGCCCGCTGGATGCGGCCGGCGACGCCGAGGTCGTCCTTGACGCCGGTGGGCCACATGCGGCGTGGGGCGACGTCGACCCCGGGACGGCGCAGGCGTTCGCGGGCCTGGGTGGCGCCGCGCTCGCTGACGTCGGCGGACCAGTGCCGGCCGGTGCAGTTGTCGCACCGCCCGCAGGGCGCGGCGGCGGGGTCGTCGAGCTGGCGGCGGAGGAACTCCTCGCGGCAGCCGGTGGTGGCGATGTAGTCGAGCATCGCGCGCTGCTCGCGGGAGCGCTCGGCGGCGACGCGCTCATAGCGCTCGCGGTCGTAGACCCAGGCGTCGCCGGTGGCGGTCCAGCCGCCCTTGACGCGGCGGACGGCGCCGTCGACGTCGAGCACCTTGAGCATCATCTCCAGCCGGGCCCGGCCGAGGTCGACGCGGGGTTCGAGGGCTCCGGTGGACAGGGTGCGCCCGGCGTCGGACAGCACCTCCAGGGTGGCCCGGACGGTGGGTTCGGGCGGGAAGGCCAGCCCGGCGAAGTAGGCCCAGATGTCGCGGTCCTCCGGGCCCGGCAGCAGGATCACCTCGGCGCGGTCGACGCCGCGGCCCGCGCGCCCGATCTGCTGGTAGTAGGCGACCGGGGACTGCGGGGCGCCGACGTGCGCGATGAACCCGAGGTCGGGCTTGTCGAAGCCCATGCCGAGCGCGCTGGTGGCGACCAGGGCCTTGAGCTTGTTGTCGAGCAGGTCGCGCTCGGCCTGGAGCCGTTCGGCGGGGTCGGTCTGGCCGGAGTAGGCGGCGACGGGGTAGCCGCGCTCGCCGAGGTAGCCGGCGATCTCGTGCGCGGCGGCGACGGTCAGGGTGTAGATGATGCCCGAGCCGGGGAACTGGTCGAGGTGCTCGCCGAGCCAGGCGATGCGCTGCTCGGCGGTGGGCATCTGGACCACGGCGAGGTGGAGGGAGTCGCGCTCGAGCGGGCCGCGCAGCACGAGCGCGTCGTCGAGGCCGGCTCCCCCGGCGAGCTGCTCGGCGACGTCCTGGGTGACGCGGGCGTTGGCGGTGGCGGTGGTGGCGAGGACGGGGATGCCGGGCGGCAGCTCGGCGAGCAGCGTGCGGAGCCGCCGGTAGTCGGGACGGAAGTCGTGGCCCCAGTCGGAGATGCAGTGCGCCTCGTCGACCACGACCAGGCCGGCGCCGGCGGCCAGCTTGGGCAGCACCAGGTCGCGGAAGTCGGGGTTGTTGAGCCGCTCGGGGCTGACCAGCAGCACGTCGACCTCGCCGGCCTCGACCTCGGCGAAGACGCCCTCCCAGTCGTCGGTGTTGGCGGAGTTGATCGTGCGGGCGTGGATGCCGGCCCGGTCGGCGGCGTCGATCTGGTTGCGCATCAGCGCGAGCAGCGGCGAGACGATCACCGTGGGCCCGGCGCCGCGCTCGCGCAGCAACCGGGTCGCCACGAAGTAGACGGCGGACTTGCCCCAGCCGGTGCGCTGCACGACCAGCGCCCGGCGCCGCTCGACGACCAGGGCGCGGATCGCGGTCCACTGGTCGTCGCGCAGCCGCGCGTGCTCTCCGGCGAGCGCGCGCAGGCAGCGTTCGGCGTCATTCCGCAGGTTGCCGTCGTCGGACGGCTCAGTAGGGGCCATGCCCTCCTTGCTACCAGCCGCCGCCGACGGTACGCACCAGAACGGGATTCTGTGGAAAACCCGGATCCGGTCGGTCCAGGTGATCAACTGGCGAACCCGGCCAGGTAGCCTGCGGTGAGGGATTGTCAGGGCGGGAGGTCACGGTCGCATATGGGGCGGGCAGCTGAACGGTTGTGGCGCACTTGGCACGTCCTGATGGACGGGTCGACGCCCGAGCCGCCCGAGGACGAGCCGGGCGAGCTCGTCGATCCACTGGCGATCGATCTGGTGCTGCGCGTCGGCGAACTGCTACTGGCCAGCGGCGAGGCCACCGAGCGGGTGAACGAGGCGATGCTGAGCCTCGCGCTCGCCTACGAGCTGCCGCGCTGTGAGGTCCAGGTCACGCTGACCAGCCTGCTGGTGTCCGCGCGTCCCGGCAGCGGCGCGCAGCCCGTCACGGCGGCGCGCTCCATCCGGCGCCGCACGCCCGCGTACTGGCGGCTCGCCAAGCTGCACGCCCTGGTCCAAGAGGCGTCGATCGGCATGCTCGAGCTGCACGAGGCGCACACGCGGCTCGCGGAGATCAAGCGGGGCCGCGCGCCGTACCCGCCCTGGCTGATGGTCGTGGCGTTCGGGATGATCGCCGCGTCCGCCAGTGTGCTGTCGGGCGGCGGGTTCCTGGTCGCGATGACCGCGTTCTTCGCGACCATGCTCGGCGACCGCGCCGCCGCCGCGCTCGCCCGCCGCGGCCTGGCCGAGTTCTTCCAGCTGACGGTGGCCTCGTCGATCGGCGCCGCCGCCGCCGCGCTGGTGGTGGCGATGGGCAACCCGGCGCACGCCTCCACCATCGTCACCGGCGCGATCCTGGCGCTGCTGCCGGGACGGCCGCTGGTGGCGAGCATCCAGGACGGCATCACCGGCGACCTGGTGAGCGCGGGCGCCCGGGTGCTGGAGGTCTTCTTCATGATCGCGGCGATCGTGGCGGGGCTCGGCGCGGTGGTCTACGTGGCGATCAAGCTGGGTGCTCCGATCGAGGTCAACCCCCTCCAGACCGCCGCGCCGAAGCTGCGGCCGGTCCCGCTCCTGGCCGCGGCGGCGATCTCGCTGTCGTTCGCGGTGTCCCTGGCCGTCCCCCGCGAGGCGCTGCTGGCGGCGACGTTCGGCGGCGGCCTGATCTGGGTGCTGTACGTGCTGCTGCTCGGCTGGAACGTCACCCCGGTGCTCTCCGCCGCCGTGTCGGCGGTCATCGTCGGAGTGCTGGGGAACTGGCTGTCGCGGCGCCGCCAGATGCCGGTGATGCCCTTCATCGTCCCGGCGATCGGGCCGCTCCTGCCCGGGACGTTGCTGTACCGGGGCATGGTCCAACTCAACACGGGCCAAGGCCAGGCGGGCGTGCTGAGCCTCATCGGGGCCATCTCGGTGGCGCTGGCCCTGGGCGCGGGCGTCAACCTGGGCGGGGAACTCGTCCGCGCGTTCCAGCGCGTCGGGCTGAGCGCCTCCGGCCGCTGGGCCCGTCCGGCCGCGCGCCGTACGCGCGGGTTCTGAGCCGCGCTGGAAGTGTCGGTGCCGCCCGCTAGCTTCGCGGTATGTACCGACAGGGAGACATCCTCATACTGCAAGTGCCTGAGAAGGCGGTCCCGAACGCCGTGCGCGATCTCCCTCCGGCGCCGCGCGACGGACGGGGCCGCATGGTGCTCGCGCTCGGCGAGGTCACCGGGCACGCCCACGCGCTCAAGGCGCCCGGCACGCTGCGGCGGTCGCCCGACCCGATGACGCCCGACCACCTGCACCTGCCGTCCGGCGGGCTGCTGGTCCATGAGGAGCACGCGGCGATCTCCCTGCCCAAGGGGTGGTACCGGGTGGTCAGGCAGCGCGAGTACGTGCCGGGCTCCGCCCGCGTGGTCGCGGACTGAGCGGGCAGATGGAGACCGAGAGCTTGCAGATGGAGACCGCGCCCGGCGGGGCCGTCCGGGGAGCGCAGTACGTGGTGGGCGACTGGCAGTCGGCCGGTTTCGCCACCGGTCCGGCCGACCGTGAGCGGGCCGAGGCGGGCATCACCGCCGCTTATGCCGCCGCCGGGCTCGACGCGCCTGAGAGGTTCGTCTGGGTGTCCTCCCCCGCGCACGGGGCGGTCGCCGCGGCGTTCATCGGCGGGTACGGCGCGACCGAGGGGATGGCCGAGCTGGCCCGGTTCGTCGACGGCGCCGACCTCGACGGCGCGGGGTCGAGCGTCCGCGACGCCGTGCGGACGCGTCCGTGGGAACGGGAGCGCACCGCCGCCAGTGCCGAACTGGGACCCGAGCGGTGGGCGACGGCCTGGGCCGAGACCGGCGGGCTGCTATGGGATCCGGTGAACGGGTTGGTCGCCCGGGTGCGGCAGGCCATCGGGGCGCTGGCCGGGGACGGTTCCGAGGCCGAGTCGCTGCTGCGCGCCGCGACCCTCGATGCGGTGCTGGGCCAACAGGACGCCCCCTGGCTGGCACTGTTCGAATCGCTCGGACGGCTCGACGGGCCGCTGGCCGGCCTCGCCGAGGCCGCCCGTTCCGCCGGATGGTGGTGGCCCTACGAGCGTGTGGTGGTCGTCTCCGAGCGTCCGGACGAGCTGTACCGCGACGAGCCCGGACGGCTCCACCGCGGCGACGGGCCCGCGCTGGCCTACCCCGGCGGGTTCGCCCTGCACGCCTGGCGCGGCATGCCGATCCCCGCCGACTTCGTCGCCTCCCTGGCCGAGATCGACGCCGCGCGCATCGCCGGCGAGCCCAACTCCGAGCTGCGCCGGGTGATGCTGGAGATCTTCGGCTACGACCGCTACCTGGCCGAGACGGGCGCGCGTCCCCTGCATCGCGACGAGACCGGCGTGCTGTGGTCCATCGACCTGCCGGGCGACGAGCCGGTCGTCATGGTCGAGGTGGTCAACTCCACCCCTGAGCCGGACGGCTCGTACCGCACCTACTACCTGCGGGTGCCGCCCGACACGCGCACCGCGCGCGCGGGCGTGGCCTGGACGTTCGGCGTCCCCGAGGCCGACTACCAGCCCGAGAAGCAGACCTGACCCCCTTGACGCGGGCCGATGCCCCCTGGTGACCACTTCCCCTGGTCACCAGGGGGCATCGGCCCGCGTCAAGCCTCCATGTGGGGGATGCGTTCCAGGATGCCCCCGGCGAACACGTCGTAGAGGCCGAGCGGCTCCAGGTGGACGTACCCGATGTGGCAGTCGCAGGCGTCGACGGGGCAGCCGCGTGGGGCGAGGGCGTCACGGAACGATTCGTCGTAGAGGTTGCCCAGGACGGTGGGCACGAAATGGCACCGGCGAACCGTTCCGTCGCCGTCCACTGAGATGACGCTCTCCCCCGTACGGCAGGGCAGGCCGCGGCTGGGATGCGGGTGGCGGCTGTAGGCGAAGTGGGGATCGAGGCCGGTCCAGGCGGCGGCCTCGGCGTCGGTGTAGGTGCGGCCCTCGGCCGCGTTGATCCACAGGTAGGTCCCGGCGGGCAGGTCGGCCCGGAGGCGGCGGGCGGCGGCGAGGTGCTCGGGCTGCCCGACGACGCCGACGCTGAACCGGACGCCGCGTTCGGCCAGGTCGCGGCACCTGGAGAGGAACCGTTCGTAGGGGACCTGGCCCGGGTGGTACGTCGCCCAGAGCGCCAGCGTCCCCAGATCAGCGTCCGCGGTCCAGGCGACCCGGTGGCTGAGGTTGGTCTGGATCGCGGCCCGCTCGACGTGCGGGAGGCGGCTGAGGCCGATGAGGGCGTGCCGGTACCAGGAGCGGACCAGGCCCTCGCCCCACGGGGTGAACAGGACCGAGACGGGGTGGGTCTGCTCGGCCACCCAGCCCGCGAACCGCTCGAGCGCGGCGCGGTCGGCGCGGAGCTGCTCCGGGGTGTCGCGGCGCTTGCCGAACGGGCAGTAGGGGCAGTCGTAGTCGCAGCTCGCGAGCGGTCCCCGGTAGAGGATCGTCAGGTGCTCCATCAGCGCGCCTCGTAGGCGTCCATGAGGGTCCGCACGCCGGGTGAGAACAGCGCGGGGCCGATCGCGTCGGAGTGGGCGAGCCCCTCGGGGGTGAGGCGGAGGACGTCGGCGGCCTGGTCCAGCCAGCCCTGTTCGGCGAAGCCGGCCAGGTCGGCGGCGAAGTCGTCGGCGGCGTCGGTGCCGAAGCGGGCCCGGTAGCCGGCCCGGTCGAGGCCGGCCGTCTGAAGCAGCGACTGG
Organism: Spirillospora sp. NBC_01491; assembly: GCF_036227065.1. Lineage (GTDB taxonomy): Bacteria > Actinomycetota > Actinomycetes > Streptosporangiales > Streptosporangiaceae > Spirillospora > Spirillospora xylanilytica. The sequence continues at coordinate 2,609,429 of NZ_CP109432.1, forward strand.
ATGAGGTGGCGGCGGCGCCGCTCGGCGTCGGGTACGGGGAATCCGACGCGGGCCGTGCCAAACTCCGTCTCCGCCACGTAGTCGTCGATGATGGCGCGGACCTGGCTCGCGCCGACCGCGTACTCGAACGAGTAGTGCAGGCGCGAGGTGTACGAGCGGGCCCCGCAGCCGAGCCCCACCATCCCGTCGGTCTGGCAGCAGTACTCGGTGCCGTTCTCCGTGCCTCCGGGCAGCCGGAACATCCGCATGGACACCTGCTCGTAGCCCTCGCCGAGGAGGTGGTCCCGGCCGATCCGGTACAGCTCCAGGCGCTCGTCGTCCCAGTCGCGCGCGCGACGGCCGAGCCCGGTCAGCGGCCGTACGTACAGCGGGTAGAGGTAGAGCTCCTCCGGACGCCAGCGCAGGGCCGCGTCCAGGGAGTGCAGCCAGGTGGCGGGGGTCTGGCCGTCAATGCCGTAGATGAGGTCGATGTTGAGCGTGGGGAAGCCCACCGCGCGGATGCGGTCGAGCGCGGCCTCGACCTCGGCGCGCTTCTGCGGCCGTACGGCGGCGCGGGCCTCCTCGTCGATGAAGCTCTGCACGCCGATCGAGATGCGGGTGGCGCCGCGTTCGGCGAGCACGGTGAGGCGGTCGGTGGTCGCGGTGGCCGGGGAGGTCTCGACGCCCAGCGGGATCGCGGGCAGGTCCGCGAAGCGTCCGGCGACGTCACAGAGCCGCTCCAGCTCGGGGGCCGTCAAGTAGGTGGGGGTCCCGCCACCGAACGCGGCTGTGGCGAACGAGGCGTCGCCGAGGGCGTCCCTGGTGGCGGCGGCCTGCCGTTCGAGGGCGTCCAGATAGGCGCCGGTCAGTTCCTCGGGCGCGCCCGTCCGCGTGAACAGGTTGCAGAAGCCGCAGCGCATCTCGCAGAACGGGACGTGCAGGTAGAGGAAGAGCGCGTCGCGCGCCTCCCCGTCCCACACCTGCTGGAGCGTGGGCGCCGGATCGAGCGGCCGGTAGGCGGTCTTGTGGGGGTAGGCGTAGACGTAGCCCTGGTACGGGCCTGTGGTGGTGCTCACTTCAGTACGAACTCCCCATACGGAACGGTCCAGACGACCTCGTGGCCGATGCGGTGCCCGGTATGGCCGTCCTCGCCGTACGCGGTCCCGTGGTCAGAGCAGACGATGACGAAGCAGGGGCGGCGCATGAGGCCGAAGAGCCGTCCCAGGTGGCGGTCGACATGGCGCAGTGCCGCGGCGTGGCTCTCTCTGGAGTCGCCGTGCTCGCGCGTCGCGCCGTCGAGGTGGAACCAGTTGGGCTGGTGCAGCGCGGCCACGTTCAGCAGCAGGAACAGCCGACGGTCGTGGGGAAGGCGCCCGACCACCTCGGCGACACGGTCGATCTGGTGGGGCAGGGACTCAGGGTCGGTGACACCGAACTCAGGCTCCCAATGGCTCTCGGCGAACATATCGGGCAGGACGGAGCCGAGCGGCGTCCTCTTGTTGAAGAAGCCCACACCGCCGACGCAGACCGTGTGGTAGCCGGCTTGGGCGAGCCCCGCCGGCAGGTCGGCGGCGTCGAACGTCCACGTCCCGTCCGCCGTCGACTCACTGCCGGGGAAGCGTCCGGCGAAGAGGCGGAGATGCGGGCCGGGGCCCGCAGGGGTCGGCAGGAATCCGGCCAGCATCGCGGTGTGCGCGGCATAGGTGAAGGAGCCCGGCGTGTGCCGCCGCTCCCACGTCCCGCCGGGGAGGAGACCGGCCAGCGTCGGGGTCTCGCCCGCCGCGGCGAGTTCGGCGGCCACGTCGTGGCGGAGCGTGTCGAGCGTCACCAGCAGCAGGTCGTGGCCGCCGATGACCTGGTTCATGTCGTGCATACGGGGAGCTTCTCCGACAGGACGGCCTGGACTTGGGCAGTGTAGGTGTCGAGACCGTCCGCCGCGCCGCCGGGTAGGCCGGTCAGCCCCGGCAGCAAATCGCCGAACGCGTTGACCTCGCCGACCGCGAACCGCCGCCACCCGACCTGGATCAGCAGGTCCACGCCGACCATGAGGCTGCCGGGGAAGCATTCCGCCGCCCGCGCGCACGCGTCGAGCGCCCGCCGCCAGCCGTCCTCGCCCAGCGCCGCCCGCACCTCGCCGAGGTCTCCGCGCGCGCCGCCGAGGTGCAGGTTGGTCATCGGATGCCGGCTGGTGCGCGCCACCACGTGGGTGGGCTCCCCCGCGACCACCACCACCCGCAGGTCGAGCGCCCGCCCGCCGAGCGACGCCTTCGGGATCCACCGCTCCACGTGCAGCCCGTCCGGCGCCAGCGCGTCGATCAGCGCCGCCACCTCGGGCTCGGTCTGGTAGGCGCGGACCCGCAGCGAGTTGAGCAGGCCCGTCCCGGTCATGGCCGCCGAGGTGACGGCCCTGATCCGGCCGGGCGCGACCTGCAACGCGACGACCCCGGACGCCGACGAGCCGTGCGCGGGCTTGACGAACACCCGCGCCGCCTTCTCCGCCGCCATCCGCGCGCGCAACTCCGCGTAGCCGCGCACCTCCCCCAGGGCGGACGGGACGGGCACCCCGGCCGCTTCGAGACGGGCGTGGCACACGCGCTTGTCGAACATCACCGCGATCTCGCCCGTGTCGCTGACGGAACGGACGCCCGCCCGCGCGCCCGCGGCACGGACCCGCTCCAGCGCGGCGGTGAACGTCCCGTACCAGGCGGCGCCGCCCCCCACGCGGGCCGGATCGCCGGGGCCGCGCAGCAGCGCGTCGGCCTCGGGGTCGCCGCCCGGCGACTCGACGCGCAGCACCGTCCCCGGCGCGATCTCCGGCTCGGCGCCGCGCAGCACGTCCGTCCAGGCGATCACGTCCGGGCCCGCCAGGCCGGACGAGCGGCACGCGGCGGCGAACCCGTCCGTCCGCCGGTCGCCGGGCGTGCCGACCACGGTGAACCTCATTCCGCGACCGCGATGTAGGAGCCCGAGTCGTCCCATATCTCGTTGTCGAGCCAGCCGGGTTCGCCGATCGCGTCGTCCAGGTCGACGCGCACGCCGGGCAGCGCGGCCTTCAGCCGGTCGGCCACGGCGTCGGACAGGAAGGCGTGGTGGAGGTCGAGCTCCTTCAGGTGGGTCAGCGGCTGCCCGTTCAGCAGCGCCTCCGCGCCCCGGTCGGTCAACGCGCCCATCGACAGGGCCAGGGACTCCAGCCGGGCGACGACGGAGGCGGTCGCGACCGCCTCGGCGATCTCGTCCTGGCAGTCGGCGTTCTGCAACCCGAGCCGCCGCAGCGCCGGGAGCCTCTCGCCGGTCAGGATGGGCCCCAGGTTCGGGACCGTCACGCTCCGTCCGCGTTCGTCGGCGCCCAGCCACAGGTCGAGGTGCTCCAGGGCGGGCAGGTCGCTGGCCGTCACGCTCTGCACGGCGCTCGCGGGCAGCCCGCCCGACTCGAACCGCAGCACCTTCAGCAGTTCGTTGCGCATCGGCGTGAACCGCAGGCCCTCACCGCCACGGACCTCGAGGTGCTCCAGCAGGGGGAACGCGGCGAACAGCGGGGTCAGGTCGAACTGCTCGATCCACGAGATGTGCCTCTCCCCGTCCACGATGTCGCCCAGGAACAGCGCCCGCAGCGAGGGGAACCGGTCGGCGACACCGATCAGCAACTCGATCGGGTCCTCCTCGTACTCCCACCAGCCGATGACCAGATGGGTCACCTCGGCGGTGTCGACAGCCTCCAGGAAGAGCGGGAAGTTGTCCTGGAGGTCTCTGAGCTGCGCGCCGTTCTCGTGGACGAAGCACCGGACGGCCCAGGCCGCCGCCGAGGCCGCCGGCAGCCCGTCGCCCGCCCCGCGCTCGCCGTCGAACTCGACCACCGGCAGGCCGGCGAACGTGTCAAGGTGCTCGGTGATCATGTGCTGGTTCCTCCAGAAGGATCGTGTGACCTGTCATACCAGCCACACCCGACAAACCCGGACGGTTCCCGGGGCCGCGCCCCCGGCCGGAAATCGGCTGTCCGGACAGGGCGGCGGTATGCAAGCATCGGCCGATGCACGCCTCCCGACGCGATCTGCTGCGCTGGCAGTTCGACCTGACCTGGTCGCTGTTCGAGTACCACCTGGAGCGGCTGGAGCCCGACGACCTCCTGTGGGAGCCCGCGCCCCTCTGCTGGACGATGCGTCCCGACGCCGCCGGGACCTGGACGCCGGACTGGGCCGAGACCGAGCCCGACCCCGTCCCGGTTCCCACCATCGCCTGGGTGAGCTGGCACATCGGCTGGTGGTGGAGCGTGACCATCGACCACGCGCTGGGCCGTCCGCCCCGTGACCGCGCCGAGATCGCCTGGCCGGGCGAGCGCGAGACCGCCGGATGGCTGCGCGGCCTCCGCGACGACTGGCTGGCGGTGCTGGACGGGCTCACCGACGCCGATCTGGACGCGACCGCCACGTTCCCGTCGCGGGACGACCCCGAGTACACCGTCGCCCACATGATCGGCTGGGTGAATTCCGAGCTGATGAAGAACGTCGCCGAGATCGGCCAGTTGCGTCTAGTCCGCGTCGCCTCCGCGCACTGAGCTCCGTCCCCGAAGCGAACGGGTCGGACGGGTCGGTGTGAGGGCCTGGGTCATTCGGCGACCTCGATGTAGTAGATGCCGTCGTCGGCCAGGTTCCGATACATCATGTCGACCTCCACGCCGGGGAGGGCGGCCTGGACACGCTCCATCATCGTGTCGCTGAGGAAGTGGTGGCGCAGGTCGAGGCGGCGCAGGTGGGTCAGGGGCTGGCCGACCAGAAGGGCCTCGGCGCCCTGGTCGGTCAGGGTGCCCATCGCCAGGCTCAGCGACTCCAGGCGTGCGACGACCGGTGCCCCGGCCACCGCCGCCGCGATCTCGTCCTGGAGCACGCTGTCCTCCAGCCCCAGGTGCCGCAGGGCCGGCAGCCGCTGCCCGCCCAGGATCGGGGCCAGGTCGGCGACCGTCGCGTCACCGCCGTAGTTGGGGTCGCCCAGCCAGATGTCCAGGTGCTCCAGATTGGGGAGGTCGCTCGCGGCGACGGCCTGCACGACATCGCCCTCCAGCCCGCCCGACTCGATTCGCAGTGTTCTCAGGGTCTCGCTGCGGAAGGGGCGCAGCATGCTCGATTCGGAACCCCTGACCTCGAACCGCTCCAACTTGGGGAACACGGTGAAGACCGGGGTCAGCTCGGCGTGCCAGAGCGAGGAGATGTCGCAGTCCTCGGACGACATGTCCCCGATGAACAGCGCGCGGAGAGCGGGGAACCGGTCGGCGACCTCGATCAGCTTGTCCGACGCGAACGTGTCCACGGTGTCGTGCAGTCCCCAGTACCCGATGCTCAGGTCGGTCACCTGGGTCGTGTCGACGGTCCGCATGAAGCGCTCGAAGACCTCCTCCCAGGGCGTCCCGTCGTACTGGGAGCGGATGTACCAGGAGGCCTCACCCGCGGCGGGGAGTTGCTCGGATTCGGTCGTGGCGTAGAAGTCGACCCGGAGCATGGGGCCCTCCTGTCCGTCGGGGTGCGGGGTCATTCGGAGACCGCGATGTAGTGCCAGTCGTCGACGGGCTTCTTCTGTTTCGAGAGGTCGACGTCGACGCCGGGCAGCTCGGCCCGGACGCGTGCGGCCATCGGGTCGCTCAGGAAGTGGTGGTGCAGATCGAGGCGGCGCAGATGCGTGAGCGGCTGGCCTGACAGCAGCGCTTCGGCGCCCGCGTCGGTCAGGACGCCCATCGCCAGGCTCAGCGACTCCAGGCGTGCGACGACCGGCGCCGAGGCCACCGCCGCGGCCACCTCGTCCTGGAGCTCGCTGTCCTCCAACCCCAGGTGCCGCAGCGCCGGGAAGCGCTCGCCGTTCAGGAACGGGGCCAGGTCGGCGACCGTCGCGTCACCGCCGTAGTTGGGGTCGCCCAGCCACAGGTCCATGTGCTCCAGGTTGGGAAGGTCGCTCGCGGCGACGGCCTGCACGACATCGCCCGGCAGGCCGCCCGACTCGAACCGCAGCACCTTGAGGGCCTCGCTCCGGACCGGCGCCAGCTTGAGGTTGCCGCGAACTTCGAGGCGCTCCAGGCCGGGGTAGGCGTCGAAGAGCGGGGTGATGTCGCAGGGCGGGATCCACGAGATCTCCGACTCGTACACGATGATGTCGCCGAGGAAGATCGCCCGCAGGTTCGGGAAGCGGTCCGCGGCGGCGGCGAGCAGCGGCACCGGGTCGGGGGCGTCGTCGTGGCCCGCGCCCCAGAAACCGACGACCAGCGCCGTCATCGGTGCCGTGTCGACGGCGTCGAGGAAGTTCGCGAAGACCTCCTCGAACGGCGCCTCGTCGTACTCCGCGCTCACCCGCCAGGCGAACTCGCCCGCGGGTGGAAGCGGAACGTCCGCCGTGATCTCCTCCGAGAACTGCCCCACCGGCAGACCGGCGAACTCCTCCAGATGGCTGTAGACGCCCATCAGAACCCTCTCGACCGTTGATTCGTCCGCACTGTCCTACCAGGAGCGCCCGACAATGCCGGTCATTCCGCGAACGCGATGTAGGTCTCGTTATCGTCCTGCTGGGCGCCGAGGTCGACGTCGACACCGGGCAGCGCCGCCCGGACGCGCTCGACCATCGGGTCGCTCAGGAAGTGGTGGTGCAGATCGAGGCGACGCAGATGCGTGAGCGGCTGGCCTGACACCAGGGCCTCCGCGCCCTGGTCGGTCAGATTGCCCAACGCCAGACTCAACGACTCCAACCGCGCGACGACCGGCGCCCCGGCGACCGCCGCCGCGACCTCGTCCTGGATCTCGCTGTCCTCCAAGCCCAGATGCCGCAGGGCGGGCAGCCGCTCCCCGGTGAGGAGCGGCGCGAGGTCGGCGACCGTCGCGTCACCGCCGTAGTAGGCGGCGCCGAGCCACACGTCCAGATGCTCCAGCGCGGGCAGGTCGCTCGCGGCCAGCCCGCGCACATCGCGCCCGGGCAGGCCGCCGGACTCCAGCCGCAGCACCTTGAGCGCCTCGCTGCGGACCGGCAGCAGGTCGGGAGCGCCGCGGGCCTCCAAGCGCTCCAGCCCGGGGAACGCCGTGAACAGCGGGGTGATGTCGTAGGGCTCGATGTAGGAGATCTCGGAGTCCCTCTGCACGATGTCGCCCCAGAACAGCGCGCGCAGGTTCGGGAAGCGGTCAGCGGCGGCGATCAGCAGCGGGACCGGGTCGTCGGGGTCCTCGTACGCCGGGTCGAGACTGTAGTCGGGACCCCAGAAGCCGATGACCAGCGTGGTCAGCCGGGCGGTGTCGACGGTCTGCAGGAAGTGCGCGAAGACCGGGTCGATGGGACCCCCGTCGGTCACCGTGCTCACCCGCCAGGCGACCTCGTCCGCCGGAGGGAGCGGGTCGTCCGCGGTGATCCCCAGGTGGAACTCCGCCACCGGCAGGCCGGCGAACTCGTCCAGGTGGTCCTTCTTGCGCATCCGGTCCCTTTCAGATGATCTTCCGCCCTGTCCTACCAGGAGCGGCCGACGATCCGGGACGGATGCGCGAAAAGGGCCCCCGGACGCTCCGTCCGGGGGCCCTCGCGCGGCATCACGCGGCGGGGATCACCGAGCCCTTGAACTTGTCGGCGATGAACTTCTTCACCTCCGGGCCCTGGAGCAGCTCGACCAGCTTCTTCACGCGCGGGTCGGACTCGTTCCCGGCCTTGACCACGACGCCGTTGGCGTACGGGTTGCCCTCGGGCTTCTCCAGGACCAGGCCGTCGGTGGCCGGCGTCAGCCCGCCCTCCAGCGCGAAGTTGCCGTTGATCACGGCGGCGTCCACGTCCTGGAGCGAGCGCGGGAGCTGCGCGGCCTCCAGCGGCTTGAACTTCAGGCCCTTGGCGTTGGTGGCGACGTCCTTCTCGGTGGCCTCGGTCCCGGCGTCCGCCTTGAGGGTGAGCAGCCCGTTGTCGGCCAGGAGCTTCAGCGCGCGGGCGCCGTTGGTGGCGTCGTTCGGGATGGCGACGGTCGCGCCCTGCGGCAGCGCGTTCAGGTCCTTGACCTTCTTGGAGAAGACCCCGAGCGGCTCCAGGTGGACGGGCGCGACCCAGCTCAGCTTGATGCCCTTGGACTTGGTGAAGTCGTCCAGGTACGGCTTGTGCTGGAAGTAGTTGGCGTCGATCTGCCCGTCATCCAGCGCCAGGTTGGGCTGGACGTAGTCGGAGAACTCCTTGACCTCCAGCTCGAGCCCGGCCTTGGCGGCGAGGTTCTGCTTCACGTACCCGAGGATCTCGGCGTGCGGGGACGGGGAGGCGCCGATCCTGAGCGGCTCGGACGGGTCGGAGCCGGACGAGCCGGAGTCCGACGAGCCGCAGGCGGTCAGGCCAAGCAGCAGGCTGGCGGCGGCGACGGCGATGCTTGTCTTGCGGAGCACGGGGAGTGCCTTTCTCTTCATGGGGTTACTTGTGGGACAGGCGCCGGACGAGCAGGTCGCCGAGCGTCTGGACGAGCTGCACCACGACGACGAGCAGCACGACGGTGGCGACCATGACACCGGTCTCGAACCGCTGGTAGCCGTAGCGGACGGCCAGGTCGCCGAGCCCGCCGCCGCCGATCGCGCCGGCCATCGCGGAGTAGCCGACGATCGCCACGACGGTGATCGTCAGCCCGGCGACCAGGCCCGGCGCGGCCTCGCGCAGCAGCACCTTGCGGGAGATCTGCCAGCGGGACGCGCCCATGGCCCGGGCGGCGTCGATCACGCCGGGATCGACCTCGCGGAGGGCGGTCTCGACCAGCCGCGCGTAGAACGGGACGGCGGCCACGGTCAGCGGCACGATCGCCGCGGCGGTGCCGATGGTGGTGCCGGTGAGGGCGCGGGTGAACGGCAGGATCGCGACCATCAGGATGATGAACGGGAGCGACCGGCCGACGTTCACGATCGCGGCGAGCACCCGGTTGAGCGGCGCGACCGGCAGCAGCCCGCCGCGGCCCGTGGCCACCAGCAGCACGCCGAGCACAAGGCCGCCGAGCGCGGTCAGCGCCGCGGCCCACACCGTCATCTGGAGGGTCTCCAGGGTGGCCTGGCCGAGCATCGGCCTGATCTCGTCCCAGGTCATGGCCGCACCCCCTCACCCGGGCGGGCGCCCGCGCCGTGCACCTCGACGGTCAGCCCGGAGTCGCGCAGGTGCGCGAGCTGGGCCGCGTTGACCTCCGGGTCGCCGGGCAGCTCGATGCGCAGCCGGCCGATCCGGCCGTCGCCGACCTGCTCGACGGCGCCGCCGAGGATGTTGACGTCGATGGAGTAGGTGCGGGCCAGGGCGGACACGAACGGCCGGTCGGCGCTGTCGCCCTCGAAGGTGACGTCGACCACGGTGGCGCCCTCGCGGACGTCCGGCGCGGGCAGCGGGAACAGCCCGCCGGCCAGCTCCGATCCGGGACGCAGCAGCAGGTCGCGGACCGGGCCGGACTCCACCACCCGCCCCGCGCGCATGATCGCGGCCGAGTCGCAGATCCGCTTGACCACCTCCATCTCGTGCGTGATCAGCAGCACGGTGAGGCCGAGCCGGCGGGACAGGTCGCGCAGCAGCTCCAGGATCGAGGCGGTGGTCTCGGGGTCGAGCGCCGAGGTGGCCTCGTCCGACAGCAGCACCTCGGGGCGTCCGGCGAGCGCGCGGGCGATGCCGACGCGCTGCTTCTGCCCGCCGGAGATCTGCGCCGGGTAGGCCCCGGCGTGCTCGGTGAGCCCGACCAGCTCGAGCAGCTCGGCGACGCGGGCGGCGCGTTCGGCCCGCGGCATCCGCATGACCTCCAGCGGGAAGGCGACGTTGCCCGCGACCGTGCGGCCGGAGAGCAGCCCGAAGTGCTGGTGGATCATGCCGATGCCGCGGCGGGCGGCGCGCAGCTCGGCGCCGGACAGCGCGAGCAGGTCCCGGCCGCCGACCACCACCCGGCCGGAGTCGGGCCGTTCAAGGAGGTTGACGCAGCGCAGCAGGGTGCTCTTGCCCGCCCCGCTGCGGCCGAGGACGCCGAAGATCTCGCCCTCGCGGACGGCCAGGTCGACGCCGTCGACGGCGGTCACCGCGCGATGGCGGGCGCGGTAGACCTTTCTGAGTTTTTCGATCTGAATCACAGGAAATCATCCGTGCGGGCGAGCGCCGCCCAGGGGCGGCGGGGCGATTGGATCAGGGCGAGCCGGGACGGCGGGCGGACCCGGACGCGTCAGGCGGTCCCGCGTGCGGTCGGCGGACCCGCACGCCGGCGGGCCCGAACGCGGTCAGCGGTCAGCGGTCAGCGGTCAGCGGTCAGCGGTCAGCGGTCAGCGGTCAGCGGTCAGCGGTCAGGAGCGTCCCGGCGGAAACGGGGCGTGGCTCAGCAGATGGCGTTCGATGTTCATGAGCGCGACTCGGGGGTCTCGGAGTTGCTCGCTTCGGGGCGCGAGGCTCGATCAGGGGCCCTCAGCGGTCACACATTCGACGGCGGCACGCACCGGGCATGGCTCGCGACGTCCGCATGGTCTGCGGGCGGGGCGGCGGGCACGGACGTACGGCGGTCATGTCCGTCAGTAAACCCGCAAGTCATAAATGACGCAAATCGCAGCTCAGCGGCATCCCGCGAAGCCTCCCGCGGCTCAGCCGGCTCCGGTGTAGTCGACCCAGGTGGAGCCGGAGCCGCTCTGCACCGAGATCATCGCGGGCGCGTCCTGGTCCACGAGCGCCCCGTTGACGTGCGACCCGCCGGCGCTGGAGCGGGCGAGCACCCGGTAGTACGACCCGCGCGGCACACCGATCCGCACCTCGCCGGAGCCGCTGGTCGCGGTCACCCGGCGCGGCGGCGCGGCGAAGCCGAGGTCCATCCGGCCGGAGTGGATCCGCCCCGTCAGCTCCGGCGTCGCGAGCCGCGTCCCCTTGACCTCGCCGGAGCCCGCCGAGAAGTGGACCGGGCCGCTCAGCCCGGTGAGGTTCGCCGCGCCCGAGCCCGTCCGCAGATCGAGGTCGCCGGACAGGCCGCCGACCCCGACCTCGCCGGAACCGGAGCTGATCCGGAGTCGGACGCCGGCCGGCACCCGCAGGTCGAGGTCGCCCTCGCAGTCCAGGCTGGAGAACAACTGCGAGCGCCCCTCGCAGGAGAAGTCCACCGTCATGACCTCCCCGGCCACCGCGACCTGGACGTGCGGCCTGTCCAGCGACCAGCGCAGTTGCCTGCGCACGGTCACCTGGCCGTCCCGGCCCGGCCCGAGCGCCAGCGTCGCGGCCCCGGAGTTGACCCGGATCTCGCTGATCGGCTGCCGGTAGACCTTCGAGCCCTCACTGCTCTGCCGGATCGCGCGTCCCCACATCTGGAGGCAGGACGGGGCGACGACCACGAACGCGGTGACGGCGGCGAGCGCGATCCAGACCCCCCTGCGCCTGGGCCGGTCCGGCGGCGGCGCGGCGCTCCCCCCGGACTCGTCCGGGGGGAGCCCGGGGGTGCCGGCGGCGGGCGGCGCGGCGTCCCGCGTGGGAGCGGTCATGTGTCGCCGCCGAGGAAGTGGAGCACTGCGAGGACCCTCCGGTGGTCGCCCTCCGCGTGCGGGAGGTCGAGCTTGGCGAAGATGCTGTTGATGTGCTTGGCGACCGCGCTCTCGCTCACCACGAGCGCGGCGGCGATGCCCGCGTTCGAGCGGCCCTCGGCCATCAGCCCGAGCACCTCCCGCTCGCGCGGGGTGAGCCGGTCGAGCGGCCCGCGGTTGCGGCGCAGCAGGAGCTGCGAGACGACCTCGGGGTCCAGCGCGGTGCCGCCGGCGGCGACGCGGCGCAGCGCGTCCAGGAACGCCGCGACGTCGGCGACCCGGTCCTTGAGCAGGTATCCGACGCCGCTGGTGTTGGTCGACAGCAGATCGGCGGCGTACCGCTCCTCCACGTACTGCGACAGCAGCAGCACCGCGACCTCCGGCGACTCGCGGCGCATCACCAGCGCCGCGCGCACGCCCTCGTCGGTGAAGCCGGGGGGCATCCGCACGTCCACGATCGCCGCGTCCGGACGGTACTCGCGGACCGCGGCGAGCAGCGCGTCGGCGTCGCCGACCGCGGCGGCCACCTCGAACCCCGAGGTCTCCAGCAGCTTGATCAGTCCGGCTCGCAGCAGGACCGAGTCCTCGGCGATCACAATGCGCACGGCAACTCCACGGTGACGGTCGTCGGGCCCCCGGCGGGGCTGGCGATCCGGAAGGTACCGTCCACGGACCGGACCCGCCGCGCCAGCCCCAGCAGCCCCGTCCCGCCGGCCGGGTCGGCGCCGCCCACCCCGTCGTCGACGACCTTCAGCCCGAGCACGTCACCGGTCCGGGCCACCTCGACGTCGACCGCGGTCGCCCGCGCGTGCTTGACGATGTTGGTGAGCGTCTCCGAGACCACGAAGTAGGCGACGGCCTCGACGGTGGACGAGGCCCGCGGCTCCACCCGGACGCTCAGCCGGACCGGCACCGGCACCCGGGCGGCGACGCCCGACAGCGCGGCGTCGAGGCCGCGGTCCTCCAGCACGGCCGGGTGCAGGCCGCGGACCAGGTTGCGCAGCTCGGTGAGCGCCTCCTTCGCCTCCTCGTGCGCCTCGACGATCACCCGCATCGCCTCGTCCGGGACACCGGTGAGGGTCTCGCGGGCGAGCCCGAGGTTCATCGCCATGGAGACGAGCCGCTGCTGGGCGCCGTCGTGCAGGTCCCGCTCGATCCGGCGGCGCTCCAGGTCGGCGGCGTCCACCACGCTGGCGCGCTTCTCGGCGAGGTCCTCGACCCTGCGCTCCAGCTCCTCGGCCCGGTCGGGCCCGAGCAGCGCGAGCGCGGCGCGGGCGTCCAGGTTGCGGGTGGCCGCCGCGACCCAGGGCGCGGCGAGCAGCAGCAGCACGCCGAGCGCGGTGAGCAGGCCGATCCGGATCGCGTGCGTGCTCAGGCTGAACACGCTGGTGTCGGGGAGGGCCCACGCGTAGGTGCCGATCCCGGCCAGCAGAACGCCCGCCGCCCACGTCGCGCAGGTGAGCAGCCCGCCGAAGGCGAGCATCGGGCCGATGAGGAGGTGGTAGCGCAGCACCCGCCACAGCCCGGGCACGCGCAGATCGCGCGGCGTATTCCACCAGCGCCTGCCCTCCAGGCCCGGGAGCGGGGGGACGTCGAGCCCCAGCATCGCCCAGAACCGCTCGCGCTGCGCCGACGTCAGCGGGACCATCACCAGCAGCGCGAGGACGATCGTGCAGCCGGTCAGGAACAGGATCGGCGTCACGTTCACCGGCGTCCAGAGCGTCCACGGCAGGCCGAGGATCGTCCATCCGGCGAACTGGAGCGGCACCCCTGAGACGGCGAACACGGTGTCCCGCCACGCCGCCCGTGACCACGGAGCGTGCGCGAAGGCGTGCCGCACCGGAGAGATGGATGCCATGAATGAACCGTATTGCCACAGATGACGGGGCGCCATGAACCCTGGTGCCGCTCCGGGGGTGAACCTAGTGCCACCTTGGGTCGGATATCCGGGCTACTGACTGTGACGCCGCTTCCCGGGAGGCTGGAGACCAGCGCCCCAAGAAGGGTGCGGATCACCTTCACCGCAGATCGAGGAGCACGCCCCCATGGTCGCCATCGTCCCGCCGAGCCGGCCCGGCGCGATCCGCTTCATCCGCCCCGCCTGTGACGTCCGCGGCGTCCGCGCCCGGGGCGCCGCCGGAGCCCCGGGGGCGGTTCGGCCCGCCGGTCGCCTTCGCCCCGCCGGCCGCGTTCGGCTCACCGAGCGGGCGCTCACCGGGGTGCGCGGACGCTGGGCCGGCTGGGGGCTCGTGGCCGCGGGGGCGGCGCTCGTGCCCTGGATCTGGACGCTGGCGAACCGGCTCCCCTCGACCACCCAGGTGTCCCACTGGGGGACGGCGTGGGTGGGGCTGGACCTGATGCTGGCGGCGGGCCTGATGAGCACCGGCGCGCTGGTCACCCGGCGGGACGCCCGGCACGGCCTCACCGCGGCGGCCACCGCGGCGCTGCTGCTGATGGATGCGTGGTTCGACGTGATGACCGCCGCGTCCGGGGCCGAGCGGGTGGTGGCGGTGTCCCTGGCAGTGGGGGCCGAGCTCCCTTTGGCCGCCTTTTGCGCCGTTCTCGCCGTGCGTGCCGTTTCGGGGGGAGCTTCGGCGGCAACACGATGACATGAGTACGGCAGATGGGTGAAACCAGACGAGCCGGACCTCTAGAGTGAGTCCGACGTAGGGGTCCTCTTGCGGGAGGGCCCTTTGCCCTGTCTGCACGATCACGAGGTCCCGCGAGATGAACGACCACGAGGTGCACGAGGAGTGCCTGCGGCTCCTACGGGAGGGACTGCCGGTGCCCGAGCCGGCCGCCTGGGAGGAAGGACGGGACTTCCTTCCGCTCGGCCTCGACGTGGACGGCGACGTCGCCGTCGTCAGCTTCCTCCATCAGACCGGCGGTATGCCGAGCCGGGTCCCCCCGTTCATCGAGGGCTGGACGTTCCACCGCCGCGACGGCGAGTGGATGGAGCTGGGCGGCGCCGGCGGGTGCGCCCCGGACGAGCCGCTCGCCCGGCGCTCCGCCGACGACCTGGGGGGCCACCTCCAGCGGTACGGGGCCGGCCGGACGGTCCGCAACGCCAACCGGCTCCTGCCCTGGGGCGCCAAGTGGGTCAACCAGGTCCAGCTCCGCGTCTCGACCGAGGTGACCCGGATCCGGGTCGGCAAGCGGGTGCTCGACGTTCCCGGGCACGGCCATGTGGTGGTGGTGTGGGCGGCCCGCCGGGGCCCGGTCATCGAGGCGCTCGCCGACGACGGCTCGGTGCTGGACGCGCTCGACCTGGACCGTCCGTCCGTCCCCGCACGCCAGCCTCTCTGACCCACCCGGCCATCCTTGTGTCCGCTGTTGGACCGTTATATTTGACCGATCGATCTACATCGCTCTAGGGTCGGGTCCATGGCGAGGACCAAGGAGTTCGACCCGGACGCGGTGCTTCAGCGCGCGCTGGAGCTGTTCTGGGAGCGCGGCTACGAGGCGACCTCGATGGCCGACCTCGTGGCGCACCTCGGCATCGCCCGCGCGAGCCTCTACGCCACCTACGGCGGCAAGCACGAGCTCTACCTCAAGGCGCTCGGCTGCTACCTCGGCAGGACCGACCCCCTGATCATCGACGCGCTGTCCCAGCCGGGCCCGGCACTGCCGGCCGTCCGGTCGCTGATCGAGCGGTTCGCCGACCAGTCGGCCGGCGATCCGCGCAACCTCGGATGCATGGTGGTGAACGCGGCCGTCGAGCTGGCGGCCAGGGACCCTGAGGCCGCCCGCCTGGTCGAGTCGAGCTGGAACACCCTGGAGACGGCGCTGACCTCGGCGCTGATCCGGGCCCGCGCCCAGGGCGAGCTCGCGCCCGACAAGGACCCCCGAAGGCTCGCCCGGTTCCTGCTGGTGCTGTTCCAGGGGATCCGGGTGCTCGGCCGGACGCCCGGCGAGTCCGCGCGGCTCCGCGACGCCACTGCCGAGGCCCTCGCCCTGCTCTCCTGACCCGTCCCTGTCCCTGCGGACGGGCTTCGTCGACCCCGTTTTCTAGACCGATCGATCCCGAAAGAAGGCAGTCATGACCGCACGCTTCACCGGCAAGGTCGTCCTGATCACCGGCGGCGGCACCGGCATCGGCCGCGCCACCGCCCTCGCGTTCGGCCGGGAGGGCGCCACCGTCATGGTCTCCGGCCGCAGGGCCGAGCCCCTCGCCGAGACCGTGAAGCTGATCGAGGCCGAGGGCGGCCGGGCCGACCACGCCACCGCCGACGTGTCCCGCTCGGCCGACGTCGAACGGCTCGTCGCCACCACCGTGGCCCGGCACGGCGGCCTGCACGTGGCGTTCAACAACGCCGGGGTGCTCGGCGCGGGCCCCGTCCCCGACCTCGACGAGGACACCTGGAACGCCATGGTCGGCACCAACCTCACCGGCGTGTTCCTGTCGATGAAGCACGAGATCGCGCACATGCGCGGCAACGGCGGCGGGACGATCGTCAACACCGCGTCCAACCCGGTCACCGCGGTCCCCGGGCTCGGCGCGTACGCGGCCACCAAGGAGGCCGTCGTCGCGCTCACCCGCGCCGCCGCCCGCGACGCCATCGGCGACGGCGTCCGGATCACCGCGGTCGCCCCCGGCCCGGTGGACGCGCCGATGACCTTCCTGCCCGGGGAGGCCCCGGCGGACCGCGACGCCCGCCTCGCCCCGCACATCCCGATCGGCCGCGTCGGCGGCGCCGCCGAGATCGCCGCCGCCGTCCTGTGGCTCGCCTCGCCCGAGTCGGCCTTCGTCGTCGGCCACGGCCTGGTCATCGACGGCGGCGTCTCCGCCTGACGTCCGCCGGACGGGTCAGAGCCAGCCGAGGTCGCGGGCCACGCGGGCGGCGGCGTGCCGGTTCTCCACGCCGAGCTTGGTGACGGCGGCCGACAGGTAGTTGCGGACGGTCCCCTCCGACAGGCCGAGGCCGCGCGCGATGCGGGACACCGGGGCGCCGCCCGCGGCGGCGCGCAGGGCGTCGAGCTCGCGTGGGGTGAGCGGGCACTCCTCGGCGGCGAGCGCGTCGGCGGCGAGCTGTGGGTCGATATAGCGGGCGCCGTCCGCGACCTGCCGGATGACCTGCGCGAGCCGCGCGCCCGGGGCGTCCTTGCCGAGGAAGCCGCGCACCCCCGCGGCCATCGCCCGGCGCAGGTTGCCGGGACGGCCGTGCGCGGTCACGATCACCAGCCGGCAGCCGGGCAGCTCGCGGGACAGCCGCTCGGCGGCGGCGAGCCCGTCCAGGCCGGGCATGTCGATGTCGAGCACGGCGACGTCGGGCTCGAGGGCCAGCGCCCGCTCGACCGCCTCGTCGCCGCGGCCGACGTCGGCGGCGACCTCGATACCGTCCTCGGTCTCCAACAGCAGCACCAGCGCCTCCCGGATCAGCAGGTGGTCGTCGGCCAGCAGCACCCTGATCATGTGTCTCCCCCCGGCCCGGCCGGCACCGCCGCCGCCACCCGGAACGTCCCGTCGCCCACCGGGCCGGCGCTGAACTCGCCGCCCGCCGCCGCGATCCGCTCGGCCAGGCCCGCCAGGCCGCTGCCGGCCTCGCCCGCCGAGCGGCGCGCGGCACCGTCGTTGCTGATCTCCACCCGGACCCGGGCCGCGTCGGCCGCGACCGTGATCACGCACCAGGTGGCGCTGGAGTGCCGGAGCACGTTGGTGGCCGCCTCCCGCGCGACCCAGCCGAGCGGCTCGTGCACGTGCGCGGGCAGCTCCGGGGAGATCTCCGGGGCCGCGCAGCTGATCCCGGCCGCGCGCAGCACCGCCGACATGCCGTCCAGCTCGGTGCGCAGCGACGTCGCCCGGTAGCCGCGGACGATCTCCCGGACGTCGCGGACCGAGTCGCGCGCCACCGTCTGGATCTCGGTGAGCTCCTTGCGGACCCGGCCGGGATCGCGTTCCAGGTACCGCTCGGCGACCTCGGCGCGCAGCGCGACCGCCTGGAGGCTGTGGCCGAGGACGTCGTGCAGGTCGCGGGCGAAGCGGAGCCGCTCCTCGCCGACGGCCGAGCGGGCCAGCTCGGCGCGCGCCTCCCGCAGTTCCTGGACGACATGGAAGAACCAGACCGTCACATACCCAGAGAACGCCGCCATCGGGATGCCCGTCACCTCGTACAGCAGGGTCGGGCCGGGCAGCCCCAGGACCAGCCCGTACACCGGCGTGAGGACGGTCGCCGCCGCCGTCGCGCCGATCGCCTGCCGCATCGGCAGCACGATCGCGATGAGGCCGGCGTGCACGACCAGGGCGTTGCCCCAGCCGCCCCCGGTGCCGAGCAGCGCCGGGAGCGCCCAGCAGACGGCGACGATCGCGGCCAGGCCGAAGCGGTGGCCGGGAGCGGTGCGCCGCATCAGGTTGAGCCACAGCAGCCGCCCGTACAGGGCGGCCACCGCGCCCGTGCCGGCCACCGCGAGGGCGACGCGGCCCGGGTCGCGCCGGTCGAACAGCTCGTACCAGAAGGCGGGCAGCAGGATCCCGGCGAGGGTCACCAGCGTGATCGCCACGATGATCGCGGCGATCACCGTGGGACGCGGAATCCTGGGCTGCACCGGTCCTGCCGCCTCTGCTGTCACGGGAGGGGGCCTCAGCGTACGCGCTTCCGGGCCGCGATCACGCGGCCCGGAGCCGGGCGGAGTCGCGGCCGGTGACCAGCGCGCCCTCGTCCAGGACCCCGACCCGGTCGGCGCGGCACGCCTCGTGCGGGTCGCGGGTGGCCAGGACCACGCCCACGCCCTGCCCGGCCAGGAGCCGCAGCACCGCCCGGACCTCCCGCGCGGACGCCTCGTCCAGTCCGGCGGTGGGCTCGTCCAGGAGGAGCACGTCGGACCGTCCGACCAGGGCCAGCGCGAGGTCCAGCAGGCGCCGCCGTCCCGCCGTGAGCCGCTCGAACGGCTCGTCCGCCGCGTCCGCCAGCCCGACCAGCCGCAGCGCCTCGTCCCGGCCGAGCGGGTCGAGCGTCCAGCGCCGCCAGGTGCCGACGATCTCGGCGACGGTCAGCCCGGGGAACAGGCCGCCGTCGCGCCAGACCGCGCCCGTCCGCGCCGACCCGGCACGGGCGTACGGGTCGGCGCCCGCCACGCGGACCGTGCCGCCCGCCGGCCGCCGCAGGCCCGCCAGGATCTCCAGCAGCGTCGTCTTGCCCGCCCCGTACCGGCCAAGGATCGCGTAGACCTCCCCTTCGGCCACGGTGAACGAGACAGTGCCGGCGGCCTTCCGCCCACCAGGACGTGCCTGCAACTCGCGTACCTCGATCACGGGTGCCTTCATGCCCTCCATGCTGCCGTCCGTCCGCCCTGGTGGGCAGTCACGCGCGTCAGGAGCCGGCCGGGACGTTCGCACGGTCCACCCATGACATCTGTCAGGCGGGTACGGGGGTCACGCGCGCACGAGGGTGTCCAGGCTGAGCTCGTCCGGGCGGGTGAGCCCGGACAGCGTCATCGTCAGCTCCAGTTCGGCGAGGATGCAGCGCAGCACGTGCCGGACACCCGCCTCACCGCCCAGCGCCAGGCCGTAGGCGTACGGACGAGCCACCAGTACCGCCTGCGCCCCCAGCGCGAGCGCCTTGACGACGTCGGCACCTGTACGGACGCCGCTGTCGAACAGCACGGAGATCTGGTTCCCCACGGCGTCCGCCACCGCGGGCAGCGCGTCGAGCGAGGCGACGGCTCCGTCCACCTGCCGGCCGCCGTGGTTGGACACGATCACCGCGTCCATCCCCGCGTGCACGGCACGCCGCGCGTCGTCGGGATGCTGGATGCCCTTCAGCGCGATCGGGCCGTCCCAGTGCTCCCGCAGGAACGCCAGGTCTTCCCAGGTCAGCGACGGATTGCCGAAGTTGGCGATCCAGTGCAGCAGGGCGGTGTCGCGGTTGGCGTCGGTGACCGGCCCGCCGACGGCCTGCTGGAACACCGGGTCGCTGAAGTAGTTCGCCACGCCGATGCCGCGCAGGAACGGCAGGTACGCCTGGTCGAGGTCGCGGGGACGCCACGCCAGGGTGAAGGTGTCGAGCGTGACCACCAGCGCCGTGTACCCGGCTGCCTTCGCCCGTTCCAGGAAGCTGACGGCCAGGTCGCGGTCCTTGGGCCAGTAGAGCTGGTACCAGCGGGCCCCGTCGCCGTTCGCCTCCGCCACGTCCTCCATCGCGTACGAGGAGGCCGTGCTCAGCACCATCGGCACCCCGGCCGCCTGCGCCGCCCGCGCCACCGCCAGCTCACCGTCCGGGTGCAGGATCGACTGCACGCCGATCGGCGCCAGCAGCACCGGCGCGGGCATCGCAGTGCCGAGCACGCGCACCGACAGGTCGCGTTCGGCCACGTCGCGCAGCATGCGCGGGACGATCCGCCACCGGTCGAACGCGGCCCGGTTGGCCCGCGCGGTCGCCTCGCTGCCCGCCGAGCCCGCCACGTACCCGAACGCCTGCGCCGAGAGCCTCCGCTCGGCGAGCCCCTCCAGCCCGGTCAGGTCGGTGGGCAGCTCGGGAAGCACATCTCCGAGGCCCTTGAGGTAGATCTCGTTCTGGAAATCGGCCAGCGCGCTCATGAAACCTCCGGCGGGACGCGGCGCACGGGGCCGCTGCGAAACCAATCCGTTCCAGCGACAATGTCCCACGTGACGGCCGTCCCCCACGAGCCCGGGGGCGGGCGCCGCGGGGCCGGAAACCGGCGCGAATCGGCCAACCGCGGCGGCGCGCCGGGTGGGGCGGGCGAAAGATGTCCCCCGGACCGGCAACAATGTGCTCATGGCACGACGCGGATCCCAAGCCCCTCCCCCGCCGCCGGACTTCGAAGAGAACATCGTCGACGTCGATGTCTCCGAGGAGATGCGCGGAAGCTACCTCGAGTACGCCTACTCGGTCATCTACCAGCGGGCGCTTCCCGACGCGCGCGACGGGCTCAAGCCCGTCCAGCGGCGGATCCTGTACTCGATGAACGAGATGGGGCTGCGCCCCGAGCGGGGGCACGTCAAGTGCGCCCGCGTCGTCGGGGAGGTGATGGGCAAGCTGCATCCGCACGGCGACAGCGCCATCTACGACGCGATGGTGCGGCTGGCCCAGCCCTGGGCGATGCGGATCCCCCTGGTCGACGGGCACGGCAACTTCGGATCGCTCGGCGGCGACGACATGCCGGCCGCCATGCGGTACACCGAGGCGCGGCTGTCCCGCGCGGCGATGCAGATGGTCGCCTCCATCGACGAGGACACCGTCGACTTCCGGCCCAACTACGACGGCCAGGAGACCGAGCCCGAGGTCCTGCCCGCCGCGTTCCCCAACCTGCTGGTGAACGGCGCGTCCGGCATCGCGGTCGGCATGGCGACCAACATGGCGCCGCACAACCTCGGCGAGATCGTCGCCGCGGCCCGGCACCTGATCGACCATCCGGACGCCTCGCTCGAGGACCTGATGCGCTTCGTGCCCGGCCCCGACCTGCCCACCGGCGGCAAGATCGTCGGGCTGGACGGGATCCGCGACGCCTACCTGACCGGCCGCGGCACCTTCCGCACCCGCGCCACCACCCGGATCGAGAGCGTCACCCCGCGGCGCAAGGGCATCGTCGTCTCCGAGCTGCCCTACGCGGTCGGCCCCGAGCGGGTCAAGGCGAAGATCAAGGAACTGGTCAACGCCAAGAAGATCAACGGGATCGCCGATCTGAAGGACCTCACCGACCGCAACGTCGGGCTGCGCCTGGTCATCGAGATCAAGAACGGTTTCAACCCCGAGGGCGTGCTCGCCGAGCTCTACCGGCTGACGCCGATGGAGGAGACCTTCGGCATCAACAACGTCGCGCTGGTCGACGGCCAGCCGCGCACGCTCGGCCTGCGCGAGCTGCTCCAGGTCTACGTCGGCCACCGCCTCGACGTGGTCCGGCGCCGGTCGCAGTTCCGCCGCCGCAAGCGCGAGGACCGGCTGCACCTGATCGACGGCCTGCTGGTCGCGCTGCTCAACATCGACGAGGTCATCCAGGTCATCCGGCAGAGCGACGACGCCGGGCAGGCCAAGCAGCGGCTGATGCAGATCTTCGAGCTGTCGGAGATCCAGGCCCAGTACATCCTGGACACCCCGCTGCGCCGGCTCACCCGCTACGACCGGCTCGAGCTGGAGAAGGAGAAGGAGCAGCTGCGCCGCGAGATCGCCGCGCTGACCGCGATCCTCGACTCCGAGAAGAAGCTGCGCTCGGTGGTCTCGCGCGAGATGGCCGACGTCGCCTCCGAGTTCGGCACCCCGCGCCGCACCGTCCTGCTGGAGGCGTCCGGCCAGACCAAGGCCGCCGCGGTGCCGCTGGAGGTGCCCGACGACCCGTGCATGGTGCTGCTGTCGTCCACCGGGCTGATGGCCCGCACGCACGGCCCCGAGCCGCTGGCGACCGAGGGCGCCCGCGCCCCGCACGACGTGCTGCTCGCCTGCGTCCCGGCCACGGCGCGCGGCCAGATCGGCGCGGTCACCTCGCTCGGACGCATGATCCGGATCGACGTGCTCGACCTGCCGACGCTGCCGCCGTCGGCGAGCCCGCCGTCCCTGGCCGGCGGCGCCCCGGTCACCGAGTACGTCGACCTCGCGCCGGGCGAGACCGTGGTCGGGGTCGGCGCCATCGCCGACACCGGCGGCGGCCTGGCGCTCGGCACCGCCCAGGGCGTGGTCAAACGGGTCGCCCCCGACTTCCCCGCCAACCGCGACGAGTTCGAGGTGATCGGCCTCAAGGACGGCGACACGGTCGTCGGCGCCGTCCAGCTCCTCTCCGAGGAGCAGCACCTGGTCTTCATCACCAGCGACGCCCAGCTCCTGCACTTCAGCGCCGCCAACGTCCGCCCCCAGGGCCGCCCGGCCGGCGGCATGGCGGGCGTCAAGCTCGCCACCGACGCGCACGTCGTCTGGTTCGGCGCGCTCGACCCCGGCCGCGAGTCCCGCGTGGTGACCATCTCCGGCTCGTCCTCGGCGCTGCCCGGCACCCAGACCGGCGCGATCAAGGTGGCCGACTTCGCCGACTTCCCGGCCAAGGGCCGCGCCACCGGCGGCGTCCGGTCGCACCGCTTCCTCAAGGGCGAGGACTCCCTGATCATGGCCTGGGCGGGCCCGGTCCCGCTCCGCGCCATCGGCGCCGACGGCACGTTCCTCACCCTCACCACCGAGCTGGGCCGCCGCGACGGCTCCGGCGAGAAGCTCGACAAGAGCGTGGCGGCGATCAGCGGCCCGCTGGGCCCGTTCCCCGGCGACGCCGCGAGCGGCGAACCCGCCGGGGCGGACTCCGCCGGTGACGAGTCCGGCGCCGGCGCGGACGGCTCAGGCGAAGGCGAAGGCGAGCCGCCCGCCGAGGAGTGACCGACCCACGACCTCCGGGCTCAGGGCCCCGGATCCGCCGACATCCGCGCGGATCCGGGGCTCCGGGTCATTCGGAGTCCTCCACGTACGGTGCGTAGCCCTCGTTCACGACGATGCGGTCGCTCAGGTCGACCTGGACGCCGGGCAGGAGGTCGCGGACCCACCCGGCCATCCGCTCGCCCACGTAGTGGTGGTGCAGGTCGAGCTTCTCCAGGTGGGTGAGCGGCTGGCCCGCCAGCAGAGCCTCCACGCCGGTGTCGGTCAGCAGGCCCCGCGCGAGGCTGAGCGTCTCCAGCCGCGCGACGATCGGCGCTCCCGCGACCGCCGCGGCGATCTCGTCCTCCAGTGTGCTGTTCTCCAGGCCGAGGTGGCGCAGCGCCGGCAGCCGCTCGCCGCTCAGGACGGGCAGCAGGTCGGCGACGGCCGCGTCGCCTCCGTAGTGCGGGTCGCCTAGCCACAGGTCCAGCCGTTCGAGAGCCGGCAGGTCGGACGCGGCGACGGCCCGGACCACGTCGGCCGGGAGCCCGCCCGACATGAGCCGCAGGGTCTTCAGCCGTTCGCTGCGGAAGGGGCGGAGCCACATCCCCCCGCCGCGCACATCGAGCCGTTCCAGGTTCGGGAACGCCTCGATGAGCGGGGTGACGTCCTTGTGGATGATCCAGGACAGTTCCTGCTCGTCGGCCCCGATGTCGCCGAGGTACACCGCGCGCAATTCCGGCAGCGCGTCGGCCGCCTTCACCAGCAGCTCCACCGGATCAGGTTTGTCCGTTTCGTGGAGCCCACCCCAGAAGCCGACGACCAGGGCCGTCACCTGGGTGGTGTCGACCTGGTAGAGGAAGCGCTCGAAGACCTCGTCGAAGGGAACGGAGACCCCGCCGTAGCGAGCACGGTCCTCGGCGGCGATCCGCCAGGCCACTGGCGGCCCGTGGCGGAGGCCGTCTTCGGTCATCTGCCGGGCGAGGTCCCTCAGCTTCAGCGCGAACCGGTCGACCTCCGCGGCGGCCTCCTCGTCCGATTCCAGCAGGCGCAGCCGAATGGCCAGGATCTGCTGGTAGTCGGCAAGCCTGAAGAGGGTGTGCTCGGGGGGATCGTCATCGACCGGCACCACCGGCAGACCGTGGAACATCCGGTGGTCGTCCATGGGCCTGACTCCTTCCTGCTCGACGAATGATCACCTTCTATCAGCCGGGCAGGACGGAATCGACCCGAACGCGATCACGCCCGCCCCGCGGGACGGGACGGGCATGAGCTGCACGGGACGGCCGGGACGATCAGCCGATCTTGAGCGTGCGGGGGTCGGAGCGGCGGGCGGTGGCGTCCACCGCGTAGGGGGCGATGGCGATGAACGACTGGAAGCTCGCCTCGTTCTTGCCCGCCGGGGACGGCAGGCCGGCCTTCCAGTCGGCGATCGGCCCGACCAGCCCGCAGCCGTCGGTCTTGGGCACGGTGAAGGTCTTGTCCTCGGCCTCGCCGTACAGCACGGTCGGGTCGTCCATCGGGTGCGCGGGGTCGCCCGGGGCCGCCACGACGAGCTTGTTCGGATCCATCGCCATGTTGAACTTGATCGGGTCGGCCTCGGTGCCGATGAAGCACTTGTCGCCGACCAGCAGGTTGAGGATCTGCACCCGCATGCTGACCGAGGCGTTCGGGAGCTCCAGCTTGAACCCGCCGGCGTACTCCGGCTTCACCTGGAGCTTGATGCCCGGGATCTCGTCGGCGCCCGGCCACGAGGGCAGGCCGAGCATCCCGAGGACGCCGCCGGGCACCGTCATCGGCTCGCCGGTCATCGCGACCTCGGTGATCGCGTCCGGCGAGGCCTGGACGGCGATCCGCATCGGCTGGGTGAACTGCTGGGAGATCCCGCCCAGCTTCATCGAGCCGCCCGCGACGACCATGACCAGGCAGGTCCACCACTCCGGGTGCTCGGCGCCGGAGGGCAGTGCCGGGCAGTCGTCCTTCATGTTGAAGGCCGGGGTCGGCGGCTGCGCCGCCGCCGGTGCGGCCGGTGCGGCCGGTGCGGCGGTACCGGTGCCAGTGAGCGCCGCCAGACCGAGGGCCGCCAGCGCCGCCGTGGCCGCTGTGCGTGAGAAGAGCTTCACGTGTTGGTCGCCTTCTGTGAGTTGGGGTCGAAGGAGCGGGCTTCTCGAACGGGACGACGGCGGGACCGGGCCACTTCCGGGGGGGGACGGAAGTGGCCCGGGGGGATCGTGCTCAGAGGACGGCTCGTTCAGCTCCGTCCCCGGGGAGCGGCTTCCTTTCTCAGGGGGTGAGGTAGAGCTTCTGGTCGTAGGTGGCGGCACCGGTGGTGACCTTGCCGCGCGCCTTGCCGATGCCGTTGGCGGTGGCGCTGCCCGGGCACAGCACCGAGCCGCCGGTCTTGTTGAGTCCGGCGTTGAGGATCTGACCCTGGAGATCGTCGGCGCTGTTCGGGCGGCCGGCGTTGTCACGGTTGAAGACGTTGAAGCTCAGGCTGGTGGTCGAGCCGCCGAACCCGTAGGTGCACGTGCCCAGCGAGAACGTCGCCTGGATGGACAGGTTGGGGTCGCTGAACGTGAGCTTGCCGTCGCTGCCGGCGGGCCCGTTCCCCTGGGTGAGGCTGCCCTGGGTGTAGGGCAGGTTGAGGAACTTGACCGTGGCGTTGCCCAGCGAGCTCGTACAACCGGTGACGGACGCGCTGGTGAGCGTGCCCGTGCCGGACGAGGTCAGGTCGCCGCGCAGGTCGACGCCCGAGCAACTGGCGGTGATGCCCGAACCCGAGATGGTCAGGGCGCCGATGTTGGTGATCTGGTACGGGCCGGAGTAGCTGGCTCCGGCCGCGGTGTCCCGGTGGACGGTGGTCGCGGACGCGGTGGCCGCGGTGAGGCCGATCGCGGCAAGCGCCGCGAGGGTGGGTGTGCCGATACGTCTGACTAGGGCCTTCATCGATCCTCCTAGAAATCGGCCCAGGTCGCTGCTTCCGGCGTATGGCGTGACGGTGCGGGGTGATCAATCCCGGTGGATCACAGGCCGGCCCCCGGAGTGACGCGCGCCGGGATCCATGTGACACGCGTCATACAAGTGCTCGCAGACGCGATCTAAAAACAGGATCGTTTCTCAAGCAACCCATCACCCTTGGCCTCATCCGGACGTGGCAACACCCGGTCATCCCCCGTCCGGACCTCGCTCGACACTGCGTTGTCACGGGCCTGTCACCCCTCGAGGTCGTCCGGGCCCCAATGGGCCTCCATGCGGACGATCCGCCCGTCCGCGCCGAAGGTCATGACGTCGATGACACGGATCCGCAGTCCCATGCCCGGGACCGCGACGGTGAACGCCATCGCCGCCCGGTCCCCGTAGGACCCGCGGATCGGGCCGTCGAGCGAGAGCTTGGTCCCCGCGCCGACCGCGTTGGCGTAGAACGCGTCGATCGCCTCCCGGCCGACGACCTGCGGATGCCCGACCGGGTCCTCGACCACCGCGTCGTCGGCGAACAGCGCCGAGACCGCCGCCGCGTCGCCCGCGTTGAAGCCGTCCACGTAGCGCTGCAACGCGCCCTTCATGTGCTCCTGGTCCGGCATGGCCCGCCCCTCCCGCTGTGGTCGCGGCCAGCATCTCCGATCAAGCGTTTGCTTGGCAAGCGCTCTCGTCCCACCACCCGTCGGCCAGACCAGAACGATCGCCTAGGGGGCGGCCAAGCCGTGGCGGAAGGCGTAGGTGACGGCCTGGGCCCGGTCGCGCAGGCCCGCCTTGGCGAACAGGTTGTTGATGTGGGTCTTGACCGTGGCCTCGCTGATGAACAGGTCACCGGCGATCTCGGTGTTGGACCGGCCCCGGGCGATCAGCGCGAGCACCTCCGCCTCGCGCCGGGTCAGGCCGTCGGGCAGGCCGCCGCCGCGCGCCGGGCGCTCGCCCGAGGCGACCGCCTCGACCAGGCGGCGCTGCACGGCCGGGTCGAGCTGCGAGGCTCCCCCGCGCACGGCCCGGACGGCCTGCGCGATCTCGTCCGCACCGGCGTCCTTGGTCAGGTAGCCGCGGGCCCCGGCGCGCAGCGCGGCGAAGATCGAATCGTCGTCGGCGTAGGTGGTGAGCACGACGACCTCCACCTCCGGATGCGCCCGCTTGATCAGCCGGGTCGCCTCCACCCCGTCGATCCGGGGCATCCGCAGGTCCATCAGCACCACGTCGGGGCGCACCTCGGCGACCATCTGCACGGCCCGCTCGCCGTCGCCCGCCGCGCCCGCCACCTCGATGCCGGGCAGCAGCTCCAGCAGGAGCACCAGCCCCTCCCGCACCACCGTCTGGTCGTCGACGACCAGGATCCTCGTCTTCTCCGTCACAGCGGCACCCGTAGCAACACCCGGAATCCCTTGTCCTCCGGTCCGGTCTCCAGGGTCCCACCGATCAGCTCGGCCCGTTCCCTCATGCCGACCAGGCCGTAGCCGCCGCCCAGGACCTCCAGCACCGGCTCGGTGCCGCCGCTGTCGGCCACGTCCAGCTCGACCACGCCCTCCAGGTAGCGCAGCGCGGCGTGGACGCGGGCGCCGGGCGCGTGCTTGCGGACGTTGGTGAGCGCCTCCTGCGCAGTGCGGGTGACCGCGAGGCCGGCCTGCGGCGACAGCTCGCGCGGCTCCCCGGTCACCTCGATCTCGCAGGCCCGGCCGGTGCTGGCGTAGAACTCCTCGGCCAGCTCGGCGAGGGCCTCCTCGGGGGCGGGGGCGTCACCGCGGAGCGTCGCGAGCGCCCGCCGCGTCTCCTCCAGGCCGGCGCGGGCCAGCCGCTGGGCGCGCTCGACCCGGTCCAGCGCCTGCACCCGGTCGCCCTCGCGCGACAGCAGCATCCGCGCCCCCTCCAGGTGGACGACCTGTGCCGACAGCGAGTGCGCCAGGATGTCGTGGATCTCGCGGGCGATACGGGACCGTTCGGCGAGCACGGCGTTGGCGGCCTCGGCCCTCTGCGTGGCCTCCCTCGCCTCCTTGCTCTGGCGGCCTCCCAGCGCGCCGAAGGCCACCCCCACGAACGCCGCCATCAGCCCGAGTTCCGCGCCGTCCGTCCGGAACAGCGCGCCCAGCAGCCCGATCGTCAGGGCCGTCGCCGCGGTCGAGGCGATCCCCAGGGCCAGGTTGAACCGGTGCAGCAGCGACCACAGCGCGATCATGGCGAAGACGTAGGGCGCACCGCCGTCCGGCGAGATCGCGTACTGCCACAGCGAGGTCGCCATGGCCGTCAGCAGCAGCGACTCCGCGCGCCACCGCGGCTGGCCCGCCTCCTTGCGCGTCAGCCAAAGGCCCGCCGACAGCGCGGCGACCGTGGCCACGTTGAGCACGACGACGAGCAGACCGGCCCCGTGCAGGGACGGTCGCGGCTCGGTGCTGTAGAGGCTGCGGACGTAGGAGGCCGCCGCCCAGACCAGCAGGGGGACGATGACGAACAGCTGCGCGTGCCACCGGCACAGGGTGAACCCGCCGAATCTCACGGCACGACGCTAGACGCTGAAGCCGGCGACAGCCGCCTGGCCCTCCATCCGACGAGCAGGTTCTGCGCCAGCAGGGTCAGGCCGAGGAAGAGCAGCACGCCGCCCGCGCCCGGAACGATCCCCGCCGCGTATCCGGCTCCGATCATCCCGGCGCGGACCGCGATCGACAGCAGCCAGGCCCCCGCGGTCCAGCCGTTGCCGCGTTTCCAGAGCACGCCGCGCTCGTCCCGCCAGATCCGCACCGTCACCGCGCGCAGCCCGCCGAGCGCCAGCGCGGCGACGGCCTCGACGGCGAGCAGCCCGATGCTGAGCGCCGGGTGCACCTTGTCGACCAGGCTCCCCTGGAACAGGCCGACGACGCCGAGGAACACGGGGAGGACGTAGAGGCGGCCCTCGTCGAGCCGCCTCGTCCGGAGCTGCCGGTAGAGGACCAGGGCCAGAACCGCGATGGCGAGGAGCACACTGTCCAGCGTGTTCATGCCTCAACGCTAAGGACCGCCCGTCCGGCGCGGATCGGACCCGGGTTGGAGTCCTGAAGCTCCACCGGAGGGTGGAGAGGCCGTGTCCCCCCTGCGCGAGCGCTGAACCCTTCAAGGTCCGCACCGGGCTGAAGAGCCCGCATGCCCGCTGGAACCGGTCCCCGACCAAGCGACCGGTCCAGGAGGTCCCCTGGCGTCCTCTCCGGGGCCGCGGCAGCGCGAGCGTCCACCCGGGCACGCGCGACCACGGAACGAGCCACAGCAGCGCAACGAGGAGCGCCGCCGGATCCCGGCGGCCGGCGGCGGTCAGCACGTCGTCGACGCCCGCTCCGGTGCCGCAGAAGCGGCATCCGGCCAGGGCGACCGCGACCGGCGGGAGCGTCAGCCACGGCTCCACCCGTTCTCCCGCGGCCTCCCACAGGCCCAGGACCACCGACTCCATCACACGCCCCTTGCCGCATCCGGTTCCGTGGTGTCCACGGTGCCGGTGCGGCAAGGGTCATGTCGGTAGCGTCAGTGGCCGACCTGCGGTGGCAGCAGGTACACCCCAGAAGTTCCACGTGCCACCCGGGTCACACATGCCACCCGGGTGCCACGTGCCACCCGGGTCACACGTCGATGCGCTCGGTGTCGAGTTCGGAGGCTCCGGCGGTGATGAACTCGCGGCGCGGGGCGACGTCGCTGCCCATCAGCAGGTCGAAGACCTTGGCGGCCTCCTCGGCGTCCTCGACCCTGATCCGGCGGAGCATCCGCTGCCTCGGGTCGAGGGTCGTCTCGGCGAGCTGGTCGGCGTCCATCTCGCCCAGGCCCTTGTAGCGCTGGATCGGCTCCTTCCAGCGCTGTCCCTTGCGCTCCAGCTCCACCAGCCGGCGCCTCAGCTCGCCGTCGGTGTAGGTGTAGATGTACTTTCCCTGGCCCTTCCTCGGCTTGATCAGCTCGATCCGGTGCAGCGGCGGGACCGCGGAGAAGATCCGGCCCGCCTCCAGCATCGGCCGCATGTAGCGGTAGAAGAGGGTCAGCAGCAGGCAGCGGATGTGGCTGCCGTCGACGTCGGCGTCGGCGAGGACGACGACGCGGCCGTAGCGCGCCGAGTCGAGGTCGAACGTGCGGCCGGAGCCGGCGCCGATCACCTGGATGATCGCGGCGCACTCGGCGTTCTTGAGCATGTCGGCGACGGACGCCTTCTGCACGTTGAGGATCTTGCCGCGGATCGGCAGCAGCGCCTGGAACTCGGAGTCGCGCGCCAGCTTGGCGGTGCCGAGCGCCGAGTCGCCCTCGACGATGAACAGCTCGCTGCGGTCGTCGGCGGTGCGGCAGTCGACGAGCTTGGCGGGCAGCGCGGAGTTCTCCAGCGCGTTCTTGCGGCGCTGGTTGTCGCGCTGGGTGCGGGCGGAGATGCGGGTCTTGGCCGCGCCGACGATCTTCTCGAGCACCGCCCGGAGCGGCTGCTTCTGCCCGCGGGCCGGCGTCTCGAAGACCGCCTTGAGCTCCTTGGACACCACCTGCGTGACGATCCGGGTGGCGGCCGAGGTGCCGAGGATCTCCTTGGTCTGCCCCTCGAACTGCGGCTCGGGCAGCCGGACGGCCACCACGGCGGTGAGCCCTTCGAGGATGTCCTCCTTGAGGACGTTCTCGTCGCCGTTCTTGAGCAGCTTCACCGCGCGGAGCTGCTCGTTGAGCACCCGGACCAGGGCGCGGTCGAAGCCCTGCACATGGGTGCCGCCCTTGGGGGTGGCGATCACGTTGACGAACGACTTGACGTCGGTGTCGTAGCCGGTGCCCCAGCGCACCGCGACGTCGACCTCGAGATCGCGCTCGACGTCGGTGGGGGTGAGGTGCCCCTGGTCGTCCAGGACCGGGACCGTCTCGGTGAAGTGGCCGCGCCCGCGCAGCCGCAGCACCTCCAGCAGCGGGGCGTCCTTGGCCAGGTAGGAGCAGAACTCGCTGATGCCGCCGTCGAACCGGAAGGTCTCCTCGACGAGCTCCTCGCCGCGCTCGTCGCGCACGTCGATGGTCAGGCCGGGGACGAGGAACGCGGTCTGCCGCATCCGGTCCAGGACCAGCGACTGCTCGACCGTCGCGTCCTTGATGAAGATCTGCATGTCGGGCCAGAACCGGACCCGGGTGCCGGTGGTCTTCTTGGCGACCTTGCGGACCTGCCGGACGCCGGAGCGCTTCTTGAACCGGGCGTTGGGCCGGCCGTCGTCGGCGAACTCGCCGGGCACCCCGCGCCGGAAGCTGATCGCGTGGGTCTCCCCGCCGAGGTCGACCTCGACGTCGACCCGGGCCGACAGCGCGTTCACCACCGACGCGCCGACGCCGTGCAGGCCGCCGGACGCGGTGTAGGACACGCCGCCGAACTTGCCGCCGGCGTGCAGCCGGGTCATCACGACCTCGACTCCGGCCAGGCCGGTCTTGGGCTCCAGGTCGACGGGGATGCCGCGGCCGTTGTCGCCGACCGAGAAGGACCCGTCGGCGTGCATGACCACGCTGATGTGGGTGCAGTGGCCGGCCAGGGCTTCGTCGACGCAGTTGTCGACGATCTCCCACAGGCAGTGGGCCAGGCCGCGGCTGTCGGTCGACCCGATGTACATACCGGGTCGCTTCCGTACGGCCTCCAGGCCCTCCAGCACCGAGAGGTGCCGGGCGGAGTAGCCGTGCGTGTCGTCAGTGGGCGCTTCGGCGGTGGCGGCGGTCAACGTGCGTGTGCTCCTCGGGGGCGAGGCAGGTCCGGGCGGTGAAAGGTGAACTGCCGCCAGCAGGGTACCCCCGGGTGCCGACAGTCCTCCGGCAGGCTCGCCGCCACGCGCGTTCGGGGCGGGTTCCGGACCGGCCGGGCGAAGCGGGTGGAAAGTGCGGTGTCCACCGGTGGATGGATCCCGCGCGGACACCCGCATCTCTAATGTCCAGATCATGGCATACACGATCGCGGTCGAGGGCCTGCGCAAGCGTTACGGGGACGTGCAGGCCGTCGACGGAGTCTCCTTCGAGGTGGCCGAAGGCGAGTTCTTCGGCATCCTCGGCCCCAATGGAGCGGGCAAGACCACCACCCTGGAGATCATCGAGGGTCTCCGCGAGGCCGACGCGGGCGAGTTGTCGGTGCTGGGCCTGCCCCCCTGGCCCCGCAACCCGAAGCTGCTGCCCCGCATCGGGGTGCAGCTCCAGGCGTCCTCGTTCTTCGAGCGGCTCACCGCGCGCGAGCAGTTGCAGACGTTCGGCTCGCTGTACGGCGTGCCCGCCAAGAAGGCCGACGCCATGCTGGAGGCGGTCGGGCTGGACGACAAGGCCGACGTCCGGGTGGAGAAGCTCTCCGGCGGGCAGGCGCAGCGGCTGTCCATCGCGTGCGCGCTCGTGCACGATCCCGAGCTGCTCTTCCTGGACGAGCCGACCGCCGCCCTGGACCCGCAGGCCAGGCGGAACCTCTGGGACGTGCTCCGGAAGATCAACACCGAGGGCCGGACCATCGTGCTGACCACGCACTACATGGACGAGGCCGAGATCCTCTGCGACCGGGTCGCGATCATGGACCGGGGCACGATCCTCAAGCTCGGGCCGCCGCCGGTGCTGGTGCGCGGGCTGGACGCGCCCGCCCGGATCAGCATCGCCACCGGCGTCCTGGCCGCTGACGCCGCGCGCCGGCTGCCCGGGGCCGACGAGGTCGCCGACGACGGCGTGTCCCTGGTGATCTCCACCCGCGACCCGTCGGCGGTGGTCGCCGCGATGGCCGCCGAGAACGCCCTGACGGGCGTGCAGATCCGCGGCGCCACCCTCGAGGACGTCTTCCTCGACCTGACCGGACGGGAGTACCGGGCGTGAGCACCTTCGGCAGCTTCAAGAGCCTGTCCCGGGCGATGTTCCTCGGCTTCGTCAGGGACCGGACGGCGCTGGGCTTCACCGTGCTGTTCCCGCTGATGTTCCTGGTCATCTTCGGCGGGATCTTCGGGCACCAGACCACCTCCAGGGTGACCCTGGTCGAGGTCGGCCCGGTGCCCGTCGTCGACCAGGCCCTGGCGCGCGGCGCGGGCGAGCTGCACGGCGTGATGAAGGTCGAGAAGAGCACCGACCGGGCCGCGGCGCTGAGGAAGGTCGAGAAGGGCGACGCGGACGCGGTGGTGGAGCAGCGCGGCACCGACCTGACCGTCCACTACTCGGCGGCCGACCAGGTCAGGTCCGGGACCGCGCGGGGACTGATGCAGTCCATCGTGCAGTCGGAGAACCAGAGCGCCAGCGGGAAGCCGCCGGTCTACAAGCTCGCCTCGCAGCAGGTGGAGGACGACTCCCTCAAGGCGATCCAGTTCTTCACCCCGAGCCTGCTCGGCTGGGCACTGGCGTCGGCGGGCGTCTTCGGGGCGTCCCAGACGCTGGTGACATGGCGGACGAAGGGGATCCTGCGGCGGCTGCGGCTGTCGCCGGCGCCGATCTCGACGGTGTTCGGGGCGCGCGTCGCGGTCAGCCTGGTGGTGGCGCTGGTGCAGATGGCGCTGTTCCTGCTGGTGGCCCAGCTTCCGTTCTTCGGGCTCAAGCTCCAGGAGTACTGGTGGATGGCGATCCCGATGGTGCTGTCGGGGGTGCTGGCGTTCCTGGCGATCGGGATGGTGATCGGGGCGTGGGCCAAGACCCAGGAGGCGGCGCAGGGCGTGACCCAACTGGTGGTGCTGCCGATGGCGTTCCTGGGCGGCTCGTTCTTCCCCCTGGACGACGCGCCCGGCTGGCTGAAGACCCTGTCGTACATCTTCCCGCTGCGCTACCTGAACGAGGGGATGCTGAACGTCATGGGCCGGGGACTCGGCCCGGCATCGGCGCTACCGCAAATCGGTGTGCTCCTGGGCGTGGCGGTAGTGGGTTCCCTGGTGGCGGTACGGCTGTTCCGTTGGGACGCCGCCTGACTTCCCAAGTCCGGCTGTGACCTCGGTCACTAATAGCCCCATTCTGCTGTGGGCGTACGTACGAACAGATTGGGAACGTCTGCGTCGGGTTAGATGTTCTCCTAAGTACCGACCCCGAGCATGAGGAAGGTGCCGTGACTGGAGCCCTTGCCCCAACCAAGCCGCTGACCGTCGCCGACCGTTGCGACCGCTGTGGCGCCCAGGCCTACGTCCGTGCAGTCCTTGTAGGCGGCGGCGACCTTCTGTTCTGCGCCCACCACGGGCGCAAGTACGCAGAGGCGCTCCGCTCCAACGGGGCCGACATTCAGGATGAGACCGACAGGCTGACCGAAACCCCGGCTACCGCCACAGAGGACGAACGGTAGGCATCGACATAAAAGAATCCCTCGGCGGCGGTCACCGGAGACGGTGGCCGCCGTTCGCATTTCGGGTGTCCCGGCGTGACCGGAAAATCGGAGATGACTTCATATAGTGACGGACTCATCACAGAAAGTATCGACGAATTGACTCGGGATGCTCGGAGATCTCCGTGACCCTCCGGACTCTCCGAGATCTTCGCGCGAATTGATCATCGCGCGGGGAGCGGCTTGATCCGGTAGTGGTATCCGCCGCTGACACCGAAACCCTCACTCTCATAGAGGGCCCGCGCAGCCGCGTTCCGCGCTATGACCACCAGGTAGGCGCGCGTGCAGCCGCGTGTCCCTCCCCAGTCCAGTAGCCCGCCCAGGACACGCCGGCCCAGCCCGCGGCGCCGCGCGTCGGGCGCGACCGCCATGGCATAGATCCCGAGCCACTCCCCCTGAGGAACGGCCCTGCCGACGGCCGCACCGTCCAGCGAGGCGTATCCGGCCGGGACGCCCGTCAGGATCTTCTCCGCGACAGGCAGTTGCTCTGCGTAGCGGCCGTCCACAGCCCACCACCGTTCCAGCCACTCCCGTGAGGGGGCGTCCTCCACAACGACCCCGGCGACCCCGGCCGCACCGTCCTCCCTATACGGGCCGGTGATCTCGGTGGTCATCGCCAGGGTCGGATCGACCAGTTCGTAGCCGCGCGCGTGAAGCAGCGCGTCCAGCCCGCTCGGACGGCTCTGTCCGCTCATGGAGAACACCGTGGGCAGCCCGCGTTCGGTGTAGAAGCCCTCCGCACGCGCAATCGCCTCGTCCAGGGCTTCCGGCGCCTCGAGGGGCAGGACGGAGTTGGCCCGTTTCGTGACGCCGTCCGCGTGCCGCAGCAGCCAACCGCCAATATCCTGGACGTATGGGGCGGGCCAGGCCGCGGCGACAAGCCCGTCGAGTCCGTCAAGCCCGCCGGGCGCCGCGAGCCCGCCGGATCCACTGGATCCGTTGGGCATGCTGGGGCCGCTGAGGTCTCCGAGCTGCGGTAGCTCCCGGTCGGTCATGCCCAGCACCCTAGAGGGACCTTAGGTGTCATAATTTCGGGGGGAACGTGCGTATTCTGCTGCCGCCATCGGAGAAGAAGGCCGCTGAGGGGAACGGCCGTCCCCTCGACCTGGGGTCGCTGAGTTTCCCCGAGCTCAACCCGGCCCGCGAGCGGGTGCTGGCGGCGCTCGGCGAAACGTGCGCGCGCGATGACGCCCCCGACGTCCTCGGTCTCCCCACCGGGCAGATCAGCGAGGCGCTCGCCCGGAACCGGGCGCTCTACCAGGCGCCCACGCTTCCCGTCGCGCGCCTGTACACCGGCGTCCTGTACGAGCAGCTGAACCTGCCGGACCTGGACCGGCGGGCCGCCGCCAGGCAGATCATCGTGTTCTCCGGCCTCTGGGGAGCCCTGCGGCTCACCGACCGGATCCCGCCGTATCGGCTGGCCATGGGCGTGACGCTCCCGCCCGCGGGCAGGCTCGCCGCCCTATGGCGCCCCGCCCTGAACGACGCCCTGGCCTCCCTGAACGGCGCCTCGCGCCGCCGGGGCGGTCTCATCGTCGACATGCGCTCCGGCCCGTACGCGACGGCCTGGAAGGCCCCGCAGCCCGCCGTGGCCGTGCGGGTGTTCCGCGAGCGCCTCCTGCACGGCACGCCCAAGCGCACCGTCGTCAGCCACATGGCCAAGGCCACCCGCGGCAAGATCGCGCACGACCTCATCAAGGCCGGTTCCGCGCCCCGCACCCCCGAGGAGCTCCTCAAGGCCGTCGCCGACCTGGGCCACACGGTCGAGTTGAACGGCACCAACCTCGACGTCATCCTGCACAACTGAGCGCCTGGGCCTCTCCAGAGCGCTCGAGCCTCTCCCAGAGCGATCCTAAGCAGCGGCCACGTTGAGGTGGCGGCACGCCTTGACGCACTGGCCGACACGGTGCGCGGCGGCCGTCATCTCGCTTGCCGCCCCACTGCGGGGAGGGGCTCACGACGCGGGGCGACGTGCGCCCGGTACAGCGTTGGATGGCGGGTGCCGGCCTGCGCCATAGGGCATCCTTCTCCTCGCGCTCCAGGTCGAGTCCCAGCGCCAGCCAGAGCATGACCTCCCACGGGGCGGGGTCGGCCGGCCAGAGGGCCGCGGCACGCATCAGCGGGTCGCGGGCGGCCTGCTCGCGTTCGGGCGTAGACCGTGAAGCCGCCGCCTGCCCCGCGCGGGCACGCGAGTCGGGCGGATCCGCCACGCCTCCTCGACCCGGATACGGCCCGCAGCGACCGCAGCGCCGGATCCAGCCAGGTACGTGGAGGATAAAGGTGCGGTACATGGCGAAATGCCGGTTGACCTGGAGAATTTCTCCCGGTCAACCGGCACGGGTGATCCAGGGGCCCCGCCCGGATGGACGGCGGCCTCTGGATCACACGGCCGATCAGTCGAGGTAGTCGCGCAGCACCTGGGAGCGCGACGGGTGCCGCAGCTTGGACATGGTCTTCGACTCGATCTGCCGGATGCGCTCACGGGTCACCCCGTACACCTTGCCGATCTCGTCGAGCGTCTTGGGCTGGCCGTCGGTAAGGCCGAACCGCATCGACACCACGCCGGCCTCGCGCTCGCTCAGCGTGTCGAGCACCGAGTGCAGCTGCTCCTGGAGCAGCGTGAAGCTGACCGCGTCGGCCGGGACGATCGCCTCGGAGTCCTCGATGAGGTCGCCGAACTCGCTGTCGCCGTCCTCACCGAGCGGGGTGTGCAGCGAGATGGGCTCGCGACCGTACTTCTGGACCTCGACGACCTTCTCCGGGGTCATGTCGAGTTCCTTGGCCAGCTCCTCCGGGGTGGGCTCGCGGCCCAGGTCCTGGAGCATCTGCCGCTGGACCCTGGCCAGCTTGTTGATGACCTCGACCATGTGCACCGGGATGCGGATGGTGCGGGCCTGGTCGGCCATCGCGCGGGTGATCGCCTGCCGGATCCACCAGGTGGCGTACGTGGAGAACTTGTAGCCCTTGGTGTAGTCGAACTTCTCGACCGCCCGGATCAGGCCGAGGTTGCCCTCCTGGATCAGGTCCAGGAACAGCATGCCGCGGCCGGTGTAGCGCTTGGCCAGCGAGACGACCAGCCGGAGGTTGGCCTCCAGCAGGTGGTTCTTGGCGCGGCGGCCGTCCTCGGCGATCCACTCGAAGTCCTCGAGGTCCTCCTCCGACATCACCGAGCCGTCGGCGGCGAGCCGCTCCTCGGCGAACAGGCCGGCCTCGATGCGCTTGGCGAGCTCGACCTCCTGCTCGGCGTTGAGCAGCGGGACCTTGCCGATCTGCTTGAGGTAGTCCTTGACCGGGTCGGCGGTCGCGCCGGCCGCCGCGATCTGCTGGGCGGGGGCGTCCTCGTCGTCGTCGCCGAGGACGAACGCCTCCTCCTCGTTGGCGGGGGTGGCGCCGTCCGCCGCGGCCTTCCCGGCCGGGGCGGCCTTGGCCGCGGCCACCGGGGCCGCCGCCGGGGCGTCCTCCTCGTCGGAGTCGACCTCGGCGGCCTCGACCGCCGGGGTCACCTCCGCCAGGTCGACCTCGAGGTCCTGGAGGTCGTCGAGGTCGCCGACCTCGTCGTCGAGTTCCGGATCGTCGCCCTTCTTGGCCGGGCCCTTCGGGGCGCCCGCCGCGGCGGCGCCCTTCTTGGCGGCGGCCTTCTTGGGCTTGGCCGGGCCCTTGCGGGGCTCGGGCCTGCGGGCCGCCGGCTTGGGCGCGGCGGTCTCCTCGGGAGCGTCGTCGTTCACGACGGCGGTCACCGTGTCGGGCTGCTCCTTGGCGGCAGCGGCGGTCTTGGGCCTGCGCGCCGTCGGCGCCGCGCGCTGCTTGCGCGGACGCTTCGGCGCTGCGGAGTCGGCAGCGCTCACCATGACGGTCACACCCTCCTTGCTGAGGCTCCGCAAGATGCTGGAGGCCTTCGACACGGGGATGTCGGCCTCCTCGAACGTACGTCGTACGTCGTCGGCTTCGAGGTAACCCTGGGACCGTCCACGCTCGATCAGTTGCGCGATGACGTGCTCGTGCAGATCTGACGCTTTCGAGGTCGAGCTAGCAGGCGACACAAATACCTCTCGAACGAACGTGTGGCTTGGTTGACCCAAGTGCCCTGACGGGCCCGGCCTCACACTGGGTGGGACCACACACCTGGGCGGGCCACCTTGTGCGGGACCGCAGCGTACCCGCTCTTACTAGGGTCAAGCATTCTGGCACGGCTGCGCATTCCGCCTTCGATGTCCTGCCCGGTAACACACCACCTTAGAGGGCGCGGGACGGTCCTTCGTACGTACTACACCGTCATCACGCCGTCTTCGGCGGGCTTCACACGGGCTTCGGCGGGACGTGCAGCGCAAGTACGGTCACATCGTCCACCTGCTCGTACCCGGCAAGCATCCGATCGACCAGGAAGTCGACGAGTCTCTCTGGATCTCCTACCACTTCAGGTGGGGCGTCCGCCGCGACGGCGACCAGTTCCTCCAGCCCGGCGTCCACCCCACGCCTACGGTTCTCCACAAGTCCATCGGAATAGAACACCACAGTGTTGCCGGTCTCGACGGAAAAACTTGTCTGCTGCCGCTGGCTCGGCCAGCCGAGCGGCGTTCCCGGCTCCAGCTCGCTGACCCGGGCGGGCGAGTCCGGCGAGATCAGCAGGGGCGGCGGATGGCCGGCGTTGCTGAACGCCCCCCGGCCCGTCTCGGGGTCGATGACCACGTAGGCGACGGTGGTGAACTGCTCCTCGGTCTCGGTCGCGCTGAACAGCCGGTCGAGTCCGGCGAGCACCGCGGCCGGACGCGGATCGTTCAGCGCGAGGGCGCGCAGGGCGTTGCGGACGCGTCCCATTCCGGCCGCGGCGAGAACGCCCTTGCCCATCACGTCGCCGACCGCTACGGCCAGCCGGTCGTCGGGCAGCCGGAACACGTCGTACCAGTCGCCGCCGACCTGGACGTGCCTGGTCGCGGGGTTGTAGCGGGCGGCCAGCACCATGCCCGGCAACTGCGGGAGATCGCTCGGCAGCAGGCTGCGCTGCAGCTCCTCGGCCGTCTTGTGCTCACGCTCGAACAGCAGGGCCCGTTCGACGGCCAGCGCGCACTGGCCCGCGAGCGCCTCCAGGAAGACCCGCTCCTCCTCGGTGATCTCGCGCGGCCTGGTGAAGGAGAACCTGAGCGCGCCGATCGGGGCTCCCGCCGCCAGCAGCGGCAGGCCCACCCACGCGCGTTCCTGCGTGTGCTGGAGGAACAGGCCCATCTCGTCCCGGCCGAGCTGAAGGCGCAGGCTGTCGGGATGCTCGGCCAGGAACGGCCGGCTCTCGCGCACGGCCACCGACAGCACCGTCTGGTCGCTGACCTTGATGTCCTCGGCCGAAGGGGACCGGCCGTCCGGGCGCGCGTCGCGTTCGGCGCCCGGCTGGGACGGGGTGACGATGCTGAGGCGCAGCTTGTCGTCGTCGAGCAGCGCCACCGCGGAGTAGTCGGCGCCGATCGCGGACCGGCCCACCTCGGTGATCACCTGCACGACCTGGGAGACGGTGAGCGCCTCGGCCAGCATCGAGGTGGCCTGCTGGAGCCGCGCGGTGCGCAGCGCCGCCGCCGACAGCTGCTCGGTCAGCCGCCCGCGCATCTCCTCAGCCTCACGCTGCCCGGTGACGTCGGTGTTGGCACCGACCCACTCGATCACCTCGCCGCCCCGCCAGATCGGCACGGCGCGCACGTCGAAGTGCCGGTGCGTCCCGCTCTTGGTGCGGATCCGGTAGTTGGTCTCAAAGACCCGGTTCTCGGTGACGCACTCGCGCCAGATCGCCTCGATGCGCGGCCGGTCCTCGGGGTGGACCACCGACAGCCAGCCGCCGGCCGCGTACTCGTCCGGCGTCTGGCCCGTGATCCCGCGCCACTCCGGCGCGTCGTCGATGACCCCGCCGGCGGGGGCGGCCACCCACACGACCTGGGCGCTGGCCTCCACGAGCGAGCGGTAGCGCTGTTCCTTGCGGCGGATGACCTCCTCGGCCCGCCGCCGCTCGGTCATGTCCAGAGCGGTCAGCACCACGCCGATCGGCTCGCCCTCCGGGCTGCGGGCGGGCAGCCACGTGCAGGAGAGAATGCGCTCGTCATGGCCGGGCGTGAGGACGGGCTCGGCGAGCACCGGCCCGACCGCCCGGGCCTCGGGAGCGAGCGGCGAGGCGTCGTCCGCCGCCGAGCCCGGCCCGGCCGCGTCGGGCGTGCCTGGGATGTCTGATGTGGCTTCTGCGTGCGGTCCTGTGGCCTGTACCGGGATGTCCGGGCTGGCACCGCCCGTCCCCACGCTCGCCGCCGGGTCGCCTGGGGACGGGACGCCCAGGGCTCCCGTGGCCTCAGGAGGAGCGCCAGAGGAGGCGCGCACGACGAGGTCGACCTCGTTCTCGTTCAGGCCCTCGTCGCCGGACAGTGCTCTGCGGAGGGCGTCCTCGAAGGCGTTCGCCACGCTTTCGGGCAGGCTCTCCGCAGGGCGCCGCTGCTGCAAGTCGCCGACGGACACGCCCAGCATCGCGGCGAGCGCGTCATTGGCCCGCCGGCAGCGCAGATCGGGGCCGAAGAACGCCAGCCCGGCGGGGGCCTCCTTGAGCAACGTCGCGTACAGAGCGGAGTCGGACGCATCCATGGACTGGCCCTCCACCCCCGAGACCCGGGGATGCGGAACGGACGTCTCGGTGCTCATGGACAACACCTCCGCCCCAGAGGGTCCCGTACCGCGCGGCAATTTTTCATCACTATGAGTGAATGGGAGCAGGCTAGCGCTCCCACCTCCATCACAACACCGGTCGTGTCAGGTATTCATCATCCCGATGGTTCGCCGTGGACGGAAGCCCTGATGGACATCCGTGTCCCACGGTCCCCAGCGATGAGCTCGGATTCGGACGCCGCCCGTCCGTCCTCCCCCGGGCACCGGGGGAGGACGTCACGGACGGCAAGTAGGAGATGGTACGACGGCCAGGCGCTTCACAACGGGGACCTCCGCTCCCTCGGCGAGTTCCGGACGCATCGAATGCGTTCCATCACTGCCCGCATTTTTGGCAAAAACACGGCAAAGCCGCGCCGGGAGGGTCGCGGTTGATAGGCG
This sequence comes from Spirillospora sp. NBC_01491, assembly GCF_036227065.1. Lineage (GTDB taxonomy): Bacteria > Actinomycetota > Actinomycetes > Streptosporangiales > Streptosporangiaceae > Spirillospora > Spirillospora xylanilytica. The sequence continues at coordinate 2,650,486 of NZ_CP109432.1, forward strand.
AGAGTCCTGGTACGCCAGGGTCTTGGCATACCGGCGCGCCGAGGGCGGCTACTTGTTCGCCTTGGCCGCGGCCTTCATCTCCTGCTTGAAGGCGCGGACCTTGGCGAGGGACTCCGGACCCGTGATGTCGGCGACGGAGCGATGCGAACCTTCGTCCCCGTACGAACCGGCCGCCTCACGCCAGCCGTCCGGGTGCACGCCGTACTGCTTGCCCAGCAGCGCGAGGAAGATCTGTGCCTTCTGTTTGCCGAACCCCGGCAACGCGTTGAGGCGCTTGAACAGCTCCTTGCCCGAGTCGACGTCCCGCCAGACGGCCTCGGCGTCACCGCCGTAGTGCTCGACCAGGTACTGGCAGAGCTGCTGCACGCGCTTGGCCATCGACCCCGGGTAGCGGTGCACCGCAGGCTTCTCTGACAGCAGCGCCACGAACCGCTCCGGGTCGTACGCGGCGATGTCATGGGCGTCCAGGTCGGCGGCACCGAGTCTCTGCGCGATCGTGTAGGGCCCGGAAAAGGCCCATTCCATCGGGACCTGCTGGTCGAGCAGCATTCCGATGAGCGCGGCGAGAGGGCTGCGCCCGAGCAGGTCGTCGGCCTCAGGCCGCTGTGCGAGATGAACCTTGATGGCCATGGTCCCCACCTTAGATCTGACAGATCCCCTACATACGGCTCCCCTACATACGGCCGCAGGGACGGCGGGTCGTGCTGGGCATGCTCGGCCTCGGCGCCCGGTGACGGCGGCGCCTCTGCACGTGTCCGGCGACTCAGGAGGACCGGGGCGGAATCTATGGAACACGGGCCGGGCGTGTCTGACGCTCACACAAAAGGCGTTTAGCTGGGGCGCCACCGAGTTCCCGGGCGTCCCATTTCGGCCTTCCCCGATGTCCTGGGCGTCGTACGGCGCCGAATCTGAGAGGCTAGGTACGTGAGTCCCCGCAGCCGCCACCGTTCCTCCGGGGATCCAGCGCGGGATCGACGCCCGCCGCCCTCGGACGAGGTCTTCGCGATCTTCGATGGGATGCTGCGCCATGCCCGGGAACTGCTGGCCGTGCGCAGCCCGCTCGACGCGGAGCTGATCGTCAGCGAGATCCTCGGCTCCTGGTGGGGGCACCGGGTCGCGGACGGGGACGTCGAGCAGGTCATCGGCGAATCGCTGGTCGACCACGCCCGCCACGCCGGCACCCCTGCGGCGCTCGCGCTCCTCACCGGCATGGCCTACCTGGGCACCCCGCGCCAGGCGGCCAAGGCCGAACGCGCGGCCCTGGAGCTGATGGGCCGCGGCGTCGCCCGCCCAGGCTGGGCCGACCGCATCGGGATGGTCACCCCCGAAGAGTGCTTCGTCTCCCGTGACGTCTACGACGACCAGGATTCGGTCGTGTGCACCTACACCTACGGCGGTGCCGAGCGGCACGCGCTGGTGGTCCTGGTCGACCGCAACAAGGCGGGCGCGGTGCGGCAGCACGGCGACCTGAGCGCGCGGGCGCCGTCCAGCGGGATGGTCCGGGACGCCTGGGTCTCGTCCCAGGTCGACAAGCTGCTCGACCACTGCCGCAGGGAGGGGCGCGACAACCCGCTGATGCGGTTCGAGCAGCTCGACCCGCGCGACACCAAGGCCATGCTGCGCAGCGCCCTGGCGCTCACCGACGAGACCGACGACCCGCCGGTGAACGAGAACTTCGGTTCCTACCATGCCTTCGTGCGGGCGCGCGTGGGCGTCCTGCCGCCCGGCGGCCGGACGCCTCAGCCCCCGATGTACGGCCGTGACCGGCGGGCCACGATCGCCGCCCGGTTCCTCGCCTCGAGCGAGGCCGAGGACCTCTCGGACCGTTCGGCCGCGAGCCACTGCGTCGACCGGATCATCGACTACGGCTGCGCGCACGACTTCGGCCGCCCCCTGCGGGTCAGCCCGATCAAATGCGAGATGTTCCTGCTCGACTGGCTGCCCCGCAAGGTGCTGCTCTCCGCCTCCGAGCAGGAGGCCGTGCCGCACGTGCTGGCCGCCTGGGTGCGGTGGGCGGGCAAGCGCACCGGGCTCCCCGAGGAGGGCGTCCGGGCCACGCTCGACGCCGTCTGGGACGCCACCGCCAAGTTCGCCGAGGCGTACCGCGACCCGTCCGCCTTCGGGCTGGACCGCGACCTGGTCGACCGGCTGCTGCCCGACGGCGAGATGGAGGCGCTGCCCCGCCGGGCGTTCGCGTTGCCGTTCCTGTCCGGCACGCACCGCCGGTCCGGCGGGCACGGCTCGGTCGACCTGTCCGCCCTCGACCCGGCCGACACCGCCGACCGGCGCATCATGCTCGAGTTCGAGCATCCCGGAGCCGCCGAGGAGCATCTTGACGCGCACGAACGGCTGACCGTGCGGCTCTGGAACGGCGACCCGCCGCAGCTGTGGGAGACCGCCCAGGCACTGCTGGACGTCGGGTTCGAACGCCACGAGATCCTGCACAGGCTGATCGAGGTGCTCGACCGCTGCGGCCACGACGCGCGGGAGCTCCGGAAGGCGCTGCGTGTCCTCCGTCACGAAGCGCCGCCCGAGTGAACTCCCGGTTTGCCAGAGGCGTCCACGACGACAATCATCGGAATCTCGGGCATCGGTCTCGCGGGGGCCCGGGGGTCGCCCCCGGTCATAGGGAGTGATCTTGTTGGAGTGGTCCGAGTTCGCCCGGCGCCTGGGGCGTGAGCTGGCGAGCCTCGAACGGGACACCATCCTCATCGTGCGCGAGCGCGACGAGAGCCGCCACTACGTCCAGGCCATGCGCGAGCCCGACCGGCTCTACGCCGAGGCGGTCAGCAACAACTTCCTCGACGGCCCGCTGCTGCTGACGCTCGCCGACGAGGAGGTCATGAGCGACGCCGGCTGGCGCCCGCCCGCCGACCCGGCGCCCCGCAACTGGTGGACCGAGCTGCCCGACTCCGGCGCGGACGACGGCATGCACGCGGTCACGTCCGCCGACTACGGGCGGCTGGCCGACGTGATGGTCACCGCGCTGCGCGACGTCCAAGGCGTGCGGCGCCCGTCCGACCTGGTGTACGAGTCGTTCCACCGGCACGGCAACGGGCTGATCGAGCTGCTGGACTTCGGCATCGACACCGCCGACCCGTCCCGCGTCACCAAGCGCCGATCCTCTGCGGCCGACATGGCCGAAGCCGCCGGAACGCCGCACGATCCCGTCCCGCTGCCTGCGGAGCCTCCTGGGGGCGTCCCGCCTGCCGACGGTGTCCCCCAGGCCGGAGAGTCCGTTTCGCCGTACGGGGGCCTTCCCGGGCTTGCACCAGTGCCCAGCCCGCGGCCGTCCGCCGACCCCCTGCCGGTGGCCGATCCACTGCCTGGGGCCGATCCGGTGCCGGTGCCGGTGGCAGAGACCGCCGGGACGACGGCTGAAGCCGACCTCCTGGAGGCGCGCCTCGCGGAGGCCAAGCAGCGCGGCGACCACACCACCTACTTCGAGCTACTGCTCAGCGCCGACCTCGTGCTGCCCTCGAACGGCCGTCCTGAGGAGTCCCCGGAGGGCGGCGGGCTGCCCACGATCACGATCGGCTCCGGCACGTACGCGACGGTGTTCACCTCGCCTGGAGCGCTCGCGCGCGCGGGCGGGCAGCAGCCCGCCCCGTACCGCCGCACCTCGTTCACGCGGCTCGCCACCGGCTGGCCCGATCCGGACTGGCAGCTCGCGATCAACGCCGGGCTGCCCAGTGAGATCCACCTCGACGCGGCCGCCATCGCCCGGCTCGACGCGACCCAGCGGGCCGCCGCACCGGAACCGGTTCCCGAACCGGCTGCCGGGATCGACCCCAAGGATCCGTTCGAGCGCGGGACGGCCAGGCCGCATCCGACGCTGGAACCGCCCGTCCGCGAGGCCGGCACCCACGCCACCCACGCCGAGCCCCACACGGCGGTCGACGCCTTCACCGTCGCCGACCTCAACGCGGCGGTCGAGTCGGGCGGCGTCCCGGCAGCGCCCCTGGCGGCGCCGACCGTGCACCCCGAGCCGGCACCGGCCGCGCCGCAGACCCCGCGGATGCGCCCCCCGCACGGCACCCGGCTCTGGCACTGGCCCGGCGACGGCGAGCCGCCCGCTCCCGCGGCGGTCTACGACGCCATCGGCAAAGTCTGGGCGCCGGTGCGCGCCGACGTGGTCCCGGCTCCCGGGGCCGAGTGAGCCGCGCTCCGCTACCGTCGAGTAACGGCACCCCGACCATGGACGCGAGAGTTGGATCCGATTGGACTGGAACGACTTCGCCAAACGGCTGACCCTCGAGCTGACCCGCCTTCCGGTCAGGTCGTTCCTCATCGTGCAGGGGTCCAGCGGGCTGCCGTACGTGCAGGCCATGCGATCCGACGGGGCCCTCGACGCCGAGGCCGTTGCCAGCGTGTTCCTCCCCCGGCCGCTGTCCTCCCGGCAGGAGCGGCGGCTGGCCGCCCTCGGCTGGGAACGGCCCGACGACGGCGACCGGCAGAACTGGTGGCACCACATCGCGGTGCGCGAGCGGGGCGGCCGGTCCACCACGGCGGACCTGCTCGAGGAGTGCGCGATGCTGGCGGGCCGGATGACCGGCGCCTTCAGGGACGTGTACCTGGTCGGCTCGCCGCTGGAGCTGGTCTACCAGGCGAGCCGCAGCGGCCCCGACGAGGGTCCGCTCGCCCTGCCCGGACTCGGGATCCCACTGGCACTCCCTGAGGAGGACGAGCCGGCCGAGTCCGCCGATCTGGAGTCCATCCTCGCGTCCGCGCGCGAGCGAGGCGACCAGGACGGCTACCTGGGGCTGATCGCCAAGGCCGTCCTGTACCTGCCCTCGCCCGGCGACCCCGGCGCGGCGGACCACCAGTACGCGACCGCCCGTTTCGGCGACGGCACGTTCGTGCTCGCGTTCACCTCCACCGACGCGATGGCGCGGTCACTGCGCGGCCAGGCCGTCAACAACCGGTCGGCGTCGTTGGCGGACCTCGCGCGCGACTGGCCTGATCCGAACTGGCAGCTCGCGATCAACCCCGGCCTTCCCAGCGCCGCGTACCTGGACGCGAGCGTCCTTCTGCACCCGCTGGACGCGCCCCGCGACGGCGACGCTGCGCCCTCTTCCGGCCATGGCCAGGCTCCCCGTCCGCCGGGTCCGGCGTCCAATGGGCGCGGGACGCACTCGGGCCCCCCGTCCGGGCAGGGCTCACACCGGTCCGCGCCGGGCGGTCCGCAGGCGAAGCGCGGTCCGCACACGCCGCAGCACGGCGCAGGCTCAGGCGGACGACTCGGGGCGCACGCCTCCAGTACCGGCGTCGGCTCCCCCGCTCCTGGAACGGACGCCCCGCTCTCCGAGCAGCCCTCGGCTCCGCGAGACCACATCGCGCCCCCGCCTGCACAGGGAGCGCAGCCTCCCGTGCAAGGGGCGCGGGCAGTTGAGTCCGGGCGGGGCGCGGCGGCCGGTCTGGTCGTCATGCAGAAGGTCATCCGGCCGGAGCACGTGCCGCACTATCTGGACGGCGGCTATGACCTGGTCGCCGGATACGTGCACCGGCTCCAGGACGTGCGGGAGATGAACTCCCCCGCGCGGCTGGTCCGCGGCCTCGGTCTGATCTACCAGGGGTCGCCGTTCTCCACCGGCGACGAGGCGATCCACGTGATCCGGTGGCCGGCCGTGAAACCGCCGCTGTTCCGGAGGCCGCTGGGCGGCATCGACGAATGGAGCATGGGCATCATCCCGGGCGGCTGGGTGATCGAGAAGGCGCCGTTCCCCGGGTCGGGCTACGCGCCGGGCGACGGTCCGCCGGTTCCCGAGTTCAAGACCGACAGCCAGCGGCTGCCGCACGGCGCGAGAATGTACCGGCTGAGCCGGTCGGGGACCGAGACCCTGCTGGCCGTCTTCGATGGCGATCAGCGCCGGTGGATCGGCCATCCGGCGGCAGGAGGGCGGGCATGAGCATCCGGCACGGGTTCTACGCGGGCTGGCGCGGCTCCGACTACGAGGCGAGCCCGGACGGCGACCGGGTGCGGCTGTATCGGACGCGGCCCGCCGAGGGCTTCGCCCCGGTCACCGCGGGCAGGTACGTCCGGGTCGTGGCCGCGGCGGAGGTCGACCACCTGTCGTACGTGAGCACCTCGTGCACATGGCGCGGGGAGCCGTTCGTGGTCCTCGGCGAACATGACGAGTGGCTGCGGGTCGAGTACAGCGGCGGGAAGGCCCCGGTGGCCGAACGGCTCGGGCTCGAGGGGTTCGACCGGGGGGTCTACCAGGCGTGGGCGCCCCGGGCCGAGATCGAGGACATCCACGAGAAGACCGCCTGAGGTCGACGAGGGCGGCCGTACCGAGGTCCGGCCGCGTCGATGCACGAGCCGGCGTCAGCACGGGCTCAGCGGCGCGCTGGGGGCCGGGACGGTGACCTCGCGGGCGGAAGCGGGGACACTGCGGGGAGGGGCGTCGCCCGGGGTGGGCTCGCCGTGATCAGGTCCGGGGGATCGGTGGTAGATCTGAGGCATGGCGGTCATCGGAATCAACGCCGACCTGGGCGAGGAGCCCGGCATCCGGGTGCCCGGGGGCGGCCCGGCACCGTTCGGCGAGATCGCGTGAAGGTCCGGCGGGCCGGCGACACGGCCCTGCTCGTGGAGACCGCCGACCTGGCCACCGCGCACCGGCTACACGCAGCGATCCGCGCCGCCGCGCCGCGCGGTGTCATCGACGTGGTTCCGGGTGAACGCACCGTCCTGGTCGTCGCCGACGCGCGTCACTGCGACCTCGGGCGCCTGGCCGCATGGCTGCCCACACTGCCGCTGCCAGAGCGGCCGGACGACGGCATGGCCCCGGTGGAGATTCCGGTCGTGTACGACGGCGAGGATCTGGACGAGGTCGCCGGGCTCACCGGCCTGTCCCGCACGGAGGTCGTCCAACGGCACACCGCCGCCTCCTACACCGTGGCGTACCTGGGCTTCTCTCCTGGCTTCGGCTACCTGACCGGTTTGGACCCCGCACTGCACGTGTCCCGCCGCGAGTCGCCCCGCACTGCGGTGCCGGCCGGTTCGGTGGCCATCGCCGGACCATATGCCGCCGTGTACCCGTCGCGGTCACCGGGCGGATGGCGATTGCTCGGGCGCAGCCGGCTCCCGCTGTGGGACGTGACCCGCGATCCGCCGTCACTGCTTCAGCCCGGTGCGCACGTCCGTTTCGTCGCCGACGAGGAGGCCCGTTGATCGAGGTCGTCCGGCCCGGTCCGCTGGCGACCGTGCAGGATCTCGGCAGGCCCGGTCACGCGCACCTGGGCGTGCCGTGTTCAGGGGCGGCCGACGGGCGCGCGTTCAGGCTGGCCAACCGTCTCGTCGGCAATCCTGAGAGCGCGGCGGGGGTGGAGTTCACCGTCGGCGGTGGCGCCCTGCGCTTCCGGCGTCCCGCCTGGGTGGCCGTCACGGGCGCACCCCTTCCAGTGCGGATCGACGGCCGCGCGTGCGGCATGAACGCGCCGTGTCGCGTCTCTGTAGGCGGACTGCTCGAACTCGGCCATCCCCGGTTCGGCCTCCGCAGCTATCTGGCGGTGCGCGGCGGCATCACCGTGGACGAGGTCCTCGGCAGCCGCGCCACGGACCTGTTGTCCGGTCTCGGCCCCGCGCCGCTGGCCGAGGGCGACCGGCTGCCCGTCGGGCCGACTGCGGGCCTGGAGGACATCCTGGTGGACGCCGCCCCCGTCGTCCCGCTGCCAGAGGTCCCCATCCTGCGGATCACGCCCGGCCCTCGCGACGACTGGTTCACCGGCGAGGCGCTGACGTCCCTTACCTCGGCGACGTTCGAGGTGTCGCCGGAGAGTAACCGCGTGGGCGTCCGCCTGACCGGCCCGCGCCTCGAACGGGCCCGTGAGGGGGAGCTGAGCAGCGAGGGAATGGTCACCGGAGCGCTTCAGGTGCCGCCCAGCGGCCTGCCGATCATCTTCCTCGCCGATCATCCGACGACGGGCGGCTACCCGGTGGTCGCGGTCCTGGCGTCGGCCGACGTCCCCATGGCCGCCCAGCTACGTCCCGGACAGCGAATCCGCTTCCGCGCCTGACAGAGATGATGTAGGTGAGCACCTCCCGCCCGGGGTCTGACCCAGCGCCTGACTGACTTCGGGTCCTCAACCGGATTTGTCGCCCCTGGTCGGGAGGTGCTCATGTGCACTCACCGGACGTGGCGGGGTGACTTCATAGGAGCCTGGCCAGAGGCCCCATCTCTGTCTTGTCCGCTGCCCGGCTGGTGCGTGCCGCCCTGCCCCCGGTCAAGCGACAGGACGACGATGCCCTCCATTACACCCCAACAGCAGGTCTTCGAGGTCGCCGGTGGAGTCGACACCCACGCCGACACCCACACCGCTGCCGTGATCGACCAGGTCGGGCGGGTGCTGGGCACCCGGCAGTTCCCCGCCGACACCGCCGGATACACCGCGCTGCTGGCCTGGATGCGCGGCTTCGGCCAGCTGGTGCGGGTCGGGGTCGAGGGCACCGGCGCCTACGGGGCCGGGCTGGCCCGGCTGCTGCGCGACAGCCACGTCGAGGTGATCGAGGTCGACCGTCCCGACCGCAAGGCCCGCCGCTTCCAGGGCAAGTCCGACCCGATCGACGCGATCGCGGCCGCCAAGGCCGCCCTGGCCGGTGAGCGGACCGGCACCCCCAAGCAGCGCGACGGCCAGATCGAGGCGCTGCGGAACCTGCGGGTGGCCCGCCGCTCGGCGGTCGACCAGCGCGCCGACGCCCAGCGGCAGATCAAGGCCCTGATCATCACCGCCCCCGACGAGCTGCGTGAACGACTGCGCGGCCTGCCCGTCAAGACGCTGATCACCACCTGCGCGGCCGTGCGCCCCGACCGCGCCGACGCCGCGTCCCCGGCCACCGCCGCCAAGATCGCGCTACGCTCGCTGGCCCGCCGCCACCAGCAACTGTCGGCCGAGATCGCCGACCTGGACCAGCTGCTGGAGCCGCTGGTGACCGCGATCAACCCCGACCTGGTCGCCGCCAACGGTGTCGGCACCGACGTCGCCGGACAGCTACTGGTCACCGCCGGCCAAAACCACGACCGGCTGCGCTCAGAAGCCGCGTTCGCCATGCTCTGCGGCGCCGCCCCCATCCCCGCCTCCTCCGGCCGCACCACCCGCCACCGCCTCAACCGCGGCGGCGACCGCCAGGCCAACGCCGCCCTCTACCGCGTCGTGCTCTGCCGCCTGCGCTGGGACCCGGCCACCCACGCCTACATGGAACGACGCACCAAGGAAGGCCTGTCCAAAAAGGACATCATCCGCTGCCTCAAGCGATACATCGCCCGCGAGCTCTACCAGATCATCACCACATCAGACGACCTTGAACTCGCCGCTTGACATCCATAGGAGCATCCGTCCGTCACAGTGCGGGCCGTTGGGCCGGCAGCCCCTCTCGGGTACGGGACGTGGGGACGGCCCAGGTCAGGTGAGGGCGCCAGGGGCGGGGTGGTCCAGGTGGGCGATGTCGTTGAAGCCCCGAACGGACAACTGCCCTTCGAGCACCACTATCCGGGAGATCGATCCGTTGTCTGGGGCGAGGAAGGCGAACGGGCGGGAGCCGGTGGCGAGGGCGAGTGCCTGCGCGATGACGCCACCGTGGGTGAACGCCGCGACGCGCCCGCCTGGATGCGCGCCGGCCATCCGCTCCAGGCTCTCCCGGACGCGGCGGGCAAACTCCTCACCCGGCTCGGCCCCGGGAACCACGTCCCAACGTTCCTCCGCCCACATGCGCTGCGCGATCGGATCGTTCTCGGCGACCTTCTTACGGAAGAGCCCACCCTCCCACTCCCCCAAGTGCACCTCACGGAGCCCCGCCTCCACGGCGGGCGTGAGGCCGAGCCGCTTCGCCAGCGGCGCGGCCGTCTGGGCGGTGCGGCGCAGCGGGGTCACATAGAGCGCGTCGAACGGCTCGGCGCCGAGCCGTTCGCCCACCTGCGCGGCCTGCTCGCGCCCCTCCGGGGCGAGGTCGGGATCGCCCTGCCCGTCCACCAAGGGGAACGGGATGTCCGGCCGGGCGGGCCGGGAGGCGCCGTGCCGGATCAGCAGCAGTTCGGTGGCGCCGGGCGGCGCCTCGTAGCGGGTCTGCCGGTACTCTTCCGGCGCGTCGTCCTGGGGGCTCACGCGTCGCACCCTAACCGGTGGCCCGAACGGGAGGGACGCCACTCCCCCGGCCCCAGACGGGCCGGTCTAGCGGTCGGTCTAGCGGGCCGGACCTGCGAGGGCGCGGTGCAGGAGGTCCAGTACGTCCGCGACGACCTTGTCCACGTCGATGGGACCACCGGCGGCGATGAGGTCGTCGAGCAGCCCGTCCACACCGTGGTAGACCATTCGCAGGGTCACGGCCGGATCTCCGGCCTGGAGGGCACCGGCCCGCGCGCCCCGGCCCACGTACTCGCAGATGAGGTCGATCACCCGCTGGTTGGCCTGCTTGCAGATCTCCAGGGCCTTGGCGTTGGCGGACCCGTACACGATGCTGTGCAGGTCGGCGTTGCGCACCGCGTGCCCGACCAGTTCGGTGAACAGCCGGTCGAGCGTCGGCCACCAGTCGCCGCCCTCTTCCAGGATGTCCTGCGCGGTGGACGCGATCGCGTCCACGTAGCGTTCCCAGAGCGCCCCGAGCAGATGGTCCTTGGACTCGTAGTAGAGGTAGAAGGTGCCCTTGCCTATGTCGGCGGCGGCGGCGAGATCGCCGATCGTCGCGGCGGCGAATCCGATGGAGCCGAAGACCTCCCGCCCCCCGCGCAGGATGTCCTCCCGCCGGTCCATCGGGCTCTTGGTCACCCGCCTGCGCCGCACTTGAGCACCCATGACGCCCTCCCCCATCACCGTCGACGCTATCCACCCTATCCGGGTGACCGCCGTTCAGTCAGTTGACTGACCGCCGGTCATTGGGATTGACTGACCGTCGTTCAGTCACCCGGGAGGACCGCGATGACCTTGATCGATTCGACCGCCGACGCACCGCCGGGCGGCCCGAGGCCCCGGCCGGCCTGGCGGTTCTGGGGCGCCGCCTACGCGCTGGTGGTCCTGCTGGCGGGCACCAACATCCCCACCCCGCTCTACCGCGGCTACCAGCGGGAGTTCGGATTCTCGCCGCTGACGGTCACCCTGATCTTCGGCGTCTACGTCACGACGCTGATCCCGGCCCTGCTGATCGCCGGGCCGCTCTCCGACGCGATCGGGCGCCGCCGGGTGCTGCTCCCGGCCGTCGGCCTCGCGGCGATCGGCACGCTGACGTTCGCGCTCGCGGACGGGACGACCTGGCTCTTCGCGGCCCGCGTCCTCCAGGGCGCGGCCATGGGCGCCGCTTCAGGCGTACTCACCGCCGTCCTGACCGAGCAGGAACCGGGCGGCGACCGGCGCCGCGCCGCGCTGGTGACCACGGCCGCCTCGGTCGGCGGCATGGGCGCGGGTCCGCTGCTGTCGGGCCTGCTCGCGCAGTATGCCCCCGCCCCGCGAGTTCTGGCGTACCTGGTGGAACTCGTCCTGCTGACCGTGGCGGCCGTGGTGGTCGCGGCCATCCCCGAGCAGCGGACGCGAACGCCGTGGCGACCCCGCAGGCCGAAGATCCCCGGCTCGATGCGGCGGGTGTTCGCGACCGCGGGGACGGCCAGCTTCCTCGCCTTCATGGTGAACGGGCTGTTCCTCACCCTGGTCCCGACGTACGTCGGGACGCTGTCCGGCAGCGGCAACCTGGCCTTGAGCGGGGGCGCCGCCACACTGATGCTCGGCTGCTCCGGCATCGCCCAGGTCGCCGCGTACGGGAGGCAACCGCAGCCGCTGCTGACGTCCGGCCTGGCACTGCTGGCCGGCGGCCTCGTCCTGCTCGCGGTCGCGGGGTCGGCCGCGTCCCTGCCCCTGATGCTGGTCGCCACCGCCGGCGCCGGCGCCGGGCTCGGGCTGACCTTCCTCGGCGCCCTGACCGAGATCAACCAGACCGCGCCCGCCGACCGCCGCGCCGAGGTGACATCGAGCTTCTACGTGATCGTCTACCTCGGCGTCGGCGTGCCTGTGATCGGCGTCGGCTTCCTGGCCACGCAGACCGGACTACTTCCGGCCGTGCAGTGGTTCGCGTGCGTGGCCGCGGCCCTCTGCCTGCTCCTCCTCACCGCCCTCGTCGTCCGGAACCGCCGCGACAGATCCGGGCCGGGCCGTCAGGCCAGGTAGCCGCCGTCGATGGTGAGGACGGTCCCGGTGATGTAGGAGGCACCCGGGCCGGCGAGGAAGGCCACGCCCGCGGCGATCTCCTCCGGCCGGCCGAAGCGGCCCAGCGCCTTCAGAGCACGTTGCGCGTCCGCGAACTCCCCGTCCGGGGGGTTCATGTCGGTGGCGACCGCGCCGGACTCGATGACGTTGACCGTGATGCCGCGCGGGCCGAGGTCGCGCGCCGCGCCCTTGGTGTAGCCGACGACAGCGGCCTTGGTCGCCGCGTAGTCGGCCATGCCGGGGAACCCGGCCCGGCTCGCGAGGGTGGAGCCGAGGGTGATGATCCGGCCATCGTCCCCGATCACACCGGCGGCGGCGCGGATGGCGGCCACCACGCCACCGATGTTGACCTCGTACAGGCGGTCCTGGGCGACCGGGTCGTCCTGCGGCTCGCCGAGCACCTCCCGATGGGACACCCCCGCGTTGTTGACCAGCACATCGAGCCCGCCGAAGTCCGTCGCGACGGTCCCGACGAGCTCCGCGACCTGGCGCGGGTCGGCCTGGTCGGCCCGGTACGACGCGGCACGCCGTCCCATCGCCTCGATCTCGGCGACGACCTCGCCGGCCTTCCCCGCCGAGGCGGCGTACCCGATCGCCACGTCCGCGCCCGCCTCGGCGAGCGCACGGGCGACCGCCGCCCCGATGCCTCGCGACCCGCCGGTCACCAGCGCGACCTTGCCCTTGAGCGTCATTGCGGCCTCCATTTATGTACCGATCAGTATTCAATGGAGGAGAGTACTATATCGATCAGTACAAAAAAAGACGGGGCGCCTCGGCGCGGCCGCCCGGGGGCCGCATGGTCCCCGCATTGCGCGACGATGTGTGATCGGCACGCACGTGCGTGCTCAGGTGCGGACGCGTGGGGACGGGGAGGCTGCCGGAGATGACGCGGCGACCGGTGAACGAGGTGGACCGATGAGCCAGGGGAGGCCGCGCGAGTTCGACGTCGACGAACGGCTCGACCGCGCCATGGAGGTCTTCTGGCGGCAGGGCTACGAAGGCACGGCCCTGTCCGACCTCACCAAGGCGATGGGAATCAACCGGCCCAGCCTGTACGCCGCCTACGGCAACAAGGAGGCGCTGTTCCGTCGGGCGTTCGACCGCTATCTCGACGGCCCGGCCTCGCATGTCGGCTCGGCGCTCGAACAGCCGACGTCGCGCGCGGTCACCGAGGCACTGCTCCGAGGCGCGGCCGATGTCGCCACGACCGCGGACGGACCGGACGGCTGCCTCATGGTGCAGAGCGCGCTGGCGACCGGAACGCAGGGCGCGCCCATCAGAGCGGAGCTGGCCGCGCGGAGGCGCGCGAGCGAACGGAGACTGGCCGAGCGCTTCGAGCGGGCACGCGCCGAGGGCGACCTGCCGCGGTCCGTCAACGCGGAGGCTCTGGCCCACTATGTCTGGTCGATCTCGTACGGCCTCTCCGTCCAGGCCACCGGCGGAGCCTCCCGAGAGGATCTGCACCGCGTCGTCGACCTCACCCTGAACGCGTGGCCCCCTGGAGAGCGGCCTCCCGAGCCGTGACCTTGGTGGCGTGATCTCTGGGAGACGGCACCGCTCAAGGAGGCGCTGTTCCAGAGCCACCCAGCCCAGAAGACCCGCGGCGCGGACCTTCTCGGCGCCGCCGGCGGCGTCAGGACGGGAGCAGGGGGCGCAGGCGGGCGATCTCGGCCGCCAGGGGCGCCGCAGGGACGTCCTCGAACGTGGTCACCACGACGTCGCCGTCCTTCGGTTCCCAGACGCCGGCGACGCGTCCCTCGTGCAGCAGCACCGGCGAGATCCAGCCGGCCTTGCGGCTGACCTCCCCTCGGTGCTCGGCCGGGATCAGATGGGTCTCGGACGTTCCGGCGCCGAGCACGTACTGGTCGAACGCGCCGAGCAGCCGCACCGAGCCGGTGGGCTCGGTGGACAGCAGTTCGTGCAGGTGGCCCGACAGCAGGTGCATCTGGACGCCCTCGACATCGACCGTCGCCAGGTCGTCCGCGGCTCCGGCGAACCAGCTCTTCACGTCCTTCTTCCGGCTGCCCTTGCGCATCAGCCAGTTGTCGAACATGTCGGGGGTCGCCGGTCCGTGCGCGCCGAGGAAGGCCCGGACCACCGTGCGGGCGGCGTCCTCGACCGGTGGCGGGCCCGTCCAGCCCGGGAACCGGTGCTCGGGCGCGGCGAACGTCACCCTGCTTCCCTGGGACGGCCCGTGGCAGAGCACTCCCCACCAGGCCAGCGGCTTGAGCAGGACGCCCCAGCCAGAGCCGAGCAGCTCGGCCAGGTGCGCGGAGCCGGTTTCGGCGACGATGGCCGCCGACAGTTCTTTGCGGGTGAGCTCCGCTCCCCCTGCCAGCGCGGTCGTGGCGGCCTCGGCGATCGCCTCCAGATCGGCGGGCGTGGCACCGAAGTTCTTCTGCCAGCTCCCCTTCTCCCAGTTGCGGATCGTCGCGCACAGGGCGAGGTAGGCGGGCGCCTCGTCGGCGGGCAGCAGGTGAAGCGTGCCGCGCATCGCCCAGGTCTTGACGAGCGACCGCTCCTCCCAGAGCGCATGCGCCACCCCCGGATCGGGTCGCCGCAACCTGACGGCCACGGCGAGCTCGGCGGACGAGGCGACCTGCGCCTGCACCCCGGCCAGCCGCCGGACCACCTCCCGCGCCGTCACGTCACCGACCCTCACGTCGCCCGCCGCGGCGCCGGCGGGGGCGAGGAACTGCCGCCTCATCCTCCACGCCAGGACCTGTGGCCACGACACCCGGTTCATGTCCCCGAGTACACCGCACGGCACCGACAGAACGGCCCGCGGCCGTGTCCTGCCCGGTCAGGCCAGGCGGTGGCTGAGTTCGGCGAACGCGTCGCGGACGTCGTCGGGGGTCAGGACGGTGAGGTCGGCGGTCGTGGCGGCGGTGCCGAGCCCGGCGGCGCGCAGGGCCCGGCACGCGCAGGCCTTCTCGTACAGGGACCGGGCGAACCGGCCGTTGCCGAGCTCGTCGATGCGCCCGGTGCCGCAGACCCGCTGGAACACCAGCGCCAGGTCGTCCAGCGCCCGTTCCTCCCACCGGTCGCCGTCGTGCTCGGCGATGAGCTGCGCGATCCGCAGGAGCTCGTCGGGACCGTAGGAGGGGAAGTCGACCCGCACGTCGAAGCGGGAGGCCAGACCGGGGTTGGACGACAGGAACCGGTCCATGTCGGCCTCGTACCCGGCGAGCACGACGACCAGGCGGTCACGGTCGTCCTCGGCGCGTTTGAGCAGCGCCTGGACCGCCTCGGCGCCGAAGGCGTCGCCGCCGGAGTAGCCGGGGTTGCTCAGCGCGTACGCCTCGTCCACGAACAGCACCCCGCCGAGCGCCGAGTCGATCACCTTGTTGGTCTTGAGGGCGGTCGCGCCGAGGTGCTCGCCGACCAGGTCGGCCCGCTGCGCCTCGACGACCTCGGGGCGGGCGAGCAGGCCGTACGCGGCGAAGATGCGGCCCAGCACGCGCGCGACGGTGGTCTTGCCGGTGCCCGGGGGGCCGGTGAAGACCAGATGGCGGGTGGGCGGTCGGGTCACCAGGCCCTGCTCCTGCCGCATCTGGGCCACCTGGAGCTGCGCGGCGATCTCGCGTACCTGGCGTTTCACCGGCTCCAGCCCGATCAGGGCCTCGAGCGAGCCGAGGGCTTCGTCAAGGGTCGGCGTGTCGGCGTAGCCGCGGTAGCGCTCGGTCACCTCGGCGAACGCCGCCTCGACGTCCTCGGCGCGCAGCGTCACCAGGTCGTCGGCGGTCGGGCTGCCCGCCGCCCCCGGCGTCACGGCGCCGACCACCCGCACATCGCGTGCGCGCGCGGCGGCCTCGGTCAAGGACCGTACGAAGCGGCCGTTGCCGAGCTCGTCGACGATGCCGCGCCGTTCCACCTCCTCGAACCGGACGGCAAGTCTGCGGCGCGCCTCCTCGTGCAGCCGGTCCTCACGCAGCCCGGTGTGGTAGTCGGCGATCCGCAGCAGTTCTTCGGGACGGTACGAGGGGAAGTGCACGCGGGTGCCGAACCGGGAGGCCAGGCCGGGGTTGGAGTCGAGGAATCCCGCCATCTGCGCCTCGTACCCGGCCAGGATGATCACCAGGTTGTCCCGGTCGTCCTCGGCCCGCTTGAGCAGCGTCTGCACGGCCTCGTCGCCGAACCGGTCGGGCTGGCCCTCGGCGGCGTTGACCAGCCCGTACGCCTCGTCGATGAACAGCACCCCGCCGAGCGCCGAGTCGACCAGCCCGTTGGTCTTGATCGCGGTGGCCCCGAGGAACTCGCCGACCAGGTCCGCGCGGTGCGCCTCGACCACGCTGGGGGCCGGCAGCAGCCCGAACGCGTAGAAGATCTTCGCCAGGACGCGCGCCACGGTGGTCTTGCCGGTGCCGGACGGGCCGACGAACACGAAGTGCCGCATCGGCTTCTCGGTGGGCACCCCGGCGGCGGCGCGCAGATGCGCGGCCTCGATGGACGCGGCGATCGATCGGACCTGGCGCTTGACCGGCTCCAGTCCGATCATGTTCTCCAGTTCGGCGAGCGCCTCCGCGACCGATAGTGCCGGTTCCTCGCCCTCCCCTGCGCGCGCGGGAGGGGGCGAGGGCGCGGACGTGGCGGTGCCGATATCGGCGGCCTGCGCGGCTGCCCGCTCGTCATAGGCGGCCTGCGTCGCAGCGGGCACTCCCACCGCATCACCGTCGGTCGGCGCTCCGTCCGGACCGTCGCCGTTGAGGGGACCCGGCCCACCTCCCGCTCCCCCTCCAGGACGCCGGTCGAACCGGTCGAACCGGCCCGGGCGATCCGTGCGGTTCCGCCGGTTGCGGTCGGACGGATTCTTGCGAGGCGACGCCATCCCGTCCCCTTTCGGACTGGACTGCTCCTGTACCCAACCGGTCTCGTACGCCTCCGCGGGCACCGAACGCCGGGCCTGGTTCCAGCGGTAGGCGAGCACGACCAGCGCGGCGATCCACGCGGGCGCGACGTTCAACTCCGGCAGTAGCGGCGCCGCCGCAGCCGTGGCCACACCGCCGACGCCCAGGGCCAGCAGCGCGGTGCGCCACGGCGCGTACCCGCGCAGCCGCAGCGCGACGAACGCGACCGGCAACGCGAGGAGCGCAAGCAGCAGGGCGGGGCTCAGATGCAGCCGGTGCGCGTGCTCCGGGAACAACCGCCCCAGCGGAACCGCCAGGGCCGTCCAGCAGACGATCACGCTGACGACGGCCATTCCCGCGGGAGAACGCAGGATCAGATGCACGGCGGCCAAAAGGATGACGGCGAACGCGGCAGTGCCGAGCACGGGCCCGTCCAGCACCACCATGGCCGACAGGGCGAGCGCCACCACGAGCAGCCCGCCGAGAAAGCGCAGACCCGCCGGCACCTGGAAGTAACGCGACCGCAGGCGCTCGAAGAGATCCCGCGCCGCGGTGCCCGCCGCGGGACGAGAACGGGATCTGCCAAACAAAGCCATACAAGGCGAGTAAAGCGCAGGACCCGCCTCAACGGGACTCCCCGGCACGTGTTCGTTGCCTCTTGACCCAGGTCCGAAACGAAGATCGTCAAGTCGCCGACCGCCACATCCGGGACATATGTACTGGCCAGGAGTGGATGCCCGGCCCTGCCCCCGGAACAGGCCCGGCTCCTAGCGTGATCGGCATGACAAAGATCGATTCGCGTCCCCCCGCAGGGACGGTGCCGCCCGGCGACGGCGCCCGGCCCGGCGGCGCCATGACGTCCGCCGTGACGTTCACCGGCGTCGTCAAGAACTTCGGGACGGTGCGGGCCGTGGACGGCCTCGACCTGCGACTCTCTCCCGGACGGACGGTGGCGCTGCTCGGCCCCAACGGCGCCGGCAAGTCCACGGCGATCAGCATCCTGCTCGGCCTCATCCCGCCGGACGAGGGCGCGGTGGAGGTCCTCGGGAGAAAGCCCGAACGCGCCGTACGGGACGGGCTCGTCGGCGCGATGCCACAGAGCGGACGCCTCATCCCAGGGGTCACCGTAAAGGAACTCGTCGGATTCGTAAGACGCTCGTACGCCGCCGCCGTACCCGATGTCGCCTTGCCCTCACTGGCGGAGCTTCTGGAGACCGCCCGGATCACCGACCTGGAAGGACGCCGCGCAGACCGCCTCTCAGGCGGCCAAGCCCAACGCGTCCGTTTCGCCATGGCCGTCGCCGGCGCCCCAGAACTCATCGTCCTGGACGAACCGACGACCGGCATGGACATCGAGTCTCGCCGGGAGCTGTGGACGAGCATCCGCGCGTACGCCGAAAGCGGCAGCACCGTGCTGTTCTCGACCCACTACCTGGAAGAGGCCGACGACCACGCCGACCGGATCGTCGTAGTCGACCGGGGCCGCGTCATCGCCGACGGGACGAGCGAGCAGATCAAACAGCGTGTGCCGGGACGGACCGTCAGCTTCGACCTGCCCACCGTCCATGAAACGGATTCCCGAGTCTCCTATGAGAGCGCGTCCACGGCGGGCGTCGCGCTGGACATGCTGCCAGGGGTGGTCAGCTCTGAAATCCGCGGAACGCGCGTCCGGCTGCACACGACCGACTCCGACTTGACCGTTCTGGCTCTGGCCGAGTCCGGCCGCATCCGCAATTTGGAGGTGACGGGCGCCGGTCTGGAAGAGGCGTTTCTCACCCTTACCGGCAATGGAGAGAACCGATGACACTCGCCTACATGCGCCTGGAGATGGTGCGGCTCCTGCGCGATCCCGGCTACCTGGTGATGAGCCTGATCTCACCGTTGTTGATGTACCTGGTGTTCACCAACCTCGACCTGGGCGGGCAAGGCGACGGCAAGGCGGCCCTGTACTCGATGGTGGGGATGGCCGGTTTCGGCGCCGTCGGGGCTGTGATGGGCAACGGCGTCTCCATCGCGGAGGACAAACCGCTCGGCTGGATCCGTCAGCTCAGGCTGCTGCCGCTGGGGCCGGTGCAGGTCGTCGCCGGCAGGGCCCTCTGCGCGATGGCCGTCACCCTTCCCCCGATCCTCTCCGTCTGCCTGTCCGGCGCCGTGGTGAACGGGGTGTCGCTCGGGATCGGCCAGTGGGCCGCCGTGATCGGGCTGCTGTGGCTGGGCATCGCGCCCATGGCAGCACTCGGGATCGGCCTCGGGTACCTGCTGACGGCCCAGCAGGCCCAGATGGCTGGGTTGGTCTGCTACATGGGACTCTCGCTGCTGGGCGGGCTGTGGTTCCCAATTTCGGAGTTCCCCGGGTGGCTGGCGCACATCGCGCAGGCGACCCCGATCAACCGCTATGGCGAGTTGTCCTGGCGGGCCGGCGACGGGCACGGCCCGACGCTCCTCGGAACCGTGGTGCTGGCGGCATGGGCGGCGGCCTTCGTCGCGTTCGCGGCATACGGCTTCCGACGCTCGACCCGTACGGCGGTATGACGGTCCTGCCATGCCGGACGGCACCTGGCCAGGGGCACCGGCGACACGCGTACCGTTTCCCCGTGAACAAGGTGACAGGGACGTGAACGGTTCTCAGGCCGGGTCGGCACGGCGGCGTCCCCGCCTGGATCTGGAGAAGGTCGACCGGAGCGGGCCGGGTCCGCAGGCGTTCTGCTTCTGGATGGTCATCCTGATCTGGCCCCTTGTGGGAGTGGTGCAGGGCAAGGAGCGTCCGGCCTGGCTGGCGGCGCTCATGCTCACCGCACTGGCGGGCCTGTACCTGTCAGCGATCCTGACAACGTTCAACGCTCGGTTCCCGCTACGCGTGCCAGTCCTGCTGCTGCTCGCCCAGTCGGCGGTCACCTCGGCGGGAGCACTCACGTTCGAGGACCGCTGGTTTCTGACGTTCCCCCTGCTGGGGCTGGCGACCGGAGTGCTCGTCGGCCACCTTTCCCGTAGCGGCGAAGGCCCGGAATTCACCATGCTGCTGGGGATCGGCGGCGTGACGACGCTCTGCCTGCTGGTCGCCTGGGCCGACGGTCAGACCATGAACGCCATACTGGGAAACACGTACGGCACCATCACGGCCGGCCTCGTCAGTGCCATCATCGTGCGGCTGTTCCTGGTCGTCGGGATGCTCCGCGACGCACGCGAGGAACTCGCCGACGCCGCCGTGGCACAAGAACGACTCCGGTTCTCCCGCGACCTGCACGACCTCCTCGGGCACACGCTGTCGCTCATGGTGGTCAAGGCCCAGGCCGTACGTCGGATCGCCGAACGCGACCCACGACTGGCCGCCGCACAGGCGGCCGACATCGAAACCGTCGGCCGGGAGGCGCTCACCGAAGTCCGGCAGGCCGTCAGCGGCTACCGGGGCCGCGGGCTGACCGCCGAACTGGACGCCGCACGCACGGCACTGAGCGACTCGGGAATCGAGGTCGCCGTGCGGCGCGCGGGCCCCCCGCTCCCACCCGAGCCGGACGCGCTGCTCGGCTGGGCCATACGGGAAGGCGTGACGAACGTGATCCGGCACAGTCACGCCCGCCACTGCGAGATAACCGTCCGGCACGACGACGGTCGCGCCCAACTGGAGATCCACGACAGCGGCGCCGCACAGGGCACTCCGCCACCTGGCCGGGGAGTCCCGTCGACCTGGCCGGGTGGACATGGGCTGCGCGGGCTCACCGAACGCATGGACGCGGTGGACGGGACCGTCGAGGCCGGGCCGGCCGCCGGGGGCGGATACATCCTCAAGGTCACCGTCCCGATCGGCGCAGCGGCGTAAAGCGAGCCGGGTCCCTGGCGACTCGCGTGCGGAGCGCACCCGCGCCGGCCATGAGAATGGGGCGGGGAGGAAACACGTGATCAGAGTTCTGCTCGCCGAGGACCAGGGCATGATGCGCGGGGCGCTGACGCTGCTTCTCGGGCTCGAGGACGACATTGAGGTGGTGGCGGAGGTCGGCGACGGCGCGGAGGCCGTGACGGCCGCCCTGCGGACGCGACCGGACGTCGCCGTGCTCGACATCGAGATGCCCGGCCGCAGCGGGCTGGACGTCGCCGCCGACCTGCGCCGCGACCTGCCCGCCTGCAAGGTCCTGATCGTCACCACCTTCGGCAGACCGGGCTACCTGCGGCGCGCGATGGAGGCGGGGGCGAGCGGCTTCCTGGTGAAGGACGGTCCGATCGAGGATCTGGTCGACGCCATCCGGCGGGTGCTCACCGGCGCCCAGGTGGTGGATCCCGCGCTCGCCGCCGCCGCGCTCTCGGTCGGCGCCAACCCCCTGACGGTCCGTGAGCGTGACGTCCTCACCGCAGCGGCGGACGGGGCGACGGTCGCCGACATCGCGCTGCGCCTGCACCTGTCGGAGAGCACGGTCCGCAACTACCTGTCTGCGGCGATCGGCAAGACCGGCGCCCGCAACCGGATCGAGGCCGTGGGCACCGCCCGCCACAACGGCTGGCTCTGACGACCGCGGCCTCCGACCGTGCCGGATCCGGGCGCGCCTGGTTCCGGACGCGCCTGGTCTGCGGCACCCTACGATCGGCGGGGACATCTCGGCCACACGATCGCCGCCTTCGTACGGGAGCTTCCTTGACCGACCCGACCGGCGCCCTCCCGGGCCTGGACGCCGCCCCAACGTCAGCGCCTTCAGCGTCATCGGCGCGTTCGTCGGCGCCCCCTGTTCCGCCGGGCCCGTCCGGCTCGGCGCGCGCGGCCGGTTACGCGATCGAGGACGAGCTGCGCGCGGGAATCCTCACGGAGGGCCGGCGGATCCGCATCGCCGGAGTCGACGAAGTGGGCCGCGGCGCCTGGGCTGGGCCGGTCGTCGTCTGCGCGGCGGTCACGGATCTGACCCCGCCGCCGCAGCTCCCCGGGCGAGGGAAGCGGACCATCGCCCTGACCGATTCCAAGCTGCTCACTGAGACGGCGCGCGGCGCGTTCGCCGAAGTGCTGCCGGCCTGGCTCGACTCGCACGCCATCGGCGCGGCGTCCCCAGAAGAGATCGACGAACTCGGCATGACCGCGGCACTGCGCCGCGCGGCCGTGCGCGCCCTGGAGGCGCTTCCCGAACCGCCCGACGTCGTGATCCTGGACGGCGGGCACGACTTCCTGCGCCGTCCCTGGCGGGTGCGGTGCGAGATCAAGGCCGACCAGCGTTCCGTCACGGTCGCCGCGGCGTCCGTGCTGGCCAAGGTGCACCGCGACCGGCTCATGGCGGATCTGGCCCCGCGGTTCCCGGCCTACGGCTTCGCCGACAGCGCCGGATACCCCTCGCCCGTCCATCAGAAGGCTCTGGACGAGCACGGACCGACGCCGCACCACAGGATGTCGTGGTCGTACCTGGACGACCTGCCCCGCTGGCGGCATCTGAAGAAGCACCGCGACCCGCTCGCCGGTGAAGGCCAGCTCAGCCTCATCTGACCCGTTCCAGGGATTCTTCCGACCGGCGCCCAGGGCGTACTTCCAACCAGATTTGACATGATTTGATGCTGTTTCTGGCCTGTTTCCGTCCTTCCCGGGTAAGGCGCGGACGATGGGAGGTACAGGCCATGAACACCGTTGTGAAGACGTTGTTGAACGAAGCGGACGGGACCTTCGCCGCAGAGGCCGGGATACCGCTGAAGGACCAGCCGGCGGCACTGTTCAAACTGCTGGTAATGGCGAACCTGCTCAGCACCCGGATCTCGACGGGCATCGCCATGAACGCCGCCCGTGAACTGTTCAAGGCAGGTGGTGGCACTCCACGTGGGATGACGAACCTGACCTGGCAGCAGCGAGTGGACGCGCTGACACGCGCCCACTACCGGAGATATGACGAGGGCACGGCGACTCGTCTGGGCAGCATGGCGGAACTCGTACAGCAGAGGTACGGGGGCGACCTCCGCCGCCTGGCGGCCGAAGCGGAACACGACGTGGGGCGTACCGCGAAGCTGCTCAAGGAGTTTCCCGGTATCGGCCCTACAGGGGTTGACATCTTCTGCCGGGAGGCGCAGGCGATGTGGCCCTGGCTGCGCCCCTACCTGGACCCCTTGTCGGTCAAGGGCGCCGAGCGGTTGGGCTTGCCCACCAGCCGGAAGCGGCTCGCGTCCGAAGTGCCCAGCAAGGATCTGGCACGCTTCACCGCCGACCTGGTCCGCGCGGCCCATAGCAAGCAACTCGTCGACACGGTCAAGAGCTGACCCACGTCCCAGGGCCCCTTCCCCTGGCCGCGGAGTCGCCGCAGCCAGGGGAGGACCGCACCTCTAGGTCAAAGGCGGATGGTGACCTCGTCCACCGGCTTACGCGTGATGTCGGGGACCATCGCGTCGTCAGCCGGGTAGCCCACCGGAATCACCACGTACGCGCGCTCTTCTCGAGGCCGCTCGCACACCTCGTTCAGGAAGCGCATAGGGCTCGGCGTATGGGTCAGCGTGGCCAGTCCGGCCTGATGCAATGCGGCAAGCAGGAAGCCCACGGCGATACCGACCGATTCCTTGACATAGTAAGGTCGCGGCGTACTGGGTCCCTTGTGCACCTCGAACACCACGATGACGGCCGGGGCCTCCTCCAGGAACGGCTTGCGCCAGTCGGTGCCGAGCGGAGCCAGCGCTTCCAGCCATTCCGCTGAGACGCGCCGCTCGTAGAAATCCCGTTCCTCGGCCTCGGCCGCCTCCCGCAGCAGCCGCTTGCGCTCAGGGTCGGTGATGACCACGAACCGCCATGGCTGCAAGTTGGCGCCGCTCGGCGCGGTGGCGGCCGCCCTGATCGCATGCTCGACGATCGCGAACGGCACCGGCCGGGAGGAGAAGTCGCGGACGGTGCGGCGCAGCGTCATCACATCGGCGAAGGCCTCGGCGCGGGCGGTCGCCTCTGAACCGGGCACGTCGAATCGGGGTGCGGGCACAACCGGGTACGGCCGCTGTTGGAGAGTCATGGACCCGTTACTACCGCGTGCACCCACCCGGAACAAGCAGCAGGATCAGCCAAGGTTCGGGAGGCGATCCCACAGATTCCCACGCCACCGGTTTCGCCGGGCCATCAAGCGTGAGCGCCTTCGAACCCGAGCGCCTTCGAGGCCACGCCGCCGCCCGCCTGGACGACGCACGGCCCGGGGCACACGCCTCCGCGTGCTCCGGGCCGTGTCGCCGTCGTCAGGCGGTCAGTCCTTGCCGCGCGAGGCGACCCACTCCAGGTTCCAGTTGTACGCCTGGTCGACCGACAT
This sequence comes from Spirillospora sp. NBC_01491, assembly GCF_036227065.1. Classification (GTDB taxonomy): domain Bacteria; phylum Actinomycetota; class Actinomycetes; order Streptosporangiales; family Streptosporangiaceae; genus Spirillospora; species Spirillospora xylanilytica. The sequence continues at coordinate 2,674,754 of NZ_CP109432.1, forward strand.
CTTGCCCCAGCGGGGACGGCCGGGCGGCGGCATGACGAACCGGCCCTCGCGGCGCACCACCAGCTCGCCGCCCACGTTCTCGATGAGGGCGAGCACCGCGTCCCGTGAGGCGTCGGCGCAGTCGTCCATGCGCATCTCGATCGGCGGCGAGCCCACCGGGAACAGCGTGGCGATCGCGTCCAGGCCGCGGAAGTCGTCGGCGCCGTCGTAGATCTCGGCGAAGACCAGGATCCGCTTGAACTCGGCGGTGTGGTCGAGGTTGATCGTGAGGTTCTCGCCGGCCTCGGCAGCACCGGTGCGGTCGTCCTTGTCGAGCAGGACGAACGGGGCCCGGTCCAGCGCGCCGAAGTCGCCGAGCGCGTGGATGATGCCCTTGCGGCCGTCCTTGAGCTCCCACAGGCAGCACAGGTCCAGGTCAAGGTCGACGCCGCGGCGGCGCTTGCCGAGCCGCCCCTTGGCGACACCCGCGCGGGCGGTCCAGTTGAGGTTGACCCGCATGTGGCCCGAGGTGGCGCCGTGCTTGGTGAGCGACACCGACGGTGAACTCTTGGTAAGGGAGATCGCGCCTCCCCGCCCCTGCGGCGGAGGCGGAGCCGCCCCGGCCCCGCTCTGCGGCTGGGGGGCGAAGGGCTGGCCGGGCGCCGGAGGCGGAGCGAACTGGCCACCGGGCGGCGGCGGAGGCGGAGGCGGCGTGTACTGGCCACCGGGCGGCGGGGCCGGCGCGAACTGCCCCTGCCCCGGAGTAGGCGGCGGAGGCGGCGGGGCGAACTGACCGCCAGGGGGCGGAGGCGGCGGCGCGTACTGCTGCTGTGGGGCGGCGGGCTGCTGCGGCGCCGGAGGCTGGACCGGAGCGGCCGGCTGCGGAGGGGGCGGCGGCGCGGAGCTCTCCTGCGGAGAGTCGTCGACCGAGATACCGAAGTCGGAGGCGAGACCGCCGAGTCCCGAGTCATACCCCTGGCCGACCGCACGGAACTTCCACGCGCCCTGGCGCCGGTACAGCTCGCCGAGCACGAACGCGGTCTCCGACGTGGCGCCGACGCTGTCGAACCGGGCCACCTCCGTGCCGGCCGCGGCGTCCACCACGCGCACGTACAGGCCCTGGAACTGGCCGAACGTCCCGCCGTCCGAGGAGGCCGCGATCACGATCCGGTCGATCTGGCCCTCCACCCTGGCCAGGTCGACGGCCAGCACGTCGAGCACGGTCGGCCCCTGCTGCTTGCCCTCATGGCGGACCGCCCCAGAGGTGTGGGCCGGCTGGTTGTAGAAGACGAAGTCGTCGTCCGACCGCACCCGGCCCGTCTCTGCGAGCAGCAGCGCGGAGGCATCGGCATCGGGCACCCCCGGACCGGCCTGCCAGCCCAGCTCGACCCGTACCGAAGGAACCGGCACCGGGGTGTTGGCACCCTTCTGCAAAGACATGAACGCTCCTCTTCGTCATCCGACATCACCAACCTACGGGCAGTCGCCCGGCCCTGCGACCTGCCAGCGGGCATCCACGTTCACAGCGGAAAGGCCGCCCTCTGAGCCAGACGGACGGAACCCGGCCCGAGTTCCGCCGAACCCGATCGCATTACGGAGAGCAACCGCATCACCACTGGTCGTGCCGTCCCAGACGGGACTCGGGACGGCTGGACGCCGTGGTCACGACGGTCATCCGCGCGCGGCTCGCGACCTGGTGGCTCGGGCACGGCGTCAGGTCTGGGCGGCCGGTTCCGAAGGCGCGGCTCCCGGGGCGCCGAGGAGCGGCGGCTCACCGGGCAGCGGGGCCGGCACCGGTGTGCGCAGCCCGTCCAGCATGATCTGGAGGTTGCGTTCCCACTGCCGGTCACCGGCGTGCAGCCCGATCGTGTGGTTGCCGGTGGACACGCCGGTGAGCAGGAACGCCACGTCCTCCCGGGCCACGTCCATCCGCATGGCGCCGGAGCCCTGAGCGCGCTCGACCAGCAGCCGGATGCGGTCGCGCAGGTCGGACCGGGCGTCGCCGAACCTGCCGCCGAGGGCCTCGTTGACCACCTCCGCGAGAACGGCCACACGTTCGAGCGCGGCCGGACCCCCTCGCCTGAACACGATCCACGAGAGGCTTGGTGATCGATATTCGTCGTCTCGTTGGGGAGGTCGCGGTGAGAACCGAGTCGTATGGGGTCAGCGCGTTTCTGGGGCATGAGGGACCGGCCACGCAAGAGGCGGGCTCGCACCCCGTGCGGGAATGGGACAATCGCATGGCCGTTCCCGCACGTGCTCACCTGCTCGATCGCTGGCTGGCCGACGACACCGCCCGCCCTCCGGCCCTTCACACCGACAGGCGTCACGGAGACGCAGCGGACGGGCTGAACGTGCCCGTGCTCGTCGCCCACGGTCTGTTCCCGCTCATCGACCCCGCGCGCCGGCTGAACCGGGAGCCGCTCGCCAGTCGATCCGTCCCGGTGGAGGAGGTCGCCGGCCTCGTCCACAGTGCCGTGCTCAGCTCGGTCGAGCGGATGTCGCCGCGCGTCAAGCTGATGCTCGAGGAGCTGAACGAGGCGATCGTCGACAGTGATCCGGCCGAAGCGGCGCTGGTGACGGTCGTGGATCCGGACACGGGCGAGGCCGTCGACGGCGAGGTCCACGCGGTGCTGTCCTTCGGTGACGAGCTGATCCGCGTCAGCGTCGTCGCTCCCGGCGCGGACCAGGTCCGTGTCGCGGCCGACCCGGCCTGCTCGTTCGCCGGCCACTGGTGCGACCGAGGGCATCCGCTCGCGCCCGATGAACACGACATGGCCGAGGCCCGCCTGCGGGCCGTCTGTGCCGGAACCGTCCTCCAGGCACTGCTGGGATGCGAAGGACATGCGGCGTTCAAAGTCGGCTGGACGCGCCACGGGCTCTCCCCCGGCGCGCGCGGGGAGAACGCCCTGGACTCCGTGCGCACCTGGTGGGGTGAGACCCCGTGGAACCACGAGTACGTCGATGACCTCTTCACCCACTACGACTCGCATGCCGACGGGCAGAACACGCCCGTCTCGGACGAGGAGTTCGACGAGCTGTCCGACACGGCGGCCTGGGTCGAGAAGGAGTGCGTCTCGCTCGGTGGTCCGACGGCGTCGAGCCGATCGGGGCCATGGACGTTGAACGACGGAATGCACCTCCTACAGATCGCCGGATTCTCCGAGGAGGTCGCCCACCTGCGCACCGCAGCACACGACACGGCCGTATCCGCCGTGGGGGCCGCTCGGGCCGCGCTGGCCCCCGAACTCTTGGACGAACTGGTCAGCGCCCCCATCGAACGAATCGGCGGGGCGGAAGGCCACCTGATGCTGTGGGCCGACGCGGACACGGACGGCCGGTTCTGGCGGTCCCCCGACGGAGAGGTCGACGTCTACGACGACCCACGCCGCCTGCTGGCCGTCGGAGCGACCGAAGCGCTGTACCTGAGGTTCCAGGGGGAGACGGGCGCATGATCGTCCAGCAGAGGGCCCGCTGCCCGGCCGCGCCGAAGTCGCGGATGCACGGCCGGAGCCCGAGGTCAGGGGACCCGGGCGGTCCAGGCTTCGGTGTCGAACTTGTCCGTCACGTACTTCTCGGCCAGGCGCGTCTCGTCGTCGGTGAGGTGGTCGGCCGCCAGGCCGTGGCGGGCGCGGAAGTGGCCGATCATCCGGTCGATGATCTCTTGGCGGGGCAGCCCGGTCTGCCGGCGGAGCGGGTCCACGCGCTTCTTCGCGCTGGTGATGCCCTTGTCGGAGACCTTCTCCCGGCCGATCCGCAGCACCTGGAGCATCTTGTCGGCGTCGATGTCGTACGACATCGTCACGTGATGCAGGACCGCGCCGCTGGCCAGGCGTTTCTGGGCCGCGCCACCGATCTTTCCCTGGTCGGAGGTGATGTCGTTCAGCGGCTGGTACCAGGCCTTGACGCCCAGTTCTCCGAGCGCCCCGAGCACCCAGTCGTCCAGGAAGGCGTAGCTCTCGGCGAACGACATCCCGGCGACCAGCGACTCGGGCGCGTAGAGCGAGTAGGTGATCGTGTTCCCGGGTTCCACGAACATCGCGCCGCCGCCGCTGATCCGGCGGACCACCGTCACCCCGTGCCGGCGGGCCGCCTCCGCGTCGACCTCGTTGCGCAGCGACTGGAAGCTGCCGATGATGATCGACGGCGAGGCCCACTCCCAGATCCGCAGTGTGGGCGGGCGCCGGCCGGCGCCGACCTCCTCGGCGAGCACCTGGTCGAGCGCCATGTGCAGCGCGGGTTCCTGCGGCCCCGCGTGGATCAGCCGCCACTCGTGCTGATGCCAGTCCGAAGCCCGGGCCACCGCCCGCCGCACGGTGATCCCGACGGCCTCCGCGGACAGCCCGAGCATCACCGTGCCCGGCGGCAGCCCCGCGTCCACGCGGGCCGCGATCTCCCGGGCCTCCAGCCCGGCCGGGAGCCCGTCGAGGGCCGTGTTGATCGCTTCGAGGGCCTCGTCCGGCTCGAGGAAGAAGTCGCCGCTGATCCGCGGAGACCGCAGCAGCCCGTCGACGACGTCGACGTCCGCGACCACGAGCTTTCCGCCGGGCACCTTGTACTCACCATGCATCACGTACACCACAACCATGCCGTGCCCTGCTCGATTCCACTTCGCCCGAGCGATCGAGAGCGGGCGGGCGGCAGGGACGCGAAGCGGGCGATGTCCTGCGTTTAGGCGCGCACTGACCAGTCGATCGCCCGACTCCCCGGGCACGCGGCGGGCGCGGCAGGGCGGGCGGGGCAGGGCTTCGAACAGGGGGACGGACGGTGTTCAGCGGGTTCTGCCTCGTGGTTTGAGCGGGGTGGCGGGCAGGGCTGGTGCCGGGATCGGGGCGCCGGCGTAGCCGTGGACGGTGCCGAAGCGGTCGCCTGACATCCAGTCCCGGCGGGCTTCGGCGATCTCCTCGTTCGTGCGGCCGACGAAGTTCCACCACATGATCAGCTTCTCCTCGAACGGCTCGCCGCCGAGGAGGAGCAGGCCGCTCTCGCCGTCGGCGCGCAGGCGCAGGTCGCGGCGTCCGCATCCCAGGTAGAGCATCGATCCCGGTTCCAGGCGGACGCCGTCCACCTCGGTGACGCCCGACATGGTCAGCGCCGCGTACTCGAAGTCCGGCTCCACGGGCAGCCTGATGTCGGCTCCGTCGGCGAGGACGAGGTCCGCCCCGACGATGGGGGTGTGGGTGGTCCCGGGCGAGGATGCGCCGTCCAGTTCGCCCAGGATGACCGTGGCGTCGACCCCCGGCGCGGTCACGACGGGCAGGTCGGCATGGTGTTCGAAGGACGGGTCGGAATGCCGGTCGGAGCCGGGGAGGGCCACCCACAGCTGGGCGCCGTGCAGGATCTGCCCGTGGGCCCGGGGCGACTCCTCCGAGTGCGCGATGGCGCGACCGGCGGTCATCAGGCCCAGTTCCTTGGGCCGTACCGTGCGCAGGCTGCCGAGGCTGTCTCGATGCAGTACCTCGCCGGCGTGCAGCCAGCTCACCGTTTGCAGGCCGATGTGCGGGTGCGGCGGAACCTGCATGCCCGGTTCGTCGGCGATGTCGTCGGGACCGTAGTGGTCGACGAAGCACCAGGCGCCCACCATCCGGCGCCCCAGGCTCGGCAGGAGCCTCCTGACGACGGTGCTCTCCCCGAGCGGCACCCGGCGGGGCGCCAGCAGTTCGTGGACGGGTCCCGACGCGACGTCGTCACGGCCGCCGCAGGTCGTCGGGGTCGGACGCGGATCGAGATCGCTCATCGCCTCGCCTTTCGTTCCCGCCGACGATGCTCGACGACGCGTCGGAGGTGTCCCACCGGCAACCATGCCCGATCACCCGGCGCCTCGTGCGCGCGGGGGTGCCGCATCAGGCCGGTCGGGCCGGTCGAACGGCGATGGCCTGCATGGTCCTCACAGCGCAGCTCGGGGCCGGGTCAGGAGAGCGGGCTGAAGAGGTCGACGGCATTGCCGTCGGGGTCGTTGACGATCGCGTACCGCTGACCCCATGGGGCGTTCCACGGCGCCTTGTGGCCTTCGTAGCCGAGCGCGACGAGGTCGGCGTAGGCGGCGTCGGCCTCGTCCGGCGTGTCGAAGTGGAAGGCCAGCGCGACGCGGTGGCCGCCGGACGGGCGGGTCCAGTCCGGGTCGAACGAGCGGATCGTGTCCTCGGTGTCCCAGGCCAGGCGCAGGCCGCCGGGCAGTTCGAACTCGGCGTGCGGGGCGTCGTCGGCCTCCGGGGGAAGGGCGAGGCCCAGGTGGCGGTAGAAGGCGAGCGAGCGGGCCATGTCGGTGACGACGAGGCCGATCAGGTCGATCTTGGCGGGCATGGGTGTGCTCCGTTCAGCGAGGTGGAATGTTGTGCTTGACGCGGAACAGGCTCCGCGGGTCGTAGACCGTCTTGAGCTCGGTGAGCCGGGCGAATCCGGCGGGCGGGTACGCGGAGCGCACGCGGTCGTGGCCGGTGTCGCCGACGCCCAGGAAGTTGGCGAAGGCACCGCCGGTGGACCAGGGGCGCATGGCGTCGTGGAGTGCCGCGTGCGCGATCCGGTTCCGGTCGGCTCCGCCAGGTTCGCACACCTCGTCCCCCGGCGCGAAGACGGGCCCTGAGAAGTCGTTCATCCAGGTGAAGCTACTGATCGTCGTCTCGTGCGGTCTTGTAGGAACCGGACGTCCCCACGCCGCCGATCACACCTGGCGTAGGCGGCGGAAACCGGCGAGCATGCCGAGGGGACTGTCACTGCCGATCCCTACGATGTCCCGGACGGATGGGGCCACGAGCCCGCGACGTGGATCCGCCGCGGGCGAGAGAAGGTATCGACAGATGCAGGATGGCCGAGCTCTGCTGGATGCGATCGCCAGGGGAGATTCCGCGGCGCTCACTCGCCTCTTCGAGAGTGGCGTTGACCCCGGCGCTACCGACGGGGACCGCTGCCCGATCGTCCTGCATGCGGCGGACACGGGCGAGATCGAGCTGGTGCGGCCGTTCCTGGACTGCGGCCTTCCGGTCGACGCGGAGGACGACGTCCTGGGGACGACTCCGCTCAGCGCCGCCGTCAGGATCGGGCGCCTTCCGCTGGTGGAGTTCCTGATCACACGGGGCGCGGATGTCAACCGCAGCGAGCGCGGTGAGGTGGAGACCGGAACCGTGCTGACCCACGCGTGCCTGCTGGCGGAGTCGGCCGCGCTCGTGTCGATGCTGCTCCGCGCGGGCGCCGATCCCGATCTGCCGCGCCCGGACGGCTGGACGCCCATGATGTGCGCGGCCCATAGAGGGAACATCGAGGTCGTGCGAGCGCTTCTGGCCGCCGGCGCGAGCGTGCTCCCGTCCGTCGACGAGGGCAAGGTGAACGCGCTCAGCCTTGCCGAACGCCGGGGACACGACGGCACCGCCCAGTTGTTGCGCGACCATGGAGCGACCAGCCATCGGGCTGACCGGCTCGCCCGATCGACGTCCGACATCGCCGTCTGGCTCGCTGAGCACGCACGTCCCGCGCACAAGGAGTCGATCACCCGTCATGGCCCTCCCGACCCCGAGGACGTAGCGGAGCTCGACGCGTGCGCGGCGTCGTTGACCGAGACCGTGTCAGACATCGCCGGCTGGCTCGCCGAGCACGCGCGTCCCGCGTACGCGCGGTTGGCCGCCGCCCGTGGCGCCGCCGACCCGGCGGCCGTGGCCGACCTCGAAGCCGCGGTCGGAGAGCGTCTCCCGGACGAGTTCCGGGCGTACCTGCGGCTGTTCGGCGATTCCGGCGGGCTGGACATTTTCGAATACGCGGGGCTGTCGGTCAAAGACATGCTGGGCACATGGCGGTCCCTTGAAAGTCTTCGTGAAGACGGAACATTCGACGGCTGGGCCCCGGTCGAACTGGATCCGGACGACCCGTACCTCCGGTACACGTGGTGGCATCCGGGATGGATCCCCTTCGCCGCGGACGGCGGCGGCAACCTGTGGTGCATCGATCTCGCACCGGCGGCGCGCGGCGCTCGAGGCCAGCTCTTCTCGTGGGAGATCCACGGGGGCCCAAGCGGTCTGAAGGCCTGGTACTTCGATGACTACCTGCATAACTATCGCGACGAGCTGCTCAGTGGCCGATACGTCTACGACAGTGACAGCGGCACCTTCGACTGATGGCGTCGCACACGCGGCGAGGTGTCCCCTCGGCAGAAGCTGGTCGGGCTCCATTCCCGGGCGGCCGCGCCTAAGCAGAAGGGGGAGTCGATAGAAATCGACTCCCCCTCCGACTTTTCATCTCAGTCGCATCCGGTCAAGAACAATGCCGCGTCGGATGCGACTCCGCGCTGCTTCAGCTGCAACCGCTGGTGGAGCCGCAGCCCTCGCAGACGTAGCAGCTTCCCGCAGGGCGCATCTTCGTGCCGCAGGTCAGGCAGAGCGGCGCGTCGGCGGTGCGGCCCTGGCGGCTCTCGATGACCTCCGTCGAGGAGCGCGGCTCGGCCGCCGGGGCCTCGGACCGGGCCGCCCGCGGCTCGGCGGCGCGCCGGGTGATCTCGGCCGACTGGGCCAGCGTCTCGTGCTCGATCTCGTCCTCGGCGTGCAGCGCCGCCGGGTCCTTCCCCTCGGCCTGGAGCGCGCGCTCTCCGGCGGTGAAGATGCCGAGCTCGGCGCGCACCTCGTAGGGCAGGTGGTCCAGGGCCAGCCGGCGGAAGATGTAGTCCATCATCGACGTGGCCATGCGGATGTCGGGGTCGTCGGTCATCCCGGCCGGCTCGAACCGCAGGTTGGTGAACTTCTCCACCCAGGTCTCCAGCGGCACCCCGTACTGGAGGCTGATGGAGATCGCCATGGAGAACGCGTCCATCACGCCGGCCAGGGTCGAGCCCTGCTTGCCGAGCTTGAGGAACACCTCGCCGAGGCCGTCGTCGGGGTAGGACGAGGCGGTCATGTAGCCCTCGGCGCCCGCGACGGAGAAGCGGGTGACGGTGGCCGGGCGCTGCTTGGGCAGGCGCTTGCGGACCGGGCGGGTCGCCACCTCGGCCGGGACGGCCTCCGGCTCGGCCGCCTCCTTCTTGCCCGCGGCCGACAGCGGCTGGCCGACCTTGCAGTTGTCGCGGTAGATCGCCAGGGCCTTCAGGCCGAGCTTCCAGCCCTCGAAGTACACCTTCTCGATGTCCTCGACGGCGGCCTGCTCGGGCATGTTGACGGTCTTGGAGATCGCGCCGGACAGGAACGGCTGGACCGCCGCCATCATCCGGACGTGCCCCATCGGGCTGATCGCCCGCTCGCCCATCGCGCAGTCGAACACCTCGTAGTGCTCGGGGCGCAGCCCCGGCGCGTCCACGACGTGGCCGTTCTCGGCGATGAACTCGACGATCGCCTCGATCTGCTCCTGCTGGTAGCCGAGCATCTCCAGGGCCCGCGGCACCGTGAGGTTGACGATCTGCATGGAGCCGCCGCCGACCAGCTTCTTGAACTTCACTAGCGCCAGGTCGGGCTCGATGCCGGTGGTGTCGCAGTCCATCATCAGCCCGATGGTGCCGGTCGGCGCGAGCAGCGACGCCTGGGCGTTGCGGTAGCCGTGCTTCTCACCGGCCTTCAGGCAGTCCTGCCACTCCTTGGACGCGGCGGCGAGGACGGCCTTGTCCATCGCCGCGAACGTGCGGACCTCGTCGTTGGCGGCGGCGTGCTTGCGCATGACCCGCTTGTGCGCGTCGGCGTTGCGCGCGTACCCCGCGTACGGGCCGACCACGCCGGACAGCTCGGCGGACCGCCGGTAGGCGACACCGGTCATCAGCGAGGTGATCGCGGCGGCGAGCGCCCGGCCGCCCTCGGAGTCGTAGGCGTGCCCGGTGGCCATCAGCAGCGCGCCGAGGTTGGCGTAGCCGATGCCGAGCTGCCGGTAGTCGCGGGTGGTCTCGGCGATCTTCTCGGTCGGGAAGTCGGCGAACGAGATCGAGGCGTCCATCGCCGTGATGATCAGCTCGGTGAGCTGGACGAACCTGGTGACGTCGAAGGTGCCGTCCGGGCCGAGGAACTTCAGCAGGTTGATGCTGGCCAGGTTGCAGGAGGAGTTGTCGAGCGACATGTACTCCGAGCACGGGTTGCTGGCGGTGATCCGGCCCGACTCGGGGTTGGTGTGCCAGTCGTTGATCGTGTCGTCGTACTGGATGCCCGGGTCGGCGCACCCCCACGCCGCCTTGGCCATGAGCCGGAACAGCTCCTTGGCCTTGACGGTCTCGACGGGCGTGCCGTCGAGGCGGGCGCGCAGCGCGAAGTCGCCGTCGGCCTCCACCGCGTGCATGAACTCGTCGGACACCCGGACCGAGTTGTTGGCGTTCTGGTACTGGACGCTGGCGATGTCCCGGCCGCCGAGGTCCATGTCGAACCCGGCGTCCCGCAGCGCGCGGATCTTCTCCTCCTCGCGCGCCTTGGTCTCGATGAACTCGGCCACGTCCGGGTGGTCCACGTCGAGCACGACCATCTTGGCCGCGCGCCGGGTGGCGCCGCCGGACTTGATCGTCCCGGCGGACGCGTCGGCGCCGCGCATGAACGACACCGGGCCGCTCGCGGTGCCGCCGGACGACAGCAGCTCCTTGGAGGACCGGATCCGGGACAGGTTCAGGCCGGCGCCCGAGCCGCCCTTGAAGATGACCCCCTCCTCCTTGTACCAGTCCAGGATCGACTCCATCGTGTCGTCGACCGACAGGATGAAGCACGCCGACACCTGCTGGGGGGACCGGGTCCCGACGTTGAACCACACCGGCGAGTTGAAGCTGAACATCTGGTGGACCAGCGCGTGCTTCAGCTCGTGGTCGAAGATCTCGGCGTCGGCCTCGGACGCGAAGTACCCGTGCTCCAGGGCGGTGTCGACGTACATCTTCACGACCCGGTCGACGAGCTGCTTGAGGCTCCACTCCCGCACCGGGGTGCCGACCGCGCCCCGGAAGTACTTGGAGGTCACGATGTTGGCCGCGTTCAGCGACCAGAAGTCGGGGAACTCCACCCCGCGCTGCTCGAAGTTGACCGAGCCGTCGCGCCAGTTGGTCATGACGACGTCACGGCGTTCCCAGCGGATCTCGTCGTACGGATGCACGCCGGGCGTGGTGAAGATGCGCTCGACCTTCAACCCCTTGCGACCCCCCTTGCCGCGCCGGGCCGCCGAGCCGCTCACCGTTTCCGTCATGGTCTTCCCCCTCCGGGCCCTCCCGCCGGGCCCTGTCCAGGAACAACTCCGCCCGCCGCCCGGGTCATCCCGGTCGCGGGCGCTTCTCAAGTGCTGTCGTCGTGCTGATGTGCCGTTGTGTCGGATCCGCCCCTACCGGGACGGGCCAGGCTCCCCCGAGGAACCGGCCGTCCGCAGGGACTCGATCTCCTTGGCGAAGTCGTCGAGCGACTCGAAGCTCCGGTAGACCGAGGCGAATCGCAGATAGGCGACCTCGTCGAGCTCGCCGAGCGGCCCGAGGATCGCGAGGCCGACCTCATGCGAGGGGACCTCCGCCGCTCCGGCCGCCCGGAGCGCCTCCTCGACCCGCTGACCGAGCTTGGCCAGCGCATCCTCGTCGACCGGGCGGCCCTGACAGGCCCTGCGCACCCCGGCGATGATCTTTTCTCTGGAGAACGGCTCGGTAACCCCGCTGCGCTTGGCCACCATCAGGAGCACGTTCTCCTGCGTCGTGAACCGCTTGCCGCACTCCGGGCACGAGCGGCGGCGCCTGATGGCCCCGCCGTCGTCGGTGGAACGGCTGTCGATCACTTTGGTGTCAGGGTTGCGGCAGAACGGGCAGTGCACGCGTTCCCTCCTCCCCTGACCCTTTACCCGGTCACACGGTCAGGACAGCGCCACAAGAACACAACTTGTGGTTAATGACATCCGTGTGACTACTAGATGTTGTGGTCAACCGTAAGGGGCCGGAGGGGGCTTCGCAACCTGGAACGGGAGCCTCCCGCGTAGACCCTGGTCACATCGAGCCTTACGGGCCCCACCCCGGGCGTGTCGCGCCCGCACGGTCACTCTGAGCTGCGACTTCGTCGTTCTCCGCAGGTCAGCGAAGGTCATCGCGAGGGTGCCCGCAGGGCCGCCCCGGCGGGCGCTCAGCGCTCCGGCAGGCGGAGCTCCTGGCCGGGCTGGACGAAGGCGTCGGACAGGCCGTTCAGGTCCATGACGCGTTGCACGATCACGCGCGGATCGGCACCGGAGTCGACGCCGACCGCGATCTCCCACAGAGTGTCGCCGGGCTCGACCACGACGGTGCGGACGCCCTCGCTCGCCGCGACGACGCCGCCCTCCGCCGCGGACGCGTCCCCGGAACCGGCCCTGGCCCCCCGGCCGACGGTCAGCCACAGCGCCACGAGCAGAACGGCCGCCGCGAACGTCACCAGCACCACGCGCCCCCGCCGCGTGAGCCGGATCGGCTGCCGCCCCGGCGCCACCCTCCGTGGCCCCGCCCCCTGCCGCTCGGCCCCACGCGACCCCGCCGCGCGCGGCCCCGCCCTTCTCGACGGCGTCCCCCGTCGCGCCGTCGCCTCACCGGAGCGGACGAGTCTCAGCCGCCTGTCGGCCCCCGCCCGTCCCGCACCGCCCGCCTTCAGGTCCCCCGACCCCGGACCACCCCGCACCGCGTCCCCCCGGTGGAGCGAACCCGCCATCCCGGCCTCCTCACGGTCAGCCGCCGATCGTTGATCTTCGAACTAACTTTCGATCGAACGTCTGTACGATGTTCTACCGCAGCCCAGCCCCGAAACGCGAGCACCTTCTTCGAACAATTGTTTGATCATCCAGCCCGGACGCGATAACGTTCCATGACAAGGAGTGACGGATCGAAGCGCCCAGGAGGCGACCAGCGATGAGCAAGGTCCGGGAAACGCCCGACGGCCCCGGTGACGAAGGCGGCCTGACCCAGCGGCAGCGCATGGTGCTCGAGGTGATCCGCGACTCGGTCCAGCGCCGCGGTTACCCTCCGTCCATGCGGGAGATCGGCGAGGCGGTCGGACTGACCAGCACCTCCAGCGTGTCGCACCAGCTCCGGGCGTTGCAGCGCAAGGGCTTCCTGCGGCGCGACCCCAACCGGCCGCGCGCGGTCGAGGTACGGGTGCCGGGCGCCACCCCGGTGCGCACCGAGCCCGACTCCTACGAGGTCGCCAACGGCCAGGAGGCCTCGACCCGGCCCGCGCCCGCGTACGTGCCGCTGGTCGGCCGGATCGCCGCCGGTGGCCCGATCCTGGCCGAGGAGGCCGTCGAGGACGTGTTCACCCTGCCCAAGCAGCTGGTCGGCGAGGGCACCCACTTCCTGCTGAAGGTCAGCGGCGACTCGATGATCGAGGCCGCCATCGCCGACGGCGACTGGGTGGTCGTCCGACAGCAGCCGGTCGCCGAGCAGGGCGACATCGTCGCCGCCATGATCGACGGCGAGGCCACGGTGAAGACGTTCAAGCGCAAGGACGGGCACATCTGGCTGATGCCCCAGAACTCCGCTTACGAGCCCATCCCGGGCGACGAGGCGTCGGTGCTCGGCCGGGTCGTGGCGGTCCTCCGCAAGATGTGACGCGGCACGGCGCCCCCCGGCCCCCGAGACCGGAGGAACCCCGCGCCGAGACGGCAGAACGGAAGCGGCCCGGGATTTCCCGAGGCCGCTTCCGCCTTGTCCGGCCCTGGGGCCGCACGGCCGCCGTCCTCGTCCGCCGGTCGGGCGCGGGCGAGGACGGCGCGGGCGAAGACGGCGCGGGCGCTCAGCGGGACGGAACGATGTTCACGATCTTGGGGGCGCGCACGATGATCTTGTTGATGTCGGCGCCGGCCAGGGCCTCCCGGACCTTGGCGGAGTCGAGCGCGAGGCGCTCCAGCTCCTCGGCGGCGATACCGGGGGCGACCTCGATCCGGTCGCGGACCTTGCCCGCGACCTGGACGACGCAGGTGACCGACTCCTCGACCAGCAGCGACGGGTCGGCGGCGGGCCAGCCGGCGGTGGCGACCGGCGCGGTGCGGCCGAGCAGCTCCCACGCCTCGTCGGCGGTGTAGGGGGCGAACAGCGACAGCACGATCGCGATGGTCTCGGCCGCCTCGCGGACGGCGGGGTCGGCGGGGCCGGCACCCGAGTCGACGGTCTTGCGGGTGGCGTTGACCAGCTCCATCACCCGGGAGATCGCCACGTTGAACCGGTGCCCCTCGACCAGCGCGGTGGCCTCGGCGATGGTCCGGTGGGTGACCCGGCGCAGCGCGACGTCGCCGGCCGCGGGGTCGGTGCCGGGCGCGGCGGCGGTCTCGGCGGCGATCCGGTGGACCCGGGACAGGAACTTGGACATCCCGTGCGGGGACACATCGGCCCAGTCGATGTCGTCCTCGGGCGGGCCGGAGAACAGCATCGCCAGCCGGACGACGTCGACGCCGTACTCGGCGATCTGCTCGCCGAGGTCGACCAGGTTGCCGGTGGACTTGGACATCGCCTTGGCGTTGAGGATGACCTGGCCCTGGTTGAGCAGCCGGGTGAACGGCTCGGTGAAGTCGACCATGCCCATGTCGTGCAGGACCTTGGTGAAGAACCGGCTGTAGAGCAGGTGCAGGATGGCGTGCTCGACGCCGCCGGTGTACTGGTCGACCGGCATCCACCGGCGGACCTGCTCGGCGTCGAACGGGCCGCCCTCGTAGCCCGGCGAGCAGTAGCGGAAGTAGTACCAGGACGAGTCGACGAAGGTGTCCATGGTGTCGGTGTCGCGCTTGGCGGGGCCGGCGCACTTGGGGCACGCGACGTTCACCCAGTCGGACGCGGCGGCCAGCGGGGAGGTGCCCTTGGGCGACAGGTCGGCGCCGCGCAGGTTGCCCGGCAGCGTCACCGGGAGCTGGTCGTCGGGAACGGGGACCTCCCCGCACGAGGGGCAGTGCACGATCGGGATCGGGCAGCCCCAGAACCGCTGCCGGGACACCAGCCAGTCGCGCAGCCGGAAGTTGACCGCGGCCTTCCCGAGGCCCTTGCCGGTCAGGATCTCGGTGATCGCGGCGATGCCGTCGGCCTTGGTCAGCCCGTCGATCGGGCCGGAGTTGACGATCGCGCCGTCGCCCGAGGTGGCCACGCCGGTCTCGGCGGGGTCGGCCTCGCCGGTCCGCACCACCACCCGGACCGGCAGCCCGAACTTCAGCGCGAAGTCGAGGTCGCGCTGGTCGTGCGCCGGCACCGCCATGATCGCGCCGTGCCCGTACTCGGCCAGCACGTAGTCGGCGGCCCAGACCGGGATCCGCTCGCCGTTGACCGGGTTGACCGCGTAGCGGCCGAGGAAGACGCCGGTCTTCTCGCGCTCGGTGGACATCCGCTCGATCTCGCTCTCGCGGGAGACCTCCTCGCGGTAGGTCTCGAACGCGGCGCGCTGCTCGGGGGCGCAGATCTCGTCGGCCAGCGCGGCGTCGGCGGCGACCACCATGAACGTCGCGCCGTAGAGCGTGTCGGGACGGGTGGTGTAGACGGTGACGGGGGCGTCGCGGCCCTCGATGACGAAGTCGACGTCGGCGCCGGTGGAGCGGCCGATCCAGTTGCGCTGCATCAGCAGCACCCGCTCGGGCCACTTGCCCTCGAGCTGCGCCATGTCGTCCAGCAGCCGGTCGGCGTACTCAGTGATCTTGAAGTACCACTGGGTCAGCACCCGCTTCTCGACCAGGGCGCCGCAGCGCTCGCAGTGCCCGCCGACGACCTGCTCGTTGGCCAGCACGGTCTGGTCGTTGGGGCACCAGTTGACCTGGCCGCCCTTGCGGTAGGCCAGGCCGCGCTCGTAGAAGCGCAGGAACAGCCACTGCGTCCACTTGTAGTACTCGGGATCGGAGGTGTGCAGCCGGCGGGACCAGTCGAACGAGGGCGCGTAGCGGTGGAACGAGGCCGCCTGCGTGTCGATGTTGGCGTAGGTCCACTCGGCGGGGTGCGAGTCGCGCTTGATCGCGGCGTTCTCGGCGGGCAGCCCGAAGGAGTCCCACCCGATGGGGTGCAGGACGTTGTAGCCCTTCTGGAACCAGTAGCGCGCCACGACGTCGCCGATGGCGAACGCCTCGGCGTGGCCCATGTGCAGGTCACCGGAGGGGTAGGGGAACATGTCCAGCGCGTAACGGCGCTCGCGGCCGTCATCGCCGGCCGCCGCCGCGAACGGGTCGAGCTCCGCCCAGCGGTCCTGCCACTTGTCCTGAACCGCCCGCGGGTCGTACTGCTCGTCGCTGCTCACGCTTACAGACTCCGGTCTTTCATCAACGGGATCGTGGGGGCCGTCCGCCGAACATGAAACGGCCCCTCTCGCAGGAGGGGCCACCACGCTGACGCCAGTGCGTCAGCGTGGCCGGTCGGGGAGCAGCCTGGCTGGCATACATGAAGACTAGCGCAACCGCAAGCCTTCCCGCCGGACCGAGCGTCAGTGGCCCGAGGACTGCCGGGCCAGGGAGACGACCCCGGTCACCTGGACGCGGGTGAGCTCCAGATCGGTGCCCACGGCGGCGAGGGTCTCCTCCTCCGACACGCTGAGCGTCCCGTCGGCCAGGGCGATCTCGGCGGCGGCGCGCAGGATGCTCTCGCGCGCCTCGGGGGCCAGCGCGGACGAGGCGCGGGCCATCTCCGCGCGCACCTGGTCGAACGAGCGGCCCATGTCGCCGTCGAGCGCGGCCTCGTCGTAGCCGGCGTCGCCCGCCTGCCGGACGACGGTGACCGCGCGCCGCCGGGCGCCCTGGTGGGCGGGGTCGCCGGAGCGGAGCACCTGCGACACCGCCATGCGCAGCAGCATCGCGGGCATCTGGGCCAGCTCGGCGGTCGTCGGGATCTCCAGCACACCGGTGTTCCAGCGGCCCTTGCAGGTGTCGCACTGGACGAACTCGCCCCCCGACTTGTTGAGCGGGATGACGGGGATGAAGAAGAGGCTGAAGAAGTTGCGGCCGTAGCGCCGCCGGTACTCCCGGTCGCCGCCGCATTCCGGGCAGTGGAAGACGCCCCTGCTCAGCGTGAAGAACACCACCCGCCAGCCGAAGATGATCAAGATTGTGCGCCTTTCCTCGTCGGGACCGGTCATCGTAACGGGCGGGACCGGTCCGCACGCGACATATCGCGGTCCGCGGAACCGGCGCAGGCCGGATCCGGCCACCGGTCCACCCGTCCACCCGGACCGGTCCGGGTCGCGCCGCACCGACGGGCGGGTTGGGCCTTGACGTGCCGGTCCCGAGCGCCGAACCTCCTAGTCAATAGGAAGGTTTCCTATAAGAAGGGAGGTGTCCGGAGCTCCCCCGGCTGCCGACTCCGATCAAGGTCATCCCCCGCAGACCCCCCGCAAGGAGAACCGAGTATGCCCAGGAAACCACGCATCCCGAGACCCGCCCTCCCGAGGAAGAGGACCCTCGCCCTCGGCGCCGCCGCGGCCGTCGGCCTGCCGCTGGCGCTCGCCACGCCGGCCCTCTCGCACGGCTACACCACCTCGCCGCCGAGCCGCAGCTCGCTGTGCGCCACCGGCCAGGTGACCGGCTGCGGCGAGATCCAGTGGGAGCCCCAGAGCGTCGAGGGCCCCAAGGGGTTCCCCGGCTCCGGTCCCGCCGACGGCAAGATCTGCGCGGCGGGCGACAGCCGGTGGGCACCGCTCGACGACCCGCGCGGCGGGCAGTGGCCGGCCACCGCGGTGTCCGGCGGCTCGTCGTTCACCATCTCCTGGAAGCTCACCGCGGTGCACGCGACCACCTCGTTCCGCTACTTCCTGACCAGGGACGGCTGGAACCCGTCCCAGCCGCTGACCAGGGCCGCGCTCGACTCCCAGCCGTTCCTCAGCCAGAGCTACGGGGGCCAGCGCCCGTCCAGCACGGTGTCGCACACCGGCACGCTGCCCGCCAAGCACGGCCGGCACCTGCTCCTGGCGGTGTGGGACATCGCCGACACCGGCAATGCCTTCTACTCCTGCGCGGACGTGAACTTCGGCTGATCCCGGCCCGCTCCCCGTCCGCGGGACCAACCCGCGCCGTCCCCCGTTGTGCACCGGACCAAATCGGCGCACAGGGGATGGCGCGGGCGGAAGCCGATGCACCAGGATGTGGCCAGCGATTCATACACTCGTCGGTAACAACCGCTGGTGAACCATCCCCGCGCGAGGAGAGCCATGCTCAACCTGTCGGTCCTGCTTGAGGATGCCGCCCGGGAGACGCCCGACCGCGACGCCGTCGTCTTCGGCGACATGCGGCTCTCGTACTCCTTCGTCGACTCGATCGCCAACCAGGTCGCCAACCTGCTCCGGTCGCGCGGCATCGGCCCGGGCGACAAGGTCGCGCTCTCCTCGCCGAACCTGCCCTACTTCCCGATGATCTACTTCGGCGCGCTCAAGGCCGGCGCGATCGTCGTCCCACTGAACGTGCTGCTCAAACCACGCGAGATCGCCTACCACCTGGCCGACTCCGACGCCAAGGCGCTGTTCTGCTTCGAGGGCGCCCCGCAGCTCCCGCTGGGCGAGATGGGCAAGGCCGGGTTCGACCAGGCCGACGGCTGCGAGCACTTCTTCCTGCTCCCGGCGAGCCTGGCCACCATCGAGTCCCCGATCGAGGGCGCCGAGCTGTTCTGGGCGGCGCTGGCGGGCCAGCCCGGCACCTTCGACGCGGAGCCGACCGAGGCCACCGACACCGCCGTGATCATCTACACCAGCGGCACCACCGGGCAGCCCAAGGGCGCCGAGCTGACGCACGGCAACCTGCTGACCAACGCGATGGTGGACGACACCCTGTTCGCCAGGACGCTGCACGACACCTCGCTGGTGACGCTGCCGCTATTCCACATCTTCGGGCAGACCTGCGTGATGAACGTGGGCTTCTACCGGCGGGCCACGCTGGTCATGCAGGCGAGGTTCGACGCCAAGGAGGCCATCGCGCTGATGGTCAAGGAGAAGGTGAACGTCTTCGCGGGCGTGCCCACCATGTACTGGGGCCTGCTCAACGACGACACCTCGGCCGAGGACCTGGCGGCCGTCCGGGAGAACCTGCGGGTGGCCGTCTCGGGCGGCGCGGCGCTGCCGATGGAGGTCATCAAGGGCATCAAGGACAAGTTCGGCGAGGACATCCTGGAGGGGTACGGACTGTCGGAGACCTCGCCGGTCGCCTCGTTCAACCGGCCCGACCGGCCCATCAAGCCGGGGTCGATCGGCCTGCCGATCTGGGGCGTGGAGATGAAGCTCATCGACGACGACTGGAAAGAGGTCGAGGGCGAGGGGCCGGGCGAGATCGCCGTCCGCGGGCACAACATCATGAAGGGCTACTACAACCGGCCCGAGGCCACCGCCGACGCCCTCCGCGACGGCTGGTTCCGGACCGGCGACGTGGCCCGCCGCGACGACGAGGGCTACTACTTCATCATCGACCGCTCCAAGGACATGATCCTCCGCGGCGGCTACAACGTGTACCCGCGCGAGCTGGAAGAGGTCCTGCTGACCCACCCGCAGGTCTCGCTGGTCGCGGTGGTGGGCGTCCCGCACGACACCCACGGCGAGGAGATCAAGGCGTACGTGATCCGCACCCCGGACGCCACGGTCACCGAGGACGAGCTGATCGCCTGGGGCAGGGAGCAGTTCGCCGCCTACAAGTACCCCCGGATCGTGGAGTTCCGCGACGAGCTGCCGATGACCGCCACCGGCAAGATCCTCAAGCGCGAGCTGCGCTGACCCGAGGCACCGCCCGGGCCCGGACGGCGGCGGCGATCACACTGCGCCGCCGCCGCCGTCGCTGCCGGCGGCGGCCGTCAGAACAGGACGTGCTCCTCGGCGAGGCCGTAGAACGCGAGCCGGCTGTCGGCGAGCAGTTCGAGGTCGCTCGGCCGCCAGGTGTGCCGGGTCGCGTCCGCGTGCCGGATGGTGATGAACGAGAACCGGTCCGCCGCGTACACCCGCACTCCGTCGGCGCGCAGCCGCCGGAACAGGTCGGTGTCCTCGCCGCGTCCGAGGTCGGCGAACCGGTAGGCGCGGATGAGGTCGCCCTCCCCCAGCAGCGCGCCGCCGCGCAGCACGTCCACGTACCGGTGCTCGTGCTCGGGATAGCGCAGCAGGGTCGCGCCGATCGAGGCGAGGTGGGCGTAGTGGGCGAGCTTCCCGACCACGCCCGCGTCGGTGTAGGAGAAGGCGGGCAGCAGGTCGGACAGGTAGTGCGGGCCGTACAGCTCGTCGTCGTCGATCTTGCCGAGGTGGGTCCCGTCGGCGGCGTCGATCGCGAGGTTGAGGCAGCCGCCGAGCGAGACCGAGCGGTCCGCCGCGATCACCACGACGTCGTCGACGCCCGCCGCGAGCGCCCGCTTCTCCACGTCCGCGGGGTCGAGGCCCAGCCCGTGCAGCACCAGGACGAGCTGCAAGGGCCGCCACGTCTGGCGCGCTGCCTGCTCGATGGCCGGGCCGATCTGCTCGGGACGGCAGGTCGGCAGGAGCAGCGAGACGGCCGGACGCTCCGCCTCGGCGAAGTGCGCCTCCCCGCCAGGGCGTTCCTCGTCCAGCATCCGCAGCACGGTGTCGATCCGGTGCCGGTAGGTGTGCGCCTCATGGACGCTCCGCACCGCCAGGTGCGCCTGCCGGTCGCGCAGCTCGGGACCGTTCAGGAGCGCGCGCAGCAGCCTCGACGCGTCCTTGCCGTCACGCGCGACCGGCCCGAACGCGGGCGACGCGGCGGGTTCCCGGTGGTGGACTACCGGGACGCCCGCCGCCGCGGCCTCGACCGCCCGGCGCGGGTCCGGGGCGAGAAGCAGGCGGTAGCGCTTGCGCGCCGCGAGGGACGGACCGTACGGGAGCGGCGCCACGACCCGCTGGCGGTACATGTGCGGGAAGCCCGTCCCGTAGAAGTGGGCACCGAGGCGCGGCGCCGGGGCGATCAGTTGTTCGGCTGCGGCGTCGTACTCACCCTCGTACAGCAGCGGGTAGCGGCCCCGGTCCCCGGCTCTGACCGGGTTGTGCAGGCGGGGCTGCGCGGCGAACGGGAGCGCGTGGACGCGGTCGTGCCCGAGGCGTTCGCGGTGGGCCGGGACCGCGTCCGCGTCGACGGTGAAGACGTGGTCGAACAGCGCGGCGTCGGCGCTGAGGCCAGGGCCGGTGTCCCAGTACACCGACGGGACGCCGCGGTCGCGGCACCAGCGGGCCAGGTCGGCGATCGGGAGCCCGGTCGCGACGGGTTCGACGAGCAGCAGGCCGGGGCGTTCGGCCTCGAAGACCTCGCGCCAGTCGTCCGCGCCGAACCCGGAGACCTGCCGCCACTCGTACCGGAGCGAGGCCTCCAGGACCGGGCCGAGCACCACCGCCGCGGTGAGCCCCGGCCGGGCGACCGGGCCCTCGGGCACCTCGGCGGCGGGGACGTCGAGCGACTCGGTGTCGGCGACCTTGACCTCGGGGTGCCGCGGCGGACGGCGCTCGGCGGGCGGCTCGGGCGGCTCCGGTTCGGCCCGCAAGGCGCCGCGCAGCCGCCGGAACGACGCGGGCGAGGCCGGGCGCGCGCGGAACGCGGTGAGCGCGCCGCCCAGCCGCGCCCAGCGCCGCGTCGCCAGCGCGGCGATCTGCCATTCGGCCAGCTCGGCGCGGTGCTCCTGCGCGGCCCGCTCGCGGTCGAGGTCGCCGATGCGGCGGGCGGCGTCGGTGAGCGCGCCGGTGAGGCGGGCGATCTGGCGGTCGCGTTCGTCCCGCTCGTTCTCCAGCTCGGCGAGGCGCAGCCGCACGGCCGAGTTGTCGGCCGCCAGCAGGTCGCCCCGCGCCCGCAGCCCGGCGAGCTCGGCGGGGTCGGTCTCGGTCACAGGGCACTCCCGGGCGGGCGGTCGACGGCCGAACGCCGTCGCTTCGACGCGTCCACGCTAGAGCAGCGCCGCCCGTTCGCCGAGGATCTCGCCGCCCTGCCTCCGAGTGTTCACCCGCGCGTCGACCGGACGGGCCCGCCCGGCGGTCAGAGCGCGTACGGCAGGCGCTTGATGCCGTTGATGAAGTTGGACTCCAGGCGCTCGGGCTCGCCGTCGGCGCGGATGCCGGGGTGGCGGCGCAGCAGCTCCCGGAACATCACGGTGATCTCGCGGCGGGCCAGGTGCGCGCCGAGGCAGAAGTGCGGTCCGGGGCCGCCGAAGCCCACGTGCGGGTTCGGGTCGCGCAGGATGTCGAACCGCTCGGGTTCGGTGAAGACGGTCTCGTCGCGGTTGGCCGACCCGTAGTAGAGGAGGAGCTTGTCGCCCTCCTTGACCTCGTGGTCGTTCAGCATGGTGTCGCGGGTGACGGTGCGCCGCATCCAGATCACCGGCGAGACGTACCGGACGATCTCCTCCACCGCGCCGGGCATCCGGGCGTCGAAGCCGGCGGTGAGCAGGGCGCGCTGCGCGGGCTCGCGGGTGAACAGGTCCAGGCCGTGCGCGATGGCGTTGCGGGTGGTCTCGTTGCCCGCCACGACCAGCAGGATGAAGAACGAGCCGAGCTCCTGGTCGGTCAGCGACTCGCCGTCGATATTGGCGTTGACCAGCGCGGAGATGAGGTCGTCGGCGGGGTCCCGGCGACGCTCGCGGCCGATCTCCTCCACCAGGTCCTTGAGCGTCTGGCCCGCGGTGAGCAGGGCCAGCGCGTGCTGCTCGACGTCGCCGGTGGGCAGGAACTCGGCGTCGTTGCCGGCCAGGATCACGTTGGTGGCCTCGAGCACCGCGCGGTAGTGCTCGGCGCCGATCCCCATCATGTCGCAGATGATCTTCAGTGGGAGCCGGGCCGCGACGTCGGCGACGAAGTCGCCGGTGCCGTCGGCGCCGAGCCGCTCGGCGAGCCCGCCGGCGACCGCCTCGACCTGGTCCTCGAACCGCTGGATCATGCGCGGCGAGAAGGCCCGGGAGACGATCCGCCGGATCTTGGCGTGCCGGGGGTCGTCCATGCTGATCAGCGAGCCGAAGTACTCGTGCATGTCGCCGGGCATGTCCGGGATGCTGATGGCGCCCTTGCCCGAGCAGAAGTCCTGCGGGCGCCGGGACGCCTCGACGACGTCGGCGTGCCGGGTGAGCGCGTAGTAGCCCGGCCCCTTCGGCGCGATGATGATGTCGGGTTCCTCGAAGCGGATGAGCCCGGGCTCGTACCGCAGGATCCGGAACGCCGCGTGCCGCTCGTCCGGCGGGCGCCTCCAGAAACCCCAGTCCGTCAGGTCGATGTCCTCGACGCTCGGCATCACGCGACCCCCGCTGAATAGAATGGGATTCGGTTTACCTGAACCATCTCAAAGGAGAGCGGCACGCGGAGCCTGATCCCGGGTGACGCGCATCACATTCGAGTGCCCGGTGCGGCTCAGACGGCGATCCAGTGCATGATGAGGCGGCCGACCTCGGCGGGCCGGTCCAGGTGCAGGAAGTGGCCGCCGCCGGGCACGATCTCGGCGCGCGACCCCTCCGGCAGGAAGGCGAGCACCGCGTCCGGCCCGCCTCCCCGCATCACCGTGTCCGCCCCCAGGCAGCCGTCGTCGGCGCCGTGCAGGTAGAGGATCGGGCGCTCCCACTCCCCCGTGGTCGCCGCCTCCTCGGCCGCGTACCGCTCCACGAGCCGCGACGGGTCGAGCATGGCCCGGTAGTAGCCGATCGCCGCCGCGATGTTCGCGGGCGCGGCCAGGCAGTCCATCACGTGCCCGACGTCCTCGGACGCCTCGTACCCGGGCGACCAGTCGCGCCACAGCCCCTCGACGAACGTCCGGTCCAGCGCCATCTCCGCCAGCGGCGTCTGGAACAGGAACATGTAGAACGACCGCTTGAGCTGCTCGTAGTCGAGGAAGGTGTTCACCATCGCGGTGATCGGCGGGACGGCGAGCGCGACCACCTTGCGCCAGCGTCCGGGCGCGTGCCCGGCCGCACCATAGGTGGCGAACGCGCCCCAGTCGTGCCCGATGAGCACCGCGTCCGGGCCGCCGCCGAGCACCTCGTGCAGCGCGACCGCGTCGGCCGCCAGCGCCCCGCCCTGGTAGGCGCCGTCCTCGGGCACGGCGGTCGGGGCGTAGCCGCGCATGAACGGCGCGACCACCCGGTAGCCCGCCCCGGCGAGCAGCGGCATCAGGTGCCGCCAGGTGTGCGCCGAGTCGGGGAAGCCGTGCAGGCACAGCGCCAACGGGCCGTCCTCCGGCCCCGCCGCCAGGTAGGCGAACTCCAGCCCGTTCGCGGTGACCGTTCCAGTCGTGATCTCAGCCATGTCGATCTCCGTCATGTCCGGTGCGTCTCCTCGCCGGCCGGTGGCGCGGTCGTGGTGTACGTCACCCTTCTGAGGGCCAACCAAATTACAGTTCCACGCATCTTCTCCACACAGGCCTGCGAAAGGAACCCCATGACCGTCAGCCGGGCTGTGGCCCGCACGCTCGCCGGAGGCCTGACCGCGCTCTCCCTGACCGCGTGCCTGGGCGTCCGGGAGCCGGAGACGGCCGCCCCGCCGGCGAGCCCGCCCGGCACCGCCGCGCCGGAGACCACGCCCCCCGCACAGGCGGCGCCGAGCGGCTGGAAGACCGTCGGCGGGCCGGACAACGGCGTGCGCATCTCCATCCCGGAGGGCTGGGTTGACATCGCGATCTCCAACGGCGAGGCCGCCTCCGGGCTCGACCGGCTCGGGCTGAAGGGCGCCGACCGGGAGGTCATGATGCGCAGCATCTCCCAACTCCAGGAGCGCAAGGGCGTCTTCGCGGTCCTGGCCGCCTCGACGGAGACGCCCTTCGCCACGAACGTGAACGCGCTGTGCACCCCCTCGGGCGGCGCGACCCTGGAGCAGGTCAAGGCCGCCACCCGGACGGGCCTCCAGCAGATCGGCGCGAGGAACGTCCAGGCCACCACCGCCACCATCGGCGGCCGTCCCGGCGTCCGCGCCACCTACGAGATGGCGTCCGCGCTGGGCACGCTGTCCGGCCACCAGGGACAGGTCCCCGACGGCGACCGCACCTGCACGGTGACGGTGACCGCCAAGCAGGGCGCGATGCCCGCGAGCACCGGCGACATCCTGAACACGATGGAGCTCCTCTGAGCCCGTCCCCTGGACGTACGACGGCGGGCGGCGGACCGGGTTCCGGTCCGCCGCCCGCCGTTCACCTCACGCGCGCTCAGGGCCCCCAGTCGGGACGCAGCGGCATGTGCGAGAGGCCGTCGTCGCCGACCTTCACGCCGAGGGTCTGGTGCAGCTGGATCCAGTTCTGCTCGAAGCCGAGCGCGGAACCGGCCATGTACACCCGCCACACCCGGGCGATGCCGTCGCCGACCTCGGCCACCGCCTCGTCCCAGTTCTCGTCCAGATTGCGGCACCAGCCGAGCAGCGTTCTGGCGTAGTGCTCGCGCAGGCTCTCCTGGTGCCGGATCTCGAAGCCCGCGTCGTTCATCTGCGACTGGATGTAGCCGGGCCCCTCCAGCTCACCGTCCGGGAACACGTACCGGTTGATGAAGCCGTTCTGCTTCATCGCGGGCGCCAGGTTGTCGGGACGGGTGATGGTGTGGTTGAGCATCCGGCCGCCCGGCTTCAGCTTCCCGTACAGGAACGAGAAGTACGCGGGAAGGTTGCCCTTGCCGATGTGCTCGGTGAGCCCGATGGAGCTGACCGCGTCGAAGCCGGTCTCGGTCACGTCCCGGTAGTCCATGTGCCGGACCTCGGCCAGCTCCGACAGCCCCCGGTCGGCGATGGCCTTCTGCGCCCACTCCGCCTGCTGCTTGGAGAGCGTGACGCCGAGCGCCTTCACCCCGTAGTGCTCGGCGGCGTGCATGACCATGCCGCCCCAGCCGCAGCCCACGTCCAGCAGCCGCATCCCCGGCTTGAGGCCGATCTTGCCGGCCACCAGGTCGTGCTTGTAGTACTGCGCCTCCTCAAGGGTGGAGTTCTCCTCGGGATAGCAGGCACAGGTGTAGGCCATCGACGGTCCCAGCACCATCTCGTAGAACGCGTTGGACACGTCGTAGTGGTGCGAGATCGCCTTGGCGTCGCGCCGCTTGGAGTGCCGGAGCCAGGTCGGCACGCGGCTGAACGGCGCCTCCTGCGGCGGCGGGTCCAGCCGCCGGCTGAGCGCGCCGCGCAGCAGCGGATCGCCCAGCACCGCGCCGAGGATCCGCCCCTTGTCGCGCGCCGTCACATCGCCGAGGACCTGCTGCATCGTCGACAGCGCGGTGTACATGTCACCGCTGACGTCGATCATGCCGCTGACGTACGCGCGCGCGAGTCCGAGCGCCCCTGGCGAATGCACCAGGTAGGACACCGCGTACGGCGAACGCACGTCGAACCTGATGTCGGCGCCGCTCACCCCCGCGCGCGAGCCGTCGTAGGCCGCGAACTCCACTGGCGCCTCAGCCCCGGCTAGCTGCTCGAAGACCCTGGCCAGCGTCATCTTGCTCCTCCTGTCTCTCCGCCCCGGCGGGGCGATGGGTTCCCCATCGGCCCCGACCAGGGCCCTCCCCCCGATACCGCGGGCGTTTCAGCGCCCGCGCACGCACTTGTCGTAGAGGTCCAGCAGCCGCTCGTCGGGGTCGTACGACGACTTGAGCCGCCGATAGGTTTCCCCGTCGTAGTACCGCCAGAACTCGTCCCGGCCGTAAAAAGCCGTCGAGTAGAGCGACTTGTGCCCGTCCAGGGCCGCCACCTCACGCTCGATCAGCCGGTTGTGGTACTCCGGGATCTGCCCTGGAGGCAGCCGCACCGTCCCCCAGAAGCCCACGTTCACATACGTCCGGCCCGGCTCCAGCGGGTAGAGCGGCCAGCGCTCCCGGGCCCGCAGCGGGCACAGCCAGATCGGGCTCATCCCGACCTTGGCGTGGAAGAACTCCAGGAACTCGGGCAGCCGCTCGACCGGCACCTCGATGTCCTGGATGACGTCCTCGCGGGGCCGCAGCCCCCGCCACCGCTCCACCCGCGCCACGACCTGGTAGCGGCGGTCGTAGGCCACCAGCTTCCGGTAGACGTCCGACCGCTTGGCCTTATCCGGCCACACCCGCCGCACGAGCGGGTTCTGCACCCCGAACGCGCCCGAGCACCAGAACCAGTCGGTGTCCCAGCGCCAGATGTAGTCGCGGACGGTCAGGAAGTCGACCGACCGCTCCTGGATGGACCGGTAGTAGATCCCCTGCCCGGTGTACTCGGAGGTGTACGGCGCGGTGTCGGCGAAGAACCCGAGCGTGATGTACTGCTCGCGCGGGCCGAAGACCGTGCCGTCCATGAAGTCGACGGTCTCGCCCTCGTACACCCCGCTGTCGGTGATCTCCGCCATCGCCCGCGCGCACGTCTCGGCGTCGTCGAAGCGCAGGTGCCGCACCCGGACGTACGACTTGACCCGGCGGAGCTCGATCTTGAGCCGCACGCTGTAGCCGAGCGTCCCGTAGGAGTTGGGGAACCCGTAGAACAGGTCCGCGTGCTCGTTGTCGCGCGTCGCGGTGACGACCCGGCCGCCGCCCGTCAGCACGTCCATCTCCAGGACGCCCTCGTGCGGCAGCCCGTCGCGGAACGAGGTGGACTCGATCCCGAGGCCGGTGACCGCACCGCCCAGCGTGATCGTCTTGAGCTGCGGCACCACCGTCGGCATCAGCCCGTGCGGGAGGGTCGCGTCCACCAGGTCCTCGTAGGTGGTCATCCCCTGGACCTCGGCCGTGCGCGCGTCGGCGTCGACGCTCAGCACCTTGTCGAAGCCGGACACGTCCAGCCCCGGCGCGTCCGAGGGGTCCCGCCACCGGAACAGGTTCGAGGTCCGCTTGGCCAGCCGCACCGGCGAACCCGCCGGAATCGCCGCGTACGACCGCTCGAGCGCCTCGACCGCCCGCTGGTGATCACCGTTGATCAGAAGCTCCGTCATCTACCCCTCCCGGACACAGTAAATCGATCATCCCATGTATCTTCCACATAACTAGGACGTTAGGGTCATCACAGGTCGCGAGGGGAATAAAGCGATAGGCGAAAACCGAGAGGCCGCCTCCGCGCGTGCAGCGCGGGACAGCCCCAGCCCCTGACGACCGCGGCCCCCCGCGGTCATATCAGCCTTTCCTCGATGCCTCCCCGCGACACCCCGCCATCGTCCGAACCCGCCGCCCCCGGGCTACTTCACCAGCCGCAGGATCCACGGATAGCGGAAGTCCTGCCCGCTCAGCGCCATCAGCGCCGCGATGCCCGCCGCGATCCACGTCACCGCGTACAGGATCCCGCCGAGCCCGAACGTCACGATCGTGACCACCAGCACCGTCAGCTGGAAGTTCACCGCCTCCGCCGCGTGCCGGCGCACGTACTCCGACCGCCTGCCGCTCAGCAGCATCAGCACCAGCGGCCCCACGAACAGCGTGACGTACCCGATCCCGTGCGCGACCGCGGCCAGCATCCGGTCCTCCCCGCTCACCGCCTCGGCCGGCCGCCGGTCCGGCTCCGGCGGCACCAGGTCCCTGCACACCACCGCGAGGTCCGACCGGGTCTTGGCCGTCATGGCCAGGTGCATGCGCATCTCGAACTCTTCATGATCGACGCGCCCGTCCGCGTACGCCTCCTGAAGCCGCTGGATGACCGGTTCCCGTTCGGCGTCCGAGACCCGCAGGTCCCCCACCGTGTGGCTGCTGTCCATATCCCCCATCGTCGGCGCCCCGTCTTCCCGCTGCCATCGGGGAAGACCCTGACCCGCCCCTGAGATGCCCCTCCTCCCAAGCCCGGCGGCCCCGCCCACGCTCCCCCTGCGTCCCGCGACCCCCGGCCGGCAGACGTCCGGGATCAGCGATCCGCTGGGGCGGCTGTGCCCGGGGTCTCCGGAGACGGGGTCCTGGTCGGCGCCTTTCGGGGGGCCGGGCGCTGGATGTACTTCTTGCCCGGGGTCATCGGGTCGCCGTACAGCTCGGAGACGGTGACGAAGACGTAGCCCTTGGCGGCGAGGCGCTTGATGATCCCGGGCACCGCCGCGACGGTGGTCGGGTGGATGTCGTGCATGAGCACGATGTAGCCGGGCCTGGTCGCGCGCACGACCTTGCGCTCCACGGCGGCGCTGTTGCGGATCTTCCAGTCGAGCGGGTCGACCGTCCACAGGACCTGGGCCAGCCCCAGCCGCTTGGTGGCGGCGGCCAGCTTGGGCCCGGTGGACCCGTACGGCGGCCTCATCAGCCTGGGCGAGACGCCGCCGGCCCGCTGGATCGCGTGCTGGGTCCGGGTCAGCTCCGACATGATCTTCGTGGTGGAGGCGCGGCCGAGGTCGGCGTGCGTGTAGCTGTGGTTGCCGAGCTCGTGCCCTTCGGCGTGCTCGCGGCGGACGAGCGCGGGGTAGGTCCCGGCGTTCCCGCCGACCATGAAGAAGGTGGCCTTGACCTTGCGCTCGGCGAGGATGTCCAGCAGCTTGGCGGTGCTGTTCATCGGGCCGTCGTCAAAGGTCAGCGCGACGCACTTCGCCCGCCCGCAGTCGACCGGCGGCGGCGTGGGCTTGGGCGGCGGTGCCGCCTCGCCCTCGCCGCGGCCGCTCACCAGGACGCCGGAGCCCGAGCCTGGGCCGGCCCCGGCCGCCGCCGTCGTCGTCGTGGCGGGGGCCATCGTGCTCAGCCAGCCGCAGACCGCCGCCGCGACGACCGCGGCGGACCATCGCCGGGCCAGGCCCGCCCCGTGCCGCGCGTCCATGAACGCCCCCTCGCCCCGCTTGTTGATCACTCGAGTCCGCCAGTTTAGGGCTGGACCACCCCCCGCCCACCGGACAACGGGGCTGTGTCGGGGAACCCGCGCGCGGGGAAGGATCGTTATGGTCGTACACGCACGGTGACTCCGGGATCCGCCCGGGGCTGGCAGACGACGGAGCAACGCGATGAGGTTCCGGGACCGCTTCGGGATCCGCAAGAACCGCGGGTCCACGGTGACCAGGCTCGACCGCGAGGCCACCGACTCCGACATCGAGGCCCTGATCGCGTTCGCCCGCTCCCGCCCCGGCGTCGAGTTCTATGTGGAGCCCGAGACCTTCGCCACCGACACCACCGCCGTCGCCGTCGCCACCGACGGCGAGTGGACCCGCCGCCGGGTCGGCTCCCCCAAGGTCATCGGCAAGGTCGCGCGCGACCTCGCGCTGCCGATCTACGACGTCCAGATCGTCGGCTACCCGCCGCGCATGCGCGCCTGGAACGACCGCAACCGAGACCGCCGCATCGACCCGGGCACCCCCGGCGAGGCCGTCTCCTCCTGACAGCCCGAGTCCGCGCGAGCTCGGCCTGGTCCTCAACACCGCCGTGCTGTGGACCACCCGCTGCCCGAGGTCGGCCGGCCGCCGAGATCGACTGATGGGGCCGCTGCCGACGGGCCCCCTGCCGAACGCCGGCCGGCGTTCCTGAGGTGATGAGGGACGCGGTGACGGATCGATGGCGCGGACGTGGGTGGCCCGGCATCCGGGCAAGGGGTGGTCGGGAGATGCCGGGCTCTGGGTCAGCCGGCCTTATGGGTCTCCTCTCCGGGGGAGCCGTCCCCCTGGTCGGTGTAGGCGGCTGCCAGTTGTTCGGGGGTCATGCGCATCTGGGCCTGGGACGGGGGGATGCCGGCGGCGATGACCTCCCGGAGCAGGAACGCCATCGAGTAGCGGGGGTCGGCGTCGCAGGCGCGGTCGAGGGCGATGTTGGCCAGGCCGCCGTCACCGGCCGAGTAGGCGGCGAACGCCAGCAGGCACGCGGGGGCCGCGGCGTAGGGGCGTTCGACGCGGCGCAGAATGTCGCGCCAGAACGCGATGTCGGCGCCGGGGGCGTCCTGGTCGACGCGTATCCAGGCCTCGTCGCGGACGCGCAGGCTGGTCAGCAGGACGCCGAGCCAGGCGGTCTCGTCGTGGCTCGGGGGGCCGTCGCGGGTGCGGGCCAGCAGGCCGGGCAGCAGGGCCAGGCCCTCTTGGGAGAGGCGGGACTGGATCTGGGCGTGGCCGAGACCGTCGCGCGCCCAGTTCAGGAAGCGCCGCTCGGCCC
Source organism: Spirillospora sp. NBC_01491 (assembly GCF_036227065.1). Taxonomy (GTDB): domain Bacteria; phylum Actinomycetota; class Actinomycetes; order Streptosporangiales; family Streptosporangiaceae; genus Spirillospora; species Spirillospora xylanilytica. The sequence continues at coordinate 2,705,508 of NZ_CP109432.1, forward strand.
GGCCCGTGGCGGCCCGCATGGCGGTGCGGACGAGGCCGCCGACGGGCTCGACGGAGCGGACGAGTTCGGCCCGGTCGGCGAGGGCCACCTGCCCGGCGAAGGTGGCCTGGGCGGCGATGGCGCTGCCCGAGCTGTCGTACGGCGTGCCGCCGGGCGGGCAGCAGGTCTCGTCGGGGCAGGTGAGGGACCACCAGCGGCCGTCCGCGATCCGGATGGCCTCGGGGACGGCGAGGCCCCGTGCCTCCAGGGCAGCGCTCATCGGGCCGACGGCGAGGGCGACCTCGTCGGCCGGCCCGTAGCCGAGCAGCAGGGCGCCGCGAAAGGCGTTGCCCGCGAGCATGGCGGCGACCCGTTCGGCCGCCTCGCCGGTCAGCTCGGCGGAGGGCAGGTCGAGGCGGATCGCGCAGGTCTGGTGGGGACCGGAGAAACCGATCACGACGAGGCTGCGGGACGGGTGGAAGCCCAGCAGGTAGGGGACGGCTGCGATGGCGTCTGGGGCGGTGCGGATCACCAGTGGTGTCGGGCCGCCTCCCGGCGTGGGATGCATGACTCGACGCTCGCAGGACCGCGGGGCCCCGGATACTGGAATCGCGTTCTGTGGATAACCGGGGTCAGGCGTCCAGCACCTGGTGCTCCGCGCTGACCACGGGCGGCTGCGTCGACCAGGGGAAATTGATCCAGCGGTCGGTGTGCTTCCACACGTACTCGGACTTCACCGACGAGTGAGGCTTCTGGTAGACCACCGCGCACCGGACGTCGGCGACGTGATCGGCACAGAAGTCCCTGACCAGCTTGAGGGTGGCGCCGGTGTCGGCCACGTCGTCGGCGACCAGCACCTTGGCGCCCGACAGGTCCACGGCGTTCGGCACCGGCGGGAGCATCACCGGCAGGTCGAGGCGCTGGTCCACGCCGGTGTAGAACTCCACGTTCATGACGTGCAGGTTCTTGACGTCCAGCGCGTAGCCGAGGGACCCGGCGACGAAGAGGCCGCCGCGCGCGATGGACAGGATCAGGTCCGGCCGGTAGCCGCTGTCGGCGACCTCCTGCGCCAGCTCACGGCTGGCCGTGCCGAACGACTCCCAGGTCAGGACTTCTCTTTCAGCAGACACGGCGTCTATTTTGACCGATCCGCGGCGGTGCCGGACACGCCGGGTCCGCGCGGCGCCCCCGCCGGGGCCGCCCCGCTCCGGGCGTCCGCGCGATCATGTGGCCCGGCTCATGGGTGCCGGGCGCGTTCGTCCTCCACGACCGGTAGCGTTGGCCGACGTGCCCGCCCCTGATCTGCTGACCGCCAGCGATACCCAGATTCCAGACATGGCGACCCTGCTGTCCGCCGCCGTCGAGGCCATCGGAGGGGCGGAACGTCCCGGGCAGGTGGAGATGGCCGAGGCCGTCCAGCAGGCGATCGGCTCTGGTGAGCACGTCGCCGCGCAGGCGGGCACGGGCACCGGCAAGTCGCTCGCCTACCTCGTCCCGGCGATCCGGCACGCGATGGACAAGCGCACCACCGTCGTGGTGTCGACCGCGACGATCGCGTTGCAGCGCCAGCTCGTCGACCGCGACCTGCCCCGGCTGGCCGAGGCCCTGCGCCCGCTGCTCGGCCGCGATCTGAAGTTCGCGATCCTCAAGGGCCGGCGCAACTACCTGTGCCTGCACCGGGTGCAGGCCGGGATGCCCGACGACCAGGAGGAGAGCGAGAGCCTGTTCGACCCGCAGCAGCTCTCGTCCCTCGGGCGGCAGGTCAAGCGGCTGAACGAGTGGGCCGAGGAGACCAGGACCGGCGACCGCGACGAGCTCGTCCCCGGCGTGAACGAGCAGGCGTGGCGGCAGGTGGCCGTCACCGCCAAGGAGTGCCTCGGCGCGACCCGCTGCCCGCAGGGCACCGAGTGCTTCGCCGAGCTGGCCCGCGCCGAGGCCGGCGAGGCGCACATCGTGGTCACCAACCACGCGCTGCTCGCGATCGACGCGCTGGAGGAGTTCCAGGTCCTGCCCGAGCACGACGTGGTGATCGTGGACGAGGCGCACGAGCTGGTCGACCGGGTCACCTCGGTCGCGACCGGCGAGCTGAGCGGGGCCGCGGTGGAGACCGCCGCGCGCCGCTGCGGACGGCTCGTCGAGGAGTCCGTCGCCGAGCGGCTGACGGAGTCGGCGGAGGGCCTCGGACTTCTCCTGGAGGACCACCCGGCGGGGCGCATGGACGTCCTGTCCCCCGCGATCGGCACCGCCCTCGCCGTCGCGCGCGACGCGGCGCACGCCTGCCTGACCGCCATCGGCCCGGAGAAGAAGGACACCGACCCGGGCGACATGGGCGCGCGCAAGGCCGCCCGGTCCTCGCTGAACGACCTGCACGACACGGCGGTGCGGCTGCTGGAGGCGTTCCAGCCCGAGATCTCCGCGCGGTCCGACGTCGTCTGGCTCGACAAGCCGTTCGTCCAGGACGGCCGGCCCCGGCGCCCGCCGACGCTCCGCGTGGCCCCGATCGGCGTCGGCGGCCTGCTGCGCACCACGCTGTTCGAGAAGCGCACCGCGATCCTGACCTCGGCGACCCTCACCCTGGGCGGCTCGTTCGAGCCGCTGGCCGTCCAGTGGGGCCTGCCGTCCCTCGGCGGACCGAGCGGCGCCGCCCGTCCCCGGCGGGGCGAGGACGGTGGCGCCCGCACGGCCGCCGAGGGCATCGCGACCACCGCGACCGACGACGCGGAGACCGGCGGCGGTGCGAGCGACGCCGCCGGCGGCGGCGGCGGCAAGGAGATCAGCTGGTCCGGGCTCGACGTCGGCTCCCCGTTCGACCATCCCAAGGCCGGGATCCTCTACGTCGCCCGCCACCTCCCCCAGCCCGGACGGGACGGCCTCGCCGACGCGTACCTGACCGAGATCACCGAGCTGATCGAGGCGGCGGGCGGACGGACGCTCGGGCTGTTCTCGTCCATGCGCGCCGCCCGGCAGGCCGCCGACGAGCTGAAGGACCACCTGTCCCATCCGCTGCTCTGCCAGGGCGAGGACTCCACGTCCCAGCTGGTGAAGCAGTTCGCCGCCGACGAGCGGACCTGCCTGTTCGGCACACTGTCGCTCTGGCAGGGCGTGGACGTGCCGGGTCCCGCGCTTCAGCTCGTCATCATGGACCGCATCCCGTTCCCCAGGCCGGACGACCCGATCGCCTCGGCGCGGCAGCGCGCGGTGGCCGCCCGCGGTGGCAACGGCTTCATGGCGGTGGCCGCCACGCACGCCGCGCTGCTGCTCGCCCAGGGAGCGGGCCGCCTGCTGCGCTCCATGAGCGACCGCGGCGTGGTCGCGATCCTCGACCCCCGCCTGGCGACGGCCCGCTACGGCGGCTTCCTCAAGACCTCGCTGCCCCCGTTCTGGGCGACGACCGACCCCGATACCGTGCGCGGCGCCCTCCGCCGCCTGGACGAGGCGGCCGGGCAGCCCGGCACGGGCCAGAACGGCGCAGGCAAGGACGAGGCAAGCTAGGGCGACGCGGCCTAAGACGGCGCGAGGTAGGGCGGGGACGACTAATAAGGGGCGGTCGGGCATGACGGCGACATCCGCACCGCCCCTGCCCCTACCTCCGCCCCTGACCCCACCGCCGCCACGACCGGACGGCGGGCTCAGTCGCGGTAGAGGCGGCGGCCGGTGATCTCCCCGGGGGTGAGGCGGACGCGGGCCTCGCGTTCGCCGCCCGGCCAGGGCACGACCTCGGCCGCGGTCTCGTCGTCGGACAGGTGGTGCGCGCCGCCGCGCAGCAGCACGCTCCAGCCCTCGTGCTCGGCGTCGTCGATGCGGTCGACCTCGAACGCGATCCGCACCTCGGCGCCGACGAGGCCCGTGGTCAGGCTCCAGTTCAGGCGTCCGCCGAGGCTGGTGCGGAACACCACCGCCTCGCCGTCCAGGACGTAGTTCACCGGGATGACGGTGGGGCCCTCCCCATCGTCGAACGCGACCCGGCCGACGCCGCCGGGGGCGATCAGCCGCAGGCACTCCTCGCGGTCCAGTTCCCGCAGTGCCGAACGTCCCGGCGCGCTTCCGGTCCCATCAGTTGTGTCCATCGTTCACCCCCGTCGCAAGTCTTCCCAGATTCGGGCCGTCCCACCGCTTTCCGGACGGTCCGGCCGACTCCGGCCCGGGGCCGGCCGCTCGAGGTCCGCCGCTCAGGGGTCCGCCGCTCAGGGGCGGCGCTTCTCCAGGAACTCGCCGATGCGGCCGATGGCCTCCTCCAGGTCCTCGGCGTACTGCAAAGTGACCACGCGGAAGTGGTCGGTGGCGGGCCAGTTGAAGCCGCTCCCCTGGACGACGAGGATCTTCTGCTGCTCCAGCAGCTCGAACGCGAACCGCACGTCGTCCTCGATCGGGTGCATCTCGGGATCGAGCCTCGGGAACACGTACAGGGCGCCCTCGGGGCGGGCGCAGCTCACCCCGGGCAGGTCGTTGAGCAGCTTCCAGGCGCTGTCGCGCTGCTCGCCGAGGCGTCCGGTCGGCAGGACCAGGTCGTCGATGCTCTGGTAGCCGCCGAGCGCGGCCTGGATCGCGTGCTGGCCCGGCACGTTCGGGCACAGCCGCATGTTGGCCAGGATGTCCAGGCCCTCGATGTAGGACGCGGCGTGCCCCTTCGGGCCCGACAGCGCCACCCAGCCGGAGCGGAACCCGGCGACCCGGTAGTTCTTGGACAGCCCGCCGAAGGTGAGGCAGAGCAGGTCGGGGGCGAGAGAGGCGATCGAGGTGTGCACCGCGTCGTCGTACAGGATCCGGTCGTAGATCTCGTCCGCGAAGATGATCAGGTTGCGGCGGCGGGCCACCTCGACGATCCGCTCCAGCACCGGGCGCGGGTAGACCGCGCCGGTCGGGTTGTTCGGGTTGATGATCACGATCGCCCGGGTGCGGTCGGTGATCTTCGCCTCGATGTCGTCCAGGTCGGGGGCCCAGCCCGCCTGCTCGTCGCACAGGTAGTGCACCGGCGTGCCGCCGCACAGCGAGGCCGACGCCGTCCACAGCGGGTAGTCCGGGGCCGGGATCAGCACCTGGTCGCCGTCGTTGAGCAGCGCCTGGAGCGTCATCACGATCAGCTCGGAGACACCGTTGCCGAGGTAGACGTCCTCCACGTCGAGCCCGGTGACGCCCTGGCCCTCGTAGCGCTGCACGATGGCGCGGCGCGCGGGCAGGATGCCCTTGGAATCGCTGTAGCCGTGCGCCTCCGGCAGGTTGCGGATCATGTCCTGGAGGAGCTCGGGCGGGGCCTCGAACCCGAACGGGGCGGGGTTGCCGATGTGCAGCTTGAGGATGCGCTGCCCCTCGGCCTCGAGCTGTTTGGCGCGCTTGAGCACCGGCCCGCGGATGTCATAACAGACGTTGCTGAGCTTTCCCGACTGGTTGACCTGCATGGACACACCATATCCGGGCGCGATCAGAGGTTTCCGCCGGTTTTGCGGACGCTGCGCGGCCCGGACCCGCCCGGAGCCACCGGGTCAGGGCCGGGACCGGCATCAGGTCAGGGCGTCACGGCGCGGCGATCGAGGAGAGGATCGCCGACCGGGAGGCCCGCCGGGCCGGACGGATCGCGGCCGGTACACCGGCGACCGCGCCCACCACGGCGATCACCGCGAGCTGGGTCCCGGACGGCGCGAACGGGTTGCCGAGCGACCGGCCGAGCCCCCAGCCGAGGAACAGGCCGAGCCCGATCCCCCCGGCCGTCCCGAACAGCGCGACGATCACCGATTCCCAGCGCACCATCGACCTGACCTGGGACCGGGTCGCGCCGACGGCCCGGAGCAGGCCGAGCTCGCGGGTCCGCTCGTGGACCGACAGCGCCAGGGTGTTGGCGATGCCGAGCAGCGCGATGACGATCGCCAGCGCGAGCATCCCGTACACGACGGCGATGAAACCGTTAATGTCCTCGGTCTGCGCGGCGACGAAGCGGTCCCGTGACTGCGCCTCGGGGGCCCCGTAAGGCGCGGCGGCCCTGGTGAGGGCCCGCTCGGCGTCCGCGGGCGACGCCCCGGGCCTCAGGTCGACGAACGCCAGGGTGTCGAGCGGCTGCCCGGTGTGCGCGTTCCACACCGCGCGGGGCACCAGGTAGTCGCCGGCGAGATCGGTGTTCTTGTAGACCGCGCCGACCTGGAGGGTCTGCCGGGTCCCGTCGGCGAACGTCACGCCGACCCGGGACCCGGGCCGCCAGCCGCGGTCGCGGGCGATCTTCTCCGACACCGCCAGCCCGCCGGTCGCGCCGTCCCCGCCCGTGGAGGGGGTCGCGGCGAGGCCGCCCTGGACGACGTCCAGGTCCAGCACGCGTTGCAGGCTCACCAGGTCGGCGATCCGCACGTTGGCGGGCCGTCCGTCCACCCGCAGGTCGCCCCGTCCCATCCCGGCGACGTTCCGGACCTGGGGCAGCTCGGCGGCGTCCGCGGCGAAGCGGGTGTCGAATCCACCGGTCTCGTTGCTGCCGGCGTTGACCACGATCCGGCCATGGAAGGAGCCCGCCACGCCGTCCTCCAGCCCCGCGCGCAGCGAGCCGATCAGCACGATGAGCAGGGTGACCACGCCGACGCCGATCATCAGCGCGGTCGCGGCGCCGACCGTGCGGCGCGGGCTGCGCCGGGCGTTGTCGCGGGCGAGCGCGCCGGGGACGCCGCGCAGCCGCGCCGCGGGCGCGCCGGCGACCGCGGCGGCCCGGCGGGCCACCACGGGCCCGAGCGCCACCATCGCGATCAGGCACAGCACGGCGCCCGCGGCGGTCATCGGGACCCGCCCGGTCAGCGCGCCGAGGGCGACCGAGCCCGCGGCGACGGCGGCCAGCACCGAACCGATGATGATCCTGGTGTCGGTGGGCGCGGTGCTCTCGGCGGCGACCTCGCGCAGCGCGGCCAGCGGCGGCACCCGGGAGACCCGCAGCGCGGGGCCGAGCGCGGCGATCAGCGTGACGGCCAGGCCGACCGGCACGGCGACCAGGGCGGCGGTGGCGGTGAACACCAGCCCCTGCATCGCGATCCCGATCCGGAAGGCCGAGAACAGCCGTCTCAGCAGCTCCGCGAAGCCGATCCCGCCGGCCAGCCCCGCGAGCGTGGCCACGGCGCCGACCGCCAGGGCCTCGGCGGCGGCGATCGCGGCGACCTGGCGGCGCCGGGCACCGAGCGCTCTCAGCAGAGCCGACTCCCGTGTCCGCTGCGCCATGGTGATGGCGAACGTGTTGTGGATGCTGAACGCCGCGACCAGCAGCGCCACCCCGCCGAACGCGGCGAGCACGACGCGGAAGCCCCGCAGGAATCCGCTCTCCACCGCGCTCAGTCCCTCGTCCACCTGACCGTCGCCGGTGATGGCCTCGGTCCCGGCCGGCAGGACCGGCCGCACGCGCGCGGCCAGCGCGTCCTGGCTCAGCCCGTCCGCGGCCCGGATCCAGACCGCGGTGATGCGGTCTGGTGTACGCGCGACGTAGCGGCGGGCGCCTTCCAGGGTGAACGCCGTGAAGGCGGTCTCGCCGAAAGCGTCCTCGTCTCCGAACCTGCTGATGCCGACGACGGTGACCGGGACCTTCTCAGGGGTGAGCACGGCCGTGCGGTCCCCGACACGGAGCCTGCCCTCGTCGGCGAACATCTTGTTGATGACGACCTCGTCGGGCGCGCGGGGTGCCCGTCCCTCAGCGAGGCGGTACGGGTTGAGCTTCGGGTCGGTCAGCCAGTTCCCGGCCGTCCTGGGGCCGCGCGACTGGATCGTGGTGCCGTCCTTGGCCAGTAACTGTCCCGACCCCTGGATGACCGGTTCGGCGTTCGCGACGCCGTCCACGCGCCGTACCCGGTCCAGGGCCGCGGCGTCGATCTGCCCACGGGGGCCCCAGGGGGCGTCGCTCACCTTGGTCGCGTTCCGTACGGTGACATCGGTGTCCCCGTACGCGCGCGCGTAGTAGTCGTCGATGCTCCCCGCCAGCGTGTCGCCGAGCACCAGCGTGCCGGTAAGGAACGCCACGCCGAGGAACACGGCCACGAGGGAGCCCGCGAGCCGCCGCCTGCGCCCCCACAGCTCCTTGAGGACCAGCCCGGTCACGACAGGCCCCCGAGGCCGTGCATCCGGTCCAGGACGCGGTCGGCGGTCGGGGCGTCCATGACGTCGGCGACGCGGCCGTCGGCGAGGAACACCACCGCGTCGGCGCGGGCCGCCGCGGCCGGGTCGTGGGTGACCATCGCGACGGTCTGGCCGAGGTCGTCCACCGCGCCGCGCAGCAGCGCGAGGACCTCGGCTCCGGTGCGGGAGTCCAGGTTGCCGGTCGGCTCGTCGGCGAACACGATCTGCGGCCGGGTGACCAGCGCGCGGGCCAGCGCGACCCGCTGCTGCTGACCGCCCGACAGCTCGGACGGACGGTGCGTCAGCCGGTCGCCGAGGCGCAGGACCCGCACCACCGTGTCCAGCCACTCCCGGTCGGGACGGGTGCCGGCCAGCGTCATCGGCAGCGTGATGTTGTCAAGCGCAGTGAGCGTCGGGAGCAGGTTGAACGCCTGGAAGACGAACCCGATCCGTTCCCGCCGCAGCCGGGTGAGCCGCCGGTCGGAGAGCGCGCCGAGCTCCTGGCCGCCCACGTAGACCTTGCCGGACGTCGCGCCGTCCAGCCCGGCGACGCAGTGCATGAGCGTGGACTTGCCGGCCCCGGACGGTCCCATGACGGCGGTGAACCGGCCGGCCGGGAGCACCACGCTGACGTTGTCGAGCGCGCACACGGCCATGTCCCCCGTGCCGTACACCTTGCTGAGCCCCACGGTCCGCGCACCACCCTCCGGCGCACCGCCCCCCAACGGACCGCCGGCCGCCTCGTCCTCGGGGACCGGGCGCCGTCCGGGCGCCCCGTCGGTGATCGATCGCCTTGCCTCCGCTGCGTTTCCCATGGACCAGATCGTCGCGCCATGGTCTGCGGCGCGTCGTCCGGCCAGGAGAGGCACCCCGCCTGCTCCCCGTGCGGCACCACCTGCGGCGCGCGTACGCCCAACGCGGTACCGGCCGTCCGGTCAGCCGGTGAACAGGGTGCGGGAACGTTCCGAGCCCAGAGGAACAGGCCCGAGATGCCCCGCGAATCAGACTCGCCGTCCAATTGTGACCCGCGCAACATACATGCAGGCTTGCTTGCTTGTATGTCGCGCTCGTACGGTCGGGGTGTGTCAGTGAGCACTCGGCGACGTCATCCGCGCAGGCGCGGCAGCAGCGGCGGCGGTCGGCGCACCCAGGAGGAGCGCCGGTCGCAGACGCAGGCACGCCTGCTGGAGGCGACCATGGACTGCCTCGTCCACCTGGGCTGGTCGGGCACCTCCACCACGGAGGTCGCCCGCCGCGCCGGCGTCTCGCGCGGCGCCCAGCAGCACCACTACCCGACCAAGATGGTGCTGGTCGCCGCGTCGCTCGAGCACCTGCTGGAGGCGCAGCGGCTGGCGTACGAGTCGGCGTTCGCGGTGCTGCCGGCCGGCCGGCGCAACGTCGAGGGCGCGCTCGACCTGCTCTGGGAGGTCTTCCGCGGCCCGCCCGCCAAGGCGCTCATGGAGCTGGCCGTCGCGGCCCGCACCGACGAGGAGCTGCGCCCGCTCTGCCGCGACCTCAACGAGCGCATCCTCCAGGTCATCACCGAGACCTTCGAGCGCATGTTCCCCGAGAACGAGCTCGCGCCCGACTTCGTCCCGACGCTGCTGCGCGGCCTGTTCGCGATGTTCGTCGGGCTGTCGGTGCAGAACGCGCTGGACGATGACGCCAGCGGCCACCAGGAGGCCGTGCTCAGGCAGGTCAAGGACTTCGCCCGGCTGATCGTCCCCCAGCCCGGAACACCCACCGCGGCGTCCCCGCCGCCCACCACCGACACCGGCTCCACCCCGCCGGGCGACGCCGCTCCCACGAGCGTCACGTCCACCGCCTGCACCAGGGGAGCGGCGGCCACCGCGCCCCCCTCCAGTGCGGCGACCTCCGAACCCGCCTCCGAACCCGCCTCCCCCCTCGGCAAAGCACCCGTGGCCGAGTTCAGGGCCCCCGACGCCCCGGCCGCGACGTACACCTGAAGCATCCCGACACCGCACTTCGAACGCCGTGAACCCCGCACCGCACCCCGTTCACCCCACCCCGTTCACCGCACCCAGCACGCCGACCCCCTGAACACCGCCCACCTCCCGAGGGAGCGCTCGACATGACCAAGGCCCCCACCGAACTCGCCGAGGAAGTCCGCGAGCAGGTCAAGGACAAGAAGGCTTACCTGGGTGTCATCGAGCGCCTCAACAAGGCCTCGGTGGACAAGCACTGGGAGGCGTACGCCGACATCCCGTGGAACGACCCCGAGTTCCTGGTCGACAAGACCGACCCGCGCTGGATCCTCCCGCCGTTCGACCGGCTCGGCGAGACCGCCTGGTACCAGTCCCAGCCGCCCGAGATCCAGGCGCAGATCGGGCTGTGGCGGGTCGCCACCGCCATGAAGATCGGCCTTCAGTTCGAGAACCTGCTCAAGCGCGGCCTGCTCAACTACGCCTACCGGCTGCCGAACGGCCGGCCCGAGTTCCGCTACGTCTACCACGAGACGACCGAGGAATGTCACCACGGGATGATGTTCCAGGAGTTCGTCAACCGCACCAAGATGCCGATCAAGGGCATGCCGCGGGCGCTCAGCGCGGTCGCGCAGGCCGCCCCGTGGATCCCGCTGGTCAACACCGAGCTGTTCTTCGTGTTCGTGCTCGGCGGCGAGGACCCGATCGACTACGTGCAGCGCAAGTCCCTCAAGGGCGGGCACATCAAGCACCCGCTCGAGGAGACCATCATGAAGATCCACATCGCCGAGGAGGCCCGGCACATCTCCTTCGCCCGGCACTACCTCAAGCACCGGGTGCCGAACATGAACCCGATCCGGCGCCGGATCCTCGGCGTCGCCACCCCGATCGTGCTCGGCGTGATGGCGCGGATCATGCTCTCCCCGCCCGGCCCGATGGTGCGGCACTTCAACATCCCCAAGGACGTCGTCCGCGACGCCTACAAGAACGACGCGGCCCAGGCCGAGATCGCCAACTCCGTCGGCAAGATCCGCGATCTGATGGCCGAGCTCGACGTCGTCAACCCGGTCAACAAGCGGGTGTGGAAGGCGTTCGGCATCTGGGACGAGCCGAAGCGGCGCCGCGCCGTCCAGCCGGCCAAGGCCGCCTGACCCGTGACCCGTGACCCGCGCACGCGCCGCGGCGGACGCGCCCGCGCCCTCCCCCCGTCCCGCCGCGGTGACGCCCGCGGCGGGACCGGGCGGACCGTACAAGGTCGTCATCGTCGGCACCGGCTTCTCGGGTTCACCACCTGGGTGCGCCGCAAGTCGGAGGGCGCCGTCTGGATGGCCGGCGGCTGCACCGGCTGGTATCTCGACCGCGACGGCGCCAACCGGGCCGCCTGGCCCGCCTCGACGGTGAACTACTGGCTCCGCACCCGGCGCCTGGACCCGGCCGACTTCGAGGTGGAGCGGCTGGAGCAGCCGGCCGGCCGTCCTTAGCACCGCGGTGAGTACCGGGACGGTCCACCGCCCCGTAGAATCCACCCAATTAAACGCCCCATCCAATTAGTCGGCGCGGGCCGGGCCCACTCCCCCTTCGGGCCCGGCCGCGCGGTCGGCCCTCGCAGCGAGCGGAGCCCCGATGAGCATTGCGATCGTGACCGGAGGCGCGTCCGGCATCGGCCGCGCGGTCGCCACGTCCCTGGTAGCGCGCGGCGACACGGTGATCGTCACCGACATCAACGCGGGCGGCGCCGCGAAGGTCGCGGCCCGGCTGAACACCCTCGGCCGCGGCAGGGCGACCTCGGCGGCGCTGGACGTCACCGACGCGGGCGCGGTGGAGGAGCTGTACAAGGGCGCCGCCGCCGAGCACGGCCGGCTCGACCTGGTCTTCAACAACGCCGGCATCGCGATCGGCGGCCTGGCCGAGGAGCTCACCCTCGACCACTGGAACCGGGCCATCGACATCAACCTCAAGGGCGTGGTGCACGGCGTGCACGCCGCGTACCCGATCATGCTGGCGCAGGGCTCCGGGCACATCGTCAACACCGCCTCACTGGCCGGGCTGGTCCCGATGCCGATCGGCATCCCCTACACCGCCACCAAGCACGCCGTGGTGGGGCTGTCCCTCGGCCTGCGCGCCGAGGCAGCCGGACGCGGCGTCAGGGTCAGCGTGGTCTGCCCGAGCTTCGTCGACACCCCCCTGCTCGCCAACGTCAACCCCGACCTGCCCGAGACCCCGATGAGCGGCGACGCCAAGAACGACATCAAGAAGGCGTCGCCCCGCCTCTACACCGCCGAGAAGCTGGCCCGCGACATCGTCCGCGGCATCGACAAGAACCAGGCGCTGATCGTCGCCCCCGCCCATGGCCGGCTGGCCTGGCGGGGCGTGCGCCTCAACCCGGCCGCCGCGGTGCGCGTCGCGCAGATCGCCGTCGACCGCGTCCGCGCCGACAAGAAGAGCTGACCCGCCCGCACCTCGGCCGGACGCGACCGGGCCGCTCCACCACCGGCCCCAACTCGCGCGCCGCGCACCCCGCGCCCTCCGGAGCTCATGCCCCGCGTGATGCGCGCCGCGCCGTGCGGGGGTCACCAGCCGAAGCGCACCAGGAGCAGTGCCGTGTCGTCGTGGAGCCGTCCGCCGACGTAGGCACGCAGGTCGGTCTCGAGGCGTTCCATCAGCTCTCGGGGATCGTCGCAGGCCAACGCGCGGGCGCGTTCGGCGAGCGGGTAGAAGCGGCCGGCCGCGTTCCGCGCGTCGCTCACCCCGTCGGTGTAGATCAGCATCCGGTCCCCCGGCCCCAGCGCAAGGGTGGTGGCCGCGCACCCTCCCTCCACCATGCGCAGCAGGCCGAGCGGCGGGGCCGGGGGCAGCATGTCGGCGAACCCCACCCGGCCGTCGGCCCGCAGCAGCAGCGGCGGCGGATGCCCGCACGTGACCAGCTCAACGGTGTCGGCGTCGGCGGAGACCTCGGCGAACAGCGCGGTGACGAACTCCTCCTCACCGGTCCGGGTGGCGAGGAACGCGTCGAGCCGGGCGGCGACCTCGGGCAGCGACTTCTCGTGCTGGACGAGTTCGCGGTACGCGCCGAGCACGTCGGTGGCCTGCTCGACGGCGGCCAGCCCCTTCCCCATCACGTCGCCGACGATCAGCCGCACCCCGTAGGGGGTGCTGGCGACGTCGTAGAGGTCGCCGCCCACGCGGGCCTGCGCCGCGGCGGCCAGGTAGCGGACCCGCGCGTGCACCGGGCCGAGCCGTTCGGGCACCGGCCGCAGCAGCGCCCGCTGCATCGCCTCGGCGATCTCGCGCAGGTCGGCCTGGGCGGTATCGCTGCGCTGCTGCCTGCGCGCGGAGATGTACATCATCGCCGTGGTGGCCGCGATGCCGAGCGGGCTGCCGACCGCGACGATCGGATGGGCCTCGCGGTGCAGGATCGCGAGCGGCGTCGCGACGGCCAGCGTCAGCGCCCCGATCAGCAGCGCGTATCGGGGCGGGCAGGAGGGGTACAGCGCCGCCAGCGTGGGGACGGCGACCAGGAGGGCCATGGTGGTGTAGCGGTCGGGCAGAACGAGGTCGGCGGCCGTGATGGCGCCGATGAGGGCGGCGAGCGTGATCACGATGGCATCGCCCCCGCGAATCCGGTGCTGCGGCCGGGCTGGTGCGATCGAGGCATGAAGCATCGCCGCTCTCCCTGGACGAGGTACCCAGTGTCAGTGACAATGGCCGATTGTAGTCAGGTGATCACATTTTGCAGCGGGATATCGGCGAAAAGCAGCGACGGGTTCGCCAGAGCTGCCTTCCTCGCCAGAAATGCCTGTCCCGCCGGGAGTCCCCGCCTACCAAGAGCGTCTGCCTTTCTACCGGCACCGCCGCCCGCGAACTGCACGGAGCCCCCGCCGTTCCGAACGAATACACAGGGCCGAAGCGAAGTTGGCGGCGGGCAGGACCCACTTCAGTGAGCATCCGCCCCACGACGGCCCGCCGGCCAGGACCAGTGGGAGTCGCCGGGGAGTCCCATCGAAGCGGTCCGCATAGGCTGATCGTGTGGAATCGATTCTGGTGAGCTCCTGTCTGCTCGGCAGGCCCGTCCGGTACGACGGGCGCGGGAAGGCCGTGCACGACGAGCTGTTCGCGCAGTGGCGCACGGAGGGACGTCTCGTCCCGTTCTGCCCGGAGGTGTCGGGCGGTCTGCCGGTGCCGCGCCCCCCGGCCGAGATCGTCGGTGACGCCGCGGCGGTGCTCGACGGCACGGCCCAAGTACGAACCGCCGCAGGCGAGGACGTCACGGAGCACTTCGTCCGCGGGGCCCGGCTCGCCCTGGAGGCCGCTGAGCGCGCCGGCGCCCGGATCGCGCTTCTGAAACAGGGCAGCCCTTCCTGCGGGAACGGGCGGGTCCACGACGGGACGTTCGCCGGCGTGTCCGTCGCGGGAGACGGAGTGACCACCGTCCTCTTGGAACGCAACGGCGTCAGCGTCTTCAGCGAGGACGACCTGCTGGCCGTGCAGTCGCTTCTGAAAGAGCTGGAGAAATGAGAAAGGCCCCGCCGAATGGCGGGGCCTTTCACAAAAAGAGTCCGGCGGTGTCCTACTCTCCCACACAGTCTCCCGTGCAGTACCATCGGCGCTGAAGGGCTTAACTTCCGGGTTCGGGATGGGACCGGGTGTTTCCCCTCCGCCATAACCACCGAACGACCAAACCCCAACCACCCAACCCAATCGGGTGGCGGGAAGTAATCGTCCAAGCAACCAAAGCTCAGAGCAATATTCACAAATCAAAACCCCGCATACGGGGGCGTGTTCCCGTTTGTTTTCCGGGAACTACACAGGGACGCGAACACCAAACGACAGCAGCAAAACATTTTAGAAGTGTTGTTCAAGCCGCTCGGCCTATTAGTACCGGTCAACTCCACACGTTACCGTGCTTCCATGTCCGGCCTATCAACCCAATGGTCTGTTGGGGGCCTTAACCCACCCCGAAAGGTGGGAGGGAGAACTCATCTCGAGGAAGGCTTCCCGCTTAGATGCTTTCAGCGGTTATCCCTACCGAACGTAGCCAACCAGCCGTGCCCCTGGCGGGACAACTGGCACACCAGAGGTTCGTCCGTCCCGGTCCTCTCGTACTAGGGACAGACCCTCTCAATTCTCCTACGCGCGCAGCGGATAGGGACCGAACTGTCTCGCGACGTTCTAAACCCAGCTCGCGTGCCGCTTTAATGGGCGAACAGCCCAACCCTTGGGACCTACTCCAGCCCCAGGATGCGACGAGCCGACATCGAGGTGCCAAACCATCCCGTCGATATGGACTCTTGGGGAAGATCAGCCTGTTATCCCCGGGGTACCTTTTAGCCGTTGAGCGACACCGCTTCCACACGCCGGTGCCGGATCACTAGGCCCTGCTTTCGCACCTGCTCGACACGTCCGTCTCACAGTCAAGCTCCCTTGTGCCCTTGCACTCACCACCTGATTACCAACCAGGCTGAGGGAACCTTTGGGCGCCTCCGTTACTCTTTAGGAGGCAACCGCCCCAGTTAAACTACCCACCAGGCACTGTCCCCCACCCGGATTCACGGGTGCGGGTTAGACGCTCAAAACGACCAGAGTGGTATTTCACCAACGACTCCACCGACACTGGCGTGCCGGCTTCACAGTCTCCCACCTATCCTACACAAGACGCTTCAGGCGCCAATGCCAAGCTATAGTGAAGGTCCCGGGGTCTTTCCGTCCTGCTGCGCGAAACGAGCATCTTTACTCGTACTGCAATTTCGCCGGGCCTGTGGTTGAGACAGCGGGGAAGTCGTTACGCCATTCGTGCAGGTCGGAACTTACCCGACAAGGAATTTCGCTACCTTAGGATGGTTATAGTTACCACCGCCGTTTACCGGCGCTTAGATTCTCAGCCTCGACCCCCCGAAAGGGATCTAACCGGTCCTCTTAACGTTCCGGCACCGGGCAGGCGTCAGTCCGTATACAGCGTCTTACGACTTAGCACGGACCTGTGTTTTTAGTAAACAGTCGCTTCCCCCTGGCCTCTGCGACCACCCCCAGCTCCGGCAGCAAGTGCCATCACCGGACGTGGTCCCCCTTCTCCCAAAGTTACGGGGGCAATTTGCCGAGTTCCTTAACCACAGTTCACCCGATCGCCTTGGTATTCTCTACCTGACCACCTGAGTCGGTTTGGGGTACGGGCCGCCGGTACACTCACTAGAGGCTTTTCTCGGCAGCATGGGATCACTCACTTCACCTAAAACGGCTCGGCATCACATCTCACCCTTAAATGCGCCACGGATTTACCTATAGCGCGGGCTACATGCTTACCCCAGGACAACCATCGCCTGGGCTGAGCTACCCTCCTGCGTCACCCCATCGCTCACCTACTACCCCCTCGGACCGACCGCTAGGCCAAACCAGCCCCCGAAGGGACCGGAAAGGATTCAGGGTCTTAGCATCAGAGGATTCAGCGTTGGCGCATACCAGCGGGTACGGGAATATCAACCCGTTGTCCATCGACTACGCCTGTCGGCCTCGCCTTAGGTCCCGACTTACCCTGGGCGGATTAGCCTGCCCCAGGAACCCTTGGTCATCCGGCGCACACGTTTCTCACGTGTGATTCGCTACTCATGCCTGCATTCTCACTCCCACAGCCTCCACCACTCGATCACTCGGCGGCTTCGCCGGCTGCAGGACGCTCCCCTACCCACCCACACCAAAGATGTGAGTGCCACGGCTTCGGCGGTGTGCTTGAGCCCCGCTACATTGTCGGCGCGGAATCACTTGACCAGTGAGCTATTACGCACTCTTTCAAGGGTGGCTGCTTCTAAGCCAACCTCCTGGTTGTCACAGCAACTCCACATCCTTTACCACTTAGCACACGCTTAGGGGCCTTAGCCGATGATCTGGGCTGTTTCCCTCTCGACTACGAACCTTATCGCCCGCAGTCTCACTGCCGCGCTCTCACTTACCGGCATTCGGAGTTTGGCTGACGTCAGTAACCTTGTAGGGCCCATTAGCCATCCAGTAGCTCTACCTCCGGCAAGAAACACACGACGCTGCACCTAAATGCATTTCGGGGAGAACCAGCTATCACGGAGTTTGATTGGCCTTTCACCCCTAACCACAGGTCATCCCCCAGGTTTTCAACCCTGGTGGGTTCGGGCCTCCACACCGTCTTACCGGCGCTTCACCCTGCCCATGGCTAGATCACTCCGCTTCGGGTCTACAGCATGCGACTCAAACGCCCTATTCAGACTCGCTTTCGCTACGGCTACCCGCCACCGGTTAACCTCGCCACACACCATAACTCGCAGGCTCATTCTTCAAAAGGCACGCCATCACGAACAACACCCCGAAAGGCATTGAGGACGCTCTGACGGCTTGTAGGCACACGGTTTCAGGTACTATTTCACGACCCCTCACCGGGGCACTTTTCACCTTTCCCTCACGGTACTGGTCCGCTATCGGTCATCAGGAAGTATTCAGCCTTACCACGTGGTCGTGGCAGATTCACACGGGATTTCACGGGCCCCGTGCTACTCGGGAACACACCTAGAAGCCACTACAGGTTTCGTCTACCGGACTCTCACCGTCTACGGTCGGCCTTCCCATGCCGTTCAACTACCCGAGCAGTTTATAACTCCTTGCCAGACTGGTAGATCCGGCCAGATGGTCCCACAACCCCGCACACGCAACCCCTACCAGGTATCACACGCGCACGGTTTAGGCTAATCCGCTTTCGCTCACCACTACTCACGGAATCACTATTGTTTTCTCTTCCTGCGGGTACTGAGATGTTTCACTTCCCCGCGTTCCCACCAACCGCCCTATACATTCAGACGGCGGCGACACCCCATGACGGGTGCCAGGTTTCCCCATTCGGAAATCCCCGGATCAAAGTCTGGTTGCCGACTCCCCGAGGCATATCGCAGGCTCCCACGTCCTTCATCGGCTCCTGATGCCAAGGCATCCACCGTATGCCCTTAAAAACTTGAACACACAAAACGATCACAACAAATCGCAGATAAACAACAACAAAAGTCGTCGTTCACCAGAGATGCTCGCGTCCACTGTGCAGTTCTCAAAAAACAACCGGGCCCACCACACCAAAACACCCAAAAAGGGGTTCGATGTGATCCCGCAATCCAGAAGAAACAACCCAGCCCCCTCACACCAACCCCACAACAGGGCCGACATTCAGGGGCTGAAGGGTCCGTTCCCTCAGGACCCAACAGCGTGTCCAACCCACCACCCGCCCGAAACCGCCGTTCCCACTCCTCCCGAAGAAGGTGGTACTAACCGATCCACACGAACAATGAACTGAGTAGCCAGTGCTCCACATCTATGAGCAGCCGCCTGACGAACATACGCCGTCAAAAGCGACCACCGACCAAACCCCACCCCCCGAAGAGGATGTCAGGATCCGGCCAGTTGAATGCTCCTTAGAAAGGAGGTGATCCAGCCGCACCTTCCGGTACGGCTACCTTGTTACGACTTCGTCCCAATCGCCGGCCCCACCTTCGACCGCTCCCCCCATTGCTGGTTGGGCCACGGGCTTCGGGTGTTGCCGACTTTCGTGACGTGACGGGCGGTGTGTACAAGGCCCGGGAACGTATTCACCGCAGCGTTGCTGATCTGCGATTACTAGCGACTCCGACTTCACGAAGTCGAGTTGCAGACTTCGATCCGAACTGAGACCGGCTTTAAGGGATTCGCTCCACCTCACGGTATCGCAGCCCTCTGTACCGGCCATTGTAGCATGTTTGCAGCCCAAGACATAAGGGGCATGATGACTTGACGTCATCCCCACCTTCCTCCGAGTTGACCCCGGCGGTCTCCCATGAGTCCCCACCATAACGTGCTGGCAACATGGAACGAGGGTTGCGCTCGTTGCGGGACTTAACCCAACATCTCACGACACGAGCTGACGACAGCCATGCACCACCTGTCACCGGCCCAAAAGGACCCCGCATCTCTGCGAGTTTTCCGGCGATGTCAAGCCTTGGTAAGGTTCTTCGCGTTGCGTCGAATTAAGCAACATGCTCCGCCGCTTGTGCGGGCCCCCGTCAATTCCTTTGAGTTTTAGCCTTGCGGCCGTACTCCCCAGGCGGGGCGCTTAATGCGTTAGCTACGGCGCGGAATCCGTGGAAGGACCCCACACCTAGCGCCCAACGTTTACGGCGTGGACTACCAGGGTATCTAATCCTGTTCGCTCCCCACGCTTTCGCTCCTCAGCGTCAGTACAGGCCCAGAGAACCGCCTTCGCCACCGGTGTTCCTCCCGATATCTGCGCATTTCACCGCTACACCGGGAATTCCATTCTCCCCTACCTGCCTCTAGTCTGCCCGTATCCACCGCAGACCCACAGTTAAGCTGTGGGCTTTCACGACAGACGCGACAAACCGCCTACGAGCTCTTTACGCCCAATAATTCCGGACAACGCTTGCGCCCTACGTATTACCGCGGCTGCTGGCACGTAGTTAGCCGGCGCTTCTTCTGCAGGTACCGTCACGTTAGCTTCGTCCCTGCTGAAAGAGGTTTACAACCCGAAGGCCGTCATCCCTCACGCGGCGTCGCTGCGTCAGGCTTCCGCCCATTGCGCAATATTCCCCACTGCTGCCTCCCGTAGGAGTCTGGGCCGTGTCTCAGTCCCAGTGTGACCGGTCGCCCTCTCAGGCCGGTTACCCGTCGTCGCCTTGGTAGGCCATTACCCCACCAACAAGCTGATAGGCCGCGAGCCCATCCCCAACCGAAAAACTTTCCACCACCAGACCATGCGGCCAGTAGTAACATCCGGTATTAGACCCAGTTTCCCAGGCTTATCCCAGAGTCGGGGGCAGGTTGCTCACGTGTTACTCACCCGTTCGCCGCTCGAGTACCCCCGAAGGGGCCTTTCCGCTCGACTTGCATGTGTTAAGCACGCCGCCAGCGTTCGTCCTGAGCCAGGATCAAACTCTCCATTAAGGTCCAAACGACGACCCCGGGGGGCGAACCCCGAAACCGCCAAACCTCGGAAACAATCCCAGCAAAACCATGAACCCCGAAGAGTCCATGCAATTGCCTCAAAGGAATCCCTGCCACCAACCCGAAGGACAGTGGCACGGGGTGGTCCAGCCAACTAATGACCGAACCGATTAAGGCACTGGCTTTTAACACGCTGTTGAGTTCTCAAGAAACGGACACCCACCGCGCTCCACCCACTCTCGCGGGCCTCACTCCGGGGCAACCCTTCTAACTTACCAGGATCTTCCCGGCTGTCAAGTCCAGATCCGAAGATCTTTTTCGACGGTCAAGAATCACCCGATCCCCACACACCAACCACACAGACCCAAGCCTGCGACTCGATGTACCGGGGGGCCACCGGGCCGGCCACCTTGCGGCGTCCTGCATCCCGTTCCAGGCCTGCTACTTCAGCTTACCTCGGTTCGCAGTGTGCTTCGAACCGATTTCTTCTGAGTGGCTTTCCCCGGGGCCGTCCGCCTCTCGGCGTTCCGCATCCCCTCGGGGCAGGTAGAACGTTAGATTCCCGCGCCCCCCACGTCAAATCGGGACGCTTACCTCCGTGACCCCTCACGTAAACCTGCTGGTCACAGCCTGTTCACGAGCCGCAGTCGCGGTCGCGGTCGCGGCACGACCGGGCGTTCGGCGGACCGTGTCAGCGTCCCGTCAGCGTGACCGTCCCCGCGCGGCGCTCACGTCAGCACCACGTCAGTGCCGTCGCCGACGGTGGTTCCAGGCAGACGCCGAGACGTGAGGAACCGTGAATGAGCTATGTGATCCAGGCCGAGGGCCTGCGGAAGAGGTTCGGGGATACTCAGGCCCTGGACGGGGTCGACATCGCCGCGCGCCGTGGGACGGTGCTCGGTGTGCTGGGGCCGAACGGCGCCGGCAAGACCACGGCCGTGCGGGTCCTGGCCACCCTGTTGAAGCCCGACGCCGGGCGCGCGGAGGTGTGCGGGTACGACGTGCTGAAGGACGCGGTCCGGGTGCGCGCGATGATCGGGCTGACCGGCCAGTACGCCTCGGTGGACGAGGAGTTGACCGGGTCGGAGAACCTGCGCATGATCGCGCGGCTCCTGGATTTCAACCGGGCCGACGCACGTGACCGCGCCACCGGGCTGCTGGAGCAGTTCGGCCTGACCGAGCCCGGCGGGCGCGCGGTGAAGACCTACTCGGGCGGGATGCGGCGGCGGCTGGACCTGGCCGCCAGCCTGATCAACCGGCCGGAGGTCATCTTCCTGGACGAGCCCACGACCGGGCTCGACCCCCGCGCCCGCAACGACGTGTGGGACACCGTGCGCGAGGTGGTCGCCGACGGGGCCACGGTGCTGCTCACCACCCAGAACCTGGAGGAGGCCGACGCGCTCGCCGACCAGATCACGGTGGTCGACCACGGCCGGGTGATCGCCGAGGGCAGTTCCGCCGAGCTGAAGTCCCGGATCGGCCGGCAGACGCTGGAGGTCCGTGCGGCCGAGCCGTACCGGGCCTCGCAGCTCACCGCGATCGTCGCCGAGCTCACCGGGCTGCATCCGACCGTCCAGGAACCGTCCGGGCTGGTCACGGTTCCGGTGAGCGACCCGACACTGCTGTCCGCGGTGGTCCGGCGGCTGGACGAGGCGGACATCGTGGCCGCCGAGCTGGCGCTGCGCATGCCCAGCCTGGACGAGGTCTTCCTCACCCTCACCGGACATCCCGCCGAGGAGGCGGACACCGAATCCGTTCCCGAAAGGACTCCGGCATGACCGCCATCACGAGCACCGGTGTCACCGCACGGGTCGAGCCGCCAGGGCGGATCAGCCCCCAGCGCACGATGCGCCACGGGCTGACGCTCGCGTGGCGCAACATCGCGCAGCTCAAGCACTCTCCGGAGAAGCTGCTGGACACGATGCTGATGCCCATCGTGTTCCTGGTGCTGTTCCTCTACGTGTTCGGCGGGGCGGTGTCGGGCAGCACCCACACCTACCTACAGCAGTTGCTGCCCGGCCTGGTCGCGCAGATGACGATGTTCGCGACGATGAGTCTCGGCACCGCGTTGAACGAGGACATCCACAAGGGGGTCTTCGACCGGTTCCGGAGCCTGCCGATCGCCCGTTCCGCACCGCTGATCGGCACGGTCCTGGGGGACACGGTCCGGTTCGTCATAGTGATGACGGTCCTGGTCGGCTTCGGGTCGATCCTCGGGTTCCGGTTCCACAACGACCCACTATCAGTGCTGGCCGCCTTCGCCCTGGCCTATGTGTTCTACATGGGAGTCTCCTGGATCTCGGTGCTGGTCGGGCTGGTCGCCCCCTCACCGGGCACCGTGCAGGGACTGGCGTTCCTGTGGGTGATGCCATTGACGTTCGGCAGCAGCATCCTGATTCCCGACACCTCCAGCATGCCGGGGTGGCTACAGGCGTGGGCCAAGGTCAACCCGGTGTCGCATCTGGCGGACGCAATACGGGCACTCACCCTCGGCGGGCCTGTCGGCAACCACGCCTGGTACACGCTCGCCTGGGCGGCGGGCATCGTCCTGGTCACGTTCCCGCTGGCGATGCGGATGTACGCACGCCGCGCCTGACCCTGGGTGTGATGTCCCGGATAAGGCGCGGGCGTGCACGAGGAGCGCGCTACTCGGACCAGTCGGTCAAGCGGGCGTCGGCGCGGAATCTCAGTGCCGGGTCGACGTACCGCGCTTCTGGCACGGAGTACAGCCCCGCAAGGGCGGCCTGCTGGAACTCGTGACCGGCGGCGAGCACCGCCAGTTCCTCCGCCGTCGCGGGGAGGCCGCTGCGCGAGAGCAGCAGGCCGACCTCCGCGGCGGCGGGCGGGACGGCGGTCGTGGGTACGGCTGGGGCTGGCAGAACCGCGGTCTCCGTCATGGCGACTCCTCCGAAACGATGTCGGGGCAGTGGGGGCTGGTCAGGCGGTGGCCAGGGCGGTCGCGCCGTGATTCCCCTCATCCGCCGTCAGGGACGATGGCCAGGGCCTCTTCCCTTGTGGCGAGGCGTCCGCGCGCGTACGCCTCGTCGAAGCCCTCCGCGCCGAGCGCTTCGGTGGCCGCCGCAGTGGCGCGCCGTGCCTCAAGGCTGTAGCGGTCTCGGAAGCCGTGCAGTTTGTGCGCGGTGCCGAGCAGCTCCGCGGCGCGGACATGCTCGCCGCGCGCGGCGGAGAGCGCCGCCACCCCCTCGACGAGGGTGGCGAGGACCTGATTGCCCAGCAGCATGTTGTCGGCGACCCCAGAGAACGCCCAGGCGTGCAGGCGGGCCGCCTCCTCCAGATCGCCCTCCTGCTCGACCAGGCAGGCCAGCTTGGCGTAGACCATCACGCTGACCTGGGTGAAGTCGGCCCGGTGTCGTCTCGGCTCGACGTCCTCCAGAGCGCGTTCCAGCAGGGGACGCGCTGCGGCGAGGTTGCCCTCCCTGCGCTCAAGCTCGCTCAACCAGACACGGCCATGGGCCGCGTCGGCGTACTCACCGATCCGTTCAGTGTCGCGGATGCTGTCGGCAAGGTCCCGGCGCGCACCGTCGAAATCGCCATGTGCGGCCCGCGCTTGAGCGACGGTGATGCGCAGAACCGCGCCTTGCTCGTTGGAGCCCCGCCGCACGGCGTACTCGTAGGCCTCCTCCGCCAGGCGCACGGCCTCGGCCGTTTCGCCCCGCACCAGCGCGAGGTTCATCCGGCCGCTGAGCCCGAGGACCATCCCCCATCGGTCGCCGAGCTCACGGAACCCCTCGTAGGCGGCGCGGACCTGCTCGGCGGCCTGCTCGATCTCGCCGTCGTTCATCGCCAGGAACCCCTCCATGACGTGCGCCACGGCCCGGACCCAGGGGTCGGGATGCTCCGCGACGCCCTGTATCAACCGCCGGGCGCCGTCGATGTCGCCGGTGAAGAGCGGGCCGGCGACGGGCGCGATGATCAGGGCGGGGTGCCGCGGTTCCGCCGGCATCACCTTGACCAGCTGATCGATAAGGTCGCGGATCTGCACGGGGGTGGGGCCGGACTCGGAGGTCATCCCGTTCACCATCATCGCCGTCAAGAAGCAGATGGCGTACTGCTCCTCCAGTCCGGGCGGGGCCGTGTCGCCCGCGATCTCCCGCACCGCGATGGCCCAGCCGCCCGCCTCCCTCTCCAGATCGCGCATCAGCCAGAACCACGCCAGCGCCGCGACCAGACGCAGCCCGGTGGGCACGTCGCGGACGTCCAGGACATGCCGGAACGCCGCGTTGCAGTTGTCGCGCTCGGCGGCCAGCAGGTCGCTCCAGTGAAGCTGGTCGCGGCGGCGCAGCTCGGGTTCGGCGCGTTCGGCGAGCTCCACGAAGTGGGCGGCGTGCGCGCTTTTGATCCAGACGGTCTCACCCGCCTCGGCGAGCCGTTCGGCGCCGTATACGCGGACGGTCTCCAGGAGCCGGTACCGCACCTCCGGGTCGCCGCTCGCCATCACCAGGGACTTGTCCACCAGCGCGGCGATCACGTCGATCACGTCGCGCGGATCGGGCGCGCCGGCCCCCTCCACACCGCACACTGCAGTGGCGCCGTCGGGTGTGGCGCCGCCCGCGAACACCGACAGGCGGCGCAGCACCGTGCGCTCGACGTCGTCCAGGAGCTCCCAGCTCCAGTCGACCACTGCGCGCAGTGTCCGGTGCCGGGGCAACGCGGTACGGCTGCCGCCGGTCAGCAGCCGGAACCGGTCGCCGAGCCGTCCGGCCACCTGGGCCGGTGTCAGCGAGCGCAGCCGCGCGGCAGCCAACTCGATGGCCAGTGGGATGCCGTCCAGGGCGCGGCAGATCGCGACCACGTGCGCCGCGGTGTCGCCGTCCACGACGAACCCCGGGCGCACCGCGCCCGCGCGGTCGGCGAACAACCA
This sequence comes from Spirillospora sp. NBC_01491, assembly GCF_036227065.1. Taxonomy (GTDB): domain Bacteria; phylum Actinomycetota; class Actinomycetes; order Streptosporangiales; family Streptosporangiaceae; genus Spirillospora; species Spirillospora xylanilytica. The sequence goes on from NZ_CP109432.1 coordinate 2,730,315, forward strand.
CACCGACGCGTAGCGCATCGCCTCCTCGGCGGCCGCGCCGTCCGGCGGCAGCGGCAGAGACGGGACGGGGCACAGGGACTCTCCGGTGATGCCGAGCGGCTCTCGGCTGGTCGCCAGGACGCGCACGCCGGGCGCGGCCTCCAGCACCCGGCCGACCACGCTCGCGACCGCGTCGATCAGGTGCTCGCAGTTGTCCAGAACGAGGACCATCCGCTTGGCCGCCATGAAGTCGGTCAGCCGCTCCAGCGGCGGCACCGGGGTGCGGGTCTCGGCGGTCCACGGCAGTTCGGGCACGCCGAGCGCGACCAGTACCGCCTTGGCCACGTCGCCGGGGTCGCTGACCGGTGCCAGCGGGACGAACCACACACCGTCGGGCTGCTCGTCCACCAGCCGGGCGGTGGTCTCGCCGGCCAGCCGTGTCTTGCCCGCGCCGCCGGGACCGGTGAGAGTGACCAGCCGCGTCTCGTCCAGCAGGCGTCCGACGCGTTCCGACTCCTTCTCGCGACCGACGAACGTGGTGAGCTGCGAGGGCAGGTTGGTCAACGCCGACCGGGGCGGGACCGCCCCGGGCGCCGAGTCCGGCAGGCGCGCGGGCGCGGATGAAAGCGCGGGCGCGCGCGAGGATGTCGGAGGGGTCAGGTCGGGGGCGCCCCTCAGGATGGCCACATGCACGGCGCTCAGTTCGGGCGAGGGGTCGACGCCGAGGCGTTCGGCTAGGTCGCACCGGGTCTCCTCGTACACGCGGAGGGCGTCGGCTTGGCGGCCCGCTGTGTAGAGCGCGCGCATGAGCTGCGCGCGGAGCCGCTCACGGAGCGGATGTGCGGCGGCCAGCTCCTCCAGCTCGACGACCTGGGGCACTCCCGTCCCCGCGGCGAGGTCGGCGTCGACGCGATCCTCCATCGCGGCGATCCGCAGCTCCTCCAGCCGCGCAATAACGGGGGCGGCGAAGTCGGCGTCGGCGATGTCGGCGAGCGCCGGGCCGCGCCACAGCGCGAGGGCGTCGTGCAGTTCGCGCGCGCGACGGGACGGGTCGGTCGCGCGGCGGGCCGCGGCGGCCCGCCGTTCGAAGGCGACGGCGTCCACCTCGTCCGCGTCGACCGCGAGCCGGTAGCCGCCCGGACCGAATTCGACCAGCTCACGGCCCGCGACGGCGCGCAGCCGGGAGACCAGCGCCTGTAAGGCGTTTCCGCCTGGCGGGGCGCCGTCCCACAGATCGTCGAGCAGCCGTTCGGCGGACACTGCCCGTCCGACGTCGATCGCCAGCCTGGCCAGCAGAGCGCGCAGACGCGGACCGCTGACCTCGACCGGCCGCGCGGCCTCGTCCCGCACCTCGAGCGGGCCCAGGATGCCGATACGCACGATTGCCTCCTCTCGGACATTGTCCCCCCGCGGCGGCGCCCCGTGGAGCGCCTCCGTGGCCGTCCGGCGCCTCCGGCGGGCTCCGTGCCCGGTCACCGCCGCCCCGCCCGTCACACCGGTCGACGTTTGACGCGGGCGGGACGGGTAGAGCCGTTCCATGGATCTGGCATTCCTCAAACCGCTCTACCACCGGCCGGGACCCTATGCGTCGGTCTACGCGGACCTGACCCGGACCACCGAGGACGCGTCCAAGGCCGCCGAGCTGCGATGGCGCGCCCTCCGCACCGACCTGGAGGCGCAGGGCGCCCCGGACAGGACGCTCCGTGCCGTCGAGCACGTCGTGCACGAGGAACTGGAACTGCGCCGCTCCGAGGGGCTGGTGCTCTTCGCCGCCGGCGACGAGGTGGTGCGCACCGAGCGCCTGGCCGGGCCGCCGCGCACGTCGCTGGCGCGCGTCGCACCGCTCCCGCATGTCCTGCCGTACCTGGCCGGACGGGGTGAGCGGTTCCCCCACCTGGTCGCGGTGGTGGACCGGCGCGGCGGGGAGATCGACTGCTTCACCGCGGAGGGCGGGCACCGGCACCGCGAGGTCCGGGGCGGCGAGGACCATCCGGCCCGGAGGACCAAGGCGGGCGACTGGAACCAGTCGCGGTTCCAGCGGGCCGAGGAGAACGCGTGGAAGGCGACCGCCAAGAGGGTCGGCCGCGAGATCGACCGGGCGGCGCGCGACTGCGGCGCCCGGGCGGTCGTGATCGCCGGAGACGTACGCGCCCGCAGCGCCGTCCTGGAGGAGATCTCCGAAGGCGTGCTGGAGCACACCGTGGAATCCGACCGCAACATCTCCGCCAACGACCCCGGGCTGAACGCCGAACTCGCCCGGATCCTGGAGCTCAAGACCGCCGAAAGGGTGCTGAGCGTCGCCGAGCGGTTCGACCGGGAGCTGGCCAATGGGCAGCGGGCCGTCGCCGGACTGCCCGCCACCGTGGCGGCCGTCCGGCGCGGGCAGGTCGAGAGCCTGCTCCTGGACGACGACCCCGAGTCGCCGGCGCGGCTGTGGATCGGCCCCGATCCGGGCCACGTCGCCGCCACGCCGGGCGAGCTGCGCCGACTCGGCGTGACCGATCCCCAGGAGGAACGCGCCGACGCGGCTCTGGTCCGTGCCGTCGCCGCCACTGACGGCGACCTGGTCGTCCTACCGGCGGACGGACCGAACGCGTCCCTCGGTGTGGGGGCGGTGCTGCGCTACAGCGATTGACCCGCCGCCCCTCCGGAGGCTGCCATACGCCCTACAGCGATCTCCGGAGGGGCGGCTTCAGAAGCCGGCTTCAGGGGCGGCCTCAAGGGTCGCGCTCGCCCAAGCCAGGTCGGCGTCCGAGCCGCCAGGCGAGAACGCCGGACCGGGCTTTTGAAACACGGTCTAGGAGACCTTCGCCAGGGGGTCGGGCGTGGCGCCGCTCCACCGATACATGGTGACATTGCTCGTCTGCTTGGTGACTCCGTCCTCCACCACGGTGCCGTTCTTGGAGACGTAGTACCGGCCGTCCCCCAGGGAGATCAGCCCGTACTGCCCGCCGCTCTCCCAGCCGCGGACTCCGGTGGCGGCGTCCTTCAGGCCGTGCCGGGCGAGCGGCAGGAGCAGTCCGCGCTCCGGCTCCGCCTGCCCCTTGATGACGCCCTTGTGCGGACGGGCCTTGGCGTCGACGGTGAAGAGCGAGTAGTTGGGGAAGCCCGGCTTGACGCCCTTGTAGGCGGCCATCATCCAGGTGCGGGTGTACGGGTCGTACTCCAGGTTCTGCGCACCGTAGGTCGTGTTGCCCGTGTAGACGAAGTACTTCCCGTCCACGCGGGAGGGGCCGCTCGTGTGCGGGGCCTCCTGCGTCAACGGCCGCTCGTACTTCTTCCACTGGCCGACGTCGTACTGCAACAGCACCTGGTGGTCGTTGTCCTGCCGGGACGTGTTGGAGTAGATGCCGTACGCGACGGTCAGCGTGTTGCCGTCACGCTGCTTCCCGCCCTTGCCGATCTCCGGCCCGAACGCCACGCCGTCGATCCCGCTGCACCCGTACCGGTGGTCCTTGGTGTTGCCGGTGTCGCCGTCGAACTTCCCGTCGCCGTCCATGTCGGCCGAGTAGTCGCCGACGACCTCCTTCAGGTACACGGTCGACACGACCCCGGACGTCTCGGCGTCCATGCCCAGCCGGTCGATCTTGTCCACGTCGAAGATGGCGATGTAGAAGGACTTGGCCTCCTTGTACTCCAGGGACCCGTAGACCCTCCCGTCCTTGGCGTTGAAGTCCAGGTCGCCGACGTGTCCGGTGAAGCCCGACACCGATCCGACGGGCTTGCCCTTCAGGTCGGTCTTCACCAGGAGGTTGGTGAACGAGAAGTACATGTAGCCCTTGGCACGGTCCACGGCGATGCCCTGCACGTGCCCCGAGGCCCATGCGCCGCCGTACACCTCCTTGGGCAGGTTCTCGCGCGCCTGCGCACCGGGCGCGACGAGCAACGATCCAGCGACCAGAACCGAGGTGGCCAGCGTGATCGGAAGCAGCTTCCGCATCGATTCTCCGTTTCCATGGCGGTCATCAATCCAAGATCATCACCTCATCTGACCACATCGCGACGTAAACGATCAATCGGTCACAGATGAAGATTTCGGGGCGAACAGCGAACCCTTCACCGCGGCGGGCCGCCCGGCTACGGTTGCGGGTGACGGACGTCGCGGACCCTGGAAGGCCCCATGACCGACAGCAGCGCCCCCGCACCGGGGATCGACACCCGCCGGCCGCACCAGGCGAGGATCTGGAACCACTGGCTGGGCGGCAAGGACAACTACCCGGTCGACCGCGACGTCGGCGACCGGATCATGCGGGTGTTCCCCGAGATCGCCGACATCGCCCGGCACTCCCGGGCGCTGCTGGTGCGCGTGGTGCGGTTCCTCGCCGAGGAGCAGGGCGTCCGCCAGTTCCTGGACGTCGGCACCGGCATGCCCGGCCTCGACAACACCCACGAGGTCGCGCAGCGCGTCGCGCCCGGCGCGCGGGTCGTCTACGTCGACAACGACCCCCTGGTGGTGGCGCACGCCCGCGCGCTGCTGACCGGCCTGCCCGCAGGCTCGTGCGACTACCTCGAGGCCGACGTCCGCGACCCCGGCGACATCATCGAGCGGGCCGCGGCGACGCTGGACTTCTCCCAGCCGATCGCGCTGCTGCTGCTCGGCATCATCGGCAACGTGCCCGACGAGGACGACCCGGTCGCGATCGTGCGCACGCTGACGTCCCGGCTGCCCTCCGGCAGTTTCGTGGTCGTCAACGACGGCACCAACGTGCTGGGCGTCACCGACGACACACCGGCCGACGCCACGGCCCGCGCCGAGGCGCTGCGACTGTGCGCGGACGCGGGCTCGGTCCCGTACCACGCGCGCACGCCCGGATTCATCGCCGCGTGCCTGGAGGGGCTGGAGCTGCTGGAGCCGGGCGTGGTGTCCACCCCGCTGTGGCGCCCGGACTTCCCGGAGATCGACGAGATCGAGCCGCTCGACTCGTTCGGCGGCGTGGCCCGCAAACCCTGACCACTCGTCCGGGCCTATGACGCGACGAAGGGCCGGTGCGAACGCACCGGCCCTTCGTACTCACTGTGGAGCTATGGGGATTCGAACCCCAGACCTCCTCCATGCCATGGAGGCGCGCTACCAACTGCGCCATAGCCCCAGGTCGGATCGGGAGGCTCTCGCCCCGACGATCGGCCATGCACGAGCTTAGTGCACGCTGGAGGCAGGTCGGTACATCCGCTCCACTCAGAGGCGGACCAGCATCTTCCCGGTGTTGGCGCCGCGGAGCAGCCCGAGGAAGGCGTCCGCGGCGTTCTCGATGCCGTCGACCACGGTCGCCTCGGTCCGGATCGACGCGGCGAACCCGGCCAGCTCGGGCATCAGATCGGCGTGGTCGCTGGCGATGAACCCGCGCAGCGTGAGCCGCTTGCCGATGGCGAGCGCGAGGTTGTCGGGGCCCGGCACCGGCCCGGCCGCGTTGTACTGCGCCACCGCCCCGCACAGCGCGACCCGCCCGTGCAGGCGCAGCGCGGCGAGCGCGGCGCGCAGGTGGTCGCCGCCGACGTTGTCGAAGTAGACGTCGATCCCATCGGGAGCCGCCTCGCGCAGCCGCTCCTCCAGCCGTCCCTCCTTGTAGTCGATCGCGACGTCGTACCCGAAGTCCCCGGTCAGCCGCGCGGCCTTCTGCGGGCCGCCCGCGGAACCGATGACCCTGGACGCGCCGAGCCGCCGCGCGATCTGCCCCGCCACACTGCCCACGGCCCCGGCTGCGCCGGACACGAAGACGACGTCGCCCTCCTTCACCGGCGCGATCCTGGTGAGGCCCGCGTACGCGGTGAGCCCGGTCAGCCCGAGCACCCCCAGGTACGCCTCCGCGGACGCCGAGGTCGTGTCGATCGCCCGCACACTGCCGGCGTCGACCGTGGCGTACTCGCGCCAGCCAAGCCCGTGCAGGACGGTCGTCCCCACGGGCACCGCCTCAGCGCGGGAGGCGACCACGGTGCCGACGGCGCCGCCGTCCATGGCCTCACCGAGCTTGAAGGGCGGGACGTACGACTTGGTGTCGTTCATCCGGCCCCGCATGTACGGGTCGACGGAGATCCAGTCGTTGCGCACCACCACCTCGCCCTCCCCGGGCTCGGCGACGGGCACCTCGGCCAGTTCGAAATCGGACGGCACGGGCTCGCCGTCCGGACGCGCCACTAGGCGGACCTCACGGGACACGGTCATGGAACCTCCAGTGTTGTGTGTACACACACACGCTACAACGCGTGCACATACACACAAATCACCTAGGCTGGGGCCATGTCCCCCGCGAAACAGCTCGGTGAGTCCGACCTCCCCCCAGAGGACCTCGCCTTCTACGGTCTGGTCTGGGCCGGCAACACCCTCGGCCAGCGGGTCGGCCGCGAGCTGATGCGCCACCACGGCCTGCCCCTATCGTGGTTCGAGGTGCTCCTGTGGCTCTCCTACCAGGACGCCCCGGTCTCGGTGTCGGACCTGGGGTCGTGCACCATGCTCAGCCGCAGCCAGGTGTCCCGCGTGGTCGACGCGCTCCACGAACGCGGGCTGATCGAACGCGGACGCTCGCAGAACGACGCGCGCTCGGCCGAGCTCGCCCTCACCGCCAAGGGCCGGACCGCCTTCGGCGAGGCCGACGCCACCCGCCGCGCGGCACTGGACGGCGCCTTCACCGGCACGCTCGACGAGGACGACCTCGCCTCCCTGGTCAAGATCTGGGGCAAGCTCAAGGACGCCTGACCCGCCGGGCCGCCCCACGGGCCCGAGTACACCTAGGGTCTGTCTCAAAGTGCCTCGGCCGTCGCGCGAGCGCGTTATCTGGCCGGTGGGGCGAAGCCGGAGGCGAGCCCCACCGGCCAGATCGCGGAGCGATGTCGCGCTCGCCCAAGCACGGTCGGCGTCCGAGCCGCCAGGCGAGAACGCCGGGCCGGGGGTGTTGGGAACACAGCCCAGGAGCCGTCCGGCGGCGTTCCCGTCCGGACGCCCGGTCACGTCCCCAGGGAACGTCCGCCGTCGACGATCTGGACGGTGCCGGTGATGAACGAGGCGCGGGCGCTCAGCAGGAAGACGCCGGCCGCGGCGACCTCCTCGGGCCGCGCGACCCTTCCGAGCGGGATCCCGGCGTCCACCGCGACGCGGCGCACCTGCTCCGCGACGTCCTCCGGATCGCCGGTCATGCCGCCGAGCAGCGCGCCGCTGGCGGTGTAGCCGGGGGCCAGCACGTTGACGGTGATCTCGCCCGGCCCCAGCTCGTGCGCGAGGGTCTTGGCATAGCCGATCAGGCCGGACCGGGCGATGCCGGACATCGCATACTTCGGGATCAGCTCCCGGACCGTCTCGCTCGTGACCATCAGCACCCGGCCCCAGCCCGCGCTCCGCAGCCGGGGCAGCGCGGCCCGCACCAGCCCGATGTGCGCGATCATGCCGAGCTCGACCGCCGCGCGGTAGTCGTCCGGGCCGAAGCCGCCGGCCGGGCCGGCGGGCGGCCCGCCCGCGTTGGTCACCACGATGTGCACCGCGCCGTGCTCTTCGGCCGTCTCGTCGACCCACGCCTGCGCGCCCGCGGTGTCGCGGATGTCGAGCACCCGGGTGCCGACCACCGCCCCCGGCTCCTCGCGGAGGGCGTCGGCGGCCGTCTTCAGCCGCCCGGGGTCGCGGCCCGCGATCGACACCTTCGCGCCCTCGCGCACCAGCTCACGGGCGATCGCCAGGCCGATGCCCGACGATCCCCCGGCCACCAGGGCGACCTTGCCGCTCAGTCCCAGATCCAACGTCGATCCCTCATCTCGTGCCGGTGCCGGTGCGGTGGGGAGGCTCCCCGAGCATGATCACTCGCAGCGGGCCCGGCCCGCAATGGCCGGCGGAGGGTGGAAACGCGTCAGGGGCACCGCCTTGACGGCGGTGCCCCTGACGTACGCGCGATCTCGAGTGGAGCTATGGGGATTCGAACCCCAGACCTCCTCCATGCCATGGAGGCGCGCTACCAACTGCGCCATAGCCCCGCGCTACTGCGTGGACTCTCATCCCGCAGCGCTCAGCCAGTGTATAGGACACCGGCCGCGTACTCGAATCGATTGCGGCGCCCCCGGACAGCCCCGGCGGCCCTCGCGGCCCCGGACGACCCGGAGGCGCCGTTCGGACGTCGGCCGGACGCCCGTGCCGGACGCCCGCCGGACGTCGGCCGGATGCGCTCAGGCGCCGTTGTCGGTGCGGTCGTCGCCGAGGACGGGCTCGGGAAGCGTGCCGGCGTTGTGCTCGACCAGCCGCCAGCCGCCGTCGCGCATCTCGGCCAGGACCGACCAGCAGCAGTTGGACAGCCCGCCGAGCCGCTCCCAGACCTCCTCGGGCAGCCCGAGCAGGTGCGACATCCCGAGCCTGAGCGCGGCGCCGTGCGAGGCGACCACCAGCAGGCCGGTCGGCGGAAGCGCGTCCAGGCCGCGTTCCAGGGCCGTGCCGACGCGCTTGGCGACCTGGGCGCTGGTCTCGCCGCCGGGCGGCTGCCAGATGGCGCGCTCGGCCGGGTAGCGCTCGCGGATCTCCCGGTCGGTGAGGCCCTCCCAGGCGCCGCCGTCCCGCTCGATCAGGTCGGCGTCGTGCCGCACCGGCAGCCCGGTGAGCCCGGCGAGGGCCGCCGCGGTGTCGGCGGCGCGCTGGAGCGGGGAGGCGAGCAGCGCGGTGGGGCGCAGCCCGGTCAGCAGCCGGGCCGCGTCCCGCGCCTGGCGGACACCGGTCTCGTCCAGCGGGATGTCGGTCTTGCCCTGGAAGCGGCGCTCGACGTTCCAGGCGGTCTGCCCGTGCCGCCACAGCACCAGCCGCCGCTTGCCCGGCTCGCGGACGGTGCGGGTCTCACTCACTCGGGCTCCCGGCGCGGGCGGGCCGGTCCCGGTGCGCGTGGACGCCCTCGGGCAGCCCGATCAGCGGACAGTCCTTCCAGAGCCGTTCGAGCGCGTAGAACATGCGGTCCTCCTCGTGCTGGACGTGCACGATGATCTCGGCGTAGTCGAGCAGCACCCAGCGGCCCTCGCGCTCGCCCTCGCGGCGGACGGGCTTGGCGCCCGCCTCCTCGCGGAGCCGCCGCTCGACCTCGTCGACGATGGCCCGGACCTGGCGCTCGTTGGACGCCGAGCAGAGCACGAACGCGTCGGTGATGACGAGCTGCTCGCTCACGTCATAGGCAAGAATGTCATCGGCCAGCTTGTCGCCCGCCGCCTCCGCGGCGATCCGGACCAGCTGTACGGCCCTATCGGATGCGGTCACGATGCGCTCGCGATCCTCCCTGTAGGGGTCGGGTCCCGCCAACCATCTCACGGGTGGCGAAGCCCGGCCTCCTCGTCGATACAACGCCGCCGCGACCGGTTCGGCCCGCGGCGGGCCCTCACGTCCAGGGTATGGCGCCGAGCGGGAACTCGCGCCCGCGCGGGCGCGGGCGGGCGGGCGCAGACGGCCGCGGCCAGGGGCCGGAACCGGGCGCGGGGCCGTGGGCGGGGGGCGGACGGGCTCAGCCTTCGGGTGCCCGGTAGAGGCCGCGCTTGTTGATGTACTGGACGATCCCGTCCGGGACCAGGTACCAGATCGGCTCGCCCTCGCGGACCCGGTCGCGGCACTCGGTGGACGAGATCGACAGCGCGGGGACCTCCATCAGGCTGACCCGCCCGTTCGGCAGGCCGGGGTCGGCCAGCCGGTGGCCGGGCCTGGTGACCCCGACGAAGTGCGCGAGCTCGAACAGCTCGTCGGTGTCGTGCCAGGTCAGCATCTGCTCTAGGGCGTCGGCGCCAGTGATGAAGAAGTAGTCGGAGTCGGGGCCGTGCAGGTCGCGGACGTCGCGCAGGGTGTCGACGGTGTAGGTCGGGCCGGGCCGGTCGATGTCGATCCGGCTGACCGAGAACCGGGGGTTGGACGCCGTCGCGATCACCGCCATCAGGTAGCGGTCCTCGGCGGCGGCGACCTTGCGCTCCCCCTTGTGGGACGACAGGCCGGTGGGCACGAACACCACCTCGTCCAGGGAGAAGAAGTGGGCGACCTCGCTCGCGGCCACCAGGTGACCATGGTGGATCGGGTCGAAGGTGCCGCCCATGATCCCCAAACGCCGCTTTTGCGTCATGCCGACGAGAATAGCCAGCGGCCGGAGTGCTCCGACCGGCAGCCCCTCCCCGTCCGGCGCCCGGCCCCTGGCGGCCTCAGCGCAGGCCCGGCACGGGCGGCTCGCCCGACTCCCAGGACACCACCCGTACCGCCTTGCCGACCTCCGCGCGCGGCACGGTGCCGTCCGGCAGGACCCGGATCTCGGCGGCCAGCCCCAGCGACTCGCGCAGCGCGCGGGCCAGCCTCTCCTGGAGGTCCGCCGGGGCGCCGCCGCCGGGCGCGGCCTCGCAGGCGGCCAGGAGCCGGGCGGCGGGGCGCCGCCGGTCCACGACGAGCTGGTAGTGCGGCGCGATCAGGCCGGATCCCAGCAGGACCCGTTCGACCTCGCTCGGATACACGTTGACGCCCCGGATCACCAGCATGTCGTCGGCCCGCCCGAGGACCTTGCCCATCCGCACCAGGGTCCGCCCGCAGGGGCACTCCGCCCGGTCGAGCGAGGCGATGTCGCCGGTCCGGTAGCGCAGCAGCGGCAGCGCCTGCTTGGTCGGGGTGGTGAAGACCAGCTCGCCGGGGACGCCGTCCGCCACCGGGACGCCGGTGGCCGGGTCGACGGCCTCGACGACGAAGTGGTCCTCGTTGACGTGCAGCCCGTCCTGCTCCAGGCACTCGGTGGCCACGCCCGGCCCGATCACCTCCGACAGGCCGTAGATGTCGACGGCCTTGATCGGCAGGACCCGCTCGATGGCGGCGCGCAGCTCATCCGTCCACGGTTCGGCGCCGAGCACGCCGGCCCTGAGCGCGGGCAGCGCGACGCCGGCCTCCGCCGCCGCCTCACCGAGCCGGAGCGCGTACGCGGGCGTGCAGGTCAGGATGTCGGCCCCCAGATCGGCGAGCATCCGGACCTGGCGCCCGGTCATCCCGCCCGACATCGGGACCACGGTCGCACCCAGCGCCACCGCCCCCTGGTGGATGCCGATCCCGCCGGTGAACAGCCCGTACCCGTACGCGTTGTGGACGACGCTGCCCGGCCCCGCGCCCACGCACGAGAGCGACCGCGCGCACATCGCCGCCCACAGGTCCAGATCGGCGCGGGTGTAGGCGACGAGCGTGGGTCTCCCCCGCGTGCCCGAGGACCCGTGCACGGCCGCGATCTGCTCACGGGGGACGGCGAGCATCCCGAACGGGTACGCGTCCCAGAGGTCGCGCTTGGTGGTGAAGGGCAGCCCGCCCAGATCGGTGAGCTCCAGACCGGCGCCGCTTTCGACCCCGGCCTCTTTGAGCCGCCGCCCCTGCACGCCGTCCGCCGCGATCAGCCGGTCGACCAGGCGCCGCAACCGGTCGCGCTGGAGAACGGCCCGCTCGTCCAGCGGCATGGCCTCGGCCTTGGGATCGAACATCGCCCGCCTCCCGCGCAGTCCGAGCGGAGCGCCCGGCCGCGCAGCCGCTCACCCGGTCGCCGAAGTACACCCCCGCACCGCACCCGCGCGCAACCCCGGCGTGAGAGGCCCGGCCGGTGCCGGACGCGGCCCCGCGGCGGGGAACCCTACGGCGGGGCGGTTCGTCGGAACTACCATGCCAGACATGACGGAGAACACACCGGACAGAGCACGGACGCGCTTCCCCGGGATCAGTTCCCGGGCCTACGAACACCCGGCGGACCGGTCGGCGCTGGTGGCGCTGCGCTCGCTGTCGGGGTTCGACGTCGTCCTGCGCAAGATGTCGGGCCTCTTCAACGAGCGGGCCCTCCGGCTGACCTTCCTCGGCGGCAGCGTGCGGGCCGGCGAGGACCAGTTCCGCCACGTGTACGACATGGTGCGCGACGCCGCCTACATCCTGGACCTCAAGGAGGTCCCCGAGGTGTACGTGCGGCAGGACCCGACGCCGAACGCGATGGCGCTGGGCTCCGACCAGCCGTTCATTGTGGTCAACACGGGGCTGGTCGACCTGCTCGACGAGCAGGAGCTGCGGTTCGTCATCGCGCACGAGGTCGGGCACATCCTGTCCGGCCACGCGGTCTACCAGACGATGATGCAGATCCTGGTGCAGCTCGGGTCGCGGCTGGCCTGGCTGCCACTGGGCAACATCGGCATCGCGGCGATCATCATCGGGCTGCGGGAGTGGTTCCGCAAGGCCGAGCTGTCCTCGGACCGGGCCGGGCTGCTGGCCGGCCAGGACCTCGACGCGGCCAAGCGCACGATGATGAAGCTGGCCGGCGGCACCCGGCTGACCGAGATGAGCCAGGAGGCGTTCCTGGAGCAGGCCCGCGAGTACGACGCGGCCGGCGACGTGCGCGACGGGCTGCTGAAGTTCCTCAACCTGCTGCCGCAGTCGCACCCGTACGCGGTGATCCGGTTCGCCGAGATCGACCGGTGGGCGCACAGCGGCGAGTACCAGCGGATCCTCGCCGGCGACTACCCGCGCCGCGACGACGACGACAGCGCCTCGGTCACCGACGAGATCCGCAACGCGGCCGGCGCGTACCGCGAGTCGTGGGAGCGGACCGCGGACCCGTTCGTCGGGAAGATCCGCGACGTGGCCGACGCGGCGACCTCGGCGGCGGGCGGGCTGTTCGACCGGTTCAACCGGCGCGACAACGGGCCGACCGACCGCGCCAACTAGGGACCGCGACCCGGCGCGCACGAGGGCCGGCCGGGAGCAGGATCAGGGCCGTCGCGCCACGGACGCGGCGGCCCTTCCCATGCCCGGCTCCGGGATGGACCTCGGACCGAACTCGGGACGGAGTCGGGACGGAGTCGGGACGGAGTCGGGACGGAGTCGGGACGGTTCGGCTCCGCGCTCGGAACCGGACTCGGACAGGCTCAGAACGGGGCGGGGACCAGCAGCTCGACGTTGCGGTCCTCGGGCTTGCCGCGCCGCTCCTCCTCGCGTTCCTGCCAGTCGTTGCCGGCCAGCTCGCGGGAGAGCGCGGCCAGCCGGACGGGGTCGCCGACGGCCCCGCCGAACGACTCGGGTCCGGCGGAGTCGAGGACGGTCGCGAAGACCGACAGCGTGCCGTCGCCGTTGTCGGCCAGCTCCACGATCCGGCTCTGCTGCGGGAAGTCGATGTGCGAGGCGGTGTTGACCTCCCAGAAGCCGCCCCTGCCCTCGCGGGGGTGCGGGACGACCTCGTTGCGGTGCGTATGGCCGTTGACCCACAGCACGACGTTGGGGAAGCGCAGCAGCAGCGCCTTGACCTCGTCGCCGAGCACCCGGTCGCCGCCGAGCGGGTTCGACAGCGACGCGATCGGGTGGTGGCTGAACAGCACGAACAGCCGGTCCTGGACGTCGTGCGCGACCGGCTCGCCGTCGGCGCCGGTGTAGCGGCGGCTGCCCGCCTCGAGCTGCGCCTCCAGCCACCGGAACTGGGCCCGGTCGAACGAGCCCTCCGAGTAGCCGTTGGGGTTGACCGTGTCGAGCGCCAGCCCGCGCACGATGCCCCGGTCGAACGCGTAGTAGGCGGTGCCCTCGCGCAGGTTGGCCTGGGTGAAGCCGTGGCCGCGGAGCGCGGTGGCGGTGGTGAAGTGCTCGCGGACGACCTCGGCGCGCGACAGCATCCGGCGCGCCGGATCGGGGGTGACCTGCCGGAACAGCCCGCCGCCGGCGCCGCTCTCGCGGCTGAGCGCGACGAGCTCGACGGCGTTGCCGTCGCGGAGCATCCGGGCCAGCCGCTCGGCCTGCGCGTCGTCGGCCGGGGCGCCGATCTTGATGCCGCCGGTCGCCAGCGTGCCGACCAGCGGGTTGACGGGCAGGTTGCCCTGGATGAGGCCGTCGTGGTTGCCGAAGACCGCGAGCCACGGGCTGCGGAGCCCGGCGGCCTGGAACGGCTTGCGGGCGGCGTCGAGCAGCCCCTTGACCCGCGGGAAGCCGTACTGGGCGAGGGCCACGTCGGGCTGCGCGCCCTGCGGCGGCCCGTCCGGGTGCCAGAACCGCTGGTCGTAGGCGGCCCGGTCCATCACGCCCTCGTACCGGGCGGGGTCGCCCGAGTCGGGCCGGACCCGGCCGCCGTCGAGCAGGTCGATGATCCAGCGCAGCTCGTTGTACTGGACGTTGTCGGCCGCGTCGCCGGTGTTGATGGTGAACGCGAGGCCGAGCCCGGTCGCGGGGCCGCGGCCGACCCGGTTGATCGCCCGGACCATCGCCTCGGCGACCTGGGTGGTGAGGATCTCGTGCGGGCGGTAGGCGCCCTCCACGGGCAGGACCGACAGCGCGTCCTTGAACCGGTCGAGGAACTCCACCCGGGCCGGCGACTGGGCGTCGACGATGTGCACGTCGGTGAGCTGGCCGAAGGCGAGCACGCCGCGCCGCCGGGCCGCGCGGCCCGGATCGGCGGTGCCGCCGAGGTCGCGGCGCAGCAGGTGCGGTTCGCCCGGCCCCGCGACGACGCGCCGGTACCCGCCGGCCCCCGGGCCGCCGAGCAGCAGCGTCCGGTCGAGCGTGGTGCCGGCGACCGGGCCGCGCAGCCCGGCGGCCCGGCCCGGCCGTGCGGGCGCGAGGGGCGCGGCGGAGGCCGGGCGCGCCGGGAGGGCGGCCAGGCCGGTGGAGGCGATCCCCGCCCCGAGGGCGGCGTTCCGCAGCACGCGGCGACGGCTGATCTCTGGGGTCACAGTGCTGAATCAGACCACACTGACAACGTGACAACAATGAGCACAGTGTCACATTCTTCTCACCCCGGACGCCACCGGCCCGGACGCGGCCCCCGCTCAGGTCCGGATGTGGCCCTCGCCGGTGACGATGTACTTGGACGAGGTCAGCTCGGCCAGCCCCATCGGCCCGCGGGCGTGCAGCTTCTGGGTGGAGATCCCGATCTCGGCGCCGAACCCGAACTCCTCGCCGTCGGTGAAGCGGGTCGAGGCGTTGACCATCACCGCGGCGGAGTCGACCAGCGCCACGAACCGCTTGGCCGCGGGCTGGGACGTCGTCACGATCGCCTCGGTGTGCCCGGACCCGTACCGGCGGATGTGCGCGACCGCGTCCTCCAGGGAGTCGACCACGCGGGCCGCGATGTCGAGCGACAGGTACTCGGCGCGCCAGTCGTCCTCGGTCGCCGCCACCACGTCGTCGCCGAACGCCCGGACCCGGTCGTCGCCGTGCACCGTGACGCCCTTGGCGCGCAGCGCCTCCAGCGCGCGCGGCAGGAACGCACCGGCGATGCCGGCGTGCACCAGCACCGTCTCGGCGGCGTTGCACACCGACGGCCGCTGGGTCTTGGCGTTGACCAGGATGTCGACCGCCATGTCGACGTCGGCGGCGGCGTCGACGTACACCGCGCAGTTGCCGACCCCGGTCTCGATCACCGGCACGGTGGACTCCCGCACGACCGAGCCGATCAGCGACGCGCCGCCGCGCGGGATCAGGACGTCGACCAGCCCGCGGGCCCGCATCAGGTGCTTCACCGAGTCGCGCGAGGTACCGGGGACGAGCTGGACCGCGTCCGCCGGGACCTCGGTGCCCTGGAGCGCGGCCTGCATCACCCGGACCAGCACGGTGTTGGACTCGAACGCCGAGGACGAGCCGCGCAGCAGCGCCACGTTCCCGCTCTTGAGGCACAGCGCCGCGGCGTCGACGGTCACGTTCGGGCGGCCCTCGTAGATGATCCCGACCACGCCGAGCGGCACCCGGACCTGGCGCAGGTCGAGCCCGTTCGGCAGCACGCCGCCGCGCACCGACTCCCCCACCGGGTCGGGCAGCGCGGCGACCTTGCGGACGGCCTCGGCGATCGCGGCGACCCGCTCCACCGTCAGGCTCAGCCGATCGACCATCGTCTCGGAGATGCCCGCCTCGCGGGCCCGCGCGACGTCGCCCTCGTTGGCCTTGACGATCTCGGGCGCGGCGGCGAGCAGGCCGTCGGCGACGGCGTGCAGGGCCCGATCCTTGGCCGCCCTCGGCAGCGGGGCCAGGACCCCGGCGGCCGTCCGCCCGCGCTCGGCCACCCGCAGGAACTCCTCGCGCTCCCGCTCGGTCTCGCTCATCACCGGCTCCTCTTCCGTCAGTGGGCTGTAAAGATCACCAGATCGTCGCGGTGGATGATCTCGCGCTCGTACTCGGGGCCGAGCTCGCGGGCCAGCCAGCGGGTGGAGCGGCCCATCAGCTCCGGGATCTCGCCCGCGTCGTAGTTGACCAGGCCGCGCGCGACCACCAAACCATCGGCGCCGCACAGGTCGACGGGGTCGCCCGCGGCGAAGTCGCCCTCCACTCCGGTCACCCCGGCGGGCAGCAGCGACTTGCGGTGCCGGGCGACCGCCTCGACCGCGCCCGGGTCGAGCAGCACCCGGCCCTGCCCGGTGGTGGCGTGCGCCAGCCACAGGTGCCGGGTGGACAGGCGCCGCCCGTCGCCGGGATGGAACAGCGTGCCGACGGCGTCGCCGGCCAGCGCCCGGGAGGCGGACGCGGCGTCGGTCAGCACCACCGGGACGCCCGCGATGCGGGCCGCCTCGACCTTGGTGACCATGCCGCCCGTGCCGACCCGGCCGGAGCCGCCCAGCCTGATCCCCTCCAGGTCGGCCGGGCCGCGCACGTGCGCGATGCGGCGCGCGCCGGGGTCGCGCGGGTCGCCGGTGTACAGCGCGTCGACGTCGGACAGCAGGACCAGCGCGTCGGCCCTGGTCAGATGGGCGACCAGCGCCGCCAGCCGGTCGTTGTCACCGAACCGGATCTCGTCGGTGGCCACCGTGTCGTTCTCGTTGACGATCGGCAGCACGCCGAGGTCGAGGAGCTGGGCCAGCGCCCGGCTGGCGTTGCGGTGGTGGGTGCGGCGGATCATGTCGTCGGCGGTCAGCAGCACCTGCCCCACGGTCACCCCGTGCCGCGCGAACGAGGAGGTGTAGCGGGCGAACAGCAGCCCCTGCCCGACGCTCGCCGCGGCCTGCTGGGTCGCCAGGTCGCGGGGCCGCCGGCTCAGCCCGAGCGGGCCCAGCCCGGCCGCGATCGCCCCGGACGAGACGAAGACGACCTCGGTTCCGGCGGCGCGCCGGGCGGCCAGCACGTCCACCAGCGCGTCGATGCGGTCGGCGGCGATCGCGCCCTGGGGGGTGGTGAGCGAGGAGGATCCGGCCTTGACCACGATCCGGCGAGCCTTGGCTATCGACGCGTGCTCGGTGCCCATGGGGGGTGTCTCCGTCGGTCAGGGGGCGGTCAGCGGTATCCGTCCAGGCGGCGGTCGGTGCCGCGCGGTCCGACACCGCCGGACCCGGACGCGACCTCGGGCTCCCAGTCGAAGACGATCGACTCGTCGGCGGTGCCGATCAGGACGGTGGCGCCCGCGTCGGCGCCCGCCTTGGCGAGCGCCTCCTCCACGCCGAGCCGGGCCAGCCGGTCGGCGAGGTAGCCCACCGCCTCCTCGTTGGCGAAGTCGGTCTGCCGCAGCCACCGGACCGGCTTGGCCCCGGTGATCAGGAACGTGTTGTCGCCCATGGACCTGACCTCGAACTCGGCGTCGCCGCCGACCGGCTTGGGCCGGATGACCAGCCTGGTCGGCTCGACCGCCGGCAGCGAGGCGCGGTGCTCGGCGACCATCTCGGCCATCGCGAACGACAGCTCGCGCAGCCCCTCGTGGCTGGCGGCCGACACCTCATAGACCTTGAACCCGCGCTTCTCGAACTCGGGCCGGACCAGCTCGGCGAGGTCGCGGGCGTCCGGCACGTCGACCTTGTTGAGGACCACCAGCCGGGGCCGGTCCGACAGCGGCCGGTCGCCCAGCACCCGGTCGTAGGCCTGGAGCTCGCGCTCGATCACCTCGAAGTCGCTGACCGGGTCGCGGCCCGGCTCCAGGGTCGCGCAGTCGAGCACGTGCGCGAGCGTGGAGGACCGCTCGATGTGCCGCAGGAACTCCAGCCCGAGGCCCTTGCCGTCACTCGCGCCCTCGATCAGCCCCGGCACGTCGGCGATGGTGTAGGTGGTCTCCCCCGCGCTCACCACGCCGAGGTTGGGCACCAGCGTGGTGAACGGGTAGGCGGCGATCTTGGGCTTGGCCGCCGACAGTGCCGCGATCAGCGACGACTTGCCCGCGCTCGGGAACCCGACCAGCGCCACGTCGGCGACGCTCTTGAGCTCCAGCACCACGTCGCTGGAGTCGCCCTCCTCGCCGAGCAGCGCGAACCCCGGGGCCTTGCGCTTGGCGGAGGCCAGCGCGGCGTTCCCGAGCCCGCCCCGGCCGCCCTGCGCGACCACGTAGCGGGTGCCCTCGCCGACCATGTCGGCGAGCACCTCGCCGCTGGACGACTTGACCATCGTGCCGTCGGGCACGGGCAGCAGCACGTCGCCGCCGTCGGCGCCGGTGCGGTGCCCGCCCTGCCCCTGCTTGCCGTTGCCGGCCTTGCGGTGCGGGCGGCGGTGGTACTCCAGCAGGCTCGCCGAGTTGGAGTCCACCTCCAGGATCACGTCGCCGCCGCGCCCGCCGTTGGCGCCGTCCGGGCCGCCCAGCGGCTTGAACTTCTCGCGGTGGACGGAGGCGCAGCCGTTCCCGCCGTTGCCCGCGGCGACGTGCAGCACCACCCGGTCCACGAACTGCGCGCCCGATCCGGTTCCTGCGGCCACGGTGCCCCTCCTCGCTGTCGGCCCTGCCTGAACAGGGCAAAGGGGCGGACCGACACGGTCCGCCCCTTTGTCAAGAACTCGCTACAACGGCGGAATCACTCCGCCGGCGACGTGATGCTCACCGCGTTCCGGCCGCGGTACCGGCAGAACGTGACCGCACCGGGGACGAGCGCGAACAGCGTGTCGTCGCCGCCGCGGCCGACGCCGGGGCCGGGGTGGAAGTGGGTGCCGCGCTGGCGGACGATGATCTCGCCGGCCTTCACGACCTGGCCGCCGAAACGCTTGACGCCCAGGCGCTGGGCGTTGGAGTCACGACCGTTACGGCTGGACGATGCGCCCTTCTTGTGTGCCATGTGACCGCTCTCCCTTACTTCCCGGCCTGGATTCCGGTGATCTTGACCTCGGTGTAGGGCTGACGGTGTCCCATCCGCCGCTTGTACCCGGTCTTGTTCCGGTAGTGCATGATGTGGATCTTGGGGCCCTTGACCGCGCCGAGGATCTCGGCGGTCACCTGGTAGCTCGACAGGTCGGCCGTGGAGCTGACGACGTTGTCGCCGTCCACGACGAGGACGGCCGGGAACGTCACGGTCGACCCGACCTCACCGGCCAGCTTGTCGACGGTGAGCACGTCGTCGACGGCCACCTTCTCCTGCCTGCCGCCTGCGCGGACAATCGCGTACACCGCGGTAACCCTTCGTCATGCGCGCGCTTCCGGGCTGAACCGGTCCCGCACGTGGTCGTAACCAGCCCCCGGACGGGGGCCTACCCCCGGCCCTGGGGCCGAGGGCGGCACACCGGAGGAGAGATCCCCCGGCGCTCTCTGCTCGAGCTGCTCGATCTCACCGGATCGGTGAGGGGCGCGCCCGGACTCCGGCGAAGGGGCCACGGACGCAGGTTCAGATGACGCGCTCATCGCACGCCGATGCTCAAGGATACCGGATGCCCCGACCGCTCGCGAACGGCGGCCGGCCGGGGCATCCGGCCCTGGACCTCGTCAGTCGGACGTGGTCTCGCCCGACGCGCCCTGCTCGGCCGTCTGCGCGACGGCCCGCGGCCGCCGGGTGCGGCGGCGCCGCCCGTTGCCGGCCGCCTCGCCCTCGGTCTCGGCCTCGCCCTCGGCCCCGGTCTCCTGCGTCGCCGAGGCGGTGCCCGCGGGCGCGGTCCCGTTCCCGGCGGCGCCGTTCGAGCCGGTGTGGTCCTGTGCCGGCGTGCCCGCGGGAAGCGGCTCGACCGCGTCGAGGACGCCCGGACCGGCGTCCGTCACCTCGGCGGCGGCGTCGGCCGCGTCCACGGTCGCCTGGGCGCCGCTCTCGGGCTCGTCCGCCGGGACCGGAGCGGACTCCGGCTCGGCCGCCTTCGCCTCGGTCGCCTTCGCCTCGGCGGTCTTCGCCTCGGTCGCCTTCACCTCGGTGGGCTCGGGCTCCAGCGGCTCGGGCGGACCGGCCTGCCGCTTGGCCGCGCCGCGCTTCACCCGCGGCTTGGCGGGGGCGGGCTCGGGAGCGGACGCGGCCACCGGCTCGGCCGTCTCGGTGCGTCCCCGGCCGCCCGTGTCGCGCGACAGCTTCTCCTCGACCGCCTTCTCGACCTCGCCCTTGCGCTTGCGGCGACGGCCGCCGGCGTCCTTGCCGGACGGCTTCTCCGGCTTGTTCTCCACCGGCGTCAGGTGCACGTGGATGCCGCGGCCGTTGCAGCTCTCGCAGGTCTCGGAGAACGCCTCGACCAGGCCCTGCCCGACCCGCTTGCGGGTCATCTGGACCAGACCCAGCGAGGTGACCTCGGCCACCTGGTGCTTGGTGCGGTCGCGCGACAGGCACTCGACCAGGCGGCGCAGCACCAGGTCGCGGTTGCTCTCCAGCACCATGTCGATGAAGTCGATCACGATGATGCCGCCGATGTCGCGCAGCCGGAGCTGGCGGACGATCTCCTCGGCCGCCTCCAGGTTGTTGCGGGTGACGGTCTCCTCGAGGTTGCCGCCCTGCCCGGTGAACTTGCCGGTGTTGACGTCGATGACCGTCATCGCCTCGGTGCGGTCGATGACCAGCGAGCCGCCGCTCGGCAGCCAGACCTTGCGGTCGAGCGCCTTGGCGATCTGCTCGTCGATCCGGAACGCGGTCAGCGCGTCCTGGTCGCCGTCCCAGCGCTCGACCCGCTCGGCCAGGTGCGGCGCGACGTACTCGACGTACTCCGAGACCGTGTCCCACGCCTCGGCGCCGGACACCACCAGCTTGCCGAAGTCCTCGTTGAAGATGTCGCGGACGACCCGGATGGTCAGGTCGGGCTCGCCGTACAGCAGGGACGGCGCGGAGGCGTTCTTGACCTTCTTCTGGATGCTGTCCCACTGGGCCGCCAGCCGGGACACGTCGCGGGCCAGCTCCTCCTCGGTGGCGCCCTCTGCGGCGGTGCGCACGATGACGCCCGCGTTCTCGGGCATCACCTTCTTGAGGATCTGCTTGAGGCGGGTGCGCTCCTTGTCGGGGAGCTTGCGGCTGATGCCGGTCATCGAGCCGTCCGGGACGTACACCAGGTAGCGGCCGGGCAGCGAGACCTGGCTGGTCAGCCGGGCGCCCTTGTGTCCGAGCGGGTCCTTGGTGACCTGCACCAGCACCGACTGGCCGGACTTCAGCGCCGACTCGATGCGGCGCGGCTGGCCCTCCAGCCCGGAGGCGTCCCAGTTGACCTCGCCGGCGTACAGCACCGCGTTACGGCCCTTGCCGACGTCGACGAACGCCGCCTCCATCGAGGGCAGCACGTTCTGCACCTTGCCGAGGTAGACGTTGCCCACGTACGACTGGTGGGTGGCGCGGTTGACGTAGTGCTCGACCAGCACGCCGTCCTCGAGGACGGCGATCTGGGTGCGCTCGCCCTCCTGGCGGACCACCATGACCCGGTCGACCGCCTCGCGGCGGGCCAGGAACTCGGCCTCGGTGATCACCGGCGGACGGCGCCGGCCCTGCTCGCGGCCCTCGCGGCGGCGCTGCTTCTTGGCCTCCAGCCGGGTCGAGCCGCGGACGGACTGGACCTCGTCCTCGACCGTGCGCGAGTCGCGCACGTGCACCACGGTGTTGGCCGGCACCTCCTCGGCGCCCTCGCCGTCGGCCCCGGTCCGGCGCCGGCGGCGGCGCCGGCGGCGGCTCGACCCGCCGGGGCCGGAGTCGCCGTTCTCGTCGTCGTCGCCGGAGTCGTCGCGGTCGCCGTCGCCCGCCTGCTCGTCCCTGGCGTCCTTCTTGGCGTCCTTGCCGCCCCGGGCCTTGGCGCCCTTGGCGCCCTTGGCGGGCTTCTCGGACCGTTCCTGCCGCTCGGCCCGGTCGGGCTTGTCGGCCGGCTCGTCCGCGGCCTCGTCGGCCTCGTCGTCATGGGCCGACTCGTCGTCGCCGGCCTCCTTGCCGCCCCGGCCGCGACCACGGCCGCCGCGGCGGCGGCGCCGCCGGGAGGGCCGGTCGCCGGACTCGTCGTCCTCGTCGCGCTCGTCGGACTGGGCCGCCTCGTCGGCGTCCTCGTCGGCGTGGGCGTCCTCGTCGGACGCGGGTTCGGCCTCGGGGCCGGTGGCGGGGACGGCCTTGGGCTCGTCCTTGGGCCGGACGGCGGGTGCGGCCGAGGGCTGCGGCGGCTGGAAGACCACCATCGGCGGCTGGAAGGTCACCGACGGCACGCCCACGCCGCTCGCGGGCTCGGCCTCCGACACCCGCGCGTCGCTCGCGATGCCGGACGCACCGGTCGCGGGCTCGTTGCCCGGCGCGACCGGCACCTCGGGAACGGGCGGCACGGCGGCGCCGGTCCCCGTTCCGGCGGACGTGTCGGCGCCCGCGGTCGTGGCGGCGCGCTTGCGGGTGCGGCTGCGCGTCGTCCGCGCGGGCTCCTCCGCGGCGGGCTCGGCGGCGGGCGCCTCGGACACGTGCTCCTCGGCCGGCTGGGCCGCGGGCTCGGGCGCGGGCTCGGCGGGCTCCGCCGCCTTGGCCGCCTTGGTGGTCTTGGCGGCCTTGGTCTTGGCCGTGGTGGTGCGGGCCGCCCTGGTGCGGGTGGTCTTCTTGGGCGGCGCGGCCTCAGCGGCCTCCTCGGCCGTGCTCTCGCCGCCGGACGCCCCCTGCGGGGCCCCCGTGCCCTTGGACGCCGTGTCCTCGGACGCCGTGCCCTCGGCCGGTGCGTTCGCGGACGCCGTGGTGGCGGGCGCGGGTGCCTGCGCGGCGGGCGCCGGGGTGGCGATCACCGCGGGGGTGTCGTCGACCTCCGGCGGCGGGCCGGCGGGCCTGCTGGCGGCGCGGCGGCGCGGGCGCGAGGTCGTCCCCGCGCTCGGCGCACCCTGGTCTCCTGTGCCTTCGGCCGCGGCCGAATCGGCTTCGTTCTCTAGCATGCGGGCAATCTCCCGTCAGGTTCCCGGGCGCGTCCGCCGGCTCCGCCAGGGGGCGGACCGGTGCGGTGCGCCGCACGGGAACTCTCCGTCAGTCGTCGGCGTCGCCACTGCCGGACGGTCGTCCGGCGATGACGACGAAGTCGTCGGGGGTGCGCCCGTCGTTCCCTGAGGCCGGTTCCGTGCTGCCACGGCTTCGGCCCTTACGAGCAGGCGCTGACGACATCCGCGCTCGCGGCCCCGCTTGACTGCGGAAGCACAGGACCGCCGGCCGCTCCGGCGTCGTCGCCGGGCGGCTGCTCGGTTACCCGGCCGGGGTGAGCCCGGTCGGGATCCAGCGGATCCGTGAGTCCACCGGTGTCCGCGTCAAGGGGCCCCTGCGCCAGCCTGGTCACCAAAGGCGGTGACGGCGGCGCGAGGTCGGCGACCTGGCGCAGTCCGGTGAGGATGTCGTCGGGTCGAACGGCGGGTGTGGTATGCCGAACAACCATTCGAAGTATCGCACAAGGGGCATCCGCCGCCTCCGCGGCACGCCGGTCCAGCTCACCAGGTTCTGCCTGGAGAGCGCTGACCGCGGCGCGCACGTCGAAACGGCGCCGCCCCTTCTTGGTGAGGCGTTCCACCTCGATCGCCCCGGCGCCGAGGAAGGCGGCCACGGCGGCGGCGGCGTCGCGCTCGGCGACCCCGTCGAGCCGGATCCGCCACTCGGACGCCTCGAGCCGATCGGCGAACGCGCCCGGCTTGACCGGGGCGTCGCCCTCGCGTCCCTGCCGTACGGGCACGACATCGACGATGTCGAGACCGGCGGGCAGTGCCGCGTCGAGATCGGACCGCACCCGCGCAGGGTCGCGGGCCTCGATGAGCCCGATCTCGAGGTACTCGGCCTCACTGGCCACCCCTGTCGCCGCCGCACCCGCGTACGAGATCTTCGGGTGCGGGGTGAATCCGGCGCTGAACGCGACAGGGATCCCGGCGCGCCGGACGGCGCGTTCCACGGCCCGGGAAATGTCGCGGTGGCTCGTGAACCGCAGCCTGCCGCGCTTCGCATAGCGAACGCGCAGGCGCTGGGTCACGGGGGCCGGCGCTGGACCCTCCGGCATGGGAGCCAGGGCTTTCGTCCTTCCTACTCGTGTCGAGTCGAAAACGTCTCTCTATAGAGTACGGTGCGCCCGACCCCCTCGCGCCCGGCAGGACCGCCGCAAGGACCCCCGGAGAGCCCGGAGCCCATGGCCCGGGGCGCCCGGAGACGACTTTCGAATATCCCGGCTCAGACCACCGAGAGCGGCAGCAGCCGCTTTCCCGTGGGCCCGATCTGGATCTCGGTGCCCATGGTCGGGCAGACGCCGCAGTCGTAGCAGGGCGTCCAGCGGCAGTCCTCGACCTCGGTCCCGTCGACGGCCTCCTGCCAGTCCTGCCAGAGCCACTCGCGGTCGAGGCCGGCGTCGAGGTGGTCCCAAGGCAGCACCTCGACCTCGTCGCGCTCGCGCACGGTGTACCAGTCGAGATCGACGGGCTCGCCGGCCAGCGCGGCGCCGGCCGCGGCCGTCCAGCGCTCGTAGGAGAAGTGCTCGGTCCAGCCGTCGAACCGGGCCCCGTCCTCCCAGGCGGCCCGGACGACCTTGCCGACCCGCCGGTCGCCGCGCGACAGCAGGCCCTCGATGACCGACGGCTGGCCGTCGTGGTAGCGCAGGCCGATGGCGCGGCCGTACTCCTTGTCGGAGCGCAGCACGTCCTTCAGCGCCCGCAGCCTGCGGTCGACGGTCTCGTGGTCGCACTGCGCGGCCCACTGGAACGGGGTGTGCGGCTTGGGCACGAACCCGCCGATGGACACGGTGCAGCGGATGTCGCGGCGGCCGGTGGCCTCGCGGCCCGCCTGGATGACCCGCCGGGCCATGCCGGCGATGGCCAGCACGTCCTCGTCCTCCTCGGTCGGCAGCCCGCACATGAAGTAGAGCTTGACCTGGCGCCAGCCGTTCTCGTAGGCGGTGGTGACGGTCCGGATCAGGTCGTCCTCGCCGACCATCTTGTTGATCACCTTGCGCATCCGCTCCGAGCCGCCCTCGGGCGCGAACGTCAGCCCGGAGCGGCGTCCGCCCCGGGAGAACTCGTTGGCGAGGGTGATGTTGAAGGCGTCGACCCGGGTGGACGGCAGCGACAGCGAGGTGTTGGTGCCCTCGTAGCGGTCGGCCAGGTCCTTGGCGACCTCGCCGATCTCGCTGTGGTCGGCGCTGGACAGGCTGAGCAGCCCGACCTCCTGGAAGCCCGACTCCTTGAGGCCCTGGTCGACCATGGCGCCGATGGTGGTGATCGACCGCTCCCGGACCGGACGGGTGATCATGCCGGCCTGGCAGAACCGGCAGCCCCGGGTGCAGCCGCGGAAGATCTCCACGCTGAACCGCTCGTGCACCGTCTCGGCCAGCGGGACCAGCGGCCTCTTCGGGTACGGCCAGGCGTCCAGGTCCATCACGGTGTGCTTGTCGACCCGCCACGGCACGCCCGGCCGGTTGGGCGCGACCCGCTGGATCCGCCCGTCGGGCAGGTAGGTCACGTCGTAGAACTTCGGCACGTACACGCCACCGGACGCGGCCAGCCGCAGCAGCAGCCCGTCGCGGCCGTCCGGGCGGCCCTCGTCCTTCCACTCGGCGATCACCTCGGTGATCGCCAGCGCGATCTCCTCGCCGTCGCCGAGCACGGCGGCGTCGAGGAAGTCGGCGATCGGCTCGGGGTTGAACGCGGCGTGCCCGCCGGCCAGCACGATCGGGTGCTCCTCCCCCCGGTCGGCCGCCACCAGCGGGATGCCGGCCAGGTCGAGGGCGGTCAGCATGTTGGTGTAGCCGAGCTCGGTGGAGAACGACAGGCCCAGCACGTCGAACGCGGCGACCGGCCGGTGCGCGTCGACGGTGAACTGCGGGATGCCGTGCTCGCGCATGACGTCCTCGAGGTCGGGCCAGACCGAGTAGGTGCGCTCGGCCAGCACCCCCTCGCGCTCGTTGAGGATCTCGTAGAGGATCTGGACGCCCTGGTTGGGCAGCCCCACCTCGTAGGCGTCGGGGTACATCAGCGCCCACCGGACCCGGGCCGCGTCCCAGTCCTTGACCTGGGAGTTCAGCTCGCCGCCGACGTACTGAATCGGCTTCTGCACGCGCGGGAGCAGCGGCTCCAGGCGCGGGAAGATCGACTCGACAGGCATGGCGATGTCCTCCGATGGTGTGGACGCCGGGACGGCGGGTACCGCGGGTGCGGGTGCGGGTGCGGTGGCGCGGATCCACCAGCGTACGCCGTCAGTCGAACGTACGGCGCCGGACGTGGACGGCCTGGAGCAGCCCGAAGGCGATCATGTTGGCGAAGGTGGCCGAACCGCCGTAGGACACGAACGGCAGCGGCAGCCCGGTGATCGGCATGATCCCGACCGTCATCCCGATGTTCTCGAACGTCTGGAACGCCAGCCAGCACACCACGCCCGTGGCGACCAGCGTGCCGAACAGGTCGGCGGCCTGCGAGGCGATCCGCAGCCCGCGCCACATCACCAGGCCCAGCAGCACGATGATCACCGCCGCGCCGACGAAGCCGAGCTCCTCGCCCGCGACGGTGAAGATGAAGTCGGTCTGCTGCTCGGGGACGAAGTGCCCGCCGGTCTGCTCGCCCTGGAACAGCCCCTTGCCGAAGAGGTTGCCCGACCCGATCGCGATGCGGGCCTGCTGGGCGTTGTAGCCGGCGCCGCGGGGATCGGCCGACGGGTCCATGAACGCGGTGAACCGGTCGATCTGGTACTGCTTGAGCAGGCCGAAGAACCACACCGCGAACGCGGTGAGCAGGCCGCCGCCGACCAGCCCGGCGAGCCAGCGCTTCCGGGCGCCGGAGACGGCCAGCATGCCGAGCACGACGGCGGTGAAGACCAGGGTGGTGCCGAGGTCGGGCTGGAGCATGATCAGCGCGGCCGGCAGCCCGGCCAGCGCGAGGGCCAGCAGCACGTCGCGGCGGCCCGGCCCGACCTCGCCGTCGCGCGGCTCGCCGAGCAGCATCGCCAGCAGCACCACCAGCCCGACCTTGGCGAACTCCGAGGGCTGCACCTGGAACCCGCCGCCGATCACGATCCACGAGTGCGAGCCGTTGATCGTCGAGCCGAGCGGGGTCAGCACCGCCAGCAGCCCGGCGCAGGCCAGCCCGTACAGGATCGGGACGTAGGCGCGCAGCAGCCGGTAGTCGAGCACGGTGACCAGCCCGCCGAGCCCGAACCCGATGAGCAGGTTGAGCACGTGCCGCTTGAGCAGGCCCTCGGGGTCCTGGCCCTGGTCGGTCAGGATCTGGAAGGTGGCCGAGCGGACCAGGAACGCGCCGCCCACCGACAGGGCCAGCACGGTCAGCACCAGCATCCAGTCGAGCCGGCGCAGCCCGGCCGCCCGCCGCTGCCAGACCCCGTGCTCGCCGTACCCGCCGAGGGTGCCCGCCGCCCGCCGGTTCATCGGCCCGCTCACCCGGGTCACGGGGCCGCTCCGGCGACGCCCGGCTGCCCGGCCGGACCTGCGACGCCCGGCTGCCCGGGCGGGGCCGCGGGCAGCCGGCCGTCCTTGAGCATCGGCTTCTTGCCCTTCAGCCCGTACATCGCCTCGTAGATCTCGCGGACGGCGGGCGCGGCGCTCTCACCGCCGGTGCCGCCCTGCGAGATCATCGCCACCACCGCGTAGCGCGGCTTCCCGGCGGGCGCGAACGAGGCGAACCACGAGGTGTCGTCCTTGCCGTAGACCTCGGCGGTGCCGGTCTTGCCCGCCACCGCCACCTTGCCGAAGTCGAAGCCGCGGAACGCGCCGGCCGCGGTGCCCGACTTGGGGACCCCGGCGAGGCCGCCGCGGATGTAGGCCAGCACCTTGGGATCGACCGGGAGCCGCTTGGCCTCGGGCGGCTCGATCCGGCGCGCCACCGAGCCGTCGGGCCGGGCGATGGCCGTGCCGACGCGCGGCACCACCAGCCGCCCGCCGTTGGCCACCGCCGCGTACGCACGGGTGAGCTGCAACGGTGTCACCAGCACGTCGCCCTGCCCGACCGACAGGTTGGCCGCGTCGCCGGCCCTCCACAGGTAGCCCTCGGCGCAGTTCTCCGAGTCGATCGCCTTGAGGTAGGCGGCCCGCGCCGGGTCGGTCCGCGCGATGTCGGGGTGCCCGTCCTTGGCGCCCTTGCAGGCGGCCTTCCGGGTGGCGTTCCAGTACGACCGCTTCCAGCCGCGGTCGGGGATCCGCCCGGTGGTCTCGCCCGGCAGGTCGATGCCGCTGCGGCTGCCGAACCCCCACTGCCGCGCCATCGCCACCATCGGGTCGGACGGCTTCTTCTTCGGCTTGGTGCCGCCGTCGCGCAGCCACTGCTCGTAGGCGAACTTGTAGAAGATGGTGTCGCAGGAGACGACCAGCGCCCGGTGCAGGTCCATCTGCCCGTGCGCCTGGCCCTCGAAGTTCTTGAAGGCGCGGCTGCCGACGTTGAACGAGCCGGGGCACGGGTAGGTGCCGTGCAGGTCGTAGCCGTCGCCGACCGCGGCCGCCACCGAGGAGACCTTGAAGGTCGAACCGGGCGCGAACTGCCCCTGGGTGACGCGGGAGATGAGCGGCTCGCCCTTCTTCTTGCCGAGCAGCGCGTCGTACTCGTCCTGGGAGATGCCGCCGGTCCAGATGCTCGGGTCGTAGCTCGGGTAGCTGGCCATCGCGACCAGCCGCCCGGTCTGCACGTCCATCACGACCGCCGAGCCGGCGTCGGCCTTGCGGCCCCGCGTCCGGGCGTCCTTGATCGCGCTTTCCAGGGCCTTCTCGGCCGCGCCCTGCACCCCGGCGTCGATGCTGGTGACCAGGTTGCCGCCGGGCGTCGGCGGACGGTCCCGGGCGGTGCCGGTGACCCGGCCCTGGCTGTCGACCACCACCTTGCGCAGGCCGGGCTCGCCGCGCAGCTCGGCGTCGTAGGTCGCCTCCAGCCCGTCGCGGCCGATCAGGTCGACGCCGCTGTAGCCGGTGACCTTCAGGCCCTTGCGCTGGTCGAGCTCGGCCTGGGTGATCGGCTGGAGGTAGCCCAGGGCCTGCGCCGCGCTGGCGCCCTCGGGCCGCGGGTACTCGCGGACGGCCTGGACCGCCGCGGTGACCCCCGGGAAGTCCTCCTGCCGCTCCATGATCTGGAGCGCCCGCTTGGCGCTGACGCGGTCGTCCACCGGGATGGGCTGGTACGGCGACCCCGGCCAGCAGGGGCGCTGGATGCCCGGCCCGCACAGCCGGATCTTCTTCGACAGGTCGTCGTAGCCGGTGCCGAGGACCAGGGCGAGCCGGCCGAGCACCGCCTTCCCGCCGTCCTTCTGCCGCGACAGCGTGGTGCGGTCGACCGACACCACCAGCGCGGTGCGGTTGCGGACCAGCAGGCGGCCCTGGTCGTCGAGGATCACGCCGCGGACGGCGGGCACCACGATGTCGCGGGTCCGGTTGTCGGCGGCGACCTGCCGGTAGTGCCGGCCGTCGAGGACCTGCATCGTCCACAGCCGGCCGGCCAGCACCAGCAGCAGCGCCGCGACCAGGACGTACAGGACGACGAGTCGGAAGTGGGTCCTGGAGTTCACAGGCCGCCGCCCCGCCCCGACATCGCACGGTAGCGGGCGGCGGGGACCGCGAAGCGGTCGCGGGAGCGCTCGCCGCGTTCGTACCGGCGGGTGACGCGCAGCACCGCCCAGACGACGAACGGGCTGGCTATGACGTCGTACAGCACCTGGAGCGGGACCATGCCGCTGACGGTGCCCCAGGTGGCCCGCGGGTCGCCGAGCATCATCCCGGTCGCCGCGTACAGGACGGTGCCGGCCAGCGCGCCCGCCGCGACGGCGAAGAACGGCACCAGCGACTGCCGGTCCATCTCGGCCGAGGCCAGCCCGCACACGTACCCGATCAGGCAGTAGACCAGCGCGTAGCGGCCGATGGTGTGGTCGGCTGGCGGGATGATGTCGGCGGCCAGGCCGGCGCAGAACCCGGCGACCATGCCGGTCATCGACCCGCTGACCAGCGCCAGCGCGACCACGGCCAGCAGCACCAGGTCGGGCGTCACCTCGCCGGGCAGCGGCAGCCGGTTGGCGACCGACACCTGGAGGACCAGCGCCACGACGATCACGATGACGGCCAGCGCGTTGCGGCCGGCCGCGGACGGCTCCGGAGCGTTCAGCACATCAGTCCCCCGAGGTCGGTTCGGTGGTCGGGCGGGCCGGGCGGCCCGTGCGGCCCGGCTTCCCGCTCGCCGGGGAGCCCGCCGGGCCGGACGGCCTCGGGCTCGCGGACGGGCTCGGCTTCGCCGGCGCGGGGGGCAGCACGGCATCGCGCGGGTCGGTCTTGGGCGCCGCCACCACGACGGCGACGACGTCGAGGCTGGTGAATCGCACGAACGGGCGGACGTAGGCGGTGCGGGTCAGCCCGCCGGCCGGGTTCCCGATCTCCTCGACCACGCCGACGGGCACGCCCGGGACGTAGGGGCTCTCCCCCTGGGAGCCGAGCGTGACCAGCCGCTGCCCGACCTGGATCGGCGCGTTGGCGTCGAGGAGCTGGAACCGCAGCGGGGTGCGCCCGCCGTTGCCGAGGCCGCGGCGGCCCCGGCCCTGCACGATCCCGATCTCCTTGGAGTCCTCCAGCCGGCTGCCGACCGAGGAGGTGACGTCGGTGGCCAGCAGCACGGTCGCGGTGGCGGGCCCGACCCGGGTGACCCGGCCGACGAGCCCGTCGGCGCTCATCACCGTCATGTCGCGGCGGACGCCGGAGCGGCTCCCCACGTCGATGGTGACGGTGTCCTCGAAGCCCTGCCCGGCGGAGATCACCTGCGCGGCCCGGATCCGGTAGCCGCCGGTGCCCGCCGTGCCGAGCAGCCGGGTGAGCTGCGCGGACCGGTCCTGGTCGAGGTGGCCGGCCCGCAGCCGCTCGCGGAGCCGCTGGTTGTCGCGTTGGAGCCGGTCGGCCCGGCGCCGCTCGCCGGGCGCGTCGGTGATCGCGTCGAGGGTGTTGCCGACCGGCCGCACCACCGCCGCCGAGGCCCGCTCGAC
This sequence comes from Spirillospora sp. NBC_01491, assembly GCF_036227065.1. GTDB lineage: Bacteria > Actinomycetota > Actinomycetes > Streptosporangiales > Streptosporangiaceae > Spirillospora > Spirillospora xylanilytica. The sequence goes on from NZ_CP109432.1 coordinate 2,761,242, forward strand.
CGGGCCGAAGACCGCCGCGCCGACGCCGCGCAGCCCGCCCAGCGGCGAGTGGTCGCCGCCGCGGTAGTCCGCGGTGATCATCGCGAGCGCCGTCACCAGCAGCACGCTGAGGACCACGCGGGTGCGCCGGGTGTCCTTCACCCGCTGACCTCCCGTCTCCGATTCCGCTGGGGCACGACCCCCAGACCTCCGGGGATCGGCCGGCCGGTCCGCGTCTCACCGCGAACGGCCGGCCCCGTGCTGTGGCCGAAGGGGGTCAGTGCCTGCGTTCCGGTACGAGGACCTGCCGGAGCGACTCGAAGTCCTCGACGCACTTGCCGGTGCCGAGCACGACCGAGTCGAGGGGGTTGTCGACGAGGTGGATCGGCATGCCGGTCTCCTCGCGGAGCCTCTCGTCGAGGCTCTTGAGCAGTGCGCCGCCGCCGGTGAGGGCGATCCCGCGGTCCATGATGTCGCCGGACAGCTCGGGCGGGCACTTGTCGAGCGTGGTCTTGACCGCGTCGACGATCGCGTTGACCGGCTCCTCGATCGCGCGCCGGACCTCCTCGGCGGAGATCACCACGGTCTTGGGCAGCCCGCTGACCAGGTCACGGCCGCGGATCTCGGCGTGCGGCTCGTCCTTGCCGGCGGGGAACGCCGAGCCGATGGCCATCTTGATCTCCTCGGCGGTGCGCTCCCCGAGCATCAGGGAGTACTCCTTCTTGGAGAAGGAGATGACCGCCTGGTCGAGCTCGTCGCCGCCGACCCGGACGGACTGGCTGGTGACGATGCCCCCGAGGGAGATGATGGCGACCTCGGTGGTGCCGCCCCCTATGTCGACGACCATGTTGCCGGTGGGTTCGTAGACGGGCAGCCCGGCGCCGATCGCGGCGGCCATGGGCTCCTCGATGATGTAGACGCGGCGGGCGCCGGCCTGGTATCCGGCCTCCTTGACGGCGCGCTGCTCCACCCCGGTGATGCCGCTCGGCACCGCCACGACGATGCGCGGCTTGGCGAAGTGCCGGCGCTTGTGCACCTTCTGGATGAAGTAGCGCAGCATCCGCTCGGTCACGTCGAAGTCGGCGATCACGCCGTCCTTCAGCGGGCGGACGGCGACGATGTTGCCCGGGGTGCGGCCGATCATCCGCTTGGCCTCGATGCCGACCGCGACGATCTTTCCGGTGTTGGTGTTGATCGCGACGACGGAGGGTTCGTTGAGGACGATGCCGCGCCCGCGGACGTATACCAGCGTGTTCGCGGTGCCCAGATCGACCGCCATGTCACGGCCAAGAAACGACAGCTTGTTACCCATGAAGAAAGGGAGCCCTTCATGATTCGCGGGCGTGGAGAGCGGCGCCCCCATCGTAACGCGCCGGAGCCGGGCCGGGCAGGTACCCCCCCGCCGCGCGTCGCCTAAATAATGGGGGCTGACCAGGAAAGTTTCGATTAAAAGACACGCGGGCCGGAGATCTCCGGCCCGCGTGTGTCGACCTTGCCCGCACAGGGCGGGCCGGCGTGATCCTCCCCGGGGGCGCCCCCGGGGAGGGGGTCAGCCGAGGTCGGGGAAGAACAGCTTGATCTCGCGGTCCGCCGAGTAGGTGGAGTCGGAGCCGTGCACGATGTTCTCGCCGATCTCCAGCGCGAGGTCGCCGCGGATCGTGCCGGGGGTGGCGCTCACCGGGTCGGTGGCGCCGGCCAGCGCGCGGAACGCCTCGATGGCGCGGGGGCCCTCGACGACCATCGCGATCAGCGGGCCGCCGGTGATGAACTCGACCAGCTCGCCGAAGAAGGGCTTGCTGGAGTGCTCCTCGTAGTGCGCCTCGGCGGTCTCCCGCGCCAGGGTGCGCAGTTCCAGCGCCGCGAGCTTCAGGCCCTTGCGCTCGATCCGGGAGATGACCTCGCCGACGACGCCACGGCGGACGCCATCGGGCTTGACCAGGACAAGAGTGCGCTCGGACACGGGTGATTCTCTCCTCTTACCGGTGGAATGGGGTGGGCGCGCCCCGTCCTACGGGGTCTGGGCCGCTACGGCCCGCACACCACTGCGGGCGAATCCTACCCGGACCGGGGCGGCGGGCGTGCGGTGCGGCCGGCCGCACCGGCGGCCCGCCCGTCATCGCGAGCCGCGCGAAAGCACCGGGCGGTGCGCGCCGGGTGGACGCGGCGGCCTCTGCGGGACGAGCCGCACGACCGGGCCAATGCAGACCGAATTGTCGGAATTGTGAACTGTCTTCGCCGTCCGCCTTTCCCAGCGGACGAAACTCCGGACGGCGAATCCCCGGCAGGCGAATCCCCGGGCGGACGGAATCGCGGCACGGCCGCCGCGGATTCAGCGCGCCGCCGCGGCCTCCGCCTTGCGCCCCATCCACAGGGCCGTGGCCCACAATGCGCCGAACAGGACGCCGAGGAAGAACATCGTCGGCACCATGAACCCGGTCGCGATGATCAGGAGTTGGAGCACCGTCCCCGCCGGAGTCGCCCACGGGAAGCGCAGCATCCCCGCCATCAGCACGCAGACCACCGCGAGCCCGCCGCACACCAGCCCGGCCAGCGCGCCGTCCACGTTCAGCACCGAGACCGCCACCGGGATCGCCAGCGCGATCACGATCGCCTCGCAGGCCAGCACCGCCGACAGCAGCCGCGCGACCGGGTTGGCCGCCCGGCCCCGCACGGAGCCCGCCGCCTCGGTGCGGACCTCGCCCGCCGCGTCGGTGCGGGCGGTCCCGGCGGCCTCGGTGCGGGCGGGGTCCGCCGCCCCGCCGGAGTCCGTGCTCATCGTCCCTCCCCCACGCGCAGCAGGATGCGCGCGTCGCCGACGGTGACCACCGAGCCGGTGATCAGTACTCCGGCGCCCTGGTACTCGCCGGTCTCCTCGGCCAGCCCGATGGCATGGTCGATCGCGTCGTCGAGCCGGTCGGAGGTGTGCACCCGCTCCGGCCCGAAGATCCCCTGGGCCAGCTCGGCCAGCTCCTCGGGCGGCATCGAGCGCGGCGAGGAGCTGCGCGTCACCACCAGCTCGGCCAGCACCGGCTCGAGCTGGTCGAGCACCCCGGCCACGTCCTTGTCGGCGGCCATCGCGAACACGCCGACCAGCCGGGTGAAGGCGAACGACTCGGTGATCGTGGCGACGGACGCCGCCATCCCGGCCGGGTTGTGCGCCGCGTCCAGCACCACGGTCGGGCTCGACCGCACCACCTCCAGGCGGCCGGGCGAGGCCGACCTGGCGAACCCGCTGCGGACCAGGGCCGGGTCGAGCTGGCCCTCGTTCCCGGTGCTGTAGGTCTCCCCCGGGGCGACCCGGGTGGCGGCCTCCAGGTTGGCCTCGCCCTTGGTCGGGGCACCGCTGGCGAACGCCTCGACCGCGGCCAGCGCGGTCACGGCGTTGCTCGCGTGGTGCTCGCCGAACAGCGGGAGGAAGATCTCGTCGTAGCCGCCGTGCAGCCCGCGCAGCTCCATCTGCTGGCCGCCGACCGCGACCTCGCGGCGCAGCACGCCGAACTCGGCGCCCTCGCGCGCGACCGTGGCGCCGGTCTCGGCCACCCGCCGCAGCAGCACCTCGGCGGCCTCCACCGGCTGCCGGCCGATGACCGCGACCGAGTCCGGCTTGATGATCCCGGCCTTCTCGCCGGCGATCTCCTCGATGGTGTCGCCCAGGTACCGGGTGTGGTCCAGCCCGATCGGCGTGATCACCGCCACCGCCCCGTCGGCCACGTTGGTGGCGTCCCAGCCGCCGCCCATCCCGACCTCGACGACCGCCACGTCGACCGGCGCGTCCGCGAAGGCCGCGAAGGCCATCGCGGTCAGCACCTCGAAGAACGACAGCCGTCCCTCGTGCTTGCCGTCGACCAGGTCCACGTAGGGCGAGACGTCCTGGAACGCCTCGACGAACCGCTCCTCGCTGATCGGCTCGCCGTCGATCGCGATCCGCTCCCGCAGCGTGGTCATCTCGGGACTGGTGTAGAGGCCGGTGCGCAGGCCCCGCTCCCGCAGCAGCGCTTCGATCAGCCGCGCGGTGCTCGACTTCCCGTTGGTGCCGGCGACGTGGACGACCGGGTAGGCGCGCTGGGGATCGCCGAGGACGTCGACCAGATCCCGGATCCGGTCGAGCGTGGGATCGATCTCCCACTCGACGCCGCGGCTCATGATGGCGCTGACTGCGCCCTGGTAGTCGAGCGGATCGGTTACCTGGCTCACGACACTCCATGCAGGCGGAAACTGACCTTCGCAGCCTACTCGGCACCGTCCACAGCCCCCGCCCGGCGCCCTGGGAGCGGGTGCCGGACGGACTGGAACCATGGGAGTCGTGAGTACCGACGAGGTGTTCTTCCGCGAATGGAGTGGCCGCGGCCCTGGGGAGGGCCGCAGTGTCCGGCGTGCCCGCCAGTTGGCCGCCGCTCTGGACGTCCTATCCCCTGGGGCCCCTGTACTGACCGTCGTAGGGTCGAAAGGCAAGGGGACGACCGCCACGTATGCCTCCGCCGTGCTCAGCGCCGCGGGTCTACGCGTGTGCACCGTGACGAGTCCCGGCTACCGCAGCAACCGGGACCGGATCAGGATCGACGGCGAGGCCGTTACGGAGGCGGAGCTCCGCTCCTTGGGCGAGCGGCTCGGACAGGCCATGGACGCACTGCCGGCTGACCGTCCGGACGGCTACCTGTCACCGTCCGGCCTGTTCATCCTGGCGGGCGTGCTGCACGCCCGCCGTGTCCGGGCGGACGTCCTCGTGCTGGAGGCCGGCATGGGCGGACGCTCCGACGAGGTCTCGCTCTTCCCGCCGGACGTCGTCGCGATCGCCCCGGTCTTCGGCGAGCACCTCGGCGTCCTGGGCGGCTCCGTGACCGAGATCGCCGAGGAGAAGGCGGCCGTCGTCGCCCCGGGCACCCGGGCCGTCCTCTCGGCCCGGCAGCCCGGCCCGGTCGCCGACGTCCTCGCCACGACGGTGCGAGGCATCGCGGGCATCGGGATCGAGCACCCTCCGCAAACCCCGGCGGAGCCGCCCGCCCTGCCGCGGACCGCGACGGGGCCGCCGACCGGGCCGCTGCCGGACGGGCTGTCGCGCACCGGCGCCGAGCTCGGGGCCGCCGCCGCGCGGCGGCTGCTCGATCTGGCCGGTCGCCCGGCTCCGGCCCCCGAGCGCCTCCGCGCCGTCCTCGCGTCGGTCCGGCTGCCCGGCCGCCTGTCCTGGCACACCGTCCCGGGGACGGAGACGGAGCTGCTGGCCGACTCGGCGATCGACCGCGAGGGGATCTCCGCGGCGCTGTCCGCCGCGCTGAGCCGCTGGGGGGCGCTGGACCACGTCCTGATCTGCCTGCCCGATCACAAGGACCTGGACGGCGCGATCACCGCGCTGCGCGGCCTGCCGGTGACCTACGTGCGGCTGCCGCACGACCACCTGCGCTTCACCCGCCCGCTGCCCGCCGGGTGGCGGGTGCTGGACTCCGGGGCGCTCACGGCGGAGTCCGTCGGCGGGCTCGGGCGGCGGGTGGCGGCGTTCGGCACGGTCTACTTCATCGGGCTGGTCCTGGATCTGGTGGACGCCGGCACCGAGCGGCTCTACGAGTGATCACTTGTGCCGTTCGAGCTCCGGGCGCATCCGGCGCATGAGGTCGGCCATGGCGCCGGTGTCGGGGGACGAGGCGGGCTCGTCCGAGGCCACGATCCCGAACGAGTCCCGGGTCGCCCACGCGCAGTAGAGGTGGACGTCGGCCAGCACGGCGAAGGTGCCGCACATCGCCCGTCCCCCGCCCTTGCCCGGCTCGGCGCCCTCGGCGGTGATGAACGTGCTGGGGCGGGCCTTCTTAAGGAACGCGGCCGGATCGCCGACCTGGCCCGTCCCGCCCATGAACAGAACGGTCTCGAGCCCCTCCGGTCTGGAGGTGTACATGGCGGTGGCCGCGCCCGGGGCGGGCACTCCCCCGGCCCGGACCGCCGCGGCGATGAACGGGTAGGCGGCGCTCGCGACGGGGTCCGCGGCGTCCTTGAGGAGCCCGCCCGCCGCGGGGCCCGCGGCGACCAGCCGCTTCGGCTTGAGGGCGGTCTTCTCCGCCCCCTTGTCGCCGCCGCCGTCGCCCCCCGACCGGAACGCGATCACGGCGACCAGCAGGATGACGGCCAGGGCCGTGCCCGCAATGATCCCGAGCACGATTCCGGGGACGGGCTTGCGAGCCTGCCGCGAGCCGGGCGCGCCGGTATTCCGCAACCCGGGCGGTCCGGGCGACTCCCAGGACGGCAGCGCCTGGACGGCGACGACGGACTGCCCGCCGGCCGCCAGGACGTCCTGGTGCCTGGCCTGCCCGTTCTGGTGCTGCCCGTTCTGGTATCCGTTCTGGTGCTGGCCGTTCGAGGGGGGCGCGATGGCCGAGGGCCCGAGCGGCTGGGGCATCTCCAGCGCCCGCATACCGCCTGTGTCGGACCCCTGGACCTCCTTGAGCGCGGAGGCCAGCCGGGCGGGGCCTGGGCCGAAGTTGGAGACCGTGGCGTCCGGCAACCCGGGACGGCCCTCCTGGACCGGCGCGACACCGGCCGGCGGCGTCCCGCTCCCGGCCGAGGACCACCAGGGCGGCGATCCGCCCCAGGGTGCGGGCGCGACGCCGGCGGAGCCTCCCGGCTCGGGGACGACCGTCACTCGGGGGCCGTGGTCCTCGGCGATCTGCGTGACCTCCAGGTCATCGCCGGGCGGGGGGCCCGGCAGGTCGGGTCGGGGGGGCGAATCGGCCATTGCACTCCCGGGAGTCAAATCAAGCCCAAGGCCAACGGATCAGACGGATCGTAACTCTGACGCGCCGTCCGTGCCGGGGGTTCGGCCGAGGAGGCCGTCGTCCGCCCCGGCGCCGCGGTGACCGGGCGGGGCCTAAAAGGGGGTTCCCGCCGGGATCGGGACACCGGTCACCTGACACCGGGTCATCCCGCACGGCAGGGTGGTCCGAGAGGCGCGCGCAGGGGGAGGACGAGGGCATGGGACGGGTCCTGAGGCGGGCCACCGGCCTGGCCGGCGCGTTCGCGGCCGGCGCGGCGGCGGCGCATCTGGCCGGCGTCCCCCGGCTGGCCCGGCTGACCGCCGACCTCCAGCGCTCCCGTGAGGAGATCCTGGCCAACCGGGAAGAGGAGCGGCGCCGCCTCCGGCGCGACCTGCACGACGGGCTCGGCCCCACGCTGGCGAGCCTCGCCATGTCCTTGGAGGCGGCGCGGCTCACCATGGCGCACGAGCCCGAGCGGGTCGAGCCGCTGCTGTCGGAGCTGCGCGACCAGCTCACGCGGAGCGTCGGCGACCTCCGCGACCTCACCCACGGGCTCCGGCCGCCCGCGCTGGACGATCTCGGGCTGGTCGCGGCGATCGAGTCGGTCGCCGCGGGCTGCTGCGACCGGGTGGACGTCCGGTTCGACGGCGATCCGACCGATCTGCCCGCCGCCACCGAGGTCGCCGCGTTCCACATCGTCCGGGAGGCGCTGGCGAACGTCCGGCGGCACTCGCGGGCCGCCACCGCCCGGGTGCTGCTGACCCGCGGCACCGATCTGAGCCTGATGGTGGCCGACTCCGGCACCGGCCTCCCCGACCCGGTCCGCAACGGCGGGCAGAGCCGCGGCGGTGGCCTGGCCGCGATGCGGGAATGGGCCGCCGAGCTCGGCGGCACCTGCACCGTCTCCTCGCGCACCGGGGGCGGGACGGTGGTGACGGCGCGGCTGCCGCTCGCCGTGCCCCGCTACCATCGGTCTCCGGCAGAACGAGACGGGCGAACATGAGCACAGAGGCCATCCGCGTCCTCATCACCGACGACCACCCGGTGTTCCGGAAGGGGCTGCGCGACCTGTTGCAGGCGCTCGGCGCCGACGTCGTCGGCGAGGCCGAGAACGGGCCCGAGGCGGTCCGGCTCGCCGCCGAACTGCAACCCGACGTCGTGGTGATGGACCTGCACATGCCGGGCGGCAACGGGATCGAGGCCACCCGCACCATCACCCGCACCAGCCCGCGCATCGGCGTGCTGGTGCTGACGATGTTCCGCGACGACGACTCGGTGTTCGCGGTGATGCGCGCCGGGGCCCGCGGCTACCTGCTCAAGGAGTCGGGCGCCGAGGAGATCGCCCGCGCGGTGCGGGCGGTCGCGGCGGGCGAGGCCATCTACGGGCCCGAGATCGCGCGCCGCGTCCTGGCCTACTTCACCGACATGCCCGACCCCAGGCAGGCGGCGTTCCCGCAGCTCACCGAGCGGGAACGGGAGGTCCTGGAGCTGATCGCGCAGGGTCGCAGCAACGCCGAGATCGCCGCCACGCTGTTCCTCAGCCAGAAGACCGTGCGCAACCACGTCTCCAACATCTTCATGAAGCTGCACGTCGCCGACCGCGCCCAGGCCATCGTGATGGCCCGCGAGGCCGGTCTCGGCGACCGCGGCTAGCTCTATTCGATCCCGGCCCGGCATCCTCGCCTGGCGGCTCGGACGCCGACTGTGCTCGGGCGAGCGCGACATCGCTCCGCGATCTGGCCGGTGGGGCTCGCCTCCGGCTTCGACCCTCCGGCCAGGTAGCGCGCTCGCGCAGTGGCCCGAAACACCGAACGCCCCTCCGGGGCTGCCGGAGGGGCGTTCCGATGTTCCGCCGTTCGCGTCCGCTCGGGTCAGGCGGACTTCTCGCGGGGTTCCCGCTTGGCGCGCTCGCGCGGCACCAGGGTCGGGTTGACGTGCTCCAGGACGGCCTCCCTGGTGATGACGACCCGCGCCACGTCCTGGCGGCTCGGGACCTCGTACATCGCCGAGAGGAGGACCTCCTCGATGATCGCGCGCAGCCCGCGGGCACCGGTGCCGCGCAGGATGGCCTGGTCGGCGATCGCCTCCAGGGCGTCGTCGCTGAACTCCAGGTCGACCCCGTCGAGCTCGAACAGCCGGTGGTACTGCCGGACCAGCGCGTTCTTGGGCTCGGTGAGGATGTTGATCAGAGCCTCGCGGTCCAGGTTGTGCACGCTGGTGATCACCGGGAGCCGGCCGATGAACTCGGGGATCATCCCGAACTTCAGCAGGTCCTCGGGCATCACGTCGCCCAGGAACGCCGACGACTCCTCGAAATCGGCCTTGGAGCGGATCACCGCGCCGAAGCCCATGCCCTGCTTGCCCACCCGGGACTCGACGATCTTCTCCAGCCCGGCGAAGGCCCCACCGCAGATGAACAGCACGTTGGTGGTGTCGATCTGGATGAACTCCTGATGGGGGTGCTTGCGCCCGCCCTGCGGCGGCACGCTCGCGGTGGTCCCCTCCAGGATCTTCAGCAGCGCCTGCTGGACGCCCTCACCGGACACGTCCCGGGTGATCGACGGGTTCTCGCTCTTGCGAGCGATCTTGTCGACCTCGTCGATGTAGATGATCCCGGTTTCGGCCTTCTTGACGTCGTAGTCGGCTGCCTGGATCAGTTTGAGGAGGATGTTCTCGACATCCTCGCCGACATAACCTGCCTCCGTCAGCGCCGTGGCGTCCGCGATGGCGAACGGGACGTTGAGGAGTTTGGCGAGCGTCTGCGCGAGCAGCGTCTTGCCCGATCCGGTCGGGCCCAGCAGCAGGATGTTCGACTTGGCCAGCTCGACCGTGTCGTCCCGTCCCGGGTCGCCGGACTGGATCCGCTTGTAGTGGTTGTACACGGCCACCGAAAGCGCCTTCTTGGCCGTGTCCTGCCCGATGACGTAGGAGTCCAGGAACTCGTAGATCTCCCGCGGCTTGGGCAGGCTGTCCCACTTGAGGTCGGAGGTCTCGGAGAGCTCCTCCTCGATGATCTCGTTGCAGAGATCGATGCACTCGTCGCAGATGTACACGCCCGGACCCGCGATGAGCTTCTTGACCTGCTTCTGGCTCTTCCCGCAGAACGAGCACTTGAGCAGGTCACCACCGTCGCCGATGCGTGCCACCCAACTGTCTCCTTTTCGTGGGGCCGGTCCCGAAGGCTCTCGAAGTTGGATTCGACGTTACCGCCTCCAACGGACTTGGAAAGCCCCTCGCCCGGAAGTGTGCCGACCGGGCTGGGGGTCCTCCCACGTCCTCGCGCCGTCTCAGGACGACACTACCTCGGCCTTCCGCTTCCTGCTTGCGAAGACGTCGTCGACCAAGCCGTACTCCTTGGCCTCCGCCGCCGTGAGGATCTTGTCGCGCTCGATGTCCTTGCGGACTTCCTCGATGCTCCTGCCGCTGTGCCGGGAGAGCATCTGCTCCTCGAGCTCCCGGATCCGCATGATCTCACGGGCCTGGATCTCGATGTCGCTGGACTGCCCGTAGGTGCCCTCGGTGGCCGGCTGGTGGATCAGGATCCGCGAGTGCGGCAGCGCCGCCCGCTTGCCCGCCGTGCCGGCCGCGAGCAGCATCGCCGCGGCCGAGGCCGCCTGCCCGATGCAGACCGTCTGGATCTCGGGCTTGACGAACTGCATCGTGTCGTAGATCGCCGTCATGGCGGTGAACGAGCCGCCGGGCGAGTTGATGTAGATGCTGATGTCGCGATCGGGGTCGATCGACTCCAGCGTCAGGAGCTGGGCCATCACGTCGTTGGCGGACGCGTCGTCGATCTGCACGCCGAGGAAGATGATGCGCTCTTCGAACAGCTTGTTGTACGGGTTCATCTCCTTGACCCCGTACGTGGTGCGCTCGACGAACGACGGGATGATGTAGCGGTTGTGCACCGGCATCGGCGCGCCGCCGGCCTGAATGCCGGGGCGGATCAGATCGCTGAAGCCGGGACGGGTCAGATCGCTCACTTGAGTGCCTCCGATAGCAGGTTCAGGTCGTCAGGAGACGGGGCCCGCCGAGGGCACCTGGGTGGCGCTCAGCACGACGTGGTCCACCAGGCCGTAGTCCTTGGCCTCGTCGGCGGTGAACCAGCGGTCCCGGTCGGAGTCCTTCTCGATCTGGTCGAGCGACTGCCCGGTGTGGTCCGCGATCTTCTCGGCGAGCGTCTTCTTCACGTACAGCATCTGCTCGGCCTGGATCTTGATGTCCGAGGCCGTGCCGCCGATGCCGCCGGACGGCTGGTGCATCATGATGCGCGCGTGCGGGAGCGCGTAGCGCTTGCCCGTGGTGCCGGCGCAGAGCAGGAACTGCCCCATCGAGGCGGCCAGGCCCATGCCGACGGTCACGATGTCGTTCGGGACGTACTGCATGATGTCGTAGATCGCCATGCCGGCGGTGACGGAGCCACCGGGCGAGTTGATGTAGAGAGTGATGTCGCGGCGGCCGTCCTCGGCCGACAGCAGCAGCAGCTCGGCGCAGATGCGGTTGGCGATGTCGTCATCGACCTGCTGGCCGAGGAAGACGATGCGCTCGCGCAGCAGGCGCTGGAAGAGCTGGTCGCCCAGGGGCAGCAGGGGCGCCTCGGCGACCCGGGCCTGGATCCGCGACGACTCATCGAAAGTCGGAGGCATGCTCACCGGGTGTTCCTCCGGTCCTTTTATCGGTTCGGATGATTGGACATTAACGCGCCCCGAGGGCCGCTTAAGCCGGGAGGGGCGGCTTTTCGCCAGGGGCGTACCTTCCCGCCTCCCCCCGGTGCGGCCGGGGGCGTCAAGTCCGCACAAAGGCCGGTGCAAACCTGGTTCAAACGCGGTGCGGGCCCCGAGATCGGCCCGACGGGGAATCCGGCACGGGCCGGGACGCGGCGGCCCGCACCAAAAAGGGGCGCCCCGCACCGGTTCGTTCCGGTACGGGGCGCCCCTGGGGCCCAGAGAAGGTCGCAGACGCCTCAGGCGTCCTTCTTCTCGTCGTCCTTCGCCTTGGCGGCCGGGGTCTCCTCAGCCGCCGTCTCAGCGGCGGTCGCGGGGGACTCCCCGGCCTCGGACGCCTCGGGCACCGCGCCCTCGTCCGTCTCGGACCCGGCGGCGGTGTCGGCGTCGGCGTCGGACGACTCGTCGCCGTCCGCGTCCACGTCCTCGGCCTGGACGGTCTCTCCGGTCTCGCCGTTCAGCTCGCGCTGGATCGCCTCGACGTCGAGCTCGTTGCCGGACTCGTCCTTGACCTTGACGTGCTCGACCACCAGGTTGAGCGCCTTGCTGCGCAGCACCTCGGACACGATGGCGGGGAGCTGGTTGTTCTCGGTGAGGTACTGGGCGAGCTGCTGCGGGGCCACGCCCATCTGCATGGCCTGGGTGACCACGTACTCGCTGAGCTCCTCGTTCTCGACCCCCAGCTCCTCCTGGACGGCGAGCTGGTCGAGGACGAAGCCGCCCTTGACCGCGAGCCGGGCCGCGTCGGCGACCTCGGTGTCGAAGTCCTCCTCGGACTTCTCCTCGTCCTCGAGGTAGGCGGCCTTGGTCAGGCCGGCCATCTGGAGCTGCTGCTCGAGCTGCTGGTTGCGGCGGTCGATCTCCTCCTGCACGACCTGGTCGGGCAGCGGGATCTCGACCTTGGCCAGCAGGGCCTCCAGCGCCTTGTCGCGGGCGTCGGAGAGCTGCTGGGTGCGGACCTGCCGGTCGAGTCGCTTGCGCACGTCCTCGCGCAGCTCCTCGATGGTGTCGAACTCGCTGGCGAGCTGGGCGAACTCGTCGTCGAGCTCGGGCAGGTTCTTGACCTTGACGCTGCTCACGGTGGCCGTGATCTCGGCCTCCTCGCCGGAGCGCTCGCCGCCGGCCAGGGTGCTGGTGAAGGTCTTGGCCTCCCCGGCCGACAGGCCGAGCAGCGCCTCGTCGAGGCCCTCGACGGCCGACTTGCTGCCGACCTCGTAGGAGTAGCCGCTGGTCGAGGCGTCCTCGACGGCCTCCCCGCCGATCGCGGCGGCGAGGTCGACGGTGGCGAAGTCGCCCTCCTCGACGGCCCGGTCGGCGGTGGTGAGCGAGGCGAACCGCTCGCGCAGGTTGTCGACCGTCTCGTCGATCTGCTCGTCGGTGACCTCGACGTCGTCGACGGTCACCTCCAGCCCGTCGTAGTCGGGCACGTCGAACTTGGGACGGATGTCCACCTCGGCGGTGAAGGCGAACTGGGTGCCGTCGTCGAGCTCGGTCACCTCCACGTCGGGCTGGCCGAGCACGAAGATCTCGGTCTCCTCGACGGCGCGGCCGTACAGCTCGGGAAGCGCGTCGTTGACCGCCTCCTGTAGGACCGCACCCCTGCCGACGTACTTGTCGATCAGCGGGGCGGGGACCTTGCCGGGCCGGAAGCCCTTGATCCGCACCTGCTGCGAGATCTCCTTGTACGCCTTGTCGAGATTCGGCTTGAGCTCGTCGAACGGAACCTCGACGGTGAGCTTGACCCGCGTGGGGGTCAACTCCTCGACATCGGTCTTCACTGGGGTAGGTCTCCTTGATCGGGCGCTGTCTCGGCCGCGGCGTTCGACGCGTACTCAGCCAGTCAGTCTCCAGGTTGGCGCGGGCACGCCGAAATACGGCTCCGCGCCTTCGCGCGCCAAGTCTATGGGGTAGAAGAGGGGCCTGCGGACATCGGAGCCGCAGAACCGCCCCCGAACTTCCGGATCGCCAGGCCGGGACGGCCGCGCGCCGCCACTCGTGCGGATCGTCCCGGAGACCGCCACCGATTCAATATCACCAATGTGTTGCGGGGGTGTGACATTGAGCATCCGCAACCTCATAATCATCCGGGATGAACGGGATAGTCGCGGCCTTTGGTGCAACGGTTCCGGCCGCGCAGGACCCGTTCGGCGAACCCGCTCTAGGGGGTCCGCCGCTGGGAACGACGACCAACGCTGAGCGTCCGTAGGGCGAGCAGACACGTCGTCCCTCCGGCTTCAGAAGAAGGCCGGAGGGACGACGTGTTCTACCGCTAGCGGTCCTTGCGCGGCAGGCCCTTGTCCAGGCCAGCGCGTCGCAGCGCGTCGGCCATGGCTCCGCTGCTTCCAGAGGAGCCGCCGCTCTGGCCACGGTCGCCGGAGCCGCGTCCGCCACGGCCGCCGCCCTGGCCGCCGCTTTGGCCGCCCTGACCACGCTGGCCGCCCTGGCCTCCCTGGGGACGTCCGCCACCTTGGCCGCCTTGGGGGCGTCCGCCGCCCTGGCCCCGGTTGCCCTGGCCCCGCGCGCCGCCCCTGCCGCCTCCTTGGCCGCCGTCGTTCCCCTGACCGCCGCCGTTCTGGCCGCCGCGGCCCTGGCGCTGCGGGCGCTCGCGCCCGTCGCCGCGGCCGGGCTCGTCGTCGAGGCGCAGCGTGAGCGAGATGCGCTTGCGCTGGAGGTCGACCTCCAGCACCTTCACCCGGACGATGTCGCCGGGCTTGACCACGTCACGCGGGTCGGCGACGAACTTGTCGGACATCGCGGAGATGTGGACCAGGCCGTCCTGGTGCACGCCGACGTCCACGAACGCGCCGAACGCCGCGGCGTTGGTGACGACCCCCTCCAGGATCATCCCGGGCTCCAGGTCGGAGAGCTTGTCGACGCCCTCCTTGAAGGTCGCGGTCTTGAACGCCGGGCGCGGGTCGCGGCCCGGCTTCTCCAGCTCGGCGAGGATGTCGGTGACGGTCGGCAGCCCGAACGCGCCGTCGACGAAGTCGGCCGGCCTGAGCGAGCGCAGCACGGCGGTGTTGCCGACCAGGCCCTTGAGGTCGCCGCCGGCCGCCCCGAGGATCCTGTGCACCACCGGGTACGCCTCCGGGTGCACGCTGGAGGCGTCGAGCGGGTCGTCGCCGCCGGGGATGCGCAGGAAGCCGGCGCACTGCTCGAACGCCTTCGGGCCGAGCCGCGCCACCGCCTTGAGCCCGCCGCGGCTGCGGAACGGGCCGTAGGCGTCGCGGTGCGCCACGATGCTGTCGGCCAGCCCGGTGCCGATCCCCGACACCCGGGTCAGCAGCGGCGCCGAGGCGGTGTTGACGTCGACGCCGACCGCGTTCACCGCGTCCTCGACGACCGCGTCGAGCGAGCGCGACAGCTTCAGCTCGGAGATGTCGTGCTGGTACTGGCCCACTCCGATGGACTTGGGGTCGATCTTGACCAGTTCGGCCAGCGGGTCCTGGAGCCGGCGGGCGATCGACACCGCGCCGCGCAGCGACACGTCCATGCCGGGCAGCTCGCGGCTCGCGTACTCCGACGCCGAGTACACCGACGCGCCCGCCTCGGACACCATGATCTTGGTGAGGCCGAGGTCCGGGTGCCGGGAGATCAGGTCGGCGGCGAGCTTGTCGGTCTCGCGCGAGGCGGTGCCGTTGCCGATGGAGACCAGGTCGACCCGGTGCTCGCGGGCCAGCCGGGCCAGCGCCTCGATCGACTCGTCCCAGCGCCGGCGCGGCTCGTGCGGGTAGATCGTGTCGGTGCCGACCACCTTGCCGGTGGCGTCGACGACCGCGACCTTGACGCCGGTGCGCAGCCCCGGGTCCAGGCCCATCGTGGCGCGCGTCCCGGCGGGGGCGGCGAGCAGCAGGTCGCGCAGGTTGGCGGCGAACACCCGGACCGCCTCGTCCTCGGCCTCCTGCCGCAGCCGGGTGCGCACGTCGATGCCGAGGTGCACCAGGATGCGGGTGCGCCAGGCCCAGCGCACCGCGTCCGACAGCCAGCGGTCGCCGGGACGGCCCCGGTCGGCGATCTCGAACCGGCGCGCGATCTCGGCCTCGTAGGAGCTGCGCGCCGAGGGGTCGTCGGCGGCCTCCTCGGGCTCCAGGTCGAGCTCGAGGACCTCTTCCTTCTCGCCGCGCAGCAGCGCGAGGACGCGGTGCGAGGGCAGCTTGGCGAACGGCTCGGCGAACGCGAAGTAGTCGGAGAACTTGGCGCCCGTCTCCTCCTTGCCCTCGCGGACCCGCGCGACCATGCGGCCCTGCCCCCACATCCGCTCGCGCAGCCCGCCGATGAGGTCGGCGTCCTCGGCGAACCGCTCGACCAGGACGGCGCGCGCGCCCTCCAGCGCCGCGGTCGCGTCGGCGACGCCCTTGGCCTCGTCCACGTAGGCGGCGGCCTCGGCCTGCGGGTCGCGCGAGGGGTCGCCCAGCAGCAGCTCGGCGAGCGGTTCCAGCCCGGCCTCGCGGGCGATCTGCGCCTTGGTCCGCCGCTTGGGCTTGTAGGGGAGGTAGATGTCCTCCAGCCGCGCCTTGGACTCGGCCGCGGTGAGCTGGGCCGTGAGCTCGCCGGTGAGCTTGCCCTGGGACTCGATCGACTCCAGGATCGCGGCGCGCCGCTCGTCCAGCTCCCGCAGGTAGCGCAGCCGCTCCTCCAGCGCGCGCAACTGCGCGTCGTCGAGCGTGCCCGTCGCCTCCTTGCGGTAGCGGGCGATGAAGGGGACGGTGGCCCCGCCGTCGAGCAGGTCGACGGCGACCCGCACCTGTCCCTCGCGGACGCCGAGCTCCTCGGCGATCCGCTGGGTCACGGGCGGGGTACCGCCGGAGTTCCGGCCGTCGTCGGTCTGGCTGATGGTCGCTGTCACAATCTGGATTCGCTTTCCTCAGCTCGTCGCGTCACCGCCCCATTGTGGCCCCCGCCGCGAGGTGGGGATAACTCCCCCGCGAAGCCGGGCCGAAAGAGGGTCTAGCACCACCGCCTCTCCAGCTCGGACGCCCCAGAATGGAAACACCGGACCGGAGTTCCCGGTCGGCCCCGGCAGCCTGGAGGAGCACGTGAATGTTCGCGGGAACGCCGCCGACCGGATCGGCGAGTACGCCCGGCGCGGGCTCCTCGCCTTCGTCCGGGGGCTGATCCAGGCGGTCCTGGCGATGGGGGTGAACCTGCCCCTGATGATCCTGACGATCCTGTCGTTCGCGTTCATCCCGCTGGGGATCGGGCTGGTGATGGTCCCGATCGTGCTGACCACCGTGCGGGGCGTCGCGAACCAGCAGCGGCTGTGGGCCTCGGAGTGGTCGGAAGTGCGAATCCCGGTCCCCTACCGGGCCCGTCCGGAGAACGGCGACCGGTTCTTCCCGCGGCTGCGCTGGCTGCTCACCGACCCGGCGACCTGGCGGGACCTGCTGTGGCTGGTGATCAACGTGCCGCTCGGGTTCGTCCTCGGGGTCCTGGCCGGCTCCGCGGTGCTGTACGGGCTGGAGGGCGTGCTGGTCGCGCCGTGGCTGGCGCAGATCACCGACTACGGCTGGGGTCCGTTCTGGCCGCTCGGCGACTACGGGGTGATCGGCATCGCGGGCAGCATCGTGCTCGGCGCCGGGCTGGCCTGCGTCGGGGCGCCGCTCGGGATGGCGATCCTGAAGGGGCACGCGCTGTTCTCCCAGTCGCTGCTGGCGCCCACCCGGACCGTGCTGGCCGAGCGGGTCGAGCACCTCGCCGAGACCCGGTCGGACACGGTGGACGTCTCGGCCGCCGAGCTGCGCCGCATCGAGCGCGACCTGCACGACGGGGCGCAGGCCCGGCTGGTGGCGCTGAGCATGAACATCGGGCTGGCCGAGGAGATGATGAAGCACGACCCGGAGACGGCGCGCACACTGATGGCCGAGGCCCGCGCGTCGAGCGGGAAGGCGCTGGTCGAGCTGCGCGACCTGGTCCGCGGCATCCATCCGCCGGTCCTGGCCGAACGTGGCCTGGACGGTGCGGTGCAGGCGCTGGCGCTGTCGCTGCCGCTCCCCATCGACGTGCGGACCGACGTGCGGGGGCGGGCGGACGCGCCGGTGGAGTCGGCCGCGTACTTCGCGGTGGCGGAGATCCTGGCCAACGTGGTCAAGCACAGCGGGGCGGCCCGCGCCTGGATCCAGATGGAGCACACCGGCGACCGGCTCGTCACGATCGTCGGGGACGACGGGACGGGCGGCGCCGACCCCCGGAACGGCAGCGGGCTGCGCGGGATCGAACGCAGGCTCGCCGCGTTCGATGGGACGATGGCGGTGACGAGTCCCCTCGGCGGACCCACCGTCGTGACCATGGAGCTGCCGTGCGCGTTGTCATCGCCGAAGACCTTGCCCTCCTCCGGGACGGGCTGATCCGCCTGCTGGAGGCGTTCGGCTTCGAGGTCGTCGAGGCGGTCGACAACGGTCCGTCCCTGGCCCGGGCGCTGGCCGCGCACCGGCCGGACGTGGCGGTGGTCGACGTGCGGCTCCCGCCGACGTTCACCGACGAGGGGCTGAAGGCCGCGCTGGAGGCGCGCAAGGAGAACCCGGGCCTGCCGGTGCTGGTGCTCTCCCAGCATGTCGAGCAGCTCTACGCGCGCGAGCTGCTGTCCGACAGCTCCGGCGGCATCGGCTACCTGCTGAAGGACCGGGTGTCGGACGTGGCGCAGTTCGTGGACGCGGTGCGCCGGGTCGCGGCGGGCGGCACCGCGCTCGACCCCGACGTGGTCGCCCAGCTGCTGACCCGGCACGCCCGCGAGGAGCCGCTCCAGGCGCTGACCCCCCGCGAGCGCGAGGTGCTGGGGCTGATGGCCGAGGGCCGGTCGAACGCGGCGATCGCGGCGGCGCTGTTCGTCACCGAGAAGGCGATCAGCAAGCACACCAACAACATCTTCGGCAAGCTCGGGCTGCCCCAGTCCGAAGACGACAACCGCCGCGTCCTGGCCGTGCTGGCCTACCTGGGCGGCTGACGGTCCTTGCGGAGGGCCCGGCCACCCGGCGGGCGATGGAGGACGATCTCCAGCGGGTGACCCCCGCGGAGCTATGGCGGCTGGACGCGCCCGGCTGGTTCGGCGCCGGCTGAGCGGGATTTTTTTCCCGGACCCTGGGCCGTACGTCCCGAGGCAGGCGCTTAGACCACCTGGACCCCCGCCGGGCAAGCTGCGGAACGGCCCTTGAAGGCCCCTCAACACCCGGTTACCATCGGCGCAATTCTTAGGAAACTTTCCTAAGAAAAGGCCGAGATTACTGTTGGTTCGGGGCGGACCGAACGGAGCGTTCATGTCCAGACCGGGCGGACGGCGGGCCATCGCGCTCGCCTGCGCGGCGATCATCGCAGTTGCCGGAGCCCTGCTCACGGCACTCCCGGCGCCGGCGGCCACCACGGCCGCGGCCACCACGGCGAGGGCGGCGGGCACCAGCGCCGCCGCCGGTGACAAGGTCATCGGCTACTTCGCCGAGTGGGGCGTCTACCAACGCGGCTACCACGTCAAGAACATCGACACCAGCGGCTCGGCCGCGAAGCTGACCCACATCAACTACGCCTTCGGCAACGTGCAGAACGGCCAGTGCACGATCGGCGACTCCTACGCCGACTTCGAGAAGGCCTACACCGCCGGCGAGAGCGTGGACGGCGTCGCCGACACCTGGGACCAGCCGCTGCGCGGCAGCTTCAACCAGCTCCGCAAGCTCAAGGCCAAGCACCCCGGGCTGAAGGTGCTGTGGTCGTTCGGCGGCTGGACCTGGTCGGGCGGCCTCGGACAGGCCGCGGCCAACCCGGCCGCGTTCGCCGACTCCTGCTACAAGCTGGTCGAGGACCCGCGCTGGGCGGACGTGTTCGACGGCATCGACATCGACTGGGAGTACCCCAACGCCTGCGGGCTGAGCTGCGACAGCAGCGGACCGGCCGCGCTCACGAACCTGCTGTCGGCGCTGCGCGGCAAGTTCGGCGCGGGCAACCTGGTGACCGCGGCGGTCAGCGCGGACGGCACCCCGGGCGGCAAGCTCGACGCGGCCGACTACGCCGGCGCGGCGCAGTACGTCGACTGGTACCTGCCGATGACCTACGACTACTTCGGCGCGTGGGACGCGGCCGGGCCGACCGCCCCGCACTCGCCGCTGAACTCCTACACCGGCATCCCGATCCAGGGATTCGACTCCGACACGACGATCACCGCGCTCACGGCCAAGGGCGTCCCGGCGTCCAAGCTGCTGCTCGGCATCGGGTTCTACGGGCGCGGCTGGTCAGGCGTCTCGCAGGCCGCTCCGGGCGGCACGGCCACCGGGGCTGCGCCCGGCACCTATGAGGCGGGGATCGAGGACTACAAGGTCCTCAAGACCAGGTGCCCGTCCACCGGGACGGTCGCCGGGACCTCCTACGCCAAGTGCGGCGACCAGTGGTGGAGCTACGACACCCCCGGCACGATCGGCGGGAAGATGGGCTACGCCAAACAGAAGGGCCTCGGCGGCTCGTTCTTCTGGGAGCTCAGCGGCGACACGCCCAACGGTGAGCTGATCACGGCGATCCGCAACGGCATCGGCTGACCCTCCGCCCGCGAGACCGGCACCGGCCGGCCGTGCCCCACTCTCCCCGGTGCGGCCGGTGCCTTCCAGGGCCCCTGACCAGACCCGCCACTCCCAGGGTCAGGGGCCCTTCGCGCGCTCAGCCGCGCAGCGCCGCCAGGGCCTGCTCGAAGGCGCCGGCGGGGTACCAGCGCGGCCGGTGCCCGTCCGGTTCATCGTGGAGGCGCCGGACGGCCCGCGCCGACTCCGCCAGCCCCTCCGGGCCGTGGCCGCGCAGCTCGTTGACGATGATGATCTCGACCGGGAGCGCGAGGCGCTCCCCGACCAGCCGCCTCCGGACCCCGTCCATGCCCTGGTCCGCCCGGGTCGCCCGGTATCCGGCGAGGAGCCGCTCCAGCAGCACGACGGCCCGCCGGTAGGCGCCCGCGGGCAGCTCGGCGGCCTGCTCGAACATCGCGTCGAGCGAGGTCGCCAGCATCATGGAGTAGTCGATCCGGGTGCCCGGGATGTCCGGGTACTCCTTGCTGAACGCGTCCCAGTCGGCCTCCACCTCGAAGAGCTTCTCCGCCGTGGGCACGTTCACCGCGTAGAGCGGGTCGGCGGAGACGAGCACGTCCATGAGCGTCCGGTAGGAGAGCCTCGCCGAGGTGGCGAGCAGGCAGGCGTCGAACAGGTCCTTGCCCTGCGGATAGCGGTCCTCCAGCAGCCAGAGGAGCTTCCAGGCGAGGGAGAGCTCCGGGGTCGCCGCGCCGAGGACGGGGGCCTCGCCGCCGTCGCCCCGCGGCACGGCGGTCGGCTCGGGCGGAACCGCCGGTCGCTCGTTGAACACGAAGTCGAGCTGGACGATGCCGTCCGGCACCCCCTCGCACGTCCACGGCAGGACGAGGCGCCGCCCGGGGACCTTGCTGTAGGTCCAGATGTCGCTGCGCATCGCCTCGTCCGCGCGGAGCCGCACCCCGCCGTCCGGATCCGCGCCGGACACCTCCTCCACGGCCCGCGCGATCCCGGTGAGCATCCTCCTGGCCTCCCTCCCGGACACCTTCCAGGTGTCGGGGACGACCACGAAGTCCAGGTCGCCGGGCTCACGTGCGTCCGCCCCGTACCAGGCGCGCAGCAGCACGCTGCCGCGCAGCACCAGGTTCCCGGCCCACGGCGACGCCGCGACCGCGGCGAGGACGTGGTCGAGCGCCCGCCGCCGCGCCGCGTACCAGCGGCGCCCGGCCTCCTCCGAGGCGAAGCGCGGCTCGCCCACGCGGATCGCGCAGGAGTGCTGCTTCATCGCGGGGTCGAACACCAGTGCCTGCTCCACCCCGGGCACGTTCCGCAGCGTCGGCGGCAGGTCGAGCCGCCTCGCCTCGTGCGGAGCGGGGGGATCGGGGGGCAGCCGCGTGGTGGCGTTCCACCACCCCCTCCCGACGACGGCCGCCCAGTCGAGGCTCATGACGCCCGCCGCTTCCCGGCGTCGCGGTCCGCTCCGGTGATCCGGGCCTCCTCCAGTCGGTCGTCGACGGCGGGTCCGCCGTCGACGGTGAGATCGCCGGGGATCCAGCCCTCGTCCAGCGAGGCGTCCCCGTCGTGCACCACGTACTCGCGCTCCACCGACGCGATCTCGTGGCCGGCCGCGCGCAGCGTCCCGGTGAGTGCGGCCAGCCGCCGTCCGGCGGTCAGCGACCCGACGAGCCGGCACCGCTGGGTGACGAACCGCTCGTGCCGTCCGTCCGCCCGGACGCGCCGCGCGTTGCGCGACAGGTGCGCGGTGTGCGGGAGCACCGCCCCGATGAGCGCGGCGGCGTCGAACCGGGCGCCCAGCAGCAGCTTGAGGTGGTGCTCGAAGTAGCGCGCCGGGTCGCGCGCGTCGGCGTCGGCGGACGGGACCCCCCGGTTCCAGGGCGCCGCCTCGATCTTGAGCCGGGTCACCGCGTACCCGGCCGACCGGAGCCGGGCCGCCGCGTCCCCGGCCGCGGCCCGCGCCCCGTCCAGCGTGCCGGACGTGCGGAGGGTCAGCATCGGCTGGGAGGTCACCCGGCCCCGGTCCAGCACGATGTGGGTGAACTTCAGGCCGTGCTCCGCCGCCCACCGCGCGATCGCGTCGATCTCGGCCGCGCGGCAGCCGACGGTCACGTGCGCCTCGAAGTCACCGGTGACGTCCACACGCCGGATGATCCCAAACGTGCGGGCGGACCGTCATGCGCATTTCGTCCCAGAAGTCAGACGAGGTGCGCGCCGCCGTCGATGTTGAGGATCTCGCCGGTGACATAGGTGTTGGCCATCAGGAACAACGCGGCCGAGGCGGCCTCCTCGGCGGTGCCGTAGCGGCCGAGCGGGGTGAGCGCCCCGGCCGCGGCCATCTTCCGGTCGCCCGCCTCGTCCGCGCCGGCGTCCATCGCGCCGCGTGCCAGGGGCGTGTCGAAGACTCCGAAGCGCACCGCGTTCACCCGCAGCCGCCGGGGCGCCAACTCGACCGCGAGTGCCTTGACGAGCCCCTCGACCGCGCTGCCGGCCGCGACGAGCGAGGCGATGCCGGGGACCGGACGGCTCACCAGCCCGCCCGAGGCCAGCGTGACCGACCCGCCCGCGGGCAGCCGGGACGCGGCGGCGCGGACGGCCGCCAGCGCCCCCCAGACCCGGCCGTCGAAGGCCGAGCGCACCTGGTCGCGCGAGACTTCGGTGGCCGGGCCCAAGCCGCCGAGGCTGCCCGCGGTGACCAGCACGTGGTCCAGCGCTCCGGCCTGGTCGAAGGCGGCGTTCAGCGCGTCCTCGTCGCCGCCGTCGGCGGAGACCCCGAGCACCGCGGCGGGGTCCGGCCCCGTCGCGCCGGGCTCCCCGGCGGCGCGCACCCGGTCCACGGCGGCGGCGAGGCGTCCCGGATCCCGTGCGATCAGGACGACGCGGGCGCCGAGCGAGTGCAGCAGCATCCCGGCGGCGAGGCCGATGCCCGAGCTGCCGCCGATGACCGCGACCGTGCCGCCGACAAGGCTCTGCGGCAGCGGGGATCGGACGGGGGCGGGCATGACGGCGGCGGCACCGGGGGCGGTGGTGGGCATGGTGGCTCCTCCAAAACAATAAACCATCTGGTTGTTTTAGATCTTGATCCACGGCGCCGGGATTGTCAACCGGGTGGTTTAATCGAGGGATGGGCTACGACGCGGACGCGACCCGGCAGCGGATCTTCACGGCCGCCACCGCGGAGTTCGCCGAGCACGGCCTGGCCGGCGCGCGGATCGAGCGCATCGCCACCGCCGCGCACGCCAACAAGCAGGCGATCTACCTCTACTTCGGCGGCAAGGACAAGCTGTTCGGCGCGGTGGTCCGCGCCAAGCTGGAGGAGATCTGCCACGCCGTGGTGATCGACCAGGACGCGCTGGCCGACTCGGTGGGAACGCTCTTCGACCTGTACCAGGAGCATCCCGAGCTGGTCAGGCTGCTGCACTGGGAGGCGCTGGAGTCCGGCGGCGGCCCCATCCAGGGCGAGGAGGAACGGCACGAGGCCTACACCGGGAACGTCCGCGACCTGATCGCCACCGGGTTCGGCAAGGAGCTGGCCGAGCCCGCGCGCACCCGCGCCGCCCAGGACTGGCTGTTCACCCTGATCGGCCTGGTCGCCTGGAACTTCGCCGTCCCGCAGGTGCGCCGCCTCCTCCTCAACGAGCCCGACGAAGAGGCCGAGCTGGCGCGGCGCCGGGCGGCCGTCATCGAGGCCGCCCTCGCCATCACGCGCGCCTCCTGAGCGGCCCGCGCCGCGCCCTCCGCTCCAGCACGGCCTGGCACACTGGCACGGAGAAGGGCATCGACGCAGAGGACGAGCACTTGAGCGGCTGGAAGCTGACCAGGACGTACGCGAGCAGCTCCGGGGAGGTGCGCTGGGACGTCCTGGGCGACCCCGGGGCGGAGCCCCTCGTGCTGCTGCACGGCACCCCGTTCTCCTCCTATGTCTGGCGCGGGATCGCCCACGCGCTCGCCGCCTCCTACCGCGTGCACGTCTGGGACATGCCGGGCTACGGCTCGTCCGAGATGAGCGACGGTCAGGACGTGTCGCTCGGCGCTCAGGGCCGTGTCTTCGCCGAACTCCTCACGCACTGGGGCCTGGACGAGCCGCTGGTGGTCGCGCACGACTTCGGCGGTGCCACCGCGCTGCGCGCGCACCTGCTGCACGGCGCCCGCTACCGCGCGCTCGCCCTCGTCGACCCGGTCGCGCTCGCGCCGTGGGGCTCGCCGTTCTTCCGGCTGGTCACCACCAACGCCGCGGTGTTCGAGCAGCTCCCGCCCGCCCTGCACGGGGCCCTCGTGCGCGAGTACGTGGCCTCGGCGAGCGGCCCGGGGCTGCATCCGGCGACGCTCGACGCACTCGTCGCGCCCTGGCTCGGCGACACCGGGCAGCCCGCCTTCTACCGGCAGATCGCTCAGGCCGACCAGCGCGACACCGACGAGATCCAGGTGCGGTACGGCGAGATCGACCTGCCCGTCCTGGTGTGCTGGGGCACGGCCGACACCTGGATCCCGGTCGCCAAGGCGCATGAGCTGGCCGGCCTCGTCCCCGGCGCCCGGCTGCGGCTGATCGAGGGCGCCGGGCACCTGGTGCAGGAGGACGCCCCCGCCGAGCTGACCGCCGCCCTCGTCGGCTTCCTCCGGGAGCACGGCGCGTGACGTCCGCCGCGCTGGACGTCGAGGGCGTGCTGTTCGATCTGGACGGGACGCTCTTCGACCACGACGGGGCCGCCGCCGAAGCGATCACCGGGGTCTTCCCCGGCGTGGATGCGGAGTCCCTGGTCCCCCGCTGGACGGAGCTGACCGAGGACGCCGTCGACCGCTACCTCGCGGGCGAGCTGACCTACACCGGCCAGCGCCGCGCCCGGATCATCGCGCTCGCCCGCGAGCTCGGCCTCGGCACCTGGGACGACGCCCGCGCGGACGCCTGGTTCACCGGTTACCTCCCGCTGTACGAGGCGGCCTGGCGGCCCTTCCCGGACGTCCGGCCGGCGCTCGGCGCGCTGGCCGGACGGGCCCGGCTCGGGGTGATCACCAACGGCGACGCGAAGCAGCAGCGCGCCAAGCTCGAACGGCTCGGCCTCGCCGCCGACCTGCCCTGCCTGCTGGCCTCCAGCGAGGCGGGCGCGGCCAAGCCCGCCCCCGAGATCTTCCGAGCCGGGTGCGCCGCGCTCGGCACGTCCCCCAGCGCGACCGCCTACGTCGGCGACCGCCTGGCGGTCGACGCGATCGGCGCGGCGGACGCGGGCCTGCGGGGCGTGTGGCTCGACCGCTCCGGCGGCCCGGCCCCCGAGGCCCTCCCCGTCGCCCGGATCACCACGCTGGCGGCCCTGCCCACGCTGCTCGCCCGCCCCCAGCGGCCCTGAACGCGGCGCGGAGGCGGCGCGCCCGGATCAACCCAGATGCAAAGCCGGCCTCCCGCGGGTAGCGTTGCCCCTGAGGGTCACCCTGGGTGACCGCGCAAGTAGGGACGAGAAGGAACCGATGGACTTCCACGAGGTGGGACGGCGAGCTAGCCGCGCCGAGCTGGGGAACGAGCACTCGTTCTCGGCCCGGCTCGGCGGTGTGCGCCGTCATCCCATCGACCTCGTGAGGCCGTCCCATGCGTTCCCCTGACATCCGCTCCACCTTCCTCGACTTCTTCCAGGCGCGCGACCATCACGTCGTGCCCTCCAGCCCGCTGATCCCGGACGATCCGACACTGCTGCTGGCGAACGCGGGGATGAACCAGTTCACGCCGTACTTCCTCGGCGAGACCGCGCCCCCGCACCCGCGGGCGGTCTCGGTGCAGAAGTGCGCGCGGACGTCCGACCTCGAGAACGTCGGCCGCACCACCCGGCACGGGACGTTCTTCGAGATGCTCGGCAACTTCTCGTTCGGCGACTACTTCAAGCAGGAGGCGATCGCCTGGTCCTGGGAGCTGCTCACCCGGCACTACGGCCTGGACCCGGCGCGCCTGTGGGTCACCGTCTACCTCGACGACGACGGGGCCGAACGGCTCTGGCGGCGCGTCGGGGTCCCGGCGGACCGGATCCAGCGCCTCGGCATGGCCGACAACTACTGGTCGATGGGCGTCCCGGGCCCCTGCGGGCCGTCGTCGGAGCTGCACTACGACCGGGGGCCCGCGTTCGGGCGCCGCGAGGGCGGCCCGGCGGCCGACGGGGAGCGCTACCAGGAGATCTGGAACCTGGTGTTCATGCAGAACCGCCGCGGCGCGGGGACGGGCAAGGACGACTTCCCGGTCCTCGGCCCGCTGCCGTCCCCGAGCATCGACACCGGCCTCGGGCTCGACCGGCTCGCGGCGATCCTCCAGGACGTCGGCACCCTGTGCGAGACCGACCTGCTCTCCCCCACCCTGCGCCGCGTCGGTGAGCTGGCGGGACGCGGCTTCCCGGGGCCGGGCGGCGGCGAGGAGCGGGTCTCGTTCCAGATCGTCGCCGAGCACGCGCGGACGATCGCGTTCCTGATCGCCGACGGCCTGCTCCCGTCCCGCGACGGCCGCGGCTACGTGCTGCGCCGGCTGATGCGCCGCGCCGTCCGCCACGCGCGCCTGCTCGGTGTCGACGGGCCGGTGCTGCCCGCGGTGACCGGCAGCGTCGTGGCGAACCTCGGTGGGACGTGGCCGGAGCTGGAGCGGCGCGGCGACCTCATCGAGCGCGTCGTGACGGCGGAGGAGGAGGGCTTCGACCGGACGCTGCGGCAGGGGTCCCGCCTCCTGGAGACCGCGATCGGACGGGCGCGTTCGAGCGGCTCGCCCACGCTGCCGGGCCAGACCGCGTTCGAGCTGCACGACACCTACGGCTTCCCGATCGACCTGACCGTCGACGCGGCGCGGTCGGCGGGGCTGACGGTCGACGAGGACGCGTTCGCGGACCTCCTGGACGGGCAGCGCCGCCACGCCCAGCGTGCGGGCCGCGACAAGAAGGGCTCGGCCGCGGCGCGGCAGGACGCCTACCGGCGTATCGGCGCGGAACACGGCCGCACCGAATTCGTCGGCTACGACACCACCAGCGCGGAGACACGGATCGTCGCGCTGCTGGACGGCGGCGGGACCGTTCCCCTCACGCGCGTGCACGAGGGCGACGAGGTCGAGGTCTTCCTCGACCGCAGTCCGTTCTACGCGGAGGCGGGCGGGCAGGTCGGCGACACCGGCACGCTCCGCACGGCGGGCGGCGCGGCCCTCCGTGTGCTGGACACCCGTCCCGGACCGGGCGGCCTGCACGTCCACACCGCCCGCGTCACGTCCGGCGAGGCCGGCCCCGGCGACGCGGCGGAGGCGGTCGTGGACGCGGACCGGCGGGCGGCGATCGCGCGCGCCCACAGCGCCACGCACGTGCTGCACACGATGCTGCGGCGCGTCCTCGGCGAGCACGCGGCCCAGCGCGGCTCGCGGGTGGAGCCGGACCGGCTGCGGTTCGACTTCGCGCACTTCTCGGGCGTCGGCCGGGCCGGCCTCGACACCGTCCAAGGGCTGGTGAACGACTACCTGCTCGGCGATCCCGGCGTCCGGGCCTGGGCGGCGGGGCGGGCCGAGGCCGAGGCGGCGGGCGCGGACGCGCTGTTCGGCGAGAAGTACGGCGAGCGGGTCCGGATCGTCGACATCGGCGACGCGTCGCGCGAGCTGTGCGGCGGCACCCACGTCGGCCGCGGCTCCCAGGTGGGGCCGGTGGTCATCCTCGGCGAGTCGTCCATCGGAACCGGGCTGCGCCGCATCGAGGCGCTCACCGGACCCGAGGCGCTGCGCCACCTCGACCATGGGCGGACGCTGCTGGCCGAGCTGGCCGACCTGCTCGAGGTGCCGCCCGAGCAGGCGCCCGAGCGCCTGCGGCAACGCCTGGGCACCCTCACCGAGGCGCGCCGCGAGCTCGACACCCTGCACCGCACCAACCTCCGCGACCGCGCGCGGCGCCTGGCCGGCGACGCGGAACCGGTGGACGGCGGCTGGCTGGTCGCCGAGGTCCTCGACGGCGTCGACGGCGCCGATCTGCGCCCGCTCGCGAACGAGATCATCGCCGCGCGCGGCGACGGTCCGGGCGCCGTCATCCTCGGCGCGCGCGTCCGCGGCGGCAAGGCGGTACTGATCACCGCGCTGACCCCGCGCCTGGCCGAGACCGCGCCACCCGCGCGCGAGCTGCTGGCGGGCGCGGCGAAGGAGGTCGGCGGCGGCGCGGGCGGCAAGGGCCCGATCGCCAACGCGGGCGGTCCGCGCGCCGAACGGCTGGACGAGGCGGTCCGGATGGCGGCGGGCACCGCCCGCGACCTCCTCACCCGCCTCTGACCGCTGCGGGGGCCGGTGCGCGCACCGCGCACCGGCCCCCGAGGTCAGCCGGTCGGGACGATCACCGCGCGGCCGTTGACCCGGCCCGCGTGCAGCCGCTCGTACGCCTCAGGCGCCTCGTCGATCCCGTACTGCTCGACGTGCACGTCCAGTCAGCGGCACGCTGGTCACCGGGTCCAGGCCGCCGAGCGGCACCAGGTGCCGGGCGTCGTCGACCAGCAGGTACTCGGCGAGCGCGCCCGGCGCGCCGAGGCCCGGCGGGAAGATCTTCAGCTCCCCGGCGCGCAGGCAGTAGTTCTCCTGGCCCCGCGCGCACATCGCGCACCGCCCGCAGCCCCACGGACGGCGATGTCGGAATGGCAGACCCCGGCCGCGGTCACCTTCAGCAGCACCTGCCCCGGCCCCGGCTCGGGGTCCGGGACGGTGACGACCTCCGGATCTGCGCCGATCGCGCGGTATTGAACGGCCTTCATGCTGCTCCCCCTCGTCAGCGAGCCCGGCACGCGCCGGCGCCCCCCGCCGCCCCGCCCGTCCGTGCCCGGCCGCCACAGGGGCCCCCGCAGGAGCAGTCGAACCCACAATTCGGGAGATATCGACATTCCCCCGCGTGGCCGCGGTCAGGCGCGGGTGCCCACCGCCACGAAGAACAGATGCGGATCGCGGGAGCGCCGGGCGGCGTCCGCCGCGTGCTCCAGCAGGGCGAGCGAGTCATCGCTGTACCCCAGCCGCCGCGCCAGCCCGACGGACGACCGGAACGCCAGCGAACCGCGCCGAGTCGCTCTCGTGCGCCCAGAACGACAGCTCCTCCAGCACCGCCGGGAGCCGCACGCCGAGCTTGGTGAGCTGCGCCTTCGTCTCCAGCCGCCGGGCCGTCGCGACCTCCGCCGCGAGGACGTCCACCGAGCGGGGCCGCCCGGCCAGCTCGGGCCCGACGTCCATGTACGCCAGGACGCGGCGGAGCTCGGGGATCATCGCGTGCACCCGGTCGTCCTGCCCGCGGCTCTGGTACGGCTGCCCGTAGAGCTCGGCGGGGTCCATGCCGAGCGCCGCCGCGACGGCCGCGGGGGTGGCGGCCTTGTGCGCAGCCTCCACCTGCGCGAGATGCCCGCGCGAATAGCTGGCCCGCTGCGCCAGCCCGGTCTGTGTGAGCCCGCGCCGCTTCCGCGCACGCGCCACCCGGGTGCCTGCGGTCTCAGGGCTACCGTCGTCCGCCATGGGCCCCGCAACCTCCTGAGGTCTCGACGTCCTCAGGCTACGGCGCCCGCCCGGCCCGCGTCAGGGGGTCGGCTCCGGCGCCGTGCGGCTCAGCCGGTGCCCGCGGGCGGGTCGGCGAAGACGCCCTGGAGCAGCCCGGTGGACTGGCCGACCTCGATGAGGTAGCCGTCCGGGTCGCGCATGTAGCAGCGCAGCTCGGCCTTGCGGTCGATCGGCGGGGTGAGGAACTCGGCGCCCTTGGCGCTCCACTCCTGGTAGCAGGCCGCGATGTCGGCGACCCGGAGGTTGAGGAAGCACGACGTGGCGGCGGGGTCGGGCGGCGTGCGCAGCGTGACGCCCGGCTTGTCGGGGGTGGGACCGCCCCCCGGGTTCATGATCAGCCAGCTGTTGGCGAGCTTGACCATGCAGGGGTTCTCGTCGAGCACCACCTCGCCGCCGAGGACGTCGGCGTAGAAGGCCCGCGAGCGGGCCACATCGGCCACCGTGAGGAAGTGGGTGACCAGGATCCCGCTCTCCGGAGCCGGGAGATCTTCGCGACGCATGTCCGTTCCCCGTTCTTCGCCGTGCCCGCTTCGGTCCTGCCGGGGGGACACCGCCTCGCGGCGGTCGCACGGGAAGACGTTCCCACCAGACCGGCGAGGAACCGGCCTCCGTTCATCCGACCGAAAGACATATAGTTGACATTGACTAACACGTGCTAAATAGTCGATATCAACCAACAGGAGCATTGATGGCACGACGCAAGGTGGCCAACCCGCTCGCCCTGGTGGTGCTCGCCGAGCTGCTCGCCGAGCCGATGCACCCGTACGAGATCGGGCGGCGCCTCAAAGAGCACGACCACGACAGCACCGTGAAGTACAACCGCGGATCGCTGTACATGGTGGTCGAGCAGCTGAAGAAGGCCGGCTTCATCGCCGAGCGCGAGACCGTCCGCGACACCCAGCGGCCCGAGCGCACCGTCTACGCGCTCACCGGCGCGGGCAGGGACGAGCTCTACGCCTGGCTGCGCGAGCTGCTGGCGCAGCCGCAGGAGGAGTACCCGCGCTTCGGGGTGGCGCTGTCGCTGCTGGTCGTGCTCGACCCGGCCGAGGCGACCGCGCTGCTCGGCGAGCGGCTGGAGGCCCTGACCGCGCAGATCGCCGAGATCCGCGAGACCGTCCGGGGCGCCACCGAGCAGGGCGTCATGTGGGTGTTCCTGGTCGAGGACGAGTACGAGCTCGCCACGCTGGACACCGAGTGCCGTTTCGTCACCCGGCTGATGGAGTCCCTCCAGCGGCCGGACTACATCCGGCAATGGCAGCAGATGATGGGGAGCAGGCAATGACGGTACTCATCGCAGGGGGCGGCATCGCCGGCCCGATCACCGCGCTCGCACTGCGGAAGGCCGGGATCGACGCGGTCGTCTTCGAGGCGCGTTCCGAAACCGCCGACGCCGCGGGGGCGTTCCTGACCCTGGCGACCAACGGGATCGACGCGCTGCGCACGATCGGCGCGGGCGAGGCGGCGCTGGCCGCCGGGTTCAGCACGCCCACGCTCACCCTGCGCAGCGCCACCGGCAAGAACCTGGGCGCGACGCGCACGGGCCGGGAACTGCCGGACGGCACGGCCAGCCACACCCTCAGGCGCGCCGACCTGTACCGGATCCTCCACGACGAGGCGGTCTCGCGCGGCGTCCGCATCGAGCACGGCAAGCGGCTGGTGGGCGCCGAAGAGACCGGCGACGGGGTGCGGGCGGTGTTCGCCGACGGCACCGAGGCCACCGGCGAGCTGCTGATCGGCGCGGACGGCGTCCATTCCACCGTCCGCTCGCTGATCGACCCGGCCGCGCCCGCGCCCGCCTACTCCGGTCTGATCGGCCTCGGCGGCTACGCCGCCGGGACCGGGCTGGACGGCGCGGACGGCGGCTACACCATGATCTTCGGCAGGCGTGCGTTCTTCGGGTACGCGGCCTCACCCGATGACGGGGTGTGGTGGTTCGCCAACGTGCCCCGCGCCCGCGAGCCCGAGCGCGGCGAACTGGAGGCGGTCTCCGGCGAGCAGTGGCGGCGCACCCTGACCGACCTGTTCGCCGGCGACGCCGGGCCGGCGGTCCGCTGCGTCGAGGCGAGCGATCCGGGCGACCTGCGGGCCACCCCCGTGCACTCGGTCCCGCACCTGCCGGTCTGGCACAACGGCCGCATGGTCGTCATCGGCGACGCCGCGCACGCCCCGACGCCGACGTCCGGGCAGGGCGCCTCGCTGTCGATCGAGGACGCGGTCGTACTCGCCAAGTGCCTGCGCGACCTGCCCGCCCCGCGCGCCGCGTTCGCACGGTTCGAGGAGCTGCGCCGTCCCCGGGTCGAGAGCATCATCAAGGCCGCCGCTCGCATCAACAGCAACAAGGCGGCCGGCCCGGTCGGCCGCGTGCTCCGGGACACGTTCCTGCCCGTCGTCCTCAAGCTCACCGCCAACAGCAAGCAGGTGATGAGCGCCTACGACCATCACATCGACTGGGACGAGCGGGTCACCGCGAACTAGAGGCCCGCCGTCGACGTCGAGGGCCACTACGTCCCCGGAGCGAACCACCGCGGGCCGCCGCAACGTGACCGCCCGCCCGTCGGGCCTGGCGGCCGGGAGCAGCCTCCGACTGAACGCCTGCTGCTCGCCCCGCAGTGGCCCGCTCCGTTGCCGGACGGGCTCCTCCCCCACGGGGAAGCATCTGAAGATCGTCTCCCGATCTCCTGCTCACCGCGGGAACAGGGTCCGATCTCGGTCGGGCTGGCGGGATTTGAACCCACGACCCCCGGCACCCAAAGCCGGTGCGCTACCAAACTGCGCTACAGCCCGCCGCACCATCACGGTGCAGCGTGCAGTCTAGTCCCGATCAGCCCCGCCCGCTCCGCCCAACCCGGCATTCCGGTCGCCGAACACGTGCATACGCGAAACCCTGTACTCTACGGACTGGCGACCGAGGGGTCACACCCTCGCTCCGCTCGCGGGTGTAGCTCAATGGTAGAGCCCCAGTCTTCCAAACTGGCTACGCGGGTTCGATTCCCGTCACCCGCTCCCACTGAAAAGGCCCAGGTCAGAGGCATGTTCCCTCGACCTGGGCCTTCCCGCTCCTCACTCCCGTTTACCCTTGCGTGCCCGATCCCTTCCCCGTGCCCTCTTCCGGCTTACCGCCGTCCCGCGCGGTCTTGAACGCCTCACCCAACGCAGCCGCGATCACCTGGTCACGATCGGGGGTTGCAGGGCCAGCACGGGGGTCAGTCGCTCGTCTTTTGATCTTCACTGCGCTCCATCTGATCGCTGAAGTGGCCACGGCCACATCTGCGCGTTCTTGATCGCTTTGCGCAGCTCTTCGGATGTGATCGCCTCTACCAGGCGTTCGGTCCCGTCCTGCGTCCGTACCTTCGCCCACCAGGAGCCGGTAGCCCTCCCGTACCAGGCCACGGTCCCCGGATGTTCCCGCGTGATCTCCCGAGCGATCTGCCGCACGTCCATGTCCGGCGGCGGTGTCACCCGGGGAGCACGCATCACGTCGCCGTGTTCGGGCCGCTGGTGAAGGGCACTTCCAGGACGCGCGCGATCCGATCCGATGCGGCCTCGACATCCCAGGCGGGGCACAACGGTTCAAGGTCGGGAGGAGAACCGCGCTCAGGGCCCGACCAGGCCCAGAACCACCAGAGTGCGCCACCGTCATCACTCGGAGCACCGCCGCCCCTTGGGCAACGAAGACACAGAACCTCTTGCCGAAGACCGGGGTTCATCAACTGCCCGAGTGGATCGTTCCCATCCGGTCCACCGGCCGGGTTGTACGCCTCCACACCGCCGTTCTTGCCCACCCCGACCTTGAGGCCCCGCGCCTCCAACGAGGTGACGAGCGTGCATTCCAGCCCGCTCCAAGACCGAGCCTGCGTGAACTGACGGCCAGACGTCCTGTTCATGACCACACCTCCAGAAATGGAAGCGGGACCAGCGACGCGGGGTCATGGCTCCCCCTCCAAGAGGACGCGACACGACAGGGAACCTGCCGCACCTCAGCCACCCTCACCACGTCGCCGGCCCCGCAGCTCATCACGCCACCTCGGCCCGTCGGAATCCGCCGCACATCGAGCACGACTTGCGCACCCGCTCCGGCCCCCGCCCCGAACCCGGCTGCCCGAGCAGCAGGACACGCCGAGGAGAAACCCACTTCCAGCCACGGTCACCACACGAGGTGCACTTATCGGTACTCGTCTCGTTCACCCGATCCTCACTTCACCCGAGCCTGTCTCCGAAGCGATGCCGCCGCCATGACGGGCTGCTGGAAGAACTCACTGGTGGCAAGCTATGGGCGTTCGACGGGCGCACCCCGGAAAGAAAATCCGGGGTTGCAGCGGGAGGTGACGACGTGCGATGGATGACCGGTTCAGCAACCTGACGCCGGGTCAGCGGGTCGCTTGGCACCGTGTGCGCCGAGGGATGTCTCAGCCTGTTCTTGCCGGGCTGGTGGGACGAACCGAAGACTGGCTCAGCAAGATCGAGAACGACCGGGCCGTTCTCGACCGGGTGTCGGTGATCCGCTCACTCGCCGACGCCTTGGGCGTCTCGGTGTTCGACATCATCAGCGAACCCGCGCCCGATCGCGGGGGCGGCGAACTCTCTGGTGTTGCCGAAGTACGTGCCGCGCTCACAGATCATCGGCAACTCTCACCGCTGCTGTCTGCGATCGAGGCGGAGGGCGAACCACCCCGGCTTGACATGCTTCACCATGATCTCGCCAGAGTGATGAGCGCCTACCAAGGGTCACAGTACGGGCGGATGCTCCGGCTCATGCCTGAACTGCTGACGCAGACTCATCTCGCCGCAGGTGAGTACTCCGGTGACGAGAGGCAGACCGCCGACCGTCTAGCCGCCCTTGCCAGCCAGTCAGCCGCGATGATCCTTACCAAGCTCGGACAGCCCGACCTTGCATGGATCGCGGCGCAACGCGGCCTTGCATCAGCTGAACGTTCCGAGGATCCCGCTGTCATCGGTTCTCTGTTCCGTTCACTGATCCACACGTTGCACTCACAAGATCGTCTTGCCGACTCCAAGGACATGACCCACCGAGCATCCGACTACCTACGCCGAGAGCTCGACCCCAAGGCGCCCGGCATCGTCTCCATTTACGGCACGCTCTTGTTGCCCGGAGCCGTAGCGGCTGCCCGGTCGGGAGATCGATCCACCGCAGGTGAGTATCTGGACGAGGCGGAGGAGGTGGCTACATACCTCGGCTCAGACGCCAACCATCTCTGGACCGCGTTCGGCCCGACCAACGTCAAGGTTCACCGTGTCGTCACCGCGATGGCTCTGGGAGATGTGCCGATCGCGTTGAAGCTGATCCCCAACATCGACACGAGCGGGCTGCCGATGGAACGGAGGGTGCGACACGCCCTTGAGGTAGTGAGCGCCCACCACGCTCGCAATCAGGTGGAGACTGCGATAGATGAGCTCCTAGTCGCCGAGCGTCGTGCCCCTGAACAGGTGCATGAACATGTCATGAGCCGTCAGCTTGTTCTGAAGCTGAGGGGAACCGTCCTTGGCAAGAAGAGCTCCAGGCTCGCTGACCTTGCCCGGCGGATGAAGGTCATCTAACTCATCTCCTACAGTCGTTCCTGTGACTAAAGACCCAGCAGAGAGCTTCGCTCGCCCGCGCACAGCCGCCGGAGTGCTGTTCTTCGACGACGAGGGCCGCGTCCTCCTGGTCGTGCCGTCCTACAAGGACTACCGGGACATCCCGGGTGGCTACATCGAGCGCGGAGAGACGCCGAAGGAGGCTGCCAGCCGCGAGGTCGAGGAGGAACTCGGCATCACACCGCCCATCGGTCGGCTACTGGTCACCGACTGGGCACCGAATCAGACCGAAGGCGACAAGCTGCTGCTCATCTTCGATGGTGGAGTGCTCGCGGCGGAGTACCTCGACAAGATCCAACTCGACCCCCAGGAGATCACTGCTCACGAGTTCCACGAGGTTGAGAAAATCAGTGAACTGACGATCGCCCGGCTCGCCCGCCGGATCGTCCATGGTCACGCGGCCCGTGCCGACGGCTCGACCCGCTACCTCGAACACGGTCAACTCGTCTAGCCCACCAGCAACCGCCAACCGTTGCCGAATTTAGCTGTTGAGATCAAGCGGCGGCGCTTCGCGCCTCCGTACCGCCCGTCCGGCTCTGCCGGGCCGGGCGTGCGGCGTGGGCGCCGGTCCCAGCCCGGCAGTCCGGCCGTGCGCGCGAAAGCCGCCGGCCCCGCCCAGTCGCCCGGCTGCCTGGCGGGCACGGGGTACGCGCCGCCGCCCGTTCGGCCACAGCGTCAGACCGGTTGGACGTGTGCGACTCGGGGGCACGCTGCCCCCGAACCCCCTGCGAGCCGGAGTACTCATTCGCGCGAATCGGTCCGTCACACCATCTCACCGTTCGCGCGAACGAGCACTCCGGACCGTGGTCGCCACCGGCGGCCCTGTTATGGTCATGGCGGCTGACTTCGGGGAAGTGACCCATGCCGCGCCGATCTCCGGCGGAAGTACGCGCAAGGCTCCCCCGCCGGTCTCGCGGATCCCGCTTCATGATCCCTGGATTGTCCTCAGCAGCGCACGGCCAGTTGCACAGTTTCGAGCATGCCCTTGGCCTGCCCCTCGGCGAGGTCGGTGGAGCATACGTGCGCTATCGAAGATCCGCCTTCCGGGTCACATGTCACGACAGAAACAGTTGGACCCCCGAACCTGACTACGACTGGCGGCAGGACCTCGACAATGCTCGCACCATGCTCGAACTTGCCATGCGCGCTCTCAGCCCGAAGGCGCGTCGACAGTTCCAGGCAATGATCGATCCCCTCGATGCCGCATATGAATCTTGGACGCTCAACAACCCGTTCGCGCCGCCCGAACTGCCCTGGTGGCTCCGCCGTATCGGCAGCCTGGAGTAGAGATCCAGAACATACACGGAACAGCAAGCACCGCCTGCCCCGAGGATCTGTGTTCCTGTGCAGCTCACCAGCGGGAGCGACCATGGCTGGGGCAGCGCCCTCCGGAGTCGCGTGCGTTCATCTGGGCGTGCCCTGATCGTGCCCGTTGGGACGTCGCCAAGGGGGGATCACGGTCGCTCACGGATCATGGTGCTGTCTCACTGACCTGGAGACGGGCAGGTTGCAAGATCGCGGACCGATATCTCCAAACTGGCTACGCGGGTTCGATTCCCGTCGTCCGCTCCCACTCCAGAGGCCCAGGTCGACCGACGTTCGGCGACCTGGGCCTTTGATCTTCATCGGGGCTGTTCTTCGTCTTCGTGCCAGATCAGGCAGGGATGAGCGCTCCTGACGGCCCATCCGGGTCGTCCGCCGGTGGCACGATGAGCCGTCCCTCGATCATCAGGTTGAGTGCATCGGCGATCTTCTTGTCACGCTCGCTTGTGGTGTGCTGGTAGATCAGCGCCGCGCGGGGTGTCGAGTGACCGAGCCTGGTCATCAGCTCCTTGAGCGTCGCTCCGGTCTGTGCGGCGAGCGTGCCGCCGGTGTGCCTGAGGTCGTGCAGGTGCAGCTCAGGGTTAGCGCCGGCGTCCCGCACGGCGCGTTTCCAGATCCGATTGAAGTTGCTTCGTCGGGGCCTACCGCTCTTCGGGCCAGCAGGAGGACGAGCAACCGGTATCGGGGCTGGGTCTTCACGGCGATCGCGAACACTTCGGCGAACGTCGCGGTAGGCCGTTCCGGCGTGCGGAGACGGAAGCGGTTCGGCGCCTGCCACCCGATACCGCGTACTGGCTCAGAACATCACCGCTGGTCTCGACTCGCTTCCAGCAGATCAACAGAATGCAAAGTGGACGCATGAATATCGCGATGCACTCACCAAGGCGCAGAACGGCGCTTGAGCGCAGACCGGGGTGACAGTATCCATGTCTGCGTATCCCCCATGTCCCTCGTGTCCCCCGGCCGCCTCTGACCCGGGAAAACCTGAGGGACAGGGAGGGGGACACCGGAGCTGGGCTGTCCCCTCAACAGGCGGAGAGAAAGCTGGAACAGTGGGGATGTCCCTATGGGATTCGTCAAGCGCTGATCTGGAAGCGCTGGTGCTGGTGATCGTCAGGCGTTGCTCTCTGTCCGGTCGTCGCTGCGGGCGGGTTCGGGCAGGCTGATGCCGGCGTTGTGTTCGACGAGCCGCCAGCCTTTGCAGCCCTCTTCGAGGACGGACCAGCAGCCGTTGGAGAGCCCGACGGAGCGGCTGATTACCGCTCGCCCGAGACGAAGCCAACCTGGTCTTCTCGATGATCTCCAAACGATACGAAGAAGGCTCCATCCTGCTGACCAGCTACGAGGCCGAATGGAACCCGCTCTTTGGCTCCAGAGTTCCTCCGGGAAGCCAAGCCAGTGCAGCATCCCGATGCGTATGGCGGCACCATGCGACACGACGACGAGGAGGCCGCCGTCGGGGATGCGTTCCAAGGCGCGTTCGAGAGCGGCGCTGAACCGTTTCGCGACCTGTTCGCCGGTTTCGCCGCCGGGGGGTTGCCAGCTGGCATGTTCGTCGGGGTAGCGAATGCGGATCTCGTGGTTGGTGAGTCCTTCCCAGGCGCCGCCGCTGCGTTCGATGAGGTCAGAATCGCAAGTGACGGTGAGGCCGGTGGCGTCGGCGAGCGCTTGGGCGGTGGTCGCGGCGCGTTGCATCGGGGAGGAGATGATCTCGGTGGGGCGTAGGGCAGCGAGTAGTCGGGCGGCGCGTGCGGCCTGTTCGATGCCGACGGAGTCCAGCGGAATGTCGGTTGTGCCTTGGAATCGGCCTTCGACGTTCCATTCCGTCTGTCCGTGCCGCATCAGGACGATCTTGCGCGAGCGACCTCCCGCCGTCACTGGCCCTCCCCGGCGTGCACTCAGCGCTCAAGCCCTACCTCACTCGGAGGCTCGTGTTCGATCTGGTCACAGAGCTGGCGTCGGCTGCTAGCAGCCACGTTACGGCGAGACGATGACTTTGTCACAGAAGCTGCTTGTCCCTATGAGCGGTCCGCGGACGCCACCCAGGCCCGGTGACGACAACCCGGATCATGCGAGCAACAGAGGGCTTGAGCGGGCAGGGTGACCTGACTCCCTGCCGACCCGGCGGGGACGAGAAAAGGGTAACGGGCGGCATCACCCCCTATGCTCCAGCCCTCTCCCTTACCAACTGGCACGTGCCAGATACGTGCCAGTTCGGTCGGTAACCCGCCGGGACTCACGGGGAATGACGGCAACAGGGTCGCGTCTGAGCAGGTCAACGAACGTCCAGGTAACCACGCGGAGATGCACCTCGGGCACGCCTGAGCGTCATCCTGGTTCACCTACGAACCTTCGTGATCACGGCCTGCCCGTCCCTGGTGGAGATTCAGCACGGGGAAGGACCTGACGCCCTCAACACGGACGGCCCGGCTCTCCGACGGAGAACCAGACCTTCAACCGGGGAGTCGCAGGGACCGGACACCACGCGACATCCGACCCGCGGACAGGTCCAAGGCGTTAGCCGACCCAGAGGATGTCGATGATGCGGACGGTCTCCGTCTTGTCGTCGACAAGGAGGGTCAACATGCCTTGGGTGTTCTCGCCGAAGAAGGCGTGGCGTACGGCAGCCTGATCCGGCCGTTCTGGCACGGCGTCCCACGGGGCTTCCAGGAACTGGAGGAGACGTTCGAGAAGCGGGCCGTTGCGGACCTCTTCAGGGAGCCCGTTCAGCTCGTACAGCGCACGCCCGTGGAAGCCATCGAAACGGTACGTCACACCCGGCCTTCCCAGCCCGGCGGCATGTAGCGGACGAAGGTGTCTTCACGGCTCTGTAGGGCGTCCTGGACCGCTTCCTCATACCCGGAACGTGCGTAGGCGATCGCACGTAGCCGCCACTGCCGCAGCAAGGTCTGAACCTGCTTGAACCGCACCAGATCATGGGCGGCGTCCAGCGCCTGGTCGTACTCGGCCCGGAACTGGTCTCGGTGCGACCGCGGAAGCGCATCGAAGATCGCAGCCGGATCCTCGCCAGGATCATGCGGCGTGGTCGGCTCCTCCGGCTGGGCGGTCATGGCTCCAATCTACCCGTATGCAGCGCGGGACGATGGCATACGACGGGCTCAGGCGACGGGCGCCGCCCACAAGATCATTTGCCACCGGGATCGAGCGAGCCTGAGTGGTATCCCGGTTCATCTGCGAACCTTCGTGATCATGGTCTGGTCGTCCCTTGCAAAGATCGACCGGGGACGGATCTTGCGCCCTCAAGACCGAAGGCCCGGAACCCAAGCAGAGAACCGGACCTTCGCTCGACGGACGCCCCGCAAGCCCACCTCGATGCCGAGGAGCCGGCGGAGGTCAACCGTCACAACGCGGTAGCTGGGCCCGGACACCGTCAGCGGAGACAGCGCGGGAGGGGCGTCATGGGGGATCGATGCGCAGGTCCCGGATGTACCGGTCGAGCCGTGTCCCGTCCTCACCGTGGGCGTGCTTGCCGGGGATGAATCCCGCCCTCCGGGCTACTGCGACCGATGCGGCGTTCTCGGGCTCTACCTGGATGACCATCTGCTTCCCGCCCTGGTCCGCCGCGTATCGGGAGACCAGGAGGACCGCGCGGGTGGCCAGGCCGCGCCCTCTCCAGGACGGGTAGAGGCCGTAGGCCACGTTCACCTGGCCGGGAGCCAGGCCCTCTGCCGCGAAGCGCAGGTCGATCGTCCCCGCGAGCGCCCCGTCGGCGCCCACCCGGATACCGAAGGTGCGGAGTGGCCCGGCCGTGTCCCACTGCTCCCGGCAGTGCCGGATGTAGGCTTCGACGCCCTCGCGTGTGCCGGGTCCACCGTTGAGCCAGCGGACCATCGGCTCGTCCTCCCCCGCGAGGTGCGCCTCCGCATCGTCCAGGCGCAGCGGGGACAGGGTGACGATCCCGTCGGACAGCTTCACTTCACGCATCCGGCGATTCTGGACGCCGAAACGGCGTCGCACCACCGTGCTCGATGACCACCACCGTCCCCTGACCCGGGAGTTTCGTGAATCGGCTGCCGGACGGGGCTCGGGCAGGGAGGCTGTGAATACGCGCTGTCCCTGCTTGGTTACGGCGATTCGCCGAGAACGGGGTGAACGATGGCCAGAATGATCGAGGACGGGGTCGTGGAGGACTCCCTCCGGCTCGGCCCGCACCGCCACGCGATCGAGCGCGCGGCCCTCGAGAGCAGGGTGTACCTGTACACCCCGTCGGTGCTCGACGCCGCCGCGGCGACCCTGTCCGCCGTCCGGGGCGTTCTGGACGAGCACCACATCGCCGACACCTTCCAGTTCCAGGCCTACGGCGACGCCTTCGCCGCCCGGGTGCTGGGCGCGTGTGAGCAGCGGTTCACCGCGGAATGGCAGGACCTGGAAGGGGACGTGGACCCGGTCGCGCTGCTCGACGTCGCGGTGACCGCGGCCGGCGAGCACCTCGGCCGGCGCCTGGAGCCCGTACAGGGCCCGGCCCTGGCCCCCGAAGGCCGGGCGGTGTTCGGGTACGTGGTGCTGGCACGTCACGACGAGTCGCCGGACTGGGGGCCCGGCGGGGACGCCCCGCTGGTGCTGTCGCTCGGCCGGCCGGACATGCACATGCTGGCGGTCGCCTACAGTTCGGGCGCCGGCTGGGACGGGCCCTACGACCCCGGTCCCTGGCGCTGGTACCTCGGCCACGAGGTGCCCCGTGACGTCTGCATCACCGAGACGACGGTGATCGCGCCCGCTCCGGCTCCCGCGGTCGCCGCCGAGGTCGGGGCCATCACCGCCCGGGTGCTGACCGGGGACCTGCCGCTTCCACGCTGATCCGCCGCGGAGGTGACCTTCGACCTTGGCGTTACCGCCCACTGAAGATCACGGTGCATTAGGGTGCAGAATCGTGCATTCCAGGCATCCGATCTATGGGGGGACCACTGTGCGGCCAGTGAGCAGGCGGGACTTCGGGAAGGTGGCCGGGCTGGCAGGGGCCGGTGTGGCGGCACCCGCGCTGCTCGCCGGCTGCTCGTCCGGAACGCCGGAGAAGGTCCGGGCGGCCGGGGCGGTCGCCGCCACGCGCACCTGGAAGGTGACGGGCAAGGCGCTGG
This sequence comes from Spirillospora sp. NBC_01491, assembly GCF_036227065.1. Taxonomy (GTDB): domain Bacteria; phylum Actinomycetota; class Actinomycetes; order Streptosporangiales; family Streptosporangiaceae; genus Spirillospora; species Spirillospora xylanilytica. The sequence continues at coordinate 2,802,708 of NZ_CP109432.1, forward strand.
CGGGCCTGTCCGGTTTCGACGCGACGGTCAAGAGCTTCATGCAGGCGCGCAACGTCCCCTGCGGGCAGCTCGCGGTCGTCCGCAAGGGCAAGCTGGTGCTGTCGCGCGGCTACACCTGGAGCGACCAGGCGAGCCTCGCCGCCCAGCCGACCTCCCTGTTCCGCGTCGCCAGCCTCTCCAAGCCGGTCACCGCGACGGCCGTGCTCCGGCTCGTCCAGGACGGCAAGCTCAAGCTCACCGACCGGGCCGCGACGCTGCTCGGGCTGTCGACCACCGCCGACACCCGGCTGAAGGACGTCACCGTCCTGCGGCTCCTCCAGCACCTCGGCGGCTGGGACCGCGCCCTCTCGCCCGACGTCATGTTCCAGGACGCCGCGATCGCCAAGGCGCTCGGCATCCCGCTGCCGGTCAAGCGGGCGAACATCATGGCGTACGCGTCGGGGCGCAGGCTCGACCACGCGCCCGGAACGGCGTACGCCTACTCGAACTACGGCTACCTGCTGCTCGGCCGGATCATCGAGAAGGTGACCGGGCAGAGCTACGCGACCTACGTCCAGCAGAAGGTCCTGGCGCCGCGCGGCATCACGCGGATGCGCCTCGGCCACACGCTGACGAAGGCGGCCGGCGAGGTCCCCTACTACTCGGGTTACACGGGCGCGACCGTCTTCGACAACTCCGGCACGAAGGTCGCCTACCCGTACGGCGCGTTCAACCTTGAGAACATGGACGCCCACGGCGGATGGCTCGGCACGGCGATGGACCTGACCCGCTTCGCCGGGATCTACGACGGCGGGACGACCGTCCTGAACGCCGCCTCGATCAAGCAGGCGTTCGCGAAGCCGGCGACCGGGATCAACGCCGACGGCTACTACTACGGCTGCGGCTGGCAGGTCCGCCCGGTCACGGGCGGGACCAACACCTGGCACGACGGGAGCCTCGCGGGGACGAGCACCCTGCTCGTCCGCCGGTACGACGGGCTGACCTGGGCGGTCCTGTTCGACCAGCGCCAGGAGGGCAGCGCCCCGAGCGACGGCGCCATCGACGGCGCCCTCCACACGGCCGCGAACGCCGTGAAGACCTGGCCCACCGGTGACCTGACCTCGACGTACTTCTAGCGTGCGGCGGGCCTCGCCCTGCGGGCGCGGGTGAACCGGTCGTCGAGACCGCGCGGGAACGGCAGCCTCCGGTGCCGTTCCCGCCAGGGCCCTCAGCCGACGCTTTCGCTCTTCGCCATCTGGGACGACTGGAGTTCCCGCAATTCCGCCGCGAACGATTGCAGTATCTCCGCGTAGGCGCGACTCAGCTCCGCCGTCAGGGTCAGCCGGTGCGGAGGCAGCCCCTTCTTGATCGTCTCTTCGTGCCGGACGACGTCCTGACACGCGTCGAACATGCGCAGCAGCGTCCGTCCCGCATCGGTGAAGCGGAGCGACGGATCCCGGCGGAGCCGTTCGAAGGTGGCGGTGAGCTCCGAGAGCGCATCGGTCGACGGCGGCTTCGGCGCGGGGCCGCCGGCCTCGAGGCGGGCGCCCGGTACCGGGCTCTTCGCCTTCGCGGCGCATCGCGCGGGAATGGGGTCTTCGCCGCGGCGGATGCGGGCGCGGACGTCCGCGGCGGTGGCGGGAGAGATCCCCGCCGCGCGGGCGATCTGGCGGAGCGAGGCGTGCGGATCGCTCGCGAGCAGTGTCGCGGCGCGCTCCCTGCCGGCCGCGCGGTCGACCGGGCGGGACCTGCCGTCCCGGCCGATCCTGACGGCGGGCTGCGGGACGTGGGCGGCCACCCGCCGGCGCAGGGCCGCGACCTTCTTGCCCGACAGCCCCACCACGATCGCGACCATCCGGTCCGACCATTCTGGGTGGAGGTCGAAAATGCGCTCGGCCGCCGTCATCCGGTCCTCCTGCGAAAGCGGATGACCATGCTGGATGTTGGCCGTGACCGAGAGCAGGAACCCATCCGTCTCGGTACCGTGAAAGAGACGTGCCTCGATGTCCTCCGCGCCGCGCAGTATCGCGGCTCGGAGCCGGTGCATGCCGTCGATGACCCGCCGGCTGGGAATATGCACCACGATCGGGGGCAGCGCCGCATCCGATTCCGCGAGTGCGCGCACGTGCTGCGCGTCCTCGCCGTCCAGGCGGGGTGATGCCGACGTCGCGAGCGAATCGATGGGCACCCGTACCACCGACGAACGCTCTATGGTCTCCTGCTGGAGCGAAAGATGCCTGACGAGCGCATTTTCACTCGAGAGTGAGTCATGTGCGGTTCTGTCCAATGTTGACCCAGCCTCCAACGGAATCGTTGAACCACCACAAAGGGAGATCACTCACCGTTCACTGTGCCAAGGCGCGCCCGCGCCTCGGCCAACCCAGTGCAGGGGAAATAGGGTCACCGAATGACAGCGCTCGGTTACTCTGTTTCGAGTAGCCGCAGATGCGGCCGGCCGCATCACGGGCATCACCGGCGTCCGCTCTCACGCCGGCGTCTTTCCTCCTCTTTCTCGGAAGTCTCCCGATGCGGCCTCACCGGAGGCTACCTCGAGGGTCCTTACCGATGGCTAACCGGCGGAACGCGAGCCGTTAGCCGCGTGCGGCGCGGCGACCGTCCGGCCCGCGAAGCCGGGCGCTTCGAGGCGACGGCTATGTCGGCGGAGGCCGTGCTGGATGCTCCGCGTCAGCGGGACATCGCCATCCGCGGCCTACTCGGGATCGGACGGGGAGCGGTCATACGGGGCGTGCGGTCGGACAGTAGTCCACCGATTCCGGCCTCGCAACGGTGTTCAAGTGCGGCGGACGAGCGCCTCGGGCGCCCGTCGGGGCCGGATGCCGTCTTGACCTTCGAGTCGGGTCGAAGGCTTACCGTCAGGGGCATGAGCACCTACCGGATCTCGCAGCTGGCCGAACGCTGCGGTGTTCCCGCCACCACGCTGCGTTTCTACGAGGACGCCGGGCTGCTGCCCGCCGGCCGGACCTCGTCGGGCTACCGCGTGTACGGGGAGGACGCCGTCGAGCGCCTGGGCTTCATCTCCTCGGCCAAGCTCCTGGGCCTGGCCCTGGAGGAGATCCGTGAACTGCTAGGGGTCCGGGAGGAGGGGGTGTGCGCGGCGGTGCGGGAGCGGATGGTGCCGCTGGTGGCGGGCCGGATCGCCGACAGCGAGGCCCGGATCGCCGAGCTGAGGGTGTTCTCCGCGCATCTGGCCGCGGTGCACGCCGATCTGTCGGGTCCGGCGCCGGAGGGCGGGTGCGGGCCGGACTGCGGCTGCACCACCGTCCCGGCGGCTGTCGGGCCGGTGACGCCGTCGCGCACCCGGTGGGCACCGGCCGCCGAAACGTGGCGGGACGCGCCGGTGGCCTGCGCCTTGGGCGGCCCCGAGCTGGAAGGCCGCATCCAGGAGTGGCGGCAGTTGGTGGACAAGGCCGAGGGGCGCGAGGAGATCCCAGGCGGTCTGCGGTTGACGTTCCCCGCCACCGCGGAGCTGACCGGGCGGCTCGCCTCGCTGGCGGCGGCGGAGCAGGGCTGCTGCCCGTTCTTCGACTTCACCCTGCACCTGACCCCCGCCGCGGTGGAGCTGACCGTGCGCGCACCCGAAGCCGCGGGCCCACTGCTGGCCGACCTGTTCGCAGTGGGCGCATGAGCCACACCGCCGGCCGGTCAGGCGCTCTGGGGTAGCGGGGGCGCCTCCCGCGCGGCCCAGTCGTGCGGCTGGAGGAAGCGCGCCACGTCGCTCTCCGGGCTGCCCGGTTCGGGGGTGATGTCGAAGCCCCATCGGGCCAGCGGCGGCATCGACATCAGGACGGCCTCGATGTTGGCCTTGGTCTGTAGGCCGAACAGGGTGCCGCGGTCGTAGACGAGGTTGAACTCCGCGTACCGGCCCCGGCGGGCGAGCTGCCAGTTCCGTTCGCGCTCGCCGTAGGGCATCGCGGAGCGGCGGGCGACGATGGGTGGGTAGGCGTCGGTGATCGTCCTCAGCCCGTCCTCGACGAACGACGCGTACGCCGGGGGCGGTTCGGGCGCGCCGTCGGTGACGCGGTCGAAGAAGACGCCGCCGATCCCGCGCATCTCGCCGCGGTGCTCGATGTGGAAGTACTCGTCGCAGGCGGCCTTCCAGTCCTGGTAGCGGGCGATCTCGTGGCGGGCGCACCATGCGCGGATCGTGCGGTGGAAATGGACGGCGTCCGCGTCGAATCCGTACACCGGAGTGAGGTCCATTCCGCCGCCGAACCACCATTCGCCGCCGTCGATCTCGAAGTAGCGGAAATTGGCGTGGAACGACGGCGCATAGGGGTTCAGCGGATGCAGGACCAGGGAGATGCCCGTCGCGCGGAAGGGCTTGCCGGCCAGGTGGGGGCGGGCGCGGCTCACGGCGGACGGGACCTTCGGGCCCGCCACCAGGGAGACGTTCACCCCGGCGCGTTCGAAGACGCGGCCTCCCTCCAGGATCCGGGCCCGGCCGCCGCCGAGGCCCTCGCGCGTCCACCGCGCCACTTGGAAGCGCGCCTGCCCGTCCTGTTCCTCGAAGGCGGCGACCAGGCGGTCCTGGTGGCCGCGCAGCATCGCGTTGATGGCTTCGGCGCGGCTCATCGCTCGCCTTCCTCACGGGGGAACTCGTGGACCAGGTCGACGAGGCGGGCCACGTTGTCCGGGGGCGTCCCCGGCAGGGCGCCGTGGCCGAGGTTGAAGACGTGGGCGCCGCCGAGCCCGTCCCGCATGACCTGGCGCGCGGCCGTCAGCATCGTGCCCGGGCCGGCGAGCAGGAGGGTCGGGTCCAGGTTGCCCTGGAGCGCCTTGCCCGGAAGCGCGGCGCGGCACGTCCCGAGGGGCTGCCGCCAGTCCACGCTGATGACCTCGGCGGGAAGCGCGGCGATCTGCGGGTACAGGTGCGGGGCGCCGACCGCGAGGTAGATCCGGGGCACCCCCGTGTCGGCGAGCGCGTCGAGCACCCGCCGCGCGTAGGGCAGGCCGAACGCGGCGTAGCCGGCGCGGCTGTGGACGCCCGCCCAGCTGTCGAAGAGCTGGACGGCCTCGGCGCCCGCCTCGATCTGCGCGTGCAGGTAGCCGGCGGTGACCTCGGCGATCTTGTCCAGCAGCGCGTGGGCCGGACCCGGTTCGCGGTGCAGCCACGCCCGGAAGCCCGCGTAGTCGGCCGACCCGGCGCCCTGGACCGCGTAGCCCGCGACGGTCAGCGGCGAGCCGGCGAACCCGATCACCGGGACGTCGGTCCCCGCGCGGGCCAGCCCGATCGCCTCGGCGGTGAAGGGCGCGATCTCGTCCCCCGCCGGGATCCTGAGGCGGGCGACGTCGCCGGCCGTCCGCACCGGCGTGCGGATGACGGGGCCGGGGGCGAACTCGACGTCCACTCCCATGGGGGGCAGCGGCGTCATGATGTCGCTGAAGACGATCGCGGCGTCGAGCGGGAAGCGCCGCAGCGGTTGCAGCGTCACCTCGGCCGCGATCTCGGGGGTGCGGCACATCTCCCAGAACGAGTACCGCTCCTTCAGCGCCCGGTATTCGGGCAGGTAGCGGCCGGCCTGCCGCATCAGCCAGATCGGCGCCCGCGGTGTGGACGCGCCGCGCGCCGCCTCCAGGAACAGGCTCGCGCGGGGCCGCGCGGCGGTTCCCGCCGTGTGGAGCCGTGCCGCGGTTCCGGTCAGGCCGGGCGCCGTGGATCCGCCGGCGGTTTCTTCGGTCGCGGTCACCCGGTCCTCCAGGGACTCCGGCATCGGAATGGAATGCCCGCACGACGCTAACAAGCGAAGGCGGGCGATTCCACAGGCGGTTCGCATTACCGCACTTAATCGCGTCTAGTACGGCACGCGAAGGCGACTAACGCAGTTACCTGGACGCCATTCGCACGGGCTGCCTACGCTCAGCCATAAAATACGCACCTGGTGAGGCTGATCTTTCCGTGCTGCATATACACAACGTGGGGATCGACCACAAGACCGCGCCGATCGAGCTGCTCGAACGGCTCGCCGTCCCGCCCGGACGGCTGCCCGCGGCCGTCGGCCGGCTCGCGGGACACGACGCCGTCGCGGAGGCGATGCTGCTGGCGACGTGCAACCGGCTGGAGGCGTTCGTCGCCACCGAACGGCACAGCGAGGCGACGTGCCATGTGGTGGAGACCTTCGCCGGGCTCGGCGGCGTCCCGGACCACGACGTCTGGGGGGCGGTGTCGATCCGCCGCGAGACCGGGGCCGTCGCGCACCTGTTCCGCGTCGCGTGCGGGCTCGACTCCATGGCCGTGGGCGAGGAGCAGATCGTCGCCCAGCTCCGGTCCGCGCTGCGCGCCGCGCAGGAGGCCGGAGCCGCCGGACCCGCCCTCACGGCGCTGGCCGAGTGCGCGCTCAGGACGAGCAAGCGCGCGCGCACCGAGACGCGCGTGGGCCAGACCGGGATCTCCCTGGTCCACGCCGCGCTGGACGTCGCCGACGGCGTCCTCGGCGGCCTGGCCGGGCGCACCGCGCTGCTCATCGGCACCGGGACGGTCGGCTCGCTCGCCGCCCGGCTGCTCCGGCAGAGGCGGGCGGGCGAGATCGTGGTGACGAGCAGGACGCCCGCCAACGCGGTCCGGATCGCCGAGGAGGTGGGCGGCACGGCGGTCGCCTCCGGTGGCTGGGCCGCCGTCCTCGAACGCTGCGACCTCGTGGTGTCCTCCACCGGGGCGCGGGGCCGGGTGCTCGACGCCGGACGGATGCGGGCGGCGCGCGAGAAGGCCGGGCATGCCCCGCTCGTCGCGCTGGACCTCGCGATGCCCCGCGACATCGACCCCCGCTGCGCCGAGGTGGACGGCGTGCGCCTGGTCCACCTCGAGGAGCTGGGGCGCCTGGCGGCCCGCCGGGGGCGGCCCGACGACGTCGGGCGGGCCGAGGACATCGTGGCCGAGCAGGCCGCCGCGTTCCTGGCCCGGCGGATCGAGACCACCGTCAAGCCGCTCATCGTCGCGCTGCGGTCCCGGGCCCGCGAGGCAGCGGACCAGGAGCTGACGCGCCTCGCCCGCCGGCTGCCCGGCCTGGCCGAACGCGAACGCGCCGAGACGATCGCGGCCGTCGACCGGATCGTCGGCAGGCTCCTGCACACCCCCACCGTGCGGGCCAAGGAACTCGCCGCCGCGCCCGACGGCCGCCTCTACCTGGAGGCGCTCTCCCGCCTGTTCGACCTGATGTGAGCGAGGTGAACACATGACCGCCGACGGCCACCGGCCCCGCGGCGCCCGGCCGCTGCTGCTGGGCACGCGCAAGAGCAAGCTGGCGGTCGCCCAGGCGGCCTGGGCCGCCGGGCGGATCACGGCGGCGACCGGCCGGGCCGTGCGGCTCGTCCCGCTGTCCACCGAGGGGGACGAGAGCAGCGCCCCGATCGAGCGGTTCGGTTCGACGGGCGTGTTCGTCACGGCGCTGCGCAGGGCACTGCTGGCGGGGAGGGTCGATTTCGTCGTGCACTCCTACAAGGACCTGCCGACCGCGCCCGAGGCGGGGCTTCGCCTCGCGGCCGTCCCGCTCCGCGAGGACCCGCGCGACGCGCTGGCCGGTCCGGCGGGGCTGCCCGCCTCGCTCGGCGCGCTCAGGCCGGGCGCGAGGGTCGGGACGGGCTCGCCGCGCCGCGCCGCCCAGATCCGCGCGCACGCGCCGCACGTGTCGGTCGTCCCCCTGCGCGGCAACGTCGACGGGCGGCTGGCGAGGGCGGCGAGCGGGGAGCTGGACGCGGTCGTCCTCGCCATGGCCGGGCTGTCCCGCCTCGGTCGCCTCCGGGACGTCGCCGCGCCGCTGCCGACGGACGTCGTGCTGCCCGCGCCGGGGCAGGGGGCGCTGGCCATCGAGTGCCGGGCGGGCGACGGCGCGACGGCCGCCCTGCTCGCCGCCGCCGACGATCCGCCGTCGCATCTGGCGGTGGCGGCCGAACGCGCCTTCCTCAGCGCCCTGAACGCCGGCTGCACCTCCCCCGTCGGCGCGCTCGCCGAACACGTCCGCGACGGCGGGTCGCTGCGGCTGGACGGGCTCATCGCCGCCCCCGACGGCTCCACGATCCTGCGCCGTGGCGTGACCGGTCCGGCTGAGACGGCGGCCGGGGCGGCGGCCCTCGGGGCCCGGCTCGCCCGCGCGCTCCTGGCCGACGGCGGCGGCGACCTCCTCGACGTCCAGCGCGGTGAGGCCGCCGATCCCCGTTCCCGTCCGACCGGGCCCGCGCGCACCGCGTACCGCTCTCAGCCGCTCAACCGCGGCCGACACCCACGACGTCCCGCCGGAGGACCCGTATGAGCAGCTCGATCCAGCCATCCCCCACCAGGCCGGGCCCGGTCGTGCGCCCGAGGCGGCTGCGCCGCACGGCGCCGCTTCGGCGGATCGTCGCCGAGACCCGGGTGTCGCCCGCCGACCTCGTCCTGCCGATGTTCGTCCGGGAGGGGATCACCGAGCCCGTCCCGGTGGCGTCGATGCCGGGCGTCCTCCAGCACACCCGCGACTCGCTGCGCAAGGCCGCGCGCGCGGCCGTCGAGGCGGGGGTCGGCGGCCTCATGCTGTTCGCGGTGCCGAGGGACAAGGACCCGCTCGGGCTCGCCGCGACCGACCCGGGCGGCATCCTCAGCGCCGCCGTCGCCGACCTGGTCGCCGAGGTCGGCGACGCGACGGTGGTGATGGCCGACCTGTGCCTGGACGAGTTCACCGACCACGGGCACTGCGGCGTCCTCGGCGACGACGGCACCGTCGACAACGACGCGACGCTGGACCGCTACGCGCGGATGGCCGTCGTCCTGGCGGGCGCCGGCGCCCACGTCGTCGGCCCCAGCGGGATGATGGACGGCCAGGTCGCCGCGGTCCGCGCCGCGCTCGACGCGGCCGGGCACACCGGCGTCGCCGTCCTCGCCTACGCGGCCAAGTACGCCTCGGGCTTCTACGGGCCGTTCCGCGACGCGGTCGGCTCCTCGCTCACCGGCGACCGCCGGACGTACCAGATGGACCCGGCCAACGGCGGCGAGGCGCTGCGCGAGGTCGGCCTGGACGTCACCGAGGGCGCCGACATCGTCATGGTCAAGCCCGCAATGTCCTACCTCGACATCGTCCGCCGGACGGCCGAGGCCGTCGACGTCCCCGTCGCCGCCTACCAGGTGTCCGGCGAGTACGCCATGGTCGAGGCCGCCGCGGCGCGCGGCTGGATCGAGCGCGAGCGCGTCATCGCCGAGACGCTCACCTCCGTCCGCCGAGCGGGCGCCTCGATCGTCCTCACCTACTGGGCCGCCGAGGCCGCCGGAGGGCTGCTGTGACACACGCCGCAACGACGGACGCAACGCAGGGCGGGGACCACGACGTCGTCGTCATCGGCGGCGGAGTCACCGGGCTGACCACCGCCCACCAGATCGCCAGGCTGGCCCCGGGCGGTTCGGTCGTCGTCCTGGAGGGGGCGGAGCGGGTCGGCGGGATCGTCGGCTCGCGGCACGAGCAGGGCTTCACCGTCGACACGGGCCCGCACGGCTTCGTGGTGTACGGGCCGGGCGGCGTCGGCGACCTCGCCCGCGAGCTGGACCTCGGCGGGGAGCTCATGCTCGCCACCGGTGAGGCCGAGAGGCTCCTCCTGCTCCGGAACGACGAAGACCTGCTGCCGTTTCCGACGACGCCCGCCGAGTTCCTGCGCAGCCCCCTGCTGTCGGCGCGCGGGAAGCTGCGGATCGCCCTGGAGCCGTTCATCTCCAAGGACCTGCGGGAGGAGCCCGTCTACGAGTTCACCGCGCGGCGCTTCGGCTGGGAGCTCGCCCGGACGCTGGCCGTCCCGGCGGTGCTGGGCGTCACCGGCGGCGACTCCCGGCGGCTGAGCATCGACGCCAAGTTCCCCTACGTCCGCTATCTGGAGGACAGGTACGGCAGCGTCCTGCTCGGCGCCCTCCGCGTGCAGTTGCGCGGCTCCCAGACGGGCCGCTTCTACGTTCCCCGGCTGCCGAGGTTCGGGGAGTTCGGGATGCGGCTGCACACCTTCCGGGGCCACGGGATGCAGCGCCTGATCGACGCGCTGGAGAAGGCGCTCGCCGGTCAGGTCCGGCTAGGCAGCCGGGCCGTGCGGCTGGAACGCGCGGGCCTCGCCCGGACCGGCGACGAGCAGGCGGGACGCAGGTGGCGCATCGTCCTGGCCGACGGCGCCACGCTGGCCGCCGACCAGGTCGTGCTGGCGCTGCCGGCCTACGCGGCGGCGGAGCTGCTGGCGCCGCACCTGCCCGACGCCGCGGCGGCGCTGGAGGCGATCCCCCATCCCGACGTGCGGGTCATCGCCCTCGCCTACCGGCGCGCGGACGTGAAGAGACCGCCCGAGGGCATCGGCTTCCTGACGATCCCGACCGACCGGACGCGGATCCTCGCCAGCATCCACACCTCGGCCATCTTCCCCGAGCAGGCGCCCGCGGACAGGATCCTCATCCGCACCCTCGCCGGGGGCATGCAGGACCCGGCGTTCTCCTCGTTCTCGCGCGAGGAGGCCGTCCGGAGCGTCCACCAGGACCTGGTGCACATCTTCGGGATCCGCGGCGAGCCGGTGTTCGCCTTCGACCACCTGTGGCGGCGGGCCATCCCGGAGTACCCGGTAGGGCACCGCGGCCGGATCGACGGCGTGCTCGCCCAGGTGGCGGGGCTCGGCGGCCTGCACCTGGCGGGCAACACCTACCACGGCGTGGGCGTCAACGACTGCGTCCGCGACGCCCGGAGGGCCGCCGCCGACGTGGCCTCGCGGCTGCGCGGTTGAGCGGGCGCGACCGGGCCCGCCGCCGGCTGTGCCTGGCCACGCTCAGCGTGGGCGTCTCGCTGATCATGGTGGACGGCACGATCGTCAACGTCGCGCTGCCCACGATCATCGGCGACCTCGGGATCACCGCCACCGACGCCGAGTGGGCCAACGCCGGGTACACCCTGGTCTTCGCCGCCCTGCTGCTCCCGGCCGGGCGGCTCGGCGACGTGCTGGGGCACCGCCGCCTCTTCGCGCTCGGCGTGGTGGCGTTCGTGGTCGCGAGCGCGCTCGCCGGGCAGGCCCGCGGCGGCCCGAGCCTGCTGCTCGGCCGCGCCCTCCAGGGCGCCGGGGCGGCGATGATCCTCCCGGCCACCCTGGCCGTCATCAACACCGCGTTCCGTGGCCGCGACCGCGCGATGGCGTTCGGCGTCTGGGGATCGGTGATCGGCGGGACGGTGGCGATCGGCCCCGTGCTCGGCGGGTGGCTCACCTCGGCGCAGTCCTGGCGGTGGATCTTCGTGATCAACGTGCCGTTCGGGGCCGCGGTCCTGGCCGGCATCGCCCTGTGGGTGCCGGAGAGCCGCGATCCGCGGGCGGTGCTGCGCACCGGCGTCGTCGGCACGCTCGCGGCGAGCGCCGGCTTCGCCGCGCTGGTCTTCGCGCTGATCGAGGGCCAGCGGTACGGCTGGTGGACGCCGACCCGCCCGTTCCGCGCGGGGCCGTGGGACTGGCCGTCGTCCGCCGTGTCGCCGATCCCGGCCGCCCTCGGGCTCGGCGCGCTCTGCCTCGGCGTCTTCGCCGCGGCGACGGGGCGGCGGCGGCGACGCGGCAGGCCGGTGCTGCTGGACGTGACGCTGTTCGCCGTCCCGAGCTTCCGCATCGGGAGCATCGCGATCGCCATCGTCGGCCTCGCCGAGTTCGGCCTGGTGTTCGTCCTGCCGCTGTACCTCCAGGCCGCGCTGGGCGCGAGCGCGCTGCGGGCGGGGCTGGTCATCCTCGCGCTCGCGGTCGGCGCGCTGCTGGCGGGGCCGTCCGCCGGGCCCCTCGCCCAGCGGCACGGCGCCCGCACGGTCGTGCTGGCCGGGCTGCTGCTGGAGACGGCCGGGATCGCGGCGGCCGGGGCCGTGATGGCGCCCGCCTCCAGCCCGTGGCGGCTCGTCGGACCGCTGCTGGTCTACGGCGCCGGCGTCGGGCTGGCCAGCGCGCAGCTCTCGAACGTCGTGCTCGCCGACATCCCGGTGGAGCGCTCCGGGCAGGCGTCCGGGGCCCAGAGCACCACCCGGTTGCTGGGATCGGCGCTCGGCATCGCGGTGCTCGGGACCGTGCTGGTCACCACGCTCGGCGCGGGCCTCGACCGGCGCCTCGACACGCTGGACGACATGCCGCCGCGGACCCGGGACGCCGTCTCGGAGGCCGTGCGCGGCAGCCTCGGCGCGGGGATCCCGAGGCTCCTGGACCGGCCGGACACGGCCCCGGCCGCCGCCGAGGCCCGCGAGGCCCTGACCGAGGCGACCCGCAGGGTCGCCTTCCTGACCGCCGCGCTCATGCTCGCCGGCGTCGGCCTGGGGTGGCGGCTCCCCCGCGACGCGGGCGCCCGGCCCGGTGTCGGGCGCCCGCCCCGTCCCGAGGCGCCTGCGGAGAAGGGCCGACCGCTCTGACGGACCGGCGGCTCACGTCCCCCCGGGCCACTCCCGTTCCGGCGCCGCGCGGGAGGACGCCTACCCGGCGCCGCCGGGGGCGTGCCCCGCGTCCGGCGGCGTCCGGTACCACTCGTGCACGGCGGCGATGTCGGCGACCTCGCCCCTCATCACCTCGCCGGGACGCTCCTCCTCGCCCACCGCCAGGACGAACCGCGCGGGGACCGCACCGGAGATCTCCATGGTGTAGGTGCCCTGCTCGGCCGGCAGGCGGCCGACGGCGTAGCTGATGTAGGACGTGTCGGTGTACGGCTCGTCGAACGTCTCGCTCCGGTCGGCGGTGAACACCCGCCGTCCGCCCGACGGCGTCAGCAGCGTGAGGGACGGCAGCTCCGCCGGCGCGATCCCGGTCTCCGGCGGCAGCTTCGGGATCAGCATCTCGACGTACAGGATGTCGTCCTTCTCCAGCTCGGCCCGCACGGTGCGCGTCTCGCCCGGCCGGTCGATCACGCCGTAGAACGCGAACGACACCTTCCCGTCGGGCAGGGCCGGCGCGGTCAGCGCGTTGCTGTTGAGACGGGTGAGCACCACCGGGATGTGCGCCGCGAGCACCCCGGCGCGGAGGTCGCCCGCGGCGGCCAGCAGAGCGCCGAGCCCCGCGACGGCGGCCTGCGCGCGCCAGCCGAGCCTCCGGTGGACGGTCGTCGGATCGAATTTCATGGTCACCTCCAGGTCAGGCCGTGGCGTCCTGTCGCCCCGGCGTCGTGGCACGGCTGTAGCGGAAGACGCAGACCCGCTTGCCCTCGGCCCGGTGGGCGAGGGCGCGGACGTCGAGTTCCGGGAAGGCGCGCCGGGTCGCCTCCAGTTCCAGGCCGCACAGCAGCGGCTCGGCCCGTCCGGCGCCGGCGCCGGCGCCGAGGGCGTCCGCCGCGGTCAGGCAGGTGCAGGTGAAGGCGATCTCCAGCGCGGCGTCCTCGCCGGGGCGCGAGTCGTCCACGATCTCGTGGACGAGCCCGGCCGCCTCCAGCCAGGGCAGGGCGCGCGCCATCCCGCGCGCGAGGCGGTCCTCCTTGAGCGCCGGTCCGAGCCGCGCGGCCTGCTTCTCGGGAAGGCCCTCCAGCATCACCTCGCGGGCGCGCTCGGGCCCGAGCTCCTCGCGCAGGCCGCGGTAGCGGCGGAGCCGCTCCGCCAGGCCGCGCCGCAGGTCCTCGTCGGTGATCTCACGCATGGCGGGTTCCTCCGGGAGTCGGCAGGGCTCGATGATCCGTGCGGGTGCGGTGCGGGTACGTGCGCGGGTGCGGGTGTGGGGGCGAGGTCGTCAGGGAGGGGCGCCGCCGTCCGCCAGAGTGATGCCGGCGTGGGCGAGAAGGGCCAGCGTGATGTAGCGGTACCACGCCTTCCAGAGCCGGACCTCGTAGTGGTCGAGCCCCACTTCCCGGCGCGCCGAGGCGGCGCACCGGGGAGCGAGCTCGGCTTGCCGGGCGACCTCGGCCAGCTCGCGCAGCGGCGTGGACGGCGGCGCCGCGCACACGTACAGGCGCCTCTTCCTGGTGTCGCGGCGGATGAGCAGCCATTGCACGAGGCCGCCGTCGTCCGCTCCCTTCAGGAGGATCCGGGCGGAATGGCAGGCGCTGTCGCGCCGGACCGGATCGTCGCGGTCGGTGGTGCGCAGCCAGTCGTGCGCCGGGATGGACGCGATCGCCTCCTCCGGCACGCCCCACAGGACGCGGCCCCCGGTCGAGCGCAGGGGCCGCGGGTCCGCTCGGAGCCCCAGAACGTGCGGGATCCCGCGCTCGCGCAGGCGCCGGCGCAGCTCGACGTCGTGCCCGAAGGGGGTCTCGGCGGCGACCCAGGCCGCGGGCGTGCGGGCCTCCACCGCGCGCCGGACCATCTCCCAGCCGAGCCGTCCCGGGCTGCGGAACCGCACGTCCGCGGGCACCCGTGCCCGGACCCGGCGGGCGGGGTCGTGCGCCCACTCCGGAGGGAGGTACAGCTCCCGGTCGATGATGGCCTGCGCGCGCGGCGCCGCGTAGGTGAGGAAGACGGCCACCTGGCAGTTCTCCGTGCCGCCCGCCGACGGGGAGAACTGGGGCTGGACCCCGACGGAGCGGTCGCCCTTCTTGGCGAAGCCCTCCCCGTTCAGCACCAGCACGGCGCGCGGGTCACCGAAATGCTCCACGATGACGTCGCGCAGGTCGTCCCTCAGCTCGTCGGCGTTCCACCGCGCCGTGGTCAGGAGCCGCTGCATCCCGTCGGGCCGGGCCTCGCCCGCGCCGTCGGCGAGCCGCCTGCCGTTCCGGCGCGCGGCCGACAGGGCCATGCCGCGCAGGAAGGCGAACGCACGGTCGCGCGGCTCGGCGCGGGCGAATCGGGGCCCGATCATCCGGTGCAGGCGCCTGAGCACCAGCTCGGTCCGTTCGGCGGCGAGCGGCGATCCCCCCGCGGAGCCGGCGGCGGAGAAGCCCCCCGCCTCTTCCCCGTAGATCTGCGTGCGCATCATTTCGGCCATTCATTGGTGCGGCTTTTCCAATTTCAAGACACCCCGATCAGTGTCACTGTAATCTGGCCGTCGGCCGCCTGTCTTCAACGGGATGTTGGTCTTTGGGAAGGGCGCACCGCAGCCCATGGAATGGATCTTGAACGTGGACGGGAGAAATAATCCCGATCTCATCAACAATGAACGGACGCGGGCCGTCGATTCGTCCACCAATGTGCATGGAAAGACCCGCGACAGGCGTCCCTCTACCAGAGTGCGGCATGGTCGCTTTTGCGACAAGGTCGCAAAAGCAAATAATGTGCGAAGTTTTCCCGACCGGTCAGGCCCCGCGCGCCGACTCCTCCACCATGAGGCCCTGCCGGTAGGCGAAGGCGACCACCTGCGTCCGCCCCGACATTCCCAGCTTGGCGGTGACGTGATGCATATGGGAGCGCACGGTCGCCGTCGAAACGTGGAGTTCGGCGGCCACCTCGGCGTCCGACAGGCCGCGGGACACCAGTTCCAGAACGCGCCGCTCGCGCCCGCTGAGCGCCGCCACGACCGAGGCGCGGACCCCGCTCGCGACCGGGACCCGCGCCGCCCAGTCGAGCAGGTGCCCGGTCATCGTGGCGGTCAGCACCGCCCCGCCGGCCGCCACGGCCCGGACGGTGCGGACCAGCTCCGACGGGGGGCTCTCCTTGCCGGCCACGCCCCTGACCCCGGCCCGGAGGGCGTCGAGCAGCGAGCCCTCGTACTTCGGCGCCGCCATCACCACCACGCCCGGGACGGGGGGCCGGCCCGCCTCCAGGACCCGCCTGACCAGTTCCAGCACGTCCAGGTCCGACAGCGGCAGGCCGATGAGGACGACGTCGGGGCCGTGCTCGCGCACCAGGGAGACCAGGTGCCGGGCGCTGCGGGTCTCCCCGGCGATCTCGATGTCGCGCTCGGGCTCGAAGACGGCCCGCACGCCGAGCAGGGTGAGGGTCTGCCGATCGTGGACGATCACCCGCACCGGCATGCGTCCCCCCGCCGGAAAAGCTGATCCGCATTCCCCCGAACCACCATGACACCCCCAGGAACATCCGCTGGAACGTGCTCCGCCCGAACACCCCCGACTCGGCACGTCCGCCCATTCGACGGGCGACGGCATCTCCATCGGATATCACCGAACGTGACCGGCTGGGGGTCGTCCCAGGATAAGGCCATCGAGAACAAAAACGTTCAGCCGTACGGCCGCACCGCGCAGGCCAAGAACAATCTTCCATAATCGACCTAAGACTTCACCTGGCACCGTGATCACGGCCCTTGCCATCACGACGGCGCACTGCTGCGGGACGGTCCGGGCGATTATCGATGTACCGCGGTGAATTCACCGGGCCGGGCACGCCCTCACCGATCCCGGCGCCGTCAATGGCCGTGAAGGCGTCAATGGTATTACGGTTCCGGGCACCTGGACCTGCCATCGCGGGTCCGGCGCGGTCAGCCCATGCTCCCGGCGCCGTCCAGGGACTCGCGGATGATGCCGGCGTGGCCGGCGTGCTCCCTGTCCGAGCAGTGCGGCCGGATGCGGACTCGGCGGCATCGGCGACGGGACATCCCTTCAATGCCTTTAAGGTCACACATATGCGTTTTGGAGTCCTGGGACCCGTCACCACCTGGACCGATGCCGGTGAGGCCGTCACGGTCCCCGGGCTGAAGGTGCGCGTGCTGCTCGCCGACCTGCTCGCTCACGAGGGACGGGTGGTCTCCACCGACCGCCTCGTCGAGGACCTGTGGGGCGACCGGCCGCCCGCCAATCCGGTCGCCGCCCTCCAGGTCCGGGTGTCGCAGCTGCGCCGCACGTTGCAGGAGGCCGAGCCCGGCGGGAGGGACCTGGTCGTGTCGCGCGCGCCCGGGTACGCGCTGGCCGTCGGCCCGGACGCGGTCGACTCCGTCCGCTTCGCACGGCTGGCCGCGGAGGGCCGGTTCGCCGAAGGGCTGGAGCTGTGGCGGGGCGCCCCGTTCGCCGAGTTCGCCGACGCCGAGTTCCTCCAGCCGGTGATCGCCCGGCTGGAGGAGGCACGGCTGTCGGCCGTGGAGAGCCACGCGGAGGAACGGCTCGACGCGGGAGAGCGGGTCGAGGTGGCCGATCTGCTGGCCGAGCACCCGTTGCGCGAGCGGCTGCGCGCCGTCCACATGCGGTCCCTCTACCGCAAGGGGCTCCAGAGCGAGGCCCTCGCCAGCTACGCCGACCTGCGGGAACGGCTCGCCGACGAGCTCGGGCTCGACCCGTCACCCGAGCTGGCCGCGCTGTACGAGCGGATCCTGCGCCAGGACCCGGAGCTGAGCGGCAGGGGCCGGCGGCCCCGCACGAACGTGCCCGCCGCGGTCGGCGACCTGATCGGCCGCGAGGGCGCGGTCGCGGAGGTCGGCGCGCTGCTCGGGACGGCGCGGCTGGTCACGCTCACCGGTTCGGGCGGGGTGGGCAAGACGAGCCTGGCGCTGGAGGTCGCGCGGCGGCTGCTCGACGCGTACCCCGACGGCGCGTGGATCGTCGAGCTCGCCCCCTACGAGCGGGACGCGACGTCGCTCGCCGAGGCCGTCCTCGCCTCGCTGGACATCCGCGCCGACTCGGCGGGCCCGCTGGAGCGGCTGGTCGAGGCGCTGCGCGACCGGCGGCTGCTGGTGGTGCTCGACAACTGCGAGCACGTGGTCGACCAGGCCGCCGGGCTGGCCGAGCGCCTGCTGGGCCAGGTTCCCGGGCTGCGGATCCTGGCGACCAGCCGCGAACCGCTGAACGTCGCGGGCGAGGCGCTGTGGAGCATTCCGGCGCTGGCGCTGCCGGACGGGTCCGAGCTGGCCGCGGTGGCCAGGGCCGACGCGGTGCGGCTGTTCCTGGCGCGGGCGACCGCGTCCACCCGCGGGTTCACACTCGACGCCGGCAACGCCGGATCGGTCGCGCAGCTCTGCCGCAGGCTCGATGGCATCCCGCTGGCGCTGGAACTGGCCGCGACCCGGGTCAGGTCGCTCGGCGTCCAGGAGATCGTGGCCCGGCTGGACGACCGGTTCCGGCTGCTGGCGGGCTTCCAGCGCGGCGCCCCGGCCCGGCAGCAGACCCTGACGGCGATGATCGACTGGAGCTGGACGCTGCTCACCGACGCCGAACGGGTCGTCCTGCGGCGCCTGTCGGTGCACACCGACGGCTGCACCCTGGACGCCGCCGAGGCGGTGTGCGGCGAGCCCGGCGTCGACGTGATGGACGTCCTCGCGCGGCTGGTCGACCGCTCCCTCGTGGTCGTCGTTGAGGGCTCATCGGGGACGCGCTACCGGCTGCTGGAGTCGGTGGCGGCCTACTGCCTGCGCCGGCTGGAGGACGCCGAGGACGTCGAGGACGTCCGGGGGGCGCACACCACCTACTACACGGAGTTCGCCGTGCGGGCCGAGATGCATCTGCGCGGGGTGGAGCAGACGCACTGGATGCGGCGGCTGGACGCCGAGGCCGCGAACCTGCGGGCCGCCCTCGACGCCGCCCCGGCCGCCGGAGCCCTGCGCCTGGTGAACGCCCTGGCCTGGTACTGGTTCCTTCGCGGCCGGCTCAGCGAGGGGCGGCGCTCGCTGGCCGCCGCGCTGGACGCCGCGGGCGAGGCGCCCGCCGACGAACGGGCCAAGGCGACGGCCTGGCACGCCGGGTTCGCGATGCTGCTCGGCGAGACCGAGGTGATGCCGGCCGAGCCTCAGAAGGCCGCCCTCGGCATCGCCGATCCGGGCGCCCGGGCCAGGGCCCAGTGGTTCTTCGGGCTCTGCCTCGCCGACCTGGCCTTCGCCCGGGAACTGACCGACGCCGCGCTGGCCACGTTCCGCGAGATCGGCGACCGGTGGGGCGAAGCGGCCTCGCTGAGCAGGCACGCCCGCCACGCGTTCACCGTGCGCGACCTGGAGACGCTCGAGCGCGACGGTACCGAGAGCGAGCGGATCTTCCGGGAGCTGGGCGACCGCTGGGGACAGCTCCAGGCCACCGAGTGGCTCGGCGGTCTCGCCGAGACCAGGGGCGACGCCGGAGCGGCCGTCCGGCTGTTCACCGAGGGCCTGCGCTTGGCCGAGGAGATGGGGCTGTGGCCGGACGCGGTGCGCCACCGGTCCTGGCTGGGGTGGATGGCCATGTCCACCGCCGACTACGAGGGGGCCATGGAGCACTGCGGGGAGGCGCTGCGCCTGGCGAACGAGCAGGGCTACCAGGAGGGACGGGTCTTCGCCGCGATGGGCTACGGCTTCTCGGCCCGCCGGGCGGGGCTGCTGGAGATCGCGGAGGAGCACCTGAAGCGCCTGCTCGACGGCGTCGCGCGCGATGGGGACCCGCCCCTGTTCCTGCCCACGACCCTGGTCGAGCTGGGCTACGTCCGGGAGTTGCGCGGTGACGCCGCGAGCGCGCACGTGCTGTTCCTGGAGGCGCTCGCCGCGGCCAGGAAGATCGGCGACCCGCGCACGACGGCGTTCACCGTCGAGGCGCTGGCCGCCACCTCGCCGCCCGGGGACGGCGCCCGGCTGCTGGGCCTGGCCGCCGCGGCCCGCGACGCGCACCGCACCCCGTCCAGCCGGAGCGAAGCGGACGAGGTACGGCGGATCACCGCCGGGATCGTCGCCGCGCTCGGCCGGGACGCGTTCGACGCCGCCTACGCCCGAGGCCGCGAGCTGACCTTCGACGCGGTCCCTCTCGACGGCGCGGTGCCCTCCGACGGCGCGGTGCCCCTCGGGGAGGTGGTCTGAGCGGCCAGGTGCTCGGCGAGGCGGTCGAAGAACTCGATCCAGCCGGCCTTGGCCCCCTCGGCGTGCTCGGGGTCGGTGTCGACGCCGTGGTGGTGGAACCGCATCGTGGTGGTGCCGTCGTGCTCGTCCAGGGTCAGGGTGACCACGGCGGCGGGGCCGTCGACCGGATCGTCGGGGTCGCCGGTCGTGAACACCAGCCGGCCGGGCTCCTCCACCTCGCGGTAGGCGCCGCCCAGGGTGACCTCGAGGCCCTCGTCGCCGACCAGGACGGCCCGCCAGCGCCCACCCGGCCGGACGTCCAGGACGACGCGGTGGACGGGGGTCGTGAAGACGCGGGGGCCGAACCAGCGGGCGAGGCGCTCGGGACGGGTCCAGGCGGCGTACACCCGCCCGCGCGGCACGGCGAAGTCACGGACGATCTCGTACACGGTGGAGTGCGTCATCGTCGGCTGCCTCTCTCTCGAATGTCTCGGTCGCTTCCAGCGACGACGACGATGCCGGACGCCTCTTACGGTCCGTTTCAGGTTCCCTTACCGCGCCCGTCCAGGGGCCGTCCGGGCCGCACGTCCGGCCGCGGACGCGGCGACGGGGACGGGGGCGCCCGTGCGGGCGGACGCGGAGTCGGAGGCGGGGACGGACGGCGAGCTCGGGATGATGGCGGGGCTGCGGTCGCCCGCGCTGCTCCGCCCGGCCTTCGTCTTCGCGATCAGCGCGACGGGCTGCGGAATCGTCGCCACGTTCCTGCCGGCCGCGGTCCCCGCCGGGAACGTGGCGGCGGCCGGGCTGCTGGTGCAGGCGACGTCCGCACCACCGCCCCGGTGCGGACGGGTCATCCCGCGCGCAGCCGGGCTTCGATCCGGTCGACGTCGGCGCGCTCGGCCGGGGGCAGCGGGGCGCCCGCCGACGCGCGGGCCCCGGCCGCCGCCTTCAGCGATCCGGCGGCCTCCTTGTACCGTCCGGCCAGTGCCAGCGCACCCGCCGTCCCCTCCAGGGCGAGCGCGACCGCCCTGGGGTTGCCCGTGGCGCGGGCCGCGTCGAGGCCCTCGCCGTGGAGCCGCAGCGCCTCGGCCGCGTCGCCGCGCAGCTCCGCGATGAAGCCGAGTTCGGCCAGCAGCAGCGCCAGTCCGGGGGTCCCGCCGACCTCCCGCACCCACGGGATCCACCGGCGCAGCGACGACTCGGCGGCGTCGAGGTCACCCCGCCTGCGGGCGCCGAGCGCCAACCCGACGTCGGCGAACTGCTCCAGGCGCCGGTGGGACTCGCGGACGGCCAGCCGCCGCGCCCGCCGGTGCAGCCGTTCGGAGCGCTCCCCGTCACCGGTCAGCAACGCGATCCTGCCGAGCCTGGACAGCTTGTAGGAGACCTCGGCCCACAACCCGAGCCCCTCCGCCACGCGCAGCCCGTCCCGGTGCAGCTCCTCGGCCCGCCGGTAGTCGCCGGCGACCTCGGCGAGGACGCCGAGGGTCTCGGTGACCTGCGCCCTCCCCCAGCCGTCGCCGATCTCTGCGAACAGGGCGAGACCGCGCCGGCCGTCCCGGTCCACCACGGCCATGTCACCGGCGGTCAGCGCCAGCGTGGCCCGGCCGGTGAGCGCCGCCGCCATGCCCCAGCGGTCGCCGAGTGCGGTGAACCCGGCCAGCGACCGTTCCAGCAGGACGCCGATCGCCCGCTGGTCGCCGAACCCGGCACGGACGAAGCCGAGGAACCACTCGGCCCAGGCCAGGCCCCGCGGATCGTCCGTGTACGCCGCCAGCGCCGCGCGGCTCCGCGCATCGCGCTCGGCTCCATCGCCCTCCAGCATCGTCAGGCCGACCCGCCACGTTCTCGCCCTGACCAGCAGGCGCCTATTGGAGATCCCCGATTCCTCGCCGCTCGCGCTCAAGGCCAGGGCCACGAATCTCCGCGCCTCGCCGTGCCGCCCCCAGAGGAACCAGCACCAGGCCATCGCGTTCGCGAGCCGGAGCGCCAGGTCGGCGTGGCCGTCCTGCACGGCACCTTCAAGGGCGCCGTGCAGGTTCGCGGACTCGGCGCGCATCCTGGCCAGCCAGTGACGCTGTTCCCGTCCGCGCAGCAGCCCGTCGGCGCGCTCGGCGAACGCCGCGTAGTAGCGGTGGTGCCTGCGGCGCACCGCCTCGTACTCCCCCGCCTCCTGAAGCCGCTCGACGCAGTACGCGGCGACCGATTCGAGCAGGCGGTAGCGCGGCCCCTCCGCGACGACGACCAGTGAACGGTCCACCAGGCCGGCCAGCGTGGCGAGAACGTCCACGCCCTCGTCGGCGCACACCTCCTCGGCCGCCTCCAGGGTGCAGCCGTCGGCGTGCACGGCCAGGCGCCGCAGCACCGTCCGCTCCGTTTCCGACAGGGGCTCCCAGCTCCAGTCGATCATCGCGCGCAGGGTCCGCTGCCGTGCGGGGGCGTCGCGCTTCCCGGTGGCCAGCAGCCGGAACCTGTCGTCCAGCCGTTCGGCCAGCGTGTGCACGCCCATCGCGCGCACGCGCGTAGCGGCCAGCTCCAGGGCGAGCGGGATCCCGTCGAGCCGCCTACAGACCGCCGCGACGGCCTCGGCGTTGTCCGGGTGCAGCTCGAACCCGTGCACGGCGTCCGCCACCCGCTGCACGAACAGCTCCACCGCGCCATAGCGCAGCAGCTCTTCCGGGGCGGTTCCGGCGTCCCGTTCCGGCGAGTCCAGGGGCGGGACGCTCCACAGCCGTTCACCCGAGATCCCCAGCGGTTCCTGCGAGGTCACCAGCGCGCTCAGCCCCGGGACGTCCCTCAGCAGCGCCGCGACCAGACGCGCGACCGGCTCGACCACGTGCTCGCAGTTGTCGAGGACCAGCAGCATCCGTTTCCCGCGCAGCACCCCGCCGAGCCGTCCTGCGGACGCCGCGCCTTCCCCTCGGGGCGCGCCCTTCCCGCTGAGCCCGCCCTTCCCGCTATCCGCGCCATCACCGGTGGACGCGGCGTCATCGCGGAGGCCCAGCACCGCGGCCACCAAATCGGCCACGTCCGCCGCAGTCGCTGTGACGCTCAGCGCCGCCAGCTCGACCAGCCAGACGCCGTCCGGATGGTGGTCCACGACGTTCCGGGCCGTTTCTACTGCCAACCGGGTCTTGCCCACACCGCCGGGCCCGTTCAGCGTCACCAGCCGGGAACTCCCCAGGAGGCCCGTCAGCTCGTCCAGGGCGGAGGCTCGTCCCACCAGGTCGGTGACGAAAACGGGCAGGTTCGTACGCGGACGCTCTTCGCCGGACACGTCCAGCGCAGGGTCCTGACGCAGGATCGCCTGCTGGAGCTCGACCAGGCGCGGGCCAGGATCGAGGCCCATCTCGTCCCGCAGGCGCAGGCGGAGGTCGTCGTAGCTCTGGAGGGCCTCACTCGTACGGCCCGCCCGGTAGAGCGCCCGCATGTGCACGTCACGGAGCCGTTCCCGTAGCGGATGGGCCGCCACCGCCCCGCCCAGCTCGGCCGCCAGCAGCGCGTGTTCACCGGCTTCGAGGCGCGCCTCGGCCCGTTCCTCCAGCGCGGCGAGCCGCAACTCGCCGAGCCGTGCGCCTTCAGTGACCGCGGACCCGAACTCGGCGAATCCGAACTCGGCGAACGCCTCCCCACGCCACAGCGCCAGGGCGTCCCCCAGCAGGGCGGCCCTCGCCTCAGGCGCGGCCGTCCGCCGCGCCCTCGCCGCCAGAGCCTCGAACCGGCCCGCGTCGACCGCCTCGGCGGCGATCCGCAGCCGGTAGCCCGCCGGACGCGATTCCACCAGCGCCCGGCCGCCCGCCTCGGCGTCCTCCAGCGTCCGCCGCAGCTGCGACACCCTCGCCTGCAACGTCGCCTTCGGGTTGGCAGGAAGCGCGTCCCCCCACAGCCCGTCGATGAGCCGATCCGCCGGGACGATCCGTCCGGGCCGCGCCAGGAGGTGGGCCAGCAGCACGCGCACCTTGAGGTCGGTGACCGGGACCGGCGTGCCGTCCTCGGTCCACACCTCCATCGGCCCGAGCACCCCGAAGCGCATATGCCCACCGTATTGCAGCGAATCCACCCGAAGGATCCCCGAAGTCCCCCGCCGCATGCTGGTGCCGACCACCGACACCAAGGAGCACAGCATGTCCGAGAACCACCCCGCCCCCGTGACGGTCATCGGCCTGGGCCTGATGGGGGCCGCGCTCGCCGAGGCGTTCCTCCGCAACGGGCACCCGACCACCGTGTGGAACCGCTCGGCCGCCAAGGCCGCCCCCCTCGTCGCCAAGGGGGCGGCGAACGCGGCCACGGTCACCGAGGCCGTCACGGCGAACGCGCTCGTCGTCGTCTGCCTGTCGCTGTACGACAACGTGGACGAGGTGCTGGACACCGCGGGCGACGCCCTCGACGGCCGGACGATCGTCAACCTCACCAACGGCACGCCCCGCCAGGCCCGCGCCATGGCCGAGCGTGCGACCGCGCGCGGCGCGCGCTACCTCGACGGCGGCATCATGGCCGTCCCCCCGATGATCGGGCAGCCGGCGGCCTCGATCCTCTACAGCGGCCCCGAGGACGTGTACGAGCCGCACCGCGCGACGCTGGCGGCCCTCGGGACCCCCCGCCTCCTGGGCGCCGACCCCGGCTTGGCGGCCCTCTACGAGATGGCCCTGCTGAGCGCGATGTACGGCATGTTCGGCGGCTTCTACCAGGCGCTCGCGCTGGTCCGCACCGAGGACGTCCCGGCGGCCGAGTTCACCCCGATGGTGGTCACCTGGCTGACCGCGATGATGCACAGCCTCCCCCGGCAGGCACTGGCGATCGACACGGGCGAGTACGCCACCGAGGTCTCCAGCCTCGCCACCAACCAGGCGGCCTTCCCCAACCTGGTCGACGCGAGCCGCGACCAGGGCGTCGGCGTACGGCTGATGGAGCCGATCCACGCCCTCATCGAACGCGCCGTCGCCGAAGGCCACGGCGAGGACGGCCTGGCCCGCCTGGTCGAGTTCGCCGAACGCCCCTGACCCCCACTGCCCGCCCGGACGGCGCGCACCGCGGGCGGGAGGCGGTCAGCCGCGGGACCGTTCGGGGTGTTCGGGACGTTCGGGCGAGGTGGCGGGACGGTCCGACGCGGTGCGGTCCGACACGGTGCGGTCCGACACGGTGCGGTCCGACACGGTGCGCTCCGGCAGGGGGGAGCGGCGCGGCTCGGCGGCTTCGGCGGACGGGCGGCCGTCGTCGGGCTCCGCCGCCGGGGCTGGGTCCGGGTCGGGCGACCCCAAGGGGGCGTCGGCGGCGTGCCCGCTGCCGGGCCCCTCCTTGAGCAGGCCGGAACTCTCCAGGTACTGGCGGCCTCGGGGGGTGATGTCCCAGGCGTTGACGCGCCACTCCCTGCGGCGCCAGACCACGCCGGCCGACAGCAGCTTGCGGCCCACCCGGCTGATCTCGGTCTCGTCCGTGCCGAGTTCGGCGGCCAGCTCGCGGTTGGACAGGCCCTGCCGCCGCGCCACCACGCTGAGGAACCGGGCGGCGTGGCTGTCGGGCTGGAGCGCGAGCTGGAGCCCGGAGGGCAGCCGCCGCAGCGCCCAGTGGACGACGTCGATGAGGCCGAGGATCCGGCCGCGCTGCTCGCGCTGCTCGCCGTCCAGGGCCTGGACGTCGAGATAGTGGCGGTGCAGCCATTGCAGCCCGTCCTGCACCTCGACGAGCGCGGGTTCGTCGGCCGTCAGCGAGGCGTCGGTGATGATCATGCCGAGCGCGCTGAAGTGCCCGTCGCTGATGACCTTGGCCTGTTCCATGGAATCGAGAAGCCGCCGGACCTCGGTCCGGCGGTCGCGGCCCTGCGAAAGGGTGCGCGGCATCAGCTCGGCTCTCACGTTCACGGCTCACCTCAGGATCGTCGAGTACGCCGGCCCACCCAGGGTGCATCGAGTGCCAAGTGAATGTCAAGCGACACGTTCCGCCAGGTCCGCGGTGCGGAGATCGACGGCACCGCGGCCCGATCCGGCAGCACCACCGCTGAAGATCGCGCCATTTTCTGTAGCAGAAGACACTGATGGGGCGAAGTTCCGAGAGTTAGCATCGGGTGACCACGCGTTACGAGCCCTGTCAACCCCCCGGGGGCGTATATGACGGATCAGTTGGCGGCACCTGCCTACCCGGCCGAACCAGCTGATCTCTTCGTTGATCTCTACGACGCCCTGCCCGATCACCTCTTCCGGACCTGGGAGCCGACCGGGTGGTACGACGATCCCGCGGTGAATCGGCAGGCGAACGACATCACCGAGATCGTGCTGGACCGCGGCGAGCTGCCGCCCACGCTGACCGCGCATCTGATCGCCGAGCACGGCGACCTCGGCCGCTTCACGCTCCTGCTCGGCCTCGACGGCGCGCTCGCGCACGCCAACCCGTACGGCCCCTACCACGACACCGGCGCCCTGACCGAGGTGCTGACCAACTGGACGATCGACGGGCGGCTCAACGGTCCGGGCAGCCCCGGCGCGCTGCTGCCGCGCTGCGCCTTTCCCGGACGGCCGCGCGGGCTCAGGTCCAAGGCCGAGTTCTTCGGCGTGCACCGGATCCCGCCGGCCGAGTGGGAGAAGATCGACCACATCCGGCTCCCGGCGGTCAACGACCCACACTTCGCCCGCGAGCGACCCGTGACCGTCGGCTGCGCGCCCATGCTGGAGAGCTTCGACGACGTCGAGATCGAGTTCGAGCGGCGGCACGGGATGACCGTCTACCGGCTGCGTCCGGTTGACTCGGCGGCGCTGCGAGGCCGAATCAAGACGATCATCCGCAGGCTGGACGAGTCCGGCGCCCAGATCGCCGTGATGCCCGAGGTGGCGCTGTCGGAGACGATGCTCGAGCAGTGGAAGGAGGAGGCGTTCGACACCGCCGGCCGCGACCGCGAGCGCCATCCCCTGCGCTTCCTGATGCTCGGCACCGGACCGCTGGGCGGCGGCGACCCGCCGCCCAACCGCGCCGTCCTGATCGACCGCTGGACCGGTGAGGAGCTCCTGGTCCAGGACAAGCTGTCCGGTTTCACCCTGGACGCCGCGCAGATGCGGCTGTGGCGGCTGCCCGGCGCGCCGCGCACGGGCACTGCCGAGGAGTACGCCGCGCCGGGCTCCACCATCCGGGTGCTCGACTCCAGCCTGGGCCGCCTCGCGGTGCTGATCTGCGAGGACATCAGCCGGACGGTCGGCTGGGAACGCGAGTTGCAGTCCTGCGGGGTGTCGCACCTGCTCGTGCCGATCTTCTCCAAGCCGATCATGGAGTACCGCTGGGAGCAGCAGGCCGCCGAGCGCCAGGTCGGCTCGCTCGGGACCTGGGTCACGGTCGCCAACAGCCTGGCGATCGGCAGGGCCATCCCCGAGTCGGAGCTGCCCGGCCCCCGGTACACCTGCCTGGTCGCCGGCCCGGAGAACCTGGCCCGCACCACCTACAGCATGGAGCTCCAGTTCGGCACCGCCGAGACGGGCGACGGCATCGGCCTGCTCAAGCCCGGTGAGGACCCGCCGACCCTCCCCAGGCTCTACCCCGGCGCGGCCTACGACCTCTGGCACGACCACTGGCGTCCGCCGCCCGCCTGACGCCCGGGACCGCCCCGGCCGCAGCGGCGCGGGCGGCCCGGCTCCGGCGGCGCGCGGGCGGCGCCGTGGTCACTGGACGGTGAAGTCCTCGGGGCTCGGGGCGTTGCCGGTGGGGGTGACGACGATGGGACGGCCGCTGGCGGCGCCGCTCGGGACCGTGGTGCGCACCTGGGTGTCGGTCACGTCCGTGGCCGGCGACTCGGCATCGCCGAAGCGCACTCTGGAGGCCGAGCCCAGGCCGGTGCCGCGGAGGGTGACGGTGGTGCCGGCCTCGCCGGAGACGGGGTCGATGCCGTCGACCCTCGGGGGCAGCGCCTGGTCCCGGCCGGTCTGGGCCGGGGCGAGCAGGGTGCCGAAGACCGAGCGCAGCTTCTCGGCGGTCTCCTGGGAGAACAGGCCGACCAGCGCGGCGATGGCGGTGATCCCGTACGGGTTGATGTCGGAGGTGCCGCCGGCCGGCGAGGTGAGGCCGCCGCGCAGGACCAGGTAGACGATCAGGCCGAGCAGACCGCCGATGAACGGCAGGAAGAGGTACATCATCAGCCAGCTCCGGCGCAGCGAGCGGTTGCCGACGTACCAGTAGAGCGATCGGAGCGCGTGCACCGTCGCGCCCAGCATCCCGGCCGCGAGGACGATGACGAACAGGCCCGTCTCGCGGCTCAGCCGCGGGGACCAGCCGGGGAGCCGGGCGGTGGTGGCGCTGGGCGGCAGCTCGGGGCGGCCGTCGGGGGCGAGGGAGGGGGCGGGCGGCCAGACCTGGACCAGGATCACGATCAGCACCGCGGCGAGCGCGATGAGCAGGACGGCGACGGCGATGATGTCGCGGGTGCGGGCGTATTCGGTTCCGATGGGCGACTCGTTGGGCACGGGCGTTCACCCCTCTCGGGCACTCCCTGGGGTATCGCCGTCACCGGGCGTGGCGTTTCGGCCGGGGCCGCCGGGGCGGTTCGTCCTCCGGTGGAGGCCGGTCCGCGGGGCCCGCTGTGCCCGGGACGCCGCGCCCCGCCTTTTTGCCCGGCGGCGGGAAGACGACGTGGCGCGGGCGGGTTGGCACTGTTCATGAGCATTCCCTTCTCCGTCCTCGATGTGGCCCCCGTCGCCGGCGGTTCCACGTCCGCGCAGGCCCTGCGGAACACCCTGGAGCTGGCCCGGCACACCGAGGGCCTCGGCTTTCACCGGTACTGGCTGGCCGAGCACCACGCGATGCCCGGGATCGCCAGTTCTGCGACGGCGGTGCTGATCGGGCAGGTCGCGGCGGCCACGTCCCGGCTGCGGGTGGGGTCGGGCGGGATCATGCTGCCCAACCACGCGCCGATGGTGGTGGCCGAGCAGTTCGGGACCCTGGAGGCGCTGTACCCGGGACGGATCGACCTCGGGCTGGGGCGCGCTCCGGGAACCGACGCGGCCACCGCGCGGGCGCTGCGCCGCTCGCCGGACGCGCTGTCGGTGGACGACTTCCCCGAGCAGGTCGTGGAGCTGCGCGAGTACTTCGGCGCGGACAGCAAGGTGACCCCCGCGGCCGGCAACGGGCCGCCGATGTGGCTGCTCGGTTCGAGCGGGTTCAGCGCGCGGCTGGCCGGGCTGCTCGGCCTCCCGTTCGCGTTCGCGCACCACTTCAGCGCGGAGAACACGCTTCCGGCGCTGGCGCTCTACCGCGACTCGTTCCGTCCCTCCGCCGTCCTGGAGGCCCCGTACTCGATGATCGCCGTATCGGTGACGGCCGCGGACACCGACGCGCGGGCGCGCGAGCTGGCGGCCCCGCAGGCGCTGTCGCTCCTGCGGCTCCGCTCCGGGCGTCCCGGCCCGCTGCCGACCCCCGAGGAGACGGCGGCGTACCCGTACACGCCGGTCGACCGGCAGATCATCGACTCACGGCTGGCGGGGCAGGTCCTGGGCAGCCCCGACACGGTCCGGCAGCAGCTCGACGCGCTGCTGGAGCAGACCGCCGTGGACGAGGTGATGGTGACGACGTCGACGTTCGAGCAGGCCGACCGGCTGCGCTCGTACGACCTGGTGGCCGAGCTGTACGGCCTCGCCGACGCCCCACGCCGGGAGCACCCCTCCCTGGCCCGCGGCTGACGCTTCTCCCGACGGCCCGTCCGGACGGTCTCTCCGGGCGGGCCGTCAGCTCAGTTCGGCTACTACATCGGCGGTATAGGCGCGCACCGCCCGTTTGGTCTCCGCGATCAGGGCCTCGTCGCCTTGGCGGTCCTCGCGGAACGCCAGGGCCAGCAGCGCGTCGGCAATGGCGACCGCCGCCCGCGCCGCGGAACGGGCGGCCGGGGTGTCGGGCAGGCCGTACCAGTGCCCCCACAGCCCGAGGAGGCGTTCGGCCAGGGCCTGGTTGCTCTGCCGGTCGAGTCTGCGCGCGGCGCCGCGCAGGCCCCCGCCGAACCACACGGTGCGGAAACCGTGGCGCTCGCGGAAGTAGGCCACGAAGGCGTCGATGACGCGGTCGGCGGCCTCGCCCGCCGTCGGCGCGGGGCCGTCCGCCGCCACGCCCGCGAGGATCGCCACGAACCCCTCGGTCCACTGCTCGGCCAGCGTCTCGATGATCGCTTCGACGTTGGGGAAGAACTGGTAGATCGAGGCGACGGAGATATCGGCGCGCTCGGCGACCGCGGAGGTGGTCAGCGCGTCATGGCCGCCCTCTTCGAGCAGCTCACCGGACGCTTCGAGGATCTGGCGGACCCGCTCCCTGCTGCGCCGCTGGGTCGGGGTGCGCCGCATCGCCGGATTCTCCTCGGCCGTCTTGCCACTCATGGGTCCGCAGCGTATCGTGACAAACCTGAATCTGAATCAGATTTAGGTTTACTCGATCTCCTCCGAGATCCCTCCTCCTCCAAGGAGTGCGCATGACGGCAGGCGCGCTCAGCAGAAACCTGAGCACCCCGAAGATCGTCTTTCTCGTGGTGGCCGCGGCGGCGCCGCTGGTCGCCATGGCCGGCACGGTGCCGCTGTCGATGGGCGCGGGCAACGGCGCGGGCGTGCCCGGCGCCTACCTCGTCGCCACCGTGACGCTGCTGTGCTTCTCGGTCGGGTACGCGACCATCGCCCGCACCGTGACCGGCGGAGGCGGCTTCTACGCCTACATCGCCCGCGGTCTCGGCCGGCCGGTCGCCGCGGCGGGCGCGGTCTTCGCGCTCATCGCCTACAACGCGCTGGTCGCCGCGCTCGCCGGCGGCATCGGCTACTTCCTCACCAGCGCCGCCGGCGTCCCCGGCCCCTGGTGGGCGTGGAGCGCGGCCGGCATCGCGGTCATGTCGGCGCTCGGCTTCCGCAGCGCGAACCTGTCGGCCAAGGTGCTGGCGGTGCTGATGACGTGCGAGGTCGGCATCCTGTTCGTCTTCGACGTGGCGGTGATCGCGCAGAAGGGGATGGACGCCTTCGCCGCGGCCTCCTTCGAGCCGTCCACGATCCTGGCCGGGGCGCCCGGGGTGGCGTTCATGTTCGCCTTCGGGTCGTTCGCCGGGTACGAGTCGGCCGCGCTGTACGCCGAGGAGACCCCGAACCCGTCCCGCACGGTCCCCCGCGCCACCTACGCGGCCGTCATCGTGATCGGGCTGTTCTACACGCTGACGAGCTGGATGACGGTCGGCGCGATCGGCGCGGACCAGGCCCAGCGTGCGGCCGAGGAACAGGGCGGCGACCTGTTCCTCAACCTGGCCGGGGACCTGCTCGGCGACGGGATGAAGGCCGTCTTCGGGCTGCTGGTGATCACCAGCGTGTTCGCCTCCCTGCTGTCGGCGCACAACGCGGCCGGGCGGTACGTCTTCACGCTGGCCAGGGACGGGCTGGCGCCGGCGCGGCTCGGCCGGGTGCACCCCCGGCACGGCTCGCCGTACACCGCGAGCCTCGCCCAGGCCGGTTTCACGCTGATCGTGGTCGCCGCGTTCGCGGTCGCCGGGCTGGACCCGTACCGCAACCTCGTCACGATCATGAGCGGGCTGTCCACGCTGGGCATCGTGCTGCTCCAGGCGTTCGCCGCGGTCGCGATCGTCGCGCACTTCCGCCGCAAGGGCGACCGCCGGTACCTGCGGACCCTGGCCGCGCCGCTGATCGGCTGCCTGGGGCTGCTCACCGCCACGGTCCTGCTGCTGATCAACTTCGACACGCTCGCCGACTCCGACGCGCTGTTCATCAACTCCCTCCCGTACGCGGTCATCGTGCTCGCCATCGCCGCCTCCCTGTACGCGCTGCGGCTGCGCGGCACCGATCCCGTGCGGTACGCCCGGATCGGCCACTCCGGCACCGACAGCGACCAGAGCGGCGAGGGTGACGGGCCCGGAGGCCGCACCGCAGGCGCCGCGGGGGCCTCGCCCGCCGGGGCGTCGCCGGCCGCATCGAACATCACCGAAGACGAAGGACAACGATGACCTACACACTCGCCCAGCTCCCCTCGCTCGCCGGCACGGAGCTGTTCTGCTCCGACTGGCTCACGCTGGACCTCTCCGACGAGCAGGCGTTCGGCAAGGCCACCTTCCTGCGCGAGGACTTCCTGGGACGTCCGCCGTCCAACGGCGACCCCTACGGCGAGCGGCTCGTCTCGGGCTTCCTGCTGCTGTCGATGATCGTGGCGTTCCACAAGCGCGACCTGAAGCTTGAGAACAGCGGAGCGTACGGGCTCAATTACGGCGTGGACAAGGTGCGGTTCCTGCGGCCGGTCCTCACCGGCGAGCGGGTACGGCTGCGCGCCGAGCTGCTCGAAGCCCACGAGAAGGCCCCCGGCCGTACGCGCGTCCTCACGCGTAACGTTCTCGAGGTGGAGGGCGCCGACAGTCCCGCGATGGTCGCTGACTGGATCACGTTCTTCGTGGACGAGTCCGTGGAGGCCGCCGATGCCTGACCTGCCCGCCGCAGCGCCGCTGCCCGGTGAGGGCGTCGTCCCGGCCGCAGACAGGGTGGTGGACTTCCTCGACCACTGGGCGGCCCAGCAGCCCGGTGCGCTGCTCGAAGATTTCGGTGGAGCACGCCGTACCTACGGCGAGGCCGCCGCGGACGTGGCTCGCTGTGCCGCGGCCCTGCGGGCGTCCGGTGTCGGGCCGGGCGACCGGGTCGCGGTGCTGACGACGCCCCGTCCCGAGTTCCTGACGCTCTTCCTCGCCATGTCGCGGATCGGCGCGGTCTGGATCGGCCTCAACCCGCGCTACACGCGGGACGAGCTCCTGCACGTCGTCACCGACAGCGGCCCTGTGCTGCTGGCCTCCCTCGCCGAGCACGCGGGACGGTCCTATGCCGACGACGTCGCGGCACTGCGCACGGCCGCCCCGTCCATCCGGGAAGTGGTCGCGCTCACCGGGGAGCTGCCCGGCGCCGTCCCCTTGAACGACTTCCTCTCCCGCGCGGAGAATTCCGCGGGAGACGGCACTGGAGCCGTGTCCCCGGACGATCCGGCGCTCATCATCTACACCTCCGGGACCACGGGACGGCCGAAGGGCGCCGTCATCAGCCATCGCGCCTTCGCCGAGGGCTGCCGGCTCCAGGGCACCAGGCAGTACCACTCCCTCGCCGTGGCCCTGGCGAACCTCCCGGTCAACCATGTCGGCGGCGTCATGGACGTGGTGTCGGTGCCGCTGGCGATGGGCGGTGCCGTCTGCTTCATGGAGGACTTCGATCCCGCGGGCGTCCTGGCCGCCATCGAACGGGCCGGGATCACGCTCTGGGGGCAGATCCCGACGATGTTCCAGCTCGTCGCGGCGCGGCCCGAGTTCGCCACGGCGGACCTGTCCTCGCTCACCCACATCGGGTGGGGCGGCGCGCCGATGCCGCGCGACATGGTCGCGCGGCTGCGCGCCACGGGCGCGCGGCTCAGCACGGTGTACGGGCTCACCGAGAGCTGCGTTTCGGTCGCCTACAACGATCCGGACGCCGACGACGAGACCCTCGCGTCGACGATCGGCCGGCCCGATCCGCGGCTGGAGCTGCGCCTGGTCGATCCCGCCGGGACGCCCGTCCCGGCGGGCACGCCGGGTGAGATCCAGTTGCGCAACCCGTGCGTGATGAGCGGCTACCTGGGACTGCCGGAGGCGACCGCCGAGGCGTTCACCGAGGACGGCTTCCTGCGGACGGGCGACCTCGCGGTGGTCCGTCCCGACGGCAACATCACCCTGGTCGGACGGCTCAAGGAGATGTTCAAGTCGGGGGGCTACAACGTGTACCCGCGCGAGATCGAGGTCGCGCTGGAGGAGCACCCGGACGTCGCGGCGGTCGCGGTGGTCCCGATGCCCCACCCCGTCTACCACGAGGTGGGCGCCGCGTTCGTCGTGGCGCGTCCCGGCAGCGCGCTCACCCCGGAGGCGCTCACCGAGCACGCCCGCGCGCACCTGGCCAACTACAAGGTGCCCAAGCGGATCGAGATCATCGCCGAGCTCCCCCTGCTGCCCGCCGGGAAGGTCGACAAGTCCGCCCTGCGCGCCCGCGTGCGTTGACACGGGCGCGCAGGGTCTCCACCCCGCCGGCCGTGGCGGGCCGCCGTCCAGCAGCCGGTCGGCCGCCGGCCGTCGGGGGGTGGCGTCAGCAGGGACCGTGGGCCCGGCCGGCCATGGCGTGAACATAGGGCGCCCACCGTCTAGCCTGAAACAGACGGAACGGCGAAAAACATCCGCTGGACCGGACGAAGTGCACAATGCGCCGCCGAGCCCTGGGGAGCCTGATGCCGCCCACCCTCGCGACCGTGGCCGCACTCCCCCAACTGGGACTGCGGCTACTCACAGCGACGCGTCCGGACGCTCCGGTCAGGTGGGTCGCGGTGAGCGAGCTCGAGGACCCCACTCCCTTCCTGGAGGGCGGGGAGCTGGTCCTCACCACCGGTATGCGCCTCACCTCCGAGAACGCCGCGTCCTACGTCACGCGGCTCGTCACTCGGGGTGTGGCGGGCCTGGGCTTCGCAGTCGGGGTCATTCACGCCGCCCCGCCCCCCGAACTGGTCGACGCGGCCCGCCAACAGGGGCTCCCCCTCCTGGAGGTGCCGCGCCCCACCCCGTTCATCGCCATCGGCAAGGCGGTCTCGCGGCTGCTCGCCGCCGAGTGGTACGAGGACGTCACCCGGGCGTTCCAGGCCCAGCGGGAGCTGACCCGTGCCGCTCTCCGAGGCCCCGGCACCCTGGTGGCGCGCCTCGCGCGCGAGCTCGGCGGCTGGGCGCTGCTCCTCGACCCGTCCGGCGCCGTGCGGCACGCGGAGCCCGCCCGTGCCCGCCAGCGCGCCGCCGACCTGGCCTCTGAGATCGCCCGCCTGCAAGGCGCGCGGCCCTCCACCACCGGGCCGTCCAGCATCGCCCTGTCCGGACGGGACGGGTACGTCGTCCTCCAGCGGATCGGCCTCGGCGGAAGGCCGCGCGGGTATCTCGCAGTAGGGACTGACGACCCGCTGCCCCATGTCGCCCACACGATCGTCGGCTCCGCCGTGGCGTTGCTGACCCTGCAATCGGAGACACCCCGTACCGGCCGGGAGCTTCGGGCGACACTCGCGGCACTGCTGCTCGGCCTGCCGCCGCACAGCCCCGCGCTACCGCCATCGCCCGTCCGCGTGCTGGCCTGTGCCGGCGGGGCCGCCATTCTGGACGCGCTGGAGGCCGATCCCGCAGGCGAGCGCGCCCTGGCCGTGCCCATGCCCGGCCACTGCGCGGTCATCGTCCCGGAAGGGCAGGCCGACCACGTCATCGCGCTCGCCCAGGCGCAGGGGCCCGTGGGAGCGAGCGACCCCACCGACATCGAACCGTTCGGCGACGCCCTGAACGATGCGCTCCGGCAGGCCGAGCAGGCGCTGACGGCCGCGCGCCGCCTCCGCACGTCCGCCGACCGTCCGCACGGTGTGATGCGTCACTCGGACCTGCCCGGACAGGGAATTCTGGGCCTTCTCGACCGCGATCTCGCCCAGGGGTTCGCGGCGGCCCTGCTGGCTCCGCTGCACGCCGAGGACCCCGCTCTGATCACTTCGCTGCGCGCCTACGTGGCGGCGAACGGGCAGGGTGAAGCGGCTGCGCGCGCGCTGGGCGTGCACCGCCACACCCTGCGGACACGGATGCGCAAGACCGCCGAACTGCTGGGGCGCGACCTGGACGATCCGGCGATCCGGGCGGAGCTCTGGATCGCGCTCGCCATCACGGCCAACCCGTAGGCTCGGATTGGACATCCTGGAGGCTCCCATCCGGGCCCGCCGGAGATAGCGTGAACGCATGAACGTGACCCCATTCTGGCTGGCCGGTCGTCCCGCGACCGGTGACGGTGAGCTGACCGTTACCCACCCGTACGACGGCCGCGTGGTCGGCGCCGCCTCCGTTCCGACCCCGGAGCAGGTGGAGGAGGCGCTCGCGGCCGCGCACGCGATGCGCAAGGAGGCCGCCGCGCTGCCGCTGCACGTCCGCGCCGAGGCGCTCGCGCACGTGTCCAGGCGGCTGGAGGAGCGGTCGGAGGAGGTCGCCCGCCTCATCACCGGCGAGAATGGCAAGCCGCTGCTGTGGGCGCGCGGAGAGGTGACCCGGGCGATCTCCACGTTCCGGTTCGCCGCCGAGGAGACCCGCCGCTGGAGCGCCACCACGCAGCGCCTCGACACCGACCCGGGCGCCACCGGGCGGATGGCCTACATCACCCGCGCCGTGCGGGGGCCGGTGCTCGGCATCTCGCCGTTCAACTTCCCCCTCAACCTGACCGCGCACAAGATCGCTCCGGCCATCGCGGTGGGCGCGCCCATCGTGGTCAAGCCCGCCCCCGCCACCCCCCTGTCGGCGCTGCTCCTCGGCGAGCTGCTGGCCGAGACCGACCTGCCCGAGGGCATGTTCTCCATCCTCCCGGTGCCGAACGACCGGGCCGGCGCGCTCGTCGACGACCCGCGGCTGCCGATCGTCTCGTTCACCGGCTCGGTCCCGGTCGGCTGGGCGATCAATGACAAGGTGCCGCGCAAGCACGTCACCCTCGAGCTCGGCGGCAACGGCGCGGCGGTCGTGCTGGCCGACTCCGACCTCGACTGGGCGGCGGCCCGCATCGGGCTGTTCTCCAACTACCAGGCCGGGCAGAGCTGCATCGCGGTCCAGCGCGTCTTCGTCGACCGCAGCGTGTACGACGACTTCGTGCCCAAGCTGGTCGACGCGGTCGAGAGCCTCGTGACCGGCGACCCGTGGGACGACAAGACCCAGGTCGGCCCGCTGGTCAGCCAGGACGCCGCCGAGCGCGTCGAGTCCTGGGTGAACGAGGCCGTCGCCGCGGGCGCGCGCGTCCTGGCGGGCGGCACCCGCGAGGGCGCCGCGTTCGCCCCGACCGTCCTCGCCGACGTGCCGGCCGACGCCAAGATCTCCCGCGAGGAGGTCTTCGGCCCGGTCCTGCTGGTCCAGGCGGTGGACGGGGTCGACGAGGCGTTCGACCTGGTCAACGCGTCGAAGTTCGGCCTCCAGGCGGGCGTGTTCACCCGCAACCTCGACATCGCGTTCCGGGCGCACCAGGAGCTGGAGGTCGGCGGCGTCGTGATCGGCGACGTCCCGTCCTACCGGGCCGACCAGATGCCCTACGGCGGGGTGAAGGACTCGGGCGTCGGGCGCGAGGGCCTGCGCTCGGCGATGGCCGACTACACCGAGGAGAAGGTCATGATCCTCACCGGCCTGCCCCTCTGACAGCACGCGATCACGGGACCGGTCTCCTCCTGGGGGCCGGTCCCTTCGCCGTTTCCGGCCGGCCCGGCCCCGCCACGTCGGCCGGCGCGTCGCCGAGACGGCCCCAGCGGCGCTCTCAGGGATTCAGGGACGCGTGGCGTCGAGGAAGTCCACAGCGCGCCCCAGGAGGGCGATCAGCGCCTCCCGTTCCTCGGCGCTGAACTCGGCGGCGAGCCCGCGCTCGACCCGGACGGCGCAGGTGTCGGCGTCAGCCATGGTCCGCGCCCCCGCCTCGGTGAGCCGCGTCTCCAAGACGTTGCGGTGCCACTCGTGCGGGGTGCGCGCGATCAGCCCGCGCTCCTGAAGGTTCTTCAGCACGGTGTTGATGGTCGGCGGGGTGACGCCGCAGGCCCTGGCCAGCGCGGCGGCCGACATGCCGGGGTTCTCCGACAGGTGCAGCAGCGCCGCGTACTGCGGGACGGTCAGCCCCGCCGGCTTCAGCACCGCGTGCTTGGTCGCGTTGAGTGCTTGCTCGGCACGCTTGAGGTGGGACCCCAGCCGCTCGGAGACGGGCATCGACGTCATCTGCGCATGGTAACGGGCGTCATTCTTCGGACCTTGACGAGCATTAGAGTTCTAACTAATATTCGTACTCGTCTCAAAGAGACGACTCTAATCTTCCCCTGAAGTGAGGCATCGATGTCCCGCCTTCTCACGCACCCCTCGATCGCCGCGGCGGTCACGGCGCTGGCCACCGTCCTGCCCCTCGCCTCGGCCGCGCAGGCCGCCGGAGCACCCGCGACCGCTCACCACGCCACCGCCCACCGCGCGCCCACCCGGCACGCGCCCGCCGACCGGGCGGCGGGCGTCCGGTCGGCGGTCCGAGTGGCTCCGGCTTATGAACTGCCCGGCGAGCGGGTCTATCCCGAGGGCATCGCCGCCGACCCACGGACCGGGGACCTCTACGCCGCGTCCTACGCCGACGGCACCGTCTTCAAGACGACGCCGGGCCACCGGGTCGCCGAGGTGTTCCTTCCTGCGGGCGCGGACGGGCGCCGCACCGCCAACGGCCTGAAGGTCGACCGCGCCGGCCGGCTCTGGGTGATCGATTCCACCGCCGGGGTGTCGGTCTACGACGCGAGCAGCCGACGGCTGCTCGCCCAGTTCACCGTCACCGGTAGCGGCGAGACCTTCGTCAACGACGTCGCCATCGCCCCGGACGGCGCGGCCTACCTGACCGACAGCACCCGCGCCGTGGTCTACCGCGTCACTCCACGCGACCTGGCAAAGGCCGAGGCCGACGGCGGGAGGGCCGGGCTCACGCCCCGCTTCGACCTGGACGACGCCCCCGAGCCGCCCGCCCCCGGCGCCAGCGGCCTCAACGGGATCGTCGCGGACCCGTCCGGCCGCTACCTGCTCACAGCGGACATGACCGGCGGCGTCCTCTACCGCCTGGACATTCACACGGGCGCGATCCGCAAGGTCGCCTCGAAGGGCGGTGACATGCTGAACGCCGACGGCCTCGAACTCCAGCACGGCAGGCTCTGGGTCGTGCACAACGTGGCGAACCAGATCAGCCGGTGGAAGGTCACCGCGAACGGCCTCGTGGCGCGCGAAGAGCAGAGGGTGACCGACAAGGCGCTGAAGCTCCCGACGACCCTGGTGCGCCGGAACGGGACCCTCTACGTGGTCCGTTCGCAGTTCGACAAGGGCGGGCCGATGGGACCCGGCACTCCGGAGACGCCGTTCACCATCGCCTCGGTCGACGGCATCTGACCGCCCCCGTCCTCAACGGCGATAACAAAGGAATACAGGGGAGATAGGCGCCCTGAATACCTTCACCACGGCTGGGAGGCCCTGGCCGGCCCGGCGGTCCCCGCCCGCCGTTCGGACCCGCGGGCCGCCCATCGCGGCGGCCCCAGTGCGGCGAGGTGGAGGAGCGCAGTGAGCGTCGACAACGTGGCGGACGTCCGGTTCCGCGTCAACGTCATGGTGAGCGGCCTGGCCGCCCAGGTCCTGCTGTTCGTCGGGTCGCTGATGCCCTGGGCCACCTTCCCGGGCGCGCAGGGCAGCGGGTTCCGTCCCTGGGGCGGGCTGCCCGGGATCGTCCCGACCGGCGGCCTCACCTTGGCACTGGGGCTGACTCTCGCGGCGGCGGTGTCCACGATGCTCCGGCCGGCCTGGCTGCCCGCGGCCGTCGCCTCCAGCGCGTCCGTGCTCACGCTGGTCCTTCAGGTGCGGCTGTGGGCGGCCCTCGGAGAGCACAACGACCTGGAACCCGCCGCCGGACTGTACCTGTCGGTCGCGGCCTGCGCGGTGGTGGCGGCGTCGTTCGCCCCTATCGCCTGGCACGGGCTCGCGCGCGGGCGCGGGCCTCTGGCCGATCTGACCACCTGACGCCGAGCCCGACGCCGCCGGCGGCGAACGGGACTGTCAACGGACGGTGGGCGGCGTGGCCTCCGCCGAGGCGACGCGGCTCAGGTAGGCGTCGATCAGGGCGTGGGTGCGGCGGACGGAGGCCGGCTCGCCGCGGCGGACCTCCGCGCGGACGGCCTCGGGGTCGCGGCCCGCGCCGCGCAGCGGGGCCTCGCCGCCGTGGGCGAGCCAGAGGTCGAGTTCGGCGAGGGTGATCTCGGGGTGGAACTGCACGCCCATCGAGCGGCCGGACACGAACGCCTGGGAGCACGCCTCGTTGCGGGCGATCTCGCGGACGCCGGGCGGCAGGATCCAGCGGTCGAAGTGGAACTGGAACCACGGGCCCGGCCCGACCAGGGACGGCTCGTCGGTCTCGACCCGGGTCCAGCCGAGCTCGGGCCGCGGGGCGCGCTCGACACCGCCGCCGAGGGCGGTGGCCAGGGCCTGCCCGCCGAAGCAGATGCCGAGGACGGGCACCCCGGCGGCATGCGCGCCGGCGAGGAAGGCCAGCTCGGGGGTGATCCACGGGCCGATCAGCGCC
The DNA here is from genome assembly GCF_036227065.1 of Spirillospora sp. NBC_01491. Lineage (GTDB taxonomy): Bacteria > Actinomycetota > Actinomycetes > Streptosporangiales > Streptosporangiaceae > Spirillospora > Spirillospora xylanilytica. Next base: position 2,842,337 of record NZ_CP109432.1, read on the forward strand.
ACGTCGTCCACCGACCAGGGGGCGCCCATCGCGACGATGAGGTCCGCGGCGCCGGGGTCCGGGAACACGCCTTCGACCGACGGGTCCCGCTGCCGCTCCGGCGGGACGACGAGCAGTTCCGACAGCGTGTAGCCGTGATGGACGAGCCGTTCGCCGACCGGGCCGGTCGGCGACTGGGCGTCGTGCTGGATCAGCAGGGCGCGCACGGGGACCTCCCGGGTCAAAGGCCGGAGCGACCGAAACGATCACGGCGGGCCGGGTCGGGGGCGGGCAGGGCGGAGAGGGCCGCCTCCACGGCGGCGGCGGCCCGCAGGCAGAACGCCTCGGGCTCGTCGGCCGCGTCGGGCCGCTCATCGACGAGGGCGTCGGCGATTCCGTCGCGGAGGAGGTCCTCCGACCGTACCCCCTGGGAGCCGGCCATCTCCGCGGCGCGGTCCGGAGTGCGGTGCACGATGACCGAGGCGCCCTCGGGAGGCAGCGGCGACAGCCAGGCGTGCCGCGCGGCGAGGACGCGGTCGGCGGGCAGCAGGGCGAGGGCGGCGCCGCCGGTGCCCTCGCCGAGGAGCAGGCACAGGGTGGGCGCGGCCAGCGTCATCAGGTCGGCCAGGCAGCGGGCGATCTCCCCTGCCAGCCCGCCCTCCTCCGCTTCGGCCGACAGCACCGCGCCAGGGGTGTCGACGACGGTGACGAGCGGGAGGTGCAGTTCGGCGGCCAGCCGCATGCCGCGCCTGGCGACCCGCAGCCCGGCCGGGCCGAGGGGATGGCCCGTCCGCTGGCTCCGCCTGTCCTGGCCGACCAGCACGCACGGCATGGAGCCGAAGCGGGCCAGGGCGAGCAGGAGGCCGGGCTCCGCCTCCCCCTGGCCGGTCCCGGACAGAGGCGTCACGCTGGTCGCGCCATAGCGGAGCAGTTCCCGGACGCCGGGCCGGTCCGGACGGCGCGAACGCTGGATGGAGTCCCATGCGGACGCCCCCGCGATGGCGACCGCAGGAGGCGGGAAAGTCGGAACGGCTGACGGGGCTGCTTGGGCGGGCCCGGTCGGCGTACGGGCGCAGAGCACGTCCAGGGTGTCGGCGGCGATATCGGTCAGGTCGTCTATGCCGACTACCGCGTCCACCAGGCCCTTGGCCGCGAGGTTCTCCGCCACCTGCACACCGGAAGGGAATGGCTCCCCGCAGAGGCCCTCGTAGACGCGGGGCCCTAGGAACCCGATCAGTGCACCAGGCTCAGCGGCCGTGACGTGACCGAGCGACCCCCAAGAGGCGAAGACCCCGCCAGTGGTGGGATGCCTCAGATACACGAGGTAGGGCAGGCCCGCGGCGCGGTGCGCCATCACGGCGGCGGTGATCCGCGCCATCTGCACGAACGCCGCCGTGCCCTCCTGCATACGCGTCCCGCCGGACGACGGGGCCGCGAGCAGCGGGAGGCGTTCGGCGGTGGCGCGTTCGATCGCGGCGACGACGCGTTCGGCGGTGGCCAGGCCGATCGATCCGGCGAGGAAGCCGAACTCCGACACCACGAACGCCACCCGGCGACCGCGCAGGAGCCCTTCGCCGGTGATGACGGCCTCGTCGCAGCCGCTGCGCCGCCGGGCGGTCGCCAGCTCCGCCGCGTACGCCGAGCCTGGGGCGGCGACCTCGATGGGAGCAGTGTCCCAGGACGTCCATGCGTCCGCGTCCAGCACGTGGCGCAGTAGCCCGCGCGCCCCGACCCGTTCCGACACGCGGCTCCCTCCAGGCGAAGCTGACCGGAATCGTCATCCTCGCAGGGCCCGCACCTCTCCGACATGAGCGGCCCCAGCACGGGGCCGCCCAGGACGGCTCGGTGTCGAGACGGGCGCCCTGGGGCCGGGCCCGGCCCCAGGGCGCACGCCGGTCAGGTTCTGGCGCGGCTCCACATCTCCAGGTACGCCTCGGCGCCCCGCGCCATGTCGTCGGTGATCTCGCGACCGGCGATGTTGCGCATGTCGGCGATCCAGTCGGGGACCAGCCCGTAGTTCGCCACACCGTCGGTGTTGAGGTCCCAGGTCCGCTGGCCGGTGCGCTGCCGGTCCAGGGTGACCCCCGGGTCGATCGGCGAGGTGTAGGGGTAGGCCAGCTTGTTGCCGGCGTTGCCCTTGCGCGGCGCGGGCAGCGGGCCCATCCCGTTCGCGTCGAGCCCGTAGCCGTACCCGAAGACGAAGCGGTCGTCGCGGAGCTTCTTGGTCTCACGCCATTCTGCGACGAACGAGTCCGCGGCGCTGCCGTACGCGTTGACCATGCCGCCGAGGCCGTAGATGCGGCGCATGTAGTTCTGGTCGGTCCAGCTGTGCGAGGACATGACGCCCGAGTACTTCGCCTTCTCCAGCAGGCCGAGGGACTGGTCAACGGCCTTGACGCTCATATGGTCCAGCTCGACGATCATCTTCCGCTTGACCATGCCCTGGAGCGCGTACGCGCCGAGGTCGGTGAGCCCGTTGACGTTGCAGTGCGGCGCGCTCGGATAGATCGGCAGCGTGATCCCGGCCAGGCGCAGGTCGCGCAGCGGCCCCGCGAGCAGGTCGCCGAGCGCGCCGGCCGGCTGGATCGGGTTGTCGTGCGCGGCCCCGGTGCACGTCTCGGCCTGCCAGAACCGGCCGGACCCGACGAAGTTGCCGAGGTTCATGATGACGCCGGTCGTGCCCTGGTCGTACCGCACGCCGCACAGCGCGTTGTCGAACTTGTGGCACAGGAACATCGAGCTGACGCCGAGCTTCTTGACCTCGTCGAGCCCCTTGTCGATCTGCTCCTTGCCGCACTGCGGCGCGCCGAGGACCTGCCGGCAGCCGAACGGCTCGGAGGTCTCGATCCCGAGGACGACGGCGAGCTTGCCGGCCTCGATCACCTTGCGGGCCTCGTCCGGGCCGCCGACGATCCGGAACCAGCCCTTGCCGGGTCCGCCGTTCTGGCGGTCGACGTAGTCCTGGAGCTCGCGGGTCCGCTGCGCCTGCAACCGGATGGTGTCCATCTCGTCGCAGGAGTTCTTCTTCAGCGGGTAGATCTCACACAGGGTGCGGTTGGCCACGAGCTGGTTGACCAGGACCCGCTGCCCGGCGCGCCAGGACCGCTCGACCCACTTGTAGTACGTCTGCTGGTGGGTGAACGAGTCGTTGGCGGGCCAGTCCTTGAAGGTCGGCCAGCCCTTGGTGTCATGGGTGCCGACCGGGACGCCCTTCCGGGTGAAGTTCTCGAACCAGGCGGGCAGGCCGTACGGCTCGTGGTCGGGGCAGTCGGTCAGAGCGGCCGCGACGCCGCCCTCGTCGAACGGTTTGCCGCACATGAGCGAACCGCCGAACCCCTCGTACGACATCAGGTGGCTGTGCGCGTCGACATATCCGCGGACCTGGCCGTTCGCGGTGGTGCCGGTGAAGGGCTTCCCGGACGCGCCGGTGTCGGGCTCGGGCACGGCGGAGGCGGCCCGGGAGGCGGGCGCGGGAGCGGAGGCGGAGGCGGAGGCGGTCGCGGACTCGGACGGGGCCAGCAGCGCGGCGCCGAGCACGCCGAGTGCCAGCGCGGCCAGCACGGGGCGGAGAAGGGGGCGTGGAGGGGACATGCGTACCTCTGGGGACGGGGGGACGGGGGTCCGGACACTCGTGATCAGATCACGACGCGCAGTAAAAGTGAATACTTCTCATCTTCAATCCGGGCGGCGGGTTTTGTCCGCGCCGGACAAGGGGAGCCGCAACACGAGCCGCGCACCCCCTGCGCCCGCACCACCTGCGCCCGCACCACCACCGCCAGGCTCGCCCCCGCCGGGCTCGGCGGGCTCGGCGGGCTCGGCGGGCTCGGCGGGCTCGGCGGCGACGAGGGCGCCCCCGTGCTCGATCGCGATGTCACGGGAGATGGGCAGGCCGAGCCCGCTCCCGGCACGGTCCCGCTCGCGGCCCTCCGGCAGACGCTGGAAGCGCTGGAAGATCCGCTCCCGGTCCTCCGGCGCGATGCCCGAACCGTCGTCGGTCACCTCCAGCACCGCCTCCCGCCCCTCGGCCGTGACGGTCACCCGCACCTCGGAACGCGCGTGCCGTGCGGCGTTGTCGAGCAGGTTGGTGAGCACCCTGACCAGGTGGGGACGGGTGCCGAGCACCACCACCCCGTCGTCCGCCCGGGTCGTGACCGGCACCCGCCGTCCCCCGCGGGCGGCCTCCTCGCGGGCGAGCGCGCCGAGGTCCACCCGCTCGCGGTCGGCCGGCACGTGCGCGTCCAGCCTGGCCAGCAGCAGCAGGTCCGAGACGATCCGCTGCAACCGGTCGGCGTCGCCCAGCGCCGCCCGCGCCACATCCGGCCAGTCCTCATCGGCGGGGTGCTCGAGGGCCGCCTCCAGTTGGGTGCGCAGCCCGGTGAGCGGGCTGCGCAGCTCGTGCGAGGCGTCGGCGACGAACGCGAGATGCCGCTCCACGAGCGCCTCCAGCCGGTGCAGCGTCAGGTTCACCGACTCGGCCAGCCCGTTGATCTCGTCATGGGAGTCCGGGACGGTCACCCGGCGGTCCGGCCGGCCTCCGGTGATCTCGGCGAGCTCGGCGCTCATCACCCCGACGGGGCGCAGCGCCCGCCGCACCGCCCGCCAGACGATCCAGGCCATCGCGCCCGTGGCCAGCACGACCACGAGCGCGAGGTAGCCGATGAACGCGCCCCTGCTCTCGGTCAGCGCGTTGAGCGGCGCGCCGGCGTGCACGATCCGCGGTCCCGCGCGGGTCTGCACCCGGAGCGTCACCACGTAGGCGGAGCGGGCCACTCCGGGGATGTCGGCGTCCGAGGTCACGGGCCGTCCGGGAACGCCGGGGACGCGGACGCGCAGCGCCTCCTGCCCGGTCAGCGCGCTGCTCGAGGCGAGCACCCGGCCCGAGCCGTCGACGATCTGGAGCAGGGGGAAGTCGACGTCCCGGACCGGCAGCGTGCCGATCACCTCGGACTCGCGCGCGATCTCGGCCAGGTCGGCGGCCACCAGGTCGCCCCGCTCGCGCAGGCCGTCGTACACCGTCTTGCGGATCACCAGGTAGAAGGCGACGACCCCGACCGCCAGCAGGAGCCCCACGATCAGCGTCGCGGTGGCCGTCACCCGGGTGCGCAGGGTCCGGCGCGAGAAGGGCCGGCGCAGCGCGTGGACCCGCATCCGCGGCGCCCCTCCCCCCCCTGCCATCGCGCACGGCGGCCCGCGCCGCGCTGCGTCCAGCGCCTGGAGGGTGGGCGCAGAAGTGGATGTAACCGAGCCGCCGTCCGGCGAAACCCCGGCGGCGGCGCGCGGCCCGATCAGCCGCGGCGCCGGTGCGCGGCGAACCGGCCGAACCGGCCGCGGTGGTAGAGCAGCGGGGCGGTTCCGGCCGCGCCGAGCTCCACCGCGACGACCCGGCCGACGACCAGCAGATGGTCACCGATCTCCTGGACCGAGTGCCAGCCGCAGCGCAGCCGGACCGCGGCGCCGTCGAGCAGCGGCTCGCCCGCGGGGCCGCGCCGCCAGCGGGTGGGCGCGGCGAACCGGTCCACGTCGCGTGCGGCGAACCGGCCGGCGACCTCGGCCTGGTCGTGGCCGAGCACGTTCACCGCGAACGCCGGTGCCGCGCGCAGCCGCGGGAAGGTGGACGAGGAGACCGCCACGTAGAACGACACCAGCGGCGGGGCGAGGCTGACCGAGGTGAACGAGGTGGCGGTGAGCCCGGCGGGGCCGCCGGACGCGGGCTGCGAGGTGACCACCACGACGCCGGCCGCGTGCCGGGCCAGCGCGTCGCGGAAGGAGTCGCCGGTGACCGGGACGGGCCGTGCCTGCATCGTCCCGGTCACCGGCCGGTCCCCGCCGTAAGAGCGCCCCGAACGGCGGGGACGACGAGGCCGGCCCACTCCGCGGCGACGGAGTCGAGCCGGTCGAGTTCGGACTCGAGCAGCGCCAGCCCCGGCGTCGGGACGGTGGCGCCGAGCTCGACGAGCAGCGGCCGGAGGTGGACCTCCACGGCCAGCGCGTGCCGCGGCGACCCGAGGAGCAGCAGCGGCAGCGCGGCCTTGCCGGTCAGCGAACCGGCGGCGAAGCGGTCGAGGAAGACCTTGAGCAGCCCGGTGTAGGTGCCCTTGTAGGTGGGGCTGGCGACCAGGAGCACGTCGGCCTCGGCGACCTTGGCGTGGGCCGCGCGCACGGCGGGCCCGGGATCGGCGCACAGCAGGTCGGGCGCGAGGTCGGACAGTTCGACGGGGTCGGGCGTGCCGGGGATCCCGGCCGCCCTCGCGACGGCGCCCGCCGCCGCGAGGGCGGCGCGGGCGGTGCGGGAGGCGGGGCGGGGGTTGCCGATGATGACCACGAAGCTCACGGGCCCATCCTGCCCCCAGATTTCCCACTAAGTCAATAGGTTATATCGGGAAGCCGGCGCCGATGCCCGCACGGACGACGCCTCCCACCCCTGGGGTGCCGTCCGCGCGGGCATCGCCTTCGATGCCGCCAGCCGCCGGGGCTCCGCGCGCCGAGGAGGATCCGTCGGAGCCCGCCGCCTGCCGAACTGGTGCCCAGTCTGCCCGGCGTCCGTGCACGCGGTGAAACATCCGCGTGACGATCGCGTTTCGCGTTCCCGGAAGCGATTTCACACGACCGCGAACCTTACTTTGCCCACAAACGGGGATGCAGGGACAGAAGCACAGAAAGGGGTCGAGAGGTACATATGCGTACGCATCAGTCCCGCTCCCCGTCCGACGACGTACGGCCGCTCGAGTCCCGCGATCCGCGGACGGTCGGGGGCTACCCCCTGCTCGGCCGGATCGGCGCGGGCGGGATGGGCACCGTCTACCTGGGCCGGGACCCGGGGTCCGGCGAGCGCGTCGCAGTGAAGACGCTGCACCCCCATCTCACCGGCGACCCGGCCTACCTGGAGCGGTTCCGCGACGAGGCCGTGCTCGCCGCCCGCGTCGCCTCGTTCTGCACCGCCCGCGTGCTGGCGCGCGGGGAGGACGACGGCCGCCCGTACATCATCAGCGACTACGTGGGCGGCATGTCGCTGCTCCACCGGGTCGTCCGCGGCGGGCCGATGCCCGCCGCGGACCTGCACGGCGTGGCGGTCGGCGTGGCCTCCGCGCTCGCCGCGATCCACTCCGCCGGGCTCGTCCACCGCGACCTCAAGCCCGCCAACGTGATGCTCACCCTGTCGGGCTGCCGGGTGATCGACTTCGGCATCGCGCGGCCCCGGGACGCCCCGGGCTCGTACGCCTCCTCGGGCCCGGTGCTCGGCACACCCGGCTGGATGTCGCCGGAGGTGATCCGGGGCGGCGCCGCGTCCCCCGCCGCGGACGTCTTCGCGTGGGGCTGCATGGTCGCCTACGCGGGCACCGGGCGGCTCCCCTTCGGAGAAGGCGACGCCTCGGCCGTCGCGCTCCGCATGCTCTACGAGGAACCAGACCTCACCGGGCTGCCACGCGAACTCGTCCCCGCCGTCCGGTCGGCCCTCGCCAAGCCACCCCGCGAGCGGCCCGAGGCCGCCGACCTGCTGCTCACCCTCATCGAACGGACCGAGCCCGCCGCCGTCCCCGAACTCGGCGCCGCCCCCGACCCGCACCCGCGCGCGACGGAGAGGGCCGCCGAGTCCACCGCCGCCTGGTCGCCGGCAGAGTCGTTCGCCTCCACGGACGCCGAGATGTCTCGGCGTCCGTGCGCGATCCGGCACCGCACCATGCCCCAGCGGGCCCTCAGGCCGCGCCTGCTGGCCGGGGCCGGCGCCGTCCTGCTGGCGAGCAGCCTCGCCCTCGGCATGGGCGGGAGGGACGGCGACGAGCCCGCCGCGCCCGACACACCCAAGCCCGCGGCGTCCGTCCCGCCCATCAAACAGGCGGGCGTCCTCCGGCCGCGGAAGAGCAAGCCCCAGATCGAACACAAAGAACGCCACCACCGCCGCTGACCGGACCCGCAGCCGGGCTGTGCGGCGGTACGGCCCGCCGGCTGCGCCGCGCGCGCCGGTGCGCCGCGCGCACCGATGCACCGGGAGGGTCAGGTGCGCCAGATCAGGACGAGGGCGCAGTCGTCGTCGCGGGCCGCGGCCATCCGCTCGACCAGTTCCCTGGCCCCCTTGCGGAACCCCACCGGGACGAGCCGCTCGGCCTCGCCGAGGAGGCCGTCGATGCCGGCGTCCAGGTCGCGGCCCGGGGACTCGACCAGCCCGTCGGTGTAGAGCAGCAGCGCGTCGCCCGGCCGCAGCAGCCCTCGCTCGGGAAGGCACTGCAGGTCGGGGACGACTCCCAGCACCACGCCCTTGGCCGGGCTGACCTTCCAGTTCCCGCTGCCCGCGTCGAACTGCACCGCGGGCGGGTGCCCGGCCGACTCGACGGTGTACTCGCCCGTCTTGAGGTCGACCACGACGTGCACCGCCGTGACGAACCCCTCGTCCCACCGCTGCCGTTGCAGATAGTCGTTGCAGGCGGGCAGGAACCGCTCGGGCTGGATCGATCCAAGCAGGCCGCCGAACGCGCCCGACAGCATGAGCGCGCGGGTGCCCGCGTCGGTGCCCTTGCCCGAGACGTCGACGAGCGCCACCTCCAGCGTGTCGCCGTCGCTCGCCGACACCACGAAGTCGCCGCCGAACGAGGACCCGCCCGCCTGGAGCAGCACCACCTGGGTGTCCCAGCCGTCCGGCAGCTCGGGCATCTCGCCCTGCCTGCGCAGCCGGTCGCGCAGCTCCAGCAGCATCGAGTCGCCGCGCAGCCCCTGCACGCCGAGCTGCTGCCGGGTGCGGGCCAGGGTGACCGCGAGCACCGCCGTGATCACCAGCGTGGCGATCATGCCGGGGCCGACCGCGTCGCTGTCGTACCAGGCGTCGTAGGCGACCATCACCACGACAACGCCGAGCAGCGCCGCCAGGCTGCGCACCTTGAGCAGCAGGCCGCCGCCGAGGACGGTGAGCACCAGCGCGCCCGACGGCGCCCAGCCGCGCGGGTCGGTCGCCGCCGCGAGGCCGATCACGACCGCCAGGATCGCCAGCGCCGCGAAGACGTGCCGGTCGCGGGTCAGCTTCCCGCGCAGCAGCCACCGGTAGACGCGCACCAGGATCGGGATCCTGCGCAGGAAGACGCGCACTCTCGGCGGGAGCAGTTGCACCAGACGTTGAAGCATGACTCCGGCACTGTATCGAGCATCCGTCCCGACCGGCGGGCATCCGCGCCACCGGTGACCCCCCGCGACGATCCTGCGAAGATCCGGCGCGGATGGCGACCGAGAGTGAGCGGAGCGCCACTCCGGACGCGCGCCGAAGGCCCCCGCGCGGTGCCGGACGACGCGGGACGTCGCCTCAGGGCCTTGCCCCGGACCCGGTCCCCGGGTGTCCAATGGCCCGAGGACGCAGGCGACGACGAGGAGGCGGAACCGTGACACAGACGGGCATGCGCATCACTGTGGACGCGGCCATGCGGGCGCGGGACGTGTCCCGTCCCCGGCCCGAGGGCGAGGCGCCCCCGCCGCCCAAGGCCGCCGAGCCCGCCAAGCGGACCAAGGCGGCCAAGAACGAGCGCCGCCGGCTCGGCAAGCGCGGCGCCCGTCCCCGCTAAGCGGCGCCCGTCCCCGCTGAGCGGCGCCCGTCCCCGCTGAGCGGCTCAGCCCTCTCTGGGGAGCGGCGGCAGCTCGCCGGTGTGCTCGAACGCGCTGAGCATCTTGATCCGGCGGGTGTGCCGCTGCTCCTTGGAGTAGGCGGTGTCCAGGAACAGCTGGACGAACCCCGTCGCGGTGGCCGCGTCGTGCTGCCGCGACCCGAGGCTGATGACGTTGGCGTCATTGTGCTCGCGGGCGAGGACGGCGGTGTCGTCGTTCCAGACCAGCGCGGCCCGGACCCCCTTGACCTTGTTCGCGGCGATCGCCTCGCCGTTGCCCGAGCCGCCGATCACGATGCCGAGGCTGCCGGGCTCGGCGGCGGTGCGCTCGGCCGCCCGCAGCACGAACGGCGGGTAGTCGTCGACGGCGTCGTACTCGAACGCCCCGCAGTCGACCGGCTCGTACCCGTTCGCCGTCAGCCAGGCGACCAGGTGCTCCTTCAGTTCGAAACCGGCATGGTCGCATCCAAGAAACACGCGCATGCGCCGATTCTCGCAGGTCTGCGCGCGTGCCCTAGCCGCCGGGTCACTGTGGCGGCGCCAGAGGCGGTTCGCCCCCTGCCCGGGCGGGGTCGACCATGGTCTCGTCCGCCGGACCGCCCTTCCCTGCGGCCTCCCCGCCTTCCGGTGCGTCGTCCTGTGGGGCGTCATGCGGGGCGTCCTGTGGGGCGTCCTGCGGCGGGTCGGCGGCGGCGGCCGGTCCCTCGGGCTCCGCGCCCCCAGCGGACAGGGGCTGGGCCGGTTCGACGACCGCGACGGCGTCGTCCTCAGCCGACGGCACGGGGCCCGCGGCCGGATCCGGCGTGGACGGTGCGGACGACCCGGGTGACCCGGGCACGGCGGACGGTGCCGGTGGAGAAGGCGGTACAGGCGGCGCAGGCGCGGCGGGCGCAGCGGACGGCGCGGCCGGAGGCAGTGCCTGGGGCGGGACGGCGCCGGGCCGCTGTTGCACGGGAACATTCCCCCAGCCGGGCTGCGCGTACCCGCCCTGCGGATAGCCCTGCTGGGGTGGTCCCGCCTGCGGGTACCCGCTCTGGGGCGGTCCCGGCGGGGGGTATTCGCCCTGGGCCGGGCCCGCCGCCCCCGGCGGCATGTAGGGCATGGCCGCCGGGTGCTGCACGGGGAACGGCTGCTGCTGCATCGGCATGCCGCCGTGCCGGACCGCCGCGGGCCCGGGCGCCCGGATGATGAGGAAGGCCACCAGGACGCCGACGCCGGCGAGCCATCCGTAGAAGAACCCGAACCCGAGGCCGTGCTCCACTCCCTGCCAGATCATCTGCATCCTCGCCCGGCCGGACGGGAAGTCCAGCACCGGGCCCATCAGGAACCCGCGCAGCAGCCCGGCCAGGCCGCCGGCGACGAGGGTGGCCCACCAGCCGAGCACCAGCGCACCGAACAGGCCGCCGCGCGGTTCGAGCGGGCGGACGCCGGCCAGCACCAGAGCCGCCACCAGCACCAGGAACAGCATCGTGGTGAAATCGACGGTGGCGACGAGGCCGAACGTGTTGATGTGCCCGCCGACGCCCGTCAGCCGCCACTCCGGGAACCGCAGCCAGTCGAGCAGCGGACCGAGACCGGTGCGCATCTCGACGTCGTTCCTGACGACCGCCTCGCTGACCCACTGATTGCCGACCAGCAGCGCGAGCAGGGCCAGCGGCCCGGTCGCGCCGATCACCATCGCGAACACCCTGCGCGCCGTCATGGCGGGCCACAGTAGTGCGGATCATCGACCGCCGGTAGGGGGAGCGGCACCGCCGGGAAGGGCCTCACACGGGGTAGCGGAAGCCGGGATCGACCTGTTCCTCCAGCTCGGCGCGCAGCGCCGGGTCGGTCCGGCTCCGCGCGTTCCGGAGGTGGAATTCCACTCCCTGCGCGCGGAACCTCTCCCAGTCCTTCCGGCGGGCGTCGACGGCGTCGCGCATCAGGTCGAGCGCGGCCCGCTCGGCGTCCTCCAGGACGACGTCGTCGCGGCCCTGCTCCAAGGCCCGCACGGCGGCGGACTGGCCGAGCCAGGTCAGCAGGTCGTCGCCGACGTGCGCGCGCAGGTAGGCGAGGTCGTCGTCGTCCTGCACCTTGTTGCCGACCACCGCGATGGCCACGCCGTAGTCGCGGGCGTACTCGGTGTACTGCCGGTACACGCCGACGCCCTTGCGGGTGGGCTCGGCCACCAGGAACATCAGGTCGAACCGGGTGAACAGCCCGGAGGCGAACGAGTCGGCGCCGGCCGTCATGTCCGCGACGACGTACTCGCCCGGCCCGTCCACCAGGTGGTTGAGGTAGAGCTCCACCGCCCCCGTCTTGGCGTGGTAGCAGGACACCCCGAGGTCGTCGTCGCTGAACGGCCCGGTGGCCAGCAGCGTCACGCCGTCGACCTCCTGGCCGAGCGCGTGGAACGGGTCGTCGCCGCCGAGTCCGAGCAGCCGGGAGCCGTCTCCCGGCGGGGTCGTCTTGACCATGGCCGAGGCCGAGGCGATCCGCGGGTTGGCGCCGCGCAGCCAGTCCTTGAGCTCGGGCAGCCGCTCCCCCAGCGCCGGGATCTTCGCGGCGCGCTCCTCGTCCAGCCCGAGGGCGACGGCGAGGTGCTGGTTGATGTCGGCGTCGATGGCGGCCACCGGCAGTCCCCGCGCGGCGAGGTGCCGGACGAACAGCGACGCCAGGGTGGTCTTGCCGCTGCCGCCCTTGCCGACGAACGCAACCTTCACGAAAGCCCCCGTTTCGGATATGAAAACCATTGCCACTTGCCGGAGCTGCCGAGTCTTGCGGACCCCGGACGGCGAAGCAAGCCCATCCCCGGGCCGGAGGGCTCGCATCAGCGGCGGACGAAGGATCCGCGTCGGCGAGGGCCAGGGTGAGAGCGAGGGGGCTGTGTCAGCGGCGGGCGGCTGCGGGGTCGAAGCCGAAGGGGAGCTCCAGGCGGTGGGCGCGCAGGAGGTCCTCGTCGGTGAGCAGGTCGGCCGTCGGAGCGTCGGCGGCGATCACCCCGCCGGACAGGATCAGTGAGCGCGGGCACAGCTGGGCCGCGTACGGCATGTCGTGCGTGACCATCAGCACCGTCACGTCCAGCCCGAGCAGGATCTCGGCGAGCTCGCGGCGGCTGGCGGGATCGAGGTTGGAGGACGGCTCGTCCAGCACGAGGATCTCGGGCTCCATGGCGAGCACCGTGGCGACGGCGACGCGGCGGCGCTGGCCGAAGCTGAGGTGCTGGGGCGGGCGACCCGCGACCTCCAGCATCCCGACGCGGGCGAGCGCGGATTCCACCCTGCCGTCCAGCTCGGCGCCGCGCATGCCGAGGTTGGCCGGGCCGAACGCGACGTCCTCGCGCACCGTGGGCATGAAGAGCTGGTCGTCGGGGTCCTGGAAGACGATGCCGACGCGGCGGCGGATCTCGCGCAGCGACTTCTTGTCCTTGGGGTCCACCGCGAGCCCGCCGACCCGCACCTCGCCGAGGCCGCCGTGCAGGATGCCGTTCAGGTGCAGGACGAGGGTGGTCTTGCCGGCGCCGTTCGGCCCGAGCAGCGCGACGCGCTCGCCGCGCCCGATCGTGACGTCGACGCCGTAGAGGGCCTGGGTGCCGTCGGGATAGGCGTAGGCCAGCCCGCGGACCTCGAGGGATGGGGTCATGCCGCCATCCAAGCAGCCAGCGTGACCGCGGCCGCGGCCAGTGGCAGCGCGGCGGCCAGGGACCACTGCGCGGCCGAGGCGCCGACGTCGTGCAGCACGGGCATGCGGCCGTCGTAGCCGCGGCTGACCATGGCGAGGTGGACGCGCTCGCCCCGTTCGTAGGAGCGCAGGAACAGCGCGCCGACCGACTTGGCGAGCACGCCGGCGTCGCGCAGGTCGCGGGGCTCGAACCCGCGGGAGGCGCGTGCCACCCGCATCCGGGCGAACTCCGCGGTGACCACGTCGCCGTACCGCAGCATGAACGTGGCGATCTGCGTGATGAGCTGCGGCATCCGGAGCCGTTCGATGCCGAGGAGCAGCACCCGCGGCTCGGTGGTGGCGGCGAGCAGGATGGAGGCGATCACGCCGAGGGTGCCCTTGGCGAGGATGTTCCAGGCGCCCCAGAGCCCGCTCTCGCTGAGCCGCAGCCCGAGCACGGCGACCTTGTCGCCGTTCGCGACGAACGGCATCAGGAACGCGAACGCCACGAACGGCACCTCGATGACGATCCGGCGCAGCACCAGCCCGAGCGGGACGCGGGCGCCGACGGCGACCGCGCCGAGCAGCAGCGCGTACGCCCCGAAGGCCCAGATCCGCTCGCGCGGTGTCGCGACGACCAGGAGCACGAACGCCAGAACGGCGACCAGCTTGCACTGCGGCGCCAGGCGGTGCACCGGCGAGTCGCCGGCCACGTAGAGCCGGTGCGCGTGCCCGGCGCCCACTCAGGAATCCCGGGAGTGGTCGCGGCGGCGCACGACCCAGAAGAGGCCGCCGCCGACGACGAGCACGGCGCCGACGCCGATCACGCCCGCGAGGCCGCCGGAGAGCCGGGAGTCGCCGACCCCCTTGATGCCGTAGTCGCTGAGCGGGGAGTGCTGGAGGGTGTGGTCCCTCTCCTTGGCGTCGATGCCCTTGTCCGCGGCGACCTTCTCCAGGCCGTCGGGGCTGCCGCTGGCGTAGTAGCTGACGATCCCCGCGAGGACGAGGGACACCAGCAGGAATCCGACGAAGAAGCGCTTGGTGGTCATGGTCGTCACCCTCCTCAGGCGCTCGCGCCGGACGGCCTGGCCGGGCCCTCGGCGGGACGGTCCGCGGGCCCGCCGCCCGGGGCTCCGGTGCGCAGCTCCAGCGGTTTGATCAGCTCGCGCGCCCCGTACACCAGGTCGGGGCGGACGGCGAGCACGCTGGACACGGTGACGGCGGTGATCAGCGCCTCGCCGAGGCCGATCAGCACGTGCACGCCGATCATCGCGGCGGCGACCTTGCCGACCGACACGTCGGTGGTGCCGCCGATCGCGTAGATCAGGGTGAACACGGCGGCCGAGCAGGGCACCGAGACGACCGCGGCGACGAACGACGCCCCGCCGACGGAGGCCCGTGTCTTCGGCAGCACCCGCAGCAGCAGCCGGAAGAGCCCGTACCCGACGAGCACGGTCGCCAGGGCCATGGTGATGACGTTGACGCCGAGCGCGGTGAGGCCGCCGTCGGCGAACAGCAGCGCTTGCATCAGGAGCACCACCGAGACGCAGAGCACCCCGGTGTAGGGCCCGACGAGGATCGCGGCGAGCGTCCCGCCGAGAAGGTGGCCGCTGGTGCCCGACGCGACCGGGAAGTTCAGCATCTGCGCGGCGAACACGAACGCCGCGGTCAGCCCGGCCAGCGGGGCGGTGCGGTCGTCGAGCTCGCGGCGGGCGCCGCGCAGCGCCACCGCCACCCCGGCGACGGCCACCGCGCCCGCGGCGATCGACACCGGGGCGTCAATGAATCCGTCCGGTACGTGCATGTCCCTCACCGCCCCTACCTGTTCGTTCGGTAGGTCCAGTTTGGGGGCACAAGTGTGGCAGTTGCAAGAGATTCGCAACTGCTACGTTCCAGCGTGTTCCGGCCCTCCGGGCCGCCGGCCCGGAGGCGGCGCCCCGGCGAAGCGGCCGGCGGGGCCGCTCAGTCGAAGATCGGGTCCGCCGTCCGGGTCCGCTTGAGCTCGAAGAAGCCGGGTGTGGACGCCACGGCCACCACGCCGTCGAACAGCGCGGCGGCGGCCTCGCCGCGCGGGATCGGCGACATGACCGGGCCGAAGAACGCGCTGCCGGCGACCTCGATCACCGGGGTGCCGACGTCCTGGCCGACGCGGTCGATGCCGTCCCGGTGCGAGGCGCGGACGGCCTCGTCGAACTCCCCCGACTCGGCGGCGGCGGCGAGCGCCGGATCCAGGCCCGCCGCGGTCAGCGCGGCCTCGAACGTCCCGCGGTCCAGCGGCAGCTTCTCCTGGTACCGGCGGGTGCCGATCTCGGTGTAGAGGCGGCCGAGGACCTCGGGGCCGTACGCGCGCTCCGCGGCGGCGCAGACCCGGACCGGGCCCCACGCGTCGGCGAGCATCCGCCGGTAGTCGTCCGAGATGTCCTTGTCCTCGTTCAGCACCGCCAGGCTCATCACGTGCCAGCGGACCTCGATCGGCCGCAGCCGCTCCACCTCCAGGATCCAGCGCGAGGTGATCCAGGCCCAGGGGCACTTGGGGTCGAACCAGAAGTCCACGGGCGTGCGGGCGTCCTTCGACAACGTTGCCTCCTTGGCTGATCTGCGTCCGTTCCAGACAACTCGGACGGCGCCCCGCCCATTCCCGGCGCCCGGCACTCGCGGGGCCCTTCCCACGGCGCCCATTTCCACAGGTCCCGCACACCGTCGCGACGGCGCGGCCACGGGTTGACGCGCCGCACGGTCGCGGACCGGCTGTGGTTGGTAGACATGGGGTATCCAGATACGGGAACCCAGGTACAAGATCTCAAGGAGTACACGTGGCAGGCAACCTCACGCGCGACGAGGCGCGGGAACGGGCCCGGCTGCTCACCGTCGAGTCGTACGCGGTCGAGCTGGACCTCACGACGGGTGGGGAACGGTTCGGCTCCACCACCGTGGTGCGCTTCGGTTGCGCCGAGGCGGGCGCGTCGACCTTCGTCGACCTGGCCGGCGCCGAGGTGCGGGAGGTGTCGCTCAACGGGACGGCGCTCGACCCGGCCGCCTACGACGCCGCCAAGGGCCGCGTCCCGCTGCCGGACCTGGCCGCCGACAACGAGCTGCGCGTCGTCGCCGACTGCGCGTACTCCCGGTCGGGCGAGGGCCTGCACCGTTTCGTCGATCCGGTGGACCAGAGCGTGTACCTGTACTCGCAGTTCGAGACGGCCGACGCGCACCGCATGTTCACCTGCTTCGACCAGCCCGACCTGAAGGCCGCGTTCGAGCTGACGGTCGTCGCGCCGGACGGCTGGGAGGTCGTCACCAACGAGGCCCCCGACGCGATCGAGGGGAACCGCCTGCACTTCCCGGCGACCCCGCCGATCTCGACCTACATCACCGCGCTGGTCGCCGGCCCGTACCACGTGGTGCGGGACGAGTACCGGCGCGAGGACGGCAGCGTGATCCCGCTCGGCGTGTTCTGCCGGGCCTCGCTCGCCGAGCACCTGGACGCGGGCGCGATCCTGGACGTGACACGGCAGGGGTTCGCCTACTTCGAGCGGGTCTTCGACCGCCCGTACCCGTTCAGCAAGTACGACCAGCTGTTCGTGCCGGAGTTCAACGCGGGCGCGATGGAGAACGCGGGCTGCGTGACGTTCCTGGAGGACTACGTCTTCCGGTCGCGGGTCACCGACGCGGCCTACGAGCGGCGCGCCGAGACGATCCTGCACGAGATGGCGCACATGTGGTTCGGCGACCTGGTCACCATGCGCTGGTGGGACGACCTGTGGCTGAACGAGTCGTTCGCGACGTACATGAGCGTGCTGTGCCAGTCCGAGGCGACCAAGTGGACCAGCTCGTGGACCAGCTTCGCCAACCTGATGAAGGCGTGGGCGTACCGGCAGGACCAGCTCCCGTCCACGCACCCGATCGCCGCCGACATCCCCGACATCCGCGCGGTCGAGGTCAACTTCGACGGCATCACCTACGCCAAGGGCGCCAGCGTCCTCAAGCAGCTCGTGGCCTACGTCGGGCGCGACAACTTCCTGGAGGGCGTGCGGCGCTACTTCCGGCGGCACGCATGGGGCAACACGGTCCTGGCCGATCTCCTCGACGCGCTCGAGGAGACCTCGGGCCGCGACCTGGCGTCCTGGTCGAAGGAGTGGCTGGAGACCGCCGAGGTCAACACGCTGCGCCCGGTGTACGAGGTCGACGGCGACGGGAACTTCACCTCGTTCGCCGTCGCGCAGGAGGCCAAGGAGGACTACCCGACGCTGCGGTCGCACCGCGTCGCGATCGGCCTGTACGACCGCACCCCTGAGGGCATCGTCCGGCGGCGGCGGGTCGAGCTCGACGTGGTGGGCGCGCGCACCGAGGTGCCCGCGCTGGTCGGCGACAAGCGCCCCGACCTGGTGCTGGTCAACGACGACGACCTCACCTACGCCAAGATCCGGCTCGACCCGCACTCACTGGACACGCTCGTCGAGGGCATCGGCGACATCAAGGAGGGGCTGCCCCGCGCCCTGTGCTGGTCGGCGGCGTGGGACATGACCCGCGACGCCGAGATGGCCACCCGCGACTACGTCAAGCTGGTCGTCCGGGGCATCCGCGGCGTCGGCGACATCTCCGTCACCCAGACCCTGCTCCGCCAGGCCCGGACCGCCGTGCAGCAGTACGCCGACCCGGAATGGCGGCCCGAGGGCTTCGCGCTGATGGCGGACGCGCTGCACGAGCTGGCGCTGGACTCCGCCCCCGGTTCCGACCTCCAGCTCGCCTACACGCAGGCGTTCACGGGCGTCGCGACCTCCGCGGAGCACCTGGCGCTCGTCCGCGCCCTGCTGGACGGCTCCACGGTCCTGGACGGCCTCACGGTCGACACCGACCTGCGCTGGTCGCTGCTGCGCCGGCTGGTCGTGACCGGCGAGGCGGGCGAGTCCGAGATCGACGCCGAGCTGAAGCGCGACCCGACCGCCGCGGGCGAGCGGGCAGCCGCGTCCTGCCGGGCCGCGATCCCGGACGCGGGGGCCAAGGCCGCCGCCTGGGAGCGGATCATCGGCGGGACGCTGCCGAACGCGGTCTACCGGGCGACGCTCGGCGGGTTCGTCGAGCCCGAGCAGGCCGACCTGCTGGTGCCGTACGCCGACCGGTACTTCGCCGAGGTCGGCCGGATCTGGACGGAATGGAGCAGCGACATGGCGCAGACGTTCGCCGAGGCCGCCTACCCGTTCCTGGTCGTCGAGCAGTCCACGGTCGACCGCACCGAGTCCTACATCGCCGAGCAGAAGCCGCCTGCCGCGCTGGTCCGCCTCCTGTCGGAGGGCCGCGACGGCGTCGCCCGCGCCTTGCGCGCCCGCGCGAGGGACCGGTCCGCCTGACCCTGACCCGGCCGGACCCGGACCGGGTCCGGCCGGGCCGACCCGCCGTGATCATGTGATCGTTTCCGCCTCGATCGCCTGATCACGGCGGGCCGGGTGGGAGGGTTGAGGCCGTGGAGACCGCGCGGGACGTTCTGACGGCACTGGCGAGACGGCACGCCTTCGGCGATCTGGAGGCCCTGGTCACCGGCGACGGGCTGGCCCCGGCCGCGGCGCCGGTCGCGGCGCTGTGCGCGTTCGGGCAGCGCCTGCTCGATCTGGACGCCGAGGACTTCGGCATGCCCGAGGCCGTCGGCGAGGTCCCCAAGGACCTGCTCGACCGGGCCCGCGCCAGCCGGATGCCGCAGGCCCCCAAGGAGCGCCCGCGCGGCGCGCTGGCCAGCCTGCGCCCCGCCTACTCCCTCCTGCTGGAGGTGATCGCCATCCGCTGGTACCGCCGCGAGATGGCGGCGCTGGTCGCCGCGGTCCACATCGCCAGCGAGTACCTGGCGCTGCTGGCCTGGGAGCCGGTGCTCGGCCACGCGGGCGACCCCGCGCTGCTGGGCGCGTCGGTGGACGGCCCCGGAAGCCGCTTCGGCGCCGCCCTCGAGCCGGGCGCCGAGCGCACCTGCGACCACACCCGTCCAGAGCGTTCGGCCTGCGAGCGCGCCCTCCGCGTCGCCAAGGAGCCCCCTCCGGGCTGGCGCGCCTACCTCGACCGGCAGCACAGCCAGGTCGCCCAGGCGCTCGGCGACTGCGCGTCCCGGTGCCGCACCCCCTGCACGGTGATGGGCCGCATCGACGGCCCGGCCCGCGCCGGGCTCGTCGAGCGCTGCAAGCTGGCGGCCGAGTTCACCGACGGCGCCCTGGTCAGGCTGAGGCACGCGGCCCCCGTCGGACACGGCTTCGGGGTCCCCTCCCCCGAGGAGGTGCAGACGGCCTGGGCCCGCGCCCGCGCGTCCCTGCGGCGCCGGCCCCTCGGCAAGGCCGCCCTGCACGGCACCGACGACGACCCGTACCCGCTGCCGGGGCTGCCCGCGCTGTTCTCGGCCATCGGCGACGCCGAACTCGTCCCCGACAACCTCCTCGACGACGTCAGCAACCGGATCCGCGCCGCCCTCGCCTAACCGGCGTCGGCGGCCCGAGCGGCCCGGCGGCGCGGGCCTGCGGTCACTCGTCCCAGATGGGCGGTTTGCGGTCGATCCAGGGGCGGGCCTCCTCAAGCTGCGCGGCCAGGGAGATGAGCGTGCCCTCGCCGCCGAGCCTCCCCGCGAGCATCACGCCGATGGGCAGGCCGTCGGCGTTCCAGTGCAGCGGGACGTTGACGGCGGGCTGGCCGGAGATGTTGTACGCGGCGCAGAACGGGGTGAACCGCATCTGGCGCTCAAAGTTCTCCTCAGGCTCCTGGTCGTGGAAGTACCCGATGGGCGCGGGCGGCTGCGCGAGGGTCGGGTGCAGGATCGCGTCGAACCCGTTCATCACCGGAAACGCCGTCCGCAGGGCCGCCTGCAACGCGGCGTGCGCTTGGAACAGCTGCGGCGCCGTCACCGCGTGGCCGCGTTCGCGCAGCCAGCGGGTCAGCGGCTGGAGCAGATGCTCGCTCTCCGCAGGGACGGGCGTGAGCGTCGCCATGACGCCCCACAGCAGCACGAAGTGCGGGACCAGCTCGGGGCCCAGCAGGGAGGGCAGCTCGACGACCTCGTGGCCGAGCTCCTCCAGCAGGAGGCCGGCCTCCTCGTACGCCGCGACGCAGTCGGGATGGACCTCTGCCCCTGCCACGGCCGGTTCCCTGCTGCGCGCGATCCGGAGCCGGCCCGGTGGACGGTCGGCGTGCCCGAGGAAGGTCTCCCCCGCCGCGAGCGGTGGCGCGAGGTAGAGGTCGCCCGGCATCGGGCGGGCCATCACGTCCAGCAGCGCGGCGGCGTCGCGCACCGTGCGGGCGATCGGCCCGTTGGCCGACAGGCCGAACAGGTCCGGGACGATCGGCCCCTGGGAGACGCGGCCCCGGGTGGGCTTGATCCCGAACAGGCCGCAGACGCTGCTGGGGATCCGGATCGAGCCGCCCCCGTCGCTGCCCTGGGCCACCGGCGCCAGGCCCGCCGCCACGGCCGCCGCCGCGCCGCCGCTGGAGCCGCCCGCCGACCGGGAGAGGTCCCAGGGGGTGCGGGCGGGCGGCCCGAGCGCGTTCTCGGTGTAACAGGGCAGACCGAATTCGGGGGTGGCGGTCTTACCGAGAAGGACAGAACCTGCTTCCCTCAGGAGCAGTACGACGTTGTCGTCCGCGAACCCGGAGAGTTCGTCAAAAACCTTCGATCCGAACGTCATCCGGACCCCGCGCACCATATTGAGGTCCTTCACCGGGATCGGCACGCCGTGCAGCGGCGGCAGATCGCGCGGATCGGCGGCCTCCCGCACCTGCTTCTCGGCGAGGCGGGCCCGTTCCACCGCCAGTTCGGCGGTCACCGTCGTGTAGGCGCCCACCTGTGGGTTCAGTCGTTCGATACGGTCCAGATAGTGGGCGGCGACCTCGACCGGGGAGAGCTCCCCGGCGCGGATCGCGGCGGCCATGCGGACGGCGCTCAACTCGTGGGTAAGGGTCACAGGGCGGAACGCTAGACGCCGGAGGCGAGACCATCAAAGATGGCATCGAAGGCAACTAACGTACCCAACCAATCCAGCAGATATTCACCCAAATACGGCGACAAAAGTATGAACCCGACACGGCTGGTCGCCGCACCACGGAGTGATTACTCTGCGCACGGAGGATCATGCTCCCCAGCCGAGAGGAATACGGAGCGTCACTCATGGCTATCACGGAGCGGGACGAGACCCAGGAGGAGCGCGGCCAGCCTCAGCAGACCCCCGTCGAACGGCCGACCGAACAGCAGACGTACGGGGACATGCTCAGCGACCCGCAGATCCGCCGCTGGCTCTGGCGGGCCGGCGCGGCGATCGTGATCGGCCTCGTCCTCACGGTCGTCTTCGACATCCGCATCGGGATCACCGGGGCGGTCCTGGCGATCATCGTCGACGTGGTCCGCCGGGCTCGCAAGAGCTCCAGCGTGCCCGCCTGGCAGAAGTCCTCGGCCGCCGAGCGGCGCACCGAGAAGCAGCTCCGGTCCCTGGAACGGAACGGATACCGCGTTCTGCACGCGCGCGCGGTACCCCGTGACGACGAGGGCGTCAGCGACGGCCGGATCGATCACCTGGTGATCGGCCCGAGCGGCGTCTACGCCATCGACTCCGAGAAGTGGGACAAGCGGCTTCCGGTGCGGACCATGTCCCACCGCAAGCTCTTCCACGGCCCCTTCAACAAGAAGGACCGCCTGGACGAGGCCCGGTGGGAGGCCGAGCAGGCCAGCGAGATCATCGGCGGCCAGGTCGGCTTCGAGGTGCCGGTCCAGCCGTCGGTGGCCATCTACGGCCCGTCCATCCCCTGGAAGGTGATGCGGGTCCGGGACGTGGACGTCTACGCGGGCAACCGGGCCCGGTCCTACCTGCGCCGGCGCCCGAAGATCCTGACCGAGACCGACGTCCAGCGCATCTTCCAGGCGGCCGAGGAGGCCCTGCCGCCCAAGTACCCCGAGGAGTGACCGGGCGGGCCCCGCCCGCCCCCGCGCCGGGCTCGCCCCATGGGCCCGGCGTTCCCGATCGTCGGCGACCCGTCCCGCGCGCCCTGCGGGGGCATCGCGGGCCGTTGGTACCATCGAGAGCAGACTCGCCGGCCCCACATGACCTCTGCTGAGCCGGCGGCAGCGCCGCGATCCGCCGCTGCGCAGGTCCGTCCGGGCCCGGTCGCCACGCCCGCCGCATCGGCGCGGACACGGTCGTACGATCGGCAGCACAGCACGTCACAGGTTTGGAGAGGTCTCAGATGCCCCCGCTCAGGTCGCGTACGGTCACCCACGGCAGGAACATGGCGGGCGCCCGCGCGCTCATGCGCGCCAGCGGCGTGGCCCGCGAGGACTTCGGCAAGCCGATCGTCGCGGTGGCCAACAGCTACACCCAGTTCGTCCCCGGCCACGTCCACCTGCGCGAGGTCGGCGACGTCGTGGCCGGCGCGGTGAAGGAGGCCGGCGGCGTCCCCCGCGAGTTCAACACGATCGCGGTCGACGACGGCATCGCCATGGGCCACGGCGGGATGCTCTACTCGCTGCCCTCCCGCGAGCTGATCGCCGACGCGATCGAGTACATGGTGAACGCGCACTGCGCCGACGCGCTGATCTGCGTCTCCAACTGCGACAAGATCACGCCGGGGATGCTGCTGGCCGCGCTGCGGCTCAACATCCCGACGGTCTTCGTCTCCGGCGGCCCGATGGAGGCCGGCAAGCCGGTCGAGGGCGTGCTGGGCGGCAACAAGCTCGACCTGATCGACCCGATCATCGCCTCCGCCGACGCCTCGGTCGCCGCCGACAAGCTGACCGAGCTGGAGGAGAGCGCCTGCCCGACCTGCGGGTCCTGCTCGGGCATGTTCACCGCCAACTCGATGAACTGCCTGACCGAGGCGATCGGGCTCGCGCTGCCCGGCAACGGCACCGTGCTGGCCACCCACACCGCCCGCAGGCGCCTGTACGAGGACGCCGGCCGCGCGGTCGTCGACGTCGCCCGCCGCTACTACGAGCAGGACGACGCGTCCGTCCTGCCGCTGAACATCGCCACCCGGGACGCGTTCGAGAACGCCATGGTGCTCGACATCGCCATGGGCGGCTCGACCAACACGATCCTGCACCTGCTGGCCGCCGCCTACGAGGGCGGCGTCGACTTCGGCCTCAAGGAGATCGACGAGCTGTCCCGGCGGGTGCCGTGCATCTGCAAGCTCGCCCCGGCCACCCCCGAATACCACGTCGAGGACTGCCACCGCGCGGGCGGCATCCCCGCGATGCTGGGCGAGCTCGACCGCGCCGGGCTGCTGCACCGCTCGGTGACCTCGGTCCACTCCGCCTCGCTGACCGAGCACCTCGCCAAGTGGGACGTGCGGTCGCCCGACGTCCTCCCGGAGGCCGTGGAGATGTTCCACGCCGCGCCGGGCGGGGTCCGCACCACCTCGGCGTTCAGCCAGAGCGCGCGCTGGGAGGAGCTCGACCTCGACCGCGAGAACGGCTGCATCCGCGAGGCGGAGCACGCCTACACTACCGACGGCGGCCTGGCGGTGCTGCGCGGCAACATCGCGCCCGAGGGCGCCATCGTCAAGACCGCGGGCGTCGACGAGGAGCTGCTCACCTTCACCGGCCCGGCGGTGGTCTTCGAGTGCGAGGACGACGCGGTCGAGGGCATCCTCGGCGACAAGGTCAAGGCCGGCGACGTGGTGGTCATCCGCTACGAGGGCCCCAAGGGCGGACCCGGCATGCAGGAGATGCTCTACCCGACCAGCTTCCTCAAGGGCCGCGGGCTCGGGAAGTCCTGCGCGCTGGTCACCGACGGCCGGTTCTCCGGCGGCACCAGCGGCCTGTCGATCGGGCACGCCTCCCCCGAGGCCGCGGGCGGCGGCATCATCGCCCTGGTCCAGGACGGCGACCGGATCGTGATCGACATCCCGAACCGCTCGCTGGAGCTGGACGTCCCGCAGGACGAGCTGGCGGCCCGCCGCGAGCGGCTCCTCGCCGAGCTGGGCGGCTACCGTCCGCGCGACCGCCAGCGCACGGTGAGCGCCGCCCTACAGGCGTACGCGGCGATGGCGACCTCGGCCTCCACTGGCGCGGCCCGCGACGTGGGCCAGCTCTCCCGCGGCTGACCGCCGTCCCGGCGCGCACCGGAACCCGCGCACACCGGAACCCGCGGAGGCCGTCATCGGACGGCCGGCGCGGGTTCCTCCGTCAGCGCTCCCGGACACCCGGGGAGCCGCCGGTCCTCCGGCCGGTGGGGTCAGCCGCAGCAGCCCCCGCCGCAGCAACCGCCTCCGCCGCCGCTCGGCGGCGCCGGGGCCGGGGCTCGGCCCGTCCCCGTGACGGCCACCGTGGACAGCAGCTTGACGGTGTCGTCGTGGCCGTCGGGGCAGGGCGCCGGGTCGGACGCCTCGATCATCGGGCGGGACACCTCGAACGTGGACCCGCAGGCGCGGCATCGATAGTCATAGCGTGGCACCCGTCCAGGATACGGGCGCCCGCCCCGCCTGCGACAGCCCGCGGGGACGGGCGGGAGCGATCAGGCGGCGGGCTGGGTGACGTAGGGGGCCCACTGAGGGTCGCCGTCGTTGATGACGCCGATGAGCCGCCAGTGCGCGCCGCGCGGCACGCCCGGCGTGACGGTGAGCGTCCAGCCGAGCTCGTCGAGGAGCCGGTCGGCCTTGCTGTGGTTGCACGGCATGCAGGAGGCGACGCAGTTCTCCCAGACGTGCATGCCGCCGCGGCTGCGCGGCTGGACGTGATCGATGGTCTCGGCGCGCCGGCCGCAGTAGACGCACCGGAAGTTGTCGCGCCGCATCAGCGCCGCCCGGGTGAGCGGGACCCGCGTCCGGAACGGGATCCGCACGTAGCGGCGGAGCCTGATCACCGAGGGGACCTCGATCGACACCGCGGCCGAGTGCAGGACGGCGCCGGAGGTGTCGTGATGGACGACCTCCGCCTTCTCCCTGAGCACGAGGCACACCGCCCGCCGGAGCGGGAGCGTCGTGAGTGGTTCGTACGTCGCGTTCAGGAGAAGGACCTGTCGCATCAGAGGCCCTCCACCGGGCTGTGGGCTCCGATAGCCTCGGCGGGCGCGGCTGAGCGCGCCTCGTACCGAGGCCGGAGTATCGTCTCCGGCACCTGCGCACCCGCCATGAGGACCTCCCCAGGGGCGAATCGACCCGAATTCAGTGTGGCGTCTGGAGGAGGCCGTCCGCTACCCCATTTCCTCCCCACAAGCCCGCCCGATCGAACGCGGAACGGCCCCCGGCGTCACGGGATGTGGCCCCAGGAGCCGTCCAAATCGCCTTATTCCACAGGCTTCTGGACTACCTGCCCTGCGGCGCCGCCCCCGGCCGGGCGCCCTGCCACCAGGTCAATCGTCCGCTGATCCGCACGCCGTCCTTGGCGTCCGCCGGAATCCGGGCGGTCAGCGAACCGCGCCTCGACCGCCCCGCCCGGAGCACGCCGTAGTCGCACCTGACCGACGCGCGCAGCGTCCGGCAGGGTGCGGCGACCGCGACGATCTTGAGCCGCGGCCTCAGCCGGTGGACGAGCACGACCCTCTCGACCCCGCGCTTGCCGGTGTTGCGCACCGTCCACGTCCAGGTGACCCGGTCGCCGGTGCCGGAGACCTTCGGCGCGGAGTAGCCGAGCTTCACCTTCGCGGCCTGCGTGGCAGCGGCCTGTACGGGTGCGGCCTGTACGGCGGCGACCCGCGTGGCGGTGGCCTGCGTGGCGGTGGCCTGCGTGGCGGTGGCCTGTGCGGGCTGGCCCGGCGTGAGCAGCGCCGCCCCCAGCGCCGCGACGCCGACGCCGACGGCGGCGGCCCGACCCGGCGCGCGCCCGCCGGCGATGATGCTCTTCATGATCAACCCCCGTTGGAAAAGAGCCCACTGATCATCGCCACTTCTACCGAAGAAGCCCCCCGCGTTCACCTCGCCACACACACCGCCGCGCGACGGTCCGCGCCCCCCGCTGGCCGGGCGGGTCGTTCCTCCTGGTAAGGGCTGGTACCTGCGGCCCGCCCGGCGGCGGGCGCGGGCGGGTCCGCGGGGCCAATACAGTGCTGGTCATGAGCCGACCGCCGTACCCGCCCGCGCCACGCCAGGACACCTCCGACGTACTCCACGGTCACCGCGTGACCGACCCGTACCGGTGGCTCGAGGACCGGCAGGCCGACGACACCGAGAAGTGGCTGGCCGCCCAGGACCGTCTCTTCCACGAGACCGTGGACGCGCTCCCGGGCCGCGACCGGCTGCGCGCCCGGCTCGGCGAGCTGCTCGGCGCCGGAAGCGTCGGCTCACCCGTCTGGCGCGGCGACCGGCGGTTCTTCACCCGCCGCACCGCCGAGCAGGAGCACCCCGTGCTGTACACCGTCGACCCGGACGGCGACGGGACGGAACGGGCGCTGGTCGACCCGATGGCGATCGACCCCGACGGCACCACCACGCTCGACGGCTGGCAGCCCGACAGGGAAGGCCGCCGGCTCGCCTACAAGGTCTCGCACGGCGGCGACGAGGAGTCGCTCCTCTACGTGATCGACGTCGCGACCGGCAAGCGCGTCGACGGCCCGATCGACCGGGTCCGCGAATCGTCGGTCGCGTGGCTGCCCGGCGGCGAGGCGTTCTTCTACGTGCGCCGGCTGCCGGTGAGCGCCGTCCCCGAGGGCGAGGAGCAGCACCACCGCCGCGTCTACCTGCACCAGGTCGGCGCCGCGCCCGACTCCGAGGACGTCCTGATCTTCGGCGCCGGCCGGGACAAGACCAACTACTACGGCGTCGGGGTCAGCCGCGACGGCCGCTGGCTCACGATCTCCTCCTCCCAGGGCACCGCCCCCCGCAACGACCTGTGGATCGCCGACCTGTCCGCCTCGTCCCCCGAGCGGCCCGAGCTGCGCGCCGTCCAGGAGGGCGTCGACGCCGAGACGGGCCTGCACGTCGGACGCGACGGGCGCGCGTACGTCTTCACCGACCGCGACGCCCCGCGGTCCCGGCTCTGCGTCACCGACCCCGCGGACCCCGGATACGAGACCTGGCGCGACCTGATCCCGGAGGACCCCGAGGCGGTGCTCACCGACTTCGCGCTCCTGGACGACGTGCTGCTCGCCGGCTGGACCCGGCACGCGATCAGCGAGATCACCGTCCACGACCCGGCCACCGGCGAACGCCTCGGCACGGTGCCGACCCCCGGGCTCGGCACGATCGGCGGCATCATCGAACGCCCCGAGGGCGGCCACGAGGCGTGGTTCGGCTACACCGACCACACCACCCCGTCCGCGGTGCTGCGCTACGACTCCCGCACCGGCGAGACGACCCCGTGGGCCGCCGCGCCCGGCACCGTCGAGGTCCCCCGGATCGACACCCGCCAGGTCGTCTACACCTCCGCCGACGGCACCGAGGTCCGGATGCTGGTGGCCTCCCGTCCGGGCGACTCGGGCCCGCGCCCCGCCATCCTGTACGGCTACGGCGGCTTCAACATCCCGCTCACCCCCGCGTACTCGGCGAGCATCCTGACCTGGGTGGAGGCGGGCGGCGTGTACGCGATCGCCAACCTGCGCGGCGGCTCCGAGGAGGGCGAGGAGTGGCACCGCGCCGGCATGCGCGAACGCAAGCAGAACGTCTTCGACGACTTCCACGCCGCGGCCGAGAAGCTGATCGCCGACGGCCTCACCGCCGCGGACCGGCTCACGATCTCCGGCGGCTCCAACGGCGGGCTGCTGGTCGGGGCCGCGCTCACCCAGCGCCCGGGCCTCTACCGCGCGGTGATCTGCTCGGCGCCGCTGCTCGACATGGTGCGGTACGAGCGGTTCGGGCTCGGCCAGACCTGGAACGACGAGTACGGCACCGCGGGCGACCCCGCCGAGTTCGAGTGGCTGCTGTCGTACTCGCCCTACCATCACGTCCGCGAGGGGATCGCCTACCCCGCCACCCTGTTCACCCTCTTCGACAGCGACACCCGCGTGGACCCCCTGCACGCCCGCAAGATGTGCGCCGCGCTCCAGCACGCGACCGCCTCGGACCGGCCGATCCTGCTGCGCAACGAGGCCGAGGTGGGGCACGCCGCCCGGTCGGTGAGCCGGTCGGTCGACCTGATGGTCGACACGCTCTCGTTCTCCGCGGCGCAGACCGGGCTGGACCTGAGGTCCGCGTCACATCCGGCGGCAGCACCGTTCGACACGTGATCCAATAGCGGGGTGAGCCCCTCCCTGGCGCAGAGCCCGCCCGTGCTGGACCGGATCGCCTTGCTCCTGGACGGCCCGCCCGCCGATCCGGACCGGTCGGCGGGCTACCTCGACCTGCTCGGCCCCGCCGCCGGGCCCGCCCCGACGCCGGCCCAGTCGGTCATGCAGTCGAGGTTCCTGCCGCGCGTGTACGAGCGGATCTGGCGCCCGGTCGGGTTCAACCTCGCCAAGGGGTGGCCGCTCGGCCCGGACACCGCCGCCGAGCACGCCCTGGCCCGCGACTGGCTCGGCCTCGGCCGTCCCGGCTCGGCCGGCCGCCCGGACGCGACCGTCCTGGACGTGGCCTGCGGCCCGGGCAACGTCACCCGGGCGCTGGCCGCGGGAGTGTCCGCCGGGGGCCTGGTCGTCGGCCTGGACGCCGCCGCCACCATGCTCGCCCGCGCCGCGTCCGAGGCCACCGCGTCCGTGTCCGCCACCGTCGAGACCACCGCCGAGGCCGCGGTCCGGCCGGGTTCCGGGAGGGGCGCCGATCCGCGGGGTGCCGAGATCGGGTACGTCCGCGGCGACGCCGTCCACCTGCCGTTCCTGGACGCGACGTTCGACGCCGTCTGCTGCTTCGGCGCGCTCTACCTGTTCGACGATCCCTGGGCGGCGATCGACAGCATGACCCGGGTGCTCAAGCCCGGCGGCCGGCTGGTCGTCCTCACCACCCGGCGGCCGGCGCTCCCGGTCTCCCGCCTGGGCACCGAGCTGATCGGCCGGGCCGCGGGCGTCACCATGTTCGGCGACCGCGAGGTCGTCCGGGCCCTCACCGAGCGGGGCTTCAGCGACGTCCGGCGGCGCCGCTACCCGCTGATGCAGCTCGCCGGCGCCCGCCGCCCCTGACCGCGGCCCGGCCCGCAGCCCCGAAACCCCGCTCGCATCGCCCCCGAGACGATGCGAGCGGGGGCCGTCATCGGCTCGTCAGCGGAGCGGCTTCTCGATGTGGATGTTGGTGATGCCGCCGATCATCTCGCGCCTGGTCTCCTTCCAGCCGAACTTGCGGTAGAGCGCGAGCGCCGGGCCCTGGAGCTCGGTGGTGTCGGCCCGCAGGACCCGGTAGCCGTACTCGCCGGCACGTTCCTCCAGGGCGCGGACCATGGCCGCGCCATAGCCGCGCCGCTGGGCGGCGGGACGGACGCGCAGCCGCACCATCTCGACCACGTCGAGCACGGGACTGCCGGGCGCGTAGCCGCCGTACGCCCGCGCGCTGCCGCCGGGGATCAGGTCGGCCCGGCGCAGGCCGCCCATGGCGACGATGCGTCCGGCCACCTCGCCGACGATGAACTCCCCGTCGTTGCGGAGGTAGATGTCCTCCATCCGGAAGAAGTCGTGGTCGTAGTAGACGCCGTCGCCGGGACGCAGGCCCACCTGGGCCAGTCCCTCTCGGTGCAGGTCGAGGACGGTGGCGTGGTCGGCGGCGTGGTAGCGCCGCAGGCGCAGGTCGGCGAAGGCCCATGCGGGCGGCTCCGCCTGGAGCCGGACCAGGGTCCGCGCCCCCTTGGCGGGATCGCTCCGCCACGGGGCGCCGTCGGGCGTTCCCATGACCGGGTCAGACCTGCTCGGAGGGCGGGACGGCGGGGGCCTGCTGGGTCGGGCTCTTACTCCATGGGCCGGCCAGCGCCTCGTAGAAGTCCTTGAGCGCCGGGATCTCGCCGTGCTTGGCGTTCACCGCGGCGCCGATCTGGCGGGCCCGGTGGACCAGGATGTCGGAGCGGTGCTCGGGCGGCAGTTCCAGGATGGCCTCCTGGCCCGCGGTCAGCGCCGCCTCCGGATGTCCGGCGTGCAGCTTGCAGGAGGCGCGGTCGAGCCGCACCAGCGTCAGGTCGACCCGGTCGGACGGGGCGTACAGCGTGAGCGCGTGGCTCAGCACCTCGTCGCCGTGCCGGTGGTCGCCGAGGCTGGTGAAGGTGTCGCCCTCGTAGAAGGCCATCTGCCGGTCGGTGAAGCCGAACACCAGGTCGTTGGTGTCGGCCTTGGAGAGCTGGTCGAAGACCGCCCTGCCGCGCACCAGCGCGCGGCGGGCGCCCGGCGCGGCGTCGCCGCGTCCGCGCATGGCCAGCATGCCGAGCGCGCGGGCCTCGACGGCCGGCGCCATCGCCGCCGCGACCCCAGGCGTGCGTCCGGCCAGGTCCTGGGCCTTGCGGGCCAGGTGCAGCGCCTCGCGCGGATCGCCGTAGTACATCGGCACCAGGGACTCGCGGACGGTGACCCAGGCGCGCAGCCCGCGGTCGTTGGTCTCGTCGGCGGCGGACCGGGCGGTACGGAAGAACGACCGGGCCAGCCGGTGGTCGCCCAGGTTGATCATGATCAGCCCGGACAGCCCGGACAGCTGGGCGGCGATCCGGCACAGCCGTTCCTGGAGCTCGACCGGCTGCCGCTTGTCGCACATGCGGCGCACCTCGCTGAAGTCCAGCAGCACGTCGCACAGCAGCCGCAGCGAGGGGGTCGCCTGGTACTGCTGGCCGTAGCCGAAGGTGGTCTCCTCCCACTGGTCGAGCATCGTCGGCGACACCGTCGCGCTGACCAGGGTGTCGTCCATCTTGCGACGAAGGTTGTCGACCGCCCCGAGGAACTGGCCGTCGAGCGCCACGCCCGCTCCGGCCAGGAGTTGCAGAAGTGTCCTGCGAAGCACGATGTCCTCCTCTCCCACATCGATGGAGATGGGACCCGCGGCGCGGTCGAGTCCCCGAACTTCGTTGACTGGCATCCAGTTGCGGTCGTCGGGCCTGGTGACGACCGCCCCGATCAGCGGTTCGGGCTCCCGCTCCGGCCGCCGCTCCGATCCCCGCCGGGGGGAGGCGGGAGCGGCGCCCGGCCGGACCGCGTGGCCGCGGCCGCAGATGCAGGGGCCCTGGTAGCCGAGGTCGTCGGGTTCGACCCGGTAGACGGCGCAGAGGTAGTGCAGGTACGCGGGCCCGGGCCGCTTGTAGGCGCTCTCGTACGCCGACAGCAGCGTCTCCCCGAGCCGGGGCGGCGGTTTGCCGTCGATCTCGTACAGCGCTCTGACCTGGGCCACGATGTCGGACAGCGAGACACCGTGCGAAAGGCGGTGCGCCTTGACCTTGCTGGTTCCGAAAAGGGGACCGCATTGGTCGTGGATATCGCGGGCGATGTCCACGGCACAGCGCCCCCGTGCCAGACCGCTAGCACGGATCGTTCGCGCTATCTCCGTCTCTTTGCGCGGGGGGTCCGACATCGATTCCGGCCTCCTCACCGCTGAGCCCGGTCGCCGGCCCCGGCCACGGGACCCGCTGCCGGCCACGGCGACCGGGTTGCTGGATGGCCACGAGAGATAATCTCTCGCGCACGCAGCGTAACCCTACGGAGGGGGCTGGCCAAGCCATTCCCGGGAAAGGGAAGGGGCTCGGGTGCACCCTCAGATCCCTGGGTAGAGATTCTTCCTCCCAAGGAGGACGAACCTCCTCCCGAAGTGGGGTAATCCCCCGCTTCGGCGGACAGCCGTGCCCTTGACCGAGCACCGTGAGAGTTGCAACTCTCGCCGGGAGTGACCGGACGCATCCGGAGCGTCCGATCAAGGAGCGCCCCTCGGCCGCGGCCCGGCGGGGACGGCGACGATCGCACGGGAACGCCGGAGCAGTCCTCGCAGCACGACGATGGAGGGGGTGCGCAGGTGGTCAGCGACATACGCGTCGGCTTCCTCGAGAAGCTGGAGCACGAGCTCGACACGCGCGGGCTCGTGGCCCGCGTGGTCCGGACCAGATCGGGACCGGCCTTCCTTCGGGTGGTCAACCCGGACGCGGCGAGCCTGGCCGAGGATGTGACGTGCGCGCCGGCTCCGGAGACGCACGATCACTACTACTGGTGGTCCTGGGGCGAGCGCATGCACCGGGTGGACGACCCGGGGGGCGCCGCCCTGAAGCTGGCCCGCGTCCTCGAACCGCTGCGGCGCGAGAGATGCGAACGCCGCGAAGCACGGGACCCGCGGGACTCCTGGGGCTCGCGCGAGACCCGGGACGTCCGGGGCGCGCGGGACGGCCGGGACGCGCACAGGTTCGAGGCCCGGGGGCTGGAGCCGCATGGCGCGGCCCCGACGAGAGAGTGGCCGCCGGGCCACCCCTAGAGCCGGACGTGCCCCGCGGGCCGTGGCCGGAACGGCGCGGCAGCCGCGGACCCCGCGGGGCACGTTCGTTCCCCGGCGCGCCCGCGGCCGGACGAACCGCGCACCGGCGCGGGACGGCCGCGATGAACCCGCCGCGGGCCCGGTGCGGTCCCCCCTCACCAGGCCCGCGGCATCCGGGCAGGCCCGCCCCGGCCGGGTCGCTGCACATCGCCCCGCGGCGTACGAACCGCTCGTCACCGTCCTCTACGATCGGGCTCGTACCGCCGCGGACGCACGGCGATGTGCAGCTACACCCACAACCGGCCGGGGAGGGTCTGCCCCATGTCACTCGCTCTCGTCGCCGCGATGCCCTGGATGCAGGACGGAACGCCCGAGAAGGCGTGCGTCACCGAGCACCCCAGCATCGGTTGCCGGATGGCCTGGAACGTGTCGCACAACGAGGGATTCACCCGCTTCTTCAACACCTGGCTCGACAAGCCGCTCGGCACGCTGTTCCTGATCGTGCTGACCTTCATGATCGCGCTGCTGCTGCGCCGGCTCACGCACCGGATGATCACTCAGATCACGCTCCGGATGGCCGAGGGCACGATGGCCGAGAAGGTGCGCGAGCGCAACCGCACCGCCTTCGACGGCAGCCCCGCCCTGCTCAACCAGCGGCGGGCGCAGCGCGCCAAGACCCTCGGCTCGGTGCTGCGGTCGATCGCCTCGGTGGTGATCCTCGGCACCGCGATGTTCAGCATCCTGGGCTCGCTCGGCCTCAATCTGGCGCCCATCCTGGCCAGCGCCAGCGTGATCGGCGTCGCGGTCGGCTTCGGCGCGCAGAACATCGTCAAGGACCTGCTGGCCGGGCTGTTCATGCTGCTGGAGGACCAGTACGGGGTCGGCGACGTGATCGACGTCGGCGGCGCCAAGGGGACGGTCGAGGCCGTCACCCTGCGGGTCACCCGGATGCGCGACGTCAACGGCGTCGTCTGGTACGTCCCGAACGGCGAGATCAAAAAGGTCGGCAACGAGTCCCAGAACTGGGGCCGGGCCGTCCTGGACATCCCGGTGGACATCCAGGAGGACACCGAGAAGGTCAAGCGGATCCTCCAGACCGTCGCCGACGAGATGGCCGCCACCCCCAAGTGGCAGAGCGTCATCCTGGAGGAGCCGTCGGTCTGGGGCGTGCAGTCGCTGGGCGGCGACGCGCTGGTCATCCGGATCGTCCTCAAGACCGCCCCGGGCCGGCAGGGCGACGTGGCCCGGCAGCTGCGCGAGCGCGTCAAGCGCGCGTTCGACGACGCCGGCGTCTCGGTCGCCACCCCCTCCGCCGCGTCCTGAGCCCGGTCCCGAGCCGGGCCCGGAGCCCGCGTCCGGACGATCTTCGGCGGCGAGGCTCCGGAGCGTCCCGCCGGGCCGTCCGGGTTCGCCGATCAAGGTGACCGATCCCGCATCGGGAGGGCGCCCGTCTCACATAGAGTGGGGACCGTTATGGCTCATGAAGTGACGTTCTACGAAGCGGTCGGCGGTGAGGAGACCTTCCGGCGGCTGGTCCACCGCTTCTACCAGGGGGTCGCCGGCGACCCCCTGCTGCGCCCCATGTACCCGGAGGAGGATCTCGGCCCCGCCGAGGACCGGCTCCGGCTCTTCCTGATCCAGTACTGGGGCGGCCCCAACACCTACAGCCGGGAGCGCGGGCATCCCCGGCTGCGGATGCGGCACGTGCCGTTCGTGATCGGCGAGCCCGAGCGCGCGGCCTGGATGCGGCACATGCGCGCGGCGGTGGACGAGCTGAAGCTCCCCGAGGAGCTCGACGAGAAGCTCTGGAACTACTTCACGATGGCCGCGCGGAGCATGGTGAACGCCCCGTCATAACCGGGTAGATCGGCATGTATGACGCTGACCCCCTGGTGGCGCAATGCCGTCGTGTACGAGGTGTACGTCCGCAGTTTCGCCGACGCGGACGGTGACGGTGAGGGTGATCTGCGCGGGGTGCGGTCCCGGCTGGGCCACCTCCGCCACCTGGGCGTGGACGCCCTCTGGCTCACCCCGTTCTACCGCTCCCCCCTGGCCGACGGCGGCTACGACGTCGCCGACTACCGCGCGGTCGATCCGCGGTTCGGGTCGCTCGGCGACTTCGACGACCTGGTCGCCGCCGCGCACGGGCACGGACTCCGCCTGATCGTCGACATCGTCCCCAACCACACCTCCGACCGGCACCGCTGGTTCCAGGAGGCGCTGGCCTCGCCGCCCGGCTCGCCGGCCCGCGACCGCTACCTCTTCCGCCCGGGCGGACCGGCGGGCCCGGCTGGCGCGGCGGGCCCGGCTGGCGCGGCGGGCCCGGCCGGCGCGGCCGAGGGGCCGCCCAACGACTGGCCCTCGGCGTTCGGCGGGCCGGCCTGGACGCGGCTGCCAGACGGCGAGTGGTACCTGCACCTCTACACCCCCGAGCAGCCGGACCTCAACTGGCGCAACCCCGAGGTGCGGCGGGAGTTCGAGGACATCCTGCGGTTCTGGCTCGACCGCGGGGTGGACGGCTTCCGCATCGACGTCGCCGCCGGCCTGTTCAAGGACGGGACGTACGGCGATCTCGGCGGCCGGGACCGGCGCGCGCTGCACGGCCCGGTCTACGCCCGGTCGGAGATCCACCCGGTGTACCGGGCCTGGCGGCGCATCCTGGACGAGTACGACGGCGACCGGATGGCGATCGGCGAGGTCTGGACCGAGGGTCCCGAGGACCTCGCGCTCTACCTGCGTCCGGACGAGCTGCACCAGGTGTTCCAGTTCGACCTCCAGCTCGCGCCGTGGTCGGCGCCGGCGTTCCGGGACGTGGTCGCCTCGGCGCTGGCGGCCGTCGCGGGGGCCGGCGCGGCACCGACCTGGGTGCTGTCGAGCCACGACTCCGTCCGGCACGTGACCCGGTACGGGCGGCCGGGGAGCGCGCCCGGCCTCGGTCCGGCGCGGGCGCGGGCGGCGCTGCTGTTCATGCTGGCGCTCCCCGGCTCGGCCTACCTCTACCAGGGCGAGGAGCTCGGCCTGCCCGAAGTGACCGATCTGCCGGACGCCGCCCGCCAGGATCCGATCTGGACGCAGAGCGCGGGCGGGGAGCCGGGCCGCGACGGCTGCCGCGTCCCGCTGCCGTGGTCGGGGAAGACCGAGCCGTACGGGTTCTCGGCCGACGGCGTCCGGCCCTGGCTGCCGATGCCCGCCGGCTGGGCGGCGCTGACCGCCGAGGCACAGGCCCCGGACCCGGCGTCCACGCTGTCGTTCTACCGCGAGGCCCTGGCGCGGCGCCGGCTGCTGACGGCCGACCTGCCGGACGGCGTGGAGTGGCTGGACTCCCCCGAGACCGCACTGATCTTCCGGCGCGGACCGTTCGCCTGCGCCCTCAACTGCGGCGAGGACCCGGTGCGAATGCCGTCCGGCAGCGTCCTGCTGACCAGCGCGCCGCTGCACGGCGACCTGCTGGCGGGCAACTCCTCGGCCTGGCTCGTCCCGTCCGGCTGAGAGCCGGTCGAGACCACGGCGCGAACCCCGGCGGCGTGCCGCCTCCCGGAAGGGAACGGCACGCCGCGGGCCTGCGTGGCGCGGTTACAGCGGCGGGCGCTGCAACTGGAGCGGGTCGACGGCGTCGGACGGGACGTTGCTGAACGCCTGCGCGTCCGGCTTCACGTCCGCCCACCGCAGCAGGTCGGAGACCGCCTTGGTGCGCTGCGCGTCCGGCAGCTTCTCGATCAGCTTGCCGCTGTGGTTCATGCCCGGCGCGGTGTAGACGGCCGAGTCGCGGCTGCCCTCGCCCAGCCGGAACGGCTCGGCGCCCCACGGGTCGTTCGCCCCGTACAGGAACAGCATCCGGCTCCCGTGGCCGCGCACCCAGGCGTCGATGTCGCGCATCGCCGTGCCGCCGTCGAAGCGCATCGGGATGCTCTTCGGGACGTAGGTGCGGGCCTTGTAGCTGTCCTCGTGACGCAGCAGCGGGCGCAGGCTCGTGAACTGCGGCTTCGGCCAGCCGAGCTGCGTCCCCGCCTGGTAGTAGTACGGAACGTAGGGGGCCAGGCCCTGGTCGGTGTAGTACGACAGTCCGGAGATCGTGTCGAGCGTCTTGTAGATCTCGTCATCGGAGGCGTTCACCGCGGGCAGGGTCGCGCAGTCCGCTTGCAGGCTGTACTGCCAGAAGCCCCATTCGTAGTCCATGACGGAGTTCTCGAAGGCGCGGTCGGGCGTGCGCAGCGTGGAGAAGGTCCAGCCGTTCTCGGCGGCGTCGGCCTTGAAACGCTGGAGCATCGCGGGGCGCCGCTTGAGGAACTCGCGGGCCAGCGACTTCACGTGGACGCGGCATTCCGGGTCGCTGCCAACCTTGGCGAAGAACCGGTCGTAGGCGCTGTCCTCGTCGTTCTTCACGTCGTTCGGCGCCACGTAGACCACGCTGCCGTCGACGTCGCGGGGGTAGAAGCGCTTGTGGTAGACGGCGGTCATGCCGCCCTTGCTCGCGCCGGTGGAGATCCACCGGGTCCGGTAGATCCGCTTCAGCGCCCCGATGATCCGGTGCTCGTCGGTGGCCGCCTGCCAGATCGTGTCCTTCTTCCAGTCGGCCGGCTCGGGCCTGGACGGGGTGAAGTAGCGGTACTCGACCGAGATCTGGTTGCCGTCGACCAGCGCCGCCGGCTCGCTCTTGAACATCGTCTCGGGGGTGTCGTAGCCGCTGGTGTACAGCACCATCGGCCGGTCGTCCGCCTTGTGCTGCAACATGATCCGCTGCTCGAACCACGGTCCCTTGGGCTTGCGGTGGTCGACCGGCTGCCGGTACTGGAGCCAGAACCACCGGTAGCCGGGCAGCGTGGAGGTCTTCTCCGTCACCGTCATGCCGGGGATCGCCTTGAGCCGGGCCGCGATGTCGTCCGGGGCACCGGGAACGGCCGCCCGGGCCGTGGTGCCGGCACCGGTGACTCCCGCGGCGAGCAGCAGGGCCATCGCTCCTCGTGTGAAGCGCCGCATCTTCCCCCTTCCACGTGGGATCTCCACAATTCGCGTCGTGACCTTAAAGGGAGAAAGGCACCCAGAACGAATCCCTGTCGGGCTTGTTACTGATCCGTGACGAGTCGCGCCCGCCGGACGTCCTGGGTACTACCCCAGGTCGGGGCGGGGGAAGAGGGACACTCCGTCGTCCCATGGGGCCAGCCGCTCGAAGACGCGCTCGTCGTGCCAGCGGCCCTCAGCGTAGAAATGCCGCCGGGCGGTACCCACCAGCCTGAAGCCGTTGTGGTCCAGCACCCGCTGCGAGGCGAGGTTGTCGACCCGGGTGCAGGCCTCCACCCGGTGCAGCCGCAGATGCCGGAAGGCCAGGTCGAGCACCTGCCGCACCGCCTCGGTCGCGACCCCGCGGCCGGTGTGCGCGCGCGCCACCCAGTACCCGACAAGGCAGCTCTGCATGGGGCCGCGCAGGATGTTGTCGAGCGTGACCCTCCCGGCGACCGCCCCGTCCACCAGCACGACGCCCGGCCACAGCTTCCGCGCGGCCTGCGCCTCAAGGAGGCCGCGAAGGTCGTCGGTCTGCCCCTTGGGGGTGAAGAAGGAGTCGTCCCGCTCCGGTACCCAGCGGCGCAGATGGTCGCGGTCGGCCTGGTAGAGCCGGACGAGGGGCGCGGCGTCGTCCAGCCGCGCGCCGCGGATCCCGACCGTCGCGGGCATGTCGCCCTCCTGCCCGTGACCTCCGACGCCACCCGGACCGGGGACGGTCCACGATCAGGATACCGATCGGGATGCAGCGGGGACCGTCAGGCCGCGGGTGCCATGTAGCGGCCGATGAACGCGCGCTCCTGCGGGGTGAAGCGGCGCAGCCGGCCGGCCTCCACGTCGAACGCGACCAGGGTCGAGGTGGCGGTCACGTACACGTTCTCGTCGTCGCGCACCTCGTAGGCGAGCTTGAACGAGGCGGCGCGGGCCTCGGTGACCCACGTCTCCACCCGGACCGGGTGGACGGTCGGCAGCAGCGGCAGCCTGTAGTCGACCTCGTGCCGCGAGATCACCATGCCGCGGACCGGCTGCTCCCCCTTGCGCACCGGGTCGCCGTGGAGCATCTCCAGCCGCGCGTCCTCCAGGTAGCCGACGAACTTGACGTTGTTGACATGTCCCTGGGAGTCGATGTCGCCGAACCGGAGGTGGAACTCGTAGACGTGCCTGTACTCGGCCGCGGGCAGGTCGGTGTGCTGCATGTCCTCGCCTGGGGGTCGGTGACGTGGGGGGACGGTCGCGCCGATGCTACCCGCCGCCCCGCCCGCGGGAGGCCACCGGCCGGACGCCCCGCGCGCAGGGGAAACCGGCGACCGCGCGGACCCGGTGACCACCCATACGAAAGCCGGCGGCCGTGCGGATCACTCCGCACGGCCGCCGGCCCCGGTGCCTCAGCGGGTCAGCTTGCGGTGCGTGACCCGGTGCGGACGGGCGGCGTCGGCGCCCAGCCGGTCGATCTTGTTCTTCTCGTAGTCGGCGTAGTTGCCCTCGAACCAGAACCACTGGGAGCCCTCTTCCCACGCCAGGATGTGCGTGGCGATGCGGTCGAGGAACCAGCGGTCGTGCGAGGTGATGACGGCGCAGCCGGGGAACTCCAGCAGCGCGTTCTCCAGGCTGGAGAGCGTCTCGGTGTCGAGGTCGTTGGTGGGCTCGTCCAGCAGCAGCACGTTGCCGCCCTGCTTGAG
Organism: Spirillospora sp. NBC_01491; assembly: GCF_036227065.1. Classification (GTDB taxonomy): domain Bacteria; phylum Actinomycetota; class Actinomycetes; order Streptosporangiales; family Streptosporangiaceae; genus Spirillospora; species Spirillospora xylanilytica. The sequence continues at coordinate 2,881,446 of NZ_CP109432.1, forward strand.
GGTCAGCGCCAGGTTGAGCCGGTTGCGCTCACCGCCCGACAGCACGCCCGCGGGCTTCTGCTGGTCGGGGCCCTTGAACCCGAACGCCGCCACGTAGGCCCGCGAGGGCATCTCGACCTGGCCGACGTTGATGTGGTCGAGCCCGTCGGAGACGACCTGCCATACGTTCTTCTTCGGGTCGATGCCGCCGCGGCCCTGGTCGACGTAGGACACCTTGACCGTCTCGCCGACCCGCAGCACGCCCGAGTCGGGCCGCTCCTCACCGACGACCATCCGGAACAGGGTGGTCTTGCCGACGCCGTTCGGGCCGATGACGCCGACGATGCCGTTCGGCGGCAGGGTGAACGACAGGCCCTCCATCAGGGCCCGGTCATCGAAGCCCTTGGTGAGGTTCTCGGCGACGATCACCGTGTTGCCGAGGCGGGGGCCCGGCGGGATCTGGATCTCCTCGAAGTCGAGCTTGCGGGTCTTGGCCGCCTCGGAGGCCATCTCCTCGTACCGCGCCAGCCGGGCCTTGCTCTTGGTCTGCCGCGCCTTGGGGTTGGAGCGGACCCACTCCAGCTCGTCCTCCAGGCGCTTCTTGCGCTTGACGTCCTTGTTGCCCTCGACCTTGAGCCGCTCGGCCTTCTTCTCCAGGTAGGTGGAGTAGTTGCCCTCGTAGGGGTGGCAGCGGCCCCGGTCGAGCTCCAGGATCCAGGTGGCGACGTTGTCGAGGAAGTACCGGTCGTGCGTGACGGCCAGGACGGTGCCCTCGTACTTGGCCAGGAACTGCTCCAGCCACTGGACGCTCTCGGCGTCGAGGTGGTTGGTGGGCTCGTCCAGCAGCAGCAGGTCGGGCGACTCCAGCAGCAGCTTGCACAGCGCGACGCGGCGCCGCTCACCACCCGACAGGGTGGTGACGTCGGCGTCGGGCGCCGGGCAGCGCAGCGCGTCCATCGCCTGCTCAAGCTGGCTGTCGAGGTCCCACGCGTTGCGGTGGTCGAGCTTGTCCTGGAGCTTGCCCATCTCGGCCATGAGCTCGTCGGAGTAGTCGGTCGCCATCTTCTCGGCGATCTCGTTGAACCGGTCGAGCATCGCCTTGGTCTCGGCGACGCCCTCCTCGACGTTGCCGAGCACCGTCTTGGCCTCGTTGAGCGGCGGCTCCTGCTGGAGCATGCCGACCGTGAAGCCCGGCATCAGGCGGGCGTCGCCGTTGGACGGCTGGTCCAGACCGGCCATCATCCGCAGCAGCGTCGACTTACCGGTGCCGTTCGGGCCCAGGACACCGATCTTGGCGCCGGGCAGAAAGTGCAGGGTGACGTCGTCGAGGACGACCTTGTCGCCATGTGCCTTGCGCACACGCTGCATCGTGTAGATGTACTCGGCCATATCGTCAAGCCTAGGGGGTTCCCGGACCGGTCGATGCAGGGCCCGGACGGCGCGCCCGCCCGGCTCAGCCCCCCGGGGCCTTGGGCCCGTCGACCGCGGGCAGGCAGACCCGGTCCCGGCCGGACTCCTTGGCCCGGTAGAGCGCGAGGTCGGCGGCGGCCAGCAGCTCGATCAGGTCCTCCCCGTGCATCCGGAACAGCGAGACGCCCACCGAGATCGTCACCGCCACGGTGCCCTCCTCGGCCGGCACCGCCAGCCTGCGCACCCGGCCGCGCAGCCGCTCGGCGACGCGGCACGCCTCCACCGTGTCGGCGCCGGGCAGCAGCACCACGAACTCCTCGCCGCCGAACCGGCCCACCACGTCGTAGTCGCGGAGCTGGCCGCACAGCGTGCTGGCCACCCCGACCAGCACCTGGTCGCCGATCAGGTGCCCGTGGGTGTCGTTGACCCGCTTGAAGTAGTCGATGTCGATCAGCAGCAGGGCCAGCGGGTCATGGGTGCGCTGGGACCGGGACAGCTCGGTGTCGGCCTCCCGCTGCCAGGCGGCGGCGTTCAGCAGCCCGGTCTTGGCGTCGGTCCGGGCCGCCGCCTGCAACTGCTGGTGCATCAGGCTGCGCTGGAGCAGCACGACCGGGGGGAGCGCCAGCAGCAGCAGCCCCAGCGACAGCGTGCTGGTGATCGCCACCAGCATCCCCACGCACAACTCCACCACGTCGAGCAGCAGGCTCTCCCGGTTCCACAGCACGTCGCGCCAGCGGCTCTCGGGGTTGGCCGCGTGCGCGGCGATCGCCACCAGCGCCGAGATGACCACGGTGAACAGGGCCGCGCAGCCGACCGCGACCGGGATGCCGGGGGTCACGTCGACGATCCACTGCGGTGTGCCCGCCAGCGGCTCGGGCACCACCAGGTGGAAGACCAGCGACGCGCACGCCCCCGCGATGCCGTGCGCCGACATCACCAGGAGCCTGCGGTACACCAGGGTCCTGCGGACCCTGAACTGGAGGAGCGCCTGCAACGGGATGGGGATCAGCAGCGCGTAGACCGGCGGCAGCAGCAGCGCCACCGGCAGCCACCAGGCCGACAGCAGGTCGCGGGCGACCCCCGCGGGCATGCCCAGCCGGCGCGAAGCCTCGATGCAGACCGCCCCGCAGGCAAGCAGAGCGGAAAATGTCAGGAGATCGTTGATTCGGAGCGGAGTGCTCACCAGGCCCGCGACGGTGAGCGCGAGGTGGACCGCGACGACCGCGGGCACGTAGACGGCCAGCAGGGACGAACCCCGCAAAACCCCCCTGCGCTGGGGCTTCTGGGCCAAGTCCCCACCATGGTCCTCGGCGGACGACTGCACTGCCGTCATCCTTCCCCCCTATGCATCACGTTGTGTAACACGATAGTTGCAACGTGTGCGGAGCGGGCCGGAAACCGGTACCTTCGAAAGGGCACATGTGGGTGACCGCTCTGGTCACCTGCCGCAGGACCTGCGAACACGCGGTCCTCAGCACATCCTGAGGGGGAGAACACCATGCGCGGCGTTTCCTGGATCTAAAAGGCGGCCCGCACCCCGACGGCGGGGGCGGCGGCCGGCGGCACGCCGGATGACGCCCCCGCGACCGAGGGAGAAGTGACCAAAGGCGATCGCCCGACCGTTCCCCCGGCGGCATCCCCTTAAGCCTCCGGAGCGCACCCCGCCCCGGCGGGGCGCCCAGGCCCGTACGCCCTCCCGACAAGGACCGCGCACGGGCCTGCTATCCGGTGTCCGGGCGTCCCCGATCAGCCTTCCCCCGTCTCCCGCCCTTCACTCGCACCACACCCCTCTCTCCTGCCGCACCCGCCCGCTGTGGTCGGTCGGTTCGCCGAAGCGGGCGCGGAGGGAGTCGGCGTCGATCGCGGTGAGTGCCCCCGGCCGGGGCGGTCAGGCGGCCTTGGGCTGCTCCTCCTCGGCGTCGAGCGGGCCGCTGAGGGCCCACTGGTCGGTGGCGTCGCGGGCCTCCCGGCGGTCGTCGTCGGTGAGCGCGCCGCCGCGCTGGACGGGGCGGAAGTCGGCGGTGCCGCGGCTCAGGTCGTGCCCGAGGGTGGTGGCCTCGACCTCGGCGGAGAACCGCCACTGGCCGTCGCGCTCGTACTGGCGGACGCGCAGCCGGCCGGTGACCACTACGGGATGGCCCCGCTTGAACTCGGACGCGTTGACGTTGTCGGCGAGGCCGCGCCAGCAGTTGACCACCAGGAACATCGTGTCGAGGTCCTGCCACTGGCCGGACTGGCGGTCGTAGCGGCGGGGCGTGCAGCCGACCCGGAGGGACAGGAACGGGGTGCCGTTGCCGGTGACGGCGTAGTAGGGGTCGGCAGCGATCCAGCCGGTGAGGGTGATGTGGGCTTCGTTCATGGCTCCACGGTGACGGCCCGTCACCGTGGAGCGGAAGGGGCGTGCGGAACTGTGGATAACTCAGCCGAGCGCGACGTCGACGTCCTCGCGGAAGCGGGCGTAGACGCGCAGCTCCTCGGCCACGGGCTCGAGCACCTTCTCGTCGGCGACGCGTTCGATGCTCTCGCGCATGTGCTCCTCCATGCGGTCGCCGTGCTTGGCGGAGGAGAGCGCGACCATGTTGCGGCAGGCCGAGGACGTGAGCCAGCCCATGCCGCAGGTACAGACGGCCAGGACCGCGACGTAGGGGATCAGGCCGGCCTCGCCGAGCAGGGCTCCGGGGTCGTCGCCGCCCGCCTCGAAGACGCCGTAGGCGACCAGCAGGCAGATCCAGACCACGCTCAGCACCGCGACCAGGACCAGGAAGTACTGCCAGGTCTTGACCAGCCACCACCAGCGGGGCACCTGGTTGAACGTGGGCAGCGCCTCCTTGAGGGAGACGCCGAGGGACTCGGGGAGCTCGGCGGCGTGGGAGCGCCCGGCGGCGCGGACCGAGCGGGCCCAGGCGTCCGGCAGGTCGCCGGTGACGCCGTCGGTGACGCCCTGCACGGCGTTGTCGACGTCGCCCTGCTGGGCGCCGATCGGGCCGGTGAACGCGCCGCGCAGCTCCTCGCGCAGCTCGGTGAGGCGCATCCGGCGGAGCGGGTCCGAGCGCAGCCGGGTGACGAGCGCGGCGACGGGCCAGCCGACGAAGTCGGCGGCGCGCAGCTCGTAGGCGCTCTCCATCGCCTCGGCGACGGCGGGCGCGCCGGCGGCGTCGGTCAGGGCCTGGACGAGTTCCCCGCGGCGTTCGCCGTCGACGCCGGCCGCGGGCTCGGTGTCGCCGCGGTGCGGGACGAACCGCCGGGCGGTCCGGTCGACGTCGGCGGTGAGCCGCTCGCTGCGGGCACGGCGGGCGGCGACGGCGTCGACGAGGATCTCGCGGAACCCGGCGACGCCCTTCTCGCTGATCGCGGAGGTGGTCACGATGCGCGGGTCGGCGAGGCCCTCGGCCTCCAGCAGGCGGCGCAGGTCGGCGACGCAGTCGTCGATCTCGGCGGGCTGGAGCCGGTCGACCTGGTTGAGCACGATGAGGGTGACGCCGGCATACCGGGCGAACGGGACGATGTAGTTGCGGTGCAGCGCCGCGTCGGCGTACTTCTGCGGGTCGACGACCCAGACGAGCAGGTCGGCGATGGTGACGAAGCGGTCGACCTCGGCGCGGTGCAGCGCCTGGATGGAGTCATGGTCGGGCAGGTCGAGCAGGACCAGGCCCTGGAGGGAGCTGTCGGCGCGTTCCAGGTCGAGCGCGCTCGCGCGGGCGTAGCGGTGCCGCTTGTCGACGTCGAGCCAGTCGAGCAGCGGCCCGGCGCCGTCCAGGCCCCAGACGCAGGCGTGCGCCTTGGAGGTCATCGGGCGGCGCACGCCGGTGGGCGACAGCTCCAGTCCGCAGATGGCGTTGAAGAGCGAGGACTTGCCGCTGCCGGTGCCGCCGGCGAGGGTGATCACGGTGTGCTCGCCGGAGAGCCGGAGCCGCTGCCCGGCCCGGCCCAGCAGGGCGCCCGCGTCGTCCAGGAGCGGCTGGTCGAGCCGGCCGGCGCCGGCTTGGACGACCCGGTCGAGGCCGTCCAGCCGCTCGGTGAGCGTCGGTGCCGCGGGCGCGTCCGGCGCGGGCCCCGCGGTGGCGGCTCCGGCGACGGGAACGCCGGTGTCCGCCTGGGAGCCGGCGGGCATGGCCGAGGTGGTCATCGGGCGACCTCGAGGTTGTAGGTGGCCTGGTAGAGCTGGACGGGGACGGTCTCGTCGGGGATGCCGGCGGCGTCGAGCGCCTGGCCGAAGCGGATCGCCTCCTCGTCGAACAGCATGCCGATGCGGCTGCGCAGGTCGGCGCGGGCCTTGGCGCCCATGCCGCGCAGCGACTCGGCGCCGAACAGCGCCTTGAGCAGCCGCTGCGGGACGGCGCTGTTGCCGCCCTCGACGTTGACGTCGGAGGCGCCGAAGCCGAGCAGGCCGATCGTCAGGACCAGCGAGACGGCCTCGGTGTCGAACGAGACCAGCTTGGCGACCGAGCGCTTGGTGACGCCCTCGGTGCGGATGAGCTCCTGGACGTGGTCCTGCCAGGCGCTGACCGCGCGGGTGACGCGGCGGGACAGCTCCGGCGAGACGTGCCCGAGCCCGGCGGCCGGGCCGGACGCCACCGGCCCGCCGGCGGGGTGCTCGCGCCAGCGCGCGAGGACCTGCTCGGCGGCGTGCTCGGCGGACGCCATGATCAGCGATTCGAGCCCGCTGCGCAGGGACGCCTTGAGCGCGCGGACCCGGGCGGGGCTGCGGTGCCGCCGGCTGGCGCCCCGTCCGCGGCGGGCGCGCTGGGCGTGCAGGGCGCGCAGCAGGTCGCCCGTCCCGGCGAAGTCCTGCCAGCGGGCGAGGACCTCGCCGCGCAGCAGCGACCCGTTGCGGGTGGCCTCGTCGAGCTCGGCGAGCGCGGTGCTGTAGGACGACTCGACCAGCCGCGCCAGCTCGGTGCGCTGCTCGACCTGGACCTCGACCTGGCGGGCCAGCTCGGGGACGCGGGTGCGGAAGCTGTCGAGGACGCCGGCGAGGGTGTCACCGACGATCACCTCGCGGTCGCCGGTGTTCTCGGCGACGCCGACGAGCCAGGAGCGGATGTCCTCGACGGCCTCCTCGGGGAGGCGGCTCTCCTCGATGCGGGTCTCGGGGACGGTGAAGCGGCGGGTGTCGCCGACCTCGTTCTCGCCGAGCATCTCGCCGAAGTGCTCGACGACCTCGCCGCCGGCGCCCTGCGGGACGCGGGACAGCACGACCCCGATGGTGGCGCCGTTCTCCTTGGCGCGCTGGAGCATCTGCCAGACTTGCGCGTCGGCGTAGCGGGCGGCGGTGGTGACGCACAGCCACAGGTCGGCGGCGGCCATCAGCTTGGTCGCGAACTCGTAGTGGTCCTCGAAGACCGAGTCGAAGTCGGGGCTGTCGAGCAGCGCCAGGCCGGGCGGCAGCGCCTCGCTGGCGATGATGACGAGCTGGTCGCCGGCGATCGCGTCCGGCGCGGGACCGCGGACCCGGCCCATGCCGGGCAGCATCGGGCCCTTGAGGAACCAGTCGGCGTGGTCGGGGTGGCAGACCAGGATCGGGCTGCTGGTGGTGGGGCGGAGCACGCCGGTGGCGCTCACCCGGGCGCCCACCAGGGTGTTGACCAGGGTCGACTTGCCGGCGCCGGTGGATCCGCCGAGGACCACCAGCATCGGCTTGCCGGCCGCCTGGATCCGCGGCAGGACGTAGTCGTCGAGCTGGTTGCGCAGCTCGGTGCGCGCCTCGCGGGCCTCGGCGACCCCGTCGACGTCGAGCACGAAGTCGAACGCGCCGAGCTGGTCGCGCAGCCCGGTCAGGGCGCGGGTGAGGTCGCCCTGCCGGTACGTCGTGCCGGACGTCCCGGGGGCCTGGGCGGCGCCGGGCGCGCCGGGCTCCCGGGCGCGGGCGCGGGGGTCGGCGGGGGTGCTGTCACGGCTCGTTCCGGCTTCGCCCGTGGCCTTCTCCGAACGGTCGGCGCCGCGCTGCCCGGCGGTCGTGTCGTCTGTGGCGGTGTCGTGTGTGGTGGTGTCGTGTGTGGTGGTGCCGTCTGTGGTGGTGCCGTCTGTGGTGGCGTCGCTGTCGGACACCGTGTCGTCCTCGATCCCGTGTCCCGGGCCGGTGCCCGCCTCCTCGTCGTGAATGGCGCTCTGTTCTGCCGGGGGTGTCACGGATCCCGTCCCATGTCCGTTCGAATCACGTCGATCTCTCGTGCCACGTTGACGACGTCGCCCACGACCACGATCGCCGGGGGCCTGACTCCGGCCGCGGCCATCTCGTCGGCCACCGTGCCGAGCGTGGCCGTCAGCGCCCGCTGGCCGGGGAGGGTGCCGTCCTGCACCACGGCGACCGGCGTATCGGACGACCGACCATAGCGCATCAGGGCGGTGGTGATCAGTGCCATCCGCTCGACCGCCATGAGCAGCACCAGGGTGCCGCCGGCGTGTCCCATCGCCTCCCAGTCGACGGTCGAGTCGGGGTGGTCCGGGGGGACGTGCGCGGAGATCACGTGGAACTCCTGCGCGACGCCCCGGTGCGTCACCGGGATGCCCGCCGCGGACGGCACGGCGACCGCGCTGGTGATGCCGGGGACGACGGTGACCGGGACGCCGTGCCGGGCGCAGTGCAGGGCCTCTTCGCCGCCGCGGCCGAACACGAACGGGTCGCCGCCCTTGAGCCGGACGACGAACTTGCCCTGCCGGGCGTGCTCGACCAGATGGTCGTTGATGCGGTCCTGGGCGAGCGTCCGGCCGTAGGGGATCTTGGCCGCGTCGATCACCTCGACGTCGGCGGCGAGCTCGTCGAGCAGCTCGCGGGGGGCGAGCCGGTCGGTGACCACGACGTCGGCCATGGCCAGGAGCTGCCGGCCGCGGACGGTGATCAGCCCGGCGTCGCCGGGGCCGCCGCCGACCAGGGCGACGCCGACGGGCTTCTGCCGGGAGTGCCGGGATTGGAGGGTGGCGTCGCGGAGCCCGTCGACGATCGCGTCGCGCAGGCCCGCGGCCCGCCTCGGGTCGCCGCCGGACAGCACCCCGACGGTCGTCTCGCCGACCTGGCCGCCGGCCGGTGTCCAGGCCGGGGAGGACTCGGCGTCGTCGGCGCGCACCGACCAGATCCGGGCCGCCTCGGCCTCGGCGATCACGGCGCCGTTGACCTTGGCGTCGTCGGTGACGGCCTGCACCAGCCAGGCGCCGGCGCAGTCGCCGCGCCGGTAGGGGCGGCGGTGCCAGGTGACCCGCCCGTCGCCGATCAGGTCTTCGAGCGAGGGGGTGACCTCCGGAGAGACCAGCACCACCTCGGCTCCGGCGGCGACCAGGGTCGGCACCCGGCGCTGGGCGACCCTGCCGCCGCCGACGACGAGGACGCGGCGACCGCCGAGGCGCAGTCCTAGCAGGTACGGGGGCACGTCGTCATTCTCTCGATCAGGGCTCTTGGGTCGTTCGCGGACGCGGGTGACGGACATGTGGCTTTGCGGACCAAAGGTACTCGGGTTACCGGTCTCATGGAGAGGGCTCCCGCCCAGTCGATAGCCGAGCGTGACTCATTCGGTGATCACCTGGGGACGGCCGGCGTCCTTGCCGCTCACTCCGGCCGAGTCGAAGGTCGCGACCTCGTGCAGCACCCGGACGGCGCTCTGGACCAGTGGCAACGCCAGCAGCGCGCCGGTCCCCTCGCCGAGCCGCAGCTCCAGGTCGACCAGCGGGCGCAGGCCCAGGTGGCGGACGGCGGCGGCGTGGCCCGGCTCCGCCGAGCGGTGCCCGGCGACGCAGGCGGCGAGGGCGTCGGGGCACAGCGCCCGCGCGGCGAGCGCGGCGGCTCCGGCGATCACCCCGTCCAGCACGACCGGGACCTTGAGGGCGGCGGCGCCGAGGACGAACCCGGCGAGCGCGGCGTGCTCGAGCCCGCCGACGGCGGCGAGGACCTCCAGCGGGGCGCCGGCCTCGACGGCGGCGCGGTGCCGGCCGAGCGCGGCCCGCACGACGCCGATCTTGTGCGCGTGGGTGGCGTCGTCGATGCCGGTGCCGCGGCCGGTGACCTCCTCGGGCGGCAGGCCGGTGAACGCGGCGATCAGGGCGGCCGAGGCGGTGGTGTTGGCGATGCCCATGTCGCCGGTGATCAGGCAGCGGGCGCCGGCCGAGACCAGGTCGCGGGCGACCTCGATGCCGGTCTCGACGGCCCGCCGGGCCTGCTCGGGCGTCATGGCGAGGCCGCGGGTCATGTCGGCGGTGCCGAGGGCGATCTTGCGCGGCAGCAGGCCGGGCGCGGCGTCCAGCTCGGCGGCGACGCCCACGTCCACGACGCTGACCTCGGCGCCGGCCTGCGCGGCGAAGGCGTTGACGACCGCGCCGCCGGCCAGGAAGTTGGCCACCATCTGCGCGGTCACCTCCTGCGGCCAGGGGGTGACGCCCTGGGCGTGGACGCCGTGGTCGGCGGCGAAGACGGCGACGGCGGCCGGTTCCGGCAGCGGCGGCGGGCTCTGCCCGGCCAGCCCGGCGAGGCGGACCGACACCTCCTCCAGGACGCCGAGCGAGCCCGGCGGCTTGGTGAGCCGGGCCTGGTGGTCGCGGGCGTCCCGCATGGCGGCCTCGTCCGGCGGGACGATGGCGGCGATCGTCTCCTCGATCAGGTTCACGGTGTCCTTCCCGGGCGGCCTCCGCCGCCCGTACTGCTCGTCGTGCCTGGCGGAGGGGTCAGATGCCGAGGTCACTCAGCACCTCCAGCAGGGCGTCGTTGGCGGACCGGCCCCGCACGGCGAGCCGCAGCCAGTCGGGGCCGAGCCCGGGGAAGGTGTCGCCGCGCCGCACGGCGTAGCCGCGCTGCCTCAGCAGGGCCCGAATGCCCAGCCCGTCCGGTACCCGCAGGCACAGGAACGACGCCCGCGGCTCGGGCACCACGTACAGCCCGCGCGCGGTCAGCTCGCCCGCCAGGCGGTCGCGCTCGGCGGACAGCTCGACCGCCCACGCCCCGGCCTCGGCCACGGCCGCCGGGGACGAGCACGCCTCGACGGCCACCAGGGCGGGTGTGGACACCGCCCACAGGGGCTGGGCCTCGGCCAGGCGGGCGATCAGGTGCGGGTCGGCCAGCACGTATCCGGCGCGGAGCCCGGCCAGCCCCCACGTCTTGGTGAGGCTGCGGATCACGACCACGCCGGACGGGAGCCGCGCGGCGAGGCTCTCCGGCTCGCCCGGCACGCAGTCCATGAACGCCTCGTCGACCACGACCGTCCGGCCCGGACGGGCCAGCGCGGCGATGGCGCCGGACGGGTGCAGGACCGACGTCGGGTTGGTCGGATTTCCGATCATGACCAGGTCGGCGCCGTCCGGCACGGCGGCCGGGTCGAGGGTGAAGTCCTTGCCGAGGACGGCTCGCCCGACCTCGTGCCCGGCCGCCCGCAGGGCCGCCTCGGGCTCGGTGAACTGAGGGTGCACCACGACGGCGCGGCGCGGTTCCAGCACCCGTGCGAGCAGCACGAACGCCTCGGCGGCGCCCGCGGTCAGCAGCACCTCGTCCACCGCCCGGCCGTGCCGCCTCGCCACCGCCTGCCGGGCGGGCCCCGGGTCGGGGTAGGCGGCCAGGTCGGCGACGGTCTCGCGGAGCCGCTCGGCCAGCCAGGCCGGCGGCATTCCGGCGCGCACGTTCACGGCGAAGTCGGCGAGCCCGCCGCCGACCTCGGCGTCGCCGTGGTGGCGCAGATCGACCTCGTCCGGCTCCTGCCGCTCACCGGCCGGCCCCGGCCACGGCCCGGCCGGCTCCTGCCACGTACCCGTCACGGTGCGCCCTCCGGCCCCGGTCACGCGATCCCCCCGGTCGCTCGTCCCGCCCGCCGCCGTGCGGCGCGGTCCCTGCTGGTCGCTCAACGTGGTTCCGTCCGCTGGTAGAGGAGTGCGTTGACGGCGGCGGCGGCGACCGCCGAGCCGCCCTTCTCCGACACGTTGCTGAGCTGCGGGAGCCCACTGGCCCGCAGCGCGTCCTTGGCCTCGGCAGCGCCCACGAAGCCGACCGGCAGGCCGATCACCAGGGCCGGCCCGACCCGCCTGGCGATGATCTCGAAGAGCGCCTCGGGGGCGGAGCCGACCACCCACACCGCGCCCGGGCCGACCTCGGAGTAGGCCAGCCGGACCGCGGCGGCGGCGTGGCCGACGCCGGCGGCGCGGGCCAGCCGGGCGGCGGCCGGGTCCGCGGCGTGGCAGACCGCCTCGCGCGCGCTGATCCCGGCCGCGACCATCCCCTCGTCGGTCACGATCGGCGCCCCCGCCTGCAGCGCGGCCCAGCCCTGCCGGAGGGACTCCTCCGTGGTCACCAGGTCCACCGCGTACTCCAGGTCGGCGCTGGCGTGGATCACCCGCTCGGTGACCGCCCGCCACAGCGGCGGCATCGGGGACAGGTCGACGCGGGACCGCAGGATCTCGTACGACCGGACCTCGATCGGGTGGGGCTGGCGTACGGTCACTGCGCCTCCTCGATGCTCACGGTCGCGGACGCGTCCCGATGGGGACCGCCGGGCGTTGCACGGGAAGGGGGCGCCGGTGACCCGGCCGCGTCCGGACCCGCCCCCGGCGCGAACCGCGCCATGGCGACCGTCGCGCGGGCCGATCGGCGCTTCTCCACGATCAGCTCCGCGTGCCGTCCGAGCGTGCGGGCCGCGTGCAGGGCGCCCGCTTCGGCGACGCTGGGGACGCCCGTCCGCGCCCGCACGGCGGCGGACGGATTGGGCACCTTCACCTGCGCCAACACGCCCACAGGGTAGGCGATGACGTCCCAGCCGCGGTCCATCGCGACCGCGCGGATGCCCGCGTGCCCGCTCCTGCCCTCCACCGTCGCCAGGCAGCGCACCGACGCGGGCGCGAGCGCGGCCCCCGCGAGCGTCTCGTCGATCAGCCCGCCCACCTCGGCGGCGCTCGCGGCGATGGCGGCGCCCACCCCGATCGTCAGTGACGAGGACCGGTCGTCTTCCGGCCCGGCCGTCATCCGATCGGCCCTTCGGGCAGCTCGGCGATCGTCTCCGCCCTGCGCGGCGCGGGCACCTGGGGCCGCCACGCCTGCCGTCCTTCGGTGCGTTCCCCCCAGACGAGGCACACCGGGTCGGACGGACGCTCCTCAAAGGGCGCGAGGCGGGTCGCCTGGAGACGGACGGCCTCAGCGGAGAACCCCTCAGCGGTGAGTGCCTCACAAGCCGGACGGACGTGTGCGGCCTCGGATACCGCGATCACGGCGGTGCGCAGAGCGCGGGCGGCGCAGGCCCGCACGGCCCCCTGACCGCCTCCGCTGACGAACACCGCATCCGGGACGGGCAGGTGGTCGAGCACCCCCGGGACTTCGCCGCGCGCGACGGCGACCCTCACCTCGTGCGCGCGCACGTTGTCACGGACCCGCTCGCAGGATGCGTCGTCCCGCTCGACCGCCACGGCAGCCGCGCCCAGACGCGCACACTCGATCGCGATTGAACCGCCAGCCGCGCCGCCACCCGTGGCGCCACCCGTGGCGCCACCCGTGGCGCCACCCGTGGCGCCACCCGTGGCGCCACCTGTGGCGATGTCCCACACCATGTCGCCGATCCTGGGGCCCAGCTTGGCCAGCGCGAACGCCAGGACGTCCGGCCGCAGAGCATCGTCTTGGGCGAACGCGCCGGCGGGCAGCGCCCATCCGGGCGGGCCGGGCGCGGCACCCGCCAGCCAGCGGGACGCGCCGACCGCGTGCCGGGAATCGAGTACCAGGACCACCTCTGGATTCCGCCACGGCCGGGTGGTCGCCTCGGCAGGACGGACGTTCACCACCCGTTCGTCCGGGCCGCCGAGGCTCTCGCACACGATGAACGAACGAGGCGTCTGCGGGAAAAGCTCCCGGCCGAGTTCGGCGGGCCCCGCGCCAGGGGCGGTCAGCACGGCGACCTTGGGGTGGGCGCGGCACACGTTGACCGCACGCCGCAGCGACTCCGCGTCGCTCACCGAGACCACCAGCGCGTCGTCCCAGGGGAGCCCTGCCCGCGCGAAAGCCCGCGCGACCGGCGACAACGCCGGAAGTACGCGCGGCGTGTGCCCGCGTGCGCGCAGCGCCCGGACGAGCCCGAAGAACCCCGGATCCCCTTCGGCGACGACCACGACCGCCTGGCCGCGGCCCTGTGCGATGTCGATCTCCTCAAGGGCGGCGTGCGGATCGCCGATCTCGACCGTCCGGGCTGAGGGCGGCGCCCCCAGGGCGTGCAGGAGACGGGGCTCGCCGACCACGAGCGCGGCGCTCTCCAGAGCCTCACGCACCTCACTCGCAGCGGCTCCCGGAGAAACCGTCCCGTCCATACCGATGACCGTCAGCACGCCGCCCCCAAGATCACCGGGCCATCCGCCCGAACATGCCGACCATCCGCTCACCCGTGAAGTCCACCAGGACGACCTGGGCGGCGACCGGGCTCGCCGCGGCGCCCACCGTCCGGGCCGCGGTCCGCTCGAGCGCGCCGGCCGTGCGGCGGCACAGCTCGCGCCCGCAGGGGCCGAGCATCCCGGCGGCCTCCCACAGCTCGTACGCGCGGCGGGCGGTGCCCGCCGCGGCCACCTCGGCGGCCAGCGCGGGACCGCCGTCCATGTCGATGGTGATCGCGGCGAGGGTCTCGGCCGCCGCGCCCGCGGTGGCGGTAGCGGTCGCGGTCGCGGTCGCGGTCGCGGTCGCGGTCGCGGTCGCGGTCGCCGCGAGTTCGTCCGCCGTGCCGACGAGGATCACCTGGGCGAGGCCGTGCTCGGCGGCGGCCCGCAGCGACGCGCCCTCACCGTCCGCCTCGGCGAAGCACTCGGCGGGCAGTTTCGGCAGCATCCCGCGCGCCGCACCCGCGACGGCGGACCCGTACAGGACGAGGGTCCGCTCACCCTGCGCGGCCAGCCTCGCGACCGCCTCCGCCGCGTTCGCGGGGCCAGAAGGGCTCACGGAGCCCGCGGAATCCGCAGAGTCCGCGCGCCCGTGGGGATCAGTCGTGGTCATGCTCGTATCTTCCCTGGTCATGGGCGACGAGCCTCCCGGAGGCGCCGCCCGGCCGCGGGTCCGGCGCGCCGGGAACCGGTGAAGTGAGATCCGGCGCGATCAGGCTGAAGGCCTCCGGGTCGTCGAGCCCGAACGGGCGCAGGACGACGCGCTCACCCCGCAGGCGCACGTCCTCCCTGAAGGTACTCACACACGCTCTCCTCGGTGCGTCCGGCATGCCTCCACCATCCTGGTGGCGAATTGTGGCGTACCGGCCCAATGGAGATGAAGGTACGACGCGACACAGTCTCCCCGGACGAACCCCTCAGGGCCGGACGTCGACCACTGCCAGGCAGGAGTCGTGCCATGTCCCGGTTCCGTAACGGTGCGGTGGAATTCATGGCCGTGCACCCGCTCCCCCACGCGCGCGACAACGGAATCGGACACCGCGACCGCCGCCCTGTAGCCGAGCGTCAGCCGAGGGGCCATCGTGGCGGTGACGCCTGGAAGGACGCCGCACATCGGTTCGCCGTCCAGCTCTTCCGCCAGGTAGAGCAGTCCTGCGCACTCGGCGTACACGGGTCCGGCGCGTCCGGCCGTGTCCGGCGCACCTGCGAACGCGGCGAGGGCTCTGCGCAGCGGTTCGTTCGCGGACAGGTCGGCGGCGTACATCTCAGGGAAGCCGCCGCCGATGACGACTCCGCCGGTACCGTCCGGAAGGTTCTCGTCATGCAGGGGGTCGAACCGGACGACCTCTGCCCCGGCCGCTTCGAGCAACTCCTCGTTCTCCGCATAGCCGAAGGTAAAGGCAGGCCCTCCGGCGACCGCGATCCGAGGACGTCCGCCCCTGGAACCGATGACCCCATCCGCATCGGCGGGTAGGTGCGCGTCCGGCTCCCAGGGGGCGACGGCCAGCGGCGGGGCGCTACCGGCGAGGGCCAGGACGGCGTCCAGATCGCAGGACGAGGCCACCAGCTCCCCGAGCCGCGCGACCGTCGCGACGGCGTCGGCGCGACGCTCGGCGGCGGGCACCAGGCCGAGGTGGCGGGACGGGGTCGCGGCGGCCTCATGGCGGCGCAGCGCGCCCAGCACCGGGAGGCCGAGCTCCTCCACGGCCTCCCGGCACATCAGCTCATGGCCGTCGGAGCCGAGCCGGTTGAGCACGACCCCGCCGACCCGCACGTCGCCGAACGAGCGGAACCCGTGCACGAGCGCCGCGACCGACCGGCCCGCGGCGGCGGACGCGTCGACGACGAGCACGACCGGCGCGTCCAGCAGCGAAGCGACGTGCGCGGTAGAGGCGAAGTCGCCGCCGCCCCGCGGCCGGGCCGGCCCCTGGGCCCCGTCGTACAGCCCCATCACACCTTCGACGACCGCCAGGTCGGCGCCGGCCGCGGCGTGCCGGAACAGCGGGACGACCAGGTCCTCCGACGTCAGCCAGGGGTCCAGGTTGCGGCCCGGCCGCCCGGTCGCGAGCGCGTGGTAGCCCGGGTCGATGTAGTCGGGCCCCACCTTGTGCGGGGACACCGCCAGCCCGCGCGCCGCGAACGCGGCCATCAGGCCGGTCGCGACGGTCGTCTTCCCGCTCCCGGACGAGGGCGCGGCGACGACGATCCGGGGCACGCTCACCGGAGCGTCACCGCAGCACCGCCCGAGCCGCCCGCACCGACGCGGCCGTTTCGCGACGCCGTCGCCCGGGCGGTCACCACTCGATCCCCTTCTGGCCCTTCTGGCCGCGGTCCATCGGGTGCTTGACCTTGCCCATCTCGGTCACCAGGTCGGCGAACTCCAGCAGCCGCGGGTCGGCGTCGCGGCCGGTGATCACCACGTGCTGGTTGCCGGGGCGGTCGCGGAGCGCGGCGACGACGTCGCCCGCGTCGACCCAGCCCCACTTCATCGGGTAGGTGAACTCGTCCAGCACGTACAGGCGGTGCGTCTCTGCGGCGAGGTCCCGCTTGATCTGCTCCCAGCCCTCGCGGGCGTCGGCCTCGTGGTCGGCCTCGGTGCCGGGGCGCTGGATCCACGACCAGCCCTCGCCCATCTTGTTCCAGAACACCGGGCCGCCCTCGCCCGTCTGCTCGTGCAGGCGCCCGAGCGCGAGCAGCGCGTTCTCCTCGCCGATCCGCCACTTGGCGGACTTGACGAACTGGAACACTCCGATCGGCCAGCCCTGGTTCCAGGCGCGCAGGGCCAGGCCGAACGCGGCGGTCGACTTCCCCTTGCCCGGACCGGTGTGCACCATCACCAGCGGCTGGTTGCGCCGCGCCCTGGTGGTCAGGCCGTCGTCGGGAACGTACTCGGGCTTACCCTGCGGCATGGCCGTCCTCCTGTGATCGTCGCTCGATGGTGGTGCCGCGGGCCGTGCCGCGGGTCACGCCGCGCTCCTGGAGCCGCGGACCACCCCGGCCAGGGCGTCGGCGGCGAGCTCGTCCAGCCGGACGACCTCGGCGCCGAGCCGGGTGCCGAGGGCGCCGGCCAGGCCGAGCCGCACCGGGCCCGACTCGCAGTCGACGACGACGGCCGCCACGCCCGCCAGCAGCCCGGCGGCGCGGGCCGGGTCGCCGCCGTGGGTGGCGCGGCCGTCGGTGACCACGACCAGCAGCGGACGCCGCGCCGGATCGCGCAGCCGCTCGACCCGCAGTACCTCGGCGGCGCGCAGCAGCCCGGCCGCCAGCGGGGTGCGGCCCCCGGTCGGCAGCCGCTCCAGCCGGCGCGCGCCGGCCTCGACCGACGAGGTCGGCGGGAGGGCCAGCTCGGCGTCCCGGCCGCGGAAGGTGATCAGCCCGACCTTGTCGCGGCGCTGGTAGGCGTCCAGCAGCAGGCTGAGCACCGCGCCCTTGACCGCGCGCATCCGCTGCCGCGCGGCCATGGACCCGCTGGCGTCGACGACGAACAGCACCAGGTTGCCCTCGCGGCCGTCCCGCACCGACTCGCGCAGGTCCTCCGGCGCGACGATCAGCCCAGAGCCGCCGCGGCCCCGCGCACGCTGATGCGGCGCCGCCGCCCGCAGCGTCGCGGTCAGGTGCAGCCCATGCGCGCCGGGCCTGGCTCCAGACACGCGGCCGTGAGGACTGCGCGCCTTGGAACGGCGTCCCGGCGCCCCAGCCCCCATACCGGGGACGGTAAAGAGGCGCGGCTTGTACGCGGCGTCGGCCGGGGCAGGCTCCTTCTCTTTAGAGCGATCGCCTCCCTGCGGCGCGTCCTGCGCGTTCTGCCCTGCGGGATCGCTCGGCTGTTCGGCGCCGGGCCCGTCCTGGGGGGCGTCCTGCGGGACGTCGGCACCACTACCGCCGCCACCACCGCCGTCCGGATCGTCGGGGCCGCCGTCGTCGGGGGGCCCGGGGGATTCCGGAGGCTCGGGGGGCTCGGGGGCGCCGTGCTCGTCGAGGACCTCGTCGAGCTTCTCCCCGTCCAGGCCGGGCGCGTCGAACGGGTCGCGGCGGCGCCGGTGCGGCAGGGCGAGCCGCGCGGCGGTCCGCACGTCGTCCTCGGTCACCGAGTCCCGGTCGTGCCAGGCCGCCAGGGCGATCGCGGCGCGCGCGGCCACCAGGTCGGCGCGCAGGCCGTCCACCTCGAACGCGGCGCACACGGCGGTGATCTGCCGCAGCGCGGCGTCGGGCAGCTCGACGGCGGGCAGCCGGGCCCGCGCGGCGGCGATCCGGCCGGCCAGCCCGGCCTCGGCGCCCGTCCAGCCCGCGGCGAACCCGGCCGGATCGGCCTCGAAGCGCAGCCGCCGCCGGACGACCTCGGCGCGCTCCACCGGGTCGCGGGTCGCGGCCACCTCGACGGTCAGCCCGAACCGGTCCAGGAGCTGCGGCCGGAGCTCGCCCTCTTCCGGGTTCATCGTGCCCACCAGCAGGAACCGGGCGGCGTGCCGCACCGAGACGCCCTCGCGCTCGACGTGCGACTCGCCCATCGCCGCCGCGTCCAGCAGCAGGTCGACCAGGTGGTCGTGCAGCAGGTTGACCTCGTCGACGTAGAGCACCCCGCGGTGCGCGGCGGCGAGCAGGCCCGGCTCGAACGCCCGCACGCCCTCGGTCAGCGCGCGCTCGATGTCGAGGGAGCCGGTCAGCCGGTCCTCGGAGGCGCCCACGGGCAGCTCCACCAGCCGCGCGGCCCGCTCCTCCGCCCGCGCCGCCTCCCCGGACCCGGGCCCAGGCCCGGCGTGCGGGGCGTCCGGGCAGCCGGGGTCGGGATCACGGGGGTCGCAGGCGAAACGGCAGCCCGGCACGGCCGTGACCGGGGGCAGCAGGTCCGCCAGCGCCCGGACGATCGTCGACTTGGCGGTGCCCTTCTCCCCGCGCACCAGCACCCCGCCCACGCCGGGCGAGACCGCGTTGATCAGCAGGGCCAGCTTGAGGTCGTCCATCCCGACGACCGCCGAGAACGGATAGCGCGCGGCGCCGGTGCGCCCGCGGTTCATCGGCCCATCAGACAGGGCATGCGTCATGTCCTTCCCTCGGGTGTCCACGCCCGTGGCGAGCAGGTCCGACGGCCGGAGTCTCCTGGCTTCCAGATCATCGCTCCCCCTCGGCCTTCCAGCGTTGCCGCCGTGGCGCGAGCGAGGGGGCGCTCCCCTGGTCACAGTTGCGGGACAGCCCCGGATTCGCACCGGGTTCCTCCGCGTCCGTCGCCTGCCCAGGATGACATACCACCTGGAAGGGCCCAAGTCATGACACGTGGGACGGCGTCAGGAGGCGTCCCGCGCGGCAGCGGCGGGAACGGGGGCGGGAACAAGGGCGCGGGCCGGGACCGGGATCGCGAACCACACGGCCTTGCCCCGCACCTCCGGCCCGAGCCGCGACAGGGTGCGCAGCATGCCCCAGCGGCCCGCGGACAGCTCGTGGACGATGCCGATGCCCCGCCCGCAGTCGCCCGAGGTCCACGAGTAGCCGGGCAGCCGGGCGTCGGCGAAGGCGTCGAAGACCGCGCAGCGGATCTCCCCCGCCTCCCCTGCGCCGCCCGCCTCCGCCGGCCTGCCGGGCTCGCCGGGCGGGCGGTCGTCCGGCTCGTCCTGGTAGAGCCACAGCTCGTGCGGGACATGCCCGCCGGCGTGCTGGTGGGCGTTGGTGGCCAGCTCGCTGACCATCAGCGCGGCGTCGCCGATCGTGTCGCGGGCGACGCCGAGCTCGGCCAGCGCGTCCGCGAGCACGCGGCGGGCGTGGCCGGCGCAGCCGGGACCGGCGGGCAGCGCCCACACCCGGTCCGGCCCGGCGGTCGCGGGCGGCGCGGGCCCGGCCGCGGCACCGGCCACGGCGAGCACCGGCCCGGCCGCCGGCCGGCTGGGCGGCGCCCCGCCGGCCGCGGGCGGGGCGCCGGATGGTGCCGCCGGGCCCGGCGGCACCGGATGTGCGGTCTCGTCGATGAGCTCAGGCGAGGTGTTCACGAATCCTCCCGCGGATCAGGGTGTCTGGCGCGCGGTTCCGTCGCGGATCGTCACTTTCGGTCCCCGAGTGGTCACGTTTCACAGCGTGTCGTGAGAATCTCAGTACCGCAACAGACTTGGACAGATTGCTCTGCCTGACCGACCGGGTTCGTCATTCGCGTTGTACCTTGCGGCGCAAGTGTGGAGACTCGCCTCTCATGACCTACCGGCCCACCGTTCGTGGCCGCCGGCTGGCACGGGAACTTCGCAAGTTGCGGGAGGAGCAGGGCCTGACCCTGCAAGAGGTGGCCGACCGGCTCGACTGGTCGCGGGCCACCATCTCCCGGTTGGAGACGAGCCAGACCCGGCCACGACCAGGCGACATCGCAGACATACTCGACCTATACGGCGTCAACAGCCCGGAGCGCGACGCCCTCATCACCCTGGCCCGGCAGGCGGGGCAGCGCGGCTGGTGGACGGCGTACGCCGACGTCTTCACCGGCAGCTACGTGGCCCTCGAGGACGAGGCGTCCCAGATCCGCACCTGGGACCCCCAGCTCGTCCACGGCCTGCTCCAGATCGAGGCGTACTCGCGCGCCGTGATCACGGCGGGGCGACTGCTCCCCGGCCCCGAGGACATCGAGCGGCGGATCGCCGCGCGCAAGATCCGCCAGGCGCTGCTGGACCGTCCGAACGCGCCCCGGCTGCACGTGGTGTTCGACGAGGCGGTCCTCCACCGGTACATCGGCGGGCGCGCGGTGATGGGCGCCCAGCTCGACGCGCTCGCCCGGGCCACGGAGCGGCCGAGCGTGACGGTACAGGTGCTGCCGTACACCGCTGAGGCGCATGCGGGACTTGACGGACGTTTCACGATTTTGTCGTATCCGAACCCCGCAGACCCTGAAATCGCCTACGTAGAGGGCACCATGGGTGACGTTTATCTCGAAAGCGCCGAGGCAATAGCCAAGCACGGGGACCGCTTCCAGAGGATCGAGGAGGCGGCCCTGTCCCCTGAGGAGTCCGCGCACCTCATCGCCGAGGCAGCAAGGAGCAGCCCGTGACCAACCTCCAGCGCGCACTCACCGGAGCCACCTGGCGCACGTCCTCCCACAGCGGGAGCGGCGACCAGTGCGTCGAAGTGGCGGCACTCTCCGATGGCGTGCACGCCGTTCGCGACTCCAAGGATCCGCACGGCCCGGCGCTGGTGCTCGCACCGGCCGCCTGGCGGCGGCTCCTCGACACCGCGCGGGAGGTCTGACCCCCAGAGCCTGACCGGCCGACACCGCCAGGGGGCCGCGGAGGGACTCCGCGGCCCCCTTCCACCTAAGTAGAACGTGTTCTAGTATCGCCCCCATGACCGCGGATCTCAAGCTCGGCGTCAACGTCGGCTACTGGCAGCGCGACCCCGACGACCAGACCGACACGGTGCTGGCCGCCGAACGGCTCGGATACGACTCGGTGTTCACCGCGGAGGCGTACGGATCGGACGCCTTCACCCCGCTGACCTGGTACGCCGCCCGCACCACCACGATCAAGCTCGGCACCGCGGTGGTCCAGCTCTCGGCCCGCACCCCCGCCGCGACCGCGATGCACGCCCTGACCCTGGACGCGTTGTCGGGCGGCCGGATGATCCTCGGGCTGGGCGCGTCCGGCCCGCAGGTGGTGGAGGGCTGGTACGGGGCGCCGTTCCCCAAGCCCCTCGCGCGCACCCGCGAGTACCTCGACATCGTCCGCCAGGTGTGGCGCCGCGAGGAGCCGGTGACGAGCGCCGGCCCGCACTACCCGCTGCCCCTGCCCGGCGGCGCGGGGCTCGGCAAGCCGCTGAAGTCGATCGTCCACCCGCTGCGCCCGCGGATCCCGGTCTACCTCGGCGCGGAGGGGCCCAGGAACATCGCACTCGCGGCCGAGCTGGCCCAGGGCTGGCTGCCGCTGTTCGTCGACCCGGCGCAGATCGAGCCGCTGTTCGGGGAGCCGCTGGCGGGACGTCCGGACGGCTTCGAGATCGCCGCCACCGTCACCACCATCGTCACCGGCGACCTGGCCGCGGCACTGGAGTTCGCCAAGATCCCGCTGGCGTTCTACATCGGCGGGATGGGGGCCAGGGATCGCAACTTCCATCTCGACCTGATCGGCCGGCTCGGCTACGCCGAGCAGGCCGCGCGGGTGCAGGAGCTGTTCCTGGCCGGCCGCCGCGACGAGGCGATCAAGGCGGTGCCGGACGAGCTTGCCGACTCCATCTCGCTGCTCGGGCCGATCGGCCGGATCAAGGAGCGGCTGGAGCTGTGGCGGGACAGCCCCGTCACCACGCTGCTGATCGCGGGCGTGCGGGACGAGCCGACGCTGCGCGAGATCCGCGACCTGGTGCTCGGGTAGCCCCTCCTCCCTGTCCCTCCTCTCCTGCGCGTGCCCGACGCCACAGCGTGCTAGGGAATGGGGTGTGCCCGGGGGGCGCTGCACCGGATGTCCGGAGAACGCCCCCGAAGCACACCGCACATCGCACATCGCACATCGGAAGAGGGACACACGATGTCCACGCAGGTAGACGCCGCCCGGCTGCTCGTCCGGACCCTGGAAGCGGAGGGCGTCGAGTACGTCTTCGGCATCCCGGGCGAGGAGAACATCCACTTCGTCAACGCACTCGCCGACTCCCCCATCCGCTACGTCCTGGTCCGGCACGAGCAGGGCGCGGCGTTCATAGCGGAGATCTACGGGCGGCTGACCGGCAAGGCCGGCGTGGCGTCGGCGACGCTCGGCCCGGGGGCGATCAACCTCCAGCTCGGCGTCGCGGACGCCACCACCAACAGCACCCCGGTGGTGGCGATCTCCGCGCAGGTCGGCCTGGACCGCATCTACAAGGAGACGCACCAGGTCATCGACCTGGTGTCGCTGTTCCGCCCGATCACCAAGTGGGCCGAGCTGGCGCCCACCGCCGAGGCGCTGCCCGAGATGGTGCGCAAGGCGTTCAAGACCGCGCAGACCGAGCGTCCGGGCGCGGTGTACCTGGCGATCCCCGAGGACGTCGAGGCCGCCGAGGTGTCGGCCGCTCTCGGGCCGCTGCCGCGCAACGTCGTCCGGCCGCAGGAGCCGTCCCCCGCGCAGATCGCCCGCGCCGCCGACGTGATCGCGCTGGCCCGGCAGCCGATCGTGCTGGCCGGGCACGGCGCGACCCGGGACCGGGCGAGCCAGGCGCTGGTCCACTTCTCCGAGCACCTCGGGCTGCCGGTCGCCACCACGTTCAACGGCAAGGGCGTCTTCCCCGACGACCACCGCAACGCGCTCGGCGCGGTCGGGTTCATGCGGCACGACTACGTGAACTTCGGGTTCGACGAGGCGGACGTGCTGATCGCGGTCGGGTACGAGCTCCAGGAGTTCGACCCGGTCAAGATCAACCCGCACGGCGACAAGAAGATCATCCATATCCACCGGTTCCCGGCCGAGGTGGACGACCACTATCCGGTCGAGGTCGGCATCCAGGGCGACATCTCCCGCTCGCTGCACGCCCTCGCCGACGCGGTGCACCGCCGGTTCGACGTCAACGGGACCGGCCGCCGGATCCGGGAGATGCTGAGCGCCGAGCTCGCGGACGGCGCCGCCGACGACGGCTTCCCGCTCTCGCCCCGCCGCGTCGTCGCCGACGTCCGGGCGGCGATGGGCCGCGAGGACATCGTGCTCGCCGACACCGGCGCGGTGAAGATGTGGATGGCGCGGATGTACCCGACCTTCGAACCCAACACGCTGCTGGTCTCCAACGGCCTGTCCTCGATGGGCTTCTCGGTGCCGGGCGCGATCGCCGCCAAGCTGGTCCACCCGGGCCGCAGGGTGCTGGCGGCGACCGGCGACGGCGCGTTCCTGATGAACTCGCAGGAGCTGGAGACCGCCGTCCGGGAGAACATCCCGATCACGGTGCTGATCTGGGAGGACGGCGGGTACGGGCTGATCGGCTGGAAGATGGAGCTGGAGCTGGGGCGCAGCTCCGACGTCGCGTTCGGCAACCCCGACTTCGTGAAGTACGCCGAGAGCTTCGGCGCGACGGGCTACCGGGTGTCGTCGGCGGACGAGCTGCTGCCCGTCCTGCGGAAGGCGCTCGCCGAGGACGGCGTCTCGGTCGTCACGGTGCCGGTCGACTACTCCCACAACCTGGAGCTGACCGACAAGCTGGGCGAGCTGACCGACCCGTTCTGATCCCCTCGGGGGCCGTCCGCGGGCCGGTCGTCCGCGGGTCAGTCGGCGCGGTGGGCCGCGTCCTGGAGGAACGGGAGCACCGCGTCCAGGAAGCGGGCGGGCGCCTCGGCGAAGGGCGCATGGCCGGTCGGCAGCGGGCACCAGATGCCCTGGGGCAGGGCCCGCCTGACCCTGCGGACGTCCATGCCGACCATCGGATCGCGGGTTCCCCACACCAGCAGGGTGGGCGCGGTGATGGCGCCCGCCCGGACGCGCAGGTCGTGGTCGGGCGAGGCGAAGCTCCGCCAGAGGGCCGCCTCCACCGCGATCGTCCGGGGGTCGTGCCGGCGCGCCGCGTCCCTGCTGATCATCTCTCGCACCGTGCCGGTGCGGCGGCGCAGGTAGAACCGGGGCATCCGGCCGGAGGCGGCCCGCACGGCGGGCTCGGTCCCCATCAGGCGGATGACCCCGCGGGTCAGGGGGCCGCCGAGCCGGCTGAACCCGCCGCTGTTGACCAGCACGAGCGCGGTCACGGCGGCGGGGCGGGCGAGCGCGAGGCCGGCCGCGGCGTAGCCGCCGACGCTGTTGCCGATCACCGCGGCGCGGCGCAGCCCGAGCCCGTCCAGGATCTCCGGCACGATCGCGGCGAAGCCCATCGCCGAGACCTCGCGGCCCGTCGCGGGCGGGGCGGCGGAGCCGGGCCCCGCGGTCGCTCCGACCGAGCCGGTCCGCACGGCGAGCCGCGCGGTGGCGGGCGGGGAGTCGCCGTAGCCGGGCCAGTCGACGGCGTAGGTGGTGTGGCGGCGGGCGAGCGCGGGGAGCACCGCGTCGTAGTCGCGGTGGTCGCCGGGGTTGGCGTGCAGCAGCACCAGCGCCGGTCCGGCGCCCCGTACGGCCACGGCCACCGGGCCGAGCGAGGTCTCGATCTGCATGGTCATCTGCCCGGACGGCCCGGGATCCCCTCTGCCGCACACGGCCGCCTCAGGCGCGGCACCGCTCCGCCGGGGAGCCGGCGGCGCCGACGCTAACCGCCATCGACCGGACGGTCAACAAGCGGTTGCGGCCTCTGTGGAACCGCGCGGTTCGCCGCTCCCCGGAGGTTTCGACGGGTGGACGCGGGGCGCGCGGCGTCCCTCCAGGTCGCCGGGCCGCCGCCGGACGCGCCCGCCCGTCCGGGCACGGTCCCGGCCGTCCGGCCGCGGCCGGACGGGCCGTTGGCCGCTCGCGGCCAACGGGCGGGGTCCGGCTGAGCCGCCGATGATTTTCGCGTGCTCGCCGGGTCAGTCCTGGTACCCGACCCAGTGGTGCCCGAACCGGATCACGAAGGAGCCACCGATGACCCCGAGGCCCGATCTCACCCCGACGGCACGGCGGATGGCCGATCTGCTCGCCGCGGTCGACGACGGTCAGCTCGCGCTGCCCACCCCCTGCCCGGAGTTCACCCTCGGCGACCTGATCGACCATGTCGGCGGGCTGTCGGCGGCGTTCGTCCGGACGGCCAGGAAGCAGCCCAAGGGGCCCGATGGCGCGCCGTCCGCCGACGAGGCGCGGCTGGAGGACGGCTGGCGCGACCGGATCACCCGGCAGCTCGCCGAGCTCGCGGACGCCTGGCGCGAGCCGGGCTCCTGGGAGGGGATGACCCGGGCGGGCGGGTTCGACCTGCCCGCGGAGGTGGCCGGCGCGGTCGCGCTGAACGAGCTCCTCGTCCACGGCTGGGACGTCGCGCGGGCCAGCGGGCAGCCGTTCACGGCCGACCCGGAGGCGCTCGGCTCGTCGCTGCGGCTCCTGGAGCCGAAGGACGGCGCGGGGTCCGAGGGGCTGTTCGGGCCGATCGTGCAGGTCCCGGCGGACGCCCCGGACCTCGACCGGGTGATCGGACTGTCCGGCCGCGACCCCGGATGGACGCCGCGGTAGACCTCGGGGTCGCCCCGGCCCCAGCTCAGGGACGTGACCGCCGGGAAGGCCGCCGGGGAGGTCCCCGGCGGCCTCCCGGCCTTCACACTGAGGGGCGGTGGTGCGTGCGGGTCAGGACTCCGGTGCGGTGAAGTCGGCGGCGTGGTCGGCGGCCCACTCGGCGAAGCTGCGCGGCGGCCGTCCGGTGATCTCCTGGACGGTCCCGGTCGTCTCGGCGGGCCGGCCCACCGCCTCCTCGGCGGTCCGGATCAGGGCCTCGGCGACGTCCGGCGGGCCCCACTGGGCCAGCTCCGCGCGGTGATCGTCCAGGCTCTGCCGGACGATCCGGACCGGGCGGCCGATCGCCGCGCCGATCTGCTCGGCCTGCTCCCGCCGGGTCAGCGACCCCGGCCCGGTGAGCACGTGGACGGCGCCCAGGTGCTCGGTCCCGGGGTCGGTCAGGACGCGGGCGGCGACCGCCGCGATGTCGGCCTCGTGGACGGGTGCCGCGTGGGACTCCGGGAACGGGTCGCACACGGTCCCCTCCGCGCGGACCGAACCCGCCCATTGCAGCGCGTTGGTCGCGAACCCGCCGGGGCGCAGGAACGTCCACGGGATCCCCGAACCGGCCACCGCCTGCTCCGCGTCACCGTGAATCCGCGGGATGCGGTCGGCCGCGCCGGGCTCGGCGCCGAGGGCGGACAGCAGCACGATGTGCTCCACCCCGGCGGCACGGGCCTCGGCGACGAACCCGTCCAGGCCGGTGGGTTCGGCGTACACGAACACCTTGGTCGCACCGGCGAGCGCGGCGCCCAGCGTCTCCGGCCTCGCCAGGTCGGCCTCCATCACGTCCACACCGGCGGGGAGGCGGGCGGCGGCGGGCTCGCGCCCGGCCGCGCGGACCTTATGCCCTGCGGTGAGGAGTTGCTCTATAAGGCTGCGCGCGATCGCGCCGCGCGCTCCGGTCACCAGAATCGTCATGCCTCAATGCTGCTCCGGCCGGGGCCGGGCCGGGTAGGCACGCTCGGGCCTGGGAGTCGCGGTACCAGGCCCGCTCGGCCATGATGGCCGGAATGAACAAGGAGGAGCTGGGCGGATTCCTGCGCAGCCGGCGCGCCCGTGTCCAGCCGGCCGAGATGGGGCTGGCCGCCGGCGCCCGCCGCCAGACGCCGGGACTGCGCCGCGAGGAGGTCGCCCTCCTGGCCGGGATCTCCGTCGACTACTACATCCGGCTGGAGCAGGGGCGCGGGCCGCACCCGTCCGAGCAGGTGCTCGGGGCGCTCGGCCGCGTCCTGCGGCTGACCGCCGACGAGCACGACCATCTGCTGCGGCTGGCGGGCCATCCGCCGGTCCGCGCCGTCCCCACCCGCGAGGTGCCCGGCAACGTGCTGCGGCTGCTGGAGCGGCTCGACGGCGTGCCGGCCATGGTGATCAACGTCCGGTACGACGTGCTCGCCTGGAACCCGATGCTGGTGGCGCTGATCGGCGACCCGGCGGAGCGGCCGGCGGGCGAGCGCAACACGCTGCGCTGGCTGTTCGGCGGCGACCGGCCCCCGTCCGGCAGCATGCTCCAGCTCGGCCGCCAGTGCGTCGCCGACCTGCGCGCCAGCGGCCGGTACCCCGGCGACCCCGACGTGCGGCGGCTGGTGGACGAGCTTTCGGCGTCCAGCCCGCAGTTCGCCGCGCTGTGGGCGGCGCGCGAGATCGCGGTGCAGCGGACGCTGAGGAAGCGGACCGTCCACCCGGTCGTCGGCGAGCTGGAGCTCGACTGCGAGATCCTCCCCGTCCCCGGACGCGATCAGCGCCTCGTCCTCTACACCGCCGCGCCCGGGACCGCCTCCGGCCACGCCCTGCGGCGCCTGCGCGACACCTTGCCCGGCTGAGAAGCCCGCTGTGCCTCAGGCGCGGCAGAGGATCTCGCCATGGACGACGGCGAACCAGCCGTCGTCGGCGGCGGCCCACGTTTTCCAGCCCGCATGGATCCGCTGGAGGTCCGCGCGGGTCGCGTGCCCGCCGGACACGGCGCTCTCGGCGATCGAGGAGTGGATCATCCGGCCGCCCCACGACTCGCTCCACCACTCGCGCTCCTCCGGGGTGGAGTAGCACCAGTTCGACACGGAGGCGGTCACGTCGGCGAAGCCGGACCGCCGCGCCCAGGACACCAGCCGCCGTCCCGCGTCGGGCTCGCCGCCGTTACCGCGCGCCACCTTGTAGTAGACGGGCAGCCAGGTGTCCATGCCGGGCGGGCTCGGGTACCAGAGCATGCCGCCGAAGTCGGCCTCCCTGACCGCGACGATCCCGCCCGGCCGGCACACGCGGCGCATCTCGCGCAGCGCCTGGACGGGGTCGGCGAGGTGCTGGAGGACCTGGTGCGCGTGGACGACGTCGAAGGAGTCGTCGGGGAAGTCGAGGGCGTGCACGTCGGCGACCGCGAACTCCACGTTGCCGAGACCCTGCCCGGCGGCCGTCCGCTCGGCCTCGGCCAGCACCGCCGCGGCGGAGTCGACCGCGGTGACCCGGCCGGGCGCGACCCGCCCGGCCAGGCCGGCGGTGATGGTGCCGGGGCCGCATCCCACGTCCAGCAGCGCCGTGCCGGGACGCAGGTGCGGCAGCAGGTGGGCCGCCGAGTTCTCGGCGGTGCGCCACTGGTGCGAGCTCAGCACCGTCGCGTGGTGCCCGTGGGTGTACCTGGTCATCGGATCCACCTCTCTCCGCCCGCCCGACGGAGCTCCGGTGTGCCGCCGGCCGGTGACCGCAGCCTAGAACGCTTCTCACAATTTGAGAAGTGCGTCTCGTATTTTGAGACGACGGGACGGTCAGGCGGCCAGCGCGACCCGGGACGGCCTCTCCGGGGGGACGGTCGCCGCGGACAGCGCCTCCACCACGGCGAGCGCGCGGGCCGGCGGCGGCGCGGTCTCGGCGTAGGCGTTCAGCGCCAGGTTGGACATTTCGGTGAGCCACGGCTGGACCAGGGTCCGCTCGGCGGGCCCTTGCAGTCGCGGCTGGGCGAGATGGAACGTGCCGGTCGCTTCGCTCACTGCCACTACCCCTTCCAGATGCCGGCGGGACGGACGCTTGCGCGCCCCACCCCCACCGGCCGGGACGTACCCCTGGGTACGCATCGAACAAGCTCTTCGGTCCGCTCGGCATTCCGTGACGTCTCCCACGTCACAAGGCCACCGTACGCGCCACCACTGACATTTTTCGAATGCATGTTCGACTATTGCCCGCCGTTCCGCGCCGCGTCCGGCACGGGCGCGCGACAGCGGGGCGGGCGCGGCGCGGACGGCGCGGACGGCGGGTGCGCGATCGGCCGAAAGGCGGATTCCGCACTCCGCCCCGGGCCCTAGCCTGCGTAGTCATGGACGACACGGGCGCGCGGGTGGACCGGATCCATTTCGCGGGCGGCTGCCTGGCGCGCGTCGCCCACCTCGGGTGCGCCGGGCTGTACCTGCTGCTGTGCCTGGCGGCGGCGTTCAACCACGCGTTCGACTTCTGGCTGATCGGCGTGGCCGTCGTCGTCACCGGCGCGGCGGTCTCGGTGCGGCACCGGTTCCCCTGGGCGGTCGGCGCGCTGGGCGCGTCGGCGCTGACCACCCTGTTCATCGTGCTCGCCGACCCGCCGTTCCGGGGACCGAGCACGGCGGTGGAGGTCGGCGGCCTGCTGGTGCTGATCGTCCGGGTGCTGTGGCGGGAGGGCCGGGAGCGGCTGATCCCGGTCGCGGTGGCGCTGTCGGTCACGATCGTGGTGCTGCCGCTGCGCGCCTCGGCGATCCAGGCGGTGCTGTTCGTCGCGCCGCTCGGTGTACTGGTCGCGGTCGCCATCGGGATCGGCCTCTACCTGCGGGCGATCGACACCCGGCGGGCCCGGGCGCTGGTCTCCGCGCGCCGGGACGAGCGGCTGGAGCTGGCCCGCGACCTGCACGACTTCGTCGCCCACCACGTGACCGGGATCGTGGTGCAGGCGCAGGCGGCGCGGTTCGCCGCCGGGTCGGGCACGGCGCCGGACCCGGAGCAGCTCGACACGATGTTCGCCGGGATCGAGCAGGCGGGCACCGAGGCGCTGACCTCGATGCGCCGCATGGTCGGGCTGCTGCGCGACGCCCAGAACGCGACCGCGTCCGACGGCGACGCCGGGCGCGGTGAGGGGGACGGCGGGGGCGCGGGTAGGGGTTCCGGCGGGGGCGCCGGGCACGCGGAGAACGGCGGGGACCGTCCGCCGACCAGCCCGGTCGGCGACCTGGCCCAGGTCGAGAGCCTCGTCGCCGCATTCGGCGACCCGCCCGCCTCGCTGTGGCTGGCGCCGGACCTCGGCGGGCTGCCGCCCGAGGTGGCGACCTCGGTGCACCGCGTCGTCCAGGAGGCGCTGACCAACATCCGCAAGCACGCCGCCGACGCCACCGCCGTGCAGGTGACGGTGGCCCGGCGGGACGGCGAGACGGTCGAGGTCGCCGTCCGCGACGACGGGCAGGGACGGGGGCGCAGGCTGCCGTCCAGCGGGTTCGGGCTCTCCGGCCTGGGCGAACGGGTCGAGGCGCTCGGCGGCCGGCTGGCCGCGGGCCCCCGGCCCGGGGGCGGCTGGGAGGTCACCGCCGTACTGCCCGCCCGCCGGACCCTGCGAGAATCGGACGGGTGACCACCCGTGTACTGATCGCCGACGACCAGGAGATGGTCCGGACCGGATTCCGGATGATCGTCGACTCGCAGCCCGACATGGAGGTGGTCGGCGAGGCCCGGGACGGCGCCGAGGCCGTCGCGCTGGCGCGGCGGCTGCGCCCGGAGGTGTGCCTGTTCGACATCCGGATGCCCCGGATGGACGGGCTGGAGGCGACCCGGCTGCTGGCCGGCCCGGACGTGGCCGAGCCGCTCCGGGTGGTGATCGTCACCACCTTCGACATGGACGAGTACGTCTACGGCGCGCTGCGCGGCGGCGCGGTCGGGTTCCTGCTCAAGGACAGCGGTCCCGCGCTGCTGGTGGAGGCCGTCCGGGCCGCTGCCAACGGCGAGGCGCTGGTCTCCCCCTCGATCACCGTCCGGCTGCTGGAGCACCTGGCCACCGCGTCCGCCGCGCCCGCGCCGCCGCGCGGCTCGCTCACCGGACGCGAGCTGGACGTGGTGCGGCTCGTCGCGCGCGGGCGCACCAACGACGAGATCGCCGGCGAGCTGTTCGTGTCGCTGTCCACGGTCAAGACCCACCTGAGCAGCATCCAGCGCAGGCTGGACGCGCGGAACCGGGTCGAGATCGCGGCGTGGGCATGGGAGTCGGGCCTCATGCGCTGACCGGACCGGGCGGCGGACGGCACGCGGCGCGCGGACGGTGGCCACGGACCGCGGACCGCGGGGCGGCGGCGGGAAACTGGGGACATGGCACTGGGACCGGAGTCGCTGGGCGGCATACCCGTCGCGCTCCTCATCATCTGGGCCCTGGGCGCCGCCGGGTGGGGCGCCGTCCTCGCCGGGCTGCGCCACGGCCTGCGCGGGCGGGCCCGCGGGTCGGCGCTGTTCGCGCACGTCCTGACCCTCGCGGGCGCGGTGTTCGGCTGCACGGTGCTCGGGTTCGGATTCCTGTACGTGTCGATCGCGCTCACCGCCGAATGGTGGGCGCTGGCCCTCGTCACCGGGTTCCGCCCGGAGCGGCTGCTCGACTCCGGCGGCCTCGGCCGGCTGGCGGTCTGGGCGGTCCTCACCACGGCCGGGATCCTCGCCGCCGGGGCCCTGGTGCTGTGACCCCGGGGTGAGGGCGGACTGGCGGAGAGATGTTCGAACCAGCGCGAACCTCCATTGGGCGCCGATAGTCAAACCTCCGTAGTATCCACGGCAAGGCACCACAAACCCCTCGGAGGTGGATCATGCCGTGTGCGCTGTGCGGCGACATCATCCCGACCGAGGTCGCCCGCTGCCCGGCCTGCGGGGCGTGGGCGCGGCGCCGCGACTTCCGCGCGGTGGGCGTGGCCGTCTTCATGCTGCTCGGGTTCAACGCCTTCGTCGCGCTCGGCTCGGGGATCAGCCTGCTGCGGCTGGAGGCGCCGCTGCGCGGCAGCACCCACGACACCTATGACCCGGGGGGCACCGAGCACGCGCTGGCGCCGTACTCGGACGTGTTCCTCATCGGCGGCGTCATGGCGGGCGTCACCGGGCTGCTCTACCTCGCCTGGCTGTGGCGCGCGTACGGGCAGTCGCCCGGCCCGCACCGGCACCGCCGGGCGTGGGTGGTGTTCGGCTGGCTCTGCCCGGTGGTCAACCTGTGGCTGCCGCCCCGTCTGGTCTACGACGTCTGGGTCAACAGCGGCCGGTACCGCGTCGCCGAGCGGCACGCGGCGGCCCTGGTGGTGGCGGGCTGGTGGGCCTGCGTGCTGACCGGGATCGGGCTGGCCCGGATGTTCTCCGGCGGGCACGGCGTCCAAACGCTGGCCGACGCCCGGTTCTCGGTGCACGTCGGCGTCGCCGCGGCGGCCTTCCAGGCCCTCGCCGCCGCCCTCTGCATGGCCACGGTGTTCCAGATCACCCGCCTCCAGATCGCCCGCGACTCCTGACCCTCGCCCCTCCTTATCCCTCCCCTCCCCTGCCCGCCGCGCCGCGCCGCGTCAGCGGGGTTCGGTGGGGCCCGAGCTGCCGCCGCTGGCGTGCCAGAGCCGAGCCGGAGGACGCCTGGCGGTGTCGCCCGCGTGGCCGATGTCGGCGTACGGCGAGGTCGCGAAGCCGGTCGCGTGGACGACGCGCCGCCCGGTCCCGCCTCCCTCCCCGCCCGGACCCGGCCGCGCCATCAGCCGCCGGACGGCCTCGATGCCGCCCCGCCGCCGTTCCTCCTCCAGGGTGGGCAGGTCCCAGCAGGCGGTGGCGGTGATCGAGACCGCCCGCGCGCCGGCCCGGCGGACCCGGCCGCGCGCCACCAGCAGCCAGGAGCCGAACACGATCGCCGCGCACCGCTCCTGCACCGACTCGAAGAACGCCAGGTCGACCGGGCCGGTCGCGTCGTCGAGCGTGGCGAAGATGACGCGCTGGCCCGACCGCACGGCCGGGGTCTGGGTGGCGACCTTGACGCCGGCGACCAGGACCTCGCCCCCGCCGGGCCGGTCCGCGAGATCGCGGGCGCGGACCGCGCCGAGCCCGCGCAGCAGCCCGCCGTAGAAGGTCAGCACGTGCCGGCTGACGTCCAGGCCGAGGACCTCCAGCTCCGCCTCCACCATCTCCGACGGCGTCATCGGCGGCAGCTCGCCCGGCCGGATCTCCTCCACGATCCCGGCGCCGAGGACGTCCCCGGTCTCGTCGCCGAGGGGGAGCTGGCCCTCGCCCACGCCGCGTCCCGGACGGGCGGTGGCGCGGTCGAGCGCCCCGACCCGGCAGAGCAGATCGCGGCGCGGCGCGGGCCCGCCGCCCCCGGGACCGGGCTGGTACAGGGCGTCGAACCCTCCGGCCAGCACGAGCCGTTCGGCGATCGGCCGGGACACCCGGGCGCGCCGCCAGAAGTCGGACAGCGACCGGTACGGCCGCTCGGCGACGATGCGGCCGGCCTCCGCGTCGGTGATCCCCTTGACCTCGTTCAACGCCACCCGAATCCCGTACGTGGACGCACCGGACGCACCGGACGCGGCGTCCTGGTCAGACGGTACGGGCGGCGGGACGGGCGGAGCGGGCATCGGCTCGGGCTCGGGAATCGGCGGCGCGGCCGAGACCGGACCTCCCGCGGACACGGGCTCGACATGCCAGTCCACCGCCGACCGGTTGACGTCCAGCGGCAGGATCGGGACGCCGAAGTGCCGGGCGTCGTCCAGGATCACCCGCTTGGGGTACATGCCGGGGTCGTGGGTGAGCACCCCGGCGAAGAACGCGGCGGTGTGGTGCCGTTTCAGCCAAGCCGACTGGTACGTGGGCAGGGCGAACGACGCGGCGTGCGCCTTGCAGAACCCGAACGCACCGAACGCGGCGAGCGTCCGCCAGACCCGTTCGACCACCGCGGCGCCGTAGCCGCGTGCCAGCGCCCGCGTGCGGAACCAGGCGCCGACGACCGCCTGGCCCTTCGCGCCCGTCAGGCTCCGCCGCGCGGCCTCGGCCTGCGACAGCCCGCAGCCGGTCATGATGGCGACGACGCGCAGGACCTGCTCGTGGAAGACCACGATGCCGAGGCTCTCGCGCAGCGCCCCGGCCAGGTCCGGATGCGGGTAGTCGGGCTCCCGGCGCCCGGCCCGCGACTCCAGGTAGGGGGTGACCATGTCCGAGCCGACCGGGCCCGGGCGGAACAGCGAGATGTCGATGACCAGGTCGTCCAGGTCGCGCGGCTGGAGCCTGCCGATCAGCTCGCGCTGGCCCGGCGACTCGATCTGGAAGCAGCCGAGCGTGCGGGAGGTGCGGATCAGCTCGAAGGTGGCGGCGTCGTCGCGCGGGACGTCCTCCAGCGCGATCCGCTCCCCCTCCACCCGGGCGACCTCGGCCACCGTGTGCGCCATCGCCGACTGCATCCGCACCCCGATGACGTCGAGCTTGAGCAGCCCCATCGCCTCGAC
Source organism: Spirillospora sp. NBC_01491 (assembly GCF_036227065.1). GTDB lineage: Bacteria > Actinomycetota > Actinomycetes > Streptosporangiales > Streptosporangiaceae > Spirillospora > Spirillospora xylanilytica. Next base: position 2,915,659 of record NZ_CP109432.1, read on the forward strand.
GTCGTCCTTGTCGAACTGGCTCATCGGGAAGCCCGCCGCGCTCGGCTCCAGCGGCGTGCGGTCGGGCAGCGTCGGGTTCGACAGCAGCACGCCGCAGGGGTGCAGCGCGATGTGCCGGGGCAGCCCGTCCAGGCGCTCGGCGATCCGGAACAGCACCTCCAGCCGCTCCTGCGCCAGGTTGCTCTGCCGCAGCTCGGGCAGGTCGTGCAGGGCGGCGCGGATCTGCTCCGCCCGGACGTGCGGGAACGCCTTGGCGATCACGTCGATCTCGCTCGGCGGCAGCCCGACCGCGTTGCCGACGTCGCGGATGGCGCTGCGCGCCCGGTAGGTCTCCATCATCGACACGCACGCGGTGCTCTCCGCGCCGAACCGGTCGAACAGCAGCCGGTAGGCCTCCAAGCGCCGGGCCGACTCGACGTCGAGGTCGATGTCGGGCAGGCCGGGGCGGCTGTCGGCCAGGAACCGCTCCATCAGCAGGCCGTGCCGCAGCGGGTCCAGGTCGCTGATCCCGATCAGATGGTTGACCAGGCTGCCGGCGCCCGAGCCGCGGACCGCGCAGCGGATGCCGCGGGACCGGACCAGTTCGGCGGCGTCCGCGACGGTGAGGAAGTAGGCGGCCAGGCCCTTGCGCGCGATGACGGCCAGCTCGTCCGCGAGCCGGTCCGCCGCCGCGCCGGACCGGTCGAGGCCGCGTCGGGCCAGGCCGCCGGCGCACCGGGCGGCGAGGCGCGCGTGCGGGTCGTCGCCGGCGTCCGGCAGGTGGACGCGGTCCATGCCGAGGTCGCGGACCGGGTCCAGGGCGCAGCGTTCGGCCAGCCGCCGGGTCGCGGCGACCAGCGCGTCCGCCTCGGCGGCACCGCAGCCCAGCTCGGCGACCCGGCGCATCTCGGCCTCGGACTTGAGGTAGGCGTGCCCGGTCCGGTCGTCCAGGTGCCGCCGGTCGAGCGGGACGAGGCGCCGCGTCACGTCGAGCACCTGCGCCACCGGATGGTCGGCGGCCTCCAGGTAGCGGACGGCGTTGCCGAGCACGGCCGGGACCCCGGTCTCGCGGGCGAGGGCCAGCATCCGGGCGGCGCGGTGCCCGTCGCCCCGGTCCTGGTGGTCGACGATCTCCAGCACCGGCTCGGCCGTCTCCCGCCAGGCCGCCAGCCGCCGGGCGGCCAGGTCGGGACGGCGGGCGGCGACGGCGCGGCCCACGTCGGAGGCCGGCCCGAGCAGCACCACGAGACCGGCCGAGTGCGTCCCGACCAGCTCGCGGCGCACGGCCGGCCGCCGTCCCCGCTCGCCCGTCGCCCCCGGCCCGACGTCCGTCCGGCGGGCGGCGTGGGCGGCGGTGACCAGGCGGCACAGCGACGTCCAGCCGGTCCGGCCGGTGGCGAGGACGACCACCCGGCCCTCCTCGGGCGTCCCGGCCGGATCCCCGTCGTAGTCCAGGGCGAGGTCGGCGCCGAGGACGGGCCGGATGCCCGCGTCCCGGCAGGCCCGGACGTGCCGGACCGCCCCGTAGAGACCGTCGCGGTCGGTCAGGGCCAGGGTCTCCATGCCGAGCCCGGCCGCCCGTTCGGCGAGCGCCCGTGGCTGCGCCACGCCGTACCGCAGCGAGTAGGCGGAGGCGACGTGCAGGTGCACGGCCGCCTCAGTCCCACAGCCGGGAGAGCAGCCACGAGCCGGTCGCCGCGTCGCGGCGCAGTTCGTACACCCCGGTCTCGCGCTCCGGGGTGGCCTCGACCCGCCAGAACTCCCGCTCGCCGGGGACGTCGGCGGCGGGCGGCGGCTCGCGCCACCAGTCGCGGGTGGCGACCCAGTGCTCCAGCACCCGCCGCACGGTGTAGAGCCGCCCCCGCCAGACGAACCGGACCGGACGTCCGTCGCTGGTCCAGACCTCGACGGGATCGCCGAAAACGCGCGCCATCCACCCTCCCCCGCCCTCGTGCCTCGCGTTCACCGCACGGGGGAAGGCATGCGGCCTCTTCGAACATACGTTCGCAGGCGAGTCTAGGGTCGGCCGCGACCGGGAGGCAAGGCGGGGGCACCGCAGGAGCACGTCAGGGGCGCGGCGGGGGCACGGCGGGCGGACCGCCGGCCGGGCGGGACGAGGCGCGGGCGGGGTCAGGTGAGGAGGGTCACGAAGCGTTCGGCGACCTTGGCCACGTCGGAGACGTCGGCGATGCCGCCGCCGGTCCACAGGTAGGACCAGCCGGGCCCGACCGGCGTCGCGACGACCATGATCTGGCGCCGGACGCCGGTGCCCATGACGGTCAGCACCGACTCCTCGGGACCGGCCAGCCGCCAGCGCAGCCCGCGCGCCTCGACCTCGTACGCGAGCGCGGCGAGATGGTGCCGCCGCACTTCGGCGATCTCCCGCGCACCGACAACAGACACCACGATCAGCCGCCTCATCAGGGGGTACGAATCGCCGCCCGATGACCCGGAGCGCCCGAACGGCGACATTTGGTGACCAGCCCCAAGGATGACCCGCGCGCCCATCCGGCGCCGGTGAATCCCGGAGACTCGGTCCCCCTAATTCCTGTCCCTACCGAGAGTACCCATCCCGTAACAGAGAGTTACTAGATACTTACGTACGGCGGCCCGGCCCGTGACCGTCCCATGACCGGCGGACCGCGCCGACGCCGGGCCGGGAGCCCGGCTTCCGTGATACACCCCTTGATTGGACGGGCGTCCGGGAACATCCGCGCCCCGGACCCGAAGGAGCCCGACGATGACCGCCGAGCGACCGTGCCACGGGCTGCGCGAGCGCAAGAAGCAGCGGACACGGCTGGCGCTCACCGACGCGGCGCTCGACCTGTTCCTCGACCAGGGGTACGAGCGGACGACGATCGACGAGATCGTGGCCGCGGTCGAGGTGTCGCAGCGCACCTTCTTCCGCTACTTCGCCACCAAGGAGGACGTCCTCACCGGCTTCCTCGCCGGGTACGACCGGCTCATGGCCGCTGCACTGGCCGCCCGCCCGCCCGCCGAGCGGCCCTTCACCGCACTGTTCGAGGCGCTGCGCACCGTGCTGAGCGCGATCGCCGAGGGCGCCCCGGACGACGCCGCCAGGTTCCGCCGCGTCCGGCAGGTGTTCGAGGCCACGCCGGCGCTGCTCCCCGCGCAGATGGCGCGGTTCTCGGCGTCGGAGAAGGCGCTCGCCGCCGAGATCGCCCGCCGCGAGGGGGTGGACCCCGAGCGGGACCTCCGCCCGCAGATCATGGTCGCCTTCCACTCGGCCGCGACCCGGGTCGCCTTCGAGGAGTGCGCCCGGAACGAGGTCTGGGACGCGGCCACGGTCGCCGCCCGGATCGAGGACGTCGTCGTCCTCGCCGGCCGCACCATGGGCGACTGGATCTGACCGCCCGCGGTCCCGCACGGCCCGATCCGACCGCCCGCGGTCACTCCGTGGAGTGATCCCCGCTTCACTCTCACGTCCCATCCGCGGCGGGTCCGGCTCCCCTAGGCTGGGCCCGGAAAAACGATCTTCCTAGGAGCCCGCCCCCCATGACGACCCCCGCCGCCGGCCCCCTCCACCAGGACGAGCCCCGCGTCCTCGGCCCGTACCGCCTCCTCGGCCGGCTCGGCCGCGGCGGCATGGGGACGGTGTACCTGGCCGCGGAGCCGACCGGCCGCCGGGTCGCGGTGAAGGTGGTCAACCGGGAGCTGGCCGGCGAGACCGCGTTCCTGGACCGGTTCCGGCGGGAGGTGACCGCGGCCCGCCAGGTGCACCGGTTCTGCACCGCGCCGCTGATCGACGCCGATCTGGACGCCGACCCGCCCTACATCGTCACCGAGTACATCGACGGCCCCAGCCTGGAGCAGACGGTCGCCGAGCGCGGCCCGCTGCCCGGCTCCGACCTGGAGGGCCTCGCCGTGGGGGTGGCGACCGCACTGGCCGCGATCCACGGCGCCGGGATCGTGCACCGCGACCTCAAGCCCGCCAACGTGCTGCTGTCCCCGACCGGCCCGCGCGTCATCGACTTCGGCATCGCCCGCGCGCTCGACGCCGCCGACGGGCCGACCCGCACCGGCCAGTTCATCGGCACCCCCGCCTACATCGCCCCCGAGATCCTGCACGGCGAACCGGTGTGCCAGGCGTCCGACGTGTTCTCCTGGGGATGCGTGGTCGCCTACGCCGGCACCGGACGGCCGCCCTTCCAGGGCGGGACGGTGGCCGAGGTCTTCAAGCGCATCAGCGGCGACCCGCCCGTGCTCGACGGGCTCGACCCGGGGCTGCGCGCGCTCGTCGCCCTCACTCTCGGCAAGGACCCGCGCAACCGGCCGACCGCGCAGGGGCTCCTGGCGCGGCTGCTCGGCCAGGAGAAGGCCGACCCCGAACGGGCCGCGGCGAGGGTCACAGCGACCTGGCACCGCCCCGGCACGGTCCCGGCGGACCAAGGAACGGGCACGGGCACCGGCACGGGGACGGGCGGGGCCGCGTCCGCCGCCGTCCCGCCGACCGGGCCCGCCTCCACGGCCCCTGGCGCCGAGGCCCCCGGCGGTGGTCCCGTCCCGGCCACGGCGCCGCCGGGATCGGTGCCGGCGGTACCCGAGCGGCAGACCGTCCAGGTGAACCTGCCCTACCCCGAGGCGTGGCGCGGGCCCAAGCGGTGGTTCACCCTGGTCCGGGGGCTGATGGCGCTCCCGCATCTGGTGGTCATGCTCGTCCTGAGCGTGCTGCTGGTGGTGGTGATGGTGCTGAGCTGGCCGATCATCCCGTTCACCGGGCACTACCCCCGATCGCTGTTCCGCTTCGTCGTCGGCTTCCAGCGCTGGTCAGGACGGGTGGTGGCGTACGCCTTCATGCTCACCGACGAAAAGATCCCGCCGTTCCGCACCCTGCCCCGGGCGCTGCGCTCACGCTGACGTCCGGAGTACTAGGGTTCTCGACAAAGGCCCCCAACCACCAGGAACACGATGACCACGCACGCAGGAGAGAACACGCTCCGGCCCGAGGACCCCCGTGAGCTCGGGCCCTACCGGCTGATCGCCCGGCTCGGCCGGGGCGGGATGGGCACGGTCTTCCTGGGCGAGGACGGCTCGGGCCGCCGGGTCGCCGTCAAGGTGATCAACCGGGAGCTGGCCGGCGAGACCGCGTTCCTGGACCGGTTCCGGCAGGAGGTGACCGCGGCCCGCCAGGTCCGCCGGTTCTGCACCGCGCCGGTGATCGACGCCGAGCTGGACCGGCAGCCGCCGTACGTGGTCACCGAGTACATCGAGGGCCCGAGCCTGGAGCACGCGGTCGCCGAGCGCGGCCCGCTGCCCGGCTCCGACCTGGAGGGCCTCGCCGTCGGGGTGGCGACCGCGCTGGCCGCGATCCACGCCGCCGGGATCGTGCACCGCGACCTCAAGCCCGCCAACGTGCTGATGTCCGCCACCGGCCCGCGCGTCATCGACTTCGGCATCGCCCGCGCCCTGGACGCCGCCGACGGGCCGACCCGCACCGGCCAGTTCATCGGCACCCCCGCCTACATCGCCCCCGAGATCCTCCGCGGCGAACCGGTCACCGCGGCGTCCGACGTGTTCTCCTGGGGATGCGTGGTCGCCTACGCCGGCACCGGCAGCGCCCCGTTCACCGGCGTCACGGTGCCCGAGATCTTCTACCGGGTCGCGCACGGCGACCCGGTGCTGGACGGTCTCGACGCGGGGCTGCGCGACATCGTCGCCGCGGCGCTCGACAAGGACCCGCGCAACCGCCCGTCCAACCAGGAGCTGCTCAGCCGGCTGGTCGGCCACGCGCGGCCCGACCCGGCGCAGCTCGCCGAGACCGTCCAGGCGGGCTGGCACGGCGCCATGCCCCCGCCGCCGCAGGGCCCGCAGGGCCCGCAGGCCCCGCAGATCCCGCAGGCCCCGATGCCCCCGCCGCCGCCGAACGGCGGGTACCCGCAGTCCGGCCCCACGGCGATGCTCGGCCACGACGCCACCCGCGGCGATCCGCGCCCGGCCCGCGCCGAGGGCACCGGCACCTCGCGCAGGCCGCTGCTGATCGGCGCCGCCGCCCTCGCCGCGGTGGTCCTGGTGGGCGCGGGCGCGTACGCGCTGTTCGGGTCGGACGGCCCGCCCGGCGACACCGCCAGCTTCTACGAGACCGACTTCGCCTCCGGGCAGAGCGGCTGGTACGGCGACAACTACACCGAGAGCAGCGGCCAGGGTGTGCAGAACGGCCACTACCGGATCGATCTCAAGAGCAACAACAGCGCGGGCTTCACCCTCGCCGCGAGTCCCGTCGACGACACCAAGCAGCTTCCCAAGCAGCAGCTCGTCACCGCCCAGGTGACCCCGGCGTCGGGGCCCAACTACGGGCAGTTCGGCCTGTTCTGCCGCGGCTCGAAGGAGATCGGCGAGGAGGGCGGCTACCAGTTCCTGATCCGCCGGGACGGGAAGGGCTCGCTGATCCGCAAGGTGTCGCCCGTGGTCGGCGCCAAGGAGCTCGCCACGGGCGACGACGCCGGCGGCTACGAGGCGCCCGAGGCCGGCAAGCCGGGCCGCCCCAGCAAGGTCCAGATCGCCTGCGAGGAGCAGGACGGGGGCAAGAAGGTCAGGCTGCGGCTCTGGGTGAACGGCGACCTCGCCGCCTCCGCCACCGACTCCGACCAGGTGCTCCCGAACCGGAACTCCGGGCTGATCGTCACCCGGATCAGCGAGACCCAGGAGACCCTGGCGGTCGACTACGACGACTTCGAGATCGCCGAGATCAAGGGCTAGCCGGCAGGTAGGCGCCCATCCAGCGGGCGAGCTCGGCGAAGACCCGCTCCCGCACCGGCCCGGCCGACAGCACCAGGTCGTGCAGGCCGCCCTCGACCCGCACCAGCGTGACGTGCGGGCCGAGCCGCGGCGCCCAGCGCGCCATGTGCGCCACGTCCAGGACCGCGTCGGCGCCGGTCACGTCGGTGGCCCGGCGGCCGGGCCGGACGCTGCGGTCCGAGCTCATCACCAGCACCGGCACGTCGATGCCGAGCCCGGCGTGCAGGCGGAGCTGCCCCCGCCGCACCGCCGCCAGCCACCCGGCCCGCACCGTGAACCCGAGGAGCGGCTTCCACTCCAGGTCGAAGTCCCATTCGCCCTCGTGGTCGCGGTGCAGGCTGCGCGGGTAGGCGCCGGACACCCCGGCGGGCATCGCGGCCATCGGGAACCGCGCGCGCAGCGTCCGCGCCAGCCCGGCGCCGAGCTTGCGCACCGGGAGCGGCTCGGCGATGTCGAGGAACGGGCTGTTGAGGAAGAGCCCGTCGACCAGGCCCCGGCCGCGCACCCGGTCGGCCCACAGCGCCGCGAGCAGCCCGCCGGTGGAGTGCCCGTTCAGCAGCAGCGAGTCGTGCCCGTCCACGTCCCGGACGATCCGCACCGCCTCGTCGATCTCGGGGAAGTACTCGGTGAGGCTGCCCACGTAGTTGGGCGTCTGGTGCGGGCGCAGCGACCGCCCGTACTTGCGCAGGTCGAGCGCGTAGAAGTCGACGCCCCGCCCCACGAAGAAGTCGGCGAGGTTCCGCTGGAAGAAGTAGTCGACGAACCCGTGCAGGTAGAGCACCGCGCGCCGCGACGGCTCGGCGCACCGCCGCCGGACGAGCGTGGCCACCACCTCGCCCTCGGCGTCCCGTCCCATCGGCAGCTCGATCGCCTCGTACCCCGGCCCGAGCACGTCCGCCGTCACGTCCATGACACCCTCCCTCACCGGCTCCGGCCCCACCCTACGGCCCCGCCCCATCCGCCCGGCGGCGGGGATTTGACCGGTGGCGGGAGATCCGTACGATCTCGGGGATCACCGACGAATGCGGAGCCCCGTCCGATGGCCGAGTCCCCCCAGCTCGAACAGAGCCGGACCAGCAACGCGCTGGAATGCGCGCTGTCCTTCATCCAGACCTGGAACGGAAATCCGCAGGCCGCGGGCACGATCGCCTACCACCCGCAGGATCCGCTCGGGATGCTGTGCGGCGAGGTGGGCGGCCGGGACCGGGCCGAGCAGGTGCTGGGCGCGGCGTTCCGCTACATCGGGCCGGACGCGTCCGCGCTGGACGCGATCGGCGAGCGGCTGCGCGTCCTCGGCCACGGGCACTGCGCGCTCATCGTGAACGGCTGGCGGCCCGAGGAGGGCACCGGCACCCACGCCTGGAACGCCTGCAACCACGAGGGCCGGATCACCTGGATGGACGCCAACCGGGGCGAGCGCTCCACCACGCCGTTGTACCCGCAGGTGTACGGGGTGTGGGCCATCATCGTCGACTCCGACGGACGGGGCATGCCGTGATCACGCGCGAGTTCGTGCTGGAACGCTCCCGGGCGATGTTCGCCGCCTCGCCCTCCGCCGGCGGGCGCCCCGTCGAGGTCGGGGTGTACGAGTTCGACCTCGGCTTCGTGGTGTGGCCGGTCGAGCCGCCGCCCGCCGACTGGTCCCGTCCGCCCGGAACCGTCGGCGGCAGCGTGCTGGTGCTGGACCGGCAGACCGGCTCGGCCGGCGTCTTCCCCCGGCTCGCCGCCCCGGTGGTCGCGGAGATGTACCGCAAGCAGCAGGCCGGGGGCTGACCGCCCCGGTCAGCGCCGCGCGCAAAGCAGGTAGCCGCCCAGCGCCGCCGCGCCGCACAGCGCCTGCGCGGCCAGGTGGGCGCCGGACGGCTCGCCGGTCAGGGCCAGCAGCGTGGGCGCGCAGCCGAGCAGTGCGAGGTCGGCGCCGGTCGCGGCCCAGAGGAGCGGGCCGGTGGGCATGGCTCCGACGGGGGTGTCGAGGACCGGCATCGCGTGGTCGGCCGGACGCCGCCGCGCCATCCGCAGCGCCCCGGCGGCCAGCGCGGGCGCCGCCGCCGGGCCGAGCAGCCACCACGGGCCCGGGGGCAGCGCGTGCGCCAGGCCGAGCCCGGCCAGCGCGAGGGTGAGCCAGGCGCCGCCCAGCAGCGCCGGGAGCACCGCGCGCGCCGCGAGCACCGGGCGGAGGCCGATGCCGAACAGCCGGGCGAGGCTCGGGTCGTCGCCGTCGCGGCGGGCGCCCGTGGTGCACGCGACCGCGGCGGCCAGCGCCCCCGCGGCCAGCACGGCCGTCGAGGCCGCGCCCACCGCCTGCGCGGTGAGGGCGGGCAGTGCCGCGGACGCGAGCACCGCCGACAGCCGGCCGGGACGGCGCGCAAGCCTGCGCCAGTCGGGCCAGGCCAGCGCGAGCGCCGGGGACGCGGCCGTCCCGGACGCCGCGCGCCGCGTCAGCGGCGCGGGCCATGGGCGGGAGCGCAGGGCCCGGCCGCGCCAGTGGGCGTCCTCGGCGATCCAGGTCAGGATGCCCGGGTCGAGCGCGGCCGACGCACCGGCCACGTGCCCGGCCCGGGTGGACGAGGCCAGCAGGGCACGGGCGGGGATGCGCTCGAGCGCCCCCCAGGCCGACCTGAGCAGGAGTGCGGCGGTGGCCGCGCAGGACGCGGCGAGGGCAGCGCCGAGCGACACCGGCGCGCCCGCGACGGAGGCCAGCATGTGCCGTCCGGGACCGCTTCCGAGCACGGCGGCGAGCACGGCCGCCGCCAGGACGCCGGCGATCGCCCCCTGGAGCCAGGCGTCCCAGGCCTGCGACGACTGGGCCAGCACGGCGGTCGCCATCCCGCCGGCCGCGGCCGAGACCCCCAGCACCACCGCGGTGATCAGCCGCACCGCGGGATCGTCCGGCAGGCCGAGGGCGGCGAGCAGCGCCACGCCGAGGGCCGCGCCGCCGAGCAGCGCGACCAGCAGCAGGACCGCGGCCGGCCGGCCGAGCACGCCCCGGCGCGGGAGCGGCGACAGCACCAGCCAGGCCGCGTCGGCGGCGGACGTCGCGACCGGCCCGAACGCGCGGGCGAGTGCGAGGAAGCCCGCGTAGCCGAGCCCGGCCAGGGCCAGCCCGGCCCCGATCCGGGACGGCTCCACCTGGCGCGCGATGGACGTGACGGAGACGAGGGCGAGCCGTCCGAGCGACAGCACCGCCAGCGCGAGCCCGGCGATCAGCGCGTACCGGTCGGTCCAGGTCGGCGCCCGCCGGCCCCGGGTCCGGGTCCGGATGAACGCCCGGACGAGGTGGACCTGCGTCACGCGGCGCCCCCCAGGGTGACCCGGCGGGCGTGCGCGGCGCCGGCGAGGTCGAGGTCGTGGGTGGCCATCACCACGGTGCCGCCGCCCGCCGCGTACCCGGCCAGGATCGTCGCCAGCCGCGCCCGGAACGCCGGGTCGAGGCCGCGCTCGGGCTCGTCCAGCAGGAGCAGCCGGCTCGGCCGGATCAGCGCCATCGCGAGCGACAGCCGCTGCCGCTGGCCGGTCGAGAGGGTCGGCGGGGCCGCGTCGGCCCGCGTCCGCAGCTCGAACAGGTCGAGGGCCGCGCCGACCTCCAGCCGGGGGGACGGGTGGACGGCGTGCATCAGCTCCAGGTGCTCGCGCACCGACAGCCCCGGGTACCAGGCCGGCTCGTCGGCCGCCAGGACGACGTCGCGCCAGAAGCCCGGCTCGTCCGCCGGCGGCCGGTCGAGGACGCCGAGCTCCCCGGCCGCCGGCCGCTCGAGCCCCGCGAGGCAGCGCAGCAGCGTCGACTTGCCCGCGCCGTTCACCCCGACCACGGCGACGACCTCGCCCCGGCCGACCGAGAGGTCGATCCCCTGCACGACCGCGACACCGCCGAGCTCCACGTCCAGGCCGGTGACGGTGACGGTTGTTTCTGTCATCGTCTGACCCTAATGCCCGGTGCGGACGGGCGCCCCGGGCATCGGCGGCCTCTTCACCTGACCCCGGGGGGTTCGAGCAGGGAGAAGCCGACGGCCTTGCCGAGGCCCGGGGCGGTGCAGGTGATGGTGGGATAGGCGGCGCAGCGGCCCGCGGTGAGGCCGTGGACGAGCGCGAGGCCACGGCCGCCGAGGGCCAGCGTGGCGATGAGCGCGTCCCGGTCGCCGCCGGGTCCCGGGCCGGACGGCGCGCCGAGGAGTTCGGGGACGCGGCCGAGGGACGGGGCGGAGTCGGCCAGCTCGCACCAGACCGGGTGCCGGGTCGAGCCCGCGAAGAGGACGCGCAGCTCGTACGGTGGCCGCGCGTGCCGGACGCCGTTGGCCGCGAGTTCGGCGGCGACGAGTTCGAGCTCGGCCGACCTCGCGTCGGGCACGCCGGCCCGGGCGAGGACGTCCCGGAGGATGGACCGGGCGCGGTGCTCGGTCCGGCGCCGGGGCAGGCGCCAGATCCGCGCGGACCACGGGGTGCACCAGGGACGGGCGGTTTGAGGGATCGCCGTTCGCATCAAGCCCACCTCACACGTGACGGTTCGTATGTGAATTCGGACGCACAGTGACCGAACTTCTGCCACACTGGCGGAAGATCTCTTTCTCCACAAGGTGTTCAAAGTAGAAACTTGCAATCCCACCTGGAGGTGGCCGAGTGCCCGCGTCCGTGCCCACGATCCGCAGCAGATGGCTCGGAGCGGCGCTGCTCAAGGCCCGCAAGGACGCGGGCCTCACGCTGGACGAGGCCGCCGGCCGGCTCGACTGGCAGACCTCGAAGATCAGCCGCATCGAGAACGGCCTCGCCCGCGCGCACTGGGGCGACGTCCACGACATGCTCAACGCCTACGCGGTCACCGACCCGGACCGGCGCGAGGCCCTGACCAGCCTGGCCAAGAGCCTGCGCGAACGGAACTGGTGGCGCGGGTACGGTGCGCGGCTCGACCCCCCGTTCGCCGACTTCCTGAGCCTCGAAGGGGCCGCCCAGGAGATGAGCACCTACCAGCCGCAGGTGGTGCCGGGCCTCTTGCAGACCCGCGACTACGCGCTGGCCATGGTGGGGTCGAGCAGGCTCTGGGAGGACCCCGAGGCCGCCGGGCGGTTCGTCGACGTCCGGATCGGGCGCCAGGCCGTCCTGACCCGCCCGTCCCCGCTGAAGCTCCGGGCGGTCGTCGGCGAGGCCGCGCTCCGGCAGCAGGTGGGCGGACGCGAGGTGATGGACGGCCAGCTCCGCCATCTCCAGCGGGCCGCCGAGCTCCCGAACGTCACCGTCCAGGTCCTGCCGTTCGCGGCCGGCTCCGCGACCGGCATGTTCGGCCCGTTCGGCATCCTCACGTTCAAGGGCCAGGGGGTGGCGGAGGTCGTCTTCCTGGAGAACCTGGTCGGCGGGCTGTACCTGGAGGAGGACGACGAGATTCACCAGTACCGGCTGGCGTGCCGGCATCTGCGCGCCTCGGCCCTGTCCCCGAAACAGTCCCTGCGGCTGGTCGCCGATGTCCTGAAGGAGACGAACGCCTCATGACCCCCCACGTCCCGGCTGGGCCCCGCCCTTGGCGGAAGAGCAGTCACAGCGGCGACAAGGCCGATTGCGTCGAGGTCGCGCGGCTCGGCGGAGGCGGAGTGGGCCTCCGTGACTCCAAGGACCCCGGCGGCCCGGTGCTCGTCCTCTCCCCCCGAGCCTGGACGGCCCTCGCACGCATCCTCGGCTGAGTCGGGCCGGCACCTGCCCCGGCGCGCCGCCTCCGGCCGCGCCCTGCCCCGCGCGGGGTCAGTCCTTGCGGCCGGTGGCGGCGACGGTGACGCCGAGGCCGATCAGCATGAGGCCGCCGGTGCCGCCGATCGCGGCGAGGCGGCGGGGCGAGCGGGCGAACCAGGAGCGGGCGGTGGCGGCGGCCAGGCCCCAGATGCTGTCGCACAGCAGCGCGATCGTGGCGAAGACCAGGCCGAACAGGAGCATCTGGAGCGGGACGCCGCCGCGGTCGCGCTCGACGAACTGCGGGAGGACGGCGGCGAAGAACACGATCGTCTTGGGGTTGGTGACGCCGACGACGAAGCCCTGCCACATCTCGCGGCCGGCTCCCCTGCCCGCGCCGGGGTCGCCGACGAGCGCGTGCTGGAGCGAGCCGCGGTTCCGGAACGCCTGGACGCCGAGGTAGACGATGTAGGCGGCGCCCGCGAGCTTCAGCGCGGTGAAGACGATCACCGAGCGCTCCACGATCGCGCCGACCCCGAAGGCGACCGCGCAGGTGAGCGCCACGACGCCGAGCTCGTTGCCGGCGACGCTGGTCAGCGCGGTGCGGCGGCCGTGCGCGAGGGCGCGGCCGACCACGAACAGCACGGTCGGGCCGGGGATGAGGATGATGGCCAGCGCCATGGCGGAGAAGCCGAGTAGCTGGTGTGTCGAGACCATGCCCCGACCTTATGTACGAGATGCCTGGAACGCACCAAATTTCTCGGCCGAACGGACGAGGCGGACGCGGCCGGATGGCCGAAGATCCGACCAGGCGCGGCCGACCATGATTCACGGCATGAGAACGACGCTCGTCATCGTGCCCCTCGCCCTCGCCGCCGTGGTGGCGGTTCCACTGGCCGTGGCGGCGGTCCCGTCACGGTCGGCCGTCCCGGTGGCGGGCACCGGCATCGCGTGGCGGTCGTGCGGGAAGGAGCCCGGCACCGAATGCGCGAGCGTTCGGGTGCCGCAGGACTGGTCCCGCCCGGACGGCCGGCGGATCTCGCTGAACGTGGCGCGCCGCAAGGCGACCGGCGAGCGGCTGGGGACGCTCTTCTACAACCCCGGCGGCCCGGGGATGGGGGTGGCCGGGCTCGTCCGGGACTGGGCGCCCCAGTTCTTCTCCAAGGAGCTCCTCGCGCGGTTCGACGTGGTCGGCGTCGACCCGCGCGGCGTCGCGGGCAGCGGCCAGATCCGGTGCAAGGTCCCGGTGCACGATCCGCAGGTGCGGCAGTTCCCGCGGACCGAGCGGGAGTACGAGGCGATGGTCGCGCACAACCGGAAGGTGGGCGAGAGCTGCGATCCGCTGATCCGGCACGTCGACACCGCGAGCGTCGCGCGCGACTTCGACGCCGTGCGCGCCGCGCTGGGCGAGACGAAGGTCAGCTACCTGGGACGGTCGTACGGCACCATCCTCGGCACCGAGTACGCGCGCCTCTTCCCCGGCCGCGTCCGGGCGATGGCCTTGGACGCGGTGGTCGACCACGGCATGGACACACGGCGCATGGTCCCGGACGCCGCGTCCGCCGTGGAGCACTCGTTCGACCGCTTCGCCGCCTGGTGCGACCGCACGGCGGAGTGCGCGCTGCACGGACGGAACGTCGGACAGGTGTGGGACGCGCTCGTCAAGAAGGCCGAGCGCGCGCCGATCCCCGTCACCGGCGGGCGGGCGGTGACCGCCGAGGAGCTGCGGTACACCGCGTACGCGCTGCTGACGCTGCTCCCCGAGTTCGGGAACGGGCTGGCCAAGGGCATCGCGCAGGCGGAGAAGGGCGACGCGTCCCTGCTCGCCGAGACCCGTTCCGAGGCGCTGGACGATCCGGCGTCGACGGCGGCGTACCGGTCGATCCTCTGCCAGGACATCGCCCCGCGGATCAGCGGCTTCGCCGCGCTCAAGGCGAGGAAGCGGCAGGTGGAGCGGCGGGCCCCGCACATGCGCGGGACCTCGGAGTTCTGGGACATGACCACGGGCTGCGCCGGATGGCCCGTCCCGCCGTCGAACCCGCAGGCTCCGGTGCACATCTCCGGCGTCCCGCCGGTGCTGCTGGTCGGCAACGCCCACGACCCGGCCACCCCGCTCGCGTGGGCGCGGAGCCTGTCGCGGGGCATCGAGGGGTCGCGGGTGCTGGCGACCGAGTCGGACGGGCACACCGCCTACCTGCGGAACTCCTGCGCGACCGGGCACATCGACCGCTACCTGGTCACCGGCGCCCTCCCGTCCGCCTCCACCTGCAAGGCGGACGCGGTCAAGTAGCGGCACCCGGCCGCGGTCAGCGGCGCCGAAGGCGCTGACCGCCCGTCCCTCGGCGTCAAAGCCCGACCCCGGCGCGTCACAGCGCCGGGGTCGCGGCGAGCAGGGCGCGCGTCTCCGGATGCGCTGCGGCGTCCAGGGAGCGGGCGGGCACGTCCTCCACCACCCGGCCGCCGGCCAGCACGACCACGCGGTCCGCGATGCGGCGGGCCACGCGCAGGTCGTGGGTGACGAACACGACCGCGAGGCCCTCGTCGCGGCGCAGCCGGTCCAGCAGCGCGAGGATCCGCTCCTGGGCGAGCACGTCGAGCCCGGTGGTGGGCTCGTCGGCGAGCAGCAGCCGCGGCCCGGCGGCGAGCGCGCGGGCCAGCGCGACCCGCTGGCGCTCCCCGCCCGACAGGGTGGCCGGACGGCGCGCGGCCATCGCCGGGTCGAGCCCGACCCGGTCCAGCAGCGCGCCGACGCCGTCGCGGCGGCCGAGCGCCTCGGCGACGACCCGCTCGACGGTGTAGCGCGGGTCGAACGAGGCCAGCGCGTCCTGGAACACCAGCCCCGTCCCGCGCCGCACCGCCCGCCGCTCCCGGTCGCGCAGCGTCCACACGTCGCGCTCCCCGGCCAGGACGCGCCCGGCCGCCGGGCGGTCCAGCGCGGCCAGCACGCCGACCAGCGTCGACTTCCCCGAGCCGCTGCGGCCCACGACCGCGACCGACTCGCCCTCGCGGACGTCGAAGTCCACGCCGTCCAGCGCGACGGTCGTCCGGCCCCTCCCGCGCAGCACCCGCCGCACGCCCCGCGCCGACACCAGCGGCCCGGCGTCGCGGGCTGGGTGCCCGTGCGCGGACGGATCGTGCGCGGACGGGCCGGACGCCTCCAGGCGGGCCGCGGCGACCAGCTCCCGGGTGAACGGGGCGGACGGCGCGGCCAGCAGCCCGGCGCTCGGACCCTGCTCGACGACGCGCCCGCCGGACAGGACCGCGATCTCGTCCGCCCAGCGCCCGGCGACGGCCAGGTCGTGCGTGATGAGCAGGACCGCGCGGCCCTGCTCGGCGGCCTGGGCGCGGACGGTGCCGAGCACCTCGGCCTGCGTGACCGGGTCGAGCGCGGTCGTCACCTCGTCGGCGATCAGCAGGTCCGGTTCCAGCACGGTCGCCAGGGCGAGCGCGGCGCGCTGGGCCTGGCCGCCGGACAGCTCGTACGGGCGCGCCTCCCACACCTGCGCGGCGTCCAGCCCGCAGCGCTCCAGCGCCGCCGCGCCCAGCTCGCCGGGGTCGCCCGCGTCGTGCGCGCGGACGCTCTCGGTCAGGTGGCCGCCGATGGTGACGGCCGGGTTGAGGCTGGCGGCGGCGTCCTGGAACGCGTACCCGACGCGGCGTCCGCGGACCCGCCGCAGCTCGCGCGCGCCGAGCCCGAGCAGGTCCGTCCCGCCCAGCCGGATCGCCCCGGAGGCGCGCACGGCGGCGTCCGGGTCGTGCAGCCGGACGATCGACCGGGCGGTGAGGCTCTTGCCGCTGCCGCTCGGCCCGACCAGCGCGACGACCCGTCCCGCGCCGACGCGCAGCGACAGGCCGTCCACGACGCGGCGGCCCGGCACCTCGACGGTCAGGTCCACGATCTCCAGCGCGGTCACCAGGCCCGCCCTTCGCCCTGGCCGACCGCCGAGGCCAGCACGTTGACCGCGAGGATCGTCGCGACGACGCAGGCGGCGGGGAAGGCGACGGTGTACCACTCGCCGGTGAGCAGGTGGGCCTGGGCCTCGGTGAGCAGGTTGCCCCAGCTCGGCCGGTTCGGCGGGATGCCGAGGCCGAGGAAGCTGAGCGTCGACTCGGTGAGGATCGCGTGCCCGACCTCGAACGCGGCGATCGAGGCGATCGGCGGCAGCGCGCCGGGCAGCAGGTGCCGGCGCAGCACCTGCCCGCGCGACAGCCCGAGCGCGTGCGCGGCCCGCACGTACAGCCGCTCCCGCTGGCCGACCAGTTCGGCGCGGGCGACCAGCGCGACCGACATCCAGCTCGTCACCGCGACGGCGAGGACGACGGTGCCGAGCGAGGGGCCGAGCACCGCGGCGAGCGCGAGCACCACGACCAGCATCGGCAGCGACAGCAGCACGTCGGCGGACCGCGCGATCAGCTCGTCCAGCCAGCGCGGCCCGGCGGCGGCGAGGCCGCCGAGCAGCACCCCGGCGACCACGGTGATCGCGGCGGCGGTCAGGCCGACCAGCAGCGAGGTCCGGCCGCCGTACAGCAGCCGGGCGAGCAGGTCGCGGCCGAGCAGGTCGGTGCCGAGGGGGTGGCCGGGCGAGCCGGGGGCCAGCCCGGTCGCGGCAGTGTCGGTCGCGATCGGGTCGTAGGGCGTGAACAGCGGGGCGAACACGGCCAGCACGGCGAACGCCGCGAGCACGAGGCCCGCCGCCCACACCCCCGGCCGCCGCACCGGGACCCGCGCGGCCAGCAGGCCCCGGGTCGGCGCCGCCGGCGTCCCGCCGTCCCCCGAGAGCGGCGGGACGCCGTCGGTGAGATCGGCCCGGTCAGTGATGGGCACGGTCCATTCCTCCGTTCGGCGCGGCCGGGTCGCGGCCCGAGAGCCGGACGCGGGGGTCGAGCCAGGCCACGGCGAGGTCGCCCAGCAGGTTGGCCAGGACCACGATGACGCCGGTGACCAGGACCACGGCGGTGAGCACCGCGTAGTCCTGCTGCCGCGCGGCCAGGATCGCCTCCCGTCCCACCCCCGGCCACGAGAAGATCATCTCGGTGGCGTAGGCGCCCGCGATCAGCGTGCCGACGCCGACGCCAAGCCGGGCGGCGAACGGGACGAGCCCGAGCCGCACCAGGTGCCGCGCGGTGACCGTCCGGCGGCGCAGCCCCCGGGCGCGCGCGTTCTCCACGTGCGGCGCGGTGCGCAGCCGGGCGACGCCGGTCTGCACCAGCCGCGCGTAGGTGCCGAAGTGGTGCCCGAACGCCAGCGCCAGCGCGGGCAGGACCAGGTGCGGGACCAGCACGGCGGCGGTGACCGGCTCGCCGGGACGGGCCAGCCCGCCGGACGGCAGCCAGCGCAGCCACGCCGCGAAGATCCACAGCAGCAGCAGCGCGGTCACGAACCCGGGCATGCCGCCGAGCGCGAACAGCCCGGTCTCGATCGACCGGCGCAGCCACGCGCGCCGGGTGAGCGCGGCGGCGAGCCCGGCGCCGACGGCCCCGACCACGCTGAACAGCACCGCGACGCCGGTGAGCAGCAGCGTCCACGGCGCGGTGTCCGCGAGGGTCTCGGCGACCGGGCGACCGCTGCCGTACGAGGCGCCGAAGTCGCCGCGCACCGCGCCGGACACCCAGCGCCCGTACCGGACGGGCAGCGGATCGTCGAGCCCCATCCGGTGCTCCAGCCGGGCCACGTCGGTGGGTGCGGCCGGACGCCCGCCGGACCGCGCCTCCAGGATCGAGGCGGCCGGGCTGCCGGGCGCGAGGTCGAGCAGCGCGAAGCACAGCGCGGACAGGGCGACGACGACCGCGAGGGCCGTCGCCGCCCGCAGGAGGAGGAACCGCTTCACCGGATCAGGACCAGGACCACTTCTCGGCGTTCCAGAAGAAGCCGTAGCCGTGGTGGCCGAGGGTGCGCCGCTCGGGGCCCTTGAGCGCCTTCGGCACCGCGTTGTCGGTCAGCAGGTAGGCGACCCACGCGAACGGCGGGTCGGCGGCGAGCGCCTTCTGGAAGTCGGCGTAGGCGGCCTTGCGGACGGCCGGGTCGGACGTGCCGCGGGCCCGGTCGAGCGCCTTGTCGACGTCCGGGTTGGCGTAGGTGCCGTAGTTGGAGCCGCCCTTGTCCAGCGCCTGGGAGGAGTGGAACGGCCCGTACACCGAGGAGTCGGCGTCGTAGGGCGTGCCCCAGCCGACGACCATCGCGTCGAGGTCGCCCCAGTGCTTGCGGACCCAGTCCGCGGGACGCGGGTTGGGCACCACGTCGAAACCGCGCTGCTTGAGCTGGGTGGCGGCGACGTTCAGGATCGCCACCCGGGCCGAGTCCTCGGCGAACGTGGTGAGCTCGAAGCGGACGGTCTTGCCGTCCTTCTCCCAGAGGCCCTGCGCGTTCTTGGCGTATCCGGCGGGCCCCATCAGCGCGTCCACCTTGGCCGGGTCGTGGGTGAACGGCGCGGCGCCGGTCTTGTACGGGCTCTCGTCCAGCGGCCCGGTGGCCGGGCTGCCCTGGCCGAGCAGCACGCTCTTGACGAACGCGTCGCGGTCGAGGGCGTAGTTCATCGCCAGCCGGACGTCCTTGTCGGCGAAGACGGGCTTCTTGAAGTTGAACATCAGCGCGCGGTAGTCGGCGGTCGGGTAGGTCTCCACCCGGAGCCGGTCGTCGCCGGTGACCCTGCCGACCTGCTGCGGCTGGAGGTGGGCGCCGTCGACCTCGCCGTTCTCGAGCTGGATGAGCCGCGCGGTGTCGTCGGAGACGTACTTGATCACGACGCCGGGCAGCTTCGGCCGCCCCTCGTAGTAGCCGCCGAACGGCTCCAGCTCGCTGTACTGACCCGGCTTGTAGGCGGTCAGCTTGAACGGCCCGCTGCCGATCGGGTGCCGGCCGAACCCGGCGTCGGTGAGCTCCTTGCCCTTCAGCGCGTGCTCGGGCAGCAGGCCCATCGAGACCGCGTCCAGCAGCGGGGAGAACGGCCTGCTCAGCTTGAGCGTCGCGGTCCTGTCATCCGGCGTCTCGACGCTCTCGACCGCGGTGAAGTTGCGCGACAGCGGCGCGTCGGCGGAGGCCGCCTTGACCGCCTCGATGGTGAACTTCACGTCCCGGGAGGTCAGCGGCTTCCCGTCGTGCCAGGTGAGCCCCGATCGGAGCGTGAAGGTGTAGCGCCGCTCGTCCTTGGACACCTGCCACGACTCGGCGAGGCCCGGCACGACCTTGTTCTGCGCGTCGTGCCGGGTCAGGCCGCGGAAGACCATCTCGGTGACCGGGTCGGTGTGCTCGTCCTGGAGCGCCGGGTTGAGCGTCTCGGGCTCGTCCCCGATCGCGTAGGTGAAGGTGCCGCCGGTCGTGCCGGACGGGTCGCCGGCCGAGCCGCAGGCGGTGGCGAGCAGGCCGGTCGCGGTGACGACCGACCCGATGACGAGCGCGGACTTGTGCATGGGTCTCCTTGTTGCAAACTTATTGCAACAAGGAACTATAACCATGATCCCGCTGAATGTCCGACTTGGCCGCAGGGCCTCCACCCGGGGCGGCCGGTCAGCGCAGCGAGCCGTCCCCGTTCCGGCTGAGCTCGGCGCGGCCGAGGGCGCTCCGGCGGACCTTGCCGGTGGACGTGCGCGGCAGCTCGGCCATGAACGTCACCGAGCGCGGCACCTTGTGCTCGGGGAGCCGCTCCCTGGCCAGCCCGATGAGCTCCTCGGCCAGCACCGGGACCGGCGGCGCCACCTCGTCGGCCACCACGAACGCCGCCAGCGCCCCGCCGCCCGCCTCCTCCCCCGCCCCGTCCGCGTCCGCGTCGGCGATCACGGCCACCTCCACCACCCCGGGGTGCTGCCCGAGGATCCGCTCGACCTCCAGGGGCAGGACCCGCTCCCCTGAGACCGTCACCTGGTCGAGGATCCGGCCGTGGTGGTGGACGAACCCGTCCTCGTCGACATGCACCAGGTCGCCGGTGCGCAGCCACCCGTCCGGCCCGAGCGCGTCGGCGGTTCTGCCGGGCTTGCCCAGGTACTCGATCATCACCGACGGGCCGCGCACGTACAGCGCGCCGCGCTCGCCGATGCGGGCGGCGGCCTGACCGCCGGCGCCGAGGCCGGCGGCGTTGGCGGCAGCGGCGGCGGCCCGGTCCTCGCCGGGACGGCCCTCGTAGCCGACGCCGCCCTCGCCGCGCACCGCGATCTCGTACGGGTCGAGCACGACGCCGAGCGCGCCCCGCCGCCGCCGGGTCACGGTGTTGGACACGAACGTGTGGCCGACCTCGGTGCTGCCCAGCCCGTCCAGCACCGGGCAGCCGAGCACCTCCTCGATCCGGTCGCCGAGGGAGGGCAGCAGCGGCTCCCCCGCGGAGGCCGCCGCCCGCAGCGACGCGAACGCCTCCCGCACGGCCCGCGGCTCGGGCCCGCTCACCAGCCGCGCGTACCAGGTCGGCACGGTGAACAGCAGGGTCGGCCGGTGCCGCCGCGCCTGCTCGACCGCCCCGCGCACCGTCGGCGCGTCCGGCCACAGCACCGAGGCGCCGCCGCAGAACATCGGGAAGAACACGGTGGCGCCGAGCCCGTAGGGATAGCACGCCTTCGACAGCGAGAACGACACGTCGCCGGGCACCATCCCGAGCGCGCCGAGCGCCATCGCCTCGTGGTAGGCCGCCGGGTCGGTATGCCGATGGACCGCCCCCTTCGGGTCCCCGGTGGTCCCGGAGGTGTACTGGACGTAGGCGGCGGCGCCGGCCGGCACCGGGACGGGGTCCGGCAGCGACGCGGGCTCGTCGGCCAGGTCGTCGCCGGTGAGCACGGGCACGGACGTGAAGCGGGGGACGAGCCCGGGACCGCACACCACCGCGCGCGGATCGGCGTCGCCGAGCACGTATGCGTGCTCGCGCCCGGACAGCTCGGGCCCGGTGAGCACGGCCACCGCGCCGAGCCGCAGCGTGCCGAGCAGCGCGGCGACGAACGCGATCGAGTCGGGGAGCGCGATCAGGACGCGGTGACCGGGCCGGACGCCCACCGACCGCAGCACGCCCGCCGCGCGGGCGCCCGCGTCGTGGACCTCGCCGTGGCTGTACGTGGCGGCGCCGGAGTGGAACAGCGGCCGGTCCCGCCACCCGTAGGTATCCGCTCGATCGGCCAGAACGGCCGCAAGGTTTCCTTCCATAGCGGAAACTCCTCTTGCCTGGGGGGACAAGCGGAGGTTACGTCGAGTAGGCGTACCGACACGGGGAGTTCTCCGTATTTCGGTCTTTGGGATGCCGTATATAGGTCATACGGCGGGGCCTCTTCTTTCATGGCCTCGCGCGTAGCGTCCGCGCGGTCAGGCGGGGAGCACGTCCCAGGCGCCCTCGCGCCGCACCAGCAGCCGGTGGGTGAGCAGCGAGCCGGCCGGCGCGTCCCACGCGGGGTCGGCGCCGGCGTCGCCGCGGTCCTCCGACCAGACCTGGCCGACCGCCCAGCGCAGCTTGTCGACCCCGTCGGGGTGGCCGGTGCCGGACGCGACGAACACGTCGCGCGCGGGCGCCGCCACGACCAGGTCGCCCTCGACGTCCTGGGCCAGCTTGTCGAGGAAGCCCTCGTCCAACAGCAGCCCCGATTCGAGACCGCCGCGCCGCGCCGCGCCCGCCCCGGCGCCCGCCGCGTTCGCGCCGGCCGGGGGACCGCCGATCGGGCCGTCCCCGAGCGTCACGGTCACCGCCCGCACGTCCGGGTACCAGTGCATCGACAGGTCGGGACGGCGGTTGCGCAGGTTGATCGTCGCCCGGCGGCGCAGGTCCTCGGGCGGAACGCCCAGCTCGGCGCAGTGCCGGCGCGCGACGTGCTCGTACCGGCGGCCGGGCGCCGCGGCCTCGTCGGGCAGCTCCAGCGCGTAGGTGACGTAGAGGTCGGCGGCGAACTCGTCGCGGATCGGCTCCTCGCCCGGCGGCAGCGGGAACTCCAGCTGCACCTCGGCCGGCACCCGGGCCTTCATCAACGGGACGATGAGACTGGAGCGCGGCTCGGTCACGGGTCGTTCCTCCTGCTGCCGGTGGTCCTGGTGCCGGTGCGTCCGGATGGATCACCCTACCGGGGCCCGGGGCACCCCGCCGGAACCCTGCGCGGCGCAGGTGTCCGGTGCGAGGCTGTGGGTAGTGATCCCCGCGGAGGGAATATTGAGCTTCTGGGAATATCTGGCCAGCCGGCGCGAGCTGCTGGTGTTCGAGACCTGGCAGCACGCCAGCATGGTCTTCCAGTGCGTGCTCGCGGCCCTGGTCATCGGCGTGCTGATCGGCCTGCTGGTCTACCGGCGGCCGAGGCTGGCCGCCTTCGCCACCAGCACCGCCGGCGTGATCTTCACCGTCCCGTCGCTGGCGCTGCTCGGCCTGCTCATCACCCCGCTCGGCCTCGGCGTCGCGCCGAGCGTGGTGGCGCTGACCCTCTACTCGCTGCTGCCGATCGTGCGCAACACGATCGTCGGCCTGTCCGGCGTCGACCGCACCCTGGTCGACGCCGCCCGCGGCATCGGGATGGGCCGCCGCCGGATCCTGCTGCGGATCGAGCTGCCGCTCGCCTGGCCGGTGATCCTCACCGGCGCGCGGGTGGCCACCCAGCTCGCGATGGGGATCGCCGCGATCGCCGCGTACGTGTCCGGTCCCGGCCTGGGCGAGCAGATCTTCTCCGGACTGGCCCGGCTCGGCGGCGCCAACTCGATCAACATGACGCTCGCCGGCACGCTCGGCATCATCATCCTGGCCCTGCTCTTCGATGCCTGCTTCCTGATCATCGGCCGACTGACGACCCCGCGAGGCATCCGTGCCTGACACCGTCCCCCCCGTTCCCCCCGCCGGCCCGACCCGATCGGCCGCCCCCTCCGGACCGGCCGACCCCGCCTTACCGGGCGCCATCGACCCCGGCGACGGCGGGCCGCCGGGCGAGGCCGCCTCGGCCGAGCGCGGCGGCATCCAGCTGATCAACGTCACCAAGCGCTTCCCCGGCCAGGCGACGCCCGCGGTCGACAATGTGTCGCTGACCGTCGACGGCGGCGAGATCGTGGTGCTGCTCGGGCCGTCCGGCAGCGGCAAGACCACCACGATGCGGCTGATCAACCGGCTGATCGAGCCCACCTCCGGCAAGATCATCGTGGCCGGGCGGGACGCGCTCGGCCTCGACCCGAACGACCTGCGCCGGCAGATCGGCTACGTGATCCAGAACGCCGGGCTGTTCCCGCACATGACCGTTGGCACCAACGTCGGGCTGGTGCCGCAGATGCTGGGCTGGGGCAAGGCCCGCATCAAGGCCCGGGTGGACGAGCTGCTCCAGCTGGTCGACCTCGCGCCGGACCAGTTCCGCGACCGCTACCCGCGCGAGCTGTCCGGCGGCCAGCAGCAGCGGGTCGGCGTGGCCCGCGCGCTCGCCGCCGATCCGCCCGCGATGCTGATGGACGAGCCGTTCGGCGCGCTCGACCCGATCACCCGCGAGCACCTCCAGGACGAGCTGCTCCAGCTCCAGGAGGAGCTCGGCAAGACCATCGTGTTCGTCACCCACGACGTCGACGAGGCGCTCAAGCTCGGCGACCGGATCGCGATCCTCGACAAGGGCTCGCGCATCGTGCAGTACGCGACGCCGAAGGAGATCCTGCTCAACCCGGCCGACGAGTACGTGGAGCAGTTCCTCGGCGGCGGGCAGGCGATGAAGCTGCTGAAGTTCAGCCGCGTCGCCGACGTCCCGCTCCAGCAGGTGCCGCAGGCCGCCCCCGGGGACGACGCCGCCGCCGTCCGCGCGCAGATCGACGCGGCGGAGAGCACGTTCGCGATCGTCCTGGACGAGCGGGACCGCCCGGTCCGCTGGATCACCGTGGACGACCTCGACGGGCTCACCGGCCCGATCGGCGACCACGGCACCGGCACGGCCCGGCCCATCCGCGTGCGCAACACGTTGCAGCAGGCGCTGGAGGCGCTCATCCAGGTCGAGCACGAGTGGGTGCCGGTGGTCGGGCCGCGCGGCGTCTACCGCGGCACCGTCACGCTGTCCACCCTCCAGACCGCGATCAAGGACATGAAGGAGCAGACCAGGTCACGCCGGCGGCAGGACAAGGCGGCGGATTCGTGACCGGCCCGTCCGCCCCCTCTCCCCCGAGCGGACCGAGCGAGCCGGGCCCGGTCGGCGGCCCCGCACCGGCCGCGGCGAACGCGGGCGCGCCGGCGGGCGCCGGAGGGCCGGGCGGGGGGACGGCGGTCGAACCGCGGACGGCGCTGCACGCGCCCACCGGACGGTCCTGGCGCGCGTTCCTCCAACCGCTGGCCATCATCGCGATCGGCGGGCTCTGGATGCTGTACGTGGAGAACTCCGACCTCGACAGCATCGCCGCCCGCGTCCTGGCGCCCGACTACGTGGCGCAGAAGACCTGGGAGCACATCGAGCTGGCGGTGGTGTCGACGCTGCTGGTCCTGGTGATCGCGATCCCGCTCGGCGTGCTGCTCAGCCGGTCCTGGGCGCGGCCGGCCACCCCGCTGGTGCTCGCGATCGCCAACATCGGCCAGTCCGCGCCCGCGATCGGCGTGGTCGTGCTGCTCGCGGTGACCTTCGGGATCGGATTCTGGACCGCGATCGTGGCGCTGGTCGCCTACGGCGTGCTGCCCGCGCTGCGCAACACCCTGGTCGGCCTCCAGCAGGTCGACCCGACGCTGACCGACGCGGGCCGCGGCATCGGGATGTCGGCGGCACGGGTGCTGGCGCGGGTCGAGCTGCCGCTCGCCACCCCGGTCATCCTCGCCGGGATCCGCACCACCCTGGTGCTGATGGTCGGCACCGCCAGCATCGCCTCGTTCATCAGCGGCGGCGGGCTCGGCGACCTGATCACCACCGGCGTGTCCACCCAGCGCACCCCCGTCCTGCTCACCGGCTGCATCCTGATCGCGCTGCTCGCACTGCTGATCGACTGGCTGGGCGGGATGGCCGCCCGCCTGCTGGCACCGAAGGGACTGTGATGCGCCGCGCGCACCCCACGCTCGCGCTGCTCGGCGCCGTCCTGCTCGGCCCGGCCACGCTCGGGCTGAGCGGGTGCGGGCTGAAGCCGGCCTCGGCGTTCCTGCCCGCGATCGAGCCCGGCACGATCAAACCGATCAAAAACCTGGAGGGCGCCAGGCTCCGGGTCACCTCCAAGGAGTTCACCGAGCAGATCGTGCTCGGCAAGCTCGCCGTGCTGGCGCTGACCGCCGCGGGCGCGAAGGTGCAGGACAACACCAACGTGCAGGGCAGCGTGACCGCCCGCCTGTCGATCACCGGCGGCGACAACGACCTGATGTGGGAGTACACCGGGACCGGCTGGATCACCTACCTCGGCCGGACCGAGCCGATCGTCGACCCGCAGCGGCAGTTCGACGCGGTGGCGGCGCTCGACCTGAAGAAGCACCACATCGCCTGGCTGCCGCCGCCCGCGCCGCTCAACAACACCTACACGATCGCCGTCTCGCCCGCGACGCAGCGCAAGTACGGGCTGACCGACCTGTCGCAGCTGTCCAGTGTCCCGGTCGGGCAGCGGACCATCTGCACCGAGCCGGAGTTCTTCTCCCGCAACGACGGCCTGCGCGGCATGCTCGCCGCGTACGGGCTCAAGTACGGGTCGGGCGTGCCCGCCAAGAACGTCATGCAGATGTCGGCCGGCGTCGTCTACAACTCGGTGAAGAACGGCAAGTGCACCTTCGGCCAGGTC
Organism: Spirillospora sp. NBC_01491; assembly: GCF_036227065.1. Classification (GTDB taxonomy): domain Bacteria; phylum Actinomycetota; class Actinomycetes; order Streptosporangiales; family Streptosporangiaceae; genus Spirillospora; species Spirillospora xylanilytica. Next base: position 2,941,688 of record NZ_CP109432.1, read on the forward strand.
ACCGCGACCGACGGCCGTATCCAGGCGCTCGACCTGAAGGTGCTCAAGGACGACAAGCACTTCTTCCCCAACTACAACCCGGCGATCACCGTGCGGGAGTCCGTCCTCAAGGCCCATCCGGAGCTGACCCCGATCTTCGCCAAGATCAGCCCGAAGCTGACCACCGAGGTCATGCGGACCCTGAACAGCAAGGTCGACGTCGACGGCGACGACCCGGTGTTCGTCGCCCGCGACTGGATGCGCGCGCAGGGCTTCATCAAGTGACCCGCCAGCGGGTCAGGGGATCGGCGGGGCACCGCCCGGCGGGACGACCGGCAGGCCCGCCGGGGCCCCGCCCTCGATGATCCGCCACAGCGCGTCCGTGTCCAGATGCTCCTCGACCAGGTCGCCGAGCGCGTCCAGGGTGGCCTCGCGCAGCCGGGCGAACGACACGTCCGGCGCGGGGGTGAAGTCGCGTCCGGCGCGGCGGGCGACATCGGCGAGGAAGGCGCGGCGGAACCCGTCGTTCTCCAGCGCGCCGTGCCAGGTCGTCCCGTAGACGGCGCCCAGGCGGCAGCCGTCCAGGAACGGTTCGCCCCCCTCCACGTCGACCAGGCCGTGGTGGATCTCGTACGCGCGGACGGGCTCGCCGTAGGCGCGGCCGGTGGGACGGCCGAGGATCTTGTCGTCGGCGAAGGTCACCATGGTCGGGAGCAGCCCCAGGCCGTCCACCCGGCCGGCCCCGGACTCGACGTCGTCGTCGATCCGGCGGGCCAGCATCTGGTAGCCGCCGCAGATCCCCAGGACCGGGCGGTCCTCGGCGGCGCGGCGGGCGATCTCGGCGGCCAGGCCCTTCTCCCGCAGCCACGCCAGGTCGCTCACCGTCGCCCGGGTGCCCGGCAGGACGACCAGGTCGGCGTCGTCGAGGTCGCCGGGACTCGCCGCGTACCGCACCGTGACGCCCGGCTCGCACTCCAGCGCGTCCAGGTCGGTGAAGTTGGAGACGCGCGGGAACCGCACCACCGCCACCCGCAGCGTCTGCCGCCCGTACGGCGCGGCGGCGGCCGGACGGGGGGCGTCCAGCGCGAGCGTGTCCTCCGAGTCGAGGTAGAGGCCGAGCGTCCAGGGCAGCACGCCGAGCGTCGGCCGCCCGGTCAGGGCGCGGAGCTGCTCCAGCCCGGGGGCCAGCAGCTCGGCGGCGCCGCGGAACTTGTTGATCACGAAGCCCGCGACCAGCGCCTGGTCGGCCGGCTCCAGCAGCGCCACCGTCCCGTACAGCGAGGCGAACACCCCGCCGCGGTCGATGTCGGCGACCACGATCACCGGGAGTCCGGCCGCGCGGGCCAGGCCCATGTTGGCGAGGTCGCCGGCGCGCAGGTTGATCTCCGCGGGGGACCCGGCGCCCTCGCAGACCACCACGTCGTGCGCGGCCCGCAGCTCGGCCAGGCTGTCGGCCACGACCCGGCGGAGCCGCTCCTTGTGCGCGCCGTACTCCAGCGCGTCCACCTCGGCGATCGGGCGGCCCAGCACCACCACCTGGCTGCGCCGGTCGCTGCCCGGCTTGAGCAGCACCGGATTCATGATCGCGCGCGGCTCCACCCCGGCGGCGAGCGCCTGGGTGTACTGCGCCCGGCCGATCTCCGCGCCGTCCGCGGTGACCATCGAGTTGAGCGACATGTTCTGCGCCTTGAACGGCGCGACCCGCACCCCCTGCCGGGCCAGCCAGCGGCACAGCCCCGCCGTGAGGACGCTCTTGCCCGCGTCGGACGTCGTCCCGGCGACCAGCAGCGCCCCGCTCATCGCGTCCCTCCCCCGAGGGCGGCGCAGGCGCCGCTCCCCGCGCTCTCGGCGCCCCCCGCTCTCCCTGGGCTCTCGGCGAGCCCGGCCATCCCGGCGACCGCGGCGGCCAGGACGGCGGCGGACGCGCTGACGGCGGCCGACAGCCGGACGGCGCGGTGGACGTCGGCGACCTCGGGGGCACGGCCGTCCCCGAGCACGGGACGGTGCTCGGCCCGCCCGCCGTAGGCGTTGACGCCGCCGAGCCGCACGCCCAGCGCCCCCGCGAACGGGGCCTCGCAGCGTCCGGCGTTCGGGCTGGGATGCGCGCCGCCGTCGCGGCGCAGCACCCGCCACGCCGCGCCCCGGTCACCGCCGGCGAGCGGCGCGCAGGCCACGGTGAGCAGGCCGGTCACCCGTGCGGGAACCCAGTTCGCCGCGTCGTCGAGGCGGGCCGAGGCCCACCCGAACCTCGCGTAGCGGGGGCTCCGGTAGCCGACCATCGCGTCCAGCGTGTTGACCGCCCGGTAGGCGAGCAGCCCCGGGACCCCGGCCACCGCGCCCCACAGCAGCGGCGCGATCGCGGCGTCGGAGGTGTTCTCCGCCACCGACTCGACCGTGGCGCGGGCCAGCGCCGGGGCGTCCAGTCCGGCCGGGTCGCGCGCGCACAGGTGGGACAGCCGGGCGCGCGCGGCGTCGAGGTCCCCCTCGTCCAGCGAACGGGCCATCCGGCGGCCCTCCCTGCCGAGGGACGTGCCGCCGAGGACGGCCCACGTCGCCGCCGCCGTGACCCCGGCGCGGAGCACGGGCCGCCGCCGCGTCCCGCGCTCGGCGGCCAGCCCCAGCGCCGCGGCGCCCGCCACGAGCCCGCCCGCGAACAGCACGCCCCGCGCGCGCGAGTCGCCGTGGAGGCGGCGCTCCAGTGCCGACGCCGCACTGCCGAAGGCCGCCACCGGATGCCCGCGCCGCGGATCGCCGAACGCCGCGTCCAGCGCCGTGCCGAGGAGCAGCCCCGCCGCCCTCGCCCTGCTCATGTACGCCGTCACGGTCATAGACGATATGGCGTATACGGCACCGTCGCGGCCCGGCCGCCCGCGTCAAGTCTTGATCAAGCAGGGCGTGACGCGGTGACCCGGCGGGAATCGTCCCCGTGTGTACGCCCTCACTGTGATCTTCTCGGTCGTGACCGCGGCGCTGTTCGCCTTCGTCGGCGTCACCAAGCTGACCGGCGCCGAGCAGCAGGTCGAGGCCGCCGAGCACTTCGGCATCCGGTGGGACGGCTACCGGCTCATCGGCGTGGCCGAGCTGCTCGGGGCGCTCGGCCTGCTGATCGGCCTCGGGGTCGTCTGGCTCGGCGTCCTGGCCGCGGCCTGCCTGCTGCTCCTGATGGCGGGCGCGCTGTTCGTGCACCACCGGTCGGGCGACTCCCCCGCCCTGATGGGGCCCGCGGCCATCGCCGCGGTGCTCGCCCTGTGCACCCTCATCTTCCGGCTGATCAGCTGACCCCTCGCCCGGTCCGCCCGCCGGCCCCGCCTCCGTCCGGCCGGCGGCCGGCCCTCCGTCCGCCGGCCGGTCCTCGTCCGGGTCAGCCGAGGCTGGCGTCCAGGTCGTCCCAGTTGCGTTCCAGCCAGTCCTGCGCCCGGCGGATCCGCGGGCCCGCCCCGCCGTGCCAGATGCGCGCCCAACCGCCGCCCACGCACTCGGCGCGCTCGCGCATCGCCCGGTAGGAGCGCTCGAACCGGATCCTGGCCGCGGGCAGCACCTCGCGGCGGGTGTCACGGTCCAACCCGTAGGCGTCGCAGAACAGCCGGATCCTCCTGCCGACGTCCGCGCCGTACAGCAGGGCGTCGCGGTCGGCCGGATCGGCGATCGGCGCCCAGTGCCTGAGCGTGGTCACCACGTCGTACAGCCGGGTGGTGGGCCGCGCCAGGTCGAAGTCGATCAGCGCGCAGGGCCGGCCGGCCCGGAACACCACGTTGTCGGGGGTGACGTCGCAGTGCCCGATCAGCTCGGGCGGCCCGTCCAGGTTGGAGGCCGCGGTGTCCCAGGGCGCGTCCGGCGGCGGGACGTACGGGCCGACCGCGTCGTGGTAGTCCCGCAGCAGCGCGGCCACCCCGCGCAGCGCGTCGTTCGTCACCGCGTACCGGGGCAGCGGCCGGTGCGGCGCGCTACCGGGGACCCAGCTGAGGATCTCCCGTCCGCGCTCGTCGATCCCGAGCACCCGCGGCGCCCCCTCGAACCCGACCCGCTCCAGATGCCGCAGCAATCCGTGCACCGCCGGACTGTGCGGGCGCATCGGCCGCCGCACCGTCTCGCCGACCCGCACAACGCCCTCCGTGACATCCCCGCCGGAGAGCGGCACCTCAATGTTCACCGCCACGAACACCAAAGATATGACGCCAACGCACCCCTCCGCCCCCGCAACCGTCATATCACTGCCTAAAGGGGGACCTCCGGTCAGGGCAGCGGGAGGTGTGCCACGATCGGCCCGGCGTCCATCAGAGCGCCCATCCGCTCACGTATGCAGGCCGTGCCGTCACTGTCGGCCATGTGGTCGGCGAGGCTCAGCACGTCGTCCCGGAATTCCTCGTGCAGTTCGGCATAGGTCCATGTCTCTCCGTCACCGCCGATGTCGCCGCCGGCGGTCCCGTTGTCCTCAGGCCAGATCCACGGATCGTCCCATCGGCCGCTCTCGGCCAGCCGGCGGCACAGGAGGGCGGCGGCGGCGTACTCGCGAATCCGCAGGATGCTGCCGAGATCGTCCGCCAGGGGTTCGAGGTGGCGGTGCAGGATCTCGCGTCCGCGCTCCTCGTTCCCGGTCCGGGCGCAGAACTCCAGGTGCGAGGCGAGGCGAAATCCCGTCAGCCGCCCGCGCCAGGTGCGGGCGTGCAGCGCGCCCGCCTCTTCGGCACGGCCGGTGCGCAGGTACGGCAGCAGCAGATGGTCGGCAAAGCGGGCAGGATCGCCGTCTTCGCGGACGGGCACCGAGCCGGTCAGCGCCGGTTCCAGCGACTCGATCGCCTCGGCGTCGCGGCCGAGGTCGGCCAGAAAACCGGCCAGGGCCCCCACCCGTCCCCACTGGTTCCCCTCCGTGGGACCGCAGGCGAGGATCAGGCGGATCGCCTCCTCGGCCGCGGCGACGTTCCCGACCCGCCACTCCAGCAGCAACTCGGCCAGATTGACGTCCTCCATGTCCGTTCTGTGGCCGGGCCGGCGGCAGGAGCGCAGGTCGTCCACGACCGCGCGCAGCCAGGAGGCCCGCTGGCCGGGCCCGACCAGCATGGTGAGCGTGAGCCTCCGGAACGACTCCCAGAACCTGTCCCGATGCCATTCGCCAAAGCGCTCCGGCGCCGCCCTGTACAGCTCCAGGCACGGGGCCAAGGCGGCGAGAGCGTCCTCCGGCCGCCCGAACGGGTGGCAGCGCGCGTACAGGTAGGCGACCCGCGTGTCGATCAGGGCGTACGGGCCGCCGTCCGCCTCAGCGCGCGCCACCAGCCGCTCCAGTCGCTCCGCTCTGGCCTCGCCGGGCTCCATCGCCATCCCCGCGCGGACCTCCGTATGGATCCGGCCAGTGAAGGGATGCGGCGGGGTCAGCATTCCAGGGCCCGTTCCAGCAGCCCGAGGAATGACCGTAAATCAATCTGAATGGAAGGCCGCATCCGCGTGACCATAGCAGCAGGACAACCTTCCACAACAGGCTTTATTTTGTACCGAACCTACGACACCGGCAGGCCATCTAAGCCCCTTTGAGTAATGCGCGAATATCGGGACGTATGACGTCCGTCATGGCCGCTGACAGGCCACGACCCCATAGGGGAACGCTGCCGGGGCAGCGGAATTGTTTCGTAGCCGATGTCGGCCGCCACCGGATTCCCCAGCCGGGGCGGACGCCGATGATGGGCGGTGATTTCTTGGACGACCCGAGCCGAACCCGCGGCGCGGAACCGGCGTCAAAAGTCATATGCGCAATCCGGAGAACGCCGCATACGAGGCCCGGTACGGCTGGTGGCCCCCGGCCCGGCTCTGCCTCGCCGCCGCCCTCTGCGCGGCGCTCGTCGCCGGCGGGGCGACCGGCGGGCTCCTCACGCCGGACGACGCGCGGGACCGCGTCGCCCTCGTTCTCCTGGCGTTCCTTCTCGTTCTGATCCTCCGCCACGTCCTGCGACGGTTCCCGCGCGCGCTGAGGCTCTCCCTGCGGCGCGAGGCCGCGTTCGCCGTCACGGCCGAGGGCGTCGACGTCGACCCGCCGGCCAGGACGCCGGTCCCCTGGGAGAGGATCGCGGCGATCCACATCGTCACCCGCCACGGCCGGGTGGGCGGCGGCACCTATCCCTGGACGCGCGGAAAGTCCGGCAGGCGCGTGTACATCCTCGGCCCGCCCGAGGAAGGCGGCCCGCCCCTGGCCTGGCGGGAGATCGACGGCTGGCGGCTGGACCACAAGAGGACGGCCGCCGCCGCCGCGCGGTTCAACCCCGCGGTGCGCGTGGAGAAGGCGCGGGTCGCCGCCAGGGGCTGGACCCCCGAGGCCCTGGCCCACCACCTCTACTGGGGAGACGCCTGAACGTCCTCAAGCCCCGGTCCGGCGCGGTATCGAGCCCCGCGGACGGCGCGGCGGCCGACCTGGCCCGATCTTGGGCCGCTATAGATGTGGAGCCGAAAGACGCTCAGCCTTACACTGTGTCCCGGTGCCCGGGAGGGTGCCGGATGCAGGCCGGCCCGCGCCAGACGCCCGCCCCAGACCCACCGGGGGGCACGTCTTCGCAGGTCAGAGCCGATTTATGGGCGCCCGTAGCTCAGCTGGATAGAGCATCGGACTTCTAATCCGACGGTCGCGGGTTCGAATCCTGCCGGGCGCGCCACCCACCTTCACGGTGACTCACCGTGAAGGTGGCGACCACTGAACGCCACAGCATCCGCCTCGGCGCAGTATCCTGCGTACCTCTGCACCCCCGCCGTGCGCCCCTGTCGGCCGAGAGCACGACCGGTAGATTGCGGGTCGGCCTCCTTTGCACGGTTTTCACGCTGGGCTTAGACCGGCACTGGAAGGGTGGTCACTTTCGTGATGTCGTCGATCCCGGAGCGAGTGAGGAAACATGTCAGAGGATGACAAGCCCCGGGGTGAGCCTGCGGTCAAGGCCAAGCTGCCGAACGCCAAGAACATCCGCAGCCCGGAGTTCACCCCGCACGGCATCAGCGCGGGACGCGGCGGCGGGCCCCGGCCGTCCGGACTGACCGCCTCGCAGGCGCGCACCCGCAACTACGTGATGATCGCGGGCATCCTCGTGGTCGTCGTGGCGATCGCCGCCGGCGGCTGGTACCTCGCGACCCGTCCCGACCCGGAGATCACGGCCAAGGGCGCGTTCGGCAAGGAACCCAAGGTCAGCATCCCCAAGAACCTCGCTCCCGCGACCAAGCTCAAGGCGACCGCCTCGATCAGGGGCGGCGGCCCCAAGATCGCCGACGGCGACACGGTGTTCGTCAAGTACTCCTTCTACCAGTGGGCGAAGGCGCAGGACGACGACGACTCCAAGAAGAAGAGCACGAACAAGCAGGTCGGCTCGTCCTACACCGCGCAGGCGCAGCAGCAGGGCCAGGACAAGCCGCTCGTGGTCGGCAAGAGCGGCGTCAAGGGCCTCGACAAGGGCCTGCTCGGGCAGACCGCGGGCAGCCGGGTGATCCTGGAGATCCCGCCGGCCGACGGCTTCGGCGAGCAGGGCCAGCAGCTCCAGCTCTCCCCGACCGACTCGCTGGTGTTCGTCGTCGACGTGCAGGGCGTCACCCCCAAGAACGCCGGTCCGGTGGGCACCGAGAAGAAGCTCGACGACAAGGACCTTCCCAAGGTCGAGGCCGGCAAGCCCGGCCAGGCGCCCAAGGTGACGATCCCGAAGAAGGTGGACGCGCCCGGCAAGCTCCAGACCAAGGTCCTGGTCGAGGGCAACGGCAAGGCGCTCGCCAAGGGCGACGAGGCGCTGGTCAACTACCAGGGCCAGCTCTGGAAGAACGGCAAGGTCTTCGACTCGAGCTGGCAGAACGGCGGCGTGCCCGCCAAGTTCCCGATCGGCACCGGCGGCACCGTCCCCGGATTCGACAAGGGGCTGATGGGCCAGAAGATCGGCAGCAGGGTGATGCTCGTGCTGCCGCCGGCCGATGGCTACGGCAAGAACGGCGCCCCGCAGGCCGGGATCAAGGGCGACGACACTCTGGTCTTCGTGGTGGACATCCTCGGCACGATCTTCAAATGATCCCTACCTGACCGAGGTCCGCGGACATCGCGCGGCGGGGCCCCCGATGCACGGGGCCCCGCCGCTCGCCGTTCCGGCGGCGGACCGGCGGCGCGACGGGGATGGGGGACGGTGCGCGCGCGACGGTTATGAGCATCCCTGAAAAGCATTGCGGCGAGCGTCACGACAACCGGGCGGGCGCTCCGTTCGTCCTTCTGAATGGGAAGCCATGGGAGTGTGCATTGAACGGCCGAACATCTCACCCCCCTCAGGTATCGTCGGTAACGAAATCATCACGGGGGGCTTGTGAGCAGCAGTGAGAAGAGCCCGGAGGGCGAACGTCCCGCCGGGGTCGCCGATGTGAATCCGGACGGCGCCGCGACACCGCCGGGAACGGCGACCAAGATCGCCGACGATGACGGGAAAGCCCCCGAGGCCGGCACGTCCGAAACCGAGGTCGACGGCACGGTCGAGGCCGAGGTCAAGGGCGAGGCCGAGGTCAAGGCCGAGGCCGCAAGCGAGGGCGGCGGGGCACCCGAGCCCGTGGCCGAGCCCGAGCCCGAGCCCGTGGCCGTGCCCGAGCCCGCGCCCGTGGCCGTGGCCGAAGCCGCGTCCGGTGCCGTGCCCGAAGAGACCTCCAAGCCGCGCGAGACCTCGCGCACGCAGGAGTTCGGCAGGGTCGAGAAGCCGGATGCGTCCGAAAGGGCCGAAGGGCCCGAGAAGACCGAGGACACCGCCGCGCCCGTGAAGGCGCCGGCGGAGTCCGGCGCGTCCGGTAGTGCGGGGTTCGCCGGGGTGGCCGTCGCGTCCGCGGAAAGTCCCGCGCCCACCGCGTCCCAGGGGTCCGGTACACCGAACGGTCCCGGCGGCAGGAAGGGCGGCGGTGGCGGCGGAAGTGGCGGCGGCGGGAAGGGCCCGAAGAAGACGCGCAGCCGCAAGGTGAAGTACGCGCGGCGCATCCTGTTCACCCTGCTCGGGTTCATCGGGTTCTGCGTGGCGGCGTTCGGCGTCGCCTACCTGTTCACGCCGGTCCCCTCCCCCCAGGAGGAGGCGGTCGCCCAGGGGCCGAGCTTCTACTACGCCGACGGCAAGACCCTCATCGCCAAGACGGGCGTCAACCGTGACGCCGTCCGCCTCGACCAGATCCCCGACGGCGTCCGGAACGGCGTGATCGCGGCCGAGAACCGCAGCTTCTACGGGGACCCGGGGGTGTCGTTCACCGGCACCGCGCGGGCGTTCTGGTCCACCGCCACCGGCGAGCAGCTCCAGGGCGGCTCGACCATCACCCAGCAGATGGTCCGCAACTACTACGGCGGCATCGGCAAGGAGCGCTCGGTCACCCGCAAGCTCAAGGAGGTCATGGTCTCCCTGAAGGTGGGCCGGGAGAAGCCGAAGGACTGGATCCTCGAGCAGTACCTCAACACCATCTACTTCGGGCGTGACGCGTACGGCGTGCAGGCCGCCGCCAAGGCCTACTTCGGCACCGACGTCAAGAACCTCAGCCCGGCGCAGGGCGCGTACCTGGCCGCGGCGATCCAGCAGCCCAGCGTGTTCGCCGACCCGACCGGCTCCCGCCGCGCCTCGTCCGAGCAGCGCTGGCACGCGGTCGTCGGCAACATGGTCCGGGACGGCGCGGTCTCCAGCGCCGACGCCGCCGCGATGAAGTTCCCGGTGCCCGCCAAGGAGAAGATCACCGACGTCCTCAAGGGCCAGAAGGGCTACATGGTCAATGTGGCCAAGAAGGAGCTGACCGAGCGGCGCGGCTTCAGCGAGGACGAGATCAACCGCAGCGGACTGAAGATCACCACGACGTTCGACAAGCGGCTGATGGACTCCGCCCGCAAGACGGTCACCGCCAACATGCCCGCCGGGATGAGCAAGAAGATCCGCACCGCGATGGTGTCGGTCGACCCGGCCACCGGCCAGGTGGTGGCGTTCTACGGCGGGCGCAACTACCTGAACGAGGCGCTGAGCAGCGCGTTCGGCGACGCGGCGCAGGCCGGGTCGGGGTTCAAGCCGATCGCGCTGGCCGCCGCGCTCGACAGCGGCAAGACGCTCGCCAGCAGCTACGACGGCAGCTCCCCGCAGTACTTCCGCGGCACGCCGATCAAGAACGACAGCGGCGAGAACTTCGGGCAGGTCAACCTCGTCACCGCCACCCAGCACTCGATCAACACCGCCTACGTCAACCTGGGCCAGGACATCGGCAACGAGAAGATCGCCGAGATGGCCGAGAAGATGGGCATCCCGGCCGGCCAGATGCAGCCGGCCCAACGGGAGTCGGCGGTGTTCCCGCTGGGCGTGGTCTCGCTGCACCCGGTCCAGCAGGCCGGGGTGTACGCGACGTTCGCGGCCGAGGGCGAGCACCGCACGCCGTACGTGGTGAAGGCGGTCACCGACAACGAGGACAACAAGCGGACCTTCACCGAGAAGGCCACCAAGGCGTTCAGCCCGCAGAACGCCCGCGACGCCACGTACGCGATGCAGCAGGTGGTCCAGGGCGGTACCGGCGGCGCCGCGCAGCTCCCCGACGGGCGCGACGTGGCGGGCAAGACCGGCACCACCGACCAGGGGCGCGCGATCTGGTTCAACGGGTACATCCCGCAGATGGCGACGACGGTCTCGATGTTCCGCAGTGACGGCAAGCCGCTGAACATCCCCGGCTACGGCTCGTACGGCGGGCAGCTCCCGGCGCAGACGTGGCGGTCCTTCATGAGCGAGGCCGTGAGCATCAAGGGGTACGACCAGGAGTCGTTCGGCTCGCCGTCGATGACGCCCGGCGGCGGCTACCAGTCGCCCGGCGGCGGTACCCCCGGCGGCCCGACCACGCCCCGCACTCCGGGGCTGTCACGGCCGCCGCAGCCCCAGCGGCCCGCCCCGGGCCCGGTCCTTCCGTCGACGGGCGGACCGGGCCCGGGCAGCCCGGGTGGCGGCGGCGAAGAGGGGGGCGGCACCGAACCCGGCGGAGGCGGTACCGAACCCGGCGGTGGCGGAGGCGACGGCGGCACCGAACCCGGCGGAGGCGGCGGTGGCACCACTCCCGGCACCGGTGGTGGCGGAACCCGTCAGCAACTCGGCAACTAGTCCGTCCGGCCTGGGAGTAAGAGGAAGCAGCAAGGAGGGGCCCGGCGATCCGCCGGGCCCCTCCTTTCGTACTGTCCCTTCAGTGGCCCGGAGGCGGGCCGTGCCGGGTCACTCGCAGGCTTTGCCGATGCGCTTCGGCGTCTCGGAGATGACCGCGTTCAGCTGCGCGGCGTCGCCGGTGCCGATGGACGCGGCGGCCGGACGGAGGCGGTCGGCCTCCCCCTTGAGCGCCTTCTTGAGCTCGGCGTCGTCGGCCTTCGCCGCGAGGGCGTCGATCCGCTTGGCGAGCTGTTCGGCGGCCTGCCGCCACTGTCCGGAGTCCGCCGCCGACACCGTTCTGACCTGGGTGGCGTACTGCTGGAACGCGTCCCTGGTATCGGTGCACACCTGCTCGGCGTTGCTGCCGCCGAACGCCCCGCAGCCGCTCAGCAGGCCGGCCCCGGCGAGCAGCAGCACTCCCCCGGCCAACGTCCGGAACACCCCGTACCGCATCGCACCCTCGCTTTCGATCCCCATCGGCATCCGCATATACTTCCGCATCAGGTCATGAGTGCCAGCGTCAAGCCCCGGCTAGCTGGCCGGCAACCCTTCGTCCGCGATGGGGTGCCCCGGGTGAGGACCAGGCCGGACGCGATCGCGTTCCGGCAAGCGCGGACCCCGCCGACATCCCGGGGTCCCTGGACCTTGATGGAGGTCGCACGCATGTCGTCCGCCGGCACCGCAACGCTCACCGGGACCGAACTCGCCCGGCCGCTCTCCCCCCGTCCGCCCGCGCACGCCGTCGCGGCCCCGCTCAGCGGTGCGGGCGCCGCGTCCGGCAGTGCGGGCGCCGGGCCGCGCGTGATCGGCGCGGACGCGCCCGTCCCGCTGGGCGACGGCCGTGAGGTGCCCTACGCCAACTTCGACTACGCGGCCAGCGCGCCCTGTCTGGAAGCGGTGCACGACGCCGTCACCCGGGCCCTCCCCTACTACAGCAGCGTGCACCGCGGCGCCGGGTACGCGTCGCAGGTGACCACCGAGGCGTACGAGCGGGCGCGCGAGACGGTCCGCGGGTTCCTCGGCGGGTGGCGGCGCTCGTCGGTCGTCTTCACCCGGAACACCACCGACGCGATGAACCTCCTCGCGCACGCCGTCCCGCCGGGCACCACGGTGGTGCTCTTCGAGACCGAGCACCACGCCACCCTGCTGCCCTGGAAGCGCGCCGTGCGGCTGCCCGCGCCGTCCACCCCGGCCGAGGCGATCGGCGCCGCCGACCGGGCCCTCGGCGAGGCGCCCGCCGGTCCGCGCCTGCTGGTGGTGACCGCCGCGTCCAACGTCACCGGCGAGGTGTGGCCGATCCGGGAACTGGCCGCGGTCGCGCGGCGGCACGGCGCCCGCATCGCCGTGGACGCCGCGCAGTACGTGCCGCACCGTCCGCTCGACATGACCGCGCTCGGCCTCGACTACGTCGCGTTCTCCGGGCACAAGCTGTACGCGCCGTTCGGCGCGGGCGTGCTCGCCGGACGGTCCGACTGGCTGCGCGCCGCGCCGCCGTACCTCAAGGGCGGCGGCGCGAGCGCGGCGGTGACCGGCGGCGGCGCGACCCGGTGGGCCGCCGACCCCGAGCAGCGGCACGAGGCCGGCACGCCGAACGTGCTGGGGGTCCTCGCGCTCGCCGCGGCCTGCGACACGCTGACCGCCGCCGGGTGGGACGCGCTCGCCGAACGTGAGGAGCGGCTCCTGTCCCGGCTCCGGTCCGGCCTCGCCGCCATCGCCGGAGTGCGGGAGCTCACCCTCTGGGGCGGACGCGGTCCGCGGGTCGGGATCGTGTCTTTCCTCGTCGACCGCTGGAACGCGCGCGACGTGGCGCTTACGCTGTCGGGTGAGCACGGCATCGGGGTTCGGGACGGGAAGTTCTGCGCGCACCCCTTCGTACGGCACCTGCTGGACACCCCGCCCACGGGGAGGGGCGAGGACGCGGCGGGCGGCGGCGGGGGATGCGGGGACGACCGGAGTTCGGCGGTACGCGCGAGCTTCGGCATCGGGACGACCGAGGAGCATGTCGACCGGCTTCTGGACGCGCTCGCGCGGCTGGCTCGCGAGCCGCGCGGTTAGGGGGCCGCTGACCTGCGGCCCCGTCGCGACAACCGGACGATTAGGCTTTTTGGTCCTGTTCGCCCATGTAGCGTAGGCAGTCCGTGACCGGCGTGCCGGGGCCCTCCCACCGGGGGCGGCGGACGGGGACGGGGCACGGTGGGACGACGGCGGGATGAAACAGGGGGTGGCGACCGTGGCCGACGCGTGGCGACCCACGTCGGACTTCGAGCGCCGACTTGAGGAGACCGTACGGGCCGGGGACCAGGAAGGCTACTTCCGCCTGCTGGCGGAGGGCGAGCTGGTGGTCCCCGTCTCGCCGGACCTGATCGACGACGTGCTCGCCAACCGGGCCCAGCCGCCTTGGCCGGTCCAGGAGGAGGACGGCCGCACCCATGTGCTGGCCTACACCTCCGCCGAGGCGATGCGCGCCTGTCTCGGTCCGGCGTACCGGCACTTCATGACGCTCACGTTCGGCGATCTCGCCGGCACGTGGCCGGACGCCCGGTGGTGGCTGGCGGTCGACGTCCGGGCGACCGGGCACGACGGCGCCGCGCTGCCGATCGAGGCGCGGCTCCCGTCCTGGTTCGTCCGGCAGGTGGCCGACGGCGATGGCCGTCCGCCGAGCGCGGGCCGCCCGGACGCGCTCCCGCTTCCCGCCGCACCGGCGGCGGGCGCCGAGGCCGCCGAGGGGGCGCCGGAGAAGCAGCCGGTGCCGTCTCAGGAGCCGCCGCCCGTCCCGGCCCCGCAGGACCCCGTGGTGGCACGCGACGTCCCGTCCGGACCGTCGGGTCCGTCGGGTCCGTCCGGGCCCGCCGAGCCCGAGCCCGTCTCCCGGACGGTTCAGGACATCCCGGCGTTGACGCCGGAGGCGTTGGCGGCGCGCGACCAGAACGGCCGCGTGCCGAGGCTGGACGATGCCGCGCAGGACGCCGCGTCCGCGCAAGGCCCCGCGTCCGCGCGGGACGCCGCGTCCGGCCAAGGCACCGGGCCCGACTCGGCCGTGGCGGGCGGGCTGGGCGACGACCACTCCGTCCCGGCGGGTCCGCCACCGGACGGCGCGCTCGTCGGTACGTCGGGCGACGCCGACGACGGGGCGCCTTGGGAAGAGCTCCAGGAGCAGCACCGGGAGCTGCCGCCCACGGAGCCGCGCACGGAGCCGCGTCCCGAGTTCCAGCCCGCGAACGACGTCGAGCGGGAACTCCTGCGCGCCGCCGCGAACAACGACCACGATCTCTTCCTCCAGACGCTGGCCGGTGCCGAGGTGCTGCTGCCCGTCCCCGAGGAGACCGACTACACGCTCCGTCCCGGACGGCCCGGATTCCCGTGGCAGACCCGCGAGGTTGACGGCGCGACGGTGGTGCCCCTCTTCACCTCGCCCGAGCGGCTGATCGAGGCGGCGCGGGCCGCCGGGACCGGCACCGACTCCATCAAGCTGCCGTTCACGGTGGCGCTGCGCTACTGGCCCGACCACCGCTGGCTGCTGGCCATCAACTCGGGTTCACCGGCCGGCGGGACGGTGCTCGCCGAGCAGCTCTCCGGCCTCGCCACCTGGGCCGACCAGCGCGCGGCGCGGCGCATGTCCGAGGGCTTCGAGCCGCAGAACGACGTCGAGCAGCGCCTGTTCGACGCGGCGCGGCGGCGCGACACCGACGCGTTCTTCAAGGTGCTGCTGGGCGCGCAGGTGCTGGTTCCCGCCGACGTCGAGACGCCGTGGGGCATCACGCCGGACGACCCGGCCTTCCCCTGGCGTCCGGTGCCCGTGCACGGGCACGCGTCGGTGCAGGTGTTCACCTCGCTGAAGTGGATGAACGAGGCGATCGTCGGGTCGTCCCGGTTCGTGATGCCGAGCTTCCTGGAGATGGTGTCGGCGTGGCCCGACATCGAGTGGACGCTGGTGCTCAACCCGGGCACGCCGATCGACGCGACGATGCCGGGCGAGCAGGTCAAGGCGCTGAGCGGCCCGTCCCGCCCGCCCTCGGAACCGGCGGCCGAACCCGTCCCGTCGTCCGCCGAGCCCGTCCCATCCGCCGAGCCCAAGCACGCGAAGGGCGCCCACACCGCCCCGCCGGACGCCGCCCCCGCACAGGCGGAGACCCCGCCTGCGGCGACGGAGGCCCCCGCGCACGCAGAGGCCCCGCCCGTACGGCCGGAGGCCGCCACCGCTCCACCGGCAGGCCCGGTCGTGCGGCCGGACGCACCGCTCGCGGCGGCGGACCGCGGACCCGCGCCCCTGGAGAGCCCGCCCGCGAAGCCCGAATCCGAATCCGCGCCCGCCGAGCCCGAATCCGCGCAGGCTGAGCCCGAATCCACGTCGGCCGAGCCCTCGCCCGTACAACCGGCGGCGCCGTCCGCACATGCCGAGGCCCAGTCCGCTCCACCGCCCACCCCGCACGCACAGCCAGACGTCCCGTTCGCAGCGGCGGAAGCCGAGCCCGTGCAGGCGGAGGCCCAGCCCGCTCCACCTGCGACCCCACATGCGCAGCCCGACGTCCCGTTCACGGCGTCGGAGGCTGGGCCCACCGGCGCGGAGACCTCGGATGCCTCCTTGGAAGCCCCGCCTGTGGAGGCGGCGGAGAACACCCCTGCACCGGCACAGAGTGCGCCCATGGGCGCGGAAGCCGGAGCGGCTCGTCCGGAAGCTTCGCCGGTAGCGGCGGAGGCTGAGACCGGCGGTGCCGGGGTTCCGCCTTCAGCGCCGGATACGGCATCCGCTCAGCCCGTTGGGTCTGCGACCGGTCCGGGTGCACCGGCGGAGGCGGCCCACGCCGAACCGGCGACCCACGCCGAACCGGCGGGACGGTCCGAGCCCGTGCAGGCGGCGGCACCGGAGGCGGAGTTCGAGCCGGGGAACCGCATCGACCAGGAGCTGTACGAGGCGGCGCTGAGCGGCGACTCCGACGCGTTCCTGCGGGTGCTGCTCGCCGCCAACGTGCTGGTGCCCATCCCACTCGACGCGCCGCTGGAGGTCACGCCGGTACAGCGGGAGTTCCGCTGGGACGCGGCGCTGCGCGACGACTCGTCCGTGCAGATCTTCACCTCGCTGGTCCGGCTGCGGGAGGTGCTGCCGGAGTCGCGGTTCGTGTACGCCGACTTCCGGGAGATCATCGGCTCGTGGCCGCGCGAGGACTGGGCGATGCTCCTCAATCCCGGCACCCGCATCGGGGCGTCGCTGCGCGGCGACCAGGTGCGGGCGCTGAGCGAGTGGGCGGTGCGGGTCGGCCTCGTCCAGCCGCGCCCCGATGTCCCAGTGCCGCACCAGGGCCGGGAGCAGGCGCAGCCGGAGGTCCCGCAGGAGATCCCGCAGGAGATCCCGCAGGAGATCCCGCAGGAGATCCCGCAGGAGATCCCGCAGGAGGCGCCGCCCTACCAGGACGCCGTGGCCGCGGCGGCGCAGGAGCCGCATCGGGCGGCGCCCGAGTCGTTCGCCGCGCCGTCCCAGGCCGACCCGGCCATGGCCCCGGCGGCGCCCGCCGCGAACGGGCCGGGCGCGGCGCATCTCGACGCCGAACGCGCCGTGCAGCCGGCCATCATGCAGAAGGTCGTCCCGCACGGCCATGTCGGCTGGTATCTCGATCAGGGCTACGACCGGGTGGGCGGCTTCGTGCATCCGACCTCCGACGTCGCCGAGTTGCAAACGCCGATCCAGCTTTACGAGGCGCTCGGGCTGTTCTACGACGATTCGACGTTCTCCCCCGACGACGAGGGCGTGTACGTCATCCGCTGGCCGGCGTACTGCCCGGACCTCTACCGGATCCCCTTCGGCGGGCAGACCGAGGAGGAGCTGGCGTCGTGGGGCGAGGAGGGCTGGGTCATCGAGCGGCCCCCGTTCCAGGGCGGCGGGTTCGCGCCGGGCGGTGCCGGATCCATCCGCGAGTACAAGGTCGACAGCGTGCGGCTCCCGTACGGGGCCGAGATGTACCTCCTCGGGACGGACCGGTCCGAACGGTTCGTGGCGATGTACGATCCCGACCGGCTCGCCTGGCTGCGGCCCGACGCGGCGGCGGGTCCGGAGGGCTGGGGCGACAGGACGGAGGCCGCGCAGTGATCCGGGACGGGTATGTGGCCCGGTGGCTCGGCCGGGAGTTCGAGGCGGCGCCGGGTGCCGACGGTGAGATCAGGCTGTACACCCCGGAGCCGACCGACGGTTTCGAGGAGCTGCGGCCCGGCCGGTACCGGCGGATCGTCCCCGCGTCCGAGATCGAGGACCTGCGGTACGTGCGCACCACCTGCACGTGGCGGGGCGAGCGGTTCATCGTGGTGGGCGAGCACGAGACCTGGCTGCGGGTCGAGTACGCCGGCGGGCGTGCCCCCGTCGCCGCGCGGCTCGGGCTCGACCGGATCGACCAGGGCATCTGGCAGACCTGGGCGCCGGGGGCCGAGGTCGAGGATCTGCGCGAGGAGTTCAGCTGAAGGTCCAGAACGCGGCATCGGGGTTGCTTTGAACTATTGATCCGTGTTCGCATGATTTTGCAGGCGGTTCCCGGGTACGCCGGGGCCGGGCACTCGACGACGACGCTACGGAGGTGCTGGGGCGGTGCGTTACCGGTCGGCGACGAAACCGATCTTCGCGGGACTCGGCGCGGCGGCGGTCGTCGCCGCGGGCGCGGGCACGTTCCCCGCGGCGGCGGCCGAGACGCCCGGCCCGACGACGACCGCGAGCCCGACGGCGACCGCGAGCCCGACGGTCAAGCCGGAGCCCGTGCTCTCGCTGACCGTCACGCCGCTCACCCCGGTCGCCAAGCCCGGCCAGACGGTCCGGGTGGTGACCCGCGTCGCGGCGCTGCACGCCGAGATCGCGGGCATCAGGATCGCGAGCGTCCGGGCCAGCACCGACCAGGCCACGCTCGGCGGTGAGTGCGCGCCGCCGTTCTCCTCCGCCGGATGCGCGGTGGGGACGCTCGACGCCGGCAGGCGCGACAGCGTCTTCCTGACCGTGACCCTCCCGAAGGACCTCAAGAAGACCACCTCGGTCACGCTGACCGTCACGGCCCGCGCGACCGGCGTGGCGGCGAAACCGGCCACCACGTCCGTCAAGTACGTCGTGCCGGTGGTGACGACGCCGAAGCCCACCCCGTCCCCCGGCCCGACGCTGTCCCCGAGCGTCGACAGCGGGCGGCTCGACGGCGGCAAGGCCAAGGCGAAGGGCGGCGGCTCGGGCACGAGCGGCTCCGGGAAGAAGACCGGCGGCTCCGGCGCCTCCGGTTCGTCCGGCGGCGGCGTGTACGAGCCGCCGAGCCCGAACGCGACGTTCGATCCGCCGGGCTCCAGGGACTCCGGGGTGTCCATGCCGTCGATCAGCGCGCCGAGCCCGTCCGTCGCGCCCGGCGCGTTGCAGGCGACGCCGACCAGCCGGCTGCGCAACAACAAGGCGCCCGTCGCCCAGGACCTGACCTTCGAGCGGATGGCCAGCACGCAGGTGGCGTGGCTCGCCGCGCTGCTGGTGGCGTTCTCGCTGCTGCTCACCCAGTTGCGGCTGGGCCGCCGCAACCCCGCGAACACGGCCGCCGCGGCGGCGGCGCGGCGCGCCAAGGGCACGCACCGCCGCTCCCGGCGCGGCATGTTCGGCAAATGAAGCGCAGCCGGCAAGTGAAGCGCGGCCGATCAGTGAAGCGCGGAGCCTCGCCCGCACGCACGCCCTGACGCGGGTCACGCCGCCGAGCGGACGGTCACGCGGGTCCCATACGGGTCATGAGCGCATCAGCGCATGGCAGGCGATCGCGGCGGCGGCGACCACGTTGAGCGAGTCGACGCCGTTCGTCATGGCGTCGGCGCTCATCGGGATGCAGACGGCCTCGTCGGCCTCGTCCAGCCAGTGCGAGGTGAGCCCGTCGCCCTCCGAGCCGAGCAGGAGCGCCACCCGATCGCCCCGCACGGCCTCGTCCAACGGGACGGCGGACTGGTCGGGGGTCAGCGCGAGCAGCGCGAACCCGGCGGCGCGGAGCTTGCCGAGGTCGTCGTGCCAGTTGGCCATCCGGGCGTACGGGACGGCGAAGACGGCGCCCATCGACACCTTGATCGCCCGCCGGTACAGCGGGTCGGCGCACCGCGGCGACAGGACGACCGCGTCGATGCCGAGCGCGGCGGCGCACCGGTAGATCGAGCCGACGTTCGCGTGGTCGACGAGATCCTCCAGGACGAGGATCCGGCGCGGCGCGGCGGGCGCGGACGGAGCGGTGGGCTCGGGCGGAGTGGGCTCGGGCGGAGTGGGCTCGGGCGGAGTGGCGGGGGCGCTGATCAGGGCGTCGACCGTGGGCAGCGGGAGCCGTTTCAGCGAGGCGAGGGCGCCGCGGTGCACCTGGAAGCCGGCCACCGCCTCCAGCGTCGCGTCGTCGGCGACGTACACCGGGGCGTCCACCTGGTCGAGCAGGTCGGCGAGCGGCTCCGCCCAGCGCCGGGCCATCAGGAACGACCGGACGGGATGGCCCGAGCCGGCCGCCCGGCGGATCACCTTCTCGCCCTCGGCGATGAACAGCCCGTGCTCGGCCTCCAGGCTCTTGCGCAGGTTGACGTCGCGGAGCCGCACGTAGTCGGCGAGCCGCGGGTCGGCGGGGTCGGACACGGGAACCAGGCGGGCCATGCCCCAATTCTGCCGCCGTCCCGGCCATGCTCGGCCCGCGGCTACGGCAGGCGGACCTCCGCGAAGACCGCCCGGTGGTCGCTGCCCTCCAGATCGTGCACCTCCACCTCGCCCACGGCGCAGCGCCGGTCGACCAGTACGTGGTCGATGGTCAGCGCCGGTCGCGGGTCGTCCAGCCCCCAGGTCGGGACGAGCCCGGCGCCGGCGCGGTCGGCGGCGTCGGCGTAGCCGCGGCCGATCAGCCGGCGCAGGTTGGCGTGGTCGAGCGTCGCGTTGAAGTCGCCTGCCAGGATCCGCACCGGGCCGTCCCCCGGGGCGTGGGCGCGGCCCCCTGCGGCGGCGACCGCCGGGCGGGCGGACGGCAGGACCGCCAGATCGCGCTTCCAGGCGCGGAACGACACCGTGTCGATCGGCGGTACGGGGTGGACGGCGGTCATCTCGACCCGGCGCCCTCCCGGGAGGGTGAGTTCGGCTCGGGGCATCGCCAGTTCGGTCCCGGGCAGCGGCGGCAGGACCCGCAGCGGGTGACGCGAGTAAAGGCCAGAACCGGCCGCGCCCGGACGGGCGTCGAGGGCCTTCTCGGGCAGCAGCCCGGTCAGCCCGGCGCGCTCGTACCGGTCCACCCCCTCCGGCGGAAGCTCCTGGAGGCTGAGCACATCGGCCTTGGTCCGGCGGACGAGGTCGACGAGGCGGGCGGGGTCGGCTCCGCCGAGCAGCAGGTTGGCGGTCAGGACCCGCAGGACCGGTCCCCGCGCGACGGGATCGCCGCCGCCGACCGCGCGGGGCACCACCGCGACGAGCAGCCCGGCCGCGACCACGCCGGCGACCGCCGCGGCCCGCCATCTGCGCAGGAGCAGCGCGGCCGTGATCGGGACGGGGGCCGCGGCGACCACGTACGGGGTGATGGCCAGCAGCGGCGCGGAGGGGATCTCGATGCCGGGCAGCCGGTCGGCACCGGTCAGCCGGACCAGTGCCCAGGCGCCCCAGGCTCCCACCGCCGTCCAGGCCGCGGCAGTGCGCAGGCGGCCCCAGCCGCGCCGTTCCGACATCGTCCGACCACTTGTCGTGCCACTCACCGCGACGCTCCCCGACGGGGTCCGGCACCGTGCCGGATCCCCGGTCCGTTCGACGTCCGGCGGGCCCGCATTGTTCGGCGAACCCGCGCGGTGCCGCCGCGAACGCGAGGGGTGACCGGAGGTGCGCATCGTCGCACACAGGCACGACATAAGCTCATGACCTGCGTCATTATCATTTTTGAGTTCTTTGTAACCTCTGGTTCGTACTACTACAGTGCCGGGGAACATCGACGGGTTTCTGGTGAATCGAGGGCAGTCGTGAGCGGACGTCATCGCAATGACCCCCCCGAGGGGGCGTCGGAGGACGGCGGGCACGACCCCTCCAGGCCGGTCTTCGGCCCCGCGAACGACGGGTCGTCCGACTGGTTCGGCTCCCGCGACGGCCAGAGCCCGCCCGCCGCCCCACGCGCCGAAGGATCTGCGGGCACGCCCCCCAGGGCGGCCGGTCCGGGTGGCCCCGGCGGTCCCCCCGGTCCGGGAGGTCCCCCCGGTCGGAGTGGTCCGGGTGCCCCGGGTTCGGCGGAGACGCCCGAGTGGCTCGTGGCCCGCCCGTCCGACGAGCCCGCCTTCGGCGCCGGAGGCTTCACCGGGGCGTCCGACGCCGGCGGGTACGGCCTCGGACGCCCGCCGGGCCCGACCCCGTCCGGCCCCCAGAGCCGGGCCGGTGTCCCCGAGGGGTCCTCCGGGACGTCCGGCATGCCCCTCGCGGCGCCCGTCCCCGGCGGCTCCGGCCCGTCCGGCGGCGGTCACGACCCGCTGAGCTCCGACAGCGGCCAGAGCGGTTTCTTCGGAGGACGCGCCGGAGACTCGTCCGGCTCCGGAGACTCGGGTGGCTACGGCGGGTCCGGTGGTGTCGGCGGCGGGGGTGGCGGCGGCGGTGGCCCTTACGGAAGCGGCGACTATGGCAGGCGCCGCAGGAAGCGCCGCAGTGCGACCGCGCTGATCGGGCCGATGGCGGGCGCGGTCGGCCTGGCGCTGCTGCTCGGCGTGGGCGTGTACGCGTTCGCCGAGAGCGGCGGCGATTGCAGCGGCAGCGGCGCGCTCACCCTGTCGGTCGCGGCGGCGCCCGACGTCCAGCCGGCGGTGGTCAAGGCCGCCAGGCGGTTCAACGACGCCAAGCGCAAGGTCGACGGCAGGTGCGTCAGGGCGAAGGTGACCAAGACCGAACCGGCCGCGGTGTCGACGCTGCTGTCCGGCCAAGGCGTGACCAACGCCGCCAACCAGCGTCCCGACGTGTGGATCCCCGACTCGTCGCTGTGGACCTCGATGGTGCGCGGGTCGGACAAGGGCAAGGACTCGGTCACCTCCACCAAGACCTCGCTGGCGACCAGCCCGATCGTCGTCGGGCTGCCCAAGCGGCTCTCGGACGGCCTCAAGAAGCAGGGCATCACCGCGACGCCGTCCTGGGACAACCTGCTCAAGGCGGCGGGCGGCGTGGCCGGCGGCGGCGTGACCAAGAACCAGATGATCCCGGCGGGCGCGGTCCGGCTGCTGGTGCCCGATCCCTCGCGCAACGCCGCCGGAATGGGCTCGCTCATGATCACCAACGCGCTGCTGGCGAACGACCCGAACAAGGAGTCGATCTTCACCGGCATCGTCCGCACCGTCCGGGAGAGCACCGTCCCCACGGTGGACGAGCAGTTCGCCCACTTCCGCAAGGACCGGACCGGCAAGCAGCCGATCTCGCTGTCCTCGGAGCAGGCCCTGTGGAACTACAACCGGCGGCGGCCCGCCGAGCCCGCGGTGGCGCTGTACCCGCTGGAGGGGTCGCTGTCGCTGGACTACCCGTTCACCGTGACCAGCGAGGATGCCGCCAAGCAGAAGGCCGCGGGCCTGCTCGAACAGGCGATGAACACCGAGAGCACCCGCGCCGACGTCCGCGCGCTCGGCTTCCGCTCGCCCGACGGCAAGGCGCCGTCCGGGTTCGGCGCCGGGCTCGGGGTGAGCCCGGCCCGGCCGCGGCAGCTCCCCGCCCCGAAGGCGACCGAGGTCGCGGGGGTGATGCAGGCGTGGTCGAAGCTGTCGCTCGGGCTGCGGCTGCTGACGCTCATCGACGTGTCCGGCTCGATGGCCGAGCCGGTCGGCCCGAAGACCAACCGGCTCCAGGCGATCGCGCAGGTCTCCCAGGGCGGGCTCAGCATGATGTCGAACGACACCGAGCTCGGGCAGTGGCTGTTCTCCACCAAGATGCAGGGCGACAAGGACTACCAGAAGTCGGTGCCGATCGGCCCGCTCGGCGAGCGGATCGGGTCGAGCACCCGCCGCAACTTCGTGCTGTCGCAGCTCAACCAGATGCGCCCCAAGATGGACGGGGACACCGGCCTGTACGACACCGTCCTCGCCGCGTACAAGGAGATGGACCGGACCTACAAGCCCGAGTTCGGCAACTCGATCCTGCTGCTGACCGACGGAAGGAACGACGACCCCGACGGCCCCACGCTGGCGCAGACGCTGGACCGGCTGAAGAAGATGATCGACCCGAACAAGCCGATCCAGGTCAACATGATCGGCTTCGGCAAGGGCGTGGACCGCAACGAGCTGGAGCAGCTGGCCGAGCTCACCAACGGCAACGTGCAGATCGCGATGACCCCGCAGGAGATCTCGAAGATCTTCCTGAAGATGCTGTCCCGCCGGATCCAGCAGTGACCTGCCGGAACTCGCGGGATCGCGGGGCGTCCGGGGGCCCGTCCGGGCGGGTGCGGAATTCTCCGGGATTTCTTCGCCGATCCGTGTCAACCGAACGGCCCCGTCGGTCGTCTTCCTTGTGGAGGCCCGACGGGGAGCGGGGCCGTCGGGCCTCCGACCTTCTTCCCCCCTGACCCGCGGCGGGGGTGGCCCTCCGTTCCGAGGGCCCGAAGAGCACCACGGCTTCCGCACAGAACGCGAGTCCCGCCCCCGACGGGCGAACGCTGATCGCGACGAGGCCGTGACGATCGCCATCTCAGCTCCCGGGAGGCCCTGGTGTCCGGTTGGCCCAGTCTCGACCGCGTGGACGACGAGCGCCTGGCTCAGGCCCTGGAGACGGGCGACACCGGCGCGCTGCTCCAGCTCATGGACCGCTACGCGGCCCGTCTGTACGACTACTGCCACGCGCTGCTCCGTGATCAGGACGCGGCGGCCGGGGCGCTGCACGACGCCCTCGTCTCCGCCCGCGCGCACGTCGGCCTGCTCGGCGAGCCGCCGAGGTTCCGGAGCTGGCTGTACGCGCTGGCCCGCGCGGAGTGCCTGCGGCGGCTGCGCGATCCGGGCCGTCCCACCGAGCGGCGCGAGGCGCCCGAGGTCGAGGACGCCTTCTTCGACGCCGCCGAGCGCGGCCACCGGCTGGAGACCCGGCAGCTCGTGCACGGCGCGCTGTCGGGCCTGCGGGGCCGCGAGCGCGAGGCCCTCGACCTGCTGCTGCGGCACGGCCTGGACGCGGCGGAGGTCGGCGGCGTGCTCGGCATCGGTGCGCCGGAGGCCGCCGAGCTGGCGGGCGAGGCGCGGCACCGGCTCGACGACGCCCTCGCCGCCGCGTTCATCGCGCACGCCGGACGGGACGACTGCCCGAGCGTGGCCGAGATCGCGGCGGACGGCGAGTGGCCGCTGACGCAGCAGGTGGCGCACCGGCTGGGCCGGCACATCGCGTCCTGCCCGGTCTGCACCGAACGGCGCGACCGCACGGTCTCCACCGCCCGGCTGCTCCAGGTGCTGCCGGTGGCGCTCATGCCGACCGATCTGCGCGGCCGGGTCCTGGCCACCGCGACCGACGCGGCGCTGGCCGGCCGGTACGCCGGGATCGCCGACGGGGCCGGGCCGTTCGACGCCTCGGGCTGGCCGCTGCCCGCGGACGCGCCCGCACGCCGCGCTGGCCGGCGGCTCCGGACCCCGCCGCGGCTGCTGCCCGCGCTGGCCGTCGCCGCGGTGGTGCTGCTGATCGTCGCGGGCGGCTGGATGCTCCTGCCGGACCCGTCCGGCGACCGGACCGGGTCGGCGAGCCCGACCGGCCCCGCCACCGCGGCGGCCGACCCGTCGGAACCCGCGGTGGAGTCGCGGGCGCCGAGCGAGTCCCCGGGCCCGACGCCCACCGCGACGCCGACACCGACCAGCGCGACGCCGACGCCCACTCGGACGCCGACGAAGACACGGCGTCCGCCGAAGCAGTCGCCCGCGACCACACCGGCGAGCGAGCCGCCGAAGCCGGGCACGCTGGCGGCCGGCGGCTGCTCCATCCCGGCCGGGTCCTCGTCCTGCACGGTCTCGGTCCGGGCCGTGGGCGGGCCGGTCACCTGGGCGGTCACCGGTGCGAGCGGCGGGCTCAGCGCGTCCGGCGGCGGCAGGCTCGGCCGTAACGGCTCGGCGTCCGTCAGGGTGACCCGGACGGGGCCCTGCACGGCGTCCGGCGGCGGTTCGGTGCGCTTCTCCCCCGGCGGCACGGCGGCGGTGTCCTGGACGTGCCCGCCGGACGGCCCCGGCGACGGCGACGACGGCGATGGCGCCCCGGGCGGCCGGGGCGCGGCCCAGTAGGCCGCCTCCCAGCTCGTCTCCCACGCCGCACGTCCACGTCCGGTTCCGGGCTCGGCGTCCGTTTCGATGAGGGACGACGCGTCCCGGACGCGGATCGGGCGTGAACCGGACGCGGACCGGGCGAAAATCGGGCGTGCGCCCGCCGGACGGGACCCTTGAGACTCAGATCACATCGGCCGCGAACCCGGTGCTCTACATGCCCGGATGGCCACGGCGCGTACCGCGCCGGTCACGTAATCGTCCCTAAAGGGAGAAATCTCCCTGACTTGGTGGCAGGATCGGGCAGCCAGAGTGGCGGGGCCATGGCCCGCGTTCACCGCAGGCACGTCCGAAGACACCGATTCACCTGGGAGGGTTCCCGTGGCCGGAGGGCCAGGTCCCGGTCAGTTCGACGACCTCCGGCTGGCGGAGGCACTGCGCGCCGGCGACGTCATCGCGCTGACCGAGGTCTACGACACCTACGCCCCTTTCCTGTTCGACTACTGCCACGGGCTGCTGCGCGACCGGATCGAGGCGACGGGCGCGCTGCGCAACTGCGTGATCGCGGCCCGCGAGCACGTCGCCATGCTGGGCGAGCCCGACCGGCTGCGCGGCTGGCTGTACGCCGTCGCCCGCAAGGAGTGCATGCGGCGCCGCGACAGCCCGAACCGGCACATCGGGCAGGAGGCGCCCGAGGCCGAGGACGACCTGTCGGAGGAGCAGATCTCCCGCCGCGAGGAGCGCCGCCTGCTGGCGCACAGCGCCCTCGCCGCGCTCAACGGGCGGCAGCGCGAGGCGATCGACCTGGCGGTCCGGCACGAACTGGACGCGGTGGACCTGTCCGGGGTCTTCGGCATCGAGGTCGAGGAGGCCGACGAGCTGGTCACCAGGGCCCGCGGGACCCTGTCGGCCGCGCTGCACGCCGCGCTGATCGCGCAGAACCACTGGAAGGACTGCCCGAGCGTCTCGGCGCTGACCGAGTCCTGGCCGCTGTCCCCGCAGACCTCCTCGACCCTGGTCCGGCACGTGGCGAGCTGCCCGACGTGCGGCACGCGCGAGACCCCGTCGCTGCCCGCCGACCGGCTGCTGGCCGTGCTGCCCATCGCGGCGATCCCGGGCGACCTGCGGCTGGACGTGCTGACCGCGGCGACCGCCGCCGACCGGGCCGAGAACCGCCGCTCCATCGCGGCCTGGACCGAGCCGTTCGACGAGTACGGCTGGCCGGTCCCCTACGAGCCGGTGGCCGCCCGCACCCGGGACCGCGCGCCGGCCCGCCGCCGCGGCCCGCTCATCGCCGCGGTCGCGGGCGGCGTCGCCGCCGTCGCGGTGATCGCGGTATCGGTCTCGGCGTTCAGCGGCTCGGGCGAGAAGACCGGCGCTACGGCCCCGGCGCCCGGGGTGAGCTCGGCGTCGGCCGGCGACGGGTCGTCCGCCGCCTCGCCCGACCCGTCGCGGGACCCGTCGCGGACGCCCAGCACCAGCGCCTCGCCGACGCCGAGCAGTTCCAGCCCGACGCCGTCGAAGTCGCCGTCACCGTCCAAGACGCCGACGAGCAAGCCGCCGACCACGAAACCGGCGTCACCGAAACCGCCGCCGCCGCACCGGCCCGATCCGCCCGCGCCGGGCAACCTGTCGGTGGCCGGCTGCGACATGGGCCGCGACGCATCGTGCACGATCACGATCAGGGCGGTCGGCGGCCCGGTCACCTGGCGGGTCACCGGCACCTCGGGCGACCTCGACGCCGGCGGGTCGGGCCGATTGTCGGCCGGCCAGACCGCCGGGGTGACCGTCCGCCGCACCAACGGGATGTGCTGGGTCCCGAAGGACGGCGCGGTCTCGTTCACCTCCGGCGGCTCCGCGCCGGTCGCCTACTGCTGATCGGGGACGCCTCCTGGGGGACGCGGACGGCCGCGTCCTACCAGGGGGAGCCGGCGTCGAGCGTGCCGTGCGCGCGGGTGAGCAGGACGGGCACCGCGTCCCCGATCGTGTCGAACCCCTCGCCGACGGTGGCGTTCTGCAGGTAGCGGGCGTGGATGCCCTCCAGGATCACCGCGAGCTTGAAGCAGGCGAACGCGACGTAGAAGTCGAGGTCGGCCAGGTCGTACCCGGTCAGCGCGGCGTACCGCTCGGTGAACTGCCGCCGGGTGAGGAAGCCGGGCGCGGTGGTGATGGTGGCCCCGACCGGGAGCTGCTGCGCGTCGGTCGCCTCGGCCCAGTAGACCAGGGTCAGGCCCAGGTCCGACAGCGGATCGCCCAGGGTCGACATCTCCCAGTCGACCACCGCGGCGATCTCGGGCCGCGGCTTCAGCCGGGCCAGCGCGTTGTCGAGCCGGAAGTCGCCGTGCACCAGCCGGGCCGGGGCGTCGGCGGGCAGCCGCTCGGCCAGCCGCGCGACCAGCCGGTCGTACTCGGGCAGGTCGTGGGCGTTGCCGCCGGCGCGGATCGCCTCCTGCGAGCTGTCCCACTGCTTGCCCCAGCGCTTGAGCTGGCGGGCCATGTAGCCGCTCGGCCGGCCGAAGTCCGCCAGGCCGACGGCCTCGACGTCGACGGTGTGGATCGCCGCGAGCGCGGCGGCGAGCGCCTCGCTGAGCCCGGCGGCCTGCTCGGGGGTGAGGTCGGCGGCGTCCTCGCGGGTGCGCAGCACCTGGCCCTCGACGAAGTCCATCAGGTAGAAGCGGGCGCCGATGACGCCCTCGTCGTCGCAGAACGCCAGCGTGGCCGGCACCGGCACCTCGCTCCCCGCGCTCAGCGCCGACAGCACCCGGTACTCGCGCCCCATGTCGTGGGCGGTCGGCAGGACGTGCCCGAGCGGCGGGCGGCGCAGCACGATCCGGCGCCCGCCCTCCAGGGTGATCCCGTAGGTCAGGTTGGACCGCCCGCCGGCGATCAGGTCGATCGCGGTGATCCGCCCGGTTCCGGGCAGCGCGCGCGCCAGCCAGTCCGCCAGGCGCGGGACGTCGATGCCGGGTACCCCGGCCGGAAGTTCAGCGTCAGCGCTCATGGGGCCCTATTAGAACGTGGCTCGGTCCGGGCTGTGAACCCCGCCCCCGTCCAAGGCCCTCCAGTGCGGACGGTAACCCTTCGGCCACTTCCGGCCGTTACCATGATCCTTTCGCTCGACCCGGCCCCGGAGCGCTGACCAGGAGGAATAGCGGCGCCCGGGGAGCCCGCCGGGCACGTACCGCAGGAACGGGACGGCCCTAGGTGGATTAGCGGGGCGGGAGGGGTACGCATCACCGACGACACCCGATCAGACTGGGACCAATCCCTTGCGGGGTGTGCAAGCCGCCGAAACCGGCCCACGGCGGCAGGCTGGACTTATGCGTCCGGCTGGGCTACGAACAAGGAACCGAGACCAATTCGGGGCCGGACCGCCCGATTGGGGGGACGCACCGTGGCCGACGCATGGCTACCGGGAGCCGCACGCATGCCCGCACGACAGGACGGTGGAGCGTTGCAGGGAGGTGCTCCCCGTGTCGTCTGGTTCAGCAGCGAGTCCGACCCCCGTGCCGTCTCGGCCCGCTCGGTCGCCGCCGACCTGGTGAAGGAGGACCGCGCCGCGCACCTGGTGTGGAATCCGGGCTCCGGGGAGGTCCTCCAGCTCGTCCCCGCCACCCGCGCGGGACGGCTGCTCGGCGACGACGGCGCCGGCCGGGAGGGCCGGGTCTGCGTGCAGATCATGGTGGTCGGCCACGCCCGCGCCCCCTTCACCGGGACGCTGCTCGCCGGGCTCGACCCGATCATGCGCTGGCTGGACGCCTGGGGCGTCGCCCGGCACTGGCTCGCCGGCCCGCCGCTGCCGTCGCCGCAGTCCTACCACTCCCGGCGCGACCGCCGCGCCTGGGCGCGGGGCGGCCACTACGGCGCCTCCCAGGTCCCCGGCGCCGACCGTCCCGACCCCGGCGGCATCGACATCCGGCGCATCACCGGCCCCGACACCCCGCTGGCCCCCATCCCGAAGCCGTCCCTCCTCACCACGGGCGAGGTGATCGGCACCGGCTCGCCGGGCTCCGGCTCGCCCACGCGCCCGGCCGCGCAACGTCCCGACGTCCCGCGCCCGGACGTCCCGCGCCGCAGTCCGCAACCCGCATATCCGGGCAAGCCCATCTGGACGCCCGAGCCGGTGAGGGTCGTCGAACCCCTGCGCAGTACCACTCCCCTACGGCCCGCCGCCGAGCCCGCGCTGAGCGGCCACGCCTCTCCACAGAGTCAGCCCGCGCAACCCGCCGAGCCCGTGCTGGCCACCGCCGCCCCCAGGCGGACCGCCGAACCGGCGCGTCCGTCCGCGCTCCCCCTCCAGGGCGGCGAACCCGCGCGTCCGGCCGAACTCCAGCGCGCCGCCGAGCCCGCCCGCCACACCGAGTTCCACCACTCGGCCGAACGCGCGCTGGCCGCCGACTCCCTGCACACCGGCCAGCCCCCGCAGCCCGCGCAACCCGCCGAGCCCATGCACGGACCCGGCGCGACCGGCCCCGGACGGATCGAGCCGCCCCGGCGCGACACCCCCGTCCGCGCTCCGGCGCCGCCGCCGCCCGTACCGTCCCCGGCCGCGTCTCCCTCACCCGTCGGCTAGCGGGTCAGGCAACGAGCTCGCGAACCACCGCGCAGCCGGCCCTGAGCTCGGCGAGGCCCGCCGGGGCGCCGTAGCCGATCACCAGGCCGGTGGCGCCCGGCGGGCGCGCGTGGTGGCGTTCGAGCGTGTCCAGCAGCACCCCGCGCCGCGCGGCCTCGCGCGCCGCCCGCTCCGCCACCGGGCCCGGCAGGTCCACCACGACGTGCAGGCCGGCGGTGTCGCCGCGCAGGCGCAGCCCGCTCAGCGCGCGGACCACGGCCGCGCGCCTGCGCCCGTACTCCGCGCGCATCCGGCGGATGTAGCGGTCCAGGTCCCCCCGGACCAGCAGCTCCCGGAGCGCCTCCTGCGGCACCACCGCCGGACGGTCGTTGAACTCCTCGCGGCGGCGCGCGATCTCGGCCACCAGGCCGGGACGGGCGACCAGCCAGCCGACGCCCATGTCCGAGGTGAGGATCTTGGCGGTGGTGCCCAGGTAGACCACCGCGTCGGGATCGAGGCCGTAGAGCGCGGGCAGCGGCGCGACGTCGTACCGGAACTCTCCGTCGTAGTCGTCCTCGGCGACCAGCGCCCCCGTCCGCCGCGCCCACGCCAGCAGGGCCTGCCTGCGCGGCACCGGCAGGACGCCGCCGAGCGGGTACTGGTGGGACGGCGTCGTGTAGACCAGCCGCAGATCGTCCGGCAGCCCCTCCACGATCAGCCCGTGCTCGTCGACCGGGCACGGCACGATCTGCGCGCCGCGTCCCTCCAGGACCGCGCGGGCCCGGCCGTAGCCCGGCTCCTCCACCCCCACCCGCTCGCCCCGGCCGAGCACGGTGGCGGCCAGCAGGTCGAGGCCGTTGGTCGCGCCCCGGGTGACCAGCAGCCCGTCCACCGGGCAGGCGACGCCGCGGCTGCGCCGGATGTAGCCGGCCAGCGCGGCCCGCAACCCGGGCAGCCCCTCCGGGTCGCGCCGCGGGACCGGCGGCGGCATCCGCGCCGCCAGCCGCCAGGCGCGCCGCCACGCGGGCGTGTCGAGGGCGCCGGTCCACGCGTCCCCGGGCCGCAGGTCGATCACCCCGGCCCCCGTCCCGGCGGGCGCCGCGCGCCGCTCCGGGAACGCCTCCGGCGCCGGGCCGGGAGGCGGCGCCGCCACACCGTCGGTGACGTACGTGCCCGACCCGTGCCGCCCCTCGAGCCATCCTTCGGCGTAGAGCTGCTCGTACGCCTCGGTGACGACCGTCCGGCTCACCCCGACGACCCCGGCCAGGGCCCTGCTGGACGGCAGCCGCTCCCCCGCCGCGAGCCGTCCCTCCCGCATGGCCGCGCGGAACTGCGCGACCAGCTGCGCGCTCATCGGCCCGGCGCCGGACCGCTCCACGACGAGCGGCAGGTCGAGCGGCTCGACACGCACAAGTGGTCTCCGGATTTCCGTGGCGAGTGGCCCTACTGACCAGGCCACTTCCCTCCTAGCGTAGGCGAGCATGAACACCACCCCGCTGTCCTCGACCGCCCGCACCAGCCTCGGCCGGTACGGGAAGCGCGCCGCCTCGGACCGGTCCGCCCTCTACGAGATCCTCGACGCGGGCATGATCTGCCACCTGGGCGTCGTCGTGAACGGCTCGCCCCGCGTGATCCCCACCGGGTACGGCCGGATCGACGACACCCTCTACCTGCACGGGTCCACCGGCGCGTCCAGCCTGAGCGCGGCCCCAGCCCATGAGATCTGCGTCACCGTCACCCACCTGGACGGCCTCGTCCTGGCCCGGGCGATCTTCAACCACTCGATCAACTACCGCAGCGCCCTCGTCTTCGGGACGCCCCGGACGGTCACCGGCCCCGACGAGAAGTCCGCCGCCCTCCGCGCCGTCTCCGAACGGCTCGCGCCCGGCCAGTGGGACGCCGCCCGCCCGCCCACCCCCAAGGAGATGGCCGCCACCAGCGTCCTGGCCCTGTCCCTGGACGAGGCGTCGGTGAAGGTGCGGCAGGGCCCTCCCGGCGACGACGAGGACGACTACGCGCTGGACGTGTGGGCGGGCGTCGTCCCCGTCCGCCAGGTCCTCGGGGCCCCCGAGCCCGATCCCCGGCTCCGCCCCGGCATCCCCGTCCCGGCCCACATCACCGGCCGGCGCCTCGATGCCCCGCGCGGTCGTCCATAGTCGTAGGGTGAAACCCATGAACGAGCGGCTCGTCTGGATCGATTGCGAAATGACCGGGCTCGACCTGCGCGACGACGCGCTGATCGAGATAGCCGCGCTGGTGACCGACAGCGACCTCAACATCCTCGACGAGGGCGTCGACCTGGTGATCAAACCCCCGCCCGAGGCGCTGGCCCAGATGACCAAGCTGGTGCGCGACATGCACACCACCTCGGGCCTGCTGGAGGTGCTGGCCGGCGGCATCACCCTCGCCGAGGCCGAGGAAGCCGTCCTCAGCTACGTCCGCGGCCACGTCAAGGACGCCAAGAAGGCCCCGCTCTGCGGCAACTCCATCGCCACCGACCGCTCGTTCCTGGCCCGCGACATGCCCGCTCTGGACGCCCACCTGCACTACCGCATGGTCGATGTCTCCAGCATCAAGGAACTGGCCCGCCGCTGGTACCCGCGCGTCTACTTCGCCAGCCCGGAGAAGAACGGCGGCCACCGCGCCCTCGCCGACATCACCGAGAGCATCCGGGAGCTCCGCTACTACCGCGCCGCCGTGTTCGTCCCGCAGCCCGGCCCCGACTCCGACACCGCCCGCACCCTGGCCGCCGAGGTCGTCGCCGCCGCCGCGCCCCCCGCCGGTCCCACGGGCTGATCACAGGTAGCCGACCACCCCCGGGAAGCCGCTACACTATCGGGAGCCGGGAGTGATCCCGGCTCATGGTGGGTGTAGCTCAGCCGGTAGAGCACTTGGTTGTGGTCCAAGATGTCGCGGGTTCAAGTCCCGTCACTCACCCCAGGCTGAACAACGGAAGCCCTGGCCGTCACAGAGACGACCAGGGCTTCTCTGTGTCCCGGCGACTGACCGGGACGGCGTTGTCGCAGGTCACGGTGTCGCGACATGTCCGCGTGACAGGGGCGGACAGGGCATGACACCCGCGGCCCTGGTGGCACCCGGGTCGCCCTGCTGTTCTGGTCTCGCAGGTCCGGAAGCGTGCCGAACGCACGAACCGGGGGAATCCGCCGTGCGTGTTCGGCGGACGTCCCATCAGCGATCCACTCACGAAAAGAGACAGGGACATGCGAGTCCAACTACGACGCACGGCCATCACCACCGGGGTGGTCGCCGCCGCGATGAGCGGCGGCCTCGCCCTCGCCGGGGGCGCCCAGGCGACGAGCGCCGCACCGGAGGCGGGCGCCGCCACGGTGGCCGCCCCCAACGGGTGCGCCAAGATCAAGCCGCTCGCCAACAACGGCGTGCAGGTGATCAACGTCAGCTGCGGCCGGCCCATCCGCGTCCAGGTCATCTGGAGCGCCATCCCGAACAGCAAGTTCTACCTCATCGGCATCGGCGGGAAGCGGGACTACTACCCGCACTTCGCCTGGCAGACCTACCAGACCCACGTGATCAGGTAGCCGCCGCCGGGCGCGCCGCCCCCGCGTTCGGGAGCGGCGGGGACGGCGCGCCCGTCAGCTGTGCCGGTAGCTGAGCACCGCGAGGGACGGCAGCGGGACCCGGTCGAGGTGGTGCAGGATCGTCACCTGGCCGGTGCAGTCCGTCCCCGCGAAGAGCCGCTGCCGCTCCTTGCTGTTGTTCTGCGCGGAGCGGGCGACGAACGGCAGCGGCTCGCACGTGCTGCCGGTGGCGTAGTCCGGCGGCAGCGTGATCTTCCGGCCGAGGAAGTTCGGCTCCGGCCAGAAGCAGAGGTGACCGTCGACGCAGTCGGGAGCACCCGCCGAAGCCGTCCCGTCGGACGCCCCGCCGTCCATGAGCACGACCACCGCGGCGGCGGTCGACACCACCGTCACCGCGAGCACCGCCGCCGCGGACAGCACCAGGCGCCACGGCACGCGGCCCGTCCGCTCCGGCGGCGCCAGGTGGACGATCTCGTCGCCCGCGCCGCCCGCAGCGGCCACCGCCGGCGGCCGGATCCGCCGCCGGACGGGCTCGAACTCGTCGAAGAGGCCGGGCTTCCCGCAGCCCTGCACATAGCAGCGGAGCTGCTCCGCCGTGGGAACCGCCCCGTTCTCGATGTTGGAGACCCGCTGCCGGGTCAGCGCCGCCCCGTCGATCTCCGAGCGCCTGGCCACGGCCTGCTGGGTGAGACGCCCGCGCAGCTCCCGCAGAAGGACGCCGAACTCCTCGGCCGTCGTGATCTCACTGGCCTCCACTCGTCCCCCAAGCCCGCACCGGTCCACGGACACCCATGGTAGTGACGCGGGCACGATCCGTCATGGGTACGGCACCGCCGCGAACCGGCGCAGCCGCAGCAGCGGGCGCGGGATCTCTCGACCGGCGCCTGAGGCCGCGGCGGGACGGCGCCGCCTTCGGCACCTCCACTGGATGATCTTGGGTTCGGGGGTCGGGCGGGGTTGGTGATCAGTAGCATTTCGGCCGTTCGCACACTGTGAGGGGCATGAGTGGCATCATCGACACCCGCCGAATTCCTGGATCTGCTGAACGCGCTGTCCCCCAAGGACGTGGCGCGCGCACGGCTGCTGCTGCCGGACGTCGAGCAGACGCTCCGCGAGATACGGCGACGGGCCTGGAACCGGCCGAAGAAGGCACTGCGGGAGTACCAGGCGATCGCTGACGAGCTGGCGCCCACCGTGCCCGCGGCGCTGCCCGCGCTGTACGAGCACGCGGCGCTCGCGTTCCTGTCGGCCCAGCACGAGAAGTACGCCGCGCAGATGCTCGCCGCCGCGCGCCAGGCCGAGGCCGAGCACGGGCTCCTCGTGGACGCGGACCACATCGACGAGATCTTCACCCAGTTCGCGGTGGCGGGAGCGCTGCCGGCGAAGGCGGTGGCCGACTACGCCAAGGAACTGGCCGGCCGGATGCCGGCGGACCAGGCGTTCCAGCGGTTCGCCCGGCTGTGCGTGCGCTGCACCGAGAAGGGGGACGCGCCGTCCACCCAGATGGCCGCCGCCGTCCGCAGGCTCGCGAAGGCGGCGGGCGACCAGGCGGCGCTGGAGCAGGCGTACCTGGCCGAGATGGTCGCCTGCCCCGCGATCGTCAAGGCCCCGGCAGGGTGGTGGAACGCGCACAAGACGGCCCTCACCGCCCTGGCCCGGCGGGATCCGGAGGTCGGGCGCACGCTGCTCGACATGGTCCCCGGCTACCAGCGAGAGCTGTCGCTCCAGCAGATCAGGGACCGGTTCGTCCAATGGCTCGAGCTGCTGGAACGCTCGGGCGCCACCGCCGCCCTCGGCGACGTCACGGATCGGCCGCGACCGTCCGGCGGGACGGCCGGATGGCTCGACACGGTGCTGGAGAAGTGGAACCGCGGCATCGGCGGGAACGCGCGGCTCCCCGGGCTCGGCGCGGTGGTCGAGCGGGTGGCCGGACGGCTGCGCGACGAACTCGCCGCGTCCGGCGGGACGGTGCGGGTCCCGCACGACATCGACCTGCTCGACCTGCTGCTGACCCTGGACGTTCCGGTCGCGGGCCCCGACCCCGGCCACCGCCTCGACCTGGACGACTGGGCGGCCGGGGACGAGCGCCGGGACCTGCGCGCCCTGGCCGCCGACCCGCGGTTCACCGCCGCGTTCGCCGCTCCGGCCGGCGGCTTCGTCTACGACCAGCGGAACCTGCGGACGGTCGAGCTGCTGGCCGAGACGCCGGGCGGCCGGTCGCTGGTGCTCACCTGGGTCCGGGACGTGTTCCGGCAGGCGCACGCCCCCGGACTGCCCGGCCTGGTCACCCCGCACAACCTGCTGGAGTGGCTGCCGACCGACATCCTGGCGGCGGCCGTCCAGGACGGGCCCGCGGGCGCTCCGGGCGGCGATCTCGTGGCCGAGATCGTCCGGACGCTGCGGGGCGGGCTGTTCGGCGAGCTGTGCTGGCCCGCCTTCGAGGAGGCGGTGCGCGAGGTCTTGGCCGGTTCCGACCGGTCCGCGCCCACCATGCAGGACGCCTGGCCGTACCTGATCGTCTCGGGCGACACCGAGGTCCGGGTGGTCGGGCCGGAGGGCACCGTGCTCGCGCACACCTTCCCGGACGTCCCGGGATCGTGGATCAGCACCTGGTACGTCCACTACGTGGACGGTGCGCTCCAGGTCACCTGGCGCGATTTCAAGAACCATTGCCTCGTCGGCTACTGGCACGTCGAGGGAACTCCGGACGCCGAGCCGATCCCGATGACCGACATCGCCGACCGGTACGGGGACGTGAGCCTGATCTCCGGCGAGTGGCGGCGGGGCCTGTCCCCCGCGATGACCCTCCCGCTGCCCGGCGGCGGGCGCACCACCGGGGAGGCCGTGCTGCGCCCCGGCGACACCCGCGTGCCCGCCGAGAACCTGGTGATCGGCGACGGGACCTCGTTCTGGGTCCGCAAGAGCTACCCCGACCGGTGGGTCGCCTATGACCCGATCACCGGGAGCCAGGGCGCGAAGGGCCTCCCCGCCCGGCTGACGAGCATGGCGGAGAAGGCCAGCGGAACCGTGGTCCCCAAGCACACCTGGCTGCGTCCGGCCGGCACGGCCGAGACCACTCCGCTGGGGACGCCGGTGGACGGCCTGCTCGGCTGGCTGGTCACCGAGCACCCGGACGGGTCGGTGCGCGGCGAGGACCTCGCCGGGCGCTCCGTCACCGTCGCCGACCCGCCGCGGAGCGGCTCCGGGAGGTCCTACCCGGTCGGCGCGCTCTCGCTTCCCGGCGACGACCGGCCGCGCGTGCTCCTCCGCAACAACAGCGCTTACGGCCCCGCCGCCCTGATCGATCCGGACGGGGTGACGACGGCCCTCAGCGAGGGGCATTTCGCCGCGGGCCTGCCGCACCTGCCGCCGCAGGCCTACTGGACGATGCTGCGCCCCCGCGACCCGGAAGGATCGGCCGCGCTGCGCAGGGTCGACCGCGAGACCGCGGCGGCGCTGTTCAAGGCCGCCGTGTCCGGGGACGACGACCTCCCCGCGCTCGTCCGCACGCTGATCCCGCAGATCGGCGATGACACACTGGCCATGGGCGTGGCGGGCGTCGCGCGGTTCGCCGCCGAGCGGCAGGCCGTCCTGGACGGGGTGGCCGCCCGCATCGCCGGGCACACCGCCCAGGACGACGCCCCGTCCGCTCCCGACGTCCAGCACGTCCAGGACGCCCTCGAAGCGGGCCCGGACGACGCGATGCTCGGCAACGGGCTCAGCGGGCTCTGGCTGGGCAGGTACTCCGAGAGGCTCGGCGCCTCCCGGCTCGACGGCGACAAGCGCCCGTTCGACCAGTTGCGCGCGCTCCACCGGGCCCTGCACGCCGAGCCGATCGCCGACGTCCCGGACGGCCGCACCCACATCGGCGGACCCGAGCTGCCCAAGAGCCAGGTGGCCTGGGACAGGCTGCTCGGCGGATGCGCGGCGGTGGCCCTCCGGGCCGCGTCACCGGCCACCCCGCCGCGCGAGCGGGAGGCGCTGCGGCGGCTGCTGGTCCTGGTCAATGCGCTCGGCCTGGACTCGTCCCGGCCGGGGCACTGGCGTCAGGTCGGGCTGCATCTCGCCCCGGAGATCGTGACCGAGGCCATCGGCCAGAGCAAGTGGGCCGACTACACCTCCGGCATGTGCGCGCTGCTGCCCCTCGCGGACGGCGCGTTCCTGGCCGTCCTGGACGCCAGGGACGGCACGTTCACCGTCGGGACCAAGGCGCGCCTCGAGTACGGCTGCGACTTCACCGCGCTGTTCCACGACCCGTCCGGCCGGTTCGAGGTCCCCGCCCCGTACACCGTGACGTCCTCGGTACCGGTCGGAGAGGACCGCGAGCCCGGCTGGCTCGGCGCCTTCCTGTCCGCGTGGGCCGAGCACGGGCAGATCACCCGGCAGGACGCGGCGGCCGAGGAGTTCGCCGAGCTCACCGGCGCCGTCCCGGCGCTGGCCGGGCTGCTGCTGGCCGGGCTGCCGGAGCTCCAGGACGACGCCTTCCCGTCCTCCGAGCTCCGCGGGCTCCTCGAGATCAAGCAGTCCGCGGCCCTGGTGGCCCGCGGCGACATCGCCAGGCACGCCGGCGGCGGCCTCCCCGCCGCGGTGACCGGGGCGCTGCTCCCCGAGGACCCCGCCCGGCTGTGGACGCACGGCCCGGACGCGGCGGCGGCGGCCCGGGTGTGGAACGCCACCGTGGGACGGAAGCGGCCGATACCCGAGGATCTGCTCAGCGAGGCGGCCAAGGCCGTCGTCCGGTCGCACTGGTCGGCCTTCGGGAGGGCCTGGGGGGCGACCGACTCGATCCGGGCGCTGGTCGAGCCGTCCGCGAGCCCCCACCTGACCAGGGATCTGAGCTGGCGCATCCAGGACGTACAGGTCCTCCCGGCCCACCCGGACCTCGCCGGGTTCACCGAGGAGGTGCTGGTCGGGACCATCGCGGCGGCGACCTGGCTGGCGCACCGGCTGCCCGCCGGAGACCCGCTGCGGGCCTCGCTGCCCGACGCGCTGGCGCTGATCCGGGACCGGCTGGCCGCCCCCGGCATGCTGCTGGAGCTGGTACCGCGGTTCGACCCGGCCCCCTTCCGGGCCGCCGCCGGCCCGCCCGACGAGACCGGCGGCCCCACCGACCCCGCCGCGCCCGGCGCGGCCGACCTGGAATGGCAGCGCTCCCGCGAGGGCTGGCAGCGCTACGGCGCGATCATCATCCCCGACTCGAAATGGCCGACCCATCCGATCGTCCGGACGGCGCTGCTGGACGAGACCGGCGACGACCCGAACCTGCCCCTGACGTACCGCTTCCGCGACAGCAGCCGGATCACCGACAGCACCAGGCTGTCCGACGATGCCCTCGCGGAGGCGCTGCACCGCGCGTTCGACCCGCGGTTCGCGGCCCTCCTCGCCGACCCGGGCGACCCCGTCGCCGGGGAGCGCGGCAAGGACGGTCTGTGGTGGCCGCAGGACCCCGCCCGGTCAGTGCCGGACCTGGTCGCCGAGGTGGCCGCGGCGCACGGGCTCGGCGCCGAGGCCGCCGGCGTCTACCTGGCGCTGCTGGCACTGCCCGACCCCACCGACCGCAACGTGGCCCGCTGGACGGGATGGAAGCCGGCCCGCCTCAAGGCCGCCCGCGCCGAGCTGGCCGCCTCCGGACTGGTCGTGGAGGGCCGCCGGGCCCGCGCCGGACGGTCGCTGTTCCTGCCCGGCGGCTGGGAGGCGCTCAAGACCCCCCACCTGCCGCTGGAGACGTGGAAGCTCCCATTCTTCCACGTGCTGGAGAGCCCGCTCTGGGGAGGGAAAAAGCGCACGGCCCTGGGCGCGATCCTGCCGTACGAACCGGTGCCCGGCCTCTTCCGGCGGGCCTGGCAGCGCGTCCAGGACGGTGATGCCCCCGCCTGAGGCCGCGTCAGGGGCGCGGGGTCACACCGAACCGCCGGAGCTGCAAGGCCGGGTTCTTCTTGCGGACCTCGGCGACGCGTTCGGCCGTGACCTCGCCCGCGACGGTGCCGGTGGACTCGCCGATCGAGGCGAGCACCACCCCCATCGGATCGATGATCATGCTGTTGCCGACGCCGGCCGGGCCCGCCTGGTCGGCGGCGGCGACGTAGATCGTGTTCTCGATCGCGCGGGCCCGCACCAGGGTCCGCCAGTGGTCCTCCTTGAGCGGCCCCGGCACCCATTCGGCGGGCAGCGCGAGGACGTCCGCGCCCGCGTCCACGATCCGCCGGGTCATCTCCGGGAAGCGCGCGTCATAGCAGGTCTGCATGCCGAAGGTGAGCCCGCCCGCGACGAACGTCTCGGGATCGGCGATCTCGCCCGCCCGGACCAGCTCCGACTCGCGGTAGCCGAACGCGTCGTACAGGTGGATCTTGCGGTAGCGGGCGACGGTCTCACCGCCGGGCCCCATCGCGACCAGCGTGTTGGAGATCCGCCCGGACTCGCCGAGCCGCTCGTTCAGCCCCGCGACCACGTGCACGCCGTGCCGCCGCGCCAGCTCGCCGAGGCCCTGCGCGAACGGGCCGTCCAGCGGCTCGGCGGACGCGACGAACCGCTCGTCCATCCTGGGCGCGGTGAACATCGCGAACTCCGGCAGCACGACGACGCGCGCGCCCCGCCCGGCGGCCTCGCCCACGAGGCGGCGGACCACCGCCAGGTTCTCGTCCTTGTCCAGCCCCGGCGCGAACTGCGCCACAGCCACCTGAACCATGTTGCCTCTCCAAGCTCCGCGGCATGTCCTCCCCCGCACGATACGCCGCCCCTGCCCGGTCGCACGCACGCCGCCGCCCCCCAGGTGAACGCGTGAGGTAGCCGTCGAGAGCCTCCTCACCTCACGCGCCTCGGCGGACGGACGCGGCTTCGCCGAAGCGGGCTTCGACCGCCTGGCAGGACCCTCGCCTCCGAATGATCTGCCGGTTATGCTCCGTCATACAAATGTCAAGGACACGCCGGAGACGGGATGAGTGTCGACAGAACGGCCCCACTACGCATATTGGTGGTGGACGGCAACCCCAACACCCGCGCCGACGTCGTCTCACTGCTCGCCGGCAGCGACGAACTCGAGGTCGTCGCCGAGGCCCCCACCGGCCCCGCCGCGATCGTCCTGGCCGAGCGCCTCCGCCCCGACCTCGTCCTGCTGTCCGCCGGCGCGGCCCCCCACGCCGCCCGCCTCAGCCGAGGCTCCCGCGTCCTCCTCCTGGCCTCCCCCGACGACACCGGCACCATCGAGACCGCTCTCCACAACGGCGCCTGCGGCCACCTGCCCCCCGGCTCCTTCACCGTCCCCGACCTGATCCGCGCCGTCCGCGCCGCCACCCGGGCCTCCCAGCCCCTCTCCGCCCGCGAGGCCGAGGTCATGGACCTCATCGCCAGCGGCCGCTCCAACGGCGAGATCGCCCGCCAGCTCTACCTCAGCGAGAAGACCGTCAAGAACCACGTCAACCGCATCTACGCCAAGCTCAACGTCACCTCCCGCGCCACCGCCATCGCCCTCTGGCGAGGCCTGATGAGCGCCCTCCCCACCCCGGACCACCCCCCGGCAATCGATTCGCACTACCCGCCCGGCCCCTGCTAAAGTTCTTCATGTCGCCAGGGAAACCAGGGCAAGCCCCCCAGGTCCCCAGCACACAAGCGCCGTTAGCTCAATTGGCAGAGCAGCGGACTCTTAATCCGCGGGTTCGGGGTTCAAGTCCCTGACGGCGCACCCGCTCTGACCTGGGCAAACGCGAAAACATCCGCGTTTGCCCATCAGCCTTTCTGGGGGCGTTTGCCGCCCCACGCTGCTCGATGTTCGCTCGCCGGTCCCACCCCAGACACCAACGGGACCAAATATGAACCGGCAGCCGAGCTTTCCAGCACTCACAACGCATCGCGCACCACCGAAACTGCCGCAGTAGGCCCCCCGCCGCTCTCAACCACAACGCCCCGCCGGATGCTCGACTCCGGCTGCCCCCGCAGGTAGACGAAAGCCAGCGCGGCGATGATCAACGAACGCCGTTGACGACGGCCTGCCAGGGCACGATCGCACCGGCATGAGGTCCGGCCACCAGGGCGGCAGCGGGTGAGGGAGAAGCCGCTCAGGACGTCGGGTCGCTGACGCGGGCCGGAGTTCCGGTTGGGAAGGTGTCCTGGATGGTGGTGCACCAGGAAACCGCGTCGATCATCTGGCATACGCCGGACAGAACAGTCCGCGTACCGGACGTGCCAACAGCCTTCACGCTCGCTGCTGCACGAGCGCTCCTTCGAACGCTCGAACGATGCGATCCCAACCGGACGCCACGAGCGAAGACCGACGGAGGAAGCACCATGAGGTACTTCACCAACCGCAACGACAGCAACAGCGGGCCCGCTCATCCGGATGGGATGCGATTCGCCTTCTACGGGCGGGTCTCCACCGAGGACCACCAGGATCCCGAGGCCTCCCGCGGGTGGCAGCTTCGCCGGGCTCGGGCACTGATCGAGCCTCGAGGCGGGCGGATCGCCGCCGAGTTCTTCGACATCGACAAGTCCCGCTCCATCCCGTGGATCCGGCGTCCGCACGCTTCGGCTCTGCTTCAGGAACTCAAGGACCCGGGACGGGCCTTCGACGCGGCAGTGATCGGGGAGCCGCACCGGGCCTTCTACGGCACCAGTACTCCCTGACCTTCCCGCTGTTCGAGCACTACGGCGTCCCGCTGTGGGTACCCGAGGTCGGCGGGCCGATCGACCCCACCAACGAGGCCCACGACATGATCACGGGCGTGTTCGGTGGCCTGTCCAAGGGCGAGCGGAACCGGATCAAGATCCGCGTCCGCGCGTCCATGGCAGCCATCACTTGCACCGAGGGCAGGTTTCTGGGAGGGCGCCCGCCCTACGGGTACCGCCTCGTGGACGCCGGTCCGCACCCCAACCCGCCCAAGGCAGCCGACGGCAAGCGCATGCGCCGACTGGCGATCGACGAGTGCGCCGCCGCCATCGTCCAGCGGATCTTCGCCGAGTTCCTGGGCCTGGGAGGAAACCGAGAGCGTGGATTCTTCGCGATCGCCTCAGGGCTCACCAGGGACGGTGTCCCGTGCCCGGCCGCGCACGATCCCGCCCGCAACCGGCACCGGGCCGGAGCGTCCTGGTCCAAGGCGACCGTGCGGACGATCTTGATGAACCCCCGCTACACCGGCTAACAGGTCTGGAACAAGCAGCGCAAGGACGAGGTCCTGCTGGACGTGGAGAACGTCGCCCTCGGCCACACCACCAAGCTCCGCTGCAACCCCCGCGACCGGTGGGTGTTCTCCGACAAGACCGCCCACCCGGCCATCATCGACACGAAGACCTTCGATCTCGCGCAGAGCAAACGCCGCCAGCCGCAGACCGGCAAGCCCAAGCATCACCACACCAAGCGGCGCTACCCCCTCAAAGGCACCCTGTGGTGCGGCATCTGCAAACGTAAGATGCACACCCACCACAGCGGACAGACGACCTACTACCGATGCAGAGTCCGCGAGCAGGACCAACCGGCCGCCGACCCCAAGCATCCACGCAGTGTCCACATCCGCGAGGACCTTGTACTGCCCGAATTGAACAAATGGCTCAACCTTGTCCTAGCGCCGGACCGGATCACCGAACGCCTCACCGCCACGCTGCAGGCACCGGAGATGGACAGGCGCGAGACGAAGCAGGTGGGGCCCGTGCTGAGCAGCGAGGAGATCGCCGCTCTGGTGCAGAAAACCGATGACCTGCGGACGGCCACCCTCCATGCCGACCCCAGGGAAGCGGAGAGGCTATATGAGCGCGTCGGGCTCAGGATGAGCTACAGCTCCGGAGACAACGAAGTCCAAGCCGAAGTGCGCTTCACCCCCGACTATGCGAGGTACCCCGACGTGACCGTCCATGTCCAAGACTGTTTCGTCCTGCCCTGAGGCCGGGGGGCGGTTTGTTCCGCGCGAATTGACCAGGACGTGTAGGGACCTCTGGGTCAATGCCCGGTCGACCTGGTCAGAACGTGCCCAGGATGAAGACAGCAGGGCAGGCAGCGGAGAACGGGGGCGCTGGATGCGGGCGTGGGTGGGGCGGTATCGGGCGTCGGTGTACCGCGAGGGCGCGGGATGGACCGGAGCGATCGCGCTGGGTCGCGGGCAGGATGGGCGGCGCCGACGACTCAAACGCAAGGCGCTCACCCAGGCGGCGGTGATGGACAAGCTCATCGACGCGGTCGCCGATCTGGAGAAGGGGATCCAGGCCGATCGCAACTACACCGTGGAACGCGCCTTCAACAATCTACTGAAGGCGCTGGCCAGCCGGGGCCGCAGCGCGGCGACCGTGCAGACCTACCGGCAGCTGGCTACTGGGCACCTGCTCCCGCAACTGGGTCAGGCGCGGGTACAGGATCTGACGGCCGACGACGTCGAAAGGTGGCTGTTCGGCAGGGCCGAGCAGTTGTCGACCAGCACGCTGGGCATCGTGCACGGACTCCTGACTCGTGCGCTGCGGCGGGCACAGCGG
Source organism: Spirillospora sp. NBC_01491 (assembly GCF_036227065.1). Lineage (GTDB taxonomy): Bacteria > Actinomycetota > Actinomycetes > Streptosporangiales > Streptosporangiaceae > Spirillospora > Spirillospora xylanilytica. The sequence continues at coordinate 2,985,517 of NZ_CP109432.1, forward strand.
CACGACAAGCTCGCCCGCAACGTCTCCGAGCTGGTCGACACCCCGCGCGGCCGCACAGGCCGCCGCTCCAGGTCGATGTCGGCGGCCCAAGCCACGGCACTGCTGCGCCAGGCGCGTGAGGGCGGGCACCGGCTTGGCCCGTATGTGACGCTGGGACTGCTGACCGGACTGCGCACTGAGGAGCTGCGGGCACTGCGCTGGGATCAGGTCGACCTTCAGGCCGGCACGATCGTGGTGACACGCTCAGCCCGGAGCAACGGCGACACCAAAACTCCAGGCAGCCGCCGAGGCCTGCGGCTGTGCGCGCTCGCGGTCGAGGCCCTCCAAGCGACGCAATCCCAGCAAGCCGCCGACCGGCTCACCGCCGGGCCCGCCTACGCCAACCGCGGGCTGGTGTTCGGCTGGCCGGACGGAACGGCGTGGACGGCCGGGCATGTGCGGTACCGCTTCCAGAAGATGACCGCCGCCGCCGGGCTGGGCACCGAGTGGTGCCCGCGCGAGCTGCGGCACACCTTCGTATCGCTGATGAGCGACGACGGCGTCCGCGTGGAGAAGATCAGCGACCTGGTCGGACATCGCAACAGCGTGGTGACCCAAACCGTCTACCGGCACCAACTACGCCCGGTCATCGAGGCCGGCGCCGAGCGGATGCAGCACATCTTCGCCAATGTTACGGCCACATCCGCGTGAGAACGGCCAGCCGATGCTAGGGGTCAGATGATGACGGAAGTATGGCGACCTTCCAGGAGATGTCCGATCCTGGCGCACATCGAGGCGTCCACCTGCAGGCTGGCGGTCCAGTCCGGCGGGCCCCACTGGACCTGGTGGGTCTCACTGCTGGGCGTCGGACGGCCAGACGCCAGCAGGCAGTCAGCACGATCGAGAATGAGGTTCCCCCCATAGCACGGCCACCTGGGGTGAGATGGGGTCAGCCGGTCGGTGGTGAGTGCGGTGTTGTTCCTCGAAGGCGACCGGGCTCAGCATTCCGATACTGGAATGCCTCCTGAATGGGTTATACCAACACTCTATCCATTCAAACATTGCGGCGGCGAGTTCGGCTCTTGTCGACCACTTCTTGGTGTCCAGAAGTTCGAGTTGCATCGTTCCCCAGAACGACTCCATCATTGCATTGTCGAAACAGTCGCCGACCGTGCCCATTGAGCCGAGCAGCCCCGCGTCTCGCAGGCGTTTCCCGAACGTCCAGGAAGTGAATTGCGTTCCGTGGTCGGAGTGCAGGATCGTGGCGCTGGCCGGTGGTTGCGCCGGGCGACCGATGCCGCCATCGCGTCGATGACCAGTTCGCTGGCCTGACGGATATCGATGGAATGACCGACGATGCGGCGGGAAAAGCAGTCGAGAACGGCGGCGCAGTAGAGTTTCCCTTCGACAGTCGGGTGTTCGGTGATGTCGGTGACCCACAGCAGGTCCGGGGCCCGGGCGTCGAACGCGCGCTGGACCAGGTCCTCCTCGGTGGGCTCGTTGACCAGGTTCCGGCGGCCCTTGCGCCGGGGATCCCCTGGATGCCGGCCTCGCGCATGAGCCGTTCGACCCGCTTGTGGTTCACCCGCTCGCCCAGCCCAAGCCTCAACTCGGCGTGGACACGCGGTGCGCCGTAGCTGAGCCGGGATTCTGCATGGACAGCGCGGATGAGCTTTAACAACTCGGTGTCGCTCTGTTCGCGGATCGAGATGGACCGGCCGAGCCAGTCTTTATAACCGGAACGGGAAACGCCCAGGACTCGGCAGACCACCGCGACAGGAATGTCGTAATCGGCGAGTTCACGGACCAGCGAGTACTTTATTTTGGGAGGACGTTCTCGCGGGCGAAATACGCCGCCGCTCGTTTGAGGATCTCGTTCTCCAGTTCCAGCTGCCTGGCCTTACGTCGCAGCTCGACCAATTCCTTCTTCTCCGCGCTCGTCAGGCCGTCTGTGCGGCCCTCGTCGGCCTCTGCCTGCCGTATCCAACTACTCAGGCACGACTGGCTGATGCCCAGGCTCTTGGCCAGCGCCGTGACCGGTTTGTCGCCGGCCCGGGCCAGCTCGACAGCGCGTCGCCGGAACTCCGGCGGATGAGGTGGCGGCACGAGACACTTCCTTCCCCGTTGGCCCACGGCCAACTCAGGTCACGTGGCCGTGAAACGGGGGGGGAAGCTCAAGAACACATGGCGGACCTTACCGTTGCTGGTGTAACGGATCACGTGGCGGGGACCGGACAAGCCCCCACCAGCCCGGTGATCCCACACACGATCCCCATCTCCTCGCGGCTCTTACGCATGATGGCTGCCTGCGCGACCGACTCCCTCAGGTTGACCGCGCCACCGGGCAGCGCCCAATTGCCATGTGGTACGAAGGATCAGCAGCAGATGCCCGGTCCGGTCGGTGACGACGACATGCATCGACGGCACCATGCCGTTCGCTACCGAAGCCTCGAGATCGTCAAAGAAGTCGATATGGTGGCTCGTCACCCCTGCTGAACCTACAGCCTCGCCTCCTTGGTGGTGACAACGTCGCCGATCCGATCACGTAGCACCTCTGAAGAGCCTCGGGACGGACCAGCGCCTCTATCGAGACCGGACCTGCCGCTGCCTCCTCCTCCGTCGGGCGGCGAAAGAGGCAGCGAAGTCGCCTTGTCCGACCTGTGCGCTACTCAAACCACGACTACCGTCACAAACGGGCCCAATCCGGGTGCTGGCAGACGCGACCGCTCTTGTCGTAGCACTCGGGTGCCGCCCGTTAATCAGGCCTATGGGCATATCCCCAACCGTCAGCGCCGCTCGGCCTTACCCACCAAGCGGAACTCGAGCGGATGTGGTGAGGACATGACGAACACCCTTCCTGGTGATCAAAGGTAACCCCAGGTCAGCAGCCCGTGCAGTGGGGGAAGCTCAGGGGCACACAACGCGACGAGCCGTTGACTCCTTGCTGTGAACGGGACCCGGTGGACTCCAGAGGGTCGCCGTGATGGCGGGACGTGATCATCGAGATGGACAGTAGAGTGCGATCAGCGTCCAGGATCTCTTCGCACACTGATCGTGGGCGCCCTTCCCCTTGCCTGGCCCTGGCCAGCAATAACCCATCAACGATCTTTGCTGCCTGCTGATTGTCGTCCATGCGGCGACGGTCGGGGGTGGTCACGGCCAACGTAAATAGCGTGCGAGGAGGCGCCGATGAAGATCACGACTTTGCGGCTGAGTAGCTTTCAATCCTTCGGGCCAGAGCCCACAGCGATCGACCTCGACGATCTGACGTATGTTCTCGGCCCCAACGGTTCGGGTAAGACCGCTGTTCTGCAGGCGCTGTCGCGGCTCTTCAGCCCGCTGGCGGCTCAGCGCAGGATCCTGCTCGAGGATTTCCACGTGCCCGTCGACCGGACAGCGGGCGAGACGCAGGCCGGAGAGCCGGTCCTGTGGGTGGAAGTCGATGTCGAGTTTCCGGAATCGGGGGACGCCGGTCAGCATGCCTCGATCCCCCCGAACTTCTCCCACATGTCGCTCAACGCGGCCGACGGGATCCCGCGGACCCGCGTGCGCCTTACCGCATCGCTGGCCCCGGACGGCGTCATCGAGGAGAAAATCGAGTACGTGCTGGAGGTGAACGAGGCAGGCGAGCCAACCCGCCGCTCCGACATGTCGCGATACGACCGCGGGCATATCGAGGTTCACTACCTACCTGCTCGGCGCGACCCGGCCGACCACATCTCCTACACTGCTGCTTCGCTCATCGGGCGCACCCTACGCGCCACGGACTGGACCACCGAACGCGCAACGCTGAACGACCTGAGCGCTCAGATCACCGCATCGCTCGCCGCGAACAGCACCGTGGCGAGCATCGGGGTTGGGCTGAGCCAGGAGTGGCGCCAGCTGCATCGAGGTGGGTTCTTCAATGATCCGTCGATCGCCTTCGGGAAGGACGGGCTGGAAGGTGTACTGCGCCAGCTCACCGTGACCTTCTCACCTACCCACGACGGCACGCCGCTGCCCTTCGAGCGGCTGAGCGACGGCCAGAAGTCCTTGCTCTACATCTCGCTCGTGCTGGCCTGGCAGTCCCTAGCCCGGAAGGTGCTGACGGGAGAGGAGACCTCCCTGGACGCGGACCGCCTGCGGCCGCCCGTCCATACCGTGATCGCACTGGAAGAGCCGGAGAACAGCCTCGCGCCGCAGTACTTGGGCCGCATCATCCGTCAGCTGCGCAACGCGTGCATCTACGGCGACGTGCAGTCCCTGATCGCCACGCACGCGCCCACCCTGTTACGGCGGGTCGACCCCCACTCGATCCGTTTTCTGCGGTTGGACGCCGCGCGCACGACGACCGTGCATCGCATCGTCCTTCCCGAGGACGACCAGACGGCTGCCAAGTATGTGCGCGAGGCGGTCCAGGCTTACCCCGAGCTGTACTTCTCCCGGTTCGTCGTGCTCGGCGAGGGCGACAGCGAGCAGGTCATCCTGCCACGGATCCTGGCGGCCATCGGCATCGCCGAGGATGATGCATCGGTGTCGGTGGTCCCGCTGGGCGGCCGACACGTCAACCATTTCTGGCGACTCCTCAACAAGCTGCAGATCCCCCACGCGACACTACTCGACCTCGACGCCGGGCGACACCAGGCCGGCTGGGGCCGGGTACGCAACGCCCTCAAGCAGATCAACACCGTCCAGCCAGGATCCGTCACCGATAAAGCGATAAGCGAACTGCCGAAGTGGGACGACGACCAAGACTTCCCGGCCCTCGTCGACCCCCATTTCAAAGACGGCAACGGCCCCATTAGATGGCTGGAACAGAGGGGGGTCTTCTTTTCCAACCCGGTCGACCTCGATCTGATGATGCTGACGGCATATCCCGACGCCTACAACGTCGCCCCTGCCAAGCCAGGTGACCCGGATCAGAAGGCTATCGTGGCCGTACTCGGCAAGTGCCACGCCAATGAACACCACCTCCCAAAGGAGGTCTTGGCACTCTTTGATGACTATCACGATAAGTTCGATCTCCGGAGCAAGCCCGCTACCCACCTGGCCGCGCTGGCCGACCTGAGCGACGAAGAACTGGTGGATAATCTACCCACTGCACTCAGTCGGCTGATCGAACACGTACGTGGGGGCCTGGATAGGCTCCCGGAATGATCCAGCCCGACCAGTGGCACCCGGTCGACAGCCTCGTCCTCGAACCAAACGCGCTAACGGCCGTTACCACGTCGGACAAAAACGTGGTCGTCGCGGCCGGACCTGGGGCCGGTAAGACAGAACTACTGGCCCAACGAGCGGACTTTCTGCTGCGCACTGGACTCTGCCCCTACCCGCAGCGGATCCTGGCAGTCTCCTTCAAGACCGACGCCTCCCGCAACCTACGAGATCGTGTCCGGCGTCGCTCAGGCGCACAACTCGCGGCCAGGTTTGACAGCTTCACTTTCCACGCCTTCGCCAAGCGAATCATCGACAACTTCCGCCTCGCACTCAGCGGATACAACACTCTCACCTCGGACTACCGGATCCATCCTGTCACCCGGATTCAGGGCGAGCAGATCACCTTCAACGATCTGGTACCTTTGGCGCTGGAGATCGTTGAGTCGAATACCTACGCCCGTGGCGGCATCCGCCAGACGTACAGCCATGTCTTCCTCGATGAGTTCCAGGACTGCACCGACCAGCAGTATCAACTGGTCAAGGCGGCGTTCGGCCACACTGCGGCCATTCTGACAGCCGTCGGCGACACCAAGCAGCGGATCATGACCTGGGCCGGCGCGCTGGAGGGTGTCCTTCAGACCTTTGCAGAAGACTTTTCAGCTCAGCCGCTCCCCATATACCAGAACTTCCGTTCCGAACCCCGGCTTCGACGGATGCAGAACAGAATGATTGCCCAGATGGATCCCGACGCCGTCAGCCCTGACGAAGAACTAGCCGGAGACAGCGGCATCATCGAGGTGATTGGCTTCGATACTGACCGCGATGAGGCCCTGTCGGTGACCAATCTTCTTCAGGAATGGCTTCAGGAGGGCCTGACACCAAGCAAGATCGCTGTTCTCGTTCGCCAGCAACCTCATCTGGTCACAGCAGCCCTCGGCGCCGAACTCGCCAACTGCGGTATCCCCTTCCGTAACGAGCAGGAAAGCCAAGACCTCACTGCGGAACCAGCGTCGGCACTAGTGCTCAACTTCATCCGGGTCATCACCGATGACAGGCAGCCCGATGCCTACAGCGAACTTATGAAAATCGCGAACCGATCGAGCGCATCCGAGGACGGAGCCTCACGCTTCAACAGCCAGTTGAAGCGGATGATCCGTAAGGCTCGATCTACCGTGCGCAGCCCGGAGTTCCAGGCGGAGGAGCCCGCATCTTGGAGGAAGTTAGTCCAGGAACTCCTCCAACTGGTGTCGCGACCAGTGCTCATCGCTCTGTCGCCTGATTACCAGCGAGGTACACGCCTCGATGACCTGATCGAACAGGCTCTAAAGACATTCGAAAGAGAAATCGCCGTCGACGGTGACCCAGATCAAGCACTCAGACGCCTCTCAGAGCTGGATGCGATCCGCTTCCTGACCATCCACAAATGCAAGGGCCTGGAGTTTGAGAAGGTCGTGATTCTCGGGGTCGAGGAGCAGCTCTTCTGGGGCGATCCCACTGCGGCAATGTCCGCATTCTTCGTAGCAATATCGCGCGCAAAGCAACATCTCGTACTAACCTACACGCGGCACCGTAATCGGCCAGCTAAAGCCGCGGGACGCTGGGATGAGTGGCGAACAGCCCACCAAGAATTTCTGGATTTCACTCTCGACTAACGAGACAATCCGGCAAGTGCATCGTTCTGTCGTCCGCATCTAATACCACATTCAGCTCACAATCCGCAGGTTCGGGGTTCAAGTCCCTTACGGACGTGTCCGCTCCTACCTGGGCAAACGCGAGAACATCCGCGGTTGCTCATCGGTCTTTCGGGGGTACTTCGTCCCCGCCGCTGATCGCTGGAGCGACTGCACCGGCAAGACCACTGCCTACGCTCTCGCCGGTCGCGGGCTGGTCACGGTCGATCGGCGCCGCAGCTCCTGGAAGACGACGATGACCGAGGCTGGTCGCTACTACCTCGAGAACGGGCGGTATCAGCCTGGACCACCAGCCCAACGACGCCGGCGATCCCACAGCATGCCGAGCGGTCTATGTCGGAGGCGACACCAACTGCCTCTCCAGCCCCAGCCGAGGAGGTATCTGCGGAAGCGCTCGTGGCCAGGCTGGAATGTGATGTGCTCACCGTCTCGAACCCCTCGGCTTCGCTGCGGAGCGCGTATCGACGAACGATCAGCAAGGCGATCACCGAGGGCCTGGTTCCTGAGGGATGCGTTCTACGGCACACGGGTCGCGACAAAGGGGATCTTGTGATTCGAATGGTCAGTCACGATGATGCCCCTCCCAGACCAGAGCCGCTGCCGCCTGTCCCGTCACCGGGGGCGCTTCACTACTGCCACCAAGCGGTACGCGCGCTTCGGGAAACCCCACATCTGTTGAACGTGTCGGTCGAGACCAGGGACCGGGCGTTGCTGATCACGCAAGCGATCGCGGATGAGTGCGACCGCCGTGGCTACGCATTCGAGCTCCGGGACAACGGCGAGGCGGGTTTTCAGATCGTCAACGACGACGCCCGCTTCGAGTTCACTCTGGAAGCGCTGCGGTGCGGTCGGCAAGGGTCTTGAAAATTACCGGGAGCTTTTGGTCGAAGCTCCAGCGCTTGCGATCCACCCGAGAGTGCCCGATCCCCCCTTACGCTGTCCGTCCCTCCAGCCCTGCTCGCCGGTCACTCTCCGGCCTGCTGCCCGCAGGGCCGGTGCCCGTGGGATCGTCCTGGGCGGTGGCCAGTTCGGTCACCGAAGAGCGGGACCGGCCGTGTTTGCCGGAACCAGCGTTGAGGATGACGGCGGCGGCGTCTTCAGCGGATTGGCGGGCCAGGCCGGGTAGCAGGCTGGTGTAGGTGTCGGCAGCGATGGTGATCGACGACAGCCGCAGCGTCTCCTGCACGACCTTCATGTCGTACCCGGCCGCCAGCAGAATCGATGCGGCGCCGTGCCGCAGATCGTGGAACCGGATCGGTGGCAGATCGGCCTCCATCGACAGTTGCTCGAACTGCTCGGTGACGTAGGCGGGGTGCAGCGGCTGCCCGGTTTCGGTGGTGAACACGAATCCGGTCTCGGTCCAGGACTCCCCCGCTGCGAGCCGTTCGGTGTTCTGCCGTGCCCGGTGAGCACGCAGCACCTTGATCGTGGACTTGTCGAGGGTGACCTGTCCTTCGCCGGCCTCGGACTTTGGCTTGCCCTCCCGGGTCTCGGCGCCGAGCTGGGTGATCTGCCACCGCACCGTCACAACCCCCTGATCCAAGTCGACGTCAGGCCAGCGCAACCCGCACGACTCCCCCCGCCGCAACCCCCGGAAGGCGACCAGGTAGTACTGCGCGAACAGCCGATGCGACTCCGCGCGTTGCAGGAAGGCCCGGGTGAGGTCGGGTGTCCAGACCATCACCGGTGACGGGCGGGGCGCACCGATGTAGGCGTCCAACCGGTTGAGGCGGGTGCCGTGCCGCCGCTGCGGCTCCACCTCACACAACCGCCGCTTCCGCACCTCCTTCTCCTCGACGTGGGCCTGGTGGGAGCGTCGCCATTCGGCGATGCGTTCCTGGGTCCACACCAGCGGCCTGGGCGCTTTGCCCGAGGGCAGTTCGACCAGTGCGGCGACGTTCACGTCGATCCGGCGTTCCTTGATCGCCTTGCCCAGCGCCGCCCGCAACGTCGCCCGGATCCGCTGCCTGGTCGCCGCCCCCACCACCCGGCGCCCCTTCACCCTGCCCCTCAGCACTGGATCACCCGACCTGCGGGCGGCCTCGATGGTCTCGTTCAGCTCATCGATGGCCTCGAACACCGACTCGACATCAGCGACCCGGAGACGGTCCAGCGGAACGGTTCCGATGTGCGGAACCAGGTACAGCCGGATATGGCTCTCGTAGCTCCGCCGGGTCCCCTCACGCAGCGCCCGGCGCCCCGCAAGCCATGTCTCCAGGTACCGGCCCACCGTGATGGAGGCGTCCAGGTCCTGCCCGGTGCGGGTCTTGCCCCGTATCTCCTCAGGCACCGGCAGCCGCTTGGTCGCACGGACCGTGGAGATGATCAGCTCCGCGATCTGATTCCTGGTAAGCGAGTCGTCGCCTGCGATGGCCAGGAGTTCCCTGGCCCGGTCCAGCTCCCCTTCCGCGGCGTCTTGAGTGGGGAACCCGCCTCGGCGTAGCGGGTTGCGTCTGGTTCCGGTCATCGTGGACGGGAGTTCCAGCTGGTAGTACCAGCTTCCGTGGTTGCTGCTCCAGCGTCCGTCGCCGCGCCGCAGCCGCGGGCATTTCGCGCGCAGCAGCCTGCCGGTCTCGGCGTCGCGGCAGCCGCATGATTTGAACGTCGTTCCCTTGGCCATCAGCCCATCACTCGTTCCCAGGCTCGGGCCGCCCGCGCTGGTCCAGGCCGAGCAGGGCGAGGAGTCCGGCGGTCGGCACCAGGTAGCTGTCGCCGATACGCAGAACCCGGCACGGGAAGTCCCCAGCCCTGGCCAGCGCATAGCTCTTGGTGCGCCCGACCCCCAACGCCCGCCCCGCAGTGACCACATCGACCACGGCGGGCAGCATACGGATCTCCGCCGGAGACAACCCCGCCCTCACCGCCCACCACCGGACCGGTGAGCCGCCGAGCGGCGACCACGATCAGGCCGCTCGGGGGTGGTGGCGTGGATTCGGGGTTCATGGTTGTCCTCCAGCGGATCGGATTCGCCCCAGCCGGTGGAACTGGAGCGCTGGTATGCACGCTCGGCTCCAACCCGCCCGTCAAGCCCAATCCGCTGGCAGGTCTTTCCAGGTCCCACTCCCGTACCTACCGGTGTGGTGTCCGCACCGCCCGCAGCCCCCTCAGGGCCAGGAACGGAAAAGACCAGAAGGTCTTCATGGGCAGTGGCGCAGGCGGGGACGCCGCGTTCGCGGGCTCGGCGGGTTTCGAGCATCTGGAAGAACGAGGCCCGGTTGACCAAAGCGCCATCACGGAGCCCCGCCAGCAGCGCCGCGTAACGGCCGGCCAGGATCAGTCCGTGCTGTTGGGCGGTGTCGATGACCTGACCGGGTAGGTCGATCAGTTCACCCTTGACGCGGATCGGGCGAACGGTCACCGCGACCGCACCCGATGGCCGCAGCAGCGTCGCGGCGCCGGCCAGGATCCGGCCGAACCCGTCCAGCAGACCGGTCAGGGACTGGTGGGCGAGGTTGCCGCCGTCGGCGGAGTAGCGGTGATGCCATTTGAGGACTTTCCCGCCTCCGTTGTCGCGGCTGGAGCGGATGTGGCCGTGGGTGTGGGATCCGTACGGTGGTGAGGTCAGCACCAGCGCCGCTGTGCCGCGCAGCTCGTTGAAGGTGGCGGCGATGTTGCGGGCGTCGCCGCAGGCCAACTCGGCACAGCCGGTGGCGCCTTGGCTTCGGGCGTGCCGGAGGTTGTCCAGGGTCAGGTCGACGAAGTCGCGTTCGTATTCCATTCCGGCGGCGTCTCGGCCGAGATGGATCGCTTCGACCAGGGTGGTGCCGATCCCGAACATCGGGTCGATGACCAGATCCCCGGGGCGGGTGAAGGTCTGGATGACGTGGGCGGCGATGGCGGGCAGCATCTTGCCGGGGTGCCGCATCGACTCGGGCGTGTAACGGCCCTGGCGCTGAAGCCGGGACGGACGCTGCCCGGTCGCCAGCACCGAGAGCACCGGCTGCTGCGCGTGGAGTTGGTCCTCGTGGTTGTGGTGCTGGTTCATCGGCTGGCTCCGTGGGGGGTGCTGGTTTTGGTGAACAGGGACACGTCGGCGTGGACGCTGACGGCGGGCGGCAGCGCCCGTGAGCGGGTGTCGCGGAGCTGCGCCATGTCGGTGGGACCGGCCTGGACGACCAGGGCGTCGCCCTGGATCGGGACGCGGAGCGCGACGACGTGCTGGACGTAGCTGAACCCCGCGCCCCGGACCTGGCGGATGATGCGCGGGGCGGGGTCGATGAAGCGTCCGGCCTGGTGGCGGGCGGTGGTGGTGATCGCCAGAACCCCACCAGGCCGCAACACCCGCCACGCCGCCGCCAAGAACAACCCGAACTCCCGGCTGGTGAGCATCGGCGGGTCCGTCCGGCACACCGGGCAGCCCGACCGCCCCTCACCCGCAGGGGTCCGGCCTCCGGTCTCGTAGGGCGGTGGGGCGGCGACGACCAGGGCGACATCACCGAGGTGGTCGGCGAGGCCACGGGTCATCTGGTCAGGCCGGCAGGGCCGCATCTCTACACGGTTCAGCTGGTCCTTGGGCAGGGCGGCGCGCAGGCGGGCGCCGATGTGCTGGGCGAGCGGGAAGTGCGGGACCAGCGCGACACCGCGCCGACCGAGTTCGGCGGCGGCGGCCAGCGTCGCCTCGCTAGAAGTGAACCCCTCAGCGACCACATCGCCCTCGCGAGTACAGGCCGAGATCAGATGCCGCGCGAGCTGCCGCCCCACGGCCTGACGGTGCCGCTGGCAGATCTCGCCCTTGGGCATCTGTGAGTGGCTGCGGCGGACTGCTGCGGTGGAGGCGGTGTCACCGGAGTTGGGCGTGGGTGTGGTGTCGGAGCACAGCCACACCGTCAGCGGCAGCAGCCGCCGGACGGCCTCGTCAGGGCGCGGCGCGTGATGGTGGTCATTGGAGTTGTCCGGGCTGGAAGGCGGGTTGTTCATTCGTTGGGTGGCCCGAGACGGGCACCCGATCCCCGTGCACCCTTAAAGCACCCTCGAACTCCCCCGATTTCGCAGCGTCACTGATTCAAGTTTCGGTAATCCCTGCGAGATCGACCCATCCACACAGCACGTTCCTGCTGGTCACAGCGATTTTTGGCAGCGGTGATGGCGCTTCACTCGGACCGGTCGAGTGGGCCGCGGCGAGCTTGGCAAGGTCAAGTCTCGGCATTGTCTTTCGGTGCGGGCGTGAATTTGGGCCCTTGAGGCGGTGCTTCATGGGTGCCAGAGGAGAACACCTGCCGGTGCGGCTCGGGCGGACGGTCATCCGGTCCCCGCCGCATCCGCACCCATCTGAGTTTCCTTCGAGGAGGACACCCAGAGCCCACCACACCGGCCCGTGACTCTCGCCTGGCAGCCCATTCCGACCCGTCACCCGAAGCCGGAGACGCTGCCATGAACACCCGCCATCACGCGCCAAGCCCGACCCGCCGCACCACCGACCAGCCCCACGCTCACCCGCATCGGCGTACGCCGAGCCGTGCCCGGCTCCTGGCCGCTTCTGTGTTGTGGACCGCCGGATGTGTCGCGACTGCGCTGCTGGTTCCCGGTATCGCCGAAGCCGCCGGCAGCCTGGCCTCGCAGCCCACCCTCGACCAGGTCATCACCAACCTGCGGAACGTGATCGTGAGCATGCTGGTGGGCCTGGCCACCCTGTTCGCCACCATCGGCGGAGCCCGCTACATCCTGGCCGGCGGCGACCCGAGCGAGGTCGAGGCCGCCAAGAAGACCCTGCGCTACGCCGCGATCGGATACAGCGTCGCGGTCCTGGCGCCGGTCCTGGTCAAGCTCCTGCAGACCGTCGTGGGCCAAGCATGAACTCCAGCACCGCCAGCCCGACGGCGCTGCGGCTGGCGAGAGTGGCGCTACTGATCACGGCGTTCGTGCTGGCGGCGATGCCGCTGCACGCGACCGTCGCAGCAGCGGCAGCGGACGTCGTCGCGTCTCCTTCGGCGCCTCCGCCGCTTCCATCCCCGTCTCCGAGGCCTCCCGTCGAGACACCGTCCACGCCCGGAGACACCCCGGCGCCAACGCCGTCTGCGCCGGACGGACGGCCGCAGACTCCGGGGTCGCACAACCCGGATGAGCAGCAGCAATCGGGGAAGGAAGGGTGTGGGTTCGTTGATGTGAGCTGCATGGCCAAGCAGGCGGTGAACGGGTGGTTCGCCGAGCTGGTGTCCTCGGCGGCAAAGCCGATCTTCGGGTTGTTGCGGGCGACGGTGCTGGGCACTCCGGAGATCGATTCGCAGGACATGGCGCGGACCCGGCAGTTGTGGGGGACCTCGCAGACGATCGCGAACACCTGTTACGTCCTGGTCATCTCGGTCGCGGGGGTGCTGCTGATGGCCGGGCAGTCGCTGCCCGGCGGTGAGATGTCCCCCAGGCAGTTGCTGGTCCGGCTGGTGACGGCGTTCCTAGCCTCCAACCTCAGCCTGATCTTCATCGGCTACGGGATCGAGTTCGCCAACGGGCTGGCCGGAGCGTTCCTGAACAGCGGCGCGGAGAAGATCGACCCGAGCGTGGTCGCCGACGCCTACGTCGGATACGTCACCGCGACTCTTCTCCCGACCCAGCCGTTCATGGCGATCCTGGGTCTGGGCGTGGTCGCGCTGGCGTTGTGCGTGGCGTTCATCTACGTGGTGCGCATCGCGATCACGATGGTGCTGATCGCGGCGGCGCCGCTGGCGTTGATGTTCCACGCCCTGCCGGTGACCGATGGGCTGGCGCGGCTGTGGTGGCGAGCCATCACCGGGATCCTGGCCATCCAGGTCTGCCAGTCGCTGGTACTGGTCACCGCGTTCCAGCTGATGTTCTCCGAGACCAAGGACACCAGCAACTCCTACTTCGGCTTCCCGACCCGCAACGACATCACCGACCTGCTGCTGGCGATCTGCCTGCTGTGGGTGATGGTCCGGATCCCCTCCTGGGTCGCACGGACCATCTGGCAGCCCGCCCAGCCACGCATGCTCGGCCAGATGCTCAAGAGCTTCCTCATCTACCGGGGGCTCGGCGCCCTGATGGGCAAGGCCGGCAAAGCGGTCCAGCGTCCGCCCAAGGGCGTCCGGCCACTGCCGCGCACGCCCCTGCGGCCTCTTCCGCAACCACCTCCCGCACCGCCACCGCCTCCGCTGGCACCACCCACGCCGCCGCCTCCTCCTCAGCAGCCGCCTGACGCTGGGCAGCCAGTGCAGCTCGCGCTACCGATCCCAGCCCCGCCCCGTCCCGCCGCCCGGCGTCCGGTGCAGCTGGCACTTCCCATCCCCATCACCCGCGTCCCCAGACCGGCCGCGACGTCGGCGCCCGCCACGCCGCCACGTCCGCGCGTTCGGTCCGGGCAGCTGATGCTGCCCGGGATGCCCAAACGGCCGGTCCCGCCACGGCAGCTCACCTTGTGGGTCGAGCCGCCCAAGACCCGCAAGCCCAGGAGGAACCCGTGACCCGCCACGACGAACCGCCGCTATCGGCGAAGATCCCAGCCGACATCGACCGGCCCGACAAGATCCTCTACGGCCTGACCGGACGGCAACTGCTGATCCTGGCGGCCACCGGCATCAACGCCATGTGGGTCGTGCTGACCGCCGAGGGCCGGTTGCCGTTTCCGATACTGATCGCGGTGGTGCTGCCGATCGTGGCGGCCGGCGTCATGCTCGCCATCACAGGCCGCGACGGAATGAGCCTGGACCGATACGCACTCGCCGCCCTGGCCCACCTCCGGCGACCCAAGACGCAGATCCCAGCGGGGGAGCCGGTGCAGGCACCACCTTCGTGGTGCCGGATGCGCGGACGTCTGCCCGCACCACTGCGCCTGCCGGTTCGGGCCGTGCGCGAAGACGGCGCGATGGAGCTGGCCGACGGCCGCACCGTCGCCATCGTGCAATCGGGAACGGTCTCGTTCGGGCTACGGACACCCGGCGAACAAGCGGGACTGATCGCGGTGTTCGGGCGGTGGCTCAACTCTCTGGACGCTCCGGTGCAGATCCTCGTCCAGGCCCGTCCGGTCGACCTGTCCGGGCTGGCCGGTCACATCACCGGCCACGCACCGACCCTGGCCGACCCGGCGCTGGAGCAGGCCGCCCGCGACCACGCCGCGTTCCTCGACGAACTCGGATCCGCGCACGATCTGCTCATCCGGCAAGTCCTCATCGTGATCAGCGACACCACCGGCGTCCAGACTGCCTCGCCCAGCCTGCCCTGGCTCAAGACCAAGCGCCCCCGAGCAGCCCGGGATGCCGGCGCGTCGGTCGTGTTGCGGCGCGCCGAGGAAGCCGTCCGCTCGCTGGCCGCACTCGGCGTGACCGCCGACGTCTTGGACGCCCGGGCCTGCACCGCCGTCCTGGCCGAGTCGCTATCCCCAGGTGAGGCCCTGCCTGTGGACAACGCCACCCCATATGAACCGACCGTCGCCAGGCAGGAGTCATGATGCGCCGCCCATTCAGCGTGTTCTCCCAGGCCCTTCACGCTTCAGGCCACACCGCCGACACGACAGAGAACGTGGACAGCGACCGCCTCGGGATCGGCCCGTCCGCGGTGCGGGTGAACTCGCGGTCGGTGGAGTTGCCGGGCGGGGTGTGCGCCTCCTTCGCCGTGGCCGGCTATCCGCGCGAGGTCGGCGCGGGCTGGCTGGAACCGCTGCTCACCTATCCCGGCCGCCTGAACGTCTCGCTGCACATCGAGCCGATCCCGCCCTTGATCGCCGCTCAGCGGCTCCGCCGCCAGCTCGCCCGGCTGGAGTCGGCCTCCCGCACTGACGCGCAGCAGGGCCGGCTGGCCGATTTCGCGGCCGAGGCCGCCGCCGATGACGCCGCCGAACTCGCCGCGTCTCTCGCCCTGGGTCACGGTCGGCTGTTCCGGGTGGGCGTGTACCTGACCGTGCACGCCACCGGGCACGCCGGCCTGGAGGCCGAGGTGCAGCGGGTGCGTGCCCTGGCGGCCTCGCTACTGCTGGACGCCCGGCCCACCACCTTCCGGGCCCTGCAAGGCTGGACCACAACCCTGCCCCTGGGCACCGACACCTTGCGGGAGCGGCGGGTGTTCGACACCGCCGCCCTCGCCGCTGCGTTCCCGTTCACCTCACCCGACCTGCCCCCTCGCCTCGCCCAGACACCGGTGCTGTACGGGCTGAACGCCTACTCCTCGGGCGTAGTGGTGTGGGACCGGTTCGCCCAGGACAACTACAACTCCGTCACCCTGGCCCGGTCGGGAGCTGGCAAGTCCTACTTCACCAAACTCGAAACGCTCCGCCTGCTCTACCAAGGCGTGCACGTCGCCGTCGTCGATCCCGAGGACGAATACCGGCGCCTGTGCGACTCGGTCGGCGGCACCCGCATCGGACTCGGCGCGCGAGACGTGCGCTTCAACCCCTTCGACCTCCCCAAAGGGCAGGACGAGGACACCCTGATCCGCCGTGCGCTGTTCCTGCAGACGCTCGTCGCGGCGATGCTCGGGCAACCGCTCGCCCCGGCCGAGCGGGCGGTGCTGGACCGGGCCGTGATCGCCACCTACAACACGCGCGGCATCACCTCCGACCCCCGCACCTGGGCGCGTCCCGCCCCGCTGCTGGCCGACCTCACCACCCAACTCGATCTCGTCGCCGAATCCAGCACCCACGAGGCGAGCACGGCGGCGGAGCTGTCGGGACGACTGGCGCCCTATGTGACCGGATCGTTCCGGGGGCTGTTCTCGGGCGCGACCACCACCAGGCCAGACGGCCACCTGATCGTGTTCTCGCTGCGGGACCTTCCCGAAGAGACCCGGACGGTGGGAACGCTGCTGGCCCTGGACGCGATCTGGCGTCACGTCGCAGACCCCGCCGACCGGCGCCGCCGCCTCGTCGTGGTCGACGAAGCCTGGACGCTCATGCGCGAGGCGGAGGGCGCCCGGTTCCTCTACCGGCTCGCCAAGTCCGCGCGTAAGCACTGGGCCGGGCTGGCGGTGGTCACCCAGGACGCCGGAGACCTGCTCTCCACCGACCTCGGGCGCGCGGTCATCGCCAACTCGGCCACCCAGATCCTGCTCCGCCAAGCCCCACAGGTCATCGACGACATCGGTCGGGCCTTCGACCTGACCGACGGCGAGAAAGCGTTCCTGCTCGCCGCCGATCGCGGCCAGGGACTGCTGTGCGGGACCGCGACCGGCTCGGACCGGGCCGCGTTCGCCGCCATCGCCAGCGCCCGCGAACACCAGCTGACCACCACCGACCCCGCCGAACTCTCAGCACTCGGCGAACACGACGACACGACCGCGGCCACCGCGGCCACCGACCAGGCTAAGGAGATCGACCCGCTATGAACCTGCACACCACCCACAACAGCACCGCCAACGGACTCGCCGATCTCCTCCTGCACCTGTGGCAGGAACCTCAGCACCTCCTCCACCTGGCCGCGCAGTACGGGCCGGGCCTCGCGGCGGGCACTCTGGCCGGTGCGGCGGTACTCGGCGCGGCCCGTCGGCTCATGTGGCGATGGCGGAACACGCGCTTCGCCGAGGGGGCACGGGTGATCGAGGTCGCGGTGCCGCCGAAGGTCGAGGACAGCAGCGCCGCCGCCTGGTGGGCGCGGCTGATCGGCCTCACCGCCCCGGCCTGGAAACGCGCGCTGTACGGGCAGCCGCACCTGGTGTTCGAGTACGTCGCCGATCACAACGGTGTCCGGTTCCAGGTCTGGGTGCCCGGGGTGATCCCGGTCGGCCTGGTGGAGAAGACGATCCGGTCGGCGTGGCCGGGCGCCACCCTCACCACCCGCCACGCCGCCCCGCCCCTCCCCACCAACGCCGCTTCGGCCGGAGGGCGGCTCGTGCTGGCGCGCCCCGACCACTACCCGCTCTCCAGCACCCACGACGCCGACCCGTTGCGGGGACTACTGGGCGCCGCGTCCGGGCTCGCCGACGGCGAACACCTCACCGTGCAGGTACTCGCGCGACCTGCCACCGGCCTTCGTCTGCGGCGCGGATACAGGGCCGCGTCCGCGCTGCGCGGAGGACGATCCACCGCTCCTCAGAGCGCGGTGTTCGATCTGGTCACTCCGGGCATGTCCGGGCACGCCAACCCTGGTGAACTGTCCCGGCGGTTCCCCGAGCGCGCCGAGGAGGTCCGCGCCATCCTCGGCAAGGCCACACAGCCTCGCTTCGAAACCCAGATCGTCTACGCCGTAGCCACAACCCACCACCAGGGCGAGGAGGCCAAGGCGTGGCTACGGGGTCTTGCTCACGAGATCGCCTCGACCTTCGCGCTGTTCACCTCCGGCCACCAGTACCTGCGCCGACGGCGCCTGCGCAACCCTGCGTCCCGGGCGGCCTCGCGTCGACTGGACCGGGGTGATCTGCTGTCGGTGCCCGAGCTGGCCGCGCTCGCGCACCTGCCCTATGACCTGGGCGCGCCCGGGGTCACCCGCGCCGGTGCCCGCCCCGTCGCCCCCTCACCGGCCGTTCCCGTCGGCGGGCCCGGAGTCCGAGTCCTGGGCGACGCCGAGGCCGGAGCGCCCCGCCCGGTCGGGCTCACCGTCGCCGGCGCCCGCCAGCATCTGCACGTCCTCGGGCAGACCGGCGTCGGCAAGTCGACGTTCCTGGCCAGCCTGATCCTGGCCGACGCCGCCGCCGGGCGAGGCGCACTGGTCATCGACCCCAAGGGCGACCTGGTCGCCGACGTCCTGGACCGCCTCCCCGAGCGCGCCGTCGGCCGCACCGTGGTGTTCGACCCGGCCGACCATGGCCCGCCACCGTGCCTCAACGTGCTGGCCGGCCCGGACCCGGCATTCGCGGCCGAGTCGATCGTCACCACGTTCCGCCGCTGTTTCTCCTCCGCCTGGGGACCTCGGCTGGACGACCTCATGCGGTCGGCGTGCCTGACCCTCACCCGCGTCAACGGCGCCCGCGCCACCCTCGGCGATATTCCCCGCCTCCTGGTCGACAGCGCCTATCGCGCCCGTGTCACCGGGAGGCTGAACGATGAACTGCTGCGCGGGTTCTGGTCGTCCTACGACGAGTTGACTCCGGCCGCTCGCGCCTCGGTGATCGGCCCGGTGATGAACAAGCTGCGAGCGGTGCTGCTGCGCCCGTTCGTCCGCGACACTCTGTCGGGGGCCTCGTCCACCGTCGACCTCGGTCACACCCTGGGCAGCGGCGGTCTGATCCTGGCGCGGCTTCCCAAGGGTGTGCTCGGTGAAGACGCCGTCCGCCTCTTCGGATCGCTGCTCCTGGCCCACGCCTGGCAGGCCATCACCCCGCGCGCCAACCAGCCTGAACACTTGCGCCGTGACGCCGCCGCCTACATCGACGAGGCCCACAACTTCCTCAACCTGCCCGGCTCCATCAGCGACATCCTCGCCGAGGCGCGCGCCTACCGGTTCAGCCTCACCCTGGCCCACCAGCACCTCTCGCAGCTCCCCAAAGATCTGCGCGAAGCGGTCTCGGCCGATGCCCGCAACAAGATCTACTTCGCCGCCTCGCCCGAGGACGCCACCGACCTGGCCCGCCACACCGCACCTCTGATCAGCCCGCACGACCTGTCCCACCTGGGCGCCTACCAAGCCGCCGCGCGCCTCATCGACGGCAACACCGCCACCTCGGCGTTCACCTTCCGCACCCGTCCCCTTCCCCATCCGATCCCCGGGCGGGCCCAAGCCGCCCGCCGGGCATCCCGCGAGCAGTTCGCGGCCGGGCAACCCAAACGACTCATCCCGGCCGTCGGCCTCCGCACCCTGAACGCCGCCGACTCCGCCAGCGCGGCCGGCGCGGCCGAAGAGACCGGGGCGGTCAACGACGAGAACGGCAACGCCTGATGACGCCCCAGAAGAAGGCGACCAACCGCCTGCGCGGACCCCAGATCCGCCCGCCGCGAATGGCGCCGGACCTGATCGCCGATCTGGCCTACCGGCTCACCGCACGCGACCGGGAACTACTGGCCCTGGTGTGGGAACACCGCGTGCTGACCACCGGCCAGCTCACCTCTTTGTTCTTCCCCAGCCCCGAACGCGCCCGGCAACGACTCAACCGGCTGTACCGCCTTCACGCCCTGCTGAGATTCCGGCCCTGGACGCCGGTCGGGTCCAAACCGTGGCACTGGGTCCTCGGACCCGCAGGCGCCCACGTCCTGGCCATCGAGCACGGTCAGACCGTCAGCGCCTTCGGCTACCGGCAGGACGCCGCGACCGGCATCTCGGTCTCGCCGCGACTCGGACACCAGGTCGGCGTGAACGACTTCTTCATCCGCCTGCACGCCCACGCCCGGCGCCGCGCCGACGGGACCACCCTCACCGAATGGTGGTCTGAGCAGCGCTGCGCCGCGTTGTGGGGAGACCTGGCCCGTCCTGACGCCTTTGGCCGCTGGACCGAGGCCAGCGTGAACGCCCCGCCGAGAACACTGGACTTCTTCCTCGAACACGACACCGGAACCGAGACGCTCGCCCGCGTCGCCCGCAAGCTCGGCGGCTACGCCGACCTCGCCGAAGCCACCGGAACCACCACGCCCGTCCTGATCTGGCTGCCCAGCTCGGCACGCGAGGCCAACCTCCGCAAAGTCCTCGGCGTTCCCGAGATTCCGGTCGCGACCGCCGTCCACACCCCTGCGACCTCGCCCGACGGCCCCGCGGGACCGGTCTGGCAACTCGCCGGAACCATCGGCCGCCGACATCGGCTGTCCGCCCTCGGCACCGCGTGGGCAACCGGCCAGAGCCCGGATCCCGAGACGTCCTGATGCCACTGATCATCGGGGCGGCGGTCGCCGTGCTCGTGCTCATGGCCGTGTTCGTCGGGGCCCTCGGCGCGGCGATCCCGGGCTCCGGAACCACGAACCCGCCGTGCCAGCCCGACCCCGGCCGGGGCGCCGCGGACATCCCGCCTTCCTATCTGGCCTTGTACGTCAAGGCCGGGAAGCGGTACGGCATCGGATGGAATATCCTCGCCGCCGTCGGCAAAGTCGAATCCGACCACGGGCGCGGCCACGGACCGGGGATCGCATCCGGGACGAACCAGGCCGGTGCGGCGGGCCCGATGCAGTTCATCTCCGAAACGTGGGCAACCTTCGGCGTCGACGGCGACCACGACGGCCGCAAAAGCGTCTTCGATCCCGCCGACGCCATCCCGGCCGCCGCCTCCTACCTCAAACACGGCGGCGCGCCCGAGAAGATCCGCGCGGCCCTCTTCCAGTACAACCACTCCACCGCCTACGTCGAGAAGGTCCTGCGTCAAGCCCGCGTGTACTCAGAGACCAGAACACCAGAGCCGGCCTCGCCTGGCGGCCGAGGCTGCACCGGCGCCAGCCCCTTCTCTACAGTCGCGCCTCCGGGTCAGGCCGCCGCCAAAGCGATCGCCTACGCCCACGCGCAACTCGGCAAGCCCTACCGCTGGGGTGCGCTGGGCCCGAATGCCTTCGACTGTTCGGGGCTCACCTTCGCCGCCTACCGCGCCGCCGGGATCACCATCCCGCGCGTCTCCGGAGACCAATGGCGCCACGAACCCCACATCCCCAGAGGCCAGGGACAGCCCGGCGACCTGGTCTTCTTCAACTCCGGCCCGGGGACCTCCACCACGTCACCCGGCCACGTCGGCCTGGTCATCGGCCACGACAAGATGATCGCCGCACCGCACACCGGCACCGTCGTCCAGATCCAGCCCTACTCCCGAAACACCCTGCTGGGCTTCGCACGGCCCCGTCCACACCGATGAAGAGCCGCCACGACCTGCCGTGCGGACGGTGACCACCCCGGCGAGAAGGGCAAGCCCATCGCCGATCTCCGGCGCCGTCATCGGAACGGGACAGCGCCAGGTCATGGAGGGTCCGGTGCCCGGGTGCGGCCCGATCGGGCCGCACCCGGGCGTGATGCTCACGCGCCGTGTAGTGCGCGGGTGGCGGCGGCCCCGATGGCATCGGCGGCGGCTGCGGGATCGGTCAGGGCGACCAGGTGCGCGCCGTCCATCGCGTCCGCCCGGTCCGACAGCGCCAGCCACAGCACCGAGCACCCGGCGGCGGACAGCCGGTCGACGCGCTTCTGA
This sequence comes from Spirillospora sp. NBC_01491, assembly GCF_036227065.1. Classification (GTDB taxonomy): domain Bacteria; phylum Actinomycetota; class Actinomycetes; order Streptosporangiales; family Streptosporangiaceae; genus Spirillospora; species Spirillospora xylanilytica. The sequence continues at coordinate 3,007,284 of NZ_CP109432.1, forward strand.
CCGGTGACGAGCTGCGGCGGTTTGAAACGGCCGTCGGAGACGACGACCAAGAGCCGGGCGGCTCCGGGGCGGGTCAGGTCCAGGGCCGAGTCGAGGGCGTCGACGGCCTCGACGAAGTCCTCGGTGGAATCGGACGCGCTGAACATGGAGACCTGGGCCGGGGTCTGCCCCGGCCGGGTCACGGCCCGCACTTTCGCGCCGAAGATGACGGTGGCCGAGACGGCGTCGGGCACGTGGGAGGCCGCCCGGGAGATGATCCACGCGGCCGAGGCGACCGGGTCGGCCAATCTCCTCATCGACCCCGACACGTCACAGGCGATTCCGATCCGCAGCGGCGGCGCGGGCACGTGACGGCGGGTGGAACGGGTGAACGGTTCGGCGGTCGGTGTGACCCCGGCGGCGCGCTGCGCGTCCGCCGCCAGTGCGCCGCGCATACGCAGACGTCCGGGCGGGGTGGGCGAGGTGCTGGTGGAGGTCACTCGGTCGCGGTGCGCGGCGGCCCGCAACCGGCGGGCCAGACGGCGCGCGGCGGCCTGCTCGTCGGGGCTCGGCGCACGGGTACCGGTGATCGCGGTCGGTCCACGGCGGCCGGTGTCGGTACCGGTGGCGCTGAACACGCGCCGGGCTGCGCCTTCGGCCGCCTGACGGGCGGCCTGCTCGCGGCGGCGTTCGTCGGCGGCCCGGTCGGCGCTGCTGGCCGAGGTGGGCACGGCGGGTGGACCGGCGGCGGCCCCGACAGCGGTCAGGGCCGCGCCGATCGCCTCGGCCAGCGGGGACGGATCACCGTCGGCCCCAGGCGTGCCCGGGGACGGCGCGGGGGCGGGGCGGCCGGGGTCGGTGCCGATGATCCGGCACCACCGGTGTCCGAGGTCGATCATCGTCTCGGCGTCTTCGTCTCCGGTAACGTGCGCGATGTGCCACAGCGCCGAGAGCGCGCTCAACCGGCTCGCCCCCAGCACCGTGGTCACGGTCGCGGACAGCGACGCGGTTTCGGCGGGATTCAGGATCCCGGCGTCAGTGCGGGCCAGCAGCAAGGCGGCTGCGCGTCCGGCGTCCCAGGGCGTCATAGCCGCGCTCAGCGTCGCGGCGGGCGGTCCGGCCGGTGTTCCGGCGGGTCCGGTGCCGCCCGGGGATCGGGTGGTGAAATCGGCTAGAACGAGGTGAGCGGCCGAGGCGCGTAGCCAGGGGCGATCGGCGGGGCGGCGGCGGATCTGGGCGACCTCGATCCGCGACTCCTCCAACGCCATGGCCACCTCCACGGCGGCCGTGGGCACGCCGTCCGGGACCGTCCAGCGGCTGTGAGCGGCGTGCGCGGCCTCGTGCACCAGCACGCCCCACAGGGCGGGGTAGCGGTGCCGGTCGGACGGGCGGGACGGGTCACAGGTGCCGGGGTACTGCCCCAGGTGCGCGCCGTCCAGTTCGATGGTGGCCAGCGCGGGAATGAAACACCCTGGCGCGCCACCTCCCAATCCGGGCGCGCATCGCACGGTGAGGTCTTCCCGTTCGGTCAGGTCGGTGACGGCATCGGTGAACGCGGCGGACAGCCGTAGCCACGGGCCGCGCGGGTCGGTCGGTCGCGTGGCACCGGCTGCGGGTCCGGCGGCCGGTAGCGGTCCGGCGGCAGGCGCTGCCGGGGCGGCCCCGGACGGGGTGGCGGGTGCGGTGATGACGTGTGCGGTCACGGGATTCCTCCGTACGTGGACGAGCGGCGGCTATGGTGCGTGGCGGTTGCGGCGCGTGCCGTTCGCGGTGTGTGGCGTTCGCGGCGCGCGGCGGTCAGATTTGGCGGCCGAGGGCCAGCGGGGTGACGGCGCGGCCGTAGACGGCGCTGACGACCTCGGCGACGACGTCGCGGTCTTCCTCGGGCGCGATTCCGAGCAGGTTCGACACCGCCGCCTCGGGGCCCAGGACACCGGCGATCTTCTGGAAGGCGATGAGCTCGCGTAGTTGCGGCGCCCAGCCGATCTCCCCGGAGTCCTGTCGGCGGGCCAGGTTGCGCGCGACCCGGACGACGCGGGGCTCGATGTCCAGCGTCCGGGCCAGGTCATAGTCGGTCGTCACGCGTATCTGAGCGGCGAACCGCGAGGCCAGCGCCTCGGTCAGCACCGCGCCGTGAACACCGGGGTTGTGTCCGGCGATCACATAGAAGCCCTCTGCGGCGGTGATCGTCTCGCCCTTGTGCGCCTTGACAGTGATCTGCCGCCGTCCGTCCAGCGCGGGGTACACCACCGCCAGCACCTTCGGCGAGATCAGTGTGGCGTCGTCGATGAGAAGGCACCGGCCCTCGGTCATCGCGGTCACCAACGGCCCGTACACGAACTCATAGCCGCCACCGGGCGCCTGCGTGTACTCGCCGACGAAATCCGCGACGGCGGTGTCTCCGTCCCCCGCAACCGTGATCAGGTCCGGGAACGCGGCCTCGACCAGCGACGTCTTCCCCGTCCCCGGCGGCCCGTACAGCAGCGCCGGAACCGACGCGTCCCGCAGCCGCCGCAACGCGGCCACGTCCGGCAGGTCAGCCAACCGGCGCGGGTGGTAGGTCTGTCCGTTCGGCCGCACCACCGGCCCGCCGTCCGCCTTCCCGCCTGTGGCGGCGTGCGCCCGGGGTGTTCCTGGTTCCGGGGCGGGCTTCCGCGCGGGGACGGAAGCCGGGGGCCGGGTCGGTGCCGCCGTCCGGGCGGACGCCCCGGGCGCGGGTTTGGTCGCCTCGGCCGTGGTCGCCGTCGCGCGGAAGCGGCGCGGCCCTACCGATACCTGCTCGGCGTGCCCGTGATCCACCAACGTGGTCAGGGCGTTGCTGACCGCACCGGCCGACCGGTCCAACGTCTTGGCGATTTCACCCGGGGTGACCTCGTCCCCCGGACGATCCAATAGAAGGACGGCGACCCTGCGGCGTAGTTCGCCCTGTCCGAGTCGGCCGCTAACGGCGGGAACGGGCGCGGGCACGGACGTTGATGCGGACGTGGCGGACGGAACAGCGGTCATCGTGATGACTCCATGTCGTGTCAGAGGTGAGCCGGGCGAAGGGGGGGCAGGTCGGCTGGCCGGACCCGCCCCCGGGACGGCGGTTCAGCGCGCGGCGCTGGCCATGGGACGGACCGCACCGGCGGTAGGGCTGACGGTGGTGAACCGGCGCGGCCTGTCGCACACCAGCTCGGCCGCCCCCGACTCGGTCAGACGGTCCAGGGCGTTGGACACCGCACCGGCCGAATGCCCGATGACCTTGCCGATCTCATGCGGGGTGAACTCGGTGCCGGGGTAGGCGGTCAGATGCGCGGCGACCTTCGCGCGCATCTCACCCGGCTGCGAGCGTGCCTGCCCCGACGCGGTACGAGGCCGCCCGAGCGCCGCCGTCCGCACCAACCGCCGCGCCTTCCCCGAGCCGCCGTAGACGGCTTCGACGGCCGTCAACGCCGCTTCCCCGTTGCCGCCGGTCAACGCGTCCAGCGCCGCCGTGACCGCCGCGCTCATGGCCGTCAGCGCGTCACGGGCCTCAGCGACCGCCGCCACGTCCATCCCGTCGCCCTCGTCCGCCGGGGGAACATCGGAGGTGTCCGCACCGGCCGAGGTCGTGTCATCCGTCGCGACGGTGCCGCCCGGGGCCTCGTCGGGCTCCACGCGGTCGGCGGAGGTGTCCGGCGCGTGGCCGGTGGGCGCGGCGTCGGGCTCGCTGACAACGTCGGTTCCGGTCGCCGTGCCGGGGACGGTGACCAAGGCGTGCCAGGTGTCGGGCAGCCGCTTGCCGCCATCCCGGCCGCCGGGCGTCCGGGTGGCGCGGCCGTCACGTTCCAGGTTGGTCAGCGTGCGCCCGACGGTCGCGCGGCTGACCCCCGCCGCCGTCCCGATAGCGGACGCGGTGGCGCCGGGGGTTGCCGTCAGCGCGTCCCACACGTCCCCAGCCGCCCCCGCCGGACGTGATCCGTCTGTCACAGGGGCGACGGCGTTCGCGGCGGCCTGCGGCCCCGTGGGACGGCTTCCGGCGGAACTATTCGCGGCGTTCTTCTTGGTGGCCATTTCGACTCCCATTCAGTGATACCGGCGACCGCATTTCGGTGCCGTTCCCGTTCGCCGGGAGCTCGACCATTTCTCGATGCCGCATCAATAGGCAAGCACCTCGGCCGGTTTTTTAATCACCTCAAGGGCTGAACAACCTAACCAATCCCACCCCGAACCCATAAACCAAAGCGACAACAAAGCTAATTTCACCGACCAATCACCGTCGCCGCCCCCGGAAAGCACACGGCATGCGCGACTCATTCGCGTTCCGTCTCCATAAAGGGCACGGGACCCGCTGTGTCAGGCCCGAACGAGGTGCGCAGATGCCTCACCTCGACTCGCCGCACGGGCACCCCACGACTCGCCCGGTCGACTCTCACCCGGCAGCCGGCGAGCAGGGCGAGCGGTCAGCTCATCCGCCGGCACTTCAGATACGCCAGTGACAGACACAGAGAGAGACCAGTGATCAGAGCAGGGAAGACAGGCAGCACCTCGCACGCACATCTGATCTATTACCAGGGGTCGTCATGACGACGAGTCGGGCCCACGAGCGGAATATGCACAACCACTTCCGACCTGCGCAGATGCATCCTCTGCCGTCTCCCGTTCATAGGGAGAACCCCGAAAAGGAGCCCGAGAAGAACACCGAACAGAAGACCGGAAGCAAGTGCCACCACACGCCTCGAAGGGCCGTGCACAGAAGGCGCGGATCGCCGCAGAACGGAAGCAGGCCCCACCCGCCGCCCGGCGAACCGGGCCTGCGGACGGGGCCTCAACTTCAAGGGCCTCGTCTATCCTGCCCTCGAGGGGCCAGCCTGTTACAGGCAGGCTGGGCCCTCTTATGACGCCAGCGGCACCTCTCGGGCCGGAGTGGTCCCCACACTTCCCCGCAGGTCAATGTCGGCCCACACCGTGTAGCCGATCCGCGGGCTGCCATGGACACCGGTCGCCAGCGCGAGCTTGGAGACCATGAGAAGTCCACGCCCGCCCACCCGAGGCTCACACCCCGGCTGCTCTGAGCGAACGGTCGGAACACAGCCACCGCCCAGGTCGGTCACCGCGATGTAGGAGACGTCCGCCAGCGTGACCTCCAGACCGAACCAGCCGCGCGCACCCCCTGACCGTGAGTGCCGGACGGCGTTGCTGCCCAGTTCGGCGACCACGACCGCCACGTCCTCCTCGCGTCCGGAGCCGGCGAACAGCGACGTCGCGAACACCCGCGCCACCCCCACCTGGTCCGCGCGACCCGAGAACACCCGGCGCCACCGCATCGGCTCTGCGCCCCACAACCAGTCACCCGGAGAGCACAGGCTCCAATTATCCTTTCCCACTTCCCCGATTCCTTTCCATCCTGCCGCCCGGCGCCGTCACCACGACCCGAAACAAAACGGGCGGCCCGGATACGATTGACGCTCGACTCTTTCCCGGCGTCAAGTCGAGCCGACGATTGGACCGTCCACCGATACTTCGGTCCGGCCTCAAGTCGCCAATATCGCCCAAACGGCCTTCCCGCCTCCCGCGAGCGGGCGCACACCCCAATCGGCGGCGAGTGCATCGACCATCCGCATCCCTCGTCCCGAGGTCGAGACGTAGTTCGCCGGACATAGAACCGGTTTCTCCTCGCTCTCGTCCCACACTTCTATGACTGGGAGCCCACTACATTCGTCTCGGAATACTCGGACGACGATGGCACCGGCGCCGTGCAAAAACGAATTCGTCACCAACTCCGAGACGATCAATCGCCCATCGAAGTCGTCCTCCACCCCCCACTCCCAAAATCGGTCCGACAGGAACGCGCGCGCCGCCTCGGGTGCCGCCTCCGAGGGATCCAGGATGATGGCGTCCGTCAGTGGGTCAGTGGTCATGATGGTGGCCTTCAGCAGGATCCTCGATGAGGGCACGTTCGCCCCCGCAGGCGGCGGCAGGACGTCGAGCGCTCGTGCTCGCATCGAGCACGAGGAAACGGATCGCGGTCATGGAGCCCTCTCGTCGCCGCGGCGGGCGGCTGGTGAGTGATGACACCTCGGTCTCCTGGAGCAGCGCTGGCTTGCCGAGGAGGACGGGGCTGATGCTGTGCCGATACGGTCCAGCACACACAGTGACGAGGCAATATCGAAATCGCGATACAACGCTCAGTCGTGTTGAGATGTCGACACAACGGGGACATGTCGTATCGGGATGCCGATACGACTGGTGATCGGGGCGGACCGTAGGGCCACATCGGTGGTTACCTTGAAAGCGTCAGCCCCGATGACGGAGAGGCATCGCGCCCATGGGCGGAGTATCAGAGACCCGCAGGAAAGCAGCAGAGCTCCGCGCCCTGGCGACGATTGAGCACTGGAGCCAAGACCAGCTCGCCCAGCAGCTCGCCGAAGGCTGCGATGTTTCCCCCCTCGCCGCCCACCGGCTCGCGAACGGTTGGGGTGTTCAGCAGGTCGCCGACCGGCTCAACGAGCTCCGCAACACCGACCGGAACATCACCAAGACGATGGTCTCGGAATGGGAGAACGGCCGGACTCGGCCCCGCCCCGAGGCGATCGACCTGCTGTGTCGGCTATACCAGACACGCCCGGACCGTCTCGGCTTCGGAGGGGACTACAGCGACACGGCCTCGGGTTCGATATCACCTGCCCGGGGCAGGCAAGAACCGCCTCCTGCCGGTGTCGAAGCACACGGCCACGAGGGACTCATGATGGAGCTCGACGAAATCCTGCACAGGCTCGGCGGAACTCTCAACAAGGAGACCGCCGACTCCGCGGTCACCCATCTCGAGAGGCGCGCCGCCAACTATGACGCCCTCTTCCGCACCGGCACCTCGGGCAACGTAATGATCGACGTCGCCCGGGATCTGCGCGACACGCACGAGGTTCTCGAAGGCGATCACACCCCGGAGATCCAGCGGCGACTCCTGGAAGTCATGGCCAGGCTCTCGGGAATGCTCGGGATCGGCCTGCTCCACATGGGCGACATACGCGCCGCCGACAAGTGGCTCAACATGGCGGAACTGGCAGCGGAGCGAAACGAGAACCGGGATCTACGGGGCTGGGTCACAGCCCGGCAAGCACTCGTCCCGCTCTACTACGGCAACCGGCGGGACGCTCTCGACCTGGCAACGAAAGCTCTCAACCTCACGGGCCGGAACAGCAAGACCGCGGCGGCGGCTCGGGCAGAGATCATCCGATCGCGCGTGCTTGCCCAGACCCCTGGTCAGCAGAATGCGGCACTGGCCGCAGCCGACCACGCACGGCACATCCACGCGGAACTCTCCGGGCCCGACGCGACCGACGGAATCATCGGCCTGACCGCCACCCAACTGGCGGGACACCTCGGAGAGATCTACACCCACGCCGGACGCCCGGACGAGGCCTTCGCCCAGCAGACCATCGTGTTGGACCGCGTCACCGGCACCTCCCCGGAAGGATGCCTGGAACCGGATGGATGCTTGGACGTCACTCTCACACGTCTCCAGCGCGGTCTCGGCTACATCAAGTCCCACGAGCCAGAAGAGGCCTGCCGAGAAATGACCGAGGCGGTGCTGTCCATCCCAGCGATCTGCTGCACTCCGATGATCAGACGCGAAATCCGCAACGTCGCCGGTGTCGTGCCGAGCTCGGCACGGACCACATCGTCCTACCGCGACCTCACCGACGCAATGTCAGGTCTCCACGAGACAGGCCGCTCCCTCACCTGATCATCCCGACGAAACCGGCGTCATTCAGAACCTTGCCGCCGACCTGCCGCATGCGCCCTCCGGCATGGCGACGAGGTCCGTCGATCCGCAGATGCGCCCGGCCTCATAAGGGGTACCGACGAAAGCCGTAGCCCTACAGTGACGGAACAGGCCCCGGAGCGGCGAGCTCCGGAGCCTTCGTCGTTGCAGGGGGGCTCGTTCTGGGGTGCGGGGGCGTTTGGACGCGTTAGGGCCGGGCGGCTGTGGTGGCCGCCCGGCCCGGTTCTGTGTGAGTGTGTTCTGTTGGTCCTTGTCGTTGCGGGGCGTGGTCGTCGGTGTGCTGGGTGTCAGGTCGTGCTGTTCTGTCGTTCGGGTGCTGCCAGGTGGTTTTGGAGTTCGCGGTGGCGGAACTGGTAGGCGATGCCCGCGGTCCGGACCAGTCCGGCGTCGGTGTAGCACCAGTCCAGGAAACGACCCAGGCGTAGCGGGAGACGCCGCTTCATGCAGACCAGCGTCACGAGGTAGCGCACCGCCGCCAGCCCGGCGGGCCTGACCGTGAACCCACTGGCAGCCCAAACCCATAGCACGCTCGTGAGCCCGACCGTGAGTCCGACCGTGAGCCTGTACCCGAGATCGCCCGCGAGCCCGTACGTGAGCGCGCCCGTGAGTCCGCCTGTGAGTCCGACCGTGAGCGCGCCCGTGAGTCCGCCCGCGAGCCCGAACGTGAGTCCGCCCGCGAGCCCGAATTTGAGCCCGTCCGCGAGCCCGAATTTGAGCCCGTACGTGAGCCCTCCCACGAGCCCTGACCCGAGCCCGAACACGAGCCCGCCCGTGAGCCCGCCTATGAGCCATCTAGTGAGGTCTTTGTGGATGAGGCTGCGGGGGTTTGTTGTGGTGCTGGTGTCGGAGGGGTCGAGTTCGTAGGTGAGCCCGCCCGTGAACCCGCCCACGAACGCGCCCACAAGGCTGGATACGAGCCCGCCGGTGATCCCGTACACGAGCCCGTCCTCGAACCCGTTCGAGAACCAGCCCGCGAGCCCGAACGTGAGCCCGGCCACGGGTCCGGCTGTGATTCCGATCGCGATCCATTTGAGGGTTCTTCGGCGGCCGGAGGGTGTTCTGAGGCGGGAGAGGTCCAGGTACGCGGGCACGGGCCAGGGGTGTCTCCATGCGATGGCCCCGGGGAGCAGAACGAGGATTTCACCGCACCAGACCGTTGCCGATCTACCTTCACTCGTTGCTACAGCTGCCAGTACTGCGGTGATCGGCAGGGCGGTGAGGAGGGTGGCGAGGAGGGCGGTGAGGGCGCGGGGGCGGTTTCGGGCGATGGGCCAGAGTTCGTGCAGGACGATGTCGGTGCTGGACAGGGCACGGCCGGCGAAGGCGGGGCGGTCGGTGTTGGTGTCGAGGTAGCGGGCCAGGACGGTCAGCCATGTGTGGACTTGGTCGGGCCGGTAGCGGTGGGGGTTGCGGTCTGCGCGGGTGGCGTTGGCGACGGAGGCGGGGATGAACTTTTCCAGCAGGTGGCGGTGGATGTCGGCGGGGTCGTCGTATGCGGCGAGGTCGGCGGGGTCGCGGACGTAATCGCCGGTGGTGGAGAGCTCCTGGTAGACGGTGATCGCGAGAGTCAGCTGCCAGGGGGTGGTCAGGGTCTGGGCCAGGGGGTGGCCGGGCTGGTCGAGGGCGCGCAGGATGGGTTGCCAGCGCGGGACCTGGCCGTTGCCGACGGTCTCGGTGATGAACTTTGAGGTTTGGGCGGGGCTGACGGGGACCAGGTCGACGTGGACGGCGTCGCGGGCCTGGGCATGGCCGCGGGTCAGGGCCTGGTACTGGCCGGTGCGGCAGGTCAGGATCACGCTGGCCTTGCCCTGATTGTTCTGGTAGAGGTTGAGTTTCTCCAGGGCGCGGCGCGCGGCGGAGTCGTAGCCGGGCTCATCGGCGCGGTCCATCTCATCGAGCCCGTCGATGACCGGAAGCACCAGGCGGGCATCCACCAACTTCCGCGCCGTGACCTCCCGCAGTCCGAACGTCTGCATCAGATGGCCGACCAGCAGGTCCTCCACGTCCATGCCCGGATCCCACGCGGCGGCCGAAATCCGCACCGGCACCGGAGCATTGGGCTCGCGCTCCTCTAGCATGCGCAGGATCAAATTGATCACCAAAACGGTCTTCCCCGCCCCCGGCGCACCGGTGATGACCAGCCGCTGTGTCGGACGAAGATCCCGGAAGTAGTCGGCCACATTCGTCAGCATCCCGGCACTCGCAGCACCGCCCACCTCGTGATTGGACACCAGAACGAAACCCACATCGATCATCCGGGCATCAGGGATCAACTGTCTCCGCTGCTTGATCTCCGCCTTCTCTACCAGCTCGGCGAGATCGGCGGCCCTGGCCACCTTGTCGGTGTCGCCCGAACGCAACGCCCGGTTGGCCAACACCGCCGACCAGACCCCCACCACCAGCGCCATCGACCCGATGACCGCACCCAGAGGATCGACATCACCGATCTTCGGCGGCCTCTTGACCAGCAGAACCACCCCGATCAACAGGAACACCGCGCTCACCGCAACCCAGACACGACCCCGCCCACGCTGATCCATAACCCAGCAGCATGCCCCCACTGCAGGAACCGCGCCACGCCAATCACCAATCCCGGACAAGCCCACCGAGGCGCCGCAGGAGCGTTCGTCCAACGGTCGTTCGACGGACACGCGAGGGGCGGTCTCCGGTGATGCCGCCGCGTCGAATTCCCTCGCTCGCCCTCACCCGGCCCGAGCAGAGCAAGAGACCACGACGCCGAGGCCCATAACAAACACGTATAGCGCTCGTGGGTTCCATGCTCCCCGCTGGGCGCCCGCGGGGCTGTAGAAGATGATCTTCTCTAGCATGGAATACGGTGTGCTTGGCTACCCAGAACGCTGCAGCTCAGAGGGGTTTCGTCGGTAGCCCCTTAATCCGGGTAGTCACCCGTCACCCCCGAATTCACCGAATCCTCTGAGCGCGCTGACCACCATCCAGATGTCGACGGCCGCTGGCACACCCTGATACTCGTGCGCACGACCTGGGCCAGGAACCGGCACGCATGATCGGCCAGCTCGCGACCCATCTCACCCCAGGTGGCCGTACTACTGGGGGAACCTCAGCACGGGCTCGTGAGTGCTCAGGGTTCGCCCATCCAGGTCCGGTTCTGCTCTGAAGACCAGGTCGAACCCGCCCAGCTCAGGTGGCGGCTCGCGCTTCGTCGACGTCTGCCCGCGGGCACCGGTCGATGAACCGGCCTCACACGCCTGCTCCGAGCTCCGGTTACGAGATCTATACCCAGGAATTTTGGGCGGGGCGAAGCACGAGGTCAGGCGAGTTATTGGCACACACCTCGCCTTTGCCATCCCTGCGCACGACACGGTGCCAGTCGATGTCCTTGCAGGTCAGCGCGGTTTTGAGCAGCTCCTGAGCACAACCGTGAGCAGGTCGGCTGCCTACCCGGTGCTCATGAAGTGCCTACGTCATGGCGGATACCTGACGGCGTCAATCCGTCACGACCTTCAGGGGGCCGTCATGACCAATCAGCAGACCGTGATCAGCGTGGCCGGCAGCACACGTCCGGGCAACGCGCTGGCTGTCGCCGAGCGTTCCTTCCAGCTTCTGATCACCGGGCCAAACCCTCTTGCGATCGATGGCCGGTCGGTCGGGCACGGGCTGCCCGCCCGCTCCGTGGACCTGGGGGAACTGCGAACGCTGTTGCTGGGACCGGCCGCGGACGACGATCTCAAGGACGGGGCGTGGGCGGACCTCGTGCGACGGGCTCGGGTGGGCGATCCGGCGTGGGTGCTGGGATGCGTCGGCGTCGCGATGCCCGGACTGAAGAACACCGCGGCGCGAGTCCTCCGTTCGAGCCCGGCGCGGTTTGCCGACGACATCGTGTCCGAGCTGCTCATAGAGTTCGTCGCGCAGCTCGCGCAGATCGATATCGGTCGTCCTCGCATCCCTGCTCGACTGATGCTGTGGGCCCGCAAGGGGGCGCTGCGTGCTCGGGGGCGAGAAGCCTTTCTCGTCCCCTGCGACCCCTGGGAACTACCCGATCGCGCCGACGCCTCGGGCGCCGACCCGGTCACCCTGCTCTTGGACGCCGCACGTAAGAAGATCATCACTCCGGCCGCCGCCGAATTGATCATCTCAACCCGTCTGGACGGGATGTCCGTGCAAGCCATCGCCCGAGACCGGCGAGTCCCAGCCAGCAAGCTCTACAGGCAGCGAGAGGCGGCTGAGACACGCCTCGTCGCCGCAATTCGAGACGGTGACCTCTCCTCGATGCACAGCGATCTCTCTTGTGAAGGGTAAGACCAAAGAGGCCATCCAGTCGGGTATCGAATACGACGCGACAAACGACCGCAAATTTCCCTTAGGGGGTATACGACAAGAGGTCACAGGCTTCTGGCTGCGCCTGTACAGGGGATTTACCTACTCAACGACTAGAGGTGAAGTGAATCGCCTCCTTTGCATCTACCATCGCACAGCATCGCAAGGCGAAGCCGCTTCACGCAGAGAAGCGAAGCGGGATCCACCCTGTTGGTGATCAAGATCTCTGGAGGCGAACTTGAGTCGGATCGGTCGGCGGTCGACGGCAGGCATCGGCCTGTGCTTCTTCGGCGTCTCAGCTGCCACGCTTTCACTGGCGGGCTGCAATGACGACAGGGCATCCGTGTCGCTTCCGACGCCGACCGGTTCGAGCCCGAGTCCCTCCTTGATCGCTTCCAGTAGCGAGGAGGTGAGGGTCGCGTACACGGACTTCATCAGCGCACTGGATCATGCCGACTCCATGCCCCAGGACAGTCGTAGGCAACAGTTGTCCGCGTACATGATCGACCCTCAACTCTCACGAGTCGTCAGTCACAGCATTAAGAACCAGTCAAAGGGTCTGGTCTCTTACGGAACCAGTATCGTCCACACCAAAAAGATAGAGGTAAGTGGCGATACTGCGACGGTGCACGACTGCCAGGATTCGAGCGGGGCCGGATTGATGAATGCGAGAACGCATCAGAAATACAATCGCGGCGTCGAGAAGGAGAGCATAAGAACCTCTCTGAAGAGAGGACCGGACGGGCAATGGCGAGTGAGCAAGATGAACATCCTTGGCGAAGGCTGCTGAAGAGGTGAACGTTGTCTCCGCTGCCGCACTGTTCAGCGGCACGATCCTCACCCAGACAGCGGCCGCCACGCCGCCGCACGACCCCATCCCGCCTTCTCTCAACAAGGAAGGTTATGGATTCGGTGCCGAAGAGAAGGGCAATCCCAGTGCTCTTCATCCGGGTCCTCATGATGAGCCGCTTCCATCTGATGATTCGGGGCAGTTGGCGCCTCACGAGTGCGAGACGGTGCCGGGGGACGCCCAGGTCTGCAAGCTCTCTGAACCCGCTGGAGAAGCACCGAAGATTTCTCCAGCCGAGCTGGCTGCGACGGAGTGGAAGAAATTGCCGATTCCCTCACCCGTGGTGCGAACGGCTCCGCCTCGACGGGCTGACGGTCTGGTCGGCTTGCCCGAGTGGTTTTGGGTGACGAACTGGCGGCCTCGGACCGGTCGTGCTGTGGCCGGTGGGGTCTGGGTTCAGGTGACTGCAAGCCCGCAGAGTATGACGATCGATCCGGGCAGCGGAGAACCGGTATCTCGTTGCGCAGGCCCCGGTGCCGCCTACGACTCATCGCGGGCAGCGGCTTCCCAGCGGACCGATTGTTCCTACACCTTTACGCGGTCGTCGCTGCATCAGCCTGACCACGCCTATCGGGTGCGGGTGATGGTGACGTGGGGCGGGGCCTGGGTGGGGTCCGACGGTTCCGGTGGTGCGTTGCCGCCGCTGGGCAGGTCGACGACCTTCCCGGTGCGAGTCGCCGAGGCGCAAGGACTCTACACGCGAGGAGCGACATGACCCCGACCGGCAAGACGCTGCCAAGGCCGTTCGCCTCAAAGGCTGCGAGCGGGGCCGGTGCCCCTTCGCCGAGGAGGCTGGCGCGGCAGCGGCGGCCTGGATGGATCGCCGCCGGAGGAATGCTGATAGCGCTCGCGGTCTCGGTGAACGTGTACCTGTTCCGCTCCGCCGGCGAGCGGGTTCTGGTGGTGAAGCTGGCGCGCGATGTGGCGGTGGGCCAGCAGATCTCGCGGACCGATCTCGGCGTGACCCGGGTGGCGGTGGACTCGACAGTTCCGATGCTCCCGGAACGCCAGTTGAAAGAGGTCGTCGGGCAGCGGGCCGCGGTGGGGCTGCGGAAGGGCATGTTGCTCGCGGCCACCCAGTTGTCGGCACGGGTCAGCCCGCAGCCAGGGCAGGCGCTGGTGACGGTGCCGCTCAAGCCGAGCGCGCTGCCACCGGGCTTGGCGGCGGGCTGGCACGTACGAGTCGTGTTCAGCCCCGGGTCACAAACCCAGGCCACCGGCGGCGGTCCACGAGCCGGATCACCGGAGGTGGCGCCTCGTGATGTGCCCGCTGTCGTCGACCAGGTGACCGGACCTGACACGGAAGGAACGATGACGATCTCGCTGCTCATGGCCGATTCAGCCAGCAGTATGGCGGCGCGCCAGGCCGCGGCCGGCTCGGTTGTGCTGGTGGTGACGGAGAGGCGGGGTTGATCGTGGGTCTGTACTGCGTGACATCGCCGGGTGGGGCACCGGGAGCGTCGACGACCGCCCTGGGCATGGCGTTGTCCTGGCCGGGGCGGGTGTTGCTGGCCGAATGCGATCCGATGGGACGGCGTGTGCTTCCCGGGTTCATGACCGACCGGCTGGCCGGCCCACCCGGTCCGGGGGTGCTGGGGTTGGCGATGGCCGTGCAGGCCGACCCGACCGCCCCCGTCTCGGTGCAGGAGTACGTCCTCCCGATGGTCGAAGACGGGAGCGTGGAGCTGCTGCATGGAATCCGCGATCCCCGGCACGCGCCCCAGCTCGCCGCGTTGTGGGGACCGTTGGCGCAGGCGTTGGTGACGCGAGACGGTGACGTCGTCGCTGACCTTGGACGCATCGGCGGAGTCGAGACCCCGCTCGGCCTTCTGAAGGCCGCGGACGCGGTGGTGATGCTTCTCAAACCGACGCTCGCCCAGATCGATGCGGCCGGGCCACGGCTGGAGTCCCTGCGAGACGTGGTTGGGGATCGGGTGACGGTCGCGCTGGGCCTGGTCGCGGACGGCACCTATACCGCGTCGGAAATCGAACGGGTGCTGAAGGCACCGGTGCTCGCCGAGCTGCCGTGTTCGCCCAATGAAGCGCGGGTGCTCTCGGACGGAGCGCCGCCCCGGATGACGTTCCGGACCTCGTTGCTCGTGCGTTCGCTCGATGGTCTGGGCCGGCGTCTACGCAAGGCCGTAGCGGACTCTGGAGCGGCGGGCGTCAACGGGGACGAGGCGTCCTGGGCGGCGGTCTTTGCAGCGGCGGGTGGTCGCCGGTGAACGCCCCAGGCTGGGCCTCGACTGATCCGGTGACCAGGTCATCCTTCGCTGATTCTGCTGCCGGTTCGGACATCTCTGCCGGTGCGGTGGACGTGTGGTCGGCGGTGCGTGAGGTGTCGGCGGAGCTGGTGGACGTGCTCGGTGATGGCGTGGGGCGGGTGCGGGCGCGGCAGTTGATCGACGCCCAAGTGCAGGTGTGGGCGCATGAGCAGATGACGGCTGGACGGCTGGCGCCCTCGGGTGAAGTGCAGCGGCGGGTGGCGCAGGCGGTGCTGGATCGCCGGTTCGGATTGGGGCCGTTGCAGCCGTTCTTGGAACGGTCTGATGTGGAGAACATCGCCGTCAACGGCTGCCGGCAGACCTGGATCACCTACACCGACGGGTCCAAGGAGCCCGGCCCGCCGGTCGCCGAGACCGACGAGGACCTGATCGAGTGGGTTCAACTGCTGGCGCGGCGTGGCAACAGCGGCCGAGAGTTCTCCCACGCGTCCCCGTTGCTGGACGTGGCGTTGGCCGATGGGGTGCGGCTGGCGGTGGTGGGGTGGGTGTCGCGGCACCCTCATCTGGCGATCCGCGTGCACCGTCTGGTCGATGTCACCTTGGGGCAGCTCACCGCCCTGGGCACGTTGACCGGCCCTCTGGAGAGTTGTCTGCGGGCAGCGGTCCGGGCGCGGCGGAACGTGATCGTGTGCGGGGAGGTCAACACCGGCAAGACCACTCTGGTGCGGGCGCTGGCCAACGAGATCCCCGCCACCGAGCGGGTCATCACGTTGGAGAGCGACTTCGAGTTGTTCCTGGACGACCCTAGGTTGGCGCACCGCCATCATGACGTGGTCGCGTTGGAGGCGCGGCAGGCCAACTCCGAGGGCGCCGGGCAGGTGCGGTTGCAGGATCTGGTGCCTGCGTGCCTGCGGTTGAACCCGGACCGGGTGATCGTGGGTGAGGCGCGGCAAGGTGAGCTCGCGCCGATGCTGGAGGTGATGTACAGCGGGGCGCGCGGCTCGATGTGCACGCTGCACGTTCACCGGCCCGAGCACGTGTTCAGCCGCGTCGTTCAGCTCGGTCGCCGCGCCGATCTCGGGCTGAGCTCTGAGGATCTGCATCTGATGTTCGGCCTGGCCGAGCCGCTCATCGTCTATCTCCAGCGCGACCCGTCCAGCAACACGCGGTTCGTGTCGCAGGTGATGGAGGTCGGGCCGCCGGCGGATTCGGCCGAGCCGACGCGCAACCACATCTTCGGCCCCGGCCTCGACGGGCGCGCCACCCCGAGCGGCGGCCACATCAGTGCGGCCTTGCTGGAGGAGTTGGCCGCGCACGGGTTCGACCCCGCGTTGCTGACTCCCGAGGCGGACCTGGTCCCGGTGAGTGAGGGCTGGTCGTGATGGCGGTGCTCGCCGGGTTCGCCGGCCTGTGCGTGTTCGGCGCCGTCGCCGCCGTGGTGATCGGAGTACGGGGCGTTGAGCCCACGGCACGGGAAGGGCGTCCGCCGACGCGATTGCAGGCGTTGGTGCGGTCGCCCGCGTGGCCGGGGCGACGCAATCGGGTGCTGGCCGGGGTCGGTGCCGGGCTGGCGGTGTTGCTGATGTCGGGGTGGCCGGTCGCTGCGGTGGCCGTGGCAGCCGGGGTGTACGCGGTACCGCCGATGTTGTCGGGGCGCGCGCCGCAGAGCCGGATCGCGCGGTTGGAGGCGCTGGCGCAGTGGGCGCGAAGGTTGGCCGAGACGATGGGCGCCAGCCGCGGCCTGGAACAAGCACTCGCCAGAAGCGCCCGCATCGCCCCTGAGGCGATCGCCGGGCCGGTCGGGTTGCTCGCCGAGCGGCTGAACAACCACGCCAACACCGAGAAGGCCCTGCGGGGGTTCGCCGAGGAGTTGGACGATCCGGTCGGGGATCTGATCGCCTCCGCGCTGATCCTCGCCGCCCGCCGCCGCGGTCCCGGCACGCGCGAGGCGTTGAGTCTGCTGTCCAGCGCGGTGGAGCATGAGGTGGTCGTGCGCCGTGATGTGGAGGCCGAACGCGCCGGGCTGCGCACCACGCTGCTGGTGATCGTGGCGTCCGTCGGTGTTCTCAGCGTGTTGTTCGCCTCGTCTCAGACGCTGGCGGCACCGTACGGAACACCTTTGGGGCAGAGCGTGCTGGCGGTGGTGGCCGGGATCTACGCGGCGGGGTTGTGGTGGATGCGGAGGCTGGCCGTCCTGTCCACTGGAACCCGGTTCCTGCACACCACCCGCGTCAGCTCCGCCCAGAAGGGGGCGGGACGGTGACTGCGATCGTCGCCCTGGCCGGGTGCTTCGCCGCTTTGGGACTCATCCTGATCGCGCGCGAGTTGCGGCCCGCGCCGCCGCGTCTGGACGCCGCGTTGGCCCGCATCCGGGCCACCCCGCTACAGTCCGGCCCGCCGCCGGTCGATAGCACGCCCGCGAGTGATCGTCTTGGGCGTTGGCTGGCCGAACGCCTCACGCGTCCGGCCGGAATGCTCGCCGTCCCTCGGGCCGATCTGGCACTGCTGGGGCGTCCGGTCGAGCGGTTCATGCTGGACAAGCTGGCTCTGTTCCTCACCGGGCTTGCCGCCCCCTCCGTCTTCGCCGGCATGGTCGCCTTGGCGGGAGGCTCTCCGCCTTGGGCGCTGCCGATGCTCGCCGGCGTGGTCCTGGCCGGGGTGCTGTCGTTGGTCCCCGATTGGAACGTGCGCTCGCAGGCCCGGCAGCGGCGCCGTGATTTCCGGTACGCGTTCACCTCCTACTTGCAGTTGGTCGTGCTGGAACGCGAGGCCGGTGCCGCGTTGAACGCCGCGCTGGAGGAACCGGCGAAGATCACCGACGGGTGGCCCTTCCAACGCGTCCACCAGGCCCTGACCCGGGCGCGGCACGCACAGCAGCAGCCCTGGCGCGCGCTGGCCGCGCTGGGGGCCGACATCGATGTCCGCGATCTGATCGACCTGGCTCACACGGCCGAGATCGCGGGAGGCGAGGGCGCCAAGATGCACGACGTCCTGGTCGCCAAGATCAGCTCGATGCGGCACGAGGCGTCCGCCGCCGCGCGATCCGAGGCCAACTCCCGCACCACCGCGATGTGGGTTCCCACCTCCCTGCTCATGCTCGGCTTCGTCATCCTGGTCGGCTTCCCGTTCTTCTCCAAGCTCCTGGGATCCGGGTGACCTGCACATCAACCAATGATTCGGGGGGATCATGAACACCTTCAACGCTGCGGCGACGCGGGTCGCGGTCGCCGTGATGAACCATCGCGAACGCATCGCCGAGGCATTGCGTGAGAGCCCGGAGCGGGGCTCGGGGGTGGTGGAGACGATCGTCATCGTGGCGGGCTTCGCCGGGCTGGCCTTCACCGTCTACCTCGCGGTCGCCGGGAAGGTTCACGACTGGATGGCAAAGATCCCCGGAGCCACTGGACCATGACCCGGCCGGAACCCACCAGGCGCCGCCGAGATCAAGGGTCGGCCACCGTCGCCGTCGCCATCGTCTTCCCGGCGGTCGGTCTGCTGTTCCTGACGCTGGTGCAGGCCGTGATGGTGTCGGTCGCGCGCGACGTCGCCCTGTCGGCCGCCGAGGAAGGACTTCGCGCCGCCCGCGCCCGCCAAGGCACGTTCGCCCAAGGCCACGCCGCCGCCGGACGCTTCGCCCGCCGAGAGCCGGTGCTGCAATCACCGACGATCACCGTGACCGGCACCACGACAGTCATGGTGCGGGTGGCGGGGAGCGCGCCGTCAGTCCTGCCGGGCGTGCACATCGGCGTCGCGCGCACCGCCCGCGGCGCCCGCGAACGCTTCACCACCCCGGGGCCGCCGCCATGACACCCCGGACTATTACGCGCCCGGTGAGGCCTTCGGTGCGGATGGCACGCCGCCCTGCTCGGTCACGCCAGCCCAGGGACGCGGGGAACGCGGTGGTCGAGGTCGCCGTCCTCGCGCCGCTGTTCATCACCTTCCTGGCCGCGCTGCTGATCGCGATGCGCATCCAGCATGGCGGCGCGGTCGTGTCCCAGGCCGCCGCCGACGCCGCCCGCCGCGCCTCCATCGTCCGCACCGCCGCCCAAGCCCGCACCGAAGCGACCTCCAGCGCGCTGGCGACCCTGCACGAACGGGGGCTGCACTGCGCGCCCGACGTCAAGCTCGACCTGTCCGGATACGCCCGTCCCACCGGCCAGAACGCGATCGTCACCGCCCAGGTCACCTGCCGGGTCCAGCTCGCCGACATCGCGCTTCCGGGCATGCCCGGCGCCCGCACCGTCACCAAGACCCACCGTTCTCCCATCGATCCCTACCGAGGCCGCTGATCACCGTGAAGCGCACACCAAGACGCCTGCTGGGATGTGACGGCGAGTCGGACCGGGGAAGCCTCAGCGTGTTCGCCGTCATCATCACGCTGGTCGTGGTGGTGTTCTTCGGCGCCGTCGTCGACTTCGAGCAAAAACTCGAAGCCCGCCAGGACGCCGGCACCGCCGCCCAAGAAGCCGCGCGTGCCGGTGCCGGGCAAGTCGACCTCGACCACGCCTACGCCCGAGGCGGGTTCACCGTCGACCGTGCCGCCGCGATCCGCGCCGCCCGCAGCTATCTGCGGGCCGCCGGCTACACCGGCACGGTGACCCCGGCCGGGGCTCAGGCCATCCGAGTGCGTGTCGCCATCACCCGGCCCGCGCTGTTCCTGCCCGTGATCGGGATCTCCACCCTGCACGCCGACGCCGACGCGACCGCGAACCTGAACACCGGAGTGGAAGGACCCCACCAGCCATGAAGCACTCCACGCGGCCCCGTCCAGCCGAGATCCTGCGAGGACTCGGAGCCCTGCTCGTCCTGGGCGCGCTGCTGGCCGGAGTCCCGATCGGGCTGTATGCGGTCGGCGGCTCACCCGTCCCGGACGACCTGCCGGACTGGTCGCAGGTCACCGCGACGCTGATGCGCCCCGACACCGACAACCAGCTGTTCCTCGGCGCCGTACGGCTGATCGGCTGGGCCTCCTGGTGCCTTTTCGTGGCCGCCACCGGTTCCGAAGCGATCGGCTATCTGGCGGGACGTTCTGCACCGTCCCTGCCGCGTCCGGCCCGTCCCATGCAACTGCTGGCCCGTGACCTGGTCGCCATGGTCACCCTCACTTTCAGCACAGCCGCCACCTTCACCGGCCCGACCGCCACCGCCGCAGTCACCACCGCCACGGCCGACGCCCACCCGCACGAGCCACGGCCGAGCATGACCACTGCGCACCACACCGCTCCGTCTCCAGCCGCCCTCCCGACGTCCTCACCCCACCAAGCAGAGCACCCGCGGCAAGGCTGGAGAACTCGCGTAATCGAACGGGGCGACACCCTGTGGAGCATCGCCCGCCGCCGCTACGGCTCCGGCGCGCTCTACCTCAAGATCTTCAACGCCAGCCGCAACATCCACCAGCCCGAGGGAACACCACCGCTCACCCGCCCCGACCAGATCCACCCCGGCCAACGAGTACGCCTACCCCAGATCCACAACCAACACGTCCGCTCCTCACCGACTCCGAGCACGCCGCCCCCAGCTCGCAACCCGGCACCGGAACCCGACCACGGCGACACCACTCGACCTCCCGCCCAACACCGTCCAGCACAGGCCACTCCACGCGGGGGTGAAGCCCCACGACCTCCCGCCGTTGCGCCGGCTCCGCCAGCACACGAGCACGTGCCGCACTCGTCCGCGCCGCCGACACCGCGAGCATCCGAGGAGGACGACGCGCCGTTCGCCGTCACGCTGCCCACCGGCAGCCGCATCGGCCTCGGCCTGGCCGCAGCCCTCAGCATCGCCCTGGCCGCCACCCGCCTGCACCGTCGCCGACGACACCGCCCTGGCCCCGGCACATCAGCAGCCTCGACCACACCCGAACCGGCACCACCAGCACCCGTCGCCCAGGCCCACAAAGCACACCTGGACACCTACGCCAACCGCGACGAACCGATCCCCACTGACGCCAACCTCATCGCCCACGACCAAACCGCCTCGGCGCCCGATCAACTCACCGTCGGCACCCGCGATCGCCACTCGATCGCTCTCCCGCTCCCCGGACTCGACCTTGGCCTGTCCGGCGACGGCGCACCCGCCACCGCCCGCGCCATCGCCACCGAACTCCTGGCCCGAGCACACCGAGACCGCGCCGAACTCATCATCCCCGAGTCCGACGCCAGAGCCCTGTTCCCCAGCCCCGACATCGACCTCATCGAGCTGGCCGCCGCACTGCCCGGCCTCACGCTCACCCCCACCCTCAGCGCAGCCATCACGTATATGGAAACCGAGATCATCCACCGCGCCTGGCTCCTGGAAACCGCCGACCAACCCGACCTTCCCAGCCTGCGCGCCGACGACCCGGCCGAGCCCCTCCCCACGCTCCTCCTCATCACCTCGGCACCCGAACAACCCAACGGCGTACTCCAAACCATCATCCAACTGGGCAGCCGCTACGGCATCGGCGGACTGTTCCTCGGCCCCAGCCCGGCCGGAACCAGCCTCCACATCAACCGGCACGGAGCCGTGACCACCGCCGAAGGGCCCCACAGCGCCACTCTCACCGGCGCGCTCCTGTTCCACCTGACCACCGACGACGCCGCCGCCATGCTCCACACCATCCACACCGCCACCGGCGCACCCGCCCGCGAACCCTCCACCACGCCGCCACCCACCACCGACACCGTCCCCGCGCCCGGACTCGTCCCACCACCTCGTCCGTCCGGCGAAGACCACACATACCCCGTCCAGCTACAACTGCTCGGTCCCGTCCGTCTCCACACCGTCGATGGCCCCATCAACACCGGCCTGCGCCGCGCCGCCCGTGACCTGCTCGCCTACCTCGCCCTGCACCCCCACGGCGCCACCCGCGACCAGATCACCACCGCCCTATGGCCCGACCACACCCCCCACAGCACCACCACCGCCTTCAACACCGCCATCGGCAACATCCGCAAAACCCTGCGCGCCACCACCCAACTACGCGAGCCCATGTTCATCATCCGCACCACAGACCGCTACCACCTCGACCCCCACCTCATCGACGTCGACCTCTGGCACCTCGCCACCACCCTCACCCAAGCCCGCCAAGCCACCACCGACACCCAACGCACCCACGCACTTCAACACCTCACCGACCTCTACGCCGCAGACTTCGCCAGCGACCTCACCCACCACTGGGCCGAGAGCCACCGCGAACACCTACGCCGCACCGTTACTGACACCCTCACCCACCTCGCCCAACACCTCCAACAACACCACCCCGACCAAGCCCTCACCGCCCTCGAACACGCCATCCACCACGACCCCTACGCCGAACCCCTCTACCGCACCCTCATACAACTCCAAACCCGCCTCGGCCACCCCGACGCCGCCCACCGCACCTACCGCCTCCTCACCATCCGCCTCAACGACCTCGACACCGAACCCGACGACCAAACCCACCAACTCCTCCAAGACCTCCAGCGCCCCGGACGCCCCGGACGCCCCGGACGCCCCGGAGAAGATTAAGACGCTGCCTGCCCCCCGGCGCAGGGCGTTCGACCCGGACGGGCTTCCTGAGGCGTCAGCGTGCCGGAGCAGACATTTACCGGCCCAGCGGCCGAGCCGCGCCCACGGTGGAGGCGCTGTCGTACGACGCGTTGTCGGCGCTGCTCGCGAGACCCCCTTCTGACTCGCCCGTCCCCCGATCAGCTGCGGAAGCGACGCGTAACAGGGCAGTCCCGGCTCTGCCCGCCGTTGGTCCCAACACTTGTTGCGCGACAGGTTGGTGTCACGGGGTTCGATGAGTTGTCATTGCCGTCCGACAGGTTATGGAACTGGCCAGACTCCGGGGCATGCTCAAGGGCAAACAACCCAAGCTCTCCGCACCCGCGCAGGGCTCCATCCGCCCGACAAGGTCCCCCGAGCCGGCCTTGCGACCGAGTACGGCGTCGGTCACTCCACCATTCATCGCATCGTCCAGACCACTTCCACGCTGAGCTCGCAGACACCACCTGCACCACCGTCCGGGGCGCTGTTAGTCCCGATCACCCTTTTTGGAGAAGCAGCCATGACCGACGAGAACGCCGTTGCAAGCGCTGCCAAGCTGGCGGTGCTGATCGACGCCGACAACGCCAAGCCCTCGGTCGTGGAAGAACTGCTGGCTGAGGTCGCCAAGTACGGAACCGCACACGTCAAGCGCGCCTACGGCGACTGGACCGGCACGCACCTGAAGGGCTGGAAGGACCGACTGCTCGCCCAGTCCATCCAGCCGATGCAGCAGTTCGCCTACACCATCGGCAAGAACGCCACCGATGCTGCGATGGTCATCGACGCGATGGACCTGCTGTACACGGGACGCTTCGACGGGTTCTGCATCGTCTCCAGCGACAGCGACTTCACCCGCCTGGCGTCCCGTATCCGCGAATCCGGCCTGATCGTGTACGGGTTCGGCGAGCACAAGACCCCCAAGCCGTTCGTCGCGGCCTGCGACAAGTTCATCTACATCGAGAACCTCAAGGGAGCCACTACTCCGGCCACGGCCAAGCCCACCCCCCGGCTTCCCGCGGCCGACCCGCACGACGCCGCCCTGGTCGACCTGCTTCGCCGTGCCGTGGAGGCTGCCTCCGACGACGACGGCTGGGCACGCCTGGCCGACGTCGGCAACATCATCACCAAGCAACGCCCTGACTTCGACGCCCGCACCTACGGCTACACCAAACTCAGCGACCTCATCGCCGCCACTACCGCATTCGAGCTGAAGCGCCGCGCGCCGGCCGACGGAAAACCCGCCGTCCTCTACGCCCGCGACAAAGCCCGAGCGGGAACCGGTACCGACGGTGCCGCTGGTACCGAACAAGGCGACGCCTGAAGCAGGCTCGCGGTGATCCAGCGTCACCCTGTCAGAGGACGGTGCGCGTTGTCAGCCGTGTCCTGGCGAACCGCGCCCCAAGACCACGTCCCCGCCGGCCTCCAAGGCAGAGTCGCCACCTACACCTACACCGCCCAGATCGCCCTCGTTCCAGCGGCGTTCACCCCGGTCGGCCCGATGCTGGCTGCGATGAGCCCCGCCGGTGTGCAGGCCCTATGCGCGGCAGTGATCGCCGCCGCGAGCCTCGCTCTCCTGGTGTTCGGGCCGGTCCGGGGCCTCACCCTCAACCTCCAGGAGCCGGAGAGAGAGATGCAGACCGGCCGCGGTGAGGCGGCGTACGGCTCCGTCGAATGCCGATTCCGTTGGCAGTGCCAGCGTGGACCACGAGGTCGGGGCTCCCGACTGTTGGGCGTGGCCTTCCTCCTCAAGGGTGTGAATCTTGGTGACGGTCTCGCGCTCACCGGATCGAGCAGGGGCATGATGGGACACTATGCCGCCGTCACCATCGTCTTCCGCTCAGGCGGCGCGCGAACGCTTGGGGGGTAAGCTCCGGGACCTGCGCCAGGCCAGGAGCATCTCGGGCCGGGCTTTCGCATCGTCGGCAGGGTGGAAGTCCGCGTCTCAGGTGTCCATGATCGAAAAGGGGCACCGGACGATCTCGGCCGAGCATGTGCGGTTGTGGTGTTCGGTCTGCGGAGCCTCCGAGCGCCGGACCGAGGAATTGCTTGCCGAGCAGGCGGCCGTCGCGGGGATGTGGATCCCGTACGAGCAGCTCAACCGCGGTGGCCTGCTGGCGGCGCAAAGATCGATCCGGCAGCAGTACGAGGAGTTGGTGCTGGCCCGGTCGTACCAGCCGAAGGTGTTTCCCGGCATGGTGCAGACCCGGGCCTACACCCGCGCGGCGCTGACCGGGGTGATCGTTGAGCAGGCGGTGCAGACCACCGACCCGGACGGCGAGGTCGAGTCGGCGGTCGCCGAACGGATGGATCGGCAGCGGCTGCTCAGCCGGCCGGACGCCCGCTGGTTCTTCCTGCTGGAGGAGCCGGTGCTGTGGTACTGGCCGTATTCAGCCGAAGTGCACCGCGATCAGCTGCGGCACCTGCTGGAGGTGCGGCGGCGGCCGAACGTCTTCCTGGGGATCATCCCTGCCAGCGCCGACCGGCGAGGCGTTCACCCGGAGGAGGCGTTCGACATCACTGACGGTCATCTGGTGTCCGTGGAGCTGGTGTCGGGCTATCTGTCGGTGACGCAGCCGTCGGAGGTCGCGCTGTACGTGGCCACGTGGGAGCGGTTGTGGGGGCTGGCGGAGACCGGTGAGGCGGCGACGAGGCGGATCCGCGCCGCGCTCGACCGGCTGAACGGCTGAACGGCTGAACGGTCAGGATGGCGTGTAGTCATCGTGCGGGATGCCGCGCTCCCACAGCATCTCGAACATGCCGACGATGGGCAGGATCTTGCGGGGGTCGGCCACGTACTCCATCCGGCCGGTGTCGGTGCCGTCGCCAGCGGTGAAGTTGTAGGCGATGAGGCGCTGGTCGTACATGAAGAAGTCGGCGACGGGGTGCGGCAGGTCGTAGGCCATGTGGCGGGGCAGCCACCGCAGTTCCTCTCCGGCCTTGAGGTTGCCGTAGCTGATGGCGTGTTCCCAGCGGATGTAGTCGCTGACCGGCTCGGACACGATCCGCAGGCGGCGGAACCGGACTCCGCGGGTGACGGCGTTGCCGACCAGGTCGATCCAGCTGTCCCATTCGTAGGTGGTGTCGCCGTCCTGTTGCCATTTCACGAAGGCGGGGTCGGTCGGCTCATAGGTGTCGCGGGCCTCCAGGTGGACGACGGATCGTTCGGTTCCGTCCAGTAGTTCTTCGAAGGTCGGCTCGCCAGGGCCATCCTGCCCCGGCTCGTAGTCGCCGGTGAGGGCTTTGAGCACGCTCGGTTTGAGGTTCGCCGGAGTCCAGATCGCGACCTCGTCGTCAGCGATCGAGGTGTGCTTGCCCAACTGGGCGAGGGTGGCGGGGTCGGTGACCCGGCGGCCGACCTGAAGGACGTCACCGGTACCGGGGACTACGAGTACGGCCGGGCATTTGTTGGCGGGTGAGTCGTCGTCGATCCCGACGAAGTCGACGTCACCGGAGGGCGGATTGTTGGGCGTTTGGGTTGGTTCAGGCATGAATGGGCTCCCGGCTTAACGTTCGCTTCACCTGGCCCTCTGACCCTGACCGCCGCCCCGGCAGGCGGTCAAGCCTCCCGGAGGGTGCATGGGTGTGAATGTGTGTGAACTTCCTGGCGCTCACGAGAGCTGTCAGCGAATCTCCTTGCGATAGCCGCTCAGCCAACAGCGAGGAGCCGATGGGCTCCGGAAGGGGCGTGGAAGGCCGATGACCATCCGAGAGTCCGTAGAGGCCGCCGAGTTCGACCTGGACATCAGTGTTCTGGAGTCCGGCGACGCGGCCGCCGATCTGATCGTGCTCACCGACGACGGGTGCGGCAGCACGTGCGACAGCCCATGCGCGACCAACGTCGTCTGACCGAGTTCTGACGTTGAACGCCCGGGTTCCGGCCCATGCCGTGGAGGGTTGTCCGCGCGGGCCGGAACCCGAGCGAACGCTTCCCCGAAGGCGAGCCGATGGCAACGAGAAAAAGCGAGCTCCTGTACCGCTGCGCTGATACGGCGATGGTTCGTGCTGCTCCGCACTCGGCGTTGAAGCTGCCGGTGTGGCCGGACCTCACCGGCGACACACCTGAACACGTCGCCGGATGGCGTACGTGGCTGCGGGCGGTCTGGGCGCTGGAGGAGGTTGCCGAGGCCATCGAGCAAGCCAGTCCGGTGCTGGCCCGGGAAGTGGCAGTGGTGTGTTCGACCACGACCACGGACGTTCGGAGGGTGCGGCGCACGGTGCTGTCGGTCGTGCGATACGTGCTGCGGATGACGGGCAGGGCAACGCCCTTCGGCCTGTTCGCCGGAGTCGTCCCGGCGAGCTTCGATGGCCAGCCCGTGGTCAAGTGGGGTGAGAACCATCAGGTCCGCGCAACGGCCGGCGCGAGCTGGATCAGCGAGGTCATCGCACGGCTGGAGGGCTGCCCGGACCTGTTGCGGCGCCTGCCGCTGATGACCAATTCTCTGGTGTTCGTGCGGGGCGGCAGGCTGGTCGTGCCTTACCCACCCGGGCGGCACGCGGGTCGACGCTCTGTGGCAGAAGCATCGCTGCGACACACCTCCGCCGTGCGGATCGCGATGGAGACGGCTCGTGCTCCGGTCCCGTTTGGCGAAGTGGCAGACGCGGTAGCGGCCGCGTTCCCGGCCACATCGCGGTTCAAGGTCGAGGAGCTGATCGCCAGTCTGGTGGATCGAGGTGCTCTCATCAGCAGTCTGCATGCTGCTTCCACCACCCTGGATCCTTTGGATCATGTGGTGGAGCAGTTGGAGAAGGCCGAGGCCGGGGAATTGCAGCAGACCGTGGATCTCGTGGACCAGCTGCGCGAGATCCACGCAGGCCTTGTCGAGCACAACCGGCTGGCGCTCTCTGCGGTTCGCCGGAAAATTCGGACCGCCCTCGGGGAACGTATGGCGCGGCTGGCAAGGGTGTCGGGCTCAGCGGTGGTGGTGGACATGCGGGTCGATTGCTCGCTGATCCTGCCGACCCAGGTCGCCCGGGAGGCCGAAGCGGCTACGTCGACGCTGGCGCGCCTGACTGAGTTCCCGTCAGGTTCACCCGGCTGGCGGAGCTTCCACAACCGTTTCTTCGAGCGCTACGGGCTCGGTTCACTCGTGCCGGTCCGGGAGCTGGTGGATCCCGATATCGGTCTGGGGTTTCCGGCCGGCTACCTGGGCGGGGAGCCAGAACCGCGCGAGCCGGTGACCGTCCGGCAGCTGCGGCTACTTGCTTTGGCCCAGGCAGCGGCCCTGGATGGCCGCCAGGAGATCGTGCTGGATGAGGACCTGATCGGTGAGCTGAAAGCCGGGGACAGGAATCAGATGCTGGCGCCGCCGCACCTTGAGCTACGTTTCCACCTCCAGGCGGCCTCTCTGGAGGCATTGGCTCGCGGGGACTTCCAGCTCACGGTAGTGGGCCCTTCTCGTGGCATCGGTACCACGACCAGCCGGTTCGTCGGCCTACTGAGCCCTGGCGACCAGGTCAGCGCAGCCGCAGTGCTCGATCAGCTTCCGGTAGGCGAGTCCGGCACGAGGGCGGTGCAACTGTCCTTCCCTCCGCTCGACCCTGGCGACGCTCATGTGACGCGGGCGCCGGAGCTCCTGGCGGCCACGATCAGTCTCGCCGAGCACCGTCCGGCAGGGCCCTCGGTGATCGGGGTGGACGATCTCGCGGTGGGCTGCGACCGGCGCCGCCTCTACTTGGTCTCGCTGTCGCGCAAGCAGCGGCTGGAACCGGTCTCGCTCCATGCGCTCGATCTGCAGGCGCACACCCCTCCGCTGGCGCGGTTCCTCGCCGAGATCGCCAGGTCCCAGTCCGCGGTCGTGTCCAACTTCTCCTGGGGACCAGCCGGGCGAATGCCGTTCGTGCCACGACTTCGGATCAGCCGCACGGTTCTTTCCCCGGCTCGCTGGCGCCTGCGCCGCTCGGAACTACCCGACTGCCATGCACCGTGGACACGGTGGCAGGACGGCGTGCATCAATGGCAGGACCGCCGCCGCGTACCGGACGCCGTTGCCCTCACCGAGGGGGACCGGCTGCTGCCGCTGGACCTGTCCGAGACCGCGCACCTGGCGGTGCTGCGTGCGCACCTGAACTCGGCCGGCGTCGCTGTCTTGGCCGAAGCAGCCACCGGGAACGACTGGTTCGGCGGCCACGCCCACGAAATCGTCGCGCCCATGACTGCCGTCGGAGCCCAGAACCGGGCAGCAGCACCGCGAGTCCCGGCCACCCAACCGCTGAGCCCTGATCACGGGCAACTGCCGGGGGCATCCCGGATGATGCTGGTCAAGCTCTACAGCAGTAGCGAACGGCACCCGGAGATCCTCGGCGGCTATCTACCGGACCTGCTCGCGCGGTGGGATGTCCCGCCCCGTTGGTGGTTCCTGCGCTACCGCGACCCGCACGCGCACCTACGGTTGCGAGTCGTACTCGACGATCCCGCCCAGTTCGGAACCGCCGCCAGCCGCGTCAGCTCCTGGGCTGCACTGCTGCGACGCGAAGGACTGCTCAGCGAAGTCCAGTTCGCCACCTCCTACCCCGAGACCGGTCGCTGGGGTTCTGGGGTGGTGATGGAGGCGGCCGAGGAGGTCTTCGCCGCCGACTCTCGTGCACTCGCCGCGCAGTTCGCGCAGGCGGCTGGACCCCACCCGCAGGCCCTGGCCGCAGCAAACTTCGTCTCGATCGCGGCCGCCTTCACCGGCGGCACGCAGTGCGGCATGGACTGGCTGATCCGGAACGGGAAGGTCAACGCTGCCCGGCCCCTGGAGCGGCCGGTACACAATGAGGCGGTCCGCATGGCTGACCCGACAGGCGATTGGGCTGCACTTCGCGCGGTTCCCGGCGCCAACGCCGTCTTGGCCGCCTGGTCCGAGCGCGATCGAGCGCTGGCCCGCTACAGGAACCGGCTACGGGTTGTTGACACAACTCGCTGGCCTCTACCGATGACCTGGCCCGAGAGGGAGTTGCACGGGCTAAGAACTCCGGCCAGCACAGGGATGTGTCTGATTCGGGCGAGGCTGGTGGTCCCGGCGGACACATGCCCGCGATCGAGCAATTCCGTCAGGTCGTAGACCGGGTGCCCAGGGCCAAGGATGCGGTCTTCGAAAGCCCGCGTTGTTCCAGGTCGTCGAGGAACGCGGCGACCACTTGGTCAGCCGCCTGCGGTCGTAACGAAGCCCGAGTCGACGGAGTCGACGGGCTCGGCCCACATCGCCGTCGAGCGGGTAGAAGGCTTCGACAGATGTGGCGGCCATCGGGCGCCGCATCTGTCGCGACCGGTTCCCGTGGGCCTGCCGAACCCTGCGGCGCGCTCGCACCGGCACCGACAGCCTCGGCACGCCTCGGCGTTCGACGTGTGCCCCCTGACACCAACAGTGGTACCAGCGCGGCAAGTTGTCTTTCCAGTGGTGGCGGCGGATCGTGGGTACGTCATCCGGACGGGAAGGGAGCAGCGCCATGGCCGCGGAGTTTCGGAGTGACGTTCTGGGGACCTCGCAGGTGCGGATATTCTCGGTCGACGGAGACGTGGCCGGTGCCGGATTCCTGGTTGCCGCGGACCTGGTGTGTACCTGCGCGCACGTCGTCGAAGAGGCCCTCGATCTCCCGGCGCCCGTGGACGAGGCGCCCGGCGGGTCGGTGAACCTCGACTTCCCGCTCCTGTCCGCCCGTCCCTCCGCGCGGGCGAGGGTGGTCTCCTGGCGCCATGGGGGAGCCGATGTCGCGCTGCTGCGGCTTGAGCGGCCCGTCGAGGGCGCAAGGCCGGTGGGGCTCGTCGACGGCACCGAAGTCTGGGAGCACCCGTTCCGTGCGTTCGGACACCCGGATGGTGCGGATCACGGAGTCTGGGTGCGTGGCACCCTGCGCGCTGGCATGGCTGCGGGGCTCCTGCAGATGGAGGCACACCTGCCCGGGCCCCGCGTCACGGAAGGATTCAGCGGGTCCCCGGTGTGGGACGACGCCCAGGGCGGGGTCGTCGGCATGACCGTCGCCGTGCACCGAGGGGCGAGTACCGCCTATTTGCTGCCGTCGGCCGATCTGATCGATGATCACATCATGCCGGCACCTTGCCCATTCCAGGGACTGGAGCCCTTCACCGAGGAACAGTCGCAGTTCTTCCACGGTCGTGACGCCGACACCACCCGGGTGCTGGAGGCTCTTGACCAGAGGCCGTTGGTACTGGTGGTCGGGCCCTCAGGATGCGGGAAGTCCTCCCTGGTGGGGGCCGGGGTGCTGCCCCGGTTACGGGACCAGGGTGCTGGCGTGTCCGAGTTGCGTCCCGTCCCGGGCGCCCGGGCGACCTCCGTTCTCGCTCACGTGCTGACCGATGTCCTTGAACCGGGGCTCAGCGAGATCGAACACCTCGTCAGGACCGAGGAACTGGCCTGGCTCCTCGCCGACGGCCCGGACGTCCTGCCGGCGCTGCGGGACCGGATCCTGGACCGCGGCCCGAGTGCCGGGCACGTGCTCTTCGTGGACCAGCTCGAAGAGTACGCACGCGCCGTGCCGGGCGAAGCACGCGAGATGTTCCGCATGCTCTCCGTCCTCGCCGGCCGACGCGGTGCGGCAGCCCTGCGGGTCGTCGCCACGGCGCGTCCCGACTCCCTCGACGCACTGGTGACGGTCGATATGTCCGACGTCGTCAGTGATGCCGTGCAGTTCCTCGCACCGCTGAGCGACGACGACTTGAAGCGCGCGGTGACCGCTCCCGTCGACGCCGTTCCGGGGCTGTGGTTCGAGCCGGGCCTGCCCGAGAGGATCGTCGCGGACGCGGGCGACGAGCCCGGGCGGATGCCGCTGGTCCAGTTCGCCCTGACCGAGTTGTGGCACCAGCGCAGCAACTCGATGCTCACCCATGCCGCCTACGACGCATTCGGAGGCATAGCAGGGGCCCTGGTCGGACATGCGGACAGCGTCCACGCCAAGTTGACACGGGAGCAGCAAGAGCTTGCTCCCCGGTTGTTCGCGCAGCTGGCGCGGCCAGGTGGCGGCGACACCTTCGTCCGCAGACCTGCCCGCACCACCGATCTCGCCCCGGAACTCCTCGCACTCGTCCGCGAGCTGACCCGATCGGGGAGACTCCTCGTCCTCTCGCACGCACCGGGGGAATCCGGACAGGAGGAGATCGTCGACCTGGCACACGAAGCACTGACCGAACTCTGGCCGCTCCTTCGGACCTGGCTCGTGGAGTCCCGGGACTTCCGTGCCTGGCAGGAGCAGCTGCGCGCTGATATGGCCCGTTGGCAGGCGCGGAAGAGCGATCCCGCGCGTCTGCTCAGCGGCGCGGACCTGGCCGAGGCGGACCTCAAGCTCAAGGGACACAGCCAGGACGTCTCCGCGGAGGAGCACGCCTACATTCAGTTGAGCCACCGCCACTCCCGGCGCAGGATTCGCGTACGCAGGGGCGCGGAGGGAGTGCTCGCCGTGCTCACGGTGCTC
Source organism: Spirillospora sp. NBC_01491 (assembly GCF_036227065.1). GTDB lineage: Bacteria > Actinomycetota > Actinomycetes > Streptosporangiales > Streptosporangiaceae > Spirillospora > Spirillospora xylanilytica. The sequence continues at coordinate 3,039,295 of NZ_CP109432.1, forward strand.
TCCGTCGTCCTGGCGATCTCCACCTGGCGCGGCCTGCAGCGTGCCGAACAGCAGCTCCGCTTCCAGGCCGCGGGCCTCCTCGCTCAGGCCTCCGAGGCGCGCCCGCCGGATGATCCCGCCACGGCACTGCAACTCGCGCTGGCCGCCTACAACGCCCGGCCGACTGCCACGACCCGCCAGACCCTGCAGAGCCAGTACGTCCGCGGACAGCACCTGCTGGCCAGCCACCCATCGGTCTGGAAGGGGCGCGCCACGGACATGACGTCCACCCCGGACGGCCGCGTACTGGTAGTCACATCGACGCGAAACAGCGACAACCCCAGGTACACCGTGGTCACCGACGCCCTGAGCAGCACGCCCCGCGCACGGGAGCTGAGCGGCGTTCCCAAAGGACTGGTCCACGAACTGGCCCTGAGCCCCGACGGCCGCTTCTTCGCCGCTTCCAGCTCGTCCGATGCCGTGCTCCTGTGGCGACTGGACGATTCCCTCCGCCCCGAGCCGCTGTCCATAGCCCACCCGACGGCCGGAGGGGTCAACATCACTCTCGATTTCAGCAGCGACAGCAAGCGGCTCCTGCTGACCGTGAAGCCCTCGGGCAGATGCTCCCCCCTCCCCAAGTGCCCGCCCCCGTTCGCCGAGGCATGGGAGACCGAGTCGGATACTCCCATCCACGTACCCGACGGGCTCGTCCCCGAGAGAGGAGTGCAGCAGGCGGCGTTCACCTCCGACCCGGATTCCGTCGCGACCATCGGCTACACCGCCGGCGTGGAGGACTTGCGGATCGAGATCAGAGACCTCCACACGTCTCGGCTTCGCTACACCGCCACCGTTGACAATAACTTGAGCTCAGGCATCCGGTTGAGGGCCGGTGGTGAACTCCTCATCCGTCAGGACGGTGACGACTCGTACTCACAGCCCCTCGGAGCCGCCCCCGGCCGTCGCGCCGAACTGCCCGACGTCGACGTCATCGGGTCCACGGACAGCACCCAGCGTTTCCACATATCGTCGGACGACTCCTCGAACGGCACCGATGAGGGACTCTACGACGAGCCGATTCTCACCGACCTCAGCACCGGGCAAGCCCATATCGCCCGCATTCCCAGCGCCCGCGACACGGGCCTCTCCGGCGCGGGCTTCGCGGTGGTGCCCCGCAATGACGGCGAGGTGGTCGTCCTGGCGCCACTTGGTACCGCGCTCATGGTCGTGCGCGCCGAGCGGTACGACCGTAAACAATTCCGCGCCACGGACAGCGACGCGGCCTCCAGCGTGTCCCCGGACCGGCGCTTCATGGCCATCGCGGACCAGCGCAGCCTGCAGGTCGTCGACGCGTCCGGCGCCCGGCGGCAGTCCGTGCCGCTTCCGTTCATCGACGACGCGCCGTCCTGGACGCTCTCCTGGACCGCGGATTCACGACGGGTCGTGGTGTGGAGCAGGGGGGGCAACCTGCTCGCCGCGTACCCGGCGGGAAGTCTGAAGGACAAGGTGCCTCTCGACGGTGCGCTGCCTGGGGCGAAGGCGGCGGAGAAGGAAGAACACGACCAGGGCGGCGAGGTGGAGGAAGTCGCCGCCCTGGGCGGCAGCGAGATGGCCCTGCTGACGATCGACGGACGCCTCGCCCGCGTCGACGCAGCCAACGGGGCCCTCCTGACGAGGCCGATCCCCGCCCACCCCGACCCCGACCGGTCTGGTACGGGCACCCTCGACGACATCTTTACCGAGGGCCGGCTCGTTCCCCGTCCGCACCACCCCGGGCAGGTCGCGGCAGTAACTCGGCGCGGCGCCGCGTTCGGCGACATCCTGCTGTGGGACCTTCGAGCCCCCCGGCACATCGCGACCCTGTCAGGACTTCCGATCTCAGCGCCGTTCGTCAGCAGCGACGACCCGTCGGCCGGTCCTCTCGTCTTCGACGAGCGCGGTTCCCGTCTGGCCGTCCAGACCAGCGGCAGGAAGGTCCGGGTGTGGGACGTCGACCGGGGCAAGCAGCTGCCCGGTAGCGCGACCAGCTCCTCGGACGGGTACATGATCGGCGTCGGCGCCGGGGACAAGGTCCTCACCTACAAGGAAGGCCAGGTGACGATCCACGACCTTACCGACGCCGAGAACTCCACCACGCTGCACGTCCCCGACGGGGCGGAGGCTTTCGTACAGGAGAACCGCCTGGAGGTGCTCCTCGGAGGGGTGCAGGGGTCCTTCACCTTGCGACGTCGGACCTTCGACCTGCGTCCCGAGGCTCAGTTCCGTGCCCTGTGCAAAGTCGCGGACCGCGACTACACCACCGCCGAGCGTGAACTGCTGCCAGACGGAACCCCGGCACAGCCCCCCTGCACCTGACCTGGGCAAACGAGAAGAACCTGCGACCGAGTCCGGCAACACCGCTGTCCGGCCAGGGTCCTCCCCGCAGAATGATCCGCATGAACGATTCACAGGATTTCGCTCTCTCGGACGGAACCACAGTCCACTTCCTGATCCAGCCCGCAGAGCGTCCCACCTCCGACGCGGAGCAGGCACCGGACGGTATCGGCCCTCTCGTTCCAGTCGCAAGGCGAAGGCGGGCAGCCGCCGCCGTCGCCGCCGACGCACTGCGCACGACGCTGCAACCCCTCGGCTCGCTGGTCCAGGACGTGCACGACGCGATCACCACAGGGGCGACCCCACCCGACGAAGTGTCCGTCACCTTCGGCGTTCAGCTCGGACACGACCTCAAACTCGGCATCGTCAGTGGCAGCGGACAGGCGCATCTGACAGTCACCGCCACCTGGAAACCAGAACAGAACCAGGCATCCGGGGCCTGACAGCACCAGCGTTGGGCCTCGATCATGCTGTCACCGACAAGTCGGAGCCCAACGGCCACCATCTGCCCCCAGTGCCCGTGTAGCTCACCTTGATCGCAGGACAGTTACACGAGCGCTGGGGGCACGAATGTGCCCTCCGCATCCGTCCCCACGAGATGAAGCCCCCTCTGCCCACAGCGTCACGTCGCCACAAGGGGCTGTAGCCGCGCTGGCCCGGCCGCCCCCGGAGATCATCATGCCCGGGTACGGTGTTCTCGACCCGCTGCCTCGGTAGGGCGGCATCGACCCCGGGAGGGGGCGAGGTTCGTCGACGCGGCTACCAGGCAACGGCTGAAGTCCGCAGCTCTCGGTGAGCTCCAGGTCGATGCCCTCCGGTGAGGAGCCTCCGGCTCCGGTCCGCGCTGCTCAGCCACATCGGAGGTATTCCACAACTCACGTGGCGCGTCCTGGAGATGGGACACCTCGGGTGAGTCCGTGAATACGCCATCAGCTCGAAGACGCTGTCGGGGCACAGGACGCACCGCAACCAGATCCTCGGCCCTTCCCCCGCGGAACCCGGGCCTCCTGCCTGAGGTATGGCTCCACTGGGACCACAGAACCGTTCAGCAGTGCGGCCCGGAGGCTTTGCTGCGCTCCAGCATGGGCTTTCTCACTCGTGCGCCCGGCAACTGCTTCTGCACCCTGTGGGTGCCGATTACTGTGTCACCTCATGCGACCTGCGAGTACTCGTGGATCAGTCCGCCGAGTCGGTCACGGCGCAAGACGCGGACGCTGCCGGATGGGGACTGATCGTTTCGCCCGTCGGGCGGTCGCTGGTCCAGGCTGCGGTGGGGCCGGTGGGCGTTGTAGTGATCGGCGTACTCGGTCAGTACGCGGCGCAGGTGGCGTTCGCCGGCGATCAGGATCCGGTCGGTGCACTCGCGGCGGACACTGCCGACCCAGCGTTCGGCGATCGCGTTGGCTCGCGGAGCGCGTACCGGCGTCACGATGACCCGAGCGCCGATCGAGGTGAACACCGCATCGAATGTTGCGGTGAACCTGGTGTCGCGGTCGCGTATGAGGAATCTCAGCTCGTCGGCGCGCTGCCCCAGGTCCATCAGCAGGTTGCGGGCCTGCTGGGTTACCCACTCCCCCGACGGATGTGCAGTCACGCCGGCCAGGTGGACCCGGCGGGTGCCGTGCTCGATGAAGAACAGCACGTACACCCGGCGCAGGAACACCGTCTCCACGTGGAAGAAGTCCACCGCGATGATCGAGTGGGCCTGTGCGGCCAGGAACTGGCGCCAGCTCAGCCCGGCTCGCGCGGGTGCGGGATCGATGCAGGTGTCCTTGAGGATCGCCCACACCGTCGACGGCGCCACCCGGTACCCCACGCCGACCAGCTCACCGTGAATCCGCCGGTAGCCCCAGGTCGGGTTGTCGCGCGCCATCTCCAGCACCAGCCCGCGGATCACCGCCGCGGTGCGTGGACGTCCCGGCCGCCGGTGCGGAAAGGTCCAGCGGCGCTGCACCAGCCGAGCGTGCCAGCGCAGCACCGTACGCGGGGAGACAAACAACCGCAGCCGCCGACGATGAACGGCTGGCAGCAGCCGGACCAGCGCCGAGATCACCGCTCGATCCGCCCACGAAGGGCGCGGCCGCTTCACCTGCCGCTGCAGCACCGCCACCTGATGCCGCAGCACCAGGATCTCGACGTCCTTGGCCGCATCCGACCGAGCCAGCAGCATCACCCAGCCGAACACCCGCAACACCGCGAGATATACCAGACGTAGCGCCATAGGAACTGACAGTGCCTCACCTGCGCGGAGCCCGTGGCCAAACATGCAGACGATCAGGTTCCTCGCAGTTCACAGCCGATGACAAAGTTCTCGGCACCGACACGTCGATCCCCGCCAGGTGGCCGACGAGCTCGGTCTGTCGTACGAGGCGCTGATGAAGCGCCGGCGCCGGGCCGAGCACCGCCTCGCCACCGCGATCACCAGCGGCGATCTCGGTCATGCGAGCGAGCTGATGTCCAATCCCGGCTCCTGAGGGGTCATGACCAGCGACGAACGACGCCGCGCTAGGACGGGCCCGGGAGGACACTCGGGGGCGTCTTTGATATCCAGCGCGACCGGCCCAACCCCGACAGCCGGATCTTCGGACAAGCCACTTCCCGAACCCGCCAGCAGCGACTATATGCCTCCATCACCGTGACTTGACAAATACAGAGGCACCCCGGGTCGGGTGGAGGCTCCATCGGACCAGGCGCTTCAAACCGACGACTAATTCGACGACTCTGTCGCCGGCGGGACACCGCACCGCCCGCAGCCGTTCGCATGGTCGTCCCGACAGACGTAGCCGATGGCACCTTCCACGCACCATTCGGCAGCTGCTTCGGACAGCAGGTCCGGCCCGGCAAGCAGGAGCCGACGCAGTTCAGCGTTGTCCGCAATGTCGGCCGGACGGCTGGTGAACCACTCGTCGAACCAAGGCTTGTCCCGGTGCACGCGCCAGTGCCCGTGCTCCCGGTCGTCGACTGCGGCAACGAACCGATCGACGATGCGCCCCCAACTAGGTGCGCCGAACCAGCCGTTGTCGAACGCGCAGAAGAATTCGATCAGGGGCCGCAGGCCGAACTCCTGCTCGTGGAGGCGGTACGCACGGCCCCAACCGATCGCGTCCTGTGCCATCTCCGCGAGGTCGTCGCGCGGATCATCCTCGTGCGCCGGGTCGTCAGGGCTGTGGCAGGCCAACCCAAGCTCGAGCACGGACTGTCCAGTCGGCAGAACCCGAGACGGGTTGACGATCGCGAGACCGACAGCGACCCAGTCGACATGGTCAAACGACAGCATCGAGCGCACGAACCGGGTGGTCGCCGCGTTGATCCGCATCATCATGCCGTCGTGCAGCGGGCTCCTGCCGGCATGCCAGTTCTCGACAGGCGTGTTGCGCCACAGGGCGAGCGTGATCCGGGTGGCGGCGAGCCACAGCAGAGCGTCGTCGTCAAGGTGCCCGAACCGGCTGGCGCACTCCTGGGCGCCGTACCGGATCAACTCTCGCTGGCTCGGTCGCGCGTGGCCGTCGGACCTTTCAGGTTCGACGTACTCGTAGTCGGTGGCGTACTCGTCGAGGATCTCGTTGAGCTCGGCTGCGCTGTCGGCGACGTTGCACTCGAAGCCGTCCGGCCCATTGACGGTGTACACGTCGTGATCCCACGTGACTTGCACGTCGCCCCAGAGCACGACGTCGTCGCACTTGTCGATGGCGCCGTCAGTCACTACCGGCCTGATCGTGATCGGTGCAGTTCGCCCATCGGTCCGCCCGTCGTCCTGTTTGGCCGCCCACGCGGTGATGACGCCGAGCGGCTTCAGGACGAAGGGACCGACCTCGGTGAAGCTGAACGGCTCGTCGTTCTCATCGGTGTCGAACCGGCTGTTGATGAACGCGACCGCCTCGGCAGGCGTACTGACGATGGCCTCGGCGCCACTGTCGTTGTCGACAACTCGCCACAACACGCTGTTCTTCACGACGGTCTCCGATCGAGGTGGGGACACCCGGGGCTGGCAGGACGCGCCGAGTTACTCGGCGCTGACTCCAATGATGGAGTGACCGTCCCCTCTGTAGGTCCCGCAGGCGCTCGTCGGCGAAGATGCCTGAGCGGACGGTGTGCAACCTACATTTCGCGACCGTGGCGACACGCCCGAGATCGAGAAGAGTACGGCGGCGTGTCTGCGAAGTCTGCGCTGCAGGTCGCCGCACCCGGCGTCGAGTAGTCCACGAACGACAGCTGGACACCGCGCTCGGTTCCGCCCTGGTCGTAGTACCAACCGATCACGATCGCCCTCACACGGTCGTAACCCGCCTCGGCGGCAGCGTCCGCGGTGGTCGTGATGCCCTGCGGAACCCTGTGGCGCTCGATTGTTGGGTCACGTGGTCTGAACTGCGGCCATGCGGCGTGGTGGTACTCGCTGATCAAGCCCATGACGAGGCGTTTTCGGCGGATGCGGCGGAGGTCGATGGGTTCGGCCGTGTCCTGGATCGGCTGCGTTTGGATGTCCGGTGGGCGCTGCTGCCGGGACTGGTGCGGCCAGTGGCGGTTGTAGTGGACCAGGTACTCGCGGAGGACCATCGCCAGGTCTCGCTCGCCGAGGATGAGGGTCCGGTCCAGGAGCTCGCGACGGAGGGTTCCGATGACGCGCTCGCAGATGGCGTTCATCCGCGGCATCCGCGGCAGGGTTGTGATAACTCGCAGCCCGTCGGCCCTGAACACCACGGCGAGCGCGGTCGTGAAGAGCGGATCGCGGTCGTGGATCAGGAATCGCAGCGTGTCGATGCGGTCGCCCAGGTCCATGGCCGGGTTGCGGGCCTGCTGCACCGCTTACATCCCGGGCGGATGCGCCGTCACGCCGCCCAGGTGAAGTCTGCGAGTTCCGTGCTCGATGAACACCAGCACGTACAGCCGTTTGAGCAGGACTGTCTCCACGACCAGGAAGTCGCACGCGTTGATCGCGTGAGCCTGGGCGGTGAGGAACTGCCGGCACGCCGGGGTGCGGGGTCCATACCGGCGGCGTGCAGGATCTCCCACACCGTGGAAGCGGCCATCGTGTAGCCGAGCCGGGCCGGTTCGCCCTGGACTCTTCGATGACCCCAGGTCGGGTTCTCCCGCGCCATGCGAAGAATCAGCGTGTTGACCGAAACGCCGGTAGGCGGCCGTCCCGGCCAGCGCCGGTCGCTGTAGGCCCACTTCCGCCGAGTTGATCACGGCGCAAGACGCGGTCGATGCCGGATGGGGCTCATCGTTTCGCCCGTCGGGCGGTCGCTGGTTCAGATTGCGGTGGGGCCGTGAGCCCCACCGGGTTCGGCGAAAGTTGGTGCACTCCGGGTTCGGTGGTGCTGTGAACGGAACCCGGTGGCCTTCACATCGGTGCCGACGGCGCGATCGGCACCCCCTACCGCCGCCGCAAGGGGCCACAAGCTCGGATGGCACAAGAAGCTGTTCAACCGGCACCACGCGACGGTCCGGGCTGTGGGCGAGCAAGGCGCCAGCACCTTCAAACGCTGGCACATCCTGCGCCACGCACGCTGCTCACCAGCCCGGCTGACCGCCTTCGTCCAGGCGATTCTCGCCTTGCATCACCACGCCAGTTGAGGTTGGAAACAGTTCCTTGTTTAGGGACCCGGTTTTCTCGCCTCGACTCCATTATCACGATCTTCGAGTCAAGAGTATGCAACTCTCCACACCGCCATGGCAACAAATGCCTTGCTTTCGCGATGATGCATCCTTACCGCAGCGTGATTTGTTCATTGCGATCTTTTCTTCCATCCTGGAACGTTGTCCTGAACCTGGGAGGCAGGAATGGTCACCAGCACGCCGCCGCCGGTACCGCATCCATCGGATCCGGCTGTTGTGAAGTCGACCCGCGGTCTGATCGCCTACCTACGCGATCTGGTGCAGGCGAGTGGCAAGCCCGTCCGCGATACGGCCGCCTACGAGCGCGTCTGGTGGTGGTCTGAGCTGCCCGAGGGACTGCGGCCATCGAGACCGGCAGAGGACGGCGTGCTCGTGCAAATCGACTTCGAACCCGAGCGCCCGCCACCTGAGCTCGCGGCCCCGCTGCACGGCTGGGTGGATGTGGCTGTCGCCGACCCGGACCGGCCGCCGGCCTTCGCGTTGGACACCGCCGCGCCACCCGCCGGTGGCGGTGACACAGGTGCGGTGGTCACGCAAGAGCAGGCAGCACAGTTGGTGCGTGCCTACCGGGCCTGGCGCCCACAGTGGGACCACTGGGCGGCCGCGGAGCGAACGGCGCGGCCACGTCGGCGGCTGCGCAAGGAGCTAGCCCGAACGGCTCGGCAGCTGAGTCTCAATGACGATGCGATGGAGCTGGTCGCGGCGCTGGGGCTGCTGACGTGGGATTCACCTGGCGGCCACAAAATCCAGCGGCATATTCTCACGGTGCGGTTGAGCGTTACGGTGGACCCCCGTACCTCGCGGCTGACCGTGAATGTCCTCGACGATGCCCTTCCCCAACTTGAAGATCGGTACTTTCTTCAACGTGACGACGGTTTCCTCAACGAGCAAATCCGATTTCTGCGGGACCAACTCGATCACGAACCTCCGGCTCTGCTGAGCACTGCAATGATCGACCTTCTGCGCGGGTGGCAGGAGCGAGCGCTAGAGCAGGCCGGGCGCTTTAGTGAGACATGGGACCGGCCGGAGGATGCGGGCGCGACACCGCTGCTGACCCTCTCCCCGGCACTGATCGTGCGGCCACGTGACCGCAACCGGCTGGTGGACTACTACGAAAGCATCCAAGCAACCTTGCGGTCGAGCGATGCCCAGTGCCCTCTCGGCCTCGCCCAGCTACTGCTTCCACTGAACACTCAGGAGCGCCTGGCCTGGCGGACACGATCACATCGCGCCGCCGATCAACTACTGAGCGATGATCCGCTGTTCCCGCTCCCGGTCAACCAGGCGCAGGCGGCGGTGTTCGAGCGACTCCGCAGAGATACCGCGATCGTCCTGCAGGGCCCGCCAGGGACGGGCAAGACCCACACGATCGCCAACCTGCTAGCGGCCCTGCTGGCCGACGGTAAGCGCGTCCTGGTCACCAGCGCCAAAGACCAGGCGCTCGACGTCCTCGCCGACGACGACATGCTGCCACCGCAGCTGCGGAACCTGTGCATTCGGCTAACCAACCAGCGCGGCACCGGCCGGGAGGAGACCGAACGCACCATCCGTGCTCTGTCTGACAACGCCGCGACCCGGAACCCGACCCAACTACGGGCTGCGGTGAATGACCTGCAGGACCAACGGGCCCAGCTGCGCCGCCGCATCAGCCAACTGCACCGGCAGGTGACGCAGCTACGCGAGGCCGAGACGCTCGACCACGGCGAGGTGGCTCCCGGCTACGCTGGCACGCGCGCCGAGATCGGCGAGCGGGTACGCCGCGCCGGGCAGCTGCACGGCTGGATCGCCATGCTGCCCGCATCGGGGCCGCCAGCGCCTCCACTCGACGCCGTAGCCGCGCTGGAACTGCTGCAGCTGCTGCGGTCCGAAACGATGACCCGGCGGAGCCGGCTCGGGCAGTGGCTGCCCGCCCCTGCCGGGCTGCCCACTCCCGAGCAGTTCGAGCAACTGGTCGAAGCCGCCAGGCCATCAACTTCCATCGCCGGGCACGATCAACTGGCTGGCGCTTTGGGACGACTCGCCGATGCGGACTTCATCGAACTGGAACGCCGCCTGCAGGTCGCGGTCACCGCGCTGCAGCGGATGGGAATGCCGCAGCAGGCCACGGCGTGGCCGAGCGGCGACTGGCGAACCCGGGCGCTACGCGATGCCCTGACCGGACGGGCGCGTCGCCTGTGGCAGAAGGCAGCGCAAACGACCCAGCAGGTGCAGCGGCACCGCGACAACGTCCTAGCGCTGGAGATGGCCCATGTCCAGGCGCCCACCGTCGACGGGCCCGAAGCCGCCGCGATGGCCGCCGCACTCACCGACCTGTGCGCCTACCTCGACGGCGGCGGGCGGCTCCGGCGCGTCATGCCGCATCGCACTCAACGCGTCGCCGAGGAAGCGATGCACCGGTCACGCGTGAACGGACGGCCCCCGCAGACCACCGAGGAGTTGCGTGCCCTCATCATCCATTTGCAAGCCGCCTCGGCGCTGGCTGCTGCCACCGCCCACTGGGTCCAACTGGGAGTCTCAATCACTCACCACGGGACGCTCCTGGTGGGCTTGGAGGAGGTCTGCAACCGCAGCGCGCCCTTGGGGCAGGTGGAGGCGTTCGCCGACGCCCACGCCGCGATCAATGATCTCCTCATCACCAGCGGTATGCCGCAGGCGATCCATGACCAGCCGCACTGGGACGCTTTCGCCCGCAGCATGCGCCTGGTCAAGGACCAGGCCGCCGTCCAGCGGGCCCGCGCACGCATCGACGCCTGGGCAGCTCATTGTCGGCCCGCCTCCCCCGACAGCGAACCCGCGCCTGAAGCCGCCGCTGTCGGGGCAGCCCTGCGCGGGCTCGACCCGTACGCCTACGCGCGGGCGCTACCAGGGCTGCGGCAGGCACTACGCGATCAAACCGACAGCCGTCGGCAACGCACGCTGCTGCAGGCCCTCGGGGAAGCGGCCCCCGGCCTGGTCGAACGGCTGCAGGAAACTCGGCATGAGCCGGTATGGGAGCAGCGGCTGGGCGCCTTGGACGCCGCATGGGGTTGGGCCCGGGCGGCGGCCTTCCTGTCCCAGACCACGCCCGCAGGCCACGAGCGCCAAGTCGAGGCGGCCCTGGACGAGGCTGAAGGGCGGCTGCAGCGCCTTACCGCGGAACTGGCGGCCGAGAAGGCATGGCAGCAGTGTCTGGAACGCATGACTCAGCACCAACGCCAGGCCCTGCAGACGTTCAAAAATCGGATGAGCGACCTGGGCAAGGGGACCAGCCGGCGCTATGCGGGCCGCCACCGGGCGGCCGTCCGCGAGGCCATGGAAGAGACCCAGGCCGCCGTACCGGCGTGGATCATGCCGCTGGATCTGGTCGTGGCGACGGTCCCGCCCATTCCCGACAGCTTCGACGTCGTGATCATCGACGAGGCCAGCCAGCTACGCGTCGACGCCGCGTTCCTGCTGTGGCTGGCACCCCACGTCATCGTGGTCGGCGACGACCAGCAGTGCTCGCCGCCGCCCAGCAGTTTCGGTGAACTCGAGCCGATCTTCGACCGGCTGGACGACTACCTGCCCAACGTCAAGCTGTCGCGGCGCGAAGACTTCTCTCCCAAGTCCAATCTCTACCGGCTCATGGAGACCCGTTTCCCCGACACCCAGCGCCTCACCGACCACTACCGCTGCATGCCCGAGATCATCGGATGGTCGTCGGCCAACTTCTACGACAAGCAGTTGGTGGCGCTGCGCGAGTACGGCGTCGGCCGGCTCGACCCGCTCCAGGTCGTGCACGTCGACGGCGGCTACACCGAAGGCCGCGAAGGCAAACTTCGCAACCCGGTCGAGGCGAAACTGATTGTCGAGAAGCTCAAGGAGCTGTTCGCCCACCCCGATTACCGCGGCAAGACCTTCGGCGTCATCGCGCTGCAGGGCTATGGGCAGGTCCAGTTGCTGGACCGGATTATCGACCAGGAACTGCCGGACCTGAGCGAACGCGAGCATCGCCGCTTGCGCGTCGGCACCCCCGAGGAGTTCCAGGGCGACAAACGCGACGTGATCCTGTTGTCCATGGTGATCGCTAAGACCCATCCCGCGCTCACCCAGCAAGGACACCGGCAGCGATGGAACGTCGCCGCCAGCCGTGCCCGCGATCAGATGTGGCTGTTCACCTCAACGCCGGCGCATCTGCTCAGACGCACCGATCTCCGCCACTCCCTGCTGACCTACATGCAGGCGCCGCCGCCACTCACCACCACCCCCGGTGACCTGCTCGATCTCACTCCCGGCGAACTCCACCGCCCCTTCGACTCGCTGTTCGAGCAGCAGGTCTTCCTGAAGATCCGCGAACGCGGATACCACGTCGTCCCGCAGTTCCCGGTCGGCGGCGGCCGACGCATCGACCTGGTCGTCACCGGCACCGCAGCCCGCCTGGCCGTTGAATGCGACGGCCACCACTGGCACCGCACCCCCCAGCAGCGCCGCCACGACCTCGAACGCGAACGCGAACTACGGCGAGCCGGCTGGCACTTTCGGCGCGTCGGCGAAGGCGACTTCCGGTTCGACCCCGACCGGGCGCTGCTGCCGCTGTGGCCCGCCCTCACCGAGCTCGGCATCGCCCCGGCACCCGCAGCCGCCGCCCACTCGAGCCAGTCGAGCCAGCTCGGCGCCTGGACCCCCCTCGACCCGCCCGACCCCGGACTGGAGAATGCACGCGATGAGTGACATGCGCCGCCTCGACGACAAGACCCTCCAAGAAATCGCCCGGCTCATCTGCGGCGATGACGGGCCCCATTACCGCCAGGGCCGCGAACTCGCGCGCTTCCTGGACGACGCCGGCTGGAAGGGGCCCTTCGACTACGACGGCGAGCGCCGCCTGGACTGGATCACCCAGCACCTGCGCGAGCACCGCGACCAGCCCGACGACATCGAGAAGGTGCTGATCCGACTATGTGATGGACGCGAGTACCTCGGTGAACCCGCCGTGACGGTCACCGAAGTCACCCAGCAGCTCAACCAGATCCTCGTCCACGAGGGCTACAAGGTCGAGCGCCCCGCCGGCCGCCCCCGCCTCATCGAATGCGACCCCGCATCGGCGTCGGCCGCGACGCTGGCCCCGGTGACACTCCGCACGACCATGCGCGAGGTCATCCAGGACCCAAGGCTTGCCGCAGTGCTGCAGAGCCGCTTGGACGAGGCACAAACCAGCACCGAGAACGGCTGCCATGTATCGGCGATCATCATGCTCGGCAGCCTGTTGGAAGGCGCCCTGCTGGAGGCAGCAAGAACCCGACTGGCGCCCCCGCCGCCCCCCAATCACCTCAAATCGCTCACACTGTTCAAACTTTTGGAACTGGCTCGCAAGCACCGCTGGATCGGCGCCGACGCGCTGATGTACCCCTGCGACGCCCTGCGCGAGTACCGCAACCTCGTCCATCCCAACGCGCAACTGCGGATGGGTGATCCACCCGACCGCGACACCGTCGACATGTGCTGGCCGGTCGTCAACGCCACTCTGAACGACCTGGCTGCCAGCGCCCCCACGGGGTCACCAGGCTAGCGCGGCCGAGTTACTCACTCCCGTCGATCCCGAACGGCCGACCATTGCCGAGGTTCTTGATGACGGGTATACCCAGGTGGACGAACATCACTGCGAGTCCGTCGACCAAGCAGCGCGTGAAGACTTCGCCGAGGCCGGCTCTGGATGGGATTACTGGCAAGCCCATCTCGATGACGAGGAAGAACCCGTCAGCCTCGCCGACCTCCGCCAGCGCGCCACGCCCTCTCTCCATTAGCTCGCGCACCGCACGCGCCGAGTCCTGTGTCGCCAATTCGAACTAGAGGCCTCCCTCTGTATCGTTCTTATGGCCCGCGAGCATTCATCGGCGACGTCCAGTCGATCAGTGTGTACACCACGGAAGCTGCCGGGCGCACTGCTGCGATACTGACCGTGCGGACCATGTTCGCTCGTTGTTCGCTCGGGGGTACCGGTACTGTGCGTCAGAAGCCAACACGGGGCATCATATAAACGCAGCTGGATGTGGACAGAGCGGCACAGCTTAACAGCCGGAATCACGAAAGAATCCGCTGTTATCAGGCTCTTAACCCGCGGGTTCGGGGTTCAAGTCCCTGACGGCGCACCCGCTCTGACCAGCGACGACACCCCTCACGGGAGTCGTCGCTGTCGTCATATGAGGCCGAACTGAGGCCAACCTGCGCCCGTCACTATGCGTGCATTGGGCCAAGACGTTCTCGGCCACTTTGGGACCCTCGATGCCCCGTACGCAGGCATGCATCATCGCGCGTGGAGCCCTTCGACTCGCCACGCCGGATGGTGTTCAGTTGTCCTTTCTGCATCGAAGTATCAGCGACAGGGAGCCGTAAAGGCTCTGGTCATACGCTCCCGAAGCGGCCCTGCAGGCCAGCGGCGGAGCGGCTCAGCGTCTTTGTGGACGCCCGATCTGGCGGCTGGGATGAGCGTTCGACTGGCCAGTCCGTACTCTCCGGTCAGTGCGGCTCTTGCGTCCGCGTCGTTTCTTGGAGGTTGCTGCGCGGCGGCGCGTGCGTTTGGTTCCCGGGACGAGTCGGCCTGCTTTGAGGACGTGGGCGGCGGTCTTCTCGGCCGCTTTGTGGGCGACCTCGGGAAGGACGGAGGTGTAGGTGTCGGCGGTGAGCACGATGCTGGAATGGCCGAGCATCTCCTGCACCACCTTCAACTCCACACCTGCGGCCAGGGCGAGGGTCGCCGCTCCGTGCCGGAGGTCGTGCAGCCGGATCGGTGGCAGGCCATGCTCGGCGATCAGCTTGGTGAAGGTACGCGTCAGCCGGTCCGGGGCCATCGGGCCGCCGTTGAGGCAGGTGAAAACGTACCCGCTGTCGCGGTTACTGCTTGCCGGCCCGGGCGCGCTCGTGTCGTTGACCGTCTTTGTGGTCGCGCAGCGCGGCGACGGTGGTGCGGTCCAGAGCGATGACGCGGGCGCTACGAGCGGTCTTGGGCGGGCAGGCCGTCAGATGCCGGTCATACTGCTGCAGCTGCTGGGTGATGACCGCCACGCCGCCGTCCAGGTCGACGTCGCACCAGCGCAGCCCGGCGGCCTCGCCACGGCGCAGGCCGCGCAGCGCGATCAGGTGGTAGGCGGCGTAGAGGCGGTGGTCGCCGATGGCGTACAGGAACTCGGCCGTCTGCGCCGCCGTCCAGACCGCCACCGCCGGCCGCTCCCCGGTCTTCTCCCAGTGCTCGACACGCGCTGAGGTCCACACCACCGCCCGCGGACGGCGCGCACCCGGCAACTCCACCCGGGCGGCAGGATTGTCGCTGAGCAGGCCTTGGCGGATGGCGGCGTTGAGCGCTGTCCGCAAGGTCGCGCGGATCCGGTTCAGCGTCGCCGGCGACATCGGCTTGCCCAGCGCCTCGCTGTGCCGAGCGATCGCGGTGAACATCGCATGCACATGCGCCACCGAGACCTCGGCCAGGATGAGCTTGCCCAGGTACGGGGACAGGTAAAGCCGGACATGACTGGTGTAGCCACACACGGTGGAGGAAGCACGGTTGCGGGTCGCGATCCAGTGCGACAGCCAGTCCCCCACCGTCAGCAAGCTCGAACTCGCGTCGCCTGCGCTCGGCGTTCGGAGCCGGGTCAGCGCCGCCTCGGCAGCCTTGCGGGTTGCGAAGCCGCCACGGCTGATCCGCCTGCGGCGGCCATCCAGGTCGGCGGGAAGCTCCAGCCGCAGATACCAACTGCCATGCCGCCGCCCAGGCACGAGCTTCGGACAGGAGCGGCCCCAGGATTTGCCAGTCTCGGGGTGCAGGCAGCCGCACCGCCGGTACACCCCACCAGCACTCGTCGAAATCGTCACCGCCGACACCTACACCCCGCAGAACCATAGGGGACGCTCAACGCGACGAGCCGCTCGCTTCCTGCTGTGAACGGAACCGGGTGGGCTCCAGTGCTGATGACCGAGACCGACGTCCATGGGCCCATCGAATTCGTGCTGATCGAGTCCCCCGGGGACCGCGAAGCCCAAGGTCCTGCATCCTCCCAGGTTGATCACTGAATGTCGTTCGGCTGCGTTTTGTGGTGATACCACGGCGGATTGTCCTGGTGGGTCGTTACGATTCCCCGCGTGGCCAAGAAGGAGCGGCAGCAAATTCCGGCGGGCGTGCGGCGGGCCCTGTTCGACGCCGCCGACCGGCGGTGCAGCATGTGCCTTCGGAATGTCGACATCGACGGGAGCACGGCGCACATCGGCGAGATGGGACACATCGCCCCGTCCTCTCCGGGCGGGCCGCGCGCCGAGATGGACAGGCCTGCCGAGATCGACGGCGTCGCCAATCTCATGCTGCTCTGCCCCGCCTGCCACCGGACCATCGACAAGGCCCCCGCGCTCTGGCCCGGGGAGACACTGCTCGCGATCAAGGCTGAGCACGAGGGCTGGGTCGCGGTCGAGAGGGCACGCCCTGCGCCGGTCAAGGAGGTCGCGGAGGATCCCCTCGGTCTCGGCGAGGTGGTCGAGATCGGCGAGGATCTGTTCAGGGTCGCGGGCGCTCCGGTCGAGGAGTGGTCGGCCGACAACGCCACCGTCGTCTCCCGGACCTTCGCCCTCGGGCGGGACGGCCGGCACGTCTGGCTCCGGAGGGCCGAATCGCGGGAGCCCGGTCCCGAGACCCTGCGGTGGCGCGCGGAGCTCGCGGCCGAACAGGACCTCCTCGGCGAGGGGCTGCCAGGCCTGCCCGCGGTGGCGGCGGCTGCGCTGACGCCGGCGGAGCTGGTGCTCGCCGTCGACGTTCCGTCGTTCACCTCGATGGGGGACTTCTACGAAGGCCGAGGGCGTGCGGCGGAGACGGTAAAGGTGCTCGGCGCGGCTCTCGAGGACGTGTGCGCGGGCCTCGCCGCCTTGCACGCCAAGGGGGTGGCCCATGGCGACCTCACACTCGGCTCGATCTTGACCGATCGGCGAGGAGCGCTCGCCCTGCGCGACACCGGCCGTGCTTTCGCCCATTCCAGCGATCCGTCCGATCGGTTCGCGCCCGCCGATGACGTTCGCGCGCTCGCCGAGCTCGTTCACCTGATCGTGACGGGACGGTCGCCGGTCCCGATGGTGTCGGCCTCGATCCTCAATCCGGCCGTTCCTGAGGGATTCGCGCGAGCCCTCGCCCGGGCCCTCTCGGAGGATCCGGCGGAACGCGGCCACATCAGCGAACTCGGTGCGCAACTGCGCCGCTGACCCTGGGGAGAGGAACGTGACGGGAAAGGTCGTCGATCTGGGGCCCGAGGTCGGGCTCGTCTGGTCCCGGAAGTTCCCCGAGACCTTGATGAGACAGCGTGTCCGGCACCCGTTCCTGCCCGACCTGCAGGCGATCACGGGAGACCTCTGGGCGTACGGGCCGCGGCAGCCGTTGGCCGGCCGGGTCGAACGCGGCAGGGACGGGCGCGACGACTTCCTCAAAGTCTACGTGGACGACCGGTACGCCCTCATGCTCTTCCCGACTCGCGATGAGCGAGGCTACTGGGTGGGGGGCATCCACCCCCTCCATTTCGACGACCATGACCAGATCGCCCGGGGAGCGCTGCTGCTGCGGGCCGGTGGGTGGCGGGTCCACGCCCACCCCAGCGAGCTTCGCCACCTATCGGGCTGGCCCGCCGTCCAGGCCGCCTGGAACGCCGGCATCATCGGTTCGCACGAGCCACGCCAGGACCTCCCCGACACGCACGCCCGGTACCTCGACCGCCTGACGACGCTGATCGAGCAGGGGCGCCGGATCGAGGCGACCGGCGGCGCCGGACGCCTGTCCACCTACCGCAGGGTGGCACCCGTGGCGGCGGTTCGCCGTTCGGCCAGGTCGGTGCACGCGTTCCACCTGCTCAATGCGGGCCGGTTGACCACCGGCTCCCGCGTCCACATCGACGGCGAACCCGACCTGCGCGGCCGGGTCGAGCAGATCGACGAGGGCGTGGCCAGGGTCCGGTTCGAACGCCCTGTGGACTTCGACCGCATCCCCGAGGTCGGCTCGTTCGCCGAGTCGCCCAACCTGGTCGCCTACGACAAGCGGCGCGAGGCCGTCGAGATCCTGAGGGAGCGGCGCTCGCACAATCCGGCGCTGCTACCCGCCCTGGTGGACGGCGTCTACCAGCCGTTCCGCCCGGCGGTCGGGACCCGCCCGGCCGAGCCCCTGGACCCCAGCCAGCTCAGCGCCTTCCACAAAGCCCTGGAAGTCCCGGACCTGGCCCTGATCCAAGGGCCGCCTGGCACGGGCAAGACGCACACGATCCGGCAGCTCGTCCTGGCCTGCGCCGAGGAGGACCGCAAGGTCCTGGTCACCTCGTACACCAACCGCGCCGTCGACAACGTGCTCAAGGACCTGCCCGACGACCTGCTCGTTCTGCGGGTCGGGCGCGAGGACGGCGTCACCGCGGACTGCAAGCACCTCACGCTCGAGGCCCGCGCCGGTGAGCTCCAGCAGCACATCGTCGAACGGACCGAGCCGCACCTTCGGCGCTACGCCGCCGCCGACCCGGCCGGAGGAGCCGCCGACGCCCTGTGCCGCCAGTTCGCCTACGACAGGGAACGCCTCGTCGAGGCCGTCGAGGACGTCGGGCGCCGCGCCGCGGCCGTCGCGACGAAGGACGGCGAGGTCACCCTCGACCTGAGGCGCAGGCTCGGCACGCTCGACCAGGCCACCGGGCAGCACCAGGCGATGCTCGCCGAGCGCGTCGAGGTGCTCCAGCGTCTGGAACGTTCGCTGGCCAAAGCCCGGCGCACGGCCGAGATGCCGTTGATCGGGCTGTTCGTCAGGAGACGGGTGACTCGCATCGACGGCGAGGCCGCCAACGCGCGGGCCGAGGCGGACGGGGTTCACCGGACGCTCGCCGCGATCGACAACGACCGGAAGGGGCTGCTGGCCGAGCTCGCCCGCGTTCGTGGCACCCACCCCGAGCTGAACGCGCTCCGTCGCGACCATCAGCAAGCCCTCACTGAGCAGGGCGCCCGCGCCGACCAGGCCGCGGGCGTCGCCGGAGCGTTGCGCGACCTGCTCGACGGCCCCCTACCGCCGATCGCGGCCGACCCCGCCGCGCTGGCCGTCTTCCATGAGGCCGCGGAACAGGCGCTCGCCCTGGCCCGCCGGAGGCTGGAGCTGCTGAGATCCTGGCGCGAACGGCTCAGCCGCCGGACCGAACAGCTGTACGGAGAGCTGATCAGGTACGCCGACGTCATCGGCGCGACCTGCATCGGCAGCGCGACGAGCGAACATCTCGACGACGTCGGCTTCGACCTGGCCGTCGTCGACGAAGCGGGGCAGATCGCCACCGTGGACGCGCTCGTGCCGCTCGTCCGCGCGCGGCGGGCCGTCATGGTCGGCGACCACGTCCAGCTGCCGCCGCTGCCCGACCAGGAGCTCCTCACCTGGGCGACGGCCGAGCACCCGAACGACCCCGACCTGGCCCGCCTGGTCACCCACAGCGCGTTCGAGCTCGCCTTTCCCAAGGTCCCGCCGGGACACCGTGAACTGCTGCGCTACCAGCGCCGGATGCCCGAGATCGTGGCCCGGTTCGTGTCCGACCAGTTCTACGGCGGATTCCTGGAGACCGCCGTCGAGCGGACGCACCGCGACGACCTGTTCGCCGCGCCGCTGGCGTTCGTCGACACCTCGACGCTGCCCCAGAAAGAACGCCGCAGCAGGAGACCGAGACCCGACGAACCCTGGCCGAAGCGGAGCTGGCTCAACGACCGGGAGGCCGAACTGGCGGCCCGGCTCGCCGCCCACTACCACGCGCGTTCCGGCGACTGGGCGGTGATCCTTCCATACTCCGCGCAGATCGGGCTGGTCTCCGAACTGCTGGCGAAGGAGATCGGCGACGAGGACACGATCGCCCGTCGCGTCGCCACCGTCGACTCGTTCCAGGGCGGCGAACACGACACGATCATCTTCGGCTTCACGGTCAGCAACCCCTCCGGTCACATCGGGTTCCTGAGGGAGGTCCGCCGCTCGAACGTGGCGTTCTCCCGCGCCCGGCAGCGGCTGATCCTCATCGGCGACCTCAGCACGCTGCTCAACACGGGCGACCCGCTCTTCCGCGGCATGGTCGACAACCTGCACGAGCACGTCCGGCGACGCGGAGACCTCCGCGCCTACCGCGACGTCATGGGCGCTCTCGGGGAGGACACGTGAGCAGGAACGACGGCCCGCTTTACGCCCAGACCCGCGCGCTGGAACACGCGGCGAGCCTCCCCGGCGTCCGGCCCCTCCGCGTCCACTCCCTCGCGTTCCCCCTACACGCCGCCGAACTGGACGCCACGATCGAGGAACGCGGCCCGTTCGACCTGCTCGACCGGTACGTCGGCCTGGCCATCGCCGACGCGCGCTTCACCACCACCCCGGAGATCGCCACGTTCCTGGGCGTCTCCGAGCGCATGGTCGACCAGGTCCTGCGGTTTCTGCACGGCATCGGTCACGTCCAGGCGAACGGTGGCAGTCTGACCCTCACACCACGCGGCTTCCGGGCGGTCCGCGACGACCGCCGCTACGTCGAGAAGCGCGAGAAGCTCCGGATCTACTTCGACGGCGTCCGCTGCGGCCCGCTGCGCACGGCCCACTACGCGCCCGGCGTCCGCGTCCTCGACCGTGAGGCCGCCCACGCCCAGCGCACCTTCCGCCTGCTCCAACACGGCGGACCCTTCCAACCGGGCGCCGTCGACGACCTGGCCCGGCGTCCCGACCGTGGCGACTACGACCTGCCCGACGAGCTACTGAACCTCGAAGTGTCGAGCGTCGACCAGGCGTTCCTGCCCTGCTACGTCATCAGGGCGCGCAAGGGCGGCGCCCGCACGACGATGGTCTACTCCGGCGTCGCCGACCGCCGCGACCTGCACATCGAGAAGATCTTCAACAACTGGCCGAGGTCCACCCATGTCGTGGAGGCCTCGGACGCCGAGGAGCCGCGCGACCATTTCGCCGGCTGGATGCGCCAGCGCGACATCGCCCCAGACGCGATCGTGTGGCAGGACCATGACAGCCCCCGCCTCAACCTGCCGCCGTCCCGGTACACCGACAAGGAGAGCCGCCCGAAGAACACATTCTCCCTGAGCATGCTTGGCGCGTACGTCGCCCCCCGCAGCCACGTCCTCCAGCTGTGGTGCAACGACTCCGCAACCCGCGAGAAAGCCGCCCTGAGCCGCGCACTCGCCTACGTCTCCACCACCCGCCGCACCCGGGACCAGCTCACCGAGTTCCTGGAACGCATGTCCGGCCAGCTCGAACTCCCCTCGCCCCTCACCGAGGAGACCCTCCGGCGCCACGCCCGCAAGGTCGGCTACGGCCCCCTCAACCTGAAGGGCTGATCGCTATCCAGTTCGACGATCGGCGACCCGTACGACAACGCCGTGGCCGTATCGTTCTGGGCGCGCGTGCAAACCGAACTGCTCGACCGGCAACGCTGGCGGACCCGCGTAGAACTCGCCAACGCGATTCTCGAGTACATCGAAGGGTTCTACAACCGCCACCGACGCCACTCCGCCCTGCACTACATGAGCCCGATACATTTCGAAACCACCCACCCGTCGAACCTGGTCTCCTCATCACCGAGTCCGTGAAACCGGGGCAACACCAACGGGCCGTGGAACGGGGGGAACCTCAGGAACGGGCAGAGCACCGCCGAGTTCTTGGGGATCTACCACCGAAAGAGCGACAGAATCGGAGACCGTACACTTCCCAGCCGGCTTGGCATCCTGGGATGCCTCGGTCCTGCACGTCGGCCGGGGGCATCACGTGAGTCAGGCCTTGGCGCGCTGCTGCTTGAGGCGGAGTTCCTCTTCGCGGACTTTGGCTCGGATGGCCTGCTCGCGTTCTAGCCAGTCGGGGTTTTCGGCCTTCAGGTTCTCGATCTCGGCTGTGGTGAGGGGGCCCGTGATGCCGGCGCGGGCCAGACCTGAGGCGGAGACACGGAGCTTGGCGGCGACAACCTGGCGGGGGTGGGGGCCCTCGCGGCGGAGGTCGGCGAGCCAAGAGGGCGGGTCAGCCTGGAGCGCGTTCAATCCGTCCCGGGAGACAGGGCCTTCCTGGAACTCGGTGGGCGCTGCCGACAGCAGGATCCCCAGCTTCTTGGCCGCGGTCGCGGACTTCATGGTCTGCGGGGTCTTTGCCTTGAACGTGCTCATGACCTCAAGGGTAGCCAGCGGATGGGGGCTGCCCGGACGTGACTAGGCTGTGGGAGTGACCAAAGGTGAGTTCCGGCTGGCCTACGTGCCGGGGGTGACGCCCGCGAAGTGGGCTGGGGTGTGGGCCGAGCGGGTGCGGGATGTGCCGCTTCGGCTGGTGCAGCTCCCCGCCGCCGATGTTGTCCCCCTGCTGCGGAAGGGTGATGTGGACGCGGCGTTCGTACGCCTGCCCGTCGACCGCGAGGCCCTCCATGTGATCCCGCTGTACCTGGAAACAACCGTCGTGGTGGTGCCCAAGGATCACGCGGTGGCCGCGGTGGAGGAGGTGGAGCTTGCCGATCTCGCCGACGAGGACGTGTTCGAGCCGCTCGACGAGGTCTTGACCTGGGGCGACCGCCCCGGGCAGCCTGCCTTCACCCGTCCTGAGAACACCGCTGATGCGATCGAGTTGGTGGCGTCGGGGGCCGGCACTCTACTGCTTCCGCAGTCTTTGGCCCGCCTCCACCACCGCAGAGACCTCACCTACCGCACCGTGACCGACGCTCCTCAATCCCAGATCGGCCTGGCCTGGCTTGAGGCCGTGACGACCGACCTCATGGAGGAACTGATCGGCATCGTCCGCGGCCGCACCCCCAACAGCTCCCGCGGCCGCAACGCCCAACAACAGCCCATCCGCAAGAAGCCGCCGCGCCAGCGCTCCACCCCTAAGCACCGCCACCAAAAGCGCCGCCGGACGTGAAGAGGGTCATTGTGGGCGCCGGAGATCCTGTCACCCATGTGACCTGCGAGTACTTATGAACAAGCCCGGCGAGGGGGTATCCCCTGAGTTCCTCGACCGGGCGGCCCCGGCGCCGGCTCAAATACTCGATCGGGTTCACCCTCACCGACGACATCTGCGCCGCTTCAGCGCTACTACGGACCGGTCCGCCGGCACACCCAGCGATCAACTTCCTGGGCCGCTACGCCTTCACCCGCGCCGAACCGAGTGCTGGGCTCCGCCCCTTCCACGACCCCGTCCACCACGAGATGGCATCTGGTGAGCACTCACCGGCTGGGCAGTGACGTTAGCGCGGCATAGGTGGCCACGCCGAAGGGCGCCCTCTTAACGGGGGCGCCCTTCGGCGTCGCTGCTTGGCCCTCCGCCCCGAGTTCGGTGTCCGGCCCCGCGCAGAACCGGGCGCGCGGTTCAGCGCTGCTGCGGAGCAACGAACCGGACACCGGTCGGCCGACTGGGAACGCCCGGTGAAGGGTCAGTCCGAGAAGATCGCGCGGCGCAGTGGGGGGAGGACGCCGCACAGCCGGAAGAACGTCCGTGCGATGGTGCGGACCGTGCGGCTGGGCAGGGTGGCCAGGCGCAGGTACATGGTCGCGGCTCGCACGGCGGCGAAGCCGTTGTTCAACATCGCGCGCTCGTAGGCGGCGAGGGCGGGGAGCAGGTCGTCTTCACCCTGGCCGACTGCGATCAACGCGCGGCGCAGCGCGCCTGCGTCGTACAGCGCCGCGTTGCCGCCCAGACCGCCGACCGGCGGCATGGAGTGGATGGCATCGCCCAGCACGGTCACGTTCGTGGTCGGCCAGGGCTTCACCCGCTCGGCGGTGGCGAAGTCGAATCGCTCGATGGTGTCGGCGGGCGTCTGGGCGATCAGCTCGCGCAGGTCGGGATGCCAGTCGGTCAGGCGAGAGGTGACCAATTCGCGCAGCCGTTGCCCGCGCCCGCCCGCCGGGGCGTCGAGCAGGTCTGCGGGCAGCACGCGCCGGTGGGCGACGTAGGCCCACATGACGTAGTCGTCGTCTTTGGCGTCCTGGACGAGCAGTTCTGGGTCCAGGCCGGCGGCCCGCATCTGGTCGCCGATGCGTTCGACGGTGGCCCCGTCGGTCTCCCGGCGGCGGAACACCGCCGTGAACAGGAAGTCCCGCTTGGGCAGGAACATGTTCTTGGTGCTGGTCATCTCCTCGGGCAGCCACGCCGCCCCGTCGTCGAGCCGGAGTTTGCCGCCGATCCCGACGCCGGGTACGGGGGTCCGTCGCGCGTGTGGCAGCAGTTGCCGCCGCACGCGAGAGTTGGCGCCATCCGCGCCGACCAGCAGGTCGCCGGTGGCCGAGGTGCCGTCGGCGAACTGGGCGGTGACGGTGCCGTCGGCGTTCTGCCGGTAGCCGGTGAACTCCTTGCCGAAGTGGACGACGTCGTCCAGACCGGCAAGCAACAGCCGCCGCAACGTGACGCGGCTGACCGCGTGCGTCTGTTCGGACGGGTCACGCTCTGCGGGCGGGGCGTCCTCCCGCATCAGCAGCCGGAGCCGCTCGGTGAACACCCCCATGCCGGGTCCGGGATCACCGGCGGTGGCCACCAGGACCTGCCACAGGTGCGCGGGAAGGCAGTCGTGCAGCGCCCGGCTACCGACTGGTTCGATGTTGAGCCGGTATCCCTGCAACCGGGCATCGGGCGCGGCGTCGCGTTCGAAAACCGCGACGTCGATCCCGGCGGCGTGCAGGCCCTGCGCCAGGCACAGGCCGCCGATGCCGGCCCCGACGATGACGGCCCGGAGTGGACGTGTGGACATGAGATGTTCCTCCTGGGGGGCAGACCGGGGGTCAGGTGCGGATCAGCAGCTGATCGAGCAGTTCGAGGACGTCGCCGGCGCGGCTGGAAGCCAGGCTCGCTCCCTTGACGGTGGCGATGACCAGCTCCGCTCCCGTTGCCGGATCGACGCCCGGGCCCAGCGCTCCGGCCGCGGCGGCATCGGTCAGCAGAGCGCGCAGTGAGTTCCGCCAGCCTTCCTCCCGGCTGGCGATGATCTCCCGCAGCTCGGAGTCGCGCCGGGCCCGCAGATCCAACTCGCGCAGGACGATGTGGAGCTCGGGCTGGTCGGCGATCTTCTGGCGGAGCGTGGCCAGATGGTCCCGCAGGCGCTCAACGGGGCCGCCGTCCGGTGGTGTGGTCGACCGGAACTGCCCGGTGGCGTAGTCCACGACCGCCACCACCAGATCCTGCTTGGTGGGGAAGTGGTGATGGATCGAGGAGTGGTCGATACCCACTTGGGCGGCCACGTCCCGCATCCGCAACCGCTCGAACCCGCCTTCGGCCAGACACTGGTACGCCGCCTGCACCAGCGCGTTCCGACGCTCCGGACCAGCCGGTGGCCTGCCTCGTCGTGTCGCCGCCATGCCCGCCTCCATTAATCCACCAACCAGTTGGTGGATTAATATCAGGCGAGCCGATGCGACGTCAATCCGATTGGTGAAGCGGCAGCGGCGGCGGACGCCTCGGGGTATGACTTTCGGAACTTGAGGGCGGGGGGAATCTTCAACGGTAGCTGGCGGGCCGGGCCGCAGCCTTGCGAAGCTGGCTTCTGTGGTGTCGGCAAACGAACGGTTGACGACAGGCGCCGCACGCGTCCAATGGCCCCTGCCCGACCAGGGCTCGACGGCCGCGCCGATCCAATCGGATCCAATGCCGATTCATGACAGGTTTGACGACCGAAAGTAGCCGTTCCAGCCCACCGGAAGGCTCCCTCGATGGCGAACCTGGTCTACAAACGGGTCTCCACCGACCAGCATTCCACCGCCCGGCAGAACCTCGTCCTGGCCGAGGCCCAGATCGAGAACCCGGTCGTCTTCGAGGAACAGGCCGGGACCTCCAGCCGCCTGCACCCGCTCCAGCGCCCCAGGTTCGGTGAACTGCTCACCTATGCCCGGGCCGGCGACGCCGTGCACATCTCCGAGATGTTCCGCCTGGTGCGCGGCACCGGCCACATCCTCGACGTCCTGGACGTGCTGCACCGCGATCGACTGGCCCTGCGCATCCACGACGGCGCGTTCTCGGGCATGGGCCTCACCGCCCGCCACCCCCGCACCGGCCAGCTGCTGTCGACGGTGAAGTTCATGGTGCAGACCCTGGCCGCCGCCGGCGAACTCCAACGCGACCTGCAACGCGAGCTCACCTACGACGGACTACGCGCCACCAAGGCCAAGGGCGACAAGGGCGGCCGCCGCCCCGCCATCACCGCCGTCACGATCGGCGTTGTCCGCACCGCCTACTCCGACGGCACCTCGACCGCCGCCCTGGCCCGAGAGCACGGCGTCAGTCGCGGCGCCTGCTGCACCGCCGTCGCCAACCTCATGCCGGCCCACAACGCCAGCGGCCAGGCGGTGGCCCCTGCCCCCGAACTGCCGGTCACCCTCGACATGCCCGGCAAGGTCGCCGACTTCATTCGCGCGGTCGACCTGGACGACGTCGAGCGGGCCGTGCTCGACCACGGCCAAGCGGTGCGGCGCGGCCAGGGCTACACCCTGCACGTCAGCGCCGCACCCGCAGTCCACCGCCGACTCCAAGGCCACTGCCCTGCCCCTCGGCGCAGCCCCGGCCACCCCCGCCCAACGCAAGGCCCGCCGCGAGTACGAAACCCGCGTCAACCCCGAACCAGGGGTGAATAATCAGCGACAAATCTTCCGGAACTCAAGCCCAGAAAGCGTGTACCGCTCGATTATTGAGTTGCGTGGCCTGAGCCGTTGTTATGCGGCGTGATGATATTCGTTGATCACACCCTTCACGACGGATCTTCGTCGGATGGATCGCCGACCGTTGAGTTCAACCCGGGTCCTGGACGGGCTGGGCTTGGGGGTCCGGGGGGCATTTCATCCGCGGCGTTCGCGGCAGGGTCCTGACGATCCGAAGCCCTTCGGCTTTGAACATCTCATCGAACGCGGCGGTGAGAACCGGATCACGGTCGTGGATCAGAATCCGTAGCGCGCCGATACGATCCCCCAACTCCATAGCCAGGTTGCGGGCCTGCTGCACCGCCCACGCTCCGGTCGGGTGCGCGGTCACTTCGGCCAGATGCAGCCTGCGGGTGCCGTGCTCGATGAACACCAGCACATACAGCCGCTTGAGCAAGACCGTCTCCACCACCAGGAAGTCGCACGCGATGATCGCATGCGCCTGAGCAGGCGGGAACTGCCGCCAGGTCGGCCCGCCCCGGCGAGGCGCGGGATCGACACCGGCCGCGTGCAGGATCTCCCACACCGTCGACGCGGCGACCGTATACCCGAGACGGGCCAACTCGCCTTGGATCCGCCGGTGCCCCCACGTCGGGTTCTCCCTCGCCATCTGCAGGATCAGCATCCTGACCGCCGCACCTGTGCGGGGGCGACCTGGGCGCCGCCGATCGGTGAAGGTCCACTTACGGGCGACGAGGTCACGGCGCCAGCGCAGGATCGTCGCCGGAACAACCGGAAAGAGTTCGGCCCACCGCCGGCGGTGGGACCAGCCGGGACAACGCAGCAAACCAGAGCCGGTCGCCATGACCCCAGCGCGGCCGACCTGCGACCTGACGGCGCAACACCTGGTTCTCGTGACGGAGCACCAGCAACTCGACGTCCTCGGACAGATCAGACCGGACCAGCACCACCAGCAGCCCGAGCAAGCCCCGAACCGCCCGGTACAACACCGACAACAACACCTCGAGAGGATCGCAGTGCCTGCCGTAGCCCCGCAGCAAAATCCCAGCTCAGAGCACGAAACCAAGTATTCGAGCGGTACACGGTCCAGGTTCCAGCGATAGGCCTGCTGGCACGGACTGTCAGCGTCCTGCCCGCCAGTCGCCGGGTGTTGGATCCAAGCGGCGGGCGAGGCCAGCCGCTTGGAGTTCGCGGTGCAGGTCAGGAGGCTTACGGGCGGCGGGTTCGGGACGAACCGGGTAACATCGATCACATCTCGGCACGCCAACCTCATCTGACAGCGCCGCATCTCATTCAGGACGGGCCGATCACGACGGTCGCGCATCGAGGATGAAAGCGGAGTGCATGCAGAAGATCATGATCACTGCAGTGGCGGCCGTGCTGACGCTCGTCCTGACAGCCTGTAACGGCGCCGGCGAATCCGCGGCGGAGCCCTCGTCGCCCGCCGACTCCGCACCCGCGACGGTGGGCACCCCCGCTCCTGAAGGCTCGGGCGCCTCGGCGGACAAGCGGATCGGGTCGGTGTGGGGTCGGCTGCACCACTTGACGATGGGCAGGTTCATCGTCGACGACGTCGCCTTCTATACCAGCAACGAGACCGTCCTGTACGTCGCCGGAGGCAAATGCCCGAACGGCTCCGCTCCGATCAATGTCAGCAAATGCTCAATGGCCGGGTTCGAAGAGTGGATAAAATCCACACCGCACAACGCCATCGTGCGCTTTCACGGTCAGGTCGCCACCCTCATCCGCGAGACGCAGTAGCACCTGCCCTCAACCGGTCGTAGCAATTGATTCTTCCGGCTGTAGTTCTTCTCGGGAGCTCGGCCGGGGGACTGCTGTGGGGGTGTGCACCTGCACCGACCCGGTACTGCACCCCGGGCATGCCGCCCAGCCGTCGGGTGTCCGTGCCCGCACCCAGATCAGCTCGCCTTGGCCCATCACACCCTCAATGACCGGCGGGGGCGGGCCAGAGAACACCAGCTTCACAAGATCGTTGATCTCCTGTGTGACCGATCGCGACACCTTGAAATCAGGCCGCCGCCACCGAATATGCAACAAAGCCCAAAGAGCGATATAGCCATTACCTGGACAGACCCCGGCTCCGGAAGCGTAGTGCTCGATCCGAAAGGACGGATGGGTACCGAAATTCGGCAGGGCGAGCTCGTGGTGAACTTCGCTCGTTTGGGTGGCGTCACACCCGTTGGTGATCGATTGTGACGTTGTTGGTTCCACATGAGGCCGGCGGGTGCCGGCCGGGGCTCGGGGAAGGGGTGTCGGGGTTGGTGGATCGGTTGGTGCCGGGAGATCCGGAGCGGGTCGGGGAGTTCTGGCTTGCGGGTCGGCTGGGTGCGGGTGGGCAGGGTGTGGTGTACGAGGCTTATGGGCCTGATGGGGCACGGGTGGCGGTCAAAGTACTGCACAGTGCGTCGGACTCGCCGCAGGATCTGGAGCAGATGGGGACCGAGGCGCGTGCGGCGCAGCGGG
Organism: Spirillospora sp. NBC_01491; assembly: GCF_036227065.1. Classification (GTDB taxonomy): domain Bacteria; phylum Actinomycetota; class Actinomycetes; order Streptosporangiales; family Streptosporangiaceae; genus Spirillospora; species Spirillospora xylanilytica. Next base: position 3,068,320 of record NZ_CP109432.1, read on the forward strand.
TCGCCTCGTTCTGTACCGCGCGGATCGTGCAGGTGCGGTTGAAGCCGCCGCGGCCCTACATCGTCAGTGAGTACATCGACGGGGTGAGTCTGCAGGCCGCCGTGACCGGGGCCGGTGACCGGCAGCCGCGCCGGTTCGGCGGGGATGAGCTGCACCGGCTGGGGATCGGGATCGCGACGGCGTTGACGGCGATCCATCAGGCCAGGGTGGTGCACCGCGATCTGAAACCAGGCAATGTGATGCTGGGGCCCGATGGTCCCCGGTTGATCGATTTCGGGATCGCGCGAGTTGTGGAGACCCACTCGGCCCCTCAGGGCGGCGGGCTGGTCGGGACGCTGCGGTACATGGCGCCGGAGGTGTATGCGGGTAAGCGGGCGGGGGCCGAGGCCGATGTGTTCGCCTGGGGCGCGATCATGGTATTCGCCGCCACCGGGCGGCACGCCTTCACCGGCAGCGACCTGCCGCAGATCGCTCATCAGGTCCGCAGCCACGAGCCCGACCTGTCGGCGCTGCCCGAACCGCTACGTGCGCTGGTGGCCGCGGCACTGGACAAGGATCCGCTGCGACGCCCGTCGGCGCGGGCGATCCTGGCGGCACTGACCGGCGATCCCAACCAGGACACCGGCGAACCGCAGAACCTGGTCAGGTGGGCGGCCGGGCGGGCCGCCCCGCACAGCGGATGGCAACCGGGCGACCCGGCACTGGGGAAACTCGCCGAGGACATCTACAGCGACCTGCCGTCCGAAGAGCAGCGCCTGGTCCCCGAGGTGTTCCTACGGTGTGTGGTGCCCGGAGAGGAGACGGGGGAATGGTCCATCCGCCCGGTGCCGGCAAGGGAGTTGTTCGACCGTCCTGAGCCTGCCGAAGGAGAGGCGCTGGAGCGGGTGGTACGGGCGTTCGCGCCCCTGCTGACCATCACCGGTGATCACAAGCCGGACCCTGCCGGACCACAGCCGTCCCCGCGACCGGCCGAGCGGGTCCTTTTGACCCGCCCGGCGCTGCCGCGAGCCTGGCCCCGACTCCACGATTGGCTCGACAGCCATCGCCAGGACCTGGCTGCCCACCACCGCCTCCGCCAGGCCGCTCACACCTGGGACAGCAACGGTCGACGCCGCGGTGACGTGCTGACCGGCATCAATCTCGATCAAGCCATGCGCTGGGCCGGCACCGGGCACCCGCCCTTCCCCAACAGTGCCGAGCGCGGCCTGCTGGACGCCAGCACCCGTACCCAGACCGCCCGCACCCGCCGCACCCGCATCGCCGCCCTGCTGCTGGCCGTCGCCACCCTGCTGTCCCTCACCGCGACCGGATGGGCCGTCCAGGCGCAACACACCGCGACCCGGCAACGCGACACAGCCACCCGCCAACGCGACACCGTCGTGTCCGACCAGCTCCTCACACGAGCGAAGCAGGCCACCGACCCGACGGTTTCGGCGCTCCTTGCCGTAGCGTCCCGGCGCTTCCGACAAACCCCCGAAAACCGCGCCGGCCTTCTCGACATTCTGGTCAAACCAGAACGCGCGGTCCTCAAAAGTCACACCGGCGATGTGGATTCGGTGGCGTTCAGTCCCGACGGCTCCACCCTGGCCACCGGCAGCGGCGACAAGACCGCGCGGTTGTGGAACGCGCGCACCCACCAATCCATCTCCCTCACCGGTCATACGGCCCCCGTGGAGTCGGTGGCGTTCAGTCCCGACGGCTCCACCCTGGCCACCGGCAGCGGCGACAAGAGCGTGCGGTTGTGGAACGTGAAAACTCACAAACCGATCGGCACGCCCCTCACCGGCCACACCGACTCCGTGGAGTCGGTGGCGTTCAGTCCCGACGGCACCACCCTGGCCACCGGCAGCAGCGACGGAACCGCGCGGTTGTGGAACGTGAACATCCGCCGGCCGACCAGCGCACCCCTCACCGGCCACACCGGCATCGTGGACTCGGTGGCGTTCAACCATGACGGCACCACCCTGGCCACCGGCAGCGGCGACAAGACCGTGCGGTTGTGGAATGTCAACACTCACAAACCGGTCGGCACACCCCTCACCGGCCACACCAGCGATGTGTTGTCGGTGGCGTTCAGTCCCGACGGCACCACCCTGGCCACCGGCAGCAGCGACAAGACCGCACGGTTGTGGAACGTGAACACCCACCAACCGACCGGCAATCCCCTCACCGGCCACACCAGCATCGTGGACTCGGTGGCGTTCAACCATGACGGCACCACCCTGGCCACCGGCAGCTACGACAAGACCGTGCGGTTGTGGAACGTGAAAACTCACAAACCGGTCGGCACACCCCTGACCGGCCACACCGACTCCGTGGAGTCGGTGGCGTTCAGTCCCGACGGCACCACCCTGGCCAGCGGCAGCAGCGACGGGACCATGCGGTTGTGGAACGTGCACACCCACCAGCCGACCGGCAAACCCCTCACCGGCCACGATGTGGGTTCGGTGGCGTTCAGTCCCGACGGCCGTACCCTCGCCACCGTCGGCAGCACGGACGACACAGTGTGGTTGTGGGATGCGCGCACCCGCGAACCGATCGGCGAACTCTTCACTGATGGCCAAGACCCCGAGCAGGTGGTGTCGGTGGCGTTCAGCCCAGACGGACGTACCCTGGCAACCGGCGGCTATTTCGCCACCGTGCGGTTGTGGAATGTGAGTTCCCGCCAGCCGATCGGTGAACCCATCACCCACAGTGGCGGAGTTTATTCGTTGGCGTTCAGTCCCGACGGCACTACTCTGGCCACCGGCAGCATCGGCATGGACGATAAACTCAACCCCGGCAGAGCCGACAGGGAGTCCCTGCGGTTGTGGAATGTACGAGACCACCAGCAGGTCGGTAAATCCATCACCGGTTACAACGTGTATTCGTTGGCGTTCAGCCCAGACGGCCACACCATTGCCACCGGGAGCTACGACAAAACCGTGCGGTTGTGGAATGTACGCGACCACAAACCGACCAGTAAACCCCTCACCGGCTACCCCAGCATCGTGGATTCGTTGGCGTTCAGCCCAGACGGCCATACCGTGGCCACCGCCGGCGGGAACGAGGAGAAGAACGTGTGGTTGTGGGATGTGCGCAACCAGCAGCCGATCGGCGCACCCCTCACCGGCCACACCGACTCCGTGGAGTCGGTGGCGTTCAGTCCCGACGGCACCACCCTGGCCACCGGCAGCAGCGACAAGACCATGCGGTTGTGGGATGTGCGCACCCACCAGCCGATCGGCGCACCCCTCACCGGCCACACCGGCAGCGTGGAGTCGGTGGCGTTCAGTCCCGACGGCCACACCATTGCCACGGGGAACCCCGACGGCATCGGGTGGTTGTGGGATGTAGCGATGCCCGAGGACAAGGAGCTTGCCGGTTTCGCCTGTGAAATGGCTGCGCGTACGCTGACACACCAGGAATGGACCCAGTACACGCCACCCGAGGTCAAGTTCCGTAAGGTCTGTACCTGACCGCACCACCACTCCCCCACCCACTCAGGCCACTGGAGTACGCATCACGTCCTTCCACTACACGACACCCCGCCTACCGTGTTCGCTCGTTGTTCGCTCGGGGGCACCGGTACCGGCCAACAGACGACGGCACAGCGCGCCACGCAAGTGACGCTCGATGCGGACAAGGCGATAGCAATTAACACCGAGAGCACTGTTCTGACAAGAGAGCAGTGGGCTCTTAATCCGCGGGTTCGGGGTTCAAGTCCCTGACGGCACACCCACTCTGACCTGGGCAAACGCAAGCACCACAGCGTTTGCCCATCAGCGTTTCTGGGGTACTTCGTCCCCACCGCCGCTCAATGTTCACTCGCGGCCCCCAGCCCAGACACAGCACCCCGCGGATCACACGCGATGCGCCACCCGGACCACCAGCGAGCCGTATGCTTCATTGGCGTGGTCCAGGGCTTGTCCGGTGGATCGTGTGTTGATCCCTAGCAGGGCTGTGACCAGGGTGATGGCGGCTGGGTAGTTGGGCGAGTTTGTCGTGGCGGGTGGCGATGCCACGCGCCATTGCTCGAGTCGGCCGATGCAGCGTTCGACCAAGTCCGCGGCAGGATCGTGATGATCCGGAGCCCCTCGGCCTTGAAAACCTCACTGAACGCAGTGATGAGCAGCGGATCGCAATCGTGAATCAGGAACCGCAGTGTGTCGATAAGGTGGCCCAGGTCCACGGCAAGGTTGCGGGCCTGCTGAACTGTCCACGCCCCGGTCGAGTTCGCGCTCACATCGCCCAGATGAATCCTGCGGGTTACCGTGCTCGATGAACACCAGCACCCACAGCCGCTTGAACAGTGAGGAACTGGCGCCAGGTCGGCCCGGCATGGCACGGGGCCGATGCCTGGTGCAGAGGTCGTGCCCTTGTGGCCGAACACCGCGGGCAGGATCCTGGGTTACAACACAGCAAGCTCCGCGAGCGTATCCGTCCGCAGTCGCCTATGTTCGGCAGCTCTCCCGAGCGCATCGAACGTAAGCCCTTCCTTCTTGAGGGTCTCGCGAGGATCGTCGGTGCGCCCCTCTTCCACCCAGGCGAACCCATCCGTGATGCGTCCATCCGCCTGCAAAACACGGTGTGCATTTGGGAGCGGGGTGCTGGCCAAACGGCGGCCAATGACCCTGGCGTGGGCGCCGACCAGGGCCGCCAGATCACCGTACGTCGTCCACCAGCCAGAGGGCAGCGCGGCAAGTGCGCGCTTGATGACTTCCCAGTCCGGCTCGGACTTGTGGCCCCGGCCCGGTGGGCCGGGCCACTCGGCGATAATCCGCTCGGCCAGCCCCTCGGAGCGGGCGTGGATCTGTGGCCGGCCCCAGCGGTTGCAGGCGGCGATCTCCTGGTTCAGGCGGATGCTGCTTTTACCGAGTTCGGTGCGCTTCCAAGCAAACGGCTTGTTGCTCAGCATGGAGTTGTAGCCGGTCAGGGTCAGGTTGCCGAGAGTGTGGACGACCGCCTCGTGCACCTCTTCCAGGTCTTCTCCCGCTTCTAGGTCTCCTTCCAAGACGGCTCGCCACTCCGGGCTGACGGTACGCGGCAGGACATGCTCGATGGTCAGCCTGTCCCCTGCCACAGGCTCGTTGCTGCCGTAGGATTCCTCCAGCCAACGCAGCACTAGCCACCGCTGCTGGGCACGCCCATGTAGGTAGAACGGCACTGTGGGAACGGCGTCACGGACCTCGGCATCGGTCGCGAAGTACTTGCGGCCCGTCGACAGGTAGCCCAGCACTGCCTCATCCACTGGCAGGTCGCGGTCTAGCTCGGTCACCAGTGACATCAGGATCCGGTTGACGTTCTTGGTTGGCTGTCCGGTCAGCAGCCTGCGGACCAGGAAGCTCTCCACGTAGCGCAGGGCGCGCGCCACCTGTTCGGCATTAGCCTCACCTCGTGCACGGCGGTCCAAGGCGTACAGGACGAATGGATAGACCGTGGTGGAACCCCAGGCACCGAGCCGCTCCAGCCGGTGCCGCACCACCGAGTCAGCTTCCTGCTGCGGCTCGAGAATGATTCTCAGGAGCCGACCGAGTACAGCGAATCTTCCTACCTCTGCCTCGATCTCCTCCTGGGTCAGCCGCTCAAGCCGCCGCTGCTGACCGGAGTAGATGTCGGTCTGCTTGGCCTTCTGGTCCCGCTGAGCCAGATCCAGCCAGAACAGCAACTCAAGCTGCTCGCTGGTCAGGCTCTCCTGTAGTGGCAGCCACAGCGATTCGTACACCACCTCCGACCTTGCTCCCAGCCGCATGAACAGGTAGTTCCGCAGCAGGTCGCCCTGGGTGAGACGCAGGCCAGTGTTGTTGAGGGACTCGAAGATGCGGTGGGCGTTGTCACCGGCCTGAGCCGTCACTGACACCAGGGCAAGGCCAGAGATAACCGCGTTCTCGATCTGCTCGATGTCGTTCGGATCTTCGAGATCGTCCACGGTGACGAGTTGTGCACGGAAGAACCGGTAGGCCCGTCCCACCGGGTCCTGCCCGCCTGCCTCTGCCGTGGCGTCCAGGCAGGCGCGGAAGGCCGCCCGGTCAGCCTGCGTCGGTACGAGCTTCATCCGCTGCTGCTCGGGCTTCCACTTGTTCACCAGGAACTGCTCGTTGATCCGCGCGCGGTGCTCCGGCCCGTCATGGTCGGCACGGTGATCACGAATTGCACACAGTAGGAGCGCCAGTGTAGTCAGCCGCTGCTGCCCGTCGATTACCAGGAACTCCTGCACCCCTGCAGGTCCGTTCGTAGGACTTGGGGCCAGCACTAGCGACCCAATGAAATGAGTGATACCCGGACGTTCCGCTCGGTCCTCAGCTAGCTGCTCAACGTCGTCCCACAACCGCTGCAGTTGCTCGGTCTCCCAGCCGTAGGTCCGTTGGTAGAGCGGCACCTGGTACTGCTTGGACCCCTCCAGTAGTTCCTGCAGAGTCGTTTCGCGTGCCGCGACCACAGTGCCCCTCCCTGGCTCATCAGTGTTGATCAGACCATTGTGACCGCCTCAGCTACCGAATCGCACCCCTCCCCTCGCTTTCGGCAGGCGCTGACGCCCGTCCAGTATCGCCGCTGAAGTGGATCAACCTCACGTCACGACCTCGAGCCTCGTCTCGGTGAGCAGCCACCTCCAGCCGGGTAAACCTCTCGGGCCTTCGGGACGTCCTCCTGACACCTCGTCGCACCAGCTCCCACGTCCGATTCCTGTAGCGCGGCAAGCCGAAGATGAAGGATGTGGACATGGCAGTGGGACGTTACCGATCCGTCTTTCAAACTGATCTGCCAGCGGGCGATGCTTCCTCTTAACGAGCAACAGGTCCGGTGCTGGCTTGGACACAAAGGCCTAGACCAAGAATCGTTTGACAAGGGCCGTGCTCGGGTGGGACCCGATGGCCAACTGATGCTCGTCCTAAAGGCTGTCCCGTAATGGAGAAGCGCGGCCGGGCACGTTGCCCGTGAGCGGCCCGTCCGGGGTCGTGGTCAGCCGGCCATCGCCAGGTTGCGCATGAGGGCGACGCCGTGGGTGGCGTGGAGCACGCCGTCGCGTTTGCGTCGGCAGTTGCGCAGGATGTTCCACCACTTCATGTGCGCGAAGGCGTGCTCGACGCGGGCGCGCACGCGTTTGTGAACGGTATTGCGTTCGTGCTGCCAGGCTGGCGGATCGCCGCCATCGCGGGGCCGCCGGTAAGGCATGATGACCTGCCGGTTTCCCTGGTAGCCGCCGTCGGCCATCACGTGTGCGCCCCGGCAGGCCGCTTCGGCGTCCGAATCACGGCAGGCGGTGCAATCGTTGTGGTTTCCTGGCATCGAACGTCCGATCGCGACGACCAGTCGGGTGTTGGAGTGGGCGACGACCCGGTGCGCGGCCGATTTCCACCCCGAACAACAGCGCGACCTGCCCGAGGGTGAGGTTGGTGCGGTAGTACACCGCGATCAGCAGTACCCGGTCGGCCGGCGGCAGGCTGCACCGCCGACCCGTACCGGCCTGCTCACCACCACGAAACGATCCGCACCAGACGGCGGAACCGCCGCACCGACAGGCCAGTGAACACCGGCACCCACTCGTCCCGATCGGTCCTGATCACGTGCTCCACAGCGAGATCAACGGCCGAGATCGTCCCCCGATACGGGACAGCTTTTGGGCAAAACCTACATAGCGGACAAATGCGCCAGACTACCCCAATTAGAAGGGGCGAGGAAGGTGGCGGCGCAGTGACGGATGATCGTGGATGCCTCCGCAATGGCCAATCAGACGATACTGTCTATTTGAGAAAAGGAGGTGTGCCGTGAGATCCTTGGAGGCGTCCGATCCCGGCCAGATCGGGCATTACCGAATGCTCGCCCAGCTCGGCCGCGGAGGCATGGGACGGGTACTGCTCGGCAGCGGGCCGGACGGGCGGCTGGTCGCGGTCAAGCTGGTCGACGAGCAGCTCGTGCACGACGACCAGTTCCGCGGCCGATTCCGCCGCGAGGTCCGCGCCTCCCGCCGGGTCTCCGGGGCCTACACCGCGGCGGTGATCGACGCCGACCCCGAGGCGGCCGAGCCCTGGCTGGCATCGGTGTACGTTCCAGGCCCGTCGCTGCAGGAGGTCGTCGCCGCGACCGGGCCGCTAGCGGCCGGACCGGCGCTCCGGCTGGCAGCCGGCCTCGCCGCCGCGTTGATCGAGGTGCACCGCGCCGGGCTGGTGCACCGCGACCTGAAGCCGTCCAACGTGCTGCTCACCGAGGACGGCCTGCGAGTGATCGACTTCGGTATCGCGCGAGCTGTCGAGGGCGAGGACGGCACCCAGCTCACCCATACCGGCGCCCTGGTCGGCACGCCCGGCTTCATGTCCCCGGAGCAGGCCCTGGGGCGGGACCTGACCACCGCCAGCGACGTCTTCGCGCTGGGCTCGACGCTGGTGTACGCCTGCACCGGCCGCGGCCCATTCCACGCGCGGAGCACCCCGCAGACCCTGCAGAACGTGATCCACACCGATCCCGTGCTGGGCGACCTGCCGGACCGGATCCGCGAGATCGTCCCGGCCTGCCTGGCCAAGGACCCGGCCGCACGGCCGGAGCCCGCCGAGCTGCTGCGGTCGATCGGCGAGGTACCGCCGTCCGCCCCGCCCTGGCCGGGCCCGGTGCATGACACGATCGCGCGCCAGGACGCCGAGGTCGCCCGGTTGCTTCAGGCCGCGGAGGCCCCGGCGCCGCACATCCCGCCCGCACCGGCGCCCACGCCCACGGCCGTCGCGCCGGCTCCGGACAGGAGGCGGTTCCTGCTGATGGCGGGCGGCGGCGCCGCCCTCGGCCTCGCCGCGCTCGGCGGCACCGCTGCCTGGGCACTGCGCGATGACGGCGAGCCGGCATCCGGTCGGAAGAGCACGTCCGGCGGGAGCGGCAGTACGGACGCGAAGCCGTTGGCAGTCCTGGAAGGCCATGCCGGATCCGTGCACCATGTGGAGTTCAACGGCTCGGGTGATCTCCTGGTCACCGCCGGGGAGGACGGCACTGTACGGCTGTGGGACCCCAAGGCCCGGCGGCCGTCCGGCCAACCGCTCAAGATCGCCTCCAAGTCGGCCCTCAAGGCCAGGTTCGACAGAGCGGGGCGGCTGCTGCTCACCGCCAGCATGGACGGCGGCGTCAAGGTGTGGGACGTGCGGACCCGCCGGCAGATCGGCGCGACCCTCGGCATCCCCATGTTCGACTTCACCGACGACCCGGCCCCGGTGAGCGACGTGGCCTTCAGTCCTGCCGGGGACCGGCTGGCGGCCGTCGGCTCCCACCTGAAGGTGTGGGACACCGATTCCCGCAAGGAGGTGGGCGGGCTCACCTTCGACAAGGCGAACATCATGTCGTTCATCGCGTTCAGCGGGGACGGGCGGCTGCTGGCCGTCACCGCCAATAATCTGGTGCGGCTGTGGGACGTGGAGTCCCGCAAGGAGGTCGGGCAGCCCCTGCGCGGGCACACCGTCCAGATCACGCAGGCGGCGATGAGCCCGGACGGCCGGACGCTGGCGACCGGGAGCGGCGACCTGACCGTGCGGCTGTGGGACATCCGGAGTGCGGCTCCGCTCGGTGAGATAGTGCGCGGGAACGACCACGCCCCGCAGGGCATCGCGTTCAGCCGGGACGGCCGGCTGCTGGCCACCGTCGGTCACGACGCCACCGTGCGGCTATGGGACGTGGCCGGACGCAGGGAGGTCGGGAAGCCGATCGGCATCACGGGCAAGGCCTCCGCCGTGGCGTTCAGCCCGGGCGGGGAGGTCCTCGCCGTCGGCGGCGACGAGAAGGTGTGGCTCTACGACGTCGCCGGCCGCACCCGCGCCTGAGCCACTGGTGAGCGAGGTGACCATGCGACCGCTCGCCGCGTCCGACCCGGAGCGGGTCGGGCACTACCGGATGCTCGCCGAGCTCGGCCGCGGCGGGATGGGCCGGGTGCTGCTGGGGTCCGCGCCCGACGGGCGGCCGGTCGCGGTGAAGCTCATGCACGCCCGGCTGACCGGCGCCTCCGGCTTCCGGGAGCGGTTCCGCGCCGAGGTAGCGGCCACCCGCAGGGTGTCCGGCGCGTACACGGCCGCCGTACTCGACGCGGACGCCGACGCGCCGACCCCGTGGCTGGCGTCGGTGTACGTGCCGGGGCCGTCGCTGCGGGACGCGGTCCGGGCGGCCGGGCCGCTGCCGGAGCCGGCGGTGCTGCGGCTGGCGGCCGGGCTCGCGGCCGCGCTCGTGGAGATCCACCGGGCCGGGCTGGTGCACCGCGACCTCAAGCCGTCCAACGTGCTGCTGGCCGCCGACGGCCCGAAGGTGATCGACTTCGGGGTCGCGCGGGCGGCCGAGGGCGACGGTGGCGAGGGGCAGACCGGCGTCCTGGCCGGCACGCCCGGGTACATGTCGCCGGAGCAGGCCGAGGAGGGGTCGGCGACCGCGGCCGGGGACGTCTTCTCGCTGGGGTCGGTGCTGGTGTATGCCTGCACCGGTCGCGGCCCCTTTGACGGGCCCGGCCCGGCGCAGGCGCTGTACAACGTCGTGCACGCCGAGCCCGACCTGTCCGCTGTACCGGACCGGCTCCGCCCGGCCGTCGCGGCCTGCCTGGCCAAGGACCCGGCCGGGCGGCCGGCCCCCACCCGGCTGGCGACGATGGCCGGCGCGGTCGCCCCGGCCGCGCAGCCGTGGCCGCCCGCGGTGCAGCGGATGATCGACGAGCGGCGGGCCTGGATCGGGTGGGCACCCGGCCCGGAACCTGTGGCGACCCTGGTCGACACCCGCCGCCCCCGCTCCGGCCTGTTCACCGCCCTCGTCTCCCCGCGCGGCGCGCTGGCGGCGGGCGGCGTGCTGGCGGCATGCGCGGCGGTGGCCACCGCCCTGGTGGTGGCGCCGTGGTCGGGATCTGCTGCCCGGAGCGACCCCGGGGCGCACCGGTCCGCGGCCCCGCCGCAGAGCCGCTCGCTGCGCGGGCACACCGCGTCTGTACGCGACCTGGTGTTCACCCCGGATGGCCGGACGGTGGCCAGCGCCAGCGACGACGCCACGGTACGGCTCTGGAACGTCGCGGACGGGAAGCAGCGCCGTGCGCCCCTCGACCACCCCGACGGCGTCAACGCGCTGGCGATCAGCCACGGCGGCAGCGTCCTGTACACCGCGGGCGACGACGGCTACCTCCGCCTCTTCCCGGTGTCGGGCAAGGGCGAGCCGGGCGACCTCGACATCGATCTCGGGCCCCTGACGTCCCTGGCCCTGAGCCCGGACGGCCGCGTCCTGGCCACCAGCAACACGGACCAGTCCGTACGGCTGTGGGACCTGGACGACCGGAAGGTGGGCCCGCTTCTGGAGACCGGCGCCGGCACCGTGCAGGCCCTGGCGTTCGCCCCGGACAGCCGGATGCTGGCCATCGGCACGACCGGCACCGAGGAGGATCCCGACACCGGGAACACCCGCGGTGTGGCGCAGCTGTGGGAGGTGTACGACCGCAAGAGGCTCAGCGGGAACCTGTCCGGGCACGACTCCTGGATGGAGGACGTGGTGTTCAGCCCCGACGGGCAGACGCTGGCGACGGCGGGCGGTGAGACCACCCGCCTGTGGAACGTGGCCCGGAGCCAGCAGACGGGCACTCCGTTCCGGTGCGACGGCCGCTGCCATACGGCGGTGTTCAGCCCGGACGGCCGCATTCTCGCGGCCGGAGGCTCGGAGGGGACCGTACGGCTGTGGGACGTGACCCGCCACCGGCAGGTCGGCCCGGCGCTCACCGGGCACGACGGCGCCGTCCTCAGCGTGCGCTTCAGCCCGAACGGCCGTACCCTCGCCACCGGCGGCCAGGACGGCACCGTCCGCCTGTGGGAGGTGCCCACGTAGGAGCGCGAGCCGGTCGGCTCCTACCGGCCTTCCGGCGCAACACCCGATTCTTGACGTTCCCCCCGTTCCAAGGCCGCTCACGGTGAGATGGGTCAGCCCATCGGCTGCGAGGCCGGCCCCGGTACTGGCCGGCACGCGAAACCGGCTTCGACACAGACAAAGTGGCACGGTCTGCCCGGCTTGAGCCCGCCGAGCCGCCTGCCTGACCTGCGATGAACGATTCCGAACAAGTTCGCACGGACCCGTACGGGCCGTTCTCTTGCCCGGATCCGCGCCTTCCGGCGAGTGTCGCACCATGTCCCGCCGGCCCCCGACCGTCCTCGATCGTCCTCGGGCCGGCGGCCTGTCGACCACCTTCACTGGAGGAGACTTGGCAACCAAGACCATTCGCCGCGGCTCGCTGCTCGCCGCCGGTGCCGCCGTCGCGGGGGCCCTGGCGCTCGGCGCCGCCCCCGTCGCGTCCGCCGCCCCGACCGCCCCGGCCGCCCCGACCGCCCCGACCGACGGCGGGACCACCCTGACCGCCACCCGAAGCGGCGTCAACGCGGCCGCCGCCGCCGTCATCACCTGCAAGGTGCGGATCCACGACCCGCACTACTCCCACCACGCGCACGCCAAGGACAAGCACCGCGTCAATGTCACGGCGGACACGAAATGCACCAAGAAGGTCGCCTCGCTGCGGATCAAGATGCGGCTCTACAAGAACGGCAAGCCCTACAAGACCACCGGCTGGAAGAGCAACACCGGCAAGAACACGATCTCGCACAGCGCCGCGCGCCGCTGCGTGAAGAAGCAGCGGTACCAGGGCCGCGCGTGGGTGCGGGTCGTGTTCCCGCCCGGCTACAAGCCGCCGACGGGCTCCTCGACCGTCACGAGCAAGGCCGTCACCATCTACAAGTGCGCCAAGTAGCGTTCGCGGCCTGAGCTTCCCGCCGCCCCGTTCCGCCTCGGCGTACCGCGTCCGGGCGGGGCGGGGCGGCGGGCGTCCGGTCGCCGTTCAGCCGCCGTTCAGCCGCCGTTGACGTCGTCGCCGTGCTCGCCGAGCGGATCGCGCGGGCTCGCCCGGACGGTCTCCAGGCGCGGATCGTCCAGCAGCTCGGCGACCAGCGCGGCGGAACCGCCCACGTACGTCGAGTCCAGTTCGATGTCGGTCGCCGCGCACCACGCCCGGTCGGCGGGCCAGAACACGTTCGGGGACTGCTGGAAGAAGTATCCGGGCCCCCGGTCTCCGATCTCCGACGCCGCCGCCAGCGGTCCGGCCAGCAGCAGGTGGTCGCGCCAGGGGAGGCGCACCCGCGGGCCGTCCAGCAGCTCGCGCGGCGGCGCCCGGAGCGGCGGCGGCGCCGGGTCACGGGACGGCGGAGGGCCGCCGGGCTCCGCCGACTCGGCCCGGAGAACGCCGGTGGCGGGCGAGCCGCCGAGCCAGCCCCAGCCCTCCCAGATGCAGAACAGGCAGTCGTCCGCCCGGCCGGTGTGCCGGGCGAGCACCGCGCACAGCGCTCTGAGCTGAGGCGCCGCCAGGGTTCCCCGGGCGGGCGGCTCGTCCCAGGGAGCAGGGTCGTCCGGCGTCCCGCGCCGCAGGGCCGCCAGCGCGCGGAACTGGACGCGCGGATGGATCGCGCCCCCGGCCCAGGACGCCGCGGCGTCCCACCGCACAGGTCCGCCGTCCGCGTCCTCGGCCGGATGCAGCACGCGCGCGTACGCCTCGAAGCAGGCGGGCAGCAGGGCCGCGACCACCGACGCGTCTCCGGTCACCTCCCGTTCGAGCCAGACCGCCCGCGAGGTGTCGGTCAGCGGGCGGGGCGGACCGGGCGGCACGGAGTCTCGGTCCACGTGTCATTCCTCCGCAGTCAGATAGAACGTGAAGTCGGCCGGACGTTTCGCGGCCCGCGCCCACCCGTCGGGCCGCTTCGCGCCGAGCAGCGCCCGGCTGCCCGGATCGGCGGCCGGGCGCAGGACGAGCCGGGCGGGCAGCCAGCTATGCCGTTCCCCCGGCATGGGCGCGACGAACATCCGCTGCGCGCGTTCGAACGGCTCGCACGCGCTCATGCGGAGAACGCTCCCGGACGCGGTGGGGTCGACGGTCATGCATTCGGCGTCCGCTTTCGAGCGAGCCGCCTGGATCCGGTAGAAGCCGTCGAACCGTTCGAAATAGAAGCGCTGCTCCGGAACGGCGCGGCAGTCCTCCTGGATGAGGTGGACCCGCCGCTCCCCGCCGTCCCGTAGTCCGACGCACCCTCCGGACGGCCCGGTGTGGATCCGGTACCAGCCCGCGCCGACGCCGCCGCTCGTGATCGCGCGCGGACGTTCCGGCCGCGCCGTCTCCGCCCTGATCGTCGGAATGCTCCCGGCAGTGCACGCCAGGACGGCCACCCCCGCCGCGACCGCTCGCGCGAGCAGCCGCCGCTCACGCCCCTTCCGTGCCCCGGGCCCGGGCCCGCCCGTACCGGCGACCGCGTCCCTCCGCAGGTCCGGCGGCAGGTCCCCCGCAGCAGCTGGTGAAGCGGTCGCCTGGCCGGTCGCGCCGCCCATGGCGATCCGCCGCCGCGCCGCGATCCACACCTCCACGGTCGCGTCGTCGCCTCCGCAGGCCCGAACGAACGCCGCCAGCAACGGCTCAGCCGGAAGCGAACCGCGCCGCAGCGCCGTGGCCAGCGTGCTGGGCGGCAGGTGGTCTCCGCGCCGCGCAGCGCGGCGGGCCAGTTCACGGTAGGAGAGTCCGGACCACGCCTTCAGCCGGCAGGCCGCGCCGACCAGCTCCGCAGCGGTCAGGGCATGCCGCGGCGTCGGCCGCGCGTCAGTCATCATCGAGCCCCCGAGCAATCAATGACGAACGTTTCCCCGAGCGCCGCGGCACCCGAGGGCGCCGTCGAACCGCGGCGCCACCGACGACGCTCTAGGCAAGTATCACCGAACGCGAAGCGCGACCGCAGGGCCTGTGAACGGAATCACGACCGTCTGACCATAACCGGACACGCCAGAACCATATGCCCGCTCCGGACGTCGTGGCCTACATCGATTAATCCGCTATTTGCCTTCGAACGGGGTGACCGATCTCCTCCGAACGAAAATGGTCGTCGCCAAGCGCAAGGCCAGTCACAACAACACAGCGGCTGATCATGCGACGAAAACTCATCCTACGGCGACCATTCCGACATGCTTTATAGGACGATCACAACCGAGATCTAATGGGATTTTACCGCCGTGATCGATTCGGACAGCGAGGATTTCCGAGGCGCGCTCGATGGCGCGCCTCTCGATTAATGAGTTACGTGACCTGAACTGTGGTAATGCAGCGTGATGGTATTCGTTGATCACGCCCGTGACGACAGGCCTTCGCCGGATGGATCGCAGGTCGTTGAGTTCAGATGGCCCCTGGACGGGGCAGAGCTTTGGTGTCCGGGGGACGTTGGTTTCGGGCTTGTGTGACCAGTGACCCTGCAGTGGTCCAGTCACTCTCCCGACACCAGGAGCCCTAAAGCTTTGAAGACCCCATCGAACGCGGCGATGAAGACCGGATCGCGGTCGTTCCACTACGGGCGACGAGGTCACGGTGCCGGCGCAGGATCCTCGCCGGAGTGACCGGGAAGATCCCCGCAGCACAAAGACCAGCTCACAGCACGAAGGGGATTTCCGAGCGGTACACCCATCAGATCACTTAGTTGAGCTGCAATGATATGCGTTCCGACATCATTCAGTGAGTGATATCAATATTGGACAGAAGTCGTCGCGCAGTGATCGAGTGACCGCGTGATCAAGTTTTCTTCCCGAACCTGGCACGGGGCGGCTTCAGTCGTCGCGCCCGGCGCCGCGATCGGGTGCGCTCATGTCCCCCGTCCTGGGCGTGCCATCGGCAAGCCCATAGCGCAGGTACACGGTGCCCTTCGGACCGGCTACCGGCGATTCGAGGAGTGTGACGTTCGTGGGCACCGCGCCACCGTCGAACACCTTCTTCCCGACACCGAGCACGACCGGGTGCACCCAGAGGTCGAGACGGTCGAAGAGCTTCTCGCGCATGAGGGTCTGCACCAAGTTCAGGCTCCCGACGACCTTCACGTGCTCGTGCCGGTCACGGATCTCGCGGACCGCGCCGGCCAGGTCCGGGCCGAGCTGCGTGGACCCGGCCCACGACAGGTCGGGCCTGCCGCGGGAGGCCACGTACTTCGGGACGCTGTTGAAGAGCGTGGCGATCTCGTTGTCCTCGCCGCCCTCCTGGGACGGCCAGTAGGCGGCGAAGATGTCATACGTCCGCCGGCCGAGCAGGAGGGCGTCCGTACCCTCGTACGCGGCACCGATCTGCGCCCCGGCGACCTCGTCCAGCAGCGGCGCCTGCCAGCCGCCGAACGGGAACCCCACCGGGTCCTCGTCGGGGCCGCCGGGCGCCTGCCCGACGAGATCGAGGGTTGCGAAGAGCTCGATGTGGATGAGGCCCATGTCTTACTCCCGATGAGTCGGTCGTCTCAGTCGGGAGGTAGACCTGCGGGCGCCGGCAGACTCATCGCAGTGACGGCACCCAGCCTCATACTCGTCGACCGTGTGCTGCTCGATCATTGAGTTATGTGGTCTGAGCTGGGGTCATGCGAGGAAATCTCATGGGAGACGTCCAGCAGCCGGGTTGCGGCGTGGGCGAGGGGAATGACCTCCTGTTCGATCCGGCGGAACGGGGTGGGGCCGGCGGTTGCGATGGTGTCGTAGGCGGTCGCCTCAGCTTCGGTGAGGTGCGACAGGGGCACCGAGGAGGACTTGATGGGGCGACCCGCCTTGTCATGGTTCACCCCGTGCTGGGCGTAGCGGTGCAGGTCGCCGGCGTCCATCAGGATCGAGGCGACCGGTTTCGGTGGCGCCTCGTCCGGTGCGGGCTCGGCCAGCGCGGCGCGGAACCGGTCGAGGATCGCGTATCCGTCCGCGTCGATGTCTCCCCAGTAGACGACGTGGTCCGCAGCGTGGATCCAGGGCACGTTCGCGAGCAGGGCCGCGGCCGCATGGCCTCCGCCCTCGACCACGATCGTGTCCCGCACCGGTGGGAACCAGAGCCGGGAGTCGCGGTTCTCGACGACGAGAACGATCCGCGGCTGGTAGGCGATGTCGTGCGTGTCGCCGGTGGTCCAGGCGTCATGCCTGCGGCGGCCCGACGCGGCGTGGTCGGGGTCGACGTAGGTCAGGTGCAGCACGGCCGGCCGGGACCGGACCTCGTCCCGGACATCGCGTCCGGCGACGTCGCGCAGCAACGCGCCATGGGTGTCGAGCCACTTGGTGTGCATGCCGGGGACCGGGAGTTGACGCGCGGTCCATGCGCCCGCGTCCGGGTGCCGACGCAGCCAGGTCACCGCGCTGAGCAGTACCTCGGTGTCGTCGGCTCCGAGCCGGTAGGCGGCCCGGACGGTGGCCGGGGTGAGGACCGCGCCGGTGGACCGCAGCGACGACGCGAGCGCGCGGGCGCGGGCGACGTCCACGGTTGGCGGTTCGGTTCCGGAGACCAGGGCGACGGCGGCGTCCAGGTCCACGACGAGCGTGGTGGGGTAGTCGTTCGTCACGCCCTGGACGGACATCGGCTTGCGGACGATCACCACGCCCGCGGGGTGCCGGTCGGCGAACTCACGCCAGCGCATGTACCACTCATGCCAGGGGGCGGGCCCGATCCGCGCCACCGCGCTACCGGTCGACACGCCGGGGCGGAGCGGGACGGAGAACGTGACCGGGTCGCCGACGCCGAGGTCGGCGCACACGGCTGCCGCCCACTTCCGGTGGACCATGCGGCGGAGCGACTCGACCGCGTCGGCCGGGCTGATCAGTCGGGGGGTCATGCGTCGGGAACCGCGACGATGGCTTTCGCCCATGACCGTCCCTCGGTGTTCTTGAGGATCAGGTATTCCGCGTCCACGTGGGGTTCGATCGCGCTGTGCTTGTCGTTGGGGGCGCCGATGACGAGTTGGAAGCCCAGCCCGCGCCATGCCCCGATGGCCCGGCCGGTGAAGTGCGCGTCCGCCTTGATCAGCGCCTCGTCGAGGAAGACGGGGGCGTAGCGGGGGCGTTCGGCGCCCGCGTCGCCCAGCTGGTAGCGCAGCGCGGCGCCGACGATGAACGCGACCAGTTCCTGGGACTCACCGCCGGACTTCTCCCCGATGTGGTCGTAGACCGCGACATGCTCGCCGGCGAGGTCGCGCTTCTCCGCGCTGATCCGGACATGGTTGCGCACGTCGATCAGGTCGGCGAAATCAGGCGCGGTGCGGCGGATTCGGTCAATCACCTTGACCATCCGGAGGTAGGCGCGTTCCCGGTCGGCGTCCGAGGCCGCCTTGTCGATGACGGCACGGACGTCGCGCAGCTCCTTTCGGAACCTGCCGCGCACCGCGGAGTGGCTCTCCTGCGGGTCGATGCGCAGCCGGTGGCCGTCGTCGGCGAACGGCAGTTCGGCGAGGATGCGGTTGACCGGGTCGATCCGGTCGCGAATCTCCCGGACGGCGGCGGCGAGCTCGCTGTCCAGACTGGTCAGGTCGTTGCCGGAGAGTTTGAGCAGGCTGTCGCGCCACTCGATCTCCAGCTCGTGCAGGCCGCTGGTCTCCAGGTCGGTGAGCAGGCGGTCGAAGTCGCGGTAGGAAGCGTCCGGTTCGGTGCCGAGGTTCGGGTTCGGCCAGCGCTCGACGAACGTCGAGAACGTCTCGTGCAGCGCCTTCCGCGACCGGCTGATCGACTCCTCCGCCGACTTTCGGTCGTCGTGCATCCGTTCGACGCCGCGCCGGTGCGCGGCGTCGAACTCCCCCAGCGCCGTCGCGGGGTCGGCGCCGTCCTGGGCATCGTCGAACAGCTCCGCGAGGTACTCCCGGTGTTCCCGGCTCACCTCGGTGCCGGTCGCCGCGGCGGTGTCGAGTGCCCGCTGAGCGCCGTCCACCCCGTCGACGATCGATTCCCATGAGCTGCCGAGCCGCTCAACCTCCTTCTTCTGTCCGCCGATGCGCTCGGTCAGCCCGGCGAACCGTTGCCGGAGCTCCTCCGACTCCCGCTGCAGCCGGTCGATCTCCGGGTTGCCCGCGCGGACCTCGGTGATGACTCGCTCCCAGCGGTCCCGTTCGGCGGCGACCGACTCGACGTCCACCTGGTCCCAGGACAGTTCGGTCACGGTCTGGTAGGCGGTGCGCCTCTCTTCGAACGAGTTGAGGGCCTGCTCCGCCTTCGTCGCCTCCTCGAGGGCGTCATCATGACGTTTCCGGGCGGCGTCGATCCGGGTGCCGAGGTCGGCGAGCAGCCTGGCATTGGTGAATCCCAGCAGGTTGGCCCGGCCGTGACCGCCGTGCGCGCCCCGGCCGCGCTGCGACGTCTGGCCGGTGATCGTGAGCGCCTTGGGGTACTGCACCAGCAGTCTGGGCGCCTCGACGCAGACGAAGTCGAACCCGCGGGCGAGTTCGCTCTTGAGCCAGGCGGTGAACGGCGACGGCCGGTAGTCGAGCCGGCCGGGGAGCGTCTTGTCGTTCAGCCCGACCTCGTCGCGCATACCGGTGCGGACGCCTTCGAACTGGATGCGCCGGGCGACGGGCACCGCGTTGATCGCCTCGCGGAACGCGTTCAGCCGGCCGATGTCGATCAGCATCCGGGTGGCGAACCCGCCGAGCGCCAGGTTGAACGCCTCCCGCCACGGCTCGAACTCCGTGCGCACCTCGATCAGTTCGCCGACGAACGGCAGGTCGTCCGGGGTGAGCCCGGCGGCGTCGGCCAGTCGGTCGCGGGCGGCGTGCAGGTCGGTGGGGATGTTGCCGCGGCGGGCCTTGACCGCGCTGTGCTCGGCGCGCAGCCCGGCCAGATCGCGTCCGGCGGCCTTGCTTTCCGTGGTCGCCTCGGCGAACTCGTTCTGGGCGGTCCTCCTGGCGTCGGAGTCGGCCAGCGCCCGGTGCGCCGTGTCGACCAACGCGGCGAAGTCCTGGCCGGTCGACACGGTGGCGCCGACGGTGCCCAGGACGCGGTCCAACCGCTTCCGTGCGCGTTCGACGTCGGCCAGCCGCTGTTCCACTCCACGGATCTCCCGGCGCGCGGTGTCCAGCCGGTCGCCGCCGGAGGCGCGCAAGGTGTCGAGCACCGCGTCCCGCTGGGACTCCGCCGCCTTGATCAGCGCGGCTGTCTCCTTCACCTCCTCCTCGGCCCGGCGGCGCCGTCCGGTCAGGTCCCGCTCGGCCGCGCGCAACAGGTCGAGCCGACGTTCATGCCGCCACAGCGCCGCGGGGGACATCGGGTCGGTGAACGATCCGACAGCGTCGATGACCCGCAACCGTGTCACCGCGCGGTCGATGGTGTCCCGGTGGCCGCGGATCGGAGCCAGGGCCCGCACCTGCCGGCGGGCGGTGATCATCCGGTCCCGGGTGCCGGACAGCTCGTCGAACTGCTGCACCACCTCGTCCGCCGTGACCAGGGTGGACGGCTCCTCCAGGACCATCGTCTTGTACAGCGCGTCGACGGTGGTGATCTGCTGACCGGCCTGGATCCTGCCGAGCAGCCCGACCGCCTTGTGCCCGTCCCCGGCGGCGCCGATGCCCAGTGTGGTGTGCAGCCGGGCGGTGAAGTCCCGGTCGGTGCCGAAGCAGGTCACGCCCGTCGCGGTGACCGCGGTGTGGGCGAACCTGGTGCCCGCGGGGTCGTCCAGCTCACGCAGATCGTAGGCGTCGTCCTTGGTGGCGCGGACCTGGACGACGTCGTCGAGGGCGCGCGCCGACGCCGGCACGTACCAGGCCCGGAGCGCGGTGAACACCGCACCGCTCCGGTCGGCCCACGTCATCGCGATCGCCGACCAGGTGTCGCGGCCGTCCCCGCGCAGCACCCGCGACCTCGTCTCACCGCCCGCCCGTGACTCGTCGAGCTTCCCGCGCGCGTAGGAGAGGATGTTGCGCTGGTCCTTGCCCCGGGGCCGACCGACCACCCCGCCGTTGGACGCCCCGTTGAACGGCGTGGTGTGCGGCATCAGCAACGCGATATAGGAGTCCATCAGCGTCGACTTGCCCGACCCGGAACCGCCACTGAACAGGGTCGCGCCGGGAGCGAACCGAACGCGGTGATACCCGTCGTAGCCGCCCCAGTTGACCAATTGCAGGTCCCGCGCCACCCACTGCTGACCCCGCGATGCCGCCGGGATCAACCCGAACAGCGTGTCGACCATGCTCATCGCGCGACCTCGTTCTGTCCCCGCAGCCACTGGTTCAGTTCGGTGAGCTTCTCGGTGCTCAGCACGACCTCGACCAGCGGCGTGATCCGGTACCGGCCTGCGGACTCCTCCGCGAGCAGGCCCTCGGTGACCAGCCGCTGCACCGCGTTGCGGATCTCGCGCTGGCCGCGGGCAAGGTTGTGATCGTCGGGATCGAAATAGGTCAGCACGGTCTGTTCCAGCTCTTCGATGTCGACCCGCGCGGACGTCTCGCCGGTGCCGCGCTCCCGCTGGAACACGGTCCGCAGGTGGACCAGCACCAGGGTCTCGGCCCGGTTGTAGGGGTCGTCCTTCAGCAGGATCGGGACGTCCAGTTCCGCCGAGCGCACCTGCTGCTTGTAGGCGATGCCCCGGTCGTGATCAACCACGAGCCGGACGAACAGGTCGTGCAATCGCGACTCGATGATCTGCTGGTTCTCCAGCAGCGTACGCCACTGCGCCGGGCTCTTCTCGGCCAGCAGGAACCTGCGTTGCAGCAGCCGTACCAGCACCCGCCGCACGTCCACGTCCAGCGTGCCCCTGTCACCGGCGAACAGTTCGGTCGGGTCGTCCTCCATCGGGACCGGCTCGATGAAGCCGGCCGCCGCGCCGGTCGACCAGCCGTCGTCCGCGCCGTCCGGTTCACTCATCGTCGTCTCCCTGGCGCTCGTCTGCGGCACGCGTCGACGCCGGGTTCGCCGCCAGCACGCCGCCGAACGCCAGCCGTCGCCGCGTCTGGTCGGGCCGAACCACGTCGACCACCGCGACCTCAGCCGTGTCGGTCATTCCGAAGTCATGCGCGATCTCCAGCAGGCCGAGCAGATCCACCGGCCGCCGTAGCCGCTCGGCCGCCGCGCGGAACGCCGCCGCGACGTCGACGCCGTCCGCGTCGCCCGTGAACGCCGCCAGATGCGCGCGCAGTTCGGCGTACTGCGGACCTCCCCATGCCCGGGTGTCCGCGGCCGACATGTCCTCCGCCTCGTCCCATTCCCGCAGCGGCGTGGGCGGCTGGGGCGGCCGAAGGTCGCTCATCGTCTGCCGCAGCTGGCCGACGTCGGCCATCGGCAGGCGGCGCAGCGGGGCGACGACCGTGTTGCGGCGCGAGCCGGGCACCCATGTGTGAAACCCGGACATCACGTCCCGCAGCAGCTCGTCCACCTGGCGGTCCCGCATCGGGTCATGGTTGCGCACCTGGGTGGTGATGACGTGTGACGCCTGCCGTTGCGCGGCCAGCACCTCCTTGACGCCCTGCTCGATCCGGCGCGCGATCTCGGCGAGCTCCCGCCGCTGTGGTTCCGGCATCAGGTCGGTGAACCCGTGCCGCAGCACGGTGCGCAGCAGATTCCACAGATCGTCGATCTGTGCCGGGTCACCGACCAGGCGCAGCGCCCCGGCGAACGCGCGGCCCTCCGGCGTCGCGTCCATGATCTGCCGACCGCGCTCCAGGTACTCGCGCAGCACCTCCCCGGTCGGCCGCACGTCCTGCCGCAGGTCGGCGACGACGTCCCGCTGCATGGCTTTGATCGACTCGGCGACGCGGGCGAAGTCGGCGGGCAGCTCCCGTGCCAGATGCAGCACGTTCTCCGCCGCCTCGAGCAACTGGTCGTCGTCGACGGCGTCAACGACGCCGCCCCGTTCGAGCCGGTCGAGTTCTCGCCGACGCTGATCGATCTCCGTCTGGAGGCGCGCCATCCGGGCCATCACGTCCGGATCCGCGTCCTGCGCGAGCCGCTCGACCGCCTCCAACAGCGTCCGGACCCGGGACTCCGACACCCTGGTCCGCGCCCCGCCGACCCGACCGGCCACCTCGAGCGCACCGACGCCATGTGCGGACAGCCGGTACACCTCGACGTCGTCGGAGACCTGCCGCACCAACCAGCCCGCGTGCACCCACTGCCTGCACAGGTCACGGGCGTTCCCCGAAGGCAGCGGCTGGTCGCCCTCGTAGCCGTGGCCCGCGGCCCGCAACTGGTCGAGGGCGTCGGCGATCTCCGCATGGGCGTCCGCCACCGCCACCGTCGGCCGCTCCGGGGTGAACATCATCGCCAGCACGGTCACCACGAACGGCGCATAGGTCCGGTGGAGCAGATCGAGCATCGGGTTCTGGAACGCCCGGAGCGCACCCTGATACGCGCCCCCCACACCTCGTGTACCCATCGCCGACCAGGGTACGACCTGGGCTCGACGCCACGCACCCGAGCGCCGACACCATCGTCCTCATCTCTACCCGTCGCGCACCCCATGGGACGGTTCGCCGCGTTTACGACTTCATCCGCATCGAGGCGACGGGCAAAGCGTTCGCAGTTCAGACCCGCGGCCCGTGGCGGACGGCGATCCGGGCAGCCTGTCGCGACCGCCGTTGGAGCGCTCCTTTCACCTTCCCTTCTCCGTCAATCGGGGGCGGCGATGTTCGCGCGAAGGAGCGCGAGGAAAGCGCGGAAGAGGCCCGGCATGTCGATGTCGTCGGGAGACAGCAGCCACTGTTGCTGGAGGCCGTCCATGACGGCCAGGAGCAGGGGCGCGGCCTGCTCGGGCGTAACACCGCCGGGCAGCTCGGGACCGCACTCGGCGCGGATCAGTTCGGCCATCCACGCCCGGGACGCGCCGTAGCGGTCCCGGAAGAAGTCCGCCGCCGGATGGTCGTCCAGAACGCTCTCCGCGGACAGGACGGTGAACGACTGCACGATCCCGCGCCGCTCTTGGTTGTAGTCGATGAGCGCCGACAACGTGTCCAGAGTGATCTTCCCGCCCGCACCGCCGAGCGCGATCACGTCCAGGCTGCGCTCGTCCCGCATTCGCAGGACCTCGGCCAGCAACCGGCTCTTGCTGGGGAAGTAGTGCAGGACGCCCTGCTGGGACAGGCCGACGCGCTCGGCGACGGCGGCGATCGAGGCACCCGCGTAGCCGCGTTCACCGAAGACCTCCAGGGCGGCGACCAGGATCTCCTCACGGCGGTTGCGGCGCATGACGCTCAGGATAGGCCCGAATGTTTATAACAAGGAAATCACATACCCTACCGATCACTCGGTAGGTATCGTACCGTGTCGGCATTCGCGACGTGCCGCCGACAAGGGACACGAGGATGGATCTGGACCTCGATGCCAAGGCCCACCTTCTGGCGAGGCAGGACATGTCGATGCTCCCGGCGGAGCCGGCACCCGGACTGCACTCCATCGTGATGTCGGACGGTCCGATCGGCGTCCGCGAGACCGAGTGGTCGCCCGCCGCCCCTTCCTTCGAGACCGAGCGGATGACGGTGATTCGCCTACGGAGGCCCGCCCGCATGAAGTTGAATGTTCACCAACTCGGGAACGGTGACCGCACCGCGATCCTCGTGCACGGCGTCATGTCGTCCGCGCGCACATGGGTACGGGTGGCGCCGCTCCTCGCCGCCCGCGGCTACCGGGTGCTCATGCCCGACCTGCGCGGCCACGGCGCGAGCCCGCATGCCGCCTCCTACACCGCCGAGGACTTCGCCGGCGACCTCGTGGAGTCGCTGCCCGCCGGAGCGGACGTGGCGATCGGCCACTCCCTCGGCGCGCTGTCGCTCTCGCTCACCGTCGCCGAGCTGCGCCCCGCCAAGGCCGTCTACAGCGACCCGGCCTGGACGATCGGCGACACGGCTCCCCTGTGCGACTTCGGCCGCCGGACCAAGACGATGACGCGGGAGGACATCGCCGCCATGAACCCCCGCTGGGCCCTTGAGGACATCGGCGCGGAGAAGGCCGACTTCTCGGACTGGGACGTGAGAGTCATCGATGCGCTCCCCGAGCTCGGCCCCCGCGCTCCCGAACACCCGATCGTCCCCTCCCTCGTCCAGGCCGCCGACCCTAGCTTCGTGGTCTCTCCCGGCCTCGCCGCCACCCTGCGCCATCGTGGCTTCGAGGTACGCGTCGTCCCCCGCACCGGCCACTGCATTCACCGCGACGATCTGGACGCCTTCATGGCGTCCCTCCATGGATGGATCTGAGCCCCCCCGGGGCGAGCCGGACGCCGCACCATCCCTCACAGAACCGGGCTTTCCCGAGTTCGGCACAGCCCCTGACACTCCCATCAGACGATCGGAGCCAACGATGAAGAAGACGCTGACCGCACTCGGCCTGGCGAGCCTGGTGCTCGTGGGCACGCCGCCCGCCACCGCCACCGCCACCGCTCCCGCCAAGTCGGAACCCCTGCGCATCCTGCTCACCAACGACGACGGCTACACCGCCCCAGGAATCAAGGCCGTCTACGACAAGCTCACAGCCGCCGGTAACGACGTCACCATCGTCGCGCCCACCGAGAACCAGAGCGGAACCGGTACGGGACAAGCCTTCGGCGGGACCGTCAAGGCGTCGCACGTCTCCGAGGACGTGTGGGCGGTGACGGGCACGCCCGGCGACTCGGTCATGTTCGGGCTGTTCCACGTCTTCAAGGACAAGAAGCCCGACCTCGTCGTTTCCGGAACGAACTTCGGCCAGAACATCGCCGCCCTCGCCAACCATTCCGGCACCCTCGGCGGTGCCGTCTCGGCTCTCGACCACGACATTCCAGCCATCGCGGTCAGTACCGAGTTCTCGCCCGATGGCTCCCCGGAGGCGACGCTCAACGCGCAGCGCCACACCGCCGCATTCCTCGCGGAACTCATCGCCAGCCTGCGCGCGAAGGCCGGCAGGGGCGCCCTGCTGCCCGAAGACGTCGGCCTTAACGTCAACTACCCGATCGTCGGCCCGGACGGCGACCGCCCCGCCACCGACTGGGCGCTGACGAACCAGGACCGGCAGCCGATCCTCGTGCCGTCCTACACCGACAAGGGGGACGGCACCTACGCGATCGGAATCTCCTACGCCCCACGCGAACCGGGCCCCAGGGCCGACCTCGTCGCCCTCGCCGCCGACAAGATCAGCATCACGCCGATCGACGCGAACTGGACCGCCGGCGCCATCGCCTACGGCAGGGCCGGCAGCCTACTCCGGGGCCTCAAGCCCTGACCGAACGCCGCGACAGGGTGCCGGTTGAGCACCACGAAGAAGTTGGACCGAGCATGGCATGGGCCCGCTCAGAGACGCGGGGCAGCGCTCGTCGAATTCCGCCCGGTGCACCTCCGGGACACGACGACCCGTACTTCCCCAAGCCGTGGCTGCCTGGGCGATCCCCGCCCTGGGGATCGCCCAGTGCCGTCTCGTGCTCGGCGAGGGCCGGTAGACGCTGGTGACGCTGTGGCTCTGTCCTTGATCACTGGGTGGTGCCGTCGTGGATCGCCGTCCCGGCGTACTCGTCCAGTCGCCCGGACGCGTCGGCGAGGTCGGCGGAGGCCACCACGCAGGCGGTGACGTGGTCGTTCAGCGTGCGGTACAGCCAGGGTGGCGCGGCGTCGTGTGCTCGGAGCCGGACCGCGAGCCGGCGCAGCCGTGCGGCGCACTCGGCGAGCACTTCGGCGTCGGCGCCGAGGACTCGGGCGTGGGCGGTGATGGCGTCGGTGCGTCCGGGCATGGGCTGGCTCCGTGGGTCAGTGTGCGGGCAGGGGGACGGCCGGCGAACGCAGGCTGCTGCGGGCGGGTGCGACCAGGCACAGCACCGGGCGGGCGCCGTCGAGGCCGAGCGCGTCGAGCCGCCGGGCCAGGGGGTGGCCGGAGGAGCCGGTGGTGAGCCGCATGCCGGGAGACGGGTGGACCCACCGACGCCCGCGTTCTCGGATGTGCGAACGCTGCGGGATTCCGTCGCTCCAGGAGTAGACGACGAGGTCACGGTGCACGAACGGCAGCCTGCGGCCGAGCGGGCCGGCCAGCGTCAGTACCGTGCCGTCGGTGTCGGCGACCGTCACGGACACGGGACGGTCGCCGCCCGCCACGCGCACCCTGCCCACCGAGGCCGAATGCCCCCAGACCTCGGCCGCCACCGCGTGGGCCCGGTCGGTGGTGAGCACCGAGTGCAGGAAGCAGGTGCCCAGGCCGCGGTGCTCGCCGGACGGCAGCAGTTCCCGCCACAACCGGGACGGACGCGACCCGTTCGGATCGGCGACGACGACCCCGAGGTGCGCCTCACCGTAGTCGCCGAGAGGGGTCCCCCGGTTCTCGAACGCGTGGAGTGCGACGAGCGCGCGGCCCCCCACCCGCACCGCGCGTCCATGCTCGCCGGGCAGCCTCGCGACGGCGGCCGGATCGGCCGTGAAGTAGGCGGTGAGCGCGTTGCCCTCCAGGCACCGGAGCGGCAGCCGGACGGTGCCGCCGGTGGTGGTGACCACGCTGGTCGTCGTGGCCCCGGGCTCGCGGTCGTACAGCCGGTAGAGCTGCGACCGGACGACCGGGCCCTGGAAGGGCCTCAGTTGCTCCTCCAGGCGGGCGCGGACCTCTGGGAGGTCTTCGACGATGTTGGCCGTGTAGTGGTCGATGCCGTGGCAGGCGGGGAAGACGTGGGCGGGGTCGGTGTAGTCGACCACGTACCAGTCCGGGTGCAGGTCGAAGCAGGAGCCGGCGCCCTGGCCGTCAAGGCTGGGGATGAGATCGTGCTGGTTGGTGATGCTGGCGACCCACGTGTGCGGGGAGGCGGGCCGCTTGAAATCGATCGGCGACCCGATGGCCACCACGTGGGTGACGGGGTGGCGGGCGCAGAACCGCGGGTCCTGCGCCAGGTTCATGACCGCGCCGCCGCCGGCGCTGTGGCCGATCAGGGCGACGTCCTCGCCGGGCGGGACTCCGTAGTCCTCGATGGCCTTGGCCAGGGCGCGGCTGAAGGGGGCGCTGTCCATCAGGGTGCTGCTGAACGCGCCGAGCAGGTCGGCGGGCGATTCCAGGTCGGGGTGGCCGATCCGCATGCCCGGCACCTGCACGACGTGCCGCCGGGTGCCGTCCGGGCCGGTCACGGTCTGCACCAGGGCCCGGCCGGTGGGACCGACGACGCGGATGTTGGTGAGGAAGTCGAGCAGCGATCCGTGTGCCCCGAGCCGTGCGGCCTCACCGGGATCGGAGGCGGTGCGGCGGGCGGCGCCCTCGCCCACGTCCAGGGCGGCGATCGCCCGGTTGCTCAGCCCGGTGATGGGGTCGGCGCTGGCGGCTGCCTCGCCGCTGGCGATGAGCCAGGCGGTGCGATCGTTGAGCGGATTGCGGTCCAGCAGGGCGCGCAGCGCCAGGAACTCGCCGAAGATGGGGGCGATCGCGCTGAGCGTGCGGGCCGTGCCGCGGTTTCTGATCAGGGTGCACAGGGCCCGCACCGCGTCCATCTCACGCTCGGCCGCCACCGCTTCGTGCAACCGCGCCAGCAGCGGATCGGTGACCAGTTCGGGGTTGTCCAGGCAGACGGCGGCGATGCGCAGCCGCAGCGAAGTCGTCATCATCCGGACGGCCAGGCTCCGCGTCCGGGCCATGCCCCCGAGCTTGGAGCCGAGGGCGCCGACCGGCCCGCCCGCCATGGAATAGCCCAGCCCGCGGCGGTCGGTGACCGCGCGCAGCACCGCCCGCTGCGCCCGCGCCCCGGCGGCCGGCGCCCGGCGCAACGAGCCGTGGACGGCTCCGTCCGTGGCGGCGGCGGTGGCATGCCGGGAGACCTCGCGCAGCGTGGTGGCGACCTCGGCCAGTTCCCGTGCGGCCTCGCGCAGCACCCGGGCGGCCGGCTCGGGGTCCTGATCGGCGGTCATCGGGCACCCCGCCAGGTCATGCTGACGAATCGAGGCTGCGGGTCCTCCGGGACGTTGCGGTGCAGCACATCCGAGATCGTGCGGGTCGTCCCGATGATCCGCATCCCGGCCGGAGAGAACGTCTCGGCGTTGCACAGCCGTGGCGCCAGCAGCGGATTGGTCAGCGCCTGCGAGAACGCGTCGATCGCGATGATCTTGGTGAGCAGTGGCGGGAGGATGGCATCGGCCGACCCCGGCTCCTCGGCGAACAGGCCCACGTACAGGTCGACGTCGTCCACGCCGCGGTACAGCCCGCGCAGGGCCTCGTGGACGCGCGGATCGCCGGAGATCTGCTCGAAGCGGCGGACGCGCGGGAAGCGGCAGTGCGCGCGGTAGTCGTTGTAGGGGGCCAGGTCCACCGCGCGCGAACCGGCGATGGACGCCACGTCCACCTCCCGCAGGCCCGGGTCGGTGTTGAACAGCCCGATGCGCCCGGCCCGCTGTTCTGAGGCGTCCTCGAACAGCCGTCCGAGCCCCGCCTCGGGCAGCAGCGCACTGCCGAACAGTGTGGCCGCCAGCGGCAGCTCCCTGCCGCCGACGACCAGTTCGGACGGGACCAGGCTGTGCCAGCGGTAGACCAGGTTGAACTCGATGGACGCCCAGTTCTGCCGGTGCCAGGGCGCGCCGGCCAGCCGGGTGCTCAGCGCCGGATCGAGCAGGAAGCGGAAATGGTACGGGGTGATGTGGTTGATGTACTCCTCGACCACCAGCTTGATGACGATGGCGAGCACGATGTTGCGGGCCGTCTGGAACAGCCGCTCGTCGTCCCATTTCGGGTACGCGTCCGCCAGCACCCGCGCCACGCGGTTGTGCTCGCGCAGGAAGAGCACGGTGAACATGGTGAAGCCGACCTGCGCGTTGCCCCGGTCGCCTCCGGTGGCGAACAGGGTGTCCCGCGCCGGCCCGTCGAGCCGGTCGAACAGGGCGACGCTCAGCGCCGCGAACTCCGGTTTGATCTCCCCGTTCTCGCACAGGTGGGGCGGGAACTCCCCGCCGTTGACGAGCCGGCTCTTGAGCAGGCCGCCGTCGAAGGCCCGGATGGCGTCGGTCTGCTCCTCGGTGAGCCCGTAGACGGGGTTGACGTCGATCTCGTGATTGGAACTGGTTCGGCGCGGGTCTCGGGGAACATGGGTGTCGCCGCGCAGGAATCCGTCGGTGAACCACTGGGCGAAGTAGGCGAAGAGCACCGTCGATCGAGGACAAGGGATCATCTCCTCGCCCCGGGCGAACAGGTCGGCGGCCCGCTCCACCGGCGGCCGTCCCTCGTCGCGGCCGGGCACCGGCGGAAGGTGCCGGGCCATGTAGGTGCGGTCGGTCAGGGACGCCCACGAGGTGTAACCGGACCTGGTGCTCAGCGGCTCCGGCCGTCCGGGCATCTCGCGGACCGCGCTGTCGACCAGCGCGGCGTTGAGGCGCAGCCGCAGCCCCGGGTTGGCCTCCGCCAGCCGCCACAGCGGGCGGCCGTGGGTGAGGGCGAGGTAGCGCAGCCTGTTGGCCGCCCCGTCGGTGCCGATGCCGCGTGCCTTGATCCGCTCGTTGCGCATGCTCATCCCTCGCCGTCGCCGAGCCCCAGCCAGAACCGGTCGGGGAAGACGTCCCGGTCCCGCACCACCGCCCCTTCCGGCGGGTCGAGCAGCCGCAGGCCGGGCCGCAGGACCAGCCGACGCACCGCCTCGGAGATCACCGCCGCGCCGGGATGCACGCCCACGCACGCGTGCGGGCCGTGGCCGAAATGCCATCCCGGGTGAGGCGGCCGGTCGGTGCGGAACCGATCGGGCTCGGGCACGGCGGTCTCGTCGAACATGGCCGAGGCCACGGCGGCCAGGACGGGGGTCCCGGCGGGCACGAGGGTCTCGCGCGGGGTGCCGGCCGCCAGGACGTACTCGCGCGCGCAGACCCGGATGATCACCTTCAGGAAGGGGTCGAACCGCAGCGCCTCCCAGACATGGCGGTCGAACTCCGCCGTGTCCCGATCGCTCGCGGCCAGGACGGCGGTCCTGAGGACCTCCGGGCGCAGCAGCAACTGCCGCACAAGGTGGGTCATCGAGCCGACGCCGTTCTCCAGGAAGCCCAGCAGCAGCCCCGCCACGTTGATCGTGATGCGGTCGTCGTCCCAGGCCAGTTCGTCGGGCAGGACGGTGCGCAGCAGCCGGGCGAAGACGTCCCCGCCCGGCGCCGCGGTGCCCTCGGCGCGGCGTCCGTCCAGCTCGCCGCGCAGGTGATCCATCATCTGCCGGCCGGCCGCCAGCGACGCGGCGTGGATCGCCGGGTCGTCGACGAGGTTGGCGGTGGCATCGGTCATGATCGCCCTGGACCAGCGCGCCAGCGTCCCGGGGTCCGGACCGGAGAGCCCGAAGTACTCCGCGCACACCGTCGTGCAGACGGGCCGGAACAGCTCACCGACCGCGTCGATCCGTCCTCTCGGCACCGCCGCGTCCAGCGCCCGGTCGGCGGTGCGGGCGACCAGCGCGCGGACCCGGGGCACGTCCTCGGGGGGCAGCATGACCTGCATGAGCCCCTTCTCGCGCCAGTTCAGCGAGGTGCCGTCACGGGTGAGCATGACCGGTCCGCCGACGGCCGGCTCGAGCCGCGAGGCGTATCCGCTCACCGTGAAGACGTCGCCGTTCTGAAGCACTTCGGCGACGTCCGGAAATCGGGTCACCAGGGTGAAGGCGGGGGTGCGGAGAATCGGTCGGCGGGCCCGCAGTTCGGCGAAGAGGGAACGCCATTCGGCACGCAGCCATCCGGCCAGCAGCCCCAGACCTTGCAGGGGGTCGCGTTCGGCGGCCGTCTCGTACCGATCCAGATAACCGCCCGCTGTGAGGTGCTGCGGCGCATCGCCCAACGCGGTATCTCCATTTCACTCGGAGAAGGGCATGCGTCATCGCCGGAGAAACCGGTTCGTGACGCGAGGTATCTGGAAGCTAACCGTCCATAGCCGGGTCCACAAGCGCCTGACCGCAGAGAGTATTGAGATAGCTACACCGGGGGACACTTCACTGGCCGCCGGGTGACTAGCGAGGCGCGCGGCGCATGTCCTTCAATCAGGCAGCGTCCGTCGTCCGGACCTGAAGGAGACGGCTTGTCCACGCCCACGGGTCGACCCGAACCACCGGTGGCCGGCACCGTCGCCGTGCCGACCGGCCGCCGCACCGCCTACCTGATCGTGCTGGTCGTGATTCCCCTGGTCGCGCTTGCCGCGGCGGTGGTCGCGCTGTGGGGCTGGGGCATCGGTCCGCGCGACCTGGTGATCGCGGCTGCCATGTACGTGGTCAGCATCTTCGGCATCAGCGTCGGCTACCACCGGCTGCTGACCCACCGCTCGTTCAGGTGCCGCCGCCCGTTGCGGATCGCGCTCGCCGTCGCCGGTGGCCTGGCGTTGCAGGGTCCCGTCACCTTGTGGGTGGCCGAGCATCGCAGGCATCACAAGTACGCCGACCGGCCCGGTGACCCGCACTCCCCCTGGGCGTACGGCGAGGGCGGACGGGCGCTGCTGCGCGGGCTTCTGCACGCCCACGTGGTCTGGTTCTACACGGCCCGCCGCCGCTCCGATCGCCGGCACTGGGTCCCCGACCTGCTGGCGGACCCCGACACCCGGCGGCTGGACGCGCTGTACCCGGTCACCATGGCCGCCTCGTTCCTGCTGCCCGCCGCCGCCGGCGGGCTGTGGTCGGGGTCCTGGGCGGGCGCGTGGTCGGCGCTGTTCTGGGGCGGGCTGGTCCGCTACGCGGTCGTCCATCATGTGACCTGGTCGGTCAACTCCGTGGCGCACCGGTTCGGTGACCGGGCGTTCGACACCCGGGACCATTCCTCCGACGTGTGGTGGGTGGCCTTGCTGACGTTCGGGGAGGGCTGGCACAACTGG
This sequence comes from Spirillospora sp. NBC_01491, assembly GCF_036227065.1. GTDB lineage: Bacteria > Actinomycetota > Actinomycetes > Streptosporangiales > Streptosporangiaceae > Spirillospora > Spirillospora xylanilytica. Next base: position 3,100,792 of record NZ_CP109432.1, read on the forward strand.
CACCACGCCGACCCCACCTGCGCCCGCCACGGGGTCCGCAAGGGGCAACTCGACGCGAGCGCACGGCTGATCCGGATGTTCGAACGCGTGGGCTGGGCACACGACGTGCGCTGGCCCGACACCGGACGGATGGCCGCACGCCGCAGCCGGGCCGATGGCGGCGTGAAGCCGCGGGGAGCCGAACTCTAGGTGAAGGCGGGTCGAACGCCGGTGCGACGGTGGGCCGGCCGGGAGAACCCCGCACTTGCCGACGTCTGCGTCCGTGCAGGAGGCGGCCGGCCCCACGCCTGGGATCAAGTGTCGGCCGCACCTGGCATGCTCGCGCGGAACGCTCCCCAGAGAAAGCGGCGACATGACCGATCAACCCCTGCTCGACTCCGACGGAAGGTCCCTTCCGCTGCCCCCCGACCCCTTGAGCCCGGTGCCGGACGAGGTCGAGCACGGGCTGGCGGCGTACCGGGCCGGTGATGCCGCGCAAGCACGGGAGTCGCTGACCGCGATCGCCGGAACGGGATGCACCAGCGTGTCCGGGCATGCGGCGATGGCGCTGGCGGGCATCGAGATCGGGGAGAACGGGCTCGGCGGTTCCTACCGGCGATGGCTGGAGCAGGTGGCCGCGGGAGAGGACGCCTGGCTGGGGCCCTTGGCCGCGGTGATGCTCACCCCGGACTTCCAGTCGGGCACGTCCTCGGACCCGGGCCGAGGGCTCCTCTCGAGCCTGGCGGCTCAGCTCACCGGCGACCTGGACACCGCCCGGGACGGGTTCGAGCATGCCTTCGAGGCCCACAAGGGCACGGAGCCCGGAGACGTCGCCGGCCTCCTGCTGGGCAACCTCCTCGCCCAGAGCGGCGATCAGGCCGCGGCCCTCACGCCGCTCAGCTACACGCGAGGAATGTGCGACGGCACATTCGCGGGCTATGCGGCTCATCTCGAAGGGCACGTCCTCATCGGGCAGGACGAGAAAGAACGAGCGAGCACGGTGCTCCAGTACGCGCACAGCGAGTCCCACCCGTCCAGAGGCGGTGACAAGCGGCTGCACCCTTGGGTCGCCGTCCGGTTCGGGGAACTGCTGGCGAGTGACCCCTGGGTGGACCTCGTCTACGACCAGGTGGAGGAGAGCGGTGTGAGCGAGGGCGAGGTGATCCGGGAGCCCTTCGAGTCCGCCCACAGCCAGAGAGAGGCCAGCGCTCCCGCGCTCACCGACATCGGCTTCTTCCTGTTCCCCGCGACGTTCGAACCCGTACACGCGGGTCTGGTGCGCCTGAAGGCCTGGAGCGACGAACGATACGAGCGCGGCCGCAGGCTGGTCCTCACGCTCCACACCCATGTCGAGGACGGGCGCGACGACGAGCGCACTCAGGGATTGGCGGACCTGCTGGCGAACCTCGACCTGCCCAAGCCCAAGTACTGATCCGGAACGGTGGCGGTCGGCCCTGATGTAGCGGCGGAATGACAGTCACGCCAAGGAGGCCAGGAGCACTGACTTGGCGTGACTGGCCGTTCACGTCCTCACCGTCCGGCGGGTGCGGGGGGTTGCTCAGGGGACGAGCTCGAAGATCGTCGCATTGGCCTGGCCGCCGCCTTCGCACATCGTCTGAAGCCCGTAGCGGATGCCGCCGTCGGCCATGTGGTGGATCAACGTCGCGGCGATGCGTGCGCCGGATCCGCCGAGCGGGTGACCGAGCGCGATCGCACCACCGACCGGATTGAGCTGTGATTCGGGCACGTCGTACTCGGCCTGCCAAGCGAGCGGCACCGATGCGAACGCCTCGTTCACCTCGAACGCACCGATCTGATCGATGCCGAGGCCGGCCTTCGCGAGCGCCTTCGCGGTCGCCGGGATCGGCCCCGTCAGCATGATGTTCGGCTCGCTGCCCACCACGACCGCCGTATGAACCCGCGCGAGAGGCTTCCACCCGCGCGCGTTCGCGATGTCCGAGGTGGTGATCAGCAGGGCGGCGGCCCCGTCGCTGATCTGGGAGCTGTTGCCGGCGCTGACGACGCCGCCCTCCAGGAAAGGAGTCCGCAGCTTGGCCAGCGTTTCGATCGAGCAGTCCGATCGCACTCCCTCGTCGGAGCTCACGACTCCTCCGGGGGTCTCGATCCCCACGATCTGCGCGTCGAAGGCTCCGCCGGCGATGGCGCTCGCGGCTCGTTGGTGGGAGCGCTCGGCGTAGGCATCGAGTTCGCCGCGACCGAACGACCACTCGCGGGCGATCTGCTCGGCTCCGAGTCCTTGGTTCGGCAGACCGTCCCCATAGCGCTTGGCATACAGATCACCCAGCGGGGATTGGTCGCCGACGGCCGAACCCATGGGGATGCGTGACATCGACTCGACCCCACCGGCCACGACGACGTCGTAGTGCCCGGCGATGACGCCCGCGGCGGCGAAGTGGACGGCCTGCTGGGACGAGCCGCACTGGCGGTCGACCGTGGTGCCGGGGACCGACTCCGGCCACCCCGCGGACAGCGCCGCCGTACGCGCGATGTCGAAGGTCTGCTCACCGACCTGGCTGACGCAGCCCCAGATCACGTCGTCCACCACCGCCGGGTCCAGCGACACGCGATCGGCGAGGCCGCCGAGCACTCGCGCGGACAAGTCCGCAGGGTGGACGCCCGAGAGCGCTCCCGCCCGCTTGCCGATGGGGGACCTGACCGCCGCCACGACCACAGCGTCTCGCATGGAATCTCCTTGAACTAGCCGTGTTGGTTGGACCGTAAGTTCGACCAGCGGTGGTTCGGCGCCGCACCGCATCAGCACGGGTGCGGCGCCGAACCACCGGATGGGGTCGGGCTCATTCCTTCCGGAGCGGGAACGCCCACGGGCGCAGCGGCGACCCGGTGGCGCCACGGAGGCGCAGACACGCTGCGAAGAACCCGAACTCGTACACCTGTGCCGCGGCGAGCTCCTCCAGGTCGAGCACCTCGATCAGGGGCGCACCCGCTTCGGCGAGAAGGTAGGTGTGCACCGGCGTGTAGTTGTCGGGGTCGGGCGACGGTCCCTGCTCGACGCACATGGTGTCGGAGCCGACGATCATCGCCCCCTTCTCCACGAGGTGCACCGCGGCGGCACGGGTCAGTCCGGGCGGATTGTCGCCCCACTCGGTGGCGTCCGGCCAGGCCCGCATCCTGCCCGTCCGGACAAGGACGACGTCGCCGAGCCGGAGCTCGACGCCCTGCGCGGCGAGGCACTCGTCGACGTCCTCGGGGGTGATCCCGTACTGGTCGGGGAGCATGTCGACACCGCGCAGGGCGGGGAAGTCGAGCAGGACGCCCCGGGCCACGATCGGCGGCATCTTGTCGGCGCCCGCGACGCGCCAGTGCCGGGTGCCGAGGTGCTCCCGCTCGGTGAAGTTGTTGTAGATGCGCCCGTTGTAGCCGTAGTGGTTGAGCGTGTCGATGTGGGTGCCGGTGTGGGTATACATCATCATCGCGTCGCCGGAGTAACCGATGTACTCGGTCATCTCCCGCGAGATCCCCGGGAGCTCGTCGATGACCGTGCCGTGCGGCGTGTGCGTCATCCAGATCTGGTACGCGGGGTCGCCGACCATCTGCCAGGACGGCATGCCGATGAAGTAGTCCACGGACAGGTCGAACATCTGGGTGGCGTCGATGCGGCTCATGATGGCCGCGCGGGACTCAGGGCTCATCAGGTTGAGCCGGCCGATCTCGTCCTCGGGCCCGTACGGGCTCGTGGCCACCTGGCGATCGGCGCCGGACGCGGGGTTGTCGGACATAGCGGTCTCCCTCTCCTCGGGGGCTGTGCCATGGGACTGCGGTCGTGCTGTCGGCGGGGGGCGGTGTCGGAGACGGACTAGTCCGGTGACACGGCTGGAGCCGCCAGATGGAAACCGGTCAGCCGTTGGTAGGCATCGGCCGCACGCAGGACGGTCTCCTCGTCGAAGGGCCTTCCGATGATCTGCATGGAGAGGGGCATGCCGGCCCCGTCGAAACCGACCGGAACGGCACACGCGGGGTGCCCGGTCAGGTTCCACTGCGCCGTGAACGAGGCGTTGGACCAGCGGTCCATCATCGCGGGATCGGTCTCCTCGAGGAGCCGCGCCCCCGTCGGCATGGTCGGCATGACCAGCACGTCGCAGGCGTTCATCGCCTCGGACACCTCGCGGTCGAACACGGTCGCGATCCTCTTCGCCTGGACGTAGTCCGCGGCGCCGTACAGCGCGCCCTTGGCGAACAGTCCGCGCACGTAACGCCCGTAGTCGGACCAGTGCGCCACCAGATCGTCCCGGTGATAGGCGAATGCCTCGCACAGCAGCACGATGTGACTCGAGATCCGCGCCATGTCGGCGTTGGGCAGGTTCACCTCCACCACGTCGGCGCCCGCGTCCCGTAGTACCGAGAGCGCCGCGGTCACCCGTGCCCTGACCGGATCGGCGACGTTTCCGGTGTCGAAGAAGTAGCGCTTGGGCCAGCCGATCCGCAGTCCTCGCGCGGAGCCGTCCAGCGCCTCGAGGTACCGCGGCACCGGTCGCCGGCTCGATCCGGTGTCACCCGGGTCGTAGCCGGCGATCACCTGGGACAGCAGGGCGCAGTCCCACGCCGACCGCGCGATGAGGCCGGCCGCGTCGAGACTCGGCGCCAGAGGCAGCATCCCGGTGGCCGGGATGCGCCCGCGGCTCACCTTGAGGCCGGTCACGCCGTTGAGCGCGGCGGGGTGCCTGATCGAGCCGGCGGTGTCGGTGCCCAGTCCCCCCAGTGCCAGGCCGGACGCGACCGCGATGGCCGTGCCAGAGCTCGACCCGCCGGCGTAGCGATCGGTGTCCCACGCGTTGCGCGGCATCGGGAAGCCCGTGGCCGGGTCGTTCAGCCCGAGGGCGAACTCGTTGGTCGTCGTCTTGCCGACGACGATCGCGCCCGCGTCCCGCAGGCGTGCCACGGCGGTCGCGTCGCCGTCATCCCGCCACTGCCGGGGAACGACCAGGCTGTTCGCCCGGGTGGGTCCCTCGACCGTGGCGATGACGTCCTTGATCGCCAGCGGGATCCCGTGCAGCGGGCCCCGGTCCCGTCCGGCGGCCAGCTCGCGGTCCGCGCGGGCCGCCGCCTCGAGGGCGGCGTCGCGGAACGTGCTGACGTAGGCCCCGAGCCTCGCGTCGAGACGATCGATGCGCGCGAGAACACCGTTCATGAGCTCGACCGCCGACGTCGTCCCGTCGCGAAGCAGGGGGGCGATGTCCTGGATCGTCCGGGCGGTGGCCCGGGGACCGGGGGGATCGGCCGCGTCGACCGACGTGAACGCCGATGGCGTCGAGGTGTCGCGCGCGACGCCGTCGGCGACCGTCCGGTGCAGCTCGTCGGCCTGGTGCCGCAGCGTCTCGTAGTCGCGCACGTTGGAGGTGACCTCGTCGGCGCTCATCGTCAGGCCGGCGATGTCGAGAAGGGTCCGGACCCGCTGCTCGGCCGAGGTCATCGCGCTACGGATCCGCGGCGACGGGACGAGCCGATGCCCGGGTTCATCTGTCGATCCAGCTCGTGTAGCGGCCCTTGAGCATGTCCCGGCTGATGATCATCCGTTGGGTCTCGGTGGAACCCTCACCGATGCGGCGGATGCGCAGTTCGCGGTACCAGCGCTCGAGCGGCAGGTCCTTGGTGACCCCGTATCCACCGTGGATCTGGATGGCACGGTCCACCACGCGACCGGCCGTCTCGGTGGCGACGATCTTGGCGATCGCCACCTCGCTACGGAACGGCCGGCCGCTGTCCGCGCGCTCGGCGGCGTCCAGCGTGAGGGCCGCGGCGCTCCGGAGCTCGATCTCGTTGTCGACGAGCATCCACTGGATGCCCTCGTGGTCGGCGAGCTTCGAGCCGAAGACCGAACGGGTGCCGGCGTACTCGACGGCCATGCGGTGCGCCATCATCGCCACTCCCAGACAGCCGGCGGCGTAGGGGATGCGGTTCTTGGTCAGCCGCTCGGTGGCCATCGCGAAGCCCTGGCCGACCTCACCGAGGACCGCGTCGGCCGGCACGCGCACGTCCTCGAACACCAACTCGGTCGGATAGTGACCCGAGCGCAGGGTGTGGATCACGCGCCGGACGGTGAATCCGGGGGTGTCGGCGTCCACGATGAAGCACGTGATGCCGCCGCGCCCGGACCCCTGGTCGCCGGTACGTGCGAAGACCAGCCCGAAGTCGGCCGAGTCCGCGCCGCTGATGAACGTCTTGTTGCCATTGATGATCCAGTCCGAGCCGTCCTGCTTCGCACGGGTCTGGATCGACCGGGCCGGATCGCTTCCGCCGGACGGTTCGGTGAGCGCAAAGAAGGAGCTCTTCTCACCCCGCAGGATCGGGAACAGATAGCGTTCCTTCTGCGCGTCGGTCGCCTCGTACAGCTGCGCCATGTCCTGCTGGCCGAAGGCGGCATAGCAGGGCGAGTACAGACCGGCGCGATGCTGCGACATCTCCATGGCCAGCAGTGTTCGCGTCACGGTGTCCGCGCCGACTCCGCCCAGTTCCTCCGGGACGTCGAGGTTGTACAGCCCCATCTGCTTCGTCTTGGCGACGAGGCCGGCCAGGACCGACGGACTGAGTTCGCTCTCGTCGGGGTCGAGGTCGAACTCCAACGGGATGATCTCGTTGCGGACGAAACGGCGGACGTTCTCGATCAGAGTTCGCTGCGTCTCGGTGGTGGCCAATCCCATGAACACTCCTCTAGTTCGATCGAATGCGTCCGGTCGGCGCATCGACGCCCGCCAGGTTTCGGGGAGCCGCACCGGTGTCGTTGGTGAATACCTGCACGAGCTCGCGATAGCGCGAGATGTAGGCGTTCGTCCGCTCGTACCTGAAGGACAGCTCCGGCTGCTTGCCGAGCCATTCCTCGAGTGCCCCGCGGACTCCGAACAGACTGTTGCCGCCGGCGAAATCGATGGCGATGATGCCGCCTTCGTCAGCGATTTCGAAGACTCCGACCGAAGCGGGTACCAGTGCGATGTTCTCCGCCGTGAGCGCTGTCCAGGGCTTGGACATGGACACGCTCATATCGTTCCCACAGCCTCGCGCGAGCGATCGACGGCCGCGTGACCGTCCGGCAGAAGTGCCCGCGGAATTTCCACACATCGTGAACGCACGTATTCACCAAGTCCTTTTGCTTGCGGATCGGGACGCGTTGTCGCGGCGACTCCGTCGTCGAGCAGACCGCGCACGACGAAGTTGACGGCCCGCATGTTGGGCAGCTCGTACCGCTCGATCTCCAGCTCCGCCGCCTCGGTGAGCAGACCGCGCAACCGGTCCTCGTCGAGGTGGTCCCGCAGCCATGCGAACGCCTCGTCGGTGCGTGCCCAGAGACCGATGTTGGCGTCGCCGCCCTTGTCGCCGGATCGAGCGCCGACCACCCGTCCCAGCGGTGCCAGGACGGTGTCGTCGTCCATCGCCCGCGGCACGCGGTGCGGGTCGCCGCGGTGCGGCTCGTGGCGCTCGGCGGGTGGGCGGGGCACCGGCAGGCGCCGCCCGTCCTGGAAGACGACCTCGGGTCGAAGGACGTCGACCGGCACGAGCGTCGGCCAGTAGACCCCGTAGGCGGCGGCCGACCGTTCGGCCCGCTCGACGTACATGCCGGGGTAGCTGGAGAGGCCGAACTCCGCGACGGCGTTGAAGAACCGGCGCCCCACCTTGCGCTCGTCGGGGTCCTTCACCGTGATCCGGAGGCGCGCCTCGGCCTGGACGTTCTCCGGCGCGTCCGGGACATCGGTGCGCAGCAGCCGGACGTCGGTCTCCGCGAACGTGTCCGGCCCGCCGAGTCCGTCGACGATGAGGGAGCGGACGGCATGGTCGGCCTTGGCCTCGATGTCCAGCCCGGTGACGACGAACGTGGCGCTGTTGCGGTAGCCGCCGTGGTAGTTGAGGCAGACCTTGGCGGTGTCGGGCGCGGGACGGCCGCGAACGCCGCTGACCCGAACGCGGTCGGTGCCGTCGTCGGACAGGCTGATGGTGTCGAACCGGGCGACGGCGTCCGGGTTGAGGTAGTCCGGCGCGCCGATCTCGTAGAGAACCTGTGCGGTGACCGTCTCGACCGTCACCGCGCCGCCGGTGCCGGCGTGCTTGGTGATCACGAACGAGCCGTCCGCCGCCATCTCGGCGATCGGGTAGCCCGGCCGTCCGTTGTCGGGCAGCTCGGAGAAGAAGGAGTAGTTGCCGCCGGTGGCCTGGGGGCCGCATTCGATGATGTGCCCGGCGACGACGGCGGCGGCCAGCCGGTCCCAGTCGTCCAGCCGCCAGTCGAACGCCCAGGCCGCCGGTCCGACCACCAGCGCGGCGTCGGTCACCCGGGGGCACACCACGATGTCGGCGCCGGAGCGCAGCGCCTCGGTGATCCCCCAGCCGCCCAGGTAGGCGTTGGCGGTCACGGGCTCGACGTCGGCCTCGGCGAGGCTCTTCCCGGAGCCGAGGTGCGCCAGGGGATGACCGTGCCGTTGAAGCTCCGGAATGCGGTCGAGGAGGTCGTCGCCTTCGATGTGGGCGATGCTGGGATGGAGCCCGAGTCGCTCGGCCAGGCGTCCGAGCTCGATCGCGAGCCCGCCGGGATTGAGCCCGCCGGCATTGGTGACGATCTTGATGTTGCGATCCAGGCAGGTGCCGAGCACCTGCTCCATCTGCGCCAGGAACGTCGTCGCGTAGCCACCGGCCGGGTCGCGCTGCCGGGCCTTCCACAGGATCAACATGGTCAGCTCGGCGAGGTAGTCGCCGGTCAGGACGTCGAGTGGGCCGCCCTCGACCATCTCACGGGCCGCAGCGAAACGGTCTCCGTAATATCCCGAGCAGTTTCCAATCCGGAGGACGTCGCGTGTCGCCGACATTTTCACCATTCTCTGTTCACTCATCCTCACAGCGGCAATGCGATCGTGGCGGTCGCGATGGCGCACACCGTGTCGTCGGATTCCCGGGTCTCGGTGACGTTGAGGTGGACCAGCCCGTGGCTTTCGTCGACCTGCTCGGCACCCGTGACCTCACCGGCACAGACGAGAACGTCGCCGGGAACCGCATACCGCCGGACCGACACACCCAGCTTGGTCAGCCGTCCGCTCGCGCCCATCCACTCCGTGCACAGCGTCACCAGGAAGGCGCCGTGCAGATGAGACTGGACCAGGACGTCCGGATAGCCCTCCTGCTCGGCATAGTCGGCATCGAAGTGGATGCGATGGGTGTTCCAGGTCACCGCGCTGTACCTGAAAAGCTGCAACCTGGTCGGAGCGTGGCGCATTTCAGGCAACCGGTCACCGACGAGGACGGCGCCGAATCGGAGATCCCGGCTGGTAGCAGTACTTGAGCCGCTCATCGGAGCAGAACCTTCCGTGTCGAGGTCACCAGGGGGAGTTCGTCGTCGCCGATGAATTCATGCCGGTAGCGAACGACGATGAATGGTCCCTTGCGTCCTTGCAGCAGTTCGGCGTCGATCACCGTGGACCGCTCCACGACGGTCGTACCGGCCGTGATGGGCGCGTGGAACTCCATGTCCTCACCGCCGCCCATCACCCGTACGCCGCTGGTGGGGATGCCCTCCAACTGGAGCGCCTTCGGGGTGCCGTCGGTCCGGAGGTCCTCCGCGGCGGGTCCCTCGTCCCAGCAGGTGATCGCCGTCACCAGGTTGGGCGGGGCCACGATGTCCGCGTGTCCGCGACTGCGGGCGAACTCGGTGTCGTGGTAGAGGGGGTTCGACTCGCCGATGGCGCGGGCGTAGCGCCGGATCATCAGGGCGGTGACCGCCCCCAGCGAGTGGGTGGTCTCGGAGCCGATCTTGGTCCGGACCGAGTCGAGCAGCGTCTCGTCAACAGGCATGGGTTCTCCTAGACGACGTTGTCGTCACGCAGTTGCCGGACTTCGGCGGCGTCCAGGCCGAGCCGCTGTTCAAGGACTTCCTCGGTGTGCTCACCGAGGGTGGCCGCCGCTTCGGCCGGCAGCGGCGCCGAGGCCGCGAGGCGCAGCGGGCTGCCGAAGACGTACGCCCGCCGGCCGGCCGCATCGCTCACCGGCCGGATCATGCCGTCGGCGCCGACGAGCGGCCCGGACATGACGTCGGACAGGCCGAGTACCGCCGAGCAGGGCACCCCGGCCTCCTGCAACCGGCCGGCCACGTCGTCACGGGTGAGCTCGGCGGTCCAGGTCGCGACGATCTCGTCGAGCTTGTCCATCTGCGCCACCCGGGCGGGTGGTGAGGTGAACGCGGGGTCGTCGGCGAGATCGGCACGGTTCATCAGCCGGCACAGCGTCTGCCAGTGTCCGTCGGTCATGCACAGGATCGCCACCCAGCCGTCCGCCGTCGGATAGACGTTGTAGGGGCAGACCGCCAGTCCCCCGTGCCGGTTCCCGGTCCGCTCCGGAAGCGTCCCGCCGCTGTCGAGGTATCCGGCGATGCTGGAGGTCAGCGACGGGATGACGGCGTCCTGCATCGCGACCTCGACATGCTGGCCCCGGCCGGTCACCGTGCGCTGGTAGAGCGCCGCGGCGATCGCCCCCATCAGGTGCGTGCCGCCGAAGAAGTCGGCGACCGCGGGCCCCGCCTTGGTCGGCGGCTGGTCGGGGCGTCCGGTCGTCGCCATCACTCCGGTCACGGCCTGGATGGTCAGATCCATGGCGCGCTGCCCGGCTTGGGGCGTGGAGGCACCGAATCCCCGTCCGGAGGCGAGGATGATCCGCTCGTTGGCCTGTGCCAGCACCTCGTAGCCGAGGGACAGCCGCTGGAGAGTGCCGGGAGCGAAGTTCTCCACGACCACGTCCGCTTGTGCGACCAGGCGCAGGAACAGGTCCCGCCCACGGGGATCCTTCAGATTCAGCCGCAGGCTCTTCTTCCCGCCGTTGAGCAGGTCGAACGCGGCCGTCTGCTGCTCGCCGACCACGCGCCACCGCACCGGCTCGCCGCCGAACGGCTCGATCTTGATGATCTCCGCGCCGAGCTGCGCCAGCAGCATGGTGCAGTAGGGGCCGTTGTACACCTGACTGAGGTCGAGGACGACGATGCCGTCGAGAGTCCGCCGTTCTGTCAAGGCAGATCCTTTCTCCGGGAGGGACTGCGCGAATCTGCGAAACACGCGTCCCCGTTGAGCTGTACCCGCGCCCCACCTGCGGTCTTGAGGGAAAAACATACTACTGCGTAGCTCGTTACGGAAGGGGTCTCGGGCCGGGTTCGAGGAAAGAGAGCGGCCTGCGTGCGGTCTACGGGAATCGCGCGCGGCAGGTGGGGCCGCGCGGTCCGGTCGGCCGAAGATCGGCTTTTCGCCGCCGGAGCGCGGCCGGGTCGCCGAGGGCGATGACGGCCGGGTCGCGGTCGTCTCTGAAGCCTCGGCCGAACGTGTCCGTTCTGGACGCCGGGGGCGCTTCACCCGGCTCGCGACTCCGGTCGATCAGACAGATGCGTCGCAGCGTCCGCCGGACACCGTCACGCTCTTCGAGCCTGTCGGCGCACCGGCCGGCGGACGGGCCGACAGCCGTGGTCGCCGGGGGCCCGGCGCGCTGTCACGGAAGATCCCTGCTCAGTCCGTCCACCGGTTCCAGCGGGTGATGGTCTCGATGGGGGGGCGCTCGGCGGGCTTGAACTCGTCACCGATCGTGTAGGCGACGGGAAGCAGCGCGACGGGTGTCATCGTGTCGGGCAGTTGCAGGATCTCGGTGTACCGCCGTTCGTCGCTCCCCACGAACGGCGTCGTCAGCACCGAGCCCATCCGGCGGGACCGCAGCGCGAGCTGGAGGTTCCAGATCGCCGGGAAGATCGAGCCGTAGAACGCGGCAGGATGCCCCGATCTGGGCTCGTCGATCCGTCCCTGGACGCACGGCACGATCAGCACCGGGACCTTCGCCAGGACCGTGGCCAGATACCGGGCGCTGTCGTGGACGCGCCTGGTCTGCGGATCCTGGATGTGCGGATACCGCCGGTCGATGGTCGCCAAGGTGCGGCGCGCGTAGATGTCCGCCACGCCCGCTCGCACCTCGGGGTCGTCCACGACCAACCAGCGCCACGCCTGCTGGTTGCCGCCGGTGGGCGCCTGCACCGCGAGACGAAGGCATTCGAGGATCACGTCGTGCTCGACCGGCCGTTCGAGGTCGAGCCGACGGCGCACGGCACGTGTGGTGGAGAGGAGCTGATCTGTAACCGCGGTGTCCATCAGGCCTCCCATGGGCGGTTCATTGACACGGTTCGGCTCGTTCGGGCTCTCGTCCGTCCCGGTCGGCATGGAGCACGAATGCGCAGGTTCCGCCCATAATGCCGCACGCAGCGACGATGCCGGAGGGGTGGCGTGCCGTCACCTGTTCACTGGGTCGCCGGCGCGTCCGTCGATTTCTTGCCGTCCTTGGCGAGGAACTGAGCGACGCGGGCCTTGATGTCGTCGGTGCCGAAGGACTCGTGTTCGGCGGCGAGGGCGAAGTTGAGCACGTTGTTCGCCGAGTCGAGCAGGTGCATGTTGAGGGCACGCTTGGTGTCGCGCACCGACTGGGCCGGCAGTTCGGCGAATCGGTGCGCGAAGGCCTTCGCGGTCTCCAGCACCTCGCCGGCGGGCACCACCCGGTTGCACAGCCCGGCCCGCGCGGCCTCGGCGGCGTGGAGCCGGTCACCGAGCAGCAGAAACTCCTTGGCGGTGAGCATGCTGGTCAGCCACGGCCAGGTGACCGCGCCGCCGTCGCCGGCGACCAGCCCGATGTTCACATGCGGGTCGCTCAGGAACGCGTCTTCGGACATGACCACGAAGTCGGACATGGTGGCCAGGCTGCACCCCAGCCCGACCGCCGGGCCGTTCACCGCCGCGACCACCGGCAGCTCGCACGAGAGCATCGCCCGGACCAGCCGCTCACCCTCCCGGATGTCGCGACGCCGCGCCACCGGATCATGGTGGTTGCGGATGAAGTTCGGCACATGGCCCCCGGCACTGAACGCCCGACCCGCACCGGTGAGCACCACCGCGCGCGCGTCCTCGTCGTCGACCAGCAGGTCCCACACCCGCCGCATCCCGACATGCAGCGCGTCATCGAACGAGTTGAGCGCATCCGGCCGGTTCATGGTGACGATCCGCAAGGGTCCGTCCACTTCTACCAGCAGATCGGGTGCCAAGTCCGAATATTCCATCCGAAGCCTCCTCCGTACTCCCCCGCCGCACAGCGCAACGGAATCCGTTAGCAAGAAATAACCTACGTGGTAGTATGCCAGAAGTAAAGGGCTCCTCCACCCGACCACCGCCCTTGCCAAGCAGCGCTTTAGGAGACCCGACGTGGCAGACCTCGAGTACACCGTGCAGGACGGGATCGGCACCCTCCTGCTGAACCGCCCGCACGTGAAGAACGCGTTCACCCTCGACATGATCGATCAGTGGGGCGAGGCGCTGCGCTCGGCGCGAACCGACCCCGGCGTACGGGTCGTCGTCGTCACCGGCGCCGGTGACGCCTTCTGCTCCGGCATCGACCTCCAGACGTTCGAGGCGGAGGCCGGCGGGCCCCTCGCGCTCAAGTCCCTGCTCACCGAGCGCATCCACCGGGTCGCCCACGCCGTCGAGGATCTGGACAAGCCCCTGATCGCGGCCGTGAACGGGATCGCCGTCGGTGCCGGGATGGACATGGCACTGATGTGCGACATCCGGCTGCTGGCCCAGTCGGCCCGGCTGTCCGAGGGCTACATCCGGATCGGGCTCGTGCCCGGAGACGGCGGCTGCTACTACCTGCCTCGGCTGGTCGGGATGGCCAAGGCACTCGAACTCATGTGGACCGGGGACTTCGTGGACGCCGACGAGGCCCGTCGGATCGGCATCGCCCAGCACGTCCACGCCGACGAGGACTTCGCGGCGGCGTGGCGGCGCTACGCGCGCAGGCTCGCGGAACAGCCGCCGATCAACGTGCAGATGATCAAGAGGGCGGCCTATCAGTCCGCGCGCACCGACGTCCGGACCGCGCTCGATCTGATCTCCTCGCACATGGCCGTCGTGCACAGCACGCACGACTCCGCCGAGGCGATGGCCGCGTTCCGCGAACGTCGCGCGCCCGTGTTCGAGGGACGCTAGCCGGAGGAGAGTGGAACATGACCGCAGAAACGACCTCGTCGAGGGCGCAGAGTCCGGTGATCGTCACGCGGGACGGCGCCACGGCCACCCTCACCCTGAACCGGCCCTCCCGCAAGAACGCCATCGACGACGAGGGCTGGCACCTGCTTCGCGCCGCCCTCGAGGATCTGGCCACCGACGACGCCGTCCGGGCCGTCATCGTGACCGGGGCCGGCGGCGACTTCTGCGCGGGCGCCGACCTGGGGCGCCCGTCCGGCGACGAGCACCCCGCCGCGCGGATGCGCCGGGTCGGCAACATCGCGATCGCCTTGAGCGAGCTGCCGAAGCCGGTGATCGCCAAGGTCGAGGGGGTCGCCGCGGGAGCCGGCTGGAACCTCGCGCTGGCCTGCGACCTCGTCGTCGCCTCGACGTCCGCCCGGTTCTCCCAGATCTTCGCCCGGCGTGGACTGTCGATCGACTTCGGTGGATCCTGGTTCCTGCCCCGGCTCGTCGGAATGCAGCAGGCCAAGCGACTGGCGATGCTCGCCGAGATGATCAGCGCCGAGGAGGCCCGGGAGCTCGGGCTGGTGACCTGGGTCAGACCGGAGGACGAGGTGGCGGACTTCGTCGCCGAACTGGCCCATCGTCTCGCGGCGCTCCCGCCGGTCGCGCTCGCCCAGTCGAAGGCGCTGCTGCACCAGGGCGCCACCCAGACGCTGCGCGAGGCGATCGACAACGAATCGCGGGCGCAGGCGGTGAACCTGGCCACCGAGGATGCTCCGGCCGCGTTCCGCGCCTTCCGCGAAAAGGCCGAACCACCGGCCTACACCGGTCGCTGGGCCCTGCGCTGAGCACCGGCCGAGGAGAGTGAGCGACAAGTGATGGATCTTTGGAGTCTCGAACCCGTCGCGCTTGCGGCCGAGCTCGACGTCCTACGGGCAGACGTGCGCGCGTTTCTGGCCGAAGAACTGTCCGCGGGCCGGATCGCGTCGCACTGCGATCAATGGCTCGGGGGCTGGGATCACGCGTTCAGCCGGAGGCTGGGCGAGCGCGGCTGGATCGGCATGGCCTTTCCGGCCCGGTACGGCGGGTCGGCCGCCGGTGCGCTGGCACGATTCGTCGTCACCGAGGAACTGCTCGCGGCCGGAGCGCCGGTGGCCGCGCACTGGATCGCCGACCGGCAGTCCGGGCCGGGCTTGCTGAAGTTCGGGACCGACGAGCAGAAGCGGGCCTTCCTCCCCGGGATCGCCCGCGGTGAGTGCTTCTTCGCCGCCGGCATGAGCGAACCCGACACCGGCTCGGATCTGGCGTCGGTGCGCACCCGCGGCAGCCGGGTCGAGGGCGGCTGGCGGCTCAGCGGGACGAAGGTCTGGGCGAGCGGGGCGCATCGTGCGCACGCCATGATCACCCTCGCCCGCACCGAGCCCCGGACGGCCGACCGGCACGCCGGACTGACCCAGTTCATCGTCGAGCTGCCCGACCCCGCTGTGCGCATCCGGCCGATCCTGCTGCTCACCGGTGAGCACCACTTCAACGAGGTCGTCCTCGACGATGTCTTCGTCCCCGACACCCGGGTCCTCGGGGAGCCCGGGTCGGGGTGGCACCAGGTCACCAGTGAGCTGGCGATGGAGCGCAGCGGTCCGGAGCGGGTCCTATCGACCTTTCCCTTGCTGGCCCTTGCCATGGACCACCTGGCCGAGCACGGCGATCGGGCGAGCGCGGCACGCATCGGTGCGGTGGTCGGGCGGATGTGGGCGCTGCGCCAGCTGTCCCTCGCGGTCGCGGGCCGGCTCGAGGCCGGGGCCGCACCGGCGGTGGAGGCGGCGGTGGTCAAGGACCTCGGTACCCGGTTCGAGAGTGTCGTCATCGACACCGTCCGGCTGCTGAGCCAGGTCGTTCCCGATCCCGGCTCCGGCGAGCGGTTGTCCCGGATGCTGGCCGAATCGATCCTGCACAGTCCTGGATTCACCCTGCGGGGCGGGACCAATGAGATCTTGCGCGGCGTTGTCGCCAAGGAACTGGGGGTGCGATGAGCGAGTTCACCGCGGCGCTGGTGGCCACCGTGCGCGAGGCGTGCGTCAGACGGAGCGGCACCGACGCGGTGGCGGCCTGCGCTGACGGTGGCTGGAACGCCGAGCTGTGGGCGGCGTTGGAGCAGATCGGCGTCACCACGTTGTCGGTGCCGGAGGAGCTCGGTGGGGCCGGTGGAGACGTCGCCGCCACCGTGGCCGTGCTGGAGGTGCTGGGTGAGTACTCGGCCGGGGTCCCGCTCGCCGAGACCGCGTTGCTGGCCGGCCGGCTCATCGCCGACTGCGGTGGCACGGTGCCGTCCGGCCCGATGACCGCCGCGGTCACGGGCCCCGAGCTGCGGACCCGTCGGGAGGACGCCGGCCTGTCCGTCCAGGGGACGCTCGCCCGCGTGCCCTGGGCCCGAAACGCCCACCACGTCGCCGTCCTCGACAACGGCCGCGTGCTTCTGCTCGGCCGCGGCGACTTCCTCCTGAGGCAGGGGACGAACCTGGCCGGCGAACCCCGCGACGACCTGGAGGTCGACGCCGTCCTCCCCGCGTCCCAGGTGTACGAACCACCCGCGGACTCGCCGATCTCCGCGCGGGCGCTCCGCAGCCGGGCCGCGCTCGCCCGTGCCGCGCTCATGGTCGGCGCCGGCCGTCAGGCCCTGGAACTGGCCGTGGCCTACGCGGGTGAGCGTGAGCAGTTCGGCAGGCCGATCGCGAAGTTCCAGGCCGTCCAGCAGCACCTGGCCGCGATGGCCGGCGAGGTGCTGCTGGCCAAGGGGGCCGTCGAAGCCGCGGCACTCGCCGTCGACACTCAGGGCGATGCGGACGTGGCGGTCGCCGCGGCCAAGGTCGTCGCCGGCCAGATGGCCGGCGTCGTGGCGTCGCTGGCGCACCAGATCCACGGCGCGATCGGATACACCGAGGAGCATTCGCTGCGGCACAGCACCACCCGGTTGTGGGCCTGGCGGGACGAGTCGGGCAACGAGGACGAGTGGTCCGAGGTCCTCGGGCGGCGCGCGCTGTCCGCGGGCACCGGCGGACTGTGGCCGTTGCTCACCGGAACGCGCTGAGCCGCGCCATCACCCGCTGACCTACCACGAGCGCGCCGGGCGGCCGGCGCGGAAACGGAGCAGACCGATGAGTGTGTCGTTCGAGTGCGCGGAAGGGACGGCGGTCATCACGATCGACCGCCCGGAGCACCGCAACGCCGTCAATCTCGACGTGGCCCAGGGCATCGCGGACGCGATCGACGAGTTCGAGGCACGCAAGGACCTCGGCGTCGCGATCCTGACCGGCGCGGGTGGCACCTTCTGCGCCGGCCTGGACCTCAAGGCCTTCACCCGTGGGGAGATCCCGATCATTCCGGGCCGGGGCTTCGGCGGTCTCACCGAGAAGCCGCCGGTCAAGCCGTTGATCGCGGCCGTCGAGGGGTGGGCGCTCGCCGGCGGGTTCGAACTCGCGCTGACCGCCGACCTGATCGTGGCCGCGCGAGACGCGAGGTTCGGCCTGCCCGAGGTCAAACGAGGTCTGGTCGCGGGGGCGGGAGGCCTGCTGCGGTTGCCGAAGGCCCTCCCCTACCGGCTGGCCATGCAGCTCGCGCTCACCGGGGAGCCGCTGACGGCGGAGACGGCCGACGCGCACGGGCTGGTCAACCTGCTCACCGAGCCCGGGGGGGCCCTGGCCGGAGCACGGGGGCTCGCGGCGAAGATCGCGGCCAACGGACCGCTCGCCGTCCGCACCAGCAAGCAGATCGTCTCGATGTCGGTCGACTACGCGAGCACCGAGGCGTTCGACGCCCAGCGGGCCCTGGTCGAGCCGGTGCTCGCCTCCGCCGACGCCCTGGAGGGCGCCCGGGCTTTCGCCGAGAAGCGAGCACCGGCCTGGACCGGGGAGTAGCGGGCTCCGCTGGAACCTCACGCACCGATCCGGTGTGGAGCGCCGAGCCTTCCGGTCGACGCGGCGCTCCACACCGTTCGTCAGTGCGCGGGCGCCCCCTCGGGCCGGCCTGCCCGCCGCCTCCGCCTGAGCCTGGGGCGGCGCTTGCCGCTCAGGACCGCGGCGCTCACCGCGGCGAGCAGCGCGACACCGTTGAACAGATCCGTCACCCACAGCTGGTTTCCCCGGAGCTGGAGACCCTTCACACCGATGGCGAGCAGCAGCAGCGCGATGACGGTCCCCCCGACGTTGAACCGGCCCTGCTTGAGCTGGGTCGTGCCGAGGAAGCAAGCGGCGAAACTCGGCAGCAGGTAGGCCGGGCCGAGCGTGGGGGCCACATTGCCGATCTTCGCGGTGACGAGCACTCCGGCGATCGCGGCGAAAAGGGAGGTCACCACGAACGAGCCCGCGATGTACCGGACGGTCCGGACACCGGCCAGCCGGGCCGCGTCCGGGTTCGCCCCCACCGCGAACGCACGGCGCCCGACGGGCGTGTGCTCGAGGACGTACCACGCGAGCAGGCAGAGCACGACGGCGTACAGGGCGGCACTGGGGAATCCGAGGATCTCGTGGTTCGCGATGTTCTGGAACCCGCTCGGCACCGGGCCGACGAACTGGTAGTTGGAGACCTGTCCGGTGACCGCGAGCAGCACCGAGCTCATGCCCAACGTGGCGATCAGGCTGTCGATCCCGACCACCGCCACGAAGATCGCGTTGACCAGCCCGACGAGAAGTCCGATCAGCAGCGTCACCAGCACGGCGATGCCGGGACTCACATTGTGGTGGACCATCAGGACGCTACAGATCATCGCGCTCATGCCGAGATTCTGGGCCGCCGACAGGTCGAACTGGCCGACCGCCAGGGTCACCAGCAGCCCCAGCGCGAGAATCATCGTGACCGACTGGTCACCGGCGATGCCGGTGACCGTCGCCTTGGTCGGGAAGGTCTCCGGCAACTGGAGGGAGAAGACGACGATCAACACCAGGCACAGCAGCAGCCCGCTGTACCGGGCCGGCTGCACCCGGCCGGTGAGCAGCCGCAGGAGCCGGGTCGCCGGCGGCCTCCCGCCGCCTGCGTCGCCGTCATCGTCAGGCCGCGGGCTCGGCTCGGTGGTGATGCTCCGGGAATCGAAGGTCATGAGTGCCACCCCTCCTGGGTGTCGTCGACAGAGTCGCGGATCGTCTCGCTCACGATTCGCGCGACCGATAGATCCCCCTTGGCCAGCACGGCGCGGACGGCGCCGTGGCGCATGATGAGCACCCGGTCGCACACGGCGCACAGCTCCTCGGCATCCGAGGACGACAGCACCACCGCCCGCCCCTGGGCGGCGATGTCGGCCAGCGCGTCGTAGATCGACGCCTTCGCGCCGGCGTCGACTCCGCTGGTGGGCTCGTCCAGAAGAAGCACCCGGGCATCGAGGCGCAACCAGCGCGCCAGCACCAGCTTCTGCTGATTGCCGCCGCTCAGCAGGGCCAGCCGACGGTCGGGATCGGCCGGCACCACGTCCAGGCGCTCGATCCACGGACGGACCTCGCGTCGTTCGAGCCGTTGGCCGAGCCAGCGGGCGGGCCCGACGGCCGGCAGCCGAGGCAGGGTGACGTTCTCCCGTGCGGTCCACTCCTGAATCGTGGAGAGCCGCTTCCGGTCGGCCGGCGCGTAGGCCATCCCAGCGGCGATCGACTTGTCAGGCCGGTCGGCCTGCACGGCGCGGTCCCCGAGCCGCACTTCTCCGCCGCTACGGCGGCGCGCACCGAAGGTCAACCCGAGCGCCTGGTCGTACCCGGAGCCGATCAGCCCGCTGACACCGACGATCTCTCCGGCCCGAACGTCGAGGGAGAAGTCGGCCACCTGGTCACCGGACACCCCGGAGGCGCTCAGCACCACCTCCGAGTTCGGTGACGGGAGGGGCGGGGAGAACTCGGCCGGCGTCCGGCCGATGATCAGCCGGACGAGTTCGCCCGTGTCATCGACGGTGTCGACCGGCCGAGTCGTGATCCGCCGTCCGTCCCGGAGCACCGTGACGCGGTCACCGATCTGGAACACCTCGCGGAGGCGATGCGTCACGTACAGGATCGCCGCACCACGGTCGCGGAGCCTGCGCAGAAGATCGAACAGCTGCTCGGCCTGGTGCTGAGGCAACGACGCGGTGGGCTCGTCCAGCACCAGCAGGGCCGGCGCTCCGCCGGTCGCCGCCACCGCCCGCACGATGGCCACCATCGTCCGCTCCCCCGGGGTGGCCGCCGTCAGCGGGCGGCCGGGGTCGAGGTCCACCTCGAACTCCGACAGCAGCCGGGCCGCCGCGCGGCGCTCCCGGCGGCCCGACAGCCACCAGTGGCCGGCGTACCGATGGCCCAGTGCCAGATTGTCCACCGCGTCCAGTTCGGCCACCAGCCCGAGATCCTGGTGGATGAAGGCCACCGCCCGCTCGCGCGTCGCGGTCTTGCCGAGAGTCATCGGAGCCCCGTTCAGGGTGGCGCTCGCCCCGGGATCCGGCGAGTGGTAGCCCGCGAGGATCTTGATCAGAGTCGACTTCCCGGAACCGTTCTGCCCGAGCAGGCAGTGCACCTCCCCCGCCCGCAGCTCCAGGTCGACGTCGTCCAGGGCCTTCTGGGCGGGAAACGTCTTGGAGAGCGAGGCGATGCTCAGGACGGCGGGCGGCGCCGGCGAGCTGACCGCGCTCATCCCACCCGCCAGGCCGCGTAGTACGTCTGCGCGTAGTCCGGCGGCTCGGGCATGTCGCTGGTCTGGGTCACGTTGCCCTTGACGTAGATCTGCTGCCATCCGGGGGCGTCGGCCCGATCGCCGAGCGGTACCCCCGTCATCAGCCGGATCAGCTGGTCGACGGCGCGGTAGCCGGCGGCGCCGAGCTCCAGCCCGATCGAGGCCCACTGGGTCCCGGCCTGGACCGCCTTGAGGGAGGCCGTGTCTGCGGCGCGGGTGAGGATCTTGACCTTGCCGGTCAGCCCCGCCGCCCGGAGGGCGGCGTCGAGCCCCGCGGTGTAGTCGACGACCGCCAGGGCGACGTACTCGGTGTCGGGGTGTGCCTGGAGATAGCTGACGATCTGGCCCGGGACGGTCTTGCCAATGTTGGCGTTCGAGACCTCCAGAACACCGGCCGAACCCCCGGCCCCCGTCAGGGCCTTCCGGTAGGCGTCCTTGATCGGCCCCCAGGAGCCGGCGAAGGACGGATCCCAGACGAACACCGACTTCGCGGGGCCGTTCGCGTCCGCCACCACGGTCTGGCCCATCAGCGTTCCGGTCAGCGTGGCGTCCTTCTGCCCGAACACGACCGCCTGGACCGGCCCGTTCGGCGTCAGGGCGGCGGTGAGCGGGGCGATTTCCGTGATCTTCGTCCCGGCGGCCTGAAGCTTGGCCAGCTGCGGCCGGATCGAGGAGTCCGGCACGGCCCCGATGTAGGCGAGGGCGTCCGGCGGGTCCGCGGCCACCTGGTCCATCACCGAGACGAAGCCCTGCGGTGTGCTGTTGGACTGGAGCGTCGTGACCGTCCAGCCGAGCTTGCGCGCCGCCGCCTCCGCACCTCCGGAGAGGGTGATGCACACCGGGATCGAGCACGTGACGATCGCCAGCCGCTTGCCGCCGGGCGCCGGCGACGGGAGTGCCGGGACGGGGGCCGCGGGCTGCCGCTTGGTGTACTTGGCGTACGCCGCCTCCGCGTCGGCGATCGCGGCCTTCGCGGCGGCCGGCGCGACGGCGCCGCCGTCCGCTTCGGCGTTCCCGCCGTTGCCGCCGCCGCAGGCGGCCAGCACGAGGCAGAGCGCGCCGGCGGCGAGTGTGGTTACAGGGGTCCTGAGCTTTGCTTGCATTCCAGCTCATTTCGGCTCGTCGAGCGATGGCCATCCTGGACGCGTGCCGGCGGCATCAACGCGCACAGCCGACGCGATCAGGCGTGGACCTTGAACTCGGAGCGTTCCGCGCTTCGGCGGAGTGGTGTAGGTCACCCAAAAAACATGCTACTGAGTAGGTTGTCCCTCGTCAACGGTTGGCCGGCGCCCATCGCCGCAGGTCGCCGCACGTTGCCCGCCCGCCGCCCGCACATTGCCCGCACGCTGCCACCCGCCGGCAGGCTCAGTTCGCCGCACTGACGCGAAGGACGGCTTCCTGAGTCGAGCTGGCGCACAGTCGTCCGGCCCTGTCGAACAGCCGGCCGCGCGTCAGGCAGCGCCCGGCGCCCGCCCAGTCGCTCTCGACTTCGTAGAGCAGCCAGTCGTCGGCGCGAGCCGCCGCGTGCAGGACGATGGAGTGGGCGATCGTGGCGAACCACACGTTCCCGTCGGCGATGCGGTGCGGATGCGGTTGCAGGCTCGCCACGAGCATGAGCAGGTCGGAGAGATAGACCACGCCCGCGGCGTGGATCTCCGGCGAGTCCACGAGCTCGTGCCGGGCGCGCATCCACAGGCGCAGCGCGGCGATGTGCCCGTTCGCGCTCGGGTGGTCGAGCGACCCGTCGGGGAACCGGACCTCGACCGGCAGCCGACCGGTCACCTCGGAGAGCCAGGCCAAGGTCGGCGGATCGTCCGCCAGGGCCTCCTCCGCCGAGGGCAGCGTCTCGGGCATCCGCACCGGAGAAGGAGCCATCTGATGGCCGAGCCCGCGCTCCGGTCCCTGGAACGAAGCGGTGGCCACCAGGGTCGGGCCGCCCGACTGGCGCGCTTCCACCGTCCTGGTGCTGAAGGTGCCCCCGTCCCGCGCCACCCCGACCTCGTAGACGACGGGCTCGGTGGAATCGCCGGGGAGAAGAAAGTACACACCGAGCGAGTTGGGCGTCCGCCCCGGCGGGACCGTCCGACCGGCCGCCAGCAGGGCCTGGGCCGCGACTTCGCCGCCGTACAGCCTGATTCGTTCACCTGCGTGAGCCCGGCTCCGGAAGACCGACGGCTCCAGCCGCTCGAGGTCGAGGAGCCCACCGACTCCGCGTTCGGGGTCGACGTGGCCGGTTCCCCCCGCGCCCGCGGACCACGGCCCCCGGATACCTGCCGCGGTGTGCGAATCGGCTGCGCCCATCGAGTCGCCCCTACCTGTGCTGTTCGGGCCGTGCGCCGTGATGACCGGCCACAGGGATCTCGACGCTGGAGAGGCCGTCCTTGCGCGGCATACTACCACGTAGGTTTTTCTTTCGCCTCGCGCCGCCGACCCGTTCCGCCCTTTCGCGCGGCCACGTTTCATCCGGCCGAGTAGTATGTCGCCATGCGACAAGCCTTTGCCCATGGGCGTACACAGAAGCTGGACTCAAAGCGACATGCGAGCGCACGAGAGATCCTGGACGCGGCGGCAACGGCATTCTCGGAACGGGGGTATGCGGCCACCTCGATCGACGACGTGGCCGATGTGCTCGGCTGCACCAAGGGCCGGATCTATCACTACTTCCGAACCAAGGGCGATCTGTTCATCGGTATCCACCAGCAGGCTTTGGAGTGGGCCCTGGAGGCGGTCGGACCGCCCGCGGAGCGGGCGGATCTCGGCCCGGCGGAGAAGCTGCGCGAGATGGTTCACCAGCACGCGATGCACCTCATGAACAGGGCCAACTACATGGGTCCCGCGCAATACCAGATCGAGATGAACCTCGCCAGCGAAGGCCGCAACAAGGAAGAGCAGATGGCTCTGATCCTGAAGATGCGCCGGCAATTCGAGGCGTACTACGTGGCCGTCGTCAAGGAGGGGATCGAGGCCGGCGTTTTCCGCGACACCGACGTGAACGTCCTCGTCAAAGCCGTGCTGGGCACGGTGAACTGGATGCACGCCTGGTTCCGCCCGGGAGGGCCGCGGGACTCGGCGGCCGAGCGGGAGCGGACCGCGGCGAGACTCGCCGAATTCGCCGTTCGCGGTGTCGTCGCCTGAACCGGGTCACCGGCCCGCCGGTCGGGGTCCTCCGATCCGCGGGCCGCGCCGCCCGCGGCCTCGTCGGGCTACCCGGGACCTCGCGGCAGGCCCAGCAGCCGCTCGGCGAGAATGTTCCGCTGGATCTCGGCCGACCCTCCATAGATGCTGCCGGCGCGGCCGTAGAGGTACCGGTCGAACCACTCGGGGCGGCCAGGCGCGGTGGTGTCGGTCAGCAGGCTGAGGCTGAGCGCCATCAGCTTCTGCTCCACCGCGGTCATGAGCAGCTTGTCGATGGAGCTCTCCGGACCGGGAGGCGCACCCGAGACGCGATCGCTCAGGGTGCGCAGGCAGTGCATCCGCAGCACCTCCAGCGCGGCGGCGGTCTCGCCGAGCGCACGCAGGGTGGCCCTGTCCGGTGTCAACGTCTGCGTCTTGATGACCGCGGCCAGTTCGGACAGGTAGCGCTCGAACTTCGGCAGATACCCGGTTTCGACGGCGCCCCTTTCGTAGTTGACCACGTCCATGGCGATGCGCCAGCCGTCGTTCGGCCGGCCGAGAATGTTCGCCTCCGGAATCCGCACGTCGTCCAGGAAGACCTCGGCGAACTCTTCGTCCCCATTGGCCAGCACGATCGGCTGGACGGTCACCCCCGGCGTGCTCAGCGGGACGATGAACGCTGAGATTCCACGGTGCCGGACGGCGTCCGGATCCGTCCGGGCGAGCAGCAGGCAGAAATCGGCGAACGCGCCGTAGCTCGTCCAGATCTTGTGGCCGTTGAGCACCCATTCGCCGCCCTCACGGACCGCACGGGTCCGTAGCGAGGCAAGGTCGGAGCCGGCCTGCGGCTCCGAGAATCCCTGGCACCAGATCTCGTCGGAGGCGAGCAGCGGCGGCAGGTAGCGACGCCGTTGCTCGTCGGTGCCGTGGCTGAGCAACGGGCGGCCGAGGTGACCGAGCGGGAGCAGGGTGGGGGCGTTGGCCCTGCCGAGCTCCTCGCTGAGGATCGCCTCCTCCATCGGCCCGAGGCCCTGACCGCCGACCTGCCGCGGATACGACAGGGCGACCCAGCCGCTCCGATACAGGAGCTGCTGGAACTCGCGCATGTAGGGCCAGCGCTCGGCGAGCACCGCCGGTTCTGGATCAGCCGGCACGTTCTCCTTGAGCCAAACGCACAGCCGTGCTCGAAATCGAGCTTCCGCTGGGGAGTCGCGAAGATCCATGTGAGATCGTCCTCATGCCTTGTCGAGGACGCTGCCGGCGAGCAGCATCAGTGGCGCGTCCGTGTTGCCGAATGCCGCGTGGTGCAGGTGAGCACTGCGCAAGCGGAGATGGGCGTCGTGCTCCTGGGTCACACCGATCCCGCCGAGAACCTGGATTCCGGCCTCGCAGACCCTGATCGCCGCCGCACCGGCATGGCACTTCGCGGCCGATGCCACCCGTTCCGCCTCCTCGATCGGGGCATG
The DNA here is from genome assembly GCF_036227065.1 of Spirillospora sp. NBC_01491. Lineage (GTDB taxonomy): Bacteria > Actinomycetota > Actinomycetes > Streptosporangiales > Streptosporangiaceae > Spirillospora > Spirillospora xylanilytica. The sequence continues at coordinate 3,126,014 of NZ_CP109432.1, forward strand.
CTCGGCCGCCCAGGAGGCGCCGTAGGTGATGGAGCGCGAGGTCTCGACATCGACGAGCATGTCGGCGCAGAGATGCTTCACGGCCTGGAACGAGCCGATCGGACGGTCATACTGCTCGCGCTGCCGTGCGTAGTCGACCGCCTGGCGCAGCGCTCCGTCGGCGAGTCCGGTCAGCAGCGCCGCGGCGCCGGTCCACGCGACCGCGCGTGCTCTCCGCGCCCCCTCACCGGAGGCGGCACCCACGGGGACGGGCCGGACGCGGCACAGGCGGTGCAGGGGATCGACGTCCGTGATCGGGTCCGCGTCGACGAGATCATGCACCGTGGCGGGCCCGTCCGGGGAGAGCGCGACGCCCTGCGCGCCGTCGACCCAGTCGAACGCCACCGTCGCCGTGGCGACCGGATCTTCGAGCCGACCGCCGAGGAGGACCGAGTAGGCCCCGCCGCGGCACAGGCGTGCGAGCGACTCCTCCGGGCCGTCCGCGAAACGGAGCAGGGCCGCCGCCGCGATGGCGGTTCCGACGTACGGCACCGGTGCGATGTGGCGACCGAGCACCTCGGCCACGACGCAGGCGTCGGCCAGCGAGCCGCCCGCGCCGCCCAGGTGTTCGGGGACCAGCAGCCCGACCAGGTCGAGCTCGACCAGTTTCGACCACAGTCCGGCGCGCAGCGCTCCTCCGTCTCCCCGCGCGTCCCCCACCGGCGAATCCGCCAGCAGCCGCGCAGTGACCTCGCCCGCCGTCTGCTGGAGGACACGTTGATCATCCGAAAGAGCGAAGTGCATTCCGGCCTCCCGAGGAAAAGGACACGACTGCGCGGGCGGCGCCCGGAGCGCCGGCCGGGGTTCCGCTCACAGCCTGCCGCCGCCGTCGACGTACAACGTCTGTCCGGTGATGTACGACGCCTCGTCGCTGCACAGGAACGCCGCCGCCGCCGCGACGTCCTCGGGGGTCCCGACCCGCCTGACCGGGTTCCCCTCCGCCCTGATCCGGCGGAACTCCTCGACGTCCAGCTTGAGCCGGCGCGCGGCGTCGTCGGTCATCTCCGTGGTGATGAAGCCCGGCGCGATCGCGTTGACGTTGATGCCGAACCGGCCGAGTTCGATGCCGAGCGTGCGGGTGAAGCCCTGCACGCCCATCTTCGCGGTCGAGTAGTTGACCTGACCGCGGCTGCCGAGCGCGGAGGTGCTCGACAGAGTGAGGATCTTGCCGTACTTCTGCGCCACGAAATGCCTCTGCGCCGCCCTGGCCATCAGGAACGCCCCCTTGAGGTGAACGCCCATGACCAGGTCCCAGTCGTCCTCGGTCATCTTGTGCAGCAGGCTGTCGCGGGTGATGCCGGCGTTGTTCACCAGCACATGGAGGCCGCCGAGCTCGTCGACGACCTGGGCGATCGCCGCGTCGACCGCCTCGCCCCCGCTGATGTCGGCGGCGACGTGGACGGCCTTGGCGCCCTCGACCACCGGCAGCCGGCCGGCGGCCTCGGCAGCCGCGGACTCATCGAGGTCGACCACGGCGATCGACGCGCCCTCCTCGGCGAGACGGGTGGCGATCCCGAACCCGATACCGCGTGCCGCACCAGTGATGACGGCGATCCGCCCGTCGTAACGACCCATCGATTTCTCCTCGTCATGTGTCAGCGTTGCGTCCGGTGAAGGACGGGGCACACGTCGGACTCGGGCGTGTGCCGCGATCGGCGGGGTGGGGTCTGCGCGTCATCGGCTCGACGGATCGCGCGCCGCCCCGGGCCTGCGACGGCCGGGGCCGGTGCCCCTCACGGCACCATGAGGCGAACGGTCTCGGCGACGCAGGCCGGCTTGTCCCGGCCATCGATCTCGATCGTGTAGCGGATGACGGCCTGGGTGCCCGTGGCGGTGTCGTCGACGCCGGCCAGCGTCGCGCGAGCACGGACCCGGGAGCCGACCGTCACCGCCTGCGGGAAGCGCACCTTGTTCAGCCCGTAGTTGATCGACATCCGGATCCCGTCGACGGTGAAGATCCGGCCGCCCAGAAAGGGGATCAGCGACAGCGTCAGGTAGCCGTGCGCGATCGGCGCACGGTAGGGACCCGAGGCCGCCCGTGCGGGGTCGACGTGGATCCACTGCTGGTCCTCCGTGGTTTCCGCGAAGGCGTCGATGCGGTCCTGGTCGACCTCGAACCACTCGCCGACGCCGAGTTCCTCGCCGACGCAGGCGCGGAAGGCGTCGATACCGCCGAAACGGCGGGGGACGCCGGTCGCGGAGCCGGTCATGGTGAGCCCTTCGGTCGATGCCGTAGCCGGATCAGAGAGACCGGGCGATCAGTTCCTTCTGGATCTCGTTGGTGCCGCCGTAGATGCGTTGCGCTCGGGCGTCGGCGTACAGCCGAGCGATCGTGTACTCGGTCATGTAGCCGTACCCGCCGTGCAGCTGCAGGCATTTGTCGATCACCTGGCACTGGATGTCGGTGAGCCACCACTTGCACATCGCCGACGTGGGGAGGTCCAGTCCGCTCGACAGGTGGGTGGTCATGCATGCGTTGAGGAAGACGCGGGCGACCCTCGCGAGGGTGGCGCACTCGGCAAGCTCGAACCGGATGTGCTGCTTGTCGAACAAGGTGCCGCCGAACGCCTCGCGCTGCTTCACGTAGTCCGTGGTGACCGAAAGCGCCAGCTCGGTCGCGGTGACCGCGGTGATGCCGACGATCAGGCGCTCCTGCGGCAGCTTGTTCATCATCATCGCGAAGCCGTCGCCCTCCTCGCCGAGGAGGTTCTCCTCCGGAACCAGGACGTCGTCGAAGAAGAGCTCGTTCGTGTCCGCACCGTGCTGACCGATCTTCTCCAGGGGCCGACCTCGGGTGAAGCCGGCGGCATCCTGGGCTTCGACGACGAGCAGGGAGATGCCCTTCGCGCCTTTCGACGGGTCGGTGGAGCAGGCGACGACGATGAGATCGGCGCTGCCGCCGTTGGTGATGAAGATCTTGGACCCGTTGAGGAGCCACCCTTGGTCCGTGCGCACCGCCTTGGTGCGAATCGCCTTGAGGTCGGAACCGGCGGACGGCTCGGTCATGGCCAGTGCCCCGATGAGTTCGCCGCTGGCCATCTTCGGCAGCCAGCGCCGCCGCTGCTCGTCCGTCCCGTAGTTGCCGATGTAGTCGGCGACGACTCCGCTGTGCATCGAGTTGCCCCAAGAGCGGTCACCGTGACGCGCGTAGGCCTCCTGGATCGTCGCCTGGTGAAGGAAGCTGCCGCCGCCACCGCCGTACTCCTCGGGGATGCTCGCGCACAGCAGGCCGAGTTCGCCGCACTTGAGCCAGAAGTCGCGGTCGACGTGGCGCTGCGCCTCCCACCTCTCCCTGTTCGCCGGGATCTCGCGGTCGAAGAAGTCCGTGGCCATCGCGAAAAGGTCGGCCGCGTCGCCGGTCATCCACGGCCGAACCGTCGTGTCGATCATCGGGCCTCTTCTCTGTCGAGGACGTCCCGCACGCCGCGCGGGAGCGCCGGGTTCCCCTCGGGGCGGGCGTCGGGGGATTGAGCGTCGGTGAGAGTCACGGGCGGGCCCCGTCGGGCAGTCGTTCGACGATCGTTCCCGTTCCGAGCCCGCCGCCACAGCACATCGTGATCAGTCCGTAGCGACCGCCGGTGCGCTCGAGTTCGTAGAGCGCCTTGGTGATCAGGATGGTCCCGGTCGCGCCGAGCGGGTGGCCGAGGGCGATCGCGCCACCGTTGACGTTCACCCGGTCCATATCCGCGCCGTACTCCTTCGCCCACGCGCAGGCGACCGAGGCGAACGCCTCGTTGATCTCGATGACGTCGATGTCGGACAGCGAGAGCCCGGTCCGGGCCAGGATCTTCGCGGTCGCCGGAATCGGCCCGGTGAGCATGAGGACGGGATCGGAGCCGACCAGGACCGAGTCGAGGACGCGCGCCCGCGGGCGGAGCCCGAGAAGGTCGGCCTTCTCTCTGCTCATCAGCAGCACCGCACTGGCCCCGTCGGAGACCTGCGACGAGTTGCCGGCGGTGTGGAAGCTCGGCGGCACCCGGTCGGGCTGGTTGAGCCTCAGCCCGGCGAGGCCCTCGAGCGTCGTCGGCCGAAGGCCCTCATCGCGCGTGATCGTCTTCGTTCCGACGATCACGCCGTTCTCGTCGACGACCGGAGCGTCGACAGGGACGATCTGGCTGCCGAAGCGGTCCTGGTCCCAGGCGAGCGCGGCCCGGTCCTGGGAGTTCTTCGCGAACTCGTCGAGCGCCCCGCGGCTCAACCGCCACTGCTCGGCGATACGGTCGGCCGCCTCGAACTGGATCGTCGGTTCGTAGACCTCGGCGTACCTACCGCCCCGAGGGTTGCCGTACGGCCCGCCCGGCGGCATGGTGCTGCCCAGCGGGATCTGGCTCATCGCCTCGACACCGCAGGCGATCGCGACGTCTGCGAGGCCGCCCGCGATCATGGCCTGCGCCACCAGGTGGGCCTCCTGCGACGAACCGCACTGGGCGTTCACCGTCACCGCCGGCACCTCCAGCGGAAGGCCGGCGGTGAGCCACGCGTTGCGCGTGACGTTGGCGGCCTGCATGCCGAGTTGCAGGACACATCCTCCGACGACGTGGTCGACCTCGGCGCCGGTGAGGCCGCATCGCTCAAGAAGCCCGGCGAGGACGTCGCCGAGCAGTTCGTTCGAGTGCTTGGGGGCCAGGCCGCCGTTGCGCTTGCCGACAGGAGATCGGACCGCATCGACGATGACGACTTCGCGCATGTGAACTCATTTCTCCGTAATCCGCGAGCATACTACCACGTAGGTTGTTTTCGTCACCGTCGGTGGGCCGACCACCCGCCGGTCGCAGCACCAAGATCTCGGCGTCCTTGTCCCGATCGCCTTCTTCCGGCCGTTCCGCACCGATAGATTCCGATCATGAGCTGGGACGGCGACGGGGTACTGGCGGGCCGGTACCGGAATATCGGTCAGATCGGTCAGGGCGGCATGGGTTCGGTGTGGCGCGCCCATGACATCGACCTCGACCGCGAGGTCGCCGTCAAGGAGCTCCGGGTGCCCGAACAGGCCACCGACCAGGAGCGGCGCGTCTGGTACGCCCGGATGGAACGCGAGGCCCGCGCCGCCGCCCGCCTGAGGCACACCGGCATCGTCACCGTCTATGACCGGGTGATGGGCGACGACGGCCGTCCCTGGATCGTCATGGAGCTGGTCCGCGGCCGTTCCCTCGAACAACTACTGGCCGAGCAGAAGGCACTTCCCCAGAGCCAGGTCGCCGCGATCGGGCTCGCGATGCTGGACGCCCTCTCGGCCGCCCACGCGCAGGGCGTCGTCCACCGCGATGTCAAACCCGCCAACGTGCTCCTCGAAGGCGACCGGGTCCTCCTCACCGACTTCGGCATCGCCGCGCTGGAGGGCGACGTCACCATCACCCGTTCGGGCATGGTGCTGGGCACGCCCGCCTACATGTCCCCCGAACAAGTGGAGGGCAAGGCCGTCACCCCCGCCTCGGATCTGTGGTCCCTGGCCGCCACCCTGTACGGGGCGGTCGAGGGCCGCCGTCCGTTCGACGGGCCCAGCCATGGAGCCGTCTTCGTCGCGATCGCCACCCAGCAGCCGCCCCCGCCCCAGTGCGGCGGCCCGCTGGCGCAGGTCCTGAACGGCCTGCTGCGCAAGGACCCGAACGAACGGCTCTCCCCCGCCCAGGTCCGCGACCTGCTCAACGCCGCCCTGGCTCCCACCTCCGAGACCACGGCCGACGTCGGACCGCCCATCCCTCACCGGCCGCCCCGCACCGCGTTCCTCCACCCGCCCATCAGCGACATCCCGCTCCGGCGCCACCGAACAGCCCTCGTCAGAGTCGCCCTCCTGTGCACCGCGCTCGCTGTCCTGACCTTCCTGGCCGGTCCATGGAGGGGGACCAGCGGGGAGCCTCCCATCGAGCTGTATGCAGACGAAACGATCCTTACGCTGCTGCCCGTGGTCGTGGCGTTCATCCTCATGTGCGGGCTTTGGTTCCTGCCGCACAGACCGACGCTCGTCCTCGCCCTGGTGTTCGCGATCCTCGGCGGCCTTCACGTGGAAACCCTCATCGTGTACTGGCGGTCCGACGACATCCCGGTCATCGAGCCCAACCTCGGATTCGAGATCTCCTGGGTGCTGAGCACGCTGGCGTTCTTGTTCGCCTTCACCGCGGTGAACTCGTCGCTCGCCGGACGGGTGACGGCCCCGCCCGTCCGCCATGCCCTGCTCGCCATGGCCGTGCCCGTCGAAGGCCTGGTGGCCCTGCTCTGGGTCGTGCCCATCTACGAGATGGCAGGGTCGGGCCTGGACCTGGACTCGGACGACAATGCCCCCCTCCTCGCCCCTCTCATGCTCCTGGGCCTGATCTGGCTCGGCACCCAGCCGTTCATCTGGTCGAGCAAGGTCAGGGCCGAGTTCTCCCGCCGCTGAACAAGGAACCGCCCCTCGGGTTCGGCACATCTCCAGACCTCGGCACCCGGATCGAACGGTCAGCCTGACCAACGCATCACGGTCGGTGTGCCGGGTTGGTGGAGGTCCACTCGCGCGGGTCGCGACTGAGGAACTCGGCGAGGCGGGTCGGGGAGTCCGCTCCGTGGCCGGCCGACACTGCGGCATCGATGACCTCCTTGGCCGCCCGGGTGACGGCCGAGGAGACCTCGGCCTCCTCAAGTGCGTGGACGATGTGATTCAGGCTCGCGGCGACCGAGGTCAGCGAGGACGACCCTTCCCCGGAGAAGCCGCCGGCGTCGATCTCGGTCGCGAGTGCGGGAAGCAGGTCGGCGACAAGCTGTGCCATCTGCTGGGCGTGGGGCGCCAGCGCGGTGGCCGGCACGTGCTGCCGCGCCGCGAGCGCGAAGGAGTGCATCAACCCGGTGATCGAGCTCCAGAACAGGTTGAGCAGGGCGACGTCGAAGCTCGCCGCCCTCCCAGGGTCGGTACCGAGATGGACAGCCGTGCCGCCCAGTGCCGCCAACGTCTGCTGGTGGCGGTCGAAGAGATCGGCCGGTCCGCTGTAGAGGATGCGGGTCGCCTCCGTGCCGATGGCCGCCGCCGGAGTCATGATCGAGCCGTCGAGGTAGGCCACGCCGAGACTCTCAGCCCGGGTGGCCAGCTCGCGGGTGCGCCCCGGGCCTTCGGAGGTGAGGTTGACCAGTGTGGTGGCCGGCAGTTCGTGATGATCTGATTCGGCGAGTGCCCGGTCAAGGATGGCGTCGATGGCGTCGGCGTCGATGACGCATACGATGGCCACTTCACTCGCATCGAGCGCGGCCAGCGGGCCGTCTGCCCAGGTGGCGCCGCTGGCGAGAAGTTCGTCGGCCTTGCCGGCAGTCCGGTTCCACACCGTGGTCGGGTGGCCGGCGGCAAGGAACGCCGCGGCCATGGCGCGTCCCATCGGTCCCAGACCGATCACTGTCACCGGCGGTGCTGTGGTCTCCTGGCCCATGGTGGTGTTCTCCCGTCGTTCGGGGACGTCGGCGTCCCGATCGTGCCCGTTACGCTAGAGGTTGACGTTGACGTGAAGGTCAAGCTCGAAAGGCGATGAGGCATGCAGATCGGTGCGCTCGCAGACCGCGCCGGGGTGAGCACTCGCGCGTTGCGCTACTACGAGGAAAAGGGCCTGCTGCGTCCTGAACGGACGGCCGGCGGATACCGCCTCTACACCGATGAGCACGCCGAGGTGGTCCGCCGCATCCGGATCCTTCTCGCGGCAGGTCTCAACACCGACATGGTCGGAGAGATCCTGCCCTGCATGGTCGATGACGGCGAGTTCCTCGCGCCCGGATGCGACGACCTCATCGCCGAGTTCGTACGGGAGCGACAGCGCATCGACGACCAGATCGCCGAACTCCATGATGTGCGCTCCGCCCTCACGGGAATCATCAGCGCCGGCGAGGCCGCCTCAACGGGCTGTTGACCCTGCTGCGCCGGAGCATCGAGTACGTCGACGGCGAGACGAAGCGTCCGCGACCTTGTCACACTCACGACGCGTCGCGTTCTTACGTTCAGGGTCGGCGAACCAGGCGTCAACGCGCTTCACCGTGGCTGCTGGATGTGTCCTGATGCGAGCGAGTGGATCGGGCGACGGTCAGTTCGCATCGCCCGTCCATGCAAGCGCGCCGCAACCGGCCCATGGAGATGGTCTGCATCAGCCCGATCGCCCAGCAGGCCGGACACCCGCGTAGCGCGAGCAGGCCGATCGGTGCGAGCAGGAGGCTGCCGAGTCCGAGCACCGGCAGCAGCGCGAACGAACCGATCAAGGCCCCGAGTCCCACCGCCCCGCGTAGCAGGTGCCGGGGAAGTGACGTGCTCGCATAGCCCTGCTTGTCAGTCATCGGCGTCTCCTGGGACCAAGGGTGTGCCCTGCAGCGTGCGGTTGACCGACGCGCGAGCGCGATGCAGCCGGGATTTCATCGCGGGGAGGCTGAGGCCGAGTGCGTCGGCGACCATCCGCCCGCTGTATCCCTGAATGTCGCGCATGATCAGTACGTGTCGCTGGTCGGCGGGCAGAGTGGCGATCGCCGCCGCGACTCGACCCGCGTCCAGGCGTTGCAGGACCTCGTCCTCGGCCGAGATCACGCCGGCGTCAGGGACCGGTTCATGGTGCAGCGGTCTCAGTCGCGCCCGCCGCAGACACTCGTTGCGGACGATGCGGAACATCCACGATGCCAGCGCACCGGAGGCCCGCAGCGTCCCGATCTTGCGATACAAGATGATCAACGCCTCCTGCGCGGCGTCTTCGGCGTCTTCCGGCGAGGCGCACAGTGAGCGGGCGAATCTGCGCACATGCGGGTGCGAGCCGGACACCAACGCGGCGATCGACTCGAGGTCACCGCCCTGCGCGGCGGCGATCAGCCGCTCACCGGGCCAGGTCCCCTCAGCCACGCGAGCGACCCCGCCGACGCAGCACGGTGATACTGCACGCGCAGACGAGCACTGTCACACCGATCACGACGGCACCAACGATCATGACAACCTCCTGGTCGTGTCCCGACGCTGTTGTCGGCACACCTATGAGAGGAACGAACCGGTTCAAAGGATTCACCCCACGGGGTGCCGGCTCGGCCACTTCATCGACGGCAGGCCCGTCGAGGATCTCCTCGACGCCGGCTTCGCCTGGCGGGAGGGCTGGGAGTACCGCCTCGCCTGATGTCCGGAAGATGTCGGGCGTCGGCGCTACCTTGCTCCGCATGCCCCAGAACGAAGATCTTCTCGTCATTCCCGACGATTGGCGCGCCACCCTCCATCCACGTCGCGGCGGGACGCCGGGCCCCCCGCTCGACCTCGTCCCGGACGCCGTCTCCACCGTTCGGCAGTGGGTGAAGGAGAGCCGCGACGAGATCGACCACCTGCTCGAGAGCCGGGAGAGCCGAAGAGACCTGGTCGGATCCGCCCGCGCTCATCTGGGGGGCGAGGCGAACCCGCAGGGCGCGGGTGTGCTCGCGGCCGTCATCGCCGCGGAGTGGCCGCTCCGGGACGACTACGAGCACGACGAGGAACCGTTCGCCGTCATCGCGGACGCGTGGATCGCCGAGCACGGCCTGGTCTTCGCCGCCGCGGCCACGGTCGAGCTCAGCGGCGTCTTCGTCGACGGTTACAAATGGAAGGAGCGGAGGGACTGGCGTCATCTCCGCGTCCGCCGCCTGGACAAACAGGACCCCGGATACAACCATGGCCTGAGGTGCATCGAACTGGTCGCGGCCCGCGTTCGCGCCTTTCTCGCGGTCGCCGCCGAGCCGGATCACCAGCGGGTCGTCGAGGCGCTGGGCGGGCTCCGCCATGACGGTATGCGACGCTTGGCCGCCGCGTACCTGGTGCCGACGCAGACCGCGTGGGTCGACGAACTCTGCGCCACCATGGCCGATAAGCAACCGCATACGTGGATGATGGTGCTGCGCACGATAGGGTCGGCCGACCATCTCGCCACGCTGCGCGCCGGTCACAGCGGGTGGTACTGGATCCACGGCCGTCCGGGCGTGCTCCCCACGGTCGTCGAGGGCGTCGGTCCGGCACTGGCCTCGACGCTGGCCACCGTCGCCGATGAGGAGACCGAGACCGGGCGCGACCCGTACGAGTTGCTGCGGGCGCTCGGTGTGTTGGCGACCGATGAGGCGTTCCGGCTTCTGGTGGACCGCCTTGACCGGCCGCAGGCGCAAAGGGCCGTGATCGAGACGGCCCGCCGCTTTCCCGAGCGGGCGCTGCGGCTGCTCGGTGAGGCGGCCGTGTCGGGTCCCGCGCCGATCTCCTCCTACGCCGTCCGGCTGCTGCGCGACCATGTGGCGGCCCGCGCCGACGTCGCCGTTCTGCCGCGTCTGCCCGCCGAGGTCCGCAAGGTCGTCGAGTCGATCGACGAGCTGGCGGCCGGATGGGCGCCGGCGGCCCCGGCGGAGTCCCTGCCACGGCTGCTGGTCGAGCCGCCGTGGACGCGCGAGCGTCCCACGTTCAAGCGGGTGACCGTCAAGGGGCTCCAACCGCTGACCACCGGGGTGCCGGGAGAATCGGAGGGACGGGCGGCGGCCCGTGCCCTCATTCCCATCGCGTTGGGGAAGACCGGGCCGCAGCGGTTCAAGGCGGAGGCCGCCCTTCGGCGTATCGCCGCGGCCGAAGGCGACGAGGGAATCCTCGAAGTAGCCGGGGAGTACGGCGCCAAGGCCGCGAAGGCGGCCAGGGCGTTGCTCGCCGCCGATCCCCTGGACGACCTTCCGGCCGTGATGCCCCGGCGGCCGGTCTGGCAGGATCCGCACCTCCTCCCCCAGGTGCTCCTTCGGGAGAGCGGCCTGGCGCTTCCCCTCGAAGCGGTCGACCACATCGTCTCCATGCTCGCCGTCTCCACGCCGGACAAGCCGTACGCGGGCATCGACGTCGTCAAGGAGATCTGCGACCCCGCCTGCCTCGCCCCGCTCGCCTGGCGGCTGTTCGAGTTGTCGGGCCGGCGCGCGCGGGCCTACGCCTGGGAGGGCGACAACTGGGTGCTGACGGCCTTGGGGTTGTTCGGCGACGATGAGACGGTGCGCAAGCTCACGCCGGTGATCCAGGCATGGCCGGGCGACGGCGGGCACCACCGGGCGGTCAAGGGCCTGGACGTCCTGCTCGCGATCGGCACCGATGTGGCGCTGATGCACCTCCACGGCCTGGCCACCAAGGTCAAGTACAAGGGACTGAGGAAGAAGGCGCAGGAGCGGATCGACTCGCTGGCCGAAGACCTCGGGCTGAGCCCCGACCAGCTCGGCGACCGGCTCGTTCCCGACTTCGGGCTCGACGAGAGCGGCGGGATGCTCCTCGACTACGGGCCGCGCGGCTTCACGGCGGGCTTCGACGAGCAACTCCGGCCGTACGTCATCGACGACACCGGCAGGAGGCGCGCGAGCCTTCCCAAGCCGGGCGTCCGCGACGACCAGGAGCTGGCCCCGGCCGCCCACCGGCGGTTCGCCGCCCTGAAGAAGGACGTCCGGACCGTGGCCGGCGAGCAGCTCCGGCGCTTCGAACGGGCCATGGTCACGCAGCGCCGGTGGACCGCCGAGGAGTTCCGGACTCTGATCGTCGAGCATCCGCTGGTGCGGCACGTCGCCCGGCGGCTGGTGTGGATCACCGAGGACGGCCGCGCGTTCCGCATCGCCGAGGACCGGACGTTCGCCGACCTCCAGGACGACGCGTTGGCGCTGACCGGGCCGGCCCGGGTGGGGGTGGCCCATCCGCTCCAGTTGTCCGGCAGCCTGAAGGCATGGGCCGAGGTGTTCGACGACTACGAGACCACCCAGCCCTTCCCGCAGCTCAGGCGCCCCACGTACGCGCTGACCGAGGAGGAGCGCGCGGGCACCGAGCTGGAACGCTTCCACGGCGTCACCGTGCCGGTCGGCAGGGTGGTCGGCATGGAACGGCGCGGCTGGCAGCGGGGCAGCGCCGAGGACAACGGCATCCAGGTCGAGATTCTCCGGGAACTGCCCGGTGGCCGAGCCGCCGTCATCACCGTCGATCCGGGCATCCCCGCCGGTGACATCAACTACTGGCCCGAACAGCGCATCGACCGTGTCCGGCTCGACCGGGACGCCCGCCTCGGCCAGCGGGCCGAGCCCAGCCCCCTGCCGTTCTCCGAGCTGGACGCGATCACCGCCTCCGAGGTCCTCGCCGACGTCGTCGCGCTGACGACCGCCTGACCATCCCGGAGGCTCTTCCCTGGGAGCCCTGCAATCCAGATGTTCATAACATTTGGATTTTGGGAGTATCCTCATGCCCGAGGTACTAGGAAAGGGGGCGGCGATGGTCCGGCTGACCCGGGCGCAGCAGCAGGTGCGCACTCGGACGTCCGTGCTGGCGGCGGCGAGGGAGGAGTTCACCGAGCACGGCTACGCCTTGGCCAAGGTGGATCGGATCGCCGAGCGGGCCGAGCTGACCCGCGGGGCGGTGTACTCGAACTTCCCGAGCAAGCGCGCACTGTATCTGGCGGTGCTGATCGACATGATCGAGGACGCCGCCACCGGCGGGCCTCCGGAGGCGCCGATGTCGCCGGCCGATGCGCTCGGGGTGTTCGCCCGGTCCTGGCTCGAACGGCTGCCCTTGGTCGGCGACACGGCTTCGGGAGGGCGCCTGCAACTGCGCTCGCTGGTCGGCCTCCTCGATGACGGGCACGGGCGCGCAGTGCTGGCGCAGGTGGCCCGGCTGGAGGCGTTGCTGCTCGCCCTCGCACTGGAGTCGTGCGCACTGGCTCCCAGGGTGCCGACCCGGCGCGTGCGGCTGGCCGAGCTGGTGCTGACGCTGCTGGACGGTTCGGGGCATCTGGCCGAGACCGCACCGGGATTCGGTGACCCCTTCGACGTGGCGCGCGCATGCGGGCATCTGGCCGCGCTCGACCTCGCCGACACCTGGGCGCCGCCGCACCTGCCCCACGTCGCCCCGGCGCGGCCGTGCGAGGACGCCTGGGATCCGCCGGCGGGACTCGCGGACCGGCTCAGCGGGGATCGGGTCGACCTCGGCGCCGACGGGCTGATCGCGGTGCTGGGGGCCGGCCGTCTCGCCGCCGCCGAGGAGGCCGTCCGTTCCGCCCGGCCCGGCGAGCAGGTGACGGTGGTCGCCGTCACGAGCGATCCCGCCGAGACCGGCCGCCTCGTCCGGCTGAGGATCACCGACCTCACCGGCTGCCTGCGGCGGGTGTTCGCCCCCGAGGTCTGGCGGCGCGTCCGGCTGGTCCTCGATGAGGAGGGTCTGGCGGCGTCGGCGATCGGCCTGACGGACCCGCACGATGAGACGGAGGCCGCTGTGCGCGTCCAGGACGGCCGGATCGTCGCCCGAGCCGACGGGCGAGGCGCCGCCCACGCGGCATCGACCGCCGGCGCTTCGAGCGGCGCGCGGTCGAAAGGCGCACAGGCGAGCGGCGAACAGTCGAGAGGCAGGACATGACCCGGCCCGAGCCTCCCGCGACCGGCACCGACCTGCTGGTGCTCCATGCCCTGCGCTGCGGCGGCCACGCCGGGCCCGCCCGCGTGGCCGCGGCCACGGGTCTCGGTGAGTCCGACGCCGAGTCCGAGCTGATCGATCTCGCGGTCGCCGGTCTCGTCACGCATTCGGGCGGCGGCTTCGGCGGGTGGGGGCTGACGGACGCCGGCCGCGCCGCCGCCGCCGAGCGGATCACCGGCGAGCTGGAATCGGCCGGTGCCCGCGTCGCCCTGAGGGCGGCGTTCGACGGCTTTCTCGTGCTCAACCCGGAACTGCTCGACCTCTGCGCGGCATGGCAGCTCCGATCCGTCGACGGTGTCATGACCGCCAACGACCACGGCGATCCGTCCTACGACGCCCGCGTCCTCGCCCGGTTCGCCGAGTTCGACCAGCGTGCCGCCGTCGTCTGCGCCGAGCTGTCGGCGGCGTTGCCCCGCTTCGGCCGCTACCGGGCCCGCCTCGCTGAAGCCCGCCAGCGCGCCGCCTCCGGCGCGCTGGAGTACGTGACCGACAGCACCGCGTCATACCACACCGTGTGGGCCGAGCTTCACGAAGACCTGCTCGCCACACTCGGGATCCCCCGGTGAGGTGGATTCGGCCGCTCTCCGCGCAGGTCGACGAGGCGGCGGAGCTGCTGGGCGGCAAGGCGCACGGCCTCGTGGTCCTGCACCGTCTCGGGTTGCGGGTGCCCGCCGGGTTCGTCGTCACCACGGAGGCATGCCGCGCGTTCCTGCGTGACGGGCGGCTTCCGGACGGGCTGGGCGACGAGCTCGCGACGGCCGTCACCGACCTCGAAGCCTCCACCGGACGCCGCTTCGGCGGATCACGGGCGCCGCTGGCGGTGTCCGTCCGCTCCGGGGCCGGCGTCTCGATGCCCGGCATGATGAACACGATCCTCAACCTCGGCCTCACGACCGCGGCCACAGCCGGGCTGGCGGCGGAGACGGGCGACCCGCGCTTCGCGCTGGACTCGCGGCTGCGGCTCCTGTCCGGCTTCGCCGCGGCGATCACGAACCTGGACGCGGACGGCGTGGAAGCCGTCCTCGGCGGAGCCCCCGGGCGGGGAACCGGCGACGAGGAGGCCGACCTCACCGGCGCGATCGGAGCGGTCGAGGACCTCATCCGGCGACGACGCGGCCGGCCGATCCCGGACGACGCGGCCCGGCAACTGGAGCTGGCCGTCAGGACCGTGCTCTCGTCCTGGGACACACCGCGCGCACGCACCTACCGCGACCTGCATGACGTCCCGCACGACCTCGGCACCGCCGCGATCGTGCAGACGATGGTGTTCGGGAACCGCGATGACCGCAGCGGCACCGGAGTCGCGTTCAGCCGCGACCCCAACACCGGCGAGAACGTCGCGTTCGGCGAGGTCATGTTCGGACGCCAGGGCGAGGACGTCGTCTCCGGCAGAGCGCTGACCCGTCCCCTGCGCGAACTCGCCGACCGGGAGCCGGCGGTGTGGACCGGCCTCCTCGATGCCCTGAACCGGATCGAGGGGCACTACCGCGATGCGTGCTACGTCGAGTTCACCTTCCAGTCCGGCGAGCTGTGGATCCTCCAGGTCCGGCCCGGCCGGTTCGTCGGAGGTGCCGCCGTCCGCGTCGCGGCCGACCTCGCCGACGAGCGCGTGATCGGACGCCGCGAGGCGCTGCTCAGGGTCTCACCGGGGCATCTCCGGCACGTCCGCACACCCCGGATGGCGACGACCGAGAGGACCGACATCCTGGCCCGGGGGCTGGGCGCCTGTCCCGGTGTCGCGGCCGGCAGGGTGGCGACCACGGCCGACGGGGCCGTGCGCATGGCCGCGGACGGCCCGGTCATCCTGGTACGCCCGGAGACCTCCCCGCACGACCTGCGCGGCCTGGCCGCCGCCGCCGGGATCGTCACCGCCCGCGGCGGGCCGGCCAGCCATGCCGCGGTCGTCGCACGATCGATGGCGAAACCCGCCGTCGTGGGGGTCGCCGGCCTCACCGTCGACGTCGCCGGCGGGTCGGTGGGAGCCGGTGGGCGCACCATCGGCGAGGGCACCCTCGTCACCATCGACGGGACCAGCGGCGAAGTCGCCCTCGGCAGCCCCCGTACCGTCACGACCACGGCCGCCGCCCACCTGCACCGGCTGCTCGGATGGGCCGACGACGTATCGGGCGACCACTCCGAACGCGATGAGGTCCAACGCCTCAGCGCCGCCCACGCCGTACTCCGTCACGGCTAGAGCGCGCCGGCGCTCACGGCCGCGCGCCTCCCTCCTCCGGGCCCCCGTTCCCGCAGGTCGAGTCACGTGCCGGCGGCCGGGGGCCACTGCGGCGTTCCGGTTGCCTGGCGACTCTCACTCAGACACTATTGTTCTTGATTCGGGAGGTGGCCTTGAGGCCCTTGCAGACGTCTGATCCGTCGTTGATCGGGCAGTATCGGACGCTCGCCGAGCTGGGGCGCGGCGGCATGGGACGGGTGCTGCTGGGCGGCGGTCCGGACGGGCGGCTGGTCGCGGTCAAGCTGGTCGGCGAGGAGTTCGCCGACGACCAGCGGTTCCGGGTGCGGTTCCGCCGGGAGGTGAGTGCCTCGCGGAAGGTCGCCGGCGCCTACACCGCCGCGGTGATCGATGCCGACCCGGACGCGCCGACGCCGTGGCTGGCCTCGGTCTACGTGCCCGGACCGTCGCTGCGCGAGGCGATCGGCGCCGCGGGCGTGCTGGCGGAGGAACCGGCGCTGCGCCTGACGGCCGGACTGGCCTCGGCGCTGGTCGAGGTGCACCGGGCCGGGCTGATCCACCGGGACCTCAAGCCCTCCAACGTGCTGCTCACCGACGACGGCCTCCGGGTGATCGACTTCGGGATCGCGCGGGCGGGCGAGACCGAGGAGGGCACCCAGGTCACCCGGACCGGCGCCCTGGTCGGCACGCCCGGCTTCATGTCGCCGGAACAGGCGCTGGGGCGGCCTCTGACCCCCGCCAGCGACGTCTTCTCTCTGGGCTCGGTGGTCGTGTGCGCCTGCCTCGGGCGCGGCCCCTTCAACGCGGGCAGCACGCCGAAGACCCTGCACAACGTGATCAACGCGGCGCCCGCCCTCGACGCGCTGCCCCGCCGGGTCCGCGACGTCGTGGCGGCCTGCCTCGCCAAGGACCCGGCCGACCGGCCGACGCCCGAGCGGGTGCTGGAGGCCGTCGGCGAGCTGGTCCCGGCGAGCCGTCCCTGGCCGGTCGCGGTGCACGACCTCATCACGGCCCAGCACGCCGAGGTCGACCGGCTCCTGTCCGGCCCGCAGCACGGTGGCCCCGGGCCCGGCGACATGGCGACCGTCGCCAACACGATGACGGACCCGGTCGCACCCCCCGCGCCGTCACGCAGACGCGTCCTCCAGTTGGCGGGCGGCGGTGCCCTCCTCGGGATGGCCGCGATCGGCGGCGCGGTCGCGTGGACGGCGCAGGGCGAAGACCCTCCCGCGAAGAAACGCGGCCGTGCCGCGACGGTCAGGAAGCCGGTCGCCGAACTGTCCGGCCACGCGGGCACGGTGGCCACCGTACGGTTCACCCCGATCGGGGACCTGCTGGCCACCACCTGCGACGACGGCAAACTGCGGCTGTGGGACGTGGCGTCCCGCCGGCTCTCCGGCGAACCGATCACCGTGTCCTCCAAATCCTTCCGTTCGGCGGTGTTCGACCGGGTGGGGGACCAGGTGGCGACCGCGTCCGAGGACGGCGTCAAGCTGTGGGACGTCAAGACCCGCCGGCAGGTCGGCAAGACCCTCACCGTCCGTCTCATGGAGGTCATCGACTCCCCCGGCCCGGTGTTCGACGTGGCCTACAGCCCGGACGGGAAGACGCTGGGGGCCATGGGCACGAGCATCATGCAGCTCTGGGAGGCCGACTCCGGCAAGCCGATCGGCCGGCTGAACTTCGGCAGCCCCAGGCTGCTGGCCCCGGTGGCGTTCAGCGGGGACGGGCGGAGCCTGGCCGTCCCGAACGACCAGCATGTCGAGGTCTGGGACGTGGCCTCGCACAAGGCGGTGGGCCAGTCCCTGCTCGGCCACACCGCGGCTCTCGCCTGCGTGGTGTTCAGCCCGGACGGCCGGACGCTGGCCACCGGCGGCTGGGACACGACCGTGCGGCTGTGGGACGTGCCGGAACGCCGTCCCATCGGCCAGCCCCTGCGCGGCCACTCGCACGTGATCCAGGGCCTGGCGTTCAGCTCGGACGGCCGGACGCTGGCCAGCGCCAGCAACGACGGCACCGTGCGACTGTGGGACGTGGCCGCGCAGAAGCCGCTCGGGCAGCCGATCAGCGGCACCGCCAAGAGCTACACCGGCGTGGCGTTCGGCCGGGAGGACCGGATGCTGGCCACCGGGGGCGCGAAGGCCGCGTGGCTGTGGGACATCTCCGACCTCATCCGACGGTGAGTTGCGCCAACCGTCCATCGGGCCCGCGCGGGAAGGGATGGCCATGCGGCAGTTGACCGGGTCCGATCCAGTCCGGGTCGGGCGCTACCGGATGCTGGCCGAGCTCGGCCGGGGCGGCATGGGCCGGGTGCTGCTGGGGTCCGCGCCCGACGGGCGGCTGGTCGCGGTCAAGCTGGTGCACGCCCGGCTCGTCGACGTCCCCGGGTTCCGGGACCGGTTCCGCGCCGAGGTGACCGCCACCCGCACGGTCTCCGGCGCGTACACGGCCCCGGTGATCGACGCGGACGCGGACGCGCAGACCCCCTGGCTGGCGTCGGTGTGCGTGCCCGGCCCGTCGCTGAGCGAGGCGGTCCGGGCGGCCGGCCCGCTGCCGGAGCAATCGGTGCTGCGCCTGGCGGCGGGGCTGGCCGCCGCGCTGCTGGAGATCCACCGGGCCGGGCTGGTGCACCGCGACCTCAAGCCGTCCAACGTGCTGCTGGCCGCCGACGGCCCGAAGGTCATCGACTTCGGGGTCGCGCGGGCCGTCGAGGGCGACGAGGGCGACCGGCCCCAGGGCGGCCTGCTCGCCGGCACGCCCGGGTTCATGTCGCCCGAGCAGGCCGAGGACCTGCCGCCGACGCAGGCCGGCGACGTCTTCTCGCTGGGGTCGGTGCTGGCCATGGCCGCCACCGGCCGGGGCCTGTTCGACGGCCCCGGGGTGCCGCAGACCCTCTACAACGTCGTGCACCTCGACCCCGACCTGACCGGGGTCCCGGACCGGCTGCGCCCGATCATCCTCGCCTGCCTGGCCAAGGACCCGGGCGAGCGGCCCGCGCCCGGCCGGCTGCTGTCGATGATCGGGCAGGTCGCCCCGGCCGTCCGGCCCTGGCCGCCCGCGGTGCACCGGCTGATCGACGAACGGCGGACCGAGATCGCCCGGCTGCTCGGCGCCCCGGCGCCCACGGTCGCCCCGGCGTCCGGGCCCGGCATCGCGAGGTACCGGGGCCGGCTGGTGGCGGGCGGCGGCGCGCTGGCGGGATGCGCGGTGCTGGCCGCCGTCCTGGCCTGGGCGCCGTGGTCGGGTTCGTCCGCACGTACCGCCCCGTCCGCGTCCCGGTCCGCCGCCCCACCGGTGAGCTGGCCGCTGCGCGGGCACACGGCCTCCGTCAAGGACGTGGCTTTCACCCCGGACGGCCGGACGCTGGTCACCGCGAGCGACGACGCGACGGTGCGGCGGTGGGACGTGGCGGGCCGCGCACAGCTCGGGAAGCCCGTCCGCCACCCCGACGGGGTCAACGCGGTGGCGGTCGGCGCCGACGGCACCGTGCTGTACACCGGGGGCGACGACGGCTTCATGCGGATCTGGCGGTTGCCGGGCGGCGGACGGTCGAACGGGTTCGAGACCGGGCTCGGTCCGCTCACCGACATGGCGCTCAGCCCCGACGGCCGCGTCCTGGCCACCAGCAACGGGAACCAGTACGTGCGGCTGTGGGACCTGGACGACGGGAAGGTCGGGCCGGCCCTGGAGACCCGGGCCGGCAACGTGGAGGCCCTGGCGTTCGCCCCGGACAGCCGCACCCTGGCCGTCGGCACGACCGGCACCGAGCGCAACCTCGACACCGGCAACAGCGAGGGCGTCGCGCAACTGTGGAACGTCTACGACAAGCGGAAGCTCGGCGCGGACATGACCGGGTTCGACTCCTGGGTCGAGGGCGTGGCGTTCAGCCCGGACGGGCGGACCCTGGCCGCGGGCGGCGGTGAGCTCACCCGGCTGTGGAACGTGTCCGACCACCGGCAGATCGGCGCGCCCTTCCCGTGCCGCGGCCGGTGCTACACCATGGCGTTCGGCCCGGACGGCCGCACGCTGGCCGCCGGGAGCAGCGGCGGCGAGGCACGGCTGTGGAACCTGGCCGATCGCCGGCAGATCGGCCCGGACCTGACCGGCCATACCGGCGTCATCCTCAGCCTGAAGTTCAGTCCGGACGGCCGCACCCTGGCCACCGGCAGCTCCGACGGCACCGTCCGCCTGTGGCCCGTCCCCGCCTCCCGCTAGGGCCTGCGGGCCGTCCGTCCCGGAACGTCGGCGGGCCCGTCCGGGGCATCCGGGTGGGGGCGCCCGGGACGCCCGTCCCCGCGCCCCCACCCGGAGCTCTCACAACTGGGTCGTGACCGCCTTGACCTCGGTGTAGGCGTTGAGGGCCTCGTGGCCCATCTCGCGTCCCCAGCCGGACTGCTTGTAGCCGCCGAACGGCAGGGCCGCGTCGAAGACGTTGTAGCAGTTGATCCAGACCGTGCCGGCGCGGATCTTCTTGGCCAGCGCGTGCGCCTTGGAGATGTCCTTGGTCCAGATGCCCGCGCCCAGGCCGTACTCGGTGGCGTTGGCCGCGGCAGCGATCTCGTCCAGGTCCTGGAAGGGCGCGGCGACCACGACCGGTCCGAAGATCTCTTCACGCACGATCCGCATATCGGCGCCGGCGCCGGTGAGCACGGTCGGCTCGACGAAGTAGCCGCGGTCGCCGTGCCGGCCGCCGCCGACGACGGTGGTCGCGCCGTCCGCGCGCCCCGATTCCAGGTAGCCGGTGACCCGCCGGAGCTGCTCGTCGGAGACCAGCGGCCCCATCTGCGTATCGGCGTCCATGCCCGGACCGAGCTTGATGGACCTGGCGATCTCGGCCACCCCCTCGACGACCTCGTCGAACCTGCTCTGGTGCACGAAGAGGCGCGAGCCCGCCACGCAGCACTGCCCGTGGTTGAAGAAGATGGCGTTCGCCGCGCCCGCGATCGCGCCGGGTTCGGCGTCCTCGAACACGATGTTGGGGCTCTTCCCGCCCAGTTCCAGCGTCAGCTTCTTGAGGTTGCCCGCGGCGGCCTGCACGATCAGGCGGCCGACCTCGGTGGAGCCGGTGAAGGCGACCTTGTCGACCCCCGGATGGGCGGCCAGCCGCGCTCCGGCGGTCTCGCCGTACCCGGGCACGACGTTGACCACCCCTTCCGGCACGCCCGCTTCGGCGATCAGCTCGGCCAGCCGCAGCGCGCTCAGCGGGGTCTGCTCGGCCGGCTTGAGGACGACGCAGTTGCCGGTCGCCAGCGCGGGGCCGAGCTTCCAGGCCGCCATCAGCAGCGGGAAGTTCCACGGGATGATCTGGCCGACCACGCCCACCGGCTCGCGCAGCGTGTAGGAGTGGAAGTTGGCGCCGGGCATGAACGGCACCGAGATGTCGATGGTGTTGCCTTCGATCTTGGTCGCCCAGCCGGCCATGTAGTGGAACAGGTCCGCCGCCAGCGGCACGTCGGCGGCCCTGGCGACCGCGTACGGCTTGCCGTTGTCGAGCGATTCCAGCTGGGCCAGTTCGTCGGCGTGCTGGAGGACCAGGTCGCCGATCCGCCAGATCAGCCGGCCGCGTTCGGAGGGCGTCAGCCGCGACCAGGGCCCCTCCTCGAAGGCTCGGCGGGCCGCGTCGACCGCCCTGTCGATGTCGGTCGCGTCGCCCTCCGCCACCTGTGCGAGCGTCTCGCCCGTCGCCGGGTCCGGCGTGGCGAACGTCTTCCCCGACGCCGCTTCCACCCACTGCCCGTCGATGAACATTCGCAGCGGGTCGGTCACGAAGGCGGTGACCCTGTCGTCCACTGTCGCCGTCGACATAGCGCATCCCCAATCCGGGCCGTCCGGCCGCGACCACGCGGCCCGTCGAACAGGCGTCCGAGATCTCCGGACACCGCTACGGAGCTTGGCAGCCCCAATGAGACGTCCGAATCCCGTTGAGCGCAACCCCCGGTGACCGCCCGGCTCCCGTCCCGAAGCCGCGCCCGCGAGCACCTGCTCGGCGTGACCTACGGTTTCGCCAGCGGGATGATGAGCACGGTCATCCCCAGGGAGGCGCGCGCGGTCTATTACTCCAAGGGCGGCGCGGACATGAAGGACCGCATCACCAAGACCGCCAAGCTCGGGTACGACATCGGGACGTCGAACGCCTACGAGCCCGATGGCGAGATGATCGTGACCTGCGTCAAGACCCGGCTGGCGCATGCGGGGGTGCGGCACCTGCTGCCGAAGTCCCCGTACTGGTCGAAGGTCGCCGACGAGGAGATCCCGATCAGCCAGCGGGACATGATGGTCACCTGGCACAGCCTGCCCACGACCGTCATACGGAACCTGGTCGAGTGGAAGGTGCCGATCCCCGCCGCCGAGTCCGAGGGCTTCCTGCACTCGTGGCAGGTGGCCGCGCACATGCTCGGCATCGAGGACGAGTACATCCCCAAGTCGTGGGACGAGGCCGGCGCCCAGGCCGACCAGGTCCTGACCCCGGTGCTGGGCCCGACGCCCGAGGGCGGCAAGCTGGCCGACATCCTCCTCAACCTCGGCTCCGCGTCCCGGGCCCGGAGTCCGGCGGATTCCGGGCCGGGGCACCGCCGCACCGCGGGCGCCGCCTTCAGCGGTGAGCCTCCCGGGCGTGGTTCGGCGACAGGGCGGGCTGTGACCGGACGTGGTGGCGGCCGATGGGGAGCATCAGGGGGCGCCCGGAGACGGGGTCTTCGATGATGCGGCTCTCGAGGTCGAAGACGGTGCGGACGCTCTCCTCGGTGAGGACCTCGGCCGGGGTGCCCCAGGTGTGGAGGCCGCCGTCGGCGAGCGCGATGAGGTGGTCGGCGTAGCGGGCGGCGAGGTTGAGGTCGTGCAGGACCATCACGATGGTGGTGCCGCGGGTGCGGTTCAGGTCCGTCAGCAGGTCCAGGACGTCGATCTGGTGGCTGGCGTCGAGGAAGGTGGTCGGCTCGTCGAGAAGGAGCAGGTCGGTCTGCTGGGCCAGCGCCATGGCGATCCAGACCCGCTGGCGCTGTCCCCCCGACAGCTCGTCGACGGCGCGGTCGGCGAGTCCCGTGGTCTGCGTCGCCTCCAGGGCGGCGGCGACCGCGGCGTCGTCCTTGGTGGTCCAGCGGGAGAAGACGCCCTGATGGGGGTGGCGTCCGCGGCAGACGAGGTCGAGGACGGTGATGCCCTCGGGCGCGACCGGCGACTGGGGCAGCAGGCCGAGCGTGCGGGCCAGTTCCTTGGCGGGCATGCGGTGCACCTCCCTGCCGTCCAGGACGACACGGCCCTCCCGGGGGGAGAGCAGCCGGGACAGCGAGCGCAGGAGCGTCGACTTCCCGCAGGCGTTCGCGCCGACGATGACCGTGATCTCGCCGGGCGGCACGACCAGGTCGAGGGACTCGATGACGGCGCGGTCGCCGTAGCCGAGCGTGAGGCTCTCGGCCACCAGGGAGTGGGACGTGGTCACAGTGAGCCTCCGGCCCGATGGGTGCGGACGATCAGGAAGACGAGGTACGGCGCTCCGAGAACACCGGTGACGACGCCGACCGGGTAGCGGACGTCGAACGCGAACTGCCCGGCGAAGTCGGCGACCAGGACCATGAGGGCGCCGACGAGCCCGGACGGCACGAGCAGGGAGCCGCCCACGCCGACGAGCCGGGCCGCGATGGGGCCGGACAGGAACGCCACGAACGCGATCGGCCCGGCCGCCGCCGTGGCGAAGGCGATCAGGCCGACGGCGGCGACGATGACCGCGATGCGGGTGCGTTCGACGCGGACCCCGAGTGCGGCGGCGGTGTCGTCGCCGAGCTGCATCGCCGACAGGTCGCGCGCCAGGGACAGCAGGACGGGGGTGAGGACGGCCACCGCGACGAGGGCGGGCAGCGCCTGCTTCCAGGTCGTGCCGTTGAGGCTGCCGGTCAGCCAGCGCGTGGCCTCCTGGAGATCCCACTCGGCGGCCTGGGACAGGACGTAGGAGGTGACGCTGTCGAGGATCGCGGAGATCCCGATGCCGATCAGGATGAGCCGCGTGCCGGCGACGCCGTCCCGGAACGCCAGGGTGTACATCAGCAGGGCCACGCCGAGGGCGGAGACGATCGCGAAGACCGACACCGCGGTCCCGCCGAGCGAGAGCGACACGATCGCGATGGCCGCCGCGGCGCTCGCCCCCGAGCTGATGCCGATGATGTCGGGGCTGGCCAGCGGGTTGCGGAGCATCGTCTGGAAGGTGACGCCGGCCAGGCCGAAGGCGAATCCCGCGGTCACGGCGAGAACCGCGCGCGGCAGCCGGAGCCCCCCGACCGTGAAGGACGCTCCCGGCACCTGCTCGCCGAGGACGACGCGGACCACGTCGCGCGGCGGGTAGAACGTCTGCCCGACCATCAGCGTCACGGCGAACCCGGCGACGACGAGCACCGCCAGCGTCGCGACCACGGCACGGCGCCGGTGGGCGCGCCGGCGGCGACCGCGGGCGACGGCCTGGACGAGGGACGCCCGGGCGGGGGCGGGGGCGCTCACAGCTCACGCACCTTCTGGCGGCGGACGATGTGGATGAAGAACGGGGCGCCGATCAGTGCCGTCACGATGCCCACCTCGATGTCGGCGGGCCGGGCCACCACGCGGCCGACGACGTCCGCGGCGGTGAGCAGCGACGCGCCGACCAGGGCGGAGAACGGCAGCATCCAGCGGTGGTCCACGCCGACGAGCAGGCGGCACGCGTGCGGGACGACGAGTCCGACGAAGCCGATCGGCCCGGCGACGGCCGTCGACGCACCGCACAGCACGACGGCGCCGAGGGCGGCCGTGCCGCGGATGAGGGCGACGCGCTCCCCGAGTCCGGCGGCGAGCTCGTCGCCGAGGGCCAGCGAGTTCAGCGCGCGGGCGCACAGCAGGCACACGGCGAACCCTGCGGCGAGGAACGGCAGGACCTGACCGATGCGCTCGTAGGACGCGCCGCCGACCCCGCCGATCTGCCAGAGCCGGAAGCTCCCGGCGATGTCGTTGCGGGGCAGGACGACGGCGCTGACAAGGGACGCGGAGGCCGCCGACGTGGCGGCACCGGCGAGCGCGACCTTGAGGGGGGTGGCTCCGCCGCGCCCGAGGGATCCGACGGTGTACACGAACACGGCCGAGAGGGCGGCCCCCGCCATCGCGATCCAGATGTACCCGGTGGGCGAGGTGAGCCCGAAGAACGCGACGGCGGTGACGACGGAGAGCGAGGCGCCCATGTTGACGCCCAGGATTCCCGGATCGGCCAGCGGGTTGCGGGTCACGCCCTGCATGACGCCGCCGGAGAGGCCGAGCGCGGCGCCGATGAGCACCGCGAGCAGGGTGCGGGGGATCCGCTTGGCGACCGCGGCCTGCTCGATGGAGTCGTCCGCGCCGCCGAGCGCCGCCCAGACGTCGGACCAGGCGACGTCCCGCGAGCCCAGGGCGACGGAGGCCGCCATCAGCACGGCCAGGGCCAGGACGGCGACGAGCAGCCACAGGATCCGGATGCGCGCCGGACGCCGCACGAGGGCGGCGTCCGGCGGGCGGTCGGTGTCGGCCGTCGTCACTTGACCTTGTCCGCGGCCTCGGCGAGCGCCTTGACGTAGTCCTCCAGCACCCAGGAGATCGACAGGGGCGTCGGGTTCGCGGCGGTGCTCAGCGGCTTGCCGTCGGGCAGCAGGTACACCGAGCCGCGCTTGACCGCGGGGATCTTCGACAGCAGCGGGTCGGTGCCGAGCTTGCCGAGCAGCTCGCCCTTCCCGTCGCCGTATCCGGTGATGATGTCGACGTCGGAGAACATGTCGACCTGCTCCGCGCTCCGGCTCAGGAGGAACTTGTCGGTGCCCCTGGACGCCTCGGCGATGCTGCCCGGGATCGTCAGCCCGAGGTCCTCGAAGAAGAGGGTGCGGGTGTCGTGCGTGGTGTAAAAGCCAATCTGGCTCACGTCGTTGGGGTCGACGTGCGTCATGAACATCGCCGACTTGCCCTTGAGCTGCGGGTACTTCGCGACGACCTGCTTGATGTCGCCATCGATCCCGCCGATGAGCCGGTTCCCCTCGGCGGCCAGCCCGATGGCCTTGCTGTTCATCCGGATGATCTCGCGCCACGGGGTGGCCCAGGGGGCGTCCGGGTAGGCCACCACGGGGGCGATCTTGCTCAGCGTCTCGTAGTCCTGCTCGGTCAGGCCCGAGTAGGTGGCCAGGATCACGTCCGGCCTGGTGTCGGCGACGGCCTCGAAGTCGACGCCGTCGGTCTCGTCGAACAGGACGGGCGTCTTGGCGTTGAGCTCCTTCAGGCGCTTCTCCACCCAGGGCAGGACCCCGTCGCCGTTGTCGTCGCCGAAGTTCGCGGCGGCCATGCCGACCGGGACGACGCCGAGGGCGAGCGGCACTTCGTGGTTGGCCCAATTGACCGTGGCCACCCGCTTCGGCTTCGCCCGGATGGTGGTCGTCCCCAGCGCGTGCTTGATCGTCATGGGGAAGGCGGCCGAGCCGCCGCCCGTGCTCACCCGCTCGCTCTCCGGCGAGCTGCCGCAGGCCACGACGCTGCCCAGCAGGACGGCCAGGACGGCCAGGACGCGAAGGCTGTGTGGACGTTTCAATCCGTGCTCCACTTTCAGGAATCCGCCGGTGCCGGCCCTCGCACGTCCGGATCGCGGTGGGCGTCCGTAGAGCGGTACGCCGTACGGCCGCAACGCAAAATTAGTTAGGTAAGGCTTGCCTTGGCCAGCACTTTAGGAGGTAGGTCCGAGTTGTGGCAATCAAGCCTTCGGGACACCCGATATCGAGATCGGGACACCGAGGCCGGGCGCCGCCCGCGGACTCAGCGCGCCCGGAACGCCCCCGGGGTCAGCCCGGTCGTCCGCCGGAAGGCCGCGCTGAACGCGCTCGCCGACCGGTAGCCGACCTCCTCGGCCACGACCTCGATCCCCCGGCCCCGACCGAGCAGCTCGATCGCATGCTGGGCGCGCACCGCCGCGACCCACCGCCCGAAGCTGGTGCCCGTCTCCGCGTTGAAGGCACGGGTGATCGTGCGGTCGCTCACGGCCAGCCGGGACGCCCAGTCCACCAGCGTCCGCTGATCGCCGGGATCGCTCCGGACCGCGTCGACGATCGGGCGCAGCAGGTCGGAGACGGGCAGGTGCACGAGCAGTTCGCGCGCGGAGGGCGTGAGCACGTCGAGCACCATCGCCCCGGTCACCGCCCGCGAGCCGGCGGACAGCCCGGTGTCGGCGAGCCGCTCGAGCAGCAGCCGGAGCAGCGGGGTGATCTCGACCGCGACGGGCGCCTGGAGGATCGAGGGCATACCGCCGAATCCGAGGTAGTCGGCGTGGCACCGGGTACCGGCGATCGCCGAGCCGGAGTGCGGCGTGCCCGCGGGCATCCACAGGCCCAGGACGGGGGTGACCGTCCAGACCCGCCGCCCCACCACGGCCGTGGACACGCCCCGCTCGTTCCAGAGCAGTTCATGGAAGGGGTGGGAGTGCTCGTTCCAGACGGTGTCGCGGGAGATGGCCCCGCTCCAGCCCGCGATCGCGAACGGCGTCTCGACCGGCATCCGGGCCGTCCCCGCCGCGGAGGCGGGCGGCGTGCGGGTCTCCCCGGTCATGGGAGCACGCGGTCGGGCACGAGCGGCATGGCTCCTCATCCCGGTACTGCGGAGGCGGGCCGGACACCTCCAAGGTTAGGCTTACCTTATCTTCGGACGGTGCATCCTTCCGAGATCGGCTGTTCATCGTGCCGGGGATGAACGATGATCATTTCCAGATCATCCGAAGGTGATCGTTCGATTCGACGAGAGGCCCTTCGATGGCGATTCTCAGATCGGCGCACCGGCTTCCGCTGGCGATCGCCGCGGTCGGCGCCGTGGCACTCGGACTGCTCACGCCCGCCGCCGCCACCGCCGGCATCCGGTACGAACCCGGCGCGCCCGGACTCGGCGACCCCTACTTCCCCGACCTCGGCAACGGCGGATACGACGTCGGGCACTACTACCTGAAGACCGCCTACGACCCCGGTACCGACCGGCTCACCGGCACGACCACCATCACCGCCACGGCCACCCAGAACCTGTCCCGGTTCAACCTCGACCTGTACAAGATGAACGTGCGGTCGGTCCGCGTGAACGGTCACCCCGCCCCGTTCGCCCGCACCGGCGAACGCGAGCTGGAGATCACGCCGCGCGGCGGCCTGCGCAGGCAGAGCTCGTTCACGGTGGTCGTCCGGTACGACGGCGTGCCCGAGACGCTGGGCGGCCCGATCATCTTCGACCTGCCGTACGGGTTCCTGCACACCAGGGACGGCGCCACCATCTCCTCCGAGCCCAACGGCGCCTCCACCTGGTTCCCGGCCAACGACAACCCGCGCGACAAGGCGCTGTTCACGATCGAGACGACCGTGCCGCAGGGCCTCAAGGCGATCTCCAACGGCCGTCTGGTCGAGCAGTGGAACTCCGGCGGCAAGGACACCTTCCTGTGGCGGGAGGACCGGCCGATGGCCACCTACCTCGCGACCGCCTCGATCGGACGGTTCAACGTCTCCACGACCACGACCCGCACCGGCATCCAGCAGCTCGACGCGGTCGACCCGGAGGTGGCGTCGGACCCCGACTCCCTCTCCACTCCGGGCTGGACCACGCGGGCGACCGACGAACTGGCCGGCTACTTCGGGCCCTACCCGTTCACCTCCACCGGCTCCATCATCGAGAACAACTTCGTCCCGCCGCTGAACCTCGACAACGCGATCGAGACCCAGACCCGTCCCACGTACCAGAAGCAGCCCATCGAAAAGGGCGTGGTCCATGAGATGAGCCACCAGTGGTTCGGCAACAGCGTCACCCCCGCGCGCTGGAAGGACGTCTGGCTGAACGAGGGCTACGCGCTCTGGACGGAGAAGTTCTGGGCCGAGAAGCACGGCGGCCAGTCCGCGCAGGACGCGTTCGGGGCGCTGTACGACAGCCCGCCGCCCATCCCGCCGGGACGGCCCGGCTTCTGGGACGTCCCGACCGCCGACCCGACCCGCGACCAGATGTTCCACCGCTCGGTCTACTTCCGCGGCGGGATGGCGCTCCAGCAGCTCCGGCACAAGATCGGTGACGAGCGGTTCCTGCTGCTCACCCGCACCTGGCTCGCGGAGAACGAGTACGGCAACGGCACCACCGAGGAGTACGAGGCGCTCGCGGAGAAGATCTCCGGGCAGGACCTCGGCCGGTTCTTCACCACGTGGATCCACTCGGCGGGCAAGCCCCCCGCCTGGTGATCACAGGCCGCCCGGCCGCCCGCTCCTGATCCGGCCGCTCGGCCTGGGCCGTGAACGCGACTACGCGCAGCAGCCTTCTCCGAGCGGCCGTCCTCACGGAGAGTTGTCCCTGGCCAGGTCATTGGCATAGCGTCGAATCAGGGCCGGTCATCGACGGCCGTGCCTCCAGACAGTGATCTCAACGGGGGAGGAGACCATGTTCGTACAGATCATCCAAGGCGGGCTCGCCGCAGACCGTGCCGAACTGAAGGAGGCCCTGGACCGCTGGGAGCGCGAACTGGAGTCCTCGGCCGAGGGGTGGCTCGGCACCACTGCGGGGGTGACGGACGACGGGACCTTCATCGGCATCGTCCGGTTCGCGTCCGTCGAGGCCGCGCGCCGCAACAGCGAGCGTCCAGAGCAGCACCGGTGGTGGACCGAGACCTCCAAGCTGTTCCGCGGCGAGGTCACCTTCCACGACTGCACCGACGTCGACCTCATGATGGACGGCGGCTCCGACGACGCCGGCTTCGTCCAGGTCATCCAGGGCCGCATCCGCGACCTCGAAGGGCTGCGCGCCTACCTGCGGGACATGGACGAACAGGCGCTGCGCGGGTTCCGGCCCGACATCATCGGCAGCATCACCGCCTACCACGCGGACGGCGGCTTCACCGAAGCCGCCTACTTCACCTCCGAGGCCGAGGCCAGGGAGGGCGAACGCAGCCAACCGCCGCAGGAGATGCGGGACGAGATGGACAAGATGATGGCCTTCTACGAGGGCGAGTGGACCTATCTCGACCTGCGCGAGCCCTGGCTGTCCTCGCCCTGAGCCGATTCCGGGCGGCGCGTCCGGTCTGATCGGCGGTACGCTCACGCCGGTTTGGTTACGCTGCGCCTTATGTCTGGTCCCGCCGGTTCTGCCCTGACCGATTGCGCGTTCCTGGTGAACGCCGATCCCGACCGGGTGCTGCCGCTGCTCGCCCACGCGACGACCCCGGACGAGCGGCTGGCCTCGGCCGTCTACCGGACCTCGCTGCGCCTGGTCCGCGCGGCCGATCCGGCCGGCCGCCGCCAGCTCCTCGCCTGCAACGCCGTGCGATGGGGCGCCGGTGAGCTGGGCGAACGCTTCGCCGCCGTGGCCGTCCCCGGGGCGCCCGCTCCGGAGTGGCGGGTCGACTGGGCGACCGGGCCGGGGATCGACCAGCGGCTGCTACTGGAGTTCAACGGCCACCCCAGCGGGGTGCACGCGCTGGGGATCGCCGACGTCGGCGGGCGCCCGCTCGCCGTCA
This sequence comes from Spirillospora sp. NBC_01491, assembly GCF_036227065.1. GTDB lineage: Bacteria > Actinomycetota > Actinomycetes > Streptosporangiales > Streptosporangiaceae > Spirillospora > Spirillospora xylanilytica. The sequence goes on from NZ_CP109432.1 coordinate 3,156,125, forward strand.
CCGCGGACCGAGACGGCTTGGTCCGCCTCTGGGAACTGGTCAGCGGCGACCTGGTCGGCGACCCGATGGCCGGCCACACCGGCGGCGTCCTCGCGGTCGCGTGCGGGGAGCTCGGAGGCCGCCCGGTCGCCGTCACCGGCGGGCAGGACGGCACCGTCCGGGTGTGGGACCTGGACGGCGGCGTCGAGGTGGGCGCCCCGTTCACCGGGCACGGCGACGCGGTCCGCGCGGTGGCGATCGCCGAGCTGGGCGGACGTCCCGTCGCGGTGTCCGGCGGCTGGCGGGAGGCGCGGGTGTGGGACCTCTCCACCCGCGCGGAGATCCACCCGCCCCTGACCGGGCCCGAGAACTGGGTGTTCGCGCTGGCGTGCACCGAGGTCGACGGCCGTCCGGTCGCGGTCGCGGCCGGCGCCGACGGCTCCCGTTGGCGATGGGACCTGAGCACCGGAGCGTGCGTCGGCCGGCCGTTCGACGACGACATCAACGGGGCCGCCGCGCTGGCCGTCACCAGGCTCCGCGGGCGCCCGATCGCGGTGACCAACGGGTCCTACATCGACCATCCGGTGCACCTGTGGGATCTGGAGACCGGGGAGCGCGTCCTCTCCCCTCTCACCGGGCACGGCAGCGGCGTCCAGGCGGCGGCGTGCGCCGACGTCGACGGCCGGCCGGTCGCCGTCACCGGAGACGGCGACGGCGTTGTCCGGGTGTGGGACCTGGACAGTGGCACGCAGCTCGGAGAGCCGCTCGACGCGGGCCATGGCGTGATCGCCACGGCGGTCGCCGACCTCGGCGGGCATCCCGTCGCGGTGGCCTGCGACCACCTCGGCAGGATCCAGATCTGGTCCCTCGTCCGCACCGGACCGGCAGGGAACCCGCTTCCCGGCGCGGGCGACGTCCTGGCCGCGGCCCACGCGGAGATCGACGGCCGGCCGGTCGTGGTGACGGCGGGCGGCGACGGGGCCGTGCGTGCGTGGGATCTGGCCACCGGAACGCCGGCCCGCCCGCCGGTCACCGGGCATCGCGGCGGCGTCCCGGCCGTGGCGACCGCCCGGCTCGGCGGCCGTTCGGCGGCGGTGACCAGCGGATACGACAGGACGCTGCGGGTGCTGGATCTTGAGAAGGGCACCGATCGGCCGCTGTCGAATCCGCCCGCGACGGCGGGGGCGGTGGCGAGCGCCGAGGCCGGCGGCCGTCCGGTCGCGGTCACGGGCGACTGGGACGGCGACGTGCGGCTCTGGGATCTCACCACCGGCGCGGCGGTCGGCCCGGCACTGGCCGGGGGGAGGGTGCCGGCGGTGGCCGCCGCCGAGACCGACGGCGGACCGGTCGCGGTCACCGGGGGCGACGACGGCCTGGTCCGCGTCTGGGACCTGAAGAGCGGCGACGCGATCGGCGACCCCGTCACCGCCCACACCGCCGGGATCAGCACGGTGACCTGCCTTCAGGTGGACGGGCGCGTCGTGGTGCTGTCCACCGACCGCACCGGGGAGGTCCGGGCACGGGACCTGGCGAGCCGCGAGCCGGTCGACCCCGCCCTGTGCGAAGCGGCCACGGGCGAGCGCGTCGAACCGCCGCTCACCGGTCACGCTGGCACGGTGAGCGCGGTCGCGTACGGTCACCTCGACGACGGCGACTCGGTCGCCGTCACCGCGGACGCCGATGGCGTGGTGTGCCTGTGGGACCTCTCCTCCCGAACGCGGATCGGAAGGCTGCCCACCAAGGCGGGCTCGAAGGTCACCGCTCTGGCGGTCGCCGAGATCGGCGGCGAATCGGTCGCGGTGGGCTGCGGGTCCACCGGCGAGTTGTGGACCTGGAGTCTGCTGACCCTCGAAGAGCTGCACTCGGCGCGGACGAGCCTGGCCGCCCAGGTCCACGCCATCGCGACGATGCGGGTGGACGATCGGCCGGTCGCGGTCACCGCCGACGTCGTCGGCACCGTCCGGACCTGGGACCTGGCCGATCAGACCCTCCTGACCACTCATCTCGGCGCCACCACCGGTGTGGCGTGCGGCGCGGTCGACGGTCGCCCGGTCGTGGCGGGCTACGGATGCGACGACGCGCTGCGGGTGTGGGACCCCGTCACAGGGGACCTTCTCCTTGGCCCGATCGCCGGTCACACCGGTCAGATCTCCTCTGTGGCCTGCACGGAGACCGGCGGCCGTCCCGTCGCCGTCGTCGGCGGCACGGCCGGCGCGGTCCGGTGGGTCCGGCCGACCCTGGGCGAAGTCCGGTTCTGGGACCTGGCCACAGGCGCCCAGGCCGGACCCCGCCTACTGTTCCCCGACCGGGTGTCGACGGTACTGGCGGCACCGGACGGCCGGCTGGTCGTGCACTTCGGCCCCGACATCGCGGTGCTGAGCAGGAGGCCCGCCCGCTGACACGGCCGGTGGGCGCTCGTCCGGGCGGTTACGATGCCAGGCATGAGCCTCACGTCGGGTCGGTCCTGCCTGCGGGCGGACGCGGGGTACTGCGGAATCGCGGCGGTCTGCACCATGGCGTTCGCCAAGCCCCTCGGGTCCGCGTTCGGGATGCCGGCCGTCCTCCTGCTGGGCGTCGCCCTGGTCACCGCTCTCTGGGCGGGACTGCTGCTGTTCGCCGCGACCGGCTCGCGTCTGCGTCTCTCCCTGGCGGGGGTCATGGGCGCCAACGTCATCGCCGCGTCGCTCATCGCGGCGCTCGGCCTCACCCGCCCCGCCGACGCCCTCTCCCTGCTTCTCCTGGCCGTCGCCGTCGAAGTCGGCGCATTCGCCGCATGGCAGGCGTTCTTGCTGAGCAGGGGTCCCTCAGGAAAGGCCGGGGGCTCGCGCTAGGAAGCGGCACGGTCCCGGGACTCACCTGATCGGGTTCGCTCCATGACGGGACGGACCTCCACCATCCCGTGCTTCGACACCCTCCGAGAGATCGGCACGAACACATCCGAGGAGTGCACATGCGAAAGCTCACAGCGGGCCTGTTCATGACCCTGGACGGCGTGGTGGAGACACCCGACGCCTGGCAGGGGCCCTATTTCAACGACGAGGTGGGCCGGCGCATCACCGCCGGGATCGCCGAGGCCGACGCGCTGCTCATGGGCACCAGCACGTACCGGCAGTTCGCCGGGCTCTGGACGTCCCAGGAGAGCAACCCGATGGCCGACCTCATGAACTCGCTCACCAAGTACGTGGTCTCCAGTAGCCTGACCAGCTTCGAGTGGGCGAACTCGGTCCCGCTCACCGGGGACTTCGCCGCGTCGATCGACCGGCTGAAGCGGCAGGAGGGCAAGACCATCCAGGTGCCGGGCAGCCCGCGGCTGGTCCGCTCGCTGCTCGGGCACGGGCTGCTCGACGAGCTCAACCTCATGATCCACCCGATCGTCCTGGGCACCGGCATGCGCCTGTTCGAGGACACGCCCGAGCTCGCCTTCGAGGTCACCGACTCCACGACGCTGTCCACCGGCGTGGTGGCCGTGACCTACCGCCCGGTCCCCGGCTGACCGGCCGGCGGCGGCGCCGTCGGTGGCCGGCACACCGACGTCGGGAGAATGAGGCCGGTGGCTGACCGCATTGGTTCGTAGGGTCCCGGAACGAGCACGAAGATCTCGAAGGGACACCGCCATGACCATTGTCGTCACCACTCCCACCGGGCACGTCGGATCGCGCGTCGTCCGGCTGCTGCTGCAAGCGGGCGTCCGGCCGCGCGTCCTCGTCCGCGACCCCGGCCGCCTCGACGCGGGGATCCGCGACCGCCTCGACGTGCGCCGCGGCGACCTGACCGACGCCGCCTTCGTCCGCGAGGCGACGAAGGGAGCGCGCACGGTCTTCTGGGTCGATCCGACCCCGCACACGGACGCGGACCCGATCGGGACCTCGCAGCGGACCGCCGCTCCCCTCGCGGACGCGGCACGGGCGGGCGACGTCGCGCGGGTCGTGCTGCTGAGCAGCATCGGCGCCGAGAAGCGGGACGGGGCCGGGCACATCGACGGCCTCGGCCGGATCGAGGAGATGCTCGACGCCACCGGCGCCGACGTGCTCCACCTGCGCTGCGGCTACTTCTTCACCAACCTCCTCCTCGACGTCGACGCGCTGGCGCGGGGCGTGCTGACCACCGCGGCGGGCCCGCACGCCCCGATGCCGTGGGTCTCCCCGCGCGACATCGGGGACGTCGTCGCGGCCCGGCTCCTCGGCGAGTCGTGGAAGGGCCGCGTGGTGCAGGGCGTCTACGGCCCCGAGGACCTCACCTACACGCAGGTCGCCGCCATCCTGACCGGAGCGCTCGGCCGTCCGATCGGGCTCGAGGTCATCAGCGAGGACGACGTCCGCGAGGGGCTGCGCTCGGCGGGCCTGCCGCCCGGCGCCGTGGAGGGCATCGTCGGCATGACCGCCGGCACCCGCGGCCTCAAGCCCGACCCCCCGCGCGACGCGGTCACCACCACCCCCACCCACCTCGCCGGCTGGGCCCACACCCACCTGCGCCCGCTGCTGGGCCCCGCCACCCCGGCGTGAGCACGGTCCGGCGGCACCGTTCCCGGTAGCCTCGCTGGATGGGTTCCCGCAGTTCAGCGAGGTCATCGCACTACCAGTACGTGGCGTCCCTGCCGCGCAAGCGGATGGGGGCCGGCGCCCTGTTCCGGGACGCCGCGGGGCGGGTGCTGCTGGTGGAGCCGACCTACAAGCCGGACTGGGAGATCCCCGGCGGCACCGTCGAAGCGGACGAGTCCCCCGCCGCGGCCTGCCGCCGGGAGGTGCTGGAGGAACTCGGCCTGGACCGGCCGGTCGGACGGATCCTGGCGGTCGACTGGATCTCGCCGCAGTCCGAGTACCCCGAGGGGCTGATGCTCCTCTACGACGGGGGCGTCCTGCCGGACGACGACGCGGCGCGGATCCGGTTGCCGGCCGACGAACTCGTCTCCCACGCGTTCGTCACCGCCGACCGGATCCCCGACCTGGCCGGTCCGCTGCTGGCCCGCCGGATCGCCGCGTGCCTGAACTCCGTCGCCGCCGGCACGACGCTCTCCCTGGAGGACGGCCGCCCGGTCGCCTGACCGCACCTCCGCCCCCGGCCGCTCTCAAGCCCCGGCATTCTGCGTGATACCGGTGAGGTCGGCGAGGATCTCGGAGGCGGTCACCGGGTCCAGCCGGGCGAACGGGAAGGCGTCCGGGGGGTCGGCGTCGTCGGCGTCGTCGGGCCAGGCGCCGAGCCAGATCGAGCTGAGGCACTGCTCGGCGGAGTCGTCGGCGAAGCCCGCCATGATGCCGGGGTCGAGGTTGACGACGAGGTGGAGGCCGCCCGGGACGGGACGGGAGATCCAGCGTTCGACACCGCTGTCGAGGATCGCGCCGCGCTCCCAGCCGCGGCGGGTCAGCGCGAGGACCCTGCCGAACGGCACCTTCACCCCCTCGAAGCGGGACAGCCGCACGGCCTCGCGCTCCTCGCCCGCCAGCTCGTGGGTCTCCCGTCCGAGCTGCGGGAACGGCTGGATCAGCTCGTAGTCGGCGAACAGCTCCGACCAGGCCGTGCGGGTCTCCCCCAGGTTCAGCGGATGCGGCAGGGCGATCACCGCGGCAGCGGCCGGGGTCAGGGTCTCGTCGCCGACGTCCGCGAACGTGCGGTCCTCGGCCAGGCGAAACGGCACGCCGTCGCACGTCCACACCAGGCTCCGCGCGATGTGCCAGATCAGCGGGTGCCGGACGAACAGGTCGCCGAACTCCTCCAGCGTCCAAGTGCGGCCCGTGAGCATGGCCTGTTCGAGGCGCGCGATCTGGTCGGCCGCGACGGTCCGCACGTTCTTCTTCAGCTCGCCGAACGCCCGGTGAGCGGCGGGGGCGAGCTCGGGGTCGTCCTTCGCCCCCGGTTTGGGGAGGGCCTTGCGCTGCGTGCCGTCCTCGTCGGACACCTGCGGCCTGAGCGCCTCGTCGAAACCCACCCGGAACCGGCGCGGCCCGTAGTCGAGCGTCATCCCTCCGTCGGGGCCCAGGCCGAAGGTCGGCACGAGCCGGTCGGCGAGCTGCTCACTGCTGAGCCCGAGAGCGTCCGCGACCCGGCGTATCGTGCGCTGCGCGTATTCCTTGAGGGCGGTGAACCTCGCCTTCCGCGCGATGGAGTCGAGCATCATCAGCGCGGTCTCGGAGCCGATCAGCGCGAGGATGTCGACACCCTTGACCGCCTTGGTGTGGCCGTTCTCGCCCGGCCAGGCGTGGACGATCGGAGCGAGCCGGCGCGCGACCTCGTCGTCGCCGAGCAGGCCCAGCGCGGTGAGCGTCCACGCGTCGGCGAAGTCTTCGCCGTGCTCCCGCCAGCGTTCGAACAGATCCCAACTGAAGGCGGTCAGCGACGCGGCGTCGCAGCTCTCCCGGAGAACGTCCACACCGGAGTGCGGCTCACCGGGCGTGGACATCGCCAGCACCGCCAGGACGTGCCGCACCGCCGTGCCCGGCAGGGCCCGCCGTCGGCCGTTCAGCAGGATCTGCGGCAGCACCGCCGGGTCGGCCCAGCCCGCGAGCTGCGGGACCTTGACCACATCCTCGGGGGCGGCGGCCAGCAGCGCCTCGACCGCCCGGACGGCCTCGTCGCCGTGGACCCGCGCCTCGGCGACGACGGCCGGGCGTCCGAGCCGGTCCGCCAGGTGCCGGAGGGCGGCCTCGGCCGCGCGCCGTCGCGGTCCGGGCCTGCCGAGCGCGTCCGGCACCAGCAGCGGCACCGCGTCCGCCCCGTGGCGGGCCAGCCATGCCTCCGCGTGCCGGCGTCCCTTCTTGATCCGCACCAGCCAGTCGGCCATCAGCGCCGCCACCTCGGCGGTCAGGAAGGGGACGAGCAGCGGGCCGCAGCCCCGCGGATCGCTCTTGGCGTGCCCGTACAGGACCGGCAGCGCGTCGAGCTCGAACCGGGCCGCGAAGATCCTGCCCCAGCCCGCGGGCTCGTCGGTGCTGTTCCTGGGGTCGTTCAGGGACGAGCCCGCAAGCAGGGGCCTGACCAACTCGTCCGGCCCCATCGCCAGCACACCGAGCTTGCGCCTGCCGGACAGCCGCCCGGCCGCGAAGTCGTCGGCGTGCCGCTCCCACTCCGGGCTCCGCTCGCACACTGGAGGACTCCCCCATCTGCTGCCGCCCTCCTCGCCCAGCAGCCTGGACGGATACAACACCTTCTCCGCCGCCCAGCGGCCCTGCTCGCCCGCGTCCCAGCGGACGGCACGCCCGTCCGGGACGGTCAGGCCCTTGACGACGACGGATGCGGCCTTCTTCGAAGCCCGCGCCCACGGCGGTTCGACCAGCAGGGCGGGCAGCTCGTCCGGGGCCGCCTCCGCCACCCGGGTCGAGCTTCCGATGATCTGCTCGACGGCCTCGCGGGCAGCGTCCGGGAGCGTCGGCAGCGCCGCGTCGACCAGCGCCCGGTTGCCGTGCACGTGCTCTTCCAGCAGGTCGGACGCCCCGGCCGCGGCCAGCTCCCGCAGCGCCCGGACCGGGAACCGCCGCATCGCCTTCATCAGCTCGGCGCTGACGTGCCTGTTGGAGCGCCTCTCGACAAGCGCACGGAACGCCTCGTCGGACGGCAGGACGCCCAGCACTTCCAGCAGCGCCTTGCGCCGCACCGCGCGGACCAGCATCCGGTCCCGGTCGAGCGCGTCGGCCATCAGCGGCGCCACTGCCGGGCCGACGCCCTCCGCGAACGCGCGGAGGACCTCGGGGGAGTGGCAGTCGACACGGGTCAGGCTCGCCCAGTCTCCGAGCAGGTGAAGCTGTTCGGGAGAGCCGAGCGAGCTGAGCAGCAGGCTCCGCGGTGCGCGGTCAGGGTGCGCACAGAGCTCGGTCACCCAGTCCTGCCGCGTCGGGACCAGGTAGGCCGTCACGACCTGCCAGGGGCGCAGGGCCCGGAGCCCGGCGAGCCGTTCGACGGCCTCGGCGTACTCCTGGTCGGACGCGGCGGCCAGCAGCGAGCGGACGCGCAGAGCGGCGTCGGGAATCAGCGTGCCCTGCGCGCCCGGCTCGACGGGCACCACCGCCGTGTCGCTCCGTTCACCGCCCCCCGGACCGACCGACTGGTCCAGGCCGCACATCTCGACGAGGGCACACGCCGCGAACACCACGCCGTGCGCGGACGCCCACGCGTCCACGTAGCCCGCATCGAACAGGGGTGCGTCCCAATGCTGCATCGTGAGCACCGCCAGGACCGCCGCCCCGCGCGGATCGGGGTCGCCGCCGAGATGGGCGCGAGCCGCGGCGACCAGGCCCGGGTCGGTGCCCGAACCGTCCAGGACGCGCTCGATGTCGTCCCGCGCCGCGTCCAGGAATCGCGCAAGGCCCTTCTCCGCACCCGCGTCCAGCATGATCTTGGGGCCGGGCGCCCCGCCCCGCCGCGGATGCGTGCGGCGCCGCCATCCCGTCGGGATGACCAGGGTGTCCTCATCGGGAAGCGGCGGGAGGTGTTCGCTCATGACCCACCACCGTAGAGGCGGCCTCCGACAACGCCAGTTCCCGTACTTCGCTTGTCACCGCCGACCGAAGACGAGGAGCAGGCAGAACGCGAGGCTGAGTATCCTGGCCGGACCGCGGCTGGAGCAAACTGAAGCCATTGATGAAAGGTAGCTCAAACGGCGGGGGCCGGCAGCGGCAAGACCTCTCTGTCGAAATAGGACAGGAACGGCTCACCGCGTTCGTACAGCCTCTCGATCTCGGACGCGGCGGCACCGATCACGTCCGGCGCGGTGATGCGGCGGGCCCCGCAAGGCGTCCAGTCGGGCAAGTATTGGACCTCGTAAAGGACCTGGTCTCCGACGACGACCACCTCAGGAAGCCGGGCACGGACCTCGAGTGCGGCGACCTGCTCGGCGGGGAGCACGCTCAGCCCGAACCCTTCGCAGGCGAGCAGGCTGAGCGCGTGCAGCTCCCATTGAAGGTAGGGGCCCACGGGATGCTCCACCACGCGCACACGCCGGATCTCCAGTCCCTGGGCGGCGTTCCGGCGAGCCTCGGCCCGTACGTCCTCCCTGTCCTTCTCAAGGAGGTCGAGGGCGCTCTTCCAGTCCCCCGACATGAACGCCTGCCAGCTGGTGTCGTTCGGCTCGCGGAAGACCTGGGAGCGTTCGAGCTTCCAGAAGACCCCGCGCAGGCGCCCCATTTCGAGGGCGAGGCGGGCGTGGTACGCCGCGTGATCGAGGAACTCCCCGGGGACGTCGCCGATCCGGTCAAGCATCGCGGATGTCCGGCTTGGCGGCGGAGAGCATGCGGCCATCCCCTACCTCGGCGGCGCTTTTATCGAGCCTTCTCTGAAACTCCGCACCATGATCGATCTCCCACGGTCTCGACATGGGGATCTCCACTTCCGCTCGGTGGCAGTATGGAGAATTTTCCCACCGGAGACTGAGCGCGGCAAGCATTCCACACAGGGGAACACTGCCCCCATTTCCCCCTATTCATGGTCGCTATGCCACATCAGGCTCAGACTCGCCGCAATTATCAAAGGTCACACTGGCACGGAGGACGCCCGCACGGCTGCACGCAGCGCCGCACGGGTCACCAGCAACTTCGGACCGTCAGGATCCTTACTGTCACGCACCGCCACCACACCAGAAAGCCCAGCAAGCTCGACACAGTTGCCGCCGTTTTCACCACTCCGACTCGCCTTGCGCCAGGTGGCATCACTTAGGTCCACTTCTCCAACGCCTTCCTCATTACGTCCCGTGACATGTCCTCTGGGAACGCCCTCGCCCGCAGTTCTCTCAGCACCTCGGAAAGCTTCGCAAGATCCGACGGATCGTCGGTCGTGATGCCGCGCACGACCATCTCCAGGTATGCCACCTCGCTCCGATCCTCCATGGTAGCCACCACGAAGGCACCGCCCGTTCCGGCCGGACGCCCGTTGTTCCGCACCATCTGGATGGTGACGTTGGGGAGTTCACTGAGAGCGACCAGGTGCGTCAACTGCTCATGCATGACCTCAGGGGAACCCACCAGGTGGTAAAGCACAGCCTCACTCAGAAGCGCGGTCAGTGCCACAGGTGGTGGATCGTCACGTGTCAGAACGCTCTGACGTGCAATGCGAGCCTCGATCGCCTCATCGACACCGAGGAACGCACGAGCGTAGGCCTCATTCTGGAGCAGCCCAGGGACAATCGTGTGCTCCCAGGTGATCAGCTCCGTGGCATCTTCTTCGATCTTGGGCCAGTCGAACCAGAGCGGTACCGGGTGGCCGTCCTTGTTCAGGTCCTCCCACAGACTGATGAGCGAGCCGCCCGCGTCCAGGTGATCGTCCACGATCTCCACGAATGGTCGCGTGGCTCGCTTCTTTCCGGCCTCGATCCGGCTCACCTGCGGGCCGCTCACCGTCGTCAGGTGCCCGATGGTCTCCTGCTTGATCCCTTTGGCTTCACGCAGCCGCCGCATCTGCCGACCGAACGCGACGAGTGCGGGCGATTCCCGGGGACGTTGACGCCGTGGGGGCATGGGTTCTACCTCTCGACTGGAACCTACCAAGGCGAATACCACTCTGCCGCCATCTACCACCTTGGCTCTGCAATCAGATCCTAGTCCCGAAAGTGGCTCAATGTGATCTGAACAACACAGTGAGCAAGGAGGGTGCGCGATGGAGGCGACACACGGCGAGATGGTGGTCAAGCGGCATCCTGGGGCCGTGGCTGAGGTGCGCGGGTTCGTACGGCTCACGCTGGGCGGCTGGGGGATGGACGACTACGTGCCGTGCCTGGTGGCAACTGAACTCGTGACCAACGCCCTCCGGTACGGCGGCACCGCGGACGACGACGTGACGCTACGCCTGGTCCTGGCCGAGGGCGGGGCGCTGTGGCTGGAGGTTCAGGACACCACGTGCGACCTGCCGCACATCCCGGAGCTCGACCTGACCAGCGAGTCCGGACGTGGCCTGCTCATCGTGGAGCGGTTCACCCGGCGGTGGGGCGTCCGGCCGCTCGCCGGTGGCCGGGGCAAGGTGGTCTTCGCGGTGGTCGAGCCGTGAGGTCGCCGTTCCGGCTGCGTGGACGGCTCGGTTCTGCGTGGTCCGGATGAGGACGGCCACGAGACGGGCGAACTCCAGGGCTCCCGTGGCCCCGCGGCTGATCTGGATGGGCCCGACCTGGTCGAGTACGACACCGCCCCGGGCCAGGACGAAGGTGAGGGCCAGCAGTGCCGCGCGGGCGTTGCCGTCGTCGAACGGGTGGAAGAAGCACACGTCCAGATGGGCGCGTGCCGCGCGGGCGGGCAGCGGGACGGCCGGGTCGTCGGCCTGCTGGAGGCATGCGTCGAAGCGCCGCCGGGTGTCCGCGTCCAGGCCGTAGCTCTCGCGGCCTCCCTTGGCGAAGGCGGGTCCGGTACGGAAGTCCGTCCGTTCGGTGCCGAGGACGTGGCCTTGCCAGCGGCGCATGGTGGAGAAGTCGAGGGCACGGCCGGCGGAGACGTCCGATCGCAGGGCGGTCAGGGCCGCGAGTAGGCGCAGCGCGCGTTCTGGGGAACGGTCGTGCACGTCCGTCCGGATGAAGTGCGCCATGCCGTCGCGGATTCCGACGACCTGGCCGGCGGCGCCCGGACGGGGGTCTTGAACGTCCGTCCAGGGCACCTGGTCTCGCATCCGGCACCACAGGTCGAGATGGTCGGGGACGGAGGGCACGCCTCACGCCTCACTGGGCAGGGACTCGGCCAGCCGCGCCGCTATCTTCTCGACCGTCTCCGATGACGGTGCGACCCAGCTCTCGAACCGTCCGGCGACGGCCTCGTGTACGAGCTCGTCCGCCTGGTCCTCGGGGATGTCCCAGCGGGCCAGGAACCAGGCCAGGACCTGCCGGCAGTGGCCGTACCAGGCGTCGCCCGCACCGGTTTGCTCGACCACCGCCGTCACCAGGTGCGCGGCGCCCTCCTCCCAGGTCCGCCGGCGCTCCGGCCCGGTCCGGTCGTCGAGCGGGAACCGCTCGAACCGCTGCGCCAGGTCCTCCAGCCACCCGCGCCATTCCACCAGGCCATCGGTCACCCGGCGCAGTGTCTGAACCGGTTTGGTCATCGAGTCGCGGGGACAGCACCACGCGCCCACCGGGCCGCCGCCGACGTCGCCCTCAGCGCGCGCCCATCGCCAGCCCAGCGTCCACCGGCCGTACCGCTCGACCAGCGCGTAGGTCATCTCGTCCGTCCACGCCTGCCCGGTGCCGTAGCTCCACTCGATGAGCGCCCGATCCGCGAACGACTTGGCCTTCGGCGGAACGGGCACCGACATCGCGGGACGCAGTTGCGACACCACCGCCCAGGCCCCGGCCGCGTCGAACGGAATCCGCCCCGGATCGACCTCGTCCCATCTCAGCGCCCACGGCGCCAGTTTGACCTTCACCCGATGGACGATGGCACACGGCACGAGTCGATCTCCAGCGAATTCGCCGGATGATCGCGGTCAGCCGGCGAGGAACTCGGTGAGGGTGGGGGCGATCTTCTTGGGGGCCATGACCACGGCGCCGTGGTTGAGGCCGGGCAGGGTGCGGTGGGTGGCGTCGGGCAGGACCTCGACCAGCGCCCGCGCGGCGTTGTGGAAGCCCGCCGGGCTCTTGCCGCCGGTCATGACCAGGGTCGGAAGGGTCGCGGCCGACCAGTGGGCGGCGTCCAGCGGGTCGCCCTGCTGGGTGTCGCCCATCACGGCGATGTCGTAGGGCAGCGTGGACGCGAGGGCCTTGAGCTTCGACCAGGGGCCGGGGATGAGCCGCATCGCGTTGACCATGAACGCGGGCATGCCCTGGGCCTTGGTCATGAAGGACTTGACCGCGTCACCGCGCCGTCCTTCGGCGAGCAGCGCGTCGATGTGCCGGGCGAAGTCCTTCGGGGGGCCGAAGTCGTCGCCGCCGACCGCGAAGGGGGGCTCGTACAGCGCGAGCCGCTCGATGCGCAGTCCGGCGACGGCTGCGCGCAGGGCCAGGACCGCCCCGGACGAGCTTCCGAAGACCGATGCCGAGCCGCCGGCGACGCCGATCAGGGACGCGATGTCCTCGACCTCGCGGTCGACCGCGTAGCGCTCGGCGTCCCCGCTCGCCCCCCGGCCGCGCCGGTCGTAGTTGATCACGGTGAGGTTCCGCGCGAGCAGCTTGGCGAGCTTGGCGGCGTCGGAGCGGTCGGCCAGCGCCGAGGCCACCAGGATCACCGCGGGCCCGGTACCGGACACCTCGAACGCGATCTCCGTCCCGTCCGGGGAGGTGACCGTCGAACGCTCGGGGGAGGTCTTCTCGCTGGTCGTGGGCATGATGGTGACTCCGTTTCGGGCATGCTGCCATGGTCTCGACCATAAGACGGCGTCCCGTCCGAAAAGGAATCGGTCGCGCGGCGTGCCGAGTCGTCAGGAGGCGGCCGGGGTCTCCAGGGCCCGTGCCTGCTGGAGCCAGGTGGTGAACAGGTCGGCGTCGATGTCGGCGGGGGCGCGGAGCTTCACGCCGGCCATGGTCCGCGCGCTGGGCTCGAGCCGGCCGGACGCGTCGGTGATCTCCTGGCCGCGCCAGAAGCCGAAGGTCACGTAGGCGGAGTACGCCTTGAGGTAGCAGACCGGGGACTTGCCCGGGGCGGGGCCCAGGCTCCACACGGGGTGAGCGTGATAGAGCGCGCCGGCGCCCGGCAGCACCTTCTCGATGAGCGCGAGGACCTCGCCGGCGATCTGCTGCTGGGCTTCGGGGAGGGAGGCGATGTACTCCTGCACGGTGGCGAACTTGGCCATGTCGGTTCCTTCGTGTCGTAGCGGCGGCTGCTGGTTCTCGTTCACACGTCGATCCGGCGATGTGACAGGGAACGCCATCGCGGGGGCCTCGCCATGAGGTGGCGGGTCGTTCCGCGGGGTCGCCGGAGCGGGCCGGAAGTGGCACGGGGCTGTACAAATGAACCAAGCGCTTGCTAGCGTCCGCCGCATGATCTCCACGGTCGTCTGGGGCACCGGCAACGTCGGTCGACTGGCCATCCGCGCCGTCGACGCCCATCCGGAGCTGGACCTCGCGGCCGTACTCGTCCACGACCCCGCGAAGGTCGGCCGGGACGCGGGCGACCTCGGCGGGCTGGACGCCGGGCTGGGCGTCGCGGCGACCGACGACGTCGGCGCGGTGCTGGCCGCCCGTCCGCAGGCCGTGGTGTACGCGGCGTCCGGCGACATCCGTCCGGACGAGGCGCTCGCCGACATCGTGCGGGCGGTCCGGGCCGGGGCCGTGGTCGTCTCCCCCGCGCTGTACGCGCTCTACGACCAGCGCAACGCCCCGCCCGAGATGCGGGAGGCGGTGCTGGCCGCCATCGCGGACGGCGGCGGCTCGCTGTTCGTCTCCGGCGTCGACCCCGGCTGGGGCAACGACGTGCTGCCGCTGCTGATCAGCGGGCTCGGCGCGACGGTGGACGTGATCCGCTGCCAGGAGATCTTCGACTACTCCACCTACGACCAGGAGGACTCGGTCCGCTACCTGGTCGGCATGGGCCAGCCCATGGACTACGAGCCGCCGATGCTCGCGCCGACCGTCCCGACCATGGTGTGGGGCGGGCAGGTGCGGCTGATGGCCAGGGCCCTCGGCGTCGAGCTGGACGAGGTCCGCGAGACCCTGGACCGGCGCCCGCTGGACGCCACCGTGGACACCAGGACGATGGGCGAGTTCGAGGCCGGCACCCAGGGCGCGGTGCGGTTCGAGGTGCAGGGCGTCGTCGAGGGCGAGCCGCGCATCGTCATCGAGCACGTCACCCGCATCCACCCGTCCTGCGCGCCGGACTGGCCGGTGCCGCCGGACGGCGACGGGGCGCACCGGGTGGTCATCGAGGGCGACCCGCGCATCGAGGTCACGGTCGAGGCCACGGACCGGGACGGCAACCGGGCCGCGGGCGGGAACGCCACCGCGGTCGGCCGGCTCGTGGGCGCCATCGACTGGCTCGTGGAGGCCGCCCCCGGACTCTACGACGCGCTCGACGTCCCGCTGCGTCCCGCGACGGGCAGGCTCGGAAGGAGGCGGCCATGAACATCGACATCCCCGAGGGCAAGGACGCGATCGAGTACGTGTGGGGCGAGATGGTGCCCGGCATCGGGCCCGCCGCCGCGAACTTCTCGCTGTCGGTGTACGCCCACACGACCCTCGGGCTCCGCGAGTTCGAGGCGGCGCGGCTGCGGATCGCGCAGATCAACGGGTGCCTCTTCTGCCTCGACTGGCGGACCGACCGGGACGGGGAGAAGGTGGAGGAGGGGTTCGCGGACGCGGTGACCGGCTGGCGCACCACCGACGCCTTCGACGACCGGACCCGGCTGGCCGCGGAGTACGCCGAGCGGTACGCCCTGGACCCCCATGGCCTGGACGACGAGTTCTGGACGCGGATGACCGCGCACTACAGCCAGCTCGAGATCGTGGAGCTGAGCATGAGCATCGGGTCCTGGCTGGCGTTCGGCCGCCTCAACCATGTGCTGGGCCTCGACACCGTGTGCGCGCTGCCCGACCGCTGAGGCGGCGGACGTCCGGCCGGCCACACGCGCCCGTGGCCGGCGGTCGCATCAGGCCATCGTCACAGGTCGGTGGCGATGATCTTCTCGATGTTCCGTTCGGCGAGCGCCGTGATGGACACGAACGGATTGACGCTGGTGTTGCCGGGGATCAGCGCGCCGTCGATGACGTACAGCCCGGGGTGGCCGTGCAGCCGGCCGTAGTTGTCGGTGGCCTTGTTCAGCACCGCGCCGCCGAGCGGGTGGTAGGTGAGGTGGTCGCCCCAGATCTTGCTGACGCCGAAGAGGTCGGTCCGGTAGATCGTCCCCTCCTTTCTGTTGATCTTGTCGAAGATCGACTTGGCCATCTCGATGGACGGCTGCTTCCAGGAGGCCTGCCAGTTCAGGTCGACCCTGTTCGCGGCGGCGTTCCAGGAGAACTGGGCGCGGTTCGGGTTCTTGGTGATCGACAGGTAGAACGAGGCGTAGGTCTCGATGCCGGTGGGCAGCGGCGCGACCTCGGCGAACGCGCCGCCGGCCGTCCAGTTGTCGATGCCGCCCGTCGGGATGGACGCCTGGAGGCTGCCGGTCGGGTCCCACAGGTGGTTGGCCCGGCCGCACATGACGTTGCCGTTGTCGCCCCAGCCCTGGCCGACCTCGCCGTTCAGGTTGGGCAGCGCGCCGTTCGCCTTCAGCTTGACCAGCAGCTTGCTGGTGCCGACGCTGCCCGCCGCGAAGAACACCCGGTCGGCGGTCACGGTCTTGGTGGCGACCGTGTCCCCGCTGGTGTTGAGCTGCTCCATGACGACCGTGTAGCCGCCGCCCGCCGCCGGGGCCACCGAGGTGACCCGGTGCAGCGGCGAGATGGTGACCTTGCCGGTCGCCTTGATCTGGGCGAGGTAGGTCTTCTGGAGCGACCTCTTGCCGTAGTTGTTGCCGTAGAGGATCTCGCCGGCCAGCGCCGACTTGGGAACGGCCCCGGCCGCCTCCTGCTTCATGTAGTCCCAGTCGTACACGGTGGGGACGAACACGAACGGGAAGCCGGAGCGCTGGGCGTGCTTGCGTCCGACCCGGGCGTACTGGTAGCACTCGGCGCTCTCGAACCAGGCCGGGTCGATGGTGGCGGAGCCGAGTCCGGCGTTGGCGCGCGGATAGTAGGTGTTGTACATCTCGTCGGCGTCCACCGACGGGAGGATGGCGCCGAAGTTCTCCCGCTTGGGCGTGACCGCCATCCCGCCGTTGACCAGCGAACCGCCGCCGACGCCGCGCCCCTGGTAGACGGTGATCCCGCTGAAGTCCTCGGCGTCCAGGATCCCGGTGTAGCGGGGGATCTTGCGGTCGATCGGGAAGCCGAGGAAGTTGCTGAGCGGCTGCTTGGTCTTGGTGCGGAGCCAGTAGGACCGGCCGTCCGGGTTGGTGGTGTTGGCGAAGATCTTGCCGTCCGAGCCGGGGGTGTCCCAGGCCATGCCCATCTCGATCATGTGCACGTCCACGCCCGCCTGAGCGAGCCGCAGGGCGGCGACGGAGCCGCCGTACCCGGTGCCGATCACCAGCGCCGGGACGTTGGCCCCGGCGGCGATCGGAGCCGCCGCCGGTACGGACGGCTGCGCCGCGAGAGCCCGTCCCCCGAGCGCCGCCGCACCCAGAATAGAACCTGTTCCAGCGATGAATCCGCGACGGGATACGCCTCGATACCCCGCTCCATGCCCGTCTCTTTCGTGCATGTGATGCACCTCACTCCTGTCGAGTGAGAACATGTTCTATATTCTGTCCGAAATAGTCACTACCTACCCATTAGTAACTTTTGCCCGACTATCCGGCAGGGACACCGGGTGACGCCCGGTCACGGCGGGTCCCGCACCCGTCCCGCCGCCCCGCGCCGTCCCGCCACCGCGCCGCCGTGACGCGCGTCTCACCGGGCCTCGCCGCGTAGGCTCGGTTGCTCCCGGCGGGCACGTGAGAGGGATCAACTGGTGATCATTGGTCTGGTGACGGCAGTCGCGGCATCGGCTTGCTACGGCACCGGGTCGGTGCTCCAGGCGGTCGGGTCCCGCCGGTCGGCCCGCCAGCACTCCGGCCCCGCCTCCGGCAACACCACCGAGCACGGGGGCCCCAGCCTCTCGTCGACCGCCAGGGCGATCGTGACCTGGGAGTTCCTGCTGGGGAGCGTGCTGGACTTCGTCGGCTTCGGGCTCGGCGCGCTCGCCGCCCGGCTGCTGCCGCTCTTCCTGTCGCAGACCGTGATCAGCGCCAACCTCGTGATCACGGCGGTGCTGAGCACCAAGATGCTGGGCATCAGGCTGACCCGGCCCGAATGGGCGTCCATCGGGGTGGTCTGCTCGGCGCTGGTGCTGCTGGCCGGCGCGGCCGGCCACGAGGGGCATCCCCAGACCCCGATCACCACCCACTGGTGGCTGCTGGGGCTCTCGGCGCTGCTGATGGGCGGCGGGATCCTGCTCGTCCGGCGGATCGGGGCGCGCGCCGCCATCCTCGCCGGACTGCTGTCGGGCCTCGGCTTCGGCGCGGTCGGCGTCGCGGTCCGGATCCTCAACGGCGCGGCCCCGTTCGACTTCCCCCGCATGCTGGCCGACCCGGCGCTGTACACGCTCGCCGTCGCGGGGATCGGCGGCATGTACCTGCACACCATCGCCTTGCAGATCGGTTCGGTCAACGGCGCCACCGCGGCGCTGGTGGTGGGCGAGACGGTCGTCCCCGGAGCGCTCGGCGTGCTCTGGCTGGGCGACGCCTCCCGTCCCGGCCTGGGCTGGTTGGCGGTCTTCGGCTTCGTCCTGGCCGTGGCGGGCGCCGTCGCGGTCGCCTGGTTCGGCGAACCCGAACCCCACGAGCGCGAAGAAGCCGAAGGGGCGATATGACGGCGCGTGCGTCGTTCACGAGGTAGCTGTGGTTGTTGTGGTGAATGTTCTCATCGAGGGTGGTGGTCCGGCTACGCTGGCCGGAACTGGACGATCTTGACTGGAGGCCACGGCGTGCAGGAACCGAGGCGTGACGCCCGACCGGGAATCGACCCCACGACGGCGAGCGTCGCCCGGATGTACGACTACTACCTGCACGGGAAGGACAACTTCCAGATCGACCGGGACGCCGCCGACCGCGTCGCGCAGGCCATGCCCGAGATCGGCCTGCTGGCCCAGGAGAACCGGTCCTTCCTCCGCCGCTCGGTGCGCTACATGGCGCGCCAGGGGATCCGGCAGTTCCTCGACATCGGCTCCGGCCTCCCCACCGCGGGCAACACCCACGAGATCGCCGAAGAGATCACCCCCGACGCCCGCGTCGTCTACGTCGACAGCGACCCGGTGGTACTCGCCCACGGCCGCGCGCTGCTGGCGACCAACGACCGCACCACGGTGGCCCAGGCCGACATGCACCGTCCCCGCGAGGTGCTCGACCACCCCGAGACGGCCAAGCTGATCGACTTCGACGAGCCCGTCGGGGTACTGATGATCGCCATGATCCACTTCCTCACCCTGGACGAGCGGGCCCCCGTCATCAGCACCCTGCGGGACGCGCTGGCGCCGGGCAGCTTCCTGTCCGCGACCCACGTCACCACGGAGGACCATTCGGCGCATGCGGTCGACCAGATCGAGGCCGTCTACGCGACCACGCCGACGCCCATCTACTTCCGCAGCAGGAACGAGATCGCGCCCTTCTTCGAGGGCTTCACCCCGGTCGACCCCGGCCTGGTCACCATCGACCAGTGGAACCCCGAGTCGGACCAAGGTGACGCGCCCGCGGAGAAGGTCGGCACGTGGCTCTACGGAGCCGTCGGCCGCAAGGACTGAAAGCCGGCCGGGGCACTAGGTTGTCCGCGAGGGGCCGGACGGCCCGACGGAGCCGAGCAGGAGACGCTTTCGTGGCCGATGACGCATCGAACCCGCCCGGGATGACCCCTGAGCTCGACACCACCGTCCCGCATTCGGCCCGGGTCTGGAACCACCTGCTGGGCGGCAAGGACAACTACGAGGCCGACCAGCGGGCGGCCGAGCAGTTCCGCGCCGTGTTCCCGCAGATCGTCGACATCGCCCTGGCCGACCGCGCCTTTCTCGGACGGTCCGTCCGGTACCTGGCAAGCGAGGCGGGCGTCCGGCAGTTCCTCGACATCGGCACCGGCCTGCCGACCATGGACAACACCCACGAGGTCGCCCAGCGGACCGCCCCGGACTCGCGGATCGTCTACGTCGACAACGACCCGCTGGTGCTCGTCCACGCCAGGGCCCTGCTCACCGGGACTCCCGAAGGGGCGTGCGACTACATCCACGCCGACCTGCGCGACCCCGGCGAGATCCTGGAGAAGGCGGCGGCGACGCTGGACCTCGCCCGGCCCGTCGCGATCATGCTGCTGGGCGTCGTGCACTTCGTCCAGGACGACGGTGAGGCGCGGCGCCTGCTGGCCCGGCTGCTGGACGCGGTGCCGTCCGGCAGCCACCTGGTGATCACGCACGCCACCCTGGACTTCGACGAGGGGCGGACCGCCCAGGCGCAGGCCCAGGCGGACTGGAACGAGAAGTCGGCCAACCCGATGGTGCCCCGCACGCGCGAGCAGTTCACCCGGTTCTTCGACGGCCTGGAACTGCTCCCGCCCGGCGTGGTCTCGATGTCGCGCTGGCGTCCCGAGCACACCCCGTGGGGCTCCCCCGACGAAGTGGCCGGCTACGCCGCCGTCGCCCGCAAACCTTGACCCCCGGCCCGGAGCGGGTCAGTGGCTGATTTCTTGGGGGATGCGGGGGCTCTCGGGGGCCTTTTCGGGGGTGGGGCGAGGACGGCGACGGGCGGGCAGGAGCACGGCGACGATGATGGTGCCGGCCCCCAGGACGAGGGCGCCGATCAGGCTGGTGTGCGCGACGCCGTTGGCGAACGCCTCGTGGGCGGCGCGGACGAGCAGGGCGGCCTGGTCCGCGTGGCCGGACGCCGCGACGCGTCCGGCGACCGCGAGCGCGCCGCCGACGGAGTCCTGGGCCGTGCTCGCGGCGTCCGCCGGGAGCCTGCCCGCGATCGCGCCGGTGATCTCGGACTCGTAGGAGGCCGCCAGGATCGAGCCCAGGATCGCGATGCCGAGTGAGCCGCCGAGCTCCAGCGAGGTGTCGTTGACGGCGCCGCCGATGCCGAGCCGCCGTTCCTCGAAGGCGCCCATGATGGCGTCGGTGCACGGTGAGACGCTCAGCCCGATCGCCGCGCCCAGCAGGAGCAGCGGGGCCAGGAAGGCGCCGTAGCCGGACGCGGCGGTCACGCCCGTCATGAGGGAGATGCCGAGGGTGCCGAGCGCCATCCCGAGGACGACGCTGACCCTCATCCCCACCCTCGGGGTCAGCACGTTGGTGACCGCCGCCCCGGCGAACACGGCTCCGGCCAGGGGCAGCAGGCGCAGGCCCGTCGCGAGCGGGCCGTAGCCGAGGACGAACTGAAGGTGCTGGGTCAGGTAGTAGATGGACCCGAACGCGGCGAGGAAGAACAGCACGACCGCGAGGTTGGCGCCGGCGAACGTCCGGTCGCGGAACGTGCGGACGTCCAGGAGGGGCCTCGGGTGGCGCAGCTCCCACAGGACGAAGGCCACGGCCCCCGCCACCGCGACGACCGCCGCCGTGACCGCCGCGGCGCCCCAGCCGAAGTGCGGGCCCTCGATGATCGCGTAGACGAGCGCGGCGAGGAAGACGACCGAGAGCGCCCCGCCCACCAGGTCCAGGCGTCCCCGCCCGGACGCCTTCGACGGCGGGACCAGGAACAGCGCCGCGGCCATCGCGAGCACCGCGACCGGGACGTTGATCAGGAATGTCGAGCCCCAGGAGTGGTCCTCCAGCAGCCAGCCGGCCAGCAGCGGACCGGCCGCGATGGCCAGCCCGGAGGTGGCCGTCCAGGCGGTGATGGCGCGGGCCCGCTCGGCACGCGGGAAGGTGGCCACCAGCAGCGACAGGGTGGCGGGCATGATCATGGCGGCGCCGATCCCCATCACGCCGCGCGCGGCGATCACCCAGGCCACCGAGCCCGCCAGGCTGCCCGCGACCGAGCCCGCGATGAAGACCGCCAGCCCGCCGAGCAGCGCCCCGCGGCGCCCGTACTTGTCCCCGGCCGCGCCCATCATCAGCATCAGCGCCGCGTACGGGACGGTGTAGGCGTCGATCACCCATTGCAGGTCACTGCCGCTCAGCCCGAGGTCCGCGGTCATGGCCGGCGCCGCGACGATCAGTGAGGTGTTCGCCATCACGATGATCAGCAGGCTCAGGCACAGCACCCCCAGCGCGGCCCGCCGCCGGCCGTAGGGCCGGCCCGTTGGGTCCACCGGAGTTCTGACGATCAGTGACATGTCGCTCCTCGCACGCATTTGCACAGCACTGTGCAAGTTACTCGAATTGCACAGTGCCGTGCAAATACATGCGGGCGGACGTGAAGAGACTCACATGGGGGCGGTCAGTCCAGTTCGGCCACCGGTTCCGCGAACTGGGCCGCGTACAGGCGGGCGTAGGGGCCCTCCGCGGCGAGGAGCTCGGTGTGGGCGCCCTGTTCGACGATGGAGCCGGCCTCCATGACCAGGATGACGTCGGCGTCCCGGATGGTGGAGAGGCGGTGCGCGATGACGAAGCTCGTCCGGCCGCTGCTCAGGGTGGCCATGGCGCGCTGGATCAGCACCTCGGTCCGGGTGTCGACGGAGCTGGTGGCCTCGTCCAGCACCAGGATCACGGGATCGGACAGGAACGCGCGGGCGATGGTGATCAACTGCTTCTCGCCCGCGCTGACGCCCGCGCCCTCGTCGTCGATGACGGTGTCGTAGCCCTTCGGCAGGGTGCGGATGAAGCGGTCGGCGTGCGCCGCCCGCGCGGCCTCCTCGACCTCTTCGCGGGTGGCGCCCCGGCGGCCGTAGGCGATGTTGTCGGCGATGGTGCCGCCGAACAGCCAGGTGTCCTGGAGCACCATGCCGATCCCGGACCGCAGTTCCTCGCGGGACATCGCCGCGATGTCGGTCCCGTCCAGGACGATCCGGCCGCCGGTCACCTCGTAGAACCGCATCAGCAGGTTCACCAGGGTCGTCTTGCCCGCGCCGGTGGGCCCCACGATGGCCACCGTGCTGCCCGGCTCGACCTTCAGCGACAGGTCCTCGATCAGCGGCTTGTCGGGCTCGTAGCGGAACGACACGTTCTCCAGCGAGACCCATCCGCGGGCCTCGGCGGGACGCTCCGGGGTGATCGGGTCGGGCTCCTGCTCGCGCGCGTCCAGCAGCTCGAAGACCCGCTCGGCGGAGGCGACCCCGGACTGCACCAGGTTGGCCATGCTCGCGACCTGGGTGAGCGGCTGGGTGAACTGCCGCGAGTACTGGATGAAGGCCTGCACCTCGCCGATCGACAGGGAGCCCGAGGCGACCCGCAGCCCGCCGACGACCGCGACCAGGACGTAGTTGAGGTTGCCGATGAACATCATCGCGGGCTGGATGATCCCGGAGATGAACTGCGCCTTGAACCCGGAGCGGAAGAGCGCCTCGTTCTGCTCGTGGAACGCCTCGGCCGACTCGGCCTCCCGCCCGAACACCTTGACCACCGAGTGGCCGGTGTACATCTCCTCGATGTGGGCGTTGAGCTTGCCGGTCGTCTTCCACTGCTGGACGAACTGCGGCTGCGCCCGCTTGCCGACCTTCGCCGCGACCAGCACCGACACCGGCACCGTGAGCAGCGCGATCAGCGCCAGCAGCGGCGAGATCCAGAACATCATCACCAGCACGCCGACGATCGTGAGCAGCGAGTTCACGATCTGGCCCATGGTCTGCTGGAGCGTCTGGCCGATGTTGTCGATGTCGTTGGTGGCGCGGCTGAGGACCTCGCCGCGCGGCTGCCGGTCGAAGTAGGACAGCGGGAGCCGCGCCAGCTTCGCCTCGACGTCGGCGCGCAGGCGGGACACGGTCCGCTGGATGACGCGGGTGGCCAGCCGCCCCTGGACGATGCCGAACGCGCCCGCCACCAGGTACACGCCGAGCACGGTGAGCAGGACGGCGCCGACCGCGCCGAAGTCGATGCCCTGGCCCGGGGTGAAGTCCATCCCCGACAGCACGTCGGCGAGGCCGCCGTCGCCGTGCTGCCGCAGGTACTCGATCGCCTCGGCCTTGGTCGACCCGGCGGGCAGGTTCCGGCCGGCCACCCCGGCGAAGACCAGGTCGGTGGCGTGGCCGAGGATCTTCGGCCCGAGGACGGTCAGCGCGACGCTCGCGGTGGTGAGGCCCAGTACCGCGTACAGCCCGACCCGCTCCGGCCGCATCAGGCCAAGCAGCCTGCGGCCGGACCCGCGGAAGTCCATCGACTTCTCGACGGGACCGCCGGTCATGAACCGGGCGGGCCCGGAGGCCGGCGCGGGCCCGCGCCGCGGCGCGGGCACCGCGGCGCCCTTGCCGTCGCCCTGGTCGCCCGTCTTGTCCGGGGTGCTCATGCCGCCTCCTGCTCGGTGAGCTGGGAGAGCACGATCTCCCGGTACGTGGCGTTGTCCGCCATCAGCTCGTGGTGCGTTCCGACGCCCACCACCTGCCCCTCGTCCAGGACGATGATGCGGTGCGCGTCGCGGATGGTGCTGACCCGCTGCGCGACGATCACCACGGTCGCCTCGGTGATCTCGCGGGACAGGGCGACCCGGAGCGCCGCGTCAGTGGCGTAGTCCAGGGCCGAGAAGGAGTCGTCGAAGAGGTAGACCGCGGGGCGGTGCACCAGGACGCGGGCGATCGCGATCCGCTGCCGCTGCCCGCCGGACACGTTGGTGCCGCCCTGCGAGATCGGCGCGTCCAGTCCCTCCGGCAGGGCGCGCACGAAGCCCGCGGCCTGCGCGACCTCCAGGGCCCGCCACAGCTCCTCGTCGGTGGCGTCCGGCCGGCCGTAGCGCAGATTGGTGGCGACCGTCCCGGAGAACAGGTACGGCTTCTGCGGGACGAGGCCGACCGTCCTGGCCAGCAGCGCCGGGTCCAGCTCCCGCACGTCCACCCCGTCGATCAGCACCTGGCCGCCGGTGGTGTCGAACAGGCGGGGCACCAGCCCCAGCAGGGTGCTCTTGCCGCTGCCGGTCGAGCCGATCACCGCGGTGGTCTCGCCGGGACGGGCCAGCAGGTCCACCTCGTGCAGCACCATCGCCTCGGCGCCGGGGTAGCGGAACCCGGCGCCGCGCAGTTCCAGCAGCCCCTCGCCGCTCAGCGAGGTCACCGGCGAGGCGGGCGGCACGACGCTCGACTCGGTGCCGAGCACCTCCTCGATGCGCTCCGCGCACACCTCGGCGCGCGGCACCATCATGAACATGAAGGTGGCCATCATCACCGACATCAGGATCTGCATCAGATAGCTGAGGAAGGCGGTGAGCGCCCCGATCTCCATGCCGCCGTCGTCGATGCGGTGCCCGCCGAACCACAGCACCGCCACGCTGGAGATGTTCACCACCACCATCACGGTGGGGAACATCAGCGCCATCAGCCGGCCCGCCCGCAGCGACACGTCGGTCAGGTCGGCGTTGGCCGCGCCGAACCGCTCGCGCTCGTGGTCGTCGCGGACGAACGCCCGGATCACCCGGATGCCGGTGATCTGCTCGCGCAGCACCCGGTTCACCGTGTCGAGCCGTTCCTGCATGGTGCGGAACAGCGGCCGCATCCGCCGGATGATCAGGCCGATCAGGACGCCCAGCACCGGGACCACCGCGAGCAGCAGCGAGGACAGCGGCACGTCCTGGCCGAGCGCCATCACGATGCCGCCCACGCACATGATCGGCGCCATCACCATCATGGTGAAGGTCATCAGCACCAGCATCTGCACCTGCTGGACGTCGTTGGTGGTCCGGGTGACCAGCGACGGCGCGCCGAACCGCCCCACCTCGCGGGCGGAGAAGCTCTGCACCCGGGTGAAGATCGAGGACCGGATGTCCCGTCCCACCGCGCTCGCCGTGCGCGCGCCGAAGTAGATCGCGCCGATCGAGCCGGCCGCCTGGACCAGGGTGATGGCGACCATGATGGCGCCGAGCCACATGATGCGGCCGGTGTCGCCCTTGACCACGCCGTCGTCGATGATGTCGGCGTTCAGGGTCGGCAGGTAGAGGTTGGCGATGGTCGCCACGAGCTGGAGCAGCGCCAGCAGGGCGATGGGGCGTTTGTAGGGTCCGAGATGGGACCTCAGAAGTCGGATCAGCACGCGGGTTCTTCCGGGAGGAGGCATGGTCCGGTCACGGTCGGCCGGACGCCCTCTTATCCTCCCAATCTCCGCAACCGGTTTAGACGGCGAACGCCCGCCCGGGGGGACACTCCCAGCCCCGGCCGCCGCGGACGGACGCCCCCGGCCGATGGTGGCCACCCGGGCTTCCCACCGGAGTCATCGGCATTTCGCGGCGGGCAGCTCCCCGGCAACGAGTCGATGTTGGCAGAGGCCGGGGACGGCATCGGGACGCTCCAGGCCGGCCCGCACCAGGGAGGGATTGTGTCAGCGATTACTGGCGTGGTTGGATCGGGGCCGTGCGTCCTCCTCCGCCACCGGGAGACATCCGATGAGATCAGCCCTGTCCGCACGGATCGCCGCGTCCTCCCTGTCCGTCCTCACCGTCGCGGGCCTGCTCGCCGGGCCGCCCGCCGTGGCCGCCGACCCGCTCCCGCTCCACGCCGCGCCCACGCCGCTGCTCTGGCCGCGCAGCGGGCTGGAGGCCGTCTCGGCCACCGGGCCGGACGACGTCTGGGCGGTCGGGTACCAGGGGTACCAGGGCATCGACTGGTCGGTTCCGGGATGGGGCGCGGGCACCATCCACGTCCTGCCGCCCAAGGGCGCCGTGGTCCACTGGAACGGCACGTCCTGGCAGACCTACGACCCTCCGGGCGCGGGCGGCGACGTGGTGATCCAGGAGGTCGACGCCGAGGCTCGGGACAACGTGTGGATCACCGGCACGATCCGTCCTCATGACGGCAGTAACACCGGGCGCTACCTGGCCCACTGGGACGGGACGCGGTGGAAGCAGGTCGCGACGCCGGACGACGGCTGCGGGCCCCTGCATCCGGCGGCCGACTCCACCGGCGCGTGGTTCGCCTGTAGCGTCGGCCTCGTCCGCTGGGAGGACGGGCGGTGGACCGACCAGGACACCGGCGCCCCCGACAACTGCTGCATCGCCGTCAACGAGATCTCGGTGGTCTCGGACGAGTCCGCCTGGGCCGCCGCCACCTGGGGGCTCCTGCACTGGGACGGGCGGAGCTGGAGCAAGGTCCCCGGCTACGACGACGTCCAGTGGGGCCGCGTCCTGGCGGTCTCCGACACCGAAGTGTGGGCCACCGGTTCCCAGCGGGTGGACGGCTCCATGAAGCGGATCGCCGTCCGCTGGGACGGCGCGAGCTGGCAGGACTTCCCCTCGCCGCCGACCGGTGAGCGGCTGATCCGCACCGGTGACGGCGCCATGTGGGCCTTGCAGCCCACGTGGGGCGAGCTCTACCGGCTGGAGAACGGGGCCTGGACGAAGCAGGCCCTGCCCGTCCCGGGCGACGGGCAGGTCACGGGCGGCACCGCCGTTCCCGGCGATCCGGGCCTGTGGCTCGTCGGCAAGACCAAGAACGTCCCCGTCGTGATCCACAACCGCTGACCGACGCGGGGGCTCGACCGGCCCGTCCCCCGGGCCGGGCCGGTCAGCGGGTCAGCGGGTCAGCGGGTCAGGACCATCAGCGTGAAGAACCCCGTGTACTCGCAGTAGTACGACAGGTAGGCCCCGCTCTTCCGCAGCGCCTCGCCCTTCGCCCTGCACTTGGCGTCGGAGGAGTAGTCGCCGTACTTGATCCAGCTCGAAGCGATGGTGGCGCCGGAGCCGGCGGTCGCGGCGCCGGCGGGGGCGGCCAGCGCGGTCCCGGCCGTCGCGAGGGCGACCGCGGCGACCGACGTCGCGGCCAGTTTCGAGAGCTTGGTGGACATGTCCCGTCCTTCGGGGTGGGGGGTCGGGCCATGATCATAATCACACCGGCCGCGGCGGAGGCAGGGCCCAAAACGGCTGGGCCCCCTACGCTCCGAGCATGCAGATTCCGACGCTCGAAGAGATCCGCGCGCTGCACCGGGAACACGCGCCCACGCGGGAGGCGCTCGACCTCGTGTACACGCACTGCGAGATCGTCTGCGGGATCGCCGAGCAGCTTCTGGCCCGCACCGGCCTCGATCTCGACCCGGACCTGCTCCGGGCGGGCAGCCTGCTGCACGACATCGGGGTGTACCGTCTGTACGGCGCCGACGGGAGGCTCGACCGCCCGGATTACGTGCGCCATGGGGTGCTCGGCCATGAACTGCTCCGGGACGAGGGGTTCCCCGAGGCCCTCTGCCGCTTCTGCTCGCGCCATACGGGCATGGGCATCAGCCGCGACGACGTGCGGAGGCAGAACCTCCCGCTGCCGGTCGCCGACTATGTGGCCGAGTCCGGTGAGGAGCGGCTCGTGATGTACGCGGACAAGTTCCACAGCAAGACCGAGCCGCCGACCTTCGTCACCGCCGCGTCCTACGCCGCCCGCGTCCGGCGGTTCGGCGACGACAAGGTCGCGGCCTTCGCGCTGATGGGCGAGCGGTTCGGGGCCCCCGACCTCGACCCGTTCGTCACCGCGTACGGGCACGCCGTGGTGTGACCCGTCCGCGCACACGTGATCTTCGGGTGCGGGAGCGGGTAGGGAGGGGGGACGGGGACGCACGGACGGCGCGGCCGAGGGCCGGCAACGGGGGGGACATGACCGAGATCGATGTGGGGCGCTTCGGGATCTGGCGGCGCGACGCCGAGCTCGACGGGGAGGTGGCCCGGAAGGTCGAGGGGCTCGGCTACGGGACCGTCTGGATCGGCGGATCGCCGGACGGCGAGCTGGACATCGCCGAGCGGCTGCTGGCGGCGACGGACCACATCGTGGTCGCGACCGGCATCGTCAACATGTGGGCGACGCCGGCCGAGCAGGTCGCGGCGTCCTACCACCGGCTGAACGACCGGCACGGCGGGCGGTTCCTGCTGGGCGTCGGGATCGGGCATCCGGAGGCGTCGCGGGAGTACCGCAGCCCCTACGGGACGATCGTCGACTACCTCGACCGGCTGGACGCCGAGGGCGTCCCGGTCAGCGGCCGGGTGCTGGCGGCGCTCGGCCCGAAGGTGCTGCGCCTGGCCGCCGGACGCGCCGCCGGCGCGCACCCGTACCTGGTCACGCCCGAGCACACCCGCCGGGCCCGCGCGGAACTCGGCGACGGGCGGCTGCTGGCCCCCGAGCAGAAGGTCGTGCTGGACGCCGATCCCGCGCGGGGGCGCGCGCTCGGCCGGTCGAGCGTCGCCGGCACCTATCTCAAGCTGCGCAACTACACCGCCAACCTGAAGCGGCTCGGCTGGACCGGCGACGACATCGCGGACGGCGGCAGCGACGCGCTGATCGACGCGCTCGTCGCGCACGGGGGGCCGGCCACCGCCGCGGCCCGGCTGACCGAGCACCTCGACGCGGGCGCCGACCACGTCGCCGTCCAGCTCCTCACCGCGCCGGGCGAGGACGTCCTGCCCGGGCTGCGCACGCTCGCGGAGACCCTCGGCCTTCGCTGACCGGAGTCCGGCTGGCCGCATCGGGCCAGCCGGCCCGCGCGGGCCCCGCCGGGGCCGGAACCTGCGCCGATCCGTCCGGCCGGACGGTTTCTGCTGAATCATTTTCATATTTAGGCCCGGTCAAGACCGGGCGTCGTCCTTCCCCCGGTCCCGTGGTGCTCGTGATACTGCCGTGCGGCCACCACGCGGGAGGAGAGCCATGGGCATCGAGGAACTGACGCGGCGCGGGTTTCTGGCGGGCACGGCGGGCGCGGCGATCATCGCGGCGGGCGGCCCGGCGGCCGGGGCCGCCGCCCCCCGGACGGCACCGGCGGCGGAGCTTCCCGAACCGGACGAGTCGGGCATCGACCACATCGTCGTGGTGATGATGGAGAACCGGTCGTTCGACCACTACCTCGGCTGGCTGCCCGGCGCCGACGGCAGGCAGGAGGGGCTGGCGTTCACCGACGCGCAGGGCGTGGAGCACGCCACCCACCACCTGACCGTCCCGCACGGGTGCGGGTTCCGCGACCCCGACCACTCCTACGCGGGCGGACGGGTCGAGTACAACGACGGCAAGTGCGACGGCTGGCTGCGCGCCGGGGACAACGACGTGTTCTCCATCGGCTACTTCACGGGCGCCGACCTGGGCTTCCACGGGCGCGCGGCGCGGGACTGGACGGTCTGCGACCGCTACTTCCCCGCCGTCATGTCCTCGACCTTCCCCAACCGGATCTTCCAGCACGCCGGGCAGACCGACCGCGTCTCCAACACGTTCGCGATCTCGGAGATCCCCACCATCTGGGACCGGCTGAAGGAGGCGGAGGTCCCGGCCCGGTACTACTTCAGCGACGTGCCGTTCACCGCGCTGTGGGGACTGCGGCACGTCGACGTCAGCCGGACCATCCGGGACTTCTACAAGGACGCCGCGCGGGGCGACCTGCCCGCGGTGAGCTTCGTCGAGCCGGGGTTTCTGGGCGAGAAGTTCCCCGGCCTGTCGGAGGACGAGCATCCGCTGGCCGACATCCGGTTCGGCCAGGCGTTCCTGAACCGGGTGTACAGCGCGGTCGTGAGCTCGCCCGCCTGGGCCCGCACCCTGCTGGTGATCAACTACGACGAGTGGGGCGGGTTCTTCGACCACGTCCCGCCGCCGACCGGGCCCGACCCGCGCCCCGACCTCGGCACCGGCCTGCGCGGCTTCCGGGTGCCGTGCCTGCTGATCTCGCCCCGGGCGCGGCGCGGCGCCGTCGCACACGAGGTGTACGACCACACCTCGGTGCTCAAGGCGATCGAGTGGCGGTGGGAGCTCGAGCCGCTGACCGTCCGGGACGCGGCGGCGCGCAACCTCGCCGAGGCACTGGACTTCGAGAGCGAGCCCGACCTGACCGCGCCCCGCTACTCCGTCCCGCGGCCGAGCACGGGCGGCTGCACCGAGACCGCGCACAGCCACGCCGGCGACGACTGGGCCGAGCTCCACGCCTATGCCCAGAAGCACGACTTCGCCGACCGCCACTGATCACCCGCCCGACCGCCCGGCCGCGCGCGCCTCCCGGCGGTCCAGCGGTTCGGGTTCGGCCCTGCTGTGGATCAGGTCCAGCAGCGGCCCGGTCATCAGGGTGGTGACCAGCGCCATGATCACCATGGCGGTGAACAGCCGGGAGTCCAGCACGCCCAGGCCGAGGCCCACGTTCAGGATGACCAGTTCGGTCAGCCCCCGGGTGTTGAGCAGGACGCCGAGGGTGAGCGAGGCGCCGGCGGTCTCCCCGGTGAGCCTGGCCATGCCCGCGCCGCCCGCGAACTTGCCCGCGCAGGCCACCGCGATCACGGCCGCCACCATCACCGCGCCCCGGCCGCCGAGCCGGCCGAAGTCCACCGACAGCCCGGTCACGGTGAAGAACACCGGGAGCAGCAGCAGGCTGGTCTGCTCGATCCGCTCGGGGACGGCCGGCGTGTGCGCCTCGACGTGCTCGCGCGGCACGACGGCGCCGAACAGGAACGCGCCGAAGACCGCGTGCAGGCCGATCTCGTGCGTGGCCCATGCCGAGGCGAGCAGTCCGCAGCCGAGCACGGTGGCGGCGACCGGGTCGCCGCCCGCCCAGGGGCGCGCCGGGGACAGCAGCCAGGCCAGGCCGGGGCGCACCCCCCAGAGCAGGACGAGGATGAACGCGGCGCCGCCGAGCAGGGTGCGGGCCAGCGACCAGGACCCGCCCGCCGACACGATCGCGACGACCCCGGCGAGGACGCACCAGGCCAGGAAGTCCTGGAACGCGGCGCTCGCCAGCGCCATCGACCCCAGCCGGTCGCGCTGCATGCCGCGCTCGGTGATGATCCGGGCCAGCACCGGGAACGCGGTGATCGACATCGCCGCGCCGAGGAACAGCGTGGGCGCCAGCAGGTCGTCGACCCGCATCTCGGACCGGTCGAACCAGGGGTTCAGGAGCACCGCCAGCCCCGCGCCCAGCGCGAACGGCAGGGCGACCGAGCTCAGCGACACCAGCATCACCCGGCCGCCCGCCCCGCTCAGATGCGAGGGGCTGAACCCGTAGCCGACGCCGAACATGAACAGGACCAGGCCCACCTGGGCCAGGACCTGGAGATAGGGACGGGCGGACGGCGGGAACAGCAGCCCGGTGAGGTCGCCCGGGAGCAGCCCGAGGACGCTCGGGCCGAGCGCGATACCCGCCACGATCTCGCCCATCACCGCCGGCTGCCGCACCCGCTTGGCGAGCGCGGCGAACACCGCCGCGGCGAGCAGGATCAGCGCCAGGTCACCGAGGACGATCCCGGCGATACTCTCCGGACTCTGGGCCGATCCGGCGGCTAAAGCAGTCTGGATCATCATGCGACCACCAATCTCACGGTTCTGGAAGGGGTTCGTCGGCGGCGGGCCGGTTCAGCCCGCTCGGAGCGCCGACCATGCGGTGTAGAGGGCGAAGGCCGCCAGGCATCCGCCCGCGAGGAGTTCCACGGCCGCGCTCGCGCGGCGCCCGGCGAGGTAGCGCCGGGCCCGGCCGGACAGGACGGCGACGAGGCCCAGGAACACGATGCCCATCGATGCCTGGATCAGGCCGAGCGAGCCCCCGACCCACAGGTCGGGCGTCCCGTGGAAGAGCCCCGGCATGATGGACAGGTAGAAGACGCCGATCTTCGGGTTGAGCAGGTTGGTCAGCAGACCGGTGACGTAGGCGTTCCGTGGCGTGCCGCCCGGGACGGCCGCGTCCGCTTCGTTCGCTTCGTTCGGTTCGTTCGGTTCGTTCGGTTCGCCGTCGAGTGGCGGCACCGTGCCGGTCGCCGCCGCGCGGAGGCAGCCGGCCGCGAGGTACAGCAGGTACAGCGCCCCGAACAGGGCCAGCGCCCGGTAGACGGTGGCGTTGCGCGCGACGATCAGGGCCACCCCGACGCCGGAGAGCATGCCCCAGATGACGGGCCCGGTCACCACGCCGGCCGCGGTCGTCAGGCCGAGCCGGGTGCCGTGCGCCCGGCTCGTCCGGAAGACCAGGATGGTGTCGGCGCCCGGCATCAGCACGACGGTGAGGGCCAGCCCCGCGAAGACCAGGTACGGGTTCCCGCTCGACATCGTCCTCCCCCGGTGCGGGCCGCGGCGGCCGGTGCGCCGGTGCCATGGTCAGCGCCCGCCGCGTTCCGGCGCGACGGCCTCGCAGTACTCGCGCACCCGGTCGCACACCCGCTGGGTGTCGGCCATCATCGCGTGGTGGCCCCCCTCGACCAGCTCGAACGAGGAGGCCGACAGCTCCGCGGCGCGCCGTGCGATGGCGGGCGCCTGGACGGCGTCCTCGGATCCGGACAGGTACAGGCCGGTGCGCTGGGAGTCGACGAATCCCGCGAGGGTGCGCGACCGCTTCATCTCCAGGCACTGGGCGGCGTATCCGGAGATCCGCTCGGGTGTGGAGTAGGGGAATCCGAGGGCCGGGTCGCCGCCCTCGGTGGCGGCGTCCGCCGCCGAGTTCAGCAGGGCCGACACGCCTGGCAGGGCGTCCGGGCGCGCGCCGATGAGCCGGAACAGCGGCTCCACGGTGTTCTCCCAGTCGGACGACGGGCCGTCCGGGCCGAGGTTGAAGGCCCCGTTGATGCAGCAGTGCCCGACGACGCGGAACTCGCCGCTCCGCGAGAGCCGGTGCAGGATCTCGGTTCCGGAGCACCACGAGACGCCGGTGAACTCGACCACGCCGAGTCCGTGCAGGAACTCCGTCACGGCGGTGACGAGGTCCCCGGTCGCCAGGCCGACCGGACGCCCGTGCGGTTCGTCGTTCTCGGTCAGGGACGTGGACCAGGTCAGGACGGAGTGGGAATCGGCGAGGGTCGCCACCAGCCGGTCGAAGACCGTGTCGGGAACGCCCACCGTGTTGCACACCACGACCCACGGACGGTGCTCCGGCGCCGCGACCCGCATGGTCAGGAACGCGCTATCCAATCGTCACCGCTCCTCGTGCCGGTTCGGGCCGGCGGGCCGGCCGGCCCGGCTGGCGGAAGACGCTGGTGGTCCGGCGGCGCGAGGGCGGTTCGGTGCGGTCGGGATCGTCGTAGTCGGTCACCCGCACGTACCCGGCCGCCCTCATCATGGCCACCGAGGCGCCATTGGCCGCGTCGCAGTCGATGTAGATGTCGGGCCCGGCCCCCTCGATCTCCCTGAGCCGGGCCAGCAGCCTCCGGGACCAGCCGCTGCGCCTCCAGTCGCCCGTCACCACGACCTCCTCCACGTACAGCCCGGCGAGGCGGAGGAAGGACCCGGGGACCGGGTGGACGGGTCCGAAGCGCGAGTAGAGCAGGGCGGCGCCCAGCGTGCCCCCGTCCACCGCCGCGAGGCACTCCACCTCGCCGTGCGCGAGGCGGGAGAGGTAGCCCGCGACCCGTTCCTCGGGCAGGTAGTCGTGCTCGGCGCGCCCGGCCTCGCGCAGGAGCCGGGCCAGCCGGCCCGCGTCCGGGCCGGGGCCGTGAACGATGGCGGCCACGGCGGCTAGTCGGCGGCCGGCCGGATCCTGCCGGCCAGGTCCCGGACGGTCGACAGCCTGGTGACGCCGAGGCCGAACACGTCCGGGTAGAGGGACTCCGAGATCTTCACCAGGACGTCGATCATCTTCAGCGAGTCCCCGCCGACGAGCGCGAACTCGTCCAGCGCCCCGATCGGCGCCACCCCGAGGACGGCCTCCCAGATCCCGGCGAGCTCCTGCTCGTCCGGGCCCGCCGGGGGTTCGAAGTCCGCGGCGGTGACCGTCGGCAGGCCGCGCGGGTAGACGAGCGCGGAGGTGTCCTTCTTGCCGCTCGGCAGCTTCTTGAACTCGGTCAGGAACACGTACGCGGGCGGCACCATGACGGGCGGCAGCAGCCCGCGCAGGTAGTTGATGTACTCGCTCTCGGGCGCCGCGTCGCCGTCGGCCTGGATGAAGGCGACCAGGACCGGGACCTCGCCGGAGCGGGTCACCTGCACCGTGCAGTCGGCGACGGTGCGGTGCCGCGAGAGGCACGCCTCGATCTCCGCGGTCTCCACCCGGACACCGTTGATCTTGACTTGAGCGTCCACTCTTCCTCCGATGTAGAAGTTCTCGTCCGGACCCAGGTAGGCGAGGTCGCCGGTGGCGTAGGAGCGCTCGCCGCCGGTGCCGGTGCCGAACCGGGCCGCCGTCGCCGCCGTGTCCCCCGCGTACCCGAGGCCGACGTGGACTCCGGTGACGACGAGCTCGCCCGTGCCGCCGGTGCGGGTGATGTCGCGGCCCGCCGCGTCCCGCACCGTCAGCCGGTTGCCCGGGATCGGGCGGCCGATCGGCAGCGGATCGGCGACCCGCGGGCCCTCGACGGGGTGGTAGGCCACGTCGATCGCGGCCTCGGCCGGGCCGTAGAGGTTGAACAGCCGCGCGCCGGTCGCCGTCAGGACCTCGGCGGCCAGATCGGCCTTTAGCGCCTCGCCCGCGGAGATCACGGTGTGCAGCTCCGTCCCGACCCCGGTGCGCCGGAGCATCGCGAGCACCCGGCGCAGCAGGGACGGCACGCAGACGAACCCGTGGATCGACCGGCCGGCCAGCTCGGCGGCCAGGTACCGGGCGTCGGTGGCGCGCTCCTCGTCGGCCAGGACCAGCGTGTGCCCCTGGGTGAAGGCCCAGAAGAACTCCAGGATCCAGGCGTCGAAGGAGCGCGCCGACTTCAGCAGGACGCGGCTCCCGTCCGGCAGCGGGCAGACGTCCCGTATGAACAGCATGTGGTTGAGCAGGCCCGCGTGGGTGTTGAGGGTCGCCTTGGGGGTGCCGGTGGTTCCCGAGGTGAAGATGACGTACGCGGGCGCGCCGGGGTCCGCCGGGCCCCGCGCCAGGTCCCCGTGCGCGGGGTCCCCGTGCGTGGGGTCCTCGCGCGCGGGGTCTTCGCGCGCGGGTGAGAGGTCCACGATCGCGGGGGAGCCGGGCGCCGCGGCCACGGCGGGTCCGCCCGGACGGTCGGTGATCACGACCTCGGGCGCGGCGGCCCCCAGCATCGCGGCGGCGCGCGGCGGCGGCTGCGTCCTGTCGACGGCGACCACGACGGCCCCGCTGCCGAGGACCGCGAGGACGGCGGCGCAGAAGTCCAGGCCGTTCGGGAGGTCGACGGCGACCCGGGCGCCCGGCGCGGACAGCCGCGGCCGGACCGCCGAGGCGATCCGGGCGACCCGGCGGCGCAGGTCGGCGTACGTCCTGGTGCCGCCGCCGGGCAGCTCGACCGCGACGGCCTCCGGGCGGTCCTCGCACTGGCGCTCCACCAGTGCCAGGACCGTGCCGGGCTCACGCCCCATCGGCCGGTTCCATCGGGTCGAGGGAGGCGTCGCCGTACTTGGCGAACTGCGGCGCGTAGTCGGTGTGCAGCTCGGCGAACGCGACCGAGATGAGGCGCTGGGTGCCCTCGAAGGTCTTCCGGGCGTGGGAGGTGAGGAGGTTGTCGAGCATCAGGTAGTCGCCGGCCTCCCAGTCGAAGCTGAGCTCGGCCTCCTCGTAGGCCGCGAAGATCTCGTGCACGGTCTCGTCCGGGATCGGGGTCCCGTCGCCGAAGAAGGCGTTGCGCGGGAGCCGCCAGTCGTCGAACTGGCGCAGCAGCGGCTTGAGACGCTCGTCCAGGGACGCCTTGTGGAACAGGTGGGCCTGGTTGAACCAGACCTTGTCGCCGGTCTTGGGGTGGTCGAGGATCGCGTGCCTGACCTGCCGGGTCTCCAGGATGCGGGACCCGCCGGTGTGCCAGCGGAAGGCGATGTGGCCGTCCCGCATGAACTGCTCGGCCTCCTCCCGCGACTCGGTGGCGAACGTCTCCTCCCAGGGGACGCCCATCCCGTCGTAGTAGTTGCGGACGTACAGGATGCCCTTGTCCTCGAACTTCGAGCGGGTCTCGTCGCTCAGGTTCGCCAGCACCCGGCGGGTGTCGCAGACCGGCGTCCGGCCGCCCTTGGTGGCGGTCCTGATGCACGCGAACCAGATGTTGAGCGGGAACTCGTGCCCGAAGGAGTTCGCGTTGTGGAACGGGATGACCTGGTCCGCCGGATAGGTGGTGGAGGAGTAGACCTTGTCGCCCAGCTTGTCCCGCGGGGACGACTGCTCGGTGTAGTCCAGCAGCGGGTCGGGGAAGCTGGCGCAGTACTTCTGGAAGACCTCGACGTCCGCGGTCCCCGGGAAGCCGCGGAACAGGATCCCGCCCGTCTCCAGCGCGAGTTCCCGCACCGCCACGGCGTGCTCTCCCACCCAGGACAGCAGGTCGGCGCCCGGATCCTTCGGGCTGATGACGACGGGCAGACGCGACTCTTCGAAGAACTGTGCGACATTAACGCCTGGCAGCTCGGCCTTCATGGATTTCCCTTCCTCAACGGAACACGAGGACCACCGAACTCAATTACTCCCACACTGTGATCTACATCGAAATTCATCGTGAACGTACGACGGCCGCAAGCCACTGTCAATACCCGATTTTCGACCTCCTGGCCCAGGTGAGCACGTGGCAAACCGCCGGACGAGGTTCCCCGCCGCACCCTCGCATGTTAGATTCCAGTCGTGCCAACAGGGCCTTAAGTCGCCGTGGCGACGTCATTCCCAGGTCGCGGTCCAGAGCTTTCGACATGCCAAGGAAAGGACCAGAGGTGTCCGATGAGCCGCTGCGCGAGCT
Organism: Spirillospora sp. NBC_01491; assembly: GCF_036227065.1. Lineage (GTDB taxonomy): Bacteria > Actinomycetota > Actinomycetes > Streptosporangiales > Streptosporangiaceae > Spirillospora > Spirillospora xylanilytica. The sequence continues at coordinate 3,193,142 of NZ_CP109432.1, forward strand.
ACCACTCCTGCTAGTTATCGGGCATGGCTCACATGCCTTTCGCGGGCATCTTCTGGAGTCGGTCTCGGCCGATTACCGGGTCCATCTGTTCTGCCGCGAGGAACCGTCCTGGGAGCTCCCGCACATCACCGGCTGGACCAGGTTCGAGAACATCTTCGACACCGCCGCGCTCGCGGTGCGGGCCGTGGAGATCGCCGCCGCCGAGCCGGTGCGCGGCGTGCTGAGCTGGTCCGACGACCTGGCGGTGCCGGCCGCGTACGTCGCCGAGATCCTCGACCTGCCCGGCGGGAAGCCGGAGATGGTGGTCAAGTGCAGCGACAAGCACCTGACCCGCAAGGAGCTGGACGCCGCCGGGGTCCCGCAGCCCCGCTCGATCGCGGTGAGTACCACGGCCGAGGCGCTGCGGGCCGCGGAGACGGTCGGCTACCCGGTCGTGCTCAAGCCGCGCGGGCTCGCGGGCAGCATCGGGATCGTCCGGGTGGACGATCCCGCCGGGCTGTCCGCCCGGTTCCCCTGGACGCGGCGCGCCGCCGCGCCCGGCGCGCCCCGGTACGACGTCCCGGTGCTGGTCGAGGAGTACCTGGACGGGCCGGAGATCAGCATCGACGCCGTCATCCACCGGGGCCGGGTGCAGCCGATCTACCTGGCCCGCAAGGTGGTCGGCTACGAGCCGTTCTTCGCCGAGCTCGGGCACGTCGTCAACGCCGCCGACCCGCTGCTGGCCGACCAGCGCGTGATCCAGACCTTGCAGGCCGCGCACGCCGCGCTCGGCTTCAGCGACGGCGCCACCTTCACCGAGATGCGGCTGACCGCGCGCGGCCCCAAGGTCATCGAGCTGAACGGGCGGCTCGGCGGCGACCTGCTCACGCTGCTCGGCCGGTACGCGACGGGGGTCGACGCCGGGCTGGTCGCCGCCGCGGTGGCCTGCGGCCGGCGGCCGATCCTGGCGCCGGACCGGCGGCGGGTGGCCGGCATCCGCTTCTTCCACCCGGAGCGGGACGACACCACCATCGCCTCGATCGGGTTCGACCGCGACCGGCTCCCGCCGTCGGTGGTCCGGGCGGTCACGCTCGCCGACCCCGGCGAGACCGTGTCGCCGCCGTCCCGGGACATCCGCTTCGGGCGCATCGCCTACGCCATCGCGGTCACCGGGACGCCCGGGGAGTGCGAGGAGGCGCTGGACGCCGCCGAGGCCGCGCTGCGCGTCGAGACCAACTGATCGGAGCCTGCCGTGCGACCGTCCGCCGTCCCCACCTTCGGGCTCTACCTGCCGCAGGTCCACCGCCGGTTCGAGGAGCTGGCCACGCTCGCCCGGGGCGCTGAGGACCACGGGTTCGACGCGGTCTGGTTCATGGACCATCTCGCCCTGCCCGGAGTGCCGGGCGGGGCGCTCGAGGGGTGGACGGTCGCCGCGGCGGTGGCCGCCCGCACGTCCACGATCCGGGTCGGGCACCTGGTGCTGTGCGAGGCGTTCCGGCATCCGCTGCTCCTGTCCCGGATGGCGGTCACCCTCGACCAGGTCAGCGGCGGGCGGCTGAACCTCGGCCTCGGCTGGGGCTCCTCGCCGTCCGAGCTGGACTCGCTCGACTTCGCCGCCGGGCCGCCCGCGACCCGCCGGGCCCGGCTCGCCGAGACCCTCGACATCCTGGACGCGGTGCAGACCGGGAAGCCGGTCGACCACCGGGGCCGCTTCTTCACGGTGCGCGACCCGATGGGCGGCCCGCCGGCCGTGCAGGGTCCCATCCCACTCACCATCGGCGGCGTCGGCGCGGGGACGCTCGAGCTGGTGCGGGCCCGCGCCGACTGGTGGAACTGCTGGGCGCCCGACCGGCACCGGCTCGCCGAGCTCGTCCCGCAGACGGGGAACGCGCGCGTGTCGGCGAACTACTCGCTGGCGTTCTCGCATCGCGCCGACGTCCCGGAGTACGTCCTGACGGGCCCGCCGGACGAGCTGGCCCGGCGGCTCGTCGCCGACCGCGAGCTCGGCGTCGAGCACTTCGTCGTCCAGCTGGTCGATCCCGCCGGAGGCGTCCGCGACCTGCGCCGCTTCATGGACGAGGTCGCGCCCGCCGTCATCGGCGGCTGAGCCCCGCCCCCTCCCCAGGCCCCGCTCCCGCCCGCGCCTCCGCTCCCGGCCACGCCTCCAGGGCATGGCGGGTCACGCTTTGCGATTGTCGACCCACCGGGTCCGGCTGGATCCGGGGGTGACGCCCGCGAAGGCCGGGCACTTGGCGACCTCGGCGGGCAGGGTGGCGGGGTCGACGCCCGCGCTGACGGCGGCGCGCTCGGGGCCGATCCGGCTCGCGTCCCGGGCGAGCCGGGCGAGGTCGAACCCGAACAGCCGGGCCGCGGTCCCGCCGAGCATCAGCTCGACCTCGTCCTCCGGGACCCCGGCGTAGGCGAACCGGATGGCCGCGTCAGAGAACGGATAGCTCGACTCGGTGTGCGGGTAGTCGCTCCCCCACATGATCGTCTCGACCCCGAGGGAGTCCCGGACGGCGCTCTCGGAGGGGTGCATGAAGCTGGCGCCGGCGTAGCACTGCCGCGTCCAGTACTCGCTCGGCCGCAGCGACAGGTTCCGCGCGACCTGCGCGCCGTAGGCGAGCTCGCCGCCGCCGGCGGAGGCGTTCATCGAGTCGACGAAGCCGTCCATCGCGCGCAGCCGCCCGGGGATCCAGCCGAGGCCCTCCTCGGTGAAGACCACCTTGAGGTCGGGGTGCCGCTCCAGCACCCCGCCGAGGATGAGCTGCCGCAGCGTCCGCTGGTCCCACCAGCGCAGTTCGAGCATGAACAGGACGTGGTCCTCCGGCCGGTCGCCCCAGCGGGGGGCCGCGCTGCCGCTGTGCACGTTGACCGGGACGCCCAGTTCCGTGCAGGCCCGCCAGAGCGGGTCGTAGTAGTCGTGGTAGTAGATCGGCGGCAGCCCGGACCCGGGCGGCGTCCCGGGCAGCAGCAGGCCGCCGCGCAGACCGGCGGCGACCGAGCGGCGCACCTCGGCGACGGCCGCATCGATGTCGTGCAGCATGACCTGGAAGACGCCCGCCCGGCGTCCCGGGGCGGCGGCGCAGAAGTCGGCCAGCCACCGGTTGTGCGCCCGCAGCCCGGCCCAGCGCCGGTCCAGGTCCGCGGCCGACACCGCCGCCGCCTGGCTGCCGAGGGACGAGGCGGAGAAGAACGGGGGGATGGTGTTGGGGAACAGCACCTCCGCGACGATCCCGTCGGCCTCCAGCTCGCGCAGCCTGCGGTCGGAATCCCAGTTGCGGGTGCCGTCCTCGCCCTTGAGGTCCTCGTAGGGCACCTCGTAGCCCGCGGCCCACGCGTCGAACTCGTCGTGGCGGGACCGGTCGAGGTGGTCGCGGTACTCCAGCAGGTCCGCCCCGCCGTGACAGTCCGCCGAAATCACCGTGTAGCGCATGTTCTCCACCCTGAAGACGTCTCGGGGGTGCGGCGAAGGGGTGACGGCCGCGGCGGACCGGGCCGTCACCCCTCCGTGCGGCCCGTCTGGCGGCGCCGCCCTCTTCGGTCAGATCCTCGCGTAGCCGTAGCTGAGCGAGGCGGCCTCGACCGGGTCCGTGGACTCCAGCCGCTCCTCGTCGCCGACCAGGTTCTCCTCGTCGTCGATCGACCACGACTGGTCGTTGATGGTGAGCTCGCGCATTTTTTCGCCTCCTTTCTCACACCGGTTGGGCATGACTTTGCTGCACCACACCGTCGCCCTCGAACCGGTGCTCACATTCGGCGACAATGAAGTCCATGTGAGCGCCCGTGATGCCTTCTCCGAATCCCAGGTGTACCGGGCCGGCCCCCTCGTTCAGCTGAGAGTTGAACGTCCAGTCCACCCGCGGGAGCAGGCTCATGTTGGTTCCGATTCCCAGTTCCAGCGTGTGCAGCTCATAATCGGGATTGGTCACCTCGCTCAGGGCGTCGGTGAAATCCACTCCCCCGGCCTCGACGGAGGCGAGCACGCCCTCGCGCAGGCGCAGCGTCATGGGCCCGCGCGCGACCATCTCGGCGCGCAGCCGCCGGGCCCGGCGGACCCGCGCGGCGCCCGGCTCGCGGGCCCGCGCGTCCTGCGCGACCAGCAGCCCGGACGCGACGACCGTGCCGTTGAGGTCGAATGTCCCGCGCCAGTCGCGGGTGGACGGCGCGGTGAGGGAGAACTCGCAGTAGCTCGCGACGCTGATCCATTTGCCCACGTCGATGCGGGTGTTCATCCAGGCGTCGGCGCTGATGTCGTCGCCGAACGCGCACTCCAGGCCGGTGCCGTGACCGGTGAAGACGAGCGGTCCGGGCTGGCCGGCGATGTTCCTCGCCCAGTAGCGGTTCCACTCGCAGGCCCGCTCGTAGTCGGTGTGCCGGACCAGGTCGAAGGTGTACCGGGCGGCGTCGAGCGCGGGGTCGAAACTGGCGATGGGGACCAGCAGCACCCCGAACCGCCGGAACATGCGCCGGATGTCGCGGCTCACCAGGCTGTTGCGCAGGAGCAGGACGACGCTCGCCCCGTCCGGCAGCTCCGCCACCTCGCCGAGAAGGGCCGTCGCCAGCCCGAGCCCGGCCGTGTGTGCTCCCAATTCGGCGTCGTCGGTGACGACGAAGATCTCACCCTCGGGAAATATCTGGCGAAGCCCGCCCCAGGGGTCCGGGGAATTTCCGGGCGGATTCATTTCGCGCGGCACCGGCATGATCGGATCCTAACCATCGGCCCGGAATATCGACATTCTTCGAAGCGATGACCCAGGAGGGGGGACACATTAAGCAGACGGCGGTCAATGCTGGGCCACCGTCCCCTCCAGCCGCACCTTCCGCTCCACCCGGGCGAACAGCCGCCGGCCCGCCCACAGGTACCCGGCCGAGGTGAGGACGAGCGCGCCGGCCTCGGCGCCCGGCGGCACGAACGGGGTCGTGCCGAGCGCGAGGTACCGGGCCAGGTCGATCGCCCAGGTGGTCGGGATGAGGTACGACACCGGCTGGAGCGCGCTGGAGATCACCGCGACCGGGAAGGTGACGCCGGACATGACCGTGACGACGTAGCCCAGGTTCTCGGTCACGCCGAGGGCCTGCCGCCAGAGCAGGACGAGCGAGGCGCTGAGGAAGCCCATGCCGACCAGCCCGGGGAGCAGCGCCGCCAGCACCGCGAAGGACAGCACGGCGGTCCACTGGTAGTGGACGCCGAACAGCAGCGCGATGGCGCCGACCATCGTCAGCGCGCTGAGCAGGCTCAGCGCCATCATGCCGCCCATGTAGCCGAGCACCAGGGCGCTGCGGCTCACCGGCATCGTCCACGCCTGCTCGAGCGTGCCGAGGTTGCGCTCCCCCGCCATCGCCTGCGCCGGGCCGGACAGGACGGTGCCGGTGAGGATCGCGCCCACCAGCCCGATCGCGAGCCAGCCGCCGAAGTCCGTCGTGCCGGTGAGCGCGCTCATCCCGAGCGCCCGCCCGTGGACCAGGAACGCCGCGCCGAGCAGCACGGCCGGCAGGACGAGCTGGTAGAGCGGCGTGAGCAGCAGCGAGTTCAGCAGGCTCAGCGGGTAGCGCCGCAGGACGCGCAACTCCTTGCGCGTCACCGCCAGCAGCGCGCGCAGCCCGGAGCCCATCCCGCCCGGGGCGTCGCCCGGCCCGCCGCCCGACGCGTCGCGCAGCCCGGGGGTCATGCCGCCGCCACGCTCTCCAGACGGGTGCGGATCACCTTCAGCACGACGTCCCGCGCGGATTCGAGGAAGAAGTGGGGCCCGCCGACCAGGCGGACCTCGGTGCCGCCGCTGGTGTAGTCGGCCCAGGCGGGGAGCACATTCGGGGGGACGGCGCCGTCGTCCAGGCCGCCGAGGACGGTGAACGGGCAGGCCAGGGGCGGCTCGGACCGGTACCGGTGCCTCTCCACGAGCGCGAAGTCGGCCCGCAGCTTGGGCAGGAACACCTCGAGCAGGTCCGGCCGGTCGAGCAGGACCGAGGTCGCGTCGTACTTGCGGAGCTGCTCGACGAACCGGTCCCTCGGCAGGTCGTACCGCGGCGCGTCGGGGTCGGGACGGTTCGGGGGCCGGGACGCGGACAGGAACATCCGGACCGGCTCCGGCATCCCCCGCCGCCGGGCCTCCCAGGCGAGCTCGAGCGCGATCCCGCCGCCCATGCTGTGACCGAACAGGGCGTAGGGCCGGCCGTCCAGGCGGGGCCCGAACTCGGCGAGCAGGGTGGAGACCAGCGCCGGCAGATCCTCGTACGCGTCCTCCTCGAAGCGGTCCTCGCGGCCGGGGAGCTGCACCGGCCACACCGCGACGCCGTCCGGTCCGAGCGCGCGGGCCCACGTGCGGTAGGCCAGCGCGCCGCCGCCCGCGAAGGGCAGGCACAGCAGCACGACACGGGGATCGGCGGCCCCGCCGGCGAACCTGGTCCACAGCGGCGGCGGCGCGACCGGGTCAGCCAACGCACACGGCCTTGGCGAACCGGGCGAACGCCTCGGCGCCGTCGAGCTGGAGGGGGGCGGCGCCGACCGCGGCGGCGGGCAGCGGGACGCAGCCGATCGCCCGGTACTCCTCCAGCCGCGCGGCCACCTCGTCCGGGTCGCCGACGATCGCCAGGTCGTCGATCATCTCCCGGCCCAGCTCGCCGCCGGCGAGCCGGTCCGCGTGGCCGGACGCCTCCATCACGTGCCGGTAGGACGGCATCATCGCGTACTGCGTGAGCATGCCCTCCAGGTCGGCGTGCAGGTTCGGGTGGTCGTCGGGCAGATAGACCGGGACCCCGGCGAGGATGGGGAACGCCGCCGGGTCGCGTCCGATCTCGGCGCACGTCTCCCGCACCACGGGCAGGACGTGCTCCTCGATGTAGCGGGGCGGGGTGAGCCAGAGCAGCAGCCCCTCCGCCTGCCGCACCGCGACCTGGATCATCTTGGGCCGCATCGCGCCCAGGTAGACCGGGACCCGCGGCCCGTACGCGCCGGCGTTGGAGGCGTGCGCGCCGTAGTGGGCGCCGGCGAAGTCGACCCGGCCCTCCTGGAGGTAGGTCCGCAGGATGGTGAGGTACTCGCGCATGCCCGCCACCGGCGGGACCGGCGGCAGGCCGAGCACGAACTCGTTGATGAACGGGTGGCCGGCGCCGAGGCCGAGCAGGAAGCGGTCGCCGGACAGGTCGGCCAGGCCGGTGGCGAGCTGCCCCATGGCCACCGGGTGCCGGCTCGGGATCGGCGCCACGGCGGTGCCGACGCGCAGGGACGTGGTCGCCGCGAGGCAGCCGGCGGCCATGACGCCCACGTCGTGGTCGTCGGGGTTCTGGCCCAGCCAGAGCTGGTCGACCCCGGCCTCCTCGGCGAGCCGGACCCGGTCGACGGTCGTCCTCAGGCCGTGCGAGCCCGGCCCGAGCAGCATCGGGCTCCAGGCCCGCTCCTGCCCGTCCACCACGAAGGAACTCGTCATTGTCGCGAACCTCTCTCTAAACGGATCCGGATCCGGCCAGTTCCTCTTCCACCAGGCCGGCGAGGGTGCGCACGGTCGGCCGCCGGAACAGCCGGGCGACCGTGACCTCCACGTCGAAGTGCTGGCGGATGCGCCACGCGAGCTGGACGGCCATCAGGGAGTTGCCGCCCAGCTCGGCGAAGTCGTCGTCCAGGCCGACCCGCTGGACCCCGAAGGCCGCCGCCCAGTAGTCCGCGATCTGCTGCTGCAACGCGGTCTCCGGTTCGGCGTAGGGCGTGTCGAGCATCCGCTCGGCGCCCTGCGCGGTGTTGAGGAGCGTCTCGGCCTCGCCGAGCTCCTTCTCGATCACGTCGCCGGTGAGGGACCGCACCCGGCGCAGGTTGGCCGTCAGGCCCTCCGGGCACACCACCAGGTGCGGCGCCGCCCAGGTGTGCAGCAGGGCGCGGAGCGCGCTCATGCCGGCCGCCGGGGTGATCAGCCAATCGGTGGTGTCGCTCGGCGCGGGCGGCGCGTCCTCCCGTCCCGGCGCGGTGTCCCGCGCGCGGGCGACGCCGGGGTCCGCCGCGGTGTCGGCCTCGACGGCGTCCGGGTCCACCCGGCGGAGCGAGTACTCCTCGATCGCGATCAGCTCCGTGCCGTCCTCGGCGAGGACGGAGATGTCGGCGACGACGACCTCCCCCTCCCCGTCGTCGAGCTCCCGCAGGTCCACGTGGAAGCGCGGCGGCAGGGGCGCGCGGACGAGGATCCGGCGGTAGCCGAAGGGGAGGTACTTGTGCCCCTTCCTGATGCCCTTGATGATGCGGGCGTTGGACACGGCGTCGTCGAACAGCGCCGGGTGCAGCGTGTACTGGTCGCACTCGCCGTGGAACTCGGCGGGCAGGTCGACGGTCCCGAACTGCCTGCGCGGGCCCACGTCGATGCGCTCGATGCTGTACCAGTGCGGCCCGAACGAGACGATGCCGCGCGACTCGAAGCCCGGCTCCGGCTCGAAACTGAAGTCGGTGCACCCGGCGCGCGCGGCCTCCGGGTCGTGCACCGGCGCGGGCTCGGCGGGCACCGTGCGGACGTGCGCCCGGACCCGCTCCACCCAGTCGGCCTCCGTGCTCTCCGCGGGCGCGACGCTGATGGTGACGTCGTGGCCGTCGGCGGCGGGCCTGAGCACCATCCTCAGTTCCTGCTCGGTCCGCACCGCCACCGGCCCGAGGAACACCACGTCGGTGAGCTCGACGTCGCCGGCCGGGCCGCCGTCCACGATCTCGACCGCCGCCCGGATCATCTCCAGGCAGGCCGAGCCGGGCAGGATGGGCACGCCGCCGATGCGGTGGTCGGTGAGGGCGAAGTGCGACTCGGGGCCGAGCACGGTGGAGAAGACCGCGTCGCCCGTCAGGTCGTGCAGCCGGCGTCCGAGCAGGGGGTGGTCCACCGGCTCGGACCACTTGCCGCCGCGCAGCTCCCGGAACACGTTGGGGGTGATGCGGGCGGAGTCGACCGCCATCCCGACGTCGCGCCACGCGGCCCAGCTGATCGACAGGACCGCCTCGCCGAGCCCGGACCGCTGGCGGGCGAACGCGTCGAGGAAGCAGTTGGCCGCGCAGTAGTCGACCTGCCCGAAGTCGCCGACCACCGAGGTGATCGACGAGAACAGGACCATGAAGCCGGTCCGGCCGCCGAGGACGCGGTGCAGCGCGAGCGTGCCGGCCACCTTCGGCGCGAGCACCCGGCGCGCGTCCTCCCGGTCCCGCACCGCGAGCATCCCGCCGCCGGCGACGCCGGCGGCGTGGAACACCCCGTCGATCCCGCCGAACCGGTCGACGGCCTCCGCGACGACGGCGCCGAGCGCGGCCTCGTCGGTCACGTCGCAGGCGCGCACCATGACCTCGGCGCCCGCGTCCTCCAGTGCGATCAGGCTCTGGAGCCGGCGGCGCAGCATCTCGTCGCCGCCCTCGTCGGCGATCAGGTCCGGCCAGCCGGCCCGGTCGGGCAGCGGCGACCGGCCCACCAGGACCAGGTTGGCCCGGCAGGCGCCGGCCAGCTCCGCGGCCGTGGTGAGGCCGATGCCGCCGAGCCCGCCGGTGATGAGGTAGGTCCCGCCCTCGCGCAGGACGGCCGGGCGCTCCGCCGGGATCTCGACCGGGACGCCGGTGTAGGACCAGGCCCAGCGCTTCAGGCCGCGCCACGCCACCTGCTGGTCGTCGGTCCCGGCCAGCGCCTCCCGGAGGAGCTGCCCCGCCAGCGTCCGCGCGGGGAGCCGGGCGGGCGCGGCGAGGTCGACGCTGCGGCAGGCGATCCCGCCGAGCTCGCTGTTCATCAGGATGGTCGGGCCGAGCAGCAGCGCCTTGCCGGGCTCCACCCGGTCCCCGCCCGACACCTCCTGGAGGTTGGTGCTGACGGCCAGCACCTGGATCGGATGGTCGGCGACCTGCACCTCCAGCGCCTGCGCGAGATGCATGAGCGAGTAGAAGCCCCGCTCGGACACCTCGTCCACGACCGCGGGGCTCAGGCACCGGTCCTCGGGCCCGGTCGCCGTCCAGCCGTGCACGACGTGGGTCGGCAGGGCGTCGCCGCCGAGCCGGTCGAGCAGCGACTCGAAGTCGGCGCGCTCGGCCGCGCGGACGGTGAACCGGCCCGGCTCCGTCTCGGCGAACTCCGGGCCCGCCGACACCGTGGTGACGGCCGCGCCGGCCTCGGCCAGCAGGACGGCCAGCTCGTCGACGGGTCCGGCGCCCGGCGTCAGCACCAGCCACCTGGAGTCCGGCGGGACGTCCGGGACCGCCGGCGGCAGCGGGCGCTCGACCCAGATCGGGGTGTAGACGGCCTCGTCGATCGGCAGGACGCGGCCGTCGTCCTCCTCGGCGTCCCGCGAGCCGGTGCCGGTGCCGGAGTCCGAGGGGTCGGGGTCCAGCCAGAACCGCTGCCGCTCGAAGGGGTAGGTGGGCAGCGGGGTGCGGCGGCCCGTCCGGCCCCCGGCCTCCTGCCCGTCCCCGTCCCCGTCCGCGTCCGCGTCCGAGGTGCGGCCTCGGGTGATCGCGTCCCAGTCGAGGTCCACACCGGAGCTCCAGAGGCGTCCGGCGGCCTCCAGCGCCAGGGTCTCGTCGTCGCTCTCGGTCAGGGGGTGCCGCATCGAGCCCGCCATCGGGACGCGGGCGCCGAGGACGCCGCGGGCGAGGGTGGTCAGCGTCCGTCCGGGCCCGACCTCCAGCAGCACCCGGTCCGCGGACGCGCCGAGCGTCTCCACGCAGTCCGCGAAGCGGACGGTGCCGCGCAGGTGGTCCGCCCAGTAGCCGGGATCGGTCGCCTGCCCCGGAGTGATCCAGGTGCCCGTGAGGTTGGACAGGAAGGGCAGCTCCGGCTCGTTCAGGGTGACGGCCGCGACCCGCTCGCGGAACGGTTCGAGGATCGGGGTCATCATCCCGGTGTGGAAGGCGTGCGAGGTCGTCAGCCGCCGGCCCCGCGCCCCCCACCCGGCCAGCCGCCGCTCCAGCGCGCCGATCGCCGTCTCCGGGCCGGCCACCACCGTGACCTCGGGGCCGTTGACCGCGGCGACCTCCGCGCCGCCGAGGAGCATGGGCGCGATCAGCCGTTCGGGGAGCGGGACGGCCAGCATGGCGCCGGGCGGCATGCTCTGCATGAGCTCGCCGCGCGCGGCCACCAGCGACAGCGCGTCCTCCACGGAGAAGACGCCGGCGAGGCACGCCGCGGTGTACTCCCCGATGCTGTGGCCGAGCATCGCCTCGGGGACGATCCCCCAGGACTCGAACAGGGCGGCCATCGCGTACTCGACGACGAACAGCGCCGGCTGCGCGAACCGCGTCCGGCCGAGCCTCTCGGCCGCCGCCGCGTCGTCGCCCGTGTACATGAGGTCGCGGAGGTCGGCGCCGTCCAGGAACGGGGTCAGCGCCTCCGCGCAGCGGTCCACCTCCCGGCGGAAGACCTCCTCGGCGCGGTAGAGGCCGCGTCCCATGTCGGGGTACTGCGCCCCCTGCCCGGGGAACAGGAACGCGACGCCGCGCCCGGTGCCCGCGGCCTTCGAGGCTCCGCCGGAGCCGCGGGCCTCGTCGAGCGCGGCGGCGGCCTCGCCCGCGGTGGCCGCCACGACCGTCCGGCGGTGCGGGAACTGCCGGCGGCCGTGCTGGAGAGTCCAGGCGACATCGGCCAGCGGGGCGTCGCCCGCGGACTTCAGATGCTCGGCGAGCAGCCCGGCCGCCGCGTCGAGCGCGGTCGCCGTCCGCGCGGACAGCGGCAGGATGTACGGCCCGTCCGCCCGCCGCCCGGCGTGCCTCGCGACGGCGTCCGGCGGCTGCTCCAGCACGACGTGGGCGTTGGTGCCGCCGATGCCGAACGAGCTCACCCCGGCCCGCCGCAGCCCCGTCCAGGGTTCGAGCGCGGTGTTGACGTAGAAGGGGCTCGCCGCGAAGTCAATGCCGGGGTTGGGCTCCTCGAAGTGCAGCGTCGGCGGGATCTCGCCCTTCTCGATCGCCAGGCACGCCTTGATGATCCCGGCGACGCCCGCCGCGGCGCCGAGGTGGCCGACGTTCGGCTTGACCGACCCGAGCACGCAGTACTGGTCGGCCACCGCGCCCGCCGCGCGGAACGCGTTGGTCAGCGCGGTCACCTCGATGGGGTCTCCGACCAGGGTGCCGGTCCCGTGCGCCTCGACGTACCCGATCGACTCGGGGCCGACCTCGGCGACCGCCAGCGCCTCCATCACCAGCTTGGTCTGCCCCTCGACGCCGGGCGCGGTGAAGCCCGCGCGGGCGGCCCCGTCGTTGTTGATCGCCGAGCCCCGGATCACCGCGTACACGTGGTCGCCGTCGGCCCTGGCCTCCTCCAGCCGCTTCAGGGTCAGCACCCCGGCGCCGGTCCCGAACACGGTGCCGGACGCCTTGGCGTCGAAGGCGCGGACGTGGCCGTCCGCCGAGCCGATGCCCCCGTCCACCCGCCGGTGGCCCCGGCCGTAGGGCAGCCGGACGTCCACGGCGCCCGCGAGCGCCATGTCGCACTCGCCCATCCGCAGTGCCTGGCAGGCGAGGTGGATGGCCACCAGCGCGGTCGAGCACGCGGTCTGGACGGTGAAGCTCGGCCCCTGCAACCCGAGCCGGTACGACACCGTGGTGGTGAGGTAGTCGGGGTCGGTGGCGGTCGCGATGCTCATCCCGCCGGCGGCGCTGTACGCGGCGCTGTTGCGGTAGGCGTTGGTGTAGCCGTAGGTGTACTGGCCGCCGCCGCCGAACACGCCCACCGTGCCGTCGTACCGCCCGACGTCGTACCCGGCGTCCTCCAGGGCGGTGTGGCAGGTCTCCAGGAACAGCCGGCCCTGGGGGTCCCTGATCTGCGCGTCCCGGGCGGTGTAGCCGAAGAACGCGGCGTCGAAGCCGTCCATGTCGTCGATCAGGGGGCACGCCTTGACGTAGTCCGGATCGTTGATGTCGGACTCGGACACCCCGTTCGCGCGGAGCTCGTCGTCGGTCAGGAACGTGATCGACTCGACGCCCTTCGCCAGGTTGTTCCAGTATTCGCGGGCGTTGTTCGCGCCCGGGAACCGGCACGCCAGACCGGTGATCGCGATATCGTTCTCGCGGAGGTCGGTGTCCATCGCCATTCAGCCTTCCGTCCGACCGGCTCTGGCCGCGGCGCGCAACGCCCGCTGCCTCTGGTTGACCATCGCGCGGCGCACCCGTTCGGGAGGCCCCTGGGGCGCCGTCTCACCATGGACCAGAAAATGCGCCAGAGCGCGAATGTTCTGATTCTCATAGAACGCCACGAGCGGTATCTCGCGGTCCAGCGCGACCGCCAGGTCGGCGCAGACCGCGGCGACCATGCGGGACGTCCCGCCGAACTCGAAGAAATTGTCGTCGGTGCCGAAGTCTCCGGTGCCGAGCCGGGCGGCCCAGGCTTTCCGGACGGTCTCGACCACCGATCGTTCCAGATCGTCCACGGCCTCAATACCACCATTTCCAGCGCGACCCGGGCCAGTCTTACTTTGCGTGTCCTACTTGGCGCCGGCGGCGCGCTCCGGGGCCCGTTCCCGGTCCTGCCCGGTGTCGTGATGGACCGGGCCGGCGGGCCGCGGGCGGGCCACCAGGTCGGCCGGCCGGCCGCCGGGGATCTTCGCCAGCAGGTCCCCGATCAGGGCGCGGGCCTCCTCCTTCTCCCGCCGCGGGATCGAGTCGAGCATGTCCGACAGGCCCGCCGCCGCGATGCCCCGGTAGAACTCGTCGCGCAGGATCGAGCACAGCACCGCGTCGTGGTACTCGCCGTCCAGGAAGAAGTAATCGCGGAGCACGCCCTCCACCGTCACGCCCCACTGGGCCAGGATCGGGACCACGTTCTTGTTGTACAGGCCGTAGAGGAGTTCCACTCGGTGCGCGTTCATCGCGTGGAACAGGTAGACGAGCAGCAGCAGCCCGCCCTCGGCCGCGTAGCCGTGATTGAACTGGTCCTTCTCACCCACCCCGGTTCCGATCGAGTAGCTGCCCTCGTACTCTTCCTTGCGGGTCCAGGTGACGACCCCGACGCGCCGCTTGCTGCTGTTCTCCACCACCATCATGAAATGGGTGTCGCCGTGCTGGTTCTCGTTCCTGAGATCCTCGGCGGAGATCAGTTTCGGACGGCCCGACGCGTACCAGCTCGATTCCGCGGCCAGCCATTTCGCGAGCCGCTCGTAGTCGGCGGGCGAGCACTGATCGAGTGAGACCAGGGTGCCTTTCATGGGTGTGCCTCTCGTCCGTCCGGGGGTTGTTCCAGCTCGGCCGCCAGCCGGCCGCGGTCCACCTTCCCGTTGCCGTTCACCGGGAGCGTCCGCCGATACCGGAAACGCGTTGGCAGCATGTAGGCGGGCAGCGCGCCGCGCACCAGCTCGACCAGGTCGCGGGCGGGCACCGGACGGCCCGTGTAGGCCGCCGCCAACCCCTGGTCCGCGGTGCCGAGCACCACCGCGTCGCGCACCTGCGGATGCCGCCGCAGGACCGCCTCGATCTCGCCCGGCTCGACCCGGTACCCCCGGACCTTCAGTTGATCGTCGGTGCGACCGAGGTGGACGATCCGGCCGTCCTCCAGCCGGACCCGGTCCCCGGTGCGGTACCAGCACTCCGGGTCGGACGGCGCGGGCGCCCGGGACGGGCGGGGGCCCGCCTCGCGGCGGAGGAACCGGCCGGGGTCGTCCCCGGGGTCCAGGTAGCCGGGGAACCGCTGCGGGCCGCGCAGGATCAGCTCCCCCTCATCCGCCGGGCGGCCCGCCGCGTCGAGGACCAGGTGCTCCACCGTCGGCAGCGGCGACCCGATGGGCACCGTCCCGTTGGACGTCCGGGGCCAGAGCCGCCGGTCGTCCGGCAGCCGGTAGGTCATGCAGAAGACGGTGGCCTCGGTGGGGCCGTAGGTGTTCTCGATGACGCTGCCGGGCGCCGCGTCCGCCCAGGCCGCCGCCTGCTCCGCGGTCAGCCGGTCGCCTCCGAACAGGGTCCGGCGCAGGCCGGGCATGCTGCCGGGGCGCAGGTCGCGGGCACGCAGGGCGAACGTCACCGCCGAGGGGACCGAGAACCAGTGCGTGATGCGGCGGCGGTTGACGTGGACCGACGGCCGGAGCGCCTCGTTCCCGGCCGGGACGACCACGGTCGCGCCGCTCCCCCACCCGTGGAAGAGGACGAACACCGAGGGGTCGAAGGTCAGGTCGAAGGTGAGCGAGAGCCGGTCGCCCGGTCCGATCGGCCAGCACGCGGCGGACGAGTCCAGGAACGCGTCCACGTTGGCGTGCGTCACCGGCACGCCCTTGGGCCTGCCGGTCGAGCCCGAGGTGAAGAGCGTGTAGACGACGTCCGCGCGCGCGGCCGGCGACGGCGGCGGCCCCTCGTCCCCGGTCGGCGGGACGCCGGGCAGCGCCACCACCGTCGCGCCGGTCGCCGACGCCACGGCGCCGAGGTGCCCGGTCCGCGCCCCGCCGCAGCTCGAGCCGTCCGCCAGGATCAGGTCGAGCCCGGTCGCCTCGGCCACCAGCCGGTTGCGCTCGGCGGGGACCGCCGGGTTCAGCGGGACGATCGTCGCGCCCAGCCGGAGTCCCGCGAGGTATCCGGCGTAGGCGAGGAACGTGCGCCCGCAGAGCACGCCCATCCGCCGCGGCGGCGTCCCCCCGTGCCGTTCGACGAGCAGCCCGGCGAGGCGCGCGGCGGCCCGGTCGAGGTCCCGGTAGCTCCACGCCTCACCGCCGATCTCCAGGGCGGACGCGTCGGCATGCCGCTCCGCCGCCGCGGCGAACCGCCCGAACAGCGACCAGGGCGCGGTCATCGGGCGCCTCCCGCCCGGTGCGCGGTCACGTAGGCGACCAGCCGCGGATCGCCCGGAACGTCCTCGCGCAGGACGACGGCGGCGTCGCGGACGTCGCCGTGCTCCCGGAGCACCGCCTCGATCTCCGCGGGCTCGATCCGGTGCCCGTGCAGCTTGACCTGCCGGTCGAGCCGCCCCAGGAACTCCAGGCCGCCGTCCGCCCGGCGGCGGACCAGGTCGCCGGTGCGGTACAGCACGGCCCCGGGCCCGCCGGACGGGTCGGGGACGAACCGGTCGGCGGTCAGGTCCGGCCGGCCGCGGTAGCCGGTGGCCACCCCGGCGTTCCCGATGCACAGCTCGCCGGGCACTCCGGGCGGCGCGGGCTCGTTCCAGCGGTCCAGGACCAGCACCGAGGTGTCCCCGATCGGCGTGCCGATCGGGACGTGGTCGCGCCCCGGCCGGACCCGCTCGGCGAGCGACCACACGGTCGTCTCGGTGGGGCCGTAGAGGTTCCACACCTCCGGGGCGAGGCCCGCGAGCCGGTCCGCCAGCGCCGCGTCCAGCGCCTCGCCGCCGCACCACACGCGGCGCAGCCCCCAGCGGGCCGGATCGGCGAGCAGGAGCTGCCGCCAGCCCGTCGGCGTCGCCTGGACGAGGGTCACGCCGTGGTCGCGCACCAGCCGTCCGGCCGCCTCCGGGTCGTGCCGCGCGGCCGGGGGCGCCACCACGACGCGGGCCCCGACGGTGAGCGGGAGCACCAGTTCCACCAGGGAGATGTCGAAGGCCGGGCTGGTCAGGGCGAGCACGACGTCCCGCGCGTCCAGCCCGGGGCGCCGCGCCATCGCCCGCAGGAGATGGCCGACGGCGCGGTGCGGGACCTCGACCCCCTTGGGACGGCCGCTCGACCCCGAGGTGTACATGACGTACGCCAGGTCGCGGGCCCCGCTCCTCGGCCCGCCGCCGCCCGCCCCGTGCGGCTGCGCGCGTCCCGTCCCGGCCATGACCTCGCCGACCGTCATCACCGTGACCCGCGGCGCCGCGGGCCCGTCCGGACGCGGCTCGGACGTGATGACCGCGGCGGCGCCGGAGCCGGTCACCAGGGACTCGATCCGTCCGGGCGGGTGGCCGGGGTCGAGCGGCAGGTAGGCGGCACCGGCCCGCCAGACGCCGAGCATGACGGCGACCAGGTCGGCGCTCCGGTCCAGGTGCAGCGCCACCACGTCCCCGGCGCCGAGGCCCGCCGAGCGGAGCCGGGCGGCGCAGGCCGCCGCGCGTTCGTCCAGGTCCCGGTAGGTGAGGACGGTGTTCCCGTCGATCACCGCGGGCGCGTCCGGCCGGTCCGCCATGACCCGTTCCACGAGGCCCAGCGCCGTGGGCGCCTCACCCTCGGCAGAGGCGGCCGGGGCGGGGGGCGGTTCCTGGCCGCTGGTCATCCTGAGGTCGCCGAGCGGGACGTCGGGGCGGCTCAGCGCGTCCGCGAGGAAGTGCTCGTAGTGGCCGAGCAGCCCCTCCGCCGTTCCCGCGTCGTACAGGTCGGTGCTGTAGTGCAGTTGCAGCCGCAGCCCGCCCGAGTTGGGGGTGGTCGCCGTGAGCGAGAGGTCGGTCTGGACGGCGCCGACGAAGCCCGACATGTAGCGGCAGCTCGTGCCGTCGGGCGCGAACGGCGCGTGCCCCGTGCGGACGACGTTGAAGAGCACCTGGTAGACCGGCGTCGCCGACAGCTCGCGCGGGCCGCCGGTCTCGGCGACCAGCTCGACCGGCGACACGTCTCGGTGCTCCAGGCAGTCGAACAGCTCGCGGCGCACCTTCATGACCAGGTCCTGGAACGGCTCCGCCAGGCCGACGGCGACGCGCAGCGGGATCGCTCCGGAGAACAGGCCGACCAGCGGCTCGACGTCGGAGTCGTCCCGTCCGGACGTCGGCACGCCGATCACGACGTCCGCGCGGCCCGCGTAGCGCGACAGCACGGCGGTCCAGGCGGCGGCCAGCACGATGAACAGTGACGCGCGGCGCTGGTGGGAGAGCCTCGTGGCCGCGTCGAGCAGGTCGGGGCCGAGGGTCCGCTCCAGGGTCGCGCCGCCGTGCGTGGGCTCGGCGGGACGCGGCCGGTCCGAGGGGACGGTGGAGAAGGCGGGCGCGGCGGCGAGCCTCTCCCGCCAGAAGGACCGGAGCTCACCGCGATCCCGCCCGGCGCCGCCGGTGAGGCGCCGCCGCACGTGGTCGCGGTAGGTGACGGGGAGCGGTTCCGGCTCCCAGGCCCGGCCGTGCAGGAAGGCCCGGTAGGCGGCGTCGAGCTCCTCCCACACCAGGCCGAGCGACCAGGCGTCGGCGGTGAGGTGGTGGACGACCAGCAGGAGCACGGCCAGGCGCTCCGAACGCCGGATCAGCAGGGCGCGCATCAGCGGCGCGGCGGACAGGTCGAACGGCCGGCCCGCCTCGTCCTCCGCCAGCGCACGCCAGTCGGTCCCTGCTCCGGTCGCGTCGACGGTCACCAGTTCCAGCTCCGCGCCGTCGTGGACCTGGGCCACCGGCAGGCCGCCCGCCTCCCGGAACGAGGTGCGCAGCGGCTCGTGGCGGGCGGCCAGCGCCCGCAGCGCCCTGGTGAGGACGGCGACGTCGAGCGGCCCCTCGATCTCGTGCGCCGCGGCCAGGTTGTGCATCGCGGTGCCCGGGATGAGCCGCTCCCGGAGCCACATCGCCTGCTGCTCGCGCGACAGCGGCCCCCCGGCCGCGTCCTGCGCGGTCACGGCGTCCTGCGCGGTCACGGCGTTCTGCGCGGTCACGGCGTCCTCCCTTCGCGCACGGCGGCGGCGATCCCGTGGACACTCGGTGCCTGGAAGAACCGCAGTGCGGGCACGCGGGCGTCCAGCCGTTCGGCGATGCGGGCGATGGCCTGGACGGCGTGCACCGACGTCCCGCCGAGCAGGAAGAAGTTGTCGTCGGCGCCGACCCGCGCGAGTCCGAGGACCTCCGCCAGGACGGCGGAGATCCGCGCCTCGATCTCGTCTTCCGGGGCGGCGGGCCGGCCTGGTGCAGTTCCCGGAGCCGTCCCCGGAGCGGTCCCCCGGGCCGTCTCCGGACGTGTCTCCGGGATCGGCAGGGCGGCGCGATCGAGCTTGCCGCCCGCGGTCCGGGGCATCTCGTCCAGCTCCACGATCACGCTGGGCGCCATGTAGGCGGGGAGGCGGCGGGCCAGCAGGTCGCGCAGCTCCCCGGCCAGGTCGTCAGTCATCGTCCGCGGCGATCCTGGCCGCCAGCTCCGCGATGGTCGCCAGCTCGAACAGGTCCGCCAGGGACACCGCGGGCCCGGCCTCCCCCGCCAGCTCGGCCATGATGACGGCGGCGGCGCGCGAGTCGCCGCCGGCCTCGATGAAGTCGTCGTGCACGCCGATCCACGGGCGCTCCAGCACCCGGCACCAGACCTCCGCCAGCCGCCGTTCGGCCGCCGTGCGCGGGAGCGCGAAGCGGTACACGCTCGGCCAGGACTCCAGCTTGGCGCGCAGCTCCCCGACGTGCACCGTCCCGTCCGCCGCCCTGGGGATCCGCGGGAGCAGGACGATGGTGGGCGGCACCGCGTCCAGGCCGAGCACCGCGGCCACGTGGCCCGCCAGCTCGGGCCCGCTGGCGTAGCCGTCCGGCACCACCACGGCCACCTCGCCGTCCTCCAGCGCGCCGGGGGCGAGCACCGCGGCGTCCAGCACCTCCGGGTGCGCGCCCAGCAGCATCGCGAGCGGGTGGGCGCGGGCCGCCGGGGCCATCGAGTCAGACACCTGATCCCTCCGTCTCCATGAGCCTGCGGCGGTGCAGCTTGCCCGCCTCCGTGCGCGGCAGCCGCGTGACGAACCGGACGTCCCACGGCACCTTGTGCGGCGCGAGCCGCGCCTCGGCGTGCGCGGACACCGCCTCGGCGGTGAGCCCGGCGCCCGGCCGCGCGATCACCAGGGCGAGCAGCCGCGCGCCGAGCGCCTCGTCCGGCCGGCCGATCACCGCGGCGTCGAGCACGTCCGGATGCTCGGCGATCGCCGCCTCGACCTCCGCGGGGTAGACGTTGCCGCCGCCCACGATCACCAGGTCGTGCCGGCGGGCGCCGAGGTGGAGGTAGCCGTCCCGGTCGACCCGGCCGTGGTCGCCGACGCTGAAGAAGCCGTCCACGGTCCGCTTGAGGCCGGACGGCCCGCCGCCGGACGGGGCGACGTCCCGTCCGACCGGGGCGTGCCGGGCGGTGCGCCGCATGTACACCTCGCCCTCCGCGCCGGGCGGCACCGATCCGCCGTCCTCGTCGAGGACGCGCACCTGCGTGCAGAAGCCGCGGCCCACCGAGCCGGGATGGGCGAGCCACTCGTCGCCGCGCAGGAGGGTGGTGCCGATCGCCTCGGTCGCCCCGTAGATCTCGAAGAGGCGCTCCGGGCCGAGCAGGTCGATCCAGGCCCGCTTCAGCTCGGCGGGACACGGCGCCGCCGTGTGCACCACCGCGTTCAGCGAGCCGAGGTCGGCGTCCTGGGTGCGCAGGGCCGTCAGCGCCCACCTCAGGTGGACGGGGGTGAGCTGGGCCCACTGGACCCGGTGGCGCTCGATCGCCCGCAGCATCTCCCGCGCGTCGAACCGCGGCAGCAGGACGAGCGTGTTCGCGTCGAGCAGCCCCTCCCAGCAGCACATAAACGGCGCCGCGTGGTGCAGGGGCCCCGCGATGAGCTGCCGCTGCGCGTGCCGCCATCCCACCGCCCGCAGCATCATGCTGGGCACCCGGACCGGATCGTGGTCGAGCGGCGCGGGATGCGCGATCACGCGCGGCCGTCCCGACGAACCGCCGGTGGCGAGCAGGTACCCGGCGTCCTCACCGGGCCGGGGCCGCACGGACGGGCCCTGCGGGGCGGACGGTCGCGGCGCGGCGGACGGTTCAGGCGGGGCAGGCGGTTCAGGCGGGGTGACGCCGTCCCGTGCGTCCGCCAGGCGCACCGGCCAGTGCGCCGGGGCGAGCGCCGCCATCACCTGCCCGGCCTCGGCGGCGGGCGCCAGGGGGTCCAGCGGCAGGAACGGGATCCGGGCGCGCATGCACGCGGCGAAACCGATCACGGTGTCCGCCGAGTTGGTCGCGTCGATCACGACGACCGGCCGCCGCACGGCCCCGGCGGCCAGCGCCCCGAGCCGGGCCGCGAGCTCGGCGGACGCCCGGTCCAGCTCGTCCCAGGTGAGGACGGCGTCCTCGCGCACACGGCTTCCGGCGGCGCCGCCGGCGCGGCCTCCGGCGACGACGATGACGGCCGGGTCGTCCGGGCGGGCGCGGGCGATGTCGCGGACGCGGTCGTCGGCCGACGTCGGGGTGTCGTCGCGCATCGTCATCTCCGCTCCGGGGCCGGGGGCAGGTCCGGGTTCCGTTCCTGGGCCGGGCGCAGCTCGGCGGCGACCGCGCGCAGGCTCATGGGGGTCTCGACGTGCTCGGCCCGCAGCCCGTGGTGGCCCCGCCGGGCCAGCTCGTGGACGACCTGCGGCACCAGGCGCAGGCGCCCGCCCGCTCCGACGTAGTCCCGCGCCAGTTCCACCCGTTCCAGCGGGTGGGTCGCGAGGATGGCCGCCGTCACCGCGGCCTCGGCCGACGTCCCCGGCGTCCCGCCGGATTCGGAGCTGGGCGCGGGCTCGGGCGGTGCGCCGGGCGCGGACTCGGCGGCGGTCCGTCCGTTCACCCGGGGCGCGATGTTGAGCAGCCGGCCGAGGTCGCACAGGCGGACCTCCGGCTCGGCCGCGAGCCGCCGCATGGCGAGCGCGGTCCAGGACAGCAGCCGGTCGATCTCCGGGGCGGGGAGCATGGCGGTGTCGGCGTCCAGGGTCAGCGCCATCTCCTCCCCGACGGCCTGGGCCTGGAACAGGGAGTAGCCGGCGCGCCCCTGCTCGCTTCCGCGATGCTCGATCGGTACGGAGACCCCGGCCCCGGGACGGGCGCCGAGCGGCCCGGGGCCGTGCCCGCGCCGTACCGGCGGCCCGCCCGGCACGTAGTCGAAGTCGAGCTGGAAGGCGGGCGCGAAGCCGCGTTCGCGGGCGTGCCGGACGAGGAGCTCGCGGAACTCGTCGGGCGGGTACTCGGTGTGCCGGTACGCGCTGACGCTCTCGCGCCAGACCTGGCCCAGCAGGTCCGGCATCATCACGTCCGCGGGGATGTCCAGGACGAGGTGGGCGGGCTGGTAGAGCCCGAGGAGGCTCGCGCGTTCGGCGGCGGACGTGCGGTTGGCGCTGATGCTGCGGACGGGGAGGGCCCGCCGCCCGGTGCGCAGCCGGAGCACCGCGGCCAGGACGGCCAGGATCGCGCTCGGCCTGGTCGTCCGGTGCCTGCGGCAGACGTCGTCGGTGTCGGCGAGGAGCCCGGCGGACCGGAGCACGGCCGCGGTGAAGCGGGGCCGCCCCGCCGGTCCGTCCGGGCCGGGGAACAGCGCCGGGGGGCAGCGGGAGAGGACCCGCTCCATCCAGAGCAGCGCCGCGCCGGCCTTGGCCCTGCCCTCGTCCGACCGCTGCCAGGCCGCCCGGTCCAGGGGATTCAGCGGCTCCGCGTCCGGCCCCGCCGGTGACGGCGGCCCCGCGGGCGACGGCGGCCCCTGGAGTGCCTCGAGGAACCGGCGCCGGAGCTCGATCACGCTCCAGGCGTCCATCAGGAACCGGTCGCCCGCGAAGCCCACCGCCAGGACGCGGCCGTCCTTGACGCCCAGCACCGCGCGCCAGCGGGGCCGCCCGAGCGACCTGCGGTCAGGGCGGCGGAACGTCCCGAGGCATCCCGGCACGTCCTCGCGGAGCCGGGCCAGGGTGGACGCCCACACCGGCGGGATCACGGTCCCGGGGGCGCCGACCTGCTGGAACACCGTGCCGGCGGCGTCCTGGGCGATGGCCGTCCGCAGCACCTCGTGCCGGTCCATCAGGACGCCGAACGCCGCGCGGACGTCCTGCTCGGACGGCCCGCCGGGCAGATACCAGACGTCGCCCATCGGCGGGTACTCCTCGCCCGGCGGGTTCCAGTACTGGTTCCACCAGACCATCTCCTGGTACCAGGTCAGCGGGCCGGTCCTCCCCATCAGAACAGCCCCAGCCGGCCGGTCTTGCGGGCGTACCGGACGCTGAGCCAGAGCAGCGCCATCGCGACCGCCCCGATCGGGACGGCCTCGGCGAGCAGGAGCAGCAGCCGCGGGAGCTCGCCCGTGAGCGATCCCGATCCGACCGTGACCGCGCGCAGCGCGTCGAGCAGATGCGTCGGCGGCAGGGACTCCCCCACCGCCCGGAGCGCGCCCGGCAGGACCGCCAGCGGGTAGGTGACGCCGCACAGGAGCGTGAACACGCCCCGGGTGATCTGCAACGCCCCGGCCGCGTCCTGGAGCGACAGGGATGCGGTGGCGAACACCGCGCCGAGGGCCATCAGCGCCGGGAACGCGACCAGCAGGACGGCGAGCCAGCACGCGAGGTCGCCCCAGCCGAGCGGCACACCGAACAGCAGCCGCATCGACACCGCCGCGCTCGCGAACACCACCAGCGCCGGGACGAGCTGCGCCGGGGCACCGCCGAACAGGAGCGTGAACCGGGAGACCGGGCTGGCGAACACGATCTCGAAGGAGCCGCGGGCGCGTTCCTGCCTGAGCGCGAGACCCGGCCCCCACAGGACCGCGGTGAGCCAGAGGTACACCGACCAGCCCAGGTAGAGGAACGCGACGAAGTCGCCCGTCCCGGCCCGTTCGGCGAACGCGTCCACCGACGCGGGCGCGTCCGACGAGAGGGCCGTGGCCTGCGCGATGTAGGCCAGCGGGAGCAGCAGCATCCACAGGGCGAGGGAGACGATCTCGGCCGGGTAGCGGCGCATCAGCCGCAGTTCCTTGCGGGTCGTGGCCACGACGGCGCGGACCTCGCCCTCCAGCCGGTTCATCCGGCGCGCTCCGCCCCGGGACCGGTGACGGACAGGAACACGTCCTGGAGCGTCACGGGCTCGATGTCGACCTTGTGGACGACCGCGTCGTGCCGCTGCGCGACCTCGACCAGGCGGGGCAGCAGGTCGGTGCCCGGCGGCAGGTGCAGGACGAGGTCGACGTCGGCGCCGTCGGCGCGCTTGTCGGCCACCGTCGCGAACGCGCCGACCGCCGAGACCAGCTCGCCGTCCGCCGTGGAGCGCCCCACCCGGAGCCGGACCCGGGCGACCTGGTCGGCCTCGACCAGGCGCTTGAGCTCGGCCGGGGCGCCGAGCCGCACCACCCGGCCGCGGTCGATGACGGCGATCCGGTCGCAGAGCCGGTCGGCCTCCTCCATGTTGTGCGTGGTGATCAGGACGCTGCGCCCGTCCTCGCGCAGCCGGGCGATCCGCTCCCGGAGCTGCGCGGCCGACCGGGGGTCCAGGCCCGAGGTGGGCTCGTCCAGCAGCAGCACGGCCGGTTCCTGGAGCAGGGCCCGCGCCAGCGACAGCCGCTGCCGCATCCCCGTCGAGTAGCGTTCGGCGTAGTCGCCGGCGCGGTCGAGCAGGTCGGTGTCGCGCAGCACCTGGTCGATGCGGGCCCCGATCACGCGGGGCGGCAGGTGGTAGAGCGCGGCGAAGTACTCGAGGTTCTCCCGGCCGGTGAGCTTCCAGTAGACGCTGCGCTCGCCGCCGATCACCACCCCCAGGTGCCGGCGGGCCCGGCCCGGCTCGGCGACGGCGTCGACGCCGCAGACCTCGACGGTGCCGCGGGTCGGTTCGAGCAGGGTCGCCATCATCCGCACGGTGGTCGACTTGCCGGCGCCGTTGGGCCCGACGAGCCCGAGGATCTCCCCGGCCCCGACCCGGAGGTCGACGCCGTCGACCGCGCACACCTCGCGCCGGTCGTCGGGGGCGCGCCGGACCCGCTGCGCGAGGGTGCGGCGTCCCTGCCGGAAGGTCTTGGACACCCCGGAGAGCGCCAGCACGGCGCCGTCCCCCGTCATCGGCCGCCTCCGGGAACCGGCCCGTCCGCGGAGACCGGCACGTCCGTGGAGACCGGCCCGTCCGCGGGAACGTCCGCCGATCGGGCGATCCACTCCAGGCAGGCGGCCTTCGGGCCGGTGAACCCGGCCGGCCGCCAGCCGCGCGGCAGCGGTCTGGCCGCGGGCCAGATCGAACGGCGTCCCTCATGATTACGCACCGTGATGAACGTCCCCGTCTCATCGTCGAAGATCGATGCCCGGCTCACGAGGGGAGTCGACCAACCGGACATCACGCCCGACAAGTCGCTCTTCGGACGTCTCTGACCGATCCCCCTAACCCACGTCCCAGAAAGGAGACCCGCAAAGAAAGACTGGGCACCCTGATCAAGATCACGCAAACTTTCGGATCATCTCCGATGAGAGGGTGCCTGGAGAGATGACGAACCCCGCGGCATCACCGGACGACCTGAACTCACGGATGCGGCAGATCTGGGAGGAGGTTCTGAAGGCTCCGATCGGAGCCGACGAGACCTTCTTCGCCCTCGGCGGCGATTCCCTCAGCGCGACCCGCATCGTGACCCGCGTCCGCGAGCGGCTCGGAATCTCACTCTCCGTGCTCGACGTCTTCGACGCACCCACACTTTCCGAATTCAGCGCGCTCGCCCGCAGCGTGCCGATCCCGGTCGACTGACCACCGGAAGGGGCGCGGATGACGTTGGACGCGAAGGCATGGCTGGTCCGCCTCCCCGGCCCGGACGAGCCCATTCGGAACGGTCCGGCCGTGCGCCTGTTCGGCTTTCCCAACGTCGGCGCCGGGCCGACCGCCTTCGCCGGGCTGGCCCGCCGGCTCCCGGCCCGCGTCGAGATGTGGGGCGTGGCACTGCCTGGCCGCGAGGCCAGGTTCACCGAACCGCCGCGCACCGAACTCGCGCCGCTCGTGGCGGAACTGGCCGCCGCGCTGCTGCCCCACACTGATCACCCGTACGCGTTGTTCGGGTACTGCTCCGGCGCGCTGCTCGCCTATCTGGTGGCGCGCCGGCTGGCGGACCTCGGAGCACCCGATCCGGTCAGGCTCGTCGTGGCGGACTATCCGCCGCCGCACCTCCGGAACCGCACTCCGGACGCGTTACTGCCACTGGAGTCCGGCGCCTTCTGGGACCGGCTCATCGAGAATGGGGGAATTCCCGAACAGATCGTCCAGCTCAAGGATCTCCGCGAGGTCTTCGAACCGGCGTTCCGCGCCGATTACCGCCTCCTCGCACAGTACGAGCATCGGCCGGGACCACCGGTCCGATCCCCCATCACGTCGCTGACCGGCGGGCGAGACCCGCGCGCCGGCCACGACGCCGCCGGCTGGGGACGGCACAGCGACGGGGGCGTTGACCAAGAGAGAATCGGGCACCATAAGTGGATCCTGACCGAGTCGGTCGACGAACTGGCCGACCGGCTCGGCTGGATACTGGGACGATCCACTCCCATGGAGGGCAGATGACCGTGAACCGGACATCGCACAGCTTTCAGGTCTATCCAGTTGCCAACAGCGACGCTTCCACACCTGAGGACCCCCACAACATCGTCCTCCTTCACGATGGGTCCCTGCTGATGCGCGGCACCCAGAGCGCACTGGAGTCGGTCGAGAACCTGTTCTCGGTCACCGCCGTCCAGTCCGTGTCGGCGGTGCAGGACCGCCTGGCGCGGGACCCCTCCGACATCCAGGTCCTGCTCATCGGCCTTCCGTCGGCCGTCGACGGGCCCTTCCTCGACCACGTGCACCAGTGGTCGCAGCGGGTGCTGATCCTGGGGATCTCCCGGATGATCGACCGCCGCCAGCTGTCCTCGCTGATCGCCGCCGGGGTGCACGGCTACCTGGACATGGACGCCGAACCCGAGACGCTCTTCGCGGCCTTGCAGATCGTGGCGAGGGGCCGCTTCTTCTTTTCCGGCTCGACCGTGGGCGAACTGTTCAGCCTGCCCGATCCCGACCCCGCGCCCGGTCCCGGGCCCTCGGCCGCGCCGGGCCGCCCGTCCGCGATCAACCTCCCGGCCGGCCTCACCGACCGGGAGGGACAGGTCCTCGCGCTCGTGGCGGAGGGCTGGACGCACAAGCAGATCAGCTCCAAGCTGGGCCTGTCCAAGGCGACCGTCGACACCTACGTCCAGCGCATCCGCCAGAAGCTGAGGCTCCGCAACAAGGCCGACCTCACCCGCGCCGCGGTCCAGTTCGGGATCGGCACCCCGCTCTCCGACGCGGGCCCGCCCCCGTCCCCGCTGCACTCCACCATCACCCAGATCCGCAACACCAACGCGGTCATCTGACCGTCCGCCGCCCGCGGCCGGCCCGGGGCGCGGCGGGTTCCGCAGGGGTCAGTCCGGTCGAGGCGCGCGGGTGAGGCTCGTCCGGACCGCTCCGGCCGACGCGGCGACCACCAGGGCGATGCCCGCGAGCTGGACCCCGCGCGGCGCCTGGGCCAGCGCCACGTAGCCGACGGCGAGGCTGATCACCGGGCTGAGGCTGAGCAGGACGCCGAACGTGTGGGGCGTGACGTACCGGAGGCAGAGCAGGTCGAGGCTGTAGGGGAGCGCGGAGGAGAACAGGCCGACCGCCAGCGCCAGGAGCAGGACCCGCCCGTCCAGCCGGGCGCCGACCTGGGTGACGGCGACCGGCGACCAGACGAGGGCGCTGAGGATCATGGCCGCCACCAGGCCGGTGCGGTCGGGAAAGTCGTCGCCGAGCCGGCGGGTGAGCAGGACGTAGGCGCCGCGGAGCACGGCGGCGGCGCCCGCGAAGGCCAGGCCCGCCGCCGACAGGCCGCCCGGGGCGGTGAGCAGGACGAGCCCGCCGGCGGCCAGCAGCGCCCACCCCGCGTCGGACCGGCTGCGGGCGGCGGCCAGCGCCACCGTGAGCGGGCCGAGGAGCTCGATGGTGGTGGCGACGCTGAGCGGCAGGTGGTCGATGGCGGCGAAGAACGCGAAGTTCATCCCGGAGATCACGGCGGCGTAGGCGCAGACGACGGGCAGGTGCCGCCGGGTGATCCGGCCGAGGCGCCGTCCCGGCAGCAGCGCGAGGACGAGGGCGGCCAGGATCACCCGCAGGGAGACCGTGCCCCAGGTCCCGATCCGGTCGAACAGGTGGGTGGCCGCGGCGGCGCCCACCTGGAGGCTGGTGATCTGGATCGGGACCAGGGCGGGCGCCAGCGCGGCCCGGCGCCCGGCACCGGCACCGGCGGTCGCGGTCACGAGGCGCCCGGCCGGACGGCGGGTGCCGTCACCGCGCGGCGAGCATCGCTTCGTGGACGCCGGTCCAGTAGTCGGCGGTCAGGCCGAGGAAGCCGTCGAAGCCCTCGCGGACCCGGTCGAGGTCGTCATCTCCATGGCAGACGGCGGCGGCCGAGACGATGGCCTCGGCCTTGTGCTCCTTTTCCGCCTCGCCGATGTGGACGTAGAAGTACTCGCACTCCTCGTGGAACTCGTCCTCGCCGTAGAGGTGCTTGTAATTGCGCACCCCTTCGTAGAGCCGGACGAGCATCGAGTAGGCGAGGTGCTCCTGCCCGAGCAGGGCGCCCTGGACGACCCGCTGGTCGGAATCGGTGAACAGGGCGCGCTGGCCCTTTCCGAAAGCGCGCGTGGAGGCCAGCGGCTCGGCTGCACGCAGTTCGTCCACCGTGAAGGGAGCGCCGCGCAGGCGGGTGAGCAGGTCGGTGAGGAACCGCTCGAGCAGGAGCAGGTGCGCTTTGGCGGGATCGCCGTTTCCGTACTCGGAGTACAGGTTCTTGACGCATTCCACGCGGGCCGCGAGGTCGTCGGTGTGCAGCACCGAAAGGGCCACCATGACCGAGGTGTTCACCGTCCGGGCGTAGAACTCGCGCGCGAACGTCTCGACCTGGGGATAAGGGAGCGGGGCGGACGCCCAGAGCCGGTAGAAGTCGTTGTCGAGCGCGGGACTGCGGTGGACGGCGGCGGCGAGTTCCCGTACGGGTCCGAGGTACGACGTGGCCAGGGTCTGCTGGGCGGACATGGTCCTCCTTGACAGCGGATGATCATTTCGTGCCCTGATGTCGCTTCTGCAAGCATCCTGCATTAAAGGGCACTCCGGGAAAACCCCCTATTTGCCAGGTTTCACATCAGCCCAGGCCGAACCGTCTCCGCCCATCGGAGATCGGCTCCGGCCGCCCCTCAGTGCGTCGCTCGACGAGCACCACGCCCCTCCCCGGCGAGCGCCCCGGCGGCCCGGGAGCCCGGGATCCGGGCCGAAATCCGCCCAAAGAGGGTCGAAGCAGGATCATGAACTCAAAGTCCTGGGCGGTATCCATCCAATAAGGTGCCTAGCGACCCGCTCCCACGCACCAGGAGTCACTTCCGATGCCGGAATCCGAGCCCCTCGGCCCCGACGACCCGTCCGTCCTGGGGCCCTACCGGCTGTCCGGCCGGCTCGGCATGGGCGGCCAGGGGGTGGTCTACCTGGGGCACGGCGCCGACGGCACACCCGTCGCGGTGAAGGTGCTCCGCGAGGACATCGCCGCCGACGCGCGCGTGCGCGAGCGCTTCACCAAGGAGATCGCCGCCGCCCGCCGCGTCGACCCGTTCTGCATCGCGCAGGTCCTCGACGCGTCCCTGGAGGGCCGGCGCCCCTACATCGTCACCGAGTACATCGAGGGCCCGTCGCTCCAGCAGGCCGGGCCGCGCGCCGGGTCGGCGCTGCAACGGCTCGCCGTCGCGACCGCGACGGCGCTGGCGGCGATCCACGAGGCCGGCGTCGTCCACCGCGACTTCAAGCCCTCGAACGTCCTGCTCGGGCCGGACGGCCCCCGAGTGATCGACTTCGGCATCGCGCGCGACACCGAGTCGCCCCTCACCCTCACGAGCAGCATCATCGGTACCCCGGCCTACATGGCGCCGGAGCAGTTCGCCGGGGAGACCGTCGGCCCCCCGGCGGACGTCTTCGCCTGGGGCGCGGTCATCGCGTTCGCCGCCACCGGCGGGCCCCCGTTCGGCGCGGACACCTTCCCGGCCATCATGCACCGCGTCCTCCAGGCCGAGCCCGACCTCGACAAGCTCCCGGAGCCGCTGCGGTCCACCATCGCCGCGTGCCTGGTCAAGGACCCCGCCCAGCGGCCTCCCATGCAGACCGTGCTGCTCCGCCTCCTCGGCGCCCAGTCACGTCAGACCGCGCCGCAGACACAGCCCACCGCGCCGCCGCCCGTGCCCGTGCAGCCGCCCGGTCCGCCGGCGGCGCACACCAACCCCCTGCCGCCCCCACCCGGCCCCGCGCCCACGCAGTCCGGTCCCCTGCCGCCCCAAGACGTCCCGCCTGCTGCTCTGAACAGCCCTCCCCCGATGCCGATGCCGGTGTCCCCGCAGACCGTGTTGGACGGCGGCAGGGCGGGCGGACGCACGAAGCAGGCGTCCTCCGGCCGGCGTCCCGCCGTCCTGCTGGGAGCGGGAGCGGCGGGTCTCGTGGCGGTGGCCGTCCTTGCGGGCGTGGTCGCCTGGTCTTGGCCGGACGGGTCCGCCGGCAGCGGGGGACGCGACGAGTCCGGGCAGTTCGGCAGCGGCTCCCAGGAGCTGGCCGGGGCGGGGAACCAGCCCGATTCCGGGGCCAGGGCGAACGGCGGGGCTTCGGCGAAGCCCTCCGCCTCCCCGACGACCACGAACGGGAGCCACGGCCCGTCCGGCTCGCCCAGTCCGGGCAAGAGCCCGGGCAAGGGCTCCGGCTCGGGATCAGGCTCGGGATCAGGCTCGGGCACCGGTTCCGATGGCGGGGGCGGAGGCGGCGAGAGCACCGGTGGAGGTGGGGGCGGCACCGGGACCACCCCCGGCAGGCCGAGCGGAGGGGGCGCGCGGATCGCCTATTTCACGGTCGGCTCGGGAGGCAAGTGCTTCGCCAAGGGCGAATTCTTCCCCTTCAAGTACAGCATCGCGACGGACAAGAACCCGACGCCCATCAAGTTCAGCATCTACTTCGACGGCCGGCTGGGCAGAGGTCACCCGATCAGCACCGTCGGGGAACCGAACTTCAGCAATTCCAATTCCCAGTCCGAGGACACGGCCGGCACGCACACCTACAGGATCGTTCTGCACAGCCCGGTTCAGCAGGAGCGGACCGCCTCGGTCAAGGTCTGCTGACCCCTGGGTGGGGCGCGGACAGCACGAGGGGCAGGAAGATCTCGTCGACGATCTCCATGATGGCGCCGTCCGGGACCGGGGCCCCGTGCAGCAGGAACTCGCTGCGCAGCAGGTCGGTCGCCACCGTCGCCCGGCGGGAGTCCAGCACCGACGCGGCCACCTCGCCGCGCGCGACGGCGCGCTGGAGAACCGCGATCACGGCGGACGGTCCGGTGCTGAACGCCTGCTCCCGGACGGCGCGGGCCAGTTCCGGGTCGCTGACCATCTCGGCCAGCAGGCCGCGCAGCATCAGCCCGACATGGGACGCCAGCCGGTCCGACAGCAGCCGTAGCAGCACGATCATGTCGGTGCGGAGGAGTCCGGTGTCGGGCACCTCGGCGCCGGTGATCGCGAACCGCCGCCAGACGTCCACCAGCAGTTCGGCGCGGCTGGACCAGCGCCGGTAGACGGTCGACTTGCTGGTGCGCGCGCGGGCGGCGACGCGGTCCATGGTCAGCCCGGCGTAGCCGGTCTCGGCCAGCTCCTCCAGCGCCGCGGTGAGGATCGCGTGCTCCAGCACCTCGCCCCGGCGGCGCGGACCCTTGCGATGGTCGGCGCGGCTCGTGGTGTCGGGTGACAGGACGGCTCCCAAGGTCGTGAAAGGACCCGTTGCCTTCCTTGGCAGGGGAGCTTACCCTCCAATACATAGAGGACAGGTCGTCCTCTATTTGACAGGTGTAAGGGGCCCCATGACCGACACCTTCTCCCCGTCCCCCGCCGTCCCCGCCTACCCCCAAGCCCGGACGTGTCCCTACCGGCTCCCCTCCGGCTACGACCACCTGCGCGACGACGAGGCGCCGTTGACGCGCGTCCGGCTGTACGACGGCCGCACCGCGTGGGTCGTCACCCACCACGAGACCGCGCGCACCCTGCTGGCCGACCCCAGGCTCTCGTCCGACCGGCTCCGCGACGGGTTCCCGGTCATCTCGCCGCGCTTCCTCGCCCTGACCCGGCGCAACATCCGTCCCGGCCTCATCGGGATGGACCGGCCCGAGCACGGCGCCCAGCGCAGGCTGCTGATCGCCGACTTCACGGTGCGGCGGATCAAGTCCATGCGCGGCGACATCGAGCGGATCGTGGCCGGGTTCCTCGACGAGATGCTCGCCGCCGGGCCGCCCGCCGACCTGGTCACCGCGTTCGCGCTGCCGGTGCCCTCGATGGTCATCTGCAACCTGCTCGGCGTCCCCTACGAGGACCACGCGTTCTTCCAGGGCGCCAGCCGCCGGCTGCTCCAGTCCGAGACCGCCGACGGCACCGCCGCCGCCCGCGACGACCTGGCCGACTACCTCAGGGACCTCATCGCCGAGCGGGAGCGCAGTCCCGGCCCCGGGCTGCTGGGCCGGCTGGTGACGGGCCTGGCGTCCGGCGAGGGGCCGGACCGCGAGGACCTGGTCTCGCTGGCCATCCTGCTCCTGGTCGCCGGGCACGAGACCACCGCGTCGATGATCTCGCTGAGCGTCATCACGCTGCTGGAGCACCCCGACCAGTTCGCCGCGCTGCGCGCCGACCCGGAGGTGATGCCCGAGGCGGTGGAGGAACTGCTCCGCTACCTGTCCATCGCCGACCTGGCGGGCGTGCGCATGGCCACCGGCGACATCGAGGTCGGCGGCATCACCATCCGCGCCGGCGAGGGCGTCATCGTGTCCAACGCCATCACCAACCGGGACGGCGCCGCGTTCGAGGCCCCCGACGTCTTCGACGTGCACCGCTCGGCCCGCCACCACCTCGCGTTCGGCTACGGCGTGCACCAGTGCCTGGGGCAGAACCTGGCCAGGATGGAGCTCCAGATCGCCCTGACCGCCCTGTTCGACCGCGTCCCCACGCTGCGGCTCGCGGTGCCGGCCGACACGCTGACCCTGCGGCCCGCGTCCACGATCCAGGGCGTCAACGAGCTCCCGGTCACCTGGTGAGGGGAACGGAGGAGGGTTCCATGCGCGTCACCGCCGACAGGGAGATCTGCGTGGGCGCCGGCATGTGCGCGCTCACCGCCCCCGGGGTCTTCGACCAGGACGAGGACGGCCTGGTCACCGTCCTGCGCCCGGCCCCCGGCGACGCCGACCGCCCCGACGCGCGCCAGGCCGCCGACCTGTGCCCGTCCGGCGCCGTCCAGATCACCGAGTGACGCCGTCCCGGACGCCCCGCCCGGCGGGGCGTCCGGGCGGTGCGCGTCCGGTCACCTGAGGGCGGCGGGCTCGGCGGTCACCGCAAAAGGGTCAGCACTCAGCCGTACACCAGCGGGAACGCGGTCAATGCGAGAGCGGCCCACCAGAGCCATGCCCGAGTTCGCGGGCTCCGGCTCGTCCCCAGCGACATTCAGCAACCTTTCAGTCAAGGGTGAACCGCACACCCTAGACCCGGCCTGTGTCAGGAATTCGCCCTCCGCTCGGGCGCGGCCCGATCGGCGAACACCGCGCACACGCCGCCCGCTGTCGAGCGGCTCGGGGATAGTGCGGATTTCCCCTCCGCACTGTTATGAACGATGCGTGGTGCGGCGCAGATCCGGTCGATTCGGCGTCAATGTGGTGAGCACCGAGAACCGGCTGGACGGCCAGGCCCTTACGCGACGGGTACGGTGACCGGCGCGGACTCGCCGACGCGGGCGGGACGGGCGATGCGGCGGCCGAGGCGCTGGGCCGGGGCCTCGATCCAGCGCTGGGCCGCCCAGCTCACCGCCAGCAGGACCACGACGAACGCGACCAGCTTCGGCACCTCCTCGCGGCCGGTGGTGCCGAAGAACTGGTTCGACAGCATCAGCATCAGCGGGTGCAGCAGATAGACCGAGAAGCTCGCGGTGCCGAGCGCCGTCGCCCAGCGCGGGAACCGCCGGCGCCGGAGCAGCCACGCGGCGCCGAACGTCACGGCCGCCGCCACGATCGAGCCGGACCAGACGATCTGGACGTGCCACGCGTACGTCCCGTACCCGGCCGTGTTCCACACCCCGGTGCCGACCACGGCCAGCAGGACGAAACCCGCCGTCACCGCGGCGGTCCGGCGGCCGACCTGGCCGTGTTCGGCGCGGTAGAGGACGGTGCCGGTGAACATGACCGCCAGCATCGACATCCCCTCCCAGGCGGCGATCCGGCCGTTCAGCGTCACCAGCACGAGGGCCAGCAGCCCGCCGAGCAGCCCCCCGGCGGTGCGGACGGCGGGACGGCCCGACATCGCCGCCGCGATCGCCGCCAGGAACACCGCGGCGGTCACGCCGGCGACGGTGCCGGTGCCGGCGACCCGCGACAGCAGCGTCATCGGCAGCAGCCCGCCCACGAGCAGCGCCGCCGCCGCGACCCCGGCGGCGGCCGGCACCGAGCGGCGGTGCGCGCCCACCACGAACAGCGCGACGATCAGCAGGTAGAAGACCATCTCGTACGACAGCGTCCACAGCACGTTCATCGCGTTCGGCACGGCCAGCAGGTCCTGCAACATCGTCAGGTGCGTCAGCACCGCGGTCACCGGGTCGTACCGCTCCAGCCCGGCCCGCAGCCCGGTCAGCCCGAGCAGGAACGGCAGCACCGCCACCGCGCACGCCGCCGCCAGCAGCGGGTAGATGCGGAAGACCCGGCCGATCCAGAACTCGCGCACGCTCCCGCGCCGCTCCAGCGACGCCGGCACGATGTACCCGCTGACGAGGAAGAACACCAGCACCCCGTACCGCCCGGGGTCGAACCAGCCGGCCATCCGCACCTGAAGCCCCGGCACGTACAGGTAGCTCGCGTGATGCAGCGCCACCAGCAGCGCCGCCCACCCCCGCAGCACGTCCAGCCATCCCAGCCGGGCCACGGACGAAAGATCCGATTGGTGATCCACAACGACAGACTAGGCGGATATTCACATGTCGCCCATATTTCCCAGAGATATCCGTCTCTCCCACCGCCCCGAGCGGCCGGGGCCGCCGCCCGGCGGCCCCGCCGCGCGAGCCGGCGCACCTCCCCGCCGCCACATCCGCGTACGGGACGGGCACGGCCACCCGCACTCCGTCGACAAGTACCGCCGTTTCCTCTTGTCTTCGGAAGAGGAAACGGGAAACACCGGAACCCGCCTTGTCCGTCCGGCCCGGGTGACGCAGTCTTACAGGCGGTGACCCCCGGCTGTTCGGATGGACTGTTACGGAGGCTCATGTGCGGCAACAGCCCATCCACTTCGGAGAAGAACTCCGGAGAAGGCGTCCGCACCACAAGCGGAAGTATGGGGTGAACAGGCGGGAGCATCTATGCAGAGAGGGAGTGAGACGGTGCCGGGCATTGGCCTTTGACGACGGGCCGTCGTCGTCGGGGGATGGGGGTGTGAGCGGGCGCGAGTAGGTTTCAGGGGTGGAAGCACAGCAGAGGTCGGGACGGTTCGGCGCGATCGCCTTCGCGGGGGTGGCGGGGGCGGTCGCGGGGGCCGCGGTCGCCGCGCGGCGGGGGCGGCGGGCGGCCGGCGCCTGGGCGGTCGCGGGCGGGGTGGCGCTGGGCGCGTCGGAGGCGGTGGCGCGGGCGCGGCAGCGGCCCGGTGAGATCCCGGCGCTGTGGCAGCGCATCGCCGTCAGCGGGGCGCTGGCGGCGCCGCTGGGGTGGGCGGCCGGGCGCCTCACGGGCGCCGGTCCCCTGCCGGTCGGGACGGCCGCGGGGGCGGTGGCGGGCGCGCTGGCGCTCCGTCCGCACAAGGTGGCGCTCGGTCCGGTGGTCGGTGCCGGGGTCGGCGGTGCGCTGGCGGCCCGGAAGGGGTCCCCGGCGGTCGCCGCGGCGGCCTCGGTGGTGTCGTTCCGGGTGCTGTCGGCGCTGCTGTTCCGGGACGCCCAGGTCAGTCTGCTGGCCGAGCGGGTCAGCGCCGACCGGCTCCCGTTCGTGGTGCCGCTGGAGGCGACGTCGCGGTACGTGGGCACCGGCTACGTCAAGGACCTCGCGGCGGTGCTCGGCGGCGTCTACACCGCCGCCGCCCCTGACGTCGGCATCGTCGCCTCGCTGGACGACCTGGCCGGGCCCGGGTTCGACCCGGCTGGCGTCGACCCGCTGGTGCGGGAGTTCTACGAGCACACGGCCCGGTTCACCCTCGACATCGTCCCCGAGTGGCGGTTGTGGGTGCGGCCCGGCTACCTGCTGTACCGGGCGCTCCTCGCGC
Organism: Spirillospora sp. NBC_01491; assembly: GCF_036227065.1. Lineage (GTDB taxonomy): Bacteria > Actinomycetota > Actinomycetes > Streptosporangiales > Streptosporangiaceae > Spirillospora > Spirillospora xylanilytica. Next base: position 3,228,961 of record NZ_CP109432.1, read on the forward strand.
GCCCGCTCGGCCAGGCCAACGTCCCGATGAACCAGCGGGAGGCCCAGCGCGGGGTCGACGGCCGCATCGACACCATCGTCCCCGACGCGGCGGGCACCCCGACCCTGCGCGGCTGGATCCGTTCGTACGCCGACGACGACGAACCCATCTACGTGGGGATCTACACCACCTACCGGCACGGCGGCCGGGGCTACGTCAGCGTGGGCTTCCCGCTGCCGCAGGCGAGCTTCACCGCGACGCTGCTGCCGCGCGCGCGTCCCGGCGGGGGGCTGGTCCTCACCAGCGAGAGCGGGCTCGACCAGCCGGGCCACTACCTGACCTACATCGACCCCGACACCCGCGACCTCACCACGCTGGGCGTGCACGGCTTCGCCGAGACCCTGGACGTCCACGTCGAGGACGGCGCGCTGCGCGCCGAGCACGCGTTCTCGGTCTTCGGGCTGCCCTTCCTCGTCCTGCACTACCGGATGACCCGCAAGCCACTGCCCGCGTAGCGGGCGGGAAGGCCGGGACGAGCGTTCGAGCCGAAGCCAGGAGACTCACGCGGTCGCCTCCTCGATATAACCGGGCGCGGTCGTCCTCGGCGAGACCGGCGCCTGACCGGACGGCCCGCCGCCGCTCCGTGACCGCCGATCGAAATCACGCAATGCGTCGCAATGCACATTCCCATTGGCGATCTTCTGGAAGCATCGCCTTCGCCCGGCCGATCCACCCATAAAGATCATCTGTCGGGTGATCTTTCCTTTCCAGTGGACAATCCGTTCACCTCGGACATATGCCAGAACCCCCGAATCTGATATGTCCATGACCGGGGCGAAGGGATCTTTTGGCAGTGATCGAACGCAGCGACCATGACACCGGCGGGCCCGCCTCCGCCCCGCGCCTGCTCGCGGCCGTCGCCCACGCTCGGGAGCTCTTCGGGCGGGGGGACGTGGCGGACGGCGACGACGCCTACCGGCGGGCCGTGGCACTCGCCGAGGGCGACCTCCGGCTCAGGCTGGAGCTGGCCGCCGACCACCTCGGGCACCTCATGCGGCTCGGCGCCCTCGGACCGGCTCTGGAACGGTGCGATGAGTACCTGGCCCGGATCGGACTCGGCCACCTCCCCCTCCGCGTCCTGCGGATGGAGATCCGCTTCGCCGCCGGAGGGCACGCCGGCGCCGCCGCCGAGGCCGCCGCGATCCGCACCGAGTTCCCGCCGGACGGACTCGGCCGCGACGGCAACGGCCGGATCCACCGGGTGCAGGGTCTGGCCGCCGCCGACCGGGGCGATCTCGACCTGGCCAGAGGCCATCTGGACAAGGCGCGCGCCCTGTTCTCCGGCGCCCGCGACCCGCGCGGCGTGGCCGTCATCGACCGCGACCTCCTGCTGCTCGACGTGCTGGACGGCAGGGACCCCGGTCCGGGCGGCGCGCTCCCCGCCGAGCCGCGGGCGGTGCAGGACCACCTTCTGCTCGTCCTCGCGCTCAGACGCCGGCTGGACTACGACGACGCCCTGCTCGCGGTGCTCCGGTGCACGATGCGCGCCGACCTCAGCCCGGTGCTGCGGTGGCCCGTCCTGCGCGAGCTGACCGTGCTGCTGGGCGCGGTGTGCCGGCCCGAGGCGGCCGAGCGGCTCCTCCCGCTGCTCCGGGAGGCCGCGGCCGAGTCGTCCGACCCGGCCGGGGCCGCCGCGGAACTGGCCGCCCTGCTCAGCGCCGGCAGGACCGACGGGCCGGTCTCCGCCCGGTGCGTCGCGCGGATCCGGCACGCGCGCCGGTTGATCGACGCGACCCGGCTCGACGAGGCCGAGCGCCTCCTGCTCGGCCTGCGCCCCCAGGTCCGCGCCGACCGCGAGGTCTCGCTGTGGCACCTGGCCGCCGGCGAGCTGGAGTTCGCCCGGAGCCGGTTCCCGCTCGGCCGGGCGCCGACCGTCGCGGGCCACCTCCAGGAGGCCGCCGGCCACCTTCACCAGGCCGCGGTCCACGCCCCGGCGAGCGGACCGGCCGAGGTCCGGGTCCGCGCCCTGCGGCTGCTCGGCCACACCTACACCCGGCTCGGCACGCCCGAGGCCGACGGCCGGGCGGTGGAGTGCTGGGCCGAGGCGCACCGGTTGGAGGAGCGCGCCGCCGGGCTCCAGCCCACGGGCGGCCTGCGCGCCGAGGTCCTGCAAGCCGTCCCGGACGAGCACGACGAGCGGCTGCGGGCCGCCGCGCGGACGGAGGAGACGCACGGCACCAAGGGGGTTCCGGCGGTCGTCGCCGCGATGGAGGCCGCGCGCGGCACGGCGGTCCTGGGCCGGATCCCCCTCGGCGGGGCGGGCCTCGTCCGCGACCTCCCGGGGCCGAGCGACCTGGGCGGCGCGTGGCGGTGGGCGAGGCGCCTCGCCGACTCCATGCCCCGCGACCAGCTCGCCTGGCTCGTCCACTCGGCGCCCGGCCACATCCACCACGCCTTCCTCGGGCGCGGGCTGCTCCAGCACACGAGCGTCCCGTGCGACAGGGGGGAGCTGACCAGGGCGATCGACCTGCTCGGCCGCTGCTGGAGCACCCCGTCCGCGCTGGAGGAGTGCATCGGGAACGGCCGGTTCGACGAACGCCTCGAACAGGTCGCCGAGCAGATCGGGCTGGACGTGGTGATCCCGCGGCTCCCGGCCGGCGTCCGGCGCATCGCCGTGGTCGCGGGGGGCGCGCTGTCGGACGTCCCGTTCGCGGCCATGACGGTGTCGGGAAGGGCGGAGCCGCTCGGGCTCCGGTTCGCGCTGTCCGACCTGCCGTGCCTGTCCGCCCGGCTCCCGCTCCATCTGCGGTCGCTCCAGGCGCGGGGCGACAGCCGGCTGCTGGTCCGGCCGGGCGGCGGCGGGCCCGGTCCAGCCACGATCGCCGCCGGCCGGGACGTGCTGGCCGGGGACGGGGCGACGCGGGAGGCGCTGCGGGAGGCCCTCGGGCTGGGCCGCCACCGCCAGGTGCGCATCGACGGGCACGACGGCCCCCAGGAGCACGGTGGCCATGAGGATCACGACGGGCTCGCCTCGGCGGACCCGGTGCTGGAGCTGGCGCCCCAGGGCTCCGAGGGCCACCTCCGTCCGGACGAGTTGCAGCGGATGGACCTGAACGGCTGCGGCACCCTCGTCCTCGGCGCCTGCGAGACGGGCATGGCCCGGCGCATCGGACGGGACGAGCGGCCGGGCTTCGTCCGGGCCGCGCTCAGCGCGGGCGCCGCGTCGGTGATCGCGGCCAGATGGGCGGCGCCCGGCGCCGTCACCGCGCCGCTGCTCGACCGCTTCGAGCGGTACGCGCGCTATCTGCCGCGCGACGTGGCGTTACAGCGGGCCCAGCGCGACGTCTACGAACGCGTGCTCGACGTCCCGGACGAGCCGCCCGCCTTGGAGCATCCGGCCCGCTGGGCCTGCTGGACGCTGTACGGTGATTCGGGCCGGCAGACCGACGCCGGCCCGGTGAGCCGCCGACTGCGCGCCCGCGCCATGAGGGGACGCGACGCGGACCGCCCCTGAAACCCGGCCGGCCCTCCGTGGCCGTTCCCGGCCGTCTATGCCGGTGTTCGGTGGCACGATTGGGCCCGGGGACCCTGGGAGCGGACCACTCCGCTCGATCACGATGTTTCCATGGGACATCGCGACCGAGGGGCCGGATCGGCCGAATACATCGCCATCCTCCTGCTCGTCGCCGCGATCTTCGCCGGGCTCAGCGGCCCCGTCTCCGGGAAGATCGCCCAAGCCTGCAACGACATGGTCTGCCGGCTTGTCGGCGGGCAATGCGAGCACCAGGGAACGTCCCCGCAGGGATCGGCCGCCGGGCCCGCGAATTCGCCCGGGCCCGCGAATGCACCCGGCTCGGAGAATTCACCCGGCCCCGCAAATTCACCCGGCACAGCAAGTTCGCCCGGCCCCGCGAATTCACCCGGCACCGCGAATTCACCCGGCACCGCGAATTCACCCGGCACCGCGAGTTCGCCTGGTCCGGCGAATTCGCCTGGCCCCGCGAGTTCGCCGATCCCCACGAAACCGCCGGTCGAGAAGCAGGTCTGCTCCCCGAACCCGGACGCGAAGACGTTCGAGCGGCTCAACGCGCACAACGACTACCAGAACAAGACGCCCCTCCAGAGCGCGCTCAGCAACGGGACGACGAGCGTCGAGGCGGACGTCCGGATGAACGACAAGGGCGAGCTGCGCCTCATGCACGACAAGGGCAGCGACGTCGGCACGCTCAAGGAGAAGTACTTCGATCCGCTGACCGCACTGGCCCACTACAACGGCGGCACCGTCTACCCGGGACGCAATGAGAAGTTCCAGGTGTTCGTCGAGGTCAAGGAAGGCGGACCGGCCGCCTATGACCGGATCGTCGAGCAGATGAAGGGCCTGCCCGACAATGTGGAGGTCGTGCTGCCGGTCAGCCTGGCGAACCCGGAGCAGATCCGTCACCCGCCGCCGGGTGTCATCTACTCCACCAGCTCCGAGAACTGCCAGGTCCCGGCCATCCTGGATCCCACCAACAAGGCGCCCAACAATGCGAGGAAGCCGGCCTACGACGAAGAGTACGCCCTGCATGTGAGAGTGCTGAACGACGACTTCAAAAAATGCGTGTCCAAGGACAACTGGTCGCTTTCCCAAGAGGAGCGGGACGCCTACGCCGCCTTTGTCCAGCGGGCCCATGACGCCCGCCTCAAGGTCCGCATCTGGGGCGGCCCGGACGGCGCCCTCCGGGCTGACAAGGTGGCCAGCTACAACCCCTTCGGCGGGGACAACGACTTCAACGGCCACTTCATCTGGTGCCCCCCGGGCGTCGACCAGTGCGTCCTGCCCAACCAGACGGCCTGGTGGGACCTCCAGCTCGCGGCGGGCGGCGACTACCTGGTCACCAACCACCTCGGCGCCGGGGCCGAATGGCTGAAGTACTGCGGGCCGCGACCGCGCACGGGCCCCGGCCCGACCTCGACATGGTCCCCGCCCTCCTCCCAGCCGGCCCCGACACAGCTTCCGAGCGCCGCCCCCGGACCGGCGCCGCCCAAGAACCCCTGATCGGGGCGAGGGCGCCGTCCCGGGCCCGGCCGGTGCGGCGGACGGTTCTCGCATCACGACCGGATCGCCCCCTTCCTGGCGATTACCATGGCCGGACAACGGGATCGACCGGTCGCTTGGAGGGCAGGGCATGCCGGTGCGGGGGTGGGGTTCGGATCGGCGGCTGCGCCGGCTGGAGGCGGCCTTCGCCGGGGATCCGCCGGCTGGGCGGCAGCTCGAGAAGGCGGCGCGCGACTACGTCCGCGCCCTGGAGCGGGCGCTCGGCCAGGACCCCGCGCTGGCGCTGCGGCTGTTCCGCGCGTACGACTCCCGCGTGCCCGGCCACGTCTACGCGGCGGAGCTTCCCGCCGGGCACGCCGAGCTGCTCGCGGGCCTGGCCGCGGGGACCGACGCCGACGCCCTGACCGTGACGTTCGAGCTGGCCACCAGGCTCGGCTCCGCCCCGCTCCAGCGCGCGGCCCGCGACCGGCTGGCCGACGTGCTGGGCGGCACCGGCGACGCCGACCGCCTGGTCGCGCAGCTCGACCGGTGGCGCGGGCTCGGCCTGCTCGACCGCGACACCGTCGCCCGGTCGCTGCGCGGGCACCTGCCGACGTCGCCGCTCGCCCGGGACGAGCAGCTGTGGACCGGGTTCCTGTCCCGGCTGCCCGGGTCCGCGCTGCCGGAGCTGTTCGAGGTGCACGCCTTCCTCGGGAACGGCACCGAGGCCGTACGGCTCGCCGACACCGCCGTCCGGCGCGAGGAGGCGATGCGCTGCTGCCTGCGGTCGCCGCGCCTCGACGACGTGCGGGCCGGCCTCGAGCTGGCGAGCCGGGAGGGCGCCGGCATCCTGGCCGACCTGGCCGGACGCGCGGCCGACCTGCACTTCGGCCGCGGCGAGTACGCCGAGGCGCTCCCCCACTACCGGGCCGCCGGGAGGCCCGACCGGCTGAGCGAGTGCCATGAGCGGCTCGGCCGGTTCGGCGACGCGCTGGCCGCCTGCCCCGACGACCGGCCGGACCGGCTGGAACGGCTGGCGGGGGCCTGCTGGCCCGAGGTCGACGCGCTGGTCGAACGGCAGGAGTACGCGGAGGCCGCGGTTCTCGCCGAGACCGTCGTCCGCCGCCTCGCCCTGATCACCGGCGCCACCGGGGCGCTCGCCGCGCGCCGCGCCGAGCTGACCGCCCGCCGCGCGGCGGTCGTCCAGGCGGGGCGCCGGCACTACGCGGCGCTGGCCGAGCCCGCGGGCCCGTCCGACGACGACGTGGGGCCGGCGGTCCACCTGGAGTGGAGCCGGTTCGAGGAGGGCGCCGGGGAGACGTCCGCCGCCGCCGAGCAGGCCGAGCACGGCGGCGACCTCTACCGGGCGCACGGGCTCTACCTCAAGGCCGGACGGCACGGTGACGCCGAACGGGTGCTCCGCGGCGACCCGGACGGCTGGGACGCCCGCGCGGGCGCCCGGGAGGCGGGCGGCGACCTCGTCGGGGCGGCCGAGCTGTACGCCGCGGCGGGCCGTCCGGAGGAGGCGGCCGGGCTGTACCTGCGGGCCGGGCGGCCCGCCGAGGCCGCCCGCAGCCTGATCGCCTGGCGCGGCGACGACGCGATCGAGGACCCGCGGCTGGCCGACTGCCTGCGCCGGTCCGGCGACACCGGGCGGCTCGCCGCGCTGTGCCTGGCGGCGGTCGAGCGGCACGGCCGCGACACCGCCGGGTTCGCCGAGCTGCGGCGGCTGCGCGACGAGGCGATGCTCCCCCCGGACCTGGAACCCGACGTGCGGCGCTGCCTGGAGGCGCTCGGCACGCGGGGCCGGGAGCCGTTCGAGGCGCGCGCCGCGGCCTGGACGGCCCAGGCGATACGGGACGTCGACCGCCGGTACGCGGGCATCTGGGCGCTCGACCTCGGCACCACCACCTGCGCGGTCTCCATCTACGACGGCGCGACGAAGGAGCCGGTGCTCTGCCCGTGGAAGGGGCACCCGTACTTCGCCTCCACCCTCACCCTCGACGAGGCGGGCAACGAGCGGGTCGGGATCGCCGGCGAGGAGGTCCTCGCGAGCTGGGTGAAGGGCCACATCAGCGCCGCCAAGCGCCGCATCGGCGGGCTGACCCGGTACCGCGTCCGCGGCCGGGTCTACCGCACCGAGGAGGTCGCCGCCCGGCTGATCGGGCACGCCCGGGGCATGGTGGAGGACTTCCTCGCCGAACGGGTGCTGGAGGCGGTGGCCGACCTGGCCCGCGCCGAGCTGGGCGAGGTCAGGGACGAGTGGCTGGGCCGGCTCGCGGAGGGGCACGACCTGCGGGTGGAGCGGCCCCGCGCGGTGCTGACCATTCCGGCGTTCTTCCGCAACAACCAGAAGCAGGCGACCCGCAACGCCTGCGCGATCGCCGGGGTGGAACTCGCCCGGCTGATCCACGAGCCGACCGCGGCCTGCATCACCGCCGCGCGGCAGCGCCGGCTGAGCGGCGAGGTGGTGGTCGTCGACCTCGGCGCCGGCACCCTCGACATCAGCGCCCTGTGGGTCGACGGCCGGATGTACGACGTGCACCAGGTGGGCGGCGACACCGGGTTCGGCGGCGCCGACTTCGACGCGATCATCGTCCGGGCGCTGGAGGAGCGGCTGGCGCGGACGGGCGTCACCGTGCCCGCGAAGGGCAGGGAGCGGCGCCGCTTCGAGATCGCCGCCGAGTACCTGAAGATCGGCCTCTCCGGGCAGCACGAGGTCGACTACCCGCTGCCGGGGTTCAACGGCGATCCGGGCTTCCGGCTGTCGCTGAGCAGGGACGAGCTGACCGGGATCCTCGCCGGGCCGCTGGACACGCTGCGCACGACCTGCCGGCGGCTCCGGGACTCGCTGGAGGAGCGGCCCGAGCATCTGGTGCTGGTCGGCGGCCCGATGCTCGCGCCGTACGTCCGGGAGGCGGTCGAGGAGGTGTTCGGGCTGCGCCGCACCGTGCTGTCCGATCCGCGCACCGCGGTGGCGCGCGGCGCCGCGACGCAGGCCGCGGTGCTCAGCGGCGCGCTGCGCGAGCAGGTGCTGATGGACGTCACACCGCTGGCGCTCGGCCTGCTGGTCGCGCCGTCCCCGGGCGCGGAGGAGTTCTCCCCGCTCATCGCGGCCAACACCCACATCCCGGCCGAGCGGCACGGCACCTACAGCACCACCCGGGACGACCAGGACGCGGTGCTCGTCCAGATCTACAACGGCGACCTGCGCCCCGAGTCCAAGATCGGGGAGTTCCGGCTCGGTGGCATCCCGCCCGCCCCGGCGGGCGAGCCCGAGATCGAGGTGACCTTCGCCATCGACCAGAGCTGCGTGCTGGAGGTGACGGCCCGTGACAGGAAGACCGGCAACCTCAGCTCGATCACGGTGAGCGACACGACGCTGCTGTCCCCCGGCGAGGTCAGCGAGATGGCGCTGCGGCACCGGCTGGAGCGGGAGCGGGAGACGCTGCGGACCGAGACCGCCGCGCTGCGCGAGCGGCTGGCGGGGCTCGCGGACGAGGCCGGGCACGCGGACGCCGAGGCGCTGCTGAAGGAGTTCCGCACGCGCCTGGCGGCGCACCGTCCGGGCGGCGTCCGGCAGGACCCGCGCACCGAGCGGGTGCTCACGGAGATCTACGGCCCGGCCGCCGCCGAGCTGGAGACCGAGCTGGCCTCGATGCGCGGCCCGCTCCTCGATCTGACCACCAAGGCCCGCGAATACCTCGGCACCCAGGGACCGGACCTGTCGGGCGACCTGGCGGAGGGACGGCTCCTGCTGGACCTGCTCGGGGCTCTGCTGGCCCGGCTCCGTCCGGCGCTGGCGCAGGTGACGCTGTGGAACGCGGTGCTCGGCCGGATCACCGCCGGGCAGGCCGACCCGCTGCGCAGGTTCCGGGGCCTCCACGCCACCGGCGACTACGCCCACGCCCTCGCGGCGCGGGCCGAACTGGGCGGGCCCTTGGACGATCCCGAGGACGTGCGCCGCGAGCTGCGGTGCCTCGCCGAGACCGGGGCGGCCGACGCGTACCGCCGCACGCTGATCGCGAACGCGGACCGGCTCGGTGCCGCCGTCCTGGACCCGGCCGGCCCCGGAGCGTTCCTCCGGCGCGTCCGCCCCGCGCTGGTGCGGACGGCGTCGGGCGGCGGCTTCCTGATCTCCGACCGCCTGGTCGTGACCGGACGCGACCCCGGCACCGAGGTCGAGACCTCGGCGGGACGGCGGCGCGTCGGGCACGTCTTCGCCCCGGAGTCGCCGCACCTCGGCGTGGTCCTGCTGCAACTGGCCGAACCCGTCCTGGCGGCGCCCCTGCGGCTGGGCCACGCGGGGCTGGTGCGCGTCGGCGACCCGGTGCACGCCGTCGGCGCCTCGGACGAGCTGCTGCTCTCGGGGGTGGTCGACTCCTTCGAGGCGTTCCCCGAGCAGGGCCTGCGCCTCTACCGGACGGGCCTGCCGGCGCCTCCGGACGGGGCGGGCGGCCCGCTGCTGAACGGGCTCGGCGAGGTCGTCGGCGTGCTGACCGGCGGCGCGCACACCGGCGGGGCGACGTTCGCGGTCACGGTCGACGACCTGGCCACGCTGCTGGCCGGCGCCGGCTTCGGCGCCACCGGCCCCTGACCTGCGACCTGCGCGGGCGCCACCGGTCCCTGATCGGCGACGTGCGGGGGCGCCACCGGCCTCTGACCGGCGTGCCCCACAGGTCTACCGCGCCTCGTCGACCCAGCGGCGGAGGAGGTCCTCGGTCACGCCGTAGACCTCCGCGGTCTGTGCGAGCGGCCGGACCCCTTCGACGACGTCGCGGACGGCCTTCGGCGCGAACCGGGCGTCCCAGCTCCGAAGGATCTCCTCGGTCCGCGGGCGGAACCGCGGGAACCGGCCGGCGAGGCCCGCGAAGGCCGCGCGCATCTCCTCCCGGGTGGGGAAGAGGAACCCGTTGTTGATCGCGAGGGCGGCCTGGACGCGGGCCGGGTCGTCCCCCCGCAGCCAGGACCGGCAGACCTCCATGAGCTCCGTCCCGTTGTCCTCGACCTTCCAGACGAGGGTGTCGCAGACCTCGGCGAGGTCCTCGTCGTCCATCCTCTCGAGCAGGCCGGACAGGACCGTCTCCATGGGTATCTTCGGCACCGGGCATCAGATCCTTCGGTATCTGCGGGTGATGTGGTTGTCGGTGGTCGAGAGCGGGCTCCCGTTCGTCAGGCGCTGGGTCCCGAAGCCGTGTTCGGGGATCATCGGTCCCTCGTGCTCCAGCCTGAAGCCCATGCCCTCGAGGTCGGCGGGCGGCTTGATGAACTTGTTCTTCGGGCTGCCGGTGACCGACAGCGTCCCACCCGGTTCGAGCACGCGCGCGGTCTCCGGGTTGACCGGGTTGTAACCGTAGGGGTTGACGGCGTGCACTTCGTTGAACGCGCCGTTCCTGAACGGAAGGTGGTTGGCGTCGCCGACGACGTCGACCCCCGGGCCCGGCGTCCTGTCCATGTTGACCGCGCCGGGCATGGGATTCTGCCCGGCGCCCATGTTGAGCTTGCAGGGCGCGAGTCCGAGCGGGTCGATGGCCTCCATCGGGTTGGACACGTACGCGTGCGGGTCGGTGCCTCCCCGGAGGCCGATCGGGTCGCCGCTCTGGTAGCGGGACGTCGCCGAGTCGTAGTAGCGGTGGTGGTTGTAGTCGAGACCGGTCTCCCGGTCGCGGTACTGCCCGGGGAACTGGAGCGGGCAGTCGGTGCCGGCGGGTTCCGTCCGGCCGCCCCACAGGTTCCGGCGCGGGTGCCATACGACCTGGCCCGAGGCGTCCACCATCTCGGCGGGCGTGCCGACCAGGTCCGCGACGATGGCGTAGAACCGCTCGTCGATCCCCTGGCCGGCGTCCGGGGCCCGTTCGAGCTGGGCGAGCGGGCGGATGCCGCCGGGCTCGTACTCCCAGACCGTGCTCGACCCGGTGTAGGCGCCCCGCTCGGGCGACCAGACGCGCTCGACCCGCTCCGCGAGGACGGGGCCGTCCCAGGCGAAGTCCACCTGTTCCAGCACGCCCTCGCCGTCCGGGGCGAGCCGCGTCTTGGCGATGCGGCGTCCGAGCGGGTCGTAGTGGTAGCGCCACTGCCGGCCGTCGGGGGTCTCGACGCCGGTGAGGCGGTCTTCGGCGCTCCAGCGGTACCGCCACGTGTCGGGCTTGGAGGACAGGCGGGGCCGCTGGCGCAGCAGGACGCGTCCGGCGGCGTCGTGCTCGTAGCGCACCGAACCCGCGCGCCTCAGCATCGTCCCGGTGTACTCGCGGTCCCCCTGCGCCTCGGGGTCGGCGGTGGGCCCGGCGGCCTGGGCGATGTTCCCCGCGGTGTCGTAGGCGTACCGCTCGGTCCAGCCCTGGGCGTGGACGGCGGTGACGCGTCCGACGCCGTCGAACTCCAACGTCCGGTCGCCGCCGAGCCGGTCGCCGATCGCCGCGACGGCGCCGTCCGCCCGGTAGGCGTAGCCCCGGTGCTGGAGCAGCCGGGCCCGGCGCTCGGACGGGGCGGGCGCGCCCCAGACGGTCTGCGAGGTCAGCCGGTGCGCGGCGTCCCAGACCTGGCTGAGGACGGCGCCGGCGCCGATCCGGCGCTGCACCTCGCGGCCCGCCGCGTCGTGCTCGAAGTGGATGGACTGCCCGCCGGCCGCGAGGGAGCGCGGCAGCCCGACGGCGTCGTACTCCCACCTGCTCTCCGAGCCCGTGGGCGTGCGCCGGCGCACCCGCCGCCCGCGGGCGTCGTAGGACGACAGGAGCGGGCGCCCGTTGCAGTGCTCGGCGGTCACCCGGCCGAGCGCGTCGCGTTCGAACCGCAGTTCCGCGTGCGCGTTGGCCGCGCTCTCCAGCCAACCGTTCGCGGTGTAGGAGAAGCTGGTGACGCCGTCGTCCGACCGCTTCTCCACGACCAGGCCGCGCGCGTCGCGGGTGAACGCGATGGTCTGGCCGAGGCCGTTCGTGCGGGACGCCAGCCGGCCGGTCCCGTCGTAGGCGTACTCCAGGACCCGGCCGTTGAAGTCGCTCTCGCGGACGAGGTTGCCCGCGGCGTCGTACTCGTAGCGCCAGACCAGGCCCTGGGGGTTGGTGACGGCGGTCAGGCGCAGCGCGCTGTCGTGGGTGAACTCCAGGCGCGCCCCGTCCGCCCCGATCTGGGCGACCGGGAGGTCGAACGCGCCGTACTCGGTGCGGACGACCCGGCCGAGGGCGTCGACGTACTCGGTCCGGTTGCCCTCGGGGTCGTGGCTCCAGCGTTCGGTCGTGCCGTCGGGGAGGGTCCGCCAGGCGAGCCGTCCTTCGGGGGTCCGCCCGTAGCGGAAGGTCCCGCCGACCGGGTCGACGAGGCCGGTCAGCCTGCCCGCCGCGTCATAGGAGTACCGGGTGACCCCGCCGAGCGGATCGATGGTCGCGGTGTGCAGCCCGGCGGGGTCGGTCTCGACGCGGGTCACGTTGCCCAGCGGGTCGGTGATCGAGGTGAGCCGGCCGCGCTCGTCGCGGGCGTAGCGCTGCACCGAGCCCGCCGGGTCGGTCGCCTCGACCAGGTTCCCGGCGGCGTCGAAGGACTGCCGCCACACGGCCCCGCCGACGTCGGTGATCTCGATCGGACGGTGCGAGGCGTCGTACACGGCGGTGGCGCGCGTGCCGTCGGGGTGGGCGACCGCGGTGAGGTCGCCGTGCTCGTCGTAGGTGTAGCGGGTGGTGCGGCCGAGGGCGTCGGTGCGGGCGAGCGGGCGGTCGTGCCGGTCCCATTCGGTGCGGGTCGTCGCGCCGAGCGGGTCGGTCTCGGACACGACCTGGAAGAGCTCGTTGTACCGGTAGGTGGTGGCGTGGCCGAGCGCGTCGGTGACGACCGTGGTGCGGTTCCCGGGGTCGTGGGACAGGGTGGCGCTGAGGTAGCCGTCCTTGCCGGTGGCGCGGACGGCCCGCCCCTCGCCGTCGTACTCGTAGCGGTACCAGAACCCGTTCCGGTCGACCCAGCCGGTCAGGCGGCCCTCGTCGTCGTAGGTGAACCGCAGCGGCCGGCCGGAGGAGTCGGTCACCTCGGCCAGGTGGCCGCGCTCGTCGTACCCGTAGCGGACGAGGGTGACACCGCCCGGCGGGTCGTCCGCCTCCCCGGTGAGCAGCCGCAGCGCGGTGATCCGGCGTTCTGCGGGCCCGCCGGATCCGCCGGGCGGGCCCGCTGAATCCGGGCCCGCCGGGTGTCGCGCGGCCGGGTCCAGGGCCGCGCTGTCGACCGCGATGCGGTACCCGCCTGAGTGCCGGACCTCGACCAGGACCTGGTCCTCGTACAGCAGCTCGACGCGGTCGCCGTTCCGGTCGCTGATCGCGACCAGCGGCAGCCGTGACCAGCCGTGCTCCTCTCCGGGAGCGGGGAAGTGCAGGGTGCGGCCCGAGTGCGGGTCGGTGAGCTCGTACCCGCCGCCGGACGTCAGGACGAGCGGGCGCTGCGGCCCCTCGACCGGGCGGAACTCGATGTTGGGCAGCACCGCCTGCGGATACTTCAGCACCGTGGCGTCGTCCGGCAGGACATGGACCCCTTCGGAGTCCGGCTCCAGGTGCTGGTCCAGCGTCGATGCCCACGACGTGCCGAACAGCCGGCCGGCGCGGTAGGTGGAGATGTGGGTGCGCTGTAACAGCAGCGGGAGCGCTCCCGGTAACTCCACGTCGGTCTGGGTCAGCAGCACCTCGCCGGTGACGACGTCGATCGGGTCGTCGGTCGTGGACTTGGTGTCGTTCGGCCTGGCGCCCGCGCGGTCGTTCCCGCTGCGCCGCGGCGGGGGGTTCTCGCCGCGCCGGCCCGGGGTCCGGGGTGACCCGCCGTGCCCGCCGTCGCGCGAACGGCCCGGAGGCGACCGGAACGCCTCCCCCGCGGCCCGGCCGAACACTCCCCCGGCCGCTCCGTGCCCGCCCCGGCCTCGTCCGCCCCGGCCGCCGCCCGCGCCCCGGCCGCCACCTCCGCGTCTACCCAAGACGGGCTCCGGGCGTCTGGTCGATCGAAGGTCCGGTGCTCATCACTGGCTCTCCTCGGAAGCGGCGGGCGCCGAAATTTCCCGGGAGTATAACGACGCCGGACCGCTCAGCGGATACGCGCCACGTGGGGGGGGGACTACACCAGGCCCTGGGCGAGCATCGCGCCGGCGACCCGCTCGAAACCGGCGATGTTGGCGCCGATGACGTAGTCGCCGGGGGCGCCGTAGCGTTCGGCGGTCTCGTAGCAGGTGTCGTGGATGTCGCGCATGATCTGCGCCAGTTCCGTCTCGACCTGGTCGAACGACCAGGACTCGCGGCCCGCGTTCTGCCGCATCTCCAGCGCGCTGACCGCGACACCGCCGGCGTTGGCGGCCTTGCCGGGGCCGAACGCGACGCCCGCGTCCTGGAAGACCCGGACCGCGTCGTGCGTGGTCGGCATGTTCGCGCCCTCGGAGACCGCCTTGACGCCGTTGCGGACCAGGATCAGCGCGGCGTCGACGTCCAGCTCGTTCTGCGTGGCGGACGGGAGGGCGATGTCGGCGGGAACGTCCCACACGCTGCCGCCCTGCACGTACCGGGCCGAGGCGCCGCGCAGGTCGGCGTAGTCGGCGACACGTCCCCGCTGGCCCTCCTTGACCCGCTTGAGCAGGTCGAGGTCGATGCCCTTCTCGTCGACCACGTAGCCGTCGGAGTCGGACACGGTGATCACGTTCGCGCCGAACGCCTGCGCCTTCTCGGCCGTGTAGATCGCGACGTTGCCGGAGCCGGAGACGACGACCTGCTGCCCGTCCAGGTCCTCGCCGCGGCGCCGGAGCATCTCGGCGGTGAACAGCACGTTGCCGTAGCCGGTGGCCTCGGTGCGGCCCGCCGAACCGCCCCATTCCTGGCCCTTGCCGGTGAGGAAGCCCGCCTCCCAGCGGTTGGTGACCCGCCGGTACTGGCCGAACATGTAGCCGATCTCGCGGGTGCCGACGCCGATGTCGCCGGCCGGCACGTCGGTGTGCTCGCCCACGTGGCGGTACAGCTCGGTCATGAACGACTGGCAGAAGCGCATCACCTCGTCGTCGGAGCGCCCGCGCGGGTCGAAGTCGCTGCCGCCCTTGCCGCCGCCGATGCCGAGACCGGTCAGCGCGTTCTTGAAGATCTGCTCGAAGCCGAGGAACTTCACGATGCCGAGGTTGACGGTGGGGTGGAAGCGCAGGCCGCCCTTGTACGGGCCGAGTGCGCTGTTGAACTCGACCCGGAAGCCGCGGTTGACGTGGATCTCGCCGGAGTCGTCCTGCCAGGGCACCCGGAAGATGATCTGGCGCTCGGGCTCGGTGACCCGCTCCACCAGCTTGGCGGCGGCGACCTCGGGGCGTTCGTCCAGCACCGGCGCGAGGGACTCCAGCACCTCGGCGACGGCCTGGTGGAACTCGGGCTCGCCGGGGTCGCGGCGCAGCACCCGGTTGTAGGACTCCTCCAGTGCCGACAGCGTCGGAGGGGCGGCGGGCAGCCGAGGGGACAGGGGCATGGTGCGTTCCTTTCGCCAGACAACGATCTTGTACGTACCCGGCGATGGGAGGCGTTCAATCCCCGCGGGCCGTCCACCTCGCCGGCCTGATGACGTCTGTCGCCAGAGTGACCGGTAACGGAGTATAGAAGCGGCCCGGAATCGCCGAACGGCCAGGTCACCGGCAGGGCGCGGGGGGCCCAATGTTAAGGGCGGATTAGATATCGGCCGCCGCCCTTCGCCCCGGCGGCCGTCCGGGGGACGCTCGCCTTCCACGGCTCCTCGCGGGAGGTCCTCGATGACGGCACGATCCGGGTCCGGGCGCACGCCTTGGAAGGCGGTGCTCGGCGGTTCGGTGGGCAATCTGGTCGAGTGGTACGACTGGTTCGTCTACGCCAGTTTCGCCACCTACTTCGCCGCCGCGTTCTTCCCCAAGGGGAACGCGACGGCGCAACTGCTCAACACCGCCGGGATCTTCGCGGTGGGGTTCTTCATGCGGCCGATCGGCGGGTGGCTGCTCGGCCGGTTCGCCGACCGGCGCGGGCGCAAGGCGGCGCTCACCCTGACGGTGTCGCTGATGTCGGGCAGCGCGCTGCTGATCGCGGTCGCCCCGACCTACGACTCCGTCGGCTACTTCGGCGCGGTGGTGCTGCTGGTCGCGCGGCTGATGCAGGGGCTCTCGGTGGGCGGCGAGTACGCGGCCAGCGCCACCTACCTGACCGAGGCGACGCCGCCGGGCAGGCGCGGGTTCGCCTCCAGCTTCCAGTACGTGTCGATGACGGCCGGGCAGCTCATCGGCCTGGGTCTCCAGATCGTCCTCCAGCGGACCCTGTCGGACGCGGCGCTGCACTCCTACGGATGGCGGATCCCGTTCGTCATCGGCGCGCTGGGCGCCGCGGTCGTGCTGTACCTGCGGCGCAGCCTGCTGGAGACGGCGGCCTACGACCAGGACGCCCCCGAGCATTCCGGCGAGCGCGGGACGATCCGCGCGCTGCGCCGGCACCGCAGGGAGTTCCTGCTGGTCATCGCACTCACCATGGGCGGGACGCTGGCCTACTACACCTTCACCACCTACCTGACCAAGTACCTGTCCAACACCGCCGGGCTGCCCAAGCCCACCGCGGCGCTGGTGAGCTTCTGCGTGCTGCTGGTGTTCATGCTGCTCCAGCCCGCGGCGGGCGCCCTGTCGGACCGGGTCGGCCGCCGCCCGCTGCTGATCGCGTTCGGCGTCGGGGCGACGGTCGGCACCGTGCCGCTGATGACGGCGCTGGCGCACGCGGGCGGCTTCTGGCCGGCGTTCGGGCTGTCGCTGATCGGGCTGGTCGTCGTGACCGGGTACACCTCGATCAACGCGGTGGTGAAGGTGGAGCTGTTCCCCACCCACGTGCGGGCGCTGGGCGTCGCGCTGCCGTACGCGATCGCGAACGCGCTGTTCGGCGGCACCGCCGAGTACGTCGCGCTGTGGTTCAAGAAGGCCGGGATCGAGACGGGCTTCTACTGGTACGTCGCGGGCTGCGCCGCGGTTTCGCTGGTGGTGTACGCGCTGATGCGCGAGACCCGCGACGCCGCGCTGACCCGTGGCGAGGACGCCCCTGACGCCGTGCCGGTACGAGCTTAGGCTGGACGCATGCGCGTTCTCGTGGTCGAAGACGACGACCGGTTCGCGGACGCCCTCGTCACCACCCTCACCAGGCACCGCCATCAGGTCGCGCGGGCGGGACGGGCCGACGACGCGATCCGGCTGGCCGCCGGCGCCGACATCGTGCTGCTCGATCTCGGGCTGCCCGACATGGACGGGATGCGGGCGCTGGCCGAGATCCGGCGGGTGTCGTTCGTCCCGCTGATCGTGGTGACGGCGCGCGGCGACGAGCGCGCCGTCCTGAGCGGCCTGCGTTCCGGCGCCGACGACTACCTGGTCAAGCCGTTCCGCACCGACGTGCTGATGGCGCGGATGGACGCGGTGATGCGGCGCGGGCACCGGCCGCTGCCGAGCCGCGACCGGGTGGTGACGGTCGGCGATGTCCGCGTCGACGTGGCCGGGCGGCGGGTCACCGTGGCGGGCGAGCCGGTCGCGCTGACCGGCCGGGAGTTCGACGTGCTCGCGCTGCTGGCCGGGGAGCCGGGCGTGGTGTGCACCCGGGAGAAGATCCTCGACACGGTGTGGGGCGACACGATGCCGTCGACGTCGTGCTCGCTGACCGTCCACGTGGCGAATCTACGCGCCAAGACCGGGCGGCCCGGCCTGGTCGAGACCCTGCGCGGCACGGGCTACCGGCTGGGCCGGTGAGGTCGCGCCTGGTCGCGACGTTCGCGGTGCTGATGATGCTGGTGATCGCAGCGCTGGCCGTCCCGCTGGCGCGGGCGTACTCCTCGCACCGGACCGGGCGGCTACTGCTCGACCGGCGGGCCGACGCGACCCGGTTCGCCGAGCTGGCCGACCAGGCGGCGCGGGAGGGCGACCGGGCGACGCTGAACGGTGAGATCGCCCGCTACGCGGGCCTGTACGGCGCGGCGGTGCGGATCCGCGACCGCGACGGCGCCGTGGTCGCCGAGGCGGGGGCGATGCGCGGCCCCGACCGGGCCGCGACGCTGCTGGCGCTGTCGGGCCGGACGACCGAGGACCTGCCGGCGGTCACCCCGTTCGGGCCGCGCACGGTGCTGGTCGCCGAGCCCGCCGGACGCGACGCGCAGGTGTCGGGCGCGGTGCTGGTGCGGGCGCCGACCGGGCGGGCCCGCCGCGACGTCGCGGTCGTGTGGGGCGTCCTCGCGCTGGGCGCGCTGGTGACGCTCGGCTGCGCGGTGCTGGCCGCGCGGGGGCTCGCCCGGTGGATCCTGCGTCCGGTCACCGAGCTCGACCTGCTGACGCGGGCGCTGGCCGAGGGGCGCCGCGACGTGCGGGCCGTGCCCGGCACCGGCCCCGGCGAGCTGCGCCGGCTGGAGGAGCGGTTCAACGCGATGGCGGACGCGGTGTCCGGCTCGTTCGAGCGGCAGCAGATGTTCGTGAACGCCGCCTCGCACGAGCTGCGCACGCCGCTCAGCACGGTGATGATCCAGGTGGAGAACCGCCGGCACGAGGAGGCGCTGGACGAGCTGGACCGGCTCGTCACGCTGGTGGACGGCCTGCTGGAACTGGCCCGGGTGGAGCACGCCCCGGTCGTCGAGGACGTCGACGTGGCGGCCGAGCTGCGCGCGCGGCTGGCGGGCTGGCGCGAGCCGTTCGAGGCCATGGGCCTGGTGCTCGCCGTGGAGCTGCCCGGGACGCTGCGGGCACGGGCGGTGCCGGGCGCCGTCGCGCGGATCGCCGACATCGCGCTGGAGAACGCCGCGAAGTTCGTCCCCCCGGGCCGGACGGTCTCCGTCGGCTGGACCGGAGCGGAGCGAGGACCACCCGACGACCCGACGGGGGGCCGGGGGTCGCCCCCCGGAAAACCCGCCGGCAGGACCGGAGCGGAACGAGGACCACCCGACGACCCGACGGGGGGCCGGGGGTCGCCCCCCGGAAAACCCGCCGGCAGGACCGGAGCGGAACGAGGACCACCCGACAGCCCGACGGGGATCCGGGGGTCGCCCCCCGCTGGGGAAGTGGTGCTGCGGATCGCCGACGACGGGCCGGGGCTGCCGGCGGGCGACGCCGCGAAGGCGTCCGGCCGGTTCTGGCGGTCGGGGGCGCACACCAACGTCCCGGGCAGCGGGCTCGGCCTGGCCATCGCCGCCGAGCTGGCGCGCGCCTGCGGCGGCACGCTCACCGTCCGCGCGAATGAGCCGCGCGGCCTCGTCGTGGAGCTGCGGCTCGCGGATCAGCCGTAGACCGACCGGTAGTAGCGGACGGCGCCGGGATGCAGCGGCACCCCGCCCGTGCTCACCGCGTAGCGGCGGTCGAGCCGCGCGCCGGGGGCGTCGGGCGCCTGGAGCCGGTCGCGGCTGGCGAACAGCACCGCCGTCACGGTCTGGGCGACGCGGCCGGGCAGGCTGCCGCGGCACACGAGGTAGCTGGCCGTTCCCACGGTGGGCACGGGCACCGGCGTGCCGTACATGCCGGCCGACACCGTGACGGTGTCGTACATCGGCCCGTGCGCCCGGCGCAGGCTCCGCACCAGGCCGCCGAGCGGGATGAGGCGGATCGGCGTCGCGCGGCCGAGCGCCACCAGCGCGGGGGTGGGCACGCCGCCGGACCAGAAGAAGGCCGCGATCCGGCGGGCGCGCAGGTCCGTGGCGGACGCTTCCAGCCCGAGCCGGACGGGCCGGACGGGCCGGGCCAGGTGGGCCGCCGCCAGGATCCGCTCCGCCGTAACCGCGGTGCCCGAACCGTCCGCACCGATCGACACCGCGCGGCCCGCGAGGTCGCCGGGGGCCCGCACCGGGGAGTCCGCGGGGACGACGAGGTGCACGTAGTTCATGTACATGCGGGCCAGCGCGGCGACGGGCCGGTGCCGGACCCGCACCGCGTCCTCGGCGCTGTCGGCCAGCGCGAAGCCGAGGTCAGCGCGGCCCGCGGCGAGCAGCCCGAGGTTCTCCACGCTGGCGGCGGTCTTGAACACCCGGACCGGGCCGCCGCGGCGCCGCAGCTCGGCGGCGAGACGGTCGCCGAGCACGCCGTAGGGCCCGCCGATCGGGCCGGTGGCGAGCCGCAGCGCGGGGAGCCGCTCGCCGTCGGCCGAGCAGCCGGCCGCGGCGGCGGTGAGCGAGAGGAGAGCACGACGGCTCAGGGGCACGGGGGCAGGATAACTCCGGGGCGGCGCGGTGGACCGCCGGTCACGTCCCCTGGACCGAGGTCACGGTGAAGGTGTCGCCGCAGACGTGCGGCGAGGTGGTGCGCAGGGTCATCGCGGCCTTGGAACCGGGCGGGTACACCTTGAGCAGGCCCGGCTCCTCCCAGCAGCCGTCGCCCTTCACGCCTTTGTTGAGGGTGTGCAGGGTGACGTGGGCACCGCCGCCGGGCGCGATCCTCACCAGGCCGCCCGCCGGGCCTTCATGGGTCGCGGGCCGGCCGATGGTGCTGCCGTCGCCCCTCAGCAGCGACACCCCGGGGTACCCCTGGAGCGTGCAGTTGTGCGAGCCCTTGTTGGTGAGCCGCAGCTCGTAGCGCAGGTTGCCCGCGCCCACGTCCGACATGCCGAGGTGAATCCCGAGCTGGACGGACGTGCACCGCGACGAGGCGGCCCCGCCACCACCACCGCCACCGCCCGCGGACGCGGAGTGGGGCGCGGAGTGGGGCGAGGAGGTCGACGCGGAGGCGGTGCCGCCGGTGGTGCCGCCGGAACCGCCGGCGCTGTCGTCGTTACAGGCGGACGCGCCGAAGGCGAGCACGGTGCAGGCGGCGAGGGTCACGCCGGAGCGCCAGCGGCCACGGGCGGTTCCGTGGAGGCGGGGGGCGAAGGAGGAGGGCGCCGGGGGCGTCTGAGTGTGTTCAAGCACCCTCCTCCATTGCTCACTCGCGACCTGAAGGGAACACCCCGCCACTTATCGTGACTGATTCGTTATTGCCGGTCTCCCAGCTCCTCGATCAGCCGCCGGTAGGCCTCGAAGGCCGGCTTGGGCGTGTAGTCGTCCCGCAGGAGCCCGAACCGGTCGAAGATCCCGGTGCCCGCGCTGTCGGCGTCGCGCAGGCTGAAGAACGAGTACCCGGTGAGGTTGAGCTCGTCGCGGAGCCCGGCCAGCGTCCGGACGACCTCCTCGACGACCTCGGCCTGCCGCGCCTCGCTCCGGTCCGGGCCGGTGGGCCAGCCGTTCTCGCAGACGCGGAGGGGCACGGACGGGTCGATGCCGGCCTCCCGCAGGCCGCCGTCCCGGAACGCCGTGACCACCCAGGCGGTCGCGTCCGCGAGCCGCTCGGGCGGGACCGGCCGGAAGACGTCGGGGAAGAAGTCCAGGCCGACGTAGTCGAGCGACCGGTGGAAGCGCTCGTCCGCGAGCGCGCCGAGGTCCTTCCAGAACGTGTCGGCGGGGTCGAACGTCGGCACCGCGTTGAAGCCGACGCCGAGGTCGTGCCCACTGGCGAGCGCCTCCTCCTTGGCCGCGATCACGCCGTGCACGAGGGCCTCGCGCACGTTCGGCGTGCTGCCGTCCAGGACGGGGAGCACCGCGTTGGGCTCCTCGCAGATCTGGACCGTCGCCAGCCGCGGCCCTTCGTCCCGCACGGTGGCCCGGACGAAGTCGAGCCAGCCGTCCAGCGCGCCGGTCGGCTCGCGGAACGTCAGCACCAGGTCGAGCCTGCGCCCGCCCTCCAGGTAGCGCTCGGGCTCGGCCGGGGTGGGCGGGGCGTCCGGCGCGACGGTGGCCGCGAACGGGCGGTACGCGCGGACCGTCAGGGTCCGCCCGTCCCCCTGGAGGCGGCGCAGCGCGTCGTTGATCAGGTCGGGGTCGTCGGGGCGGACGGGCTCCACGGCTCCCGTGTCGCTGCCGAGGAGTGCACCGGGGTAGATGCCGAAGGCGAAGGTCATGCACCCACCCTAGGACAAATCTTGGAGTCACTGCAATTTTGATGTGACGCTAAATATGGCCCCTGCTCCAGACCCGCTGCCGGAGCCGGATCGGGTTGCCTCACGGCCCCGGCATGATGTCCGGGGGCCGCCCTACGGTGGGCGGTATGAATGATCCACTCCCCCGGGCCGACGCCGTCCTGCCGGATGAGGACACCCTGCGGATCCCCGACGCGTGGCGGGAGGTGCTGCACCCCCGGCGCGGCGGCGCGGCGCCGTCGCCCGCGGTCGAGCTCGACCCCGCCGCGCCCGGCGAGCTGCGCGCCCGGACCGCAGAGGCCCGGCCGCTGCTGGAGCGGGTGCTCGGCCACGAGCGGAGCGCCCCCGATCTCGTCGAGGCGGCGCGCGCGTACCTGGCCGGCAAGGCCGATCCCGTCGGCGCGGCGGTCGTCACGCTCATCGTGCGGTCGCGGCGCGTCGACGGCCGCCATCCCGCGATCACGACGTGCGTCGACGCCTGGACCGCCGAGCACGGGCTCGCCTTCGCCGCGTGCGCGTGCGCCGAGCTCGACCAGGTGTTCCCCCGGTTCTACGACGTGGAGGGGGGCGCGCCGGTCACCGCCAACACGTGGGCGTCGATCCATTGGGCCGAGGGCGAGACCGGCAGGCGGATGCGGGCCCTGCTGGCCGCCGCCGGCGACGCCGACTACGCCGAGGCCGTGGAGCGGCTGGCCGACCACCGCCGGACGCCCATGCAGCGGGCCGCCGTGTCCTTCCTCGTGCCGACCCGGCAGGACTGGGTGGACGAATGCTGCGCCGCGCCGCCCGTGCACGGGACCTACCGCACTTACGGCACCTCCGGCGCCCTGGCGCTCTGGTGCTCGCTCGGGTCCGCCGAGCAGATCGCGCGGCTCGGCGACCAGGCGGAGCTGGGGAATCTCGAGCGCTCCCTCGGCGTGCTCGCGACGGTCGCCGAAGGCGTCGGCCCCGCGATCGCCCCGCTGCTGGCGAGGACGCTCGACGAGGAGTCCGAGGCGAGCAACCGCGGGGCGCTCCTCGACGTGCTCGGCGCGCTCCCCACCGACGAGGCGTTCCGGCTGGTGGGCGAGCGCCTCAACCAGCAGATGGTGCTGGTTGCGGCGGAGGCGATGATCGAGCGGTTCCCGGTACGGGCGCTGCGCCTTCTCCCGCCACTCACCACAGGCACCTCAAGGCGGGCGCGGCTGGCGTCCGGCCTCCTGAACGCGCACCTGGCGGCCCGGCCCGAGCTGCTCGCCGCGGCGCTGCCCGGCCTCCCGGACGAGGCCCGCTCGATCGTCGAGGACGCCTGGCGGGCCAGGGCCGACGAGGCCCCCGAGCGGGACGTCCCGAAGGCGCTGGTCGCGGCGAAGCGGAAGGCCCCGCCCGCGTGGGCGGCCCCCGGCGCGCTCCCGCAGGTGCTGCTCCGCGGGCGCGAGCGGGCCCTGCCCGCCGAGGCGATCGGGCATCTGGTCACCGCGCTGGCGAAGGCGGGCCCGCGCCGCGCGCCGGCCGCCCCTGTCGCGGCGGCGCTGGAGGCGTGCGATCCGCGATCGCTGGCCGAGTTCGGCTGGGCGCTCTTCGAGCGCTGGCGGCTCTCCGGCGAGCAGCCCACGATCGGCTGGCCGGTGGGCCAGCTCCGCTGGACCGGCGACGACGAGACGGCGCGGCGGCTCGGCTCGATGGTGCGGTCCTGGCCCGGCCAGGGCGCGATCAAGGTGGCGCTGGGCGGGGTGGACGCGCTCACCGCGATCGGCTCCGACCTCGCCCTCGTGCAGCTCCACGGGATCTCCGAGAAGGCGCGGCCCAAGCGGCTGAAGGATCGGGCGCGGCAGGCGCTGGGCGAGGCCGCCGCGGAGCGCGGACTCTCCCGGAAGCAGCTCGCCGACCGGCTGGTGCCGGGTTTCGGGCCGGCCCCCGGGGGAGCATGACCCTCCCCAGCGGTCAGCCGGGCGGCGGCTCGATGGACTGGCGGTTCCGGAACACGTTGAGCGGGTCCCAGCGCTTCTTGACCTTCTGGAGCCTTGGGTAGGCGTCCTTGTAGTACAGCGTCGACCACGACTGGTCCGAGCCGTTCCACTCCGGGAGGTTCAGATCGGTGTCGGGGTAGTTGATGTAGCACCCGTCGCTGGGGCCGCCGACGGTGGGCACGCCCCCGGTCGCCGCGAACGTCGCCTTGTAGGTGTCGCGGATCCAGGCCATGTGCTCGGGCTCGTGGACGTCGTGCTCGGTCCAGTAGACCTGGTATTGCAGCTTCAGGATCGAGTCGCGCTGCCGCGCGGCGGTGTCGCGCGGCGGCCGGTTGACGGCGCCGCCGTAGGAGTCGACCTGGATGATGGCCTGGTCGTTCTTGTAGTCCTTGTACCTCTCCTTGCCCAGGTAGGCCCACATCGCGTCGATCTGCTCGGGGGCGAACGGCTCGCGCAGGTACGCCGACTTGTACTTCCCGCAGCGGTTCTGGCCACTGCCGTTCAGCGCCTGGGTCGCCGTCAGCCAGGGCATCACCCGGGGGATGTCCATGTGGACGACGGCCGGATGCTCGCCCATCGCGCCCTCCATCGCCCGGGACCTGGGCGCGATCCGGTCGTCGACGGCGGCCAGGAACTCGCGCATGGCGGCCGGCCCGGTGCCGTCGTCGACGTCCACCTGCGCGAGGAGCCCGATCTGGCCGTTGCTGACGTGGGTGAGCTTCAGAATCGCGAACAGCCGGCCGGCCGCCGTCCCGGGGTCCTGATGGTCGCGGAAGTACTCGCCGAAGGCGGTGACCAGGGTGGCGAACTCGTCCTTGGTGAAGTCCTTCCAGTCCCAGGCGAGGCCGGTCAGCAGCACCTGGGCGGGCGGTTCGGGCAGATCGCGGAACCAGAACCGGGTGACCACCCCGAAGTTCCCGCCGCCGCCCCCGGTGTGCGCCCACAGCAGCTCGCGGAGATCGCGGTCGGTGTCGTCGCGGGTCGCCAGGACCAGCTCGACGGAGCGGTCGGCCCGGACCACCGCCACCTCCACCGCGTACAGGTAGTCGACGGTGAGCCCGTACTGCCGGGACAGCAGCCCGTAGCCGCCGCCGGGGATGTGGCCGCCGAGACCCACCGAGTAGCACGAGCCGCCCGGCAGGGCCGTGCCGCTGAGCGGGTAGAGGTGGCTGTAGACGTGCCAGTTCGTGGCGCCGGCCTCCACGCAGTACGCCCGCATGCCCGGGTCGTAGGCCACCGCGCACATCTGGCCGATGTCGAGGATCACCCGGACGTCGTCGCCGCAGACGAAGTCCTCGTAGCAGTGCCCCCCGGAGCGGACGGTGATCCGCGTGCGTCCCGGGTCCGCGGGCCTCTCCTTCACCGCCGCGGCCAGCGCCGCGCGGACCTCCTCGGCGGAGCGCACCACCCGGACGTACTCCGGATCGGCGATCCAGCGCTGGTTGAAGCCGCGGCTGAGCGCGGGGTAGCGCTTGTCGTCCGGCCGGACGGTCGGCTGCGGCTGGGCCGGGCTGTCGGTCATGGAGTCGCCTCGCGTGTCGGGGACGGGATGTCGCGGGCCCCCTTCCCGTGTGCGACTCTGGGCAATCGATCAGTGACAAGGTGTTGACCGTCCGGGAAGGGGCGGGGCTCCGGACGGCGCCGCCGCCGGTCCGCCGGGCTCGTCCCGGAAGGCCGATGGGGTAGTCTTCCGAGCGTTTGTGAAGGGGAGTAGCCCTGCGAACCGGTCGTCGACATGCTGGAGCCCTCGCGGCTCCCGGTGGCCGGGCCCGGTCTGACGACGGGCGGGCGAGACCTTCGGTCCCTTGTCGACGTGAGTGTGCGGCGTCGCCGGAGGGGTCGAGGTCGCGGGCTCCCCGGATGCGCCCCTGAATTCTCGCCCCCGGCGGTGACCGCCGGGAAGGCTTGAGGTGGCGGGCGTGGTGCATTTCGTCCTGCTGGTCGCGTGCGCGGTCGTGATCTACCTGTCGTGCGAGTGGTTCGTCAACGCGGTGGAGTGGCTGGGGCAGCGGCTGAACGTCGGCAAGATGGCGGTCGGCACGATCCTGGCGGCATTCGGCACGGCGCTGCCGGAGTCGGTGGTGACGCTGGTCGCGGTGACCACCGGCGGGAGCGACGAGGCCAAGGACATCGGGGTCGGCGCCGCGATGGGCGGCCCGCTGGCGCTGGCCACGGTCGCGTACGCGGTGACGGGCGTGGCGCTGCTGATGCGCCGCCGCAAGCTGGCCGCCTCCGTCCCCGCCTCGGGCGGGCCGTCCGGGCAGGGCGACACCGGGCGGGGCCAGAGCGAGGTGCTGACCGACCCGGTGCACGCGGCGCGGCTGGTCAAGGACCAGCGGTGGTTCCTGGCGGTGTTCGTGTTCAAGGTCGCGCTCGGGCTGGTGGCGTTCGCGTTCAAGCCCTGGCTCGGGCTGGTGTTCTTCGCCACCTACGCCGTGTACTTCTGGCGCGAGATGCGCGGCGGCGACGAGGCCGCCGCCGCCCTCGAGGGCGAGCACGAGGAGGACGACGCGCTGGAGCCGCTGAAGATGCAGCCGCGCCGGGCCGCCCCGGCGACGTGGGCCGTGGCCGTCCAGACGCTGGTCACCCTGGTGGTGATCTTCTTCGCCTCGCAGTTGTTCGTGCACCAGCTCGACGCGATCGGGCCGATGATCGGGCTGCCCGCGGCGGTGACCGCGCTGCTGCTGTCGCCGATCGCCACCGAGCTGCCCGAGATCATGAACGCGATCATCTGGGTCCGGCAGGGCAAGCTCAAGCTGGCCCTGGCCAACATCTCCGGCGCGATGATGATCCAGGCGACCGTCCCCTCGGGCCTCGGGCTGCTGTTCACCGCCTGGAAGTTCGACGGCGCGCTGGCCTGGGCCGGCCTGATGACCATGGTCGCGATCGTGTACCTGCTGGCGACCATGCGGGCCCACCGGCTGACCCCCGCCCGGCTGGCCTTCGCCGGCGTCTTCTACCTGGTGTTCGCGGCCGGGCTCGTCCCGATCCTGAACTAGCTGGGACGAGCCCGTCCCGCCGAGGTGGCCCGGCGCTACGCGGTCTTGACGGTGATGGCCCCGTTGCTGGTGGTCAGGTCGAGCCGGTGGGCGCCGGCCGGGTCGTCGGCCACCCCGATGTGCTTGCCGCCGTGGCTGGTCTTGGCCGACACCCGGTAGCGGCCGGCCGGCACGGTGACCTTGATGGCGCCGTTGGACGTCTGCGCGCGGACGTCCGACGGCGTGGCCGGGGCCAGGTCGATCGCGCCGTTGGACGTCCGGGCCTCGATCTTCCCGCCCCGCAGCCCCGTCCCCCTGATCCGGCCGCTGCTGGTGCGGACGCTGACCGGGCCGCCGGTCCCGTCCAGGGTGATCCGCCCCGACGAGGCGGTCACCCGCACCCCGCCCACGGCGGACAGGGTGATCGCGCCGGACGACACCCCGCCCGTCACCGGGATGCCCGCCGGGATGTCGGCGGTGTAGCCCACCGAGCACCGGTCGCCGCAGCCGCCGAGCACCAGGACGCCGCCCTCGACCCGGTGCGTCGGGCCGTCCGGCCGGTGGTCCCGGTAGCTGACCGAGCGGTGCAGGGTCACCTTGGCCAGGCCCTGCCTCCCGTGCAGCGCGATGCCGCCGGACCGGTTCTCCAGCCGCACCGACGTGATCTTCCCCGGCACCGCGGCGTCGTCCTCGAACGTCGTCCGCTTCCACGGCCCGTCGCACGCGCCGACCGTCCCCGCGCCGAGCGCGACCACCGTGACGGCTCCGAGTACGCGGAGCTTCTGGCGCATGGATCTTCCCCTCTTCGTGCCGCCCGGGCCGGGCGCGTCCACCTGAACGTTAGGGAAGCGGGGCCCGGACGGGCACCACGCTGCGGAGCCATCCCCCTCTGGCTCGCAAGTCTCACCACCGGGGCATCCGGGTCATCCCGGCGGTGGACCGGCCGGGATTCGGCGCCGGACGGTAGCCCTGGTGATCATGTGCGTGGAATCATGAACGCGCAGCACACCCCCCGCCCCTGCCCGCGAAGGCTGGTCATGCGCCCCAACGCACAGCAACCGCCACCGCTCGACAGCAGCCGCCCGTCCCCCGCTCGCATGTACGACTTCTTCTTGGGCGGCAAGGACAACTACGAGGTCGACCGGCAGGCCGGCGCCCAGGTCAAGGCGGCGCTCGGCGAGGTGATGTCGCACGACATCGTCTGGGAGAACCGCCGCTTCCTCCAGCGCGCCGTCCACTTCATGGCCGAGGCCGGGATCGACCAGTTCGTCGACCTCGGCACCGGGCTGCCGACCCAGGGCAACGTGCACGAGATCGCCCAGGAGGTCCACCCGGACGCGCGGGTCGTCTACGTCGACAACGACCCGATCGTGCTCGCGCACGGCCGCGCGCTCCTGGCCACCAACGACACCACCACGGTCATCACCGCCGACGTCCGCGAGCCCGGCACCATCCTGGAGCATCCGGACCTGCGGAACCTGATCGACTTCTCCCGGCCGGTCGCGGTGCTCTCCGTCGCGCTCTTCCATTTCATCGGCGACGCCGCGGACCCCGCCGGGATCGTCCGCGCGTTCCGCGACCGCATGCACCCGGGGTCCCACCTCGCCCTCTCGCACCTCACCGTGGACGGCCCGCCCGCCGACGAGGTCGCCCAGGTCGTCGACGCCTACAAGGACGCCACCAGCCCGATCGTGTTCCGCCCCCGCGACCGGATCGAGCCGCTCTTCGACGGCTTCGACCTCGTCGACCCCGGTCTCGTCCGGCCCTGGCAGTGGCGCCCCGGCTACGGCCCCGCCGGCCCCCGGACCGAATGGCTCTACGCCGGAGTCGGCCGCCTGACCTCCGGCGGCGTGCCCGGCTGACGGTCCCACGCCGCGCCCATCGGCGGCCCTGAAACGGTCACCGACATCGACCGGTTCGAGGCGCGAAGCGTCATCGGCCACCGCCACGGCCTCTGACGCCGGCCGGGCCGTCCGGCGAATCCAGCCAGACGCGCTGCCCTTCCGGCGTCACCGTGAGGCCGAACCGTGAGGGTCCCGGCCTGCCGGATCCCAACCACCAGTCATAGGCCAGCTCAAGCTCGTCCCAGAGTCGGCGCGGCCCGTGCTGGCATACGAGGTGTTCGCCAGGGCCGGGCGTGACGGCCGCCCATGATCCGGTCTCGAACTGCGACAAGCGGAACGTGTGGCCGCCGTCCTGGTTCAGGGTCCTGCCGTCGGTGACACCCGGGAGCCTGGTTCCCACCGCGAACCTGGCAGCCGACCCGGCCTTGAACACCTCGCGAGGGAACGCTCGGGCCGTGCTCTGAAGGTAGTCGCCTTTGTCTACATCATCTCGCCATGGCACATGTCTTGGCCGTTGCTCCCGCAGACGCATGAAGGCAACGGTGCTGGCGAATCGTCCATCAGCGGTGCCATCAGCGCGCGCGGTCAGCGTCAGCAGTACCCCGCCCGGGAAGAGGTCACTGCCCCAAGGCATGAGTATCCGTCCGTGCACGGCGCTCTGCGCCACCCAGGTGTAGGGGACATCCCGCACCGAGGCCGTCACGATTATGCGGTCATAGGGCGCGTTCCCCGGATAACCGGCGATGCCGTCGCCGTTGATGACGGTCACCGAGAATCCCGCGTCTTTCAGGGCGCACCTGGCATGGTCGGCGATCTCCGCATCGACCTCTACTGTGGTCACGTTCTCCGAACCGGAGATCTCCGCCAGCATCGCCGCGTTGTATCCGGTCCCGGTCCCGATCTCAAGTATCCGCATGCCCGGTTCCACCCCGAGCGCGCCGATCATTTCCCGCATGACCGACGGGGCACTGCTGGAGCTCGTGGGCTGTGCACCCATGTCACGGGCACCCTCGTCCACCTGCGTGATGACCGCCTCGTCACTGTCACAAAGCCGGGCCCACCCTTCCGGGTCGGCCTCCCGGTGCAGAGGGATCATCCAGCCGTCATCACCCCACACCCATACCGTGTTCGGGATGAACTGCCGCCTGTTCATACCTCTCCAGTCCCCCCACACCCGGGACAACTCCGAGTTTCCTGACTTCGGCCGTCTTTTCCATCGGCGTCGACGACGATCGTTCCCGCTCCGCCACACCGCCGACACGTACCCTTTTTGCCATGCTTGCCCATTTTGTCGACTCCCTTCCCGTACCGTCGTTTAAAGGTCGCGCACCACGCGCCCCGACACTCACTCAAGTCAAAGCCCTGCACGACGGTTATGGAACACCGACAATGACGTCACTGTGGGGATGCACCATTGTGTCCCCCGCGTGCCGGAGGGTGCCGATGCCATGACCGAACAGCAGCGCCCTGCCTGGGCCGCCCGGCTCGGAGCCGAACGCGAAGCGCGCGGATGGGGCAAGTTCGCCATGGCCCGCCACCTACTGGCGGCCGTGGGGATCGCTCCCAGCCCCCAGAAGGTCAAGACCCTCACCCGGCAGATCCTCGGATGGGAGAAAGGCAGCCACTTCCCCCGCGACTGGGCCGCCGCCTACTCCGCCGCGTTCGACATCCCCGAAGACGAGTTGTTCCCCGCCCCGCCCCATGGCCGTCCCGCGACCCCCGTGGGTACCGTGGATCAAAGTCCCACTCCCGACCAGGGGGACGACGACGTGAAACGCCGCGCGGCACTCCAGCTCATCACCGCACTCGGCGCCGGAGCCGCCGTCCCGCCCGGCGTCCTGGAAACCATCTTCGCTGGGATCGAGGATGCGCTGGGCGACCCGATTGACCTCGCCGAATGGGAAGCAACCGTTCACGAGTACGGCCAACTGCTCATCACGCAACCGAACGGCACACTGATCAGCGCTCTGACAGCCGACATCATCGCCGTGGGAGAGCTCCTCAGACGTCACCGCGGCAGCCCGGACGCGTCCGGGCTGCTGCGGATCAGCGCCGGACTGTCCGGCCTCCTGGCGATCGACCTCGGCGACGTGGGCGACAAGCGCGCCGCGCGCGCCTCCTGGAGCATCGCCAAACGCGCGGCGGACGCGTCCGGTGACCGTGACCTTCGGGTCTGGGTTCGCGGCCGGGCCGCGCAGGACGCGGTGTGGGCCGGAAGACCCAGCGCGGTCGTTACCGACCTGACGAACGCGGCCATCGGGATCGCAGCCGGGGCGCCTTCGGCCGGACTGGCACGCGCGCATGCCGCGCACGCCTACCTCGCGGCCGACCAGGGCGACGCCGGCCGAGCGCACGAGTCGCTCGGCGCGCTCAAGCGAGCCTTCGACCGACTGCCCGACGCCCCGGACGACCAGTCCGTCCTGGCCTACCGGGAGAGTCAGCTCCGCTGGGCGGAGTCCTACGTCCACACCAGGGCGGGGGATCGCAGAGCGGCCACGACGCTGACCCAGGCCGGTGCCCTGTACCCGTCCGATGCGCTGGGCCCCGTGGTCAACCTGTCGCTCATGCGGGCCATCTTGATGATCAAAGCTCGCGAGATCGACTCCGGACTCGAAACGGCCTTGGCCCCGCTCCGCAGTCGGCCGGTCACGGTGGCCGGTGGGACGAGCCAACTGGTGAGGCAGATCTTGCGGGCACTGCCCGACCAGGCCCGGGCGCTTCCGGCCGCGCGCGAATTGCAAGCGCTGACTGCCAGGGCGAGACCCCAGAGTACGACGACGTGAAACGCCGCGCGGCACTCCAGCTCATCACCGCACTCGGCGCCGGAGCCGCCGTCCCGCCCGGCGTCCTGGAGGAACTGCTCTCCGGTATCGACCGCGTCCTCAGTCTCGACACCGATATCGAGGAGTGGGAACGGGTCGTCCATGACTACGGCCACCAGATCTACCGGCGGCCATTCGAAGCGCTGGCTCCGGCATTGACCGCGGATATCGTCGCTGTGGGCGAACTTCTCAAGCAGGGCCGTCCGCCCCGCCAGCAGGTCGGGCTGTTGCGGGTGAGTGCCGGGCTCTCGGGCGTCCTGGCCGAAACGCTCAGCAATCTCGGGGACGACCGCGCGGCGCGCCGGACCTGGCACACGGCGCGCCGAGCCGCCGACGCATCGGGCGACCGGACGCTACGGGTCTGGGTGCGCGGCCGAGCCGCCCAGAACGCGACGTGGACCGGCATCTCGCACCAAGCCGTGATGACCATGGTCGGCGACGCCGCCCGTATCGCGAACGGCACACCCTCATCAGGGCTCGCACGTGCTCATGCCGCCGGTGCCTACACGGCCGCGTTCCACGGCGACCACGCCACCGCGCACGAGAGTCTCGACATGCTGAAGCGCACGTTCGACCGGCTACCCCATAGTTTCAGCGAACCGACCGTGCTGGAGTTCCGAGAAAGCCAATTGCAGTGGAACGAGGCGTACGTCCGCACCGTCACCGGCGATAAGAGCGCACTGAAGGCGGTGGACGACGCCCACCTCCTCTACCCTCCGACCGCGGTAGCGCCGATCACCAATCTCCATCTGATGCGCGCCATCGACCTGGTCAAGTGCGGCGGAGTGCGGGAGGGGCTCGAACTGGCCGTCACGTCGCTCAGCGACCGTCCCCGCCCGGTCATGGCCACGCGCCAACTGGTCGGCCAGATGCTGGGCGCCCTCCCCCACCCCGCCCGAGCGCTTCCGGCCGCGCGGGAACTGCGAGCGCTGGCCGGCGTCCACCCGTGACGTCAGGGCGCGGCGGGTCGGCGGGTCTCCGCGGACCCCGGCGCCCGCGTCCACCCGGTCATCGGGCCTCAGCGCGGGACGGCGGGCGGTCGTCGTACCAGGTGCGGTAGGACGCGTCGAGCGAGTCAACGAGGCGGTCGAAGGCGAAGCCGAGCGGGCGGGCCAGGCCGAACCCGCCGGCCGCCTCGAGCGCGACGAACCCGTGCAGCGCCGCGCGCAGCATCCGGATCGCGTCGGTCGCGTCGTCGCCGGTGATGCCGTAGCCCTTGAGCGCGGCGGCGATGACGCCGACGGCCGCCGCACCGGCGGCGAGATGGTCCTCGTCGCCGGGGCGCGGGGCCCACACGGTGGTGGCGTAGCGGCCGGGGTGGGCGGCGGCGTACCCGCGGTAGGCGGCGGCGATGGCGTGCAGCGCGTCCCGTCCGGACAGCCCGACCGCGGCGCGGGAGAGGACATCGGTGAGTTCGCCGACCGCGAGGACCGCGATGCCCCAGCGGACCGCGTCGAGGCTGTCGACATGCTTGTACAGGCCGGGCAGCGACACCCCGCAGCGCTTGGCGACGGCGGCGAGGGTGAGCCGCTCGAGCCCGGTCTCGTCGGCGGTCGCGGCGGCCTCGGCCACGATGCGGCCGGGGGTCAGTCCAGCGCGGGGCATGTCGTTCTCCTCGCCGTCTCCGCGGAGGGTCGGGTGCCTGGACGATCTCGCACCCGGCCCGCCGTCCGCACGGCGGTCACGCGGCGGGACGGGCGGCACGGGCCACCGCGAGGGCGCTTCCGGTCATCCACACCAGCAGCAGGGGGCCGGAGACGTAGGCCACGGGCGCCAGTGCGGGGACGAGCAGAAGGTACCCCAGACCCGAGACGGCGATCGACACGGCCAGCGCGAGCCCCGTCCAGCGGAGCCGGCGGGTCAGGACGGGCAGCGCGGTGAGGGCCAGGGCCGCGAGGAGGAACATCTTGGCGCCGTCGCCCCGGTTGGAGACCTCCAGGAGGGTGCCGGCCAGGCCGGTGTCGCCGTTCGGCACCGCCGACGCCGACAGCCACGCCCCGCACGTGAACTGGACGAGCGAGAGGAGCGCGGCGGCGAGGCCGAGCGCGCGGAGGGCCGTGGCGGTGCGGGCCGTGGCGGCGGCGCGGGCGAGGGCGAAGGAGATGACCGCGATGCCGATGGCGGGCAGTCCCTCGGAGAACAGGTACTGGGCGAAGAGGGCGCCCTCGCGGCCGGTGACGGTGTCGACGATGGCGGTGCCGGTGGCGTCCACGTCCAGCATCGGGGCCCCGACGAGCATGCTCGTGATCCACGAGGCGGAGAAGGCGACGCCGACGGCGCCGGTGAGGGTCCCGAGCGCGCGGAACCGCCCGCCGGTGCCGGTGTCCGTGGTGGCGGTGGCCATGGTCTCTCCCTGGAGCCGTTGGTTAATGCAATTAACCTCGAGTTAATCGAACTAACCAAGATACGCAAGGGCGCCGGCGCGGACAGCCCGCCCACCGCTCGGCGGGGGACGGCCACCCCGGGGCTCGGGCGGCTCCGGGCGCACCCTTCTCCCCAGCCGCAACTCCGGCGCGTTCCCTGGGCCATTCGCACCTCGACGATACCGAGGGCACTTGCCTATATCTTGCCGGCGCCCGCGCATATCCATGACCTTTTTCCTTCGGATTGAACTCGCCCATAATTGGGAATATTCGATAGCAAAGGATCGGACGGCCGAAGACGGCACGGCAGCCGCGACGATGGGCGCGACCAGGGCTTTCCGGTTCATGATGCCTGCGCACTCCGGCCGGGGGCTCATCACGAGCGGGCGGCCCGGCCGAGGAGCAATTCAGCCGCCGGGCTCGACGGAGCCGCTGACGGCGCTCCCCCTTCTGAGGGCCGGACCCACCTGACCGGCCGTTCACGAAAGGTCCCGCATTGGGCCGTCATTCCACCCCGGCCGCGCTGTTCGGGGTTCTCATCCTGCTCATCCCGCTCGTCATCACCGGCCCTGCGGCCGCGCCCGCGTCCGCCCGTCCGAGGGTGGCCGCGGACGGGGCCGCGGTCGTCGCCGAGACGGCCGCCGGGCCGCGCGCGCTGGACCTGACGGTCCAGTCGCCGGCCATGGGCGGGCGGCAGAAGGTGCGGCTGCTGCTCCCGCCCGGCTGGGCGCGGGACGCCGCCCGCACCTGGCCCGTGCTGTGGCTGCTGCACGGCGGCGTCGACGACTACACCGCCTGGACGCGCGACACCGACGTCGAACGGCTCACCGCCCGCTCGGGCGTCCTGGTCGTCATGCCGAACGGCGGCTCGTGCGGCAACTACTCCGACTGGTGGAACTACGGGCGGGGCGGGCCGCCCGGCTGGGAGAGCTTCCACATGACCGAGCTGCGGCAGATCCTGGAGCGCGGCTACCGAGCTGGGACGGAGCAGGTGATCGCCGGCAACTCCATGGGCGGCCTCGGCGCGATGCTGTACGCGGCGCGGTTCCCCGGGGCGTTCCGGGCCGCGGCGTCGTTCAGCGGCTACCTGCACACCCTGGACGGCCACCGGCCGGGGGACGATTCGACGGGCTGGGGGCCGTCGTTCTCGTGCCCCGGCACCGACTGGCGGCGGGTCTGGGGCGACCCCGACGACCAGGCCGCGGTCTGGCACGCGCACAACCCGTACGACCTGGCCGGACGGCTGCGCGGCGTGCGGCTGTGGGTGGCCGCCGGCAACGGCGAGCGCGGGCCGCTCGGCCGGCTGCCCTTCACCGACCCGGTGGAGGCCGCCGCCGGCGGCCAGGCCCGCGCGTTCGCCGGGCGGCTGGAGGCGCTGGGCATCCCGGTGACCACGGACTTCTACGACGGGCAGCACGACTGGCCGTACTGGCAGCGCGAGCTGCACCGCGCCTACCCGGCGCTGCTCCAGGCCCTCGGCGCCTGACGCCTGTGCAGTGCCCCGGAAAGAGAGCGGCGGTCAGGCCGGCTTCTTCTCGAGCCGGGGGAACTCGCCGTTCAGCCGTCCGTCGATGAACTCCTCGAACTCGGGGAGGTCGTCGCGGCGGCGGCGCAGGATCTCCAGGGAGCCCGTCCACAGGCTGTTCACGAGGCCGTCCACGCCCGCCCGGCGCACGCCGCGCGCCGGGTCGTCGAGGGCGCGTTCGAACACCTCCAGCAGGCGGACGTCGTCGGCCAGCAGCGCGCAACCGGGGTGGTCAGGGTCTTCGGGCGCCCCCACGGCGGCTTTCCGGGCCAGGCCGAACTGCCGGAACGCCAGCGCCTGCACGGCGCGCATCCGGTCCAGTGCGGCAGACGCGGTGCGGGCCCGCTCGAGGAGGGCCTCCAGGGTCTCCAGGCCCAGCTCGCCGGCGAGCCGTTCGGCGAACGCCTCCGGTTCGGCCTCCACGAGGCGGAGGCCGGTGCGGTGGTCCTCGATCAACGTCACGTACCCGTCCCCGTCCCCCTCTCCGACCTGCCAGCTCCAGTAGCGGGGGCCGCCGACGGTGCGCGGCACGTCCGCCGCGAGGGTCCAGCCCTCGGCGGCGGCGTGCTCGTGCACGCGCGCGGAGGGGGTACCGGCGGGCAGCGTCCCTTCCCTCGGCTCACTCATCGTCGCCGTCCTCGTCCTCGTCCTCGTCGCCCCAGTCCGCGCCTTCCTCGAAGAGGTCGCGGTGCGCGTCGCCGGTCCCTCTGTCGAGGATCCGGTGGACCTGCTCGGCCATCTGCTCGTCGGGCTCGGTGAGCAGGAGCTCCTCCAGGAGGAACTCCAGGTTGTAGTTCAGCGCGAACGTCATCAGCGGCGCCCGGACGCCCGGGTCGCGGTGCGCGAAGTGCGGCCGGAGCCGTTCGGCGGCGTCGAGGTCGCCGTGCGCGAGGGCGACCGCGATCTCCATCTTCCCGAGCACGTGCCCGGGGTCCTCCTCCACCGCCAGCTCCCGCTCCCAGACCTCCAGGGTCTGGAAGTCGAAGCCGATGAGCGCGCCCACCACGTCCACCGGGAGGTCGGTGGGGAACGCCGAGCCGAACTCGGCGTTCATCCGCTCGATCACCTCCGGGTTGGGATTGGGCCGGTAGCGCGCCTCGGCCACGAAGATCCGGCCCATGTGCGCCTCGATGCTCACGTACGACCCGGACGCCGAAGTGCGCCACGTCATCGACGGCACTCCGGGGCTCTGCTCGCGGCACTCCCTGAACCGCGCCATCGCCTGGAGCGGCGAAAGCGCCTCGTCGGGGGACGGGTCGTCGAGGATCGCGCTCCCCCACGACTGCACCTCGGTGAAGGTGTTCATCGTGTAGTAGCGGTCGAGCTCGAGGCCGTCGATGGGGCCGAACGTGCCGTCGTAGACGTTGGGCACGCCGATCTGGTGGGCGTATCCCAGGAATCCGCGGGCGGTCTTCGGGAGGGTGACCCGGGTGGGCCTCGGCGTGGGGAACAGGCCGCCGAGGGCGCCGCGCATCCCGTCGACCGTGGTGCCGGCCGGGATCCACAGGAACGTCGGGTAGGAGGCCGATGGGGCCAGGAGCAGCCCGTCCGGTTCGCGGGTGTCGACGAACCAGGCCGCCTCGTGCTCGAAGCCGTTCGTGCCCGCGTACCCGGGGCCGGACGCGACGCGCAGCATGTGCGGGCGGTGCTCCCGGACGTGCCCGATCGTCGCGTCGGTGTGCATGATGCCGTCGCTGACGTGCTCTTCCTCGCGCTCGGCCTCCTCGCGCAGGGCGGACTCGTCCGGCCAGGCGACCCCGAGCGCCGCCGCGCCCGGATCGGCCCGGAGCCGGACGAGCCAGTCCGGCGGGTCGCCCGCCAGGCGCGCCGCCGCGCGCCCGGCCCTCTTGATCGTCGTCATGGATGAACCGGCCGATCCTCGTTGATCATGGATTCCGACCCGGAAGGACTATCACGCGGTACGGACGGTTTCCGGGGGAATCGCGATCTCAGCCGGTGCTGCTGTAGTGCTGGAGGTACAGGAAGATCTTCTTCCAGCCGGACCCCACGTTCAGGACGTGCAGCCGCCCGCCGGCCGGCCCGAGGTCGACGGCCGCGATGCCCTCGACCTCGTCGTCCGGCTCGACGTCCTGGTGGAACTGCCAGGAGACCGCGCCGGACGCCGGGTCGATCGAGTACACCGACTTGTCGCCGGTGATGTCGACCGAGGCCCACAGCAGGCCCCCCGACATCGCCGCGCCCTGGATCCGGCTGAGCGGCCGGGACAGCTTCACCGTCTTCACCACCGGCAGCTCGGTCCCGGCGGGCGCGGTGAGCAGCGCGTCCAGGCTGAACGCCACCAGCCGGTCGGTGCCCTGCGCGGCGTCCTGGTCCCAGGCGGCGGTGTAGACGAGCCCGGCGGAGGCGTCCACCGCCACCCAGGGCACACCGCCGGGCAGCGGCGCGAGCGGCAGCCGCACGTACCGGCCCGTGTAGGACAGGTCGTCCGCGCTGTAGAGCGCGATCAGCGGGTTCTTGTAGTCGTTGCCGCCGTCTTCGAGCGGGGCGACGACCAGGCCGTCGTGGTAGTCGATGTCGCCGATGTGGTCGGACTTGTAGGTGCCGCTGAGGGCGCCGGGGATCGCGGCGGCGCTCGACGTGAGCTGGCGGTCGCCGTCGATGGTGGTCTTCGCCAGGCTCCACGTGCCCGAGTAGTAGAAGCTGGCGCCGTCGGTCGCGATGCCCTGCCCGCGCTCGAGGGCGGTGACGCCCGTCCACCGCGAGTAGTCGGACGTGCGGGTCCAGGTGGCCGCGAACGCCGCCGGCGCCGCGGACGGCACCGCGACGCCGACCGCCAGGGCGGCGGCGGCCACCGCTCCCGTCCGGGAGTGCGGAAGTCTCATCTCAGGCCCCGATGCGGTCGCCGATGATGCGGGCGTAGTTCTCCTCGCCGCTCCGGTTCGGGTGGAGGGGCGCGGCGAGGTTGGTCGGCACGTAGCCCTCGATCCAGCGCTTCGAGGACGACTGGCACGTGTCGTGGCCCTGGCTGGGCCCGACGAGGTCGACGTAGGTGGCGCCGTGCGCGGCGGCCTGCCGCTCGATGACGCCGTTCATCAGGTTGACGCTCGCCTGGAGGTAGTCGGCGTCGACCGGGAGGACGGGCTGGGTGGGCCAGCAGCCGCCCGGCTTGATGTACAGGCCGTAGCCGGTGAGCACCACGCGCGCGTTGGGCGAGCGCTGGCGGATGCCGTCCAGGACGGCCGACAGCTTGGGCTCGAACTCCTTGACCCGCTCGGCGACCTTGTCGACGCCGCCCTCGGTGTAGTCGTCCTTGCAGGGCTTGGCGGTGGGGTCGACGCGGACGCAGTCCTGCGCGACGCCGACGAGGCCGGTGTCGTTGCCGCCGATGGTCATGGTGACCAGCGTGGTGTCGGCGCTGAGCGCGTCGAACTGCGGCGGTACGGTGCCGGTCGACTGGCCGAGGACGCTGGTGTCCTGCGACTCGGTCATGTGCTTGGTCGACGCCCCGCTACAGGTGACGTCGCGGAAGGCGGCGGGGTCGATGCGGGCCTTCAGCTCGTGCGCGTAGTTGTGCGTGGAGCGCCCGCAGCCGATCGGGCCGGTGATGTCGGGGATCAGCGGGCCCGAGGCCATCGAGTCGCCGAGCGCGACGTACACGCCCGCCTGCCCGGTGTTCCCGGACGGCGCCGCCGCGACCGCGGGGGCGGCCGTCGCGACGGTCAGGCCGGCGAGGGCGAACGTGCTCAGGGCGCCTTTGATCAGGCGGCGCTTCGTCGGGGTGTACGAAGGGATCACGGTGCCTCTCCCGGCTGTCGTGGACGACGTCGCCGCGATCATGCAATCTTGGGAGAAAACGTGCAATTGGCCTGAAAAGCAGACTTTCCCGGGAGCCGTTGTGTCGGACGACAAAGGCGGGGAACCGGCGGCGGCACCCCCGCTGCGCGTGGCCGGACGGCCCATCGCGGGCCACCTGCGCGCCCGTGCCCCGGACCTCACCCGCCGCGTGGTCGAGCGGCTGCTGGCCGAGCTGCCGGTCTACGCCGAGCTCCCCCCGGAGGAGGTCGTCGGCGACATCGCCGGGGTCGTCCAGCACAGCCTGCGGCAGTTCGCCGACATCCTGGAGCGGCGCC
The DNA here is from genome assembly GCF_036227065.1 of Spirillospora sp. NBC_01491. Classification (GTDB taxonomy): domain Bacteria; phylum Actinomycetota; class Actinomycetes; order Streptosporangiales; family Streptosporangiaceae; genus Spirillospora; species Spirillospora xylanilytica. Next base: position 3,268,421 of record NZ_CP109432.1, read on the forward strand.
GCCCCGCCGGGGACGGCGAGCTCGCCCGGCAGCGCGACTCCGCGGCCCAGCGTGCGGAGGAGGGCGTCCCGCTGGACGCGATCCTCACCGCGTACCAGATCGGCGTGGCGATGGGCTGGGACGAGGTCGCCACCGGCGCCGAGCCCGGCGACCTGGCCGACTTCCAGGAGGCGCTGGGGTACCTGATGGACTTCCAGCGGAAGCTGACCACGGCCGTCAGCGGCGCCTACCTGGAGGTGCGGCAGATCCTCGACCAGCAGGAGCACGGCGGCCGGCAGGCGCTGATGACGGCGCTGCTCGCCGGTGAGCCGGTCGACTCGGTCGCGCCGCGCACCGGCCTGCGCGTCGCGGACCGGTACGTCGTGATGACGCTGGCGTTCACCCCGCATCCGGACGAGAAGGGCCCCGGGCCGCGGGCCAGGGTCGCGGCCCGCCGCAAGGTCCGCCGCGTCCGGACGGTGCTGGACCGCTTCGCGGGCGGGCCCGCGCTGACCGCGCTGGACAGCTCGGGCGGCACCGCCCTGCTGCCCGTCCCCGCGTCCCCTTCGTGGGCGGCGCTGCGCGAGCTGATCGCGCGGGCGGGCGAGGCCGCCGACACGGTCGTCACCGCGGCGGCGGAGATCGCGGCGCCCGCCGGGATCCCCGCCGCCGTCACCCAGTGCGCCGAGGTCATGGACCTGGTGCACCGCACCGGCCGGGCGCCCGGCCTGCACCGGCTCGCCGACGTCCTGCTCGACTACCAGCTCAGCCGCCCGAGCGAGGCGCTCGCGGGCCTGGCCGGGCTGCTCGCGCCGCTGGACTGCAAGCCCGAGCTCCGGCACACGCTGGAGTGCTACCTGGCCTGCGAGCTGGACCGACGCGAGACCGCGGCGGCCCTGCACGTCCATCCGAACACGGTGGCCTACCGCGTCCGCCGCATCGGCGAGCTGACCGGCCTGGATCCCGCCCGTCCCACCGACGTGCAGCTCATCAACGCCGCCCTCGTGGCGCGCCGCTCGCTCGGCGAGTGACGCACCAGGGGCCTCAGGAGGCGGGGGCTCAGCCGGTCGCGGCCTCCTCCAGGTCGGCGAGGTCAGCGAGGACCTCCGAGGCCGTCATCGGGTCGAGCCGGTCCAGCGTGTACGGATTCTCCCGCCACTGGTGGAAGTCGCTCGGCCGGTCGGCGATCCACACGTTCTCGAGGTTCTGCTCGAGGTCCATGTCGACGTAGCCGACCTGGATGCCCGGCCTCAGGGCGATCACGACGTACAGGCCGCCGGGGACCTCGCGGGAGATCCAGCGCTCGGTGCCGTTGTCCATCGGCGCGCCGCGCCGCCAGCCGCGCTTCTCCAGGCCCAGCACCTTGCCGAACGGCACGTTCAGCCCCTCGAACCGTTCGAGGCGGGCGCCGGCCCGTTCGGTGCCGGTGAGCGCGTGCACCTCCCGTCCGAGCTGCGGGAACGGCTGCGTGAGCTCGTAGTCGGCGAACAGCTCCGCCCACGCCTTCAGCTCATCGCCGAGGTGCAGCGGATGCGCGACGCCGATCCGCGCCGACTCCGGCAGGGCGAACGCCCGGTCGTCCACGTCGGCGAACGTGCGGTCCTCGGCCGGACGGAACGCGGTCGCCGTCCCGTCCTCGTGCTCGGCCACCCACACCAGCCGCCGGACCAGGTGCCACGCCAGCGGGTGCCCGACGAGGTACTCGGTGAACTCCCCGGGCGACCAGCGGCGACCGGTGACCATCGCCAGCTCCATCCGGCGGACCTGGGCCGAGGCGATCGCGCGGACGTCCTTCTTCAGCTCGGTGAACCGCCGGTACGCCGCGGGCGCCAGCTCGGCGTCGTCCTTGGCGCCCGGCTTCGGCAGGCTCTTGCGGCGCGTCCCGTCCTCGTCGGCGACGAACGGCCTGAGCTGCTCGTCGAACCCGACCAGGAACCGGCGCGGGCCGTAGTCCAGGACCATGCCGCCGCGCTCGTCCAGCCCGAAGCCGGGCAGCAGCCGGTCGCCGAGCTGGTCACCGGTCAGGCCGAGCCCCTCGGCGACCTGCTCGATCTTCTCCTGGGCGCGCGTCTTGAGCGCCTTGAACCTGACCTTCTGCGCGATGCCGTGGAGCTGCGTCAGCGCCGTGTCGGTGCCGATCAGCGCGAGCGTGTCGAGGCCCTTGACCGCCTTGTGGTGGCCGTTCTCGCCGGGCCAGGCCCGGATGACCGGCGCCAGCGCGCGCGCCTCGGCGTCGCCGCCGAGGCGGCCGAGCGCGACCATGACCCACGCGTCGCCGGACGGCTCGCCGTGCCGCCGCCACCGCTCGAACAGCGCCCAGCCGAACGCGGCGAGCGAATCCGGGTCGCACACCTCCACGACCGGCGCGAGCCCCGGGTCGGCGGCGTCCGGGCCCGACATCGCGAGCAGGGTCACCAGGTGCCGGACCGCGCCGTCCGGGAGCGCCCGCCCGCCGTCGCGCAGCAGCACCTGCGGGAGCACGGCCGGGTTGGCGAACTCCCCGACCTCGGGCACCTTGCGCGGGACGAGGTCCTGCGGGTCGGACGCCAGCAGCGCCGCGACGGCCTCCGCCGCCTCGTCGCCGTGCGCCTCCCGGACCGCCGCGACGACCTCGGCGGCGCCGATCCCCGCGGCCAGGTGGTGCAGCGCCCCCAGTGCGGCCGACCGGCGCGCGGCGCCCTTGCCGAACGCGTCCGGGACGAGCATCGCCGCGGCGCGCACCGCGTGCCGGGTCAGCCAGGCGGAGGCCGCCTCCCGTGCGGACCCGACCCGCAGGAGCCGGTCGGCCATCAGCCTGGCCGCCTCGGCGTCGCAGTACGGGGACAGCACCTCGCCCGCTCGCGCCACGTCCGACCGGGCGATGCGCAGCAGGGCGGGCCACGCGTCGAGCTCGTGGCGGGCGGCGAGGAACTTCAGCGACTTGAGGACGTGGTCGGCGTGGTACGAGTAACCGGCGAGCTCTCCGAACTCGGCCTTCCAGTCCGCCAGCCAGGGCCGGACCCTGTCCTCGGGGGCGCCGACGAAGAGTTTGAGCCGCTCGCCCTCATCGAGTGAACCGGACCGGTGGGCGGCGATCAGGTCGGACAGTACGTAGCTCCTCTCCCGGCCGTCGCCGCCCTTCCACACCCGCTGGTCGAAGCGGAGCCGCTCGTCCAGCCATTCCTCCCGCTCCCCCGGCCGCCACGCCATGACCGTCCCGGCGGGCGGGACCAGCCCCTTGATGACGACCGGCTCCGGCTGCTCGCGGGTCCACGGCGGGTCGACCAGCACGCGGGGCAGCGCCTCCGGCGGCGCCTCGGCGACCCGTCCGGACGCGTCCGCGACGCGGGCGATCACCTCCCGCACGTCCGCCGGAAGGTCGGCGAGGACGGCCGCGACGAGCTCCGCGGAGACGGCCAGGTGCTCCTTCAGGAGCTCGGCGGCGGTGTCGCCCTCGGCCCGCGCGAGGACGCGGAGCGCCCGCACCGGGTAGCGCTCCATCGCCTCCAGCACGGCGGCCCGGATGGCCGGCTGGTCCGCGCGTTCCAGCAGCAGCCCGAACGCCTCGTCGGTGGGCAGCGCGACGAGCACTTCGAGGAGCGCCGCCCGCAGCCGGCTCTCGAGGTAGGGGAGGTCGAGCGACGCCGCCACGGACGGCGCGATGGCCGGGCCGACGCCCTCGAGCAGGGTGGCGAGGAGATCGGGGGCGTAGCCGAGACCCGTCATCGGGACGACCTCGGCGAACTGCTCGGCCGACCCGAGCGCGCACAGCAGCAGCGACCCCTCGTGGCCGTAGTCCTTGAGCGGCGTTCCAGCGCGGTACTCGTCCACCCAGTCGGTCCTGGTCGGTACCAGGTACGCGGTGAGGAGCCGCTTGGTCGCCGTCCCCCGGTGCCCGGCGAGCGCCTGGACGGCCGCCTGGAACTCGTCCTCGGGCGCGGCCGACAGGATCGTCCTGAGACGGCGGGCGGCGTCCGGCACCCGGTACGGGTCCACCTGCGCCTCGTCCGGCGGTCGGGGCTTCGTGCCGTCCAGGTCGCAGAGCTCGGTGAACGCGCACGCGGCGAACGCCAGGCCGTGGACGGCGGTCCAGCCGTCCACGAACCGGATGTGGCAGTCGGCGGTGTGGCTCCGGGCGCGTTTGACCGCCAGGGCCGCGACCACCGCCGCGCCCCGCGCGTCGGCGTCGCCGCCGAGGTGGGCGCGGGTACCCTCGGCCAGCCCGGGGTCGCTGCCGGGGTGCGCGGCGAAGCGGACGGCGTCGTCGCGGACCTCTTCCGACAGTGCGCGCAGCGTCTCGCCCGCCCCGGCGGCGAGCCTGACCTTCGGCACGAAAACCCCGCCGCGCCGCGGGTGCAGGCGCCGCCGCCACACCGACGGGATCACCAGGGTGTCCTCGTCCGGCAGCACGAGAGGGGAAAGTTGATCGCTCATGCGGCCACACCGTACTGAAGCGCCCCGACAAACCCGCCCTCACCCGGGCGACGGGCGGTCAGTCCGCGGTCAGCGTGGCGGGGAGCGCCTGGTGCCCGTTGGAGATGAACGATCCGACCGGCCGGAGCCCGGCCGGGTCGACGTCGAGGGCGGCCGTGGGGAAGCGGTCGAAGAGGGCCGGGAGGGCGACCTCGGCCTCCAGCCGCGCGAGGGGGGCGCCCAGGCAGAAGTGCACCCCGTGGCCGAACGCCAAGTGGTCCTTGCCCGGCCGGGTGATGTCGAAGCTGTCGGCGTCGTCGTGCACGGACGCGTCGCGTCCGGCGGCGGCGTAGGCGGCCAGGATCGCCTCGCCCTTGGCGATGGTCACGCCGTCGACGTCGATGTCCTCCACCGCGTACCGCAGCGGCAGGTTGGCGACCGGCGCCTGCCAGCGGAGCGTCTCCTCGATCACGTCGTTCCAGGACGCCCCTCCCGAGCGGACGAGATCGAGCTGCTCGGGGTGGGTGAGCATGGCCGTCACGGCGTGGTCGAGGAGGTTGACGGTCGTCTCGTGGCCCGCCGAGATCATCAGGAGCAGCGTGTCGACCAGCTCGGCCTCGTCGAGCCGCGAGCCGTCGTCGCCGCGGGCGGACACGAGCGCGCTGGCCAGGTCGTCGCCGGGAGCCTCGCGCTTGGCCGCGACGAGCTCGGTCAGGATCGTGTAGATCTCGACCTGGGTGGCCTGCACCTCCTCCGGGGTCTGGTCGGTGCTGAAGATGCCGTCGACGGCCCGGCGCAGCCTCGGGCGGGTCTCGTCCAGCACGCCGAGCAGGCGGCAGATCACCTCGATCGGCAGCGGGTAGGCGAACCCCTCGCGCAGGTCGGCCCGGCCCCCGGGCGCCTCGGCCAGCGCGTCGAGCAGCTCGGTGGTGATCTCCTCGATCTGCGGGCGCATCTCGGCGACGCGGCGCGGCGTGAACGCCTGGGACACCAGCGAGCGCAGCCGCCGGTGGTCGGAGCCGTAGGCGGTGAACATGTTCTTCACCGCCACCCAGAGGTACAGCGACCAGCCCTCGGAGATCTTCCCGTTGACGAACTCGGGCCAGTGCCGCGGATCCTTGGACACCCGGGGATCGGTCAGCAGCCGGCGCAGCGCCTGCTGGCTCGTCACCGCCCACGCCGCCACGCCGTCGGGCAGCTCCACCCGGGTCAGGGTCCCCCGCGCCTTGAGGGTCGCGGCCTCGGCGTGGATGTCGCCACCGGCCGGGTCGAGGACGATCGGGCGGAATGCTTGCTCCATCGGCTCTCCAGATATCGCGTCGGACTGCGCGGGCACGGGCGCAAGAGTGAACCGAACCGGCCCCTTCGGTCAAGGCACAGAAATCGGTCCGGAGTGAAAAGCCCACGCCGCCGTTCGGCTTCGCGCTCATCGCGCCGCCATCGACACATCCGGTCCGGCCGACAGGGCGCCGAGTCGATGGTCGACGATGCGCAGGGCCCGTTCGGACGAGAGGTGGCCGAAGAGCAGGTCGGGGACGAGCCCGCCCACGACGGCGAGGAGGGCGTGCGCCTCCAGCTCGGTGTCGAGGTCCTCGCGGGCCTCTCCCGCGGCGACCGCGGTGTCGAGCCGCTCGGTCACTGCCGCGACGATCCGCTCGCGCCCGTACCGGTAGCGGCCCGCGAGCCCGGGATCGTTCAGGGCGCGGATGAAGACCGCCATGCCCGACAGCGCCTCGAGGCGTCCCGCCCCGTCGAGCGGCAGGAACGCGAGCAGGACGGCGCGGATCCCGTCGAACTGCGTGGACGGTGCCGCGGCGCTCGCGACCCGGCGTTCGAACCGTTCGCGCAGCAGTCCGGTGGCGAACAGCACCAGTGCGTCCTTGCTCGCAAAATAATGTTGGACGAGACCGACCGAAACCCCCGCCTCGGTGGCGACCTCGCGCATGCTCGCCGCCTCGAGGCCGCGCTCCGCGGCGACCCGCAGCACGGCCTCGCCGATCAGCCGGCGCCGTTCGTCATGGTCGACTTGTCTCGGCATTCCTCCTCCTACCTGCGAAACAATACCGGTATATGACAAACATCCCGTCCGAACTACGAGGTCCGCATATGAACCACGGCTCCCCTCCCTCTCCCCCGCGGAAGCCGCCCCCGATACCGGGCGGGCGGCGGCTCGTCGCGCTCGACGTGGGCGGGACGTCGATGAAGGGCGCCGTCCTCACCGAGGACCTCCGGTACCTGTCCTCGCTGCGCCGCCCCACCCCGAAGGGCGAGGACGCGGTCGAGGCCGTGTACGCGGCCGTCGACGCGCTGCTCGCCGAGGCCCGCGGGGACGGCGCGGCGGCGATCGGGGTCGCGGTGCCCGGCATCGTCGACGACGACACCGGCACCGCGATCTGGTCGGAGAACATCGGCTGGCGCGACGTCCCGTTCCGCGAGCGGCTCGCCGCCCGGACCGGGCTCCCGGTCCGGGTGGGGCACGACGTCCGCGCCGGCGGGACGGCCGAGCTCGTGCTCGGCGCCGCCCGGGGGGCCCGCGACGCGCTCATCGTCCCCATCGGCACCGGGCTCTCCGCGGCCGTAGTGATCGACGGACGGCTCTGCGTCGCCGGCGGCTACGCGGGCGAACTCGGCCACATCCCCGTCGGCGGCGCGGCCGGCGGCGCCGACGAGCCCTGCGTGTGCGGCGCGACGGGGTGCCTGGAGGCGGTGGCGTCGGCGGCGGCGATCGGGCGCAGGTTCACCCGCCGGACCGGACGGGAGGCGACCGCGGCGACGGTCGCGGCGCTGGCCGCCGAGGGCGACCCGGACGCCGCCGCCGTCTGGGCCGACGCGGTCGAGCACCTGGCCGCCGCGCTCGTCGCGGCGACCGCGCTGCTCGGCCCCGAGGTGATCGTCATCGCCGGGGGGCTGTCCGAGGCGGGCGCGCTGCTGATGGACCCCCTGCGGGACGGCGTGCGGCGGCGGCTGACCTTCCACCGGCCGCCCCGGCTGGTCCGCGCCCGGCACGGCCAGGACGCGGGCCGCCTCGGCGCCGCGCTGTGGGCCCGGGACCTGCTCCCGGGCTGACCGAACGGCGTCGATTTAGGGTCCTGACCGGAAGAAGAATGATCGCTACGCTGCGGGGGCGATCACTTCCGGTCTCGACCGAAAGGCACCCCTCATGATCCAGCGCCGCCGATTCCTCCAGACCGCCGCCGCGGCGAGCGGGCTCCCCCTCCTGTCCGCCGTCCCCGCCCGCGCCTCCTCCCCCGGGGCCGGGGCGCGCGAGGGCACGATCACCGACCTCGGCCCCGCCAGCGTCTCCACCCCGCTCGGCAACGGGGAGTTCGTGGGCGGCGTCCTCTACACCGGGACGCGCGGCCTCTCGCCCAACGTCGTCGGCGCCTACGACCTGGCCAAGGACACCGTGACCGGCCATGTCGACATCCCCACCGGCATCGGCGTGTGGGCGATGTGCAAGGTCGGCACCGACGTGTACGTGGGCACCCACGGCACGTCCGACCTGTACCGGCTCGACACGCTCACCGGCACCGCGACCAAGGTGGGCGGCTACCCCTACCCCTACATCTGGAACGTCGCGGCGTCCCCCGACGGCAAGGTCCTCCTCGCGATCTCCGAGCCGGGCCGGGTGGTCGAGCACGACCCGGCGACCGGCACGGACCGCGACCTCGGCGTGATCGTCGAGGGCGAGGCCTACGTCCGCAGCATCGCCGCGGACGAGACCACGGTGTACGCGGGGATCGGCGCGAAGGCCCACCTCATCGCGATCGACCGGGCGACCGGCGCCAAGCGCGACCTGCTGCCCGCCTCGCTCGCGGGCCGCGACTTCGTGGCGAGCCTGAGCGTGTCCGGCACGCACCTGGCGGGCGGGATCTCCTCCAGCGGCGAGGTGCTCCTGCTCGACACGTCCGCCCCGGCCGGGGCCCGGGTGCTCACGACGGGCGAGAAGTACGTGCCGACCGTGCTCGTCCACGACGGGTACGTCTACTTCACCGGCCGCCCGTCCGGCGCGCTGTACCGGTGCGCGCTCGACGGCGGGACGGTCGAGAAGCTCGGCGTGCCCTACCCCGAGGCGGCCTCGCACCGGCTGCTCGCCCACGAGGGGCGCGTGTACGGCGTCCAGGACGGCGCGGTCTTCCGCTACGACCCGGCGGACGGCTCCCTCACCTACACCGACCTGGTGAAGCGCGGCTACAAGGCCGCCGCCGAGCAGCCGATGTCGGTGCACTCCGACGGCGCCCGCGTCTACGTCGGCGGCAAGGGCGGCGCGGACGTCCACGACCTGGCGGCGGGCACCCGCACCCGGCTGAGCGTCCCCGGCGAGCCCAAGGCCGCGCTGACCGTGCGGGACACCACCTACCTGGGCGTCTACACCCAGGCGCTGCTGTACGCGCACCACGCGGGCGGCACCGGGGCCGAGCTGCTCGCCCGCACCGGGAACCAGCAGGACCGCCCGCGCGACCTCGACCACGACCGGACGACCGGCTTCATCGTGATGTCCACGCAGCCCGAGCCGGGCCAGACCAACGGCGCGCTCTCCCTGTACGACCCGCGCACCAAGGCGTACGAGACGCACCGGCCGGTGGTCGACCGGCAGAGCCTGTACGGGGTGACCTGCCGCGGCGGCGTCGCCTACCTCGGCACCAACGTCCAGGAGGGCCTCGGTCTGCCGCCGGTCACCACCACCGCGCGGCTGGCCGCCTACGACCTGCGCCGGCGCAGGCTGCTGTGGCAGGTGGAGCCGGTACCGGGCGCGAAGGTCGTCCCGGGTCTCGCGCACACCGAGCACGCCGTGTACGGGGTGACCGACAACGGGATGCTGTTCGAGTACGACCTGTCCAAGCGCGAGGTCACCCGGACCGTGAAGGTGGCGGCCCGCTGCGGCGACCTGCACATCGCCGGGCGGGCCGCCTACACCACCGACGGGAAGGCCGTGTACAAGATCGAGCTGAGGACGCTGCGGGTCACCGCGATCACCGAGGGGCTGGCCGGCGAGTGGTTCGGCGGCGAGCCCAAGCTCGCGCTCGACCCGTCCCACCGGGCGCTGTACGGGGTGCGGGCGCGCAACCTGGTGCGCATCGCGATCTCCGGCTGACGCACGCCGCCACGGCGCACCGCTCCCCGCGGGGACGGCGCGCCGCGGCGGACCTCACGCGGCGGGCCTCACGCGGACGGGATGGTCAGGGTGGGGCAGCGCGGGTCCAGCCTGATCTTCGCCAGCTCGCGGCCCACCAGCGCCCACGCGTCCCAGGAGCCGGGCTCGAAGGCGAGCTGCGGGTCGGTGTACCACTCGTCGCCGAGCCCGGTCGCGACCGGCTCGGCCTCGGTGCCGAGCACATGGACGTTCCCGCCGCCGAAGAAGGTGGAGGCGAACACCCTGCCACGGTGGACGGTCAGCTCGCCGTACCCGGTCAGCGGCCCCTGGTGGGTGATCCGGCGGGTGGCCAGGTCCATCGCGAACCAGCTCGCGTCCCGCTTGTAGACCCCGTACAGCACACCGCCGTGCGCCTTGACGTCCTGGAAGGTGCGGTGGCCGGGGACCGGGTCGACGGTCCACCGGACCGTGCGCGTCCCGAGGTCGAACGCGGCGACGGACGCGGAGGTCTTCGTCGGCGGGGTGCCGCCGCCCCCCAGCACGTCCCCGCCGAGGTAGACCACGCCCGCCGCGGAGTCGAGCGACAGGCTCATCAGGCTCTGCTCGGGGATGACGCCCTCGTACACCTGCGTGTCGCCGGTGTCGGGATCGACCACCGACAGCGCGCCCTCCAGGTGCGCGCCGAGCGGCGCCGAGGCGACCAGCAGCTTGTCGGTCCGCGGGTCGTACTCCAGATCCCAGGGCCGCTGCTGGCCGTGCCCGAGGTAGCCGAGGCTGCGGATCGCGTCCGTCCTCGGGTCGATCTCGATGATCTGCCCGCTCGGGTAGATCGCCGCGTACAGCTTGCCGCCGCGCGCCACCATGGCCTTGGGCTCGCCCGGCACCCAGAACCGGTGCCGGGCGCCGGTGGCCGGATCATGCCTGGTCACCGAGTAGTGGCCGCCGACGTACACCCGGCCCTTCTGGTCGCGCAGGATCGACTGCGGCCGTTCGGAGCCGGGCTTCAGGCCCGCCTCGATCAGGTCGGTGTAGACGCTCTCGCGGGACGCCAGGTCCATCGTCCACATGCCCCCGCTGCCGGAGTAGCCGCGCAGCGTGCCGCCGTCCAAGACGAGGGCGCGCGTCTCCTCGCCGGTCCGCGGGGTGCCGACCTCGGTCAGCGCGGTGTCGCCGGTCCGGTAGCGGTAGACGGTGCCCTTCGGCCTGGACGACAGGTACGCGGTACCGTCGGCGGCGAAGGCGATGGCGTCCAGACTGATCTCGCCGAGGTCGACGGTGCGCAGGTCGCCGCCGTCCTTGCGGGCGTCGTAGAGCGTGGACCCGCTGGCGCCGAGCACCCGGTCGCCGTGCTCGGCCACGGTGCCGAACCCGGCGCCGCCGGCCGCCAGCTCGCGGACGGTCCCGTCCGCCCGGCTGATCGCGACCAGCCTGGCCTTGTCGAGCAGCCCGGCGTACACGGTGGTGGCGTCCGCGGCGACGGCGTGCACGTACCGCTCGCCCGCCGCCAGGACCCCGAAGTCGCGCACCGCGCCGGTCGACGGGACATACTCGTGCACCTTGCCGTCCGGGTAGGTGCCGGCGTAGACCGTGCCGTCCGGCGCGGTGGCGAGGCTCCAGATGAAACCGCCCTCGCGGCCGAACGACGCCAGGTGCTCGGCCTCGCCCGTCGCCGGGTCGAACCGGTAGAGGTCGGGCACCGGGTAGGTGCCGACGTAGATCTTGCCGGCGGCGACGGTGGTGGCCCACCCGCCCTCCGCCGCGCCCGCCGCCGGGGCGTCCGGGAGCGGCACCTGGCGGACGACCTTCCGGGTGGCCAGGTCGATCTCGGCCAGCACCGGCGGCTTCAGCCCCCGGGTGACGACGTAGGCGTGGCCGTCGTACTCGGTGGCGCCCACGATCGCTCCGGTCTCGGACGCCGTCCCGAAGGTCCGGTAGCCGGGCGCCGCGCACGGTCCCGTCCCCGCCGCCCCCTTCGCGTCCCCGGGCGCGCCGGGCGCGCCGGGCGCGGGGGCCGCGCCCGCCGGTGCGGGCGGGACCAGGGCCAGGGCCAGGACGGCGGCGACGAGGGCGGCGCGCACGGGTCGGCTGGGGGGCATGCCGGACCTCCTAAGTATCGACTTTAGGGCTGGACCGTAATGAGGGATGACGGGCCAGTCAATGCCTAAAGCGCCTTGATATATGGGGAACGGCCGATTATGGTCACGACCGATATTCCAGACGGAGGCGGTTCGGTGACGGCATTCGATGCGGAACAAAGGCTGGGCGATCTCGAGGTGACCCTCGACCTCGACGTCCTGATCGGCACATTCCCGGACCGGGACGGTCCGGACGGCACCCCGGGCGCGGTGCTCGCCGCCCTGGCCGGGCACCGGATCGCGACCGGCGCGGTGGCGAGCCTGCGCGGCGCGCTCTACGACATGACCTCGGGAAACGACGAGGTGCTCGCACAGGCGAAGGAACCGGAAGGCGGGAACGGCGGGGGCGCGGACGGCGGGGACGGCGGAGGCGGCGCGGCCTCGATGCTGCCGGTCGGCGCGCTCGACCTGCGCGACCCGATCGGCGCCGCCGCGGAGATGGAGCGGCTGGCGGCGGCCTCGGTGCGGGCGGTCCGGCTGTTCCCGGACGAGCAGAAGGTCGAGGCCGGGTTCCCCGCGGTCAGGCATGTCGCCAGGCGGGCCGCCGCGCTCGGGCTGACCGTCCTCACCGGCGGCGACGTGCGCCGGTTCTGGGCGCCGTTCAGCGGCCTCGGCGCCCGGGTGGTCTTCCTGGACACGCACTTCTACCACCTCGGCGACTTCCTGGTCGCGGCGGCGGGCGAACCGGGGTTCCACACCTCCACCCGGCTGCTCAACTCGCCCGACGCCCTGGAGACCGCCGCGTCCGCGATCGGCGCGGACCGGCTGGTGTTCGGCTCGCGGACGCCGCACGCCGAGCCCCTCGTCCCGCTGCTCCGCCTGGCCACCAGCGGGCTCGGCCCCGCCGACCGGGCCGCCGTCGCCGGCGGCAACGCGCGCCGTCTCCTGGAGGCATCGTGATCATCGACGTGCACGCCCACCTGGGCCCCTGGTTCTTCACCATGGACGTGGCCGGGGCCAACCTGGCGGTCATGGACCGGTACGGCATCGACCTGGCCGTGGTGTCCTCGTCCGAGGCGGTCATCTACGACGCGCCGCGCGGCAACCGGGCGCTCGCGGCGGCGCTGGAGGGGAACGACCGGCTGTACGGGTACGTGACGGTGAACCCGCGCAGGCTCGCCGAGGCCGAGCGCGACCTGGCCGAGTACCTGCCCACCGGACGGTTCGTGGGCGTGAAGCTCCACACCGACTACACCGGCTCGCCGGTGACCTCGCCGCAGACCCGGGACGCGCTCGCGATGGTGGCCTCGTTCGGGTGCCCGGCGCTGGTGCACACCTGGGGGACCTCGGTGCTCGACCTCGCCGCGCTGTGCGCGGACCTGCCCGGCCTGCGGGTGATCGCCGGGCACATGGGGGCGGACGGGCACCGGCACGCGATCGAGGCCGCCCGCGGCTGCGACCGGCTGTACCTGGAGCCCTGCTGGTCGCACGCGCCGGCGGGCCGGTTCGCCGAAGTGGCCGCCGCGGTCGATCCGGCCCGGCTGCTGTTCGGGACCGACGCGACGCTCATCGACCCCGCGTCGGCGTTCGGCGCGGTCGCGGCGGCGGGCCTGACCGGCGCGGCGGCCGAGCGCGTGGCCTGGCGCAACGCGGCCGAGCTCTTCGACCTCCGGCTCTGACACCGATCCGAGCCGAAAGGCAGCGTTGACAGTCAATTTCCCCCGAAGCTACTTTCGGCCTAGACCGTTATGGGCGCCCACCTTTCACCCCCCTGTCACTCCCATTTAAGGGGCCCGATGAAGATCCGTGCCAGCAGGTTCACCACGTCGATCTCGCTCCTCGCGGCGGCCACCGCGCTCACCGCCTCCGCCTGCGGGGGCGGTGGGGACTCCGGCAAGGGCCTCACCGTCTGGATGTACCCGGTGATCCCCGACCAGCAGGCCAGCAGTGCCTACTGGAAGCAGATCGAGAAGGACTTCGAGGCCGCCGAGGCCGGCGTCGACCTCAAGATCGAACTCCAGCCGTGGGACGGCCGGGACCAGAAGGTCGCCACCGCGCTGACCGGGGGCAAGGGACCGGACGTCGTGCTGCTCCAGCCCGACCAGATCCCCTCGTACGCCGCGAACCGGACGCTCGCCCCGGTCGACGGGGGGCTGGGCGGCGACAAGAGCGCCTTCCTGCCCACCGCGCTCGCCGCGCTGAGCAGCGACGGCAAGCTCTACGGGGTGCCGATCTACCACACCGTGACCAGCATGATGTTCAACAAGAAGCTGCTGGACAAGGCCGGTGTCAAGGACCCGCCGCAGACTTGGGACGAGATCAAGGCCGCCGCGCCCAAGCTGAAGAAGGCCGGCTACGCCACGCTCGACTACTCGGCCTCGCCCGAGGCGTCCCTCAACATGAACTTCTACCCGCTGCTGTGGCAGGCCGGCGGGACGGTGTTCTCCCCCGACGGCAAGAAGGTCGCCTTCAACGGCCCCGAGGGGCTGGAGGCGCTGACCTTCCTGACCGACCTCTACAAGCAGGGCGCGGTCCCCCGGAGCGCGCTCACCAACAAGAACGTGATCACCGACCAGGCGCTCGGGAAGCAGGAGGTCGCGGCGGCGTTCACCAGTGTCCCCGCCGACGCGGCGCTGGCCGCCAAGACCTGGGGCAAGGAGAACGTCATCGTCGGCGCGCCGCTCAAGGGCCCGCGCAAGCAGGTCGCGTTCGGCATGCCGGGCGGGCTGGCCGTCAACGCCCGCGCCAAGAACGGCAAGGCCGCCGAGAAGTTCCTCCGGTTCATGACCAGCCCCAAGCAGATCACCGGCCTGAGCACCGCGACGGGGTTCATGTCGCCGCGCACCGACGTGAAGACCCCGGCGACCGACCCGGCCGCGCAGCAGTTCGCGGACGCGCTCCAGTACACCTACCCGGGCGACACCAACGCCTCCGCCCGGCAGGTGATGGCGCTGCTGCGCACCGAGATCCAGGCGGCGCTGACCGGTAAGAAGACGCCCAAGGAGGCGCTCGACGAGGCGGCCGAGCAGTCCGCCGACCTGCTGGCCAGGCAGCGCTGACCGGCGTGGACGGCCGACTCGCCAGGCCCGCGAAGGCCGCGCCCGGCCCGGCTCCGGAGACCGCGGCGCCCCCCGCGCCCGCCCCGGCTCCGGAGGCCGCGGCGCCCCCCGTGCCCGGCCGGGCGTCCGGGACGCACCCGCGCTCCCGGCGGCGGATGGGCAGGCAGGCGCGCGCGGGGCTGCTCTTCGCCGCCCCCATGATCATCCTGTTCGTCCTGTTCCGGTTCGGGCCGACGCTCGGCGCGTTCTTCCTGTCCCTGACCGACTACCGGCTGAACGGCGACTGGACGTTCGTCGGGATCGACAACTACACCCGGCTCGCCGGGGACGACCTCTTCCTCGACAGCCTGACCGTGACGCTGCTCTACGTCGTGCTGTACGTGCCGCTGACGGTGCTGCTGTCGCTCGGCACCGCGATGGTGCTGCACCGCGTGGTGTGGGGACGGGGCTTCTTCCGCGGCGTGTTCTTCCTCCCCTACGTGACCAGCATCGTGCTGGCCGCGGTGATCTGGAAGTGGATCTACGACGCGGAGGACGGCCTGGCCAACGGGCTGCTCGGGCTGGTCTCGGTCGGCCCGACCGACTTCCTCGGCCGGGCCGGGCTGGTGCTGCCCTCGATCGCGGTGACCGCGGCGTGGAAGGGGTTCGGCTACTCGATGCTGATCCTGCTCGCCGGGCTCCAGAACATCCCGCGCTCCTACACCGAGGCGGCGATGATCGACGGCGCCGGGGCCTGGCAGCGGTTCCGGCACATCACGCTGCCGATGCTGCGGCCGGTGCTGTTCTTCGTGCTGGTGATCGAGACCATCCAGTCGTTCCAGGTCTTCGACGCGATGTACGTGATGACCGGCGGCGGGCCGGTGCGGGCCAGCTACTCGCTCGTCTACATGCTCTACGACTCGGGCTTCAAGTTCTTCGACTTCGGCTACGCCAGCGCGATCGGGCTGGTGCTGTTCGCGATCGTCCTGGTCGTGTCGCTGATCCAACGTCGATTCGTCGGAAGGGAGGACTGACCCGTGGCCTCCCTCACCGGAAAGTCCGCCGCGCGCAGGCCCCCCGCGAAACCCGCGAGATCCGCGAAGGCCCCGGGCGGGGCGCGGGCGCGGCGGCCCCGGGCGGGCCGGCTCACCCTGCCGGTCCTGCTGGTGCTCACCGCGCTGGTGACCGTCGTCCCGTTCGCGGCGATGGTGCTGGTCGCGTTCGCCCCGGCGGGCGGGCGCACCTTCCCGGACGCGTTCACGCCGACCCGGTTCACGCTGGAGAACTTCCAGCACGTGCTGTCCAGCTCGGACCTGCCGCGGTGGACGCTGAACTCGCTGGTCTTCTCGCTCCTCTCGGTGGTGCTGATCCTGCTGTTCGCCTCGATGGCGGGCTACGCCTTCGCCAAGAAGCGCTTCCCGGGCCGCGACGCGCTGTTCTGGGCCCTGCTGGCGACGCTGATGGTGCCGTTCCAGGCGACGCTGATCCCGTCCTACATCCTGGTGTCCAAGCTCGGCGGGGTGGACACCTACTGGGGGATGATCGTCCCGACCCTCGCCAACGCACAGGCGATCTTCCTGATGCGGCAGTTCATCGTGCAGCTCCCGGACGAGCTGTTCGAGGCGGCGGAGCTGGACGGCGCGTCCGAGTGGCGAATCTTCGTCACGATCGTGCTGCCGCTGATCCGGCCCGCGCTCGCCACGCTGGGCGTGTTCGTCTTCCTGTGGCACTGGAACGACTTCCTGTGGCCGCTGGTGATCGGCCAGTCCGGCGAGATGCAGACGCTGACGGTCGGGCTCGCCACGCTCCAGAGCGAGAACGTCCCGATCAACCAGATCATGGCCGGCGCGTCCATCACCGTGCTGCCCAGCCTGCTGATCTTCGGGCTGCTCCAGCGGTACCTCACCGACAGCATCGCGATGACCGGGCTCAAGGGCTGACCGGCGTGCGGACCGTCATCGACGTCAACCGGATCCTCGGACCGATCCCGACCGGCGAGGTGCCGAGCGCGGACGCGCCCGGTCTGATCGCCGAGCTGGACCGGCTGCGGATCGACCGGGCGTGCGCCGTCCACGCGCACGCGCTGTACTACGACCCCGTCTCCGCGCACGGCGCCTCCCAACACGGCGCCTCCTCACACGGGGATGCCCAACCGGCCGGGACGGCGGACGCCGGACGCCTCGTCCACGTGCCGGTGCTGGTGCCGGGGCCGCTCGGCACCGGCGCCGGCACCGGCCGGCTGGTCCGGCTGTGCCCGGCCGAGCACCGCTTCGCGCTGGCCGGCCCGCACGGGCTGGCCCTCGCGGGCGAGGTCGCCGACCGGGGCGGCGGCGTGCTGCTCGGCTGGGAGTCGGCGCCGGCCGCGGACGTCCACCGGCTCGCGGCGCGGCTGCCCCGGCTCCCCATCGTGCTGATCAACACCGGCTACCGGAGCCTGCGCGAGCTGGCCGACCTGATGGACGCCCATCCCCGGATCGGCGTCGACACCGCCACCCTGAGCGGTCACCTGTCCGTCGAGTGGCTGGCCCGCCGGTACGGGCCGCACCGGGTGCTGTTCGGGACGGGCGCACCGGTGAGCGATGACGCGGGCCCGCGGTTCCAGCTCGACCTGCTGGACCTGCCCGAGGCCGACGTCGACCTGATCGCGGGCGGCAACGCCCGCGCCCTGCTCGGCCTCGCGGACGAGGAGTGGACGGCATGACGGACGGCGACACGACGGAAGGCGGCGCGGTGGAAGGCGGCGCAGTGGACGGCGGCGACGCGTGGCGGGGGCGCGTCATCGACGCGCACGGCCATCTCGGCTCCTGGTTCAACTTCGCCATCCCCGACCCGTCCACCGCGGGACTGCTGTCGGTGATGGACCGCGCCGGGGTCGCCACGATGTGCGTCTCGCACCTGCTGGGCGTCGGCCCGGACGCCCGCGCCGGCAACGCCCTGCTGCTCGCCGAGCTCGCGCGCCGTCCCGGCAGGCTGCTCGGCTACGCCGTCTACGATCCGCACGACCGGCAGGCCCCGGCACGGCTGGCCGAGCTGCTGGACGAGCCCGCGGTGATCGGGGTGAAGCTCCACCCCGACACGCACCAGTACCCGCTGGACGGCCCGGCCTACGCGCCGGCCTTCGCGCTCGCCGCGGACCGCGGCCGGCTCGTGCTCTCCCACGGCGAGCACGGGTCGGCGTGGTCGGACCCGGAGCGGTTCGCGACGGTCGCGGCACGGCACCCCGGCGTCCCGCTGCTGATGGGGCACGCCGGGCTGTGGCCGGCCGGCTTCGACGCGGCGGCGCGGGTGGCGGACCGGTGCCCGAACGTGGTGCTGGAGATCTGCGGATCGCGGATGACCGCCCGGCACCTCGCCCGGCTGGTCGCGACCGCGGGCGCGGACCGCATGGTGTTCGGCTCGGACGCGCTCTTCCTGGACCTGCGGGTCGGGCTCGGCCGGGTCGTGCTCGCGCCGATCGCCCCCGCCGACCGCGACCTGCTCCTGTTCGGCACCATGACCCGGCTTCTGAAGGGAACCCGATGACGCTCGCGCTCGATGGCGGCACCCCGGTCCGGACCGCGGGCTGGCCCGCCTGGCCGCCGCCCGCGACACCCGCGCAGCGCGCGGCGCTGCTGGAGGTGCTGGACGGCGGGGAGTGGGGCGCCACCGGCGGCACCCGGGTCGGCGCGTTCGCGGCGGCGTTCGCCGCGTCCACCGGCGCCCGGCACGGGGTCTGCACGGTGAACGGGACCGTCGCGCTGTTCCTCGCGCTGCGCGCGCTCGGCACCGGGCCCGGCGACGAGGTGATCATCCCCGCGTACACGTTCGTGGCGAGCGCGACGGCGGTGGTGCTCGCGGGCGCGCGGCCGGTGCTCGCCGACGTGACCCCCGGCACCCTGCACCTGGACCCGGACGCGGTCGCCCGGCTGATCGGCCCCCGCACCAAGGCGGTCATGCCGGTGCACCTGGCCGGGGCGCCGGTGCCGCCCGAGCCGCTGGAGGAGCTGGCGCGGGCGCACGGCGTCGCGATCGTCGAGGACGCCGCGCAGGCGCACGGCGCGTCCTGGCGCGGCCGGCCCGCCGGGACGCTCGGCGACGCCGCCTGCTTCAGCTTCCAGTCGAGCAAGGCGATGACGGCAGGCGAGGGCGGGATCGTGGTGACCTCCGATCCGGCGGCGTACGAGCGGCTGTGGTCGCTGCACAACGTGGGGCGGCGGCTGGCGGGCGGCTGGTACGAGCATCCGGAGGTCGGCTGGAACCTGCGGATGACCGAGTTCCAGGCGGCGCTGCTGCTGCCGCAGCTCGACCTGCTGGACGCGCAGATCGCCGCGCGCGAGCGCGCCGCCGGGCTGCTGGCCGGGGAGCTCGCGGGCGTCGGCGGGCTGACCCTGCTGCCCGGTCCGGACGGCACCACCCGGCACACCCGGCACCTCGGCCTGGTGCGGTACGACGCGCGGGAGTTCGGCGGCCGGCCCAAGGCCGACTTCCTGGCCGCGATGGAGGCGGAGGGCGTCCCGCTGGACGCCGGGTACCGGTCGCTGTCGCGTGAGACCGCCCTGCGCCCGCACACCGGCGCGGTGTCCTGCCCGGTGGCCGAGGCGGCGGAGGACTCGGTGGTCTGGCTGCGGCAGAACCTGCTGATGGCCGATGACGGCGCGCTCGCCGACATCGCGACCGCCGCGGCCAAGGTCCGGCGGGCGTTCCGCGCGTCCCGCGCGGCCTGAGCGGCGGGGGACGCGCGGTGCCCGGCGCCGGCGGGTCAGCCGGAGTTCAGCTCGCCGAACGCCTCGATCGCGCGGAGCGCGTCCGCCTGCGGCATCCCGGGCGGCTGGACCCGCAGGACGACGCCGTCGGCGCCCATCGCCTCGTACCGGGCGAGGCGGTCGGCGCACTGCGCGGGCGAGCCGATGACGCCGCGCGCGACGATCTCGTCCCAGCCCTGCGCGTACCGGCCGGCGTCGGCGGAGGTGCGCTTCCAGCCGCCGTAGGCGTCGTAGAGCCCGCGCAGCGGGGCCTCCAGCGCGGTCCGGGCCCGCTGCGAGGACGGTGCGGCGTAGCCCTCGCGGCACACGATGACCTCGGCGCCGAGCGTGCCCGCGCCGCGCGGGAAGCCGCGGTAGGCGGCGATCTTGCCGGGCAGGTCGGCGTCGAGCTCGTTGAACGAGGTCGTCCACCCGTCGCACATCCGCGCCGTCCGCTCCAGCGCGGCCGGCACCCGGCAGCCGTTCCAGAGCCGGGGCCTCGGGTCCTGGACGGGACGGGGCGACAGGAACGCCTCCCGCACCTGGGTGAAGCGGCCGTCGAAGGTGACCTCGTCCTCCGTCCACAGCCGGGTGAGCAGGGTCAGGCACTCCTCGAACCGGGCCACCCGCTCGGCCGGCCCGACACCGTAGAGCGCGAACTCCTCGGGCCGGTAGCCGAGCACGAACCCGGCGGTCAGCCGCCCGCCGGACAGCACGTCGAGGTGCGCGAGCGTCTCGGCGAGCACGACCGGCTGGTAGAGCGGCGCGACGATCCCGGCGGTGGCGAGGCCGATCCGCTCGGTGTGCGCGGCCAGCCAGGTCAGCGAGGTGAGGATCTCGTGGTAGCCGGGCCGGTGCAGGTGCCGTTCGCCGAGGACGACCCAGGAGAATCCGGCCTGCTCGGCCAGCCGCGCCTGCTCGACGGCGTCTTTGAGTGAGGAGCGCTCCGTCGTGTCGCCGTAGAGGTTGAGATAAAGGCCAAGGCGCATGCGTGTCGCCCTCCAGTACGTCCGGACCGTAATCATTTCGGTCCGCGTTTCCGGCCCACCCTAGGAGCTCCCCCGTGAACGTCCCAGTCCCCCCACCCGGCGAGCGCCCGGCGCCCGGCCGCGACCGGATCGTCCGGATCGGCACCCGCGTCGTCCGGGCGCCCTACCGCCGCCCCTTCCAGATCAGCAGCGGCGTCAGCACCGAGCTGATCAGCCTGGTCGCCGAGGTGGAGACCGCGGACGGCGCGATCGGGGTGGGCGAGACCTCGCCGATGACCGCCTACACCGGGGAGACCCTCGCCGGGGTCGCCGCCGCGGTCGAGGGGCACCTGGCGCCCGCGCTGATCGGCCGCGACCCGCTCGACCTCGCCGGCGCCCACCTGGCGATGGACGCGGCGCTGCGCGGCCAGCGGGTCGCCAAGGCGGCCCTGGACATCGCGCTGTACGACCTGGCCGGACGGGTCGCGGGGTGGCCCGTGCACGTGCTGCTCGGCGGGCGGGTCCGGGACCGGGTGCCGATCGCCTGGGTGGTGGGCCTCGGCACGCTCGACGAGATGGCCGAGGAGGCGGCCCGGTACGCCGGGCTCGGCTTCCGGCACATCAAGGTCAAGGGCGGCGAGGACCCCGCCCGCGACCTGGAGACGGTGCGCGCCGTCCGGGCCGCGCTGCCGCCGGATGCCGAGCTGGCCCTGGACGCCAACGAGGGCTATGACGCCTCCACCGCGCTGCCCGCGCTGATCCGGATGGCGGACGCCGGGCTGTCGCTGCTGGAGCAGCCGGTGCCGCACTGGGACCTGGCCGGGATGGCGCGGCTGCGCGAGCGGGTCGGGATCCGGGTGATGGCCGACGAGAGCGTCCAGTCGGCGCAGGACGCCATGGAGATCGTCCGGCGCGGCGCCGCCGACGTGCTGAACATCAAGGTCCTGAAGGTGGGCGGGCTGTACCGGGCGCTGCGGGTCGCGGCGGTCGCGGAGGCGGCCGGGCTGGCGGTCAAGATCGGCTCGATGCCGGAGCTCGGCGTGGCGACCCTCGCCGCGCTGCACCTGGCCGCCGCGCTGCCCGGCGCGACGGTGCCCGCCGACCTCGTGGGGCCGCTCATGGTCCGGGACGAGCCGCTGGCCCCGGCCGCGTTCGCGCGGGCCGACGGGTGGGTCGCCGTGCCGGACGCCCCCGGGCTCGGCCATGCTGTCTGAGCCGGACCCCCGCACGAAAGGCGCTCCACCCATGCAAGGCGCTCCACCGATGCACGACGCTCCACCGGCGCACCACCTCGTCGAACGGCTCCGCGGCACGCTGCTGCCCGCCGTGCTCACCCCGATGGACCCGCACGGCGCCGTGGACCACGGCGCGCTCGCCGGGTACGCCCGGCGGATCGCCGCCGCGCCGATCGGCGGCGTCGCGGTCTGGGCGCACACCGGCCGCGGCCTCTACCTCTCGGACGCCGACCGGGCGCGGGTGCTGCGCGCCTGGCGGGAGGCGACCCCGCTGCCGATCGTGGCGGGGGCGGGCACGCCGCGCTCGCTGACCGGCCCGTCCCTGGCGGAGGCCGCCGACGCCACGGTGGCGATGGCGGTGCGGGCGGCGGAGCTGGGTGCGGACGCGGTGATGGTCTACCCGGTGACCGCGTTCGGCGGCCTGGACGACGGGCCCGCCCGGACGGTGCGGCTGCACGAGCGCGTCGCCGCCGAGACCGGGCTCCCGCTCGTCGGGTTCTACCTGCACGGGGAGGCGGGCGGGTTCCCCTACCCGCCGGACCTCGTCCGCGAGCTGCTCGCCCTGCCCTCGATGCTCGGCATCAAGACCGCGACGCTGGACCGGGCGATCGGCTGCCAGGACGCGCTGTGGGCGGGACGGGGCACCGGCCGGCTCGGCATCACCGGCGAGGACCGGATGTTCGGGCCGTCCCTGATGTGGGGGGCCGACACGGCGCTGGTCGGCATCGCCGCGGCGCGGCCCGAGCTCAGCGCGCGGGTCCTGCGGGCCTGGACCGGCGGCGACCACGCCGCGTTCGTGCGCGCCTCCGAACGGCTCGACCGGTTCGCCGCCGCGACCTTCTACGCGCCGATCGAGGGCTACGTCCAGCGGATGCACTGGGCCGCCGTCCACGACGGCCTGCTGCCGGAGGGCGCCGCGCACGACCCGTACGGTCCCCCGCCGCCCGCGCCGGAGCGCGACCGCGTCATCGCCTGCCTGGAGGAGCTGGACGCCGAGGCCCCGGGCTGATCACCCGCCGGCGAGGGAGCGCGCCGTGACGAGCGCGGCGAGCACCTCGCGGGTCGTCGCCCACGGCACGGCGGGACGTCCGGCGGCGACCCCGGCGAGGAACGCCTCGACCGTCCCGGCGTAGCCGAACGGGTCCGGGCCGGGGGCCGCGCCGTCGAGCCGCACGGTATGGGTGCCCTCGGAGGTGTGCACGGCCGCCTCGTACCACTCCTGCTCGGTGGCGCCGAGGACCTCCACCACGCCGTGGCGGCCGTCCGGCCAGCCGAGCCCGATGACGCCGGTGTCCTCGGAGAGGGAACCGGCGTGCACGCGCGACGCCCGCGCCGCCCAGCGCGCCGTCAGGCCCGTCCCGAGCAGCGCGGAGGCGAGCTCGACACCATGCAGGCCCATGGTGGCCAGGGTGCCGCCGCCGCGCGCCGGATCGTCCAGCCAGCGGCGCTCCGGCGCCAGGTAGGCGTCGATCGCGTGCCGGACCGTCACCCGGACGCCGAGCACGGGCGCGTCCCCGAGCCGCGCGCGGAGCCGGGCGGTCTCCGGCGCGAAGCGCAGCACCGAGGCCGTCGACACCGGGGCCCGCGCGGCCGTGACGACCTCGTCCAGGCGGGCCAGGTCCGCCGCGGTGCCGACGGCGGGCTTGGTGATGAACGCCGGGATCCCCGCTGCGGCGAGCCGCCGGACCACGTCCGGCACGCTAGCCGGGCGGCAGGTGACGATGGCCGCGTCCGGGCGGGCCGCGATGAGCGCGTCCAGGGTCCCGGCCGGACGGGCCCCGGACTCGGCGGCGAACCGGGCGGCGTCCTCGGCCCACACCACCAGGTCGTGGACGCCGCGCTCGCGCAGGAGGCGCGCGTCCATGGCCGGGTGGTAGTCGGTGGCGAGGCCCGCGAACGCCACCCTCATGCCGCGCCGCCCCACCCACGGGCGTGCACCGCGCGCACCGCCTGCGCGATCACGTCGACGTCGTCGGCGGTGTAGCCCTCGTTCCAGTTCAGCACGACCAGCGTCCGGCCGATCAGCCGTTCGGCGTTCGGGCACAGCCCGGCGGGGTACTCGCGGCCCTCCAGGGGGAACCGCGAGGTTCCGTAGACGGGCCCGTCCGCCATCACCGGGTTGGCGTACAGCGGACGGTCCAGGTACCCGGCGATGGCGGGGACGCCCTCGGCGGCGAGCTCCCGCACCCACGCGAGGTTGCCCGGCTCGTCCGGGACGGTGAACGGGAACAGCCACCAGGCGTGGCCCGCCGGGTCGGGCAGGCCGAGTCCGGGCAGGTCCGCCAGCGCGGCCAGGAGCCGCGCCGCCAGGTCCCGCCGCCGTCCGACGACCCCGGCGACCCGGCCGAGCTGGACCCGCGCCACGGCGGCGGCCAGCTCGGTCATCCGGTAGTTCAGCCCGAGCGACAGGTGGACCCGGCCGTGCTCGCGGTCCCAGCCCTTGTCGGCGAACAGCCGCATCCGGGCGGCCAGCTCCGCGTCGGCGGTGATCGCCAGCCCGCCGTCCCCGGAGGTGATGTGCTTGTACTGCTGGAGGCTGAAGCAGGCGATGTGGCCGAGCGTGCCGAGCGGCTCGCCGTCCGGGGTGGCGCCGAGCCACGCCTGCGCGCAGTCCTCGATCAGGAGCAGGCCGTGCCGGTCGGCGAGCGCGCGCAGCGCGGCGGCGTCCGCGGGGGCGCCGAACAGGTGCACCGCGAGGATCGCGCGGGTGCGCGGGGTGATCGCGGCCTCGACCGCGGCCGGGTCGAGATTTCCGGTGGCCGGATCCACGTCCGCGAAGACGGGGACCCCGTTCTGCGCGATGATCGGGGCGATGGAGCCGAAGTCGGAGATCGGGGTGGTGATGACCTCGTCGCCCGGGTCGAGCCGCACGGCGGCGACGGCCAGGTGCAGCGCGGCGGTGCCCGAGCTGCAGGCGACCGCGGACCGGCCGTACAGGTCGGCCATGTCCGCTTCGAGGGCGCGGGTCTCGGTGCCGAAGGTGCTGCACAGCACGGCCGAGTCGAGCACCCGCAGGACGGCGGCGCGCTCCTCCGCGCCGATCGTCCGGCCGCGCGGTTCGAGGACGCCGGGGAACCGCCCGCCGGCCGAGGCTCCGGTCATGTCAACCTCCCGGTTGGTGATGGCCAATTACGGCCCTGGCCGGAACTTAGGACACCGGCGTCAGCCGGTCAAGGGGCGACGGCCACCGCGAAAACCGCACGGCTAGCGGTGCGCTACCCTCCCTTTGAGGACTGGACCTAAAACCAAGGAGCTCAGCATGACCGGTCTCACCCGTCCCGCCCCCGGAGACCTGGGCTGATGCCGGTCACCATCGGGGTCGTCGGCCCGGAGGACCTGGTCCAGCGCGTCACCGCCGTGGGCACCGAGATGAGCGGCGCCACGCTGACCGCCCTGCCGTACCGGCACGAGAGCGAGACGGTCGAGCTGGTCGAGTCGGTCCAGGCCGACGTGACCGCGTTCCTGTTCACCGGCATCGTCCCCTACACCACCGCGACCGGCGCGGGCGTCGTCGACCGCCCGGCGATGTACCTGTCCTACGACGGCGCCACCCTGCTGCGGGTGCTGGTCGAGCTGCTGCGGCTCGGCCACGACGTGACCCGCATCTCGGTCGACACGCTCCAGCGCAGCGAGCTGATGGAGACCCTCACCGAGGCCAAGCTCCCCACCGACCACGTGCACGTGCTGCCGTACCGGCCCGGCCTCGGCTCCGACGACATCGTGGCGTTCCACCGCGCCGCCCGCGACCGGCACGGCGCCCGCGTCGCGATCACCTGCCTGGGCTCGGCGTACCACGTGCTGGAACGCGAGACGCACACCGTCCGGCTCGCGCCGTCCCGGTTCTCGATCCGGTCCACCCTCCAGGCCCTGGTGCTGACCACCATCGGCCGCGAGGTCGGCGACGCCCAGGTCGTGCTCGGCCTGATCGAGCTGCCCGGCGCCGACGAGGGGCTGGCCGCCGACGTGGTCTCCTTCGGCGCCAGCCTGACCCCGCTGCCCGGCGACCGGCACCTGATGGTCACCACCCGCGGCCTGCTCGACCAGGCCACCGCGCAGTTCACCCGGCTGCCCCTGCTCGACCGGCTCGCGGCCCGGCACCCCACCGCGCGGATCGGCTTCGGGGTCGGCCGCACCGCCGCCGAGGCCGAGTCGCTCGCCCGCCGCGCGCTCAACCGCGCCGCGTCGGTCGGCGCCGCCGCCGGGGTGGTGGCGATGGCCGACGACGTCGACATCGTGATCGAGCCGAGCGGCGCCGCGGGCCCGCCGGCCGAGCCCGGCGCCGAGAGCGTCCCGCTGCTGGCCCGCCGCGCGGGGCTCAACACCCAGACCCTCACCCGGCTGCGCGACCTGGTCAGGGAGCGCCCGGACGGGCTGACCGCGCACGACGTCGCCGTCCACCTCGCCGTCCAGCAGCGGACCGCGCGGCGCATCCTCAAGCGGCTCGAGCGGGCCGGGGGCGCCACCCCGCTCGGCAGCCGGCAGCACGGCGGCACCGGCCGCCCGCCCACGGTCTACCGCGTCCACCTGTGAGCCCGACGCCCCCGGAGGGGTGTTTCCGCAGCGTGCCGTAGGGCCATTGCACGCATGCAAGCGACAGTGACTCGACCCCGCGGGCTGCGTAAGAGTGGGAGTTGTGCGAGCAGAAGATCGACGGGCTCCCCTGTCCGCCGTAACTCCCAAGCCCGGCAGGCCATAGCGCTCATGTTCGGATACAGCCCCCCACGGCCACGTGAGACCGCCACCCACGTACGGGACGCGCGCCCCGGACCTCCGGTCCTGACCGCCGTACCCTCCCTCGAACTCTGTAGCCCGGCCGACTGGGACGGCGACGCGGACGGGAACCTCCTTCTGGGGGAGATCGACCTCGCCTCCACCCCGGCCGCCGTCCGCCCGGCCCGCACCTACGTCCGGGAACTCGTCGGCTACCACTTCGCCACGGGCCCGTCCGGGCTCGGCGACCTCCAGCTCCTCACCAGCGAGGCGGTGACCAACTCGGTCCTGCACGCCCGGCCGCTCCGGGACGGGACGATCACGCTCGCGGTGCTGCGCGCCGGCGACCGGGTGCGGGTCGAGGTGATCGACGCCGGGCCGGCCCGGTCCGTGCCGCCCATGCCCGAGGACCCCCTCGCCGTCAGCGGCCGGGGGCTGCACCTGATCGCCGCGATCGCCAGCGGCCACGGCAGCCGCCGCAACGGCGACGGAACGATCACGTTCTGGTTCGAGGCCGACGTCAGCAATGGAAGGTGCGTGCGGTGACCTCGGGATCGGTGCTGAGCAGGAGCCGCCGGGCCGTGCCGGCCCACGCGGGCCGCCGCGCGTCGGCGGGACGTGAGAACCCCGGCGGCGCCGTCGACGCCGCGACGCCCAGCGCCGCCCGGATGTACGACTACATGCTCGGTGGCAAGGACAACTACGCGCCCGACCGCGACCTCGCCGACCGGGCGCTGCTGGCGGCGCCGGTGCTGTCCCGGCTCGTCCGGGTCAACCGGGCCTTCCTGCGCCAGGCCACCCGCCACCTCGCCGGGCAGGCCGGGATCCGGCAGTTCCTGGACATCGGCTGCGGCCTGCCCGCCGGCGACGACGTGGGCCAGACCGTCCGGACGGCCGCCCCGGGCAGCCGGGTCGTCTACGTCGACAACGACCCGATGGTGCTCAGCCACGCGCGGGCGCTGCTGGCCGTCGACGGCGACACCGACGCCGTCGCGGCCGACCTCCGCGACCCCGCCGGGATCGTGCGGCACCCCGAGGTGACCGCGCTGATCGACTTCTCCGAGCCGGTCGGGGTGCTGCTGCTGAGCGTGCTGCACTCCCTCACCGACGCCGACGACCCGCGCGGCATCGTCGCCCGGCTGCTGGCCGGGCTGCCGCCCGGCAGCCACGTGGTGGTCTCCCACGCCGAGCGGACGCCGGGGCTGGACGCGGTCGCCGAGCTGTACCAGGAGGCCGACGTCCCGTTCGCGCCGCGCACCCGGGAGGAGATCGCCGCCCTCTCCGCCGGCCTCGAACCGGTCAGCGCCGACCCGGCGCTCCCGCTCCCCGGCCACGGCCGGCGGATCAACGCGGAGGTCCCCCTGATCGGCTCCATCGGCCGCAAGCCCGCGTGAGGCGGCGGCCCCACATGACGCGCGCGGGACGGCAGGCCGTCCGCACCCTCCCGAACCACCAGGTCGCGGACGCCCCGGCGCCGCCACATGGGCAGATTGCCCTAATTCGCCGTGCTCCGTCCGGCCGTCCCGATATGATCGGTACGCCAACACGTGCCGGTCTTAAGGCGAGCCATGACAGCGGACAGCGAGCCGAAGTCTCTCTCCGAAATCACCAGGGACCTCGGACTCAACATGTCCGATGTGGCGATCTTCTCTGGGCTGGACGAGAGCACCGTGTTCCGGCTGTGGGACAACACCGCGTGGTTGGACCGCATCAGCGGCCGGTCCTTGCAGAGCCTCATGTCGTCGGTGCCGGGAATCGCCGAGTACGCGATGGCGCACTCCCTGCTGAAACGGCGGAACACCCTCGTCGCCGACCTCCAGTCCGAGGGATTGGCCGTCGACCTGCGCACGCTCGCCGATTCGTCCATTCCCCAGCAGCATCTGCTGAACGCACTGGAAGCCGGGCTGCACATCATGCGGGGCGACGCGACGCAGAAGGTGTCGTCCTATCTCGCGCGTTTCTGGGGACGCGAGCAGGACCGCGCGCTGGAGGCGCTCTATTCCACCGAGCCGGGCGAGGGGCTGCTGGCCGATCCGCGGAAGCTCTTCGACTCCTCGATCGAGCTGGCGCCCCGGCTGAACCGCAAGACCTACTCGTTCCATTCCATCCTGGCACTCAACATCATCACCCACCAGGTGAGCAAGGTGACCGACGCGCTGGACACCGACCTGGCCTTCCAGGTCCCCGGCCGGCAGACCGCGTTCATGATGCGGGGCGTGGTGATGGGATCGCTGATCAGCTCCAACGACCTGGAACTGGCCGAGCGCTACCGCCGGGAACTGGAGACCACCCCGGTGTACGCGGCGCTGGAGGAATGGTCGTTCCCGACCTATGCCAGGGACGGCCGGATCAGTTCCGACTTCGCGCTCCCGAACTCGCTCCCGCTGAACAACACCGCGCGCGAAGTGATCCGCGAGATCACCAGTTACAATGACGCCTACCTGTACTATCTGACCTCGACGTACATTCCCCTCGCACTGCAACGCGACCCCACGTTCGGGTCGCGGATCACCGAGCTGATAACGACGCTCGAACGGCGCGGGGCCGAATGTCTCGACCGAAGAGTCCGAGAAACCTGCGACCAGCTGGTGACAAAACTCAAAGGCATGGTGTGAGCCGTGCCGTGAACAAGAGGGGGGCCGGTGGACGACGCTAGCCGAGCGGTCGCGAAGCTCACGCGCGAGCGCTGGGAGGCCAATGCGGAGTACTGGGTCAAGGTCATCCGGGAGCGGCGCGACCGGTACCGCACCGAGCTGACCGACCAGGCCGTCCTCGACGCGATCGGCCCGTGCAAGGGCCTGCGGATCCTGGACGCGGGGTGCGGCGAGGGCTACCTGGCCCGGGCGCTCGCGGCGCAGGGCGCCGACGTCGTCGGCATCGACGCCTCGCAGGGCCTGATCGACGCGGCCCAGGACGGGCCCGCGGACGAGGAGCCCCCCGGCGGCCCGGCCGGCTCGGTCTCGTTCGCCCGCGCGAGCGTCGACGCGATGCCGGTCGCCGACCAGGACTTCGACCTGGTGGTCTGCAACCACCTGTTCAGCCACCTGCACGACCCCTCGGGTGCTATCCACGAGTTCGGCCGGGTGCTGCGGAGCGGCGGCCGGCTGGTCATCCTCACCCTGCACCCGTGCTTCTACATCGAGGACACCGAGCACGGCGCGACGGGCAGCGTGCCGGCCGCGCAGTACTTCGCCGCGCGCGGCGTCGACCAGCGCTTCCAGGTCGACGGGCTGGAGTCCCCGTCGATGATCACCTCCTGGCTGCGGCCACTGGAGTTCTACTCTGGAACGCTCCGAGACGCCGGGTTCGTCATCGCCGACCTGCGCGAGCCGCACCCCACCGCCGAGCAGGTGGAGAACGACCCCTGGTGGCGCGAGGGCTTCCCGACCGCCATGTTCATGCTCCTGGTCGCCGAGCGCCGCTGACCCGGCCCGGCCGGCCCGAGCCGGCGCGGCGTGACGCCCGGCCCGAGTCGGACCGGGCGTCACGCCGCACCCCGCACCCCGCACACCACACCCCGCACACCACACCCCGCGCGCCGCCCCGCACCGCGCACGCCGCATCCCGCTCGTCCGGCCGCGGGCGCCGCCGCTACCAGCTCACCGGGAGCGCGGCGACGCCCTGCAACCCGCCGGGCCCCTTGAGCGGGAGCCGCGCGGCCGGGGCCGTCAGGCGCAGACCGGGGATCCGGCGGAACAGCGCGGAGAGGGCGACCTCCAGTTCCAGCCGCGCGAGGTTCTGCCCGAGGCACTGGTGGACGCCGTGGCCGAACGCGAGGTGGTGCCGGGCCGCGCGGCCCGCGTTCAGCACGTCGGGGTCGGGGAACGCGGCGCGGTCGCGGTTGGCCGCGGCGGGCAGCAGCAGCACGCCGTCACCGGCCCGGATGACCCGTCCGCCGATCACGATGTCGGCGAGGGCGGACCGCAGGATCGTCTCGGGGACGGTCAGGAACCGCAGCAGCTCCTCGACCACCGCGGGCGCCGCGCCCGGCCCGGACCGCATCAGCGCGAGCTGGTCGGGGTGCCCGAGCAGGGCCGGGACCGACAGCGCGATCGTGTTCGCGGTCGTCTCGTGCCCGGCGACCACGATCATCACGCACATCGCGGCCAGCTCGGCCCGCGTCACCCGGCCGCGGCCGTCGCCCATGACCAGGTGGCCGAGCAGCCCGCCGCCGGGACGGGTCGCGAGCAGCCGGTCGAAGTAGCCGCGCAGCTCGGTCAGCGCCGGGCCCGCCTGCCCCTTGTCGAGGACGGCGGCGTCGGCGCGCTCGCGGAAGTAGGCGTGGTCGGCCCACGGCAGCCCGAACAGGTGGCCGAGCGCCATCGAGGGCAGCGGGACGGCGAAGCCGGGCACCAGGTCGGCGGGCGGGCCCGTCTCGAGCAGCCGGTCGAGGAGGTGGTCGGCGTCCTTCTCGATCAGCGGGCGCAGCGCGCGGATCCTGCGGACGCTGAACGCGGGGATCGCGATCCGCCGGTGGACGGCGTGCACGGGCTCGTCCATCTCGACGAACGTGCGCACCGGCCGCTCGGCCCCGGGCTCGGGCTCCCGGCGGGCGGGCCGCCCGTCCGGGACCGGGCGGAGGCGGGGGAAGCCCGGCTTGGCGGGGTCCGACGAGACGCGCGAGTCGGCGAGCAGCGAGCGGATCTCGGCGTGGCCGGTCACCGCCCACACCGCGGTGCCGTCCGGCAGCATGACCCGCGCGACGGGCCCGATGCGGCCGAGCCGGGCGAACCCGTCGGGCGGCCGGTCCGGGCGCGTCCTCGCCATCGGGTACGCGACCGGCCGGCCGGTATGGACGTCCGCCCGAGGCACGGGCACCTCGCGCGGGGGCGGCGGCACCTCCTTCCGCGGCACGGGGTCCTCCTCGCTGGGGGTGGCGGGCGGGACGGTCATGGGCGGGCCGGACCGGTCGCGCCGCGGCCGGCCGGGGTCTCTGGGACGTCAGGGGTCGGTGCGCGCACGCGGTTCCTCACTCTGCTCGCGGAGCCATATCTCGGATCCGATGGTGGGCTCGATCCGGCGGCGCGGCGTCCGGACATCGACCGGCCCGTGCACGGCCGCGCGCAGGGCGGACCGGTCGACCAGGCCGAGCTCGGCCAGCCGGGAGCCGTCGGCCAGCCCGGCGAGCTGGCCGCGGTGCCTCCGGCCGCCCAGCACGGCGGCGGCGGTGCCGGACGACCGGGTCACCCGGCCGAGCACGGCCGCGGGGACGACGCCGCGCATCGCCTCGACCAGCACCGGCTTGTGGCGGACGGGGTCGTTGCGGACGGCCGGGCGGACGGCCAGCGCGGCGGCCAGCACCCGGTCGTCGAAGAACGGCATGCCGAGCCGGACGCCCTGCCGGTCGGCGAGCTGCTCGAAGCCGCGTTTGGCCTGCGCGCCCGCGCACGCGCCCGCGAGCAAAAGGTGCAGCCCGGGGTCGTCGGCGAGCAGCCGGGGCTCGCCCGCGGCGGCGAGGAGCAGGTCGCGCACCGCGGCCACCGCGTCGGGCGCCACCCAGGCCGGCAGCACCGCGCGGCTCCCCCAGCCGGTGACGGCGGACGGGTCGGCGGCGGCGTCCAGCCCGGCGGCCGTGGCCCGCAGCCACGCCGAGTACGACCGCTCGCCCAGCAGCCGCAGGCCGACTCGCGCGGGCGACCACCCGTCCCTGGCGGCGGCCCTCAGGTGCCGGAACCCCTCCACGGGACGGCGCCGGAGCAGCGTGCGCTGCCAGGGCGGGGCGGGCACGCACATCTCGTCGCCGCCGAGGCCGGTGAGGTGGGCCTGCGGGAGGTGCTCGGCACCCCGCCCGAGCAGGTAGGCGAAGCGCCGCTGGTGGTGCACGAAGGCGAACGGCTCGTCGAAGCCGCCGCGGGCCGAGAGGATGCCGTCGTACACCAGCGGGCTGTCGCCGGCGGGTACGATCTCGTGCCCGATCCGGTGACCGGCGCGGCGCAGCCCGGCGATCGTCTCCTCGGCCCACGGCACATCGTCGTCGACCGGGACGGGCTGGGCCGCGGTCAGCGCGACGACGTCGGCCCCGGCTCGCGCCGCGAGCGAGCAGACGGCGCTGGAGTCGAACCCGCTCAGGTCGGCGACGACGGTGCGGCCCGGCGTGACCCGCGCGGCCACCGCGCCGCCGAGCGCCGTCCTCAGCCGCCCGGCGGCCTCGGTGACCGGCAGGTCTGGCACGGGCGGGCTCCACCACCGGGCCTCGCGCGGCGCGTCCCGTCCGGACAGCAGCAGGTAGTGGCCGGGCAGGACGGGCTGGACGCCCGTCCACACCGAGTCCCAGACGAGCGGCCACGGCGGGCCCGGGAACAGCAGCCGGACCGCGACGCGCGCCGGGTCGACGGCCGCGCCCGCGAGCGCGGCCAGCACGGCCGCCCGGTCCCCGGCCACCGGCACGCCGTTCACCGCGCACCGGTAGACGCGCCGCAGCCCCGACGCGGTGCCCTGGACGCGGACCTTGCCGCCGGCCGTCGCCACCACGTGCGCGCTGCCGTCCAGCCGCTCCTGGACCTCGCCCAGGCCGTGCACGGTGCTGAGGCGCGCCGCGTGCGCCGACAGCGCCTCGGCGGTCATCGAGAAGGTGCCCATGAGCGCGATCGCGGAGTCGGCCCCGCGCCCCACCAGGGGACGGCGGCCCCGCCAGTCGCCGAGCAGCCAGGGCCGGCCGGAGGGGTGCCGGATCTCCTCGGCCCGCGGGTGCGCGGCGCGCAGGGCCCGCACCACCGGCAGCGCGTCGCCGGTGTCCGGCAGGACGACGAACCATGGGGCGGCCGGTCGGGACACGGTGCTGCCCTCCTCATCTCCAGCGCCGGACGTTCACGAGAACGCGCCGGAATTCGCCTCCCCGTCCCGCTATTCCCTCGGCCATCGTAGAAGGGCGCCGATGAATCCGATGACGGTCATTCGCCCCACATCTGAGCGGTAATGGGTGCGCCGCGCGGGTCAGAGATCGTCGAGCCGGAGCAGGCCGTCCTGAAGGGCGCGCACCATCAGGGACGCTTTCGTCGACGCCGGGCGGCCGACGTCGGCGTACTTGATCCGGGCGCGGTCGATATAGGTGCTCACCGAGCGCGGGGTGAGATTCAGCCTGCCCGCGGCGACCGTCTTGGATTCGCAGCGGAGCCATTCGACGAGCACGTCCGACTCCCGGGGCGACAGGCGCGGGCGGCGGTGCCGCTCCGTGCCCCCCGCCCTCTGGAGGCCATCGGCGGCGGGCTGCGCGGGGGGTGAGGGCGCGGCGCGCGGACGGGGCACGAGCGGCTTCCGGGGACGCGCCCTGGCCGCCGCGCGGATGGCCCCGACCAGGCTGTCGGAGCCCGCGGCCTTGTCCAGGACGGCGGACGCCCCGAGGTCCAGGCAGGTCCGCGCGGTCCCCGGGGCCGTGCACGTGGTGTAGACGACGACGCGGCGCCCGCTCTCGGCGAGGCGCCGCACGTCGGCGAGGGCGGGGACGGCCAGGCACGGGTCCAGGACCACGACGTCGGCCCGCTCGCCCCGGCCGGTCCAGGCGACCCCGGTGTGCGAGCCGGCGGCGACGACCCGGACCGGCGGGTCGGCCGACGCGCACCACGCGCTGACGCCGGCGACGACGGCGGGGTGACGGTCGATGACCACCACCGAGACATATACCCGGTAATTCGACATTGAGCACCTATACGATCGATGATTACCTCGCGAATTCAATGAATCCCCATCATCATCATCGAAACGAGTGGCCGCGCGGAATTCCTCGAAATCGAGGATCTCCGAAAGAAAGGATCGTCTTCCTCAAGGGCCACCCTGATATATGCCGGTTCCCTCGGGAACGGCGCCGCCGCCCGCACCGCCGGGACCGGTCCGGCGAGATCATCGCTTCGGGCGCGGGCCGTCGTTGGTGATCGCTAGCCTGGTGCAGGCAAGGTCGTAGCGCAGAGGTCGTCGCGCCTTACAGCGGGTTGGAGGACGCCGGTTCGAATCCGGCCGGCCTTGCCACCTTCTTCTTCCCCGAAGCCCCGAGGAGCGCGGTGTCCAAGTCCCGTCCGCCGCACGAGATGTCGCGGTTGCAGCGCATCCGGCGATACGCCGTGCCGCGGTGGATGATCGAGCAGGCCACCGAACGCCGCCTCGCCGGCGACTGGCAGGGCGCCTGCGCGACGGCCCGCGTCAAGGTGAACTTCGACCTCGCCGACATCACCGCCCTGCATGGCAAGGAGGTCACCGCCGAACTGGAGGACGATCTCCGCCACCTCGCGCCGGACCTGCTGCGCTGGCACCTGCCCCGGGTGGGGGCGGGGCGCACGACGATCACGCCCACCCAGACCTTCGTCCTGCGCAAGCCGGGCGAGGACGGCTTCCCGCAGCTGTACGTCACGACGCCGCCCTGGAGCGTGCACGGACCGCAGCGGCTGACGCTGCACTTCGGCACCGCCACCCCGGCGGGCCGCTACAGCTATGAGACCGACTGGCGCTACTGCGCGTTCTGGCGCGGCCTTATGCATGACTGGACGACCTCCCGATACCTCTGGGACGTGCGACACGCATCCGAACTGCGCGACCGGTCCGGCGGCGACCACGAGCGCGCGCCCTTCTTCGACCCGGACGGCACGCCACGCGCCTCACGCACCCCCCGACCTCTGGACGACCGTCCCTGGACCGCGCCCGAGCGCACCGAGCGGATCATCGAGCTGCACGAGCGGGGCGAGGTCGAGGCGGCTTTCAGCGCGGCGGGCATCGAGCTCGACACCACGCCGCTCAAGCTGAAATGGGCCAGGGTCGATGAGCTCGATCCGCTCGACGCCTTGGTGCGGATGCCGCTGGCGCTGACCCGGCTCGAACCGGAGATGCGGCGTCAAGCCGAAGCCGAGGCCGGCACCGTGGACGACATCAAACGCTTCCAGATCCCGCACAACCAGTACTCCGCGATCCTGCTCGAACCAGGGGGGCCGAGCGGCCCGCGGGTCCGGCTGATCGGCATCACGCCCAGCTTCGGCATCGCGGTCCTGCCGGAGGCGTGCTGGCGGCGGCTGCCGGATCTCGACCTGATGCGGGGCGGCGACACACCCGCCGAGCACCTGCACCCACTCGTCCGGGACGCACTGTTCCCCGACCACCCGTCCGCCGGCGGGCCGGGCGGCCCGCCGGGGCCCGAACTCCCCTCCCCCGTCCGCGTCCGCTGCCACGGCGAATGGCACGAAGTGACCTCCCGCGACGGCATCCTCGACATCCCCCACACCCAAGACGAAAAACAACGCGAACAAGCACTACGCGCGTTCGGCGGCGATCACGCCGGATGCTTCGCCGTCCAAGAAGCATGGAGAACCGGCAAGGGCCGCCTGCCACGAGCGCTCAACGACCAACGACGCGAACTGTTCACCCGCGCCCTGCACGGCGACACCCCCGGAGTACTCCAACTCCTCGATGCAGGCGTCGAACCGCACGCACGCAACAGGCGACAACGCACCCTCCTCCACATGCTGCACCTCCTCGACCACAAGGAGCTGCTGCCCCGCCTCCTCGCCGCCGGACTCGACATCAACGCCAGAGACGAAGAACAACGCACACCACTGTTCGTCGCAGTCGGCGACGGCGGCTCGGCGACGCTCATCCAAGACCTCCTCACCGCAGGCGCCCGCATCGACGTGCTCTGCGAGATCCACAAAGAGGAGTTGTCACTACTGCGACTACTCAAAATCCACTATCGCGAGGAGGAGCTGGCGTTCCTGCACAACCGGATTCTCACCGAGCACCCGGAACTCGCCGAGGAGGAGTGACCCCGTCCCGGAAGTTCCCCGGGACGACAAGATCACCATTTCGGGCGCGGGCCGTCGTCGGTGATCGCTAGACTGGGTGCAGGCAAGGCTGTAGCGCAGAGGTCGTCGCGCCTTACAGCGGGTTGGAGGACGCCGGTTCGAATCCGGCCGGCCTTGCCGCCTTCTCTTCCCCCGGCAGTCTTCGAGGAGTGCGGTGCCGACTCCGGTGTCCAAGTCCCGTCCACCGGACGAGATGTCGCGGTTGCGGCGCATCCGGCGATACGCCGTGCCGCGGTGGATGATCGAGCAGGCCACCGAACGCCGCCTGGCCGGTGACTGGCAGGGCGCCTGCGCCGCCGCCCGGGTCAACGTGGACTTCGACCTGGCCGACGTGGCGGCACAGCACGGCCAGGACATCGCCGCCGAACTAGAGGACGACCTTCACCACCTCGCGCCGGACCTGCTGCGCTGGCACCTACCCCGAGTAGAGCGGGGCCGCACAACGATCACCCCCACCCAGACCATCGTCCTGCGCAAGCCGGGCGAGAACGGCCTGCCGCAGCTGTATCTCACCACGCCGCCCTGGAGCGTGCACGGACCGCAGCGGCTGACGCTGCACTTCGGCAGCGTCCAGGCGTCTGACATGTGGCTTGAGACCGATTGGCGCTACTGCGCGTTCTGGCGTGACGTCGTGCAGGACTGGACCACGTCCCGGCACCTGTGGGACGTCCGGCATACATCCGAGCTGCGCGAACGGTCGGGCGGCGACGCCGAGCGCACGCCGTTCTTCAACCCGGACGGAACAGCACGCCCCCCGCACACCCCGGACGACCGTCCCCTGACCACGCCCGAGCGCACCGAGCGGATCACCGAGCTCCACGAGCGGGGCGAGGTCGAGGCGGCCTTCGCCGCGGCGGGCATCGAACTCGACACCGCACCACTCGAACTGGCTTCGTGGGCCAGCGTCCCCAAGCTCGATCCGCTCGACGTCTTCGGGCGGATGCCGCTGGCGCTGACCCGGCTCGAACCGGAGATGCGGCGCCTCGCCGAAGCCCGGGCCGGCACCGCGAACGTCAAACGCTTCTGGATTCCGCACACCCAGCACTCCACGATCCTGCTCGAACCGGGAGAATCAAGCGGCCTGCGGGTCCAGCTGATCGACTACGAGGGTGACGAACCGGACGACTCCACCATGCTGCTTCCCGAGGCGCACTGGCGGCGGCTGCCGGATCTCGACCTGATGCGGGGCGGCGACACACCCGCCGAGCACCTGCACCCACTCGTCCGGGACGCACTGTTCCCCGACCACCCGTCCGCAGGCGGGCCGGGCGGCCCGCCGGGACCCGAGCTCCCCTCCCCCGTCCGCGTCCGCTGCGGCCGTGAATGGCACGAAGTGGCGTCTCGCGACGGCGTCCTCGACATTCCGCACAGCCAGGACGAGGTGCAGCGTGAGCAGGCGCTACGCGCGTTCGGCGGCGCCAACGCCGGCTGCTTCGCCGTCCAGGAAGCATGGACGTCCGGTAGGGGCCGCCTGCCGCGAGCCCTCAACGACCAGCGGCGGGAGCTGTTCAGCCGCGCCCTGCACGGCGACACTCCCGGCGTACTCCAACTCCTCGACGCGGGCGTTGATCCACACGCCCGCAACGGACGGCAACGCACCCTCCTTCACATGCTGCACCTTCTCGACCACGAGGAGCTACTGCCCCGCCTCCTGGCCGCCGGACTCGACATCAACGCCAGGGACGAGGAGGAACGCACGCCGCTGTTCGTGGCGGTCGGCGACGGCGGCTCAGCGAAACTCGTCCAGGACCTGATGACCGCAGGCGCCCGCATCGACGTGCTCTGCGAGATCCACGACGAGGAGTTGTCGCTACTGCGACTACTCGAAATCCAGATGCGTGAGGACGAGCTGGAGTTCCTGAACGAACGGATCCTCACCGAGCACCCGGAACTCGCCGAAGAGGAGTGACCCCGTCCCGACGGACGGGCACGATCCCTCCACCCACGGCAGCTTGCCGTTCTTCGGCACCGGGCCGCCGTTGCCGTACTCGACGCCGTGCACGAACGGCCGGTTGTCCAGGTGCTCCCTCCACATCGAACTAGCCGGCCCGTTCGACCTGTATCCGGGCAGGTCGTGAACGGTTCAGAACGTCTTCTCGCCGTCGCTTGAAAACCAACGACGCGGCTCGCGCATCCCTCTTCGTAACGGGTCCCGCCACCCACGTATCGAGCCCATGAGGGACAGGAGCAGCACACGTGAGACTCACTCGCACCCGCCTGATCGCGCTGACCGGCGGCCTTGCCGCCATCGCGGCGGTCGGGGGCACCGCGGCGCTCGCGGACGGCCCGGCCGCCAACATCGTCGTCCGGCCCGCCGCCGCGGCGGCGCCGGAGACCGGGTCCGCCGTCAAGCCGGACCTGCGCAGGGTGTCCGCGCAGGGCCAGGCCGGCACGCAGGGGACCAAGCATCTGGAGGTGAAGTGCCCGAGCGGATTCCGCGCCATCAGCGGGAGCGCCGCCGCGACGGGCCAGCCCGCCGGATCGGTGGTCCGGACCGAGAACCGGCCGTTCCACACCTCGTCCGGCGACGGCTACGCGACGACCTGGCAGGCGCTTCCCGACGCGGAGGGCGCGACGTGGTCGATCCGCGCCACCGCCACCTGCGTGCAGGGCCTGGCGGGCGTGCAGCTCGTCACCGGGGAGGAGAGCGACCCGTCGAACAGCCTCCCGTCGACCGCCGTGTGCCCGGCGGGAAGCGTCGTGATGGGCATCGGCAGCAAGGTCACCACCACCGGCAACCCCTGGGACTTCCACTACTTCATCAGGGGCGAGGGGCTCAAGGAGGGCAACAGGACCGTCTACACCAGGGCCGGCCTGAGCAACGAGTCGCCCGTCGCGGGATCGATGACGTCCACCGCCGTCTGCGCGGAGGCCACGGAGTACTGGAGCGCCAACTTCGGGTCCAGCGACATGTCCAAGACCCTCACCAAGTCGGTCACCGCCCGCTGCGTCGAGGGGACGCGGGCGTACTCGGCCGCCGCGGACACCGAGTCCGAAACCTGGCCGAACACGGCGCGCCTGGAGGACGTCACGGCCGCTGACGGCGGCGGCCGTGCCCTCGCGAAGGTGGGCATGGAGGGCAACGAGCGGCCGGACTACCCCTGGCAGCTGAACGTCACCGCCATCTGCGCCCGCTGATCCCCGGGCGGACGTGAGGCCGGCGTCCCGTACCTCCTGGCGGTACGGGACGCCCCCGCCCGCCCACGCCGCCGCAAAGGACGCCCGGCACATCGAAACGGCGACCCGGCTCACCGTCATCGACGAGCACCGCATCCCCGGCTGACGGGCGGAGGTCGGAGCTGACCCGCCCCCTCAGCGCGGGGTCCCGGCGCGCGGTGGCGCGCGAAAGAGCCTAGACGCGCGAGACCGCCGGATGGTTTACCTGTTAGAGACACTTTTGGGTTACTGCTAGGTGATTGTTGGGTATGTTGCCCCGTCTGTAATGACTTTCCAGGGCGGAGGCAACGACGAAGTATGGGTGTTGAAGAGGTCACCACGGCGGAGGAAGACATCCGGGGCGACGACGGCCCGGACAAGGCGACGGTGCGGAAGGCCGTCGCGGCCTCGGCCATCGGCAACTGCATCGAGTGGTTCGACTTCGGGGTGTTCAGCGCGGGCGTCATGACCACCATCGTCGGGACAGTGTTCTTCCCGCCCGACGACGGCGGCTCGGCGGTGCTGCGCTCGTTCGCCATGATCGCGGCGGCCTTCGTGGCGCGGCCGTTCGGCGGGATGTTCTTCGGCCCGCTCGGCGACAAGGTCGGCCGCAAGACGGTCCTGGCCGTGACGATCATCCTGATGTCGGGCTCGACCGCGCTCATCGGGCTCCTGCCGGGCTACGACACGATCGGGATCGCCGCGCCGATCCTGCTGCTGGCCGTCCGGCTCGTGCAGGGGTTCTCCACCGGCGGCGAGTACGGGGGCGCCGCGACGGTCATCGCCGAGTACGCGCCCACCCGCAGACGCGGGTTCTTCGGCAGCTTCCTGGAGCTGGGCACGCTGTCGGGCTACGTGCTGGGCGCCGGTCTGGTGCTCGGCGTCGACCTGATGCTCAGCACCGAGGCCATGCACGCGTGGGGCTGGCGGGTGCCGTTCCTGATCGCGCTGCCGCTCGGCCTGGTCGGGCTCTACATCCGGTCCAAGCTGGAGGACACCCCCGAGTTCCAGAAGATGGAGCAGGCCGGCGAGGTGGCCCGCTCGCCGCTGCGCGACACGCTGGTGCACAACTGGCGGATGATCCTCAACCTCATCGGCATCGTCGTCCTGCTGAACGTCGCCAACTACACGCTGCTGACGTTCATGCCGTCCTACCTGGTCAAGAACCTCGACATCGGGGACACCACCGCCTCGCTGATCACCATCGGGGTCGAGCTGGTGATGATCGCGCTCATCCTCCCGCTGGGCTCGCTGTCGGACCGGGTCGGGCGCAGGCCGCTGCTGCTGACCGCGGCGGTCGGGTTCATCGTGGTGAGCTATCCGGCGATCGCCCTGATGCAGACCGAGAACACGGCGGCGGTCATCCTCGGCTTCGCCATGATGGGGGCGCTGCTGCTGCTGATGCTCGCGGTGATCGGCTCGACGTTCCCCGCGATGTTCCCGACGCAGGTGCGCTACGGCGCCTTCGCGATCGGCTACAACATCTCCACCTCGCTCTTCGGCGGGACCGCGGCGCTGGTCATCGAGAGGCTGATCAAGGCGACCGGGACCAACTACATCCCGGCCTACTACCTGATGATCGCCGGGGTGGTCGCGCTGGTGCCGATCCTGCTGCTGCCCGAGACGGCCCGGGTGCCGATCGGCAAGTGCGGCGGCCCCCGCGACGCGAAGGCGACCCCCGTGCCCGTCTGATCGCACGCCGCGCCGGACGCCCCGCGTCCGACCGTCCGCACGACCGCCGCGCCCCCGCCCGTCCCCTGGACGGGCGGGGGCGCGGCGCGTTCAGGCGGGCACCGTCGCGGCGTCCGCGTCCGACCGTCCGGGCGCGGCGCGGTCGCGGGTGGCCAGCGAGACCACGACCGTGAGGACGGCGGCGGCGGCGAAGCCGACGTACAGAC
This sequence comes from Spirillospora sp. NBC_01491, assembly GCF_036227065.1. Taxonomy (GTDB): domain Bacteria; phylum Actinomycetota; class Actinomycetes; order Streptosporangiales; family Streptosporangiaceae; genus Spirillospora; species Spirillospora xylanilytica. Next base: position 3,309,467 of record NZ_CP109432.1, read on the forward strand.
CGGCGACCTGCCCGGTCACCGCGCCCACCACGAGGCCCGTGCGGGCGCCCCACGGGGTGATGCGGCAGTTGTGCTCGCCCGCGGTGAAGGGCCGGGAGCGGTCCCGCCGCCAGAGCAGCCCGACCGCGAGCACCGGCACCACGCTGCACGCCAGCAGCGTGTACGCCTGGGCGAACAGCCCGATGATGGACGAGGCGTACATCGCGGTCAGCGCGCCGCCGATGCCGATGACGACGGTCAGCCCGCGGCCGGCGCGCACCATCGCGCGGTCGCTCATCTGCCGCCCGCCGGCGGTCAGCACGTCGTTCACCATGATCACGGTGGCCGCGTTCAGGTTGGCCGCGGCGGCGCCGTTGGCGGCGACCAGCACCAGCCCGAACACCGCGATGGTGATCACCGCGGGCACCTGGTTGAGCATCACCCACGGCATCGCCTCGCCGCCCGGCCCGCCCGGGTTGAGCGCCCGCGAGATCATCCCGACCAGCACGGTGCCGCAGATGAACACGGTCGCGATGACGCCGGCGACGAGCATGCCGGTGCGGGCCGACCGGCCGCTCTCGGCGGCGAAGCAGCGCTGCCAGTAGCTCTGCGCGCCGAGCACGCCCAGCAGGCCGGTCAGGAACAGGGTGACGGTCTCCCAGCCGAGGTGGAACGAGGTCAGCTCGTGCAGCCCCGCCGCGTCCAGCCGGGTGTTGAGCTGCCGCGGGTCGAAGTCGACGAGGCTGAACGCCGACAGGTAGTAGACGAGCCCGACCACGACGATGAGGATCCCGAGGACGAACTCGACCTTCGCCACCGCGTGCATGCCGCCGAGCGCCGCGTAGGCGATGAAGATCGCGGTGAACAGCAGAATGATCAGGGTCGGGTCGGTGCCGGTGAACACCTCGAACAGCAGACCCATGCCGAGGCCCTGGCCGCCGATCCAGGACATCATCAGCGCCAGCGTGAGCAGCGCGACGATCAGCCGCGCGATCGGATCGCGCAGCAGCAGGTCGTGCATCATCTCGGCGAGCGTGCGGTAGGCGAACCGGCCGGCGAACCCGGCGAACAGCAGCGCGAAGGCGATCTTGGCGCCCTGCTCGCCGAGCACGAAGGCCAGCTGGCTGTAGCCGACCTGGTGGCCCTCCTCCGCCTCGCCGACGAAGTTCCCCGCGCCCATGATCGTGGACAGGTCGGTGAACGCGATCACCACCAGCGGCAGTCCGGTGCCGGCGATGGCGAAGTGCGAGAAGCTGCGGCCGGCCGCGCCCCGGTTGACCCACCCGATCCCGACGGCGAACACGGCGAACACCGCGGTGATCACCCACGCGGCGACCTCGATCATTGCGCCGGTCCCGTCGTGAGCAGGGCGTCCAGGCCGACGGTCAGGCCGGGACGGGCCGCGACGCCGCGCACGGCGAGCAGCACGCCGGGCAGGAACGCGGCGCGGTCGAGCGTCTCGAAACCGATGCTCAGCAGCTCGTGATCGCGCCCGAACCGGACGTCCTGCCGGGACAGCACCCCGCCCGTCCGGACCGAGTGGACCGGGACGCCGTGCACGGGCCGCCCACGTGTGGTCGCCTCCCCCGGCGGCGGCTCGGGCGGCTCTCCGCCGGTGCCGCCGCGTGCCGCCGCGATCACCCGGGCGGTCTGCTCGGCGGTGCCCGCGGGCGCGTCGAGCTTGCGGCGGTGCGCGTACTCCACGATCTCCACGTCGTCGAAGAAGCCGGCGACCTCGGCGGCGAGCCGGGTCGCCAGCACTGCGGCGACGCTGAAGTTCGGCACCACGTGCACGCCGACGCCGGGCGCCGCCGCGCACAGCTCCGCGATCCGCTCCTGCGGGCCGGCGCCGACGCCGCTGGTGCCGACGACGGTGTGCACGCCGCGGGCGACCGTCCACTCGAGGTGTTCCATGACGCAGTCCGGGATGGAGAAGTCCACCGCGACGTCGGCGTCCCGCAGCGGGTCCAGCGGCTCGCCGCGGTGCACCGCGGCGACCAGTTCCAGATCGGCCGCGTCCCGCACCGCGGCGCAGACCGCGCGGCCCATCCGGCCGCCGGCGCCGATCACGCCGACCCGCGTCGGGGTCCCGCTCATGCGCGCGCTCCGTCCGTGAGGGCGCCGGTCGCGGCGAGCTCGGCGAGGATACCGTCGCGTTCGCTCGGGATCAGCTCGATGAGCGGCGGCCGCACCGGGCCGGAGGGGCGGCCGAGCGAACCGAGCGCGGCCTTGACGGTAACAGCCGCCTGCGCCCGGAACACCGCGCGGGCCACCGGAAGCAGCGCGCGGTGCTCGGCGAGCGCGGTCGCCGGGTCGCCGTCGCGGTGCGCGTCGAGCATCCGGCGCAGCCGGTCCGCGGCGAAGTGCCCGATCACGCTGACCGCGCCGACGGCGCCGACGGTGGCGAGCGGCAGGTTCATCGCGTCCTCACCGGAGTAGTAGGCCAGGTCCGACTCGCGCATCACCCACGAGCTGGCCTCCAGGTCGGACTTGGCGTCCTTGATCGCGGTGATCCGGTCGTGCGCGGCGAGCCGGACGAGCGTGCCCGGCTCCAGCGCGACGCTGGTGCGGCCCGGGATGTCGTACAGCATCACCGGCAGCGGGGTGGCGTCGGCGATGGCGCGGAAGTGCGCGGCGATGCCGTCCTGGGACGGCTTGGAGTAGTAGGGCGTGACGACGAGCAGGCCGTGCGCGCCGGCCGCGGCGGCGGCGCGGGCCAGCGCGACGCTGTGCGCGGTGTCGTTGGTGCCGACCCCGGCGATCACCCGGACGCCGGTCGGCACCGCCGCGCCGACCGCGCGCAGCAGGTCGGACTTCTCCTGGTCGGTCGTGGTGGCGGACTCGCCGGTGGTGCCGTTCACCACCAGCCCGTCGTTGTGCCCGGGGCGGGTCAGCCAGGCCGCGAGCCGCGCCGCGCCGTCGAGGTCGACCCCGCCTTCGGGGGTGAACGGCGTCACCATCGCGGTGATGACGCGGCCGAACTGCCGTGTCGCTGTCGTGCAGGCTGTCATGCAGGCTCCCTTGCGGTGGTCGCGCGCCGGCGGCGCCGGCGCGGTCAGCTCGCGGAAATGCAGATGTTCTTCACCTGGGTGTAGGTGCGCAGCGCTTCGAAGCCCTTCTCGCGGCCGTAGCCGCTCAGCCCGGTGCCGCCGAACGGGGTCAGCACCGAGTCGCCCGAGCCGAAGCAGTTGACGTAGACCTGGCCGGCCGCGACGCGGCGGGTCAGCCGGACGCCGCGGCCGAGGTCGCGGGTCCACACGTAGGCGGCGAGCCCGTGCCCGGTGCCGTTGGCGATGGCGACGGCCTCGTCCTCGCCGGTGAACGGGACGACGGTGAGCACCGGCCCGAAGATCTCCTCGCGGGCCGCCGCGGCGTCCGGGCCGAGCCCGGTCAGCACGGTCGGCTCGACGAACCAGCCGGCGGACGTGCCGGGCGCGGCGGGACGGCCGCCGCCGAGCGCGACGGTGGCGCCGGCCCGGACCGCGGTCGCGACGTGCCGCTCCACCCGGTCCCGCTGCCCCTGACTGATCAGCGGGCCGACGTCGGGGTCGGCCGCGCCGGGCCCGACGCTGAACGCGGCGGCCCGCGCCGCCACCCGGGCCACGAACGCGTCGTGCACGTCGGCGTGCACGACGGCGAGGGACGGCAGATCGCAGCTCTGCCCGGTGGCCTCGACGAACCCGCGGGCGAGCTGGTCCGCGGCCACGTCCAGGTCGGCGTCCGGGAACACCAGCGTCGGGGACTTGCCGCCCAGTTCCAGCACGCACGGGGTGACGGCCGCAGCCGCAGCCGCCGCGACCGCGCGGCCGGTGCCGACGGAGCCGGTGAAGGTCAGCAGCCCGAGGCCGGGGTGCCGGCTGAGCGCCGCGCCCGCCTCGGCGCCGTCTCCGTGCACCAGGTTCACCACCCCGGGCGGGAAGCCCGCGGCGGTGACGATCCGGCCGAGCAGCGCCGTGGTGTGCGGGGCCAGCTCGGGCGTCTTCAGCACCGCGGTGTTCCCGGCCGCGAGCGCGGCGGCCAGGCTCCGCGACGCCATGTTCAGCGGGAAGTTCCAGGCATTGATCTGCCCGCAGACGCCGTGCGGCTCGCGGACGGTGAAGTCGACCACGCCCGGCCCGACGGGCAGCTGCTCGCCGTGCAGCGCGGGGGCGGCGCCGCCGAAGAACTCGAAGTAGCGGGCGGCGAGTTCCACGTCCGCGCGGGCCTGGGCGAGCGGCTTGCCGCAGTCGCGGGTCTCGGCGGCGGCCAGCGCGGTGGCGTCCGCGCGCAGCCGGCGGGCGACGTCGAGCAGCAGCCGGCCCCGTGCGGTCGGGGTGGTGTCCCGCCACTCCCGGTCGTAGGCGCGGCGGGCCGCGCCGACGGCGGCGTCCACGTCGGCCGCGCCGCCGCGGGCGAAGTCGGCGACGGGCTCGCCGGTCGCCGGGTCGAAGCTGGTGAAGGTGCGGCCGTCGGCGGCGGCGGTCTCGGCGCCGTCGATCAGCAGCCCGTACGCGGGGCGGGTCATCGTTTCTCCTCGGGGTCGGTGGCGGCGCGCACGGCGCCCATCGGCAGTGGGCGGACCGGGAACCGGACGGACGGCGGCGCGGTCCGCGCCGGGCCGTGGCCGCGCCGGGCGAGCAGCCCGCTGAGGGCGGGCGCGCAGATCCGGGACTGGCAGGCGCCCATGCCCGCGCGCGTCCACAGCTTCAGCGCGTGCAGGTCGGCGACGCCGCCGTCCAGGGCGGCGTCGACCTCCCGCCGGGTCACCTCCTGGCAGCGGCACACCTCGGTGTCCGGGCCGGGCCAGGACGCGGCGCCGGGCCCGGGACGGAACATCCGGTCCATCCCGATCCGGAACGCCTCCAGTCGGGCGAGGCGGCGGCGCAGCCGGCGGACCCGGCCAAGGTCGGCGGCGCGGCCGGTGAGCTCCGCGGCGAGCAGCGCGCCCGCGAGCCGTCCCTCCAGCTCGGCGCGCTGCGAGCCGCCGACCCCGGCGCAGTCGCCGACGGCGCGGACGCCGGGCGCGGTGGTGCGGAACTCGGCGTCCCGCACCGGCCGCCAGGTGAGCCGCTGCGCGTCCCACTCGATCTCGGCGCCGCACTGCGCGGCCAGGTCGGACGACGAGGAGAACCCGTGGCTGAGCAGCACCGCGTCGCACTCGATCAGTTCGCCGGGCGCCTCGGTGAACGACCAGTCGGGGTGCAGCCGGCCGAGCCGGACACCGGTGACCCGGCCGTCGCCCTCGATCGCACGGACGCCGGTGCCGGTCCGCACCCGGACGCCGGCGAGCGCGAGCCGCGCCCCGTAGCCGGCGCCCTGCGCGAGCAGTGCCGGTTCGGCGAGTGCCCGCGCCGCGTCCCGCCAGTGCCGGGCGCCCGGCCGGGCCGCCTCGGCGACGGCCGCGACGCGGACGCCCGCCGCGGCGAGCTGGCTCGCCACGGCGAGCAGCAGCGGCCCGGTCCCGGCGACGACAGGGCGGCGGAACGGGAACACCCCGCTGCCCTTGAGGAATGTCTGTGCGGCGCCGGCCGTCATGACGCCGGGCAGCGTCCAGCCGGGCACCGGCAGCACCTTCTCCGCGGCGCCGGTCGCCAGCACGACCGCGCGGGCCCGCGCCGTCCACAGCTCGCCGTCGCTGGTCAGCACGGCCTCCCGGCCGTGGAACCCGTGGCACACCACGCCGGGCCGGAACGTCACCGGGCCGTCCGCCTGGGGCCCCGGGGCGGGGTCGGCGAACCGGCGCCGCCCGATCTGCCCGCCGGGCCGCTGGTTCTCGTCCACGACCAGCACGGTCAGCCCGCGCCTGGCGGACTCCGCCGCCGCGGCGAGCCCGGCCGGGCCCGCCCCGACGACGAGCACGTCCGGCTCCGCCGGCTCCGCCGTTCCGCCGTTCATCTCGGTTCCTCCCCTTCGGTGTCGATGCGCATCCCGGCGGCGACGGGCGTGATGCAGGCGCGCGTCCCGGCGACGCCGTCGACCGTCACCGCGCACTCGTGGCACGCGCCCATGCCGCAGAAGACCGCGCGGGGCGCGCCGCTCGGGCGGCTCGTCCGCAGGACGATCCGGCCGCGCAGCGCCAGCGCCGCGGCGACCGACACCGCGGCCGGCACCTGCACCGGGACGCCGTCCAGGACGACCTGGACCGTCCGCGTCTCCCGCGTCCCCCGCGCCGTCACGAGACCTCCCCGGCGGCCTCGGAGTGCCCGGCGAACCGGTCGGGCGCGAACGCGTCGAGCGCCGCATCCAACACCTCGCCCGGCGCAGGTCGGCCGAGTACGGCCGCCGTGACCAGCTCGGCGGTCACCGGCGCCAGGCCGACGCCCTCCCCCTCGTGCCCGGTCGCGAGCACGTAGCCGGGGATCGCGCCGGACTCGCCGACGATCGGGCGGTTGTCGGGCGTCCAGGGCCGCAGCCCGGCGAACGACCTGATCGCCCGCACCCGCGCCAGCCCCGGCAGGAACCCGACGGCGCGGGCGACGATCGCGGTGAACAGGTCCGGGTCGACGTCGGTGCGGGCGCCGCAGAACCGGCGGCTGCTGCCGAGCAGCAGGTTGCCGCGGCCGGTCGGCTCGGCCACGAACGCGACCGCGGGGCGGGTCCCGTCCCCCGCCGCGGCGCGGTCGGCCATGTAGCCCGCCTCGGTGACGGTGCGCCGGATGAGGCCGGGCGCCTCCTCGGTCACCACCAGCACGCCCTGCCGGGGCCGGATCGGCAGCGGGACGAGCCCGCCGGCGTCCAGACCGGGCGACCACACGCCCATCGCGTTGACGACGTGCGGCGCGGCGAAGTCGCCGCGGTCGGTCCGGACGCCGCGGACCCGCCCGTCCCGGCCGGTGAGCAGCCGGAGCGCGCGGACGCCCCAGTGCGTCCGGCAGCCGTGCCGGACCGCGTCGCGGAGCAGCGCGGCGACGGCGCCCGGCGGGTACACCGACGCGTCGTCGTGGCAGTCGACCGCGCCGGCGAGGCCGGGCCGCAGCGCCGGTTCGCGCCGCCGCAGCTCGTCGCCGTCGACGTGCTCGGCGCGCACCCCGGCCGCGTGGAGCCGGGCGACCCGGCGCGGCGCGCCGGCGTCCTGCTCGGGGTCGGCGAAGAACACGAGGCTGCCCCGCTGGTGGAAGCCGAGTCCGCCGTCCAGCTCGCCGTCCCACCGCCGGTACGCCTCGATGCTGCGCAGGGTCAGCCGGACGCCGAGGTCGTCGTGCTTGGTCTGCACCAGCACGTTGCCGTCGCAGCGGCCCGAGCTGCCGGCCGCCGGGCCGGCCGCCTCGACGAGCGCGACGTCGGCGCCGGCCCGACTCAGCTCGCGCGCCACGGCGGCGCCGACGATCCCGCCGCCGAGCACCAGTACGTCGGCACTGATTCGTGCGCCTGGTTCGGTGACTTGGTGGAAAACGCTCGTCATCGCCCCTTCTCCGGTTCGGTGTTGGCGATGAAGCTAGTGACAGGACGCACGGCCCGGCTCTACGCTTCGGCCATGAGTGATTCAGAAGCCGAATCACTGGCCGGCTGGCGGGAGGACGGCGCCGACCTGCCGCAGCTCGACGATCTGCGGATGTTCGTCGCGATCGCGCGGGCGGGCAGCCTGCGCGCGGCGGCCGGAGCGCTGTTCACCTCGCAGCCGACGCTGTCGCGCTCGGTGGCGCGGCTGGAGGCGCGGCTCGGCGTGCGGCTGCTGCGCCGCGGCGCCCGCGGCGTCGAGCCGACCCGGCACGGCGAGGCGCTGCTGGTGCAGGCGCAGCGGGTGCTGGCCGCCGCCGCCGACCTGCGCCGCAACGTGACGGCGCTGGCGTCCGGGACGCTGCGGCTCGGCGCCACCGCCACCTCGGCGCGGCGGCTGCTCGCGCCGTTCCTGTCCGAGTGGATGCCCGCGCATCCGGGCGTCCAGGTCACCGCGATCGAGGACAGCGAGCGGCGGCTGCACGCGCACCTGGAGACGGGGCGCTGCGACATCGCGATCGTGTCAGGGCCGCTGTCCGCGCAGACCGCGTCGGTGCACCTGATGACCGCGCAGGTCATCGCGCTGTTCCCGCCGGGCCATCCGGCGTCGCGACACGACCGCCCGGTGCGGGTGCCCGACCTGGCGGGCGAGCCGCTGCTGGTGAACGGGACGGCGTTCCCGTCCACCGCGCTGCTGCTGCGCGCGATGGACGCGGCGGCGGCGCGGCCGGACGTCGTCTACGAGTGCACGGCGGGCCAGACGCTCGCCGCGATGGCCGAGGCGGGGCTCGGCGTGGCGGTCTTCGCCGACACCGCCGACCTGCGCGGGTTCAGCCTCCCGCGGCACGACGTGCTGGACGCGGCGGGGACGCCGCTGCGCTTCGACCTGTACGCGGCGTGGCCGCGGGACACGGCGCCGGGGTGGGTGCGCGAGTTCGCGATCGAGCTGTCCACATTCCACCGATCGGTCGTGATCTAGCCCACACGGGCCGCCACCGCCCGCCCGGGGCGCCAGTCAAACCCACAGGTCAAGGGCAAAAGCTAGACAATCCACAAAACTTCGCCACACTTTACTAGCAGGGAATTGACAACAATGAATGTGCTAAAACCCCTGAGAGGTCGGTGAGCCTGAGGTCGGCGAGCGACCGGCTCGCATGGAGAGGATCTTCATGAGCACATCGGAGGCCGTCGCGATCGGGCAGGTGGTCGACACCGCGCGCTATCCCCTCGCGGACCCGGCGAGCGGCGATTGGCGTTCGGTGGTCGCCCGCACCCGGCGGGAACTCCGCGAGGCCGGATGCAGCGTGCTGCCGGATTTCATCAGACCGGCACTCGCGGACGTGCTGCGCCGGGAATGCGCGGCCCTCTCCGACCTGGCGCATGACGACGTCGAAACGGTCAACGCCTACAACATCGACGTGACCGCTCCGCTACCGGAAGGCCACCCGGGCCGCATCACCGCCGAACGCGGCAACGCCTTCGTGGCCCGCGACCAGATCCCCGCCGACCTGCTGATCCACCGGCTCTACACCAGCGAGCCGTTCCGCCATTTCGTGGCGAGCTGCTTCGGGCTGCCACGCGTCCACGAGCTCGCCGACCCCCTGGCCGGCCTGTGCCTCAACGTCGTCAACCCGGGCATGGAGCACCCGTGGCACTTCGACACCAACGAGTTCACCGTCAGCATGCTCACCCAGGAGCCGCAGGCCGGCGGCGTCTTCGAGTACTGCCCCAACATCAGGTCCGCGCACGCCGAGAACCTCGCGGACGTCCGGGACGTCCTCACCGGACGCGGCGGCCGGACGGTCCGCCGCCTCACCCTGCGGCCGGGCGACCTCCAGCTCTTCAAGGGCCGCTACTCACTGCACCGGGTGAGTTCCGTGCAAGGCCGCACCGCCCGCCATTCCGCGATCTTCGCCTACAGCGAGCGCCCCGGGGTCATCGGCAGCGTGGCCCGCACCGAACAGCTTTTCGGCCGTGTTCTCCCCGAACATCTGGCCGCCGCCAAAAGCGCCGTACGGGTCGACCAACTGCTGGATTGAGCAGCCGGCCGGCGGTTCGCACCGCCGTTTGCTCCATCGCCTGCTCTGTCCCGCCAGAGAGGAATGCGACCGTGCCTGCCGACTCCACCGGAAAAGTCTCCCTCGACCACATCTACACGCAGCCCGATCCGCGCGCCTACTTCGGTACGCTGCGCGAACTCGGCTACTGCATCCCGCAGGGCGCAAAACCCCATTTCGCCGCGCTCATCAGCGAATACCGGGAAGTCCGGAAGGTGCCCGCGCCGACCGTCCTGGACATCGGCTGCTCCTACGGCATCAACGCAGCGCTGTTGAAATGCGACGCAACCATGGACGAACTGTACGAGCGCTACGCGGGCGGCGACGCGGCCACGCTGCCCCGCGCCGCGCTGCTGGCCCGTGACCGGGAACTGGTCCGTTCCCGCGGCCGCTCCGGGCGGGCCCGGTTCATCGGCCTGGACACCTCGGACCGGGCCCTGTCGTACGCGCTCGCGGCCGGGTTCCTGGACGGCGCGGTCAACGCCGACCTGGAGCGGAACGAGCCGACCGGACGGCAGTGCGCCCAGCTCGCCGGCGCCGACCTGGTCGTCTCCACCGGCTGCCTCGGCTACGTCACCGAGCGCACCATCTCCCGGGTCGTCGCCGCGAACGGCGACCGCAGGCCGTGGATGGCGCACTTCGTGCTGCGGATGTTCCCGTTCGACCCCATCGCCGCGTGCCTGGCGGACGCCGGGTACGAGACCGTCCGCTCCGAGGGCCTCTTCAAGCAGCGCCGGTTCGCCACCCCGCAGGAGCAGTCGCAGGTCCTCGACACGCTGTCGGGGATCGGCGTCGACCCGCGCGGGCTGGAGACCGAGGGCTGGTTCTACGCCGGGCTCCACCTGTCCAGGCCGCGCCGCAAGGCCGCCCGCGCCGTCGTCGACCTCGCGTCCGCCCGCCCTGCGCCCGGCCTCCGCCCGGCCGGAGCCCGGGCACCCCTGCACCGTCCAGACAGAGGATTGAATTGAACAGCCGCCATGAGGAACCCACCCCGACCTTCGGCCACGAGGCCGGCCTGCCGAGGGTCCCGCTGCCCGCGCTGGAGGAGAGCTGCGAGCGGTTCGTCGCGTGGTGCGAGCCGCTGCTGACCCCGGACGAGGTCGCCGCGACCAAGGCCGAGGTCGCCTCGTTCCTGCGCCCGGACGGCCCCGGCCGCAGGCTCCACGCGGCGCTCCGGGACTACGACGCGACCGAGGGCGTGCAGAGCTGGCTCGACACGTTCTGGCCCTACCGCTACCTGGGCCGGCGCGACCGCATCGCGGTGAACGCGAACTTCTTCTTCCTGTTCCGGGACGCGGGCCTCCAGCAGGCCGAGCGCGCCGCATCGCTGATCAGCGCGGCCGTCGGCTACAAGCTGCGGCTCGACGAGGAGCGCGTCCCGCCGGTCGTCCAGCGGGGGCGGCCCCTGTCGATGGAGCAGAACAAGGCGCTGTTCTCCTCGACGCGCATCCCGGGCGCCGTCCAGGACACCGTCCGCGGCCCGTACAGCCGGGAGTGGCCGGGCCCGTCCCGCGAGCGGCACATCGTGGTGTTCTTCCGCGGCACCATGTTCCGCTTCGAGGTGCTCGGCCCGGACGGCCGCCCGCACACTCCGGACGAGCTGGTCGCGGGCCTGCGCGCGGTCATGAAGGACGGCGCGACGCGGGCCCCGACCGACACCTCCGTCGGGCACCTCACCACCAAGGCGCGGGCCGAGTGGGCGGCCGACCGGGAGGCGCTGCTCGCCGCCCACCCCGGCAACGCCGCCGCGCTCGACACCGTGGAGCGGGCGCTGTTCTGCGTCTGCCTGGAGGACCTCGCGCCCCGCGACACCCTGGAGGCGAGCGACCACCTGCTGCACGGCGACAGCGGCAACCGGTGGTTCGACAAGGCCGTGTCCCTGATCGTGTTCGCGGACGGCTCGGCGGGCGTCAACATCGAGCACTGCGGCCTGGACGGCACCACGGTCCTCAGCTTCGTCGACGCGGTGCTGGGCGAGGCGCCCGCCGCCGTGTCCGCCGCGTCCGGCGCACCCGGCTGGCCCGGCGGGACCGTCCCGGCCGTAGCGCCCATCAGGTTCGGGCTCGACGACGACCTGCGCGACAGCGTGCGCGGCGCCGCCGAAGCGTTCGCCGACTACGCGGCCGGCACCGCTACCACCACCGTGTCGTTCGACGACTTCGGCGGCGACCGGGCCAAGGAGCTGCGCACCTCACCGGACGCGTTCGCGCAGATGGCCTACCAGCTCGCCCACCAGCGCGCGAAGGGCCGCATCGGCGCCACCTACGAGTCGATCGCGACGCGGCAGTACCGGAACGGGCGCACCGAGGCGATGCGCGTCGTCACCCCCGAGGTGCTGAGGTTCGTCGCCGCGATGGACGACCCCGGGGCGGACGCCGCGACCCGCACGGCCGCGTTCCGCGCCGCCGCCGCCGCGCACGTCGAGCGCGCCAGGGACTGCCAGTCCGGACGCGCGCCCGAGCAGCACCTGTGGGAGCTCCAGCTCATCCAGAAGCGGCGCGGCGAGGAGCTCGGCGTGACCGCGGAGCCCGCGCTGTACCGGTCGCCCGGCTGGCTGGTCATGCGGGACGACTACCTGAGCACCAGCTCCGCCCCGTCCGCCGGCATCCAGTACTTCGGGTTCGGGGCGACCAGCGAGCGGTGCATCGGCGTCGCCTACGTCCTGCTCCCCGACCGCCTCAACGTCTACCTGAGCACGCCGCTGCCCGTGGCGGACGCGATGCACGCGTTCGCCGACCGGCTCCGCGAGGCGGTCCGCGAGCTGCACGACCTCCTCGCGGCCGACGCGCGGGAGGGCTGACCGCGCCCGCGGGCGGCGGGCCGCACCGTGCCGGGCATGGTGCGGCCCGCCGCCCGCGACGCGTCCCGGCGGACGGATCTCTCCGCCGCGACGCGTCCGGGCAAGCGGGCGGATCACTCCTTGGCGGCCTCGCGGAGGATGCGGCGGGCCGTGCTCTGGATGTGGACCTCGTCCGGGCCGTCGTAGAGGCGGGCCTCCCGGGCGTGCCGGTACATCCGGGACAGAGGGGTGTCGTCGGTGAGGCCCGCGGCGCCGTGCACCTGGACGGCGCGGTCGATCACGTCGTGCAGCATGCGGGCGCCGACCACCTTGATCGCGCCGATCTCCACCCGCGCCTGGTCGCCCTCGTCGATCCGGCCGGCGGCCTGGAGGGTGAGCAGCCGGGCCGACTGGATGTCGGTGTAGGAGTCGAAGACGTGCTGCTGCATGAGCTGCTTGGCGGCCAGCGGCTCACCGAAGGCGGTCCGGGACTCCAGCCGCGCGCACATCAGCTCGAACGCCCGCCGGGCCTGGCCGAGCCAGCGCATGCAGTGGAAGATCCGGCCGGGGCCGAGCCGCTCCTGGGCGATCACGAAGCCGTGCCCGCGCGGCCCGAGCAGGTTGCCGGCCGGCACCCGCACGTCCTCGTAGGCGACCTCGTAGTGCCCGCCGTTCAGGCCGAGCACTGGGGTCTCGCGGACGATCCGGTAGCCGGGGGTGCCGGTCGGCACCACGATCATGCTGAAGGCGCGGTGCGGGGCCGTGCCGTCCGGCTCGGTGCGGCACATCACCGTGGTGTAGTCGGCGTCCGCGGCGCCGGTGGTGAACCACTTGCGGCCCCGGATCACCCAGTGGTCGCCGTCCAGCTCGGCGGTGGTGCGCAGCCCGGTCGGGTCGGACCCGGCCACGTCCGGCTCGGTCATCGCGAAGCTCGGCGAGACCTCCCCGGCCACCATCGGCAGCAGGTACCGGTCGCGCCACTCCGCGCTCGCGTGCCGGTGCAGCATCAGCGAGTCCTGGAGGGTGAAGGTGCCGAGCGCGAGCTGGCCCCACTCGCTGCGGCCCTGCACCTCGTTGACGTACACGTAGTCGAGGAACGGCAGCCCGCCGCCGCCGAGCTCGGCGGGGTGGCCGAGCGCCCACAGCCCGGCGTCCTTGGCCTCGCGGCGCAGCCCGGCCAGCGCGTCGCGGGACGCCGGCCCGCCCGCGTTCAGCACCGGCTCGGCGGGCTCCACCCGCTCGGTCATGAACGCGTGCACCGCGTCCCGGACGGGCCGCACCCGGTCCGGCACCGAGAAGAGCATCAGCCCTCCCCGGACAGGTCGGAGGCGATGTCGCGGGCGTCGTAGCCCTCGGGGGCGGCGACCTCCTCGACCGGCTCGGGCCGGTCGTCGAACTCCAGCCGCAGCGCGCGGGACATCGTGGCGTGCATGTCGTACATGCAGGTGATGTAGGTGAACAGCAGCACCTGCTCGTCGGTGAGGTGCCGCTTCAGCACGGCGAAGACCTCCTCGTGCACCCGGCCGCCGTCCAGGACGAGCCCGTCGGTGTAGGCGAGCAGGGCCCGCTCCAGCTCGGAGTAGCAGTCGGCGGTCTGCCAGTGCGGGACGGCCTGGATCTTCTCCTCCGGCATCCCGAGCGCGCGCATCTGCTTGCAGTGCTGCGAGAAGACGAACTGGCTGCCGCGCGCCCAGCCCGCCCGGCACTGCCCGAGCTCGCGCAGCGCGGGCTCCAGGTCGGCGTTGCGGTACAGCGCGAACCCGCGGACCGCGTGCCGGAACACCTCCGGGGAGTTGGCGAAGACCGTCCACCAGTCGCCGGGGGTGCCGGTCGCGGTGCCGTGGTCGACGGCGGGGTCGCGGTCCGGGGCGAACAGGCGGTCGTAGAAGAACAGGATCCGTTCGTCGGTGACCTCGGCGCGGGGCACCTCACGAAGTCGCGGCATGGCTCTCCTTGTTGACGGTGCGGTCGGCCGCCGTGCGCGGCCGGTGGGCGATGTCGGCATCGGTGAACGTCCGGGTCCAGCAGGCGAACTCCAGCAGGATCCCGTCGGGGTCCTGGAAGTAGAAGGACCGGACGAACACCCCGTCGTGCATGCGGCGGGCGACACCGGACGGGCTGTCGTCGTGGTTGAGCACGGGGCTGACGGCGACGCCCTTCTCCTTCAGTCGCGTCCGGTAGGCGTCGAACCGGTCGGCCGGCACGTGGAAGGCGACGTGGTTCATCGAGCCGACGGCGCTGAGCAGCCCGCCCTGCTCGGGACGGGTCGCGGGCGCCGAGATCCCGGGGACGCCGTCCGGCGCGTCCGGGAACCAGAAGAACGCCACGCAGTCGCCGCCGCCGCAGTCGAAGAAGAAGTGCTGGCCGAGGCCGCCTGGCAGGTCCAGCGTCTTGATCAGCGGCATCCCGAGCACGCCGGAGTAGAAGTCGATGGTGCGGCTCATGTCCGAGGACACCAGCGCGAGATGGTTGATCCCGCCGAGCTCGAACTCGGTGTTGCGGGCGGTCATGTCGCCTCCTTCGGGGTGGTGTGGCGGGCGCGCAGGTCGCGTTTGAGGACCTTGCCGGCGACGTTGCGCGGCAGCTCGGCGGCGAACTCGATCCCGCGCGGGGCCTTGTAGCCGCCCAGCCGTTCCCGGCAGGCGGCGATGATCTCCTCGGCGGTGGCGGACGCGTCCGGCCGGAGCACCACGACCGCGTGCACCGCCTCGCCCCACTCGGGGTGCGGGACGCCGAAGACGGCGGCCTCGGCCACCGCGGGGTGGCCGAGCACGGCCTCCTCGACCTCGCGGGAGGCGACGTTCTCACCGCCGGTGATGATCATGTCCTTCATCCGGTCCACGATGTAGACCATGCCCTCGGCGTCCTGCCGGGCCACGTCGCCGGTCCGGAACCAGCCGTCCTGGAACGCGGCGGCGGTCAGCCCCGGCTCGCGCCAGTAGCCGCGCATCACCTGGTCGCCGCGGACGATCATCTCGCCGGGCTCGCCGGCCGGCACGTCGGCGAAGTCCGCGTCCACGATCCGGATATCGGCCAGATCCATCGGACGGCCCGCGGCGGCCAGCAGGTGGGTCTCCCCGGCCGCGGCCCGCCGGTGCTCGGCGCGCCCGAAGTGCAGGACGTTGCCGCCCAGCTCGGACATGCCCATGCCCTGGTAGAAGTCGCAGCCGAGCACCTCCATCCCGCGGCGCAGCACCGGCGCGGGGATCGCGGACGCGCCGTACCCGATCGCCTCCAGGGTGCCGAGGTCGCGGTCCTCGATGCCGGGATGGCGGAGCAGGAACGCGATCATCGTGGGGGCCAGCCCGGTCTGGGTGACCCGCCACTCCTCGACCAGCCGGAGGAAGGTCTCGTTGTCGTAGCCGCGCAGGATGCCGACCGTGCAGGCGCGCAGGTGGTTGACCAGCACGACGTAGCCGCCGACGTGGCACAGGGGGAAGCAGAACAGGAACACGGTGTCGTCCGGCAGGTCCCAGTGCGACACCGAGCCGATCACGCCGGTGACCAGGTTGCGGTGGGTCAGCATCACCCCCTTGGGGCGCCCGGTGGTGCCGCTGGTGTAGACGAGCCAGGCGACGGAGTCCTCGTCCGGGCGCGGCGGCTCGGTGGCCGGCGCCGCCGCGACCAGGTCGGCGAGAAGGCGGTCGGCGCCGGAGCCCTCGTCGAGCGCCAGGACGGCCTTGACCGTGGGCATCGCCGCGCGGTGCTCGCGCATCGCCTCCAGGTGCTCGCCGCTGACGATCAGCACCGACGCCTGCGCGTGGTCGACCAGGGCGGCGATCTCGGCCGGGTGCAGCCGGTGGTTGAGGAAGGTCAGCGCCATGCCCGCCGCCGGGACCGCGTAGTACAGGTCGACGTACTCCGGCCGGTTCCCCGACAGCACCGCCACCCGGTCGCCGGGCGCGGCGAGGGCGAGCAGCGCGTTGGCGGTCCGCCTGACCCGGTCGCGCAGCCCGGCGAAGGTGACCGTCTCGTCCTCGAACCTCAGCGCGGGGCGGTCCGGCCGCTTGCGCGCCGCGTACTCGACGATGTCGTTGATCAGCACCGGTCCTCCTCCGGAGTTGACTTGACAGTCATGTCAACTCTGTTCGATGCTCGGATCCTGTTCCTGCGAACATCGGCTTGTCAACCCCCGAAGGAGGAACCACGGCCATGCGAAGCGGGGCGGAGAACGAGCCGGAACCGGCGGAGGAGGCCCCGGCGCCGCTCACCGAGCGCGGCGCCCGGACCAGGGAGCGGCTCGTCTCGGCGGCGCGGGAGGTGTTCGAGGAGCGCGGCTTCCTCGACACCCGGGTCGCGCACATCGCCCGGCACGCCAAGGTCGCCTACGGGTCCTTCTACACCTACTTCCCCTCCAAGGAGGCGGTCTTCCTGGAGGTCGCCGACCGGCTGTTCACGGAGATGACCGGGCTCGACCTGGTGCCGCCCGCGGGCCCGTCGCCCGCCGCTCGGATACAGCGCGCCAACCGCTCCTACTACCGGGCCTACCTGCGCAACGCGAAGATGATGGCGATCGTCGAGCAGGTCGCGACGTTCAACGACGAGTTCCAGGAGCTGCGGCGCAGGCACCGCGCCGCGTCCGTCGGGCGGACCGCCAAGGCGATCGAGCGCTGGCAGCGGGAGGGGCTGGTGGCCGCCGACCTCGATCCGGAGATGACCGCCCGCGCCCTGGCCGCGATGGTCGACCACTCGCTGTACCTGTGGCTGGTCCAGGGCGAGGGCACCCCGGAGACCGAACGGCTCCTGGACACCCTGGACACCCTCAACATCCGGGCCCTCGGCCTGCCCCCCGCCCCCTGAGCGACGTCCCCGAAGAAGGAGAGACCTCCATGCACCAGGCACTCGCCGACCGCTTCTTCGCCGCCATCACCGGCGGCGACCTGGACGCCCTGCGCTCCGTGTACGCCCCCGGCGCCGTGATCTGGCACAACGGGCCGGGCGAGGGCGGCGGCTCCGAGCAGGGTGTCGAGGACAACCTCCGGACGCTGCGGTGGCTGTCGGCCAACCTGCGCGACTTCCGGTACGAGGAGATCCGGCGCGACCCGATGCCGGACGGGTTCGTCCAGCGGCACGTCCTGCGCGGGAACCTCCCGGGCGAGGGCGGCGGCGCGGCCGTCGCGATCGAGGTGGCGACCTGCCTGTTCGCGACCGTCGACGCCGACGGGCGGATCGCCCGCATCGAGGAGTACGCCGACACCAGGGGCAGCGACGCGCTCCGGGCCCACGCCGCCGCGCAGCGCGCGGCCCGCGGATGACCTCCCTGGAGGACGCGCTCTCCGCCGTCCTGACCGGGCCGGGCGGGGAGCGCGTCGCGGTGACCGGGCTGCGCAGGCTGTCGGGCGGCGCCAGCCGGGAGACCTGGGCGTTCGACGCCGGCGGCCGTCCGCTCATCTTGCGGCGGGACCCGCCCGCCGACCCCGATCCCGCCGCGATGGCGCGCGAGGCCGCGCTGCTCACGGCGGCGGCGGGCGCCGGGGTGCCGGTGCCGCGGCCGGCCGGGTCCGGCGACGGCGCCGGGACGCTCGGCACCCCCTACCTGATCATGGAGCGGCTGGACGGGGAGACCATCCCGCGCCGGCTGCTGCGGGACGAGCGGTTCGCCGGGGCCAGGCCGCGCCTGGCCGGGGAGCTCGGCCGGATCCTCGCCCGCGTCCACACGCTGCCGCCGGACGCCGTCCCCGGACTGCCGGACGGCGACCCGCTCGCCGACCTGACCGCGCTGTACGAGGGCTTCGCCGAGCCGCGTCCCGCCGTGGAGCTGGCCCTGCGCTGGCTGGACCGCAACCGTCCGCCCGCGACCGGCCGCACCGTGGTGCACGGCGACTTCCGCAACGGCAACCTGATGATCGGCCCGGACGGCGTGCGCGGCGTCCTGGACTGGGAGCTGTCGCACGCGGGCGACCCGGCCGAGGACCTCGGCTGGCTGTGCGTGAAGGCGTGGCGGTTCGGCTCGCCCGCCCCGGTCGGAGGCTTCGGCGGCCGGGAGGCGCTGCTGGAGGGCTACGCCGCGGCGGGCGGCACGCCGCCCGAGCCCGACGTGCTGCACTGGTGGGAGGTCTACGGCACGCTCCGCTGGACGGTGCTCTGCCGCAAGCAGGCCGAACGGTACCTCGAAGGCTCCGATCCCTCGATCGAGCTGGCCGTGCTCGGCCGGAAGGTCTGCGAGCAGGAGCACGACCTGCTGCTCGCGCTCGGCCTGACCGCGCCCGTGACCGTCGCCGACCCCCTCGGCGGCGGACCTGGCGGGTCCGGCGCGGACGGGGCGTCGCCGCCGCACGACCGTCCGGGCGCGGCCGGGCTCATCGAGGCCGTGGGCGCGTTTCTCGACACGGCCGGGCACACCGACGAGCGGACCCGCTTCCACGCCCGCGTGGCCGCGTCCGCACTGCGCATCGCGCGGCGCGAGCTGCTGCTCGGCGAGGCGCACCGGGCCGCGCAGGGCGAGCGGCTCGCGCGGCTCGGCTACGCCGACGACGCCGCGCTCGCCACCGGCATCCGCGCGGGCGAGGCCGACGGGCGCATGGACGAGGTCGTCGCGGCCGTGCGCGCCGGCATCGTGGACAAGCTGACCGTGGCCAACCCCCGCCACCTGTCCCTGCCCGCCTGACCTGCCCGCCTGACGCGTCCGCCTGACGCCCCGCCGGGCCCGGCGGGGCGTCAGGCCGGGCCGGGTCCCGGTGGCGTCCGAAGGCCGTCCGGGGTCAGAATCCGCCGGCGCGGCCGAGCAGGGCGGGGGCGGGCTTGCCGAGCAGCCCGCCGAGCCAGGTTCCGGTCTCGGCGACGGCCGCCATGTCGATCCCGGTGCTCACGCCGCCGCGGTGCAGCGCGTACAGCAGGTCCTCGGTGGCGATGTTGCCGGTGGCGGCGGGCGCGAACGGGCAGCCGCCGAACCCGCCGGTGCTGGCGTCCAGCACGGCGACGCCCTCGTCCACGGCGGTGAGGGCGTTGGCGTAGCCGGTGTTGCGGGTGTTGTGGAAGTGGCAGCGCAGCGGCGTCCCGGGGGCGGCCTCGCGGGTCCGCCGGGCCAGGTCGCGGACCTGCGCCGGGACGCCCACGCCGATGGTGTCGGCGAGCGCGATCTCGAACGCGCCCGCGGCCTGCGCGCGGCGGGCGATCTCGGCGACCCGCGCGGGCGGCGTCTCGCCCTCGAACGGGCAGCCGAACGCCACCGCGACGGTCATCCCGGCGGGCACGCCCGCGTCCCGGGCCGCCGCGGCGATGCCGTCCCACTCGTCCAGCATCTCCGCCATCGTGCGACCCTGGTTGCGGACGCTGAAGGTGTCGGAGGCGACCACGACGACGTTCACCTCGTCCACCCCGGCGGCGAGCGCCCGGTCGAGACCGCGGCGGTTGAGCACCAGCCCGCTGTAGGAGACGCCGTCGCGGCGCGGCACGCCGGCCATCACCTCCTCGGCGCCGGCCATCTGCGGGACCCGGCCGGGGTGGACGAACGCCACCGCCTCGATCCGGCGGGCACCGGCCGACACGCTGCGCGCGATCAGCTCGATCCGGTCGTCGGGGGACAGCACCCGGTCCTCGTTCTGGAGCCCGTCCCGGGGGCCGACCTCCAGCACTGTTGTATGCAATCTTCCCTCACCTCCGCCTTAATTCTGGCATATGGCCTCTATTGTGGCTATATTGCATGCAATCAACGGAGGAGGGGCCGTGCCGCGCGCCACCGACACCGCCTACGAGGCGGTCCGCCAGATGATCCTCTCCGGCGAGGCCGGGGCGGGCAGCCGGCTCGGCGAGTCCGAGCTGGCCGAGACGCTCGGGCTGTCCCGCACCCCCGTGCGCGAGGCGCTCCAGCGGCTCGGCTCGGACGGGCTGGTGGAGGTCCTCCCGCACCGCGGCGCCCGGGTCGTCCAGTGGACCCCGGCCGATCTCGACGAGATCTTCGAGCTGCGCGCGCTGCTGGAGCCGTACGCGGCGGCCCGCGCGGCCCGGCAGGCGCCGGACGAGACCGTCCTGGCCGATCTGCGGGCCCAGTGCGCGGCGATGGAGCGGGCCGCGGCGGACGGCGACCTCGGCCTGGTCGCCGACCTGAACGCCCGGTTCCACGCCGCCGTCATCGACCTGTCGGGCAACCGCCGGCTGCCCGCGATGCTGACCTCGGTGATCCACGCGCCGCTGATCCTCGGCACCTTCCACCGCTACGACGCCGAGTCGATGGCGCGCAGCATGAACCACCACCGCGAGCTGGTCGCCGCCCTGGAGGCCCGCGACCCCGCGTGGGCCGAGGCGGTGATGCGCGCGCACGTGCGCGCCGCCGCGGCCCGCCTCACCGGCCAAGCCGAAGGAGACCCACGATGACCGGCACCGACGACCTCCCCGCCCTCGGCGACCTGCGGGTGGTGGAGATGGGCCAGCTCCTGGCCGGGCCGTTCTGCGGCCAGCTCCTCGGCGACTTCGGCGCCGAGATCGTCAAGATCGAGCCGCCGGGCGCCGGCGACCCGATGCGCGAGTGGGGCCGGGAGAAGCCGCACGGCAAGTCGCTGTGGTGGCCGATCCTCGCCCGCAACAAGAAGTCGGCCACGCTGAACCTGCGGACCCCCGAGGGGCAGGAGCTGGCCCGGCGGATCATCGCGCGGGCGGACGTGCTGGTGGAGAACTTCCGTCCCGGGACGCTGGAGCGCTGGGGCCTGTCCCCCGCGACCCTGCACGCCGAGAACCCGCGGCTGATCATCACACGGGTCACCGGCTACGGGCAGGACGGCCCGTACTCGCCCCGCGCCGGGTTCGGCTCGGTCGGCGAGGCGATGGGCGGCATCCGGTACGTCACCGGCGATCCCGACAAGCCGCCGTCCCGCGCGGGCATCTCGCTCGGGGACGAGCTGGCCGGCACCTTCGCCGCGCTCGGCACCCTGGTCGCGCTGCACGCGCGGCACCGCACCGGGCGCGGGCAGGTGGTCGACTCGGCGCTGTACGAGGCCGTCCTGGCGATGATGGAGTCGCTGATCCCGGAGTGGGACATCGCCGGCTACCAGCGCGAGCGCACCGGGTCGGTGCTGCCGAACGTCGCGCCCAGCAACGTCTACCCCACCCAGGACGGGCCGATCCTGATCGCCGCCAACCGCGACACCATCTGGCGGCGGCTGGCCGAGCTGATGGGCCGGCCCGAACTCGGCGACGACGAGCGCTACTCCAGCCACGGCGCGCGCGGCGCCCACGCGGCCGAGCTGGACGACCTCATCGGCGCGTGGACCGCCGGGCAGGAGTCGGGGCCACTGCTGGAGCTGCTGCACGAGAACGGCATCCCCGCCGGGCTCACCTACCGCGCCAAGGACATGCTCGCCGACCCGCACTACCGGGCCCGCGAGGCGATCATCCGGCTGGCCCACCCCGAGTTCGGCGAGTTCCCGATGCACAACGTCTTCCCGAAGCTGTCGGGGACGCCCGGGGAGGTCCGCTCCCTCGGCCCCGAGCTCGGCGAGCACAACCACGAGGTCTACGGGACGCTCCTCGGCCTCGCCGCCGAGGAGATCACCCGCCTCACCGCGGCCGGCACCATCTGACCGGCACCATCTGACCGACACCGGCCGAGTGGCACCTACTCGGGCCAGGCCGACTCCTGGATCACCTCGACGAAGTCGCCGCGGCGGAAGCCCGGCACGAAGTGCTCCAGGACGTCGGCCTTGACGTTCCCGAACGTGGTGTCCGGCCGGTCCTTGATCCCGTCGGTGAACGCGGCGAGGATCTGCCGCTTGAAGTCGGGGCGCGGGTGCGCGGCGACGACGGCGGCCCGCTGCCCGTCGGTGACGGTGTCGTAGCCGATGCCGAGCACGTCGAGTTCGACGCCCCGGGTGACCAGCGCGATCTCGGGCGCCATGTGCAGCGGGATCTCCGGGGTGGTGTGCAGCGCGATCCCGGTCCAGGCCAGCTCGGCCGCGGCGGCGTCGGCGCCGTGCGCGAGCAGGAAGCGGCGGGCCTCGTCGGCGCCGTCGATCTCGAACCGCTGATCGGTGCGCCGGTACCCGGCGGTGAGCCCGAGGTCGTGGAACATCGCGGCGACGTAGAGCAGCTCGGGGTCGTACCGCAGCCCGTCCCGTGCGCCGCGCAGCGCGCCGAACAGGTAGACGCGCCGCGAATGGTGGTAGATCAGCGGCGGCGCGGCCTCGCGGACGAGCTCGGTGGCCTCGGCCACCAGCGCGGTGTCGGGGACTTCGGGAAGTGCGGTGCTTCCTGCCATGGTGACCTCTCCTCGCGCAGGGCCCGGCACGCCGGCCCATCTGTCCGTCCTGCCGTCTCCCCTCTTCCCGCTACCTGCCCGCGCGGACCGCGGACCGCACCTCCCGCGGTCCGGCGCCGTCCCGCTTCCGCCGGACCGCACCGGCCGCCCACCGCTGGGGATCGGCCTGCTGGGCCGACCTGAATAGTTGCTCACCTTATGGGACGAGCAGCGAAACGGGCCAGGGTGCCGGTCTTTTTCTCCGACCGGGCGATCACACGAACGCCCTTACGCAGCCTGGAGTTTAGGGCTCCGAGGGGTGGCCCCGGTCACAAATTCGGGCCTTGACGGCCGCGCGGACGCCTGTCTAGCTTCACCTGAAGATTGATTCACTCCAACGGCGCCGGCCCGCCCGTGAGGGCGGGCGCCGCCGTCAACGGGAGGTCGCTGATGGACGCGCGTTCGCTGTACTCCACCCTCGCCCTGGACGGGCCGCCGCTGTTCTTCCCGGACCCGCCGGCCCAGATCACCTTCAACTTCGACCAGGGCATCGCGGCGCAGGAGAGCTTCCCGATCGAGGAGCTGAAGGAGCTGGCCGGACGCGTCCTGGACCGCGACGGGGCCAGGGCGCTGGAGTACATCTCCTTCGGGCACGACGACGCGACCGGCGACATCATCTACCTGCCGAGCTACGTCGAGCTGGTGCTCGGCAACACCGGGCTGCGCGAGGAGCTGGCCCGCTGGCTCGGCCGCCGGCAGGGCGTGGCCGGCCTCGGCCCGGACAACTTCATCGTCACCTCGGGCTCGGTCCAGGCGATCGCGCTGGCCACGATGGCGTTCGTCAACCCGGGCGAGGGGGTGCTGGCCGAGTCGGCGTCCTTCCCCTACGCCACCCGGTTCCTCCAGATGCGCGGCGCCGACCTGCGGACCGTCGACATCGACGACCAGGGCCTGGTGATCGAGTCGCTGGAGCGGCGGCTGGAGGAGTTCCGGCGGGACGGGATCCGGCCCAAGCTGCTCTACCTCATCCCGACCTTCCAGCTCCCCACCGGCGCGGTGCTGCCCGAGGACCGGCGGCGCCGGCTGCTGGAGATCGCCGAGGAGTGGGACCTGGTGGTCCTGGAGGACTCCATCTACGCCGACCTGCGCTACGACGGCGAGCCGGTGCCCTCGCTGCTCAGCCTGGACACCTCGGGCCGGGTGATCCAGTCGCACGCCTTCTCCAAGGTGATGGCGCCCGCGCTCCGGCTCGGCTGGATGGCCGGGCGGCCCGACATGATCGAGGCGCTGGCCGCGGTCCGCCAGGACCTCGGCGTCAGCCAGTGGCTGTGCCGGCTGATGGCCGCCTACCTCGCCGAAGACCGGATGGACGCGCACCTCGAGTCCGCCAACGCGATCTACCGCCGCAAGCGCGACATCGCCGTGGCGGGGGTGCTCGAACACTGCGGCGAGTGGGTCGACTTCACCGTCCCGCAGGGCGGCTTCTACCTCTGGCTGCGGATGCGCGACGGCGTCGACTGGGAGAAAGCGCAGCACGAGGCGGTGATGGGCGGGGTGTTCTGCCGTCCGGGCGAGCGGTTCACCGACTCCGCCGACAGCGGCCGGTACCTGCGGCTGGCCTTCAGCCACGCGCCCGAGCACGAGCTCCGCCGCGGCATCGAGGTCCTCGGCGCCGCCATCACCAACGCCGCCAAGGGCTGAGCGTGGACGACGCCGGCCTCGCCTCGTCCGGGCTCCGGATCCGCCCCCGCCCGTCGGTCACCCCCGACACCGCCTTCTGGTGGGACGGGCTCACCGCGGGCGAGCTCCGCATCCAGCGCTGCACGGACTGCACGACGCTGCGGCACCCGCCGGAGCCCGGCTGCGCGAGCTGCGGCTCCCTGTCCTCGGACTGGATCGTCGCCACCGGCGCCGGGACGGTGCACAGCCACGTCCTCGTGCACGAGCCGCGCTTCGAGGCGTTCCCCGGCCCGTACACGGTCGCGCTCATCGATCTCGACGAGGGCGTCCGGCTGGTCGCGGGCGTCGAGGGCGGCGACGTCTCATCCGGGGACGTCGCGATCGGGATGCGGGTGCGGTGCGAGATCCGCGACTTCGACGGCCTCGCGCTCCCGGTCTTCGTCCCGCCGCGACCGGCCGGCGCGCGTCCCGCCGAGCCGGAGACCGCTCCGGAGACCGCTCAGCGGACCGGCCCAAAGGTCGCGCCCGCGAGGCATCCCGCCCGGCGCGAGGACGGTGGCTCGACCGGGACGGCCATCGCCGGCATCGGCGCCACGGAGTTCTCCGCCCGCTCGGGCCGCAGCGAGCTGCGGCTGGCGGTCGAGGCCGTCCGGGCGGCGCTGGACGACGCCGGGATCGCGCCGTCCGAGGTGGACGGGCTGGTGACGTTCGCGCACGACAGCAGCCCCGAGGTCGCCGTCGCGCGCAGCCTCGGGATCGGCGGGCTGAGCTTCACCGATCGCGTCCAGTACGGCGGCGGCGACTACTGCGCGACCGTCGCGCACGCCGCGATGGCGGTGCGGACCGGGATGGCGGACGTGGTCGTCTGCTACCGCGCGTTCAACGAGCGGTCCGGGCAGCGCTACGGCCTCGGGTTCGGCGACAAGCGCCCGCTGTACGACAGCGCCGACGAGGCGCAGTACGGCTGGTCGCTGCCGTTCGGGCTGCTGAACGCGGCGGGCTGGATCGGGATGTGGGCCCGCCGCTACATGCACGAGACGGGCGCGACCAGCGCGGACTTCGGGCGGGTGACGGTGGCGGCGCGGCGGCACGCGGCCACCAACCCGGCGGCCCGCTTCCACGGGCGGCCGATCACGCTGGAGGACCACGCGGCCTCCCGGTGGATCACCGAGCCGCTGCGGCTGCTCGACTGCTGCATGGAGAGCGACGGCGCGGTCGCGGTCGTCGTCACGTCCGTGGAGCGGGCCCGTGACCTGCGGCAGCGTCCGGCGGTCATCGCCACCGCGACGCAGGCGGCCGGGCCGTCCCAGCACGTGATGGCCGACTACTACCGCGACTCGGTGACCGACACCGCCGCGCTGGACCTGGCCGCGCGCCGGATCTGGGAGCGGTCCGGGCTCGGCCCGGACGACGTCCAGGCGGCGATCCTCTACGACCACTTCTCCCCCGCCGTACTCGCCCAACTGGAGTCGTTCGGCTTCTGCGGGCGCGGCGAGGCGGCGGCCTACGTCGCCGACGTCGGGATCGGCGTCGGCGACCGGATGGCCGTCAACCCGCACGGCGGCCTGCTCGGCGAGGCCTACATCCACGGGATGAACGGGCTCGCCGAGGCCGTCCGGCAGATCCGCGGGACGAGCGTCAACCAGGTCCCCGGCGCCCGGCACGTGCTGTGCTCGTCGCCGCCCGGCCTCCCGGCCAGCGCCGTCCTGCTGGCGTCCGACGGCTGAAACCGGCGCCCCCTGACCACCCCCCCATCACGAGGAGGACCCGTGCCGAACGACCCCGCACAGCTTTTCGACCAGGAGGACCCGGGCCGGGCGCTCTGGAACCCGGCCGCGCAGACGGCGGACGAGGAGACCCTCGGCCGGCTCCGCGCGGACGGCCTCGCCGGGCAGTGGGCGCGCGTGTGGGACCGTCCCATCGCCTACTACCGCGACAAGTACGCCGCCGCCGGGTTCGGCCCCGGGACGGTGCCGGACCTGGACGACATCCCGGTCACCACCAAGGCCGACCTGCGCGCCGACGAGGCGCTGCACCCGCCGTTCGGCACGCACCGCACCGTCGGCGTGGACGACGCCGTCCGGATCGGGCGGTCGACCGGGACGACCGGCGGCCGGCCGGTGTACGTGATGATGGGCCGCCGCGACCTCCAGGCGGCGATCGAGCTCCAGTCCAGGGCCGTGTGGGCGTGCGGGGTGCGGCCCGGTGACCGGTTCGCGCACAGCTGGCCGCACGGGCTGTACGTCTCGTCCGGCACGAGCGCGTTCTGGTACGTCAAGACCGGCGCGCTGGAGCTGCCGCTCGGCCCGCCCGACTCGCCCGAGACCGCCGAGGACCACGTCCGGCTGTGGGAGGAGTTCAGGCCGCGCGGGCTGATGGTCACCGGCTCGCAGCTGGAGACCTATGTGGAGGCGGCCGGGCGGATCGGCGTCGACCTCGCCGAGGTGCTCGGCGGCGCCACGGTCGTGCTGTTCGACCTCGTCTACCAGTTCGAGGGGCCGCGCCGGCGGGTCGAGGAGCGGTTCGGGTTCCGGATCCGCAACATGTCCGGCGCCGCCGACATCCCGGGCTTCGGCTGCGCCGACTGCGACCACCACCGGGGCGTGCACGCGCCCGCCGACCACGCGGTGATCCAGGTGTGCGACCCCGGGACCGGCCGGAGCCTCCCGGCCGGCGAGCGCGGGCACCTGGTGGTCAGCACGTTCGGGATGAACGCGTTCTTCCTGCGCTACGACCTGGAGGACATCGCCGTCCTGGAGAGCGGGCCGTGCCCGTGCGGGCAGACCGGCCAGCGGTTCCGGGTGCTCGGCCGGGCCGCCGACCAGGTCCGCGTCGCCGGGCGGTCGGTCCTGCCGGTGGACGTCCAGCTCGCGCTGGACCCGCACGGCGCCCCCGAGTTCCGGCTCCTCGGCGCCGGCGACCCCGGCCGCGACCGGCTCGAACTGCGCCTCGAATGCGCGGACGCGGGGGACGCGGCGCGCTTCACCGAGATCCTCGCCGCCGATCTGGGCGTGCCGGTCACCGTCGAGCCGGTCGAGCCCGGCACATTCCCGAGGTCCAGCTTCAAGCCACGCCGCGTGGGCTAGCCGGCCAGGCGGTCCAAGAAAGGAGTCGGGTCATGCCCGACAGCTGGGAACCCTACATATCGGCGCTGGTCGCCGGCCTGGGCGTCGGTGGCGTGTACGCGCTGGTCGCGATGGGCTACAACCTGGTCTTCCGGGCCACCGGAGTGTTCAACCTCGCCCAGGGGCAGCTCCTGTCCTACGGGGCGCTGATCGGCTTCACCCTCTGGGTCACGCACGGCACGCCGCTGCTGCTGGCGCTGCTCGCGGTCACCGCCGCGGTCGCCGCGATCGGGTTCCTCCAGGAGCGGATCACCGTCGCGCCGCTGTCCCGGGCCGGGAGCAACTCGATGGCCTGGGTGATCACCACGCTGGGCGCGTCGGTCGCGCTGGAGAACGTGGCGCAGCTCGTCTGGGGCGGCGACCAGCATCCGGTCCCGTCCCTGATCGAGCTGGACGCCTGGAGCATCGGCGGCGCCACCGTGCAGCCGGCGAACATGCTGATCCTGCTCACCGCGCTCGCCGTCGCCGCCGCGCTCACCGCCGTCACCCGGTACACCCGGGCGGGCAAGACGTGGAGTGCCACCGCCGAGGACGCCGAGGCGGCCCGGGTCCGCGGGATCAACACCCGGCGGGTCGGCGCGGTCTCGTTCGCCGTCGCCGCCGCGATCTCCGGGTTCGCCGGGTTCGTGGTGGCGCCGGTCACCGGCGCCTCGTTCGACATGGGCTCCTCGCTCACGCTGGCCGGGTTCGTCGCGATCGCCGTCGGCGGCTTCGGCTCGGCGGGCGGGGCGCTGGCCGGCGGGCTGATCCTCGGGGTGATCAATTCCGAGGCGGTGCTGGTGCTGTCGGCGGCCTGGCAGGACGTGGTGACGCTGCTGGTGCTGCTGGCCATCCTCGCGGTCCGCCCGAACGGCCTGTTCGGCACCTACCGGGAACGGGTGATCTGAGTGACCGCCGTCCTCAAGACGATCGCGGGCGTCCCCGGCGGGACCGCCGGGCGGCGTCCCGGCACCGCGCGGGAGATCGCGCTCGTGGCCGTGTTCGCCGTCGTCGCGGTGCTGCCGCTGATCGCCGGCGACAAGTTCTGGACCCGCAAGCTGTTCGTCATCGCGGTGATGTCAATCGTCGCGGTGGGCCTCAACCTGGTGCTCGGCTACGCGGGCGAGTACGCGCTCGGGCAGGTCGGCATCTTCGCCGCCGGCGCCTACGTCACCGGCGTGCTGACCGCCACCTACGGCTGGAACGCGTGGGCGGCGATGCTCGCGGGAGTGCTCGCCGCCGCGCTGATCGGGCTGGTCGCGAGCGTCCCCGGGCTCCGGGTCGGCGGCTGGTACTTCGCGCTGACCAGCCTGTTCATCGCCACCGTCATCCCGCAGACCGTCAAGATCATCCCCAAGCCGACCGGCGGGGAGTTCGGGCTGGCCGGGATCGACCGGCCCACCGTCCTCGGCCACGCGCTGTCGACCCCCGCGCTGTACGCGCTGTCGCTGGTGCTGCTCGGGCTGTCGCTGCTCGGGCTGCGCAACCTCACCCGCTCGACCTGGGGGCTGGCGTTCGCGTGCCTGCGGCGCGGCGACATCTGCCTGCGCTCGGTCGGGGTGTCGCCGACCCGGGTCCGGCTGACCATCTACCTGCTCGCCGCGGTGCTGGCCGGGGTCGGCGGCGCGGTCTACCCGTTCCTGGACGGGTTCATCAGCCCCGACGCGTTCCCGCTGTCGCTGTCCATCCTGATCATCGGCGCGACCATCATCGGCGGCAGCGACGCGGTCTGGGCGCCGGTGATCGGCGTGGCGATCCTCCAGTTCGTCCCGGAGGTCTCGGACCGCTTCGACAAGTACGCGCTGCTGATCTACGGCCTCGCGCTGGTGCTCGGCTCGCTGCTGCTGCCGCGCGGCCTCGTCGTCCCGCTGCGCCGGGGCGCGTCCGCGCTGCTCGCCGCCGCGGCCAGGCCCGGCGCGGGCACCGGCGGGGGCACCGGCACCGGCGGCGTCCCGGCCGGGGGCACCGGCTCGGCGGACGCGGCGGTGGCCCGGCTGACCGGGGCCGCCGACCCCGGCGCCGTGCTGGAGGTCGCCGGGCTCGGCAAGGCGTTCGGCGGCAACCAGGCGGTGGCGGACGTGTCGTTCACCGCCCGCCCGGGGCAGATCACCGCCGTCATCGGCGCGAACGGCTGCGGGAAGACGACCACGCTGAACCTCATCTCCGGCTTCTACCGCGCCGACCGCGGGCGGGTCGGGGTCGGCGGGACGCCGCTCGAGGGCCGCGCCCCGCACCGCGTCGTCCGCGAACGCGTGTCCCGCACGTTCCAGACGCCGCTGCTGCTGCCGGACCGCACCGTCCTGGAGAACGTGATGGCCGGGATGCTGACCCGCACCCCGGTCGGGGCGGCCACCGCGATCCTCGGCCTCCCCGCCGCCCGCCGCGCCCGCGCCGGGTTCGCGGCGGACGCCGCCGACCTGCTCGCGTTCGCCGGCCTCGCGCACCTCGCCGGGCAGGAGGCCGACACCCTCAGCCCAGGACGGCAGCGGCTGCTGGAGGTCGCCCGGGCGCTGGCCGGCTCGCCCGCCGTCCTGCTGCTGGACGAGCCCGCCGCCGGGCTGGTCGGCGCCGAGGTCGACGAGCTGGCCGCGCTGCTCCGCGCCGTGCGCGGCGCGGGCGTCGCGATCGTGCTGGTCGAGCACAACATGCGGCTGGTCATGGGCCTCGCCGACCACGTCGTCGTCCTCGACACCGGCACCGTCATCGCCACCGGGACCCCGGACGAGGTCCGGGCGGACGCCGCGGTGGCGCGCTCCTACCTGGGCCGATCACGCACCGAGAAGGGAGAGGGACTGTGACGCTCGTACTGGATTCGCTCGCGGTGAGCCGCGGCCGGACGGCGGTGCTGCACGACATCTCCCTGACGGTGTCGGCCGGCGAGTTCGTGTGCCTGCTCGGCCCGAACGGCGCCGGGAAGACCACCGTGCTCGACACCGTCGCGGGCCTGCTGCGGCCCCGGGGCGGCACGCTGACCTGGGAGGGCGCCGACCTCGGCCGGACGCCGACGCACCGGCTGATCTCGCTCGGCGTCTCGTACGCGATGGAGGGCCGCCGGCTGTTCAAGCGGCTCAGCGTCGCCGACAACCTGATGCTGGGCGCGCCGCCCCGGATGGGCCGGGCCGCCGCGGCGGCCGAGCTCGACCGGATGCACGAGCTGTTCCCGCCTCTGGCCGGACGTCCCGGCGAACCGGCGGGCGCGCTGTCGGGCGGGCAGCAGCAGATGCTGGTCATCGCGCAGGCGCTGATGTGCCGGCCGAGGCTGCTCCTGCTGGACGAGCCGTCCGCCGGGCTCGCGCCGCGCCTGGTCGAAGAGGTCTTCGACGGGCTGCGCAGGCTGCGCGGCGAGGGCGGCCCGGCTGTGCTCCTCGTCGAGCAGGACACCGCCGACGCGCTCGCGCTGTGCGATCGCGGCTACGTCGTCGACGACGGCCGGGTGGCCTTCGGCGGCGCCTGCTCCGACCTGGCCGAGGACCCCCGCGTCCAGGCCGTCTACCTGGGCGGCGCCGCCGCCGTTCCGGAAGGGGATGCCACGTGACCACCACACGCCCGGGAGCACGGGCGCGCGCGAGAGCACGGGCGCGCGCGGCGGCGGTGGCCGCGGGCGCGGTCCTCGCGACGGCGCTCGCCGGCTGCGGCGGGACGGGACCGGCCGGCGGCGGTGCGGCGTTCCGGATCGTCTCCCCCTACGACGGCTCCGGCAAGCAGGCGATCATCGGGCAGACCTACCGGCCCGGCCTGGACGCCGCGGTCGCCGAGATCAACAAGGCCGGCGGGATCCTCGGCCGTCCGGTCCGGGTCGACTACGTCGACGTCCAGTCCGATCCGCAGCGCGCCTCGGACAAGCTGAACGACGCGCTCGCCCGGCACGACTACGGCGCGGTCGTCGCCGCGTCGGCCGGCACCACCACGCTGGCGATGCTCCAGGCCGTCAAGGTCAACGGCGTCCTCGGCGTCTTCACCGGCGGGGTGCCCGACGCCGCCGACCCCGGCAGGTACCCGACCCAGTTCGACCTGAAGTACCCGACCGCGGCGCAGGCCAAGGCCGTCGGCTGCCTCACCCTCGGGCAGCGGCCGAAGACCGTCGGGCTGCTGCACCTCGACGGCCAGCTCCAGAACGCCGAGGCCGACATCTGGAAGCAGCAGTTCCGCGCGGCGGGCGTCCGGGTGACCGGCGACGAGAAGTTCCCCGCCGACCAGCTCGACCTGACCGCGCAGGTGCAGCGCCTCGCCGCCGCCAAGCCGGACGCCGTCGTCCTGGAGACCTACGGGCCGACGCTCAAGACCGCGTTCCGCGCGATGAAGGACGTGGGCCTCAAGGCGCGCGTCGTCGGCGGCGGCAACGTCACCGCGACGCCGCCCGAGGTCGTCCTCGGCGGGCTGGACCTGGTCCCGCCCGGCACGGTCGCGATGGCCTGGCCCGGCGCGGTGCGGGTGGACGGCGAACTGACCGCCGCGCAGCGCCGCGCGCTGGCCGCGATCGAGCCGCGCACCAAGGGGGTGTGGCGCGGGTCCCTCTCGCAGTACCTCTACAACTACGACGCCGTCCACCTGGTGAAGTGGGCCGCCGAACGGGCCGGTTCGGCCGATCCCGGGGCGATGCGGCGGGCGCTGGAGTCGCTCGGCGGGGCGCCCGCGGAGACCGGCGCGGTGACCGCCCCTGGCTACACCCCGCGCGACCACGGCTACCCCGCCGACGCGACCTTCCACGCCGCCGACCTCACCGTCCCCGCCCAGCAGGGCACCTACACCAGCCGGGGGCCGATCCGATGCCCCGCCTGATCCTCGACACCGGTTCGGAGCCGCCCCGATGACCGACCGACTGCACGCCTTCACGCTGGCCGACATGGTGCGCGAGCAGGCCCGCACGCTGGGTCCGGCGACCGCGGTCGTCGACGGCGCGGACCGGCTCTCGTTCGCCGCCATGGACCGCGCCTCGAACCGGTGGGCGCACCGCCTGGCGGACCGGGGGGTGGGGGCGGGCGACCGGGTCGCCTGGCTCGGCCCCGGCGACGCCCGGACCCTGCACGCGCTGTTCGCCGCGGCCAAGCTCGGCGCCGTCCTCGTCCCGCTGAACCTGCGCAACACCGCGGCGGAGACGGCGTGGGCCCTGCGCGCCGCCGGCCCCGCGGTGGTCCTGACCACGACCGCGCACCTCCCCCTGACCGCGGGGGTGGACGGGCTGACGGTCGTCGACGTCGAGGCCCCGGACGAGGCCCGCGCGCTGGAGGCCGCCCCGGACGGCGACATCGACCCCGGCGCCGACTCCGACGGCGGCCACGACGACGAGCGTCCCGTCCTCGGCGTCTTCACCGGCGCCTTCTCCGGACGGCCCCGGCTCGCGCTGGTCACGCACCGCGCGATCGTCACGCAGAGCCTGGTGATCGCCGCGTACCGGCTGGTCGAGCCCGGGGCGACCCGCTACCTGGCGTCCGGCCCGATGTTCCACGTCGGGGTGCACCTCAAGCTGCTGGCCACCTACCTGTTCGGCGGGCGGGCCGTGCTGGCGCCCGCCGCCGACGCCGAGACGCTCTGCCGGCTCGTCCAGGACGAGCGCGTCACCAGCGCGCTGCTGTTCACCCCGACCATCGACCGGATGGCCGAGGTGAACGCGGGCGGGCGGTTCGACCTGAGCAGCCTGCGCGACGTGCCCGCGCAGCCGTCCGGGGACGGCGCCGCCTGGTACGCGATGACCGGCTGCCCCCGTCCGGACGGGCCCGGCACCACCGGGTACGGGCAGACCGAGACGTACGCGATGGCGACCTTCGAGGCGCGCGGGCCCGCCGGGGACGGCGCGTTCGGCCGTCCCTCCCCCGTCGCCGTCGTCCGGATCGAGGGCCCGGGCGGCGCCGAGGCGGCGGCCGGCGAGGCGGGCGAGATCACCGTCCGGGGGCCGCAGGTCATGGCCGGCTACGCGGACGCGCCGCCGCCCGCCGGGCGGCACCGCACCGGGGACCTGGGGATCCGGCATCCGGACGGCACGCTGGACTTTCTCGGCCCCATCCAGGAAGTGATCAAGACGGGCATGGAGAACGTCTACCCGGCCGAAGTGGAAATCGCGCTGAAAAGGCACCCCGCCGTCGCCGACGCGTGCGTCTTCGGCGTGCCGGACCCGCGCTGGGGCCAATCCGTGCGCGCCGCCGTCGAACTCACCGGCGGCGCGGAATGCGATCCCGCCGACCTCATAGAACACACCAGACGGCACATAGCGAGCTACAAGAAACCACGCTCGGTCGCCATCGCGGCCCGGCTTCCCCGGACGGCCGGGGGCGGCCTTGACCGTGCCGCCATCCGGGAGAAATGGGGACAGTGAATCCGCTAGCATGACCCTTTCGCAGTTGTCGCCGTCGTCGGTGAACGCGGCCTTCGAGTGCGCTCGACGACCCTCCCCACGCCATTTTGGAGTCATCGTGCCCGCCCACGACGATGGACCCTCGGACAGCCTCACCGCGCAGGGCCGCCGCACCCGCGCGGCGCTGGTCGAGGCCGCCGAGACCGTCTTCGCCCGCCGCGGCTACGCGCGGGCCCGCATCGGTGACGTCACCGACGAGGCCGGCGTGTCGGTGGGAACGTTCTACAGCTACTTCACCTCCAAAGAGGCGATCTTCGCCGACGTCGCCGCCGCGTACCGGCACCGGCTGCGGACCGGCCTCGCGGACGCCCCCGACGGCGGGGACGCCCCCGGCGGCGGGGGCGCGCCCGCGATCCGCGACCTCAACCTGCGCTACCTCGACGTCTTCGCCGAGAACCCGCGGCTGTGGCGGGTCATGGAGGAGGCCGCGCTGTCGATGCCGGAGCTGCGGCCCGCCGTCGCGGGGTGCCGCCGCGAGTTCACCGACGCCGCGCTCGCGGTCGTGGCCCGCGCGTCCGGCGCCGTGCCCGACGCGGCGCTGACCGCGCTGGCCCTGACCGCGATGAGCGAGCAGTGCGCCGTCCAGTGGTTCACCGGCGATCCGCCCCCGCCCGGCGCGCGCGCCGACGCGGCCGGGCGGCTCACCGAGATGTGGGCGCGCATGCTCGGCATCGGGGAGCCGGCGTGACGGCACCGCGCGGCAGGCAGGCGATGCAGACGCGCGGCGCCCTGCTCCGCTCCGGCCGGAAGGTGTTCGAGCAGCGCGGCTACCACCGCGCCCGCATCGCCGACATCGCGTCCGGCGCCGGTGTCTCGGTGGGCGCCTTCTACAAGCATTTCGGTTCCAAGGCCGACCTGTTCCGGCACCTGCTGATTACGGTGGAGGACGAGGTCTACGGCGAACTCGCCGTCCACCGCGAGAGCCCCGGCTCACCGCGCGAGCGCATCCACCAGACCAACACGCTCTACATGCAGGCATTCAGCCGGAACGCGGAGTTCTGGGCGGCGATCGAGGAGGCCGGGCTCACCGACAAGGAATCCCGCGCCGTCCTCGATGAGCGCAGAAAGTACTATCTGGGCCGGACCCGGCGGGCCATTTCCCGATGGCAGGACCAGGAGCTGGTCGATCCGCGCATCGACGGCCACGACGCCGCGATGTTCCTGGGCGCGATGACCGAGCGCTGCGCCTATCTCGTCTTCGTCTTCGGCGAGCCCGTCGACCCCGACCGGATGACCGAGACCCTCACCCGCCTGTGGACCCGGGCCCTCGGCCTCTGACCCCGCGGCCGGCCGCCGGCCCCCGACCGACCACGGCCCCGCGGAGCGCCTTCCGCGAGGCCGTGGCCGGCGTGCGGGTCAGCGGCGGGCGGCGGCGGGCTCCTCGGTGAGGAGCGCACCCGCGGCGACGCGCGCGACGCCGTTCTGGAAGTTGGCCTCGACCTCGGCGATCTCGGCCGGGTTGGGGTTGGGGTTGCGGCAGCCCGTGCCGGCGCTGGCGCCCGACATCAGGTCCTCGCACAGCCCGGTGCGGTCGTCGGGAAGCCCGAGGATATGGCCGAGTTCGTGCGCGGCGATCCGGGGCGGGTAGTGCCCCTCCTGGACGGCCTGGCGGCCCATCCACACCGTGCCGCGGCCGAGGCCGGCGGGCTGCGTGCGGGGCCAGCCGTCGTCGGCGTGGACGACGACGTCGGCCGGCGTCCCGGGAGTGAACTGGACGCTCTGCACGCGCTCGTTCCAGATCCGCGCGCCCTCGTCGACGTCGGCCTGGAACTCGGCGGAGCCGCTCGCGTCGTACCTGATCGTGCGGACGGCCCGCACGGCGGCGGCGGACGCGGAGGCGGCGGACGCGGAGGCGGCGGGAGCGGACGCCGACGCGGACGCCGGGGAGACGGCGCCGGTCAGGAGGACCAGACCGAGGAGCGCGCCGGCGAGGGACAGGAGCTTGGACAGGGTGACGGCGCCCGGTGGGCGGCGCTTGTTCATGAACGGTTCCCTTCACGGGACGGCGGGGGGCGTACTGACCGCAGGGCCCTGCGGGTCGCCGGCTCCGGGTGCTACAGCGGTCACGCCCGGGCCCGGCTCCCCCGACTATCGACCAGCGGCCCCGCCCGCGGCCAGCACCGAACCGCCCGCGCCGCCGGATTCGATGACCGGATCGAAGCGCACGCCCCGGCGGAACCTCGTCGACCTGCGAGAACGCGGCGGGTCTCATTCCGGTCTGAACGGGCGGGCAGTTTTTGACCATCGGCGCGGGCCACCCTGAAATAACTGAACGGCCCGCGCGTGGACGCGACCGCCGGCGGCACCGGGCCTAGGATGCCGCGACAAAGGCCACTTCTCGCGCGGCCGTCAACGAACCACCCCGTCATGACAGAAAGCGTGCGATGCCCGATTCCCTCAAGCTCGACACCAGCGTTCCGCACTCGGCCCGGATGTGGAACTACCTGCTGGGCGGCAAGGACCACTACCCCGTCGACCAGGCCGCCGCCGACCGGATCACCGCCGTCTTCCCCGGCATGGTCGACATCACCCGGCACTCCCGCGCCTTCATCGGCCGCACCGTGCGGCTCCTGGCGGGCGAGCGGGGGATCCGCCAGTTCCTGGACATCGGCACCGGCCTGCCGACCGCCGACAACACCCACGAGATCGCCCAGCGGGCGGACCCGTCCTGCCGGATCGTCTACGTCGACAACGACCCGCTGGTCCTGGTGCACGCCAAGGCGCTGCTCACCAGCACGCCGGAGGGCGCCTGCGACTACATCGACGCCGACGTCCGCGACCCGGACCGCATCCTCCGCGAGGCCGCCCGGACGCTGGACCTCAGCCGGCCCGTCGGGCTGATGCTGATGGGCATCCTCGGCCTGGTCGCCGACTACGACGAGGCGCGGGCGATCGTCCGGCGGCTGATGGACGCGCTGCCGCCCGGCAGCTACCTGGGCCTGAACGACGGCACCGACACCGATCCCGCGTACGTCCGGGCCCTGCGCCCGCACAACGCCAGCAGCGGCGCGGTCCCGTACACGCCGCGCAGCCCGCAGCAGATCGAGGGGCTCTTCGAGGGGCTGGAACTGCTGGAGCCGGGTGTGGAGTCGTGCTCCCGCTGGCGGCTGGAGGCTTCTCCGTTCGCCACGCCCCCGGAGGTCGCGGTGTTCGGCGGCGTCGCCTACAAGCGGGGGTGACCGGGCGCCGCCGTCCCCTTTCGCCGCCGGGCCTCACAACCTAGTGCGCGGACGGTGCGCCGGGAGCCGCACCGTCCGCGCCGTTGGGCCGGACGTCCTCAGGAGACGTCCTGGCGGGACGTCCTTAGGGGATGAGGACGTTCTTGTAGAAGAGGTTGGACCGGCGGTCCCCCTCAGCCCCGGAGGCGAATCCGAGGAAGAGCCGGACCTCACCGGAGCCCGTCCGGAAGATCCCCAGGCCCTCCGGCTCACGGTAGGTCAGCGTCGCGCCGGCCTTGCTGAAGGTGGGCCCGGCGACCCGCTTGCCGGTGCTGAGGTCGATGGTCGACAGCTTGGTGTTGCCCGGCGACGGGTTGGTCTTGCCGTAGGCGTTCCCGTACGCGGTGTACAGGTACCTGCCGTACACCGCGTACCCCTGGAACGTCTCGCCGTTCTGCGAGGGCTGGGCGATGTCGGCGACCGGGTTGCCGTACTTCTTGGCCTTCACGTCGGCCAGGTTGAAGACCGTGACCCGCCAACTCCCCTTCTTGTACCGCATGGCGAGCCGGTTGTTGACCGGGTCGATCGACGCCGTGACGCCCTCGCTGCCCGCGACCGGCTTGTACTTGGTGAGCGCGGACGACTTGTTGGTCAGCGTCTTGCCGCTGGTGAACTTGAACCGGGCGAGCTGGGTGCCGCGCGCGCTGGCGCCCGTCGGGTCCACCTCGGCCCACAGGTAGGTGGAGGTGCCGGACGGCTCCACCCCGATCGAGACGCCGTGCCCGAAGCCCTTGAGGTACATGTACCCCTTGAGGTTCCCGGCGAAGTCGAGCTGGCTGATCGCCAGGTCGCCGTTCTTGTCGGACGCCGAGCCGTTCTTCAGCTGCGCGACGAAGAGCCTCTTGTTCCGGGCGTCGAACCCGAGGCTCTGCATGACCGTCTTGTCCTTGAGCTTCTTGTGCCTGAACAAGTCGTAGGACGGCTTGGGCAGGTCGAAGCGCTTGGAGGCCGGCAGGGCGGCGGCGCGGGCCGCCTTCAGCCCGGCGTCGGAGTCCGCCCCGCCCGCCGAGCACCCGCTGAGGGCCAGCGCCAGCGCGACCATGGCCGCGGTGCCGCCGACCATGGCCCGGCCCGCCGGGCCGGAACTGCGTTGTGTCACTACTGCCACCTCCTGTCCGTCAGGTCGTGAAGATCACGATTCCGACGGAACAGTAGCGGCTTGCTGGGAGAACGTCCCAATTTCTCCCAGCAACGGACACCCCGTCCGGGGTGACGACCGGACGGCGGCGGGCCCGTCCACCGGCTCAGGAGGCGGCGCGGGTACCGGCGTCGCCCGCCGCCACCGGGGCGGCCCGTTCGGCCGAAAGCGCGTCCGGGTGGACGACCGCCACCGGGGTCCCGGTACGGATCAGGCGGTGCGCCCCGGCCAGCCGGACGCCGCGTTCGGGCCCCCATCCGAATGAGCCGAGGCCGTTCGACGGCCGCCGCTTCAGCGTCGCGTGCACCTGGCCGGCCAGGCCCCCCGCGCTCACCCGCGCCCGGGGCCTGGGCCGCGGCCTCGGCCTCGGCCTCCGCGCGACGGAGCAGGTCCCAGCAGAGGGGTTCGAGCCTGATACGGACGACGGCGTGGATCGCCTCAACGGTGCTGAGCGCCCGTTCCATCCGGCGCTGAGGCCGCCCCCGGTAGGCGACGAGGAGGGCGTCCCCCTGCCAGGAGTAGACCTCGCCGCTCTGCGCCTTCACCAAGGACTCGGCCTCGGCCCAGAAGGTGCCGACGAGCTGGGCCGCCCGCGCCGGGTCCGGGCCCAGGGCGTGCACGATGTCGCTCCACCCGCGGAGCGTACAGCTCGGCCCGGGCCATCCGGCCGCCGGCGGCGCCGTTCCGAGGCGGGGCGCCCACCAAACCGCCACCCCCAAAACTGCGGGAACGCATTTCCCCATGTGCGCCTAAAAACCCGCCGGACCCTTTCTCTGCGAGAGGGTCTCCCCTCGCCCCCACCAGCGTCGTCGTCGCCCCATCCGGTGCTCAGATCGCGACCGGGAGGGCATGTTTGCCGGGTCGGCCAACGGAAAAGCCCCCAGTAACTCCGACAAGTCACGCCAATTAGACCATTCACGGGTAGCGGGGAGCCCGCCCCCCGAGGATCGTTCAAGAGCGAGGTGTTCCGCGTGCAGACACAGATGAGGGTCCAGGACCTGATGGGCTCCGCCGTGACCGACAGCAACGGCAGCAGGGTGGGGACCATCAAGCAGGTCTACCTGAACGACGCCTCCGGCGCCCCCGAGTGGGTGACGGTGCACACCGGCTGGTTCGGGATGCGGGAGAGCTTCCTCCCACTCTCCGGGTCCAACAAGTCCGGTGAGACGCTCCAGGTGCCCTACGACAAGGACACCATCAAGGACGCGCCGAACGTCGACGCGGACGAGCATCTGTCGCACGACCAGATCGTCGACCTCTACCGCCACTACGGCGTCCGCCCGCCGTCGGGCAGCGCCCCCGACACCGGCCGCTCCGACTCCGCGGGCGAGGCCGCCGCCGGCGGGGCGGCGGGCGGGGCCGCCGGCAGGACCGGCATGGGCGCCCCGTCCGACAAGGCCGCCACAGGGTCGGCCGCCACGGGCGGGACCGGGACGGCGGGCACCGGCAAGACCGCGACGGGGAAGGCGTCCAGCCGCGGGCAGGAGGCGCGGAGCCAGACCATGGGCCGCATGGACGAGGGCATGTCCACCACCGAGATGACACGGTCCGAGGAGCAGATGCGCGTCGGCACCGAGCAGCACGAGACGGGCCGCGCCCACATCCGCAAGTGGGTGGAGACCGAGCAGGTCGAGCGGACCGTCCCGGTCGCGCACGAGGAGCTCAGGATCGAGCGGGAGCCGGTCACCGGCGACGCCGCCCGGGGCAAGGTGAGCATCTCCGAGGACGACCTGGAGGTCGTCCTGCACGAGGAGCGCCCGGTGATCGCCAAGGAGACCGTGGCGGTCGAGCGGATCCGGGTGAGCACCGACCGGGTCGAGGAGCAGGAGACCGTCCGCGGCGAGGTCCGCAAGGAGCACGTGGAGGTCACCCAAGACGAGGACACCCCCGGGAAGGGCGGCGGCAAGCCCTCCCCCGGCGGGAGCTGACCGCCGGACGTTCTTCAAAAGCCCGGCCCAGCGTCCTCGCCTGGCGGCGAGGACGCTGACCGCGCTCGGGCCACACCGAAAGGCGCGCCCCACTCCCCAGGCTCAGGGCGCGCAGGTCGCCCCGGTGTCGCTGGCCCACGTCGTCGTGTAGACGTTGTCGCCGATCTTCACGTACGCCGTGGCGGGCACGCAGATCGTGTGGTCGCCCACCGCCGTGTCCCGGACGCGGACCTCCCGCGGCTCGTCCTTGCAGTTGAGGTAGTAGGGGACGTAGTTGAGGTCGTTGTACCCGCAGGTCGGCGGACTCGCCGGCGCCCCGCCGACCTCGGCATCGGCCGGCGCCGCCATCCCCAGCCCCAGCACCGCCGCCGCACCCAGTCCGGCCGTCAACACGCGTCGCTTCATCGACGTTCCTCCAGAATCGCGGATAAAGATCTTGTCCGGACACTAAGCGACCATTGTCAGTTGATCAAGACCGGACCGGAAGACCGTGATCGCGGACCGTGCTGCGGCCCGGCCGAAACACCCGATCAACGCCGCTCCACCGCGGCACGGTGCCGCCCGGCGCCTCAGTTGATGGAGGCGCTTTCCAGGACCGCGTCGACCCGTTTGCGCCCGGCGTCTCCGACCCGGACGGCCAAGCCGATCAGGAAGGCCGAGCGGGTGCCGTCCACCGCGATGAGGGTCAGCCGAAGATGGCCCGTACCGCCCTCGTCGTCCTTGAACTTCAGCACCACGGTGTGCGCGGGACGGCCGCTCACCTTCGTCGGCCGGGAATCCCCCATGGTCGAGTTCCCATACGGGTTGAAGAACTCCGCGTTCGACGCGGCCATGCTCTCCGCCGCCTGCTTGAGAGCGGACGACGGCAGGCCATCGCCCCGGCCGGCGAAGACGGCGGAAGCTTCCTTCCCTTCGGCTCCCCCTTCGCTGATGGACGAGGTGAATGCGTCGATCAGGTCGCCATTGTCTTCTTCCTTCCACCCCTCGGGGAGCTCGTAGGAGAGACCCGCCGACTTGTCCGTCACCCTGGGGCCGGTGTTGTTCGGAGTCGCGG
This sequence comes from Spirillospora sp. NBC_01491, assembly GCF_036227065.1. GTDB lineage: Bacteria > Actinomycetota > Actinomycetes > Streptosporangiales > Streptosporangiaceae > Spirillospora > Spirillospora xylanilytica. The sequence continues at coordinate 3,350,337 of NZ_CP109432.1, forward strand.
ACTCGTCCGTCACCCGAGGCACAGCGGTGTTCATGGTGGCCGCACCCGTCTGGAGATGACCGGCCGGTCTCAGGAACCATGCGACGGTGATTCCGGCTATCAGCACGAGAATCGTCGCCGATGCGACGATGGCCATTCGCGCCGATCGTGCGGACGAGTGCCGGGGCCTTCCCTCGAGCGGTGGCTTTGTCATGGCACCAGCCTTCCGCCGTGGCGCGGATTCGCCCTGAGCGCCTCTACTCAGTTCCGCTACTCAGGTCCGGCGGCGGCACCCGCCACCTGCATCGCAGGACTCGGCGACGGCCGCGTCCGGACAGAGACCGTACGGTGGGACGCGTGAGCCAAGTCGTCACGGAGGCCGCCCCCACCGGAGTGGGGGCGATCGTCGTCGGGCATTTCCCGCTGTCGTCGGGGAAGTGGATCGGCGCGCACCGCCACCCTCAGCACCAGCTGGCCTGGACCCGGCGGGGAGTGCTCGGCGTCGCCGTCGGCGACGCCTACTGGGTCCTGCCGCCCACCAGGGCGCTCTTCCTGCCTGCGGGGGTCGTCCACCGGACCGGCGCGACCCGCGACGCGGTGCTGTGCAGCCTCTACCTCGAACCGGACCGGTGCGCGCTGGACTGGGCCGAACCGACGCCGGTCGCCGTCGACGGGCTGCTGGCCCACCTGATCGACCACCTCGGCCGCCGCGGCCTGGCCGACGACGCGCGGCTGCGAGCCGAGGCGGTCGTGCTGGACCTGCTGCGCCCCCTTCCGGCCACCCCGATCGAGGTGCCGTATCCCGCCGACGAACGCGTTCGCGCCGTGGCCGACGCACTACTCGGCGATCCTGCGGACTCCCGGAGCCTGGAAGCGCACGCACGGGCCATCGGGGTGAGCCGGCGGACCCTGACCCGGCTGTTCGTCCGCGACACGGGCATGAGCTTCGACCGCTGGCGCACCCACATGCGGCTGCGGGCCGCCCTGCCACTGCTGGCCGAAGGCCGGCCGGTCTCGCACACCGCGCACGCCGTCGGCTACGCGACCCCGAGCGCCTTCCTCGCGGCGTTCCGCCGAACGATCGGCACCTCTCCGGGGCGCTACCTCAACGGAGACGCTCTGCACGACGTCCCCTCCGGGCCGTCGTGATCGAATCGAGCCGCACGCACGCGGTCATCCAAAACTCGGGCCCGGATTCTTCCGCTTGACCGGCGCCGTTTCCGGCGATAGGGGGCTCCTGATCACAACGCTCGGCTCACCTCCACAAGGCGTTCACGGAGAGTGAGACCATCGCTGGCCTTGAGCAACAGCCGGTCGCCCCAGACCGCCATCCAGATGGGACGGCGGAAGTCCGCCACAATGCCGAACTCGGGGAACTCCTTCCTCAGCCCGGCCAGATAGGCGGCCTGGTCGGAGATCTGGCCGTCCACGCAGGAATCGCTCACGTGGGCGCCCCGAGATATGCCTTGATCGCCATGAGCGCGTCGGTGATCCGATCGGCCTCGGCGATGGGCTGCCGCCAGGACGTGAAGTACCAGTACCGACCGCTGTCACTCTTGCGTGGAGCGCACGTGATCGTGTCCTGGGCGATCCGCCGGCTCACGCGCCACCCGGGCGCGGACGGGTTGCGGACGGTGATTCCCCCCGCGACGGGATCGACCGTGAATCCGTGGGCTTTGAGGTGTACGCCCAGCGCGCTCAGGTGCACGTGGGCTTCCGCGGCCGGGTTACCGTCTCGATCCGAGGTGCTCACAGCCGGTTCCTCACTGCTTCCGCGACCGTGAGCCGCTCAGCCAGGCGGGTTTGGGCGTCGCAGAGAAGCCACAGTTCTCCCTCGTCCCCGGCGGTGATCTCCTCCAGGCACCCGTTCAGCGTCTGGTAGTCGGACAAGCTGTGGACCCGGCGCGCCACGAGCGCATTGTCGAGCACGTCATTTCGCCACCCGAACACAGGTGGCATATGCCCAATCTTCTGGAGTTTGCCTGGACTCGTCCTTATGGTCATGCCGGGGAACCTCTCATCTGCGTCTCTGTCGAAATACTGAGACCAGGCTCACAGGCCAGGACTAGGCTCGGAAAGTGACCGATCACCAGCGGCGGTCCACCCGGCTATAGATCAACTCAACCCACCCCCCTGGTTAAGCGCTCCCCGGGAGACTCTCATGGCAGAAATCGACAACCCTGCCCGTGTGTTCTTCGGCACCGAACTTCGCCGCAAGCGCGACGAAAGCAGGCTGACCGGCAAGGAACTCGCCGACACACTCGGCTGCACCCCGCAGTGGATCAGCACCATGGAGAGCGGTCGCAAGATCTCCGAGCAGAGCGCCCACGACCTCGACACCTTCTTCAAGCTCGACGGCCACTTCCACCGCCTCTGGGACCTCGCCAACGACATCGAGCTTCGGACCGTACTGCCACCCGGGTTCACCGAGTACGCCGCACGTGAGTCGAAGGCCAGTACGGTTCGCATGTTCTGTGGACTACTGGTAGACGGCTTGTTTCAGACCGAGGGGTACGCCGGAGCCGTAGTGGGATCCATCAACGGGAGCAACACGTCCGACCTGATCAACAATCGACTGGAACGCCAGTCCATCCTCACCCAGAGTTCACCACCTCGCGTTTGGCTCACCATCGACGAAGTTATTCTACGGCGAGTAATAGGGGACCATGCGGTCATGCGGGAACAGTTGACGTACCTGCTGACTGCCTCCGAGCACCAGAACATGATGCTCCAAGTCGTTCCTTACAAGGCTGGATACCACGCGGGACTTGGGGGCAGCTTCACAATATTGGGGTTCGATGACGGCTCGAGCAACGCTTACACAGAGTCGGCCGGAGTTGGCACATTGATTAAGCAACCCGCAAGGTTGTCGGACTTCGTCGTACGCTGGGATCTACTCAAAGGCCACGCGCTCCCTGTCGCGGAGTCACGAGCCATGGTTAGAGCAGCGATGGAGGAACTATGAAGGACTTGTCGCCCGTTCGGTGGCGGAAGAGCAGCCGCAGCGACCATCAGGGCGGCGCCTGTGTTGAGGTGGCAAGTCTTACCGCGGTGATCGGCGTTCGGGACTCCAAAGACCCAGACGGCCCCCGGCTGGCCTTCAGCACCGCGGACTGGCGCGCGTTCACACGACAGATCAAGAGCAGCTCGCCCGACTCGGCCTGACCGCGCTCCCCCAACGAGCCCCCGGCCTCCAAGTCCGCTCGGACGGGGGCTCGTCCTCGGTCCAACCACTCAGAGGCCACGCACTCCCCGGCACAGAGTCGCGAGCCGTGGTCAGCACAGGAATGGAGGAACCATGAAGGACATGCCCGCCGCTCGGTGGCGTAAGAGCGACCACAGTGGTCACAGCGGCGGGGACTGTGTTGAGGTGGCGGACCTTGGTCCGGTGATCGGCGTCCGGGACTCCAAAGACCCAGACGGCCCCCGGCTGGCCTTCAGCACCGCGGACTGGCGCGCGTTCACACGACAGATCAAGAGCAGCTCGCCCGACCTGGCCTGACCAGACCGCCAACGAGTCCCCGGCCCCTGATTCACTCGGGCGGGGGCTCATCAGGCGGGGTCGGCGGGATGTGCCGTTCGGTGATGCCGAGCGCGCGGGCGAGTTGCGCCCACTCCTCGTGCAGCGCTTCCTCACGGCCCGCGTCGAGGTCGTCCATCGGATCACCCCGTACTGAGATGTTGAGACTCAAGGGCGGTCCCGGACCGATTCATTTCGGCGCTTCCCCGGGTCAGTATCCGGAGACGACCGCACGACGACCCCCTGAGGAGCGCGGATGACATCGCCGACACGCCCGCGTCCGGCCACCGGACATGACGACTTCGCCGACCGTGCCCGTCCCCACCGCCCCGAGCTGCTGGCGTACTGCTACCGGATGCTCGGCTCCGTGCACGACGCGGAGGACCTCGTCCAGGAGACCTACCTGCGGGCCGGGCGCAAGTACGACTCCTTCGAGGAATGCTGCTCGGTCCGCACCTGGCTGTACCGCATCGCGACCAACGCGTGCCTGACCGCGCTGGAGAACCGCGAGCGGCGGCCCCTGCCGGCCGGGGTCTGCGCCCCGTCCAGCGACCCCGGGGGGCCGTTCGCGGCGGCGTGGACGGACGTGGCCTGGCTGCAACCCGCGCCCGACGCGCTGCTGATCCCTCCAGTCGAGGACCCGGCGGTGGTCGCCGTCCGGCGCGGGACGCTGCGGCTCGCGCTGATCGCGGCGCTCCAGCTCCTGCCGCCGCGGCAGCGCGCCGTGCTGATCCTGCGGGACGTGCTGGCGATGCGGGCCGCCGAGGTCGCCGGACTCCTCGGCACGTCCGTCCCCGCGGTCAAGAGCCTCCTGCAACGGGCCCGGGCCCGGCTCGACGAGGTGGCGCCGAGCGAGGACGACGCCGCCGAGCTCCCGGACGCGGAGCGGCGGGAGCTGCTCGACCGCTACCTGGCGGCGTTCGAGAACGCCGACGTCGCGGCGCTGCTCGGCCTACTCACCCGCGACGCCGTCCTGGAGATGCCGCCGTACCCGGCCTGGTTCGCCGGACGCGACGCCGTCGGCGCCTTCCTCGCCGCCCATGTGCTGACCCGTCCGGGCCTGAACCGGGTGGTCCGGACGGCGGCCAACGGGCAGCCCGCGATGGCGGTGTACCGGCAGGGGCCGGACGGCGTCCACGGCGGGCACTGGATCATGGTGCTGGACGTCTCCGCCGCGGGCGTCGGGCGGATCACCGCGTTCCGCGAGGACCTCCGCCCGTTCGACCTGTTCGGCCTGCCGCGGGCCCTGCCACTGGAGCAGGAGGCGGTGCGGGGGCGGTGAACGGCGGTGGGCCCCGGGGAGCTACCCAGCCCCGGGGCCCGTGCAGGCCGCTGTCTGCGCACATCGGCGCCGTTTAAAGGCGGCGGATCATTCTCACATCACCGTGCTCTGCCGTTGAGCTACCGCCGCACGAGAGCAGCGAGCCAGATTCGAACTGGCATCCCGGTGATTATCTGTCCGCCTCCGGTCGATCCGATGATGAACGGCGAATACTGATTCTGGAGCGAGAGCCTGAGTTTGACACGGCCGCCTCTTCCGGATTGGGCCATCCGGGCGCGAAGTGCCCGGAGGGGGATTCGAACCCCCACTGCCACCGCGATATCAGACTGAGCCTCATCCTCAGTTTCCGCGCCCGGTTCCGGGCGCACCCCCCGCGCTCCAGCGGGGGGAGTCTTCGGTGTGTCAGGCGAACAGGTACCCGAACACGGCGTCGCCGACCTGCCGGTCGACGGTCTCGGCCGCGTTGGCCTCCTCGCGGGCGAACTTCACCGCGCCCTGGAGCCGCTCGACGCGGTCGCGCAGCTCGTTCACCCGCCGCGCCGGCATCGCGCCGGAGAACGCCACCTTGCTCCACGTCCCGACGATGACGTCCTCGGTGAACGTCTCGACCTGCGCGGGGTGCTTGTCGGTCGCCTCGTACAGCACGTGCGCGCGCGGGACCTTCTTGGTGCGCGAGGTCTCGACCGCGTCGGCGCGCCACACGTCCTGGCCCTCGTCGTAGGTCCACGACTCGGCGGCGTCCAGGACGGGGAGCCGGTCGATCAGCGCGCGCAGGTCGGTGAGCTGCTTCTCCAGGAAGAGCAGGTAGGTGACCGGCACCCGCGCCACGATCGTCTGCCCGTCGACCACGACGTCGGCGCTCGCCTCGCGGTTCGCCCAGTCCTTGGTGGCGACCACGTCGAACAGCCGGGTCAGCGTCTTGGCCGCGTCGCGCAGCGCGTCCTCGGACCGCACCTGCACCTTGGTGGACTCGGGCGGCAGGGTCTCGCCCTCCTCGTCCCTGGGCCGGTAGACCCGGGAGATCCCCGACAGCAGCGCGGGCTTCTGGAGAACGTGGTAGACGTCGGCCAGCTCGCGCTGAGTGCGGCTCTTCACGCCCTTCTCCACGGCGATGATCTGATTGAGCTTTGCCACGTTCGGTTCACCTTCTCTGCTCTCGAACGGGGCTTACGCTACTGACCGCGAGCGGGAATTCCCATCGGTTTTCCTTCCCTCGGGACATTTCGTTCCAGCCGGCCGGCCGCGCGCGGTCAGCGTGAATTCCAGGCGTTGGCGAACAGCTCGTGCAGCGGGACGGGCGGGAACCATCCATCGAACGGACCGCCGCCGGTCCAACCGGAGTGGACACGATGGGTGGCGAGCTTGGCGGTTTCGAGTGGGAGCAGCGGCGCCTTCATCCTGGTCCAAGGGCCGGGGATGAAGACCTTCCGGCCCGCCCGCGGGCGCTTGTCGGTCTCGACCAGGCCGTGCTCCAGCAGCCGGGCCTGGGCGGCCTTGTGCCGGGGCGCCGTCCAGCCGTTCCACTTGCGGACGTTGCGGTCGGTCGGACGGACGAGGGCGAGGAGCTGAAGGTAGAGGGCGGCGGAGTCCCGGCCGAGGCCGAGCTTCCCGGCGACCTCGTCGACCAGCTCGGGGACGCTCAGCAGGGGGTTCGCCTCGTAGCCGCCGGACGGGACGATGGTGTTCTTCGAGCGTTCGACCATACGGGCCAGGCCGCCGCTGTGCAGGGTCTCGAGGTTGCCGAGACCCTGCAGCGTCCTGAGCAGCCCGCGGGTCTCGCAGAAACGCACCGCCTCGGCGTACAGGTCCGACCGGCCCAGGGCGGACGGCCGCAGGAAGAGGCACCAGCGCTGGGGCTCGACCAGCAGCAGGCCGTTGCCGAACACCGCGGGCGGCGGGACGCGGCTCTCCCCCTGCTCCACTCGGACGGAGACAGGGCTGAACGGCACCGAGCACCGGTCCGGGGGCGGGTACTCCTGGCCGAGCTCCAACAGCAGTTCGGGGGCATCCAGCCAGGCGCGGACTCTGGACCACAGCTCCGCCGCCCCGGACGTGGCCGGATCGCCGACGGGACGTTCGGTCAGGGCCCAGGCGACGAGGGACGCCACCCTGGTGTGCTCGCCGGACGGCTCGTGCGGCCAGGGGTGCAGGTCGCCGTCCTCGGCGATGAAACAGGCCCGGAGATAGCCGTGCTCTTCGACGGTGAGCACGCTTCTCGGGACGGCCATCAGCTCGGCGCAACCGGACGGGTCGGCCAGCAGGGACGCGGCGTCCTCGCCATTCCGCCGCTCCAGGAAGTCGGCGACCTCCTCGTCGACGCCGGGCCGAACACCGACGAGCTCGACCCAGACCTCGGCCATCCGCCCGGCCGCCGCGACGGCACCGCCCCGCGCCCACAGCCCGGCCGGGTCGTCGGGGATCGCGGCGGCGAGCACCCGCAGGTGGCCGTCGGGGTCGAGGCCGGTCAGCAGCTCCCGGTCGGCGTCGGTATAGCGGTTGACCGATCCGGACGGCAGCCCGGACAGGACGAGTTCGGCGAGGGCCTTGCGGACGCCGGTGCGGTTCATGAACGCCGCGGTCGCGGCCGGGCCGAGCCGCAGCGGACCGCGTTCGGCCAGCAGGTCGAGCAGCCGGGGCAGCCTGACCGCTTCGTCGTGGGTGACGGTGACGGTCTCGACGGCGGTCGCCCCCTCGGGCACCGGGGCGCCGTCCGGCTGGACGAACCGGTACGCGGTGCCGGGGTCGAGCGGCCGGTACGGCTCGGGACCGGTCCCGGACCCGCCGACGCCGGTGACGACCGTCCGGCCGGCCGCGCAGAGCGGTGCCAGCGCGGCACCGGACGCGGTGCCGCGCCGCCACCGGCCCGGCGCCGCGAACGGCTGCCCGGACCAGACGCGCAGCAGTCCGGTGAGCGCGGTGCGGTCATGGTCGCGGGCCGGCTCGACCACCAGCCGCCACGCGGCGGCGGCGATGTTCCCCAGCAGAGGGGCCCAGTCGAGCGGCGCGGCGGGCACGCCGCACCCGCGGACCTCGTCGTCGAACTCGCCGCGCAGAAGGCCGCCTGCCGCTGTGATCGCGGTGACCGCGGCAGGGTGCCCGGACGGCGCCGGTGCGATGCGCGGCCGGAACGTCGGCGACTGGGGCAGTGCGCCGTGCAGGTGGCGGTCGGAGACCTCGGCGGCGGGCGCGGCCGGGCTGCCGGAACGCATGACCGCGACCCGGCGGGACAGCGCCTCGCGGAGCCGCAGCAGCCCCGCCGCCCGCCGGACCTCGGCCACCACGCCGTCGGCGATCTGGGGTTCGGTGACGTCCGGCAGCGCCGTGCCGAGCGCCTCGCGGGCCGCGTCGCCGGTGACGGCGGTCGGCGCGCTCAGCGCGGTCAGCAGCGCCCGCACGGTGCCGGGGGCGATCGTGCGCAGAGCGCGTGAGGACGGGAGGTCGCGGGGGGTGAGGAAGTGCCAGAACGCGGGCGGCGGAAGCGCCGGCCGCTCTTCGGTGCCGTCCCGGCCCCAGCCGGGGAAGGCCGGTGCCTCCCATAGCCGCGAGCCGTCGTCGGCGGCGTAAGCGTCCATCAGCCTGGCGGCGCCTTCGGCGCGGTCGAAAGTGACGATCAGGTCGGGGCCGCCCTCCGGCATGCGGACGACGCCCCATGGCCACCCCGCTCCCCCAGGACGGCGGAACTCGGCGCGGCGCCCGTCGACCCCCTCCAGGACGAAGCGTTCGCCATCGTTCATCACGCGGAATCCGGACAGACCGTCGGCCCGGCCCAGCGGGGAGCCGGTGACCTCGGCGGGCAGCCGGACGAGGCTCAGCAGGTTCGGGTTCAGCGGCATGCCCTCCGCGGCCTCCTGGGCCTCCGCCGTCCCGAAGAATCCGGGGAGCGACGGTTCGGGGGCGCGCTCGCCGGTGGCCGGATCGACCTCGGCCCAGCCGTCCGCCGGATCCCGGGGGAAGCTCCTGGCGCTCCAGGTTCCGGTGCCGTCGCTCATCCACAGGTCGAACGGGCCGCCGCCGGACGGGCCGCCGCCGTGTTCGGAGCGGTATCCGAGCCCTCCGGAGGCGAGGCCGCGAAGCGGGGGCAGGCCGGTCGTCCCGGCGGGCAGGGCGCGGCGGCCCCGGTGGTCGATCGCGATCGCGTGGCCGCGTCCGTGGACGGTCAGCACGGGCCAGGCCGACGTCACCCCCTCCACCGCGCCGATCTCGGCGACCGCCTGGTCGAGCGCGGGCCAGCCGAGCTCGGCGGGGATTCCGGCGCGCAGCGTGCGCAGCAGCGGCTGGACGAGGTCGAGCCCGGCCAGGGCCTCGCCCAGGCCGTCCACCGCCGTGGCGGCCGGACGGTCGAGCAGCGCGTCGAGCGCCGTCAGCGCGTCGGCCGCCGCGCCGAGACCGCCCCCGGCCGCCTCGTCGATCAGCGCGCGGATCCGCGTGGCCGGGTCGTCCCCGACGGCGGGCCCCTCGTCGGGTTCGATCGGGACGCCCGCCGCGTGGCACACGCGGACGAGGCCGGCGTCACGGCCCCGGTCCCAGGCGGGGCCGTGGAGCCGCACCGGCGTGCCGGCCGTCCTGATCAGCGGGGCCAGCCGGGGGACCACATCAAGGAGCTCACCCGGAACGGCCCCGGGTCGCTTGCCACCGCCGGTCTTCCTGACGGAGTTGTACTTGCGGGCGAACACGTGCAACCAGCCGCCCAGGCCGGAGGCCCCTCGGAGCCGGAGACCGGACGGCACGACCCGTCCGCTCTCCAGGGACTCGATGGCACCCGCCGCACGCAGCATCCGCAGCCACGCCGCGCCGTCCTCCGGGAACAGCACCGCCAGCCCGGCGTGCGCCTCACGGCGGGGCGGGGCCTGTTCGAAGACCCGCGTGACCGCGTCCAGCAGTTCCCGGTCGAGAGTGTCCCTGAGCCAACCGGCCTCGCCCATGGCGGCGAGCACGTCGCCGAGCACCCTGGCGTCCTCGGCCACGTCCAGGCCGGCCGCCCCGGCCGAGGCCCGCACCCGTTGGGGCAGGTCGCCGGGCGACAGGTCACCGCCCGTTCCGCGCGCGAGGACGAACCGCACGAACTCCTCGTGCGCCTCGGCGGGCGGCAGGGTCGCCGCCAGCCATCGCTCATGGGCGTCGGCGACGCCTTCCGGAAGCGCGCCGAAGCGGGCGAGCAGCAGGGTGTTCTCGCGGTGGTAGTGCTCGTCGATCGGCAGCCCGTGCGCCCGTTCGGCCATCCGCGCGTACGCGTACGCCACGGACTTGTGCCCGTTGCGGCCGACCAGCCGGTGGGCGACGGTGTCGAGGAACCACGGACGATGCTCGGGCGGCAGCGAGCGGGAGCGCCACCGCAGGTCGGCGGCGATCCGATTGCGCCGGCGGCCCGTCAGCGCGGCCTCGATCGCCGCCATCTCCCTCGCGGCCTCGTCCCGCCGCTCGGGCGCGTTGATCAGCACCCAGTCCAGGTAGAGGTTCGAGGACGAGGGGTCGGCGGGGGGAGTCAGCGGCATGCGGACGAGGATGGCATCCCCCGCCGACATTCCGGAGCCCGCGCGAGCCCGTGCGCCGTCCGCGGTCACGGGCGGCGCACGGGCCTCGGTGAAATCACCGGCCATGGAACCCGAACCCCCCTAACGGCGAAGAAGAGACAGGACATCCGCGCAGTGGCGGTGACGGGTCACAACCGGTAGGGGGCCCAGTGGGCGAGACGTTGCAGGGCGTGCTTCAGACGGCGGGGGCGGTCGTGATCGTCGCCGTGGCGGTCGCGGCCATCGTCATGATCGAGGGCCGTGTGCGCGGACGGTCCCGGACGAGGCCCGCGACCTGCCGGGCCCGCGGCCGGAGCGTCCGCGGGCGGAGCGGCCCCCGGTCGTCCTACCTGGCCGCCGGGGGCCGCTGCCACGCCGCCGACCGCCGCGACGACGTCCCCGGCCCCGCCTAAGCCGGCGCGGCGTCGGTCCGGCAGGCCGTGGGGCCGTGGGGCCGGCGGCGGCGCCCGGAACACGGCCGGAGGTCACAGCGCGGTCAGCATCCGTGCCGGAGTGATCGGCAGGTCGCGGATGCGGAGCCCGGTGGCGTGGTGCACGGCGTTGGCGACCGCCGCGGCGGCGCCGACGATGCCGATCTCGCCGATGCCCTTGCTGCCCATCGGATTGAGGTGCGGGTCGTGCTCGTCCACCCAGAACGCGTCGATGTCGCGGACGTCGGCGCAGGCCGGGAGGTGGTACTGGGCGAGGTCGCGGGTGAGGTAGTCGCCGAACTCCTCGTCCATGACGCTCTCCTCCATCAGCGCCATGCCGAGGCCCATCGTCATGCCGCCGATGAACTGCGACCGGGCGGTGACGGCGTTGATGACGCGTCCGACGGCGAAGACGCCGAGCATCCGCGGGACCCGGATCTCGCCGGTGTCGACGTCGACCTCGACCTCGGCGAACTGCGCCCCGAAGGCGTGCCGGGCGAGCTCCTCCTGCGCCTCGATCTCCGCGGTGGTGTCGGCGGACGCCTCGACCGGCCGCCGGTCCTCCTCCAGCATGGGGAGCAGCGCCTCGCAGGCCCGCACCACCGCGGTGCCCCATCCGGCGGTGCCGCCCGAGCCGCCGGCGACCGACGCCCTCGGCAGGTCGCTGTCGCCGAGCTCGACCGTCACCCGCTCGGGCTCGGCCTTGAGCGCCTCGGCGGCGATGAGGGTCAGCGCGGTGCGGGCGCCGGTGCCGATGTCGACGGCGGCGATCCGCACGGTGAAGGTCCCGTCGACCTCGGCCCGCGCGGTCGCCCGGTTGGGCAGCCGGTAGGCGGGATAGGTGGCGGACGCGACGCCCATGCCGATCAGCTTGCGGCCCTCGCGGCGCGCGGCGGGCGCCGGGTCGCGGCCGGCCCAGCCGAACCGGTCGGCGCCCTGGCGCAGGCACGCCACCAGGTTCCGGGAGCTGAACGCCAGCCCGCTCTCGGGGGCGGCGTCCGGCTCGTTGCGGATCCGCAGCTCGATCGGGTCGATCCCGGCGGCGACCGCCAGCTCGTCCATCGCCGACTCCAGCGCGAACATGCCGGGGGTCTCCCCGGGCGCCCGCATCCACGACGGAGTGGGGACGTCGAGCCGGGCCAGCCGGTGCGCGGTCCGGCGGTGCGGCGCCTGGTACATCACCCGCGTCGGCGTGGTGGTCTGCTCGGCGAACTCGCGGACGGTGGAGCTCTGCTCCAGCGCCTCGTGCACGATCGCGGTGAGCCGCCCGTCGGCGTCCGCGCCGAGCCGGACGCGCTGGATCGTCGGGGTCCGGTAGCCGGTGGCGGAGTACATCTGCTGCCGGGTCTGCGCGAACTTGACCGGACGGCCCGCCGCACGGGCCGCCATCGCCGCCAGGACGAGGTTGGGCCGGGGCGTCCCCTTGGAACCGAAGCCGCCGCCCACGTGCGGCGAGACGATCCGGACCCGGTCGGGGCCCAGACCGAAGATCTCGGCGGCGGTGTCGCGGACGAGCGACGGGCCCTGGTTGGAGTCGTACAGCGTGAGGCCCCCGTCGCCGTCCCACACGGCCAGCGTCGCGTGCGGCTCCATCGGGTTGTTGTGCTCGGCCGGGGTCGTGTACGTCGCGTCGACCCGGACGTCGGACGCGGCGAACGCGCCCTCGGGGTCGCCCCGCTCGGTGTCGGCCGGGAAGACGGGATTGACCCTGTCGGGCTTGTAGATCCCCGGATGGCCGGGGTGCAGCCGCACGTCCGGGGGCTCGGAGACGTAGTCGATGCGGACGAGGCGGGCCGCCTCCCGCGCCGTCTCCAGGGTCTCGGCGACCACGGCGGCGACGAACTGGCCCCGATAGGAGACCCGGCGGGACTGGAAGAGCGCGAGCTCCCCGTCGTCGACGGCGTTCACCTCCGGCGCGTTCTCGCACGACAGCACCGCCAGCACGCCGGGCAGCGCCAGCGCCGCCGTGGTGCCGACCGCGACGATCTCGCCGCGTCCGACCGTCGCCTGGACGGCCGCCGCGTACGCGACCCCCTCGACCGGGTACTCGACCGCGTACCGCGCCCGGCCGGTGACCTTCTCGCGTCCCTCGATCCGTTCCAGTGGCCTCATCGTTCGGTCAGCTCCGTCAGCGTGCGGGCGATCAGGTTGGTGGCGAGCGGCACCTTGTAGCGGTTGTCGCGGAGCGGCTCGGCGGCCTCCAGCTCGGCCTCGGCGGCGCGCAGGAAGCTCTCGGCGGTGGCCGGGGCGCCGCGCAGGACCGCCTCGGCGCGGTGCGCCCGCCACGGCAGGTGGGCCACGCCGCCGAGCGCGATCCGGCAGTCCCGGACCGTCCCGCCGCCGGCGGCGCCGCCCTCGACGTCCAGCGCGACGGCGACCGAGACGAGCGCGAACGCGAACGACGCCCGCTCGCGGACCTTGCGGTACCGGGACGGCAGGCCGAGCGGCGGCACCTCCACGGCCGTGATGAGGTCGCCCGGCTCCAGCGCGGTGTCGCGCGAGGGGTCCTCCCCCGGACGCCGGTACAGCTCGCCCAGCGGGACGGCGCGTTCGCCGCCGCCGCGGCCCCGCACCCGGACGGACGCGTCGAGCGCGGCGAGCGCCACCGCCATGTCGGACGGGTGCGTCGCCACGCACGCCGCCGAGTGCCCGAAGATCGCGTGGTTGTGGTGCTCGCCCTCGCGGGCCGGGCAGCCGCTGCCGGGCTCGCGCTTGTTGCACGGCTTGGTGATGTCCTGGAAGTAGGAGCAGCGGGTGCGCTGGAGCAGGTTGCCGCCGACGGTCGCCTGGTTGCGGATCTGGCCGGACGCGCCCGCCAGCACCGCCTCGACGAGCAGCGGGTGGCTCCGCCGCGCCGCGGGGTCGGCGGCCAGATCGCTGTTGCGGACCGCCGCGCCGATCACCAGCCCGCCGTCCGCGCCGCGCTCGATCCGGTCGCAGGGCAGGTGCGCGACGTCGACGAGCCGCGCGGGCGTGGCGACGCCCAGCCGCATCAGGTCGACGAGGTTGGTGCCGCCCCCGAGGTAGAGGGCATCGTCGTCGTGCTTGGCGAGCGCCTCCTCGGCGGTGCCGGCGCGCTCGTACGCGAAGGGCCTCACGGCAGGATCCCCGGCTCCGTGCCCGCCGCCTCGCGGACCGCGGCGCCGCGCACCGCCGCGCCGCGGACGGCGGCGACGATGTTGACGTACGCGCCGCACCGGCACAGGTTCCCGCTCATCCGCTCGCGGATCTCGGCGTCGTCCAGCCGCGGCTCGTCCGCGACGTCGGGGGTGGCCGCGCTCGGCCAGCCGCGCGCGGCCTCGCCGAGCACGGCGGTCGCCGAGCAGAGCTGGCCCGGCGTGCAGTAGCCGCACTGGAACGCGTCGCATTCCAGGAACGCCTCCTGGACCGGGCTCAGCCCGCCGTCCCCGCCGCCCAGGCCCTCCACGGTGACGACGTCGGCGCCGTCGTGGGCGACCGCGAGCGCGAGGCAGGCGTTCACGCGCCGGCCGTCCAGCAGGACCGTGCAGGCGCCGCACTGCCCGTGGTCGCAGCCCTTCTTCGACCCGGTGAGCCCGAGCTCCTCGCGCAGCACGTCCAGCAGCGAGGTGCGGGTGTCGACGCCGAGCCGGTGCCCGGTCCCGTTCACGGTCAAGGTGATCTCGGCGCGCACCGGCGGTGGTGCGGCGCCGGCAGTGTCGGCGGAGTCCATGCCGGGGTCCTACCCCGGATCCCGGGTGTGAGTCCCGTCACCCCGTTCACTCGTGTCCCGGCGGCCCTCCGGGAGCTCGGCGGGGGCACGGCGGGGGCACGCGGAAGCTCAGCGGCGGCGGGGGCGCAGCCGGTTCAGCCGCCACCAGGCCGCGGCCACGAAGACGACGGCCAGTCCCGCCGCGATCCCCATGTCCGCCAGCCAGACCCCCGGATCGTGCCGCCACAGCGGATCGGGGTCGGCGGGCGGCGGCCCGATCGTGTCGAGGTCGATCGTCGCGGCGGCGGCGCCCATCCCCCAGCGGGACGGCGACAGCCAGGCGAGCTGCTCCAGGCCGGGCAGCCCCACCAGCCGGACCAGCGCCCCGCACAGCACGAGCTGCCCCATCGACAGCACGATCAGCAGCGGCAGCGTCTTCTCCGAGCTGCCCACCGACGCCGACACCAGCAGGCCGAGCGTCATCGACACGACGCCGAGCAGCCCCATCGACAGCATCAGCTCCGGCAGCACCGCGGTGAACGTCCCGGCCGCGGGCCGGTCGACCAGGACGAGCCCGATCAGCACCAGCGCCACGGCCTGGAGCCCGGTGATCAGGCCGAGCACCAGCAGCTTGGACATCAGGTAGACGCCGGCCGACAGCCCCGCCGCCCGCTCCCGCCGGTAGATCGTGCGCTCCTTGACCAGTTCCCGGACCGCGTTCCCGGTCCCGGCGAAGCAGGCCGCGAAGACCAGCACCATCATCTTGGCGGCGGCGTCCTGGTTGGTCCCCGGCGGCCCGGCCAGCCCCCGCGGCGCCGGGATCGCCGCGATCAGCCCGCCGAGGATCAGCGGCATCACTCCGAGCAGCACCAGGTAGCTGCGGTCGGACGCGATCACCGCGAGGTAGCGCCGGCACAGCGTGCTGAGCTGGCCCAGCCGCGACTGCTGCGCGGGCGGCGGCACCGGCGTCCGCGCGTCGGTCACCCCGCCCTGCCCGTTCAGCGCGTACGCCACGTACCGCGCGTGCCGCGGCGAGGCGCGGAACTCCGCCGCCCAGTCGCGGTCCGGCTCCCGGTCGAACGCCTGGAACACCTCGGCCCAGCTCTCCTTGCCGAAGTGCTCCAGCCCCTCGCCGGGCGGGCCGTAGTAGGCCAGCCGCCCGCCCGGCACCAGCACCAGCAGCCGGTCGCAGGCGTCCAGGTTGGCGACGCTGTGCGTGACGACGATGACCGTCCGGCCGTCGTGCGCCAGCTCGCCCAGCATCTCCATCACGGTCTTGTCCAGGCCCGGGTCGAGCCCGGACGTCGGCTCGTCCAGGAACAGCAGCGACGGCTTGGTCAGCAGCTCCAGCGCGACGCTGACCCGCTTGCGCTGCCCGCCCGAGAGCCGGTCGATGCGGGTCCCGGCGTGCGCGGTCAGGCCCAGCTCCGCCAGCACCTCGTCGACCCGCCCCCGCCGCTCCTCCTTGCGGGTGTCGCCAGGGAACCGCAGCTCGGCCGCGAACAGCAGCGCCTGCCGGGTGGCGAGCCGGGTGTGCAGGATGTCCTCCTGCGGGACGAGCCCGATCCGGTGCCGCAGCTCGTCGTAGTCGGCGTACAGGTCGCGGCCGTCGTACCGCACCGTCCCCTCGGACGCCGGCCGCATCCCGGTCACCGCGCCCAGGAGCGTCGACTTCCCCGCCCCGCTCGGCCCGATCACCGCCACCAGCGACCGTTCGGGGATCGGGAAGCCCACCCCGTCCAGGATCACCTTGCCCTCGGGCGTCCGCACCGTGAGGTCCTGCACCGACACCGACACGTCCCCGGTGTCGACGAACTCCCGCAGCTCCTCCCCGACCAGCCGGAACGTGGCGTGCCCGATGCCCAGCAGGTCGCTCTCGGAGAACGGCGCCGACTCGACCCGGACCCCGTTGACGTAGGTGCCGTTGTGGCTGCCGAGGTCGACGATCTCGCGCCGTCCCGGGCCGAGCGTGCGCAGCTCGGCGTGGTACCGCGACACCACCAGGTCGGGCAGCACCACGTCGTTGCCCGGTGCCCGCCCGATGCGCAGCGCCAGCGGCGCCACCCGGATCACCGAGCTCGGCTCCCGGCCGCCCCCCGGTCCCCGAACCGGCCGGGGCCGCGGCTGCGGCTGGGCGCGCGAATGGCTCTGCGGGGGCGACTGGGGCTGCGGGGGCGGCTGCTGCTGGGGGCGGACGTCGGCGACGCAGGCCAGCAGGACGCCGTCGGTCGCGTTCCCGAGGCGGAACGAGCACTCGCCGTCGATCGCCATCCGCTGGATCCGGCGGCCCTCGAAGAAGGTCCCGTTGCTGCTGCCGCCGTCCTCGATCATCCAGCCGCCGGGACCGGCGCGCAGCAAGGCGTGGTGCCACGAGGCGCGCGGGTCGTCCACCCTGATCTCGGCGGCGGGGTCGCGGCCGACCCGGTACGCGCCGCCGGGGCGCAGCCGACGCACCCGGTCGCCGGTGCGCACGACGAGGACCGGCGTGGCGAGGGAATCGGCGGACGCTCCGGCCGTCATGTCCGGAGTGTAAATCCTTCCCCCTGATATGTGGAGGAATATTGACACGAGCTCTTTCCGGGAATTGAGTGAGAATCATGGCGAATCACCCGATCCGGTGAACGACACCGGCGACGTCCGGCGGCCACGGCCCGCGAGGCGCCGCTGGCCGATCGTGGCCGCCTGCGCCGTGCTCCTGCTGATCATCCTGCTGGTCGTCGCGGACCGCGCCGCGGCGGCCTATGCCGAGCACCGGATGGCGCAGGAGATCAAGAAAGAGGGATTTCCGGCCGCCCCGGACGTGACGATCAAAGGCGTTCCGTTCCTCACCCAGGTCGCCTCGCGCGATTTCCCCGACGTCCGGCTTAAGGCGCGCGACATCGCCGAGGGTCCCCTGAACATCACCCGGCTCGACGTGCGCGCCCGCGATGTCCACCTCGACTCGGGATTCCGCAGCGGCACGCTCGGCACGGTGGACGGCACGGCGTTCGTCAGCTTCGGCGACCTCGCCAAGGCGGGCGGCGACCCGGACCTGGAGCTGTCGGCGGACGGCCCGGACAAGGTCCGCGCGAAGGTCGACCTCGCCATCACCGAGGTCACCGCGACCGCGCGCGTGACCAAGGAGGGCGACGCGATCCGCGTCCAAGCCCTCGCGGTCGAGGGCCTCCCGCTGGACGACCTCGGCGACGCGCTCGACTTCACGGTGCCGGTCCGCGGGCTGCCGCTCGGCCTGGCGTTCCAGAGCCTGACCGTCTCCGAGCACGGCATCGGCCTCCGCGTCACCGGCAGGAACGTCGCCTTCACCGACCGTTGACCGCGGCCCCCGGCCGGGCGCCGACCCGCGACCCGAACATGAATGTGACCATTCGTAACCGACCCATTGCTGTAGGTTTCCCGACGAGCAATGACCCGACCGCCCCGAGAGGAACCTGGTCCCCTCATGCAACCTTTCGAGCTGCCGGAGTTCTACGTCCCGTACCCCGCGCGCCTCAACCCCCATCTGGAGGGGGCGCGGATCCACAGCACCCTGTGGGCGCGCGAGATGGGCATGCTGGACGACACCCGCGACCCGGGCACCCCCGAGATCTGGGACGAGGCCGAGCTGGACGCGATGGACTACGCGCTGCTGTGCGCCTACACCCATCCCGACTGCGCGGCCCCCGAGCTCGACCTGATCACCGACTGGTACGTGTGGGTGTTCTACTTCGACGACCACTTCCTGGAGGTCTTCAAGCGCTCCCGCGACCAGGAGGGCGCCCGCGCCTACCTCGACCGGCTCAGCGCGTTCATGGACGAGGGCGAGCCGCTCGAGCCCACCAACGCGTGCGAACGGGGGCTGCGGGACCTGTGGGCGCGCACCGTCCCGGCGCGTTCGGCCGGGTGGCGGCGCCGGTTCGCCGAGAGCACCGACAACCTGCTGCGCGAGTCGCTGTGGGAGCTGTCCAACATCAGCGACGCCCGGATCCCCAACCCGGTCGAGTACATCGAGATGCGCCGCAAGGTCGGCGGGGCTCCGTGGTCGGCCGACCTGGTCGAGCACGCCGTCGGCGCCGAGGTCCCCGACCGGGTCGCCGGCACCCGCCCGCTCCGCGTCCTGAAGGACACCTTCTCCGACGGGGTGCACCTGCGCAACGACCTGTTCTCCTACCAGCGCGAGACCGAGACCGAGGGCGAGATCAACAACTGCGTCCTGGTGATCGGGCACTTCCTCGGCACCGGCCCGCAGCAGGCGGCCGACACCGTCAACGACCTGCTCACCTCCCGGCTGCGCCAGTTCGAGAACACCGCGCTGACCGAGCTGCCGCCGCTGTTCGAGGAGTACGCGCTCGACCCGTTCGAGCGGGCGAGCGTGCTGGCCTACGTCAAGGGCCTCCAGGACTGGCAGTCGGGCGGCCAGGAGTGGCACCTGCGCTCCAGCCGCTACATGAACGAGTCGGCGCCGAAGCGGGGCATGGCCGCGGCCCGGCTCCCCGGGCTACTGAAGGCCGCCGTGCAGAGCCGCCCGCACCTGACCCACAAGCGGCCGGTCGGGCCGACGCCGCTGCCCGAGTTCGTCATGCCGTACCAGCTCAGGCTCAGCCCGCACCTCGGCCGGGCCCGCCTCGCCTGCGTCGAGTGGTGCGGGAAGGTCGGCATGTACGATCCGGTGCCGCGGCACGCCGAGCCGATCTGGACCGCCGAGCGGCTCGCCGGGTTCGACTTCCCGCTGTGCTCGGCCGGGCTCGACCCCGACGCCACGCCCGAGGCGCTCGACCAGTCGGGGCAGTGGCTGGCGTGGGGCACCTACGGCGACGACTACTTTCCGGCGATCTTCTTCCGCGACCGCGACATGGCGGGCGCGAAGCGGTTCAACGCCCGGCTCTCCGACTTCATGCCGCTCGACCTCGGCCCGACCCCGCCGGCCGAGAACCCGGTGGAGACCGGGCTCGCCGACCTGTGGCGCCGCACCGCGGGCCCGATGGAGCCCGCCGACCGCGCCCGGTTCCGCGAGGCGGTCGAGACGATGACCGCGAGCTGGCTGTGGGAGCTGGCCAACCACGTCCAGAGCCGGATCCCCGACCCGGTCGACTACGTCGAGATGCGGCGGCACACCTTCGGCTCGGAGCTGACGCTGAGCCTGGCCCGCATCGAGCACGGCCGCGACATCCCCGACGCGATCTACGAGACCCGCACGATGCGCGAGGTCGAGTGCTCGGTGATGGACTACTGCTGCCTGCTCAACGACGTGTTCTCCTACCAGAAGGAGATCGAGTTCGAGGGCGAGCTCAACAACGGGGTGCTGGCCGTCCAGCGGTTCTTCAACTGCGGGCGGGACGAGGCGGTCGCGATCGTCAACGACCTGATGACCTCGCGGCTGCGCCAGTTCGACCACCTCACCGCGACCGAGGTCCCGGCGCTGGTCGCCGATTTCGACCTCGACGACCGGGGCCGGATCGCCCTGGAGGCCCGGATGGAGGAGCTGCGCGACTGGGTCGCCGGCATCCTCCACTGGCACCGCGAGACCGACCGCTACCACGAGGACGTCCTCCTCGCGCAGGCCGCCGCCTCGTCCGCGCTGCCGCTGCGCGGCCCCACCGGGCTCGGCACCTCGGCCGCCTACCTGCGCCCGCTCCTCTCCCGGGGGGCCGGCTGAGGCCCGGGCGCCAACGGATATGCCAGATCAGCACGCACAACGTCGAAGGGGTATGCCGTGTACGCCAACACCCGTCGTGAGGTCCCCGCCGACCCCGGCTCCACCCCGCCGCGCCGGACCACGCCGCGAGAGGGCGCATTCCGGGACGGCGCGCTGCGCGACGCGGCCTTCCGGGACGGCAGGTCGCGGAGGGGGATGACCTGGATGGACCTGGCCGCGGCGGGCCTGCCGTCCGACGCGACGCGGCGGCGGCTGGTGGCCGCGAGCTTCGACATCTTCGACGCCGACGAGGACGACGTCATCGCCCCGCTCGACTTCAAGCTGCTGGCCCGGCGGATCGACGACGCGGTCGTCCGCCCGAGCGGGGGGCGGCCGGGACGGGCCATGGACGAGGGGCTCAGCCTCTGGTGGTACCGGCTGACCAACGGCGAGAACACCCGGGTGACCCGTGCCGAGTACACCGAGGCGATGCTCGGCGGGCTGCTGTCGTCGCCGGGCGACTACCGGCGCTCGGTCCGGGCCGTCCTGGACGAGGTGCTGCGCGCGCTGGCCCCCGGCGGCGCGCTGACCGCCGAGCAGGGCGCGCTGGTCTTCGCGGTGTTCAACGCCGGGCCCGAGACCGGGGACCTGTTCGCCGGACGGCGCGGAACCGAGACCGTGACGCACGACGAGTTCCAGCTCTTCTTCGCCGCCTATTTCTTCGGCGGCCACCCCTGACCGGCCCTGCAAAGGGTGGCATATTCGGGCAACTCACGCCATATTCGCCCGACCGATGATCGCCGTTCACCTGGGCTTTGACCTGGGTGAACGGCCGATCCATCCGCATTTCTCACCCTCTTTCGCCCGGCGGCCGGCCCGCCGAGATCCCCATTTCGGACGACCGGCTTTTATGGCGAATGGCCATCCGTCCACAATCGATGTGGTGCATCCTGCGATAGGTGCCCGGCCGTTCCCCCGGCCGCCGGGCGAGACCGTCAACGAGGATCTGCACCCATGTCAGCACATCTGTCCCCCGACCCCCCGACCGACCGGACGCCGCTGGAACGGGCCCTGCTCGTCTGGCTGGCCTCGGTGGTCCTCATCGGCGGCACGTGGCTGTGGGCGGTGTTCGCCGCCACCCAGCCGGTCAAGCCGCTGGTGGCCTGGGGCGGCGGCCCGGCGGCGCTGGCCGCGTGCGTCCTGGTCACGCTCGCCGCCCACCGCTCGATGGTGGCCCGCCGGCTGGACGTCCGGCTCGCCGAGGCCCGGGACACCGCCGCCCGGCTGGAACGCCAGATCGTGGACCTGTCGGCGGGCGCGCTCCCGGAGGTGCTCCGCCAGGTGCGCGCCGGGGTCCCGGCCGAGACCGCGCTCGCCGAGGTGCCGCGCCCCGCCAGCCCCGGGCTCCGGCGCGTCCTGCACTGGGCCGCCCACGAGGTCGCCGCGGGCGAGCGCGCCGCCGCGGCGGCCCGGTCCGAGCTGGCCGAGCTGGAGGGCCAGACCGTCCGGCTGCTGGACGACACGTTCCCCGAGATCGTCCAGCGGATCCGCCTCGACGGCACCTCCTCCGACACGCTGTTGGGCACCCTCCCCCTCCCCGAGCATCCGGTGGCGCGGCGGCTGATGCAGAACGTCACCCGCGACCTGTCCGACTGCGAACGGACCAACGCCATGCTGCTCGGCTTCTGCGCCGAGGGCGCGGCGAGGAACCAGGCCGCGTGCACCCGGATGCTCGCGCAGCTCCGCGAGCTGGAGTTCCAGTTCGCCGAGGACGAGGTCTTCGCCGACCTGCTCGAGCTCGACCACGGCGTGTCCATGATGGGCCGGACGTCCGACACCATCGCGCTGCTCGCCGGCGGGTGCACCGGCCGGCGGTGGACCAAGCCGATCATCATGGAGAGCATCCTGCGCGGCGCGCTGGGGCGCATCGCCGACTACCGGCGGCTGCGGCTGCACTCGGTCAGCGAGGCCGCGATCGTCGGGGTCGCGGCCGAGGGCGTGATGCACGCGCTGGCCGAGCTGATGGACAACGCGGCGGTGTTCTCCACCCGCGACCACGAGGTGCACGTGTACGTCGAGGAGGTCGACTCCGGCATCGTCATCGTCGTCGAGGACGCCGGCATCGGCATGCGCAAGCGCGAGCGGGCCCGCGCCGAGCGGCAGGTGACCTCGCCCGACACCGAGACCAACCTGTCCAAGGAGCGGCTCGGGCTGGCGGTGGTCGGACGGCTCGCCAAGAAGCACGGGCTGCGGATCAGCTTCCGGCCGTCCGCGCGCGGCGGCATCGGCGCGGTGATGTGGATCCCGCGCACCCTGGTGACCGAGCCCCTCGAACTGCCCTACTCCCGGCCCCCGCGAACGCGCCCGCGCGCGCCCGGCCGCTGGGGCGCGCTCAGCGAGGCCGCCCGGTCCACCCCCTTCCCGTCCCCCGTCCCGGCCCCGCCCGGGAGCACCAAGGCGCCGGCCCGGCTGCCGAGGCGTCCCGTCGGGGCGTCCCTCGTCGGCATCCCGGACTTGCTGGACTCGCGGTTCCGGCGGACCGACAGCGTCCCCGCCGACACCGGCGTCGGCGCCCCCGCACCCGCACCCGCACCCGCGCCCGCGCCCCTGCCCGCGGCCACGCCGACACCCGACCCGACGCCCGCGAACGCGAACGGCGACCCGGCCGACCGGCTCGCCGCGTTCCGCCGGTCGTCCGCGCGCGCCCCGGGCGCCGAGGACCCGGCCGGCGGCGCGGGCCCGACCGACACGGCAGGCCACAACGGCACGGCCGCACAGGACGACCGATAGGAGATGGGGCAACGCCCCGCGACCCCGATGAGCACCATGGACCGAGACCTCGGCTGGCTGCTGGACCGCCTGGCGAACAGGACACCCGGCATCCGGCACGTACTGGTGCTGTCCAAGGACGGCCTGAAGATCTGCCACAACCCCGACCTGGACGAGGACCGGGCCGACCAGCTCGCCGCGCTCGCCTCCGGCATCCAGAGCCTGGCGGTCAGCGCGTCCGCCGAGTTCGGGCACACCCCCGGGTCGGGCCAGTCGATGGTGGAGTTCCACGGCGGGATCCTGCTGATCGTCCCGGCCGGCGAGGGCTCGCACCTGGCGGTGATCACCGCCGACGAGTGCGACGTCGGGCTGATCGGGCACACCATGAACCAGCTCGTCGAGCAGATCGGCGGGCGGCTGACCGCGCCGCCGCTGGGCCGCGGCGGCGGCGCCGGGCCGGCATGAACCCGTTCGCCGGCGATGAGGGCCCCGACCGGATCTACGCGGTCACCACGGGCCGCGCGCCCGCGGACGACGAACGGTTCGACGTGGTGTCGCTCATCGTCGGCGAGGTCGACCCCGCGCCCGGCATGCAGTCCGAGCACGCGATGGTGCTGCGGACGTGCCGGCAGCACCCGGTGGCCGTGGTGGAGCTGTCGGCCCGGCTCGGGCTGCCGATCAGCGTGCTCCAGCTCGTGCTGCGCGACCTGGTCGGCCTGGGCCGCGTCACCGCCCGCCATCCGACCTCGGCGCCCGCCCCGCGGGAGCTCGCCGACCTCGACACCCTGAAGCAGGTGCTCGTTGGACTCCAGAATCTCTGATCCGCAGGCCCGCCACGGCGAGGCCGCCTTCCCGGGCCTGCCGCTGCGCGACACCGCGCGGGACGCGCTGAAGATCGTGCTCGTGGGCGGGTTCGGCGCCGGCAAGACCACCATGGTCGGGTCGGTCAGCGAGATCCGCCCGCTCAGCACCGAGGAGCTGATGACCCGGGCCGGGGTCGGGATCGACGATGCCGGCCGGCTGCCCGACAAGAACAGCACCACGGTCGCGTTCGACTTCGGGCGCATCACGCTGAACGCCTACCAGGTGCTCTACCTGTTCGGGGCGCCCGGGCAGCAGCGGTTCTGGTTCCTGTGGGACCGGCTCTTCTCCGGGACGCTGGGCGCGGTCGTGCTGGTCGACACCCGCCGGCTGGAGGACTCCTGGTTCGCCGTCGACCGGCTGGAGCACGGCGGGATGCCGTTCATCGTCGCGGTGAACCGCTTCGAGGCCCCCGGGGCCGGCCCCGAACCGGACCTCGCCCAGATCCGGGAGGCGCTGTGCCTGTCCGAACGCGTCCCGCTGATCGACTGCGACGCGAGACGGCGCGAGTCGTCCAAGACCGTGCTGATCACGCTCGTCAAGTACCTGGCCCACTGCAAGAAATCCGCCGCCGCACGGGAGACCGCACCGTGACGAACCCCTCGACCGCTTCCAACTCCGAAACCGAGACCGGCACCCTCCCGCCGCCCGACCAGGACGCCCATCCCGGGCATCCGCGGCCCGTCCGGCTGCACGGGCCCGACATCGCGCGCGACCCGGCCGGGCTGTACCGGACGCTCCAGCAGCGGTACGGCCCGGTCGTCCCGGTCCTGCTCGACGGCGACGTCCCCGCCTGGTTCGTGCTCGGATACCGCGAGGTCAGCCAGGTCACCGCCAACCCCCGGCAGTTCGCCCGCGACTGCCGGCGCTGGAACGCATGGGACCTGATCCCCGGGGACTGGCCGCTGATGCCCTACGTCGGCTGGACGCCGTCGGTGATGTTCGCCGAGGGCCCCGAGCACCAGCGCCGGGCCGGGGCGATCGGCGACTCCCTCGACGCCGTGGACCGCACCGAGCTGGTCCGGATGTGCAGGCGGGTCGCGACCGAGCTGATCGGCGCGTTCTCCCTGGACGGCGAGGCCGACCTGGTCGCCCAGTACTCGCACCGGATCCCGCTGCACGTGATGGCGCGGCTGTACGGGCTCGCCGAGGCCGACATCCCGCTGCTGGTCGCCGACATCGCCGAGTCGCTGGACGTGGGCGACAAGGCCGTCCAGGCGCACCGGCGGATCCACGCGCGGATGCGCGGGCTGGTCGAGGCCAAGCACCGGCGGCCCGGCCCCGACCTGCCGTCCCGGCTGATCGGGCACTCCGCCGCGCTCAGCGACGACGAGATCGTCATCGACCTGCTGGTGGTGATGGCCGCGGCGCAGCAGCCGACCGGCAACTGGATCGGGAACGGGCTGCGGCTGATGCTCGTCGACGACCGGTTCACCGCGACGTTGCAGGGCGGACGCGACAGCGTCGGCCAGGCGCTCAACGAGGCGCTGTGGGAGGACACGCCCACGCAGAACTTCATCGGCCGCTGGGCGGTGCACGACTGCGCGCTCGGCGGCCAGCGGATCCGCCGCGGCGACCTGCTGGTGCTCGGGCTCGCCGCCGCGAACACCGACCTGCGGGTGCGGCCCGAGACCCACCCGGGCCCCGGCGCCAACCGGGCGCACCTGTCCTTCGGCCGCGGCGAGCACGGCTGCCCCTACCCGGCGCCCGACCTCGCCTCGACCATCGCCTCGACCGCCGTCGAGACGCTGCTCGACCGGCTGCCGGACGTCCGCATCTCGGTTCCGGCCGAGGAGCTGACATGGCGTCCGTCGGTGTGGATGCGCGGCCTGTTCGCGCTGCCGGTCGCCTTCTCCCCCATCGCCGGCGCCGCCACCGAGGGGGACGGAGCCGGCGGGGCGGACGGCGGCGGGCGGGGAGAGCACGCGCGGAGCGCCGGCGGCTGACCGGCGGACCGTCCTCAGGCGGTGAACACCAGCGGCAGCGCCGCCGGGCCTCGGGTGAACAGGCCGCGCTCGACGGGGGTGAAGCCGTCGGCGAACCGCACGTCCGGCATCGCGTCCAGGAGCTGGCCGACGCCGACCTCGACCTCGGTCTTGGCGAGCAGGGCGCCGACGCAGAAGTGCCGGCCGAGCGCGAACGCCAGATGGTCGGCGGCGGCCGAGAACGCGGTGGCGGCGCTCAGCTCGTCCCGGAACAGGTCGAAGGAGTCGGGATCGGCGTACCGGGCGGGGTCGCGGTTGGCGGCGCCGATCAGCCCGATGACCGTGCCCCCGGCGGGGACGACGCCGCCGGCGATCTCGACGTCCTCGGCCGGCTGCCGCATGATCATGTGCACCGGCGGGGTGAAGCGGAGCGTCTCGGCGAGCGCCCGCGCGATCAGCGTCCGGTCGGCGCGGACGGCGGCGAGCTGGTCGGGGTGGCGCAGCAGGTTGACGAACACCGCGGCGATCGCCTTGTCGGTGGTCTCGCCGCCGGCGGCGAGCAGGAGGCTGCAGAACGCCTTGATGTCCTCGTCGCTCATCCGCGTCCCGTCGATCTCGGCGCGGCACAGCGAGGACAGCAGGTCGTCGCCGAGGTCGTCGCGGCGGGCCCGGATGATCGGGATCATGTACGCGGCGAACTCGTCGTGCATGCGGAGCCCGGCGGCGGCGACGTCCGGGTCCTGGGAGAGGTTGCCGAGGAAGGCGATGTTCGCGGTGTACCAGCGGTGGAACCGGGCGTGGTCGGCCTGGTCGAGCCCGAGCATGTCGACGATCACGTTGACCGGGAAGTGCGTGCTGTAGTCGCCGACCAGCTCGACCGTCCCGGCGTGGCGGAAGCGGTCGATGAGCCGCCGCGAGTTGCGCTCGATGACGGGCAGGAACCTGCTCTGGAGCTCGGCGCCCCGGAACGCGGGCGCCACCAGGGCGCGCCGCACGGAATGCTCACGGCCGCTGAGCTGGAGGATCGTGCGGCCGTGCACCGGTTCGAGCTGCCAGTCGTAGTTGGCCGTGGTGAAGACGGGGTCGCGGAACGCGCGGGCGACGTCCTCGTACCGCGAGAGGATGTGGCTCCGCGTCGGCTCGTGCCACAGCAGGGGCGCGTCCTCGCGCAGGACGCGGTACGCGGAATAAGGATCGGCCGCGAACTCCTTGGACAGGATGTCGGGTATCTCTCGGGCCGTGGTCATGCGGCTCCCTCACGCGGGATCGGGCGGAGACCGGGTGAGTCGAGCGTAGGGAGCCCGGCACGGACGGTCCAGAGCGTGACGGTACGAACACGATTACGGCTTGGGGAGGGGCCTGACCGGAATGCCGGCGGACGGCGCCGGGCCCGCCGGCCGGCGGTCAGGTCTAGACCATTTTGCGGAGCAGGGTGGGGTATCCGGGAAGATCTCTTTGTTCCGGCGGCTCAACAGGAGGCATCAACAGCGATGAACAACCCTCTGGCGAACCCTCGTCGCACGCAGCTCGACGTGTGGCCCGAGTGGCGTCCGGCCGACTACGAGGCCGAGCAGGGCGGCCTGGCCGGCGACGCCGAGGCGTCCAAGTCCGATGAGGAGGTCGCCGTCCGCTGACGGCGACCGGCGACGACGCCGGAACGCCCGGGGATCCCGTCCACGCTTGGACGGGATCCCCGGGCGTTCGTCATGTCCCGGCCTTCGCGCCCTGGGTCCCTGGGCGGGCGTCCAGGACCTCGACGGCCAGCTCACGCACCACGGCCTCGTCGACCTCGACGCCGAGGCCGGGCCCTTCGGGGACGTGCGCGGTGCCGCCCTCGACCCGCACGGTCGGCCCCGCGTAGGGGGACTCGATGAACTGGCGGCCGTTGAGGTCGACCGGCGTGCCGATGCCGTGCGCGGCGAACAAGTGCAGCGACGCGGCCAGCCCGAGGTCGGAGTCGGTGAGGCCGGAGCCCATGAGCTCGACGCCGGCGTCCTCGGCGAGCGCGCACATCCGCCGCGACAGCGTGAGCCCGCCGGTGCGCTGGACCTTGGCGATCGCGATGTCGACCGCCTCGAGGCGGACGAAGGTGGCCAGGTCGGACGGATGGCGCAGGCTCTCGTCCAGCGCGACCGGGATGGGGCAGGCGTCGCGCAGGCGGCGCAGCCCGGCGACGTCATTGGCGGGCAGCGGCTGCTCGAACGCGGTGACGCCGAGACCGTCCAGCCGCCGCGCCATCCGCAGCGCGGCGTGCACGCTGTAGCCCTGGTTGGCGTCGACCCACAGCGGCGCGCCGCCCGGCGCGGCCGTGCGGACGGCCTCGACCACCGCCGCGTCGGTCGCCTCGTCGTGCAGCCCGATCTTCACCTTGAACGCGCGGTGGCCGAGGTCGCGGCCCTCCGCGACGCTGCCCGCGGCCTCGGCGGGCGACTGCCCGGACACGATCCAGGCCAGCTCCACCCGTTCGGTGCGGCGCTGCCCCCACAGCACGCCGAGGGGGACGCCCGCGGCGCGGCCGAGCAGGTCGTGCAGCGCGACGTCGACCGCGCTCTTGGCGAGCGGCGCGCCAATGCTGAAGCCCCGGTTGATCACCCGCTCGAACACGGCGGCCGTGCCGTCCAGGTCCCAGGCGGGCCGGCCGAGGAGGGCGGGGGCCAGGTAGCGGTCGATGGTGGTGAGGATGGACTCGGCGGTCTCGTACGTCCAGGCGGGGATCGGGGTGGACTCGCCCCAGCCGCTCACGCCGCCGGCGCTCACCTTGACCAGGACGCGGACGCTCGGCCGGCCGGCGACGGCCACCGCCCCGCCGGCGACGCCGAACGACCGCCGGGTCGGCAGGCCGACCGCGAACACCTCGACTCGCTCGATCTTCAGTTCGTCCAGCCGCACGGCTCGTCCTCCAGGGTCGCGGCGCCGCGAGCTGACGCGGCGGGTTTCGGGGGCGGTCAGCCCGGCGGGCCGGTGCTGGCGCGCAGCACCACCTCGCCGGCGACGCGTTCGATGCGGCTGCGGCGCGAGGACTGCTCGCGCAGGGCGAGCCGCATCACCCGCTCGCCCATCTCGTCGAGCGGGAGCCGGACGGTGGTGAGCGGCGGGGTGAGCTCGCGGACGATCGGGATGTCGTCGAAGCCGGCCAGCGACATCTGGTCCGGGACGCGGACGCCGTGGTCGCGCAGCGCGGCCATCGCGCCGATCGCCATCACGTCGGTGACCGCGAACACGCAGGTCGGGCGGACGTCCCGGGCGAGCAGCTCGGCCGCCGCCGCGTAGCCGCCGTCGCGGGTGAAGGCCGCCTCGACGATGTGCGCATCGGGCAGCGGCACGCCCGCCTCGGCGAGCGCCTCCATGAATCCGGCGAGCCGGTCGGCGACGGTGGTGAGCGCACGCGGCCCGGTCAGCACCGCGAAGCGGCGGTGCCCGAGGGCGAGCAGCGCGCGGGCCAGCTCGGCGGCGCTCTCCTTGTTCTGCGGCAGGACGGTGTCGACGCGCAGGCTGCGGTGCCGGCTGACGACCGCGATCCGGCCGCCGGTGCGCAGGTAGGGCTCCAGCTCGGCGGCCATCGAGCGCTCCCAGTCGCGGTCCTCGAAGCCCGAGCCGATGAGCAGGATCGCGCGGGCCCGCTGCGCGCGCAGCATCGCCACGTACTCGATCTCGCGGGCCGGGTCGCGGAAGGTGCTGGCCAGCATGACCAGCATGCCGCGGTCGGCGGCGGTGCGCATCACGCCGCGGGCGACGCTGGCGAAGTAGGGGTCGCTGACGTCGTGGCAGATCACCCCGATCGCCTTGCTGGAGGAGCTGGCGAGCGCCTGCGCGTGCGCGTTCGGCGTGTAGCTGAGCTCCGCGGCCGTCGCGAGCACCCGTTCGCGCAGGTCGGCCCGTACTTGGGAGGTGCCGTTGAGGACGCGGGACGCGGTGGCGAGCGAGACGCCCGCTTCGCGTGCCACGTCCTGGAGGGTGACGTAGTTCCGTTCGCCGGAGCGGGGATCGTCCGCCGCTTCCGCCATCGCCGCTCCCTCGGTCGTCTGATTCGCAGTTTTCCGGGCCTCGACGCAAGGAGACCGGGCGCTACCCCTTGACCTCGCCGGGCGTCGTTCTTACGGTACATCAGAAAGCGCTTTCTCAATGCTCTTTCCCCGCCCCTCCCGGAGGAGCCACATGGTGAGTCACGACACGACGACGACCGCGAGCACGCCGTCGGACGAGACCGGCGCGTCCGGCGTGGTCGAACGCGACCGCCCCGGCGCCGGCGAACGGATCAGGGACGGCATGGAACGGGTCTGGCGGCCGGCGGCACTGCTGCTGGCCTGCCTGGCCGCATGGTGGGCGATCACCGCGTTCGACCTGGTCGAGGCGTACCTGGTCCCCTCGCCCGGCACCACCCTGAACGTGCTCGGCGACAAGTGGGGGTACATCTGGCACCACGGCTGGGTGACCACCTACGAGACGCTGCTCGGATTCGTGATCGCGGTCCTGGTCGGCGTCGCCGCCGCGGTGCTCATGGTCTACTCGGCCACGGTCGAGCGGACGCTGTACCCGATCCTGCTGTTCGCCCAGGTCATCCCCAAGATCGCCATCGCGCCGCTGTTCGTGGTCTGGCTCGGCTTCGGGCTCGGCCCCAAGGTCGTGGTCGCGGTGCTGATCGCGTTCTTCCCGGTGGTGATCTCCATGGTCGCCGGGCTGAAGGCGGTCGACCCGGAGATGCTGGAGCTGTCGGCCACGATGGGCGCCGGCCCGATGCGGACGTTCGCCAAGATCCGGATGCCCGCCTCGCTGCCGCATCTGTTCTCGGGCCTGAAGGTGGCGGTCACGCTGGCCGTCACCGGGGCCGTGGTCGGCGAGTTCGTCGGCTCCAACGAGGGTCTCGGCTACGTGATCCTCCAGGCCAACGGCAACCTGGACACCCCGATGCTCTTCGCCGGCCTGCTGGTCATGTCGGCGATCGGGGTCGTGCTGTTCGTCGCGGTCGAGCTCGCCGAGATGCTGCTGCTGCCCTGGCACGCCAGCCGCCGCGGCGGCTCCGTCACCACCTCCTTCTGACGGTGCCCGCGCACCGCCCGTCCCCCCGCCGACTCTCGCACCACCCCGCACCATCCCTAGCAACGGAGAGCCGCAGATGAAGCTCCGCACCCTCGCCGCCGGCGTCCTGGTCCCGGCCCTGGCGTTCACCGCCGCCTGCGGCGGTGGCTCCGAAGGGAGCACCAGCGCGTCGGGCAAGAAGCTCACCAAGGTGACGCTGACCCTCAACTGGTACCCGTACGGCGAGCACGCGCCGTTCTACTACGGCAAGAAGAAGGGCATCTACGAGAAGCACGGCATCGACCTCCAGATCAACGCCGGGCAGGGGTCGCAGAAGACCGTCCAGGCGACCGGCGCCGGGCAGACCGACTTCGGCTGGGCCGACACCCCGGCGCTGCTGGCGGCGGTCGACAAGGGCATGCCGATCAAGAGCATCGGGGTGTTCCTCCAGACCACCCCGGCGGCGGTGCAGTCGTTCACCGCGACCGGCATCAAGACGCCCGCCGACCTGAAGGGCAAGAAGATCGCCGGTACCGCCGGCGACGCGCTGACCCGCACCTTCCCGGCGTTCCTGAAGAAGAACGGGCTCAGTGAGAGCGACGTCCAGATCCAGAACACCGACCCGGCCGGGAAGATCGCCGCGGTGATCTCCGGCAAGACCGACGGGCTGCTCGGCTACGCCAGCGACCAGGGCCCGATCATGCAGGACAAGGCCAAGAAGCCGGTCTCGGCGCTGCGCTTCTCCGAGTTCGGGCTGAACTTCTACTCCAACGGGCTGATGGTCGGCGAGCGCAAGCTCAAGAGCGACGCCGACCTGGTCAAGAAGATGGTCACCGCCACCAGCGAGGCGTGGACGGCGGCCGAGGGCGACGCGGCGGGCGCGGTCGCCAGCATGGCCGGGGCGTCCGAGCAGCTCCCGCCGACCAAGGTGATCGACGAGCAGTTCAAGACGACGCTCACGCTGCTGCACACCGCGGCGACCAAGGGCAAGGCGCCCGGCGTCAACACCGAGGCCGACTGGAAGCAGACCATCGACCTCTTCCACCAGGCCGGGCTCATCGAGAAGGCGTCGCCGCCCGCCACGTACTGGCAGGCCGCGTCGGCTCCGCAGGGATGACGGGACGAGGCATGAGGATCATGAGCGAACCGAAGACGGACCCGCAGGACGGCGCGGACGCCGAAGCCCAGGGGCCGGGGGCGGTCGAGATCGACGGCGTGGCGGTGCGGTTCCGCTCGCGCAGGCGGGACGTCACGGCGCTGCGCGAGGCATCGCTCAACGTCAAGAGCGGCGAGTTCGTCGCCATCGTCGGGCCGTCGGGCTGCGGCAAGTCGACACTGCTGAAGCTGGTGGCGGGGCTGCTGAAGCCCTCGTCCGGCACCGTCCGGCTGCACGGCGAGCAGGTCACCGGCCCCCGGGCCGACATCGGGTACGTGTTCCAGCGGGCGGCGCTGCTGGAGTGGCGCAGCGCCCGCCGCAACATCATGCTCCAGGCCGAGATGCGGCGGATGCCGTCCGAGCAGGCCCGGAAGCGGACCGCCGAGCTGATCGAGATGACCGGTCTCGGCGGGTTCGAGGACGCCCTCCCGCACGAGCTGTCAGGCGGCATGCAGCAGCGCGTCGCGCTGTGCCGGGCGCTGCTGCACGAGCCGCCGGTGCTGCTGATGGACGAGCCGTTCGGCGCCCTGGACGCGCTCACCCGGGAGCAGCTCAACATCGAGATGAACCGGATCTGGCGGGAGACCCGCACCACCGTCCTGCTGGTCACGCACTCCATCGCGGAGGCCGCCTACCTGGCCGACCGGGTGGTGGTGATGACCGACCGCCCCGGCACCATCGCCGAGATCATCGACGTCGGCCTGCCGGCGGAGCGCGACTACGCCGAGACCATGGCGCGGCCGGAGTTCGCCCGCGTCACCAATCGGGCGCGCACCCTGCTCGGCGCGGGCGTGAACGCCGCCGACTGACGAAGCGAAGCGAGGCAGTCGGCGGTTTGTGCCGGGGGGTCTGGGGGGTCGTCCCCCCAGGATGACCCGACTGATATCGCGCGAACTCACACTACTGAACCGCGGGCCACCAGGTCCGCGGGCTTACAGGCAAGGAAGGAACGGGATGGCACGCAGGTCCATCGGGATCGTCATGAACGGCGTCACCGGCCGGATGGGGTACCGCCAGCACCTCCTCCGCTCGATTCTCGCGATCCGGGAGCAGGGCGGGGTGCGCGCGTCCGACGGCACCGTGCTCTGGCCGGAGCCGGTGCTGGTGGGACGGAATGAGGCGAGGCTGCGCGACATCGCCGAGCGGCACGGGCTCAGCGAGTGGACGACCGACCTCGCCGCGGCGCTGGACCGGCCCGGGACCGACGTCTACTTCGACGCGCAGATCACCGGCGCGCGGGTCCCGGCGATCCGGGCCGCGGTGGCGGCGGGCAAGCACGTGTACACCGAGAAGCCGCTCGCCGAGGACGTGGAGGGCGCGCTGTCCCTGGCGCGGCTCGCCGACGAGGCGGGCGTCAAGCACGGCGTGGTGCAGGACAAGCTGTTCCTGCCGGGGCTGCTGAAGCTGAAGCGGCTGGTGGACGGCGGGTTCTTCGGGCGGATCCTGTCGGTGCGCGGCGAGTTCGGCTACTGGGTGTTCGAGGGCGACTGGCAGGAGGCGCAGCGGCCGAGCTGGAACTACCGGTCCGAGGACGGCGGCGGGATCATCCTCGACATGCTGTGCCACTGGCGGTACGTGCTGGACGGCGTCATCGCGCCGGTCCGGTCGGTGCAGGTGCTGGGCGCCACGCACATCCCCGAGCGGGTGGGCGAGGACGGCAAGCCGTACGCCGCCACCGCCGACGACGCCGCGTACGGGATCTTCGAGCTGGACGGCGGGATCGTCGCGCAGATCAACTCCTCGTGGGCGACCCGGGTGTTCCGGGACGAGCTGGTGGAGTTCCAGGTGGACGGCACCGAGGGCAGTGCCGTCGCGGGGCTGCGCCGCTGCCGCGTGCAGCACCGGTCGATGACGCCGAAGCCGGTGTGGAATCCCGACCTGCCCGCCACGGAGGACTTCCGCGCGCAGTGGCAGGAGGTCCCCGACAACGCCGACTTCGACAACGGTTTCAAGGCGCAGTGGGAGTTGTTCCTGCGGTACGTGGTGGGCGACGGGGAGTTCCCGTGGGACTTCTACGCGGGCGCGCGCGGGGTGCAGCTCGCCGATCTGGGCATGCGCGCGTGGCGTGAGGGTCGCCGGTTCGAGGTTCCGGAGCTGAAGCCGTGAGGATCGACCTGCCGGACGGCGCCGCGGGCGGGGCGCTCGTCCCGTACACGATGGGCGAGCCGCGCGCGTATCCGCCGCCCGCCGGGCCGAGTTCGTCGCGCGTCGCCTACGCCGCCGCGCATGTGGTGGCCGACCCGTTCGGGGACGGCGCCGCGCTCGACTGGGAGACGACGCTGGCGTTCCGGCGGCATCTGTGGTCCTACGGGCTCGGGGTCGCCGAGGCGATGGACACCGCGCAGCGCGGCATGGGCCTGGACTGGGCCGCGACGCGCGAGCTGATCGCGCGCAGCGGCGCCGAGGCGCGGGCGTGCGGCGGGCGGATCGCGTGCGGCGCGGGCACCGACCAGCTCCCGCCCGGTCCGGCGTCGCTGGAGGGCATCGTGGCCGCGTACGAGGAGCAGCTCGCGGTGGTGGACGCGGCGGGCGCGGTCCCGGTGCTGATGGCGAGCCGCCATCTCGCCGCCGCCGCGCGCGGGCCGGACGACTACGCCGAGGTGTACGGGCGGCTGCTGCCGCAGCTCGGGCGCCCGGCGGTGCTGCACTGGCTCGGCCCGATGTTCGATCCGGCGCTGGAGGGCTACTGGGGGTCGTCCGACCTGGACGCCGCCGCGGACGCCGTGCTCGCGCTGATCAAGGCGAACGCGGACCGGGTGGACGGGGTCAAGGTGTCGCTGCTGGACGCGGACCGCGAGGTCGCGTTGCGGCGCCGGCTGCCCGAGTCCGTGCGTCTCTATACCGGCGACGACTTCAACTACCCCGATCTGATCGAGGGGGACGAGGCGGGGTACAGCGACGCGTTGCTGGGGGTGTTCGACCCGATCGCGCCCGCCGCGGCGCGTGCGCTGCAAGCACTGGACGCGGGAGACCATGCCGCCTATAAGGAGGTCTTCGCCCCGACGGTGCCGCTTGCACGGCACCTCTTCGAGTCGCCCACGTTCTACTACAAGACCGGTGTGGTGTTCCTGGCCTGGCTGACGGGTCACCAGCAGCACTTCCGGATGGTCGCAGGGTTGGAGACCGCCCGTACGGTGCCGCACCTGGTCCGGTTGTTCCGGCTCGCCGACGCGGCCGGCCTCTTTCCCGATCCCGGGCTCGCCGCCGACCGGATGCGCGCCTGGCTGACGGTGCAGGGGGCCGCCGGATGAGGTTCGGGCTCAATCAGTGGACGACGCGGTACTGGCCCGTCCCGGAGATGGTCGCGGGCTGCGTCGCGTCCGGCGTGGGCAACGTGGGGCTGTGGCGCGAGCCGGTCGCCGAGTACGGCCTCGAACGCACGGCGAAGCTGGTCAGGGACAGCGGCGCGACGGTCACGTCGCTGTGCCGGGGCGGGTTCTTCCAGGAGCCGGGCGCGCTGGACGACAACCGCCGCGCGATCGACGAGGCCGCCGCGCTGGGCGCCCCGGAGCTCGTGCTGGTCAGCGGCGGCCTGCCGGCCGGGGCGCGGGACGTCGACGGGGCCCGCGCCAGGGTCGCCGAGTCGCTCGCCGTCCTCGCGCCGTACGCGGGCGAGCGGGGTGTGCGGCTCGCGATCGAGCCGCTGCACCCGATGTACTGCTCGGACCGCTGCGTGGTGTCCACCTTGGAGCAGGCGCTCGATCTGGCGGCTCCGCACCCGTCCGCGCAGGTCGGCGTCGTGGTCGACACCTATCACCTGTGGTGGGACCCGGCCGCGTACGCGGGCGTCGCGCGGGCCGGGGCGGAGGGCCGGCTCGCGCTGTTCCAGGTGGCCGACTGGGTGACGCCGCTGCCGGAGGGCGTGCTCACCGGACGCGGCATGCTCGGCGACGGCTGCGTCGAGCTGCGCCGGTTCCGCGAGGCCGTGGACGCCGTCGGCTACACCGGCCCGATCGAAGTGGAGATCTTCAACGAGGCCGTCTGGGCGATGCCCGGACCCGACGCGCTCGCGCTCTGCCTGGAACGGTACAGGGAGCACGTCGAGTGAACCTTCCCGAGAACGTGTCCGTCCCGGCCGCCGCCGTGCCCCACGCGGGCGGGCGGACGTGGCGCGGCGCCGCGGGCGCGTGGCTCGGGATCGGCACCGCGCCGGGCGCGCTGGTGCTCGGCGCGCAGGTCGGCGGGCGGCACGGCGGGGCGCTCCCGGCGGTATTGCTGCTGGTGGGCGGCCTGGTGATGGCCGCGCTCCTGGCGGTCCAGGGGCGGTTCGGGCTGCTCCCGCCGGCCGGGGAGAACGCGGCGATGGCCGAGCTGGCGCCGCGCTACCTGCCGGCGACCGCCGAGCGGGCGTTCACCGGGCTGCTCGCGCTGGCGATGGTCGGCTGGTTCGGTTTCAATGTGGGCCTCGGCGGCGCGGCGCTCGCCGCGCTCGGCGGGGTGCCGGACCCGGTGGGCGCGGCGGTGCTGGCGGTGCCGACGGTCGGGGTGCTGCTGGCGGGCGGCGGGCGGTGGAACGCGGTCGCCGTCGTCACCACCCTGACCGCCGTCGCGCTGGTCGCGGTGGTGGCGGTGCGGCTGCCGCCGCCGGGCTCGCCGGTGACGTTCGCGCGGGACGGCCCGTTCGGCGGGCTGGCCGCCGACCTCGCGGGCTACATCGGCTACGTGTCGGTGTTCGCGGTGCGGGCGCCGGACTTCACCGTCGGGCTGCGCCGCCGCGCGGACCTCGCCTGGTGCGTGGCGCTGCTGGTCGGGCCCGCGCTGGCCGCGTCGGTGGTCGGCGCCGGGGTCGCGGCGGCGAGCGGCTCGACCGATGTGGTCGCGGTGCTCGCGGGTCCGGACGGGCTGCCCGCCGCCAACCTGTTCATGGCCGCCGCGGTGATCGCGCCGACGCTGGCGGCGGTGCACTCGGGGGTCTTCGCGGTGCGCCGGTTCGCGACCGGGCTGCCGTGGCGGGCGGCGGTGCTGGCGATCGCCGTGCCGGGCGCGGTGCTCGCGGCGCTGCGCGTCGACCGGATGCTGTTCGACTGGCTGACGGTGCTGGCGGCGGCGCTGCCCGCGCTGATCCCGCCGATGGCGGCGGAGGCCGCGCGGCGGCGGCGCGGGCGCCCGCCGAAGCCCGTTCCCACCTGGCTGTGGGCGCCCGGTGCGGCGCTGGCCTCGGCGTTCACGGTCGCCGGGTACCCGCAGGCGGCACCGGCGGGGCTGGCCGTCTCGGTGCTGGCGACGGCGGTGCACGCGCTGACGGTGACACGACGGTTTCGGCGGGTCATCGAATGAAAACAGGACGAATTGGTTCTTGACGGACTCGTGGGCTTTTCGTACGTTCGTGAAAGCGCTTACTGAAAGCGCTTTCCACACTCTCGCCCTCCGACAGGCAACTCACCCCCCACCCCTGGACGGCCTGGATGAAGAAACTGAGATGGTCCATCCCCACGATCATCGCGCTGATGGCGACGCTGCTCGCGGCGCTGCTGGCGTCGCCGCCGCCCGCCGGGGCCCGCGCACCGGACCCGGTGCTGGACCCGATCCCCGACGATCCCGCGCCCTCCGGGCTCGGGCTCGTCCTGAAGGAGGTCGCCCAGCTCCCCAAGTCCGAGCCGTCGGCGCCGCCGACCGACCCGCGGCTGATCCGGTACAACCGGGTCAACCACGTCGGCGAGGTGCCCGACGGCTCGGGCCGGCTGTTCGCCCCCGACCTCAACGGCAAGCTGTACTTCCTCGACAAGAAGGACAAG
Source organism: Spirillospora sp. NBC_01491 (assembly GCF_036227065.1). Lineage (GTDB taxonomy): Bacteria > Actinomycetota > Actinomycetes > Streptosporangiales > Streptosporangiaceae > Spirillospora > Spirillospora xylanilytica. The sequence continues at coordinate 3,387,802 of NZ_CP109432.1, forward strand.
AAGCCCAAGTCCTACCTGGACGTCGGCGCGACCTTCGCCCCCGACTTCTACTCGGCCGCCGGACTCGGCCAGGGCTTCGGCTTCGTGGCCTTCCACCCCGAGTTCAAGAAGAACGGGAAGTTCTACACCACCCACGTCGAGGCCGGTGACGCGCTCAAGACCAAGACGCCCGACCTGACGCCGCAGCCGAAGACCCTGTACCACGGGGTGATCGACGAGTGGACGGCGAAGGACCCGTCCGCGAGCACCTTCTCCGGCACCCACCGCGAGCTGTTCCGCATCGGGTACGCGGGCCGGGTGCACGGCCTCCAGCAGATCGACTTCAACCCGAACGCCAAGCGCGGCTCCGCCGACTACGGCCTGCTCTACGTCGCGGCGGGCGACGGCGGCAACGGCAACGTCGGCGACAACGGCGGCGACCCGCAGAACCTGGGCGTCCCGCAGGGCAAGATCCTGCGGATCGACCCGGCCGGGCACGACAGCGCCAACGGCAGGTACGGCGTCCCGCGCGCCAACCCGTTCGCCGGCCAGGCCGGCAAGGTCGGCGAGATCTACGCCTACGGGATGCGCGACCCGCACCGCTTCAGCTGGGACACCGGCGGCGAGAAGCGGCTGTTCCTCGCGCACATTGGCGAGCACGAGATCGAGTCCATCCACGAGATCAAGTCGGGCGACAACCTCGGCTGGAGCGAGCGCGAGGGGCCCTTCACCTTCAGCAAGGACGACCGCTGCCACCTGTACCCGCTGCCGGCCGACGACGCCAAGTACGGCTACGACTACCCGGTGGCCGCCTATGACCACGACCCGCCCGCGGACTGGAACTGCGCCTCCGACAGCGGGCACGCCATCTCCGGCGGCTACGTCTACCGCGGCTCCAAGCTGCCCGCGCTGCGCGGCAAGTACCTGTTCACCGACATCGTGGACGGCCGGCTCCTCTACACCGAGGAGCGGGACATGAAGCGCGACCCCGCGGGGAAGAACCGCGCGCAGATCTACCAGCTCGCCGCCTACGACACCAGCGGCAAGCCCGTCACGATGAAGCAGCTCGCCGGGGACGACCGCGTCGACCTGCGGTACGGCTCCGACGGCAAGGGCGAGCCGTACCTGCTCGCCAAGGCCAACGGCAAGATCTGGAAGGTCGTCGGCACGAAGGGCTACGCCGGCTGCAAGGCCGGTCCCGCCAAGGTCGGCAACGTCATGGCGGCCGAGAACTGGGCGCCGGTGACGCCGTCGAAGTGGCGCTTCCCCGGTAAGGAGGTCGTGCTCGCCGAGGCCGGCGAGGCCCGTCCCGGACCGCGCCGCCCGTTCGAGTACGCGGTGCTGAAGTCCGGCCCCGAGTTCACCTCGACGCAGATCGACGCCCAGGTCAGGCTTGACACACCGGTCGCGGAGAGCAACCGCGACGTGATCGTGGTGTTCGGCTACCGGGACGACACGCACTACTACTACACGCACCTGTCCAGCGACAACACCATCTACCCGCACAACGGGATCTTCAAGGTGGACGGCGCCGACCGGTTCCGCATCGACCAGCAGTGGAACGCCAACCGCTCGCACGGCGCCCCGCCCGCCATCGCCGACGAGGCGTGGCACGGCGTCCGGGTCTCGCACTGCGCGGGCACCGGCGAGATCTCGGTGCGGGTGGACGGCGCGGCCAAGCCCGTCATGACCGCGCTCGACACCACGTTCGGCTCCGGCCGGGTGGGCTTCGGCTCGTTCGACAACATCGGCCGGATCCGCGGCCTGACGGTGCGCGGAACCCCCGCGTCCTGACCCCTCCGCCCCGGGGGAGCCGGCCGCCGGCCGGCTCCCCCGGGGTCTCCCCTAGGAGACGACGATGATCGTTCGCCGTGCCCCGGCGGCACTGCTGACCCTGCTGCTCGGGGCCACGCTCGCCGCCACTCCCGCCCAGGCCGCCACCCGCGGCGGCGGGCCGGACGTCGCGCCCGGCCTCCGGCACGACCTGATCGCCCACTACGACTTCGAGCACCCCGTCCGCGGCGACGCCGCGGGCGAACGCGACCTCGGCCGCTCCGGCACCGACATCAGGCTCGTCAACGGCGGCGCCGCGATGCGCGTCCGGGACGGCGCGCACCGGGGCAGCCGCGGCTCGATCCAGCTCGAGCAGGTCGCCCCGGAGACCGCGGGCAACGACGACTGGAAGGCCGGCCTGTTCGCCGAGACCGGCGTGCCGTCGCTGCACGCGTTCAACGGCACGCGCGGCGCGTCGGTCATGGGCTGGTTCAAGATGACCGGGACCAACCCGAGCCTCAACTCCAACACCGCCGCCCCGGACGACCGGTACAACGCGATCGGCCTCGCCGGGCTGCTCAGCGGCGACTCGCAGGGCCACGACGTGCGGGCCCTCCTGGAGGTCATCGACGTGAAGGGCGAGCTGCGCGTGGTCGCGCTCGGCCGCCGCGTCGACGGCGGCCGGTCCCAGACGTTCGCCGCGGACGGCCCCTGGCAGCAGGTGCTGCCGCAGAACACCTGGGTCTTCCTCGCCGCGACGTTCGACTACGACACCGGCGCGATGGCGCTCTACAAGGACGGCAAGGCGCTGCCCGGCGCCTACACCGTCGCCGGCGACCCGTGGGACCTCGAGGGCGCGCCGGAGCCCGACCGCGCCACCGCCACCGACCCCCGCGGCATCAAGATCGGCGGCAGCTATCCGCAGAACACCCGCGAGGGCAACCCCTGCAACTGCCGCATCGACAGCCTGATGTTCCTCGACCGGCCGGTCACCCCCAAGGAGGTCCGCCAGCAGTACCAGCGGGCCACCCGCTGACCGGTTATCCACCACCCGGACGGGACGCTTCCCGGCGTCCCGTCCGGCGCCGTCTCCGGGGCGGTCCGTCCGGCGGCGCCCCGGCGAGCCGGGTGGCAGGCAGGCCGGGAGGCGGGTCAGGCCGGGAGGCGGCCGGTGTGGAGGCCGGTGCGGGTGGCGGCCAAGAGGGTCCCGTCGGCGGCGAGCGCGAGGTCGGTCGCCGGTGCCGGCAGGTCGATCCGGTGGACGGGACGGGCGCGGGCGACGTCCCAGGTCAGGAGGCGGTCCCCGGTGCCGGTGACGATCACGGTGCGGCCGGCGACGGTGGCGGCGGCGAGGGTGTCGGGTGCGTCCGGGAGCGCGAGGGCGGCCAGGTGGTCGCCGGTGGCGAGGCGGCGCACGCGCAGCTCGCCGGGCCCCGCCTGGACGAGGACGGGCCCGGCGACGGCGGTCAGCCGTCCCGGACCGGCGAGCCGCGCGACCTCCTCGCCGCGCTCCACGTCCAGCACGCCCACGTAGTGCTCCGCGCCGGTGCCGTCGCCGCGTTCGGCGTCGCAGGCGATCCCGACGAGCCTGCCGGTGGCGTGCAGCGGCTGCCCGTCGATGGCGGACCGGTGCCCGAGCCACACGCCGAACTCCCCTGCGGGCTCGCCCGTGCCGGCGTCCCACAGCACCACCTCGGCGTCGCCGGCCGGGCCGAACACGGCGACCACCACGCCGCGGCCGTGGCGCTCGGCGAGGCCGACGAGGTCGGGCTGGACGGCGCGCTCGTGGTCGAGCTCGCGCTCGGCGCCGGTGAACGGGTCGCAGACGTGGACGCGGTCGCGGTGGCACCAGGCCGCGACCGGCCCCCCGGGGACGAGGGCGAACGCCCAGAGGCCGTCCGGGAGATCAGGGATCGGCGGGCCCGCGGCACCGGTCCGCAGGTTCCACGCCCGCCCGACGCCGCCGTGGCCGTTCGCGCTCCCGGAGGCGAAGGCCAGCGCGTCCCCGGAGGCGGTGGCGGCGACGCCGTCGAACTCCCCGGGCGCGAGCAGGCTGGTGAGCACGCTTTCCGGCACGGGACGGAGGCTAGGGCACCCCGGCGGGATCGTTCCGCCAGGTGGCGAAACCCGGTGGGGCGCCGTCCGATCGCCCGCCGTACGTTGGGCGCGCGCACCCCGGACGAACGTCTCCTGCCCCGCAGGCCGCGGGCCGCGGACCACCGCCCGCTAGTTCTTGTCGGCGCGCTCCGCTAGGTTCGGCCCTCAACGACCGCTGCGAGGAGGAACATATGGGAGCTTGGGGCCACGGACCGTTCGAGAACGACTCGGCGATGGACTTCGTCGGCGACCTGGCCGACGGGCCCGCCGACGCGGTGCCGGGCGGGCTGCGCTCGGCGATGACCGCGATGCTGGACGAGGACGACTACCTCGACGGCTCGATCGTCGAGGACGCGCTCGCCGCCGCGTGCCTGGTCGCCGCCCGCATCGACCCGTCGGTGCTCACCGACGCCGGCACCAAGGAGTACCTGGACGGCATGGCGTTCGGCACCGAGGACGGGCTGCGCGACCTGGCCCAGCGCACCATCACCCGGGCGCTCGACCCGGCCGACAACGAGTGGTACGACCTGTGGGCCGACGGCGGCGCGTTCACCAAGGTCGAGGCCGCGATCGCCCCCTTCCGCCGCGCCGTCGCCGCCGGCCGCTCCTGAGCGGGCGCGGGCCGGACGGCACCGGCCGGACGGCGCCGCCGGGCGCCGCGGCCGTGGTCAGGCGTCGCGGAGGCGGGCGGCCACCCGCTCGGGCGGGACGTCGTTGATCCAGGCGGCCATGCCCGACTCCGACCCGGCCAGATACTTGATCTTGTCGGCGGCGCGGCGGACCGAGAACAGCTCCAGGTGCAGCCGGAGCAGGTCGCGTCCCTCGGCCGCGGGCGCCTGGTGCCAGCCCGCGACGTACGGGAGCGGCGTGCCGTAGAGCGCGTCGCAGCGGCGCAGCAGGTCGCGGTAGAGCACCGCGAGCTCGTCGCGTTCGGCGCCGGTGAGCGCGGCCAGGTCGGGCACGTGCCGGTGCGGCGTCAGGTGCACCTCGACGGGCCAGCGGGCCGCCGCCGGGACGTAGGCGGTCCAGTGCTCGCCCGCCCGGACGACGCGCGGGCCCGCCCGCTCGGCCTCCAGCACGTCGGCGAACAGGTCGCGGCCGGTCCGCGCGGTGTGCGCGGCGGCCGTCGTGAGCATCCGCCGGGTGCGCGGCGTGATGAACGGGTAGCCGTAGATCTGCCCGTGCGGATGGTGCAGGGTCACCCCGATCTCGACCCCGCGGTTCTCGAAGACGAACACCTGCGCGACGCCCGGCAGCGCCGAGAGCGCCTCGGTCCGGTCGGCCCACGCCTCGATGACGGTGCGGATCCGCGGGATCGGCAGGCTCGCCATCGCCGCCCCGTGGTCGTCGGTGAAGCAGACCACCTCGCAGCGCCCGTCGCCCCGCCGCCGCTCGAACAGCTCGCGCCCGTCGACGCCCGGCGGGACGTCCGGGGTGCGCGCGTCGAAGGAGGGGAAGCGGTTCTCGAACGCGACGACGTCGTATCCGGCGTCCGGGACCTCCGACGCCGGGCCTCCCGGGCACAGCGGGCACTGGTCGGGAGGCGGCAGGAAGGTCCGCGCGTTGCGGTGCGCGGTCACGGTCACCCAGTCGCCGGTCAGCGGATCGCGGCGCGTCTCGCAGTGCGGCCGGACCGCCGGCAGGTCGCGCGGGTCGGGCACCGGCACCCGCCCGGCCGCCTCGTCGAAGTAGACGATCTCGCGCCCGTCGGCGAGACGTCCCGCCGTCCGCGTCACCTGCGCTGGCACGCCACCTCGCTCGGCCGAACCCTGTTCCTGACGATCGATCACGCAGGCGAACCCTACCTCCCGCCGCCGGCGCGTCGCCGTGCCGGACCGGCCGTGCCGGACCGGCCGACCCGGCGACCGAATCGCCCTCCCCACGGCCGCAATTCCGTATTCAGTTCGGCAGAGCTCGTGCGCGCGCGGGAGAGTGCGCCCGCCGCGCCTCCAGATCGTCCGTCCGCTCCGCGATACCGGCGGGCGGCGTTCGGGTCTCGGCGCCATAGCGCGGGCCGTCCAGATCGCGTACGGCGTCGTTCAGGACGGTCGTGGCTGCATCGGTGCGGCCGGTCACGGCCGAGCCTGGCCAGGGTCGCCCGCAGCGTGGTGGACTGGTGCACGCCTGTCTTCACGCACGTCCGGCACCGGGGAGCAACCGATGACTGATCCGATGACCATCGCCATCGCGACCGCCATGGCGGGTAAGGCCGTCGAGGTCGCGGGCGAGCCCGCCCGGGAGGCCGTCGCCGCCCTCGTCCAGAAGGTCAAGGCCCGGTTCCGCGGCCGGGTGAGCGAGGAGCGGGCGCTGGCCCGCGCCACCGAGGACCCCGAGTCGCCCGAGCGGATCGAGGAGCTCGCCGGGGTGATCCGCGGCGTGCTGGACGAGGACCCCGCGTTCGGCGACGAGGTGCGGTCCCTGTGGGGCCAGGTCCAGACCAACGCGACCGCGACCGGCGACGGGGTCAGCAACGTCTTCAACGGCCAGGCCGAGAAGGTCATTCAGCTGCGCGACGTCAACGGCGGACTGACCATCAACTGAGCCCGCCGCGGCCCGTCCGGTGGAGCGGCCGTCCCGCACCGCACGCAGGTCGCCCGATATAGATAATTCATCCGGATTTGCCCGGCTATTGCCCGATATACCGCCCTCGGTGCCCACTGCCAAATCGGTATCGATTAACACCGTCCCGACATTGCGCAAGGCTTCAGCCCTGTGCATGCTTGGTTGCCGTTGATCACACTTCGGTAATCGACCGAAGACTCCCCGCACCGAAGAGTCAGGAGAACGGTGAAGTTCAGCTACGCGATGCTCCCCGACTACCCGCTGAACGAGTCCCTCGCCTCGATCAAGCTCGCCGACGAGCTCGGCTTCTATGCCGCGTACGCGGCCGACGAGCCGTGGCACAAGGACCTGTGGCTGCTGTTCGCCGCCGCCGCGGCGCAGACCTCGCAGATCCGGATGGGCCCGAGCGTCTCGGCGGTGACCCTGCGCGAACCCAGCCTCATCGCCCAGGCCGCCGCCACGCTCGACGAGCTCACCGGTGGACGCGCCGAGGTCGTGCTGGGCAGCGGGAACTTCGGGGTGCTGGCCCAGTACAAGATCGACTGGACCAAGACCAAGCCGCTCACCCGGGTCAAGGAGGCCGTGGCGGTCGTCCGCACCCTGCTCGATGAGGGCACCATCACCCGCGACGGGGAGTTCTACTCCTACGACGGGCTGTTCACCTTCGCCCGGCCGGTCCAGGAGCACCTGCCGGTGAAGATCGGCGCGATGCGCGGGCCCAAGTCGTTCGAGGCGGCCGGCGAGCTGTCCGACGGCGTGCACCACGCGCTCAGCTACACCCGCGAGGCCTACGAGTACGCGGTCAAGCACACCCGGATCGGCGCCGAGCGGGCCGGCAAGGACTGGACGACCCTGGACATCGGCGCCTGGGTCGTCTTCGCCACCGGCCCCGACTCGGCCGCCGCCAAGGAGGCCGCGCGCAGCATGGTGGGGCTGTACGCCTCCGCCATGCCCGAGGAGCAGCTCCTGCGCAACGGGGTCGACCCCAAGGAGATGGCCCCGATCATCGAGGCCGTCGGCGCCGGGGACCTGCCCAAGGCGATCGAGCTGACCACCCCGGACATCACCGAGAAGCTGTCCATCGCGGGCACCCCGGCCGAGGTCACCGCCAAGATCAAGCGGGAGATCGAGCCGACCGGGGTCAACCACCTCATCGCGGCGATCACCGACGCCACGCTGGTGAAGGGCTTCACCGGCCGCGAGATCGACGGCGTCGCCGACGTGGACACCCAGCTCCGGCTGATCCACGACGAGATCATGCCGGCGTTCGCCTGAGCGGCCGGTAGCGCGACGAGCCCGCCGCGGGCGGGGGACGGGAGCGGCTCCCGTCCCCCGCCTGCGGCGGGCCTTCGCGTTCTGCGGCCCCGGCGGACCCCGGTTCCGGGGCCCGGCTCGGGCCCCGGCCGGACGGTCCTACGAGACCGGCACGCCCGACTCGTACTCCCGCTGGTGGACGGTCAGGACGTGCCGGACGAGCAGCGTCAGCACATCCTTGCCCGACTTGCGGTCGCGCACGTCGCACAGCACCACGGGGGTGTCCTCGCTCAGGTCGAGGGCGTCGCGGATCTCGTCGGAGGTGTAGGCGTAGCCGTCGTCGAAGCAGTTCACCCCGACCACGAACGGCAGGCCGCGGCTCTCGAAGTAGTCGACGGCCGGGAAGCAGTCGGCGAGGCGCCGGGTGTCGGCGAGCACGACCGCGCCGAGCGCGCCGTAGGACAGCTCGTCCCACATGAACCAGAACCGGTTCTGGCCGGGCGTCCCGAACAGGTACAGGACCAGCCCGTCCCGGATGGTGATGCGGCCGAAGTCCATCGCGACCGTGGTCGTGGTCTTGTGCTCCACGCCCGCGGTGTCGTCGACGTCGACGCCCTTGTCGGTCAGCAGTTCCTCGGTCTGGAGCGGCGTGATCTCGCTGACCGCCGCCACCAGCGTGGTCTTGCCGACCCCGAACCCGCCCGCCACGAGGATCTTGACCGCGACGGGCACCGAGCCACCCGCGGACGGGATCTCGCTCATTGCACCCGAATTCCCATTAGAGCGCTTGGAGTCCATGGAGCACTTCCCTGAGCAGACGTTCCTTGGAGAGCGCGCTCTCCTCCTGTGGACTGGTGACGGCGATGAGCCGGTGATGCAGAAGGTCGCCGAGCAGCACCCGGACGACGACCAGCGGCAGCCTCAGCCGCGCCGCTATCTCGGCGACGGGCTGCGGCGCCAGGCACATCTCCAGGATGGCCAGATGCTCCGGGCCGATCCCGGGAGTGCCCGACCTCGGCCGCGCCGAGGTCGAGACGATCGTGATCATATCGAAGCTCTCGCGCGTGGCCGGCCGGGCACGGCCCCGCGTCAGCGCGTACGACCGGACCAGGGGCCCGGCCTCCTCATCGATCCACTCGTTCCCGGATCCGGTCATCGGATGTCACGAACCCTCGTCGTCGTTCTCGATGGCCTCGGCGCGACCGCGCCGGGTGCCCTGTTGAATGGCCGACATCATCGTCCGCAGATCCTCCGGGGAGCGTTCGGGGGCAGACGGGCCCGAAGCCTCGGGCGCCGACCCCGCGGCCTCGTCGCGCAGTTGCGCGGCGAGGTTCTCCTGGCGGACCCGCTTGGGAAGCGACGGCCGTCCGCCACGACCGCCCCCACCTCCCCCGCCGGTACCGCCGGACGGCCGCCGCCGGACTTCCCGCGGTGACCGCGGCAGCCGCTGCGGCCCCGTCTGGGTGCCGGAACGCCGCGAGGGCGCCGAGCCCTGGATCGGCTCCTCGAACACGGTACGCGACGCGGCGGCGACATCGCCGGGGCTTGCGTTTTCTCCTTCCGGGGGGCCGCTCGGCGCCTCGCCGAACATCCCTCCGGGAGGCGCACCGCCCTGCGGGGACGCGGCCCCGAAAGGCGTGCCCGGCCGAGATCCCGGCCCGCCGTTGGACGGCCGGGCGTTAGACGGGCCGCCATTGGACGGGCCGCCGTTGGACGGGCCGCCGCCCTGGGCGTCGGGGACGACCTCGTACGCCCCGGAGCCCGTCGATCCGGCGGCGTGCCGTCCGGTCGGCAGTTGCAGCACCGAACCGCCGGCGCCGTTCGCGTCGTGCCCACCGGGCCCGGCCGGGCCCGAGGCCAGTTCCGCGACCGCGTGCCGCCGTCCGCCGCCCATGACCGAGCCGACCGGGACGAGGGCGTCCTCGGCACGGCGCGTCGCGACCGGAGCGCTCTCCAGCTCCGCGGCGTCCGCGCGCACCACCAGTTCCTCCGGCAGGAGCACGATCGCGGTCATCCCGCCGTACGGCGAGGTGCGCAGGGTCACCTTGATCCCGTGCCGGTGGGCCAGCCGCCCGACGACGAACAGGCCGAGCTGGGCGCTGTCGGACAGGTCGAACTCGGCGGCCGTGGCCAGCCGCTCGTTGGCCGCTCTGAGGCTCACCTCGTCCATGCTGAGGCCGCGGTCCTCGACCTCCAGCGTGAAGCCGTGCGCGACGGCCTGCCCGCTGACCTGGACGGTGGTGTGCGGCGGGGAGAACGAGGCGGCGTTCTCGATCAGCTCGGCGAGCAGGTGGATGACGTCGGCGACGGCCGGGCCGAGCACCGCCGACTGCGGCATCGGCGCCACGTTCACCCGGGTGTAGTCCTCGACCTCCGACGCGGCGGCGCGCGCCACGTCGATGATCCCGACCGGGCTGCGCCAGCCGCGTCCGGGCGCCTGCCCGGACAGGATGATCAGGCCCTCCGCGTGCCGCCGCATGCGGGTGGCCAGGTGGTCGACGCGGAACAGGTCCTCCAGCTCGTCGGGCGCCTCCATCCGGCGCTCCATCGCGTCGAGCAGGTTGAGCTGGCGGTGCAGCAGCGTCTGGCTGCGCCGGGCCAGGTTGACGAAGACGTCGCTGACGTTGCGGCGCAGCGCCGCCTCCTCGACCGCGCCCTGGATCGCGGTCCGGCGGGCGGCGTTGAACGCGTCGCCCACCTGGTCGATCTCGCGGGTCCCGAAGGACAGCGGCGGCGCCTCGGCGGCCACGTCGACCTCCTCGCCGCGGCGCAGCCGGGCGATCACGCCGGGCAGCCGGACATCGGCCAGGTCGAGTGCCTCGCGGCGCAGCCGGGCCAGCTCGCGGATGACCGAGCGGGCCACCCAGACGGCCAGGACGAGCGAGGCGATGACCGCGACCAGCCCGAGCGCGCCGGCCAGCACCACGCGCAGGATGATCGTGTCGGAGATCGGCTTGGCCCGCGCCTCGGCCGCCGCGGCGACCGACAGCTCCAGGCCGCGCAGCCGGGTGAGGTTGGAGTCGGCGGTGGTCTTCCAGGCCACGCCGGCGCTGCCGCCGGCCTTCATCCGGCGCAGACTGATGAAGTAGTTCTCCGCCTGCCGGAGCCGTACCGCCTCCGGCATCGTGACGACCCGCTGGTAGTAGCTCTGGTCGGCGGGCCGCAGCTCACCGGCGGTGAAGGCGTACAGCGACCGCTGCGTGCCGACGAGCTTGGTGAACTCGGCGCGCTCGCCGGCCGTCATCCGGCCCGCGGCGAGGACGCCGGCGAGCAGCGCGTCCTCCTGGGAGAGGATCTCCCGGGCCCGCGCCAGCGACGCCTGGCTGCGCGCGTCCTTGGCCACCTCGGAGTTGTCCAGGGTGGACAGCGTGCCCTGGAGGGTGCCGACGTCGGCGAGCAGGGCGGTGTAGTCGGCGTAGGCCCGGGTGCGGACGGTCGCGCCCGAGTCGACCGAGCGCCGTCCCGCGGCGAGCGCGTCCAGCCCGGCACCGATCTTGTCGGTGAGGCGGCGTGCCTGCACGGGCGCGGAGTCCCGGGCGCCGGGGTCCTTCACCAGGCCGCGGAACAGGTCGGCCTGCCGGTCGGTGACCAGCCGTGCCGACTCCATCGACGCCTGGTCGCCGACCGCCTTGCTGCCGAGGTAGACCATCGACGCGCGGCGTTCGGCCTGGAGGGCGCTGCCGAGAGCGCCCGCCGGGTAGCCGTAATGCTCCTGGACGGTCTTCACATGGCGCAGGTTGAGTCCCTCGCCGAGAGCGATGCTCGCGGCGAAGGCCCACAACACGGCGAGCGACACCACCGACACAAGGACCATGAGGATGACCTTGAACCGGATGGATCTGAAGCGCGCGGCCTTGGGACCGTCCCGCCTGTGGCTGACTGCTGATTCCACTCGACGGCCTCGTGTTCGCACTGCGATGGATCTTTCAGGTTGGCGGGGCTTGGGGCGGAACGCAGCAGAGCCTAGAACGGAGACGGGCATGTGTCGACAGTTTCCGAATCATCACCCTTTGTGGCCACGTACCGCCGCCGGACCCCCTACGATCGGCTAGCGTGATCTTCGGAACTCGGCACCCCCGGACGTCCTCGGCCCGCTCCCGGCTCACTCTGGCCGTCACCGCGCTGACGGCCGCCGCCGCGCTGGCCGGCGGTTGCGGCGACGGGAACTCCGGCGAGGCCGCCGCCCTGCCCAACATCCCGATGGCGCAGGACGTCGGCGCCTCGGAGGGCCGGCTCAAGCTGGTCATCTGGGCCGGGTACGCCGAGGACGGCAGCAACGACAAGAAGGTCAACTGGGTGACCCAGTTCACCAAGGCCACCGGCTGCAAGGTCGAGGCCAAGGTCGCCGACACCTCCGACTCGATGGTCGCGCTGATGAAGACCGGGCAGTACGACGGGGTGTCGGCGTCCGGCGACTCCAGCCTGCGGCTCATCTACGGCGGGACGGTCGCGCCGGTCAACACCGGCCTGCTCAGCGGGTACGCCGACGTCGCGCCGTTCCTCAAGAACCAGCCGTACAACTCGGTCAAGGGCCAGATGTACGGGATGCCGCACGGCTACGGCGCCAACATGCTGATGTACCGCACCGACAAGTTGCCGGAGCGGCCCACCTCGTGGGACGTGGTCTGGGACAAGGACTCCCCGGCCGCCGGGCACGTGGTCGCCTACGACTCCCCCATCTACATCGCCGACGCCGCGCTCTACCTCAAGACGCACCGTCCCGACCTGAAGATCAAGGACGTCTACGCGCTGGACGACGAGCAGTTCGAGGCCGCGGTCGACCTGCTCAAGCAGCAGCGGCCCAACGTCAACCAGTACTGGGCGAGCTACACCGACGAGCTCCAGTCGTTCAAGCAGGCCAACAACTACGCGGGCACGGCCTGGCAGGTGACCGCCAACCTGGCCATCGCCGACAAGAGCCCGGTCGCGACCACGCTGCCGTCCGAGGGCGCCACCGGCTGGTCGGACACCTGGATGATCTCGTCCCGCGCGCAGCACCCGAACTGCATGTACAAGTGGATGAACTGGATCATCACCCCGAAGGTGCAGGCGCAGGTCGGCCAGTGGTTCGGCGAGGCGCCCGCCAACCCGAAGGCGTGCCGCTACACCGCCAAGGGCTTCTGCACGACCTACCACGTGGGCGACCCGGGGTTCTATCAGCGGCTCGCGTTCTGGCGGACCCCGACGGCCGACTGCGGCGACGGCCGCGGCTCGACCTGCGCGGACTACAACCGCTGGGCCAAGGCCTGGACGCAGATCAAGGGCTGACCCGGGCCGCCCCCTGGAATAGGAACCGAATCTCTGTATGTTGTACGGAGTAATCGGTTCCGCCAGAGAGAGGCCCTATCCACGTGACGTCCACCGACGCGGGCACGGAGTTCGACCGGCAGGTCCGGACCCTGCTCGACAAGCGCTACCACGAGCACGCGGGACTGAGCGCCGAGGCGTTCACCGAGTTGCTGTCCCCGCTTCGCGCGACCGTGACGAAAGACACGGCCGCGGCGGGGGCCGGAGGCTCCGTGGACGCCCCCGAGGAGGGCCGCGTCCCGTTCGTTCTGGTGGTGACCCGGGAACTGGTGCCGATCGAGGACTCCATCCGGCTGACCACCGTGGCCGGACGCACCAAGCCCGGCGTCATCGACCGCCACTACAAGGAGGGCGACATCGGGCGCTTCGTCTCCACGGAGGAGACCGGAGCACCCGACGCGCCCGCCTACGTGCTCTTCGGCGTCGAACGGGGCGAGGAGTTCTGCGGGGCCGTCCCGAACGACGCGATGGCCGCGATCGCCGGCCGCGGCCGGACCCCGCTCACCATCGAGGAGGGCATCGCGCTGGTCACCCAGCATCCGTCCGCGCTGGCCAAGAACAAGTGCTTCTCGCTCGGCGGCTCCCGCTGCGGCGACCGCCGCGTCCCGGCCATCTGGATCAGCCAGAACGCGCCGAAGCTGGGCTGGTGCTGGGCCGGCAACCCGCACACCTGGCTCGGCATGGCCTCCGCCGCCGCCCGCGCCTGACCACCGTCCCCGTCCCCGTCCCCGTCTCCGGTCGCGCCGGTCACCCCGTGGCGGGCGCGGCCGGGTCGGACTGCGGTTCGGCGGCCGGACCCACGGGCGCGGCCGGCGGCGAGGGGCGCAGCACGGCGAAGGCGAGCACCGCGGCGGCGATCCCGCCGATCACGCCCGCGATCGACGTGGTCGACATCGCGTCGGTGAAGGCGTCCCGCGCCGCCACGGCCAGCGCCGCATCGCCCCGCTCCGCCGCGATGCCCAGCGCGTCCCCGATGGACTCCCGCGCCGGGCCGGTGACCCCGTCCGGCAGATTGCCCGAGTAGGCCGCCGACAGGACGCTCCCCAGCACCGCCACACTGAGCGCCTGGCCCAACTGCTGGACGGTGTCGTTGACCGCCGAGCCGACCCCGGCGCGCTCGGGCGGCAGCGCGCCCAGCAGCGTCCCGTACGCGGCCGGCCCCATCGTCCCGCTGCCCATCCCCATGACCACTAGGGCGACCGCCAGCTTGAGGTAGCCGTCGCCGGCGGACAGCGTGGCGAGCACACCGAACCCGGCCGCGAGCAGCGCGAGCCCGCCGGCCACGGCGATCCGGGCGCCGAACCTCTTGTCGACCAGCACCCCGACGCCGTTGAACACCATCGCGGAGACGATGAGCGGGATGAACGCGGTGCCCGCCTTGAGCGGGCTGTACCCGAGCACGAACTGCAGGTACTGGGTGAGCGCGAGCATCAGCCCGCCCGCCGAGAACGACATCAGCACGACCGACAGGCTGGCCCCGCTGAAGTTGCGGTCGAGGAACAGCCGCATCGGCAGCATCGGCTCCGGGCAGCGCTGCTCCCACAGCACGAACGCGGCCATCGCGGCGACGCTCACCACGAACCCGCCGCCCGTCGCCGGCGAGGACCAGCCGTCCCGCGCGACCTCGATGACCCCCCACACCAGCGCGGTCATCCCGATCGTGGACAGCACCGCGCCCACCAGGTCCGGGCGCACCGCCGGACCGCGCGACTCGGGGATGATCAGCAGGGCGGCGAGCACGCCGAGCGCCGCGATCGGCAGGTTCAGCAGGAACACCGACCCCCACCAGAAGTGCCGCAGCAGCAGCCCGCCGACGACCGGGCCGCCGAGCGCGCCCAGCATGAGCACCGAGCTCCAGATGGCCAGCGCCTTCTTGCGCTCGCCGTCGTCGAAGACCGTGGTCAGGATGGACAGCGTGCCCGGCATGAGGAACGCGCCGCCGACGCCCATCAGCGCCCGCGCGGCGATGAGCTGCCCCGGCGAGTCCGCCAAGGTGGCGAGCGCCGACGCGCCGCCGAACACCACCAGCCCGACGATCAGGCCGCGGCGCCGCCCGTACCGGTCGGACAGGGCGCCCGCGGTGAGCAGCAGGCCGGCGAACACCACCATGTAGGCGTCCAGGATCCACTGGATGTCGGCGTTGCTCGCGTGCAGGTCGCGCATCAGCGACGGGATCGCGACGTTGAGGACGGTGTTGTCGATGATGACGACGAGCAGGCTCAGGCACAGGACGCCGAGGATCAGCCAGCGGCGCGGATGAGGGGGTTGCATGGCTTCCGTTCGTACAGCGGACCTATTTTCGAACACCGTACCAATCCTCGTACAGCGTCTGCCAGACGGTAAAGTGAACCCCCACCCCGTGCACGAAGGACGCTGAATGCCGCCCACTCCCGACCCCATCGCCGGCTCGGTCTGGCTGCGCCCGGCCCGGCCCCGCCGGGGCCGCCCGCAGCTCAGCCGCGAAGAGATCGTCGGCGCCGCGATCGAGATCCTCGACGCCGACGGGCTGGACGGCCTGAGCATGCGCCGCCTCGCCGCCCACCTCAGCGCGGGCGCCACCTCGGCCTACTTCTACGTCGCCACCAAGGACGAGCTCCTCGAGCTGGCCGTCGACGAGATCATGGGCGAGATCGACATCCCCGACCCCGCCGGGGTCGGCTGGCGCACCGCCGCCGCCGCCCTCGCGGGCGGCCTGCGCGGGGTGATCCTCCGGCACACCTGGCTGACCGGGCTGCTCGGCGTCCACCCCGCCATCGGCCCGAACGCCCTGCGCATCGGCGAGCGCTCCGCGGCGGTCCTCACCGCGGCCGGCTTCGCGGGCAAGGAACTCGCCTGGGCCAGCTCACTGCTGACCGCGCACGCCGTCGGCGCCGCCACCGCCGAGGCGGCCCTGCAGAGCGCCATGGCGCAGGCCGGCAAGAACGCCGCCGACCTCCTCGGCCAGCTCCACCCCTATATAGAGAGTGTCGCCGGCGAGTACCCCATGCTGGCCGCCTGGTTCGGCCAGAACGAGTCGCTCGACGTCGCCGCGCACCAGGACGCCGCCTTCGCCTTCGGCCTGGAACGCGTCCTGGACGGCCTGGAGTCCTGGCTCAAGAAGTAGCGGCCCGGTCGGCGGGTGCCGCGATGCGGTACTGCGTGGTGTTCTCCTCCGCGTCGGTGGCCGCCCGCTGGAAGCCGGCCTTCTCCAGCACCCGGACGGACGGCGGGTTCGACAGTTCCCACGTTGGCGTAGACGGTGCGGACGCCCGCTGCGGTGAAGGCGAAGCCGGTCAGGGCGCGGGTTGCCTCCGAGGCGTAGCCGCGGCCCCGCCGGGAGGCCACGACGCCGTACCCGATCTCCAGGCCGCCGGCGCTGTGCGGCAAGAACAGTCCGATCGAGCCGACCACCAAACCGCTGTCGCGCTCGATGATCTGACGGTGGCCGTACTCGCCCAGCCATGCCGGGTAGGCGCCGAACAGGCCGGCGACGACGTGATCCCCTTCGGCGGGGAAGTCCGCGGCCCAGTGCGCCGGCCGGACGCCGCTCGATGATCAGTCGTCCTCACGACGCCACGAGGCTAGCGACCCCTCACGGCCTGGACAAACGGATTTCGGGCGGGGCCCAGCGGAGACCGAACCCCGTCATTCGACAGCCGAGCGACCGGTCGGCGCATCGCGTGGCAGCAGTTCGACTCGCCCCTGAAACAGTGCCGGGCCCTCGGATCGGAGCATCTCCACCGGTGATGTGGAGGGTCGGCGGGGTCCAGCGGCTGAACGTCCGGCACGCCCTGAACGACGCGTCACGGCCGAACCCCCGGAATCGCGGGGGTCGCGCGGGCGCCGGACGCGCGGTCACGTAACGGCCGGCGCCCGCGCGACGTCAGTGGTCCCTGCGGGTGACCAGGCGGGCGAGGACGCGCAGTTCCTCGCTCGCCGTCGAGGCCGGCGCGGCGGCCTCGAGCTGGGACAGCGCACCCGCCAGCAGCTCGTCGGCGCGCCGGACGGCCCAGGCCCGTCCGCCGGCGGCCTCGGTCAGCGTCGCCGCGCGGGCCGGTTCGTCGCCGGTCAGGGGCCGGTCGCGCAGGTAGAGGGCGGACAGTTCGGCCCCGGCGGGGGTACCGGAGGTGAGCGCCGCGACCACCGGGAGGGACTTCTTCCGGTTGCGCAGGTCGGAATGGACGGGTTTACCGGTGACGTCCGGGTCGCCCCAGATGCCGAGCAGGTCGTCGATGAGCTGGAAGGCCAGCCCGAGCCGCTCGCCGAAGGCGCGCAGCCGGTCGACCTGCTCGCTGGTGCCGCCGCCGTACACGGCGCCGAGGGCGCACGCGCAGCCGAGGAGCGCACCGGTCTTGCGGCCGGCCATCCGCAGGCACTCGTCGACCGTCACGTCGGAGCGCTCCTCGAACGACATGTCCGAGCTCTGCCCCTCCACCAGCTCCAGCACGGCGGCGCTGAGGACGCGGACCCCCCGGGCCGCGGCGGGGCACCGCTCGTCGGCGACGACCTCGAACGCCGCGGCGAGCAGGGCGTCACCGGCGAGGATCGCCGCGCTCGTGCCGAACACGCTCCACGCGGTCGGACGGTGCCGGCGGGTGAGGTCCTCGTCCATCACGTCGTCGTGCAGCAGCGAGAAGTTGTGCGTCAGCTCGACCCCCAGCGCGGCCGGCAGCGCCGCTGCCGCCGTGCCGCCGACCGCACCGGCCGCCAGCAGCGTCAACGCCGGCCGGATGGCCTTGCCCCCGCCGCCGCCCGACTCGTCCTGCCAGCCGAAGTGGTACTCGGCGATGCGCCGCATCGACTCGGGCAGGGCGTCGACCGCGGAGCGCAGCGCGGGGTCGACCAGCCCGCGGCTCCAGGCCAGCACCTCGGCCGCGGAACGGGCCGTCTCCCGGGTGGACGCCATGTCGGTCCCCCCTCTCACCTGGCGATCTCCACGTTCTCCAGGACGCCGAGGGCGTCGGGGACCAGGATCGCGGCCGAGTAGTAGGCGCTCACCAGGTAGGACAGGATCGCCTTGTCGCTGATCCCGGTAAACCGCACCGACAGGCCCGGCTGCACCTCGTCGGCCATCCCGGTGCGGTGCAGCCCGACCACGCCCTGGTCGGACTCCCCGGTGCGCAACACCAGGATCGAGCTGGTGCCGGACGGGGTGACCGGGATCTTGTCGCACGGGTAGATCGGCACGCCGCGCCACGCCTGGACGGTCCGTCCCTGCGACTGGACCGTGGCCGCGTAGACGCCGCGCCGGGTGCACTCGCGGCCGAACGCGGCGATGGTGCGGGGGTGGGCGAGGAAGAACCGCGACCCGCGGCGCCGGGACAGCAGATCGTCCAGGTCGTCGGGGGTTGGCGGGCCGCCGCGGGTCTGGATCCGCTGTCGCAGGTCGGCGTTGTGCAGCAGCCCGAAGTCGCGGTTGTTGATCAGTTCGTGCTCCTGGCGTTCGCGGATCTCCTCGATGGTCAGCCGGAGCTGCTGCTCGAGCTGGTTCATCGGCTGGTTGTAGAGATCGGCGACGCGGGTGTGCACCCGGAGCAGCGTCTGGGTGACCGCCAGCTCGTACTCCCGCGGGGACGCCTCGTAGTCGACGAACGTGCCGGGCAGCGACGGTTCGCCGTCGTGCCCCGCCGCCAGGTCGATCGCCGACTCGCCCTGCTTGTTCTGCGGCCGGACGGGGGCGCGCAGGTACGCGTCCAGGTGCGCGCGGAGCGTCTCGGACCGGCCGGTCAGCTCGCCGATGGCGTCCCGGGAGAGCGTCAGCACCGTGCAGGGGGTGAGCGCGCGGAGCGCGTGCCCCCACTCCTCGGCCGTGCCGAGCAGCGCCCGGTCGCCGAAGAACTCCCCGTCGGCGAGGACGCCCAGCGCGGTCTCGTCGCCGTACTCGCCGGTGCCGACCTGCGCGACCTTGCCGTGCGCGATGAGGAACACCTGGTCGAGGGGCCCGCCGGGCTGCACGATGACCTCGCCGGGCGCGTACTCCCGCTGGACGAACCGCTCGGCGATGCCCTCCAGGACCGCGGGGTCGTCGAGGCCGCGCAGCGGGGGCAGCTCGGCCAGCTCGGGCGGGACGACGCGGACCCGCGCGCCGATGTTCACGAACGTCACCCGGCCGTCGCCGAGCTGGTACGTCAGCCGCCGGTTGACGCGATAGGTGCCGCCCCCGGCCCGCACCCACGGCAGCACCCGCAGCAGCCACCGCGGCGTGATGCCCTGCATCTGCGGTACGGACTTGGTGGTCGTCGCGAGATTGCGCGCCGCCGCCGTACTCAGGCTCAACTGCTGCTCCGTCATGAACCGCGACCTCCCGGCATCGTTGAGTGCTTAGGTGAGTGGAGCGCCCCCTTGAACGCCCCCAGATCCGCCGCCGAGGTACCGAGCCCCACCGGCCCTCCGAGCCCCTTCGGCCCGGCGAACCCGGTCGACCCGCTCAGCACGATCGGCCCGCCGGGCGCTGTGGGCTTGGTGCGTGCCGGCCGGGTGCCCGGCCCGCCGCCTCCACCGGGGGGCGGAGGGACGCGGGGGCGGCGGGGTGGGCCGTGGGTGGACCGGTGGCGGGCGAGGGCCGGGGACGCGGCCGGGGACCCGGACGGGGACCCGGATGGGGCGCGGTAGCGGCCGGTGGTGGCCGCCCATTCCAGGTCGCCGGCCATCCAGCGGCGGAGGCCCTCGATGTGGCCGGTCAGGCGATCGCGGGCGGCGGGGTCGAGGCCGTCGGTCAGCGCGGGCAGTTCGGCCGTGACGATGCGGTCGAACTCGCGGGTGCGCGCGGCGGCCAGGTCGCCGACGATCTCGGCCGCGCGGCGCGGGGCGCAGCCGAGGAAGCCCGCGACGGCGAGCACGGCGTTGTCGAGCTCCTCGCCGTCCTCGACCTCCCTCCGGTACGCCAGCAGGTCGTGGTGCAGGCCGCCGACGTCGGCGAAGGCGTCGACCAGGGCCCGCATCGGGCCGGTGCCCAGCACCGCGGCCGGGACCTCGTCCTGGAGGCAGTGCCGCAGCAGGCCGGTCGAGAACTCGGCTCCGCCGGTGGTGCGGCGCATCTCGATGTGGTCGACGGGGTCGGGGACCCGGCGCTGGGCGTGCCCGGCCAGCTCCCACAGCCGGCTCCCGACGAAGCGGCCCACCACGGCGGCGAACTCACGGCGGTCGGCCACCGTCATCGCCGGGGCGGTACGGGCCCACAGGTCGGCTAGCGCCCGTTCGGCCGGGGCCGCCGGGACGGCCCCGGCGGCCGGGTCGGCCGGCATGAACTCCGCCAGCCGCGCGACGAAGGCCCTGGCACCGACGGCGTCGCAGGCGCGCGTGAACCGTTCGGCGAACAGGTCGTCGACGTAGAAGCCCCACAGGTGCCAGTCGTTGACCAGCTCCAGCCCGGCGCCGGACGCGTCGGGATGGGTCAGCGCGGCGAACAGCCCGTAGTCGGCGGCGTCGAACGCGTCGCGGTCCCAGCCGCCCTGGTCGAGCAGGCCCATCTCGGCCGCCCAGGTCCCGGCGTGCGCCCGGACGGCGTCCACGCGCGGGTTGAGCCGCGCGCCGTACGGGACGGTGAGCCGGGGGGCCTCGAAGGGTTCGGCGGCCGTGCGCGCGGCGGCCGGGGGGCCGCCGCGCGGGGGACGCTCGGGCACGCGGGGCCGGACGGCCGAGGTGCCGAGCCCGAGGGGCCCGGACGGCAGCGGCCGGCCGGCCCCCTCGGCTCCCCGGTCCGTGTAGCGGCCGGACCGCAGATGCCACGCGTGCGCGCCCGACTGCCAGTCTTGGAGGCCCCGGACGTACCTGAGCACGCCGAGCCGCGCCTCGGGCGTCGGCGCGTGCTCGTCGAGCAGCGGGGGCAGCTCGGTGCCGGCGGTGTTCTCGAACTGCCGCAGCCGCGAGGTCAGCAGGTCGTTGACCGTGTCGGCGGCCCGCTGCGGACCGACGTCGAAGAACCTCTGCACGACCAGCACGCCGTTGTTGAGCTCGTCCTCCTCCTCGGTCTCGCGCCGATAGGAGAACAGGTCGTTGCGCAGGTGCACGGCGTCGGCGAACGTGTCCTTGAGCACGCGCAGCGGACGGGTCGCGGCGATCCCGGCCGGCAGCTCGGCGCCGAGGGCGACCTCGACGAGGTCGGCCGACCAGGGCGCGCCGCCGACCTTGCGGCGCATCTGGACGTAGTCGATCGGGTTGGGCACCCGCCCCTCGTCGATGTTGGACAGCTCCCAGAGCGACTCCTGGAGCAGGTTGCGGGTGCTCTCGGCGAACCGTGCGCGCCACTGCCCCGACATGAGCGGGACGGTGCGCGCCCATAGGTCGGCGAGGCCCCGTTCGACCGGGTCGCGTGGCTCGGCCGGGGGCGCCTCGCCCGGGTCCGCCGGCATGAACGAGGGCAGCCGCGCCAGGTACGCGCGGGCGCCCGCCATGTCGCGGGGGCGTTTGTAGTGCTCCAGGAAGTGGTCGTCGAAGTAGAACACCCAGACGTACCAGTCGTTCACCAGGTCGAGGACGGGGGCGGGGGCGTCGGGGTGGGTATAGGCGGTGAGCAGGGCGTAGTCGTGGGCGGCGTAGTCCTGCTCGGTCCAGATGAGGGGGGCGGCGCCGTCCGGGGGGAGGACGCCCATGTCGCGGGCCCACCGCGCGGAGTGCGCGCGGCTGCGTTCCAGGTGCGGGTTCAGCCGCGCCGGATGCGGCAGGTAGAAGTCGGGGAGGTCAAAGGGCGGCACTGGCCGCACCGCCATGCGCGATCTCGACGCTCTCCAGGATGCCGAGCGCGTCGGGCACCAGGACGGCGGCCGAGTAGTAGGCGCTGACGAGGTAGGAGATGAGCGCCTTGTCGTCGATGCCCATGAAGCGGACCGACAGGCCGGGCTGGAACTCGTCCGGGATGCCGGTCTGGTGCAGCCCGACGACGCCCTGGTCGGACTCGCCGGTGCGCATCAGCAGCACCGAGCTGGTCCGGGTCGGGCTGATCGGGATCTTGTTGCTCGGGAAGATCGGGACGCCGCGCCAGGCCGGGACCTTGCTGCCCTGCACGTCGACGCTCTCGGGGTAGACGCCGCGCGCGCTGCACTCGCGGCCGAACGCCGCGATCGTCTTCGGGTGGGCGAGGAAGAACGCCGGGTCCTTCCAGACGAGGGTGAGCAGGTCGTCCATGTCGTCGGGGGTGGGCGGCCCGGTGCGGGTGTGGATGCGCTGGGTGAGGTCGGCGTTGTGCAGCAGCCCGAAGTCGCGGCTGTTGATCAGCTCCTGCTCCTGCCGCTCGCGCAGCGCCTCGATGGTCAGCCTGAGCTGCTGCTCGACCTGGTCCATCGGCTCGTTGTAGAGGTCGGCGACCCGGGAGTGGACCCGCAGCACGGTCTGGGCGACGCTCAGCTCGTACTCGCGCGGCGAGCCCTCGTAGTCGACGAAGGTGCCGGGCAGGGACGGCTCACCGGAGTGCCCGGAGGCCAGCTCGATCGCGGCTTCGCCGTGCTCGTCCTGCGCGCGCTCGGGCCGCTCGCGGAAGTCGGCGATGTGCGCCTGGAGCTCCTCGGAGCGGCCCAGGACCTCCCGGAACTCCCCTTCGGACAGGGTGAGCAGGGTGCAGGCGGTCACCGCCCTGACGGTGTGGTCCCAGTCGGGCTGCTCGCCGAGCAGCGCCCCGTGGCCGAAGAACTCGCCGCCGGCGAGCACGCCCAGCAGGGCGTCGTCGCCGTACTCGCCGGTGGCGATCCGGTTGAGCTTGCCGTGCGCGATCAGGAAGACCTGGTCGACCGGCCGGCCCTGCTCGACGATGACGTCGCCGGGCGCGTACTCGCGCTGGACGAAGCGGCCGGCGAGGCCCTCCAGCACCGGCTCGTCCTCGAAGCCGCGCAGGGGCGGCAGCTCGCCGAGCTCGCGCGGGACGACGCGGACGTCGGCGCCGGTGGTCACGAACGTGATCCGCCCGTCGCCGACCATGTAGCTGAGCCGGCGGTTGACCCGGTAGGCGCCGCCGGCCGCCTGCACCCAGGGCAGCAGCTTGAGCAGCCACCGGGAGGAGATGCCCTGCATCTGGGGGACGGACTTGGTCGTCGTCGCGAGATTGCGTGCCGCCGCCGTACCCAGGCTCAACTGCTGTTCCGTCACGATCCACACCACCGATTCCGTTGCTGCCGACAGAAATGGTCGCTCTGAGAGCGAATGGAAGAATCAGCGGAATGGACACTCATGTTCGATGGTGTCCTTTATGTACACATGCATTTCCCGCCGCCAGAGACGCTACCCATGGTAATCACTTGATCGCAATGAGAGAGTTCCCTTACTTTGCCCGCACCGGCCGCCACGCCGGGAGGCCCTTGCGGGAACGGGGACCGGGCCCGCGCCGGGGGGGTATGGCGGACGACTGGCGACCGCCACTCCCCCTAACGTCCCTGACATGCGAGAAGACGAAATCCACCCGTTCCACATAGAGATCCCGCAGGCCGATCTGGACGACCTGCGCGACCGCCTCGCCCGGACCCGCCGGCCCGATGAGATTCCCGGTGTCGGTTGGTCGTACGGCACCGCCGGCGACTATGTCCAGGACATGGCCGAGTACTGGCGGACGGAGTACGACTGGCGGCGGCACGAGGCCGAACTGAACGCCTTCCCGCAGTTCACCACCGTGATCTCCGGGCAGAATGTGCACTTCCTCCACGTCCGCTCGCCGGAGCCGGACGCCCTGCCGCTGCTCCTCACGCACGGCTGGCCGGGATCGGCCGCCGACTTCCTGAAGGTGATCGGACCGCTGACCGACCCTCGTGCCCACGGCGGGGACGCCTCGGACGCGTTCCACGTCGTCGCCCCGTCCATCCCGGGGTACGGGTTCTCCGGCCCGACGCGCGAGACGGGCTGGGGCGCCGCGCGCGTGGCGCGGGCGTGGGCGGAGCTGATGCGCCGGCTCGGGTACGAGCGGTACGGGGCGCAGGGCGGCGACTTCGGTTCGATCATCTCCCCAGAGCTCGCCCGTGCCGAGCCCGACCGGGTGGCCGGTGTGCACGTCAACGCGCTGGTGACGACGCCGTCCAGGGATCCGGCCGACCTGGAGGGCCTGTCCGAGGCGGAGCTGGCACGGATGGCGGGTATCGAGCGCTGGCACCGTGAACTGTCCGGCTACGCGATGATCCAGGGAACCCGTCCGCAGACGCTGGCGTATGCCCTGGTTGACTCCCCTGTAGGGCAGCTCGCCTGGTACGCCGACTGGTACGCGGGCCATGGCGACAAGATCGGCGCGCTCGACCGGGACACGATCCTGACCGCCGTGACGGTCTCCTGGCTGACCGGCACGGCCGGTTCCTCAGCCCGCCTCTACCGGGAGAGCGCCGCCGCATGGGGACCGGCGCCCGAGCCGTCACCGGTCCCTGTAGGCGTGGCCGTCTTCGCGGGCGACTCGACCGTCCGGCGGTTCGCGGAGCGCGCGCACCGGGTCACACGGTGGACCGAGTTCGACTCCGGAGGCCACTTCGCCGCCCTGGAGGTCCCCGATCTGCTGGTCGCGGACGTGCGCGCGTTCTTCGCCGGCCTGCGCCGCTCCTGACCGTCCAGCCGGACGACCTGCACTTTTACCCTCTTTAAGGTTTATTCCCAGGTCAGCAGGGTCGAAAGTGATACACATCACCGTCCGGAACGGCTCCGGCTCGGAAGGATCGGCCGCACCGCGGGTGTTGGGCGAAGTGAAGATCGGGTCCGCTCTCGGAAGGACCCGCCCCCCCCGGAAGGAGGCCCACAGTGACCGCCGTTTGGACCGCACTGCTGATCGAGACCGGTGCCGCTCTCGTGATCTCGGCGACGCTGGCGGGCTGGGCCCGCCGCCGCTTCGCCGCCTCCCGCTGACCGCGCCGCTCACGCCCCGGCCGCCCCGGAACCCGCAGGTTCCGGGGCGGATCCCGTCCCGGTGCGCTCGATCGGGACGCGCGCGGTCTCAGGGATCATGGTGATCGGGACCAGCGCCACCAGCCCGGCCAGCATCAGGTAGTACGCCGGGACGTAGTTGGTGCCGGTGATCTTGATCAGCGAGCCCACCAGCACGGCGGCGGTGCCGCCGAACAGCGACGTGGAGACGTTGTAGCCGATCGCGAACGCCCCGTACCGCACCTTGGTCGGGAACATCGCCGGGAACGTCGCGCCGACCACCGCCAGCATCAGCACCAGCAGCCCGCCCACGATCGCGTAGCCGGCCGCGACGCCGAGCGCGTTCTCGGTCTGCATCAGCGCGAACGCGGGCCAGGACAGCACCACGTACCCGACCGCCGCGGTCAGCAGCAGCGGCTTGCGGCCGATCCGGTCCGACAGCCCGCCCACCGGGACGATCACCAGGATCATCACGAACTCCACCCCGATGGTGATGAGCTGCGCGGTGACGTCGCCCATCGCCAGGTTCTCGGTGAGGTAGGACGGCATGAACGTCAGCAGCGTGTAGTCGGCCACGTTCAGCAGGAACACGATCCCGATCAGCATCAGGACCATCCGCCAGTTGTTCAGCAGCGTCTCCCGGAGCGGCGACCTGGCCTTCTTGCCGGCCGCCTCCATCCGCTGGAACACCGGCGTGTCCTCGATGCGGGTCCGCACGTACAGGCCGACCAGGCCGAGGGGCAGCGCGATCAGGAACGGGATGCGCCAGCCCCAGGAGTGCATCGTCGCGTCGCCCAGCACGACGTTGACGATCAGGACCAGTCCGGCGCCCATGATGTAGCCGGTCAGCGTGCCCAGCTCCAGGAAGCTGCCGAAGAACCCGCGCCGGTTCGTCGGCGCGTACTCGGCGATCATCGTGGCGGCGCCGCCGTACTCGCCGCCGGTGGAGAACCCCTGCACCAGCCGTACCGCGAGCAGCAGCAGCGGGGCGGCGAGGCCGATCGTGCCGTAGCCGGGCAGGATCCCGATCACGAACGTGGAGCCCGACATCAGGATGATCGTGGTGGCCAGCACCCGCTTGCGGCCGATCCGGTCGCCGAGCGGGCCGAAGAACATGCCGCCGAAGGGACGGGCCAGGAAGGCCGCCGCGATCAGCGCGAACGACCGGAGCGTGGCGCTGCCGCCCTCCCCCGGCGGGAAGAACACCGTGCCGATGATCGAGGTCATCACCCCGGCGCTGAACACGCCGAAGTCGAACCACTCGATGCAGTTGCCCATCGCCGAGGCGAGCACGGCCTTGCGGACCGCCGACTCGTCCGGGCCGCGGGGCCCGGCCGGCGCGCCGGCCGGCGGATCGTCCCCCCGTGAGGCCGATCGTCCATCCGTCATCGGCACCGTCACCCCCCGGCATCGGTCCTGCCCAAGATCAGCAGAACTGACACAGCGTCCCCGGAAGGTGACCGCGAGTCGGCGACGGGAAGGGGAGCGGGGTCAGCGGCGCTTGCGGTTGCGCTTGGTGTCCTCGAGCTCCTCGGGCTCCTCGGCCTTCTCAGGGGCGGCCTGCTGGGGCGCGGTCCGCTCCGAGGCGGCCTGCTCGGGGGCGTCGCCGGCCGCGCCGTCCGGGGCCTCCGTCGGCTTCGGGATCTTCGGCGGCTTCGGCGGCTTCGGGGATTCCGCGGCCTCCGGAAGGCCGGGCAGGTCGCCGAGGTCGGGGAGGGCCACGGTGCGCTGCGGGTCCTCCTCGCCGAGGAGGACGTCCTCGGGGATGGCGAGCAGGGCCTGGGTCACCTGCGCCTCGCGGGTGATCACGCCGCTGGCGAGGACGGTGTTGCGGTGCCGCAGCGCGCCGTTCTCCCGCAGCAGGTCGTCGATCTCGGACCGGGCCCGGGTCACCCGCTTGGCCATCCGCAGGTGGACCAGGAAGCCGCCGGCGGCGAGCCCGAGGATGAACCCGGCGACCGGGAGGCCGGCGAGCGGTGGCGCCAGCGTGGCCGCCAGCGCGGCGATCACCAGAGCGGCGACCGCCGCAAGAGCGCCAAAGTGCTGCTCCGCCCAGTCCAGGACGGTGTTGACGCGCTTGGGAATCCTCACTCGCCTTCTCCTCCACTTCGGCTGGGTACGGGCGACCGCCGGG
Organism: Spirillospora sp. NBC_01491; assembly: GCF_036227065.1. Lineage (GTDB taxonomy): Bacteria > Actinomycetota > Actinomycetes > Streptosporangiales > Streptosporangiaceae > Spirillospora > Spirillospora xylanilytica. The sequence goes on from NZ_CP109432.1 coordinate 3,414,707, forward strand.
CTCGAGCCGGGCCGACCGGACGGACCGGACGGACCGGCGGTGTCGCGGACACCGTCTCGGGCGCTCGCGTCCCGTCCCGCCGCGCGGTCGCGCCGGATCCGCCGGCGGACGCCCCGGTCCGACTTGCGACAACGAACGTGATGGGCGGCGGGGTTCCGGCACGCCGGGACCGGCGTCACCGAGGGGCCGCTCGCAGACCGCTCGCGGGTCGCCCGCGCGTCGCTCATCGCCGCCCGCGGGCCGCCCACCTCCCCGAGAGTTCGAACACGGGGAGCCGCACAAAACCCTAACAGCTTGTGACGAAGAACCTCCAACGGTCGCCGGTTCGTCACGTCCGGTAACCGCCGACTCGCCCGGAGGCGGGGCCGCGCCCGACGGAGGGGCGTCACTACCGGTGGGTACGCGCGGCCGGGATGCGAGCACCTACCGGGGGCGAATATCGTCATTAGAATGAGCAATCACTTTGACGTCGTGGTCCTGGGCTCCGGTCCGGGCGGATATGTCGCCGCGATCCGGTCGGCACAGCTGGGGCTGAAGACGGCGATCATCGAGGAGAAGTACTGGGGCGGAGTCTGCCTCAACGTCGGCTGCATCCCCTCCAAGGCGCTGCTGCGCAACGCGGAGCTGGCGCACATCTTCACCCAGGAGGCCGACAAGTACGGCATCAAGGCCGAGGGCCAGGTGACCTTCGACTACGGCACCGCCTTCGAGCGCAGCCGTCAGGTGTCGGACAAGCTGGTCAAGGGCGTCCAGTTCCTGATGAAGAAGAACAAGATCACCACCTTCGACGGGCGCGGCACCTTCACCGACCCGAACACCCTCCAGGTGGCCAAGGCCGACGGGACCGGCGAGACGGTCACCTTCGGGCACTGCATCATCGCGGCGGGCGCGCACACCAAGCTGCTGCCCGGCACCTCGCTGTCGGAGCGGGTGGTGACCTACGAGGAGCAGATCCTCAGCTCCGACCTGCCCGAGAGCATCGTCATCGCGGGCGCGGGCGCCATCGGCGTCGAGTTCGCGTACGTGCTGCACAACTACGGCGTGAAGGTCACCATCGTCGAGTTCCTCGACCGGATGGTGCCCAACGAGGACGCCGACGTGTCCAAGGAGCTGGCCAAGCGCTACCGCAAGCTCGGCGTCGACGTGCTGACCTCCACCCGGGTCGACGCGATCGACGACTCCGGCGCGAAGGTCAAGGTCACCGTGACCGGCAAGGACGGCGCCCAGCAGGTGCTGGAGGCCGACAAGGTGCTCCAGGCGATCGGGTTCCAGCCGAACGTCGAGGGCTACGGCCTCGACAAGACCGGCGTCGCGCTGACGGACCGCGGCGCGATCGACATCGACGGCCGCGGTCGCACCTCGGTGCCGCACATCTTCGCCATCGGCGACGTGACCGCCAAGCTGATGCTGGCGCACGCAGCCGAGGCCATGGGCATCGTCGCGGCCGAGACCATCGCGGACGCCGAGACGATGGAGCTCGACTACGTGATGATCCCGCGCGCCACGTACTGCCAGCCGCAGATCGCCAGCTTCGGCTGGACCGAGGCGCAGGCCAAGGAGCAGGGCTTCGACGTCAAGGTCGCCAAGTTCCCCTTCAGCGCCAACGGCAAGGCGCTCGGCATGGGCGAGGGCGACGGGTTCGTCAAGGTGATCAGCGACGCCCGCTACGGCGAGCTGCTCGGCGCGCACCTGATCGGCCCGGAGGTCACCGAGCTGCTGCCCGAGCTGACCCTGGCGCAGCAGTGGGACCTGACCGTGCACGAGGTGTCCCGCAACGTGCACGCGCACCCCACGCTGGGCGAGGCCATCAAGGAGGCCGTGCACGGCCTGGCCGGACATATGATCAACTTGTAGGTTCCGCACAGGGGGTCCACCCGGGAGGAGCGCATGCCGGACGAGGACGGCCGCTATGTGAACCTGCTCAGGGAACTGCACGTGAGGGCGGCGCGGCCCGACGGCCTCGCCGCCCTGCTGCGCGAGCTGGCGCGGCAGGCGGGCGGGTTCGCGGTGCTGGCCGATCACACCGGGCGCCCGCGGCACGCCTTCCCGTCCCCGCCGCCCGGCCTGGACGGGGCGCGGGAGCAGTTCGAGCGGGTCGCCTCCGGGCGGTCCGGCCCCGCGGTCGTCTCGCTGCCCGGCCACACGGTGCGCGTCATCGCGATCGGCGACCGGGAGCCGGCCCCGCTGCTGATCGTGGGCGGGCCGCGGCCGGCCGGCCCGGACGCGGCCCGGCTGATCGACGACGCGGCCGGCCTGGTCTGGCTGCGCTGGCGGCTCGACGAGCACGACGAGCACCGCGCCCGCGTCGACCTCGCCGAGCAGCGCAACCGCCAGGCCGTCCTCACGTGGCTGATGAGCGGCGACCTGCGCGCGGCGAACCTCATCGCGAACGCCATCGGGCCGGAGCTGCCCGAGCGGCTGCGGGTGTACATCGTGGAGTGCCCGACCAGGGCCCGTGACTCGACCGTCGAAGACTGCGACCGCGTCGCCCTCGGCCGGGCCTGGATCATCCGCTGCCCGGCCTATATCCGGCACATCATCATCCTGGCGCCGGCCGACGCGGGCCCGGGCGCCGCGCGGGCGCGCGCCGGGGCGGCCGGGCCCATCGGCTACCGGGAGCCCGGTTCGCCCGAACCCGGCCGGGAGCCCGAGCCGCTCGAGGCCACGCTGCGCGGGCTGGCCGCGGCGGGCACCTCGATCCGCGTCGGCGCCGGGCACACCGTGGCGCTCCGCGACGCCGCCACTGGCTACAAGCAGGCGTTCCACGCGCTGGCCGCCGCGCGCGGGAATCCGAACGGCTTCGCCCGCTACAGCGTCCGGGAGGATCTGGCGCCGCTGCTCAGCGGCGGTGGGGCGGCGTGGGCGGCGGCCGTGCTCGGGCCGCTGCTGGCGCACCTGCCGGAGCGGTCGGGCGACCCCGGCGGGGCGGAACTGGCCAAGACGCTGGGGGGCTGGCTGACCCTGTACGGCCGCGCGTGCGTCCAGTTGAAGATCCACCGCAACACCCTGGCGAGCCGGCTGCGGCTGGTCGAGCGGCTGCTCGGCTGCGACCTGGGCCGGCTGCCGACGCAGGCGCGGCTCGACCTGGCGCTGCGGATCCACGGGCAGCCCGGCGACCCGCCGCGGACGAGCGCGCCGCAGCCGCTCGACATCCTGCTCGGCTCCGCCGAGTCGCGCCGGTGGGCGGAGGACCAGCTCGCCCCGCTGAGCGACCGCGACCCGGCGCTGTTCACCGGCACGCTGCGCGCCTGGCTGGAGAGCGGCGCGCGGCTGGACGCGACCGCGTCCGCCCTCGGGGTGTCGGTGCCCGGCGTCCGCAAGCGCCTGGTCCGCATCGAGGAGACCCTCGAACGGTCGCTTCTCAACGGCCCCTCCGCCCGCTACGACCTGTGGCTCGCGCTGCGGGCGCGGGACCGGTACGGCCCCGTCTAGGACGGGGCGCGGCGGCATCGCCCGGCGCCGCGCAACGAATCGCCGCGGTCCGGCCGAAATGAGCAACGAACCGCCAGGTCAGCGCAAGGTCGGCGGATTGGATCCGGAGCCGGGGGTTCCTAGGCTTCGATGGTCGACCGCCGCCCCCTCTCGCGATGACCTGGAGTCCGCATGACCGTCTCGCCGGCGATGGAGCCGAGCACCGCGCACGTCCCGGACGCGCGCCCCCACCGGACCGCGCTGCGGCGCCACTTCCTGATGTGCCGCCCGGACCACTTCGCCGTGACGTACGCCATCAACCCCTGGATGGACCCGGCGGCGGGCGCCGACGCGGGCCGGGCGGTCGGGCAGTGGGAGGCGCTGCGCGGCGCCTATCTCGGCCTGGGGCACCGGGTCAGCCTGATCGAGCCCATCGCGGGACTGCCCGACATGGTGTTCGCGGCGAACGGCGGGCTGGTGGTGGCGGGCAAGGCGTACGGCGCCCGGTTCACCCATCCCGAACGGGCGGCGGAGGGGCCCGCGTACATGGAGTGGCTGCGGCACAACGGGTTCCCCGACGTCCTCGAACCGGCGCACACCAACGAGGGCGAGGGCGACTTCCTCACGCTCGACGACGTCATCCTGGCGGGCACCGGGTTCCGCACGGACCTGGCCGCGCACCAGGAGGCCCAGGAGTTCCTCGGACGCCCGGTGGTAACGCTGCGGCTGGTCGACCCGCGCTTCTACCACCTGGACACGGCGCTGTTCCCCCTCGGGGACGGGAACGTGGCGTACTACCCGGGCGCGTTCTCCGCGGGCAGCCGCACGGTGCTGGAGCGGATGTTCCCGGACGCCGTCCTGGCCGGGGAGCGGGACGCGGCGGTGCTCGGCCTCAACGCGGTGTGCGACGGCCGGCACGTCGTGCTCAACGCCGAGGCCGGCGACCTGATCGAGACGCTGGCGCGGCACGGGTACGAGCCCGTCCCGGTCGACCTGTCGGAGCTGCGCAAGGCGGGCGGCGGCCCCAAGTGCTGCACCCTCGAACTCCGCCCCGCCTGACCGTCCCGCGAGGGTCCGCACGCGCGGCGGCCATCACCAGCGCACCGCTGGCGATCATCCGGCGCGGCCCGGGCCGGTCGAGCAGCAGCCCCACCGGAATCTGGGCCCCGCAAAACTCTAGGCGACCCGTCCCGACACCCGATCGGCCGGTCCGTTCAGTCGGCGCGGTCAGTCGGCGCGGCCAGGGCGGCCGGGGCGGGCGCGCAGGTGGACGCGCTCGCCCTGCGGGCCGAAGAGGCTGAGCACCTCGGCCGGTCCGCCCTGCCCCCCGAACCAGTGCGGCAGGCGGGTGTCGAACTCCGCGGCCTCGCCGGGCCCCATGACCAGATCGTGCTGGGCCAGGACGAGCCGGACCCGGCCGTTCAGCACGTACACCCACTCGTACCCCTCGTGGGTGCGCGGATCGGGCGGGTCGACGATCTCGGGGACCAGCAGCTTGTACGCCTGGACGCCGCCGGGACGCCGGGTGAGCGGCAGCGCGGTCATCTCCCCGATCCGGCGCGGCTCCGGCCGGATCCGGGGGTCGCCGACCGCGGGGGCGCCGACCATCTCGTCCAGCGGCACCCGGTGGGCCCGCGCGAGCGGCAGCAGCAGTTCCAGGCTGGGCCGCCGCTTGCCCGACTCCAGCCGGGACAGGGTGCTCACCGAGATGCCGGTGGACTCGGCGAGCGCCGCCAGCGTGACGCCCCGTTCCCGGCGGAGCCGGCGCAGCCGCTCGCCGACCCCGGCGAGCACGTCCTCGATGGGTTCGCTCATGACCTCATTGCAGGTTCGGCAACGCGGTTTGTCAATCCGCGTCGCGGGCCGCGAGCACGCACCCGCCGGCCAGCAGCGCCGCCGCCGCGTAGGCGGCGAGCACGCCGAGGCCGGTCCACGGCCCGATCGGGGGGCCCGCGCCGCGGATGGTGGTCTGGATCGCCAGCCCGGCCGTCATCGGCGCGATCCGGTCGAGCCGCTCGTGCCAGTCCGGGTCGGTCACGAACCTGGTGATCACCGGGAAGACGTAGAGCAGGGTCAGCACGACCGTGACCGACGCGGCGGTGTCGCGCAGCACCGCGCCGACGCCGAGCGCGAGGAGCGCGACCAGCACGAGGTAGAGCACGGTCCCGGCCGCCGCCCGCAGCGTCGGACCGTCCGCGAGGGACGGCGGCGGGTACCCGTTGGCGGCGGTGAACCCGTTGCCGGGCAGCAGCGCCCGGCCCGCCGCGAGCGAGCCGAGGACGCCGAGCGTCCCCGCCGCGAGCACGCCCGCCGCGACGACGGCGGCCTTGGCGAGCAGCACGCGGGGGCGGTGCGGGACGGCCGCCAGCGTGATCTGGATCATCCCGGTGCCGTACTCGCCGCCGATCGCGAGCACCGCGAACACGACGGCCGCGGCCTGCCCGAGCCGGACGCCGGTGAGGCTGAGCCGGGTGGTGTCCTCCAGGCACCCGGCCGGGGCCGGGCAGTGCGAGGTGTCGACGGCCCCGGTGGTGGCCGCCCCCACCAGCACGGTGGAGACGGCCAGCGCCAGCAGCAGCCAGCCGGTGGACGGGAGGGTGCGCAGCTTGGTCCACTCCCCGTGGAGGGCGTGCCTCACGCGTCCCTCCTGCGGAGCAGCCAGAGGGCCGCGGCTAGCACGGCCGCGGTGTAGGCGGCCAGCACGCCCAGCCCGGCCCACGGGCCGAGCGCGGTGTCGTACCGGGGCACGGTCTGCTGCATCGCGAACCCGGCGGCCGGGGACAGCCGCTCCAACCACGTCGCGGCGGACAGCGGCAGCCCGGTCGCGACGATCTGCGGGACGAGCAGCACCAGCAGCAGCACCGTGATCGACGCGGCGGCGTGCCGCAGGATCACCGCGACGCCCACGCTCAGCACCGCGATGAGCGCCAGCAGCAGCGCGGTGCCGAGCACCGCCCGCAGCACCGGCCACTCCGTGACCGGCGGCGGCGCGAGCCCCTTGCCGCGCATGACCGGGAACGAGATCAGCAGCGCGCCCGCGGCGGCGGCCAGCCCGGCGGCGAACGCGGCGGCGCCCAGCACCAGTGCCTTGGCGGCCAGCACCCGGCCGCGCGCCGGGGTCGCGGCGAACGTCGTCCGGATCATGCCGCGCCGGTACTCGGACGTGACCGACAGCACGGCGAGCGCGACGACCGCCATCAGCCCGATCAGCACGCCGGCGAGCGCGGTCTCGGTGATGTCGCGCGCGAACTCGTCCGGCCCGACGTCACCGGACCCGGCCAGCGTGAAGGGGGCACCGGCCCGGGGCGAGTCCGCCGGGTCCAGCGGGGCGTCGGCGCCGGTCTCGCGGTCCCGCCGGACCCACGGCGCCGGCCGCGCGCCCCCGGCGGGCGCGACGTCCACCCGGTCGAACGTGGCCGATCCCTCGGTCGGCACCTCGGAGGTGCTCTCGCCGCCGAACCGCCGCTCGACCTTGATCGCGCTGGGCGAGCCGACGTACGGCCCGGCCTGCGCCGCGCCGGACAGCCCGGCGACCTCGACCGTCCCGACGCGCCTCCAGGCGGCGCCGTCGGACGAGGCGTACCCGGTCACCGACGTGCCGGAACGGGTCAGCCTGAGCCACCGCGGGACGGGGCCGGAGCCGCCCCCCAGGTCGGTCCCGACGCCGGACCGGAGCCGGACGCCGCGGCCCGGCGTCACCGCGATCACCGCGTACGGGGCGCCGCGGCGGCCGTCCCGCCTGATCATGAGACCGGCCTTGGCCTCCGGGTGGCTCGCGCGCTGCGCGGTCACCCGCGCGGTGACGGTCCCGTCGCCCGCCAGCGGCCGGTGCACGAAACCGCCGCCGTCGTTGAACGGGTGGACGGTGCCGGGCGGCCTCTTCCCGCCACCGCCGCCGCCACCGCCGCCGCCCGCCTTCACCGCGCTGCCGCCCGCCGCGGAGAGCAGCGCGACCACGATCGTCAGCAGGATCGCGGTGGGCAGGGCCAGGGTCCACCGGCGCACCGACCAGAGCTTGGTCCACTCGGCGCGCAGCAGCCCGCCGAATCCGGCCCGGCGGGACTCGGGGACCGTGCTCCGGTACGGCGGCGGAGCGGTCGTCGCGGTCGTCACGCGCCCTCCCCCGCTTCCGTCCGGGAGGACCGGTAGTCGACGGCATCCCGGGTGAGTTCCATGAACGCCTCCTCCAGCGTCGCGCGGTGCTCGGTGATCCCGGAGAAGGGCACGCCGTCCCCGGTGAGCAGGGCGACGATCCGTTCGGCCGGGACGCCCGAGACGGTCAGCGCGTCGCGGCCGGTGGTCGCGACGACCGCGCCCGCGCGGGCGAGCACGGTCATCGCCTCCTGCCTGCGGCCGGTGCGGACCAGCACCCGGTCGCCGGACGCGGCGCTGAGCAGCTCGCGCACGCCGCGGTCGGCGATGACCCGGCCCCGCCCGACCACCACGAGGTGGTCGGCGCTGCCTTCCAGCTCGCTCATCAGATGGCTCGACACCAGCACCGCCCGCCCCTCGGCGGCCAGCGACCGCAGCAGCCCGCGGATCCAGGTGATGCCCTCGGGGTCCAGGCCGTTGACGGGCTCGTCGAACATCAGCACCGGCGGATCGCCGAGGAGGGCGGCGGCGATGCCGAGCCGCTGGCGCATGCCGAGCGAGTAGCCGCCGGCCGGCCGGCCCGCCACGGCGCCGGACAGCCCGACGATGTCGAGCACCTCGTCCACCCGCCGGACGGGCAGCGCGTTGGAGTGCGCCATCCACCGCAGGTGGGCGCGGGCGCGGCGGCCGGGGTGGACCGCCCCCGCGTCCAGCATGGCGCCGACCTCGCGCAGCGGGGACCGCAGCCTCCGGTAGGGACGGCCGCCGATCAGCGCGGTCCCCGCGTCGGGGCGGTCCAGGCCGAGGATCATCCGCATGGTGGTGGACTTGCCGGCGCCGTTCGGCCCGACGAAGCCGGTGACCCTCCCGGGGGCGACCGTGAACGACAAGTCGTCCACGGCGACGGTCGGCCCGTACCGCTTGCGCAGCCCGCTCACCTCAATGGTTGCCTTCATGCCCTGGAGCCTAGGAATCGCGGGCGGTCCAGGTCGTCCCGCCAGGGAGCCGACTTCACCGGCCGCGACCGGGGGACGATCCCCGCCGCGTCCCTCACGCGAGGGACGCCGCGGGCCCGGCACCGGGGGACGCGGCGCGGACGCGGGTCGGCCACAATGACGGATGTGAAGCAGCCAGGTGCACTGCGCGGCTGGCCGCCGGCGGTCGGGATCGCGCTCGGCGCCCTCGCGGTCGCCGAGACCGTGCTCCGGACCGGCGGCTCCGAGGTGGTCCTCCCCCTCGCCCTGCTGGTGAGCGTGTGCGGGACGGTGCCGCTGGCCGTGGTGCGTGGCCATCCGGCCGCCGCCGGCGCGCTGATCACGGCGTCGGCGGCGCCCGCCTGCGCGCTGTACCGTGCCCCGGCCTTCGCCGGGCTGGCCGCGCTGGTCGTCGTCTGGTCGCTGCTCGTGCGGCGCCGGGTGCTGCGGGCCCGCGCCGAGGCCGCCGCGCGGAACGCGTCCCGGGAGGCCGCCCAGAGCACCCTGCTGGAGTTCACCGCGCGCGGCGAACGGGCCCGCATCGCGCGCGAGCTGCACGACGTGGTCGCCCACCACATCTCGATGATCTCGGTGCAGGCCGAGACCGCCCGGCTGGCCGTGCCCGGGATGCCGCCGGACGGGGCGCGGCGCCTCCTCGCGATCGGCGACACCGCCAGGACGGCCCTCACCGAGATGCGCCGGCTGCTCGGCGTGCTCCGCGAGGACGCCGGGCCGGACGAGGGTGCCCGGCGGCCCCAGCCGGGGCTGCGCCAGCTCCTCGACCTGATCGACGAGACCCGCGACTCGTGCCGGGTGAGCGCCCGCCTGATCCTCCAGGGCCGGGTCGCGCCGCTCGACCAGGGCGTCGAGCTCACCGCGTACCGGATCGTCCAGGAGGCGCTGACCAACGTGCGCAGGCACGCGCCGGGCGCCGCCGTGGATGTGGAGGTCGAGTACGCGGCGGACGCGCTACGGCTGCGGGTGCGCGACAACGGCCCCGGCCCGCCGGCCGGCGGGCACGGCGCCGGCGGCGGGCACGGTCTGCTCGGGATGCGCGAACGGGCCGCGGCGGTCGGCGGCGCGCTGCGCACCGGGTCCGCGCCCACCGGCGGCTTCCTCGTCGAGGCCACGCTGCCCGCCGCCACGACCACCAACGGGGCGACGACGGAGGCGGCCGGATGAGCGCGCCCCCGGTGCGCGTCGTCGTGGTCGACGACCAGGAGGTGGTGCGGGCCGGGTTCGGCGCGCTCCTGGAGACCCAGCCCGACCTCACCGTGGCCGGCACCGCGGCCGACGGCGCCGAGGCGGTCCGGGTGTGCCGCGAGCTGCGCCCCGACGTCGTGCTGATGGACGTGCGGATGCCGGTCATGGACGGGATCGAGGCGACCCGCCGGATCACCGGCGCCGCCGCGTCCACCGCGTCCATGACGTCCATGACGTCCACCGCGTCCGCCCCGGGCGTCGCCGCGCCGCGGATCGTCATGCTGACCACCTTCGACCTCGACCAGCACGTCTACGACGCGCTGGTCGCGGGCGCCAGCGGGTTCCTGCTCAAGGACGCGACGGCCGAGCGGCTCTTCGACGCCGTCCGGGTGGTCGCCGCCGGGGAGGCGCTGCTCGCGCCGAGCGTCACCCGCCGCCTCATCGGCGAGTTCGCGCGGCTCCGGCCCCGTCCGGCCGCGCCGCCGCCCGCCGCGCTGACGCCGCGCGAGACCGACGTGCTGAGACTGGTCGCCGAGGGCCTGTCGAACCCGGAGATCGCCGCGCGCCTGGTCGTGGGCGAGGAGACGGTCAAGACGCACGTGAGCCGGGTGCTGCGCAAGCTCGGCCTGCGCGACCGGGTCCAGGCCGTCGTGACCGCGTACGAGTCCGGTCTGGTCGTCCCGCGCGGAGGGAAGGAGTGACCGCATGAGCCTCAGCCGAGAGCGGTGGCGCGCGGACCGCGCCCTCCTGAACGGCGACCGCGCCGGTCTCGGCCGGACGGCGGGCGCCCTGTACCCGGGCGTCCCGCGCGTGGCGGGCACCGCGCTGCTGACCCGTCCCGAGTGGATCCCGGACGCGCCGATCCCCCTGGAGAACGTCCGGCTGGAATGGGAGGCCGCCCCGGCCCCGCCCGCGGTGGCGGCGCCCGCGGACGGGCTGCCGGACGGGTTCGCGACGTACGCCGAGGCGATGGCGGCGCTCGCGGCCCCGGCCGTGTTCGAGGACCGCCCCTTCTACCGGCTCCTCGCCGCCGACCTGGCACCGTCCGGCCGGGGCGTGCTGCGGCTCGGACCGGCGGGGTACTTCGACGGCGTCGACATCGGCGAGGCCGTCGCGCACGAGCTGGCCGCCGGGGTCCCCGGGCTGCCGCTGCGGCGGCGGATCGGCGACCCCCGCGACCTGTCCCGCCGCCCCGCGCTCTCCGCGATCACGACGCTGACCGTCACGGCGTCCGGATCGTACGTGCTGCACTGGCGCGACCCGGCGAAGGTCGCGCACGCGGGCGGCCTCCACCACGTGATGCCCGTCGGCGGCTTCCAGCCGCTCACGGGCGGGCCCGCCGATCTCGACCTGTGGCGGACCATGGTGCGCGAGTACGCCGAGGAACTGCTCGGCGGCGATGAGGACTACGGCGAGGCGTTCGACCAGGAGGCGTGGCCGTTCCACCGGGCGCTGACCGGGGCCCGGCGGGACGGCCGGGTGCGGGCGCACTGCCTCGGGCTCGGCGTCGATCCGCTGACGATGGCGCTGGACGTCCTGACGGTGGCGGTCTTCGACGACGCCGCGTTCGGGGAGTTGTTCGGCGGGCTGGTCGAGGTGAACGCGGAGGGACGGGTCTCGGTCGCGCCGTTCGACGGGACGGTCCCCGAGCCGATGCAGCCGGCCGGTGCCGCCGCGCTCGGCCTCGCGTGGCGGCACCGCGCCGTCCTCGGGATCACTCCCGGGTGAGGTCCTTCAGCTCGTCGAGGGCGTCGGCGAGGTGGTCGAGCAGCTCCGACGGGTCGGGCACCAGGTCCCGGCAGGCGACCACGCCGATGTCAATCTTGCCGTCGTAGGAGAACACGGTGATGTTGACGCCGCCGGTGATGTCGCTGACGACCGAGACCGGGTAGTAGCCGAGCACCCGCGCCCCGCACAGGTACAGCGGGAACTGCGGCCCCGGCACGTTCGAGACGATCAGGTTGATCGGGCGGAACGGCGCCCGCATCGCCAGCCGGATCAGCGGCCCGGCGACCACCGCCGGCAGGATCCCGCTCAGCTCCCGCACCCACACCCCGGACGAGGCGGTGAACCGCCGCTTGACCAGGTCCATGTCGCACCGCACGGCGGCGAAGCGCTCGGCCGGGTCGGCGAGGTGGGTGGCGAGCGGCACGCTCATGATCGAGATCTGGTTGCCGGTGTCGTCCGCGTCCCGCCCGGCGCGGCGCAGCGACACCGGGACGCCCGCGACGAGCGGGCCCGGGGGCAGCTCGCCGCGCTTGTCCAGCCAGGTGCGCACGGCGGTCGCGCACAGCGCCATGACCACGTCGTTGACGCTGCCGCCGAGCGCCTCGCGCACCTGCTTGACCTCGGCGAGCGACAGCTCCCCGAACGCCACCGAGCGCCGGCGCCCGACCGGCTGGTTGAACGGGGTGGACGGGGCGGCGGCGCGCGGCGCGGGCGGCACCTCGTCGCGGCGCAGCGCCCCCTGGACGGCCCGCGCCACCAGCCCGGCGCCCGGCAGCGCGCCGACGCCGGGGATCTCGTCGAGGTAGGGGGCGGTGCGCGCCACCGACAGCGCCGTCCGGACGGGGTGCAGCGCGGCCTTGAGGAGGCCGGCGCCGACCATGCCGGCCGCGTGCGGGGCCCGCTGCGGCTCGGCGTCGCCCGCCGGCACCTCGCGCGGCTCCGGCGACAGGTCGAGCAGCGCGGCGAGGGTCTCGGCGGCCGTCACGCCGTCGATGGCGGCGTGGTGCACCTTGACGTACACGGCGGTGCGGCCCCCGGCCAGGCCGTGGACGAGGGCCATCTCCCAAAGCGGGCGGGTCCGGTCCAGGGGCGTCTCGTGCAGCATCGCGACGGCGTCGCCGAGCTGCTCGTCGCCGCCCGGCGCGGGCAGCGCGATCTCGCGGATGTGCCGTCCGGGATCGAAGTCCGGATCGTCCTCCCAGTAGGGGCGGTCGAGGCCGAGCGGCACCGGGGCGAGCCGCCGGCGCAGCGGCCGGGCGGCGAGATGGGCGCGCCGCCGGACCAGGTCCGCCAGGGCGGCGACGGTCAGCGTGCCGCCGGGGCACGAGGCGGTGTCCACGATGCCGAGCCCGGCGATGTGGGGGTGCACGGTGGCGGTCTCCGCGTTGAGGAACGTGGCGTCCACGGTGGTCAACTGGCTCATGCTGGTTCCGTCCGCTGGTTCTGCGCCTGTCCTGCGCCTGCCTTCCTCCTCAAGGAGTTACGCGGCCCCGCACCGCCGGGTCAATGAGTGTGCACGGAAAGTAACACGGACTTAACGGGATGTTTCGCCCCATTCATCCGGACGGCCCGCCGACCCATGGACAACCCTTTGCGTTCCCGCGGCCCGTCGCGGCGGACGAACGCCCGCGCCGCCCCGCCGCGTTCCGACCGCACCGCCGCGATCACGGCATTAGGGTGGTCGACCATGACGGGACGACCACTCGCGGACGTCGTCGAGGCCGGGTGGGCGACCGCGCTGGAACCGGTGTCGGGACGGATCGCCGCCATGGGCGACTTCCTCCGCGCCGAGACCGCCGCCGGACGCCGCTACCTCCCGGCCGGCGGCCACATCCTGCGCGCCTTCACCCAGCCGTTCGACGAGGTGCGGGTGCTGATCATGGGGCAGGACCCCTACCCGACCCCGGGCCATCCGGTCGGGCTCAGCTTCTCGGTCGCGCCGGACGTCCGGCCGCTGCCCGGCAGCCTGATCAACATCTACCGCGAGCTGCACGACGACCTCGGCCTCCCCCAGCCGTCCAACGGCGACCTGACGCCGTGGACCGGGCAGGGCGTGCTGCTGCTCAACCGGTCGCTGACCGTGCTGCCCCGCAAGCCCGCCTCGCACCGCGGCAAGGGCTGGGAAGAGGTCACCGAGCAGGCGATCCGCGCGCTCGTCGCGCGCGGCCGGCCCCTCGTGGCGATCCTGTGGGGCCGCGACGCCCGCAACCTCAAGCCGATGCTCGGCGGCGTCCCCTGCATCGAGAGCGCGCACCCGAGCCCGATGTCTGCCGACCGGGGCTTCTTCGGCTCCCGCCCGTTCAGCCGCGCCAACCAGCTCCTGGAGCAGCAGGGCGCCTCCCCCGTGGACTGGAAGCTCCCCTGATTTCAAGCTCGGCCCAGCTTCCTCGCCTGGCGGCTCGGGGCGCTGACCGTGCTCGGGCACTTTGAGACAGGCCCCCGAGGGCTCCTCTCCTGGAGGGTCAGCCCTCGGGGAGACGGCGCAGGAGGGCGGCGAACTCGCCCGAGCCCTCCAGGTCGGCGCCCCCGGCGAGCGGGGTGAGCCGGCGCTCGCCGTGGCTCCAGTAGACGCCGGGGGCGCACGGGTCCTCGGCGGCGACGTGCATCTCGGCGACCACGTCGGCGAAGACCGGCAGCACCTCGCGGACGGCCGTGGAGGTGATCGGGTAGAGCAGCAGCGTGCTGTGGCAGGGCACCCCGACCAGCGCGCCGCGGGTGTTCGGCCCGGGAAGGAACTGGTCGACCTCGCTGAGCAGCGCCGACACGTAGCGGCTGCCCGGCTTGGTCACCACCCGGACGTTGCGGCCCGGCAGCAGCGGCTGGTCGCGGACCTCGACGTCGGCCAGCTCGCGGTCGTGGGTGTTGGTCATCACATATCCGAGCTTGCGGAGCCCGAGCAGCCCGGCGCGGGCCTTGGTCAGCGGGCCGCCGTAGCGGGGGTGCTCGATCATCACCATCGCGTCGAAGTGGTCTCCGGCCGGGACGACGACCAGGCCCTCGCGGTCGCGCGGCGCGAGCTTGGGCACGATGCGCAGCCGCAGCAGCTCGCGCACGTCGCCGAACAGCTCCATCTCACCGACGGCGAGGAACGCGCGGTCGCAGACCTCGCGGACCCACTCCTCCACCAGGACGGGCCACTGGGGGGCGGGTTCACGGGCGCAGCGCTCCAGCGCCGTCCAGGTGGACGCCCGCGCCTCGGACCGCCCGACGGGCAGCACCACTTCGGAGGTCCCCGAGTCGAGCCAGGCGGTCGGCGCCACCGCGGGAAGCAGGTCGCGGATGAGCGCGTGCACATCCGCGGCCGCGTCCAACGGTTCCATGCTCATCCCCCTTCACCGGATCACGTCACAACCCAACCTTCTCAGAGTTCCGGGCCGTTGTGTGATCCATCGTCCGGTCCGGGTGGATGGGTCGCCTCGCTGATGACCTCCGGCTCAAGTACGGTTCATCCATGTCCGAAATCGTGTACCCGCCGGTGAACAAGACGGCGCTGGCGCTCTTCAAGGCGCTCAACGTGAAGTTCCGTCTCGAAGGGACCGACCGGATCCCCAGCACCGGAGGCGCGGTGCTCGTCAGCAACCACGTCAGCTATCTCGACTTCATCTTCGCCGGGCTGGCCACCCACCCGGCGAAGCGGCTGGTCCGGTTCATGGCGAAGAAGGAGATCTTCGACAATCGGATCGCCGGGCCGCTGATGCGCGGGATGCATCACATCCCGGTCGACCGGGAGGCAGGGGCCGCCTCCTACAAGGCCGCACTGACCGCGCTGAAGGGCGGCGAGATCATCGGCGTCTTCGCCGAGGCGACGATCAGCCGCTCGTTCACGGTCAAGGACATCAAGAGCGGCGCGGTGCGGATGGCCGTCGCCGGCAAGGTGCCGCTGATCCCGATCGCGATCTGGGGCCCGCAGCGGATGTGGACCAAGGGCCACAAGAAGCGGCTGTTCCAGCGGAACGTCCCGGTGACCATCCTCATCGGCGAGCCGATGTACCCCAAGCGCGGCGACGACTACGACAAGGTCACCGAGGAACTGCACCACCGGATGTCGGAGCTGCTCGAGCAGGCGCAGCGCGAGTACCCGGAGGAGCCCAAGCCGGGCGAGACCTGGTGGCAGCCCGCCTACCTGGGCGGATCGGCGCCGACCCCGGAGGAGGCCGAGGCGCTCGACCTCAAGGAGGCCGCCGACCGCAAGGCCGCCCACCAGGCCAGGGAGGTCCGCGAGGCCGAGGCCAAGGCGGCCGTGGAGGCCAAGGCCGCCGCGGCGGCCCGCAAGGCCGCCGACCTGCGCAAGCCCGGGGACACGGTCACGTCCGTCGACACGACCGAGGCCGCGGTCGCGGGCCCGGCCCAGCCCCAGCCCCAGGCCGAGAGCACGGGCAAGGCCGCGGACGAGGGCGCGGCGCCGGCGGCGGACGGCGCCGGGCCGTCCGACGAGACGAAGCAGACAGGCTAAATCGGTGGACGGCACCCGCCGGCGGGGCTGATCATCGAAACCATGACCATGTCACGGGAGAGGCCGCAGGAGATCCTGCATCTCGTCGAGCCCCGGGAATCGGACGCCGACCCCGGGGCGGGCCTGACGCTGCCCGTGGTGCTCAACCTCAACGACGGCAACTCGCCCGCCGACGTGATGGACGTGCTGTCGATGCGGCCGTTCGCGTCCGGCGCGCAGCCGTGGTCGCGGTCGACCCAGCTCGATCACGTCAAGGCCGACGCCCCGCTGCGCCCGGACGGCGCCCGGGTGCTGCGCGTCGCGCACGAGAAGGGCAAGGAGTCGGTGCTCGCCGAGGGCGACGGCTGGACGCTGCTCACCAACCGGTGGAAGCACGGCAGCGCCTACGTGGCGGTCTCGGCGATCAGCGACGAGCTGGCCGAGTCGGTCCTGGCCGACTGCGTCCGCGACGCCACCGAGCCGCCGAAGACCGACGACACCAACGTCGAGATGGGCTTCTGGCACCTGGGCGGGCGCGGCCCGATCCGGACCGAGCGGGCCATCTCCGCCGACACCTGGACCGAGATCCGGCGCAACTACACCGCGCCGGTCGCCGAGGCGTTCGACCGGGTCATGGGCATGACCCGGGAGGAGGTCAACGGGCGGCTGCTGCTGCTGCACGGGCCGCCGGGCACCGGCAAGACCACCGCGCTGCGGGCGCTCGCGCGGTCCTGGGGCACGTGGTGCCAGGCCGACTGCGTGCTCGACCCCGAGGCGCTGTTCGGCACGCCCAGCTACCTGATGGAGGTGGCGGTCGGCGACGATGACGATGAGGAGAACCGGCGCTGGCGGCTGCTGATCCTGGAGGACTGCGACGAGCTGATCCGCGGTGAGGCCAAGGCGTCCACCGGGCAGGGCCTGTCCCGGCTGCTCAACCTCACCGACGGGATGCTCGGGCAGGGCCGCGACGTCCTGGTCGCGATCACCACCAACGAGGACCTGGCGCGGCTGCACCCCGCGGTCGTCCGTCCGGGGCGCTGCCTCGCGCAGATCGAGGTCGGCCCGCTGACCCGCGCCGAGTCGGTCGCGTGGCTGGACGAGGGCACCGAGGGCGGCGACGGGGACGGCGTCGAGGGGGCCGGTCCGGCCGGCCGGCCGGACCGTCACGGCATCGGGCCGGACGGCGCGACGCTGGCCGAGCTGGCCGCGATGCGCAAGGGCGAGAAGCGTCCCGAGGGACGCGACGTCCCCGCGTCCGCGACCGGCTTCTACCTCTAGCGGCCCGCCCTCACGCCCGCTCGGCGGACGCGGCGGCGGGCGCGGCGGCGGTGGCGGCGAGGGCCTGCTCGATGTCGTTCCACAGGTCCTCGGGGTGCTCCAGGCCCACGGCGACCCGGACCGTCCCCGCCCCGATCCCGGCGGCACGCAGCGCGGCGGCGTCGAGCCGCCGGTGGGAGGTGCTCGCCGAGTGCAGGACGAGCGTCGCCGCGGCGCCGAGCGAGGCCGCGAGCGAGGCCAGCCGCACGGACTCGATGAACGCGCGGCCGGCCTCCCGTCCGCCCTCCAGCTCGAACGACAGCACCCCGCCGCCGCCCCCGCTCAGCAGCCGCGACGCCAGCTCGTGCTGCGGATGGCCGGGCAGCCCCGGGTGGTGGACGGCGGCGACGGCCGGGTGCGCGTCGAGCCGCCGGGCCAGCAGGAGGGCGGTCTCGCTCTGCCGCGCGATCCGCATCGGCAGCGTGGCCAGGCCGCGCAGCACCAGCCAGGCCGAGTGCGGCGCGAGGGTGGCGCCAAGTTCGAGCGCGTGCTCCCACACCCGCCGGTGCCGGCCGGAGTCGGCGAACACCGCCACGCCGCCGACGACGTCGGCGTGCCCGCCGAGGTACTTGGTCATCGAGTGCACGACGATGTCGGCGCCGTGCTCGATCGGACGGCACAGCACCGGGGCGAAGGTGTTGTCCACCACGGTCGGCACCCCGGCCTCGCGGGCCGCGGCGGCGAGCGCGGGCAGGTCGCCGACCCGGGTGGACGGATTGGCGATCGTCTCCAGGTACAGCAGCCGGGTCCGGGGCCGGAGCGCCGCGCGCACCTCGGCGGGATCGGCGCCGGAGACGAAGTCCACCTCGACCCCCCACCGCTCGGCGAGGTCGCCCAGCAGCGCGTACGTCCCGCCGTAGAGCGAGGACTGCGCGATCACGTGGTCGCCGGAGCGGAGCGTCGCCATGAGCACCGCGTTGATCGCGCCCATGCCGGACGCGGTCGCCATCGCGTCGGCGCCGCCCTCCAGTTCCGCGACGGCCTGTTCGAGGGAGCGGACGGTGGGGTTGCTCATCCGGCCGTAGAAGAACGCGCCGTCCGGATCCTGGAACGCGTCGGCCATCGCGTCGGCGTCGTCGAGGGCGAACACGTGGCCCTGGTAGATGGGGACTCCGAGCGGGCGGCTTCCCTCGGGCATGATCACGGGCGGGTGGACGGCGCGGGTCTCCCGGCGGTGTTCGGTCATGGTTCCAGCCTGGGCGCCACGGCCGCTGCCGGAACAGGTCCAATCGGCGCCGGTGGCCCGGCCGGCGTCCCCGGGGAGAACCGATCCAGCCGGGGGCGACGCCGCGTCCCGTCCGCTCGTCCGCGGATCCGTCACCGTGTCGCCCACCCCGCGAGGGAGAACGATGTACGGGCCGTGGTCGGGCGGGCGGTCCGGGGGCCGCCTCCGGCCGGAAACCCGAGCATGGCCCGGATCGGGTCCCGGCACCATCCGGGAGAACACTGACACTGCGCGGAACCGGGCTACGTGGTGGCGCCGGCGAAGAGCCGGCGGTAGACGCAGCGCAGGCCGTCGAGATCGCGGACCGGCTCGGAGAACGCGAGCCGGAGGTCGAACGGGTCGGGCCCGCCCGGTTCCGGGATAGAGCAGCGCAGCCACATCCCGTGCCGGTCCAGGGCGAGCGGGCGCACGACGGGCATCGGGACGGGCGGGACCTCCCCGGCCGCCATCCCGGGCAGGAGCGTCATCAGCTCCTCGCGGTGGCAGGAGTCGAGGTGGGCGAGGACGGACGCCTCGATCGCGACGAACGGGTCGGGCGTCGCGGCGGCGTACTCTTCCGGCTCGACGATCGCGCTCCCCCAGGCGTCCTCCACCTCGATCTCCGCGGCCTCCAGCGCGAGCACCGTCCACGCGCCGTGGACGGCGGGCGCGGCGCCGAAGTCGAGGAGTTCGGGCCGCGGGTGCAGGTGGGAGAGCCGGAGCGCGGCGGCGCGGCGGTCGGCGGCCGGGACCTCGGTGATCCAGCCGTGCAGCCGGGCCCGGCCGCGCACCCGGTCGGGCAGCGGGACCGGGGCGACGTCGGAGATGTGCAGCGTGGCGGGGAGGTCGGGCTCCCCGGCCAGCGCGGCGACGACGGGCGAGGCCGCGGGCATGAGCAGCAGCGGGCGGCCGTCGCGGTCGGTCGCGTGCGCGGGCACCGGGGCGTACGGGACGCCGGGCACCGCGAGGACACCGTCGGCCACGCCGTAGGCGAGGCTGCGCGCCCGCTCCGCTGCGGTCGGCCGCCGCTCCGGGCTGTCGGTCCGGCTCATTGGATCTCCTGACATTCTAGGTTAGGCTTACCTAAGTAAGGGTTACCTAATCACAGTGAGGTGCACCATGAACAACTCCCGCCCCAAGGTCCGGCTGTCCCGGGCCCTCGGCATCCCGCTCACCCCCAAGAGCGTCAAGTACTTCGAGGCCCGCCCCTACCCGCCCGGAATGCACGGGCGCGCCCGCAAGCAGGAGTCCGACTACAAGGTGCGGCTGCGCGAGAAGCAGCGGCTGCGCGCCCAGTACAACATCCGTGAGGCCCAGCTCCGCAACGCGTTCGCCAAGGCCGCGGGGGCCGGCGGCAAGACCGGCGAGGCGCTGATCGTCGACCTTGAGCGCCGGCTGGACGCGCTGGTGCTGCGCACCGGCTTCGCCCGGACGATCTACCAGGCCCGCCAGTTCGTCGTGCACCGCCACGTGCTGGTGAACGGCCGCCGGGTGGACCGCCCGTCCTACCGGCTACGGCCCGGCGACGTCATCACGATCGCCGAGCGCAGCCGCGCGCTGCCGCCGTTCGCGGTCGCCGCCGCCGGGGGCCACGCCGAGAACGTCCCGCCCTACCTGGAGGTGCGGCACGACGCGCTCGCCGCGCGGCTCGCCCGGCTGCCCGAGCGGCGCGAGGTCCCGGTCATCTGCGACGAGCAGCTCGTGGTCGAGCACTACTCGCGCTGACCGGCGGTCCGGACTGGACGGCCGGTCCGGACTGGACAGCCGTCCACCTCCATCGGCTACCATCAACCTAGCGATTGCTTGGCAAGCTGATCGCCCGGCTCCAGGCTCGCGACGGCACAGCGCACCCCGATGGAGGCCGCAGGACATGATCGAATTCCAGCCCATGACCCGGAACATCGGCGCCGAGGTCACCGGCGTCGAGCTGAGCAAGCCGCTGGACCCCGAGCAGGTCCAGCAGATCCGCGACGGCCTGCTGGAGCACATGGTGCTGTTCTTCCGGGACCAGCAGATCAGCGACGAGGAGCACGTCGCGTTCGCCAAGCAGTTCGGCACCGCCAACCTGCCGCCGATGGACACCTCGGGCAGCGCCGTCCACGTCCTGGACCAGACCGACCCCAAGGGCGAGGGCGGCGACCAGTGGCACAGCGACAACACGTTCATGAGGACCCCGCCGATGGGATCGCTGCTGCGCGCGGTCATCCTGCCCGAGGTCGGCGGCGACACCCTCTGGGCCAACATGTACATGGCCTACGACTCGCTCGCGCCCTGGCTCCAGCGGCTGTGCGACGACCTGTACGCCGAGCACGACCTGACCATGTCGGTCTCCAAGGCCATCGACAAGGGCCACCGGATGGACCTGCGCGCGATGCAGGACGACAACCCGCCGGTCACCCACCCCGTCGTCCGGATCCACCCCGAGACCGGGCGCAAGGCGCTGTACGTCAACCGGTCCTCGGTCACCCGGCTGATCGGGCTGTCGCGGCGGGAGAACGAGGCGATCCTCCCGCTGCTGTTCGACGCCGTCCGCGACCCGCAGTTCCAGGTCCGGCTCAAGTGGCGGGTCGGCACGCTCGCGTTCTGGGACAACCGGCCCACGCAGCACTACGCGGTCGCCGACTACACCGAGCGCCGCAAGATGCACCGGGTCACCGTCAACTGCCCCGCCGAGATCGACGACGGCATCCCCAAGGGCCCGGACGGCGTCACCGGTGACGACGCCCCCGCCGAGGCCGCCGCCGCCCGCTACCTCTGACCCCCGCCCCGCCACCTCCGGCCCCCGCGGGTCCGCTCAGCGGAGGTCGCCCAGCTCCTCCCGGGCGTGCGCGTTCAGGGTGCGCAGGGTGCCGACCAGCCGGCGCCGCTCCGCGTCCGGGAGCGGCCCGGCGAAATGCCTCCGCAGGGTCTCGGCGTGCACCACGAGCGCCTCGTCGAGCTTGCTGCGGCCGGCGCCCGTCAGCCCCACGAGCTGACGCCGCCGGTCGCCCTCGGCGGCCAGCCGGCGGACCCAGCCCGACTCCTCCATCCGGTCGATCAGCCGGGTCATCCCGCCACTGGTGAGGATCAGCTCGCCGGCCAGCCGGCCCATCGTGCGCGGACGGTCGCCGCCCGCGTCCGCCAGCCGCATCAGCACCTCGAACGCGACGTGCCGGATCCCGCAGCGCCGCTCCAGCTCGCGCGCGGCGATCCGCTCCAGCATCCCCGCCGCGCCGAGCAGCACGCCGAACTCGCCGATCACCTCGTCCCGCTCCGGCCACCCCCGGGACGCGCCCGCGCCCGCACCCGGGTCCGGTTCGACGTCCGGTTCGGCCTCCGGTTCGGCCTCCGGTTCGGCGTCCGGGGCCGCGTCGTCGTCCGCCACCATGCCCCGGCCCCCCGTCGTGTCGCCGTCCGCGGTCATCGTCCCGCCCGTCATCCTCGCGCCGCCCCTCGCCGTCCACAGGGTCAACGCGCCGCGCCCCACACGGCTTCCGCCGTACGGGGCGCGATCGGGCCGGCCGGGGTCAGTTCTTCGGCTTGCCGGTCTTGCCGTCCTTGGGCTGGCCGCCCGAGGGGGCGCCGTCGCTCGGGACGGGGAGCTGGCTGCCGCCGGCCTGCTGGTTCTGGTTCTGGTCGTTCACGCCGGACGCGTACTGCTTGGTGACCTTCCAGTCGCCGTCGATCTTGGCCAGCGCGAGCCGGAGCAGCGTGGCGGGCGCCTCGGTGGCCTCCTTGCTCTGCACCTTGATGTCGACCATCACCACGGCGGTCGCGAACCTGCCGTCCACGCTGCCGACGAACGTCTGGCTGGTCTTGGAGGACAGCGCGAGCTCCGGGCTGCTCTTGAAGGTGTCGCCGAGGCTCGGGAGCGTGGTGGCCTTGAAGCTCTCCAGGAGGTCGCCGCCCATGAGCTTCTGGGCCTTGGCCATCTGCGCCTGGTAGTTGGAGGCGTTGTAGTTGAGCGCCACGTCGCCGTACGCGGCGGCGACCTTGCCGACCGCGGCGCGCTCGTCGGCCTTGGACGCCTCGCCGCTCGCGCTCCGCCACTGCCAGACGGCCAGGCTCGCGAGCACCGCGACGAGGACGACCACCACGACGGCCTGCTCGCGGCCGAGGCCGAGGAAGGCGCGGCGGCCCGCGTCCGGCCCGGACGGCTTGGACGGCTTGGACGGCTTGGCGGCCGGCTCGTCCACGACCGTCGCCGGCGGCTCGATCCGCTCGACGACCGGCTTCACGGGCCGGGCCGCGGGCTTGGCGGTCGCCGCCGTCTCGGCGGCGGGCTCCGCGGCCCCGGCCTCCTCCTCGGCGTCGATCGCATCCAGGACCTCGTCGATGTCCTCGCCGTCGAGGACCTCGATGACCCGCACCCGCCGCTTGCGCTTGGCCGGACGCGCCGCGGCCCCGGACGCGGCCGGCCCGTCCTCCGGCTCCTCGGCGGCGGGCTCGTCCACGACGGCGTCCGCGGCGTCCCCGGTGACGTCCTTGTCGGTCCTGGCTGTCACTTCAAACTCCTGGGGTTGAGGTCAGTCCTTACGACGCAGGCGGGAGATGCGGGACATCACAGGCACCGAGCCCATCATGACCTTGATCAATACCAGCAGGGCCAGGACCGGAGGAACGTAGACTAGCCAAACCGGCGGTCCCCCTGAAGGTTCTTCGGCGCTGCGGTTGGCCGCGTTCTTGGCGTTCAGCTTCTGCCGGTCGAGCGACGGGTCGTGGGTCGGGATCGTCCCCCCGGGGTTCTTGGCCTGGTAGGGCTTCTGCTTGACCAGCGCCGGCGTCCGGCCGCCCGCGCAGGTCGGCGGCTTGGGCGCGGTGGGCTGCGCCAGCGGGTACTTGTACTCCAGCGTGGCCAGCTTCTTGACGGTCATCAGGAAGACCACGTTCAGCACCGGCTTGCCCTGGTCGCGCCCGATCACGTTGTCGAGCACGACCTTCAGCCTCGGCGCCTGGGCGAGGGTGTCACGCAGGTCGGTCAGGTAGCCCGGGTTGTACCGGCTGAGGCCGAGGCTGCCGATCGAGTCGACGGTGCACTCGAAGTCGGGGCCGGTCTGGTCGAGCAGCCTGTTGACGGTGCCGAGCAGGTCCGGCCCCCTGTCGCGGAGCTCGGTGAGGTCGCCGCGCACCTGGCTGAGGGCACCGGTCAGCGCGGCCAGGTTGTCGATCCCGGCGCCGAGGTCGCCGCGGTTCCGGTTGAGCACCCCGGTGATCTTGCCGAGGTCCTTGGTCAGCCCGTCGAGCAGCTCGGTGTTCTCGGCGAAGGTGGTGGTGAGCTGGTCGCCGCCGTCGATGACCTGCCGGAGCGAGCCCTCGCGGCCGGCCCAGCCCTCGGCCAGCTCGTGCGTGAGCACCTGCGCGTCCTCGGGCCTGATGGCCTTGAGGGTCTGGATGACCGCGCCGAACAGGTCGCCGTACTTGGGCGGCACCTTGGTCTGCGCGACCGGGATCACCGCGTTCGCGGCCAGCGGCGTCGCGCCGGTCCCGCCCGGGCCCGGGGTCAGCTCGACGACGGGCTCGCCGACCGCTGACTTGCGCGCGGCGGCGGCGGTGACGCCCTGCGGGACCTTGACCCCGCGCTCCATGTCGAGCTTGACCTTGACCTTGTCCCTGTCCAGCCAGACCGAGTCGATCTTGCCGACGCGCAGCCCGAGGTAGTCGACCTCGAAGCCCGGGTGCAGGCCCGGCGAGGACTCGAACTCGACGGTGATGTGGTACGGCCGGTCGATGAAGTCGAAGCGCACCACGTTGTTGAACGCCCAGACCACCATGAGCACGGCGAGGGCGGCGAACACCGTCAGGTTGATCGTCAGGCGCCTGGTCATCGCGGCGGCTCCAGGATCTTGTCGAGGCCCGGCAGGGCGCCGCGCAGCTGCTCGGGGAGCTGGAAGCCCGGCTTGGCACCCGGCCGCGCGCCGGTCCCGGCCTTGGACTTCCCCTTGCCCTTGCCCTTGGCGGCGGCGGGCGACCCGCCCTGGGCGGGGAGCACCGGCGTGCCGTCCGGCCACACGATCTTCAGGATCGGGTAGAGCAGGAGCTGACCGTCATAGGTGGCCTTGGGGAGCTTGTCGGAGAACTGCACCAGCCCGTCCACCAGGCTGGTGAGCCGCGTCCGGTTGTCGCCGAGCTGCTGGAGCACCGGGTCGAGGTCGCGCAGCAGGTTCCGGAACCGGGTGACCCGGCCCTCCAGCACCTTGTCGTTGAGCTGGCGGGCCATCCGGGTGAGCCGGTCGACCGTCTTGAGGATCTTGCCCTTGTTGTCGTCGAGCACCTTGGTCATGCGCTCCAGCTGCACCGGGGCCTGGTCCAGCTCGTCGGTGCCCTTGGCCAGCGACCGGCCGAGCTTGGCGAAGTTGTCGACCGCGAGGCCGAGCTCGGCGCGCTGGTCGGCGAAGATCTTCAGCAGGTCGCCGGTCTTGGCGATGGTGGCGTTGAGCTTCTTCCCGTTCCCGTCGAGGGCGGTCGCCCCGGCGTTGACCACGGTGGCCACGTCGTCGCCGGCCAGGGCCTTGAGCAGCGGACCGGTCTGCCCGATCACCTGCTCGAACGCCGGCTGCACCGAGGTGTCGGCGATCGCGGCCCGGTCCGCCAGGAACGGGCCGCGGTCCATGCTCCCGCCGGGCGGCATCTGGAGGTCGACGTAGTTCTCGCCGAGCAGCGAGGTCACCTTGATCTCGGCCCGGGAGCCCCGCGGGATCCGGTACTCCTTCTTGATCGCCAGGGTGGCCCTGGACCGGTAGCCGGCCAGCTCCACCTTCGTGACGCTGCCGATGGTCAGGTCGGACATCTTCACGCTGTGCCCGGCGACCAGGCCCTGCGCGTCGTCGAACGTCGCGGTGAGGGTGAGGCCGTCGCGCGGCGCGCCCATCGTCTTGTACGAGCAACCGGAGACCGTCAGGACCAGCACGGCCACGAGCAGCAACGCCTTGCGGCCCATCAGTTGCCTCCGTTCTGCTGCCACGGGCAGTTGGAGTTCGGCTTGGGCAGCGGGCAGCCCGTCTCGTCGGTGTCCATCAGGCCCTTGAGCCAGGTCCGCAGGAAGGCGTCGGTGGCGAAGCGGATCTGAAGGGACTTGTTCTCGGGGTTGTAGCCGCCGATGAGGGCGTCGCCGATGCCCGGCAGCGCCTTCAGCAGCCCCGCGAGCGACTGGGCGTTGCCCTTCAGCACCAGCGACACGCGGGTGAGGACCGCCAGGTCGTACGGGAGCCGCCCCTTGTACTTCTGGAGCAGCTTGTCGCCGTTCTTGGACAGTTCCAGGATCCCGCTCACCAGGTCCTGGAGCTGGCCGCGCTCGGAGCTGAGCACCCGGGTGGCCTCGCTGAAGTCGCGGATCATCGAGCCGAGGACCTCCTCGCGCCCGCGCACCACCCCGGCCAGCCGGTTGAGGTTCCGCGCGACCTGGACGAGCTCCTTGTCCTGCCCGGCGACGTTCTCGACCAGGCGGGCGCTCTGCTCCAGCGTCGCGTTGAACTCCTTGCCGTTGCCCTTGACGGTGCCGGCGGCCGTCCCGAGCGCGCTCTGCATCTTGGTCGGGTCGAGCGCGTTGGCGAGGTTGGTGAACGAGCTGAGCGCGTCGTCGACCTCGACCGGCACGTGGGTGCGCTCGATCGGGATGCTGTCGGTGGTCTCCTTCGGCTCGCCCGGCCGCCACGCCGGGTGCAGCACCAGGTTGCGCTCGCCGACCAGGTTGAGCGGGACGATCGAGGCCTGGACGCCGCGCGGCAGCGGGACCTCGCGCTTCAGGTGGAAGGTCACCTTGATCTGGTCGGTCCTGCCGGCGCACAGCTCGGGCGTGCACTTCTGCACCTTGTCGACCAGGCCGACGTCGGCGCCCATCACCTTGACCTTGGACTCCTTGTAGAAGGAGCGGGCCTTGGGCATGTAGACGACCATGGTGCGCTCGCCGCCCGCGGACGCCAGCGAGCAGCCGCCGAGCGCCGCGGCCAGCGCGAGGCACAGCACCGCGCAGACGCCCGCGGCCGGCCGCGGGCGGGCCCTGCCTCCGGTGGGCTTCATCAGTTCCCCCCTCCCTGCGCCGCGGGACGGCGGGTGGAGATCGGTCCGGGCGGCTGGAGCGGCCCGAGCCCGGTGAGCAGCCCCTCGATCCAGGGGCCGTTGCCCTTGAGGTTGGCCACCTGGGTGAACGTCGGGCCGAGCAACGAGAAGTCGGTGTTGAGGGCGTCCATGTTGGGCGCCATCCGGGTGGTGAGCAGGTGCAGGTTGTCCAGGAGCGAGTCGAGCTGCTTCTGGTTGTGCGCGATCACGTTCGACAGCGTGCGGACCGTCCGGCTGCCCTGGCCGATCGTGGCGGCGAGCTCGTTGCGCCGCTCCACCAGCGCCTGGAGCAGCACCTGGCTGGAGGTGATGATCTGCTTGAGCTTGTCGTCCTTGGCGGCCAGCGTGCCGGTGATGCTCTTGCTGCTGGCGATCAGCTTCTCGATCTCGGGGGTGGAATCGTTCAGCGTCCGCGACAGCGACTGGACGTTGACCAGGATCCGCTTGAGCTGCTCGGCGCTCGGCGACTTGATCCGGGTGACCTCGGTGAGCAGCTTGTCGACGCTCTTCTGGTCGAGCTTGCCGACGATGTTCTGCGCGCCCTCCAGCGCCTCGGGGACGGTGAAGGGGACGCTGGTGCGCTGGAGCGGGATCCGCCGCCGGCCCTCGGGCAGGGTCGACACGTAGGGGCGGCTGACCGGGCCGGTCAGCCGCAGGTACCGGCCGCCCAGCAGGGTGGTGGTCTGGATCTCGGCGCGGGTGTCGCGGCCGAGGTCGATGCCGGCGTTGACGTGCCAGGTGACCAGGATCCGGCCGTGCCCGAAGTCGGGCTCGACCCCGGTGATCCGGCCGGCCTTGACCCCGGCGACCCGGACGTCCTGGCCCTTCTTCAGTCCGGCGGTGTCGGCGAACTCGCCGCTCATCGTGTAGCCGCTGTCGAACAGGTGGAGCTGCCCGATCGCGAACGCGAAGGCGCAGGCGGCGCCGAGCGCGCCGAGCGAGACGATCGCGACGATCTTGTGGTTGACGTCGCGCAGGGACTTGAGCGCCATCTCTCAGTTCCCTCCCTGCAACATCGACTTCAGCTTGGTGAGGTCGGCCTGGGACGGGTTCTTGGTGCCGGGCGCCCGCGGGAGCTGCATCGGGAACGGACACGGTCCCTGAACGAGGTTGAGGCACAGCGCGTTGGTGCGCAGGAAGTGCCCGCCGTTGGCGGAGGCGAAGAGCTGCCGGAGGGTGAGCGGGAGCTGCTGCACCATCTTCTCGAGCTGGTCGACGTTCAGCCGGAACGTCTCGGCGAACCGGCCGAGGTTGCCCACGATCCGGGCGAGCTGGGCGTCGTTGCCGCCCAGCACCTGGTTCAGGTTGGTCGTCACGCCCGAGATCTCGACCACCGCGTTCTCCAGCAACGTGCGGTTGCTCGCGAACACCTTCGTCAGCGACTCCAGGTTGTCGACGCTGGCCGCGATCTGGCCGTCCCGCTTGGCCACCGCCCCCGCCACCGTCTCGTAGTTCTTGATCATCCCCTGGATGGTCTGCCTGCGGGCCGCGAAGGTCTGGAGCAGCCCGTCGAAGTTCTGGATCATCACCCCGATGCCCTGCTCGTTCCCGTCGAGCGCCTGCGCGAACGAGAAGAGGATCTTGTTGAGCTGGTTCGGGTCCAGGTTCTGCGTCAGCGGCCCCAGGCTGTCGACCACGGCGCCGAGGTCGACCACCGACCGGGTGTGCGGCACCCGGGCCCCGGCGCTCATCTTCCTGGTGCTCTGGCCCGGCTCCAGGTACACCACCCGCTGGCCCATCACGTTCCGCCAGCGGATCGAGGCGGTCGAGTCGTCCGGGATCCTGACCTCCCGGTCGACGGCCATGTCGACCACGGCCTTGCCCTGCTTGACCTCGATGCCCTTGACCTGGCCCACCGGGGTACCGGCGATCTTGACGACGTCGCCCTCCAGCAGGCCCGTCACGTCGTCGAACGTCGCCGTCAGCGGGTAGCGCGACCTGAAGCTCGTGCCGAGGATCTGCTGGCCGATGAAGAACGTCAGCAGGCCCGTCACCACCACGAACACCAGGAACTTCGCCGTCACGCTGTACTGGGGCCCGCGCGCCGATTTGCGGCGCCGCATCCCGCTCATGGCCGCCTCGCCGGGGTGGGCTGGTCGGGATCGAACTTCAGGTCGAAGGCCGTCTTCTTCGGCGCCGGGGAGCAGGCGTCGATGAAGATCTGGCACAGGTCCAGCGGCAGCGCCTCGCGCGCCTGCGCGATCACCGTGCCCTCCGGGCCGGGGATCCGGATGATCTGGGCGAGCAGGGAGAAGAACCCGTTCAGGCTGTCGAGCATGACGGGCACGTTGCGGCGCTGGCCGGCCACCACGGAGGTGATCCGGCCGGCACTGTCGACGATCTCGCCGATGTTGCCGCCCTGCCGTTGCAGCGTCCCGCCGACCCGGTCGGCAAGCTCGGCCGACCGGTCCAGGAGCTGGGAGACCTTGTCCGGCCGGTCGCTGATCACCGGGCCGAGCCGGTTGAGGTCGCGGGCGAGGCCGACCGCGGTGTCACCGCGGCTCGCGAACGTCCCGGACAGGCCGGTGACGTCGTTCAGCAGCGTCTGGATCACCTGCCGGTCGCGGTGCGTCGCGTCGATGACCTTGGTGCCGTTGTCGATCGTCCGGCGCAGCGCCGGGCCCCGCCCCGACAGCCCGGCGGAGAACGTGTGCAGGAGGGTGGTCAGCTCGTCCGGGTTGATCGCCTTGGTCAGCCGGTAGGTGAGCCAGGCGGTGTCGGACAGCTCCGCGGGGTCCCTGGTCTTGGCGACCTTCGCGCCGTCGCGCAGGAACGGGCCGTTCAGCTCGTTCGCGCCGAGGTCCAGCGCGAGGTCCTTGGGACCGAACACCGACACCGGCTCGACCGCGGCGGTGGTCGTGTCGGGGATCCGCACCCCCTTGTCGAGCCGCATCCGGACCGTGACCCGGCCGTCCCGGCCGAGCCGGACGGTGTCGACGGCGCCGACCGTGATGCCGCGGATCTTCACGTCCGACTTGCCGGGGTCCAGGCCCTGCCCGGCCCGGCCGAACGAGGCGTCGATGTAGGTGGATCCCGCGTGCGAGGGCGTCGAGCCGATCGCCACGAAGACCGCGCTGGCCGCGATCACCCCGGCGCCGACGAGCCCGAAGACGGTGCGGGAGCGGGAGGACAGGCTCTCTTCACTCATCCGGTCAACCTCACCGTGCTGCCGTGGCCCCAGAAGATGTACGACAGGACCAGGTTCATCAGGATCATCAGGATGGTGGACTCCCGGATCGCGCGGCCGGCCGCGACGCCGACGCCGACCGGGCCGCCGGCCGCGTAGTAGCCGCGGTAGCAGTGGATGAACATGATGATGAAGGCGAACACCGCGACCTTGATGACGCTGTAGAACACGTCGATCGGCGGCAGGTAGAGGTGGAAGTAGTAGTCGTAGATGCCGGGCGAGAGCCCGAAGTACTGGGTGGAGATGTAGCGGGTGGCGAAGAAGGCCATGAACAGCGACACCAGGTAGAGCGGCACCAGCGCGATCACACCCGCCGCGACCCGGGTGCAGACCAGGTAGGCCAGGGAGTTGATCCCCATGACCTCCAGCGCGTCGATCTCCTCGGAGATCCGCATCGCGCCGATCTCGGCGGTGAAGCCGGTGCCGACCTGCGCGACCAGCGCGACCCCCGCGATGATCGGGGTGACCTCGCGGACGTTGGAGTAGCTGGCGACCAGGCCGGTGAACGCCTCGGCGCCGATCCGCTCCAGGCCGGGGTAGCCCTGGAGGCCGACCATCGCGCCGGTGGCCAGCGACATGGTGGCGATCACGAAGATCATGCCGCCGCCGATCACCAGCGCGCCGACCCCGACGCTGATGTCGCTGACCTGCTTGGCGAGCGTCTTGCCGTACTTGCGCCGCAGGATGATGTCGAAGAACAGGTGGTAGAGCACCCGGCCGAGGAAGATCGGCAGGTTGGCCGAGGCGGCGAGCCCCGCCGTCCGGTCCGAGACCGCCCGGCCGATCTTGCGTACGGGGGATATGGCGACCATCAAAACCTCGGGGGGAAGAGGACCTGGTAGATCATGGTGAGCACGTAGTTGGTGGCGAACACCACGATCGAGGTGACCACCACCGCCCGGTTGACCGCACGGCCCACGCCCACCGGTCCGTAGTCGCAGTTCATGCCCATGTAGCAGGCCACCGCGGCGGCGATGAAGCCGAAGATCCACGCCTTGAACAGCGTGATCAGCAGATCCGAGAACTGCAACAGGGTGGTGGCGCCGTCGAAGAACGCGCCGGGGCTGACGCCCTGCTGGATGACGTTGAAGTAGTAGCCGCCGAGCACGCCCGCGAGGATCACCACCGAGCAGAGCAGGACCGAGACGATGCTCGCCGCCCACAGCCTGGGGGTGACCAGGCGGTGGATCGGGTTGATCCCCATGACCTCCATCGCCGCGAGTTCGTCGCGGATGTTGCGCGCCCCCATGTCGGAGGTGATGGCCGAGCCGCCGACGCCGGAGACCAGCAGCGCGCCGGCGAGCGGGGCGACCTGCTGGATCATCGCGGCGACCAGCAGCGCGCCGGTGCCCGACTGCGCGCCGAGCTGCCGGGCGATGTCGCCGACCTGGAGGGAGATGGTGGCGCCGAGCGGGACCGCGATGAGCATCACCGGGACGCTCGTCACACGGGCCAGGAACCAGCACTGCTCGATGAACTCGCCCCACCACTGACGCACGTCCCAGGTGCGGCGCAGTCCCTCCAGGAGGGTCACGCAGAGCAGGCCGGTCTCGTCGAGCGCTCGCTCGGCGCGGCGCCGGGCGAGGCCCGGCGCCCTGGTCAGGCTCAGGGCCATCAGCCGGAGACCTCCCCCTCGGGGGTGGGGTGAAGGGTCATTCCAGCCTCCTTCGTTCTCGGACGTCGGCGCTCATCCGATACTCCGGCCGCGGTCGCCCACAGGCGGCGCGGCCTTTCGGGTCGCGCCCCTGTGATCTCAACCGAGACCGGGACCACAGGCGGGGCCAACAGCGTCACACAACACATCGGCCTCTGCTTGTGATCTGGAGCACTCTATAGGGAGGAAAGTCTAAGAAGCGAGTACTTACATGTGGTTTTGTCCGAAGATACGATCGAGCGGTGCGAACTGAGGCGCAACGAGGCGTAGACCCACTGGTCACCGGCATCCACGACCGCTGGGAAGGTCAGGAGATGGCCGGCGGGCCCTGGCCGTTCATGGCGATCGTCTCGATCGGCAGGCTCCACCAGATGCTCAAGAAGGCACTGGACGTGGAGCTGAAACGGCTGGACCTGACCCGCACCGGCTACTTCCTGCTCACCACGCTCGCGCTGACCAGCAACGGCAGGTCGCGGCTGAGCTCGCTCGGGCGGATCCTGATGATGCATCCGACGTCGGTGAAGCTGATCGTGGACCAGCTCGAGGCCGACGGGCTGGTCACCCGGTCGCCGCACCCGAGCGACCGCCGGGCCACGCTGGTGGAGATCACCGCGGCGGGACGGGCGCGGGCGGGCGAGGTCAACGCGGCGCTGGAGTCGCCGGACGGGGCGTTCGCCCCGTTCGAGGGGATGCACCGCGACCTGTTCGAAGCGCTGCAACCCGCCCGGCTCGCGGGGGGCGACGTGGAGCCCGCGAACCGTGTGTGACACTGCCTGCGTACCTGGTCATCGAGGACCACTTCTCACGGGCGATAAGGCAATCTACTCCTATGCCACAGAGTCACGGCACGCGCAGGCGTACCTCC
This sequence comes from Spirillospora sp. NBC_01491, assembly GCF_036227065.1. Classification (GTDB taxonomy): domain Bacteria; phylum Actinomycetota; class Actinomycetes; order Streptosporangiales; family Streptosporangiaceae; genus Spirillospora; species Spirillospora xylanilytica. The sequence goes on from NZ_CP109432.1 coordinate 3,446,808, forward strand.
GTCCCCGCCCCCCGCAAGCCCGCTGAGCAGCGGCGGAGGGGCGAACGGGGCCGGGGGTCACGGCACGCACCGGCCCCGATCGAGCCCCGCGACGACGCCCGGGACGAGGCCCGCGACGAGGCCCACGACGAGCCGTACGCCGCGCTGGCGGGCCACGGCCCGGACGACCCCTACGACCCGTACGGCGACCTTCACGGCGCCCAGGGGTTCCAGGCGCCCGGCCGCCCTCCGCGCCCGTCCGCCGGGCGAAGACTCTGGCGGGCGCTCACGCACAACGTCACCATCACGGTGGCGGCGATCTGCGCCCTCGTCGCGACCGTCGCGTTCGTCGACCTCGGCGGCCTGGCCGGGGGCAACCCGCCGCCGAAGGCCGCGGGGCGGGGCCAGTCGGCCAACGACATGCTCGCGATGCTGACCACGTCCGACATGGACCCGATCGCGGCCGACACGGTCGCGGTGGCCAAGAAGCGGGCCTACGAGAAGCACGTGAAGGAGCTCGAGGAGCTCAAGAAGAAGGCCAAGCGCGACGCCAAGGCCCGCGCGAAGCTCAAGGCCGAGAAGGAGCGCGAGCGCCTGGCCAAGTCCAACCCGAGCGCCGGGCAGAACAAGCAGTACGGCAAGAAGATGAGCGCGCTCAAGGGCTGGGGCCGCTGCTGGTCCTCGCTCGAGACGCTCTGGATGCACGAGAGCGGCTGGAACGAGCGCGCGGTCAACCCGGGCAGCGGCGCGTACGGCATCCCGCAGGCGCTGCCGGGGTCCAAGCTCGCGAGCTCGGGCTCGGACTGGCGCACCAGCTCCCCCACCCAGATCGCGTGGGGACTCGGCTACATCAAGGCCCGCTACAAGGACCCCTGCGGCGCCTGGGCCTGGTGGCAGGCCCACAACTGGTACTGACCCGTCGAGGTGGGCGCTTGGTGCCGCGGCCCCCGCGGAGGCACCATGTGGGGATGCGGACGAGCAGAGCGCGGCAGTCGAACGGCTCCGGTGAGCTGAGCGGCGCGGGCGGTGACGGCGGCGACCCGGGCGGCGGCGGCGAGGGCGGTGGGGGCGAGAGCCCGGCCGGACGCGGTCCAGGCGGCGCAGAAGGCCCGAGCGGCGGCGCAGGCGGTGCCGCGGGTTCGGGCACCGGGCGGCAGTGGGCACGGGCCGACGCGACGCGTCAGGCGCTGCTGGCGGCTGCGCAGCGGGTCTTCGCCGACCGCGGGTACGGCGACGCGGGCATCGCCGAGATCGTCGAGCGGTCCGGCATCAGTGTGGGCAGCCTCTACCACCACTACGGCGGCAAGTCCGGGCTGTACCTGGCGCTGTGGGAGGAGCTGACCGCCGAGCAGGAGGCGAGCGCGACGCAGACCGTCTCGGCCGCGCGCGGGGACGGCGAGACCGACCCGATCGCGCTGTTCACCGCCGGGGCCCGCGCCTACCTGCGGGTCTGCTGGGAGCACCGGGAGGCCGCGCGGCTGTTCCACGGCGGCGAGGGCCCGTCGGGGTTCTCGCTGATGCGGCGCAGCCGCGCCCAGAAGTGGATCGGCCAGAACACCAAGCTCCTGCGCGGCGGCGCCGCGCCGCCCGTCCCGGCCGAGGGACGCGGCGAGCAGGTGCTGAGCCTGGTCCTGACCACCGTGATCGGCGAGGCGGGCCGCGAGATCGCCACCGCCGAAGACGAGACCGAGGCGAGCGAGATCATCGACGAGGTGTGCCGCATCCTGATCCGGCTGGCGGGCTGACCCGGCCCGCGCCCGCCTTCAGAGGCGGACGGCGCGGGTCGGCTTGAGCGGCGGCCAGGCGATCCGCAGGGAGCGGACGGGCGCGGGCTGGGAGGGCAGGGTCCGCAGCCTCGCCTCCGTGATGCGCTTGCCGGCGAGCTGGAGGTGGAGCCGGCCGGAGCGGCGCAGCGGGGCGCCCGCGCGGCGGGAGAGCTGGAGCCGGAGCAGCAGCAGCGTCACCGACGCGGTCATCGCGGCCAGGAAGCCCGCCTGGATCGACATCAGGTCCTCGACGCTGAGGTCGTCGCCGGCCTCGGGACGCAGGCCGGCGACCGGCACCATCGGCATGGCGCTCGGCGCGATCTGCGGCGAGGTGACCGGCGGCAGCGCCACCTGGGGGGCGGTCACGCCGGGCAGCGCGCTGCTGAACGGGGTACCGCCGGACCCGGTCAGCGGCGGGACGCCGGAGGGCAGGTCGGTGCCGGGCGGCGGCGCCCCGGAGGCGTCGGTGATCACGAGCTTGTAGGACCGGGTGCGGGTGGCGGCCTTGCTGGCCGACAGCCGCGCGGTCAGCGTGATCGTGCCGGGTTTCGCCGCCGCCGCGGCGCGCACCGTCACCAGCGCGGACGCGCCGCCGCCGCCGACGCTGCCGAGGCCCTGGCTGCCGGGGCTGACCGAGGCGCCGCCGGACGCCGACATCCGCAGGACGGCGTTGTGGGCCGTCGCGCGGGCGGACGAGGCCCGCACGGTCGCGGTGATCGAGCCGCCCGGCCGCATCGTGGCCGCCGACACCGAGAGCCCAAGGTCCAGCGACGGGTTCTTCCCGCCGTCGCCCGGCGGATGGGTCGTGGGCGGATCGGTCGGCGGATCGGTCGTCGGCGGATCGGTCGGCGGGTCCGTCGTCGGCGGGTCGGTCGGGGGGTCGGTCGTCGGCGGGTCCGTGGGCGGATCGGTCGTCGGCGGATCGGTCGGCGGATCCGTCGTCGGCGGATCGGTCGGCGGATCCGTCGACGGCGGGTCCGTGGGCGGATCGGTCGTCGGCGGATCGGCCGTCGGACTTTCGGTCGTGGGCGTGGTATCGGCGATCACCGGCGGCGCGGAGGAAACGGCGATGACCGCCATCACGCCGAGCCCCGCGAGAATCCTTCCGCCGGCCGATCGTGAATCCACCCTGCCTCCACCTCCACCGCGTCACGGCGCTCGCCCCGCCTGTATCGAATTGCATGGAAGCACGCGGTGAATGGGCGGATCAACCCTGGCCGGAAACCTTGGTGCCGATTGCTCATCCAGGCGATGAACGGCAATTGCCGATTATCAACCGGTGCGCGTTCTCAGCCCGCGGCGCCGGTGCGCTCCGGACCGGCGGGCGCCCGCCTCCGCAGCCACATCGCGCGCAGCACCACCTCGATCGCGAACCGCGCGTCCGGTTCGGTGAGCCGGTCGCCGAGGGCGCCCTCGAGCTGCCGCATCCGGTACCGGACGGTCTGCGGGTGGATGTTCAGCTCCTCGGCGATGCCGGCCGCGGTGCCGCGGATCATCAGCCAGGTGCGGAGCGTGTCGAGCAGCCGGTCCCGCTGCCGGGCGCCGAGCCCGGCCATCTCGCCGAGGTGGCGGCGCGCGAGCTGGTCGATCAGCGCCTGGTCCGACAGCAGCCACAGCGTGATCAGGTGGTCCTCGCAGCAGGTCACCGGGCCGTTGCCGAGCAGCCCGGCCTCGACCAGGCCGAGGGCCTGCCGGGCCCAGCGCAGCGAGTCGGCGGCCTGCGCGACCGGCACGGTCAGCCCGACGGCGATCTGGCCCTCGGGCATCGCCTGGGCGAGCATCCGGCGCCGTTCGGCGGTCGGCTCCCCTGGGACGAGCAGCAGCGGTTCGGCGGCGGTGAGGTCGGCGAGCACGTCGGCGTCCAGCGCGGCCCGCACGCAGGGGGCGCCGGACGGCACGGCGATCAGCGTCACCTCGTCCGGGACGGGCCAGCCCGCGCGCCCGGCCAGCTCGTCCAGGACCCGGCTGGACGCGGGCGGGCGGCGGAGCATCAGCTCCAGCAGCCGCCGCCGGTGCCCCTCGGTCTCCTCGTCCGGGCGCGCGTCGACGTAGCCCTCCAGCGCGAGCCCAGCGAGCTCGTCGATGTAGGCGAACAGCGCGTCGGCGAGCTCGGCCATGACGGTGGACGACAGGTGCCGCCGCGGGCCGACCTTCATGATGCGGCGCCAGGCCACCTGCGCGCCGACGCGGAACGCGGCCTGGAGGGTGTCGAGGGTGCGGCCCTCCAGCGCCTCGAAGCGGCCGAGCCTGCGGTAGGTCTCGTCGTGCCGCTCGCGGGAGGCCAGCGGGTTGGCGACCTGGTCCACGAAGTGGGTCAGGGCGCGTTCGACACCGATCCGCAGCGCCTCCACGTACGGGCCCTGCATGGGCCGGCCGTACTCGGGGATGGTCCGGCGCACCTCGTGGATGATCTCGTGCGCGAGGCTGGGCAGCTCCGGCCGCATGAGCACGGCCAGGCGCCTGGGCAGCCGGGGAGACCGCCGGTCGAGGACCCCCGGGTCGAGCGTCTGCGTCATCGGTGACACCTCCGAGAGCACCGCCGTCACGGGCCCTGGCGTGTCATCGGGCGGGGCACCCGGCGTCCCGGACGGTCGGCGTACGGCAAAAGGCGTCGAGAGCGCACCGAGCGGGGGACCCCTGTGCGCCCCCGTACAGGTGAGGTGAAGCACACCGAAGGTAGATCAAGTGAACAGGGATTCAAGGTAAAGAAAACTTAAAATCACCATAGGTGGCCCGCAGGGCACGGACCGTCCGGCGAATCGGACGCTCACCGCAGCGACGGCCTCCGCTCCCGCAGCCGGTGCGCCCGCAGCACCGCGTCGAGCACGAACCGCGAGTCGGGGTCGGCGAGCTGCTCGTCGAACGTCTCGCTGATCTGCCGCATCCGGTACCGGACGGTCTGCGGATGCACCCTCAGCCGGCGCGCCGTCTCGACCGCGTTCCCCTGCGCCTCCAGCCACGCGCCCAGGGTTTCGGTCATGCGCAACCGCTGTCCCCGGCCCATCCGGGCGAGCGCGGACAGCTCCCGCCGCGCGAGCTGATCGAGCAGGGCGCCGTCCGACAGCAGCCACAGCGCCAGCATGTGGTGCTCGCACAGCGTCGGGCCGCCGTCCTCCACGACGCCGGCCTCGACCAGGGCGAGCGTCTCCCTGGCCCAGCGCAGCGAGTCGGCCGCGTCGGCGAGCGGAACGGTCAGCCCCACGACCGACCGCCGCTCCGGCAGCGCGGCGACGAGCATCTCGCGGCGGGACGCGTCGAACGGGCCCGGCAGCAGCAGGTGCGGTTCGGTGTCGCCGAGGTCGGCGAGGACGTCGCCGCCCAGCGCGGCCCGGACGCACCGCGCCCCGACCGGCAGCGCCACCATCGTCACCTCGCCGGGCACGGTCCAGCCCGCCTCGGCGGCGGGCTCCTCCAGCGCGGTGCCCGGCACGCCCGGACGCCGCAGTACCAGGCGCAGCAGCCGCCGCTGGTGGTCGACCAGCTCGTCCGCCGACCGGGACCGCGCCTCCAGGTATCCCTGCACCGACAGCGACGCCAGCTCGTCGATGTAGGCGAACAGCGCGTCGGCGAGCTGGGTCATCACCGCGGGCGACAGCCGCCCGCGCCGTCCGACCTGGGCGACGCGCCGCCACGCGACCTGGACCCCGATCCGGTACGCGGCCTGGAGCGCGTCCAGGCTGCGGCCCTCGTACGCCTCGCTGCGCCCGAGCGCGCGGCACAGCTCGTCGCGCCGCTCGTGCGTTTCGCGCGACCCGGCGACCTGGTCGACGAACGCCTGCATCGCCTGCTCGACGCTCACCCTGATCGGGGGCCGCCCGGACCTGGCCGCCTCGGGCGGACGGGTCGGGCGGGCGTACTCGGCGACGCAGCTGCGGACCTCGCTGATCACTTCTTCGGCCAGCGACGGCAATTCGGCGCTCAGAATGGCGATGACCTGCGGGGGCATTGGGCCGGGACGGTGCGCGCGCCCGGCGCGGGTCTCCGTCATGGCCGTCCCCCTTCTCTCGCCGAGAATGCCTGATCGTCCCGTTAAACGTAACCCAAGCCCGCGTGCAGCGCACCATTCAGCAGAAGGTTCCGCGACGAAATCCACACAGGCCGGGCGGCCCGCTCACCCGGAGACAGAATGGCACTCGCATTTGATCAGCCACTGACAATGCGGCGGCGGATCGCCGATGAATTGTTATCCCGGGGACGGAGGGGGGTCTCAGGCGGTCGCGGGGTCGTTCCCGCGGATCACGGTGTAGAGGCTTCCGGCGAGGAGGACCACGCCTGAGAGGACGCCGCTGATGAGCGGGACCCATTCGACCGCCGAGGTGGCCGCCGTGACGAGGCCCGCAGCACCGAGCACCGTGAGCACCGCGCCCGGGACCGCGATGGTGCGCTCCTTCCAGACGGCCATCAGCACGACGAAGTGGACGCCGACGATCAGGGCGATCCACGCGACGATCGCCTCCTCGGGCGCGTCCAGCCGCCGGATGGAGAAGATGCCGAGGGCGATCAGCGCGAACTCCACCAGCACCACGATCCCGTACCTCCCGCCGAACATGCCGCCGGCGGCGGGCCCCGGCGCCGGCTCGGGGGCGGAGCCGGGGCGCCGGAGCCCGCGCATGCCGAGCATGAGCACCGCGGCGAAGGCGACGACCGCGATCACCCGGAGCGGGATCCCCACTGCCTTGGCGAGCGGGTCGTGCGCGTTCGCGAGGACGAACGCCATCCCGAAGCTCGCACCGATGAGGAGTCCGATCAATCGCTGAGGCATCCGGACAAATTATCAGGACATTTCACCCTCTTCGTGCCGTCCGAAACCCGGGCGGCGAGGGGCCGGGGCTCAGCCGATGAGGGCGGTCAGCAGGGCGTTCAGCTCGGCGGTCCCGGCCCGGCCGAGCCCGCCCGCGAGATCGCGCTGGGCGCCGTCCTCGGCGGCGAGCGCCTGGGCGAGGTAGTCGTCGCCGCGCGGGCTCAGCCGGAGGACGTGCTCGCGGCGGTCGGCCGGGTTCCGGTCGCGCAGGATCAGCCCGGCCGAGTGGTAGTCGTCGATCGCCTGGACGATCGTCGGCGCGGTGACGCCCATCCCGGCGGCGAGCCGCTCCTGGGTGCAGGGCTGAGCGGACTCCAGCGTCATCAGCATCCGGACGCAGCGCGGCTCCAGGCCGAGCCCGCGCAGCGACTCCTCGCGCCGGGCGCGCAGCCGCTGGGCGGCGCGGTCGGCGAGATGGCCCGTCCAGCCCGCGAACGCCTCGGGCAGCTCGGCGGTGACGTCCGGGACGATCCGGCCGAGCAGCGCGTTCAGCCGGTCCCGCCCGCCGGCGCCGAGCGGGGCGGCGAGCGCGGTCTCGGCCGCCTCGACGGACGCGCGCATGGAGCTCAGCGCCGCGCGGCCCCCGGCGGTGACGGCCAGGGCGTAGCGGCGGCGGTCGGCGGCGTCGCGCTCCCTGCGGACCAGCTCCGCGCCCTCCAGGCCGTCGATCACCGAGATCATCACCGTCCGGTTGACCTCGAGCAGCTGCCCGAGCGCCGCCTGGGACAGCGGGCGGTCGGCCAGGACGCCGAGGATCGCCAGGTCGCGCGGGCTGCGCCCGGCGGGCAGCGCGGCCAGGTCGGCCTCGTTCAGCCGCAGGAAGGCCAGCCGCACCAGGTAGCCGGTGTGGCCGGCGAGCCTGGGCTCGATCAGCGCGCCCGCGCCGTCAGTCACCGTCACCCCCGCGACGATAGCAAACCCGGCGGACGGTTAGCCGTGAGGATACTTAGGCGAGTTGACGATTAACGAGAGTGACGGTTACCGTCGGCGCGTCAGAACGCACCTGGGAAGGGACACCGATGGCACCGAAGTGGTGGACGCTGATCGCCGTCGTGACCGGCGTCTTCATGCTGGTCCTGGACATCACGATCGTGAACGTGGCGCTGCCCGACATCGGGCGGGACTTCGACTCGCCCCTGTCGGACCTGCAATGGGTCATCGACGCCTACGCGCTCGCGCTGGCGGCCGGGCTGCTCACCGGCGGCTCGCTCGCCGACCTGTGGGGACGGCGCCGGCTGTACGCGGCGGGCCTGGCGATCTTCACCGCCGGGTCGCTGCTGTGCGGGCTGGCGACCGGGCCGCTGTTCCTGTCGCTGGCCCGCGCGGGGCAGGGCGTCGGCGGCGCGGTCGTGTGGGCCACCTCGCTCGCCCTGCTCGGCGACGCGTTCCGCGGCCGGGACCGCGGCACCGCGTTCGGCATCTACGGCGGCGTCCTCGGCCTGGCCGCCGCGGTCGGGCCGCTGCTCGGGGGGCTGCTCACCAGCGGGCTGAACTGGCGGTGGATCTTCCTGGTGAACGTCCCGGTCGGGATCGCCGTCATCGCGGTGACGCTGACCAGGCTGCGGGAGTCGCGCAATCCGGCGGCGGCCCGACCGGACTGGGCCGGCTTCGTCACCTTCAGCGCCGCCCTGTCGCTGCTGGTCTACGGGCTGATCTCCGCGGCGGACGGCTGGTCGGAGCCGAGCGTGCGCTGGAGCCTGGCCGGCGCCGCGGCCTTCCTGGTCGCGTTCCTCGTCCTGGAGATCGTGCAGGAGCACCCGATGCTCGACCTCACGCTGTTCCGCAAGCCCACGTTCACCGGCGGGCTCGTCGCCGCATTCGGGCTGAACGCCTCGATCTACTCGCTGTTCGCCTACCTGGTGCTCTACTTCCAGCAGCAGCTCGGCCACTCCGCGGCCGAGACGGGGCTGCGGTTCCTGTCCCTGACCGCCGCGATGTTCGTCGCCTCTACCCTCGCCGGGCGGCTGACCTCGGTGATCCCGGCCCGGCTGATGATCGGCGGCGGCTTCGTGCTGATCGGCGGCGGGATCGCGCTGATGGCCGGGGTGACCGCCGGCTCCGGCTTCGGCCACCTGCTGCCCGGCATGATCATCGCGGGGACGGGCGCGGGCCTGGTCACCGTGCCGCTCGCCTCCACCGCCGTCGGCGTCGTGCCCCCGGCCCAGGCGGGCGCGGCCTCGGGGATCAACGCCACCGCCCGGCAGATCGGCATCGCGACCGGGATCGCCGCGCTCGGCTCGCTGTTCACCGCCGCGCTCCGCGACACCGTCGCCGCCGACCTGCGCAGCACGCCGCTGGCGTCCCGGGCGCGGGAGATCGCGGCCGGGGTGGAGGCGTCCGGCCCCGCCCACGCGAACGCCCTGGTGGAGCGGGCCGCGCAGCACGGCTTCGTCGACGGCCTCAACCAGATCCTGCTCATCGGCTCGGGCGTCGCCTTCAGCGCCGCCGTGCTCAGCCTGATCCTGATCCGGGGCCGCGACTTCGTCCCGCCGCCCGCCGCCGAGACCACCGGCTCCCCCGAACCCGCCGGTACCACCGCGCCTACCAGTACCGCCGCGCCCGCCGGTACCGCCGATGCCGCCGAGCCCTCCCACTCCTGAAAGGCCCCGCCATGCCGCTGTTCGGATACGGCCCGAGCGCCGCCGTCACCGCCGCCCCCCAGGTTCTGCGGGACGCCGTCCAGGCCGACCACGACGGTCTCGACCTGTTCACGATCCCCGACCATCCCTACTACGGCGAGCGGCTGGACGCCTACGCCACCATGGGCGTCGTCCTCGGCCGCACCACCCGGATCACCGCGGTCAGCACCGTCACCAACCTGCCCGCCCGGCCCGCCCCGATGCTGGCACGCTCGCGTCCCTGTCGGCCCTGTCGGACGGGCGGGTGGTGCTGGGGATCGGCGCCGGCGGCTTCTGGGACGAGATCGTCCGGCTCGGCGTCCCCCGCCTGACCCCCGGCGCCGCCGTCCGCGCGATGGAGGAGGCGATCACCCTGGTCCGGGCGCTGACCGGCGGTGGCGCCCCGGTCTCCTTCGACGGCGAGTCCTGCCGGGTCACCGGGCTGGACCCCTCGCCCGTCCCGGTCCCGCGGATCTGGACGGGATCGGTCGGCCCGCGGTCCCTCGCGGTCACCGGACGGCTCGCCGACGGCTGGATCCCCGGCCGGGCCTCCGACTGGCTCAGCCCGCTCTACCGCGAGTCGCGCGCCCTCGTCGACGACGCCGCCGCGGCCGCCGGGCGCGACCCCGCCGAGATCGCCAGCGTCTACAACCTGCCCGGCCGCATCACCGCCCGCCCCCTGCCCGCGACCCGGGACCGCTCGGGCCGCTGGATCGGCGGCTCGGCCGGGCAGTGGGCCGAGGAGCTCGCCTCCGCCGTCCTGGACCACGGCGCGTCCGGTTTCGTGTTCTTCGACGCGGGCGGCTCCGACGCCCCGCTCTCGCGCTGGGCCCAGGAGATCGCCCCCGCCGTCCGCGCGGCCGTCCCCGCCCGGAATGGGTGACCTTCACCCTCATCCTGATCGGCGGTCAGGCGCGGCCGCCGGTCAGCCGTGCCGCTGGGCGGTGACCAGGACCTCGCCCGCGAGGGTCCGGTAGTAGAGGACGGAGCGTCCGGCACGGCGGCGCTGGACGAGGTTGCCGTCGCGCAGGACCTTGAGGTGGCGGCCGACCGAGCCGAGGCCCTGGCCGGTCAGCGCGACGAGCTGGGTGGTGCTCTTCGGGGCGTCGAGCAGTGTGAGGACGGCCGCGCGTCCCGGCCCGAGCAGCGTGCCCAGCGCCTCGGGGACGGGCGTCCGGCCCGCTTCGGCGAGCGGCCCCGAGCACGGGTACACCACGGCGCTCCGGTGCGCCGCGTCCCACGCCAGCCAGCTCTGGCGCGGCGTGACCGGGACGAACAGCAGCCGCGCCCCGGACAGCTCGCGCGGCGGATGGTCGTGCGCGGTGATCTGCAACCGGCCGCCGCCGAGCCAGCGCATGCCGGGGCGCATGCCGTCGAGCGCGGCGGCCCAGCCGTCCTGGCCCAGCCGCGCGGTGCGGGCGAGGACGTCGGCCTCGATGACCCCGCGGCGGCGCGTCCAGTCGGGCAGCACCGCCCGCGTCCAGACCCACTCCAGCAGGTCGGCGGCGCGTTCGGCCAGGTCAGGACGGTCGAGCACGGCGGGCAGCGGGCCACCGAGCGCCTCGGCCAGATCGGCGCGGACGGTCTCGGGCGGCGTCCGGCGAACGCGCGCCAGCTCACCCGCGAAGGCGCGGCCACCGTCGCCCGCGAAGGCGTCGGCGCCATCGCCGGCGGGCGTGGGGGTGAGGAAGGTCGCGTTCCAGCTCGACCCGAAGGCGGCCTTGATCAGCAGCCCGGTGACCGGGTCGTCCGCCAGCCGGTCGCGGTAGGCGGGCAGGTGGGCGTCGAGCCACGCGCGCTCGGCCGGGTAGGCGGCCGTTCCCCGCTCCAGCGTCTTCAGGCTCGCGGTGGCCTCGGCCAGAGGGGAGACGACGAAGCGGCTCCCCGCGAGCGTGTCCGCGTTGACCTGCCACCATCCCATTGCTTTCGCCCCCTCGCGAAACAATACCGGCGCGCGGCGGATGCCCACGAGAGTCACGGCCATGCGCACCTACCGCGAACTCTTCCGAACGCCGGAGTTCACGCCGCTCTTCCTCACCTCCGCCGGGCAGGTGGCGGGCCAGACGGTGAGCGGCCTGGCCCTCGGCACGATGATCTACAAGGCGACCGGCTCGCCGCTGCTCTCCGGGCTCGCCATGTTCGGCCAGTCCCTCCCCCAGGTGCTCGGCGCGGCCACGCTGCTGTCGGCGGCCGACCGGCTGCCGCCGCGCGCCGCGCTCGCGGGCCTGGCGCTGCTGTTCGGCGTCGGCACCGCCGTCCAGGCGGTCCCCGGCCTGCCCGTGTGGGCGGTGTTCGCCGTCCTCCTCGGGCTCGGCGTGACCGCCTCGGTCGGCGGCGGGGTGCGGTACGGGCTGCTGAACGAGATCCTCGCCCGGGACGGCTACCTGCTCGGCCGGTCGGTGCTCAACATGTCGTCCGGCATCATGCAGATCTGCGGGTTCGCGCTCGGCGGCGTGCTCCTGGCCTTCCTGTCGGCGCGCGGCACGCTGCTCGCCGGCGCGGCGCTCTACCTCGCCGCCGCCGCCGTCGCCCGCTTCGGCCTCACCCGCCGCCCGCCGCGCGTTGCCGGGCGCGCGTCGGCCGCCGACACCTGGCGGGACAACGCGCGGCTGTGGTCGTCCAAGCCGCGCCGCTACGTCTTCCTCGCCCTCTGGGTGCCGAACGGGCTGATCGTCGGCTGCGAGTCCCTGTACGTGCCCTACTCGCCGCGGCACGCGGGCCTGCTGTTCGCCTGCGGCGCGGTCGGCATGCTGGCCGGCGACACCCTGACCGGACGGTTCGTCCCGCGGTGGTGGCGGGAGCGGCTTGGCGTCCCGCTGTGCCTGCTCCTGGCCACGCCGTACCTGGTCTTCGCGCTGGACCCGGCGCTGCCCGTCGCGATCGCGGCGGTCGTGCTCGCCACGTTCGGGTACGCGTCCGGCCTGCTGCTCCAGGAGCGGCTGATGTCGCTGACGCCGGACGACATGAGCGGGCACGCGCTCGGGCTGCACTCCTCCGGCATGCTGACCATGCAGGGCGTGGGCGCCCTCCTCGCGGGCGCCGTGGCCGAGCGCACCTCGGCGTCGACGGCGATGGCCGTCATGGCGGCGGCGTCCGTCGCGGTCACGCTGGCGCTGGCGCCTGGGCTGCGTCCGCGCTCGACCGGACGGCCCGCCCAGCCGGCCGCGGCGTCGTAACGTCCGACGGGGTCCGCTCCCGGCCCGCCGGCCATCGAGGACCGGAACGGTCCTATATGACCCCTAGCGTCTGGGCCAGGCCGACGAAGGGAACGACCATGCCCATGCCCGCCGACTCCGTGGTCCTGGTGTTCGAGGACGCGTCCCAGTGGGAGTCCTGGCTCGCCGATCACCACGACCGCGCCGAGATCTGGCTGAAGCTCGCCAAGAAGAACTCGGGGCGGACGACGGTCACCCGCGCGCAGGCGCTCGACGTCGCCCTCTGCTACGGCTGGATCGACAGCCACTCCAGGTCGTGCGACGAGGCCTACTCGCTCCAGCGGTACTCGCCGCGCCGGGCGAAGAGCCCCTGGTCGAAGATCAACGTCGACAAGGCCGAGATGCTCATCGCGGCCGGGCGGATGCGGCCGTCCGGCCTGGCGGCCATCACCGCCGCCAAGGCGGACGGGCGGTGGGACGCCGCGTACGCGTCGCAGCGGAACGCGACCGTCCCGCCCGATCTGGTCGCCGCACTCGAACGCGACCCGCGCGCGAAGGACGCCTTCGACCGTCTCAGTGGAACCGACCGGTACGCCGTGCTGCTCCGCCTCATGAAGACGAGAACGCCGGAGACCCGCGCCGCCGTCCTGCGACGGGCAGTCGACGCCCTGACGCAGGACGCGGAGGACGGCTGACTTGTTCCGCGCCGCGCGAGGCTCAGAACCGCCGTCCTCAGGAAGGCTGCTCCTGGTGCGACTCGTCCAGTTCGGCCAACTCGGCCGGCACCAGTTGCGGTCGGACGAACTCGACGATCGGCGCGAACTCCTCGATCTCCTGCATCCATTCGAGCGCCCGCATCGCGCTCGGCCTGGTCTCGGAGCCGTCCAGGAGATAGGACACCAGCCATCGTGCCGCGTTCAGCTCCTGTTCCCCGAGGACGTGGACACGGTGCAGGAGATCTCTCGCCGTCTCGTCCGGAAAGGGCGAGATCCGCGCCAGCAGCGCGAGATGGAACGCGCTGTAATGAGAGCCGAACCGGAGAACGGCGTCCAGCGACTCCCCCCACACCTGCTCCGGCGTCGGGAGAGGCACGAGGCGCGGGTAGTGGTGCAGCAGCTCGAGGAGGTCCACGACGATCTCGTCATCGACCGCATCGAGGTTCTCCAGCCACTCCTGCGAGGGCGGCGGCACCTCCACCGCCCGGCCGGTCTCACCGCGTCCGCGCAGGTCTTTGAGCACCCGGCGCAGATCCGCGCTCCGGCCCGACTCCACCGTCGCCATCACCGACTCCCGTGTGGGCTCGTCGTTCATTTCCCTCCATCATCCGGCCGCCCGAAGCGACGCGTGAACGTGTCCGGCGGATGGGTCAGGGGGTCAGGTGGGAGGCGAGCCAGGGGCTCAGGACCGGCAGGACGTTCGCGGGCTGCATGGCCTGTACGTGGTCGAGACCGTCCAGGATCCGCACATCCCATCCGGAGGCTTCCAGTTCAGCGCGCCGGTTCGTGACCGCGCTCCCGATGCTCACGGTGACGCCGCCCCAGCGCTCGTCGTAGGCGATCTCGTCCGCCGAGCCGACCAGGCACAGGCGGGGGCCGCTGAGCCGGGCCTGCGCGGCCCGGTCGTCGAAGCTCTGGAGCTCCTGGTACAGCGTGACGAACTGGCGGGTCTGCGCTTCGCTCATCGACACCTCCACGGTCGACCAGTCGTGGTCGTCGGCCGGCCGCTGGGCGCTCGGGGTCGATCCCGACATCCCGTGGGCCGCCATGGTGACGCTGAGCATCTCGGCGTAGGGGCCGCCGATGGGCGGGAAGCCGCCCAAGGCGAGCGCCGACAGGCGATCGGTGCGGATCGCCAACTGGAGCCCGCTCAGCGCCAGCCATGAGTAGCCGTAGTAGGCGAACCGGTCGGCGCCGGCGGCGTCCGCGACCGCCAGCAGGTCGGCGGCGACGTTGCCCGGGGTCAGGGTGTCCGGCTTGGGCGTCTCCATGACGTGGCCTTCGTAGTCGAACGCGACCACCCGGAACGTGTCGCTGAGGCCCTCGATCAGGGACCGTCCCAGCGCGGGGTCCATTCCCCACTTGCGCAGCTCGTCGGCCCGGGGCCCCTCGGCCGGCCGCGGGTCGACCGGGAGGAGGACGGTGGGCCCGGTGCCGTGGATCTCCAGTTCGACGGAGCCCCCGTCGTGCAGTCCCGCTTCGGTCATCGCCTCTCCCTGATCCTACTCTGATTCCTTAGGGCATAAACTAATGACAGGAACGATAGCTTATGACGTAAGGAGTTCGGACCTTGAGCATCATCGCCGGCCGGGGGGACGCGGCCTCGTCCATGGCCCTGCTGTGGGCCGAACCCCAGGCCCAGCGGACCGGTCCGGGGCCCAAGCCCGGGCTGAGCCTCGACGCCATCGTGGCGGCGGCGATCGCGGTGGCCGACGCCGACACCATGACCGGGCTGTCCATGCGCACGGTGGCCGACCGCCTCGGGCGCACCTCGATGGCCCTCTACACCTACGTGCCCGGCAAGGCCGAACTCCTCGACCTGATGTACGACCGGGCGCACGCCGAACTGTCCACCGGCCACGACCCGGGCCGGGGCTGGCGGGCGGCCGTGGAGTCGTGGACCGCGGAACTCAGAGCGTTCTACCTGCGGCACCCGTGGGTGCTCCAGGTCTCCTACGCGCGTCCGGTCCTGGGCCCGCACGAGCAACAGGTCCTGGAGACGCTGGTGGGCATCCTGGACGAGACCGGGCTGCCGGCCAGAACCCTGCGGGGCATCGTGAGCTCGCTGTTCCACTTCGTCCGCGGGTCCGCGCAGACGGCCGCCGAATCCCGGCACGCGGCGACGGCGACCGGCTCGTCCGACCGGGAATGGTGGTCCAGCCGCTCGGCCGCGCTGAACGAGGTCGCGCCCGATTTCGCGGAGCGGTTCCCCTTGTCGGTGCGGCTCGCCAAAGAGGGTGCGTCCCCTCGTGAGGGCGAATCCGCTCCTTCGTGGGAGCACGAACTCGAGGAGACCTTCGCAGTCGGACTCGCCGTCCTGCTGGACGGAATCGAGGCGGCCGGCAAGCCATAGGCGCGGCACTCCCGCTCCCACCGCTCCGGGTCGTCCTCCCGGCGCAGCGGCACGTCCGGCCGGGGATCTTTTTCCGTGCCGGTGTCACCCGTGGGCGGTCTCCAGGGCGTAGTCCCTGTGAACATGCCGACCGAGGAGGCCGAGTGACGGATCGATCCGGCTTCACCGACTACGTCGAGGAGCATTCCGACCGTCTGCTGCGCACCGCCTACCTGCTCACCCGCGACTGGGGGCGCGCCGAGGACCTGCTTCAGACCGCGCTCGCCAAGGCGTGGATCGTCTGGGGGCGGGTGTCGGACGACCCCGCGCCGTACGTCTACCGGATCATGACCAACACCCATGCCTCCTGGTGGCGGCGGCGCTGGCGCGGCGAGGTGCCGACGGCGGCGCTCCCCGAGCACGCGGGCCCCGATCCGGCGGCGGCCTTCGACGACCGGGACTCGATGTGGACGGCGCTGGCCGCGCTCTCGCCCCGGCAGCGCGCGGTCATCGTCCTGCACTACTTCGAGGCGCTGCCGCTCACCCGCGTCGCGGAGATCCTCGGCTGCTCGCACTCGAGCGTGAAGACCCAGCAGCGCCGGGCGCTGGCCCGGCTGCGGATCGACCCCGCCCTCAGGGCGCTCAAGGAAGTGGGATGACCATGGCGCACGGGCCGGACGAACTCACGATCATGCTCCGGGAGCGCACCGCGTCGCCGCCCGCCAACCCCCGCCGGGGCGAGCAGGCGGCGGCGCGCGGACGGCGCGCGCTGCGGCGGCGCCGGGCCTGCGGTGCCGCGCTGAGCGCCGGCGCCGTGGCCGCCGTCGTCGCGCTGCCGGGCCTCACCGGCGACGGCGGGGCGCCGGCGGACGTCACGCCGATGTCGGTACGGCTGCCGCCCGCGGTGCCGCTCCCCGGGACGGCCGGCGACCTCCGCCTGCCGCTCGCCGCGTCCGCGCGGTACACGCACATGGGCGAACCGGTCCGCCTGACGTTCACCGCGTTGAGCGTGGACACCGTCTACAACGTGCGGTGCTCCGTCCCGGACTCGTGGCTCGTGGTCGAGTCCGAGTCCCCCGGCCGCGAGACGAGCATCGGCCGCTGCGGTCCGCAGGACCACCTGGCCCAGTACGACCGCCAGTCGGCCGGGCCCGCGTGGGCCGGACGGGCGCACACCTGGCGGTTGCGGGTGCTGCCTCCCGGCACCCGGGTCGACACCGCGACCTTCACCTTCGGGGAAGTGACCGTCCAGCCCGGAGCCTGGGCCGTCGGGATCTACGACCGGCGCCGGTGAGGCCCCGGGTTGTTCACACTGGCACTTCTGTCCGGCTGAGTGGACGCTCGGCGGTGGTCTCGCGACGGTGCAGGCGGGCATCGGTCACGGCCGCGGCGAGCGAGGCGAGGGCGAAGAGAGCGCCCACCCAGCCCACCGACGCGAGCCCGAGACCGGCACCGATCGCCAGGCCGCCCGCCAGCGGCGCCAGCGTGATGCCGAGCTGGAGCACCGAGATGTTGGTCGCCCCGGCCAGCGTCGGGGCGCCGGTCGCGATCGTGAACACCCGGGCCAGCACCACGGGGTTGGTGAGGAACCCCGACACCCCGAGCAGGAACACCAAGGGGACCGCCGCCGTCGCGTGGCCCGCCAGCAGGGCCAGCGCGACGGAGGTGCCGATCACTCCGGCGATGCCCGCGTACAGGGTCGGGAACGGGTACCGGTCGGTCGTCCGCCCGCCGATGGCGAGACCGGCGAACGCGCCCACGCCGAACAGGGCCAGGACGGCGGGCATCCAGGCGACCGGGATTCCGCTGGTGTCGGTGAGCAGCGAGCCGAGGTACCCGTACGTCACCATGTACGCCGCGGTGGTCAGCATGGTGGTCCCGTAGGCGACCCAGAGCCGGGGACGGGCCACGAGGCGCAGCTCTTCCCGCAGGTCGTCGGAGGATCCCCGGACGGGCTCGGTGGCGGGCAGCGTCAGCCGCGCCGCGATCGCGGTCGCGGCGGTCAGCGCGACCACGGCCCAGTATCCGGCCTGCCATCCGGCCCATTCGCCGATCACGGTGCCGGCCGGTCCGCCCACGACCATGGCCAGGCTGAGCCCGGTGACCACCACCCCGAGCGCGCGGGCGGTGCGGTCGGGCGGGACCAGGCTGATCGCGGTCGCCGCCGCGACCGCCCAGAATCCGGCGTAGGCCACCCCGGCGACCGCCCGGGAGATCAGCACCGCCCAGTATCCGGGCACGACCAGTCCGGAGGCGATCGCGGCGGCGAACGCCGCCTGGCAGATCAGCAGCGTCGTGCGCGGCGGCCAGCGCCGGGTCAGTGCGGCCAGCGGCGGGGCGCCCACCAGCACGCCGACCGCGAACGCGGAGATCAGCGTGCCCGCGGTCGGCAGCGACACATCGAGGTCGGCGGCGATGTCCGGCAGCACCCCCGCCATCAGGAACTCCGAGGCGCCCATCGCGAACAGGCTCAGCGCGAGCACGTAGACCGCGACGGGCATGCGCCCTCCCTCGCTCACTCGGTCTCCGTCCGGTGCAGGTGGGCGGTGAGCGTCTGCTCCAGGACGGCCCGTTCGACGTCCTCGTCCAGCAGGTCGTGGTTGAGGGCGATCGCGGCGACCGAGCCCGCCCCGGCGGCGGTGATCACCTGCGCGCGGGGATCGGCGACGTTGCCCGCGGCCCAGACGCCGGGCGCGCTCGTCCGGCCGGACGGGTCGGTGGCCACCCGGCCGCTCTCGTCCCGCTCGCAGCCCAGGCCGTCGAGCAGCGCGTCGTGCGGCACCATGCGGGGGAAGAGGAACACCGCGTCGCGGGGCCACACGCGGCCGTCCGCCAGCTCGACCGCGCGCAGCCGGTCGTCGTGCACCACGAGCTGCTTGACCGGGCCGTCCACGATGCGCACGCCGCGCGCGGTCAACCGCTCGTGCTCGCCCGCGGTCAGGTCCAGGGTGTGCCGGAAGAGCACGACGTCGTCCGACCACCCTCGCAGCAGCAGCGCTTGATGCACCGCGCCCGGGTGCGTGCCGAGCACGCCGAGCGGCTGATCGCGGACCTCGTACCCATGGCAGTACGGGCAGTGCAGCAGATCGCGGCCCCACCGCTTGCGGACGCCGGGGATGTCGGGCAGCTCGTCGCGCAGCCCGGTGGCCACCAGCACCCGGCGGGCCCGCAGCACCGGGCCGCCGGCGAGGCGCACGGTGAAACCGGGCTCGATGTGGTCGACCCGGCCCTCGATCAGCCGCACGCCGTACCCGGCCACCTCGGCGCGCCCCATCTCCAGCAGGGCCGCCGGGGACGTCCCGTCCCGCGAGAGGAAACCCTGCATGTGCTCCGCCGGGGCGTTGCGCGGGGCCCCGGCGTCCACCACCGTGACCCGGCGGCGCGCCCTTCCGAGCACCAGCGCGGCGCTCAGCCCGGCCGCGCCCGCACCGACCACCACCACGTCGTTCATCGATTCGCTCATGACCGTAGCGTGCGTTCTCCGGCGCGATACCGACAAGCTTTGTTGCCATTTCCGGGACGAGCCTGTGCAATGAGGACATGGAACACGCACCCGCCATCGCCCGCGCCCTCACCGAGGTCGGCCCGCGCCTCAAGCGCCTGCGCACCCAGCGGGGCGTCACCCTGGCCGCGCTCGCCGAGGCCACGGGGATCTCCAAGAGCACCCTGTCCCGGCTGGAATCGGGTCAGCGCCGGCCCAGCCTGGAACTGCTGCTCCCCCTCGCCGCGGCCCACCAGGTGCCGCTGGACGAGCTGGTCGGCGCCCCGACGGTGGGCGACCCGCGCGTCCACCTCACCCCCCGGGTCCGCAACGGCCGGACGGTGATCCCGCTGACCGGCCGGCCCGGCGCGCTGCAAGCCTGGAAGACGGTCATCCCGGCCGCCCAGAACGTCCCTGACCTGTGCACCCACGAGGGCTACGAATGGCTGTACGTCCTGTCCGGACGCATGCGGCTCATCGTGGCCGAGCACGACCTGATCATGGAGCCGGGCGAGGCCGCCGAGTTCGACACCCGCCTGCCCCACTGGTTCGGCGCCGCCGGCGGGCATCCCGTCGAGATCCTGAGCCTGTTCGGCCGCCAGGGCGAGCGCATGCACGTCCGCGCCGCTCCCCGCACCCGCCGCCCCCACCTCGCCCCCGGCTCGGCGGACGACGGCTGAACCGAACGCGCGTTCAGCCGATCGGGTTCCCGGGCGAGTCGAGCCAGACGCGCTGCCCCCCGGGCGTCACGGTGACCCCGTACCGGCGGGCCTCCGGCCGCCCGGACGCCGCCCACCTCTCGTCCGTGGCCCTGATGGTCCTCTGCTTGAGACGCTGACTGCGCAGGGGCATGAACCAGCCGGGACCACCGAACCGTCCCTCCGCCGTGCCGTCCGGGCCCACCTCCAGCCTGGCCAGCGGCTCGTCCGGATGGAACGTCGCCACCCACGGGACGAGGATCACCCCGCCGGGACGGGCCTGCTCGACCCACGCGTACGGAACCTCACGGACGGCGGCCGTCACGATGATCCGGTCGTAGGGAGCGTGGTCCGGATGGCCGAGCATCCCGTCGCCCGTCACCACCGTGACCGGGTACCCGGCCCGATCCAGCGCCCGCCGGGCATGGCCGGCCAGCGAGGGATCGACCTCCACCGTCGTGACGTTCTCCGCCCCCGCGAGTTCCGCGAGCAGCGCCGCGTTGTAGCCGCTCCCCGTGCCGATCTCCAGGACCCGCATCCCGGCGTGGAGGTCGAGCGCGTCGAGCATGTCGGCCATCACGTGCGGGGCACTGCTGGAACTGGTGGGCCAGACGCCCTTCCCGACCGCCCCGTCGTCCACCTGTATGACGACCGAGCGATCGGCCCTGACCTGCTCCGTCCAGCCGTCCGGCTCGTCCTCGCGATGGAGCGGCCTCATCCAGCCGCTCCCCTCCACGGGGACCCAGATCGTGTCGGGGACGAACGACTCCCGGGGCACCAACCCGAGGACGTCCCGCGCCGACATCACACCTTCCCCGAGCCCTTGCACATCGTGCACGGAACCTCTCGCCGGTTACCGTCGTCGCTCTTCAACTCTTTCCCCGAGCCGTTGCACCCGCTGCACGTTTGCTGCTCACTGTGCTTCCCCATATCGACTCCCCTCAGCCCTCACAGTGTCGCCACCCTGGCATGGCCGCTCACCGTCAGGCAGGCGAAGAGGCACACCTGAGGGGTGAGAAGGTGATGGCGTCAGGACGCGGCCGGCAGGTCGGGAACGGGCGGGCGGAGAGGACATTTGTCCGGATCAGCGCGCGGCGGCGCCGGGGCTCCGGGTGAGGAGGATCCGGCCGGTCTGGACGACGTCGACCGCCCATTCCGTCCCGCCGTCCCGGACGGCACGGGGCAGCAGGCGTCCTCGGGGGACGTGGCCGGCGGGGAGCTTCTCGACGACGCCGACCACCACGGCGGGCTCGTCCGTCCGCTCACCGCCCCGGGTCCGGAACCCGATGCCGACGCCGGTCACGTTGGGGTCGGTGCCGAGGTACCGGTCGATCAGCCGGTCGCGGACGCGTTCGAGCGCCGCCGCGGTCTCCGGGTCGATGCTCGGGCTCATGCCCGACCCCTACCCGGAGCGCGAAGCCTTACGGGGTGATGGCGAGCTGGACGGGGACGAACAGGGAGCCGCAACCCGAGGCCGTGGTGCCGAACGTCGCGCCGGTGATGGTGGGGCGGAGGACGTCGCGATGCCGTTCAGGACCGACGATCGGGGGCCGGGGGCCGTGCCCGGGGGGTGGAGTCACGCGGGCACGGCCCGGCTCTCGCCGCCGGTCAGAGCTTGTCGTACGCCTGCGTCGACATGTACTCGTTGAACACCATGGTGTTCTTGCCGCCCGCGGACGGCATCCCGCCCACCTGGTTGACCAGCCAGTCGGCGACACCGCCGCCGAACAGGCAGCCCTTGGCGCCGGGCACCGAGAACGCGTTGTCGACGTGCTTGGCCGACCGCACGGTGGGCGGCGGGGTGGTCCGCACGACCGTGGCCTTCTCGCCGGTGATCGGGGTGTTGGGCGCCGGCGGCGCCGTCGTCCCGGTGGTCAGGTCCAGCAGGATCGGGTTGCTGTCGCTGCCGATCAGGCAGTTCGAGCCGAGGATCGGGTTGACCAGCCGCACCTTCAGCCCCATCTTGATCTTGAAATCGGCGCTGGTCGGCTGGTCGAACACGCCCGCGAACTCCGGCTGCGCGTACACCGCGGACAGCAGCGGGTCGCCGAACAGTCCCGGCTGCACGAGCATCTTCTCCGCGTGCATCTTCCCGAAGACCGACGTGAACTGGAACGTCTCAGGGTTGTAGGCGTTCGCGAACGTCATCTTGATCGGCTTCTCGATCGCCTGGTCGAACTTGCCCAGGTGGAACGTGCCGCTGGTGACCACGACCGAGACGCAGGTGGACGCGTGCGGGTCGGAGCCCGCGGGCAGCGTCGGGCAGTCGGAGAAGTCGAACGTCGCCGGGATCGGGTCGGGGTTCACGGCGGGCGCGGCCTGCGCCGCGGACCCCGCCATCGCCAGTGCCGCCGCGGCCCCGGCCAGGGGCAGCGCGAAGCGGGTTGCACGTCTGGACGGTCGGGTGAATTTCACAGGTCGGTCCTTTCGATCTACCGGGTGGGTGGAGTGGCATAAACTGGTGGATCTGGATTCCTACCGGGAGGGTATGGCCACTATCACGGCAATTCAATATGCGATCGAACCGACTCGCCATAAACTTTCAGATCTTGTTAGCCACTGCCAGTCCGACCGCCTTTACCGGTCCCGGCGTTATCAGCGGCAACGAAAGCACGAGATACCGTCGAGCAGTTGTCACAGGATGATGAATGATGTCCGCGATAAAGGGGGTCACGGGCTGGTGATGGTCTGCTCCGGAGTGGCGTGCAGCTCCGCGGAAAGCACCACGGCGTCCCCGCCCGCGACAAAGCCCGCGGCGCACGCGAAGTTCACGAACGTGACGCCCATGTCGCCGCCGCCCAGGCCGAGGACGCTGCCCGCGTTGGTGAACGTGGCGTCCGCCGTCCCGAGGTCGCCGGAGCCGGCCACGTCGAACTGGCACCGGTCGGTCCGCACGATGTTGACCTGGAAGCCGAAGAGGCCGCCGGACGTCCGGCCGGCGGCGGCGTCGTACCCCGTCGCGCCCATCTCCATCAGGGCGCTCTCCGAGGTGACGGTGTAGGCGAGGCCGTCCGACCCGGTGCAGCCGCCGAAGGAGACCGTGTCGACCGCGAGGATCTGCTCGCCGGTGTTGCCCGCGCCGCTCTTGGCGGTACCGGTCAGCCGGGTGTCCGCGCAGGTGATCGTCCACCCGCGGGCGGCGTTCTCGATCCGCGCCGGCCCGGCGGCCGTCAGTGCCCCGCCCGGGGTGACCGTCCAGGTGGCGGCGGGCTGCGCGGCTGCCGCGGTCACCGGGACCGCGGCCAACGCGATGGCGGTGGCGAGCGCGCAGCGGCGCGCACGGAATGGGGAGCGTTTCACGTGCCGACCTTTCGACCTGCGGGTACCGTCCGGTTCCGGCGCCACCGCGGACCCGGGCCCGGCGCACGCCTGCGGAACCGCGGCCGGCGTGGAGACCGCGTCCGGCCGGGGTGGCAGCGGCCGGACGCGGTCGACTGTGGCCTACGGCAGCTTGGAGTAGGAGATCGCGGCGCCGTACTCGTGGAAGATCACTGTGTTCCGTCCGGCCGCGGACGGCAGGCCCACGGCGGCGTTCACCGCGGCGTCGGCGGACTGCCCGCCGGTCCCGCAGCCGGTGGCCCCCGGAAGGGCGAAGGCATTGTCGACCTGCGTCCCCTTCCGGAGCGCCGCGTTCGGGATCGATCCGATGATGGTGAACGGCTCGCCGCTGATCGGCTGGTTCGGGGGCGGCGGAGCGGTCGTCCCGGTGGTGAGGTTCAGCAGGATCGGAGCGGCGTCGGAGCCGATGGTGCACTGGTCCCCGAGCCCCGCGCCGCTCAGCTTGACCTTCAGCCCGATGGTGGTGTCGAAGCCGCGCAGGACGAGGCCGCCGGCGTACTGGAGCGACACACTGGCCGTCCCGATGCCGGGCCCGAGGTCCACGGTGAAGTCCTCACTCCGCACCGCCCCGAAAAGGTCCTGGAACCCCTCACCGAGGAAGGACGCGCTGCCCGCCGTGACCGTGATCGGCCTGGTGATCGCGTGCTCCGCACCGCCCAGCGTGAAACTGCCACTCGTCGCCGTGGTCTGCAGGCAGATCGATCCCGGGACGTTCGCACCGGGCGGAAGCTCCGGGCAGTCGGACCAGTCGAAATCCGGCACCGGGTCGTCGGCACGTGCGGCCTGGGCCGCCGGGGCGGCGGAGAGGGCCGCGGCCCCCACCGCCGTCCCGAGGGCGACGGCGGCGGCGAACGAGCGCCGGCACGTGCGGAAACGAGAGCTGATCATGTGCTCACCTTTCGACTGGTGAAGCCGCTGATTCAGGACTGACCGTTGTTCTGGATTCCT
This sequence comes from Spirillospora sp. NBC_01491, assembly GCF_036227065.1. Lineage (GTDB taxonomy): Bacteria > Actinomycetota > Actinomycetes > Streptosporangiales > Streptosporangiaceae > Spirillospora > Spirillospora xylanilytica. The sequence goes on from NZ_CP109432.1 coordinate 3,470,641, forward strand.
TCGTCGGCCGCTACACGACCGCTCCGGTGGTGCCGGACCGAACGTCAGGGCTTGGTGAACTTCTGCGCAGGACTGAAGACGAAGTTCGTGGTCGGGATCTCCGCCGTCCCGTAGCTGGTGAACCCGGGCACGTCGGTGCACGTCGAGGCAGGGGTCACATACGTACTGGCGGCGGGGCTCCCGACGGCGAGGGTGTGACTGGCGTTGTCGTACCCTCCGCGCAGGCCGGTCGCCATCTCGGTCACGCCATCACCGTAGTAATAGGACCCGATTCGTATCGAGCAGCGCCCGCTCGGGGCGTTCACCGCCGCATTGATAAGAACGCCGTTGACCTCCATCTGGATGCCCCCGTCCGCGGCCATCGGCAGGCCGTTCATATACAGCGGGGATGCGGTCATTTCGACCGGAATACTTCCCGCAGCCGAGACGGCCTTGCAGTTCGAGAACCGCGGCGTCATCTTGCTCAGCATGAAGCGTTCCTTCCACCGCCGCGCGTCCAGATGGAACTTCAGGGCCGCCGAGTCGCACCGCAGCTCGTTTCCCTCCTCGCCGCTCTTGACCACGAACGGCTTGGCGGTGGCGGTGACATCCCCACCGGGCGAGACCGACCACGTCTCCGGCTCACGGCTGACCGTGTCGCAGTCCAGGCTGTTCGTGTTGCACCACTTTCCCGACTCGACCTTGACATAGTTCCCCGGGCCGGAAATGCTCGCATTGAGCAGTGGACTCAGATCCTCGTCGACGCCACAGTTCGCAAACTTCGGAATGGTCAGCTTCCCGGAGAGGGTCTGTCCGTTATCGGGTCTGATCGCGCCGGTGTTCGCATTCCCCATGAACGAGTACAGCGAGAGGAGCGTACGCTCGCTACTGCATTTTTCACCGAGCTTCAGTGAGACCCCGTTGACGGAGACGTTGCCGACCTTCATGGCGACATAGGTCCTGATCCACGCCTCAACGTCTGGAGCCAGCGGAGGCGTGACGGTGTTCGGGAAGAAATCCAGCCTGAAGTTTCCGGTGCGCCGTTTGATGGTCTCCCCCGGGCCACTCGCCGGCGCACGCACCTGCTCCGTCACCGCCGTGGCGGTCGTCGGCATGAAACCGAAGCCCAGCACGGTCGCGGTGGAGGCGGCGGGCTTCGCCTCCACATACCCCCACTGTTGGAAATAGTTGAGCGGAATCGAGCTGTAGCCACCCGTGGACCGCCTCAGCAGCGTCTCCGCCGCGACCGGTACCGCGTTTCCGGCCTTTTTGATGTTAGCGAAGCCGGCATTGCGAATACACAAGGGAAGCCCCGCCGACTTGGGGAGTGCGGGGATCTGCCCCGGCTCTCCGGGAAGGGGCGGATCCTGATAGATCTTGTACAGCTCAGGGTCTTTATTGATGTCGTATTCAGGGTCTTCGTCCGAGGACGGGATCTTCGTGCAGCGGGTATCGGGCGCCGCCGCCCTCGGCTGACCGCCCGCAGTCCCGGCCGGCGCGGTACCCGTGCCGGGCGTGATCGCGCGCGGTGGCCGCCGCACTGCGACCGTCCCCAAGGTCGCCGTCTTCTCCGGGGCGCACCGCAGCGGTCGCCTGGCGGCCCCCTGCCCCTCGGCGACGTCGGCCAGGTTGAGAACCAGTCCGCCGCTCACCCACTTCAGCCGGCCCTCCGTCTGGGGAACCAAGGGTGGAGCGATCCCGGTGCCGACGAGTCTCGTCACACCCGCACCATCGGACCGCGCAGACTGCGCTGCCAGCGCGAAGGTCGGCCAACCGGCCCGCAGGGTACGGCCGCCCTGCTCGACCCGAACGTCGAGCTGTGCGCTTCCACCGATCTCACCGACCGCGGCGTCCTGGTCGATCGGCGTACTGGACGAGCCCCTGGACGGCGATCCCAGCACAGCGGACAGCAGACTCGCGGGCACATCCAGGCTGAGCGAGACCGTGCCGACCTGAAGCGGCTCGCCGACGGTCCCGGCGGCCGGTGCGATCGCCCCGACGTGCAGCGTCACGTCCTGCGTGCCCGACGACGTGGTGCAGGAGAACCGCATCTCGGCCCCGATGTCCGCTGCCGCCGGGCGAGTACCCGCGACCAGGCAGGCGGTGACGGCGAAGGCCGCGGCACCGGCGACGGACGTGACGATCCGGGGCTTCCAGAGCATTGCGATTCCTCACGAGGGGAAGGGCCGCGCCCGGCCAGAGGACGGGCGCGGCCCGAAGGTCAGGGCGTGGAGCCCTTGGAGCTACGGGTGGGTGATGGTGAGCGCGGGGTTGACCTTGTAGGCGCCGGTGAGCGTGATCTTGTCGCCGACGTTGATCAGTGCCGGGTCGCAGTCGGCGTCCGCGGTCTTGACTTCGAGGTTTCCACCGCTGACGGCGAGCGTGGCGGTGCTGTTGGTGTACGTGCCGCTGATCGTGCCGGCGGAGGTGCCCGGTCCGGCCACGGTCGCATCGCACTCGTCGCTGCCGTGGATGGTGGACTTCACACCGGTCAGGGTCCCGGTCGTGACGCCGCCGGCGTAGGTGGCGGCGTTGAAGCTCCAGGGGAGTCCGGTCGCGGTCACCTTGACGACGATCCCCACCGGGCCGGTGCACCAGCTGCTGGGGTTGCCCGGGGTCGAGAACGCCACACTGCTCAGCTGGGCGATGCCCGCGCCGGGCAGCCCCGAGCCGCTCGCCGCGGTGCCCGATGCCGTGGAGACGGTGCAGACGATGTTGGCACCGGTGGTGGTGTCGGTGGCGACCAGCGGACGGGTCTGGTTGCCGGTGATGGCGCCGCCGGGGGTGACGGTCCAGGGGTCGACCGCGTGGGCCGGCAAGGCGGTGAGGCCGAGCCCGGCGGTGATCACGGCGGTGGCGGTCAGGGTGTTCCGGGTGATCTTTCGCATGTCAGTTCTGCTTCCCTTCAGGGGGTGGCATGTCTTATCGCAGGGACAGCTGACTGCGCGCAGGCGCCAGAATGGCAGGGGCGACTCCTAGGGCCAACGAGGAACCAACGGGACTCACCGTGGAACAGACGGACTCCGTCCGCCGGTACCACGTCGGAACCACCCTGTCCCGCCGTACTGCTTTTCTGAAGATAAGTGGCCACCGACCACCAATCAAGACTAACCGGACAACTGCCGCGAGAAATTCTCTGGATTATCTACCACTGCCAATGGCACCCTCTTCCGAGTGAGTCTCGCTTAGCAGCGGCTGCTAGTCGTCAAGCCCTTTCACGACAGTACCGAGCAGGCACGGAAAGTTACCTTCAAGTGGCATCGCCGTTCCGTCGCCGACACCCATTATCAAATGATCGTAATTGGCATCAGGCTCCGAGGGTGTCGATGTCGTCGATCTTCCATTTCCCGTTGACGTACAGGGCGCCCACGGCGAAGACGGCCGCCGAGTAACTCGTCTGGCCCTTGTCGGTGCGGGTGTTGCGCTGGTCGGCGAAGATGAGGAGGCGGGCCCGGTCGGAGGTGAGGCTCTTGACCGCCGAGTCGGTGACGGCGGTGGTCAGGATCTGCTTCTGCGCCGGGGCCTGCTTCTGGACGAGCGCAAAAAGCTGGTTGTACTGCTGGACGGCCTTTCCGGTCAGCAGTTCCTGCGCCGCCTTCTCGGTCTTTCCGACGTCGGCGTAGTTGTACGAGAACGCCGTGTTGACCGCGGTGGTGATCTGGCCCTTGACCTCGCTGGTGCGGCCGTTGTCGCTGAGTGCGTCGTTCTGCGCGGACGCGGCGCCGGTGAGGGCGTCGGCCTGCTGCGCCGACCAGGCGGCGGTGCCGCCCAGGGCGACGGTGAGGACGCCGAGGAGCACGACGGCGCGGAGGCGGGCGCCGCCCGGCAGTTTGATCGTGAACGCCATGGAGTTCCTCCCGGTCAGGAGCCTGAGGTGCCGGTGGGCGCCAGGCCGAGGGCGGACAGTTTCCAGCCGGTCGGGGTCTTGGTGAGCTGGCCGAGCAGCCGGCTGGTGCGGGCGGCGGGCTTGCCGTCCGGCCCGGTGACGGTGACCCGGATGGCGGCGGCCACCGCGGCCTTCCCGGCGCGGGTGTCCAGCTCGGTCAGGCCGGATTCGAGGATCTTGGCGCTGGACGTCGTCTTCGCCTTCGCGACGTCCTTCTCGAGCTGCGCGCGGCCCTGCACGATGCTGTCGTAGAGCTGCGCCGTCGCCGAGTCCTGCCAGACCTTCAGCCCGCCCGCGACGTTCCGGTGGTCGAGGGTGTTCAGGTTGACGATCGCCTGGTCCGCGGCGGCGAGGACGCGGTCGCGCTCGGACGCGTAGGCGATCGAGTCGTCCCCGGACGCCGCGTAGTACGACCAGCCGAACCACGCCGCCACGACGGCCGCCGCGACAGCGACCGCGAGAGCGACCCTGACCAGGGGGTCTCTGGTGAGGCGCCGCGCTTCGGGGGCCGCCTCCCGCGACACCTCCGCCGGCTCCGCCTCCTCAGCGGGCTCCGCCGGGGACTCGGCCGCGGGCTCCGCCTTTTCAGCGGGCTCCGCCTTCCCGGCGGGCTCCGCCTTCCCGGCGGGCTCCGCCGAGGACTCGGCCTCCTCCGTCGCCGGCTCCGTCGCCGCCGCCTGGTCTGCGGTCTTCGTGTCGGTCACCTGGATTCCACCCTTCTCCGTTCAGGCGGCCCGGAGGTCGCTGATGCGCCAGCCGTGGTCGTCGTGCCGCGCGGTGACGACGAGCTGCGCGGCGATCGGCGGCCCGGCCGCCTTGCCCTTGCGGGTGGCGGTCTGGTCGAGGAACACCACGAGCACGGCGGTGCGGCCGTCGCGGGTGAGTCTGCTGAGCCCGGCGCGGGACACCTTGGTGGTCAGCGCGAGCTGCTGCACCGGCGCCTGCGCCTTGACCTGGCCGAACAGCGACGCGTACTGGCTCGCGGCGCGTCCGGTGAGGACGGTGGCGGCGGCGCGCTCGGTGGCGGCCGGGTCGGTGTAGGCGTAGGTGAAGACGCGGGCGACGGCGCCGGACACGTCCGCGATCACCTTGGCCGTGTCGCCCTTGTCGAGCAGGGCGCGGTTGCTGGACGGCGCCGCCGCGCTCCGCCGGTCGGCCCAGTCCGCCGTGGCGAGGCCCGCCAGGAGTAGGGCGAGGGCGACGGCAAGCGGCCAGCCGAGCGCGGCGATCCGCTTGAGCGCGGGCAGCATCGAGCGGCGGGCGGGCTTCTTCTTGCGCGGGATCGGCGGACGGCGCGGCGTGGTGCTTTGGTCGACGCTCACGAGCGCCCCCCAGGGGCGAGCGCGGTGAGCGTCTTGACCTTCCACCCGCCGCCCGCGCGTTCCATCCCGACCTGGTAGCGCTTGCGCTGCTCGGTCCCGGCGCCCGGCGTCGACAGGAACACCCGGACGGACGCGATGACGGTCGCCTCGCCCGCGTCCGCGTCCAGCGCGGTGACGGCGAGCGCGGTGACCCGCCCCCGGGCGGGCGCGTTCTGCTTGGCGAAGGTGGCGCGGGCGGCGGCCATGTCCTGCTTCAGCGCGTCGTGGAACGGACCGGTGGAGATCTCCAGCCAGTGCGCCAGATCCAGATCGGCCCGCTTGGGGTCGACGGTGTTGAGCTGGGTGATCTGCCGGACGGCGGTGCGGGTCAGCTCGTCCCGCCGCCCGGCCAGGTCGTCGCCCGCGCCGGCGTCCGCCCGGATCACCGCCCAGAGCGAGACCACGAGGTACACCGCCGCGGCGGCGATCAGGACGTACCCGGCGGGACGGAGCCACCGGGTCGTCCGGACGGTCCCGGCGAGCGCGGTCACCTGGCGCCGCCCAGGCCGAGGAGACCGGTCAGGGCGGACGTGGGCTCGGGGTCGGTCAGCGTGGGCGGCAGGCCGAGCGCGCCGAGCGCCGACCGGACGTCCGCGCGGGCGGCCGAGCCGGGCCTGGCGGGCGTGGGGACGCCCCGGTGCGGCGCGTTCGCGGAGCCGCGGACGCCGATCCCGCTGGACGGGCTCTCGGTGCACCGCGCCTTGGTGTTGAACGCGGGCGCCTTGGACTCGTCCTCCCCGTCCCGGTAGGTGGTGCCGCCGTAGCCGCGGGTGCAGGGCTGCGGGTTGAAGAAGGTGTTGACCAGGCCGAAGTTGAGCTGCCCGCCCGCGACGACGGTGGCGCCCATCCCGGCGACGTCCGGGAGCTTGGCGAGCAGCTCCTCCAGGCCGTCCTGGCGGGGCTCGAACAGCCGGGCGGTGGTGGTGAGGTTGGCCAGCAGCAGCCCGAATCCGGGGTCGAAGTCGTTGAGCAGCCCCGATACCTCGCGGGACGCGCCCGGCCCGGCCGCGATGATCTTGCGGAGGTCGGTGTCGGAGGCGCGGAGCTGCCCGGCGAGCAGCCGCGAGTCGCGGGCGAACCCGCGGAACGAGGCCGCCTCCTCGTTCTGCGTGCGGAGTACGACCTTCCCGTTGCGGATCAGGCCCTGGGTGGCGGGGAACGCGGCGTCGGAGGCGGCGATGAACCGGCCGCTGGTGTCCAGGAGCTGCTGGAGGTGCGGGCCCTGCCCGGCGAACGCGAGGCCGAGCTCGTCGATGACCGTCTTCAGGTCGTCCAGCGGCAGCGACGCGGTGAGGTCGTTGACGCTCTTCAGCGTCTCGTGCACCGGCGCCGGGGTGGTGGTGACGCTGCGCGGGATCGTGTCGCCCTGCGCGAGGAACGGGCCGGCCGTCGCGGCCGGCCGCAGGTCGACGTACTGCTCGCCGACCGCGGACCGGTTCGCCACGACCGCCTGGAGGCTCCGCGGGATGTCGGGGGCGCCGTCGTCGACGTACAGGTCGGCCAGGACGCCGTCCCGGGTGAGGTGGATCTTGCCGACCTTGCCGACCGTCACCCCCCGGTAGGACACGCCCGAGCCCTCGAACAGGCCGCCGGTGGTCGCCAGGTCGAGCTTGACGACGTAGTAGCCGCGCATCCCGACCAGGCGGCCGAGGTCGGCGTACTTGAGCCCGAGGTAGGACAGCACGGACACCGCGATCACGATGAACGCGACGATCCGGACGCGGGTCGCGACGGTCAGCATCTCAGCCCCCCTCTCCGAGCGTGGGCAGCGGCAGCGCCGGCTGCTGCCCGTCCTGCGGGACCTGCGGCCCGGCCGGCGCCTGCGGCCCGGCGGGCGCCGGCGTGGACGGCGCGGAGGTCGCGGGCGCCGGGGTGCCGGACGCGCCGTCCGTGCCCTGTCCCGGGCACGGCACCGGCAGCGGTCCGGCCGGTCCGCCGGCGAGCGCCCGCATCCGGGCCATGTCCGGTTTCGGAGCGACCTCCTTCACCGGCGGGATGACGCAGTCGTTCGCGCCGGTGGCGGTGACGCTGAGGTAGGTGTTCATGTAGTCGCCCTTGACGGCCTTCAGCGCCTCGTCGGTGTAGGGGTAGGTGAGCAGCACCTCCAGCGAGCGCGGCAGGTCGCGGCCCGAGTCGGCGAGCTTGCGCAGCACCACCGACAGGGCCTTCAGGTCGGCGACCGTGTCGTCCTTGCTCGCCTTGATCGTCCGGACCGCGATGGCGGACAGCTCGTCCAGCTTGCGGAGCATCTCGACGAGCTGGCCGCGCTGGTCCTCCAGCACCTTCAGGCCCGGCGACAGGTCGGTGAGGACGGTCGCCACCTGCCCGCGGCGGGCCGCGACGGTGGACGACAGCCGGTTCAGCCCGTCCAGCGCGCCGGTGATCGCACCCCGGTTCCGGTTGAGGGTGCTGGTCAGCGTGTTGACGCTGTTCAACGCCGAGCGGATCTTGTCCTCCCGGCCGCCGAGCGCCTTGTTCAGCTCCTGATTGATCGTCCGGATCTGCGGCAGCCCGCCGCCGGACAGCAGCATCGACAGCGCGCCGAACACCTCCTCGGTGTCGGCGTTGCGGGTGGTGCGCGACAGCGGGATCGTCGCGCCGTCCGCGAGCCGCCGCGCGGACGGCGCGGACGCGGGCGCGGCGAGCTTGACGTACTTCTCCCCCAGCAAGCTCGACTGCTCCAGGTTCGCGGTCGCGTTCGCGGGGAGGTGCACCGAGCCGTTCACCAGCAGCGTCACCTCCGCGTTCCACGACCCGTTCGGCAGCGACACCTTCGACACGCGGCCGACGGGGACGTCGTTCACGCGAACCGCCGCCTGCGGGACGAGGTTCAGCGCGTCCTCGAACTGCGCCCTGACCGTGTACGGGTGGTCGCCGAGGCTCGCGCCGCCCGGCAGCGGGATCTCCTCGATCGACACCGAGCAGCCCGCGGCCAGCACGCACGCGCCGGTGAGCGCCGCGGCGACGGCCCTGGGTGCGCGCATCAGCGTCCTCCCTTGCTCGCGGTGCCGGACGGGCCCGCGTAGGTCTGGCCGGCGGCCGGGAGCGGCAGCGGCGGCAGCCCGCCCGCCGCGGACGGCGGCACCGCCGTCAGCCCGGACCGGCTGAGCCGCTCGCACTGGGCGCGCAGCGTCGGGGTCGCGGCGGCGGCGACCGCGCACACCGGGCGGGCGTCGGACGGCTGCGGGTCCACGCCCGGCTGCCTGGTGCTGCCGAACGCCCGGGTGATCTCCAGCAGGTTGCCGCGGCTCATCAGCGTCCGCGACTGCGGGTCGTAGGCCTTGAGGACGTTGCCGATGGCCAGCGGCGCGGTGTCGAGCGTCTCGGCGAGTGAGGCGCGCTGGTCGACGAGCACCTGGGTGACATCGGCGAGCGCGTCGACGTTCTTCTTGAGTTGCGCCCGGTTGTCGGAGATGAACCCCTTCACCTCGCCGAGCGCCTTGGCGAGGTTGGCCAGCGCCGCGCCGAGCTCCTCGCGGTCGGCGGCGAGGAACCCGCTGACGTCGGCGAGCTGCCGCTCCGCCAGCCGGATCTGCCCGTCGTTCTCGCGCAGCATCACGCTGAACTTGTTCAGGTTGGCGATGGTGGCGTACATGTCGCCGCTGGAGTCGGCCAGCGTCTGCGACGCCTTCCCGAGATCGGCGATCGTGGTGTTGAGGGCCCGGCCGTTGCCGCCGAGGTTGGCCGCGCCGACCCGGATCACGTTCGACAGCGCGCCCTTGGCGTTCAGCCCCTGCGGGCCGAGGTCGCCGGAGAAGCGGCGCACGCTGTCGTAGAGCTGGTCGAGCTCCAGCGGCGTCGCGGTCCGGCTCACGTCGATGGACGCGCCGTCCGGCATCCGGGGGCCGCCGCCATAAGCAGGGGCGAGCTGGATGTACCGGTCCGACACCAGGTTCGGCGCGATGACCACGGCCTTGGCGTCGGCGGGCACCTTGATCTTCCGGTCCACCGTCAGCACCGCGCGCACCTGCCCGCCGAGCGGCTCGACGGTGTCGATCGAGCCGACCTTGACGCCGAGGACCCGGACGTCCGAGCCCGGGTAGACCCCGATCGCGGTGCCGAAGTAGGCGGTGATCCTCCGGCCGGACGGGCCGGCCAGCACCGGGTACAGCGCCGCCGCGACCAGCAGCACGAAGATCACGATGAGCGCTTCCAGCACCCGGGTCCGGTGGTCCCGGATCGGCGAGGCCAGCCTGGGGAGCCGCGTCGTGCGGGTCGTCGCGGCCATCTCAGCGCCCTCCGGTCAGATGCGGCGGCTCGCAGGCGGGCCCGGACGGCTTCCAGGAGCCGCCCTCCAGGTACTCCAGCGGGACGGTTCCGCACAGGTAGCCGTCCACCCAGCGGCCACTGCCGACCGCGTTCCCGGTCATCCGGATGTACGGGCCGGCCAGCGAGAGCGCCTTGTCGAGGCTCTTCTGGTTGCGCTGGAGCACCGCGGTCACCTTGCTCAGCGAGTCCAGCGTCGGCTGGAGCCGCGGCTGGAGGTCCCGCACCAGGCCGACCAGCTCCTTGGCGAGCCGCTCGGTGCCGACCAGCAGCGTGTGGATCGCCTCGCGGCGCCGCCGCAGCTCGCCGAGCAGCAGGTTGCCGTCCTTGAACAGCACCTCGAACTGCTCGTTCTGGTCGGCGAGCGTGCCCGAGAGCCGCTTGGTGCCGGCCAGGAGCTGGGCCAGCTCGGCGTCCCTGGACGCGATCGTGTGCGACAGCGACGACAGCCCGTCCAGCGCGAGCCGGACGCTCGCCGGGGTGTGCTCGAACGAGGCCGAGATCGTCTGGAGGCTGGCGGCGAGCTTGCCGGTGTCGACCTGCTGGAAGGTGCGGCCGAGGTCCTGGAACGCCGTGGTCACGTCGTACGGCGAGACCGTCCGGTCCAGCGGGATCACGGTGCCGGGGTCCTGCTCGCGCGCGCCGAGCGGGTCGAGCGCGAGGTACTTCGACCCGAGCAGCGTCTTGATCATGATGGTGGCGCGGCTGGCGTCGCCGACCCAGGTGCGGCGCACCCGGAAGGACACCCGCACCTTGTTCCCGGCCAGCTCGACGCCGGTGACCTTGCCGACCTTCACCCCGGCGACCCGGACCTCCTGCCCGCCCTTCAGCCCGGCGGCCTCGGAGAAGTACGCCTGGTACGTCGTCCCGCCGCCGATGATCGGCAGCTCGTCGGCGCGGAGCGCGACCAGCAGGCCGAGGACCAGCACCGCGACGCCGAGCAGCGCGATCGGGATCGGGTTGCGCTCCCGCAGCGGCTTCAGCCGCGGCCGTCCCCGCCGTGCCTTCGGCCTCGGCGGCGGCGCGGGCGCCGAGGACCCCGGCGGCGGGCCGGAAGGCGGGACCGCGGGCGGGCCGGGGGGCGTCGGCGGCGTCATCCCTTGCACCTGTCGGCCGTGATGGGGATGCCGGTCGGCGGCGGCTGGTTCGAGATGTCCGAGCCGGCATAGGTGACGCCGATCAACGTGACCTCGCACTGGTAGAAGTTCAGCCACGACCCGTAGGAGCCGATCCGGCCGAACGTTTCGAGCTTGGTGGGCAGCCGGGTCAGGAACCGGTCGACCACCGGCTCGTCCCGGTTGAGGTTGTCGGAGAGCCGGCCGAGCTGGACGATGCCGTCCTTCAGCGGCTTGCGGCCGACCTGGAGCAGGTCCGCGGTGGCGGTGCCGAGCTCGCCGATCGCGCCGACCGCCTCGCCGATCGGGACCCGGTCGGCGGCGAGGCCGGAGGTGAACCGGCGCAGCGTGGTGACCAGGTCGACGAGCTGCCGGTCCCGGGAGTTGACGGTCTGCACGACCGAGTTCAGGTTGGTGATCACCTGCCCGATCACCTGGTCCTTGGCGGCCAGCGTGGAGGTCAGCTCGCCGACGGTGCGCAGCAGGCTCTCGATCGTGCCGCTCTCGCCCTGGAGCACCTTGACGACCGACTCCGAGAGCCGGTTGGCGTCGCCCGGCGACAGCGCCTGCATCAGCGGCTGGAACCCCTGGAAGAGCTGGGTCAGGTTGAGCGGCCCGGTGGTCTGCCGGGCCGGGATCGTCCCGCCGTGCGGCAGCGTCCGGCCGGGCGCGCCCGTGCCCTGCCCGAGCGCGATGTACCGGCCGCCGACGAGGTTGAGGTACCTGACCGCGGCGGTCGCCGACGTCGGGACGGCCCGGTCGCGGTCGACGGAGAACCGCACCAGCGCGAGCCGCCGGTCCGTCACCTTGATCGTCTCGACCTGGCCGACCTTGACGCCCGCGATGCGCACCCCGTCGCCCGGGTGCAGCCCGGCGACGTCGGTGAACTTGGCCCGGTAGGAGACCCGGTCGCCGCTGGTGGTGCTGGTGATGCTGGCCGCCAGCAGCGCGGTGGCCAGCACCGTCACCAGGATGAAGATCAGCGAGCTGACCAGCGGCACGCCGAGGCCCTTCAGGCCCTGCCCGGTGAGCTTCACTTGACCGTCACCTCCGTGCCCCGGAAGATCGGGCCGACCAGCACACTGGACCAGTCCGGCAGCGCGTCGGGCACCTCGTCGAGCGACGGCCCGACCAGCTCGTTCACCATGTCGTTCTCCGAAGCCGAGTTGGCCGGGCCGAGGCCGCTGCCCGTGACGCCGGCCGTCCCGCCGGCCTTGCCGCCCGCCGGGGCGCCCGCCGGGAGGCCGCCCTGCGCGGGGACGCCGCCGGCCGGGACCACCCGCGGCGACCTCCCCTCGCCGGGCAGGTACGGGACGCTCGGGCAGTGCGGCCCGCCGCCCGCGCCGTACCGGGGGCTGTCCTTGCCGGGCAGGTAGCGGCCCTTGTGCTGCACCGAGGAGATGTTGACGTGCGGGCCGTGCTCCTTGGTGCCCTTGCCGAGCACCCGGTCCATCATCGGCACGAAGTCGGCGAGCGTCCGGAACGTGCACGGGGCGGCCGGCGCGTACCGGCGGCCGAGCTCCAGGCTGCCCCGGCCCTTGGCGGCCAGCTCGATGATGTTGCCGGAGTTGACCCGCATGAAGTCGGTCAGGTCCACCGCCGTCACCGACATCGCCGCGTACAGCTCGGCGAGGTGCACCCGCTGCTCGGCGACGGTGCGGCTGGTGACGGTGAAGTCGGTCAGCGCGTCCAGCAGGTCCGGCGCCGAGTCGCTCGCGTGCTGGGAGAACTCGGCCAGCTCCGACAGGTTGCCGGCGAGCGCCGGCAGCTCGGGGTTCAGCTTGCGCAGGTAGGCGTCGAGCTGGACGAAGTTGGCGCCGAGCTGGTCGCCGCGCCCCTGGAGCGCGGTCGACATCGCGTTCAGCGTCGCTGCCAGCTTGGCGGGCTGGATGGTGTTGAGCAGGTCCATCGTGTGGTTGAGGACCTCCGACAGCTCCACCGCGTTGCTGCTGCGGTCCTCGGAGATCACGTCGCCGTCCGCGATCGGCTTCCCGGCCTGCCCCTGCGGCGGGACGAGCGAGACGAACCGGGCGCCGAACACCGTCGTCGGGAGGAGCTGCGCGTTCACGTCCGACGGGACGAGCTCGGCCAGGTCCGGCTTCAGCGCCAGCGTCAGCTTCGCGCCCGCGCCGTCCGCGCTGATCGAGCGGACCTCGCCGACCACCACGCCGCGGACCTTCACGTCCGCCTGCGGGTGCATCTCGTGCCCGGCCGTGCCGGTGCGCAGCGTCACCATCGTCGCGGCGGTGAACTGCTTGTCGTAGATCGCGATGGACAGCCAGATCAGCAGCGCCGGGACCAGCAGGAACGCCACCCCGGTGAGCCGCTGCCCGGCCACGCTCGCCTTGCTCCGCCGCGCCATCAGCCCGTCACCTTCACCGTCGTGGTCGCGCCCCAGATCGCCAGGCTGACGAAGAAGTCCGTCACGCTGATCAGCACGATCGCGGTCCGCACCGCGCGGCCGACGGCGATCCCGACGCCCGCGGGGCCGCCCACCGCGCGGTAGCCGTAGTAGCAGTGCGCCAGGATCACCATCACGCTGAAGATCAGCACCTTGGCGAACGACAGCACCACGTCCTGCGGGGCCAGGAAGATGTTGAAGTAGTGGTCGTAGGTGCCGCCCGACTGCCCGTTGAGCCAGAGCGTCACCTGCCTGGACGCCAGGTAGGAGCTGAGCAGCCCGATCCCGTACAGCGGGACGATCGCCACCGTGCCCGCGATGATGCGGGTGGTCACCAGGTAGGGCATGGACGGGATGCCCATCCCCTCCAGCGCGTCGATCTCCTCGTTGATCCGCATCGCGCCGAGCTGCGCGGTGAACCCGGCGCCGACCGTCGCCGACAGCGCCAGCCCCGACACCAGCGGCGCGATCTCCCGGGTGTTGAAGTAGGCCGAGACGAACCCGGTGAACGCGGCCGACCCGATCTGGTCGAGCGCCGCGTACCCCTGGAGGCCGACGACGACGCCGGTGAACAGCGTCATGCCGAACATCACGCCGACCGTGCCGCCGATGACCGCGAGGGCGCCGCTGCCGAACGCGACCTCGCCCAGCAGCCGCAGCGACTCCTTCAGGTAGCGGCGGACCGCCCGCGGCGTCCACAGCAGCGCCCGTACGTAGAAGCCGAGCTGGTCGCCGGGCTGGTCCAGCCACGACACCAGCTTCACCGGCCGGAACCGGCGTGCACCGGGAAGAGCCATCGGACGCCTCACGCTCCCTTCGCCGGGACGACCTTGAGGTAGACCACCGTGAGCACGAGGTTGACGAAGAACAGCAGCAGGAAGGTGACGACGACCGACTGGTTGACCGCGTCGCCGACCCCCTTCGGGCCGGGGCTCGGGTTCAGTCCCCGGTAGGCGGCCACGACCCCGGCGATGAATCCGAACAGCAGCGCCTTGAGCTCGCCGACGTACAGGTCGGGAAGCTGCGCGAGCGCCGAGAACGAGGCCAGGTAGGCGCCCGGCGTGCCGTCCTGCATCAGCACGTTGAAGAAGTAGCCGCCGGCGACGCCGACGACCGACACCAGGCCGTTCAGCAGCACCGCGACCGCGATGCAGGCCAGCACCCGCGGGACGACCAGGCGCTGGATGGGCGAGACGCCCATCACCTCCATCGCGTCCATCTCCTCGCGGATCGTCCGCGAGCCGAGGTCGGCGCAGATCGCCGAGCCCGCCGCGCCGGAGATCAGCAGCGCCACGATCAGCGGGCTGGCCTGCTGGACGACGGCCAGCACGCTCGCGCCGCCGGTGAGCGACTGCGCGCCGAGCTGCTTGGCGAGCGACCCGACCTGCAACGCGATCACCGCGCCGAACGGGATCGACACCAGCGCGGTCGGCAGGATCGCGACGGAGGCGATGAACCAGAACTGCTGGATCAGCTCGCGGACCTGGAAGGGCCGGCGGAACGTCATCGCCACCACGGTCGCGGCGAGCACGAACAGCCGTCCGACCTGGCGCAGCGCCCCGGCGCCCGGCGCCGCGGCCTCAGGGGCGGCCATGGCCGTCCACCTCCATCACGGGACCGGCGGGCACGGCACTAGGAACGGCCATCGGCGCCGCCTCCCATTGGGTGGTTGCGGTGGGCGAGGATGGCCTGCTGCGCGGCGTACGGCAGCCGCGGCATGAGCTGGTCGACGCGCGCGGCGTGCCGCTGCTCGGCCTGCCGGACCGGCATCCCCTCGGTCGGGCGGAGCTGCGGCGGGATCTCGAACCCGCGCTTGCGGGTGCGGTCGCGCGCCTCGGCCTCCGCCTCGGCGGCGAGGGTGGCGGCGTCCTTCTCCTCCGACATCCCGATCGGGCCGTGCCGGTTGCCGTGCAGGAACTGCGCGACGACCGGCTCCTCGCTGGTGAGCAGCAGCTCGCGGGGGCCGAAGGCGACCAGGTCGCGGCGGAACAGCATGCCGATGTTGTCGGGGACGGTCGCGGCGATCTCGATGTTGTGCGTGACGATCAGCATGGTCGCGTCGATCCGCGCGTTCACGTCGATGAGGAGCTGGGACAGGTAGGCGGTGCGGACGGGGTCCAGCCCGGAGTCCGGCTCGTCGCACAGGATGATCTTCGGGTCGAGCACCAGCGCGCGGGCCAGCCCGGCCCGCTTGCGCATGCCGCCGGAGATCTGGCCGGGCAGCTTGCGCTCGGCGCCGCCGAGGCCGACCATCTCCATCCGCTCCATCACGATGCGGCGGATCTCCGGCTCCTTCTTGCGGGTGTGCTCGCGGAGCGGGAAGGCGATGTTGTCGAACAGGTTCATCGATCCGAACAGCGCGCCGTCCTGGAACATCAGGCCGAACTTCTTGCGCGCCTCGTAGACCTTGCGGTCGGGGTCGTTCACCATGTCGACGCCGTCGATCATGACCCGGCCCGTCTCGGGCTTGAGCAGGCCGATCAGCGACTTCAGGAAGACCGTCTTGCCGGTGCCGGACGGGCCGAGCAGCACGCTCACCTCGCCGGGCGGCAGCGTGAGGGTGACATCGCGCCAAATGGTCTGCGGGCCGAAGGCTTTTGTCAGTCCTTCGACCACGACTTCAATTCCCAACGAACACCACCACTCGCGATATCCCCTTGATTCGGCCAACGGTCGGGAATCGCATGACCCGTGTACCGCGAGCCGGCGAACGGCTCGCCGGGCGGTGACCGCCCTGTCCCGCCGGGCTGTACGCGAGGACGTTACGGGCGAGTAGCCCCGCAACTCAATAGGGCTCCGCGAGAATCTGGCCGCAATTCGGGAAATGGCCCGCTGAATTGTCACCGGCTTAGTGTTTGATCTTCGCCGAACCGGCCCAAGTGATTACCGGCCGGTAGCTTGGCGGTGCCGGACGCCCGGCGCCGCACCGCGTCCCGCCGGCTTTGTCACCTCGCCAACACTCCGGCCGCGGTTTTGTCACAACACGAGCAAACGAAGATCACCTTCGACCGGATCCGGCGGTCCGGACTTGCCACCGTCCACCGGCGACTTTATGTTCGCGGTGTTCCCGATACCGCCAATGGGTGTGAGCTCCCCCGCTCGGCACACCCCCCATCGGCGTCGCCGACCCGGTCCCCGTGGGCCGGGCCGAACCTGCCCCGCGACGCCGATGTCAGCCGGCCCGACGCGGAGGTGTCCGATTCCCATGTCGCAGGCACTGGAGTTGTTCGAACCCGACCGGAGCCAGATGGACCCCGCCCGGTTCGCCGGCCTGCTCCGGGCCCAGCTCGCCGAGGTGACCCACGAGGTCGTCACCCAGATCCGCCGGGTGATCCCCGAGTACAACCGGCCCGAGGACTCCGCCTACGACCAGGTGCTGCGGCTCAGCGCCGAGATGCTGTTCACCGGCTTCCTGGAGGCGCTCACCGACCCCGGCGCCGCGCCCACCCGGCGGGACGAGACCTGCCGCGCCCTCGGGCACTTCGAGGCGGTCGAGGGCCGCAGCCTGGACCACCTCCAGGCCGCGTTCCGGATCGCCTTCCACATCGCCTGGCGGCGGACGGTGATCACCGCCGAGCGCGAGTCGGTGCCCACCTCGGTGGTCTCCACCACCGTCGAGGCCATGCTGGTCTACCTGGACGAGGCCGTCGCGCAGACCCGGCTCGGCCACCAGCAGGCCACCGGCCACGCCGACCTGCGCCGCCGCGAGGAGCGCCGGCAGTTACTGCACCTGATCCTCCAGCAGCCCGCCGTCGTCCCCGAGGCCATCGAGGAACTGGCCAGGACCGCCTGCTGGTGGCCGCTGCCGGCCGAGGCCACCCTGGTCGCCGTCCACCCCGAGGCGCACTGCACCCGCGCCGCCCTCGACTCCGACGTGCTGTGCGACCTCGACTCCGGCGGCCCCTGCCTGCTCGTCCCCGGACCGATGACCGCCGCCCGCGCGAGCATGCTCCGCGCCGCCCTCTCCGACGCCAGCAGCGTCCTCGGCCTCACTCTCCCGCTGGAGAAGGCCACCCACTCCCTGCGCTGGGCCCGCCGCGTGCTCGACCTCGCCGAAGAGGGCATCATCCGGGACGGGTCGCTGATCCCCTGCCAGGACCACCTGATGACCATGTGGCTGCTGTCCGACCCGGCCCTCATCGAGGAGCTCACCCGGCGGCACCTCGACCCCCTGCGCGACATGTCCGACGGCCACCGCCGGCGGCTGATCGAGACCCTCGCCGAGACCGTCACCACGCGGTCCACCGCCGTCGAGATCGGCGAACGCCTCAAGGTGCACCCGCAGACCGTCCGCTACCGCCTCCGCCAACTGGAGGGCTACCTCGGCGACGGGCTCGACGACCCCGACACCCGGTTCTCGCTGGACGTCACGCTGCGGGCCGCCGGCCTGCGACGACGCCGCCACCTGGGCCGCCGGGGCACCCCCGGCGGCTGACCCGCGGGCGCCCCGCAAAGCCGAACAATCACACCACGGCACGGCACGGGCCGTTATCCTGACCTCCGGATTATCGATTCCTGACCGGAAAGTCGAAGGGGTCCATGCCAACGTCCACGTGGTTCCGGCTCAATGTCGCCAAGCGCGAGCGGGTGCTCCAGGTGGCGATGCGCGAGTTCGGAGAACACGGGTATTCGACCGGCAGCCTGAACACCATCGCCCGCGAGGCCGGCATCGCCAAAGGCTCGCTGTTCCAGTACTTCAGCGACAAGCTGGAGTTCTTCGCCTTCGTCTGCGACGAGGCGTCCCGCCGCATCCGCGAGGAGATGGAACGCCGCATCGCCCGGATCGCCGTCGACCAGCCCTTCGACGGCTGGCTCTTCGACGTGCTGTGCGACTGGAGCGAGTACATGGACGCGCACCCGCTCGAGCGCGCCGTCACCGCCGCCACCAACTTCGAGCTCGACAACAGCGTCCGCTCGGTCGTGCGCGACACCGCCAACCAGCACTACCTCCAGGTCCTGCACCCGTCGCTGAAACTGTGGCAGGAACGCGGCGACATCCGCGCGGACGCCGATCTCGACATCCTCGCCACACTGATGCTGATGACGCTGCCGTTCCTCGCGCTCGCGCCCTACTACGACGGCCTCGACCCGGTCCTGGACCTGCGCGGCCGGGCACCCGCCGCGCAGCGCCCGGTCATCCGGCAGATCATCGACGGCATCCGCCCGATGTTCGCGCCGTATCCCTAACCTGTGTCCGCCCGGCCCGGCATCCTCGCCGTGCCCCTCGGTACCTCTTCGATGTCGGCGACCAGCACGTCCATATGGCGGACGATCCGGCGCGCGAGGCCGGGCAGCCCGGCACCGGACGCATCGGTGCCCTCCGTCACCACGCGGGGTTCCGTGAGCCTGCCGGCCCGTCCGAGCCGCTCCACCCCGCCGCGCTCCTCGGCCAGCAGATTCCGCACCCAGTCGGTGTCGGACCCGTACGGCAGCGCCACGTAGAGCCGCCGCCCGTCCCGGAACGCCAGAACCGGCGTCCGGTACTCGCGCCCCGTCCTGCGCCCCTTATGGACGATCACCGCCAAGGGCGGCGCGAAGGGCGCCCAGACCCCTTGGATCCGGTTCGTGACGACCCGGTTGAAACGGGCGAGCGACTTCGGCAGCGGCGTTCGGCTCATCCCCCTCCCTAACACGCGGACCGCCCTTCCCGCGCCCG
Source organism: Spirillospora sp. NBC_01491 (assembly GCF_036227065.1). GTDB lineage: Bacteria > Actinomycetota > Actinomycetes > Streptosporangiales > Streptosporangiaceae > Spirillospora > Spirillospora xylanilytica. The sequence goes on from NZ_CP109432.1 coordinate 3,489,305, forward strand.
AACACGGGCGGACGTGGCTCCGCGGGCCGAAAGGGAAACGTAGGTGATCCGTAAGCGGGCTTCCGCATGCTGGGGACAGATGAGCGGCAGATCCGCCGCACCATGACCCGGCGAGGAGAAATCATGCGCAAGTTCAAGCTTCAGGTCCAGGTCAGCGTCGACGGCTACATGGCGGGCCCGAACGGCGAGATGGACTGGCTGACGTTCCCGTGGACCGACGACATCAGCGCCTACATCGACGCGTTCACCGCGCCGGTCGACTGCATCGTGCTGGGCCGCCGGCTCGCCGAGGGCTTCATCCCGACCTGGGCGGCCGGGCCCGAGGGCGAGTCGCAGGCGGGCATCGACAAGATGAACAACACCCCCAAGGTGGTCATCTCCGACTCCCTCACCGAGTCGCCCTGGGACAACGCCGTCGTCGCCGGCGGCGACCTGACCGAGACCATCAACGAGCTCAAGGCCCGGCCGGGCGGGGACATCATCACCTACGGCGGCGGCACGCTGGTGTCCGACCTGATCGCCAGGGGCCTGCTCGACGAGCTCCACCTGTTCGTCAACCCCACCGCGATCGGCGCCGGGATGCCCGTGTTCGGCCACCCCGACGTCCACCAGCGGTTCCAGCTCGTCACCGCCCGCCCCTTCGCCTGCGGCATCACCGCGCTGCACCTGGAGCCCAAGCGCTCCTGACTGTGTTAAAACAAGCCCGGCCCGGTGTCCTCGCCTGGCGGCTCGGACGCCGACCGTGCTTGGGCGAGCGCGGCATCGCTTCGCGATCCGGCCGGTTCGGCTCGCCTCCGGCTTCGCCTCACCGGCCAGGTAGCGCGCTCGCGCGACGGCTGAGGCAGTTTGAAACAGACCCTAGGCGCGGTCGCGATCCGCCCCTCGGGCGGCGGGGCGGGAGCGCCGCGCTCCGCGGGCGAACAGGAGCGCGGCGGCGGCGCAGACGAGCGCGGACAGGAGCAGGGCGCCGGACGTTCCGTTCGCGGTCTGTGCGGTGACGAAGGCGCCCATGGCGGTGACGCCGAGGGTGGCGCCGGTCTGGCGGACCGCGTTCAGGAGTCCGCCGACCGCGCCCGCCGTCCCCTCGGGGGCCGCGCTGATGATCGCGCCGACCAGCGCCGGCAGCGCGAAGGAGACGCCGAACCCGCAGAGCAGCAGGCCGGGTTCGAGCCAGAGGCGGCCGGTCCCCGGCAGCGCGGCGCGGCCCGGCCTGCGGGTGGACGACCTCCGGGGCGAGCGGCTGCTGGTCAACGTGCCCGCGTGCTCGTTCTGGATGGCGGCCGACCAGATCCTCGGGCCCGGCCTGGAGCGGGTCCGGCTCGGGCTCCCCACCCCCGACCTCAGCCTGCGGCTGGTCTGGCGGGCCGACCGGGAGATCCTCCCCGGCCTGCGCGACGTCCTCTACGCGGCCAGCGCCTGACGGCCCCCGGCCCGGAGGCAGTCAGACCAGATCGGTGGCAGGGTCGATGGTCCAGTGATTGCTGTGCAGGACCTGGCCGGCGAAGGGGACGTCCCGTTCCCCGACAAGACTGAACCCGAGCGAGCGGCAGATGCCGTTGGACGGGGCGTTCGTCGTTGCCGGGAACGCGTGGACCAGGCCCCAGCGGCCGTCTTCGGCGGCCTCGCGGAGCAGTGTCCGGACGGCCTGTTTGCCCACCCCCTGTCCCTGGAACTCCGGCAGCACCATCCAGCCGATCTCGGACAGCGGTTCACCGTCCATCTCGTGCGCCCACAGGAGCACGGTTCCGGCCACGACACCGGGCCCGGCGCCGTCGGGGACGATCATTTTGATCCAGGAGACGTCCGACGCCGCGTCCCGGACGTCGCGGCGGACCTTCTCCTCGACACTCTCTCGGGAGTGCGGGCCGCCGAGCTCGGCCATCATGACCGGGTCGCAGCGCATCCTGACGTAGGCGTCGGCATCTCCTGGTCCGACATCGCGCAGGTGCATCGGTCTCCTTCCATGGTGTCCCACGGCCCACCGGGGCCCGCCACGCGGGCGCGGGCGTCCAGAAGGATCTCGGCGGCCAAAGAAGAACGCTACCCGGCTGCCTGACCGGCGGTCGGCCGACCACGTCCGCCCGGCCGTCCCGGCGGATCAGGGGGTGAGGATGAACTCCTCTTCCCTGGCCTTGCGGGAGCCGGCCCAGAACTCGAAGGTGTGCCCCGGCCACAGCGTGCGGTTGACGCCGCCGGCGTCGAGATACCAGCTCTGGCAGCCGCCCTCGTTCCAGACGGCGCGGCGCAGGCGGCGCTGCAAGCGGTCGTTGAAGCGGCGGGACGCCTCGGGCCTCGGCTCGATGGCGTCGGCGCCGCGCTCCTGGAGCAGGCGCAGGCAGCTCAGCACGTGCTGGATCTGCACCTCGACCATGAAGACGACCGAGTTGTGGCCGAGGCCGGTGTTCGGGCCCAGCAGGAAGAACAGGTTGGGGAAGCCGGGGACGGTAGTGCCGCGGTGCGCCTCGATACCGTCCGCCCAGGCGTCCTGGATCTTCACTCCGCCGCGGCCGACGACGCGCATCTCGGCGAGGGCGTCGGTCACCTTGAAGCCGGTGCCGTAGATGATGCAGTCGACCTCGTGCTCGCGGCCGTCGGCGGTGACGACGGAGTGCTCGCGGACCTCGGCGATCGCGGCGGTCTCGACGTGCACGTCCGGCCGGGTCAGCGCCGGGTAGTAGTCGTTGGACAGCAGGACGCGCTTGCAGCCGATGGTGTAGTCGGGCGTCACCTTGGCGCGCAGCCCGGGGTCGGGGATCTGCCGCTGGAGGTGCCAGCGCGCGAGCCGCTCCATCGGGCCCGACAGCCGCGGGTCGATGGTGAAGCCGACCGCGCGGGCCTCCAGCGTCCAGTAGATGCCGTGCCGGAACGCGCGGGCGGCGCCGGGGACCCTGCCCAGCGCGGCGCGGACGGGAGCCGGGATCGGCCGGTCCGGCTTGGGCTGGATCCACGGCGGGGTGCGCTGGAACAGCACCAGGTCCGCGGTCCGCTCGGCGATCTGCGGGACGAACTGGATCGCGGACGCGCCGGTGCCGATGACCGCGACGCGCTTGCCGGCCAGGTCGTAGGAGTGGTCCCACTCGGCGGAGTGGAACGCGGTGCCCCGGAACCGCTCGATGCCGGGCAGGTCCGGGTACGCGGGGACGTGCAGCGCGCCGACCCCGGAGACGATCGCCTTGGGCGTCAGCACGGTGCCGTCCGCGAGCGTGACGTTCCAGCGCCGGGCGTCGTCGTCGTACTCCATCGCGTCGACGGCGCAGCCGAAGCGGATGTGGTCGCGGACGCCGTACTTGTCGGCGGTGCGCTCCAGGTAGGAGCGGATCTCCGGCTGCGGGGCGAACATCCGGGTCCAGCCGGTGTTGAGCTCGAAGGAGAAGGAGTACATGTGCGACGGGACGTCGCAGGCGCATCCGGGGTAGGTGTTGTCGTGCCACGTGCCGCCGAGCGCCCGGCTCTTCTCGAGGATCACGAAGTCGCGAAAGCCGGATCTGCGCAGCCGGATGGCCATCCCCAGCCCGGCGAAGCCGGAGCCGATGATGACGATCGCCGGAGCGCGCCCGCTGCTGTCCCACTCGACCATGACCTGTTCCTCTCAGGTAACCTACTCTCGGTAAGTTACTAGGAGTAGCTTACTGACGATAGGTCCAACAGTTAGGGTTCTCCTGTGAGTAGCGCCACACCGGGTCCTCCGGGCGCCCCGCCCGCGCCGCGCCGCCGCCGGATGTCCCGCGCCGAGCGCGAGCGCCAGATGTTGGACGTGGCCGAGGAGGTCTTCGGCGAGCACGGCTACCGGGGCACCTCGATGGACGAGATCGCCGACCGCTGCGGCGTGTCCAAGCCGATGCTCTACGACCACTTCGGCTCCAAGGACGGGCTGCTGCTGGCCTGCATGACCCGGTCCAAAGCCGAGCTGTACGAGGCCACCCAGAAGGCGATGGCCGGCGCGACCGCGCCCGAGGACGTCCTGTGGCGCGGGATGGTCGCCTACTTCGCCTTCATCGACGCGCACGGACGGTCGTTCGTCATGCTCCGCGACGAGCTGATGGCGACGCCCCCCGAGACCGCCGACGCGATGGAGGCGACCCGGCGGCAGCAGAGCACGCTGATCGCCGGGGTGCTGGCCGCGTTCGCGCCGGCCGCGCCCGCGGACGCCGTCGACGCCTTCACCGAGATCATCGTCGGCGGCTGCGAGCGCCTGTCGCTGTGGCGGACCCGCCGGCCCGAGGTCTCGGTCGAGGACGCCGCCCGCTACATGACCGACTTCTGCCTGCGCGGCCTCAGCCCCTACCTCGACGCCCGCACCGCGGGTTAGGGCCGTTCACCGCTCACCGGGACCGCGGCAGGCTCTCCAGGGCGTTGACGAGCAGGTCGAGGCCGAACTCGAAGTCGGTCTCGGGGTCGTGCCGGGCGAGCTGCGGGGCGAGCGCGATCACGTGCGGGAACTCGTCCGGGTCGAGCCGGGCGAACTCCTCGGCGCCGTCGCCCGGCAGGCGGTCGAACTTGCGCACGGCGCCGATCTCGCGCAGCTGCGCGCCGAGCGCGTACGCCAGCAGCGCGCGCATGATGCGCACCGAGGTCTCGCCGTCGAACCCGGCCGACTCGGCCAGCGCGAGCGCGCGCTCGGCGGGGCGCAGCCCGGCCGAAGTGCCGATCCGGTGGGTGAAGACGACGTTCATGCAGCGCGGGTGGTCGTGCGCGACCTTGCGGAACGCGCGGACGAGCGCGCGGGCGCGTCCGGTCCACGGCTCGTCCGGGCCGCAGTCGAGGTCCATCCCGGCCACGATGTGCTCGGCCACGCCCTGGAGGAGCGCGTCCTTGTTGGGCACGTGGTTGTAGAGCGACATCACCGCGACGCCGAGCTCGCCCGCGACCCGGCGCATCGAGAGCGCGTCGGCGCCCTCCCGCTCGATCAGCCCGATCGCGGCGTGCACGATGCGCGCGCGGGTCAGCGCGGGACGCCGCCCGGCCCGCCCGGAGTCCGCGGTCCTCGTCATCGCCCGTCCTTCCCCCGTCGGCGCCGGCCACCCGGCACCGGCCACCGTTGACATCGGCAGGTGGCGGTGACACCGTACGTACATCGTACGCATGACGTACATCGTACGTACGTCAGTGCCCTCCGAGAGGAGCGCCCATGTCGACCCATGACCTCTACACCGCCCCCGTCGACACGTCCACCTGGAACGTCCCGCTGGCCGGCGACGCCCGCTTCACCTGGGAGTACGGCGACGGGCGCGACCGGCTGCTGGCCCTCTACCAGAAGGGCAAGGACAAGCAGTGGGACTCGGTCAAGCGGATCGACTGGGACCTGGAGGTCGACCCGCACGACGTGCTCGGCGTCCCGGACCAGTCGCTGGCCATCTACGGCACCCGGTACTGGGACGCGATGAGCGACCGGGAGCGCGGCGAGCTGCGGCTGCACTCCTCGTCCTGGCAGTTCTCCCAGTTCATGCACGGCGAGCAGGGCGCGCTGATCACCGCGGCCCGGATCGTGGAATCGGTGCCGGACCTGGACGCCAAGCTCTACTCGGCCACCCAGGCCATGGACGAGGCCCGGCACGTCGAGATCTTCAGCCGGTTCCTCCAGGACAAGGTCGGGCTGGTCTACCCGATCAACACCAAGCTCCAGGACCTGCTCGCCGAGACGCTGGACGACTCCCGCTGGGACATGCCCTACCTCGGCATGCAGGTGCTGATCGAGGGCCTCGCGCTGGCCGCCTTCGGCGTCATCCGCGACATCGCCGCCCGGCCGCTGCCGAAGCAGATCCTCGCCTACGTGATGCAGGACGAGGCGCGGCACGTCGCGTTCGGCCGGATGGCGCTGCGCGACCACTACCGGGAGCTGACCGCGCCGGAGCTGAAGGAGCGCGAGGAGTTCGTCATCGACGGCTGCCACCTGATGCGCGACCGCATCCGCGGCCGGGAGGTCTGGACGAACTTCGGGATCCCGCCGGCCGAGGTCGACGCGCTGGTGGCGGACTCCCCGTACACGCGGATGTTCCAGAGCCTGCTGTTCAGCCGGATCGTCCCGTGCGTCCGCGACATCGGGCTGTGGAGCCCGCGCATCCGGGCCACGTTCGAGGAGATGGGCGTGCTGGAGGCCTCCAAGGCCGACCTCGACGCGCTGATGGGCGCGGACGAGGAGATCGCCGAACGGCTCGACTCCGAGCGGTTCGCCGCCGAGGAAGCGGCCCGCAGGGCCGAGGTGGACGCGGTCATCGCCGCCGCGGAGGCCGGTTCCTGAGTACGGTTGGATCTCCCCACCCCCTCGGAGGTGTCCATGCCACTCGCGCACTTCGACGGCGCGCTCGCCGTCGTCACCGGAGCCGGCGCCGGTATCGGCCGGGCCACCGCGCTGGCGCTGGCCGAACGCGGCGCCACCGTGATCGCCGCGGACGTCGACCTGGCCGCCGCGGAACGCACCGTCACGCTGGCCAAGACGCTCGGCACGGGCGGCGCCGCCCACCGGGTGGACGTCTCCGACGCCGCCGCGATGGAGGCGTTCGCGGCGGGGGTGCGGGAGGCCCACCGGGTCCCCGACATCGTCGTCAACAACGCGGGCATCGCCGTCACCGGCTCGTTCCTCGACACCGGCACCGCCGAGTGGGACCGCATCCTCGGCGTCAACCTGTGGGGCGTCGTGCACGGGTCGCGGCTGTTCGGCAAGCAGATGGCCGAGCGGGTGAACGCGCTGCCCAACAAGCCGGAGAAGCCCAACTACGGCGGCCACATCGTCAACATCGCCTCCGCCGCCGCGTACGCGCCGTCCCGGGCGCTGCCCGCGTACTGCACGACCAAGGCCGCGGTGCTGATGCTGAGCGAGTGCATGCGCGCGGAACTGGCCGGCTCGCGGATCGGCGTCACCGCGGTGTGCCCCGGGTTCACCAGCACCGGCATCGCCCGCAACGCGACCTTCGCGGGCCTCGACTCCGCCGGCGCCGGCGCCCTGCGCAAGCGCGGCGAGAAGGCGCTGCGGATGCGCGGCTACCCGCCGGAGAAGGTGGCCGAGCGGATCGTCCAGGCCATCATCAAGAACAAGCCGCTCGTCCCGGTCAACTTCGAGGGGCACGTGCTGCGCGCGCTGTCGCGCGTCTCGCCCGCCTCGCTCCGGCTGCTGGCCCGCGTCCCCGCCCCGCAGGGCTGAGCCCGGCGGGCGGCCCCGGCTTCGTCGCGGCGCCGCCGGTCAGCCGTGTTCGGGGCGGGGCAGCCGGACGCCGTGCTTCCTGGCGAGCCCGCGGTACATCGGCACCACGTACTCGCGGGCGTAGCGGCGCGCGTCCTCCGGCGTCTCCAGCGGGACGACGCTCTGCCGGGTCAGCACGAACGACAGCGTGACGCGGGCGCCCAGCTCGGCGATCATCGCGATGTCCCGGGCGGCCTCCGGGGTGATCTCCGCGTCGCCGAACATGGCGCGCCGGATCAGCGCGGCACCGTGGTCGCGGGCGGCCTCCACCACCGGGCCGCCCTGGACGGTGAGGTAGGGGACGATCGCCTCGGGCTCGGTCTGGAGCAGCCGGTTGAGCAGCACGTGGCCGCGCAGCCAGCTCAGCGAGAACGACACCGATTCGACGATCTGGTCTTCGACGTCCGCCCGCGCGGCGATGGCCGCGTCCTGCTCGGCCTGGAACCGGCGCAGCTCGCGCAGCAGCACCGCGGCGACCAGGTGCTCCTTCTTCGGGAAGCGCCGGTAGATGGTGATCCGGGACAGCCCGCCGCGGCGGGCCACGTCCTCGACCGTCGAGCGCCGCAGCCCGAAGTCCTGGAACTGGGCGAGCGCCGCGTCCAGGATGCGCCGCGCGGTCTCGTCATGCCCGCCGGGCCCGTCACCGGTCGGCGGCTCGCCTTCGAGCGCCTTGCGCAGCAGGTCCAGGACCACGCCCGCACCCCTCTCCCGAATGTGATGTGGGTCTCCCCCGGAATGCCCCGGCCACACCTAGATACAAACTTACAGAGAATGTATCTTCTGTTTCAGATCGGCCCGGAGCTCGCAGCATATCCGTGCGCCCCGCCGGCGAGAGGAGTCGGACCATGACCGCCCCCGTCCCGTCCAGCGACCACCGCAGGCCCGCGACCCGCACCGCCGAGATCAGGTGCCGGGACGGGAACCACACACTGGAGCTGACCGACCGCGAGGTGGTCGCCGAGCGGCTGCTCCGCAGCTCGCGCCGGCACTCCTTCGACCCCGACACCGACGTCGGCTGGGACGCCGCGCAGGACCCCGACCGCTTCTACCTCCCGCCGCGACTGGTGTCGATCTACGAGACCCCGCTGTGGGACGGGCTCTCCCACCGGCGGCGGGTCGAGCTCAGCAAGCGCGAGATGTGCAGCATCGCCTCGTTCGGCATCTGGTCGGAGATGCTGCTCATGAAGGCCCTGCTCACGCACGTCTACCGGCACCGCTACGACAGCGACCACGTCGGGTACGCGCTGACCGAGATCGCCGACGAGTGCCGGCACTCCCGGATGTTCGGGCGGATGGTGCGGACGTGCGGGCTGCGCACGCACCGGCCGCGCGCCCTGGAGTACCAGGCCGCCAAGCTGACCGGCATGGTGTACGACCCGATGCCGATGTTCGGCGGGACGCTGGCGGTGGAGGAGTTCACCGACGCCTTCCAGCGGCTGACCTTCCCGGACGAGACGATCCAGCCGATGATCCGCCAGGTCACCCGGATCCACGTGATCGAGGAGGCCCGGCACATCCGGTACGCGCGCGAGGAGCTCAAGCGGCTGGTCGCGGAGGCGCCGCCGATGCGGCGGCGGATGGCCGGGTACGCGCTGGCGCGGATGACCCGGATGACGGTCGCGCAGGTCGTCCACCCGTCCTGCTACACCGCCGTCGGGCTCGATCCGGGGCTGGCCCGCCGGGTGGCCGCGCGCAGCCCGCATCGCCGGGCCACGATGGCGTGGGCGTTCCGCAAGTGCACCGGGTTCTTCGACGAGATCGGGTTCCTGGACGGCCGGGCCAGGGACGTGTGGGCGCGCGCCGGGCTACTCGAATGAAACTGCAACCGGTTCCATTCATTGTCGGCCGAACGTCACATTAATCGATGGCACGATCGGTCATTTACCGCCGCGTCGCGCAATCGCCGTTCGGCCGGGGCCGCTTTTACCACCGCAAGGGCCGCGGAGCGATGTTCGCTCCGCGGCCCGTCGACGCCAACCTCATTGCTCACCTGGATCCGCTAGACCCAGGACACGCCAACCGGTGGTGCGCTCACTTCGTCGACCTCCTCCTCCCCAGGCTTACCTGGCGCCGATCCCCCGCCTTCGCACGGGTACCCGACCGGCGCCTCCCTCCCCTTTACAGAAACACCTTAGGAGCTATTGACAACGCATATGCCATGATCGGCCGATTCAGGTCAGAAATGTGTTAAGCAAGCGCGGCCAGCACTTCTCTGGCGGCACCGGTCGCGTTGCCCAGGCAGGTCCGTTCGCGGTCTTCGGCCTTCGCCTTGCCGGTCACCTGCTCGCTGTAACTTACCGTTATCACCACATTGCCGACACGCGCGGTGATCTGCCCGACGGCCGTCGGCTGCCCGCGGTCGACCTTGAACCACGCGTACGCCTCGTCGCCGATCCCGGACCGGCGCTCCAGCCGCACCGTGCGCTCCAGGGTGGCGTCGTGCGCGGCCTTCCAATGGGCGGCGACATCGTCCCCCGCGGCCCGCTCCGGCGCGCCCGCGCCGCCCGCCTTGTACAGGCGCCCCTCCACCCGCAGCCACTGGGACCGGAATCCGTCGCTGGAGGAGGCTGAGGTGTAGGTGCACGTGCCGTAGGTCGAGTCGCCGCTCGCCTGCTGCTGCGCCTTCGGCACGAGCCGCTCGACGGTGCCCTTCCGCACCATGCCGCACGGCTTCGGAAGCACCTTGTAGAGCGGCGCCGCCTGTTCGGGAGGGGCCGCCGTCCGGGACGGCGACGCCGAGGAGGACGACGGCGCGGGCGACGGGGCCGGCCCGCCGCCGGACGGGCCCGGCCCGGACCCGCCCGCGGACGGCTCCGGCGGACGCGCCACCTGCCGCTCCCCACCACCCGGGGCCAGCACGAACACCGCCACCGCGGCGGCCACGAAGGACACCAGCGCGATCAGCAGCGCCAGCAGCTTCGGCCGCCGGGCCCGCTTCGGCGGCTCCGGGGCCGAGTAGGGTCGCTGGAACGACTCCTCCTGCCGCGAAAGGCCCACTCCCCGGCTCCTCACTCCGCGCGCTGGCTGGACCGGTCCCCACCCTCGAAAGGTAATCAGCCCGGCGCCGGCTGACCAGGCCCCCGGCCGAGCCGGATGTCGGACCCCCTGGCCACAATGGGAAGGTGCTGCTCGCCGAGATCGCCCGGACCTCACAGGCCACGGCCGGCACCTCCGGCCGCAAGGCCAAGGTGCAGGCGCTGGCCGCGTGCCTGCGCGCCGCCGATCCCGCGGAGGCCGCCATCGTGGTCGCCTACCTGTCCGGCGAGCTGCCGCAGCGCCAGATCGGCGTCGGGTACGCGGCGCTGCGCGACGCACCACCGCCCGCTGCCGAGCCGTCCCTGACGGTACCGGAGGTCGACGCCGCGTTCACCGCAATCGGCGCCGTCGCCGGCAAGGGCGCGGTCGCGCGGCGGCGCGAGCTGGTGTCCGCCCTGTTCAGCCGGGCGACCCCCGCCGAGCAGGGGTTCCTGGTCCGGCTGCTCTCCGGCGAGCTGCGCCAGGGCGCGCTCGACGGCGTGATGGCCGAGGCGATCGCGTCGGCCGCCGCGGTTCCCGCCGCGCGGGTGCGCCGTGCGGCGATGCTGCGCGGCGCCCTCGGCCCGGTCGCCACCGCCGCGCTCGCCGGCGGCGCCGCGGCCCTCGACGCGTTCACCCTCGAGGTGGGCCGCCCGGTCAAGCCGATGCTCGCCGCCTCCGCGCCATCGGTCGGCGAGGCGTTCGCCAAGCTCGGCGACGGAGACGGGGGCGAGGTCGCGGTCGAATGGAAGCTCGACGGCGTCCGCGCGCAGATCCATGTCCGGCGGGGTGAGGGCGGTCCCGGTGAGGGCACGGTCCAGATCTTCACCCGCACGCTCGACGACATCACCGGCCGGCTGCCCGAGGTGGTCGAGGTGCTGCGCGGGCTGCCGGTCCGCGACGCGGTCTTCGACGGCGAGCTGATCGCGCTCCGTCCGGACGGCCGCCCGCAGCCGTTCCAGGTGACCTCGGCCCGCACCGCGACCCGCACCGGCACGCGCGCCGAAGAGGGCGCGGCGGGCAAGGGGAGCGCGGCGGGCGGCGCCGGGGGCGCGCGGGCGGTGCCGCTGGCGGTGTTCCTGTTCGACGTCCTGCACCTCGACGGCACCGACCTGCTCGACGCGCCCGGCGCCGAACGGCACGCGGCGCTGGCCCGGGCCGTCCCCGAGCGGCTGCGGATGCCGCGGATCGTCACCGCGGGCGCCGAGCGGGCCGCCGGATTCTTCGCCGACGCGATCGAGCGGGGCCACGAGGGCGTGCTGGTCAAGTCGCTCCGCTCCCCCTACACCGCCGGACGGCGCGGCGCCGGCTGGATCAAGGTCAAGCCCCGGCACACCCTCGATCTGGTGGTGCTCGCCGCCGAGTGGGGGCACGGCCGCCGCGAGGGGCTGCTGTCCAACCTGCACCTGGGCGCCCGCGACCCCGCGACCGGCGGGTTCGTGATGCTCGGCAAGACGTTCAAGGGGCTCACCGACGCGCTGCTGGCCTGGCAGACCGAGCGGCTGCGCGAGCTCGCCGTCCGCGAGGACGACTGGACCGTCCACGTGCGGCCCGAGCTCGTCGTCGAGATCGCGTTCGACGGCGTCCAGCACAGCACCCGCTACCCCGGCGGCATCGCGCTGCGCTTCGCCCGCGTGCTGCGCTACCGCCCCGACAAGACGGCCGCCGAGGCCGACACCATCGACACCGTCCGCGCGGTCGCGCCCGTGATGGACTGACGCGGGACGGATCGGCGCAGAACGGGCCGGCGCGGGACGCAGGGCGCATGACGACGCAGCACGGCCGGGTGGCCGGGATGGGACGGGAATGAACGATGGGGACGCGGGCATGAGCCGGATGGTGGACCGCTGCGACCCGGGATGCCGGGCGTGGATCTCCGAGGCCATCCGCAAGGTCGAGGCCGACGCCAACCGCAGCGCCGACACGCATCTGCACGTGTTCCCGCTGCCGCCCGAGTGGGGCATCGACCTCTACCTCAAGGACGAGTCGGTGCACCCGACCGGGTCGCTCAAGCACCGGCTGGCGCGGTCGCTGTTCCTGTACGGGCTGGCCAACGGCTGGATCCGCGAGGGCACCACGATCATCGAGGCGTCCAGCGGGTCGACCGCGGTGTCGGAGGCGTACTTCGCGCGGCTGCTCGGGCTGCCGTTCGTGGCGGTGATGCCGGCCTCGACCAGCCCGGAGAAGATCGGGCTGATCGAGTTCCACGGCGGCCGGTCGTACCTGGTCGACGACCCGTCCACGATCTACGACGAGTCGCGCCGGCTGGCTCGCGAGTGCGGCGGGCACTTCATGGACCAGTTCACCTACGCTGAGCGGGCCACCGACTGGCGCGGCAACAACAACATCGCCGAGTCGATCTTCGAGCAGCTCCGGCTGGAGCGCTTCCCCGAGCCGGCCTGGGTGGTCGTCGGCGCCGGCACCGGCGGCACCTCGGCGACGATCGGCCGCTACGTGCGGTACCGCCGGTTCCAGACCCGGCTCGCGGTGGTCGACCCGGAGGGGTCGGCGTTCTTCGGGTCGTTCGCCGACGGCGATCCGGACCGCACCGCCGCCGGGTCGCGCATCGAGGGCATCGGACGGCCCCGGGTCGAGCCGTCGTTCCTGCCCACCGTGATCGACCGGATGGTCCGGGTGCCCGACGCGGCGTCGGTCGCGGCGATGCGGTGGACGAGCGAGGTCAGCGGGCGCAGCGTCGGCGGCTCGACCGGCACCAACATGTGGGGCGCGGCCGAGCTGATCTCCGAGATGCGGGTGCGCGGCGAGCGCGGCAGCGTGGTCACGCTGATCTGCGACGGCGGCGAGCGGTACGCGGGCACCTACGGGTCGGACGCCTGGCTCGCCGAGCAGGGCCTCGACGTCGCCCCCTACCTGGAGACGCTGCGCGGGTTCCTCAAAACCGGCGAGATGCCCACCGCCCGCTGAACGGTCCCGCCCCCGCCTCCGGTGTGGCGGGGGCGGGGTGAGGCTCGGGCGGGCCGGGCTTTTAGAACACGAGCTAGCTGGGGCCTGTCCCAAAGTGCCTCAGCTGTCGCGCGAGCGTGTTACCTGGCCGGTGAGGCGAAGCCGAAGGCGAGCCTCACCGGCCAGATCGCGAAGCGATGTCGCGCTCGCCCAAGCCAGGTCGGCGTCCGAGCCGCCAGGCGAGGACGCCGGGCCGGGATTGCATAGAACTAGCCGTTGAAGCGGATGGGGTTGACCAGGTCGGCGTAGATGAGCAGGCCGCCCATGACGACCAGCACGGCGGCCATCACGTAGGTGACCGGCAGCGCCTTGGCCACGTCGACGTAGCCCGGGTCGGGGCGGCCGAAGAGGCGGGCGAAGAACTTCTTGAGGCCCTCCAGCAGGGCGCCGGCCATGTGCCCGCCGTCGAGCGGCAGCAGCGGGACGAGGTTGAACAGCGCGACCGCCAGGTTGAGCGAGCCGAGCAGCATCACGAAGTAGGAGATCTTCTCGGTGGAGGAGAGCTTGTCGGAGGCGGCCACGTCGCCGCCGATGCGGCTGACGCCGACCACGCCGACCGGGCCGTTGGGGTCGCGCTCGGCGTCGCCGAACGCCGCGTTCCAGATCCCGACCATCTTCTGCGGCATCCGGACCAGCGCGCCCGCGGTGTGCTTGGTCAGGTCGCCCATGGTGGACGCGACGGCGCCCGGCCCCTGCCGTTCGAGCCGCTGGATCGGCGTGATGCCGAGGAAGCCGACGTTGACCACCTTGTCGGTCTTCTTCAGGTCGTACATCTGGTTGCGGGTGATCGGCACGCTGAGCGCGAGCGTCTTGCCGCCGCGCTCGATCGTCAGCGGCACGGTGCGCCCGCCGGAGTCGCGGATCATGCCCTGGAGCTCGGAGTAGGAGTCGATGCGCTTGCCGTCGAAGCGGGTGATCTCGTCGCCGGGCAGCAGCTTGACCTGCGCGGCCGGGGTCGGCGGGGCGCCCGCCGGGCACGTGTCGGCCGCGGTGGCCTGGTCGGCGCGGACCATGCAGGCCGACACCTCTTTGATCACCGGCTGGGGCTGCTGGGTGCCGATGCCCATCAGCAGGACCGCGAAGAAGAGCACCGCGAGCAGCAGGTTCATCGCCGGGCCGCCGAACATGATCAGCAGCTTCTGCCACCACGTCTTGGCGTAGAAGACGCGGTTCTCGTCGCCGGGCCGGACCTCCTCCAGCGCCGCGCCGCGGGCCGACTCGATCAGCCCCTGCCACGGGCCGGTGCTGATCTGCCGCACCTGGCCGGGGGCGTCGCCCTTGCGCGGCGGCAGCATCCCGATCATCCGGATGTAGCCGCCGAGCGGGATCCACTTCACGCCGTACTCGGTCTCGCCCTTGTGCCTCGACCACAGGGTCGGCCCGAAGCCGACCATGAACTGCGTGGTCCGCACGCCGAAGAGCTTGGCGAACGAGAAGTGTCCGAGCTCGTGCAGCGCGATGGACGCCAGCAGGCCGAAGAACAGGATCAGGACCCCAGCGAGCCAGCCCATGCGTTCAGCCCCTCCGGTCATGCACCCCGCATGCCGGGGGGTGATCTCCAACAACCAACTCAGCGTACGTCATACGCCCTGTGCGCGACCGCGTGCGAACCGGCCCCGGCGCCCACCGGGAGGCTAGTCGCATCCCTCGAACTGCGGCACCTCGATGATCGAAGTGTCCAGCCCGGTGCCGCCGAACCACTTGGTCGCCAGCTTGGACGCGGTCTTGTCCTGGTACATCTGCGTGATCGCCCTGTTGAGCGCCTCGCAGCCGTCCAGGTCGCCCTGCCGGATCCCGATCCCGGTGTTCTGCTCGCTGATCTTGACGTTGACCAGCCGGGGCTTGCGCCCGGACTCGCGCTTGATCAGGCCCGCCAGGATCACGTCGTTGGTGCTGATCGCGGCGACGTCCCCGGCGCGGAACTTCTCCATGCACTGGTCGTAGTTCTCGGCCCGGACCAGTTGGACGGTCATCCCCTTGAGGGCGAGCAGCCGCGCCGTCGGGTCGACCCCCTGGAGGGAGCAGAACTTGCGGCCCTTCAGGTCGCGCACCTTGGTGACGCCGGTGTCGCCCGGCTGGACCATGATGTCCTGGTAGGAGTTGTAGTACGGGCCCGCGAACGCGATCTTGTCCTTGCGTTCCGGGGTGACCGACAGGGTCCCCAGGACCAGGTCGGCCTTCTTCTTCTTCGTCTTCCCCGTCTCCTTCGTCAGGACCGAGATCCGCTCGTCCGCCGTCACGGGCAGGAACCGGATACGGCGTTCGAGCTTGGCCGCGATGTAGTGCGCGACGTCGATGTCGAACCCCTCCAGTTTCCCGTCCGGGCGCTTGTAGCCGAGCGAGGGCAGGTCGGTCCGGACCCCCACGACGAGGGTGTCCTTGTCGAGGATCGAGTCGCCGCCCGCTGATCCGCAGCCCGCGGTCAGCAGTCCGGCCACCAGGACGATCGCCGCGAAGAGCCGCATCCCCACCCCCAGGGCACTCAGGTCGGTCCGACACCTGGTTCCATGCGGATCCGGGCAGTGGCCCGAAATTATGCTGAACCCCCGCA
The DNA here is from genome assembly GCF_036227065.1 of Spirillospora sp. NBC_01491. Lineage (GTDB taxonomy): Bacteria > Actinomycetota > Actinomycetes > Streptosporangiales > Streptosporangiaceae > Spirillospora > Spirillospora xylanilytica. Next base: position 3,505,012 of record NZ_CP109432.1, read on the forward strand.
CGCCACCACAAGTGCCGGTGCCCCGGTCCGCGCCCTGTGCCCGCCGATGCCAAAAAATCGCCGGACAGTACTCATTCTCGGCAGTATCGGGGCGGGTCCCGCGCCCGGATCATGACGCTTCGGCCCGTGTATCCGCGCGGGCCCGGCCGACCCGCCCGGTCGGCCGACGCCCCGGTGACCCCGCCCTGAGAGGACAGCACCCTGTGAAGTTCCCCCTGAGCAGAAGGCACCTGGCACTGCTGGCACTGGTCCCGGCCCTGGCCCTGGCCCTGACCGGCTGCGGCGGCGGCGACGGGGACGGCGACGGGGGGAAGGCCGTGCCGCAGCCCTCCACCTCCGCGGCGCTCTCCCTCGTGTCGCCGCCTCCGGCCACCACCCCGTCCGGTGGCGGCGCCGGTGCCGGGACCGGCGCCGCGGCGCCGCCGCAGCCCTCGGCCTCCGGCGACCCGCGCCAGGCCCCGGCCGTCCAGTTCAACGACTGCGTCCGCAGGCAGGGCGCCGGCCTGCCCACTCCCGGGCAGACCCGGCGGCCGACGCCGGAGGAGATCAAGAAGGTGCAGGAGGCCCTGCGGACGTGCGTGCGGACGATGTCCAGCCCGCCCTCCGCGCCCGGGAACTGACCCGGCCCGGCCGCCGCCGCCGCACGTTCCCGCTGGCAGCGGCGGCTGGTACCCGGTCGTGGGCGCTGCTAGCCTGGCTGGCAGCCGACGATCCCGTGCGGGAGAGTCCCCGGCCGCCAGCGCGGGGACGCCGAAGGAGCAAATCCTCCCCGGAACCTCTCAGGCCCACGGACCGCACGGAGCAGGCGACCTCTGGAAAGCGGGGACCCGGTCCCCCGCCGAAGGTGCAAACCCCGCGGGGTGAAGCTCTCAGGCGCCGATGACAGAGGGGGAGGCCCGACAACGCCCGGTGCGCGGGTGGGACGATAGTGATCACGCGCGCCCGCGACGAAGGAGCCGACCCCGCATGTCCGCCGAACCATCCCCGAAGAAGACGCCGCTGTACGACGTCCACCAGGAGCTCGGCGCGCACCTCGTCGACTTCGCCGGCCACCTGATGCCGCTGCGGTACGCGAGCGAGACCGCCGAGCACCGCGCCGTCCGCACCGGGGCCGGGCTGTTCGACCTCTCCCACATGGGCGAGATCCTGCTCACAGGGCCGCAGTCGTCGGCCGCGCTCGACCACGCGCTGGTCGGGAACCTGACCCCGATGGCGGTGGGCAAGGCCCGCTACACCATGATCGTCGCGCATGACGGCGGGGTGCTGGACGACCTGATCGTGTACCGGCTCGCCGACCAGACCTTCATGGTGGTGGCGAACGCGTCCAACATCGCGGTGGTCCGCGCCGCGCTGGCCGAGCGGTCGGCCGGGTTCGAGACGCGGGTCGACGACCGGTCCGACGAGTACGCGCTGATCGCCCTCCAGGGCCCGGCCGCGGAGGGCATCCTGGCGGCCCGCACGGACGCGCCGCTCGCCGACCTCAAGTACTACGCGATCCTGGCCGGCACGGTCGCGGGCGTCGACGCGCTGATCGCCCGCACCGGCTACACCGGCGAGGACGGCTTCGAGCTGTTCGTGTCGTCCGGCGACGCCGTCGCGCTGTGGCGCGAGCTCGCCGCCGCCGACGGGGTCGTCCCCGCCGGGCTGTCGGCGCGCGACACGCTCCGGCTGGAGGCCGGCATGCCGCTGTACGGCAACGAGCTGAACGCCGAGACCAACCCCTTCGAGGCGGGCCTCGGCCGGGTCGTCAAGCTCGACAAGCCGGCCGACTTCGTGGGGCGGACGGCGCTGGCGGCGCAGGCGGCGACCCCGGCAGGCCGTAGGCTCGTGGGGCTGGTCGCCCGCGGACGCCGGGCGCCCCGCCAGGGGTACCGGGTCGTCACGTCCGACGGCACGCCGTGCGGGATCGTGACCAGCGGCGCTCCGTCGCCCACACTGGGCACGCCGATCGCCATGGCCTACCTCGACAGCGGTGCCCCGGAGACCGGCCTCGCCGTGGACGTCCGCGGCCGGCGGGAACCCGTCGACCTGGTCGCCCTGCCGTTCTACAAGCGTTCCTGAGACCTGGAGAGAGAAACGATCGTGAGCGTTCCCGAGCAGCTGCGTTACAGCGAAGAGCACGAGTGGGTGGCCGGTCTCGGCGGCGATGACGGCATCGTCACGGTCGGCATCACCGCGCACGCCGCCGACGCCCTGGGCGAGATCGTCTTCCTCGAGCTTCAGCCCGGCGAGGGCGACGCCGTCGAGGCCGGCGAGCCGTGTGGCGAGGTGGAGTCGACCAAGTCGGTCAGCGACGTGTACTCCCCGGTCAGCGGCGAGATCACCGCGATCAACGCCGCGGTGGTGGACGAGCCCAAGGTGATCAACGACGACCCGTACGGCGAGGGCTGGCTGTTCAAGGTGCGGATCACCGAGGAGCCGGGCGACCTGCTCGACAGCACCGCCTACGACAAGCTGATCGAGGGGGCCTGACCATGAGCCTGTACGACTCCCTGGCCACCGCCGACCCCGAGGTCGCCGCCGCCGTCGCCGCCGAGCTGAACCGGCAGCAGAGCACCCTGGAGATGATCGCCTCCGAGAACTTCGCGCCGGTCTCGGTGCTGGAGGCGCAGGGCTCGGTGCTGACCAACAAGTACGCCGAGGGCTACCCCGGCCGGCGCTACTACGGCGGCTGCGAGTTCGTCGACGTCACCGAGCAGCTCGCGATCGACCGGGCCAAGGACCTGTTCGGCGCCGAGCACGCCAACGTTCAGCCGCACTCGGGCGCGCAGGCCAACACCGCGGTCTACTTCGCGCTGCTCCAGCACGGCGACACGATCCTCGGGCTCGACCTCGCGCACGGCGGGCACCTGACGCACGGCATGCGGCTCAACTACTCGGGCAAGACGCTGAACGTGGTGCCCTACCACGTGCGTGCCGAGGACGGCCTGGTCGACATGGACGAGGTGGCCGCGCTGGCCGCCGAGCACCGGCCGAAGATGATCGTGGCGGGCTGGTCGGCCTACCCGCGGCAGCTCGACTTCGCCGCGTTCCGCGAGATCGCCGACTCGGTCGGCGCGCTGCTCATGGTCGACATGGCGCACTTCGCCGGGCTGGTCGCCGCGGGCCTGCACCCCTCGCCCGTCCCGCACGCCGACATCGTCACCACCACCACGCACAAGACCCTCGGCGGTCCGCGCGGCGGGCTGATCCTGGCCCGCGAGGAGTACGGCAAGAAGATCAACTCGGCGGTCTTCCCCGGCCTCCAGGGCGGCCCGCTGGAGCACGTGATCGCGGCCAAGGCGGTGGCGCTCAAGATCGCCGCCTCGGACGAGTTCAAGGCCCGCCAGCAGGTCACCGTCGAGGGCGCCCGGATCCTCGCCGACCGGCTGCTGGCCGAGGACGCGGCCAAGGCCGGCGTGAAGGTCCTCACCGGCGGCACCGACGTCCACCTGGTCCTGGTCGACCTGGTCGACTCGGAGCTGACCGGCCGCGACGCCGAGGACCGGCTGCACGACCTCGGCATCACCGTCAACCGCAACGCGGTGCCGAACGACCCGCGTCCGCCGATGGTCACCTCCGGCCTGCGGATCGGCACGCCCGCGCTCGCCACCCGCGGCTTCACCGCCGCCGACTTCACCGAGGTCGCCGACGTGATCGCGCTGGCCCTCCAGCCGTCCTTCGACCGGGACGCGCTGGCCGCGCGGGTCGCCGCCCTGGCGGACGCGCACCCCCTGTACCCCACCCTGTAGTTCTCACCCGCCTCCTCCGTGCGCACCGCGCGCGGAGGAGGCATCGAGGTAGCCCATGGCGATCAGCGTTTTCGACCTTTTCAAGATCGGTATCGGCCCCTCCTCCTCGCACACCGGCGGGCCGATGGCCGCCGCGCACCGTTTCGCGCGCGGCCTGCACCGTGACGGCCTGCTGGAGAAGACGGCCTCCGTCCAGGCGGTGCTGTACGGCTCGCTCGGGCTGACCGGCAAGGGCCACGGCAGCGACAAGGCCGTCATCCTCGGGCTGGAGGGCGACAAGCCCGAGACCGTCGACGTCGACACCGTCGCCGGGCGGATGGCCGCGATCCGCGAACGGGGGGCCATCTCCCTCTTCGGCGATCACGACATCCCCTTCGTCGTCGGCGAGCACCTGGTCTTCGAGCGCAAGGTGTCGCTGCCCGGCCACCCGAACGGGATGCGCTTCACCGCCGCCGGCGCGGACGGCGAGGAGCTGCGCAGCAAGGTCTACTACTCGGTCGGCGGCGGCTTCATCCTGGACGAGAACGCCACCGGGGCCGACCGGATCAAGCCCGACGACACCGTCCTGCCGCACCGTTTCGACACCGCCGCCGAGCTGCTGGAGCGCTGCCACGAGACCGGCCTGTCGATCTCCGCGCTGATGCTGGAGAACGAGCGCGCCTTCGGCCGCACCGAGCAGGAGATCCGCGCCGGCCTGGTCGAGCTCTGGGGGGTCATGCGGGCCTGCGTCAGCCGCGGCTGCTCGAGCGAGGGGCTGCTCCCCGGCGGCCTCAAGGTGCGCCGCCGCGCGCCCCAACTGCACCGCCAGCTCAACTCCGAGGAGCCGACCGACCCGCTGGCCGCGATGGACTGGGTGACCCTGTTCGCCCTCGCCGTCAACGAGGAGAACGCGGCGGGGGGCCGGATCGTCACCGCCCCGACCAACGGCGCCGCCGGGATCATCCCCGCCGTCCTGCACTACTACGACCGGTTCGTTCCCGGCTGCGACGACGAGGGCGTCGTCCGCTTCCTGCTCACCGCCGCCGCGATCGGCGTGCTGTTCAAGCAGAACGCGAGCATCTCCGGCGCCGAGGTCGGCTGCCAGGGCGAGGTCGGTTCGGCCTGCTCGATGGCCGCCGCCGGCCTCACCGAGGTGCTCGGCGGCACCCCCGAGCAGGTGGAGAACGCCGCCGAGATCGGCATCGAGCACAACCTCGGCCTCACCTGCGACCCCGTCGGCGGCCTCGTCCAGGTCCCCTGCATCGAGCGGAACGCCGTCGGCGCCATCAAGGCGATCAGCGCGGCCCGGATCTCGCTGCGCGGCGACGGCCGGCACTTCGTCTCGCTCGACAAGGCGATCAAGACGATGCGCGACACCGGCCGCGACATGCTCGACAAGTACAAGGAGACCAGCCGCGGCGGCCTCGCCGTCAACGTCATCGAGTGCTGACGACCTCAAGCGGCGCCTCCCGAACCGGTCTTGAGGTGGACGTCCGAGGACGTCCACCTCAAGACCGGCGGTCATCGACCGTCAGGGCAGGTCGAGCACCCCACGCTTGATCCGCCCCACCAACCCGGCGAACCCAGCACCCGACACCGCGAGCCGTGCACCGTCCGGGTCCTTGGAGTCCCGAACCCCAACACCACCGACCAGTCCAGCCACCTCAACACACGTCGCGTCGTTGGCGCCCCCGCTGTAGGAGCTCTTGCGCCACTTCTCAGTCATGTGTACCTCTCCTGGTACCGCTCGATCAGGGTGCGCGACTCGTCCTCAGATGCGGCATTCGCGCCTATAAGTTCAAACAAAGGCGCCTCCCGGACCGGTCTTGAGGCGGACGCCCAAGGACGCCCACCCCAAGACCAGCGATCATCGACCGTCAGGGCAGGTCGAGCACCCCACGCTTGATCCGCCCCACCAACCCGGCGAACCCAGCACCCGACACCGCGAGCCGCCCACCATCCGGGTCCTTGGAATCCCGAACCCCAACACCTTCGACCAGTCCAGCCAACTCAACACACGCCTCGTCGGTCGTACTGCCGCTGTGGGAGCTCTTGCGCCATGCAGTGATCATGTGTACTCCTCCATCAGCTTCGCGATCAGAGCCCGAGAGGCGACCTCGTCCAACGCCTTCGCTCCGATCCGTTCGAAGTCCATGCTCAACTCCTGGACTTCGGAAGTCACCTCTACCAGGCGTCCACCGTGGAACGCACCAATGTAGGCAATATCCCTTCGTTCCAGGCTCATGACCTGGAACGGCCCGTTCAGGCCGATGTGGACTCCTGCGTCTCTGGGGATCACGCGAAGGATGACGTTCGGTTCGTTCTCCAGATCAAGCAGCCTCTGAAACTGATTCTTCATGACCACCGGGCCGCCGATCATGCGATGGAGCGCGTCCTCATCCAGAAGAATGATCAGGAGGGGCCCCCTGCTCCTGCTCAGCAAGCCCTTCTGACGTGTCATACGAGCTGCGACAGCCGCTTCGATGTCTTCGGCATCACCGAGCGAGATGAAGGAGCGCGCGTACTCCTCGATCTGCAACGGCACCGGAATCACTTGCCCTTGATAGATTCTGATGACGCGCGCATTTGCCTCATATTGCGTGTATTGCCGAAACCAGTCGGGATCATGACCGGTTTGGGCAAACCAGATCAGAAGCTCAAACAGTCGGGGAGTGTTGTACTTCGCATCCAGAAGCCTGGCCTGATCTTCATGCAGCTTGAGCCGCCCTGCCTCCATGTTCGAAACAGTCGAGCGAGCGGCATTGATGATCTGTCCACACTGAGCCAGTGATTGATCATGATGCTCGCGCTCAAAACGTAGAGCGTAGGCCAGAAAGTGCCAGATCGAGATCTTGGGATCGAGCGGGTCTCGTTTGCGGATCATGACACCTCCCGTGTTTCCGGTTCTCACATATACGCGCAAGATTAGCCACTGAGCTGGATTCTTGGGCGAGGAATCGAGAAACACCCCAAGGAGGGCACGGCGATGACGACAATGCCTGACTGCCTGCTCATATCCATGCTGGCGTCGAGGGCGGCACCGGGTCTGGCACGCACCCTGGCGAAAGCCCATCTCTACAATTGGGGCTACATGCACATTTCGGACGATGCGTCTCTGGTCATCTCGGAATTGATCACGAACGCGGCGGCCGTGGCACCGCACAGAGAGATCCGCTTCCAGATCAGCCGGGACGTCGCCGGCGTCCTCATCGCCGTATGGGACCCCAGCCCGCACAAGCCCGAGCCCCTACCGGTCGTCGAACTGACGCTCGACACCCTGGACCTGACCGAAGAGAACTGGGACGACAACGGCGGACGGGGCCTGCCGATCATCGCCGCCATCGCCACCGAATGCGGACACAGCCCCGACCCGGACGGCGGAAAATGGATATGGGCCCGCCTCAAACCCTGACTCCCCCGCATAAACTTTGCGGTGTGAGAGCACCTGATCGAGAGGCCATGCCGGAAATGGCGCCTCGGCACCTGTTCCTCCCTGATCTGATCTGGCCGCTGGACCCGGACACCGGCCGCTACCCGGTCGTCGACAGGGTCGACGATCCCGTGCGGTGGAGGGCCTGGGCGGACGCGGACACCCCGATCGTGACCCAGTGGGACGACGGGCGGCACGCCGGTCCCGCTCCGGGGCGGACGGCGACCTCCTCGTCGTCCGAACCGTCACTGGTGGCGGGGATGCTCACCGATCTCGACGTGCGTCCCGGTCAGCGTGTGCTCGATGTCGGCGCCGGCACCGGGTGGACGACCGCGTTGCTCACGGCGTGCGCCGGGGGGCGCGGCGTGGTCGGCGTCGAACTCGATCCGGAGGTCGCCGGGGCGGCGCGGGCGCGGCTCCGGGCCGCCGGCGTGGACGCGCCGGTCGTCACCGGCGACGGTGCCGACGGGTGGGCGGACGCGGCCCCCTATGACCGGGTCCAATGCACCTACGGGGTGCTGCGCGTCCCGCCCGCCTGGATCGTCCAGACGCGGCCCGGCGGGGTGATCGTCGCGCCGTGGCGGACCCGGTTCGCCCATCGCGGCGCCGTGGTCCGTCTGACGGTGGGGGCGGACGGCACCGCGTCCGGGCGCTTCACCCGCGTGGCCGAGTTCATGCAGTCGCGCCCGGAACGTCAGGAGTGGTTGGAGCACACCGACTACGTTCCCCCGGGAGGAGCCTGGCCGGTGGGGACCGTCAAGTCGACCAGCACGCTCGGCCCCGAGGAGCTGGGCGGGTTTGCGGTGGGAATCCTGGTTCCCGGCGTGGTGCACACCGTGAACGAGGCCGCCAACGGGACGATCACCGCGTGGTTGTACGCGCTGCGCGACCGGTCTTGGGCGGCGGTGTTCTTCGACGGCGATCCCGAGGCGGAGGTGTACCAGGGCGGCGAACGCCGGTTGTGGGACGAGGTCGAGGCAGCTCACCGGTGGTGGATCGGCCACGGGCGGCCCGGTCAGGAACGCTTCGGCCTCACCACGGGCCCGGAGGGCGAGACGGCGTGGCTGGACCGGCCGGATCGGCCACTGCGGTGAGCTACTGAGGATGAAAGAACACCGTCAGCCAGTCGTGGTCATCGATGAATTCACGCACGGCCGGGCCGATGTGGGCGTTCAAGTTGTCCCAGCAGAGCACGATCTTGCCGCCGGGCAGCTGCTGGTGAGCGACGGCCAGCAGTGCCTGCAGCTCGGCGACGCCGAAGCCCTTCTTCTCCTTGCGCCCGCCGTGGAAGGTGATCGTCCGGTAGATGAGCCTGGTTCGCTGGCCAGGCTTGACGCATACCAGCCCGGCGACCGACACCCGGCCGCTTCCCTTGCCGGTCACCTTCACGATCGGGGTCTGCCCGACCGGCGCCCAGGTCCGGCCCTTGTGCGGCCTCAGGCTCTGGCCGGACTCGTCCTGGAAGCAGATCCACGCGCCCTGCTCGGCCGCCGCGCTTTTACACGCGGCCAGGTCTCCTCGCGCCAGGCGGCGATCTTCTCCTCGTCGCGTTCGGCCGCGCGGTGGATGGGAACCTGCGGCGACCACCCGACCCGGTGCATCAGGTACGACACCCCGCGCAGGGTGTAGCCAACTGCGAACAGTTCGTTGATCAGCGTGGCGATCCGGGCCAGCGTCCACCGCTGGTCTTCGTCCCACCTGTGCGCTGCCGGGCTCCGCTTCAGCTCGGTCTTCAGCAACTCGATGATCAGCCGAACGTGAACATTCTGGTGGGCTGGTGGCGCCGGCTGGGAGGGTGGGTCTCATGGAGGATTTGCGAAACGCCGAGCGTCGACTCCAAGCCGCACAGCTGGCCGGAGACGTCGAAGCGCTCGATCGACTGCTGGACGATCGGCTGATCTTCACCTTCGGTGCCAATGTTCAGACCAAGGCCAACGATCTGGAACTGCACCGCACCCGGACACAGGTGGTGAGAAGGTTGGTCGAGGAGGACCTGACGGTTCTCACCGACGGACGCACTGGTGTCACCTGGTTTCTCGGCACGGTGGAAGGGAGTGTCTCCGGCACGCCGTTCACGGCCAGGATGCGTTACACCCGTACGTGGCTCCACGACGACGAGCATGGTTGGCGGATCATCGCCGCACACGCAGGCATGGTTGAGTGACACACTCCGGCAGCCTCTGAACGCCGCGACGTCGCCGCGGGGCACACCCTGGACATCGGGCGTTCTGGGCCCTCAAAGGCGGAGAGGACGGCGCTACTGTAGCGGGAGGTCCCAGGTCAAGGACCTGGTCGTGCGTGGTCCTGCGCCGGGACCGGCGCGGTCATCGCGTCGCGAGGGTCCGGTCTGGCCCCCTCACCGGCCACAACGACCCCGTCGAGTCGGTGACGTTTAGCCCCAACGGCAAAATCCTGGCCACCGGCAGCAATGACGACACCGTGCGGTTGTGGCGACGGTGAAGCGGCCCTGCCCGGGTAGCTGTCACCAGGGGCAAGGCAGCTCTGCGTGATCGGGAGGTAGACGTCATGTCTGGACCCGACCACCGTCCCGGCGCCCGCCCGGCCGCACGAAATGGTTCCTGACCAGCGACTGTGCCGTTCTTCCTCACGGTGCCGCCGCGATTATCAGAGCGCGCCGGCGCGTGCCGCACCCGCCTTATCCCGCTGTGCCCGGACCGGAACCCATTCGTCGGGCGAACGCCGTGTACCGCCCGTGACCTGCGACGATCAATCCACTTTTCCTCCGGTCGCACCGAGTCCCGGCCTGTGACGGCGGTCTCCGGCTACGCGGTCGCGGCGACCAGGTCGAGGTCTTCTACGCGGTGGATGAGTGGTGAGGAGGGGGGCGCCATCCATTATGCGTATGGGGACGGAATGGAAAACCGGAGCCGACAAGGACGGCGAGGTACTTCAGTCGGCTGTGTGTCAGCCCGCTTCAGTCAGCGGCCTTGATCGATGACGTCGTGGAGGTACTGCATGGCGAGCTTCTCGGCGTGGTGGCACCGTTCAACGATCGCTCCATCGGCATCGGACCATCGGCGGTAGAGATCGACGGTGGCGAGGAGCGCCCGTCCGGCTTCGTGGCGGTCGTAGCCGCACAGCGTTGTCTGAAGGTTGCGCGCCTCTTCGGGCGCGATGGTCTCCAGGTGGCGTACACCGCGGGGGATCGCGCCCACCCGGCGGGCGGCCAGGGGGCCGAGCACGGTCTCGCGCAGGTAGGAGAGGAAGCTGATGGTCTCGAACAGTTCCCCGCGGCCGAGCTTCGTCGCGCCGTAGTGCACCCAGATCCAAAACCGGTCCTCGATCCACTGGAGGTCGAACGCCGGAGTGACCGGCGGCTGCTGGGCGAGGGCGCCGGACAGGAGGCCGTCCCGGTCCCACAGGATCTCCGGGTCCTCGGTCCGCTCGGCGAACTCGGAGGCCCGGACGAACTTGAAGTCGACGTGCAGGAGGGGCGGCCCGACGAGTGTGATGATCAGACGCGGCTCGCCGACATGCTCCCCGGTGAATCCGGCGACCAGGGAGGCCCAGGAGCCGATCAGCACGAGCCGCTCCCGCATGACCGCGTCGTACGCCGCGTCATCGATGACGAGGATCAGGTCCACGTCCGAGTAGACATCGGGGCGGCCTCCCACCATCGACCCGGTGATCGCCACGCCGACCACGCGCGCATCCTGCCGGATCCGAGGAAGTGCGTCGCTAAGGAACCGGCTGTGCAAGGAGGGGACGTCCATCTGCTTTCCTTCCGACCGGAGCAAAGCAGATCAGTTTAACACTTTGCCGGGCGAGAATCGCAACCCGATTTTCTCACAAACGACCCTTTCCCGGAGCTAGTGTCTCGTGATTCCGCTGACGGAATCACGAGACACTAGCGGAGCCGTTCGCCCAGACGTTCCCTCAGGGGTGCGTAGTCATACTCAGGAAACAGTTCTGAGAACACGGTAAGCATGTCTTCGAGATTTCCGCCAATGTGCCCGAATTCACGGTCACCGAGTGAAACATCACAGAAAAGGTAGTGCCAGCCGGAGGTTCCCTTGGTGATGGCCAGCGCGGCCAGGTAATCGCAGTAATCGATATCCATTTTGAACGCCCCAATGCGGAAGTCGTGAAACCAGACCTCCGGTAGTGGCATATCGGGTTTTATGCGTAGCGCTGCAAATGTTCCCGTCCCGCTCCCGGGGCGGTGATCGATGACGCGGAGCTCGGAATAGAGTTGCCGCTCAAGCGGGGTTTCCCCCCAATCGATGTCCGGCGCGTTGACGTTCATGGATGTGAGGAGATGGCGAATGGTGAACTCGCCTGTCAACCGGATCCCTGGGCGCTCGATCCGCCAATGACTGGAGAACCAATTAAATCGGACGAAGCATCGCTGGAGAGAACGATCCAGGGAGATTCCATGCCATATGGAGATCTTTTCAAAGACCTCCCGGGCGTCGCCATATTCTTCGATAATCTGACCCGGCTTGGCAGAGAAAATCTGCACGTGCGGATTTTCCATCAGCTGTCCATGCATCGCCAGCAGGTGGGTCTCGCACTCGGTGAGAACGGCCATCGACGCACCTCGCTTTCCTGAATTTGATCGAGCTAAACCAATGTGGTCGCGGTCCAGGTGAACGGTTTCGCGTTCTCGTTCCAGGGGTTGATGTAGTCGCTGATCTGCTTGATCAGGACGTTGACACTGGAGGACGTGCCGCGGCGGATCGACTGCCGGGTGAGGATTCCGAACCAGATCTCGATCTGGTTCAGCCCCGACGAGCCGATGGGAGTGAAGTGGAAGTGGACGTGCGCGTTCTTGACCAGCCACTCCTTGACCTCCGGAGTGGTGTGTGTCGAGAGGTTGTCCAGGACGACATGGGTCTCCTTCCCAACGTGCGGTTTCACTGCCTTCTTGAGGAAGGCCAGGAAGTCCTTGCCGTTCCGGGTCGACTTGCACTCGCCAAGCACTTCGCCGGTGGCCATGTTCAGGACGGCGAACAGGTTTGGGGTGCCGTGCCGGACGTAGTCGGCGGTGCGTTTCTCGCTCGCCGCGAAGGCGACCGGCAGCACCGGCTGGGTGCGGTCCAGTGCCTGGATCTGCGTCTTCTCGTCGATGGAGAGGACCACCGCGCCGCCCGGCGGGGCCAGATACAGGCCGATCACATCGGCCACCTTCGCCGCGATCGCGGGGTCTTTGGAAATCTTGAAGGTGCCGGACCGGTGCGGCTTCAGGCTCTCCTCCCGCCAAATGCGCGCGATGTAGTGCCAGGACACCGAGATGTTCTCGGTCCGCTTCAGATACTTCGCCGACTCCCGCGGCTCGGCGGCCTGTTCCACAGAGAGCTCCATGCCGATAGATCGAACCACACGAGATCAAGTAAGGCTGACGGAATCACGAGACGCTAGATCAAAAGAGGGGCGCCGGAACCCTGTTGCTCTGGATCGGTTCTCAGAACTCGTTCTCACGCAAAAGTGGGCCGGACCTCCTTCTGAGACTTGCATTGTGCGAGGATGCGGGGCCGTGACGGACACTCAGGCCCCCTCGCCGAACGGCGAGAGCCGGACGACGTCCTCCTCGGCCTGGGGGTAGCCGTCGGCGCGCAGGTGATGGGGGGCGGTATGGCTCGTGTCACCAGGTACCAACGAGGGGTGTTGCCACAGGTGGGGGCATGTGGCCGGACCGTCCAAGGGCCTGACGACACCTCCGGCTGACGGCGCCGTACGTTCACCCTGATGTCACGAAAGCCGTCACGGTGGTCATGGCCCGCCTGGTGGAGAAGCTTCGCGCGCAGGCCAAGAAGTTGCCCGCCGGGAGCGCGCCCGTCGGCTTTCAGGCCCGGGGCCGCGCCATCCCACGGTGTCGTCCCAGCTGCCGGTGGCCAGGATTTGGACGGGGGTGCGGAGGCCCGGGGTGAGGGCGAGGGTGACGGCCAGCGAGACCACGGCCATCGCGGTGATGGTGGCCGCCACCGGAAGGTGGTCGGCCAGGGCGCCGGCGACGGTGGCACCGATGGCCTGCATGGTCAGCATGCCGGCGCTGTTGAGGCCGAGCGCCTGGCCGTGCATCTCCGGCGGGGTGGCGGCGATGAGGCGTTCCTGGAGCAGCAGCCCGGCGCCGAAGCCGAACGAGGCGAGGGCCACCGCGAGCACCGCGACGGGGAGCGGGGGCAGGAGCGCGAAGGCGAGGTAGGGGGCGGCGAGCAGCATCCGCAACGGGGTGATGAGCCGTCCGCGCGACCCCGGCGGGACGAACCGGCCCATCGTCATGTCGCCGAGCAGCATGCCGAGCGCGCCCGCCGTGAACAGGACGCTCGCCGAGCCCGGCGCGTACGGGACGAACAGGGCCTCGCAGCCGACGACCAGCCCGTTCGGCACCCAGAGCGCGAAGAAGGCGTTGCGCCGTACCGGGTCCGACCACAGCCGCGCGTTGACCCGCCACGTCTCGCCGATCGAGGCGCGGCCGGACGCGCGGGCGGGACGCGGGGTGAGGCCGAACCGGGCGGCGAGCGCGGCGGCCAGGTAGAGGGCGGCGGAGACCAGCAGGACCCGGCCGGGGGACGCGACGGCGAGCAGCACCCCGCCGAGCGCGTACCCGCCGATCTGCATGAGGCCGACGGCCATGTTGAACACCGAGCGCCCGAGGACGTAGCCGTCCGCGGGGAGGATCTCGTTCAGCAGGCCCCAGCGGACGCCGCCGCCCACCGAGCCGGCCAGGCCCAGCACCGCGATGACCGCCATGATCACGGCCACCGGCAGGCCGGGCAGCGCGAGCAGCAGGGTGCCGCCGGCGAAGATCAGCGCGAGCCCGGTCATCGCGGCGCGGGGCGGCACCCGGTCGGCCACCGAGAGCAGCGTCAGCGCGCCGACCACCTGGGCGAACGAGGAGCCGAACATGCTCAGCGCGGCCAGCAGCGACGATCCGGTGGCGCCGAAGACCAGGGTGGCGAGCGCGATCTGGCCGATGGTCAGGGCGGCGAGCTGGACCGTCGCCGCAGCGAAGAGCGGGGTGAACTCGGGCACCCCGAAGATGTCGCGGTAGGTACGCACGGCGGAGACTGTGCGGCCTCGCCGGGGCCCGGCGCTACTGTTTCGGACGGAGGCGAAAGATGGGGCTGTGGCAGGTCGGCCCGGACGTGCTCGCGCGGAGCCGCTTCGCGGTGTCGCCGCTGGCCGAGACCGTCGGGGCGCTCGCCGTCCTGGGCGGGCGCAAGGAGGCCGGCGACGGTATGGCCGCGTGGGCCCGCGAGCACCGGCCGGTGTTCCGCGCCCGGTTCGGCGGCGACCCGTTCGCCGCGGCGTTCGTCGAGGCGGCGTTCCGGCCACGGTGGATCGCCGACTTCCTGAGCCGTCCGCCGCTGGAGGGCCCGCCGTCATTCGAGCGGGAGATCGACCGGGTCCGCCGCACGCCGGGCGAGGCGGCCCTGGCCGACCTCGCCACCGCGCTCGGCGCGCCGCCGCCCACGCCGCTGGCCGTCCCGGACGTGGCGGAGCGGGCCGCCGCGCTACTCATCTGGGTGTGGACCCGCACCGTCGAGCCGGACTGGCCGAGGAGGCGCCGCGTCTTCGAGGCCGACATCGCCGCGCGCACGCACCGGCTCGGCTCGCACGGCTGGGCCGCGGTGATCGGTGAGCTGCGGGTGGAGACGAGCTGGCTGGGCGACGGGCGGCTGCGGATCAACGCGCAGGACCGGCCGACCCGCGAGATCGGCGACGCCGACCTGCTGTTCGTGCCGACCACCTCGCGGCGCGGCTGGGTGAGCTGGGACCTCCCCGACCGGTACGCGCTGGTCTACTCGTGCACGGGCCTGCTGGCGGGCCCGGACGGTGCCGCGGTGCCGGGTCCGCTGGGCCGGCTGCTCGGCCCGACGCGGGCGGGTGTGCTGGTCCGGCTGGACACGCCCAAGAGCACGAGCCAACTCGTCGCGCTGACCGGCTGCGGGCTCGGCACGGTGGGCGGCCATCTGAGAGTCCTGCTGGACGCGGGGCTGCTGGTGCGGCACCGGTCGGGGCGGTCGGTGCTGTACAGCCGGACGCCCGACGGCGACCGGCTGGTGCGCGCCGCCGGGGAGTGAGGGCCGCTCAGGATGGCAGGACGCCGCGTCCGGACGGGGAGTGCGCGCCCTCGCGGGCCGGCCGGCCGCAGTGCCGGCAGACGACCGCGGGGTCGAGGGTCTCGCCGCAGGCGTGCTGCCAGCGCACCGGCGGATCGTCGGGGTTGAGGTGCCGGTCGCCCCAGCTCATCAGAGTGACGAGCACATCGCTCAGCTCCCGGCCCGCGGGCGTGAGGTGGTACTCGAAGCGCGGCGGGTGCTCGCTGTAGAGCTCGCGGCGGACGATCCCGCCCGCCTCCAGCTTGCGGAGGCGGGCGGTGAGAATGTCGCGGGACGCGCCGGTGTTGCGGACGATGCCGTCGAACCTCCGCACCCCGTGCACGATCTCGCGGATCGCGAGCAGCGACCAGCGCTCGCCGACCAGGTCGAGCGTGTCGGCGATGGAGCAGGCGCGGGGTTCGGCGTCCTTCGGCATGCCCCTCATCCTAGGAAGTCCCGGGCGCGGCGCCCGTCACAGCCGCTCGATGACGGTGGCGTTGGCGAGGCCGCCCCCCTCGCACATGGTCTGGAGGCCGAACCGGGCGCCCCGGTCCTCCATCGCGTGCAGCAGTGTGGTCATGATGCGGGCCCCGCTGCCGCCGAGGGGGTGGCCGACGGCGATCGCGCCGCCGCGGACGTTGACCTTGGCGAGGTCGGCGCCGGTCTCCCGCTGCCAGGCCAGCACGACGGACGCGAACGCCTCGTTGACCTCGAACACATCGATGTCGGCGAGCGTGAGACCGCCGCGCGCGAGGACCTTCTCGGTGGCGGGGACGATCGCGGTGAGCATCAGCAGCGGGTCGGCGCCCGCGACGGCGAAGGCGTGGAAGCGGGCGCGGGGGCGCAGCCCGAGCCGTCCGGCGACGTCCGCGCCCATGATCAGCACGGCGGCGGCACCGTCGTTGATCGGCGAGCTGTTGCCCGCGGTGACCCGCCAGCCGATCTCGGGGAACCGCTCCGCGATGCCGGCGTCGTAGTAGGCGGGCCTGAGCCCGGCGAGGATCTCGGGCGTGGTCCCGGGCCGGACGGTCTCGTCGGGCTGCCCCGTCCAGGCGACCTCGCGGTCGAACTCGCCGTTCTTCCACGCCTCGGCGGCGCGGCGGTGCGACTCGGCGGCGTAGGCGTCCAGGTCCTCGCGGGCGAGGTTCCAGCGGGCGGCGATCAGCTCGGCGCTGATGCCCTGCCCGACCAGGCCGCCGGGGTAGCGCGCGGCGAGCATCGGGCCGAACGGGTCGCTGCCCGGGAGCACCGACGATCCCATCGGAACCCGCGACATCGACTCGACGCCGCAGGCGATGGCGATGTCGTACGCGCCGCTCTGCACGCCCTGCGCGGCGAGGTGCACGGCCTGCTGCGACGAGCCGCACTGCCGGTCGACGGTCATCGCGGGCACGCTCTCGGGGAACCCGGCGGCCAGCACCGCCGTCCGGGTGAGGTTGAGGGCCTGGTCCCCTGCCTGGGTGACCACGCCGCCGATCACGTCGTCGACGAGCGCAGGGTCGATTCCGGCCCGTTCGACCAGGGTCTGGAGCGTCCGGGCGAGCAGGTCGGCCGGGTGCTCACCGTGCAGGGCCCCGCCGGGTTTGCCCTTGCCGACCGGGGTCCGGACCGCCTCCACGATCACCGCGTCGCGCATGACCGCCACCTCCATTTGATTTTCCAACTCACTGGACCTCGAGTCTGCGCCTGTGCGTTGGAGAACACAACCCAGGAGGTCGAGTGGCCTTCGTCACGTCGGCACGCCGGACATGACCCGAGGACCACGGCGCTCACCGCCGCGGCCCCCGGGTTCGGGCCGCTCAGTGGAAGGGGCCCGCGCTGTCGTTCTGGCTATCACCTCGGTACTTCGAAGGGCTCCGCAGCGGAGCCGGCACGTCCGTGAATATCGGGCAAGCGATCGCCTCCATTCCTCTCGACGTGATGCCTTCAATATGGAGGCTAGTCCGCTGACCTGCACTATCACGGATGGAAGCCGCCAATGTCCGCTAAAACCCGTCAGGGGGTGAGCGCCATGTTCGCCAGGATGCGGCCGGCCAGCGCGGTGTCGCCCGCGGTCTCCACCACGACGTCGCCGGGCACGCAGCGGCCGGTGCCGAGGCGCATGTAGGTCTCCCAGTCCATCCGCAGCAGGGTGTCCGGCGCGGCCACGTGGTCGACGAAGGCCGCCTTGCCCGCCCCGTCCACCTCGATGTACAGGGTGAACGGGAGGTCGCCGCCGACCTCGAACGCCACCGTCTGGCCGGGCTCGGCGCCGGCGCGCTTGCCGACGACCATCGGCAGGCCGCGCGTCATGATCCGCCGGGCCCGCTCGGCGCCCGGCGCGCCCAGGTTGCCGGGACGCCCGACCGCGCGCCGGACGTCCTGCTCGTGGACCCAGCAGTCGAACGTGCGGAACACCATCAGCTCGGCGTACGGCACCGTGTTGCCGGTCGGGGCGAGGGCGGGCTCCTCGGGGTCGATGCCGGGGAGGACGGCGAGCCGGCGCTCCAGCACCTCGCGGAGCTCGGCGAGGACCTCGGGCCCGGTCCGGCCGCGGCGCGCGTCGACTCCGATCTCGACGATGCGGCCGAGCGCGTTGCGCACGTGCGCCGGGTCCCCGGCCAGGACGTGGCCGGGGGCGGCGTCCTCGCCGAGCATCCCGATCTCCACGCTGGCCAGATGGGCGACGACGTCCTGGACGCTCCAGCCGGGGCAGTCGGTGGGACGCGCCCAGTCGGCCTCGTCGAAGGTCTCCGCGAGCGCGAGAGTGGACCGGATCGTCTGCTCGAAGGCGGCCACGTTCGCCGACATCTCAGATCTCATGCCCCGAAAGCTGGCACGTCCACGCGGCCCGGCGCAAGCGTCAGACCACCGTCCTGTTCTCCTTGGCGGGCACCAGCCGCAGCCGCACGACCGTCGGCAGCGAGTCGTGTTCGAGCGCGGCGCACAGCCTCGGCACGGCCTCCTCGCCGATGCGGGTCCGCAGCGCGGCCAGGTCGGCCCGGTGGCTGTAGGACACGTTCAGCCGCAGCCTCGGGCGGTCGGCGGTGCCCATCAGCCGGGCCCGCGCGCCGTTCACGCCCGGGTACTCCTCGATCTCGTCCTGCACCACGTTCGTGATCGCGCCCGCCGACAGCCGGGTCTTGCCGTCCGCGTCGTCGGGCGCCAGGTTGAGTCCCGGGAGCCGGTGCGAACGGCCCTGCGCGACCAGCCAGTACAGCCCGAACAGCGTCAGGACGACCGCGATCGCGGCGAGGAGGGGCCAGAACCAGCCCTGGTCGGCCGCGAACCGGCGCACCTGGCCGGTCAGCAGCGGTTCGGACGCCCGGCCGCCGCCCCACGCGCCCAGTGCCCGCGCCAGCGCGGCGCCCCCGGCGCCTAGCAGCACGAGTCCCAGCACGGTCAGGGCGATGCGGTTGAGGCGCGCGGCTCGTCGGTCCATCGGTCAGCCCTCCCGGTGCGCGATCCGTACCTTGACGTCGCGGTCGGGCAGCGGCCCGAGCCGCTCCAGGCTGCGCTCGACGGCCTCGCGGACCCGCTCCTCCAGGTCGCCCGGCGAGCGCATCCCGGTCTCGGCGCGGACGACGACCTTGTGCCGGCGCAGCTTGACCTTGCGGACGCCGGTCACCCCGTCGGTCTCCATGGCCGCGGCGGAGACGGCGCCCGTGAAGCCGCGCCGGGTGACGCCGAGGACCAGGTCGCGGCTGTCGCCGCGGAGCGGGACGAGCCGGCTGCGGCCGGGCACCAGCCCGGCGAACAGGAAGATCAGCCCGAGCAGCGCCAGGGCCGAGGCGATCGCCAGCGGCCCCCAGGCGTTCCAGGCGCCGCCGCCGCCGGCGGCCCAGCGCGTGACGCGCGGGTAGTCGATCAGCTTCATCGGGCTGCCGACGAGCGCGGAGATGACCTCGATGGCGGTCAGCGCCCCGGCCACGACGAGCAGCACCGCCGCGACCAGCGCCGGCCAGACCCGGCGGGAACGGAACGCGCGGAGCGCGGCGCGGTCGGCGGCACGGCCCCCGGCGGCCGGCTTGGCCGGCGCGGTGCGGGCCGAGGACCTGCGCAGATGTCCGGCGTGGGTGGTCATGACATCGCCCCCGTGGACGAGGCGCCGCTGAGCGCCGGGGTCCTGGTGCGCGCGCCCGCGACGGGCCGCTGGGCCGTCCCCACCTTGGCCTCGCGTTCCAGCACGGACACGTCGACGTCGACCTGCCGCACGGTGAGGCCGGTCAGCGCCTCGATCCGCTCGCGCACGCGCTCGCGCACCTGGTGCGCGACCTCCCGCACGGGCGACGGGTAGGCCACCGACATCTCGACCCGGGCGGTGACGATCTTGCCGTGCACCGACACGTCCGCGCGCGGCGCACGGCCGCGGCCCACGCTCATCCCGAGGACGGTGCGGCTGACACCGCCGGCGTCGCCCGGCTCCGCCGCCGCCCGGGTCGCGATGCGCTGCACCACCCGGTCGGCGATCTTCGTGGTGCCCCGGTCGCCGGCGGTCATGACGGCCTCTTCCCGGTCTTGCCGCCGCCGATCGAGGAGAACAGCTCACCCATGTCGAGCTCGCCGTCGATCACCCGGCCGCCGAGGAACCCCAGCACGCCGAGGACCAGCACGATGAGGAACGCGCCGAATCCGCCGAACGCGCCGGCGAACCCGCAGGCGCTCCCGAAGGCCAGGCCCATCACGGTCCAGGTCGTCTTCCCGTTCATCTCAACTCTCCCCCTCAGCGCAGGTCGCGCGCCCGCAGGCGCCGTTCCCGCCATCGGTACAGCAGGCTGATCGGCCATCGCCGGCGCTTCACCACCACCACGGCGGACCCGGCCCGGCGCCGCCGGGCCGCCCGGTATCGGCGGAGCCCGGCGGCGAACTCGTCCGGGTCGCCGCCCGCGTCCGGATGGTGGCGGCGGACCCAGGCCCTGAACTCCGCCCGTTGGGCGGCCGTGCGCGATCGGGCCTCAGCCATCGTCCCCGTCGTCGATGTCGCCGATGAGGACGTGCACCGGCCGCCCGCCGGCCAGCGGCGTCACCGCCGTCCGGACCGCGTCCGCCACACCGGTCACCGGTGTACCGACCCGGACGACCACGCCCACCTCGACCTCGTCGTCGCGGACGGCCACGCCGGTCACCGGCATCCCGACGCGGTAGGTGACCACGCGGACGTGCGGCCCGGCGGTCAGCCCGGCCACGTCAGGCAGGTCCTCGACCGTCCCGGCGATCCGCTCGGCCAGCTCGGCGGCCTCGTGCAGGGGCATCGACCGCGACTCCTCGGCCGCGTGCGCCTCGCCGGTGCCGCCGACTTCGGCCGTGCCGGTACCGCCGGCGCTCCCGCCGTCGTCCCCCTGGCCGGCGGACTCGGTCCCGGACGTCATTGCACCCGCGGCGCCGGCTTGTCGCCGTTCTGGTCCTGGTCCTCCTCGCCGGGGAGCTGGATGTCGTCCACGGCGACGTTGACCTCGACCACCTCCAGGCCGCACATGTGCTCGACCTGGTCGATGACGTTGTCCCGGACCGCGTTGGCCAGATCGGGGATGGAGACCCCGTACTCGACCACCAGGTCGATGTCGATGGCGGCCTGGCGCTCGCCGACCTGGACGGCCACCCCCTGGCTCACGTTGGAGTTCATGCCGGGCATCCGCTCCTTGACCGAGCCGAGCGTCCGGGCCATCCCGGCGCCCATCTTGTGGACGCCGCCGATCTCCCGGGCCGCCATGCCGGCGATCTTGGACACCACGGCGTCCGCGATGCTGGTGCGGCCCCCGTTGGTGACCAGCTCGCCACCGCCCTGGTTCGGTGCCTTCCGCATGCCCTTGCCCGGCTGCGGCGGTGCGTTCTTGGCCGGTTTGTCCGACCCGAGGCCGGGCGCCTGGTTCGGCAGCCCCCCGACCGGACGTTCCTTGGTCGTCTGTCCGTTCTCCTGGCTCACGACGTTCCCCCTGCTCGTCGGTGGTGTCCAGTAGATGCTCACCCAGCGTCAGACCAAAACCACCTATCGGCACAATATGCAGGTCAACCCCGCTTTGCGCGCACAAAAGGAGGCCGGTGGCGCGATCGCGCCACCGGCCCCGAGGGAGGTCCTTCCGGGCCTCCGGCCCCGTTCCGGGCCGCCGGCGGGCCCGGAAGCGGGACTACTGCTTGGACCCGCCCTTGAACATGCCCCGCATCTTCTCCTTGGCGTCCGACACCTTGTGCTTGGCCTCGTCGACGGTCTGCTTGGCCTGCGACTTGGCCTGGTCCGCCTTGCCCTCGCCCTCGAGCTCGTCGTTGCCGGTGGCCTTGCCCGTGGCCTCCTTGGCCTTCCCGGCCAGCTCGTCCTTCTTGTCGCCCAGGTCACTCACGGCAGTTCCCCCGATGTCCCTCACTGGTGGCTCATTCGCCTCTCTACTTACCCGTCCCGGCGCGCTCTATCCGGCGGGACCGTCTCCGGCGGGGTGAAAGCGCACTTCAGGACGCCCTACCTGGCCGTAGTGGGGGCGGCGGCGGGCCAGCCCGCTCTCGGCGAGATACTCCAGATAGCGGCGCGCGGTCACCCGGGAGACGCCGGTGAGATCGGCCGCCGCGGCGGCCGACAGCCCCCCGGCCCCGGCCCCCGACAGCGCCTCGGTGACGGCCTGGAGCGTCTCGCCGCTCATCCCCTTCGGCAGCGGGCCGTGCCCGGGGGTGCGCAGCGCGGCCAGCATCCCGTCCACCTCGGCCTGCCCGCTCGCCTCGCCCGGACGCGCGGCGCGCGCGCGGAACTCGGCGTACTGGTCGAGCTTGTCGCGCAGCGACGCGAACGTGAACGGCTTCAGCAGGTACTGCACCACCCCCACCGACACCGCGGCGCGCACCACCGCCAGGTCCCGCGCCGAGGTCACCGCGATCACGTCCACGTCGCGTCCGGCGGCGCGCAGCGCGCGGCACACCGCGAGCCCGTGCACGTCGGGCAGGTAGAGGTCGAGCAGGACGACGTCGACGGCGCCGCGCCCGACGGCCCGCAGCGCCTCGGCGCCGGAGTGCACCACCCCCGCCACCGCGAACCCGGCGACCCGCTCGACGTAGACGCGGTGCGCCTCCGCGGCCACCGGGTCGTCCTCCACCACCAGCACCCTGATCATCGCGGCCCGGTCCGCTCCAGCGGCAGCCGGACGGTGAACACCGCGCCGCTCCCGCCGCCCACCTCGATCCGCCCCCCGTGCCGGCGTACCGCCCGCCCGACCAGCGCCAGGCCGAGACCGTGCCCGGCCGGGCCGTCCGAGGTCTTGGTGGTCCAGCCGCGCCGGAACATCTCCGGCACCGTCCCGGGGTCGACGCCCGGTCCGGTGTCGGCGACCTCCATGAGCAGCTCGCCCGGGTCCGCGCGGACCGTCACCGACACCCGGGGCGGACGCTCGGCCGCGCTCTCCAGCGCCGCGTCGACGGCGTTGTCGATCAGGTTGCCGAGGATGGTGACCAGGTCCCGCGATCCGACCCCGCCGGACGCGGACGGGGGGCCCTGCGGTCCGGGGGCTCCGTCGAAGGCGGTGTCCTCGGTGACGACGAGCTCGACGCCGCGCTCGCCCGCCTCGGTCGACTTGCCGAGCAGCAGCGCGGCCAGCACCGGCTCGGACACCGCGCCCACCACCCGGTCGGTGAGCCGCTGCGCGGTCGCCAGCTCGGCGGTGGCGAACTCGACGGCCTGCCCGGGACGGCCCAGCTCGACCAGCGACACCACCGTGTGCAGCCGGTTGGCCGCCTCGTGCGCCTGCGCCCGCAGCGACTCGGCGAACCCGCGCACCGTGTCGAGCTCGCCGGTCAGCCCTTGCAGCTCGGTGTGGTCGCGCAGCGTCACCACGTTGCCCATCGCGCGGTCCCGCGACCGCACCGGCGCGGTGTTGACCACCAGGACCCGGGTGTCGCCCACGTGGATCTCGTCCGCGCTCGGCTCCGCCGACACCAGCGCGGCGGCCAGCGCGTCCGGCAGGCCGAGCGCGCCCGCCGCCCGCCCGCGCGGGTCGGCGCCGAGGCCGAGCAGGTCGCGGGCGGCGTCGTTGCACAGCACCACCCGGCCCGCGTGGTCGAGCAGGAGCAGGCCCTCCCGGACGGCGTGCAGGATCGCCTCGTAGTACTCGAACATCTCGCGCAGCTCGCCGGGCGCGACGCCCCGCGTCTGCCGGCGCAGCCGCGCGCTGACCAGGTAGCTGCCCGCCATCCCGGCGGCGAGGGCCGCCGCCGCGACCACGAGCAGCGACAGCAGCCGCTCGCGCAGCTCGGCCGAGATCGCCCGGACCGTGATGCCGACCGCGACCAGCGCGACCACCCGGCGCCGGTCGTCCAGGACCGGGGCGACGGTGCGGACGGACGGGCCGAGCGTGCCGGTGTAGGTCTCGGTGAACGGCCGCCCGGCCAGCGCCGGCGCGGTGTTGCCGATGAACCGCTCCCCGATCCGCGCCGGGGCCGGGTGGGTGTACCGGATCCCGTCCGTGCTCATGATCGTGATGAAGTCGACCCCGGTGTCCCGGCGCACTCGCTCGGCGAACGGCTGGAGCGCCCTGCTCCGCTCCCCTGCGGGTCCGGCGCCGGGGCCGGCGGCGATCGCCGTGCGGACGTCCGGGGTGTCCGCGATCGCCGCCGCGACCGCCGTGACGGTCTGCCGGGCCCGGTCGTTGGCGGCGCGGCCGGCGTCCAGGTAGGCCGCCGTCGCGCCCGCCGCCACCAGCAGCCCGACGACGACCGCCTGCAACGCCAGGAGCTGCCGGGCCACGCTCCAGCGCCGCACCGCGCGCCATCCACGTGAGGCGCCCGCGTCCGCGTCCTGGCCGCGTTCCACGTTCCTGCCGCGCATCGTCGTTCCGTCTCGGGAGGATCTCGCCGCCCCGCCGTCGCGGGGCCGTGAACGCAATGTACACAAACGTGACCGGCGTCACATCGGCGCGCATAGTCACGGGTGCGCACGCGCCCGGACGGCGCGTCGAGCAGACAAGGAGACCACCGTGCCCGTCACACCGGCCGCCGGCGAGACCAGCCCGGCGCGGCCCCGCCAGGATCGCGTGCACTACCTCTACCTCGCGGTCGTCGCCGCGGTGGCGCTCGGCATCGCCGTCGGGCTCGCCGCCCCGGACGCCGCCGTCGAGCTCAAGCCGCTCGGCACCGCGTTCGTCAACCTGATCAAGATGATGATCTCGCCGGTCATCTTCGTCACCATCGTGCTCGGCATCGGCTCGGTCGCACGGGCCGCCAAGGTCGGCCGGGTCGGCCTGATCACGATCGGCTACTTCATGGTGATGTCCACGTTCGCGCTGGCGATCGGGCTCGCCGTCGGCAACCTGCTGCATCCGGGCGCGGGCCTGCACCTGGACCCGTCCTCCACCGCCACCGCGCACAAGCAGGCCGAGGGCGCGGAGGGCACCACCGACTTCCTGCTCGGCATCGTCCCGGACACGCTGCTGTCGGCGCTGACCGGCGGCGAGGTCCTCCAGACGCTGCTGGTCGCGCTGCTCACCGGGTTCGGCCTCCAGCAGCTCGGCGCGGCGGGCGCGCCGATCCTGCGCGGGATCGAGCACGTCCAGCGGCTGGTGTTCCGGATCCTGGCGATGATCATGTGGGCGGCGCCGGTCGGCGCGTTCGGCGCGATCGCCGCGGTGGTCGGCGAGACCGGCTGGTCGGCGCTGCGCAGCCTCGGAGTGATCATGCTGGGCTTCTACCTGACCTGCGCGCTGTTCGTGTTCGTGGTGCTCGGCGCGGTGCTGTGGTTCGGCGCCCGGATGAACATCCTGCGGCTGCTGCGCTACCTCGCCCGCGAGTTCCTGCTGATCCTGTCCACCTCCTCGTCCGAGACGGCGCTGCCGCGGCTGATCGCCAAGATGGAGCATCTCGGGGTGAGCCGCCCGGTGGTCGGCATCACCGTCCCGACCGGGTACTCCTTCAACCTGGACGGCACCTCGATCTACCTGACCATGGCGACCCTGTTCATCGCCTCCGCACAGGACAGCCCGCTGCCCGTCTCCGCGCAGATCCCGCTGCTGCTGTTCATGATCGTCGCGTCCAAGGGCGCGGCGGGCGTCAGCGGCGCCGGGCTGGCCACGCTGGCCGGCGGGCTCCAGTCGCACCGCCCGGAGCTGGTCGACGGGGTCGGGTTCATCGTCGGCATCGACCGGTTCATGTCCGAGGCCCGCGCGCTGACCAACTTCGCGGGCAACGCCGTCGCCACCGTGCTGATCGGCCACTGGACCGGCGAGTTCGACGCCGACCGGTCGCGCCGGGTGCTCTCCGGCGCGGACCCGTTCAACGAGGCCACCCTGCTGGACGTCCCGCAGCCCGGCGACGCCGGAACTGCCGGCACCGACCCGACCCGCACGGCCCCGGACGGGCCTGCCACCGCCCCGGACGGGCCCGCCTCGGACGGACGGGCCCCGGACAAGGCGAGCGCATGACGGCGTGTCCGGACGGGGCGCGTCCGGCTAGACGGGCGCGGGTTCGCCGAACACCATCCGGAACCGGATGACCACCACCAGGTCCGGCATCCCGGTCGCGGCGCGGTAGCGCTCCGCCGCCCCGGCCCCGAGCTCCCCGTACACCTCGCCCAGGACGGCGTCCCCGGTGCAGGTGAGGTTCAGCAGGAGCCGGGGCCGGACCGCCGTGCCGGTGAGGCGGAGCCGCGCGTCCCGGACGCCGGGCAGCCGCAGCGCATCGCGCAGCAGGTCGCGTTCCGCCGCCCGCGCGCGCATCCGGGTGGGACCGTCCAGCGCGGCCCGGCGCCGCCGCATCATCGCGCGGCCGTGCGCGGCCAGCCACAGCAGGCCGCAGGCCGCGACGGCCACCGCGGCGGCCGCCGCGACCGGCCAGAACCACGCGGTGCCGTCGGCGTACCGGGACACCGCGGGGTCGAGCAGCGGACGCGCCGCGAGGTCGCCGCCGGCCAGGCCGAGGCAGAGCCCGGCGCCGCCCGCGGCGGCCAGCGCGGTGCCGGTGAGCGCGATCCCGACCCTCATGTCAGCCCCCCAGCCGGTTCAGCCGGATGTCGACCCGCCGCCACTGCATCAGCTCCACCTCGGCGAGTCGGGCGTGCACGGCCGCGCGGACCAGGTCGGAGATGTCCGGCCGGTTGCGGTAGCCGGTGGCGGCCCGGACGACGATCCGCTTACGGAACCGTCCCCGCAGCCGCACCCGGGCCCGGACGACGCCCGGGACCCCCACCGCCGCGTCCGCCAGCGTCCGCCGCAGGGCCGCGCGGCCCACCGCCCCCGCCATCAGGGGGTCCTCCCCGGCCAGCGGCAGCGTGCGCGCCCGGCCGGGCAGCGCCGCCAGCAGCAGCGCCGGACCGGCCGCCGCCATCGTCCCCGCGACGCCCAGCGTCCAGGGATCAGCCCAGGTCAGCCCGCGCAGGACGGCCATCGACCGGGCCATCGGCGACCAGCCGTCCGGGAGCACGTCCAGCACCGTCAGCAGTTCGGCCGACACCGCGCCCCCGGCCACGGTGACCAGCAGCGCGGCGCCGACCCCCACGGCGGTCCGCCGCGGCCGGAACTCCTGTTCGGCCAGCCGGCGCGCCTGCTGCCGCGCCTGCGCGCCCCCGAGCAGCTCCGCGGCGAGCGTCTCGCCCATCCTCACACCCCCGTGCGACGTGCCACCGCCCCCCCGGCAGCGACATCACCCATGGTGCTGCAATGTAACGCAGAGTGAAGGACGCCATGCCGTTCCGGCGCCGTCCGCCGGGAAACGCCGGTCAGCGGAAGACGACGGTGCGGTCGCCGTTCAGCAGGACGCGGTGCTCGGCGTGCCAGCGGACCGCGCGGGCCAGGGCCAGGCACTCCACGTCGCGGCCGACCGCCACCAGCGCCTCGGGGCTGTGCGTGTGGTCGACGCGGGCGACCTCCTGCTCGATGATCGGCCCCTCGTCCAGGTCGGCGGTCACGTAGTGCGCGGTCGCGCCGATCAGCTTCACGCCGCGGTCGTGCGCCTGGTGGTAGGGCCGCGCGCCCTTGAAGCTCGGCAGGAACGAGTGGTGGATGTTGATCACCTGGCCGGGCAGCTTGGCGCAGAAGTCGTCCGAGAGGATCTGCATGTACCGGGCGAGCACCACCAGGTCGGCGTTGTAGTGCTCGACCAGCGTGAGCACCTCGGCCTCCTGCGCGGCCCGGCCGCCGGGCGGGACCGGCAGGTGGTGGTAGTCGATCCCGTACGACTGGGTGAGGGGACGCAGGTCGGGGTGGTTGGACACGACCGCGGCCACCTCGACGTCGAGCAGCCCGGACCGCTGCCGGTAGAGCAGGTCGTTCAGGCAGTGGCCGCCCTTCGACACCATGATCAGCATCCGCGGCCGGACGGCGGTGTCGTGCAGCCGCCACTCCAGCCCGAGCTCGGGCCCCAGCCGGGCGAACGCGCCGCGCAGCTCCCCGTCGTCCCGCACGCCGGGGCCGGCGGCGAACTGCACCCGCATGAAGAAGGTGCCGGTGTCGCTGAACTGCTGGCTCTCCAGGATGTTGCAGCCGCGCTCGGCCAGCACCCCGGAGACGGCGGCGACGATGCCGGGACGGTCCGGACAGGAGAGCGTCAGCACGTATTCGGTCACAGGACTTCACTTCCACTGCGGGTCGCGGACGGACGGCAGCGCTGCTCGCACAGGCCGTCCAGGCTGGGGAAACGAGCTTACGCCGCGCTCCCCGCTCCGGCGGCCACACCACCCGTCACCTTCGCAACCAGCCGCCGCCCGGCCGGGCCGCCTGTCACGCGGGCTGGACGCCGGGACGGCGGTCCTCGACCACGAAGCTCGCCCGGGTGGAGACCGGAGCGCCCGGCCTGGTGACGTAGGGCATGACGCGGAAGTCGCTGCGCCAGCGCTCGCGGTTCACGTTGACCCTGATGTAGCCGCGCTGGGCGTTGAAGAACTTCAAGTGCGGGTTGGCGGCCAGGAACCGTCGGCCGAGGTCGTCGACGTCGGCGCCGTCGCCGCCGCTGGTGACCGACGTCGCGACGAACTCACTCGCGGTGGTCGGGGATCCCGGGTCGGCGTGGTCGCGCTTGAGGTCGGTCGCGTAGTTCTGGTGCCGGTCGGCCGACAGCACCACCAGGTTCCGGACGCCCTGGTCGCGGGCGGCGGCGAGGACGCGGTCGCGGTCGGCCGCGTAGCCGTCCCACGGGTCGACCCACACGTCGTGGCCGGGCCCGGCGTCCCAGTCGGTCTCGGCCATCGGCACCTGGTTGCCGAGGATCTGCCAGCGCGCCTTCGACTTCCCGAAGCCGTCCAGCAGCCAGCGCCGCTGGTCCGCGCCGAGGATCGTGCGGGAGGCGTCGAAGCGCTCGTCGCAGTCGGCGGTCCGGCCGGTGCCGTTCCCGTAGGAGCAGGCCTGGATGTCGCGGTGCTGCCGGGTGTCGATCATCGTGAGATCGGCCAGCCGCCCGTACGCCAGCCTGCGGTGCAGCCGGATGCTCGGGCCGGACGGAAGCTGCGAGCGGCGCAGCGGCAGGTTCTCGTAGAACGCCTGGAACGCCGCCGCGCGGCGGCGCGCGAACTCGGCCGGGTCGGGATCGGGGTTCCGGCCGGCGATGACCCTCGGACCGGCCCAGTCGTTGACCACCTCGTGGTCGTCCAGCGTGTGCACGAACGGGAACAGGGCGTGCGCCCGCTGGAGCGGCGCCTCGGCCTTGTACAGCGAGTACTGGAGCCGGTAGCGGGCCAGGTCGAAGGCCTCGGTGCCGAACTGCGGCGGCACGGCCACGCCCCGCTTGTTGTCGGCGGTGATCTCGTACTCGTAGATGTAGTCGCCGAGGTGCACGATCAGGTCGAGGTCCTCGGCGGCCATGTGGTCGTAGGCGGTGAAGTAGCCGTCCTGCCATGCCTGGCAGGAGGCGAACGCGACGTTCAGCTCGCGTGGGTCCGACATCGCCGCGGGCATCGTCCGGGTGCGTCCGATGGGCGAGATGTCGTCCGCGCGGAACCGGTAGAAGTACTCGCGCCCCGGCTCCAGGCCACGGATCTCCGGGTGCACCGAGTGGCCGAGCTCGGGCGTCGCCACCGCGGCACCGCGCCGGACGACGCGGCGGAACCGTTCGTCGAGCGCCACCTCGTACTCGACCTTGACCCGCTTGGCGGGCATGCCGCCGTGCCCGTCGGGGGCGAACGGGTCGGGCGCGAGCCGGGTCCACAGGACGAAGCCGTCCGGCAGCGGGTCGCCGGAGGCCACTCCGAGGGTGAACGGGTCGCCCTTGCGGCGGGCGAACGCGTTCGCGCCCTCCCCGCCGAGGACCCCGGTGCCGAGCACGACGGCCGCCGCGCCCGCCCCGCCGAGGCCGAGCAGCCGGCGTCGTGACATTGAACCCGCATGCGATGACATCGGCTCTCCCGCCTCAAGGTTGATCGGGGATCAGCCAACCCCACACCCGGCGTGCCCGTCGATAGCGTCTCGGTGAACATCACGGATCACAGGGTGAACATCACAGGTCTGAACGTTAAAATGCGCCCAATAATGAGTTAAGTTCACTAATCATCACAAGAACTTCACCTTCTCATCCGCCCGCCTACCCGTCAGTAGTTTGGCTTGGGCGTCACCGGTTAGATTCGCCGGCATGCGGCGAACGCGGCGAATCCCCCACCTGTCACCGGCACTCGTCCTCTCCCTCGTCCTCTGCCTCGCCCTCGCGCTGTCGGCCTGCGACGGCACCAGGAACGACGCCGGTACGCCCGGCAAGGGCAAGAGCGACGACCGGCGGCCCGCGACCGTGCAGGGCATCCCCACGGACGCCGGCACGCACAAGCAGAAGATGGGCGTCGGCACCGTCGGCCACCGCGAGTTCCTGCTGCACGTCCCGTCCAAGGTCGCCGGGGGGAAGTGGCGGGGCGGCAGACCAGCCACCCCGCCCCCGCTGGTCATCGCGCTGCACGGCGGCCTCGCCACGATGGGCCAGATGCGGTCGCTGACCGGCTTCGACGGCCTGTCCGACGAGCAGGGGTTCCTGGTCGCCTACCCCGACGGGTTCATGACCACGTGGAACGCGGGCGACTGCTGCGGCGCGGCGAAGGTCGCGGGCACCGACGACGTCGGCTTCCTGACCAAGCTGATCGACAAGCTGACCGGCGCCGGGCTGGCCGACCCGGATCGGGTCTACGTCACCGGATTCTCCAACGGCGCCGGGATGGCCTACCGGCTGGCCTGTGAGAAGCCCGGCAAGGTCGCCGCGATCGGGGTGGTCGAGGGCGCGCTGGTCACCAGGTGCGACCCGGGCCGGCCGGTCTCTGCGATGATCTTCCACGGGACGGCGGACCGCAACGTCCCGTTCAACGGCGGCGGGCGGCGCGACTTCAACGACGGCAGCCCGTTCCCGCCGGTCTCGCAGGCGGTGGAGTTCTGGCGCCGGCTCGCGCACCTGCCCGAGCCCACCCGGAGGGTGAAGGCGCTGGGCGGCGACACCGACTGCAACGCGACCGGGAAGGGCGCGGGCGGCGCCGAGGTGACGTTCTGCAAGATCGAGGGCGGGACGCACCGCTGGCCGTCCGGTGCCGGCGCCCTGCTCTGGGACTTCTTCTCGGCGCACCCCCGCACCCGCTAGGGATGTGAAGTCTTTTCACGTTCGCGGTTATTGTGGCACTGTGACTGACATGAACCTCCGGGACCGCTACGACGCCGCGACCGCCGAGCTCGAAGCTCCGTTCGCGGTCGTCGACCTGCGGGCCTTCCGGGCCAACGCCGCCGACCTCGTCCGCCGCGCCGCGGGCAAGCCGATCCGGGTGGCGAGCAAGTCGGTGCGGTGCCGCGCGCTCCTGGACGAGGTCCTGGCGATGGACGGGTTCGCCGGGATCATGGCGTTCACCCTCGGCGAGGCCCTCTGGCTCGCCCAGGAACGGGCCGGCGAGGACATCCTGGTCGCCTACCCGACCACCGACCGCACCGCCATCGCCGAGCTCGCCGCCGACGAGCACGCCGCCCGCACCATCACCCTCATGGTCGACTCCCCCGAGCACCTCGACCTGATCGAGCGGGCCGCCGGCGACGCCCGGATCCGCGTCTGCATCGACATCGACGCCTCCTACCGGATGCTCGGCGCCCGGGTCCGGCTCGGCGCACTGCGCTCCCCGCTGCGCACCCCGGCCGAGGTCGGCGCGCTGGCCGAGCTGATCCTCAAGCGCCCCGGCCTCGCCCTGGTCGGCCTGATGGCCTACGAGTCGCAGATCGCCGGCGTCGGCGACACCCCGCCCGGCAACGCCACGATGGGCCGCGTCATCCGCACCATGCAGCAGCGGTCCCGGCTCGAACTGGCCCGCCGCCGCGCCGCCATCGTCCGGGCCGTCCGCGAGCTGACCGACCTGGAGTTCGTCAACGGCGGCGGTACCGGCAGCGTGGAGAAGACCGCCGCCGAACGCGCCGTCACCGAGGTCGCCGCCGGTTCCGGCCTCTACCAGCCGCACCTGTTCGACTACTACTCCAACTTCCGCGGCCGTCCCGCCGCGCTGTTCGCCCTGCCGGTCGTCCGGCGGCCGGGATCCGGCGTCGTCACCTGCCTCGGCGGCGGCTACCTCGGGTCCGGTCCCGCCGACCGGATCCGGCTCCCCCAGCCCTACCTGCCGACCGGCCTCGCCTACGACCCGCGGGAGGGCGCCGGCGAAGTCCAGACCCCGCTGCTCGGCGCCGCCGCCGACCTCCTCCAGGTCGGCGACCGCGTCTGGTTCCGGCACACCAAGGCCGGTGAGCTGTGCGAGCGCTTCGCCGCCCTCCACCTCATCGACGGCGACCGGCACGTCCGCACCGTCCCCACCTACCGGGGCGAGGGCCGGACGTTCCTGTGACCGCGGGCCGGCGGCCCGGCCGGTCCCCCGCGGGCCGGCGGAGGCGACGGGCAGGACGGGTCCGGCCGATCTTGGGGTGACCGGTCCCGGCCGGCACCGGCTAGGTTGGCCGGTATGAGCGACGCCCCTGTGATCAGCGTCCGCGGCGAGGCCGTCGTGACGGCCGAACCCGAGATCGCCCTGCTCTCGGTGCACGTCCAGTCGCACGAGAGCGAGCGCCGCCCCGCGCTGGACCGCCTGGTCGAACGAAACCAGCGCTGCCTCGACCTGGTCAGGTCCTACGGTGAGGCGATCGAGAAGCTGGAGACCGGCGAGCTGTCGATCACCCCGCTGATCAAGTACCGCCGCCGCGAGGGCGACATCCGCGCCTACCAGGGCACCGTCCAGATCAAGGTCACCATCAGCGACTTCACCGTGCTCGGCGAGCTGGTCACCCGGCTCGGCGACCTGGAGCGCACCTCCGTCGACGGCCCCGCCTGGGCGCTGCGGCGCGACAGCGAGGTGCACGGCCGGGCCGCGCGGCAGGCGGCGCACGAGGCGGTCGCCCGCGCCCGCAGCTACGCCGAGGCGCTCGGCTGCCGGCTCACCGGCCTGGTCGAGCTCTCCGACGAGGGCCTCGGCGACCGGCCGGGCCCGGTCATGCCGATGGCCCTCGGCATGGCCGCGGCGGCGGGCCCGGGCGGCGACGAGCCCGAGGCGATCGACCTCGAACCCGCCGCCCAGACCGTCCGGGCCGCCGTCGAGGCCCGGTTCACCGCCACCGCCCCTGACCTGGGCTGACGACCGGACACGAGCGGGGACCGATGACCGAGCCGCACACGCCACCGCCTTCCGGCGCCCCTTCCCCGCCCATGCCCCCGGCGCCCGGGGACGTGCTGGCGCCGCCGGCGCTCCGCGACCCCTGCACCGAGCGCGGCCCCGCCGGCGCGCTGCTGCGCGCGGGCGGCCGGGCCGGCTCCGCGGCCGGACGCGAGGCCGGCGCCCACGAGCTGGACGTCTTCCTGACCGGCCAGGTCTTCATGGACATGATCTTCACCGGGCTGCCCGGCCTGCCCCCGCCCGGCACCGAGCTGGTCACCGACGGCCTCGGCTCGGCCCCCGGCGGCGTCGCCAACATCGCCGTGGCGATGAGCCGGCTCGGGCTGCGCACCGGCCTCGCCGCCGCGTTCGGCGACGACCTGTTCGGCGCCTACCTCTGGCGCACCCTCGCCGAGCAGGAGGACGTCGCGCTGCACTGGTCCCGGCGCATCGGCGGCTGGTCCACCCCGGTGACGGTGTCGCTCGCGTACGCGTCCGACCGCAGCATGGTCACCTACAGCCCCCCGCTGCCCGGCACCGTCCGCGCCGCGGGCGGAGCGGGCGGGACGGCCGGGGCCGGCGGCGCGGCGGGCCTGGCCGACGACCTGCGGACCGCGCCGCCCAGCGCCGCGACCTGCTTCGTCGACATCGACCGGCCCGTCCCCGACTGGGCCCTGGCGATGCGGCGCACCGGCGCGCTGGTCTTCGCCGACCTCGGCTGGGACCCCACCGAGACCTGGTCCACCGACGTGCTCGACCGCCTCGCGCACGTCGACGTGTTCCTGCCCAACGCGGTCGAGGCGATGGCCTACACCCGGACCGGCACACCCGAGGAGGCGCTCACCGCGCTCGCCGGGCGGGTCCCGGTCGTCGTGGTCAAGCAGGGCGCGCGCGGCGCCATCGCGATCGACTCCGCCACCGGCGAACGGGCCGCCGCCCCCGCCCTGCCCGTCGAGGCGCTCGACCCGACCGGCGCGGGCGACGTGTTCGCCGCCGGGTTCGTGTTCGGCACCCTGGCCGGATGGCCGCTCGACCGGCGGCTGCGCTTCGCCAACCTGTGCGCCGGACTGTCGGTGCGGCACCACAGCGGCTCGCTCGGCGCCCCCTGCTGGGGCGAGATCGCCGCGTTCGGCGAGGACGGCGAGGTGCCGCCCGAGGTGCTGGAGCAGTACGCCTTCGTCATCCCCTACATCCCCGAGACCGAGCTCGACCGCGGCGCCGACTCCGTCGCCCGCGCCGCGCCGACGCTCCGCTAGAGGCACGAGGCCAGACGCTAGGAGGACTGTGAAGATCGCGATCATCGGAGCGGGCAGCGGCTACCTGCCCGGAGTACTCCGGGGCCTGCTGCACCGCGCCGGCGACCTGGCCGGCACCGAGCTGGCCTTCCACGACGTCGACGAACCCCATCTGGCGGTGATGGCCCGGCTGGGGCGGAACATGTTCGCCGCGCGCGGCGCCGCCCTCACCGTCACCGCGCACACCTCCCTCAAGCCCGCCCTCGACGGCGCCGCCTACGTGTTCACCACGTTCCGTCCCGGCGGGATGGCGGGCCGGCACCTCGACGAGTCGATCCCGCTGAAGCACGGCGTCGTCGGCCAGGAGACCGCGGGCCCCGGCGGCTTCCTGATGGCGTGCCGCTCGGTCCCCGTCCTGCTGGAGATCGCCGCCGCCGCGGACCCCGGCGCCTGGATCGTCAACTACACCAACCCCACCAACGTCGTCACCGACGCCGTCCTCCGGCACACCGACGCCAAGATCATCGGTCTCTGCGACCAGCACGTCGGCGACACCGAGATGTGGGCCGAGCTGCTCGGGCTCCCCTTCGACCGGCTGGAGGCCGACTGGATCGGCCTCAACCACGCCACCTGGGCGACCCGGCTCCGGCTCGACGGCGCCGAGGTCGACCTCCCCGCCCTGCTGGAGGGTCTCGACGTGCCCGGCGGCGGCGCGACGCCCTGGCGCGATCCGTCCCGCATGGCCGAACTCGCCAGGGCGCTCGGGTTCCTGCCCAACTCCTACTCCAAGTACTACTTCTTCCACGACGAGGTCGTCCGCGAGCTGCGCGAGAAGGGCACCACCCGGGCCGAGGACATCCAGGCGATGCTGCCCGCCTACTACGCGCAGGTCGCCGCCGAGTCCGGCCGCTCCGACCCCGACCCGAGCCGCGAGCGCGGCGGCGGCGAGCACGGCGAGTTCGCGGTCGACACCATCTGCGCCCTGCACCGCGACGAGAACCGCCGCATGATCGTCAACACCCGCAACAACGGGGCGATCGCCTCCCTCGAGGCGGACGCCGTGGTGGAGGTGCCCGCCCTCGTCGGACGCGCCGGTCCCGTCCCGCTCACCATGGGCGCGCTGCCCCGTCCCGTCCGCGGCCTCACCCAGGCGATCCACGAGTACGAGCGGCTCGCCGCCGACGCCGCCGTCACCGGTGACCGGCGCACCGCGCTCCAGGCCCTGATGGCGCACCCGTTCGTCCGCAGCAAGCACACCGCCGAGAAGATCCTCGACGAGGGCCTGGCCGCGCACCGCGCCCATCTCCCCCAGTTCGCCTGAGCGCCTCCCCCGGACGCGAAGAGGCGCCGCCCGCGGAACGCGGACGGCGCCTCCAGGGGGCCGGGATCAGCGGCGGCGCTTGCGCCGCCACAGGAGCAGGACGGTGAGCCCCGCGGCCACGCCGACGCCCGCGAGCACCACCCGGCGGTCGATCGCGCCCGGCTCGCCGTCCCCGGACTCGGCCGGCGCCACCATCGACTGGACGGTCTTGACGACCTGACCGGCCTCTTCCTTCAGGCGCTCGGCTCCGCGATGCGCGACGTTCCTCGGGTTGACCCGCTCCGCCAGCTCGTCGATGTTGCGGGCGAGCTCCAAGCGGGTGCGTTCGATCTCCCGCTCCAGCGCCTCCGGGTCGCGGGCCCTGTCAGCCATGCCGTGTCCTTATCGTTCGAGCATCAGCGACGCATGATCCGAATAGTGTCGCAGGTCTTCCCGGGAAACGCCCGCCCCACCCCAGCCGGTACGGTGGACCCGACCATCCCAGCGAAAGGCGGAACTGGTGTCCGAGCGGCTGCAACCGGGCGAGGTCGCCCCCGAGTTCGAGCTTCCCGACGCCGACGGCGCACCGGTGTCCCTGTCCTCGCTGCGCGGGAGGCGGGTGATCCTCTACTTCTACCCCGCGGCGATGACCCCCGGCTGCACCAAGGAGTCGGTCGACTTCCAGGGCAGCCTGCCCGAGCTGGAGGCCGCCGGCGTCGCCGTCGTGGGGGTCTCCCCCGACGCGCCGGCCAAGCTCGCCAAGTTCCGGCAGAAGGAGGGGCTGACCTTCCCGCTCCTGTCCGACCCTGACACCAAGGTGCTCCAGGCGTACGCCGCCTACGGCGAGAAGAAGCTGTACGGCAAGGTCGTCGTCGGCGTGATCCGCTCCACCTTCATCATCGACGCCGAGGGCAGGATCGAGAAGGCGTACTACAACGTGAAGGCCACCGGCCACGTCGAGCGCCTCCGCCGCGACCTGGCCCTGTGACACCACCGGGACGATGGTGCGGACGGGGGGACTCGAACCCCCACGGTGTCTCCACCAACAGGACCTAAACCTGCCGCGTATGCCGATTTCGCCACGTCCGCCCGGGTAAAGCCGTTCCCTCGCGCGGAAGGACTCGCGCGGAAGGTGAATCCAGCTTAGCGTTCTGGTCACCGGCTCACACCCGCATATCGAGGCCCGCG
Source organism: Spirillospora sp. NBC_01491 (assembly GCF_036227065.1). GTDB lineage: Bacteria > Actinomycetota > Actinomycetes > Streptosporangiales > Streptosporangiaceae > Spirillospora > Spirillospora xylanilytica. The sequence continues at coordinate 3,541,453 of NZ_CP109432.1, forward strand.
GGGGCCCGCCGGGGGGACGGCTCGGGCCGCCGCCCTCCACCCCCGGCCCCCGGCGGTCCCCGCAGGTCGCGCACCTCGGATCAACGCAGCGTGAGTGACTCCGTGCATTGGGCTTCCAAATCGGGCGGGGCGGCGTAGGCTGAACCAATCCGCAGCGACCGCGATGGGCAGGCCATGGAGACCAGCTGGTTCGCCAAACGACCCGTCAGCGACATCCGCCCGGGTGACCACGGCTGGCTGGCCTACACCGGCCTCGAAGAGCGCGACCGTGTCATCGGGATCTTCGTCGGCGAGGGGCTGGAGACCGGTGAGAAGGTCGTCTACGTCAGCGACAGGCCGGCCGGGCGGCTGCCCGGGCTCGGCGGACGGCCCCCGGACGAACTCGACGAGCTGGCCCGGTCGGGCCGGCTGCGGGTGATCCCGCGCCGCGCCGCGTGCCTCGACCGGAGCGGCGGGTTCGAACCGGCGAAGATGCTCGACACCCTGGCCCGCGAGGTCGGCGAGGCGTTCGGGCAGGGTCTGCGCGCGGTGCGCCTGACCACCGACCACAGCCGGCTGCTGAACGAGCCGGGCCGTCCCGGCCTGGCCCGGATGCTGGGCTGCGAGCACCGGCTCGGCGAGGCCGTCTCGCCGAGCACGATGGTGAAGGCGATCTGCCAGGTGGACCGGCAGGCCTGCCGGCCCGATGAGCTGACCGCGCTCCGCGACACCCACGAGGTCCTGGTCGAGGTGAATCCCGAGTTCGACGACGGCGTTCTCAAGATCGTGCGCACCTTCGATCCGGTGGGGCTGCGGGTGGAGGGCGAGCTCGACGCCGCGCGGCACGCGGTGTTCTCCGACCGGCTCGCCCAGGTGAGCGCGGGCCGCGGCGGCGTCCATCTCGACTTCTCCCGGCTGGGCTTCATCGACCTCGGCTGCCTGAACCTGCTGGCGCACCACGCGATCGCGCTCCCGCGCGGCCAGGCGCTGGTGCTCGACAACCTCCCGCCCGACGTCGAGACCGTCATCGAGCTGGTCGGCTGGCACCGGCTGCCGGGGCTGGCCCGCGGGCGCGACCGCGTCCCGGCCGAGGAGGGCGCGGCCCGATGAAGCTGGAGCACAGGGCCTTCGAGTACGCGGGCACCGGCGCCTTCCTCGCCTCCGTCGAGCCGTTCCTGCGCTCAGGGCTGGAGGCCGGCGAGGCCGTGGTCGCCGTTGTCCGCGAGCCCAACCTGGGAGCGCTCCGCGACCACCTCGGATCCGACGGCGCGTCGATCGAGTTCTGGCCGGCCGAGGAGTTCTACCTGCATCCGGTGCGCACGCTGAAGGACTACCAGCGGATCGTGGCCTCCCACGCGCCGCGCCGCGTGTGCGCGCTGGCCGAGCCCGTCTGGCAGGGCTGGACCCCGCGGCAGCTCCTGGAGTGGAACCGCTACGAGTCGCTGATCAATGTGGTGTTCGAGGGGTCCGGGGCGCGCGCCCTGTGCCCCTACGACCGCCGGGCCGCGCCGGCGCACGTCCTCGACCAGGCCCGCCGCACGCATCCGCTGTTCCTGCGCGACGGCGACACCCGCTGGAACGCCGACTTCGTCGACCCGGTTACGTTCGGCACCGGCTGCGACCGGCAGCGCCGGTTCCCGCCGCCGCGCGACGCCGACTACTTCGCGATCGAGGACGCCGACCTGCACCGGCTGCGGGCGTTCGTCGCCGGGCGGGCCGCCGCGCACGGGCTCGACCGCCGGGCCGCGCAGAACCTGGTGACCGCCGCGAACGAGGTGGCCGCGAACGCGCTCCGGCACGGCACCCCGCCGATGGGGCTGTGGACGTGGCCGGACGGCCCCGACCTGATCTGCGAGATCGGCGACCACGGCCTGTGGCGGCCGAGCCCGCTCACCGGGTTCATCCCGCCCGAGTCGGCGCTCGACCGGGGCTTCGGGCTGTGGACGGTGCGGCTGCTGGTCGACCTGATGGAGGTGCGGGCCGGTTGGAACGGCACCTTCGTCCGGATGCACATGCGGAAGTAACTCCCCGAGGGTCCGCCCGCTCCGCGCGGCGGACTCGTGGAAGGCGCCATGGACACCCACTGGCCGATCCGGAGGCCGGTCCGCGAGCTCAGGCCGGGTGATCACGCCTGGCTGGCGTACGGCGGCGAGGAGGAGCGGCGCCATGTCGTCGGCGCGTTCATCGGCGACGGGCTGGCCGCGGGCGCGAAGGTCGTCTACCTGGCCGGTCCGGCGGGCGCGGCGGACCGGCCGCGCATGGCGGGGTCACACGATGCGCGGCTGCTGACGGTCGTCCCCCTCGTGCCCTCGGGCGAGCACGCGGGCGCGGACGGGGGCGCCGACCCGCGGGCCGCTCTGGACGCGCTCACCAGGGAGGTCGCCCGAGCCACGGCCGACGGCCACCACGCAATCCGGATCACGGCCGACCTGACCTGGGCCGTGTCCGGCCCGGACGCCCCCGTCCCGCTGCGCGAGTGGGAACGGCGTCTCGGGCGGGCGATCGGACCGTCCGCCATCGCGGTGTTCCAGGTCGACCGGCGCCGCCGCGCCGCCGCGGTGCTCGACGAGCTGCGCGCCGCGCACGCCGTGGTGGTGACGCCCGACCCCGAGTTCGAGGACGCGATGCTGCGGATCGAGCGGACCTTCCAGCCGGTCGGCCTGTCGCTGTGCGGCGAGCTGGACGCGTCCCGGCACACCGTGCTGGACGCGGCGCTCGCCACCGTGCTGTCGGGCTCCGACCGCCGCGAGATCCACCTCGACCTGGCCGGGCTCGGTTTCATCGACCTCGGCGCGATCAACATCCTGGCCGACGTGGCCGGGCGCCGCGCGGACCGCGGCCCGCTGGTGCTCGACCGCATGTCGCCGCAGCTCCGCACGCTCATGGAGACGGTGGGCTGGGGCATGCTGCCCGGCCTGCGCCTCGGCGCCGGCGCCTGAGACCGGCCGCCGGTCAGTCGAGCGCGGCGACGAACCGTTCGGCCTCGGCGCGGGTCAGGCCGGTCTCGGCGCGGACGATGGCGATGGCCGATTCCACGTCCTCCTCCCGCAGGAACGCGTGGACCCGATCGGACAGCATCTCCCCGCCGGGCCCGCCCTGCCCCGGGACCAGTCCGTCCCGGAGCGCCTCGACGTAGTCCTTGGCGTCCCTGAGCGACAGCCGGGTGTCCGTGCGCACCTCCTTGATCGCGTGGATCATCCTGTCCTGGCGGATCAGCCTGAGGGCCCGGTCGCGCGTCGCCGCCGGGACCCCGGCCGCCTCGAAGCTCAGGGTGTCGACCTCGAGGGGCTGAGCGCGTTTGCGGAACATCCTCGTCTCCTCTCCGGCCGCCACCACCGGCGACGGCGGTATGCGGACCGGCCCGGGGGCGGCAGCAGGTCCGCCCACTGTAACCGCCCCCATGGCCGGCACGCTCAGCCCGAGGCCGCCCCCGCCGCGGTCTTCCGGGCCCGCGGCAGGCCCGTGTCGGATGGGGTGGGCGGCCTTGGCGTCGATGGCCCGGACGAGGCGGGGGGCCGGGATGCCGAGGGCGCGGACGGCTTGGCGGTCGGGCTGGGAATCGGCGGCTGCGGGCTGGACCACGTCGGCGACGGAGTGACCGACGGCGTGCCCGAGGGCGAGGGGGGCGCGGACGACCGGGCCTCGTCCGCCGGGACGGACGGGCTCGGCGCGGGCGTGCCCGTCGCGGGTGTGCCGGTCGCCGGCGGTCCCATCGGCCGCGGGGCCTCGTGCCTCCCGGGCATCCCCGGCCACAGCAGCAGCGCGACGGCGACGAGGACCGCCGCCGTGAGCACGCCCGCGAAGACCGGGAACGTCCATGCGCGGAACCGCGAGACGGGCGCGACGGTGGCCTCGCGTCCCGCCGTCTGAAGCCGGTGCACGAGGTCCGGGCCCGCCTGGATCTCGTCGGCGCCCCGCCGGTAGTGGTCCCGCAGCAGGGTCTCGAGCTCATCGTCCATCGGCCCGGCCCTCCCTCAGGTGCTCCCGCAGGGCCGTCATGGCCCGCGCGGTGTGACTCTTCACGGTGCCCCGGGAGATCCCGAGGGTCTCGGCGATCTCGTGCTCGCCGAGATCGCACCAGTAGCGCAGCACGACCACGGCGCGCTGCTTGGGCGGCAGGCCGCGGAGCACCTCGTCCAGGTCGCCTCCGGCCGCCCCCGCCACCGGAGGCGCCCCGGCGAGGCGCTCCACGTCCGCCACCGAACCGGCCGGGAAGTCCCGCCGCCGCGCCCGCCGCTTGTTCTCGTCGATCGCCAGATTGACCAGCACCCGGCGGGCGTACGCCTCGGGATTCCCCGCCGCGATCCGCTTCCAGCGCCGCGCGACGCGCTCGTAGGCGGTCTGGAGGAGGTCCTCGGCAAGGTGCCGGTCATAGACCAGGAACACGGCGGTGCGCAGCAGGCGACCCGCGGTGGCGGTCACGAACTCGTCGAACGTGATCTCCGCCCCGCGGACCTCCTGGGCGCTCAAGGTGGACAGACCGCACCTACCCCCGGCCGCCGGGCGCGGTCCGGCAGCCACCGGGCCACGACGGCTTCGCGGTCGCGGACGGCTTCGGCGCCTTCGCGCTCGGCGCGAGCACCGGCGTCCTGGACGGAACGGCGGTCACCGACGGCACGGGCGCCGGCCTGGACGGCTTGCCGGTCGGCGTCGGCACCGGGTTCGACGGCTTGTGAGTCGGCCTCGGCACCGGGTTCGACGGCTTAGGCGCCCCCGGAGCCGTCGGCTTGGGCGCTGTCGAAGTCGTCGGCCTGGGCGCCGGCCTGGACGGCTTCGGGACGGCCGAGACCGAGGGCACCGGGCGGGCCGATGGCGTGCACGTAGGGCTGGGCGACGGCACTGGGGCCTTCGAGGGCACCGGGGCCTTCGACGGCACCGGTGCCTTCGTCACGGCGCCGCGCGCGGCCATCGGCTCGACCTTGGGCGAGGTGGCGGCCGAGGCGGACATCCAGATCCCGGCGGCCAGGACTCCGGTCCCGCCGACACCGGCCAGCGCCAGGACGAGTCCGCGGCGCGGGCGACCCTTGTCGATCATGTTGCTCCTCGGGGGGAGGTGAACGGTTCACCCTCTAAACCCCCCGCACCCGCCGCGGGGTTGTCATGCCGCCCGAAAACTTTCGCGGTGCCCGCCCGGAACCTCTCCGCGCCCCCGGCCCCGCTGCGGCGGGCGGCGGCGGTACGGCGGGCGGCGGCGGTACGGCGGGCGGCGGCGGTACGGCGGCCGGGCGTCAGGTCAGGCCGGCGGCGGCGAGCGCGTCGGGCAGGATCTCGGCGAGCGCGCGGAAGGCCCGGCCGCGGTGGCTGATCGCGTCCTTCTCCTCGGGCGAGAGCTCGGCGGCGGTGCGGGTCTCGCCGTCCGGCAGGAAGACCGGGTCGTAGCCGAAGCCGCCCGAGCCGCGCGGCGCGGCGGTGATCCGGCCGTGCATCCGGCCCTCGACGCAGTGCTCGACACCGCCGGGGACCACCAGGGCCGCCGCGCAGACGAAGTGCGCGCCGCGTCCGCCCTCGGCGACGTCGGCGAGCTGGTCGAGGACCAGGTCGAGGTTGGCGCGGTCCTTGTCGCCGGTCGCGGCACCGAACCGGCCCGACCAGCGGGCCGACAGCACGCCGGGCATGCCGCTCAGCGCGTCCACGCAGAGCCCGGAGTCGTCGGCCACCGCGGGCAGCCCGGTGTGCAGGGCGATCATGCGGGCCTTGAGCAGCGCGTTGCCCTCGAAGGTCAGCTCGGTCTCGGGGACCTCGGGCGCCTTCGGGAAGTTCTCCAGCCCGGACACCTCGACGCCCCGGCCGGTCAGCGGCACGGGGCCCGCGGCCAGGATCCGGCACAACTCGGAGATCTTCCCCGCGTTCCGGGTGGCTAGCACGATCCTGGTCACCGGCCGAGCGCCTCCGTCTGGAGGCGGGTGAGCTCGGCGCAGCCGCCGGCGGCCAGGTCGAGCAGCGCGTCCAGCTCGGCGCGGTCGAACGGGGCGCCCTCGGCGGTGCCCTGCACCTCGACGAAGCGGCCGTCGCCGGTGCAGACCACGTTCATGTCGGTGTCGGCGGCGCCGTCCTCCTCGTAGCACAGGTCGAGGCGGGGCTGGCCGCCGACGACGCCGACGCTGACCGCGGCGACCGAGGTGAGGAAGGGGTCGCGCTTGACCAGGCCGCGCTCGCGCATCCAGCTCACCGCGTCGGCCAGCGCGACGTACGCGCCGGTGATCGCCGCGGTGCGGGTGCCGCCGTCGGCCTGGAGCACGTCGCAGTCGAGCTGGACGGTGTTCTCGCCGAGCGCCTTGAAGTCGACGCAGGCGCGGATGGACCGGCCGATCAGCCGGGAGATCTCGTGGGTGCGCCCGCCGATCCGCCCCTTGACCGCCTCGCGGTCGTTGCGGGTGTTGGTCGCGCGCGGCAGCATCGCGTACTCGGCGGTGACCCAGCCGAGCCCGCTCTCGCGCCGCCAGCGGGGCACCGAGTCCTGCACCGACGCGGCGCAGAGCACCCGGGTGCCGCCGAACTCGATCAGCACCGACCCCTCGGCGTGGTCGAGCCAGCCGCGCTGGATGCGGACGGGACGGAGCTGGTCGATCGCGCGATCATCGGGGCGTGCCATGGCATCCACCCTAATGCCCGCCCTCACAGGTCGTAGACGGTTCCCACCTCGGCGAGCTCGATCGGCCCCCCGAAGCCGCTGGCCTTGGCCTCGGCGAGGGTCTGCGCCGGGTCGTTCCACGGCAGCAGATGGGTGAGGACCAGGGTGCCGGCGCCGGCCCGCGCCGCGTGCTCGCCCGCCTCGCGCCCGGTCAGGTGCATGTCGGGCGGCAGGTCGTCGCGCTGCTCGAACCCCGCCTCGCACAGGAACAGGTCGCAGTCGCGGGCGAGCTCGACCAGGGCCTCGCAGACTCCGGTGTCGCCCGAGTAGGTCAGCACCTTGCCGCCGTGCTCGACCCGCAGCCCGTACGCCTCGACCGGGTGGTTGACCAGCGCGGTGGAGACGGTGAACGGGCCGATGCGGATCGGGCCGGGCTCCAGCGTGCGGAACTCGAAGGTGCTGGCCATCGCCGGGTTGGGTTCGAGCTGGTACGCCTTGATCATGTGCTCGGCGGTGCCGGACGGCCCGTACACCGGGATCCGCGGCGCGGGCCCGTCCGGGCAGTACGTCCGGGCTATCCAGTAGACGGTGAGGTCGAGGCAGTGGTCCGGATGCAGGTGCGAGAAGCAGATCGCGTCGATGTCGAGGACATCGTGGAACCGCTGCAACGACCCGACCGCGCCGTTGCCCATGTCGAGCAGCAGGGAGAACCCGTCCGCCTCGACCAGGTAGCTGGACGCCGGGCTGTCCGGTCCCGGGAAGCTGCCGGAGCAACCGATCACAGTGACCCGCACGCTCACTCCTCCTCTTGTGTCCCGGGGAATCAGGTGGTCAGAGCCTTGCTCAGGGTGTCAGGGCCTCGCTCAGGGCGGACTCCACCGAACCGATCTCAGGCCCCAGGAAGCGGCGCCCGAGCGCGGCGAACACGGCGGGGTCGCCGGTGGCGCGGAACCGGTGTTGCGGCGCGGGCAGGGGCTCCGCGCGGGAGAGCCCCTGATCCTGCAACACCCGGAACACGTCCTTGGCGGTCTCGTCGGCGCTCGAGACCAGTGTCACCCCGTCGCCGACGACATACGAGATGGCGCCGGTCAGCAACGGATAATGCGTGCATCCGAGGATGAGCGTGTCACAGCCGGCGTCGGTGATCGGGCGCAGGTAGCCGCGGGCGACCTCCAGCACCTCCTCGCCCACGGTCTGGCCGGCCTCGACGAAGTCGACCAGCCTCGGGCAGGCGGCGCTGGTCAGCTGGATGTGCGGGGCCGCGGCGAACGCGTCCTCGTAGGCCCGGCTGTTCACCGTGGCCGCGGTGGCGATCAGCCCGATCCGGCCGTTGGCAGTGGCCCGGGCGGCCCGCCGGGTGGCCGGGTTGATCACTTCCACGACCGGGACGTCGTAGCGCTCGCGGGCGTCCCGCAGCATCGCCGAGCTGGCGCTGTTGCAGGCGATCACCAGCATCTTCACACCCTCGTCGACCAGCGCGTCGAGCATCTCCAGAGCGAACGCGCGGACCTGCGCGATCGGGCGCGGTCCGTAGGGCTGGCGGGCCGAGTCGCCGAGGTAGACGATCGACTCGTCGGGCAACTGGTCGAGGATCGCGCGGGCCACGGTGAGTCCGCCGAAACCGCTGTCGAAGATCCCGATAGGCGCGTTTGACATGGTGCTCAAGGCTAGGCGACTAATCCCGGCGGCAGCGCGTCATGCGTCGTACATCACACGGTCACATACCGGAAATCGAACCTCACCTGACCTTGCGGTCAGACCCCGATGACCGAACCCGCCCGAACAGTGCCGTTCAGGCCGGGCCGCCGCGTCCGAGGCGGGCGAGCTGGCGGCTCTGCGCGACCAGGGTCCCGGACGAGTCCCAGATCTCCACGCCCTCGTCGAACCAGCCGCCGGAGACCAGCCGCCCGCCGCCGTGCACGGCCAGCCAGCCGGGCGCCGGGACGGCGCGCATGTGCCAGGTCAGCTCGACCGTCGGGGCCCAGCCGCGGGCGCCCATGCTGAGCACGACCGGGGGCAGCGCGTCGACGGCGAGCGCCAGCGCGAACCCGTCGGGCTCGTGCGGGTCGCGGAGCCGGAACCAGGCCCGGATCTCCGGGCGCCCGCTCGGGTTCCCGTCCAGCCAGCCCATCGTGGCCGGGTCGAACCGCATGTCGACCTGCCCGGCGAACCCCGCCTCGTCCCCGGCCGGCTCGGTGCCGGAGCAGGCGTCGATCGGGGGCAGCGCCGGCTCGGGCGGCTCGCCGGTCCAGTCGGCGGCGGCGGCCCTGTCGAGAGTGCCGGTGGTGACCAGCGCGTCCACAACCGGCCGCCCGCCCTGGACGAGCGTGACGCGAGAGGTGGCGACGGTGCGGCCGGTCTTGCGCGGCTCGACGTGCACCTCGGCGGGCCCGGGCTCGGCGACGCGCAGGAAACTCGTCGCGGTCGACAGCGGATGCTCGTGCGGCGAGGCGTCGACGGCGGCGCGGTCCAGCACGGCCATCAGGTAGCCGCCGTTGATCGCCTCGGCGAACCCGAACGCGGGGTCGAGGCTCGCCGCGTACCGGCGCGGCGTCCCGTCGTCGTCCCGGCCGGGGGCCCCGGCCCCTCCCAGCCGCGTCACCGCGGTGGCGTCGCCGAACCTGCTCATCCGCACTCTCCCGGTCGCCCGCGCGGCGCCGGACCACGGCCTCGGCGGCACGCTTCTAGAACAACGTTCGGGAAAGCACCCTACCCCCGGCCCGCCGCCCCTGCTCCCCCACCCTGGGAGCCTGCCCCGGCGCCGCACGCCGGACCGGGGGCCTCAGCCGTCGCGCGAGCGCGTTACCTGCCCGGTGAGGGGATGCCGGAGGCGAGCCTCACCGGGCGGATCGCGAAGCGATGTCGCGCTCGTCCAAGCCAGGTCGGCGTCCGAGCCGCCAGGCGAGGACGCCGGGCCGGGCTGAAACACAGCTCAGGCCCAGAGCTGGCCCTCCAGGCGCGCCTCGGCCTGCTCCAGGGTCCCCGAGTAGGCGCCGGTGGACAGGTACTTCCAGCCGCCGTCGGCCACGACGAACGCGATGTCGGCCCGCTCGCCCGCCTGGACGGCCTTGCGGGCCATGCCGAGCGCCGCGTGCAGCGCGCCGCCGGTGGAGATGCCCGCGAAGATGCCCTCCTGCTCCAGCAGCTCGCGGGTGCGGCGCAGCGCGTCGGCCGACCCGACCGAGAACCGGGTGGTCAGCACCGAGTCGTCGTACAGCTCGGGGATGAAGCCCTCGTCGATGTTGCGCAGCCCGTACACCAGCTCGCCGTACCGCGGCTCGGCCGCGACGATCTTGACGTCCGGCACCTGCTCGCGCAGGTAGCGGCCGACGCCCATCAGGGTGCCGGTGGTGCCGAGACCGGCCACGAAGTGCGTCACGGTCGGCAGGTCGGCGAGGATCTCCGGGCCGGTCGTCTCGTAGTGCGCGCGCGCGTTGGCCTCGTTGCCGTACTGGTAGAGCATCACCCAGTCGGGGTTCTCGGCGGCCAGCCCCTTGGCCACCCGCACCGCCTCGTTGGAGCCGCCCGCGGCCGGGGAGGGGATGATCCGCGCCCCCCACATCTCCAGTAGCTGGCGGCGTTCGGCGGAGGTGTTCTCGGGCATCACGCAGACCATCTCGTAGCCGCGCAGCTTGGCGACCATGGCCAGCGAGATGCCGGTGTTGCCGGAGGTCGGCTCGAGGATCGTGCAGCCGGGGCTGAGCAGCCCCTCCTTCTCGGCCTTCTCGATCATGTAGAAGGCGGGCCGGTCCTTCACCGAACCGGTGGGGTTGTGGTCTTCCAGCTTGGCCCACAGCCGCACGCCGCCACCGGGGGACAGCCTGGGCAGTCCCACCAGCGGCGTGCGGCCGAGCGAGTCGAGCAGCGAGTCGAAGCGCATGTCGGAGCCGGTCACCCTCCGGCGACGGCCGGCAGGATGGTGACGCTGTCACCGTCGGAGACCGGGGTCTCCAGGGCGCTCAGGAAGCGGACGTCCTCGTCGTTCAGGTAGACGTTGACGAACCTGCGCAGCCCCTTGTCGTCCACCAGCCGGCCGCGCAGGCCGGGGTGCCGGACGTCCAGGTCCGAGATGAGCTCGTCGAGCGTGCCGCCCTTGCCCTCGACGGCCTTGGCGCCGTCGGTGAGGTTACGCAGGATCGTCGGGATCCGGACCTCGATCGCCATCGCGAAGATCTCCTTCAGGTCGTACGGGCTCCCCGCCCACGGCATCACAACAGGGCGGGGCGCGGGGGAATTCCAGCCGTGGTCAGCGCGTCAGCGACAGTCGTAGACGACCTCGGCGCGCGAATGCCCGAACAGGAAGCTCTGCACGGGCGAGAAGGCTCGCGTGAGGCGGTCCGGACGCGGCCGAACGCCGGCCGGGATACCGCATCGGGCACCCGTCCGCAGCTCGTTCGTCCACATGACCATCAGTTTACCGGCCGGAACCGCGCCGTCCCCCGGCGGCTCAGCCGTAGGACTCGACGATCTTGACCTCTTCCTCGGTCACCGCGCCGTCCACGATCCGGTACGAGCGGAACTCCGCCTCGCCCTCCTCGCGGGTCGACACCAGCACGTAGTGCGCGTTGGGCTCGGCCGCGTAGGAGACGTCGGTCCGGGACGGGTAGGCCTCGGTCGCGGTGTGCGAGTGGTAGATCACCACCGGCTCCTCGTCGCGGTCGTCCATCCCCCGCCACACCTTGAGCTGCTCGAGCGAGTCGAACCGGTAGAACGTCGGGGACCGCTCGGCGTTGGCCATCGCGATGTACCGGACGGGCCGGTCGGATCCGATCGGCCCCGCGATCACGCCACACGCCTCATCGGGATGATCGGCGCGCGCATGCGCGACGATCCGGTCGACGAGTTCTCGCTCGATCGTCAGCATGCCCGCAGATTACCGCCCCCGCGGGACGCCCGATCCCCCCGGTCAGCGCCGCGCACGCGCCCATGGCCGCGTCCGCGCGCCCCCGCCGCGCCCGGAGGGTGACCGCCCGGCCGCCGGCGGGCGGGCGGTCAGCCGTCGTCGCCCAGCCGCTGGTGCAGGCGGATGCTGGAGCCGCCCGCGCCCGAGCGGATCTCGACGATGTGGCACAGCCGCCGGACCGCCCACATGGCGCCGTCGCCGCTCCGGTCGCTGCGCGGCGGGGCGTAGCCGAGGAAGCGGTCCTCCAGCTCGCCCTTGGGGTCGTCGACGTCGCAGACCAGCTCGCCGTCCTCGGCCCACACCCACAGGACGCCCTCGCCGCCCCCGTGGCGGATGACGTGGGTGGCGACCTCGTTGGCCGCGAGCACGAACGGGAGCGTCCGGTCGCGCGCCAGCCCGTGCCGGGCCGCCTCGGCCATCAGAAACGACCGCAGGCCGGGCAGCTCGCCGCCGGCGAAGCCCCGGCGGGCCGCGGTGTCGGGGGGACGCGGCAGCGGCCGGCCGTTGCACTCGGCGTAGAAGGCGGCCGGGTCGGTGAAGCTCCCGCTCTGCCGGACGCCGTCGCCGTCGACCAGCTCGGGATGGGTGCGCGCGGCGTCGAACAGCACGTGGCCGGGCAGCGCCGTGGCGTCGTAGGCGCACATCAGCGCCGTCGGGGTGCCCGCGAAGGCCACGTTGAGGACGGCCTCGTGCCGCTTCCACTCGCAGGTCTCCAGCGGCGTGCGGCCCGTCCAGACCGGCTCGGCGAGCAGGCGCAGCCGGCCCCGCGGCCACCAGTCGCCGCGGGCCCGGTCGTGGTAGGACGCCAGGGCCTGCATCGGGCCGCGGAACCACTCCGCCCGGTCGATGAACTCGATCCGGGCCGCGTCGGCGGCGCCGAGCTGCTCGCGCAGCAGGCAGCGGGCCGCGGCCGAGGCGATCACCACCAGGACGTCGCCCGCCAGCCGCCCGTCCCGCAGGAACGGGACCGCGGCGGCGGCGAAGTCGCGGTCGGACCGGTAGAGCAGGGCCTGGTGCGTCAGGCCGCCGCGATCGGTCGCCGCCCGCGCCGGGTCCGCTGGCGCGGCCGGTATGCCCGTTCCCGTAAAGGCGTTCACCGGTGGGCCCCCTCCAGGTAGACGCCGGGCGCCGAGTCCCAGCCGGCGATCTTCATCATCAGCTCCAGGAAGGCGGGCACGCCCCGCAGGATCACCTGCCGCTCCAGGCCGGCGCCCTGCCCGCCCGCGCCGATCAGGGCCCGCAGCCCCTCCAGGTCGCAGAACTCCAGCCCGGACAGGTCGAGGCAGTAGTGCCCGGCGCGGGTCGCCTCGGCGCGCAGCACGTCCAGCAGGCCCGGCAGCGTGGACTCGTCGACCGCGCCGGTCAGCCGCAGGCCGGGCGGGCCGAAGATGGGCGTGATGGTCAGCACCCCGTCGGCGTAGAGGTCGTCGGGCCGGACCCGCCCGTCATGGCACGCCTCCAGGATCCTGAGCTGCTCTGGGCCGAACCAGCGCCGGTCGTACTGGCAGAGCGCCATCGCGCGGCTGCCCGGCGCCTGGAACGCCCGCTGGCAGCTCTGCTCGAACTCGGCGAACCGGTCGGTGCCGGGCCAGCCGCGCACCGAGAACGAGGCCTCGCCGGCGAATCGCACCCCGGCGTAGTCCTGGAGCAGGGCGACCTCCATCTCGGTGCCGAGCAGCGCCACGGTGTCGTCGGGGTCGAACCGGCCGGACGCCATGAACGCCTCCGCGATGGGCCGGATGACCAGGTGCCCGGCCTCCGCGCCGGCCCTCAGCTCGGGCCCGTCCCGGCCCGCCGCCCCGGCCAGCCGGTCGAGCACCGCCTCGGAGCTCTCCCCGTCGGCCAGGTAGACGACCTTGTGACCGGCGCGGAGGCCGTCCCGGACGTAGGCGGTGAGGACGGCGTGCCGCTCCTCCTCGCTGTCGTAGGTGAGGCAGAGATGGTGGCCGAACCTCATCTCGCCGACGGGGGTCAGCGCGATCCGTTCAGGTGTCACCCGGCACCCTCTTCCACTGATAGGCAGGCCCGCCGGGGGGACGGGGCCACGGCTACCTCTGGAGAGAACTCTCTCGCCCGCCAAAATAGCAATACACACCGCTACTTCGTCCGAACATCGAGTAACGATCGGACGATTCGGCGATCAGCCGTCCGGACGCGGCCGGGCGCCCCGCGCCTCGCGCTACCAGACGGCGCGGACCATGCTCTCCTGGAGCATCGTGAGCCAGTCGTAGGCCGCGAACATCGCCGTCCGGGGGTCGTGCGGGTCGAGCCGGCCGGCCTCCTCGTACCACTCCTCGCTGATGTCCAGCCGGGTGCCGAGCGCCAGCCGCACGTCGTTCAGCGCCCGCAGCCACGCCTGCGCCTCGTCCTTGTCGAGGACCGTGTCGACGCCCGAGTCGTGCGCGTCCCCGATGGTGCGCAGCACCGTGCTCGCCGCCTCGCGCTTGCCGTCGCGCAGCCCCATCTCGGTGTAGCGGCGGAACTCGCCCGCCGCCTCGCCGTCCTCGCGGTAGGCGTCGGGGAACAGCCGCGCCAGCACCGGGTCGTCCGGCTTGACCGCGTGCTCGGCGATGCCCATCGAGGCCAGCTCGTCGTCGGCGTCCGGCGCGTCGCCGAGCAGCGTGACGAGCTGCCGCATCAGCGCGTGCACGAGCGCCGCCTCCTCGGCCTCCAGCCGCAGGACGACGCCCTTCCTGTTCTTCTTCACCGTGCTCATCGGCTCGCTCCAGCTCCCCGTCCGCCCGTCCGCCCGTGCACCGGTCCACCCGTTCGCCGGCCTACCGTTCGCCGGCTCAGTCGTCCCGCTTCACGGTGGCCCACAGCCCATAGGAGTGGAGGATCTCCACGTCGCGCTCCATCTCCTCGCGGGTGCCGCTGGCAACGACGGCCCGGCCCTTGTGGTGCACATCCATCATCAGCTTCTCGGCCTTGGACTTGGAGTAGCCGAAGACGGCCTGGAAGACGTAGGTGACATAGGACATCAGGTTGATCGGGTCGTTCCAGACGATCGCCAGCCACGGCAGGTCCGGGCGCTGCTCCTCCTTGGCGTCCGGCCGTTCCAGCTCGACCGGCGCGGGTGCTGTGCTCACGGGCTCACTCCGCTCCTCGGACCGGCCACCCTGCTCACGGCCGCGTTCATATCGCCGTTTCGCCCCCTCTTCCCGTCAGGTCGGTCCGCCCATAGCGTCCGATGCTATGCGCCCAGCGCGCCCCGGGGTGTGATGGCCTGCACGTCAATGGTGCACGCACGGGGTCGTAGGGTTCCAGATGTGGACCTTGGTGACGGCACGGCGCTGCTGACCGACCAGTACGAGCTGACGATGCTCCAGGCCGCGCTGCGCAGCGGCACGGCCGACCGGCGCGCGGTGTTCGAGGTGTTCGCCCGGCAGCTCCCCGCCGGGCGGCGCTACGGCGTGGTCGCGGGCACCGGGCGGCTGCTGGACGCGATCGAGGCGTTCACCTTCGGCGCGGCGGAGCTGGACTTCCTGACCGGACGCGGGATCGTGGACGAGCCGACCGCGCGATGGCTGGAGAAGTACCGCTTCTCCGGGAACGTCTGGGGATACGGCGAGGGCGACTGCTATTTCCCGGACTCGCCGATCTTGGTGGTGGAGGGCACGTTCGCCGAGGCGGTCCTGCTGGAGACCCTCGCCCTGTCGATCCTCAACCACGACAGCGCCATCGCCTCGGCCGCGTCCCGGATGGTGCAGGCGGCCAACGACCGGCCGCTGATCGAGATGGGGTCCCGGCGCACCCACGAGCGGTCCGCCGTCGCCGCCGCCCGCGCCGCCTACATCGCCGGGTTCACCACCACGTCCAACCTGGAGGCGGGCCGCCGCCACGGCGTGCCGACCGCCGGGACGAGCGCGCACTCGTTCACGCTGCTGCACGACAGCGAGCGGCACGCGTTCGAGGCCCAGCTCGCCTCGCTCGGCGACGGCACCACGCTGCTGATCGACACCTACGACGTCGAACGGGCCGTGCGGACGGCGGTCGAGCTGGCCGGTCCGGCGCTCGGCGCGGTCCGGATCGACAGCGGCGACCTCGGCGTGATGGCGCGGCGGGTCCGCGCGCAGCTCGACTCGCTCGGCGCGCACGACACCCGGATCGTGGTCACCGGCGACCTCGACGAGTACGGGATCGCCGCCCTCGGCGCGGCCCCGGTGAACGGGTACGGCGTCGGCACCTCGCTGGTCACCGGGTCGGGCGCGCCCACCGCGTCGCTGGTCTACAAGCTCGTCGCCCGCGCGGACGGCCCCGAGCCGGGCGCGCCGATGCGCCCGGTGGCCAAGCGCTCGGTGGGCAAGCCCAGCCGGGGCGGCCGCAAGTCGGCAGTGCGGCGCGTCGACGCGCGCGGCACGGCGTACGCCGAGGTCGTGAGCACCGGCGAGCCGGCCCCGGGGCCGCGCGACCGGTCGCTGCACGTCCCGCTCGTGCGCGATGGCGTGGTGGTCGGACGGGAGGGCCTGGAGGCCGCCCGCGACCGCCTTGTGAAGGCGCTGCGCGAGCTGCCGCCCACCGCCATGCAGCTCTCCCGCGGCGAACCGGCCGTCCCCACGGAGTTCATCGACGGCGGCCCGCGCCGCTGAGCGGGCCTAAGAGAAGCCGGGCCGCAGCGGCAGCGGCGGGGCGGCCGGCGGCACCGGCGAAGTGTCCCAGGTGGCGGCTGGGGTAGCGTCCCGTTATGTCCGGGGGACATCCGGGGCGACCGGCTCAAGGAGCATCATGGGCAAGGCTCTGATCATCGTGGACGTGCAGAACGACTTCTGCGAGGGCGGCGCGCTCGGCGTGCCCGGCGGCGCCGCCGTGGCCACCGCCATCTCCGAGTACGTGGCCGCGCACCGCGGCGAGTACGCGCACGTCGTGGCCTCCCGCGACTTCCACCTCGACCCCGGCGCGCACTTCTCCGGAACGCCCGACTTCACCGACACCTGGCCCCCGCACTGCGTGATCGGCACCCCGGGCGCCGACTTCCACCCCAACCTGGCGCTGGCCCCCATCGAGGCGGTGTTCAGCAAGGGCAGGGACACCGCCGCCTACAGCGGCTTCGAGGGGGTCTCCGACGACGAGGTGCCGCTGGGCGAGTGGCTCGGCGTCCGCGGCGTCGACACCGTGGACGTGGTGGGCATCGCGACCGACCACTGCGTCCGCGCCACCGCCGTCGACGCCGTCCGCGCCGGGCTGGCCACCCTGGTGCTGCTCGACCTCACCGCGGGCGTGGCCGAGCCCACGGTCGAGCGGGCCCTGGACGAGCTGCGGAGCGAGGGCGTCACGCTCAGCGGCGCCCCCGTCCAGGGGTCCTGACCGCCATGGGCGCTCCCCCGGGATCCCCTGCCCCGCCGCCCTCGGTCCTGCTGGTCATGGGCGTGTCCGGCAGCGGCAAGACGACCGTCGGACGGCTGCTCGCCGAGCGGCTCGGCTGGGAGTACGCCGAGGCCGACGCGTTCCACCCCGCGGCCAACATCGCCAAGATGGCCGCCGGCACGCCGCTCACCGACGCCGACCGGGACCCCTGGCTCGACGCGATCGCCGCCTGGATCGACGGCCGGCTCGGCGCCGGGCGTCCGGGCGTGGTCACCTGCTCGGCGCTCAAGCGCGCCTACCGCGACCGGCTGACCGGCGGCCGTCCCGGCGTCCGCGCGGTCCACCTCGACGGCGACCGGGACGTGATCGCCGCGCGGATGCGGGACCGCACCGGGCACTTCTTCAAGCCCGGCCTGCTCGACAGCCAGTTCGGCGACCTGGAGCCGCCCGCCCCGGACGAGGGCGTCCTGAGCGTCCCGATCACCGGCACCCCGGAGCAGATCACCGGGCGCGTCCTCACCGCCCTGCCGCTCGGCACGACCGGAGGCTGATCCAGCCCCGGCCCCGGGTGCCGGGCGGGTCAGCTTCGGCGTTTGGTCGCCCATTCGCGGATCTTCGCGATCCGCTTGCTGATGTCGTCGGAGCTGGCCTGCGCGATGGCCGGGCCGCCGCAGGACCGGCGCAGGTCGTTGTGGATGACGCCGTGCGGCTGGCCGGTGCGGTGGTTCCAGGCGCCGACCAGGCCCTGGAGCTCCTTGCGCAGGACGGCCAGGTCCTCGGCGGTGGTGCGGTCGGCCCGGGGGTCGCCGGTCTTGCGCCGGCGCTCGTTGGCGAGCTGCTCGGCCTGCCGCTTGCGGAGCAGCGCGCCCACCTGCTCGGGCTCCAGCAGCCCGGGGATGCCGAGGTACTCCTCCTCCTCGGCCGAGCCCGGCTCGGCGTGCATGCCAAACTCGCCGCCGTCGTACAGCACCCGGTCGAACGTGGCGGACGCCTCGACCGTCTCGAACGCCAGCTCCTCGCCCGCGACGTCGTCGGGGCCGTCGTTCTGCCGGTTGGCCTCGGCGAGCAGGTCGTCGTCGAGCCCGTCCTCGCGGACCGGGCGGTCGAGCACGTGGTCGCGCTCGATCTCCATCTCGGCGGCGTGGCCCATCAGCGTCGGCACCGACGGCAGGAACACCGACGCGGTCTCGCCGCGCCGCCGGGCCCGGACGAAACGCCCGATGGCCTGCGCGAAGAACAGCGGCGTGCTGGTCGAGGTGGCGTACACCCCGACCGCGAGCCGCGGGATGTCGACACCCTCGGACACCATCCGGACCGCCACCATCCAGCGGTCCTCGCCCTCGCCGAACTGCTTGATCTTCTTGGACGCGGTGGGATCGTCCGACAGCACGATGGTGGCGCCCTGCCCGCTGACCGCGCGCAGCTTCTTGGCGTAGGCGCGGGCCGCCTCGTGGTCGGTCGCGATGACCAGCCCGGCGGCGTCCGGGATGGCGCGGCGCAGCTCGGTGAGCCGCCGGTCGGCGGCGGCCAGCACCTGGGTCATCCAGTCGCCCTTGGGATCGAGCGCGGCCCGCCACGCCTGCGACATCTGGTCCTGGGTGAGCGGCTCGCCGAGGGTCGCGGTGATCTCGTCGCCGGCCCGGGTGCGCCAGCGCATCTCGCCCGCGTACGCCAGGAAGATCACCGGCCGGACCACGCCGTCGGCCAGCGCCGGGCCGTACCCGTAGGTGTAGTCGGCGCGGCTGCGCCGGACCCCGTCGGGGCCCTCCTCGTACTGGACGAACGGGATCGGGTTGATGTCGGTGCGGAACGGCGTGCCCGACAGCGACAGCCGCCGCGCGGCGGGCTCGAACGCCTCGCGCACCGCGTCGCCCCACGACAGCCCGTCGCCGGCGTGGTGCACCTCGTCGAAGATGATCAGCGTCTTCCGGGCCTCGGTGCGGTTGCGGTGCAGCGCGGGCCGCGCGGCGACGGTGGCGTAGGTCACCGCGATGCCGTGGAAGTCCTTGCCGACCGAGCCCTGCGCGTTCTGGAACTCAGGGTCGATCTTGATGCCGACGCGCGCCGCCGACTCGGCCCACTGCCGCTTGAGGTGCTCGGTGGGGCAGATGATCGTCACCGCCACGATGATGCGGCGCTCCAGCAGCTCGCGGGCCAGCCGCAGCGCGAACGTCGTCTTGCCCGCGCCGGGCGTCGCGACGGTCAGGAAGTCACGCGGACCGGGTTGCCTCCCGTCCGTTCCGAAGTAGGCCCGCAGCGCCTGTTCCTGCCAGGCGCGCAGGGACTGGGCGGTCCCCCACGCGGCCCGCTCGGGGAAGGCTGGGGGCATGCTCGATGCGGCGAAGGTGCTCACGGTCATTGAAGGCTACCGAGCCCCACCGACACTTCGAGCCGCGGCGTTCCCCCCGGCCCCGGATCCGGACCGGTGCCGGGACCCCCGATAGGCCGCCCAAGCTGCGCGGATCCGCCGTCCCTGCCCGGCGGTGAACTCGTGCATGCACGCGTCCCAGCCGTAATTCATGAAATTGCGCACAGGGTCCCTGCCCGGCTGCGGGCAGGTGTCCTTGGACTTCGGGCACCCCTCGGCGGGCACCGCCTCGTAGGGAGTGTCGGCGACGCCGTCGCCGGGCGCGTCGCAGCCGTTCTCGAAGGTGTGGAACAGCCCCAGCCAGTGCCCGATCTCGTGCACCGCCGTGTAGCCGCGGTCGAAGTGGGCGTACGAGCCGCCCGGCACGCTGCGGTGGTCGATCACGACGCCGTCCAGCGCGCGCTTCTTGCGGTACCACTGCGGGAACGTGGAGTACCCGAGGCCGTCGGCGCTGAACTGCGCGCTGTAGAGGTTGAGCGTGCCCGCGCCACCCCTGTGCAGGGCCGTCTTCATCTCCCGCTCGGAACGCTGCGGCTGCCGGAACCAGCGCGCGTTGGAGGTGACGTCGTAGGCGGCCAGCCGGAACGAGACGCCGGTGTTGACCCCGCCCTTGCGGCCGCCGTACGCCGCGTTGAGCGTGGCGACCTGCTTCTGCGCGGACGAACGGCTCAGCCGCCCCGTCCGCCCGTCGGCGACGACGTGGAAGCGCACCGGGACGCTGATACGGGCGGCCCGCATGCGCGAGGCGTCGTCGACCGCGGTCTCGTCCTCGGTGCCGTACAGCCCGCCCAGCGTCTGCCGCAGGTCCGCGAGCATGCCGTTCACCTGCTCGCGCCCCAGGTCGTGCCGGTCTCGGGCGCCCGGCCCGGACGCCTGGCGGAGCCGCGCGTCGCCGGCCTCGCCTCCCGTGCACGGACCGGCCTCCGCCGCGCGCGTCCCGGCCCCGTCCCGCAGCGCCGTCGTCCCGCCTTGCGCCGCCGCCTTGCTCAGGCCCGCCGGCTCCGGCCCGCGGGCGCTACCCGCGGCCACCGACATCGCACACAGTGTGACCGACAGTGCGCATAGCGAAACCCCGATACCCCGCCCCATGTCTCCCCCGTATCAGAACGTCATGATCCCGCGGCCGATCGTTCCCCGCCGACCGCGGGATCATCGCACAGCACGCCTACGGGCGCGGTGCCATCGGCGCGTCGCGCGCCGTCACTCGTCGCCCTTGCCGCCGCCCGCCTTCATGGTCTCGTAGATCTCCTTGCACTCCGGGCAGACGGGGTACTTCTTGGGATCCCGATTCGGCACCCAGACCTTGCCGCACAGCGCGATCACCGGCGATCCGGTCACCGCGCTCTCGGTGATCTTCTGCTTCTTCACATAGTGGGCGAACCGCTCATGGTCGCCGTCACCGTGCGACAGGTCCGGCCGCGTATCGCGCTCGGTGTCGCTCTCGGGAAGGATCTTCGTGCTCACTTGGCCTCCTCAGGCCATCACCTTAGTTCAGCGTCGGGTCCTCCGGAAAAGTGGAGACGAACGCCAGGTCTCCGTCCTGCCGGCGAAGCACCTCCTGCCACAGCCGGTCGGGGTCCCCCGCGAAGACGTCGCCGGCCTCGGCGGGCACCAGGTACCAGGCGCCCTCCTCGACCTCCGAGCGGAGCTGCCCGGACGACCAGCCCGCGTAACCGGCGAACACGCGGAACTGGAGCAGTTCGGGGGCCAGCAGCCCCGGCGGCGCGTCCAGGTCGACCAGGCCGACCCTGGACACCTCGGAGCCGCCGTCCAGCGCCCGCCAGCCGAGCGGCTCGTCCTCGCCCGGCAGCCGCGCCAGCGCGAGCGCGTTGTCGAGCGCCACCGGACCGCCCTGGAAGACCACCGAGGGACCGGTCACCAGTTCCGCCCACGGCGGGAGCACCCGGTCGACGGGAACCTCGGTCGGCCGATTGAGGACAACCCCCAGAGTTCCCCCGTCCCTGTCGTGCTCCACCACGAGGACGACACTGCGCTTGAAGTTGGGATCGTCCAGCTGGGGGGTCGCGACCAGCAGGAGCCCCACCCTGATGCCGTCTTCCATGGTCTCCATCATGCTTTGCCGGGACACCGGGCGGCACACTCCCCCAGTCGTTAGCCTGTAACGCAGACCTAACGCCAGGGGTATCGGCACAGCACGGTCCAGGGTTAAGAATGATCTAGAATCATCGGCCGCCCGCCCGGTCCCGTCCGGCGGGCCGGGGAGGACGCGCGATGCAGTTGCCCAGGGTCGTCATCGCAGCCGTGTTCTTCATCATCGGGGCACTGATCGCCGTCCCCGCACTGATGAAGGCGACGTCGTCGCAATCGAGGGCGTCCGGCGCCCCCGCATCGACCTCCGCCTCACCGAGCCCCTCCGGCTCCGGCTCCTCCGCGAGCCCGTCGCCGACCGCGGACAAGAGCAAGACTCCGCCGGCCAAGCCCGTCAAGCTGCTCAGCGCCACGATCGCCGCGGTCGACTGCCCGGCCCGCACGGTCTCGGTGTCGGTGCACAACACCGGATCCCGGACCGAGGACTACGGCATCCACCGCGACGACGGCTCGGCGGACGTGGCCGGCCGGATCAGCCCCGGCGCGACCCGGACCACCACGATCAAGCTCCGCGAGGACCGCCGCACCCAGGTCGGGGTCACCTGGAAGAACGAGAAGATCACCACCAAGACGCGCACCGCCGACTGCAAGAAGGCCGGTGCGGCACCGGAGAAGACGCCGCCGACCAGGCTGCCGCACACCGGCGCCGACAGCTCGGTGCTGTGGGCGCGGGGCGCGACCGGCGCCGCCGCGATGGTCACCGGCCTGATCATCTTCTGGTACGGCGGCATCTGGCCCCGCCGCCGCGAGCAGGTCTTCGGCAAGAAGAACGGCGCCTGACACCGGGCGGCCGGTCGCTCCGGGGGCATCGCCCCCGGAGCGGCCGGTCCGTGAAGGTCACGCCTCAGAGCGGCCGGTCCGTGAACGTCACGCCTCGGTGCGGGGACGGCCTCCGGCGGCCTCGCGCACGGCGCCCGCGACACGGGGGCTCACGTCCGCGTGGAAGACGCTCGGCACGATGTAGTTGGGGCCGAGCTCGCCCGGGGTGACCACCTCGGCGAGCGCCTTGGCCGCCGCCGCCAGCATCTCCTGGGTGACCACGCCCGCCTGGGCGTCCAGCAGGCCGCGGAAGACGCCGGGGAAGGCCAGCACGTTGTTGATCTGGTTGGGGTAGTCGCTGCGCCCAGTGGCGACCACCGCGGCGTGCTCGCGGGCCTCGTCCGGCGACACCTCGGGCTCGGGGTTGGCCAGCGCGAACACGATCGCGTCCTCGTTCATGGTCGCGATGTCGTCGCCGTTCAGGATGCCGGGGGCCGACACCCCGATGAAGACGTCGGCGTCCTTGACCGCGCCGCGCAGGTCGCCCGCGTAGCCGGCGGCGTTGGTGTGGTCGGCGATCCAGCGGAGCGAGTCGTCGAGGTCGTCGCGGCCCTTGTGCACCGCGCCCAGGTAGTCGCACACCACCAGGTTCCGGGCGCCCGCGTGCATCAGCAGCTTGAGGATCGCGCTGCCCGCCGCACCCGCGCCGGCCATCGTGATCCGGACGTCTCCGATCCGCTTGCCGACGACGCGCAGCGCGTTGGTCAGCGCGGCCAGCACGCAGATCGCGGTGCCGTGCTGGTCGTCGTGGAAGACCGGGATGTCGAGCAGCTCGCGCAGCCGGGCCTCGACCTCGAAGCAGCGCGGCGCGGAGATGTCCTCCAGGTTGATGCCGCCGAACGCGGGGGCGATGATCTGCACCGTCCGGACGATCTCGTCGGTGTCCTGGGTGTCGAGGCAGATCGGCCAGGCGTCGATCCCGGCGAACCGCTTGAACAGCGCCGCCTTGCCCTCCATCACCGGGAGCGCGGCCTCCGGGCCGATGTTGCCGAGGCCGAGCACCGCCGAGCCGTCGGTGACGACCGCGACGCTGTTGCGCTTGATGGTCAGCCGGCGGACGTCCTCGGGGTTGCGGGCGATGGCCAGCGAGACCCGGGCGACGCCGGGCGTGTAGGCCATCGACAGCTCGTCGCGGGTGCGCAGCGGCACCTTCGACTGCATCTCGATCTTGCCGCCGAGGTGCATCAGGAAGGTCCGGTCGCTGACCTTGTGGATGCTGATGTCGTCGATCTGCTCCAGCGCGCCGGCGATCGCCTCGGCGTGCTCGGTGTCGCGGGTGGCGATCGTCACGTCGATGCGCAGCGTCTCGTGGCCGGCGGTGTTGACGTCGAGCGCGGTGACGATGCCGCCCGCGTTCTCGACGACGTGGGTGATCTGGCTGACGGCCTTGCCGCCGGCCGGGACCTCCAGCCGGACGGTGATGGAGTACGACACGCTTGGCACGCTCGCCACGACACTGCTCCCTCTGCTACCGGGTACGTCATTGTCCCGCGCCGCATCGTCCCACGCGGGACGGTGCGTCCGGAGGCCGTCGCCCGCCGAGCGGCTGGGCGCCGCGGGCTCAGACCGCCCGCGCCGCGGCGACGATGAGGTCGACGGCGGCGGACTCGGGCAGCCTCGTGGTGTCGATCACCAGGTGGTAGAGCCGCGGATCGGCGGGGTCGGCCCCGTAAAAATGCTTCACGTAGGCCGCACGGGCGCGGTCATCGTCGTCGAGCATACGCTCACCGGCACGCTGGGACGTCCCGCCGACCGCGTGCGCACCCGCCGGCTCCGTCCCGGCGGCGGCCGGTCCCGCGGCGGACGCGCCGCTGCGGGCCTCGTCCGCCACCCGGGCGAGACGTGCCTCACGATCGCCGTCGAGCCGCACGTGCAGGGCGCCCGCGCGTCCGGCCAGCACCACCGCGGCGGCCCGGCCGAGGATCACGCCGCCGTCGCCGTCCGCCACCCGGCGCAGGACCTGCTCGGTGCGCCCGACGAACTCCTCGTCGGGGATCACGCTCCGGTCGGGCAGGTAGACCTCGATGCCGGCCGTCGGGATGCTCGGCAGCCGGGCCGCGCCCGCCAGGACGCGCCCGATGCCGGTCTCGGCCTGGCCGTCGTGCGCGCGGGCTTCGGCCGGCGTGCAGCCGATCTCGGCGGCGACGGCCTCGGGGATCGCGCGGTCCACCAACGGCAGGCCGAGCCGCGCGGCGACGGCGCTCGCGACGGCGGGCCCGCCCGAGCCGAACGTCGCGGAGACCGTCACGACGCGTGCGCCCATCCCCCTTTCATGCCCGCTCCCCCGGAGTCCCATGCTCCGCCGGGGCGGGCCGGGGACGGTCCGGAGCAGCGGACGTGACGAGCGGGGACGAGCGGGGTTCCCGGGACGGGCGGGGCACGTGCGCGCGTGCTCCAGCGGTCTAGAAGAGGGCCGCCTGGAGGGACCGGCGGGCCTTGCCGACCCGGGGGTCGTCCGGCGGCATGATCTCGAACAGCGACAGCAGGTGCCGGCGCGCGGTGTCGCGGTCGTCGCCGGCGGCGCGTCGCACGACGCCGATCAGCCGCGCGAACGCGTCCTCGATCCGGCCGGAGACCATCTCGACGTCGGCGGCCTCGACCTGGGTGCGGACGTCCGCGCCCGGGCTCCCGGCGCTCTGGAGCACCTGCTCGGCGTCGAGCCCCTGCACGCGGAGGCTCAGCTCGACGAGCGCCAGCCCGCGCTGGGCCTCGTCGTCGTGGGGGTTCTTCGCCAGGATCCGCTGGAACGCGGCCTTGGCCCCGTCGAGGTCGCCGTCCTGGAGCGCCGTCTCGGCCTCCTGGTAGATCGACTCGGCGGCGGGCGGCTCGGCGTCGTCCGGCGCGGGCTCGGCGGCGGGGGCGTCCGGGAGGATGCCCTCCTTGCGGAGCGCCTCGAAGAGCTGGTCGATCGCCTGCCGCACCTGGGGCTCGGGGGCCGCGCCGTTGAGGAACGGCAGGAGCTGCCCGCCGACGACGGCCGCCACGAACGGGATGCCGCGCACGCCCATCTGCTGCATGTAGGCGCCGAGCTGCGGGTTGGCGTCGATGTCGACCTTGGCCAGGACCCAGGTGCCGGCCGCCTCGTTGGCCAGCTTCTCCAGGATCGGCCCGAGCTGCTTGCAGGGCCCGCACCACTCGGCCCAGAAGTCCACCAGCACGGGGACGGTCTGCGACCGTTCGACCACGTCGGTGTTGAAGGTGTCGTCCGTGACGTCCATGACGTACGGCCCGCCGGCCGCGGACGCGGGCGCCGCGCCCCCCTGGGCCGCGCGTTCCTGCTGCTTCTTGGCAGCCGCCTGGAGCGCCCCCAGATCAACGGCCCCGTGCAACGAAAAGTCCCGAGAAGGCATGGGTCCATCCTGCCCCATGACCACCCCTCATCGTGCGCCCGTCCGCTCCCAGCGGAGCGCACGGCCTCGTGGGAGACGCCCCCGCCGGGCCGGCCGATGGGTCGCCCGCCCCGCTTTGGTGCGCCTTTCCCGCACTTCGGCGGTCCCGGAATGAACGTCGCGAAGCCACTGTCCGGACAGAGCGGACAAATTTGCCAGGCTTCATGAATTCGTACCTTCGCTCGGAAGGCAAAGAATCCCGACGCCCCGCTGTAACAGGAGAAAGACTGCTGACAGCGATCACCAAGCGTGGTTATAGTCACGATGTCGATGCATGGTGCGACGGCAAAAGAGGCCCGGTGCCGGGACCCGTTTCACGGGCCCGGCCAGACCGGTTGGGCACCGTGTGGCGGGGGGAAAGCCACCGGGGCACCTCAGGGGCCCGTCGCGATCGCATGACACAACAACGGGGGGAAACAAGTGATCGCGGAGCGTTCCGCGATCGTGGCCCGGGGAATGGGTGTCCGCCGCGGGGGGCGGTGGCTCCTTCGCCCGGTGGCTTTCGGCATCACCGAGGGCGTGGTCGGCTTGGCCGGTCCACCTGGTGTCGGTAAATCCACTCTGCTGGCCACGTTCGCGACCTTGCGCCGGCCTCACGCCGGCGCGCTGGAGATTCTCGGGTACAACACCGGGAACGCGTCCGACCTGCGCGCGGCGCGGGCTCGGATCGGATATCTGCCGGGCAGGTTCTCCTGGGCGGAGAACATGACGGCGGCCGAGTTCGTCGCCTACGCGGCGTACTACAAACGCACGCGGGCGTCCGCCGTGCGGTCGATTTTGAAACGGCTCGACCTTGTCGAGGCCGCGGGCATCGAGCTCGCGCTGCTCCCGCCGGACGCCCGGCTGCGGGCCGGGCTCGCCGCGACCTGCGTCCACGAACCCGACCTGGTGCTGCTCGACGACCCGCTCAGCGAGCTGTGCGGCCCGCCCGAGCCGGACGCGTCCGCGGGCGCCCGGGGGGACGCGGCGGCGATGGCCGAGCTGATCCCGCTGATCCGCTCGCTGGCCCCGACGGTGGTGGTCACGGCGAGCACCACCGACACGCTGACCGGGTGGTCCGACCGCCTGCTCACGCTCGCCCGGGGCAGGCTGACCGAACTCCCGACGCAGCCGATCGCGCCAAGGCCCGTCCGGGCCGCCCGGGCCGCCCGGACGGTCCCGGCCGCCCCGCCGCGGCCGAAGTCCGGGGCCCCGCCGGAGATCCCGGCCCCGGCCCGGCCGGACCAGCAGGGCCTCGGCCGGCCGGGACCGGGACCGGGAGGCCAGGGCGCCGAGCATCCGGGGCCGGAACGCCAAGGACCAGAACGCCAGGGGCCGGGCCGGCGGGGGCCGGCGCGGCCCCTGCCCGGCCGGGCGTCGCTGGCCCGGCTCCCCGCGCAGTTCCCCCGGCTCCGAGCACGGCGGCTCGCCGCCGGGAACGGCGCCGGTGTCTGAGCTGGGACGGGTGTCCGAGCTGGGGCGGGTGCTCCGGCTCGACGCCCGACGCACGGCACTGCTCGTCGCGGTGCCGCTGCTGGCCGGGATCGGGACCGTCACCGCGTGGCTGGCCCTGACGCCCGGCATCTCCTACTGGGACGCGTCCATCGCCGCGCTGGTCGACTCGGTGCGAACACTCGGGCCGGTGGCCGCGGGGCTCGCCGCCTGGACGGCGGTGCGCGAGCGCCGTCTCGACTACCTGCGCGACCTCACGGCGCGCTCCCCCGCCACCGGCGTCCTGCTCGACCTGCTGCTGCTGTCCCTCGCCGCCCTGCTGGCCTACGCCGCTGCCGCGTCCGTGATCGTGGCGCTGACGATGCTGCGGCCTGAGGCGGGGCACCCGCATCCGCTGGGCCTGCTCGCGGGCGGGGCGGCGCTCGTCCTGCACGTGGTGGCCGGCTACCTGGCCGGACGGATCGTCCCGCACCGGGCCACCCCCGCGGTGGTGCTGGCCGCGACCGGGGCGTGGGCGCTGCTGCGGGTGCCGGGCGCGTCCTGGTGGAGCCTGCTGCCCCCGGCGGCGCTCGGCCACGTTGACCTGTTCACCGTCCTGCGCACGCGCGTCCAGGCCGATCAGACGCTGCTCGCCGCCGGGCTGTCGGCCGCACTGATCCTCACGTACGTGTCCTGGGTCACCCGCAGGGCGGTGCTGATCGTCCCGCTGGCGCTGGCGCTGACGGTGGCCGCCATGACCACGGTGCGGTTGCAGCTCACCCAGGGGCAGAGCGCGGCGCCCGACGCGATCGCCCCCGTATGCAGCGCCTGGCCGCTGACGATCTGCGTGCATCCGGCGCTGCGCGAGGCGCTGCCGACGCTCATGACGGCGACGACCCCGCTGGCCGCGCGGCTGAGCCAGACACCGGGCCGGATCACCCGGGTGGAGCAGCGGCCCGGTTCTGAGCCCGTCCCGGTGGCGAACGGCGTGGCGGTCATCCATCTCGGCGACGAGCTGACCTCCGGCTTCGCGGTACGGGCCGTGCGGCAGATCCGCGACGGGCTGGTCAGCGCGGGCGCCTGCGCGGCCCCGCCGCGGCCCGGAGCCGCCGACTACCGGGCGCTCATCGACGCCTGGCTGCTGGGCGAGGGGTCGCCGGTCATCTCCGACGTGCGGGCGACCCGGCGGTTCGGGTCCTGGACCGAGCAGCGGCGGCGCGGCTGGCTGCGCGACCACTTCACCGACTACCGGAACTGCGCGCTCGGAGCGCGCGACTTCCGCCCGCTGATGGCCCCGGTCACTCCGCGGCCGGCGAAACCACGCGTGCTGACCCCGCGTGCCATCCCGCCGCGTCCGATGCCGTCGCGGCCGAAGCCGCGCACCACGCGCCCGCTGCCGGGCCGCGCACCGAAACCGGACAAGCACGGACCGGGCGTACATGAACCAGGCGTACGCACACCGGCCGTACGCGGACCGGACGTGCACGACCCGCGCGCTGCGGCGATCGGCGCGCACGGGAACGGGAACGGGAACGGGAACGGATCCTGAAACGGATCCTCTGCATGGCCACGACAGGACCCCCCAGGCCAGCCGCGGCCATGCAGAAGTTCGAGTGGACGGCGCTCAGGCCGCCCGGTTCTCCGCCGGCTCGACGACCGACCGTTCGGCGGGCTTGGCCCAGTAGTGCTCCACCAGGAAGGGCGCGACGGGGAGCACCGAGGCGATGAGGGCGACCACCGTGCGCTTGATGTCCCAGCGGAGCTGCTCACGGGCCACGAACACCATGCCGACGTACGCGAGGAACAGGATCCCGTGGATGGGCCCCATCACCTGGACTCCCAGCGGCGCGTCACCCGCGTACTTCAGCGGCATGGCGACGAGGAGCAGCACCAGGAATGAGGTCGCCTCGGCGATCGAGACGATCCGGAACGCACGCACAATGTCCACGACCGGTCAACGCCCGGCACCCACCTGGGGTTTCCGTCCTGGCTATGGCCCTGCTCACACCTGCGCCGAAGGGCGGAGAGGACCGGCCTCTACCCTGGCGAGGTGGACTGGAGCCTGCTGACATGCGCGCGCAAGGGGCACATCACCTACGCACCGGACGAGCCGCCGCTACGCCGGCACCTGCACGTCCAGACGCCTGTGGGCGAGGCGTGGCGATGCCTGCGCTGCGGCACGTACGTGCACGGCGAGCCGCACGAGACGGGCCCGGCCGAGCGGGCGCCCCTGGTGAAGCGGGGCAAGGAGCTGCGCGACGCGTTCATCATGCGGTTCTTCGCGTTCGAGCGCGCGGTCCGCGGCCTGATCATCCTGCTGGCCGCGTACGGGGTGTGGCGGTTCGCCG
The DNA here is from genome assembly GCF_036227065.1 of Spirillospora sp. NBC_01491. Taxonomy (GTDB): domain Bacteria; phylum Actinomycetota; class Actinomycetes; order Streptosporangiales; family Streptosporangiaceae; genus Spirillospora; species Spirillospora xylanilytica. The sequence goes on from NZ_CP109432.1 coordinate 3,570,653, forward strand.
CGAGCCGCGGCTCGATCGAGCGGATCTTCGAGAAGGAGATCCCGCTGCTCCGGCCCATCGCCGGCCAGGCCGGCTGGGACCTGGACCACTCCAAGATCGTGGAGTCGGTGCAGCACGTCTTCGACCTGCGCCCGGCCACGCTGCGCTGGCTGGCCCTCGCGCTGGCCGTGTACGCGCTGGTGGAGCTGATCGAGGCGGTCGGGCTGTGGCTGCTCAAGCGCTGGGGCGAGTACTTCGCGGTGGTCGCCACCTCGTTCGGGCTGCCGGTGGAGATCTACGAGCTGTCCGAGCGGATCACCGCGGTGCGGATCGGCGCACTGATCATCAATGTCGGCCTGATCCTCTACATCGTCCTCACCAAACGGCTGTTCGGGGTACGGGGCGGCCGGGCGGCGCACGAGGCGCACCTGCGGAGCGGGTCGCTGCTGGAAATCGAGCAGGCCGGGCACGACACCGACCTGCGGCGACCCGACGGCATGCGGACCGACACCGCCCAGTGAGGTGATCCGGCGGCTTTGCCGGGAATGCACCTGTGCATGGCATCCGAGCGATCGAAGGACGAGGCGGCCCCCGCCGCCCCCGCCGCCGCCCCCGCCGCTCCGGCGGCCCCCGCCGGTTCCGGCCGGCGCGGCGTGCGCGCGTCCCTGCTGCTGATCGTGATCACCGTCGCGGTGGTGCTGGTCGCGCTCCAGGCGCTGCGCGCCCTGCCCAAGTGGATCAACCCGTTCGCCGAAGAGACCAAGGACCGCAGCGGCCCGGTGCTGCTCCAGTCCATCCGCGACCTGCACCGCTACGAGGCCGCCAGCGGCAACTTCCAGGTCATCGTGGACCTGGAGAAGGACGCCAGGTTCCTGCCGAGCTCGCTGCGCGGCTCGCGCACCCTGTTCGTCGGGCACGGCTCCGTCGACGCCTACGTGGACTTCGCCAAGCTGGCCAACGGCGCGATCACGGTGAACGCCGACCGCACCGCGGCGACGGTCCGGCTGCCGCGCGCCCAGCTCGAACCGACCACCCTGGACGCCGAGAACAGCCACGTCTACGCGACCGAGCGCGGCCTGCTGAACCGCTTCGGCGACTTCTTCAGCGGCAACCCCAACGACCAGCGGCAGCTCTACGTGCTGGCCGGTCAGAAGATCCAGACGGCCGCGGCGGACGGCGGCCTGCGCGAACGCGCGGACGCCAACACCAAGGTCATGCTGGAGGGCATGCTCAAGGCGCTCGGCTTCAAGACCGTCACCGTCGAGCCCGCCGCGCAGTGAGCGGCGGCGGGCCCCATGCCCGGACGCCCGGACCGGGCGGACCTGCCAGACCTGCCGGACCTGCCGGACCGCCCGGACCGGCCGGGCCGGGATCGGCAGGTCAGGCCGACGGGACGCGGAGGATCAGGGCATCGCCCTGGCCGCCGCCGCCGCAGAGGCCCGCGGCGCCGACGCCGCCGCCCCGCCGCTTGAGCTCGTAGGCCAGGTGCAGGGCGATCCGCGCGCCGGACATGCCGACCGGGTGGCCGAGGGCGATGGCACCGCCGTTGACGTTGACCTTGTCGGGGCCGACGCCGAGGTCGCGCATCGACTGGACGCCGACCGCGGCGAACGCCTCGTTGATCTCGATCAGGTCCAGGTCGCCGACCGCCAGGCCCTCCTTGCCGAGGGCGTGCTTGATCGCGTTGGCCGGCTGGGACTGGAGCGAGTTGTCCGGGCCGGCGACGTTGCCGTGCGCGCCGATCTCGGCCAGCCAGGTGAGGCCGAGCTCCTCGGCCTTGGCCTTGGACATCACCACGACGGCGGCGGCGCCGTCGGAGATCTGCGAGGACGAGCCGGCGGTGATCGTGCCGTCCTTGCTGAACGCGGGGCGCAGCCGGCCGAGGGACTCGGCGGTGGTGTCGCCGCGGACGCCCTCGTCGGCGGCGAAGACGACCGGCTCGCCGCGGCGCTGCGGGATCTCGACCGGGGCGATCTCGTCGTCGAGCACCCCGTTCTTGATCGCCTCCGCGGCGCGCTGGTGCGAACGGGCGGAGAACTCGTCCTGCTCGGCGCGGGAGATGTCGAGCCGGGTGTTGTGCCGCTCGGTGGACTCGCCCATGGAGACGCCGTCGAACGCGTCGGTGAGCGCGTCGTGGGCCATGTGGTCGAGCACCTCGACCGAGCCGTACTTGTAGCCGCCGCGCGACTTCGGCAGCAGGTGCGGGGCCTGGGTCATCGACTCCATCCCGCCCGCGACCACGATGTCGAACTCGCCGGCCCGGATGAGCTGGTCGGCCAGCGCGATGGCGTCCAGCCCGGACAGGCAGACCTTGTTGATCGTGATCGACGGGACGGTCATCGGGATGCCCGCCTTGACCGCGGCCTGCCGGGACGGGATCTGCCCCGCGCCGGCCTGGAGCACCTGCCCGAGGATCACGTACTCGACCTGGTCGCCGGAGACACCCGCGCGCTCCAGCGCCGCCTTGACGGCGTGCGCTCCGAGATCGGCGGCCGAGAAGTCCTTCAGGGAGCCCAGCAACCGCCCGATGGGGGTACGCGCTCCGGCGACGATCACTGACTTGGCGGTCATAAGGGGGCCTCCACGAGGGTCCGGCGGCGACGTTTGCCACCATACCCAGCAGAAGCTCGCGTCCGTCCCGCCGCGCCGGCGCCGGCGTCCGGCAGCATCACCACGAGGAGAATCGCCCATGCTGACCCGTATCGACCACATTGGCATCGCCTGCCACGACCTGGACGCGACCGTGGAGTTCTACCGGGAGACCTACGGGTTCACCGACGTGCACTTCGAGGTGAACGAGGAGCAGGGCGTGCGGGAGGCGATGCTCAAGATCAACGAGACCGGGGACGGCGCGGCCAGCTACCTCCAGCTGATCGAGCCGATCCGGGACGACTCGACCGTCGCCAAGTGGCTGGCGAAGAACGGCGAGGGCGTGCACCACATCGCGTTCGGCACCGACGGGGACGTGCAGGAGGAGGCCGACGGGATCGCGGAGAAGGGCGTGCGGGTGCTGTACGACAGCCCGCGGCGCGGCTCGCTCGGGTCGCGGATCACGTTCCTGCACCCCAAGGACGCGCACGGGGTGCTCACCGAACTCGTCGAGAAGGCATGACGAAGCACGGCCGGACATGATCGAAACGACGGTGCTCACCGTACCGGCGTTCACCCCATCGTGCTCCGAGGAACACATAAGGTGATCTGACCGAGACCTTTGAGGACCTGCGGCGACACGCAGAAACCTAACAAAAGAGACAAAGTACGCAGCGCGTCAAGATGAGCCCCCAACACGGCAGCCGCCGGAGTACGCTTCTTTCGCCGGAAGAGGTCTGGGGCCCTGCGCCCGTACAAGCACAGGCGATCAACCGGTCCCCGGAACCACCCGTAGCCCCGTCACATCAGGATTGAGCCACATGCAGTCCGACATCGACGCCCAGCTCAGCAACTTCTTTGAAGACACGCCCCCGCGCGAGTTCGACGTGGTGCTTCGCGGCTACGACCGGCACCAGGTCGACGAGCACATCAAACAGCTCGACAACGAGGTCCGGCAGACCCGCGAGCAGACGCAGGCTCTGCAACGCGAGCTCTCCGACGCGCACAGGCAGCTACAGGAACAGGAGCGCCCGACCTATTCGGGACTGGGCGCCCGGATCGAGCAGCTGCTGCGTCTCGCCGAGGAGCAGGCCACCGAGCTCGTCCAGGCCGCCCGGTCGGAGGCCAACGAGATCAAGGCCGCGGCCAAGGTCGACGCGGCCGAGCTGCGCGCCACCGCCGAGAACGAGGCCGCCGAACTGCGCGCGACCGCCCAGCGCGAGGGCGACGACATGCGCAACGCGGCCGAGCGCGAGGCCGAGGAGGTGCGCACCTCGGCCCGCCGCGAGGCCGACGAGCTGACCTCCACCACCGAGCGCGAGGTCGCCAAGCTCCGCGCCACCGCCGACCACGAGGTCGCCGAGAAGCGCGCCGCCGCCGAGCGGGAGATCGCCAAGCTCCGCACCACCACCGAGCGCGAGGTCGCGCAGCTGCGCGCCTCGACCAAGCGCGAGCGCGACGAGATCCTCACCACCGCCAAGCGGCAGGCCGACGAGATGCGCGCGCAGGCCCAGCGCATCCTGGAGGAGAGCGAGGCCCAGCGCGCCCAGGCCGAGGCCGAGTTCGAGATCCAGCTCGCCGCCCGCCGCGAGGAGGCCGACCGGCAGGACGCCGAGCGGCACGCCAACGCCCAGGCGGCCACGCAGAAGCTGGTGGCCGAGGCCGAGCAGCGGGCCGCGTCCGCCGAGCAGCGGGCCGCCAAGGCGACCCAGCAGGCCGAGCAGACCCGGCGCGAGGCCGACTCGCACGCCAAGCAGCTCATGGCCAACGCGCGCAAGAACTCCGACCAGGTCATCGCCGAGGCCAAGTCGCAGGCCGAGCAGCTGCTCGCCGAGACCAAGGCCGAGGCCGACCGGGTCCGGACCGCCGCGCAGCGCCAGGTCGACGAGCTCACCCGCCAGCGCGACAGCATCACCAGCCACCTGAACCAGCTACGTCAGCTGATCGGTGGCGTCGCGCCGGCGATGGGCGGCGGCGCGGCCGAGGCCGAGCTGCCCGCTCCCCCGGAGAAGCCCGCGATCTCGGCCGCCGAGGCCAAGCCCGCGCCCGCTCCGGCGCAGCAGCCGCAGGCCAAGCAGCAGCCCGCCGCGAAGGCCGCCGCCCCCGCCAAGGGCGCCAAGAAGTCCGACGAGGACGACGAGGACTGGTGGCAGGAATAGGCGCGTTCAGGCGGTAGAGACCGCCACCCGGGGCACCGTACGGAACCGAAAAGCCTAGAGGCGATGATCGCCTCTAGGCTTTTCGGCATCTCGACCCCTTAACGTGTGGTGTCGTGATAGCGGTCCGCGGTCCGTGGACGGCAGGACGAAGAGGAGAACGGCGTGCCCGACGAGACCCCCCGTAAGGACCGGTCGGCGGCGCCCGGAGAGGAGACCTCCGACTCGCCCTCCGAGGACCGTCCAGGCGGCCAGGTGCCCGCCCCCGCGCCACCCGCGGACGACCTGCCGGGGGAAGACCGCCCTGGCGACGGCCCGTCCGGCGCGTCGAGCGCGGCCGGCGCGTCGAGCGCGGCCGGCGAGAGCGGCGGGGCCGGCGAGAGCGGCGGGGCCGGCGAGAGCGGCGGGGCCGGCGAGAGCGGCGGGGCCGGCGACTCCTCCACCGGTCATCTGGGGGGCGGCGGCCGTCCCGGCGACATCGCCGGGCCGCCGGAGGACGAGCCCGTCCCGGCGCCGCCCGGTCAGCCGCAGGCCGGCTCGGAGCCGTCCGGTCCACCACCGTCAGGCGGGGCGTCGGAGCGCGGCGCGGCGCCCGTGCCCGCCGCCGTGGGCGAGCAGGCGGCCGTCGGGACGCCGGCCACGGGCGGCAGGACCGTCCCCGACCCCGCGCACGACATCGAGCAGCGCAAGCGCGAGGCCGGCGCCGACCAGCGGTTCCCGTTCGGCCGCCCCGGGCTGCCGCTCGGCCGCGCGCACCCGTTCGTCTTCGGGTTCACCGCCGCGCTCGGCGTGATCACCGCCTGGCTGCTGGTGCAGGCCGCCACCAACGCCAAATCGGTGATCGTGATGATCGTGGTGGCGATGTTCCTCGCGGTCGGCCTCAACCCGGCGGTGGAACGGCTGAAGCGGCTCGGCCTGTCCCGGGGCTGGGCGGTCGGCGTGGTGTTCTTCTGCGTGCTGCTGTTCTTCGCCGGCTTCGTCGCGTCCCTGGTGCCGCCGCTGACCGAGCAGGTCACCGAGCTGACCAAGAGCCTGCCCGACTACATCCAGCAGTTGCGCGGCAACCGGCGGATCGCCGACTGGGACAAGCGCTACCACCTGCTCCAGCAGGCCCAGGACAAGATCAACGAGCCGAAGTTCCAGCAGAAGCTGGCCACCGAGGCGCTGAACGTGGGCAAGGTCGCGCTGATCGGGACCTTCCAGGGCGTGACGATCCTCATCCTCACCCTGTACTTCCTCGGCTCGCTGCCGCAGATCAAGGCGTTCGCCTACCAGCTCGCCCCGCGCACCCGCCGGGCCCGGGTGGCGCTGCTCGGCGACGAGATCCTGGACCGGATCGGCGGGTACGTCGCCGGGCAGTTCACCATCGCGTTCATAGCGGGGCTGACCTCCTACATCTTCCTGGAGATCCTCGACGTCCCGTACGCGCTGGCGCTGGCGCTGATCGTGGCGGTGACCGACCTGGTCCCGCTGGTCGGCGCGACGGTCGGCGCGGTGATCGTGTGCCTGGTCGCGTTCCTGACCGGCACCTTCGAGGGCATCGCCGCGGTGGTCTTCTACGTGATCTACCAGCAGGTGGAGAACTACCTGGTCTACCCGCGGGTGATGAAGCGGACGGTCGACGTGCAGCCGGCGGTGACGGTGGTGGCGGCGCTGATCGGCGGGACGCTGCTCGGCGTGCCCGGCGCCCTGCTGGCCATCCCGACGGCCGCGGCGATCTCGCTGCTCATCCGCGAGGTCGTCATCCCCCGCCAGGAGACGCTCTAGCCCGAGTTTCAAAGCCCGGCCCGGCGTCCTCGCCTGGCGGCTGTGTTTCCAACGCCCGGCCCGGCGTCCTCGCCTGGCGGCTGTGTTTCCAACGCCCGGCCCGGCGTCCTCGCCTGGCGGCTCGGACACCGACCGTGCTCGGGCGAGCGCGACATCGCTCCGCGATCTGGCCGGTGGGGCTCGCCTCCGGCTTCGCCCCACCGGCCAGGTAACGCGCTCGCGCGACGGCGAGGCACTTTGAGACAGGCCCTAACCCGCGGTGCGGGCCAGGGCGGCGGTGAACTCGGCGACGGCCCGGTCGAACAGGTCGGGCTGCTCGACCGGGCTCAGGTGGCCGGCCCGCGGGATGACGGTCAGCTCGGCGTCGGGCAGCGCGTCCGCCATGGCGCGCGCCTCGTCCTCGGTGGCCAGGGCGTCCTCGGCGCCCGCCAGGACGAGCGCGGGCACCTTGAGGCCGCGCAGCGTGTCGAAGGAGTCCGGCCGCGCCGCCATGGCCCGCTGCGCCCAGGCGGCGGCCGGCGCCGGGGCCGACTGCACCAGCCCGCGCACCCGGCCGTAGATCAGCGCCCGCTGCCGCAGCGTGGTCGGGCCGATCAGGCCGGGCAGCACCTCGTCGACCAGCACGCTCACATCGCCGTCGCGGCCGAGTCGTTCGGCCTGGCGCAGCCGGGCCTCGCGCACGGCGCCGGTGTCGGCGGCGGCGCGGGTGCCGGCCAGGACCACGCCGAGGACCAGGCCCGGATGGCGGCGGACCAGCGCCATCGTCACGTACCCGCCCATGGACAGGCCGCAGACGACCGCGCGGGCCACCCCGAGGCGGCGGAACAGGCCGGCCACGTCGTCGGCCATCGCGTCGACCGACGGCTCGTCCGCGCCGAGCACCGATCCGCCGAAGCCCCGCAGGTCCGGGGTGATCACCCGGAACCGGCCGGCGAGGGCCTCCCGCTGCCCGAGCCACATCGCCGACGACAGCGGGAAGGCGTGCAGCAGGACGAGCGGCGTTCCGGTGCCGACGTCCCTCGCGTAGAGCTGCACGGTCATGGTGGCACCGTCCTCCCCGTACCCGTCCCCGGCGTCCGCCGCGCACATGGCGGTCAGGCCATGGTCGCTCTTCCCGGGGCCCGGCGCGGAGGGGTGGCCGTGATCGGTCGCGCGCGTTTAGCTGTCCCGTTCGTCCCATTCGGTGGGAAGCGGGAACGCGCCGGGCGCCACCCGCCGGACGATCTCGTTCAGCACGATGCGCACGTACGGCTCGCCCACCCACAGGTGCTTCGCGCCGTCCACGGCGACGACCTCGGCCTGCGGGACGCGTTTGAACCGCTCGCGCGCCTCGGCCGGACGCAGGTAGTCGTCGAACTCGGGGACGAGCGCCACCACCGGGCGCCCGTCGGCGGCCCAGCCGTCCAGGTCGGCGTCGCCGGCCCGGTGCAGCGGCGGGGAGAGCAGGATCGCGCCCTCCACCGACGGGTCGCGTCCCCACTTGAGGGCCAGCTCGGTGCCGAACGACCAGCCGAGCAGCCAGGGATGGGGCAGGTCGTGGTACTCGGCGTACTCCACCGCCGCCGCCACGTCGTGGCGTTCGGTCTCGCCGCCGCCGAACTCGCCCTGGCTGGTGCCGCGCGCCGAGGAGGTGCCCCGCGTGTTGAAGCGCAGCACCGCCACATCGGCGAGGGCCGGCAGCCGGTAGGACGCCTTGCGCAGCACGTGGCTGTCCATCATGCCCTCGGCCGTGGGCAGCGGATGCAGGCACACCAGCGTCGCCACCGGCGGCCGTGCGGGCGGAAGCGCCAGCTCGCCGACGAGCTCCAGGCCGTCGGCGGTGTGCAGGGTGATCTCCTCGCGCCGGGCCGGCAGCACGGTCGCCGCCCTGATCTCGCCCATCGGTCTCCTCTCCTCGCCGCCGTGACCGGGTCATGATCGCCCGGACGGCGGGTCGCGCCTGGTCAGAGCCCGGCGCCCCGGCTCGGCGGCACGGGCCGCCCGGTCAGTGGCGGGGGGCGCCGCGGGACCGCTGGACGCGGGGAGCGCGGCGGGTGCGGGCCTGCCAGCACGGCCGGTGCCAGTGCCTGCGGTCGTCGGCGTCGCCGCGCCCGTCCGCGGGCCACGCGACGACGTGGCCGACCCCGGCCGCGATCTCCTGGTCGCAGCCGGGGCAGCGGTAGGGCTTGGTCGCGTTGGCGCCGGCGATCGACCGGACGATCCATGCGCCGTCCGGGCCGTCCTCGGTCTCCTGGCTCCAGTACGAGCCGCCGCCGGCCGGCCCCCCGCCGCCGTCCTGCGAACGGCGGCCCGGGGGGTTTCGGCGGTTTTTGCGGGGGCTCATGGAACCAGGATATGAGGAGGGATCAGCGCAGGGCGCGGCCCGCGGTGACGTGCTCGGTCAGCAGCGGGGCGGGCGCGAGCGCCGGTTCGCGGCTCTCCCCGTAGAGGGCGCGCAGCACCGCGACCACGCGGGCCGGGCCGATCCGGTCGAGCTCGGCGATCGGGCCCGCCGGGTAGCCGCAGCCCAGCGTCATCGCGGCGTCGATCGCGTCGGCGTCGGCGTAGCCCGCGCCGAGCATCGCGGCGGCGTCGTTGAGGTAGGGGAAGCGCAGGGCGTCCACGATGAAGCCGGCGCGGTCGCGGCCGTGCACCGGGGTCAGGCCGAGCCGCTCGGCGAGTGCCGCCGCGCGGTCCGCGAGGCCGGGCGCGCCGGCCACGGTGGTGGCGATCTCGACCAGCGTGCCGTCCGCCTCGGGGAAGTGCAGGCCGACCACGGCGCCGGGCCGGCCGGTGGCGACCGCCGCCTCGATCACCGGGACCGTGGCGGACGTGGTGGCCAGCACCGCGTCGGGCCTGGCCACGCGGCCGAGCGAGGCCAGCAGCGACCGGTCCGCCGCGGCGTCGCCGTCGGCCCCGGCGTGGATGATCAGATCGCAGTCGGCGAGGGCGCCGAGGTCGGTGCCGCCGCCGAGCCGGGACCGGGCGGCGGGGTCGTCGGCGAGGGCCTGGCCGAGCGCGGCGCGGAGGCCGTCGGCGGCGCTCTGGTCACCGGCCGCGTACCGGACGGTGCCGCCGGCGCGCGCGAGGGTCGCGATGATCCCGGCGGCGGGGGACGCGGCGGACGAACCGGCCACGACGCCGACGGTGGGGGGTTCGGCGGCGGTGGTCTCCTCCGCCTGCGCGCTCACCGCGTCGCCGGCCTGCCGGTCGTAGCGGTGGAAGCCCTGGCCGGTCTTGCGTCCGAGGAGCCCGGCGGTGACCAGCTCGCGCAGCACCGGCGCGGGCGCGTGCCGCCGGTCGCGGGACTCGGCGTAGACGGCCTCCAGTACTTCGAGGCAGGTGTCCAGGCCGATCAGGTCCATCAGGGCGAACGGGCCCATCGGCAGCCCGGCCCCCGCCTTCATCGCGGTGTCGATGTCGTCGCGGGTGGCGTGCCCGGAGTCCAGCATCCGGGCGGCCTGGTTGAGGTAGCCGAACAGCAGCCGGTTGGCGACGAACCCGGCGCGGTCGCCGATGCTCACCGGGGTCTTGCCGAGGCCGCGCACCAGCTCGGCCACGCGGGCCGCCGCGGCCGGCTCGGTGAGCACCGTGCCGATCACCTCGACCAGCTTCATCACCGGCGCCGGGTTGAAGAAGTGCACCCCGACGATCTTGGTGGGCCGGCCGGTGGTGACCGCGATGTCGGTGACCGACAGCGACGAGGTGTTGGTGGCCAGCACCGCGTCGGCGCGGCAGACCTTGTCGAGCTCGGCGAACACGCGCCGCTTGAGGTCCAGCCGTTCCGGCACGGCCTCGATCACCAGGTCGCACTCGCCGAGGTCGGCGAAGTCGGTGGACAGCGCGATCCGGTCGAGGATCCCGTGCCGCGCCTCCTCGGTCAGCCGGCCGCGCTTGACGGCGCGTCCGGTCGAGCCCTCCAGGTGCCCGCGCCCGCGCTCCAGGGCGCCCTGGTCGACCTCGATCCCGACCACCGCCAGGCCGCCCCTGGCCAGCACCTCGGCGATGCCCGCGCCCATGGTGCCCAGTCCGACGACCCCGACCTTGCTGAACGAAGCACTGCTCATGGGACCGCAGTCTCGCAGAACCGCGCGCCGCCGGGTCGTTCAGGGGGCCGTGACGGTGCGCCCGGTCCCGGTCCCGGCCGCGGGACTGCGGCGCGGGCGCCGGGTGGCGACCGGCAGCGCCCGCTCCTCCCAGAACCTCCGGGCCCGCCGCATCTCCCGGACGTCCCGGGCGGCCTCGGCCGCGGCCCGCAGGTCCCGGGCGCGCTCCGTCATGATCGAGTAGGTGATGTCGCTGTGGAACACGGCCACTCCTCCGTCCGCGGGCCGCCTCGTCCGGCCCTGTAGTGACGAGGTTCGCCCTAAGGCGCGCACCCCGGCATCGGGACGACGCCCTAGATCCGGCACCGGGGACGTCTTAGCCGCCCCGTCGGGCTCGCCTGCGGGGCCGGAGTTGGTCACGAGCGGGCCGCCACGTCACTAAGGTGGGGCACCGTGCGTCTCGTAATCGCCCGGTGCAGCGTCGACTACGCCGGCAAGCTCACCGCCCACCTGCCGATGGCCCCCAGGCTCGTCCTGATCAAGGCCGACGGGAGCGTGAGCGTCCATGCCGACGATCGCGCCTACAAGCCGCTGAACTGGATGAACCCGCCCTGCTCGCTGCGCGAGGAGCCGTTCGAGGAGAACGGCGCCGTCGCCCGCTGGACGGTGACCCACGGCAAGTCGGGCGAGCGGCTCATCCTCACCATCGAGGAGATCCTGCACGACACCAGCCACGAGCTGGGCCTGGACCCCGGACTCCAGAAGGACGGCGTCGAGGCGCACCTCCAGGAGCTGCTCGCCGAGCACATCACCACGCTCGGCGACGGGTGGACGCTGGTCCGCCGCGAGTTCCCGACCGCGATCGGGCCGGTCGACATCCTGTGCCGCGACGCGGGCAGCGCGACGGTCGCGGTCGAGATCAAGCGGCGCGGCGAGATCGACGGCGTCGAGCAGCTCACCCGCTATCTCGACCTGCTCAACCGCGACCCGCACCTGGCCCCGGTCCGTGGGATCTTCGCGGCGCAGGAGATCAAGCCCCAGGCGCGGGTGCTGGCCCTCGACCGCGGCATCGACTGCGTGACGCTCGACTACGACGCGCTCCGCGGCATCGAGCACGAGGGCACCCTCTTCTGACTCCGCCGCCGCGGACGGCTCCCGCTCCCGGACGCCGGCGTACTCGCTGGACCGGCCGGGGCGCCGGTAATCTTCAGGCATGCCCCCGGCGACCACCGACACCACGCGCGAGCGCATCATCGACGCGGCCGAGGAGTGCTTCGCGCGCTTCGGAGTGGCCAAGACCACCGTCGAGGACATCGCGGCGTCCGCCGGACTGTCCAGGGCGACGGTCTACCGGAGTATCACCGGCGGCCGGGACGAGCTGATCCTCGCCGTCGTCCTGCGCGACCTGCACCGCTTCCTCGACCGGCTGGCCACCCGGCTGCGGCAGGAGCGCTCGGTGCCGGAGGCGATCGTCGAGGGCACCCTGGACGCGGTCCGGTTCGTCCGGGCCGAGCCCGCGATCGCGCGGTTCCTGGTGCCCGAGGCCGCGGGCCACATGCAGGCGGCGGTGGCCGGGGCCGCCGAGCACGTGCTGGACCAGTGCTGCGACTACGTCCGGCCGTACTTCGAGCAGGCGCAGCGGCAGCACCGGCTCCGGCCCGACATCGAGGTCGAGGGCACGGTCGAGTTCCTCTTCCGGATCATCACCTCGCTCATCGTGATGGACCGCGACCGGGACGCCGACGGACTGCGCCGCTTCCTGCGCACCTACGTCGTGCCGGTGATCGCCGCTCCTTGACGCGGGCGCTACAGGCGAGGCGGTAGCTTCGGGGAGCAGGCGGCCGGACGTCCGGAACGCCACGGACGAGAGGGGCCGTGATGGGGACGGTACGCGGGAACGGGGGAGGCTCGGCGGCGGTCCGGCCGAGCCCGGTGTTCCTGGCGATCGTGGCGGTGACCGTCCTGTGCGGCCTGATCGCGTGGCGGTACGGGCTGCTGCGCGACACCCCGGCCCGGGTAGCGGTGTTCGGCTTCGTCATCGCCGCCTGGGTGCTGTCGCTGTGCCTGCACGAGTTCGGGCACGCCTACACCGCGTTCCGGTCCGGCGACCACAGCGTCGCCACCCGCGGCTACCTCACCCTGAACCCGGCCCGGTACGCCGACGTGACGCTGAGCTTCGCGATCCCGGTGCTGTTCATCCTGATCGGCGGGATCGGGCTGCCGGGCGGGGCGGTCTGGATCGACCGCGGCGCGATCAGGGGCCGGGTCCGGCACAGCCTGATCTCGGCGGCGGGGCCGCTGTCGAACGCGGTATTCGCGGTGATGCTCGCGGTCATCTACAAGAACTTCTTCTCGCTGACGCACGCCACGTTCTGGGCCGCGCTCGCGTTCCTGGTGTTCCTCCAGGTGACCGCCGCGCTGCTCAACCTGCTGCCGATCCCGGGCCTGGACGGATTCGGCATCATCGAGCCGTACCTGCCGCGGCGCTGGGTCGAGCAGGCCAACGCGGTCGGCGGCTACGTCTTCCTGCTGCTGATCGCGCTGCTCTGGCTGGGCCCAATCAACGAGGCGTTCTTCGGCCTCATCTACCACCTCACCGACGCGATCGGCGTCGACGAGAGCGGCATCCGGTACGGGCTCGGCCTGTTCCGGTTCTGGAGCGACTGAGCCACGGCCGCCAGTCCGGGGGCGTCCGGCCGGGCGGTCCGGCCAGGTGGCCGACGATGCGGCGCAGCTGCTCGGCGTACCGCTCCTGGAACTCCGGCGAGTCGGGCCGACTCCGAGGATGCGGCGCACCGCCAGCGGCGTCGCGGCGGTGATGGAGACGGCGGCGGTCAGCACCAGCATGGCGTGGATGGCGCACGCGGAGGGGCCGAAGGCTCTGTTCGATCACGCGGTGGGCCGGCTGCGATCCATTCCCGCTTGACAAGACTCTACATATCGCGAAAACTAGATACCGGAAGAGAGTGGAGAGGTGACCTGGTGGACCCCCTGACCGTACACAAGGCGCTCGCCAACCCCGCGCGCCTGCAGTTCATGCAGTGGCTCAAGGATCCGGCGAAGTACTTCGACGAGGACTCCTACCAGCAGCAGGGGCTCGGCTTCCACATCGGCGTGTGCGTCGGCGACATCCAGAAGCGTGCCGGACTGGCCCAGTCGGTGGTGTCCGGCTATTTGCAGGCCCTGAAGGACGCGGGGCTGCTCACCTCGGAACGCATCGGCAAGTGGACCTACTACCGACGCAACGAAACAGTGATCGCCGAGTTCGCCACGCACGTCCGCGACGAGCTGTAGCCCGCCCGATTCCACGCATGCACCCCCCACAGCGAAACATATCTACTTTTCTAGATTTGATGAAAGGTCGCGATGAGAAAGACCTCCCTCACCGTCCTGGTGCTCGCCCTGGGCGTGTTCGGGATCATCACCACCGAGATGGGCATGGTCGGCGTGCTCCCCCAGGTCTCGGCCGAGCTCGGTGTCACGCCGTCCGCCGCGGGGTGGCTTGTCGGGGCCTTTGCCCTGGTCATCGCCGTGTCCGGGCCGTTCACAACACTGCTCGCCTCCGGCATCGACCGTAAGAAGGTGCTCGCCGCCGCAATCGCGGTGTTCGCCGTCTCCAACGTCGTCTACGCGCTCACCACGCAGTACGAGGTGATGCTGGCCTTCCGCGTCGTGCCCGCCCTCTTCCATCCGGTGTTCTTCGCGGTCGCGCTCGCGACCGCCGCACGGCTGGTGCCCGCCGAGGACGCGACCCGGGCCACGACGACCGTGTTCGGCGGTGTCACCGTCGGCTTCGCCTTCGGTGTGCCGCTGACCTCGTACCTCGCCGAGCATGTGTCCCTGGCGTCGGCGTTCTGGCTCGGTGCGCTCGTCAACCTGATCGCCTTCCTCGGCATTCTGCGGTTCGTACCGCCGATGCCCGTCGGGCAACGTGTTTCCCACGGTGCCCAGTTGAGCGTTCTCAAGCGGCCCCGAATGTGGCTGACCATTGCGTCCGTCGTCTTCGTCTTCGCCGCGATGTTCTCGGTCTACGGCTACTTCGCCGAGTACCTGGGCCAGGTCACGCACATGGACGGCACCTGGGTCAGCGCCATGCTGATGGCGTTCGGCATCGTGATGATCCTCGGGAACTTCGCCTTCGGCGGTCTGCTGCAGCGCGACCTGATCCGTACCGTGGTCGCCTACCCGGTCCTGTGCCTGCTCGTCTACGTGCTCCTGTACGCCGTCGGCCACATGTTCGCGCCGATGGTCCTGGCCGTACTGGTCTGGGGGGCCGTGCACTCCGGCGGGCTCGTCGTGAGCCAGAGCTGGCTGGGGAGGGACGCCGTCGACGCGCCCGAGTTCGGCAACAGCCTCTTCATCTCGTTCTCGAACCTCGGCATCACCGTCGGAACCGCGGTCGGAGGCTGGGTCCTGGCCGAGTACGGTGCCCGCCAACTCGCCTGGGCAGGCATGGGTTTCGCGGTCGCCGCCCTGATCACCATGGCGCTGCGACTGGGCCTGGAACGCACCGGCGGCAAGCGACAGAAGCCGCTGCCCGCTCCGAAGGCTCGGACACTCGGAGGGGCTCGGACCTGAGGCGATCGAGCCGGGGCGATGCCATGACATGACCCCGGTGGGCGTGGCACGTTTTGCCGCAGATCCAGCAGAGTGCCGCCGTGCGAGAGGTCGGCATGGGTGCGCCCCAGTGCGCCCTACCAATCCCCGCCTGCCCGGACCGGAACCCGGTCGGCGGCCGGGCGGCGCGCACCGCACGTGACCGCGATACGGGGGCGATCCCGCGACCTCACCGTGACCGAGACCGGCGCTGTAGTTCGGATTCTCGTTCCTCGGTTCGCCACCCCCGTCACGCGACCGGGGACTCCGCGGAGGGCTGGCGGGCCCCAGTCTCTGCGGTACTGACCGGGACAGCCCGTCGGCGCGGGTGGAACACCCGGCCGCCCAGCAGCACGAAGCGAACCACGGTCGCCAGGGCGTAGGAGGCCAGCATCGCCGCGACCTCGAAGGCCCGCGGGGCGGTCGGCGCGAGCAGGTGCACCAGGCCGAGCCCGCCGCTGCTGAGCGCCAGGCCGATCAAGAAGACGACACCGCCCTCCACCTGATGCCGCAGTGCCCCCTGTGATCCGACCACCCGAACGTGAAGCGGCGGTTCGCCGCCGTGTTCGCGCCACGGACGAGAGGGGCCGTGATGGGGACGGTACGCGGGAACGGGGGAGGCTCGGCGGCGGTCCGGCCGAGCCCGGTGTTCCTGGCGATCGTGGCGGTGACCGTCCTGTGCGGCCTGATCGCGTGGCGGTACGGGCTGCTGCGCGACACCCCGGCCCGGGTGGCGGTGTTCGGCTTCGTCATCGCGGCCTGGGTGCTGTCGCTGTGCGTGCACGAGTTCGGGCACGCCTACACCGCGTTCCGGTCCGGCGACCACAGCGTCGCCACCCGCGGCTACCTCACCCTGAACCCGGCCCGGTACGCCGACGTGACGCTGAGCTTCGCGATCCCGGTGCTGTTCATCCTGATCGGCGGGATCGGGCTGCCCGGCGGCGCGGTCTGGATCGACCGCGGCGCGATCCGGGGCCGGGTCCGGCACAGCCTGATCTCGGCGGCGGGGCCGCTGTCGAACGCGGTATTCGCGGTGATGCTCGCGGTCATCTACAAGAACTTCTTCTCGCTGACGCACGCCACGTTCTGGGCCGCGCTCGCGTTCCTGGTGTTCCTCCAGGTGACCGCCGCGCTGCTCAACCTGCTGCCGATCCCGGGCCTGGACGGATTCGGCATCATCGAGCCGTACCTGCCGCGGCGCTGGGTCGAGCAGGCCAACGCGGTCGGCGGCTACGTCTTCCTGCTGCTGATCGCGCTGCTCTGGCTGGGCCCAATCAACGAGGCGTTCTTCGGCCTCATCTACCACCTCACCGACGCGATCGGCGTCGACGAGAGCGGCATCCGGTACGGGCTCGAGCTCTTCCGCTTCTGGAACCACTGACCCCCGCGCCGGATGCCCGGCGGGTCAGGCGGTGGGGGCGTCCGGCGTGGTCTGGCCGGACGGTCCGGCCAGGTGGCGGACGATCCGGCTCAGCTGTTCGGCATACCGCTCCTGGAACTCCGGTGAGTCGGGGGAGAGGCCGAAGATGCGACGCACCGCCAGGGGCATCGCCGCGGTGATGGAGACTGCGGCGGTCAGCACCAGCATGACGGCGGCCGGGTCGAGGTCGGCGGCCAGCTCGCCGGCGGCCTGGCGGCGTTCCAGGTCGGACAGGTCCTCGGGCGGGCCCGGCTCGATCTGCTCGAGGTCCTCGGTCAGGCCACGCCAGAGGTTCAGCCGGGTGCCGCGCGGGTCGTCCAGCGTGTGCCGCAGATAGCGGACCATCACCGCGTCGAGCGGGAGCGCGGAGTCGTTGAACTCGTCCTCGCGCACCAGCCAGAGGCGGCCGAGCTCGCAGTAGAGCCCCTCCTTGCCGCCGAAGTAATAGTTGATGAGCTGCTTGTTGACGCCCGCGCGGTCGGCGATGTCCTGGACCCGGGCGCCGGCGTAGCCCTTGGCGGAGAACACGTCCATGGCCGCCTCGATCAACGCGCGTCGGGAGCGCTCGGCGTCGACCTTGCGCTCGTCGGGGGTCGGGGACCGCCGCGGTCCCCTCGTCGTGTCCGTCACGGGCGTCATCGTAGCCGCATGCCCGAACCCATCATCCATCCGGCTGTTTGACAAGTTCATCCAATTGGTTGAATCTAATCCCGGCACTCGCCCCCCTGAGGAGACAACCGATGATTCTTGTGACAGGCGCCACCGGGAACGTGGGCCGCCACGTCGTCGACGAGGTGCTCGACGCGGGCCGGAAGGTCCGCGCACTGACCCGCGACCCCGCCACCGCCGCACTGCCCGTGGACGTCGAGGTGGCCAGGACCGACGCGATGCCGTTGGACGGCGTCGAGTCGATCTTCCTGAACCTCTCGGTCTTCTGGACCGGCCTCGGCGACCTGCTCCCGCGCGCCCGCGCGGCCGGGGTCCGGCGCGTGGTCATGCTGTCGTCCGCCGCGGCGCTCGACGAGGACCCGGACAACGAACTGGCCGCGCACCACCGCGGAGCGGAGCGGGCGATCGAGGACTCCGGGCTGGAGTGGACCTTCGTCCGTCCCGGCGAGTTCTGCACGAACGCCCTCGGCTGGCGCGACGAGATCAGGTCCGGCGAGCCGGTCCGCAACGCGTTCGCCGGGGCGGCCATGGCGCCGATCCACGAGCGCGACATCGCCGCGGTCGCGGCCCGCGCTCTGGTGACCGACGACCTGGTCGGCGCCACGCCGCTGCTCAGCGGGCCCGAGTCGCTCACCCACCCGGACATGGTGGCGATCATCGGCGCGGCCGTCGGCCGTCCGGCCCGGTTCGAGGAGATCACCGAGGCGGAGGCGCGCGAGGCGATGCTGAGCCGTCCGTACATGCGACCCGGCCTGGTGGACGTCCTGATGCGGCTCCGCGCCACGTCGGTGGGCCGTCCGGCCGAGATCTCGCCCGAGGTCGAGCGGATCACCGGCCGCCCCGGCCGCTCGTTCGCCGAGTGGGCCGCCGACCACGCCGCCGACTTCCGGTGACCGGCCCGCCGGCGGACCGCGCGACCGCACGGTCCGCCGGCGGCAGGACGAGCCCCGCTGACAAGCCCCACTGACCTCCCCTGGATCCTGCTCGCCGCGGCGATCGTGCTCGTCGTCCTGGACCGCAGGGCGGGCCACCCGTGGAACTCCTGATGCCGGAGAGCGCCACCACCGTCTTCATGGCGCTGCTGACCACGCTCGCGTTCACCGTCCCTGACTCCCCGGTGATGAAGTACGGCGCGTCGCTCGCCAATCACCGCCACCGGCCTGTTCCGCGACATCAACCGGATACTCACACTCGTGTGGGCGGTGAGTTTCACCGCGACCGCCGCCGTTCTAGGCTGTGTGCAGGCGCCGGACCCGCACCCGGAAGCGCCGTTCCTCGAAGCTCGAAGCCCAGCCGACCCCCCGCTGAACGCCCCGCCGGTGAACGCCCCGTCCGCTGAACGGCCCGTCCGCACCGCTCCCTCAGCGGCCCGCCACCGTCGCCGGCACCGTCCAGCATCGAAGGGAAGCCCGAGATGAGCGAAGACAGCACCGCCCGGCCCGCGCCCTGGCTCGACGGACACCTCGCGCCCGTGCCCGATGAGATCGACGCCGTCGACCTCCCGGTCATCGGGAGCCTCCCGGCCGAGCTGACCGGCCGCTACTTCCGCAACGGCCCGAACCCGCTGCCCGGCGAGCCGAGCCGGCACTGGTTCCTCGGCCACGGGATGCTGCACGGCCTGCGGCTGCGCGACGGGCGCGCCGAGTGGTACCGCAACCGCTGGGTGCGCACCAGCGCGTTCACCGACGACGCCGAGTTCCTGCGGGACGACCTCACCTTCGACCGCGCGGCGGTGGCGGCCAACACCCACGTCGTCCCGCACGACGGCAAGATCCTCGCGCTGGTCGAGGTCGGGCTCCCCCATGCGGTGACGCCCGAGCTCGACACCGTCGGCCCCTGCGACTTCGACGGCCGGCTCACCACCGCGATGACGGCGCATCCGAAGCAGGACCCGGTCACCGGCGAGCTGCTGTTCTTCGGGTACGGGATGCTCCCGCCGTACCTGACCTACCACCGCCTGTCCCCGGCCGGTGAGCTGGTCGAGAGCCGCGAGGTCGAGGTGCCCGGCCCGACGATGATGCACGACTTCGCGATCACCGAGAACCATGTGGTCTGGCTCGACCTGCCCGTGGTGTTCGACCTCGACCTGGCCATGGCCGAGGACCGCGGCATGCCGTTCCGCTGGGACGACGCGTACGGCGCGCGGCTCGGCGTGATGCCGCGCTCGGGCGACGGTCCCGTGCGGTGGTTCGACGTCGACCCCTGCTATGTGTTCCACGTGGGCAACGCGCACGAGGACGCGGCCGGACGGATCGTGCTGGACGGGGCGCGCTACCTGCCGGAGGAGTTCACCGCCCTGTGGGGGGTGACGGGCGGCGCGGCCGACCCGGTCGGGACCACCCTGAACGTCGAGAACGCGAGGCTGCACCGCTGGATCCTCGACCCGTCCACCGGGAAGGCCGTCGAGCACCGGGTCGACGACCGCCGGACGGAGTTCCCGACGCACAACGCGTCCCGTACCGGGCGCGAGCACCGCTACCTCTACACGGTGGCCGGCGGCGCGATCGTGAAGTACGACCTGCGCGCCGGGTCCTCGTCGGCGCTGGAGCTGGGCACCGGCATGGCGGCGGGCGAGGCGGTGTTCGTCCCCGCCGAGGCCGCGCGCGCCGAGGACGACGGCTGGCTGCTGTCGATCGTGTCCGACCGCGCGGGCGCCGGATCGGAGCTGCTGGTGCTGAACGCGGCCGACCTGTCGCGGGCGGCGTGCGTCCGCCTGCCGCGGCGCGTCCCGGCGGGATTCCACGGGAGCTGGATCCCGGACGCCTGACCATCCCCCACACCGCTTCCCGACGCCCCCTTCCGGGCTCCGGCGGGCACCGGCATAAAGTGATTTACTACTCAGTACTCGCGTGCAAGCAATCACTTACACGGTCCTCCCGGGAGGTTCCTCATGTCCGTGGCCACGGAGAGCACCGAGACGTTCGCGTCCCTGAACCCGGCCAACGGCGAGGTCGTCGCCGAGCACCCCGTCCACGACGCCGCCGCGGTGGCCGGGGCGGTCGAGCGCGCCCGCGAGGCCGCCGAGTGGTGGCGCGCGCTCGGCTGGAGGGAGCGCCGGCTCCGGCTGCTCAACATCAAGGGCTCGCTGGCCCGCAACCTGAACCGGATGGCCGAGCTCATCCACCAGGAGACCGGCAAGCCCGTGCAGGACGCCCAGCTCGAAACGATCATGGCGATCTCGCACCTGGACTGGGCCGCCCGCAACGCGCAGAAGGTGCTCGGGCCGCGCACCGTGTTCCCCGGGATGATGTCGATCAACCAGAAGTGCGTGCTGGAGTACCAGCCGCTCGGCGTGGTCGGCGTGATCGGCCCGTGGAACTACCCCATCTTCACCCCGATGGGCTCGATCGCCTACGCGCTCGCGGCCGGGAACACCGTGGTCTTCAAGCCCTCGGAGTTCACCCCCGGCGTCGGCGTCCTGCTCGCCGAGCTGGTCGCGACGGTGGTCCCCGAGCACCCCGTCCTCCAGACCGTCACCGGCCTCGGCGGCACCGGCGCCGCGCTCGCGTCCTCCCCCGGCCTCGGCAAGGTCGCCTTCACCGGCTCCACCCGGACGGCCAAGAAGGTCATGGCCGCCTGCGCCGGGAACCTCACCCCGATCGTGGTCGAGTGCGGCGGCAAGGACGCCTGCATCGTCGACGCCGACGCCGACCTCGACGCCGCCGCCGACGCCGCGCTGTGGGGCGCGATGTCCAACGCCGGCCAGACCTGCATCGGGGTCGAGCGGATCTACGTCGTCGACGACGCCTACGAGGACTTCCTCGGTCGGCTCACCGACAAGGCCCGCGACCTGCGCCCCGGCTTCGACCGCGAGGCCGCCTACGGCCCGATCACCATGCCGTCCCAGCTCGACGTCATCGAGCGGCACATCAAGGACGCCCTCGACAAGGGCGGCCGGGCCGTCGTCGGCGGCCCCGAGTCGGTCCGCAAGCCCTACGTCGAGCCGGTCGTCCTCACCGGCGTCCCGGACGACGCGTCGGCCGTCCGCGAGGAGACCTTCGGCCCCACCATCACCGTGCACCGCGTCAAGGACCTGGACGAGGCGGTCGAGAAGGCCAACGCCACCAGCTACGGCCTGGCCGGGACGATCTTCTCCGGCAGCAGGTCGCGGGCCATGGACGCCGCCCGCCGGATGCGCTCCGGGATGACCTCGATCAACGCCTTCGCCGCGTTCGCCATGGTCGCCGCCCTCCCGTTCGGCGGCGTCGGCGAGTCGGGCTTCGGCCGCATCCACGGCGCCGACGGCCTGCGCGAGTTCACCCGCCCGAAGGCCATCACCCGCCAGCGCTTCGCCATCCCGATGAACCTCAGCTCCTTCGAGCGCACCGAGAAGGAGATGACCCGCGTCCTGGGCCTGATCAACATGATCCACGGCCGCCGCTACAAGCGCTGACCGCGCCCGTCCCCGAGCCCTCGGCCCCCTGCCCGTAAGCCGTCCCGGTGGGGCCGGGCCCGGCCTAAGGCGTCCTAGGACGCCTAGATAAGGCATCGTCCCGATGCCGGGGGCGGTGTCTTAGGACGAACCTTGAAGATGTCGGACCGGGAAGGCCGGTCCGCGACTCAAGGAGAACGACATGATCCGCCCCGAGTTCGCCAAGGTCCTGGTCGACGACCGCGTGCAGGCGCTCCGCGCCGAGGCCAAGCACGCCCGGCGCGTCCGCCTCGTCAAGGCCCTCAAGCGGTGACGGCTCCGGCCTGTCCCCCTCGATCGACGCCCCCGTCTCACGACGGGGGCGTTTTCCTTTTGCGGTCCGGCATTTCGGTGATTTCGTGCGTCGTACCGGGGAGGCCCGGCTTAGAGTGAGCGGCCCTGGCGAGTACGGGAGTGTGCATGGGGCCGTTGGAATCGGACGACCCGCGGGAGATCGGCGGCTACCGGCTGCTCGGACGTTCGCGGGCACGACGCTCTACGTGGGGGCCGGGCAGCGGCTCGACGCGTACCGGATGAACCGCGACCGGCCGCTGTGGTCCGCGGCCCTGCCCGACCGGATCGTCGGCACTCCAGTGGCGGGACGCAGCGCCGTCTACGTGTCCACCGAGCGGGGCCTGACCGCGTTCGGACCGGCGGACGGCAGGCGGCTCTGGGCCGCCGCGAATCCCGCCCGCAAGGACCCGACCGGCGGCTGGCTCCCGAAGGCGGTCGGCCCGTTCGTGTACGTGACCGGCCTCCAGGACACCCTGCACGCCTTCGAGGGCAGGAGCGGCAGGCCGATGTGGACGTTCCAGGCGGGCGGCGGGCTGACCGCCGACCCGTCCTCCGATCCGCGCGTGCTGACCCCGCTCATGGAGGGGTCCGGGCCGATCGTCTTCAACGGCGCCGACCAGCTCTCGGCGGTGGGGGCCGGCGACGGGCGGGCGACCTGGCAGAAGCCGATCGAGGAGCCGTCCGACCTGTTCGCCGCGTCCGCCGGCGCCCGCGTCCACCTGGCCACCAAGGGCGGCGTGCTGAGCTTCCACCCGGCCTCCGGCGAGATCGTCCAGCACGTCGACGACCTCAGGGCCGAAAGCCTGTCCACGGCGGACGACGTCGTCTACTTCGCCGGCGGTCCGAGGGACGCCGACCGTCCGACCACCGTCTACGCGATGAACCCGCCGCCCCTCTGAACGGCCGGCCGCCGCTCCAGGCGGCGGCTCCAGGCGGCGGCTCCGGGCGGCGGCTCCAGGCGGCGGCTCCAGGCGGCGGCTCCAGGCGGCGGCTCCGGGCGGCGGCTCCGGGCGGCGGCTCCGGGCGGTCAGCCCGCCGCCGGGGCGAGCGGGGTGTCGCCGCGGATCAGGTCGGCGGCGCGTTCGGCGATGGCGATCGTCGGCGCGTTGGTGTTGCCGCGCGGGACGGCCGGCATGACCGAGGCGTCCACCACGCGGAGCCCCTCGACGCCGCGCACCCGCAGCTCGGGGTCGCAGACGGCGGTGTCGGCGCCGCCCATCGCGCAGGTGCTGGTCGGGTGGAACAGCGTCGCGCACTCCCGCCGGACGAACTCGATCACCGCCGCGTCGCTCTCGACCTGCTCGCCGGGCGCCCACTCGCCGCCGACGAGCCGGGCCAGCGGACCGGTGGCGGCGATCTCGCGGGCCTGCCGCACCCCGGCGACCAGGATGTCCAGATCGGCCTTGTCGGCGAGGTAGGCGGGATCGATCAGGGGCTTGGCGTAAGGGCTGGCGGAGCGGAGCGTGAGCGTCCCGCGGCTGGCGACCGCGACCGCGGTGACCATGACCGACAGCAGCCGCTGCGTCGGATCGACCAGGCCCTGGTCGATGAACGGCGAGGGCAGCACGTGGTACTGGAGGTCGGGGGCGGGCAGCCCGTCGACCGTCCGGGTGAAGCCGCCCGCCTCGGCCACGTTGGACGCGTACGGGCCCCGTCCGAGCGTCTGGTAGAGGGCGAACGCGCGGGCGGTGGCCAGTTCCCACAGCCCCTTGGTCCGGGGCGTGGCGAACATGACGTTGACGAACGGATGGTCCTGGAGGCCCTCCCCCACGGGGGCGTCCGCGACGACGTCGATGCCGTGCCCGCGCAGGTGCGCGGCGGGGCCGACGCCCGACAGCATGAGCAGCTGCGGGCTGTTGATCGAGCCGCCCGACAGCAGCACCTCGGCGCCCGCGCGGGCCTCGGCCGTCTCGCCGCGCGCCTCGTAGCGGACGCCGACGGCCCGCCCGTCCTCGATCAGCACCCGGGTCGCGAGGGCGTCGGTGATCACGGTGAGGTTCGGCCGGTCCAGGGCCGGGCGCAGGTAGCCCGACGCCGTCGACCAGCGCCTCCCGCGCTTGTGCGTGACCTGGTAGAAGCCGACGCCGTCCTGCTCGCCCTCGTTGAAGTCTCCGTTGGCGGCCAGGCCGTAGGCCTTGGCCGACCCGACCCAGGCCCGGGTGAGCGGGTGCTTGTACCGCAGGTCCTCCACCCGCAGCGGGCCCCCGGCGCCGTGGGCCGCGGACTCGCCGCGCTGCTGGTCCTCGGCGCGCCGGAAGTAGGGCAGCAGGTCGGCGTACCCCCAGCCCGCGCAGCCGTGCACGTCCCGCCAGGTGTCGTAGTCGTACCGGTGCCCGCGGATGTAGATCATCGCGTTGGTGGACGAGCTGCCGCCGAGGGTCCGGCCGCGCGGCCAGTAGACGCTGCGGCCCGCGGCGTTCTCCTGCGGCGTGGTCGAGTAGTCCCAGTCGTACGGGCCCTTGATCAGCGAGGCGGCCGCGGCCGGGATGTGGATCTCCGGGGCGTCGTCCGGCGGGCCCGCCTCCAGGAGCAGGACGCTGGTGCCGGGGTCCTCGGTGAGCCGGGCCGCGAGCACGCAGCCCGCGCTGCCGGCACCCACGATGATGTAGTCGTACAAGGCAGCCTCCGGGGTTCAGCGCCGCAAACCAGACGAGCTAGGCGAAACACTACCGAACCGAATTCCAACCCCGTCGGCCCTCGGTCGGTCCCTCCCCCCGCCGCGGCCTCGGACGACGCCCGCCGGGCGGTTAGGGTGACGGGCATGGCGAAGAACAGGGAGACCCCGGTCGTACTGTCCCGGATCTATACCCGCACCGGCGACGATGGCACCACGGCGCTCGGCGACGCGTCCCGGACCAGCAAGACCGACCCCCGGCTGGCCGCGTACGCCGACGTCGAGGAGGCCAACGCCGCCATCGGCACCGCGATCGCCTTCGGGTCCCTGCCCGAGCCGCTCGTCCGGCTCCTGACCCGCGTGCAGAACGAGATGTTCGACGTCGGCGCCGACCTGTGCGCCCCGGTGGTGCCCGACCCCGAGTACCCGCCGCTGCGGGTCGACCCGGCCTACATCGACCGTCTGGAGGCCGAGTGCGACGAGCACAACGCCGACCTGGGGAAGCTGCGCAGCTTCATCCTGCCCGGCGGCTCGCCCGGCGCGGCGCTCCTGCACGTCGCCCGCACGGTGACCCGCCGCGCCGAGCGGTCCGCCTGGGCCGCGATCGAGGCCCACGGCGACGCGGTCAACGCGCTCACCGCCCGCTACCTCAACCGGCTGTCCGACCTGATGTTCATCCTCTGCCGGGTCGCCAACGCCGAGCACGGCGACACCCTCTGGAAGCCCGGCGGCGAGCGCTGAACGCGCCCTGACGGGACCCCGACGGGCGCCGCGCGGCACGGGGGTGGGGCTATCCCCACCCCCGTTGCACGGGGCCGCCTCCTGGCGCCCGCCCCGCCGCCACGGCCAGGCTGGGTTGCCTACGGGGATGCCGGCCGAGGGCGGGAGAGACGACGTGCGGAAGCTGAAGGGGACGGCTGTCCCGGCCGGGGCGGTGGCCGTCTCGGCGGTGGCCGCCGCGGCGCTGCTGGCCGGGTGCGGGCTGAACGTCGGAACGCGCCATGAGGACCGGTCCTACAACGCGCCCGCGGGCATCACCGCCCTCAAGGTCGGCTCCGGCACCGGACGGATCGAGATCGTGGCCTCCGACTCCCCCGCCATCAAGGTCCGCGAACGGCTGAGCTGGTCCAACGACGGCAACAAGCCCGTCCCGCAGCACGTCACCCGGGGCGACGCCCTGTCCCTGTCGGCCACGTGCGCCCGCACGGTGCTCGGCGACGCCCGCTGCGGGATCTCCTACCGCGTCCAGGTGCCGCGCGCCACGTCCGTCCAGGTCGAGGGCCATGACGGCCCGGTCTCGGTCGCCGGGCTCACCGGCACCGTGCGGATCTCCACCGACGACGGGCCGATCACCGCCGGCGACCTGCGCACCACGTCCCTGATCGCCAGCTCGGGCGATGGCGCGATCGAGATCAGCGGCCGGGCCGGCACCGCCGACGTGCGCACCGACGCCGGCCCGATCACCGCGACCGGCCTGACCGCCGACCGGCTCACCGCCCGGACGGGCGACGGGGCGATCCGGCTCACGGGCCGCGCGACCACCGCCGACCTGCACACCGACACCGGGCCGATCACCGCGAGCGGCCTCACCGCCGACCGGCTCACCGCCCGGACGGGCGACGGGGCCGTCCGGCTCGGCCTGGCCTCGGCACCGGGCACGGTCGACGTCAAGACCGACATCGGCAGGGTGCGGCTGTTCCTGCCCGGCGGGCAGGGCTACCTGATCGATCTGACCAGCGACACCGGGGCCAAGCGCGTCGACCCCGCCGTGCACCAGGACTCGCGGTCCCCGCGGCACGTCACGGTCACCACCGGCGACGGGGCGATCACCGTCTCCCCCGCGTAGCCGACCCCCTCACCAACCACACGGAGCAGAGCATGAAGAGGCTGGCAGGGACGATCGCGCTGACGATCGGGGCGGCGGTCGCGCTGAGCGGCTGCGAGCTGGGGTTCGGCGGCAGCACCCGCGACGTGGACCACTCCTACCAGGTCACCGGCCAGGTCAACCGGGTGAAGGTGGCCAGCCGCGGCGGTGACGTGGAGATCGTGGGCGCCGACGTCACGGCGGTCGAGGTGCGCGAACGGCTCAACTACAGCACGCACCGCCGCCCCGCCACCACGCACGCGCTGGCCCGCGGCGAACTGTCCCTCGGCTACACCTGCCCCGAGGCGCACGGCATCGGCACCAGCAACTGCAACGTGGGCTACCTGGTGCGGGTCCCGCGCGCCACCGCGGTCGAGCTGCGCGTCCACGCCGGCGACATCCGGCTCAAGGACCTGCGCTCATCGGTGAGCGCGCTGGCCGACCTCGGCGACGTGACCGGCACCGGCCTGCGCGGCACGCCGGACGGCTCGGTGTCGGCCACCGCCGACGCGGGCGACGTCCGGCTGACCTTCGCCTCCCCGCCCGGCTCGATCGTGACGCGCGCCGACAGCGGCGCCACCGAGATCAAAGTCCCGCGCGCCGGCCGCTACGCGGTCGACGCGAAGAGCACCTACGGGCACCGGACGGTCGGGACGTCCGGCGACCCCACCGCCAAGATCACGATCAATGCCCGGTCCGACAGCGGCGACATCAGCGTCGTCCCCTACTGACCGGCCGGCTACCGGACGAGCAGGCCGCCGCGCCACTCGGCCCCCGCACCCGCCCCCGCACCGGCGCGGACCCCCGCGCGCCGCGCCGCCTCGTTCGCCCCCGCGCCGTTCACCACCAGCGTGCTCCCGGCGAGCCGCTGGACGGCGTGCGCGACACCGTCGGCACCGGTGTCCAGCAGCCTGAAGTCGACGTTCTTCAAGGTGTCGCACCTGCTGTGGTAGCAGGGGTCGAACGCCTTGCCCGCGGTGCCGCCGAACCGCTTGGCCAGCGCGGCGGTCTTGATCCCGTCGGCACCGGTGTCCATCCCGCCGGCCGGGATCCCGTGCTCGATGAACGGCCCGTAGTCGGAGCGGCCGTTGAACTCGCTGTCGACGGTCGGCAGCCCGCGCCGGGCGTAGTAGTCGCGGAAGATCTTCTCGATCGCCCCCGACCCGGGCGGCGGCGTGCTGCCGCCCTTGACCGAGTGGTCGCCGTCGTACACGCCGCGGACCCCGTTCACCGAGCCGAGCATGTCGAAGTTGAGGTTCAGCGCGATCCTGGCGCGGTCCGCCGCGCTCAGCGCCCCGACGTAGTGGGACGAGCCGCGCAGCCCCTCCTCCTCGGCACCCCACCAGGCGAACCGCACCTTGTTGCGCAGGCCGGCCCGACCCAGCGCGGCGATCTTCCCCGCGACGGCGAGCAGGGCCGCCGCGCCGGTGCCGTTGTCGTTGATCCCCGGCCCCGCGGGCACGCTGTCCAGGTGCGCGCCGGCCAGCACCACGTTGTCGGCCCGCCCCGCCCCGGTCTCGGCGATCACGTTGGCCGTGCGCTTGCGGGACGTCCTGGTGTCGGTCCTGACCCGCAGCCGCAGGCCGCCGCGCCGCGCCGCCGCGACCAGCCCGAGTCCGAGCCTGTGCGTGGGCGCGACCGCGGGCAGCTCGAACGGGGTGTTCAGCGTGCCCGCCACCGGGCCCTTCTCGCCCGGCCTGTTGTAGATCACCACGGCCCGCGCGCCGGCCGCCTTCGCCCGGTCGGCCTTGGCCTCGAACGTGCAGGTGCCGCGCTGCATCAGCGCGACGGCGCCCTTGGGGAAGCGGGCGAAGTCGGACGCCTCGCAGCCACTGGTGCCCGCACCGCGCGCCGGGACGTCCACCGCGACCGCGCGGGCGGTCACGTCGCCCGCGGCGGAGAACGTCAGCGTGCTGAAGTCCTTGCTCGCCCGGTAGGCCCTCCGGCCGGGCGCCGTCCGCGCGAGGACGGGCTTGGACCGCTCCGTCCAGGCGTCGAACGCGAACCGCTGCACGCGCGGCGTGAACCCGGCGGCCTTGAGCCGCGCGACCACGTACTTCACCGTCACCGCGTCGCCCGGCTCCCCCGCGGCCCGGTCGCCGCCGTTGTAGCGGGCGATCTCCTCGAACGCGGCCAGGTGCGCGCGGATGTCCTTGAGCGTCACCAGCCGCGGCAGGTCGACCGGCGCCGGCCGGAACGGGCCGGGGACCGCGAACGCGGTCCCCGTGATCGACCAGGCACTCACGGTGACGGCGGCGACGATGGCGAGGCTGCGCACATGCACTCCAGGGAAGGGCCCTACTCCGGCTGATGCAGGTCTACCGGAAAACCGGGCGGCGCCGCCTCAAGCCACGCCAGGAACCCGGTGAGCGCGGACGCGCCCATCGCCAGCTCGACGGTGCGGTCGCCGTCGCGGACCTCGATGACGCCGACGCCGGGGAGCAGTCCTTCGGCCTCGTCCGGGCCGGGACGGCGGCGGTTGGACACGACGAGGCCCCGGCGGTGAATCACCTGCCGGGGCCTGCTGCGAAAACCGAACACGCGATGCCAGTGCAGCTCATCGCCTTTGTAGCGGCCGATGCCGAGGCGCCACGCCCCGGGAGAGCCGTCCCCGGCGATCAGGCGCAGGCTGCACTCCACCGTTCCGCCGCGCCGGACGAACAGCCAGCGGCGCGCGGACAGCAGCACGAAGACCAGCGCCACCAGCAGGACGAGGGCGGCGAGCAGCGCGCCCGCGTCCACTGCCAGCTGACCGCCCAAGTCCCCCGCCCGCCGTTCCGACTCCCGATCGCCGAGTCTAGGCGTCCACGCCCGCCGCGCGCAGCCGAGCGCGCGCACGCCGTTCCGCCGTCGCGATCTCCTCCGGGTTGTCGCCGCTCTCGGAGAGCGCGTCCTGGAGCCGCTGCCGGGCCTCGGACACGTCGATCTCGGTGCCCAGCTCGGCCTGCTCGGCCAGCACCGACACCTCGTCGGCCGCGATCGAGAAGAAGCCGCTGCCGACCATGGCCGAGATCGCCTCGCCGCCGTCGGCCGGCTCGATCTTCACCACGCTGCCGTCGAGGAGGACGCCCAGCACCGGGGCGTGCCCCGGCAGGATGCCGAGCTGGCCCTCGATGGTCTGCGCGACCACCATCTTGGCCTCGCCGGACCAGATCTCGCGCTCCGGCGAGACCAGCCCGACCTTCAGGGTTGCCACGTGTCTGTCCTCCGAATAGCAGAGCTGTCGCGGCGGGGCCGGGACCGGGCCCGGTGAACGGGCCGGTCCCGGCCCCGCCGCGGCGGGCTACTTCTCCAGCTCCCTGGCCTTCTTCTCGACATCCTCGATGCCGCCGCACATGAAGAACGCCTGCTCGGGCAGGTGGTCGTACTTGCCCTGGGCGATGGCCTTGAACGAGGCGACCGTCTCGTCCTTGGGCACCGTGACACCGGGCTGGCCGGTGAACTGCTCGGCCACGTACATCGGGTGCGACAGGAAGCGCTCGATGCGCCGCGCCCGCTGGACGGTGACCTTGTCCTCCTCCGACAGCTCGTCGATGCCGAGGATGGCGATGATGTCCTGGAGCTCCTTGTACTTCTGGAGGATCCGCACCACCTCCTGCGCGACGTCGTAGTGCTCGCGCCCGAGCACCTGCGGGTCCATGATCCGCGAGCTGGAGTCGAGCGGGTCCACCGCCGGGAAGATGCCCTTCGCCGAGATGTCCCGGGAGAGGTTGGTGGTCGCGTCGAGGTGCGCGAACACCGTGTGCGGCGCCGGGTCGGTGATGTCGTCCGCGGGCACGTAGATCGCCTGCATCGAGGTGATCGAGTGGCCGCGGGTCGAGGTGATCCGCTCCTGGAGCACGCCCATCTCGTCGGCCAGGGTGGGCTGGTAGCCCACCGCGGACGGCATCCGGCCGAGCAGGGTGGAGACCTCCGAGCCGGCCTGGGTGAACCGGAAGATGTTGTCGATGAACAACATCACGTCCTGGCCCTGCTCGTCGCGGAAGTACTCCGCCATCGTCAGGCCCGACAGCGCGACCCGGAGCCGGGTGCCCGGGGGCTCGTCCATCTGGCCGAAGACCAGGGCGGTGTCCTTGAGGACGTCCGCCTCGTCCATCTCGACCCACAGGTCGTTGCCCTCACGGGTGCGCTCGCCGACGCCGGCGAACACCGAGGTGCCGCCGAAGTTGCGCGCGACACGCCGGATCATCTCCTGGATGAGCACGGTCTTGCCCACGCCGGCGCCGCCGAACAGGCCGATCTTGCCGCCCTTGACGTACGGGCTGAGCAGGTCGATGACCTTGATGCCGGTCTCCAGCATCTCGGTGCGCGACTCGAGCTGGTCGAACGCCGGAGCGGTGCGGTGGATGCCCCAGCGCTCGGTGATCTTGAGCGAGGCCTCCGGCACGTCCAGCGGCTTCCCGAGGGCGTTCCACACGTGGCCCTTGGTGACGTCGCCGACGGGCACCGAGATCTGCTCGCCCGTGTCGACCACCGGAGCGCCGCGCACCATGCCGTCGGTCGGCTGCATGGAGATGGCCCGGACCATGTTGTCACCGAGGTCCTGCGCGACCTCGAGCGTGAGCTCCTTGGTCTCGCCGGCCAGTTCCACGTCCACGTGCAGGGCGTTGTAGATGCCCGGGATCGCGTCGGCGGGGAACTCCACGTCGACGACCGGGCCGATGACCCGGACGACCCGCCCGGTGGCGGTCGCCGTTTCTACCTGAGCAGTCATTCTCACTCCCCGCCAGAATCGGCGAGCGCGTCAGCGCCACCGACGATCTCGCTGATTTCCTGGGTGATCGCGGCCTGCCGCGCCTGGTTCATCTGGCGCGTGTAGACCCCGAGCAGTTCGTTGGCATTGTCGGTGGCCGACTTCATGGCCCGCCGGACCGACGCCTGGAAGGACGCGGCCGACTGAAGCAGCATGTGGAAGATGCGGCTCTCGACATAGTTGGGCAAAAGCAGGTCGAGCGCGGCCTCCGCGGACGGCTCGAACTCGTACGCGGGCAGCGCCCGCGATCCGCCGTCCCCCTCGGTCCGCTCCTCGATCTCCAGCGGCATCAGCCG
This sequence comes from Spirillospora sp. NBC_01491, assembly GCF_036227065.1. Taxonomy (GTDB): domain Bacteria; phylum Actinomycetota; class Actinomycetes; order Streptosporangiales; family Streptosporangiaceae; genus Spirillospora; species Spirillospora xylanilytica. The sequence continues at coordinate 3,602,086 of NZ_CP109432.1, forward strand.
CCGGACCTGAACCTGCTGGGTCAGCATCGAGACGAACTCGGTGTAGACGACGTGGATCTCCCCGACCCCGCCCTCGGCGTCGGTCTTGAGGAAGTCCGCGGCCAGCCTGCGGCCGATCGTCTCGGCGTCGGCGAACGCGGGGCGGTCGCTGAACCCGTTCCAGGTCTGCTCGACCTCGCGGTCGCGGAACCGGTACCAGGTGATGCCCTTGTTGCCGACCACGTACGGGACGGGATCGCGGCCCTGCTCGCGCAGCGCCTTGATGAGGGACTCGGCCTCGCGGATCACGTTGGCGTTGTAGGCGCCGCAGAAGCCGCGGTCGCTGGTGATGATCAGCACCGCGCTGCGGGTGTCCGCCGGCTGCTCCTGGAGCAGCGGGTGGGCGATCCCGACGTGGTGGCTGACCAGCGCGCTCAGCGCCTGGGTGATCTGGTCGGCGTACGGCTTGGAGGCCGCCACCGCCTGCTGGGCCTTGACGATCCGGGAGGTGGCGATCATCTCCTGGGCGCGCGTGATCTTGGCGGTCGACTTGACCGACTTGATCTGCTGCCGGAGTTCACGTACCTGGGCCATCCCCGATCAGTCCTTCTTGACGCGGGTGATCGTCTCCTGCTCGACCGACTCCTCGTCGATCGCCTCGATCGACGCGTCCTCGCCGAGCAGCGCGCCGGCGCTGGTCTCGAAGCCCTGCTTGAACTCCGTGATGGCGTTCTTGAGGCTGGTGAGACCGTCGTCGGACAGCTGGCCGGTCTCGCGGATGCCGGTCAGCAGACCGGTCTCCTCGCGGCCGAGGTGGTCGAGGAACTCCCGCTCGAAGCGGCGGATGTCCTCGACCGGAACGTCGTCGAGCTCGCCGGAGGTGCCGGCCCACACCGACACGACCTCCTGCTCCACCGGGAACGGGCTGCCCTGCGGCTGCTTGAGCAGCTCGACCAGGCGGGCGCCGCGCTCGAGCTGGGCGCGCGAGGCGGCGTCGAGGTCGGACGCGAAGGCGGCGAACGCCTCCAGGTCGCGGAACTGCGACAGCGCCAGCCGCAGCGTGCCGGCGACCTTCCGCATCGCCTTGACCTGCGCCGAGCCGCCGACCCGGGAGACCGAGATACCGACGTTGATCGCCGGCCGGACGCCCTGGTTGAACAGGTCGGTCTCCAGGAAGCACTGGCCGTCGGTGATGGAGATGACGTTGGTCGGGATGTAGGCCGAGACGTCGTTGCCCTTGGTCTCGATGATCGGCAGGCCCGTCATCGAACCGGCGCCGAGGTCGTCGGACAGCTTCGCGCAGCGCTCCAGCAGCCGGGAGTGCAGGTAGAAGACGTCACCCGGGTAGGCCTCGCGGCCCGGCGGGCGGCGCAGCAGCAGCGACACCGCGCGGTAGGCCTCGGCCTGCTTGGACAGGTCGTCGAAGACGATCAGGACGTGCTTGCCCTGGTACATCCAGTGCTGGCCGATCGCCGACCCGGTGTAGGGGGCGATGTACTTGTAGCCCGCGGGCTCGGAGGCCGGCGCCGCCACGATCGTGGTGTACTCCAGCGCGCCCGACTCCTCGAGCTGCCGGCGCACGTTGGCGATCGTGGAGCCCTTCTGGCCCACCGCGACGTAGATGCAGCGGACCTGCCGCTTCTCGTCGCCGGAGTCCCAGGCCTCCTTCTGGTTGATGATCGTGTCGACCGCGACCGTGGTCTTGCCGGTCTGCCGGTCGCCGATGATCAGCTGCCGCTGGCCGCGGCCGATCGGCGTCATCGCGTCGATCGCCTTGATGCCGGTCTGGAGCGGCTCGCTCACAGACTGGCGCTGCACGACCGTGGGGGCCTGCAACTCGAGCACGCGACGCTCGTCGGACTCGATGGCGCCCTTGCCGTCCAGCGGGTTGCCCAGCGAGTCGACGACGCGGCCGAGGAAGCCGTCACCGACCGGGACCGAGAGGACCTCGCCGGTCCGGCGGACCTTCTGACCCTCCTCGATCTTGCTGAAGTCACCCAGGACAACGGCGCCGATCTCACGCACGTCCAGGTTCAGAGCCAGGCCACGGGTACCGTCCTCGAACTCCAGGAGTTCGTTCGCCATCGCGGAGGGCAGGCCCTCGACGTGGGCGATGCCGTCGCCGGAATCGACAACGGTGCCGACCTCTTCGCGCGCGGCGGCCTCAGGCTCGTACGACTGGACGAAGCGCTCCAGCGCGTTCCGGATCTCATCCGGACGGATCGTCAGCTCCGCCATGATTCCTCTCTTGCTCCCTATGGGGTCAGCTCAGCCAAACATCTGGGGGAGTCCCCCAGACCCCGCGGCGGCCGGCGGAGCTCCTCGCTCCGCCCCGCCCCGCCGCGGGTCCCGCCGGCCTCAGCCGGCGAGCCGCCGGCGGACCTCGTCCAGCCGCCCGGCGATCGTGCCGTCGATGATCTCGTCCCCGAGCTGGACGGACAGGCCGCCCACCGCACCCGGGTCGAGCTCGATGTTCAGGTGTACCTCGTGGCCGTAGGCCGCTGCCAGCACCGCGGCGAGCCGCGTGCGCTGGGCCTCGGACAGCTCGACCGGGGTGCGCACCAGCGCGACCAGCCGCTCCCGCCGCTGGGCGACGAGCTTGCCGTACTCGGCGAGACCGCCCTCCAGGCTACGTCCCCGGGGCCGCAGCACCAGTTCGGTGACCAGGACCAGGGTGGACGGCGTGACCTTGTCCTCCAGCAGCGCGTTCAGCACGCCCTGCTTGCGGTCGGCCGGCAGTCCCGCCCCGCCGAGCGCGCCGCGCAGCGCGGGCTCGCCCTCGACGACCCGGGAGAACCGGAACAGCTCGTCCTCCAGGTCGTCGATCCGGCCGTCGGCCTCGGCGCGGGCGGCCTCGGCGGTGACCGCGAGGGTCTCCACCCCGTCCGACAGCTCCGAGGGCTTGGACCAGCGCATCCGGACCACGTCGGCGACCAGCTCGAGAGCGGCCTGCGAGACCTTGCCCTCGAGCAGCCCCTGGAACAGGCGCGCCTTGTCGGCGCCGTCCCGCGCCGGGTCGGACACCGCCCGGCGCAGGCCGTGCTCGCGGTCGACCAGGTTGAGCACCGCGAACAGCTCGGTGCCCAGCGAGGCCAGGCCGGCGGGCTCGCCCGGACGGTCGAGCACCGCCTCCAGCCGCTCTTTCGACTCGGCCAGCGATGCCCTGCTGACCGCTCCCGTGATGGTCATGATGTGATCTGCTCCTGGCTACGCGCGCGGCCTTCGAGCTCCTCAAGGAAGCGGTCGACCACGCGGCTCTGCCGGGCGCTGTCCTCCAGGGACTCGCCCACCACGCGACCGGCCAGCTCGACCGACAGGGTGCCGATCTCGCTGCGCAGCGAGGCCAGGGCCTGCTGACGCTCCGCCTCGATCTGGGCCTGTGCGGCCTCGACGATGCGGCGCGCCTCGGCCTGGGCCTGCTCGCGCATCTCCGCGATGATCGCGGCGCCCTGGTCCTCGGCCTTCTTGCGAAGCTTGGACGCTTCGAGCTGGCCCGCCTTGAGCTGGGCCTGGTAGCGCTCGAGCGCCTCCTTGGCCTCTTCCTGTACCGTCTCGGCCCGCTTGAGCCCGCCCTCGATCGCGTCGGTGCGCTCGTTGAGGGTCTGCTGGATCCGCGGAACGAGGATCCGGCCGACCACCAGGAGCACGACCGCGAACGAGAAGATTCCGACGATCAGCTCATACGGGTGCGGAATGAGAGGGTTGTTCTCTTCCGCCGCCAGAACGGAAGCTGCTGTGATCATGATGCAGCCCTTCCTTCGGTCTACCCGTTACTTGAGGCTCTGGAAGAGGAACGGCGCGACAAGCCCGATCAGGGCGAGGGCCTCGGTGAGCACGAAGCCCAGCATCATGTTGGTACGGATCACACCGGTCAGCTCCGGCTGGCGGGCGATCGCGTTGACACCCTGGCCGAAGATGATGCCGACGCCGATGCCCGGACCGATCGCGGCAAGGCCGTAGCCGATCGCCGTCACGTTGCCGCTGACCGCAGCGAGGACTTCTCCCGTCATGGGTCTTTCCTTTTCTGTCGGCCGGTGGAGGTTTCCACCGGTCTGGCTTTATCGGGGTGGTCGGTAGTAGAGCCGCAGACCTGGGACGTCGCGCCTAGTGGTCCGCGTGCAGCCCGCTGTTGATGTACATGGCAGCGAGCATCGTGAACAGGAACGCCTGTAGGAACTGGATGAACATCTCGAAGGCGGTCATCAGGATGGTCATCACCACACCGATGATCCCCACCCCGAACCCGAGCGCGGTCGGCTTCTCGAAGAGGAACCAGAAGCCCACGAGGCTGAAGAACGCCAGGATCATGTGCCCCGCGAACATGTTCGCGAAGAGCCGCACCGCGTGCGTGAACGGGGCCAGGATGAAGGTGGAGAGATACTCGATCGGGACGAGCAGGATGTAGATCGGCTTGGGCAGGCCCTTGGGGATCAGGTTCGTGAAGTACTTGACCGGACCCTGGTTCTTGATGCCCAGGTAGACCTTGATGAAGTAGACGGCCACGGCCAGCACGATCGGGAAAGCGATGTGCGAGGCGATGGGGAACTGGATGACCGGGATCACCGCGAAGATGTTCCAGACCCAGATCAGGAAGAACAGCGACATCAGCAGCGGCATCCAGCGCTCGGTGTCGCGCCCGAGGAACGGCTTGCCGATCTGGTCGCGGACGAACACGTAGCCCATCTCGCCGATGTTCTGGATGCCGCGCGGCACCAGCTTCGGCTTGGCGAACGCGCTCCAGCAGAAGACGCACACGACCAGCGCGCCGACGACCGCGAAGACGGTCGGCTTGGTCAGCCAGGCCGGACCGCCGGCGAACAGGGGCGGAAAGTCGAAGAGTTCCGGCCCCGGGGCCTGGAACTCCTCTCCGCCGGAGGAGGCGAGGACCGTCAGCGCGTTCACGCGGCGTTCCCTTCTTCAATGTGGTGGTGGATCACGAAGGCTTCCTCGGCGGCGGGGCCGCTCAGAGGGGGTGGCGACCGTACTTCACGTAGATCAGGTAGATGGAGAGCACGACACCGATGATCAGGCCGATCGGGATAAACCCGCTCCAACCAGTCCATTTGGCGAGCAACCAGCCCGACCCGCCCCAGATCGCCATCCCGGACAGGAGATAGCTGGGGGCCGACCAAGCGGCGTCGGCGAACTCGCGCTGGCCGTCTTCCGGCCGACGTCCCTGCTCGCTCATCGCGCTCCGGACGATAGCAGGCCACCCCGCGGGTGGTCATATTGGAGTAGTCCAAACGTGCCAGAACCACTCCGGGCCGCGACATCAGGGACTCCGGTCCGCGGCGGTCTCGGGCTCGTCAATGTAGGGCCTTCCCGGCTGAAGGGCGACGCGGAACTCGGCCGCGATCCAGGTCAGCGCCATGGCGACGACGCTCCAGCCGAACACCTTGGTGTTCCACAGGGAGACCCCGTCCATGGCGGTCACCAGCACCATCACCGCGAGGATCTTGACCGCGTAGCTGGCCAGCGCGGCGAGCATCATCGTCTGAGACGAGAACTTCGCCGCCCAGGCCACGGCCAGCGCGCTGACCGAGAAGAATGCGATCACCACGACCGCCGCCAGCGCGGCGGCGAGGCCGCCCTTGGGACCCGCGATCAGCAGGCCGATCACCACCGCGACCAGCCCCACCAGGGAGGTCGGTATCGCGGCACCCCGGACTGGATGGCCGTCGGAAGACTGCATGAGGGCTCCGGCTGGTCACGGTCAGTGGTCGTATCTGGTTCGTGAAAGGTATCACAAGCGTCCGATATGTCCACAATTACCCCGGTGGTAAAGACCGGGGGACGCCATCGGCACGCGCGACTTCCACGGACTTTAGCCCAGCTCAGCACCTTGGCCGCCGCAACGGCGCCGGTTTCGCCGATCTTCCGGGACGGGCCGGCGGCCGGGCGCCGCCGGGCACCGCACCGCCTCCCGCAAGGCGAGACGGCGATCTCACTCCGTGGATGCACCGGCCGGCCCGCCGAGCACCCGACGAAGCGGCCGGACGGACTAGTCATTCCGCCGGGGCGATCGACCGGAAAGGTCCTCCCATTACTCGCGCGCGATCATCTTGTTCCGCCCGCCGGGAGGAATACGATTCCGGCGATCGTGACCCGCCGCCGCCGAATGGTCGCGCTTCGAGAACAGCGCGGCGGGCGGGCGCGGGAATCGCCCCGACCCGCCCGCCACATCGTCCGGGCGGGCGCGCGAGGGCGCGACCCGACGAACCGTGCCCAGGCCACGGCGCACCGGCGCAGCCGGGCGCACCCGTCCCGCGCGTTCCGCCGGGACCGTCTCGCCGAAGGAAGAGGCGGCGTTCACGCCGATCACCGAGAGCGACGCCCCGGGTGGAATGCGCACACTTCCCGGCCACCGGGAATAGCCGGACGGTGACTCTCACCACGTTCCGGGAAGGTCTCCCTCACCCGGCGGCATTCCGCGAATTCGGGTCCCTATACGGGTTCGTGCGGGCGCGCGGCCGGCTGATCGTCGGGCCGGCCGCCGGCCAGGCCGGCCGCCTCCCGCCGCGCGTCGCGGCGGCGGCGGCGCCGCGGCCCGGCGATCATCAGCACCACGCCGGCGACCGCGATCAGCGCGGTCGCGCCGGCCACCATCAGCGTCGAGTCGCTCAGCGCGAGCCCCACCACGCCCGAGGCCATCAGCCCGACCCAGAAGTACATGATCAGCACCGCGCGGCGGGTCGAGTGGCCGAGCTCCAGGAGCCGGTGGTGCAGGTGCTGCTTGTCCGGCGCGAACGGCGAACGGCCCTGGTTGGTGCGCCGCCAGACCGCCAGCAGCATGTCGATGAACGGCACCGCGGCCACCGCCGGGAGCAGCAGGATCGGCACATAGAAGGGGAACAGCCCGTAGGTGCCCAGGACCGCGGTGTCGAACTGCCCGGTCAGCATGATCGTGCCCGCGCTGAGCAGCAGCCCGATCAGCATCGAACCGGTGTCGCCCATGAAGATCCGGGCCGGGTTGAAGTTGTGCGGCAGGAAGCCCGCGCAGATCCCGACCAGCACCGCCGCGGTCAGCGTCGCCCCGCTCAGCGTGGTGACCCCGACCGACTTCGACAGCAGGTAGGCATAGGAGAACAGCGCCGTCGCGGCGATCCCGACCACTCCGGCCGCCAGCCCGTCGAGGCCGTCGATGAAGTTCACCGCGTTGATGGTGGCGACCACCATCAGCACGGTCAGCGGCACCCCGTAGGTGGGCGGCAGCGACAGCGTCTCGCCCGTGGGCAGCGGGATCACGTAGACCTGGATGCCCTGCATGATGAAGATGCCGGCCGCCGCGACCTGCCCGGCGAACTTGGTCAGCGCGTCGACGCCCCAGCGGTCGTCGGCGATCCCGACCAGCACGATCAGCCCGCCCGACAGCAGCAGCGCCCTGGCCACGCTGACGTCGCCGTTCTCCAGGACCTTGCGCATCTCGGGCAGCCCGGTCGCCACCACCAGCGCCGCGACCATGCCGCCGAACATCGCCAGACCGCCCAGCCGGGGCGTCGGGATGACGTGCACGTCGCGGTCGCGGGGCGCGGCCATGGCGCCGAACCAGACGGCGAACCGGCGCACGGCGGGAGTCACCAGGTACACGACGAGGGCGGCGACCAGAATGATGAGCAGGTACTCCCGCACTCGGCCGCGCCTCCCCTCGCTGATCGCCGCTGATCGCCCACTGATCATCCGGCGGCTGGACGGCACCCGCCGGGGAACGATGCGTTCGGCCGGGCGGCGTGCCCGGACAACTCTATTCCTCCCGCCGCGCGCCCGCTCCGTCTTGGGGCGTCCGAAAGTTCCGGTCGCGGTCCGGCCCGCGGCGGTGCGCGGCGAGCACGCCCGCCCCCGCGATGATCAATGCGAGCCCGGCGAGCACGAGATCGCCGAGCGCGAAGTCCCACAGCCCCCGCGCCAGCACGTCGTCGGCCGCGTCGGCCGCCAGCAGCAGCGTGCCCGCCCCGACCAGCCGGACTCCCGCGCTCCGCCGCGCCGGACGGCGCGCGGTCAGCGCCAGCGACCCGAGCGCCAGCGCGAGCACCGCCGTGCCCGGCCAGGTCCCCGCCCAGCGCGGCGGCGCGTAGCGGGGCCGCTGCACGGTGATCGCCCCCTTGGGCAGCCTGACCCGCACCGTCATGCCCTCGCGGGGACGCAGCCCCCGCTGGGTGAAATCGACGGCGTACGGCCCGTCCCGATCCCGCAGGCACGGGGTCGTCTCGTGTCGGCGCCCGGCGCGGCAGCTCACCTTCCGCAGCGGCACCGGCGCCTCGACCCGTACCGCGGCCTCGCCGATCGGCACCTCCCAGCCGGTGCCGACGGCGTCCCAGACCAGCTCGTCGCGCCCTCGCAGCGGGGTGAACGCGCCGCCCACGTCGTACTCGATCACATAGGCCTGCCGGCCGTGCACCGCCCGGTTCCGGTCGCCCACGCTGATCTGCACCTCGTGCAGCAGCTTCAACGTCCTCGCGCGCGCGGGCGCGCCCGTGGACGAACTCGTCCGGATGTCGCTGATCCCGTACAGCCGGTCCCCGTGCCGGTACCGCACCCGCCGGACGAGGCCGTGCCCACCACCGGGGGCGAAGTCGTAGGTGATCGTCTCGCGGACCCGCAGCGTCCCGTCCGGGCTGATCGTCAGCACCACGTCCAGGGCCGGGACGCGCTCCTCGGAGGCGGCGGCCGACGGGCCCGGCAGCCCGAGGACGGCGATCAGCGCGAGCGCTGCGACCATCCGCCCGCGGGCCCATGCATGCACGTCAGGCATGGTTTCACCGTTGATGCCCGTCTGTCGGCGTAACGAAGCGACTACCCTGTGACGTTCCCTGTCTCTCCCGCTCAGGTTAGGTGCCGTGCCGGCGTGCGCCGGGTGCGGCCCGGCCCGGCGTGATCCGCACTCGGCACTGCCGATCCCCCGGACCGGCCATACTGTCGTTCCGTGTGAGGGGATCGGGGGCGGAGCACGGAAATGAGCGGGGGCTCGCGGGCCGGGGGGCCTGACAGGACACCGGGAACCGGTGCGGCGGCGGATCGGACGGGCGGGGCGCGCTGGCCGAGCGTGGCGGACTTCGCCGTGCCGGGAGCGCTGGCCTGCGCGCAGCTCTTCGGCACCTGGCTGCTGACCACGGGCGTGGACCGTCCGCTCGGGCACGGCCAGTGGACGGCGGTCGCGGTCTCGGTGATCGGGTCCTGCCTCGCGCTGATCTGGCGGCGGGTCGCGCCCGTGCCGGTGCTGGCGGCGGCGGTGCTGCTCAACGGCGCGGGCCTGCTCGCGGTGCAGAGCACCGAGACCCTGGTGGCCGGGCTGAGCGACGGCGTCGCGCTGTACTCCGTGGCAGTGCAGCGCGGACGGCGGGTCGCGATGGCCGGATGCCTGGCCACGTTCACGGTGGCGTTCGCGGTCGCGCTGCCGGTCGAGCAGACGGCGTCCGACCTGGCGTTGAACGAGGCGCTCAACGTCCTCTACTACATCGTGGTCACCGCGCTCGGCCAGCTCCGCCGCGAGCACCGGGAGCGGCGGGACCGGCTGGCGGAGCGGCTCGCCGGGGCCGATCGGGAGCGGAGCGCCGCGGCCGGCTCCGAACGCGAACGGCTCGCCCGCGACCTGCACGACGTCGCCGGCCACCATCTCAGCGCGGTCGTGGTGCACAGCGGCGCCGTCGCCCGCCGGTCCGACCCCGAGCTGACCGCGGCGGCGCTGTCGGCCGCGGCCGAGACCGGCCGTGACGTCCTCAAGGCGCTCAGCCGGCTGGTCGACGTCATGGGCACCGAGTCCGAGGACGGCGAGCTGGACGCCATGCTCCCCGCGCTGTGCCAGGGGCTGATCCGGGTGGGCGTCCCGGTGTCGCTCGTCGTCGAGGGCGCGCCCTCGGCCTCGCGAGGCCCGCTCCTCGCCACCCTGCGGCGGGCGCGCGCCCTGCGGGGCGCCGCCGAGGAGCCGCGCGGGAGCGGCCTGCGGCCGGAGGTCAGCACCGCCGCGTACCGGATCGTCCAGGAGTCGCTCACCAACGCCCTGCGGTACGCGCCGGGCGCGTCTGTGGCCGTCGAGGTCCGCCACCTGCCGGACGCGGTGGAGGTGGCGGTCGTCAACGAGGCTCCCAGCGAGGGCGGGTCCGTCCCCGCGCTCGGCACGGGACGCGGGATCGCCGGGATGCGCGGCCGGGCCAAGGCGCTCGGCGGCACGCTCGCCGCGGGCCCGGACGAGTCCGGCGGGTGGTCGGTGCGCGCCGTGCTCCCCACCTCGCCCACCTCGCCCGCCGCGCTCGCCGGGACGCGGCGCGGGCCCGGCTGGCCCGAGGTGCTGGACGCGGCCGTGGTGGTGTTCTGCGCGATCCTGCCGCCCCTCCTGGCGTTCCTGCCCCCGGACCCGGTCCTCGGCGGATGGTCCGCGGGCGGGTCGGTGCTCGTGGTGATCGCGCTGGTGGCCCGTGCCGTGCCGCTGTGGTGGCGGCGCCGCGCTCCGTACCTCACGCTGGGCGCGCTGATCTTGATCGATGTGGGGTGGGCGCTGACGGCGGGCGCGCGGTCGGTCGACCTGCTCGGCGTGCTGGTGCTGGGCTGCACGGCGGAGATGATCGCGGTGTACTCGGTCGCCGGCCACGCGCGTCCGGGCCGTCCGACCTGGCCCGCGCCGTTCGCGGCCACGCTCCCCTGGGCCGTCGCCTGGACGGTCCTGCTGGTGACCGCGCCGGACGCGCGTCCCGGACCCTGGACGATCCCGTTCGGGCTGGCCGGCGGCGTGCTGTTCGGGGCGCTGGTGCTGCTCCCGTTCTGGGCCTGGGGCCGGACGGTCACCGGGCGCGGCCAGCGCTGGGAGACGACCGCGCGGGAGACCGTGGCGACCCGGACCGGCGAGGCCGTGCAGGCCGAACGGCACCGGGTCGCGCTCGGGCTGAGCGGCACCGTGCTGGAGCACACCGCCCGCCTGGTCCGCATCGCCGAGGCCGGGGCGGCCGGGACACCGCAGGACGCGCGCGAGGCGCTGGACGGGGTGGTCGAGCAGGCGCGCGCCGCACTGATCGACATGCGGGCACTGCTGGACGCTTTGGATGAGGAATGACCAGTTTGTGATCTTTGTCATACCATCACCCCGGACCCCGGTGCAGGCCCGGCGGGTTGCGGACGCCAACGCCGTGTATTTCGGTCCTTCAGTCTGCCCCCGTGACGTCGGGACAGCCGCCTCCCTGACCCTTGGACGGTGAAGGCACGGAAAAGGTTCGCCCCCCGCCCGACCTCGGCCGCACCAGGTCACGATCTAAGCTCGCCATAAAAACGATCTTGGGGACACTGCTAGGTTTGCGGAGCTATTTCGCGAAACCTGAATTGTGGAGGGACTTATGCGGCGTATCGCTGCCGTTGCCCTGGCCGCCGGAACCCTGATGGCCGGCATGGCCGCCGTGGGCGCTCCCGCCGAGGCCGCCGTCACCAAGAAGTGGGCCCCGTACAACAAGTACAGCAACCTGGCCTCGTGGGGGACCTACACCCGCTCGGGCGGCAGCGTCTACGTGAGCGGCTACCTCCAGGACAGCAAGAAGAACGGCTGGACCGCGTGCGTGCGCTTCAAGTTCACGGAAGGCGGCAAGGCGTACTGGTCGCGTCACAAGATCGTCACCAGCTCCGGCGCCAACTTCGACAACAAGGGCACCGTCTCGATCAAGGTCAGCTCGTCGTACAGCAGCCACCTGTACGTCCAGGAGTGCGGTCGCAGCAAGAAGAGCGGCCAGTACGTCTACGGCCCGGGCAAGACCCTTTTCTGAGCCGAACCGTGACCGGCTCTCTGAGCCGGTGACACCGAGGGCCCCGTCGCGCGCGCGGCGGGGCCTTTCGCATGCCTGACCCGGATCCTCGCGCGCCGCGAGGCGCCCCGGCCGCCAAGGGCACCGGCGGGCCCCTGCTGGTCTCTGGCGAGCTCTGGCGGGACGGCTCAGCCGGCCGTGGGCTCGTCCTTGCCGAGGGACGGCTTGTCGGACGACGCGGCGCCCTTCACCAGCGAGGGCTTCACGGCGTCCTGCCCCTCACCCTCCGCCTCGGCCTGCGGCTCCGCCTTGACGGGCTCAGCGGGCTCGACGGGGGGTGTGGCGGGCGTGGCCGCGAGCTCCCCGGCACCGTCCTCGTCCCCGGCCTTGTCCTCGGCCTTGTCCTCGGCCTTGTCCTCGTCGGTGAGCAGCACCCCGACGACGGAGCGGATCTTGTCCTCCGGGATGGCGCCCGCGCGCAGCAGCCGCGGGACGGCGCCGGTCAGGTCGACGATCGTGGACGGGTCGCCGTGCCCCGACCGCCCGCCGTTCAGGTACACCGAGACCGAGTCGCCCAGCATCGACTCGGCGTCCGCCGCCGAGCGCGCGGCGGGCCGGCCGCTGAGGTTGGCGCTGCTGACCGCGAGGGGCCCGGTCTCCTTGAGCAGCTCGACCGTCAGCTCGTGCATCGGCATCCGGATCGCCACGGTGCCCTTGGTCTCGCCCAGGTCCCACAGCAGGCTCTGGTTGGCCCGGCACACCAGCGTCAGCGCGCCCGGCCAGAACTCGTCGATCAGGTCCTGCCCGTAGGTGCCGAGGTCCTCGACCAGCGCGGTCGCGGCCCGCACCGAGCCGACCAGCACCGGCGGAGGCATCTCGCGGCCCCGCCCCTTGGCGTCCAGCAGCGCGGTCACCGCGGGCGGGGTGAACGCGTCCGCGCCGACTCCGTACACCGTGTCGGTCGGCAGCACGATGAGCTCACCGCGCCTTACGGCGGAGACCGCGTCCGCGATCCCCCGGGTACGCTCCATCGGCTCGGAGCAGTCATAACGTCGGCTCACGGTCGCCCGTCTTCCCATCTGCGCGGAGCTGGTGCTCCCTGGCACGCCCCAGGATATCCACGCTCCGGTGGGGCCGAGGCGTCAGTCGGTGCCGTACCGCGCTGTGACGAAGCGGTCGCGGTTGGTCAGATCGCGGCGGTTGCGGACGTCGCGCCAGCCGTTCTCCTCGGCGAAGATCCAGTAGACCCCGTTGCCCTGGAGATCGCTGTGCTCGACCGCCACGTGGCCGCCCGGCCGCAGCAGCCGGCGCGCCGCCGACTCCACCCGGCGGATCGCGTCGAGCCCGTCGTCGCCCCCGCCCCACAGCGCGTCGGCGGGGTCGTGGTCGCGGACGTCGCGCGGCACGTACTCCCACTCGCTCATCGGGATGTAGGGCGGGTTGCTGACGACCAGGTCGACGGTGCCGTTCAGCTCGGTGAGGGCGGTCGCGAAGTCGTCCAGGTGCAGCCGCACCCGGCCCCGCTCGTCCAGCTCCTCGACGTTGCGGGTGGCGTGCACGAACGCCGTGGGGTCCTTCTCGACCGCGTGGACCCGGGCGCGCGGCGCCTCCAGCGCGACGGACAGTGCGATCGCGCCGGAACCGGTGCCGAGGTCGACCACCAGGGGGTCGCGCACGTCCATGTCGCGCAGCGTCTCCAGCACCCAGCCGGCCATCACCTCGGTCTCGGGCCGGGGCACGAACACCCCCGGGCCGACCTTCAGCTCCAGATAGCGGAAGAACGCGCGGCCGGTGATGTGCTGCAACGGCTCGCCCGCCTCGCGGCGCGCCACGTACTCCCAGAACAGGGCGTCGAACGCGTTGTCCGGCACGCTGTGCAGCTCGGAGCGGTTGACCCGGTGCACGGCCGCGGCGAGCTCCTCGGCGTCGGCACGGGGCGAGGCGGCCCCGGCGTCGGCCAGCCGCGCGGTCGCCCTGGCGATCTCGTCGAGCAGCAGGTTCATGATCCTTGGGCTTCGGCCAGGCGTCGTTCCATGTCGGCGTCGACCAGCGCCTGCGTCACGTTGTGCAGATCGCCGTCGAGCACCTGGTCGAGGTTGTAGGCCTTGTAGCCGACGCGGTGGTCGGAGATCCGGTTCTCCGGATAGTTGTAGGTGCGCACCCGCTCGGACCGGTCGACGGTGCGGACCTGGCTCTTGCGCTCGGCCGAGGCCGCGGCGTCGGCCTGCTCCTGCGCGATCGCCAGCATCCGGGACCGCAGGATGCGCAGCGCCTGCTCCTTGTTCTGGAGCTGGCTCTTCTCGTTCTGGCAGGACACCACGACGCCCGTCGGGAGGTGCGTGATGCGGACCGCCGAGTCGGTGGTGTTGACGCTCTGCCCGCCCGGCCCGGACGACCGGTACACGTCGATCCGCAGGTCGTTGGCGTCGATCTGGACGTCGACGTCCTCGGCCTCGGGGCTGACCAGCACGCCCGCCGCGCTGGTGTGGATGCGGCCCTGCGACTCGGTGACCGGCACCCGCTGCACCCGGTGCACGCCGCCCTCGTACTTCAGCCGCGTCCAGGCGCCGCCGTCCTGCCCGCGCGCCTTCACCGCGACCGTGACGTCCTTGTAGCCGCCCAGGTCGGACGGGTGCGCGTCGAGGACCTCGGTCTTCCAGCCGACCCGCTCGGCGTACCGCAGGTACATCCGCAGCAGGTCGCCGGCGAACAGCGCCGACTCCTCGCCGCCCTCACCGGCCTTGACCTCCAGAATGACGTCCTTGTCGTCATTGGGGTCGCGGGGCACCAGCAGCCGGCGCAGCCGCTCCTCCAGCTCCTCGCGGCGCTTGTCGAGCTCGACGGCCTCGGCGGCGAACGTCTCGTCCTCGCCGGCCAGCTCGCGCGCGGCGGCCAGATCGTCCTCGGTGGCGGTCAGCTCGCGGTAGGTCTCGACGATCGGGCGCAGCTCCGCGTAGCGCTTGCCCAGCCGCCGTGCGAGGTTCTGCTCCGCGTGCACCGAGGGGTCGGCGAGCCGCCCCTCGATGTCGGTGTACTCGCTGATGAGATCGTCGAGATTCACGGTATGTCCTGGCCCGTTCCGGCCGCGTGGCCTCCGAGTGCCCACTTCGAACGGCCCGGGGACCTGGAGAGTCCCCGGGCCGCCCCTGGTCGCCGCCGTGCGGCGATGGTCGCTCTACTTGTCGGCCTTCTTGCCCTTGCCGAAGCGCTGCTCGAAGCGCGCCACCCGGCCGCCGGTGTCGAGGATCTTCTGCTTGCCCGTGTAGAACGGGTGGCAGTCGGAGCAGATGTCGGCGCGCATCTCACCGCTCGCGGCGGTGCTGCGGGTCTCGAAGGTGTTCCCGCACGTACACGTCACGGTCGTGACGACGTAGTTCGGGTGGATGTCGGGCTTCATGAGATCTCCTCGCCTGGAGCGGTCGCCGGGCGCCCCCGGCCCGCACGGCGATGCCGTGGGAGATGTGGGAAGCGTGAACCGGTACCGCAGCGGTTGCACTCCAAGTGTGCCAGATACCCGAACGTGCCGAGGTCATCGGGCATTCCCGATCTTGCCCGGACGCTCCCTTGGTGCGGCCCGGACGTCCTGGCGCGGCTCTGACCTCCTGGTTCGGCCTCCCGGCCCGGCCCCAGCCCGGCCCCCAGTCCGGCTCAGACCTCGGAGCGGCCCAGGTAGGCCAGCACCGCCATGACGCGGCGGTGCCCGCCCTGCGCGGGTTGCAGGTCCAGCTTCATGAAGATGTTGGAGATGTGCTTCTCCACCGCGCCCTCGGTGACGACCAGGTCCCGCGCGATCGCCCCGTTGGCCTTGCCCTGGGCCATCTGCCCGAGCACCTCCTGCTCGCGCGGGGTGAGCGTCTGGAGCGGGTCGCCGGTGCGCCGCCGGCCGAGGAGCTGGCCGATCACCTCCGGGTCGATCACGGTGCCCCCGGCGGCGATGCGGCGGACCGCGTCGATGAACTCGGCGATGTCGGAGACTCGCTCCTTGAGCAGGTAGCCGACGCCCTCGGCCCCGCCGCCGATCAGATCGGTGGCGTACCGCTCCTCCACGTACTGCGACAGCACCAGGATCGGCGTGCCCGGCCGCCGCGCCCGCACCTCCAGCGCGGCCCGCAGGCCCTCGTCGGTGAACGAGGGCGGCATCCGCACGTCCACGATGGCCAGGTCGGGCTCGTGCCGCTCGACGATGCCGAGCAGCCCCGGCCCGTCCCCGACCGTCGCCGCGGTCTCGATCCCGGCGTCGCCGAGCAGCCGGACGAGCCCTTCGCGCAACAGCACCGAGTCCTCGGCGATCACAACCCGCATCCCCCCATTATCGGGCCTGCCGGCCGCCCCCGGACCTCCCCCGGGCGGCTCCCACCGCCCGGGCCGGGACGATCACCAGGTGCAGGGCAGGTCCGCGCGGACGACCGTGGGCCCCCCGGGCGGGCTGTCGACGGTCAGTATCCCGTCGATGGTCGCGGCCCGGTCGGCCAGGCCCGCGAGCCCGCCGCCGGCCCCGGCCACCGCGCCGCCGACCCCGTTGTCGGCGATCTCGACGACCACCCAGGAGTCCTCCCGGGCGACGCGGACCGTCGCCCGGGTCGCGCGGGCGTACTTGGCGATGTTGGTCAGCGCCTCGGCGACGACGAAGTACGCGATGCTCTCGACCGCCGCGGGGGGACGCTCGGGCAGGTCGACCGCCACCTCGACCGGCACCGGCGCCCGCCCGGCCAGCCCGGACAGCGCCGGGTCCAGGCCGCGGTCGGTGAGGATCGCCGGGTAGATCCCGCGGGCCAGGTCGCGCAGCTCGGTGATCGCCTCCCTGGTGCCCGCGTGGGCCTGCTCGATCAGCGCCCGCGCGCCCTCGGGGTCGTCGTCGAGCTTGGCGCGGGCCCGGCCGATGTCCATCGCCACCGCCAGCAGCCGCTGCTGCGCCCCGTCGTGCAGGTCGCGCTCGATGCGGCGCCGCTCGAACTCGGCGGCGTCCACCCCGCGGGCGCGGCTGGCCCGCAGGTGCGCGGTGCGCCGCCGCAGCTCCAGGTTCTCCCGCTGCGAGCCGCTCGGGCCGAGGAGCAGCCGGGCGTACAGGACGTGCCCGATCGCCATCACCCGCGTCGCGTACATCGCCACGAGCAGCACCGCCAGCCCCACCACCGACACGGGCAGGGCCTCCACCGGGTTGCCCGCCCAGTACGAGACGTCGGCGACGTTGACCTCCATGCCGCCGCCCAGCGCCACGGCCACCGGCAGGAACACCAGGGTCGCGGCCGACCCCCACAGGAGCACCGCCACGATGAGCTCGGCGCACGCGACCGGAAGGTGCAGCCCGAGGTAGACCAGGTCCTTCCAGGTGGCCGGGTCGGACGCCATGTGCTTCAGCCTCACCACCGGGTTGCGGCCCTGCTGCGGAGTCCGGTACGGATCGGGGATCCGGACACCGAACGCCGCCAGGATCAGCCGCCGCTCCAGCATCGCGCCGAGCCGCCACGCGATCATCAGCATGGCCAGCAGCAGCACCCCGACCCAGATGATCGCGGTGGCCAGCGAGAACAGCAGCCCGACGGCCAGGACCATGAACCAGGCCAGCGCGGGCGCCACGCTCACCGCGAAGTACAGGGCCGACCGCCAGGTCACCGAGGACCTGGCCATGGCCAGCGGGGTCCACGGCCCGTAGGCGAGCGAGCCCGCGCGCCCGGCCGCCCGCGCGGCGCTCGCGCCCCCGGCCGGCTCCGCCGCGGCCCCGTCCGCCCCTCTGCTCAGCTCGCCCACATCGTCCCTCCGTGCCCGTTCCAGCGTACGGTCCCAGCCTGCGGCCCGGACCACGCCCGGACCATGCGGCACCCCGCCGGATCCGTGGTGGGGCTAACCCCACCACCGGGCCCGGGGCACGCGGACGCGACGGCGCCCCCGTCCGGATCAGGGCGGGGGCGCCGTCGCGCTACGGGAACCGTGCGCCTCGGGCGCGCGGCCGGTCGTCAGCGGTCGTCGGAGACCGTGGTCTTCTGGACCTGGAGCAGGAATTCGGCGTTGGACTTGGTCTCCCGCATCTTCTCCAGGAGGAGTTCCAGCGCCTGCTGGGTGTCGAGCGCGTGCAGCACGCGGCGGAGCTGCCAGACGACCCGCAGCTCCTCCGGCGCCATGAGGATCTCCTCCTTGCGGGTGCTGGACGCGTCGACGTCCACCGCGGGGAAGATGCGCTTGTCGGCCAGGCTCCGGTTGAGCTTGAGCTCCATGTTGCCGGTGCCCTTGAACTCCTCGAAGATGACCTCGTCCATCCGGGACCCGGTCTCCACCAGCGCGGTGGCGAGGATGGTCAGCGAGCCGCCGTTCTCGATGTTGCGGGCCGCGCCGAAGAACCGCTTGGGCGGGTACAGCGCGGTCGAGTCGACACCACCGGACAGGATGCGCCCGGACGCCGGGGCGGCCAGGTTGTACGCGCGGCCGAGCCGGGTGATCGAGTCGAGCAGCACGACCACGTCGTGGCCCAGCTCGACCAGCCGCTTGGCGCGCTCGATGGCCAGCTCGGCGACCGTGGTGTGGTCCTCGGCCGGACGGTCGAAGGTCGAGTGGATGACCTCGCCCTTCACCGTCCGCTGCATGTCGGTGACCTCTTCGGGACGCTCGTCGACCAGGACGACCATCAGGTGGCACTCGGGGTTGTTCTTGGTGATCGCGTTGGCGATCGACTGGAGCACCATCGTCTTGCCGGCCTTGGGAGGCGACACGATCAACCCGCGCTGGCCCTTGCCGATCGGCGAGACCAGGTCGATGATCCGGGTGGTCAGGATCCCCGGGTCCGACTCCAGCCGCAGCCGGTCCTGCGGGTACAGCGGGGTCAGCTTGCTGAAGTCGACCCGGCCCTTGGCCTGGTCGGGCTCCATCCCGTTGACGGTGTCGAGGCGGACCAGCGCGTTGAACTTCTCGCGCCGCTCGCCGTCGCGCGCCTGCCGGACCGCGCCGGTGATGACGTCGCCCTTGCGCAGGCCGTTCTTGCGGACCTGGGCCAGCGACACGTACACGTCGTTCGGGCCGGGCAGGTAGCCGGTGGTCCGCACGAACGCGTAGTTGTCGAGGATGTCGAGGATCCCGGCGACCGGGATCAGGACGTCGTCGTCGCTGAGCACCGGCTCCTCGTAGCGCTCACCGCGCCCGCCGCGACCGCGGTTGCGCTCACGGAACCGGCGCCCGCGCCGGCCCCTGCCGCTGCCGTCGTCATCGTCGTGCTGGCCGCCGCCGGAGTTCTGGCCGCCGCGCTGACGGCCGCCCTGCTCGCCCCGGTCACCACGGTCGCCCCGCTCACCACGGTCACCGCGGTCGTTGCGGTCGCCCCGGTCACCACGGTCGCCCCGCTCACCACGGTCACCGCGGTCGTTGCGGTCGCCCCGGTCTCCACGCTCGCCGCGGTCGCCCCGCTCGCCGCGTTCCCGGCCCTCACCGCGCTCACCGCGCTCGCGGCCCTCGCCACGCTCACGGCCACCGCGTCCGCGCTGCCGGCCGCCCTCGCGTCCGTCGCGGTTCTCACGTCCGTCACGGCCGCCGCCGTCCCGTCCGCCCTGCTGCTGCTCGCCGTCGTCGGAGCCGCTCTCGGAGCGGGTCCGCTCGCCGGACTCGCGGTTCTGCCGGCCCTCGGAGCCGCCCTTGTCGGACTGCTTCTCGGCGGACCGGCCGCCCTGCCGGCCGGCCTTCTCGGGCCGCTCGCTCCGCTCCGTCTTCTCCGTCTTCTCCGCCTTCTCGGCCTTCTTCTCGGCCGGAGCCTGCTGCTCGTCGGCGACCGCGGGTGCCGCCTCGGCGATGGCGGTCTGCTCGGCCGGCGCCTCGCGCTTGGCGGCGGTACGGCTGCGGCGCGGGCGCTCGGTCTTCTCCGTCGCAGCGGCTCCCTGCTCGCCTCCCGCCGAGCCCTGCCCCTGGCCGCCCTGCTTCTCCTGGATGGCGGCGATGAGCTGGCTCTTGCGCATCCCGGTGGTACCGGTGATGCCGAGGCTGGACGCGAGCGCCTTGAGTTCGGGCAGCACCATGGCCGACAGCCCGGTGCCGGTCCGGCGGCGCCGGGGGGTGGCACGCTCGGCGCCGGCCTCTTCGGCCGGGGCGGCGGGTGCCGTGCTCGATGCGTCCGTAAGGAGTTCGCTGGATTCGCTCACTAAGGGTCCTTCCCAGGGAGCGGGCGTTGGCCGGCGTTCGGCCAGTCAACCCGGTGGTGCGGCCCGGCGGGGGCGCCGAGTCGGGCTCCGCTGATCACGATGGGGCCGCGATCTGCGATTTCTGGGCACAGCCAGATGGTGGACGGGACGGATGGCTCGTGCGTGTCCCCTGTTCCGCGCCGTCCGAAGTTTCGCTGGAATGCCTGACAACGGGATGTCACGGTGTCGGGGAGCCTAGTACGCGCGACCGACACGGCCGAAAGGCCGGACAGCTGACGCGCGGCAGACGAGCACACGGGCCCGAACGGGGCATCTGGTGCGGCATTCAGCCTAACATCACCAGGGCGCACTGCTATTCCCCAGAGGTCGATGTCTCGCATTTTACCTGGCTGGATCACGGCACCTGGCTGGAGCGGATCCCGGCGCCTGGCCGGAGCGCTGCACCATCCCCGCCCCAGCGCGAACGTCAGGGCCGGATCGACGGACGACCGGCCCGGACGTGGGCACCGCGGGGGGCAACGTCCAACGGGCGTATGTGCCACCCATTACCCAGTTCTGAAGCTATCGAATCAACTTGTGATGCGGTGGTGAAGGCCAGGACAGTGGGACCCGCCCCGGAAATCACGGCGGGCACACCCGCCCCGCGCAGCCGCGCGACAAGCCCGGCCGATTCCGGCATGGCGGGGGCACGGAAATCCTGATGCAACCGGTCTTCGGTCGCGTCCAGCAGCACGCCCGGGTCGAGCCCGGCGGTGAGCGCCGCGACGAGCAGCGCGGCGCGCCCCGCGTTGGCCGCCGCGTCGCCGTGCGGGACGGTCTCGGGGAGCAGCCCGCGGGCTCGCTCGGTGGCCAGGCGCTGCTCCGGGACGAACGCGACGACCCGTTCGACCGCCGGATCGAGCCGGACCAGCCTGGGCCCGTCCGGCGTCGTCCAGGCGACCGTCAGGCCGCCGGCCAGGCACGGCGCGACGTTGTCGGGGTGCCCCTCGATCTCGGTGGCCAGGCGCAGCGCCGCCTCGTCGTCCAGCAGCCGCCCGCGCGGATGCAGGTGCCGCGCCGCGACGAGCCCGGCGACGGTCGCCGCCGACGACGAGCCGAGCCCGCGGCTGTGCGGGATCCGGTTCACGCAGCGCAGCCGCAGCCCGGCGGGCTGGCCGAGCGCGGTCGCGCCGCCCGCTTCCGCCAGCTCATCGATCAGGTCGAACGCGCGGCGCAGCACCCTGACGATGAGATGCCGCTCGCCGCGGCCCTCGACCTCGCCGCCCTCGCCGGCCACCTCGATGACCAGGCCGCCGCCGGTCACCTCGACCTCGACGTCGTCGTGCAGCTCCAGCGCCAGGCCCAGCGAGTCGAACCCCGGGCCGAGATTGGCGCTGGTCGCCGGCGTCCGGACCAGCACGGACTCGTTCGGCCAGCTCATCGCCCGCCCCCTCGGTACAGGTACATCGGTGGAAGTCGCAGGCCCGCCGGGGCCGCGCGGCGCCCGGCGGAGCCGGTGGCGGGAGGTCAGGCGAGGCCGAGCGCGGACGCCGCGGCGTGCGCGTCCACCTTGACGGTCGTCGGCGCGGGCGCCCCGGAGATCGCCCAGTCGGGGTCCTTGAGGCCGTTGCCGGTCACCGTGCAGACGACCTTGGTGCCGGGCCGCACGACGCCCTGCTCGCACGCCTGGAGCAGCCCGGCGACGCTCGCCGCGGAGGCGGGCTCGACGAACACGCCCTCCTCGCTGGCCAGCAGCCGGTAGGCGGCCAGGATCTGCCGGTCGGTGACCGAGTCGATCGCGCCACCGGAGTCGTCGCGGGCGGCGATGGCCAGGTCCCAGGAGGCGGGGTTGCCGATCCGGATCGCGGTGGCGATGGTCTGCGGCTTGAGCACCGGCTCGCCCTTGACGAACGGCGCGGCGCCGCTGGCCTGGAAGCCGAGCATCCGGGGGGTGCGGGACGCGGGCCCGTCGGCCGCGTACTCCTGGTAGCCCATCCAGTAGGCGGAGATGTTCCCGGCGTTCCCGACCGGCAGGCAGTGCACCTCGGGGGCGTCGCCGAGCGCGTCGACGATCTCGAACGCGGCGGTCTTCTGCCCCTGGAGGCGGTACTTGTTGACCGAGTTGACCAGGGCCACCGGGTAGTCGACCGACAGCTTGCGGGCCAGCTCCAGGCAGTCGTCGAAGTTGCCGTCGACCTGGAGCAGCCGGGCGCCGTGCACCAGCGCCTGCGCCAGCTTGCCCATCGCGATCTTGCCCTGCGGGACGAGCACCGCGCAGGTCATCCCGGCCCGCACCGCGTAGGCGGCGGCCGATGCCGAGGTGTTGCCGGTGGACGCGCAGATCACGGCCTTGGCGCCGTCCTCGGCCGCCTTGCTGATCGCCATCGTCATCCCGCGGTCCTTGAACGAACCGGTCGGGTTGGCGCCCTCGACCTTGAGATGGACCTCGCAGCCGGTGAGCTGGGAGACCCGGACCGCCGGGAGCAGCGGCGTACCGCCCTCCAGCAGCGTGACGACCGGCGTTCTCTCCGTCACCGGGAGCCGGTCTCGGTACTCCTGGATAAGGCCACGCCACACGCGAGCGGTCGCGTTCACGTCGATCTCCTCAGCTGACCAGTTCTCTGGGGAACGCCCCAGACCCCGCCGCGCGGCCGGGGCGATCACCGCCCTGACCGGCACTGTTGTGCGAATTGTATGGCCCGGAACGGCGGTTTCGGGCTATTCCTCGCCCTCGACCCGCATGACGCTCGCCACCTCGCGGACGATGTCGAGCCGCCGCAGCCCCTGCACGGTCGCGCTCAGCGCCGCGTCCGGGGCCCGGTGCGTCACCACGACGAGCTGCGCGTCCTCGCTCAGCCCCTCCTGCCGCACCGCCTGGATCGACACCCCGTTCCGGGCGAACTCCTCGGCGACCGTGGCGAGCACGCCGGAGCGGTCGGCCACGTCGAGCTGGACGTAGTACCGCGTGATCGTCTCGCCCATCGGCAGCACCGGCAGCCTGGCGTAGGTGACCTCCACCGGTCCCGGCGTGCCGCGCGCGAGGTTGCGGGCCACCGCGACCAGGTCGCCGAGGACGGCCGACGCGGTCGGGGCGCCGCCCGCTCCGGCGCCGTAGAACATCAGCGACCCGGCCGACTCGGCCTCGACGAACACCGCGTTGTAGGCCTCGCGCACGCTGGCCAGCGGATGCGTCCTGGGGATCATCGCCGGGTAGACGCGGACCGAGACGCCGCGGCCGTTGCGCCCGCCGGCCTCCGGCACCCGCTCGCAGATGGCCAGCAGCTTGACGACGCAGTCCATCTCCTTGGCGCCGGCCACGTCGGCGGGGCTGACCTCGGTGATGCCCTCGCGGTGCACGTCCGCCGCGGTCACCGGCGTGTGGAACGCGAGCTGCGCGAGGATCGCGGCCTTGGCGGCGGCGTCGAAGCCCTCCACGTCCGCGGTCGGGTCGGCCTCGGCGTAGCCGAGGGCCTGCGCCCCCTCCAGCGCCTCGTTGAACCCGGCGCCGTGCGCGTCCATCTGGTCGAGGATGTAGTTGGTCGTGCCGTTGACGATGCCCAGCACGCGCTGCACGTGGTCGCCGACCAGCGACTCGCGCAACGGCCGCAGCAGCGGGATCGCGCCCGCCACCGACGCCTCGTAGTAGAGGTCGGTGCCGTACTCGCGGGCCGCCGCGAACAGCGTCGCGCCGTCCTCGGCCAGCAGCGCCTTGTTGGCGGAGATGACCGACTTCCCGGACTTCATCGCCTCCAGCATCAGCGTGCGGGCCGGCTCGATGCCGCCGATCACCTCGATGACGATGTCGACGTCATCGCGCGTGACCAGGGCCCGCGCGTCGGTGGTCAGCAGTGCGCGGTCGACGCCCGCGCGGACCCGGTCGGGACGCCGCACGGCGACCCCGGCCAGCTCCAGCGGGACACCGACGCGCGCGGCCAGGTCGTCGGCCTGCTCGCGCAGCAGCCGGACGACCTCGGTGCCGACGACGCCGCACCCCAGCAGCGCCACCCGCAAAGGTTTCACGCTTTGACCTCCGCATCGAGCCGCAGCAGGTCGTCGCCGGTCTCCCGGCGGACGATGACCCGCGACCTGCCGTCCCGGACCGCCACCACGGCGGGCTTGGGGACGAAGTTGTAGTTACTGGCCATTGATCGACAGTACGCACCGGTCGCAGCGACCGCCACCAGGTCGCCCGCCGCAAGATCTGCGGGCAACCACACGTCACGGACGACGATATCCCCGCTCTCGCAGTGCTTGCCGACAAGCCTCCCGAGCATCGGCTCGGCGTCGGACCCGCGGCTGGCCAGCACGCACGTGTACTCGGCGCCGTACAGCGCGGTCCGCAGGTTGTCGCTCATGCCGCCGTCGACCGACACGTACGTGCGCAGCCCCTCGACGTCCTTGACGGTGCCGACCTCGTACAGCGTGACCCCGCCGGACCCGACGATCGCCCGGCCCGGCTCCACCGTCAGCCGCGGCATCTGCAGCTCGTACGACCGGCACTCGCGCCCGACGATGTCGCGCAGGCTGTCGGCCATCGCCTTGGGGTCGATCGGCTCGTCCCCCGACGTGTAGGCGATGCCGTAGCCGCCGCCGAGGTCGAGCTCGGGCAGCTCCAGCCCGTGCTCGTCCCGGATCGCGACCAGCAGCTCGGCCAGCCGGTGCGCCGCGACCTCGAACCCGTCCGCGTCGAAGATCTGCGACCCGATGTGCGAGTGCAGCCCGACCAGCTCCAGCTGCTTGAGTTCCAGCACCCGCCGGACCGCCTCCAGCGCCGCCCCGGAGTTGCGCGAGAACCCGAACTTCTGGTCGTCGTGCGCGGTCGCGATGAACTCGTGCGTGTGCGCCTCGACCCCGGTCGTCACCCGCACCATG
Source organism: Spirillospora sp. NBC_01491 (assembly GCF_036227065.1). Classification (GTDB taxonomy): domain Bacteria; phylum Actinomycetota; class Actinomycetes; order Streptosporangiales; family Streptosporangiaceae; genus Spirillospora; species Spirillospora xylanilytica. The sequence goes on from NZ_CP109432.1 coordinate 3,626,750, forward strand.
ACCTTGGGCCGGACGCCCGCCCGGTCGGCCAGGTAGCCGAGCCGCGCGATCTCCTCGTACGAGTCGAGCACGATCCGCCCGACCCCGACCTCCAGGGCCCGCTCCAGCTCGGCGACCGACTTGTTGTTCCCGTGCAGCGTGATGCGCTCGGTGGGGAACCCCGCGGCCAGCGCCACGGCCAGCTCTCCCCCGCTGCACACGTCCAGCCCCAGGCCCTCCTCGTGCACCCACCGCGCCACGGCGACGCACAGGAACGCCTTGCCCGCGTAATGCACGTCCCCGTCATGGAACGCCGCCGCGTACTCCCGCGCGCGCGCCCGGACGTCGTCCTCGTCGTACACGTACAGCGGCGTGCCGTACTCCTCGGCCAGATCCCGCACGTCGACGCCGGCGATGCTCAACACACCGTCGCGCCTGGCACCCCGGGGCCACACCAGCGGTTCCAGGGCGTTCAGGTCCTCGGCCGGCGGCAGCGGGTGGTCTTCGGGCAGGACGTCGGCGTGCCGGGGTCCTGCCGGGTGAACGCGGCTCATACTCGCTCTCTAGGGGTCTCACCGATCATCTTCAGGCCGTTTCCCAAGGCGGTGCGCGCGGCCCCGGCCAGACCGACCCTCGCCGCGTGCACCGCCCCGGGTTTCTCATCGCCCTTGGGCAGCGCCGGACACCGCTCGTGCACGTCGTGATAGGCGCCCGCCAGCCGTTCCAGATGCCCCGCCAGCGGCCTGGCGTCACACTCCCGCTCGGCCTGCGCCGCCCTGCCGGGCAGTTCGCCCAGCGCCTTCAGCAACTCCAGCTCCTCGCCCAGGTATCCCACCGGGGCCCCGGCCCGCACGCCCAGGCCCTCGGCCCACCGCCCGACCCATCCGGCCCGCGCATAGGCATAACGCACGGCGAATCCCGGATTGTCGAACGTCCGAGGCCATTCGGCCCAGCCGCCCGGGGGCACCGCGGCCATCCCGTACGCGTCATCGATGCGCCCGACCAGCGCCCCGGGCTCGACCCTCACCCGGACGAACCCGCGCGAGGTCACCTCACCGCCCACCCGCCCGGCGATCATCCGCGGATCGATCCCCAGCCGCAGCGCGACCGGACTCTCGTAGACCCCCGCGCCGGTACAGCTCACCGCCACATCCGCGGGCACCGGCACGTCGGCCTCGCCGCGCGCCACGGCGTCCCGCACCGCGGCCACGAGAGCGGCGCCCACCTCGGCTGGAGTCACCCTCGCGAGACTAGCTGACCACTATCTGGACACCGTCGCGAGCTTGCGCACCGTCTGGATCAGCTGGTTCGGATCGAACGGCTTGGTCACATAGGCGTCGACGCCGATCTCATGCCCCCGCCGCACATCGTGCTCCTGGGCCCGCGCCGTGATCATGACCACCCGGATGTGCCGCGTCCCCGGATCCTCCCGGAGCCGGCTCGCGGTCACCCACCCGTCCAGCCGCGGCATCATCACGTCCAGCGTGATCACGTCCGGCCCCACCTCGCCCACCCGGTCCAGGCAGTCCCGCCCGTCCACCGCGGTGAACACCTCGAACCCCTCAAGCTGGAGGTTCACGGCGATGAGCTGCCGGATCACCTCGTCATCATCGACGACCAGCACGCGTCCCAGTGGCTCGGTCACGGCCACGAAGTTAGCCGACTCCCCCCACCCGCGCACGCGGAACGCCCAGGTGCACGCAACCCCCGCAACCCTGGTAACCTTCATCTCGCGCCGAAACACCGGCGCGGGCCCCCTTAGCTCAGGGGATAGAGCAACGGCCTCCGGAGCCGTGTGCGCAGGTTCGAATCCTGCAGGGGGCACCACACAAAGGGGAACGGGTGACGGTTTCATCGTCGCCCGTTTTTATTTGCCCGAATTGTTCGAGAACTTCGGTCGCCGTGCGCTCTTGCTGACCGAGCGTAACATCGGACAGCGTCACCTGACACTCAGCGACATCCGTCCGCTTGTCATAACGGACGTCCAACCGGAACGCCTCGAACAACCGCCGAAGCACCGGCTCGGGAGCCTTGCTGAGATCGACCGCTCCCGCCGGAAGCAGGTCCAGAAGTTCCGGACAGGAACGTGCGGGGCGAGCATTCTCGACCGCGGACAACTCAGCCAGCCGGGCATTCCGCTCGGCGCTCAGCACCGCCGACCGGGCCCGAATATCACGCATCAGTTGCTCATCGTCTTCCTCAAGGCTCTCAAGGCTTCGGACGAGGCGTGTCCGTCGAGCCTCAGCATCATCGATCGCCAGGCGCAGGGATTCGGCTCTCGCCTGATGCTCCCGAGCCTCCTTGTCCATGGCACCTTGCAGAGCACTGTCGAGCCGCACTCGGCGACTCGGACCGAAAACGTTCACCGTGAAGAACTCTGATATCCCGTCGAGCAGGTGATCTTCTCGAACCCACAGGCTCTTCGGATGCCCCGGGGGATTGTGCGCGGCACCAGGCTGACATGCATAGTACGTCGTGTCACGGCGCGTCTTCCCGAACATCCGCCGCCCACACATCGCGCACTTGATGAAAGACCGAAAGCAGTACACACGATCTCTTTCGACGCACGCGCTGTTCTTGCCCGGGGCGCTCCGGGACCGCTCTCGCCTGGCCGCCACCTGCTGAGCGGCAACGAAGACCTCGATGCCGACCAGAGGCTCATGAGTGGGCTTGCTCGACCACACCCACGCCTCCGGCGGATTGTGCTTACCGCCGTCGGTCTTGGTGGCCCTGCGGTTCCAGACCATGTACCCGGTGTTCTTCGGGTTCACCAGAACGTCTCGCACCGAAGACGTGGTCCACCGGCCTGCAGCACGCCCAGGATCCACCGGCACGGGCGGCGGGTTGAGCAACAAGTCCCTGTTGAGCCGATCGGCGATGTCGGAGTACCCGAGGCATCCCCCCACCCGCAACTCATAGATGCGCCCGACCACCGGGCCCCGTACCGGATCCGGGGCCAGCGTGTGCTTCGAGGCCCCCTCCGCCCGCCTCGCCGGCACCGGATGCGGAATCTTCCGCGCCACATACCCATAAGGCGGCTTGCCCACGTTGTATCCCTGGTCGGTGTGAGCTTCGAATCCGCCCCAGGACTTCTCCAAGAGCTCCAGGACATACCACTCGGCCACGCCCTGTTTCACACGTCTCGTGAGGACCTGCGACGCGCGCTTCCCGTTGAAGACGATCGGCTCGTCCGCCGCGAGAAGCAGTACGCCCGCCTCTTCGAGCTTGTTCTCGATCAAAGTACCGATGTAGGTGCGGCGAGAGATCCGGTCGATCGACTCGCAGATCACCGCATCGAACCGACGGTCCGTCCGCGCCGCCTCTTCAAGGAGGTCCTGGATTCCCCCATCACGCGGAACGGGGATGACCATATTCTCGTGCCCGCGCCCCCGGCCTCGGGCGGCCAGTTCCTTTCGTCCAGACTCGATGTCGTAGAAATGCGCCACGATCAAGGCGTGATCGGGCAGCACTCCCCTGCAATTGTTGAGCTGCCGAGGGATCGACAGGGTGGGATCCTGCTGATCCTCCGTGGAGGTGCGGCCTGCGAAGGCGAGCCGGAGCGGCCCGGTGGTCTTGTATCCGCCTCCGGGGCCGGTCAGTCTCTTTCGCCCGGTCGTCCGGGATCCCGACCCGAGCGCGTCGAGCGGGATGGGGGCGAGCTGGCCTCCGCCCATTTCAGTACCTCCTTGATCGCTTTGGCCTGTGCGTGTTCCAGCGGTTCGCCCGCGTCCTTTCCGGCTGCGATCACCGTCCAGACGAAGCGTGGCGCCGACCTCTCACCGTGTTGGCCGAGCCGACCGGCCGCACCGGACATGAGCCGTCGGGGCTCGTCCGGCGCGGCCGGGTGCGGCACCGCTTTGCTGTCGGTCACCGTCCGTCGGTGGGAGGAGCAGCACCTGGGGCACGTCCTCCGCCCCGCCGGGGTCGGACCGTGCAAGCGCTGGTGGCGGTGTGGGCTGCGGCGTCGGCGTTCTGGCGTGCCGCGAGGTGTCGTGCCCGGTCCAGCAGGATCAGCGGGCGGTCCATCGGGTCGTCGCCGGGATAGGCAGCCAGTGCGTTCTCTTGGGCGCCCCAGGCGTCGGGAGAGTCGATTCGGGTGAGGACTTGGGAGCGGTACATCAGCATCTCGGCCTCGGGGAAGTCCCAGAAACGTTCGTCCGGGCGGGCCGGGGTGAGGTGGTCGAACAGGCTCTGGGCGTGGTCCAGGGCGGTGCGGGCCTGCTGCTGATGGCCGGGAAGGGCGGCGTGTGCGCGGGCTGCGAGGCCGGCCAGTTGTGCGGCCGGTGCGGCAGTGGCGTCTCCGAGGTCGCGGCGGGTGTCCTCGGCGATCTGGACGACGCGGGCGGGGTTGGGTCTGGTGGCGTAGAAGGCGCCCATGGCCTGGGCCATGGCGGTCCAGTACTGCTGGGTGAGGTCGCCGGAGTGGCGGGCGTATCCGGCGGCGGTGTGCAGCCATTCCCGGGCCGGCCGGTCTTGGCCGAGGTCGGTATGCAGTGCGCCGACCAGGCCGCACAGCCGGGCGGCGGTGCGGTTGAGATCGCGTTCGCGGGGATAGGAGCGTGCGAGGTCGGCGAGGTCGGTCAGATCGGGCGCCATGTGGCGCAGGAGCGTTCCCGGTGCGGTGGTGCCGTAGGCGGCGACGTGATCGGCGGCGATGGCCTGCCAGCGGTCAAATCTCGCCCGTGGGCAGGGTGTGGCGCAGATCGGTGTTCATCCGGGCCCGGACCTGGTCGAGTGCTTCGGGGGGCAGGGCGGCGGCGAGCGGCGTCACCGCTGCGATGGACAGGAACTGGCGACGTTCCACATCGTCCTCCTCTGGCGACGCGACCGGCTGCGAGGTCGGAGTCTGCGAGATCAGCGTAACCACGGGATCGTCGTCGACGGCTAGCCCCAAGCGCTCCAGTGTGGTGCGGAACCACAGAGCGAACAACGGCCGGTAGACCGGGCCGACGCCTTCGCGGTCGTTCTCCCACCGCGATAGCTGCTGGCAGTTCGGGGAGGGCGCACATGGCGTTCCCAGGTCGGCGGCCAGCCCTTGAAGTCCACGGGCGACCTCGGCTTGGGTGTCGCCGCTGGCCAGCCGCCACGCCATCAGCAGCGTGGGGCACTGCGCCTGGTCGTGGATGGCCTGGACCAGGCGCCATGGCGGCCATCCTTCGCTGGCGGCGGTACCGCGCAGGCCCGCCGCGATCTTGTCGCGCTTGCGCGAGTCCACGCCTGGACGCTAACACCGGCTACCGTCCGCGCACAGGCGATGGCCGATTGCGGGTCACTGGCAACCGGGTTGCGGGCGTTCGGCAATTTCCCGGCTGCCGGGCCTGGGCGAGGCTCGAACCGCACGAGCCCCTGAACGAACCCCGCCTCACGAACACCTCCACTTACTAGGGTGATCGCATGACTACAGTCCGAGACTCTCGCGATTTCTCGCCCCAGTTGCGGGCGGCGATGGTGAGCGAGCTGCGCAGCATGGGCGCGATCACCTCCGACAGGGTCGCTCAGGCCGTCGCCGCGGTGCCGAGGCACCTGTTCGTCCCCGGTCAGCCCCTGGAGGCGGTATATGCCGCCGACCATGCCCTGGTCATCAAACGCGACCCCGATGGCGCGGCCACCAGCTCCCTGTCCTCGGCCCACATCCAATCGGTCATGCTGGAACAGGCCGAGATCGTCCCCGGAATGCGCGTCCTGGAGATCGGCAGCGGAGGCTACAACGCCGCCCTTATCGCCGAACTGGTCGGTGAGACCGGCGAGGTCGTGTCCATCGACATCGATCCGGAGATCACCGAACGTGCCCGCGCTTGCCTGGACTCGGCCGGCTACGAGCGGGTCAAGGTCGTTGTGGGCGACGCCGAGCACGGTGTGCCCGGCGAGGACGCCTTCGACAGGATCGTCGTCACGGCCGGGGCCTGGGACATCCCGCCGGCCTGGCGGACGCAGCTCACTGCGCGCGGTCGCCTGATCGTCCCGTTGAGGCTCAAGGGCGTCACGCGGACGATCGCGTTCGAGGCCGACGGTGAGGGGCTGGCCAGCGTCTCCTATCTGCTGTCGGGGTTCGTGCCCATGCAGGGCGACGGGCAGCACCATGAGCGCGTCCTGGCCGTCGGCGACGACGAGTCCTGGGGTTTGCGCGTCGACGAGGGCGCACCGGACTTCGACGCCGCCGGGCTGCGCGCCGCGCTGGTGCACACGCGGGTGGAGCGCTGGTCGGGGGCGGCCTTCGATCTGCCCGACGAACTGGAGCTGTTCCTCCTGACGCGCGGCGGTCCGCACATGGTGATGCTGCACGCGCGTCAGGCGCTCGTCGAGCAGGGCGTGTTCGCGCCCTCGGCGCTGCGGGGCGTCCCGGTCCTGGTCAGCGACGACGGTTCCTTCGCCTATCGGATCAAGCGTGAGAACCCCGACGTGGGCGGCTTCGAGAGCGGGGTGATCGCGCACGGTCCCGCGGCCGGGCAGGTCGCCGACGAGTACGTGGACCTGCTGCGCCACTGGGCGCGCGACCACCCTCGCCGAGGCGCCGCCACGATCGGCTACATCCCCACCGGTGGCCCTACCGAGCATGCCGTTGAGGGCATCCCCAAGCGGCACGGCACGGTCGCGATCACCTGGTGCTAGCGATGCCTCAGATCAACTCGTGCGAGCCAGCTCTCACATCCCGCATGAACGCGGCCCACTCCGCCGCCCCGAAGCCGAGCCGCGGCCCATCAGGGTCCTTGGAGTCCCGCACCGCCACCACTGCAGCGAACGGGGCGACCTCCACGCAGTCAGGGTTACCACCTGAGGAATAGCTGCTCGTGCGCCAGCGGGGGGGACCAGCCTTGTGCTTGATCATCACGTTTCCTTCGCCAGCCTGGACAGCAGGTCCAGGCTTCGCTCCACGGAGAGTGCTGCATCACGTACGCAGCCCCACGTCAGGTTAAGGCGATCGACCGCACCCGGATCCTCCAAATACACAGCTCCGGCCTGACCTTCGACATAGGGAAGATCAGGGTCGCCGTCGTCGAAGGACAAGATCACGAAGCGGCCGTCGTTGCCCGCGTGCGCACCCCGGTCGAACGGCAGGATCTGCAAGTCGATATGCGGGCGCCTGGCCATCTCAGCGAGATAGGTGAGCTGGCCACGCATGACATCAGGGCCACCCACCTGGCGATGGAGCACCGCCTCGTCCAGGACCGCAGCCAAACGAGGAGGCCGCTCGCGCTCCAGGAGGGTTCTGCGGAGCAGTCTCGCCCTCACCCTCCGGTCGATCACCTCGGCGGAGTCTCCACGCATCCGGGCGACAGAGCCGATAATGGCCCGCGAGTACGGCTCGGTCTGCAGCAAGCCGGGGACGGTCGACTCCTGCCACGTGCGGATGTGGGACGCCTCGTCCTCCGCCTCGGCATAGAACGAGGGCAGCACGTCGTTGTAGGCCGCCCACCAGCCGCCAGGCCCGCTCTCGCCGGCGAGCTGCAGGAGCCGCTCCTTCTCCGGCCCGTCGACCTCATAGTGCTCGAGGAGCTGCCGGACGAGGTCGGCAACGTCCTTGGTCTTCGCGGCTTCGATGCGGCCGACGGTGGGCTGGCTCCAGCCCAATGCCGAAGCAACCTCGCGCTGGCTGAGACCGCGCTGCTTGCGCATGGTCTCCAGCTCGCGCCCGAGTCTCTTGCGGTGCCGAATCGTCGCCATGCGTTCATTCTCCCAGCCAAGCGGCCACAGCAGCCTGATCTACTTCGGACAAGATTCTGTGTATCAGATCTTGTGATCTTGAATAATTCAGGCGCATGCTGTCGCTAATCAATCTCGGAGAGTGACGATGATGGCACAGCATCCGTCTGCCCCCACCAGAGAACGCTCGATCGCGATCCTCACCCATGAGGTCGCCGGCGACGCCCAGCAGGTCAGCGGAATCCGCGCGCTCGCGCGGACAGCCCTGGCCCAGCATCTCCCGAACCTTCCCGATCTGCCCGACTTGATCGACGACGTCGAGATGGTGCTCTCGGAGCTGGTCGGCAACGCAATCCGGCACACCTCATCCGGCCGCGGCGGGACAGTCCGCACCACGATCAAGTTCACCCCCGGCCGCCGAGTGCGGATCGAAGTCGCCGACGACGGCGGCGCAGTCTCCCTCCCCCGGATCGGCGAGATCGACCGCGACGCGATCGGCGGACGTGGTCTCCAGGTCGTCGACAAGCTCGCAACCACTTGGAATTTCAGGGCCACCCGCGAGGGCACCACCATCTGGGCCGAGCTCACCGGCCAGCCCTGAAAAGACTCGGGCGTGCGACCTCGAGCGCGCACCCGACGCGCGGCGGCCCCACGAAGGGATCCTGCCCCGGCCCCCTTGAAGGGGGCCGGGGCGCAACCCGGCGGCCGGATGGTCCCGGAGGCGCTTGGTAGCGTCACATCGTGACGACCCGCGATGCTCCATCCGAACGAACCCGCTGGACCATCCACGGCGAACGGCCTGTGGACGAGAACCCCCATATCCGCCTGTCGATCGCCCACGTCGAACTCCCCAACGGCGTCCAGTTCGATCAGTACGTGATCCGTATCCCCCGCTGCGTCATGACCGCGGTCCTGGACGACGCCGGCGAGAACATCCTGCTGATCTGGCGGCACCGGTTCATCATCGACCAATGGGATTGGGAGGTCCCCGGCGGCTACGCCGACCCTGGAGAGGACCCCGCGGCAGCGGCGGCCCGAGAGGTCGAAGAGGAAACCGGATGGCGGCCGAAGAACCTTGAGTTCGCCTTGAGCTTCCAGCCCATGATCGGGTCCGCTGACGCGCCGCAGGACCTGTACATCGCGCGAGGCGCCGACCTGGTCGGCGAACCCCACACCGATGAGGCCGAGGCCGTCCGCTGGGTGCCCCTTCATGAGGCTCAGCAGCTCATCGCCTCCGGCAAGATCTTGGGCGCCGCGACCATCATGGGCGTTCTGCAGGCGATCACGGCGCGTGCAGCCGCTCCCCCGCATACTGCGTGAAGGCCGCCACGACGGGCTCTGCGCAGTACGGCTCTAGCGCGCGGTGCACCTCGCCGATGTAGCGGTAGACGCGCTGGGACGAGATCCCGCCAGCCAGGTCGACGGCTCTGCGGCCCTCCACGCATGCCTCCTCGACCTCGCCCTGTACCGCCAGCGACTGGGCCAATATCGAGACGTTGAAGACTTTCCCCCGCCGGTAGGTCGGGTTCATGGCCAACGACTTGAGCGCGTACCGCTGCGTCTCGGCGCCGTTCTCGAGCTCGCGGAAGCAGTGTGCAATCCGCGCGGCGTAGTACGCCTCGTCGAAGTAGTCGAGCCACTCAGGTGAGGCGTCACCACTACCCGTCTGGTCGTAGGTGGTCTCGGCCCTGGTCAGCGCAAGCGCGCATGCTCGCGCCTGCTTCTGGGCTGCGTACCCGTGGGCCTCCATCACCTGGCACTCGGTCATCAAAACCGGCATGCCCGCCCGGCCCGCGGCGACTTGGCCCGCGCGGGCCAAGTCCACGGCGCGATCGGGCAGCGCGAGATAGTGCGCCTGCTGACTCATCGCGGCGAGAATCTCCCCGCCCAGGCCCTGGTCGCCTGCATGCCGGGCCATGCCGAGCGCCTGGATGAGGTAACGCTGCGCCATCCCCTGGCGGTCCAGGTCGTGATGGATCCACGCGGCAAGCTTCGTCAGGTCCGCCGCGGCGCTGAACAGCCCACGGCGGACCTCCTCACTACACCGGGCCTCGCGCAGCAACGGGACGACGCGGCTGTGCAGGTAGTCGGCCACGGGGCTACGGACCTGCCCGCCCCCCAGCCGGTTGTCCAGCACCCGGAACGCAGAGGCGACCTGCCGGATTTCCTCGACTTCCGCGGCGCCGATCCGCCGCCCGCCCGCCGGCGCGGCCGGTGAGGTGTCCCAGGGGCCGACGAGCCACCGCAGAGCCGCGGACGCGCATGCAGCGGGATCGACGTCGGAGCCAAGGATCCGTCGGCGGCCTCCCCGGTCCGCTTCTACCAGCGAGTTGAGCACATCGACGCCACCCCCCTGGCTGGTTGATATCTCCAGCCCGACGTCTCCACTGACCTCCCGAGTCCGCATGCCTGCCTCGGCGGCCGTGATCTGGCGGCCGAGTTCGACGCTGAGGACCTCGGCGATGAGGTCCGGAGCGGGGTCTCGGGGTAGTTCGCCTCGCAGCCATCTGGCCACCGAGGAGTGGTTGTACCGCAGGGCCGCAGATCCACGGCGTTCGCCAAGCCGCACCACCCGGCTCGCCAGGCCCTTTTGTGACAGGCCGACCTCGGCCATCAGCTCGGCGAGCCGGCGGTTGGGCTCCTTGCATCTGGGCGCCATCGTCTGCCTTCCTTCCCTGGTGCCCTGCCCCGGCCCGGTCCCGAAGTTTCGCATGAGCGGGGGAGTGCGTTGAAGGGCCGCGCTCCCGCGCACGCCCCCACCCGCACGCCCCCACCCAGCTTGCACGCAACCGCTCCGCCCGTACGCCTTATCGCCGGGCCCACACCTTCGCTTCGCTATCCATCCAGGAGGCGAAATGACGACGACCACGCAACGTGCCCAGCGCCAACGGGTGGTGACGCAGTTCCACCGGGCGGCCCAGGCCGCGCACGCGATCGCCGACCGCCACCACCAACCGACCACGGTCCAGGACGAAGCAATGATCCACCCCATCCACCAGTTCACAACCCGCCGAAACGAAGACTGCTGGGAGGCCCAGCCGACCTACAAAGTCACCGAATTCATGGCGTGCGCAGGCTGCCGCATGACCGTCCGCGCGGACACGTTCGCGGACCTGGAACTGGTGTGCATGGTCCAGCGGATCAAAGCCGGTGTCGCCCGCGCCTCCGAGCAACTCGGGGCCGAACAGGCGCAGCCCGAAAACACCGTTCCCGCCTACCGTTCCGGGGCGGCGCAGTCTCAGGCCGGCTCGTGAGGCCCTGGCAGTTCCTCGCCGACATGGCCCCGCTGTACGAATGGGGGTGCGCAGTGGCGAGCCCTGCGGTAGATGCATCCTGCCTGCCGCCGGGTCAGTGGGATCCGCGGTCGGCGTACCAGGCGCAAGCTCAACCATACGGCGCAGGTCACATCGGACGTCTCGATCGGCGGCGGTGGTCTCTCCCGTCCACCCGTCGACCGCTCCACCGACCAGAGAAGACGGTGGTCAGCTCGTGTACGCATACGGTCTGTGTGTCGATGAGGGGTACCTCCTGCCGTCACTGGTGACGATCGCTTCGCTGGCGGACACCCTCAGCCCTGCGGCACGGCGGGAGGTCGCGGTGCGGGTCCTGACCCTGGATCTGTCCCGTGGCCATGCGGCTACGATGGCCGACCTGGCCCGGCGAGCCGGGTTCGGGTCGTTCGATCTCGCGTGGTGTCGTCCCCTCTGCCAGTCGCGGTTGGTCGATGACTCCTACATCACCATCACCACTTACCTGCGCTTCCAATTCACGCCCGCGTTCGTCGGCCGTCCCTATCTGATCTATCTGGACGCCGATGTGCTGGCGCTTGGCGACGTGTCCGGTCCGCTGGAAGGTCTGGAGCAGGGGCAGCTGGGTGCGGTCGCCGATGAGTTCAACCCGGCCGTCGGGCAGTGCCCGGCGCTGCCTGGGCTCGTCGACCGGTGGCCGGCGCTACGGGGCCGTGCCTATTACAACGCCGGGGCGCTGTGGGCGCCGACGGCAATGCTCGGACCGATCCGTAACGGAGTCGAGTGGGCCCTGGTCAACGGGAGCGAGTTCATCCTCCACAACGATCAGGACGCGTTGAATCTGTGGCTGCTGGCCTCGCCGGTCGTGCACCCGGCCTCGGGCGTCTTCAACCGTTTCGAGGTGGGCCGCTTCCTGGAGCGCGGCGACTGGGTCCGCCGGATAGTGGAACGACCATTGCATTCGACCGGTGCTCGGCTGGTGCATTTCGTCGGCCCTGTCAAGCCGTGGCTGACCTCGTGCCCGATCACCGAAGACGTACGGCTGTACCGCTCGCATCTCACGCAGACCGTCCGCCACCTCCACCGCCTGGGCGATCTCGGCATCGAGGTGGCCACCGGCGGGAGGCCACGATGACGCGCCTGGAACCGAGCCCGGCGATCGCCCTGGCCTGCCGGAACCTCCTGTCGGCAGACGTCACCCAGGCCAGGTGCCTGTCGCAGTCGCCCCAATCGTCTGTCCACCGGGTAGTCCTTCACGACCACCGCGCGGCCATCGTCAAGCTGCACCGGGGTGAGTCGAGGTGGAAGGCGATCAAGGAGCGGAAGGCGATGGAAGCGGTCGCCGCTCACACAACGCTGCACACCGCGGGGCTCCTGGCGTGCGGCCCTGTTCCCGGGCACGACACCACCGCCTTGATCACCGCAGACCTCGGTGAGGCCAGCCTGAGCCAGGCCGCAAGAGAAGGCACTCGCTCTCGGTCACAGGCGCTGGGACTCCTTGGCGTCGTGTTGGCGCAGTTCCACCAGCTCCCGGTGCGGTGCGGGCTGCGAGTCACCGCTGGCTGGTCCTTGGAGGCGCAGGTGATCGCGCTGCGGCGCCGCTGCCCAGGGCCACTGCTGGCGGTGGTCGGGCCGGCGTTGTTGCGGGCGGTGGAGTTGGGCGTGGGGCGGCTGGTGTGGTGCCACGGTGATCTACACCTCGACAACGTCCTTCTGGTTCCCGACGCGCGGGGGGACGGCTTGCCGTATGTCATCGACTTCGAGCAGATGGTCCCTGCTGTCCCCGAGTACGACATCGCACAGAGCGCAGTCACCAGTGATGCCCTCGACGGTCACGAGCTGGCTGAGATCACCGCCGGGTATGGGGAGCCCCTGTCCGCCGAGCTGGTGACCGTGTTGATCGTCTTTCACGTGTTGCAGGGCTGGGTGTACGCCGCGCTCACCGAGGGTCGCGACACCCGCCTGTGGGCTAACCGCCTCGACATCGTGATCAACCGATGCGCCGCGCGTTGACGGCCAGCCCGAGAGGAGTATGACGATGGAAGATCCAGGATTGGTTCTGTCGGTGGTGATCCCGGCCTTCAACGAGGCCGAGTACCTGCCGGTCTACCTGCCCACCGTCATTGAATCCCTGCACCGGTGGGAGCGGGTGAGCGGTGCGCGCGGCGAGATCATCGTGGTCGACAACGCCAGCACCGACGCCACCGCGCAGATCGCCACCGAGTTCGGGGTGCGGGTGGTCAGTGAGCCCGTCCGCAACATCGGCCACGTCCGCAACACCGGAGCGACGATCGCGACCGGCCAGTACCTGTTCTTCACCGACGCCGACGTGGCGCTACCCCCCGCGGGGATCGAGACGGCGATGCGGAACCTGTGCTCGGGAACCTGCACGGGCGGCGCGATCCCGCCCCTCTACTTGTGTGAACGGCTTGGCGCGCGGCTGCTGTGTCGCTATTGGGACTGGTACCGCGGCCGCCACGGCGGCGCCCAGGGCGTGGCCCAGTTCTGCACCGTCGCGGCGTTCACACAACTGGGCGGGTACCGGACCGACTTGTACATGAGCGAGGACGTGGAGTTCTTCTCCCGGCTCCGCGCCCTCGGCGACCGCATGGAGCAACCGGTCGTGGTGGTGGAGGAGCTGCGGGTACGACCGTCCACCCGCCGCTACGACCAGTGGCCCACCTGGCGGATGGTGTGGTGGCAAAACCCGATCACCGCCCGACTGCGGCTCACCTCCCCGCGTTTCTGGCGGCATTGGTACGACACCACCGTCCGATAGGCACCCACCCGCGCAGACCATCCCCTTGGAGGTGCCGTGCAGCAACCACCGCTGCCCGTCCCCGATGCCACCGGCATTTACGGCTTTCCCGACGATCTTCTACAGGCCCACCGCGTGTGGCAGGACTGGCTGTCGGCCCGCCAGCGTGCCGGCAACGACACCCTGATCGAACTGGAGGCACCGCATACCGGTGCCCGGTTCCTGATCGAGGAGCGGAGACCGTCGGGCAGGCCGGTGGTGGCCATCGAACCCCATCACGACGACCTGGCGTTGTCGGCTGGTGGCCTGTTCCTGACCCGCCCGGTCCCGCTCACCGTGATCACCGTGTTCACCCGGTCAGCCAGCGTGCACCCCGATCTGGAACCGGAGCACTCGTCCGTCGAGATGGTCTCGGCGCTGCGCGAAGCTGAGGCGCGGCAAGCGCTGCGGCCCCTGCGGGCGACTGCGCACCTACTCGGCCACAAGGACGCCGATCCTCCGTACCGCCGATACTGCGAGGCCGACGTCGGCGAACTTGTCGACGAACTCGCGTCTATCCTCGCCGATCACGGTGACGCCGAGCTGATCGCCCCGGCCGGGGTCACCCGCCATCCCGATCACCTGTTGGTGCACGAGGCGGCGCGGCGGGTGGGATGCCGCTGGTTCTGGGACGACGTGGCGTTCTGGCCCACCTACGCCCTGTCCGCTGACGACCGTCACCTCTTCGACGCCCGCGTCGGTCAAACCCTCACCCCCGAACTGACCGACATCACCGGCGTGCTGCTCGACAAGCTGACCCTGCTGTACATGCATGGCTCGCAGATGCAGCCGCTACGCGCGATGTATCGGCCATTGCGCTACGCCTGGACGATCGCCGCGCAGCTCCCTGGCCGCCAGCACCGCGCCGACGCCGCCGTCTTCGGCGAACGGCTCTACCGGCTCAGGCCGTCGACGTGATCATCGCAGCCCTGGAGGGTCCCTCGTATGCGGGGAAAAGCACGGCGATCACGCTGCTGCGGCCGACGCTGCCAACCGGCACGGTCATGTTCGACTGCTACGTCCAGCAGATCAAGTGGGCGGCAGACATCCCCCCAGCCCGGACGCGCAGCGCCGCCGAGCAATTGGCCGCCTTCGAGGTGTTCATGGCGATCGAGGCCGATCGTGTGAAGCATCTCGCCCACATGGCCGCGGAGCAGCGGATCGACCTGGTGATCGCGGACCGGTCGGTCGACACGCTCCTGGCCCACGCCCACGCACTGGACCACCTCTACGGGTTCGGCGTGTACGCCCAGGCCACTGACCGCCTGAAGAGCCTTCCCCATCTGACACCGGATCGTACGTTCTACCTCGACGCCGACCCCGACACCGTCCAGCTGCGCAGGCAACGCCAGGGCGACAGGGACGATTACTTCCTGCACGACCGAAGTTTCCTCGCTCACACCCGCGACTATTTCCTCGGCCCAGCCCGGTCACCGATCGCCCGGCAAGTGATCCCCATCGCGGCGGGCACGATTCCGGCAGCCGAGATCGCCTGGAAGATCGGTTCGCTGCTCGGGCCGGTCCGGCGATGAGCGGTACCCAGCGGGGCACCGTCATGTTCGCGTGGCGCCGCACCCCTCCCCCCTTCCTGATCGGCGGCGCCGAGGTCTCCCAGCAACTACTCGCCCGCGAATTCATCGCCGCCGGATGGACGGTGGTCTACCTGGGTTCCCACGAGACCCCCTGGAACCAGACCTGCGAAATGGCCGCCATGCGGCGTCATCTGGACACGATGAACATCACCTACGACCACCGGCGGGAACCGGCGGAGCTGCGGTACCGGTGGAACGGCATCGACTGCCGGTCGGTGCCGCAGACACGGCTCGCCGAAACGCTGCGCGTGACCCTGGCCGAACTCACACCCAACCTGGTGATCACCTCACAAGAGGGCTCCGGTGAGCTGGCCGCCTCCGCCCGGTATCGCGCGCCGGTCGCGGGCTGGCTGCACTCGGTCTCCAAGAACGGGTTGGACGTCCTTGCAGGTCGGCCCCGGTACGCACTGGCGACCTCCAGGTTCGTCCTGTCGCGCACTCCCGCTACCCAGGCCGCGGTGCTGTTCTACCCCCCGTTCACCCCGGTCAGCGTCAGCCCGCTCCTCAACCCGCCCGGCGGCGACGTGCTGATGGTGAACCCGGTGCCGGCCAAGGGCTCCGCCATGCTCCACGAGCTGGTTCAGCGGCTTCCTGACCGGCGCTTCACTCTGGTAGAGGGCTGGTGGGACACCGCCGCCGAGTTCGCCGACTACGCCAACGTCACCTACGTGGGTCGCACTTACGACATGGACCCGCTGATCGCGGCGCACCGGCTGCTGCTGGTGCCCTCCATCGTGGAGGACGCCTTCCCCCGCGTCATCATCGAAGCCGGGCTCGCCGGACTGCCCACCATCGGCTCCACCCGCGGCGGCATCCCCGAAGCGATCAGCGGCGGCGGGCTACTCGTTCCGCCCGATGACGCCGCAGCGTGGGCCACCGCCATCCGCTCGCTGCACGGCGCCACCCTCACAACCCTGGGCCGCCGGGCCCGCAGCCGGGCAGAACCGCTGACCCGCGCCTGCCTGCCCGAACTGGCCGCGGCCGGAGTGATCCCCGGCTGACCCATGTCCTACCGCCTGGTCGCGAACGCGTCCTGCACCTCGTCACGGTGGCCGGTCCACCACTCCAGGAGCGACTCACCCGGCCCCCACAGATCATCGCAGCTGTGATCATCGCGGTCGTAATGGAACTCCAGCACCCAGTAGTCGGTCAGGCGCTTCCACCACAACCGCTCAACCGCATCAGCCAGGTCACACTCGGCCAGGTCGATCACCGTCCGGTAGCCCGCCGCGAACGCCGCTACCCGCTCCAGATCCAGCCGCCCGTCTTCACCGCCGAACTGGACCTGGGCGGTACGGGCGACCTCCTCGGCGTAGGGGCGGACTCCGATCCGATCCCAGTCCAGGACCGCCGCGACCTTCCCATCACGCCACAGAACGTTGCGGTGCTGCATGTCGCCGTGCGTCCACCCGAACGGGCCCTTAGGCATCTCGTCGCCAGGCCGATGTGACCCGTACTTGTTCAGAAGGATCTTGCGCTGCTCCAGCAAGCGCACCGACATCAGGTCGAACGATCGCGGTGAATCAATCCCCGCGATGTGGTCCAGGAACCGGTCGGCCGCAGCCACAGCGGAATCGGGCTCGGTCACCTTGGCCCGTACCGTCGCCGACCGCTCCGGCAAGACCGTACCCACCTGCCCCAGCGCTTGGTGGATCGTCGCGAGCAGAGCCCCGAGCGCTCCCACCTGATCCACTCTCAGATCGATGCCTCGGAGGTGAGCACCGTCCACCCACGGGAACAGGCAGTAGCCCTTATCGCCGACCGAAACCACCAAGTCGCCGTCCATTGCCGACTCTGGCGCGCAGACTGGAACACCCGCTGTGGCCAAGGCTCCAAGAACACCTAGGTTACGACTGGCTCTTGGGAACGGCACGTCGATGATCTGCTTCAACGCGAAGACGCCACGGCCGGCCTCCACACGCCAATTACGGTTCATCAACCCCTCGGCGAGATACCTGATGCACCGGACCTCACCCAACCCGAAAGCGTCCACCAGCACCGGAAGATCACCATCAACGCTTCCGGCGCCAGCATCTGTCCCAGTGTCAACGGCCCCAACGGTCACCCAAAGCAGGGTACGCCACAGAGGGCCGGCGCAGACGGGCCTCTGTGGCCAGCCGTCCTCGCCAGGTCCTGCCGGGTCCGTACCTTGCGTCGCACGTGATCGGGGCTCGGAAGCGTCCTGATCGCCTGACCGTCGGCACGATTAAATCCGCGGACCTCGACGCGGCGGTGCACACCACAAGGGCCGCACCGACCCGCCTCTCGAACGTCCAGTCTCTCCGCGGTAAGGGCACTGAGGCAGCTCCGGCCGGCCCTCGCCCGGCGGAAGCGCTCCGAGGTAGTCTCAGGTTTTCTACCAGAGTTCGATGAGACGCTCTTCCGAATATGATCACCGGCAGTCCCAGCCCATCCACGCCTCCACGCCGCGGTACTGCTGGTCGCCGTCACCGCGCTCAACCACCGTGAACGGCTCCGCGCCGGCCGCCGCGAAGATCCCGAGCGAGGTTCGGGGACGGTCGAGACGATCATCATCGTCGCGGGGTTCGCGGGCCTGGCCTTCACCGTCTACCTGGCCGTCCAGGGCAAGGTCGAGAGCTGGATCGGCAAGATCCCGGGGGCGTCGGGACCATGAGATCCCGCCTCGCCGCGCTGCTCCACGGGGAGGACGGTTCGGCCACCGTCTCGATCGCCATCGTCTTCCCGGCGGCCGGCGTGCTGTTCCTCGCGCTGGCCCAAGCGGTCATGGTCTCGGTCGCCCGTGACGTGGCGCTTGCCGCCGCCGAGGAAGGCCTGCGCACCGCCCGCGGACACGAAGGCACACCCGCCCAGGGCCACGCCGCCGCGGCCGACTTCGCGCGCCACGAACCGGTGCTGCAATCCCCGTCCGTGTCGGTGAGCGGGACCACGACGGTCTCCGTCCGCGTCTCCGGACGGGCCCCGTCCGTCCTGCCCGGCGTCCACATCGCCGTCAGCCAGGCGGCCCACGGTCCCCGCGAACGCTTCACCACTCCGCAGTGACCACGACCGCCCGCAGTGCGCCCAAGCCTCCCGCCCGGGAGGCAGGGAACGCGGTCGTGGAGATGGCGATCCTCGCGCCGCTGTTCGTGACTTTCCTGGCCGGGCTCCTGGTCGCGATGCGAATCCAGCACGGCGGCGCCGTGGTCAGCCAGGCCGCCGCCGACGCGGCCCGCCACGCCTCCATCGCCCGCACCGCTGCCCAAGCCCGCACCGAAGCCACCACCGGCGCCCTGTCCACGCTGCGCGACCGTGGCCTGCACTGCACCCCGGACGTCGCGCTGGACCTGTCCGGCTTCGCGCGACCCACCGGCCAGAACGCCACTGTGACCGCGAAGGTCACCTGCGCCGTCCGGCTCGCAGACATCGCCCTGCCCGGCCTACCTGGGTCCCGGACCGTCACCAAGACCCACCGCTCGCCCATCGATCCCTACCGAGGCCGCTGACCGTGAGACGAACCCCGCCACCTCGCCGTCCGGGTCACGTCGCCGCCTGGCTGGGGGACGCGTGAGCGTCTTCGCGATCGTCATCTCGCTGGTCGTGGTGCTGTTCTTCGGCGCGGTCGTCGACTTCGAGCAGAAACTCGAAGCGCGCCACGATGCGAGCACCGCCGCGCAGGAGGCGGCACGCGCGGGCGCCGGCCAGCTCGATCTCAGCAACGCCTACACCCAAGGCCGCTTCAGGGTCGGGCGGTCGGACGCGGTCCACGCCGCGCAGAGCTACCTGCGGACCGGCGGCTACACCGGCTCGGCGACCTCCGACGGCGCCCGTTCAATCCGGGTGCACGTCACCGTCACCCGCCCGGCCCTGTTCCTGCCCTTGATAGGGATCTCCACCCTGACCACCGACGCCGTCGCGACCGCCGATCTCACCCACGGAGTGGAAGGCCCCGAACGACCATGACCCGTCCCTTTCTCCCACGCGCCGCCGAGATCGCGCGCGGCCTCGGAGCGCTCCTGGTCCTGGCCCTTCTCCTCTTCGCCCTTCCCATCGGCCTGTACGCGGTAGCCGGGTCTCCCATCCCCGAACACACTCCAACGCTGTCGCAGATCACCGCGGCGCTGATGCAGCGCGACACCGACAACGTCCTGTTCCTGGGCGCCGTGCGGCTCATCGGCTGGGCCGCCTGGGGGCTGTTCGTGCTCACGATCTGCGCCGAGGCGGCCGGGTATCTCGTCGGACGCACCACGCCGCGGCTTCCTCGTCCCGTCCGGCCTCTCCAGTACATCGCCCGCGATCTCGTCGCCACGGTCGCGTTGAGCTTCGGCGCAGCCGCCACCGTCACCAGCCCCTCGGCATCCGCCCACAGCACCGCCGTCGGCACCGCAGAACATCCCGTTCCCGGGGCTCCTATCCACTCGGCCACGGCCGAACCTCGGCCGCAACAGCACGGCGCCAAGGCCCCCGGCCGGGGCGCACGTGTCATCAAGCGCGGCGACACCTTGTGGGGCATCGCCCGCCGTGAATATGGCTCCGGGACCCGCTATCCCGAGATCTTCGAAGCCAGCAGGAACATCCCCCAACCACCGGGATTGCCGCCTCTCACCGATCCAGGCCGACTCCACCCGGGCCAGCATGTGCACATCCCTCGCCCCAGCCCGCCCCGGACAGCCGGGCCACCACCAACCGGCTCCCGTCCGCCCCGTCCCGCCCCCGCACCGAACGGTGCAACGGCCAGTACGACCCCGGGCACTCCCACTCCATCGCCGCCCAGCGAACCTGCAGCCGAAGCCAGCCCCGCACCGGCTGACGCTCCACCGCCATCAGATCCTGACGGCCACGAGCACGGCCTGCCGTTCGCCGTGACGCTGCCCAGCGGAACGCACATCGGCCTTGGGCTGGCCGCCGCGCTCAGCGTCGCCCTGGCCACCACCCGCCTACACCGCCGACGCCGCCGCCCCACCTCCTGGTCCAGCACCAGCACACCCGAACCCACACCACCAGAACCCGTCGCCACCATCCACAAAGCACACCTGGACACCTACGCCGCCAACGACGAGCCCATCCCCACCGACGCCGAACTCGTCACCGCCGACCGATCCCAGCCGTCCCCCGACCGGATCACTCTGGGCAACCGCGACCAGTGCCCCATCACCCTGCCGGTCCCCGGGCTTCGACTCGGCCTCACCGGCGAATCAGCCCTCGACGTGGCGCGGGCCATCAGCACCGAACTCCTGGCCAAAGCCAGCCGCGACCGAGTCGAACTGGTCATTCCCGAACCCGACGTCCACGCCCTGTTCACCGACATCTCCGAATACGCCGCGGACCTGCCCGGCCTCACCCTCACCCCGTCCGCCACCGCGGCCATCACGCATCTGGAAACCGAAGCACTCCACCGCGCCCGACTGCTCTACGACACCGACTCGGCCGACCTTCCCAGCCTCCGCACACTCGAACCCGCCGAACCACTTCCCCGCCTCGTCTTCATCGGCTCCGTATCCGAAACCGCCACCCGCGTGCTGGACACCCTCGTCCAACTCGGACACCGCTACGACATCGGCGCCGTCCTCCTCGGCCCCTGGCCCACCGCAACCACACTGCACCTCAACCACGAAGCAACCATCACCAGCGCCGACGGACCCCACGCCGAACGCCTCACCGGCACCCGCATGTTCCGCCTCACCCGCCACGACGCCGACGCCGCCCTACGCACCATCCGAACCGCCACAGCCACCGCCACCGAGCCGCAAACCGTCGAACCACCCACGAGCCGGCCATCAACCAGCCCCATCCCCGTCCCCCCGCCCCGTGCACCCGACGAGGAGCAGAAGGCCGCCGCCATCCAGTTGCGGCTGTTCGGCCCTGTCCAACTGCGTACAACCGACGGCCCCATCAACACCGGCCTACGCCGCAGCGCCCGAGCCCTGCTCACCTACCTCGCCCTGCACCCCAACGGCATCACCCGCGAACAAGGAACCACCGCGCTCTGGCCCGACCACGACCCGAACGCCGCAGCCGCGCTGCTCCACACCGCCATCAGCAACATCCGCAAAGTCCTGCGCGACTCCACCGGGCTACGCGAGCCCGCCTTCGTCATCCACACCGCCAGCCGATATCGACTCGACCCCGACCTCATCGACGTCGACCTCTGGAACCTCACCACCACCCTCACCCAGGCACGACAAGCCAACGACGACGCCCAACGCGCCCACACCCTCCAGGCCGTCACCACCCTCTACACCGCAGACTTCGCCACCGACCTCACCCACGAATGGGCCGGGGCCCACCGTGAACACCTCCGTCGCACCGCCATCGACGCCCTGGTCCACCTCGCGCAACTCACCCAAGTGACCAACCCCGAACAAGCCCTGGCCACCCTGGAGCAGACCATCCACCACGACCCCTACTCCGAAACCCTCTACCAACACCTCATCCGACTCCAAGCCCAACTCGGCCGCCCCGACGCCGCCCACCGCACCTACCGACTCCTCTCCACCCGCCTCGCCGAACTGGACACCGAACCCAACGACCAAACCCACCAACTCATGTCCGACCTCACCCACACATGAAACACAGCGGCCCCATCGCACATCACGCATGTCCCACCGAGACCATCCCCGCGTGCGCGGGGAGCACATCACCGGGTTCGGGCAGGTCCCTCTCTGCCAGGCTCAGGGGAAACATGGGGACGAACTAGTCTTCTGTGACATAAGTAGGGCGAGACTGGGATCTTTCGAGCATGAGTTGAGTGTTGCCGATCTCCGCGCTTGACCGGGCCTCTACGAGATGATGCGCTCTGTGCGCATCACTCGCTTGCAGATCTCAGGCTTCCGTGGCTGGGAGCAGCTAGATCTCCGTCCCAACGGTCATGTGGTCCTCGCCGGGGTCCCCCGCGCGGGGCGGACCGACATCATCGAGGCACTCGCGCGTGTGCTCGACCCCGATGCGGCCCGCAGCGCCTCGCTGACCGATCTGCACCCGGACGTCACCGAATCAGTCGACGGCACCGAGGCGCACGACGATGCAGCAGAGAACGCGGCCGATCCCATCACGGCGACCCCGCTCGTGCACGTCGCAGAGATCGAGGTGACGCTGACCGACCTCGATCCCGATGTCGAGCAGCTGGTCGAGGGGGCCTTGGAACCGCTGGACCCGTCCGGCGCCGCAAGCAAGAGCGACGACGCTGACCCGAACGCACCCCAGTGTGTCCGGCTGGCTTACCGGCTCAGCTACGACAGCGAGTCTGAGGTCCTGGAGACCTTGGTCTTCTATCCCGCCCGCAGCAATCCGGCCATCGGTCAATTCATGCGGGTACCTGCTACGACACGCCGTGCTCTGCCAGTGATCACCCTGAACACGGGCGTTCCGCTCCAACTGCGGGCTGGTGGGAATCTGCGCCGGTTTATCGATGTCCGCGACCCCAAGGCAGCCACCGCCGCTTTCGAGCGGCTGCGCGATGCCGTCGCAGCAGCCGTCTCCGAACTGTCATCAGATCCGGCGGTCACCGAGGCCGTCGAGGCTGTCCTGGCCATCGGCGGTACGGGGAACCGACTCGGAGACACCACGGTCACCCCCCGAGACGTCGGGTTCCTCGCCGAGGACGGCACAGTCGCCGCCCTGCTTCGGACACTGCGAGCAGCTCTGCGTCTGGATACCGCCGGGATGCTCACCTTGGCCAATCACGGCAGCACGGTGACCGCCGTCCTGTCGATGGCTGAGGCGCTGCTGCTGGCCACGGTTCCTGGCGGGGTCATCCTCGCCGACGACTTCGGTGATCAACTGGACGCGGCGACGACAGAACACCTCGCATCGCTGACGCGTAATCAGGCCGGCCAGGTGTGGCTGTCCACACGACGGCCAGAGGCCACGCGAGCGTTTGAGCCGGGCGAAGTCGTACGCCTGACCAGCCACGGCGGTGTTCGCGCGCACCACCAGATCGCGAGAATCACCGATCGTAAGAAGCTCGCCGCCATGCGGCAGCTGCATACTCAACTTCTCCCTGCCCTGACTGCCCCGGCCGTCGCCATCACCGAAGGCCCCCATGATGTGGCGGTCCTCAACATGGCCGATCGCCGTTACCCGCCAGCCAAGCTGCCGCTCTCGGCCCACGGTGTGCGCCTCGTTGCCGCCGGCACTGGAGGCGATGGCGGGATAGATCAGATCCCGCGTGTCGCCGACCTCGCCAAGCAGCTCGGCTTCCGCATCATCGGCGTCGTCGACCGCGACAAAGACACTCCCCAAAGCGCCGAACAACTTGCCAGAGTCACAGCCTCGTGTGACGTCGTGGTCCGGCTGCCGCAGGGCGCCATTGAGCAGGCGATGCTCGCCGGCATCGATCTCGCCAAGATCGCCGCCGCCAGCGCCACTCTCACCGACTACCAGATCCCTGACCCGCTCGCCGATGGGGCCAGCGACGCCGTAGTGCGCCAGCTGTGCAAGGCCCTGCACAAGCAGAGCCTGCATGAGCCGATGCTGGAAGCCCTCTACAGCGAACTCCGGCCTGCTCCTGGCCCCACGGCTCCCGATCAGCTTCAGCCCATGCCCGCGGTGCACCCGCCAGTGCTGGCGGCAGTGCTCGACGCGATCGCTGCCGCCGCTTCACCCACCTACAACGGCCCAGACCTCATCGATGTCCCGGAGGTATCCCGGCCGCAACTGGAGGAGGGATGACCTATAAGCCCAACGACGAGCAACGGACGGTCATCACCAGCCAAGCGCCCGTGGTGGTCGTCCTGGGCGGTGCGGGGACCGGGAAGACCGTCACCGCAGTCGCTGCGGCCCGGGAACATCTCCAACAGTCCGACGAGAAACTGACCGTACTTCGGGCGGCAGCCGCGCGAGAGGGGCGGCGGGCCAGGCTGCCCGCCCGGGAACGTGCCCTGTTCTTGTCGTTCTCCCGGACCGCGGTGACACAGATCATCGACCGCGCGGGCGATGTGATCGGCAACCTCGGGCCGCGCCTGGAAGTCTCGACCTTCGACGGTTTCGCCTGGCGCATCATCTGCAGCTTCGGGCCCCACCATGGATACCCGGCACCCCAGACCGTGCAAAGCAAGGCCAACAGCCTGGTCGAGGGGGCCCCAGCCGGCCTCACCTACGATGAGCTGATCCCGGCTGCAAACCGCTTGATGGCGCTGCCGAAGGTCCGTGACCACTACAGCAGCCGATACGGGATCGTCATCTGCGATGAGTTCCAGGACACCGACCCGCAGGAGTGGAACTTTCTGCAACAGATCGCACCATCAGCTCGCAGGATTCTGCTGGGCGACGTCAACCAATGCATCTACACCTTCAAGCCGGGTGTGGACGCGGCCGCCCGAATTGACGAAGCAATGGCCCTGCCAGGTGCCACGGAGATCCGGTTGCTGCCAACCAGCTACCGCGACCCCAGCGGCATGCTCCCGGCAGCTGCTGAGGCCGCCCGCCTCCGCGACTTCAGCGATCCCGCCATCCAAGCCGCGGCCGCAACTGGCCGTTTGTCGGTCATTCCATTCGAGGACGAGGCCGGGCACGACCAGGTCGTGGCCATCACGCGCCGAGCACGTCACCGCGGTGACACCGTCAGCGTCTTTACCCACACCAACTCCGCCACAACGGACCTGTCGGACGCGCTCACCACTGCTGGCCTTGCCCATGAACAGGTCGGCTTCACCGAAGCTTACGGCGAAGCACTCTCCGCCCAACTCGCCATGGTGCAGTTCGCCCTCCGCCAGGATGCACAAGTCCTCCGAAGTCTGGCTGTCTACGTCACCGCCACCCAGAGCAGGACTCGTGTGCCCCCGCTCGCGCAGCAAATGCTCGCCCCCCAGAACAATCCACTGCTGTTGCGGGCCCTCCAGCGGCTGTCCGATGACCTGCGAGCGACCGGAGGGGACCAGCCCGACCTCGACCGGCTCGCCACCGTCATCGCCCAGGCCTACAGCAGGATCGGCACCCACCGTGGGCAAGAAACCTGGGTTCAGGCCGCGCGTCAAACCCGCAACACCCTCCGCCGGGCAAGTGAGAACTTCCGTATGGGAGCCATCTCGGACGAACTGCTTCGTATGCGCGATGAGACCCTCGTTGGGTCGCAGATCGTACGCCGATTCCCCATCCAGGTCATGAACCTGCATCAGACCAAGGGCCGCGAGGCGGACACCACGATCTTGCTCTTGGGACCCGACGAGTTCTACGGCTACGAAGACGAGCCCTACCCCAACGGCTCAAAGCTCCTCTACGTCGTCATGTCCCGAGCCCGTAAGCACGCCCACATCGTCGTTCCACGACGAACCCATCCCTTGTGGGAGCCATTGGTGACAGCTTTGCAGCAGCCGGTTTAGTAGGACTAGTGGCCACCACCAAGGGCTGCTGGTCACGTTCGGCTTCACCGGCCCGGACGCCGACCTCACCCCTGATGTTCATCGGCGAGGACGGCCTCGTCTCCGGCGACGAGGCCTTCGTGTTTCACAACCATCCCCCGTTGCGTAAAGCCGCCGCCTGCTCGGCAAACACACCGCCCGCCCACAGGCCGTTGAATGAGCCGCACTGCACCTAGTACTCCAGCCGTAGATCGTGATCTTCACGGCAGGGCGGCCGCCTGCGTGCGGAAATGGCAGTGGCAGGCGCGGGCTTGATGTCGGCGTCGCCAGTGGGACCAGCGCAGACGGTGTGCGAGGTCGTGGATTGGGCTGATCATCGCTGCGAACAGGTGCTGGATCTCGTTGCCCGTCAAGGGGATCAGACCGTCAGAGACGGGTCGGTCATGGCGTTCGGCGGCCGCGGTGACGGCGAGGAAGGCGTGGGCGAGCATCACGAGGGTTACCCAGCGGTGCCAGGAAGACACCGTCGACCGCGGACCGGGCCCGCCCTCCACCTACCGCCCGAAGTCCGCCGCGACCTCGCGCACGTCCGGGTCGATGCTGTCCTCGGCGCGGGCGCACAACTCATGGAGGGCCTCGTCGAGGCCGAGGTGGTAAAGGAGTTCGGCCATGCGCCGGTAGTCGTCGCTGTCGTCCGCGTCATCGAGCAGGCGCCAGACAGCCGGAGGGACGATCTCCTTCGCCTCCCGCCAGGGCAGCCTTCCCAGCAGCTTGCGGATGAGCATGGTGCGGCGCTCTTGCAGGGCGAGTACGAGCAGGTCGTCGACGAGGGCTTTCGTCGGCGTCGTACCGAGCGTCTCCAGGAGGAGGATGGCCCGTACCGCTTCCTCGGGCCGGCGCAGGGCCGACCTGAGCTGCTCCTGCGTCCCCTCCCGGTCGATCCTCAGCGGGCTGAGTGCGCGGTTCAGCCGGTCGGCGGCTGCGAGCGCCTCCGCAAAGGCGTCGTCGTCCGCATGGGCGTTCGTCTGGGACATGCCTTCCCTCACTTCTTCTTATTTCCCGCCCACACCCACTCCAGTTCAGCAACCAGGGTGCTGAACTCTCCCGCGGTCATGGCCGCGGCGGGGTAGATCGTCCGGTGCCCCCCCACTCTTTCTTCCCTCCGACGTCCTCTCCGTCGGCGTGGATTCCCAGACCAGGCGGCTCCGGTGGCATCCAAGCAGGTGAGGCCGCCGTTGATCATTGATGTTGTGTGGACAACCAATAATCACGCGGCGACCTCGGACGCCAGCGTAGTGCCTGCTCACTGGCAGGACGCATTCGACGGCCTGATGAGCCGGATCGCGGGCCGGTTCACCCGAGTTGAACCCCGCCGCAGGGTGCGGCGCTTGGTCTCCGGGCTGTTGTCGGACCTCCCGCGCAAGAACTGCTGGACCTTGGCCGAACACGTCGGCGACGCGACTCCGGACGGCATGCAGCACCTGCTCCACCGCGCGAAGTGGGACGCCGACGCGATCCGAGACGACATACGCGCCTACGTGGTCGAGCATCTGCACGACACGAAAGCCGTGCTCGTGGTCGACGAGACGGGCGATCTGAAGAAGGGCACGGCGACCGTCGGGGTCCAGCGTCAGTACACCGGCACGGCCGGCCGCATTGAGAATGCCCAGGTCGCCGTCTATCTCGTGTACTCCGCCGACCGTGGACACGCCGCCATCGACCGAGCCCTGTATGTGCCGCGCTCATGGACGGAGGATCCGGATCGCTGTCGGAGCGCGGGCGTCCCCGACGGTCTGGCGTTCGCCACCAAGCCCGAGCTTGCGGCCCGCATGGTCGAGCGGGCCCTGGACTCGGGAGCATCGGCCCGCTGGGTCGCGGGAGACGAGGTCTACGGCGACAACCCGCACCTGCGGACCGCCCTGGAACACCGCCGGACCGGCTACGTGCTGGCCGTCTCCAGCACCCATCCCGTTATCACGCACGCCGGGAAGTTCCAGGCGAAGACCCTGGCCGCGCGGATCCCGAAGCGGGCCTGGCAGCGGCTGTCGGCCGGAGCGG
The DNA here is from genome assembly GCF_036227065.1 of Spirillospora sp. NBC_01491. Taxonomy (GTDB): domain Bacteria; phylum Actinomycetota; class Actinomycetes; order Streptosporangiales; family Streptosporangiaceae; genus Spirillospora; species Spirillospora xylanilytica. The sequence continues at coordinate 3,654,321 of NZ_CP109432.1, forward strand.
CGCGAAGGGCGAGCGGTACTACGACTGGGGACAGGTCGAGGTTCACGGTCCGGCCGGTGAGTTCGGCCAGTGGTGCCTGCTGGTCCGCCGCAATCGCCGCACCGGCGAACTCGCCTTCTACCGCTGCTTCTCACCTCGTCCGGTGCCGATGTCCGAGCTGGTGCGGGTTGCCGGACGGCGATGGACGATCGAGGAAACATTCCAAGCCAGCAAGGGCCTGACCGGCCTGGACGAGCACCAGGTCCGTCGGTGGACTTCCTGGCACCGCTGGGTAACCCTCGCGATGCTCGCCCACGCCTTCCTCGCCGTCACCGCGGCCGCCGAACGCCATGACCGACCCGTCTCTGACGGTCTGATCCCCTTGACGGGCAACGAGATCCAGCACCTGTTCGCAGCGATGATCAGCCCAATCCACGACCTCGCACACCGTCTGCGCTGGTCCCACTGGCGACGCCGACATCAAGCCCGCGCCCGCCACTGCCATTTCCGCACGCAGGCGGCCGCCCTGCCGTGAAGATCACGATCTACGGCTGGAGTACTAGTGTCCTGAGTCGTTAATTCGTGTGCAGTATGCGGCGAGGGTGTCGAGGATGTCGTCGGCGGTCTTCGTCCAGACGAAGGGCTTGGGGTTCTTGTTCCACTCGTTGATCCAGCCGCGGATGTCCCGTTCGAGTTCGACGACGCTGCGGTGGGCCGAGCGGCGGAGTTTGCGGCAGGTCAGTTCGGCGAACCAGCGCTCGACGAGGTTGAGCCAGGACGCCGAGGTGGGAGTGAAGTGCAGGTGGAAGCGGGGGTGACGCAGCAGCCACTTGTTGACCGGCTCGGTCTTGTGGGTGGCGTAGTTGTCCAGGACCAGGTGGAGTTCGAGGTCCTTGGGGACGGCGGCGTCGATGACCTTCAGGAAGCGGAGGAACTCCTGGTGGCGGTGGCGGCGGTAGTGCTGGGCGATGACCGAGCCGGAGGCGATGTCCAGGGCGGCGAACAGGCTGGTCGTGCCGTGCCGGATGTAGTCATGGGTCATCTTCGCCGACGTGGTCGGCGCCATCGGCAGCACGGGCCGGGTCCGGTCCAGAGCCTGTATCTGTGACTTCTCGTCGACCGCCAGGACCAGGGCGTTCTCGGGCGGGGCGAGGTAGATGCCCACCACGTCGCGGACCTTGGTCACGAACTGCGGGTCGGTCGACAGTTTCCAGGTCTCCACAATGTGCGGCTTGAGGCCGAATGCCCGCCAGATCCGCGAGACAGCCGACTGTGACATCCCCGCCGTGCGGGCCATCGAACGCGTCGACCAGTGCGAATCACCTGCCGGTGGCGCCTGATCCAGCGTCCTGGCGACCAGGACCTCGACCTGTTCGTCGGTGATCTTCCGCGGGGCCCCCGAACGCGGTCGGTCCACCAAGCCCTCCAGCCGGTCCGCGGCGAACCGGGCCCGCCATTTGCGCACGGTCTCCCGCGAGACACCCAGATCCTGCGCGACCTGCGCGTTCGGCCGGCCCTCCGCGCACGCCAGTACGATCCTCGACCGCAACACCAGCGACTGAGACGCCGTCTGCTTACGCAACCAGCCCCGCAGCACCCTGCGTTCGTGATCGGACAACTCCAGCAACAACGGCTTCGGACCAGGCATCACCGCACCCTACAGCCGCACATGAACTTCCGACTCAGGACACTAGCGGCTCTGTTTATCCTGGCTCAATCTGGTCGAGCACTGGTTCCACCGAACTCACCAACCCCAACTGCGCCGCTGGGCCCACCGCAGCTTCCTCGAACTTTCGCCGCATACTGCCAGCGAATTAACGACTCAAGGCACTAGCCTTCGTAAGGGCCAAGAAAGCGTGAGCCGTTTAGGTGAATCAGATGATCAGGGTCGTCCGCCACCCAAGCCTCAGTCTCCCAAGCGAGCTCGGGGAGCCACTGGCGCATCGCCTCACGATTCTCGAAGCAATTTACAAAAACGAGCCCCGCTACCGGCGTTGCAAATAGTTCTCGTAGGGAACGGTGACGCTCCTCATCGAACGGACCCTTGCTTTTTACAGCCTCCATAAGGAAGAGCCACTCACGGACTTCATCGTGTAGGACGAGATCCGGCATTCGCCCGTGGGGATCGAAAGTCAGCCCAAGCGTCTCCTCGAAGATCTTTTCCTCGAAGAGAGCGCGCTTCCCCCGGGTGTCTCCGAGGTAGAGCACCTTTGCGTCGGGCGCAAAGCGCGGCACAAACTTCTCAACCATTTTCTTCAGCAACGGGTTCTGCCCAGCGGGAGAGAGTAGGAACGCTTCCCCGTCAGGCAGATCAACGGAGACCATCGCGGCGTGGAGGGCTTCCGCTCTCGCTTTAACTGCCTCCGACGCCTCCTTTATAAAGATCACTAAAGCGTTCCCGAAAGCGTCCGTGCCATATGACCTGACTACTTGAACCGCCTCGTCGGACAGGCAGTACTCGTTGAGCTGCGAGTTTGTTGCGATATTTAGGTTGTCCGCGTTGAGGACTGCGAATCCATTAGCAACCCACTGACGCAGAGTCTTCTTGCGGAAATCTTCCCGGCTCCCGGTGGCGTAGGGCTTGGCCCAATGCAAGCCAGACCAGTCCATGATCTTCTGCACGCGGAGACGTGGGGTGGTCGAGTCGACCCAGCGGTCTCCCGGCTTCAGGCCAGCAAGCGCGAGCAACGTCACGGCACTGCGAACGTTGTGGCGCTGAGCGTCGAACCCAACGCTCTTCAGCAGCGCCCGTGCGGTGTCGACGGTCGCTACCGTCTCGTCGATGTCGTTGCCAGTGGTCACGCGGTGGAGTCTGGCATCTCCGAGAAGAGTTTGGCTACCACGGCATCCAACGCCTCCTGGTTGGGCAGGCCGTCGGGCGCGGTCTTGGCGAGAAGAATTAGGTCCTCGCGACTAGGGAACGGAAGGCGTCGTAGGTCACCCGCGTTGACCTGGGTGTGACCCGAGAATGCCCGGAAGTATCGATCCAATACGGTCGAGTTCAGCCAGAGCATGAGACCCCGGGCAAGGTTTCTCTCAAGCGGATTATTCGATTCATGTAGATAGTTCGTCTTGTTGTCGCATGCGACCCTACTGGGCCCATCCCAGACCGCAGCAATGACACGTCGACGGTCCTCCTTCGCAGTTTGCCGTTTCACAACAACATACGGACCTTGAGAGAGGAGTTGACGGGTTGCAACATCATCGACAGCAATAAACCCCTGCGGCTTTCTCGCATTTGTTTGCGGCCATTCAATTCCACCGGATCGAATGTTTGACTGGTAAATCATTGGAACGACGCCGGGAGTGTCGAGGTTATCGGTCAGGTATTGGCGGTTGCGAAAATCGACCACCTTTCCCGTGCTGACACCGATGCCGAGGTCGGCCAGAGCAAATCTCGCTGCCGAAGGCACCGATGCACCTTCGGAGAAGTGTACGAGTTTGTCATCGTCTTTATCTTGGACAATTATTGAGTACGATACGGGGCGCGCAATGGGATCCTCGTCGTGAGCAATCGATTTGGAGAGGATCACATTGGAAATTTGGGATCTCAAACTGAAAGCTACAATGACATTCTCCTGCTTTACCTTCGTATCCGCGAATACCTTGGTGCGGCTTTCGAATGCATGGAGCACGTCGAGACTTGCCGTCGATAGTAGCCAGTGGCGAAATGGGCGATAGTAAGGCCCATTTGCCCATGAGCGGGGAACGATAAAAACCCCCTGCCCGCCTTTCTTAAGCGAAGCGACCGCCCGTACCCAGAAGGCCACGTAGACGTTGGGAGTGTCGACAGCTCGCGCTGCCGTTGCAAGCCGTGTGGGCGAATCAGAAGCAAGCTTTCCGTACGGCGGATTGGCGATCACGAGGTCGAACGGACCATCCAACTTGGCGCCATCGTCAAGCAAGTAGTCACCCTCGACCAGGTCGTATGAGATGCCGTATGCGGCCCGGCATTCCTCGAGAGTGGCGCGTAGGTAGGGCGTGATGAAGGGATCGGTTTCCACGGCCACGACGTGAACCGCAACGTCGGGGCGCTCGGTATGCAGTCGATCGACGAGGGCGGCGGTCAGAGACCCGGCGCCAGCTCCTGGATCAAGAACCCGGACCGTGCCACTGAGGTCGTCGACTCGAAGCATTGAGGCCATCAGCGTGGCGGCCTTCACGGGAGTGAAGAACTGCCCTAGCACCGCTTGGCTACTCGGGTCTAGTTTGCCGAGAGCAGCTTGGCGCCGGGTCTCAGTGCTGGCGATCGGATCCACGCAAAGAGCCTAACGGTTCAAGCGTGGAGGGCGGTGCCGGCGACAGCCCGCCGCGCCTGGATCACCGGAGCCAAGGCCAGCGACGCGCTCCGTACGCTCCTGCGAGCATCGTTTCTCGCCATCGAGGAGATCCTCCACTAACACCAAGCCCGGACCTGGCATGTCGAACCGACCTCATCTGCCCGGTGGCTCCAGAGGCCGGTAGCGCATCGGCGGCAATCGTCGGCGCGCGGTGGTCAGGAGATGTCGAGGGTGCCTTGCTCCAGGGACTGGCCGGTTAGGTTCTGGATCTGCCAGCCCTCCCGGGAGCGCAGCGCTGGCAGATGGGGCCGGACCCGGGTCAGGTCGGCGGCGAGAACCAGCAGGTGGGTAGGGCGGGTCACGCCGACGAAGATGAGCTGCGCGGCCTTGCGAATATAGGCCGGGGCCTGCCCGGCGCGCCCGCCGCCATCGGCGATGAGGCTTAGTACCTGCGACACGTCGTGCTTCTTACCGGTGTGCTCCAGGCAGTCCACGATCAAGGTCGCCGAGTGCGTCTGCCCTTTGGCGCTCTGGATCGATCGGGGCACGGCCGACACCACCGGCGCGTCCCCGCCCCTGCGGGCGTCGTTGCGGGCGTCATCAAGGGCGTCGGTGTTGGAGGCTGTGGTTTGTGCGGCAGGTGGCCGGGGCGCGGGTGGCAGGCTTTGCACCGGCGGGGGTACGAACTCCAGTTCCTCGGCCAAGACCGAGGGCGGCCCGCTCGTCGACGCCCCCACGGATGCAGCGGCGTGGGTCGTCGGCGCCAGTGGCTGCAGCATCCGCGTCAGGAGCTGGCACAGCTCGCCGGTGAGGGCCGACCATTCGGCAGGGTCGGTGAGCGTGCTGGTTAGCATCCGGTGCATCAGGACACGGGCCCGCCCCTGTGGGGTTTCCGCCGAGCGGTCCAGCCAGCGCAGCGGCGGCAACCCTTGTTGTGTTTGCCGCACGAGCGCTGCCCGGCCCGCCCCCATCGCCTGGAAGGTCCCCTGCCCCGTCGCCTGATCGGCGGTGGGAGTGCCGGTCGTGTGGGGCACTAGCAGGTCGGCGAGTCGGCGGATCGCCTCCCACAGGGTGTCGGCCGCAGCGTGGTGCTGTCCCTGCAGCCATTGCGCCTGCGCGCTGCGGGCGGCGGCGATGAGGCCGATGTCGTCCTCCACCGGGGTGACCGGTTGCCCTCCGGACAGGTAGCAGGCCAGCGACTGCGGGAACACGCTGCTGCCTTTGCGACGGAGCCGGGAACCCAAGATGTGCGGAGGGTTGTGGCGTAGCACCTGGGCAGGAACGATCCGAGCGGCTAGTTCCTCGAAGGCAGGGACCACCCGCTGCACGGTCCGTTCGTCGAACAGCATCAGCACGATGGGTGCCTGCGGCCCGGCGCCCTGAATGCGCTGGGGTCTGTGCAGGGTCAGCTGCGAGGCCAGCGCGGCGATGGCGGGACCGAACCGGCGGCTGACCGGCAACTCTGAGGCAGTTGGGCAGGGAAAGGCATATGAGTGCGTCGCCGCCTCCGTGCCCGCCGCCGTGTCGGGTGGTCTCGCGGTACTGGATGACGCTGCGGTGCTCGGGGAGCCGCTGGCGGTCTGCGCGACGAAGATGCGCTGATTGACATCGCCGACCCGCTGCACGACGACGCCGGCCGACGATCCGGTCGAGACACCGGTTCCGTTGGTGATGGTGGTCTGCAGAAGGTGTTGCTGCAGGTCGCTAGTGTCTTGCATTTCGTCGATCAACACGAATGGGAAGCGGTGCGACAAGGCTGCGGTGAGCTGCGGGGTCTGCTTGATGTGGTGCAGAGCGATGGCGTACAAGTCGCCATAACGGAACACACCTTGGCGGGTCAGCTCCCGCTTGAGGGCCGTGAATTGCCGCCCGCTGACGGTCGTGGCGCCGAACCAGAGCTCCTTGTCCGGCAGGGTGGCCACCAGGCCACCTTCGCGGTACACCCATTGGGCGGTCTCGATGGCCTGCCGCCCATCCTGGCGCCTGCCCAGGTAGGCGGCCAGTTGGCGGAACCGGCTGGCGCGGAGTAATCGCACGGCTGCCGCAGCGTAGGCGTCATCGTCGATGGACCGCACGGTGATCCCTTGGGACCGCAGCGCCGGCAGGGCCAGGAAGGTGTCGACGAACGTCTGGATGGTCCCGATGAAATGCGGATAGGCCAACAGCGGCCGACCGGCTGGCACGCTTTCCAACCGCGCGCGGATCTCGTCCTTGGCGGTGTTGGTGTGCGACAGCACGCACACGCCGCGCTGCGGCGCCCGCCAGCCGCCAGCCAGAAGCGCCAGCTTCAGCGCCACCAGCGTGGTCTTGCCCGACCCGGGCGCGGCCTGCAAGTCCAGCGACGTGGTTGCCTGTAGAAAGTCCCATTGCTGGACATCGGGCAACTGCAGGCCCAGCCGCCCGGCCAACTCCTCCACCCTGTCCTTGGCCAGGACCGAAGAATCGTAGGCCGCAAGGTCGGCCGCCGCTCCCCCGGGCGTCAGGCCATCCGATGCCGGACTGCCAGATGCCGGGTCACCGGACGTCACGATGCCGGGCGTGGGGCTGTCGGGGTCCTCAAAGGTGAAACGCGGGCCGTCGGGACCTGAGCGTGCGGGGGGCAGAGCGTCGAGGGCGGTCATCGCGCGTCCTCCGCCGGACACAGGTAGTGCAGAGCCCGCACCAGGTAATGCGGCAGGTCATCGGCGGTGACGGTGGTCTCCGCCAGCAGCTGAGCCAGGTACTGGGCCGCCACAGTCTTGCTGGCGTTGGACATGCGCAGCGGCCTGAACACCTGCAGCGCCGCCTCGGCCAGCGGCATCTTGTCCTTGCACCAGCCGTCGACCTCACGCTGGGCGTCCTGGCGGATCTGGGAGAGCCGGTCCGAATCCGGCCATCGTCTCTTGGTAGCGACCGCAGCCTGTGTGGCCTGGTGCATCAGCGAGGCCATTCTCCAGGAAGCGGCGGCCAGGTCGTACTCCAGCGTCCAGTGGTCGGCAACGAAAGTGCAGACCGGGCCGTCGTCCTCCCGCGTCAAAGAATTCAGGTGCTCGGCTACCTGCACCGGCGTCATCCCCACCGCGCTCTTCAAACCCTTACGCATGTCGTCAGGAGTTGCAGCGGGGGCGATGTCGCGGTCGCAGATGCAAGCGACCCGAATGGGGATCTGCGGTCCCTGGCGCTGGAAAATTCGACCGTAGCGCATCAGGCCGGTACTGCCGACGTTGACGATGCTGACACCTGAGGCGCTGAAGGACCGGCCGATTGCCGCGGCCAGCGCTGGCAACGCAATCGCTTCAGCATCGCCCTCGACGATCGCAACGCTGCGTGCGAAGAACAGGTTGGCCTTGGTCGCGTCCAGGAAGCGGTCCAAGAACGCGTAGTCGTCGTCGCCCAACCGGGTGCTGGCCGGGTTCAGCGCGAAGGTCCGGCCGTGCGCGACCAGGGTGAGGCATCTGGTGGGTAGCGCCGCCGCCAGGTGCGGGCTATGGGTCGTCACGATTACCTGAACACCGCCACCCGCCTGTCCGTCTGCCTCGTAGCTCACTCCGCTGCCGAGGTCCACGGGCGCTCCGGCGGGACCGTGGAGAGGTTGGGCGCGTTCGCTTAGCAGCTCCATCACCCGGGTCTGCAGCTGCGGATGCAGATGGGCCTCGGGCTCTTCAATCAAAAGGAGTGGCGCTGCCGGGCTGTTGCCCAGCAGCAGCAGCTCGGCGGCCATGAACAGCGCGTTGTTGTAGCCCAGACCGTGCTTGTGCGGTTCGTCTGAATGCCCGCCGAGCAATTTCAATTCCAGGCGCTCCAGCGCCTTGGCCAGGGTGGCGCCGCCGACCACGCCGATCTGCGCGCGCAACCGGTCAGTGCCGATTGCGAACCTGCTCAGGTAGGCGGTGTTGATGTCGTCGCGGGCCGCGGCAACGGCGGGGTTGTCGCTCAAGTGGGCCTCGGCCCGTCGCAAGATACCCACTAACGTCGAGGCGGTATCGCTAGCCGGGTCGAAGTCGTCGACGCCCTGCTCGAGCATCACCGGGTATCCCGCCAGGATCTGCGCCAGCCGCGACCCACGGCCCGCTCGCAACTCAGCCTCGGCGTCGCGCAGCGGCCGCAGCCAGGTAGCGCGCAGCAACTCGCGGGCGTCGCCGTCCAGCGAGGGCCCCTGCCCGTCGGGACCTGAGCGGACGGTGACCGACACCTGGTGGGGACGCAGCGGATCCTTCAACTGCGCCCGCAACGTGAGGTAGAGGACCTGCTCGCCCTCCTCGGTGGTGAGCAATTCCAGGAACGCTGCCTGTTCGCCCAGCGCCAGCGCCTTGAATCCGCAGCTGATGGAGAACTCCGTGGCGCGCTCGCCATCCGGACGCAGGTGAAAATCCTCACGACAGATCCGGTAGTGGTCGCCGGCCGTGGTCTGCAGACACAACCGGATCGCATCGATGATGGCGGTCTTGCCGCTGTCGTTCTCACCGACCAGCACGTTGGTCCCTGGACCGAACAACACCTGCAAACATTCACCCGCCTCACCACCGACAGGCGCGACCCGGGTGCATGTGGTCTCGGTGAGCGTGGTGCCCGGCGGCCCACCGGTGGCCATCCTGTCCGCTGCCCCGTCCGGTCCGGTTCCGGCGCCGAACACGCGAAAGTTCTCTGCACGTAAATACGCCAGGTACACCGACCGCCCCCGAACATCCGCAGCCCGCGCCCCCTTGGCGCGGCCCCATTACCACCCCGCGCCCCGTGCACACGCGGTATCACGCGATACTACAGAAACCTGACCCAACGCAAGCGTCACTCCAGAAACTTGCCAACCGCGGTGAGCAACAGTTGCTGGGTACGCCAATTCCGCGGTTCGGTGCCGGAGTCAAACGGCCCCGGACCTGGGCTTGCACGGGTGCCGCCTGTCGTGTCCTCATTCGGACGCTTCTTCAATCTCGGTGGTAGATACGTCAACGGCAGATCGCCTCTGAACTACTCGCCCGTAACATTCGTCTGTCGCCAGCCGAACGGCCTGAACGCGAACGGCCCTGACCGTTCGGTCCGGGTCATGGCCGGATCAACCGCTGGACCGCCTGGGCCGCCGGTATCAGGCTGCCACATGTGACCCGGATGACGGTCATCCGCCGTGACGTGGCCGACCTGACAGCGCACCGCTCAGCAAGGTGGTCGTGATCGTGGTCACCAGCAGGACCACGCTGTCAGCGGCCGAAATCACCGACCATGCCCGCCAGCACCGGGGCATCGAGAATCTCGAGCACCGGGCCCGCGACACCCTCTGGCGCGAGGACCACCAGCAGGCCCATCTCGGCAACCTGTCCGGAAGATCCAGGGCACCCCACACGCCGACATCGCAGCCCAGCAGCAGCGCGATCTGGGTCGCCGATCAGCCGGGCTACCGCAGCACCATCACCGCTCGGCCCTTGCTTCCACCGGACCCTCAACTCGACCCGCAGATGCTCGATCTCGGTGGCGGAAGCGTTGGCGATCATGCCGACCGCGCGCATACTGACCACAGCCTCGCGGGCGGACAGACGTTATTGGCAGCCTCGGTCAAACCCCGGCGAGGTCGCTGTTACGCCCTTTCGCCCCGGCGATCTCCCCCTGCGCTACAGCACACACCTTCTGGATCGGCGCTTCGCTCTGTCGCGTGATCCGACCTATCGGCGAGGGGGAAAACGATCCGACTCAACCGAAATGTCACGGGTGTCTACTATGATGGCGATGAAGTCTCTCGACAGAAACCCCCCTTTCTAGGAGCACAAGTGCCATCCTCACTGCCAATGATTCCCGATTGGAGCTTTCCTGCTGGTTTCGACGTACCGGTGCACGGCCTGAAGGTCACCGAGTGGCCCGACGCCGAGCTCCCCAATCTAGCCCCCATGGAGCGCTGGCGGGAACGGCCGGACAAGCTCAGGACCATCGGCGAACTAGAAACCGGCAAACTCCGCCCGCGCAACCTCCTGGTCCCGGACGCGCTGCTCATTCGACGTGGCGTGGAGATCACGCACGAGGGCCAGCCTCTCATGAGCTACGACTGCCAGCCGCTTTACCACCTAGACGACACCAGACCCAAGTCCAATCTACCCACCGATGAGGACGTCACCGCCGACTACGATGACACCATCGTTTGGGCCCGTGACATCCTCCGGTCTCCCAGCACCGTTATTTTGACCATCAACACCGTCGGAACTTTAAAAGAAGCAGCGGCGGGCGAACTTGGCCTTCGGCCGTGCGTTTGCCAGATCGCAGTCATGTCTGTGACCGGGAGGATGTTGGTTAACACCCCTGTGGACCCACTCTGGGGTGGGTACACTGGCCGTAGATTGTCATCGTATGGTCTAACGCGAAGGACCATGGAGGACGCAGGCCCCTTTGATGAGGCATTCTTCCAAAAGGTCCTGCCCTCTATCGTAGGGCGCCGGGTAATCTGTCTGGACAGAGCCACCACGTTCGCAACACTGTTTTGCGACCTTGAGTACGCAGAAGTACCTGGCGCGCCACTACCTGCCGGGGTAATGCATGCCAAGCACGGCCAAATCCTCGATATCCTCGGCCGGTCACAGTGGGAGTGCATGCGGTTACGCGCTTCGCTGCACCAGCGGGGCTGGGACGCCTATCGACGTCGCCCCCTCCTCACAGATATCAATGATCTGCTCGACGGGGCAACCTCGCCGCACTCGGCTGAGAACACAGCTCGGGCAGTTCTAGACAGGCTGAAGCAAATCGCCAAGACCCCTACAGGCCAGTTAGTCAGGCCTGTGCTCCGCAATCGTGCCGACTACGCGCGTACTATGGTCGGCCGACCAGTAAGGGATCCGGTCATGCGCGCTCGCGCCATCGAGCGTAGCAAGTACAAGACCGGTCAGGCTCGGTGCGAGAACCCCAGGTGCAGGGACATCGGCTATCTGGAAGATGTCACCCCCGGAGGCGAACCACTGCTCGAGGTCGATCACATCATCGGGTTTGCCGAGTATGGAATCGACGACATCACCAACATGATCGCCTTGTGCTCTAACTGTCATACACGGAAGACTCGGGGCAGCAAGTCCGAGGAACTGGCCGAACTTTTCGCTGAGTACGTCGCCAGCCTCTATCGCTAGGCACCTTCTCCCAGGCAGGCGACACCCGGGTTTTGTGACCGCTCGGTCGAGAATCCCGCGGGCGACCAGTTCGGCCTGTCCGTTCTCAAACTGTGTCCGTCTCACGCGCCTGCGCGTATCCGTAGATGAGTCCGCCGGATGGCTCACCACTGAAATGCGAATGCGCAACCATATCAAGGACGGAGGTCTTGACTCCACTCCTCATCGCCAGCGAACCGAACCTCACACACCTGACCCCTGTGACAGCAACTACTGTCGGGTGCCCACGGTGAACGATCCGGTGATCAGTAGTTGGCCGGTGGGTGGGGTTGGGCGTTCCCGTTTGTGTGGGGTCCCCCAGGGGGCACCCCGAAACGATCAGCCGGTTTCCGCTATTGACCTGCGGAAACCGGCTGTTCTCGTTCATGCGCCATGTGACATCAGGTGCCACCACGAGACGCCTTATGCCACGGTGCGCGTTCCATTTGTGTTCCAGGCTCCAGCCGCCGAGAACGTCGTCAATGCGCCCTTCCCAAACGTGGTATTGGCCAGCGATGACCTTGGCGTAGATCTTGAGCAGCACCTCCACGCTGTGGCCGGACCACTCGGCGACCTGGGTCGGCGGGACGCGGCGTCGAGCCGCAGCGAGACACCGGCGTGCCGCAGGTCGTACGGGCGTCGGGCGAGGTCCGACGCTTCCTCGGCGGGACTGAGGGTCAGCGTGCGTGCCCTGTGCCAGGTGCGCCCGTAACCGGACGGGAGCAACACTCCCCCGCGCTCGGTACGGAACAGCCGGCCGTCCGGGGCGACGCCGTACCGGTCGATGTGATCACGCAGGATCCGGACGAGTTCCGGCGGGATCGCGAAGGAACCACCGCCGGGTCTACTTCCTCCCACACCTCATCGTCTTCGGTCGGCTTCCAATCAAGACCATCGATGGGGTTGACGGCGAGACGCTTCCGTTGAACGGCATACTTGAGCACGTTGTAGAGAACGCGACGCCGCCGCGTGTAGTAGCTCGACGCAGCGGGCGTGTCGTCCAGCTTTCGAGCGCACGCGCCGAGGGCCAGCGTGATGCCCTCGAATTCGGTGAGGTCGGCGAGCGGCACAGATGCCTTACGAACCCAATTGAGAGCGGCGGCCACCTCGGCGGGGCGGTCGACCTCCCACCGATTCTTGTTGTACTCCCATCGGCGAAGTGCGCTTGGTGGCGGTGGCGATCGCCGGGACCGTGGTGTTGATGTTCGCGGCCATTTCATGGCTCCCATTCATGGTCACCGGCGGCCATTCGCACCGCCGATTTGTTGTTGTGATGTCGCCACCATTTCTCGATAGGGAATGGATCTCAAGTCCATCACCACACATTTTCGGTTACCCAAACGACTGGAGAGGCTTGCCTCACAATCCCCCGGAATGAATATTCCGCCATCACCCATCGAAATGGGCTTTAACTTTTGCCGAGCCGCACCAAATTCGCACACACCGAAACGGGAGGTGGTAAACGCCCACGCCACCTCGTGACGTGCCTCCTCATCGCGGGAACCTTCACGGCGATGAGATCCCGCCCACGCCTGACACCCTCACCGAACGTGTCACCCACGGGCTGGCATAAAGAATCCGAACTACTGGCGAACACAACACCCGGGGACAGCATCTCGAAGGCAACAACGGAAGGGTGATCAGGTCCTCAAACGGGCCATCTATGCACTAGGTATCGTCCATATAGACGAGTCGGAGTCGCCACGACCGCAAAGAAGTGCACTGACCTGCACACCCAATACCCGGGCAGGGGTATCACACTAAGCGTCGCCCCCAACACCGGGCCACCCATCGGCCATGAGCCGACCTATCCCCCGCATACCCTCGCCCACCCTGTCCGCCGAGCTGAACCAGTCCAGCTCCCCAGAGACTCACCAGGTATTTCACTTCACGAGTAATCCCCGAGCGGCCCCGACGCCGGCCAATTGGCCGGGGAGCGAGCTACTGTCAACGTTCACGTGGGAGTGCACCACCCGGTACACGCGAACGCGCACCAGATGCGGAACTCCACAGCGCCGAAGCCACCCGATAGCCAGCCAGCTCCTGCCTCGCACCCTGAGACCGCGAGTGGCCCCGGCCCCCTCAACCCGCGAGGCGCAGAGCTCCGTGGGTTCTGGCGCAATCACTGATCGCTGGGGACCGACAGCGCGCCGTGACGAAGGTGCCGGATCACGGGCGGCGCTGGCGGGCGGCGCCGACAGAAGGGGCGGTGCGGTGGGCCGAGACCCCACCGCACCGCACCGCCCCGCCTCATGCCGTCGGCCGTCAGGCGGCCGGGGCCAGTTCGGCGGCGTGGTCGGCCGCCCACTGCGCGAGCGTACGGCCCTTTCTGCCGGTGACCTGCTCGAACGTGGGTGAGACCGCCGGTGGCTCCTCGGCGTACTCGGCCTGGTAGCCCAGAACGAACTCGGCGATCTCCATCGGGAGCCCGGCCTCGATGTAGGCCCGGCGGGCCTGCCCGTACGTCAGTCCCTCGAACGCGATCGGGCGGCCGAGCCCGGTGCCGATCGCCTCCGCCTGCTGCCGGTGGGTGAGCGCCTCCGGCCCGGTCAGGTCGTACGCCCGGCCCGCGTGGCCGTCCCCCAGCAGGGCGATCGTGGCGATCTCGGCGATGTCGGCCTCGTGGATCGGCACGCCGACGCCGTCGGGGTAGGCGTTGCGGACCACGCCCTCCGTCCGGATGGACTCGCCCCAGAAGTCGAGCTTGTTGACGGCGAACTCGCCGGGCCGCACGTGGGTCCAGGCCACCCCGGACTTCTCGACGACCTGTTCCACCGCGTGCAGCATCTCGTAGAAGCCGGCCCGCCGGGTCGTGACGCCAGAGCTGGTCAGGGACACGATCCGGGCGACCCCGGCCGCCACGGCGCGGCTGACGAAGGCTCCCCCGAGGCCGGTCGCGTGCTCTGGATCGAAGATGCCGGGGATGAGGAACACGCCCTGTACCCCGTCGAACGACAGGTCGCCCGGTCGGTTCAGGTCACCCTGCACGACGTCGACGCCGACGGGCAGCCCGGCGGTCTCCGGGTTGCGGGTGAGCGCCCGGACGGGCCGCCCAGCCGAGAGGAGCCGATCGACTACGTGCCTGCCCACGGTGCCGGTCGCTCCGGTCACGAGGATGGTCATGGAGAACCTCTTTGTGTGGAAACCAACGATGGGTGCGGGCCCGCTGCCGAAGACGGTAGGACAGGTCCGGCAGACCTCGCACATGGAACGTTCCCACCTGGGCGTTTGCGGCCGTTTGATCAGAGGCTCAACCGATGAGAGACACCGCCTCGTTGTCGATGGGCAGGCCAGAGTCGACCGGCGGGCCGTCGGCGACCACGCCGTACGCAACAACAGCGGGCCGAGACTGACGCGCGGGGCTATCTTGGGCCGGCGCACTTGATGGGGGCCACACAGCTCAGTCGCACGCCGCGTCGGTGTGAGTTGCGCCGATCCGGTGCCTGACCTGCACGTCCGGCCAGCGGATACAGCAACGGATCCAGTCCCTGCGGGGCGGCATAGCTAGTGCTGTGACCGAACAGGTTCGCCGGGTTGGTAGTTGGAGCGGTTGGATGGGCGGTGACGTCCGTTCCGATCGCTGGAGGTGTGGTGGCCGAGCCTGTGCGGTGCGCAGACTGACCGACCAAGAAGGGCAGAAGCTGCAGCAGATCGTGCGCCGGGGCAGTACCAGCGCGGTGCGCTATCGCCGGGCGATGATGCTGCTGGCGTCCGCCGGCGGAAACCGCGTACCGGAGATCGCCCAGCTGGTCCAGGCCGACGAGGGCACGGGGCGGGAGGTGATCCACCGGTTCAACGAGATCGGCCTGGCCTGCCTGGACCCTCAGTGCGCGGGAGGCCGTCCTCGCCTGCTCACCCCCTGACGACGAGGACTTCGTCATCCAGGCGGCCACCACCCGCCCGACCAAACTCGGCCAGCCCTTCACCCGCTGGTCGATCCGCAAACCCGCCGCCTACCTGCGGAAAGTACACGGACGCGTCATCCGCATCGGCCGTGAAGCCTTACGATGCCTGCTGCTGCGCCGCCGCATCACCTTCCAGCGCACCAAGACATGGAAGGAATCACCCGACCCTGAACGTGACGCCAAGGTCGACCGGATCGAGCAGGTGCTGGAACGCTTCCCGGACCGGGTCTTCGCCTTCGACGAGTTCGGGCCGCTGGAGATCCGGCCCACCGCGGGCTCCTGCTGGGCCAAGCAGGGCAACCCCGACCGCCTTCCGGCGACCTACCACCGCACCCATGGCGTCACCTACTTCCACGGCTGCTACTCCGTGGGCGACGACCGTCTGTGGGGCGTCAACCGGCGCCGCAAGGGCACCGCCATCAGCCTGGCCGCGCTGAAGTCGATCCGCGCCGC
Organism: Spirillospora sp. NBC_01491; assembly: GCF_036227065.1. Lineage (GTDB taxonomy): Bacteria > Actinomycetota > Actinomycetes > Streptosporangiales > Streptosporangiaceae > Spirillospora > Spirillospora xylanilytica. The sequence goes on from NZ_CP109432.1 coordinate 3,670,029, forward strand.
CCGGCCCGACGGCGCCCCGATCCACATCGGCCTGGACAACCTCTCGCTCATACCGGCGCGGACATCCGCCGCTGGGCGAAGAAGAACAAGGTCGAGCTGTGCTTCACCCCGACCTACGCCTCCTGGGCCAACCCGATCGAGGCGCACTTCGGTCCGCTGCGGCAGTTCACCCTGGCCAACTCGCATCATCGCAGCCATCCCGCGCAGACCCGTGCCCTGTACCGCTACCTGCGCTGGCGCAACGCCAACGCCCGTCATCCCGACATTCTGGCCGCTCAACGCCGAGAACGGGCCCGTATCCGCAGCGAGAAGGGCATTCGCTGGGGGGCGGACGCCCGCTCGACAGCGCGGCCTGACAGCACTTTGTGCACATCGCCTCCTACTCATTGAAGGATCCAGAGGTCACACTCGTGAGCATCCGTACGACGCATCGCGCTCTGCTGAGCCGTCTGCTGCCCAACGACAAACCGGACGACCTTGCAGTACGTCAGGGACAATTCCACATCGTGGTCATTGGCTCGGACCGCGTCGTGTGCCTGCCTCGCACCCGGGCAGCGGCCGTCCGGTTGCCCGAGCGGGTGGCCGCCCTACACGCACTCGCCGGCCTCGACCTCGGCTTCCGCACACCTGAGCCGCTGTTCCAGGGCAGCGCCCACGGCGCCGACGAGGTGCCGTTCCTGGTACTCAGTCGCATTCCCGGGGAACCGCTGAAGTCCGACACACTCAACGATGCCCAAGTGGTCGACACCGTGGCGGCCCAGTACGCCACACTGCTGTCCGCTCTGGCCCGCGCCGGCACCGGCACCGGCACCGGCACCGACGAGACGGTACGAGCGGTTCTCCCTCAGGCAGCAGAAAGCCGGTGGCGGCGGTTCGCGGAGAACGTGCGCGCGGAGCTGTTCCAGCTCATGTCCGACAGCGGGCGTCTACGGGCCGAGCGGGAACTCGCAGCACTCGATAGCCTTCCCCATGTCACTCGAGCAGTGGTGCATGGCGACCTCGGTGCCGAAAACGTCCTGTGGGAGTGGACGCACGGCCTGCCGCACCTCTCCGGCGTACTCGACTGGGACGATGTCACACTCAGTGACCCGGCCGAGGACCTCGCAGCCATCGGTGCCAGCTACGGCCGTGAACTCCTGGAGCGGGTGCTCGCTCTGGGCAGCTGGTCAAACCACGGGCTCCTCAGCCGCATCGCCGCGATCCGCGGCACGTTCGCTCTGCAGCAAGCCCTCTACGCCATCCGCGACGGCGACGGAGAAGAACTCGCGGACGGCCTGGCCGACTACCGCTGAAGCACACGAGCACATCCGCTTCATCGAGCACTTCACATCATCAGCAACCGGGCGAACCTATTCGGTCACAGCACAAGGGCGTGTTTCAGAAAAGCGTTTGGCCAGTTGCGGGGCTGCGCATACCTTTCGATCATGGATGAGCTAGACCTCCTCAAGCGCTCCGATGGTCCGGTCACCCGCAGCAGGCTCGTCCGCGATCTGGGCGAGTTGGGCCTGGCCGAGGGCGACATCGTGATGTTCCACACCCGGATGTCGGCGCTGGGGTACATCGCCGGTGGCACCCAAACGATCATCAATGCGCTGCGGGACACAGTCGGCGCCGAGGGCACGCTGGTGGTCACCTGCGGCTGGAACGACGCCCCGCCCTACGACTTCACCGACTGGCCCGGAGAGTGGCAGGCCGTCCTGCGTGCCGAGCATCCCGCCTACGACCTGCGGTTCAGTGAGGCCGACCACAACAACGGCCGATTGCCCGAGGCCCTGCGCCGCTGGCCGGGCGCGGTACGCAGTCGTCACCCCGACGCCAGCTTCGCCGCTCTCGGCCCGGCGGCCCACTTCCTGATGGATGATCACCCGTGGGATGACCCTCACGGTCCCGACAGTCCCCTGGCTCGTCTGGCCGCCACGGGCGGCCGGGTGCTGTTGCTGGGCGCACCGCTCGACACCCTGACGCTCCTGCACCACGCGGAGGCCCTCGCCAAGGCGCCGGGGAAGCGGTTCGTCGACTACCAACAGCCCATCACCGTGGACGGCGAGCGCGTCTGGCGGCGCTTCCACGACATCAACTCCGAGAACGGCGCCTTCGACTACACCACGGTCGTGCCGCAAGAGCAGGAACCCTTCGCGGTCATCGCCCGCGACATGCTCACTGCCGGGCACGGACGACAAGGACAGGTCGGCACCGGAACGAGCCACCTCTTCGAAGCGGCCGACGTCGTGAACTTCGGCATCAACTGGATCGAGAGCAAACTCGCACGATCGGCCAGCCACAGCTAGCGCCTCGGGGCACCTGGTCACAGCCACTCGCTGATCACGGCGATATGCACGGTCGCCTCATAGCTGGTTCTACCGCCGCTCCCACCTCGGCGAAGGCCGGTCACCCGATCGTGACCACCAACCCCTGATCAGAACAACGAACAGGCCCTAACTTGGAGTATCCCGCTGGACACTCCGCCCCGCCCTTCAGGCTGACCCCCGGGAACCACTCACTCAATGATCAGCCCTGAGGGTCAGACGAAGATCGTTCTCATCGATAACGGCTGTTCCGCTGCTGCTCATGCCCGAGATCGCCGCCAGCCTCGACGGGAACTGCCGGCCGTGAGCCCGCCCGAACAGCGGCGGTGAATTCCGCCCAGGCCCCTACTCGGTGATCGAACTGTCGGCGCAGCCGATCTTAATGCCCTTTTTCCAGGCGCAGCCCGTTAGTCAGACCTTATAGCCATTCCCAATGTTGCCGACGTCGATCTTTTCCATTCTCCCGTAGCTGGCGCGCTTGGTTTTACAGGTGTGGCTATAGCATACCCGGAGCGTTACGGATGCGCCGTCGCCGGGGCTATCATAAACATAGAAGAGGTCGCGGTCTTTGTTGCCGGCATAGTCGTCGAAGTAGACAATTCCGTACGACTTGCCTTTTATGTATATGTCCCCGCCATACTCCATCCCTGGCTCTCGGATAGTGCCGCCGAGCAGAATATTGGAAGGCGTGCTGCTTGTGTGGGTCGAGGTGAGCGTTGCGTCGGGTGTGATATTTGTCGGCGCGGCGGAGGCTGTAGCGGGGATGAAGGTAACGAGCCCCGTGACAACGGGTGCGGCGGCGATGAGGCTGCGGGTGCGCATACTAGGCACGCTCCTTGGGGTGTTCTAGTGTGAATGCTGACCACTGGGATCTTCGAGGGCGTCTTCGCTGGGCGCCCCCCTTTCACGCCTGACTTTTCCTTGATAAAGTCCTCACGCACTGGACGCTAAGGGCTGTCCCGTAACTGATCTTGGGCATTCGGTTACGCACCAGGGTTCGGCAGGGTTGGGGTCGACATCTCGACGGCATGGGGATCCACCTTGGGGAAATGGGCAGCAGAGCCCCCTTGGTAGGGTGCGCCGATGTCATCGATCAAGCACTTCCAAGTCACCTTCGACTGCGCGGAACCCGAGCGGCTGGCCCGCTTCTGGTGCGAGGTGCTGGGTTATGTCGTTCCGCCCCCGCCTGAGGGGTTTGCTACTTGGGACGAGTTCAAGGGTGCGCAGCCTCCTGAGGAGCAGGACGCGTGGTTCGCCTGCGTCGACCCTTCGGGCGTCGGCCCTCGGCTGTACTTCCAGCGCGTCCCCGAAGGGAAGGCCGCCAAGAACCGGGTGCATCTCGACGTGCGGGTCGGCACCGGACTCGTAGGGAAAGAGCGCCTCGCCGCGCTGGAGGCCGAGTGCGCACGGCTGGTCCCGCTCGGGGCGGTACACGTTCAAACGCTGTACGACGGCAATGACTCGTGCATCCCGATGCAGGACATCGAGGGCAACGAGTTCTGTATCGACTGAGCATCCTTCGAGCCGGCGAGCCCCCCCATTGGACCTCTCTGGTCCAGTGAGGGGCGGGAGTTACCCCGTGAGGGCGAGGTTGTGCAGCCGGGCGATGCCGAGCATGGCGGTGTGGACGCCATCGCCCTTCAGGCCGCAGTCACGAAGGATCTTCCAGGTCTTCATCCGGGCAAAGACGTGCTCGACGCGGGCGCGAACCTGCTTGTGGGACTTGTTGTGGGCCTGTTTCCAGTCGGGTAGATCCTCATCTTTGCGGCGGCGGTGCGGCATCACGAGCCCGGTACCCGGGTAGCCGCCGTCAGCGATGGTCATCGTGTTGCCGACGGCAGCTTTCGCACCGGACTCCGCCCAGGCCCGGCAGTCGTTGCGATTGCCCGGCAGCGGCTGTCCGACCACCACGACCTGGCGGGTGTCGGCGTCGATGACCACCTGATGGTTGGTGGAATAGCGATAGTTCTTCGACTGCTCGGCGACGTTGTGATCCCGGGTGGGCACCAGGGTGCCGTCCACAATCAGCACCGCATCCTTGGCGAACCGCTAGCGGGGATGCAGCGCAAGCCTCGGGCCGAAGTCGGCGATCACCCGGTCCGCGGCCGACTTCGACACCCCGAATAGTGGGGCCAGTTGCCGCATCGTCAAGTTCGTCCGCCAGTACGCGGCGACCAGCAGCACCCGGTCCTCCAACGACAGCTTCCACGGCCGCCCCCGGCCCGGGGAGTCGGCATCTTCACGGCGCAGCGCGGTCACCAACTTGCCGAAGGCGCGCGGGCTCAGCCCGGTAAACGGGGCTATCCAGAACGGCTCGGACGCCGTGATCACACCTGACACGGGCAAGATCATTGCAGAGCAAGATCACTTACGGGACAGCCTTTAGGGCATCTGGTTATCGCTTCGTTAAACCTCGCCGACGCCCCCTCCGCGTACAACCTGAGAGGACCATCAGAGCTCAGCGTGATCACGCTTCCTGCGCCCGAAACCGAGCCCGGACAGCACCGCGGGCAGCGGTGCCGCGTCGGCCCCAATGCCACCGGCAAGTGGTTGACCGCCTCCTTGGAGCACTCCGGGGAACAGGTCATCGCCGCGGCGTTCGACCAAGCCGTCGCCCGCGATCCCGAGCACCGAAGATGCTGGATAGTCCTGGTCGACGGTGACCGCCACCAGCTCGACCTGATTCACCGGCAGGCCGAGCGGCACAGGTGGACGTCCACATCGTGGTGGATTTCATCCACCTCGCCGAGTACGTCTGGAGGGCGGCGTGGTCGCTGCACACCCCGGCGACCCGGCCGCCGAACGGCGGGTCGCGGTCCAGCTGGCGCACCGCCGCGCACCTGCGCGACCTGCCGATGGACGCCCGCGTGCTCCCCAAAATCGACCGGCAGATCCTGCTGTTCGAGCGCTGGTCTCGCCACCGCCTCGCCCAGATCGACGACCCCGAGCATGCCCGGCTACTCCGCCAGTTCACGACCTGGCGTCTGCTCCCCGAGCTCCACGGTCAAGCGGCGCGCGGCCCGCTCACCAACGGATCACGCAACACCGCCGCCGGACGCTTCAACATCGCCGAGACCTTCCTGAACTGGCTCGGCGGCCGCGTCCGCCGACTCGACCAAGCGGCCCAGACCGACATCGACGCATGGCACGTCGAGCGTCCCGATCCCGGGCGGCTCCATGCCTTCCTGAAATAGGCGATAGCCGGTGGACACATGCCGCGCCTGCAACTCCCCACCGCCACCCGAAACGACCGGCCCCCGATGAGCCAGGACCGCCGCCTGGCCCTATTCCGCCAGTTCCTCACCGACACACAGATCCCGCTCCGCACCCGGGTCGCCGCCTGCCTCGTCCTGCTCTACGCCCAGCCGGTCAGCCGCCTGGTTCGGCTCGCCGTTCACGACGTCGTCCAGGACGACGGACAGGTATCCGTACGCCTCGGCGACCCGCCCACTCCGGTACCCGAACCGTTCGCCGCGATGCTCGTCGACCTGACGGCCAACCGCGCCAACATGAACCCCGACAGCGACTGGCTGTTCCCCGGTGGCCGCGCCCGGCGCGCTCCTGCAGCGGCTGCGCGCTCGGAGTCCCAATCACACAAACCCGCACCGCGGCCTTCCGACAACTCGTCCTCCAAGCCCCCGCGCCCGTCGTCGCCCAAGCCCTCGGCTTCCACCACAGCACCGCCACCAAGCACCTCGCCGCCGGCGGCGGAACCTGGCACCACTACCCGGCCACCCGCCCCTCACGCTGACTAGGGGTTGAGGCGGACAGCTGTTGGCGCTGAGAACGATCTTGACCGGCGTTCCGGCCCAGCGTGGCTCACGCAAGTGGCGGACCACCGCGCTCAGCAGGATGGGCCGTCGGACGTCTTTCCTTGTAGAGGCTTTCAACGGAGGGCGGCTTAGCGCGTGCTGAAAGTGGATTTCTTGTCTCCTCCCCTGAAAAGGGGCGGGGCGGATGGGGGCAGCCAGGCGGCCCTGTCCGCGTTGTTCCAGATGCATGGGGGCCAGCTGGTCCGTACGGCCGTCCTGCTCACCCGGGACGACGGTCTTGCCGAAGAGGTGGTGCAGGAGGCGTTCCTCGGTCTGCAACGCCGCTGGCTGCGCAAGGGCCCGCCGGAGAGCCCCGAGGCGTACCTGCGAACGTCGGTGGTCAACGGCTGCCGGTCCGCGCTGCGCCGCCGCACGGTTGCGGCGCGGGCCAAGGTCGTGCACCCCGTGCCCGAGGCGTCGGCGGAGGCGTCGGCGCTGCTGCGCGAGGAGCAGGCGCAGGTGCTCGGCGCGCTGGACGGGCTCCCCCGGCGGCAGCGCGAGGTCGTTGTGCTCCGCTTCTACCTGGGACTGGACGACCAGGAGATTGCCGCCGCCCTCGGTGTGAGCCGCGGCACCGTTTCCTCGACCATCTCCCGCGCGCTGCGCAGCCTTGCCGAACTGCTGAGAGGACAGGGATGAACACCGATCTGGAGAACCGGCTGCGGGAGGCGTTCGATGCCCGTACTGCCGGGGTGCCACACCCGGCCGAACCCGCGTGGGCGGCCGCAGGGCGGCCGCGCCGCCGGTTGTGGACGCTCGTCCCGGCCGCGGCGGTCACGCTCGTCCTGCTGCTCACCGGCACGTTCGTACGGGTGACGCTGGACGACGGGGGCGAGGAGTTCGACCCCGCCATCGGCATGGGGCCCGTCAGGCCCGCCACATCGCCGCGGTTCGCGGCCCGGACCGACACCGAAGCGCACAAGGTCGAGATCGTGGACGTCCCGTCCGGGAAGGTTCGGGGGACGCTGACGCCACCTGCGGGCTACGACCGTTTCTGGACACCGATCACGGCGGCGGCCGACAACCGGACGTTCTTCTTCACGGTCGTGCAGGGCGAGCAGGGCCGGATGCGCGTCGCCCAGGTCCACCTCGACGACCAGGGCCGTCCCGGACGGCCCGTGCTGGTCGCGCAGGCCCCGTCGGCCGCCGACCTGCGGGTCGTCGCGACGCCGTCCGCCGCCCCGACGGGCCGGCCGTCGCCCTGGGCCGGCATCGACATGATCGCGGCCTCACCGGACGCCACCAGGCTGGCGATGGTGACCAGCAGCAAGGACGGCGAAGCGCTCGCGGTTTGGGACCTGCGGACCGGGAGCCATCGGCGGTGGAACGTCCCGGCCCCCGTCCAGTCGATCGCATGGGACGCCGGCCGCCTGCGCTGGGCCGGCGCGTCCGCCGCCGGGATCCTGGACCCGGAAGATCCGGCGCGCACGGTGCGGGCGGATCGGACGTTCCCCGAACGCAACGACTCCGACATGCCCCTGCTACTGCCCAGTGGCGACCGGATCGTCCTCCTCACCGCGGGCGACGAGGCACGGCTCACGCTCCTGCCGGCCCGCTCAGGCAAGGCACCCGTCGTCCTCGACCGATGGCGGTCGGACAGCTATGACCAGCCAGTGGCCGACTCCACCGGACGGCACCTGCTCTACACGCGAGGCCACCGGATCGAACGAATGGACCTCAGGACCCGCAAGCACTCCCCGACTTCCAGCAAGGTCACCAAGATGGACCCGACGCTCAGCTGGTGACCCGCTGCAAGCCGGGGCGAACAAGAAGGCGCCCGTCCGCCCGACTCGTGACGATCACGAACCGCCGAACGAAAAGTCACGCCAACGTCAGCCGCGACGCCCCCACTGGCCGTGGATTCTCGTTCCGATGCTCGTCCAACCCCGCATGCCCCGCAAGGAGGACCAACCCACCAGCGACTGACCTAAAGTGATCAATGCATTACGAAGCGAACGTTGCAACCGGTCATTAACTCAAGACCATTCTCAGTGCCGACCGCTGTCCGCCGGTCCCTCAACCCCGGAATACGACACGGTCGAATACGGCAGGGTGCCGGTCCATCCCCGCGCGAGCGGGGATGGACCGACCTGCAGCCACAGCGGGAGCCCTTGGCCTGGGTTCTCCCCGCGCGCGGAGACGGTCCGCCGCCGCGAACTTGTGGGCCGTCCCGGGCGATCTCAGGGAGAACCGTGTCCCCTGGAGGTTTGTGCATGAGGGTTCGTTGCGCGGCCGTCGCCGTTCTCGCCGGTGTCGTGGTCGCCGGGGCGGGGTGCTCCGGTTCCGGTGTTGGAGACTCGCCCGGGATCGAACTGGATCGGACGACGAGCGCGTCCGGGACGAAGCCGATCGGGGACGTCGAGTTGCCCGCTGGGACGTTGCGCGAGCTTTGGCGGGCCGATGTGCCCAGGGTGCCGTCGCCGGATCCGGCGCGTACCGAGTTCGTCGCCGGGCAGGTCGTGGTCGTCTCCAACCGGGGGCTGGACGTCCTGGACGCCAACACCGGCGAACCGCGCTGGCATTACTACGAGAAGGCACGACTGGTCGCCGACTACGCGGTCACGGCCGGCGCCATGGTGGTCACCACGGTTGCCGCTGACCAGCGCGGTGAGGCGGACCTCGCGGATGATCAGAGCATGCGCACCACCGGCTTGGACGCCCTCAGCGGACGCACGCTGTGGAACAACGACGGCCTCCAGCCCGTGACGAACGGCCAGAAGAAGGGGTACGAGCCGCTCGCGTCCGCCAAGGCCGGTGTGGCCCTGTTCGTAGGCCGGGACGCGAAGAAACCGGGGCTTGTCGCGGTGGACGCACGCACGGGGAAGGGTCGCTGGGCCTGGGCTACCGGGTCCGTCCGCTATTGCACGTTCCAGCCGCACGATACCGACGGGAGCCTGCTGCTGGTCGCAGCGTCCTGCGGAGGCGAGGAATCGCTGTATGCGCTGGACCCCTCCTCCGGTGCTGTCCGGTGGAAGAAGTCCACGGGTGGGGGCAGGTGGGCTGCGCTCACCCGGAATGGTGTCACGCTCGTCAACCGCCTGGGCAAGAACATGATGTCCACGCTCGTCACCGCGAATGGCAAGGAGATCTGGAAGCTGGCGGATGAGGACCTCGTGGCCACCGAGTTCGCCGTGGCCCAGGGTCGCACTGTACTGGCCGTGAGCCGTGACGCCTCGGGAATGGGCCAGCGGCTCGAATTCGTGAACGTACGCACCGGAATGGTGGACAAGCACGTCAACGCCCGGGAACACGCCGGTCTTGTGACTGCGGGCGGCCACGTGTACGGGGTGCGTAAGTGGCCCGGCGAGCGCGATGGGGACGCGTCACCTCGCCACATGCCGGATGCACTCGACGTGATTGATCCCGCGAAAGGCAAGGTCACCACGGTCAGGCTGCCGTTCACCGCGAGCGGCCATCAGTTCAACCCCGGCCTGAAGCCTACGCTGATCCATGGCGACCGCCTCCTCCGTGCCGAGCAGGTCGGGGACGGTTTGCGGCTGAGCTTGTACGGACCCGGCGAATGACGCGGCGAAACAGCGGCCCCGTCCTGGCGGTCACCGTTCCGGGGCCGGGCTGATCAGGCGGTGCGGAGTGTTCGGCGTCGGGGCGGTTCAGATGATGGGCGGGCGGCCGAGGCGGGTCATCGTCCACACCGTCCGCCATTTCATCGGCGTACGCGGCCCGCAGCCCTTCCGGCATCCCTCGAAGAACCCGCCCCACCATGCCCGCGCCCCGGCCAGTGGAGGGCGCCTGACCATGGTGACCATGATCCACATCCCCAGGTAGACCGGGATCAGCACGGCGGGCAGGTGGCGGCGGGCCAGCCACACCCTGTTGCGGGCCGTGGTGCGGTAGTAGACGGCGTGCCGGGCCGGGGACGTCCGGGGATGTTGAAGAACCAGGTCAGGCCGGTAGTCGATCCGCCAGCCCGCGTCCAACGCGCGCCAGGCCACATCGGTCTCCTCGTGCGAGAAGAAGAACTCGTCAGGCCAGTCACCGGTCTGCTCCACCACCGTCATCCGCACGGCGTTGCCGCCGCCGAGGAACGTGGTCACCGGCCCGGCCGTCATCGGCCCGGTCGCCCGCAACCTGGGAACGTGCCGGCGCTGGGTCTCGCCGGTCTCGTCGGCGATGCGGAACCCGACGATCCCCAGCTCCGGATCGGTGAACGCCTCACGGACCCGTCCGGCGGTCTGCGGGTCGGGCAGCAGCCCGTCATCGTCCAGGTACATCACCACGTCGATGTCGCCACGGGCCGCCAGCGCCTCCAGCGCCTTGTTCCGGCCGCCGGACACCCCGAGGTTGGTTTCGAGTTCGATCCCCTGCACCCCGTCGGGGAGAGGCGGCAGCGCGCACCCATTGCCCACCACGACCACCGGCACCGGCGGACCGTCCTGGACGCGGACCGACTCCAGCAGCGCAGCGAGCTCGACGGGCCGTGTCCCCATCGTCAGCACCGCCGCCCCCACCCGCACGGGCGACCCGCCGGACCGGACCGGCAGGGTGTCTGTAGATGGCATCGGTGACGTCTGCACGAGCGACTCCTGGCAGTACGCGAGATGGAGTGGCGGTGAACTCCGCGTCTCTGGATGGTAGCCAGCGCGGGGCCGGTGTGCAGGTGGTCAGGGGTTGGGCCGCGTGGTGGTGGGGGCGGGATCCTCAGAGGAGGGCGGTGTTCGGTCGGTGTCCGGGGTGAGTGCGGCGTGCAGGCGGGCAAGGCGTGTCGCCAGGTCCTGGTGACCGAGTCCGGCGGTTGTCCGGTCGAGCCGGTCGGCGCAGTGCCGGTAGAGCGGCAGGAGTTCCCGCTCGAGCAGTTCGGCGGCTGCCGGGTCGTCGAGGCCGTTGGCACGCCATCGCGCGGCTGAGGTCACCAGGGTGCTGGAGACGTTCGGTGTGGCGGTGTACCAGCGGGCGGCGTCGTTGTTGCGGGCGAGTTGGCCGGTGGCGGCCGTGTAGAGCAGGCGCACGGGGAACAGGACGGCCTTGGTGACGGCGCGGGCGCCCTGCCCGGCCAGTGCCGCGGGGGCGTTGAGCATGCGCAGGTAGGCGGGGTCTCCGAACTTGGTCGCCGCGAAGGTGGCGCTGTCCAGGACGAGGTCTGTTGTGGTGGGCCGGGCGCAGTGGGCACGCCGGTCGGTGCCGTGCAGCAGCACGCCGGAATCGAGCAGGTCGAGCCGGTCGGTTGCGGGGAAGCGGCCGGCCTCGGTGCCGTGGGCCAGGTGTTCCCAGTCGCTCCAGAAGACGGAGAGACGGCCGGCCAGGGCGTGGTGGGCCGAGCCCGCATACTGCCGGACGGTGTCGCGGCGGACCATGTCGATGGTCGAGGCCACGGCCTCGTCGGCGCGGTCGACGACCAGGGCCAGGTCGACGTCGCTGACACTGGGAACGAAACCGCCGTGGGCCAGGCTGCCGATCGCGAACGCCGCGGCCAACCGGCCGTCCAGCCTCGATTCGGCCTGGCCGACCGCGGCCCGCAGGATGTCCTGCCCCACCGGATGGGACACGTGCTCATCGGATGAGCTGGGGATCACGCTCGACTCCTGTCTTCAGACCGGGATGTGTCAGTCTTTCTGCTGTGGCTCGGTGCCCTCCTCCCCCGTGCCGTGCCGTGCCGTGCCGTGCCAGGGCATCGAACCGGCAAGCCTCCTCTGTGGTCACGATCGCGGGCGTCTCCATCGTTCCCCCCTTTCCGGTGCGGTCGTGGGTCGGGGCCGTCCCGATCCGGCCACATCGCGGTGCGATCACCGTGTCGCTGCGTGAGTCGTCCACCCCCGGCAGAATGTAGGCACAAAACCCTGTTGGCGGACCACGGCGGCCACTGCTAGCTTTTCGGAAGCCGTGCCAGAGAACGAGGAGGTGGTACCCGTGAACGTATCGACATGGGTGCTCCTCTCCGGGGTCACGGTCGGGCGATAGGTCGTCCGGGAGCGCCGTTCAAGAGCACTCCCGAAAGGCACGACCATGCGATTCACTTCTGAGCAGCGCCTCGACGACGGCGTCCTCGAACGCGAATTCACCCTCGGCGAGATCCCCGGCATCCTGTGGACGCCCGCATCCGCGTCCGCACCGGCCCCGCTGATCCTGATCGGCCACCCCGGCGGACTGCACAAGATGCGCCCCCGACTGGTGGCCCGGGCCCGGCACTCCGTGGCGGACGGCTTCGCCGCGGCCACCATCGAGCTCCCCGGAAGCGGTGACCGGCCCCGTTCCGCCGCCGCCGAGCAGGCCCGCGCCGACCTGCAGCGGGCGCTCGAGGCCGGCGGGCCGGTCGACGAGGAGATCGTCGACCGGCTCGTCCTCCCGCTGGTCGAAAAGGCGGTCCCGGAATGGCAGGCCGCCCTGGACGCCCTCCTTTCGCTGCCCGAGATCGGCGGCCCGGTCGGGTACTCAGGGGGAGTGATCGCCATCGGCATCCGGCTGGCGGTGGTCGAGCCGCGCATCTCGGCCGCCGTTCTGTTCGCCGGGAGTTTCGTGCCTCGCGTCCTGTTCGAGGAGGCCCGGCAGGTCACCATTCCACTGCACGTCCTGCTGCAGTGGGACGACGAAGGAAACGACCGGCAGATGGCCCTGGACCTGTTCGACGCCTTCGGCTCCAAGGAGAAGGCGCTGCATGCCAATCTGGGCGGGCACACCGGCGTCCCGCGGTTCGCGGGGGACGCCGCGGCCCAGTTCTTCACCCGGCATCTGAGCTAGCCGCCGACCACCCCCGCCGTCAGGCCAGCAGATGCACAACCGCCCCGATCGCGGCGGTACCAGCCATCGGCGGTACCGACCCGGTCGGGGCGGCACTCGGCCACCAGCTCCGTCAGTTGGGCCCACACCCCGTCACGATCCGTCCGGCCGCCTCGTCCGCCCCGAATCCCTCCGCGTGGGTCCAGCCCCACCCACCCGTGGGTCCAGACCGATACCGCGCCGACCAGGCGCTTTCTAGCGTTGGCGGCATGAAAGCCAACACGCCCACCGCGCTCGACGCCGCACTCCGCACCGACGCCCGCGCCGAAGGTGCCTTCGGCGCGGCGAAGAACAGCATCAGGATCTACGGGGCGCTCAGCGCCGCCGCCCTCCTGGCGGTCGTCGTGGTGGCGAGCAGCGGTCACATGGTGAACACGTTCATGTGGGTCCGCGCGGCCCTGCTGCCCGTGGCCGCCGTGCTGATCCACCGGTTGCCCCTCTCGGCCGCCCTGGGATCCCGCCGGGCCTTCGATCGCGTGAGCGCCCTCGCCGTCATCATGCCGATCGCGATCATCGGCGTCGACCTGATCCCCGGCATCTGCCCGCTCTGGTACGCGGTGATGCAGGTCGTCTGCATGCTGCCCGTCATCCGCGTCGCGTTCATCATCCGCGGCTCTGCGCCGCGCGCCGTCTTCCCCAAGACGCGCTGATCCGGGACCGCCGTAGCGGGCCGGGAAGGTGTTCCCGATCAGCACGCCGCCCGGTAGCCCGGCCCGGCCGGGACGTGCTCGGACCACCAGCGGCGGGTGAAGGACGCCCCCACCTGGTCGCAGAGGTCGGCATGGACGTCGGGCAGGTGACCGGCATCGCGTACGGTCAACTCGTCGGTGAGCCCGGTCCACGTGAGCAGCGAGCGTCCGTCCGGGCTGAACGCGACCGATGTGATCCCTCCGTTGGACTTCTCCACAATGTCCGTGCCGATCTGCCGGCGGGTCGCCAGGTCCCACAGTCGTAGACGGCCACCGCCGATGGTGGCCAGCACACGTCCGTCCGGGTGGAAGGCCAGGCGCGACACGAGCTCACCGGTCGGGACGGTGATCCGGTTCCCGGCGCCGCCGGGGGTCCCCCTCGGATCGACCACCACGTGCCCGTCCTGGACGGTGGCGAGGGAGCCGGTTCGCGCCGCGATCGCGGCCACGCTGGGACTGCCGGGAGTTCGGGCGAATCCTGGTGGCGGTCGGGTGGGCCGAAGCGTGTCGGAGCTCAGGAAACGCACAGTGGTGGGAACGCTGCCCCGACGTTCGCCGGAGTCATCGGACCGACGCGCGACGGCGATGATCGAGGTTCCGTCGGCGGTGAACGTCAGTCTTCCGAACCCGGCCCCTTTGCCGGACTCTTTGAGCAGTCTGTAGGTGCCGGGGTCCCAGAGTCGCACCACGCCGTCCTCGTCCGAGGTGGCCAGCGCACCGGTGCGGGGGTTGAAGGCCGATGCTGTCAGGGCGGTCTTGGCCGGCCACGCGGTGAGCAGGACCTCGTGGCTGATCGCCACGCTGTCCGCGCCGAGCGTGATGAGCCGTTCGCGGGCGAAGACCTCCAGTACGACTCCGAGGTCATCCGCGTCCACTCCCGAGCGGGCGAGCTCGCTCCGGGAGACCCGATCCGCCGTCGGGACGCCGTCGTCACCGATCGCGGTCAGGCGGAGGAAGACGCGACGGCTGAGCTCCTGCTGCGCCGGGCCCAGCCGGGCGTAGGCACGCTCCGCGCTGGTGGCGACCGCGTCCTCGATCCCTCCCGCGGCCTCGTAGTCCCGGAGCGTCAAGCCCTCATCGGCGGCGGAACGGTCCCGGGTGCGCCAGGCCTGGTCGAGTGCGTACGACAGCAGCGGGAGCATCCCGGCCCGCGTTCCCGGCTCGCCGGCCGTCCCGTCCGGCACCCGTCCCGGCACCGACGCGGCGGCGACGAGCCGGTCCACCAGCCGTCCCTCGACGCGCGCGCCCACCGCCCGCGCGGGCTCGGTGATCGCGATCTCCAGCTGGCGGGCCGTCATCGCCGGGAGCAGGTAGCGATCCTGAACCGCCGCCGCCAGTTCCTCGTACTCGACGCACCGTGCCTCGAAGTCCGAGCGCATCGCGATGACGACCATCGCCGCGGGCGTCCGATCCCGGCCGACCGGATGGGTGGCGGCCGCGTGCAGCGCACTGACGAACCTTCGCCGCTCGTCCTCGTCCGGGCAGAGCGTGAAGAGCTGCTCGAACTGATCGGTGATCAGCAGCAGCCGCTGCCGGCGATCGGTCACCGTGATCGGCGGGCCACCGTTCCGGTGCGCGGTCGCCGCCTGCCGTGCCGCCTGCGCGAGACGCCGGGGCGAGCCGTGCAGTTCCTCGGCGAGTGCGCCGGAGGAGCCACCGATGATCTGACTCAGCCCTGCGGCGAGTTCCTCGAAAGGGGCGGCACCGGGAGTGGTGATCAGACACGGCCATTGAGCGGTCTGGGGGTGCTCGGGAATACCGTTCTCGCGGAACTCGGAAAGCACTCCCGCGTACAGGAGCGAAGACTTTCCAACGCCGGACGTACCAGAGAGGATCGTTATCCCCGGCCGCTCCATCTGCTTCATCAGGAGCGAGCGGACCTTTCCGGTCTCCCGCGCCCGACCGAAGAACAGGCCGGCGTCCTGCTCGGTGAAGGCGTCCAGTCCGCGATAGGGGGAGGCCACGGCGCCGGCCGCGTCGAACAGCGCCGGGCGGTCCCGCTGTTCCATCCAGGTGGACGCGCCCTGGTAGACGACGGACACGTACTGGTCCCGCCCTGCCTGGAAGACCTGCCCGTGCCCCGAAGCGGCCCCTTCCTGCCGCACCGGCGGCATCGAGGCATCGTCCTCGGACGGTGGGGGCATGGCCGTTCCCTCGTCAGTCGGCCGGCTTCTCGCCGATCGTCATGTCGCGTCCTGCCTGGTAGACCCGTCCGTGCCCGCTGGCCTCACCGCGCTGGAGCGCCTGTGTCCGGGCCTGCTGCGAGTCGGGCAGCAGCGGCCTCCAGACCTGGTCGAGGACGCGGCTCACCTCGACCTCGATGCTCGGATCGTCAGTGAGCAGCCGGGCCAGCCGCAACCGCCACTCGGCCAGGAGTTCGGCCTCGGCGTCGCGGTCGTTCGCGCGACGGGCGAGCAGCAGCCGTTCATGGAGGTCGTCCAGTTCCTCCTCGATCGCCTGGGCCCGACCGGGGTGCACTCGCTGCCAGAGGGCCACGGCCCCGTTTCGGGCCTGCTCCCAGCCTTCGGTGGCGATGGCGGTCACCAGTGCCGTTCCCGCCGCAATGGCCAGCGGATCCATTGCCACACCTCCAGGTTCACCCGTGGCTAAAAGTTGATCACGCTCTCCTTGCGGCCGGCCAGTGAAATGGCGGGGAAAACCTGACCGGAGGCGGTCAGTGTCATCGTGCCCAATGGCGAAGAAGGGGGGCGCGGTCCGACGGACGCCGTCCGGTCTGATCGCTGTTGAGGGCATCGCGTGACGACCGGGGTGGTAGAAGATCAGCAGTCGTCCGGGGGCCTCGATGCGTTCAGCCCACGGCCACGCCGATCGTCACAACCCTGTGACCTGCGCCGACCTCAGCAGAGATCGATGTGAAACAGCCGTGCCGGACGGGTGGTCGACCGTGCGCGGTAACGCTTCGCGGCCGTCGGTCCAAGAGCGGGTGAACTTCCGAAAGGAGACAGCGCATGGCTGAACCTGAGAACGGCCTCTCCCGCATCAGACACGATCCCGAAGCGTTCGAGGCGTTCTACCGGCGCCACGTCGAGACGGTGAACAGGTTCGTGGCCCGGAGAGTGGACGACCCGCACACCGCTGCGGACATGACCGCCGACGTCTTCATCGCCGTGATCGACTCCGCGCACACCTACAGGCCGAGCTGCGGCAATGAGATCGGCTGGCTCTTCGGTGTCGCGCGGAACGTCCTGGCCGCCAACCGGCGCCGGGCGGGCCGGGAACTGCGCGCGAACCAGCGGATCGCGGGGCGGCGGTTGCTCGACTCCGACGACATCGACCGGCTGGTGGAGCGCATCGACGCCGAGAGCACCGGCCGGCGTACCTACCAGGCCCTCGCCGACCTGCCCGCGGGGGTGCGGGCACTGCTGGAACTGATCGTCGTCGACGGGCTGACGGTCACCGAGGCGGCCGCCGCGCTCGACATCCGCCCGGTCACCGCCCGGGTCCGGTTGCACCGTGCCCGCAGAGTCCTGAGGGACGTCGTCTCCGCCCAGACCCCCGCGATGGCGTACGCAAAGGAGTGATCCCCATGCAGACCTTCGAAGACCGGCTCCTCGCGGAGCTCAAGCACGTCGTGGCGACCAACCGGCCGGCCGCAGAGTCCCGGCGCCGACCGCGGCGGTGGACGGGACGCATCGTCCTGACCGCCGGAGTCGTCGCGGCCGCGGTCGGAACGGTGATCGCGGTACCCGCCCTCACCCAGGACAAGAGCGCGCGGGCGAACGCCATCGAGCGTGCCCCGGACGGCTCCATCGCGGTCCATCTGGTGGAGTTCACCCATCCCGAACGGGTCGAACAGAAGCTGCGCGCCTTGGGAGTGCCGGCGAAAGTGGACTTCCTGCCGTTCGGCACACAGTGCAAGGGACGTGAGTACGACAGCGACTTCTGGATGTACGAGAAGCCGGACGCCGGGGTCTTCGGGGACGACCCCGGATCCGACCCGCAGGCCGACGAGGACATGAGGGGAGAGGTGGGCGCGCGCATCCATCCGGACAAGCTGAAGCCAGGGGAGATGGTGGTCCTCGACGTCTGGTTCGAGGACGCGGCGACCGTCCTCAGCCCCATGGTGAAGAGGGTCGGGACGGTACCCGCCTGTGTCCGGGTGCCGGGTGGCCCTCAGTCGGGCGCCGACGGCGTCGGGGGCTGATCTCGGAAACGGGATCGGGCGCACTTGCCGATCCCCCTCCAGGCGGAGGCCCGGCTCCCGAGCAGACCGGAGCCGGGCCTTGGTCTTTCGAAGACCGGCCGATCGGAACTGATGACATCGACGGGGAAGTCGAGTTCCTGCAACAGCTCACCGATCCTGTCCCAGGACTTGTCACACCCACGGGTGGACTTTGGCGCCCCTGGCCTGCCGGGGGCTCGATGGCGATGACCGGCCTGCGCGATGCTGGCCGTCGTGGCCGCATCGGTGGCCGGACGGCTCAGCGAAGCTCCTGGATGCGGATCAGGTTGCCCGCGGGATCGCGGAAGGCGCAGTCGCGGATGCCGTACGGCTGCTCGGTCGGCTCCTGGACGACCTCGGCGTCGGCGGCCCGCACCTTCTCGAAGGTGCCGTCGAGGTCCCGGGTGGCCAGCAGGATCCAGCCGTAGGTGCCCTTGGCCATCATCTCGGCGATGGTGCGGCGCTCGTCCTCGGTGACCCCGGGGTCTGCGGCCGGCGGCGCCAGGAGGATGGACGTGGAGGGCCGGCCGACCGGGCCGACCGTGATCCAGCGCATCCTGCCCTGTCCGACGTCGCTGCGGACCTCGAAGCCGAGGGCGTCGCGGTAGA
Source organism: Spirillospora sp. NBC_01491 (assembly GCF_036227065.1). GTDB lineage: Bacteria > Actinomycetota > Actinomycetes > Streptosporangiales > Streptosporangiaceae > Spirillospora > Spirillospora xylanilytica. Next base: position 3,688,360 of record NZ_CP109432.1, read on the forward strand.
AGGCCAGGGACGCGTCCGGATCGTCATGCGGGAGAAAGCTCGTGTGGATGGTGATGTCCATGACGATCAGGCTACGTTGACCTGCGCTTCTCGATTCCTGACCGACCTGGCCGGCCGGTCCGCCGCGTCCCGGAGGCCGCGCGCACCGGGCCCGGCCGTGTTCCCGGCGCGAGGCCCGGCGAGGGTAGTCGCCGATCTTGGTCTCGGGGCCCGCCGGGCGTCAATAGGATCCTCTGATGATCACCAGACGATGGTTGGCGGGCGGCTGTCTGCTCGGCGTGTCGGCCGCCCTGACCTTGTTCGGCACGCCGGCCGTCTCCGCCGATGACGGTGGTGCCGCGGAGCCGCCCAAGGTCGAGCTGGTGCTCGACGTCAGCGGCTCGATGCGCGCCCGGGACATCGACGGGCGCAGCCGGATGTCGGTCGCCCAGCAGTCCATGGGCGAAGTGGTGGACGCCCTGCCGGCGGAGACGCAGCTGGGCTTCCGGGTGCTCGGGTCGCGGTACCGGTTCCCTGGCAGTTCCAAGGCCGTCGGCTGCAAGGACACCCAGCAGATCGCCCCGGTCGGCCCGATGGACAAGGTGGAGACGAAGGCGGCGATCGCGACGCTGCGTCCGACCGGCTGGACCCCGATCGGGCTCGCGCTCCGCGCCGCCGCCAAGGACCTCGGCACCGGTGAGACGACGCGGCGGATCGTCCTCATCACCGACGGCGAGGACACCTGCTCGCCGCCCGACCCCTGCGACGTGGCCCGCGAGCTGGCCGCCCAGGGGACGCACCTGGTCGTGGACACCCTCGGGCTCACCCTGGACGACAAGGTCCGCCGGCAGCTCACCTGCATCGCCGACGCGACCGGCGGGACGTACACGGCCGTCCAGCACCAGCAGGAGCTGACCGGCCGCCTCAACCAGCTCGTCCAGCGGGCCAGGACGACCTACAAGCAGACCCCGCACAAGGTGGCCGGGGGCGCGCAGTGCGCCAACGCGCCGGTGCTCGCCCCCGGCGTGTACACCGACCGGGAGCGGTTCGGCGAGCACCGCTGGTACCGGGTGTCGGTGGCTCCGGGGCAGGAGCTGCGCACCTCCGTCAGCGTCGCGCTCGACCGGAAGCTGAACCCCGACTACGGGGTACTGCTGCGCGCGGTGTCCCAGGGCGGCCAGGAACTCGTCCGCGGCACCGGCGCGGGCAGCGGGCGCACCGACGTGCAGTCCACCGGCCTGCGCTGGTCGGACCAGCGGCCCGAGACGGACGTGTCCGCGTCGCCCACGCCGGGCGGCGGGTCCGGCGAAGGGACGGTCTGCCTGGTGGTCAGCAACTCCTTCTCCGCCCCCGCCTCCGTGCGGACGGCGCCCGGCATGCCGCTGGAGCTGACCGTCGACCTGGTGCGCTCCTCGGACGCGCCGGGCGGGCCCGACCTGGGCCGCGGCTGGCTGCTGCTGGCCGTGCTCGCCGGGACCGGCCTGGTCGCCGGTCTCATCACCGGATGGCTCGCCCGCTGGCGGGTCGCCATCTGGAAGGAGAACTGACCATGCGCGCCGCCCCCCTCCTCCTCCCCCCGGCCGCCGGCGCCGTCCTGCTGCTGGCCGCCGCCGGACCGGCCGCCGCGGACGGCTCCTCCCCGAGCCCCCGTCCGGCCATCGGCACCGCCGGGACGTCCTTCCTGACGGCGACCACCGTGGAACCGGGGCAGCCGGTCCGCGTGTCCGCCTCGACCGGCGACCATCTGTACTGGTCGTTCGCCGCCGCCGCCGGGCAGACCGACCGGATCACGGTGACCGTCGCGCTGCCCCCGGCGGCGAGCCGCCACGGCGCCGCGACGTACACGGCCGATGTCTTCGACGGGCTGCGCCGCCGCCAGGCGTGCACGGCCGGTCCGCAGAACGCGACAGCGGCGGCGAGCGCGACGAGCGTCAGGCTGCACTGCACGCTGCGTCAGGTCCGCGCCTGGGCCGAGCCGTGGTCGGACGACCCTCTGCCGGGCACCTACTACCTGCGGCTGTCGGCGAGCGACCTGCCCGAGCCGGACCTCGGCCTGCCGATCCGCGCGGACGTGCAGATCACCGCGAAGGACGGCGACGCGCAGCCGGCGGGCGCGAAGCTGGAGGCGCCGCTGTCCCCCGCCGTCAACCCGGGGACCACCCTGGCTCCGGACGCCGCGCCGGCGGCGTCGCCGTCCGCCGTCAGTTCGGCGCCGAAGCCGGCCGAGCGCGTCAAGGGCTGGTTCTCCTGGCCGTCCGGCCGGTGGTGGTGGACGCTCGGCGGCGGCGTCCTCGCCGCCATCGCGGCCGTGGCGGGGTTCAGCCTGACCCGCCATCCGCGCCGCTGGTTCTCCGCTCCCCGCTGAACCACCGCGCCCGCGGCCGGGCACCGCACCGGTGCCCGGCCGCCTCGCGAATCGCGCCGGAACCGGCCGCGGACCTGGAAAGGGACGAGCATGAGCTTTATGGCGCTGTACTCCAGGGCGCTCCTGGCCGCCCTGTTCGGCAGGCGGCCTCCGGCCGGACAAGGGCCGCCGCGCAAGCCGTCCGATGACCGCACAAGCCCGGAATGCGGCGAGGACGAAACAGCCGTCCCCCGCCGTCCCGAGGACCCCGGACAACACCGGCCGTGACCGGCCACAGATCGTCCGGCCGGAGTGCCCGTCCACGCCGCCGACGCTCGTGCCGTTCGCCAGCGATCGCCGAGGCGCTGGACGCCGCGGAACTGTCTGCGATCGATGATGAGAGCATCGCCGGGTCCGTCGAGGAGCTACGGAGGGGGAACACCGGCGAGCCCGGTGCCGCCCCTCGGAAGCGGCACCGGCGGCGAGCGTCGACTCGCCCGATCCGAACGCCCCGTTGATCCAGTTCACCTGACCGCCGAGTTCTCCACCCATGACGCTTCACCGTGGTCAGCGGTGTCGGCGTCGCAGTTGTGGGCATGGGAACAGATGGGGTGAATGTCTCATGCGTGTAGTTGCAGTACGAACCGTGCTTCCGGAACATCGCTATGAGCAGCATCAGATCACCAAGGCCGTCAAGCGGTGGACGGCGGGCGACCAGAGGCTGCTCGAGCGGTTCCACGCGGCCACCCAGGTGACAGGGCGGAACCTGGCGCTGCCGCTGGAGGAGTACGAGAATCTGACCGGGTTCACCGCGGCCAACGACCTCTATATCGAGACCGCCATCGACCTGGGGACGAAGGCGGTCCGGGAGGTGCTGGAGGCGGCCTCGATCGATCCGCGGCAGGTCGACCACCTGGTCTTCTGCTCCTCGACCGGAGTGGCGACGCCCTCTGTGGACGCCGCGTTGGCGCAGCGGGCGGGCCTGCGTGAGGACGTCAAGCGGCTGCCGGTCTTCGGGCTGGGCTGCGCGGGCGGGGCGGCGGGGCTGTCGCGGCTGCACGACTACCTGCGCGCCTGGCCGGACCAGGTCGCGGTACTGGTCTGCGTCGAGTTGTGCTCGCTGACCGTCCAGCACGACGACGCTTCGATGGCGAACCTGGTGGGCAGCGGCCTCTTCGGCGACGGCGCAGCGGCGGTCGCGGCGATCGGCGACCGGCGGGAGGCGGACGAGCCGCTGGCGGCCCTGGCGAACGGCTCCGGGCCGGAGCGGGGCCCCGTCGGGCCCCGTGTCGTCGCGACCCGCAGCAGGCTCTATCCCGACACGGCGCGGCTGATGGGCTGGAACGTGGGCGAGCACGGCTTCCGCATCGTCCTGGCCGCCGACCTGGTGGACATCGTCGAGTCCAGCCTGGGCGACGACGTCACCGCGTTCCTCGCCGACCACGGCCTGTCCCCCGGCGAGGTCTCCTCCTGGGTCTGCCATCCCGGCGGCCCCAAGGTGATCGACAAGATCGCCGAGGTCCTCGCGCTGGACGACGGGGAGCTCGACCTCACCTGGCACTCGCTCCAGCGGCTCGGCAACCTCTCGTCGGTATCGGTGCTGAACGTACTGGAGGAGACGATCGCGCGGCGGCACCGGCCCGAGGACGAGCCCGGCCTGCTCATGGCCCTCGGACCCGGATTCTCCGCCGAACTGCTGCTGCTGCGGTGGTGATCCCCTGCTCGCCTACACGCTGCTGATCCTGCTCGTCGCCGCCGAGCGGCTCGCCGAGCTCGTCGTGTCCCGCCGCAATCTGGCGTGGGCCAGGCGGCGCGGCGGCATCGAGTACGGCCGGCGGCACTACCCCGGATTCTTCGTCCTCCAGACGCTCCTGCTGGCCGGTGCGCCCCTGGAGGCATGGCTGCTCGACCGGCCCTTCATCCCCGCCCTGGGATGGCCGATGCTGGCGGTGTGCGTCCTCGCCCAGGGACTGCGCTGGTGGTGCATCACCACCCTGCGCGAGCAGTGGAACACCCGGGTGATCATCGTCCCCGGCCTCCGGCTCATCGACAAGGGCCCCTACCGCTACCTGCGCCATCCCAACTACCTGGCGGTGGTCGCCGAAGGCGTCGCGGTGCCGCTCGTCCACACCGCCTGGCTGACGGCCCTGATCTTCACGGTCGCCAATCTGGGCCTGCTGAGGATCCGGATCGGTGTCGAGGACGACGCACTCCACCAGGCCGCGGCCATGACGAGCGCTCCGCCCGGCTCCCCGCAGGCCCCGCCCGTGCTCTAGGCCGTGTTTCAAAGCCCGGCCCGGCGTCCTCGCCTGGCGGCTCGGACACCGACCTGGCTTGGGCGAACGCGACATCGCTCCGCGATCCGGCCGGTGGGGCTCGCCTCCGGCATCGCCCCACCGGCCAGATAACGCGCTCACGCGACGCCCGAGGCACTTTGAGACAGGCCCTAGGCCCGGTAGGGGGCGGCGATCAGGGCGGCGAGCAGGGCCGCGCGTTCGGGCAGGGCGGCCAGGACGATGTGCTCGTCGGGGGCGTGCGCGCCCCGGCCGCGGGGGCCCAGGCCGTCGAGGGTGGGCAGGCCGCGGGAGCCGGGCAGGTTGGTGTCGCCGGCGCCCGCCGCCGGGCGGCCCTCGATCGTCTGGCCGAGCGCGGCGCCCACCGCCGCCAGGTGGGCCAAGAGCGGATTCGCGGGGTCGTCCTGCCAGGTGGGACGGGACGTCAGCACCTCGGCCTCGACCGTCGCGCCGGCGCGGATCGGGCGGGCGTTCTCGAGGACGTCGAGCATCCGGCGCTCAGCGTCGGCGTCGGTGAAGCGGAGGCCGATCTCCGCCCAGGCGTCGGCGGCGATCACGTTGGCGCGGGTGCCGCCCTCGACGCGGCCGATGTTGCACAGCGTGGTGCCGTCGCCGGGGACCGCGGCGCGGACGGCGGCGAGCTGGTCGAGCAGCTCGTCGATCGCGGACACGCCGCGGTCGGGGTCGAGGGCGGCGTGCGCCTCCTTACCGCGCACCCGCAGCGCGATCCGGGTGCTGCCGCGCCGGGCGCTCTTGCAGGCACCGTCGGGGTGCGGCGACTCCAGCCCGATCACCGCGGCGGCGCCGGGGAGGGCGGCCTCGACGACCGCGCGGCCGGTCGGGCTGCCGACCTCCTCGTCGGCCACCACGACCGCGCGGACCGGCGCGGGCACCGCGATCCCGGCGTCCGCCAGCGCGCGCAGGGCCATCTCGAGGGCGACCAGGCCGCTCTTCATGTCGAGCACGCCCGGCCCGGTGACGGTCGTCCCGTCGTCGGTGTAGGGCATCTCGGCGAGGCGGCCCACCGGCCAGACGGTGTCGTAGTGGCCGACGACCAGCAGGTGGCCGCCGCCGTCCGGGCCCCATGAGGTGACCAGGTGGTCGCCGTGCGGGGACGGGACCCGGCTCACCCGCCCGCCGCTGGCCGCCTGCCCCGCCGCGACCAGGTCCGCACAGCGGGCGAGGGCCTCGGCGTCGCCGCTGGGCGACTCGGCCAGCGCGTACTCGCGGAGGCGGGCGCGGCCGTAGTCGAGCTGCGCGGCGACGGCCGCGGTGATGGCGGCGGCGGTCTCGGGGGCGATCGCGGTCATGTCTCTCCTGTGCGGTCGGTGGACGAGCACTGATCTTCGTGCGCGAACATACGGATCGTAAGCCCGCACGATGCGGCCACCATTCTTGACGCTGACGTGGAGCGATGCTACAACCAGGACATAGATCCACAACATATCTAGGTCAGGACATGTGCTGACAGTAAGTGATGCGATGCCGTCGAACCCATCGGCCGTCCAGGTGCGGCCACTGTCCGAGCCCGCCGAGATGCGCGCCGCCGTCGAGCTGTACCGCGAGGTCTTCGGGCTCGGCGCCACCGACCCGGCGGTGAGCCCGCGCCTGCTGATTTCCCTGATCCACAACGGCGGCTCGGTCGTCGGGGCGTTCGACGGCGCCGAGATGGTGGGCTTCGCCTACGGTTTCGGGGGCGTGGACCCGTCCGGCGCCGTCTACCACTACTCGCAGATGGCGGCCGTCCGCGCCGACCAGCAGGGACGCGGCGTCGGCCGGGCGCTCAAGCTCGGCCAGCGCGCGCACGTGCTGACCACGGGGGTGACCGCCATGCGCTGGGCGTTCGACCCCGTCCGCACCCGCAACGCGCACTTCAACCTCGACGTGCTCGGCGCGGTGGCCCGGTGGTTCGAGCCCAACCTGATGGGCGTCGAGGAGGTCGGCCGCGACCGGGGCATGCGCACCGATCGGCTCATCGCCGAGTGGGACCTGACCGCCGAGATCCCCGCGCGGGCGGCGCGGCCGGCGCCGCCGCCGCGGGTCGGCTGGGGCGAGCGGGCGCGCGACGGCGAGGCCGAGCTGGTCGGCCTGCCGAGCGACTGGGAGGCATTCCTGGCCGCCGGCCGGGACGCCGCGGTCGCGCTGCGCGAACGGGTCGCGGACGCGATGGGCGCGCTGGTCGCCGACGGGTACGCGGCCGTCTCCTGCCAGGTCGTGGACCGCGACACCGCCGTCTACCGGTTCGTCCGGGACGCATGAACGACCGCCCCGGCCGACCCGGCCACCCCGCCCCGCACCGCACGCCGGCCGGCGCGCCCGCCCTCTACCTGGAGACCTGATGCCGACTGATCCCCGTCCGGGGGACGGCCCCCGGACCGCCGCCGCGCGGCCGGGCGGTCCCCGCCCCGCCGCGGCCCGTCCGACCGTGGCCGCCGTGGAGGCGTTCCGGCTGAGCCTGCCGCTCGTCCACTCCTTCCAGACCAGCTCGCACCGCAAGTCCCACCTGGAGCACATCGTGGTCCGGGTGGCCGGCGCGGACGGGACGGTCGGCTGGGGCGAGATCGCCTCGCCGAGCGACCCGTACTACTGCCCCGAGACCGTCGACACCTGCTGGATGATCCTCCAGCGGTACCTGGCGCCCGCGCTGGTGGGCTCCGAGTGGGACCATCCGGCGGACGCGGGCCGCGCGTGGGCGAAGATCCGCGGCCACCACTTCGCCAAGGCGGGCCTGGACATCGCCTGCTGGGACCTGTGGACGCGGGCGTCCGGGACGCGGCTGGCGGACGCGCTCGGCGGCACCCGGGACCGCGTCGCCGCCGGGGTCAGCCTGGGCATCGAGCCCACCGTCGAGGAGCTGCTCGCCCAGGTCGGACGGCACGTCGCGGACGGCTACCGGCGGATCAAGCTGAAGATCGCGCCGGGCTGGGACGTCGCGCCCGTGCGCGCCGTCCGCGCGGCGCATCCGGACCTGGCGGTGCAGGTGGACGCCAACGGCGTGTACCCCGAGACGGACGAGGCGCTGGCCACCCTGCGCGAGCTGGACGCCCTCGGGCTGCTGCTGATCGAGCAGCCGTTCGCCCCCGGTGCGCTGGCCGCGCACGCCCGCCTGGCCGAGCGGATCGGCACCCCGGTCTGCCTGGACGAGTCCGTCGACGACCTCGACCAGCTCGACTCGGCGATCGCGCTCCGCGCCGGCACCGTGCTCAACATCAAGGTGTCGCGGATGGGCGGGCTGACCGCCGCGCGGGCGGCGCACGAGCGGGCGGTCGCGGCCGGCTGGCGGGTGTGGTGCGGCGGCATGCACGAGTTCGGCGTGGGACGCGCCGCCAACGTGGCCATCGCGTCGCTGTCCGGCTTCGACCTGCCCAGCGACGTGTCCGGCTCCGACAAGTACTACGCGCACGACATCGTGGCGCCGCCCATCCGCGCGGTGGACGGGATGGTCGAGGTCCCCTCCGGTCCCGGCCTCGGCCACGAGGTCGACGAGGAGTTCGTCCGGGCCCAGGCCGCCGACGCCTTCCGCGTCTGACCCGGACAGGAGTAGGCCCCCGAGCCTTTCGCTCGGGGGCCTACTCCTGTCCGGGTCAGATGAGGCCGGTGGCGGTGTAGACGACGCGGCCGACCTCCGCGATGAGGTCGGCCGCGCGCTCCTCCACCTCGGCGGACGCCGGCCCGCCTGCCCCGGCGTCCGCGGCGGCCCCGGCCGGCCCGGCGGCCTCGGTCAGCGCGACGACGACGAGCGGCGCACGGCCTTCGGCCAGGACGATGCCCGCGTCGTGGCGCACACCCACCAGCTCGCCGGTCTTGTGCGCCAGCCGGGCCCCCGCGGGGAGGTGCCGCGGGAGGCGGTCGTTGGTCTGCTGGCGGGCCAGCACGTCGAGGGCCAGGGCGGTGGACGGCCCGTCCAGCAGCTCGCCGCGCGCCAGCCCGGCCAGCAGCGCGGCGACGTCGTCCGGCGTGGTGAGGTTCTCCTCGCCGCGCGCCCGCGCCGCCGCGTCCAGCATCCGGCGGGCCGGGACGGTGCCGCGCAGCCCGTTGCGGGCGCACCACGCGGCCACCCCATCGAGGCCGACCAGGTCGATCAGCAGGTTGGTGGCCGTGTTGTCGCTGAGCACGATCATCAGCGTGAGCAGGTCCCGCACGCTGAGGTCGGGCACGTCCACCAGGTCCTTGACGATCCCGCTGCCGCCCACCGAGGCCTCCGGGCCGAGCGGCAGCCGGTCGTCCAGCGACCAGCGGCCCGCCTCGGCGCCGGAGAGCAGCGTCATCATGATCGGCAGCTTGATCACCGACGCGGCGGTGAAGGCGCGGCCGGCACCGACCGCGACCCGTTCGCCCGAGCCGAGGTCGTGCGCGACGACGCCGAGCGCGCCGCCCCACCCGGCCGCGCGCCGGGCCAGTTCGTCCAGTTCGTCGCGCATGAACCCCCCGATCGACGTTTAGAGCAGGACCGCGAACAGGACCATGAACCCGACCGTGTTGACCGCCATGATGGCCCAGCCGTTGAACAGCATCATCCGCAGGTCGCTGGACCGGGCCAGGCCCATCTGGCCCATCATGTCGGCGGTCGGGTACGGGCCGAGCTGGTCGATCTGCGCGGTGCCGAGCAGCGCCACCGACCACGCGGCCGGCGGGATGCCGAGCGAGGCGACCAGCGGGCTGAACAGCTTGTTGATCAGCACCACCTGGGCGACGGCGGCGCCGGGCACCGCGTGCACGTAGCCGATCCCCACCACCAGCAGCAGGAACACGAACGGCCCGACCTCCGGCATGACCGGCTTCAGCGCGTCGAAGATGGTCGCGAACGCGCCGGTCTTCTCCACCAGCGTCAGCAGCGGGTCGAGCAGCCAGAACAGCATGAACAGCCAGATCAGCCGGGACGCCCCGGCGTAGACGGCCTCGGTCGTCGCCTTCGGCCCGAGCCGTCCGGCCAGTCCCGTCGCGGCGGCCGTGACGACCATGACCACCAGCGCGTACGAGTACCCGGCCTTCATCCACACGCCGTACACCGCGAGCGCCACCAGCACGCCCACGAACGTCATGGCGGCGCGCCGTCCGGCGGCGCTCGGCGCGGCGTCGGCGGCGCCCTCGGCGGCGTCCGCCGCGGTGTACTCCTGGTCGGTGTGCTTCTGGATCCAGCGGGCCATGAAGAACCCGGTGATGATGGTGACCGCGCCGACCGGGAGCCCGGCCTTGAGGAAGTACTCCCCATAGGAGAGCTTGGCCGCGGCCGTGATCGTCACGACCGGCGGGGTGAACGGGCCCATCATCAGCCCGGCCGCGCCCGCGGCGTGGAACATCGCCGCCACGGCGGGCGGGCGCCAGCCCATCCGCGCCGCGATCGGGATGACGATCGGCGCGATGATCGCGTTGCCGCCCGCCAGCGTGCCGAGCGCGCCCACGATGACCAGCGAGGACGCCATCACCCCGAACTGGACCCGGGTCGGCGTGCTCAGCCCGATCCGGCCCATCACGGTGCGCACCAGCGCCTGCGCGGCGCCGGTCTGCTGGGCCACCTGGCCGAGCCCGGCGCCGAGCAGGATGATCAGGCCGATCACCGCGACCAGCGAGCCCATCGAGGTGGCGAGCTGTTGGCCGAGCGGCACCGGCGCGGTCCGCGTCATGATCGCCGCGACCAGCACGGCGCCGATGGTGGCCAGCACCACGTCGACGCCGAGCAGCGCGAGCACCGCGTACAGGACGATCGGGATCAGGCCCCACAGCCCGGCCTCGCCGCCGGCCACCGCGAGCACGACGCTCGCCAGGACGCAGACCGCGAAGCACACCACCGCGGTGATCTGCTTGCGCTCCCAACGTCCGCCGAGCGTAATAGCGCTACTCACAGGCGCTCCTCTTCAAGCAGGGATCCCGCGTACGGGATCCGGTCGAGATCGCTCATCCGGCACGGCGCAGGACGCGTCCGGGACGCGCCCCCGTGGCCGTGCCGTCGCGCAGGACGGGGACGCCGCGCACGAGCACATGCCGCACCCCCGTGGCGAGCCGCCACGGGTGCGCGAAGTCGGAGGTGTCCAGGACCGTGCCGGGGTCGAAGACGGCCAGGTCGGCCGTCAGCCCGGCGCGGACCTCGCCACGGTCGGTCAGGCCGAGCCGGGAGGCGGGCAGCGAGGTCATCTTCCGCACCGCCTCGGGCAGCGTGAGCAGCCCGTCCTCCCGGACGTACCGGCCGAGCACCCGCGCGAAGGTGCCGAAGCTGCGCGGGTGCGGACGGCCCGGCCCGGACGGCCGCAGCGTCCAGCCGTCGCTGGCCACGCTCACCAGCGGGTGCGCGAGCACGGCCGCGACGTCGCCGGGGTCCATCGCGTGGTTGACGATCGCGACGGTGGCTTGGTGCGCGGCCAGCAGCTCCATCGCCGCGTCCGCGGGGTCGGTGCCGAGCTCGGCGCCGATGTCGGTGAGGCTGCGTCCGGTGAACCGGGTGTAGGGGCCGTCCGGCAGCTCGGCGACGACCACGCCCTCGGGCGCGATGTCGCGGCCGAAGCGGGCGCGCAGCGCGGCGGCGATCCGGGCCCGGGTGGAACGATCCATCAGGCGCTCGAGCAGCCGCTCGGGGCCGCCGTCCATCGCCCAGGCGGGCAGCCGGGACGTCAGCGTGGTGGACGAGGCGGTGTAGGGGTAGACGTCGGCGGTGACGTCCACGCCCCCGGCCCGCGCGTCCTCGATCATGGCGAGCGCCGCGTGCACCGCGCCGTGGTTGGCCGGGCCCATCACCTTCAGGTGGGAGATCTCCAGCCGGGCCCCGGAGGCGCGGGCCGCGTCCAGCGCCTCGGCGACGGCCGCGAGGAGCCCGCTGGTCTCGTCCCGCATGTGGGTGGAGTACAGCAGCCCGTGCTCGGCGGCGGTGGTGGCGAGCGCGGCGACCTCATCGGAGGAGGCGTAGGAGCCGGGCGCGTAGATGAGGCCGGTGGAGAACCCGAACGCGCCCTGCTCGGCGGACTCGGCCAGCAGCGCCCGCATCCGCGCCAGCTCCGCGCCGGTGGCGGCGCGCTCACCGGCGCCGACGACGGCCATCCGCAGCGCCTGGTGGCCCACCTGGGCGGCCATGTTGATCGCGGGCGGGTCGGCCTCGACGGCCGCCGCGTACCCGTCCAGGTCGGTCCAGCTCCAGTCGAGCTCGGAGCCGAGGAACCCGACCGCGCCGGCGAGCGCCGCGGCGTCGGCGACCGGGAACGGCGAGAACCCGCAGTTGCCGCCGAGCAGCGTGGTGACGCCCTGGTACACCGCGGTGTCGGCGGCCGGGTGCGCCTGCACGCTGAAGTCGGCGTGCGAGTGCAGGTCGATGAACCCGGGGGCGACCACCAGCCCGGACGCGTCCAGCACCTCGCCCGCCCCGGCGCGCGCGGCACCGGGCGGGACGATCTCGGCGATCTGCCCGCCGCGCACGACGACGTCGGCCCGGCGGGGCGCGGCGCCCGTGCCGTCCAGCACGTCGCCGCCGGTGATCACCACCTCGGGGTCGTTCATGCCGCCCCTCATTCGTCGGAGTAGATGGTCAGGGCGTGCGCGAGGTCCTCGCGCCGGGCGAGCCGCCGCCGGGCGCCCTTCGCGCTGGCGGCGGTGAGCGTGGCCAGCGCGTGCACGACGGCGGAGATGGCCGTCGGCGAGTCGCTGTAGGACGCGCTTCCGGTGCCGACCAGCACCGTGGTGTCGCCCGCCTCGGCCAGCGGGCTGCCCGCGTCGTCGGTGATGGCCACGACGTGCCCGCCCGCGGCGGCGAACTCGCGCGCGACCGTGATCGTCGGCCGGGCGTAGCGGCGGAAGGAGAACGCGACCAGCACGTCGGTCGGCCGCACGTCGCTGAGCACGTCGATGGCCCGCACCGCGGCCTCGTCGATCAGGGTGACGCCGGCGAGGCTGGCCGACAGCTCCAGGTGCAGCAGCGTGGCGTGCGCGCGGCTCTTGGCGCTGCCGAGGATGAACCGCCGCCGCGCCGCGACGATCCGGGCGGACGCCAGTTCCAGGGCGCCGTCGGCCTGGAGCCCGGCCATGGTGGTCTCCAGGTTCGCGCGCTCGGCCTCGATCACCGCGCTGAGCAGCGCCGACGCCGACGACGGCCGCCGCAGCCGGGCCCCGTACCGGGCGTCCGGGCTGCTCAGCCGCCGGTTCTCGGCCGCCGCCGCGTCCCGCCGGTCCTCGGCCGCCACCGGCCCGGACCGTCCGGGGGACTCATCGCTCAACGCTCGCTCCCGCTCGTGGATATGTACCTTATGTTGAAGCCCCCTTGTTGTAGCAACGCCGCCCGACATACGTCAATGACCTCATACGTTCCAATTTGAACCCATCCGCTCGCCCCGGCCGTCCCGCCCGCCAATGTTGCCGATATGTAACGTATCTTCGGCCCCGCTCCGCCCGGCCGCCCGCGCGGTCACATCACCCAGCGCCGGAAGCCGCCCTCGGAGTCGATGATCTGCCCCGTGATCCAGGCGCTGTCGTCACCGGCCAGCCAGCGGACGAGCCGGGCCACGTCGTCCGGACGGCCCCAGCGCCCGGCGGGAAGCGCCCGCCCCACCGGGGTCAGGGGCGGCGGCCCGGGAGCCTGGCGGCGACCGTCCGGCCCAGGGCGGTGATCTCGTCGATGCGCAGGAGGCGGGCGAGCAGGAGGAAGAGCGCGCCGCCCAGCAGGCCGCCGGTCGCCAGGCCGGTCAGCGCGGGGACGAGGCCCTGGCCGAAGCGGCGGACGATGAACGCGTGGATCACCAGCGTGAGGACGAGCGCGGGGAGGCCCGCGAGCACGGCCTTGACGATGGGCGCGGCGATGGCGCGTCCGTGCAGGGTGCCGAGGCGGCGGTGCAGGAGGACGGCCATGACGGCGCAGCCGAGGGTCCAGGCCACGCCCTGCGCGAACGCGATGCCCATGACGATGCGGTCGGTCGGCAGGAGCCGGTACCCGGCGAGGGCGAGGGCGATGCTGACGACCGTGGTGAAGATGCCGACCAGCGCCGGGGTGCGGGTGTCGGTGATGGCGTAGAAGCCGCGCTGGAGCAGTTGCAGCGCGGCATAGGGGATCAGCGCGACGGCGAACACCCGCAGCACGTCGGCGATCACCAGCGCGTCGGCGATCCCGGTGGCGCCGTGCGCGAAGAACACCACGCAGATCTCGGCGCTGAGGCCGAAGAGCAGCAGCGCCGACGGGATGATGATGATCAGTGACAGCCGCAGCCCGCTGGACAGGTCGTCCGCGACCCGGTCGAGCCGTCCCTCGGCGGCGCTGCGGCTCATCCGGGGGAACAGCGCGGTGATGACGGAGACGGCCGCGATCGCGAACGGGAGCTGGAAGAACTGGTAGGCGTTCACCCACGGCGTGAGCCCGACGCCGTACCGGATGCCCTCCTCCACCCCGCGAGCCCCCGCGCTGTTGGCGATGTTGGTGTAGACGAACAGGCCGAGCTGCTGCGCGGCCACGAAGACCAGCGTCCAGCCGGCCATGGTGCCCATCGACCTCAGCTCGCCGGGCCGGAAGTCGACCCGCGGCCTCCAGCGGAACCCCATCCGGTAGAGCGAGGGGATCAGGCCGAGCGCTTGCAGGACGACGCCGACGGTCGTGCCGACCGCGATGAGGGTGACCTCGCCGCCGGTGATGGTGTCCGGGTCCACCGGCCCGCCGGCCACGAAGATGAACGTGAGGCCGACGGCGCAGACGACGACGTTGTTGAGGACGGGGCACCACATGGGCGCGGCGAACCGTCCCTGCGCGTTCAGCGACGCGCCGGCCACCGCGCTGAATCCGTAGAAGAAGATCTGCGGGAGGAAGAACAGCAGGAAGACGGTGGCCAGGTCGCGCTGGGCGGGCGGGAAGCCGCCCGCGTACATCCGGATCAGCAGCGGCGCGAGGGCCATCGCGGCGGCCGTGAACAGCGCGAGGGTGCCGAGGAGCAGAGTGAACAGGCGCTGCTCGAACTCCTCGCCGTACTTGGCCGAACGCTGCCGCGCGCGGACCAGCAGCGGGACGTGCGCGGCCGTCAGCACCCCGCCGAGCAGGGTCTCGTAGATGATGTTCGGGATGGTGTTGGCGGTGTTGAAGGTGTCGCCCAGCGCCTGGGTCCCGAGGGCCGCGACGAGCACCATCGTGCGGACGACCCCGGTGATCCTGGACGCGAACGTGCCCGCGGCCATGATCGCGCTGGACCGGAACAGCCCGCCGCCCGATCCGGCCGGGGGCGCCTCCCCCTGGTCGAGCGCCTCCGATTCGGCGTCCGCGGGCACATAGGGGACGGGGTCCGGCTCCGCCGCCGGTTGCGAGTCATGCGTCACCGAATTCTCCCCCGAAGTGCCCGGACTCCCCTTCGACGCCGCCCAAGGTCCTGATCATGGAGCCGCCGAACATCAAATCACAGGGGTCGCGTCCCCTGGGACGAGGTCACCGCCGCACCCACGGCGTCCCCGTCGCCGCCGGCACTCTGCCAGGCGCACTGGGGATTTTTTACCGGAACTGTCGGAAAGTTCGCATGACGGCTTGACTCTCTTGAGAAATGTGCAAGAAAAGACCCGTGAATGTCTCGGCGGAAGGGTGGGAACGGCTCGCGACGGCGGGCGCGGCGCGGTCCTTCGACGCGGGGGACGTACTGCTGCGGCAGGGCGATCCGGCGGCGTACGTGCTGGTCCTGCTCGCGGGGCGGGTGAAGGTTCTACGCACGGCCCCGAACGGCGCGGTGCTGATCCTGGCGATCCGCGGGCCCGGCGAGATCCTCGGCGACATCTCGGTGCTGGGCGGCGGCGACCGGTCGGCGACCGTGGTGGCCATCGACTCCTGCGAGACGCGGGCCATTCCGGCCGACCGCTTCCTCCACCTGGCGCGGTCGGCCGGGTGGGAGACCCAGTTGCTGATTCGCGCGATGGGACGCATCCGCGAGGGTGAGGCGTGGCGGGCCGAGATCGCGGGCCTCCCCGCCGGTCCCCGCCTGATCCAGGCCCTGCTCCGCTTCGCCGCGTCCGACCCCGACGCGTCCGGCCCCGCCGCGTCCGGCCCCGCCGCGTCCGCCGTGGTCACGCTCGGGCAGGCGGAGCTGGGGCAGGCCACCGGTCTCGCGCGCAGCACCGTCGCGGCCGAGCTGGCCCGCCTGCGGCGCCTCGGGCTGGTCGCCACGTCCCACCACGGGATCGTCATCACCGACCTGCGCGGGCTGACCGCGATGGCCGGTCCGGGACACGAGGGTGTCTGAATTCAGACAGCGGGCCCGCGCGACCGCGTGAATCGTTGGTACCCCCCAGTCGAAAGGACCATGACCATGCCCCCGTTCCGGAGCCTGCTCGTCGTCGATGCCGAGAAGTTCAGCCACCACCCCGACGCTCATCTGCCCGACCTGCACTTGGAGATCCGCGAGGCCCTCGATCAGGCGTGCGGCCTCAGCGGGCTCGGCAGGGAATGGGCCGCGGCGCACTTCCAGCAGAGCACCGGCGACGGGGTCCTGGCCGTCCTGCCGCTCGACGCGATGGTCCCGCTGATCGGCGAGTTCGGCGACCGGCTCCAGGACGTCCTCGAAGCCGCGGCGCCGAAGCTGCGCGCCCGCGACCTGCGGCTGCGCCTGCGGGTGGCGCTGCACGTCGGGATGGTCGACGACCAGACCCCGGTGACGGCCGGCATCTCCACCGCCACCATCAACGTGTGCAGGCTGCTCGACTCGACCCCGCTCCGGGACGCGCTGAAGCAGAGCGATCCCGGCGTCACGTTCGCCGCGGTGGCCGTCTCGTCGGAGGCGTTCGAGATGTTCGTGAGCGGCGGCTACACCAGCCTGAAGCCGAGCCGGCTCACGCCGGTGCAGGTCACGGTGAAGCAGTACGACCGTCCCGCCTACCTGTACGTGCCCAAGCCGTCCCGCGCGCAGGCCCCCGAGGACGGACGGCCGTCCGGCGATCCCGAGCCGACGCCGCCCGCGCCCGCGCCCGGCGGGCAGACGTTCTCGAACATGCAGTTCAACGGCGACGGATCGCAGAACGTCATCGGGAACCAGATCGGCGGGAGCTTCCGGCAGGAGCGCTCGTGACCGCGCCGTGGCAGCAGTCGTTCAAGGACCTCGACTTCTCCGGGGACGACGCGCAGAACGTCGTCGGCAACGTGGTCGGCGGCGACGTCATCCAGCACGTGCAGAAGTTCATGCGCGGACGGCCCGCGCTGTTCCTCGGCCCGAGCGAGGTCGTCGACCGGGTGAACTGCCACGTCCCCGCGCCCAACCACGACCTGGTGGTCAAGGCACTGGAGGCGGACCGGGCCGCACTGCTGGGCGGCCCGCCCGGGAGCGGTCGCGAGACGGCCGCCATCGCCGCGATGAGCGAGCTGCGTCCCGACATCCCAATCCGCCGGTTCGCGAGCGACATGGAGGACAGCGAGGAGATCCGCGCCGCCGGCCCGTGCGGGTACCTCGTGCGCGCCGCCGACGAGAAGTCGGAGGGGCTGGTCCGGTGCCTGGACGCCGCGCACGCCGCGGGCGGCTACGTCGCGATCATCGGGGACGAGGACCAGCGGCTGCGGCTCAACCTGCCCGTCCCCTTCATCGAGGTCGAGCCGCCGGACGCGGTGGACGTCTACCGGCACCGGCTGACCGTCCGCGGCTACGCCGGGCCCGGGTGGGCGCGCTGGACGCAGGCCCGGGCGCTTCTGGAGCGGGCGCGTCCCGCCGGTGCCCGCAGGCTCGCCGACATCGTCGAGGACGTCACGTCCAGGGGCGGCGACCTCACCGCGATGCAGGCCGAGGTGGTGCAGGCGTACCGGGGATGGGGACAGGAGCTGCGGCAGTGGTTCCTCACCAATCCCGAACCGCAGGACCGCGCCCTGATGATCTCGGCGGCGACGCTTCAGCCCGCCACCGACATCGACGTCTACGCCGCCGCCCTCGCGCTGGCGCGGCAGCTCCGGACCGAGGTGAACGGCTCCGGGCTCGCCTGGTCCCCCGCCGCGGGCCTGCGCGACCTGCTGGAGGCCGACTCCGAGGACGGCCGGATCGTGTTCCGCCGGCACGGCTTCGCACGCTCGGTCCTGCGGCACGTCTGGGACGACTACCCGCTGACCCGTCCCGACCTGATGTCGTGGCTGTCGGACCTGGTCCTGGACGCCAACACGGCGTCCGCGCAGCGCACGTTGATCGCGGAGGTCTTCGCCGACCTGGCCGCCGCGGACGGCCTGTACGACCGGATCCTCACCGCGGCGCAGTCGTGGGCCGAGGCCGAGCTCTCCGGCCCGGCGTACATCCTGCTGTCCCAGACCTGCCTGCACAGCCGCGTCGGCGGCAAGATCAGGCGGGGCCTGTACGACTGGGCGTACAAGGCCCGGACGGATCAGACCCTGAAGCTGACCATCGCGCGGGTCTGCGAACCCCTCGGCCAGGCGTACCCGTCGATCGCGCTGACCCGGCTCAAGCACCTGGCGACGCACGGCAACGGGCAGGTGCGGCAGGAGGTGGTCGGCGCGGCGCGGAGCCTCGCCCAGGCCGGGCAGCGCCGTGCGGTGATCGACGCTGCGCTCGACTGGAGCGGCGAGCATGGCCGCGTGTCGGTCGCCGCGCGCCGCCGCCGGATGCGCACCGGCGCGATCATCTTCCTGGATCTTGCGGCGGACGTCACCCAGGCCGGCGTCCCGGAGATCCTGGTCCACCGGCCGGTCCACGAGTTCGCACCGGCATGGGGTGCGGCACTGTCGGCGGACCCCGTCCTGGACGTCGGGGGGGTCTTCGGCCTCTGGCTGGACACCGCCCTGCACCACGCCCACGTCCGGAGCGAGATCGTGCGGGTCCTCATCGACGCCGGACGTCCCGTCCCGGACCGGGTGATCGACCTCGCCCGCCACTGGGCCGCCGCCGACCCCGGCGACCGGACCAGGCGGCGGATCCGGGACGAGATCGTCGTCGCGCTCACCCAGACCTGGTGGCTCCGGCTGCTCCGGATCCTGATGATCTGGGCCCGCGACCGGGTCACCGCACCCCGCCGAGCCTCTTAGGCCGCGTTTGGCACGCCCGGCTGCCGACCGATGTCACACATCGGGTCACCGACTCGTCGTCCAGGAGAACGACATCACGCGACGGAGTGCGCAGCGACACCACTCCCCCCACAGAAACGGAGAATCATGTTCGCCGCCTACGTCACGGTCACCATCCTCGGCGCGGTCATCAACGGTGCCGCCGCCGTCTTCTACCTGATCGGCCACGAATACCCCAAGACCCAGGCGGACATGAAGGGCGTGCCCCGGACGTGGGTACCGGTGCTGGGAACGCTGCTGGCGGCGGGCGCCGTGGGGCTGCCGGCCGGACTCGCCATGCCGCTCCTGGGAACCCTCGCCGCCTCCGGCCTCGTGCTGTACTTCATCGGCGCGATCACCGCCCACCTGCGGGTGGGCTCCCGCGACATCGTGGGCGGGATCGTGTTCCTCTCCACCGCGGCGGCCTCCCTGGCCCTGGGCCTGCTCCACCACGGCCCCTGGTGACCCGCGGGAAGATGGGGAAGTCTCAGAGGCAGATCAATTCTCACTTGGAGTCGTCGATGGCCGTTCGCCGTGTCGTGCCCAACGTCCAGTCGGAGGCCGTGCCGGAGAGCCGGGAGTTCTACGGGCTGCTGGGCTTCGAGGAGGTCATGAACCTCGGCTGGATCATGACGCTCGCCTCCCCCTCCAGCCCGGCGGCGCAGGTCAGCTTCATGGCCGGCGACAGGACCGCACCGGTCACCGCCGACATGAGCGTCGAGGTGGACGATGTGGACGCGGTCTACGCGGCCGTGCGGGAGAGCGGCGCGGAGATCGTGCATCCCTTGCAGGACGAGGAGTGGGGCGTGCGCCGGTTCTTCGTCCGCGATCCCAACGGCCGAGTGGTCAACGTGCTGGGCCACCGCTGAAGGTGATCGCCACCGTGGCGGCCGAGGCCACGCCGGGCACGGTTGTCCGCCGTTCCGGTCCGGGGCTACCGTGCCGCAGTGGATCTCTTCTCACGCGCGTGGACGGCGCTCCGCACGGCGGTCGCCGACGTCCCGGACGAGCACTTCGAGCGGCCGTCCGGCTGCACCGGCTGGCTCGTCCGGGACCTGGCGTGCCACCTGGTCATCGACGCGCAGGACGTCCTGATCACCCTGGTCACGCCCGCCGAAACCGAACCGACCGCGGACGCGGCCACCTACTGGGACCTCGTCCAACCCCCGACCGGCGAGGACCCGCTCGACGCGCTGGTCCCCCGGCTGGCCGCCGCGTACGGCGAGCCGCGGTGGCTCAAGTTCCACCTCGACGACGTCGGTTCCGCGGCGGGCCGCGCCGCCGTTCTCGCCGATCCCGCCGCCCGCGTCAGCACCCGCGACAAGGTGCTGACCGTCGGCGACTACCTGTCGGTGTACGTGCTCGAATGGACGCTGCACCACCTCGACCTGATCGCGCACCTGCCGTCCGCCGCCGAACCGCCCGCCGAGACCCTCGCGGCGGCCCGCGCGTCGCTGGAGACGATCGCCGAAGCCCCGTTCCCCGCCTCGCTCTCCGACACGAACGCGCTGCTGATCGGCACCGGACGCCGCACACCGACCGGCGCGGAGGAGGCCGCGCTGGGCGAGCTCGCAGCACGACTCCCGCTCATCCTCGGTTAGGGCCTGTTCCTGGGACGCTCCCGCGCCAGCCGTGCTCAGGCCCTAACCGAGGTGCTCGCTGGAGGACTCCACCGTCTGCTTGAAGATGCTCAAGCCGTGGTCCATTGCGCCGCCCATCGGGATGGCGAGGTGGTCCGGTTGCACGTCGTGAATCCACACGAACCGGCTGCGGTCGTCCCCGTGGGGGAAGACCTGCATTGACGCGTTGTCGTGTGTCGGCTGCATGGTGTCGCCGATGATGGAGAAGACGAGTCGGCGTGTCTCGTCGTCGAGCGCGATGAGCCGCTCACGCGCCACGGTTCCGTCGGTGAACGTGACGACCCTGACGTCCGGCTCGTCGAGCCGGCTGTCGGTGACGAAGCCCGGTGCCATCCGGACGGGCCCGTTGGTGAAGTCGCCGATGATCGCCCACACGTCCGCGGGGTCGGCATCGATGATGATCTCTTTTTGCACGGAGGCCATGTCTGTTCTCTTCTGTAGTGGCTGGAAACCGATCGCGAGCCCTGGGCGCGTCCAGGTGGCGACGACGCGGAATCGGTTGATGCTGACGCTCGACCGCGAGCCTTCCTGATCTAACCGATGTATCCGTTACGCCGGTTAGGCACCTTACCATCGCCTATGGCTGGTTAGGCTGTGAGACATGGCTAATGAGCGTGCTGCCGAGCCTGGGCCGGACAACCTCACGGCCGGGACGGCGCCGATGCCGCTGCGCGTGATCGAGGAGTTCATCAACACTCGCCGCAGGGACGGCGACGAGATAGGAACTCCGCGACAGCTGGCGGAGTGGTTGCACGCCCGCGGCCTGATACCGGTCGACACGGTGCTGAACGCCGAGCAGCGCGACCGTGCCGAACGGATCCGCGAGGGACTGCGCGCGCTGATCGCCGAGAACAACACCGAGCCGGTCTCGAGCCCACGCCCGGACGGCCTCAACCCCACTGCCCGCGTCGAACTCGCCGAACTCACCCGCGACTTCCCGCTGATGCTCGACGTGACCGTTTCCCCGCCCCGACTGGTCGCCTGTGCCCGGGTGCCGGTGGAGGCGGCGCTGGCCAGGCTGCTCGCCGTCGTGGCCGAGGCCGTGGTGGAAGGCACGTGGACGCGACTGAAGGCCTGCCGGGAGCCGAGCTGCCGATGGGCCTACTACGACCACTCCCGCAATCGGCGCCGGACCTGGTGCTCCATGGACCTATGCGGGAACCGCGCCAAGGCCCGCGCCTCTCACCACCGCAAGTCCACCGCGCCCTGACGGGGTCCCCGTAGCCATCGCCAGCAGTAGGGAATCCACACCGGTCGCGACGTCATCCAGCCGTCCCCATTTCTACGCAATCCCGCCGCTGGACGGCCTCAGGCGAGCAGGCAGCGGAACAGCCGCCGCAGGCATCCGCCCCAAGGACGCCTCTTCGTGGACGCGGCGATGCGGGATCTCTGCGGGGAAGGTATCGACCGCATCGCCGCGCCGTTCTGCACACCGCGCTGAGAGCGGGGTGTGAATCCGTGGGCGCCGAGTTCTTCGAGGCATCGTCCGAGGGCGACGGGGTTGGCGGCCTCCACCAGGCAGTCACGTCCCGACCGGGCCCGGGCGATCGCCCACCAGTGGCCGGTGACGCTGCCGCGCCACACCGACACTCCGGGGAACCGCCGCCGCAGCTCGGCCGCCGCCCGTCCCGTATCGAGATCCAGCGCGACGGTCACCGTCCCGACCCCGCCGTCCCGGGACGCCTGCTCAGGTAGCCGTGGATGAAGACGGCCGCGTTGATGATCTCGTCCGCCGGCGCGATCGGCTCCCGCCACGACGTGAAGAACCACAAACGCCCGCCGTCGCTGCCGCGCCGCGAACAAGTGATCATGTCGCCCGCCATCACCACCGATTCACAGCATCCGGGCTCCCGGGGATTGGTCACCTGAAGCCCACGCGCGGTCAACTCCACCTCGAACCGCCGCGCAGCCAAATGGGCGCCAAGCGCCGCGAGCCACGCTTCTCGCCCCGTACGATCGTCCATGGGTCCGAGTCCCTTCGGGCCAAGGCCCCGGATCCCGGTGTTCACCGCACCGGCCGGGGCCGCCTTTTTCTCAGCAACCAGACAAACCCGCTCATTGGGCTTGAGCTGCTGAATGACGCGCCCAGCTTCACCCAGCGGGGATACGCTCGGAAAGCGACCAGGCACGACCACGGCCGCACCGCAGGCAAGATCGACTGAACCTCTGACCAGGTTTGACGCCGGGAGCCCCCATGCCCGCACGTTCTGAGCCTTACGACACCCCCGCCATCGTCACGTTCGCCAAAGAGCTCGAAGCGTGGCGAAAAGAAGGCGGACTCAACAAGAAGCAACTCGCCGACGCACTCGGCTACACGGACTCCTACATAGGCCAGGTCGAACTCTGCAAGAACACCCCGTCAGTGGACTTCGCCGACGTACTCGACACCTACTTCAAGACCAACGGGGTGTTCCACCGCCTCTGGGACCGCATCGAAGACACCAAGAACGCCGTCACACTGCCACCCGGCTTCGCCGAGTACACCGAGCGCGAGAAGGACGCCGCACATGCGAGGATCTTCTCCGTGCTGCTGGTGAACGGACTGTTCCAGACAGAGGAATACGCTCGCGCCGTCATGGATGACGTGGATACGAACATCGCCGAAGAGTTCCTCGCTAAGCGAATGGAACGGCAGTCGATCCTGACGTCCGATGCCCCACCGCACGTGTTCCTCACTTTGGACGAGACCGCCCTCCGATGCGTGATCGGGAGCAGGGAGATCCAGCGGAAGCAGATCGGCTCTCTGATCGAGGCAAGCGAGCGGCCGAACGTCACGGTGGATGTCGTCCCCCAGGGCCGGGGCTATTACCCAGGACTCACAGGGAACTTCACCATTCTCGGGTTCGACGACGGTTCACAGGCGGCCTACACCGAGTCCGCAGGCACGGGGATGTTCATCGAGCAGCCTGCCCGTGTCGCGAGTTACGTCGTACGGTATGACTTGATCCGAGGTCACGCTCATCACATCGAGGAGTCGCGGACCTTGCTCAAGACCGTGATGGAGGAACTATGAGCACGTTGGACCTGTCGGCCGCTCAGTGGCGTAAGAGCAGCCACAGCGGCCACGAAGGCGGCGACTGCGTGGAGGTCGCCGACCTCGCCACCGTGGTGGCAGTGCGAGACTCCAAGAACCCCGACGGCCCCACCCTCATCCTCAACCGCGCGGCCTTCACGGCGTTCACCGGAACCATCCGCAGCGGAGCACACGACCTGTAAAGCCCCCTCACGCCTGATCCCTTCACGCGTGGGGATCCGGCCACCCTCGCTGCGATGCCCCGTCGGCCGCCACGGCCTGCGGGGCATCGCGCATCCTGCCACGCGGAGACCAATATTCCACTGACTCGCATCAAACCCCCTCCCCTGCGGTACGACTCGTTTCGGGACCGTGATGGAGGAACTATGAGCACCTTCGACCTGTCGACCGCTCACTGGCGCAAGAGCAGCCACAGCGGTCACGAGGGCGGCAACTGCGTGGAGGTCGCCGACCTCGCCACCGCGGTGGCGGTGCGAGACTCCAAGAACCCCGACGGCCCCACCCTCATCCTCAACCGCGCGGCATTCACTGCGCTCGCCGCCACCGTCCGAGCGGGAGCACACGACCTTTAGGCGCTCAGTGACGCTATCTCAGGGAAACGGTCAGTAGTGGGGGCGGCAGGGACGACCTGCTTGTCGGACCGCGGATGCACCAAGACGTGAAGCCTCTGGTAGGACAGGTCACCACGAGATCATGTCCGTAGCTACCAGAGGCTTCACGTTGGTCACCTATGTTGCCACGCTCGACGTCCCGCGCCACATCGTGGAGTACCTTGCGCGACTGCTCGCCGCGCATCGCCGCCGGATCGGCACCCCGGCGCCGCAGCCGGGCGTTGGGGCCGTTCCGCCAGGCCGTGCTGGTGCTGCGCTGGAACAAACGTTGCCGCTTCTCGCGGTCGCTAAGGAGTGAGCGCGGTCTGCTGGTAGACCGCCAGCCGGGGCTGCCCGTCAACGCGGTAGTACACGCTCGACATGAGCGCGGTGAACGGCTCGGTTAGGTCGGGTCGAGACGACGACGCACGGTAGACCAACGCGGCAGCATCTTCGCCGACTTCCACGAGGCGCGCGTCGGTGATTTCGTAGGACTCCCACCCCAGAGCGCCGTCGAGCGATGCGGTGATCTCGTCGCGCGTCATCACTGCACCGTTGACCAGAACGAACACGGCATCTGGCGTCATCAGCTCACCGTAGAACGTGCCTCCCGTGGACTCACAGAGCGACTTCCAGCCCGCGTGTTCGAGGGCGAGTAGTTCATCGAGGGTGAAGGCGCTCATGGCTGCCACGATAACAACAGCTAGTCGATGGTGCTCTGTATGGCGTTGAGCTTCCCCCCGTTTCACGGCCACGTGACCTGAGTTGGCCGTGGGCCAACGGGGAAGGAAGTGTCTCGTGCCGCCACCTCATCCGCCGGAGTTTCGGCGACGCGCTGTCGAGCTGGCCCGGGCCGGCGACAAACCGGTCACGGCGTTGGCCAAGAGCCTGGGCATCAGCCAGTCGTGTCTGAGTAGTTGGATACGGCAGGCAGAGGCCGACGAGGGCCGCACAGACGGCCTGACGAGCGCGGAGAAGAAGGAATTGGTCGAGCTGCGACGTAAGGCCAGGCAGCTGGAACCAGCGGCCAGTGCCATACATCCGGGTTGATGGCAGTCACCCGCAGTCGTATGCGGCGGCGCGGCGGATCGACCGCCAGCACCCGCACTGCGTAGAGATCAGTCATGGCGCCATTGTCCACGCTGACACTTCGCGTCTTCAACGGCCGCATTTACAGCCTCCGCCTCTGAGACGAGCACACCGCCGCGGAGCTCAAATCAAGCAATCCTGGCGAGCCCTGCAGCGCATCACCATCAGCCCAGCCGCAGCCGCGAGTGCGCCCCGCCCCGCTCTGGACCTCAACGCAATCTGGAAATGATCAGCGTTGAGAAAACCTCAGTGACGTCTTCTCAATGCTGATCATCCAGGGGGACCGCGCTGGGGCAGGTGGTCGGCTCGGGCGGTCTACGCTCACGGCATGGTGATCACGTACGAGTGGCGAGGCGACTTCGAGGACACGGCCGTCAATGCGCTGCACGCGGAGGGCTTCGGCCACCGGATCGTGGACATCGGCTGGCAGGCGCAGGTCCACCGCCACAGCCTCGGCTGGGTCTGTGCACGGCGCGACGGCGAACTCATCGGCTTCGTCAATGTCGCATGGGACGGCGGCGTCCATGCCTTCATCCTGGACACCATGGTCAGCGCCGAGCTTCGCCGCTCCGGGATCGGAGCCGAACTCGTCGCCGAGGCAGCCAGAGGAGCCCGCGCGGCGAAGTGCGAATGGCTGCACGTCGACTTCGAGGACGACCTGCGGGCGTTCTACTTCGACGCCTGCGGGTTCAAGCCGACGCAGGCAGGCCTGATCGCACTCTGAGCGTGATCGCGGCCTGCGCCGCGCGGCCTTCACCGCGCTCACCGAAACCATCCGACCAGGAGCACACGACCCCTGACTGTGCAGCCTCATGAGGTTGGTGCGGGCGACGAACTCGCGGCCCGCGTCGAGCGCAGGCGGAACGCGCGTCAACCAAGGGTTGACGATCGAGGGTCGTCAACCTACGATTGACGCATGAGCCCACTCAACATCAGCCTGGCCGACCTGATCGCCCGTCTCGACGAGGAACTCCCCGACGCCGATGACCTGGCCCGTATCAGTGAGGCGCAGCTACGCAACCAGACCCTGGCCGATCTTGGTGACCAGCTCGTCGACCACTACGTCGGCAAGGCCAAGCGGGCCGGCGCGTCGTGGAGTGAGGTCGGCGAGGCCATCGGGGTCTCCAAGCAGGCCGCCCAGCAGCGCCACGCGCCCGGCCCGTTCGAGCGGTTCACCGATCTGAACCGGCACAGCATCGTGCTGGCGCAGGAGGCCGCCCGAACGCACAAGCACGACTTCATCGGCACCGAACACATCCTGCTCGGCCTGCTCGGCGAACCGCGGGGCCTGGCGTATGAGGTGCTGATGGCGAAGACCGAGTCAGAGCAGCGCATCCGCGACGCGATCGTGGAAGCGATGCCGCCGGCCGGGCAGAAGGCGCTGCGGGGTCACATCGCGTTCCGGCCGGAGAGCAAGGAGGCCCTCGATCAGGCATCCCGCGCGTCGGCCGACCTCGGCCACGACTGGGTCGGCACGGAACATTCGCTGCTGGGCCTGATCCGCATCGAGGAGAGCCCGGCCGCGCAGATCCTGCGCAACCTCGGCTTCACCTCGGACGAGCTGCACGAGACGGTCAGGACCGAGATCACCCGACGCTCCGCCGCGCGCGACACGTAGAAGCGAACGAGCCGCCGCTGCTCGACATCGCATGAACGACGCGGACGGGGGGACGCACGGGGCAGATCACTGGCCGCGTGGTCCCCCCGTCTTCGTCATGCCGATGTCCTGCGCGGCGCCCGCCACGCCGACGGACCAGCACCTCAGGGCCGCGATCGGGCCCGCGTCCGAAGTCGACGCCCCCGCCCCAGGCCGCGTGATCGAACCCGGCGGACGTCGATGGTCGGCGCACTGGCCAGACCGCTCGTCCCCCGTGCGAGCTACCCGCGAATGTCCTCCGCACGGTGATGATCGCGGCACCGTCGAGTACCTAGCGTTCTCCGTGTGAGCGCGGCGTTCGGGCCGCGAGATCCCGAGCCGTGCGTTTCCGCACCACCGCCGGTTCTTTCGCTGGAGGACATGATGACTCGCAAGATCCGGAAGCTCGCCGTGACCGCGATGTGCTGCGCCGTCGCCGCTGCCGGCCTCTCCGGCTGCGAGGACGACGACATGAACTCGTTCCCGTTCGACGAGAAGCAGAAGGCCGCTGACTTTGTCGGGGCGAAGAAGTTCGACCTCGACGGAAAGTCGGTGAGCGTGTCCTGCTCGGGCAAGCTGGCAGCGGGCAAGCCGGTCGTCGTCCTGCTGCACGGCGGGGGTGACGGGCTGAGCAAGATGGCCGCCTTCCAGAAGACCCTCAGCGGAAAGAACCGGGTCTGCTCCTATGACCGGCTCGGTGCGGGCACAAGCGACAAGCCGGACGGTCCGCAGAGCTTCACCAGCACCGGGAAGATCCTCACCGGGGTGCTCGACGAGATCGCCGGCGACGCCCCGGTCGTCCTGGCCGGGCACTCGATGGGCGGACTGATCGCCGCCAGGTACGCCCCCGACCACCAGAAGCGGGTCAAGGGGCTGGTCCTGATGGACGCGACGCCGTCGACCATGCTCGCCGACATGGAGCAGGCGATCCCCGCTTCGGCCAAGGGGCCGGCGGCCCAGGTGCGCGAGCAGAACCTCGCGATCTTCCAGGGCCAGAACCCGGAGAAGCTCGCCATGCCCGACGGGAAGGTCCGCTCCGCGGGGAACACCGCGGTGGAGGTGATCAAGCACGGGAAGCCGTACCTCGCGGCCATCCCGGAGTCCGGCCCGCGCCTGGAGCAGGCGTGGACCGCCGGGCAGCGCAAGTGGCTCGCGCTGTCCGGCCGCAGCAAGCTGACGACGGCGGAGAAAAGCGGCCACTACATCTACCTGGAGCAGCCCGATGTCGCCGTTCAGGCCGTTGCGCGCGTTTCCACGCAGGCCGCCGGCTGAAGGGCACGCGGAGCGGCTGATGGGTCGCGCCGCGTCCGCACCAGGCGTCCCCCGCCTGCCCACGACATGTGGAGCACGCGGGGGATGCTCCATTACAGCGGTCATTACGGGGGCGTGTTCGCGCCGAGAATGCGGCGCAGGCTGATGTGAAGCGCGTCCGTCGCTTCCTGGCCGGTCATGCGGTCGGCGTCGGTCTCGGCGGCGGCGGTGTGGCCGAGATCGATGACGACCGCCACCAGCCAGTCGGGGGAGAGCCGGTCGTCGAACTCTCCGGACCGCTGGCCGCGCCGGATCACGCGCTTGAGGCGGTCGGCGACCGGCGCGTGGCGTTTGTGGTCGGCCTGCGGGATCTCCGGCAGCGCGCGGATCCTCTGGAGGAGGACGGGGTATCGCGCGGTCGTCCGGGCGCTGGCGTCGATCAGCCGCAGGAGGGCGTCGACAGCCGGTCCGGTGTCGAGGTCGAGGGCGTCCATCGCGGCGACGGCCTCCTCGGTGACCTGGTCCAGGACCGCCGCCAGCAACTGCGGGCGCGAGGGAAAGTGGGCGTAGACCGTCTGGCGGGTCACGCCCGCGTCCGCGGCGATGGCCCCGACGCTGGCGTCCGGGGCGGAGTTCAGGAGCCGGGCCGCCGCTTCCAGGATGGACGCCCTGCTGCGGCGGGCGTCGGCGCGGCGCTGCGGAGCCCGAGAGGAGGTCATTTCTTACACCTTGCCAAAGTTGCCGGACGATGCATATCTTACAGTCTGTAAGAGATCGTATCTGAGGCCCACGGCGCGACGGGAGCACCATGACCCCTTTCCACGGCACCGACCCCAAGAAGTTCATCGCCGACTTCCACACGTCCTTCCACGACGAACTGGTGGACGGCGATGAGGACACGGGGGTGATCGTCGACCGCTACCACACGCCGGACATCGTGCAGATCGCCGACGGGCACCGGATGGACCGGGAGAAACTCATCGCGCACGCCCGTCCGGTGCGCAAGAACCGGCCCAGCGGCGTATGGGAGGTGCACGAAGCCGTGGCGAACGGGGATCGAATCGCCGCCCGGAGCACCCTGCACGTGAACAACCGCAACAGAAAACTCACCCTGGAGGTGTACTTCTTCGGGCAGTTCACTCCCGACGGACGGATGCGCCGAGGGCACTCGCTCACCCGCACCGTCCCCCTCGACGCCGCACCGGAACAAGCACCCGAAACGCCCGGCCGGCAGGAGGCGTCGGCATGACCGAGAGCACCTACGCCGTGAGCGGCATGATCTGCGGACACTGCGCGGACTTCGTCACCGAGGAACTCCAACGCCTCGACGGCGTCACCGCCATATCCGTGGACGTCGACAACGGCACGGTCACGCTGACCAGCGAGAACGAACTCGACATCGCCCACGTGCGCGCCGCGGTCGACGAGGCCGGCTATGAACTGACCGCCGCGCGCGACTGACTTCCCGCCGGCCCGCGAGCCGACAACGCCACAGGCGCACACGCCGGGACCGAGAACCAGATCGAACTGAACCGGTAACACCGCTCCGTTCAGAACACACGAACCGGGGTGCCACGCTCCCTACGCCGCACCGCCATCCAGTAATGCAGCGTTCAGTACCGTCCGGACAGCCTCATCCTTGAATACGGACCCTTACGCCACGCCAACTGCTACTTTCGGTCACCCTGCTGCGGATACTTTCCGCCACAATCGAGTTTCTTCCCTGGAGTGTCTGTCCCATGACCGAGGACTCTGCTCACTTCGAACTGCCGCCGCAGATCGACTATCTGGACTTTGTCAGCGCGGACGGGCAGACCGATTGGGATCGACTCGATCGGGTGTCCCCTGGCTTGGCGGGCGATGTGCCCACCTGGTTGGAGCAGATGGGCGATGCCGATCCCACCGTCGCGGGCAAGGCTTCGGAGGAGCTGTGGAATCGGCTTCAGCACCAAGGTTCCATGAATGATCCCGCACCGGCCACCGTCCCGGCCCTGGTTCGACTGGCCGCCGACCCGAACGTCCATGACCGTCCCGGCTTGCTGTATCTTCTGGGACGCATTGGTCGATCTTATCCCTTTCAATGCCACAGCCGCGAAGAACTCATGGACGCCAGGGTAAGTGACGAGGAGCGCTATACCGCATACGGCCAACTGGACAGTTCGCTATTGCGGGCGAATATCGAACTGATCACCCGGGCTGCGCATGTCCTGACCGGACTGCTCAGCGATCCTGATCCCAAGGTGCGGGTCAGCGCGGCGTACGCCGTTGCGGTGGCGACTCGGGACACGGCGCTGGTCACCGCCGCCCTGCGCGCCCAGTACGAGGTCGAGAACGATCCGCTGGTGCAGGCGTACCTGGTGTTGGCCGTCGCTCAACTGGCCATTGCCGATGGCGACACCATCCCGGCCCTGGCCTGGGCGGAGAACGTGATCAGAGATGACCGGGCGGCGGCCATTGTCCGACTCGGAGCCGCCATCGCCCTTCTGTGCCTGACGGACGACACGCCAGATGACGGGCTGCTGGCCGTGCTCGCTGAAACGATCACCCCGGAGACAACCCGACTGTTCCTCGAATCACCATGGGGTGACACCTTTAACCACGATGGCGGCCTGCCTCAATGGGTGATCTCCTTGTTGGACGCCGATGCGGCGGCCCAGGTCGATCTGGCCACGCGACTGTTCGACTCGCCACATGTCACCATCCGAATTGCAGCGTGCTATATGTGCGCAAACCGCTGTATGCGGTGCTGCGGGCACACCCTCACCCCGAGTCTCACTGAGCAGCTCACCGCATTGCTGACCGAACGCCTCCACGACGACGACCCCGCCGTACATGAGGCTGCGGCCAGCGCGTTGACTCGCCTGAGAGAACCCTGGCGCCTCGCCGGCCGGATGTAGTCGGTACTGGTTGTCGAAGATCTCGAACTCGCGGAGCACGTGCAGCAGGTGCCGCTGGTTCCAGATCAGCGTCGAGAGTCCACGACGACAGGTCTGCACCCACCACACTGGGCGTAATCCGGCCCACGGCCGTCCCGTCCTGGACGGTGAGCCTGAGCACACGCCCCGCGTCCGCCCAGCCTGGCATCCACGGGCGGACCACCACCCCGCCGAGATCACTTCATTTCTGTCTGGGTATTTTCTGGGCACTAGAGTGGGCATTTCTTGGGCGTCTTGTGTAAGACTACAGCCATGCCCACTTTCGGAACGCCCTTGAACGATCAGGCGGCCGACGCGCTCGCCGACGAGGTGCGGGCCATCGTGCGGTTCGGACTGCCGGTACGTGCCGACCGCGCCGGTGCCCGGCTGCTGGGACTGGCCGGGGTACGGGCGCGGGCCATTGACCTCGATGATCCGGCGAGCCGGGCCCATGCGCTGGACGCCGCGCTGCGCGAAGAGCTGGGCCGCCTAGAGAACGCCGGGCTCGCTGAGGCGGCGCGGCTGCTGTTCGGCTTCGAGTCCGAGACCTCGGGCGCGAAGCTGACCGCACGGCGGGCGGCGGCGGCCACGGCTGCCGGGTACGAAGTGCATCACTTCCGGAAGCGGATCGAGCCGAAGATCTGTGGCCTGGTCGCCTGGCAACTGCGCCGCGCCAGCGAGGCGTCCGTCGCCGAAGCGGACCCGTCCGCACCTGTCCTGCACGCCTCGGGGCAGCCGCTGGTGCTGCCAGCGGACGTGTTCGCGTGGGAAGCCATCGAGCACCAACACACCCTCGCCGCCCTGTGGGGCGCGGTCTACCTGCTGCGCGCCGAACTGCTGACCGTGGCCCGCCTGGTCAGCATGGACGCACCGGCCGTCGAGAGCAACGGCGCCGCCACCGCGGCGTTGTGGCGGCACGCCCAGGTCCTGGCCGCGACCGCCTCCTACCGCGCGTCCTACGGCGCGGTCCTGCTGCACACCGCGACTGAGCTGGCGCCTGAACAGATCGGCGCTTCCGCCGGCTGGACTCCTGCCCTGGCCCCGGCCCAGGAACTGCTCCTGGCCGAGCTCGGCGAGCCTGAGCAGGGCCTCGTCGACTTCACCGCCCGGCTGGATGAGGCGGCTGGTGGTCCTGAACTCGCTGCCACCTGGCGGCGTGCACTGACCGGCCTCTCCGGCCCCGACCAGGAAGAACGCAGATGAGTCTCGACCAGCTCCTCAATCCGCACACCCCACCGCGCCGGTATGTGATCACCGGCGGTCCGTCTGCCGGGAAGGAGGCCGTCTTCACCCGCCTGCTGGCGTTGGAGATCCCCTGCACCGAGGGCGAACCCGCCCGGGAGATCTACCGCAGGCACCGCAACCGGCTCGGCCGCCACCTACAGGTCGCCGACCGGCAGGAGTACTCCCGCGACGTGCTGGCGGCGTTCGTCTCCGAGTTCTGCGACCACAAGGCCGGTCTTCGCTTCTACAACCGGGGCATCCCGGACGGGTACGGGTGGGACGCCTTCTTCGGCCTCCGCGCCTACCCCGAACTGGAGGAAGCCACTCGCATCTACCGGTACGACGCGGTGTTCGTCCTTGACTCCCTCGACGACTTCGATTCCGAGGACGACCTGGTATGGGCCAAGGAACGCGAGATCCGCCGCGTCCACGAGCTGATCGTCCAGGGGTACTACGACGCCGGCTATAAGCCGATCTTCGTCCCGGCCGACGAGCCGGGCCGCCGGATCGACTTCATTCTCGCCCAGCTCCCCGTTCCCGCCGTCTGATCAGAAGGGCGCCGATCCCGTGAACGGACGTACCGACAGCGTGGAGATCATTAGCCCGAACAACGTCCTGGCCAACGCGATGCTGCGCAGCGTCGACATGGTCCGGCCCCGCCTTCAAGCCGCCAACCCCGACCGGGTCGCGTTCTGCGTCGGCACCCAGATCAACGGCGCACCGCACCTGGGAACCTGCCTGGTGCAGACGGCGGCGTTCCTCCTGGCCAAGCAGACCAAGCGGGCCTTCGGTGTCGACACCATCGTCCGGTTCGGGGCACTCGACAATGCCCCCTACGACATCCGGCTCGACCCCGAAACCCACCATGCCTACCAGACCACCTACGCCTACGCACTCGGCGTCGACGGTGTAGAGGACCTACTCGGCAGGTACTACCGGGCCATGTTCGACTCCCTGGCTGATGCCACCGGCGTCGACTACGAGATCGAGACCTACACCGCCCAGCAGGCCGACCCCGCATTCCGGCACGAGTTCCTCGCCACCCTCGGCCGGCTGGCCCAGATCCGCTGGCCGCTCGCCCCCTCACACGGCCAGGTCCATATCCGGCTGCCGTGCCGGCAGTGCGGATGGGCGGAGAAGCGCGCCGAGCGTACCCGTCTGCTGCGCACCGGGTCCGGGGGCGCCGACTTCGCCGCGGTCTGCACCGACCACGGTGACTACGAGGTCGCGGTCACCGCCGACACCGGCGCCTACCTCGATCTGGCGACGCTCTACCGGAACCTGGTCAAGGAGCGCCTGGCGGTCCGCGACCACGTCACCCTGTCGGTGATGGTCAAGGGCGGCGACTGGGCATACGGCTGCCAGCTTGTCGACGAAGCCTTCGCCCAACTCCCCGGCCTCGTCCCGCCGCCGCGCGTGTTCACACCGATGGTGCTCACCGACACCGGCGCCAAGCTGTCGAAATCCCTGATCCGCGAGAACCGTGTGGCACCGCCGTCCGGCGCCCGGCCCTGGATGCTCGACGTCACCGACTGGGACGGCGACACCGACTCTTTCATCGACGCCATGGTCTGGCTCGTCTCACGGATGCTCGCCGACCCCAAACACTTCTACCGCTCCTACACGACCGCCGAACTGGACAGGATCATGACCGCACGCCCCGCCCCCACCACCGCGCCGCGCGCCCGCGAGATGAACCTCTATCGCCGCTACTTCGATCTGGTCGCCGCGGGAAGCAAGACGATCGAGGTCCGGGTCCAGTACCCCAACCTCCGCAACCTGGCCGCCGGTGACCACGTTCGGTTCGTGTGCGGCGGTGACGACGCCCTCACCCGCGTCAAGCGCGTCGCCCACTACAGCTCGTTCGAGGAGATGCTCGACACCGAGGACCCCGAGCGGGTGAACCCGACCAGCCCCCGCGACCAGCAGCTCGCCAACATCCGCCGCATCTACGGCCCTGAGAAAGAGGCCCTGGGCGTACTAGCGATCGAGATCGAGCTCATCAGCGAACCGACCGCTTGACCGATCGTCGTCAGTCCACGACCGGTACTTCCGCGTGGTCCAGCCATAGGTGCGTGCCGTCGTGCGACACCGTTGCGCCGAACCGTCCCAGCGCCTGCGGCGCGGCCGGTATAACCGGTTCGTCCCGCCCGAGTCCAGCTCCTAGGATCGGCGGCATGGCGACGCGGCTTGTTCAGATTCATGTGAAGGCTCGGGATGACTCGGCGCTCGGCCGGTTCTGGGCGGAGGCGCTCGCCTGGGACGCTTCCAGCGAGGGACCCGGCGTGACCAACCTCGAGCCCGAGGGCCTCGTCTACCCCGACCCCGCCGCCGTCTGCATCGACATCGTCGCCGACCCGCAAACCAAAACAACGAAGAACCGCGTGCACATCGATCTCGCCACGACCTCCGCCGCCCATCAGGCGGACCTGGTGGCGCGCCTTCAGGAACTCGGCGCAACGCCCGCAGACGTGGGCCAGAACGACGTCCCGTGGACGGTCCTCGCCGACCCCGAGGGCAACGAGTTCTGCGTCCTCACTCCGGCCTGACGCGAGCCGTGCCCGCGGGCGGCTTCGTGGTCCGGGCGTGCACACCGTGAAGGCCGCGGACGGGCCCGGGTCGTGATCGGGTGGCGGCCTGGTCAGGGCCGCCACAGCAGCACCATCCCGTCCCGGCCGCCCGCGCCTCCCGTTCCATGCGCGCCACCATCTGATCGTGACCGGTTTGAGGCATCCGGGACCGGCGCGGCGGTGCCCTGGCGCCGTGGGAGAGTGGGCGTGTGACCTTGGAGGACCTCGTCCGGCTGCGTCGGGCCCGTGACCGGATGGACCGCGACTACGCCGAGCCGCTCGATGTTCCGGCGCTGGCGCGCGGCGCCCTCATGTCGCCGGGCCACTTCTCCCGCAGCTTTCGCGCCGCCTTCGGGGAGACGCCGTACAGCTACCTGATGACGCGCCGGATCGAGCGGGCCAAGGCGCTGCTGCGGCGGGGCGACCTGACGGTGACCGACGTCTGCTTCGCGGTCGGCTGCACCTCGCTGGGGTCGTTCAGCTCGCGGTTCACCGAGCTGGTCGGCGAGAGCCCGAGCTCGTACCGGACCCGCCGCCATGACGAGGGCTCCGCCGTCCCGGCCTGCGTCGCCAAGATCCACACGCGGCCGATCAGGAACGGAGAAGCGGGCCCGTCCCCCGGCCCCTAGCGTGAAGCGCATGGACATCGAGCTTTCGCAGTGCTTCATCGCCGTAGACGACCACGACGCGGCGCTCGTCTTCTACCGGGACGTCCTCGGCCTGGAGATGCGCAACGACGTCGGGTTCGAGGGGATGCGCTGGGTGACCGTCGGCTCGCCGTCGCAGCCCGGTGTGGAGATCGTCCTCGAACCGCCCGTCTGCGACCCGAACGCCTCACCCACCGACAGGCGGGCCATGGCGGAACTGCTGGCGAAGGGCCTGCTGCGTGGTGTGATCTTCAGGACCGACGACTGCGACGCCGTCTTCGAGCGCGTCAGCGGCGCGGGCGGTGAGGTGCTCCAGGAGCCGATGGACCAGCCGTACGGCGTCCGCGACTGCGCCTTCCGCGATCCCTCCGGCAACATGCTGCGCTTCACCCAGCCTCGCGGGCAGTAGGCGCTACCCGGAGGGACGACGGCCGGTCCCAGACGGTGTCGGACCGGCTGATGATCCGGCGGAGTTCGCGTGCGCTTCGAGGTGAAACGGCCCGCATCACGATGTCGAGGAGCGCGCGGGCTTCGAGCGGGTCGCCGCAGCAGTACCAGTGCACGTCGCCCCACTCGTAGTCGTCCCATAGCCGACGCTCGGAACGATGGACGTAGTCCTTCCACAGGCGCACGGCGGCGCTGACGTCTCCCGGCTCCAGATAATTTCGGGTGTGCTCAAGGTGTTGGATCTCGGACAGCGCGCGCGAGGACAGACCGTCGATGACCGGACCCGCGTCTCGTGCCCGGTGAAGCGGGGCGCCCACTCACGCCTCCTCGACCACGCGGATCCGGGGTGGCCGCAGACTCCTCGGGTCGGTGCGCAGCGCGGCGCGCCCGCCGTTCCGGACGTCGATGAGGTCCGCTTCCCATCCCCCTTCACACAGTTCGGCGTCCGTCATGACCAGGTCTTCGCCGTCCCGGCCGGTGGCGGCCAGGTGCCCGATGAACCCGAAGGGCAACCGTTCGACGACCCAGCCCGGCCAGCGGGCGGCCGACTTCGCCATGAGTTGGGGTGGGACGCTGTCCGCCGTCCAGTAGCGGAGCCGACGTGCCGCGAGATCGATGACCGCGCCGGAGTCGGCGGTCTCCTCGGCCGGCATGGGATAGGGCGCATGGGCCAGTAGTTTTGCCGGGAGAGGTTCGCCGTGCTGCGCCAGAAATGGCACGATGCCGTTAACGGCGAGCTGGTAATCCATGACAATACCGTCGGGTGCGATAATGCTCACCACCGCATTGGCCGGGGCGAACCAGTCTGCGATCGTCTCATGGTAGAGAACTGAAATCTCTCGGTGGACGGGATTCCAGCCGACGAACCAGCCGTCCCGAGAGGTCAGGGCCGCGTCCAGCGGGGTCGCCTCCGTATCGGCCGGCGCGACGACCACCGGTCTGACCTCTGGCGCCACCGCGGCGAGATCCTCGCGTCCGGCCCAGGCGTAGCCGACATCCCAGCCGGCCCATCCAGGCGCCGACGCCAGCCGCAGTGCCGCACTTTCGAGGTAGGCGGCGCCGGACTTCAACAGGCCGCAGCCGAAGTAGCGGTATCGGCGCGTGACGAGGTCGAGCGCGACCCCCCGGCAGAACCACGAGTCCACGAGATCGCGTGCACGCTCGTCGCCCACCGCCACGCCACCGCGCAAGACCGCCTCGACGGTCCGAGCACGATCGCCTTCCCTGGCGAGGTACCAGTCCCCCCATTTCTGGCCCATCGCCCAGCACGACCCGTCTTCGGCCCGCAGCACGTAGGCGGTCCAGCATCCCATTTCAGATCCTCCGGGGTGGCGGCGGCGTTGCCGAGGACGCCGGTGATCGCCACCGAGGTCGCAGGGCTCGAGTCTGCTGGACGGGCCGGTTCCTGTCGACGCACGTGCCGTGGAGGCGGGTCCGGGGTCTTGGGCCCGTCTCAGAGTGCCTCGGCCGTCGCGCGAGCGCGTTATCTGGCCGGTGGGGCGAAGCCGGAGGCGAGCCCCACCGGCCAGATCGCGAAGCGATGTCGCGCTCGCCCAAGCACGGTCGGCGTCCGAGCCCTAGGCGAGGATGCCGGGCCGGGCGTTGGAAACACGGTCTAGGTCCACCACTGCGGTGGAGATCGGTGCACACCTGCCGGGTGTGTGGGCCCATCGATGAAATTGCCCGGTCTCGCCAGAATATTAATTGTTCGAGTACGCGAATCGGGCACGCCGGACGGCGGCCTGACCCCACTTTCAGGAGTTGCGTCCAGATGGTTGATACCGCACGGAAGAAGCGTCGTCTCCGGCCGGCCTTCGTGGCCATTTCTCTGGCCACCGCACTGACCGGGATCACCGCCTGTACGGACGCGAATCCACCCGCCGCTGGGAAGCCCGCCGGTGCCGCTCGGCCGACTGCCTCCAGCCGGCCTTCGGCGCCGTCCGTCCACATGATCGCGAACGGTGACCACAACCTGGCCTTCAACGTCGTGCCCGGCCGTCTCCCGGCCGTCGTCCTGGACGCCGGCGGGGGCGAGGACTCGTCCTACTGGACGAAGCTGGCACCCGTCCTGGCCCAGAAGACCGGCTCCATGGTCGTCACCTATGACCGGGCCGGCCTGGGGAAGAGCGACGAGGTCCCCGGGCCGTGGAAGGTCGAGAACGCCGTGTCCGACCTGGAGGCCGGGCTCACGAAACTGGGCATCACCCGCGACGTGGTCCTGGTGTCGCACTCCCAGGCGGGCGAGGTCGCCACCTACTTCGCCAAGAAGAACCCCGAATGGGCGGCGGGCGCCGTCCTCGTGGACGCCAGCCTGCCGGATTTCTACACCGACGCCGAGACGGCGAGGATCGAAGCCGCGAACAAGGCCCAGATAGCGGCTCTCAAGGACCAGCCCTCGACAAAACAGACCCGCCAGCTTCAGGCCACCGCGGCCGAATACGGTCCGATGCACCGCGCTTACCACAAGGTCTCCTGGCCGCAGAGCATTCCGGCGACCGCCATCGTCTCGGCGAAGACCCCCTTCGAGACGCCCGAGGACGCGCGACTCTGGCGAGACGCCCAGCAGCGGTTCGTGAACGCCGCACCGAATCGCGATCTCGTCACCGCCGAAAGAAGTTCGCATGACATCGCGGGAGATCGTCCTGATGTCATCATCGAGGCGGTCGCCAAGATGCTCACGATGTCTCCCAGGGGGCAGGCCGGTTGAGGGAACGGGCTCTACGATGCCGGGCATGTCCGTCTCTGCCTCCATCCTGACCAGCTCGTGCCCCTTCGGGGACATCTGGGACTTCGACCTCGTCGTCCTCGACGGCCGGCCTCTTCTCGTCGGAACCCAGGACCGCCACCACCGCGCCTGTACCTGGGACCCGGCCCGCGACCTATGGACGGAGCACTCGCTCGACGACCCGTGGTTCGAGGAGAAGGGCGGCTACACCGAGATCACCGCACTCGGCGCCGCGGTCGTGGACGGCCGGATCCTGATCGGCGGCGGCGGTGACCACCAGGGCTTCGCGCAATGGGACCTGGAGACCGGCAAGGTCAGGTTGTTCGCCCAGGACGGCGGCGTGGCCTCGGCGACCGCTGCCGACTTCGGCGGACGCGCGCTGTTCGTCTTCGGCGGCACCTCTCAGACGGCCGTACACGTGTGGGAGCCGACGGTGGCCGGACCCGGGGAGCCGGACGACCCTGCCGATCAGCCCTTCCCCCGCATCTTCCGGGCCGAGATCTGGGAACTGTGCGCCCGGTCGCTCACCGGCAGCGCCGTCGCGGCGGGCATGGTGGAGGACCGGCGGGTCGTGGTGGCCGGCGACCGTCGCGGCGCGGTGCTCGTGTGGGACATCGACGACGCCCGCCCCCTCGCCCGCTTCGACCGTGCCGGCGAGGGGCCGAGCGACTTTGCCCTGGCCACCGTGGACGGCCGCCCGCGCGTGGTGGCCGCTGGAGGGAGCGGTCTCATGCTGGGCGATCCTGACACCGGCGAGTGGGACGAGCCCCTCGCCGTGCCCGGCGGCAGGATCACCTGCCTGGCCGCGGGCCGCGCGAACGGCCGTCCGGTCGCCGTGACGGGCGCTGAGGACGGCACCGTGTGCGTCTGGGATCTGGCGGAACGACGCCTGGTGGACCGGCCGATCAGCGGACATCCCTACGAGGTGAACGGCGTTGGAGTGACCGAGCTGGAAGGCCGTCCAGTGATCATCAGCAACTGCCGTGTGGATGCCGTACGCGTGTGGCCACTGGACCTCTAGCTGTGGGAGGCCAGGACGTTGCCGCTCGCGGCGGGCTCAGGGTCGGACGAGTCCGTCCGTTTGGGCAGCAGGAGCGGGGTGGCGAGCAGGAGGACGCCGGACATGGTGATCGCGGCGAGCGGGCTGGTGAGGGTGGCGAGGACGCCCCAGATCACCATCAGGGCGGCCTGGAGGAGTTTGCTGCTGACACTCCAGGCGGTGAGGACCCGGGCGGCATGGTCCGCGGGAGTCCGTTGCAGGCGTTCCGTCGCGTAGATCGGATTGAAGACGCCCATGCAGGTGATCAGCAGGCCCTCGACGAGGATCACAGTGAGCAGTCCGGGGATACCGGGCTGGACGAACGCGAGACCGAGCGGGAAGAGCGATCGCAGCCAGCCGGAGACGGTCATGACCCGGCGCCGGCCGTAGCGGGTCACCAGGCGGGCGGAGAGGCGGGCGCCCACGAAGCCGCCGAGTGCCGGGACGCCGAAGGCGAGACCGTACTGCCAGGCCGGGAAGTGGTACTGGCCCAGCAGGAGGACGGACAGGAGCGGGAGGGCGGCCATGATGAGGCCGCTGACCAGGATCGAGTTGAGGAACAGGCGCCGTAGTACGCGGTCGCGGAGGATGAACCGCCAGCCCGCGAGAAGGTCGGATCCGCGCAACCTGGTGGCCCGCTCGCGGGGTGCCGCGACGTCGCCTCCGCGGATGCGGAGGACTCCGAGCGCGGACAGCAGGTAGCTGAGGGCGTCGGCCATGACGGTGACGACCGGGCCGACCAACCCGATGAGCGCACCGCCGAGGGGCGGACCCACCGCGGTAGCCGCCCAGCTCGTGCCCTCGAACCTCCCGTTCGCCACAAGGAGGTGATCGCCACGGACGAGGTATTTCAGATACGCGCCCGATGCGGCGCCGAAGGCGATGTTCGCGGTCCCGGAGACGACCGAGACGACCAGCAACTGGCCGTAGGACAGCAGGTCGAGGACGTACGCGATCGGAACGCTCGCCATCGCGACGAACCGGATCAGGTCCATCGCGATCATCACCGGACGCTTGGCCCGGTGCTCGACCCACGGCCCGAGCGAGAGCGCGACGGCCGCCGCGACGGCGAGCCCGGCCGCCTCCAGAAGCGAAACGGCGAATGCCGACGAGTGCAGCACTCGAACCGCGATCAGCGGGAACGCTCCGAAGGCGATCCACGTGCCGTATGTACTGACGGCGTAGGCCGACCACAGCCAACCGAAGCTGCGTCCCAACTGCACGCGCATGCGACTCCCTTGTGACAACCGATGTTCGGGTCTCTGTATCGCATCAGCCGCACTGTCACGGGATCAAACAACCGGCGACCGGCGAGCCACAACGATCGGTTGGGCACCCATAGGCTGGGTCCATGGATACCGAAGCGGTGCGATCGTTCGTCCGCGCGGCCGAGCTCGGGCAGTTGCAACACGCGGCCGACGAACTCGGCGTGACACAGCAGGCCGTGTCGAAGCGGATCGCGACCCTCGAGCGCGAACTCGACGTCCGGTTGTTCACCCGCACCGCCCGCGGGGTCGAGCTGACACTCGACGGCCAGGCCTTCCTCCCGCACGCCCGGAACGCCGTCACGGGCATCGATCGCGCCATCACCGCGATCAGACCGGGCTCGCGGGCCCTCCGGATCGACGTTCTCGGCCTGCGGTCCGCGCAGGCCGTCGTCCTGCACGACTACTGGCGGTCGCATCCCGGAACCGACCTCGACGTGGTGGTCCTCAGGGTCAACGACCCGCGCGTGGCGGTCGCCGCCGTCCAGGCAGGCGATATCGACGCCTCGTTCCGCACGATCACCGACCCGGCCGCGCTGCCGCGCGACGTGCGAATGATCCGCGCGTTCGACTCCCCGTTGGAACTCCTCGTCGGCCCGAGACATCCGCTCGCCTCCGCACGCACGCTGACACCGCCCCAGTTGCGCCGGCACCGGATCTGGGTGCCGGGTATCGCGCCGCGAAGCGAATGGGCGGAGTTCTACGATCAGCTCACCACCGACTTCGACCTCCGCGTCGACGCGGCGGGCCCGAACTTCGGCAACGAGGTTCTCCTCGACACCCTCGCGGACTCCGCGGACGTGGCCACCCTCGTGGGCGCGCGCGACCGGTACATCTGGCCGACCAACCACGACCTGCGCCGCATCCCGATCGTGAATCCGACGCTCGCGTACCCGCTCTCACTCATCCTCCCCAGAACGAATCCGCACCCGGGACTCCGGGCGATCATCGACCACCTCGGAAGCCTGACACCGCTCCCCGGGACGGTCTGGCTCCCCTCCTGGGCACGCAACCACGCCGCGGCGACGGAGACACCGGACATGGAACGGTCGAGGGCGGCCAGGGCGGCAGAATTTCGTGGGTGACGAACCTGACCGACATGAGTGAGCGCGAGTACTTCAGGCTCGTGCGGATCCATCGTCGAGGAACGCCGGTGAGTTCGGATACAGCAAGGCTGCGGCGCACTGGTCGAAGAGCCATTGCTCGGCCTTGGAGAAGGACCATCCGGTGTCGTCGAGCAGCGTGAAGTATCCGCTGTAGCCGAAGTAGAACCACAGGACGTCGGCGGCGCGCCGCGCGTCGATGCCCGGGGCGAGGCCGCCGAGCTCGTCGAGGCGTCCCGCTACCGTGGCCAGCGTCCCGCGGTACCGGTGCGTGGAGAGCCTGAGCTTCTCCGCTGCCACGCTGTCGTGCGGGCCGGTCGCGAGCATCACCCGCATGATGTCGCCGTACTTCTCGCGTACCTGCCGGCTCGCGCTGGCGACCAGCCGCAGGATCTGCGCTGGGTCGTCGAGTCCGGCCAGCCGGTCGAGGCTGCTGCGCAGGATCGGGTCGGCGCCCCAGATATCGCTCAATATCACGATGAGCCCCTTTTTCCCTCCCGTCACCGCGTAGACGGTCGCGGGGGCGACGCGCGCCTGCTTCGCGATCTGTTCGACCGTGGTGGCGAAGTAGCCCTGCTGGGCGAACAGCGCGCGGGCGGCCTGGACGATCGCCGCGCGCGTCGCCTCGGCGTACTCGGCCCGACGGCCCGTGGCCTGGCTGCCGTCCATCTCCGCCTCCGGACCCCTTGCTCTGACAGGTGAGGCGCAGAGTCTACCGACCGGCCCACGGCGGGAGCGGTCGCCGGGCTGTTGATCAGAGTGTTACTCTGATCAACAGAGGCACACTTTACCGAGTCGGTGGCATGCCGCGGCCGGGACGACGGGTGACGGCACCTCGCTCCAGGCAGGAGTTCGATATATGAGCGACAACAAGGTCGCGCTCGTCACGGGGACGTCCAGCGGGATCGGTCTGCACACCGCCGTGGGATTGGCGCGCACGGGAGCCCGAGTCGTCGCGACGATGCGGGACACCGGCCGGGCGGACCCGCTGCTGGCCGAGGCCGCCGACCAGGGGGTCGACCTGACGGTGCGGAGGCTCGACGTCACCGACCACGACGGTGCCCGTGCGTGCCTCGACGAGGTGGCGGCCGAGTTCGGGCCCGTCGAGATCCTCGTCAACAACGCCGGCCAGTCCGTCGCGGGGACCCTGGAGCAGCTCGATGACGCCGTCCTGCGCAGGCAGCTCGATGTCAATCTCCTGGGCGCCGCCGCGCTCACCCGGCATGTGCTGCCGTCGATGCGGGAATCCGGTGCCGGCCGAATCGTCAGCGTCACCAGCGACAGTGCGGTCGTCGGCCAGCCGTTCCTCGACGCCTACTGCGCATCGAAGTTCGCCCTTGAAGGGCTGATGCAGTCCCTGGCGCCGGTCGCGGCCCGTTTCGGTGTCGTGGTCAGCGTGGTCGAGCCCGCGCACGTCTCCACGAACATGGCCGAGAACGTCGACCTCCAAGCGCTGTCCGACCCCGACGACCCCTACCGCGGTCTGACCGAGAAGTTCCTCCGGAGTTCCTACGCGGCCATGGCACGGGCGCAGGCCGTTCAGGATGCGGCGGCGGTCGTGATCGAGGCGGCGACGACCGGCACGCCCCGCTTCCGCTGGCAGACG
This sequence comes from Spirillospora sp. NBC_01491, assembly GCF_036227065.1. Taxonomy (GTDB): domain Bacteria; phylum Actinomycetota; class Actinomycetes; order Streptosporangiales; family Streptosporangiaceae; genus Spirillospora; species Spirillospora xylanilytica. The sequence continues at coordinate 3,731,721 of NZ_CP109432.1, forward strand.
TCCGAGGCCGCCGTCGCTTCGGCCCGGCTCTCCCTCGCGGACCTGGACGGCGGTGCCGTCCTCAAGGCCATGTCCGGATGGCTGGACTGAGGCGGTCGCTCTCTGCGCCGAGAGCCGTACCCCGCGGGCTTCAGACAGCGTCTCCCCGTCGTGCCCGACCGGCGGAGCCTCCCCCAGAACCAGCGAAGGAGTAAAGATGTCCGACCAGCATCCGACCCCGACTCCCGTCCTCGAGCCCGCCGCCGCCGCGTTCGCCGAGGCCACCGCCAACCCGCCGTTCCTGTTCCAGTTGCCGGTGGACGAGGCGCGTGCCGCGGTGGACGAGGTCCAGTCCGGCGAGATCTCCGCGCCCGAGATCGACGAGGAATGGGTCACCGTCGAGGGCGGCCCGACCGGATCGGTCCAGGCGCGCGTCGTCCGGCCGAAGGGGGCCGCCGGCCCCCTGCCCGTCGTCATCTACATCCACGGCGCCGGATGGGTCTTCGGCAACGCCCGCACCCACGACCGCCTGGTCCGGGAGCTGGCCGTCGGCGCCGGCGCCGCCGTGGTCTTCCCCGAGTACGACCGCTCGCCCGAGCACCGGTACCCGGTCGCCATCGAGCAGAACTACGCGGTCGCCCGCTGGGTGGTCGCCAAAGGCGCCGGCAAGGGCCTGGACGCGTCCCGCATCGCCGTGGCCGGAGACTCCGTCGGCGGCAACATGGCCATCGCCCTCACCCTGATGGCCAAGGAGCACGGGGACGTGCCGCTGGTCCAGCAGGTGCTGTTCTACCCGGTCACCGACGCCGCCTTCGACACCGGCTCGTACCACCAGTTCGCCCAGGGCTACTTCCTGCGCCGCGACGGTATGCACTGGTTCTGGGACCAGTACACCACCGACGAGAACGAGCGCGCGCAGATCACCGCGTCGCCGCTGCGGGCCACCACCGAGCAGCTCGCCGGGCTGCCGCCGGCCCTGGTCATCACCGCCGAGGCCGACGTCCTGCGCGACGAGGGCGAGGCCTACGCCGCCAAGCTGCGCGCCGCGGGCGTCCCGGTCACCGCCATCCGCCAGCTCGGCGTCATCCACGACTTCGTGATGCTCAACGCCCTGCGCGAGACGCACGGCGCCCAGGCCGCCATCGACCAGGCCGTCCACACGCTGCACACCGTCCTGCACCGGGGCTGACCCGCACGGGTGCCTCTGGGGATCAGCGACCGCCGAGTCGCCACCGGGAAGGGCCGGTGGCGACTCGGCGGCGTTGTGACCGGCCGGGCAGGCCGGTCCGCGAGCCGGTCAGGATCGGTGCGCCCAGGGAATGCCCTCGAGCAGGCGCTCGAGCCGCAGCTCACCGTCACGCGTCTGCCCGCCATGCTCCATGACCACCCGAAGCCGGTCGACGACGTCGTCCGGGGACGGGTAGACCTTCGCGTGGGCGGTCGCCTCCTCGGTGAGGTTCGGGACGGGGCCGCTCGCCTCGGCCGCGTCCAGCGCCTCCTTCGCCGCGGCGGCGACGCCCTCGGGCAGGACCGCGACGCGCCGCGCGAGGGTGTCGACGAAGGCGTCGAGGTGCTCGTCCGGCACCGCGCGGTTGATCCATCCGTAGCGTTCGGCGAGCTCGGTCCCGAACGGCTCCGCGCCGAGCACGATCTCCAGGGCGCGGGCGCGGCCGACCAGCCGGTTGAGGTACTGGGTGCCGCCCCCGCCGGGGAAGATGCCCATCAGCGACTCCGGCTGCGACAGCCAGGTGCGGTCCGCGGCGGCGAACCGCATGTCCGCGGCCATCGCCAGTTCGACACCGCCCGCCCGCGCGTACCCGCGCAGCTTCGCGATCGTCACCTGCGGCAGGGTGCGCAGCAGCTCGTTGAGCTGCTGGAGAGGGTTGAGGGACGGGTCGGCGTCGGGATCGGCCAGCGCCATGAGCGTGCTGGGGTCGAAGGACCACTCGAAGTCCGCGTGGGCGGAGAAGAAGTCGGGGTTGGCGGACTGGAAGACGATCACGGCGATGCCGGGGTCGGAGCGCACCTCGGTCGCGAACGCCTTGAGGTCGCCGGCCAGCGTGGCGTCGAGGGTGTTGACCGGCGGGTTGTCGATCGTGACCCAGGCGACCCGGTCCTCGGCGCGGACCACGAGGGACTGGTAGCCGTTGTAGCTCATCACTGCGCTCCCTTCGGCCGGACCGCCTGGCGGCGCCCGGCCGAGCATTATTTAGTGGGCGTTACAGAAGTAACGTAGCAGATTCTTTAGCGTGCGGTAAAGTATTGGCATGGCTGGTAGACCGAGGACGTTCGACCGGGACGCGGTACTGCGGATGGCGATGCGCGCGTTCTGGGAGCGCGGGTACGACGGAGTGAGCGTCGCGCAGCTCTGCGCGGAGGCCGGGCTGGCCGCGCCGAGCCTCTACGCGGCCTTCGGCGACAAGCAGGCCCTGTTCGAGGAGGCGTCCGCGCTGTACACCGAGCATCTCGACGACGACCTGGAGCGGGACCTGTCGGCGGCCTCCGCGCGCGAGGCGATCGAGCGCCTGCTGCGGTCCTCGGCGGAGCACTTCACCGCGCCCGGGTCGCCGCCCGGCTGCCTCGTCATGGGCGAGCCGCGGCTCGCCGAGCGGCGCCGGAAGACGCGCTCGGCGATCCGCGCGCGGCTGCGCCGGGCCGCCGCGGAGGGAGAGCTCTCCTCGGACGACGAGGCCGACGAGATCGCGGTGTTCGTCGACACCGTGCTGACCGGCATGGCCGCCCAGGCCCGCGACGGCGTCGGCCGCGCGGAGCTGCTCGGCGCGGCGCGGAGCGCGGCGCGCGCCTGGCCTGCCGGGACGGATGCGTAGACCACGGTCCCACGGACGCGGGGCGACGGTTCAGCGACGCAAGCCGCCCCCGCCGCTGCCTGCTTCCGGCGCGGCGGGGGCGTGGTCCCGCGTGGTCAGACCTGCGTTGAGTCCATCGCGTGCGGCACCCTGGCCACCGAACCCGGCGCGGGCGCGGGGCCGCTTTCACTGAGCCCGAATCGTCCGTGGAACCTGCGCATCAACCCGGGCGCGTACCAGGCCGAGCGGCCGAGCAGCCGCATGGCGGCGGGCACGAGGATGCCGCGCACGGCGACCGCGTCGATGAGGATGGCCAGCGCGCTGCCGAGGCCGAACATCTGCATGAAGCTGACCTTGGCCGTCCCGAACGCGAAGAAGCTCACCGCCAGCAGGCAGGCCGCGGCGCTGACGATGCGTCCCGTGTGCCCGAGGCCGTTGACCACGGCGGACTCGGTCCCCTCGCCCTGGTCGTGGAGTTCCTTGATCCGGCTGAGGACGAACACCTCGTAGTCCATCGAGAGGCCGAAGGCGATGCAGAACATCAGCACGGTCATCGACGTGTCCATCGGCTGCGGGGTGAAGCCGAGCAGGGAGGCGAGGTGGCCGTCCTGGAAGATCCAGGTCATGACGCCGACGGCCGCTCCCAGGCTGACCATGTTGAGGACCAGCGCGCGCAGCGGCTGCACGACGCTGCCGGTGAACAGGAAGAGCAGGAGGAAGGTGGTGAGGGCGACCAGCCCCACGGCGAGCGGGAGCCGGCTGGCGATGGAGTCCTTGGAGTCCACCAGTTCGGCGTCGCGTCCGCCCACCAGGCGGTGCGACTCGGCGGCCGGCGCCGTGACCGACCGCACCTGCTCGACCAGCGCCTGGGCCTCGTCCGACTTCGGCGCCAGCGAGCTCACCACGTTGATCCGCTGAGCGTCGGGACGGCCGAGGGCGGCGTTGCCGGAACCTGCCGCCGCGGGCCGTCCGCCGACGTAGTCCCCGGTGGACGCGGCCACGCGGACGACGCCCTTGAGCCCGGACAGTTCGGACGCGTACGAGCCCAGCGGGCCCGCGGCCACGGGCCGGTCGATCACGATGTTGATGGCCGCGGCGTCGTTGCCGCCGAAGTTCTCCCGCAGCGCGGTCGCGACCTGGCGGCTCTCGGCGTCCTCGGGCAGCACCCGCTCGTCCGACGTGCCGAAGCTGACGCCCAGCAGCGGGCTCGCGGCCAGCAGCAGCACCAGGAGAACCGGCAGCGCGGTCAGCGCGGGACGTCGCATGGCGGTGCCGGCCAGCCGTCCCCACATGGACCCCCGGGCGTCCGGCCGCTCGGACTTGGCCCACGACAGCCGGCCGCTGTTGACCCGGTGACCGAGGACGCCGAGCAGCGCGGGCATCACGATCAGGGCGCTGACCGCGGCGACGACGAGCACACCGACCCCGGCGAACGCGAACGAGCGCAGGAAGAACTGCGGGAACACCAGCAGCGCCGCCAGCGCGGCGGCCACCGTCGCGGCGGAGAACGCGACCGTCCGGCCCGCGGTGTGCACGGTGTGCCGGACGGCGTCGTTCACCTCCGCCCCGGCCGCGAGCTGCTCCCGGAACCGGTTGATCATCAGCAGCGCGTAGTCGATGCCGAGGCCGAGGCCGAGGGCCGTGGTCAGGTTGGTCGCGAAGACCGAGACGTCGGTGAACCCGCCGAGCAGGGCGAGTTCGGCGAACGTCCCGACGATCGCGATGGTGCCGATGATCAGCGGCAGCACGGCCGCGACCACGCTGCCGAAGACGACCAGGAGCAGCACCAGCGTCAGCGGGACGGCGATGCTCTCGGCCAGGACGAGGTCGCTCACCACCTGCGTCGACAGTTCGCCGGCCACCGCGGTGGCCCCTCCGGCCTGGACGGAGAGCCCGCCCTTGTCGGGTCCGGTGTAGGCGTCGAGGATGCCCTGGAGGTTCTCCTCCTGCTCCTTGTCCTCCCCCTTCATCGTGGCGAGCACCATGGCCTGGCGGCCGTCCTTGGAACGGAGATCAGGGCTGCCCGTGTCCCAATAGGAGATCACGTTCTCAAGGTCGTGTTCCTTCTTGAGGTCGGCCGCCAAGGCCTGGCCGCTCTGCTTGGCGGCAGCGGCGTCGACGCCCCCTTCGGGCGCGCGGACCAGCAGGACCAGGTTCGTCTCCCCGCCGAACTTCTCGTCGATGACCCGCCCGGCACGGGTGGACTCGGAGGCCGGGTCGTCGAAGCCTCCCCCCACCAGCTTGGCGAACGCCCCGGCGCCCACGACGCCCATCAGGGCCACGGCCAGGGTGGCGACCACCAGGACCAGCCGGGACCGGCGAATCGCCAGCTCGGCTATGCGGTCAAACATGCACGATCTCCTTGCGTCCTACGGTGAAAACGACGTGCGGCAGCCACGGTCGGCCTGAAGGAATGGGAACCACGCGCCCGTGGCGACGGTTCCCCTGCCCGACGAGGAGCCGGCGCCGCGCCGCGGCTGCCCTTCGCCCGTCAGGGGCGTGCGGGCTCGGACTCGGGACGGGACGCGAAAACGCACTCCTCGTCGCCGTTGACGACGTTAGTGACGCAGAAGAAGATTTGGCAGTGTTAGATTTTTCTGACAGCCCGCGTATACGCCGGTGGAAGGCGGGCAGGCGCCCCAGAGCCTGCGGTCCGGGACCCCGTCGCAGGACCCTCCCGACCAGGCGCCACCCGCACATCTCGGCGGCGCGCTGAGGCGTCAGGGCGACCGGTGGGGCGGCCACGGAGGGCCGCCCCGGTTCACGGCGCTCAGCCGATCAGGAACTTGCCTCCCCTGCTGATGGACGACCAGGACTTCGACAACGACGCCTTGTGGCGCGAGTTGTCGATCGGGTCCCACCAGTAGATGTACTTACCGCCGGTCGTCGAGTAGCCGTAGGCGACGATGTAGTGGCCGGCCTTGTCGCTGTTCGTGGGGCCGTAGGGACGGTGGCCGAACTCGACCCGGCCCGTCATCGTCCAGCCCTTGTTGGTGGCGTTGGTGACGTACGTCCACAGCTTCCCGGAATTGGCCGGCTGGGTGTTGATGAACTCGTGCTTATTGCGGATGCCCGTGTTGTTCAGGCCCTTGATGAGGTTGCTGTTGCTGGTGCCGGACTTCTTCGTCGACATCTTGCCCGCGAGATACTTCTGCGAGGGAAGCTTCGACTTGCTGAAGAACCGGGACAACATCACCCGGCCGCTGGCGGGCCCGCAGTAGTAGTTGTTCGGCTGCGTCTGCGTGACGATCGAGAGCGTCTTGGTGGCCTGGATCGAGATGCCGCCGGACGCGGGCGCGACCGGGGCGGTGACGGGCGCGCGCACGGGCGCCGCGGGTGCCGCGGCGTGCGCGGCCGTCGGGCTTGAGACGAGCAGGACGGCAGGGGTGAGGGCAAGCGCGCCGACAAATGCGCGCATGCCCGGAGGCTTGGCCATGGCGGGAATTCTGCTCGAATCGATCACCTGAGAAATAGGGCCCCTGGGCCCTAAGGTCTACGCCTGGAAAAGGACCCCGTTTACGCACGGTCGCAGAATGTGAGCGCCGCCAAGGGCTCGTCGGCCGTTGAGAACGAGGCCGGCGAAGGCGCTCTCCTCCTCGGGCGGGCGCGGGGCCTGTCTCAAAGTGCCCAGCCGTTGCGCGAGCGCGCTACCTGGCCGGTGGGGCGAAGCCGGAGGCGAGCCTCACCGGCCAGATCGCGAAGCGATGTCGCGCTCGCCCGAGCACGGTCGGCGTCCGAGCCGCCAGGCGAGGACGCCGGGCCGGGCGAGCAAGAAACTACGCATCGCCGAACACGCGGGTGTAGAGGTCGCGGGCGTGGGCGGTGGGCGAGGGCTCGCCGGGGACGATCCGGAAGGTGGGCTCGCCTCCGGCGTCCCGCTCGGTGGTGAGGAACAGCCGGCCGGGGTCCGCGTCGGCGTGCATGCGGCGGGCCAGGTCGTACAGGTGCGTCACGAACACCACGCGCACGCCGAGGCCGGTCAGCGCACGGATGATCTCGGCCGCGATGTCGGAGCCCTCGCGCTCGTTGGTGGAGGCGAACGACTCGTTGCACAGCAGCAGCGCGCCGGGGCTCAGCCGGCCGACGACCGCGCTCATCCTGGCCAGCTCCTCGTCCAGCTTGCCGCTGGACATCGAGCGATCCTCCTCGCGCCTGAAGTGGGTGAAGATCCCGTGGGCGACGGGGGCCGCGAAGCGCCGCGCGGGGACGAACATCCCGCACTGCATCATGAGCTGCGCCGTCCCGACGCTGCGCAGGAAGGTCGACTTCCCGCCCCGGTTCGTGCCGGTGACCATGATCAGCGCGGCCCCGGCCGCGTCGAGGTCGTTGCCGACCGCCCCGCCGCGCAGCAGCGCCAGGCACGGCTCGTAGAGGTTCCGCGCGGCCGCCGCGGGGTCCCCCACCTGCGGCATGCAGATCGGGAGGCCCAGGCCGGTGAGGGACTCGGCGAGGTTGAGGCAGCCGACGTAGAAGCCCAGCTCGTCGCGCAGGGCGAGGAAGAAGTCGCGGACGTGCGCGGCCGAGTCGGCCGCCGCCCGCGAGACGTCGGCCAGGACGTGGTTGCGGAAGGCGGGCAGCGCGCGCCAGCTCTCCTCGTTGTCGGCCGGGGCGGTGAAGGTCAGCCCGGACTTGCGGAACCGCCGGACGGACGGGTCGCGCCCCTTGCCTGGCGGCTCGTGCAGGCGGAAGCCGGTACTGCTGTTGCCCGGTCCGAGGCGCGCCTCGGCGAGGATGCCGTGCTCGAACTGGAGCTGGTCGAGCAGTGCCTCCGCGCCGCGGAGGTAGTCCTCGTCCAGCTCGGTCCGCAGGGAGGCGAACAGCCGGGTGAAGCCGGGCGAGCGGAAGGCGCGCGCGTGTCCGGACGCGAGGTCGCGGAGCCGCCGGAGCTGCCCGCAGGACTGCTCCAGCATCCGCAGCGACCGGCTGAAGGTCGCGCCGTGGAAGATCCGCTGCTGCTCGGTGACCGCCTCGGTGGCCAGCGCGTGCAGGGACCGGACGGCGGACGGGTTCTCCAGGCAGTCGCCGAGCACCCGCTGCCGGTGGGCGATGGCCGCCGGGTCGGTGAGCGGGGCGAGGGTCACCGTCCGGGACGCGGCGTACAGGCCCTCGTCCCCGCGCGCCATGGCCGCCCACAGGCCGTCGAGCTGGAGGTCGTCGGCGTCGGCGGCGGCGGGCGGCGCAGCGCCGTCGCCCGCGAACAGCAGTCCGGGCCTCATCGGCGCACCCTTCCGATGATCTGCGCGTGGGTGAGGCCGTGCCGCTCGGCGATGGCGAGCGCGTGGGCGCGGCCGTCGGCGGGCCGCCGGACCACCTTGTAGGTGCGGGTCGTGCTGTCTCCGGCCACGGTGCCGACCATGCTCACCGCCGTGGGGCTCATCAGGGACAGCTCGTCGACGAAGCTCACCCACAGGCAGGGCGCGTCCAGTCGGACGATCGAGGCGAGCAGGGCTTCGCTGAGCAGGCGCGCGTCGTCCGGGGTCGTCGAGCTGAGGATCTCGTTGAGGACGATGACGCTCCGCGGGGTCGCGTGCTCAAGGATCGTGCGCATCCGCAGCAGCTCCTCCTCCAGCTTGCTGGCCAGCCCGCCGAGGGTCTCCCTGCGCTCGAAGTGGGTGAAGACGCGGTCCGGCAGGAAGATCCGCACCTCCCGTCCCGGGACGGGGCAGCCCAGCGCGGCGAGGTGGTGCAACTGGCCGAACGCGCGCGCCAGGGTGGTCTTGCCGCCCTGGTTCGGCCCGGAGACGACCAGGACGCGCTCGGCACCGTCCAGGCGCAGGTCGTTGGTCACCGCGCGTCCGCCGTCGGCGGCCAGCTTGGCGGCCAGCGCCAGATCGTAGACGTCGCGAGCGAGCAGCTCCCCGCCGGTGGCCGAGACCGCCGGGTAGCAGGTCGGCATGCCCGCCTCGCGCACGGGCGCGAGGAAGGCCAGGTAGCCGAGGTAGAACCGCAGTTCGCGGTCGGCGCGGACGATCTCCGCGGACACGAAGTCCCGGTGCGCACCGCGGAACGCGGCCAGGTCGCCGAACAAGGTGGGGAACAGCTCGGCGACCAGGTCCAGGATGCCCGCCTCGACGACGTCCAGGCCGAGCGCGGGCGCCGTGTCCTCGTGCTCCTCGGGCGGCGGCTCCTGCCGGAACCGCTCGAACGTCGCCAGGACGCGTTCGGTGTAGTCGAACCGCCCGTCCTCGTCGTGCGGGGCGACGCCGGCCTGGTCGCCGCGCAGGAGGATGTCGTAGCGGACCTCGCCGAGCCGGTCGCGCAACCGCCGCGCCCCCTCGCGCAGAGCGCCGAAGGGCGCGGCCCGGACGTGCTCGGCCACGTCGTCGCGGAGCGCCCGCAGGCCGGGCGAGGCCGCGCCGGACGTGTCGAGTCCTTCGGCGAGCCCGCTCACCGCCGCGGTGTAGTCGAGCACGATCTCCAGGAACCAGCGGTGCGCCTGCGGCGGGTGCTTCCTGCGCGCCAGCGCCTCCAGCCGGGTGCGCGTCCGGGCGACCGACGCGGTGAAGCGCTCGGCGACGCGGCGCACCGCCGGGTCCTCCAGGTCGCGGAAGATGTGCTGGCGGAAGGCGACCAGGCCGGGGTCGCGCAGCGGGCGGCGGAAGTACGGGGCGACCGCCTCCGCGCCGGCCGCCTCCGTGGCCGCGCGCACGATCTGGTCGAGGTTTAGGTCGCGGAAGTGCCCGGGTTCCGCGACGCCCGGTTCCCCGGCGTGCTCGAGCGTTTCGAACAGGATGCTGCGAACGCCCATCCGGCCCCCGGTCTCTCGCCTGTACCGAAGATTCCAGCGAACGCCCAAAGTACAACGGAACGTCGACAGCGTGGGTGGGAATGTGGGCGCGTGATCCTCTGCCGGGTCCCGGGAGCGTCGGTGAGTGGGGCAGCCACAGGGGCTGCCCCGGCTCACGGCGCTCAGCCGATCAGGAACTTGCCTCCCCTGCTGATGGACGACCAGGACTTCGACAACGACGCCTTGTGGCGCGAGTTGTCGATCGGGTCCCACCAGTAGATGTACTTACCGCCGGTCGTCGAGTAGCCGTAGGCGACGATGATGTGACCGGTCTTGTCGCTGGTCGTGCGGCCGTAGGGACGGTGGCCGTACTGGACACCCCCCGCCATCACCCAGCCCTTCTTGGTGGAGTTGATGACGAACGTCCACAGGTTCCCGGCGTTGCTCGGGTGGGTGTTGATGAACTCGTGCTTGTTGCGGATGCCCGTGTTGTTCAGGCCCTTGATGTTATTGCTTCTGGTGGTACCTGACGTCTTCGTCGACATCTTGCCCGCGATGTACTTCTGCGAGGGCAGCTTCGACTTGCTGAGGAACCGGGACAGCAGCACCCGTCCAGCGGCGGGCGCGCAGTAGTAGCCGGTCGACTGCGTCTGCGTGACGATCGAGAGCGTCTTGGTGGTCTGGATCGAGATGCCGCCGGACGCGGGCGCGACCGGGGCGGTGACGGGCGCGCGCATGGGCGCGGTGGGCGCGGCGGGCGCCGCGGCGTGCGCGGCCGTCGGAATCGAGACGAGCAGAACGGTGGGGGCGAGGGCGAGCGCGCCGACGAATGCGCGCATGCCCGGAGGCTTGGCCATGGCGGGAATTCTGCTCGAATCGATCACCTGGGAAATAGAGTCCTCGGGCCCTAGATCACGCGCGCGGCGGCCGGTCCGGGATCCCGGAATCGCGTCCAAGCGTGCCGGACTGAGGCTTGTCGCCCGGACGCGCCCTGATCATCACCTCCCGGCCCCGGAGGGAGATTCGATCTACATGTAGATCATGATCAGAACATCCGCCCGGCGGATCGCCGCCGGTCTCGCCGCGTCCCTGTCCGTGACCGCGTGGACGGCCACCGCCGCGTCCGCGCGCGAGCTGCCCGAGCCCTCGTCCGCCGCCAAGGCGCGCACCGAGCTGAGCGGACTCACCGTGGCCGCGCCGCATCCGATGACCGGCTACAGCCGTGCCAAGTTCCCGCACTGGGCCCAGCAGGGCGCCGACTGCGACACCCGCGAGGTCGTGCTGAAGCGCGACGGCAGGAACGTCGCCCAGGACGCCAAGTGCCGCGCGGTGTCGGGCACCTGGCTCAGCGTCTACGACGGGAAGACCTTCACCTCCGCGTCCCAGCTCGACATCGACCATGTCGTCCCGCTCGCCAACGCCTGGAGGTCGGGCGCCGACACCTGGACCACCCCGCACCGCAGGGAGTTCGCCAACGACCTCGTCCACCCGCAGCTCGTCGCGGTCTCCGCCGCGTCCAACCGCTCGAAGGGCGATCAGAGCCCCGACCAGTGGAAGCCGCCGCTACGGTCCTTCTGGTGCACATACAGCCGAGCGTGGATCGACATCAAACACCTCTATCGCCTGAACGTCACCGCGGCGGAGCGGAGCAGCCTGACCGAGATGCTCGACACCTGCCGATGACCCATGAGGATCAGGTGACCGCGGGGCCCGGCGGGGTCATGACCGTCGAAGTCGGAGTGGTCACCGGGGACCTGACCGTCGTGACCACCGTCCGGGACGACAAGGCGCACATCGCCGTCCAGTACACCGGCGCGGACGAGTGGTACACGCTGCAAGGCAGCCCCGTTCCGCTCAGAGGACGCACTGGTGCGGACGTGCACCAGGAGGTCCTGGAGCGCGTCCGGGCCGGTGGCGAGGCCACGGCGCCGGACTGAAGGGCCGGGGTGGAGGGGCCGGGAATTGCTCGGCCCCTCCACCCGAAGCGTTCACGTTCGCGGCGGGTCCCGCGGCCCGCGGCCCGCTGCCCGCGGACGCTAGGCGAGCCGGAGGGCCTCCGGGTTCGCGCAGTGCACCGGGGCGGCGCCGTCCAGGTAGCGGCGGACGTCGGCGGCGATGATGTCGGCGGCGTTCGCCGCGGTCTGCTTGCTCGCCCCGGCCAGGTGCGGCGTCATCACGATGCCGGGAGTGGTGAGCAGGCGCGATCCGGCCGGGATGGGCTCCTCGGGGAACACGTCGAACGCCGCCGCGAACAGGTGGCCGGAGTCGAGCGCGTCGCAGACGGCGGAGTAGTCGAGCAGCGCGCCGCGGGCGCAGTTGACGATGACCGACCCCTCGGGCATCGCGGCGAGCTGCGCGGCGCCGATCAGGCCGGTCGTCTCGGGCGTGACGCGGGCGTGCAGGGTGACGATGCGCGAGCGGCCCAGCGTCTCGTCGAGCGAGGCGAGGCGGGCGGAGCCGGCGAGCGCGTCCTGGGTGACGTAGGGGTCGTACACCAGGACCTCGGCGCCGAGGGCCTCCAGCATCCGGGTGACGCGGCGTCCGATCGCGCCGTGGCCGACGAGGCCGACGGTGCTGCCCTCGATCTCGGGGCCGACCTCCTTGTACTGGTAGTAGTCGCTGCGCCAGCGCCCGGCGGCGAGCTCGGCGTGGGTGGCGGGGATCCGCCGCACTGCGGCGAGGATCATCGCCAGGGTGTGCTCGGCGGTGGCGGTCGCGTTGCGGCCCGGCGCGAACGACACCAGGACGCCGTGCTCGGTCGCGGCCTCGACGTTGGCGTTGACCGGCCCGCCGCGGCCGATGCCGAACAGCTTCAGGTCGGGGGACGCCGCCAGGATGCCGCGGGTGAGCGGCGCCATCTGGGTGAGGCAGATCTCGGCGCCCTGGAGGGCCTCGATCAGCTGGGCCTCGGTGCCGGACGCCTCGTCCACCTCGCCGACCCGGCCGAACGGCTCCAGCGGCCACGGCAGGGTCAGCTCGGCGATCTCCAGCCCGCCGTCCGGGACCTCGCGGCGCAGGGCCTCGATGAGCAGGCGGTTCTGGACGAAGTGGTCGCCTGCGGTCAGCACGCGGACGGTCATGAGGTCTCCAGGGCGGAAGCGGCGTGGTCGAGGGGGGTGTTGAACTCCAGCACCGACACCTGGCCGGGCCGGAGCGCGATCTCGCTGATGGCGCAGTTGCCGAGGCTGGGGAACAGCCGGCGGTACTCGCTCAGCGGCACCCCCATCAGGTGGCACAGCGACAGGCGGATCACGGTGGTGTGCGCGACGACCAGCACGCGGCCGTCGCGGTGCGCGGCGGCGATGTCGTCCAGGCAGGCGGTGAAGCGCTTGACGGCGGCGGCCGGGTCCTCGCCGCCCGGGAAGTGGTCGCGGACCGGGTCGCGGCGGAACGCCTCCAGCACCCCGGGGTCCATCTCGCCCACGGTCAGCCCCTCGCCCACGCCGAAGTCGAGCTCGCGCAGCCGCTCGTCGGACCGCAGCTCCAGGCCGGTGGCGTCCGCGCAGGCCCGGCCGGTCACCCGGGCGCGGCCGAGGGTGGAGGACCAGACGGCGTCCAGCCCGGCGGCGGCGGCCCAGACGGCGAGCCGCCCGGCCTGCGCCACGCCGCGCGCCGTGAGGCCGACGTCGCTGACTCCGGCATAGCGGTTCTCCCGGTGCCACTCGGATTCACCGTGGCGGACCAGTACGAGGCGGGTCATTCAGGGTTCCTTTTCCGGACGTGTGCGGCGGACGCGGGCGGGAGCCATCCACGGCGCTCCAGCTCGCCGACCAGCCGCAGGTACGAGTGTGCGTGGCGGGCCGCGGCGCCCGGCCGGGGGTCGATCGTCTCCTTCACCCGGACCATCCGGGCGGCGACCTCGGCCGGGTCCCGCCCCGCAGACGCCGCGAGGACGGCCATGCCGAGGGCGGGCTCCGCGTTCTGCGGGATGGTCAGGGAACGGCCGAGGACGTCGGCCCGGAGCCGGCACCAGTAGGCGCTCTTGGTCGCGCCGCCGGTGAGGACGATCCGGCCGTCCAGGGGCGCGCCGAGGGAGTCCAGGTGGTCGTAGGCGAGCCGCTCGACGTACGCGACGCCCCTCAGGACGGCCGCGTAGCGTTCGCCGTCGTCCGCGGGGGCGCCGAGGACGAACGGGCGGGCGTCGGGGGCGACGAACGGGAACCGCTCACCGTCGGCGCCGAGCGGGTAGGCGACCACATCGGTGTCCTCGTACGCGCGCGCGTCGGCTTCGAGCCGGTCCAGGTCGCGTCCGGCGAAGTCGCGCGCGATGACGCCGGCGCCCGTGCTGGACGCGCCGCCGGGCAGCCAGGTGCCGTTGGGCGCCTTGTGCGAGTAGACGGCGCCCGCCGGATCGTGCAGCAGGTCGCGGGTCACGCCCTTCAGGACCAGGGTGGTGCCGAGAACGGAGTTCCAGCTCCCCGGCTCGACCACCCCGGCGCCGAGCTGCGCGGCGCAGCCGTCGGTCGCGCCGCCGAACACCGGAGTCCCGGCGGGGATGCCGGTGGCGTCCGCCGCGTCCGCGCCGACGGTGCCGAGCCGCGCGCCGGACCGGACCAGGGGCGGCAGCAGGCCGTCCGGCACGCCGAGGGCGGCCATCACCTCGTGCGGCCAGTCCTCCTCGATGAGGTCGGCGCCGGTCTTGAGGGAGCTGCTGAGGTCGGCCGCGACATCGCGGCCCACCAGGCACCGGTTGACGAAGTCGGTCTGCGACGCCAGCCGCGCGCCCGGGACCAGGGACGGCTCGTTCCGCAGCAGCCACATCAGCTTGGGCAGGCCCCACACGTCCTGCATGCGGCCGTAGCCGAGCCTGGCCCAGACGGCGCGTCCGGCCTCGTTGACGCGGGCGGTCTCGGCGGAGGCGCGCCGGTCGTCGTACATGAGGGCGGGCGTCAGCGGATTTCCGGAACGGTCCATCAGCAGCACCGTGCCGGACGTGCCGTCCACGGCGACGCCGCGCACGGCGCCCGCCGGGACGGTGCTCAGCGCCTGCCGGCAGGCCGTCCGGACCGCCGCCCACCAGGACGCGGGGTCCTGCTCGTGGCGAGGACCGTCGCGCACGCTGGTCAGCGGCTCGGCGCCGCTGCCCGCGATGCGGCCGTCACCGGTCACCGCGAGCGCGCGCACGCTCTGGGTGCCGAGGTCGATCCCCAGCCACACCTCGTCGTCCCCGGGAGTGGTCACGCCACCCCCTTGGCGCGGTCCCGCAGCCCCGCGAGACGGGAGCCGTGGGCGCGGACGTCGTCGCGCAGCACCAGCACGTCGCGGTACAGCTCGCGGTAGAAGCCGGTGTGCGCGGGGTCGGGCTCGAACGCGTCCCGCAGGGTCACGTACCGGTCGACGGCGTCCTCGATCCGGGAGACCCGGCCGGTGGCGGCCAGGCCCATCAGGAACGCGCCGCGGGCGCCCGGCTCGGCGTCCGCCGAGCGCAGCACCCGCAGGCCCGTCACGTCGGCGATGAGCTGCGCCCAGACCGCGCTGGACGCGCCGCCGCCGCAGATCCGCAGTTCGGTCGGCTGGGCGAGCGTCGCTGCCAGGCAGTCCTGGACGACCAGGCTCAGCCCCTCCAGGACGGCCAGCGCGATGTCCTCGCGCCGGTGCTCGAACGACAGGCCGAGGAACCCGCCCCGCACCAGCGGGTCGAGGAACGGCGAGCGCTCCCCGGCGGGCGACAGGTGCGGCAGGAAGACCAGGCCGCCCGCGCCCGGCCGCGCGCGGCTGGCGAGCTCGCCGAGCTCCGCCGGATGCGACAGCCCGAGCAGATCGCAGGCCCACTGGACGACGTCGCCGCCCGAGAGCGTCGGGAACGCGCGCAGGTAGCGGCCGGGCAGGCCGAGCGCGATGGTGAACCCGGCCGGCTCGGCGTCCGGCGCCACCCCGCCCGCGACCGCCTGCGTGCACAGCGTCGTGCCGAGCACGCTGCACGCCTGCCCCGCCGAGACGGTGCCGCAGCCGATCGAGGTGGCGGCGATGTCGTAGGGCGCCATCACGACCGGCGTCCCGGCGGGCACCCCGAGCCGGTCCGCGGCGGCGCCGGTCAGCTCGCCGGTCCGGCCGTCGTCGGCCGCGATCGGGGGGAGCAGCCGCCGCGCCCACGGCATGCCGTAGAGGGCGAGCAGCTCGTCGGAGTAGGCGCCCCGGCGGATGTCGGTGAAGGGGGCGGAGGCGTCGGAGGTGTCGACGGCGACCCGTCCGGTCATCCGCGCGAAGAGCCAGCCGCCGCAGGTCAGCGCCGCCGCCGACCGCTCCAGCCGGGCCGGCTCGTGTTCGGCGAGCCAGGCCAGGATCGCGCTGGTGACGCCGGGGAACGGCAGCGAGCCGTTCAGCCGGAACGCCTCGCCCGGGACGCCCGCCTCATGCCAGGCGCGCACCACGTCGGCGGCGCGCCCGTCGTTCCACAGGATCGCGGGGCCGGTCGGCTCGGCGGCGCCGTCGACCAGCCAGACGCCGTCGCCCTGCGCGGTCACCGAGATCACCTCGACCGGCGCGTCCAGCCCGCCGGCCACCTGCCGGACGGCGGACGCGACGGTCTCCCAGACCAGGCCCATGTCCTGCTCGGCCCAGCCGGGCCGCGGCCGGTCCAGGTGCAGCGGCCGGCGGGCGACGACCGCCTCCCGGCCGGCGTCGTCGTACCCGACCGCCTTGATCACGGTGGTGCCCGCGTCCACGCACACCATGGCCATGGTTCCCCCTCTGTGCTGCTCGGACGGTGCTGCTCGGACGGTGCTGCTGGAACGGTGCCGGCCGGTCAGGCGCGGCCGTGCGAGGCCCGCGACTTCCTGGCCACCGAGTCGAGCATGACCGCGAGCAGGAGCACCACGCCGGTCACCGTGAACCGGTAGGCCGAGTCGAGGTTCAGCAGCGTCAGGCCGCTGGAGATCGACTGGATGACCAGGATGCCGAGCAGCGCCGAGAACGCGCTGCCGCGCCCGCCGAACAGGCTCGTCCCGCCGATGACGACCGCGGCGATCGCGTTGAGGTTGACGTCGCCGCCGCCGCTGCTCTGGTTGGCCGCGGCGAGCCGCGCCGCCGCCAGCACACCGCCGGCCGCCGCGAGCGAGGTGCCGAGCACGAACACCGAGGTGTAGATGGCGTTGACATTGATGCCGGCGCGGCGCGCGGCCTCGACGTTGCCGCCGACCGCGTACACCGACTTGCCCCACCCGGTCCGGGTGAGCGCGTAGTTCAGCAGCAGCGCCAGCACCACGAACAGCACGAACATCCAGCCGATGCCGCGCCCGCGGTCCAGGTACCAGACGACCGCGCCGAACCCGACCAGCACCGCGACGCTGCGCGCCGCGAGCACCGCCGTGGACGTGGCCGACAGCTTGGCCAGCCGGCGCTCGCGAGCGCCGAGCCAGCCGGTGCCGAACAGCCCCGCGGCGATGGCCACCACGAACACGTACGACAGCCAGCCGGGCACGAAGTCGAGCTGCGCGAACCTCACCAGCCCCGAGTCGAACGGCAGGTTGATCGAGCCGTCCTTGCCGAGCACCTTGAGCTGGACGCCCATGAACGCCAGCAGCCCGGCGAGGGTGATGACGAAGCTCGGCACCCCGAAGCGGATGAACACCTGGGAGTAGACCAGCCCGATGATCGCGCCGCCCGCGACCGCGGCGGCCACCGCCAGCCACGGCGACATGCCCTGGTTGACGAAGAGCACCGCGGTGATCGCCGAGGACAGCCCGCTGACCGATCCGACCGACAGGTCGATCTGCCCGGTGAGCAGCACGCACACCAGGCCGAGGGAGATCATCCCGACCGGGACGCTCTCCATCAGCAGGTTGCCCAGGTTGGCGCTGGACAGGAAGTTCTGGTTGAGCGACTGGAACACGATCGCGATGACGACCAGGCCCAGGATCACCGGGACGAGCCCGAGGTCGCCGCCGCGGATCCGGTCGAGGCCGCCCGCGAGCGCGCCCTTCACGCCGGTCCTCCGGCGCAGCCGCTCGTCCTGGAGGTCGGTGGCCACCGCGGCGGCGGTGGTGCCGGTGTCGGTATCGGTGTCGGTCATGACGGGTCGTCCTCTCCCGGCGGGGTGTCCCCGCCCGGCACGGTGTCGCTCTTCGTCCCGGGCGCGGCGCCGCCCGAACGCTCCGCGCGGCGCGTCACCACGTTGTCGGTGGCGCCGGTGATGGCGGCGATGATGTCCTCGTTGGACACGTCCCGGACGGGGAAGACCCCGTTGTTGCGGCCGAGCCGCAGCACCGCGACGGTGTCGGCCACGGCGCGCACGTCCGGCATGCTGTGGCTGATCATGATGACGGCGTGCCCGTTGTCGCGGAGCCGCTCGACCAGGTTGAGCACCTCGGCGGTCTGCGCGACGCCGAGCGCGGCGGTCGGCTCGTCCAGCACGACGACCTTGGGGTCGCCCAGCAGCGACCGCGCGATCGCGACCGTCTGCCGCTGCCCGCCCGACAGCGAGGCGATCGGGATCCGCAGGGTCGGCAGCTTGGCCGAGAGCTGCCGCAGCAGCTCCCAGGAGCGGACCTCCATCGCCACCGAGTTCAGCCGGGTCGGGCGGATCTCCTGGCCGAGGAACAGGTTCTCGATGACGTTGAGGTTCTCGCAGAGCGCGAGGTCCTGGTAGACGGTCGCGATGCCGAGGCGCTGCGCCACCGCGGGGCTGGAGATGGTGACCTGCTCGTCCTGGAAGGTGATCGTCCCGGCGGTCGGGGCGTGCACCCCGGACAGGACCTTCACCAGCGTCGACTTGCCGGCGCCGTTGTCGCCGACCAGGGCCAGGACCTCGCCGGCCGAGACGTCCAGGTCGATGTCGGCGAGCGCCGCGACCGCGCCGAACGTCTTGGAGATCCCCCGGAGGCTGAGGACGCCGCGCGTCCCGGCCTCCGGGGCCTCTGCTGCTGGTTGCCGCACGCGCGGTACCTCCTCGGTCAAGGGGGGGACGGGGCGGCGGCGCCGGACCGGCGCCGCCGTCTCGGATGGATCGTCCGGCTACTTGAGGCCGAGCTCGTCGCAGCCGGCCTTGTAGTCGCCGGTGCAGATGTCGGCGACCTTCAGCGCGAAGCCCGGCTCGGTGACGACCTTGGTGAGGTTCTCGCGGGTGACCACCGTCGGGACGAACAGCTGCGACGGGGTGTCGAACAGCGTCGCCTTGGCCTCGGGCTTCTTGCCCTGGGCGAAGGTGGTGGCGACCTCGGCCGCCGCCTCCGCGACGATCTTGATCGGCTTGGAGATGGTGTTGTACTGGTCGCCCTTGACGATCCGCTGGATCGCGGCCAGCTCGGCGTCGTTGCCGGTCACCGGGGGCACCTTGGCCCCGGCGGCCTTGAACGCGGCGATGGTGGCGCCGCCGGTGCCGTCGTTGGCGGCAACCACGCCGGCGATCTGCCCCTTGAACTGGGTGACCTGGCCGGCGACCCAGTTCTGCGCCTTGGCCGGCTCCCAGCCGGGGGTGTCGAACTCGGCCAGCAGCTTGAAGCCGCTGCTGTCCACCGAGGTGTGGATGCCCTTCTTGATCAGCCCGGCGGCGGCGTCGGTCGGCGAGCCGTTGACCTCCAGGATCCCGCCCTCGGCCTTGGTCGACTTGAGCTGGTCGACCAGCGACTGGCCGATCATGGCGCCGATCTTCTCGTTGTCGAAGGAGACGTAGTAGTCGGCCTTGGCCTTGGGGATCGGCCGGTCGTAGGCGATGATCGGCACGTTCTTGGTCCGGGCCGAGTTGACGATGGTCGCCGCCGCGGCGGAGTCGACCGGGTCGATCACGATCGCCTTGACGCCCTGCGCGAGCATCGAGTCGGCCTGCTGCTGCTGCTTGGCCGCGTCGGCGCCGGCGTTCTGGTAGAGCACCTCGCACTTGGCGCAGAGCTGCTTGACCTTCGCCTTGAACAGCGGCGCGTCGAACAGCTCGTAGCGGGTGGAGGCGATGTCGGGCATCAGGAACGCGATCTTCGTGGCGCCATCGTCCGACGATCCGCATGCGCTGACCGTGGTGAGGGCGACGACCGAGGCGGCCAGCACGGCCGACAGGCGACGAGCCTTCATGGGAACACTCCTAGGGGGCACGGGGGAACCTCCCGGTTTCACATGCGGATCACTCATCCGCCCGAACCCGGACGCTTCCAAAGTGTTAAGGAGTTAACATTTGGGACCGTGACAACGTCAAGTTTGCAACATAGATCAACTCATGGATGTGACGAAAACGTGATGAAAACCGGCCATCTTGGCGCTGAGCTGGAGCTTTGATCTCACATCCCAGGTGTTAACTTCTGGTGGGCGCGTGACGCTCCGGCCGGCCGCCGGCGCGATGAGCGGAACCCACCTCAGAGGAACCCGCCTCCGAAGGGAGCACGTTGTCGACCAAGGACGATCCCGGGACCCCGCCGCCCTCCTCCCCCGACGGCCTGGCACTGCGGGTGCGGAGCCGGCGCCAGCGGATCCGGCAGCGGGTCAACCAGGAGGGCTTCGTCAGGATCGACTCCCTCGCCGAGTCGCTCGACGTCAGCATCATGACCATCCACCGCGACCTGGACGCGCTGGAGAGCGAGGGCTGGCTCCGCAAGGTGCGGGGCGGCGCCACCGCCCAGCCCTCCGCGTTCCACCACGGCGACGTCGCCTACCGCGCCGACGTGATGACCGACGCCAAGGGCCGGCTCGCGCAGGCCGCCCTCGAGCTGGTCCGGCCCGGCTCCTCGATCATGATCGACGAGAGCACGACCTGCCTCGCCCTCGCCGCGCGGCTGCCCGAGCGCGAGCCGCTCACCGTCATCACCAACTTCATGGCGATCATGAAGCTGCTGGCCCCCGAGCCGGGCATCGACCTCATCGGCCTCGGCGGCGCCTACTACCCGGCCTACGACGCCTTCCTCGGCATGCGCACCTGCGAGGCCGTCCAGTCGCTGCGCGCCGACGTGCTGTTCATGTCGACCACGGCGGTCACCGAGGGGTTCTGCTACCACCAGTCGCAGGAGACCGTGGCGGTCAAACGGGCCCTGATGCAGGCCGCGACCCTGCGGGTACTGCTCATCGACCACACCAAGTTCGGCAAGCACGGGCTGCACCAGCTCGCGCCGCTGTCGGACTTCGAGGCGGTGATCGTCGACGCGGGCGCGGCCGAGCGCGACCTCGCCCCGCTGCGCGCCCAGGGCGTCCGCCTGCACGTCCTCGGCCGGGACGAGGGGGCGGATCAGTCGCCGGACGTGCCCGCCTCGAGGATCGAGACGATCGAGTAGAGGGTGAAGCAGACCGCGCCGAGCCCGGCCGTCACCCGCGCCGGCACGAAGAAGGCGGGGTCGCCGGACGCCGCCTCGGACAGGAACGCCGAGAAGAACAGGCAGGCGAGCGCGGTCACCACCGGGATGATCGGGATCTGGCCGGCCAGCGCGGACGAGCGCCGCCACACCAGCCCGAGCAGCAGCACCTTGGACAGGATGCTGAAGCAGATCAGCCCGAGCGCGATCAGCACGCAGCCCGGCGCGATCCGGGCCGGGGAGTCCGAGCCCCACAGCACCAGCAGCCCGACCACGACCGCGATCGTCCCCATCGCGACGACGACCCAGCTCCACCGGTAGCGCTCGGCCTCGCCGTACTCGTTGCGGATCTGCCGGACGATGCTCGCCACCAGCGCGATCAGGCTGGTGCACACCAGCGCCAGCCCGAACACCACGTGCGCGGCGACGACGCGGAAGGTGCCGCCGGCGATGTAGAGCCCGATCGCCATCAGGAAGCCGACGACCGCGCAGGCCGCCGGGATGATGATCAGCACGGTGCCGGTCATCGCCGGGTAGGCGCCCTCGGGCGCGCCGGCCCCCGGCCGGGACGCGGCGCTCACCTTGATCAGATCGAACGCCGACGACGCCGTCGCCACCGTGCTCACGCAGGCGGCGACCAGCCCGACGCCGATGACCACGAAGCCCGCCACCTCGTGCGCGGGCGCGTCCCCCCACACCACCATCGTGATGCCCCAGATCACGGTGGCGAGCACCATCAGGTAGCCCGACACCGGCAGCGCCACCCGCCAGCGCGGCCCGTACCGGCCGATGATCTGCCGGATGATCGTCGCGGCGGTGGTGAAGAGCGCGTAGCAGATCGCGGTCAGCGCCACGCAGACCTGCCCGGCGGTGTAATGCGCGGACGTGTCGCCGCCGGTCCTGATGTAAATGCCGAAGGCCAGGCAGATCGCCGCCATCACCAAGGGAACGGCGCGATAGAAGATACTCATCCCGATGTTCACAATTCCTCCTCACGGTCGGGTGGCACGGTCATTCCTCGACGAATTTCGCGTCCGCCCCGACCCTTTGCTCCTCCTCGGTCTCGCGCATCCGAAAAACCTTGTCGATGACCTTTCCGATGATGAAGGTGACGACGAAGGTGTAGAGCGCGACGACCACGATCGCGACCGCCTGCTTGCCGAGCAGCGCCGCCGAGCCGCCGTGGAAGAGGCCCGCCGTCCCGGTCAGCTCGCCGGTGGACAGGAATCCGATCAGCAGGATCCCGACCATTCCGCCGGCGCCGTGGATCCCGGTCACGTCCAGGGTGTCGTCGTAGCCGAGCACCAGTTTGAGCTCCACCGCGAAGGTGCACACGATGGCGGCGACGATCCCGATGATGAAGGCGCCCTCGACGTTCACGTAGGCGCAGGACGGGGTGATCGCGACCAGCCCGGCGAGCGCGCCGCTGGTCGAGCCGAGCTTGGTCAGGTGCCGGGAGCGGATCCACTCCAGCAGCCGCCAGGTCAGCATCCCCGCACAGCCGGCGATCATGGTGCTGACGAAGGCGCGGGCGGCCACCGCCCCGTCGGTCAGCGCCGAGCCGGCGTTGAACCCGAACCAGCCGAACCACAGCAGCCCGAGGCCGAGCAGGACGAACGGGATGTTGCCCGGCCGCGGCCCCTCCTTGCGCCGGAAGCTGATCCCCGGGCCGAGCGCCAGGGCCAGCGCCAGCCCGGCGATGCCCGAGTTGATCTCGACCACCAGCCCGCCGGCGAAGTCCTGCACGCCCCACTTGTTGAGCCAGCCGGAGTCGTCGAAGACCCAGTGCGCGACCGGGGCGTAGACCAGCGTGAACCAGACGACGCCGAACAGGATCCACGGCCCGTACCGGGCCCGCCCGGCGATCGACCCGCTGATCAGCGCGACGGTGATGATGGCGAAGGTGAGCTGGAAGCACGCGAAGATGTAGGTGGGGATCTGCTGATGGAGGTCCTGCGGCGAGATGTGCGCGAAGCGGAAGTCGCTCCAGCCGATGAGCCCGGCCCCGCCCAGGTCCTTCCCGAACGTCAGCCCGTACCCGTAGATGAACCAGACGACGGTGATCAGAGAAATGCAGGTGAAGCTCATATAGAGCGTCGTCAGCAAATTCTTCCCGCGCACCATTCCGCCGTAGAAGAAGGCGAGCCCGGGTGTCATCAGCAACACCATCGCGGTACTCACCAGCATCCAGGCCGAATCGCCGGTGTTGATGCCACTGCCCATTCTCAGCCCCCTTTCCTCAATGGTCGATTCATGGTCTGCCACCCACGTC
This sequence comes from Spirillospora sp. NBC_01491, assembly GCF_036227065.1. GTDB lineage: Bacteria > Actinomycetota > Actinomycetes > Streptosporangiales > Streptosporangiaceae > Spirillospora > Spirillospora xylanilytica. The sequence continues at coordinate 3,754,713 of NZ_CP109432.1, forward strand.
AGGTGATGCCGCGGCCGATGGCGTAGAAGAGCTCGGCGCACAGCAGGCCGATGACCAGGCTGCCGACGGCGTTCACCCCCGCCTTGGCGTACGAGCCGTCCTCCATCAGCGTCACGGTGTCCTTCTCGAAGGTGCTGAAGGTCGTGAGCGCGCCGCACAGGCCGGTGCCGAACAGGTGGTCCACCGAGTCGGGCGCGGCGGTGCCGACGATGAGGCCGAGAATGGACGTGCCGATCAGGTTGGCGGCCAGGGTGCCCCACGGGAACCCGTCCCCCGCCGCCTTCTTGAAGAACTCGGTGAGCAGGTAGCGGGCGGGCGCGCCGACCGCGCCGCCGATGACCACCAGAACGGCCGCGCCCATCAGCGCACCCCCCGCGCGACCGCGTGTCCGGCCCGCTGGCCGAGCCAGACCGCGAACCAGCCGAGCAGGACGCACAGCACCGTGTAGCCGATGCCGAGCGGCCAGTGCCCGTCCCCGAGCATCGTCCGGACCTGCGTCATGAAGTGCGAGAACGTCGTGAATCCGCCAAGGAACCCGGTGACCAGCAGCGCGTTGGCGTACTTCCCGGACGGCCACAGCTCGCTCAGCGACATCGACAGGAACCCGATGAACAGGCATCCGGAGATGTTGACCAGGAAGGTGCCGAGCAGCGCGGTGTGGTCGGGCTCGGAACCGACCGCCTCCGACACCAGGTAGCGGCACAGGCTGCCGGCCGCGCCGCCGACGGCGACGGCCGCGATCGCGGTGAGCTCCTTGGCGGGGATCATGACCGGCGCCGGTCCGGTGCGGGGACGCCGATGAGCAGCCGCCGCACCGCGTCCCACGCGGCGCGCATGGCGGCGGCGACCTCGGGCGACTCGGCGCCGAGGACGCGCGCCCAGGCGCCGCTGTCCTCCGGCAGGACGCTGGCGCCCGCGGGCAGGCCGGTGTCCGCGAGCGCTGTGTGCAGAGCGGCCGCCACCACGTCGGCCGGGGCCTTCCGGGTGACCACGAACAGCGAGGCCATCACGCCGTGCCCGCCGAGCACGGCGGGCCCCGTCACCCCGTCGCGCCCGCCCACCCCGTCGCGCCCGCTCACGGCGTCGCCGCCAGGCAGCAGGCGGAGCGGGTCGGCGAACAGGGTCCGGCCGTCCGGGGCGCGCACCTCCAGGTCGGTGCAGAACGCCGCGTAGTCGTTGCGCTCGCCCCGGGCGAGCCGTCCCAGGATGACCGTCTCGCCCAGCACGACGGTGGCGGACGGGTCGGCGGTCAGGACGGTCCGCTGGTAGAAGCGGGAGTCCTTGAACGGGATCGTGGGATCGGGCAGGTACTCCAGGTAGGCACCGGGGCCGGCGGTGAGGTTGACGAGCTGGGAGGCGTAGTCGGCCTCCATCCGGTAGATCTTGCCGGCCGCCTGCGTGGTCAGGTGGACCGCGGTGTCCGGGCCGCACTCGACGTCGATCCGGTACCGGTCGCCCTGGAGGACGCCGCCGCCGGACTGCATGATCAGCAGGAACGGCATGTCCGGGCGCTCGGGGTCGTAGTACAGCGGCTGCATGATCTGCAACGGCGTCTTCTGGTAGTGCCCGGTCAGCTCGGTCCGCGTCGCGCGCCGGGAGAACGCCAGCTCCAGCAGCCCGACCTTCCCGGGGCTGCCGACGGGCAGGGTGTCCGGGACCGACGCGTAGCGGGTCACCGGCTCGGGCGTCCGCTCGATCGTGTAGTGGTCGGGGTGGAGCCTCATGCCGGCGCCATCCGGCGGCTGTCCACGAAGTCGGCGACCTCGGCGACGCCGGCGCCGGTCAGGCAGTCGGTGAGGATCACCGGGCCGTCGCCGCGGACCGCGTGCGCGTCCCGCTCCATCACCGCCACGTCGGTCCGCACGTACCGGGCGATGTCGATCTTGTTGATCACCAGCAGGTCGGAGTCGGTGATGCCGGGCCCCCGCTTGCGCGGCATCTTCTCGCCCTCGGCGGTGTCGAGCACGAACACGTACACGTCGGCGAGGGCCGGGCTGAAGGTGAGCGTCAGGTTGTCGCCGCCGCTCTCGAACAGCAGGGTGTCCATGTCGCCGAACCGGTCCCGCATCTCCGCCGCGGCGGCCAGGTTCATCGTCGGGTCGTCCCGGACGGCGGTGTGCGGGCACGCGCCCGTCTCCACGCCGACGACCCGCTCGGGGTCCAGCACCCCGGCCAGCTCGCGCCGGACGTGCTGGGCGTCCTCCTGGGTGTAGATGTCGTTGGTGATCACCCCGACGCTGTGCCCGCGCTCGATCAGCAGCGGCACCAGCGCCTCGATCAGCGCGGTCTTGCCGGAGCCGACCGGGCCGCCGATGCCGATCTTGAACACGTCGTCCATGAAGTCCTCCTAGGTGGTGAACAGGCGCGCGGGCGCGCGCTCGTGCACGGCCGACAGGACGTCGGCCAGCGGCACCGTCCCGCCGATGTCGCCGGGCGACTCGCGCGCCAGCGCGGCGCGGGCGGCCTCCTCGATCACCGGCGCCAGCCCGCGCAGCACGGCCTGCGCCTGCCGGAAGTCGATCCGGCCGAGGCGGACCGCGGCGGTGGTGCAGCTCAGCGCGAAGGCGAACAGGTCGCCGACCACCGCGTCGTCCGCGGGCACCCCCTGGCCCGCGTACACGACGCCGACGACGACCGCGTGGTTGCCGAGCGCCGCGCCCTGCCGGACGAGGGCGGCCAGCGTCTCCAGCTCCGGCCCCCCGAACACCACGGCCGCCGTCTCCAGCACCTGCCGCCCGGTCCGGACGGAGGCGCGGCGCAGCTCGCGGTTCAGCTTGACCGCGTGCAGCCGCCGGTCGACCGCGGCGACGGCCGCCCAGTCGTCCCGCCGGACGGCCCGGTGCGCCTGCGCCAGCGCGGTCGCGTCGCCGGGCCCGGCGGAGTGCCGCAGCAGGTCGGCGACGACCGCCGCGATCTCCTCCGGCCCCGACGCCGCGGACGCCTCCAGGCCGTGCGACAGCGTGTAGAGCCCGCTCGGGAAGGCCGAGTCGGTGAGCTGGAGCTGGGCCAGCAGCGGGCCGTGCCCGTCGGCGCGGCCCGGCCCGCTCACCGGCTCGGCTCCGCCCGTGCGGCCTGGCCCGCTCACGCGATGAAGTAGCGCTGGGTCAGCGGCAGCTCCTGGGCCGGCGCGATGGTGGCCCGCTGGCCGTCGACCGTGACCGCGTAGGTCTCCGGATCGACCTCGATCCTCGGCACGGCGCTGTTGCGGATCATGTGCCGCTTGTCGACGGTGCGGCAGTGCGACACGCCCTCGATCTGGCGGCGCAGCCCGAGGGCCTCGGGCACCCCGGCGTCGATCCCGGCCTGCGACATGAACGTGACGCAGGTCGACTGGAGCGCGCCGCCGAACGCGCCGAACATCGGCCGGTAGTAGATCGGCTGCGGGGTGGGCAGCGAGGCGTTCGGGTCGCCCATCGGCGCCCAGTTGATCACGCCGCCCTTGATCACCATGGCCGGCTTGGCGGCGAAGGCGTTGATCGGCCACAGCACGACGTCGGCGAGCCTGCCGTCCTCCAGCGAGCCGACCGTGTCGGCGATGCCGGTGGTGCGCGCCGGGTTGATGGTGCACTTGGCCAGGTAGCGCAGCACCCGCTCGTTGTCGTTGCGCGCCGAATCCTCGGGCAGCTTGCCGTGCTGGTCCTTGTTGTGGTGCGCGACCTGGAAGGCCCGGGTGAACGACTCGCCCACCCGGCCCATCGCCTGCGAGTCGGACGAGACCATGCTGATCACGCCGAGGTCGTGCAGGACGGTCTCGGCCGCGATCGTCTCGGCCCGCACCCGGCTGTCGGCGAACGCGACGTCCTCGGGGACGTTGTAGTTCAGGTGGTGGCAGACCATCGTCATGTCGAGCAGCTCGTCGACCGAGTTGACCGTGTACGGCAGCGTCGGGTTGGTCGAGGACGGCAGCACGTTCGGCTCGCCCGCGATCCGCATGATGTCGGGGGCGTGCCCGCCGCCCGCGCCCTCGGAGTGGTAGGTGTGGATCGCGCGGCCGTCGATCGCGCTGATGGTGTCCTCGAGGAACCCGCCCTCGTTGAGGGTGTCGGTGTGGATCGCGACCTGGACGTCGTACTCGTCGGCGACGGTCAGCACGCAGTCGATGACGGCCGGGGTCGCGCCCCAGTCCTCGTGCACCTTGAGCGCGCAGGCGCCGGCCTCGAGCTGCTCGTGCAGCGGTCCGGGCAGGCTGCTGTTGCCCTTGCCCATGAGGCCGATGTTGATCGGCAGGCCCTCGCACGCCTGGAGCATGCGGGCGAGGTTCCACGGTCCGGGCGTGCAGGTCGTGCCGCGGGTGCCGTCGGACGGGCCGGTGCCACCGGCGATCAGCGTGGTGATCCCGTTGGTCAGCGCGGCCTGCACCTGCTGCGGCGAAAGGAAGTGCATGTGCGGGTCGATCGCGCCGGCCGTGGCGATCAGGTGCTCACCGGAGACCACCTCGGTGCCCGGCCCGACGATGAGCCGCCGGTCGACCCCGTTCTGCACGTGCGGGTTGCCGGACTTGCCGATCCCGGCGATCCGGCCGTTCTTGATCCCGATGTCGCCCTTGACCACACCGATCATCGCGTCGATCACCACCACGTTGGTGATCACCATGTCCAGCGCCAGGGTGTGGTTGCGCGACCCGGGGTCGGCGCCCATGCCGTCGCGGGCGGTCTTGCCGCCGCCGTAGAGGATCTCGTCGCCGTACAGCCCCTCGCTGTGGTCCTTCTCCACCTCGACGACCAGGTTGGTGTCGGCGAGCTGGAACCGGTCCCCCACGGTGGGGCCGTACATGTCGGTGTACTGCTTGCGGGTCAGGGTGGCCATCAGGATTTGCCCTTCTTGGTGGTACGGGTGCGTGACGACCGGCTCGGCGCCTTGGCCGTCACGGCCCCCTTGCTCGTTCTGGCGGCGGCCGTCCGCTTCGGCGCGGCCCTGCCCGCGGTCTTGGCCGCGGCCTTCGGTGCCGCCTTCGGTGCCGCCTTGCCCGCCGCCTTCGGTGCGGCCTTGCCCGCCGCCTTCTTGGCGGCCGGCCGCTTCGCCGCCGCCCGCGCCGCCTTCGGCACCTCAAGCTCGGTCTTCGCGGACTTGGGCTTGCGCACCTTGACCGTGGCGTCCCTGACGTTCTGGAAGCCCTGCTCGGCCATCCGGGCCACCGCGTTGCGGTGCGTCTGCTCCGAGCGGAGGCCGCCGTTGACCAGGCCCGCGAAGCCGACCACCCGCATGCCGCCGCCGTACTCCACCAGGTCCACCCGGTGCGAGTCGCCCGCCTCGATCCGGACCGCGGTGCCCGCCGGGATGTCCAGCCGCCGCCCGTAGGCGCGCTCGCGGTCGAAGCTGAGCGCCCGGTTGGCCTCGAAGAAGTGGTAGTGCGAGCCGATCTGGACGGCCCGGTCGCCGGTGTTGCGGACCGTCATCGTGACGACGGACCGGCCGGCGTTGATCTCGATCGAGCCCTCGCCGTAGATGTAGTCGGGCATGACGTCTCCCTTCGGAGTGGTCAGTGGACGTGGTCGTGGTCGTGGTGGTGTGCGGTCCCGGCCGCGGCGAGCCCGTCGCCGCCGCCGAGGTCCCAGTGGCGCTCGGCGACCGCGACCCGCTCGGCGACCAGGCGCCGCAGCGCGGCCGGGGCGAGCAGCGGGCCGCCGTAGCGGACCGCGGGCGCCCGTCCGCGCGCGCTCGTGTCCAGGCCGAGGGCGCGCCGTCCGACGAACGAGGCCGGCACCACGGTGACGCCGTGCGCGCCGAGCCTGCGGCACCGGTCCACGGCCTCGGGGACGTCCGGGTCGCCGCCGCTCAGCGCCACCTCGGCCCACCGCAGGGCGCTGTACTGGCGGACGAGCCGGGCGATCCGGAACAGCTCGGCGTCCTGCTCGGGCGACGACGCCGGGGCGGTGATCAGCGCCGCGTGGCCCTCGGGCGTGCGTCCGGCCGCGGCGCGCAGCCAGCCGACCAGGTGGGTCGGCGTGCCGAGCGGACGGGTCAGCAGCAGCTCGCCCGGCGCCCGGTGGCCGGCGAGCCGGCCCAGGGTCTGCGCGGCGTGGGCCGCCAGGCCCGGGTCGCGGCCGAGCGTCATCGGCACCACGGCGAGCGGCCCCGGCAGCGCGGCGGCGGCGTACAGCTCGCGGCCGGTGCCGATCACGTCCGGTATCGGCCCGTCGGCGGTGCCGTCCGGGCCGCCCGCACCGCCCTCGCCGCCGGCGGCGAGGGTCTCGTGCCCGCCGACCAGCACGACGCGGCGCGCGGTCACGGTCAGCCGCCGACCGGGTCGTGGCAGGAGACCAGCTTGGAGCCGTCCTTGAAGGTCGCCTCGATCTGGATCAGCGGCGCCATCCCCCGCACCCCGGGCATGACGTCCTTCTCGCCGACGACGTGCTTGCCGAGCTCCATGCAGTCGGCGACCGACTTGCCGTCGCGGGCGCCCTCCAGGATGGCGACGCTGATCAGCGCCACCGCCTCGCTGAAGTTGAGCTTCAGGCCGCGGGCCCGGCGTTTCTCCGCCACGTCCGCGACGACGTAGATCAGCAGCTTGTCCAGCTCTCGCGGTGCGAGATTCATCGTTCACCCTCCTCAGAAGCGAGTCCGCCGGGCGCGCGCCCGGCGGCGGGACGGTCCTGGTCATCCGGTTCGGCGCAGCGCGTGGGCGGTGCCCACCGAGGCGAGGAAGATCCAGGTCACCAGCACGAACGGCCACGTCAGGGTGTGGCCGCCGACCGGCGTGAAGAAGTTGGTCAGGGCGGCGGTGAGCCCGGCCGCCGCGGCGGCGCCGACCAGCGCGAACACCCCCGCCGCCGGGGTCAGCACAACGAAGATCCCGGCCAGCGCCATCGCGGTCAGCACGGCGTTGTAGCCGTACAGCCCCTTGCCGATCGACTCGGTCGGGGCGCCGAGACCCCAGCCGACCAGGATCCCGACGATGCTGGCGAGCACCGCGGCGACGGCCGCGATCCGGCTGGCGACCACGATGCCGACCAGGAAGATCAGCCCGACGTACCACTTGTCCTGGAAGAAGATCTGGCCGATCCCGTTGAACAGGCCGTGCCAGGCGTCACTCCAGGTCAGCGTCGTGCTCGTGGAGACCGGCGCGGGCAGGGCGGCCGAGGTGTGGCCCCTCCACACCCGCTCGAAGGTCGGGGCGGCGACCACGATCACGGTGGTGATCACGCAGAACGGCGCGGTGAACGTCGGCAGGTTGTACTGCGTGAGGACGGTGACCATGGCGGCGGTGAGGACGCTGCCGGCGATGCAGCCCGCGATGGTCAGCACGACGGTCATCCAGTTGGTGCCCAGGTAGAGCACCAGCGAGACGCCGATCAGCGCCCCGCAGAACCCCTCGAGCCCGATCAGGACCCGCTTGCGGTCGATCCCGAGCGCGACCGCGGTGAGCGTCGCGACGACCGTGCCGAGCAACCCGAACACGCCGAACTGCCAGCCCCCGACGAACAGGGCGATGATGAACAGCACTCCGGTCCACGGGTTGCTGATGAACTCGACCTGCGCGACCCCCCGCAATATGGCGAGTGGATACTCTCTGGCCGCCACCGGGCCCTGCGCCGAAGCCTCTGAAGTATCCGAGGTCATAGCCCGACTTGTTTCCTGCAGATCAAGACCGAACCTCGCACCGCAGGACATCCCGAATGCGTTGCCCTCGCAATAATGGGACTCATAGAAGATTCCTTTGCCGGGGCGGTGAAAATATGCGCGGTCCGGTGACTTGATCTTGGGATGACGAGGCACAGGGTGGGCAGCATGGTTCGCATATCTTTGCCAAGATGGCAGTCGACGCACACGTCGAAGGCGCTCACCGGCCGAGAGGGACACCAAGTGCGGGGGGTCAGATTTTACTCTGGACAAGCTTTATCAGAATGGATGGAGGGGATCGTAGAGATGCAAAGCGACGGCAAGGCCCGGGCCGGGCCGCCGCAGGTACGGCCGGTTTTGGCCGCGGCCGGGCCGACCGGACCGGACGCCGGCCGCCGGAAATGCGGGACGCGCTCATGCGCCTGAACGGGAGGGCCGGCACGATGCGGGAACGGAATCCGGACGGCACGTCCGTCACCTCGGTCATCGCGCGTCTGGCGGCCGGGGGCGGGCTGCTGATGGTCGGCATCTCCGGCATCGTCACGGGCATCGACGACCTCGCGGGCCATCAGGTCAGGACGTACCTGGAGGTCGGCGAGGGGGGCGATCCGGCGCAGCTCGTGCTGTACCCGGTGCTGCTCGGGCTCGACACGCTGGCCAGCCTGGCGCTGGTGTGGGCGGGCATCCACGGCGTCTGCGCGCTGCCGGTCAACGAGGGCTGGCGGCGGTGCCGCAAGGGCGTGGTCGTCGGCGCGCTGGTCAAGGTGGCGGCGCTGGTCACGGGCCTGCTGGTCCTGCGCGGGAGCTGGCGCGGCCTCTACCTGGACCCGGGCTGGCCCGCCGCCGACCGGATCGTGCTCGCCGGCGCGGCCGTGCTGCTGGTGCTCGGCGTGCTCAGCCTGCCCCGCCCCTGGCCCCGGACGCCCGGCCCGCTCCAGCCGCCGGCGGCGCCGGACGACGACGACCCGCGGCACCGTCCGGGAGGCCGGATGGACGACGACCCGTTCCCCTACACCGGGCCCTACTCCGGCCCGTACACGCTCGGCGAGGGGGACGACGGCCCGCGCACGACCGCACCCACGCGCACGCTGAGCGGCTAGCGAGCAGACGCTAGGCGGACGGCCGAGCGGCGCCGGGCGGACGGCCCGCCGTCGCCGCCTCGACGACCCAGCCGGACGGCACGAGCAGGAACACCTTGCGGTCGACCCGCTCCATCGTCCCGCAGCGCCCGATCACCAGCCCCGCGGCGAAGTCGACGAGGGGCTTGGCCTCGGCGTCGGTCAGGGCCGAGAGGACCATGACGACCGGCACGTCCTCACGGAAGAGGCGACCGACCACGGCGACCTCGCCGTAGTCCTTGGGACGCACCGTCTTGACCACCGCCTCAGTGTGCCGCACGCCGCCCCCGGTGAGAAGCGCGGATCCGGCCGGCGGGCGGCCGGATCCGCGCCGCTCACCGGCGCACGGCCAGCGCGATCCGGGCGGGCAGGTAGGTCGCCGCGAGGGTGAGGGCCCCGGCCGCGCCGAGGACGGCCAGGAAGGTGAGCGGCGGGATGTGCGGGAGCCCGCCGGTCATGCCCGCGGCGAACGCGGTGAGGGTGGCCAGTGCGATCGCGGCACCGAGCACGGCGGAGATCAGCAGCACCGCCAGGGTCTCCCAGCCGAGCATCCCGAGCACCTGCCGCCGGGTGGTGCCGATCAGGCGCAGCACGGCGAACTCGCGGGCCCGGTCCGAGGTGGCCATGGCGAGGGTGTTGACGGCCGCGATGACGGTGAACGCGATGATCAGGCCCATCGCGACGTAGTTGACCTCGGCGTTGGCGGCGGCCTGGTCCGCGGCGAGCGCGGTGCCGTCCAGCAGGGCGGTGCCGGGGTGGGCCAGCGCGGCGGCGGGGGCCGTCCCGGCGATGAGCAGGGAGCCGCGCGGATCGTCCACATGGGCGGCCAGGACCGCGTGCGCGACGGTGAGGTCGCCGAACCCGAGGCCGCGTGCGTAGACGGCGATGACCTGCGGGGCGAACGGGGTGCCGTCGCCGAGCGTGAGGCGGAGCCGGTCGCCGGGCGCGACGCCGAGCCGGTCCGCGGCGGTCGTGCTGACCGCGACGGTGCGGCCGTCCAGGCGGTCGAGGGAGCCCGACCGGACGTCCAGGTCCATCGTGGCGGAGAGCCCGGCGGGGGTGACGCCTTGGATCCCGTAGTTCTCCAGCCCGACGCGGACGGTGCTGCGCACGACCTCGGTGGCGGTGGTGACGCCGGGAGTGCTCCGGACCTTGGCGGCGACCTGGGCCGGGACCTTCGGGCCGAGCACGTGGGCGGCGCGGATGCCGGCGCCGGCCTGTGCGGTGGCGGCATGGCCCATCGTCGTCTGCACGAACAGGATCGTGGCGGTCAGCCCCATCATCAGGCACAGCGGGGTGATCACCGAGGCGAGCCGGCGGGCGCCCGCGCGCAGGTTCGCCGCGGCGAGGTAGCCGCCGGCCGGCGACAGCCGCAGCGGGACGCTGAGCAGTCCGACGGCGGCGCGGGCGATGAGCGGGCCGAGCAGCGCGACGGCGACCGTCCAGACGAGCGCGGTCAGCATCGTGACCGGGCTGGACGCGGCCTCGGTGTGCAGCATCGACAGCAGCACGGTGAGCGCGACCGCGACCGCCGTGACGGCGAGGCCGGCCACGGTCCGGGCCGTGCCGAGCCCGGCGGGACGGAGCGCGGCGTCGCCGAGCGCCTCCACCGGGCGGATCCGCGCGGTCCGGCGGGCCGAGACGCGGGCGGCGGCCCAGGCGGCGACGGCGGCGGCGAGCAGTGCCGCGGCGAACGGGAACGGGCTGAGCACCAGGTCCAGATTGGGCGGCAGCGCGCCGAGTCCGCGGAACCGGTCGCGCAGCCAGAACGCCAGCGGCAGCCCGGCGGCGGCGCCGGGCACGCCCGCGGCGAGCGCGACCAGCAGCGCCTCGCCGCCGATCATCCAGCGGATCTGCCGGGGCGTGGCGGCGACGGCGCGCAGCAGGGCGATCTCCCGTTCGCGCTGCTGGACCGAGAGCGCGAAGGTGCCGGCGACGACCATGATCGCGACCAGCAGCGCGGTGCCGCCGAGCGCGCCGCCCATGCTGATCAGCTTGATCCGGGAGTTCTCCGCGCCGGGGAACTCGGCGGTGCCCCGGGCGTCGCCGGTGTGCACGGTCGCGGTGGTGCCGCGCACCGCCGCCGCGATGGCCGGTCCGGCGGACGCGGGGGACGCGCCGATCGCGGTCACCATGCCGGGACGTCCGGACAGGGCGGCGGCGCGGGCGGTGGTGAAGAAGATCGCGGCCTGGTACTCGGGCGACTCCCGGGTCACTCCGGCGACCCGGTACGTGCCGGGTACGGCGGAGGCGACCGCGACGCGCGCCCCGACAGCGAGCCGCGCCGACCGGGCCGTCCCGGCGTCGATCACGATCTCGTCGTCGGCGGTGGGCGCGCGCCCGGCCGCGAGGGTGAACGGGGTGAGCGCGGCAGACTCCCAGCCGTGCCCCCACGAGGCGCGGTCTCCGCCGCCCGGGATCTCCGCCGGGAAGCTCACCTCGGTCAGCACCGACCTGACGCCCGGCGCCGACCGGACCCGGCCCGCCACCGAGGCGGGCAGCCACGCCCGCTCGGCGATCACCTTGGCCTTGTGCTTGACCTTGCTCTTCCCCTTCTTCTTCTTGATCGTCGTCTGGTGCACGTACTGGTCGCCGGACACCACGACCGGGGCGCCCGCGTAGCGTTCCGGCGCGACCGAGCCGCGCAGTCCGGTGTCGAGCAGGACGCCGCAGGCGCAGACGAGCGCCGCGGCGCACAGGAGCGCGGCGAACGCTCCGGCGAAGGCGGCCTTGCGGTGCCGCAGGGTGCTGAGCACGATCCCGGGCATCAGTTCCACGCTCCCAGCCGCGTCATCCGGGCCGCGACCCGCTCGCTGGACGGCGCGTCCATCGTGTCGACCACGCGGCCGTCCGCGAGGAACAGGACCGTGTCGGCGTAGGACGCGGCGACCGGGTCGTGAGTGACCATCACGACGGTCTGCCCGGTCGCGTCGACCGTCTCGCGCAGCAGGGTGAGCACCTCGCGGGCCGTCATGGTGTCGAGCGCGCCGGTCGGCTCGTCCCCGAACACCACGTCGGGACGGGTGACCAGCGCCCGCGCGATCGCCACCCGCTGCTGCTGCCCGCCGGACAGCTCCGCCGGGCGGTGCCCGGTGCGGCCGGTGAGCCCGACCCGGGCGACCACCTCGTCCACCCAGGCCTGGTCGGCGCGGGTCCGGGCCAGGCGCAGCGGGAGCGTGATGTTCTGCATCACGGTCAGCGAGGACACCAGGTTGAACGCCTGGAACACGAAGCCGACGCGGTCGCGGCGCAGCTCGGTCAGCTCGGTCTCGCTCATCGCCGACAGCTCGGTGCCGCCGAGCCGTACCGAGCCGGACGTGGGGGTGTCCAGCCCGGCCGCGCAGTGCAGGAACGTGCTCTTGCCCGAGCCGGACGGCCCCATCACCGCGGTGAACCGCCCGCGCGGAATACCCGTCGTCACCTCGCGGAGCGCGGCGACCGCGCCGCTGCCCTTCCCGTACACCTTGCTGACCGTGTCCATCCGTACCGCTTCGTCCATGCCCTCAATCCTGCTGACCTGCGGCTTCATCGGCCAGAGACGGCATCACCGGCGACCCGTGATCTCGTCATGCCCGGGCGGTGAACGGTCCATGGCGGACATATCACCTGATAGACATAGGGCGTGATCAAAGTGCTGCTGGCGGACGACCACGTCGTGGTGCGCAGCGCGCTGGCCTCGCTGCTGGGGCTGGAGCCCGACCTGACCGTGGTCGCCGAGGTGTCGCGGGGCGACCAGGTGCTGCCCACCGCCCGGACGCACCGCCCCGACGTCGCGGTCCTCGACGTCGACATGCCCGGGCTGGACGGGCTGGAGGCGGCGGCGCTGCTGAACGCCGAGCTGCCCGGCACCCGGGCGCTGATCCTCACCGGGCACGGCAAGCCCGGCCACCTGCGCCGCGCGCTCGCCGCGAACGTGCGCGGGTTCCTGCTGAAGACCGCGCCGCCGGACGAGCTGGCCGCCGGGATCCGCGCCGTCGCCGCCGGCGGGCGGGTGCTCGACCCCTCGCTCGCCGTGACCGCGTGGGACCTGGCCGACAACCCGCTCACCCCGCGCGAGACCGACGTGCTGCGGCTCGCCGCCGAGGGCGCCGAGGCCCCCGAGATCGCCGAGCGACTGTTCCTGTCGGCCGGGACGGTGCGCAACTACCTGACCGCCGCCGTCGCCAAGCTGAACGCCCGCAACCGCACCGACGCCGCCCGCATCGCCCGCGAGGCCGGCTGGCTGTGATACTGAAGTCCCGGCCTACGGCACTCGCCTGGCGGCTCGCGCCTAACCGGGCCCTGGCGAGCGCGGCATCGCTTCGCGATCCGCCCGGTGAGACTCGCCTTCGGCCTCGCCTCGCCGGGCAGGTCACGCGCTCAGGCGAGCGCTGAGGTCCTCGGGGCAGGAGCCCCGAAAGCCCCGGCCCACGACACTCGCCTGGCGGCTCGCGCCTAACCGGGCCCTGGCGAGCGCGGCATCGCTTCGCGATCCGCCCGGTGAGACTCGCCTTCGGCCTCGCCTCGCCGGGCAGGTCACGCGCTCAGGCGGACACTGAGATCCTCGCGGCAGGAGCCTCTGGAGAGGCGCCGGCGTCCAGCGTCACGGTGGCCTCCAAGCGGAAGCGGCCGTGCCCGTCGGCGCGGGCGGTGAGCGTGCCGCCGAACGACGCGAGCCGGGTGGTGAGGTTGCCGATCCCCGCCCCGGGCGGAGTGCGCGGCGCGCGCGGGTCGAGGCCGTCGTTCTCCACCGTCAGCAGCACCGTGCCGTCCTCGCGGCGCACGGTGGCGATCGCGCAGTGCCGGGCGGCGCTGTGCCTCAGGATGTTGGTCACCGCCTCGCGCAGCACCGTGCCGAGCACCGCCGACGCCGGGGCGGGCAGGTCGCCGTGCCCGAGGTCGAGGACGACCTCCGCGCCCGCCGCCGCCAGCACCGAGCGGGCCGAACGGGCCTCCTCGTCCAGCGACGTCTCCGGGTCGTCGCCGCCGGTGGCGGTGCGCAGGTCGGCGCGGGCGCGTCCGGCCATCTCCACCACCTCGGCGAGCTCGGCCCGCGCCCGGTCCGGGTCCGGCACCGCGAGCCGCCGGGCCAGCTCGCACTTGAGCAGGATCGCGGCGAGGCTGTGGCCGAGCAGGTCATGCAGGTCGCGGGCGGCGCGGAGCCGTTCCTCGACGGTGGCCGCGCGGGCCAGCCCGGCGCCGGCGTCCTGGAGGTCGCTCACCAGCCGGGCCAGGCGCACCAGCCCGTACACCACCAGCGCGGTCACCAGCGTGCTGATCACGTAGTTGACCAACCGCGCCGGGTCGGGCGACAGCGCGCCCCCGGCCACCGCCACGCCCGCCAGGACCGCCGCGACCAGCGGTGTCCCGGCCCGGCCCGGCAGCACCACCAGCAGGGTGCCGGCGAAGAAGCCCGGCACGCCGAGCCATCCGGCGCCGAACCACAGGAGCGGCACGAAGGTCAGCAGCGCCTGGACGGTGAGGATCAGCGTCCAGACGCGGGGCCGGAAGGCGCCGCCCGTCCGGTGCAGCCGGAGCGCGGCGACCAGCGGCAGCACCGCCGTCGCCGCCGCCAGCGCCCCCGGGCCCGGCTCGAGCTGGAGCAGGCCCTTGGCGCAGAACCCGGCGAGCACCGCCGCGAGCACTGTGACCGACAGCCAGTACGCGGCCCGGTCGGGCACGTTCACCGGACGGTCGCCGGCCGCGGCGGCGGCCTCCACCGCGAACCACCCGTCCGGCCCGAGCCCGGTGGCGAAGGCGCCGCCGGCCGCCTCGACCCGCGCGGCGGCCTCGGCCAGCCCGTCCGCGCCGCGCGCCGCGGTCGGCTCGCCGTCGTTGGCCACGCGCAGCCGGACGGTCCCGTCCGCCTCGGCGGTCTCGATCACGCAGCGGGCCGCGGTGCCCTGCCGGACGACGTCGGTCACCGCCTCGCGCAGCACCGTCGCCAGCAGCGCCCCGCCCGGCCCGAGCGGCTCGGCGTGCCCGGTGCGGATCTCGGCCTCGATCCCGGCCGCCGCGAGCAGTGCCCGCGCCGCCGCCGCCTCGGGCGCCAGCGACAGGCCGCGGAAGGCAGCGGCGGCCGTCCGCGCGTCGGCGAGGGAGCGCCGCGCCACCTCCAGCACCGCGCCGATCTCGGCGGGCCGGTCCAGCGCGCGCCGGCTCCCCTCGATGATCGTCTCCAGCCCGCGGCCGAGTCCCTCGTTCAGCTCGGCGGCGATCCGCAGCCGCTCCCGCTCGACGGCCGCCACGGTGAGCGGCAGCCGCGCCGCGGCGGTGTCGGCGGCGCGGTCGGCCAGCCGCACCAGCCCGTACACCAGCAGGCCGGTGAGCACCATGGTGATCGTGGCGTCCACGGTGCCGGCCGCCCCGGCCGAGCGGCCCGCCTCGATCACCGCCGCGGTGCCCGCCACCGCGATCGCCGCCGGCCAGGCCGACACCAGCAGCAGGCTGCCCGCGACGAAGCCGAGCAGCCCGACCGACGTCCCGGACGCCAGCACCGACGCGTACGCGAGACCGCCCTGGAGGGCCACAGCCCACGGGCCGCGGAACCGGGCGAGGCCGGGCACGATCCAGACGAGCTGGACGGCGCACGCCGCCACGATGACCACGACCGCGGCGCCGAGCCGGATGCCCCCCTCGGTGCGGGACGGCGCGGCCAGGAGATAGACGGCGGCGCACGACGCCAGCACGGTCACGACGGTCAGCCGCGCCGTCCTCGTCATGGGATCGGTCCTGTGGAACAACCGGTCTACCTCCGCCTTCCCCCGTCCGGCCCGCCCTCGGCGGACGGGCCGGTCACAGCCTAGGCCGCGCCGTCCGTCCCCCGGGCGGGCGGGCCCGCGACGCCGTCGGCCATGCCTCCTCCTCGCCCAGAGAAATGGGATCTTGATACGAGCGATATAGGTAATTAATTTCGCCCTGATATGATAAAAAAAATGGCGAGTAGCCTCCAGTTCTCCCGGGAGACCGATCCCGGGGAAACGGAGGATCGGGCGATGATCGATGGACGGCCCAGCCGGACCGCCCTGTTCGCGGCGGCGGCACGGGCGGCGCACCCGGTGGTCGACGGCGAGCCACTGCTGTTCCGCGACACCCTCGCCGCGCCGCTGCTCGGGGACCTGGCGGCCGAGATGGTCGGCTACCACCGCGCGCAGGGCGACCACCCCATCCTGTCCGGCACTCGGACGCTGACGGTGACACGGTCGCACTACACCGAGCGCCGGCTCGGCGAGCTGGCCGGGCGGGGCCTCGGCCAGTACGTGATCCTCGGCGCCGGGCTGGACACCTACGCCTACCGGGCGGGCGACGGCGCGGGCGACGGCGCGCGGGGCGGCGGCCCGCGGGTCTTCGAGGCCGACCATCCCGCGACGCAGGAATGGAAGCGCGGCCTGCTGGCGGCGGCCGGGATCCCCGTCCCGGACGGGCTTACGTTCGTCCCGGTCGACTTCGAGTCGGACGAGCCCGTGCGGCGCCTGGCGGACGAGGGCTTCGACCCCGGGCGGCCCGCGCTGGTGAGCTGGCTCGGCGTCAGCGTCTACCTCACGCCGGACGCCCTGCACGCGGCGCTCGCCGAGTTCGGCCGGCTCGCCCCCGGCAGCGAGCTGATCATGGAGTACCTCCTGCCGCCGGCCCTGCGCGACGAGGCCGGCGCCGCCTACGCGGACTTCTCCGGCCGGGCGGTGTCCGATCTCGACGAGCCGCACCGGACCTTCCTCGCCCCGGCGGAGGTCGCCGACGCCATGGCGGCCCACGGCCTGAAGGTGGTCGAGGACGTCGGGACGCGGGAGGCCGTCCCCGCCCCGTCCTGGCGGAGATCTGACGCGCTGTGCCCGTTCGACTTCGCTCGATTGGTCAGGGCGACTATCTAGATAGGACCGTTCAGCGGACGGCCGAAATCTTCACATGAAAGGCCCTCCGACCAGACCAGTCCAGCGTGGCAACCGGACCAGAACAGCCCCGCAAAACCCGTCGGTAACGGTTAAGACTCGTGCGGAATGCAGCCCTTGAACTGGTACGGACCAGTTGCCTATCTTCAGGGCCACGCGCGTTCGTGCTCACTGAGCAATCGCACCGCGCACGTTCTTTCATGTGCGATCGCGGGAGCCCGGACGCGCGGACCGAACACGGCACGGACGCCCGGACGCGCCCGTGCGTGCGAGCCGGAGAAGGCGGGGAACGATGAAACGGCACCTCATGGGCGCCATCGCCGCGGGCCTGACAGTGGCCCTCAGCGTGAGCGGCTGCGGCAAGGGGAGCTCGTCGAAGGGCGACGGCTCCGACGGCAAGACGATCAAGTTCGTCGCGGCGATCTACAGCGACAACACCGAGCCGTACTGGCAGGCTCTGATCAAGGACTTCGAGGCCAAGAACGCCGGCTACAAGGTGCAGCTGGAGATGGTCGACTGGGCCCAGATGGACGCCAAGGTCAAGACCTACGTCCAGACCAAGCAGGTCCCCGACCTGCTCAACTACAACGCCTTCTCCGACTTCGCCCGGGACGGCCTGATCTACAAGGCGTCCGAGGTGGTCTCGCCGCAGGTGCTGAGCGACTTCAGCCCGACCTTCGTCGACCAGGCCAAGTACAGCGGCGAGCAGTACGCGCTGCCGTTCATCTCCAGCGCCCGGCTGCTGTTCTACAACAAGGCCCTGTTCAAGAAGGCCGGCATCGCCGACCCGCCCAAGACCTGGGCGGACGTCAAGACCGACGCCGAGAAGGTCAAGAAGTCCGGCCAGATCGGCTACGGCCTGCCGCTCGGACCCGAGGAGGCCCAGGCCGAGTTCTACTCCTGGGCGATGAACAACGGCGGCGACTGGGTGGACGGCTCCGGCAAGTGGGCCATCAACCAGCCGGCCAACATCGAGACGCTGGCCTTCCTCAAGGACCTCAACAAGTCCGGGCTGACCCAGCCCAACCCGGAGACCACCGACCGCAAGACGGTCTTCAACCAGTTCGCCCAGGGCAAGATCGGGATGTCCATCGGCGGCCCCTTCACCAAGGCCAGCTTCATCGACCCGGCCAAGAAGAACATCGACTTCGGCGTCGCGCCGCTGCCGACCAAGGCCGGCGGCGACCCGAGCACGCTCGGCGTGATGGACGTGCTCGCCTCGTTCAAGAAGGACGGCGGCAAGAACAAGGAGGCCGTCACCAAGTTCCTCGACTTCTTCTACCAGAAGGACAACACCGCCAAGTTCCTCACCAAGGAGGGCTTCCTCCCGGTGACCAAGTCGGCGAACGACCTCCTCAGCGCCGACCCGTACATGAAGCAGTTCGTGGACGCGCTGCCGACCTCCAAGTTCGCCCCGACCGGCAACCCGGCGTGGACCGCCGTGGCGGGCGCGGTCAAGCAGAGCCTCGGCACCTCGGTGGCGGACGGCGACCCGAAGAAGGTTCTGGACGAGATCCAGAAGACGGCCGAGAAGAGCGGCTGAGTGCACGACGTCAAGCCCGGGGTGCGGGATCTCGGGGCCCCGGCCCCGAGGTCCCGCCCCTCCGCCGCGCGGCGGGCCGGCCGCGCGCTGGCCCCCTTGCTGTGGCTCGGCCCGGCCCTCGTCCTCATCGCCGTGGTGGTGCTGTGGCCGGTCGTGGAGATGGTCCGCACCTCGCTGCTGAAGATCAGCTCGTCCGGCGTCACCCTCGGCTCCACCGGCTCGCGCAACTACCTCGACCTCTTTGACGAGACCGACCTGATCCCGGTGGTGCTGCGCACCCTGCTGTGGGTGGCCGGCGTCGTGGCGATCACGATGGTGCTCTCGCTGGCGCTCGGCCAGCTCCTGAACGCCCGCTTCCCCGGCCGCCGGCTGGTGCGCTGGACGGTCATCGTGCCGTGGGCGGCGTCGGTGCTGATGACCGCGCTGGTCTGGAAGTGGATGCTCGACAACTACTCCGGGCTGGTCAACCGGCTGCTGCTGGACCTGCACGTGATCGACCATCCGGTGAACTGGCTGGCCCATCCGGGCCAGGCGATGCTGTGGATGATGTGGGTGGCGGTGTTCGTCTCGCTGCCGTTCACCTCGTTCGTCATCCTGGCCGGGCTCCAGACGATCCCCGGCGAGGTGTACGAGGCGGCGCGGGTCGACGGCGCCGGGACGCTGCGCACCTACTTCGGCATCACGCTGCCGCTGTTGCGCCCGTCGGTGCTGATCGCCTCCATCGTCAACGTGATCAACGTGTTCAACTCGTTCCCGATCATCTGGACGATGACCCAGGGCGGTCCCGGGCACGCCACCGACACCACCACCACCTTCATGTACAAGATCGCCTTCTTCGACCAGAACGTCGGCGAGTCCGCCGCCATGGCCGTGGTCAACTTCGTGCTGATCCTGGTGATGGTGCTGCTCTACCTGCGCGCCTCGCGCTGGCGGGAGGAGATCCGATGACCCGGACGCCCGCGGGCCGCCGCCCGCCGCGGCTGCGCACCGTCCTGCTGACCGGCGCCGGCTGGCTGGTCGGCCTGGTGTTCCTGCTGCCGTACCTCCAGATGGGCCTGACCGCCCTCAAGTCCGGGGACGAGCTGAACGAGTCGCCGGGCAGCTACCTTCCGCACAGCTGGCAGTGGTCCAACTTCGTCGACGTGTGGTCGGACGCGCCGATCTGGAAGAACATCCAGGTCTCGCTCCTGGTGGCCGCCGTCGCGACACTGGTGACCCTGCTGTGCGCGCTGCCCGCCGCCTACTACACCGCCCGCAACCGGTTCCGCGGCCGGAACGCGTTCCTGCTGCTGGTGCTGGTCACCCAGATGTTCGCGCCGACCGCGCTGGTGATCGGCATCTACCGGGAGATGGTCGCGCTCAACCTGACCGACACGCTGATGGCGCTGATCCTGGTGAACGCGGCGTTCAACCTGCCGTTCTGCGTCTGGATCCTGCACGGCTACTTCTCCAGCATCCCCAAGGAACTGGAGGAGGCCGCGTTCCTCGACGGCGCGGGCCGGATCGGCGCGCTCACCCGGGTGACGCTCCCCATCTCGATGCCGGGCGTGGTGACGGCGGTCGTCTACACCTTCATCTCGGCATGGAACGAGTACATCGTCGCGCTCACCGTGACGGCCTCGCCCGACCGGCGCCCCCTCACGGTGGCGATCCCGTCCTTCGTGACGCAGTACCAGGAGCACTGGCAGTACCTGTTCGCCACCTCGCTGATCGGGATCGTCCCCGTGGTGATCCTGTTCATCTTCATCGAGCGCTTCCTGATCGGCGGCCTCACCGCCGGCTCCATCAAGTGATCCCGTCGCCGTCCCCCACCGGGGGGCGGCGGCACCCACGACCGCCCGACCCCGACCGTCGGTCACACCACGCGAACGGTCGGCGTCCTAGGCATAGAACTCGGGCGGGTCGGCGGCGGCTCTCGGCTCGACCATCGTGACCGTCCTGTGCGACTTGGAGTCTCTGTTCGGTCACGTCCAGTGAAGTCATGACGGATGCCACAACGACAGGGGAGGATCGGAGGAGGAACAGGGGAGGGTATCTCCTCCCCCCTGCGAGGAGGTGCATCGCAGTGTTCACCGCCGACCGCAAGGCCATAGCCGCGACGTCACCCGCCCGGCTCCCCGCGGCGCCCGCGGGCACGACCGACTAGTCCGCCACAACGCCGACGAGCACGACCTCCAGTCCGCCGTCGGGGAGTCCGGAGAGATCGCCGCGTGGTGCCTCAATAACAGTGACCGGCTGGCCGGGTCCCGTGCCATCACACGAGGCGATGCTGATCTCCCGCCTCGCGCGCTGGCGCAGGGCGAGGAGCGCGAGCGCACGGCCCACAACGACCTGGTGCATCTACTGCTGGACCACCAGGGCGACCCGTAGACCCCTTCGGGCGGGCGGCGTTCCCGAGCGAGTCACAACACCCCGCGCCCTGTCCGCCCGGAGGTTCCAAGCGTGGCATCCGGCCGCGCCGGCATCGTGGAGGAGTACGGCAATGGGCAAGCATGGCGACAAGGACAATCCGAAGGACGACCCCAAGGGCGGCGACGGCAGCAGTCCCCAGGGCGGCAAGCGTGGCAGCGGTGGGGACGACGGCGGCAACAAGGGGGACGGGAAGAGTCCCAAGTGATCGAATCTGTTCCTCGGCATCTGTTCGTCCCTGATCGCGCGTTGGCGATGCCGGACAGCGACGAACCGAACCATCCGATCGATCGGGAGGCGCGGCCGGAGGAGTGGCGGGCAGCGGTGGACTCCAACACCGCGATCATCACCCAGTTCGATGACGGGGCTGAGGGCGGCGCCGGCCTGTTCAGCTCGTCGTGCTCTGCTCCGGCCACCGTGCGGGACTTCCTGTCCGCGCTGGACCTGCGAGATCGTGACCGGGTCCTGGAAATCGGGACCGGGACGGGCTGGACGGCCGCTCTGATCTCGCATCGAGTCGGGTCCGAGAACGTGACCAGCATCGAGATCGATCCGGAGGTACTGGCCCAGGCAGAGAAGAACCTGAAACAGGCCGGCTACCTTCCCCGCCTGGTCCAAGGGGACGGGACGGCCGGCCAACCTGACGGAGCCCCCTACGACCGTGTTCATGTGGCCTGCGGAGTCTCCGAAGTTCCCCATGCATGGGTGGAGCAGGCCCGGCCGGGCGGGGTGATCGTGCTTCCGTGGAATCCCCTGTACGGCAACGGTCACCTGGCACGCCTGACCGTGGCCGGAAACGGCACTGCGCTGGGCCGGTTCCCTGAGTTCGCCAACTACATGATGGCCAGAGGGCAGAGGATCGCCGGACGGTCCGTCTCCTCCTACACGGAAGGTACCGAGCCGGCCCGCAGCACGACCGAGCTCGATCCCCGCACCGTCGCGTGGGACTCCTACGGAGCGGACATCGCCATCGGGACTCTTGTCCCCGGTGTGGAGAAGCGGATGTGCGCCGCAGATGACGACTCTGGGGAGTGGACGTTGTGGCTCCTGGAGCCCGGCTCCGGTTCCTGGGCATCGGTGGACTACGAACCGGGCCGCGCAGCGTTCACGGTGGAGCAATGGGGAGACCGCCACCTGTGGCACGAGGCAGCGGCGGCTTACCTTCAATGGGTCGACTGGGGAAGCCCGTCCCAGGACCGCTTCGGCATGACCGTGGCCTCAGAAGGCCAAACGATCTGGCTCGACTCCCCGGACAACCCCATCAACCCCTGAAAGGGTGGGACTCTGGCCCCTGTCGCTTCGTGCGGCAGGGGCTTCGTCACCTGGCCCCGACCAGACCGGACTCACCGTCTGTCCAGACGACGGAGCCGGACGCCCCGTCCCGCCGGGCGACTCCGACGACGCCGAGCGTGACGTAGTCGCCGCTCACCGCGCCGACCTGAACGCGGCGGACGAGCCCAGACGTGTCCGGGGGGGCGTCGGCGAGGACCTCGTTCACGTGGTTGACCGCCCGGCCCCGGTCATCGGTCACACCGCCCGCGCGGTCGGCGTCCCAGGCATAGAACTCGGGCGGGTCGGCGGAGGCTCTCGGCTTGAACATCGTGACCGTCCTATGTGACGTGGAGTTCTGATCTGGTGACGTCCAGTGAACTTGTGGCGCGCGTCACGCCGCCAGGGGAGCATTGCGGGTGACCGGGACGGAGACTTTCGCGTCTCCGCCCCACGGGCGATCAGCGAATGGTGCACGCCGATGACCGACCATCGACCGCTGTGGGCGAAGAGATTGCAGGCCGAGCGCGAGGCGCGCGGGTCTCAGCCGACCGGATGGAGCAAGAGAGAGATGGCCCGGCAGTTGCTGCGTGCAGCCGGACACGAGCACGGATCTGTGGACAACCTCGCCCGGCAGATCCGAGACTGGGAGCGTGGCCTGCACTTCCCGCGCGACTGGGCCGATGCGTACGCCAGAGCGTTCGGCCTGGCCCGAGGTGACCTTTTCCCCGAGGGTGAGGGCGACGAGGTGAAACGCCGCACCATGCTCAGTCTCATCGCTGCCGCCGCTGTGGCGGGGCCTCTCGGCCGCGACGCCGAGCCGTTGCGCACCGCGCTGGACGACGCTATCCGCGCAGAGCCGACCGACCGGGACGCAGACGTCTGGGAGCGTGTGGCGTTCGACTACTCCCACGAGGTCGGTGCCACGCCGAGCGCACTGCTCCTGCCGGAACTCCTCACCGACTTCACCGAGATCAGTGCCTTGATCGGCAGCTCGGCGGGCCATGCCCGGCAACGCCTCGTGCACGCGGCTGCCCAGATGGCAGCCCTCACCGCCATCACGTTGATCAACCTCGGTGAGCAGCGCAGCGCCCGCCGCTGGTGGCGGACCGCCGGTCGTGCCGCAGACGAGTCCGGCGACCAATTCGCCGCGTCCCTAGTCCGTGGACGGCAGGCAGTCTTCTCCCTGTATGGCGACGCCCCAGTCCTGTCGACCCTGGACGTCGCGGACGAGGCAATCCATGTCGGCCGCGGTATTTCCAGTGCCGGAACCGCCAGCGGCCACGCGGCCAAGGCTCAGGCACTCGCCCAACTCGGTCGCTACGAAGAGGCGACCAGGGCGCTGGCCGACCTGGAGGATGTCTTCGCGCGGCTGCCCGACCGGGTCCGCGACGACCGCGCGTCTCAATGGGGATGGTCCGAGCAGCGGCTCCACCACGTCGCCAGCCACGTCCACACGTTTGCCGGTGACGCCGAGAAGGCGGGTCACGCACAAGACCTCGCCATTGCTCTTTACCCCGAACGCAACTATCAGGGCCGCACCCAGATCGAACTGCACCGCGCGGGCGGTCTGCTTCGCGCCGGTGACGCCGACGAGGGCGCGCGGCACATGGTTCGGGTTCTTCAAGGGCTCCCGGCCGAACTCAAGGGGGACGGGCTGCTGCGCCGGACCGCGCTGGCCTCGCTCGGCCTGGCACGTCCCGCCGACAGCGGACGCACGGCGGTCCGCGACGCGTACGAACTTCTCGCACCAACGACCTTGGGAGAGCAATGACGCCGCGCATCACCTTCACCCGGCACGACTCGGGCTCGGCGGAGCAGAGCCTCATGAGCGTGATCGTGCCGCTGTACGAGGCCAGCCACGCCGACGTCATCGCCGATCCCTTCTACTCCAGCGACCGGTTCGCCGAGCGCGTCCGCGGCTACATGAAGGCACCCGGGTTCGAGATCATCGTCGCGTACGTGGACGACGTTCCCGTGGGGCAGGCGTTCGGGTACGCGCTGCCCGTCGGCGCGCGGTGGTGGGAGGGCCTCACCACGGCCGTGCCGAGCGGCTTCACGGCGGAGACCGGGGACCGGACGTTCGCGTTCAACGAGCTCATGATCGTCCCGGCCTGGCAGCGCCGGGGCGTGGCGCACGCGCTCCACGACAAGCTGCTGAACGGCCGGGACGAGGAGCGTGCCACGCTCCTCGTACGCGAGGACAACGACTCCGCGCAGGCCGCGTACGCCCGGTGGGGGTGGAAGAAGATCGGGAAACTCAGGCCCTTCGCCGATGCCCCGGACTTCGACGCGATGATCTTCGACCTCGCGGCGGCGGCCGGGCCCGGGGCTTAGGGCCTGTCTCAGAGTGCCTCGGCCGTCGCGTGAGCGCGTTACCTGGCCGGTGGGGCGAAGCCGGAGGCGAGCCCCACCGGCCAGATCGCGAAGCGATGTCGCGCTCGCCCAAGCACGGTCGGCGTCCGAGCCGCCAGGCGAGGATGCCGGGCCGGGCGTTTGGAAACACAGCCGGTCAGCCGACGGGCTCCAGCGGGGTCTCCGACGTGGGCCGCTGGTCGAACTGGGTGCGGTGGAGTTCGGCGTAGCGGCCGTTCAGGGCGAGCAGGTCGTCGTGGGTGCCGCGCTCGACGATCCGGCCCGCCTCGATGACCAGGATCAGGTCGGCGGCGCGGACGGTGGACAGCCGGTGCGCGATCACCACGGCGGTGCGGCCTTCGAGGGCCTCGCCGAGGGCCTCCTGGACGGCCGCCTCCGAGGTGGAGTCGAGGTGCGCGGTGGCCTCGTCGAGGATCACCACACGGGGGCGGTTGAGCAGCAGGCGGGCGATGGTGAGGCGCTGCCGCTCGCCGCCGGACAGCCGGTAACCGCGCTCGCCGACGATGGTCTCCAGGCCGTCCGGCAGGCTCGCGATCAGGGTGTCGAGGCGGGCCCGGCGCAGCACGTCCCACAGGTCGTCCTCGGTGGCCTCGGGACGGGCGAGCAGCAGGTTCTCGCGGATCGACTCGTGGAACAGGTGACCGTCCTGGGTGACCATGCCGAGGGTCTCGCGGATCGACTCGAAGGTCAGATCGCGCACGTCGACGCCGCCGAGCCGGACGGCGCCCTCGTCGGCGTCGTACAGGCGGGGCAGGAGCTGGGCGATGGTGGACTTGCCCGCGCCGGACGAGCCGACCAGCGCCACCATCTGGCCGGGCTCGGCGCGGAACGAGACCTCGTGCAGTACCTGGACGCCGCCGCGGGTGTCGAGGCTCGCGACCTCTTCGAGCGAGGCCAGCGACACCTTGTCGGCGGACGGGTAGGCGAACGAGACGGCGTCGAACTCGACCGCGGCCGGTCCGTCCGGCACGGTGCCGGCGGTCTCGCGCTCGGCGACCAGCGGCTCGAGGTCGAGCACCTCGAAGACCCGCTCGAAGCTGACCAGCGCGCTCATCACCTCGACGCGGGCGCTGGCGAGCGCGGTGAGCGGCGCGTACAGCCGGGTGAGCAGGAGCGCGAGGGAGACCACCGCGCCCGCGTCGAGCTGGCCGCGCAGGGAGAAGAAGCCGCCCAGGCCGTAGACGAGGGCGAGCGCGAGCGCCGACACGACGGTGAGGGCGGTGACGAAAACGTGCTGCACCATCGCGGCGCGGACGCCGATGTCGCGGACCCGGCCGGCCCGCGCGGCGAACTCGGCGGACTCGCGGGCGGGACGGCCGAACAGCTTGACCAGCGTCGCGCCGGGTGCGGAGAACCGCTCGGTCATCTGGGTGCTCATCGCGGCGTCGTGCGCGGCGGCCTCGCGCTGGAGCCGGGCCAGCTTGCGGCCCATCCGGCGGGCGGGCAGCACGAAGACCGGCAGCAGCACCAGGGCGAGCAGAGTGATCTGCCAGGAGATCCCGACCATCACCGCGAAGGTCAGCAGCAGCGTCACCAGGTTGCTGACCACGCCGGACAGCGTGTCGCTGAACGCGCGCTGCGCGCCGATGACGTCGTTGTTGAGCCGGCTGACCAGGGCCCCGGTGCGGGTGCGGGTGAAGAACGCCACCGGCATCCGCTGCACGTGGTCGAAGACGGTGGTGCGGAGCTGGAGGATCAGGCCCTCGCCGAGCCGGGACGACAGCCAGCGGTTGGCCAGCCCGAGCGCGCCCTCGGCGAGCGCGAGGACCGCGATGACCACGGCGAGCCACACCACCGTGCCGGTGCCGGACCCGTCGACGATCGCGTCGACCACCCGGCCGGCCAGTACCGGGGTCGCGACCGCGAGGACGGCCATCAGCACGCTGAACACCAGGAACGCGGCCAGCATCCGGCGGTGCGGGCGGGCGAACCGGCCGATGCGGCGCAGCGTCGCGCGGGACAAGGGCCTGCGGTCCTGCGCGTTCATCGCGTGGTGCAACGACATCCACGCGGTCACTTCCATGTCCATCGGACCTGCCGCCCCTCGGGTAGGTGTTCCTGCTCTCGTCCGAACATCATCGGACCTCAATGAAGGTTGAGGTCAATCCCCGGTCCAGCCCGAGTGTCCCCCGCGGGTCCGACACTTTTGCCTCCCGGCCGCCCGGCGGCTTGAATGACGGCAGGACCGGCCACCGTCGAAGGGCGTCACGATCACATGGACATCGAGAAGCTGCGCGCGGACACGCCGGGCTGCGCGGGCGTCGCGCACCTCAACAACGCCGGGGCGGCGCTGCCGCCCCAGCCGGTGATCGACGCGGTCGCCGGGCACTTCGCGCTGGAGTCGTCGATCGGCGGCTACGAGGCCGCCGACCGCGGCGCCGCCGCCATCGCGCACTTCTACGACGCGGTGGCCGGGCTGATCGGCGCGCACCGCGACGAGATCGCCTATGTGGAGAACGCGACCCGCGCCTGGGACATGGCCTTCCACTCGATCCCGTTCGCGGCGGGCGACCGCATCGTCACCACCACCAGCGAGTACGCCAGCAACGCCATCGCCTACCGGCAGGTCGCCGGGGCGCGCGGCGTCCGCGTCACCGTGCTCCCCGACGACGAGCACGGCACGCTGTCCCTGGAGGCGCTCGCCGCCGAGTTGGCGCGCGGCGACGTCCGGCTGGTCTCGATCAACCACATCCCGACCTACAACGGCCTGGTCAACCCGGCCGCCGAGGTCGGCCGGCTCTGCCGCGAGACCGGCACCCTCTACCTGCTGGACGCCTGCCAGTCGGTCGGGCAGCTCGGCGTGGACGTCCGCGAGATCGGCTGCGACATGCTGTCGTCCACCGGCCGCAAGTACCTGCGCGGGCCGCGCGGCACCGGGTTCCTCTACGTGCGGCGGCAGATCGTCCAGACACTGGAGCCGCCGTTCCTCGACCTGCACTCGGCCGAGTGGACGGGCCCCGACACCTACGAGATCGCCGCCGGGGCGCGGCGGTTCGAGACCTGGGAGCGGTACGTCGCCGGGCAGATCGGGCTGGGCGTGGCCGCCGAGTACGCGGCCGGCATCGGCGTCGCGGCGATCGAGGAGCGCGTCACCGCGCTCGCCGCGTCGCTGCGGGACCGGCTCGCCGAACGCCCCGGCGTACGGCTGCTCGACCGGGGCGCCCGGCGCTCGGGCCTGGTCACGTTCACGGTGGACGGGCACGGGTCCGACGCCGTCAAGGCCGCGCTGCGCGCCGCGGGCGTCAACGTGAGCGTCACCACCGGCTCGCACTCGCGGTTCGACCCGAAGGCCGTCCCCGCCGCCGTGCGCGCGTCCGTGCACTACTACAACACCGGCGACGAACTGGGCCGCCTGCTGGACGCGCTCCCCCGCTGACCCGCCGGCGGCCCCGGCTCAGGAGCAGAGCGCCGGCGCCAGCGAGGACGCGGCGGTCTTGTAGACCTTCTCGCCCTCGTCGAAGGAGAGGTTGCCCGCGACGACGGCCGACTTCGCGCCGTCGCGGGTGCCCGCGACCAGGCTGGAGTAGCCGAACACGATGCCGTCGTGCCCCCAGGCGACCCCGCCGGGCGCGCACGGCGCCTTGATCGGCAGGATGCCGAGGCCGTATCCGAACGCCCCCGTGTCGAGCATCTGGCCCATCGCGCTCGGGGGCAGCAGCCGGCCGGCCATCAGCGCGCGCAGGAACGTCGCCTCGTCCTCGGCGGTCGAGATCACCGCGCCCGCCGTCCAGGCCCAGCTGAAGTTGTAGACCGTGGTGTCGAACCGCGTCGGGTCGGACGAGCCGTCGACCAGCGCGCGCGGCACGTAGCCCGACAGGTGGCGGCCGGCCACGTGCGTGGTGTCGCGCGGGAAGGTGGTGCCGCGCATCCCGAGCGGCCTGAAGATCCGCCGGGTCAGCTCCGCCTCGGCGCTGTGCCGGGTGACCCGCTCGATCAGCATCCCGGCCAGGACGTAGTTGGTGTTGGAGTACTCCCACTTGGTGCCGGGGACGGCGCGCGGCGCGGGGTTGGTGAGCGCCGTGCGCACCACCCGGGCGGGGGTGAACCGCTCGAAGCGGTGGTCCTTGAACGAGGACGTATCGCGCCAGAGCATCTGGTCCTGGTGCAGTCCGCTGGTCTGCTGGAGCAGGTGCCGGACGGTGATCCGCCCGTCCAGGCCGAGGCCGGGCAGCCGGGCCGCGACCTTGTCGTCCAGGCCGAGCCGCCCCTCGGCGACCAGTTGCAGGACGACGGTCGCGACCATCGTCTTGGTGTTGCTGCCGATGCGGTACCGGTCGCCGGCGCGGGCGGGACGCTTGGTCCGCAGGTCGGCGACGCCCCGCGCGGCCTCCCTCGTCCCCGCGCGCGTCTGCACGGCCACGAGCGCGCCGGGCGCCCCGGCCTTCACGACCTGTTCGGCGAGCGTCCCCGGGGAGACCGGGGCGGGCGCGGGCGCACCGGCGGGCGCGGGGGCCGCGAGCGCGGAGGTGGTGCCGAGGGTGAGCGACGCGGCGGCGAGGGCCGTGGCGATCCACCGTTTCCGCGGGATTCCGGGCAGCACGAAGCACACCTTCCTTCCGAAGGCCGTCGACCTTTTCGCAGGTCGTTGAAAAGGGTTTCGTGAGGGGCGCGGTCAGCCGCGCCGCGACAGGACGATGAGCGCGCCGGCGAAGCTGGCCCCGCCCACGCCGCAGATGACCGCCCAGGGCATCCCGTCGCCGCCCCGGGCGAGGTCGACGACGAAGCCGCCGACGCAGAAGACCGCGAGCACGCTGAACCCGAAGTCGGAGGCGCGCAGCCGCAGCGTCCGCTGGCGCTCGTCGCCCTCGTCGCCGCCCAGCAGGGCGACCGATTCGGACCGCCGGAACAGCAGCAGCACCGCGGCGTACACGACCATGATCCCGAGCAGCAGCGAGCCGAGGACCCAGTCGCCGTTCAGCCCGACGGCCAGGAACATCGCCAGGCCCCCAACCACCGAGGTCACCGGCACCAGCCAGCGACCGCCCTTCCCGTCATTCTTGGTCGACATGGAATACCTCCTCCACCGCACGCTCGAAGAAACGCGCCAAAGTGATCGCCAACGGCAGGGACGGGCTGTACCTGCCCGTCTCGATGGCGTTGACCGTCTGGCGGGAGACGCCGAGCACCTTGCCGAGATCCCCCTGGGAGAGCCCTCTGGTGAGCCGGAGCTCCCTGACGTCGTTCCGCATGTGTCAAGGGTGCTTTACATCGGCCGCCCTGTCAAGCGTCCTTTACATAGGCCGGGGCCGCCCGCGCGCTCCCCCGGTGCGCGCGGGCGGCCCCGGCCTGTCCCGCCTGCGGTCAGCCGCCCGCTTCGAACTCCGCGAACAGCCGCGAGGCGGCGGGCTGGTCCCAGGCGAGCAGGAGCGGATCGGCCCGGTCGGGGCGGCTGGGCACCACTCCGATGCGCACGTCGTCGGCGCCCGTACGGCCCAGGCTGTCCGCCAGGGAGCGGAACCCGGCCAGGTCCAGCTTCGGCGACACCTCGATTGCCCCCGCCGCGACCTTGAGGAAGGACGCGAACCGCACCGGGTTCCGGAGCTGCTCCCGCTTCGCCTGCCCGACCAGCGCGGCCATCAGCCGCTGCTGCCGCCCGACCCGGTCCAGGTCGGACCCGTCGCTCCCCGGCAGGTGGCGCGCGCGGGCGTAGGCGAGGGCCTGCGCCCCGCCCAGCAGGAGGTGCCCGGCGTGGACGCGCAGGCCCGAGTTCCGGTCGGCCAGCGCGCGCGGCATCGTGATCTCGACGCCGCCGAGCGCGTCCACCATCCGCCGGAACCCGTCGAACTCGATCACCATCGTCCGATCGACGCGCACCCCCGTCATCGCCTGCACGGTCTTGACCAGGCAAGACGTCCCGCCTGCCGCGTAGACCGCGCCGAGCCGGGCCGTCCCGGCCGCCCTGGGCCCGCCGCCTGCCGGATGGCCGCAGGCGGGGGCCCGCACCTTCGAGTCGCGGGGCAGGCTGACCACGCTCACCTTCGCGCGGTCGGCGGGCAGGTGCGCCAGCACCACGCTGTCCGCCCGCGCGGGCCCCGGACGCCGCGCGTCCGAGCCGACCAGCAGCAGGTTCATCGCCGTGCCCGCGCCCGCCGCGGGGTCCGCGTGCCGGGCCGGGTCCGCACCGCCCCCGGCGCTCAGCAGGACGGAGGGCACCAGGATGAGCGCGGCCGTGCCCGCCGCCACCGCCCCGAACAGGCCCCACCGTCCGGGACGCCGCGCGCCCCGGACGCGCACCGTCCCGGCCGCCGCGTCGGCGAGCCGCCGCCGCTGCCGGGCGAGCGAGGCGGGCGGCTCGTGCTCCAGTTCACCGCCGAGGTCGCGGAGCATTCCAAGGTCGTCCATCGCTACTCCTCCTCGTGCATCGGGTTGGTGTCCCCGAGCGCGGCGCGCACCTTGCGGCGCGCCCGGTTGAGCCGGGACCGGACGGTGCCGACAGGGACGCCGAGCGCCCGCGCGACCTCCTCGTAGGTCAGGTCACCCCACGCCACCAGCAGCAGGACGTCCAGGTCGCGCCGGGGCAGCCGGGCCAGCGCCGCGCTGAGCGCGGGCCGCGACGCCGTCGCGGTCACCCCGTTGGCGACCCGATCGGCCGGGCCCTCCACCGGGCCCTCGACGGGGCTGCGCCGCAGCGCCCGGTACCGCGCGCCCTCGGTGCGGTGGTGCCGGGACACCAGCTTGGTCGCGATCCCGAACAGCCAGGGCCTGGCGTCGCCCTGCGCGACGTCGTAGCGGTCCCTGCGGCTGAACGCGGCGAGGAACGTCTCGCCGACCAGGTCCTCGGCCGCCTCGGGCCCGAGCCTGCGCGAGACGTACCGGTAGAGCATTCCCGAATAGCGGTCGAACAGGGCGCCGAACGCCTCCGGGTCGTCCCGCGACCGTTCGATGAGCTCCGCGTCGCTCCCGGTGGCGGGGGCGTCGATGGAGAGCGCACCGGTGCCGGGCGCGGTCATCGCGGACACCATGGCATGAAGGCTGGCCTTCCCGTGGGGGCATTGTCAGCGGTGTATCTCCACTCGTCCCCGGGAGGGTTCACGCGGATGGGGTTCATGCGGATGGGGTTCACGGGGGTTCGCGGCGCCCGGCCCGTTCGCCGGCACCCCGAATGAGCATTCCCGACATAAACGCTAGATCAACGATTCAGAATGAAGGGACCTTCCCGATAGACTGCGCGTCCTTCAAGGTGCACGGGGGTCACCGGCGAGAGGCCGCACCGTCCACGCGTGGAGGCTGGAGCCGAGGAGGTCGCGCCGTTGAAGGACGCACAGCAGGAACCGGAGACGGCCGACCCGACCGAGCCCGCCGAGGAGCCGGCCGAGAAGTCGGAGAAGGCCGAGGTCCGGGAACCCGCCGAAGCCGGAACCGAGGACGAGGCTGAGGCCGAGGACGGAGCCGAAGCCGAGGACGGAGCTGGAACCGAGGTCGAGGACGAAGCCGAGGACGGAGCCGGAGCTGAGGCCGAGGCCGAGGAGCCGGAGAAGGCCGAGGAGCCGGAGGAGCCGGAGAGGACTCCGGTGCGGACGGCCGCCGGGAAGGGGACGCCCCGCGCGGCCACCGCGGAGTTCCGCGCCGTCACACTCCCGGTCGAGCCTCCTGAAGAGGAGCCGCCTCCCCCCGCGGAAGAGCCGGACCCGTACCTGACACGGCCAGACATCTCCCTCCCCCGCCTTGAGACCCTCCCGCCCGAGCCGGAGGCCGAGCCGGAGCCGGAGGCCGAGCCGGAGCCGGAACCCGAGCCGGAACCTGTACCCGAGCCGGAACCCGCGCCCCAGGTCGACGAGACGGTGACCGAGTTTCCCGCCGAGGCGCTTCCGGAACCGGCGAAGAAGGCCGCCGGGCCGTCGGCGAACTCGTCCGGGCAGTGGACCGTCTCGTGGCAGAACGCCCCCGTACCGAGTGCCAGCCCGACGGTGCAGGAGCCGATCCCGGCCCTGCCCCAGCCCGAGCCGCTCCCCCAGCCTGAGCCGCCCGTCCAACCCGAGCCGCTCCCCCGGCCCCAACCGCTGCCCCAGCCGCAGTCGTACGCTCAGCCCCAGCCGTATGCCCAACCGCAACCGCAACCGCAACCACAGCCGCAGGAGCGGCGGCTTCCTCCGCCGCCGCTGCCGGAGGCTCCACCGGCACCGCCCGTGGTGCCGCCGCAGTATCAGCACCCCATCGCGCCCAAGGCCGCGCCGAAGGGCAGGCGGGGACGGCGGGCGCTGATCACGGTGATCGCCGCGCTCGTGCTCATCGCGGGCCTGGTGACGGGTCAGCTCGTGCGGACGGTGCCCGATCCTGCGCTCGACCTCACGCTGTCCTCGTCCGCCCACACCTTCACGGGGAGCCCTCCGCGGCTGCCGCTGCCGGTGCAGGGCCAGTCCGCGATCTCCGTGGACGGGCTCGGCACGATGGGAGCGTCCGGCGGTTCGTCGCCGACCCCGACGGCCAGCGTCGCCAAGGTGATGACCGCGTACGTGTTCCTGCGCGACCATCCGCTGAAGTCCGGCGAGCCCGGTCCGGTCTTCACCGTTTCGCCCGCGGCGGCGGCCGAGATCCCGGCGCGCAGGCAGCGCGACGAGTCGCTGCTGGGGGTGACCGCGAACCAGCGGCTCACCCAGCGCAAGGCGCTCGAGGCGCTGATGCTCATCTCGGCGAACGACGTCGCGCACGAGCTGGCCCGCTGGGACTCGGGCGGCGACCAGGCGTTCGTGCAGAAGATGAACGACGCCGCGCGGTCGCTCGGCATGACCGGCACGACCTACACCGATCCGAGCGGGTACGACTCGGGCACCGTGAGCACCGCGGCCGACCAGGTCAAGCTGCTGAGCGCGGCGATCAAGACCGCCTCGTTCGGCGAGATCGTGAACAACCGCGCCTACGTTCCGAGCGACGGCGGCCCGGCGCGTCCCGGCGGCAACGCCCTGCTCGGCCAGTACGGCGTGATCGGCGGGAAGACCGGCTACACCGACGCGGCGGGCGGCAACTACGTCTTCGCCGCCCGCAAGCGGGTCGCGGGCGTCACGACGCTGGTCGTGGGCGCGGTGATGGGGCAGCGCTCGACCAGCGCCATGGCGGCCATCACGGTGGGGGCGCGTCTGGTCGCCGCCGCCGAGAACGCGCTGACCGCCGCCGAGCTGGCGCCCGCGGGCGCGCGCGTGGCGGTGGTCGACGACGGGCTCGGCGGCCGGACGCCGCTGCGCGCCGCGTCCCCGGTCACCGTGGTCGGCTGGACGGGGCTCACCGTCCCGGTCGGCGTCACGGACGACCCGCCGCACGAGGCCGGCAAGGGCGAGAAGGTCGGCGCGGTGACCGCCGGAGCGGCCCGTATCCCCCTCACCCTGGACGCCGATCTCGGCGCGCCGTCCCTGCTGCACCGCCTCATCCGCCTCGGCTGAGCCGCCCGCGCCTCCGCCGGGCCGCCCGCGGGCGGCCCGGGGCGGCTACAGGTGGCCGGAGTACAGGACGGACAAGAAGCGGATCAGCAGGGCCTCGCGGAGGTCGGGGGGCAG
Organism: Spirillospora sp. NBC_01491; assembly: GCF_036227065.1. GTDB lineage: Bacteria > Actinomycetota > Actinomycetes > Streptosporangiales > Streptosporangiaceae > Spirillospora > Spirillospora xylanilytica. The sequence continues at coordinate 3,788,341 of NZ_CP109432.1, forward strand.
GGCGTTCAGGACGGCGTTCACCATCGCCATCTCCGGCCCGCCGGCACCGTTCAGGTCGACCCCGACGGTGCCGAGGAGCCCGGCGAACCCGGCGTCGTCGAGGCTGTCGAGATCGAGGCCCGCGAGGGCGTCCACCAGGCCGTCCGGGACACCCGCCGGGCCGGCGGCGCGGGCGGCGGCGGCCGAGTCGGCGAGCGCGGCCAACAGCGCGTCGACCCCGGCGAGGCTCACCCCGGTCAGGGTGAAGTGCAGGTTGGCCGGGCTGCCCTGGAACGAGAGCTGGGGCTGGAAGAACCAGCCGCGCGATCGGGCCTCGCCCGCGACGACGAAGACGTCCAGCTCGGGATCGGCCGAGGCCACCGCGACCAGCGGGGCGCCCGGCTCGCCGAGGACGCGCAGGCCGGGGATCCGCGCGACGCCGGCGATGAGCCGCTCGGCCGCGCGCATCGCCTCGGCGGCCAGGTCGCGGTAGCCGTTCGCGCCGACGGCGTTCAGCGTCGCCCAGGCGGCGCCGAGCGGGCCCGCGCTCCGGCTGCTCTGCACGGTCGCGTTGATGACGGTGTAGCCGGGCCAGGCGGCCGAGGCAAAGTAGGCGTGCCGGCGGAGCGCCTCGTCGGCGAACAGCACCACCGACGCGCCCTTCGGCGCGTACCCGTACTTGTGCAGGTCGCAGGAGAGCGAGGTCACCCCGGGCACCGACAGGTCGAACGGCGGGACGGGCCGTCCGCCCTCGCGCAGCCAGGGCAGCACCCAGCCGCCGACGCAGGCGTCCACGTGGCACAGGACGCCCGCCTCGGCGGCGAGCGCCGCGATCTCCGCGACCGGGTCGAGCACGCCCTGCGGGTAGGACGGCGCGGACGCCACGACCAGCACCGTGCGGGACGTCAGCGCCGCGCGGGTCGCGGCGGGATCGGCGCGGAACGTCGCCGGGTCGACCGGCACCGCGACGACCTCCATCCCCAGGTAGTGCGCGGCCTTGTGGAACGCGGGGTGCGCGGTGGCGGGCAGCACCAGCTGCGGGCGTCCCTCGACGGGACGGGCGTCGCGGGCGGCCTTCACCGCGAGCATGATCGACTCGGTGCCGCCGCTGGTGAAGATCCCGGGCGTGTCCGCGCCGCCGCCGAGCCGCCCGGCGACCGCGCCGACCACCTGCCGCTCCAGCGCGACGATGCTCGGGAACGCGGTCGGGTCCAGGCAGTTGACCTCCAGCATCTCCAGGTAGGCGCGGGCGGCGACGTCGTGCACCTCGGCGCGTCCGGTGTCGTAGACGTAGGCGGTGACCTGCCCGCCGCGCACGGGCAGGTCGGCGGTGCGGTACCGGGCGAGTTCGGCGAGCAGCTCCCCGGCCGGGCGGGAGGTTTCGGGGAGGGACGGTTCAGACGGCATGGCGGTGGGTGTCTCCGGTACGTCGGTGGGCGGCGGCCAGCCGGCGGTAGGCCAGCAGCATCGGGACGCTGAGCGCGAGCAGCAGCGCCGGCAGGAGGGTGAACCCGGCGGTGAGCCCGGTCAGCGCGGACCCGGACTGGTCGGCGGGGGCGTCGAAGCCCGCGGACTTGAACGAGGTCACGGCGAGGATCAGCGCGAACGCGCCGGGGCCGAGGGCGAGCGCACCGGTCTCGGCCGCCGTCCACAGCCCGGTGAACGCGCCCGACTGGGCGTGCCCGGTGCGGCTGGTGTCGGCGTGCACGGTCTCGGGGAGCAGCGTCAGCGGGAACAGTTGCGCCGCGGCGTAGCAGCCGCCCACGAGCACGGTCAGCCCGAGCACGGCGCCGGTGGATCCGGCGGAGACGGCCGGGTAGAGGGCGGCGGCCGTCAGGGCGAACGCGACGAGCGCCGCCGTGTAGCAGGGCACCGGTCCGTACCTGCGGGCCAGCAGCCGCCACAGCGGGACGGCGACGGCGCTCGGCCCGACCATGCAGACGAACATCACCGAGGTCAGCCCGTAGTCGCCGAGCCGGTAGGTCGCCGCGTACGGGGCGCCCGCCAGCATCACCGCCACCGCGAGCGTCTGCGCGACGTACGCGCCGAGCAGGGCGAAGAACGGCCGGTTGCCGCGCGCGGTGCGCAGCGCGTCGACCAGGCGGAGCGGGCGCGGCCCCGGGCTGGACGGGACCCAGCGGGTGGACAGGGCACTGGCGAGCATCGCGGCGCCCATGAGCAGCCCGATGACCGCGCCCATCAGCGCGTACCCGCCGCGGCCTCCGCCGGCGCCGTCCGCCACCGCGGGCGCGAGGCCGCCGGCGAGCAGGATGCCCGCGGTCAGGCACACCACCCGCCAGGCCATCGCGCGGCCCCGCTGCGCGGGCAGCGGCGAGATCTCGGCGGGCAGCGCCACGTAGGGCACTTGGAAGCAGGCGAACGCGCTGGCCGCCAGCAGGAACGCCAGGCCGACCCAGACGGCGGCGAATCCCGGGGAGTCGACCGGCACGGCGAACATCGCGGCGAACAGCACCGGCAGCGCGACCGCGCCGGTCAGCAGCAGCCGGGTGCGCCGCCCCGTCCGCACGGCCTCGCGGTCGCTCGCGGCGCCGACGACCGGGTTGAGCACCACGTCCCACGCCTTCGGCACCACCAGCACGAACCCGGCGATCACGGCGGACACACCGAGCACGTCGGTCAGGTAGTAGAGCAGCAGCAGTCCGGGGACGGCATTGAACACGCCGGTGCCGACCGACCCGACCCCATACCCGAGCAGCCGCCCCCGCCCCAGCACACCCCCGTCCACCACGCCGCCTTCCACCGCGCCGCCCGCCTGCGCGCCGTTCCCCCGCGCGTCTTCCTCCGAGGCGGTCATCCCTCGACTCCCGGCAGCCGCAGCGATCCGGCGACCAGCCGGTGCAGATGCGCGCGGAACCGGGCGAGCTCGCGCGGATCGCGCAGCCCGCGGCGCCGTCCGTCGTCGTCGAGGACGCCTCCGCGGCAGAACCCGTGCGTGCACCAGACGACGGTGTAGGCCGTGTACTCCACGTCCACCCCGGGGCCGACGACCGTGCGGACGGCGCCCGCGACCATCTCCATCAGCGGCTTGGCGTAGAGGCCCTCCAAGTGCGCGACGTCGGCGGCGTCCGAGAGCCAGCGGTGCATCCACAGCGCGGGGACCTCGGGGTGCTCGACGCAGAAGTCGAGGTAGCGGTCGAGGATGAGCAGCACCCCGGCCGCGTCCGGGGTGCTCTCGGCGACCGCCGATTCGAGCGCGTCCCGCTCCAGCCGGTGCGCCTGCTCCATCACCGCGAGGTAGAGGTCGCGCTTGCCCCCGACGTGGTAGGCGACGGTGGCGATGTTGAGCCCGGCCGCCTCGGCGATCAGGCGGGTGGACGTGCCGTCGTAGCCGAGCGCGGCGAACAGCCTGGTGGCGGCGCCGAGGATGCGCTCACGGCCGGATTCGCTGGTCATCCGCCCACGGTAGGCACCGACCCGGGCGCCGGTCAATCACTTGATGGAGACTCCTGCGACGTGCCCGGCCAGACCGTCAGCACCATCTCCATCTCCAGCCGGGACTCCGGCCGGCATGTGCTCGGCGCAGCGGATCAGCCGCTCGGACGGGAGGACCCCGCGGCGGGCCAGCGGCAGCGCCTCGCGGGCCCAGCGCAGCGACCGCGCCGTGTCCTCGGTCCGACCGTCGGGCCCATCGCCGCCACCCAGTCGCGCAGGGCCGGGTCGAGCAGCCGGCGGCGCCGGTGCTCCAGCTCGCCCGCCTCCTGCGCTCGCCTTGGTGTAGCCCTCGGGGGCCGCGCGGGCGATCTCGTCGAGGAAGGCGAAGATGGCCTCGGCGATGCTGGCCAGGGTACGGCGCGAGACGTTGGTCTGCTCGGACTCGGCGGCCAGCCGGCGCCAGGCGACCCGGGCGCCGAGCCGCAGCAAGGTCTGGAGCACGTCGAGGCTGCGGCCCTCCCAGGCCTCGGCCCGGCCGATCTCCCGGTAGACCCCGGCGACCGCCTCCCAGGACGACTCGGGGGTGCCGATGAGGTCGACGAACTGCTGGAGCGCGCCCTCCACGGCCAGCCGCACCAGCCGCGCGTACTCCCCGTCGTGCGGACGCGAGTACTCGGGGATGCCGGCCAGGATCTCGTCGATCATCTCTTCGGCCAGCGTGTCCAGGTGGGGCCGGAACAGCTCGGACAGTTCGCACGGAACGCCGACCCAGGGCTTCAATGAGAGCCCGCCCTTGTCACCGCATTGACAAAGGGACTCCCCTGACCGCCCGGCCGACCGAACCCTCCGGAGGACCGCCTCTCGGGTCTCCTCCACGCGTCGCCGGGCGTCCGTCAGACTCCGGCTTGGAGGCGGAGGCCTGCCAGGGTCAGGTCCAGCGCGGCGAGGAACTGCTCCTTGTCGTCGTGCCCGTCGAACTCCTCGACGATCTCGTGCACGAAAGGGAACTCCCCGGCGTCGAGCGCACGCCAGGTCTGGGCGTAGCGGCTGAAGAACTCATCGCGGTCCACGGTGCCGTTGAGCACTTCCGGGGGAGGCTCTTGCCCCATGTCGATGGCGTTGCCGACCACGACGCCGACGATCGCCGACACGGCGTGGAACTGCTGCAGCGGCGTGAGGTCGAGGCGGAGCGTCTGCTGCCCCAACGCCTCGTAGAGCCGCAACGAGTTGCCCTGGACCTCGATGTTGCTCATGAAGTTCCCCCCCAGCCAGGGCCGGTCGACGATCGCGTCGAACAGCGTCACGGCCATCACGCGCAGGTCGTCGATCGCGTCGCTGCTCCCCCTCTGCCTCTCGATGTCGGTCAGCACCCCGCCGAGCACATGATCGATGGCGCGGTCTACAAGATCGTCTTTGCCCGAGACATACCAGTAGATGCTGCCGACGCCGGTGCCGAGCCGGGCCGCGAGGGCCCGGAGCGTCAGCGCCGACTCACCCGCCTCGTCGAGCAGGGCCACGGCCCCGGCCAGCACGGCCTCCATGGAGTGCGAGGCGCGTCGACGTCCCCGTGAAGGACGGTCGGCGGGTCGTGGTCGCGTGCCTGTCATGGCACTCATTCAATCACGATTTGCATCATCATCGAACCGCGTTCTATTATGGAACGTCGTTCGATAGTCGGCGACGTTCTGAGAGGAGGTCGACCGTGACCACCACCGACGATCCAGCTACAGCCTCTGCAACCCGCACCTACCGGTCCCTGCACGCGGCGTGGATTCCCCTGACCGCGCTCTGCCTGGCCTTCTTCGTCGAGATGGTCGACAACACGCTGCTCTCGATCGCGCTGCCCACGATCGGCCGCGACCTGGGCAGCGGCACGACCGCCCTGCAGTGGGTCACCGGCGCGTACTCGCTGACGTTCGGCGGCCTACTGCTGACGGCGGGTTCGATGGCCGACCGTCTTGGGCGCCGGCGTGTGCTCCTGATCGGCCTCGCCGTGTTCGGCCTGCTGAGCCTGTGCGTTGTCGCCGCCACCACCGCAGGGCAGCTCATCGCCTTGCGGGCCGGTCTCGGCATCGCTGCTGCGGCGATGGCGCCCATCACCAACTCGCTGGTCTTCCGGCTGTTCGACGACCAGGCGCTTCGCATGCGCGCGATGACTTTGATGATCGTCGTCGGCATGTCCGGGTTCGTCCTCGGCCCGCTGCTGGGCGGCACCGCCCTGGCCCACGTGCGGTGGGAGTGGCTCCTGGTGGTCAATGCCCCGATCGCCCTGATCGCGGCCATCGGCGTCCGGCTCGGCGTCGCGGCCGACCGGTCCGAGGACCTGACCGACGACAAGCTCGATCTGCCGGGCGCCATCCTGAGCGTCATCGCCATCGGCCTCGCCTGCTACTCGCTGACCAGCGGTGTCGAGCACGGATGGCTCTCCACGATCACGCTCGGGTCGATCCTCGGCGCCGTGGCCGCGGCCGTCGCGTTCGTCCGACACGAGCGCCGCAGCGCATCGCCCATGCTGGACCTCGGCCTCTTCTCCAACGGCACCGTCCGCGGCGCCGCCATCGCGCAGATCGGGACGTCCATCGCGATGGCCGGCGTGATGTTCGGGCTGATCCTCCACTTCCAGTACGCCTACGGTTGGAGCCCCGTGCGGGCCGGCCTGGCGAACCTGCCGATCATCGTGACCATGATCGCCGCGACCCCGCTGTCCGAATGGCTCGCGAAAAGGTTCGGCCACCGCATCGCCTGCCTGGTCGGCGCGGCCTGCCTGGCCGGATCGCTGGCCGGCCTGGCCTGGGGCGTCGACCATGGGTACACCGCCATCGCGATCTCCATGGTCGTGATGACCATCGGACTGCGCACCGTCATGACGATCTGCGCCATCGCACTCGTCTACGCGATGCCGGACAACCGCACCTCGATCGGCACCGCGCTCAACGACACCGCACAGGAGGTCGGAAGCAGCGTCGGCACCGCCGTGATCGGCACCATGATCGCCGCACTGGTCACCACACAACTGCCCGCAGGCACCTGGAGCAGTGGCCTCGTGGCATCGTTCTTCCGCGGCGAGCGGATCACCTACGCCGTACTGGCGGTGATCGTCGGCCTGATCGCGGCAGGCGGTGCGCTCACCCTCACCGACTCGCACTCCACCGAGGAGCACGGCTGAGCGCGCCGGTCCCGCGTTCGTTCTGATGTGGTCGTCGAGTTGTCGGCTGTTTCTAAGTAGGGTGATCGTCTGAGTCAAATGCTATTTGACTTGCCTCATATCACTACTTTTGCCGGACCTTAATGGGTGATTTCAACTCCCGATGGGAACCGTTCGGCCTAGACTGTTAGCTGTTCAATGATCGGACGACCATTGAACAGCCCGCCGACTGTTGACCTTGGAGGACACGGATGGCCCGAGGGTGGGAGGCCGACCCGACCGCGTCGTTGTCACGACGGCTTGGCCTGTCGGCGAAGGACCTGGACAGTACAGGTGGGCGAGATGGCTGCCCTGACATCTGGGAGCTGGACAACGGCGACATCGCGGTGATCGGGCGCGATCTCACCACCTCCTATCGTGGACGGCTCCCAGCGGATGTGAGTGTTGCCGCTGATGAGCGGCTCGTGGTGATCCCGCGCCGTATGCTGCTGGCCGCCAAGCCGGACATCCCGGATGCCTGATCCCTACGTTCTGGACGACGCCGCGGGGACCCGGCTCCAGCTCCAGGACTACAAGGAGGACTTCAAGGTCAGCCAGTGGGACGTCAAGGGCCAGGCGTCATGGAAGCTCGAACGCGGTCAGCATTTCCGCGAGCCGGGCTTTCCAAGCTGGGAGGCATTCGCCCGCGGCGATTGGGATAAATCCCTCCAACTCATGGACGAGGAAAGAGAGTTCCTTGCCGAGTTCACCGGGAAGGCGAAGGACAAAGGGATAGACCTGTACCGCGTACGCGTGGTGCAGCAGCCCATTGATCCCTACCTGCAATGGGAGCTCCACCTGCTGAGGCTCCGGGCGGAATGCGGCGAGCTGATCCGTGTCGCCAGCATGGAACATGTCACCGAATACGAATCTCAAGGACCACTCCCAGAGCTCGTGACGTTCGGCTCGGAGATCCTCTACCGGGTCGTCTACAACGACCGAGGCGAGCTTGCCGGCGCCGTGAAGTTCTCCTCGCCCGAGACCATCGCCCAGGCCGCGAGTTTGACTCGCGAGCTCTACGAGCACGGCGAGGACCTGGAGTCCTTCTTCCACCGCGAGGTCGCCCCGCTTCCACCACCGCACGGCGAATCGGCCGGAGGTTGATGGACCAGCCCTCGGATGGGAAGACCTCCTCGACATTCTCCGGGAACGCGGGAGAGGTCGTGCAGGCCCGTGACATCAGCGGAGGGGTCCACCTCCACCAGCGGGGGAGCGTACCTCGCACACCGCGGCAACTCCCGGGGAGCGCAGCGGGGTTCGTCAACCGCCGCCAGGAACTCAAGGCGCTCAACACCGCGCTGGCCTCAGGCGGGCATCCACTGACAGTGGTCGTCGGCACGGCCGGAGTCGGCAAGACCTCCCTGGTTCTCCGTTGGGCGCACGACATCCGCGACCGCTTTCCCGACGGGCAGCTGTATGTAAACCTTCGCGGCTACGACCCCGGCCTCCCCATCACACCGAGCAGAGCCCTTGAAAGCTTCCTTTCAGCGCTCGGCATCCCGCGTACCGAGATCCCCAGCGGCACCGACGAACGATCGGCCCTGTACCGCTCGCTTCTGGCCGGACGGCGCATGCTCGTGGTCCTGGACAACGCAGCGACGGTTCCACAGATACGACCGCTGCTCCCCGGCACGCCGGAAAGCCTCGTGCTGGCGACGAGCCGGAACCGGTTGTCAGGCTTGGTCGCCCGGGACGGCGCCCACCGGATCACCCTGGGGCTGCTGAACGAGCCCGACGCGATCGAACTCCTCGGCAAGGTGGCCGGCGGCCACCGCCCGAAGCAGGACGTCACACGGTTCCCCGAACTGGCCCGCCTCTGCGCGCGGCTGCCCCTGGCACTGAGCATCGCCGCCGAGCGCGTCGCAAGCCACCCGTGGATGACACTCGACGATCTCATCAGCGAACTGCACAGCGAGACCGCACGATGGACCGCGCTGACCGCCGAAGAGGGTGAGGAGACCGACGCCGTCCACACCGTGTTCTCGTGGTCCTACCGCGCGCTGCCGACGGCGGCGGCCCGGCTGTTTCGAACCTTGGCGTTGCATCCCGGCCCGGACTTCGGAAGCCGCGCGGCCACCGCGCTGGCCCCGGCCGAGCCGGGAGAGGTCCAGCACTGGCTGGATATCTTGACCGGAGCGCACCTTCTCGAACAACACGCGCGTGACCGATATCAGTTTCACGACCTGCTGTGGAGTTTCGCGATGGACCAGGCCCGGCGGGAGGAGGCTCCAGAGAGCCGGCGGGTGCTCTCTCAGAGGGTCCTCCTCTGGTACCTCCGCACGGCCGATCAGGCACAGAAATGGATCAACCCGAACGAGCCGCGCGTAACTCTCGACCCGCCCGACGACGCCCCTGAGCCGATTGCGTTCGACTCCTACGCCGAGGCTGTCGGCTGGTACGACCTCGAACGCGGAAACCTGGTCACCGCCACCAGATCGGCAGCCGCAGCAGGACTGCTCGACATCGCCTGGAGACTTGCCATCGTGCTACGCGCGATGCACATGCGGTTCAATCAGTTCGACGACTGGATCACCACCGCCGACCTCGGTCTGAAAGCAGCCAGGCGATCCGGGAACCGTCCCGCCGAAGCCGAGCTGCTGGAGAGCCTCGGCATGGCCTACGCGCAAAGCCACGACCTCCCCCGAGGCGCCGAACACCACCAGGCCGCCCTGGAGATCCGCCGCGAGCTCGGCGACCGGACCGGCGAAGCGCTCTCATTGAACGATCTCGGCCTGCTCCACCTGCGCAGCCACCAGCTCAACGAAGCCAAACACATGCTCGAACAGGCCCGCGCCCTCTTCGACGACCTACAGGACGCCTCCTGGACACCGGTCGTCACAGCCAACCTCGCCGAAGTGCTCGCCGAACTCCAGCAGTACACCACGGCCGAGGACCTGATCCACAGCGCCCTGGCCTCCTTCCGGGCCGCCGCGGACGCCGGCGGAGAAGGCAACGCGCTCCGTCTGCTCAGCCTGTCCCGGCGCGGACGCGGCGACGCGGCAGGCGCCCTGAACGCCGCCGAGTCAGCGGTGGCGATCTCCTTCCAGCACCGCAACCAGATGTGGGAGGGCTACTGGCTACTCGAACTCGGCCACGCCCAACACCTCGCCGGAAGCCCCGACGATGCGTTGGCCACATACGACCGGGCCGCCCTACTCCAACGACGCATCGGCGACCGAGTCCGCGAAGCACTCGCATGGAAGCACGCCGCCGACGTCCACCACGGCCAAGGCCGGCACGACAGGGCGACCGAGCTCCATACCCGCGCCGCCGAGGTATTCCAGAACCTCGGAACCCACTGGCCGCACGCGACCACACTCGCCTGCCTCGCCGAGGCCCAATACGCCGGCGGCCGTCACGCCTCCGCCCAGGACACCTCAACGGAGGCCCTCCGGCTACTCGCCCCGTTCACCGACCCCACCGCACAAGCCGTGAAAGCGCGCATCCGCGCCCTGGGTTAGCACCCAGGTACGGCATCGCCTCAACCAGCGGTACGACCAGAGTGTGACCCAACTCGGTGAGCGTGTACTCGACCCGTGGCGGCAACTCCGGGTACATCGTCTGGACCCACCACTACCATCGGCCCCACACCGCCTGCGGCGATCAGCCGTCGGCCTCATGACCGACTACCGCTAGCGGCCAGCACTGCCGCGAGGCCTTCTTGTAGATCCTTGACGAAATACTCGGGAATCTCCAGCGACGGGAAATGTCCCCCAGTTTCGGGCGACTTCCATCGGACGATCTGTCGGTACCGCTCCTGTGCCCAGGGGCGCGGACACTTCTCGACGTCGCGCGGATACATACTGATTGCCGACGGGACGTCGACCCGAAGTTCTGGGTCGAGTGAGTTGTGGCTTTCGTAGTAGATGCGGGCCGCCGATGCACCGGTCCTGGTCAGCCAATACAGGGTGACGTTGTCAAGGATGCTGTCCATGGAGATCGTCTCGAACGGGCTGTCTTCGGTGTCTGTCCACTCAGCGAACTTGTCGAGGATCCAGGCGAGAAGACCGACTGGTGAGTCGACGAGCGAGTAGCCGATGGTCTGCGGTCGGGTCGCCTGCTGCTTCGCGTACGCCGCGCGGTGGCGCCAGAAATCGCGGGTTTCCTCGGTCCACTCGCGCTCGACCGCCGTCAGCCCGTCCGTTGTCAACCCGGGTGGCGCCTCCGCGAACGTTGTGTGGATGCCGAGAACGTGCGCCGGGAACCTGCCGCCGAGAACCGTGGTGATATTACCTCCCCAGTCGCCGCCGTGGGCTGCGAACTCGCTGTAGCCGAGCCTTCCCATCAGTTCCACCCATGCGGCCGCGATCTTTTCGGTTCCCCACCCGGTGGTGGCCGGCTTGTCGCTGTAACCAAAGCCTGGTAGCGACGGCAGCACGACGTGGAACGCCGGCGCGTCTGCATCTTTCGGATCTGCCAGCTCGTCTACTACATGGACGAACCGTCCAATGCTGTCTGGCCAGCCGTGTGTCAAGAGCAGAGGAGTGGCATCTGCGCGCGCGGATCGGCGGTGCAGGAAGTGGATTCCCAGATCGTCAATGGTCGTGCGGAACTGGCCGATCCGGTTGAGGCGCTCTTCGAACGACCGCCAGTTGTACCCGGTGCGCCAGTAGTTCACGACGTCCACGAGGTCGGCGAGAGGAACTCCCTGTTCCCATCGGCGCGGGTCGGGTGCGGCGCGGTAGACCGTCTCAGCTTCCGGCAGCCGTGCTGCGGCCAATCGCGCGCGCAAGTCGTTGAGGTCAGTGTCGGTCGCGTGGGCTTCGAACGCTTGCACGTCGCTGGTTTGACGGTTCACGAGATGCCCCCACCGGGGTGAGCTGACGTGGCGACAACGCCACGACCGATGACGTCCGCGGCGTCGGTGACGCACCGGTGTGTGGACATGAGACCTCCTGGTCATCAGTGGAACCGACTTGGGGCCTACCGGAACCGGCTAAGACGGTTCTAACAGGTCTCGGCGTCGGCGTGCAACCGGCTAAGGTGGTTCCATGAGCGCTCGATTCCCTGACTTCCGTCTCGGTAAGGTGCTGGCGACCAGCTTCACCGGGACCCTGTCGGAGCGTCATGGCGACGCTGTGGAGCGCATCCCCGCGCCGAACCGACTCGTCGACTGGCTGGCGGTGAGCGGCCTGGCCGTGGAGTCCTGCACCACCGTCCAGCTCGAACGCGCCTGGGAGCTGAGGGAGTCAGTTCACGCCGCTGCGACAGCGGCCGCGCGCCGAGACCCTCTCCCCGTAGCTGCCGTCCATGTCATCAATGGCTGCAGCACTCAGGGTCGAGCCGCGGCCATCTTGACGCCCGAGGGCGATCGGCAATGGCGACTTGGCTCGGCTTCCTCCGTGGAGGATGCCCTAGGCGTTATCGCCGCCGACGCGATCAGCATCATCGCAGGCGAACGAGACGGAAAATTGGCCTTGTGCGCATCGCCAACCTGCCAGGCCGCCTTCTTCGACACCAGCCAAAGCCGCACCCGCAAATGGTGCGAGATGAATACGTGCGGGAATCGTCAGAAGAAGGCGCGCTTCAATGCCTACAAGCACGAGAACTCCGAATCAGCAAAGTAGTCGTTGCTCTCGGTGCATCCAGGTGGGCCGCGCCCCGCACCCGACCCACGGAGGATCACCATGCCCCCCGCACTCCCGCTTGTGACGCTCACCGGCGCGCAGGCCAACACCATCGCCCAGCACATGCATTCCGGGATCGCCATCGAACCCCAGCGGGGCGACCCGCGTGGCATCGCGGCCGACTGTCTAGCCATCCAGGAATCCATCGGCTGGCACGATGAGGCCCTGCCACAGGTCCACATAGCACTGACAGCGCGGCAATGGGACATCGCCGTCGCCGAAATCGACCGGGCCACGCTCGCCTGCTTGAGCGCCGGTGAATCCGAAGAAGCCGACGCATGCCTGCACGCCCGCGACACCATCCTTGACCATTTACGGCTACCGGCGCACGACCCGGGACCACCACAGCACGCGGAGCTGCGGTTCGGCCTTGGCGGCGCCGCCGGCTACGTGCTGCGCCAACCCGCATGGCGGGGGAAACACATCGCCATCGACACCATGCCTGCCCACGACGACCCCCGCGCGACACGGATCGGCGGCACCTTTGGCGGAGCGGCCCTCCTCGTCACGACGCGGGTGCGAGAAATTGATCTCGACCTTCACGTCCTGCCGACGGCGCCCGAGCCACCCACCGGGGGAACGGTCGCCGAAACCAGCCAGCAATGGACCAGCTATCCCCACCCGGAACTCGTGTGCGTGGTCCCCGGAGGGCAGCACGAACATGTGGCGACGCTTTCCACCCACATCTGGCCGCATGTCATCTACCGGGTACGACTCACCGTCACCACGACCGCCACCATGGAGAAGCACCTCGTACAGATCTGGCCCGGACACGTCACGACGGGCTGGTAGCGCCGCTGTCCGAGACCCCACCACCTCTCCGGCCATGCCGGCCAGTAGAGCCGAGTAGCCCATCGGGCCGAGCGTGGTCGCTTGCGCAACTCCCTCATGGCTTCGAGCTCCGACGCGAGCCGCCCGAGCATCAGCCGGGCCGTCATGGGGTCGTCCCCACCGTCCGGAGCGCGCTCTTCACCTGAAGCACGGCCTCGGTCGGGTTGTCGGCCTCGCACAACCAGACGGGACTGTCGCCCCAGGTGAACCAGCAGCGGTCGCCGTCGCTCGCGCGGCGGCGGCACCCGACCTCCACCCCGCGAGAGCCCGCCCCCGCCGTCACACGCACGAGCCGCTCACCGAGCCTCTCGACCGTGAGCTTGTGCCCTTGCAGCATGACCGCCAACACGGTCGCCAACGCCGCCTCTTCCGATGGGGCCAGCTTGGGGGCATCGTTCTGAGGAGCGTCGGCCGCCGTGTCCTTCGTCATTTTGCGCCGCCCGATCCCTTGCGGCGCTGCACGTAGCGGCGGACGGCGGGTAGGTTCAGCGGCCCGTCCGTCGCCAGCTCGGCGACCGCCTCCATCTCCGGCCTCAGATACTGCCGCGGAGCGTTCTCGACGTTCTGGAAGACCGAGATCACGCACGTCTCCTCCCATCGCCCCACTGCCTTGGTCGTGATGCCGATGAGGGCGGACGCCTCACGCCCGGAGATCCATGGGCCCTCAGCGGAGGTCATGCCGTTGGCCTCGGCGACTTGGCCGAGTTGCCTGCGCGGATACTTCGAAATCGTCAAGGTCATGACGCTGCTTCCCCTCCATCTGGGTCCTGATCTGGTGTGCTGCCGCGCTCACGCCGTTCGCCGGCCAGATGGCCTTGCCACTGCGCAGGTAGACGAACCACCACACGCCACGGAAATAGACGAGCCCGATAGTCACCGCCCATTCCGGCGCTTTCACCGGGACCACGTCCAAGGCCACGTAGCTGTTGATCACGGTGAACGCCGTGATCAACCCGGGAGCCCGATCGAGCTCCCGCGCGAGGCCGCCGAGGAGCGCGACCCGCTCGCTCTGCGGGATGACCGTCTCGGGCGCGCGCATCCGCACCACTGCGGGCGAAGGCTGCGAGGCGCGGTGTTCTGCCGAACCACGTGTGTGGGTTCCCACGACTCACACTCCCGGCGCGCTGTTGTTGTCTGCGGGCTTGGTGATCGCCGCTATCTCTTCGCCGTGGTCGACGGTGTCGCTGCAGGGCATGTCGGAGTTCATGAAGCGTCCTCTGTTTCGGTGAGTGCACCAAGTGGATCCGGGCGCTCGGGGATGACGGCGTCGTACGGCACCAGTAACAGGCTGTTTGTGAACTTCTAGCGGGCCTGCCGTCGATATGGTTCACTGCTTAAACGTTTACTGTGTTGCTCAGCGTCGCCGTCTCTGGACGAACGGTCAACGATCTATACAGAAGGGGTATGAGCTTCAATCAGTTCCTCCACTGAGTGAATGTTTGACCTAACTGATCGGGGAAGCTGCCGCAGTGGAGAAGGGACGCGCATGGCGGGACTGAGCGCCAACGACATCGCGGCGGTTCTGCGAGATCGAATCCTCAGAGCAGACTCGCCGTACCCGCGGGGATCGGACTTCCCGAGCCAGCGGACACTCGCAGCCGAGTTCGGCGTGAGTGACAGCACCATCAACCGCGCGCTACAAGGGCTGCGCAGGCAGGGCTTGATCAGCCTCGGACAAGGACGAAAGACAAGGGTGACGTACATGCCACAGATCACCAGGGACGCACGCGACCGGTACACCGAGCCGAAGCGCGCCGAGGATCGCGGCGGCTTCGCCGCCGAAGCACGCCGTCAGGGGATGACGCCGCGCTCGGAGACCACTGTGCGCCGAGAGGTGCCCCCGCCCAGGGTCGCCGAACTCCTGGGCATCCAGCCGGACAACGAGGTACTCGTCCGCGATCGCGACATGTACGCGGACGACATTCTCGTTCAGAAGGCCCCGTCCTACATCCCGGGCGACATCGCCTTCGGCACGCAACTGGAGGACCTCACCCAGCCCACGGGCGGGATGCTCACCAGGATGAAGGAGCTCGGCTTCGAGGAGATCTACGCGGACGAGTACCTCACGCTGTCCCGGCCCCCCACGGGGAAGGAGCTGGACTACTTCGGCCTCCAGGACGACCAGCCGGTCTTCGAGCTTTACCACGTCGCCTACGACGCCACCGGTCGCGCGGTCGAGGTGTCCTGGCATCGTGGCCCGGTGCACCTCTGGGGCGAGTTCGTCTACCGCGTCCAGATGAAGAAGCCGTAGACCACGTCCACGGCGGGGGACCTGGACCTCTGACCGGCTCGCGGCGGCCCCGGCGGGTACTCCTGCCGGGGCCGCCGTGTGTCCAGGTCGGTCCGCGGGCCGTGAGGACCGGGGCCTGTCCGTGGTGCGGGCCAAGGGCTGCCTGTCACCATCGGGTGACTCACTCTCGCCGGGGCGGGAGCGGGTGGTACAACCGTTGCATGAAACGCAGTGACGCGGCCGATATGCGACAAATGCCGGTCCTGTCGAAACGGCTGAAGAAAATGGCGAAGCACAAGAAAGAAGCGGAATGTTCGCCGTGCAACGGCAAGGGCGGGAAGTGGGAGTCTGACGACGGCAACAAGATCTGGAGGCCGTGTGCTCTGTGCAACGGGACGGGGAAGCAGTGAACGCCCTTGACGTCATCGCAGCCGTTCCCAGGGAACCGTTCATCCCAGATTTGATCTTCGTACGCGACGAGGTGGGCCGGCTGGTGCCGCTGCACCGCTCCGATGATCCGGAGCAGTGGCGGGAGCAGGTAGAGGCGGACGGCCCTATCGTGACTCGGGTCGAGCCTGATCCTTTCCTGCCCGCCGGGGTGTGCGACCCGGCGACCGGGAAGGGGATGATCTCCACCGGTTCCAGCAGCGCCCCGTTCATCATGGCCCGCCTCATCGAGGCCATGGAACTGGAGGCCGGTATGCGGATTTTGGAGATCGGCACTGGCACCGGCTACAACGCCGCCGTCCTCGCCCGGCTCGTCGGGACGGGGAACGTCATCAGCGTCGAGATAGACCCGGTGGCCGCGGCACTGGCCCGGGAGGCGTTGAACTCGGTCGGCCTCCCGGTGAAGGTGGTCGCCGGGAACGGGGAGGCGGGTTACCCGCCGGGGGCGCCCTTTGAGCGGATCATCGCCACGGCGTCCGCTCACACCGTGCCTTACGCATGGGTCCGGCAGGTCCGGCCAGGCGGGCTGATCGTTGTTCCGCTGGCGCCGACAGTTCATCCCGACTGGCCCCTTGCGGCACTGCGGGTCCGAGACGACGGCACGGCGCAGGGACGGTGTGTCGGCCCCTCGCCGTTCATGCCGCTCCGTGCCCAGCGCGCGAGCGCGCGGAGCGTCCAGGACGCGGAGGAACGCTGGGAGGCGGCCGGCAGGCCGGAGCCGACCCGGTACGGCATCACCGTGTCCCCAGGGGGACAGCGCATCTGGCTCGACTCGTCTGGTAACCCGATCGGCTGAGCCGCTCAGGAGGGGGTGGCTGCGGCCAGTGCGCCTGCTAGGACGAGCCGGCCGCCGGTGCGGACCATCGCGGTGACCTCGTCGACCGGGCGGTGCAGCGAGGCCAGGCTGACCAGCGCGGCCAGCAGGATGTGGCCGAGCACGATCTCGACGTCGTCGCGGTCGGGCACCGGGTCGCCGATCGCCGCCGACAGCCGGTCGCGGACGAACAGGAACAGCACCGTGCGGGCGGCGTCGACGCTGGAGTCGTCCGAGGTCACCGCCTGGATGATCGCCGAGGTGAGGGTGCGCTCGGACGCCGCGACCTCGACGATGCGCTCCATCAGCGCGGTGAGCCGCTCGACCGGGGTCTCGCCGACCGCGAGGGCGTCGATGTCGTGGGTGATGCGGTGCGCCCAGGTCGCGGCGACCTCGGTCAGCAGGTGGTCCTTGGTGGCGAAGTAGCGGTAGACGGTGGCCCGCGCCACGCCCGCACGATCGGCCACGTCGTGCATGGTGACGGCGGGGTACCCGCCCTCCAGGGCCAGGTCCCTGGCCGCGTCGAGCAGCCGCTCCCTGCGGGCCTGCTGATCCTTGCTCAGCGTCCGCGTGACGGTGATCCGCACATCGCCGCTCAAGGCGTCCTCCTCGTGGTGGCGCTCCCATCCTCTCGCACATTCGATTCTCGCGAGCGAACCTCCATGTTACGGACACACGGCCTATCGCTTGCTTGGGTGCGACGTTAATCTAGACCGGAGTCTCAGACTAGGAGGCCCCCATGACACCCTCCCCTCTCCCCTCTCCCGGCACGGCCCTGCGCGGCACGGGCGCGCTCGTCACCGGCGGCGGCAGCGGCATCGGCCTGGCCTGCGCGCGGCGGCTGGCGGCCGACGGCGCCGACGTCACGCTCTGCGGCCGTACCGAGTCGCGGCTCAAGGAGGCCGCCGCGGAGATCTCCGCCACCACCGGCGCGGCCGGCGTCCGGTACGTCGTCGCCGACGTCACCGACGAGGAGCAGGTCGAGGCGGCGGTACGGGCCGCCGCCGCGCCCGCCCCGCTGCGCGCCGTCGTGCACAGCGCCGGCGGCTCCACCTCGATCGGGCCGCTCCCCCGGCTCGACACCGACGCGTGGCGGGCCACGCTGGAGCTGAACGCGACCGGCACGATGCTGGTGCTCAAGCACGCGTCCCGGCCGATGGCCCGCGCGGGCGGCGGCGCATTCGTCGCGATCTCCTCCATCGCCGCGTCCAACACGCACCGGTGGTTCGGCGCGTACGGGGTGTCGAAGGCGGCGGTCGACCACCTGGTGCGGCTCGGCGCCGACGAGCTCGGCCCCGCCGGGATCCGGGTGAACGGGATCCGCCCCGGCCTGGTCCGCACCGAGCTGGTCGGCGACCTCGCCGAGGCGGGCCCGATCCTGGACGACTACCTGGCCTGCATGCCGCTCGGCCGGGTCGGCGAGCCCGACGACGTCGCCGCGGCGGCCCGGTTCCTGGCCGGGCCCGAGTCGTCCTGGATCACCGGGCAGGTGGTGAACGTCGACGGGGGCCACCACCTGCGCCGCGGCCCCGACTACCGGTCGATGTTCGAGCCCATGTTCGGCGCGGACGCGCTGGGCGGGGCCGCCCCCGAGGAGGGATCCACGTGACCGGCCCGGACCTGCCGTCGATCGACCTGCTCGACGGTGAGATGTACGCGACCGACCCGTGGACCGTCTACGCCCGGCTGCGCGCCGACGCCCCCGTCTATCACGACGCGGCGAACGGCCTGTGGGGGATCGCGCGGCACGCCGACGTCTTCGCGATCGAGCGCGACCCGAGGACCTGGACCAACTCGGGCGGCTACCGGCCGCAGCTCCCGTCCGACCCGTCCATGATCGGCCTGGACGATCCCGAGCACATGCGCCGCCGCCGCATGGTCTACCAGCGGTTCACCCCGCGCGGCGTGGCCGGCTACGCCGACCGGATCCGGTCCACCGCGGTCGAGTGCATCGAGACCGCGCTGGAGGCCGGGACGGTCGACGCCGTCCCCGCGCTCGCCGCGCCGCTGCCGGCCCGCGTGATCGGCTGGCTGCTCGGCTTCCCCGAGGAGGCGTGGCCGCAGCTCGTGCACTGGTCGGAGACCGCGGTGTACGCGGGCGGCGGGCGCCGCTACGTCACCGACGAGGCGACCCTGGCGGTCGGCGAGTTCGCGCTCGCGGCGCTGGAGATGGCCAAGGAGCGCCGCGGCTGCCCGGCCGACGACCTGCTGTCGGTGTGGTCGAACGCGGGCGCCGACCCGGCCGGGCCCGGCTACGACGACGAGCAGCTCGCGCACGAGGCGCTGCTCCTGCTCGTCGGCGGCGCCGAGACCACCCGCACGGTCATCGCCACCGCGATCGACGCGCTGATCCGGCACCCGGACCAGTGGCGGCTGCTGCGCGAGGACCCCGGCCGCATCCCGGACGCGGTCGAGGAGTTCGTCCGGTGGACGACCCCGATCCTCAACATGTGCCGGGTCGCCGCCCGGGACGCCGAGGTCGCCGGGGTGACGATCCCGGCGGGCGGGCAGGTCCTGCTGATGTACGGCTCGGCCAACCGGGACGGGGCGGTGTTCGACCGGCCGGACGTCTTCGACGTCACCCGCCCGCCCGGCGACCACATCGCATTCGGGCTCGGCCCGCACTTCTGCCTGGGCGCCTCGCTGGCCCGGCTGGAGCTGCGGATCTTCTTCGAGGAGTTCGTCGCGCGGGTCGGGTCGGCCGAGCGCGCCGACGACGAGGGCCCGCGCATCCTGCGCAACGCGTTCGTGCGCGGGGTCACCGCGTTCCCCGTCGCCCTCACCCCCCGGGGCTGACCCCCGGGCCCCTCCCCCCCTTCGCATCGAGGAGGCCGATCGTGCGGTCGTTCAACCTGGCGGACCTGTTCGAGGTGGTCGCCGACGCCTGCCCCGGCCGGACCGCGCTGGTCGCGGCGGGGCCGCCGGGCGCCCCCGCCGCCCGGCTCACCTACGCCGGGCTGGACGCCCGCGCCAACCGGGTGGCGCACCACCTGCGCGGGCAGGGCGTGGGCCCCGGCGACCACGTCGGGATCCTGGCCCGCAACCGGGCCGAGTGGCTGGAGGCGATGATCGGCTGCTTCAAGCTGCGCGCGGCCCCGGTCAACGTCAACCACCGGTACGTGGCCGGGGAGCTCACCCACCTGCTCGGCGACGCGCGGTGCGTCGCGCTGGTCGCCGAGCGGTCCTTCCTGGACGCGGTCGAACGCGACCGGCTGCCGGGGCTGCGGCACGTCCTGGCCATCGACGGCGACTACGAGGACGCGCTCGCGGCGGCGTCGCCGGAACGCGACTTCGGGCCGCGGTCCTCGGACGACCCGTACATCCTCTACACCGGCGGGACGACCGGGCTGCCGAAGGGCGTGCTGTGGCGCTGCGAGGACATCTTCGTGGCGGCGATGGGCGGCGGGAACTTCGGCGGGACGCCGGTCGCCGATCCCGCCGAGCTGGCCGCGTGCGCCGGCCGCGATCCGCTGTGCGCCCAGGTGCACGCGCCGCTGATGCACGGCGGCGGCCAGTGGATCACCTGGATCACGCTCACCACCGGCGGCACCGTGGTGCTGTGGACCGGCCAGCACTTCGACGCGCGCGGCGCGCTGGAACTGGCGGCGCGCGAGCGGTCGCAGATCCTGATGCTGGTCGGCAACGGGATGGCGGCGCCGGTCGCGGCGGAGCTGGCCACCGGCGCGCACCGCGACCTGGCGGTCTTCGCGTTCGGGTCGGGCGGAGCGCCGCTCTCGGCGGCGGTCCGCGACCGGCTCACCGCCGCCGTCCCGGGCGCGTACGTGTCCGACAACCTCGGCGGCTCGGAGACCGGCGCGATGGGCACCGCCGAGGGCGACGGCCGGTTCCGGCTCGGCCCCGAGTTCGCGGTGCTGGACGGCGACCTCGGCCCGGTCGGCCCCGGCGAGGAGGGCGTCGTGGCCAGGACCGGCCACATCCCGTCCGCCTACTGGGGCGATCCGGAGAAGACGGCGGCCACCTTCGTCACCGGCCCGGACGGGCGGCGCTGGGCCCTGCAAGGCGACCACGCCCGCGTCGTCGGCGACGGGACGGTCGTGCTGCTCGGCCGCGGTTCACTGGTCGTCAACACCGGCGGCGAGAAGGTCTTCGCCGAGGAGGTCGAGACCGTGCTCCGCGCCCATCCGGCGGTCGCCGACGCGATCGTGGTGGGCACGCCGGACGACCGGCTCGGCCACCGCGTCACCGCCGTCGTCCAGCGGGACGACGGGCCGGACGCCCCGGCGGCGGACGCCGAGAGGCTCGCCGCGCACTGCCGGGAGACGCTGGCGGGATACAAGGTGCCGCGGACGTTCCACTTCGTCGGCGCCGTGCAGCGCACGCCGGTCGGCAAGCCCGACTACGCCTGGGCCCGATCGGTCGCCGAACCGGCCGCCCGATCCTGACGCCGGCCCCGCGCCCCCGGCCCCGCCCTCGCCGTCGCACCCGTCCGCGTACCCGTCCGCGTGCCCGCCCTCGCCCTCGGACCGACGGCCCGGCCGCCCGCCCCTGACACGGGCGGCCCGGTCGTCCGGTCCTGGGCGCGGGCCCGCCCGTTCGGTCCTCCCGGACTGGCTGTGCCGGGAGGACCGGACGGGCCCGTGCGGGCGGGTCCTGGGGTGCTCGCCCGCGTCGTCCCGGTCAGACGACGTCGAGCTCGCGGCGGCGGGCCGACCACTGGAGGGAGTGCCGGATCGCGTCCTCGATCGTGTACTCGGGCTTCCACCCGAGCAGCTCGTGCGCCTTGGCCGGGTCGACGTAGGCGCCGACGACGTCGCCCGGCCGGGCGGGCGCCTCCTCCGCCTGGAACCGGTCGCCGACCACGCCGCGGAAGGCGTCGGCCAGCTCGCGGACGGTGGTCCCGTCGCCGGTGCCGAGGTTGATGACCTGGTAGCCGCCGGGCCCCCCGGGCCGCGCCGGCGGCGGGACGATCGCGTCGAAGCGGGCCGCGGCCTCGGCGAAGGCGCGGGCGATGTCCCACACGTGGATGTAGTCGCGGATCGCGGTGCCGTCCCGGGTCGGCCAGTCCACCCCGGTGATCTTGAACGGGACGCCCAGCTCGTACGACTCGATCATCTTGCCGAGCGCGTGCGTGGGCTTGCTGCTCTGGAGCCCGGTGCGCATCCGCGGGTCGGCGCCGATCGGGTTGAGGTAGCGCAGCGACACCACCCGCAGCCCGTAGGCCGCGCACAGGTCGGCCAGCAGCAGCTCGGCCATCATCTTCGAGCGGGTGTAGGGGTTCTGCGGTTCGAGCCCGGACTCCTCGGTGACCGACAGGTCCGGGCCGGGGCGGTACATCCCGGCGGTGGACGCGAAGATCATCCGATCCGCGCCGTTGCGCACCAGGTGCCCGGCCAGCTCCAGCGTCTTGGCCAGGTTGACCTGGTAGTACCGGTGCGGGTCGGTCATCGAGTCGGGCACCACGATGAGCGCGGCGCAGTGCACCGTCACCCCGATGTCGGGATGGTCGCGGAAGATCTGGTCGAGCAGCGCGCCGTCGCCGATGTCCCCCGTGTAGAAGATCTTCCCGGCGGCGAACGCCGCCCTGCCGGTGACCAGGCTGTCGAGCACCACGGGGGTCACCCCCCGCTCGGCGAACGCCGAGGCGATCGTGCTGCCGATGAACCCGGCTCCCCCAGTGATCAGGACTTTCATGTGGCATCCCCTGAGCCGTCGCGTCCCCTGTAGTCGTCCCGCACAGCTTCGGCAGGCCCCGTCGGGCGGTCAACGGCGCGTCCGGCCGCTGACCGGGACCGGACGCGCGACAACCGGGACGGCCCCCCGGGCGTCCGCGCCCGGCTCTTCCGCCGGCCCCGCCCGCGCGGCCATCGGCGCGCCCTGGGGCCGCGACGGGCGGGTCCGGAACCGAAGTACAGCGTTTGCGGGATCCGCCGGGGCCGTCCGGCGGTCATCGTCGGGGGCATGCGGCACATCCGGGTCCTCATCGTGGACGATCACGCACTCTTCGCCGAGGCACTGTCCGCCCGGCTCGCCAGGGAGCCCGACCTCGTGCTCCTGCCGGTGGCCGCCGACGTCCGGCGCGCGCTCGCGCTCACCGCCACCGAGCGGCCGGACGTGCTGGTCCTGGACCTGACGCTCGGCGCCGAGAACGGGCTGGACGTGCTGGACCGGGTCCGCGAGCGGCATCCCGAGGTGCGGGTGGTCGTGCTGACCGCGACGGACGGCGTGGACGCGATGGTGCGGGCGGTGCGGCGCGGCGCGGTCGGCTGGCTGCCCAAGACCGAGAGCGCCGAGCTGGTCGCGCGGGTGATCCGCTCGTCCGCCCGGCGCGGCGGCTGGATCCCCCCGGACCTGCTCGGCGAGGTGCTGCGCCGGCTGCTGGCCGCGGGCCCGGAGCCGAGCGGCGGCGCCCGGCTGCTCGCCGAGCTCACCCCGCGCGAACGCGAGGTGCTCCAGTGCATGGTGGACGGGCTGAACCGCGCGGAGATCGCCGACCGGCTCGGGCTGTCGGCCAACACCGTCCGCACCCACACCCAGAACCTGCTGGCCAAGCTCGACCTGCACTCGGCGCTGGAGGCGATCACCCTGGCGATGCGCGCTGGGATGCGGCCCGGCCGCCAGGACTGATCCCCTCCCGGCCGGGGCGCCGCGCGGGCCGTCCTGATGCAAACGACGTAGCGGGCCATCGTCTCGTTGGGCGATTCGCAGGTGAGTCGCACGTTCTTACGCTCGGCCTGACGAAGCCGGAGGGAAGATCGTGGAGATCGACGAAGTGGCCGCCCGCGTGGTCCGCACCTACTGGGCGCTCCTGCTGATCATGACGGTCCTGCCGCTGCTGGTCGTGGGGTTCGCGCTGAACGGGCAGGATCCGCCCGCGGCGGCCGGGACCCGGATCCAGGCGAGCAGCAAGGCCACCGACGCCGCCCCCGGCGACGCGGGCGTCAGCATCGTGGTGAGCCAGGTGAAGGCGTTCGCCACCAGCCGCAACCTGATGGACCGGGTGCTGTCGGAGCAGCGGCTGACCCGGTCGCCGGCCAAGCTGGCCAAGGCGATCTCGGTCACCGGCCTCGGCACCTCCACGGTGGTGGAGCTGACGGTCAAGGACACCGACCCGGACGCGGCGCGGCGGCTCGCCGACGCGCTCGCCGCCGCGGTGGTCAAGGAGATCAACGACTCCAACCAGGGCTCGATCACCAAGCAGATCGACGCCATCGACAAGCGCGTCCGCGACCTGGAGGGCCGGCTCGGCCCGCTGTCGCGCCGGGCGGGCGCGGTGCCGAACCCCGACATCGCCGCGGGCAACGAGCGGGAGCGGGTGCAGGCCGAGCTGACCGACCTGCGCAGCAGCCGCAGCGAGCTGCGCACCGAGCTGTCGGCGACGGGCACGGCGACGGTCGTGCAGCCCGCGGTGCTGGCGCCCAAGGACGACCCGGTCGTGATGATGGCGGCGATCGCCGGGCTGGTCGGGCTGGTCGCGGGCATCCTCATCGCGGTGGTGCGGGAGGTGTTCCGGCCGACGATCCCCGGGCAGCAGCGGGTCGCCCGGCGGCTCGGCGTGCCGCTGCTCGGCTGGGCCGACCGCGGGCCCGTCGAGATGGCCGCGCTCGGCCGCCGGGTGCGGCTGGCCGCCAAGCGGGAGGGCGTCGCGCAGGTCACGCTGGTTGGCGCGGGCGGCGGCCCGCTGCCCGCCGAGCTGGTCTCGGCGGTCGCGGCGGCCGTGTACGGGGACGAGACCAAGGTCGTCCCGTCCCGTCCCGCCCGGCGCGCGGACCCGTCCGGCGGCGGCGTCCCCGGCGGGAAGTCCGGGACGGGACGGGGCGGTGGCGGCGCGACCGGCGACGGCGCCGCCCCCCGGACCGCCAGGGTCAAGGACGAGGACACGGCCACGGACGCGGACGCGGGCACGGACGCCGGCGCGGGGGCCGCGTCGGTCAACAGCGACGGGCCGAGCACCGGGAGGAGCACCTCGGTGGTGCGGTCCGGCGCCCGCACCGCGGTGATCCCGAACAAGCCCGGCGGGGTCGCCGCTCCCGCCGGGACGGCGCGGGCGGTCCCGTTCCGCACCGCGTGCCACGTGCACGCCTTCGAGGACATCGACCCGGGTGCCGACGACGAGGTCGGCGTGGTCGCGGTGGTCGGGCCGGTGACCACCGTCGCGGGCCTGGAGTCGGTCCGCGACCTGGTCGCCGCGTCCGGCTGGCCGCTGCTCGGGGTCATCGCCACATCGCGACGGATCAAGGGGTAGCCGCATGAGCCAGAACACCGTTCCGTTCACCGTCCCGTCGTTCGCGGGCGAGGTCTCGGACGCCGTGGTCAAGGTGTTGGACTCCGGGTGGGTCACCACCGGGCCGCAGACCGCCGCGTTCGAGCAGGACTTCGCCGACCACCTCGGCGCCGCGCACGTGGTCGCGGTCGCCTCCTGCACCACCGCGCTCGAGCTGTGCCTGCGCGGCATGGCGCTCCCGCCGGGGTCGGCGGTGCTGACGCCGAGCCTGACGTTCTGCGGGGCGATCAACGCGATCCTGCATGCGGGGCACCGGCCGGTGCTGGTCGACATCGACGCCGGCACCCTGGTCCCGAGCCCCGGGACCGTCGCCGCCGCGGCGGCGCGGGTCGCGCCCGCCGCGATGATCGTGCAGAACCAGGGCGGCTACCCGGTGGACGTGCCGGCGCTCGCCGCCGCCGCCGGGCTGCCCGCCGACCGGGTGGTGGAGGACGCGGCGCACGGCCCCGGCGCGGGCCGCGGCGGCGCGCCGGTCGGGTCGGCGTCGTACGCGGCCTGCTTCAGCTTCTACGCCACCAAGAACATGCCGATCGGCGAGGGCGGCGCGGTCGCGACCTGCGACCAGGAGCTGGCCGACCGGATCCGCGCGATGCGGCTGCACGGGATGAGCAAGGACTCCTGGCGCCGCTACCTGCCGGGCGGGAGCTGGCGGTACGACGTCAAGGACATCGGGCTCAAGGCCAACATGACCGACATCCAGGCGTCCATCGGCCGGGCGCAGCTCGCCGCGCTGCCCGGCTGGCAGGTGCGGCGGGCCGAGCTGGTCGCCCGCTACGACGAGGCGCTGCGCGACCTGCCCGGCCTCGTCCTCCCGCAGCGGGAGCTGGACGGGATCCAGCACGCCTGGCACCTCTACCAGGTGCGGGTCCCGGACCGGGACGCGATCATCGGGGAGCTGGACGCGGCGGGGGTGGCGACCTCGGTGCACTTCATCCCGGCCAACCAGATGACCTCCTACCGGGAGATCCTGGGCGCGGCCGAGTGCGCGTCCGTCCCGGTCACCGACCGCGTCGGCGAGGAGCTGCTGTCACTCCCGCTGTACCCCGGGCTGTCGGCGAGCGGGCAGGACCGGGTCGTGGCCGCGCTCACCGAGGCCCTGCGGACCCGGGGCTGACCGTGCGATGGCTCCCGCGGCGCCGCGCCACCCGCGTCCCCGCTCCCACCCCCGCCCAGGCCCCGGCACCGGCACCGGCCAGCCCGCTGGCCCTGCTGATGGGCCGCGACGAGGTCGCCCTCTCCGGGCAGCGCGGGCGGCGACTGGTCCGGGGCCGGCGGGTGCTGGTCACCGGCGCCTGCGGGACGATCGGCTCGGCGCTGTGCCACCAGGTCCAGCGGCTCGACCCGGCCGCGCTGTGCCTGGTCGACAAGGACGGCGTCGGGCTGGCCCGGCTCGGGCACGAGCTGGCCGCTCGGATGGACGGCGACCTGGTGAGCTCCGCCGAGGCGGACGTGCGCGACCCCGCCCGGGTCGACCGGGTCGTCCGGGACGCCCGGCCCGACCTGGTGTTCCACACCGCGGGGCAGAACGAGCTGGCCAAGGTGGAGCAGGACCCGTGCCGGGGCGTGGCCGACAACGTGTTCGGCACCCGGCACGTGGTCGACAGCGCGGTGCGGCACGACGTGCAGCGGCTGGTGCTGGTCTCGTCCGACAAGGCGGCCGACCCGACGTCGGTGCTCGGCGCGACGATGCGGCTCGGCGAGCTGCTGCTCCAGACCGCGACCGGCGGCCCGACCTGCTTCGCGGCGGTCCGGGTCGGCAACGTCATCGGCGGGCCGGGGTCGCTGCTGAGCGTGCTGGCGCACCGGATCTCCTCCGGCGAGGTCGTCGTGATCACCCATCCGGAGGTGACCCGGCACTTCATGACGATGGAGGAGGCGGCCGGGCTGCTGCTGGAGGCGGCCTCGCTCACCGAGGAGGCCGAGACGTTCGTGCTCGACATGGGCAGCCCGGTGCCGGTGATCGAGCTGGTGCACCGGTACGCCGAGCAGCTCCGGCTGCCCGAGGTGACGATCCGGTTCTGCGGCCTCGGGCCCGGCGAGAAGCTGGCCGAGAAGCCGTTCTCCGACTCCGAGCGGCGGATCCGCACCGCCCATCCGAAGATCTGGGCGACCCGCCCGGCGCCGCCGCCCGCGGGGCTGCCGCAGCTCCTGGACGCGCTGTCGGCCGCGGCCGGCTCGGGCGACGCGGGCCGGGTGCGACTGCTGCTGCGCCGGCTGCTGCCCGAGTACCACCCCGTCCGCCGCCCGCCCCCGCAGGGCGACCCGCCCGCCGGGTCGTCCCCGCTGTGCGAGGCGGGCTGCTCCCCCGATCCGCCCGGCCTGTGAGGTGCTCATGACGACAAGCCGCAAGCTGAGAGTGGCCACGGTGATCACCCGCTTCAACGGCGGCGCCGGACAGGTCGCGCTGAACGGCGCCCTGGCCCTGCCGCCGGACGGCTACGAGCGCGCCGTCGTCACCGGCGGCGTCGGCATCGACAGCAAGGCCGCCGCGTCCGGCGCGGACGTGCTGCGCGGCGAGGAGGCGGTCGCCAACGCCGCCGCCGGCGACCTGACGCCCGCCGCGCACGGTGCCGGGATGGAGATCGTCCAGGTGCGGTCGCTGGTCCCGCAGATCTCCCCGCGCGACGACCGCGCCGCGCTGCGCGTCCTCACCCAGGTCCTCGCCGAGGGCCGCTACGACGTCGTGCACACGCACAGCGCCAAGGGCGGCGTGATCGGGCGGATCGCCGCGGCCCGCGCGGGCGTGCCGCGGATCGTGCACACCTGGCACGGCTTCCCGTTCAACGAGTTCCAGTCGTGGGCGCGGCGCCGCGTCTACATCAGGCTGGAACGGGCCGCCGCCAAGCACACCGACGCGTTCCTGGCGATCGGGTCGGAGACGGTCACCACCGCGCTGCGGCTCGGCCTCGCCACGCCCGAGCGGGTCCGACTGTCGTGGCCCGCGGTGGACGTGGCCGCCTACGCCACCGCGCCCGGCTCGCGCGCGCAGGCGCGGCGCCGCCTCGACCTGCCGCTCGGGGTGAAGGTCGTCGGCTCGGTCGGGCGGCTCACCCACCAGAAGGGCCCGGAGGTCTTCGCGCGGGCGCTGGCCCGGCTCCCGGGCGACGTGTTCGGGCTGTGGGTCGGCGGCGGGCCGATGGCGGCCGAGCTGGAGGCGCTGACCGCACGGCTCGGCATCGGCGAGCGGATGCGGTGGCTCGGGCACCGCGACGACGTCGCGAGCGTGCTGCCCGCCTTCGACCTGATGGCGATGGCCAGCCGCTGGGAGGGCCTGCCGTGCGTGCTGGTCGAGGCGATCGGCGCCGGGATCCCGCTGGTGGCGACCGCCGTCCCGTCCAACCAGGACCTGGTGCTGGCGGGCGAGACCGGGCTGCTCGTCCGGCCGGAGGACCCCGAGCAGCTCGCCGGCGCGATCGGCCACCTCCTGGACGACCCGGCCGCCGCCGCCCGGATGGCCCGCCGCGCCCGGGACCGGGTCGGCGACTGGTTCACCCCGGCCCATCTCGGCGAGCAGCTCGACGACGTCTACCGCGGCG
Organism: Spirillospora sp. NBC_01491; assembly: GCF_036227065.1. Lineage (GTDB taxonomy): Bacteria > Actinomycetota > Actinomycetes > Streptosporangiales > Streptosporangiaceae > Spirillospora > Spirillospora xylanilytica. The sequence continues at coordinate 3,816,624 of NZ_CP109432.1, forward strand.
ACACCGAACGGCCGTACCAGCGATGACCGCCACCAGGGCCGCCCCGCCGAAGCCCGCCACCGGGCCGGCGGACCGGGCCGCCGCCGGACGGGCGTCCGCGCCGCCCGGCCCCGCCGCGCCGCCGCCGCTGCGGCGCCGGCTGCCGGTGACGGTGGTGGCGCTGGTCGCGGGCATCGCCTCGCTGCCGATGCTGATGCCGTTCGGGCTGGCCCCCGGCCCCGGCAACACGGGGCTGCCCGATCTCGCGCTCGTCGGCGTCACCGCGGTCACCCTGCTGTGGGCGGCGACCCACCGGCTGCCGGTGCGGTGGCCGTTCCTGATCCCCACGCTGCTGACCATCATCGCCGGCGGGATCGCCGCGCTGGTCAACGACGCGGGCGCGCTCACCCTGGTCAAGGACCTGTTCGTGCTGCTGTGGGCGGTGAGCGTCGCCAATCTCGGCCGCGACCCGCGGCTGCTGCGCGTCGCGCTGCGCTCCTGGGTGGTCATCGGCACCTGCTGCGCGCTGGTGATGATCTTCGGGTTCGTGATCGGGAACGACCTGCTGTCGGGGAAGCAGGTCGACGGCGAGCGCGCGATGTTCACCTTCGGCGACGCCAACTACGCCTCCAACTGGTTCATCTGCGTGTTCTTCATCGCCCGCGCCGCCCGCTTCCCCGCCACGCCCGCCCGGCGGTACGCGGTGTGCGGCGTGCTGCTCGCCGCCGAGGTGCTGACCGGTTCCAACGGCGGCTCGCTCGCGCTCGGCGCCGCGATCCTGCTCGGCTACCTCTTCCGGCTGTTCCGCGAGGGCAAGGCGCACCACGCGATCGCGGTCGGGGCGCTCGCGGCGGTGCTCGGCGGCGGGGGCGTCGCGGCGCTCGGCCAGATCGACGTCCAGCCCTGGCTCGACCGGGCCGGCCAGGCGTCCCCCATCCTGCGCGACTCGATCGGCCGGACCACCGGCGAGAGCACCAACTCGCGCAGCACCGTGCTGGCCACCACGATCAAGATGATCGACCGGCAGACCCATCCGTGGGGCATCGGGCCCGGCCAGACCGAGACCGCGATGCGGGTCGGCCAGGAGACCTACGTCCGCGAGGCGCACAACGACTACATCGCCGCCGTCCTGGAGCGCGGCTTCCTCGGCGGCGTCGCGCTGATCGCACTGCTGTCCACGCTGCTGCTCAGGTGCCTGCGGATCGCCCGCCGGGACGCGCTGACCGGCGAGTACGCGCGGCTGGTGCCCCGGCCCGAGCTGTTCGCCGCGCTGGTCGCGGTGTTCCTGATCTCCGGGCTGTTCTACGAGACCCTGCACTACCGGCACGGCTGGGCGTTCTTCGGCCTGATCGCCGCACTGGACCTCTTCGGACGGCGCGACACCGCCCCCGCGGCGGGCACCGGGGAGGCCGCATGACGGACACGCAGCGTCCCGCCGGACCCACCGGACCCGTCTCGGGCGGCGTGGGGGACGGCCGGGACACCGCCGAGGCCGGACGGCTCAAGAGGCGGCTGCTCGCGCTCGTCGCGGGCAACATGGCCGGACGGATCGGCGCGCTCGCCTCGCTCGGCGTCGCCACCATCCTGGTGGCGCGGATCGGCGGGCCCGAACTGGTCGGCGCGTTCACCCTGGTGCGGATCCTCCCCGGGCTGCTCTGCCAGCTCTCCAACGCCGGGCTGCCCGCCGCCGCGCCCTACTTCCTCATCCGCGGCGACCACGACCAGGCGCGGGTGCGGCCCACCCTGGCCTGGCTGACCGTCGCCGGCGCCGTCCTCGGCGGCACCGGCTGGCTGGCCCTCAGCCCGCTGCTCCACCCAGTGTTCTTCGAGTCGTTCGGGATCTGGTTCACGCTCGCCGCCGCCGTCCCGTCCTTCACCCAGGGCTTCGTCTCGGTCGGCAAGGGCCTGCTCCAGGGCACCGACGACCAGAACGGCGCCAGCCTCGCGATCGCCGTCGAGGAGTTCGTCTTCCTGCCCATCTACCTGGTCATCCTGATCGGCTGGTACGGGCCGGGCGCGCTGATCACCGGGCTGGTGCTGGCCGACGTCGCCGCCGCCGCGTGGATCGCGCGGCGGCTGGCGCGGCGCGGGTTCTTCGCCGGCTGGGGCCGCCCGGACCGGCGGCTCGGCCGCACCATCGCCGGGTACGGCCTGCGCGGCTACCTCGGCCAGCTCATCGACCTGCTCCAGCTCCGCTTCGACATGGCGCTGCTCGGCGCGCTCGCCGGGCCGAAGGTCCTCGGCGTCTACACCGTCGCGAGCAAGTTCGCCGAGCTGGTGCAGCTCCCGGGCCTGGCCGTCAACTACGTGCTGTACCCCGACTTCGCCAAGGAGGACCGCGGCACCGCGACCCGGCGGACCGCACGGCTGATCCTGCCCGCGCTGGCGGTGTCGGCCGCCGCCGCGCTGCCGCTCGCGCTGATCGCCGGGACCGCGCTGCCCTGGGTGTTCGGCGACGTCTTCGACGACGCGGTGGTCCCCACCTACATCCGGCTGGCCGGGGTGGTCACCTTCGGCGTCACCGGCCTGGTCATGGCCTACCTGTACGGCGTCGGCCGGCCCGGCGCCGCGTCCGCCGGCCAGGGCATCGGCCTGGTCGTCGTCGTGGTGTGCGGCGTCTTCCTGATCCCCCGGTACGGGGCCGAGGGCGCCGCGATCGCCACCTCCGTCTCCTTCGTCGCCACCACCGCGGCGCTGCTGGTGTGGTTCCGGCACGTCCAGAAGAAGGGGTGACCATGTCCGAGGAGCACACCCGGCTGGAGAGCCGTCCGGTCGACCCGTCCGACGGGGTCCCGCCGTCCGGCGCGCGGCGCGTGCTGGACGTGGCGGGGGCCCTCGCCGGGCTGGTCCTGCTGAGCGTGCCGCTGCTGCTGGTGTACGCGCTGGTGCGGTTGTCGAGCCCGGGGCCGGGGGTGTTCCGGCAGACCCGGGTGGGGCAGGGCGGCCGGCCGTTCACCATGTACAAGTTCCGCACCATGCGGCAGGGCGTCGGCGGCCTCACCGTCACCGCCAACTGCGACCCCCGGCTGACCAGGGTGGGCAAGCTGCTGCGCCAGTGGTCGCTGGACGAGCTGCCGCAGCTCGTGAACGTGCTGCGCGGGCAGATGACCCTGGTCGGGCCGCGTCCGGAGACCTACGATCTGGCCGTGCACTACGACGCGCGGTCCCGCTGGGTCTTCGACCACCGGCCGGGCCTGACCGGCGTCTCCGAGGTCCGCTTCCGCGACTTCGACGTGCTCGGCCCCGGCGAGGAGGTCGACCTGGCCGCCTACATCGAGCGGATCGTCCCGGCCCGGGTCGCGATCGACGCGGTGTACCTGCGCGACCCGTCGATGCGCGCCACGTTCGGCGCGCTCTGGGACACCGTCCGGCACATCCTCGGCTTCACCGTCCCGCCGCTCCGGGACGCGCCGCCCGGCGCCGCCGGCGCGCCGGTCCGCGAGGCCGGGCGGGAGGCCGGTCCCGCCGCCTGACCGACCGCGACCACCCGGGGAGACAGCGATGGGCGTCCGCTTCAAGATCTCGGTGGTGGCCGCCGCGGCCGTGCTGGTGGCCGGCTTCCTGCTCTACCTGGCGCGCGGACCGTCCGGCGACGGCGACACCCCCTACCGCGGCCCGCTCGCGAGCCCGGGGACCCCAGCGGCCGGCTCTGGCGGGACGCGGCACATCGCGCTGAACACCCAGCCCGCCGACTACCCGAGGCTGAAGGCGCTCGGCTACGACCTCGTCGATGTCAAGCCCGACGAGGCGCTGGTGCGCGGCGTCCCGGACGGGATGCGGGCGCTGCTGTGGGTCGGCAACTTCACCTGCGACGCCTTCGAGCTGCCGTTCGACGCGTTCGCCCGGGCGGTCCAGCGCTACGCGCGCGACCCCAAGGTGTTCGGCTGGTACCTGTCGGACGAGCCCAACACCCGCGAGTGCCCGGAGGTCGCCGGCGAGATCCGCCGCCGCGCCGACCACGTCAGGCGGCACGCGCCCGGTCAGGTCACCTTCATCTCGCTCACCGACTGGCCGATGGGGCCGCTCACGCCCGCCCGGACCGGCGTCGACCTGGTCGGGCTCGACCCCTACCCGTGCAAGGGCTCGGCCCGGACCCGCGCGAAGTGCAACATCGACGCGATCGACCGGATGGTGCGGATGGCCGACGAGGCGGGCATCGCACGCCGCGCGGTCGTGCCGGTCTTCCAGACGTTCGGGCAGGACTGCTCAACGGGCGACAAGCAGTACTGGCTGCCCACCCAGGCGCAGCTCCGCGCGATCCTGGCGCGCTGGGACCGGCTGGTGCCGCGCCCGCCGATGGACATCTCCTACTCGTGGGGACACCAGGACCGATGGGCCTGCCCGGCGCTCTCAGACGCGTCCGGCGGTGCGCGTCCCGACCTTCAGAGCATCATGAAGGGGCACAACACCGCCGGACGATCCTGACGAGCTTCTTTCCAGACTTTCGATGGCCGGGCCTGGTGCCTCAGCCGACGCCCTGGTTCTCGGCGACGACCGGCTTCTGCGGCTGATCCGGCAACGGGAAGTCCATCGAGCCGATCTGTAGTGCGAAGATCTCCATCGCCCCTACGACCAGCACGAAGGCGACGACGAACAGGCCGAACTTCTTGCGGTCCACGTACGAACCCCTTCAAACCCCCGGTGATCACAAAAAATTAGCACAGAACGCTAAAGGCCGAGAGGCCGATCGGTGGTCCGGCGCACCCTCCTGCTGCCGAGGTTCGCCGAGCGCGCGTTGACGCACGCCCCCGTGGCCAGATCGAACGCGAAGTTGTGCGCGAGGCAGTGCACCTGCCCGTCCCGGACGATCGCGCCGATCGACAGGTCCTCCCCGGCGTGCGGGCAGTAGCGCGGGATGTCATAGGAGCACCCGCCCGACTCGACCACGATGCGCTCGGACTCGTCCCGTCCCGTCTCGTACGCCTCGACCGCCCGCAGCGCGGGGGCGTTGGCGTGCTTGAGCAGGCCGACCAGGTGGTCGTTGTAGACGTCGGGGTCGCGGTAGAGGCTGAGCCGGAACGAGATGAGCAGGTCCTCCCAGGCCAGCCGCCCGCCCAGCACGCCGTCGAGCCAGCGGCCCGCGGTGGTGATCCGGTAGTGCGGGCGGGCGCCAGGGGCGGCCTCCCCGGCCTTGAGCCCGTCCGGGGAGAAGTCCACGTCCCACGTCCCGCCGTTCGGCCCGGTGACCTCGAAGCGGACCAGCATGTCGATCTGGGAGAGGAAGTAGTCGCTGAGCCCGCCCAGGTGCTCGAAGTGCGCGACGAAGCGGTGGAACAGCTCGGCGTCCGGCTCGGGGTGGTCCGCCAGCACGCGCTCGATCGACGCGGCCCGGTCGGCGGCGTACCGCTCCAGGTAGCCGGGACGGTCGGCGTCGGCGAACGAGAAGCGCGCCGAGACCGGGTCGCGGACGACCTCGCCGGTGTCCAGGTCGACGGTGTCACCGGGCCTGAAGTGGTCCCAGCGCTGCCCGGGCAGGTGCTCGCGCAGCCACTCGGTGGCGGCCTCGGGGTCGCAGAACGCGCCCGTGTCCTGGTCGAGCACCCAGTTGAGGTGCGCGACCTCGCCGTCCAGGAAACAGGGCGGCCCGGCGAACGGGACGGCGAGCTCCGGCGCGGTCTGCCGCACCAGCCGCTGCGCGCCGCGCAGCTTGGCGACCCGCTTGTCCATCGAGACCTTGGCGAGCTCCTCGGGCGGGTACTCGTAGCAGATCGGGTGCCAGGAGGCGCCCGAGGTCTGGAGCGCCATCAGGTCGAGCCGGCCGCCGGCCAGGTGCTTGGCGCGGCGCGCCTGCGCCGCGGTGAGCCGCGCGTCGTTGCAGTGCAGGATCGCGCGGCCGTCGGCGACCACGAGAAATGCGGAGTCGTGGCACATCGGCGACAGCTCCGGAATCACCGTGATCCAGGAGCCCTGATTGTCCAGTGGGAATTTCTCCCAGGCCGGTATCTCAATTACCTGCCGGGCGCCGGCCACCGCCGCCATGCGTGCACGGAAGGCGGGACCCGGATAGGACGGAATGAGGATTCTGGTCCGTTCGGGAAGTCGCTCGACGACCCAGGGGTCGAAATGATCTAGATGCTCGTGCGAGATCGCGACCCAGTCGGTTTCGAGCAACGCGGGCACATCGAGATGATCGTTTCTCGGGTACTGGTGCCAGGCGCCCAGGAAGGCGCCCGTCGGGGCGAGCCAGGGATCCGCGAGCAGGCGGAACGCGGCGCCACGGACCGCCACTCCGGCGTGTCCGAGAAAGGTGACCGTCGGCATACCGAGACTGTCCCTCCGGCCCTGGGGGGCTACACCCGCCGGAATGCGCAAGGCGGCTACGCCGTAGGTATGAAAGAAATGCCGCGGAGATCGCCCGGCAATCCCGATCGAGACGCATCGACAATGGGGCTGGTTTACCAGAATTTTGCCATGTCCACTATCGGCCAGCGGCCGGACGGTAGCGGCCAATTGTCTGGACACCGATGCCCATCCGGGCGACGGTCGGGACGGTGCTGGTATTTATGGACGGGGGTCCTTCATGAACAACGGGCAGTCACGGTCGTCACCGATGGACACGCCCGCGCACGTCGCGACGCTCACCACCGTGGGCACGCGGGAAACCGGGCCGGAGGACCCGGTGGGAAGGGTCGAGGACGGCCTGTGGCGGCGGCGGCTGCGGCACGACATCAGGCACGAGCTCGGCACGATCATCATGCTGGCCTCGGCGGTCGTCGTCGCCGACGACGTCGGCGACACGAGCCGGGCCCGCGTCGAGCAGCTCCTCGGCGAGACCCGGTGGCTCGACCACCTGCTGCGCCGCCTCGACGGGGACGGCGACGACAACGAGCCGCTGCCCTGCCCGGAACGGATCCGGGTGGACGAGCTGACCGCCGAGGTGGTCACCGGCATGCGGCTGGCCACCTCGCACGAGGTCTGCTTCAGCGGCGGCGAGGCGTGGGCGCACATGGACCCGGTCGCGCTCTGGCGGGCGCTGCGCAACGTGCTCGACAACGCCTGCCGGGTGGCGGCCCGCCGGGTGGACGTCCGGGTCGTGGCCGACCGGGGCTGGGTCGCCGTCCAGGTCGACGACGACGGCCCCGGGTTCGGCGTCCCCCGCGGCGCGTACGGTGCGCCCGGCGCGCCCGGCGACACGGTCCCGGGCGGGGCGGCGCCGCGCGGGCTGGCCTCGCTGGGGCTGGGCATCGTGCACGACCTCATCTCCGGCTACGGCGGCAGCCTGGAGATCCGCACCTGCGAGATGGGAGGCGCCCGGGTCCGCATGCTGCTGCCGTCGGCGCCGCCCATCAGCGCCGACGACTGGCGGCCGCATCCATGAAGGTGATCATCTGCGACGACCACGCGGTGTTCGCCGACTCGTTGTCGCTGGTGCTGGCCGACGCCGGCCACGCGGTGGCGGGGGTGGCCTATTCGCCCGAGGAGGCGCTCCCGGCGCTGCGCGCCGGGAGCGCCGACGTCTGCCTGATCGACCTGCACTTCCCGGGGACCACCGCGCTCGAATGGATGCCGCGGCTGCGGGCCGCCGCGCCGGGCACCCGGTTCGTGGTGCTGACCGGATTCCTCGAGCAGCCGGTGCTGGAGGCCGGTCTCGCGGCGGGCGTGCGGGGCTTCGCGCACAAGGGCCAGCAGGCCGGCGACATCCTCACCGTGCTGCGCCGGGTCGCGGCCGGCGAGGTCGTCGTCGACCAGGCCACCCGGCGCGGCGCGGGCGTCCGGCCGCGCAGCCAGGCGCAGAAGGTGGCGCAGTTCCTCACCCCGCGCGAGCGCGAGGTGCTCACCCGGCTGGCCCGCGGCGAGTCCACCCAGGCACTGGCCAAGGCGATGGGGGTGACGCGCAGCACGGCGCGCAGCCACGTGCAGAGCGTGCTGAGCAAGCTGGGCGTGCACTCGCAGCGCGAGGCCGTGATCGAGGCCGCCCGCCACGGTCTGGTGAGCGTCGAAACGGGAGAGTGGCTCGCGGGCTGAACCCCGCCTGAACGCGCCGTGCCGGTTGCGGAACGCCGGGAAGGTGACATGGGACGGCCGAAACCGGACATAGAGCGTTCGGCTCGGACACGTTAGCGTCCGCCCTGAAGGAGGTTCCCCCATGCCTCAGCGGCGAGGCGCCCTGCCCATCTCCGACACCGAGGTCCTCGGCTGCCCCGACAGCTACGCGCGGGGCGTCCCCTACGAACGGCTGGAGCGGCTCCGCGCCAAGACCCCGGTGGTGTGGCTGGACGGGCGGATGTCCGAGCGGCCCGGCGCCTGGGCGGTGCTGAGCTACGCCGACGTGCGGCACGCCCTCGTCCACCCGGAGCTCTTCGCGTCCGAGCAGGACGGTGCCCTGCACGGCCCCGCCGTGGGGCGTGAGCAGGACGCGGACGAGGCGGCGGGCGGGAGCGGCGGCGGTGACGAGCCGGACCCGTCCCTCATCGACATGGACCCTCCCGCGCGGGCGATGCTGGAGCGGGTGCCCGCGCGGGAGTCGGTCGACTTCGTCCGCGACGTCGCCGGGGACGTGCCTGCAACGTTGCGCAACACTCTGGCCGGCGGCCTGTACGCCCTTCTGCGCCACCCCGGGCAGTACGAGCGCTTACAGGCGGGACGAACCGACGAGGGGCTTCTCGACAGCGCCGTGGAGGAGATGCTGCGCTGGTGGACGCCCGTAATGCAGATCGACCGCGTCGTGCAGCGCGCGACCGAAATGGGCGGCGTGCCGCTGCGGGCGGGTGAACGGGTCGTGCTCTGGCTCGCGTCCGCCAACCACGACGAGGACACATTTCCCGAACCCGACCGCTACATCCCCGAACGCTACGTCCCTGCCCCGCGCCCGCAGGAGGACGACCCTGACGCCGGGCACCGCCTCCAGAGCGATCCGGACGCCGAACCCCCTCTCCGGCACGACCGGCCCGCGCGCCCGCACCTCTGCTTCGGGTACGGGACGCGCGCGTGCCTGGGCGCGCGGCTGACCCGGGTGCACCTGCGCGCGCTCCTCGTCGCGATCTTGGAACGGCCAGGGCGTGCGCGCCTGGCGGGCGAACCGGTAATGTTGCGGTCAAGCGCCCGTCACGGCTTCGACCGGCTGCCGATCCGCTGGATCGGCTGAGAACGGGCACCGAGCGCAACGCGCCGACACGTATGACTGCGGACGGCATCCCGACGCCGCCCAGGGCACGCCCCGTCAGGCAGCCCGGCCGATCCGGTCGGGCGCACGCGGCTGTCAGGTCATCGACCCTTCTGAACGTTCACCGACCCGGCCGTACGCCCGCCGAGTCATTCGTCGTGCCATGCCCAGCGCGTGGCACGTCCTGCCCGGAGGGGGCCGGTATGGAACTGACGAGCTGGGAGCTGCTCACCCTGCTCAGCCTGGCGACGCTCGGGTGCCTGGCGGCGACGGTGCGGCTGTGGCCGCGCGTCGCCGCCGCCCGACCGGGCGCCGTCGCCGCACGCGCCGGACTGCTGATCGGCTGCCAGGTCGTGCTCATCCTGACGCTGATCGTCGGGCTGAACGGCTACTACCTGTTCTACGGGACGTGGCACGACCTGCTCGGCGCCGCCGGCGGGAAGGTCCGGACGGAGCAGGGACGACGCCCGCCGGCACCGCCGAACGCCGCCGTCGCGAGCCAGGTCGTCCGGAAGGTCGCCGCGGAGCTCGACCCGGGCGCCGCCGGGCGCACCGGGCACGCCGACCCCGCCCGCGACGGGCAGGTCGAGCACCTGGCGATCCACGGCGTCCGCACCGGGATCGACGCCGAGTCCTACGTCTACCTCCCGCCGCAGTACTTCCAGCCGGGCTTCGCCGCGCGCCGGTTCCCGGTCGCGCTCTTCATCGCCGGCTACCCCGCCTCCGACCGGCTCACCTGGATCGACAAGGGCCACCTGCCCGAGGAGGCGGCGCGGGCGCAGGCGGCCGGCCGGGCCCAGCCGATGATCTACGTGATGATGCGGCCGACCGTGAAGGACGGCTGGGACACCGAGTGCGCGGACGTGCCCGGCGGCCCCAAGGTCGAGACGTTCTTCGCGCAGGACGTCCCCGAGGCGATCGCGGGGACCTACCGCACGCCCCGCTCCGCCAAGGGCTGGGGCGTGGCGGGCTACTCCACCGGCGGCTACTGCGCGGCCAAGCTGGCGATGCTGCACTCCGACCGGTTCAGCGCCGCGGCCAACATGGCCGGCCACTTCCACGCGCTGCTCGACACCACGACCCGCGACCTCTACAACGGCAGCCCCGCCCTGCGGCGGAGCAGCAACCTGATCTGGCGGCTCCAGAACCTGCCGCAGCCGCCGCTGTCGATCCTGGTGGCGTCCGCCGACGTCGGCGAGAACACCTTCCCGTCGGCCCAGCGGTTCATGCGGGCCGCCCGGCCGCCGCTGGTGGTCGACACGGTGCTGCTGCCGACCGGCGGCCACAACTTCAAGACGTTCCGCAAGTACATCCCGCCGACCGTCCAATGGCTGAGCGCCCAGCTCCGGGGAGAGTGACATGGAGCCCACGAGCGCGATCCTGCTCATCCTGACTGGCCTGCTGGCCACCGCCGCCTTCGCCGCGGCCATGCTGCTGTGGCCGCGGTTCGCCGGGTCCGGCAGAGGGCCGGTGCTGAGGCGCGCCGGACTGCTGCTGGCGAGCCAGGCGACCCTGACGGCACTGATCGTCCTGACCGCCAACAAGTACTTCGTCTTCTACGCGACCTGGGACGACCTGCTCGGCGACGGCACCGCGAAGGTCCAGGTGAAGCAGGTGCAGTCGAGCCATGGCGCGAAGGCCGACCCGTCCGGTCAGGTGCGCCGCTTCAGCACCGGCCTCGGCCCGTCCCGCGCGGGGCACCCGCAGGATCCGGCCAAGGACGGGCGGGTCGACCGGCTGGAGGTGCACGGCCCGCGCAGCGGGCTCGACTCGGTGGTCTACGTCTACCTCCCGCCGCAGTACTTCCAGCCCGAGTACGCGCGCAAGCGGCTCCCCGTCGCGATGCTGCTGTCGGGCGGGCCGTCCGACGGCCCGACGGCGTGGATCAAACAGGCGCACGTCCCGGCCGAGGCCGCCCGCGAGGTCGCGGCGGGCCGCTCCCAGCCGATGGTCTACGCGATGGTCCGCTCAGCGCACGGGCTGTCGCCGGCCCCGCCGGCACCGGCGCCGTCAGGACCGTCCGCGCCACCCGGCCCCGGTGCGCACCGCAGGGTCGTCAAGGGCATGGCGGCCGGTCTGGGGAAGACGGTGAAGGCTGGTGAGGGGAAGACCCGTGACGGGAAGACCCGTGACGGGAAGACCGGCGTGCGCCCGTCGGTGTGCGTCGATCTGCCCGGACGCGCCGGCGGGCAGGCCGAGACGTTCTACACCCAGGATCTGCCCGTCGCGCTGCTGAGCACCTACCGCCTGCCGCGCGTGCGCCAGGGGTGGGGCGTGGCCGGGTTCGGCACCAGCGGCCAGTGCGGCACGCGGTTCGCGATGCTGCACTCCGACCGCTTCGCCGCGGGTGCGAGCATCGACGGCGCCCTCGGCGCGCCGCCCACCGCGCCCGGGACCGCCCAGCCCGACCCCTACGGCGGCAGCTCCGTGTACCGGCAGGACAACGACCTGCTGTGGCGGCTCGAACACCTCCCGCCCCCGCCGGTGTCGCTCCTGATCGCGACCGGACGGGACGGCGGGGAGGCGGCGACCGCGGCGCGGTTCGCGTCGCTCGCCAAGCCGCCGGCGCGCGCCGAGGTGTCGCTGGTCGACGGCGAGCCCGGCACGCTCGGGCAGTGGCGCGGCCACCTCCCCTCCGTCCTCGGGTGGCTGAGCGCCCGTCTCCGCGGCGAATGACCCGGTACCTCCCGGGGAGTACGGGCGGACGCTCCCGGCGGCCGACGCCGGGCCGGCCGCCGGTGTCCTAACGTGCTGGAATGAGCACTCCGCCGCCGTCCGCACACGTCGGGGCACCGCGCTGGGCCCGTCCCACCGCGTGGCCCGTCTGGGTGCTTCCGGCGCTCATCGCGGTCATCCAGGTGATGGGTTCGATCGGCGCGGAAAGCGGCGGCGGGCCCGGCCGGGGCGGGTGGCGCGATCCGGCCGGCCGGCCGCACCCGTCGCACGACTACGGCTTCACCCCGCTCGACCCGCCGGCCTTCGCGGTGCTGCTCGTCGGCCCGGCGCTGCTCCTGCTGCGCCGCCGGCATCCGAGGTTCACGCTGGTGGCGGTGGGCGCGCTCACCGCGCTGTACTTCCTGCGCGCCTACCCGTACGGGCCGGCTCCGTTCGCCGCGCTCCTGGCGCTGATGTCGGCGGTCAACGCCGGGCACCGGCTGTTCGCCTGGGCCTGCACGAGCGGCGCCCTCGCCGCCTACTTCGCCCTCACCGCGGTGATCGGGGTGCCGTGGGACGAGCGCGGCCGGGGCGGCGGCCCCTTCCCGGTGGACGAGCCGACGGTCGGCGGCACCTCGATCGTGATCGGCTGGGCGCTGGTCGGGCTGGTCACCGCCGAGCTGGTCCGGATGCGCCGGCAGAAGGCCGAGGCGTCGGCCCGGTCCCGGGCCGAGGAGGACCGGCGGCAGGCCAGCGAGGAGCGGCTGCGGATGGCCCGCGAACTGCACGACGTGCTGGCGCACAACATCTCGATGATCAACGTGCAGGCCGGGGTGGCGCTGCACCTCATCGACGACGACCCCGGGCAGGCGCGGACCGCGCTGGCCGCCATCAAGGAGGCCAGCAAGGAGGCGCTCAGCGAGATGCGGTCGGTGATCGGGGCGCTGCGCGCGCAGGGCGAGAGCGCCCCGCGCTCCCCCACCGCCGGGCTGGACCGGCTGGAGGACCTGCTCGCCCGCGCCCGCTCGGCGGGCCTGCGGGTGGACGCCGAGGTCACCGGCGACCGGCGGCCCCTGCACGCCGCGACCGACCTGGCCGCGTTCCGCATCGTCCAGGAGTCGCTCACCAACGTCACCAGGCACTCCGGCGCGGGCCCGGTGACGGTGCGGGTCGTGGTCGCCTACGGCGCCGACGAGATCACCGTGCTGGTCGAGGACGACGGCCGGGGCGTCGCGCTGCTGGACGACCGTCCCGGCGGCAGCGGGATCCGCGGCATGCGCGAGCGCGCCGCGGCGCTCGGCGGCACGTTCGAGGCCGGGCCGCGGCGGGGCGGCGGGTTCCGCGTCACCGCGACGCTGCCCGTGGACGGCGCGCCCGGACCCGGTAGCCTCGCTCCGACCGCGGACCCGTCCGCCGCGGACCCGTCCCCGCCGCGCCCGGGAGGTGCCGAGTGATCAAGGTGCTGCTCGCCGACGACCAGATCCTGGTCCGCGCCGGGTTCCGCGCGCTGCTGGACGCCCAGGCCGACATCGAGGTGGTCGGCGAGGCGGGCGACGGCGAGGAGGCGGTCGCGCAGGCCCGGCGGCTCCGCCCGGACGTGATCCTGATGGACATCCGGATGCCGGGCACCGACGGCCTGGAGGCCACCCGCCGGATCGCCTCCGACGAGCGCCTGGACGGGGTCCGGATCGTCATCCTGACCACCTTCGAGCTCGACGAGTACGTGTTCGAGGCGCTGCGCGGCGGGGCGAGCGGGTTCCTGGTCAAGGACACCGAGCCGGTGGAGCTGATCCACGCGGTCCGGTCGGTCGCGGCGGGCGACGCGCTGCTGTCGCCGAGCGTGACCCGGCGGCTGATCGCCGAGTTCGCCGCGCGGGCCAAGGCCCCGGCCCCCTCGACCCGGCTGAACGCCCTCACCGATCGCGAGCGCGAGGTGATGGCGCTGGTCGGCGAGGGGCTGAGCAACGAGGAGATCGCCGCCCGGCTGGTGGTCAGCCCGGCGACCGCCAAGACCCACGTCAGCCGCACCATGGTCAAGCTCTCCGCGCGCGACCGCGCCCAACTGGTGGTGTTCGCCTACGAGTCGGGCCTGGTGAAGCCGGGCTGGCTGCCCTAGAAAGCGGCACTCTGCACCGATCGGCTGTCGTCGTCCGCGCGAACGTGACAGGCTGGTGCGAGCACGCCGTCACCGACGGGCGGAGGAGTCCGGTGCCCACCACCACGAGGATCCTGGCCGTCGACGACCGTTCGGAGAACCTGGTCGCGCTCACCGCGGTGCTCGACGCGCTGCCGGTGCAGGTCGTGCCGGTCTCCTCGGGCCGGGACGCGCTGCGCGAGCTGCTGAGCGACGACTTCGCGCTGATCCTGCTCGACGTCGTGATGCCCGAGATGGACGGCTTCGAGACCGCGGAGCACATCAAGAGCCGACCGCGCACCCGGGACATCCCGATCATCTTCCTCACCGCGGCGGGCGAGGCCGGGCAGGACGCCTACCGCGGCTACGCGGCGGGCGCGGTCGACTACCTGACCAAGCCGTTCGACCCGTGGCTGCTGCGCGCCAAGGTCGCGGTGTTCGTCGAGCTGCACCGGCGCACCGCGCGGTTGAGCCGGCAGGCCGAGCTGCTGCGCCGGACGCTCGGCGAGGAGGGCGACGGGCCCGGCCTCGCCCGGCTGTTGAAGTCGCTCGACGAGCGGGTCGCCCGGGTCGAGCACGACGTCACGCTGCTGGGGTCCGGGTCCGACCCCGAGGATCTCCGCGAGCACGTCGCCGAGCTGCGGCTCGCGCTGAACGCCCTCTCCGCGGGGAGCTGACCCCGGGCGCCCGGCCGCGTCCCCACCGCGTTCCGTTCGCGCCCCGACAGTGTTCCGCCCGCCTCTTCGCGCCGGGCTCGACGACTCCCTATAGTGACTCTCTGTATCCAATTTTCAACCATCCCAAAATCCGGCCTTCACATGGATTCGCAGGTCAGTGACACAAGATCCGATCCATGGGCCTTTCTATGGGGTTGTTAGAAGTAAGTACTTGGGGGTAACTTGCACTCATCGTCACGCAAGTGAGCGGCGTCACGAGTGTCCGTTTTTGCGCGGACGCGTCCCCCACACCGTCCCCCCAGGGAGTGCACATGACCGACTCCGCCGGCTCCGCCGAGAGCACCGAGGCCGCCGTCGGCCGGGTCCGCTGGAGGCGTTTCGCCGCCATCGCCGCACCCGCCGCGCTCGGTGCCGGCGCGCTGCTGTTCATGACCGCGCAGGGCTCGCTCGCCTCGTCCTTCGCCGTCTCCGGCAGCAGCTTCAAGGTGAGCGCCGACTCGCTCAACGGGCAGGGCTTCGTGCAGTACGGCGGCGTCGACACCGGCAAGGACGGCGCCAAGCACCCGGTGCAGATCTCCGGCATCAAGTCGGCGCAGATCCGCAACATGTGCCAGTCCATGAAGGTGGGCCCGCTCACCCTGCGGCTCACCGCGGGTACCGGCGCCAAGCCCGTCGAGGCGTCCGACCTGGTGCTGGACGTCGAGCAGCTCGACGCCGACGCCACGTTCACCGGCATCGAGATCGGCCGCGATGCCAGCACGCTGAACCGCGGCCCGGACGGCGCGCGCGGACCGGCCGGGATGTTCGGCCAGCAGGCGGCCCGGATCGAGCTGACCAAGGTCAGGCAGGTCGCCTGGGCCACCACCGCCGGCACCTTCAAGCTGAACGACCTCAGCATGAAGCTCGGCGCCGAGTGCTTCTGACCACCCCGACCCGGTGAGGCCGATGAACACCCCCGAGACGAACCGATTCCGTCGCTGGCGGCGGACCCGCCCCTTCTGGGGCGGCGTGTTCGCCGTCCTCGGCGGGGTCGAGCTGATCGCGATCCCGCTGGCGCCGATGCCGCTGGTGATCCACCAGGGCATGGCCGGCGTGGCGAGCTGGTTGATCGGCGCGCTGCTCGTCGCGGCCGGCGCGCTGATGTGGTTCCAGCCCGCGCAGCGTGGGTTCTACGGGATCCTCGCCGTGCTGCTGTCGCTGGCGTCCTTCCTCACGTCCAACTTCGGCGGGTTCCTCGCGGGGATGCTGCTCGGCATCCTCGGCGGCGCGCTCGGCTTCGCGTGGTCCCCGGCCACGGTCCGCCGTCCGCGCCCGGGAGCGCCCGGCGGCACCGCTCCGCTGCCCGCAGCGAGCGGGACGGCGCGCGGCGGCACGATGCTCGCCGCCGCGCTTCCGGCGGCCCTGCCCGCCGTCCTCGGCGTGCACCTGTTCACCCCGGCCGCGACCCCGGCTCCGACCCCGGCGCCGTCGGCATCGGCATCGGCGTCGGCGTCGGCGTCGGCGTCGGCGTCGGCGTCGGCGCCCGCCGGCTGGACGCGGATCTTCACCGACGCGGCCACGCTGCGCGCGAGCTCGCTGACGATGTCGGGGCTCAGCTACGACGGCGTCGCCGAGCTGCCCACCGCGCGGGGCACGGTCCGCGCGCTGAAGTTCAGCATGTCCAGGGCCGTGCTGAAGGACGTCGACCAGACGACCCGGCGCGGCGCCGCCACGACCCGGCTCAGGACCGGCAACCTGACGCTGGACGGCGACGTCGTCATGTTCACCACGAAGATGTCGTCGCGGCTGCTCGGCATCCCGCTGATCTTCACGCCCGAGCAGCCACCGCCGCTGACGCTGCCGACCATGGTGATGACCGACGTGGTGTCGGAGCAGCCGTCGGTGCGCGCCGACGGGGCGAGCATCTCGGGCCTGGACATCACCAACAGCTGAGCGTGTCCGCGGCCCCTCCGGCGTCCCCCCGGGCGCAGGCCGGGGCCGGCGGGCCCGCGCCCATCGCGCCGGTGCCGAGCCGGCTGCGCAGGATGAACGCGCCCGCCAGCACCGCGGCCACCACCAGCACCACCGCGACCGTGACGATCACGATCGTCTTGCGGCGCTCGCGGTCGCCGGGACGCGCCGCGCCCTGGTCGGGCCGAACGGGCTGCTGCCACTGGCTGAACTGCTGCGGCTGCTCCCACGGCTGCGGCGTCTGCGGCGTCTGCGGCGGCTGCGGGGGCGGCTGGACGCGCTGAGGTGGCACACGCGGGGGCGGACTGTACGGCGGCGGCTGCGTCTGCGAGGGCGGCGGCTGGGTCTGCGAGGGCCGCTGCTGCGGGGGCGGCTGCGTCTTGGCCAGGGCCGGGGGCGGCTGCGTCTGGGACGGCGCGGGCGGCGGCGGGGACCACTCGGTCTCCACCATGGTCCGTACCTCGGGCTCGCCCGAGGGGCGTCCGGCACCACCGGCGAAACCGCCGGGACCGGGGTCGCGCCGCGTCACCGGATCGAGGTCGGCCGCGTCCATCACGGTCTCGGCCGCCTCGTCCATCACCGTGTCCTCGGCGACCGGCGGCACCGGCTGCGGGGGCATCGGCGGCGGGGGCGGCGGCATCGCAGCGACCCGGGCGAGCAGCGGGCGGGTCTGCGCGCCGGTGATGCGGTGCACGGGCTCACGGGCCAGCAGCCCCATCAGCACACGGTTCAGCGGGCCCGCGTTGCGCGGCGGCGGGACCGGCTCGGTCAGCGCCGCCTGGAGCGAGGACATCGCGTCGGACCGCTCGTATGGCGAGTGGCCCTCCAGCGCCGCGTACAGCGTCGCGCCGAGCGCCCACAGGTCGGAGGCGGGCACGGCGCGCTCGCCCTGCGCCCGCTCCGGCGGGATGTAGGCGGGCGACCCCATGACCAGGCCGGTCTGGGTGAGGGTCGAGTCGCCCTCCACCTGCGCGATGCCGAAGTCGGTCAGCACCACCCGCCCGGCGTCGGTGATCAGCACGTTGCTCGGCTTGACGTCGCGGTGCAGGATCCCCTTCTCATGCGCGTGCCCGAGCGCGGCGAGCATCTGCATGCCGATCTCGGCGACCTGGCGGTGGCCGAGCGGGCCCTCCTCCAGCAGGTCCTGGAGCGAGCGGGCCAGGACCAGCTCCATCACGATCCAGGGCCGGTCGGACTCCTCCACGACGTCGTGCACCACCACCACGCCCGGATGGCTGAGCCGCGCCGACGCCCGCGCCTCGCGGAAGGTCCGCTCGTAGAGCACGTCGCGTTCGGACACGGTCAGGCCCGGCGGCAGCACGACCTCCTTGACCGCCACCTCGCGGTCGAGCATGACGTCGTAGGCCCGCCACACCGTGCCCATGCCGCCGCGGCCGACCACCTCGTCGAGCCGGTAGCGGTTGGCGAGAAGACGTGCCTCTCCCATGACTAAATGGTCCCCCGTCACACGCGGCGCTGCCTAGAGGCACTCCCCGAGCACACCTCTGCGGCAACTGTCGTCATAGGGACGTCCCAGCGCGTCCCATGGTTCATCGCACGCTCGTGGGCCGGAACGTGTCGAGGACATTCTTCACGGTAGTGGTGTATTGGCTCCACTCGGTCGCCGGGACGGCCACCAGGACCGCGTACGCCCGGCCCTGGTCGATGTAAACGCCCCGGTCGCGGGCGCGGGTGCCGCCGTTGCGGTCCCAGACGAATTCGATGTCGGCGGCCCTGAACCGGCCCGCGGTGCTCCTGGTCACCGACAGCCGCCGGAACCCCTGCATGTTGCCGTCGGCGACCGCGTTCTTCTCCCAGTTGATCCAGTGCTGGAGCGGGTCGCTCGGCTCGCCCGTCCAGGGCGTGCGGTCGACCTGCACGTACGCCTTGGTCCTGGGGTCGATCCAGACCGTGCTGCGCGCCTGCTCCGTCCGGGTCCAGCCGTCCGGGACCGCGATGGTGTAGCCCGACGCCTTCACCCGGTGGGATCCCGGCGGCACCGGCGGCAGGACGTCGGCCGAGGGCGCGGTGGTCTTCCGGTCGGCCGGCGCGGCGCTGGAGGTCTTCGTCACAGTGGACCGCACGGGCGGCGACGTCGCTCCCCCCGCACCGTCGCCGGACGCGCCGTCCGGCCACAGGGCGACGGCGATGCCCGCGACGAGGGCGGCGGTCACGAGGACCCCGGCCAGAACCGGCACGAGCGGGAGCCGCTTGGCCGGGCGGACCCCGCCGTCCGGCATCGCCGGGTACGGCGACCCCGGATGCGTGTACGGCATGGGTGACTGCGGTGACTGCGTGTGAGGGGACGACTCGTTGTGGTGCGTCCCGGTCGGCGCGTTCGCTGTGAGATCCGGCACAACGGCCGTGACCGGCTCCGCGGGCGGTGCCGTCCAGGCCGACGACGTGCCCGCCCCCGCGTACGGGTCGGCGGTCGTGGCCCCGGTCGCCAGGCCCGCGGCGTGCCCCGCGGCCAGGCCCGCGAGCGCCTCCTCGGCCCGCGCGGCGCCCATGCGCTGGACGGGGTCCCGGTCCAGCAGCCCCATCAGCACCGGCGCCAGCGGCCCCGCGTTGCGCGGCGGGGGCGGCTCCTGGGTCATCGCCGCGGCGAGCACGGCCATCGGATCGGAGCGGTGGTGCGGCGCCTTGCCCTCGCACGCCGCGTACAGCGTCGCGCCGAGGGCCCACAGGTCGGACGAGGGCGTCGCCTTGTCGCCCCGGACCCGCTCGGGCGACATGTAGGCGGGCGAGCCCACCAGCAGCCCGGCGTGCGTCAGGGTCGCGTCGCCCGCCATCTGCGCGATGCCGAAGTCGGTGAGCACCGCGCGGTCGTCGGCGGCGATGAGCACGTTGGCGGGCTTGACGTCGCGGTGCAGGATGCCGATCGCGTGCGCGGCCCGCAGCGCCGCCACGACCTGCCGCCCGATCGTCGCGACCCGTCCGGGCCGCTGCGGCCCGTCCTCGTCGAGGATCTCCTGGAGGGAGCGGGCCTGGACCAGCTCCATCACGATCCACGGCCGGTCGTCCTCGTCGACGACGTCGTGCACGGTCACCACGCCCGGATGGTTCAGCCGCGCCGACGCCCGCGCCTCGCGCAGCGTGCGCAGGTGCCGCGTCTCGCGCTCGTCGTCGCTCAGCGCGCGGTGCAGGACGACCTCCTTGACCGCGACCTCGCGATCGAGCATCTCGTCCCGCGCGCGCCACACCGTGCCCATGCCGCCGCTTCCGACCACGGTCAGCAGTCGGTAGCGCCCCGCGAGAAGCCGGCCGTCCCCCTGCCCCGTCTGTTCCCCGTCCGCCATGAGTGGCGACCCTACCGACCGCGTCCAGCGGTTCGCCATACGTCCCCCTCCGCGGTCGTCGTGGGGACGGAGGCCGGCTCGGGCGCGCTCAGGCGCCCGCGGGCTTGAAGAAGCGGTAGACGGGCTGGAGATCGGTGAACGTCTTGTCCCAGCCGCCGTTGGGGGCCGACAGGAGGATGGCGTACCCGTGGCCGTTCGCCACGAAGCCCCGGTTGAGGATGCGCATGCGGCCCCGGGACGTGGTGTGGGTGAACTCCCAGTCGGCCGACTTCGCACCGTCCTTGGTGTCGGGGACGGGCGGCTGGTCGCCGGTCTTGGCCATCTTGACCAGCTTGTAGCCGCGGAAGGCCCGGCCGCCGTTCTCCTGCTGCTCCCAGTCGCGGAGCGCGCTCGCACCGGGCGTGGAGGTCTGCCCGATCTGGATGTAGGAGCTCTCGTCGGGCGAGTAGAAGAAGTCGCCGCCGTCCTTGCGCTTGGGCGCGCTCCACCCGTCCGGGATCGGCACCCAGTAGCCGGTGCGGTCCTTGTGCATGTGGAAGCCGGCGGGCAGCCCGGGGCTCGACGAGACGGTCTGCGTCGGCGTCGCGGGCGGCGACGACGACGAGGGCGGCGGCGCACTGGACGCCTTCTGTCCGACGGGCGGGTCCTTCTTCTCGGCCCCGCCGCCGCCGGAGTTGGCCCAGGCGACCGCCGCGACGACCACGAGGAGGATCACCACCGCGACGGCGACGAGCAGCGCGTTGCGGTTGCGGGCCAGCGCGGGATGGCCCGCCGGGCCGGTGGCGGGCGGGTCCTGGTGGCCCGTGGGCCCGGTGGCCGGGCCGGGACTCCACGACGGCGCGCGGGCGGGGCCGGGTGCGACCGACGCCGTGTCGCCGAGCGTGGGGACGGACCGGGTGCGGCCGTCGGTGGGATCGGGTGCGGGCGCCGGGGCCGCCGGGGGCGGAGGCTCCGGCCGCGACCGTGGCTGTGGCTGCGGCTCGGGCTGCGGCCGTGGCTTGGGCTGCGGCTTGGGCCGCGGCTGCGCGGACGGCGGCGGGTTCTCCTTGGCGTACGCCGCCTCCGCCTCTTCGGCCTCCTCGTCGACCGCGCTGTGCGGTTCGGTCGACTGGGTCGGCTCCTTGGCCGCGGGCGGCGGCCCCTGGGCCTGGGGCTGGTCCTTCGGCCGCTCCCTGCGGGCGGGGCGGAGCCGCTTGGCCGGACGCTCCTGCTCGGCGGGCGGCGCCCCCGCGCCAGGGGACGCCTGGCCCATGAGCTGCTCCAGCGAGACCTCGACCGCCAGCGTGCGCTGGGTGTCGACGCTCTCGTGCCGGACGATCTCGTCGAGCAGCGCCCCGGCCTGGATGGCCTCCATCCGGTGGTCGGGGTTCTTGGCCAGCAGCCCCTCGATGACCGGGGCGAGCCGGCCGGCCTTCTCCGGCGGGTCGGGATCCTCGGAGATCACCGCGACCAGCGCGGCCATCGGCTCGGCCCGCTCGAACGGCGACCTGCCGTGCACCATCGCGAACAGCGTGACGCCGAGCGACCACAGGTCGGAGGCGGGCCCGGCGGTGCGCCCGCGGGCCCGCTCGGGGGCGATGTAGGCGGGCGAGCCCATCACCAGTCCGGTCTGGGTCAGCGTCGCGTCGCCGGAGGCGGTGGCGATGCCGAAGTCGGTGAGCACGGCGCGGTCGCCCCGGGTGACCAGCACGTTGCTCGGCTTGACGTCGCGGTGCAGCACGCCGGCGTCGTGCGCGGCGTGCAGCGCGGCGAGCATCTGCCGGCCGATGTCGGCGGCCCGCCGGATCTCCAGCGGGCCCTCCTGCTTGATCACCTGGTCCAGCGACCGGGCCCGGATGAGCTCCATGATGATCCAGGGCCGGCCGTCCTCCTCCACGACGTCGTACACGGTGACGACGCCGGGGTGGCCGAGCCGCGCGGCGGTGCGCGCCTCCCGGAACGTCCGCTTGTACTGGACGGCCCGTTCCTCATCGGTGAGACCATGCGGCAGGATGACCTCTTTCACCGCCACGTCGCGTCCGAGGACCTCATCGTGAGCCTGCCAGACCGTGCCCATGCCACCACGGCCGACCTGGGTCACCAGTCGGTAGCGGCGAGCGAGCAAGCGCTCGCCGGAGGTCTCATTCGGCATATCCGCGACCATATCCATTTTTGCTGACAATCTTGGACCCAGCCTGCAAGCCACATCCCTCTACCCGTACGACGTCCGGTGACGCGCCCTCGTCGGCCACCGGACCGGCAGGGCCGTGACGGAAGCGACATGGACGTGACACCCGGTACAACTAAGAGAGCACCACAGCGCGGCGACGGGGGAACCATGGCGGAGAACGCCCTGTTGGTCGAGTGGCGCCGCCTGATCCAGGCAGCCCCGACCATCTTCTTCTGGTACACCCGCCTCGCCGGCATTCTCTCACTGCTGTCCTGGCTCGCCTATGGTCTCATCGTTGAGATCGCCGACTTCTGGGCGCTCCGCTGGTTCGGCTACCTCGACTGGGTGCCGAGCGTGCCGATCGGGCTGGTGTGGATCCTGCTGTCGATGGGCGTGCGGCGGCGCAAGAAGGCCGCCTGGCGGATGATGGTGCTCATCTTCACGCTGCGCGCCGCGGCGTCCTCGGTGAAGGCACTGGCCTCGCTGCTGGACCCGAGCGAGCCCACCCCGATCGGCTACCTGGTCACCGCGGCCGTCTTCATCGCCGGGCTGGGCCTGCTGACCGCCGCCCGGGGGGAGTTCACCACGCTGCCCGACCGGGCCAACCGGCGGCTGGCCGCGCTGGTGTTCACCGGCACGCTGATCGTGACCAGCGTGATCGGCACGTTCACCATCGCCGCCACCGACCGCGACCCGCGCGGCGGCTTCTGGACCCATCCCGCCTACGCCGCCGCGCAGACCATCCTCGGGCCGCGCGTCACCGGCAAGCCGATCGACGTCAGCGTCCCGCTCTGGGTCGACGGCATCCTGTGGGTGCTCGGCACCGGCCTGCTCGTCGCCACGTTCTGGGCGCTGTTCAAGCCCGGCCGCCGCGACCCGGTGCTCAGCCCGGAGGAGGAGCTGGCGGCGCGCGCGCTGCTGGCCGAGTACGGCGACCAGGACTCGCTCGGCTACTTCGCGCTGCGCCGCGACAAGGACGTCATCGTCGCACCGAACGGTAAGGCCGCCATCGCCTACCGGGTCGAGGGTTCTGTCTCGCTCGCCAGCGGCGACCCGCTCGGCGACCCCGAGTCGTGGGACCAGGCGATCGAGGCGTGGCTCGGCGAGTGCCAGGCGCACGCGTGGATCCCCGGCGCGGTCAGCGTCGGCGAGCGCGCCGCGCACATCTACCGGCGGCACGGGTTCGACGCGCTGGAACTCGGCGACGAAGCGATCATCGACCTCACCGACTTCAGCCTGGACGGCCGCGAGATGCGGCAGGTCAGGCAGGCGGTGCGGCGGGTCGAACGGGCCGGCTACACGGTCCGGATCCGGCGGCACTCGCAGATCCCGTCCTGGGAGATGGCCAAGCTGATCCGCAGCGCCGACGCCTGGCGCGGCGAGCAGACCGAGCGCGGCTTCTCGATGGCGCTCGGCCGGCTCGGCGACCCGACCGACGGGCGCTGCGTGATGGTCGAGGCGTTCGACGCCGAGGGCGAGCTGCGCGGGCTGCTGAGCTTCGTCCCGTGGGGGCGCAACGGGCTGTCGCTCGACCTGATGCGGCGCGACCGCGCGGCCGAGAACGGGCTGAACGAGTTCATGGTCGCCAAGCTCGCCGAGAAGGCCGCCGCCGTCGGCGCCCAGCAGCTCTCGCTCAACTTCGCGATGCTGCGCTCGGCGTTCGAGCGCGGCTCGCAGATCGGCGCCGGGCCGGTCGCCCGGCTCTACTACCGGCTGCTGTCGTTCGCGTCGAGGTTCTGGCAGCTCGAATCGCTGTACCTGTCCAACGCCAAGTACCTCCCCGAGTGGCGGCCCCGGTTCATCTGCTACACGCAGAGCCGCGACCTGGTGCGCCTCGGGCTCGCCTACGCCCGCGCCGAGGGGTTCGTGCCGAGCCTCAACCGGCCCAAGCTCGACCGGGCCGCCAACATGGCGCCGTCCATGCAGCTCACCGAGCGGATCAAGGAGATCGAGGAGGCCGCCGACGCGGCCCGCACCCCGCACCGGCGGCTGTCGGAGCAGGAGCGGGTCCGGCACGACAAGCTGGAGCGGATCCGCGCCGCCGGCATGGATCCCTACCCCCTCGGCTTCGCGCGCGAGGACTACGCCGCCGACATCCGCGCGCGCTTCCCGGACCTCGCGCCGGGCTCCGGCACCGGCGTCACCGTCGCCATCGCGGGCCGGGTGGTGCTGGCCCGCCAGCACGGCCGGCTCGTCTTCGTGACGCTGCGCGACGAGACCGCCGACCTCCAGGTGATGCTGACCGCGGACGCGCTCGGCGACGCCTCGCTGGACGCCTGGAAGTCGATGATCGACCTCGGCGACCAGGTCGGGGTGACCGGCGAGGTGGTCACCTCCAGGCGCGGCGAGCTGTCGGTGCTGGCCGCGACCTGGAAGCTCACCGCCAAGTGCCTGCGCCCGCTGCCCGACAAGCGGTCCGGGCTGGCCGACCCCGAGGCCAGGGTCCGCCAGCGCTACGTCGACTTCATCGTCAACGACGACTCCCGGCGGATGCTGCGGATGCGCGGCGACGCGGTCGCCGCCGTCCGCGACGGGCTGCGCGAGCGCGGCTACCTGGAGGTCGAGACGCCGATGCTCCAGCCGATCCACGGCGGCGCCACGGCGCGCCCGTTCACCACCCGGATCAACGCCTACAACATGCAGCTCTACCTGCGGATCGCGCCCGAGCTGTACCTCAAGCGGCTGCTGGTCGGCGGGGTCGGCAAGGTCTTCGAGCTGAACCGCAACTTCCGCAACGAGGGCGTCTCGCAGAAGCACAACCCCGAGTTCACCATGCTGGAGGCCTACGAACCGTACGGCGACTACGACACCATGGCCGTGCTCACCCGCGACCTGGTGATCGACGCGGCGCGGGCCGCGCTCGGCACCACGGTCCTGGTCCGCGACGGCGTGGAGTACGACCTGGCCGAGCCCTGGCGGGAGATCACCGTCTACGGGTCGGTGTCGGAGGCCCTCGGCACCGAAGTCACCCCCGACAGCCCGCTCAAGACCGTCCGGACGCTCTGCGAGCGGGCCGGGCTGAACGTCGCGCCCGAGTGGGGCCAGGGCCGCCTCGTCCAGGAGCTGTTCGAGGCGCTGGTCGAGTCCGGGCTCAAGGCCCCCACCTTCGTCCGCGACTACCCGGCCGAGACCTCCCCGCTCACCCGCCCGCACCGCGCGGACGACCGGCTCGCCGAGAAGTGGGACCTGATCGTCTTCGGAATGGAACTCGGCACCGCCTACTCCGAGCTGATCGACCCCATCCTCCAGCGGAGGCGGCTCACCGAGCAGTCGCTCCAGGCCGCCGGCGGCGACCCCGAGGCGATGGAGCTCGACGAGGACTTCCTCCGCGCGCTGGAGTACGCCATGCCCCCGGCGGGCGGCATGGGCATGGGCGTCGACCGGCTGCTGATCACCCTCACCGGCCGCTCGATCAGGGAGACCATCCCGTTCCCGCTCGTCCGCCCGGGGTCCTGAACGCCGCGCCGGTGCGCCGGTGCGAGCGGGTCAGAGCGTGCGGGGCACCGGACGGCCGCCGTGCTCGGCGAGCCAGCGCCGGGCCCGGCCGCGCCGCCGCTCCTCCCGGGCGAACGTCCCGTCCGCCTCGCCGGGAAACCCGGCGCCGGTGGTCGGGCGCGGCGGGACCACCAGCCAGCGGCCCGGGTCGTACGCGGCGTCCCCGGCGTCGAACGCGGGCTCGCCGTCGAGTTCGCCTGCTTCGAGGACGTCGCCGCGCAGCAGGTCGAGCACGTGGGCGCCGCCGCCCGCGGGCGCGTCCTCCAGCGCCGCCGCCAGCGCGCCCGGATCGACGGGGACATCGGCGAGGTCCGGGCGCGGACGCGGGTCGTACAGCGCCGCCGCGAGCTCGGCGGCCAGCTCGGCGTCACCGGGGAGGCCGCGGCCGTCGAGCTCGGCGAGGCACGCGCTCGCGTGCGGCCCGGCGCCGGGCGCCCCCTGCGCGAGCGCCGCGACCAGCACGTCGCCCGCGTGCTGGAGCACCGGGACGAGCGAACGGCCGCGCAGCACCTCGAGCCCCGCGCGGCCGTCACCGGCGGACGCGGCGGCGCGGAGCACCGCCAGCGCCTCCTCGTCCCAACCGGTCACATGCTCCTTTGTACAGAACGCCCGCGACGCGGGCCCGGGGTACAGGGAATCGTCCCGTCGAGGACGCCCCTCAGGCGGGACGCTTGTCCTCAACGTGCACGACCTTGAGCTCGTCGCCGTCCTGGCCGCGCTTGCTTCGGCCGAACAGCCCGATGCGCAGGTCGTCGACGCCGGCCTCGCCGTCGACGTCGACCTCGTCCGGCGCCACGTAGGTGAGCACGTCCGGGTGGTGGCCCCACACCGCCCAGCCCGGGGCGGCGTCGAGGTCGATGGTGCCGAAGTCACCGGACGGCGTGCCGCCCGCCACCGGCCCGAACTCGCGCATGATCCCGATCGCCTGCGCGGTCAGGTCGGCCTCCGGCTCCATCAGGATCACGCAGGTGCCGTTCTCGAACAGCACCCAGGACTTGCCCGCACCCTTGATGATCGTCCGCCATACCTCGACCAGCTCGTCAATCGCCATGCCGGGATTGTGCCGTCCGGGTACGACACACACCACCGAATTCTCCGATCACGGCCGCGGCCCGCCGCGACCTACTCGGAGTGGCCCTCCCGGAACGCGTCCACCGCGTAGCGGAGCCGCGCGCCCACCAGCAGTTCCTCGCTCTCCGGGCAGCCCAGCATCCGCCGCGCGAGCCCGATGATCTGCTCGTCGGTGAGGTCCGGCTCCTTCGCGGCGATCCGCCCCACCAGCTCCACCAGCTCGGGACGCTTGTAGGCGACGATCGACCGTCCCCGGCTCACCGCGAAGACGTGCGGGGCGGACGGCCGCGCGGGCGGCGCGGGGGGTGCGGCGGGCGGCGGGGCCTGCGGTTGCGGGGGTGCTTGCGCTGGGGCGCGCAGGGGCTCCGGGACGACGGGCGGCATGGGCTCAGACACGACGGGCTCCGGCTCTGGCTCTCGGACGGGTGACCCCGCCGGCGGCGGGGCCACGAAACGGGTCAGGAGGGTCTCGAAGAGGGTCGACGTGGCGGTCGCCACATCGCGCAGGGGTCCGGGAAGGGGGGCGGGGGCCGTCCCGCCGGGCGCCGGCAGCTCCGGGCCCGGGGCTCCGGCGAGGATGACGCGGGGCGCCAGCCAGAGCACGAAGAGGGCCTCGGCTCCGGCGCCGTGCTCGCCGTCGACGATGACGACGTCGAACGATCCGGGACGCGGCGGCAGCACGTCGGGGATCCGCCACAGCGGGACGATCCAGGCGGGGACGGCGTCGTGCGGGGACGCGCCGCCGGGGGTCAGGCGGGCCAGGCAGGCGCCCCAGGCGCGAGCCGCCGACAGCTCGGTGCCGATGTCGCGGAGCCGGGTCTCGGCCTCGGCCAGCCCCGCGCGCAGAAGGGCCGCGGCGGGCGCCGCCCCGGCCCCGGCCCCGGCTCCGGCTCCGGAGCGGTGGTCCGGGGTGCGGCGGTCCGCGGCCCGGCGGCCTTCGGCGCGGGCCCAGGCCCACGCCTCGTCCCAGCGTTCCATGCGGCCCGGCCACACCTCGTCGCCGTCGGTGGCGACCAGCAGGTAGGCCAGGTCGGGGTGGACGGCGCGGATCCGGTCGAGGAGCGCCTCGCAGCGGTACTGGTCATCCCGCTCGCGCCGGGCGTCCGCCAGGGCGTCGAGGCACCGGCCGTACCCGGCGGGATCGCGGGCGTCGATCGCGGCGATGGCGGCGGGCAGCTCGGGCGGGTCGTCCCCCTGCGCGACGATCGAGTCGCGCAGGGCGTTCAGGTCGGCGGCGGCCCGGGCGACGCCGAGCGCGAGGAGCACGCTCTCCAGGCCGACGACGTACCCGTGCCACTGCAACGGGTGGGTCAGCGGGACGCCGAGGCCCGACCGGTCGAGCAGCTCGATCGTCTCGTCCAGCGCGGGGAGCGCCTCGCGGATGCGGGCGAGGCGCGCGTGGGCGCGGGCGAAGCGGGCGACCCGGTCGGCGAGCGGCACGTCGGCGGGGAACGACACCCCCGCCGCCTCCCACACGTGCTGGAGCTCCTGGCAGACCATCCGCACCATCAGGTCGGCGAAGACGACGTCGAGCAGCTCGGGGGTGGTGGGCGACTCGCCGTCGACGGTGACGGCGGACAGGAGCGGCTCGGCCTGGCGCTGCGCGGTGGAGCGCAGCGGGCCGCGCTTGAGGCTGCCGCCGTCGCTCAGGTAGTCGCGCAGGTCCTGCGCGGCTCCGGCCAGCTTGCGGAAGTGCAGGTCGCCGGGCGGAAGTCCGACGTGGCGTCCGCTGATGCCCTCCAGCGCGCGGCCCGCCCACTCGGCCTGGGAGGTCATCTCGGCGACCCGCGCCCAGACCAGCGGGCGGCGCCGGGCCAGCGCGTCGGCGAAGGCGCGGGCGGCGAGGTCGGAGAGCTTCCAGCCGCCCGGATGGCCGTCCAGCCCGAGGTCGCGGAGGGCGGCGTTCACGGTGGACGCGCAGCCGTCGAGCCGGGCGAGCAGGGTCAGGTCGCAGTCGCGCAGCCGCCTGGACAGCTCGGTCTCGGCGCGTTCGGCGCGCTCGGCGGCGGCGGTCTCGGCCTCGATCAGGGTGCGGACGTATCCGCCGCTCGGCAGGGAGCCGGGGTCGACGTCGCGCTGGGTCGTGCGGAGCTTGCGTTCGGGCGTCTCCTCGGCCAGGAGCCGGACGAGGTCGGCGGCCTCCGGCGCGGAGACGGGCGGGTCGTCGGGCAGCCCCGGCCTGGGCGGCAGCCATCGGACGGAGGCCGCGTCGGAGGCCGCGTCGGAGCCGGGCGGCCCGTCCCCGGGCGGCTCGGCGCTGGGCGGCTCGCGCTCCTCGACCTCCGCCACGTCCTCGGCCGGCTCCTGCGTCCCGGCCCGGTCGAGGCGTTCGCGCAGGCCCGCGACCTCCCGCCGGGCGGCCTCCTCGCGTTCGGCGAGGCCCGCGACCTGGCGGCCGTGGCTCTCGGCGTCGTGCGCGGCGGCGCGGGACAGCAGCGCGGCGGCCACCTCGGCCCCCGAGCCGGGCCGGCCGGAGGCCGGGGCCGGAGCCGGAGCCGCCGAGCCGGTCGCGGTCGCGGTCAGCGCCGCGATCTCGGCGGGCAGCGCCGCGCGCAGTTCGGCGGCGGCCTCGGTGTCGGACGTGGCGACCAGCACCCGCTGACCGCGGACGAGCAGGCCGGTGAGGAGGCCGGGCACGGTGCGCGGGGTGCACTCCTGGACGTGCAGCAGCGGCGTGCGCGTCCCCGGCGAGAGGAACCGGGCGAGGCCGCCGGGCACCGTCGCGCCGGGCGCGGCCAGCCGGTCGATGAGCCCGGCGCAGTAGTCGGCGACGTTGGCGCGGCCCGGCCGGCGGACGACCAGCGCGGGCGCCGGCCCGAGCCGCGGAAGGGGCGCCGCGCCGAGCTCGGACTCAGGCGACGCGTCGACGACGGACGTCCCGGCGGGGTCGGGGGCCCAGTCCTCGTGGAAGGCGACGCCGCCGGGGAAGGCGATGGCGGCCCACTCGTGGAGGACGTCGCCGACGGAGGCGTGCAGCCCGAACCCCTGACCGGACCGCACCGCGTCGCGCATCCACGCGGTGCGGCCGGGCCGGAACCCGGGGACGCCGCCGAGCAGCTCGCGGTCGCGCAGCGAGGTGTCCCCGGCGAGGACAACGTCGATCCGCTCGGTGCGCTCGTCCACCGCGATCCGCACGGGCGTGGCGAGCAGGTGGTCGCGGACGGCGGGCCCGGCGGCGGGCTGCCAGGTGAGCAGGCCGGTGGCCAGCAGGACCTCGTCGCCCTGCGCGGCGGACCGGCCGGCGACGTCGCGGAGCGTCCGGTACCAGTGCCGCAGTCCGAGCCAGCCGTCGAACTCCTCCAGCACGGCGGGCGGCGCCAGCGGGATGACCGGGACGCTGAACAGCACGTCGCCGGGTCCCGCGTCGGTCTCGACGTAGACGTCGCCGGGCAGCTCGGCGAGCCAGTGCACCTGCTCGTAGGCGGCGAGGTCGCCCACCGGCCGCCGCCGGGCGGCGGCGAGGTCGCGCAGGAACCCGAGCAGCTCCGACGCGGCGGCGACGTCGGTGGCGGGCTCGCCGGCGACGTCGGTGCCGGCACGGCCGGGCGCCGGGCCCTTCTCAGGCACAGCGGCTCCTTCCCTGCCCTCTGGGAAACGCTGTGCCCCGATCTAACACCCTGGGCGGGCCCGGACCAAGGGCAACCAATGATCTTGCGGGGTCAGTGCGCCCGCGCCCGCTGGTCGCCCTCGTTCGGCAGCATCACCCAGAGCACCAGGTAGACCACGAACTGCGGTCCGGGCAGCAGGCAGGAGAGCAGCGCGAGCAGGCGGACGGTCCAGGGGGTGAGGCCGAACCGGAGCGCGAGCCCGGCGCAGACCCCTCCGATGATCCGACCGTGACGCGGGCGGTAGAGGCCGTTCATGTCGTTTCTCCCCGATTCGTGTGGAGCGGAGTGCGACCGCGAAGCCGTGGCCGCACCACCCACGCTACGAACCGCGCGCCGCCCGCCACATCGGCCGGACGACCTGTTCGGACGCCATACCAGCGGGCTAGGGGATGCCCCCTAAGGGCCGGGGATCCCCGGAGCCCGCGAGCCGTCCCTAGGGGACGGGGGCGTTGAGGCCGGCGACGAGACCGGGGAGGCCGGCCAGGTCGTCGAGCACGAAGAGGGCCTCGCTCAGGGTCCCGTCGTCGCGCTGGATGTGCCCCCAAGGGCCGCGCCGCAGGAACGCCGCCCGCATCCCGTGGTCGAGCGCGGGGCGGACGTCGTTGTCGATGCGGTCGCCCACGTACAGGACGCGGCCCGGCGGCGCGCCGGCGAGCCGCGCGCACCGCTCGAAGAACTCGCGGGACGGCTTCTCGATCCCCCACACGTCGGAGATGCCGACCACGTCGGCCTCCAGCCCGAGCGCGGCGAACTGCGCGGCGGCCTCGACCGGCTGGTTGCCGGCCACCCCCACGAACAGCCCCTGGGCCCGCAGCGCGGCCAGGCAGGCGCGGGCGTCGGGGTAGAGGTCGCCGGGACCGAAGCCGTTCGGCACCCCGGCCTCCGCCCGGCGGCGCTGCTCGGCCTCCAGGTCGAATCCCGGCCGGAAGTACTCGAACAGGTCCATGTGGGTGCCGCCGGTGGCGAGGACCGCGCCCAGCTTGGCGAGGAAGGTGTGCCTCGGCACGCCGAGCCAGTCGGCCCAGCGGCCGTAGATCTCGCCCTCGTTGACGAGGGTCTCGCCGATGTCGAAGAAGACGGCCTGGATCGGGGCCGGTGCGGGGAGCGAGGACACGGTCACAGATCGACCGACTCGCCGGGCTTGATGCGGCGGAACTCCTTGCCGAGCTCCTTGCCCGCGGCGCCGACGGCGTTCTCCATGACGGTGAGCCCGATGTCGTTGAGCAGGCCGTCGTGGATGACGAACGCGCGCTCCGGCCGCACGGCCCGCGTGTAGCTGAACATCTCGGGCACCTTCAGCCACGGCGCGTTGCCGGGCAGGCACAGCGTCGGGACGGGCTCGTCCGGGACGGTCAGCGCGTCGCCGGGGTGGAAGACCTCGCCGTCGACCAGGAACCCGGTGTTGGGGATCGGCGGCACGTCGGGATGCAGGATCTCGTGGTCCTCGCCGTACACGTGCACGTCGAAGCCGGCGACGGTGACGGCGTCGCCGTGCCCGACCTGGTGGACGCGCCCGCCGAGGTCGGCGAGGTTCGCCGCGACGACGCGGGAGGTCCACACCTCCAGCCGCGGATCGGCGGCCATGGCGGCGCGGAGCCCGTCGGCGTCGAAGTGGTCGAAGTGCTCGTGGGTGATCAGGACGGCGTCGGCGCCGTCGAGCGCGGCGCCGGCCTCGCTGAACGAACCCGGGTCGATGACGATGGTCCGGTCGTCCTTCTGGAGCCGTACGCAGGCGTGTCCGAATTTGGTGAGACGCATGCTCCGAGTTTTCCACGCCGCCGGGGCCGCCCCGGGCGGCGCCCCCGCCGCCCGGATGCATTGACCGGTCCCCGCCGCGTTGATAGAACACGTTTCACTTTGTGTTCTGGAGGCGGCGATGCCCGTTCCCGATCAACGCGACCCCGAGCTCACCCGGCGCAGCCTGGCCCGCTGGCTGGACCGGCACCTGCCCGGCGTCCGGATCCCCCTGCTGGAAACCCCCGAGACCAGTGGCTTCTCCAACGAGACCCTGATGTTCGACGCCGCGTGGACCGACCCGGCGACCGGGGCGGCGCGGCGCGAGCCGTTCGTCGCCAGGGTCGCGCCCGCGCACTACCAGATCTTCCCCGAGGCGCGGTTCACCGAGCAGTACCGCCTGATGCGCGTCCTGGACGAGCGGACCGGCATCCCGGTCCCGCCGATCCGCTGGTACGAGCCGTCCGCCGAACCGCTCGGCGCCCCGTTCTTCGTGATGGGACGGGTCGACGGCCGCGTCCCGACCGACATGCCGCCCTACCACATGGGCGGCTGGGTCACCGAGGTCGCGCCGGACGAGCGGGCCGCAATGTGGTGGTCCACCCTGGAGGTCATCGCCGAGCTGCACCGGCTGGACGTGGACGCCCTCGGCCTCGGCTTCCTCGATCAGCCCGAGTGGGGCGCGACCGGCCTGGAGCAGCGGCTCGGCTACTACGAGCACTACCTGCACTGGGCCTACGACGGTCCGCAGGAGACCGCGCTGGACGCGCTCGCCTGGCTGAAGGCGAACCGTCCGGACGAGCCCGGCCCGCCCGTCGCGCTGTGGGGCGACGCCCGCATCGGCAACGTCGTCTTCCAGCGGGGCGCGCCCGCCGCGGTGCTCGACTGGGAGACCGCGGCGCTCGGCGCGCCCGAGGAGGACCTGGCCTGGTTCCTGTTCCTGGATCGCCACCACTCCGAGGGGATCGGCGTGCCCCGGCTGGACGGCTTCCCGACGCCGGACGAGACGGTCGCCCGCTACGAGGGGCTACTCGGCCGCCCGGTCCGCCACATGGCCTACTACCAGGTGCTCTCCGGCTTCAAGTTCGCGGTCATCATGGCCCGGATCGGCCAGGCGATGATCGACTTCGGCTGGATCGGGGCCGGCGACGCCTTCCCCCACGACAACAACTGCACCCGCCTGCTCGCCCGCATCCTGCCCGGAGGACCCGCATGACCCTGTCACCGCTGGACGACTACCCGATCCACCAGGCGCCGGAGGTCATGCGGCACGTCACCACCTCCGACCGCAACTTCTACGACCGCTACTACTTCAACGCGCACCCCTGCTCGGACGACCTGATGCTGATCATCGGGATCGGCCAGTACCCGAACCTCGGCGTGATGGACGCGTTCGCGGTGGTCCGCCGCGGCCCGCTGCACAAGGTCGTCCGGGCCTCGCGCGAACTGGGCGCCGACCGGATGGACACCGCGGTCGGCCCGTTCCGCGTCGAGGTCGTCGAGGGCCTCCGGCGGCTGCGCGTCACACTGGAGGACACCGGCAACGGCCTGTCCTTCGACCTCGCCTGGGAGGGCGCGATCCCCGCCCAGCTCGAACCCGCCCACTACCTGCGCTGGCAGGAGCGCGTCGTGTTCGACTCGCGCCGTGTCGCGCAGACCGGCCGCTGGACCGGCTCGATCACCGTGGACGGCGAGCGGATCGAGGTCACCCCCGATCACTGGTGGGGCTCGCGGGACCGCTCCTGGGGCGTCCGCCCGGTCGGCGAGCCCGAGCCGCCCGGCATCCAGGTCAAGAACGCCGGGACGTTCTACTGGATGTACGCGCCGATCCAGTTCGAGGACCACTCCGTCCTGTGCATCGTCCAGGAGGACGAGAAGGGCCGCCGGGTGCTGGAGGAGGCCACCCGGGTGTGGGCGGACGAGTCGCGCGAACCCGAGTACCTCGGCCGCCCCGAGTACCGCCCCGTCTACGCCGCCGGCACCCGCGATGTCGTCCACGCCGTGCTCGCGTTCGCGCCGCCGGGTGGGGCGCCCTTCGAACTGCGCGCCACCCCGATCCTGCCCGTCCACATGATGGTCGGCACCGGGTACGGGCTGGAGCCCGACTGGAAGCACGGCATGTACCAGGGCCCCGACCTGAAGGTGCAGGGCGTCTCCTACGACACCCGCAAGGACGAGGACGCCGCCCGCATGTGGGGCATGGTCGACGCGGTGGCCCGCTACGAATACCTGGACGGCGCGGCGCCGACGGGTGCCGCGACCGGATACGGCCTCTTCGAGTACTGGGCCCTCGGCCCCCACCCGTCCATCCCGGAGTGACGCGCGGACCGTCCGGGCCTAGCGGGACGCGGCGAGCACCGCCAGCACGATCGCGACGACCAGCGCGACGGTGGTGAGCACCAGAAAACCGGCCACCACCGCGCAGGCGAGGCCGCGCGGCTGGTCGCGCCAGGTTCCGTAGTGATCGCGCACCTGCCGGTCCAGCTCCTCCCGCGACGGCTCCGCGGGATCCTCACGCGCTGACGTCACGGCGGCCAGTCTGGCAGACCGTCCGCGGCCGGGGAACGCACCGGGGCGCCGGTCCGGCCGGACCGGCGGCCCCGGGCCGCCACCGTCCGGGCACTCCTGATCGAGCGGGGAGCATGACCAGGCGCGACCGGACGGAGCGAGAGCGGGCGGTGGTCAGGTCTCGGTCCCCTCGGCGATCGTGAAGGCCACATCGCCCTGCGGGTCCACCTGCGCGTCGAGGGTCTTGCCGTCGAGCATCGTCGCGACGACGGGCTCCATGTAGACCCTGGCGCCCTCCTCCTCGACGACCTGATCGCCCGCCTCCGGCGCCGGCGCGACCGACAGCCGCAGCGCGTCGGAGCCGTCGAGGCCCGACTCGATCCGGATGCCCGTCTCGGGCGGCAGTTCGGGGTTGGCGGTCACGGTACGTATGACCTGGACGGCACCGCTGGTCAGCGTCAGCATGATCAGCTCCTCACGTCTCGGGTGTTGCGGATACGGGATCTGCCCCACCCTCCCCGTTCAGAACGGGGGTAAACATCGGCGCCGCGCCGCCCCCTCGGGCCGGAACGGCCCGAGGGGGCCCGGCATCGCCGCTGGTCAGGGCGATGCCGG
This sequence comes from Spirillospora sp. NBC_01491, assembly GCF_036227065.1. Classification (GTDB taxonomy): domain Bacteria; phylum Actinomycetota; class Actinomycetes; order Streptosporangiales; family Streptosporangiaceae; genus Spirillospora; species Spirillospora xylanilytica. The sequence continues at coordinate 3,851,601 of NZ_CP109432.1, forward strand.
GCCCGGCGGTCAGCCCGCGTCGGGGGCCAGGGCGCGTACCGCCTCGGCATGCGAGAGACCACCGCCGGGGACGATCGCGAGCACCGGCGTGGTGAGCCCTGCGGCCACGTACTCGCGGATCCGGGCCCGGCACGCGTCGGGGGTGCCGTGCACGATGAGGTCGTCCACGACCTCGTCCGGGATGACCTCCAGGGCCTTCTTGCGGTCGCCCGCGGCCCACGCCTCGTTCATCGGCCCGAGCGCCTCGCCGCGGCCGAGCCACTGGTGGAACTTCTGGTAGACGGGCACGTTCATGTACGCGGCGATCATCCAGCGGCCGATCGCGCGGGCCTCCTCGGCGTCGCCGGTCGGGCAGACGAACAGCCGGGCGACCAGCTCGGGGCCGTCGCCGAGCTCGCCGCGGACCGTCGCGACGTCCTTGGGCGCCAGCCAGTTGGTGATCGCGCCGTCGGCCTCGCGGGCGGCCAGCCGCAGCATCCCGGGACGCAGCGCCGCGAGCACGATCGGCGGCGGCGTCGCCGGGGCCGACTCCAGCTTGAAGCCCTTGACGGCGAAGGTCTCGTACTCCTCCTTGACCTTCTCCCCCGCGAGCGCCCTGCGCAGGAAGCGGAGCGTGTCGCGGGTCCGCTTGTAGGGCTCCTCGAACGGGATGCCGTTCCAGCGCTCCACGATCGTGTCGGACGAGGTGCCGATGCCGAGCACGAACCGGCCCGGGGCCAGGTCGGCGAGCGTCGCGGCCTGCTGCGCCAGCAGCGCCGGTCCGCGCGTGTAGACCGGCACGATCGCCGGGCCGAGGCGCAGCTCCGGCGCCCACTGCGAGGCCAGCGCCAGCGGGGTGAAGGCGTCGGTGCCGTTGGTCTCCGCCGACCAGGCGTCGGTGTAGCCGAGGCCGGGCAGGCTCTCGACGATCTCCCGGTGCCCGGCCAGGGGCAGCCCGGCCAGCGGAATGGTCAGTCCCCAGCGAGACATGTGCTCGCCTCCTCAGGCGATCGAGGGCCGGATGATGGAGCCGCCGTCCACGACCATGGTCTGGCCGGTCATCCAGGACGCGGCGTCGCCCGCGAGGAACACCGCGGCGTTGGCGATGTCCTCGGGTTCCCCGAGGCGGCCGAGCGGCATGTACGTGTTGATCTGCTCCTCGTTCTCCTCCCACAGTGCGCGGGCGAGCGCGGTGCGGACCAGGCCGGGCGCGATGCAGTTGACCCGGGTGCTCGGCGCCAGCTCCATCGCGAACTGGCGGGTGAGGTGGATGACGGCGGCCTTGGTCGCGTTGTAGTAGCCGATGCCGTGCTCGGTGACCATGCCGCCGACGGAGGCGATGTTGATGACGGCGCCGCCGTTCCGCTCCATCGACCGCTTCCAGGCGAGCTGGGTCCACTGCACGACCGCGAACTGGTTGACCTGGACGGTCTTGGCGGCGGCGGCGGGCTCGATCTCGGTCATCGGGCCGAAGTGCGGGCTGGTGCCGGCGTTGTTGACCAGCACGTCCAGCGTGCCGAACTCGGCCACCGCGGCGTCCACGCAGGCCGCGGCCTGGTCGGCGTCGCCGACGTGCGCGGCCTTGGCCAGCACGCCGACGCCGGGGTGCGCGGCCCGGATCTCCGCGGCCACCGCGTCGAGGGCGTCCTGCTTGCGCGAGGACAGCACGACGTTGGCGCCCTCGGCGGCCAGCGCGAGCGCGATGGCCTTGCCGATGCCCCGGGACGCGCCCGTGATCAGCGCGGTCTTCCCTTCCAGTCCAGTCCGCATGCGCACTCTCCTTCGCTGAGCACCGAGTACTCCGGCGGCGCCCGGCCGCGCGGCCGGCGCGGCCGAATCCGACTCGGTCACTGTACCCAAGTGACTGACGGGTCAGTTAGCTGGCCCCGGGTGCCAGCACGAACCGCCGGAAGCCCTCCGCCGCCGGCGGCCGGGTCCGCTCGGCCGCCCACACCAGCCCGATCGTCCGGACCGCCCCCGGGTCGGCCAGCGCCAGGTGGCGCACCCCGTGCGGCGACTCCGGGCCGCCCTCGGGCGCGCCGAGCCCGGCGGCGTCCGGCCGCGGGGCCACGATCGCGACGCCGAGCCCGGCCCCGACCAGGCCCCGCACCGTCCACGACTCCTCCCCCTCGAACGCGATCCGGGGCCGGACGCCGGCCCGCTCGGACAGCTCCTCGAAGATCGTGCGCAGCCCGGCGCCGCGCCGGAACGCCACGAACGGCTCGTCCGCCACGTCCGCCAGCCTGGCCCGGCGCCGTCCGGCCAGCCGGTGGCCCGCGGGCACCGCGAGCTGGAGCCGCTCGGTGACCAGCGGTCGCCACACCAGCGCCGGGTCGTCCGGGTCGGGACTGGTGACGGCCAGGTCGGCGCGGCCCTCCCGGACCGCCGCCGCGAGCCGCTCGGCCCGGTCCTGGATGAGCCGGAACGTCACCCCGGGATGCTCGCCCCGGAACCGCCGGATCAGGTCGGGGACGAACAGGGGCCCCTGGGTGTGCAGGAACGCCAGCGACACCTCGCCGCGCTCGGGGTCGGCGGCCTGGACGAGCGCCCGCCGCGCCGCCTCCTCCTCGGCCACCAGCCGCCGGGCGTGCTCGGCGAACACCTCCCCGTACCGGCTGAGCACCACGCCCCGGCCCGCGCGGTCGAACAGCGGCGCGTCCAGCTCGCGCTCCAGCCGGGCGATCGCGCGCGACAGACCGGGCTGCGAGATCCGCAGTTCCGCCGCGGCGTTCGTCACATGCCCGAGGTCGGCGACGGCCAGGAACCAGCGCACCGTGGTGAGATCCATGCATTCATGCTGGCAGAGCATCGTTTTCCGATCGAAGTCTCATTGGACGCATGACTCCTGATGGTTGAATCCTGGACGTCATGGCCGCCCCCGTCGTCCCGGTCCCGCTCCAGGAGGCCGAACCGCACCGCCTCGGGTCGCCGGGCCTGCGCCGCATCAACCTCGCGCTGTTCGCGGCCGGGCTCACCACGTTCATGTCGCTGTACTGCACGCAGGCGCTGCTGCCGGAGCTGTCCGGCGGCTTCGGCGTCTCGCCGGCCGAGGCCAGCCTGCTGGTCTCCCTGGCGACCGGCGCGGTGGCGGTGGCGGTCATCCCGGTCAGCTCGCTGTCGGAGCGGTACGGGCGGACCCGGGTGATGCTGGTGTCCTCGGTGGCCTCCGCGCTCGTCGGGCTGCTGATCCCGCTGTGCACGACGTTCGCGCTGCTGGCCGCCGCGCGCACCGTGCAGGGGCTGGCGCTGGCGGGCGTCCCGGCGGTCGCGATGGCCTACCTCGCCGAGGAGGTCCACCCCGAGTCGCTCGGCGGCGCGATGGGACGGTACGTGGCCGGGACCGGCATCGGCGGCGTCCTCGGCCGGCTGGTCCCCGGCCTGGTGACCGACGTCGCGGGCTGGCGCTGGGCGCTCGCGGCGACCGGGGTGGTCGCGCTGGGGTTCACCGTGCTGTTCTGGGCGCTGCTCCCGCCGTCCCGCCGGTTCCGCCCCGGCCGGGTCGAGTACCGGACGCTGCTCGCCCACCTCCGCGACCCGGGCCTGCGCCGCCTCTACCTGATCGCACTGGTGGCGATGGCCGGGTTCGTGACCGTCTACAACTTCCTCACCTACCGGCTGCTGGACGCGCCGTTCCACCTCCCGCAGGCGGTGGTCGGGCTGATCGCGGTGACGAACATCGCGGGGTCGGCCGCGTCCGCCCGCGCCGGCGTGCTGGCCGACCGGTCCGGACGGCGCCGGGTGCTGGTGGGGGCGCTGCTGCTGGCCGCGTCCGGGCTCGCGCTCACGCTGCCCGACGCGCTGCCGCTGGTGGCCGTCGGGCTGCTGGTCTTCACGGTCGGGTTCTTCGCCACGCACGCGGTGGCCAGCGGCTGGGTGGGCCTGCGCGCCTCGTCCGCGCGCGCCCAGGCGTCCGCGCTGTACCTGTTCGCCTACTACCTGGGCAGCAGCATCGGCGGGACGGCCGGGGGCGTCGCGTACGAGCGCGGCCAGTGGACCGGCACCGGCCTCTACGTCCTGCTCCTGCTCGCGGTCGGCCTGGTCGCCGCCGCCGGGATGGCCGGAACCTCCCCTGTCTTGAACGGTCGCTTGGTTGGTAAGGTGCGCCGGAAGTGACCTGAGGAGGGCCGCGTGAGCACCACCAAGGAACGGCGCCCGGCTATCGAGGGCTGGTTCACCGGCGGCGACGGGGCCGTCCGGCTGCTCGGCACCCGCTGCGCGTCCTGCGGCACCCCGTACTTCCCGCGCAACGAGCTGGCGTGCCGCAACCCCGGCTGCACCGGCCCGAAGGACGGCTCCGAGCTGGAGGAGCACGCCCTGTCGGGCCGGGGGCGCGTCTGGTCCTACACCGACTCCCGCTACAAGCCCCCGCCCCCGTACATGTCCCCCGACCCGTTCCGCCCCTACACGGTCGCCGCCGTCGAGCTGGAGGCCGAGCGCATGGTCGTCCTCGGCCAGGTCGTCCCCGGCGTCGGCGTCGACGACCTCGCCGTCGGCATGGAGGTCGAGCTCACCGAGGGCGTCCTCTACGAGGACGACGAGGCCGAGTACACGGTGTGGATGTGGAGGCCGGTCAAGTGAGCACGAGGGCAGCCGCAGCGAGCGGAGCGAGCCGATGAGCAGCGGGCCGCCGCGCGGTGGCTGGACTGAGGAACGCGCGCAGCGACGAAGGAGCGAGCACGTGACGAGGGAAGCCGTCGCGCGAAAGCGGCGGCCCGCAGCGAGCGGAGCGAGCAAATGAGCAGCGGGCCGCCGCGCGGTGGCTGGACTGAGGAACGCGCGCAGCGACGAAGGAGCGAGCACGTGACGAGGGAAGCCGTCGCGCGAAAGCGGCGGCCCGCAGCGAGCGGAGCGAGCAAATGAGCAGCGGGCCGCCGCGCGGTGGCTGGACTGAGGAACGCGCGCAGCGACGAAGGAGCGAGCACGTGACGAGGGAAGCCGTCGCGCGAAAGCGGCGGCCCGCAGCGAGCGGAGCGAGCAAATGAGCAGCGGGCCGCCGCGCGGTGGCTGGACTGAGGAACGCGCGCAGCGACGAAGGAGCGAGCACGTGACGAGGGAAGCCGTCGCGCGAAAGCGGCGGCCCGCAGCGAGCGGAGCGAGCAAATGAGCACAGATATCGCCGTGCTGGGCGCCGGGATGCACCCGTGGGGGAAGTGGGGGCGCAACTTCGTCGAGTACGGGCTGGCGGCGGCGCGGGCGGCGCTCGCCGACGCGGGCGTGGCCTGGCCGGACGTGCAGTACGTCGCGGGCGCCGACACCATCCGCAACGGGTACCCGGGGTTCATCGCGGGGGCGACGTTCGCGCAGGCGCTCGGCTGGTCGGGCGCCCGGGTGTCGAGCAGCTACGCCGCCTGCGCGTCCGGCGCGCAGGCGATCAACTCCGCCCGCGCGCAGATCCTGGCGGGCCTGTGCGACGTGGCGCTGGTCGTGGGCGCCGACGCCGCGCCGAAGGGGTTCTTCAAGCCGGTCGGCGGCGACCGTCCCGACGATCCCGACTGGCTGCGGTTCCGGCTGCTCGGCGCGACCAACCCGATCTACTTCGCGCTGTACGCGCGGCGCCGGATGGCGATGCACGGCGCGACGCTGGACGACTTCGCCGCCGTCAAGGTGAAGAACGCGCGGCACGGGCTCGCCAACCCCAACGCCCGCTACCGCAAAGAGGTGACACTGGAGGACGTCCGCGCGTCGGCGGTGGTCGCCGACCCGCTGCGGCTGCTGGACATCTGCGCGACCAGCGACGGCGGCGCGGCGCTGGTGCTGACGTCCATGGACTACGCGCGCCGGCACGGGATCGCGAGCCCGGTGCGCATCCCGGCGCTGTCCACCGTCACTCCGACGTTCCCCAAGACCGTGCTGGACCTGCCCGACTTCGCCACCGACTCGGCGATGACGGCGCCCGAGCCCGAGCGCCCGTTCCGGGCGGCGATGACGCACGCCGCGTACGAGGAGGCGGGGATCGGGCCGGACGAGCTGTCCCTGGCCGAGGTCTACGACCTGTCCACCGCCCTGGAGCTCGACTGGTACGAGGACATCGGCCTGTGCGCGCCGGGCGGCGCGGAGGAGCTGCTGCGGTCGGGCGCGACCGCGCTGGGCGGCCGGGTGCCGGTCAACCCGTCCGGCGGGCTGGCCTCGTTCGGCGAGGCGATCCCGGCCCAGGCGATCGCGCAGGTCTGCGAGCTGACCTGGCAGCTCCGCGGGCAGGCCGAGGGCCGCCAGGTGGACGGCGCCCGCGCGGGCATCGCGGTCAACCAGGGCCTGTTCGGCCACGGCTCCGCCGTCGTGGCCGTCCGCTGACGGAGGCGGCGGGCAGAAGCGGCCCCACGCTCAGTGGGCTCCCCGCGGTCAGGCGGACCGGGCGACGCACCGAATACCCGGAATCAGGACACGCATTTAAAGGCTCGCCATAAACGCCGGTGCAACCTTTCGCAATGACACAAAGATGAGCACCGGCGGACCTTTTATGGCCGGGCTAGTACGATGGTCCCTTCGGTAGCCGAGGAGGAGCTATGACCGCAGCCGCGTGGGGGCCCGCCGAGACGGAGGGCGAGGGGCCGTGGGAGGCCCGGTGGCGCTGGTCGACGGGCCTCCGGGGCGCCGATCGCTTTCTGGACGAGAACAAGGTCATCACCTTTTGTGAAGAAATGTTCCGCCGGGCCGATCCCCCCGAACTCGACGTCAGCATCTCGGTGCGGAACCGGGAAACCGGTGAGGGGCTGAGAGATTATCTTCACCGGTGTTACGGCGAGGTCCCCGATTCGGTCCTGGTGCACCTGCCCGAACAGTGGCAGGCTCCGGACACGGCCGCCTGCGGAACCTGCGGCGGAACCGGAAGGATCACGATAATCCAGACCGGCAAGCAGAAGGCGTGCACCAGGTGCAGGGGAACCGGCAAGGAATGACGGGACGGGCCGCGCCGGATACGGAGTACCGGCGGCCGTCCGGACGGTCCCCGAGGACGCGGCCGGCTCGGCCGTCACTCGCCGAGCCAGCGCAACGCCTCCGCCTGGAAGGGGACGTCGGCCTCGAGCTGGCAGAGCACGCCGATGCCGACGCCGAGCGCGCGCTGAGCGTGCACGAAGTCCGGTGGGAAGGCGAGGCTGAGCCCCACCGACAGCGACGACGTCATCCGCTCCAGGGTCTCGCGCAGGTACGTGCCGTCGAACCTGAACACCTCCGTCCGTGCCGGAGCACCGGACCGGTCGAACAGGTCCAGCAGTCGGCCGCCGTCCGCCCGCACTCCCGGCCGTAGGAACTCCAGCTCGCGCAGCACTCGGACGAGCTCGTCGGGATCCTGCGCCAGATGGATCCGCATCCACTTCCCCAGCGGGCTCTCGGTGCCGGGCGGGTGCCGGTACATCGCGCCGAAGTCCAAGACGCCGAGGCCACCGCCGGCGAGCAGGCGGAAGTTGCCCGGGTGCGGGTCGCCGTGCAGCAGCCCCGAACGCGGGACGGCCGCGAACATCAGCCGGGTCAGCAGCAGCCCGGCGCGGTCGCGCTCCGCCCGGCTCCCGGTGGCGATGACCTCCGCCAGCGGCGTGCCGTCGATCCACTCGGAGATCAGCACCCGGCCGCGTTGCAGGACGACGTCCGGGACACGGAAGTCGGGATCCGCGCGGAACCCGGACCGGAACCGCCGCTGCGCCCCGGCCTCGCGCGCGTAGTCGAGCTCCTCGGCGAGCCGGTCCATGAGCTCGGCGGCCAGCGCCCCGCCGTCCAGCTCGGGCGCCACCACCTTGGTGAGCAGGCGCATCGCCAGGATCACCGCTTCGCGGTCGCCGAGCAGGTGGTCCCGTGCGTACGGGTACTGGACCTTGACCGCGACCGGCCGCCCATCGCTCCGGACGGCCCGGTGGACCTGGCCGAGCGACGCCGCTGCCGCCGCGTCGGGTTCGAAGGAGCCGAACAGGCCGCGCCAGTCCGGGCCGAGGTCCTCCTCCAGCACCCGGAACACCACGTCGGCGGTCTCCGGCCGCGCCTGCTCCTGCAACCGGGCCAGCCGTTCCCGGTAGACCGCGGAGATCGACGGCGGCAGCACCGTCTCGTACACCGACAGCACCTGACCGAACTTCATCACCCCGCCCTTGAGGCCCCCGAGCACCTCGAAAAGCTGGTCGGCGGTGCGTTCGTGCAGCTCCAGGGCGGACTCGTCGGTCAGCCGGCCCAGGGCCTTGAGCCCCCCGGCGGTGGCGAGCCGCCGGGTGACGCCCAGCGGGACCCGCGACAGCCGGGCCATCCGGCCCAGGGTGTGCATCTTCATGGTGGCCAGCATCGCCGCGGGACGGCGGCGGCCACATCGGCCGCCGGTCCCGAACCGGCTCCGACCTTGGGCCCGCCGCCTCCGACCGTGGTCGGAGCGGGCCCGGCCCACGGTCGGATGTGGCCGGCCGCCGGCGAGATCTAGGATCTGCACCATGGCACGCGCCCAGGCAGCCCTGCGCGGCGGCGATCCGCCGTGGCCGCTGCTCCGCCTGTCCGCCGCGACAGGGGTCGCCTGGACGGTCCTGGCCGTCGCGCTGTCGCCGGCCCCGCCGGCACGGACCGTGCTCGTCTCCGCCGTCGCGGTGCTGTGGACCTGGCAGCTGGCCGGGCCATGGCGACCGCCTCGTCAGGCCGTCCCGCTGCTGGCGCTCGCGGCCCTGGCGCTGCTGGCCGCGGCACCGACCACGGACGCCGACCTTGCGGGCTTCCGTCCGTTCCCGTCCGCCGAGGGCAGCTTCGCCGACGGGGCGCTGGCGGTGGCCACCGCCCCCGCGTGGACCCACCTGGTCGTCCTCTCCCGGGGCCGCGACCTGGTCTGGTCCGTGCCGCTGGCACTCGCCCTCGCCCCGGCCCGGCACCTGCTCGCCGGAGACTTCCCGCTCTGGCCGGCCTGGCTGATGTGGGGGGTCGGGTTCATGCTGCTCGGCGCGGCCTTCCGGATCCACGGCATGCTGTACGAGGCGCGCCTGCGGCTGGACCGCGAGGCCGTCGCCGAGGAACGCCGGAAGATCGCCCGCGAGGTCCACGACCTGGTCGGCCACGGGCTCGGCGTGACCCTGCTGAACCTCACCGCGGCCCGGCTGGCCGTCCTGCGCGGCGACGCCACGGCCGCGGTCACCGCCCTGGAGGAGGCCGAACGGATCGGCCGGCAGAGCGTCCGCGACGTGCACCGCGGCCTCGTCCTGCTCCGTGATCCGTCCCCGCCGGACCACCGGGCGTCCGTCGCCCCGGCGCCGCCGACCGCCGAGGACGTCCGCGCTCTGGTCGCCCGGTTCCGGGCGGGCGGGCTCGCCGTGGACCTCACCACCCGGGGGGACCTGTCGGCGCTCGACCCCGCGGTCGGCCTGACCGTCTTCCGGATCGTCCAGGAGGCGCTGTCCAACACCGCCCGCCACGCCCCCGGCGCGACCGCCGGCGTCACCATCGACCTGGGCGGCCGGCACGCCGAGGTGACGGTGGACGACGCCGGCGCCGGGACGGGCGGCGGGCGCACCCCGCGGGGCGGCTTCGGCCTGGTCGGCATGCGCGAGCGGGTGGCCGCGCTCGGCGGCACCCTCCGCACCGGGCCGACCCCGGCCGGGTGGCGGGTACGGGCGACCATCCCCACGCCGGGGACGTCCGGATGAGCCCGATCCGGCTCCTGCTCGTCGACGACCAGCAGCTCGTCCGTGCCGGGCTGGCCCGGATCTTCGAAGGCCGGCCCGACCTGCGGATCGTCGGGGAGTGCTCCGACGGCGACGAGGTGGTGGACGCGGTCGCCCGGCACCGGCCCGACCTAGTGCTCATGGACGTGCGGATGAGACGCCTGGACGGGGCCGAGGCCACCCGCCTGCTGACCCGCCTGCCGGACGCGCCCCCGGTGCTCGTCCTCACCCTGTTCGACGATCCGGAGGTCGTCTCGGCCGCCCTCACCGCGGGCGCGGCGGGCTTCGTGCTCAAGGACGCGCCCGGCGAGGAGATCATCCAGGCGGTACGGGCCGTGGCCGCGGGCCGGGGCTGGCTGGACCCCTCCATCGCTCCTGCGGTCCTCGCCGTCTACCGGTCCCTGCGCCCCCGGGCCGGCGGATCCGCGGCGGCCGCCGAGCTGTCGGCACGCGAACGCGAGGTGCTGGCCCTGATGGGCGGCGGCGCCACCAACCAGGAGATCGCCGCCCGCCTGCACATCGCCGAGGGCACCGTCAAAGCGCACATCGGCAACATCTTCGCCAAGCTGGACCTGCGCGACCGGGCGGCGGCCGTCGTCTTCGCGTTCCGCCACGGCCTCGCCGAGTGACGGCGGGCGGGCCGCGTCCGTCGGGTCGTCGGGCCCGGCCGCGACGCGCCGCCGGACGGGGGACCGGTCAGGGGAGCCTGCGGATCTCCTCGATGATCTCCGGCATGGCGTCGTTGTTGTGGCGGAGGTAGTCGAGCAGGAAGCCCACCTGCTCGTCGCTGTAGGAGTCGATCCGATCGCCGAACGCCCGGCCGATGGGGGCGAAGTACTGCCCGAAGCGCTGCACGTTCTCCTCCACCAGCTCGACGATCACGCGGCGGCGGTCGTCGGAGTCGCGGCTGCGGCGGACGTAACCGGCCTTCTCCAGCCGGTCGATCACCGCGGTGATCGCACCGCCGGTGGTGATGCCCATGAGGTGCGCGAGCTGGCCCGGGGTCTGCGGGCCGTCCAGGTAGAGCGCGTTGATGCACTGGGCGTCGGTCACGTTCATGCCGGCCTTGCCCGCGGTGGTGTGATGGAGCAGCACCGTGTACATGGTGCTGCGCCGGACCGCCGCGGTCAGGTCGCGCACCATCCGCTCGCGTTCTGGGGTCGGCACGCGGAACCTCGATTCCTTTGTAGAGAAACTCTCATATCGAGCAACTCTCTACGGGAGACTCTAGTCTCCCCGCGGACGGACCGCCACGGCCGCCGGACCTGTGGCGGACGAGACAGGCCGGCACCCGATGACGGATATCAGTCAAGACGTATCATGGATTTCGGTTAGGGCCGCTGACAGTCGCCCTGGCGCGGCCCGGGTCCCGCGAGGCCCCCGGGCCCACCTTCCCCGGGCACCGCGGCCGAGTATCGCAAACTCGGAGGGCGGCAATTGAGCACCCACTCCCTCTCCGCCACGACGATCGATCTGGACGGCGCGGCGGCCGGCACCACCCGGCTTCACCTGGACGGCCTCACCTCCGGCGAGCGCGGCACCGAATCGGTCACCGCCCACTACCGGGGCGACGCCGACGCCACCGTCGCGCTCTACGTGTGCGCCGCGCACGCCGCCGACGGCGGGGACTTCGCCCAGCGGGTACGGATCGGCGTCTTCGAACGCTCCCGGGACCTGCTCCCCTTCCCCGTCTTCACCGGCACGCTGGCCGATCTCGCCGAGCGCGACCGCTTCGAGCGGGGCGTCGGCCGCTGGACGGGCCGGGGCGACGGCGCCGACCACGAGGTCACCTACGAGATCACCTGGCGGGCGCCCGCCGACGCCACCGGCCTGGACGACCGGGGCGCCGACCTCGGTCTCGTGCTCGAGGCCCGGCCGGAGCCAGCCCCCGGGTCAGGCCCCGGCGACCCCCTCGGCGATCTCCCGGGCCCAGCGGTAGTCGGCCTTCCCGGCGGGTGACCGCTTCATCTCGGGCACGAACGCGTACACGCGCGGGACCTTGTAGCCCGACAGGGCCTTGCGGCAGTGCGCGTCAAGATCGGCCTCGAGCGGCGGCCGACCGCCCGCGGGCTGGACGACGGCCGCGACCCGGCTGCCCCAGCGCTCGTCCGGGACGCCGGTGACGACCGCGTCGTACACGCCCGGATGCCCCTTGAGGACGGCCTCGACCTCCTCCGGGTAGACCTTCTCGCCGCCGGTGTTGATGGTCTGCGAGCCGCGCCCGAACACCGCGATCGACCCGTCCGCCTCGACCGTGGCGATGTCGCCGGTCAGCAGCCAGCGGCGCCCGTCCACCACGGGGAACGTCCGCGCGGTCTTGTCCGGGTCGTTGTAGTAGCCGCGCGCGATGTGCCCGCTGCGCGCGACCTGGCCGAGCACCCCCGACCCCGGCCGGACGGGCCGCAGCGCGTCGTCCAGCACCGTCACGTCGGCCACGTCCGGCGCGAAGCGCAGGCCCTTCTCGGGCGCGGAGCCGGCGACGGCCTCGGCGGTGGAACCGGACTCGGTGGACCCGAACCGGTCCATGATGATCGTGTTGGGCAGCAGCGCCTGGATCCGGTCCCGGACGGTGCCGGTCAGGATCGCGCCGGTCGACACGTACGCGAGCAGCGAGGACGTGTCGTAGGAGGCGCGGGCCAGCTCCTCGGCCATCGGGATCGCCATCGCGTCGCCGGTGACGGTGAGCGAGTTGACCTTCTCCCGCTCGATCGCCCGCCACACCCCGGCCGCCTCGAACTTGCGCGTGTAGACGACGGTGGCGCCCATCCACCAGGCGATGAACGTGGCCATCTGCGCGGCGCCGTGCATCAGCGGCGCCACCGGCATCATGGTCATCGGGCCGGAGTCGCGGGCCAGCCCGACGACGTCGGCGGGCTTGTCCGGCCGGGGGAAGGTCGGGTTCCAGAACGCGAACAGGAGCTGCTCGGTCGACCACATGACGCCCTTCGGCATCCCGGTCGTCCCGCCCGTGTAGATCACGTAGAGGTCGTCCGCCGACCGGGCCGCGAAGCCCCGCGTCGCCGGGCTGTCGCGGACGGCGTCGGAGTAGGAGACCGCGCCCGGGATGCCGGGCTCGCCGCCCACCGCGATCAGGTGCCGCAGCTCCGGGACCTGCGGGGCGGTGGCCCGCACCCGGTCCTCGAACTCCACGTCGTACAGCAGCGCCACGCTGTCGGAGTCCCGGTAGAGGTAGAGCAGCTCGCTCTCCACGTACCGGTAGTTCACGTTGATCGGCACGGCGCGGATCTTGAGGGCGGCGAGCATCGCCGCCGCGTACTCGACGCCGTTGTAGAGCTGCACCGCGACGTGCTGCCCGGGGCCGACCCCCACCGACTCCAGATGGTGGGCCAGCCGGTTGGCGTGCGCGTCCAGCTCGGCGTAGGTGAGCCGCTCGGCGCCGCAGACCAGGGCGGTGCGGTCCCCGATCGCGTCCGCGACTCCCTCGAACAGGTCAGCGTGGTTGAACTCCATCGGACGTCCTCCGGAGGGGGGTTGGGGATCGTGCCGGGTCCGGGCGGGCGGGGGTCAGGGCTTGTCGTCGCCGACGATCCACATCGCGAAGAACTGGGCGCCGCCGCCGTAGGCCTGGCCGAGGGCCCGGCGCGCGCCGTCCACCTGGTGCTCGCCCGCGAGGCCGCGCACCTGGAGGGCCGCCTCGGCGAACCGGATCATCCCCGAGGCGCCGATCGGGTTGGACGACAGCACGCCGCCGGAGGGGTTCCAGGGGATGTCGCCGTCCAGCGCGGTCGCGCCCTCCTCGGTGAGCTTCCAGCCCTCGCCCTCGCCGCAGAACCCGAGGTTCTCCAGCCACATCGGCTCGTACCAGGAGAACGGGACGTACACCTCGGCGCAGTCCAGCTCGGTGCGCGGGTCGGTGATGCCGGCCTGCCGGTACACGTCGGCCGCCGCGTCCTTGCCGCCCTGCGGGTTCACCGTGTCGCGCCCGGCGAAGAAGATCGGCTCGGACCGCATCGAGGTGCCGTGCACCCACGCGGGCTTGTTCGGCGTGCTCTTGGCGGCGTCCTCCGAGGCCAGCACCATCGCGCACGCGCCGTCCGAGGACGGGCAGGTCTCCAGGTACCGGATCGGCTCCCACAGCATCGGCGTCGCCTCGACCATCTCGCGCGAGATCCCGGGGATCCGCAGGTGCGCGTACGGGTTCTTCAGCGCGTTCTGCCGGTCCTTGACCGCGACGAGCTGCCCGATGTGGTCGGGCGCCCCGGACCGCCGCATGTACGCGCGGATGTGCGGGGCGAAGTAGCCGCCCGCCCCCACCACCAGGGACGTGGTGAACGGGCCGCTGACGGTCAGGCCCCAGGTCGCGTTGGACTCCGACTGCTTCTCCCACGCGATGGTGAGCACCCGGTCGTGCACGCCGCTCTGCACCAGCCCGGCCGCCACGATCGCGGTGGACCCGCCGACCGACCCGGCGGTGTGCACCCGCATGATCGGCTTGCCGGCGGCGCCGAGCGCGTCGGCCAGGTACGCCTCGGGCATCATCACGCCCTCGAACAGGTCGGGCGCCTTCCCGATCACGACGGCGTCGATGTCCTTCCAGGCCAGCCCGGCGTCGTCCAGCGCCCGCCGGGCCGCCTCGCGGAGCAGGCCCGCCATCGAGACGTCCAGCCGCTTGGTCTTGTAGGCCGTCTGACCCACGCCGATGATCGCGCAGGGATTACCCATCACTTCTCTCCCGACAGGACGCAGACGAGGTTCTGCTGGAGGCAGGGGCCGGACGAGGCGTGGCCGAGCGCCCGGACGGCCGTGCCGCCCTGCACCCGGGCCGCGGCCTCGCCGATCCGGATCAGGCCCGCGGCCATCAGCGGGTTCCCCGACAGGGGGCCGCCGGACGGGTTGACCCTCACCGCGTCGCCGAGCCCGAGCGCCTCCCGCAGGATGAGCTCCTCGTGGCTGAACTGGACGTGCAGCTCGGCGACCTCGACGCCCGCCGCCCCGGCCTTCTCGGCGGCGAGCCGGGTGGACTCCGACCTGGTCAGGTCGCGGACGCCCGGCGAGTGCGGCTCGGCCCGGTGGTCGATCCCGCTGATCCACGCGGGCCGCTCGCACAGCTCGCGCGCCTTGTCGCCCGCCGCCAGCACGATCGCGGCGGCGCCGTCGGCGCCCGGCGCGACGTCGTGCGGACGCAGCGGCGCCACGTCGTACCCGTCGCCCGCCGCCGGATCGGGCAGGTGCAGGGCGAACGGGTTGTCGCGGCCGGCGCGGCGCGAGCGGTCCGCCACCGCGCGCAGGTCGTCCTCCTTGGCGCCCGACCGCTCCAGGTAGGCGCGGGCCTGCAACGCCGCCAGCGACACCTGGTCGACGCCGAGCGGCGCCAGGTAGTACGGGTCGAGCTGCTGGGTCGCGATCTCGCGCGGCACGCCCTGGGACGCCTTGCCGAACCCGTACACCAGCGCCGTGTCGATCTCGCCGTGCCGGAGCTTGACCCACGCCTCGTACAGCGCCCAGGCCGCGTCCATCTCGACGTGGCTCTCGGAGATCGGCGGCCAGGCGCCGACCGCGTCCAGCGCCGAGACGAACGAGAACGGCGCGCCGGCCAGGTAGTCGTTGGACCCCGAGCAGGTGAAGCCGAACCTGGTCAGCCCGGTCCGCGCCTTGATCTCGGTGATCACCGGGGCGAGCAGCTCGGTCTCCGAGAGCCCGGTGTCCTCGGCGGTGTGCTCGCTCTGCACGAAGGCGACCACGGCGATGTCGGTGTTGGGCGCGCTGCGCATCAGAGGTAGTCCTTGATCGCGTCGAACGGGACGTCGGGCTCGTCGAGGGGCTCGAACCACTTGATGTTGGCCATCGTCCGGCCCCACTCCTCGCGGGGACGCCACGCGGCGCGCACCCGCATGCCCATCCGGACCTGGTCCGCCGGGAGGCCCGCGACCAGCGCGAGCATGGTCAGCCCGGCGCCGTCCAGCAGGATGTAGGCCGACACGAACGGCACCTCGGGGGCGCGCGGATCGGGCAGGTTGTTGACCGCGTAGGTGGTCACGGTGCCGGTGTCCGGCAGCTCGACCTCCTCGGTCGTCGGCACCCCGTCGCGCGGGCACAGCCCCTTCATCGGCACGATGACCTGGCCGCACACGTCGCAGCGGTGCCCGATGAGGCGGCCCTCGGACACGCCCTCCAGGAACCGGTCCATGGCCCGCCCGCCCTTGAGGCGGTACTCCAGCCGGGACGGCGCCCCGATCATGGTCACCTCGGGCCGGAAGCACTCGATGTCGCCGATCGCCCCGGTGCGCTCGGCCCGCCACTTGGGCCGCACCCGCATCCCGGTCTTGAGGAACCGCGGCGCCTCGGCGCCCACCTCGAAGACGCCGAGGTCGAGCGCGTGCAGCAGCGCGGTGTCGGCGCCGTCCGGCCGGATCAGCGCCCACGCGAACGGGCGGTCCAGCGGGTGGGTCCGGCCCGGCCGCGCCACCCACGACCAGGTCGTGACCGTCCCCGCCGGGCCGACCTCGACGAACTCCGCGGTGACGTCCTCGCCGGTGTCGGGGTCGTACTCGGTGGGCGGGACGAGCACCCGCCCCTCGCGGGTCCGCACGCCGACCAGCCGCCCGTCGCGCAGCTCGCTCAGGAACCGCCCGATGACCGGCCCGACCGACCGGGTGTACCCGCCGGGGAACTCCAGGACGTGGTTGGGCGCGGCGGGCTCCGCTGCTTCCGTCGCCTCAGATGGCACTCTCGCGGTCCTTCCAGTAAGGGTCGCGGAGCTTGCGCTTGAGGAGCTTGCCGTTGGGCTCGCGCGGCATCGTCTCGATGAAGTCGATGGTCTTGGGCCACTTCATCCGGCCCAGCCGGCCCTCCAGCGCCGCGAGGATCTCGGCGGCCAGCTCGGGGCCGGGCGCGCTGCCCTCGGCGGGCTCCACGACCGCCTTGATCTGCTCGCCCCACTCCTCGTCGGGGATGCCGAAAACCGCCACGTCGGCGACCTTGGGGTGCAGGGTGATCTCGTTCTCGATCTCGGCCGGGTAGATGTTCGCGCCGCCCGAGATGATCAGATCCGACTTGCGGTCGGACAGGAACAGGAAGCCGTCCTCGGTCAGGTGGCCGATGTCGCCGACGGTGAAGAACTCCTTGAGCCGGTTCTCCTCCGTCTTCTCCCGGTCGCCCTTGTACTCGAACTCGGTGCCGGCCATCTTCATGTAGATGGTGCCGTGCGTCCCGGCCGGGACCGGCTCGCCGGCGTCGTCGACGATCAGCAGCTCGCTGATCGGCCACGCGTTGCCGACCGTCCCGGGGTGCGCCCGCCAGTCCTGCGGGCTGGCGATCGTCCCGCCGCCCTCGGTGGCCGCGTAGTACTCCCAGATGCAGTCGCCCCACCAGTCGAGCATCCGCTGCTTGATCGGCACCGGGCACGGGGCCGCCGCGTGGATCGCCCACTGCATCGACGACACGTCGTAGCGCGCCTTGACCTCGTCCGGCAGATTGAGCAGCCGCTTGAAGTGCGTCGGCACCATGTGCGTGTTGGTGATCCTGTGGTCCTGGATCAGCCGCAGCGTGTCCTGCGCGTCCCAGCGGTCCACGTAGACGAGCGTGTGGCCCATCTGGAGGGCGCTGCCGCCGAACTGGGTGACGGCGGTGTGGTAGTTCGGCGAGGTGATCAGGTGCGCCTGCGGCTCGCGCCCGGCGGGCCGTCCCGGCTGCATCCCGAACATCGACAGCAGGAAGGTCATCAGCTCGGCGGCGTCGTCGGGGTCGATGCCCGCGAGCCGCCGCCTGACGCCCTTCGGCCGCCCGGTCGTCCCAGAGGTGTAGTGCATGGTGGCGCCGGCGCTGCGGTCGTCCGGCAGCGTGTCCGGCTGCGCGCCGACCAGCTCGGCGAAGGGGCGAAAGCCCTCGACGTCGCCGAACGCGAAGCGGCGGCGCGGGTCGAGCCCGGCCTCCTCGGCCGCGCGCACGCCCTCGGTCCCGTACCGCTCGTGGACGAAGAGCGCCTTGGCCTCGCTGTCGGCCACGATGTAGCCGAGCTCCGGTCCGGTCAGGTGCCAGTTCAGGGGCGTGTAGTACCAGCCGGCCTGGAGCGCGGCCAGGTACAGGACCAGGCCCTCGACCCCGTTCGGGACGAGCCCGCAGATCCCGTCGCCCTTCTCGAGTCCCAGCTCGCGCAGCCCGTGGACGAGCCGGTTGGCGCGGCCCAGCAGGTCACCCGCCGCGTACTCGGTCCCGTCCGGGTCGACGGCGGCGATCCAGTCCGGATCGGCCTGCGCCAGCCGCCAAAAACCCAACGACCCCATCGGATCTCCCTTGGTGATCACGGTGAGCACCGTCACACGGCGGCGCCCGGCGACCAAAGTAGATCACGTTCTCGTTTTAGAGGGCAAGACCTGTTGGAGGCGCAGCCGCTTCACTAGAATCTGTTCTTGTTTTGCATCGACCGACTGAGCTGGAGGAACCGTGCCGGAACGCCTGCCGATCAGCACCGAGCACTGCACCGTCGAGCGGGACGGGCACGTCGTCACCGTCACGATGAACCGCCCGGAAGCGCGCAACGCGCTCAGCTCGGCCATGCTCGTCGGCCTCGCGAGCGCCTGGGCCTACATGTCGGAGACCCCCGAGGTGCGGGTCGGGATCCTGACCGGCGCGGACGGCCAGTTCTGCGCGGGCGCCGACCTGAAGGCGATGGGCACGCCCCCGTCCGACCCCGCCGTCCAGGAGCGGATGGCGCAGATCCCCGACTTCCACTGGAAGGGCCTGCTCCGCGAGGGGCAGCCCACCAAGCCGCTCATCTGCGCCATCGAGGGCTACGCCGTCGCCGGCGGCACCGAGCTGCTGGCCGGCACCGACCTGCGGGTGGTCGCCGAGGACGCCACCCTCGGGCTCTACGAGGCCAAGCGCGGCCTGTTCCCGATGGGCGGCTGCGCGATCCGGCTGCCCCGCCAGATCGGCTACGCCGCCGCGATGGACATCCTGCTCACCGCCCGCTCGATCTCGCCCGAGGAGGCCCTGGCGATGGGCCTGATCAACAAGATCGTCCCGTCCGGACAGGCCCTCGCCGCGGCCCGCGAGCTGGCCGACCAGATCGCCGCCTGCGGCCCGCTCGCCGTCCAGGGCATCCTGCGCACCTACCGCGAGACCCAGCACCTGCCCGAGGCGGAGGCCCTCAAGATCTCCGACGAGATCGGCTGGCCGATCATCGGCTCCGAGGACGCCAAGGAGGGCTCCCGGGCATTCAAGGAGAAGCGCCCCGCCGTCTTCAAGGGCGCCTAGGGATTTATTGCCGGACCGGCAACAACGTTTGTCATCGGGCCGGGTATGAGCCGACCATATCCAGGAGAGGGAGCGCCGTCGACACGAGGAGGACCCGATGACCGAGAGCAATGCGTCCGGCCAGGAGTACTGGGACGGCCGCTACAGCGAGAGCCACCATCTGTGGAGCGGGAAGCCCAACGCCGCCCTCATCCGCGAGGTCTCCGACCTGAAGCCCGGCACCGCCCTGGACCTCGGGTGCGGTGAGGGGGCCGACGCGATCTGGCTGGCCCGGCGGGGATGGCGCGTCACCGCGACCGACATCTCCGGCGTCGCCCTCGAACGCGCCGCCGGGCACGCGGCCTCGGCGGGCGTCGCCGTCGACTGGCGGCGGCACGACCTCGGCGCGTCCTTCCCCGGCGGGACGTTCGACCTCGTCTCCGCCCACTTCCTGCACTCGCCCGGGGGGCTGATGCCGCGGGAGGCGATCCTGCGGTCCGCCGCGGCGGCCGTCGCCCCGGGCGGCGTGCTCCTGATCGTCGGGCACGCCGGATGGCCCGCGTGGGACCACGACCACGACCACGACATTCACTTCCCCACCCCCGACGAGGTCTTCGCATCGCTGGACCTCCCGGCCGGGGCGTGGGAGGTGCTCGTCCGCGATGAGCACGAGCGGATCCAGAACGACCCCGACGGCAACCCGACCACCCGCACCGACAACACCCTCAAGATCCGCCGCCTGGACTGACCCGGCCGCCGCCGCTCCACCGATGAGTTCCGGCCCGGCCCGCCGTCTCATCAGGAGACGATCTCCCAGGAAGGCGGAACCATGGCCACGATGCTCTACTCGGCCACCATGTCGCTGGACGGCTTCATCGCGGGCCCGGACGGCGACATGTCCTGGCTCACCGAACACCTCGGCCCGAACCCGGAGGCGGAGGGCCTCGTCGACCGGATCGGCGCGCTCCTGGTCGGCAACCGCACCTTCCGCGGCGACGACCCGAACAAGGGCGACCCCGAACGGGAGGGGGCGTTCGGCGGCCGATGGACCGGACCGCAGATCGTCCTCACCCACCACATCCCGGACACGGCCGTCCCGGACGTCACCTTCGTCGGCGACCTCGGCGGCGCCGTCGCCGCCGCCAAGGCCGCGGCCGGCGACAAGTACGTCAACGTCCTCGGCGCCGACGTCGCCCGGCAGTGCCTGGAGGCGGGCGAACTCGACGAGATCCTCGTGCTGATCGCCCCGGTCATGCTCGGCGACGGCGTCCGGCTGTTCGACCACCCGGGCGGCACCCACGTCAGGCTCGAACGCCTCAGCCTGACCGAGGCCCCGACCGCGACCAACCTCTGGCTGCGCGTCCGCCGGTGAAACGCCGGAACGCCCGGCCGGGACGACCCGGCCGGGCGTTCAGGGTGCCGCGGACTCAGCTGTTGCTGCGCCAGATCGCCGTGGCGGCCATCCTCTTCGCGTCGATGGTGTTGCCCGCGACCCAGATAGTCTTGGTGCCCGCCTGACGGGCCATCCCGTACACCAGGGCGGTCCGGCCCGCCGGAGCGGCGAGGGTCTCGGCGGTCCAGGCGCCGGCCGCGGTGCGGTGCCTCAGGGTCTTGGTGTCGTCCAGGATCCAGATACCACCGGCGCCGTCCGACTCGACCTGGGCGAAGCCCGTGCCCGGCGCGCCGAGGGTGTGCGACCACGCGGCACCGTTCCAGTGCGCGAACAGCGAACGCATCGCGGTCTTGCCCGCGGCGTCCTTCACCGGGACCGCGCCGACCGCCCAGACGTCGTTCGCGGCGACGACCTCGACGTCGTTGAAGGCCGGCGACCGCTGGGACTGGTCGATGCCGCCGATCTTCGGGAATGGCACCCGCGACCACGCCGTCCCGTTCCAGCGCGCCACCGCCGGCTGGGCCTCCTCGCGGACGAAGCCCGCCGCCCACGCGTTCGACGCCGACAGGGCGTCGATCTTCACCGGGTTGATCCCGATGGTGCTGTCACTCCACGCGGTGCCGTTCCACCGCTTGCCGACCGGGCCGTAGCCGGTCATCCAGGCGTTCTTGGCGTTCACCACCGCGAACTGGTCCGGGGTGAACGACGCCGGGAGCGCGGACTTCGCCCACTTCGTGCCGTTCCAGTGCAGCAGCGCGGGCGCGCCCGAGACCGTCGGACGCCCCAGAGCCCACACGTCGCTCGCCGACGAGGCGCCGAGCGTGCCCATGTCGTAGGCGCCCAGGCTCGCCGGCAGCGCGACGTCGCTCCACTTGCCGCCGCTCAGCTTCTTGAGCAGCGACTTGCGCTGGGTGACCAGGCTGCCGCCCGCCCACACGCTGCCGTCCGGCGCGGCGACGATCCCGTTGAGCTGGCTGGTGCCGCTGTAGGCGCCGCTCTGGACGAGCGGCCACACGGTCGCCGCCGACGCCCCGACCGAGGCCGCGGTCTTACTCTCACCCGGATCGGTGACCACCAGTGCGCCGGTCACCGCGAGGCCGCCGGCCAGCACCGCCGAACCCGCCACGGCCAGCTTCTTGCTCGTCTTCACTCGCTGCCTCATCCACTCGTAAAAGATCTTGATGGGGAGGGCGCCGGCACCCGGAACGCCCGGCCGGGCGGACCCGGCCGGGCGCTTCGCGGTGCCATCGGCTCAGCTGTTGCTGCGCCAGATCGCCATGTCGAAGGTCCGGTCCGCGTTCTCGGTCGTCCCGGCGACCCAGATGGTCTTGGTCCCCGGCTGGAGGACCATCTCGGTCGCGCGAGCGCTCTTCCCCGCCGGAGCGGCCAGGGTCTCGGTCGACCACACGCCGGCCGCGGTGCGGTGCTTCATGGTCGCGGAGTCCGACTGGACCCAGATGCCGCCCGCCCCATCCGACTCGACCTGCATCAGGTACGTGCCGTCCGCGCCGACGGTGTGGGTCCACTTGGTGCCGTTCCAGTGCGCGAACAGCGACCGGCTGACCTGCTTGCCGGCGGTGTTCTTCACCCGGACCGAGCCGACGGCCCACACGTCGTTCGCGGAGATGACCTTCAGGTCGCTGAAGGCGGGCGCGATCTCACCCCGGACGATGCCGTCGATCTTGGGGAACGGCACCCGGGTCCACGCCTTCCCGTTCCAGCGCGCCACCGCGGGCTGGGCCTCGTCCGCGGAGAAGCCCGCCGCCCACACGTTGGTCGCCGACGACGCGTCGAACACCCTGGTGTTGATCCCGATGTTGGTGTCGGACCAGGAGGTCCCGTTCCAGCGCTTGCCCACCGGGCTGAAGCCCGCGGTGAACGCCGTCTTCGCGTCCGCCGCCACCATGCTGTCGGGGAAGAAGCTCAGCGGGACCGTGTACTTCCCCCACTTCGAGCCGTTCCAGTGCCCCAGCGGCTGCCTGTCCCCGGACACGTTCAGCTGGCCGGCCCACCACAGGTTGTTCGCCGCCGGGGCGGAGAGCGAGTTCACGTTGGCGTAGCCCAGGCTCGCCGGCAGCGCCACGTCGCTCCACTTGCCGCCACTCAGCTTCTTGAGCAGCGTCTTGTGCGAGGTGGTCTGGCTGCCGCCCGCCCACACGGTGCCGTCCGGCGCCGCGGCGATCGAGCTGAGGGAGCTGAGCCCCTGGTAGGTGCTGCCCTGGACGAGCGGCCACGCGGTGGCCGCCGCCGACCCGACCGTTCCCGCCGACTTCTTCTCACCGGGGTCGGTGGCCATCACCACGACCGTGGCAGCGAGAGCGCCTACCAGCACCGTGGATCCCGCGACCGTCGTCAGCTTCTTGCTCATCTTCAATCGCTAGCCCTATCCCGCTCGCAATGATCTTGATCGGAAGCCGGACAGTACCAGCACCCACCACCACCCCTCCGATCTTTTCGGGATGTTAGGACCTGTGACTCAATCCGCCGCCCCGGCGACTCAACCGGCGAGGAACGGGCCGTCCGCCCGACGGCGCGCACACCCCGTGAACGCCGACGTCCCCGGCCGGCACCAGCCGACCGGGGACGTCACCACGCACTATCCGGAGTGCTTCAGCAGCTCGCGAGCGGAGTCCACCGTCACCGCCATCCGGATCCAGGCACCGAGACGATCCACGTCGTCACAGCCGACGATCTCCTTCCGAACATCGTCGGGCACCTCCAGCCCGCGCGCCGACAGAACACTCAGGAGCGCATCGACCTGCCCCTTGACCTCGCCCTGGGCCACGTTGGCGCGGGCCCAGTCGCTGAAATACTCGCGCTTCTCCGTCTGCATGAGGGTCTCCAGGTGGTTCCAGGTGTCTGCGGGCAGCACGGCCCTGACCAGGTCAGCGTATCTTCCGCCGGTGGCGGGATCGAGGTCGTGGACGGCGGTGAGCAGGGCCTCCAGAATCTGCGCCACCTCCGGGGCATCGGCATGGGTGATGACGGACAGGATCGCGAGTTCGAGGTCCTCGGCGGCCTCGGCGGGGTCGACGATCACCGGTACCTCGGTGGGGCCGACGACGATCGGGGTGAGCGTCAGCCCGGGGTGGCCGAGCTCGATGGGGCGCGCGCACCAGCGCGCGACCTTCGGGTCGGGGGCGACCACGAGCAGGACGGCCGGGCAGCGCATCCGGGTGCGCAGGCTGACCAGGTACATCGGCCAGCTCCACCGCTTCTCGCCGTCCTGGCCGCGCTGCGCCTCCAGCACGACGCTGAGGACGGGGACCGGGTCGCCGTCCGGGCGGGCGCGGTTGAAGACGAGCACCGCATCGGCGCGCAGTTCGTCGGGGATGAGCTGGGTGAAGTCCGCCGCCTCCGGGCAGGCGAAGTCGTAGTCGGGGATGGGTAGGTCGAAGGCCCTGGTGAGCAGCTCTTCCGCGAGCGCGGGGCGATCGCAGAAGAGCTGGACCAGGGCTTGGTGTTGGGCACTGATCATGTGATCACGTTATGGAGTCCTTCGAACACGCAGTGTCCTTTTGCGTCGAACGATCCTTGAACGACCCGTTGGGGTCAGGCAGTGATGGCTACCGCCATTTCTTGGCAGCACGGTGGCGCTAACGGTGGCGCTAAGGGACAGGTTGTACTGGCGAAACGAAGTTGTGTCGGGCGGGAGGTACTAGTCATCCGGGGCTAGTGCAGACGGTCAGGAACATTTGGAGGGACGGCATAGATGCGCCGCGTTCGGGTGTCTATGGGGATGACATCCAGGAGGAGGCTCCGTGAACCGAGATTCCCGCGAGAGCTTCACGAGGTTCGTCGCGGCGCGGTCGCGCGGGCTCATGCGGACGGCGTACGTCCTCACGGGCGACCAACACTCCGCCGAGGACCTGTTGCAGACGGCGCTGACGAAGACCGCCGCGCGGTGGCGGCACATCGACGGGAACCCCGAGGCCTACGTGCGCCGGGCCATGTACAACGAGCAGGTCAACCGGTGGCGGCGGCGGAGGCGGGAGGCGTCGATGGCCGTCCTGCCCGAGCGGGCGGGGGACGATCCGGCGGACGCGGTGGATCTGCGGCTGGCGCTGGAGCAGGCGCTGCTGGCGCTGCCGCCGCGCAAGCGGGCCGTACTGGTGCTGCGGTACTTCGAGGACCTGCCCGAGGCGGAGGTCGCGGCGATCATGGGCTGCTCGGTGGGGACGGTCCGCAGCCAGACGCACCGGGCGATCGCGCGCCTGAGGGAGCTGGTGCCCGACCTGGCCCTTCGACTTGAGAGCGCGGAGATCTGAGATGACCGACGAGACATTGAGGGACGCCCTCGAACGGATCGCGGATCGCGCCCAGCCCACGGACGACCTGGCCGAACGGGTGCTGCGGCGGGTGGCGCGGCGGCGCCGGGCGCAGATGGCGGCCGGGGCGGCGGGAGTGGTGGCGGCGATCGCGGTGCCGACGGTGGCGGTCCAGACGCGTCCGGCGGAGGCACCGCCGGCGGCCACCCGCGTGCAGCAGGGTTCGGCCGAGGAACGGGAGGTCGCGGCGGCCTGCCTGCGCGAGGAAACGCCCGAGGACCGGACGGAAGGGGCCCGGTCCGGCCTCGGGGAGCCGGACGACGTCCGGCTGCTCGCCCGGGTGCGACTCAAGCGCGGGTACGTCGCCGCGGTGGGGAGCGAGCGCGGGTTCGTGCTGTGCTCCGCCGTCGCCGGGGGCCAGAACGTGGAGGAGCCGAACGTCCACCAGTGGCCGTCCACGACCGGGAAGGGCGGCCTGTGGTCGTTCAACACGGCGCTGCGGGTCGACGCGATCGTCCACCTCGCCGAGGCGGCCGATGCGGCCACCACCAGCCCGTTCGGGATGCACTTCGTCACCATGGGACGGGTGAAGCCCCAGGTCAAGCGGGTCAAGGTGACCTGGAACAAGCGCCGGAGCGCCGACGCGGCGGTGCAGCGGGGGTTCTTCCTCGCCCAGTACGCCTCGGGTTCGGACCCCGTGGACGGGCCGGGGCCGCTGTCCGAGGACGCGTCGTCGACCGACGACGACGCGGTGGTCGCGGTGACCGGCTACGACGACGACGGCCGCGTCCAGCAGACCTGGCGTCCCAGCGGGGACGAGGGCGGCCGGTTCACGCCCGACGACTGCGCCGACGGCCCGGGACCGCGCCATCCGGCACTGTGTGAGGGGTGACGTGCGAGGGCCCCGGCCGAGGGGATCGGCCGGGGCCCGCGACAGGACGGCTCAGTCCGATTCGGTGATGGTGTTGAGGCGTTCGATCGCCTCGACGTACTCCTCGATCAGGTCGTAGACGACCTGGCCGGCGGGCTTGACCTGGTTCATCGACCCGACGATCTGGCCGACCGGGAAGGTGACCAGTTCCCCGTCGCCGGACCTGGCGATGCGCGGCAGCGCGTCGGAGACCAGCATGAACTGCATGGGCATCGGCAGGTAGCCCGGGGACTTCTCGCCCTCCCACGCCTCGGTCCAGGCGGTCTTGAGGAAGCGGGCGGGCTTGCCGGTCCAGGCGCGCGACCGGACGGTGTCCCGGGAGGTCGCGTTGATGAGCTTCGGCAGGGCCCGCTCGGGGGTGTCGGCCTCCTCGACGGTGAGCCAGATCGAGCCGGTCCACACGCCCTCGGCGCCGAGGGCGAGGCCCGCGGCCATCTGCCGGCCGCGGCCGATGCCGCCCGCCGCCAGGACGATGGTGTCGGCGCCGACCGCGTCCACCACCTCGGGGATGAGGACCATGGTGGAGACGTCGCCGGTGTGCCCGCCCGCCTCGGTGCCCTGCGCGACGATGATGTCGACGCCGACCTCGACCTGCTTGCGGGCGTGCCGGGCGTTGGAGGCGAGGCCGGCCACCTTCACGCCGTGCTCGTGGGCCAACTCGACGACGTCGGCGGGGGGCGGGCCGAGCGCGTTGGCCAGCAGCGCGATCGGATGCTTGAGCGCCACCTCGACCTGGGGCCGGGCGGTCTGGTCGGTCCAGCCGAGCAGCGCCCGGCCGGCCGTCTCGGTGGACGGTTCGACGCCGTGCTCGGCGAGCAGGTCCTCCAGGAACCTGCGGTGCTCGGCGGGGATCATGCCCTGGAGCTTGCCGAGCAGTTCCGAGGCGTCGCCGAGGTCGGCCCCCTCGTACTTGGCGGGCATCACCACGTCCACGCCGTAGGGCTTGCCGCCGACGTGGTCGTCGATCCACTTGAGCTCGACCTCGAGCTCCTCGGGGGTGAAGTACAGGGCGCCGAGGACGCCCATGCCGCCGGCGCGGCTCACCGCCGCGACCACGTCGCGGCAGTGACTGAACGCGAAGATCGGGTATTCGATGCCGAATAGTTCGGTGACTCGTGTCCGCACAGCCCTGACCCTAGGTGCCCGTCCAGCAAACTGCAACAGGTTCTAGTTCGCAACCTTGGATCCGGGCATACCAAGGAGCACACACACCTAGAACACGTATCAGCAACAGGCGGGTCAGGAGGTCCGGGGAGCCCGGGAAGCCCGGCCGGCGGGCGGCGGGCCGGCGGCCGGCGCGGCGTTGCCGAACTTGCCGTCCGAACGGCGCGGGGCCGTGGGCGGCGCCGGCGGGCCGGACGGCTCGCCGGCGGACAGCGCGACCATCGCGCCGATCAGCAGCAGGCTCAGCCCGAGGAGCACCGAGCCGAGCGGGACGACGGTCCGCACCATGGCAATCTTCAGCGCCTCGTCGCCGCTCATCTCGGCGAGCCGCTTCTGGTCGGCGTCCACCGTCACCAGGTCGGCCGCCGCGACCGTGAGCCGCCCCTTGCCGTCGGCCGTCTGGACGGTGCTCTTGATGTTCTGCCGGTGCTTGACCGGGATCCCGGTACGCGGGTCGACCCACTCGGTGATCGTCGCCGAGAAGTACCGGTCGACCTTCTGCGAGGGGGTCTTCTTGCCAAGGCCGAGCATTTCGCCGGGGACCTTGTAGTCGACCGCGGCGGTCTTGGCGAGCGGGATCTCCTGGACGAACCGGTAGGTGGCGACCCCGTGCACGGTCTCCTCGCCACCGAAGCGCATCGGCAGGGTGCGCCGGGTCGTCATGTCGAAGACCGGGTAGGAGCGCTTCTGCACGTTCGCCACCGGCAGCAGCAGCCCGTACCCCGACATCGCCACCGAGGTGTCGCCGTCGACCTGCGAGCCGCAGCAGTTGACCAGCTCGGACGTCCGGCGGTCGAAGGCGATGCGGTAGCCCTGCATGTCGACCTGCTTGCCGGTCGCCCTGTCGGTGATCTCCGTGGACGAGTCCCAGACCGCGACCCGGTCGTCGCCGTTGTTGGCCCGGACGTCCCCGCGCAGCGTGTTGGCGGCCACGAGCGTGGCCCCGGTGACCACCTTGAACGCCGCGGTGTCGAAGTAGCTGGCGTTGGGGGCCTCCAGCTTGGTCTGCTGGTAGCGGTCGAGCGGGGCGAGCACGAATTTGTCGGCCACGTAGAACCGCACCAGCGGAGCCAGCGTGAGGAAGAAGGCGCCCAGCGCGATGAGGATCAGGCCGAGCGATCGCCGCATGTCCATCTCCCCAGACCGCCGTCACCGCGTGACCATCATGGCCGGTGCCGCTATGCCCGGGATACCCTACCTGACCCGCCAGTAGGGTCCCGTACGACGTGTCCGACAGTCCCCTCTCCCCGGAAGGCGGCGACGCGATGAGCCGCCCGCGCGGGCCGGACCGGCGGTGGCTTGCGCTCGGGGCGGTGCTGCTGGCCACGTTCATGGACCTGGTCGATGTGACGATCATGAACGTGGCGCTGCCCCGGATCCAGCGCGACCTCGGCGCCGGGTACGCCGCCGGGCAGTGGACGGTGTCGGCCTATGTCCTGGCCTACGCGCTGCTGCTGATCACCGGCGGACGGCTCGGCGACATCCTCGGCCGCCGCCGGGTGTTCCTGGCCGGCGTCGCCGGGTTCACGCTGGCCTCGCTGGCCGCCGCGGCGGCGGTCTCGCCCGGCATGCTGATCGGCGCCCGGGTCGCGCAGGGCGCGTTCGCCGGGCTGATGGTGCCGCAGGCGCTGTCGGTGATCACGGTGCGGTTCGCGCCCGGACGGGAGCGCGCCCTGGCGTTCAGCCTGTACGGGGGGCTGCTCGGCGTCGCGCAGGTCAGCGGGCCGCTGCTCGGCGGGATGCTGGTCGACCACGGGCTCACCGAGCACGGGCTGCTCGGCCTCGGCTGGCGGGCGATCTTCTACGTCAACCTGCCGGTGGGGCTGGTCGCGCTGGCCGGCGCGGCCCGCTGGATGGACGACTCGCGCGCCGACCCGCCGCCCCGGCTGGACCCGGCCGGGGTGCCGCTGATCGGCGCGGCGTCGCTGCTGGCCACGTTCCCGCTGATCCAGGGGCGCGAGCTCGGCCGGCCGGGCTGGAGCGCGGCGCTGCTGGCGTGCGCGGTGCCCGTCCTGGCGGTGTTCGTCCGCTACGAGCGGCGGCGGGAACGGCTCGGCGCCGACCCGCTCGTCCCGCCCGCGCTGTTCCGGCGGCGCTCGTTCACCGCGGGCCTGCTGCTGGCGCTGGCACTGTTCGCGGGCGTCTCGGCCTGCTTCATCACGCTGACCTGGGGACTCCAGTTCGGGCTCGGCTGGTCGCCGCTGCGGGTGGCGCTGGTCGGGCTGGCCTGGCCCGCCGGGGTCGCGTGCACCGCGCAGTTCACCCACCGCAGGGGCCTGCGCCGGGCCCGCGCGCTGGTCGGCGCGGGCACCGCGGTGATGGCCGCCGGTACGGCCGGGCTGGTCGCGGTCACCGCCGGGGCCGGACGGGGCCTCACCGCCTGGCCGCTGACCCCGTGGCTGTTCGCCTGCGGGCTCGGCATGGGGCTGGCGCTGCCGATCCTGGCGAACGCGGTGATCGCCGACGTGCCCGAGCAGAGCGCCGGGGCCGCGTCGGGGGTCTTCAACTCGGTGACCCAGTTCGCCGGGGTCCTCGGCGTCGCCGCCGCGGGCCTGCTGTTCTTCGGCGCCGGCCCGACGAGCGCCGCGACCACCCCCGGACCGGACGCGGCGCCGCGCGCCCTCGCGTTCTGCGCCGCGGCGTTCCTGCTGGCCGCCGCACTGTCCCCGCTGCTCCCCCGGCGCCTGCTCCCGGACCGGCCGGACCCGCCGGAGGGAGCCGCCGGGGCACCGGACGGGCGGCGCGTTACCCTCTTCGACACCGGCCAGGCCAGCCCCGGGAGGTCACGCTGACGACGACGCGGATGACCTTCGTGGTGCCGACCCGGAACTCGGCCCGCACCCTCGGCCGCTGCCTGGCCTCGATCCGGGCGCAGACCGTCCCGGTGGAGCTGATCGTGGTCGACAACGGCTCCGCCGACGGCACCCGGGAGATCGCCGCCGGACACGCCGACGCGGTCCTCGCGCAGGGCCCCGAGCGCAGCGCCCAGCGCAACCGCGGCTGGCGTCACGGGCACGGCGACATCGTCGCGTTCGTCGACTCCGACATGGTGCTGGAGCCGACGGTCGCGCAGGAGGCCGCCGCGCTGCTCGCCGCCGACCCCGGGCTCGACGGCCTGGTGATCCCGGAGCTGTCGTTCGGCGAGGGGTTCCTGGCCGCCTGCCGCGCCGTCGAGAAGCGCGCCTACCTCGGCGACGGCACCGTGGAGGCGGCGCGGATCTTCCGGCGCACCGCGCTGGAGAAGGCCGGCGGCTACGCCGAGGACCTCAGCGCGTTCGAGGACTGGGACCTGGCCGACCGGGTCGCGGCGAACGGCGCGCCGCCCGGACGGGTGTCGGCCGCGGTCTGGCACGACGAGGGACGGATCACGCTGCGCGCCGCGTTCGGCAAGCGCCGCTACTACGGCCGCTGGCTGCGCGCCTACCGGTCCCGCGAGACCGCCCGGTCGTTCGGCCGGTCCCGGTCGTTCGGCCGGCTGCTGCGGCTGGGCTCACCGTGGCACTGCGCCGGCCTGATCCTGCTCAAGGCGGTGGAGGCGGCCGGCCTGCTCGCCGGATCCCGGATACGCTGGCGCGACCCTCCCCCGCAGCCAGGCGATGTGAAGCGATGACCGCACCCGCCCAGCCCGCCCAGCCCGTCCGGCCCGGATTGCCCGTCCAGCCCGGGTTGCCCGCGCAGGCCGCCGCCGCGCGGCTCCCGGCGATCTCCGGGCACCAGGCCGCGCTGGACGGGCTGCGCGCGGTCGCGGCGCTGGCGGTGCTGGTGTTCCACATCGCGGCGAGCACCGGGTACCTCACCCGTCCGGGGGGCGTGGCGGCGCTGCTGTCGCGCGGCGAGATCGGAGTGCCGATCTTCTTCACGCTGTCCGGGCTGCTGCTGTACCGGCCGTGGGCCGCTGCGGCGCTCGGGCTGCGGCGCCCCCCGGGCACGGGCCCGTACCTCTGGAAGCGGGCGCTGCGGCTGCTGCCCGCGTACTGGCTCCTCGTCGTGGTGAGCACGCTGCTGTACTCGCGCGACCATCTCGCCGACGTGTGGCACTGGGTCCAGACGCTCACCCTCACCTACAACTACGATCCGCACCCCTGGTGGAACGACCACCTGGGGCCCAAGGGCATGGGGCAGATCTGGAGCCTGACGGTCGAGGCCGCGTTCTACGTGACGCTGCCGCCCACCGCGTTCGTCCTGGGCCGCTGGGCGGTCCGGGCCGCCGACCTCGGCGGACGGGCCCGGCGGCTGCTGTATGGCATCGGCGCCTACTCGGCGCTCGCCGCCGTCTACGTGGCGGCGCTCTCGCCGAGCGCCGACCGCGAGTTCCTCGGCAACTGGCTGCCGCGCTACCTCGCCTGGTTCGGCGTCGGCATGGCGCTCGCGGTGCTCTCGGTGTGGGCCAACGCCGAGCCCGGCCCGGACGGTCCGGTCCGCCGGTTCTGCCGGACGGTCGCCGGGTCGTGGGGACTCTGCTGGACGGCCGCCGGGCTGTTCTACTGCGTCGCATCCACTCCGATCACCGGCCTGTCCCGGCTGTACGAGGTCAACGTCTGGACCTCGGAGCTGCAACTCGTCCTGTACGGGCTGGTCGCGGCGTTCCTGGTCGCGCCGGTCGCGCTGGCCCCGGCCGCCCACCCGGTGACGCGGCTGGTGCTGGGCAACCGCGCGATGGCGTTCCTCGGGAAGATCTCCTACAGCATCTTCCTATGGCAGTTCGTGGTCATATTCGTGTGGTTCGACGTCACGGGGCATCCGCCGTTCACCGGCACCCTGCTGATCGACCTGCCGGTGTGCGCCGCGCTGACCATCGCCCTCGCGGCGCTGAGCCACCGGCTCGTCGAGGAACCCGCCCGCCGCCTCGGCACCCGCGTCCTGTCCCGTCCCCGGACCCGCGCCTGACCCCTCGCCCGCTGCCGGGGCGCCGCGCGGGGCCGGGGCCGTGACCCACTGGAGGTCGCCGCCGCCGCTGAGCCAGGTGTCGGGGTCGCGGGGCGCGGCCAGCATCGCCGCGAGCCGTCCGACCACGACCAGGCACAGGAGCTGCGGGGCGACGTCGCGCACGGCGGTGAGCACGGTGCCCTCGGCACCGTGCCCGGCCATCCGGTCGCCCGCCGCCAGCAGGACCCCGCCGGCCGTCATCGCCGCCACCACCGGCCACACCGAGCGGAGCCCGCGCGCCGCGTCGCCGGAGCGGCGCTGCGCCCAGTCGGTGACCAGCGCCACCGCCGCCGTGACCGCCGCGCCCAGCGGCCCGCCGAGCCAGAACCCGAGGACGGCGGCGGTCGCGAACGCCGCCGCCCGGCGCGCCGTCCCCGGCGCCGGTCCGGCACCGCCGCCGAGCAGGACGTCCGGGCCCCTCCGGACGGCGGCGACGGCGGCGGGACGGGCCCACACCGCCGCGATCAGCAGCACCACGAGCAGGCTGAGCCCGGCCAGCAGCGCGCCCCGGTAGATCCCGTCGGGCCCGTAGGTGAGCCGGACCGTCCCCGTGGTCCCCGCCGGGACGGCCCACGCCTGCCGCCATCCGTCCAGCCGGACGGGCCGTAGCTCGGGGCCGTCGCCGACGCGCGCGCGCCAGCCGGCGTTGAAGTTCTCGTTGACCACCAGGTAGGACGCCTTCGCCGCGTTCACCTCGACCTCGCGCTCGCCCTTGCCCCACGTTCGGACGTCGACCGGGCCGCTCTCCTCCCGGCTCGCCAGGCCGAGGCGGCTGCCGGGGTCGACCACCAGCGAGTCGACCCGGTAGCCGCCCCCGCCCGCGCCGATCGCGTTGCCGCCCTGGGCGACCCGGGGGGCGGCGCCGCAGGTCTCGAAGCGCATCGCGTGTCCGCCGAGGACGTCGCCGGCGGTCCCGGTGATCCGCGTCTCGGCCCGCGTCCCGTTCACCCGGACGGCGGGGCCGAGGCCGCAGCGGGTGGTGAACGGGGTGCCGCCCGGCACGCTGAGCGGCCGGACGCCCGGGACGGCCACCTCGCCGATCTGCACCGGCACCGGCGCGGAGCCGAACCGCAGCGTCAGCCGGTCGGTGGTGATCGGCTGGAAGCGCAGCCTCCCGGCCCCGTCGAGCAGCCCCTCCCGCACCTCGCCATGCGCGCCGGTCACGGTGAGCCGCAGCGCCGTGCCCGTCCCGGACGGCCGCCGGACGGTCAGCTCCCCGATCCGCCGGGCCCTCCCCCACGAGATCGTCAGGTGCGGGTCGCGGTCGTCGCCCGCCGCCGTCCAGGTGGTGGCGGGGTCGCCGTCGAACGCCGAGCGGGGCAGCCCGGCGGGGTGCCGGGTCCAGGTGGAGCTCGCGGTCACCCGCACCGGGGAGCGGCCCCGGGTGACCCGCTCGGCGAGCGCCGGGTCGGTGAGCACCGCCGAGCCGGTGATCCGCGCCACCGCGCCGGACGGGGACGAGAAGCGGCGCTCGAAACCGTCCCCCTCCTCGTCGCCCCGGCCGAGCTCGGGCGAGCAGACCCAGCGCGCCGAGCCCTTCATGCACTCGGGCCGCGGCGGGACGGACCGCGCCATCACCTGCGCGGGCACCGCCCCGTCCGGCCCAGCCCCGTCCGGCCCCGCCGCGGACGCGGGCGGCGCGGCGGGCATGGCCAGGTAGCGGGTCGCGCGCACGCCCTCGATCTTCAGGTCGGAGATCGCCACCCGCGCGGCGGCCGTCGACACCGGCTCGCGCGCGAGCGCCAGCACCCGGATCCGCACCCAGCCGGTGCGCCCGGCGGGGACCTTCAGGCGCTGCGGCCCGGCCACCGCCCGCACGTCCTGTTCGGCCGTCCCCGCCGCGGTCTCCACCGCGATCCGGGACGGCGGCGGGCCGAGGAACGCGTTCTGGCCGAACGACGCCTCGACCGTGCCGGGCTCGCGCTCGCCGTCCAGGTCGACCCGCAGCCACTGGCCGACGGGCCCGCCGAACCCGCCGGTGATCCAGCGGGTCCCGGGGTCGCCGTCCAGCGCGGCGTACGGGAGCGCGCCCGGGTCGTCGAACCCGGGGATCGCCTCGGCGTCGGACGCCGACGACGACGCCACCACGTTCCTGATCCCGTCGTACCCGGCGGTGGTGCGGTACCCGCGCCAGCCCGCCTCCTCCGGGTCGGCGCCGCGCCCCCGGGTGTCCGAGCGCGGACGGTCGCCGGTCATCGTCGGCGAGATCTGGGCGCGGATCTCGCCGAGGGCCCGCTCCCGCCAGCGCAGCGCGTCCGACACGACCGGTTCGGCGGACGCGCCCGGGTCGTCGTCGTCCAGCAGCACCGGGCGGCCGTTCAGCAGCCCGTTGTCGGCGAGGCCGAGCAGCCCCTCGGGGGCGCCGTGGACGCGGAGCGCGCGGCCCGCGTCGAGCAGGCCCACCACGTCGTCGGCGCCCGCCACCTCGAACACCTCGACCGGCGCGTACGGCTGGTCGTACGCGCCGATCGCGTCGCCCGCCCAGCCGCCGGCGTTCTGGTCGCCGAACGACGCCACCCGGGTGATGCCGGGCGAGGTCTCCAGCGCCTCGTGCACCCGCGCGGGCCACGCGCCCCGCAGGTCGGCGCGGGTCAGGTCGTTGCGGACCAGCAGGTACCGCACGCCCATCCGGGCGAGGATCTCGGTGAGGCCGGGCGAGCCGCGTCCGGCCGACACCCGCTGGTCGATGGCGTCCATGACCCGCGCGTAGCCGGGCGACCCCTGCGGGACGAGCTGCCGCGCCCCCCACCGCGCCCGCAGCAGGGGCTGCATGATGTCGTCCATCGGACGGCCCCAGGAGTAGTCGCCGAACCGCGCCCCGGGCAGCGCCACCACCGCCTGCTCGCCCGCCCGGCCGTTCAGCCACTGCGCCGCGTCCTTCCAGTACTTGGGGACGGCCGCGAAGTCGCCGGTGCCGGCCAGCCCGTTGGTGAGCGCCGGGGTCGCGACGGCGCCGAGGGCCGCGACGGCCACCGCCAGCAGGCCGAGCCGGGCGCGCGGCCGGCGCAGCGTGCCCGGCAGGTGCGCGAGGCCGAGCGCGAGCGGCAGCCGGATCAGGCCGTCGAACTTGTACAGGTTGCGGAACGGCGCGAGCGGACCGTCGAGCAGGTCGCGCACCGGCCCGGCGGCCGGGCTCTGCACCGGCCCGGAGTGCCCGGCGGCGACGATCGCCACCCCGGCCAGCAGCACCAGCAGCAGGAAGCCGCGTTCGGGCAGGTCGCGGCGGGCCAGTCCGGCCAGGCCGAGCGCGGCGAGCAGCGCGGTCACCACGATCGGCGCGGTCTGCGCCGAGAGCGCGTGCCCGACCGGCAGCGACGAGGCGTCCAGGTAGTTGAGCCAGCGCTCGGCGCCGCGGAACACGTTCACCAGGCTGGTCGGCGCGGTCGTGGTGTCGGCCTTCTCGGTGTAGCCGAGCCACGAGAACCCGTACCTGCCGGTCAGCAGCAGCGGGACGAGCCACCAGGCCACCGCGGCGCCGACCGCGCCCGACCACCACGCCGCCAGCCGCCACCGTCCCGGCGTGCGGCGCGGACGTGTGACCAGGTACAGGGCCGGGACGGCGAGCACCGCGACCGTCGCCGAACCGTTGATCCCCCCGCACAGCGCCACCGCGATCCCGGACTGGGCCGCCGCGCGGATCCGCCCGCCGCGGCCCCCGCCGCCGCGGGCCCCGCCGCCACCGCGCCCGCCACCGCGCCGGGCGCCGCGCCCGGCGCCGCCACCACCACTCGCGGCGCCGCTTCCGACGTCCATCACGGTGACCAGCGGCAGCACGATCCACGGCAGCATCGCCAGCGGCAGGTACTCCCAGGAGTTCTGGCCGAGCGCGGACAGCCCGTGCGGGCCGAGCGCGTACGCCATCGCGCCGATCAGCCGGGTCACCGGACCGCCCGCGCCGAGCCGCGCCGCCAGCCGCCGGGCCCCGAGGAACGCCGCGCACAGCAGCGCCGCCAGCCACATCCGCTGCGTGATCCACGCCGGGACCCCGGCCAGCTGGCCGAGCGCGTAGAACGGGCCCATCGGGAAGAAGTAGCCGGCCGCCTGGTTCTGGAGCTGCCCGAACTGCTCGGGGTCCCACAGGTGCAGCGCGCGGCCGAGGAACCCGACCGGGTTCACCGCCATGTCGATCTTGGTGTCGGACAGGATCCGGCCCGGCCGGGTGGAGGTGGCCAGCACGGTCAGGGCCAGGCAGCACACCAGCGTCCGGAACCGGTCCCGCAGCCGGTCGTCGACCTCGGCGCGGGGCGGGCGGTCGTCGCGGTCGGCGGCGTCCACCCGGCGCGCCAGCCGCTCGGCGGACCCCGCGAGGTCCCTGCCCGTACCGACCGCC
Source organism: Spirillospora sp. NBC_01491 (assembly GCF_036227065.1). GTDB lineage: Bacteria > Actinomycetota > Actinomycetes > Streptosporangiales > Streptosporangiaceae > Spirillospora > Spirillospora xylanilytica. Next base: position 3,887,407 of record NZ_CP109432.1, read on the forward strand.
ATGACGCTCGTGCTCCTCCCCGACCCCGTCCACCCGGGCGTCCCGGCCCTCGGAAGTACGGTCAGGCCCCGCCGTCCTGGACCCGGCCGAGCAGCCGTTCCAGCGGGGTCGCGGGCCGCGCGCCGAGCGCCGCGCCGTGGTCGCGGAGCAGCTCGTCCCGGAGGGGGCCCTCCACGACCCGTGGATGCCCGTCACCGTACCGTTCGACCACATGTGCGCCGGAATCAGCGGTGGAGCTGGTGCCCATCCGCACCGCCGCCGCGACCAGCTCGCCCAGCCGCGCGGCGCTGCGCGCCCAGTCGAACTCGCCCGCCCAGGCCCGGCAGTCGGCGGCGATCCGGGCGCGGCGGTCCGGGTCGTCCAGTTCCTTGAGCGCCCGTTCGACCGTCCCGGCCAGCTCGTCGCCCTCGGGCACGAGCCACCCGGTCACCCCGTCGCGGACGGCGTCGCGCAGCCCGTCGACGTCGTAGGCGACGGTCGGCACGCCGAACGCGGCGGCCTCGGCCACGCACAGCCCCCAGCCCTCCCCCTGCGAGGCGCTCAGGTGCAGGTCGGCGCGGGCCACCAGGGCCGCCTTCTCCGCCTCGGACACGAACCCGTGCAGGACGACGGCGCCGTCCAGCCCGCGCTCGGTGATCTCGGCGGCCAGCCGGTCGTGCTCGGGCCCGCGCCCGACGACGCCGACCCGCAGGCCGGGCCACCGCTCCCGGAGCCGCTCGGCGAGGTCGAGGATCAGCCCGACCCGCTTGTGCGGGACGAGCCGCGTCACGCACACCAGCTCAGGCCCCCCGGTGGGCGCGCCGGACGGCCCGCCGGACGGAGCGCGGACCGGCTCGGCGGGACGCCCCGCCCGGACCGGGCCGTCCGGGACGGTCACGCCGACCGGCACCAGGTAGACCGGGCCCGTCCAGGCCAGCCGCTCGCGCAGCGCCGCCATCGTGGTGAGCGAGATCGCCGTGCAGGCGTGCCGCCGGTAGGCGCGGCGCGCGACCGGTCCTTCGAGCATCCGGCCCACCCACGCCAGCCACGCCGGGAAGTACAGGCCGAACTGCGCGTCGTGCACGTGGAAGATCGAGCAGAACACCGGCACCCGGCGCGGCAGCGCCCACGGGGTGAAGAACGGGATGCCGTTCTGGCAGTCGATCACCGCGTCGAACCGGCGGCGCCGCGCCAGCATCCAGCACCACACCAGCGGGTACACGGTGAACCGCCCGCCCAGCCGGACGAAGTCGACCCCCTCGACCCGGCCCCAGCGCCGCTGGCCCGCGGCCTGGCAGGTCACGTAGGTCACCCGGGCGCCGCTCGCGGCGAACCGCCGCGCCATCTCCCAGGCGTACCGCTCCGCCCCGCCCGCGGCCGGATGCCAGGGATCGCGCCAGTTGACGATCGCGATGCGCAGGCCGGAGACGTCGGGTGCGCGGCGCACGCCGGAGGCGCGGGTGCGCATCAGGGCCCGGACCCCGAGGTCTCGGTCACCGCGAGCGGCATCGCCCGAGCCCGCCCCTCGCGCGCGCCGTCCGCGCCGTCCGCCGAGGCGGAGGCGGACGCAGTGGAGGTGGGCGCGGCGGACGCGGCGGATTCGGAGGCGGCCCGCCAGGTGAGCGCGCGGATCCGGGCCAGGTCGCACAGGCAGGCGACCGAGTGCCGCCGGACCGAGAAGGTGCTGCCGGGGACGTCCCGCCACTCGACCGGCACGTCGGTGACCGCCGCGCCGCGCCGCGCGCACTGCATCAGCAGCTCGGCGTCGAACGCGAAGCCCGTGGTGCGCAGGTCGGCGGCGGCGGCGCGGGCGAGCGGCCCGGCGAAGAACTTGAAGCCGCACTGGGTGTCGGTGACGCCGCCCGCCAGGTCGCGGATCAGCCGGTTGAAGGTGATCGCGCCGAGCTTGCGCAGCGGGCTGCTGTAGTCCTCGACGCGGGAGTCGGGGTGCCGGCGGGAGCCGACGACCACCGGGTCGCCCGCCCGCAGCAGCTCCAGCACCTGGCCGAGCGCCGCCAGGCCGGTCGCCATGTCGGCGTCGCAGAACCCCACGTACGGGGCGCGGGTGGCCAGCAGCCCCGCGCGCACCGCCGCGCCCTTGCCGCGCCGCGCGCAGCCGAGCAGCCGCACCGGCACCGGCCCCGCCCACTCGCGCGCGATCGCGGGCGTCGCGTCGTCGCTGGCGTTGTCGACGACGATCACTTCGGCGGGCACGTCCAGCCGGCGCAGCGCGGCGCTCAGCTCGGCCAGCCCGCGCGGCAGCCGGGCGGCCTCGTTGTGCGCCGGGACCACGATCTCCAGGAGGACGGGGCCGTCCGCGTTCATCGGAACGTCGGTGCGGTGTGCCCTCGGAGGGCCTCGGTCATCGAGAGCCGTAGTTGTAGAGCGGCTTGATCACGGGGTCGCTCTGCGAGGCGTTGGCCAGGTGGACCACGCCGAACGACGCGAGCGCGGCCAGCAGGACGCCTGTCACGGCCGCGATGGCAATGCGCATCTGGGGGCCCTTCCACGTCAGGGGAGGCGGGGGGACGTGCGAGTGGCCAGGGTAGTCCGTGAGGGGAGAAAGCACCAGGAGATCAGTCCGATCCAGACCGCCCACGCGAGGGCCGCGGGCACCGCCGGGGCCGCCTGGTCGGGGCCGGCCACCGGGTCGGGAATGCGGTAGAGCACCAGGTCGGGGCCGTCCACGACGCGTTCGGCGCCGACCAGCCGGGCCATCGCCGGATTGCCGGGATCGGTCTCGGCGTCGAAGGCCGCGTACCGGACGCCCGCCGCGGCCAGCGGCCCGGTCAGCGGCCCGGCCGACTTGATCACCGCGTCCAGCCGCCGCGCCTTCGGATCCTCCGCCGGAATGGTGGCCGCCCCGATCACCACCGCGTCGCTGGTGACCACCCGCCGGCCGAGGTAGCGGGGCAGCGCGTCCAGCGAGGTGCGGCGGTGGTTCCACGGGTACGAGCGGTAGGTCGCCCACGGCAGCGCCACCACGTCGCCCGCGACCCGGTCGGCCCGGATCACCTCACGCGCGCGCGCCCAGCCGGCCGGGTACTGGACGGGTTCGAGCCGTCCGGCGGCGCCCCAGGCCAGCGACGGGAGCAGCACGACCGGCACCACGAGGGCGAGCACGCCCAGCGCGGCGCCCGCGGCGCTCATCAGCCGGTCGGCGAGCACACCGAAGCCCACCGCGACGACCACCGCGAGCGGCGCCGCGTACTGCTGCCCGTCCCGCAGCACCGCGAACCCCGACCACGCATCGATCATGCCCTTGAGCAGCGGCGCCGCGAAGGCCCCGAACGCCGCGAGCACGAACCCCGTGCCCGCCGCGACCGCCAGGCCGCGCGCCCACGGCGTCCGGACCGCCCGCGCGTACATGACCAGCGAGGCCACGACCACGACCAGCGAGCACACGGCGAGCAGCGGCACGCCGTACCCGGTCGGGACGGCCTCGGCGTTCCACACGCCCCCGAGGAGCAGCAGGCTGCCGAGCGTCCCGAACGGGGTGTCCGCACGGGCCGCGAACGCGTCGACGGCCCCCGGGTCCCCCGGCATCCCGGACGGTCGCAGCCATCCCGTCACCAGCCATGGCAGGCTGAACAGCGCCAGCGTCCCGGCCGCCCACGCGACCGCCCGCCACCGCCCCCCGCCGCGTGCGGGTCCCTCGCCGCGCTCATGCCGTCCGGCGCTCCACCCGGCGACGGCCAGGGCCGCCAGCCCGGACACCGCCATCGCCGCGAACCCGCCGATCGCCGCCGGGACGAGCGCCCGCCCGAACCGCCGCGCCCCGTGCCGCTCCACCACTCCGGCTGAGGCGGCCACCACCCACGGCAGCGCCGCGTATCCGAGCAGGAAGGCCCAGTGGCCGAGCAGCAGGCGCTCGGCGACGAACGGGTTCCACGCGTACAGCACCCCGGCCGCCAGCCGCGGCGCGAGCCGCCGCGCCGGGACGAGCGAGGCCGCGCCCGCGCACGCCATCACGAAGATCGCGAGCAGCACCGCCTTCTGCGCCAGGCCGCCGGGCAGGACGGCGCCGAGCGCGGTCACGAACGCGTCGCTCGGCACGTGCCGCGGGACCGTCCCGGTCAGCCCGAACGTCATCCGGGTGAAGGAGGGGTCGGGCACGAACACCATGTCGAAGGACAGCAGGTAGCCGGGTGCGAGGCCCGGCCCCAGCGCCAGCACCCCCAGCACCAGGCCGGTGAGAGCGGCCACCCCGTGCCGCGTTCGCCCCTTCATCGCGCTTGGACGCTACCCGATCACGCCCCCCACCCAGGTCCCATTCCGGACCACTCGGTACGATTCGCCCGCCGGTGAGCGCGCCGTCCGCGCCGAGCAGCGCGACGCCGAACTCGGTGACCTGCTGGCCGTGCTCCATCGCCACCAGCGTGCGGACGTTCGCGGTGGCGCCCGGGTCGGTGCCCGAGAGCCGCTCGAGCGTGGCGGCCGCGTCCCAGAACCCGGGCCGTCCCGCACCGCCGCCCACGCCCTCCGCCGCACCGGCGCCGCCCTGCCTGCGGGCGGCGTCCTGCCCGGCGGCGTCGACGGCCGCCCTGACGTGCTCGGACGTGATGGTCCGCGTGACGAAGCCGCGCACCGACGCCGCCAGTGCCTCGTGCTCCTCGGTCAGGGCGCGTTGGTCACCCTGAGCTGGCCGACGAACTGGTTGAGGTCGGGCCACATCTTGCGATGGGTGTTGGGCAGCGACGCGAACACCACGGCCGGCGTCGGCCGGCCGTTGTCGATCACCGCGGTGACCACCACCTCGCCGGTCGCCTTCACCCCGGCCCGCTTGTAGGTGAGATACGAGGCGATCAGCCAGCCCTTGTGCCCGCTGACCACCAGCGGCGCCGACGCCAGCGGCGCCGACTTGTGCTGGAAGGCGTAGTAGTCGCCCTCGAAGCCCTTGGCCGCCAGCGCCGTGACGTTCTTGACGCTCTGCGACCCCTTGTAGGAGCCCTGCAACGCCGGGACCAGGCCACCGGTGAGCAACTGCCCGTACCAGATCCGCCCGCCCTGCTTCTCGGTCACCAGGACCTGCTGTCCGGACCAGCCCGCCGCGCCCAGCTTGTTCTTCTTGGTGGGCGGCTGCCAGGGCGCCGCCAGCCGCGGGAACGACAGTCCCGAGCGCGCGTCGGCGACCCGGCCCAGCACCTTGCTCGGCTTGCCGGGGAAGCGCTTGAACGGCTTGTCGGCGGGCAGCCGGGCCTGGACGTTCTGCGACGGCTCGGGCGGCTGCTGCGCGGCGGCCGTGCGCTTCGCCGTCGGGTCGTTCGCGGCGGGCGCGGCACCGTCCTTGTTGCGCTTCATGAGGTACACGCCGCCGGCCGCCATCAGGGCCAGCACGAGCAGCCCGACCCCGCCGACGAGCATCAGCCGGGACCGGCCGCCCTCGTCGTCCAGGCCCTGCGACTCGCCGAGCATGCCGTCGGCGGCGCCCTCGTCGGCCATCCAGTCGGGCATCTGCCAGTTGCCGCTGCTCGGCTTGCCCGACCGGCCGGACGCCGGTCCCGCGGCACCGCCGGCGTCGGCCGGGACGTACCGCGCGTCGCCCTCGCCGTCGGCGTCCGCGCCGGACCCGTCGAACAGCGAGCCCTCCCAGCCCGGCCCGCTCTCGGCCCGCGGGCCCCTCGGCCCGTCGGCGGACCCGCCCGGCATGGGCGGCTGCGGCTGGACGGGCTCGGGCGCCCCCGCCGGAGCCATCGGCGGACGCGCCCCGTCCTGCGGGCGCGCGTCGTCCTGCGGCCACGCGTCGCCACCCGGCCGGGCCTCGACCACGGGCGCGACCTTGACGTCCTCGGCGTCCGGAAGCCCTCCGGCCGGGCCGCCGCCCGGCGGCGCCACCGGAACCTCATCGCGCACCTCAGGAACCTCCCGCATCTCCTCGCCGGCCTCCGGAACCCCCCACGCGCCGGGCTCGGCGCGCACGCCGGCCGCACCGCCCGCCTCGAACGGCCGGAGCGGCTCAGGCGCCGCGAACGCCTCGGAAGGCGCGTGGGCCTCGGGCGCCGCGAACGCGTCCGGCGGCGCGAAGACCACGGACGGCTCGGCCCTGGGGGACGGCTCGGGCACGGCGAACGGCTCGGGCACGGCGGACGGCTCGGGCACGGCGGACGGCTCGGGCACGGCGGACGGCTCGTCGACCGCGGACGGCTCGGGCACCGGGGGCGACTCGACCTTGCCCCAGACGTCGTGCGGGACCTGCCCGCCGAGCGCGGGGCCGGAGAAGTCGGTGCGCCCCGTCGGCGCCGGCATCCGCACCTCGGGCACCTTGGCCTCGGGGAAGACCGCCCGGGCCCCGGGCTCCTCGTCCACCTGCCCGGCGACCTGGGGCAAGGGCCCGGTCGCCGTTCGCCGCTCCTCGCGGTCGCCGGTGCTGCTCTCGCTCATATCGGTCCAGCGCACGCCGCGCTCCCCCTGATCGGACATGCGGCACACGTTACGGCAAGATCATCCATTACGACCGGGCCGGTAATCACGCTCAGGACACATCTTCCTATCGCCTCAGTGATGGCGCTAGGCGCCGATGTCACCCTCGTTGACCAGCATGTTGACCGCCAGACGCTCTCTGGCCAGCAATGTAGCCCCCGCGACGGCGCCCGGCATCGCGAGCACGGCGCCCAGCGGAATGAGGAAGACCACAAATGTGGCCGCTCCGAAACCCACCGCCAGGGCGCGATGCCGCTTCAGCAGCGCGAACCGGTCCCTCCGCAGCAGGCCCCGCCGCTCCAGCGCGATCGCGGTGAGCTCACTGGTGAGAAAGTAGCCCGACACGCACGCGGCGACCACCGGCACCACCGTCTGCCCCACCACCGGCAGGAACCCGCATGCGAAGAAGACCACCGCGAACAGCACCGCGACGGCGCCGAGGATCAGCGCGTCCCGGATCGCCCGCCCGATCTGCGTCAGCAGCGACACGTCCGGCTCGGGCGGGGCGCCGCCCTGCGAGTCCTCCACCTTCACCGCGATGCTCTCGTAGAACGGGTCGCCCACCAGCAGCGTCAGCGCGGTGAACGTCAGGACCGCCAGGAACGCCGCCGTCCCGAAGACCGCGATCCCGGCGACCACCCGGGCGGTCTTGCGCAGACCCTCCGACCAGTCGTCGGCGAACGGCGTCACCCACCCGGCGACGTCGTCCAGGTTCGCCGCCAGCAGCCCCAGCACCAGCACGTACACCACGAGCACGATGACCGCCGGGATCAGCCCGAACAGCCACTGCAGGGGATGCCGGGCCACCCAGCCGAGGCCGCGGAGGAAATAGCCGACGCCGCTGAACAACTCCTTGACCGCCGACCTGCGCGGCGGCTCGGGCGGCGGCACCGGCGGCCCCCCCGGCTGCGGCTGCGGCTGCTGCGGCCCTGGTCCCGGCCCTGGTCCCGGCCCTGGTCCTGGTCCGGGCGGGGGGACGGGCGGAGGGCCCGGCGTGTAGGGCGTGCGCGGATCGTGAGGTGGGTTCACCTGCCCAAAACTATCGGGCCGGGAAGCCCCACAAGGTGGGATGAACGCTCCCAGACCGCCTTTTGCAGCGCGCGGTCCTTGAGCGTCCGCGCCCCCGGGAGCGCCCGCGCGCCGGGCGTCGAACTGTAGAAGCCGCCGCTGCACCCCTCGAACCGCCGCTCGGTCGCGAGCCGCAGCGCCATCCGCGCGCCCTGCTCGGGCCTGCGCAGCACCGGTGTCCGCGAGAGCCACCCGCCCACCTGTCCCGCGCCCGGGACGTCCCGGGCGAGCGCGGTCGCGACGAGGCCGGGGCACATCGCGTTCACGGTGATGCCCGTCCCCTTCAGCCGCTCGGCCAGCTCCTGCGTGAAGAACAGGTTGAGGAGCTTGGACCGGCCGTACACGCGCAGCGATCCGGCCGGCCCGTAGCGGCCGGGCTCGGCCAGGTCCGCCGGCTCGAACGGGTCGGCGAACCGGTGCGCCTCCGAGGCGACGACCACGATCCGCGCGGTCTCGTCCAGCACCCCGAGCAGCCGGTTGGTGAGCAGGAACGGGCCGAGGTGGTTGGTGGCGACCATGCGGTCGTACCCGTCCGCGCTGACCTTGGCCCGCAGCAGGTGCGCCCCGGCGTTGTCGACCAGCACGTCCACCCGCGGGTACCGCTCGCGCAGCTCGCCCGCGACCCGGCGCACGTCCTGGAGCACCGACAGGTCGGCCAGGAAGATCTCCGCCTCGGCGCCGGGCACGCTGCCCGCCAGCTCCGCGGCCGCGGCCTCGCCGCGGGTCCGGTTGCGGCAGACGATCCCCACCCGGAAGCCCTTCCGCGCCAGCCCGAGGGCGATCGCCTTCCCGATCCCCGACGTCGCCCCGGTCACGATCGCGATCTTGTCCATCCCCCCACCTTCCCGGAGCCGGGGCGCCGTCCGGAAGACCCCGGCGCCGGGCCGTCTTGCCGAGGTCGCTTGATTTGATCTCCGCCACCCAGGAGACTCGAACCGACAATGATTTTCATATCCAAAATGGGGGACTTGTGAAGGTTGCCTTCGTGGGCAAGGGCGGCAGCGGCAAGACGACCGTGTCGTCCCTCTTCATCCGGCATCTGGCCGCCGAGCGGCTCCCAGTCGTCGCGATCGACGCCGACATCAACCAGCACCTCGGCGCCGCCCTCGGACTGAGCGACGACGAGGTGGCGGGCGTCCCGCCGCTGGGCGGCCACCTCGACGTGATCAAGGAGTACCTGCGCGGCGACAACCCCCGCATCGCGTCCGCCGCCGCGATGGTGAAGACCACGCCCCCGGGCCGGGGCTCCAAGCTGCTGCGGGTCGGCGGTGCCGACCCGGTCCACGCGATGTCGCTGAGCGTGCGCGGCGTCCGGTTCATGGCGGCCGGCCAGTTCGACGAGGGCGACCTCGGCGTCTCCTGCTACCACGGCAAGACCGGCGCGGTCGAGATGTACCTCAACCATCTGGTGGACGGCCCCGGCGAATACGTCGTGGTCGACATGACCGCCGGCGCCGACACGTTCGCCTCCGGCCTGTTCACCCGGTTCGACGTGATGTTCCTCGTGGTCGAGCCGACCCGGAAGGGCATCGCCGTCTACCGGCAGTACACCGACTACGCGGCCGACTTCGGCGTCACCATCGCGGTCGTCGGCAACAAGGTCCAGACCGCCGACGACGTGGCGTTCCTGCGCGAGCACGTGGGCGACGCGCTGCTGACCTGCGTCGGGTTCCAGCCCGCCGTCCGCGCGATGGAGCAGGGCCGCCCGTTCGACATCGGCACCCTGGACGGCTCCGCGCGCGAGGTCCTGCGCCTGCTCCAGCGGACGGTCGACGCCCAGCCGAAGGACTGGGAGCGGTTCAGCCGCCAGGCCGCCGAGTTCCACGTCAAGAACGCCGAGAGCTGGGCCAACCAGGCCGCGGGCACCGACGTCACCGAGCAGATCGACCCCGACTTCCGGCTGGGCCCCGACGCGCTGATCCCCGCCTGATCCGGCGGACGCGCCGCGGCGGCGCACCGCACCCGCACGCGCACGCACCCGTGCACCCCACCGCGCAGCACCACCGCACGACGAGAACCGGCCCCGGGGGACATCTCCCGGGGCCTTGGCATACCAAGAAGCGCCGGTTTGGGGGATAGTCGGGGCAGGAGTGCGACACGCCGGGAGAGGCAAGGAGAATCGCGCCATGACGGAGTTCTTGTACGAACGCATAGCGGCCGTCCTGCGGGAGCAGATCCTGAGCGGCGCGCTGAGTCCCGGCGACCGGCTCCCGACCCAGGACGCGCTCAGCACCCGCTACAAGGTCAGCCGGGTGGTGGCCCGCCAGGTCGTCGAACTCCTGGAGACCGAGGGGCTCGTCGACCGGGGCAAGGGCGCGGGCACCTTCGTCCGCGAGTACCGTCCCCTCATCCGCCGCTCGACGCTGCACTACCGGCCCGACCCGGGCACCCCGTACGCCGAGGAGTCCGTCCGGGCCGAGCGGGTTCCGCGGTACACCCACCACTCGCACGAGGACGGGGCCGGGACCGAGATCGCGCGGCGGCTGGACGTCGAGCCCGGCGACGCCGTCATGGTCACCGAGTACGTCTCCTACTCCGACGACGAGCCGACGATGATCGTCACCTCCTACGAGCCCCTAGAGATCACGCGCGGCACGCCGATCGAGCACCCGGAGGAGGGCCCCCTGCACGGCGCCGGGGTGGTCGACCGCTTCACCTCGATCGGACGCCGCCCCGTCCGGGTTGTCGAGCGGCTGCGGTCGCGGATGCCGCGTCCCACCGAGGCCCGGCGGCTGCACCTGCGGCCCGGCGTGCCCGTGATCGTCATCGTCCGCACCACCCGCACCGCGGACGGCCCGGTCGAGACGGCCGACCTCGTCCTGGCCGCCGACCAGTTCGAACTGGAGTACCCGATCCAGGTCGGCGGCCACCCCGCCCCGGACGGGCGCCCCGGCGAGAGCGAGCACGCCGGGGCATAGGCGAACGCCCCCACGGTGCGCGCCGTGAGGGCGTTCTCAGCCGGCCCCGTCAGCAGTTGACGAGAGTCGGGTCCTGGTTGAGGAGCTGCGCCTCCGGCGACACGAACGCCTCGTAGGCGTCCTTGGCGTCCGGCCGGAAGACGCCCGGCTTGCAGCAGTTCTGGAACGCCAGGCGCACGCCGAAGTGCCGCTGAATCGCGTTGCGCATCGAGTCGCTGGAGAACATCCGGAACATCTGGCCCCACTGTTCCTCGGTCTCGGGGACCGTGAGGTTCTGGACGCCTTCCTCGCCGCCGTCCTTCAGCTCGCCGACCAGCCGCGTGACCATCCCCCACGCGTAGGGCAGGGACTCGGCGATGCACGCGATGAACTCATCATGCCCGACCTTCCCGTTCTGCGCCTTTTCTAGCAGTTCGGGGGAAACAGTAAGAGACATACCCTCACCTCCGCTTTGGAGGCTAGGCATACCAAGGTCCCCCGTCCACCCCGGGTCCGGAGATCTAACCGAACAGACAGCTTTCGACCTCCCCTGGTCGTCGTGCGGTCACGGCGATCGTCTCTCGCACGACAGCCACCCGCCATTACAATGAGTTGCCAATCGGTCGCTTATCGTCACTGAAGTTGATGGTGAACCGTCTCGCGTGCGTCTCGGCCGCCCTCACTGTTTCTGCTCTCACCGCTGTACCGGTGGGTGCTGCTGTCGCCACCAGCTCTGAGGCCGCTGTGGCCAGGACGCCGAAGAATGCGCACACCGGCCAGTGCCTGAGCCACTACGTCGCTAACGAGCCTGTTGTCGGGCAGGCCTGCAACGGCGGCGCCGGCCAGCGCTGGGCGGTGAGCTAGGCGTGAGGCTGTGGGCTCGCCAAGCCGTCGGTGACGCAGGACGTGAACATGGGGCGCAGCGTGGCGTCCGCCCAGGCCGCCGAGGTCCTCCAGAAGGATTCATGGAGTGGGCGTAAGTGGGCGCACACGCAAGAAGCCGCCGACCAGATGTGCTCTGGCCGGCGGCTTCTTCATGGGTGGAGGTGGCGGGAATCGAACCCGCGTCCTTCGGTAATGAGTCAGGGCTTCTCCGGGTGCAGCCTGCTAGGCGTTTTCTCAGTCCCGGCGCTCATGCAGGCAAGTCGCCGACGGGCTCAGTCGCTGTTAGGTGTCCCTACCGACCCCGCGACCGGGTCGGGCGGTGAAGTCTCCTTACGATGCCAGACCCCGAGTCGGAGACTCTCCCGGGCTGACAGAGTTCGCTACTCGCTCAGGCGGCGAGAGCGAACTCGGACTGCTTCTTGTTGGCAGTTTTTGTTTTGCTGTCACAGGATTTACGAGGTCACGACAGCAACCCTCGACCCGCTTCCCCTGGCTCGATCGACCGAAGTCGAAGCCGGTCACCCCCATGTTGAGTTGTCAACGCGGATGCCGCAGCACCCGCAGCAGACGCTACAGGCATAACGCGCGGGACGCCAACGGGATTCCCGGGGCCGGGGGGGTCCGGAGAAAGTGACGCCCCGGTGGGCGACGATCGCGTCGTGCCCACCGGGGCCGACCGGCAGGGTCGGGCCGGTCCGGACGGCAGAGCCTCCCCCGAGACGAGGCTCTGGTCTCATCACGGCGACCGGGGTCCGCAACCCCCCGAAGCGGAGTCCCGATCACCTGTGAAGACGCTCGCGCGGCCCGGGGAGGTTGCGCCCTCCCGGGCAAAGAGATCACAAAACCGCGACGGTGACCATGGAACCTGTGGGAACGGCCCGTCCGGACGGCGATCCTAGCGGGCGGACGCGGCGGTCTTGCCGGCCGTCGCGGTGCCGGTCAGGAACTTGGCCGCGATCTTGGACGCCGAGTACTTGCCCTCGATCGCGACGGCGAACGCCAGGTCGCCGCGCGACCCCACGAACCACGACACGGTCTTGGTACGGCCGCCCTCCTGGTAGTCGACCGAGGCCGCCACGCCCGAGACGCTTCCCCCCGCGGTGTTGGCCTCGTGGGCGGTGCCGACGGTGACCGAGCGCCGCAGGAGCTTCTTGAGGTCGCTCAGCGGCAGCGAGTCGATCGGCTGGATCAGCGAGTTCTTGGGCTCGCCGGTGTCCTTGGTCAGGTACGGGGGCTTCCAGGCGCCGTTCTCGGCGGCGGCGGCGACCAGTGCCATCGACAGCGGGCTCACCTGGACCTTGCCCTGCCCCACCGCGAGGGCGGCCTTCTCGGCGTCGTTGGCGGGCGTGGGCACGCTGCCGGCGAAGTGCGGCACCGACAGCCCCCAGCTCTTGCCGATCCCGAACCGGCCGGCCTCCCCGAGCAGGGTGGCGGCGTCGAGCTTGCCACTGAGCTGCGCCAGCGTCGTCGCGCACGAGAACGCGAAGTCGTTCTGGAGGCTCGACGTGGGACGCCCCTGCTTGGACGGGTTGGTGATCGTCTGACCGCCCACGTTCGCGGTGGCGGGGCAGTCGAACTTGGTGGCCTGCGAGACGCCGCTGCGCAGCACCGCCTCGGCCGAGATGATCCCGAACGTCATGCCGGGCGGGTAGCTGCCCTCCATGGCCAGGTTCCGGCCGGCCGACCCGTGGTTGGCCACCGCCCACACCTCGCCGGTGCTCGGCCGCAGCGCCACCATGGACGCGGTCACCGGCAGCCCGGCCAGCGCCTGGTCGGCGCGGGCCTGCATCTTCGGGTCGATGGTGGTGCCGAGCCCGGCCGGGGGCTGGCCCGTCCAGGACTTCAGCTCGGCGACGTTGCGGCCGAGCGGGTCCTGGGCGACGACGCGGACCGTGGGCGTCCCGGCCAGCCGGCGCTGCTGGAGCAGTTGCAGCCCGCTGACGCCGATGGTGTCGCCCGGCTGGTACGGCGCGCCGACCTGCTGGAGCCGGTCGGCGGTGGCCGGGCCGAGGCCGCCGACGAGCTCGGGCGCCTGCAATGGCGCGATCGGGGCCTGGACGGCCTCGGCGCGCACGTCGGGGATCTGCTGAAGCCTGGCGATCAGCAGGTTGTGCGTGGGCCGCTGCAAGGTCAGCAGCGGCAGGAACTTCTGCGGAGGGGCGGAGCGGACCCGGCCGAGCAGCCGCTCGGCGTCCAGCTTCCGGCCTCCGTCGATCTTGGTGCCCTTGGCGAGGGCGTCCACGGTGGCCTGCGGGTCCTTGAGCCGGCCCGGGTAGACCCCGATGTTGACGGCGTTGACCTTGCGCAGCAGCGTACGGTCGTTGCGGTCCTTGATCGCACCACGCGGCGCGACCTCGGTCACCACGGCCAGCCGCTGGCCGGGCTTGAGCGCGGGGTTGATGATCGAGGGGTCCCAGACCACCTTCCACTGGCCGCCGATCCGCTTGAGGCTCATCAGGCCGGTGTAGGTCCAGGGCTGGCCGTTCTCGCCGAGGTCGACCTTGACCGAGAAGCGGGCGCGGGCGGTCTCGCCCTTCTTCTCGATCGCCTTGGGGCCCTCGCCGGAGTCGCGGCCCGACTCGGGCGGCACGCCGAGGGCCAGCTTCAGGGACGCGGCGTCGAGCTGCCCGCGGACCTCACCGAGCGCGTTGGCCACCGCGCTCTGCGCGGCCCCGGTCGTCTTGGCGGCGGCGGCCTTGTAGTTGCCCACCTGCCAGGCGATCAGGAAGTCGCGGACGGTGGGCATCGCGGAGGGCTCCGCGAAGCAGCCGGCCGTGGTGCCGGCGACGAGCACGACGCCGGCGGTCGCCGAGATCACCCGCCGTCGCAGCGGATGCGGACCGTGCGGGCCCCGGACGACTCCGCCCGTCGACGCCGCCCTGCGCGGGGCACGCCTCCGGCCTCGGTTGCTCATCGACACCCTTCACCGTCTCCTGAACCGGGCCGACGCCGCCTTCTGCATCTCGCGGTCGGCTTCCCGCTTGGCGAGGGCCTGGCGTTTGTCGTAGGCCTTCTTACCACGGGCCAGGCCGATCTCGACCTTGGCCTTACCGTCCTTGAAGTACAGCGCCAGCGGGATCAGCGTCCATCCCGGTTCGGACGACTTGGCGATGATCTTCTGGATCTCGCGCTTGTTCAGCAGCAGCTTGCGGCGCCGCCGGGGGGCGTGGTTGGTCCAGGTCCCCTGGGTGTACTCGGGGATGTGCACGTGCTCCAGCCACACCTCGCCGTCCATCACGTGGGCGTAGCCGTCGGCGAGCGAGGCGCGGCCGGCGCGCAGCGCCTTGACCTCGGTGCCCATCAGCACCATGCCGGCTTCCCAGGTGTCGTCGATGTGGAAGTCGTAACGGGCACGCTTGTTCTGGGCGATGAGCTTGCGCCCTGTCTCACGTGACACGTAAATCAGCCTCGGTCCTTGTCAGGCAGCGTGACGAACCGCCCGCGCGGCACCCGGTGGGCGCGCCGCCCGGACGCTCTGGGCGGGCGGTCCGCGGAGACCGCCACGCCGGGTTCGGTTCCGACCCCGTCGAGGTTACGGCCGTCGGGGGTGCGGTAGCGACCCGCGGCCCGTCACCCAGGCAGCCGATCCTATGATCATCGGACCGTCGCGGGCGCGCCGGGGGTCCGGCCCCGTCCCGGCGGCGCGGCCGGTGGCCGGCGCGGCGGGACGGGCCGACCGGGCGAGAGCGGCCGGACGGGCGTCAGATCCGCAGGTAGCGGCGCAGCGTGAGGAAGGACGCCGCGGCGCAGAGCAGCACGCCGAAGCAGATCGACACGATGATGACGTAGACCACCGTGCTCCAGCCGAGCTGGCTGACCATCTCCACGTTCCCGGCGAGCCGGTCGATCAGCAGCTTCTTACTGAAGATCAGCAGCACCGAGGCGAACAACCCGCCGATCAGGCCGGCGATCGCGCCCTCCAGGATGAAGGGCATCTGGATATAGGTGTTGGACGCGCCGACCAGCCGCATGATCCCGGTCTCCCGGCGCCGGTTGAACGCCGACAGCCGGACGGTGTTGCCGACCAGCAGCACCGCGGCGATCACCTGGATCAGCGCGATCAGCAGCGCGGCGCCCTGCAACCCGTTCAGGATGTTGAAGAACCGCTTCAGGATCTCCCGCTCGTTGATCACCTGATCCACCCCGCCGAGCGAGCGGGCGACCTTGGCCACCTCTTCGTACTGCTCGGGGTTCTTCAGCTTGATTCGGTACGAGTCGGGAATGTCACCCTGCTGGGTGCTCTCCACGAAGCCCGGGGAGCCGGAGAAGCGCTCCTTGAAGCGCTTGAACGCCTGCTCCTTGTTCTCGTACTCGACGCCGGCCACCTGCGGCAGCTTCTTCAGCTGGCCCTCGATGACCTGCTTCTGCTGGTCGGTGACGTCCCGCCTGGAGCACGACGGCGTGGAACTGGTCTTGGCGCACAGGAAGACCGAGACCTCGATCCGGTCGTACCAGTAGCTCTTGGACGAGTCGACCTGGCTCCTGATCAGCAGGCCGGTGCCGAAGAGTGCCATGGCGATGGCGACGGTGATGACGAGGGAGATCGTCATCGTGAGGTTCCGGCGGAGACCGATCCAGATCTCCTGGAAGACGAACTGTGCGCGCATGCCTCGCTGTCCTTGATCGCCGTTGTCCCGCGGGCGGTGTGCCCCGATGCGGGCTGGTTGTCATACGTCCGGTTGTCGGTACGTCCGGGGAGTCGTACGACCGTGCCCGAGCCGCGGGTTCAGTTGGGAGGGGGACGGTACCCGCTCAGTACGCCTGACCGTAAACGCCGCGCGACTGGTCGCGGACGACGCGGCCGTCCTCCAGCTCGACGACGCGCTTGCGGAACGCGTCGACGATCGCGGCGTCGTGGGTGGCCATGACGACGGTGGTGCCGGTCCGGTTGATCCGGTCCAGCACCTTCATGATGCCGATCGAGGTGGCCGGGTCGATGTTCCCGGTCGGCTCGTCGGCGAGCAGGATCATCGGCCGGTTGACGAAGGCCCGCGCGATCGCGACGCGCTGCTGCTCACCGCCGGACAGCTCGTCCGGCATCCGGTGCGCCTTGCCCTCCAGCCCGACCAGGTCGATGACCTCGGGGACCACCTTGCCGATGAAGCGCCGCGGCTTGCCGATCACCTCGAGGGCGAACGCGACGTTCTCGAAGACGTTCTTGTTGGGGAGCAGCCGGAAGTCCTGGAACACGCACCCGATCCTGCGGCGCAGGTGCGGCACCTTCCAGTTGCTCAGCCTGCTCAGGTCCTTGCCCGCCACGTGCACGTGCCCCTGGGAAGGACGCTCCTCTTTCAGCACGAGGCGCAGGAAGGTCGACTTACCGGATCCCGACGGGCCCACCAGGAACAGGAACTCGCCCTTCTCGATGGCGACGTTCACATGTTGCAGGGCTGGCCGGTTCTGGGTCGGGTAGGCCTTGGTGACGTTGTCGAAGTGGATCACGGCTGCATCACGGCGGTTCAGCACCATTCTTGCGAAGGACCCGCGCGGTCACGAACGGGAGGAATCGCGTCTTCTATCTTGTCGTCCCCAGGAGCGGACTGTAGTTTTTCCGTAGCAGTTCGTGAACCTGTGGCCACGAACCGGCCGTCGGCCGGGGATCACGGTCCGGCGGGCGCCGAGACGAGAGGCGCCCGAGTGGTCCGTCACCCTGCTGGGGCGGCATCATACATGCGCCGATCCAGCCGATGCGCGCCTGCGATGGCGGGCACGATCTGCCGGTCCAGGCCTCGAGCCACGGGCGATGGGCTCCAGGGGTGGGCATCCGGTGCCGATGTCCGGCGGTCAAGCGCCGCGCACCGGCGGGGACTCCCGGGCCGCACGGTCGTCGACCGTTCGGCCCTCGTGCAGTGTAGAGGTGGGACTCGACCACCTCGACCCGGCCGGCCCCGGCTTGCATCAGGACTTTACAGTCGGGGCAGACGGAATACCGCGGAATAGCACCTAAAGTTCTCAGTGACAGGAACTTCCCTATGAGGAGAGGCAGCCCCATGAGCTGCGAACATCTGATCTGCGCTCAGTGCTCGCATCCGGTGGCCGAGGCGCGCTGCCCCACTTGCCGGGCCGCCCGTTCCGAGATGCACCGGCACGGCCCTTCCCTCTCGCCGTACCTGGTTCTGGCCGTGCTCGTCGTGGCGCTGTTCGCGGCCCTGGTGCTCCAGCGGGTGTACTGACGGCACGCCCGGGCCGCTCGTAGCCGCCCGGCAGGGCTCAGGGCTTCTTGATGGGCGGCGTGCTCGCCTTGGTGACCGCTCCGGTGTTGGCGACCACGTCGGCCTTCGGCTGCGACTTGCCGCCCTTGACCGTGCCCGGGACGTAGGTGGCGAACTGGAGCGTCTCCGCCATGTTGATCACGGTGCCCTCGACGGTGCCGTCCAGCAGGTGGGCGGCCTCCGGCGGGATCGGCGGCTTCTCCGTCGAGCCGTCCGGCGTGCCGATGACGCTGCTGCGGAACATCGAGTAGAGCACCATCCCGCCGCCGTGCAGGGTGCGCAGCGGGAAGTACTGGTAAGGCGTCGCCGTGTAGACGAGCTGGAGGACCAGGTCCTTGGCCCTGGCCTTCTTCCTGGCCACGTTCGTCTGCCGGTAGTACCCGGTCGTGACGGGTCCGGACCTCATCACCTTGGCAGCCACGCTGCCGGGGCCCTCCGAGGCGATCGTCGCCTGGATGCCCGGCACGTCGCGGGGCCGGATCAGCACCGAGTCGTCGCCGGTCGCCAGCGGCGTTGCGTACCCGTCGCGGTCGATCAGCACCTTGGGCTCCCTGGCCTTGGGCGCCAGGAGCGTGGTCAGGCTGAGCCGCCAGCGGTCGGACGCGCCGCGCAGCATGAACGCCATCAGCGCGGTGCGGGTGCTCTTCTTCTTGCCCTGGACGGTGCGCGGCACCGACGCCACGAACCACTGGGGATAGGACTCGGGCTTCAGCTTCGGCACGTACAGCTTCGCCTCGCCGTACTCGTACCGCTCGACCGGGTCGCCGTCGAACGCCGCCCTGCGGAAGTCGGCGGCGGTGATCGCCGACTGGCCGTCGGAGGTCCAGGTGAGCGCGAGCCGCTCGTCCCCCGCCGACCGGGCCACGTCCTCGTTGGTCACGTAGGTGCGGAACTGGCGCTCGGCGACCCGCGGGGTGAGGTCCACCGGCACCGGCGGCGAGAGGGTGGGGACGGGGCTCGGGCGCGCCTCGGACTTGCTGTCGGCGCAACCCGCGCCGGCGAGCGGGGCCGCCAGCAGCAACACCGCCGCCGCCACCGCCCGCGTGGTCCTCTGCACCGCCGCTACCCCCGGCCCTTCCGCTTGGCTCGTCCGAGCGGAACCGGTTCCGCGACGATGACCCGTGATGATGAGCGTGATTCTGCCACTCACAGGGTATTGTGCGGACGCTCGGGCACTCCGCGACGACGATAGGCTCGAGAGCGTGGCAGGAATCGAACCCGAAGATCAGCTCAAGGAGCTCGGCTCGACCCTCGCCGGCATCGAGCAGGTGCTGGATCTCGACGGCATGCGGCGCGACATCGCCGAGCTGCGCGAGCAGTCGGCCGACCCGGACCTGTGGAACGACCAGGAGCGCGCCCAGTCGGTGACGCGACGGCTGTCGTACCTCGAGAGCGAGCTGGGCAAGGTCGAGGCCCTGCGCCAGCGCCTCGACGACGCCGGCACGCTCTACGAACTCGCGCGCGAGATGGAGGACGCCGACGCCCGCAAGGAGGCCGACGACGAGCTGGCCGGGCTGCACAAGGCGGTCCAGCAGCTCGAAGTGCGCACCCTGATGTCGGGCGAGTACGACGAGCGGGCCGCGCTGGTGACCATCAACGCCCAGGCGGGCGGGGTGGACGCCGCCGACTGGGCCCAGCAGCTCCAGCGGATGTACCTGCGCTGGGCCGAGCGGCACGGCTACCCGACCGAGATCTACGAGACCTCCTTCGCCGAAGAGGCCGGCATCAAGTCGACCACCTTCACGGTGAGGGCCCCCTACGCCTACGGCACGCTGCGCGGCGAGCACGGCACGCACCGCCTGGTGCGCATCTCGCCGTTCGACAACCAGGGACGGCGGCAGACCTCGTTCGCGGGGCTCGACGTCGTGCCGGTGGTGGAGCAGAGCGACCACGTCGACATCGACGAGAGCGAGCTGCGCATCGACGTCTACCGGTCCTCGGGCCCCGGCGGCCAGGGCGTCAACACCACCGACTCGGCGGTGCGCATCACCCACATCCCGTCCGGGATCGTGGTCTCCTGCCAGAACGAGCGCAGCCAGCTCCAGAACAAGGCCACGGCGATGAACGTGCTCCAGGCCAAGCTGCTGGAGCGCAAGCGGCAGGAGGAGGCCGCCGCGATGTCGCAGCTGCGCGGCGAGGGCACCAGTAGCTGGGGCACGCAGATCCGCAACTACGTTCTGCATCCGTACCAGATCGTCAAGGACCTGCGCACCGGCGTCGAGGTGGGCAACCCGACCGCGGTGCTCGACGGCGAGATCGACGAGTTCATCGAGGCCGAGATCCGCTGGATGCGGCAGCAGGAGGCCGGCTAGACAGGCTTCAGGCCCCCGGAGGGGCGTCCGAAACATAGCGCTCATTTCGAATTCGCTACGTGATCACTCGATCACTCTGCGAGGATTCCGAGTGGATCGGACCGCCTCTCCTTCGGGGGCCTGTATGCCCGCACGCACCGTCGGCACCGCACTGCTGCTGCCGTCGTTCCTGCTCGCCGCCACGGCGGCCTGCGGGAGCGACTCCTCGGCGGGCGCCGAACCTCCCGCGCTCACCAAGGACCAGGCGCGGCGGGTGCTCGACCGGTACACCGCCGCGGTGGCCAGGGCCGGTGCGAACCTCGACGGCGCCGCGCTACCCGCTGTCCAGGCCGATCCCCAGCTCGCGATGGACACCGCCGCGTTCAAGTTCCGGCGGGCCTCCCGGCAGAGGTCGCCCGCCCTGGCGTTCGCCAAGCCCGAGTTCTACATCCCCCGGATGGCCGGCTACCCGCGCTGGTTCGCCGCCGCCGCGGTCACCGGGCCGGGCGGGCGGGCGCTGCGGCACGCGCTGCTGTTCACCCAGGCCCGGCCCGGGGAGCCGTGGCTGCTGACCGCCGACCCGTTCCCCGCCGACGCCGCGCTGAGCCGGGTCGCGCTCGACCCCGGCGGCTACGCCACGCCGGTCAAGCCCGGAGCCGAGGGGCTGGCGGTGCCGCCCGCCGGTCTCGCGGCGGCGCACGCCGCGCTGCTCACCTCCGGCCCGGCGGCGCCCGGTGCGGCCGTGCTGGCCCCCGGTCCCAAGACCGACGAGGCGTACGGCGCGCTCCGGCAGGGCCAGGCCGACCTCAAGCGCGCCGGGGTGGCGCTCGCCTCCCGGTTCAGCGCCGCGCCGTCCCCGGTCTACGCGCTGCGCACCAAGGACCGCGGCGCCCTGGTCTGGTACCTCGTCCGGCAGAACGAGGCGTACACCAGCGCCAGGCGGGGCAGGCTGGCAGTGAGCGGTGACCTGGTCGGGCTCGTCCCGGCCCGGGCCGCCAGGAGGCGGATGGACACCACCGTGCTGGTCCAGTATCTGGCCACCGTTCCACCCGAGGGCCGCGCCACGGTCACCGGCATGTACCGCAAGGCCATCGCCGTCCGGGGCTCCTGATCTCGTCGGGTGCCGGTGCGATTCCGCTCTTCTTGACCGCTGCAGCGGCCCCGCACCGGCACCCGGCGTCTTTCCTAGAATGCGCAGATTCGCGCTCGTGGTGCCGGGTGGTCCGGTCGCCGGCCGCGGCGGCGCCCGCCGGATGGTCGCAGGACCGTCCGGCGGGCGCGGTGCTCACGCCTCGGTGGTGGGCAGGGCGCTCGCGGTGACCAGGGTGCGGATCGAGCCGAGCGCCACCGACAGGGTGGCCAGGTCGAAGCTGTCGCTCTCCCAGATCTCGCTGAGCGTCTGCTGGGCCCGCGACACCGCGGTCTGGTTCTTGTCGCCCCAGTGCCCCATGCGCTCCTCGGGCAGCGCGCCGGGCAGGCTGCTCAGCAGCACGTCCCTGGTCAGCGCGGCGTGCGCGGCGTACAGGTCGTCGCGGAGCGCCGAGCGGGCCATCGAGCGCCACCGGTCGTCGCGCGGCAGCGCGATGATCCGCTCGCGCAGCCGGGAGAGCTGGAGCCGGTCGGCCAGGTCGAAGTAGACCTCGGCGACCTCCTCCACCGGCCGGCCGCTGTCATGCGCGATCTCCACCAGGTCGAAGGTGGAGTAGGCGGCGACCAGCATCGCGCACTGCTCGGCCAGCTCGTCCGGCACGCCCAGTTCGGCGAAGCCGTCGCGGCGCTGCTCGAACGCGGCCAGGTCGAGGCCGACCAGCAGCTTGGGGAGCTGCGGGCCGAGCGCGACCGCGCCGGGGGCGAAGAAGTCGATCGTCTCGCGGATGTCGAACGGGGGCCGCCGGTTGTGCAGCAGCCAGCGGGCGCCGCGCTCGGTGAGCTTGCGCGCCTCCAGCAGCATCGCGATCTGGGTGGACTCGTCGACCTGGTGCGACAGGCCCTCGACGCTGCGCCAGAACCGCGGCATGTCGAAGACCTCGCGGGCGACCAGGTAAGCGCGGGCGATGTCGGACGACGACGCGCCGGTCTCCTCGTTCATCCGGAACACGAACGTGGTGCCGGAGTTGTTGACCACGTCGTTCACCACCGCGGTGGTGATGATCTCGCGGCGCAGTGGGTGCCGGTCCATGTGGCCCTGGAACCGCTCGCGCAGCGGGGTCGGGAAGTAGTCGACCAGCCACGACTCCAGGTAGGGGTCGTCGGCGAGGTCGGAGGCGACCATCTCCTGGTCCAGCGTGAGCTTGGCGTAGGCCAGCAGGACGGCGAACTCGGGGCTGGTCAGCCCGTCGCCGGTCTGCCGCCGCTCGGCGAGCGCCTTGTCGTCGGGCAGAGACTCCAGCCGGCGCTTGAGGCTGCCGGACCGCTCCAGCCGGCGCAGGTAGCGGGCGTGCACGTGCAGCAGGCCCGCGGCCTGCGCGCGGGCGGCGGCGAGCACCACGTTCTGCGCGTAGTTGTCGCCCAGCACAAGCCCGCCGACCTCGTCGGTCATCTCGTACAGCAGGTGGTCGCGCTGCTTGCGGGTCAGCTCGCCGTCGCGGACCACCTGGTCGAGCAGGATCTTGATGTTGACCTCGTGGTCGGAGGTGTCCACCCCGGCGGAGTTGTCGATGAAGTCGGTGTTGATCAGTCCGCCGGTGCGGGCGAACTCGATCCGGCCGAGCTGGGTGACGCCGAGGTTGCCGCCCTCGCCGACCACCTTGCAGCGCAGCGTGCCGCCGTCGACCCGGACCGGGTCGTTGGCCTTGTCGCCCACGTCGGCGTTGTTCTCGGAGGCGGCCTTGACGTAGGTGCCGATGCCGCCGTTCCAGAGCAGGTCGACCGGCGCGCTCAGCGCCGCGCGGATCAGCTCGAACGGGGTGAGCGCCTTGACCTCGTCGGCGATGCCGAGCGCGGCCCGGATCTGCCCGGTCAGCTTGATCGACTTGGCGGTGCGCGGGAACACCCCGCCGCCCTTGGAGATCAGCGAGGCGTCGTAGTCGGCCCAGGAGCTGCGCGGCAGCTCGAACATCCGCCTGCGCTCCTGGAAGGAGCGGGCGGCGTCGGGGTCGGGGTCGATGAAGATGTGCCGGTGGTCGAACGCGGCGACCAGCCGGGTGTGCTCCGACAGGAGCATGCCGTTGCCGAACACGTCACCGGACATGTCGCCGACGCCGACGACGGTGAACGGCTCGTTCTGAATGTCCTTGCCGAGCGAGCGGAAGTGGTACTTCACCGACTCCCACGCGCCGCGCGCGGTGATGCCCATGCCCTTGTGGTCGTAGCCGACCGAGCCGCCGGAGGCGAACGCGTCGCCGAGCCAGTAGCCGTAGGACGCGGCGACCTCGTTGGCGAGGTCGGAGAACGTGGCGGTGCCCTTGTCCGCGGCGACGACCAGGTAGGTGTCGTCGGCGTCGTGCCGCACCACCTTCTCGGGCGGCACCACCTCGCCGTCGACCAGGTTGTCGGTGAGGTCGAGCAGCCCGGAGATGAAGTCCTTGTAGCAGGCGATCCCGGCCTGGATGTAGGCCTCACGGTCGGCGGACGGGTCGGGCAGCTGCTTGCCCACGAAGCCGCCCTTGGCACCGGCCGGGACGATCACGGTGTTCTTCACCGCCTGCGCCTTGGCCAGCCCGAGGATCTCGGTGCGGAAGTCCTCGCGCCGGTCCGACCAGCGCAGCCCGCCGCGGGCGACCGAGCCGAAGCGCAGGTGCACGCCCTCGACCGTCGGCGAGTACACGAAGATCTCGAAGTTGGGTCGGGGCAGCGGCAGGTCCGGGATCTGCCCGGGGTCGAACTTCAGCGCCAGGTAGGGCTTGCGCTGGTAGTGGTTGGTGCGCAGGGTCGCCTGGATCATCGCCAGGTAGGCGCGCAGGATGCGGTCCTCGTCGAGGCTGGCGACCTCGTCGAGCTTGCCGTTCAGCTCCTCGGCGATGCCGGCGCTGCGCTCCTCGTGCCCGCCCGCGATGGACGGGTCGAGGCGGCTCTCCCACAGCCGGATCAGCAGCCGGGTGATCTGCGCGTTCCCCAGCAGCACCTGCTCGATGTAGCGCTTGGAGAAGGTGGTGCCGGTCTGCCGCAGGTAGAGGGCGTAGGCGCGCAGGATCATCGCCTGCCGCCAGTTGAGCCCGACGTGCAGGACCAGCGCGTTGAAGCCGTCGTTCTCGATCTCACCGCGCCAGAGCGCGATGAACGCGTCCTGGAACAGCTCCTTGACGGCCTCCTCGGCGGTGCCGGCCGGCGGCTCGTAGCGCAGCCCGAGGTCGTAGACCCAGGCGCGGCGCCGGTCGGCCGGCATGATCTCGTAGGGCCGCTCGTCGATCACCTCGACGCCCATGTTCTGGAGCAGCGGCAGCACCCGGGACAGCGAGATCGGCTCGCCCAGCCGGTAGATCTTCAGCCGGCGCTCGCCGGGCTCGGCGTTGAACGGCTCGTACAGGCTGATCGAGGTGTCGGCGTCCTCGGTGAGCTCGTCGAGCCGGCGCAGGTCGGAAACGGCCGTACGGGCCGGGAAGTCGGCCTTGTAGCCCTCGGGGAACGCGTCGCCGTAGCGGCGGCCGAAGACTCCGGAACGTTCCTCTCCGCACTGCTCGACGATCGCGTCGGACAGGTCGTCCTCCCACGACCGGGTCGCGGACGCGAGCCGCGCCTCCAGCTCGTCGACGTCGACGATCGGCAGCGGCCGGCCGCGCTCGCCGCGCACGACCACGTGCAGCCGGGCCAGCATCGACTCGGTCACGTTGGCGCTGTAGTCGACGCTGACGCCGTCGAACGCGCGGCGCAGGAGCTCCTGGATGCGCAGCCGGATCTTGGTGGTGTAGCGGTCCCGCGGCAGGTACACCATGCACGACATGAACCGGCCGTACAGGTCCTTGCGCAGGAACAGCTTGAGCTGGCGGCGCTCGCGCAGCCGCAGCACGCCGAGCGCGATCTTCAGCAGGTCGTCGACGGAGATCTGGAACAGCTCGTCGCGCGGGTAGCTCTCCAGGATCTCGATCAGGTCCTGGCCGTCGTAGCTGTCGGGGCTGAACCCGGCGAGCCGCAGCGCCTCGTCGAGCTTGCCCTTGAGCACCGGGATGTGCGCGATCGACTCGCTGTAGGCGACGTGCGTGAACAGGCCGAGGAACCGGCGCTCGCCGATCACCTCGCCGGCCGCGTCGAACTTCTTCACGCCGATGTAGTCGAGGTAGGCCGAGCGGTGCACGGTGGACCGGGAGTTGGCCTTGGTCAGCACGAGCAGGTGCTTCTCGGTGGCCTTCTCGCGGACCTCGGGCGGCAGCGCGGCGAAGCTGCCGGACTCATGCTTGTCGTTGCGCAGGATGCCGAAGCCGGTGCCCGGCTCGGGGCGCAGCGCGGCGCCGTCCTCGGTGAGGGTGTAGTCGCGGTAGCCGAGGAAGGTGAAGTGCCCGTCGCCGAGCCACTCGAGCAGCTCGACGCCCTCGTCGCGCTCCTTGGCCGGCAGCGGCGGCGGGTTCGTCCCGATCTCGGCGGCGATCTCGGCGGCGCGGGCCCGCATCCGCGGCGCGTCCTCGACCGCGACCCGCACGTCGTTCAGCACCCGCAGCAGGTCGCGTTCGAGCCGGTCGAGCAGGGCCCGGTCGCTGGTGCGGTCGATCTCGATGTGCATCCACGACTCGACGCCGTCGCCGTCGCCGTCGCCGTCGCCGTCGCCGTCGAGCTTGCCGCGGAACGCGCGCAGGTGCCCGGCCACGTCGCGGTCGACGCCGAGCAGCGGGTGGACGATCAGGTGGGTGGCCAGCTGGTGCCGGCTCAGCTCCATCGTCACCGAGTCGACCAGGAACGGCATGTCGTCGGTGACGATCTGCACGATGGTGTGCCCCGGGTCCCAGCCGTTCTCCTCGACCGAGGGGGTGAAGACCCGGGCCTTCGCGCGCCCCTGGGGCCGTTCCTCGCCGAGCCTGCGGTGCGCCATCGCGGGCCCGTAGATGTCGGCCGGGTCGCGGGCGAGCAGATCCTCGGGCGCCACATGGCGGTAGTAGAGCCGGAGGTAGGCAACCGCCTCCTCCAGATCGCCGCCGGACCCGCCCGGCGGCTGGGCGCAGGTCTCCGCCGCCCTCCGGAGCAGATCGTCCTTCGCTTGTTCGAGCTTGCCGCCCATCAACACTCCCCTATGAGACCCTTCGCCACCTCGTTGTGGCGCTGCTCACTGGGTCAGCGTAGTCAGGAATCATCCGAAAGCCGACCTGCTTGAGCGCGAGGTGTACGTGGTCCTCACCACCCTGCCAGCCCGCCGGACCCGACTCACCGTGATCAACGTAATCGGTTGATCACCGCGCGGGTCCGGGGGACGGCCGGATCAACCCTGCGGCAGGGCCGCGGCGCCCGTGCCCTGGCCCCGTCCGCCCGGGGTGACGGGGGTTTCGGTGCCGGGCTCGTCCGGGGGCTCGGTCGTCGGGTCGGGGCTCTTGGTCGGCGTGGTCGGGGGGTCGGACGGATGCGTGGTCGGCGTCGTGGTCGGGGTCTCCTCGGCCGGCGGGCCCGTCTCGGCCGGGCTCGTCGGCACCTCGGTCGACGGGCCCGGCTCGGTGGGCGTCTCGGTGACCGGCGGTTCGGGGTCCACGGGGACGTAGCTGTGCGTGCGGACCGGGCTCGGCAGCGCGGTCTGGCTGGTCGGCAGCGGGCTGTCGCTCGGGTCGCCGACCGTCTGCCCCGCCTTGCCCTTGTCGCCCGAGCCGAGCGCCAGCGCCACCGAGGCGACCACGACCGCGATGATGAGCGCGCCCGCGCCGGCCAGCACGGCGGGACGGTGCCGTCCGGCCAGGGCGGCGCGGAGCGGGTTGCCGCCGCCCGCCGCGCCCCTGGGCAGGGTGTTCTGCGCCGCCCACTCGGCCGGGCTCGGCAGCCGCGCGGGCTCGCCGCCGGCGCCCGGGTCCGCCACGGAGGCGAGGCCATGGTCATAGTCGCGGTCGCGGTCGAAGCCGGTGCCCGGATCGAAGCCTGGGTCGGAATCCGGGTCGGGCTCGAATCCGGCGGCGATGGGCGCCTGGGCGGCCAGCACGCTGCCGACCTCCAGCATCGCGGTGCCGTCGGTGTCGTCGTCCGCCAGCGCGGCGGCGGCCGGATTCGGGCTCTCGGCGGCCGGGGCCGCCGCCTCGTCGTGGCCGAGCAGCCGCATCAGCACCTGCCGGGCCCCCGGCCGGAGCGCCGCGTCCTTGCTCATGCAGTCCTCGACCAGGTCGCGCAGCGGCCCGCTGAGCCCGCCGAGCTCGGGCTCCTGGTGCAGGATCCGGTTGATGACAGCCGGGATGCTGTCCTGCCCGAACGGCGGCTCGCCGGTCGCCGCGAACGCCAGCGTCGCGGCCCAGCAGAACACGTCGGCGGCGGTGCCGATCTCGTCGCCCTGCAACTGCTCGGGCGCCATGTAGGACGGGGTGCCGATCACCTTGCTGGTGAGCGTGGTGGAACCGCTGATCGCCCGCGCCACGCCGAAGTCGATCACGCGCGGCCCGTCCGGGCCGATCAGCACGTTGTGCGGCTTGAAGTCACGGTGGATGATCTTGGCCTGGTGGATCGCCGCGAGCGCGGTGGCGGTGCCGACCGCCAGCCGGTCGAGGTCTGCCCCGGTGAGCGGGCCCGACTCCAGCACGTGCTCGTTGAGCGAGGGCCCCGGCACATACTCGCTGACGATGTAGGGCCGGTCGCCGGTCGCGTCGGCGTCGATCACCTGGGCGGTGCAGAACGGCGCGACCCGCTTGGCGACCTCCAGCTCGCGCAGGAACCGGGCGCGGGCCCGGTCGTCGGAGGTCAGCTCGGAGTGCAGGAGCTTGAGCGCGACCCGGCGGCCGTCCTCGGCCTCGCCGAGGAACACCGCGCCCTGGCCGCCCTCACCCACCCGTCCGATCAGGGCGTACGGCCCCAGCTGCTCCGGGTCACCGGGCCGCAGTGCCGCAACCTCCATGTGGGGAACCGTCCCTCTCTCGAATCGAACGGGCCGAACGGACCGCGGTCCGGGTCGGCACGGGCCGAAGCTCCGCTTGTGTGACGCCCGAGCCCCGGGGGAGGTTCACCCGTCCCTCCGACCGCACAGCGCGATCCGACCTGGGGCTTCCGCACGGTCACGGCTGGTTCGGATACACCTTAGTGGCGGGCGCCTCCGGTCTCGGCCGCGGTTTTCGCCATGAACGACATCTCACCAGGTCGGCCGCCGTTCCGCCGAAGATTTCAGAACGTGCCCCTGCGAGAATGCCGGGATGACCGCGCTCGACGGACGCCGCGCCTACACCCGGGCCGACCTGATGGCCGCGCACGGCCTCGGCCGCAGCACGCTGGAGAAGTGGTACCGGGAACGGGACGCCAACGGGCACCCGGACGCGGCCGGCACGGTCGGGTCGCAGCTCGTCTGGGACGCTGAGGCATGGGACCGCTGGTACGCGTCCCGCGGTGCGGCGCCGGGGGTTCCGCCGGGGCTGGCGACCCGCGACGAGCTGGCCGCCGGGCACGGCCTGAGCCGGCACCGGCTCAAGCAACTCTGGGCCGGACGCGCCGCCAACGGCCACCCCGAGGTCGTCCACCGGTCGGGCAAGGCCCTCTACTGGGACGCGTCCGAATGGGACGCCTGGTACGCCGCCCTCGAAGAGGACGGCGACCGGGACGGCGACGACGGCGGCGATCCCGACGACCTGGTCACGCTCGCCGAGGTGGCCCGCATCCTCGGGCTGGCGCAGACGAGCGTCACCGTCTACCCCCGGCGGCCCCCCGCGGGCTGGCCCGAGCCGGCGCGCGAGGAGCCCCTCGGCGGCGGACGCGTCCGCCGCCTCTACCGGCGCCGCGACATCCTCGCCTACGCCGCCCGCCGCCGCCCCTGACCCCGCTCAGGGGACGAAGTGCTCGAGCACCTCGGGGTTGGCCATCGAGTCCCGGTTGGCGGCCTCGTCGACCGGCGTGCCGAGCAGGATCTTGCGGACCGGGACCTCCAGCTTCTTCCCCGACAGCGTGCGCGGGACGCCCGGCACCCGGTGGATCTCGTCCGGGACGTGCCGGGGCGACAGCGCCGAGCGGATCTCGCGCTTGAGCCGTCCGGTCAGGTCGTCGTCCAGCTCGGCGCCCTCGCCGAGCTGGACGTAGAGGATCAGCCGGCCCTCGCGGCCGAGCCGGCCGGTGTCGATGACCAGGCTGTCGGCGACCTCGTCGAACGCCTCGACCACCCGGTAGAAGTCGGAGGTGCCCATCCGGACGCCGCCGCGGTTGAGGGTGGAGTCGGAGCGGCCGTAGATGACCGCGCCGCCGTCCGGCCTGATCTTGATCCAGTCGCCGTGCCGCCACACGCCGGGATAGGTGTCGAAGTAGGACTCGCGGTAGCGCTCGCCGCGCGGGTCGTCCCAGAACGACACCGGCATCGAGGGCATCGGCTCGGTGATGACCAGCTCGCCGACCTCGTCCAGCACGGGCTCGCCCGCGTCGTCGTAGGCCTCGACCTTGGCGCCGAGGCCGCGGCACTGGATCACGCCCGCGTACAGCGGCAGCAGCGGCGAGGGGCCGACGAAGCCGGTGCACAGGTCGGTGCCGCCGGAGAACGAGCCGAGCAGCAGGTCCGCGCCGACCGCGTCGTACACCCAGGCGAACCCCTCGGGCGGCAGCGGCGAGCCGGTGGAGCCGATGCCGCGCAGCGCCGACAGGTCGAACTCCGCGCCGGGGCGGCGGCCGTCCTTGACCGACGCCTGGATGTAGGGGGCGCCGACGCCCAGGTAGGTGACGCCGGTGTCGGCGGCCAGCTTCCACAGGTCGAGGGGCGCGCCGTCGTACATCACGACGGTGGAGCCGACCAGCAGGCCGCCGATGAGGTAGTTCCACATCATCCAGCCGGTGGTGGTGTACCAGCAGAACACGTCCTCGGGCCCGAGGTCCTGGTGGAAGGAGAGCGCCTTGAGGTGTTCGAGGACGACGCCGCCGTGGCCGTGCACGATCGGCTTGGGCAGGCCGGTGGTGCCCGAGGAGTACACGACCCACAGCGGGTGGTCGAACGGGACGTCCTCGAACTCCATCGCGTGGCCGGGCCGCGGCAGGTCGGCGTAGGCGACCCCGTGGCGCAGCCCGTCCGGACGCGCCGCCGGGTCGAGGTAGGGCACCAGGACGGTCGCGTTCAGCGTGGGGAGGGCGGCCTCGATCTCGGCGACGGCGGCGCGGCGGTCGAACCGGCGGCCGTTGTAGGCGTACCCGTCGACCGCGATCAGCACCTTGGGCTCGATCTGGGCGAACCGGTCGATCACCGAGGACGAGCCGAAGTCCGGGGAGCACGAGGACCAGATCGCGCCGAGCGAGGCGGCGGCCAGGAAGCAGATCAGCGCCTCGGGGATGTTGGGCAGGTACGCCGCCACCCGGTCGCCCCTCCCGACGCCCAGCGCGGCCAGGCCCGCGCGGACCTCGGCGACGTGCGCGGCCAGCTCGCGGTGCGTCAGCACCCGGTGCCCGCCCGCCTCGGACCGGAACACCACGGCGGCGTCGTCCGGGGTCCGCCCGGCGTGCCGCAGCGCGTTGGCGGCGTAGTTGACCGTCGCGCCCGGGAACCAGCGCAGCCCGTCGACCGGCATCGGCCCGCCCGACCGGACCGGGCCGTCGCCGCGCTCGCCGACCACGCCGAAGTAGCTCCAGATCGCGTCCCAGAACGCGTCGACCTCGGTCACCGACCAGCGCCACAGCTCGTCGTAGGACTCGGTCAGCACGCCCCGGTCCCACAGCCAGTGCGTGAAGTGCGTGACCCGTGCGTTCGCGACGACGTCCGCGGCGGGCTCCCACAGCGGTACGCCCTCGGAGATCTGCTGGTCACCGGACATGTGCACTTCCCTCCCGGAGGCCGCGGCGGGTCGCGCGGCCTCTCCCAATATCGGGCCCGCCCGGCGGCCCGCGCAAGCTCCGCGATCACGATCCGGGTCTCCGCCGAACCTTCCCATGACGGGCCTCCGTCAGACGGTCACGGCCGGGTGCGGAGGCTCGTCCGGGCGGTCACAGCCGGGTGAGGTCGGCGACGGCGGTGACCAGGGCGCGCGTGTCGGCCAGGGTCGCCAGGACGATGTCGGCGCCCGCCGCGCGGAGCTCGGCCTCGGTGGCGCTGCCGGTGGCGACCGCGATGATCGGGGATCCGGCGATGTGCGCGGCCTGGACGTCGCGCGGCGAGTCGGCGATGTAGACGGTCGTCGACTCGGGGAACGGCGTGCCGTGCCGCTCCGCCGCCCGGGTGCGGGCCAGCTCCAGCAGCGCCGCCTTGCTGTAGACGCCGTTCTCGTAGCCGCCGCCGTCGAGGTCGAGGTGCGCGGCCAGGCCCAGCTCGGTCAGTTTCAGCACCGCGTTCGGCCGGACCGACCCGGTCAGCACCGACTGCACCAGGCCCGGCACGCGCGACAGCGCCTCGACGGCCTCGCGGGCCCCGGCCAGCACCCGGCCGTGCGTCCGCAGGTCGCCGCGGCGGGCGGCGAACGCCTCGGCGAGCGCGGTCATGAACGCGGGCAGGTGGTCGTCGGTGGTGACCACGTCGTTGAACGCCAGCGTCTCGAAGATGAGCTCGGACTCGGTCCGGCCCGGGGTCGGCGGCAGCCGCACCAGCGGGCGCCCGGTGGTGCGCTGGAACGCCTCGGCGTAGGACTCCCTGGTGACCCGTCCGACGTCCACCAGCGTGTGATCGATGTTCCACAGCACCAGACGGTTCAGCGTCGACATCCCGTTCCCATGCGCGTCCGAGGGTGCCGTGCGACACCGGCTCCGCCCGCACCACAGCCGGTGCGGGCGAGCTTATCGTCGGCCCTGCCGGGCCCTTCCCGCAACCGTGCCGGGGGTCACGGCCGGGTGCCCATGTGGGGGTAGCGGTGGTCGGTGGCCGGGACGAACGTCTCCTTGATCGACCGGACGTTCACCCAGCGCATCAGGTTGAAGATCGAGCCGGCCTTGTCGTTGGTGCCGCTGGCCCGCGCCCCGCCGAACGGCTGCTGCCCGACGATCGCGCCGGTCGGCTTGTCGTTGACGTAGAAGTTGCCCGCCGCGAACCGCAGCCGCTCGGTCGCGTCCGCGATCACCGCCCGGTCCCGCGCGACGATCGCGCCGGTCAGCCCGTACGGCGCGACGCCCTCCATCTGGGCGAGCATCGCGTCGTAGTCGCCGTCGTCGTACACCAGGACGCCGAGGATCGGCCCGAAGTACTCGGTGGTGAAGATCTCGTCGTCCGGGTCGGAGCACTCCAGGACGGTCGGCCGGACGAAGTAGCCCACCGAGTCGTCCAGGTCGCCGCCGGCCAGGATCCGGACGGTGTCGAGCGCCGCGGCCCGCTCGATCGCGGTCCGGTGCTTGGCGAACGCCCGCTCGTCGATCACCGCGCCCATGAACGCCGACAGGTCGGTGCCGACGTTCCCCATGGTGAGCGCGTCGACCTCGGCGCACAGGTCGTCGCGGATCCGGTTCCAGAGCGAGCGGGGGACGTAGGCGCGGGACGCGGCCGAGCACTTCTGCCCCTGGTACTCGAACGCGCCCCGGATCAGCGCGGTCTTCAGCACCGCCGGGTCGGCGGAGGCGTGCGCGACCACGAAGTCCTTGCCGCCGGTCTCGCCGACCACCCTCGGGTAGCCGTGGTAGCCGCCGATGTTCTCGCCGACCGTCCGCCACAGGTGCTGGAAGGTGCCGGTCGAGCCGGTGAAGTGGATCCCGGCGAGGTCGGGCCGCGGCAGCGCCGCCTCCGACACCGCCCGCCCGTCCCCGGTGACCAGGTTGACCACGCCGGGCGGCAGCCCCGCCTCCTCCAGCACCCGCAGGGTGAAGTGCGCGGCGAGCTGCTGGGTCTGCGCCGGCTTCCACACCACCACGTTGCCCATCAGCGCGGGCGCGGTCGGCAGGTTCCCGGCGATCGCGGAGAAGTTGAACGGGGTGATCGCCAGGACGAAGCCCTCCAGCGGCCGGTACTCCATCCGGTTCCACACCCCGGGCGGGGAGCTGGGCTGCTGGGCGTGGATCCGGCGGGCGAAGTCGACGTTGAACCGCCAGAAGTCGATCAGCTCGCAGGCCGCGTCGATCTCCGCCTGCTGGATCGACTTGGACTGCCCGAGGATGGTGGCGGCGTTCACCGTGGACCGCCACGGTCCCGCCAGCAGGTCGGCCGCCCTGAGCAGGATCGCGGCCCGGTCGTCGAACGGCGTCGCCCGCCAGCCCGGGGCCGCCTCGCGGGCCGCGTCGATCGCGGCGCCCACGTCGGCGGCCGTCGCGTTCCCCATCCGGCCGAGCACGTGCCCGTGGTCGTGCGGCTCGACCAGGTCGATGGGCGCGCCCCCGCCGAGCCGCCGCTCGCCGCCGATCGTCATGGTCAGCTCGGTGTGCCCGCCGGCGAGCTCCCCGATCCGGGTCTCCAGCGCGGCCCGCTCGGCGCTGCCGGGCGCGTACCCCTTGGCCGGTTCGTTGTGCGGTTCGGGGACGGTGGTGACGGCGTCCATACGGTGCTCCCTGAGGTCCGACATCGTCGTCGATGCGCGGGAGGGGCCCGTCCGGCGACGCGGAGGTCACCCCCTCGATGTTCGAGACCTACCCGCGGGTGCGCGGGTGACGCCCTCAGACGGCCAGGTGAGCGAGTTCCTGGGTGGCGTACCAGAGCAGCTCATGGTCCTCGGCGCCGTCGATGAGGACGTGGGTGTCCTCGTCGCCCGCGCCCGCGGCGGCCAGCGCGAGCGCGGCGGCGCGCACGTCGTCGGAAGCGGCCTCGTCGTCCACGTGACCGGCCGCGATCCTCTTCCACGGCACCGCCGCGGTGATCTCGACCAGGGCCGGGGCGTCCTCGTCCCCCGCCGACCGGACGACCTGGTCGGGCATCTCGGCCGCGAGCACCACCCGCCGGGCCGGGGCCTCGCCGAGGGAGGCGGCGAGCAGGCGCAGGGAGGCCCGCGCGGCGGCGGTCATCGCCGCGTACTCCAGCTCCTCCTCGTCACCGCCCGCGTACCACTCGCGCAGGGCGGGGGTCACCGCGTACGCGGCGAGCGGGGCGGGACCGGCCTCGCGGGCGGTGCGGACGCCGGCGAGACCGGCGAGCGTGGACGGCAGGTAGACGCGCATCCCGCCATTGTCTCAGCGCAGCAGGCCGAGGTCGCGGAGCGTCCCGATGGTCGCGGCGGGGTCGGTGTGGTGGATCCCCTGGAGGCCGAAGGCCTCGGCGGCGGTGATGTTGTGCTCGATGTCGTCGATGAACACGCACTCCTCGGGGGCCAGCCCGATCAGCTCGACCGCGTGCCGGAAGATCCGCTCGTCCGGCTTGCGCATCCCGACCTCGCCGGAGATCACCACGGCGTCGAACAGGCCGGCGAACAGGTCGCGGGGGTAGTCGTTGCCCCAGGAGTTGGACAGCAGCGCGGTGCGCGTCCCCGCCGCGCGGGCCGCGCGCAGCGCCTCGTACATCGGCTCGACCGGATCGAACGCGCCGAACATGCGGCGGATCAGCCCCGCCGCGGCCACCGGCCCGCCGTCCACGGTGCGCAGCTCGGCGGCCAGCAGCCGCTCGAACTCGGCGGGTTCGAGCGACCCGTCCTCGAGCCCGTGGACCGGGTTGAGCCCCTCGCCGCTGTACGCCTGCTTCACCCAGGCGCGCATCACCGACCCGTACCGGACCAGGTCGATCCGGTCGGCCTCCAGCCACACGCCGACCGCGTCGTTCAGCGGTGAGGTCAGCACCCCGCCCCAATCGGTGATCACGCCCTTGATCGTCACGGTTCGATGGTAGGCGATCCCGGCACCGCGGACCGAACGGCGTTCTGCCAAACTGGCCGCCATGGACTTCGAACTGAGCCCGAAAGCACGGGACTACCAGGGAAGACTGCAGGAGTTCATGGACGGGCACGTGTACCCGGCCGAGCCGGTCTACACGGCCTGGCGGGCGGAGCACGACCCGCACGCCCTGCCGCCCGTCGTCGAGGACCTCAAGGCCGAGGCGCGGCGGCGCGGCCTGTGGAACCTCTTCCTGCCGGACGTCTCCGGGCTGTCCAACCTGGAGTACGCCACGCTGGCCGAGCTGACGGGCCGCTCCCCCGACCTGGCGCCCGAGGCGGTCAACTGCGCCGCCCCCGACACCGGGAACATGGAAGTCCTGCACATGTTCGGGACCGGCGCGCAGAAGGACCGCTGGCTCACCCCGCTGCTGAACGGCGAGATCCGCTCCTCGTTCGCGATGACCGAGCCGGAGGTGGCCTCCTCGGACGCCACCAACATCACCACCAGGATCGTCCGCGACGGCGACGAGTACGTGATCAACGGCCGCAAGTGGTGGATCACCGGCGCCGCCGACGAGCGCTGCAAGATCTTCATCGTGATGGGCAAGACCGACCCGGACGCCCCCGCGCACCGCCAGCAGTCCCAGGTCCTGGTCCCCCGCGACACGCCCGGCGTGACGGTGCTGCGCCACCTCCCCGTCTTCGGCTACCAGGACCAGCACGGCCACTCGGAGATCCTTTTCGAGGACGTCCGCGTCCCGGTGACCAACCTGATCGCCGCCGAGGGCGACGGCTTCATGATCGCCCAAGCCCGCCTGGGCCCCGGCCGCATCCACCACTGCATGCGCGCCCTGGGCATGGCCGAACGCGCCCTGGAGCTGATGTGCCGCCGCGCCGCCGACCGGGTCGCCTTCGGCCGCCCCCTGGCCGCCCAGGGCGTCGTCCGCGAGCAGATCGCCGAGTCGCGCATGGCGATCGAGCAGGCCCGCCTCCTCACCCTCAAGACCGCCTGGCTCATCGACCGCGACGGCGCGAGAGGCGCCCGCTCCGAGATCGCCGCCATCAAGGTGGTGGTCCCGAGGATCGCGCACGAGGTCCTGGACCGCGCCATCCAGATCCACGGCGGCGCCGGCGTCTCCGACGACACTCCCCTGGCCGCCATGTACGCCTGGGTCCGGGCCATGCGCATCTTCGACGGCCCGGACGAGGTCCACGTCCGCACCGTGGCCCGCCAGGAACTCCGCAAGTACGAATGACCCCCTCGAACGGAACCCCAACCCGCAGCGGGTTTGGGTGAACCTCAGCCCGCAGAGGGGGGGTTAGGGGGGAACCCCCAAGCGGGGGCTTGGGGGGCGCGCCCCCCAACGGGCCGAACGTCCGCAGCGAAGCAAGGACGTTCGGCCCGCCCCGGGGGGTCTGGGGGGTCGCCCCCCCAGGTCAAGCAGAACGGAGTCTTTGGAGGGCTTCTCGGACGCCGCCGTCGGTTTCTTCGAGGACGATGGTCGCGCGGGCGGCGGGGACTTCGCCGAGGAGGGAGACCAGGGCGACCCGGGTGTTCCCTCCGGCTTCGGCGAGGGCGTGTTCGCAGGTGCGGGCGTCCATGCCGGTCGCCTCGGTGAGGATGCGCACCAGCCGGGCGCGCAGCTTGGCGTTGAGGGCGTTGACGCTGACCATCAGGTTGGAGTAGGTGCGGCCCATCCTGATCATCAGGGTGGTGGAGAACGAGTTGAGCACCAGCTTGGTGGCGGTGCCGGCCTTCATCCGGGTGGATCCGCTGATCACTTCGGGTCCGGTGGCGAGCCCGATGTGCACCTCCACCTCGTCCCGGTGCGGTGTGCGCGGGTTGCAGCTGATCAGCGCGGTGCGGGCCCCGGCGGCGGCGGAGGCGCGCAGGGCGCCCAGCACGTAGGGGGTCCGGCCGCTGGCGGCGATGCCGACGGCGATGTCGCCGGGCCGTACTTCGGCGGCGTCGGCGGCGCCGAGGTCGGTGTCGTCCTCGACGTCGGAGACGGCCTGCGAGAGCGCGCCGAAGCCGCCCGCCTGGTGGGCGACGACCCGGCCCCAGATGCCGAACGTGGGGGGCAGTTCGGCGGCGTCGAGCACCGCGAGCCGTCCCGAGGTGCCGGCCCCGAAGTAGTGCACCCGGCCGCCGGCGCGCAGCGAGTCGACGGCTAGGTCGACCAGGCGCGCGATCTCCGGCAGGACGGCCGCCACGACCGTCGGGACGGTGGCGTCCTCGCTGTTGATCCGGCGGAGTACTTCGATGGTGGGCAGCGTGTCGACGTCGAGGGTCCGCGGGTTGCGGCCCTCGGTGGGGAGCTCGCAGTCGATCACCGACGCCTCCGGTCGGGTCGCACGGTCCTGCCGCGGACCGCCTCGAAAGTGGCTTCCAGGGCCTTGCGGGTCGGCGCGTAGGTGCGCTGCGCGACGCCGACGAACACACAGTCGACCACGGTGAGCTGCGCGAGCCGGCTGGCGGTCGCGCCGGATCGGAAGGTGGTCTCCCGTGCCGCGGTGGTCAGGATGAGGTCGGCCACCTCGGCGATGGGCGACTTGGGGAAGTTGGTCAGGGCGACGGTCGTCACGCCGCGGCTCCTGGCCACTTCGAGGGCGTCGATGGTCTCGACGGTCGCGCCGGTGTGGGAGATGCCGATCGCCACGTCACCGTGGCCCAGCACCGCGGCGCTGGTCAGCATGATGTGGGCGTCCGACCAGGCCGAGCAGACCCGGCCGATGCGGTGCAGCTTCTGCTGGAAGTCGGCCGCCACGTGGGCGCTCGCGCCGACCCCGTAGACGTCGACGCGTTCGGCGGCGACGATGGCGTCGACGACCTGCTCCAGCATCTTGATGTCGAGCTGGGCCGCGGTCTCCTCCACGGCCCGCGCGTCGGCGAAACACACCTTCTCCACGATCTGCTCGAGTGAGTCGTCGGGGCTGATGTCGCTGCCGATGACCCGTCCGCCGCTGGCGCTCTGCGCCCGGCCCGCCTCGGTGGCCAGGGTCAGCCGCAGTTCGGGGTAACCATGGAACCCGATCGCCCGACAGAACCTGATGACGGTGGTCTCGGAGGTGCCGCAGTTCTGGGCGAGTTCGGTGATGGTCGAGTTGGCGACCCCTTCGGGGTCGTCGATGACACGCTGGGCGACACGCCGCTCAGCGGGGGGCAGGGATGGCAGCAGCGAGCGCACCCGTACCACGGTGCTCAGCGGCGTCGGCTCCTTGGGCGCCGCGTCGTCCCTGGGCGCACCGGGCTCCCCTGTGCTCCCCGGATCGGGGCCGGTGGGTTTCCTCATGGAAGAAATTTTCTTACTTCGAGGATGTCACGTCAACGGTAGAAAAGGCTACGGTCGCCATGTGTTGACCCATTTGGCCGGTCCGTACGTGGTCGGTATTGACGCGGGTGGCACGAAGACCCGCTGTGTCGTACTGACGCTCGGGGGAGCCCTGGCCGGCACCGGCACCGGCCCCGGGGCCAACCCCAACTCTGGGGGTGACACCGCCGGGGCGCTGACCACCGCCCTGCGGGAGGCGCTCGGTGACTTGGATCGTTCCCATGTGCTCACCGGCGTGTTCGGGATCGCCGGTGCGGGCTCGGCGGGACGGCCCGCCGCGGTCGCGGGCGCGCGGCGGGCGTGGCACTCCGCCGGGCTGCACGGGGCCCCGGCGGTGGTGACCGACATCGCGGTGGCGTTCGCCGCCGGGACCAGCGAGCCCAAGGGCATCGTGGTGTTCTCCGGCACCGGCGCCGGCGCCGCGGTGATCAGTGACGGCGCCATCGTCCAGCGCGCCGACGGCTACGGCTGGCTGGTCGGCGACGAGGGCTCGGCGGTGTGGCTCGGACGGGAGGCGGTCCGGGCCGCGCTCGCCGCCTACGACGGGCGCGGCTCCCCCACCCTGCTCACCGAGTCGGTCCCCCGCGCGCTGCTCGGCGGCGCGGTCGTCGCCGAGATCGACACCGGACCGCGCCGGCACCGGCACCACCGGGCGCTGGCCTTGGCCGGCGCCCCTTCGCTGGCACCCGGCTCCCCCGTCCTCACGCCCGGCGTCCCGCCCCAGGGCGGCGGGACGGGCACCGCGGTGCTGATCCCGGGGGCGGCCCGCCCGCCCGCCGGGGAGTCACTGGACCGCGCGGCCCAGCACGAGCCGATCTCCGGGCCGCCGCCCAACCCGCAGCTCGCCCAGGCGATCATCAAGGAGGTGTACGGCCGGCCGCCCGCGGCGCTCGGCCGGCTCGGCCCGGTGGTCGCGGCGGCGGCGACCGCCGGCGACCCGGTGGCCCGGCGGATCACCGACGAGGCCGCCGAGTGGCTGCTCCGCGACGTCGACGCCGTCCGCCCGGCCCTCACCGACCCGTCCGCCCCGGTGGTCATGCACGGCTCGGTCCTGCGGGACGGGCCGGTCGCCGAGGCCGTCCGGACCGGGCTCAGCGACCGGTTCGCCACGCCCCCGCGCCGCGCGGGGGACGGCGCCGTGGGCGCGGCCGGACTGGCGCTGCGCCGTCTCGGCTTCCCCCTGCCCGACTGACGCCCCCTCCTCTCGACCGTTCCCCACCTCCCTGCCTCCCCGGCTTCGGCCGTTTCGGCCGTTTCGGTTGCGTTGACCCGGTCCATCGTGACTAAGGTGTGATCACGGTGGATCGAGAACCGTCGGACCGGCCCTCTGGGCCGCGCTCCGCCGGGACCACCGGCCACAGGCGTGGCATGTGCTGTTTCGACTGCGTTTCAACGCAGCATCGTCCGTCCAGCTTGGGCCCCCTCCCCTATCGGCGGGCCGATCAGGCGTCCCCGGGACTCCCATCGCTCCCCCCGGCACGCCCCAGCACACCCGGACGAAGACCGAGTCCGCACTCCACGTCTTCGAGGTCGCATGCACTCCGCCCCAGAGGCGGGCCGTCACAGGCCTGCCCGCTCCCGCCTGCCGCGCTTCGCTCGCGCCTCCCGTCTCATCCCCATGCCGCGCCGCCGGAAGAACCCGGACCGGCGGAAGAACCCGGCCCGGCGGCGGCGCCTCCGGCTCGTCCTCATCATGATCGTCGCAGTCGTCATGGCGGCGAGCGTGTGCGTGGGCGTCGCCTACGTGCGCACGCCGCTGCCGAACGAGCCGCAGGACGGCGTCACCGACCAGGGCTCGGCGGTCTACTACGGCGACGGCCGGACGCCCATCTTCCGGCTCGGCGCCAACCGCGAGATCGTCCGGCACGCGCAGATCCCCGCCCACGTCCGCTGGGCGGTGCTCGCCGCCGAGGACCGGGGCTTCTACGCGGGCCACGGGGTCTCCCCCACCGGAACCGTCCGCGCACTGCTGAACAACGCCTCGGGCGGCGACGTCCAGGGCGGTTCGACGATCACGCAGCAGCTCGCCCGCAACTACTTCAAGGGGCTCAGTCGGGACCGCTCCGCGGGCCGCAAGTTCAAGGAGATCTTCATCTCGCTGAAGCTGGCCCGGCACCGCGACAAGGACGACATCCTCGACCTGTACCTGAACACCATCTTCTTCGGCCGGCAGACCTCCGGCGTCCAGGCCGCCGCCCGCGCCTACTTCGACAAGGACGTCTGGCAGCTCACCGTCGCGGAGGGCGCGGTGCTCGCCGCGATGATCCAGCAGCCGACCTACTTCAAGACCCGGGGCGGCGACGCGCCCGCCCGCGCGCTGCGGGCGCGCTGGCGGTACGTCCTGGACGGCATGGTGGCCATGGGCCGGCTGTCCCGGGACGAGGCCGCGCGGCAGCGGTTCCCCCGCACCCTGGACGAGTGGCGCGGGGTGGACGTGTCCGGCCAGTCGCTGCTGGTCAGGCAGCGGGTCCAGGAGGAGCTGCGGCAGCTCGGCATCCCGATGGACAGCGCGGTCAACGGTGGCCTGAAGATCTACACCGGGCTGGACCGGCGCTGGATGGGCTACGCCGAGCAGGCCATGCGCAAGGTCCGCGAGCCCGACTGGCCGACCGGCATCCGCGGCGGGCTGATCGCGGTCGACCCTCAGGACGGCGCGGTCAAGGCGTTCTACGGGGGCGACCCGGCGCGCAGCCAGTACGACGCGGTCTTCAACCCGGTGGCGCAGGCGGCGTCCACCTTCAAGCCGTACGTGCTGGCCGCCGCGCTGCGCCGCGGCTACAACGTCAGGTCGAGGGTGAACGGGCGGTCCCCGCAGAAGTTCGCCCCTGACGGCAGCATCACTCCGCAGACCGCGCCGGGCTACGAGGTCGACAACGACGAGGAGATCGGCTCGCTCGGGGTGATCGACCTGGTGAAGGCCACCGCGCTGTCGGTCAACACCGGGTACGTGAAGCTGGCGTTCGAGGCGGGCGTCGCGAACGTGCTGCGGACCGCGCAGGATCTCGGCGTCCCCGAGCCGGCGCTCCGCCCGTTCAAGGGCCAGGTCGGGATCGCGCTCGGCATCGCCAACGTCCCGGCGGTGAACCAGGCGGCCGGGTACGCGGCCTTCGCCAACGGCGGCACGGCCGTCACGCCGCACCTCATCACGAAGATCGTCGACAAACGCGGGCGGACGGTGCCGCTGCCCTGGACGAAGCCGGGCCGCCGGGTGCTCACCCAGGAGCAGGCCGCGCAGACGTCCTACGCGCTTCGTGCCACGGTCCGCGAGGGGACCGGGCGGCGGGCGGCGCTCAGCGATCGCGAGGCGGCCGGCAAGACCGGGACGACCGACCACAACCACGCGGCCTGGTTCGTCGGGTACGTTCCGCAACTCTCGGCCGCCGTGATGATGGCCAACACCGCCCAGAAGCCACTCAAGAACCTGCCCGGGTTCTCCGGCACGGTCGCCGGGGAGAACCTGCCGTCGAGCGTCTGGCACTCGTTCATGGAGAAGGTCACCCGCGACATGCCGCGGAAGGACTTCCCGACGCCCGGATTCAGCGGCGTCGCCGGCGACTGGGGCGCCCTCCCCACGCCTGACGCGCCCACCCCGGACGGCCCCACGCCGGGCGCGTCCACGCCGGGCGCCCCCACGCCGGGCACGTCCAACCCGGGCGGCCCCGTCCTGGGTGCTCATCCCCCGGGCGAACCCGTCCCGGCTACTCCCAAGCCCCAGACCGGCCCCGGTCGCCAACGCGCGGCCACCTCTGAGCCCGGGTCCGACGGGCGGTGAAGGCGGTGCGGGACACCGCGGGTCGACATGACATCCGCGAACGGATACCGTCGCGAGATCAGATCACGGAGAAGTAACGGCGGCCCTGCCGGGGGACCGGGTCCGCCACGCGCCTCACGTCCGCTCGCGCTCGTCGCGGCGGCGGTCCTCGTCATGCCGCTGGCCGGGTGCGGAGGCGGTACCAAGGGCGGCAAGGGCGAGCCGGGCGCGACCGCCAAGGGCGGGTCGGCCGGCACCGCCGGCTCCCCGAGCCCGGCCGTGCCGAAGGGCGCGTGGATCCCGGGGTTCGTGGCCAAGATGAGCCCGGCGGAGAAGGTCGGCCAGCTGTTCGTCCCGACCTTCTCCAGCCGGGCCGACGCGATCTCGCTGGTCAAGCGTTACCACGTGGGCGGGCTGATCTACTTCCCGGGCAACATGCGCACGCCCGAGCAGACCGCCGCCCAGTCCAACGCGATCCAGAAGAGCTCGAAGGTCCCGCTGCTGCTCGGCGTGGACGAGGAGCAGGGCATCGTCTCGCGCACCCCGTTCATCACCCGCTTCCCCGGCAACATGGCGCTCGGCGCCACCCGCGACCCCGCCGCCGCGCGGGCCGCCGCGAAGGTGACCGGCGCCGAGCTGCGCGCCATCGGGATCAACCAGGACTACGCGCCGGTCGCCGACGTCAACCTCGATCCGGCCAACCCGGTGATCGGCGTGCGGTCGTTCGGCTCCGATCCCGGCCAGGTGTCGCAGCTGCTGCGCGGCGCGATCGCCGGATACCAGGACGCGGGCGTCGCCGCCACCGCCAAGCACTTCCCCGGGCACGGCGACACCGGCACCGACAGCCACACCGGGCTCCCGGTGATCCAGCACTCCCGGCGGACCTGGGAGCGGCTGGACGCGCCCCCGTTCAAGGCCGCGATCGCGGCCGGCGTCGACTCGATCATGTCGGCGCACATCGTGGTGCCCAAGCTGGACCGCTCCGGCGACCCGTCCACCCTGTCCAGAACCGTGCTGACCGGGCTGCTGCGCGGAAGCCTCGGCTACCAGGGCGTGATCATCACCGACTCGCTGGAGATGGCCGGCGCGCGGCGCAAGTACGGCGACGCCGCCACCCCGGTGCGGGCGATCAACGCGGGCGCCGACCAGCTCCTCATGCCGCCGAACCTGCCGCGCGCCCACCAGGCGGTGCTCGCCGCGGTGCGCAGCGGCACGATCCCCCAGAAGCGGCTGGACGAGGCCGTCGGGCGCGTCCTGCGGCTCAAGGAGGCGCGCGGCCTGTTCCGCGGCACCCGCGCCGACCCGGCCCGCGCGGCGGCGTCCGTCGGCACCGCCGCCCACAAGGCCACCGCCCGGATGGTCGCCGAGCGCGCCGTCACACTCGTCCGCAACGACGGCGGCCTGCTCCCCTTCAAGGGCAGGAAGGTC
The DNA here is from genome assembly GCF_036227065.1 of Spirillospora sp. NBC_01491. GTDB lineage: Bacteria > Actinomycetota > Actinomycetes > Streptosporangiales > Streptosporangiaceae > Spirillospora > Spirillospora xylanilytica. The sequence goes on from NZ_CP109432.1 coordinate 3,930,381, forward strand.
TACGTCAGCGGCCCCAAGAGCGCGCGCCTCGCGGCCGACCTCGGCCGCGCGGGCGTCCGCACCACCACCAGCCTGACGGCGGCGGACGCGGCAGTGCTGACCACGCTCGACGCCGGATCGGCGACCGCGGCCCGGGTCCGCGCCCTCGGGGCCAAGCCGGTGGTGGTCGCCGCCCTCGGCAGCCCCTACGACCTCGACGGCGCGGGCGCCGCCAAGGCTGCGCTGGCCACCTACTCTTCGGGCGCCGTCTCGGTCACGGCCCTCGCCGAGGTGCTGGCCGGACGGGTGAAGCCGACCGGGAGGCTGCCGGTGAACGCGGGCGGCGAGCGCGCCGGGCACGGCCTGAACTACGGGTGACCATGGACGGGCCGCCCGGATCCTGAGAAAATCGCGGCGCCTTCGTCCCCCGGGAGGTCCCGTGGTCCGCCCGTCCCTCGCCGTCCTCGCCCTGCTCCTCGCCCTCACCGCGTGCGGCGGCGAGGACAGGGCGACGATGCCGCCGCTCACCCCCGAGCCCGGGGACGCCCGGCCGCTCGCCCCGGCCGGCGCGCCGCCCGAGCAGAGCCGCGCCGCCCGCATGGTGCTCTACCGCTACCTGCGCGGCGTCGCCGCGGGCGACGCCAAGGTCTGCGCCTCGGTCACCCCCGCCTACGAGCGGGCGACCTTCGGGAAGCCCGGCGGCTGCGGCTCCGGCCTCGCCGCCGCCCGCGCCCGGCTCCGCGCCCAGGACCGGGCCGCCCTGCGCACCGTGACCGTTCCCACCGGGCAGGCGGGCCCCGGGCCGGACGACTTCACCGTCCGCTTCGAGGACCTGCGGTGGAAGGGCGAACCCGCCCGGCCCGGCGGCCTCCTCGCGGCCGGGTTCACCCTCCGCAAGACCGGCGCGCGCTGGCTCATCACCGTCTGACCGGCACGGCCGCGAGGCGCTCTACAGCCCGAGCGCGGCCAGGGCCGGCAGGCGGGTACGCGCGGCTTCGCGTGCCTCCTGCGGCGAGCGGGCCGCGCGGGCGGCCAGCGCGGCCTGACGGCAGTCCTCCAAGGTGTGCCGGGCCAGCGCCGCCCGGACGAGCGGCAGCGACGGCGCGCTCATCGACAGCGAGGTGACGCCGAGGCCGACCAGGACGCACGCCAGCGCGGGATCGCCCGCCGACTCCCCGCACACGCCGCAGGGAAGGCCCGCGTCCGCGGCACTGGCGACCAGGTCGAGCACGGCGGGCCGCCACGCGTCCTGGAACCCGGCCAGGCCGCCGAGCTGGCGGTCGGCGGCGCAGGCGTACTGGGTCAGGTCGTTGGTGCCGAGGCTGAAGAACTCCACCTCGGAGGCCAGGTCGCGGGCGCGCAGCGCCGCCGCCGGCACCTCGATCATCACGCCCGGGTGGTCGATGCCCGCCGCGCCGCAGGCCGCCGCGAAGAACGCGGCCTCCTCGGCGTCGGTGACCATCGGCGCCATGACCTGGAGCTTGGCGGTGGTACCGGACGCGGCGCGGGCCAGGGCGCCGAGCTGGGCGTCCAGGACGTCCGGGTGGCGGCGCAGCATCCGCAGCCCCCGCTCGCCGAGCGCCGGGTTGGGCTCCTCGCCGGGAGGCGGCAGGAACGCCAGCGGCTTGTCGGCGCCCGCGTCGAGCGCCCGGACCACCACGCGGCCCCGCGGGAACGCCTCGAGGACCGTGCGGTACGCCTCCTCCTGCTCGGTCTCCGTGGGCGGGGCCGACCGGTCGAGGAAGAGGAACTCGGTGCGGTAGAGCCCCACGCCCTCGGCGCCGTTGGCGAGCGCGGCGTCGAGGTCCTTGGGGCCGCCGATGTTGGCGAGCAGCGGCACCTTGTGGCCGTCGCGGGTGCCGCCCGGTCCGGTCGACTCGGCCAGCGCGGACGCCCGCGCCGCCGCCGCCGCGCGCGCCGCGCGGACCTCGGTGCCGGTCGGGTTCACCACCACCGTCCCGGCCGCCCCGTCGACGAGGACGGGTGTGCCGTCGGCGAGGCCCGTCGCGCCCGGCAGCGCCACCACCGCGGGGACGCCCATGGTGCGGGCGAGGATCGCGGTGTGGCTGGTCGGGCCGCCCTCCTCGGTCACGAACGCGGCCACCAGCGCCGGATCGAGCACCGCGGTGTCGGCCGGCGCCAGATCGCGGGCGACCAGCACGAACGGCTCGTCCGACTCGGGGACGCCCGGCATTGGCAGCCCGAGCAGCCGCGCGACCGTCCGGTCGCGGATGTCGTCGAGGTCGGTGACGCGCGCCGCGAGGTACTCGCCGGCTCCGGCCAGCATCTCGCGGTAGACGCCGAACGACTCGTGGACCGCGCGGGCCGCCGCGACGCCCGTGTCGATCCGGGCGCCGACGCCGGCCGCGAGCTCGGGGTCGCCGGCCATCAGCGCCTGCGCGTTCAGCACGTCCCGGCCGTCCTCGTTGCCGAGCTCGGCCGCGCGCGCCCCGCGCGCCTCCAGGTCGGCGGCGACGGCGCCGAGCGCGTCCAGTGCGACGCGCCTCTCGGCCTCGGCGTCGCCGCCGTGGCGGGACCCGGCGGGCGGCTCGGGGACGGCGCCGGCGATGCCCCGGACGGGGCCGGCGCCGACCCCGGGGCTGACCCCGGCGCCGTGCAGGACCTCAGGCACTCTCGGGCTCCGTGAGCAGCGCCTCCAGCTCGTCCAGCAGCGCGTCGGCGCCCTCGCCCGCGGCGGAGATGACGATCTGCTCGCCGTGCCGGGCGTCCAGCCCGAGCACCGCCAGGATGCTCTTGGCGTTGACCGGGGCCTTGCCGGACTTGGCGACCGTGACCTCCATCGGGGCCCTGGCCGCGGTCTGCACGAACAGCGCGGCCGGCCGCGCGTGCAACCCCACCTTGGACTCGATCTTGACGTTGCGGTCGGTCACAGAACACTCCCTCGTTCTCGATCTGCTCCGGGCGCCCGCGGCGCGGGGCCGGCAGCACGTGCACTTCCTTCAGATCCGCCACCGGGCGGCCGGCCGCCGCCGGGGGGCGCGGCCTCGGACATCGCCGCCGGGCGGCGTCAGCGCCAGGTGAAGAGCTCGGCCCCCTTGCTCACCGCGCCGGACTCGACCACGTCCGAGAGCACGTCGGAACCCGCGTCCAGCGCCACCACCGCGCAGACCGGCGACCGGCCGCCCGCCTCGATCACCGCGGGGTCCCAGCCGATCAGCGGCTGGCCCGCGATGACCCGGTCGCCGGCGGCGGCGAACACCCGGAAGCCGGCGCCCTTGAGCTGGACGGTGTCGACGCCGAGGTGCACCAGCACGCCGTGCTCCTCGGCGTCGACCACGACGAACGCGTGCGGATGCATTTTGACGATCTTGCCGGTGACCGGGGCGATCGCCCGGCCGGGCCCGCGCTCGGGGTCGACCGCGGTGCCCGGCCCGACCATGGCCTTGGCGAACACCAGGTCGGGCACGCCGCCCAGGCCCACGGCCCGGCCGGCGACCGGCGACAGCACCCTCGTCACTCCCGTCATGATGCGACTCCCAGCCTCAGTCGAGGAGATCCTCGATGTCGGTGGCGATGGTGTCGGCCTCGGGCCCCACCACCACCTGGACCACCGTGCCGCTGCGCATCACGCCGTACGCCCCGGCGGCCTTGAGACCCGCCTCGTCGACCTTGCCCGGGTCCGCCACCTCGGTGCGCAGCCGCGTCGCGCACGGCTCGATCTCGACGATGTTCGCGGCGCCGCCCAGTGCCGCGACGATGGCCTCGGCCTTGTCCATGTCAGTCTCTTCCGTGTTCGCCGCGCCGACCGTGTCAGCTCGTCTGGGTGACCTTGTTGAGTCCGCGCGGGACGTCGGGGTCGACGCCCAGCCTGCGAGCCAGGTTCTCGACCAGGATCTGGCCGGGGACGATGAGGCCGAGCGGCGCGACCCACTCGGGCAGGTCCGGGCCCGGCAGCGCGGCCGAGCACGCCCCGGCGAGACCGGGGCCGCCGCCGATGCCGAACGCGCGGGCGCCCGCCCCCCGCACCCGCTCCGCCAGCGCCACCGTACCCGGCAGCGTGGGCCCGTCGCCCGCGGCGACCAGCAGCGCGGGGGTCTGCTCGTCCACGACGGCGATCGGGCCGTGCTGGAGGTCGGCGTACGACAGGCCCATGGCGTGCAGGTAGCACGCCTCCTTGATCTTGAGGGCGAGCTCCAGCGCGCTGCCGAACGCGATGCCGCGGCCGGACACGACCGCGCCGGGGACCCCGGCCAGCTCCTCGACCATCTCCGGCAGCGCCCCGGCCGCCTCGGTGACCCCGATCAGCCGCTCCACCTCGTCCGGCGCGCGGCGCAGGTCGTCCCGGTCGACGTCGGTGCCGAGCCCGAGCCCGAGCACCGCGACCGCGGCGAGCTGGGTGGTGTAGGTCTTGGTGGCCGGCACCGCCAGCTCGTCGCCCGCCTCGGTGATCAGCGCCACCTCGGCGGACTCGGCCAGCGGCGACCCGGCGCCGTTGGTGATCGCCACCGTGCGGGCGCCGCAGTCCTTGGCCCAGTCGAGCGTCTCGACGATCTCCTCGGTCTTGCCGGACTGGCTGATCGCGACCGCCAGCACCCCGGACAGGTCGAGCCTGCTCCGGTAGGTCGTGGCGATCGACGGCGCGGCGAGGGTGGCCAGCCGGCCGGCGTGCGACTCCACCAGGTACCGCCCGTACACCGCGGCGTTGTCGGACGACCCGCGTGCGATGAACAGCACCTGGCGGGTGCCGCGGGCGAGGAGCCCGACGTCGGACATGCGCGGCAGCAGTCCCCCGATCGTGCGGCGCAGCGCGTCCGGCTGCTCGCCGATCTCGGCCCGCATCCGCGAGCTCGGTGCCGCGGCCCCGGCCGGTGCCGGTCCTCCGGGCTGCGCCGGATCGTTCAGCGGCGTGGTCATGATCCCCCTCCGAAGACGTTCTGCCCGTTGATCCAGGTCGCATGCGCGCGGTGCCCCGGGCCGAGCCAGACCAGGTCGGCCGCGGCGCCCGGCGCGATCCGGCCGAGGTCGGGCCGGCCGATCAGGTCGGCGGGCACGCGGGTGGCGGCCTCGATCGCGGTCACCTGGTCGACGCCGATCCGGACCGCGTTGCCGACCGCGTCGTCCAGCCGCAGCCCCGACCCGGCGAGGGTGCCGTCGGCGCGCAGCGGCGGCCCCTCCGCCGGCATCGTGATCGGCTCGCCGCCCAGCTCGTAGCCGCCCGGCGGCATCCCCGCGGACGCGGCGGCGTCGGTGACGAGCACGACCCGTCCGGCGGCAGCGCGGAAGACCAGCTCGCAGACCGGCGCCGCGACATGGTGCAGGTCGACGATCAGGCCCGGGCTCAGCCGGGTGTCGACGAGCGCCTGCGCGGCGACCCCGGGGTCGCGGTGGTGCACGCCGGACTGCGCGTTGAAGATGTGGGTGACCTTGCGGGCCCCGGCGTCCGCCGCCGCCGCGACCTGCTCGGCGGTGGCGTCGCTGTGGCCGACGCTGACCAGTACGCCGTTCGCGGTGAGGGTGCGGATCGCGTCGAGCGCGCCGTCCCGCTCGGGGGCGAGGGTGACCAGCTTGACCAGCCCGGTCTCCAGCAGCGCGGCGATCGCGGCGGGCGTCGGGTCGGTCAGGTGCGCGGCGTTGTGCGCGCCCTTGCGCTTCTCCGCCAGGAACGGGCCCTCCAGGTGCACGCCGAGGACGCGCGACCCGGCGGGCAGGCCCGGCAGCAGGTCGCGGGCCCGGCGCAGCGCCTCGGCCTGGATCCGGACGGGAGCGGTGATGAAGGTGGGGAGGAACGAGGTCACGCCGGTCTCGGGCAGCCGGGACACGACCGTGTGCCAGCCGCGCGCGTCGGCGTCCACCATGTCGTGGCCGTAGTAGCCGTTCACCTGGAGGTCGACCAGGCCGGGCGCGAGCACGCCGTCCGGCAGGTCCACGTCCGGCCGCGCGCCGGGATGGCCCTCGCCGACCTCGGCGATCAGGCCGTTCTCCACCCGGACGAAGCCCGGGCCCTGGAGCCGGGCGGGACCGCCCCCGGGCGAGGTGATCAGGCTGTTCGCGGTGATCAGCAGTGAGGCCATGGGACGCGCACCCTCCGTGACGCCGTATCCGCAGGTCGCCGGGTCGGCGACTGGTCTAGTCCGGACTAGACCAGTCTGCACCATACTGCACCGAACAGGAAGAGCGAAGACGCGGGCCTTCCCGCCGGGACCCGATCCCGCCCGGACGGCCGCCGGACCCTCGTCCCGACCTGTGGGTCCCCCTGCTCCAGAGGCGGCCCAGCAGGCGATCCGGCGTTACTCACCTGTGCATTGACACGCCTTCGACCCCTGTGGTCTAGTCCGGCCTAGACCAGTACGCGCACGACGATCCGGACACTCCGGCACCGGCCCCGGGCCATCGAGGACATCCACGTGACGACCATCGATCCGAACAGCCCCGTACCGAAGTACTTCCAGCTCCGTGCCATCCTGCTCGAACTGATCGAGAGCGCGGAACTGCCCGTCGACGCCCCGATCCCGTCCGAACGCGAGCTGTGCGCGCGGTACGAGCTGTCCCGCATGACCGTCCGGCAGGGCGTCGACCAGCTCGTCACCGAGGGCCGGCTCTACCGGGTGCCGGGCAAGGGCACCTTCGTCGCCCGCCCCAAGATCGAGATGCCGCTGCGGCTGGTCTCCTTCACCGAGGACATGCTCAGCCGCGGGCTGCGGCCCGGCGCGGTCGACCTCGACCGGCGCACCGTCGCCGCCGACACCCGCCTCGCCCGCGTCTTCGAGGTCGAGCCGGGCACCGCGATCCACCTGGTCGAGCGGCTGCGCACCGCCGACGGCGAGCCGATGGCGCTCGAACGCTCGCACATCCTGGCCTCGCTCGCCCCCGACCTGCTCGACCGGCGGCTCGCCGACCGCTCGCTGTACGGCGTACTGGAGGCCGTCTACGGGCTGGTGTTCGACGCCGGCGACCAGACCATCGACGCCGTCCTCGCCGACGCCGCCGACGCCCGGCACCTCCAGATCCCCCGCGGCAGCGCCGCGCTGCTGCTGCAACGCCGCTCCTACACCAGCGGCATCTGCGCCGAACTGGGCGTGTCGACCTACCGGGCCGACCGCTACCAGATCCACACCGCCCTCGGCGACCCCCCGCCGCACTCCTGACCGCCCGGAGCTCCGGCCGCTCCCAACCCTTCGGAGATCCCTCGACGCGCCCCCGACACCTTCGGTCACCGAGGAGGAACCCCCCACATGAGCTCGACCACCGCGACCGGTCCCGCCGCGCCGCGCCGCGGGTCCGCCGCCCTCGCCGTGCTCCAGCGCATCGGCCGCGCCCTCATGCTGCCGATCGCCGTCCTCCCCGCGGCCGGGCTGCTCCAGCGGCTGGGCCAGCCCGACGTGCTCGGCAACGCCCCCGGCGCGGACCACTGGATCAGCTTCTCCGGCGGCTCCTGGTACCCCAGCGCCGACCAGGTCGCGCAGGTGTTCGGCGGAGCCGGCAGCGCGCTGTTCGACTGGATGCCGCTGCTGTTCGCGGTGGGTGTCGCGGTGGGGTTCGCCAAGAAGTCGGACGGCTCGACCGGGCTCGCCGCGGTGGTCGGCTACATGGTCTTCCACTACGTCAGCATGAACGTGTTCTTCATCCGGTTCGACGACGACCTCAAGGCCAAGATCAGCAAGCGGCTCTTCGACCCGGCCCATCCCGGCACCCCCACCACCGTCCTGGACCTGGCCACGCAGAACCCCACCCGGGTCCTCGGCGGGATCGTGATCGGCATCGTCACCGCCCTGCTCTACCAGCGCTTCTACCGGATCAAGCTGCCCACCTGGCTGGCCTTCTTCGGGGGCCGCCGGTTCGTGCCGATCATCACCGCGGTCGCCTCGCTCGCGCTCGGCGTGGTCTTCGGCTTCGTCTGGCCGTTCCTCGGCACGTTGCTCACCGGCTTCGGCGGCTGGATGGCCGACAACAGCACCGTCGGCGCCGGCGTCTACGGCGTGATCAACCGGCTGCTGCTGCCGCTCGGCCTGCACCACATCCCCAACAACGTGGTCTGGACCCAGATCCCCGAGTGCACCGTGGGCGGCAAGAGCTACGCCGGCGACCTCAACTGCTATGCCAACGGCGCGGACGGCGCCGGCTGGTCGATGACCGGATTCTTCCCGGTCCTGATGTTCGCGCTGCCCGCCGCCGCGCTGGCCATCTGGCAGGCCGCGCCCAAGCACCGCCGTGCGGCCGTCGGCGGCATCATGCTGTCCGCCGCGCTCACCGCGTTCGTCACCGGCATCACCGAGCCGATCGAGTTCGCGTTCATCTTCGTCGCCCCCGTCCTGTTCGGCGTGCACGCGGTGCTGACCGGGATCTCGATGGCGGTCGCCGACGCGCTCGGGATGAAGCTCGGGTTCAGCTTCTCCGCCGGGGCCATCGACATGCTGATCAACGGGTCCCGGAGCAACACCAGGAACCTGGTGCCGCTGATCATCATGGGATTGGTCTACGCGGCGGTCTACTACCTGATGTTCAGCTTCCTGATCCGCAGGCTGAACATCCCCACCCCGGGCCGCGAACCCGATGGCGAGGAGTCGGTCGCCGCCGATCCCGTCACCGACCCGGAACTGGCCGCGGGCACGAAGGCCGGCGCCGAGACGAACGCCGAGACCGGTGCCGAGACGGGCGCCGAATCCCGGAGCATGGCCGGCACCGCGAACAAACGCAACAATTCCACCGATCCGCAGGACACCCCGAGCACCGGTTAGTGCCTGCCGATGACGCGTGAAAAATCGCACGCCGGGCCGGCGCATAGGAATGCGGTGTGACGTCGGGTATGTGCGCGGTGTGACGCCCAATTCGGCGCCGCTAAAGGGCGGGACAACGCAGAGCGCGCGTTACCGCTGCGTCCGCATCCGGTCCCCGGCGTATTTTCCCGGCCCTTCGCGCCTCCTGTTATCGGCGCCGCCGCCCACGGCGGCGCCGCCACGATGACTGGAGGCACCATGCCCAAGCGCACGACGAACCCGGCCGTCCGCATCGTCCCCTACACCGGCCGGTCCCGGGCGTCCGCCCGGACCACGCAGGACCCGGCCCGGAGCCCGTACGCCGCCGCCCACGGGGCGCATGGGACGGACGGGGCGCTGGCGCTCAGCAGACCCGCCGTCCCGGCCGCCCGCCGGCCCAACCCCTTGCGCCTCGTCCGGCCCGACGAACGGGCGGAGACCGACCTGCGCGCCGTCGCCGAGGCGACCGTACGGCTCGTCGCCGAGGTGCTCGCCGGGATGCGGACGCCGCACCACCTCGCCCACCAGGCCCTCCCGGAGGTCTGCCGCGGCCTCGCCGGGCACCGGGCTCCGACGGCCCTCGGAGCCCGGATCGCCCCGCCCCAGGTGCTGACCACCTGGCTCCAGGAACCCGCCCCCGGCAGCGCCGAGACGGGCGCGGTACTCGTCCTGGACGGCCGCGTCCAGGCGCTCGCCCTCAGGCTGGAGCACCGGCGCGGCCGATGGCGGTGCACCGCCGTCGAGACCAGCGGTCCCGCACACCGGCGGCGACCGGCGCTCCCCACCGCGAGGCCGTGACGGGAGCCCGGCCGGCGCGAGAGGGCGGCGGCGTGCCCCCGGTCGTCAGGCCGTGAACGCGGAAGCGGCCTCCCGGGAACCGATCCCGGGAGGCCGCTTCGGCCCGGCGTGCGCCCTACTTGCCGCGCGGGTCGCCGTGGCAGCGCTTGAACTTCTTGCCCGAGCCGCAGGGGCACGGGTCGTTGCGGGACACGCCCGCGTACTCGTCCTCGGTCTCCTCACTGTGCAGCTCCACGCCGCCCTCACCGTCGACGGTGGGCGCCGAGTACTCCAGCTTCTTGGGCCGCTTCGGCTCGTCCAGGCCCTTGGCGTGGATCGTGGGGGCCTCGCCGCCGGCCGGGACCTCGTCGGCCTCGGTGTCGGCCTCAGCCTCGACCTCGGTGCCGGTGTCGGCCTCAGCCTCGGCCTCGGCCGTGTCGTCGTCGGAGGCGGTCTTGGAGAGCGCCACCGGGTTGGCCCCGACGGTGGGCGCGGCCTGCTGCTCGTCGACCTCGACCTCGAGGTTGAACAGGTAGCCGACCGACTCCTCCTTGATGCCGTCGAGCATCGCGTTGAACATGTCGTAGCCCTCGCGCTGGTACTCCACCAGCGGGTCGCGCTGCGCCATGGCCCGCAGGCCGATGCCCTCCTGGAGGTAGTCCATCTCGTACAGGTGCTCGCGCCACTTGCGGTCGAGCACCGACAGGACCACGCGCCGCTCCAGCTCGCGCACGACGTCGGCGCCGAGCTCCTCCTCGCGCGCCGCGTAGGCGGCCTTGGCGTCCTCGCGGATCTTCTCCGACAGCGTCTCGGCGTCGAGGCCGGAGATGTCGCCGCCGACCTCCTCGACCAGCTCCTCGACGGTCAGCTTGATCGGGTAGAGCTGCTTGAACGCCTTCCACAGCTTCTCGAGGTCCCACTCCTCGGCGAACCGCTCGGCGGTGGCGCCCGCGACGTAGCCCTGGACGACCTCGTCGATCATCAGGAGGACCTGCTCCTGGAGGTCGGCGCCCTCCAGCACCTGGCGGCGCTCGCCGTAGATGACCTTGCGCTGCCGGTTGAGCACCTCGTCGTACTTCAGGACGTTCTTGCGCATCTCGAAGTTCTGCTGCTCGATCTGGCTCTGCGCCGACCGGATCGCCTTGGAGACGATGCCGGACTCGATCGGCACGTCGTCCGGGATGTTCAGCCGCGACATGATCGCCTCGACCCGGGCGGAGTTGAACAGCCGCATCAGGTCGTCCTCGAGGGACAGGTAGAACCGCGACTCGCCCGGGTCGCCCTGCCGGCCGGACCGGCCGCGGAGCTGGTTGTCGATCCGCCGCGACTCGTGCCGCTCGGTCGCCAGCACGTACAGCCCGCCCGCCTCGACGACCTGCTCGTGCTCGCCCTTGACGGCCTCCTTCGCCTTCTCCAGCGCCTCGGGCCAGGCCGCCTCGTACTCCTCGGGCGTCTCCAGCGGCGACAGGCCCCGCTGGTGCAGCTCCAGGTCGGCCCGGAAGTCGGGGTTGCCGCCGAGCATGATGTCGGTGCCGCGGCCGGCCATGTTGGTCGCCACGGTCACGCCGCCCTTACGGCCGGCCTCGGCGACGATCTCCGACTCCTTCTCGTGCGCCTTGGCGTTCAGCACCTGGTGCGGGATGCCGCGCCGCTTGAGCATCCTGGACAGCCGCTCGGACTTCTCCACCGACGTGGTGCCGACCAGGATCGGCTGGCCCTTCTCGTGGCGCTCGGAGATGTCCTCGACGACCGCCTCGAACTTGGCCTGCTCGGTCTTGTAGACGACGTCGGCGACGTCCTCGCGGACCATCGGCTTGTTCGTCGGGATCGGCACGACGCCGATCTTGTAGGTCTTGTTGAACTCGGCGGCCTCGGTGTCGGCGGTGCCGGTCATGCCCGAGAGCTTGTTGTAGAGGCGGAAGAAGTTCTGGAGGGTGATGGTGGCCAGGGTCTGGTTCTCGTCCTTGATCGCCACCTCCTCCTTCGCCTCGATCGCCTGGTGCATGCCCTCGTTGTAGCGGCGCCCGTGCAGGATGCGGCCGGTGAACTCGTCGACGATCAGGACCTCGCCGTTCATCACGACGTAGTCCTTGTCGAGCTTGTAGAGCTCCTTGGCCTTCAGCGCGTTGTTGAGGAAGCTGACCAGCGGCGTGTTGACCGAGTCGTAGAGGTTGTCGATGCCGAGCCAGTCCTCGACCTTCTCCACGCCGGACTCGGTGATGCCGACCGTGCGCTTCTTCTCGTTGACCTCGTAGTCGCCCGGCCCGTACTCGTCGACCTGGCCGGCGGTGCTGACCAGCTCGGCCCGCTTCAGCCGCGGGACGATCTTGGCGAACTCCGAGTACCACTTGGAGTTCTGCTCGGCCGGGCCCGAGATGATCAGCGGCGTCCGGGCCTCGTCGATCAGGATCGAGTCGACCTCGTCGACGATGGCGTAGTTGTGGCCGCGCTGGACGCACTCGTCCAGGCTCCAGGCCATGTTGTCGCGCAGGTAGTCGAACCCGAACTCGTTGTTGGTGCCATAGGTGATGTCGGCGTTGTAAGCGACCCGGCGCTCGTCCGGCGTCATCTGCGGGAGGATGACACCGATCTCGAGCCCGAGGAACTGGTGCACGCGGCCCATCCACTCGGCGTCGCGCTTGGCGAGGTAGTCGTTGACGGTGACGACGTGCACGCCCTCGCCGCTCAGGGCGTTGAGGTAGGCCGGGAGCACACAGGTGAGGGTCTTGCCCTCACCGGTCTTCATCTCGGCGATGTTCCCCAGGTGCAGTGCGGCGCCGCCCATGAGCTGGACGTCGTAGGGCCGCTGCCCGAGCACGCGCTTGGCCGCCTCGCGGACCGTGGCGAACGCCTCGGGCAGCAGGTCGTCCAGGGACTCGCCCTCGGCGATCCGCTCCCGGTACTTGTCGGTCAGCTCACGCAACTCGGCGTCGCTCATCTCGAGGAAGTCCTCCTCGATCGAGTTGACCTGATCCGCGAGCTTGTGGAGCTTGCGCTTGATCTTACCTTCGCCCGCACGAAGGATCTTATCGATGACTGGCGGCACTCTCGGAGGCTCCTTGCAGATCGTGGGTCACCGCTCCCGGCGGTACGCACACCACACGTACGATGCCCATCGTAGGCGAGACCCAGAATGGTCTAGGTCACCCCGCAGCGCAATCCACTGCGCGCCTGTTTGACCGGCCGGATCCAGCGGAAGGTCTCCCAGTGCAGCCGCGAGGAGGCGTCATGACCGAAGAATCGTACGGATCGCACGCCGGACGGCCCGGCTCCTGGCTCGCCGTCCTGATCATCTTCATCGGCTTCCTGCTCGGCGGGATCGCCCTGTGCATCGGCCCCCTGTGGATCGCGTTCTGGGTCGGGATCGCCGTGGTCGCCGTCGGCGTCCTGGTGAGCGGGCTGGTCCACCTCTTCTCCGACATCGTCCTGGACGCGCCCAGGGTCATTCCGGAGATCGTCGACTATTCGCTGTTCGGCAGCCACACCACCAAGCGGCGTGGCGGCCTGACCGGCGAGACCGCGCACAAGCCCATCGCGACCGACACGCAGGAGGCCCCGCACGGCTGAGCCGTCACCCGGCGGCCCGGACCACGGCGGCCACCTGCGCCCCGTCCAGCCCGGGGTCGAGCCGCTCGACGCGCACGTCGTCGCACCCGACCCAACCGGCCGCCCGCCACAGCGCGGCGCCGAGGGCCGCCGCCGACGCCTCGGTCCGCGCCCGCGTCCGCGTCGCCGACGGCTCGAACGACACCTGCCGCGCGACCAGCGTCGTGCCCTCCCGCGCCGGGTCGACCCGGCCGAGCAGCCGCCCGCCCGACAGCAGCGGCATCGCGAAGTAGCCGTGGACCCGCTTGGCCTTGGGCACGTACGCCTCGAGCCGGTGATCGAAGCCGAACACCCGCGACGTCCGGGCCCGGTCCCAGACCAGCGAGTCGAACGGTGACAGCAGCGTCGTCACGTGCCGCCCCCGGGCCGGCTCGGCGAGCGCGGCCGGATCGGCCCACGCGGCGTGCCGCCAGCCCTCCACCCGCACCGGGACCAGGCCCGTCGCCCCGATCACGGCGTCGACCTGCTCGGCCTTGACCCGGTAGTAGTCGGCCAGGTCGGCGCGGGTCGCCACCCCCAGCGCCCGCCCCGCCCGCGCCACCAGCGCCTCCAGGCACGCCTCGTCGTCGGGCTCCTGGTCGAGCAGGGGCGCCGGCACCGCACGCTCGGCCAGGTCGTACACCCGCCGCCAGCCGACCCGCCGCGCGCACACGACCTCGCCGACGTCCAGCAGCCACTCGATGCCGATCTTGTGATCGCTCCAGTCCCACCAGTCGGCGCTCGCCTTCGCCCCGCCGAGCTCCTTGGTGGTGAGCGGCCCGTCGGCCCTCAGCCGCGCCAGGATCTCCTGGCAGACCCCCTCGGGCACCTTGTGCCACCGCCACCCGCGCCGCCGGAAGGCCCGCCGCCGGAACGCGAACAGCGGCCACTCGTCCATCGGCAGCACCGACGCCGCGTGCGCCCAGTACTCGAACGCGCCGCTCCCCCAGTAGGCCGCCTCCACCGCGTCGCGCCCGACTGCCCCGAGCCGTGCGTAGGGGACCAGCTCGTGCGAACGCGCCAGCACCGAGATCGTGTCGAGCTGGACGGCCCCCAGCCGCCTCAGCAGCCCCGTCACCCCGCCGGCGCCCCGCGCCCCCAGAAGCCCTTGTGCACGCAGCTGAAGCCGCCGCACCTCGTCCGCACTGAGCTCAGCCTCGATCACGCCGCGATGCTACGACACGACACCGACAAAAGGGGATAGCCGGTAGCGGCGGAGCGGGAGGGGGCTCTCCAGGTGGACGGCGTGCGAGGCGATGAGCGAGGGAGACAAGGGGACGCTAAGGACGCCGGAGGTGCTCGGGCGATGCGCAAGGCAGCAGAGCGCGGGCCGGACGGCCTGGGCGGGCCCTGTGCGGACGGGGACGCCGTGGGCCTGGAGGGCGGCGGTGGGGTGGCTGACGGGGCGGGTCAGGTGATCTCTAGGAGTTTCTCGCGGACCGCATAGACGACCGCCTCCATCCGGGAGTGGAGCTGGAGCTTCTCCAGGATGTTGCGGACGTGGTTCTTGACCGTGTTCTCGGAGATGAAGAGCTCGCGGGCGATCTCGCGGTTGCCGAGGCCGCGGGCGACCAGGCGGAGGACTTCCATCTCGCGTTCGGTGAGGCGGGGCGCGGGGACCTGCTGGGTGCGCTCCTCGCTGCGCTTGGCCAGGGAGGCGAACTCGGTGATGAGCTTGGACGCCATCGAGGGGCTGATCAGCGACTGGCCGCCGTGCACCGCGCGGACCGCCTGCGGGACCTCGTCGATGGAGATCTCCTTGAGCAGGTAGCCGCTGGCCCCGGCCTTGATCGCCTCGAAGAGGTCCTCCTCCTCGTCGCTGATGGTCAGCATCACGATCTTGGCGCTGGGGGCGGCGTCCTTGATGGCGGTGCAGGCCTCGATGCCGCTGCGGCGGGGCATCCGGATGTCCATCAGAACCACGTCGGGCAGCAGGTCGCCGGCCATCTCGACCGCCTCGTGGCCGTCGCCGCCCTCGCCGATGACCTCGATGTCGGTCTCGCCCTGGAGGACCATCTCCAGGCCGCGGCGGAAGAGCGCGTGGTCGTCGACGATCAGTACCCGGATGGGGTCGGCCGCGCCGGCCTCGGTCGCGTCGGCCTGACGGGGTACCGCCGCGGCGCCGCGAGCCTCGGGATTCTCGCTCACCTGAGTCGCGGCGTGGAGGAGACGCCGCTTCCCCCCTTCACTGTCAGTGATCTGGGTCTGCCGGAGGGTCCGGGCCCGGCCCGGAGACAGCCGCCGTGGTCGCGGTGGCCCCTCGGGCCACCGCGACCACGGCCTTGCTGGTAACGCCTTTCTAGATCATGACACGCTCTGGGCGGTGACGTGACGCAAGTACCACATCACTCTTCGACAAGACGGATGACGCCGTAGTCCCAGCCTCGCCGGCGGTAGACGACCGAGGGGTGGCCGTCGGCCTTGTCACGGAAGAGGAAGAAGTCGTGGCCGACCAGTTCCATCTCGAAGAGGGCCTGCTCGATGCCCATCGGCTCGGCCTTGTGGTACTTCTCGCGGACGACGACGGGGCCGTCGCCCTCCATCGGGATCGGGATCAGCTGCTCGTCCGCGGCCGGCATCGGATCGTAACGGCCGGTGCCCGCGGGTTCGGCGGCCCGGCCCGCGTCCGCGGGCACGGTCTCCAGGGGCTCGGGGAGCGGTTCCGCCGCGGCCGGCCTGGCCCGCGATCTGCCGCCATGGTGCGCCTTGCGCCGGTCGCCGTCGCGGCGCAGCCGGGACTCCAGCTTGTCGAGCGCCAGGTCGAGCGCTCCGTAGCGGTCGTCGGCGGCGGCCTCGGCCCGGATCACCGGGCCGCGCGACTGGATGGTCAGCTCGACCCGCTCACGCTGGTCGGCCAGCTTCGGATTGCGTTCCTCAGAGACCTCCACATCGACGCGGATGACCTTCTGGTTGAGCCGTTCGATCTTGGCCAGTTTGGCATCGACGTGCCGTCGGAACCTGTCGTTGACGTCGGTGTGCCGGCCCCTCACGGTGATGTCCACGCGGGACCCCCCTTCTGCCGGTTGCGATTCTCGCCCGGTCCGGGGCTCCTGATGGCCCCGGACGGACGCCACAGCTCGGTGGGTCGCACCCGCCCGGCCGACCTGGTCTTCGTCCCCACATCCGCCTGCTGAGGGGCTCGCGGCGCTTTCGCCACTACTGCCCTTCTCCCGGTCCGGGGAATATCGGATTCCCCGGTGAGGCAGGACTTACTTCTAAGGCGCACCGTGATCGGTCGACGAGAAGTCGCCTTACGTGGGCCGTTTCGCCTGCGCCTGGCATCGGCTAGCCGGATCGCCTGGCGTGCTCCTGACGAGCACGGCGATCCAACGCAACCACGGACCCGGGCGGGTGCCATGTCAGGAACGCTAACCCCTTACGCCGCGAATGTCAGGGGGGTGGAGCGAGGAAAAACTCACGGACCGTCATCGAGAGTGCTCGCAGCGCCGCTCCGGCCCCCCTTTCCGGCTCGCCCACAAGTCATGCATCCCCGTGTCCGCAGGGCTTTCGCGGCTTTCGCCGGCACCCAGGCCATGCCGAGCGGGCGGAGCGGCATGTTGCAAAGATCTCTTCAACTGCCATGACGCCGCGTGACGGTTGATGAAGCAATCAATCCGACGTGCCACCACAAGTCGGACAGTTCTCAACTACGGATGGTAACCACCTACCGGGTCGGGGGCCGGAACGAAGATTGTCACCCGCTCGTTGCCACGGTGTGGCAGAACCACCGCCCCTCGACGCCGGGGAAGGGCGCCCGCCGGCCGCGCGAAGGCTCACCCGCCCCTGCGCAGCGGTGTGGCGGCCACCGTCGCGGCCCCCACGACCAGGGCCCCGGCCTGCCGCAGCGCCCGGGCGGCCTCGGCCAGCGAGGCCCCCGTAGTGATCACGTCGTCGACCACGATCACCCCGCGTCCGGCCACCGGGACGCGCGGCACGACCTCGAGCGCGCCGGCCAGGTTGGCCGCCCGCTCACCGGCCGTGAGCCCCGCCTGATCGGCCACGGGCCGCCGCTGCCGCAGCGCGCCGAGCCCCGTGGCGCGCAGGCCGCCCGCGCGCAGCACCCGGACCGCGACCGCCGCCATCCGGTGCGTGGGGTCATGCCCGCGCCGCCGTAGCGCCGCCCGCGCCGACGGAACCGGCACCAGCACCGGCCCCGGCGCCTGCTCCGGCGGATCGGGCCCCGGCACCGGTTCGGCCACCGCGGCCACGGTGGCCAGAACGGCCCGGCTGAGGGTGGCGCCCAGCGGGCGGGCGAGAGAGGTACGGCCGCGTTCCTTGTGCGCGGCGATGATCGCCCGAACCGGCCCGCCGTAGTCGGCCACCGTCCAGGTCTGCGGGAGGCCGGGGAGGCCGGGACCGAGGCGGACGGCGCGGGCGGGGACGGTCAGGGGCATGGCGCAGGCCGCGCACAGCAGGCCGGAGGCCAGGGCACAGCCCGCACATCGCTCCGGCAGGACCAGTTGGATCAGGCTCGTCGGCAGGCTCATGCCTCGACGATGCCGGGCGGCGGCGCCGGCCGGAAGGACCGCGGCGAACTGTGGATAACTCCCGGCGGCTCAGCGGGCGTAGGTCGGATCGGTCGCCGGGATGTCGCAGGCCCACTCGCTGAACTGGTCGCGCGGAGAGCGCTGCTTGCAGACCAGGTTGCGGTTCGAGGCGCGCGTGCCGATGAGGACGGGCGAGCCGGGGGCGGCGGTGATCGTGCGCGGCTCGCCCAGCGAGCCCACCCCGAGGGAGGTGATGGCGCTGCCGCTGACCGGCATCAGGTACGGCAGGGCCTGGGTGTCGGAGTCCTTCTGCCCGAGCACCGCCAGCGTGCCGTAGTCGCGCCAGACCAGGTCGCGCGCGCGCAGGAGCTCGGAGCTGACGGGCAAGAACGACCCCACGTCGACGGCGCCGCGCGCGTCGCGGACGATCCGGCCGATCTGGACCTGCGGCTCCCCGTCGACGTCGACGATGACGGCGGCCCGAACGCCGTCGCGCGCGACGCGGAACGCCATGACCTCCCGTCCGCTCAGCCCCCAGTGCGAGACGCGCGCCGGAGGGCGCCCCCGCTGGCGGACCCACAGCCACGACTTGTCCTTGGCCGTCTCGACCGTCCACAGCAGGCCGTCACGTCCCCAGGAGGGCGGGGTGAAACGGCCGCCGCGACGCGAGGACGCCAAGAGGGGCTTCGGTGTGGGCGAGCCGGTGAGCGGGGCGGCCGTCAGCACCTGGTCGCCCTTGGAGGTGAGCCCCGCGACCTCTTGGTAGTCGGGCGCCACGGCCGGACGCGACAGCCGCCACGCGTTCCCCGTCGTGACGGGCTGCGGGACACGTCCGTCGAGGGTGCTGAGGAAGCCCGAGCCGCCGATGCCGTAAGCGCTCTGGGTGACCTGCTCCTCGTGGCCGTCGGGGGCGTTGACCTCCCACGCGCGGACGTCCTGGGTCACGTTCATGTCCTTCGGCGCGACCGCCTCGCCGCCGATCCGCAGCCTCCACCGCTTGATCTCGGAGAACTGCCGCAGGGTCCAGCTGAGCTGCGCGGACATCCGCTCCACACTGCCGGTGCCGGCCTCCTTGCTGAGATCGACGGTGGCGATGTCCTTGCTGATCTCCACGCCCTCGCCGCTCAGGTGGGTGCCGGGCGGGAAGGCGCTCTTGACCGCCCCGTACAGCCACGAGGTCGGGCCGTTCAGCAGGGCCCGGACGAGCTGGGACGGCAGGTCGCGCCGGTTGACCACCGGGAGGAAGATCCCGTTCGGGACGAGGGTGCGCTGGTCGGGCGCGAAGAAGTACAGGTTGACCGGGCGGAGGGCGCGCTCGACGTCGACCTGGGTGAGCAGCAGCCCGGCGCGCTCGTCGTCGGGCAGGCCGGTGACCCGCCACAGCCCCTGGGGCGTCCGGCCGAGCTGGAAGCTGACCTCGATGTGCTCGGCCGCGGCGCGGTACTGGCCGTCGGACGCGATCGTGCCGAGCTGGTCGCCGACGACCTTCACGACCGCCTGCGTGGCCGTCTGCTTGACGACCCTGGGCGCCTCGCGGTTCCGCATGACGGTGACGGAGGGCCTCAGGCCGGGGCGCCACGAGGTCTGGGCCGCCAGGAACTCCCGCGCCACCTTGTGGTCGTCGTCGAAACTCGCGGAGGCGGCGAGGAATCCGGACACGATCTCTTCCGGACCCCATTCCGGACGGGGCCGTACGGGGATCAGCCGGACGTAGGGGTCGTCGACCTGCTCGGCCCGTTCGACGGGCTTGCCGGACACCACACGGCCGCCGCCGGGCACGTTGGCGCATCCGGCGACACAGAGGGTGAGGACCGCGAAGACCAGCAGGGCCGGCGGGATCCGGCGCGGCCCGGACGGGCCTCCAGGCCGCGGGGCGGGTGCCCGGCACGGGGGGCCGGGGGTGTGGTCGGGGGTGCCCGCCGTCACTCGCCCGCCTCCAGCTCGGCGAAGAGGGGACGGGCGTCGCCCGCGCCCGGCGGCACCAGCGGGAGCGGCGAGCCGCGCAACTCGGCGCCCGCCACCCTGGGCAGGGACAGGCGGAACTGCGATCCGGCGCCCGGTTCGCCCCACGCCTGGAGCCAGCCGCCGTGCAGCTGGGCGTCCTCCCTGGAGATCGACAGGCCCAGCCCGGTCCCGCCGGTGGTGCGGGCCCGCGCCGGGTCGGCGCGCCAGAAGCGGTCGAACACCATCTGCCCCTCCCCCGGTTTCAGTCCCACCCCGTGGTCGCGGACCGCGACCGCGACCGCGTCGCGGTCGGCGGCGACCGACACCACGATGTCCTCACCCTCGCCGTGCTCGACGGCGTTGACCAGCAGGTTGCGCAGGATGCGCTCGACGCGGCGGCGGTCGACCTCGGCCATGCACGGCTCGCCGGGGAGCTGGAGCACGACCCTGCTGCCCTTGCGCTCGGCCAGGCCCTGGATGTCGCCGACGGTGCGCAGCACCAGGTCGCGCATGTCGAGCGACTCGGCGTCGAGGGTGGCCGCGCCGGCGTCGTGCCGGCTGATCTCCAGCAGGTCGCCGAGCAGCGACTCGAAGCGTTCGAGCTGGCTCTGGAGCAGCTCCGCCGAGCGGCGCACGGCCGGGTCGTCGAAGGTGTCGCGGTTCTCGTAGAGCATGTCGGCGGCGATCCGGATCGTGGTGAGGGGCGTGCGCAGCTCGTGCGAGACGTCCGACACGAACTGCCGCTGCACCTGCGACAGGTCCTCCAGCTCGCCGATCTTGTCTTGCAGGTTGGCGGCCATGTCGTTGAACGAGCGGGCCAGCCGGGCGAGGTCGTCCTCGCCGCGGACCCGCATGCGCTCCTCCAGCCGTCCGGCGGCGAGCCGCTGCGCGCCCTGCGCGGCGAGCCGGACGGGGATGACGACCTGCCGGGTGACGAGCGAGGCGATCGCCGCCAGCAGCAGCACCAGCACGACGCCGACGCCGGCCAGGGACCGGGCCACGTTCGTCAGCGTGCGCTGCTCCTGCTCCAGCGGGAAGAGGTAGTAGAGCTCGAACTGGGCGGTCTTGCCGCCCACGATGAGCCCGCGTTCGGACCTGCTCTCGCGTCCGACATAGGACAGCTTGCCGAACGTGTAGGAGCGCGATCCCGTCGGCGCGTGCCGCAGCTCCTCGCGCAGCCGCCTCGGGACGCTCTCCTCGCGCAGCTCGTTGGTGGCCCGTCCCCCGGAGAAGCGGTCGCTGGTGTCGCGGATGTAGACCTCGTACAGCCCGGACGGGCCGCTGCGCGCCTTGAGCCGGTTGACCACGGCGTCGAGCCGCCCGCCGCCGTCCTCGGGCGAGTTGCCGAGGTCGCGCTGCACCTGCGCGAGGCCCTCGTCGAGCTGGAGCCGCGCCGCCTTGACCTTGCCGTCCATCAGGGCGGACGACACCTGCTGCATGAGGAACACCCCCAGGATCGCGACCACGATCACCGAGATGCACAGCGTCCAGGTGACGATCCGCACCTGGATCGAGCGGCGCCACCGCTGGTAGCCGCGCCGCGACACCCCCCGGACGGCGCGCCTGAGCGTGCCGAGCCCCCGCCGCGCGAGCCGCTTCACGGCGTTCATCGCGGACGGGGGGCGCGGAGGCGGGGGCGGATGGTCATCGCCGAGCGGCCGGGATCAGGCCGGACCGGCCTTGTAGCCGACGCCGCGGACGGTGACGACGATCTCGGGCCGTTCCGGGTCCTTCTCGATCTTGGCGCGGAGCCGCTGCACGTGCACGTTGACCAGGCGGGTGTCGGCGGCGTGCCGGTACCCCCAGACCTGCTCGAGCAGCACCTCGCGGGTGAACACCTGGCGCGGCTTGCGGGCCAGCGCCACCAGCAGGTCGAACTCCAGCGGGGTGAGCGGGATGTGCTTGTCGCCGCGCTTGACCGAGTGGCCGGCGACGTCGATGGTGATGTCGCCGATCTGGAGGGTCTCGGGGGCGGGCTCGTCGGTGCGGCGGAGCCGGGCGCGGACCCGTGCGACCAACTCCTTGGGCTTGAACGGCTTGACGATGTAGTCGTCGGCGCCCGACTCCAGGCCGAGCACCACGTCGACGGTGTCGCTCTTGGCCGTCAGCATGACGATCGGGATGCCGGATTCGGCGCGGATCTGCCGGCACACGTCGATGCCGTCGGCGCCCGGGAGCATCAGGTCGAGCAGCACGAGATCGGGCCGCGTCTCCCGGAACGCCTCAAGCGCCTTGTCGCCATCGTGGACGAACGACGGCTCGAAACCCTCGCCCCTCAGCACGATGCCGAGCATCTCGGCGAGCGCGAGGTCGTCGTCGACGACCAGTACACGTCCTCTCATGGCCCTCATCGTCACAAAGTCGGGGTTCGGTGGAGTGGGGTGAGACGGTCCTGCCCCACCTCGCCAGGGAGGGAAATGCCTTGGCGTGCAAGGTTACCCGCGTTTGCCTGGTACATGACTCCTCCCGGTGTCGGGCGAACGGGCGCCGGCCCGCCGCGCCGCTCGTCACGGTCTCGTTCAAATGCCGGATTGTAAACAGGCAACCGCGATTCATCTCCGAGATCGTCCGGCCGGCGGTGGCCGGCGGCGGACGGGGCGGGCCCGGAACGGGACCGGAAACGGCCTTCGGCGCGGCCCCGGCGGCCGAATCGGCGTGCAGATCATCATGGACCGGGCCGGGAAAGGCAATTACGGCACCCCGCCCGTGACAGGATGACCTGACCGGGAATCCGGGGGTGCCCCGGAAAGCACGCTGACGACTCATCACGCGGGGAGCGGAGATGCCGGGACCGGACGGCTGGGACGAGGGCGCGGACGGCGACGTCCCGTTCCGCCCCATGTCCATCTCGGAGATGCTGGACGGCGCGATCGCCGGGATCCGGCGCCGGCCCCGCATCACGCTGGGCCTGTCGGTGGCGGTCAGCACGGTGATCCAGGTGCTGGTCACGGTCGCGACCTACTACTTCATCGGCGACCAGGCCGACGGCGAGGTCACCCCGGGCGCGCTGCTGGAGTCGGTCGGCTCGCAGCTCATTCTCGGGGCGATCGGGCTGGCACTGTCGGCCTACGGGATCCTGCTGCTGTCGGGCCTGCTGGCGCCGCTGCTCGGGCGCGGGCTGCTCGGGACGCCGGTCCCGCCGCGGCAGGCGTGGCGGGACGTGCGCCCGCGGCTGGGCCGGCTGATCGCGGTCGCCGCCCTGATCATGGTGGTGTCGCTGCTCGCGCTGCTGCTGCCGATCGTCCCGTTCCTGCTGCTCGTCGCGGCCGGGGCGCATCCGGCGCTCGACGTGCTGGCCGCCGTCGCGGGCTTCCCGGTCGGCGTCGGGCTGATGGTGTGGCTCTACATGCTGCTGGTGCTGGCCGCGCCCGCCGTGGTGATGGAGCGGGAGACCGTCGGCGGGGCATTCCGGCGGGCCCGCGCGCTGTCGCGGGGGCGCTGGCTGCGCACCTGCGGGACGCTGCTGCTCACCCTGCTGATCACTCTGTTCATGGGGTTCTTCGCGCTGCGGATCCCGTTCCTGATCGTCCAGCTCGTCTTCTTCGGGGACGCCTCGCACGGCACCGCGATGGTGCTCGGCCTGGCGGTCGACACGGTGGGACGCATCGTGAGCTGGTCGATCATGCTGCCGTTCGACGCCGGCGTGATCGCGCTGCTGTACGTCGACCGGCGGATGCGCCGCGAGGGCTTCGATCTCGAACTGCGCAGCCGCGGCCGGTCGGCCGCCGCGATCATCGCCGCCGCCTCCCCGGCCGCTTCCGCGCCCGCCGATTCCGCCGGGGCCACGGCCGGGCGGGGCAGGAGCGGCGACGATGACCCGGACGGCTTCTTCGACCTCTGGCGGCCCTACGCGGCGGCGGCCCCCGGCGCGCTCGCGCCCGCGGCCGTCCCTCCGCCCTCGAACGCGCCGCGGACCGGGGTGACTTCATGATCACTGATCCGATCGGCCGGGACGACGCGCGCGAGCTGGCCCGCCGCGAGCTGGAGAAGTCGATCTACCAGCGGGACCGGCCGTCCTGGCTCGAACGGCAGTGGGACCAGTTCACCGACTGGCTGCGCGACCTGTTCGGCCGGGCGTCCGAGCCGACCGCGCACGGCGGCGGCTCCGGCGGCTGGATCTCGATCGTGATCATCATCGCGCTGCTGCTGGCGGTGATCGGGCTGGTGGTCTGGCTGATGCGGGGCCGCGGCAACCCGAGGTCGCGCGGCGAGGCGCTGCTCGACGAGCGGCCCTCCACCGCGCTCGACCACCGCGAGGCCGCCGAGCGGCACGCCGCCGGCGGGCAGTGGCCCGAGGCGATCCGCGAGCGGCTCCGGGCCATCGCGCGCGACCTCGAGGAGCGCGCCGTCCTGGCGCCGCGGCCCGGCCGGACGGCCGACGAGCTGGCGGCCGAGGCGGGCGCGGCGGTGCCGCAGCTCGCCGACGACCTGCGCGTGGGCGTCGAGATCTTCGACGAGGTCTGGTACGGCGACCGGCCCGGCAGCATGGAGGCCTACGCGCGCCTCAAGCAGCTCGACGAACGGCTCCAGGCCGCCCGGCCCAAGCCGCTGCGCTCCGACGGCGACCCCGCCCTCGCGGGAGCCGGGACGGGCCCGCACGACGGAGAGGACGGTGGCCCGCGTTGGTGATCCAGTCGCCGCCCCAGGGCGGCGCGGACGGCTCCGGTTCTCCCGCCCCGCCGGGACCGACCGCCGGGCAGGTCGCCTCGCGCCGGGTCCGGTCGGCGCGCGGGATCGTCCTGGTCCTGCTCGCCCTGGTGGCGATCGCGGTGATCCTCGCGGCGCTGCGCCCCTCGGTGACCCCGCAGGACCTCGACCCGACCTCGCCGACCGAGGGCGGCAGCCGGGCCCTCGCCGAGATCCTCAAGCAGAACGGGACGCGGCTGGACGTGGCGCGCAGGGCCGGCGACGCGGCCGGGCTGGCCTCGCCCGGCAGCGTCACCGTCGTCACCCGGCCCGAGCGGCTCACCGACGGCGACATCGACCGGCTCCGCGGGGCGCAGGGCGACCTGCTGCTCGTCCAGCCGAACCGGAGCGTCCTGCGAGGGCTGGCCCCCGGCGTGCACCGCGCGGGCACCAGCTTCGAGCGGACCGCCGACCTCGACTGCGCCCTGCCCGCCGCGCGCCTCGCCGGACCGGTCGCCTTCGGCGGCGCCGAGACCTACGCGACGTCCGGCGGCGACGGCGTCGTCACCTGCTACCGCGCGGACGACTACAGCCGGCTGGTCCAGGTGCGGGACGGCTCCCGCACCGTCACCGTGCTCGGCTCCCCCGAGCCGCTCACCAACGCGCACCTCACCGAGGAGGGCAACGCCGCCCTCGGCATGAACCTCGCCGGGGCGCGGTCCTCGGTGGTGTGGCTGATCCCCGACCTGCCCGAGGCCGGCGCGGGCGGCGACGCCACGCTGAGCGACCTGCTGCCGTTCGGGGTCAAGCTGTTCGTCCTCGAAGTGCTGGTCGCGGTGGCGCTGGTGGCGCTGTGGCGGGCCCGGCGGCTCGGGCCGGTGGTGGCCGAGGCGCTCCCCGTCGTCGTCCGCTCGGCTGAGACGGTGGAGGGCCGCGCCCGGCTGTACCGCGCGCACCACGCCAGGGGCCGGGCCGCCGACGCGCTGCGCGCCGGGGCCCGCGAGCGGCTCGTCCCCCTGCTGGGGCTCCCGCGCAGCACCGCGCAGGACTTCGCGTTCGCGCAGGAGATCGTCACCGGAGTCGCCCACCGCACGTCCTACGACGAGGCGGTGGTCGGCACCGCCCTGTACGGTCCTGAACCTGCGGACGACGCGCAACTCCTCGCGCTCACCGACATCCTCGACGTCCTGGAAAGGCAGGTACGGCAGTCGTGAACCACCCTGTTGAGCTCGGCAAGGACGGTGGCGGGTCCGCCGTCGACACCGGGCAGGCCAGCGGGCCGGCCGCCGCGGAGGCCGCCGAGGAGGCGCGGCACCGGGCCGAGACCGCCCGCGCGGCGCTGACCGCCCTGCGCGGCGAGGTCGCCAAGACGGTGGTCGGCCAGGACTCGGTGGTGACCGGCCTGGTCATCGCGCTGCTGTGCCGCGGCCACGTGCTGCTGGAGGGCGTGCCGGGCACCGCCAAGACGCTGCTGATCAAGACGCTGTCGCGCGCGCTGGACCTCGACTTCAAGCGGGTGCAGTTCACCCCCGACCTGATGCCCGGCGACGTCACCGGCTCCCTGGTGTACGACAACCGGACGTCGGAGTTCGAGTACCGCGAGGGCCCGGTCTTCACCAACCTGCTGCTCGCCGACGAGATCAACCGCACCCCGCCCAAGACCCAGGCGTCGCTGCTGGAGGCGATGGAGGAGCGACAGGTGTCGGTCGAGGGCGATGCCCGCCCGCTGCCCGACCCGTTCATGGTGTGCGCCACCCAGAACCCGATCGAGTACGAGGGCACCTACCCGCTGCCCGAGGCGCAGCTCGACCGGTTCCTGGTGAAGCTGACCGTCCCGGTGCCGTCCCGCGACGAGGAGATCGCGATGCTTCAGCGGCACGCGGGCGGGTTCGACCCGCGCGACCTGTCGGCGGTCCGGCCGGTGGCGGGCCCCGAGGAGCTGGCCGCGGGCCGTGCCGCCGTGCGGGCCGTCCACCTCGACCCGAAGGTCGCCGCGTACGTCGTCGACCTGTGCCGCGCCACCCGGCAGTCGCCCTCGCTCCAGCTCGGGGTGTCGCCGCGCGGCGCCACCGCGCTGCTGGCCACGTCCCGGGCGTGGGCGTGGCTGTCGGGCCGCGACTACGTGACCCCCGACGACGTGAAGGCGCTGGCCCGGCCGACGCTGCGGCACCGCGTCCAGCTCCGGCCCGAGGCCGAGCTGGAGGGCGCGACCGCCGACGGCGTGCTGGAGGGCATCCTGGCGCACGTCCCGGCGCCCCGCTGATGACCGCGCACCCGCCGCGGGCCGCCGCCGGGTCCGCCGCCGCGCACCGGAGGGCCCGCCGATGGCGCTGACCGGACGGCTCGGGCTGCTGGCGGCGCTCGGCGCGCTCGTCCCGATCTTCCTGCCGAGCTGGTGGGCGCTGGCCGCGCTCTGGGCCGTGCTGGCCGCGGCCGTGGCGGCCGACCTGGCGCTCGCGGGCAACGTGCGGGCGCTGCGCTTCCACCGGTCCGGCGACGCCCGCGTCCGGCTCGGCGAGACCGCGTCGGTCACCCTGATCGTCGAGAACCTGGGGCGGCGCCGGGTCAAGGCCCGGCTGCGCGACGTGTGGCCGCCGAGCGCCGCCGCGACGCCCCGCGCCACCCGGGTGGACGTGCCCGCGGGCGAGCGGCGCCGGGTCGAGATGACGCTGGCCCCCACCCGGCGCGGCGACCGCGCCGCGGTGACGGTCGTGGTGCGGTCGGCCGGACCGCTCGGGCTGGCCGCCCGGCAGCTCTCCCGTCCCGCCCCGTGGACGGTGCGGGTGCTGCCCGCGTTCCCGTCCCGCCGCCATCTGCCCGCCAAGCTGGCTAAGCTGCGCGAGCTGACCGGCAACCACGTGGCGCTGATCCGCGGGCAGGGCACCGAGTTCGACTCGCTGCGCGAGTACGTCGACGGCGACGACGTCCGGTCCATCGACTGGCGGGCCACCGCGCGCCGCGCCGACGTCGTCGTGCGCACCTGGCGGCCCGAGCGCGACCGGCGCATCTACCTGGTGCTCGACACCGGCCGCACCTCGGCCGGACGCGTCGGCGACATCCCCAGGCTCGACTGCTCGATGGACGCCGCGATGCTGCTCGGCGCGCTGGCGTCGCGGGCCGGCGACCGGGTCGACCTGCTCGCCTACGACCGGCGGGTCCGCGCCCGTGTCGAGGGCGCCTCGCGCACCGACCTGCTGCCCTCGATGGTGCACGCGATGGCGCCGCTGGAGCCCGAGCTGATCGAGAGCGACGCGGCCGGGATGGTGTCGGCCCTGATGTCGCGGGTGCGGCAGCGCTGCCTGGTGGTGCTGCTGACCGAGCTCAACACCGCCGCGATCGAGGAGGGGCTGCTGCCGCTGCTGCCGCGGCTCACCGCCCGGCACCTGGTCATGATCGCCGCGGTGTCCGACCCGCGGGTCGGTGAGATGGCGGCCGGACGCGGCGACCTGGCCGCGGTGTACGACGCCGCGGCGGCCGAGCGCGCCCGCGGCGAGCGCCGCCGGCTCACCGCCGAGCTCCGCTCGTACGGCGTCGAGGTCGTGGACGCGCCTCCGGCGGAGATCGCGCCGGCCCTCGCCGACGCCTACCTGGCCCTCAAGGCCGCCGGCCGGCTCTGAGCCCCGCGCCGGGACGGTCAGCCGGCGACGGGGGCCTGGTCGGGACGGAGCTCGGCGTCACCGGTCTCGCCCTGCCGGACGGCGCGGCGGCCGAGCACGATCACGTACGCGAGGAACGCGACCTCCACGACCACGCCGATGCCGATCCGCAGCCAGGTGGTGTGCACCCAGCCGGTCACGAAGCCCTCGACCAGGCCGGAGACCAGCAGCACCCCGACCAGGCCGATGGCGATGCTGACCGCCGCGCGGCCCTCCTCGGCGAGCGCCTGACCGCGGCGGCGCCGTCCGGGGTCGATGACCGTCCAGCCGAGCTTGAGCCCGCCCGCGCAGGCGAGGTAGACGGCGGTCAGCTCCAGCAGCCCGTGCGGCAGGATCAGGCCGAAGAAGACGTCGCCCTTGCCGTAGGCGAACATCAGCCCGCCGGTCACCCCGAGGTTGATCTGGTTGGTCAGCAGCACCAGGACCGTGGGGATGCCGAGCAGGACGCCGAAGATCAGCGCGACGGCCGACACCCAGGCGTTGTTGGTCCACACCTGGAACGCGAACGAGGCCGCGGAGTGCTCGGTGTAGTAGTTGGCGAAGTCCTCGTCGACCAGCCTGCGGATGTCGTAGGGGTCGCCCACGGCGGTCTGCGCGGCCGGGCTGTGCACCACCCAGATCGCCAGCGCCACCGCGACCAGGTTGCCGAGCACCACGATGCCGAGCCACCACCACCGCATCCGGTAGGCGGCGGCCGGGAACGACACGGTCGCGAACCTGCCGACGTCGCGCCAGAGCGGCGCCCGCGCGCCCGCCACGGCCGCCCGGCCGCGCGCCACGAGCGACGACAGCCGTCCGACGAGCATCGGGTCGGGCGAGCTGGAGCGCACCACCGACAGATGGGTGGCGGTCCGCTGGTAGAGCTCGACGAGCTCGTCGATCTCGGCGCCGGACAGCGAGCGGCCGGAGTTGATCAGCCCCTCCAGGCGCTGCCAATCGGCGTTGTGCGCGGCCACGTAGGCGTCGACGTCCACCCAGGGAGACTAACGCCTGGGACGGCGGTCCCGCGCGGCGTCGCCGTCCCCGCTTCGCCCCCCGCTACGCCGTCCCCGCGGCGCCGTCCCGCGGCGTCCCATCGGCGGTCCCGCGCGGCGCGGGGAGTGCGGCGGCGGCCGGTTGACTAACGCCTGAGCCCGCCGACCCGGCAAGATGGGGCACGCCCCGGCATAGGAGGATGGGAATGGCCGAACTCGTCACCGGCGAGGCCGTCGCGCTCGACATCCGGGTCGCGCGCCTGGCCAGCCGGGGCTGCGCCCTCCTGCTCGATCTGATGTTCCAGTTCACGTTCCTCAACATCGGGTTCTACGTGGCCGCGATCGCCTCGCTGGGCATCGACCCGGCGTGGGGCGTGGGCCTTTCGCTGCTGCTGGTGGTCGCGGTCGTGGTGGGCTATCCGTGCGCGTTCGAGACGCTGTCGCGCGGCCGGACGTTCGGCAAGATGGCGTTCGGCCTGCGGACGGTCGCCGACGACGGCGGGCCGATCCGGTTCCGCCAGGCGCTGGTCCGGGCGCTGGCCGGGTTCCTGGAGTTCTGGACGCTGTTCGGGGCGCCCGCGCTGATCACCTCGCTGTGCAACGGTCGCGGCAAGCGGCTCGGCGACCTGTTCGCGGGCACCGTCGTCATCCAGGAGCGGGTGCCCAGCTCGGCGCTGTTCGGCCCGGTCGCGGTGATGCCGCCGCACCTGGCCGGCTGGGGCGGCGCGCTGGAGCTGTCGATGCTGTCCGACGAGCTGGCGATGACCGCCCGGCAGTACCTGGCGCGGTTCTGGGAGCTGCGGCCGGAGGTGCGCGACGCCCTCGGGCTCCGCATCGCCGGGCAGGTGGCCGCCGTGGTGAGCCCGCCCCCGCCGTACGGGGTGCGGCCCGAGATCGTGCTGTCGGCCGTCCTCGCCGAACGCCGCCGGCGCGAGGAGTGGCGGCTCGCGCGGCACCGCGACCGCCGGATGCGGCGCGCGTGGCAGGCGGCCGGACGTCCCGCCGCCGCGCCCGCCCCGGCGATGGCGGTGGCCGGGCCCCCGCCGCCCGGTGCGGGCCGGCCGGGCCCTCCGGTTCCGCCCCCGTTCAGCACGCCGGGCCCGGGGCAGCCCGCCTTCCTCCCGCCGCCCAACTACGGGGCGGGCCCGTACCAGCAGGCCCTGTCACCCGGCCGGCCGGGCTATCCGCCGCCGCCGCCGTATCCCCCTCCGCCGCCCGGTCCGGCCGTCCAGCGGGACGGGCGTCCCTAGCCTGGACGTTCGCGTCCGGTTGTCAAGATCAGCCTGAAGATCGCGCGGTCGTTGTGCAGGTGTGCGCCTTCCGCCGGGCCCGGTCGCCTCCTAAAATCCGAGTAACTTTCACGTTCAGGAGGCGGCATGCGCGTCCGTTCTGCCCTCGGCCGGATCACCACCGCCGCCGTCCTGGCCGGTGCCGGCACAGCGGCCGGCACCGCCGCCCCGGCGCTCGCCGAGCCCGCCCCCGCCCCGCGCGCCGCCGCGACGGCCCCGACGATCACCGACGACCGGGGCCGGACGGTGATCCTGCACGGGCTCAACACGGCCAGCAGCGCCAAGGGCCCGAGCGGGCTCCCGTGGATCAAGCGCGAGGACGTCGTCCGCGAGGCCCGCGACCTCGGCTCCAACTCGGTGCGCTACCTGATCCAGTGGAAGAACGTCGAGCCCCGGCCCGGCGAGTACGACGAGGGCTACCTCGACGCGGTGGCCGCGCGGCTGGCCTGGTACCGCGAGCAGGGGATGCAGGTCGTCCTCGACATGCACCAGGACGTCTACGGCCCGGCGGCGTGCAAGGACTCGGGCAACGGCGCCCCCGCCTGGGCCACCTTCACCGACGGGCAGCCCTGCGAGCCGCAGGACCCGTGGATACTGACCTACGTCCAGCCCGCGATCCTGCGCGCCTACGACAACTTCTGGAACCACACCGGCAAGCACCCCGAGCTGATGCGGCACTACACCGCGATGTGGAAGCACGTCGCGCAGCGGTTCGCCAAGGACCCGGCGGTGCTCGGGTACGACCTGATGAACGAGCCGTTCGGCGGGACGCGGCAGTTCGGCTTCTTCGAGGGCCCGACGCTGACGCCGTTCTACCAGCGCACCCTGAACGCGATCCGCGAGGTCGACCGCGACAACTGGGTGCTGGTGGAGCCGCAGGCGCTCGGACCGAACGACGGCACCGAGACCTCCCTCGGCGCGCTCACCGATCCGCGCACCGGCGCCTCCCGCGTCGCGTTCGCGCCGCACTTCTACCCGGCCGGCGTCGACATCGGCGGCTCCTACACCGGCGCGGGGAAGCTGCTGGCCCAGGCGCAGTTCGCGCTGTGGAAGCGGAACATGCCGGCGGCGGCGCGGCGGCTCGGGATGCCGATGTGGGTCGGCGAGGTCGGCGGCATGACCGTGCAGGCGCCGGGCGTGGACGAGTTCACCGGCGACTGGCTGTCGATGGCGGACGGATTGACGACCGGCTGGGCGTACTGGTCGAGCGACCCCGGGTCCGCCGGCCCGACCGACGAGAAGGGCGAGCTGACCTCCATCGGGCGGCTCCTGGCCCGTCCGTATCCGCGCGCGGTCGCGGGGACGCCCACGAAGATCTCCTACGCCTCGAAGACCCTCACGGTCGGCTGGCGGGACCGGGCCGGGGCGTCCGGGCCGACCGAGATCTGGCTTCCGGCCGCGGACTTCCCCGGCGCGCCGAAGGTCGTGTCGACCGACCCCGCCGGGAAGTGGCGCTCGCAGTGGGATGCGGACCGCCGGGTGCTGTCGGTCTGGGCCGCGCCGGGGACGCCCGAGCACACCGTCGAGGTCCGCCCCTGAGGGTCCGTCACGCGAGGGTGGGCGGGGACTCCAGGTCGGCGAGCTCAATGCCGGGGGCGTCGAGTACCACGTCCCCGGCGACGTGCACCGCGACCGCCTCGGCCGTGGCGAGGTCGGCGATCTCGTATCGCTCGACGGGCAGCGGCCCGCTGTCCGTCTCGTGCGCCGTGACGTCCGCCAGCCGCCAGCGCTCGGTCACGGTCAGCGCCGACAGGGCCGTCCCGTTCAGCCGGACGAGCCGGACGTCGGCCCGCTCCCCCTCCGACAGCCCCAGCGTCCGGGCCACCGCGACCAGGAACCCCGGCGACTCCCCCGCGAACGCGACCGCACGCGCACCGTGCTCGGTGGGGGCGTCCGTCCCGGCTCCGCGCACCCAGGCCAGCTCGTGCCCGGTGACGCCGCCGCGGATCCACCAGTGCGGCGCGACCACCTCGACGCGGATCTGCCGCCAGCGGGCGTCCACGACGAGGTCGACGCGGACGCCGTCCGACCGCTGCCCCACGTACCGCCAGCCCCCCGGGCCCGGCGCGCACTGGAAGCGCTCTTCGAGGCCATCGCCCAGGTGGACGTACGTTCCGCGCGGCATCCCGCGACCCTAACGGCTCGCCCGCTCAGGAGCCGATCCGCCAGGAGTGCAGGTAGTCCTCCTGGTCACCGGTGAGGGTGTCGATGCCGATCGCCATGGAGGCGAGCTTGAGCCGCGCCACCTCGGTGTCGATGTCCTTCGGCACGTCGTGGACGGCCGGGCCGAGCGTGCCGTGCTCGGCGGCCAGCCAGGCGCAGGTGAGGGCCTGGTCGGCGAACGACATGTCCATCACCGCGGCCGGGTGCCCCTCGGCGGCGGCCAGGTTGACCAGCCGCCCCTCGGCCAGCAGGACCAGCCGGCGGCCGTCGGCGAGCACGTACTCGTCGGCCAGCGGGCGGACCCCCTCGTGCACCTCCACCGCCAGCGCGGCCAGGGCGCGGACGTCGATCTCGACGTCGAAGTGCCCGGAGTTGGCCAGGATCGCGCCGTCCTTCATCACGACCAGGTGCTCGGCGCCGATCACGTCGCGGTTGCCGGTGACGGTGATGAACACGTCGCCGGCGCGGGCGGCCTCGGCCATCGGCTGGACGGCGAAGCCCTGCAACGCCGCGTCCAGCGCCTTGACCGGGTCGATCTCGGTGACGACCACGCGGGCGCCGAGTCCGCGGGCCCGCTCGGCCAGGCCGCGCCCGCAGTAGCCGAAGCCCGCGATGACGATGGTCTTGCCGGCCAGCAGGGTGTTGGTGGCGCGGATGATGCCGTCGAGCGTCGACTGCCCGGTGCCGTAGCGGTTGTCGAACATGTGCTTGGTGTCGGTGTCGTTGACCGCGACCACCGGGAACCGCAGCGCCCCCTCGCGCGCCATCTGGTGCAGCCGGATCACGCCGGTGGTGGTCTGCTCGCAGCCGGCCTTGACCGTCCCGATCAGGTCGGGACGGTCGCTGTGCAGCGTGTTGACCAGGTCGCAGCCGTCGTCCAGGACCAGGTCGGGCCCGGTCTCCAGGGCCCGGTGGATGTGCGCGTAGTAGCCCTCGCGGTCGGTGCCGGCGCGGGCGAACACCTCGGCCCCGTACTCCGCGACGAGGGCCGCGGCGGTGTCGTCCTGCGTGGACAGCGGGTTGGACGCGGCGAGCGCGACCCGCGCGCCGCCGGCCTGGAGGGTGCGGATCAGCCCGGCGGTCTCGGTGGTGACGTGCATGCACGCCGCGACCCTGAGCCCCTCCAGCGGACGCTCGGCGGCGAACCGCGCCCGGATCTGCCGCAGCACCGGCATGCTCCGGTCGGCCCACTCGATCCGCTTGACGCCCTCGTACGCCAGCGACGCGTCCGCGATGTCGCTCATCCACACCCTCCCTGACAGGCAGGCCGCCGCACGGCCGGTGATCCGGACGTGCGGCGGCTCGGAGGCTACCGGTGATCAGTAACGGTAGTGGTCCGGCTTGTACGGGCCCTCGACGTGGACGCCGATGTAGTCGGCCTGCTCCTTGGTCAGCTCGGTGAGCCGGACCCCGAGCGCGTCCAGGTGGAGGCGGGCGACCTTCTCGTCGAGGTGCTTCGGCAGCACGTACACGCCGACCGGGTACTCCTCGGTCTTGGTGAACAGCTCGATCTGCGCGATGACCTGGTTGGTGAAGGAGTTGGACATCACGAACGAGGGGTGGCCGGTGGCGCAGCCCAGGTTCATCAGCCGGCCCTCGGCCAGCACCAGGATGGAGTGCCCGTCCGGGAACCTCCACTCGGCGACCTGCGGCTTGATCTCGATCTTCTCGATGCCGTCGATCCTGGCCAGCCCGGCCATGTCGATCTCGTTGTCGAAGTGCCCGATGTTGGACACGATCGCCTGGTGCTTCATCTTCGCCATGTGGGCGGCGCTGATGATGTTGAAGTTGCCGGTGGTGGTGACGAAGATGTCGACGCTGCCGACCACGTCGTCGAGCCTGGCGACCTGGAAGCCGTCCATCGCGGCCTGGAGCGCGCAGATCGGGTCGACCTCGGTGACGATCACCCGGGCGCCCTGACCGCGGAGCGCGTCGGCACAGCCCTTGCCGACGTCGCCGTAGCCGGCGACGAGCGCGACCTTGCCGCCGATCAGCACGTCGGTGGCGCGGTTCAGCCCGTCGATCACGCTGTGCCGGCAGCCGTACTTGTTGTCGAACTTGGACTTGGTGACCGAGTCGTTGACGTTGATCGCCGGGAACGCGAGCGAGCCGCCCTTGAACATCTCGTACAGGCGGTGCACGCCGGTGGTGGTCTCCTCGGTGACGCCCTTGACCGCGGCGGCGACCTCGGTCCAGCGGCCGTTCCGCTCGGCGATCGTGCGGCGCAGGGTGGCCAGGACGACGCCCAGCTCCTCCGGGTCGTCGGCGGACCCGGCCGGGACGGCGCCGGCCTTCTCGTACTCGGCGCCCTTGTGGACCAGCATGGTGGCGTCGCCGCCGTCGTCGAGGATCATGTTGGGCGGGGTGCCGTCCGGCCACGCGAGGGCCTGGTCGGTGCACCACCAGTACTCCTCCAGCGTCTCGCCCTTCCAGGCGAACACCGGGACGCCCTTCGGGTCGGCGGCGGTGCCGTCGCGGCCGACGACGACCGCCGCGGCGGCGTGGTCCTGGGTGGAGAAGATGTTGCAGCTCACCCAGCGGACGTCGGCGCCGAGGTCGACCAGCGTCTCGATCAGCACGGCCGTCTGGATCGTCATGTGCAGCGAGCCCATGATCTTGGCTCCGCGCAGCGGCTGGGCGGCGGCGTACTCCTTGCGCACCGCCATCAGGCCGGGCATCTCGTGCTCGGCGAGCCGGATCTCCCGGCGCCCGAAGTCGGCCAGGGAAAGGTCGGCGACCTTGTAGTCCATGCTGTGGGTGCTCCTTGGTCCGCGTGGGATCGTCGCCCTCCTCCCGCTCCCCGACCTCGGCGTCGCGGGAACGCGGCGCGGGTCGTGGGAGGGCGTGGGGCCGGTTCTGGTGGCGAGTCTAGGCCCGCCCCGCGCCACCGGGCACGGTCGGGGGCGACTTTCTGACACAGATTTGTCAGAATCACCTCATGCGCATCACGGAGGCCGCCCGGCGGCTCGGCACCTCGCCCCGCATGCTCCGCTACCGCGAGGCGCTGGGGCTGCTCCCGGCCACCGGCGCGGGTGCGGGCGGGCACCGGCGCTTCGGCGAGCCTGAACTGCGCGCCGTCGCGCTCGCCCTCGCCCTGGAGAAGCGCTACGACATCGGCCCCGCCGAACTGGCGTTCGGCCTGCGCGTCCTGGCCGAGCCCGAAGTGCAGGCGCGCGTCCGCGAGCTGGGCGAACGCATCGGCAGGGTCTCCGCGCCGCGGGCCCGCGCCCTCGACTTCGAGCAGGAGAAGGCCCTGCGCCTCCTGCGCCGCCGCTGACCGGCGCCCTGTCAGCCGACGCCCTCGCCGGGGACGACGACGCCGGACTCGTAGGCGAGCATGACCGCCTGCGCCCGGTCGCGCAGGCCGAGCTTGGTGAACACCCGGGCCACGTGCGTCTTGACCGTGTGCTCGCTGACCACCAGCCGGCGCGCGATCTCGCCGTTGGACAGGCCGCCGGCGATCAGCACCAGCACCTCGTTCTCGCGCGCGGTCAGCGTGCCGAGCGCGGACGGCGCCTGCGGGCGGTTGCGGCGCTGCTTGGTGAACTCGCGGATCAGCCGCCCGGTGACCTGCGGGGCCAGCAGCGAGTCGCCGCGCGCGACCACCCGCACGGCCGAGACCAGCTCCTCGGCGGTGGCGTCCTTGAGCAGGAAACCGCTGGCGCCGACGGAGAGCGCCTCGTAGACGTACTCGTCCACGTCGAAGGTGGTCAGCACCAGGACCCTGACGTCCTCGGCGCCGGGCCTGGCCAGGATGTGCCGGGTCGCCTCGATGCCGTCCATGCCGGGCATCCGGATGTCCATGACGACCACGTCCGGCCGGTTCCGCTCGGCCAGCCGCACCGCCTCGCGGCCGTCGCCGGCCTCACCGACGACGGTGATGTCCTCCTGTGCGGCGAGCAGGGCGGCGAACCCGGCCCGGACGATGGTCTGGTCGTCGACGACCATCACCTTGATCACCGGCCGCCACCGCTCCGGCCGGCGGCGTCGCGGCGCCCTCCGGGGACCCGCGCCGGCGGGCGCGCGAGCCGCCCGCTGGGGTCATCGGCGGCCTGGTGGGGCCTCGGAACCGGGATCACGGGTGGGGTTCTCCTCCCTCGTCAGCGGAAGTTCGGCCTCCACCAGGAACCCGCCCTCGGTGGCCGGGCCGGCGGAGAACCGTCCGCCCAGCATCGTCGCACGTTCCCGCATCCCCACGAGCCCGTGCCCGCCGCCGGATCCGGCCGCGGGCGCGGCCTCCAGGCGGGTCCGGCCCGCCGGATCGGCCGCGCCGCCCCCGGGGTCCATGACCGCGGTGCGGGACGGGGTGCCGTCCCGGTTCATGACCCTGGTCTGCGCGTCGGCGGCGCGGTCCCGGACCGTCACCGCCAGCCGGTCGGGCAGGTAGGTCAGGTCGACCCGCACCTCGGAGCCGGGGGCGTGCCGGCGCGCGTTCGTCAGCGCCTCCTGGACGATCCGGTACGCCGACAGCTCCACCGTCGTGGACAGGTCGCGCGGGGCGCCGTGCACCGCGAGGTCGACCCGCCCGCCCGCGCCGCGGTGCTGGTCGATCAGGTCGGGCAGCCGGTCCAGCCGGGGCTGCGGCGCGGTCGCCGACTCCGGCTCGGGCTGCGCGTCGGCGCGCAGCACGCTGAGCAGGCGGCGCATCTCGACCAGCGCCTCGCGGGCCGTCTTGGCGATCTCGGTGTACCCGGCGCGGGCCTCCGGCGAGAGGCTCTCCATCGTGTACGGGGCCGTCTCCGCCTGAACGGCGATCATCGAGACCGAGTGCGCGACCACGTCGTGCAGCTCGCGCGCGATGCGGGCGCGCTCGCGCATCACCGCCTGCTCGCGCTGCACGGCGGTGAGCCGGGTGAGGGTCTCGTTGTTGCGCTCGTGCGCCTCGGCCTGGGTGCGCCCGGCGGTCTCCACCACGCGCCGCGCGTCGCCGAGGCCGATCGCGGCCAGCACCGCGACGGCCGTCGCGGGCCAGGGCACGTCGTCCATGGTGGAGGTGGCCAGGTAGACCACCGCGACCGTGGCGGCGGCGCCGACCGCCAGCGCCCCGGCCGACTGCCGCGGTAGCTGCCGGCCGAGCGCGTACAGCGTGTAGAGCGCGGCGAAGCTCGTGGTGAACAGCACCACCTGGCCGGTGAGCAGGCTCGCGGCGAACGCGCCGAGGACCACGGCGGCGACCGGCCGCAGGTACTCGCGGCGCCAGACCAGCGGCAGCGTCGCCGCCACCGCGAAGCCGCCCGCGAGGTTCAGCGGCGTGCCCGTCTGCGGCGCCAGCTCGGCCAGGGCGGCGATGGCCAGCGCCAGGCCGGTCAGCGGCGCGAAGTACCAGGACTCGACGACCTCGCGCCACATGTTGATCCAGCGGGGCAGCGGCGCGGTCGCGTCGGCGGGCGCCGCGCCGGGCGCACCGGCGGCTCCGGGGGGCGCCGGCCCGTCCGGCCCCGGTGCCTGGGGCGGACGGCCCGCACCGTACAGCTTGGCGCCGAGCCGGACCCCGAGCGGGCGCAGCAGCCGTCCGATCCCGGTGAGGATCCACAGGAGGAGCTGGCCGACGCCCGCGACGATCCGTCCGGACAGCCGCCACGCGTGGTGCGCTATCGCGGGGCCGAACCCGGCCGGATCCGGCCGGGACTGGTCGGGGTGGTCATCGCTGGTCACCCTCCCATACTGGCCCCTCCGGGGGGAGGATCACCTCACCGCAGGGAGCGACGCGCCTGACCGGTATCCCCCTGGAGGACGACCCGATTTCCCTCCTTACGGTGGACGCCGGGACAAGTCGGTCACACGTAATGTCTTCATCGTGACCGCTTCGGCAGCGCCGCCGACGTAGGGGGTTCGGCGGGGCTGCCGCGGTCACACCACCACCGCCCGGTTTCAGGGGTCCGGGCGGAGGCAGGGGAAGGCGCCCTTACCGGCCGACCGTGGCAGGTGCCTCTTCGAGGCGCTGCTGGTCTTGCCTGGGCTGGGGTCGACCGGCGTAGCGGCCGGCCGGTGAGGGGAGCCGCCTTCCGGGCCCGAGGCCGCCGCTCAGGCGGGCGTGGCCCCCTCGGAGTCCTCGGCCGGAACGGCCGGACGGTGGTCGGCCTCGTCGAGCGCGGGCTCCAGGTAGATCAGCCGGGCCTCGGGGAACTCGGCCCGGATCCTGGCCTCGGCGGCGTCGATGCCGCGCGCCACCTCGGCGGCGGTGTCGTCGTGGAACACCGCGATCTTGGCGGCGATCAGCATCTCCTCCGGGCCGACGTACTCGGTCCGGATGTGGATCACACGGTCGACCTGGTCGACCGACTCCAGCGCCTCGATGATCCGGGTCTCCTGCTCGGCGTCGGCGCCCTCGCCGATGAGCAGGCTCTTGGTCTCGATCGCCAGGATGACAGCGATGATCCCGAGCAGCGCGCCGATGCAGACCGTGCCGACGCCGTCCCAGACGCCGTCGCCGGTGACCACGGCCATCGTCACGCCGAGCAGCGCCAGGACCAGCCCGACCAGGGCGCCGAGGTCCTCCAGCAGCACGACCGGAAGCTCGGGGGCCTTGGCCCGCCGGACGAACTGCACCCACGACCTGCCGGCGCGGAGCTGGTTGGACTCCTTGATCGCGGTGCGGAAGGAGAAGCCCTCCAGCACGATCGCGATCACCAGCACGCCGAACGCCCACCCGGGCGACTCGACCTCGTGCGGGTCGAGCACCTTGTGGACGCCCTCGTACAGCGAGAAGGCGGAACCGACGGTGAACAGCACCACCGCGACCACGAACGCGTAGAAGAAGCGCTCGCGGCCGTAGCCGAACGGGTGCCGCGGCGACCGCTCCCGCTCCGAGCGCTTGCGGCCGAGGAGCAGCAGCCCCTGGTTGCCGGAGTCGGCCACCGAGTGGATCGACTCGGCGAGCATCGACGAGGATCCGGTGAACACGAACGCGACGCCCTTGGCGACCGCGATCCCGAGGTTCGCGGCCAGCGCGGCGACGATCGCCTTGGTCCCGCCCTCTGCACTCATACAATCCTCGCTTTGAGCTCTTGGATGGCCGACACGGGCGTGGGGTCGACGCCCAGCGTGATGGCCAAGTAAACCGTGACGAAGTCCGCCATCGCGATCAAGGTGGCGATTCTTTCCAGCGGATGGTCGCCCTCGGCCACGAGCTCGGTGACCGGGACGCCCCGGGTGCGGGCCAGCTCGACCGACACCTCGCGCCGCTTGCGCACCTGCGGATGCTCGTCGAGGTCGCGCAGCACCACCAAATGGAGGCCGTGCTCGGCGTCGGCCTCCCGGTCGCGGAAGAAGTCGTCGGGATCGTCCGCGCCGCCGGACGCGCCGCCCGACGCCCGCGCGAAGTAGCCGTCGAAGGCGACCACCTGGTTGTGGTCGGCCTCGGGCAGCTCACCGAAGACGCCCGGATACTTGGCGTTCTCGTTGAGCTGGCAGCAGAAGCGGTACGCCGCCGCGCCCGCCAGCGGCGACGAGCCCCACACCAGCGGCACGTCGCCGACCAGGTCGAGGGCCGTCCGCTTGGCCGGGTTGACGAACGGCTCGCTGCTCGGACGGCACCGGTGCGCGACGTCCTCCAGCCGCTCGGCGGTCGACTCCAGCACCGCGCCCGGGACGTCGGCGAGGCCGAGCGCGCGGGCGGCCAGCAGCAGCGGCACCGTCAGGCCCCACAGCGTCGCGCGCGGCTGGCCCGCGGCGCGGACCGGCACGAACAGCCCGCGACTCTGGAGGGCCAGGTCCTCCAGCGGCGAGCCGGCACCGCCCACGAACAGCAGCCGGCAGCCGCGCCGGGCGGCCTCGGCCGCCACCGCGATGGTCTCCTCGGTGCCGCCCGAGCAGGACACCGCGACGACCAGGTCGGCGGCGCCCACCCAGCCGGGCAGCCGGTAGCCGCGCACGGTGGTGATCGGGATCGGGCAGCCGACGCCGCAGATCGCGGCGAGCACGTCGCCGGAGATGGCCGACCCGCCCATGCCGGTGACCACGATCGCGCGCGGCCTGCCGTCCGCGGCGACGGCGTCGACGCCCGCCTCGGCGGCCAGCGCGCCCGCCTCGCGGATCTGCGCGGCGGACGAGGCGACCTGCCGCAGCATCCCGCCGGGGTCGGCGGCCTCGATCGCCGCCGCGTCGTCGAGCCGTGCCCGGTCGAGTCCCTCCGCCATGGGCCCCTCTCTCACGGAGCGGGGGTCCGGGCCTCGTCCACCAGCAGCACCGGGATGTCGTCCCGGACGGGGTAGGCGTAGCCGCAGGTGCCGGTGCCGGTGCAGACGAGCTCGCCCGCCGGGTCGTCGGGGCGCAGTGCGCCACCGCAGTTGGGGCAGGCGAGGATCTCCAGCAGCCAGGCGTCGAGCTTCATCGTCACTTCTCCCTCACGATCGCCAGGACCTCGTCGCGGATCCCCGCCATGGACTTCTCGTCGGCCGCCTCCGCGTTCAGGCGGAGCAGCGGCTCGGTGTTGGACGGCCGCAGGTTGAACCACCAGCCGTCGCCCCGCACGGTCAGCCCGTCGAGCTCGTCGGTGGACACGCCGGGCCGGCCGGCGAACGCGGCGCGGACCCGCGCGGTCGCGGCGGCCTGGTCGGCCACCTCGCTGTTGATCTCGCCCGAGGCCGGGTAGCGGTCGTACTCGGCCAGCAGCTTCGACAGCGGCGCGGCCTGCTCGCCGAGCGCGGCCAGCAGGTGCAGCGCGGCCAGCATCCCCGAGTCGGCGAACCAGAAGTCGCGGAAGTAGAAGTGCGCCGAGTGCTCGCCGCCGAACACCGCGCCGGTCTCGGCCATCGTCTGCTTGATGAACGAGTGCCCGACCCGGGTGCGGACCGGGGTGCCGCCGTGCTCGGCGACGATCTCCGGCACCGCGCGGGAGGTGATCAGGTTGTGCACGATGGACGAGCCGGGATGCT
Source organism: Spirillospora sp. NBC_01491 (assembly GCF_036227065.1). Lineage (GTDB taxonomy): Bacteria > Actinomycetota > Actinomycetes > Streptosporangiales > Streptosporangiaceae > Spirillospora > Spirillospora xylanilytica. The sequence goes on from NZ_CP109432.1 coordinate 3,971,451, forward strand.
TGGCCAGCTCGCGCACCGCCACCAGCGCGGTGATCGCCGACGGCGAGACGATCTCGCCCCGCTCGTCCACCGCGAAGCACCGGTCGGCGTCGCCGTCGAAGGCCAGCCCGAGGTCGGCGCCGGTCTCGCGCACCTTGGCCTGGAGGTCGCGCAGGTTCGCGGGCTCGATCGGGTTGGCCTCGTGGTTGGGGAAGGTGCCGTCGAGCTCGAAGTAGAGCGGCACCAGCTCGACCGGCAGCCCCGCGAACACCGGCGGGACGGTGTGCCCGCCCATCCCGTTGCCCGCGTCGACCACGACCTTGAGCGGCCGGATCCCCGACAGGTCGACCAGCGTCTTGAGATGGTCGGCGTACCCGTCGAGCAGGTCGCGCCCGGAGACCGTGCCTGGGGCGCCGTCGTGCGCGGGCAGGCCCGCCTCGATCAGCGCGCGGATCTCGGTGAGCCCGGTGTCGCGGCCGACCGGCCGGGCGCCCGCGCGGCACAGCTTCATGCCGTTGTACCGCGCCGGGTTGTGGCTGGCGGTGAACATCGCGCCGGGCAGCCCGAGGCTGCCGCTGGCGTAGTAGAGCAGGTCGGTGGAGCCGAGCCCGGCCTCGATCACGTCCGCGCCCTGGGCCGTCGCGCCGCGTGCGAACGCCTTCGACAGCGGTACCGAGGAGGACCTCATGTCGTGGGCGGTGACGACCGCCGCCGCCCCGGTCACCCGGACGAAGGCGGCGCCCACCGCCTCGGCGGTCGCGGCGTCCAGCTCATCCGGGACGACACCCCGGATGTCGTACGCCTTGAAGATCTTGGCGAGGTCGCCCACTCCTGCTCCCTGTCGAAGTAGCGCTGCGAAACCCAGAGCCTACCGGGACGGGGACGGGGCCCGAGCGGGGCCGCGAGGAGGCGCGATCACTCGTAGCCGGGGGGCGCGCCGGTCGAGTCCGAGCGCAGCACCCGCAGGTGGCCGCGGCGGCCGACCTCGGTGCCCTGGCCGACCGGCTCCTGGCCGCTGCCGGGCGGGGGCTTGGCCGCCTCGCGGACCGCGTCGGCGAGCGCCTCGAGGTCGTCGGCGCTGGGCTCGCCCTCCTCCTCGACCGGGAGGCGGACCAGCTCCCAGCCCATCGGGGCGGTGAGCCGTTCGGAATGCTCGGCGCACAGGTCGTAGCAGTGCGGCTCGGCGTACGTGGCGAGGGGCCCCAGGACCGCGGTCGAGTCACGGTAGACGTACGTGAGCGTGAAAACTGCGGGCGCCTTGCAGGCGGTGCGGGAGCAGGTGCGGACGGGGCTCACGATGGCCGACGGTACCCCCCTCCCGCCGCCTCCGCCACCACCCGTGCGCACGTGTCGCCATTACCGCCGCAACACGCCCGAAATCGGCGGGCCTTTCAGGGCCGTTCCGGCCGCGGCGCGACGGGCCCGCGCGCCGGGGGACGGGGCCCGCCGCGCCGGGAGAGGTAGCCTGGAGAGGTGCGTCCCCGTGTGGCAGGCGCGCGACGGCGCGATCGACATGGTCGCGGCGTCCGCGGCCCTCTGACACCCCCGCAGGCACCGGTAACCCGCAGCCGCGCGGAGCGTTTCGACGACCTCGTCCACGATGAGGTCGGGCGCCTCGGGCAGCGCTGGGGCCGGGAGCTCGCGCAGGTCGAGTTCGCCGTCGAGGAGGTCCCCGACGTCGAACCGGATTTCGACGGCCCGGTGCCGCTCGGGCTCACCAGCCCAGGCGCGGGCGGCCGGCCGGTGCGCATCGTGGTGTTCCGCCGTCCCGTCGAGGCCCGCGCCGTCGGCGAGCGCGAGGTCGCCCGGCTCGTCCGCGACCTGCTGGTCGAGGAGGTCGCCGACCTGCTCGGCCTCTCCCCTGAGTCCGTCGACCCCAGCTACGACACTCCCGACGACTGAACCACCCGCCACACGCCTCTCAGACGCCCCTGAGGGCTCTCGCGGCCGTCGGGGGCCCTGATCCAGCGAGAACCTGCCCCAAGTGCCTCAGCCGTCACGCGAGCGCGCTACCTGGCCGGTGAGGCGAAGCCGAAGGCGAGCCGAACCGGCCAGATCGCGAAGCGATGCCGCGCTCGCCCAAGCACGGTCGGCGTCCGAGCCGCCAGGCGAGGACACCGGGCCGGGCTTCAAAAGAGGAGCGCGGTCTGCGAGTCGCCCACCGCCGGGAGCCGCACCGTGCTGACCGCCGGGACGACCGGGACCACCGTGAACAGCGCGCCGTCGCCCTTCCCGGCCGACAGCGTCCGCGCCGCGTGGACGGGCCCCGAGCCCGCCTTCACCGTGATCATCGCGCCGAAGCCCTTCTCGCCGCCGCGCGGTGCGGCGATCTTCGTCTCCACCGTCCGGCCGGCCGGCACCGCCACGTCCTGCGGCGTGCCCGCCCCCTGCCCGCCGATCGCGGTGATCCGCACCGAGGCGGCCCCGGCGGGCGCGGTCAGCGTCAGCGCCGGGGCGAACCGGCCGTCGGCGACGACGGCCTGCTCGAACGGGGCGGTCGCCGTCCCGTAGGCGACGTCAGCGCCGCGCCGCGCCTCGAACCCCGCGACGATCGGTCGGTCCGACACCAGCCGCACCGCGGCGGGCTTGCCGGACAGCGCGTTCTCCAGGTCGACCGCCGACACCGTCTCGGCGGGCGCGTCCAGGATGTCCTGGCCGTGCGGGGCGAACGAGCCGCTCGGCGTGATCACCTGGACCCGGATCCGGGCGTCCTCCGCGCCGGGCACCCCGACCATGAGCCGCCGCGCGCCCTCACCGGACGGCACGCCCGGCACGATCACCGAGGTCGCGGGCACGGGCGAGACCGGCACCCGGTCGATGCCCTTCCCGGCGCCGATCCGCACCCGCAGCGACGCCGCGACCCGTCCGCCCGTGGCGTGCACGCGCAGCGCGAGGTCGCGCGCGGTGCCGACGATGTCGCCGAGTCCCTCGGCGGACTCGCCGAGGAGCACGGTCCGGGTCGTGTGCGGTTCGACGAGGGTGCCGCGCCCGTCCGGGGTGTCGAGCGGGCCCTCCCCCGACAGCGCGGTGACGTCGACGGAGGCGGGCTGCGCGTCGGCGTTGGTGAGCTGGAGTTCGAGCCGCTCGGCCGCGACCGGGCCGGGCCCGACGAACCACAGGTCGGTGCCCGGGGCGGCGCAGCGGGTCGCGGCCAGCCCCCGGTCCCTCCCCTTGGGCCAGTGCGTGGTCTGCTCGGCCTCCAGGCCCGCGGCGAGGGCGCCGTCGGCGCGGACGGCGAAGGAGTCCTTGGCGGTGTCCTGGTCCTTGCTCCACCCCTGCCCGAGCGCGACCAGCGCGCCGAGGGGCTCGCCGCCGCCGGTCGCGGTCACCTCCGCGCGGCCCGGCCCGCCGCGCGGCGCGGTTCCGGCGGGCGTGCCGGGGGTGGACTGGACGCTCAGCCTGCCCCCCTCGTGGCCGGGGCAGACCGCCAGCGCGGACGTCACGGGTACCCGCGCGCCCTGGCCCGTCGCGCCCGCGCGAGGGCCGGGACGGGACAGCGACGCCGCCCCGTACAGCGCCGCCAGCGCGACCAGGACCAGCGCGGCCGTGGCGTAGCGGAGTCCGAACAGCCGCAGGACTCTGTCCATGGTCAGGAACGCTCCTCGGCGGACGCGACCGGCGCCGCCGCCGCTTCCTCGCCGAGCCCCGGGGCGGCGGTCTCAGCGGCTGGGTCGGAGGCGACGGCGGGGTCGGCGGCGGGGTCGGCGGCTGGATCCTCGTGGCGGATCCGGTGCCGCCTCCTGAGCCCGCCGGTCCCGCGGTCGGCCCGGCGCGTCAGCGCCCCCGCGGCGGAACGGGCCCGGTGGCCGCGGCGGCGCCCGCCCGGGGCCGGCGGACCGTCCGCCTGGCCGCCCGGCAGCGCGAGCACGGCGACCAGCAGCACGGCGGCGCCCTGCACGACCAGCCAGGTGTGCCGCAGCCGCATGCCCCGCGTCAGCTCGAAGTCGCCGGCACTCGCGGGGATCTCATAGCCCTGCGCCCAGCCGTCCACCGTCCGGGCCTTGAGGGCGCGGCCGTTGTAGGACGCCCGCCACCCGCCATCGGCCGGTTCGGCCAGCAGCAGGGTGCGCGCGCCGCCGCCGGCCGGGATGCGCACCCGCGCGCCGATCCGTCCGGCGGGCAGCGGTGGACCGGCCGTGCCGTCGCCGTTCAGCAGCATGAGGCGTCCGGCGGGCGCCTGGAGCTGCCACACGCCGAACGATGGCGTGCGGCTGAGGCGGGTCAGTTCCGGAGACGCGTCCAGGACGGACGCGAGCGGATCGCGCGCCGGATGCGGAACCAGCACGTACTGGACGCCCATCCTGGTCAGCGCGGGGCCGTCGTCCTCGGCGCGGCCCCCGGCGAGCCCCGCGACCAGGCCGTCCATTCGGCTCCTGGCGGGCCCGGCCGTCCGGGTACCGGCCTCACCGAGCATCGGGCGGGTGCCGCGCAGCACGCTGTAGGAGACGCGGCCCGCGGGCTCCTGGCGCATCACCAGGGTGCGCGGCCCGGACGGCGCCCGGATGAACGAGGGGACGGCGTCGGCGTCGGCGTGCCCGAGCGGACCGCCCGCCCCCCCGGCGATCCAGGCCGCGGCGGCGAGCGGCGGGGCGGTGAGCGCCGCGAGGACCACCACGGCGCCGCCGGCCTTGTAGATCAGGTGGTTGCCCGCCAGGACCTCGGTCGCGCGCTGCACCGCCGCGGTCGCCGCGAGCAGCGCCCCGGCTCCGGCGAACACCAGCGCCACGCCCGGCCACGCGGGCGCCGCGTCGGCCCCGTCGCGGACGGTGACCGCGCTCATCAGGATCGCGGTGAGCAACCCGAAGATCGCCAGCATCCATCCGGCCAGCACCGCCGTGCGGCGGCTGCGCAGCGGCAGCGCGCACACCGCGACCAGCAGCAGCCCGTACAGCGTCCAGCGGGCGGGCGTGCCCGGCCCGCCCGGGTTCAGGGCGAGCAGCCCGGCGGCGGACGCGGCCGGGTCGGCGGCCCGGTGCAGGCCCGTCTCCAACAGGAACCGCGACGGATGCAGCAGGAGGCCCGGCACCCACGGCAGCAGGAGCAGCGGCGGCACGCCGAGCGCGATGGCCAGGTTCCGCCGGCCGTGACGGCGCGGCCCGTCGAACAGCACCCACGCCAGCGCGCCCGCGGCGAGCGCCAGCACATAGGTCAGCGGCACGAACGCCGTCGCGACCGCCAGCATCAGCGCGACCGCCCACGCGGCCCGTCCGGCCCGCCGGTCGCGCAGCGCCGCGCCCGCTGCGCCCGCCGCCCCGGCGGGCCTCGGCACCCCGTACATCCGGGCCACCTGGAGCGCGATCAGCGGCAGCAGCACGATCACCACGGCGGTGCCGAGCCGTCCGCCCGCGACGGCGCCGGTGGCCGCCGGCATCAGCGCGTAGACGGCCGCGAACCACGCCCGGACGACCGTGACGGGGATCCGCCGGCCGCTCACCTTCGCGCGCCGCCCGGTGCGGGGCGGCGCGAGGACCAGGACGCGGGACGCCCGGTAGGCGGTGAGGCCGGCCAGCGGGACGCTGCCGAGCAGCAGGACCGCCACGGCCAGCCAGGGCTTGCCGAGCAGCACCGTCGACAGCACCGCGAGCACCCCGACGTACGGGGGGCCGCCCTCGGCGGACCCGAGACCGGACGGATGCCAGCCCGACAGGTACTGCGCCCACAGGTCGCTCGCCCCGCCCCACGCCGGGACCAGCGCGCCGCCGCCGAGCCACTCGCCGGTGAGGACCAGCGAGCGCTCGGCAGCGAGCGTGACGGCGGTGAGCGCCAGCACGAGCACGACGCCGGGACGGGCCAGCGCCCGCCGGACCGGCCCGGGTTCGCCGGAGGCCGGTTCCTCGTCGGCCTCGCGCCGATCGCGCTCGTGCGCGGCGAGGAACTCCGACAGGGCCTCGAAGAGCCGGCGCAGCGCCACCCGGCGCGGCTGGAAGCGGCGGACGCTGCGGTAGACGCGCTTGCGCCCGCTCGCCCGCGCGGCCCGCACCCGGCGCAGCCGCCCCGGGTCGCGCAGGACGTCGCCGAGCGCGCCGAGCTCTTCCCGAGCGGCGCCCGGCTGCTTGATCACCAGCAGGTGCAGGGCGCGCAGCAGGGTGGCCCACAGGTTGCGGGCCAGCGCCCGGAGCATCGCCGGGAAGGGCAGGTTGCCCAGCAGCGTGTAGAGCGCGTTGCGGCGGTCGCGGCGGCGCGGATGCTCGGCGGACATGCCGATCTCGCGGACGCCCCGGCGGGACGCCTCGGCGTGGTGGACCACCGCGTCGCTGACCACGACCACCCGGTGCCCGGCGGCGTGCGCCCGCCAGCAGAAGTCGACGTCGTCGCGGAACAGCCCGAACTCGACGTCGAAGCCGCCGAGCCGGTCCCACACGTCGCGGCGCACCAGCATTCCGGCGCTGCCGACGGCGAGCACGTCGCGGACGCCGTCGTGCTGGCCCTGGTCGAGCTCGCGCCGGTCGAGGCCGGTCTCGCGGCGGCCCGCGCCGTCGATCGCCACGCCCAGCTCGCGCAGCATCCGCCGGTCGTCCCAGTCGCGGATCTTGGGGCCGAGCACGGCGGCATCGGGGTCGGTGCCCGCCATCCGCAGCAGCAGCGCGAGCGCGTCGTGCGCGGGGGCGGAGTCGTCGTGCAGCAGCCACACCCATTCGGTGCGGGGGTTGCCCGGGTCGTCGTCGGGGACGGGGGCGGTGGCCGGGGCCTGCCGCAGCGCCTCGGCGACGGCCTCGCCGTAGCCGGTGGTGCGGGGCAGCGTCAGCACGTTGCCGGCGCCGACGACCTCGGCGAGGACGGCGGGGCCGCGGTCCTGGCTCCCGTTGTCCACCGTGACGAGCCGCTGCACCGGGCGGGCCTGCGTCAGCAGGGCCTTCAGCGTGTCCGGCAGCCAGCGCGCGCCGTCGTGCGCGACGAGGACCGCCGTGACGACGTGGCGATCGAGGTTGGGCGACAAGGGTCCGCTCGGTCTGTGGGGAGACAATCAGCAGCCGTGCCGGCCTGGGGCCGACACGGCTGATAACTGTACGCGTGGCCGCCGGGGCCCGTCCTGAATCCCCCTAGATCCAGGACAGCGGCCCTCCGGCGGCACCGTCCCGCGCGGCCGGGGCGCCCGCGAGCGCGGGCACTACGCGCTCAGACGGCCTGACGCTTCAACTTGCGGCGTTCCCGCTCGGACAGTCCCCCCCAAATACCGAAACGCTCATCGTGCTGTAGCGCGTACTCCAAGCACTCCGTCCGTACCTCGCATGCCCGGCACACCTTCTTGGCCTCGCGAGTGGAGCCGCCCTTCTCCGGAAAAAACGCCTCCGGGTCCGTCTGCGCGCACAGCGCGCGCTCCTGCCAGCCCATCTCTTCGCCGTCTGTGCCGTGCGCCAGCGGGATCACTACCTCGCTCATAGCGCACCTCCTAGCCCGTGGAGCCCCCTGGTCAATGCCTTCCCTCGAGCTCCATCCCCCGAGAAGGCATAGAACTACACCCATGAAATTACACGCGTGTAGCGCCCGCCCCGTCAAGCGGAACGAGTTTCCGGGGTAACAAAGAGGGTTTTGTGGGGATCACTGTCATCGGCTTTGGTACGGAGATCAGCCGGAGATCAGATAATCACGGCATCACTGCGGGGGACGGTTGTCCCGGTACCAGTCGCCGCCCTCTTCCGGACGCTGCTCGCCGGACTGCTGCGGCTGCTGCCCGTACTGCTGCTGGCCGGGGTTCTGCGGGCCGGACTGCCCCGCGTCGCCGCCGCTGCCACCGTACGCGCGGGTCCACTCGCCCATCTCTTCGTTCTCTGCGGGCTGCTGCTGGTAGCCGCCGCTCTGCCCGTACTGCTGCTGCTCCTGGCCGTACTGCTGCTGCCCGGTCTGCTGGCCCTGCTGGCCCGCCTGCTGCTGGTACTCCTGCGGCTGAGCCTGCTGCTGGGCCTGCTGCTGGGCCTGCTGGTAGTCCTGGGGCTGCCCGTACTGCGGCTGCTGGCCGTAACCCTGCTGAGGCTGCTGCTCGTAGCCCGGCTGGGGCTGCTGCTCGTAGCCCGGCTGCTGCGCGGGCTGCTGGTACTGCTGGTAGGGCTGCTGCTGGCCGTACTGCGCCTGCTGGCCGCCGAACTGCTGCTGGCCCTGCTGGTAGCCGTAGTCGGGGTACCCCGGCGGCACCTGTCCGGGCTGGCCCTGCGGACGGGCGGGCTGCATGCCCTGGAAGACCGTGAAGACGAACCAGCCGGCCACACCGACGACCGCGAGCTTGGCCGCGCCGTACAGGAAGACGCTCAGCTTGGCCATCGCGCCGAGCTGCTCGGACGGCACCAGCATCGAGGTGAGCCAGCACACCACACCGAACAGCACGATCCCGGCGAGCACCCCGAGCGCGCCCATGGTGATGGTGCGGGCCTGCGGGCTCGGAGGACCGACCCAGGTCACCAGCAGCACCGCGAGGACGAGCAGCCCGACGACGGCGGTCTGGGTGAAGAAGCCGTTCACGGTCTCGGTGTAGGCGCGGAACTTGAACTCGTCGCCCCCGCCGAAGAGCTTGATGATGCCCGCGAACAATTGCAGTCCCGCAGAGGCCAGCAATACCCAGGCGGCCGGTTCGCGCAGGCGCTGGACGGCTTCCTTGTTCACAACGACATCTCCAGACAGTGGCAATCAGATTCCTGCGCAAAGCTTTGCACATCAAGACCCCCGACGTCTCCGCCCCCGCCCGTGATCTCGCCGCGGCCCCGTCGTGATCGGGCTTTGGACGGGTCCTGATCGGCCCCGGCCGGGCTCTGTGCGGCGTTCGTCCGGTCCCGCGCGGGCCCGCTTCCGGTCACGGCCCGCGGGGCCGGAGGGCGCACCGGCGTCGGAGGCGCCCCCTCCGGCGCCCTAGGCTGATCCGCATGAGGATCGTGGCGCTGGCGGGCGGCATCGGCGGGGCCCGCTTCCTGCGGGGGCTCCAGGCCGCCGCACCCGAGGCGGAGATCACCGTGATCGGGAACACCGGGGACGACATCTCCCTGTTCGGGCTGCGGGTCTGTCCCGACCTGGACACCGTGATGTACACACTCGGCGGGGGCATCAACGAGGAGCAGGGCTGGGGCCGCACCGGCGAGACCTTCGCCGTCAAGGAGGAGCTCGGCGCCTACGGGGTCGGGCCGGACTGGTTCGGGCTCGGCGACCGCGACTTCGCCACCCACATCGTGCGCACCCAGATGCTGGCGGCGGGCTACCCGCTGTCGGCGGTGACCGCGGCGCTGTGCGACCGGTGGAAGCCGGGCGTGCGGCTGATCCCGATGACCGACGACCAGGTCGAGACGCACGTGGTGGTGGACGAGCCCGAGCGGGGCCGCCGCGCGATCCACTTCCAGGAGTGGTGGGTGCGGATGCGCGCCTCGGTCCCGGCCGAGTCGATCTCGGCGGTCGGGGCCGCCGACGCCTCGCCCGCGCCGGGGGTGCTGGCCGCGATCGAGGCCGCCGACGTGGTGCTGCTCCCGCCGTCCAACCCGGTGGTGAGCATCGGCACGATCCTGGCGGTCCCCGGCATCCGCGCGGCGGTCGCGGCCAAGACCGTGGTGGGCGTCTCCCCGATCATCGGCGGCGCGCCGGTCCGCGGGATGGCCGACGCGTGCCTCACCGCGATCGGCGTCGAGACCGGCGCCCGCGCGGTGGCCGAGCACTACGGCCCCGGGCTGCTGGACGGCTGGCTGGTCGACGAGGCCGACGCCGGCGTGCGGGCCGAGGGCATCGAGGTGCGCTCCCGGCCGCTGCTGATGAGCGACCCCGACGCCACCGCCGCCATCGCCGCCGCCGCGCTCGACCTGGCCCGCGAGCTGGCCGCGCGCGACCGGCCGGGCGGCACCGCGGGCCCGGACGGCACAGCGGACACGGGCGGACCGGACGGCACGGGGGACACGGGGGACACGGCATGAACATGCAGGTCTTCGGCATCCCGGGGCTGCCCGAGGTGGCCGAGGGCGACGATCTCGCCGCCCTCGTCCCGGCCGATCTGATCGAGGACGGCGACGTGCTCGTCGTCACGTCCAAGATCGTCAGCAAGGCGGAGGGCCGGGTCCTGGTCGCGGACGACCGGGAGAAGGCGATCGAGGCCGAGACCGTGCGGGTCGTCGCGCGCCGTACCCACGCGCGCGGCGAGACCCGGATCGTGGAGACCCGGCAGGGCCTGGTGCTGGCGGCGGCGGGCGTCGACGCGTCCAACACCGCGCCGGGCACCGTGCTGCTGCTCCCCGAGGACTCCGACGCGTCCGCCCGCCGCGTCCGCGCCGGGCTGCGCGCCCGGCTCGGCGTCGACGTGGCCGTGATCGTGTCCGACACGCTCGGCCGGCCGTGGCGCAACGGGCTGACCGACGCGGCGATCGGGGTGGCCGGGCTGGCGCCGCTGAGCGACCTGCGCGGCCGGGACGACGCCTACGGGAACCGGCTGGAGGCGACCGTCACCGCGGTCGCCGACGAGATCGCGTCGGCGGCCGAGCTGGTCAAGGGCAAGCTCGACGGGGTGCCGATCGCGGTCGTGCGCGGCCTCGGCGAGCTGGTCGTCGCCGCGGACGGTCCGGGCGCCCGCGAGCTGATCCGCCCGCCCGACGAGGACATGTTCCGGTGGGGGTCGGCCGAGGTGCTGCACGCGCGGCGCACCATCCGGGAGTTCACCGCCGACCCCGTGGCGCCCGAGGCGGTGCGGCGCGCGGTCGCGGCGGCCATCACCGCGCCGGCGCCGCACCACACCACGCCGTGGCGCTTCGTCCTGGTCGAGTCCGAGGAGGCCCGCACGCGGCTGCTCGACGCGATGCGCGACGCCTGGGAGGCCGACCTGCGCCGCGACGGCTTCTCCGAAGAGTCGATCGCCAAGCGGCTCAAGCGCGGCGACGTGCTGCGCCGCGCCCCGTACCTGGTCGTGCCGTGCCTGGTGATGGACGGCTCGCACGACTACCCCGACGACCGCCGGGCCCGCGCCGAGCGCGAGATGTTCGTGGTGGCGGCGGGCGCCGGCGTCGAGAACCTGCTGGTCGCCCTCGCCGTCGAGGGCCTGGGGTCCTGCTGGGTGTCGAGCACGATGTTCTGCCGCGACGTGGTGCGCGAGGCGCTCGACCTGCCGGCCGGATGGGACCCGATGGGCACCGTCGGCGTCGGCCACCCGGCCGCGCCGCCGCGCGAGCGCCCGCCGCGCACCCCGGACGCGTTCATCGAGGTGCGCTGAGGGCCGCGGTTCCTGAACGGAGGACCGGCCGGTGCGCGAGCGCACCGGCCGGTCACGGTTCCGTCGCGGTCAGGTCCCGACGAGCGGCAGGTCGAGACGTCCGCCGCCCGGACGTCCGCCCGCGGCGCCGAAGTGCCCGACCCCGTCGGTGCGCCGGGCGGCCTCGATCCGCTCGGCGGGCACCTCGCCGTACATGGTGGTGCGCTGCCGGGCCGGGCGCCCGGCCCGCGCGGCGATCGCCTCCAGCTCGCTGATCGGCTTGAACGAGCCGTTCTCCGAGCCCGCCATCCGGCTGATGGTCTCCTCCATCAGCGTCCCGCCGAGGTCGTTGACGCCGCCTTGGAGGACCCGGGTGCACAGCTCGTCGCCGAGCTTCACCCAGGAGGTCTGGATGTTGGGGATCGCGCCGTGCAGCAGGATGCGCGACAGCGCGTGCACCGCGATGTTCTCCCGCACCGTCGGCCCCGGGCGGGCGAGCCCGGCCAGGTAGATCGGCGAGCTGTGGTGCACGAACGGCAGCAGCACGAACTCGCTGAACCCGCCGGTCCGCTCCTGGATCGACCGCAGCAGCTTCAGATGCCCGACCCAGTGCGAGGGCGTGTCGACGTGCCCGTACATCATCGTCGAGGTGGTCGGGATGCCGATCTCGTGCGCGGTGGTGACGACCTCGATCCACTGGTCGGTCGGCAGCTTGCCCTTGGTGAGCACCCACCGCACCTCGTCGTCGAGGATCTCGGCGGCGGTGCCGGGCAGCGAGTCGACGCCGGCGGCCTTGGCCTCCTGGAGCCACTCGCGGATCGACAGGTCGGTGCGGCTGGCGCCGTTGACGACCTCCATCGGGCTGTAGGAGTGCAGGTGGATGTCCGGCGCGCGGCGCTTCACCTCGCGGGCGAGGTCGAAGTAGGCGGTGCCGGGCAGGTCCGGGTGGATGCCGCCCTGCATGCAGATCTCGGTCGCGCCCGCCTGCCACGCCTCGTCCACCCGGTCGCCGACCTGCGACAGCGACAGCGTGTACGCGTCGGCGTCGGTGCGGCGCTGGGCGAACGCGCAGAACCGGCAGCCGGTGTAGCAGACGTTGGTGAAGTTGATGTTGCGGGTGACGACGTAGGTGACCTCGTCGCCGTTGGTGTCGCGGCGCAGGTCGTCGGCGAGCCCGGCGAGCGCGTCCAGTTCGGGGCCGTCGGCGTGCAGCAGGGCGAGCGCCTCGTCGTCCGACAGCCCGGCGGGGTCGCGCTCGGCGTGCGCGAGGGCCTCCTTGATGTCGGCGTCGAACCGCTGCGGCGCGCTCATCCGGTCCTTGAGCGCGTCCCAGTCGCCGTAGACCTCGTCGAAGTCCGCGCGCCGGTCGCCGGTGCGGCCGGAGGTGTCGATCTCGGTGTGCAGGTCGGTGCGGCCCGTCCCGCCGAACGCCTCGAAGCCGCCGTCGGGCTCCTGCCAGGGCCGTCCCTCCGGCACCGCGTCCTCGCGGGCGAGGCCGGTCGCCGGGTCGGCGAGCGCCGCGACGTGCGCCAGCACCCGCGGGTCGAGCCACGGCTCGCCGCGCTTGACGTACTCGGGGTAGACCGTCAGCCGCTCGCGCAGCGCGAACCCGAACTCGGCGGTGCGCGCGGCCAGCTCGTCGATCTGCGGCCACGGGCGCTCGGGGTTGACGTGGTCGGGGGTGAGCGGGGAGACGCCGCCCCAGTCGTCGATGCCGGCGCGGAGCATCAGCGCGTACTGGTCCTCGACCAGGTTGGGCGGCGCCTGGACGCGGGCCTTCGGGCCGAGGACGAGCCGGGTCACCGCGATCGTCGCGGCCAGCTCCGCCAGCTCGGCGTCGGGGGTGTCGCGCATCTTGGTGTCGGGCTTGGCGCGGAAGTTCTGGACGATGACCTCCTGGATCGCCCCGTACTCCCGCATCGTGCCGCGGATCGCGAAGATCGCGTCGGCCCGCTCCGCGATCGTCTCGCCGATACCGATGAGGATCCCGGTGGTGAACGGGACGTTGGTGCGGCCCGCGTCCTCCAGCACCCGCAGCCGCACGGCCGGGTCCTTGTCGGGCGACCCGAAGTGCGGGCCGCCCTTCTCGCTGAACAGCCGGGTCGCGGTCGTCTCCAGCATCATCCCCATCGACGGCGCGACGGGCTTGAGCCGCTGGAAGTCGCGCCAGTTCAGCACGCCGGGGTTGAGATGCGGGAGCAGCCCGGTCTCCTCCAGCACGCGGATCGCCATCGCGCGCACGTAGGAGAGGGTGTCGTCGTAGCCGTGGGCGTCCAGCCACTCGCGGGCCGGCTTCCAGCGGTCCTCGGGCCGGTCGCCCAGCGTGAACAGGGCCTCCTTGCAGCCCATCGCGGCGCCCTGCCGGGCGATCTCCAGCACCTCGTCCGGGCTGAGATACGGGGAGTCGACCCGGTGCGGCACGGTGGCGAACGTGCAGTAGCCGCAGCGGTCACGGCACAACCGGGTCAGCGGGATGAAGACCTTGCGGCTGTAGGTGATGACCCCGGGCCGCCCCGCGGCCTCCAGGCCGGCGTCCCGGGTGCGGGCCGCGTAGGTGAGCAGATCGTCGAGCTGCGCCCCGCGGGCGTGCAGCAGCGTGGTTGCCTCAGATCGGTCGAGTGTCTTGCCGTCGCGTGCCCGGGCCAAGGCCCTGCGGAGCGCGGACTCCGTCACACCAGCGTCCATGCAGGCACTCTATGCCAATCGTCATATTCGCGAGGCGGCGGCCACCCCCGGGTCGACGCGCATCCAGGGCAGCCCGGCGGGCCGCGCTTCTATTCCCGCGCGGGAACGCCGCCGGGAACGCCGCCGGGGAGGCCGTCCCGTCAGAACGAGCGATAGTCGCGGACCGGCAGACGCGGCCCGCGCCGCGGCGGACGCCTGCCGGTCGATTCCAGCAGCCGGGTGACCCGGTACCGGTGCCCGGCGTACGGCTCCAGGAGCTCCAGCATCCCGGCGTCGTCGACCTTCCGGCCGACCAGCGCCCAGCCCACCAGGCCGGGCAGGTTGTAGTCGCCGACGGAGACCGCGTCGGAATCGCCGGCGGCCCGCTGCCGGATCTCGGCCGCCGTCCACACCCCGATCCCCGGCAGCGTCCGGAGCCGTGCCTCGGCCGGATCGGCCTCCAGCCGCCCGGCGACCCGCGCCGCCCCGATGATCGTGCGGGCCCGGACCGCCTCCGCGCCCGACCGGTGCCACTCCCACGACGGGATCCGGATCCACACCGAGGGCGGCGGGGGCACCCGCATGCCGGGGGCGCCCGGGGCGGGCTCGCCGAACCGCCGCAGCAGGTACGCCCAGGCCCGATGCGCCTCGGTGGCCAGGACCTTCTGCTCCAGCACCGCCGGGACGAGCGCCTCGAAGACCCGCCCGGTGCGCCCGATCCGCAGCCCCGGCGCGCGCCGGGCCGCGTCCCGTACGACGTCGTGCCGGGCCTCCAGCCCCTCGGGGAGGTCGGCGGCGCCCAGCAGGTCCGGAACCCCGTCGAGCAGCCACCCGGCGCCCGGTCCCCACGCGGACGCGATGATCGTGTCCCCGCTCGGCCGCACCCTGAGCGTGCCCGGCCCGTCAGGGGTGTGGGACGCACGCCAGACCGCGCCGTCCGCGGTGGTCCGGAACGCGGGATCGTCACGCCCGCGCCTGTGCACTCCCAGCACCCGCACTGGATCGACCGGCCAAGGCGCCCGCCACTCACGTACGCGCTCGGCCTCGGCCTCGCCCTCGGCGCGGGCGACCCGCCCCGTGGCCGGCTCCCCCGCACCACCCCTTGAGGTGTCCGGCTCCCGCCACCTGGCCTGCGAACTCATCTCGTGATCTTCATCATGGTCGAGCACCAGTCTGCCATCGCCCAGCGCCTCGACATACGCGACATACGCCGGTCGACCGTCCCGCGAACAGCGCCTCCCCGGACCGCGACGGCTACTCGGGTGAAAAGCGGACCGCCGTCGCGGAGAGTTCGGCGTTGGGCCAGACACGCAGGCCGTTGAGCAACTCGTTCCCCGGGCCGACGGTCGCACCGTCGCCGACGACGCAATCCTCCAGCACCGCGCCCGAGCAGACCCGCGCGCCTTCGCCGACGACCGAGCGGACCACCCGGGCGCCGGGTTCGACCACGGAGCGATCGAAGAGCACGCTCGATTCGACCCGGGCCCCGGCTCCGATGGCGGCGCCCCGCCCGACCGCCGTACCGCCGCCCACCCGGGCCGTCGGCGCGACGGACGCCCCGTCCAGCAGCAGCGCGCCGTGCTCGTGCGGCGACACCACCGGGGACGGCATGGCCCCCAGCACGAGGTCGCAGACGCCCCGGACGAAGGTCGCGGGCGTTCCCACGTCGAGCCAGTAGGCCGCCTCGACGTACCCGCAGATCACCTCGCCCCCGGCCAGGAGTTCCGGAAAGGTCTCGTACTCGGCCGACACCGCCCGGCCGGCGGGGATGTGCTCGATCACCGAACGGCGGAAGACATAGCACCCGGCGTTGACCTGGTTCGTCGGCGGGTTCGGGGACTTCTCCACGAAGTCGACCACTCTGCCGTTCGGGGCCGTCGGCACCGAGCCGTAGCGCCGGGCGTCGTCGACGAGCGTCAGATGCAGGGTGACCGCGGCCTTGTCCTTCTCGTGCGCCGCGATCTGTGCGGAGATGTCGTGCCCGGACAGGATGTCGCCGTTCAGGATGAGAACCGGGCTGTCGCCGTCGCAGGTCAGGGCCGCCGACGCGTTGCGGATCGCACCGGCGGTGCCGAGCGGCTCGTCCTCGGTCACATAGACGATCTCCATGCCGAGCCGGGCGCCGTCGCCGAACGCCTCGGAGAACATCTCGGCGCGATAGGAGGTCGCGAACACGATCCGCGTCACACCCGCGTCGCGCGCCCGCGTGACCTGATGTTCCAGCAGTGGGACACCCGCCGCCGGAAGCAGCGGTTTGGGAGTCGAGATGGTCAGCGGGCGCAGCCGGGTGCCCTGGCCCCCGACCAGCAGGATGGCTTCCACTCGGGCCCCTTCCTCAGTCCAGCCGGACGCGCCCGGCTCTAGCAGTGCGAGCGAGCCTAGCGGGTGCGGAGCACGGCGCCCTCGGCGTGCCGGGCCCTGTCTCACAGTGCCTCGGCCGTCGCGCGAGCGCGTTACCTGGCCGGTGCGGCGAAGCCGAAGGCGAGCCGAACCGGCCAGATCGCGAAGCGATGTCGCGCTCGCCCAAGCACGGTCGGCGTCCGAGCCGCCAGGCGAGAACGCCGGGCCGGGCTTGGAAAAGCACTAGTGAGCGTGCGGCGCGGGCCCGTTCTGGTGGGCCGTGGCGTACTGCCCCACGGCCCTCTCGTAGGACGCCAGGTGCGCCTCGGCCGAGACCGTCCAACTGAACTGCTGCGAACGGACGCAGGCCGCGTCGCCGAGCCGCCGCCGCGCCGCCGGATCGTCGATCAGCGCGGACAGGGCCGCCGCGATGTGCTCGGGCTCGGGCTCGGTGTAGGCGACGGCGTCGCCGCCGACCTCGGGCAGCGGGCCCCGCCGGGTCGTCAGGACGGGTGCCCCGCAGGCCATCGCCTCCAGCACCGGCAGCCCGAAGCCCTCCCCGCGGCTCGGCAGCGCCACCACCAGCGCCCCGCCGAACAGGCCGGGCAGCGACTCCCACGACAGGTAGCCGGGCCGCACCACCCTGAGCTGCACCGGCACGGACGCCAGCGCCGCGTCGACGTCGTCGTCCCAGCCGCCGGCGCCGGCCAGCACCAGCGCGGGCGGATCGGCTCGCTCGGCGCACGCCCGCACCCAGCCGCGGATCAGCGCGGGCACGTTCTTGCGCGGCTCCAGCGCCCCCAGGTAGGCCAGGTACGGGCGGCCGTGCAGGCCGAGCCGGTCGGAGACCCGCTTGATCTCGGGCTCGTCCGGACGGTGGAACGCCTGGTGGTCGACGCCGTGGTAGGCGACGTCGATGTGCTCGGGATCGGCGCCGAGCAGCCGGACCAGCTCGTCGCGGGTGGCCCGGGACGGCGCGATCAGGCGGGTGGCGCGGCGCGCGGCGGTGCGCGTCGCCGACTTGACGTAGGTGGTGCGGACCGGGTCGTACAGCTCGGGCTCGGTGAACAGCGTCACGTCGTGGATCGTCACCACCGTCGGCAGCCCCGGCGCGACCGGGATCGTGTACGTCGGCAGATGGATCACGTCGGCGCCGACCTGCTCGGCGACGTACGGGAGCCCGGACTGCTCCCAGGACAACCGGGCGGCGCGGTGCGCGAGCGCCGCCGGGCCGGCGACGATCCGCGCCCCCGGCGCGAGCGTCCCGTACCGCTCCTCGTCGGCGCGCTGGCAGACCACCGCCAGATCGGCGCCGAGCCCGTGCAGGGCCGACAGCAGGCCGTCGACGTACCGTCCCAGCCCGCCCCGGTCGGCGGGCACGGCGGTGGCGTCGAGCAGAATTCGAGGCGCCACGGATCCCCCTTAATCCCGGCTCAGCCGAAGCCGAAGTGGCGTAGATCACTCTTTATTCTCCGAGACTACGCCGCTCGGGCCCCGCGCGAGCATCAGGTCCGCCCGCCCGCGCGTTTCAGCCTGCCCACCGGGGGATTTCAGGTCGCCCGCCCGCGCGTTTCACGGCCGATCGGGAGACCGGCGGCGCGGGCGGATCCCGCGCGTGTCAGGCGCGCCCGCGCGTCAGGCGCGCTTGCGCGCGTGGATCAGGACGATGCTGCCGCGCTCGTTGGGGGCGCTGCGGTCGGCCAGGGCGACCAGGGGCGTTAGCGGGGCCGCCGCGTTGAAGCCGACCTTGCCCCCGTACGCCGAGAGCGACAGGTAGAGCCGCTCGGTCGTGGCGGTCCTGAACTGGTACGAGTGCCGGACCAGGTCGAGGCCGCGCTCGTCCATCAGCGTGCGCAGCGTCTCGTGCGTGTAGGTGTGCTGCACGTGGTACTTGGCCTTGTGCGCGTCACGCAGGCCCGGCCAGGCGTCGGCGCGGCTCAGCACGTCGGCGGACATGAAGATCTCGCCGCCCGGCTTGAGCACCCGCGCCATCTCGTCGAGCGAGGTGCCGCCGTCGTCGAAGTGCTCGATCGCGCAGACCGACAGGATCGCGTCGAACGAGCCGTCGCCGAACGGCAGCCGCAGCGCGTCGCACTCGACCAGCGCGGGCGCGTGCGCGAGCGTCCGGCCGTAGACCATCTTCTTGCGGGCCAGGTCGATCGAGACCGCGTCGGCGCCGCGGCGGTGGGCCCGCCCGGCCCAGTAGCCGTCGCCGCCCGCGACGTCGAGGACCCGCTTGCCGCGCAGGTTCCGGCCCATCCAGTCGAGCAGCGTCCCCGCCTCGCGGTACCGGCACACGTGCACCTGGTGCCCCATGAAGGCGACCACATCCGAGAGTTTCATCGCCGCCAACTCTAGAGGCGCCGGGTGGGTGCGGGCTCGCAAAGCGCGAGGGGGCCCGGCGTTCACCTAGTCTGGGCGGGTGAAATCCAAGGCCGTCGCGCTGCGGGCCGTGCGCATACTGCTGATCCTGCTCGCACTGGCCTTCTGCGCCTACAGCCTGGTGTCCTCGTGGGACGACGCCGTCCAGGCGTTCCAGCAGATGTCGTGGTTCACGCTGGTGGGCGCGTTCGCCGCCGGGTGCGCCGGGCTGTTCGCCTGGATGCTGGGCTGGCGGACCTTCCTGGCCGGGCTCGGCTCGCCGCTGCCACTGAAGGCCGCGTTCCGGATCCAGTACATCTCGCAGCTCGGCAAGTACGTGCCCGGCAAGGTGTGGGCGCTGGTGACCCAGGTCGAGCTGTCCAGCGAGTACAAGGTGTCGCGGGCGCGCAGCATCAGCGCCACGCTGCTCGCGGTGGCGACCTCGACCGCGTGCGGCCTGGCCGTCGCGGCGGTGACGCTGCCGCTGACCTCGGCGGCGGCCCGGGACCGCTACTGGTGGCTGTTCCCGCTGGCGCCGGTGCTGCTCGCGATGCTGCACCCGAAGATCGTGACGTGGTGCCTCGACACCGCGCTGAGGCTCGTCCGGCGGCCCCCGCTGGAGCACCGGGTGAGCCTGGGCGCGACGCTGGTGGCGGTCGGCTGGACGGTGCTCGGCTGGGCGCTGTTCGGCGTGCACCTCTGGCTGCTGTGCGGGGCGGCGGGCGGCAGCGGGGCCGGGCTCCCCTTCCTGGCCACCGGCGCGTACGCACTGGCGTTCGTGGCGGGCTTCCTGGCCTTCATCGCCCCGGGCGGGATCGGCGCGCGCGAGGCGGCGCTGGTGCTGGTGCTGTCCCCGGTGCTCCCGGCGGGCGCCCCCGCCGTGGTCGCGATCGCGTCCCGGGTGGCGCTGACCGTGGCCGACCTCGTGGGCGCGGGCATCGCGTTCCTGCTCGGCCGGACGGGCGGCGGCGGCCCCGGCGGACAAGATCTGCCCGGCGGAGATGTCGCGGGATCGGTTGCGGAGCGCGCCGTCGACCCGCTGCCATGAGGAGCGGATCGAGCCGCCGAGGACGACCCGGATCGAGCGAGTGCCGGGTTCGGCGGAGTCGATGTTCGAGCGGCGGTTCACCGAGAGGACCGTGGCGCGCTTGTCCGTCACCTCGATCGGCAACGCATGTGCCGCCGGATCCTTGAGCGCACCGGCCTGGACCGGCGCATCCACATCACCGCGACCATCGACGTCGCCATCACCCATCTCAGCCGCTGAAACCGTGCGCTGTACCGCCGCACGGTTTCGGGCCGCCGCGTCCCTGGCGCGGTCCGGGCGCAGGCAGCAGAGAACCACCTGAGGCGATCTCCGAAAAACTGCGTTGGTCGAAGTAGATATTCGCGGGAGTGTGGGGTAGTGTTCCTGTCATCGACGAAGAACAAGTCCATCAGACGCGGCAGAGGACGAACTGCCCGGTGAAGTGGATGGCGCAGGCCGGGCGTGCCGGGGTCAACGCAAGGCAAGGGACTCTGGCAGCCGGTCGGGCGCCCGGCGGTCAACGGGCCGCCGACAGCACCAAAGCAAGTGCAGGTGAAGGAAAGAACGCAGGTAGGGAAGACAAGGAAGGGGGTTCTCGGCGCCATCGGGATCGCCCGTCGCAGGCTCCAGTCACGCCGCGCGGGTACCGCAGCTCCACAGATTGGACGGTGGTCTACGGTCACGCATTCGCGATCCCCGCGCCCCCGCCCCAGGCGGTCGGCGCGGAAGACAACCGGCTCCAGCGCCGGATAGATGGTGTTGTACCTCGTGGCCCCGGCGCCCTTCTTGGCGCCGGGGCCTCATCACCGTTTCCCCCTGCCAGAACGTGCCCGGCATGTACGCACACGGCAGTACGGAAGGTTCCGTGACAGCACCCCGGCCGGCCAGGACCGGCACCGATCCGCAGCACCCTGACCCCCAGCACCCTGACCCGCGCCTCGCGCAGCCGGTCTCGGGGCACGACCAGCCCGAGGACACGCTGAACGACAAGCTCGACGACGAGGACTACCCGGCCTACAGCATGGGGCGCGCCGCCGAGATCCTCGGGGTCACCCCAGGGTTCCTGCGCGGCCTGGACGCCGCCAAGCTGTTCGTCCCGCAACGCTCGGCCGGCGGGCACCGCCGCTACTCCCGCTACCAGCTGCGCCTGGCCCAACGAGCCCGCGACATGATCGACCAGGGCACCGCCATGGAAGCGGCCTGCCGCATCATCATCCTCCAAGACCAGCTCGCCGAAGCCGACCGCATCAACACCCAACTCCAACACCGCCTCGACCGGGACCCCGAACAGGACTGATCCGCCATGGCCGGGGGTTCCGTTTGGCGATCCCTCATCGAGACAGCTCGTGGCGTGAACATCGGGACGGCCGACCTGCGGGAACGTCGTCTCCCGGATCCGGCGGACTACTACTGGCCCGGCCGCTCATCCGGCCGAGGCGGCAAGATCCGCTGCCGGCAGTGCAGGGCGCCACTGCGGATGTCCGACGGTGAACAGGTCCGGCGCGTGCTGCTCAAGATCGTCGCACCCCGGCTGTGACGGCGGGGCCGGAATCCGTGCCCGCGAGCAGGGTCTCCAGGTAGGCCGTCCAGACCGGGCCGTGGTCGACGCGGTCGACCGCGGCCCTCAGCCGTTCGGGCTCGCCCGGGGCGTAGAAGCGCGTCAGGGCCCCGGTGAGCGAGGCGACGTCGTCCGGCTCGCAGATCAGGCCGTCGACGCCGTCGCGGACCTGGCCGGCGAACCCGCCGACGCTGGTCGCGATGACGGGGACGCCGTGCTCGTAGGCCATCCAGACGTTCTGCGAGGCGGTGGCGGCGCGGTAGGGCAGGACGAGCGCGTCGGCGGCGGCGAACAGCTCCGGCACCTCGGCGGCGGGCACGTAGCCGGGCCGCAGCTCCACCCGTCCGGCGAGGCCGAGCTCGCCGATCAGCGCGCGGGTCTCGTCGAGCCCGCCCCAGAACTCGCCCGCGACGGTCAGCGAGACGTCCTCGGGGCCCGCCGCGAGAGCGCGCAGCAGCACGTCGAGGCCCTTGTACGGGCGGACCATCCCGAAGAACAGCAGCCGCCGCGCCGTCCCGCCGTCCCGCGCGGGACCAGGCGCGGGCGCGGACGCGGGCGCGGCGAGGCCGTCGGACCCGGCGGACGGGGCGGGACTCGGCAGGTGGGCGGGCATCTCGGCGACGCGCACCGGACGCGCCGTCAGCCCGCGGGCCAGGCCCGCCTGCTCGTCGGAGTGCACGAGGATGCCGTTCACCCGTCCGAGCAGGGCCTTCATCAGCGGCCTGTCGTAGGGCTTGCGCTCGTGCGGCAGCACGTTGTGGCAGAGCGCGACCACCGGGGCGCGGCGGCCGAGCCCGGCGAGGATGCCGAGGTAGGACGGGACCTGCACGGGGCTGAGGACGGCCAGCACGACCAGGTCGTAGGAGCCCAGCCCGCGGCCGGTGCGCCACCAGCCGTCGGGGCGGCGCCAGTCGAGCCGGTGCCGGGTGCCCGCGAACGGCTCGCCCTCCGGATCGGAGATCGTCTGCTGCCCGGGGTAGAGGAACCCGGGGTACTGCGCGCGCCACGACTCGATGACGACGGTGTGCCCGGCGGCGCCCAGCCGGTGCGCCAGCTCGGTGGTGTGGTGCGCGCCGCCCCCCTTGTAGGGGAACGCGGGACCGACGACGGCGATCCTCATGTGTCACCCCGCGAGCGGACGATCAGGTCGGCGAGCAGCGCCAGCGAGGCGATGATCAGCCCGGTGATGAAGAGCATCACGGTGTTGTTGGCGAAGTACCCGAAGCGCACGACCATGTCGAACACGCCCTTGACCAGGGCGATTCCGAGCAGCCACAGCGCCAGCGGCATCAGCACCTTGAGCGGGTTGAAGTACATCACCATCCGCAGCACCTGGAGGATGTACCGGTAGGCGTCCTTGGTGAAGTGGAACTTGGACGTGCCGGCCCGCTTGGCGTACTCGATCGGCTCGTACCGCACCGGGTGCTGGTTCGACAGGAACGCGATCGTGATCGTGGTGACGCAGGAGAACCCGGGCGGCAGCAGCCGCAGGTAGGGCAGCGACACCTCGCGGCGGAACGCGCGCAGCCCGGAGTTCAGGTCGGGGATCTTGGAGTTGGTGAGCCGCTCGGCCACCTTGCGGATGAACCACTTGGCCGGGACGCGCAGCGCCTTGTGCGTGCCCTCCTCGGACGTGCGGGCGCCGACCACCTGGTCGATCGACGGATCGGTGTCGAGGATCTCGACCAGCTCGGGGATCCGCTCGTTCGGATAGGACATGTCGGCGTCCGTCCACACCACGATCTCGCCGCGGGCCTGCTGGGAGCCGATCCGCCGGACGGTGCCCGAGCCGCTGTTGTGCTGGAAGGCCATGATCCGCATCTGCGGGAAGCGCGGTTCGGCCTCGCGCAACCGGGCCAGCGTGGCGTCGCTCGAGGAGTCGTCGACGGCGAGCAGCTCGTAGGTCTTGCCGCTGTTGTCCATCGCCTTGCAGATGCGCTCGACCTCGTCGATGACGTGGTCCTGCTCGTTGTAGCAGGGCAGGACGATCGTCACGTGCACGCGTTCGGTAGTGGCCTCGGTACTCACGCAGCGCGAGAATACCCGCCCTGGAGACCCGGGGCGTCCCGTCCGGCCCTCCGGGTGCGCCTTTCGCGGCGCCGCGGGCCGGGCCGGGCGCGGGTCAGGAGCCAGGTCAGGACGCGGGTCAGGGGGCGGTGGGCCGGGAGATCCAGACGTTGACGCTCAGCCCCCAGCTCCCGCCGGGCGGCACGGTCAGCGTGCGGCCGTCCTGCCGGGTCTTCAGCCGTATCACCTGGGCGGCCGGGCCGTACGGGGCCACCTGCCCCGGCTCCGCGCCCATGATCACCGGCTCCCGGCCGGCCTCCTGGATCTTCCCGATCACCCGCAGCACGTCGGCCGGCTGGGCGGTCGCCGCCGTCCGGGCCGCGGGCAGCCCGCACATGCCGCGGATCACCTGGAGGAACCGGTCGGCGGTGGCGCGCTCGACCACCACGACCGACCCCCGGTCGCCCAGCCGCGCGCACATGCCGTCGACCGCCGCGACCTCGCCCTGGTCGACCTTGGAGACCAGGAACCCGCCGGACGTCAGCAGGACGGGCGCCACGAGCAGCACCACCGCGACGCCCACGGCCCAGCGGGTGGGGCGCGGCCCGTACCCGAGGCGGCGGACGCGGCGGAGCACCCAGGCCGTCCCCCACACGGTGAACAGCAGCAGCCCGGGGATGACGAGCCCGATCAGCCGCCGCGACGCCCACGGGTGGTCGGGGGTGATGCCCGGCCGCAGCAGCACCTGCGCCGTCGTCCAGACGACCACGGCGTACGGGAGCAGCCACTCGGGCGACCGGCCGCGCAGCAGCCGCCGCACGAGCAGCGCCGCGCCGAACGTGGCCAGCAGCAGCGCGGGCAGGCCGATGTACCAGATCACCCAGTAGAGGGACAGCTCCGTGTACTGCCGGGTGCCGTCGACCGGCAGGTGGCCGATCCGCTGCACCAGCTCGATGAAGTGCGCGTTGAGCAGGTCGTCGGGGTTGTCGGGGACCCGCCGCACGGTCTGCACCAGCGGCCGGACCGCGAAGCCCGCCATCACCAGCACGGTGAGGACGGCGGCGGCGCCCGGGAGCCGTCCCCTGGAGATCGCGGCACCCGCCCGCCGCAGCCGGGACCCGGTCGCGTCCCACTTCAGCAGCACGACCATGAGCACGGTGGCGGCGGCCAGCGCCGCCGTGATGAGCAGCAGCGGATCGAACGAGGCGTGCAGGTACCTCAGGTACGGCCGGGACAGCGTGAACCCCTCGGTGAGGCCCGCGCCCGCGCCGATCACGAGCCCGGCGGCCAGCGGGTACCCGGTCCGGCGCCCGCGTGCGACGAGCAGCCCGGCGAACACCAGGACCGGCAGGATGTCGCGCAGCCCGTCGACGCGGACCAGCACGATGAGCCCGAGCGCCAGGCCCGCCAGGAACGCCTTGGCCCGCGCCGAAGGGACCCGTCCGGACGCGCCGCCGGGCTCCCCGACGTCGTACAGCAAAGCCAGGCCGCCGAGCAGCAGCACCAGCGCGGGCAGCTCGCTGAACGTCGAGCGCGACGCCCACAGCATCGGCAGCGTCAGCGCCAGCAGCAGCGCCCCGCCGGGCGCCCAGCGCGGCCCGACCAGCCGCGCGACCAGGCCCCCGAACGCCAGCACGGCGCACGCGCCCAGCAGCGGGGCCATCCACAGCACGCCGTGGGTGCCGCCGATCCAGCCGCCGAGCGCGAGCACCATCGGCAGCCCCGCCATGAACTGCGGGACGATCGCGCCGCCGTCCTGGTAGAAGGCCGGGCTGGCGTACTCCAGGACGCCGTCGCCGCCGCCGAACGCCTCGCGCATCTGCGGGATCGGCAGCGAGCCGTGCTCGGCCAGCCAGATCGCGAACTGCGCGTACGAGGCGGGGTCGCGGCGCACGATGATCTGCTCGGAGCACATGACCACCTGGACCACCAGGAACCCGCCGGCGACCGCCAGCGTCCCGCCGGTGGACCACCACGACACGGCGCCGAGCCCGCCGCCGCTCTTCCCGCGGTCCCCGTCGCCGGGCCGATCGCCGGTCCCGGCGCCGCGCGGGGTGCCGCCGGCGCGCGGACGGGTGCGCAGGCCCTGCCACAGGGCCAGGGCCGCCACCGGCACGAACAGCGCGATCGTGGGGGCGGGGCGGAAGACCCCGGCCAGCAGCAGCGGCAGCGAGACCACCAGCCACGCCACGATCAGCAGCGCCGGGGCGACCGTGATCCGGGCGAGCAGCCGGCCCGCGCTCACCGCCTCGCCCCCGGGTCGTCCCTCACTCCGCTCATTCATCGATGCGGAGCGTAGCGGGGATGACGAGGCGGTGGCCTCCGGCCGGCCGGGCGGGCTCTACGCTCACCTCATGACCAAGCCCGATGGACCCGCCGGAACCGGCGGCCGTCCCGCGGCGGACCCCGCCGGCCTGCTGCGCGACCGGCTGGCGGCCGACCCGTCCCGCCCGCTGGTGACCTTCTACGACGACGCGTCCGGCGAACGGGTCGAGCTGTCGGCCAAGACCTTCGACAACTGGGTGGCCAAGACCGCCAACCTGCTGGTGGACGGTCTGGCCGCGGAGCCGGGCGGCCGGGCGGTGCTGGTGCTGCCGCCGCACTGGCAGAGCGCGGTGTGGCTGATGGCGTGCTGGGCGGCCGGTCTCGTGGCCGAGCCGGTCGATCCGGACGCGGTGCGGCCCGGATCCCGGACCGTTCCGGCCGGCCCCCTGGGGGCCTCCGCGCCGTACATCCTGGCGGCCTCGGAAGAGGTGCTGGGAGAGGTGGCCGGCGACCGGGACGCTGAGGAGGTCGTCGGGCTGTCGCTGCACGCGCTCGGCGGGCCGCTGCGCGAGGTCCCCGCCGGCGTCGTCGACTACGCGGTCGAAGTGCGCGCGTACGGCGACCGGTTCGCCGCGGACCCGTCCGTCACGCCTGACGCGCCCGCCCTTACTGTGACAAAGGTCACATCGAGTGCGGCGGAGCTGGTGGCCGCAGCCCGCCGGAGAGCGGAGAAATGGGAGCTTGACGCGCACGACCGAGTGCTGGTTGACATGTCGTACGCCACACTCGACGGGGTTCTGGCGGGCCTGCTCGCACCACTAGCCTCGGGTGCTTCGGTCATAATCCAACGAAACTTTGACAAAGCGTCCCTAGATCGACGAGTGACCCTGGAGCATGTGACCGCGGTCGCGGGACTCCCCGGATGGAATGACGCATCCGGGTCCGTACGCCGCCTCGCCTGACCTAATCTCTCTTTGCTCTCGCCTTGACGCCCCGCCCCCTGGAAGTGGGCCAGCCCCCGGACACGGAGCCGATGAACAGCAACCCGATGTACATGGAGTACGTCGACGACGCCGATCCGCAGCCGGCGCCGCGTCGGCGCGGCTGGCGCATCCTCGGCTGGGTCTGCGTCGGGGTGTCCGCCGTCATGGTCGCCGGCTCGCTCACGATGTACGGCGTATACCGGAGCGCCCTCGGCAACATCAACCACGAGGACACCAACGGCCTGGTCGGTCCCAACCGGCCCAAGAAGCTGAACAGCGCGATGAACATCCTGCTCCTCGGGTCCGACACCCGCGCGGGCGACAACGCCAAGTACGGCAAGTCCATGAAGAACGAACTGCCGCGCTCGGACACCATGATCCTGCTGCACCTGTCGCCGGGCGGGGGCCAGGCGATGGGCATCAGCTTCCCGCGCGACCTGATGGTCTCGATGCCGTCCTGCAAGACCTCGCACGGGACGACCACGGCGGCGCAGTCGCGCGCCCAGATCAACTCGGCGTTCACGCTCGGCGGCGCGTCCTGCGTGGTCAAGACCATCGAGCATGTCACCGACATCAAGATCGACCACTTCATGCAGGTCGACTTCAACGGGTTCAAGGCCATCACGAACGCCGTCGGCGGTGTGCCGGTGTGCCTGCCCAAGGACGTCAACGACCACAAGGCCAAGCTCAAGCTGAGCAGGGGCACGCACGAGATCAAGGGCGAGACGGCCCTGGCCTACGTCCGCAGCCGGTACGCACTCGGCAACGGCTCCGACACCGACCGGATCAAGCGCCAGCAGAAGTTCATGGGCGCGCTGGCCAACAAGGCGATGAGCGCGGGCGTGCTCACCAACCCCGGCAAGCTGCTGGCGCTGATGGGCGCCACCACCAAGTCGCTCACCACCGACGAGGAGCTGACGCCGCCGGTGATGATGAAGATCGCGCAGGGCATGCAGGGGATGACCTCGGGCAAGCTGCGCTTCGTCACGGTGCCGTCCGGCGCCGACCCGCTCGACGTCAACCGGGTGGCGCTCAGCCCGGCCGCCCAGCCGTTCTTCAGCGCGGTCCGCAACGACAAGACCGTCCCGACCGAGCCCAAGGCGGGCGCCTCGAAGATCCCGCCGAGCCAGGTCCGGGTCCGGGTGTTCAACGCCAGCGGGATCGGCGGCCAGGCCGCCCGGGTCGCCGAGGACCTTCAGTCGCAGGGCTTCCACGTCGAGGTCGGCGGCAACGCCCCCACCTCCAAGGTCACTCGGGTGATGTACGGGGCGGGCGCCGACGAGCACTCCCAGACCCTCAACCGGCTCATCCCGAACGCGCCCCAGCCGACCGCGCGCACCGGCGGCAAGCCCGGCGTGGTCGACCTGATCGTGGGCTCCAACGGGATTAACCTCAAGAGTGCCAAGGCGGGGATCCCGACCCAGCAGGGCGAGATCCGGGCCGACGACGACATCTGTAAGGGGACCTGACCCGCGGCAGCCATGACGTACTCCAGCAGGCCCCCAGCGGCTCCCCAGCCCAGGCGACCGTGGTCGCCGGACCCCGGACAGGACCAGGATCCGGCCTCCGGGCCGCCGCCTGCTGGAACGCCCGCACCCGGAACGCCCGCCCTCGGCACGTCCCCCTTCGGGACGCCCGCCCTCGGCACACCGGCCCTAGGAACACCGGACCTCCACATACCGGCCCCCCACGCCCCGGCGCCGCGGGCGCCGGAGCCCCCCGGGGCGCCGCCCGTCGGCCCGCCGGGCGCGGGAGCCCCGGCCCCCGGCCCGCCGGTCGCCGGGACGCCGCCGAAGCCCCGCAAGGAACGCGACCCGTTCTTCGACAACGCCAAGTTCCTGGCGATCCTGCTGGTGGTGATGGGCCACTCGCTGGCCAACCTGCTGAACGTGCCGCTGGCCAGGGGCCTGTACCTGTTCATCTACATGTTCCACATGCCGCTGTTCATCGTGGTCACCGGCTACTTCTCGCGGAACTGGACGTTCTCCGGCGGCAAGGCCCGCAAGCTGATCACCAACGTCGGCGTGCCGTACGTGGTCTTCGAGATCGCCTACTCGCTGTACGACTGGCTGGCCGGCCGCAACGAGCTGGAGATCAGCCTCCTCAACCCCTACTTCCTCACCTGGTTCCTGTGCGCGCTGTTCATGTGGCGGCTGTCCACCCCGGTCTGGCAGCAGATCCGCTGGCCGCTCGCGGTCTCGCTGGTGTTCTCGCTGCTGTCGTACATGAGCGATCTCGGTGGCACCTTCGACGTCCACCGGGTGATCGGGCTGCTGCCGTTCTACGTGCTCGGCCTGATGCTCAAGCCCGACCACTTCGAGCTGCTGAAGAAGCCGGTGGCGCGGGCGCTCGGCGCGCTGGTGCTGCTCGGCGGGTTCGGCGCCGCCTGGGTGGCCAAGGACCGCATGTCGCGCGACTGGATCTACTGGAAGAGCCCGCACGAGGACCTCGGCGTCGGCAACGTCGTCGGGACCGGGATGCGGCTGGCGATGTTCGCGTGCGCGGTCGTGCTGGTCGCGGCGTTCCTGACCCAGGTGCCGAGGCGGCGCACCTGGTTCACCGGGCTCGGCGCGACCACGCTGTACGCCTACCTGCTGCACGGGTTCGTCACCCGGCTGCTCCAGTTCACCGGCTGGTGGGGCTCGGCGTGGATGCACACCGTGCCGGGCGTCCTCATCGTCATGGTGGGCGCGATCGTGGTGGGCACGCTGCTGTGCTCCAAGCCGGTGGTCACGGTGATGGGGTGGGCGCTCGAACCCAAGATGACCTTCGCGTTCACCGGGCTGCGCCGTCCTCAGCGCAACGTGACGGCCAAGCGGCCACCCAAGACGCGTCCCCGCCCGCCCCGCGACGGCGGCGGCGGAGAGGGAGACGGTGCGGAACAGGCGCCCCCCGTGGGGGCGCACAGAGCGTGACCGATCGGCCGGCCGGGTCCCGGACCGTCGGATAACCTGCAATCGACCGCCGTTCCTCCCCCCGAGCCTGCGATCGAGGATCGGCGGCGTCCATCACTGTCAGTGGGAGAAACGTGTCACCGCTCCTCAGCGTCGTTGTGCCGTTCTACAACGTCGAGGGTTATCTGGAAGCCTGTCTCGACTCCTTGCAGCAGCAGACGCTGCGCGACATCGAGATCATCATGGTCGATGACGGCTCCCCCGACGCGAGCGCGGCCATCGCCAAGGAGTTCGCCGACCGCGACGACCGGTTCCACCTGGTCGAGCAGGAGAACCAGGGCCTCGGCCCGGCGCGCAACACCGGCGCGATCCGCGCCACCGGCACCTACCTGGCGTTCGTGGACTCCGACGACGTCCTGCCCCGCTACGCCTACGAGCTGATGGTGGGGACGCTGGAGGAGACCGGCTCCGACCTGGCCTGCGGCGGCGTCCGGCGGCTCACCTCCGCGGGGCCGCGCAGCTCCCCGATGCACACCGAGATGTTCCTGGTCACCGACAAGCGGACGCACGTCTCCAAGCGGCCCGACCTGCTCGGCGACCGCACCGCGTGGAACAAGGTGTTCCGCAAGGCGTTCTTCGACAAGCACGGCTTCGCGTTCCCGCCGGGGCTGTACGAGGACGCGCCGGTGACGATCCCGGCGCACTTCCTGGCCTCCTCGGTGGACGTGCTCAGCGACACCGTCTACTACTGGCGCGAGCGCGAGGGCGAGTCCCAGTCGATCACCCAGCGGCGCACCGAGCCGGGCAACCTCGAGGACCGGGTGCGCACCACCCGGGCCGTCACCGCCTTCCTCAAGACCCGGTCGCCCGAGCTGTGGCGGGCCCAGCTCACCTCGGTGCTGTCGGGCGAGCTGCCCCTCTACATCGACATGGCCGGCGAGGGCGGCTCCCAGTACCAGGAGCGGCTGCGCGCGGAGGTCGGCGGCGTGGTCGCCGAGGCCGACGCCGCGATGCTGGCCGAGCTGACCGCGCTCAAGCGGCTCAAGTACCACTTCATCGGCAACGGGATGATCGACGCGCTGCTGGAGCTGATCACCTTCCAGCAGGCCGCCATCTTCACCGCCGACGTGGTCCGCAAGGGCGACCGCTGGTACGCCGCCTATCCCTACTTCGGCGACCCCGAGCGGTCCGTCCCCGACGACCTGTACGACGTCACCCGCGAGCTGACCATGCAGGGCCGCGCCGACTCGGCGCACTGGGACGACGACGGCATGCTGCACATCTCGGGGCACGCCTACATCACCCGGATCCCGATGACCGACCCGTCCGCGGACCCGGACGCGTGCGACATCCGGGTCTGGCTCCGGCACACCCGCAACGGCACGGTGGTCGAGCTGCCGTCGCGGCGCGCGCACCGGCCCGACGTGTCCGCCGACGCGCGCCGCGCCGCCGCCGACTACGACTGGGCCGGGTTCGAGGTCGTGATCGACCCGGCCGACCTGCGGGTCGGCCGCTACCGGTTCATGCGGTCCGCCAAGTCCCGGATGCTGCGGGCGCTGCGCTCGGCCAACTGGGAGCTGCACGCCGAGGTCACCGCGCCGGGCGGGCTCAAGGCCACGGCGCCGCTGCGCGGGCCGCGGCGCAGCGACGTGCGCTGGGCCAACGCCTGGGACGCCGCCCCCGACGTGTGGATCCGGCCGGTCACCACCGCGAGCGACCGCTTCGTCATCCAGGTTAAGCAGCTCAACGCCCACATCACCGCCGCCGCCGTCAAGGACGGCACGCTCGTGCTCGACGGGCGGGTCGCCGACACCGCGGTGACCTCCGCCGAGCTGGTGCTGGCCCGGCGGCAGGGCATGGCCGAGACCCGGCACCCGGTCACCTTCTCCGCGGGCGGCCGGTTCAGCGCCGAGCTGCCCGTCGAGGCGCTGGTCTCGCGCGCGAGCGAGACCGCCGCGACCCTGCACACCTGGGTCACCGAGGGCCTCGACTGGGACGGTTCGCTCCAGGTCCCGGGGCAGGGCAAGCCGATCCGGCTGACCATCCACGACGACGTCGAGCTGCGGCACTCGCTCGGCGCCGACGAGATCGTGGTCACCCGTACCAAGTTCGGCAACCTGCGGATCGCCGAGCGGCCCCGCCGGCCCGCGGTGACCAGGGCCGAGTGGACGGACGACGGCCGGCTCGTCCTCAGCGGCGAGATCGCCGGCGACGAGCGCCCGGACCGCCTGCTCGTCCGGCTGCGCAGCGGCGGCGACACCCACGCGTTCCCGATGGCCTGGACCGAGGACGGCTTCACCGCCGAGCTGGCGCCCACCCGGGTGTCCCGCTTCGGCGAGGTGCTGCCGCTCTCGTCCGGCCACTGGGGCTTCTTCGCGCCGATGGCCGAGGGCGACGTCGCGGTCGCGGTGTCCCGCTCCTCGGTCGCCGGCCTGCCCGCGCCGCGGGTCGTCGGCCTGCACGAGTTCAAGCTCGCCACCTACCAGGCCGACGCGCTGCGGCTGGAGGCGCGTCCCGCGCAGGACGACGAGGAGCGCGGCGTCTACGGGCTCAAGCGCACCGCGCAGCGCGACTACCCGGCCTACCTGAACGAGCCGCTGCGCGACCTGGCGATGTTCGAGAGCTTCCGCGGCCGGCAGTACTCCGACAGCCCCCGCGCGATCTACGAGGAGCTGGCCCGGCGGCGTCCCGACCTGGAGTGCGTCTGGGTCACCAAGGACGGCCAGTTCCAGCCGCCGGACGGCGTCCGGACCGTGCTGTACGGCGGTCGCGAGCACTTCAGGACGCTCGCGCAGGCCCGCTACCTGGTCGGCAACGACCCGATGCCCGAGTGGCTGGACAAGCGCGAGGGCCAGTTCTACGCGCAGACCTGGCACGGCACCCCGCTCAAGCGCATCGGCTACGACATCGAGCGGCCGAAGTTCAAGAACGCCCAGGACTACATGCGGCGGTTCAGCGCCGACGTCGCGCAGTGGGACGTGCTGGTCTCGCCCAACCCGTTCAGCACCCCGATCATGCGGCGCGCGTTCCGCTACGAGGGCGAGATCCTGGAGTCCGGCTACCCGCGCAACGACCTGCTCGCGCGCGGGAACGCCGCCCGCGCCACCCGGGTCCGGAAACTGCTCGGCATCCCCGAGGGCCGGAAGGTCGTGCTGTACGCGCCGACCTGGCGCGACGACCAGGCCCGGTCCGGCGGCTACCGCATGGAGCTCCAGCTCGACCTCGACGCGGCCCGCGCGGCCCTCGGCGGCGACCACGTGCTGCTGGTCCGCGGCCACTTCAACCTGGGCGGCGGGGTGGAGGGCACCGACGGCGAGTTCGCCATCGACGTCAGCCGCTACCCCGACATCGCCGACCTGTACCTGATCTCCGATCTCATGGTCACCGACTACTCGTCGGTGATGTTCGACTACGCGGTGACCGGGCGCCCCCAGCTCTTCTTCACCTACGACCTGGAGCGCTACCGCGACCATCTGCGCGGCTTCTACTTCGACTTCGAGGCCGAGGCGCCCGGCCCGCTGTGCGGCACCTCGGCGGAGCTGATCGAGGCGATCGGCGCGGCCGAGGCCGCCGTGCCCGTCTACGCCGACCGGTACCGCGCGTTCCAGGAGAAGTTCTGCGCCTGGGACGACGGCGGAGCCGCGGCCCGGGTCGTCGACCGGATGCTCCGCGACGGTTAGTCCGGGACCGCCCGGGAAGTCACGACTCGGAGACGGCCGGAGGACCGCATCGCGGCAGCCGCTAGCATCATGGACGGTCTTCGAGTGACCCGGGCATGCGGTTCTGGGGCGAGCGCATGCCTCGTTCCAGTAATTCGATCTTGAGGTTCGCGCGCGGCGCGGCCGGGGAAGCCTCTCTTCACGATGAAAGGACACACCTCCATGGCGAATTTCACGCTCGAGGACGTTCGGCAACGGACGTACAAGGCGCGTGACGCATGGTGGACGGTACTGCTGGTC
Organism: Spirillospora sp. NBC_01491; assembly: GCF_036227065.1. GTDB lineage: Bacteria > Actinomycetota > Actinomycetes > Streptosporangiales > Streptosporangiaceae > Spirillospora > Spirillospora xylanilytica. Next base: position 4,004,631 of record NZ_CP109432.1, read on the forward strand.
GATCCGCTCGCCTCCCGGATGGTCCGGTTCACGGCCAACCGGACCAACGTGACGCCGAACCAGCTCACCGTCGGCGCCTTGTTCCTCGGACTGGGCGCCGGCGCCTGCTTCGCGGTGGCCTCCTGGCCCTGGCTGCTGATCGGGGCCCTGCTCTACCACCTGTCGTTCACCCTCGACTGCATGGACGGCAAGATCGCCCGGTTGAAGGGCACCGGTTCGATCTTCGGTGCCTGGCTGGACTACATCTTCGACCGGGTGCGGGTGCTGGCCTGCGCGATCGCGCTGATGGGCGGGCAGTACGCGGCCACCGGCAACGTCGCCTACATCTGGACCACCGTCGCGGTCGTCTTCCTCGACATGCTGCGCTACATGGACGCCCTTGAGATCTACAAGGTGCGTTCGCAGATGCGCAGCAAGCTGACCGCGGCCCGCAACGAGGCCGGCGAGCTGGAACTGGCCGTCCGCGAGACCAGCGGCGGCCTCCACGGCGGCGAGGCGGTCGGCGAGGACCTGCGGTCGGCCGAGGGCGCCCTCGGCCCCGACCCCGAGGCCGACATGGAGGAGCAGGTTCTGGGCGACAACCCCAACCACACGCTCCAGCAGGGCTTCAACCAGCAGTTCCCGTGGTACTCCCGGGTCCGCGACGCGCTGCTGCGCGGCCGGATCCGCCCGCACCTGATCAGCGGCATCGAGTTCCAGATGGGCGTGTTCATCGTCGCGCCGATCGCCGCCGCGATCATTTCCGGCGCGGTCATCCCGGTGGTGGTGCTCTCCGGCATCGGGATGCTGGCCTTCGAATTCGTGATCATCTACAAGTTCTGGCTGTCCAGCCGCGACTACAGCCGCAACCTGGCCAAGCTGGAGGCCAAGATCGGGAGCCTGCGCGAGCAGCTTCCCGCCGAGCAGCACGAGGCCACGGTCGGCAGCGCCGGCTGACCGTCCGCCCGCCCGCCTCAGGACCCCCGGAGCTCCCCGCTCCGGGGGTCCTCGCTTGTGCGCGGGCGGTCAGGAGCGACCGCGGCGCAGCAGCCGCATCAGCCGCGAGGTGCCGCCGACGACCTCGACCGAGAGGTTCCCCCGAGCCGTCCGGAAGGGGCGCGGCCCCCGGCCGGCGCCCCCGCCGGGATCGGCCACGGCGGGCGCCCGGAACGTGCCCGTGGCCGATCCGACGGTGACCTCGTAGTGGACGTCCCACTTGCCGCGCCCGGCGCCGCCCAGATCGATCTCGCCGGAGATCCAGAACCGGCCCGCCTCGCCGGCCGCCCCGGTGCGGCGATCGGCGGCGAGGTCGGCGGTGCGGGTCTCGTCGGACTCGCGGTGCCGCAGCACCGCCCTGACCGCCGGGGCGTCGGCGCCGTCCGGCAGCGCGGTCTCCAGCTCGGCCGAGAGCCGCAGCCTCGCCGGCGCGGTCACGGCGGTCTCCGACTCGGTCACGGGGCCGGCCAGCCCGGCGAGCCCGCCCGCGTGCAGGGCCAGGGCGCCCACGCCCTTGGTGAGGTAGGGCGTGACCACCGGGCTGCCCGCACGCACCCGCGCGACCCGGGCCCCCGGCTCGCCGACGCCCGACCCCGGCGCGGGGACGAGGCGGCCCTCGTGCACCCGGCCCTGCGCGTGCACGACGGCGAAGGTGTCCCAGCGGCCGGGCGGGAGCGGGCCGCCGCCCGCCACCGCGCCGAAGTCGATCTCGGCGAGCAGCGGGGTGCGGCCCCGCCCGTCGGTCTCGCCGGCCTTGCGGAACGGGACGCGGTACTCGCGGCGGCCGTCCCGCTCGCGCAGGACGAGCTCCTCGTCCTGCGCGACGCCGTCGGCCCGCTCGACGAACGCGTGGCCGCGCACCGCCAGCCGGCCGGCCCGCCACTCGACGCCGCTGACCCCGCGCCGCCAGCTCAGCGGCCCGTTCACCTGGTAGACGGCGTCGGGGACGTCCAGCGCCGGGTCGCGGAAACCGGGGTAGGCCATGTAGGCGCGGTCGCCGTCCAGCACGATCGGCGGCGGTTCCTCGGTGTGCACCCGCGCCGCCTCGTCGACCAGGTCGTCGAGGCCGTGCCGCAGGGCGTGGTCGAGCAGCCGCATGTACGGGGACAGCGCCCCCATGATCTCGGGGTTGCCGAAGGCGGCGATCAGGTCGCGCGCCGCCGAGCGGGTCGCGCGCCGCTCGTCCGCGGAGAACCGGGGGTAGCGCGGGTCGAACCGGGAGAACACCTCGATCGCGAAGTGCCGGCGCAGCAGCCGGTCGCGGACCTCGCCGGGCGCGGTGCGCTCGGCCACGAAGGCCATCAGGCCCTTGATCTCGGGGAAGTACGCCGCCGCCGGGGCGCCGCCGGCCTGGAGGGCGCTGCCGCCGTCCTCGCGGTCGACCCAGTAGTAGCAGTCGTAGTCGGCCAGCACCGAGACGCCCTTGGCCTCGAAGTAGGCGCGCACCGCGAAGATCTGGTCCTCGCCGGACAGGACCTTCTCGGGGAAGCGGATCTGGTGGCGGTCGAGCAGCGACCGCCGGTAGAGCTTGAGCGCGGTGATGCTGCCGTAGAGGTTGGGCACCGCGTCGAAGATCGTGGTGAACTCCACCGTCGTCCGGAAGAGGTGCGGGTTGATCTTGCGGCCGATCCCGACGTACTTGGGCACCACCACGTCGGTGCCGTGCTCGTCGGCCAGCGCGCAGCAGCGCTCCAGCGCCTCCGGGCCGAAGTAGTCGTCGGCGTCGAGGAAGAACACGTACTCGCCGGTGGCCCGCTCGATGCCCACGTTGCGGGGCCGCCCGGGGCCGCCGGAGGCCGCCTGGTGGACGACCTCGAACCCCGGGCGCCCGGCGGCCAGGCGGTCGAGTTCCTCGCCGCTGCCGTCGGTGGACCCGTCGTCCACCGCGATGATCTCGATCTGGTCGGCGGGCAGCGTCTGGTCGAAGACGGACTGGAAGGTCCGTCTCAGCGTGCTCCGGCTGTTGTGCACGGGCACGATGACGCTGACCTTCGGGCTCCCCATGCGACTCCACTTCCCACCGATGGCGGCGTTACGCGCCGCTCCCCCGATCCCGCGGACACGGGAACCTGAACGTTCGCTGGAAATGACGCCCCAACCCGAACAGAGGTTGCCCGAGTGACCAGAAATGTTCGGTACGCCGCCATCATTCTATGAATGCGGGCGCCTCACCGGACGGTCTCTCCGGTATCCGCGGGCTCCTCTCCGCTCGCGTCAGCGGGCGATACAGCCCCGTTCTCGGCCATCTCCGGCATCTCGCCGGCCGCCGTCGAGCCGGCGGCCGGGACGGCCGCCTCGGCCCGGGTGCGGGTACGGGCGCCGGGGATGATCGCGAGCGCGGCGGCCAGGCAGGCGAACGGGATCGCCGGCGGGATGTAGCGGTAGTCGAAGTCGGCGGTGGCCGCCGGGATGACCACCAGGGCGGCGCCGAGCGACCAGGGCAGCAGCACCGAGCCGCCCCAGCCCGAGCGGGGCCGGAGCCGGACCAGCACGCCGAGCAGCCCGGCGCCGAGCAGCACGCCGAGCACCGGGCCGGGCGTGTACCGGCGCCCCTGGTAGTCGCGGATCCACTCGGCGTACGGGGCCACGACGCGGACGCGTCCGCCGCCGTACCGCTCGGCCAGCAGCGCCTGCTCGTCCGACCACGCCTCCCCCGCCGGGAAGCGGAGGTTCTCCTCGGTCCACGGGGTCGGGTACGGGTCGCGGCCCGGCTCGAACGCGCGCAGGGTGTCGTGCACGACCACGTTCAGGTAGTCGCCCGGCTGCGCCTTGATCGCCATATCGGCGAACTCGCCCGCCATCGTGTTGGCCTGGTCGCCGTAGATGCCGCCCGGGATCGTCTTGAACGGCGAGTCGGGACCCCACAGCGCGTCGAAGGCGGGCGCCACCCGCAGATCGGTCCGCGGCAGCTTCGGGCACATGACCTGGAGCTCCGGCGGCGGCTTGATCTTGGCGCAGTCGGCGAACCCGACGGTCCGCCCGTACAGCCAGACCTTGTCGGCCTTGCTCAGCGCGAACGCGCCGTGGTGCCGTTCGAACCAGGTCATGTACGCCGCGAACGGCACCGCGAACGTCACCCCCGCCGCGACCAGCGCGGCGAGCGTGCGCTTCCAGCCGGACCAGCGCAGCAGCATCGCCACCGCGATCACCGCGAGGAACGGCAGCCCGGCCAGCCGGGTCAGCGCGGCGCAGGAGATGATCAGCCCGGCCAGTGCACCGGTCCACCAGCTCACCCGCCGCCGCCACAACACCACCGTGACGGCCGCGACCAGCAGGAAGGTGAACAGGCTGTCGGCGAGCAGCATGTGCTCGGCCTGGACCAGGTTGCCGTCGTACAGCACCGGGACGGACGCGGGGGCGGCGAGCAGGCCGGGCAGCCAGATCCGGCGGCTCCAGGCGGCGCGGGCGTGCCGCCAGACCAGGGCGTAGACCATGACCCCGGCGGCGGCGCCGAGCCCGGCCTGGACGGCGGCCACGAGGGTGAGGTCGTGGAACGGTTCGAGCCCCCGGAGGAAGACCGAGTAGCCGCTCGGCCGCCCGATGTGCGGCGAGAAGTCGACCGCCGAGCCCAGGTAGCCGTAGGAGTCGCCGCTCCACAGCGGCATCGGGTAGCCGCGCAGCGCGGTGACCCGGACCGCGATCGCGCCCGCCAGCACGACAGCGAAGAGCAGGTGCGCCACGGCGAACCGTCCGGTGCCGAGCACCGCCCGGCGGAGGGGTCCGCGGCGGGGCACGGGCTCGCGCGCGGAGGGGACGTCGGTTCGGGGTGACTCCGGGCCGCTCACGGCGGCGGCTATCGGCGGCACGTCCGTCCCGTCATTCGATCATCGGACGCGTACGGGAGTGGGTACGGGCTCACGGCCGGAAGCCTATCGAGACCGGCGCCGTCCGCGGACCCGCCGGGCGTCCGGATCCGGCGGCGGGCAGGGCGATCCGGGGCCCCGCCGGGCTCCCCCACCGGGGCCCTGCCGGCGGGTTCGCGGGCCCGGTGCGGGCGCGCCGCGGACCGGGCCCGCGGATTCAGATGATCTCCGCCGGGCGGGCCGGGGCCGCGGCGATCAGCCCGGTCCACTGGCGGCAGACCTCCTCCAGCCCGTACGCGGCGCGGACCTGCTCGCGGGCGAGCCGGCGCTCGTCCTCCCAGCGGCCGCCCGCGACGGTGGAGGCGATCGAGGCGGCCATCGCCGCCGGGTCCGGGTGGATCCAGCGCGGGTCGTAGATGGTGTCGGCGCCCGGCCAGCCGAGCAGCGCCGGCACCGCGCCGGCGGCCATGCCCTCGGCCGGCGCGAGGTGGAAGCTCTCGTCGTCGCTGGTGGACAGGACGAAGCCGATCCGCCGCAGCCACGACGCCACGTCGCGGCCGTAGGAGTCGAACACCACCCCGCCCGACAGCAGCGGCGAGCGGCGGATCCGGCGGAACACCCGCTCGTAGTGCTCGCGCTCGTCGTCGCGCTGCCAGATCCACCAGTACTCCCACGGGAGCTTGGACTTGACGAACAGGGTGAAGCGCGGGTCGTCGCGGCGCAGCTCCTCCAGCACGTCCAGCGCCAGGTCCAGCCGCTTGCGGGACGGCGCGATGCCGATCATGCCGAGGTGGTGCCGGGCCCCGGCGAGCTTGGGCCGGTCGAGCTGGTCGTCGTCCACCCAGTTGGGCACCACGGTGACCTTGCCGGCCGGCCAGCCGGTGATGTCCCGGGTGAGGCCCGCGTAGTGCGGGCTGACGCAGACGACCTGGTCGACGGCATCGATGTCGAGGTGCTTCGGCCAGCCCGCGTACAGCTCGAAGCGGTGCAGCCGGACGACGAGGCGCTGCCCGGGGCGCTTGTTGCGGGCGTACCAGAGCGCGTTCGGACCGCACCACTCGCAGACGATCACGTCGGCCCAGGCGGCCAGCTCGCGGCTGCGGTCCGGGTCGTGCACCTTGAGCGCCGCCCAGTGGTCGACCCGCACCTCCATGTCGGGCCGGGACCGCAGGTAGTCGAGCAGCCGGGTGAAGAACTTCAGGTCGTGCCCGGCCACCCCGATCCGCAGCAGGCGCCGCTCGGCGACCGCGAGCGGCGGTTCGGCGGGCGGCGCGGTCGCGAGCACCTCCGGGGCCGTCGCGGCGGCCCGCGCGCGGGCGGCGTAGCCGGCGGTGGCGTCCAGGACGGCGTCCGACGGCTCGGGGAACGCCTGGCCGAGGTGGCGGGTGAGGCGCCTGGCGGCGGCGTCCAGGGTGAAGTCCGCCGCGGCGGTGCGGCACCGGCCGGCCGCGAGGGTGTACACGTCGGGGTTCTTGCCGATGAGGGTCAGCGCGTCCACCACGTCGGACTCGGACGCCGCGAACAGCGGGTAGTCGGCGCCGAGCAGCCGCTCGTGCATCGGCGTCCGGTTGAGCACCACCGGCACGCCGAGCGTCCCGCACTCCAGGACCTTGGTGGACAGCTCCAGGCTGGCGTCCATCTCCGGGTGCCGCCAGGACAGCCCGACGTCGCCCGCCGCGGTCAGCCGCATCGCCCCGGCGCGCGGATGCCCGCCGTGCCAGACCACGCCCTGCCCGGTCTCCAGCGCGGTGCGCATCCGGGCCGCGAACGCCGGGTCGGCCGGGTCGTCGTGGATCTTGTCGCCGACCATGTGCAGCTCGGCGTCCACGCCGCGCATCCCGAGCAGGCGGGGCAGCGAGGTCATCTCGTAGGTGTTCCAGCGCGGTGCGAACTTGCCGGTGTAGACCAGCCGCAGCGCCCGCCCGTCCGGCGGGCCGTCGGGGCGCGGTTCGAGACCGTCCGGCAGCACCACCACGGGCGGGAACAGCACGCTCTTGCCCGCCGTCGCCGGGACCGCGCTCTCCAGGAAGCCGCGCAGCTCCTCGGTCTGGCACAGCAGCAGCCGGGACGCGTCGGCGATGCGCCGCAGCTCGCCCTTGGCCGCGCCCTCGAACGCGCCCGCCGCCTGCGGGACGTCGGTCAGGTACGTCCAGAGGCGCCCGGCGAGCGGGGACGCGGCCAGCTTCGCGGCGAGCCGCCGCCCCCGGACGACGACCAGGTCGAAGGGGTCGTCGCCGTCGACCCGCGCGAGGATCTGCGCGGCCGTCCGCGGGGCCATCGCCTGAGCGGCGTCGACCAGCCTCTCGGCGTGCGGGCTGCGGACGGTGACCCCGGGCAGGGCTCGCAGCGGATCGACCAGCCGGCCGGTACGGACCGGGGCCTTGAGGACCAGGGTCACCGCGCAGCCGGCGCGGGCCAGCGCCTGCACCATGCCCTGGACCCAGATCGCCGAGCCGTCGATCAGATTCATGTCGACGTCGCCGTAGACGAGGGCGCGTGGTCGCACAGGATGTCCTTCCGTCAACGGGTCTGGACGAGGTGGGTGAGGTGGGCGGGGGTGGTCGCGGTCGCGTCCCATTCCAGGACGGCCAGGGTCGGCGGCGGCGCCTCGCCCCACAGCACCAGCGGCAGGCCGCGGTCGCGGGCCAGCTCGCGCACGTTGTGCAGGGCGCGGTCGCGGTCGTACATGCCGGGAGTGCCGAGGTAGGCCCACGGGCCGCCGGGCTCGCCCGCCGCCGCGTCGACGACGAGCGCGTCGACGTCGGCGGTGCCGAGCGCGGTCGCCGCGTCGTGCGGGTAGAGCGCGACCACCCTGGCGTGCCCGCCGAGCGCGGCGGCGGTGCCGCGGGCGAGCACCCCGGCGATGACCAGGCCCTCGTAGGGGGCGGCGACCAGGAGCCGGTCCTCGGGCCGGTCGACGGGGTCGAGCCGGATCCGCTCGCCGTCGCCGCCGCCGCTGGACGCGGCCGTCGGGACGTGCCGCTTGCGCCACAGCCGGTACAGCTCGCGCGGGAGCCGCACGCCGCGCCGGCGCGGGCTGCGGGCGGCGCCGGCGACGAGCCGGCCGAACTGGAGCGTGGTCGAGGTCTCCAGGGCGTCGAGCCGGCGTTCCAGCTCCTCCACCCGGGACTCGCGCTCGCGCAGCGCGGCGCGGAGCCGCGCCGCCTGCCGGCCGGCCTTGGCCGTCGAAGATCTATCGTTCACCGAGGAACTCCATGATCACTTCTGCGATCCGCGGGCCGGCCTGGCCGTCCCACAGTGGCGGGCGGAGGTCCGCGCCGGGCGGCGGGGACTTCAGTGCCTTGCGGGCCTCCGGGACGAGCTCCTCGAAGGCGACCAGGCGGTTGGTGCCGTGCGTGATGGTGATGGGCCGCTCGGTGTTGGGCCGGACGGTCAGGCACGGCACCCCGAGGACGGTGGTCTCCTCCTGGAGGCCGCCGGAGTCGGTGACGACGGCCGCGGCGCCCCGGACGGCCGCGATGAAGTCGATGTAGCCGAGCGGGTCCAGCACGTGCACCCGCGGGTGGTCGTCCAGCCCGGCGGCGAGCAGGGTGGCGCGCCCGCGCGGGTGCACCGGGATGACCACGTCGGCGAGGTCGGCGACGCCGTGCAGGTGCCCGACGAGCGCGGCGGCCGTGTCCGGCGCGTCGACGTTCGCGGGCCGGTGCAGGGTGGCCAGCACGTACCGCTCGGGCAGCCCGTGCGCCGCGCGGACCGCGCCGGTGTCGAAGGACCCCAGGTTGCGCAGCAGCGTGTCGATCATCGGGTTGCCGACCAGGTGCGCCCGCGCCACCGGGACGCCCTCGTTCGCCAGATGGCCGACCGCCTCGGGGCTGGTGACCAGGCACAGGTCGGAGAGCTGGTCGGTGAGCCGCCGGTTGACCTCCTCGGGCATGGTCATGTCGAAGCTGCGCAGCCCGGCCTCCACATGGGCGACCGGGATGCGCATCTTGGCCGCGACCAGGGCGGCGGCGATCGTCGAGTTCACGTCGCCGTACACGATGACGAGCTCGGGTGAACGGCTCGTGAACTCGGCCTCCAGCCCGGTGAGCAGCGCGGCCGTCTGCGCGGCGTGGCTGCCCGAACCGACGCCGAGGTTGACGTCGGGCTCGGGCAGCCCCAGCTCGGTGAAGAAGATCTCCGACATCCGCTCGTCGTAGTGCTGGCCGGTGTGGATGACGGCCTGCTCGGCCCCTCGGGCCGCCAGCGCGTCGAGGACCGGCGCGGCCTTGACGAAGTTCGGCCGCGCCCCCAGAACATGCACGATGGGCGCCACGTGTTTTTCCCTTCTGTTCATCGGGGTCGCCTAGGCTTGCCCGCCGTGCTGAAAAGATGCGTCTACCTGCCCGGACTCGCCTGGAGACAGCTCCGCGACGACCCGTCCCGGGCTCCCCGGCTGGCCGTCCGGCTGCTGGCCCGCGCCGCACCCGGACGCGCGGGCGCGCGTCTCGGGCGCTCGCGGCTGGCGGTGCCGAGGCCCCGCGCCGAAGCCCGTGAGACCCGCGACCTGCGCGCCCTCCTCACCCATACCCATCCGTCCCGGCCCGCTCCCCCCGCTCCTTCCGGCACCGGAGTGCTCCAGTTCGTGACGAACGCGCTGCCGGTGACCAACGCGGGCTACACCATCCGGACGCATCGGATCGCACTCGCGCAGCGGGAACTCGGGTTCGACACCCAGGTGGTGACCCGTCTCGGCTACCCGCTCAGCCAGGGCGTCGGCGACGAGCGGCCCCGGGTGGAGGTGGACGGCGTCCCTTACCACCGGCTGCTTCCGTGGTTCCCGGCAAAGGATCCGGTGCGGGCGGTCGAGCGCGGCGCCGACCTGGCCGGGCGCCTCATCGAGGAGCTGCGGCCCTCGGTGCTGCACGCGGTCAGCAACCACCTGAACGCGGCGGTCGCGCTGGAGGCGGGACGCCGGCACGGCCTGCCGGTCGTGTACGAGGTGCGGGGATTCTTGGAGGATTCCTGGCTGTCGCGTGACCCGTCCCATTCGGAGGGCGACCCGTTCTACCGGCTCACCCGCGAGCTGGAGACGCGGCGGATGGCCGAGGCCGACGCGGTGGTCACCCTCGGCGAGGCGATGCGCGCCGAGATCGTCTCGCGCGGCATCGACGGCGCCAAGGTCTTCACCGTCCCGAACGGGGTCGACGAGACGTTCCTGGAGCCGCTGCCGGACGCGGCCGGGCTGCGCGCCCGCCTCGGCATCGCCGCCGACGCGCCGGTGGTCGGTTTGACCTCCTCGTTCTATGGATACGAGGGAATAGACACATTGATCGACGCCGCCGCGCTGCTCCGTGAGCGCGGCACGCCGGTCACGCTGCTGCTGGTCGGCGACGGGCCCGAGCGCGGGGCCCTGGAACGTCGGGCCGCCGCGCACGGCGTGCACGCCGTGTTCACCGGCCGGGTGCCGATGGGGTCGGTTCGTCATTACCACGCGGTCCTCGATATGTTCGCGGTCCCGAGGCGTTCGGACCGGGTCTGCCAATTGGTCACCCCACTCAAACCGATCGAGGCGATGGCCGGGGGAATCCCAGTAATAGCAAGTGATGTCAAAGCTCTGCGGGAAATACTGGAACCGGACGTAACCGGAACGTTAACAGTTCCCGAAGACCCGGAATCTTGGGCGATTTGTCTGGCCGAAATCATTTACAGTCCAGATCAGCGCCGAAAAATCGGACAGGCGGCCCGGGAATGGGTCAGGACGGAACGCACCTGGCGTGCCGTCGCGGCCCGCTACCGGAGGGCGTACGCCATGAGGTGAACTCGCGAGGGGAGCGGGGCGTGGATCTGGATCTTGTGGTCATCGGACTCGGCTACGTCGGGCTGCCGCTGGTGCGGGAGGCGGCCGGGGCGGGGCTGCGGGTCGGCGGGCTCGACCGCGACCCGCGGGTCGTCGCCGGACTGGCGGCCGGGCGCTCGCACATCGGCGACGTCTCGGCCGGCGAGGCCGCGGCCCTGCTGGAGGCCGGCTTCCTCCCGAGCGCGGGCGAGGAGGTGCTGGACGGCGCCCGCACCGTGGTCATCTGCGTGCCGACGCCGCTGTCGGCCGAGGGCGGCCCGGACCTGACCGCCGTCCGCGGCGCCGCCGAGACGGTCGCCCGACACCTGGCGCCCGGCACGCTGGTGGTCCTGGAGTCGACCACCTACCCGGGCACCACCGACGAGGTCGTCCGGCCCATCCTGGAGACCTCCGGGCTGACCGCCGGCGAGGACTTCCACCTGGCCTTCTCGCCGGAGCGGATCGACCCGGGCAACCCCGTCTACGGGGTGCGCAACACCCCGAAGATCGTCGGCGGGCTGACCCCGGCGTGCGCGACGGCCGCGGCGGCCTTCTACGGCAAGTTCGTCGAGCAGGTCGTCCAGGCCCGCGGCACCCGCGAGGCCGAGATGGCCAAGCTCCTGGAGAACACCTACCGGCATGTCAACATCGCGCTGGTCAACGAGATGGCGGTGTTCTGCAACGAACTCGGCATCGACCTGTGGGACGCGATCGACTGCGCCGCGACCAAGCCGTTCGGCTTCCAGGCGTTCCGGCCGGGCCCGGGGGTCGGCGGGCACTGCATCCCGATCGACCCCAACTACCTGTCGTACAAGGTGCGCTCGCTCGGCTACCCGTTCCGGTTCGTCGAGCTGGCCCAGGAGATCAACGATCGGATGCCCCGGTACGTGGTGGAACGCGCCCAGCAACTGCTCAACCGGGAGGGCCGCGCCCTCAAGGGCGCCAAGGTGCTGCTGCTCGGGGTGACCTACAAGGCCGACATCGCCGACCAGCGCGAGTCGCCGGCCCGGCCGGTGGCGCGCCGGCTCGTCCGGCTGGGCGCCGACCTGGCCTTCCACGACCCGTTCGTGGACGCGTGGCAGGTCGAGGACACCGAGGTGCGCAACGCCGGGGACGACCTGGTGGCGGCGCTGAAGGAGGCCGACCTGGCGATCGTGCTGGCCGGCCACGCCGAGTACGACGCCAACACGCTCGCGCGGCACGCCCGGCTGCTGTTCGACACCCGGGGACGCACCCGCGACGTCCAGCGTCCCACGGTGGAGTTGCTATGAGGTCCGTCCGCCGGACACTCGCCATTCATCGGCAATTTTCCTGGGCCGCCGAGAATCGGTTGTGGACGACTATCGACACACTCTCGGAGTGAGTGGAATGCGTGTCTGCGTTTGCACGGTGGTACACCATCCAGAGGATGCGCGAATCCTGCACCGACAGATTCGCGCGCTGCTCGACGCGGGCCACGAGGTCACCTATATCGCGCCCTTCAGGGCCTGCAATGTGACGCCCTGGCGGAACATCAGCCCGGTCGACATTCCGCGCGCCACCGGCCGGCGCCGGCTGCGGGCGCTGCGCGCCGCGCACCGGGCGCTGATCGAGCACTCGGCCTACGCCGACCTGGTCCTGCTGCACGATCCCGAACTGCTGGTCGGGCTGCCGCGCCCGGTGCGGCGGCGGACCGTCGTGTGGGACGTGCACGAGGACACCGCCGCCGCGCTCGGCGCCAAGGGCTGGCTGCCGGGCCCCGTCCGGCCCGTCCTCCGGCCCGCCGTGCGGCGGTTGGAGAACCGCAGCGAGCGGCGGCACCGGCTGCTGCTCGCCGAGGAGGGCTACCGGGGCCGGTTCTCCGGGGAGCACCCGGTCGTCCCCAACACCACCTATGTCGCCGACCTGCCGCCGAGCCCGCCGGACGACCGCCGCGCCGTCTACGTCGGGCACCTGTCCGCGGCCCGCGGCGCGTTCGACATGATCGAGACGGCCCGGCTGGTCGCCGCCGAGGGCGTCATGGTCGAGCTGATCGGCGCCGCCGACCCGCAGGTCCGCCCGGCGCTGCGCGATGCGCAGCGCGAGGGGATCCTGCGCTGGTACGGGTTCGTGCCGAACGACCGGGCGCTGCGCATCGCCGAGGGCGCGATGGCCGGGCTGGCGCTGCTGCACGACGTGCCGAACTACCGCCACTCGATGCCGACCAAGGTGGTGGAGTACATGGCCCGCGGCATCCCGGTGATCACCACCCCGAACCCGCCCGCGGTGGACATCGTCACCCCGGCCGGCTGCGGGCTGATCGTCCCGTTCGGCGACCCGGCCGCCGCCGCCGAGGCCGTCCGGCGGCTGCGCGCCGACCCCGGACTGCGCGCCGACTTCGGCAAGCGCGGCTACGAGGCCGCCCGCGAGCAGTTCCACTGGCCGGTGCACGCCGAACGGTTCGTCGCGCACCTGGAGACCTGGGCCGGGCGGTCCACCGCCACCGCCGCCGCCCCCTCCGTCCTCACCACCTGACCCTGAGCCGGCACGCACCCGCGGATCAGGTGGGCGGACGGTGCAGGTGGGTCGCCACCGCGCGGGCCAGCCGCGCCGCCGCGCCCGTCGGACGGCCGGCGTCGACCACCACGATGTAGCGGTCGACCCGCAGCGCGATCGTTCCCGCCGTCGGCCCGATCTCGTACGCCTCGTCGCCGCCGAGGTCGGTGCGCCGCCGCGCCTGCGCCTGGGTGGCCTGGAGCGCGTCCAGCAGCCCGGACGCGGACGCCCCGGCGGGCGCGACCCAGCGGATCGACACCGTCACGCCGCGCGCGGCGGGCTCGGGCTCGGCGTCCCTCGGTTCCCGGTCGCCGCCCTTGATCCCGTCCTGGTCGCCGCGGATCTCCTCGTGGTCGCGCTCGTCCGGGTCGGCGCCCTCCGCACCGGTCTCCCCGGTCGGCGGCTCCCGCTTCTTGGGCTCATAGGCGCAGGTCACCGGGTGCGGCAGCCGCACCCCGCCGATGCTCCCCCGCTCCGGCCGGGTGACGTGGTCGGCCAGCCGCACCGTCGCGAGATCGGCCTTCTTCAGCAGCCCGCAGGCGTCGGGCCAGTCGGCCCCGGCCACCCCGCCGAGCTCGGCCGGCCCGGGACCGGACGGCCCGCCGCGCAGCGCGACCAGCCGCGCCGCCCCGTCCGGACGCGGCGCCGCCTCCGGCACCGCCGCGTACAGCAGCCCGCCCGCGGCGGCCAGCCACGGCCGCACCCCGCCGAGGTCGGGATCGAGCGCGAACGGCGCGGGCGTGGTGCGGACGCCGCCGCCGGACTCGACGATGTCGATCCCGGCGGGCAGCAGCCCCCTGGCGAGCCGGGGCCGCAGCGCGTAGACCCGGTCGCCCGCGCGGGCCAGCGCCGCGTACGGCGGCGCCGCGCGCTCCCACACCCGGCGGCCCGAGGACACCCGCACCGCCTCCATCCGGCCCTGGTCGCCGCGCGCGCCTTCCGGGCGGTACGCGACGATCAGCAGGTCCCCCACCAGCACGCCCGGGCACATCGCGTCGCCGCACAGGTCGTCGCCGTTCCACACGGCGAACGGGGAGCCGTCCCGGTCGTAGGCGCGCAGGGCCGTGTCGTCGGACACCAGCGTGACGCCGTCCAGCATCGACACCTCGGGCGACTCCCCGGACCCGAGGGACCGGTCCCAGCGGACCCGGCCCGTCGCCGGATCGACCGCCAGCAGCCTGCTCCGGCCGCCGCAGTCCAGCGCCAGCGCCGACAGGGACTCCAGGCCGTCGGACGGATGCGCGGCGCCCTCGAACAGGCGGCACCCCGCGGGCAGCCGCCTGCTCCACAGCCGCGCCCCGGTCGCGGCCGACCGCCCGTTCAGCTCGTGGCGCGCGTCGTCGGTGGTGAGCGTCACGCCCGCGCCGGCGGGCCATTGCAGTGTGGTCCGGGAGGCAGCGGCGGGATGCTCGCCGGTCCGCCGCCACAGCACCCCGCCCGACAGCGCGTCCAGCCCGACGAACTGCCGGTCGCCGCGGTGCCCGTCGCGTTCGAAGTAGGCGGTCAGCCGGGAGCGGGTGGCGGACCAGCCGAGCATCGTCCACCCGGTGCGGCGGTAGGACCAGCGCGTCCCGCCGGTACGGGCGTCGCGCACCTCCAGGCCCCGGCCGGACGCGGTCACCACCTGCCCCTGCGCGACCGTGTAGGCGACGCTGTCGTACCCGGCGACCGGGCCGTGGTGCGTCCGCGCGGTCCGCTCCCAGCTCACCGCCAGCGGGCCCGGCGGCGGCCCGACCGCGCCCTGCGGCACGACCGGCTGCGCGGTCACCGTGTGCCGGACCTGCCACCACTCCGCGTTCAGCACGAACCGGTCGATCAGCACGGCGCAGAGCGCGACCGTCAGCGCCCCGGAGACGAGGCCGAGCGCGAGTCTGCCCCTGTCGAGCGGTCTCGCTCCGGAACCCGGCCGTTGCAGGCTCCTGACCACGCCCCGCCTCCCTCCGGTACCCCGTCTCGTACTGTTCTGCGAGAAACGACTCCCACCATGCCCTGTGCCGCGCGCCCGCGCGACACGGCCGGGAAGAACGGAGGAACCCGTGGAGGTCTTCACCTCATGGCGCACCTGGGACGACGCCGCCGCCGACCTGGCCGCGCTCCCGGTCGACCTGCCCGAACTCCGCAGGGCCGCGACCGCCGCCCAACGCTGGCACGGCGACCAGCGGCGCCCCACCGGCGTCCCCTACACCGAGCACCTGCTGGAGGCCCTGGAGGTGCTGGTCCGGGGTGCCGGCGTGACCGACCCGGCGGTGCTGGCCGCCGTGCTCCTGCACGACACCGTGGAGGACACCGGCGCGACCGTCCCGGAGGTGGAGGCCGAGTTCGGGCCGGAGGTGGCCGAGCTCGTCGACTGGGTCACCAAGCCCCCGGCGGCGGGCCCGGGACGGCAGGCCAAGCGCGCGGCCACCTCGGCGTACCTGCGGCGGCTCCGCGACGCCCCGCGCGCCGCGGTCCTGGTCAAGCTGGCCGACAGGATGAGCAACGTGCAACGCCTCGACCAGATGCCGCCCGACTTCCAGCGCCGCTACTACGCCGAGACCGTCACCTACATCCTGCCGCTCGCCGCGGACGAGCCCTGGTTCGCGCAGTGGTACGCGGCATGGCGCGGGCACTTCGCGCACCTGCGCTGAC
Source organism: Spirillospora sp. NBC_01491 (assembly GCF_036227065.1). GTDB lineage: Bacteria > Actinomycetota > Actinomycetes > Streptosporangiales > Streptosporangiaceae > Spirillospora > Spirillospora xylanilytica. The sequence continues at coordinate 4,020,330 of NZ_CP109432.1, forward strand.
CCCCGCGGGCCGTCCGGCCCCAGGGGGGTGCCCCGGCCGCGGATGAGGCATGATCTGGCCATGGACAGCGTGCGCGAATGGGTGGTCGAGGAGAGCGTCGTCATCGCGGCCGGGCCGAAGGCCGTGTACGAGGCGGTCGCCGACGTGCGCCGGACGCGCGAGTGGAGTCCCGAGGTCTTCGCCGTCTGGGTGCGCGGACGGAGCGTCCGGCCCGGCCTGAAGTTCGTCGGCTTCAACCGGCGCGGCCCGTGGGTGTGGTTCACCGACTGCCGGGTGACGGCGGCGGTGCCCGGCGAGGTGTTCGCGTTCCGGGTGTCGAGCTTCGGGATGGCCGTCGCGCTGTGGGGGTACCGCCTCGAAGGCGTCGGCGACGGCTCCACCCGGCTCACCGAGTACTGGGAGGACCTGCGCCGCGACAACCGCGGCTCCGCGTTCGTCTCGCTGCTCGGCAGGCTCTTCACCGGGGTCCCCGCCGAACGGCGCGCGCCCGTCAACCGGGAGGGCATGCGGGTCACGCTGGACCGGATCCGATCGGCACTATCCCGATAAACGAGAACCTGTTCTACTAAGGCGTGTGACTCCTGCCGCCGAAGCCCACCTGATCCAGGGCGAGCGCGTCGTCCTGCCCGTGCGGATCCGCGACGCCGCCGTCGCCTCCGCCATGTACACGGTCCCCGCGGCCTCGGCCCAGGCCGTCATCGCCTACTCCGGGCTCGAGATCGCCGAGACGCTGCCGGGCCGGGCGATCTGCTCGCTGGCCTTCGTCCGCTACGCCGACGGCGACCTCGGCCCGTACCACGAGTTCGCCGTCGCGTTCCTGGTCCGGCCGCCCGGCGCGGCCCGCCCGTCCGGCCTGCTGGACCGGGTGCGCGGCCTGGCGGGCATCGGCGCCTTCATCCACTGGCTGCCGGTCGACCAGAAGTTCACCCTGGAGGCCGGACGGTCGATCTGGGGCTTCCCCAAGGAGCTCGCCGACATCCCGATGGACCTGAGCGGACGGATCAACCGGTGCGCCGTCCGGTTCGGCGGCCGTACCGCGATCGAGCTGGCCGTCCGGCCCGGCGTCCCGATGCCCGGCGGCGCCGGGGCCCCCAAGGTCGACGCCTACTCCTGCATGGACGGGATCACCCGCCGCACGCCCTGGACGGTCGCCCCGTCCGGCGTCCGGCTCCGTCCCGGCGGCGCCCGGCTCCGCCTCGGCGACCATCCGGTGGCCGCCGAGCTGCGCGGGCTCGGCCTCGACCGCGCCCGCGCGCTCAGCTCCAGCACGGTCGGGCACCTCCGGATGACCTTCGAGGGGGCCGAGGAGATGCCCGGATGAAGCGGACGGCCCTGGTGACCGGTGCCGCGGCCGGAGAGGGCGGCCACTCCACGCTGTCCCTCGGCGGGACCGCATAAGCTGTCTCATTCGCCCCGTCCCGGGGCGCGGCGGGGTCGCCCCCGGTGGAGCACAGTCGCGAGGAGCAGCCTGCATGTCGTCCCCGGTCACCGGCCGGCCGTCGAGTCCCGCACGCACGGTCAAGGACAAGGAGATCGCCGCCGAGCAGCGCTACGTCGACGTGGCGTACGTGCGCCTGGAGGAGATGCGCGCGGACGCCCAGGCCATGATCCGCGAGGGCTACCGGCAGTCCCAGGCCGGCACCAAGGCTTCGCTGGTCGACCGCGACGCGATGGTGCACCAGGCGGCGCTGCGCGCCCAGGCGCTGGACGTGGCCGACGACGGCCTGGTGTTCGGCCGGCTCGACCTGGCCCGCCCCGAGTCCCCGGACGGCGACGACGACGCCGGGTACGGAGCCGGGAGCGGAGCCGAGGAGGGCGGCCGTCCCGGGCATCTGGAGAACGGCCGCGAGGTCCGCTACGTCGGCCGCGTCGGCGTCCGCACCCGCGACCACGACTCCCTGGTGATCGACTGGCGGGCGCCCGCCGCCGAGGACTTCTACCGCGCCACCCCCGAGGACCCGCGCGGCGTGATCCGGCGCCGGGTGCTGCACTCGCGCGGGCACGCGGTGGTCGACCTGGAGGACGACCTGCTCGACCCGGGCGCGTCCGACGGGCTGACCGTGATCGGCGACGGCGCGTTCCTGGCCTCGCTGGCGCGCACCCGCGAGGGCGCGATGCGCGACATCGTGGCGACCATCCAGCGCGAGCAGGACGAGGTGATCCGCGCCCCGGCAGACGGCACCGTCCTGGTCCGCGGCGCCCCCGGCACCGGCAAGACGGCGGTGGCGCTGCACCGGGTGGCCTACCTGCTGTTCCGGCACCGGCGCCGGTTCGGCTCGCGCGGCGTGCTGGTCGTCGGGCCCAACCGCCGCTTCACCGCCTACATCGAACGGGTGCTGCCCTCGCTCGGCGAGGGCTCGGCGACGCTGCGGTCCCTCGGCGACCTGGTCGACGGCGCCACCGCCACCACGCACGACCCGCCCGAACTCGCCCGCCTCAAGGGCGCGGACGCCATGACGCGGGTGCTGCGCCGCGCGGTGGCCGATCGTCCGTCCGGCGCGCCGGACGAGCTGCGCGTGGTGTTCCGCGGCGTGGTCGTCCGGCTCGACCGGGCCCGCCTCGACAAGATCGCCGCCGAGGTGCACCGGCGCAGCCGGGGCGCCGTGAACGCGGCGCGCGGCCGAGCCGCCGAGGCCCTGCTCGACGCCCTGTGGGACCGCTTCGGCGACCTCGGCGGCCCCGACGCGGCCGAGTCCGCGGCCGACGGGAACGCCGGCCTGTGGAGCGCCATCCTCGCCGCCGACGGCCTGGCGCCCCTCGACGAGACCGAGCCCCACGGCAGCGGCACCAAGAACGGCGGCGGCCGGAACGGGAGCGGGAACGGCGACGGCAGGCGCGGCCAGTTCGACGCCCGCGTCCGCGAGCAGCGGACGTTCACCGACTTCCTGGTCGCCTGGTGGCCGATCCGCCGCCCGATCGACGTGCTGCGCTCGCTCGGCGACCCCGAGCGGCTGCGCCGCGCGGCGGGCCGCGAGCTCGACCGCGGCGCGACGGCGCTGCTCGCCGCGTCCTGGACGGCCGCGCTCGCCGCCGGCCCCGGCGGCGCCGCGCCCCGCGCCCTGACCTACCAGGACATCGCGCTGCTCGACGAGATCGACGCGCTGCTCGGACCACCGCCCCGCGCGTCCCGCCGCAGGGCGCCCGCCGACGGCGACCCCTACGTCGTCGACGGCGTCAACATCCTCACCGGCGAGGAGGTGGCCGACGAGTCCTGGGAGCCCGAGATGCAGGAGCTCACCACCTCCATCGAGCGGGTCGAGCGGTCCCGCCGGGTCGACGACGGCGTCGTCGAGGACCGTCCCGAGTACGCGCACATCGTGGTGGACGAGGCGCAGGACCTGTCCCCCATGCAGTGGCGGATGCTCGGCCGCCGCGGCCGGCAGGCGAGCTGGACCGTCGTCGAGGACCCCGCGCAGAGCGCCTGGGAGGACCTGCCCGCCGCCCGCGAGGCGATGGAGGCCGCGCTCGGTGACGCCGGGCAGCCCGCCGGACGGGGCGGCTCGCGGCGCGACCGGTCCCGGCGGCGGAAGGCGCCCGCCCCGCGCCGCGCCCGGCACGAGTACGAGCTGACCACCAACTACCGCAACTCCACCGAGATCGCGGCGGTGTCGGCCCGGGTGCTGGAGCTGGCGCTGCCCGACGCCCGGCCGGCCCGCGCGGTCCGCGACTCCGGCCTCGACCCGGTCGTCGGGGTGGTCCCCGCGACCGGGCTCGCGGCGGCGGCCCGCGACGCCGTCGACGCACTCCTCGACCAGGTCGAGGGCACCATCGGCGTCATCGTCCCGCTGCCCCGCGCGACCGCCGCCGCGCCCACCGGCGCCGCGCCCGCCGAGGACGAGGACGAGGACGACGGCCAGACCGCGCTGTCCTTCGGTGCGGACGACGCGGCCGGCCCGGCCCCGTCCGGCCCCGGCTGGACGCCCGCCGACCGCGAGCGGCTCGGCGCCGGGCTGCCCGAGCGGGTGCAGGTACTGGACGTGCTGGAGGCCAAGGGCCTGGAGTTCGACGCCGCCGTGATCGTGGCGCCCGAGACCGTCGCCGCCCAGTCGCCGCGCGGCCTCCGGGTGCTGTACGTCGCGGTGTCGCGGGCCACCCAGCGGCTCACCGTGCTGACCGCCGACCCCGGCTGGCGCCGCACTCTGCTCGGCGAGACCTGACGAGCGCCCGCCGTCCCGCCGCGCGCGGCCGGGGCGGCGGGGCGGACGGTCAGATGATCGGGGGGCGCCCGGTGCGGGTCATCCGCCAGGCCGTCCGCCACGAGATCGGCCGGCGCGGCCCGGCGGGCTTGCGCCAGCCCTCCACGAAGCCCTTGAACCACGGCTTGAGGGCGCTCGGCCGGCGCTCGCGCAGCAGCGTCATGCCCACCCACACCGCCAGGTACGGCAGCGCGAGCAGCCACGGCAGGTTGCGCCGGGCCAGCCACACGCGGTTGCGCGCGTTGTAGCGGTAGAACATGTCGTGCCGCGTCGGCAGCACCGCCGGGTGGAACATCACGGCGGACGCGTCGTACACGATGCGGTAGCCGGCGTTCAGCACCTGCCAGGCGAGGTCGGTCTCCTCGTGCGCGTAGAAGAAGTCCTCGGGCAGCCCGCCCGCGGCGTCGAACGCGGCGCGGCGGACCGCGCAGGCGCCGCCGAGGAAGGTGGTGACGTCGGACGAGCGCTCGGGGTCGCCCGCGCGCAGCCGCGGCACGTGCCGCCGCTCGCCGCGTCCGCCCTCGGGGTCGCGGACGCGGAACGACACCACGCCGAGCCCGGGGTCGGCGCTGAACCGGTCGCGCAGGTGGATGCCGAGCCGGGTCGAGCGGTACCAGCCGTCGTCGTCCAGGAAGAGGACCACGTCGCCGCAGGACGCCTCGACGCCCCGGTTGCGCCCGGCGGGGATGCCGACGTTCTGCGGGAGCGTGAGGGTCTTGACCCGCTCGTCGTCGAACGGCGCCTGGCCGGCCCGGTCGCCGACCGGGTCGACGCCGTTGCCGACCAGGACGACCTCGACGTCCACGTGCTCCTGCTCCAGGGCGCTGCGCACCGAGCGGGAGAGCTCCTCGGGACGGTTGCCCATCGTGAGCACCACAACGCTGATCTTCACTTCAGTCTCCGGGAGGCCAGGATGCTGACCAGGTGCAGCAGCGTCTGCACGACCGCGACCGCCGCGACCGCGACCGCGAGGACGCGCATCGCCGCCGGGGTCTCGGTGCCGAGCACCACGTCGAGCACCGCCGCCCCCAGGATCAGCAGGGACAGCTCGACCGCGCCGATGATCCGGTGGAAGCGCAGCATGGACGCCGCCTGCCGGGCCAGCGCGATGCCGGTGGAGCGGGGCCGCAGCGCGCGGTCGCCGCCGACCGGGTCGGACGGCAGGCCGGACTTGGCGCGGGCCACCACCACGTTGTCGGTCTCGGCCTTGATCAGCGCGGCGCCGAGCGCGGCGACCAGGCCGAGCTCGGCGTAGCCGCCGTTGGTCCAGCCGCCCTGCGCGGCGAAGCCGAGCCCGATGAGCAGCGACACCTCCGACAGGTAGTGGCCGATGCGGTCGAGGAACACGCCCGCCACCGAGGTCTGCCGCAGGTAGCGGGCGACCTCGCCGTCGACGCAGTCGAGCAGCAGGTAGAGCTGGATCAGCACCGCGCCGCCGAGCGCCGTCCACAGCGCGGCGGTGCCCGTCGCGGGCAGCGAGACCACCAGCCCGGCCAGCACGCCGCTGGCCATCATCAGGTAGGTGAGCTGGTTCGGGCTCAGCCCGACGCGCAGGAAGATCCAGTCGAAGTACGGCGACAGGTCGCGCATGTAGAGCCGGCCGGCCCAGTGCTCCTCGTTGCGCCGGTCCTTGAGGCCGGGCGGCTGCCCGTACCGCCGGATGTCGGCGATCGTGGCGGCCGTGCGCGGAGGGCGCGGGTCGTCGCCGGACGGGGCCGCGCCGTGCGCCGAGCCGTCCTCCGGACGGCCGGACCCGGGGAGCTCAGTCTCCATGGGCCTGGACATACTGTTCCACCGCCTTGCGGGTCGCGCCCTGGTCGAGGCCGAGGTGTTCCAAGATCGTATAGCGGCCGGGCCGGGTCTGCGGGGCGAACTGGACGGCCTCGGCGAACTGCTCGACGCTCAGCCCGACGTCGCCGGGGAAGCGCGGCAGGCCGTGCCGGCCGAGGCAGGCGAGGATCTCGGCCAGCCGCTCATCGCCCACCCCGAGGTGGGTGGCGCGCAGGTGGTAGCAGAACGCCGTGCCGATCCCGGCCAGCTCGCCGTGGTTGGCGGTGCCGGGGAAGAGCTGGTCGATCGCGTGCAGGATCTCGTGGTCGCCGCCGCTGGCCGGACGGGAGTCGCCCGCGAACGACATCGCCATCCCCGACAGCACCAGCCCCTCGGCCAGCACGGTCAGGAACCGGTCGGACCCGATCGAGCCGGGCTGGTACAGCAGGGCCTCGGCGGCGGTGCGCGCCACGGTGAGCGCCAGCCGGTCGATCCGCTCGCCGACCGCGTCGGCGGCCAGCAGCCAGTCGTCCACCGCGGAGAAGTTGCTGACCACGTCGCCGATTCCGGCCCGGACGAGCCGTTCGGGGGCGGCCCGCACGTAGTCGAGGTCGACGACCATCGCCAGCGGCATGACCACGCCGAACGAGCCCTTGCCCTTCTCGTGGGTGAGGGAGGCGACCGGGGAGCAGATCCCGTCGTGCGACAGGTTGGTGGCGACCGAGACCATCGGGATGCCCGACAGCGTCGCCGCGTACTTGGTCGCGTCGATCGTCCGGCCGCCGCCGATGCCGATCACCGCCTCGTACGACCCGGCGCGCAGCTTGGACCCGAGGCTGACCGCGGCGTCGACGGTGCCGCCCTCGACGTGGAACACCTCGCAGGCGGCCAGTGAGCCGCGCACGTGCTCGGCGATCTGGTCGCCCTGGCCGGGCCCCACCGCGATGGCCACCCGGCCCTCGGTGGCGATCCGCCGGTCGGCGAGCAGTTCGCCGAGGGCCGCGATCGCCCCGCGCCGCACATCGATGGACAGCGGTGCGGTCAGCATTCGCGTCAGCAGGGGCATGTGCCTCCTCGCTCGGATCTTCGGTCGGCTCGGAACACCCCGGCCACCACGCCGGGGGGCGCCGGGAAGTGGGGGCCCGGCGCCGCGGCCCGCGGGTCAGTAGCCCTTGGCGATCCGGCGGGCCTTCTCCAGGTCCTCGTGGTTGTCGACCTCGACCCAGGAGACCTCGCCGATCGGCGCGACCGCGATCGTGCCGCCGCGGTTGACCAGCTCCTGGTAGCCGTCCTCGTAGTAGAGGTCCGGATCGCGCTCCCACGTCGCCTTGAGCGCGCCCGCCAGCGGCTCGGCCGCGGCGGGCTCGATCAGCGTGGCGCCGATGTACTCGCCGGCCGCGGTGGCCGGGTCCATCAGCTTGGTGATGGTCTGGATGTGCCCCGCGCCGTCGAGGGTGACCTTCATCTCCTCGTCGGCCAGCGTCTTCACGTTGTCCACGGCCAGGAGGATGTCGGCGCCGCGGCCCGCCAAGAGGGTCTTCTCGACGCTCACCGGATGCACCGTGTCGCCGTTGACCATGAGGACGCCCTTGGAGAAGTGCTCGCGCGCCAGCCACATGGAGTAGGCGTTGTTCCACTCCTCGGCCTTGTCGTTGTGCACGAGGGTGAGGGACACGCCGTAGCGGTCCTCCAGGGCGGCCTTGCGCTCCTCGACCGCGCCGGCCTGGTAGCCGACGACGATGACCACGTCCGTCAGCCCGACCTCGGCCAGGTTGCCCAGCGCGATGTCCAGGATCGTGGTCTCCCCGTCGACGGGGACCAGCGCCTTGGGCAACGTGTCGGTGTAGGGCCGCAGCCTCCGGCCCGCGCCCGCCGCCAGCACCATGCCGATCATGCTTCCACTTCCTCCAGGTCGACCATCACGCCGCTGTCGCGACCGGTCCGCGCCCACGTCATGACGCTCTCGCCCGCGAACAACACGCCAAGGTAGACGGCGAGCGCCGCGTACGCGAACGGAAGGAGCCCGGAGAGGCCCGTGAAGGCCACAATGAGCATCCGGCCCTCCCAGCCGAGCCCGGCGCGGAAAATCCACTCGGGCGGCCGGAGTCCCTGGCGGGTGCGGTACACGGTGTCGTAGTGGTGGAACGCCAGAACCGCGACCAGCACGTAGACGAGCGGTGCCGATACTCCCTGCGCGAACCCCAATACGGTGAGGCAACCATACTCGATCCCGCGGATTATGGGCGGTACGAGGCAATCCATCCGGCCGTCGTGCGGATGGGTCGAGGCGGGCCCGGTCAGCAGCAGCACCACCACCGGGGCGAACAGCGCCGGGCCGCGCACGTCGCCCACCCCGGCGGAGAGCAGCACCACGGTGACGACCAGCGCGATCGTCGCGCCGGGCAGCGGCGGGAGCTGTCCCCGCGCCAGCCGGCCCAGCGCCCGGCAGATCGGGCCGTCGTCACGGTAGATCTGCAACCGTTCCGGCGGCGCCAGCGGCGCGGGCCGCGGCCGGGCCGGCCGCGACGGCGCGGAAGGGCGCGGTGCGGGCTCGCGGGTCAGCGACGTCATCGGGCGACCGCCCGCGCGATCCGTCCAACCAGGCTGTACAGCGCGGCGACCGATCCCCACGCCAGCAGCGCGGCGAAGGTCATCCGGGCATTGCCCAGCGCCGCGGTGACCGAGATCAGCGCGAACCGCTCGCCGATCGGCAGCGTCAGGAGCCGCTGCGCCCAGCCCGCCCGGCCGTCCAGCGGCGGCGGCGCGGGCGCGCTCTCCAGGCCGGAGGAGTCGACCATGTGCCGGACGGTCTGGAGCGCCATCGCCGCCACCGCCAGCCCCCACACGCTCCCGGCGTGGACGGAGGAGTCCGGCGGGGCGGCGGCCGCCCCGACCGCCAGCCCCGCGTACACCGCGTACTCCTTGGCCCGGTCGCCGATCGCGTCCATCCAGGCGCCGAGCGGGCTGACCATCCGGCGGTAGCGGGCGAGCTGCCCGTCGACGCAGTCGAGGACGAACGCGAGGTAGAACAGCACCGCCCCGACCACCATCCCGGTACGGGTGCCGGCCGCGAACCACAGCGCCGCCAGCAGCCCGACGGCCAGGGAGATCAACGTCACCGTGTTGGGCGTCAGCCCCTCGCGCGCCGCCCAGCGGGTGACGGCCTGCGCGCGGCCGGCCGTGCGGGTGCCGACCGGGCCGCCGCCGGGATTGATCGCGGCGTCCATCCGGATCCGGTCCTCGTCGACGGACCCGGCCTCGGCGAGCGCGGCCAGCGCCGCGTCCTCGGTGCCGGCCCGCACGCACACGAGCCCCTCGCCGGGGCACGGGGCGACCGGCACCCCGTCGCGCGCCAGGCCCAGCCGCAGCAGTTCGGCCGTGTGCTTGGGCACCGCCGCCGGACGGTCGCCGGGCGGGCCGCCGAACAGGTCCACCGCCAGCCGCTCGGCCAGCTCGGCCAGCGTCTCGACGCGGGCCCGGCCGACGCGCAGCAGCCCCGGCGCGGTCCCCGCCACGGGGACGGTCCGCGCGTCGACGAGCAGCCGGCTCAGCAGCTCGCCGTTCGCGACCAGGTCGCCGGGCAGCAGCACGACCGGCGCGGTGGTGCCGCGCGTCAGCCGGGCGATCTCCCGCAGGTCGGCGGCCGTGTCCTCGCACTCGATGACGTCGTGGCCGTCCTTGCGCAGCGCGGGGGCCAGATCGGGACGGGTCACGATCCGCCGTTCCGGTACCTTGAGCGTGGCCAGCTGGTCGCACAGGCGTGTCAGCACCGTCGGCGCCTCGGGGCCGTCCCCGCACGGCAGGACGGCCGTGGGGACCGGATCGGCCCCCGTTCCGGTCCGCCCGGTCGCGATGATCACCGCTATGGTCATCGGCGCCTCCGGCCTCGTCTGGCCGCACCGCGAAGACAGGGAACAAGGGTGCGGGCGGCTACACAGCGTATCCCTCAGATGACACTACGTCACAAGAGACCGCGTTCACCGGCCGGGGCGCCCGGCGCGATACCGGATAGAGGAGACATGACGACGCAGACGGTGGCGGTGGTGCTCGCGGGCGGCACCGGGCAGCGGGTGGGCGGCCCGCTGCCCAAGCAGCTCATCGAGGTCGGCGGACGGCCGATCCTGGCGCACGCGATCGCGGCCTTCGACTCCCATCCCGGCGTCGACGAGGTGCTGGTCGTGATGGCGGCCGGGCACATCCGCGCCGCCGCCGCGCTCGCCGCGCCGTTCCGCGCGGTGACCGCGGTGCTCGAGGGCGGCGACACCCGGACCGCCTCCACCGCCGCCGCGCTCGGCGCGCTGGCCGGGCGGCCGGACGGCACCCGGGTGCTGCTCCACGACGCGGCCCGCCCGTTCGTCGGCCGCGGCGTGATCGACCGGGTGCTGGCCGCGCTGGACGAGCACGACGCGGTCGCGGTGGGCGTCCCGTCCCCCGACACGATCGTGGAGGTGGCCGGCGGGCTGGTCGCCGCGATGCCGCCGCGCGCGTCGATGAGCCGCTTCCAGACCCCGCAGGGCTTCCGGCTCGGCACCCTGCGCGCGGCCTACGAGCTGGCGCTCGCCGATCCGGACCTGCTCGCCACCGACGACTGCGGCGTGGTGCATCGTTATCTCCCGGACGTGCCGATCCGGGTGGTGGAGGGCAGCGAGCGCAACCTCAAGGTCACCCGCCCCCTGGACGTGCTCGTCGCCGAGCATCTCGCCACCGACCCCCCGGAGACCCCGTGATCTTCGAGCACACCCCCACCGTCATCGGCCACCGCGGCGCCGGCAAGGGGAGGACCGAGAACACGCTGCCCGCGATACTCGCCGCCATCGCGGCCGGCCTGTCGTGGGTCGAGATCGACGTCACCCGCACCGCCGACGACGGCCTGGTGCTGCGGCACGACCCCACCACCGCGGACGGCGCGTTCCTGGTCGACGTCCCGGCCGCGGGCAGCGGCCTGCTCCGGCTGGAGGAGCTCTTCGCGGAGCTGCCGCCCGAGGTCGCGGTCGACGTGGACGTCAAGACGGTGCTGGAGGACGCGGTCGACGCCCCGTCCCGGCGCACCGGCGCGCTGCTTCTGCCGCTGCTGCGCCGCGAGGCCCGGCGCCGTCCGCTGCTGGTCACCTCGTTCGACCCGTCGCTGCTGCTGCACCTGCGCGACGAGCTGCCGGAGGTGCCGCTCGGCCTGCTGACCTGGCTGCGGTTCCCGCTCTGGCACGCCGTCCCCGCGGCGGCCGGGCTGGGCCTCCAGGCGGTCGCCGTGCACACCGGCTCCTGCGGCTTGGACCACCCCGACACCCGGCTGCGCCCGCTGGAGCAGTGCGTCGACATGACGCACAAGGCCGGCCTGGAGTTCGTCGCCTGGTGCCCCAGCGCCGAACGGGCCCCCGACTACGCGGCGGCCGGGGTCGACGCGATGGTCGTCGACGACGTCCCCGGCGTGGTCGCCGCGCTGGCCTGACCCCGTCCGGGGTGGCCCGCGTCAGGCAGGCGGACGGCCCGCGCCGCGCCGGTCGTCGCCCCCGCCGTACATCTGCGTCCACTCGCCCGCCGGCTCGTCCGCCCCGGACTCGCCGGCCGCCGACGGCGCCCCGGACCCGGGGGCGGCCCCGCCGGACCCCCCGTCGTTGGGCGGCAGCGGGACGGCTCCGTGGCCCTGCTGCTGGGGCGGCTGCCACGGCTGGTCCTGCGCATGCCGGCCGATCGCGGGCTGACCCAACTGGGGCGCCGGAGGGGTGTCCATGCGCGCGGGAGGCGGTCCCTGCGGTCCGGGCGGCGGCGGCCCGTAGGGACCGGCGAACGCCGGTGCCCCTGAGACCGGACGGCTCGAACGGGCCGACCAGCGCGACGGTGCCAGGGACGCGACGACGAGGGCGACGCCGATGACCAACAGCAGGCCGAGAGACGCCGCGGTGGTGTAGCCGTAGTCCAGCTCATCGGGCAGCTTGCGCGCCGTGTGGATCATCGCCCAGCGGGGCGCGACGGCCCACAGCAGCCCGAGGGCCGTCAGCACGAACCCGGGGATCAGCGACGCCAGCGGCGACAGGCGCGACCCCATGACGAGCCCGAGCACGACGGCGACGGCCACGAGCACAGCCGCCGAGGTCAACTGCTCGGATCCCGCGTCCCGCATGAGGAACATCCGGACCAAGCGGCTCATCCGGTAGGTCCCGAAGCACAATCCGGCCAGGACCAGGGGCGTGGCGATCAGTCCGATCACCACGCCGAGCCCGTGACGTGCACCGTTGGTCATGGCCACCTCTTCGTGGATCGGGGCGCGATGGCGCCAAACCTAACCCTCAGACGTGCCCGAGACCAGCAAAGTTCAGCCGATTTGTCAGTTTTTCGACGGACTCGGCTGCCCGAGGCCGGGCGGACTGGTAAGGAAGCCCACCCCCCACGAGACGTGCATGGTGGCGAACACCAGCGGCAGCCGGACCCAGGCCGCCACCGGCAGGCCCCGTCCCTCGACCGCGGCGCCGGCCACGACCGCGACCGCGTAGCCGCCGGGCAGGATCCAGCCCGGCCAGAAGCCGAACGCGCCCGCCACCGCGCCCGCCGCCATCGCCAGCACCGCCGCCGGCGGCGCCAGGTAGCGCGGGTTGAGCGTGCCCTGGTGCTCGCGCCCGACGACCCGGCGCCAGCGGCCGGTGTGGAAGTACTGCTTGGCCAGCGCCCGCAGGTTGGGCCGCGGCCGGTAGGTGACCCGCATCCGCGGGGTGAAGAAGATCCGCCCGCCGCTCTGCCGGATCCGGTGGTTCATCTCCCAGTCCTGCGCGCGCACGAACGTCTCGTCGTAGCCGCCGACCCGCTCCAGCGCGCTGCGCCGGAAGGTGCCGAGATAGACGGTCTCGACCTCGCCGGCCTCGCCGCCGGTGTGGAACCGGGCGTTGCCGACGCCGAGCCTGGACGTCATCGCGCGCGCCACGGCCTGCTCGAACCCGGTGACGCCCTCGGCCGCCATGATGCCGCCGACGTTGTCGGCGCCGGTCTCCTCCATCGTCTCGACCGCGGCGCGGACGTAGTCGGCGGGCAGCAGCGAGTGGCCGTCGACGCGGACGATGATCGAGTACTGGGACGACTTGATCGCGATGTTGAGGCCCTGCGGGGTGCGGCCGGTCGGGTTGGCGACCACCACGATGCGCGGGTCCTCGGTGGCCAGGTGCCGGCAGATCTCCTCGGTCCGGTCCCGGGACGGGCCGACCGCGAGGACCAGTTCCAGCTCACCCGGATAGTCCTGGGTGAGGATGCGCCGGACGGCGTCGGTCAGGTGCCGTTCCTCGTTCAGCACCGGCATGACCACCGACACCGCGGGCCACGTGCGGTCACCGGTGCCGGCCTGTGGCTCCGGCTGCTGGCTGTGCTGAGCGCTCTGCGCGCGGGGCGAGGGATTCATCTGGGCTCGCGGGCACACCCCGGCCATGGACCGAGGGACGGCCCCTCTTCCTCTCTCTTGCAAGCGGGTCCGCGACGCACCCGCTCGACCCTGGTGAGCGCGGGCAGCCGGGGTGGAGGTCAAGACGGCGCCACGTTACTGCAAGGACACGAAGGCCCGGTAGCGAACGGACGGGTGTCCCCCACTTTAGAGTGGTGGGCACTCGGGTCAGAACACGCGGATGAGGCATCGGGAGGCGGGCCGCCAGAATGGCAGACGGGCACGACTCGGATCGTGGCGACGCCGATCCCCTTGAGCGCTACTTCCGCCCGCGCCCCGCGGGCGGCGACGCCGCCGGCGACGGCGACGACATCGAAGGCGTGACCGTCGAGGGCGTCCCCGCGCCCCGGGTGGCGGTCGACAGGCCGCGCGGCCCGCGCCGGCCGGGCCCGGGGCTGAGCCCGCGGGCCGCGATGAGCGCCCGGCGGCAGCGCCGCTTCCTGATGGTGACCGGGACGATGTCGGCGTTCGTCCTGCTGACCTCCGGCGGCGCCTGGGCCTTCCAGAACTACGTGAGCGCGGCGATCGACAAGGTCAAGGTCGGCGGGCTCGGCAAGGGCGGCGACACGCCGAAGGGCGCGATGACCATCCTGGTCGCCGGCGTCGACCGCCGCGACGGGCTGACCAAGGAGCAGCAGCGCGCGGCCAAGCTGGGCCACGAGCCGGGCGAGCGGTCCGACACCATGCTGCTGGTGCACGTCTCGCGCGACCACGACCGGATCTCCGTCGTGAGCCTGCCGCGCGACTCCTACGTCACCATCCCCGCGCACAAGTCCAACGGCACCGAGGGCGCCAAGGGCGCGCGGATCGGGGCCCGTCCCGGCAAGCTCACCTGGGCCTACCAGTTCGGCGGCCCCGACCTGACCGTCGACACGATCAAGAAGTCCACCGGCGTGTCGATCGACCACTACGTCGAGGTCAACTTCTACGGCTTCGTTAACATGGTCGACGCGCTCGGCGGCGTGGACGTCTGCACCGAGCAGGCGATCAACGACAGGAAGAGCGGCCTCCAGCTCCCGTCCGGCAAGTCCCACGTCGACGGCCTCAAGGCGCTCGGCTTCGCCCGCGCCCGCTACACCCTGACCGGCGGCAGCGACCTCGGCCGCATCGACCGCCAGCAGCAGTTCATGGCCTCGATGATGAAGCAGGCCCTGTCCACCAAGACCCTGAGCGACCCGGTGAAGTCGACCCGGTTCCTGAACGCGGCGCTCAAGTCGCTGCGGGTCGACCCGAAGCTCGCCAAGAACCTGCCGGGCCTGGCCGACCAGATGAAGGACCTGTCCACCGACAAGCTCACCTTCGGCAAGGTCCCCCTGTCCAACCCGGCCTACGACGTCGTGCTGTGGAACGCCGCGACCCCCCAGTCGACGGTGCAGTGGGACCAGGGCAAGGCCGACGACCTGTTCACCAAGATCCGCCGCGACCAGCCGATGGAGAAGGAGGACAAGCCCGAGCCGAGCCCGTCCCCCACCGCCGCGGACGCCCCCACCGTTCCCCCGGACGAGATCGAGCTGCGCGTCCTCAACGCGATCGGCACCAGGGGCCTGGCCACCCAGGCGGGCGCCGACCTGCACAAGGTCGGCTTCAAGACCACCGTGGTCCCGGGCGTGGCCCGCCGCGGCCTCCAGAAGACGGTGATCCAGTACGGTCCCGGCCGCAAGGACTCGGCCAAGACCGTCGCCGCCGCCATCCCCGGCGCCAAGATCAAGCAGATCGACTCGCTGGGCTCCCGCGTCCAGGTCCTGGTCGGCGCCAACTGGGACGGGGCCGAGAAGGTCAAGACCACCCCCTCGTCGTCGCCCACGTCCGAGAGCCCCGCCGCGGAGACCGGCACCGCCACCCAGAAGCTCTGCAAGTGACCCGCCCGGCGGACGACTCCCACCGTCCGCCGGGCCGTCCCGGGCTCGCCGCGTCATGGGCCGGGCAGATTCCCTGACATCGCCCGTGACATCCGGCTCTGCCCCGACATAAGAGGGCAGACGGCCAGGGACGGGGGAATGCGTGCGCGGTGACGTGGATTTCACGCGGATGTTCGAGGAGCACTACGAAGCGGTGCTGCGCTACGCCTGGCGGCGGGTCGGGGCCACCGACGCGTCCGATGTCGCCGCCGAGACCTTCCGCATCGCGTGGGAGAAGCGCAGCCGCTGCCCGGTGGACAAGCCGCTGCCCTGGCTCTACGCCACCGCGCGCAACGTGACGCAGAACCTGCGCCGCCGCGAACGCCGCCGCGAGGCCCTGCCGCTGCATGAGGACGCCGCGTCCGAGACCGACCACGCCGGCGCCGTGGTGAACCGCGAGGCGGCGATCGCCGCGTTGAACACCCTCAAGCCCGCCGACCGCGAGCTCGTCCTGCTGGTCTCCTGGGAGGGCCTCGATCTGCGCCAGGCGGCGGCGGTGGTCGGCATCACCCGCGCGGCGGCCGGGATGCGCCTGCACCGGGCCCGCGACCACCTGCGCCGCGCGCTCGCGGGCACGCCGGAGCCCGCCGCCTACGAGGAGAGGTTCTCATGAACGACATCGAACAGATCAGAGCCATGATCGGTGAGCACGACCCGGCCCGGGACGTCCGCGCGACGGGAGCGCAGGGCATCCTGGACGAGGTGACCCGGGCCGCGGCACCGCCCGCGCGGCGTCGGCGCCGGCGCCTGGCCTTCGCCCTGCCGGCCACGGCGGCGCTCGCGGCCTCGCTCGTCGCCGTGTCCGCCATCGGCTGGCCCTCCACGCCGATGGGCCCGCGGCCGGCCCAGGCGCTGTCCCTGCACCGGACGGGAGGGAGCATCGAGGTGCGGATCATCGACCCGGACGCGGACCCGGCCCGCTACCGCCGGGAGTTCGCCGCGGCGGGCCTGGACGTGGACCTGCGGATGCTGCCCGCCTCCCCCGGCCTCGTCGGCCGGATGGCCTCCTACAGCGCGCCCGGAACGCGCGTCCCTCCCCCCATCAAGGTGCTCGACGCCGACCGGGCCTGCGGCGACACGTGGTGCCCGTCCGGCGTCAGCCTCCCGAAGGGCCTGAGGCAGCGGATCGAGCTGACGTTCGGCCGGCCGGCCAGGCCCGGCGAGGGCTACGTGCTCACCGGGTCGGCGGGGTCCGGCAAGGGCTACTCGATCACCGGCGATCCGAAGGCGCCCCACGAACCGCTCGCCGGCCTGACGCTCCGCGACCGGACCGTGGCCGACGTCCGCCGCGACCTCGCCGCACGCCGGTTCCCGGTAGGCCGCTACCTGGCCGCCCCGCCCGAGCCGCGCCCGGCGCAGTGGTCCTACGACGAGCACGTCCTCAAGCCCGCGGACGTGTCGGGCACCTGGTACGTGACCGACGCGTGGCTCGGCAGGACCAAGGGCACCGTCGAACTCGCCGTCGCCCCCACCAAGCGCTGAGGCGCTCACGTGGATTCGACCCGTCCGAGCGGGTCGGGTCCGGCCGCCAGCGCGCCACGCGCCGCCTGCCAGGCGGGGTCCCCGGGGTAGAGCTCGCTGCGGAGGTAGGCCCAGGTGAGCCGCTGGACGGCGGCCACTCGCTCGGGGTTCTCGTCCGTGGTCTCGGCGACGTCGTATCCGGAGATCCCGCCGAGCCCGTGCTCGGCGCCGAACAGGGTGAGCAGGGACTTGGGGCCCGGGGAGAGGAAGTACGGGTCGGCGTGCCAGTCCGGCCCCTGGACCGTCAGGTGGGCGGAGGCGTCCTTGTCGCCGGCGACCACGAGCGTGGGGGTCGTCATCGTGGAGAAGTCCGGGGTCAGCATGAAGAGGTAGTTCTCGGCCGCGAACTCGCTGAGGGCGTCGCCGCCTCGGCCGGGCGCGGCGAGCAGCACGCCCGCCTTGATCCGGGACTCGGCCAGGTTCACTTCGGTTCCGTCGTCCGGGTCGGTGAGCCGGGCGCCCAGCAGCAGGCTCGCGGTGTGCCCGCCCATCGAGTGCCCGGCCACGGCGACCCTGCCGTGGTCCAGGCGCCCGCTGAGCTGCGGGACGGCGGCCTCGATCTCGTCGAGCCGGTCGAGGACGAGCGTCATGTCCTCGGCCCGTGACCGCCAGTACAGGGGCGCCCCGGGGGTGCCGGGGTCCAGGCTCAGCGTCGTGGAGCTCAGATGGGTGGGCTGGATCACGGCGAAGCCGTGCGCCGCCCAGAAGTCGACGAGGGGGGCGTAGCCGTTCAGCGAGGAGAGGTTGTTCGAGTGGCCCTGGCCGTGCGACAGGAGGATGACCGGCAGGTCGCCCCCGGTCACGGGCACGGAGACCCGCATCTCCAGGTCGACGGCCCGGCCGGGTGCCGGCAGCACCACCGGACCGACCGACAGGACCGGAGTGGGCGGGCTGAAGGCATGGGTCGATTCGCTCACGGTGCGTGTTCCCTTCATGGGCCTCTGCCGCCGGTCCCGTTCGGCCGGCGGAGGCGTTCAGGCGCGTCCGGCTTCAGCTAGACTAAAGCGGAGCGTTGTTCCGATTAACATACGGAGCAGTGTTCCGTTTTGTCAACCGGGGCCGGAAGGAGAGCGCGGTGCCCACTACAGGCCAGTCCGGAGAGGTACCGGCCCGGCGCAAGCGCGCCGACGCGGTGCGCAACCAGCAGGCGCTTCTCGCCGCCGCCGCCGCGGTGTTCGTCACCTCCGGCGTGGACGCGCCGATCCGCGAGATCGCGGCCAAGGCGGGCGTCGGGATGGGCACGATCTACCGCCACTTCCCGACCCGGGCGGACCTCGTCGTCGCCGTCTACCGCCACCAGGTCGAGGCATGCGCCGAGGCCGGCCCGAGCCTGCTGGACAGCGCCGGCTCCCCGTTCGCGGCACTCCGCCAGTGGGTCGACCTCTTCGTCGACTTCCTGGTCACCAAGCACGGGCTCGCCAACGCGCTGCAATCGGACGACAGCGGCTTCGAGGCGCTGCACACCTACTTCCTCGACCGCCTGGTGCCCGTCTGCGCGCACCTGCTCGACGCCGCGGCCGACGCCGGCGAGATCAGGCCCGGCACGCACGCCTTCGAGCTGATGCGCGGCATCGGCAACCTCTGCATCGGGCATGACACCGATCCCCGCTACGACCCCCGCCGCCTGGTCGACCTGCTCCTTCGGGGACTACAGGCGGCGACACCTTGATCTCAAGTGCACTTGAGGTCCCACTCTGCGCCCCTGTTACGGACTGTCACGAACGAAGAAGATGGACGATGGTCTTCACAGCAGCAGAGCGCGACTACCTGGAGGGGCAGTTGCTGGGACGGCTGGCCGCGATCGGGCCGGACGGACGCGCCGCCACGCCGCAGC
This sequence comes from Spirillospora sp. NBC_01491, assembly GCF_036227065.1. Lineage (GTDB taxonomy): Bacteria > Actinomycetota > Actinomycetes > Streptosporangiales > Streptosporangiaceae > Spirillospora > Spirillospora xylanilytica. The sequence goes on from NZ_CP109432.1 coordinate 4,038,969, forward strand.
GGAGCGGCCAGGGTTCTAGGCTCGCGGTGTGATCACGTCCGTCGTCTTCGACATCGGCGAGACCCTGGTGGACGACACCCGGGAATGGCACGCGTGGGCCCGCTGGCTCGGCGTTCCATCGCACACGATGTCCGCGCTCGTCGGCGCCGTCACCGCGCTGGGACGCGACAACGCCGACGCCTTGCGCCTCGTCCGCCCTGGTCTGGACCTGTCCGCCGAACGCCGTGCCCGTGCCGCCGCCGGGCAGGGCGAGGACCTTACCGAAGACGACCTCTACCCGGACGTCCGTCCCGCACTGGCCGAGCTTCGCCGACAGGGCCACTGGGTCGGTCTCGCGGGCAACCAGACCGCGCGTGCCGGCATGCTGCTCCGCGCGCTGGGCCTGCCGGCCGACGCGATCGCCGCCTCCGAGGAGTGGGGGGTCGCCAAGCCGGACCCCGCGTTCTTCGAGCGTCTCATCGAGTGGACGCCGGGCGAGCCAGAAGAGATCGTGTACGTGGGCGACCATCCCGCCAACGACATCGGGCCGGCGAACGCCGCCGGGCTACGGACGGCGATGGTACGGCGCGGACCGTGGGGCCACCTGTGGGCCGACGACCCTGCGGGTGGAGGCGCGGCCGACTGGCTCGTCAACTCCCTGACCGATCTTCCGGCCCTGCTGACGACCTCCTGACATCCCGGCCATGTGGCGCCCGTCCGGGTACGGTTCCGATTGAACCGACCCTTCGGAGACGCGAGTGAATGCGGAACGGCGAACCAATGACCGCATCGCGGCCACGCGCACCGCACGACGTCTCACCCAGCGGCAACTCGCGGAGTCGGCCCACATCTCGCTCAGCCTCATTCGCAAGATCGAGCAGGGCCGCCGTCCGGCGAGCGATCAAGCGCTGGAGGCCATCGCCAGTGCCCTCGGCGTCCAGCCCGATGCACTGACAGGCCGCCGCCTCGATACCGATAGCCGGGTACACGCGGCCATCCCGAGCCTCCGTACCGTCATCGACGCCTACGACCTACCCGAAGACGGCCTCATCCGCCCACTGGACCAGCTCCGCAAGGCGGCGGATGAGGCGACGAGGCTGCGCCTGGCATCGCAGTACACACTGCTCGTGGAGACCTTGCCTCCTCTCCTGGCCGAACTGACGCGCGCTGCTCATGGCGCTCATGGCTTCCAACTCCAGGCCACTGCGGGACTCTTGGCCGTCGCGTACCGGGCTGCCGACGCCGTCGCCTACAAGTACGGGTACTACGACCTGTCCGCGCGTCTGGTCGAGCTGATGCGCCGAGCCTCCGATATGGCCGATGACCCCGCTCTACGGGCGACGGCGGCTTACGTCCGCACCGAGGTGTTCTTCGCGAGTTGCAATCTCACGCCCGCCATGCGCGCCCTTGAAAGCGCCATCGATGAGATCCCACAGCAAGGAACCCCGGTGACACGGGCAGCAGCGGGCTCTCTGCACATGCGGGCCGCAGTCGTCGCCGCCCGGTCGACCGATGATCCTGCGGCCGTGGACGAGCACCTTGCACACGCCCAACGTCTCGCGGCATCGGTGCCAGAGGGCATATACAACGGGACCGCCTTTGGTCCGGCGTCCCTTCGCGTACACGAGATCGCCGTCGCGGTGGAACTGGGTGACGCGTCGCGCGCCCTGAACGTAGCCGAGTCATCCGTGGACGAGACAGACCGCACGACACTGGCTGGACTACCCGCGGAGCGGTCTTCGCACTACCTGATCGACCTTGCGCGCGCCCGGCTCTGGCTGGGGCTCCGCGATGAGGCGTTCCAGTCGCTCCAGGCGGCCCGAAAGATCGCACCCCAGCACGTTCGCGAGCATCCACATGTCCGAGATGCTCTCGTAACGCTACTGCGCCTGCATTTCGCCCCACCGCACGCCTTGGTCACCTTCGCGGAGTGGGCGCACGCGATTTAGCCGGCTCACAGCCGGTGACACACGATGTGTCACTCGCAGGCCTTGCAGAGCATCAGCATCAGAGAGGTCGGCATCACATGCCGCTTCCCGAAGACACGACGGCCCCGGCCGGTGCTGCGAACACCGGTGCTCCGGGGCCTGACCAGGAACGAGGTCCTGGCTATGAGCAACCCACTGGAACCGCCTGAATTGTTCGCGTGGGACGCCGAGCAAACGGGCGGCGTGACCGACGACTGCGGAAGAGCGATCGGCCACGTCCACCGAGCTCTTGCCGACGCGCCCGCCGGAGCGTCCGGAATGGTCCGCCAGGTCCGGCTGGGCGGAGCCAGCGGTGTCCGCTACATCACGCTCGGCGTGGTCGGGCTGGCCCGGCGGGACGAGGCATCCGGTGCGGTGGAGTGGACGGACGGGACAAGGTGAGCCCCGCCCAAGCCGGGGAGGACCGTCCCGACGCGTTCACGGCCATCCCGGAGTTCACGGTGACGTGGCTCCCCGATGGAACGTGGCGTGGGCGGTATCACGTCGATCCGGCGCTGGTCATCGATAGGAACACCTGGCCGGAACTGGAGGCGGCGTGCCGCGACGCGCGCCTCAAGCGGAGCCGGCCCCGCGCCGCCGAACAGACGACGGAGGCAGGCACATGAGCGTGGCAGATTCCGCGCGCCCCGCCCGGCACGCTAGGAAGAGCAGCCCCCGACGGACGCGCGTCAACATCTTCTGACCGGTCGGCGCTTTCACCGCCGCCGACCGGTCTGGGCGATCGATCATTCTCGACCCGCACGGGGACGCGCTCGTCCTCACCCGATGTCCACACGGCGCGCCGGGGCCTCATGGCTGTGCGATGCGGGGCGTGGCTCTGGTCTCGCATGAAGGGCCGCACCGGCCTGTGGTCGCTCAGTTGCCTTCGAGGAGGAGCAGGCCGAGGGGCGTGACGGCGTGGTTGACACGTTTGCCGAGGCGTTGGGTCGTGATGAGTCCGGCATCGCGGAGCACGGTGGTGTGACGGCTGGCGGTCTGTAGCGGGATGGCGACGCGGGCGGCCAACTGGGTAGTGCTGCAGGCCCCCATGGCCACGGCTTCCAGCACGTTTGCGCGGGTGCGTCCGAGCAGAGCCGTCAAAGCGCATTCCCGGGAGCGGCCTGCGGATGACACCAGACCGGTCCAGTCGAGCAAGTGCGCAATGGGATAGGCGAGCACCGGGGTAAGCGAGGGATCGAGCAGGGCGACCGGCGGGCCCCAGCAGAAGAAACTCGGTTGCAGGACCAGGCCCCGTCCGTCCAGCACGATGTCATGGTCGGCGGGGTAGTCCAGATGCAGGACCGGGAAGCTCCATTGCGCCGAGGGATGCAGCGTTTCCAGGACTTTGGGCCAGCCGCCCTCGGCCAGAGCCTTGCGCCGCTGCGCACGATCACGGTCGATCTGTGCTTGGAGTGCATCCCAGTACGGAGCCATGCAGCGATCGAAGTAGCTGGTGACGGCATGGGCAAGCTGATCGAGCGTGTCAAGGCGCCCCGCTGCCAGCCGACCAATCCACGCGGGGACGGGGCGACCGGGGTGCCTGGTGGAAAGCTCGGTGAGGTCAGTGCGCAACCGGGATCGGGACGTGCTGCGCAGTGCCTCAATGCCGCTGGCCAGTGCACCTGTGCCGGTGGTCGGGGTGAGGAAATCGGCCGCGTAACCCGTCGCGGGGGCCAGGTCGGTCAGCAGGCGGGCGGAGGCCGGGACACTCGGCCGCACTTGGCGTTTCCATCCCGCGAATACCGCTGTGCCCTCGGGGCGGCGCAGCCGATGCAAGCTGAGCAAGATCTCCCACATCGCGTCCGCCCCCGCGGCGAGACGGATTCTCGACAGATCATCGCCGGTAAAGAAGATGCGCAACATCATCTTTCTCCGTGAATCACCTATGCCATCAGATCAGCATCTCTGATGTTAGCGCGAAGGTGAGCACGTCACCTGTCCACAACACGTCAGAAATCGAGTCCTGGCGCGCCTCGCGAACTGCCCACCCGTGCCACAGATCCATGCTTCCCATCGTGCCGGGAAGGACTTGTCGGCGACGTCAGGTCGCCCCAGGATCGACCACATGATCCGAATCGCACTGTGTGCCACGTTGTCGGCCGTGGTGTTCGCCGTCCCGGCGACCTCACAAGCCCAGGAGACCACCACCGGCTCAAGCGCATCGGCAGCCGGGAAGGTGTTCTACGTCAAAGGCTCCAGCGTGTCGCTCAACACCAGCTACGGCAACGGCTGCAAGGCATGGATGAACGGCAGAACCCCCGGTAGACACCGGCAGGGGCTCGTGCAGTCGTGGGGCGACTACTGCACTATGGCCCTATATCACTACAAGAATGGCAAGCCCACCCGACTGTCGGGCTGGCACTCGCTCAACCACGGAAAGAAGCACACCGGCTTCTACAGCGGCTCATCCGGCAAAAAGATCTGGGTGTGCCTGTTCGATCGCCAAGGCAATCCCGACGCCATCTGCAGCAAGGCAAAATGACATACGCGCGGCATGAACCGTAGGGACGGGAAGTCCGGGCGGGGTGTGCAGCCGGAATCGCGGTGCGGCTGATCCGGCCCGCCCGCCATGCCGGACTCCCGCCGCGGCCCCGGAGGCGCATGATCGCCCCCGGGGCCGCGGATCAGGTGAAGACCCGAGAGAAGATCTTCAGCACGTCCAAGCCGACGGGCTGATGAGTACCCAGGTCAGGTGCTACTTCAGGAGCTGGCGGGCCATGACCATGCGCTGGATCTGGTTGGTGCCCTCGTAGATCTGGGTGATCTTGGCGTCGCGCATCATCCGCTCGACCGGGAACTCGCGGGTGTAGCCGTAGCCGCCGAGGAGCTGGACGGCGTCGGTGGTCACGTCCATCGCCACGTCCGAGGCCAGCGTCTTGCAGGCCGACGACACGAAGGTCAGGTCCGGGATCTTCTCGCCGTGGAAGGCGCGCTCGGACTTCATCGCGGCGTGGTAGGTGAGCTGGCGGGCGCCCTCCAGCCGCATCGCCATGTCGGCGATCATGAACTGGACGCCCTGGAAGTCGGCGATGGCCGTCCCGAACTGCTTGCGCTCCTTGACGTACCCGAGCGCGTAGTCGAGCGCGCCCTGGGCGATGCCGAGGGCCTGGGCGGCGATGGTGATGCGGGTGTGGTCCAGGGTGGCCAGCGCGGTCTTGAAGCCGGTGCCCTCGGCGCCGATGATCCGATCAGCGGGGATCCGCACGTCCTCCAGGATGACCTGGCGGGTCGGCGAGCCCTTGATGCCGAGCTTCTTCTCCTTGGCGCCGAACGACACGCCCGGGTCGGACTTCTCCACGACGAACGCCGAGATCCCGCGCGACCCGGCGGACGGGTCGGTGACGGCCATCACGGTGTAGTACTCCGACACGCCCGCGTTGGTGATCCACATCTTGGCGCCGTTCAGCACCCAGTGGTCCCCGTCCCGGACCGCGCGGGTCTTCATCCCCGCGGCGTCGGACCCGGCGTCGGCCTCCGAGAGGGCATAGGAGAACATGGCATCGCCCTTGGCCACCGGGTTCAGGTACTTCCTCTTCAGCTCCTCGGAGCCGGACAGCAGCACCGGCACCGTCCCGAGCTTGTTGACCGCCGGGATCAGCGAGGAGGACGCGCACGCCCGCGCGACCTCCTCGATGACGATCACGGTGGCGAGGGCGTCGCCGCCGGAGCCCCCGTACTCCTCCGGGACGTGCACCGCGTGCAGCTCGTTCTGCACCAGCGCGTCCAGGGCCTCCTGGGGGAAACGGGGCTCCTCGTCCACCGCCGCGGCGTGGGGGGCGATCTTGGCATCGGCGAGCTCGCGCACCGTCTGCCGGAGGAGCTCGTGATCCTCGGAGGGCGCGTACGTGGGAAGGTCGGGACTCATACCACGGATGCTACCGGCCGGTACAGCGAACCGGTCGGCTGCGGGTAGGACTTGGAGAACCAGCGGAGAGAGGGGAGTCGCCTTGGCCCACCGGCTGACGGTGATCGGAACCGGGTACCTCGGCACCACCCATGCCGCCTGCATGGCGGATCTGGGCTTCGAGGTGCTCGGCCTGGACGTCGACACAGAGAAGATCGCCCGGCTGTCGGCCGGAGACCTGCCGTTCTACGAGCCCGGCCTGGAGCCGCTGCTGCGCCGCGGCCTGGACAGCGGACGGCTGCGCTTCACCACGTCCTACGACGAGGTCGCCGGGTTCGGCGACGTGCACTTCCTGTGCGTCGGCACCCCGCAGAAGTCCGGCGAGTACGCGGCCGACATGGCCTACGTGGACGAGGCGGTCACCCGGCTGGCGTCCCGGCTGCGCGACCCGTGCCTGATCGTCGGGAAGTCGACCGTGCCGGTCGGCACCGCCGACCGGCTCTCCCGCCGCATCGCCGCGCTCGCCCCGGCCGGCGCCGACGCCGTGCTGGCCTGGAACCCCGAGTTCCTGCGCGAGGGCTTCGCCGTCAAGGACACCCTGCACCCGGACCGGATCGTCGCCGGGCTGCCGCCCGAGGAGGGCGCCGCCGGGCACGCCGAGAAGATCCTCCGCGAGATCTACGCGCCGATGCTGGCCGAGGGCAGCCCGTTCATCGTCGCCGACTACCCCACCGCCGAGCTGGTCAAGGTCTCGGCCAACGCCTTCCTGGCCACCAAGATCTCCTTCATCAACGCGATGGCGGAGGTCTGCGAGGCCGCGCACGCCGACGTCACCAAGCTGTCGGAGGCGCTGTCGCACGACGACCGGATCGGCGGCAAGTTCCTCGGCCCCGGGCTCGGCTTCGGCGGCGGCTGCCTGCCCAAGGACATCCGCGCGTTCATGGCCCGCGCCGGCGAGCTCGGCGTCGACCAGGCGCTCAGCTTCCTGCGCGAGGTGGACGAGATCAACATCCGCCGCCGGATCCGGATGGTGGAGCTGGCCCGGCTCCAGCTCGGCGGCTCCTTCGCCGGCCGCACCATCGGGGTGCTCGGCGCGGCGTTCAAGCCCGACTCCGACGACGTCCGCGACTCGCCCGCGCTCGACGTCGCCGCGACCATCCGCGCCCAGGGCGGCGACGTCACCGTCTACGACCCGCAGGCCATGGAGAACGCGCGCCGCGCCCAGCCGGACCTCGCCTTCGGCGACTCGGCCCTCGACGCGGCCCGCGGCGCCCACGCCGTCCTGCTGCTCACCGAATGGGCCGAGTTCCGCACCATGGACCCGGCCGAACTCGCCGCCGTGGTCGCCGAGCGCAACATCGTCGACGGCCGCAACGCCCTCGACCCCGAGCGGTGGCGCGCCGCCGGCTGGACCTACCGCGCCCTCGGCCGCCCCTGACGGGAACGAGCGGGGCCGGACGGGCGTTGTCGCCTGCATGACCGATGCCTTCGCCGACCCGGACGTGATCCGGCGGCTCCTGAACGACTCGACGACGTGGGCGTTCGTCGGACTCGGCGACAACCCCGACCGGGAGGTCCACAACCAGGCGCGGCTGCTCCAGCGGCGCGGCAAACGGATCATCCCCGTCCACCCGTCCGGGGCGGAGGTGCTCGGCGAGCCGGGCGTCACCTCGCTCGCCGACCTCCCGGACGGCGTGGACGTCGTCGGCGTCTACCGCCGCGCCGAACACGCCGGCGCCGTCGTGGACGAGGCCGTCGCGGCCGGCGCGAAGGCGGTGTGGCTGCCCCTCGAAGTGATCGACGAGGCCGCCGCCCGGCGCGCCGCGGACGCCGGCCTCGACGTCGTCATGAACCGCTGCCCCGCCGTCGAATGGGCCCTGCGCCGCTAGACTTCTGAAGTCCCGGCCTACGGCCCTCGCCTGGCGGCTCGTGCCTTACCGGGCCTTGGCGAGCGCTGCATCGCTTCGCGATCTGCCCGGCGAGGCTCGCCTCCGGCATCGCCCCACCGGGCAGGTAACGCGCTCGCGCGGCGGCTGAGGCCGCTGGGGGGGCAGGTCTAGAGTCCCTCTCGGAGGCGGGCGCCCTTCGCCTTGGCCTGGTCGTACAGCTCACGCTGGAAGTCACGCATCCGGGCCTGGAGCGCCTCATCGGAGGCCGCCAGGATCCGCACGGCCAGCAGCCCCGCGTTCCGCGCCGCGCCGACGGCCACCGTCGCGACCGGCACCCCGGCCGGCATCTGGACGATCGACAGCAGCGAGTCCATGCCGTCCAGGTACTTCAGCGGCACCGGCACCCCGATCACCGGCAGCGGCGTCACCGCGGCGAGCATCCCCGGCAGGTGCGCGGCGCCCCCGGCCCCGGCGATGATCACCCGCAGCCCCCGCCCGGCCGCCTCCTCGCCATAGGCGATCATGTCGTGCGGCATCCGGTGCGCCGACACCACATCGGCCTCGAACGGCACCCCGAACTCCTCGAGCGCCTCACCCGCCGCCTTCATCACCGGCCAGTCCGAGTCACTCCCCATGACCACACCGACAACAGCGTTCATTGGGGACCCCACCTCAAGTAAGCCGCCGCGTGGCGGGCGCGTTCTCTCACCTCGGCGAGGTCGTCGCCGCAGGCGGTGACGTGGCCGATCTTGCGGCCGGGACGGACGTCCTTGCCGTAGAAGTGCACCTTGACGGCCGGGTCGTGGGCCATCACGTGGATGTAGCGGGGGTACAGGTCGGGGTCGTCGCCGCCGAGGACGTTGGCCATCACGGTGTGGCGGGCGGTCGGCTCGGTGGAGCCGAGGGGCAGGTCGAGGACGGCGCGCAGGTGCTGTTCGAACTGGGACGTGCGGGAGCCCTCGATCGTCCAGTGGCCGGAGTTGTGCGGGCGCATCGCCAGCTCGTTCACCAGCAGGCCCGTCTCGGTCTCGAACAGCTCGACGGCGAGGAGGCCGGTGACGCCGAGCTTCTCGGCGATGTCGAGGGCCAGGCGCTGGGCCTCGGCGGCGCGGCCGGGGGCGAGGCCGGGGGCGGGCGCGAGGACCTCGACGCAGATGCCGTCCTCCTGGACGGTCTCCACGACCGGGTACGCGGCGCCCTGGCCGTATGGGGAGCGGGCGACGACGGCGGCCAGCTCGCGGCGGAACGGGACGTGCTCCTCGACCATCAGGCCGACGCCCTCGGCCGCCAGCCGGGCGATCAGGGCGGACGCGTCGTCGAGGTCGTCCAGCAGCCAGACGCCCTTGCCGTCGTAGCCGCCGCGGGTGGCCTTGAGGACCAGCGGCCGGCCGTGCTCGCGGGCGAACGCCTCCAGGAACTCCAGCGGCTCGGCGGCGGGGACGGGCGCGTGGGCGGGGCAGGGCGCCCCCAGCTCGGTGAGGCGCTCGCGCATCACCAGCTTGTCCTGGGCGTGCAGCAGGGCCGCGGCGCCCGGACGGGCGGGGACTCCGGCCTCCTCCAGGGCCCGGATGTGCGGGCCGGGGACGTGCTCGTGGTCGAAGGTCACCACATCGCAGCCCTTGGCGAAGGTCAGGAGGTCGTCAAGGGAGGCGTCGTCGCCGACGACCACGTCGGCGCAGACGCGGGCCGCGGAGTCGTCCGCCGAACCGGCCAGCACCCGCAGCGACACGCCGAGCGCGATCGCGGCCTGCTGCGTCATCCGGGCCAGCTGGCCGCCGCCCGCCATCCCGACGACCGGCATCTGGGCAGGGTTTCTCACGCTGAAAGGTTATCGGCCGGTAAGGAGTGAACGGATCGCGGGCACGCCGCGTCGAACGGGGTATGGCCAACATGGCGGCGGGACGGGACGGCGCGGATACCGTTGTTCGATCCTGTTCCCGCCTCCCGGTGGCAGCCTGCGTCTATCCTCGTGGTGCCTCCGAAAGCAGCCGCGTGCCGATCCGCGGCGCAGTAGCCGAAGTCCGGAAGGACGGTTTCTCTTCGTGAGCCTGGTCGCCACTCTCCACCGGCGGTTCGCGCACCTGGTGCGCGAGCTCGCGAAGTTCGGCAGCGTCGGCGCGATCGCCTTCGTCATCACGCTGGTGCTGGGCAACGCCCTCAACTCCGGCATGGGCGTCGGCCCGCTGACCTCCAACGGCGTCGCCACCGTGGTCGCGACGACGTTCTCCTACCTCGCCAACCGCTACTGGACGTTCCGGCACCGCGACCGCACCGGGCTCGGCCGCGAGTACGTGCTGTTCTTCGCGCTCAACGGCGTCGGCCTGGTGATCACCGAGCTGTTCATCGGGTTCACCCACTACGTGATCGGCGCGACCGGGCCGCTCGCCTACAACATCTCGCTGGTGATCGGCACCGGCGTGGCGACGCTGTTCCGGTTCTGGTCGTACAAGAAGTGGGTCTTCCTGCCGACGTCGGCGCCGCCCGTCGATCCGGCCTCCGGGCTGCCCGAGACCGGTCCCCGGGCGCCGGCCGGCGGGGAGGCCCCCGGGCAGCCCGCCGACGGGCGGGGGCTGCCCGGGCAGGGACTCGGCCGTCCGGCCGGCACGCAGGACGCCGAGTTCACCCGGATCCGCTGACCGGCGGGCCTCAGGTGGGGCCGATGACCACGCGTTCCTCGGCGAGCCGCGCGTCGGCGACCTGGCGGAGGAAGATGCCGAACACCGCCGGGTCGGCCTGGATCAGCTCCAGCCGGCCGCCGTCCACGACCGCGAGCGAGCGGGCCAGGTAGAGGCCGAGGCCGGTGCCCTTGCCGCTGGTGACGCTGCGTTCGAAGATCCGCGGTTCCAGCTCGGGCGGGATGCCGCGGCCCTGGTCGCCGACCTCGACGACCACCGAGCTCGCCCCCTGCTTGGTGTTGATCGTGACGGTGCCGGCGCCGTGCACCAGCGAGTTGTCCAGCAGGGTCGCCACGATCTGGGAGAGCCCCTCGGGGTTGGCCAGCCCGACCAGCCCCTGCTCCCCGGTGAGCCGGACGTCGCGGCCGTCCCGCCGGAAGATCGGCCGCCACTCCTCGACCTGCTGGGCGATGACCTCGTCGATCCCGGTCGGGACGGCGCCGCCGGTGCGGTCGTGCCGGGCGCGGGCCAGGAGCTGCTCGACGACCGCGACCAGCCGCTCGGCCTGGGCCACCGCCGCCGCGCCCTCCTCGCGCACCACGTCGGGGTAGTCGGCCGCCTCGATCATCTCCTCCAGCCGCATGGACAGCGCGGTCAGCGGGGTGCGGAGCTGGTGGCTGGCGTCGGAGGCGAACTCGCGGCTGGCGGCCAGCAGGTCGGCGATCCGCACCGCGCTGCGGTCGAGCACCTCGGCGACCCGGTCGACCTCGGCGATGCCGTACCGGCGCCGTCGCGGGCGGGCGTTGCCGCTGCCGAGCCGGTCGGCGGTCTCGGCCAGGTCGATGAGCGGGAGGGTCAGCTTGCGCGCCTGGAACATGGCCAGGCCGACGGTGACCGCGACGCCGAGCGCGGCGAGGCTGCCGATCAGCAGCATCTGCCGCAGCGCCTCGTCCTGGATCTCCGACGCCGCCCGGGACACCTGCACGCGCACGCCGCCGGACGTGCCGGCGGCGGTGAGCAGCTCGGCGCCGCGGGCCGGCTCGGCGCCCGCGGTCACGATGCGGTTGTCGGGCAGGACGATCACGATCCGCCGGCCGGGGTACTCCTGGGCGATCTTCTCGCTGGAGATCGGCTGGCGGGACTCCAGGCTGAATCCGACGCCGCCGAGGATGGAGGAGACCTCGCGTTCCAGTGACTGGCGGGCCTCCTCGTAGATGAGCTTGTGCGTGGCGTAGGCGAGGGGGATGCCGAGCAGCAGGATCGCGACGACCGCCACCGCGAGCGTCGACAGGAGCAGTCGGCGCCTCATCAGGGCTCCTTCGAAGGTGAAGCCACGATCATGCGGATCTGCCCCGGGTCTCTCGGGAAGACCCGTGGCGGAACCGCATGACCATGGCGGGTGGTGCTAGTCGCCGCGCTCGAACCGGAACCCGACGCCCCGCACGGTGGTGATGTAGCGGGGACTGCCGGCGTCGTCGCCGAGCTTGCGGCGCAGCCAGGAAATGTGCATGTCGAGGGTCTTGGTGGAACCCCACCAGTTGGTGTCCCACACCTCGCGCATGATCTGTTCGCGGGTCACGACCTTGCCCGCGTCCCGGACCAGGACGCGGAGCAGGTCGAACTCCTTGGTGGTGAGCTGGAGCTCCTGTTCGCCCATCCAGGCCCGGCGCGACTCGGCGTCGATCCGGACCCCCTGGACGATCGGGGTCTCGGTGCTGCCGCGGCGCAGCAGCGCCCGGACCCGGGCCAGCAGCTCGGCCAGCCGGAACGGCTTGGTCACGTAGTCGTCGGCCCCGGCGTCGAGGCCGACGACCGTGTCGACCTCGTCGGCGCGGGCGGTCAAGATCAGGATGGGCACTCCATGCCCCTCGGCACGGACCCGGCGGGCCACCTCGAGCCCGTCCAGTTCGGGCAGGCCCAGGTCGAGAACGATGAGATCCACGCCGCCCCCGAGCGCCCGTTCCAGGGCCTGCGGCCCGTCCGGACTGACTTCAACGGTGTACCCCTCGCGACGCAGCGCGCGGGCGAGAGGCTCGGAGATGGACGTGTCGTCCTCGGCGAGCAGTACTGAGGTCATGAACCGATCGTATGGCCATTCATGAACGTTTCCCGGCAGCCGCCGCGCTCTTGACCTGCGGTTTGCCACTCGTAGTACATCCTCGAATACGGACACACCACAAGCAATCCGGAGGTAACCGTACGTGCCGCCACTCCGGCAGGATGTCGCCCGGCCGGTGGCGGCAGTCCTCCTCCTCGCTCTGGCCGCGCTGCACTTCCAGGCCGTCCCCGGCGGATTCGGCACCGAGTCCTATTTGGGGGTCTTCCTGATCCTGGCCGTGATCACGGCGCTGGCCGGGGTCGCCGCCTTCCTGCTGGACGATCGCGACCGCGTCTGGTGGTACGCGCTGGCCCAGGGCGCGGCGAACCCGCTCGGCTACCTGTGCAACCGGCTCACCGGGCTGCCGCTGGCCGGGGACGTCCCCGAGCGCTGGTACGGGGCGCGGGCCGGATGGTCGCTGGTCTTCCTCGGCGTGCTGCTGTTCGTGCTGGCGCTGGGGGTGCTCATCGCCCGGCACCGGCGCCGCCGGCTGCCGCAACCCGTGCTGTCGGCGGACGACCGGGACCTGTTGTCGATCCCGCGACCGGGCCGCTCGGGAAGGTGATCCGGGAACGTCTGGACACGCCCGAACGTCGGGACACGCCAGACGAGCCCGCTATGAACGCATCTCCTTGGGTACGAGCAGCGCCACCGGCAGGCGTTCGAGCACGTCGCCGAGGTCGAGGACGGGTCCCCAGAGCAGGGCGCCGGTGAGCACGTCCCGCCAGCCCTGGTAGCCGAGGTCCAGCGTGGTGCCCTTCCAGCCGCCCAGGCGCTCCAGCCCGACGGGCAGCCTCGTCGCCACTGTGAGCGCGTTCCCCCGCCAGAACGCCACGGCGTGCTCGGCGGCGGGCCCGGCGGCGGGGAGCGGCCGGTACGCCGTGGCCGGGTCGTTCACCAGGGGCGGCCCGTGGTCGGGGACCGGCTCGTACTCGGCGGCGGGACTGTGCGCCGCGGCCGGATCCCATTCGACGGGCGGGCCGTACCAGTCGGGATGTTCCCGGCGCTGGCGCAGCGCCCGCGAGGTGACCAGCAGCTTCTCGTCGTCCAGGCCGCGCGGCGGGCGCCCGCTGTCGAGCCGGAGGAGGCGGTCGCGCCGCCACGCGTGGTCGACGGGCCGCAGGTTGTCGGGGCCCGCGACCGCGAACCCGGTCAGCTCGCAGCCCTGGTAGACGTCCGGGACGCCCGGCATGGTGAGCTGGACGATCTTCTGCCCGAGCGTGTTGATCCGCGCGTACGGCTCCAGCAGGTCGACGAACGCGCCCACGTCGGCCATCAGGGCGCGATCGTCGAGCACCTGGCGGGCCCGCGCGGCGATGCCCGCCTCGTACGCGCGGTCCGGGACGGCCGCGGTGGTCCGGGTGCCGGCCGCCCGCGCCGCCCTCACCAGGAACGCCGTCAGCCGGTCGAAGGTGAGCGGCCAGGCGCCGACGAGCGTCTGCCACATCAGGTAGTCGAGATCGGGCTCCAGCGGCGACCCCGTCCCGGCACCGGCACCGCCCGTCCCACCACCCGTCCCACCGCCCGTCCCACCGTCCGCGACGGCGCACCGGGCCTGCCAGCGGGTGACGGCGTCGGCCCAGGGGCCGGGCATCTCGGCTAGGACGGCGAACCGGGCCCGGACGTCCTCCTGGTGCTCGGTGTCGTGGTCGGACAGGGCCGTCATCGTGGACGGCCAGTCGCGGACGAGGCGTGCACAGTGCGCGTGGAAGGCGTCCGGAGCGACGGTGAACCGCCCTGGGGCGTGGCCGGCGCCGATGTCGTCGAGCGAGGCCGCGCCGCCGCCGGTGAACGACATCCGGAGGTCGGCGAGCGGCTTCTCCCCCTCGCGGTCGACGAACAGGCCGTTCACCATCGCGAGCGAGTCGTACCCACTGGTGCCCGCGCACGGCCAGTCGCCCGGTACGCGCTCCTCCCCGGCAGCCGCCTTCTCCAGCAGGATCCACTTGCCGGGAAGCCGCTCGGCGAGGCGCTCCAGGTAGCCGCGCGGGTCGCTCAGGCCGTCGGGATCGTCGATCCGCAGCCCGTCCACCAGCCCTTCGGAGACGAGCCCCAGCAACGGCCCGTGCGGCCGTTCGAAGATTTCGAGATCGTCCGCACGCGCTGCCACCCCGGATGGGGGCGTGGACGCGGAGACGGGTGCGGGGAGCACATCGACCAGCACGCCCAGCCCATGCGCGCGGAACCGGGCCGCCATCGCGCGGAACGCCTCCAGGCCCCCGAGCTCCTCCGACAGCCGCACGTGACCGTCCACGGGCACGGTGACGGCGGCGGACGCGGGCCCCCGCGCCACCGCCGTCGGCTGGAGCACGGGCGACAGGTGGACGTGCGACACCCCGAGAGCCATTAGGTACGGGGCGAACGCGGCGGCCTCGGCGAAGCCGAAGCGCTCGTCCGCGGTGCCGCACAGGCGCAGGCGGTAGGACCCGGCGGGCGCCGGGAGCTCCGAGGCGTCATGCACCTTGGACCACATCCCCTCAAATCGTCCCAAACCATGCTTCCCGCTGAGGGGTGGCTCACACCGATCGGGATGGCACTGGTCAGAACGGACATCCGTGGGTTACCTTAGGGGAGCCTTACCTTAATGAGGGGCCCCTAAGCATCCGGCGGCCCCGCCGGCCGCCCACCGCATGAGAGGTCCCCCAGCGCATGTACGTCTGCGTCTGCAACGCCGTCACGGAGGACGACGTGCGCGACTGCCTGGCCCACGGCGGCAGCCGCTCGGCGAAGGACGTCAAGGCCGCCTGCGGCATGCTGCCCGGCTGCGGATCGTGCACCAAGCGGCTGCACGCCATGGTCAGCGAGCACCGCACGGCCAGCGAGCTGGTGGACGCCCTCACCGGCGGCCCCGCCCCCCTCGAACTCGCCCCTGAGCTTCCCCGCGAAGTCCCGGTGGGCGACACCCCGATGATCGAGCTCGAGAGGGGTTCCGCGCCGCAGACCGCCGCCTGAGGCAGCTCCGAAGCCGTCCGCACCGGCCGTCCTCCCCGATGAGGACACGCCCCGTGCGGGGGTCAGTGCTGCCCGAGGAACGGGTCCCATGGAAGCATGGGCGATATGGAAGGCGACAAGGACATCATCGCGCTGCTCAACGAGCAGCTCACCGCGGAGATCACCGCGATCAACCAGTACTTCCTGCACGCGAAGATGCAGGAGAACTGGGGCTTCACCCGCATGGCCGAGCACACCCGGGCCGAGTCCTTCGACGAGATGCGGCACGCCGAACGGCTGACCGACCGCATCCTGTTCCTCGAGGGCCTGCCGAACTACCAGAAGATCGGCACGCTGCGCATCGGGCAGACCGTCTTCGAGCAGCTCGAGGCCGACATGAAGGTCGAGCTGGAGGCCGTGGCCCGGCTGCGGCCCGGCGTCGAGCTGATGCGCTCGCGCGGCGACATCACCTCCGCGCGGATCTTCGAGGAGATCCTCGCCGACGAGGAAGAGCACATCGACTACCTGGAGACCGAGATCGCGCTCGTCGCCGCGCTCGGCGAGCAGAACTACCTCCAGCGCCTCACCGGTGCCCCGGGCGAAGGCACCCCCAAGCCCGTCTGACCTGCCCCCGGCGGCCTCCAGAGACCCCACCGCCTTCGGGGCCGGCGTCTCCGGGGGAACTTCCAGGACGAGCACTCCCGGCGGTGGACCGGCCTTCTCAGGCCGGTCCGCCGCCGGCGGCGTTCCCGGGGCCGTCCGGGGCGTCCTGTACGTCCGGGTTTCGGGTGGAGCGGCGCAGGACGGACGGCTGGATGATGCCGAGGCCGCGGACCGGACGCCGGACGATCTTGGTGACCTCCAGCCCCGGCTCCCCCTCCAGCGCCGCGGCCAGCTCGGTGTCGATCACGACCGAGCCGGGCCGGGCCAGCTTGGTCAGCCGCGCGGCCAGGTTCACGGTGGTCCCGAACATGTCGCCCATCAGCGGCAGCACCGGGCCGTAGGCCACGCCGACCCGGACGTCGGGCACCTCGATCTCGTCCTGGATCGTCTCGGCGATCGCGAGCGCGATCTCGCCGCCCACCAGCGGCGAGTCCGCGCAGAACAGCACCTCGTCGCCGAGCGTCTTGACCAGCCGCCCGCCGCACGAGGCGACGATGTCGGAGGCGGTCTCCTCGAACCACTCCACCACCCGGGCCAGCTCCAGCTCCTCCAGGTCGCGGCTCACCTGGGTGAACGACACCATGTCGGCGAAGCCCACGGTCGTCAGCGTGCGTCCCGCCGCGACCGCGCCGGGCTCGCCCTGCGCGGCGGCCTCGCGGGTGGACGCGGCGGCGATGGCGCGGGTCCCGGCGGCGGCGAGCTGGCGCCGCCAGGCGTGCACCACCAGCGGCTCGAACTCGCCGATGTGCTTCTCGGCGATGTCGACGATCGAGCCGACCGCCTCGGCGGTGGGCGGCTCCTGCGGGTCCTGGCTCAGCATCCCGCCGAGCAGGTTGACCTGCCATTCGGCCAGCCGGGTCATGGTCTGCCCGAACGCCCGGACGAGCCGGATCACGCCGTCCTCGTCGAGCACCCCGTCGTCCATGAGCCGCCGGATCCGGCACAGCGCGGCGACGTCGCCCTCGGTGTAGGCGATCACCTCGTCCGGCATCGAGGGGTAGCCGAACGCCCGCCACACCCGGCCGGAGAACTCCCGGGTGACCCCGGACAGCCGCACCGCGTCGACCCGGGTGTAGCACAGCTCGCCACCGAGCAGGAGTTCCTCGATCTCCTTCGGGTCCGGCAAACCTGCTGCCATCGTCTGCCCCTCAGCCCGCCGCCGGGGACGCCCGCGGCATCGTGGTCCAGTTCATCGTCGGGCGGTCTCCCGGTCACGAAACGGCCCGTTGTGTGCCGCTTTCCCACGCCATATCGTCGCAGATCCGGTGCCCAGTCCGAGGTCAGGACGACAATTCCGCTCAATCCGTCGTCCGGCCCCGGGCGGCGGGCCCGCGCGGACGGGCGTCCGGGCCGTCCCCCGGGCGCGGCCGTTCACGGGGCCGCCGTCCCGCGCACGTGCACGACGTCACCGGCGCTGACGGGCCGCTCCCCGCGGGGCCCGGCGACCACGAGGCGGCCCGCGGTGTCGATGTCGGACGCCGTCCCCTCCAGGGCCGCGTCGCCGGGCAGCTCGACCCGGACCTCGCGGCCGAGGGTGCAGCACAGCTCCTTGTAGGCGGTGCGCAGCCCGCTGGTCTCGGGGTCGCCCTCCAGCGCGACCCACTCGCGGTACCAGGTCGCGAACTCGCGCAGGATCGCGCGCAGCAGCGGCGCCCGGTCGCTGAGCGGCGCGCCCTCGATCGCCAGGGAGGTCGCGGTGGGCACCGGGAGCTCGTCCTCGCGCAGCCCCACGTTCAGCCCGACGCCGACGACGAGCGCGTCGTCGAACTTCTCGACCAGGATCCCGGCCAGCTTCCGCTCGCCCACCAGCAGGTCGTTCGGCCACTTCAGCCGGACGTCGACGGCGGCGGCGCCGGTCCGCTCCCGGTCGGCGGCGGGGGCGAAGAACCCCTCGCCCTCCTGTGACCACATGGTCATCCTGCGGACGGCGGTGGCCACCGCGACCCCGGTGAGCAGCGGCGCCCAGCCGAGCCGCGCCGCCGGGACGGCGGGCCGCAGCAGCAGCGAGAACATCAGCCCGGAGCGCGGCGGGGCGGCCCAGGGGCGCCCCAGCCGGCCCCTGCCCGAGGTCTGGAGCTCGGTCACCAGGACGGTGCCCTCGGGCGCCCCGTCCCTGGCCACGGCCGCGAGGTCGGCGTTGGTGGACCCGGTCTCGGGCACGACGCGGACGTCCCGCCACAGCGAGCCCTCCCCCACGAGCGCGCGCCGGAGCGCCGCCTCGTGCAGGGGCGGCCGGTCGAGGTCGGCATACGGTGAGTCGCTCACCACACCATCCAACCCCACCGGCCCCGGGTGCCCCCGGCCGGGGAAGCGATCTAGAGTGACCGGCGTGGACGGAGTGGCGCTGAGGCGCGAAGGGCAGGGCGGCCACGTCGCCGAGATCGTGCTGGACCGGCCGGAGGCGCTGAACGCCCTCTCGACGGCGATGGCGCGGCGGCTGGCCGCGGTGTGCGCTGAGGTGGCGGCCGACCCGTCCGCGCGGTCCGTGGTGCTGAGCGCGGCGGGCGAGCGCGCGTTCTGCGTGGGCGCCGACCTCAAGGAGCGCAACGCGATGGGCGACGCGGAGATCCTGGCGCAGCGCCCGGTCTTCCGCGCCGCGTTCGGCGCGGTGCTCGACCTGCCGCAGCCGGTCGTCGCGGCCGTGCACGGGTACGCGCTCGGCGGCGGCTGCGAGCTCGCGCTGTCGTGCGACGTGATCGTGGCCGACGGGACCGCGGTGTTCGGGCTGCCCGAGGTGGGCATCGGGCTGGTCCCCGGGGGCGGCGGCACCCAGCTCGCCGTCCGGCGGCTCGGGCCGGGCCGCGCCGCCGACCTGGTGCTGACCGGCCGCCGCCTCGCCGTCGCGGAGGCCCGCGAGTACGGGCTGGTCGACCGGAGCGTCCCCGCCGGGACGGCGCGCGAGGAGGCCCTGGCCGTCGCCGCGGCGATCGCCGGGAACTCCCCCGCCGCCGTGCGGGCGGCCAAGCGCGCGATGCGGCTCGGCGCCGAGGGCAGCCTGGCCGCCGGGCTCGACATCGAGGACAACGCCTGGCGCACCCTCGCGCTCTCCGCCGACCGCCGCGAGGGCATCGCCGCCTTCAACGACAAGCGCAGGCCGAACTGGCCGTCGTAGGCCGGGTCAGCCGAGCGGCCCGGCCATCTGCTCGGCCATGTGGACGACGGACCTGCCGCCGATGTCCTCCCGGCCGGCGGGGACGGCCGGCCTGATCGCCACCATCAGCCGGTGTTCTGGAGGCCGGCGGCGACCCCGTTGACCGAGAGCAGGAGCAGTTCCTCCAGATGGCCGCGTTCGGCCTCGTCGGCGACGCCCTCGCGCAGGGCCGACAGCGCGCGGAGCTGAAGGTGGGACAGCGCGTCCACGTAGGGGTTGCGCAGCTCCACCGCCCGCGAGAGGACCTTGCGGTTCTCCAGCAGCCGGTCGTGGCCGGTGACGGCCAGGACCAGCGAGCGGGTGCGATCGTACTCGGCGAGGACGGCGGCCGACAGGTCCGGCCGGTCGCCCAGTGCCAGGTAGCGTTCGGCGATCGCCCGGTCGGACTTGGCCAGGCTCATCTCGGCATTGTCGAGCAGCGCCGCGAACAGCGGCCACGCCTCGTACGCCTCGCGCAGCTCGCCGACGTCGGTCCCGCCGCCCGAGACGGCGCCGAGACCGCTGCCGATGCCGTACCAGCCGGGCAGGTTGACCCGGGTCTGCGTCCAGGCGAACACCCACGGGATCGCGCGCAGGTCCTCCAGCCCCCGGGCGGCCTTGCGGCGCGCCGGACGCGAGCCGATGCGCAGCTCGGAGATCTCCTCCAGCGGGCTGACCCGGGCGAACCAGGCGGCGAAGCCCTCGGTCCCGATCAGCGACTGGAACGCGTCCCGGGCCGCGTCGCTGATCTTGTCGGCGAGCGGCCGGTACCGCGCCGCGGCCTCCCTGGCCCGGTCCTGGACGGCGTCCGTGGAGGCCAGCAGGACCGCGTTGGCGACCTGCTCGACGTGCCGCCGCGCGATCTCCCGGTGGCCGTACCGGGCGAAGATCACCTCACCCTGCTCGGTGACCTTGAACCGGCCCGCGACCGAGCCGGGCGCCTGGGCCAGGATCGCCCGGTTGGCCGGGCCGCCGCCGCGGCCGAGCGAGCCGCCGCGGCCGTGGAACAGGGTCAGCGTGATCCCGTTGGCCGCCGCCCACGCGGTCAGCGCCTCCTGGGCGTCGTACAGCCGCAGGGTCGCGCTGGCCGGGCCGAGCTGCTTGGCCGAGTCGGAGTAGCCGAGCATGACCTCCAGGCGGCGGCCGGTCTCGTCCAGCCGGCGCCGGACGGCGGGGATCTCCAGCATCCCCTCCAGCACCTCGGGGGCCCGCTCCAGGTCCTCACCGGTCTCGAACAGCGGGACGACGTCCAGGACGGGCGCGTCGTCGCCGAGCGAGGCGGCCAGCTCGTGCACGTTGGCGATGTCGGCGGCGGTGCGGGTGAACGACACGACGTAGCGGGAGCAGGCCCGCACCCCGAACCGGCGCTGGATCCAGCCGACCACGCGCAGCGTGTCGAGGATCTCGTCGGTCATCTCGCTGTGCTCACCGTCCGCGCGCAGCTCGGCGAGCGCCTTCTCGTGCAGCTCCGAGTGCTGCCGGATCTCCAGCTCGGCCAAGTGGAAGCCGAACGTCTCGACCTGCCAGACCAGATGCTGGATCCGCCCGTACGCCTGCCGTGCCGCGCCCGCCCCGGCCAGCGACTCCTGGACGGTCCGCAGGTCGGCGAGCAGCTCGTCCGGCGAGCCGTAGGCCAGGTCGGCGTCGCGTTCGCGGGTGGCCCGGATCCGCGCCGCCGCGAACAGCAGGAACTGCCGGTGCGGCTCGCCCGGGGACCGCTTGGCGATCCCGCCGATGAGCTCGGGCTGCGCGGTCCGCGCGGCGGCCAGCGCGTTGCCGAGCTCCTCGGACGGCGGCGTGGTGGACACGTGCGCGGTCAGCTCGCGGCCGACCCGTCCGCAGGTGGCCTCCAGCGCGCGCAGCACGTGCTCGGCCTGGATCACCACCGCGTCGCGGGTGACCTTGGCGGTGACGTGCGGGTTCCCGTCGCGGTCGCCGCCGATCCAGCTCCCGAACCGCAGGAACGGCCGGACCTGCGGCGGCCGGGCGCCGGTTCCGGCGGGGTCCAGGGCCACATCGAGGGCCCGGTAGATCTGCGGCACCACCCGGAAGATCGTCTCGTCGAACGCGGCCATCGCGGTGCGGACCTCGTCGAGCGGGTCCATCTGGGCGTTGCGGCGCAGCGCGGTGCGCCACAGCAGGTCGATCTCCTCGCGCATCCGCCGCTCGACGTCGTCGCGCTCGCGCACGCCCGGCTCGGCGTTCAGCGCGGCGAGCAGGTCGCTGATCCGCTGGATCGCGGTGACGACGGCGCGGCGGCGGGCCTCGGTCGGGTGCGCGGTGAAGACCGGCCGGAACTCCAGCCCCTCGACCACCCCGGCCAGCCGGTCGCCGCCGGCCGCGCGGATCTCCTCCACCGCCGCCGCCATCGAGCCGGACACGCTCTCGCCGAGGTCCCGCTCCCGCAGCGTCCGGATGCGGTGGTGCTCCTCGGCCAGGTTGGTGAGGTGGAAGTACACGGTGAACGCCCGCGCGACCTGCCCGGCGCGCTCCAGGGTCCAGCCGTCGACGAGCGCGGCGACCTCGGCGCCGTCGATCTCGCCCTTGCGGGCGGCGATCACGGCGTGCCGCAGCCGCTCGACGTCGTCCAGGAGATCTCTGCCCCGGTACTCGACGAGGCTGTCGCCGAGCATCGCGCCCAGCAGCCGCACATCGCGCCGCAGCGGTTCGGGCATGTCCTGCCGAAGGGTGTCACGCGTGTTCGTAGCCACATGCCAAGCGTACTGAGCAGGGATATCGGCGCCCCGGCCGCACCCGCCGCAGCGGCGTGCGGTTACCCTGGCGGGCATGGCGACGGAAGCTCCTGAACCCGTGGTGGACTTCGACATCCACACGACCGCGGGCAAGATCGCAGATCTGGAAATGCGCCGCTACGAGGCGGTGCACGCGGGCTCCGCACGCGCGGTCGAGAAGCAGCACGCCAAGGGCAAGATGACCGCCCGAGAGCGGATCGACGCGCTGCTGGACCCCGGCTCGTTCGTCGAGTTCGACGAGATGGCGCGGCACCGCTCCACCAACTTCGGGATCGAGAAGAACCGCCCGTACGGCGACGGCGTCGTCACCGGCCACGGCACGGTCGACGGCCGCCACGTGGCGGTGTTCAGCCAGGACTTCACCGTGTCCGGCGGCTCCCTCGGCGAGGTCTTCGGCGAGAAGATCTGCAAGGTGATGGACCACGCGGTGAAGACCGGCTGCCCGGTCATCGGCATCAACGACTCCGGCGGCGCGCGGATCCAGGAGGGCGTGGCGGCCCTCGGCCTCTACGCCGAGATCTTCAAGCGGAACGTGCACGCCTCCGGCGTGATCCCGCAGATCTCCCTGGTCATGGGCCCCTGCGCGGGCGGCGCGGTGTACTCCCCCGCGATCACCGACTTCATCGTGATGGTCGACCAGACCTCGCACATGTTCATCACCGGGCCGGACGTGATCAAGACGGTCACCGGCGAGGAGGTGACCATGGAGGAGCTCGGCGGCGCGCACTCGCACAACTCCAAGTCGGGCGTGGCGCACTACCAGGGCTCCGACGAGGGCGACGCGATCGAGTACGTCAAGGCGCTGCTGTCGTACCTGCCGTCCAACAACCTCTCCGACCCGCCCGAGCTCGGCGGCCCGGTCGACCCCGAGGAGCTGGTCGAGGAGCTCGACACGCTGGTCCCGGACTCGCCGAACCAGCCCTACGACATGCACACCGTCATCGGGCACGTGCTCGACGACGGCGAGTTCCTGGAGGTCCAGGAGCTGTTCGCGCCCAACATCATCTGCGGCTTCGGCCGGGTCGAGGGCCACTCGGTCGGCGTCGTCGCCAACCAGCCGATGCAGTTCGCCGGGACGCTCGACATCGACGCCTCCGAGAAGGCGGCGCGGTTCGTCCGCACCTGCGACGCGTTCAACGTGCCGGTGCTGACCTTCGTGGACGTGCCCGGGTTCCTGCCCGGCACCGACCAGGAGTGGAACGGGATCATCCGGCGCGGCGCCAAGCTGCTCTACGCCTACGCCGAGGCGACCGTCCCGCTGGTCACGGTGATCACCCGCAAGGCGTACGGCGGCGCCTACGACGTGATGGGCTCCAAGCACCTCGGCGCCGACATCAACCTGGCCTGGCCGACCGCGCAGATCGCGGTGATGGGCGCGCAGGGCGCGGTCAACATCCTGTACCGGCGCGAGCTGGCCGCCGCCGAGAGCGCGGCCGACGCCGACGCGCGCCGCGCCGAGCTGATCACCGAGTACGAGGACACCCTCGCCAACCCCTACGTGGCGGCCGAGCGCGGCTACGTCGACAACGTGATCAAGCCGTCCGAGACGCGCGGCCAGATCGTGCGCGCGCTGCGCGCGCTGCGCGAGAAGCGCAAGACTCTCCCGCCGAAGAAGCACGGCAACATCCCGCTTTAGGAGACTCTGGTGACTGCCGAAGACAGGCCGTTCCTTCAGATCGTGCGGGGCGAGCCAACGCCCGAGGAGGTCGCGGCGCTCATCGCGGTGCTCACCGCCCGCGCCCAGGCCGCGGCCACGGCGCGGGCCGGCGGCGACGGGCGCCGCCCGTCCCGCTGGGCCGACCGGTCCCGGCTGGTACGTGGCGCCGCGGGTACGGCGATGAGACCGCGCGGCCCGGGAGCGTGGCGGGCGAGCGCGCTGCCGGGGTAGCCGCGACCCGCCGTGGGACAGGTCCGCCGCAGAGCCTCCGAGCTGCGGTGGAACCACGTCGGGGGCGCCGATCCCGGAATGTTCCCCCGAACATGTAACCGTGGTTTCGCGCCCAGCGACGGCCTCCGCACGAATAAGGTGAAAGGCCATGGCCACCTCGGAGTTCGTCCCACAGCCCGCGCGCTACGCCGTTTTCGTCGACGCGGGGTACCTCTACGCGGCCTCAGGTGCGCTGCTCCTCGGCTGCGGTTCGCGGCGGGAGTACCGGGTCGCGGCCGAGAAGCTCATCAAGCTGCTGACGAGCCACGCCGACGACCAGCTGCTGGGCGAGCTGCTCCGGGTGTACTGGTTCGACGCGGCGCCCAAGCGGCAGCCGACGGTCGACCAGCGGGTGATCGCCAACCTGCCGCTGGTGAAGCTGCGGCTGGGCAACCTGAACGCGCAGGGGCAGCAGAAGGGCGTCGACGCGCAGCTCCGCGCCGACCTCGAGGCGCTGGCCCGGCACCGCGCGATCACCGACGCGGTGCTGCTGGCCGGCGACGAGGACATGCTGCCCGCGGTCGAGGCGGCGCAGCGGTACGGGGTCCGCGTGCACCTGTGGGGCGTCGAGCCGACGCACGGGTCCAACCAGGCCGAGTGGCTGGTGTGGGAGTCCGACACCGTCGAGGTGCTGTCGGCCGACTTCCTGCGCCCCTACTTCACCAAGGCCAAAGTGCTGCCGGTACCCGCGCCGGGCACCGCCGCCGCGGCCCGCGACGCCGCCGCCGCCAACCACGCCAGCCCCGTCCCGTCGCCCGCGCAGGTGTTCGCGGGCCGCGCGCCCGCGGTGCGGCCCTCGCCGGCCGCCGCGACGGTCCGCGCCACCGTGCCCGCGGCCGGGCCCACCGTGACGCCCGCCACCGTGGCGGCCACGCTGAACTCCACGCCCCTCACGCCGGGCACCGAGGGGCGGCTCGGCCCCGACCGGCACCACATGCTGGAGATCGGCGAGCATGTCGCCCAGAAGTGGATCTTCGAGCGGGGCCGGGACAACATCCGCGACCTGCTGCCCGGCCCGATCCTGCCGCCCGTCATCGACAAGGAGCTGCTGATCGAGGCCGAGAAGGACCTCGGCAGCTCGCTGCGCCCCTACCAGGAGGCGCGGACCTGGCTGCGGGACGGCTTCTGGGAGCGCGTCTACCGCGAGTTCGGCATCGGCGTCGGCAAGTCCGACTGACGCGCCCCGGGGCGCGGTCAGATCCGGCCGGGGACGGCCAGTCCGGTCTCGTAGGCGGCGATCACCGCCTGCGCCCGGTCGCGCAGCCCGAGCTTGGTGAGCACGTTGCTGACGTGCGTCTTCACGGTGTGCTCGCTGACCACCAGGGCCGCGGCGATCTCCCCGTTGGTCAGCCCCCGGGCGAGCAGCCGCAGCGTCTCGCGCTCGCGGGCGGTCAGCGCGTCCAGCCGTCCGGCCTGCGGGGGGCGCACCGCCGCGCCGGAGGTGAACGCGGCGATCAGCGTGCGGGTCACCGAGGGCGCCAGCAGCGAGTCGCCGGCCGCGACCATCCGCACCGCGTGCACCAGATCGTCCCGCCGGACGTCCTTGAGCAGGAACCCGCTCGCGCCGGCGCGCAGCGCCTCGAACACGTGGTCGTCCTGACCGAACGTGGTCAGCATGATCACCCGGCAGCCGGTCTCGGCGCAGACGATCCGGGCCGCCTCGATGCCGTCCATCCCGGGCATCCGGATGTCGAGCAGCACCACGTCCGGACCGTGCTCGCGGACCGCGCCGACCGCCTCGAAGCCGTCCCCGGCCTCGGCGACGACCTCGATGTCCGGCTGCGCCGAGAGGATCATGGCGAAGCCGGCCCGGACCAGCTCCTGGTCGTCGGCGACCACGACGCGGATCGTCATGCCATCGCCCCCGCCAGCGGCAGCCGTGCCGACACCTCGAAGCCCGGCCCGTCCGCGCGGGGCCCGGCGGACGCGGTGCCGCCGCACGCGGCGGCGCGCTCGCGGATGCCGATCAGCCCGTTGCCGCTGGAGGGCAGGCCCATGCCCGTGCCCCGGCCGTCGTCCACGACGCTGATCATCAGGCCGTCCTCCGTCCAGTTCAACCGCACCTCGGCGCTTGCCGCGCCGGCGTGCTTGACCACGTTGGTCAGCGCCTCCTGGGCGATCCGGTACGCGGCGACGCCGGCTGCGGCTGGGAGCGGGCGGGGCTCGCCCTCGGCGGTGCAGCGCACGGTCAGGCCCGCCCCGGCGACCTGGCCGGCCAGCGCGGGCAGGTCGTCGATCGTCGGCTGCGGCGCGCGCGTCCCGTCCTCCTCCTTGAGCACGCTGAGCATGGTCCGGAGCTGGTCCAGGGCGTCGCGGCCGGTCCCGGCGATCGCGTCGAACGCGGCGGCGGCCCGGTCGGGGGCGCTGCCGATCACCACCGGCCCGGCCTCGGCCTGCACCACCATCAGGCTGATGGAGTGGGCCAGCACGTCGTGCATGTCCCGGGCGATCCGGGCCCGCTCGCGTTCGGCGGCCCGTTCGGCGTCCACCCGGCGCTCGCGCTCCAGCCGTCCGGCGCGCTCCTCCAGGACGGCGGCCTGCGCCCGCGCCCCGGCGGCGGCGCGGCCGAGCGCGTAGACGGTCACGTAGAGGATCACGCCGCGGAACGCGGTGTTGGCCGAGCCGACGGTGACCATCCCGCCCACGGAGAGGACGGCGAACATCGACAGCCGCACCAGGGGACGGGAGCGGGAGGCCACGGTGTAGAGCGCGGCGAGCACGCCATACCAGAGCGGCTGCGACGCGACGTGGTCGACGGCGTCGTAGAGCGTGCCGAAGCCTGCGCAGAGGATCAGGACGGGGGCCGGGGCGCGGCGCCGCCACACCAGCGGCAGCGCCGAACCGGCCGCCGCGACGTACCCCCACCAGTGCCAGGGCTGACCCGCGTCCGGTGTGGTCAGCAGCGGCCAGATCTGGGCGAGCGTCGCGGCGGCGGCGAGCACCGCGTCCGACCAGGACGACGCCGCCAGCCGACGGAGCGGCACAAATGCTGGCATAGCGGACACAGATCGTGATTCTGTCACGCGTGCGCGGAGACCCGGACCGGGCGGACCAGCGGCACGAGTGCGGCGGTCATCAGCAGTCCGGCCAGCGGCAGCAGGTCCAGGTCGACCATCGAGACCATCACGCCGAGCGTCAGCACCACCGGCGCCCACACCGGCACCACACGGACCACCGCGAGATGGATCATCGCGGCGAGCAGGCCGAGGTAGAACAGCGGCGGCCCGGCTTCGTAGACCGCGAGCCCCACCCCGGGAACGCTCTGGACGTCGTGGAACATCCGCTGCATGTGAGCGTCGTCGGTGGCCAGGACGCCGACGACGATGTCGATGCCGATCTGCGCCATGGCGAACCCGATCCCGACGATCCCGACCACCGCGGTCACCGTGGCGAAGCCACCGCGTCCCGCCCGCCTCCGCATCTCCAGCAGGGCGGGGACGAAGAGGACCAGCGCCGCGAGGAAGGCCGCATGCCCGGCCGTCCAGAAGAATCCGGGGCCTCGGCCGCCGATCCCGTCCACGAGGCGGACGAGCCCGTAGACGGTGGCCAAGAGCGGCGCGGCGATGAAGGGAAGGTTTCTGTTCACGCCCTGAATCCTCGTTCGCGCACCCCCCTCCGGACATCGCCGACACCGGCGATCTCTCCCCTCCCTCCCGCGACGGAGGCACGTATGCCGCTACGGGCCGATGCGGTGTTCCTCGGTGTCGAGCCAGACATGCTGGCCTTCGGGCATGACCGTCAGGCCCCACCGGTCAGCGGCCGGACGGCCGAGCCCGTCCCACCATCGGTAGGCGGCCTCCACCTCACGCCACAGGTCCCGCTCCCCAGACTCCCGGACCGGAAACCGATCCGCGCCCGGCTCGTACTCCAGGCCGGCCCACGACCCCGACCACGGATCGACCAGCCACACCGTGTACGCCCCGTCGTCGTGGTGGGTAACGATCAGCTTGCAGCGCGGCACCCTGAGCCCGACCGCCAACGACACGTCGTACTCACCCAGCAGGTCGTAGGGGTGCAGGTCGGTGACCGACCGGCGCGCCCGGTCCTCGTCGTGCACGTCGCGGTCGAGCGAGGCGCGCCTGCCGCGCTGGTCGCGCAGCCGCATGAACGCCACGTTCCCCACGATCCGACCCCGCATCGCGCCGTCCCGCGACACCTCGAACGACAGCAGCGCGCCGTTGTGGAAGTCGGTCGTCCACGGCACCAGCACCCGCCCACCCGGCCGAGTCTGCGACGCCCACGCATACGGCACCCGGTCGGCCGCCACCGTCGCGATCACCCGATCGAACGGCGCGGACGACGGATACCCCAGCGCACCGTCCCCGGCCGCGACGGTGAGCTTGTAGCCCGCGTCCCACAACACGGCGCGGGCGCGGTCGGCCACCCCCAGGTCCACCTCCACCGAGGTCACGTTGTCCGAGCCGAGTCGTTCGGCCAGCAACGCCGCGTTCCACCCCGTTCCCGTACCGATCTCCAGCACACTCATGCCCGGCTCGATCTCCAGCGCCGCCAGCATCAGCGCCACCACGTCCGGACGGCTGGCCGAGCTGGTGATCTCCCGGCCCGTCCGTCCCGGTCCGGCCGGAACACCGTCGTCCACCTGGGTAATGACGAAGTCGTTGGCATAGCAGCGCTCCAGCCACGCCGTTTTGTCGTCGGCACGGTCCACCGGCACCAGCCGGTCCCCGTCCTCGACCCACACCGTGTCCGGCACGAACCGATGCCGGGGCACCGCCTCGAACGCCGTACGCCAGTCGGGTGCCAGATCGCCCGCCTCGACCAGCTCAGTGACCAGCCGCGCGGACAGCTCGGCATGATCGGCCATCGCTACTTGCCGTCCTTCTCGTGCTTGCCGCCATCCCTGGGATCGTCCTTCTCCGGCGGAGGGATCGGCTTGTCCCACTTGCCGTCGCCGCCCTTCTTCTCCTCATGCCTGCCCATCGCGAACTCCCTTCATCCGACCCGGCGCGGCCGTTCGCCGCACGGCAAGCCCTCACCCGTGCAGCACCCGAACCGTGACCTCCTCGCCGCCGTCACCGGATCAGCCGCAGACGCCGGCCCGGGGGAACTCGGCTCGCAGCGACGCAGGAACCCCGCCGCCTCCCGCAGCACCACCGCCGACCGCGTCGCGGCCACTTGCGGCACAGGGCGAGGCTGCCACTCGACCCTCCCACCGGTAACGACGTGCAGTGCATTACCCGACACGCTAGGTTCGCGGCGTCCCCAGGCCCTACTGGTGTGCCCAAGGTTGTCCGGGTTCCAGCCCAGGTCTGGGACGGCTCTGCCGATCAAGGTCCGGGCTCGTCTGCCGAGGCTAGAAGGAGGCGGCGTGGTGCCCCTCGGGGATGAGCTCCTCGACGAGCGCCTCGGTCTCGGGCTGGAGCTGGTCGAGCAGCGGATCGCGGCCGACCCGTCCGCGCAGCTCCTCGACGGCCACCCGCACCTGCGCGTGGTCGCCGGTCGCCTGCGTGGCGCGCAGCAGGTCGCGCCAGAGGCCCTCGTCCTCGGGGGCGAGCCGCAGCCCGGCCCGCGCCGCGCCGATCGCGCCGCGCACGTCGCCCTCGTCCAGCCGCAGCACGACCAGCCGGTGCGCGACGTCGATCACCCGCGCGACCGCCTCGTACTCCAGGTCGTGCGAGGCCAGCCACCCGTACCGGCCGCGCGACCGGCCCGCCAGCACCGGCCCGCGCACCAGGTCGAGCGCGTAGGACATGTAGGCGGGCTCGGACGCGGGCTCGGCCGCCGACCGCCACACCAGCCACCGGAACACCGCCCAGTCGACCCGGACCTCCGAGCCGAGCCGGATCCGTCCCCGGTCGTCGTAGTAGAGGTTGGGCCGGCCGCGCGCGTCCCGTCCGAGCCAGTCGGAGACCCGCGCCACGCAGGCGTCGCGGACGCCCGCGCTGACGCCGCGCGGCCACACCGCGCCGCTCAGCACCGTCGGGTGCACGCCGTTCGGATGCGCGGCCAGGTACACCAGCACCTCGGTGCACAGGCCGCGGCGGCTCTCGTCCATCGGGCCGGGCGCGTCGATCTCGATCGGGCCGAGCAGCCGGATGTCGACCGACGACCGGTCCCCGCTGGGCGGCTCGGCCGCGCCCGCGGGCTCGGGCAGCGGCACCGAGTCGAGCCGCCCGGCCGTGCGGAACAGCTCGAAGACGCCCCGGTAGTGCTCGTCCGGGACGAGCTGCGCGTCGACCTCGAAGCCGAGGACGCCGGCCTTCAGCCGTCCGGCCGGGTCGACCTCCCAGGTCCAGGTCGCGCCCTGCACCTCGCCGGGGACCAGGTAGCCCGCGGCCATCCGGGTGCCGGTGCGGGCCAGCGCGACGAGCCGGTCGGCCTCCCGCTCGGTGGGCTGGTCGGCCATGATCAGGTAGTGCGGCATCCACGCCTCGCCGAACACGCCGCGGCACCGTCCGGTGAGCACCGAGTCGACGCCGGACGCGGCCAGCGCCTGCCGCACCTCCTCGGTGCGGCCCTCCAGCTCGGGCAGCGCGTCGGCCAGCGTCGGGACGGCGCGGACCCGGTCGGGCGCGATCTCGGCCAGCCCCTCGCCGAGCTCGGCGCCGAACCCGACCAGCGTGATCCGCATGTGGTCGGACCAGCGGTTGGTGGCCAGCTCCAGCGCCAGCGCGGCCAGCACCGCGCGCCGCTCGTCCTCGGGTCCGCGCAGCGCGATCAGGCCGTGCGCGGCCTCCAGGTCGACCAGGATCCGGCCGTTGTCGTTGGTGCCGATCGAGACCAGCCCCGGGTACGGCGCCAGCACGTCGGCGAGGTCGGCCGACTCCAGCCCGGCGAGCGAGTCGGCCTTCAGCCGCCACACCTGGCCCTCGTCGAACGCCTGCCAGGGCGCGGGCGGGTTGCGGTCGGCGGGCGCGATCCACAGGTCGAGGCTGCCCGGCCCGAGATGCACCCCGTACACCGTCGGCAGCGCCCGTCCGCCCGCCGCCATGGACTTCGACAGGTGCCGCAGCCCGAGGTCGAGCAGGTGCACCGCGTCGTCGTCGGCGCCGATGCGCAGCGCCCGCTCGGTCTCGGCGGCGGCGCCCTCGGGACGGACGATCGCGTGCCCGAACGCGCGGTGCCACATCTGGGTGCGGCGCCGCCGGCCGAGCGCGCCGAGCAGCCCCGCCGCCAGCAGCGACGCCGCCGCCAGGCCCTGCGGCCATTCGAGGTCGAACGACAGGGACGGACCCTGCCCGGGGACCGACACGCCCCCGCTCCCGGCCTTGCCGCCCATCTCCTCGTGCGGCCGGGGCGCCACAGGCCCCTGCGCCAAACCGTCCGGCACGGGCGTCTCGACGGAGGGCGTCTCGGGTGCCGGGGTCTCGACGGTGGGCTTCTCGACGCTGGGCGTCTCCTGCACCGGCGCGTCCGGCGCGGGGGCCGCCGCCGCGCCCGGCGCCGGCTCTCCCGGCTGCTCTCCCGGCTGCTGGTGCGGGGGCTGGTCGCGGGGCTGCTCGTGCGGGACCGGGTGCCCGTGGCGGTAGTAGTCGTCGAGATCCCGGGCGGGGACGACCTGCGTGCCCTTGGCGTCGGCCGGCATCTCCAGGATCCAACCCGGCCTGATCAGGCTCGAAATGCTGAGCTTGGTGCCGTCGGGCTGCACCCGGCCCTGGTTCAGCCGGTAGATCTCCTTGTACCGGCGGCCCTCGCCGAGGCACTTTTCGGCGATCTCCCACAGGCTCTCGTGGTGCCGTCCCTCCGGAGGCTGGACCCGGTAGATCTTGGTCGTCGCCACCTTCGCGGCCGGGTTCGCGGTGAGGTCGGCGGCCATCCGGTCGGCGGCCCGCTGCGGCTCCGCCGGGACATGCTGGAACTCCTGCGTCTGCGGCTGCGGCTGCGGCTGGAGCTGGGGCCGCGCCAGCTCCTGGGCCTGCGCGGGACGCTGCGCGAGGCCGCCGCCGGAGAACGCCGGCGCGATCACGGTCGCCGCGGTGAACAGCAGCAGGGCCGCCACCACCAGCCGGTGCACCAGCGACTGGGTGCCCCCGGCCAGCGGCACCCGCGCGGGCACGCCGACCCCGCGGACGCCCGCGTACACCTCGACGACCACGCACAGCGCGAGCTGGAGCCAGGCCAGCCAGACCAGCACCACCAGCACGGTGAGCACCGACCCGGGCCCCACCCGGTGGGTGAGGTCGCCGAGCTCGGGCAGCCGCCCGGGGAGCGGCGACCCGAAGAACGTCAGCAGCGCCCACGGCACCCCGCCGAGCAGCGCGGCCAGCGCCGCGACCGCCGCCAGCCCGGCCAGCACGTCGCCGGGGCCGCGCCGGCCCCGAACGGGCGTCCTCTGCCCATGCCGTGTCACCATCGCGCCCCTGCCGATCGCCGGTCTCTGGGTGGTCGAGCGGACGTCGTCCACGCCATCGTAGACGCGTGCGTTCCGGACATCACTGTGGTCCGTTCCCGGTCACCGGCCGCGCGGACGCGGTCGAGGTCATGGTGAACGTCCCGAGCCCCGGGACGATCCCGAGGAGCTGCGGCTCGACCTTGATCTGCACCGTGACCTCGACCTCCTGGTCGTCGGCGTCGCACCGGGAGGCGGCGACCTGGGCGCCGTAGAAGCCGAGCAGGTCGCAGGCCGCGGCCCGCGCCCGGCCCGGGTCGATCGCCGGCCTGCCGGTCGCGCGCAGCGCGTCGGTGTCGATCTCGTTCGCGCCGGCCCGCGCGGCCTGCTCGGCCATGTCGGCGGCGCGCTGCCGGGCGTGGATCGCCAGCCCGCCGTCCACCAGCAGCCCGGCCAGCAGGAACACCGCCGGGGTGAACAGCACCACGTACATCGCGACCGACCCGCGCTCCCGCTCGTCGCCGCGTTCATCACGGCCCCGGAGGGCACGGAGGGCGCGGAGCGGGTGTTCGGCGCGGCGCCTCATCCCGCGCCTCCCGGGTCGTCCTGTTCGGGGTCGGTGCCCCGGTAGGTGTAGGTGTCGATCGGCGCGACGGCCTTGCCCGCCAGGCTCTTGACGCCGGGCAGGCCGATGAACGCCAGGTCGGCAAGGTCGACGTCGCAGGTGATGGTCACCGCCACCCGGCCGCCGGGCCGCCAGTCGACGAGGTCGGTGTCGGTGCGCGGGCCGCCCGAGCACCAGCTGTGCCCCTTGAGGTTCGCGGCGGCGGCGTCCCGCGCCATCTGGTCGGCGCCGCCCGCGCTGCGCGCCACCGACGCGGCCCGGACGGCGTCGCGCGCCGCGCCGTCCACCTGGCTCTGCGCGTCGACCATCCGCCCGGCCCCGGCCAGCAGCAGGAGGAACGCGATGAAGACGGGCGTGACCAGCACCATCTCCAGCGACATCGACCCCCGGTCGGCACGGTCGGCAGCATCGCCGCGGCCGGCGCGCGGGCGGGCGAGCGGCGTCATGGCGCGTCCCCCTGGCAGGCGGTGCCGCCGTCGACGTCGGGACGGAAGCACTCGATCGGCCCCTCGGAGCGCTGCTCGACATGGAAGCTCATGAACGGGATCACCTTCACCGCCTCCCCGCTGACCTGGACCCATCGCTGGTCGCCCTCCTCGCCCGCCGCCACCCGCAGGCCGCCGAGCAGGTTCGGGCCGATCTTGCGGACGTCGCCGGTGGCCTTGGCGACCGCCTCGTCCCGCCAGCCGCCGCCCTCGGGCTGGGTCCGCGCCACCCGGGCGCCGGACTGCGCCGCCGCGAGCGCCACGTGCCGCGCGTGGTAGACCATCGCGAACTGCACCACGGCCAGCAGCACCAGGATGATGATCGGGGTGAGCAGCGCCCACTCCATCGAGGACGCGCCCTGGTCGCCCCGGCCCCGGGGGGACCAGGCCCCGGGTGCGCCGGCACGGCGGGCCACCGCTACTCCGTCTTGATGCTGTTGGCCTTGCTGACGATCAGGTTCCTGATCGTCGCCCCGATGGTGATCGCGATGATCGCCAGGATCGCGGTGATGATCGCCCACTCGATCGCCGAGGCGCCCGCGCTCCGCTCGGAGCCGTCGCGCAGCCGGTCGATCCGGCTGCCGAGCAGGGCGCGCAGGTAGACCAGCACCGGATCGTTCAGGGGGTTGATCGGACCCATGGGTTCTCCTCAGATGGTTGGGGGCCGCTCATGCGGAGATCACCCGCATCAGCGCCGGGTAGGCCAGGAAGACCAGGAACGCGGCGCAGATGAGGAGCTGTGCGACGAGCATCGACTGGGACCGCTCCCCGGCCTTGCCCTCCAGCTCCGACAGCTCCCTGCTGCGCATCGACGCGGCGCGGGCGGTCAGGGACTTGCGGATCTGCGCGCCGTCGTCGGCGACGAGGGCGAGCGCGCCGGCGAGGTCGCGCAGCTCGGCGATGTCGAGCTCGTCGCCGAGGCGGCCGAGCGCCTGCCAGGGGGTGTGGCCGGTGATCCGGGCGTTGGCGAGCGCGTCCCGCAGGCGGGTCATCGCCCAGCCCTCGCCGACGTTGGACGCGGTCATCAGCGCCTCGGGCACGCCCCGTCCGCCGGCCAGGTTCATCGACACCAGGTCCAGGAACGCGCCGACCACGTGCCGGAAGTCCTGCCGCCGCGCCGCCGCCTCCTGCCGGAGCTGGAGGTCGGGGAAGAAGAAGAACAGCACCGCGAAGAACGCGCAGATCCACACCGGGACCTGGAAGGAGATCCCGGCGCCGAGCAGCGCGAAGTAGCCGACGATCACCGGGATGAACACCAGCGCGGCGGCGGGCAGCAGGAACTTGGTGGCCAGGAATCCCTCGAGGGACCGCTCGGTGATCGCCAGGTCGGCGCGGACCGACTGGAGCTTCCAGCCGCGGATCTCGCAGTAGTGCGCCAGCTCGCGGCCGACCCGGGTGCGCAGCCCGCCGACCCGTTCCAGCGTCGGCGACATCCGGCCCGCCTGCGCCTCCTCCAGGTCGCGGCGGCGCGCCGCGTCGAAGGCCGCCATCCGCGCGACCAGCCCCGGCCGCGCCGGGAACAGCGCCCGCGCGAGCAGGAACAGGCCGACACCGACGAGCGCCCCGGCGAGCATCGCCCCGGTCACGGCCCGCCACCTCCCCCGGCGTCCATGGTGTGGCGTCCGCGCAGCGTGCGGCCCCGGGCGCCGGAGTCGGCGGCGGGCGGCGCGCCGCCCTGCCAGCCGGCGACGGTGCTCGGCACCTCGCCGGGCACGCCGGGCACGCCGGGCTGCGCAGCGCGCGGACGGGTGAGGAAGCGGCTCGGCATCTCGTACCTGGCGAGGCGCCGCAGCCAGAGGAACCCGGCGCCGTACAGCGCGATCACCAGGCACAGCACGAGCTGGCCGAGCAGGTCGTCGTACGGTTCGACGTAGGCGTGGTTGAAGACGGCCAGCCCGAGGGCGGTGCCGACCGAGACGCCGACGACGATGCGGACGCTGCGGCGGGTCGCGCGGCGGTCGGCCTCGACGCGGCGGCGCATGTCGAGCTCGGCGCGGGCGGACCCGGCGAGGGCGCCGAGCATGTCGCGCAGCCCGGGGCCGCGCAGCTTGGCGTTGAGGATCAGCGCGGCGATCACCAGATCGGCGGACGGGTCGTCCAGGTCGTCGGCGAAGCGGCGCAGCGCCTCGGGCATCGGCACCCGGGTGTGCAGCCGGTCGACCAGGTCGCGCAGCGGCTGCTGGAGAGCGGGCGCGGCGGCGCGCAGCGAGGCCGGGATGGCCTGTTCGAGGCCGACGGCCCCGGCGATGGTGTCGCGCAGCGACTCCGTCCAGGCGGCGAGGGCCTCCAGCCGCGCCATGCCCTGGCGCTCCTCGCCGGCGCCGCCGGCCAGGCCCTTCCAGCCGAGGACGAGGACGCCGGTGCCGCCCGCGGCGATCGGCCAGCGGGTGACCACCAGCACCACCAGCCCGGTCACCACGGCGAGGGCGCCGCGGGTGCTGAGCGTCTTGACCAGCTCTTCGCGGCTGCGCCCGCGCGGCGGGCCGGAGCGCGGGGGCAGCCCGCGGATCGCGACGATCAGCAGCAGGATCCCGCCGCCGACCAGGGCGCCGGTCAGCACCGACAGCAGCACGTCGGGCGCGTACATCAGCGGCCCCCGGTCCCGGTGGCGCGGCGCCGGTTCACCAGGCGCCCCCGGCGGCGGTGTCGTAGCCGAACTCGGCCAGGTCGTCGGCGCAGGAGATCGACGCGGCCGGGAGGACGTGGCCCTCGGGGCCGAGCGCGAACACCTCCGAGGAGAGCACCCGGCCGTCGACGCCGGTGACCTCGCGGACGCTGGCGACGTAGCGGCGCAGCCGGCCGCCGCTGGCGTAGTCGTTGCGCTTCTCGATGAACACCACGAAGTCGATGGCGCCCGCGATGAGCATGTGGGTGGCCTCGACCGGGAGCCGCTCCTCCGCCTGGATCGCGTAGGTGGCGATGCGGTTGAACACCTCCATCGAGGAGTTGGCGTGGATGGTGGACAGCGAGCCGTCGTTGCCCTGCGTCATCGCGTTGAGCATGGTGACGATCTCGTCGCCGAGCACCTCGCCGACGATCACGCGGGACGGGTTCATCCGCAGCGAGCGGCGGACCAGCTCGGCCATCGAG
Organism: Spirillospora sp. NBC_01491; assembly: GCF_036227065.1. Lineage (GTDB taxonomy): Bacteria > Actinomycetota > Actinomycetes > Streptosporangiales > Streptosporangiaceae > Spirillospora > Spirillospora xylanilytica. Next base: position 4,075,255 of record NZ_CP109432.1, read on the forward strand.
ATCGCGCCCTGCCCCTCGGAGTTGGCCAGCCGCTGCTCGAACGCCACGCAGTTGGGGTGCAGCTCGGGGAAGGCGTCCAGGCCGAGCTCCAACGCCCGCTCGACGGTGATCAGGCGCTCCTCGATCGGGATCTCGTTGGCGACCGCGCGCAGCAGCGTGGTCTTGCCCGCGTTGGTGGCCCCCGCGATCATGATGTTCTTGCGGGCCCGGACGGCGGCGCGGAAGAACAGCCCCGTCTCGGGGGTGAGCGTGCCGTTGCCCACCAGGTCGGACAGGAAGACCTTGCCGAGCCGGGCGCGCCGGATCGACAGCGACGGCCGGACGGTCACGTCCATCACCGCCGACAGCCGCGACCCGTCGGGCAGCCGCAGGTCGAGCTGCGGGTTGGCGGTGTCGAACGGGCGGGACGACAGCCCGCTGTAGGCGGCCAGGATCTGGATCAGCTCGACCAGTTCCTCGTCGGACTCGGCGACCGGCTCGCCCATCACCTCGTGGCCGTCGGCGTAGCCGATGAAGACCCGGTCGCAGCCGTTGATGTCGATGTTCTCGATCTCGGGGTCCTCCAGCAGCGGCTGGAGCCGTCCCACCCCGAACAGCGCCGCGTGCACGCCCGCGGCGAGCGCCTCCTCCTCCTCGGCGTTGGGCGGGCGGCGGCCGGAGGTGATCTCGCCGCGGGCGAACTCCTCGAGCACCTGCCCGATCAGCGCGCGGGCGAACTGCCGCTCGTCCTCCCCGGTCATCACGGGCAGGCCGTGCGCGGCGTCGAGCCGGCGCTGCTGGCCGAGCCGGTCGCCGACCTCCTGGCGGAGCCGTTTGACGAGGGCGTGGTCCACCTAGCCCCTCCCCTCCGCGGACGCGTGCTCGGCGAGCGGTCCGCCCTGCCCGGGGGCGGGGCCGGGCCCGCCGTCGGTCGCCGGACCGGTGCCCTGCGGTACGGCCCGCGGGACGGGCGGCAGCTCGCCGCGCACCGGGTCGAGGGACGCGCCGCCGAGCCGCCGCACCAGCTCGCCGGCGACCTCGCGGGCCGACCGGATCAGCAGCGACCGGTCGAGCCGCCCGCCCCACTGGCCGGACAGGAGCGCGGCCCCCTTGGGGTCGAGCGCCAGCCCGCCGAGCACCGTCACCGGCGGCGCGGCCGGGCCGCCGGCCGGGGCCGGGCCCGCGTCGGCCGGCGGGACGCGCTGCCGGGTGCCGGCGATGATGCGGTCGACCTCGGCGATCGAGGCGCGGAAGTCGCGCGGATCGGCGAGCACGATGATGCCGACGGGCGGCCCGCCGCGCAGTTCCTCGGTCAGCGCGGCGACGCGTTCGCGCAGGTGGGCGACCTGCTCCAGGGTGGCCCTGGTGAACAGCACGACCTGGTCGGCCTCGCGCATCAGGTCGGTCAGCGGGGTGCCGGCGCCGAGCCGGCCGCAGTCGGCGATCACGTCGACCGGGGTGAGCCCGGCGAACGCGCGGCCGAGCGGCCCCCACAGCCAGGTCATCGCCTGCGCCTGCTCGGCGTTGGTGATGCCGACCAGCACGTCGAGCCCGCCGACGAGCCGCTGGCAGTGCTCGGCGACCTGGTCGGGACGGAGCCCGCGGCGGGCGGTGGCGGCCAGGCTGAGTAGGCCGCGCGAGGGGTTGAGCATGCCGCCGTCCCGGCTGCCCGCGCCCTTGCCGCCCTTGGGGTCGGACTCGGCCGCGGCGGGCAGCCGGTAGACCAGGTCGCCGCCCGCCTGGTCGCATTCGGCGACGAGCACCGGCCGGGGCCACACCGCGCCGAGGGCCACGGCGGCGGTGGTGACGCCCGGCGCTCCCTTGTCGGCCGCGAGCGCGATCAGTGCCACGGTCAGTTCCCGCCTGTGCTCGGTGACCTCGGGGCATGCGGGGCGCCGGCGCCCTGGGGGCCTCCCGTCGCGGGGTTCTGCGTCCCGCCCGGTCCCTGCGTCCCGGTGGGCGGCTGCGTTCCGCCGGGGGTCTCGGGCGTGCCGGTGTCGGGGATCTTCTTGGCGGGCCGGTCCGGCGCCGCCGCCGGCTCCTCGAGCTTAGTGCCCTCGGGGATCAGCGCGACCGCGACCGCGCCCGCCGAGGCCGCCTGGGTGAGCAGCGGCGCCTCGTCCGGCGGGACGGCGACGTCGACGGTGATCGCGTCGCTGCGCAGCCGGTCGCCGCCGCCACCGCCCACGCCGATCACGATCGCCTCCTTCGACAGCACGGTGCCGGCCCGGGGGCCGCCGCCGTTGCCGCCGCCGACCGCGTACAGGCTGACCCGCTTGCCGGTCTCCAGGCCGCGGGCGGGGATCTGGCCGGGCTTGAGCGCGAGCCCGACGACGACGCGGCCCTTGGCGGCGTCGTCGGCGCGGCTGACCATCGCGTTGGTGAGCAGCGCGCCCTTCACCAGCGGGACGGCCGAGTAGTAGCGCGCCACGTTCTGCCGCTCGGACCAGTTGATGTACTCGATGCCGGTGTCGCCGACCTGCACCTCCTGGAGGGCGCCCGGCGGGATCCGCTGGCCGGCCGCGACCGGCTGGGCGATCCGGATCGCCGACACCCGCTGCCCGCTGGCCATCACCAGGTAGGCGCTGGCGAGCGCGCCGCCGAGGATGAGGAGCACGGCCAGCGCGGCGAGGGCCGGCTTGCGTTCGCGCGGCGCCGACGGGAGCCGCTGCCCGCCGGAGGTGCCGAGGCCCGAACGGCCGAGCCCCCCGGGACCACCCTGGGCGGTGCCCTGCGGGGTGGCCGCGACGGTCGACTGGTTGGACTTCATCGGCTGGTCCACGACTCCTTCCCGCCTCGGGAGACCCCGCACCACGAGATCTCCGCACCATCAAGCGATCCATGCTCGCGGGATTGACAAGGTCACGTCAATGGATTCGGAGAGGTGAAGCCGTCCCGTGACTCCACGTACCAGGATGACCAGTCAATTCGGTGATCACTTCGATGCTTACCATCAGTCACCGCGGGCACTGACTCCGATCCGCCGGATCCGGGCCGGCCGGGATTACTAAGCTGGCGCGAGCGGCGGCGCCGCCGGCGAGTCCCCGGACCGCGGGCGCCGGCGACCGGGACGCACCCCTGGAGGGCTTGAATGCGGATCTCGTTCACGGCACTGACCGGCCAGGGGCCCCGCGACGTGGTGATCAACATCGATTCCGAAGCGACCGTCGACGGGGTCGCCCAGTCGCTTTTCGCGGCATTGGACGGAAAAGGCTCGGCGAAACGCGCGGCGACCGTTCCGGTTCCGCGCTTTTCGAAGGATTCCCTGCCCAGTGACGGACGTGCCGGAATCGCGCCGCGGCCGGCCCGGCGGGCGCTCTGGCTGGACGGCCGGATGCTCGACCCGCAGGCGCTGGCGGTCAAGGAACTGCGCGACGGCGCGGTCGTCGCCGTCGAGCAGCGGGCCGCCGCGGCGACCGCGCTCGCCGAGCCGACCGGGCTGGTGGAGGTCCGGGTGGTGAGCGGCCCCGCCGCGGGCCCGGTGCACCGGCTCGGCCTCGGCGCGACCACGCTCGGCTCCGGACCCGACGTGGACGTCACGCTCAGTGACCCGGCCGTGCCCGCCCGGTCGCTGCGGATCACCGTGGAACCCGACGGCGTGAAGGTCGAGGCGTCCGCGCTGACGATCGACTCCCCCACCGGCAGGGCGTCCCTGGACGGGGAGCCGCTGACGGCGAAGGCCGACTGGCCTCTCGGGGGGCTGGTGGCGGTCGGCGGCAGCGTCCTGGCCCTGGCGCGCAGCACCGCCCCCGACACCCACCTGGAGCCATTGCCCGAGGGCGGCCTGGCGTTCAACCGGCCGCCGCGGCTGAGCCCGCCGCACCGGTCCCGGCGGCTGGAGGTGCCCAAGCGGCCGGTCCGCGACCCCAAGGAGCGGCTGCGGCTGTTCGGGGCGCTGCTGTTCTCGGCGTTCGGGCTGGTCATGGCGTTCGGGCTGGGCCAGTGGTGGTGGGCGCTGTTCGCGCTGGCGTGGCCGATCATGACGGTCGGCGAGTGGGTCGGCGACCGGATGCACGGCCGCAAGTCGTACAAGAAGGCCCTCAAGGACTACCAGCGCGCGACCGCCGAGTTCGGCGGCCGGCTCGACCGGCTGCGCCGCGAGGACCAGGACGAGCGGCGCGCGCTGCATCCCGACCCGGCCGAGGTGCTGCTCACCGCGACCGGGCCGCGGCGGCGGCTGTGGGAGCGGCGGCTCACCGATCCCGACGTCCTGCACCTGCGGCTCGGCCTCGCCGACCTGCCCGCCCGCATCGAGCTGGCCGGGAACGACGGCGACGGCGCGGCCGGACGGGGCGGCGGCGCCGAGCGCGGCGGCGCCGGGCCGATCGAGATCCCGCGGGCGCGGCAGGTGCCGGTGGCGCTGCCGCTGCCCGAACTCGGGGTGATCGGGCTGACCGGCCCGCGGCCCGCCTCGCGCGGGCTGGCCCGCTGGCTGGTCGCGCAGGCCGCGGCCCTGCACAGCCCGCGCGACCTCGCGATCGTGGTGCTGTCGGCGGACCCGGAGGCCGGGGAGGCGTGGAACTGGGTGCGCTGGCTGCCGCACTGCGCGCCGCGCGAGGGCGAGGAGTGCACGGCGCTGGTCGGCACCGACCCCGAGTCGGTCGCGCACCGCGTCACCGAACTGGCCATCCGCGTCACCGAACGGCGCCGCGCCGCGCAGGCCACGGCGTCGCTGTTCGGGCAGGCCAAGCCCGCCGAGTCCGTCCCGTACAACATCCTGGTCGTGCTCGACGGGGCGCGGGCGCTGCGCCGCGTCCCGGGCATGCCGATGCTGCTCTCGCGCGGCGCCGAGTACGGGCTGTACGCCATCTGCGTGGACGACGAGGAGCGCCTCCTGCCCGAGGAGTGCAGCGCCGTCGCCGCGTGGGACCCCGAGCGTCCCGAGTCGGTGCTGCTGCGCGGCCAGGGCCTCGACGTGGTCGGCCCCGTCCTCGCCGACCAGGTCTCCCCGGCGTGGACCGACCGGGTGGCGCGGTCGCTGGCCCCCGTCCGGGACGTGTCGCGCGAGGACGCCGAGGACGCGATCCCCGCCGACGTGCGGCTGCTCGACCTGCTCGACATGCCCGACCCCACCGCCGAGCACGTCCTGCGCTCCTGGACGCTGACCGGTGGGCGCACCACCCGCGTCCCCATCGGCCTCGGCACCGGCTCGGCCCAGGCGCGGTCCTCGGGACGCCCGGCCGCCCGGCCGGGCGGCGGTCCGTCGCTCGGCGCGTTCCAGCCGTACGAGGTCGATCTCCGCACGGACGGCCCGCACGGGCTCATCGCGGGCACGACCGGCGCGGGCAAGTCCGAGCTGTTGCAGACCCTCATCGCGTCCCTCGCCGTCGCCAACCGGCCGGACGAGATGACGTTCGTGCTCATCGACTACAAGGGCGGCGCGGCGTTCAAGGACTGCGCGCGACTCCCGCACACCGTCGGCATGGTCACCGACCTCGACGGGCACGCGACCGAACGCGCGCTGGAGTCCCTGGCGGCCGAGCTGCGGCGGCGCGAGGAGATCCTCCTGGACGCCGGCGCCAAGGACATCGACGACTACGACGACCTCAAGGCGCAGCCCGACCGGGCCCCTGGCGAGCGGGCCCCCGGCGGGCCGGGCGGGCTGCCGCCGATGCCGCGGCTGGTGCTGGTCATCGACGAGTTCGCGGCGATGGTCACCGAGCTGCCCGACTTCGTCACCGGCCTGGTCGACATCGGGCGGCGCGGGCGGTCGCTCGGCGTCCACCTGATCCTGGCCACGCAGCGTCCGGCCGGGGTGGTGACCGGCGACATCCGCGCCAACACCAACCTGCGGATCGCGCTGCGCGTCACCGACCCGGACGAGTCGACCGACGTGCTCGACTCCCCCGAGGCCGCGCAGATCTCCAAGTCGACGCCGGGGCGGTGCTACGTACGGTCCGGGGTGTCGTCGGTGCACGCCGTCCAGTCCGCGCGGATCGGCGGGCGGCGGCCGGGCGGCGGCGCCGCGGGCTCCCCGGCGGCGGCCGTCCGGCCGGTGCCCTGGCAGGGCCTCGGCCGCCCGCTGCCCGTCTCCCGGGACGCGGGCGAGGGGGCCGCCGACGACTCCACCATGGTCACCGACCTGGCCGTGCTGGTGCAGGCGATCGGCGAGGCCGCGCGCCGCGCCGGCATCGCCCGGCAGCCGTCGCCGTGGCTCAACCCGCTGCCCGAGCAGGTCCGGCTGACGCCGCGCGCCGCGGCCGGCGGTTCGGTGGTGGACGTGCCGCCGATCGCGTTCGGCATCACCGACCTCCCGGCCGTCCAGTCGCGCGAGCCGCTCCGGCTCGACCTCGCCAAGGGCGGGCACCTGTACCTCGCCGGGGCGGCCCAGTCGGGCCGCTCCACCGCGCTGCGCACCATCGCCGGATCGGTCGCCGGGGCCTGCTCCCCCTACGACGCGCACCTCTACGCGATCGACTGCGGCGCGAACGCGCTGCTGCCGCTCGTGTCGCTGCCGCACTGCGGCGCGGTCGTCACCCGCGACCAGCTCGACCGCTGCGAGCGGCTGCTCACCGCGCTGCTGGCCGAGGTGGCGCGGCGCCAGCAGCTTCTCGCCGAGGCGGGCTTCTCGTCGCTCGCCGAGCAGCGCGCGGCCGTCGCCGCGACCGACCGGCTCCCCTGGATGATCCTCCTGCTCGACCGCTGGGAGGGGTTCCTCGCCGCGTTCGAGAACTACGACTACGGCCGCCTCGTCGACCAGGCCCTCCGGCTGCTCCGCGAGGGCTCCGCCGTGGGGCTGCGCGCGGTGTTCACCGGCGACCGGTCCGGGCTCGGCGGGCAGGTCTCGACCGTGTTCGACCGGCGTCTCATCCTGCGGATGGGCGACCCCAACGACTACGGCTACGCGGGTCTCCAGGAGAAGCAGGTGCCCGCCGCGATGCCGCCGGGACGCGCTCTGGAGGCCGTCGCCCCAGGCGTGCCGCTACGCGAATCGCAGATCGGCCTACTGGGCGACGACCCGTCCGGTACCGCCCAGGTCTCCGCCCTCCAGGAGATCGCGCGCGCCTGCGTCACCCGCTACGGACGGCTCCCGCGCAGGCAGCGTCCCCTGCACGTGGACGAGCTGCCCGTACGCGTCACCTATCGCGAGGCGATGGCGCTCGACCCGGAGTTCCTCCCGCCGTCCGCCCTCTGGACGCTCGTCGGCGTCGGCGGCGACACGCTCGCGCCGGTGGGCGTCGACCTGCTGAACGAAGGGCCGGGCTTCGCCGTGGCGGGGCCGCCGCGCTCGGGCCGCTCCACCACGCTGCGCACGATCGTGCACTCGCTGCTCGATCCGGCGGTCGGCGGCGGGCTGGTCCCCGTCGTGCTGGTCACCCCGCGCCGCTCGCCGCTGCGGCTGCTGTCGGGACGGCCCGGCGTGCTCGGCCTGCTGACCGCCGACTCCGAGCCGGACGACCTGGTGGCGGCGATCGGCGACGAGCACCGGTACGCCGTCGTGGTCGACGACGCCGAACTGCTCGACGAGACCGACCTCGACGACGCCCTCCGCGACGTGCTGCGCACCGCCCGCGACGGCGAGCACGCGCTGGTCATCGGCGGGACGACCGAGGACCTCGGCCGCGGCTACCGCGGGTTCCTGGCCGACACGCGCCGCTCCCGCTCGGGAGTGCTGCTGTCGATCGACTCCCCCGACGACGGCGAGATGTTCGGCCTGCGGCTCCCGCGCAACGCCCCGCTCGGCGGCCCGACCGGCCGCGGGCTCCTGGTCGCGCTGGGCGCCACCACCCAGATCCAGGTCGCGCTCCCCCCGCCCGTCAGCGGCGACCGACCGGAATGATCACAGGACGGGCGGACGGGCGGGCCGGCGCCCGCCAGGCGGCGCCCGGCCCGTCCGCCCGGTGCCCGCGGGGCCCTGCCAGGCGGTACCCGGTGCCGTCCGGCGCCGTCCGAGACCGTCCGGCAGCTCCGCGCGAATCCGCCGACAATGGCCGGCCGCGGCATTTCCGAGCGCCCGGTTCCGCACCGCCCGGCCATCGCGCATTTATGCTCTCGGCGTCATTTGTGCGCGTCCGGCGGACTCAGATGGGCATCCTCCGATTGGGGTTTCCGACGCTCCGCGCCCTCCAGCCGCCCCCGCTCTGATCAGCACGGACGCCCTTCTTAGATGATCATGCTGGGCCGGGCCGCGCCCATGCCGGCCCGGCCCGAGGGCGCATACCGGGGATTGGCGGGATGCCGCCGGCGGCGGGCCTTCACCCGAACGGCCCGGCCACTTCGAATTGATCGATAGCCTGTTCGTCTTCAACCCGAAGGGCGGGATCGGCTATGGCGGCCTTCTGGCCTCGCACCCGGCGCCTGGTGCTGCGCGACCGGTTCGCCGAGAAGAGGATCGGCGACCTCGGCGCGGAGCTCGGCTGGCCGCGGCGCGAGGAGTACCCCGCCGACCCCGAGGAGGGCACCGACCACCAGGTGGTCTGGTCGGTGGCGCCGATGCTGTCGCTGCACTACTTCGAGGACGAGATCTCGCGGCACAGCTACCTGGTGGTCGCCGGGGAGGACGCGGCGGCGGTGCGCGCCACGGCCGGGCTGGTCGAGTCGCGGCTCGACATCTGGCGGCTGGACGAGCTGCTCGCCGAGGTCGACGCCGCACCCGGCCCCGAAGGGCTCGCGGCGGCGGTCGTCCGCGCCGGCCTCGGCTGCCCCGAGGAGTTCGACGAGCGCTTCTTCAGCCGGCTGCACGGCGCCCTGCGGCATGTGAACCCGCGAGTGCGCGAGCGGGCGCTGTGGGCGGTGTCGTACGTGCCGTGGCCGAGCTACCGGCCGCAGCTCTCGTTCATCCGCGAGAACGACGCCGAGGTGGATCTGCGCGGCACCGCGGGGATCCTGCTGGAGGCCCTGGACGAGATGGCCCTCTGACCCTCGCGCCCTTCCGCCCTCCGCGCCCGCCTCGCCGGACCGCCGCCCGCGCCCCCGGAGAGGGTGCGGCGGCGGGCCGGCCGGAGAGAAAGGCGCGGGCCCCGACCTCGGGGGGATGGGCCGGGACCCGCGGTCCGTGGAGGCTCAGCGCGTGGCGGCCTCGATGTTCTGCTGGGAGCGCTTGATGTCCTGCCCGCCCTGCTCCAGGGCGAGGGCCATCTTGTCGAAGGCGGTCTTGGCCTCGGCCCAGGCGCTGCGGAACCGGTCGGCGCCCGGCCCCCACCAGACCTCGGTGCTGCCCACGGTGCGGCCGTTGAGGTCCTTGATCAGGGCATCGAGGTTCCGGGAGTGCTTGTTGAACATCCGGGACATGTCCTCGAGCGCACCGATGCTGGCGCCGCGCTTGTCACCGCTCATTGCTCCGCACCTTTCGTCGCCGAACGTCTTCGGTCCTGCCGCACATCCGGGAATTGGCGACAGCCTACGCCCCACCGATCACAAGAATCCAGCCGAACAACGCGGAGGGTGTGCCGATGGGGGCACATTACCTCCGGCCCGGGCTGGCCGGAACCGGCCAGCACTTCCCGCGCCGATCAGTGCCCGGGCGCTCCCGCCGATCTCTACCGAATCCACTCCATGCTCTCTGACCTGCATCATTACTGAGCGTCAAGGAGACGGCGGAGTACCGTGACCGGATCATCGGACGGTGCCCGGCCGGCGCATTTTCCGCCGACCGAATGACCGTTCCCCATTCGGGAGAAAACACCTCGGCACGCGGACCGGCGCGGCAGGCGACCGGCGGGGGCGGAGCGGGCGGCGCCCGTCAGCGCCCGTCAGCGCCCGTCGGAGGGGCCGTCGAGGTCGTTGAGCGGGTGCGCGGCCGGGTCGAGGACGCGCTCGCCGACCATCGTGATCCGCTCGTCGCGGGTGGTGAACTCGAACCGGCGCCGCACCGACTGGGTGACCTTGCCGGTGTCGTACCGCACCTCGGTGTGCTCGGTCGCCTCCAGCGTGATGCGGTCGCCGGTGCGGACGGCGCGCCCGCCGTCGAGACGGGTGCGGGCGCCGGTGAAGGCGGGGCCGCCCTCGACCGGCGCGCGGCCCCGGAAGCCCAGCTCGTGCACGGCCTGCTCCTGGACGCGTTCGAGCGAGGGCGAGATCAGCACGCCCATGATCTCGGACGGGGCGTCCTGCTCGTGGTGCCGCTTCTGGATCAGCGCCTCCGAGCGGTTCCGCAGCAGCGTCCCGGCGGCCACGGTGAGCTGGTGGGTGGTCTCGGCGTCCAGCGTGGGGGGCGGCTGCCCGATGGCGGACGAGGGCAGCACGGCACAGCAGGCAACGGCGATGATCGCCGTTCCGGCACGCGTCCAGTGGCGAACCATCTGACTCCCGGTCATCCGCAGATCAGTGGCGAAGATACACCGGCCGTCCGCCGGGTGACAGGTCGCGGAGCGGCGGGCTCACCCGAGGGAATGGAAATGGTTGTCGTTGTGTTGTGCGGGGCAGCCCCCGAGGACACACCAGACCACACGATCTTCCGGGAGGAACGATGAAGAACGGCACCCACCCCGCCTACCGCCCCGTCGTCTTCCGCGACCGCGGCGCCGACACCGCCTTCCTGACGCGGTCGACGGCCGCCACCGACAGGACGATCACCTGGGAGGACGGGAACACCTACCCCGTCGTGGACGTGGACGTCTCGTCGGCGAGCCACCCGTTCTACACGGGCAAGGCCCGCACCATGGACTCCACCGGAGCCGTCGAGAAGTTCAACCGGCGCTATGCCCGTCCCCAGGACTGAGACAGGCATCACACGACGAACGAACGCCCGCACCGCGCCACCGGTGCGGGCGTTCTCATGCGCGCACGCGCGGGCGCGCAGAGCGTCGGTTCAGTCCGATTCGATCTCTAGCGTGGCAACGCGCGTCCGCGCCTGCGCCATGGCCTCCTGATAGCGCGCCTCCCACTCCGGGTCGCCGTCCGGGATGGTCGCGACGATCTGGCGGCCGGTCTCGGCCACCTGCTCACCGGCCGCGTTCAGCGTGACGCGCCGCACCACGACGGTGGTCACGCCGCCGTCCGACTCGGTGCGGGTCTCCCAGCGGGACGAGCCCGGCGGCGCGGACGCCGAGGCCCCCGCGCCGCCGATCGCGTACACGATCAGGACGATGACCACGGCGGCGAGCGCGAGCGCCGCCAGGATGATCAGGAATCGCACGGTCCGGCCTCCTCGGTCGCGGCGGTCACTTCTTCGGCAGCAGCGGCCCGTTCGGGTTGCCGGGCGCGTAGACGGTGATGCCCTGCGGCAGCGCCTTCAGCTCCTCGATCCGCGCGCAGGTCGGGCACTTGGTGTAGCCGTCCTGGCGGGCCTTGTTGGCCGCCGCCTCGGCCTTCGCCGTCGCGACCTTGGCCTGGGCCTCGCTCACCTGGGCGAACGCCGCCTGCGCGCGGTCCACGGCCTCCTGCACCCGGGCCGGCAGCGTCACCCGCACCAGGTTGAAGTGGATGTTGGTGACGAAGGTGCCGCCGAGCGTCGACTCCAGATCCGCGGCGAGGCTGGTGTTGATCGCGTTCTGGACCTTGGCGATGTTCCCGTTGTTGCTCTGCGCCGCGGCGCCGGTCGACGTCCTGGCGGGCACCGAGGCGTTCTGCACCAGCGCGCAGGACGAGACCAGTTCGGCGCAGCGGAAGCTGTTGACCTGCCCGCGCAGGTCGTTGTCGATCACCGGCCGGACCACCTGGTCGAGGAACGCCGACCAGCCGGCGTCGCCGTCCCACGGGTGGTAGGTGTCGCCGCCCGCGCTGCGGAACTTGCGCGTCCCGTACTTGTCGTCGAACGACCGCAGCGCGGCGTGGTCCAGGTTGAGGGTGAAGTAGAGCGTCCCCTCGATCCCCATGTTCACGCCGTCGGCGCTCGGCACGGTGACCACGTCCACGCCGGACTCCTCGCCCTTCCGCGCGTCCGAGGTGATCGTGTAGAAGCGCTGCTGGGCCGGGTACATGTGCACCTTGGAGTACAGCCCGATCCAGATGCGGCCCGATCCGGGGTCGATGACCTGGCGGATCCGGTTGTTGTCGAAGAACCCGCCGTTGCGGACGACCGCGATCTCACCGCCGCCGGTCCGCTCGAATCCGCCGAACAGCGCGCTCAGCGCGGGCCCGCCCACCACGACCAGCGCGACCGCGAGCACGATCGCGGTCCGGCGGCGCGGGACCCTGAGCATCGAGAATCGCGCTGCCCCGTCCCGTCCCGCCGCCGCGGACGACTTCTTCTCGGCCACCTGTGCCTCCTCTCACCCCCCGGCCCGGACGGCCCGCGGGGACGCCGATCTGACGCCGGAGGGCGCCGCCCGGATCCCGGGCACGGCAAGTACCCGGCATCCTGTACACCGCAGGAGGAATCGTCCATAAGGTGGGGCTTACGAAATCGACCACGGGCGATTACCTAGACTGCGCGTGCGAGGTTGAGGGAGGAGAACCCACGTGCGTAAGGTCCTGATCGCCAACCGCGGAGAGATCGCGGTTCGAATTGCCCGCGCTTGTCGCGATGCCGGGTTGACCAGTGTCGCGGTGTACGCCGAGCCGGACCTGGACGCCCTGCACGTTCGGGTCGCGGACGAGGCGTACGCCTTGGGCGGCCAGACGGCCGCCGAGAGCTACCTGAGCATCGACAAGCTGTTGAAGATCGCCGCGGACGCCGGCGCGGACGCCGTGCACCCCGGTTACGGCTTTCTCGCCGAGAACGCCGACTTCGCCGCCGCGGTGCAGGCCGCGGGGCTCACCTGGATCGGTCCGCCGCCCGCCGCGATCACCGCGCTGGGCGACAAGGTGCAGGCGCGGCACATCGCCGACAAGGTCGGCGCGCCGCTGGTGGCCGGCACCAAGGACCCCGTCTCGGGCGCCGACGAGGTCGTCGCGTTCGCGCAGGAGCACGGGCTGCCGATCGCCATCAAGGCCGCCTACGGCGGCGGCGGGCGCGGGCTGAAGGTGGCCCGCACCCTGGAGGAGGTCCCCGAGCTGTACGAGTCGGCGGTGCGCGAGGCCGTCGGCGCCTTCGGCCGCGGCGAGTGCTTCGTCGAGCGCTACCTCGACAAGCCCCGGCACGTCGAGACCCAGTGCCTGGCCGACCGGCACGGGAACGTGGTGGTGGTGTCCACCCGCGACTGCTCGCTCCAGCGCCGGCACCAGAAGCTGGTCGAGGAGGCCCCGGCCCCCTACCTGAGCGAGGAGCAGCTCGACCTGCTGTACACCTCGTCCAAGGCCATCCTGAAGGAGGCCGGGTACGTCGGCGCGGGCACCTGCGAGTTCCTCGTCGGGCAGGACGGGACGATCTCGTTCCTGGAGGTCAACACCCGGCTCCAGGTCGAGCACCCGGTGACCGAGGAGGTCGCGGGCATCGACCTGGTGCGCGAGATGTTCCGCGTCGCCGATGGCGAGGAGCTCGGCTACGGCGACCCCGAGCTGCGCGGTCACTCGATCGAGTTCCGGCTGAACGCCGAGGACGCGGGCCGCGGGTTCCTGCCCGCGGTCGGCACCCTGACCGGCTGGGAGCCCCCCTCGGGCCCCGGCGTGCGGCTCGACTCGGGCTACGTCGCCGGGCAGACCGTCCCCCAGGCGTTCGACTCGCTGATCGCCAAGCTGATCGTCACCGGCGCGACCCGGCGGCAGGCCGTCGAGCGGTCCCGCCGCGCGCTGGCCGAGTTCGTGATCGACGGCATGCCGACCGTGCTGCCCTTCCACCGCGCCGTCCTGGACGACCCGGCGTTCGTCCCCGAGGGCGACGACGAGCCGTTCACCATCCACACCCGGTGGATCGAGACCGAGTTCGACAACCGCATCGAGCCCTACGACACCGCCGCTACGGCGGGCGAGGCCGAGGCGGGTGAGCGCGAGCGGGTCACCGTCGAGGTCGGCGGCCGGCGCATCGAGGTCGTCCTCCCGGCCGGGCTCGGCGCGGCGGCGGCGCCGGCCGGCCAGGCCGGCCCGGCCAAGCGGCGGGCCGGCAAGAAGGGCGGCGCCGCCCAGGCGTCCGGCGACTCCCTGGTCTCCCCGATGCAGGGCACGATCGTCAAGCTGGTCGCCGAGGACGGTGCGACCGTCGCGGCCGGCGACACCATCGTGGTCCTGGAGGCCATGAAGATGGAGCAGCCGCTCACCGCGCACAAGGCCGGGACCATCACCGGCCTCGCCGCCGAGGTCGGCCAGACCGTCTCCAGCGGCGCGGTCATCTGCGAGATCAAGGACAGCTGACCTCGAACCGCAGTCCAGGGGCCCCGCGATCGGTCATCGTGGGGCCCCTGCCGCGTTCCGGCGCCGGCCGAGGGTGCCACCCGGGATCGCCGTCCCGTGGCTGGCACCCCTGACCGGCGGGGCGCTCCAGCGCTCTGAAGCCCGCCTCCTTGGCCGCACCGCTCCTGTCGGCCGAGGTGCGAGGGGCCGTGCCCGCCCGTCGCTCCTAGAGCTTCTCAAGGCCGCGTACGGGCCCCTCCACCCGACCCGCCGCTCCGGCGGGGCCAGATTCGAGAACCACGGCAATGGGGACGGAACGGACTAGGGCGGCGGATCGTCCTACCTGGTGAGGAGGCACACCGTGACCATGAGTTCCGTGCTTCGGTCCACCCGGACGGCACGCCGCGGCGCCCTGGCGGCGATCATCGCCCTGGCGGCCGTGCTGCTGCTCGGATTCGGCGCGCCCGCCCAGGCGGGCGACAATGTGGGCCAGATCGCCAAGGCCCTGACGAGCTCCCGCGTCTACGTCACCTCCGGGGCCGGCCCGGTGCTGTCCGCCTCGGACCAGTCCGAGATCAACGCCGCCCTGGACCGCGACAAGGACGCCGACGTCCGCGCCGTGGTGGTGTCGAACGACGTGACGGGCCCCCAGGTCCAGCAGATGCTCGTCGCGGTGCGGGAACGGGTCGGCAAGGACGGCATCTACGCCGCGGTGACCGCCGACGGCCGGCGGATGGCGGCGACCACGGGGCAGTTCAGCCGGCCGGAGATCAACCAGCTGATCACCCAGACCAGCGGCACACCGCTGAAGGAGCGGCTGATCCGGTTCGGCGAGGTCGCCGAGAAGAAGGCCGAGGCCAAGGCGCACTCGAGCACGGTGGGCATGTTCGTGACGCTGGGCGTGGTGATCGTCCTGGTGGCGGGCGCGGCCGGGACGTTCCTGGTGGTGCGCAAGCGCACCCGGGAGCGGGAGGCCCAGCAGATGGCCCAGCTCAAGCTGGGTGTGGAGGAGGACGTGACGGCGCTGGGCGAGGACATCGCGCGGCTCGACCTGAACGTCATGAACCACGACCTCCACCCCGACACCCGCTCGGACTACGAGCACGCCATGAACTCCTACGACGCGGCGAAGCGCGCGACCGACAAGGCCGCGCGTCCCGAGGACATGCTCGCCGTGACGACGTCGCTGGAGGACGGGCGCTACTACATGACCGCGACGCGCGCCCGGCTCGCCGATGAGCCGGTGCCCGAGCGGCGTGCGCCCTGCTTCTTCAACCCGCAGCACGGCCCGTCGGTGAAGGACGTCACGTGGGCGCCTCCAGGCGGCGTGGCACGTTCGGTGCCCGCCTGTGAGGCGGACGCCGAGGCGGTGCTGCACGGGCACGCTCCGGACGTGCGGATGGTGCCATACGGCGACGGGCGCCGTCCTTACTGGGACGCCGGACCCGCGTACGGCCCGTACGCCGGTGGCTACTACTCCTCCTACGGCGGCATGGACCTGATCAGCGGCATGATGATCGGCACCATGCTCGGCTCGATGATGAACGGCGGCTGGGGCGGCGACGGAGGCGGCATGGGCGGCTTCGGCGACGGCGGAGGCGGAGGCGACTTCGGCAGCGGCGACTTCGGCGACTTCGGCGGCGGGGGCGACTTCGGCGGGTTCTGACCCGCCGACCCGGCGGTGGGTGGTGGTGGGGAAGGGGTGCCCTCCCCACCACCGCCTCACACGAGTCCGTCCAGGCCGTCCAGGACCGCCAGGTCGAGCCGCCGCAGGCGCTCCGGGTCGGCGATCAGCTCGTACCCGGCCACCCGGTCGCCCTCCACCGTGACCGCCAGGACGAGCAGCAGCCGGCCGTGCGGCGCGACCACGACGCCGACCGCCCCGTCCACCAGCGCCGGCTCCGCGACACGCGCACGCCGTCCGAACAGCAGCATCTCCCGCGCCACGGACTCCGCGCCGCGGAGCACCGCGTCCCGGCCCGGCCCCAGCGCGGCGCGGTCGGCCCGCCGGACGACGTCGGGGGCCAGCACGGCGAGCATGGCGTCCAGGTCCCCGCTGCGCGTGGCGGCGAGGAAGGCGTCGACGACGCGTCGCTGGTGGGCGAGTTCCGCGCTGGGCACGGAGGTGGCGCCGCGCAGCCGCTGCCGCGCCCGGCTCGCGAGCTTCTTCGCGGCGACGGGCGTGCGGTCGACGATCGGCGCGATCTGATCGAACGGCACGGCGAACAGGTCGTGCAGCACGAACGCGACCCTTTCGGCGGGGGCCAGCGTGCCGAGCACCACGAGCACGGCGCGGCCGACCGCGTCGACGAGCTCCGCCTCCTGCTCGGGATCGCCCTCCCGCGCCCGCGCGGGCGCCTGCCCGTCGAGCGGCTCCTCCCGCCGCGACCTGCGCGTGCGCAGCATGTCGAGGCAGAGCCGCGACACGACCGTGCGAAGCCAGCCGCCCAGGTGGTCGATGCCGGTGAGGTCGGTGCGGCTGAGCCGGAGCCACGCCTCCTGGACGGCGTCGTCCGCCTCGCTCGGCGAGCCCAGCATCCGGAAGGCCACCGCGCGCAACTGCCCGCGATGCTCCTCGAACCGTTCGGCCAGCGCGGCCTGCTCATCCATCGGTCACCTTTCCTCGTCGCCTTCCGTCTGGTTCGTGGGATCGATGCAGACAACGCGACAAGGGGACACTTCGATGATCCGACACCGTCAGGGTAGCGACCCCGACGAGCTCCGGCCCCAGCCGCTGCTGCGGCCGGTGGACCTCGGCGGCCTCCGGCTGCCCAACCGGGTGGTGATGGCGCCGCTGACGCGGTGCCGGGCCGACAACGGCGGCATGCTGCCGACGGAGCTGCACGCCGCCTACTACGCCCAGCGGGCCGGCGCCGGGCTGATCATCGCGGAGGGCAGCTGGGTGAGCCGGCGGGCGGTCGGCGTCCCCGGCGCCCCCGGCATCTTCAGCGAGCGGCAGGTCGAGGCGTGGCGCCGGGTCACCGGCGTCGTGCACGCCCTGGGCGGACGGATCGTGCTCCAGCTCTGGCACGCCGGCGCCAACTCGCACCCCGACCATCTCGGCGGCGCGCTGCCCGCCGGGCCGTCGGCGATCAACCCGGACGAGATCTCGCCCACCCCGTCCGGGCCGAGGGGGACCCGCACGCCCCGTGCGATGACCGTCGCGGAGATCGAGGGCACGGTCGCCGACTACGGCGCCGCGGCCGGGCGGGCGCGGCGGGCCGGGTTCGACGGGGTGGAGATCGCCGCGGGCGGCACGTACCTGATCTCGCAGTTCCTCAACCCGCGGCTCAACCGCCGCACCGACGGCTACGGGACGGACCGGGGCCGCCTGCTGATGGAGATCGTGGACGCGGTGGCCGCCGCCTGGGACCGGCGGCGGGTCGGCGTGCGGCTGGCGCCGTACTGGACCGCCGCCGACCGGTCCGGCGCGGGCCGGCCGCACGAGGGGTACCACTACACCGCCGACGCCCGTACCCTCGCCGACCACGACGGCCTGGTGGCCGAGCTCGGCGAGCGCCGGGTGGGCTACCTGCACCTGCGCGGACGCGCCCCGGACGGCCCGGGAGCCGCCCCCCGCTTCGACGAGGTCGCCCGCTACCGCGCGCTCTTCGGCGGCCCGCTGATCGCCAACCACGGCTTCGACCGGGACACCGGCAACGCGATCATCGAGGCGGGGCTCGCCGACGCCGTGTCCTTCGCCCGGCTCTTCATCGCCAACCCCGATCTCGTCGGCCGGTTCGCGCTGGGGCACGAGCCGGCCGCCGGCGACCGGAGCACCCACTACTCCGGCGGGGCACGCGGCTACGTCGACTATCCGATCTGGCCGGGGCCCGGGATGACGTCGGCAGCACCCGCGTCCCCCGGCTAGGGCCTGTCTCAAAGTGCCTCGGCCGTCGCGCGAGCGCGTTACCTGGCCGGTGCGGCGAAGCCGGAGGCGAGCCCCACCGGCCAGATCGCGGAGCGATGTCGCGCTCGCCCAAGCCAGGTCGGTGTCCGAGCCGCCAGGCGAGGACACCGGGCCGGGCTTTGAAACACGCCCTAGTCGCCGGTCAGCTCCCGCGTGGCGTCGCGCCCGGCGTCCGCGGTGCGGGCGAGGAAGCCGGCGAGCAGCTCGAGTTCGGCGTCGTCGTAGCCGGCGCAGAGGTCGTCCATCGCGGCGTTCATGCCCGCGTAGAGGTGGAGCAGCTCGGCGTTGCGGTCGCGCAGGACGCGCAGGACGACGGCGCGGCGGTCGGACGGGTCGCGTTCGCGCGCGACCCATCCGCCGCGTTCGAGCCGGTCGAGGATGCCGGTCAGCGTGGCCGGGTGCAGCCCGGCGCGGCGGGCGAGCGCGCTCGGGCTGAGCGGGCCGAACCTGGTGATCAGGTCGAGGCAGTCGATGTCGACGTCCTTGAGCCCGAGGCGTGCGCCGACCTGGTGGGTGAGCAGGGAGAGCTGGACGCTCAGCTCGCGCAGCGACTCCTTGATGCCGATGCCGAGCCGGCGCCGCGCGGCGCCGCCGTCGCCGTCCCCGCCGTCCCCAGGTGGTACGGAACTCATCTGCCATGCTCCTCGCACGATCTCGACCGCGGACCTCGCGCCGATCACGTCCGCCCTCCCGGCACCGGGCCGGGCGGCCGGCTCAGTAGGCGTGCTCGGACATCAGCCGGCGGGACGCCTCGGTGATGCTGCCCGACAGCGACGGGTAGACGGCGAAGGTGTGCGCGAGCTGGTCGACGGTCAGATGCTGCTGGACCGCGACCGACACCCCGAGGATCAGCTCGCTGGCGCGCGGCGCCACGATCACGCCGCCGAGCACGATGCCGGTGGACGGGCGGCAGAACACCTTGACGAAGCCGTCCTCGAAGCCCTGCATCTTGGCCCGCGCGTTGGTGAACAGCGGCAGCATCACCGTGCGGGCGTTGACGTCGCCCGTGTCGACCATCTGCTGCGTCACGCCGACCGAGGCGACCTCGGGGTCGGTGAAGATGTTGGAGGAGACCCAGCCGAGCTTCAGCGGCTGGACCGCCTCGCCCAGCGCGTGCCACATCGCGATGCGGCCCTGCATGCCCGCGACGGACGCGAGCATCAGGATGCCGGTGCAGTCGCCGGAGGCGTAGATGTGCGGGACGCTGGTGCGCGACACCTTGTCGACCTCGACGAAGCCGCGGGCGCTGAGCCGCACGCCGGCCTTCTCCAGGCCGATGCCGCGGGTGTTGGGCTCCATCCCGACCGTCATCAGGCAGTGCGTGCCGGTGACCTTGCGGCCGTCCTCCAGCGTGACCACCACGCCGTCGCCGGTGCGTTCCACCGCGCCCGCGCGGGAGCGCGACATGACGTTCATGCCGCGGCGCAGGAAGACGTCCTGGAGCACCGCGGCGGCGTCGGCGTCCTCGGTCGGCAGGATGCGGTCGCGGGAGGAGACCAGCGTCACGTGCGAGCCGAGCGACAGGTAGGCCCCGGCCAGCTCGGCGCCGGTGACGCCGGACCCGACCACGATCAGCTCGCGCGGGAGCTCGGGCAGGTCGTAGAGCTGCCGCCAGTTGAGGATGCGCTCGCCGTCGGGCTCGGCGCCGGGCAGCACCCGCGGGGTGGCGCCGGTCGCCACCAGCACGATGTCGGCCTGGAACCGGCGGTCGCCGACCGCGACGACATGCGGCTCGACCAGCCGGGCCTCACCCCGGACGATCTTGACCTCTTCGTAGGCGAGCCGTTCGGCGACGTCGAACGACTGGGCCCGGGCGAGTTCCTTCACCCGCTTGTTGACCGTGGCCATGTCGGCCTCCAGGCCGCCGACGATGCCGTCCGGGCCGCCGCTGAAGCGCAGGCCGAGGGCGGCCGACTCCGACATCACGGCCATGCGAGTGGAGGTGGCGATGAGCGTCTTGGAGGGGACGCAGTCGGTGAGCACGCACGCGCCGCCGGGACCGTCGCGTTCCACCACGGTCACGTCGGCGCCGAGCTGCGCCGCGACGAGCGCGGCCTCGTAGCCGCCCGGTCCTCCTCCGATGATCACAATGCGGGTCACGCTTCCATTGTTTCCTACCCGCGGCAGTGACCCGACCTGCCCCCCGGGGTCGAACGCCCACGTGGCCGGGGGTGCCCCGCGGACCCGCCACCTCGCGTACCCTTGGCGAACGTGGCACTGTACGCGGCGTACGCCTCCAACATGGACCCCGAGCAGATGTCGGCACGGGCTCCGCACTCGCCCATGCGCGGCACCGGCTGGCTGACCGGCTGGCGCCTCACCTTCGGCGGTCAGGACAAGAGCTTCGACGGCGCCCTGGCGACGGTGGTCGAGGACCGCTCCGAACAGGTCTTCGTCGTGATGTACGACGTTCCGTCCTGGGACGAGAAGGAGCTCGACGGCTGGGAGGGCGCGGCCCTCGGCGTCTACCGCAAGACCAGGGTGCGGGTGCAGACCCTCGACGGTGACGCGCTGTGCTGGATGTACGTGCTCGACGACTACGAGGGCGGCCTCCCGTCCGCCCGCTACCTGGGCATCGTCGCCGACGCGGCCGAGTCCGCCGGGGCCCCCGACGACTACGTCAAGGAACTGCGCACCCGCCCCTGCACCTCCATCGGCGGCTGAGCCCCCGCCCCGGGGGTTGATCACGGCGGTAGTGTCGGCGGCGTGAGCAATGACGCCTATGCCGCGGCGCGGGCGGCGGCCACCGAGCTGCGCGCCCGCACCTCCTTCGACTCCTTCGACGTCGCCCTGGTGATGGGCTCGGGCTGGCTCCCGGCCGCCGACGCGCTCGGCGCCCCGGTCGCCGAGCTGGCGGTGACCGACCTGCCGGGGTTCGCGCCACCGGCCGTCGAGGGCCATGCCGGACGGATCCGGGTCGTGGAGGTGGCCGGCCGCCGCGCCCTGGTCTTCCTCGGCCGCACCCACCTGTACGAGGGGCTCGGCGTCGACCCGGTGGTGCACGGCGTCCGCACGGCGCTGGCGGCCGGGGCGGGCACGGTCGTGCTGACCAACGCGGCGGGCGGGCTGCGGCCCGAGCACCAGCGCGTCGGCGACCCGGTGCTGATCTCCGACCACCTCAACCTGACCGGCGCCAACCCGCTGACCGGCGCCACCTTCCTCGACCTCACCGAGGCGTACTCGGCGCGGCTGCGCGCGCTCGCGAGGGCGGCCGACCCGACGCTGGCGGAGGGCGTGTACGCGGCGTTCCGCGGCCCGACCTTCGAGACCCCCGCCGAGATCAGGATGCTGCGCGGCCTCGGCGCCGACCTGATCGGCATGTCCACCGTGCTGGAGACGATCGCGGCGCGGGAGGGCGGCGCGGAGGTGCTCGGCGTCTCGCTGGTGACCAACGTCGCGGCCGGGCTGTCCGACGGGCTCCTCGACCACGAGGAGGTCCTGGCCGCCGGCCGGGCCGCTGCCGCCCGCATGGGCGGGCTGCTCGCCACCGTCCTCGCCGGTCTGTGATGGACGAGCCCGCGCGGGACGTGCCGATGGACGCCGCACCGGACGTGCCCGCGCAGGACGTGCCCGCGCAGGACGGCCTTCGCGAGGCCGCCGCGGCGTGGCTGGCGCAGGATCCCGATCCGGAGACCCGCGCCGAGCTGCGCGCCCTCCTGGACGCGGACGACGGCCCGGCGCTGGCCGGGCGGTTCGGCGCCCGGCTGGAGTTCGGCACGGCGGGCCTGCGCGGCGAGCTCGGAGCGGGCCCCAACCGGATGAACCGGGTGACGGTCATGCGCGCCGCCGCCGGCCTGGCCGCGCGGATCCGGCAGGACCACCCGGCGGGCGCCGCGGTGGCGATCGGGTACGACGCGCGGCACGGGTCGCGGCGGTTCGCGCTCGACACGGCGGCGGTACTGACCGGGGCGGGCCTCGCCGCCCGGCTGTTCCCGCGGCCGGTGCCGACGCCCGTGCTGGCCCACTACGTGGGGGCCTCCGGCGCGGTGGTGGCGGGCGTGATGGTGACCGCCAGCCACAACCCGCCGCGCGACAACGGCTACAAGGTCTACTGGGGCGACGGCGCGCAGATCGTCCCGCCGCTCGACGCCGAGATCTCGGCGGCCATCGACGCGGTCGGCCGGGTGGACGGGCTGCCCCTCGGCACCGGCTGGGACCTCCTCGGCGATGCCGAGATCGACCGGTACCTCGACGCGGTGGCCGGGCTGCGGCTCGGCGCCGCCCGGGACGTGTCGGTGGCCTACACGCCGCTGCACGGCGTCGGCCGCGACGTGCTGCTGCGGGCGTTCGGGCGGGCCGGGTTCCGCGCCCCGGCGGTGGTGCCCGAGCAGGCCGAGCCCGACCCCGACTTCCCGACGGTGGCCTTCCCCAACCCCGAGGAGCCCGGGGCGATGGACCTGGTGCTCGGGCTGGCCGAGGCGGCGGGCGCCGACCTGGTGATCGCCAACGACCCGGACGCGGACCGCTGCGCGGTGGCGGTGCCCGGCCCGGACGGGTGGCGGACGCTGACCGGCGACGAGGTCGGCGGGCTGCTGGCCGAGCAGGTGCTGGCGCACACCGCCGGCGACGACCGGCTCATCGCCAGCACCATCGTCTCGTCGTCGCTGCCCGCCGCGATCGCCCGCGCGCACGGCGTGCGGTTCGCCGAGTCGCTGACCGGGTTCAAATGGATCATGAAGGCGGGCCGGCCCGGCGACCGGCTGGTCTTCGGGTACGAGGAGGCGCTCGGCTACAGCGTGGGCGACGACCGGGGCCTGCCGGTGCGCGACAAGGACGGCGTCGGCGCCGCGCTCGCCATCGCCGCGCTCGCCGCCACCGCCGCCCGCGACGGCCGGACGCTCGGGGACCTGCTCGACGACCAGGCCCGCCGGTACGGGCTGCACGCCACCTCGCAGCTCTCGTTCCGGGTCGCCGACCCGGCGCTCATCACCGGTGCGGTCGCCCGGCTGCGCGCGGACCCGCCCGCCGAGATCGCCGGACGCACCGTCGCGTCGTTCGACGACCTCGCCGAGGGCGCGGGCGGCCTGCCACCCACTGACGGGCTCCGGTTCCGGCTCGCCGCCGGGCCGTCCGGCGGGACCGCCCGGGTGGTGATCCGGCCGTCCGGCACCGAGCCCAAGCTCAAGTGCTACCTGGAAGTCGTCCTACCGGTCGGCGACGGTGACCGCGATATCGCGGCCGTGCGGGCGCGGGGGGCCGCCGAGCTGGACGCGCTGCGGACCGCACTGTCGGCCGCGCTCGGCCTCGGCTGACCGTCCCTCCGGGGTGCGCGGGGTGCGCGTGCGCGGGGTGCGTGCGGGCTAGGCGAGCAGGCCCGCGATGATCACCGCGAGCAGCAGGAGCAGCGGCACGCCGAGGGCCACCGCCGCCGCGACCGACCAGGTCACCGAGCCCGTGGCCTCGGGCCGGGCCTCCGCGCCGCCGTCCGCCGCCCCGGCCTCGGCCGTGATCGGACCGGCCGCGCCGGACCTGCTCCGGGAGCGGCTGCGCTCCCTGATCTCGTCGAGCTGCCCGGCCGTGAAGTCGGCCGGGGTGCGGCCCTTGATCAGCGCGGCGGCGGACCGGTCGCCGGCGGGCCGCCTGGACTCGTCCCGCCGCGCCCGCGCCTCGGTCTTGGCCTGGGCGCGCGGCGAGGTCTGGAGCACCCAGGCACGGGTCTTCCGCTCGGCGCCGCCGGGGCCGGTGAACCGGACCGTCACCGCGGTGCCGCCCTCGACCTCGCGGACGGCGGGCCAGGGCGCCCGCGTGTCGCGCGCCGGGTTGCGGACGGTCACCCCCGCCTCGTCCGCGACGATCGCCGGGCGCAGCCCGACCACGTACGCGATGCCGCTGCCGAGCAGCAGGAGCGCGGCGATCGAGGCGGAGGTCAGGTTGTAGCGGGCCGAACCGGTGATGCCGATCGCCAGGTCCAGGAGGTTGAACGCGGCGAACGCCAGCCAGACGTACGCGCTGACGTGTGCGGCGGTGGAACGGACCGTGAGCTGCGGGGTCATCCCCCGATCATGCCAGGGGCCGGGTGCCGCGCCACTTGAGCTGTGCGAATCCCGGCTTGATCACGCCGTTGATCAGTTCGAGCCGCTCGGTGAAGCCGACGAACGCCGACTTCATCGCGTTCACCGTGAACCACTGGAGGTCGTCCCAGCCGTAGTCGAAGGCCTCGGTGAGCTCGGCGAACTCGCGCGACAGCGTGGTGCCGCCCATCAGCCGGTTGTCGGTGTTGACGGTGACCCGGAAGCTCAGCCGCCGCAGCAGCCCGATCGGGTGCTCGGCGATCGACTTGGCCGCACCCGTCTGGATGTTGGACGTCGGGCACATCTCCAGCGGGATCCGCTTGTCGCGCACGTAGGCGGCGAGCCGGCCGAGCACCGGGCCGTCGGCGCCGCCCTGGACGATGTCGTCGATGATGCGCACGCCGTGCCCGAGCCGGTCGGCCCCGCACCACTGGATCGCCTGCCAGATCGACGGGAGCCCGTAGCCCTCGCCCGCGTGGATGGTGAAGTGCGCGTTCTCCCGCTGGAGGTACTCGAACGCGTCCAGGTGCCGGGTGGGCGGGTAGCCGGCCTCGGCGCCCGCGATGTCGAACCCGGCCACGCCCGCGTCGCGGTACCGGACGGCCAGCTCGGCGATCTCCCCGCTGCGCGGCTGGTGCCGCATCGCGGTGAGCAGCGCGCCGACCCGGATCCCGTGGTCGCGCCCGCCCTTGGCGAAGCCCTCCAGGACGGCCTCGACGACCTGGTCGAGCGGCAGCCCGGTGCGGGTGTGCTGCTCGGGCGCGTACCGGACCTCGGCGTAGACGACGCCGTCCTCGGCGAGGTCCTCGGCGCACTCGTAGGCGACGCGGGCGAGCGCCTCCTTGGTCTGCATGACCCCGACGGTGTGCGAGAACGTCTCCAGGTAGCGCTCCAGGGAGCCCGAGTTCGCCGCCTCGGCGAACCAGGTCCGCAGGTTGTCGGGGTCGGTGGTGGGCAGCGCGTCGTACCCGCCCTCCCGCGCCAGGTCCACGATCGTGCCGGCCCGGACGCCCCCGTCCAGATGGTCGTGGAGCAGGACCTTCGGGGCGCGGCGGATGTCGTCGAGGGACGGGCGCTCGTTCATCCTCAGAATCTACCCCCGAAACCCGCCCTGTTCTTCGGCAACTTCCGCCAACCGGAGCAGGACGCGGAGCGCCGGTCCGGCGTGCCGGAGCGGTGACGATCACCGCAGGGCCCGCGACCCGAAGTGATCACCGCGATGGGAGATCTCCCGGCCCGAAGACGTTTAATCCCCGGTCGGGGCACTTCGCGACGGCGGCCACTCCATTCATCCTTCCATTAAGATCGGGACAGTGCCGGCCTTTTCTCTCCCGCACCCGCCGCCAAGAAGCATGCGGGGGACGACCTGGAGCCAATATTTAAGTAACGCGGCGACCGTGGTTGAGTAACCGGAGAAGCGGCTTGAGTCAGAGCCGACTTTCCGCAACCTCAACGCTCTGACCTCACCGAAGGTGATCCGACAACCGCAGCCGGAGATCATCGCAGCTCCCTCCCGGGACGAGGACCGAGACGAACCGTCAGAGTTGATCCAGCTCGCGGATATTCGCACCAAGATCCTACAAACGGTCATGTTGCCATTATTTAGGTCTTGCCGCTTTCCCTGGGACCCGTGTACTACTTGGTCCCGTGCCCGCCAGGGCAGCAATTCCACCGAGGCAAGAAGTGGTGGCGCGGGCCCTAGAGCTTCGCGCCATATCCGGTCGCCGACCACCGATATCCCCCAGCCCTTCTTGCCGAAGACGCCAAAAAGGGAGCGTCATGAACCGTCTGATCGATCGCCTGCTGGACCGGCTCGCCCCCCGGGAGGACGCGTCCGCCTGTAGCACCAACTACTTCTGCGACGCGGCCGGCCACCCGGGCTACTGGTACCGCTTCTGCTGCCTGGACAGCGGCTGCGAGTGGACCAAGATCCGCAACTCCTGCTGATCCGGTCGTAGGAACGCCGCCGGGCGGTGGCGTCACGCCACCGCCCGGCGCGCGCACCGGCGCCGGCCGCGGCACCGCCGCCCCGCATGTCCGCGAGGACCGACTCCCGTTGCCCGCCAATGGCGGCAGTGCGGTAATGAGTAGCGCGATCGTGGTGATTGAGTCATCGACGGCGCCGCTTGAGTCGATGCCGATACACCCCCTCAACTTCAGTGCCCCCACCTGACGCAACGCGTTCTCTTGACTGCATTCAGAGATCATCACCGCGCGATTCCGGGTGCCCGGCCTGCACAAACCAGCGACAAGTGATCTTCCTCACGGGTGTCCGTCAACAAGATCCTACAAACGGTCACGTTGCCATTAATTAGGTCTTGCCGTTTTCCCCGCGTCCCGTGTACTACTTGGTCCCAGCCCGCCACTGCGGCGAATGAGCCGGAGCAAGGAAGGGGTAGCGGCACTCGAACTTCGTGGCATATCCGGTCGCCGACCTGCGATATCGCCCTCGTCCTTCCTGTCGAAGCTGCCAAAAGGGAGAAGTCATGAACCGCCTCATCGACCGAATGATCGACCGGATCGCCCCCCGGGAGACCGCGTCCGCATGCAGCGGCACCTACTTCTGCGACGCGGCCGGCCACAAGGGCTACTGGTACCGCTACTGCTGCCCGGACAGCGGCTGCACCTGGAGCAAGGTCCGCAACTCCTGCTGATCCGGTCGTAGGAACGCCGCCGGGCGGCGGCATCACGCCGCCCGGCGCGCACGGCGCCGGCCGCGCCGCCGCCGATCTGTTCGTGAGGACTGACTCCTGATGCCCTACCTAGTGGCCGCCGTGGTATTGCTCGGCGTGCTGTGCCTGCTGAACCTGCTGCTCACGCTCGGGGTCCTGCGCCGGTTGAGGGAGCAGGCGGGGAGCGGTCACGCATCGCTGTTCGCGCTCGGACCGGGCTCGACCATCGGGGACTTCACCGCCCTGACGACCGATGACGAGCCGGTGTCCCGCGACACCCTGATGGGCGTCGTCGCGTTCTTCTCCGCCGCCTGCGACTCCTGCCACGAGCTGCTGCCCCGGTTCGTCGAGCACGCTCGCGGGCAGGGCCGCGAGAACGTGCTGGCGATCGTCGGCGGCGACGACCCCGAGACCGTGCGGGCGCTGACCCCGGTCGCCCGGGTCGTCCAGGCCGAGTTCGACGGCGGGCCGGTGGCGCGCGCATTCCAGAACACCCTGACCCCGGCGCTGTACCTCGTCGGCGAGGGCGGCCTCGTCGCCGCCACCGGCCACCGGGTCGAGGACATGCCGCAGCCGCCGCCGCGCCGGTCCTCGCGCGAGCCGGTCGCGGGCAAGGGCTGAGCGAGTGAGCCGCACCCCGAAGGGGGAACCGGGCCTCGGCCTGCGGGACATGCGGGCCGCCGGCGCGGCGGCCGTCGCGCTCATCTGGCGGTCGGCCCCCGGCGGCGTGGCCGCGTTCCTGATCATGACGCTGGCGGGGGCCGCCGCGCCGATCGTGACCGCATGGCTGACCAAGCTGGTGATCGACCGCCTGACGACCCCGCACGGGGAGGTCGGCGGGCTGGCGCTCGGGCTGGTCGCCGCGGGGCTGGTCGCCGCGGGGCTGCCGGGCATGGTCCAGTACCTGCGGGCGCAGATGGGCCGGTCCGCCGGCCTGACCGCGACCGAGGGACTGTTCCAGGCCGCCGAGCGCCAGGTGGGCCTGCGCAACTTCGAGGATCCGGGATTCCAGGACCGGCTCCGGCTGGCCCAGGACAGCATCACCCGCATCGCCGAGATCGTGGACGGCATCGGCAGCGGGCTCGGCGGGATACTGTCCCTGGTCGGGTTCATCGGGTCGCTGCTCGTTCTCAGCCCGGCCATGACCGCCATGGTGCTCGCCGCCGCCGTCCCCGCGCTGGTCGCGGAGATCCTGCTCTCCCGGCGCCGGGCGGCCATGGAGTGGAGCATCGAGCAGTACTACCGCCGCGAGTTCTTCTACGGCCAGCTCCTCACCGGGACGGCGCCCGCCACCGAGATCCGGCTGTTCGGGATCGGCGCGTTCCTGCGCGCCCGGATGATGGCCGAGCGGCGCAGCGTCAACGCGGCCACCCAGCGGATGGACCTCCGGGAGCTGCGCACCCAGGGCGGGCTGACCGTGCTGAGCGCGGCGGTGGCCGGAGCCGGGCTGTGGTGGGCGATCACGGCGGCGCGGCACGGCCGGCTCAGCATCGGCGATGTGTCCATGTTCCTCGCGGCCGTCCTCGGCGTGCAGGCCGCCCTGTCGACGCTCACCACGGCGATCGCCGGCGGGCAGGCGCGGCTGCTGTCCTTCACCCACTACCTCGCCGTCGTCCGCGCCGAACCCGACCTTCCCAGCGCGATCGAGGGCGACGCGCCGCCGCTGCGGGACGCCATCGAGCTGCGGGACGTGTGGTTCCGCTACAGCGACGACCACCCCTGGGTCCTGCGCGGGGTGGACCTGACGATCCCGCGCGGGCACGCGGTCGCGCTCGTCGGCCTGAACGGGGCCGGGAAGAGCACCCTCGTCAAGCTGCTGTGCCGGATGTACGACCCGACCCGCGGACAGATCCGCTGGGACGGCGTCGACCTGCGCGACATCCCGCCGGCACTGCTGCGCGAGCGGATCAGCGCCGTGTTCCAGGACCACATGAACTACGACATGACGGCCGGCGAGAACATCTCCCTCGGCGACCTGGGCGCGATCGGCGACCAGCGGCGGCTCACCGCGGCGGCCGTCCGTGCGGGCATCCACGACAAGCTCACCGGGCTGCCTCGGGGCTACGACACCCCGCTCACCCGCATGTTCGTGATGGGGGACGACAAGGACGACCCGGTGACCGGCGTCGTCCTGTCCGGCGGGCAGTGGCAGCGGCTCGCGCTGGCCCGCGCGTTCGTCCGGGAGGGCCGGGACCTGATGATCCTGGACGAGCCCAGCTCCGGCCTCGACCCCGAGGCCGAGCACGAGATCCACACCCGGATGCGGGAGCACCGCGAGGGCCGCACCAGCCTGCTGATCTCGCACCGGCTCAGCGCCGTCCGCGACGCCGACCACATCGCGGTACTGAAGGAGGGCCGGATCATCGAGCAGGGAACGCACGACTCCCTGCTCGAGACCGGCGGCAGCTACGCCGGGCTGTTCCGGCTCCAGGCATCCGGATACCAGGAGGTCCCGTGACCACCGCCCTGCCGGTCGCCGGAGCGGCGGCGGCGCTCGGCCTGCTGGCACTGTCGATCCGCCTCCGCCTCATCGTCACGACCGTCGACGGCGACAGCATGGAGCCGACGCTGCGGTCCGGCGACCGCGTGCTGGTCCGCCGGACCAAGCGGGTCCGCTCCGGAGACGTCGTCCTCGTCCGGTTCCCCGACCTGCCGAACGAGCGGCGGCCCGTGGCCGACCGCCAGCTCCTCCTCAAGCGGGCGACGGCCGTGCAGGGCGACCGGGTGCCCGCGGGCTGGGCGGACCCGGACGTCGCGGGGCTGGCCGGTATGACGGTGCCGCCCGGTTCCGTGGTGGTGCTGGGCGACAACCGTCCGACGAGCTGGGACTCCCGGCACTACGGCTTCGTGCCCCGCGAGCGGATCGTCGGCGTCATGGTCCGGCACCTGTCCGCCGCGCCGTCCCCCGAACCCGAGCCCGCTCGCTCCCGCTGAGCTCAGGGCGGTCAGGCGATGCGGTCGATGATCAGGGGATGGAGGTCCGGGGTGCCGGATTCGGTGATCTCGAACGCGCCGTCCAGTGACTCCAGGGCCCGGTCGAAGCGGGACGGCTCGTCGGCGTGCAGGGTCAGCAGCGGCTGGCCCTCGGTGACGGTGTCACCGGGCTTGGCGTGGCAGATGATGCCGGCACCGAACGACACCGGGTCCTCCTTGCGGGCGCGGCCGGCACCGAGCCGCCACGCGGCCACGCCGACGCCGTAGGCGTCCAGCCGGGTGAGGACTCCCGAGGACGGCGCGGTCACCTCGTGCGCCTCGTTCGCGACCGGGAGCGCGGCGTCGGGGTCGCCGCCCTGCGCGGAGATCATCCGGCGCCAGACGTCCATCGCCGAACCGTCCTGGAGCGCGTCGGCGGGGTCCTTGCCGTCCGCCAGGCCGGCCGCGGCGAGCATCTCGCGGGCCAGCGCCACGGTCAGCTCGACCACGTCGGACGGGCCCGCGCCGGCCAGCACCTCGACCGACTCGGCCACCTCGACCGCGTTGCCGACCGCGCGGCCGAGGGGACGGTCCATCGCGGTGAGCAGCGCGACGGTGCGCAGCCCGTGGTCGGTGCCGATGCCGACCATCGTCTCGGCCAGCTCGCGCGCGTCCGCGACCGTCTTCATGAACGCGCCGGAGCCGACCTTGACGTCCAGCACCAGCGCCCCGGTGCCCTCGGCGATCTTCTTGGACATGATCGAGGACGCGATCAGCGGGATCGACTCGACCGTCCCGGTCACATCGCGCAGCGCGTACAGCTTGCGGTCGGCCGGGGCCAGGCCGCCGCCCGCCGCGCACACCACCGCGCCGGTGCCGGTCAGCACGTCCAGCATCTCGCCGGTGCTCAGCGACGCCCGCCAGCCCGGGATCGACTCCAGCTTGTCGAGCGTCCCGCCGGTGTGCCCGAGGCCCCGCCCCGACAGCTGCGGGACGGCCGCGCCGCACGCGGCCACCACCGGCGCCAGCGGCAGCGTGATCTTGTCGCCGACGCCGCCGGTGGAGTGCTTGTCGGTGGTCGGGCGGTCCAGCGCCGACCAGTCCATCCGCTCGCCCGAACGGATCATCGCGTCCGTCCAGCGGGACACCTCGGTCCGGGTCATCCCGTTCAGCAGGATCGCCATGGCCAGCGCCGCCATCTGCTCCTCGGCGATCGCCCCCCGGGTGTAGGCGTCGACCGCCCAGTCGATCTGCTCACCGGTCAGCCCGGTCCGGTCGCGCTTGGCGCGGATGACGTCGATGGCGTCCACAGCTCTCCTCACCTCTCAGCGGCGCAGCAGGTCGTCCGGGCCGAACGCGTCCGGCAGGACCTCGGTCATCGGCAGCACGCCGCGCACGGTCTCCAGCAGCAGCGCCGCGCCGCCCTGCTCCCACAGGAGCTGCCGGCAGCGCCCGCACGGCATCAGCGGGTCGCCGTTCCGGTCGACGACCGCGACCGCGACCAGCTGCGGCGCCGCGGTCGCCTTCCCCTCGCCGTGCAGCGCCGACACCAGGCTGCACTCGGCGCACAGGCCGACGCCGTACGAGGCGTTCTCCACGTTGCATCCGGTGATGGTCCGGCCGTCGTCCACCAGCGCCGCGGCGCCGACGGGGAAGCCGGAGTACGGCGCGTACGCCCGCCCCATCGCCGCCCGCGCCGCCGCGCGCAGCGCCGGCCAATCGATCTGTTCGGTCATGTCCCCATGATCTCCCGCGTCCGGCCCGTCCCGGGCCATCGCCCGATCAGCGCGACTCGCCGCGCCGGTACTGGATCCCGTTGGCGGCCGGCATCCGCAGCCGCTGGCTGGCGAGCGCCAGCACCAGCAGCGTGGTCAGGTGCGGGGTGAACGACACCAGCTCGCCGGGCACCACGTCGCTGCTCAGGAACCACGCCAGCAGCGCGGCGGCGAACACCACCGACAGCGCGCCGCCGACGAACGCGTTGCGGACCGCGCGGCGCTCCACGTCGGTGGTCACCAGCGGGCGCATCCGGTTGCCCCGGACGAGCTGCCAGATCGCGACGGCGACCAGCAGGACGGTCACGAACAGCAGCAGCGCGTGCACCGCCTGGCCTCCGCCGCGCACGTTCATCGCGTCGGTGTAACCGAACAGCAGCGATCCGGCGGCGAGCCCGCCCGGACGCCAGTTACCGAAGATCATCGCGGCCAGGCCGATGAAGCCGCGTCCGCCGGTCTGCCCGTCCTGATAGAGCGGGGCGGCGACCGTGACCAGGAACGCCCCGGCCAGCCCGGAGAACGCACCGGAGATCGTCACCGCCAGGTACTTCATCCGGTAGACCGGCACGCCCAGCGACTCGGCCGCGTACGGGTCCTCGCCGCACGACCGGATCCGCAGCCCGAACGCGGTGCGCCACAGCACGAAGAAGGTCAGCGGGACCAGCAGCAGCGCGACCAGCGTCAGCAGCGACATCCCGTTGGTCAGCCCGCGCAGCACCCCCGCCAGGTCCGACACCAGGAACCAGTGGTGCCGCTCGACCGAGCCGAGCCAGTCCGGGCTCCGCCACCCGAAGATCTCGCCGCCGGACAGCACCGGCAGCGTCAGCGTGCTGATCGGATCGACCGGCGGGGACTGCCGCGGCCCGCCGCCCAGCGCCTTCGCCGCACCGGTGTCGAAGATCAGCCCGGCCAGGAACTGGGTCAGCCCGAGACCGAGGATGTTGATCGCGACACCGGAGACGATGTGGTCGACGCCGAACGACACGGTCGCGACGGCGTGCAGCAGCCCGCCGAGCGCGCCGCCGGCGATCCCGGCGGCCACCCCGGCCCACGGGCCCCACTGGTAGCCGGCCCAGGCGCCCGACCAGGTCCCGAGGATCATCATGCCCTCGAGGCCGATGTTGATGACGCCCGACCGCTCCGCCCACAGCCCGCCCAGCCCGGCCAGGAAGATCGGCACCGCGAGCCGCAGCGTCGCGCCGACCGTCCCGCTGGACGTCACGTCGTTCGCGTCGTCGATCAGCCGGACCAGGGACAGCAGCACCAGCAGCGCCGCCGCGATCAGCAGGTGGTGCGGCCAGCGGAGCCGGCGGCCCGTGGTCAGCGCCTTGGCCTTGCCCGCGGCCGTGGTGACCGTGCTCATCCCGCCTCCCGTGCCAGGTCGTGTCCGGTGGCCAGCTCGACCGCCACGGCCCGCTGCTGGAGCCGGATCTCCCAGCGCCGCACCAGCTCGTAGACGATGACGACGGTCAGTACGACCACGCCCTGCATCACCCCGACGATCTCCTTGGGCACATCGACCTCCTGGAGCACGTCGGAGGTCTGGTCGAGGAAGGCGAACAGCAGCGCCGCCAGCGCGATGCCCACCGGATGGTTGCGGCCGAGCAGCGCCACCGTGATGCCGGTGAAGCCGAGCCCGGCCGGGAAGTTCAGCGAGTACTCGTGCGAGGCGCCGAGCAGCTCGGGCATCCCGATCAGCCCGGCCACCGCGCCGGACGCCACCATCGTGACGACCACCATCCGGCGCGCGCTGACCCCGCTGGCCTGCGCCGCCGTCGGCGACAGCCCCGACACCCTCATGTCGAACCCGAACCGGGTGTGGTTGATCACCACCCAGAACACCACGCCGACCACGATCGCCAGCGGCAGCAGCCCGTACAGCCGGCCGGGCAGGTCGAGCCCCACCGCCGACAGCACCCCGTTCAGGTCGCCGACCTGGCCGGACTTGGGGATCGGCGGGGTCGCCACGTTGTTGCTGCCCGGCCGCACCTCGGCCAGCCGCTTGTCGTTCAGCAGGTAGGCGATCAGCCCGGTCGCGATCGCGTTCAGCATGATCGTGGACAGCACCTCGCTGACCCCGCGGGTGACCTTCAGTACGCCCGCGATCGCGGCCCACAGCCCGCCGACCAGCATCGCCGCCACGATCACCAGGAGCTGGCCGAACGGGGCGGGCAGCGTCAGCGCGCCGCCGAGCGCCGCCGACAGCATCGCCGCCAGCCGGTACTGCCCGTCCACGCCGATGTTGAGCAGCGCCATCCGGAACCCGATCGCGACCGCGACCGCCGACAGGTAGTACCGCGTCGCCCGGTTGACGATGTCGACCAGGGAGTTCTCGGTGGTGCCGAAGCTGACCATGCTCTGGATCGAGCTGACCGGGTCGGCGCCGGTGACCCGCAGCAGCAGCATCGTGATGGCCAGGGAGATCAGCAGCGCCAGCACCGGCGCGCCGATCTTCAGGCCGAGCCCGCGCGGCCCGAGCCCCTGGAGCACCGCCTTCCACGCCGGCACCTCGGCGGGCCCGGACGGCTCGCCGGGCTCGGCCGGGTCGGTCTCGCCGGGCTCCGGCCCGCGCGGCGCGGGCACGCCGGGCCCGGCCTCGCCCAGGTCGGGCACAGCGTCCTTCGCGACACCGGAGTCCTTCGCGACGCCGGAGTCCTTCGCGACGCCGGAGTCCTTCGCGACGCCGGAGTCCTTCGACGCGGCGGGGCCCGCCGTGTCGCCCGGCTCCCGCTCGTCCCTCGGGTCCTTCTCGTCCCGGGGTTCCTTCGGGTCGCTCATGGGGTGTCTCCCGCGCCGGTCATGGCGGAGCCGAGCTGCTCGGGGGTGACCGTCCCCGGGTCGACCTCCGCGACCAGCCGCCCGCGCAGGATCACGTGCAGGGTGTCGGACATACCGATGAGTTCCTCAAGATCGGCGCTGATCAGCAGCACGGCCAGCCCGCTCGCGCGGGCCAGCCGCAGGTACTCCCAGATGGCGGCCTGGGCGCCCACGTCGATGCCGCGGGTGGGATGGGCGGCGATCAGCAGCCGCGGGTCGCCGGACATCTCCCGGCCCACGATGAGCTTCTGCTGGTTGCCGCCCGACAGCGCCGCGGCCGGCACCTCGATCCCGGGGGTGCGCACGTCGTAGTCGCGGACGATCCGGGTGGTGTCGCGCCGCGCGCCGCGCCGGTCGACCCACGGGCCGCGCACGTTCGGCCGCTGGGTCTGGTGGCCCAGCATCCGGTTCTCCCAGAGGCTGCCCTCCAGCACCAGCCCGTGCCGGTGCCGGTCCTCGGGGATGTAGGCGATCCCGGCCTCGCGGCGGCGCCGGGTCGTCCAGCCGGTGATGTCGTGCTCGCCATAGGTGATCGTCCCGGCGTCCGCGCCGCGGATCCCCATGATCGCCTCGATCAGCTCGCTCTGCCCGTTGCCCTCGACCCCGGCCAGACCGACGATCTCGCCGCGCCGGATGCTCAGCGACACCCCGTCCACGACCGGACGGCCCTCGGCGGTCAGCACGCTCAGGCCGCCGATATCGAGCTGCACGTCGTCGGTCACGGTGGACTCGCGCAGCTCCGGCTTGGGCAGCTCGGAGCCGACCATCAGCTCGGCCAGCCGTCCCGAGGTGATCTGCCCCGGGTCCAGCCGGGTGGCGACGGTGGTGCCGCGCCTGATCACCGAGATGGTGTCGGCGACCGACAGCACCTCGTCGAGCTTGTGCGAGATGAACAGCACGGTGAGGCCTTCGGCGCGCAGCTCCCGCAGGTTGCCGAACAGCTCGTCGACCTCCTGCGGGACGAGCACCGCGGTGGGCTCGTCCAGGATCAGCACCCGGGCGCCGCGGAACAGCACCTTGAGGATCTCGACCCGCTGCCGGTCGCCGACGCCGAGCGTCTCGACCAGCACGTCGGGGTCGACGCGCAGCCCGTACGCCTCCGACATCTCGCGGATCCTCGCGCGGGCGGCGGCGAAGTCGATCCGGAACCCGCGCCGCGGCTCGGCGCCGAGGATCACGTTCTCCAGCACCGTCAGGTTGTCGGCCAGCTTGAAGTGCTGGTGCACCATCCCGATCCCGCGCGCGATCGCGTCGGCGGGGGTGCGGAGCACCGCCTTGGCGCCGTCGATCTCGATGGTGCCCTCGTCCGGCCGCTGCATCCCGTAAAGGATCTTCATCAGGGTGGACTTGCCGGCACCGTTCTCCCCGCACAGCGCGTGCACCTCGCCGCGCTCGATGGTGAGGTCGACGTCGTGGTTGGCCACCACGCCGGGAAACCGCTTGGTGATCGATGTCAGCCGGACGGCCGGCATCTGCTCAGGCACGTGTGGCCCCTCCCGCTTCGGACTACCCGCTGCCCCGCTGTCTCGGAGTACCGCGCTCCCGGCCGACCGGCCGACCGGCCCGCCTCCCGACGGCCGGTCCGGGGCGCCGCCGTCGCCACGGCGGCGCCCCGGTCACGCAGTACGGCGCGAGGTCAGGACCCGGTCGGAACCTCGATCTTGCCGGCCACGATCCCGGCCTTCAGCTCGTCCAGCTTGGCCTTGATGTCGTCGATCTTGCCGCCCGACACCGAGTAGCCGACGCCGTCGTTGGCCAGGTCGTACTTCTTGGTGCCGGCCTTGAAGGTGCCGTTCCCGACGCCCTCGACGAAGTCGAGCACCGACGAGTCGACCCGCTTCACCATGGAGGTGAGGATCTGCTCCTTCACGCCCTGCACGGCCGGCAGGTTGTACTGGTCGGAGTCGACGCCGATGGCCCACTTCTTGGCCCCGCCGACGGTGTTGATGACGCCGATGCCGGCGCCGCCCGCGGCGTGGAAGATCACGTCGGCGCCGCCGTCGAGCTGGCCCTTGGCCGCCTCGGTGCCGAGCGCCGGGTTCTTGAACCCGTCGAAGTTCGGCGGCTGGGTCAGGTACTTGGCCGGCAGGATCTTGATGCCCGGCTTGGCCTTCTTGGCGCCCGCCTCGTACCCGGCCTGGAACCGCTGGATCAGCGGCACATTCACGCCGCCGATGAAGCCGATCGTGCCGGTCTTGGACTTCAGCGCGGCGGCGGCGCCGACCAGGTAGGAGCCCTGCGCCTCGGCGAAGCACGCGCCGAGCACGTTAGGGCCCTCGACCTTGCACTGGTCGGCGTCCACGACCAGGAACTTGGTGTCCGGGAAGTCCTTGGCGACCTTGATCACCGAGGCGGTGTAGGCGAATCCCACCCCGATGATCATCTTGTAGCCCTCGTTGGCCATCAGGCGCAGCCGCGACTCCTTGTCGGCGTCCGGCTCGTCGGGCTTGGCGGAGATCTCCTTGGTCTGGACGTTCAGGTCCTTCTTGGCCTTGTCGAGCCCGGCCGCCGCCGAGTCGTTGAACGACTGGTCGCCACGACCGCCGATGTCGAAGGCCAGCCCCACCTTGACGGTCTTCTTGCCGTCCGCGCCGCCGCCGTCGTCAGCGGCCTTCTTGCCACCGCAGCCGGAGGCGCTGAGCACCAGCGCTGCGCCCGTCACACCGACGAGCGAGATCTTCAGTCCACGGCGCAAGAGAGCGCTCCTTCCGGTCCCACCTGAACGGGCATAGCGGCCCATGGCGGGCCACTGAAATCGATGGGACGTTATCTCGGGAACGGCAGGAAACACCCCAGGGTGCACCGTTTCGCAACGCGTCCGTTACCAATGCGTACGCTTATCGCCACAGGTCAGCGTGTGAAGCGTCACCGCATGTGATCGATCTCGGGTGGGCGGCCGGCCCCGGCGGGGCGGACGGCGCGGATCAGGCGAGGGCGGCGCCCTCCATCGGCTCGGGCTCGGCCGGACGGCCGCCGTCCCACAGCGCGGTGAGCGCCGTGGCGGTCAGCACCCGGATGCCGACCCCGACGCACCGCTCGTCGACGTCGAAGTCGCCGCGGTGCAGGTCGTACTCGGCGGGCGATCCGGGCGTGCGCACACCGAGCCGGGCCAGCGCCCCCGGGATCGACTCCAGGTACCAGCCGAAGTCCTCACCACCGAGGCTCTGCGGGGTCGGGACCACGCCCTCCTCACCGATGACCTGCGTCGCGGCGTCGCGGAACATCTGCACACTCGCGGGGTCGTTCACCGTGGGCGGCACCCCCCGGACGTACTCCAGCGTCGCCTCCACGTCGTAGGCGGCGGCGACCGACTGGAGCAGCGACTTCATCATGTCCGGCGCGCGGTGCCACGCCTCGTCGTCGAGGCAGCGCACCGTCCCCTCGGCGATGCCGTCGTCGGGGATGGCGTTGGCGACCGACCCGGCCGACACCCGCCCCCACACCAGCGACAGGCTGGAGCGCGGGTCGACCCGCCGGGACAGCGCCGAGGGCAGCTCGGTGACGATCTTGGCGAGCGCGTAGACCAGGTCGGCGGTCAGGTGCGGCCGGGCGGTGTGCCCGCCGGGCCCGGTCACCTTCACGTACACCTTGTCGCAGGCCGCGGTGATCGGCCCGCTGCGCAGGCCGAGCCGCCCCACCTCGTTGCGCGGGTCGCAGTGCAGCGCGAACGCGCGGTCGACGCCGGCGATGCCGCCGGCCGCGATCACGTCCAGTGCGCC
Organism: Spirillospora sp. NBC_01491; assembly: GCF_036227065.1. Taxonomy (GTDB): domain Bacteria; phylum Actinomycetota; class Actinomycetes; order Streptosporangiales; family Streptosporangiaceae; genus Spirillospora; species Spirillospora xylanilytica. The sequence continues at coordinate 4,113,139 of NZ_CP109432.1, forward strand.
GCCCGGGGTCTCCTCGGCGGGCTGGAACAGCAGCCGCACCCGGCCCGGGAGCAGCCCCGCCGCCGCCTGCTGCGCCAGGAACAGCCCGGCGCCCAGCACCATCACGGTGTGCACGTCGTGCCCGCAGGCGTGTGCCACGCCCGGCACCGTCGAGCGGTACGGGACGTTCTCCTTCTCGTCCTGCAACGGCAGTGCGTCGATGTCGGCACGCAGCGCGATGGTCGGCCCCTCCTCGGGACCGACGTCGCAGAACAGGCCGGTGCCGCGCGGCAGCACCCGCGGCCGGAGGCCGGCCGCGGTGAGCCGCTCGACGACCAGCCGCGTGGTGCGGTGCTCGGCGTACCCCAGCTCCGGATGCCGGTGCAGGTCGCGGCGGAACGCGATCAGCTCGTCCTCGTGCCGGCGCAGGAACGCGTCGAGCTGCGGCTGAAGCGCCGCGCCCCGCTCGTCCCGCTGCGCCGATGCCGGGGCGGCCGGTCGGTCGAGTCCGGGCATCACCCCGGGCCCCTGATATGTCATGTGCGCCCCCTGCGCGATGGCGGGGCCGGACGGCGCCCGCCGGATGGTCTGCCCTCTGGTGTTGTCGCCGGGCGGGCCGGCCGGCTTCTCAGGGTCCGGCATGGGCGACCTCCCCCAGCGTGACGAATCTGTCCTGTGCGAGCTCGGCGACGGCGGCGTCGACCACGTTCTCCAGCGTCCCGCCCTCGGCGCGGATCGCGCGCTGGCGTTCGTACGGCGCCCCGTGCGCGAGCACCTCGCTCGCGACCTTGAGCTCCTCGGCGCAGCCGAGCCGGTCGGCCACCGGCTCCAGCTCCCGGATCAGCTCGTAGAGATCGTCGCGGAGCGGGGCGGTGCTGCCGGTGTCGTCGGTGATAACGGTGGCATCGAGCCCGTACCTGGTGGCGCGCCACTTGTTGTCGCGGACCACCCAGGCGGCCGGCCGCGGCAGCGTGTAGCCGCGGTCGAGCTGCTGGTCGAACAGCGTGACAAGGCTCTGGCAGAGCGCGGCGGCCATGCCCACCTCGCGCAGCGTGGGAATGCCGTCGAACATCCTGATCTCGATGGTGCCGAAGTCGGGATGCGGGCGGATGTCCCACCAGACCTCCTTGATGGTGCGGATGGTTCCCGCACGCATCAGGGTGGCCATGTAATCCTCGAAGGCCGCCCAGTCGTCCAACGAGTGGGGAGGTCCGGCCGTCGGGAGCTGACCGAAGACGACGGCCCGGCTGGAGGCCAGCCCGGTGTCGGCGCCGCTCCAGAACGGGCTCGACGCGGTCAGCGCGAGGAAGTGCGGGAGGTAGGCCGACAGGGCGTTGACGATCGGGATCGCCTTGGCCACGTCGGTGATGCCCACGTGCACGTGCACGCCGAACGTCTGGATGCGGCGGGCCAGCCACTGCATCTGCTCGATCAGGTCGGCGTAGCGCTGCACCGGCGCCATCACCGCGTCGCGCCAGTCGCTGATGGGGTGGGTGCCCATGCAGGCCAGCGTGATGTCGCGCTCGGCGGCGGCGGTCCGCAGCGCGCCGAGCGTGCCGGCCAGGTCGCGCTTGGCCTCGCCCACGGTGTGACTGATATCGGTCACCACCTCGACCGTCGACTCCATCAGCTCATGCCGGACCTTGGCGAACCCGGCGCCCTCGGTGAGCGCGGGCAGCGACGCGAGCACCTCGCGCGCGTCCTGCCGCAGGTGCCTGGTGCCGGTGTCGACGAGCTGGATCTCCCACTCGACGCCCAGCGTCGCCCCGCGGGATGCGTTGAAGTCAATGGCCACGGCCAACCTCCGTCCACAATCCTTGCAGGTCGTTGTGTGGCACGTGGCGCGATTCGGCCAGCCGGTCACCAAGCCTGGACGAACGCCGATCCAGGGTCACGTAGCCCCCATGATGACTCCCCGCGCAGGCCGCCTGCCGGGCTCCTCTGCCCTTTGCGGATCATTTGACCCGTACGGGCGGGGGACGAACGCGTCCGGCCCCACCTTTCGGTCAGGGTTCACCCCGGCGGCCCCCCTCAAACAGACTAGTCAGTCCGTCCAAAATTCTCCCCAATAACGGAGGGTGAGACCCGCCGTTCACCCCTTACGCACCGTGAGTCCCGTCCGTCCCATGCGTCGCCGTCTTTCGCCGGGGGTACCTGTTCTCCGGATACGTCGCCTAGTCTTCGGAAGGTCATGAGCACCGTTCGCCGCGCCTCCGCCGCGCTCTCCGTGCCGCTGGTCGCGGCTTCCCTGGTCACCCCCGCCGGGACGGCCCATGCCGCCGCATCCCAGGCCGCCGGACCGCGCGCCGCCGGCAGCGGGGCGCAGAACGCGCCGCCCACCGACCCGGTCGGCGGCCCGCAGCTCGGCGGCAGGGGGATGGTCGTCAACCAGGAGCCGGGCGTCCCCGCCCCGCCCAAGATCAAGGCCGCGTCCTACCTCATCTCCGACGGCGACACCGGCCAGGTGCTCGCGGCCAAGGACCCGCACGGCCGCTACCTCTCGGCGAGCACGCTGAAGACCCTCACCGCGCTGACCCTGGTCCCCAAGCTGGACGCCGGGCGGCTCGTCCGGCCCTCCCAGAAGGCGTGCGACGTCGAGGGCACCAAGGTCGGGCTGACCCCCAAGATGCAGTACAAGGTCTCCGACCTGTTCCACGCGCTGATGATGATGTCGGCCAACGACGCGGCGGTGGCGCTGGCCGAGGCCGACGGCGGCATGAAGAAGACCCTGGCCGACATGAACGCCGAGGCCGGGCGGCTGAACGCGCACGACACCCTGGCCGGCTCGCCCGACGGGCTCGACAAGGACCGCGGGCTGAACATCCGCACCCAGCACACCTCGTCCTACGACCTGGCGCTGATCCTGCGGGAGGGCATGAAGAACCCTGAGTACCGCAAGTACGTGCAGGCCATCGACTTCTTCTTCCCGGCGCCGCCGACCAAGAAGCAGCGCAAGAAGGGCAAGAAGACCGGCGGCTACCCGATCCACACCCACAACCGGATGCTGGCCGGGCAGGCGCAGGAGTACGACGGCATGCTCGGCGGCAAGAACGGCTACACGGTCACCGCCGGGCAGACCTACGTGGCCGCCGCCAAACGCGGCGGGCACACGATCATCATCTCGCTGATGCGCGCCGACAAGCCGCCGTCCGCGTACGCCGCCAAGCTGCTCGACTGGGGGTTCGCGGCGCGCGGCAAGGTCAAGCCGGTCGGCACGCTGGTCCCGCCCGGCGACAACGCGAACGGCACCGACACCGGCAAGGCCGGGAACGACCGGTCCAACAGCCTGCTGCCCACCAACCCGCTGACTCCGGACGACTCCATCCGGGGCTGGGCGCTGCTGGGCGGCGGCGCGGTGGGGGCCGTCCTCGGCGTGGGGGCCCTGTTCCTGGTGCTGCGACGGCGCCGGCGCGGCGGCTACGTCGCCCCGGCCGGCGCGGCGGCGGGGCGGGCACCCCGTCCGCCCGCCGACGCCTCGCCCGACAACCCGTACGACCAGTAGAGCTGGAGGCCGGTAGGGCCGGTCAGCCGGTGCGGCCGGCCGGTTCCGTCGGTCCCGTGACCCGCGAGGCCCCGCCCTGACCGCCTTCGCCCGCGACGCCCGCATCGGCAGGGCCGGCGACGATCCCCGGCCCAGACTCGGTATCCGGCTCGGACTCAGCCGCGGGCTCGGTCGCAGGCTCGGTCGCGGCGTCGGCGTCGGCCTTCAGGACGACCCGGCGGGTCGCCGTCCAGGCCGCGGCGAACAGCAGGAACCGCGACACGAAGTTGATCCACACCATCAGCCCGACCAGCACCGCGAACGAGGCGTACACGGGGTTCCGCGTCGTCTGGGCGAGCAGCAGCGTCGCGCTCTGCTTCAGGATCTCGAACCCGACCGCGCCGAACAGCGCGCCCCTGGCGATCCGCCGCCACGGCGCGCGGGTGCCCGACAGCCGGGAGAACAGGAACAGGAAGATCACCGTGTTGACGCCGACCGCCAGCGCCAGGGACAGCAGCCGCAGCCCGGTCCCCGCGCCGGGGACCGAGCCGAGCCCCACCTGGTCGAGCACGGCATGGCTGGTCGAGGTGGCGACCGTCGTCACCGCCATGCCGAGCACGAGCGCCGCGCCGAGGAAGGCCAGCACCGCGGCGTCCCAGAGCTTCTTCACGAGGAAGTTGCCGTCTCCGTTGGGCTCGTTGCCCCAGATGTCGCGCAGCGACTCGCGCAGCACCTGCACCCAGCCGAGCCCGGTGAACAGCAGCGCGGCCAGGCCGACCAGGCCGACGGTGGCCTTGGACTTGGCGATCTCCTGCACCTGGAGCTGGTCGGACAGGCCCGGCAGCAGCGAGTTGACCGCCCGGACGAAGTAGTCGCGGGCCTCGTCGCTCACCCCGACCAGGTAGCCGAGCAGCGAGTACGCCAGCGCCAGCAGCGGGAAGAAGGACAGGAACCCGTACGAGGTGAGCGCGGCGGCCAGGCGGTCGCCGCGCCGTTCCTGGTAGCGCCCGTACGCGCGGCCGAGATGGTCGAGCCAGCCCCAGCGGGCCCGCGCCGCGCGCAGCAGGCGCTTGGCCGCCTCGGTCAGCGCGCCCACCCGGCGCCGGCCCTCGTTGATCACCTGAGGCATGTACGCAACGTACCCAGGCGAACGCACTCGATGCGGCGCGGGGCGGCCGGACGGGCGCCGTTACGCGCCCGGCGCGGCACCGAACACGAAGTCGCGCTGGGGGCGCCACACCCCGTCGCGGCCGTGCTCGTACAGGGAGAAGCCCCACACCTCGAAGTCGGCCCGGTACCCGGCGAGCTCCTTGAACGCCCGGTCCATGACCTCCTCGGGGAGGTGGTGGGCGATCGTCACGTGCGGGTGGTAGGGGAAGGTCGGCTCCCGCACGAGCGGCCCCGACGCCACCCGCGCCTGGAGTTGCTCGCAGCCGCCGATCCCGTCGGCCAGCGCGACGAACACCACCGGCGAGACGGGACGGAACGTGCCGGTGCCGCGCAGCCTGATCCAGAACGCCCGCTCGGTGCGGGCGATCCGGACCAGGTGGTCCTCGATCCCGGCCATCGCCGCGCCGTCCACCGTCGTCGGGGGCAGCAGCGTGATGTGGGTCGGGATCGCGGTCGCGAGCGGGTCGCCGAACGACTCGCGGCGGCGCTGGAGCCGCCGGCCGTACGGCTCGGGGATCGGGATCGCCACCCCGATCGTGCGGGCGCCGTCCCGCGCCGGTACCGCCGGGTCGCGGGCGCCGTCGCCCGGGGCCGGCTGCGGGGCCGCCCGGTCAGCGGCCACGTCCCACGAATCCCACCCGGTCGCGCACGATCTCCATCGTCCGCGCGGCGACCTGCGAGGCGCGGTCCGCGCCCTGGGCCAGGAGCCGGTCGAGCTCCTGCTCGTCGGCCAGCAGCTTGTGCGTGCGCTCCCGGATCGGCGTGAACGTGTCGAGCACGACCTGGGCGAGGTCCTTCTTGAACTGGCCGTAGCCGGTGCCCGCGTAGCGGCCCTCCAGATCGGCGACCGGGGTGCCCTCCAGCGCGGAGAAGATGCGCAACAGGTTGGTGACGCCGGCCTTGTTCTCCTCGTCGTAGCGGACGTCGGTGCCGGTGTCGGTGACCGCGCGCATGATCTTCTTGCGCATCGGCCCCGGGTCCTCCAGCACGTCCACGATGCCCTGCGGGGACGAGGCCGACTTGCTCATCTTGGCGGTCGGGTCCTGGAGATCGGTGATCTTGGCGGCGCCGGCCGGGATGTGCGCTTCGGGCACCACGAAGGTGTCGCCGAACCGGTGGTTGAACCGCTGCGCGAGGGTGCGGGTCAGCTCCAGGTGCTGCCGCTGGTCCTCGCCGACCGGGACCCGGAGGTCGCGCTCGCCCTCCCCCGGCTCGGGCGAGTAGAGCAGGATGTCGGCGGCCTGGAGCACCGGATAGGTGAACAGGCCCACGGTCGTGCCCGACGTGCCCTGCTTGGCCGACTTGTCCTTGAACTGGGTCATCCGGCCCGCCTCGCCGAACCCGGTGAGGCTGCCCAGCACCCACGCCAGCTCGGCGTGCTCGGGCACGTGGCTCTGGAGGAACAGGGTCGAACGGTCCTGGTCGAGCCCCATCGCCAGCAGCTGCGCCGCCGACACCCGGGACCGGACCCGCAGCGCGGCCGGGTCGTAGGCGACGGTGATCGCGTGCATGTCGACCACGCAGTAGAACGCCTCGTGCGTGTCCTGCATGGCGATCCACTGCCGCAGCGCGCCCAGGTAGTTGCCGAGATGGAACGAGCCGGCGGTCGGCTGGATGCCGGAGAACACGCGCGGGGTCGCGGTGCCGCTGGCGGCGCTGCTGGGGCTGGACGCTTCGGACATGTGCACAGACCGATTCTCTCAGGCCTCATTCGAGGCGGTGTCGCCGGTGGAGGTGGCGGACGTGGAGGTGGCGGACGCCGCGAGCGGCACCACCACCGCCTGCGGCGTGACGCGCACGCGGGCCACCCGCCGGCCGTCCATCCGGGCGACCGCGAGGCGGCGGCCCGCGGCCTCGACCGAGTCGCCCTCGGCGGGGACCTGCCCGAGCGCCGCCATGATGTGGCCGGCGACCGTCTCGTAGGGCCCGGCGGGCAGCCGGATGCCGGTCTCGGCGGCGAAGTCGTCCAGATTGAGCAGGCCGTCGACCTCGACCACCCCACCGTGCAGGCGCCGCGCCTGCGCGTCCTGCACATCATATTCATCCCGGATGTCGCCGATCAGTTCCTCCAGGAGGTCCTCCAGCGTGACGATCCCCGCGGTGCCGCCGTACTCGTCCAGGACGACCGCCAGGTGGCAGCGCTCCCTGCGCATCTCCGACAGCACCGGCAGCACCCGCTGCGACGGCGGCAGGAACTTCACCGGCCGCACCAGCTTCCCGACCGGGGCGGCCCGGTCGGGGACCTCGGGAACCAGCAGGTCGCGGATGTGCACGAACCCGATGACCTCGTCGTGGGAGTCCCGGCACACCGGGAACCGGGAGTGCGGGCTGCCCGCGGCGATCCGGGCGGCGGCGGCCAGCGGGAGCGCCGCGTCCAGGAACACCACCTCCGTGCGCGGCACCAGGACCTCGCGCAGCGGACGCTCCCCCGCCGCGAACACCTCCTCGATCAGCGCCCGCTCGTCCGCGGGGAGCGCGGTGGTCTCGGCGACCAGCGCCCGCATCCGCTCGGCGGTGAGCTCCTCGCGCAGCGCGCGCGGATCGCCCCCGGCGAGCCGCACCACGAGGTCGGTCGACCGTGACAGCAGCCATACCAGCGGGCGGGCGGCCCGCCGGGGCGCCCCGCGCGACATCCGGTCCATGGGTTCACCCTTCCCCGCTCACCGTTCCGGATAGCCTGGGGCGTCCGGCGGCACGATCGGTCGTTTCCGGCATTGCACCGTTCCATGATTCTGGAGGTCGTTCGTGAAACTGCTCGTCACCGGAGGCGCCGGCTACATCGGCAGTGTCGTCACGGCCCAGCTCCTGGAGGCCGGGCACCGGGTGGTCGTGCTCGACGACCTCACCACCGGGCACGAGGACGCGGTCCCCGCCGGCGCGCGGCTGGTGCGCGGCACCCTGCGGGACGAGGCGTTCGACGTCCTGGACGGCGGCGGCTTCGACGCGGTGCTGCACTTCGCGGCCAAGTCCCTGGTCGGCGAGTCGGTCGAGAAGCCCGGCCTGTACTGGGACAAGAACCTCGGCGAGTCGCTGGCCCTGCTCGACGCGATGAGCCGCGCGGGCGTGGCCCGCATCGTGTTCTCCTCGACCGCGGCGACCTACGGCGAGCCCGAGTCCGCCCCGATCCCGGAGACGGCCCCGACCCGGCCCACCAACCCCTACGGCGCGTCCAAGCTGGCGATCGACACCGCGCTCGCCGAGTACGCCCGGCTGCACGGCGTCGGCGGGGTCTCGCTGCGCTACTTCAACGTCGCGGGCGCGCGCGGGGCGCAGGGCGAGCGGCACACCGTGGAGACCCACCTGATCCCCAACGTGCTCAAGGTCGCGCTCGGCGAGCGCGAGTCGGTGCAGATGTTCGGCGAGGACTACCCGACGCCCGACGGCACCTGCCTGCGCGACTACATCCACGTCGTCGACCTCGGCGACGCGCACCGGCTCGCGCTGGAGGCGTGCACGCCCGGCACCCACCAGATCTTCAACCTCGGCAGCGGCCGGGGCTACTCGGTCCGCGAGGTGATCGAGGTCTGCCGCGAGGTGACCGGCCACCCGATCCCGGCGGCGGTGAGCCCGCGCCGGCCCGGCGACCCGGCGGTGCTGGTGGCCTCGTCCGACAAGATCAGGACGGAGCTCGGCTGGAAGCCCGAGCTCGACCTGCGGGCGATGGTCTCCGACGCCTGGACCTTCATCCGGTCCCGCTGACCGGGCACCGATGACCGCCCCGCGCACCGCCCCGCCCGCCGGCCCCGACCCGGCCGCGCTCGCCGCCGCGTTCACCGAGGCGTACGCGGCGCCGCCCGAGGGCGTCTGGCACGCGCCCGGCCGGCTCAACCTGATCGGCGAGCACACCGACTACAACGACGGCCTCGTCCTGCCGTTCGCGCTGCCCCTCGGCGTCTCGGTGGCGGCGGCGCGGCGCGACGACGGCGTCCTCGTCGTCCGCTCGCTCCAGGCCGCCGGCGACGGCGTCCGCACACCGGTGGACGGCGGCCCGATCAGCGCCGAGGACTGGCCCGACGGACGGCGCTGGGCCGCCTACCCGGTCGGCGTCGCCCGAGTGCTGCGGCCGTCCGGCACCGGCGGCGCGTCCCTGCTGATCGACGCCGACCTGCCGCAGGGCGCCGGGCTGTCCTCCTCGGCCGCGCTGGAGTGCGCGACCGCGCTGGCGCTCTGCGAGCTGTACGGGGTCCAGATCGCGCGGCCCGAGCTGGCCCGGCTGGCACAGCGCGCCGAGCACGAGCACGTGGGCGTCCCCTGCGGGCTGATGGACCAGTCCGCGTCACTGCTGTGCACGGCGGGCCACGCCCTGCTGCTCGACTGCCGCAGCGGCCTGTCCGCACAGGTCCCGTTCGCGCCGTCCGGCGCCGGACTCGCGCTGCTGGCCGTCGACACCCGCGCCGGGCACGAACTGGCCGGCGGGGAGTACGCGCGGCGGCGGGACGAGTGCGAGCGGGCCGCGGCGGCGCTCGGCGTGGACGCGCTGCGCGACGTCACGGACCTGGCCGGGGCGCTGGCCTCGCTCCGCGACCCGGTGCTGCGCCGCCGCGCGCAGCACGTGGTCACCGAGAACCACCGGGTGGAGGCCGCCGCCGGGCTGCTCAGGGCGGGCGCCGTGGCCGAGCTCGGCGCGCTGCTGACCGCCTCGCACCTGTCGCTGCGGGACCAGTTCGAGGTCTCCTGGCCCGAGGCCGACACCGCGGTCGAGGCGGCGCTCCGGGCCGGCGGCCGGGGCGGCCGGATGATCGGCGGCGGCTTCGGCGGCTCGGTCATCGTGCTCACCGCGGCGGCCCGCGCGGACCGCGTCCGCGACGCGATCACCGCCGCGTACGCCAAGCGCGGCTGGACGGCCCCGGCCTTCCTGGAGGCCGACCCTGCGGAAGGCGCCCACCGCGTCCGCTGACCTGGCTGCCCGCCCAGGACCTGCCGAGGGGCCGGTTTCAGATGCCCCAGCCGTCGCGCGGGCGCGTTACCTGTCCGGTGAGGCGAAGCCGGAGGCGAGCCTCACCGGACAGATCGCGAAGCGATGCCGCGCCCGCCCGGACACGGTCAGGTACGAGCCGCCAGGCGAGTGCCTGGGCCGGGACCGTGAAACACTAGAGGTCAGATGAGGCCGAGCTTGCGGACCGCGTCGCGCTCCTCGGACAGCTCGCCCACGGACGCGTCGATGCGGGCGCGGGAGAAGTCGTCGATCTCCAGGCCCTGGACGATCTTCCATTCGCCGTTCGCGGTGGTGACCGGGAACGAGGAGATCAGGCCCTCCGGGACGCCGTAGGAGCCGTCGGACACCACGGCCATCGAGGTCCAGTCGCCGTCCGCGGTGCCGTTCACCCAGGTGTGCACGTGGTCGATGGCGGCGGACGCCGCGGACGCCGCCGAGGACGCGCCGCGCGCCTCGATGATCGCGGCGCCGCGCTTGGCCACGGTCGGGATGAAGTCGTTCTCCAGCCACGCCTGGTCGTCCACCGTGCCGGCGGCGCTCTTGCCGGCGATCTCGGCGTGGAAGATGTCGGGGTACTGGGTGGCCGAGTGGTTGCCCCAGATCGTCATCTTCTTGATCTCGGCGACGGTCACGCCGGCCTTCTTCGCGAGCTGCGCGAGGGCGCGATTGTGGTCGAGGCGGGTCATCGCGGTGAACCGCCCGGCCGGGACGTCCGGCGCGTGCGACTGGGCGATGAGCGCATTGGTGTTGGCCGGGTTGCCGACCACCAGCACCTTGATGTCGTCGGCGGCACCGGCATTGATCGCCTCGCCCTGCGGCTTGAAGATCCCGCCGTTGGCCTCCAGCAGATCGCCGCGCTCCATGCCCTTGGCACGGGGCCGGGCGCCGACCAGCAGCGCGACGTTGGTGCCCGCGAACGCCTTGACGGCGTCGTCGAAGATGTCGACGCCGGCCAGCAGCGGGAAGGCGCAGTCGTCCAGCTCCATCGCGGTGCCTTCGGCGGCCTTCACCGCCTGCGGGATCTCCAACAGGCGCAGCCGGACGGGTACGTCCGCCCCGAGGAGCCGACCGGACGCGATGCGGAACAGCAGCGCGTAGCCGATCTGGCCCGCGGCGCCGGTGACGGTGACGTTGACTGGGGTGCGAGTCATGCCTTCACTTCTCCTGCTGTGACCTGACGGGGCTCAGGCGGCCATGCTTCGATCTCGAACCCGACCGCCCGGGAGGCGAGCCGCCGCGCCGGTTCTCTCGTCGTCGAGATACTCCACCGGCCAGGCTATCGCGCGCCGCCGGTGCCGCATCCCCCAGGTCCGCACACGGGCATGGCGAGGCCGCTTGGCCGCCGCCCGTCGGACCGCTCCAAGGAACGCCGAAGGCCGCCCCGGATTCACCAGGGCGGCCTGGAGTGCCCACGCGGGCGGGCCTCACGACGATCAGGCGTGATCCGACGATCAGCCGTTGATCTTCTTCTGGAGGTTGGTGTCGAGCGCCTCCAGGAACTCCTGCGTGGTCAGCCAGGGGGCGTCCGGCGCGACCAGCAGCGCCAGGTCCTTGGTCATCTGACCGTTCTCGACGGTCTCGACGCAGACCTGCTCCAGCTTGCGGGCGAAGTCGACGAGCTGGGGGTTCTCGTCGAGCTTGCCGCGGTGCTCCAGGCCCCGGGTCCAGGCGAAGATCGACGCGATCGGGTTGGTCGACGTCGGCTTGCCCTGCTGGTGCTGCCGGTAGTGCCGGGTCACCGTGCCGTGCGCGGCCTCGGCCTCGACGGTCTTGCCGTCCGGGGTCATCAGCACCGAGGTCATCAGCCCGAGCGAGCCGTAGCCCTGGGCGAGGGTGTCGGACTGGACGTCGCCGTCGTAGTTCTTGGCCGCCCAGACGAAGCCGCCCTCCCACTTGAGCGCGGCGGCGACCATGTCGTCGATCAGCCGGTGCTCGTAGGTCAGGCCCTTGGCCTCGAAGTCGGCCTTGAACTCGGCGTCGAAGATCTCCTGGAAGAGGTCCTTGAACCGGCCGTCGTAGGCCTTGAGGATGGTGTTCTTCGTCGACATGTACAGCGGCATCTCACGGCTCAGCGCGTAGCGCATGCTGGTCCGGGCGAAGTCGCGGATCGAGTCGTCGTAGTTGTACATCCCCATCGCGACGCCGCCGCCGGGGAAGTCGGCGATCTCGAACTCCATCGGCTCGGAGCCGTCCCGCGGGGTGTAGGTCATGGTGACCGTGCCCGGGCCCGGCACGACGAAGTCGGTCGCGCGGTACTGGTCGCCGTGGGCGTGCCGGCCGATGATGATCGGCTTGGTCCAGCCCGGGACCAGCTTGGGGATGTTGGAGGCCACGATGGGCTCACGGAAGATGACGCCGCCGAGGATGTTGCGGATCGTCCCGTTGGGCGAGCGCCACATCTTCTTGAGGCCGAACTCCTCCACCCGGGCCTCGTCCGGGGTGATCGTGGCGCACTTCACACCGACGCCGTACTTCTTGATGGCGTTGGCGGCGTCGATCGTGACCTGGTCGTCCGTGGCGTCACGGTGCTCGATCCCCAGGTCGTAGTACTTCAGGTCCACGTCGAGGTAGGGCAGGATCAACTGGTCCTTGATGAATTTCCAGATGATCCGCGTCATTTCGTCGCCGTCGAGTTCGACGACCGGGCCCGCTACTTTGATCTTGGGCATACTGTTGCTGTCCCTTTCCTACACCGGCCAGCAGTCCTTGTAAGGCTCAACTGGCTAGGCTAGCCGAGGCCAAGTTGAGGTCTAGACCTGGCCTGTTCCCGCGGACGACCCGGGTTCTTCGGAGGGTCCCGAGCGTCCCGCCCGCCGCTCGGCGAGCAGGAACCGCACCGCGCGGACCCCGAGGGCCAGCGCGATGAGCACCCCGAACACGCCGGCGAGCAGCAGGCCCGTCTTGTTCATCGGCGGCACGCTCAGCGCGACGAAGGCGACCATCTCGCCGAGGATCACCAGCGTCCAGCAGTCGACCGGGCGGCTGCGCACCGCGAGGTGGCCGAGCTGCGACTCGGGGAGCAGCAGCCGGGCCAGCGCGCCGAACAGCAGCGCGGCGGCCATCAGCCCCGACCCCTTGCGGAAGTAGGCGAGCGCGCAGAGCACCAGCCCGCCGGCGACGCCGGACAGCACGATGAGATAGGGGAGCTGGCCCAGCCAGTGCGGGGCGGCCCCCCGGCCACGCGGTGCCCTGCGGCGCCGCCGGTGCACCTCGGTGCTCATGCCTGGCTCCACTCAGCGACGGTCCGTGGGCCTTCCACCGTACTGCCATCCGGGAACCCCGACGACATCCGCGCTCCGGTACGGCTGGGGCCCGACTGATGACGATGGACCCCATATGGGTACTGAATCCCTTGTGTCATCGCTCCTACCGGCCAGTAGGAGGGTGTGACGGTGACGCGGCCGGGTAACCCGCTGGACAGGGGTCGCTAACTAGCTGGGAGGACTGCCGTGGAGGGGCCGTTCATGCGGATCGAGGACAGCGGGCTGGTGATGCCGTTGCGCCCCGACGTGACGACGGTCGGAAGAGGGAGAGGAGTGGACATCCGCCTCGACGACCCGAGTGTGTCCCGTTTGCACGCAGAGATCATTCGGCGCGGCCCGTACGTCTACGTCGTGGACATGGGCCTGTCCCGCAACGGGACCAGGGTCAACGGCCGGCCGATCGCACGGCGCGTGCTGGAGGACGGTGACGTCGTGAGCTTCGGCACGGCGCGCTGCCGCATGGGGGGCATCCCCCGGGAGGAGGTCGATCCGGACGTCGAGCTGCGGCGTGCCATCGCACCCGAACTGACCCGCCGCGAGGTCGATGTGCTGACCTCGCTGTGCAGGCCCGCCCTGTCGGACGAGGCCTTCGTCGCACCCGCCACCGCCCGGGAGATCGCCGGCGATCTCGTCGTCACCGAAGCCGCGGTGAAGCAGCACCTGCTGCGGCTCTACCAGAAGTTCCGCATCCCCGAAGGAGCCAACCGCCGAACCCGGCTCGCCAATGAGGTCATCGCCATGGGCCTGGTCCGGCCGCTGCCACCGGTGCACGTCCCGCAGCAGGGGCGTCCGCCGATGGAGGGCCGGCCGGCCCCGGGCGGACGCCCGGACGCCCGCCGCACGGGCCCCCCGCCGGGCGGCGGCCACGGACCGGGCCACGTGACCGGCCCGGTCCGCCCGGCGGCCGGCGCGGCAGGGCGGCGGGCCAGCTGATGTGATCGTGCGATCGCCCCCATCGGCAGCGCAATACGGGGGCGGTCGCCGGCCAACCCGACGGGGCCGCGCCTGGAGGAGGGCGCGGCCCCGCTCGGTGTTCCCCCACGCCCCCGGGCTCGGCCCGCTGCGGCGGCCTAGGCGGGTTCGGCGGCCCTCTCGGCGGCCTCGACCACGTTGGTGAGCAGCGTCGCGCGGGTCATCGGGCCCACGCCGCCCGGGTTGGGGGCGACCCAGCCCGCGACGCCGTGGACGTCCGCGGCGACGTCGCCGGTGAGCTTGCCGTCGACCCGGGAGACGCCGACGTCCAGCACCGCCGCGCCGGGCTTGACCATGTCGGCCGTGATCAGGCCGGGGACGCCGGCCGCGGCCACCACGATGTCGGCCGCGCGGGTGTGCGCGGCCAGGTCGCGGGTGGCGGTGTGGCAGAGCGTGACGGTCGCGTTCTCGCTGCGCCGGGTCAGCAGCAGCCCGAGGGCGCGGCCGACGGTGATGCCGCGGCCGACGATGGTGACCTCGGCGCCCTTCAGCGGGACGTCGTAGCGGCGCAGCAGGTCGACGATGCCCTTGGGCGTGCACGGCAGCGGGCCGGGCTGCATCAGGACCAGCCGGCCGAGGCTCATCGGGTGCAGGCCGTCGGCGTCCTTGAGGGGGTCGATCCGCTCCAGCACCCGCTGCTCGTCCAGGCCCTTGGGCAGGGGGAGCTGGACGAGGTAGCCGGTGCAGGCCGGGTCGGCGTTCAGCTCGGCGACGGCTCGCTCGACCTCGTCCTGGGTGGCGTCCGCGGGCAGGTCGCGGCGGATGCTCTCGATGCCGACCTCGGCGCAGTCGCGGTGCTTCATGTTCACGTAGGCGTGGCTGCCGGGGTCGTCGCCCACCAGGACGGTGCCGAGGCCCACGTTCACGCCGCGCTCGCGGAGCGCCGCGACCCGTGTCTTGAGGTCGGCGTGGATCTCCGCCGCGATGGCCTTGCCGTCCAGAATCCGTGCCGTCATCCGTACCTCCGCGCTGATTCGCCAGGGGCCCGCGCAGGACCGAGCCCGGCTCGGGTCCCGTCCACCCAGGCGCGCGGTGTCCGGACTGTGGTTCGCTCCCCGGTGGTGAATCCACCTTGACCGCGCCAGTCGCGTCCGGGCCATGCTATCCGGCGGCGCGGGCACCGCGGCGGGAGCGGTCTCCGCGAAAGGGCGTCGAGTGGCCCTGCGGGGGCGCCTCCGCCGATCCATACACTGGACGGTATGAACGACGCCTGGTTCGACCGTCCGGCCCTGACCGGGCGTCGCGTACGGCTGGAGCCGCTCTCCGCCGACCACGCCGAGGGCCTCTTCAAGGCGGGCGCGGACCCGGCCGTCTGGACGTGGCTGAGCTCGTTCCAGCCGGACGGCGTCGACGGGATGAGAGTGATCGTCGAGAAGGCGCTGAACGCGTACCAGCACCGGATCCAGGTGCCGTGGGTGCAGCTCGACGCCGCCACCGGAGAGGTCGCGGGCACCACCTCGTACTACGAGGTCGCCCCGGCGCACCGCGGCCTGTGCATCGGCTCGACGTGGCTCGGCGCCCGCTGGCACCGCACCGGGATGAACACCGAGGCCAAGCTGCTGCTCATGGAGCGGGCGTTCGAGGGGCTCGGCGCAATCCGGGTCGGCTGGCACACCCATCACCGCAACGAGCGGTCGAGACGGGCGATCGAGCGGCTCGGGGCCTCGTTCGAGGGGATCCACCGCAACCACCGGATCATGCCGGACGGCTCGACACGCGACACCGCCACCTACGGGATGACCGACGCCGAGTGGCCCGCCGCGCGCGCCGCCCTACGGGCCCGCCTCCGCTGACCTCTCGCCGGCCTCCCCCCGCGGGGCCGGAAGTCAGTCCTCGTCGGGGCGGTGGCGCCAGGCGATGAGCCGGTCGGTGCCGTGCCAGCCGAGCTGGGCGGCGAGCATCGCGGCCAGGACCGCGGCCAGCATCCCGATCACCTGGCGGCCCTCCATCAGCAGGGAGGCGGTCTGGGACACCGTCCCCAGCATGAGGGTCATGAGGAAGTCCATCGCGCCTCCATCGGCGAACGCGCGCGCCCGGGGTCATGGAGGGGCAAGGGGAGGGCGCGGCCAGGCCGAGGCTACCAACGCGGGAAGGTAAAACCGCCCATGATCAGGGAGAACACCGGATCGGGGCGGTCCGGCGCGGCGGGACGGGCCCGCCGCGCCGGACCCCGCGATCAGTGGAAGAAGTGCCGGACGCCGGTGAAGTAGAGGGTGATCCCCGCCTTCTCCGCCGCGGCGATCACCTTGTCGTCGTTGATCGACCCGCCCGGCTCGACGATCGCCTTGACCCCGGCCGCCGTCAGCACCTCGAGGCCGTCCGGGAACGGGAAGTAGGCGTCGGACGCGCCGACCGCGGTCGCCGCGCGGTCCTCGCCCGCCCGCGTCACCGCGAGCTTGGCCGAGTCGACCCGGTTGACCTGGCCCATGCCGACGCCGACCGTGGCGCCGCCGGCGGCGAGCAGGATCGCGTTGGACTTGACCGAGCGGCACGCCGTCCAGGCGAACGCCAGGTCGCGGAGGGTCGCCTCGTCGGCGGCGGGCCCCGTCTTGAGCTCCCACGTGGACGGCGCGTCGCCGGCGGCGTCGACCCGGTCGACGCCCTGGAGCAGCACGCCGCCGTCGATCCGGCGGAACTCGACCTCGTTCCGCGGGCCCTCGGGGCAGCGCAGCAGCCGGATGTTCTTCTTGCGGGTGAGGATCTCCAGCGCCTCGGCGTCGAACGCCGGGGCGACCAGCACCTCGGTGAAGATCTCGGCGACCTGGGCGGCCATCGCGGCGGTGACCGGCGCGTTCACCGCGATCACCCCGCCGTAGGCCGACATCGGGTCGCAGGCGTGCGCCTTGCGGTGCGCCTCGGCCACGTCGGCGCCGATCGCGATGCCGCACGGGTTGGCGTGCTTGATGATCGCGACGGCGGGCCCGGCGAAGTCGTAGGCGGCGCGGCGCGCGGCGTCGGCGTCGACGTAGTTGTTGTAGGACATCTCCTTGCCGTGGAGCTGCTCGGCCCCCGCCAGGCCGCCCGTGCCGTCGGTGTAGAGCGCGGCGCGCTGGTGCGGGTTCTCGCCGTACCGCAGGACGTTCGAACGCTCCCAGCTCGCGCCGAGGAAGTCGGCCCACCGCGACTCGGCGGCCGTCTCGTCCGGCGCGTACTCGCCCGCGAACCAGGACGCGACCGCCACGTCGTACGCGGCGGTGTGCGCGAACGCGCGCGCGGCCAGGCGGCGGCGCTCGTCGAGCGTGAACCCGCCCGCCGCCGCGGCCTCCAGGACCGCCCCGTACGCGGACGGGTCGACCACGACCGCGACGCTCGTGTGGTTCTTGGCGGCGGCGCGGACCATGGTCGGGCCGCCGATGTCGATCTGCTCGACGCACTCGTCCGGCCCGGCGCCCGAGGCGACCGTGTCGGCGAACGGGTACAGGTTCACCACCGCCAGGTCGAACGGCTCGACGTGCAGGTCGTCCAGCTGCTGGAGGTGGTCCTCCTTGCGCCGGTCGGCCAGCAGGCCCGCGTGCACCTTGGGGTGCAGGGTCTTGACCCGTCCGTCGAGGCACTCGGGGAATCCGGTGAGCTTCTCCACCTTCATCACCGGCACTCCGGCGGCGGCGATCCGCCCCGCCGTGGAACCGGTGGAGACCAGTTCGACCCCGGCCGCGTGCAGGCCCCGGGCCAGCTCCTCCAGCCCCGTCTTGTCGTAAACGCTGATCAGCGCACGCTTAATCGCCACCCGACTCACCGGTCGAGCTCCCCTCGTTCATCCGACGCATCACTGCATGTACGGCTCTTCATGGAGACCCGTCTGCCCTCTTCGGTCCACCCGTCGCGGGCCAGCCGCCCGACGACGTCGACCAGGAGCCGCCGCTCCACCTGCTTGATCCGCTCGTGCAGGGAGTCCTCGTCGTCGTGCCGGCGGACGGGTACGGCCTCCTGGGCGATGACGGGTCCGGTGTCCACGCCCTCGTCGACGAAGTGCACGGTACAGCCCGTGAGCCTCACCCCGTACTCCAGGGCCTGCCGCACGGCGTGCGCGCCCTGGAAGGACGGCAGCAGTGCCGGGTGCGTGTTGATCGTCCGGCCACCGAACCGGGCCAGGAAGCGCGGCCCGAGGATCTTCATGAAGCCGGCCGACACGACCAGGTCGGGCTCGTGCGCGGCGACCGCCTCGGCGAGCGCCCCGTCCCAGTCGGCGCGGCTGCCGAAGTCGGGGATCCGCAGGGTGAAGGCGGGCAGCCCGGCGCGTTCGGCGCGGCCGAGCCCGCCGGCGTCGGCCCGATCGGCGCCGACGGCCACCACGCGGGCACCGTAAGCTGGGTCCGCGCACGCGTCGAGCAGCGCTTGTAGGTTGGTCCCCGCTCCGGAGACGAGGACGACGAGCCGGGCGGACACCATGACTCCCTGGTGGACGTGGGGTTGACGAGCCGATACGCAGCCTATCGGCCATGCTGAGCGCGCAGGAATCCACACCAGAGGTCAGCGGCCAGGAGGAACAGACGTGACTGAGCAGCCGGGCGGAACCGGCCCCGGTAAGGACGGCGGCGACGGCGCCGAGGCCCCCGACCGCACGCCGGACGGCGCGGGCCCGGCCGGGCGGCCCCCGCTGGGCGGACCGCCCTCCAAGACCGACGCCAGCGGCCTGCGCGCCCTGCTGCTCGGGGGTCTGGCCCTGGTGTTCGCGCTGTTCTTCTTCCCCGCCGGGCTGATCCTCGGCATCGCGGCGGTGGTGGTGGGGATCAGGGCTCGCCGCCAGGCCAAGGGGCGGCGGGCCACCGCGCCCGGCGCCGCCGGGGGCATCGTGCTCGGATCGATCGGCCTGGTCGTCGTGGTGTTCTCCATCACGGTCACCGCGCTCCTGTGGCCGCAGATGAGCGCCTACCAGGACTGCCTGGGCGCCGCCAACACCGTCTCCGACGAGAAGGCGTGCAAGACCACCTACGTCCACGAGCTGGAGAAGAAGTTCGGCCGGCCGGGCCTGGACCTGAGCCGGCTCGAACAGTGGACCTGAGCCGCGGCCGTCAGTCCCGGCGGGGGTCGTCCCTGAGCACGTAGATCGCTCCGCCGCGGGTCTCGGTGCGCTCGGGGTCCTCCCGGGGCGTCGGGACGTCCGGGTCGGTCTCGGGCCCAGGGCGCCGGGCGGACCCCGCCGGTCGTGCGGGGCGGGAGGACCGGGACGGCTGCTCCTCGGCCTCCAGCGGCTCGGGCGGCACCGGCCCAGGGTCCTCGACCTGCTCGGGCAGGGACTCGGGCGCCGGCTCGGCCGCACGTCCCCTCGCCCGCGCCGGCCGGCGCGGGGTGAGTACCGGCTCGGCCTCCTCGAACTCCAGCGGATCCGACGCGTACGGCGAGGCCAGGGGCGCGGCCGGACGGACCGGCGCCTCCTCGTCCACCCGGACGGGCTCGGCCCGCGCGGCGGGCGCGCCCCGTTTGCCCGGCGCGCCCGGCTGAGCGGGCTTGGTGGCCTTGGTGGCCTTGGTGGCCTTGGTGGCCTTGGACTGCGGGGCGGACGCGGGTTTCTCGGCCCTCCGCCGGACCCGCCCGCGCTCGCGCGGCTCCGCCGCGCCGGACGCCGACGACTCCGTGGACTCCACGGGACGGCGCAGGATCAGCCAGTTCGTGACCCAGGCCGCGATCGCCGCCGAGACCCCGACCTCCAGCGTGGCCATCAGCCCGACCTGCCAGGCCGACGGCCCCACGGTCGCCATCCCGCCGCTGCCGAGCGGACCGCCCGACAGCGCCGTCAGCAGCGCCGTCACGGCGCCCGTCATCGCTCCCGACACGAACCCCCACAGCGGCGCGCCCTCGTACACCGGGCTCGGCATCGCGCGGATGGTGAGCACCCCGCCCACGGCCCCGGCCACGAACGGCGCCGCCAGCGCCAGCAGCGACACCACCGGCGCCGGGCCCGGCTCGGGCAGCGCGGCCAGTGGCGGGAAGGCCGGCACGGCGCTCAGGAACACCCCGGTCGGCGAGACGCTGGTGCCCGCGCCGACCGAGAAGCCCGGCCCGACCGCGTAGGCCATGCCCCAGATCACCGCGTTCGGCAGGAAGGCCAGCTCGACCAGCAGCAGCAGGGCGCCCCCGACGATCCCCGGGGCGAGGGTGTTGTACAGGTCGGTCGCGGCGCCCATGTGCCCCAGCAGGGACCCGCCGACCAGGATCGCGCCCGACGCCAGCAGCACCCCGGTGGCGCCCGCGACCCCGACCACCAGCGAGCGCTGCCGGTCCGGCAGCAGCCGCAGCAGCGCGCCGAGCCCCGAGCGGACCCGCCGTCCCCCCGCGGTGCCCGCCACGACGGCCCGCGCCGCACCGAGGGCGCCCGCCGCGAACGCGACCAGGAAGCAGGCCGGCAGCCCCTCCCAGGTCGACGGCCGGATCGCCGAGGACGTCGCGGCGAGCGCGAGCAGCCCGGCCAGCAGCGCGTAGGGGACCGCCAGCGCGACCGCGACGTGCACCACGCCGATCCGGGGACGGCTCGGCATCCCCACGGTGCGGATCATCCAGGCGCCGCTCCGGTACAGCAGCGCCCCCGGCAGGACGATCAGGCCGAGGGGCAGCAGCCCCACCCGCCCGTGCTCGCTGGAGAAGCCCGCGTGGTGCGCGACGAGCCAGAAGTTGACGACCGTCCGGAACACCCCCGGCAGCCCCGCCCCGAGGGCGGTCCGCGGCGCGGCGATCCAGCCGATGAGCGTGATCGTCGTGAGCACGGCCAGGCCGATACCGACGCACCACAGCGCGCCCACCAGCCCGGCCACGTACAGCGGCCTGGGCGGCCCGGAACGCGGGTCCTCCCCGGCCTCGGGCGGCTCGGCGGTCACGCGCGGTCCGGGCTTCTGGTCGCTCACCCGCCCATGCTGGCACCCCGCCCCGGCACGGGCGGGCTGCCCGCCCGGCGTGTCGTCTTTGTCATCACCCCTCCCGGCCCGGCCGCCGAACGAAAGACACCCGGGCCGTCCCGCGGCTCGGGTGTCTTTCGTGGCCTGGGCCCCCTCGGGGTCCCAGGGTCAGAGGTTCTTCATGACCTCGCGCATCAGGCGGGCGGTCTCGCTGGGGGTCTTGCCGACGCGGACGCCGACCTTCTCCAGGGCCTCCTTCTTGGCCTGCGCCGTGCCGGCCGAGCCGGACACGATGGCGCCGGCGTGGCCCATGGTCTTGCCCTCGGGGGCGGTGAACCCGGCGACGTAGCCGACGACCGGCTTGGTCACGTTCTGCTCGATGTAGGCGGCGGCGCGCTCCTCGGCGTCGCCCCCGATCTCACCGATCATCACGATCGCGTCGGTGCCCGGGTCCTCCTGGAACGCCTTGAGCGCATCGATGTGGGTGGTCCCGATGATCGGGTCGCCGCCGATGCCGACGCAGGTGGAGAAGCCGATGTCGCGCAGCTCGTACATCATCTGGTACGTGAGCGTGCCCGACTTGGAGACCAGGCCGATGCGGCCCGGCGTGGTGATGTCGGCCGGGATGATGCCCGCGTTGGACGAGCCCGGGGTCGCGATGCCGGGGCAGTTGGGCCCGACGATCCGGGTCTTGCTCCCCTTCTCGCCGGCGTACGCCCAGAAGTAGGCGGTGTCGTGCACCGGGATGCCCTCGGTGATGACCACGCACAGCGGGATCTCGGCGTCGATCGCCTCGACCACGGCGTCCTTGGTGAACTTCGGCGGCACGAACACCACCGACACGTCGGCGCCGGTCGCGGCCATCGCCTCGGCGACGGTGCCGTACACGGTCAGCTCGGTGCCGTCGAAGTCGACCTTCTGGCCGGCCTTGCGCGCGTTGACCCCGCCGACCACGTTGGCGTCGGCGGCGAGCATCCGGCGGGAGTGCTTCATGCCCTCCGAGCCGGTGATGCCCTGCACGATGATCTTGCTGTTCTCCGTGAGCCAGATGGCCATGCTCATGCACCTGCCGCAGCGAGTTCGGCGGCGCGCTTGGCCGCGTCGTCCATGGTGTCGACCTGTTCGACGCCGGGCAGCGCCGCGTCGTCGAGGATCTTGCGCCCGAGGTCGGCGTTGTTGCCGTCCAGCCGGACCACCAGCGGCCGGTTGACGGTCTCGCCGCGCTCGCCGAGCAGCTTGTAGGCGGACACGATGCCGTTGGCGACCGCGTCGCAGGCGGTGATGCCGCCGAACACGTTCACGAACACCGACTTGACCGCGGTGTCCGACAGCACGATCTCCAGGCTGTCGGCCATCACCTCGGCGGACGCGCCGCCGCCGATGTCGAGGAAGTTGGCGGGCTTCTGCCCGTTGAACTCCTCGCCGGCGTAGGAGACCACGTCGAGCGTCGACATGACCAGGCCCGCGCCGTTGCCGATGATGCCCACGCTGCCGTCGAGCTTGACGTAGTTGAGGTCCTTGGCCTTGGCCGCGGCCTCCAGCGGGTCGGCGGCGGCCTTGTCCTCGAGCCCGCCGTGCTCCTGGCGGAACGAGGCGTTGTCGTCGAGGGTGACCTTCCCGTCGAGCGCCTTCACCTCGCCGGCGGTGGTGAGGATCATCGGGTTGACCTCGACGAGGCTGGCGTCCTCGTCGGTGAACACGGCCCACAGCCGCTCGATGATCTCGGCGGCGCCGGCCAGTGCCTCCTCGGGCAGCCGGCCCTGCTCGGCGATCTCGCGGGCCTTGGCCCGGTCGACGCCGGTCAGCGGCGAGATGGGCACCAGCCCCAGCCGGTCGTGCGGCACGTCCTCGATCTCCACGCCGCCCTCGACGGAGCAGATGGAGAGGAAGGTGCGGTTAGCCCGGTCCAGCAGGAAGCTGAAGTAGTACTCCTGCGCGATCGCGCTGCCCTCTTCGACCAGGACCTTGTGGACCGTGTGGCCCTTGATGTCCATGCCGAGGATCTGGTCGGCGAGGGTCTGCGCCTCGTCCGCCGAGTCGGCCAGCTTCACGCCACCGGCCTTGCCACGACCACCGGTCTTGACCTGGGCCTTGACGACGACCTTCGAGCTTCCCGCGGCGAACAGCTCCGCCGCAATAGCTCGTGCTTCCTGGGGGGTACGGGCGACCTTGCCGGTGGGCACCGGTACCCCGTACTCGGCGAAGAGTTCCTTCGCCTGATGTTCGAACAGGTCCACGAGGCGTCCTTTAACGGATCGACAGCCAAATGACCGCTGAGTGGGGGTACACGTGTGTCCGTGCGGCCTGCCACTCTGCGGTCCGCTCCGTCGATGGAGCCTAGTCAACCCGGGCCCGTGGTCATGCCGCCGGGTCGGTTTCCCATGCCCCCTGTCCGGTTCCCGGAACCCTTTGGGGGAGGCGGGCGCGGCGGGACGTCGCCCGTGAGGAGGAAGCGGCGCGGGGTACTCACCTTGAGGGAGGAGGTCGCGCGCGGGCCCTGAGATGGATGAACGGGTTCGCGGAGTTTGATGTACTTAAGTGCGCCTTGCGGTAAAGCAAGGCTCTGAGGGGAGATGCGGCCGTGGCCGATGAGCGGATGAGGCCGGGCCGGGTCGGGGTGCGGCGGGGTCCGCGCGGCGGACCGTCCGCGGCCTCACGGCGGGGGCCGCGCCGGGTCCGGCGGGCCGCCGCGCTGCTCCTCGTCGCCGTGCTGGTCGCCACCTGCGGGGCCGGCAGCCCCGACCGGGCCGCCGGTCCGGGCTGGGCCAGCCCCGGGCTGGTCGGCGGCGGCGGCTGGCCGTTCAACAGCGTCCCCCTGTCCCCGGCCGAGGCCGAGGGCGCGTCCTACCTGCCGGACAGCTCGGTGGTGCGGCTGGGGAACGGCCGGATCCGGTTCATCCCGTTCGGCTCCGATACCCCGATCACGGTGGACCCCTCCGACCCGCGCGTGGCGGCGGCCGTACGGTCCGACAGCGCCTGGCTGGCGCGCGGCACCGTGCCGGGCCTCACCGTGCCGGACATCACAGTGCCCGGCGTCCCCAGACCCGGGGCCACCGGACCCGGCGTCCCCAGACCCGGCGTCACCGGACCGCCGGCGCCCGCGCCGTCGCCGTCCGCCGCCGTCCAGGCGGCGCCGGGGCCGCAAGGGGCGAAGAGCGCGGAGGCCGCGAAGGCCGCCGAAGCGGCGGAGGCGGCCGAGCGGAACCGGGACATGGCGGCGCGCGCGCTGCTCGACCTCCGGCTGCTCACCCGCCCCAACGGCGCCTCGCTCGCGTCCTGGTACGGGCCGTGGAACTTCAGCTGGCCGCGCGACTCGGCGTTCGCGGCGGCGGCGTTCGCGGTGTCCGGGCATCCGGCCGAGGGCCGGCGGGTGCTGCGCTTCATGGCCCGCGTCCAGCACGAGGACGGCCTGTGGGCCGCGCGCTACAACGCCGACGGGACGGCGGTGGCGGACGGCCGGCCCCCTCAGCTCGACTCGCTCGGGTGGGTGCTGTGGGCAAGCTGGTTCTTCCGCACGCAGGCGCCGTCGTCCGACCTGCCGGAGCTGTGGCCCATGGTGCGGCGCGCGGCCGACCGCCTGGCCCGCTCGCTCGACTCCACCGGCCTGCCGCCGCCCTCGTCCGACTACTGGGAGCGCGGCCCCGGCCACGAGCAGGACCCCGACCGTCCGACGCTCGGGGTCGTCGGGCCGGTCCTGGCCGGACTGCGGTCCGCCGCCGCGATCGCCGACGGGTACGGCAAGCACGACAAGGCCGCCCGGTGGCGGTCCGCGTCGCACCGGCTGTCGGACGCGGTCGGACGCGACTTCGCCCCGCACGGCTACCCGCGCTCCCCCATCGCCGGCGGGCTGATGGACACCTCCGTCACCTTCCTCGGCCCGCCGTTCGGCCCGGCCGACCCCGCCGTGGACGCCGCGGTCGCCAACGCCGCCCGCAAGCAGGCGCTGCCGAACGGCGGGGTGCTGCCGGGCGAGCGCTGGTCGGGGCACAAGCAGGTCGCCTGGACGCCGGAGATGGCGCTGTTCACGCTCTCCGCGGCCACCTCCGGCCGTACCGTCGAGGCGCACGACCGGCTCGGCTGGCTGGCCGAGCACAGCACCTCGCTGGGGGCGTTGCCCGAGAAGGTCGGCGAACGCGGCCAGCCCGCCGGGGTCGCCCCGCTCGGCTGGACGGCGTCCCTCGTGGTGCTCAGCCTGGCCGCGCTCGAACGCCCCCTGCCCGTCCCGCCCGCCTGAACGGTGCCGGGGCCTGGCCCGGGGTCGGGTCCGGGTCCGGAACCGGGGCGGAGCGCCGGAGGCTCAGGCGAACTGCTCGTACCCGAGCTTGAGCACCAGGCCGCCGACCACGCACAGCAGCACCACCCGGACGAACCCGGCGCCCCGGCTGATCGCCATGCGGGCGCCGAGCAGCGCCCCGGCCATGTTGCAGACCGCCATGACGAGGCCGAGGGCCCACAGCACGTGGCCCTGCGCGGCGAACACGATCACCGCGCCCAGGTTGGTGCCGGTGTTGATGATCTTGGCGTTGGCGGAGGCGTTCACGAAGTCGACACCGAGCAGCGTGGTGAACGCCAGCACCAGGAACGTCCCCGTGCCCGGTCCGATCAGCCCGTCATAGAAGGCGATCGGCACGCCGGGGATCAGGATCGCCGCCGCGGTCCGGCGGCGGGTGCGCAGCACCAGCGCGGGCACCCGGCCGAGGTCCGGCCGCAGCACCACGATCGCCGCCACCGCCAGCAGCACCACCATGATCACCGGCTTGAGCAGCTCGGACGAGATCGCCGCCGCGCAGAGCGCGCCGCCCGCCGCGCAGCACACCGCCAGCCCGGCGGCGGGCAGGGCGACCCGGACGTCCGGCTTGGCCTTGCGCAGGTAGGCGACGGCGGCGGTCGAGGTCCCCGCGATCGAGGCGATCTTGTTGGTGGCGAGCGCGGTCGCGACCGGCTGGCCCGGGTTGAGCAGCATCAGCGCTGGGAGCTGGATCAGCCCGCCCCCGCCGACCACGGCGTCCACCCAGCCCGCCGCCGCGGCGGCGAGGATGAGCAGGACCACTTGCTCGACGTGCACGGGGGCTCCCGGGGGTAAGGAGTCAAAGGATCGTCGCGCATGAACCTACTCACCCCCGCCGGCGCCGCGCGCACCGGCCGCTCCCGGGACGTCCGTCAGCGCATGACCGATACGCGGCAGTCGTCGCACCAGAATCCGTGCACCGTTCCACGCAGGCCCATCCGCCCGAACGGGGTGAAGCCGCCGTCGATGGACGTGACGTATCTCATGCACGTCCCGCACGCGGCGCAGGCCGGGTAGCGGAGCTCGTGCTCGGTCTCCCTCGGCAGCCCGCCCACGTGGTGGTTGGAGTGCCCGCCGAGCGCCATCATGCTGACGCCGTCCTGGTTCGGGTGCGGCTCCAGCGCCAGCGCCCGCGCCCCCGGCACGACCCGTCCCGGCGCGGCCGGCGCGCTCGGGCCGCCGAGCACCTCCTCCACCGCGCCGTCCAGGCCGATCCGCGCCATCGGGACGTCCGGCTCCCCGCAGCCGCACGCGAGCAGGAAGAACGACGGATCCGCGCTCAGCCCGAACGGCAGCAGGCGCGCGGCCAGGGTCAGCACCCGCTCGGCGGGCGCACGGCACGTCCCGCAGGCGGGGACCTCGCCGGGGAAGCCGCCGCCCATGACGTGCGCGCTCTCCCCCCTGTCGACGACCAGGCCCATGAACGCGGGCCGGTACCCGGCCGGTTCCAGGGTGTCGGGGAGCAGGCCGGCGAGAGTGGCGAAGGTCTCCCAGGCCGCCTCGCCCTCGATCTTCTCGAGTTCCTCGCGCAGCGAGATCAGCGTCCGCACTGCGTGGTCGGTCCGGACGAGGGCGATCGACTCCAGCGTCCCGTCCTCCCCCGACCGCCAGCGCTCCACCAGCCCGTCCACGAGCGCGTCCGGGGCGCCCGACAGCAGGCCGGCGCGGATGGCCCCGTCCTCCTCGAACCGGTCGGCGAACGGGCGCAGCCGGGCCGGCTGGTACGCGGCGATCTCGAAGACCACCGATGCGAGCGGGGTGCCGCGCACGGGCTCGGACAGGGAGTCGGCGACGAAGGCGTCGAGCAGCCCGCCGGGCAGCCAGGGCACCAGCACCCCCGCGTCCCGGGCCAGCGGCCCGGCCCCGCGCAGCCGCTCGGCCACCCGCGTCTTCTCCGCGTGCGCGCCGGGCATCAGCGCGAGGTGGGTGGAGGCGTAGGAGGCCGTGCGCTCGTCGGCCGTCTCCATCAGGATCTCGACCGCGTCGGCCAGGCCCCGCCCCGTCCTGGCCGCCAGCAGCTCGGTGATCCGCTCGCTCGTCTCGGGAACGTCCAGGGACGCGTCGTCGACCAGGTCCTGGACCATCTGGAGGATCTTCATCGGACGCAGTCTTCCAAGGACGAACTGACATTAGGGGAACAACTCAGACATTACCCCCAGCGGCCCGCCTCCGGGACCAGCGGACGCGCCGCCGGCCGGCGGCGCGTCACCGGCGCGGAGAGCCCTGACGGCCCGGCCGATCCGGTCCCCGTTGAAGCCCGCGGCGCCGGCGACCGTGATGATGTAGCGGCCCACCCGGACGACCGTCCTCTCCTTCCCCGGCTTCCCGAACTGGTAGGCCTCATCGCCCAGACCGGGCACCGCACGGACGTCCGGGGTGAACGCGGCGAGCAGCTCATCGGCCTCCCGCGCGGACCGGGCCACCCAACTCACCGCGATCCGGCGACCGGTGTCCCGGGGCGACTCGCAGGTCAGGCCGTGCAGGGTCACCGGGCCGATCTCGACCGGTTTCCCGGGCCGCCAGGACGGCTCGGCGACCAAGGTGCAGGCCTGCGGCCATTCCGACGGCCGGACACCGCCCAGTCCGACGGGAGCCCCGCCGGCACCGGGCTCGGCGTCCCACTCGTAGGCGGTCAGCCGGGTGCCGCCGCGCTCCCCTCGGGTGGGCCGGAAGAGCAGGCCGGCGGTCGCGAAGACGCCCGGTTCGGCGGCCGGCGCGTCCCAGAACTCCGGGTCCCCGAAGGGCGCCACCTCGGTCGTGACCTGGGCGGTCCTGGGGACGATGACGGACAACCCGGTCGCCGGTATCGCGTAGCCGGAGGCCAGCCGGGCGTCCGACTGGTAGACCCGGTCTCCCGCGACGGTGAGCCGGCCGGTGGCATGGTGCCGCACCTCCCGGACGACCTTGCCGGTGCGGAGGTCGATGAACGCGAGGGACTCCCCGCCGGTGAGGGGGACGACCGCCCGCCGGCCCACCACGGCGAGCTCGCACTCCCAGCAGGTCCGCTTCGGGCTCATCCCGAGGATCTCGCGGCCGCCGGGGCCGAGAAGCGTGAAACGGCCCCTGGACTCCCCCTCGGGGATCAGGGTGATCCCTTCCTGCACCCACACGTCCTCGGCGGGCGTCCTCCTCTGCCAGCGCACGTCCCCGGTACGCGGGTCCAGCGCGACGAACCTGCGCTTCGGCGTGCCGCACTCCTCCTTGACCAGGAAGAGGCTGCCGTCGGTCGGCACTGGTTCCGCCTTGCACCCGGTCCCGGTCATGGCCCTCTCCGGCTCGACCTTGGTGGACCAGCGCCTCCGCCCGGTCTTCGCGTCGACCGCCTCGAACACGGTGCCGGCGTCGGCCCCCCAGGTCAGCACGGTGGTCCCCGACTTCGAACCGACCAGCGTCCGCGCTCCGAGTCCGGACGGGGTCGTCCTCCAGAGCTGCTTCCCGGTGACCGCGTCCAGCCCCACGATCCGTTCGGTGGTCTGGACGACGACCGCGTCCGGCGTCGTGGTGAGGCCGACGAGCCGGGCCTCCAGCTCCCGGTAGTGCCAGCGCGGCCGGCCCGTGCGGGCGTCGAGGACCTCCACGCCCCTCCTCGTCCAGGCGAGGACCTGCCCCGCGACGTGCGCGAAGGCCACCTCGTCCTTCCGCGTCGCGGAGAACTCCCGCTGCCAGGCGGGGCGCAGCCGCCCGGGGGCGGGCCCGGTCTCGGACGTCTCCTCGGGTTCGGTTCTGCTCGTCACGTGGTCGACCGGCGGATCCAGCATCGGGTCGACGGGTTCGCAGCCCATGGTGAGGACGGCCAGCGCGACGAGCGCGGCCAGGAAAGGGCGCACGGGGCCTCCAGGGACGATGCCCTTAGGACTCCCGCGCCGCCCCCGCGGTTCGAGCGGGGACGGCCGTCAGAGCTTCTCGACCGGGGCGTACCGGAGCACCAGGCGCTTGACCCCGTACTCGCCGCCGAAGTCGACGCTGGCGGCGGCCTTGTCGCCGTCGCCGTCGACGGACACCACGGTGCCCAGGCCGAACGAGTCGTGGGTGACCTTGTCGCCCGGCGACAGGGCCGGGACGGCCCGGTTGCCCGGCGAGCGGACCCCGGGGCGGGCCGCCACCGAGGCGATCGCCGGGGACGACCTGCCGGACGCCTCGCGCTCCCACGCCATCAGCCCGGTCGGGACCTCGCCGAGAAAGCGGGACGGCGGGTTGACCTGCGGGGCGCCCCACGAGCTGCGCATCGTGGCGCGGCTCAGGTACAGCCGCTGCCGGGCCCGGGTGATGCCGACGTAGGCGAGCCGGCGCTCCTCTTCGAGCTCCTTGGGGTTGCTCATGGCGCGCAGGTGCGGGAACACCCCGTCCTCCATGCCGGTGAGGAACACCACCGGGAACTCCAGGCCCTTGGCGGTGTGCAGGGTCATCAGCGTCACCACGCCCTGCTCGGTCTCCTCGGGCTGCTCGCCGGGCGGCACCGGGTTGCCCTTGGCGCCGCCCGGGATCGAGTCGGCGTCGGCGACCAGGGCCACCTGCTCCAGGAAGTCGGTGAGCCGGCCGGCGGCGTCCTCGCCGTCGAGGCGCTCCTCGAACTCGCGGGCGACGGCCTCCATCTCCTGGAGGTTCTCGACGCGGGTCTCGTCCTGCGGGTCCTTGGACGCCTGGAGCTCGGCCAGGTAGCCGCTCTTGGTGAGGATCCGGTCGACCAGCTCGGCCGGGGTCGCGGACTCGACGGCGGCGCGCAGCTCGTCGAGCAGGGCGACGAACTCGCGGACCGCGTTGCTGGACCGGGTCGCCATGCCCGGCACGTCCTCGGGACGGCGCAGCGCCTGCCAGAACGAGATGCGCTCGCGGGAGGCGTACGCCTCGACGCACGCCTCGGCGCGGTCGCCGATGCCGCGCTTGGGCACGTTGAGGACGCGGCGCAGCGAGACGGTGTCCTCGGGGTTGGCCAGCACCCGCAGGTAGGCCAGCAGGTCGCGGATCTCCTTGCGCTCGTAGAAGCGGACGCCGCCGACGACCTTGTAGGGCAGGCCGACGCGGATGAACACCTCTTCGAACACCCGGGACTGCGCGTTGGTCCGGTAGAAGATCGCGACGTCGCCGGGCCGGGCGTCGCCGGCGTCGGTGAGCTTGTCGACCTCGTGCGCGACGAACGCGGCCTCGTCGTGCTCGTTGTCGGCCACATAGCCGGTGATCTTGTGGCCCTCGCCCTGGTCGGACCAGAGCCGCTTGGGCTTGCGGTCGGCGTTGCGCTCGATGACCGCGTTGGCCGCCGACAGGATCGTCTGGGTGGAGCGGTAGTTCTGCTCCAGCATGATCGTGGTGGCGTCCGGGTAGTCGCGCTCGAACTCCATGATGTTGCGGATCGTCGCGCCCCGGAACGCGTAGATCGACTGGTCGGCGTCGCCCACCACGCACAGCTCGGCCGCCCCCACCCCCTCGACCGGCGCGGTCAGCTCCCGGACCAGCTCGTACTGCGCGTGGTTGGTGTCCTGGTACTCGTCGACCAGGACGTGCCGGAACCGGCGCCGGTAGTGCTCGGCGGCCTCGGGGAACACCTGGAGCAGGTTGACCGTCATCATGATCAGGTCGTCGAAGTCCATCGCGCCGGCCTGCTGGAGCCGCGCCTGGTACATCTCGTACGCCTCGGCGAGCGTCTGCTCCATGTGGGTGGCGGCGCGGGCCTTGTAGGTCTCGTAGTCGATCAGCTCGTTCTTGAGGTTGCTGATCTGCGCGGAGAACGACTTGGGCGGGTAGCGCTTGGGGTCGAGGTCGAGCTCGCGGCAGACCAGCGCCATCAGCCGCCGCGCGTCGGCCTGGTCGTAGATCGAGAAGCTCGTCGGGAAGCCCAGCCGCTTGGCCTCGCGGCGCAGGATCCGCACGCAGGCCGAGTGGAAGGTCATCACCCACATCGCGCGCGAGCGCGGGCCGACGAGCGCGTCCACCCGCTCCTTCATCTCGGCCGCGGCCTTGTTGGTGAAGGTGATCGCCAGGATCTGGCCCGGATGCGCGTCGCGCTCGCCGAGCAGGTGGGCGATCCGGTGGGTGAGCACGCGGGTCTTCCCCGAGCCGGCACCGGCGACGATCAGCAGGGGGCCGCCCGAGTGCACGACGGCGGCGCGCTGCTGCGGGTTGAGGCCATCGAGCAAGGGGTGAGCTTCGGTCTTCGACATCACGTGCGAGTCTACGGCCAGGCG
Organism: Spirillospora sp. NBC_01491; assembly: GCF_036227065.1. Lineage (GTDB taxonomy): Bacteria > Actinomycetota > Actinomycetes > Streptosporangiales > Streptosporangiaceae > Spirillospora > Spirillospora xylanilytica. The sequence continues at coordinate 4,144,237 of NZ_CP109432.1, forward strand.
CCGACGCATTGTCTCGGCTCCCGCACCCTCGCGGTGGTCGCCCGGTCAGGTCTTGCGGTGGTCGCGGGCGCTCTCGGCGGCGGCCAGCACCCCCTCCAGTCCGGCCCCGGCGGCGGCCATCGAGGCGGCGGCGATCGCGCCCTCCACCAGCGGCGCGTCGGCCAGCACCAGGCCGCCCGGCACGTCCGCGGCGTCCTCCAGGGCCAGCTTCGCGGTGAGGACCGAGCTGCCGAGATCGGCGAGCAGCACCACCCCGTCGCCGTCCCCGGCCGCCTCGATGGCCCGTCCGACCAGCTCGGGGCTGGTGCCGAGGCCGCCGTCCGGGTCGCCCCCGGCGGGCTCCACGACCGCCTTGCCGACGCCCATCGCGCGGGCCACCTCGGCGGTTCCCTCCGCCAGCGCGCGGCTGTGCGAGACCAGCACGATTCCGACCATCGTCAGTCCCTCTCCGTCAAGGTGTCGGCCAGGGCGCGCAGGATGAGCGCGGTGGACGCGGCACCGGGGTCCATGTGCCCGATGCTGCGTTCGCCCAGATAGCTTGCCCGGCCCTTCCGCGCCTGCATCGGGACGGTCGCGTCGGCGCCCTGGGCCGCGCCGTCCGCGGCGGCGCGCGCGCAGCCGGCGAGGCCCGTACCGGCGGCGAGGGCCGCGTCGTAGGAGGCGACGGCCGGGATGAGCGCGTCCACCATGGTCTTGTCGCCCCCGGCGGCCTGGCCGAGCTCGCGCACACCGTCCAGGGCCGCGCGCAGGCCCGCGCCGAGCGCGGCGGCGTCGATCGGGTCGGCGTCGCCGAACGCCTTGCCCGCGCGGCGGAGCGCCGTCCCGTACAGGGGGCCCGAGGCGCCGCCGGTCTTGGACACGACCGCCCGCCCCGCGGCGGTCAGCACCTTGCCGGGCGGGGCGCCGTCGGGCAGGGCCGCGACGGCGGCGGCGAGGCCGCGGTCCAGGTTGAGGCCGTGGTCGCCGTCGCCGATCGCCGCGTCCAGGCTGGTCAGGCGGCCGGCGTCCGCGGCGACCCGCTCGGCGGCGAGCCGGATCCAGGCGGCCAGGTCCGCGCCGTCCGCCGTGCCGGTCATCGGCCCCACCGCAGCGCCGGGGTCTGGACGGGCGCGTCCCACAGGCGGGTCAGCTCGGGGGTGAGCCGGCACACCGAGATCATGCAGCCGGCCATCTCCAGGCTGGTCACGTAGCCGCCGACCAGTGGCCGGACGACCGTCGCGCCGTGCCCGGCGAGCCACTCGGCCGCCGCCGCGTACGCCACGTACTGCTCCACCAGCGGGGTGCCGCCCATCCCGTTGACCAGCACCAGCAGCTCGGCCCCGGCCAGCGGCATGTCGGCGTCGATCGCGCTGAGCGAGGCGTCGACGATCTCCCTGGCGGTGCCCGCCTTCACCCGCTCGCGCCCCGGCTCGCCGTGGATGCCGACGCCGAGTTCCATCTCGCCCTCGGCCAGCTCGAAGGTGGGGCGCCCGGCCGCCGGGACCGTGCACGGCGCCAGCGCCACGCCGAACGAGCGGCTGCGCTCGTCGACCTCGCGGGCGACCGCGGCGACCTCGGCCAGCGCGGCGCCCTCCTCGGCCAGCGCCCCGGCGATCTTCTCCACGAACAGCGTCGCGCCGGTGCCGCGGCGGCCCGCGGTGAACGTGCTGTCCTCCACCGCGACGTCGTCGTCCACCAGGACCGAGACGACCTCGATGTCCTCGTCCTCGGCCAGCTCGGCGGCCATCCGGAAGTTGAGCACGTCGCCGGTGTAGTTCTTGACGACGTGCAGCACCCCGGCGCCGCCGTGCGCCGCCGCGGTGGCCGCGATGATCTGGTCGGGGACCGGCGAGGTGAACACCTCGCCCGCGCAGGCGGCGTCGAGCATCCCGTACCCGACGAAGCCGGCGTGCAGCGGTTCGTGGCCCGAGCCGCCGCCCGACACCAGGCCGACCTTGCCGGCGTGCGGGGCGTCCGACCGCACGACCGTCCCGGCGGCGGGGTCGACCCGCAGCGACGGATGCGCGGCGGCCAGCCCGCGCAGCGCGTCGGTGACGACGTCCGCTGGATCGTTGATGAGTTTGCGCATGCCTCTGCTCTACCCCACCGGGGCCGCCGATCCCAGCCCCCGGGCGCGATCGCCGCCAAGATCGTCCGGACGCCGGGAGCGGGCCGTCATAAGGTGGAAACCGTGACCAATGTTCTGGACGACACAGACGTGCAGCGGATCCTGGCCGTGATGGCGCACCCCGACGACGTCGACTTCGGCGCGGCCGGAACGGTCGCCGGCTGGACCGACCTGGGTATCGAGGTGACCTACCTGATGGTCACCGACGGCGACGCGGGCGGTTTCGACGACGCCGTCACCCGCACCGAGATGGCCGCGCTGCGCCGCGACGAGCAGCGCGCCGCGGCCAAGTGCGTGGGCGTCTCGGACGTCCGCTTCCTCGGCTACCCGGACGGACGGCTCGAAGCCACTCTCGACCTGCGCCGCGACATCGCCCGGGTGATCCGGCAGGTGCGCCCCGACCGGGTGCTGATGCCGAGCCCCGAACGCGACTACCGGCGGATCTACCCCAGCCACCCCGACCACCGGGCGGCCGGGTCGGCGGCGCTCGACGCCGTCTACCCCGACGCCCGCAACCCCTACGCGTTCCCCGAGCTGCTGGCCGACGAGGGGCTGGCCGCCTGGACCGTCCGGGAGGTGTGGATCACCGGCGGCCCGGCCGCCGACCACCGCGTCGACATCACCGACCGGTTCGACCGCAAGGTGAACGCGCTGCGCGCGCACGCCAGCCAGACCGGCCACATGGGCGACGGGCTGCCCGAGATGCTGCGCACCTGGCTGTCGGCCAACGCCGCCGCGGCCGGCCTCCCGGCGGGCCGGCTGGCCGAGGCGTTCCAGATCGTCGACACCGCCTGACCCGCGCCCCCTTCGCACCGCCCGCCGCTCCCGCTTCCGCTCCCGCCGCCGTCCCACCCTGGTGAGGTCCCGTTGCGCAAGATCCTTTTCGACTGCGATACCGGCATCGACGACGCGGTGACCCTGCTCTACCTGGCCTCGCTCGTCCGGGCCGGGGAGGTCGAGCTGGTCGGGGTCGGCACGGTGCACGGCAACGTCGACTCGCGCACCGGCGCCCTCAACACGCTGCGGGTGCTGGAGCTGGCCGGGATCGAGACCGGCGTGCCGGTCGCGATCGGCGCCGGGCGGCCGATCGCGCAGGACGTCCACTACGCGGTGGAGTGGCACGGCGGCGACGGCCTGGGCGACACGCGCCTGCCCGAACCGCAGGGACGGCCCGTCGCCGAGCCGGCCCCCGCGCAGATCGTCCGGCTGGCGCGCGCCGCACCCGGCGAACTGACCCTGCTGGCGACCGGGCCGCTGACCAACCTGGCCGCCGCGCTGCTGCTCGACGCCGAGCTGCCCGCGCTGATCCGCGAGGTGGTGGTGATGGGCGGCGCGTTCGACCATCCCGGCAACATCACCACGCACGCCGAGGCCAACGTCTGGCACGACCCCGAGGCCGCCGACCTGGTGTTCTCGGCCGGCTGGCCGGTCGTGCTGGTACCGCTCGACGCCACCCACCCGACCGCCGTCCACGATGACTGGCTGCGGCGGGTGGCGGCGCACGACTCGGCCGCCGCCCGGTTCGCCACCCGCGTCCTCGACTACTACGCCGACGCCTACACCCCGACCCTCAAGCGGCGCGGCGCCGTCATCCACGACGCGCTCGCCGCGATGCTCGCGGTCGACCCGGGCCTCGGCGAGTACGCCGAACGCGCCGTCCGGGTGGAGCTGCGGGGCGAGCTGACCCGCGGCACCACCGTGTGGGACGCCCGCTCGGTGCCCGCCGAGGACTCCCGGCGGCCGGTCCGGATCGCGGTCGGGAGCGACGTCGCCGCCTTCCAGGACCGGCTGCTGTCGGCCATCCTGTCCCTCTGACGCCCCCGGAGCCCCCATGCCGTACGAGATCGAAGCGACCGCCACGTCCGGCGCCGACGCCGAGGCGGTCTTCAAGCATCTGTGCGTGGCCGAGGCGTGGGGGCGGTGGGGGGCGTTCCCGACCCGGCCGCGCCGGGAGCGGCCCGGCTACGAGGTCCCGAACGGCGTCGGCGCGATCCGGCGCATCCCGCCGGCGCGCGAGCAGGTCGTGGTGTTCGACCCGCCGCGGCACTACGCCTACGTCGCGGTCGCCGGGGTGCCGCTGCGCGGCTACCGGGCCGACGTGACGCTGGAGCCGGCCGGTACGGGCACGCTCATCCGCTGGCAGGGCACGTTCGAGGCGAAGATCCCGGGCAGCGGCCCGCTCCTCAGGGCCGCGCTGCAACAGATGCTGCGATCGTTCGCCCGCCGGGTGGCGCGGCATTCGGAGCGCTGCGAGCCGGGCTGCCCGGCGCGCCTCCCCACCGATCTGTGAACGGCCGGCCCGTCCCGCCGGTCCGTCCCGCCGCCCGTCAGTCCAGCGGGACGGCGCGCGCGAGGATCGCGTCGACCGTCTCCTCGGGAGTCTGGCCGGACGAGTCGAGCCAGAGCCCGATCCGGGGCGTGGTGGCGCGCAGCGCATGGTCGAGGTCCGCGACGGTGAACGCGCCGTAGGCGCGTTTGTCCCGCCCGGCCTCCCTGCCCGCCACCGTCTCCGGACGGGGCGCCAGCACCACGACGTAGAGCGGGCGGGTGCGCACCTGCTCGACCGTCCAGGGCAGCATCTCCCCCAGCACGACGTCCTGGAGGACGGCGGTGAACCCGGCCTCGGCGTACGCGTCGGCGGTGGCCGCGGCCAGGCGGTGGCGCAGCCGGAGCTGCTCCAGCGCCTCGGGCGACGGGTCCGGGCCCATCTCGGCGCGGCCTCCCACCACGAACCGGCGGAACGCGTCGCCGCGCACGTGCGCCGATCTCGGCAGCCGCTCGGCCAGCGCCTGCGCGACGGTGGACTTGCCCGCCGCCTGCACGCCGGTGATCAGGTAGACCGGGGTAACCATCCGGCCATGATCGCAGCCTCCCGGGGAGGTGGACGACGGCACGCCGAGGCCGCGGCCCGTCCGGACGCGCCGTCAGACCAGGCGGCGGGCGGCGGCCCAGCGGGACAGCTCGTGGCGGTTGGAGAGCTGGAGCTTGCGCAGCACGCTCGACACGTGCGTCTCGACCGTCTTGACCGAGATGAACAGCTCCTTGGCGATCTCCTTGTAGGCGTAGCCGCGGGCGATCAGCCGCAGCACGTCGCGCTCGCGCTGGGTGATCTGGTCGAGCTCGGGGTCGGCGGCGGGCGCGTCGGCGGCGGCGAACGCGTCCAGCACGAAGCCCGCCAGGCGCGGCGAGAAGACCGCGTCGCCGTCGGCGACCCGGGCGATCGCGTCGGTCAGCTCGGGGCCGGAGATGGTCTTGGTGACGTAGCCGCGCGCACCGCCGCGGACCACCCCGATGACGTCCTCGGCGGCGTCCGACACCGACAGCGCCAGGAACCGGGACGGGACGGTGCCGGTCAGCCGGCGCAGCACCTCGATGCCCCCGCCGCCGGGCAGGTGCACGTCCAGCAGCACCACGTCGGGCAGCGTCGCCTTGATCACCGCGATCGCCTCGTCGACGTCGCCGGCCTCGCCGACGATCTCCACGTTCAGCCCCAGCTCGGCCTTGACCCCGGTACGGAACATCTGGTGGTCGTCGACCAGGACGACCCGCTTCATCGGCTCGCTCACGACTTGCTGATCTCCAGACGCACCTCGGTGCCCTCGCCCGGTCCGGTACGGACGCTCGCCTTGCCTCCGTTGCGCTCCATACGTCCGATGATGGACCCCCGGACCCCCATCCTGTCCGCCGGGACCCGGTCGAGGTCGAATCCCTTCCCCCGGTCGCGGACGAAGATGGCGATCTCGTCGCCCGACACCTCGGCGTAGACCGAGACCGACGGCGCCTCGGCGTACTTGGCGGCGTTGACCATCGCCTCCCGGGCGGCCTGGAGCGCGGCGCCGAGCCGGTCGTCCAGCGCGGTGTCGCCCACGCAGACCACCTCGATCGGCACCCCGTGGTCGTCCTCCACCTCCCCGGCGATCGCCTTGATCGCCGGCGCGAAGGTCTGGTCCGGGTCGGCGCGCGGCTGGTAGAGCCAGGTGCGCAGGGTCCGCTCCTGGGAGCGGGCGAGCCGCTGCACCTCGCGGGGGTCGCCGGCGTTGCGCTGGATGAGGGTCAGCGTGTGCAGCACCGAGTCGTGGATGTGCGCGGCCAGCTCGGCGCGCTCCTGCGAGCGGATCCGCTCGTGCCGCTCGGTGTCGAGGTCCTGCCAGAGCCGCACCACCCACGGGGTGGCGATCACCGCGACGCCGGTGAGGATGATCAGGGTCGCGATCACGACGGACCGGGCCTGCCCGACGTCCACGTTCTGCACCACGAACCCGCCGATGCCGCCGATCACCAGCAGCAGGCCGAGCAGACTGCGCAGCCACATCTGCCGGAGCGGCAGCATCCAGCGCTGCCGCTGGTCGCGGTCGGCCTGCTGCCAGAGGATCGCGGCGCCGATGCCGCACACGACAAACGGCCACAGCGCGAACTGCGCGACCCTGTTCCCGGCGGGCAGCGAGACCAGCCCGCAGGTCACCGCCGTGTACGCCAGGAGCTGCCCCCAGTCGCGGCCCCGGCGGCGGCCGGCCGCCACGGCCGTGCCCATGCCCGTGCCGGTGACCGCCGGGACGTCCTGGCGGGGCACCAGCACCCACAGCGCCGCGTACACGACGAAGCCGAGCCCGCTCGCCGCCGTCAGCAGCACGAACGCGGCCCGGACGACCAGCACCTGGACACCGAGGTTGGCGGCCATGCCGCGGCACACTCCGGCCACCAGCCGCCCGTCCGCGACGCGTTGCAGCCGCGCGGCGGGCGGCGCCTGCCCGTTCACCATCGCCGTGTCCAAGGTCCCTCGCATTCCCCCACGTCACCGATCGTCACACGTGAGGGGCCCGGGCGCATCAGGGCGGTACCCCGATCCCGGCGCCCGCCCGCCTCAGGGTCGGCTCAGGGGAGTCCCGGATGGCGGGGACCCGCGCGACCGGCCACGATGGTGGCCATGACCGAGGAGCAGGGCGCGACCGCCGCGACGGCGCCGCCGGGGGACGACTACCGGCGGCTCGCCCGCGACCCCGAACGCCGGGTGCTGGCCGGGGTGTGCACCGGATTCGGCCGGTTCACCGGGATCGACCCGGTGGTGTTCCGGGTGGGGTTCGCGATCCTCGTCCTCGCGCACGGGCAGGGCGTCCTGCTGTACCTCGCGGCGGCGCTGCTCATGCCGGGCCGGCCGGGCGAGGCCGCGTTCGCGGAGCGGCTGCTGAAGCGCTGGTTCGACGCGTCCGCGGTGCTGTCGATCATGGCGGCGCTGGTGTGCCTGGGCGTCGCCGGGAGCCTGTTCGGCGGGCTCTCCACCGACGCGATCGCGGTGATGACGGTGTTCGGGCTGATGCTGGTGGTCGCGCACGCCCGCGGCGTGGACCTGGTCGGCGCGGTCCGCTCGATGCCCGAGCGGCTGCACGGCCATCCGCCCGCGCCCACCTCCCTGGAAGACGACCGCGCGTTCGCGGGCACCGGGGTGCGCCTGGAGAAGAACGCCCCGTCCGGAGCAAGGGGCGGGCTGCCCGAAGGCATGATCGACCTCGCCGACCTCGGCTCCCGCTCCTCCCCTGCGCCCGGGGGGACGGGCGACGCGTCCGCGCCGGGCAGGTGGCCCGTCCCGCCGATGTCCGCACCACCCGCGCACGGCCGCGGCAGGACGCCGCGCGCCAAGTCGCCGCTGACGTCGGTGACGGTGCTCGCGGCGATCGTGGCGGGGGCCGCGATGCTGCCGGTGGCGCACGGCCGGCCGGTCCTGGACGCGGTGCTGGTCGTCGGGGCACCGGCGCTCGCGGTCGGCGGCCTCGGCCTGCTGCTCGGCGGCTGGTTCCGGGTCCGCGGGCTGGCCACCGTGACGACCCTGCTCACCCTCACCCTCCTGACGACCGCGGCGGCGACGGCGGTCCCTCGCGATCTGGGGTATGGCGACATGGACTGGCGACCGACCGATGCCGACCGCACCTACCAGGAGTACAAGCACGGGATCGGCTCGGTCTGGCTCGACCTCACCGCGCTGCCCGTGCCCCGGGGCAAGCGGGTCACCATCAACGCCAAACTGATCGCGGGCAGCATGGTGGTGTCGCTGCCGGCGACGGCCCGGGTGACGCTGGACGCGCAGACCGGCCTCGGCGACCTGTCGGTGGGGCCGCGCACCATCAGCGGCCCCAACGCCAGATCGACGAACGTGCTGGAACCCGAGGGCGGGACCGTCTCGAACCCTCCTGAGATCGTGCTGCGCATCCGGGCGCGGCTCGGGGATGTGCGGGTGACCCGTGACTGAGCGACCAGGCCACGACCGGGAGGACGGCGCCCCGTCCGGACGGCGCTTCGACCCGGGCGGCCCGATCGCCGGGCTGTTCTTCCTCGCCGTGGCGGGCGTCCTCCTGGCGAGCGGCCTGTCCGGCGAGCTCGTCGTCGGGCTCCGGGTGCTGGTGCCCGCGGTGCTGATCGGGCTCGGCCTGGTGGGCATCGTGCGGATCCTCACCCGCGCCGCGCGCCGCGACCCCCGGCAGTGATTGTGACCTAAGTCACATCCCCCGATGGGAACACGCATTCCGGACATCAGGTTGACTACCTCCGTGAGGTTCTCCGAGAAGAGCGTTCTGCTCGTGGCCCGGCTGCACATCGACCTGTGCCGCCTCGCCAGCGTCACCTGTCGCGCCTGACCAGTCCCCCCGCCTTCTTCTCCCACTCCCCTCCCTCCGCAGCCCGCCCCGGATCCGCGCACGCCCCGGCGCCCTCGCACCGAAACGCTCGCGCCAAGGCACCCGCCCGTCCACGGTCCCGCGTGCCCGCCCCGCGGCACGCCCGGACCGCGCGCCGAGTGCCCGTGCGCCCGGACCCGGCAGGCTGCCGTGATCCTCCTGGAGAACGCTCCGTGAACCTGCGCGTCTGGAAATGGCAGTTCTGGCAGCAGATCGTGCTGTCCCTCGTGCTCGGCGTGGCCGCCGGCGCACTGATCAACAACCTCGGCGACGGCGAGAAGATCGCCGGGAACTGGCTCGACCCGTTCGGCGACGTCTACATCAGCCTGCTGAAGGTCGTGGTCGTCCCGCTGGTGTTCGCCGCGATCGTGGTGAGCGTCGGGCGGCTCCGCAACGTCGGCAGCGTCGCCCGGCTGACCGGCAAGACCCTCGGCTGGTTCGTGGCCACCTCGGCGATCGCCACCGCGATCGGGCTGGCCGTCGGGCTGATCGTCAAGCCCGGCGAGGGCCTCGGCAAGCTCGCCAGCGAGTCCGCCGAGACCGAGCCGGTGACCTGGACCCAGGTGCTGCACAACCTGTTCCCGTCCAACATCGTCAAGGCGATGGCGGACGGCAACGTGCTCGGCGTCGTCACCTTCGCGGTGCTGTTCGGCGCGGCGCTGGTCGCGATCGGCGAGCGCGGCGAGCGGCTGACCGGCCTGATCGACGACCTCTACCTGGTCATGCAGAAGGCCGTGTGGTGGGTGGTGCGGCTCACCCCGATCGGCTCGTTCTTCCTGATCGGCTCGGTGGTGGCCACCTACGGCCCGAGCTCGCTGTCGCCGCTGGCCAAGTTCACCGGCGCGATCTACCTGGCCGTCGCGGTGATGCTGCTGATCGGCTACCCGGTGCTGCTGCGCGTGTTCGGCCGGGTCTCCCCGCTGAAGTTCTTCCGCAACTCCTGGCCGGCGATCCAGTTCGGCTTCGTCTCCTCGTCCTCCCTGGCCACCCTGCCGATCGCGCAGCGGGTGCAGATCGAGCGCAACGGCGTCCAGCCCGAGTACGCCAGCTTCGCCCAGCCGCTCGGCGCCACGATCAAGTTCGACGGCTGCGGCGCGATCTACCCGGCGGTCGCCGCGATCTTCGTCGCGCAGTACACCGGGATCAGCCTCGGCCTGGCCGACTACGCGCTGATCGCGCTGGCCGCGGTGATCGGCCAGCTCGGCACCGGCGGCACCCCCGGCCCGGCCCTGGTCGCGCTGACCCTGACCCTGACCACCGTAGGTCTGCCGCTCCAGGCGGTCGGCTACCTGATCGCGATCGACAAGGTCATCGACATGGCCCGCACCGCGCTGAACGTGGCCGGTCAGCTCACCGTCCCGGTGCTGGTCGCCCGGTCCGAGGGGCTGCTCGACGAGGACATCTTCACCAGCACGCCCGTCGAGCTCACCTCCGCGGAGGCCGATGAGTCGCGCGAGACCTCCCGGACCCGGCAGCCCGCCGAGCCCGCGACCGCCTGACCCGACGGCCGCACTGCCGCACGGCCCGCGAACGCCCGGCCCGACGGCCGGCGGAGGCACCCCCGCTCCCGAGCGGGGGTGCCTCCGCGGTTCACGGCATCGCCGTGAGCACGGCGGCGCACGCCGGCCTGATCTCCACTATGCGGTGTCGTCCGACGGCCCGGCGTGCAGGGTGATTGCGTACGAGGGGCCCGGGTTGGTGAGCTCGTGGGTGTGGCCGCCGCCGTGCACCCGGACCCGGTTGGCGCGCAGGGCCCGTCCGGCGACGCCGTCGGAGGCGAGGGTGACCTCGGCCAGCTCGCCGACGATCACCGCGCTGACCACGGCGCCCGCGTGGCCGTGCAGGCCGGTGCGGTGGCCGGGCGGCCAGACGGTGAGCCAGAGCCCGGTCCCGTCGGCCCCGCCGAGCGGGACGCGGACCGGTGCGGCGGCGTCGAACGTCACCCGGTGCCACCAGTCGCCCGGACGGGCGGCCAGCGCGTGCACGCGGGCGGCGAGCTGCCCCACGGTCGGCGGACGCCGCCGCAGCACGCGTCCGTGCGGGTCGTCCTGCCCGCGCATCGTGAGGTCGGGAACCATGTCGAGGTTCACAGGCTGATCCTTCGTGACCGGCACCGTCGGCGCCGAGGAGAGCTGGGAGGGGCCGGGGAGCGGTCACCCGGGCGGGGAATGCGGTCAGCTACGACAACACGAAGGACACAGCGCGCAGGCCACGCGGCGAAGGGCCACAAGGCTTTCGATGCAGAGGCGCGCTGGCATGCCCCCTAGCAGACACTCAACTACGGAGAGTTGTCAAGTCGGGGCGGCGGAGGGCGACCGCGAGTGTTCACGCCCCGGCCACCCCGGATCCCGGCCGTGTCCGCCGCGCCGCGAGAGCCTGCCCCAGGATCACGCTTGAGTCTTGAGTGAACGGAGTCGGCCATGGTGCTGGATAGACGGACCCTTCTGCGCAGTGGCGCCATAGCGGGCGGCGGTGCCGCGCTCGGCCTGCTCGGCGGCGGCACCGCGTCCGCCGCGCCCGGTCTCGTCCGCAGGGGCCGGCCGCGCCTCACCCACGGTGTGCAGAGCGGTGAGGTGACCGGCCGCGAGGCGGTCGTGTGGGCGCGCTCCGACCGTCCCGCACGGATGCTCGTCGAGGTGAGCCGCCGTCCCGACTTCAGGAACGTCCGGAGTGTGCGCGGCCCCGTGCTCACGCCCGAGACCGACCTGACCGGCAAGGCGTTCCTGCACGGCCTCCCCACCGGCGAGGACCTGCACTACCGCGTCCGCCTCGCCGACCTCGACCGGCACTCCCTCCTCTCCGAACCGGTCACCGGCAGGCTCCGCACCGCGCCCGGCGCCAAGCGGGACGTCTCGTTCGTGTGGTCCGGCGACCTCGCCGGCCAGGGCTGGGGCATCGACCCGGCCCTCGGCGGATACCGGATCTTCAAGGCGATGGGCGCGGTCGACCCGGACTTCTTCCTGTGCAGCGGCGACCTGGTCTACTCCGACGGCCCGCTCGCCGAATCGGTGAAGCTCCCCGACGGCCGCACCTGGCGCAACGTCCTCACCGCCGAGAAGGCGAAGGTCGCGCAGACGCTCGCCGACTACCGGGGCCAGTTCCGGTACAACCTCCTGGACGCCAATCTCAAGGCGTTCAACGCCCGCGTCCCGATGCTCTACCAGTGGGACGACCACGAGGTCCTCAACAACTGGTACCCCGGCGAGATCCTCGACCTCCCCGAGTACACCGAGAAGCGCGTGGACGTCCTGGCAGCCCGCGCCCGCCGCGCGATGCTGGAGTACACCCCCACCGCGATCCGTCCCGCCAGGAACGGCCGCCTCTACCGCAAGGTGTCCTACGGCCCGCTGCTGGACGTCTTCATGCTCGACATGCGCACCTACAAGGACGCGAACGGACCGGACGACTCCCCCACCCAGCGCGACGGCCTGCTCGGCGCCGAGCAGGCGTCCTGGCTCAAGCGCGAACTGAGCCGCTCCAAGGCCACCTGGAAGGTCATCGCCGCCGACCTCCCGATCGGCCTGGTCGTCCCCGACGGCACCGCCCAGGAGGCCGCCGCGCAGGGCGACGGCAAGGCCCCGCTCGGCCGCGAGCGCGAGATCGCCGACCTCCTCTCGTACGCCAAGCGCCACCGCGTCCGGAACATGGTGTGGCTGACTGCCGACGTCCACTACACCGCCGCGCACTACTACGACCCGTCCAAGGCGGCGTTCAAGGACTTCGACCCCTTCTGGGAATTCGTATCGGGTCCCCTGAGCGCCGGCGCCTTCGGTCCCAACGCCCTCGACGCCACCTTCGGTCCCCAGCTCAAGTTCCAGCAGGCGCCCCCGCACGCCAACACCTCACCGGCCGAGGGCTTCCAGTTCTTCGGCCAGGTGGAGATCGACGCCCACAGCAAGACCCTCACCGTCCACCTCCGCGACATCGACGGCGCCGTGCTCCACTCCACGGCCCTCACCCCCGCCCGCTGACCCCGCGGACGGCCCGCCCCGGAACGCCCCGTTCACGGACGGGCCGCTCCGGGCCGGGTCACGACGGGTCATAAGGTGCGGGCATGCGTCCTGGCGATCCGGCCCCCCGCGCCCTCCTGATCACCGGCACCGTCGGAGCGGGCAAGACCTCGGTGGCCGAGGCCGTGGGCGGGCTGCTCGGCGACGCCGAGGTCCCCAGCGCCGTCATCGACCTGGACTGGCTGGCGAAGAGCCGGCCCGCGCCGCCGGGCGACCGGTTCAACTTCGCCCTGCTGCTGCGGAACCTGCGCAGTGTCGCGGGCAACTACCTGGACGCCGGCGCGACGCGGCTGATCCTCGCGGGAGTGGTCGAGTCCGGGGACGAGCGCGAGCGCTGCGGTGCGGCGGTCGGGGCGCCGCTGTCGGTGTGCCGGCTCCAGGTCGGGCTGCCGGAGGTCCGGCGGCGCCTCGTCCGGCGTCACGAGGACGAGCCCGCAGAGCTGCGCTGGCACCTGGACAGGTCGGGCGAGCTGGACCGCGTCCTGGTCGAGGCCGGGATCGCCGACTTCACGGTCGAGGCCGGCGGCCGTCCCATCGCCGAGGTCGCCGCGGCGGTGATCGAGGCGGCGGGCCTCCTGCCTGCTGGTCGCTGACCGCACACCCCGCCCGCGCTCAGGGTGAGACGTACTGGCCGGTGTAGGGGCCGGACGGAGCGATGGTCGACAATTGCCATGCATCCGACAAATGTGGGCAATTTACTGCATTCACCTGGCCAGGAAGTCACCCATTCCCCTATCCGAAAGGACACAACGGGGCCCGTCACCCAAAACTGACATGCCTCAGATGTGATTCGGCCGGAAATCCGGAAAGACAAGCGGCAGAGTCGTAATCTCGCTGACGTGCCCGCGCCGCGGGCGCGGAAGGCGACCGCCCCTGGAGGAGCAGTGACCCCCGCCGATACCGAAGAACTGATGAACATGCCCCTGGTCGACGCCAACTCCGACGTCCACCGGGCCACCGAGTCCGATGAGGAACAGATCCTGAACGAGCTGTACGGGCCCGCCGACCCCGACGGGATCTACCGCGGAGAGGGGGCCTGAGATGGGCTCCGCCGCGGGAATGATCGCCCGGGCCCGCAAGTCGCTGGGACTGTCGGGCCGGCCGAACGTCATCACCAGGGAGTACGCCTCCCGGCACGGGGACGAGTTCCTCAAGGCCAACTGGTGCGACATGGCCATCACGTACTGGGCCCGGCACAGCGACAACGCCGCCGCGGCGCTGCCGGGCGGCGACCGCGCCTACACGGTGTGGCACGCGCAGGACTTCCAGAAGATCGACCGCTGGTACACCGGGACGACCAAGAACGTCAACGCCGCCAAGCCCGGCGACATCGTCTTCTTCGACTGGGGCGAGACCAACAAGGTCGGCGCGATCGACCACGTCGGCGTCATCGAGAAGGTGCTCGGCGGCGGGCGGGTGCAGACCATCGAGGCCAATACCTCGAACGCCTGCAAGCGGCGCGTCCGCGCGTCGGCCGTGATCGCCGGTTTCGGCAGGCCCGCCTACGGCGGGAGCGACTGGATGGAGGCCATGATGAAGAAGCTGCCCGAACTCGCCAAGGGCGCCACGGGGGAACACGTGGAGAGCATGCAGGGACTCCTGATCGCCCGCAGCCACTCCGAGGTGACCGTCAGCGGGACCTTCGACGACGTCACCCTGAAGGCGGTCAAGGCCGTGCAGAAATGGGGCGGCGTCAAGGACGACGGCGTCGTCGGGCCGCAGACGTGGCCGGTCCTCCTCCGAGTGAACTAATACAAATAGGCCACGCCGGGGGCTAGTACCCCATTCACCCGCATCATACGTTCATGAGGTCGCCTTCCCCGGAGGTGCGCCCCGATGACGTGGCCAGACCAACGTGCCCCTCCCCAGGGACGTCTCCCCGTCCAGCCCACTTCGAGACGCCCCTGGGAGAAACGCATGCCACCCATCCGGGTCGAGATCGACGGAACGGCGTACGAGGACGACGTCGAACCCCGTCTCCTGCTCGTCCACTACCTTCGCGACCGGCTGGGGAAGGTCGGCACGCCGATCGGCTGCGACACCAGCAACTGCGGGGCGTGCACCGTCCTGCTCGACGGGTTGAGCGCCAAGAGCTGCGCCGTCCTCGCCGTCCAGGCCGACGGCCGGGACGTCACCACCATCGAGGGCCTCGGGGTCCCCGGCACCGGCCGCGAGCACCCGATGCAGCGGGCCTTCCACGAGGAGCACGCGCTCCAGTGCGGCTACTGCACGCCCGGCATGATCATGGCCGCGATCGACCTGCTCCGCGAGAACGCCGACCCGTCCGCCGACGAGATCCGCCAGGGGCTCGAGGGCAACCTGTGCCGGTGCACCGGCTACCAGAACATCGTCCGCGCGGTGCGGCGCGCGTCCGCCGACATGAGGCAGGGCGCCGCGCAAGCGCAGGACGCCGCGCAGGGGCGGGAGCGGGGAGCGGCGTCGTGAGCGCGCCCGCCACCGAGGGGCCCGCGCCGGAGATCGGCTCGCCGCGCCGGCGTTCCGAGGACGCCCGCCTGGTCACCGGACGCACCCGGTGGACCGACAACATCCAGCCCGCCGGGACGCTGCACGTGGCGTACCTGCGCAGCCCGTACGCGCACGCGGCGATCGCGCGGGTCGACGCCGGGCGGGCGCGCGACCGGCCCGGCGTGGTCGCGGTGTTCACCGGCGCCGACCTGGCCGCCGAGCAGGGCGGGCTGCCCTGCGCGTGGCCGGTCACCGAGGACATGAAGCACCCCGACCATCCGCCGATGGCGGTCACCGAGGTCCGGTACGTGGGCGAGCCGGTCGCCTGCGTGGTCGCCCGCGACCGGTACGCGGCGGTGGATGCGCTGGAGGACGTCGACGTCGACTACACGGCGCTGCCCGCGGTGGTCGACATGGAGGAGGCACTGGCCGAGGGCGCCGACCTCGTGCACGCCGGCCTGGGGACGAACAGGTCGTACACGTGGGTGTACGAGAACGGCGACCTGGACGCGGCGATCCGGGACGCGCCGGTCGTCCTCGAACGCCGCTACGTCCAGCAGCGGCTGATCCCGACCGCGATGGAGCCGCGCGCGGTGCTGTGCGTGCCCGAGGGCGACGATTTCACCCTGTACTCGGCCACGCAGATCCCGCACATCCTGCGGCTGATGCTCGCCACCGTCACCGAGATCCCCGAGCACCGCATCCGGGTGGTCGCGCCCGACGTGGGCGGCGGGTTCGGCTCCAAGCTCCAGGTGTACGGGGAGGAGGTGCTCGCGCTGCTGCTCGCGCGGCGGCTCGGCCACCCGGTCAAGTGGACCGAGTCGCGCAGCGAGGGCAACATGACCGTCCACCACGGGCGCGACCAGATCCAGCGGCTCACCCTCGGCGCCGATCGGGACGGCCGGATCCGCGGGCTGAAGGTGGACCTGCTCGCCGACATGGGCGCGTACCTGATGCTGGTCACCCCGGGCGTCCCGCTGCTCGGCGCGTTCATGTTCAACGGCATCTACAAAATGGACGCCTACTCGTTCACCTGCTCGGGGGTGTTCACCACCAAGACCCCGACCGACGCCTACCGCGGCGCGGGCCGCCCGGAGGCGACGTTCGGCATCGAGCGGCTGATGGACGAACTGGCCGCCGAGCTGGGCCTGGACCCGATCGAGGTGCGGCGGCGCAACTGGATCACGCGGGACGAGTTCCCCTACGAGACCGTCTCCGGCCTCACCTACGACTCGGGCGACTACGAGGCCGCCACCGACAAGGCGCTGGAGCTGTTCGGGTACGACGCGCTGCGCGCCGAGCAGGCCGAGCGGCGCGGGCGCCGGGACCCGGTGCAGCTCGGCCTCGGCGTGTCGACGTTCACGGAGATGTGCGGGCTGGCGCCGTCGCGGGTACTCGGCTCGCTGGCGTACGGCGCGGGCGGCTGGGAGTACGCGTCGGTGCGGATGCTGCCGTCCGGCAAGGTCGAGGTGGTCACGGGCGCGTCGGCGCACGGGCAGGGCCACGAGACGGCGTGGGCGCAGATCGCCGCCGACCGGCTCGGGGTGCCGTTCGACGACGTCAAGGTGCTGCACGGTGACACCGCCGTGGCGCACAAGGGCATGGACACTTATGGCTCGCGGTCGCTGGCCGTGGGCGGGATGGCGCTCTACTCCGCCTGCGACAAGGTCGTCGGCAAGGCCCGGACCATCGCCGCGCACCTGCTGGAGGCCGCCGAGCAGGACCTGGAGTTCGCGGGCGGCCGGTTCAGCGTCCGCGGCGTCCGGGACGAGGGCACCACCATCCAGGAGGTCGCGCAGGCCACCTTCACCGCGCACGACCTGCCCGACGGCATCGAGCCCACGCTCGACTCCGACGCCACGTTCGACCCCGACAACTTCTCCTTCCCGCACGGCACCCACCTGTGCGCCGCCGAGGTGGACACCGAGACCGGGATGGTGCGGCTGCGCTCCTACGTCGCGGTGGACGACGTCGGCAAGGTGGTCAACCCGATGATCGTCGAGGGGCAGGTGCACGGCGGGCTCGCGCAGGGCATCGCGCAGGCCCTCTACGAGGAGGCGGTGTACGACGCCGAGGGCAACCTGACCACGACCACGATGGCCGACTACCTGGTGCCGTCGGCGGCCGACCTGCCCGAGTTCACCACCGACCGCACCGAGACCCCGGCGACGTCCAACGCGCTCGGCGTGAAGGGCGTCGGCGAGGCGGGCACGATCGCGTCCACCCCGGCGGTGGTCAACGCGATCGTGGACGCGCTGCGCCCGTTCGGCGTCAAGGACGTGCCGATGCCGTGCACGCCCGAGCGGGTGTGGCGCGCGGTGCGCGACGGCACCGGACCGGACGGTCCCGGCTCCACCGGAGGTGCGCGATGATCCCCGCGAAGTTCGAGTACGTGCGCGCCGCCTCGGCCGGCGAGGCCGTGTCGGCGCTGGCGCAGGCGGGCGAGGACGCCAAGATCCTGGCCGGCGGGCAGAGCCTGATGCCGCTGCTCCGGCTGCGGCTGGCCTACCCGGACGCGCTGATCGACGTCGGCCGGATCGAGGCGCTGCGCGAGATCCGCGACGAGGGCGGCGCGCTGCTGATCGGCGCGATGGCCACCCACCACCAGGTGGTCCGCGACCCGCTGGTCCGCGCGCACGCGCCGCTGATCGCGGCGGCGACGGCGACCGTGGCCGACCCGGCGATCCGGCACCGCGGCACGTTCGGCGGCGCGCTCGCGCACGCCGATCCGGCCGGTGACCTGCCCGCCGTGGCACTGGCGCTGGACGCGGTGCTCCTCGCCCGCTCCCCCCGGGGCGAGCGGGAGATCCCGGCGGCGGACTTCTTCGTCGACTGGATGACCTCGGCGCTGGACCCGGACGAGCTGCTGACCGGCGTGCGCGTCCCCAAGCTCGGGCCCGGCTGGGGCGTGCACTACGAGAAGTTCCACCGGACGGCGCAGGCGTGGGCGATCGTCGGCGTCGCCTGCGCGGTGCGGCGGGAGCGCGGCGCCGTCGAGGACGCCCGGGTGGCCCTCACCAACATGGGCCCGGTCCCGGTGCGGGCCACCGCGGTCGAGCGGTTCATCGAGGGCCGGACGGTCTCCTCCAGCTCGCTGCGCGCCGCCGGGGAGCGGGCCGCCGAGGGCACCTCGCCGCCCACCGACCTGCACGGTTCGGCGGAGTACCGGGCGCATCTGGCCACCGTTCTCGCCGCCCGCGCGCTGACCGCCGCCGCCGCGGTCTGACCGGTCCGCGCCCCCGCCGCCGGGTCCGCCCGCCCCGGGTCCCGCCGCGGGGGCGTCCGGCGGGGCCGTCTGGCGGTGGGGCGGGTGACCGCCGTAAGGTCGCGTGAGCAAGCCCCCCGGATGAGAAGGACCACGAACATGGAGCTCGACCACGAATTCACCGTCCCCGTGCCGGTGGATCAGGCCTGGTCGGTGCTGCTCGACGTGGAGCGGGTCGCGCTCTGCATGCCCGGTGCGACGCTCGACTCGGTCGACGGCGAGGAGTACACGGGCCGGCTGAAGATCAAGGTCGGCGCGATGACCATCACCTACCGCGGGACCGCGCGCGTCGTCGCGGCCGACGAGCCGTCCCGCACGGTCACCCTCGAGGCCTCGGCCAAGGAGGCGCGCGGCACCGGCACGGCCTCGGCGACCGTCCAGGCCCGGCTGCATGACGAGGGCGGGAGCACGCGCGTCACCGTGCACACCAAGCTGAACGTGACGGGCCGCCCGGCGCAGTTCGGCCGCAGCATCCTCTCCGAGGTCGGCGGCAAGCTGATCACGCGCTTCGCCAAGGCCCTCGCCGCGGAGCTGGAGACCCCCGCAGGGCTTCCTGCGGAACCTCCCGCAGAGCCCGCCGCGGAGCCCGCCACTCAGCCCGCCGCCACGGAAGCGGCGAAGGCCATCGAGGCCGTTGAGCCGACCGCACCCACTCCGCCCGCGCCTCCCGCCCCGCCGGCGGCCCCGGCCGCACCGGCCGCACCGGCCGCACCGGCCGCACCGAATTCTCCGGTGGCGCCCGCGCGGCCTATCCCGTCCATCCCGCAGCAGCGCACCGCAAGCGCGGCGGAGTCGACGTCCGAGCCGCTGCCGCGACCGCAGGCCCAAGCGCCCCGCGCGGACGGCGCCGATGACCCGATCGACCTGCTCGAGGTCGCCGGTCCGTCGGTCGCCAAGCGGGCCGTGCCGGCGATCGGCGCGGTGGTCGTGTTCCTGCTGGCGGTCCGCTTCCTGATCCGGCGCCGCCGCGACCGGGGCTGAGGAACGCTCAGCCCGTCCTGGCCGAGGTCCGGGGCGCCGTCCGGCGGGTCCGCTTTCCGGCCCGGCCGGCGGGCCGGCGCCCCCGGACGAACGCCAGCAGGGCGGCGAGCGCCCCCAGCGGGAACGCGGGCACGACGTAGCGGTAGTCGAAGTCCGCCGTCGCGGCGGGCACGACCAGTAGCGCCAGCGACGTCAGCCAGGGCAGCAGCGCCTGCCGCCAGGTTCCGCGGACGAACAGCATCCCGCTGGCGCCCGCCAGCAGGAGCAGCCCGAGGATCGAGCCCGGCAGACGCATACGATGTTGGTAGCCGCGCATCCAACCCGCCATGGGCTCCACCACCGACTGCGGTCCGGTGAACCCCGAGTACGCGCGCGCCACCTTCTTCTGCCGGTCGGCGAGCGGCTTCGCCCGGCTCGGGAACTCGTACTTCCGGAATGTCCACGGCGACGGGTACACGGTGCGTTCCCAGGTGAACGCGCGAGCGGTGTCACGCAGGACGATCCACGCGTAGTCCGCGGGCTGGGCGCGGATCGCGGCGTAGGCGAACTCCCCCGCGAGCTCGTTACCGCCCGACTTCCCTCCGGGCATGCTCGCGAACGGCGACCGGTCCGTCCACAGGGACGCGTACGCGGGGGAGATGCCCACCGGAGGCGTGTGCGGGCACATCCTCACCAGGGCGGGACGGGGCTTGATGATGCGGCAATCGGCGAACCCTACGGCCCGCCCGTACAGGAACACGTTCCCGGCGGTGGTCATCGCGTACTGCCGGTGCGCGGCATGGAACCAGCTCATGTACAGCCCGACCGGCAGCAGGCAGGCGGCCGTGAGCGCCACTGCGGGGACGAGCGCCGCACGGCGACCGCGCAGGACGAGCCAGCCGAGCACCAGCGCCAGCAGAGGCAGTCCCACCGTGCGGGTCACCGCGGCCATGCCGAGCAGCAGGCCCGCGCATACGGCCGTCCACCCCGTCACGTCAGGCCGCCACAGCAGGACGGCCACTAGCGACACCACCAGGAAGGTGAACAGCGTGTCCGACAACAGCAGGTGTTCCAGCTCGATCTGGTAGGCGTCGAAGAGCACCGGGACGGCCACGGCGGTGCCGAGGACGCCCGGAAGCCACTCCGGACGCGGCCACGCGGCCCGCACATGCCGCCGTGCCAGCGCGTACAGCACCACACCGGTCGCCAGGCCGAGGAGGTGCTGCACCGTGACGACCGCGACGAGGCCGTGCAGCGGCCGGAGCAGCCACAGCAGCAGCGAATAGCCACTGGGACGCGTCCTGGACGGCTCCAGGTTGATCGCGCTGCGCAGGTACCCGACCGAGTCCCCGAACCACAGCGCGGACGGATATCCCAGCACGGCGACGAGGCGCAGCAGCACGGCCGCAGCGAGCGCGCCGGCCAGCACGGCGTGCGCGCGCACGAGACGGACGATAGCCCCCACTGTGACCCCCCGATCACGGCCGCGGACCCGCTCCCCGGTGCGATCCGCGCCGCGTCCTCGGGACGGTTCCGTGCCGTCCACCAGCCCATCAGCGCGCCGGTGGCGTTGTCCAGCATGCGCCGATCCCCGCCGTGGCGCCGCGAGTGCCCAGGTGGCGGCCGGTGCGTCCGGACCCGCGGGCGACGATCACATGGCCAAGAACAGGTCAACGATGCACGGCGCGCGGCGCTGACGCTGGCGGTGGACGCCCCCGATCACGTCGGCTGGTGCCGTGGACGCCATCGAGATCCCGCGGGACGCCCAGGCCGAGGACGCCGACTGGTGGTGCCGCGACCGCCGCGCCGTCATCGCCCGCGAGGTGCGCCGGACCGGGCCGCCCGGACGGGCCGTCGCGATCGGCGCGGCCACCGCCGGCGACCCCCGCGTCCTGGCCGCGCACGGCTGGGAGACCGTCACGGTGGAGGGCTCGCCCGCCTCCGCCCGGCTGGCCCGCGGGCACGGCCTGGACGTCTACGAGGGCGACGTCTGCTACCTGCCGCTGCCATCCGCCCACTTCGGGTTCGCCACGGCGCTGAACGCCCTGGAGCGCGCCGATGACGACCGCGCCGCCGCCGCCGAGATCGCGCGGGTGCTCAGCCCCGGCGGGACCGCGCTGATCACCGTCCCCAGCGACATGGCCCTGTGGTCGGCGCACGACGTGTCGCTCGGGCGGGTGCGCCGCTACGGCCGGTCGGCGCTGGCCGAGGTCGTCGAAGCCGCCGGCCTGCTGGTCGATCGCATCTGGAGCCGCAACGTCCTGCTCCGCCCCCTGGTCCGGTGGCGGCGGCACCGCCACGCCGGCTACGGCCTAGACCGCCCCTGCACGGCCGTCAACGCGGGCCTGCGCGCCCTGGCGGCCGTCGAGCGCCACCTACCCGTCAAGGCGCTCCCCGGCGTCACCCTGTTCGTCCGCGCCCACCGCCCCGTCTGAAAGGCGCCGCCCTAAGCCGTCACGTCCACGGACGGGCGAACCCCCGGCGCGGCGTCCACAAGGGCCGCGCTGATACTGGCCGCCAGCGCCGCGAACTCCTCCGCACGCGGCGACGTCGACCGATGCCCCAGACCGATCCGGCGGAACGGGGCCGGCGAGGCGAACCGGTGCAGCCTCAGGTTCGGCGCCCGCCGAGTCTCCACGGGAAGGGCCGTCTCTGGGACGAGCGTCACGCCAAGCCCGCCGGAGACAAGTTGGACAAGAGTCGCCAGGCTGGTCGCGTACGTCGCCGCCGCCGCTCGCGCGCCGACCTCCCGGCAGACGTCCAGCGCCTGGTCGCGCAGGCAGTGCCCCTCGTTAAGGAGGATCACGTCGAGTTCGTTGAGCGCCTCGCGCGCGAGCACGGCGTCCGGCCCGCCGAGGTCGTAGGACTCGGGTGCGACCAGGACGAAGTCCTCGTCGTACAACGGGAGCTCGGTCACCCCCGTCACCGGGGCCGGCAGGGCGAGCAGCACCACATCGAGACGTCCGGCGAGCAGCTCCGAGACGATGTGCTCGGTCTGCTCCTCGTGCACCGACAGCTCCAGATCGGGGAACTCCCGGGCCAGCCTCGGCAGCACGGCCGGCAGCAGGTACGGCGCCACGGTCGGGATCACCCCGACCCGCAGCGGCCCGACCAGCGGCCCCCGGACCGCGCGCACCTCGTCCACCAGCCGGTCCAGCTCGGCCAGCACGACCTCGGCCCGCCGCGCCACCCGCTCCCCCAGCGGGGTGAGCAGCACCCGGCGCGTGGTCCGCTCGACCAGCCGCGTGTCGAGCGCCTCCTCCAGCGCGGCCACGGCCCCCGACAGAGCGGGCTGGCTCATCCGCAGCGCCGCCGCGGCGTCCCGGAAGTGCAGATGCTCGGCGAGCGCCTGGAACGCCCGCAACTGAGCCACCGTCGGCCTACTGATAGCCGCCCCCTATCGCCAGAGCAAAGATAGATAACCCCTCCGACGATACCCGTCCCCCGTGATGCACGAACATCCCCGCGACAGAGGGCGTCTGTGGCCTCTGGTAGGTTACAGACCGTTTCGTCCTACACTCCGTGCTCACGGAGAGGCTCACACAGCGGCGGACGGCTGTGACCTTGGCCATCTCAGAGACGAAACCATCCCCCTTGAAGTGCTCTGACCAGGGGCTTTGTCGACTGATAGGGGTGTCCTATCAAGTTCATGTGTCGGATTGATTTCTCTTCTCAATCGCGATGATGCACGCTGAGTGACATCGGCGGCCGGATGGCATCGCCCCGGCGGCCTTCGCTCAGCACAGCCGATCCCTTCACGGACCGGCCTTCCCGTAGACCAAAAGGAGCATGCGTGCTTACTGTCGGTGACCAGTTCCCCGAGTACGAGCTGACCGCCTGCGTCTCGCTGGACGCGGACGGCGCCTTCGAGACGATCAACCACAAGTCCTACGAGGGCAAGTGGCGCGTGGTCTTCTTCTGGCCCAAGGACTTCACCTTCGTCTGTCCGACCGAGATCGCCGAGTTCGGCCGGCTGAACGAGGACTTCGCCGACCGCGACGCCCAGGTGCTCGGCGCGTCGGTCGACAACGAGTTCGTGCACTTCGCGTGGCGCAAGGACCACCCCGACCTGCGCGAGCTTCCGTTCCCGATGCTGTCGGACCTCAACCGCGAGCTCACCTCGGCGCTCGGCATCCTCACCGAGGACGGCGTGGCCCAGCGCGCGACGTTCATCGTCGACCCGAACAACGAGATCCAGTTCTCCATGGTGACCGCGGGCTCGGTCGGCCGGAACGTCAAGGAGGTCCTGCGGGTCCTCGACGCGCTCCAGAGCGACGAGCTCTGCCCCTGCAACTGGAGCAAGGGCGAGGACACCCTCGACGCCTCCAAGCTGATGGCCGGGGCCTGATCCCCCGAACCCACGACGGCCGGCCGCGGCAGCTCGCCGCGGCCGGCCGTCCGCACGAGAGGACGCATGATCATGAGCGTTGACACCCTGAAGGACGCACTCCCCGGCTACGCCAAGGACACCAAGCTCAACCTGGGCTCGGTGACCTCCACCTCGCAGCTGACCGACCAGCAGCTCTGGGGGACGGTGCTGTCCTGCGCCCTGGCCACCGGCAGCGCCACGGTCATCCGGGAGCTGGCCGAGGAGGCCGGCGACAACCTGTCGGCCGAGGCGTTCGAGGCGGCCAAGGCCGCCGCGTCCATCATGGCGATGAACAACGTCTACTACCGGGCCACCCACCTCATCGGGGACGAGACCTACAGCACCCTGCCCGCCAAGCTGCGGATGTCGATCATCGGCAGGCCAGGCGTGGAGAAGGTCGACTTCGAGCTGTGGTGCCTGGCGGTCTCCGCCGTCAACGGCTGCGGCCGGTGCCTGGAGTCGCACGAGAAGGTCGTCCGCGACGCCGGGCTGTCGCGCGAGCTCGTCCAGGAGGCGATCCGCGTGGCCGCGGTCGTGAACGCGACCGCGGCGACCCTGGAGGCCGAGGCCGCCCTGGCCCCCGCCACCGTCTGACCCCGCGCACGGGAAAGGCCCGGACGACCGCTAGAACCCAAGGGTCGTCCGGGCCTTTCCGCGTCAGGCGGCTACTCCCACTCGATCGTGCCGGGCGGCTTGCTGGTGATGTCGACGGTGACGCGGTTGATCTCCCGGACCTCGTTGGTGATCCGGGTGGAGATCCGCTGGAGCAGCTCGTACGGCAGCCGCGCCCAGTCTGCGGTCATCGCGTCCTCGCTGGTCACCGGGCGCAGCACCACCGGGTGGCCGTAGGTGCGGCCGTCTCCCTGGACCCCGACCGAGCGGACGTCGGCCAGCAGCACCACCGGGAACTGCCAGACGTCGCGGTCGAGCCCGGCGCGGGTCAGCTCCTCGCGCGCGATGGCGTCGGCCTCGCGCAGGATCGCCAGCCGCTCGCGGTCGACCGCGCCGATGATCCGGATGCCGAGCCCCGGCCCGGGGAACGGCTGCCGCCAGACCAGCTCGGCGGGCAGCCCGAGCTGCTCGCCGAGCGCCCGCACCTCGTCCTTGAACAGCGCGCGCAGCGGCTCGACCAGCAGGAACTGGAGGTCGTCGGGGAGCCCGCCGACGTTGTGGTGCGACTTGATGTTGGCCGCGCCGGTGCCGCCGCCGGACTCGACCACGTCCGGGTACAGGGTGCCCTGGACCAGGTACTCGACCGGCTCGGCACCCTCCTCGCCGACGATGCCGCGCGCCGCGTCCTCGAAGACCCGGATGAACTCGCGGCCGATGATCTTGCGCTTCTCCTCCGGGTCGGTCACTCCGGCCAGCGCCGCGAGGAACCGGTCGGCGGCGTCGACCACGTGCAGCTTGACCCCGGTCGCGGCGACGAAGTCCTTCTCGACCTGCTCGGGCTCGCCCTTGCGCAGCAGCCCATGATCGACGAACACGCAGGTGAGCTGGTCGCCGATCGCGCGCTGGACGAGCGCGGCGGCCACCGCCGAGTCGACCCCGCCCGACAGCGCGCAGATCGCGCGGCTGCCGCCGACCCGCTCGCGGACGGCCTCGATCGACTCCTCGGCGATGTTGACCATCGTCCAGCTCGGCCGGCAGCCCGCGCCCTCGTACAGGAACCGGCGCAGCATCTCCATGCCGTGCTCGGTGTGCAGCACCTCGGGATGGAACTGCACGCCGTAGAAGCCGCGCTCGCGGTCCTCCATGCCGGCCACCGGCGTGACGTCGGTGCGCGCGGTGACGGTGAAGCCGTCGGGGGCGCCGCTGACGTAGTCGCGGTGCGACATCCACACCGCCTGCTCGCCCGGCAGCCCGGCCAGGAGCAGCCCGGGGTCGGCGACGCTGATCGCGGCGCCGCCGTACTCGGCGATGTCGGAGTTCTCGACGGTGCCGCCGAGGGCCTGCGCCATCACCTGATGGCCGTAGCAGATCCCGAGGGTGGGCACCCCGAGGTCGAAGAGCCCGTCGGGCGCGACCGGCGCGCCCGGCGCGTACACCGAGGCCGGTCCGCCGGACAGGATGATCGCCTTCGGCCGCTTGGCGAGCATCTCGGCGGCCGGCATGGTGGACGGCACGATCTCGCTGAACACATGGCACTCGCGGACCCGCCGCGCGATCAGCTGCGCGTACTGCGCGCCGAAGTCGACGACGAGAACGGTGTCAAAGGACTGGTCTAGGGCCACCAACAATGCCTTTCGCAGGGCAGGACGGGACTCGGCGGAAGGTTTTCAGTCTACGGGCCCTCTGCCTGCGCCTATGCCGCCCCGCCCCCGCCACCGGTGCGGAGCGCCGTCCGCGCCCGGGTCAGGCGGGGGCGAGCCAGCCCGCCGGATTCGAGAACGACTCGCGCGAGAGGCCGGACCCGGTGTCCGGGAAGTCACCGAAACGCCTGCGGTGCAGGTGGGCGAAGAAGTAGCACATCCCCTCGCAGTCGGCGTCCAGCACCGCCGTCCGCGGGTCGCGGACCACCGCCGCGTAGAAGTCGCGGCCCAGCGCGACGATGAAGCCGCGCGCGTAGAGGAACCCGTCGTCGGAGCCGTCGGTCACGGCGTGGACGTCCTCCCGGTCGATGTCGTGGAGCTTGCGCTCGACAACCCGGTCGAAGCCGGTCAGTTCCTCCGCCGAGAGCCCCCGGCTGTTGGCGGTGAGGTTGTCCAGGAATCCGTCCAGCGCGCCGTCGACCACGGCGAACGGCGGCTTGCCGTCGAAGTCCTCGCCGGGTGCGGGCGTCCTGGTCGCAAGCGCCCTGCGCGCCCGGTCGACCTCCGCTCCCAGCGGCGCCCAGGCCGCCTCCAGGAAGTCCCAGAAACGCGCCTCGTCCACCATGTGCTGATCTTCCATGTCCGCCCCACTGCCCTCACGGCTCCGCGACCTGCGCCGGCCATCATGCAACCAGCCCGCACCGACATTCGCTCAGCGGCCCGGCCCGGTTTGGGGCGGGGACGTTCGCGGAAGAGTTCCACTCTGATACCACTTGGTCACCGTCCGTGTTCAGAGGTATCTCCCCTCACTCTGTCCCCAGCGCCCGCCGAGGAGTGCCGTGAAGCTGATCGCCGCAGCCACCCTGATCGCCGCCTTCGTGCCCGCGGTCCCGACCCATCCGGACCTGCGCCCGGGCGATCCGGGCACGGGCGATCCGGGCACGGGCGCGGGACGGTCCGCCGGCGGCGCCCACGCGGCCCCGCCGGCCGGGGCGCCCTGCCTGCCCGGACACGGTCCCGGGCGGGGTTCCGGGGCCGCCGCCGAGGCCCGCATCCGGCCGGGCGCGCACGGCGTGCACGAACCCAACGAGCTGACCTCGGCCGAGGTCGCCGCGGTCGAACGCGACATGGCCCGGCTGCTGCACAGGCCCGGCCCGGGGCGGCCCGGAACCGGCGACCGCTCGTCCGGCCCCGGAACCGCACGCCGCCACGCGCCCGCCACGGTGCCGGTCTACTTCCACGTCCTGCACGACGGCGCGAAGGGCGACGTCGACAAGGCCACCATCGACCGCCAGATCTCGGTGCTGAACAGCACCTACGGCGGCTCCGGCAGCGGCGCGGAGACCGGATTCTCCTTCACCCTGCGCGAGGTGGACCGCACCAGCAACGCCGCCTGGTACTCCGACCCGCAGCGGTACGAGACGGCCTTCAAGCCGAAACTGCGCAAGGGCGACGCGACCACGCTGAACCTCTACAGCGCCGACCTGGGCAAGGACCTGCTCGGCTGGTCGACGTTCCCGTGGAAGTACCGGTCCCAGCCGAAGCTGGACGGGGTCATCGTGCACGAGGGCAGCCTGCCCGGCGGGTCGGCCGAGCACTTCAACCTGGGCTACAGCGGGACGCACGAGGTCGGCCACTGGCTCGGGCTCTACCACACGTTCCAGGACGGCTGTAGCGCGCAGGGCGACCGCGTCGCCGACACCCCGCCCGAACGGGATCCCACCAGCGGGTGCCCAGAGGGCAAGGACACCTGCACCGGCGGGGGCACCGATCCGATCCACAACTACATGGACTACGGCTGGGACAGCTGCATGACCGAATTCACCGCCGGCCAGGCCACCCGCATGAACGAGGCGTGGACCGCCTACCGCACCTGACGGCGAACGGACCGGAGGTCAGGTGGCGCGCCAGCGGTCAGGTGACGCGGACGATCGGGAGGCGCAGCGCCGCCGGGGCGCCGGCCGGGACGACCGGGTCGTTCGGCGAGACCGCGGCCAGCCGCCGGTACGGCTCGCCGAGCGCCGGACGGGGGTCGTCCTCGCCCTTGTTCGGCCACAGCGACATCGCCCGCTCGGCCTGCGCGGTGATGGTGAGCGAGGGGTTGACGCCCAGGTTGGCCGAGATCGCCGAGCCGTCCACGATGTGCAGCCCGGCGTGCCCGTAGACCCGGTGGTACGGGTCGATGACGCCGCTGCCGGCCGAGTCGCCGATCACACAGCCGCCGAGGAAGTGCGCGGTCATCGGGATGTCGAACAGGTCGCCCCACGAGCCGCCGGGCATCCCACCGGTCTCCTCGGCGAGCAGCCTGGTCGCCTCGTGGCCCTCGGGGATCCAGGTCGGGTTGGGCTCGCCGTGGCCCTGCTCGGCGCGCACGTCCCAGCCGAACGGCCCCTTCTCCGGCCGCAGCGTGATGGAGTTGTCCCGGTTCTGCATGACCAGCGCGATGACGGTGCGCTGCGACCAGGTCCGCACGTCGAGGAGCTGGAGCAGGTCGCGCGGGTGCCGCGCCACCTGCCCGGCGAACTTCGCCCAGCGCGGACGGTGCCGCTCCCCCGGCCGGTCCCCGTCGACCAGCAGCGTCTGCAACCCGGCCATGAGGTTGGAGCCGCGGCCGTAGCGGACCGGCTCGATGTGGGTGTCGGGGGTCGGGTGGAAGGACGAGGTGATCGCCACGCCCTCGGAGTAGTCGGGCCCGGGCCTCCCGTTGCGCCGCCCGGCGCCGAGGATCGCCTCGGAGTTGGTCCGGGTCAGCGCGCCGAGCCGGGCCGACAGCCCGGGCAGCCGGCCGGTCGAGCGCAGCTTGTGCAGCAGCTTCTGGGTGCCGTAGGTCCCGGCGGCGAAGACCACCTGCCCGGCGGTCAGCCGGGCGCGGTCGCGGCCGAACGACCCCGTCCGCACGATCTCGACCTCGTACCCGCCGCCGTCCAGCGGAGTGACCTGGGTGACCCGGCTGAGCGGCATCACCCGGGCGCCGGCCCGCTCGGCGAGGTAGAGGTAGTTCTCGGTGAGCATGTTCTTGGCGCCGTGCCGGCAGCCGACCATGCACTCGCCGCACTCCAGGCAGCCGCGCCGCCTCGGCCCGGCGCCGCCGAAGTACGGGTCGGCGGTCTCGATCCCGGGCCCGGCGCCGAAGTGCACGCCGACCGGGGTCCTGACGAAGGTGCCGCCCTTGCCCATCCGGTCGGCGACCTTCCTGAGCGCCTTGTCGGCCTCGGTCGTGGTCGGGTTCGGCACGACGCCGAGCATCCGCCGGGCCAGGTCGTAGTGCGGTGCCAGCTCGTCCCGCCAGTCGGTGATGTGCGCCCACTGCCGGTCCTGGAAGAACGGCTCAGGCGGCACGTACAGCGTGTTGGCGTAGTTGAGCGAGCCGCCGCCGACCCCGGCGCCGGCCAGCACCATCACCCGGCTGGACCTGGCGCCGCGGATCAGGTGGACGCGCTGCATGCCGGTGAGGCCGAGCGCGGGTGCCCACAGGTAGCGGGAGATCCGCCAGTTGGTCTTCGGCAGCTCCGGGTAGCGGGCGCCGGGCGCCGCGCCGGGGGCGGTGTCGAAGCGGCGGCCCGCCTCGATCACCCCGACCCGGTAGCCCTTCTCGGTCAGCCGCAGCGCCGAGACGCTGCCGCCGAACCCGGACCCGACGACCAGGACGTCGTAGTCGAAGGCCCCGGCCGCGCGCCCGCCGGCCGCGCGTCCCGTGGCCGCTCGCCCCGCGGTCACTTGATCCGCAGTCTCTTCATGACCTTGATGCCGCCGGACATCAGCTCGGCGAACCGCTCGTAGCCGAGCGAACCGGGCGGCTCCAGGTCGATGACGTGCTGGCTGGCGACCGTCTGCGGTTCGGTGAACTTCAGCAGCCCCTCGGCGCCGTGCCGGCGGCCCATGCCCGACTGCTTCATCCCGCCCATCGGCGCGTCGTAGGAGGCGAACGCGGCGCCGTACCCGTCGTTGATGTTGACGGTGCCGGCCTGGAGCCGGGCGGCGACGCGGCGTCCGCGCTCGGCGCTCCTGGTCCACACCGAGGCGTTCAGGCCGTACTCGGTGTCGTTGGCGCGGCTGATCGCCTCCTCCTCGCCGGCGACCTTGTAGATCGCCACGACCGGCCCGAACGTCTCGTTCGCGCACAGGTCCATCTCGCCGTTGACGCCGGTGAGGATGGTCGGCTCGTAGAACAGCGGGCCGATGTCGGGACGGGCCTTGCCCCCGGCCAGCACCGTCGCGCCCGCCCGCACCGCCTGGTCGACCTGCCGGGTGACCACGTCGAGCTGCCGGGCGAAGGTCAGCGAGCCCATCTCGGTGTCGAAGCCGAGGCCGGTGCCGAGCCTGAGCGCCTTGGTCACCTCGGCGAAGCGCGGCACGAACGCGTCGTAGACGTCCTGGTGGACGTACATCCGCTCGATCGAGATGCAGAGCTGCCCGGCGTTGGTGAAGCAGGCGCGGACGGCGCCGCGGACGGCGCGCTCGACGTCGGCGTCGTCCAGGACGATCATCGGGTTCTTGCCGCCGAGCTCCATCGAGTAGCCCACCAGCCGGGGGGCGACCTTCGCCGCGATCGCCCTGCCGCCGCGGGTGGAGCCGGTGAACGACACGTAGTCGGCGTTCTCGATCAGCGGATCGCCGATCTCGGCGGGCTCGCCCACCACGATCTGCCACAGGTCGCGCGGCAGCCCGAGCGAGATCAGCAGGTCCCGCACCCACAGGCTGGACAGGCAGGTCTGGGTGTCCGGCTTCTGGACCACCGCGTTGCCCGCCATCAGCGCCGGCGCGATGTCGCTGGCGCCGAGCGCGAACGGGTAGTTCCAGGGGGCGATCAGGCCGACCACGCCCTTGGGGTGGTGCAGCTCGCGCACCCGGGTGAGGCCCGGCATCATGCCCTGGCGGCGGGTCGGCCTGAGCAGCCTCCCGGCGCGCCGCGCGTAGTAGAGCGAGCACAGCGCCACGTCGAGGAACTCCTCCATCGCGTGGCGGCGGGCCTTCCCGGTCTCCAGCTGGATGATGTCGAGGATCTCGTCCCGGCGCGCCACCAGGGCGTCGGAGAGCCGCAGGAACGGCTTGACCCGCTCGGAGACCGGCAGCCGCGCCCAGGCGCGCTGCGCCGCGCGGGCACTCTCGTACGCCTTCAGCACGTCGTCGGCGGTGGAGAGCGGGACGACGGCGAGGGGCTCGCCGGTGAAGGGGGTGGAGATGGTCGCGGTCTCGGCGCCGCCCGAGACCACCTGCGCGACCAGCCGCTCGGTCAGGGCCCGGGGGAGCTCGTGCGCTGCGATGCCTTTGGCAGGAACCGTCGGGGATGCCATGAATGCAGACTATGACCCCCCGGCCACTCCTGGCTACCCGCAAGTAACGACGCACTTCAGGTGATATGTCGCACCTCTTCCGCGCCTGTCCCGGATGCCGGTCCGGCGCCCGTGCATCGGACCGTTCCAGCCCCGGAGAGTTGCACAACTCGGGGATTGACCATGCACTCCCGGTGTATTCCGGATACAGGAGGACGAAGGCGCGCAACCGCCGGCCCCCGGGATACCGCTGCCGCGCCCCGGGAGCCGGCGGCGGCGCGCCCCGCGAGGAGGGAACCCACATGACCCACGCCCACGAAGGCCACGGGCCCGAGGGGACCGGCGGCAGCACCGACGGCGCCGAGGCCGACGACACCGGAGCGGCCGGGGACACCGGAGCGGCCGGGGACGGGACGCCCGGGAAGCGGCGGCGCGAGCGCCGGGAGCAGACGCGCGCCGCCCTGCTCGCCGCCGCGCAGCGGGTCTGGGCCGAACGCGGCATCCACGGCGCCTCGCTCGACGACATCGCCGCCGCGGCCGGGCTGACCAAGGGCGCGGTCTACTCCAACTTCACCGGCAAGACCGACCTGCTGCTCGCGCTGATGGAGGAGTACACCCGCGCCCAGATCAGCACCGAGGTCTGCGAGGAAATCCAGTCCGGCGGTCCCCAGGAGGAGTGGTTCGACCGGGCCGGCGGCGCGTCCACGCGGCGCGGCTCCGGAGAGAACGCGCGGCTGCTGGCGTTACTGCTGATGGAGTTCTGGCTGTACGGGATGCGCGACCGGTCGGCGGGCTGGCGCATCGCCGACTGGTACGCCGAACGCCGCGCCTACGTGGCGCGCGACCTGCACGAGGTGGACGGCATCACGCCGTCCGACCGGGCGACCCTGGCGATGGCGCTCGACACCGGGCTCGCCCTCCAGCACCTGCTCGACCCCGAACGGGTGCCCGCCGAGCTGTACTCCACGGGCATCCGCCTGGTCCTGGGCCGCTCGGTCCCCTGAACCGCCGCCCGCTCGCTGCGTCCCCCGCCTCGCCAGGTGCCGGGCCGCGCCCTTTCCGTCCCGGCAGGCCGGCCCTCTCACCCGTCGGTGGACGGCGGCCCGGCGGCCGGAGGGGCTCCCGCGCCGTCGTCCGCCGGGAGCTGGAGCTCGGGGGCTCCGGCACCCGCCGCGCCGCTCTCGGGGTTCCCGGCGCCGGGGCCGTCCGAGGGCGGCGTGCCCTCGTCCTCGGGGTCGGTCGCGTTGTCCGGGACGGTCTTGGTCGGGCTCCACGGGGCGATCATCAGCCGGCCCTTGGCGGCGCCGAACACCCGGGCGAAGTTGCGCGCGTAGGCGTCGTGCACCGAGCCCTGCTCCAGAGTGACGATCGCCTCGTCGTTGTGCCGCAGCGCGTCGGTGGTGTAGCTGTGGCTGCCGGTGATCACCAGCTTCCGGTCGCGCCCCTGGTACCGGCCGTCGATCAGCAGGTACTTGGAATGCGCCCGCTGCGACTGCTGGGCGGTGAACACGTGCACGTCCGGCCCGCCGTGCGGTCCCGACCTGGACAGCACCTTGGCGGTCGAGTCGCCCAGGGTGCCGCTGACGATCTTCACATCGCACCCGGCGTCGTCCAGGCCCGCGAGCCGCGTCGAGACGCCCGTGCGGGTGAACATGCCGCTGGACAGCCGGATGCTGGTGCCACCGGCGCAGCTCACCTTGTCCAGCGCGTCCGCGATCGGGTCGCCCTTCGCCTTGGGGAAGTAGCTCGCCGCCCTGGCCCCGGACCGGTAGGTCCGGTAGTAGTTCCCGTTCGCCCGCCGCTTCTGGAGGTCGTAGAAGTACGTGCGGTAGGCCTTGTACAGCTTGGCGTCGGCGAGCGTGTACGCGTCGTTGTACTGGTTGTACATACCGCCGGTCGCGTTGCCCGAGGTCTGCACGACCACGTTGCGCGAGTCGTAGGTCCGGGAGAAGGCGTAGAACTTGTTGTGGTTCTTGCTCCACTCGCCCTTCGCCTTGGGCGCGATGCAGCCGCGGCCCTTGGGGCAGACCAGGATCCATGAGGACCGGCGGGGGTTGGCGCCGAGGTGCCGCCGCAGGTAGTCGTAGACGCCCTTGCGTCGGCCGAGCGAGTCGCTGTCGACGATGACGCGGACCTTGACCTTGCGCTTCTGCGCCCGCACCAGCTCCTTGGCCATGCCCTCGGTCTGCAACCGGAACAGCGAGACGTCGATCTCCGAGCCCTTGGGCGAATGCCTGATCAGCTTCTTGATGTAGAGGTCGACGGCGCCCTGCTGCTTGAGGTTCCCGGTCGGCAGGTTGAACCTCGGCCCCTGCGTCACGTAGTAGCGCTTGGCCTTCGCGGCCTTTCGCTTCGTCGCCTTCGACTTCAAGGGCTTCGGCTTCAGCGGGGTGGACCGTCCCTGCGGCGCGGCGGCGGGCGCGTTCACCAGGGCGGCCCGCGTCCCGGCACCGGTCCCGGACGCGGCGGACGCGGTCGTGGCGTCGACCGCCACCAGCGCCGTCACGATGATGAGCCCTCCGGACGCGATCGCGAATCGTCGCACCGCCGCCTCCATCCGGCCGACCACCTTGATCAGCTCAAAATAGGGAGATTATCACTTCATTAGCATTGGCGACATATGCACCATTAGGCATTCGATTCCCCATTGCCCAGGGACCACCAGAACAACCACGCCCCGCCACCGGAATCCGGTGACGGGGCGTCCGAGGGCCTGGGCGCCGGAGGGCGACGGCCGGGGCGTCAGGGGGTGGCGGTCGGGACGATGTCGGGCGCGCCCCGCCGGAGCGCGTCGGCCTCCTGGTCGTCGTCCTGGGTCTGCGAGGCCCGCTCGGCCTCGATCCGCTTCCGGTAGTACTCGATCTCCCGGTCGCGCTGCTTCTTGGACCAGCCGAGCACCGGGGCCAGCAGGTCGGCGGCCTCCTGCGCGACGCCGACGCCGCGGTCCCAGGTCTCGATCGAGATCCGGGTGCGGCGGGCCAGCACGTCGTTGAGGTGCCGGCCGCCCTCGTGCGTGGCCGCGTAGACGATCTCGGCGCGCAGGTAGTCCTCCGCGCCGGCCAGGGGCTTGCCGAGGTCGGGACGGTCGGCGATCAGCCCCAGCAGATCGTCCACCAGGGTCCCGTACCGGTTCAGCAGGTGCTCGATCCGCGCCACGTGCAGCCCGGACCGGGCCGCCAGCCGGTGCCGCGCGTTCCACATCGCCTGGAAGCCCTCGCCGCCGACCAGCGCGAGCCCGGCGGTGCAGGACTCGGCGACCTTGCCGTCGAGGCCGTGCGCGACCGCGTCGATGGCGTCCTTGGCCATCACCCGGTAGGTGGTGTACTTGCCGCCCGCCACCAGCACCAGGCCGGGCACCGGATGCGCCACCACGTGCTCGCGCGACAGCTTGGAGGTCTCCTCGGTCTCGCCGGTCAGCAGCGGCCGGAGCCCCGCGTACACGCCCTCGACGTCGTCGTGGGTGAGCGGGGTGTTCAGCACCGCGTTCACGTGCTCCAGCACGTAGTCGATGTCGGCGCGGGACGCCGCCGGGTGCGCCTTGTCGAGGTCCCAGGCGGTGTCGGTGGTGCCGATGATCCAGTGCCGGCCCCACGGGATGACGAACAGCACCGACTTCTCGGTGCGCAGCAGGATCCCGGTCGCCGAGTGGATCCGGTCCTTGGGCACCACCAGGTGGATGCCCTTGGACGCCTTGACATGGATCTGCCCGCGTCCCCCGACCAGTTCCTGGATGTCGTCGGTCCACACCCCGGTCGCGTTGACCACCTGCTTGGCGCGCACCTCGGCGACGGTGCCGCCCTCAAGATCGCGGACGCGCAGGCCGGTGACCCGCTCGCCCTCCCGGAGGAACCCCACGCACTGCGTGCGGGAGGCGATCTGAGCCCCGTACTCCGCCGCCGTGCGCATCGCCGTCATCACGAACCGGGCATCGTCGACCTGCGCGTCCCACAACTGGATCGCCCCGGTGAACGCGTCCTTCTTCAGCGACGGGGCCAGCCGCAGCGCACCGCGCCGGCTCAGGTGCCGGTGGTGCGGGACGCCGCGCGTGCTGCCCATCTGGAACGCCAGCGCGTCGTACAGCGCGACCCCGGCGCCGAGATAGGCGCGCTCCCAGACATGGTGCGTGGTCGGCATCAGGAAGGGCACCGGCCGCACCAGGTGCGGCGCGATCCGCTGGAGCAGCAGCCCCCGCTCGGTCAGCGCCTCCCGGACCAGGTCGAAGTTGTACTGCTCCAGGTAGCGCAGCCCGCCGTGGACCAGCTTGGACGACCGGGACGAGGTGCCCGACGCGAAGTCGCGCGCCTCCACCACCGCCACCGAGAGGCCGCGGGTGGCCGCGTCGAGCGCGGCCCCCGCACCGACGATCCCGGCGCCGACCACCACCACGTCGAACTCCTCGCGCGCCATCCGATCCAGCGCGGTGGCCCGTTCGGCGGGTCCCAGCCGGGAGCTTCCCAGCCCGGTCACCGGTGATCCCGTCATCGCGATTCCCCCCTGTGCGGTTGGGTGTTCGGGTCCTACTTACCCAACAGTAGGGAACGCTCCACCCCAAACCCGGCGATTCCCGTCGGCCGCGCAGCGCCGTGCTCAGTACCCGTGCTCAGCACCCGTGCGCGGTGCCCGGCCTCAGTGCCCGTGCGGGGCCACCACGACCTGCACCCGCTGGAACTCCTTGAGCTCGGTGTACCCGGAGGTCGCCATCGCCCGGCTGAGCGCCCCGATCAGGTTCATCGACCCGTCGGCCACGTTCGAGGGGCCGAACAGGATCTGCTCCATCGAGCCGATCGTGCCGAGGTCGAGCCGGGTGCCGCGCGGGACGTCGCCGTGGTGCGCCTCGCTGCCCCAGTGGTAGCCGCGGCCCGGCGCCTCGCTGGACCGGGCGAACGGCGAGCCGATCATGACCGCGTCCGAGCCGCAGGCGAACGCCTTGGCGATGTCGCCGCTGTTGACCATGCCGCCGTCGGCGATCACGTGCACGTACCGGCCGCCGGACTCGTCCATGTAGTCGCGGCGGGCGGCGGCCACGTCGGCGACCGCGGTCGCCATCGGCACCGCCACACCGAGCACGGTGCGGGTGGTGTGCCCCGACCCGCCGCCGAACCCGACCAGCACCCCGGCCGCGCCCGTGCGCATCAGGTGCAGCGCCGCGGTGTAGGTCGAGCAGCCGCCGACGATCACCGGCACGTCGAGGTCGTAGATGAACTGCTTGAGGTTGAGCGGCTCGGCGCGGCCCGAGACGTGCTCGGCCGACACGGTGGTGCCGCGGATCACGAACAGGTCCACGCCCGCGTCGATGACCGCCTTGTGGAACTGCGCGGTGCGCTGCGGCGACAGCCGGGCCGCCACGGTCACGCCGGCCTCCCGGATCTCCTGGATCCGGCGGCCGATCAGCTCCTCCTTGATCGGCTCGGTGTAGATCTCCTGGAGCCGGTTGGTGGCGCGCGCGTCGTCGAGCGAGGCGATCTCGGCCAGCAGCGGCTCGGGGTCCTCGTACCGGGTCCACAGCCCTTCGAGGTCGAGCACCGCCAGCCCGCCGAGCCGTCCGACCGCGATCGCGGTCGCCGGGCTGACCACGCTGTCCATCGGCGCGACGACCAGCGGCATGTCGAACCGGTAGGCGTCGATCTGCCACGCGACGCTGACCTCCTCGGGGTCCCGGGTGCGCCGCGACGGCACGATGCCGATGTCGTCGAAGGCGTACGCCCGCCGGCCGCTCTTGCCCCGGCCGATCTCCACCTCAGCAGCCACTGCCACGTCCTCTCAACATCCCGCCGGGCAGGGGAAACCCGTTCCCCTGCCGCAAAAGGGAGAAAAATACCGCTGTCGTCGGTTGTTCCCGTGATCAACCGGGTGATGCCCGGATGACCACGGGGAGACTAGCGGCCCTGGTAGTTGGGGGCCTCAACGGTCATCTGGATGTCGTGCGGGTGGCTCTCCCGCAGACCCGCCGCGCTGATCCGCATGAGCTGCCCGCGCTCCTGGAGCTCGGGGACGGTGCGCGCCCCCGCGTACCACATCGACTGGTGCAGCCCGCCGATGAGCTGGTGCGCGACGCCCGCCACCGGGCCCCGGTAGGGCACCTGGCCCTCCACGCCCTCGGGGATCAGCTTCTCCTCGCTGCTCACGTCGGCCTGCGCGTAGCGGTCCTTGGAGAAGGAGGTGCCGCGCTCGCGGTTGCGCATCGCGCCGAGCGAGCCCATGCCGCGGTACGACTTGTACTGCTTGCCGTGCACGAAGATCAGCTCGCCGGGCGACTCCTCCACCCCGGCCAGCAGGCTGCCGAGCATCACCGTGCTGGCGCCGGCCACCAGGGCCTTGGCGATGTCGCCGGAGTACTGGAGCCCGCCGTCGCCGATCACCGGCACGCCGGCCTCGGCCGCGGCCCGGGACGCCTCGTGGATCGCGGTGATCTGCGGCACCCCGACCCCGGCCACCACCCGGGTGGTGCAGATCGACCCGGGCCCGACGCCGACCTTGACGCCGTCGGCCCCGGCCTCGACCAGCACCTTGGCCCCGGCGTAGGTGGCCACGTTGCCGCCGACCACCTGGGCGCCGGAGTTGGCCTTGATCGCCGCGATGGTGTCGGCGACGCCCTTGGAGTGGCCGTGCGCGACGTCCACGATGATCACGTCGGTGCCGGCCTCGACCAGCGCCCGCGCGCGGGCCAGCGCGTCCTCCCCCACGCCGACCGCGGCGGCGACCAGCAGCCGGCCGTCGGCGTCCTTGGTCGAGTCGGGGTACTGCTCGCTCTTGGTGAAGTCCTTGACGGTGATCAGCCCGCGCAGCCGGCCCTCGTCGTCGACCAGCGGCAGCTTCTCGACCTTGTGCCCGGCCAGTAGCTGGAACGCCTCGTCGCGGGACACCTGCACCGGCGCGGTGATCAGCGGCATCGGCGTCATCACCTCGCGCACCGGGCGGGACGGCTCGGTCTCGAACCGCATGTCGCGGTTGGTGACGATGCCGACCAGCACGCCGCGGACGTCGGTGACCGGCACCCCGGAGATCCGGTAGCGGGCGCACAGCTCCTCGACGTCGGCCAGGGTCGCGTCGGGCAGGCAGGTCACCGGATTGGTGATCATCCCGGCCTCGGACCGCTTGACCCGGTCGGCCTGCCCCGCCTGCTCCTCGATCGACATGTTGCGGTGCAGCACCCCGATGCCGCCCTGCCGCGCCATCGCGACCGCGGTGCGGGCCTCGGTCACGGTGTCCATCGCCGCCGACACCAGCGGGATGCGCAGCGAGATATCGCGGGTCAGCCGGGTGGTCGTGTCGGCCTCGCCGGGCTGGAGGTCGGAGTAGCCCGGCATCAGCAGCACGTCGTCGAAGGTCAGCCCTTGCGGAAGGAATTTCTCGGGCTCGGCTGCGGGGTTCATGCGTACCTTCCCGTTGGGGTGAGGGCGTCCGGCCAGGTCACGGCGGCCTGTTTCCATGGTAGAGCGTCGTTGCCGGGCGGACGGCCGGTTCCGCCGCGCCGAAACGTGGCCTCCCTTACAGCCACGCTGGGTGATTGTTCACGCACGCAGGAGAGCGGGGGGTGCACCTGGTGGTGTCCGGCGCAGTAGCGTGGGGGGGTGCACGACGATGCCCCGCTCGACCCGTTCGCCGGCGACCCGGAGGACCCGGCGTCCTCGCTGGGCGACCCAGGCGATGACACCGCCCCGCTGAGCGTCGCCGAGCGCGAGGACGTGCTGGCCGACCTCGCCGATCTCGAGGTCTTCCGGGCCCTGCTGGAGCCGCTCGGCGTCCGGGGCCTGACCGTCGACTGCGGCGACTGCGGCAAGCTCCACTACATCGACTGGGAGCTGCTGCACGGAAACCTGCGGCACCTGCTCGACCAGGGTCTGCCGCGGGTGCACGAGCCCGCGCTGTCCCCCGACCCGGTCGACTACGTGAGCTGGGAGTACGCGCGGGGCTACGTCGACGGCGTGATCGACAGCGAAGAGGGCCGCGAACCCGAGTGACTCCGGCGCCCGCCGCTTCCGGCCGGCTCAGGGGTGGCGGTACTTGCCCGGACGGTTCTGCGCCCGCTTGCGGAGCTCCTCCAGGCGGCGGCGCACATCGTCGTCGCCGGGACTCGCCGACTTCGGCGACACGCCGTGCCGCGACTGCCCGCCCGGAACGCGGGGCCGCGACTCCGGCGGCAGCCGCCGCTTCAGCCGCTCGATCTCCTCGTGGCCGGGACGCGTCCCCGGCTCCTTGGCCGGCTCGGCGCGGCGCCGCACCGGCGTGGACGGGCCGGCCGGTCCGGACGGGGCCGACTGGGCCGACGGCGCCGACGACTGCTCGGGCAGCCGCTCGCGGACCGCCGCGGCGGTGGCCTCGCCCTCGGGCGCGGTCTTCTGCGCCTTGCCCGCCCCCGCCGCGCTCGGCGGGGACGCGGACCCGTGGATCAGCCCGCCGCCCGCCGCCGCGACGCCGGTACTGGCCAGCACGGCGCCGACCACCCCGAGCGCCACGATCGTCCGGGGCCCGCGCCGCCGCGACCCCGATCCGGGGCCGGGGCCGGGGCTGAGGGTGCCGGGCAGGGCGTCCCCGGACGGATCGGCGGCGCGCTCGGAAGCCTGCTCGTCGACATCGGCGACCAGGGCCCGCAGCAGGCGGACCGCCGGATCGGCCTCCTCGCCCTCTTGGGACGCGGCCTCGGCATCACCGGCCTTGAGTCGGCCGATCTCGGAAACACCGGAAACGCCCGAGGCGCCTGGGGGCACGGCCCCGGGTTCAGGGACGGTGCTGGAGCGGCTCGCAGAGCCGGCATCGCGCCGTCCCGCCAGCGCCTCGATGATCGCGTCGGTGCGGCGCACCGCACCGAGGTCCGGTGGGCTCGCCGGCGCACGGGCAGCGCCGGAGTGCGAAGGCCGATCCGGATCCGGGGCGCCGCGGCTCCGCTCCGTCAAGCGATCGACTCCTCTCGGGCCATCGTCCGGAGCCGGGCCAGCGCCCGATGCTGCGCGACCCGTACCGCCCCCGCGGACATGCCCAGTACATTACCGGTCTCCTCCGCCGACAGACCCGCCACCACTCGCAGCAGCACCAGCTCGCGCTGGTGATCGGGCAGGCGCGTCAGCAGGTCGCGGGCGCGCTGCGCCTCGATGTAGCGCACCACCGTCTCCTCGGGGCCGGGCCGGTCGTCCGGGCCGTCCGGGAGGTCCTCGGTGGGCACCGCCGCCCGCACCGCGGAGCGCAGCGCGTCGGCGATCTTGTGAGCGGCGATACCGAAGACGAAGGACGCGAAGGGGCGCCCCATGTCGCGGTAGCGGGGCAGCGCCGACAGCACGGCGATGCACACCTCCTGCGCCACGTCGTCGGCGATGTGGTACTGGCCCGAGATCCGGCCGAGCCGGGCCCGGCAGTACCGGACGACCATCGGGCGGACCTCGCCGATGAGCTCCTCGATCGCACCGGGGTCGCCCTGCACCGCCAGCGTGGTCAGGTCCTTGAGGTCGCTTTCGTCGGCTGTCGCCGTGCGCAGCACCCGCACCCCTCGGCCGGTGTCGAGAGGTGATGGAGGGGCGGGCCCCCCCGAGGGTTCGGTTGCGCGCGCGGTCATGGTCCCGGCGTAGCATCCCTCGGTCACGTAGAGCATGATGCCCAGCGGTGTGGTGCCTGTCTCCACTGTCCACGACAACGGAATGGTCACAGTGCAGGAACAGGCCACCAGAAACTACACGACGCGGTCAATTGGCTGCGCACGGTGCCGGAATTATCGCGCCAGACCCCGCAGAGACCTCAAAGCACTACAGACAGCTCGATCACCGACAGTCGCGACAAATGAGAAGGGCCCCCGCCCGGGAAGGGCGGGGGCCTTCGTCACGATCCCCCGGGGAGGCGAGCCGCGCGCCCCCGGACGACCGGTCGTGTGCCGATCGTCAGTGACCGTGGCCGTGGCCGTGGCCGCCGGCGGCGGGCTCGTCCGACTCCTCGGGCTTCTCCACCACGAGCGCCTCGGTGGTGAGCAGCATGCCCGCGATGGAGGCGGCGTTGGTGACCGCCGAGCGGGTGACCTTCACCGGGTCGATGACGCCCTGGGCGATCAGGTCGCCGTACTCGCCGGTGGCGGCGTTGTAGCCGTGCCCGGTGGCCAGCTCGGCCACCTTGGAGACGACGACGTAGCCCTCCTGGCCGGCGTTCTCGGAGATCCAGCGCAGCGGCTCGACCAGCGCGCGGCGGACCGCCTCGGCACCGGTGGCCTCGTCGCCGGACAGGCCGAGGGCGGCGAAGCCCTCGTGGCCGACGTGCACCAGGGCGGCGCCGCCGCCGGCGACGATGCCCTCCTCGATGGCCGCGCGGGTCGCCGAGATGGCGTCCTCGAGGCGGTGCTTCTTCTCCTTGAGCTCCACCTCGGTGGCGGCGCCGACGCGCAGCACGCACACGCCGCCGGCCAGCTTGGCCAGGCGCTCCTGGAGCTTCTCGCGGTCCCAGTCGGAGTCGCTGTTCTCGATCTCCACCTTGATCTGGTTGACCCGGGCGGTGATCTCGTCGCGCGCGCCCTCACCGTCGACGACCGTGGTGGCGTCCTTGGTGACGGTGATGCGGCGGGCCTTGCCGAGGTCCTCCAGGCCGATGCCGTCGAGCTTGAGGCCGATGGCCTCGCTGACGACCTGGCCGCCGGTCAGGGTGGCCATGTCGCCCAGCATCGCCTTGCGGCGGTCGCCGAAGCCGGGGGCCTTGACCGCGACCGACAGGAAGGTGCCGCGGATCTTGTTGGCGACCAGCAGCGCCAGGGCCTCGCCCTCGACGTCCTCGGCCACCACCAGCAGCGGCTTCTTGGTCTGCGCGACCTTCTCGGCCAGCGGCAGGAACTCCTGCACGTTGGAGATCTTGCCTTCCACGATCAGCACGTAGGCGTCCTCCAGGACGGCCTCCATGCGCTCGGGGTCGGTGACCATGTGCGGCGACAGGTAGCCCTTGTCGAACTGGAGGCCCTCGGTGAACTCCAGCTCCAGGCCCATGGTGTGGGCCTCTTCGACGGTGATGACACCGTCCTTGCCGACCTTCTCGAAGGCCTCGGCGATCAGCTCGCCGATCTTCGAGTCCTGGGCGGAGATGGTCGCGACGTGCGCGATCTCGCCCTTCTCCTCGACCTCGCGGGCCGACTTCAGGAGCTGGTCGGACACGTACTGCGCGGCGGTGTCGATACCGCGCTTGAGGCCCAGCGGCGAGGCACCGGCGGCCACGTTGCGGATGCCCTCGCGGACGAGGGCCTGCGCCAGCACGGTCGCGGTGGTGGTGCCGTCGCCGGCGATGTCGTTGGTCTTGGTCGCCACTTCCTTGGCGAGCTGGGCCCCGAGGTTCTCGTAGGGGTCCTCCAGCTCCACCTCGCGGGCGATGGTGACGCCGTCGTTGGTGATCGTCGGCGCGCCGAACTTCTTGTCGATGACGACGTTGCGGCCGCGCGGGCCGATCGTCACCTTGACGGCGTCAGCGAGAGCGTTGACGCCGCGCTCAAGAGCCCGGCGAGCGTCCTCGTCGA
Organism: Spirillospora sp. NBC_01491; assembly: GCF_036227065.1. GTDB lineage: Bacteria > Actinomycetota > Actinomycetes > Streptosporangiales > Streptosporangiaceae > Spirillospora > Spirillospora xylanilytica. The sequence continues at coordinate 4,187,074 of NZ_CP109432.1, forward strand.
ATTCCAGGATCTTCGCCATGAGAGTCTCCTTTGTCACGCGATCCGCCCCGGCCGTCCCCGTTAGAGGGCCGGACCGGGGCGGTGCATCACGTCTCGGTGATTACTTCTCGATGACCGCGAGCACGTCGCGGGCCGAGAGCACGAGGTACTCCTCGTTGTTGTACTTGACCTCGGTGCCGCCGTACTTGCTGTAGAGCACGACCTCGCCGACCTTCACGTCGACGGGGACGCGGTCGCCCTTGTCGTCGACGCGGCCCGGTCCGACGGCCAGGACGGTCCCCTCCTGGGGCTTCTCCTTGGCGGTGTCGGGAATCACCAGGCCCGACGCGGTGGTGGTCTCGGCCTCAAGCGGCTGGACGACGATGCGGTCCTCGAGCGGCTTGAGAACAACCTTGGTGGCGGTCGTCACGATCTGACCTCCCCTTCGATTGGTCCTCGGCCGGCCATGCGAGCCGGCCAGCACATGTGACAGAGAGAGGCGACCCTGACCGGCCTGCCGTCGCGGGTGTCAGACCGACCTTGTCGCTTTGGTTGGCACTCTCACACTGAGAGTGCCAATCCGGAGACTATGCCGTGCCCGGTGACCCGTCAACACGGACACGGCCGTACGGCGGGCACATCGCGGAGCACCGTCCGATATCGGGCTGAATGCCCCCTGTGGGGGACCGGTCGCAGGTCCGGCCGCTAACGTCCAGCCTATGGACATCGAGGCGTTCCTTGGCCTGCTCTCACCCGAGGGCCAGGCCGTCCTGGCCGAGGCGGGCGGCGCGGACACCGGCGAGGACGCCCTCCTGACCACCGCGTCCAAGCTGCGCGAACGCCACCCCGCCGAACTGGTGAACGCGGCGCTCACCCAGGTGCGCCTGCGCGAACGCGCGCGCGCCAAATTCGGGCCGGACGCCGCCCGCATGTACTTCACCCCGGCCGGGCTCGAACAGTCCACCCGCGCGAACGTCGCCGCCCACCGGGCCCGCCGGTTCCCCGCCGGCGCGTCCGGGGTACTGGAACTCGGCTGCGGCATCGGCGCCGATCTGATCGCGCGGACGCGCGCGGGCGTGCGGAGCGACGCCGTCGATCTCGACCCGCTGACCGCCGAGGTCGCGCGCGCGAACGTGGACGCCCTCGGCCTGGACCGCGCCCTGGTGACGGTTCGGGTGAACGACGCCGCCGAGGAGGACCCGTCCGGCTACGCGGCGCTGTTCGCCGACCCGGGGCGCCGGACGGCCCGCGGCCGTGTCTTCGATCCCCGCTCGTACCAGCCGCCGCTCGACACCGTCCTAGACCTCGCCGGGCGCGTCCCGGCCGCGTGCGTGAAAGTGGCGCCCGGCATCCCGCACGAGGCGGTCCCGGACGGCGCCGAAGCCGAGTGGGTCTCGGTGGGCGGGGACGTCAAGGAGTGCGCCCTCTGGCTCGGCGGCATGGCGGGCGGCGTGCGCCGGCGCGCCACCCTGCTGCCCGCGGACGCCGCCACGGACGCCACCACGGGCTCCCCCACGGCATGGACGCTGACCCCCGTCCCGGGGCTGGACGCTCCGGAGGTGCGCGCGTGGGGCCGCTACCTGTACGAGCCGGACGGCGCGGTGATCCGGGCCGGCCTGGTCGCCGAGGTCGCCGAGCTGGTCGGCGGCGGGCTGGCCGATCCGCACATCGCCTACGTCACGTCCGACACCCTGCTGCCCACCCCGTTCGCCTCCGCGTACGAGATCGACGCCGTGCTGCCGTTCTCGCTGAAGCGGCTGCGGGCCGAGCTGCGCCGCCGCGAGGTCGGGGTGCTCACCGTCAAGAAGCGCGGCTCGGCGGTGGACGTCGACCGCCTGCGCCGCGACCTCGGCTTCGGGCGCGGCGCCAAGCGGCCCGGACGGAGCGGGCGCGGGGGGCACGGCGACGCGGAGCTGACGCTGGTGCTCACCCGGGTGGGGGACGACCCGGTGGCACTGCTGACCCGCCCGGCGCGCTGAACGGCCGTTAATCGGTCCAAAGATCTCCGCCGGACGCGAGAACGCCAAGCGGGCACGGGCGACGCACCACGCCAGAGCAAATCCTCCGCACTTTCCGGCATGGCCTTCACTAAGGATCGCGGCCGGGCGGCAAGCGCGTTAAACGGGACGCGGGACGGCCCATCAGGGGCGGCGGGCCGAAGAACGACCAAGGCAGGTTCAGGAGATCGGCCCAGCGGTGTCCCGCGACGCCCCCAGAGCGTCCGAAATGCCATGCCGGAATGGCCGCCGCGGGCGCCGTCCCGGAGTCGTCCGGATCCGGGCCGGGCGGGACGGCGGGCGCCCATCCCGGGCCGTTCGGCGGGCACCAACGGGCGATGTCGGGCGACATGCAGGGATTTACCCGACCCACCTCCGGCCCAGCGGAAACGCCGTTCGAGGCACGTCCGCACCGGGCGCCACCACCACCTTCACCACGACCGCCCGCAAAAGCCAGGAAATCACCTGACGCCGCGAGAACTCCCGCGTTCCCGTCCACCCGGATAAGCGCCGCATTCCGCCGGACCTGCATGGATTCTCACCCCGACTTCGGGCAGGCCCGAACGCACTACAGTGAGCCCTTCACGATTCAATGCCGCGCGCAATTTCATCGCGTCGGCACACGAAGGAGCATCGGGTGGAAACGAATCACAACTTCCTGCAGACGGGGGGTCAACCGGTCTCGGACCGGATGCGGGAGTTGCTCGCCCGTGCGGCGCAGGACCACGTCTATGAACAGCGCTCACAGGGCCAGGTCCTGGATGAGATACGGCAGCGGCTGGAGGGCATGGAGTGGCTGCTGCGGGAGGTCCGCGAGCGCGAGCTCAACGGCCTGACCGGGCAGCTCGACAACGTCCGCGGGCAGGTCGACGACCTGTCCAGCAAGCCCCCGGAATGGGCCGAAGGGCTGGCCGAGCACATCGAGGCGGTCGGCGAGCGGGTCAAGCCCGTCGCCGAACTGCCCGCGCTGTGGGCCGATGTCGGCGTCGTCGCCGAGAACGTCGACGAGGGCCTGGTCCGCATCCAGGCCGTCATCGAGTCCGCGCAGCACATCACCGACGTCACCCAGCAGGCGTCGCTGCGCATGGAGGACATGGCCAAGCGGCTGGACAAGCTCCAGGGCAGCATGGAGGCCGCCTCCGTCCGCTTCAACCGGCTCGACAAGTCCCTCGCCGAGCTGGGCCACCGGTCGGAGAAGCTCGAACACTCGATCAACGGCGTCACCACCCGGGTCGACCAGTCGCTCGGCGAGATGGCCGAGCGGGTGGAGCAGGGGCTGGAGGCGGTCAACGGCCGGGTCGAGGGCGTCGGCGGACGGCTGGACGGGCTCGACGGCCGGCTCTCCGGGCTGTCCGGCAAGCTGGAGGGCCTGGACGGCCGGGTCGAGGGCGTCGACGACCGGCTCGACGGGCTCGGCGAGCGGATCGACCGGCTGCCCGGCCTGCTCGACATCGGCGAGCTGCACCGCAAGGTGGACGAGCTCGCGCAGCGTCCGCCGATCGACCACTCCGACCGCTTCGACGCGCTGGAGAAGCACCTCGCGGACGCGTTCGAGCCGCTGATCGACGAGCTGCGCGCCAGGCCGGACCGGGACGAGGTCAAGGCCACCATGTCGCAGATCGCCAAGACGGCCTACAGCGACGTGGCCAAGCGCATGGACGAGTTCTCCCGCCGGTTCGAGGACGTGCACGAGGACGTCCGCAAGCGGATCGAGGGGATCCACGAGGAGGTCACCAAGAAGGTCGACGTCGCCCTGGAGGAGTTCACCGCGCAGGTCGACCTGGTCTCCCGGCGCGTCGAGTCGGTCCACACCGACGTGGCCAAGCAGGTGGAGTCGGTGCACACCGAGGTGTCGCGCCAGGTCACAGGGGTCCACGACGATGTGGGCAAGCGCATCGACGGGATCCACGACGATGTGACCAAGCAGGTCGGCAGCATCCAGGAGAACGTCGCCAAGCAGGTCGGCGGCATCCAGGAGGACGTCGCCAGGCAGGTGGGCGGGGTGCAGGAGGAGTTCGCCAAGCGGGTGGACGGCGTGCACGACGAGGTCAGCCGGCGGGCCGAGGCCATGCAGGCCGAGGTCGGCAAGCACTTCTCCGGCGTCCAGGACGAGGTCGGCCGGAAGGTCGACAGCGTGCACAGCGACGTCACCAAGCAGGTGACCGCGGTGCACGAGGACGTCCTCAAGCGGCTGTCGACCCTGGAGGAGACCATGCTCGCCCTCGCCGAGGCGCTGCTGCGTCCGCGCCGTGACGGGAAGGACTGAGGGGTAGGGTGGGGCGCTTCTCCGCACGTGGCGGGGAGCGTCCCGCCCGGCTGCCCGGACGCCCCCGCACCCGCCGGGGCTCTGCGGCGGTATGTCCGCCAATCCGCCGGGACACCCGAAGCCGCTTGATCAAGACACGTCGATGACGTGCATTTTGTTACGTTCCGTCTTCGCAAAATCACTCCCAATACCCTTCGGAATCCGTTTTCATGGATCTCGTGACCCACACTCCGGCACCTTGCCTCCCGACCGGCATCCCGCCCAGTCGCGCCACGCTGCGCTGGGTCGAGGAATGTCTCGGCCGGGGCGCCGAGGTCCGGATGGTCCGCCCGCTGGCGGGCGGTTCCGCGCACGCCAACCACGCGCTGCTGGTGGAGAGCCGCTCCGGCAGCGCGCACCGGCTCGTGCTGCGCCGCTGGACCCCGCGCGGCCTCGGGCCGGGCGGCGACGACCTCGGCGCGCCGCGCCGGTCGTACGGCGACACCGAGTTCTCCCCCGAACGCGAGATCGCCGCGCTGGCACTGCTGGCCGGCTGCGAGATCCCCACCCCGTCGCTCGTCGCCGCCGACCCGGCCGGCGCCTACTGCGACGTGCCCGCGCTGCTCATCACCCGGCTGGTCGGCCACCCGCCGCGGCCGGCCCCCGACGACCTGCCCGAGTACCTCATCCAGTGCGCCGCCGCGCTGCTGGCGGTGCACGCACTGAACGGGGCGTCCACGATGCCCCCCTACGTCCCCTACAACCGGCTCGACGTGCGGGTCCCGCCCCGGCACGCGCTCCGTCCCGAACTGTGGGAACGCGCCTTCCAGGTCGCCGGCGGGTCCGCGCCCGAGGCGCCCGCGCGGTTCATCCACCGCGACTACCACCCCGACAACACCCTGTGGTCGTACGGCAGGCTGACCGGGGTGGTCGACTGGTCCGACGCCTCGTCCGGCCCGATCGCGGTCGACATCGCGCACATGCGCCGCGGCCTGGCCCTGCGGTACGGGCCGGGCGTCGCCGACCGGTTCCTGGCCGCGTTCGACCAGGTGTCGGGCGGCTACCGGCACGACCCGTACTGGGACGTCCGCTGCCTGCTCGACCTGCTGCCCGAGACCGACGGCCGGGTCATCGACGAGGCCCAGGTGCCGCTCTTCGAGGACTACCTCGCGGCGCTGCTCGCCGAGCTCGGCGCCCCCGCCGCGGGCTGACCCGCCCGCCCGGCCCGCCTACAGCCTGATCGACTCGACCGGGAGGCTGGAATCGGCCGGGAGGTCCAGCTCGGACGGGGCCAGCCCCGAGGCGACCAGCTCGGATCCGAGGGCGGCCACCATCGCGCCGTTGTCGGTGCACAGCTTGGGGCGCGGCACCCGCAGCCGGACCCCGGCCGCCTCGCACCGCTCCCGGGCCAGCGCGCGCAGCCGCGAGTTGGCCGCCACCCCGCCGCCGATCAGCAGGTGGTCGACGCCGTTGTCGCGGCAGACCTTGAGCGCCTTGGCGGTCAGCACGTCCACCACGGCCTCCTGGAACGAGGCGGCCACGTCGGCGACCGGCACCGGCTCGCCGTTGCGCTCCCGGGCCTCCACCCAGCGGGCCACCGCGGTCTTCAGGCCGGAGAACGAGAAGTCGTAGGTGCCGTCGTTGTGCTTGCCGCGCGGGAACGCGATCGCGGCCGGGTCGCCCGCGAGCGCCTCCCGGTCGATCACCGGGCCGCCCGGGAAGCCGAGGTCCAGCACCCGCGCGACCTTGTCGAACGCCTCGCCCGCCGCGTCGTCCACGGTCGCGCCGAGCGGCCGGACGTCGGTGGCCACGTCGGGCACCAGGAGCAGGGACGAGTGCCCGCCCGACACCAGCATCGCCACGCACGGCTTGGGCAGCGGGCCGTGTTCGAGCTGGTCGACGCAGACGTGCGCGGCCAGGTGGTTGACCCCGTACAGCGGCTTGCCGAGCGACAGCGCGTACGCCTTGGCCGCGGCGACCCCGACCATCAGCGCGCCGGGCAGCCCGGGACCGGCCGTCACCGCGAACGCGTCGATGTCGGCGAAGCCCACCCCGGCCTCGGCCAGGGCCCGCTCGACGGTCGGGGTCATCGCCTCCAGGTGCGCCCGCGAGGCCACCTCGGGCACCACGCCGCCGAACCGGGCGTGCTGCTCCACACTGGAGGCGATCGAGTCGGCCAGCAGCGTGTGCCCGCGCACCACGCCGACGCCGGTCTCGTCGCACGAGGTCTCGATCCCCAGCACGAGCGGCTCGGAGTCGCGGATCACTGTTCCTCCCGGGTGAAGCCCATGGCCGCGCGGCGCCGGAGCGTCAGGCACATCACGATCGCGTCGACGCCGGACGGCTGGTAGTAGCGCTTGCGGAGGCCGACCCGCTCGAACCCGAACCGCTCGTACATCAGGCGGGCGCCGTCGTTGTCGGCGCGGACCTCCAGGAACACCGCCTCGGTGCCGCGGCGGGCCGCCTCGCCCAGCAGCTCGGTGAGCAGCGCGGCGCCGATGCCCGCGCCGCGCCGGTCGGCGCGCACCCCGATGGTCTGCACGTCGGCCTGCCCGCCGGCGGCGGAGAGGCCCGCGTACCCGATGATCTCACCGGACGCCGCGGTCGCGGCGGACGCCCCGGCCTCGCCGGGAGGGGCGGCGGGGAGTTCCTCGGCCACGACGTAGTGCCGGGTGCGCGGCTGGTCGGCCAGCTCGCCGCGGAGCATCTCCTCCGTCCAGGCGTCCTCGGGGAACATCACCCGCTCCAGCCGGAGCACGGCGGGCAGGTCGGCGGCCGTCATCGTCCGCAGCCGCACCGCGCCCGTATCGTCGGCCCCGGTCATCGCGGGCTCACCTTCTTGCGCGGACCGGGCTCCTTGGCGTCGGGTCTGCGCAGGTAGAGCGGCTCGGGCGGGAGCAGATCGGGGCCCGGCTCACCGGACAGCCGCGCGACCACCAACTCGGCCAGGGCGCTCCCCGTTGGACGGACCGGAGCGAAGCGAGGACCGCCCGACGGGGCGACGGGGGTCTGGGGGTCGCCCCCCAGATGAGAACCGGCCGGACGGACCGGAGCGAAGCGAGGACCGCCCGACGGACCGCCCGGCGGATCGTCCGGGGTGCCGAGGACGTCGGGGTAGAGGGCCGCGCCTTCGCCGATCACCGGGAGGCCGGGCGGCAGGCCGGCGCGGACGTCGGCGGGCGGGCCGACGGCCGGGCCGGTGGCGGGCTCGCGGGCCGAGGCGTACCGGGCCCAGTAGACCTCCTTGCGGCGGGCGTCGATCGCGACCGCGAACGGCTCGTCGCGGCCGGACGCCCAGGCGATCGCGTCGAGCGTGCACACGCCGTGCACGGGGACGCCCAGCGCGTCGCCCATCGCCCGCGCGGTGACCAGGCCGACCCGCAACCCGGTGTAGGGGCCGGGGCCCACCCCGACGGCGATCGCGCTCAGGTCGCCGGGTGCGGCGCCCGCCTCGGCGAGGACGGCGGCGACGGACGGGACGAGCAGCTCAGTGTGCGCGCGCCGGTCGACCGCCTCAGTCGCGGCGCGGCGGCGGGCGCCCTCACCGGGAGTCCACTCGTACAGCGCCACGGTGACCGCGGCGGTCGCGGTGTCGAAAGCCAAGACCAGCACGAATTGAAAGCGTAGTACAGGCCGGGCGTGCTCCCACCTGTCCCGGTGGCCCCCGGCGTGCGGGTCAGCCCTTCTCCAGGGCCCCGGCCACGTCGCGGACGGCCTCGACCGCCCCGTCCATCGCGTCGGACGCGCCGAGCGGGGAGCTGCCGTTGGACCCGGCGTAGTGGACGGTCACCAGTACGTTGACGACGCGGGCGTTCGCGACGGCCTCGCCCGCGCCCTGCCCCTTGTCGACGCTGTAGACGACGTAGCCCTCGTCACCGAGGTCGGTGAGCCGGGTCTTGTCGGTCAGCTCCTGCCCGGCGAGCAGCGCCTTCCCGGACTCGTCGGCCTTGCGCTCGGCCTCGAACGAGCGGCGCGCGGCGTCGGTCGGGCTCTGCTCGGGCGTGCCCTCGATGGCGCGGAGCTCGACGTTGAGCTGCCGCTTCCGGTCGCCGGTGTAGGCGCCCCACACGCACTGGCTCTGCCGGTCGTTGCCCTGGTAGTTGTCGCCCTGGTTGCGGTCGGCGCCGGGGGCCAGCTCGCCGGCGACCTTGTCGGCCACCTCGCAGGCGTCCGGCACCAGCGAGCGCTCGGACGACATGGGCGAGCTCTCCGCGGCGCCGCCCATGATCTGCCCGGAGCCGCGCTCGCCGCTCGCGCCCACGCCGCTCAGGATCGCGAACGCGGCCAGCGCGCAGGCCCCGGCCCCGGCCGCCACGCCGCCGAGGATGATCGCCCAGCGGCGGCCCGTCCTGCGCTCGCGCACGACGCGGTGGCTGCCGCTGGCCGTCCGGTATCCGCCGGTCGTGGTGGAGGAGGCGCGGTGACCGTCGCCTGCCGCGTCCTGGCCGCCGCGCGAACTGCGGTGGCTGTCAGTGCGGCGATTTCCGCTGCGATGGCTACCACTCACCGGATCCCACTCCTGCTTGAGGAAATCTAATATGTCGCGAAGGTGAGGTTCGTTCGGGCAAAGAGTACGACATGTTGCCGTAATGTGGTCCAATCGGGCCGGGAGAAATCCGCGGTCTTCCCGATCAGTGGAGCTCTCGCGCCAGTCCGGCCCAGCGCTCGCCCACTCCGGTGATCTTTACCGCGCGCTCTTCGGTGCTCCCGTCGCCGCGCGAAATGATCATTTCCAGCCGGGCGTCGGCCAGCCCCTCGGCCAGCCCCTCTCCCCATTCCACGACCGTTACCGACGCGTCCGCGGAAGCGTCCAGATCAAGATCGTCGAGTTCGGCGAATCCGCCCAGCCGATAGGCGTCCACGTGCACCAAAGGGGGCCCGCCGCACAGCGAGGGATGGACCCGCGCGATGACGAAGGTCGGCGAGGTGATCGGCCCGCGCACCTTCAGCCCCTCGCCGATGCCCTGGGTGAGGGTGGTCTTGCCGGCGCCGAGATCGCCGGTGAGCACCAGCAGGTCGCCCGGCCGGAGCAGGCCGGCCAGGCGGACGCCGAGATCGCGCATATCGGCGGCGTCCGGCACGGTGCGGGTGACGGTGACGGTGACGGTGCCCGGTTCGCTCACGCCGTACGCTCCTCCAGCTCGGGACGGACTCGGTCGATCAGCCGCCGCACGCCGCCGGTGACCACCCCCGGATACTCCAGCGGCAGCACGTGCCCGGCCTCGGCGACCTCGACCAGCTCGGCGTCCGGCAGCTCCGCGGCGATGCGGCGGCCGTGCGCGGCGGGGGTCAGCCGGTCGGCGCCGCCGGCCAGCACCAGCACCGGCACCCGGCCGAGGGACTCCAGCGCGCCCAGCTTGTCGTGGCCGAGCAGCGTCGGGTAGAACTCCGCGATCACATCGATCGGGGTGGCCCTGATCATCTGCTCCAGGAAGTCGACCACGGTGGGGCTGACGTACTTGTCGGCGAAGGCCATCTTCCTGGTGACGATGAACGCCAGGTCGGCGCCGAGCCCGCGGGCCCGGTCGACCAGGTCGGCGCGGCGGCCGAGGCCGCGCAGCGTGCCGGACGCCAGCGGCCGGACGAGCTTGGCCAGCGCCATCGGCAGGCCCAGCGTCATCTCCCCCAGGTCGCCGCAGGAGCTGTTGACCAGCGCCGCCGCCCGCACCTGCGCGCCGAACAGCTCGGGGTGCCGGTCGGCCAGCGCCAGCACCGACATGCCGCCCATGGAATGGCCGACGAGCACCACCGGGTCGTCCGGGCGGGTCGTGGCGCGCAGCACCGCGTACAGGTCCTCGCCGGTCTGGTCGATGGTGGCGTGCTCGGGCTCGCCGCGCCCGGACCTGCCGTGGCTGCGCTGGTCCCAGAACACCATCCGCAGCTGGTCGCCGGCGGCGCCGCGTCCTTGCAGGTCGCGGCGCTGATAGTGCCAGGAGTCCTGGTTGAGGCAGTAGCCGTGGGAGAAGACCACCGTCAGCGCCGCGTCGTCCGGGCCGTCCACCTCGACGTGCAGGGGCAGGCCGTCGCTCGCGAGCACGGTGCTCTCCCGCCCGCGCAGCGCCCCGAACGGCTCGTCGGCGTCGGGGTCGGGCCGCAGCCGGACCCGGCCCACCGCCAGCCGGCGCAGCCCGACGGCCGCGCCCACCCCCGCCGCGCCGACGCCCGCGACGGCGCCGGCGATGCCCATCCTGCGCTTGTTCCTGCTATCCATCCGCGTCCCCCACAGCGCCCTCTCCCGGGTACGCGCGCGGCACCCGGGAACCGATCCGGGTGACGATCTCATACGAGATCGTGCCCAGCGCCTCCGCCCACTCCTGCGCGGTCGGCTCGCCCCGGTCCCCCGGCCCGAACAGGATGATCTCGTCGCCGGCGGACAGCTCGTCGTCGCCGATGTCGATCACGAACTGGTCCATGCAGACGCGTCCGGCGATCCGCCGCCGGCGGCCCGCCGCGAGCACTTCCAGCAGGTTGGAGCCGTGCCGGGGGATCCCGTCGCCGTATCCGGCGGGGACCAGCGCCAGCGTCGTCTCCCGTTCGGTGCGGTAGGTGTGCCCGTACGAGACGCCGCTGCCCGCCGGAACCCGCTTGACCAGCGCCGCGTCGCAGACGAGCGTCATCGCCGGCCGCAGCCCGAACGTGCCCGCCTGCGGGATCGGCGTCAGGCCGTACGTGGCGATGCCCGGCCTGACCAGGTCGAACCGGGCGTCCGGCAGCGTCAGCGCGGCGGCGGAGTTGGCCAGGTGCCGGACGTCGGGCCGCACCCCCGCCTTCTCGGCGTACTCGATCATCTCGGTGAACAGGCCGAGCTGGAGCGCGATGGACGGGTGGCCGGGCTCGTCCGCGCAGGCGAAGTGGGACATCAGCCCCACCACCCGCAGGTGCCCCGCCGCCTCAGCCTCCAGCGCCGCCTCGACCAGCTCGGGCCAGCCGTCCGGCCCGGCGCCGCCCCGGCTCATCCCGGTGTCGGCCTTGAGGTGCACGCGGGCCGGGCGGCCCGCCCGGACGGCCGCGCGGGCGATCTCCTCGACCAGCCAGACCGCGCCCGCCACGAGATCGACGTCGGCGGCGACGGCCCGCTCGTACGGCTCGCCCGGCACGCCCAGGCAGATCAGGATCGGGACGCCGGTGACGCCCGCGGCGCGCAGCCGCAGCGCCTCGTCGGTCTTGGCGACGCCCAGCCAGGTGGCGCCGCCGGCCAGCGCGGCGCGGGACGCCTCGACCAGCCCGTGGCCGTACGCCTCGGCCTTCACCATGGCCATGACCTCGGCGCCCCCCGCGCTCGCGCGCAGCAGGGCGACGTTATGGCTGATCGCGTCGGGATCGACGCGTGCCTGTGCTGGAACCCTCATGGTCACCCAGTGTGCCGTCCCGGCGGCGGTGTTCGGGGCATCCGGCCCCTGCTCACGACCACCTTCACCCCTTTTGGACGCCTTCGTCGGATACCCGGTTCAGGACACGGCCGCGACGCCGGGACGCCGCCCAGGCCGCCGGACGGGCCGCCGGACGGCCGCCTCACAGCGTGCGGAACGCCTCCGGGAGCGCGGTGACGACGTCGGACGCGCCGATCGGCGACTCGCCGCGGTCCTGGCCGCTCCCCTGCCCGTCCCCCCACCCGGACGCGGGTCCGGCGGAGGCGGGACGGCCCGCCGCGGCGAGCCGGGCGGCCAGGCCGTGCAGGTAGGCGCCCGCCGCGGCGGCGTCGATGGCGGCCATCCCGCCGGCCAGCAGCGCCCCGATCAGCCCGGACAGCACGTCGCCGGTGCCCGCCGTGGCCAGCCGCGGCGTGCCGGTCGGGTTGACCCGGACGGGCCGGTCCTCCTCGGCGATCAGCGTCGTCGACCCCTTGAGCAGGACGGTCGCGGGCAGCTCGGCCGCGGCCCGGCGGACGTGCTCCAGCCGGCGCGCCTCGATCTCGTCCCGTCCGGCGCCGGTGAGCCGGGCCAGCTCGCCCGCGTGCGGGGTCAGGACGGTCGGCGCCGTGCGGGGCAGCAGATCGCGGCGGCGGGCCAGCACCGTCAGCCCGTCGGCGTCGACCAGCACCGGCACGTCGGTGCCGAGCGCCGCCTCCAGCAGCCGCTCGGCCGCGTCCCCGGTGCCGAGGCCGGGGCCGACCACCCACGCCTGCACCCGTCCGATCCCGTCCAGCGGCGCGGGCGCGTCCGGGTCGAGCACGGTCGTGACCACCTCGGGCCACCGCTGCCGCACCAGCTCGACGGGATGCGGGACGGACGCGAACCGCACCATCCCCGCGCCGCCGCGCACCGCCCCGCCCACGCTCAGCACGGCCGCGCCGGTGAAGGCGTCGCCGCCCGCCAGGACGCCCACCACCCCGCGCCGGTACTTGTCGGACTCGGGGCCGGGCTCGGGCGGCAGGACGTCGGCCGGGCGCGCCGTGACCACGTCGGGATCGGGCAGATCGGCGCCGAGCCCGATGTCGACCAGCTCGACGACGCCGCAGCGCGCCGCACCGGGGTCGACCAGCAGGCCGGGCTTGTAGGTGCCGAAGGTGACCGTCACGTCGGCCCGCACCGCCGCGCCGTCGACCCGGCCGGACCCCGCGTCCACCCCGCTCGGCACGTCGCAGGCCACCACGAGCCCGGGGGCCTCGGCGGCGAGCCCGGCCAGCGTGGCGTGCGGCTCGCGCAGGCCGCCGGTGCCGCCGATCCCGGTCAGCCCGTCGATGATCAGATCGGCCGCGGCGATCGCGTCGGCGGCGCCCGCGGGCACCGCCGCCGGGCCCACCAGCAGCCGCCCGCCCTCCGCGCGCAGGGCGGCCAGCCCGTCCCGGTGGATCTTCGAGCCCGCCTGGACGGCCGACACCCGCGCGCCCCGGCCGGCCAGCCTGGCCCCCGCGTACAGCGCGTCGCCGCCGTTGTCGCCGCCGCCGACCAGCAGCACGATCCGCGAGCCGTACACCGAGGGGAGCAGCCGCGCGCAGATCGAGGCGAGCCCCGCGGCGGCCCGCTGCATGAGCGCGCCGTCCGGCAGCCTCGCCATCAGGGCCCGCTCGGCCGCCCGTACCTTGCCGACCTCGTGCGCGTACCTCATCCGCAGCTCCCTGAGCGCCGTCCGCGTCCCGGGCCCCGGATCCGGCCCCCGGCTCCGCCCCCGATCACCCCACCAGGGTGTCACGGCGGCCCGGCCCGGCCCGGACCCCGGCCCCGTTTCCGCGGGGATATGCGCAGGTTGCCGAGTAAGTTTCATCGTGATGTACAGACTTACCGGCACTCCGTAGAATCATCGATACCGGGTCCGCATGTCCCTCCGCGCGGCCGGCCCCCGGTACGGCAGACTGCGCACAGAGCACTCCGCTGGACTGGAGAGGCCGCAGCTATGAGCGCATCCCGAGGTCCCTCAGTCCGCCAGCGCCGCCTGGCCGCCGAACTCCGGAGGTTGCGCGAACAGAAGGGATTCACCGGAGACGACGTCGCCGAACGGCTGACCTGGTCGACTGCCAAGGTCAGCCGGATCGAGAACGCGCGCACCAGCGCCAAGATCAACGACGTCGACCGTCTCCTCGACCTGTACGACATAGAACCGGGCCGCCGCGACGACCTCATCACCCTGGCACACGATGCCGCGAAGAAGGGCTGGTGGGAGGACTACCGCGACCTGCCCGGCCCCTATGCCGACTTCATCGCCCTCGAAGCCGAGGCGACGGCGACCAGGGAATGGGGCAGCATCGTCTTCCCCGGCCTCCTCCAGACCGAGGACTACGCCCGGAACGTGATCGGCGGGTGGAGCGAGCTGGCCACGCTTCCGCCGCAGGAATTGGAACGCAGGCTTCAGGTGCGGCTGCGCCGCCAGGAACTGCTGTACCAGGCCCAGCCGCTGGAGTTCTCGGCGATTATCGATGAGGCCGTCCTGAATCGTCAGGTGGGCGACCCCAAGGTCATGCGCGAGCAGCTTGAGCACCTTTGTCGCCTGACCGAACTGCCCAATGTCTCAGTGCAGATACTCCCCTTGCGAAGCACACACTCGGTGCTGGCTGAATCGTTTATCCTGTTGGAGTTCTCGCAGGTACACGACATCACCTTTCCTGATATCGTGCATACCGAGAGTCTAACGATCAGTCACTTTGTGGATGAGGGTGTCACCTTCATGTACCGCCTCGCCTATACGACTCTCGCCGGCCAGGCGCTGACACCTGCTGAATCCAGGCGGCGAATCCTGGCGGCGAGGGATTATCGCTAGGCGATTGCGCCGCGGAGTGACACGTATTCATGTGAAAGGCATCGAGTGTCCTCTATTGTCACTTCTGTCCCGACCTGGCGGCGAAGCGCCTACTGCGGGGCCAGCAACACCTGCGTCGAGGTGGCCACACTGGCCGTGGCGGAGCCTTCCATCGGGGCACGTGACGCCAAGCACGGCACCCAGAGCCCGGTCCTGACGTTCTCGCGGACCGAATGGCGTTCCTTCGTGGAACGGACCAAGAAGGGCGTTTACGACCTGGAGGTATGAAGCAGGCGGCACACCATGCCGCACTCCGGCGCCATTGGAGCCCGCTGAGCGGAGCCCGGCGCACGAGCCGAGTCACGACCCGCGACACCTGTCGAGACTCGGCTCGCTGCTTTTCCCGGCTCCGCCCCGAAACCCTCCGCCAATCATGAGAATTTCACGATCTCTGAGAATTGCAGAAGATCTCTCCGGCGGCACGGGGAATCACCGTCCTCGGTGAGGCGCACCGACCGTTCTCCACTCACCTCTCGCCGGAGACCTCCCCTATACCCAGAACCCCGTAGACCGCAGCAATTCCGCCGATCCTTGTTACCGTGTGCGGAGAACCGAGCCCGTGTCCCCCACTCGAACGCACCTTCAAGCCGGGAGCCGGAATGGATTTCCACACCACACCCCCCACTCCATGGAGGACGAGCCGCCGGTGCGGCGCCAGCCAGGCGTGCGTCGAGGTCGCACGGCGCGGCGGCCGGTCCGTGGCCGTCCGGGACGGCGGCGGTCAGCCCGGCGACGAGGCCGAGACCCTCACCTTCAGCGTCCGCGAGTGGCGGCGCTTCAGCGAGCGCGCCAAGGACGGCGGCTTCGACCTGGCCTGACCGTGCCGGTCCCCTGAGCGGCTCCGTCCACCTGGGGACCGTCCCGGGGAAGGCGAACGCCCCCAGGAGGCCAGCGGCCTCCTGGGGGCGTGACGGGTGTTCCGGCGCTACTCGACCGTGACGGACTTGGCCAGGTTGCGCGGCTGGTCGACGTCGTGGCCCTTGGCGGTGGCCAGCTCGCAGGCGAACACCTGGAGCGGCACCGTGGTCACCAGCGGCTGGAGCAGCGTCGGCACCGCGGGCACGCTGATCAGCGTGTCGGCGTACGGCTCGACCGAGGTGTCGCCCTCCTCGGCGATCACGATGGTGCGGGCGCCGCGGGCGCGGATCTCCTGGATGTTGGAGACGATCTTGTCGTGCAGCACGTCGCGGACCCGCGGCGGCACCACCACCACGACCGGCAGCCCGTCCTCGATCAGCGCGATCGGCCCGTGCTTGAGCTCGCCGGCGGCAAAGCCCTCGGCGTGCATGTAGGCCAGCTCCTTGAGCTTCAGCGCGCCCTCCAGGGCCACCGGGAAGCCGACGTGCCGGCCGAGGAACAGCACGCAGTGCTCGCCGGCGAGCGACCGGGCCAGCTCGCGGACCGGCTCCATGGTCTCCAGGACCTTCTCCACCTTCTCCGGCATCTGCGCGAGGAGCTGCACCATGGCGAAGACCTCGTCGCCCCACTTGGTGCCCCGCACCTGCGCCAGGTAGAGGGCGATCAGGTAGACCGCGACGAGCTGGGTGAGGAACGCCTTGGTGGAGGCGACCGCGATCTCGGGCCCGGCGTGGGTGTAGAGCACGCCGTCGCACTCGCGCGGCAGCGTGGACCCGTTGACGTTGCAGATGCCGAGCAGCTTGGCGTGCTGCTCGCGGGCATGCCGCAGCGCCATCAGCGCGTCCATCGTCTCGCCGGACTGGGAGATCACGATGACCAGGGTGCTGCGGCTCAGGATCGGGTCGCGATAGCGGAACTCGCTGGCCAGCTCGACCTCGCAGGGCAGCCCGGCCCAGTGCTCGATCGCGTACTTGGCGATCAGCCCGGCGTGGAAGGACGTCCCGCAGGCGACGATGATGATCTTGTCGACCTCGCGCAGCTCCTGGTCGGAGATGCGCATCTCGTCCAGGGTGAGCCGGCCGTCGGCGCCGATCCGGCCGAGCAGCGTGTCGGCGACCGCGCGCGGCTGCTCGGCGATCTCCTTGAGCATGAAGTAGTCGTAGCCGCCCTTCTCGGCGGCCGACACGTCCCAGTCGACGTGGTACTCCTTCACCTCGGCGGGAAGCCCGTCGAAGCCCGTGACGGTCACCCCGTCGGCGCGCAGCTCGACGATCTGGTCCTGGCCCAGCTCGATCGCGTCGCGGGTGTGCGCGATGAACGCGGCCACGTCGCTGGCCAGGAAGTTCTCGCCGTCGCCGACGCCGACCACCAGCGGCGAGTTGCGGCGCGCGCCGACCACCAGGCCGGGGTCGCCGGTGTGCACCGCGACCAGGGTGAAGGCGCCCTCCAGCCGGCCGCAGACCCGGCGCGTCGCCTCGGCGAGGTCGCCGGCCGTCTTCAGCTCGTCCTCGATCAGGTGCGCGACGGCCTCGGTGTCGGTGTCGGAGCGCAGCGTGTGGCCGCCCTCCTCCAGCTCGGCGCGCAGCGTGGCGAAGTTCTCGATGATGCCGTTGTGGATCACCGCGACGGTCCCGCCGCAGTCGGTGTGCGGGTGCGCGTTGCGGTCGTTCGGCGGCCCGTGCGTCGCCCACCGGGTGTGCCCGATGCCGAGCGTCCCGGCCGGCGGCGGCGACTCCGTCAGCGCCTTGCGCAAGTTGATCAGCTTGCCGGCGCGCTTGGCCGTGGCCAGCCGCCCGTCCGACAGCAGCGCCACCCCGGCCGAGTCGTAGCCGCGGTACTCCAGCCGCGCCAGGCCCTCGACCACGACGTCCAGCGCCGGCTTCGCGCCCACGTACCCCACGATTCCGCACATGGCGGCAAGCCTATTCGGAAGAGCGCCTGCTCCGTGCGAGCGCCCCCGCGGCCCCGGCGGCCGAGGCCACGGGAGGGTGGCTATAGCGTGGACGCCCGGTCAAGGACCCCGGTCCACCTCAGACAGGTGGCTACTGTTCAGCCATGACGAGCGGATGGGACAGCGTGCCGAGCCCTTATGTGGAACTCTCCCGCGACGCCTGGCGGGCGCTGCGCGAGAACACCCCGCTGCCCCTGACCCCGGAGGAGCTCGACGAGCTGCGCGGCCTGCGCGACCCGATCGACATCACCGAGGTCGAGGAGGTCTACCTTCCGCTGTCACGGCTGCTGAACCTGTTCTTCATGGCCGACGGGGGCCTGCGCGACACCGTCAGCGGGTTCCTCGGCGAGCCGGTGCAGCCCACCCCGTTCATCATCGGCGTGGCGGGCAGCGTGGCGGTCGGCAAGTCGACCACCGCGCGGCTGCTGCGCACGCTGCTGGCCCGCTGGCCCGAGCACCCGAGCGTGGAGCTGGTCACCACCGACAGCTTCCTGCACCCGAACGCGGTGCTGACCGATCGCGGGATCATGGACCGGAAGGGCTTCCCCGAGTCCTACGACCGGCGCGCGCTGGTCCGGTTCGTGTCGGAGATCAAGGCGGGCGCGGCCGGGCACTCGATCCCGGTCTACTCGCATCTGGAGTACGACATCGTGCCGGGCGCGGCGCAGACCGTCCGGCGCCCCGACATCCTGATCGTCGAGGGCCTGAACGTGCTCCAGGCGCCGCCCGCCGGACAGCTCGGGGTGGCCGACTTCTTCGACTTCTCGATCTACGTGGACGCGCGGGTCGAGGACATCCGGCAGTGGTACGTCGACCGGCTGCTCGCGCTGCGCCGCACCGCGTTCACCGATCCCCGCTCCTACTTCCACAAGTACGCGCACGAGCTCGACGAGGACGAGACGGCCGCGTTCGCCCAGCGGGTGTGGCGCGACGTCAACGAGATCAACCTGGTCTCCAACATCCTGCCGACGCGCGCCCGCGCCACGCTGGTGCTGCACAAGGGCCGCGACCACGGCGTCCAGCGGGTCCGGCTGCGCCGCATCTGACTGGAACGCCGGTCCGGGACGGGTATCCGCCGATCTTTAATGATCTTCGGCGGGTTGTCGGGGGGCTCCTCTACGGTCTCCGACATGGACACACCCGGTGCGAGCCCCGTGACGGTCAAGGACGCCCCTCTCGACGCGTTGCCGCAGGTCCTGGTCGACCCGCCCTGGGAGCAGGCGGCACGGCTGCCCAGCCCCGCGAAGCCGAAGGAGCCCGAGCCGGTCCTCGTCCCCGGCCTGGAGCCCCCGGCCGGGCTGACCATCGCCTGGAAGCCGGGCGAACGCGAGGAATGGGCGGCGATCACGTCCTACGGCCACTTCGACGGCGACTGGGCCGCGATCATCGAGGAGTACCGGGAGCCCGGCGCGGGCTACCCGCCGACCAAGGCCGGCCTGCTGGTGCAGGGCCCCGAGGAGCTGGTCCGCCCGCTGGTGGCCGCCTGGCGGCCCGAATACACCAGCAGCTACTTCTGGCACTCGCTCAGGCCGATCGTGGCCCGGTTCGAGCTGGAGGCGCACGCCCCGCTGATCCACTGCGTCGACCTCGACCCCGCCGGCTGCATCAAGGCGCTCCTGCCGTTCCTGGACGCCGAGGTGGCGGTCCGGATGGCCGACTGGCACTTCCGGCTCAAGTCGACTCACGAGATCGCCCTCACCTGGTTGGAGCGGCACGGCCTGGCGGCGGTCCCGTTCCTGGTGCCGGACGCCCTGGGCAAGCGCCGTCCGGCCCGCAGGAAGGCCCTGGCCGCGCTGTGGGTCGTGGCCGGCCGCCACGGCCGTGACGCGGTCGCCGACGCCGCCCGTGTCCACGGCGACGAGGCCGCGGAGGCGGTGGCCGAGGCCCTGCGCCGCGAGCGGCCGGTCCTGGACGTGGCGAAGAAGCCGGCCGAGGGCCCGCCGAAGGCCCCGAAGGTCCCCTGGGCCGACCGTGCCCGGCTGCCCCGGCTGGTGCTGCGCGACGGCGGACGGGTGGTGCCGGTCAAGCAGGCCCGGAACGTCGTCTCGTTCATGGCGCTCTCCGGGACCGACCCGCATGAGGCACTGGAGGAGGTCCGCGAGCTCTGCACGCCGGCCTCGCTCGCCGCGTTCTCCCGGGGCGTCTTCGAGGCGTGGCGGCGGGCGGGCCAGCCGTCCCGCTTCGGCTGGGTGCTGACCCAGCTCGCCTGGTTCGGCGACGACGAGACCGTGCGGCTGCTCACCCCGATCATCCGCGCCTGGCCGGGAGAGGCCCGGCACGCCAAGGCCGAGCAGGGCCTGGACGTGCTCGCCGCGATCGGCACCGACGTGGCGCTGATCCACCTCAACGGGATCGCACGCAAGGTGCGGTACACCGGGCTCAGGTTCTACGCGCGGTCGATGATCCGCGAGGCGGCCGAGGCCCGCGGGCTCACTCCCGAGCAGCTCGCCGACCGGCTCGTCCCCGATTTCGAGCTGGACGCCGAGGGCGGGATGACCCTCGACTACGGGCCTCGGTCGTTCCGCGTCGGGTTCGACGAGCAGCTCAAGCCGTATGTCGTCGACGACACCGGCAAACTCCGCAAGGCCCTCCCCAAACCGGGCGTCAAGGACGACCCCGAGCTCGCCCCCGCCGCCTACCAGCGGTTCAGCACCTTGAAGAAGGACGTCCGGGCGAACGCCGCCGACCAGATCGCCCGCCTCGAAGCCGCCATGGTCACCGGACGCCGCTGGACCCCCGACGACTTCCGCGCCTTCTTCCTCGACCACCCGCTCATGTGGCACATCGCCCGCCGCCTGATCTGGACCGCCGACGACCGCCCCTTCCGCATCGCCGAAGACCGCACCTTCGCGGGCGTCGACGACGACGCCTTCGCCTTGCCCGACACCGCCGAGATCGGCATCGCCCACCCCCTGCACCTGGGCGACGCGGTCAAGGCATGGTCGGACGTCCTCGCCGACTACGAGATCCTCCAGCCCTTCCTCCAGCTCGGGCGCCAGATCCACACCCTCACCGAGGGCGAACGCGCCGGGGACCGACTCGGACGGTTCGAAGGCGTCACCGTCCCCACCGGCAGAGTCCTCGGGCTCACCCGGCACGGCTGGGAGCGGGGCACGCCGCAGGACGGCGGGGTGGAGGGCTGGATCTCCGTGCCCGCCGGCGGCGAGCGGTGGGTGGTGATCGACCTCGATCCGGGCATCGCGGTGGGCGCCGTCGAGGTCTTCCCCGAGCAGAACCTCCGGAGTGTCCTGATCAGCCCCAACGCGACCTCCTACCGATCGCCCCGCGAGGGCACCCCGACCTTCGGGGAGCTCGAACCGGTGGCCGCCTCCGAGCTCATCGCCCAGCTCACCGACCTCACCAGGAACTAGGAAAATAATGCCAGACACCCCCGCCGCGCACCTCGTCCCGGACGCTCCCGCGAGCGCCCTGCCCCCGCTGCTGGTCGAGCCGCCCTGGGTGCGGCGTCCCCCGCGCGACGAGCCGCTGACCATCAAGGGCCTCAAGGCGCCGCAGGAGCCGACCGTGGTGGTCTGGGCCCCGGGCGAGCGCGAGGAATGGCTGGACGAGCCGTACCGGAGCCTGGACCGCCTCCCGGACGACACCGCCTGGTCGGACCTCGCCGCGTCCTTCGCCCCGGTGTCCGGGTCCGACTTCGAGAACGACCCCCGGCTCCAGGCCGAGCACCTCGGCCTCCTGATGCAGGCCCCCGAGGAGTACGGCCAGGCCATCCTGGCCCGGTGGGACTTCCGTTACCACAGCGGCTCCACGGCGTGGCTCCACCCGCTGGTGGCACGGCACGAGCTGGCCGCGCTGGCGCTGGCCAAGTCCCTCGCCGAACGCGACGGCGCGGCGGCGGGCGGGCTCGTCCCGTTCCGCGACGCGGCCGTGATCCAGATCATGGTCGGGATCGGCGCCGACGGGTCCCACCTCCCGATGCTGCGCGCGTGGCTCGACCGGCACGGTCTGGCCGCCGTCCCGGCGCTGGTGCCCATCGCGTTCGGCCGGAGCGCCCCCAAGCGGAAGGGCGCCGAGGTCGCGCTCCGCCACCTCGTCGAGCGGCACGGGCACGCCGCCGTGACCGAGGCCGCGCGGTGCCATGGCGACGAGGCGGCCGACGCGGTCGCCGAGCTGCGGATCGATCCGCTCGACCTGTACCCGTGGCCGCTGTCCGAGTCCGCGCTCGACCCGGCGGAGCTGCCGCAGATCCTGCTGCGCGGACGGGACCGCGCGCTGCCCGCGTCCGCGACCCGGCACTTCATCACGATGCTCACCTTCACCCGCGGCGGCGCCTTCTACCCCGGGGTCGCGACGGTCACCGAGCTGTGCGACCCCGATTCCCTGACCGAGTTCGTCTGGGCGCTGTACGAGGCCCACCGGGGCTACCCCTTGTGGGCCGCCGACTGGATGGCGCACGCCCTGAAGCACCTGGGCGACGAGCAGACCGTCCGCCGCCTCACCTCGGTGATCAACCGCTGGTCGAAGGCGGACGCGTGGAGGAACAAGGGCTGGAACGCGCTGGAGGTGCACACGTCCGTCGGGACGGACGTCGCCCTGCGCTTCCTGCATCAGATCTCGCAGAAGGCGGCCGACCGGAAGCGGATCCGGCCGCAGGCGGAGGCGCTGCTCAACAAGATCGCGAAGGAGCGCGGGCTGACGTCCGAGCAGCTCGCCGACCGGCTCGTCCCCGATTTCGGGCTGGACGCCGAAGGCGGAATGACCCTCGACTACGGGCCTCGGTCATTCCGCGTCGGGTTCGACGAACAGCTCAAGCCCTACGTCGTCGACGACACCGGCAAACTCCGCAAGGCACTCCCCAAACCCGGCGCCAAGGACGACCCCGAGCTGGCACCCGCCGCCTACCAGCGGTTCACCGCCTTGAAGAAGGACGTCCGGACGATCGCCGCCGACCAGATCGCCCGCCTCGAAGCCGCCATGGTCACCGGACGCCGCTGGACCCCCGGCGACTTCCGCGCCTTCCTGGTCGACCACCCGCTCATGTGGCACATCGCCCGCCGCCTCGTCTGGACCGCCGACGACCGGCCTTTCCGCATCGCCGAAGACCGCACCTTCGCGGGCGTCGACGACCAGGGGTTCGACCCGTCCCCCACGGCCCGGATCGGCCTCCCGCACCCGTATCACCTGGGCGATACGGTCAAGGCATGGTCGGATGTCCTCGCCGACTACGAGATCCTCCAGCCCTTCCCCCAGCTCGGACGCGAGGTCCACCCCCTCACCGAGGAGGAGCGCGGCGGACACCGGCTCGGACGGTTCGAGGGCGTCACCGTGCCCATCGGCCGGGTCCTCAAGCTGACCCGGCTCGGCTGGGAACGGGGCGCCCCCGAGGACAACGGCGTCGCGACGCTGATCTCGCGGCCCGTCGGCACCTGCTGGGCCGTGGTCCAGCTCGACCCGGGCATCCCGGTGGGTGCCGTCGACGCCTTCCCCGAGCAGAGGATCGAGGACGTCGGCGTCTACGCCGCCCCGTACTGGCGCCGGTCCAAGAACTCGCCGGTGCTCGGCACGCTGGATCCGGTGACCGCCTCCGAGCTCATCGCCGAACTGACCGAACTCACCAGGGACTAGCAGCACATGCCAGAAACCCCCGCCATCATCGAGGACGCCCCCGAAAGCGCCCTCCCCCCGCTGCTGGTCGCGCCGCCGTGGACCCAGCGGCCGACGGGCCAGGAGCCGGTCGTCCTCAAGGGCCTGAAGCCACCCAAGGAGCCGACTGTCCTGGCCTGGGCGCCGGGCGAGCAGGCGGAATGGCTGGAGATGCCCTACCAGCATCACCATTTCGAACGCCTCCCCGACGGCACCGACTGGGCGGCGGCGGCCGAGACCTTCGCGAGCGGTGAGGCGCTGTCCGACCTCGACGACCAAGACCGCCGCAATCTGTACATCGGCCTGCTGATGCAGGGCCCGGACGAGCTCGGCCGCCGGCTGCTGGCCGACGAGCGCTACTCCGACGTCCTTCTCGACGAGTGGAAGGGGATCAGCGCCGTCCACGGCATCGTGGCCCGGCACGGCCTGGCGGCCTATCCGCTCGCGATGCTCGAGTCCAAGAGCCGGCGCGGCTACGTGAAGCAGCTCGCCCCGTTCGTGGACGCGGACGTGGCGCAGGCGATGATCAAGGGGCTGTACAACGGCTGGTACAACAAGACCGACGCCGCGGCCTGGTTCGAGCGGCACGGCCCGGCCGCCGCCCCGCTGGTCGTGCCGGACGCCCTCCGCAAGCCCGGCCCGAAGCGGAGGGCCGCCGAGCGGGCCCTCCTCTCGATCGCCCGGAAATACGGCCGCGAGACCATCGTCGAAGCCGCGCGGTACTACGGCGACGAGGCGACCAAGGCGATCGAGGCATTCCGCACCGACCCGCTCGACCTCTACCCCGACCCACTGCCGGAGCTCGCCGCGAAGGCCGTCCCCGAACGGCTCCCGCAGGTCCTCCTGCGCGGACGGGAGCGGGCCCTGCCCGCGTCCGCGACCCGCAACCTGATCACGATGCTGTCCATCTCCGTGACCGTGCCGTACCCGGGTCTCGTCTCGGCCATCGAGCCGTGCGACCCGCGCTCGCTCGCCGAGTTCGCATGGGCGCTGTACGAAGCCGACGACGAGCCCAAGATGTGGGCCTCCCCCTGGGTCCAGCACGCGCTGGCGTACCTGGGCGACGACGAGACGGCCGCCCGCCTCGCCGCGCAGGTCGTCCGCTGGTCGAAGGCGACGGTCTGGCACAGCGGAGGGGCGAACACCATGTACGTGTTCGCCTCGATCGGAACGGACACCACGCTGCGCCACCTGCACACGCTCGCGCGGAAGGCGGCCGACAAGGACAGGATCCGGCCCCGGGCACAGTCGGTCCTCGACCAGGCCGCGCGCAAGCGCGGGCTGACGTCCGAGCAGCTCGCCGACCGGCTCGTCCCCGACTTCGGGCTGGACGCCGAGGGCGGAATGACCCTCGACTACGGGCCACGCTCCTTCCGCGTCGGGTTCGACGAACAGCTCAAGCCCTACGTCATCGACGACACCGGCAAACTCCGCAAGGCACTCCCCAAGCCGGGCGCCAAAGACGACCCCGACCTCGCCCCCGCCGCCTACCAACGCTTCACCGTCCTCAAGAAGGAGGTGGGTGCCATCGCCTCCGACCAGACCAAACGCCTGGAGAGGGCGATGGTCGCCGGACGCCGCTGGACGCCGCAGGAGTTCCAGGACCTCCTCGTCGGCCACCCCCTCCTGTGGCACATCGTCCGGCGCCTCGTCTGGACGGCGGACGACCAGGGCGAGACCACCACGTTCCGGGTGGCCGAGGACCGCACCTTCGCGGGCGTCGACGACCAGCGGTTCGACCCGTCCCCCACGGCCCGGATCGGCCTCCCCCACCCGTATCACCTGGGCGAGGCGGTCAAAGCGTGGTCGGAGGTGCTCGCCGACTACGAGATCCTCCAGCCCTTCCCCCAGCTCGGACGCGGTGTCCACGTCCTCACCGACGACGAGCGCACCGGCTCGCGCCTGCGCCGCTTCGAGGGCTCCACCGTGCCGAACGGGCCCATCTACGGCCTGGAGCGCCAGGGCTGGGAGTTCGGCGCGAAGGAGAACCGCGGCTACCGCCGGACGATCTCGCTGACGCTCACCGGGAAGCAGCACCTGGTGATCGGCATGGAGCCCGGCATCGGCATCTTCGCCGAGGAGGATCCCGAGCAGAAGCTCGACTACGTCGGTCTCGACGGCCCCGAGAAGGGCACCTTCGGCGACCTCGACCCCGTGGCCGCCTCCGAGGCCCTCGCCACCCTGATCAGGCTCACCGGCTCAGAGTCCTGAACCCCCGCCGCGCCGTGCACCCCCGCACGGCGCGGCGGCTCCCCCAGGACGAACCACACCTCCGTCCCGCGGACGGACCGGCGCATGAACCCCCACCGCACGGCGAGTTCGTCCAGCAGGGCGATCCCGCGTCCGGACGCCTCCCCGAGCCCGGCCCGGCGGAGGCAGGGCGCCTCCGCCGCCCCCTGGTCGGCGACGGCCACCCGCGCCCAGCCCTCCGTCCAGTGGACGGTCAGCAGGAATGATCCGCCCACCTCGCCGCTGAGCGAATGGTTGATCGCGTTGGTGCCGACCTCCGACGCCAGCAGCATCGCGTCCGCGCGGCAGGGGTGACCGTCTCCCAGCGCATCGGCGACGAATCGCCGCGCCACCGGTATCTGAACGGGCAGGCCCGCGAGCCTGACCTCCAAGGAAAGCCACATCCTGTTCACCCGAATCCCCTCCGTCACCGCAGCCGTAGTCGTACGGTGACACTGTGCTCAACTAAGCACTCTGATCACAAGTGGTTCGAGAACAATTTGTGGAGGTGGCATGCCCTACACGCCGACCGTGCGCGGCCGACGCGTCGCCCGCGAGCTGAAGCGGCTCCGCCTGAAGGCCGGCCTGACCGGTGAGCAGGCCATCGCCGAGATCGGCTGGGACACCGCCAAGCTCAGCCGGATGGAGAACGCGAAGATGCGCATCACCTCCGGCGAGGTGATGGAACTGCTGGAGGTGTACGGCATCACCGGCGAGCAGCGGACCGAACTGGTGCGGCTCGCCCGCGAAGCCCGCCAGAAGGGCTGGTGGCACTCCTACGACGACGTCCTCAAGTCCGGCTTCAACGACTACCTCGCCTTCGAAGCCGAGGCCCTCACCTATCGCACCTATCAGACCACGCTGATTCCAGGAATCCTCCAGACCCCGGACTACGCACGGGCGGTACTGAGCGGCTCACAACCGAGAACTCCGGAGGAGATAGAGCGCGGCGTGGAAGTCCGTCAGGCGCGGCAGAAGCGGATCACGGCGTCCGACCAGCCGTTGCACGTATGGGCGATCATCGACGAGGCCGCGCTCCATCGGCTGGTGGACTGCCCCACGGTGCTGAAATCACAGCTCGAAGGGCTCCTTGACCTGGGCGGGCTGGCCAATGTGTCCATCCAGGTCCTGCCCTATCGCGCCGGGATCCACGCGGCGATCGACGGTCCGTTCATCCTGCTGACCTTTGACGGGTACCCCGAAGTCCTCTACATGGAGCACCTCATGGGCTGCATGTACATGGAGAAACCGGCTGAGACACGGCGGGGTAACCTGATCCTCGACCATCTGCTTGCTTCCGCACTGAACACCGGTGACTCGGCACGACTGATCCACCAGGTAGCCGGGGCCTTGTCTTGACCACAAGAAAGGATGTGTCAGGGAATGACCACCCCCCTTTCCCTCCCCAGGTGGCGCAAGAGCAGCCACAGCGGCAACGGCGGCGAGTGCGTCGAGACCGCCGTCCTTGACGGCACCGTCGGCGTCCGCGACTCCAAGAACCCCGCGGGTCCCGTCCTCACGCTCACCGGCGACGACTGGGCGACTCTGCTCGCCACGCTGAAGTCCGTCGGCTAGAGCCGGGGCGCGCCCGCCGCACTGACGGTCAGATGCCGAGTTCGGGCAGGCGGACGCCCAGGTTGTCGCCGTTCCTCCCGACCCAGTAGCCCAGTGCCGGCAGCGTCGCCTCAACAGCGCGCAGCGCTCCGACCACGAGCCGCGCGGCGTCGCCGGCGGCCACCTCGGAGGTCAGCGGCCAGTCGCGGGAGAAGCTCGGGCTCCCATCCGGCTCGGTGCTCCAATCGCCGGTGGTCAGGACGGTGATCCACGCCTCGCTCGGCGCCGTCCAGCCCAGCTCGGTCAACGTCAGGACCATGTCCGGCACCGGGTCGGCCGGGCATTCGACTCTCAGCACGCCGTCAGCCAGTTTGACGAAGCAGGTGGGGATCTCCGACGGCATCCGCGACCCGTCGTCGCGCTCCTCGATCACCAGGGTCAGCGGGTCTTCGCCGAGCACCGGTACGTCCCGCACGAGGGCGCGAAGGGTGCGGGCCAGACGGTCTTCGACGTCCCGCCAGTCTTCGGCGACGGCGTCCCCCGGGACGAGCATTCCGTCGGTCTCGTCCGTGTGGACGGTCCGGCACCAGGAGTAGGGGTGTTCGCCCTGGTGCCGGGCCGTCCGCACCTCGTGGTGCTCGTACCGATCGGTCGCCAGGAGTTCGAGATGGACACTGGCCGTCGCCTCGTCCGAGCACGCGCGCGCGAGCCGCAGACGGGGCGTCGCACCGGGTCGGCGCCATCGCAGCCATGGTCCGGGCCCGCCCCGCAACGGCGGTGGGCCGAGCACGTCCTCAGCCTGCCGCCTGGCGGTGTCGAACACCTCTACCGCCTCGGCGTGGTCCAGACCGGACGCGAGCGTGACCGCGAGTGCGGGCGAGTGGTCCAGATCCGTGGAGGCGTACCCGTGGCCCGTCGGCAGCCCTGTGGAGAAGCCCAGGGATACGCCGCGGTCCTCGACGAGGGACCAGCCGCGCTCGGCGAGAACGCGCTCGATATCGGGACGCTGCCAGCCTCCCAGGTCGAGCGTCGAGAACGAACGGATCAGATCGTCCATCTGATCATCGAGCAGGCGAGCGGAAACGATCATGCGGTCATCCTGGCAAAGCCGGGCCATGCCCGTCCCCCGAAGGGAAGATCACCGCGGTCATCGCCCTTTCTGTGGCGTGTCCGGGGCCAGGGACAGCGTGGCCTCGCGCATCACGGCCACGGTTCCGGTGAGCCAGCGCCCCACCGTCTCCAGTTCGGCCGCGTCGAAGCCCTGGAGAAGGTGTTCCATGCCGATCAGCATCGGGGCCATGGCCTCGGCCGTGACCTGCCGGTGCACGGCGGTCACGGTCAGCGTGAAGCGTCGGCCGTCGGACGGGTCGCGCGCGCGGTCGACATAGCCGAGGCTTACCAGCCGGTCGACGATCTTCGTGATGGCGGCGTCGCTCAGGCCCGTCTCGGCCACCAGCTGGGCGGGGTGGACCCCGCGGGCGCGCCCGATGATGCCCAGCACCTTGTGCTCGGTCGCGTTGACGTGCAGCCGCGAGGCCAGAGCCTCGTGATAGAGCACGACCCACAGGCTCAGCTGGTGCCCCAGGAGGGCTCCGTCCGGCTCGGAATTCATGCTCGCGAGCCTACAAGTCTTTCACTTCGGTAAAGAAAACTATTTCACCAAAGTGAAAGACCATGCTTGGATGAGCCCATGACAACCGTGCAGCCGCAACACCGCTCCGGTCCTGTCCCCCTGCGCGTGTTGAGCCGCGTGTACGCGGCGGTCCTGGTCACCCATCTGCCCATCCTGGCCGCCCTGCTGCTCCCTCAGGGACGCAGCCGCGTCAGTTCGGAACCGGTGGCAGGGCTCGTGGCCCTCCTGCTGATCTCTCTCGTCGTCGCGGCCACGGTGCTCTGCCCCGTCGCCTGCGCCCGCGTCGCCCCAGACGGCGACCGCTGGCACCAGGGAAACGCGCTCTCCCAGGTCAGGGCGTATAGACGGACCGACCGTCGCGGCTACCTGTGGCGCCTGGCAGAGCTCGTGATCCTCTACACCCTCGCCCAGTGCCTGGGCGGGCTGGTGGCCTGGATGCTGCCCTACATCTGGGACAACCCGTCGTACGGCACCGACCCCGCCGCGGACCGGTGGGTCTTCCACTACGGCCGCTTCGCCGTCCAGGCGGTGACCCTCTACGTCTCCGTCTGCGTCGCGTTCACCTGGTTCGCCTGCCGGCTACGCCAGGTCGCGCCACCCGCGCACTAGGTCCGGCGGGGCGGTGGCCTGGGCCAGGCGGCGGGCGTGGGCCTCCTGGAAGCCGGTGATCTGCCAGACGAACGCGAAGGCGAGCGCCGCCGCGGCGACTCCGATCAGGGCGAGCGCGGTCAGGGACACGCAATGGTCGTACAGCTCCTGAAGGCTCATACCGTCATGGTCGGAGAGCACCCGGCCACCGACGACGTAGATCAGCCACAGCGGCCACCACAGGTTGACCGGCCAGGCCCGCCGGCCCGCGGGGGCGCTGGCCCTCCAGACGTCCGCGACGATCATCCGGGGCACCCAGAAGTTCAGGATCGGCACCATCCAGCCGATGATCATCCAGGGCCGGCCCCACTGCTGCGGGGTCCCGCCGATGCCCACGGCGTTCGCCCGCGCCCGCCACAGCCAGACGATCAGCGCGACGGCGGTCGCCACCGTCGCCGCGGCCTCGGCCAGCCCGAGGACGTCCAGCAGGTAGAACAGGCTCTCCACGCGCTCGTGGACGAGCGGGTCGGCCGGATCGGCGAGGTGGGTCCCCCAGGCCGCCAGCCCGGCGTGGACGATCAGGAGCAGCACGCAGGCGCCCAGCGTGATGGTGGCGGCCAGGGCGCGTCCGACTCCCCGCTTGACCGCGAGCTCCTGGACGTACGGCGCGGGGGGATAGGGCGCGGGCGGATAGGGGTGCTCGGTCATCTGTGCTCCTGCGCGGGTCGGTCACGGCATGGCGGGCATGCGCCTTCACGCGGGGAGCTGACGGCGGTACGAGGATTGTGGTGGAGATCCCGCCCGCCCGGAAGATGATCAACGGTCACGATAATCGTGACCGTCCGGCCGGGGCCACCGTGACAACCGACCGCCTGACCTGCGCGTCCGCCATCCTTGGACTTCACTCCGCGCCGTCACCCGGGAGTCGGTGCATCAGCAGAGAGAGGTGACGGCCAAGCTCGGCGAGCTGTCCGAGCGGGTCGCGGCGGACGGCGGACTCGAACGGCCGCCCCTGGAATACGTCCTGATCGACTCCCGGGGCGCCCCGCTGAACGCGCCGAAGGCCCGCGCCGCCGCCGGAACGTCACCCGCCGGATGCGGGCCCTGCCCGAGGTGCGGCGCGCCCGCGCCCCGCTAGCGGACGGCGCTACTCGGCGCTCGCCACCGCCAGCGAACGCAGCCGCACCACTGCCAGCAGCGTGCCCACGGCGGTGACCGCGACGAGCAACGGGACCGCGACGGCCAGGTCCACCGTGGACTTGACCGTCGTGGCCCCGGTCAGCACGTCGGTCACCGACAGGGCCCACTGCTGGATCGAGGCCGACTTCGCGCCGGGCGCGAAATTGCCGAGCAGCGTCTCCCACACCAGCGCGTACAGCAGCCCGATCGTCACGGCGTTGCGGCTGACCACGGCCAGCGCGACGAACACCGCGCTGTAGGCGATGCCCCCGACCAGGACCCCCACGGTGAACGCCGGCGCCACCTGCTCGGTCATCCCGGACATCAGCAGCCCGGCCAGCAGCGTCGGGACGGCCGCGAACGCCGTCACCAGCACGATCGCCACCGCCAGCTTGGTCAGCACGATCACCTGCCGCGGGATCGGCTTGGTCAGCACGTACATGATCTGGCCGTCGTCGATCTCCGGGCCGATCACCCCGGTGCCGGCGATCAGCGCCAGCAGCGGCAGCAGCGTGGCGAGCCCGAACCGCTGGAGCACCCCGGTGGAGACCTCCAGATCGGCGAGCCCGGTGACCTTCAGCCCCACCGCCAGCAGGATCAGCACCAGCGGCAGCGCGAACAGCAGCAGCGCACGGCGCCGGCCGAGCATCGCACGGAACGTGATCATCGCGATCGTGGCGTTCATCTGGCCCTCACTTCCCCACCAGGTAGGAGAAGACGCTTTCCAGCGACTCGTCGGACGGCGAGACCTCCCACAGCCGGACCCCGGAGTCCCGGGCGACCTGCGGGAGCAGCCAGGTGAACCGCTGGAAGTCGACCGCCTCGACCTGCAACCCCTTGTCGGTGAGCTGGACGCTGCGCGCCGACCCGTCCGCGATGATCGCCGCGGCCAGCCGCCGGTCGTCGCCCGACCGGACCAGGAACAGGTGCGGCCGGTCGGTCATCAGCCGCCGGATCCGGCGGAAGTCGCCGGACGCCGCGTGCCGGCCCGCCACGATCACCTCGATGTGGCTGGCCAGCCGCTCCACCTCCTCCAGGATGTGCGAGCTGAACAGGATCGTGCGGCCCTCGTCGGCCATCCGCCGGATCAGGTCCATGAGCTGGAGCCGCTGCCGCGGGTCCATCCCGTTGAACGGCTCGTCCAGCAGCAGCACCGGCGGATCGTGCACCAGCGCCGACGCCATCTTGATCCGCTGCTTCATGCCCTTGGAGTAGTTGCCGATGATCCGGTCCGCGGCGTAGTCCATCTCCACCAGCGCGATCGCCCGCGCCGCCGCCGCCCCCGGATCCTTCAGCTTGTGCAGCTTGGCCATCGCCAGGATGAACTGCCGCCCGGTCAGGAAGTCGTAGGCGCTCTCCCGCTCCGGCACCAGCCCGAGGCTCCGGTAGATGTTCGGGTTCTGCCAGATCGCCGCCCCGTCCAGCGAGACCGACCCCGACGACGGCGCCAGGAACCCGCCCATCATGTGGATGAGCGTCGACTTCCCCGCCCCGTTCGGCCCCAGCAGCCCGGTCACGCCCGGCCCGATCGTCATCGACACGCCATTGACCGCGACCACGTTCCCGTACCACCGGGAAACGTTCTCCAGTTTCAACTCGCTCACTGTGCCCCCCGCTCACCTACGGGGCGCCCAATGGCGCCGCCTTCCCTCGTCGCAAGCTCCTCAGTCCAGACGACGCCGCGCCCCTCCAGTTCACTCATGAGAGGCCCGCCTTACGGAACCGGCGGTACAGGACCGCGATCGAGCCGGCGACCAGCAGCGCGCACACCGCGAGCGCCACCACGCCGCCCTGGAGGCCGGGCGCGATGCTGACCGAGGTCGACTTCGCGCCGAGCAGCCGCACCTGCACGATGTCGACCAGGTTGAACGGCGCGAACAGCCCGGCCCAGCCGGCGAGGGCGAAGTTGGTCTGGGACTCGGCCAGCCCCTGGATGATCCCGACGAACGTGCTGCTCAGCATGTACACCGCGATGACCGCGGCCACGCCGAAGCCGCGCCGCGGCGTGAACGCCGCCACCACCAGCCCGATCGCCGCCAGCACCAGGGCGAACAGCACGCAGCCCACCAGCGCGCCGAGGAACCGGAGTAGCTGGTCGGCCGGGTCCGGCGCCTTGGAGACGAGGCCGCCCACGTACAGCAGCGTGATCGGCGTCGCCATCAGGGCCAGCAGCGCGACCGCCATCGCCGCGAACTTGGCCAGGACGAAGTCCAGATGCCCGACTGGCCGCGAGAAGTACAGCGGGACGACGTGGAAGCGCAGCTCGCGCGAGGCCAGCACGGGCGCCTGCGTGGCCACGAAGATCGCGATGACGACCTGGAGGATCGAGGTGTAGGAGGAGTAGCGGATCAGCGCGCTCTCCTCCTTGGAGAACGCGAAGATCGCCACCGAGCCCGCGGCGGGCAGCAGCATGAGCGCGCCCAGCAGGAACGGCATCACCTTCGCGCGGGCCGGACGGCCGATGCCGTACGCGGCGCGCAGGTTGTGCACGAACAGCGACCGCACCGTGTACGCGCGGCCCAGCCGCTTGCCGTCGTAGTGCCGGTAGCCGATGTCGTGGATCGTGCTCATGCTCATCGGCCCGTTCCCCTCTCAACGGACGGCCCCGCCTGCCCCGGGGGCGCGGGCGGACCCGGCGGGACGGACGGCGGCGGGTCGGCGGCCGGGTCGACCGCGAAGACCTCTTCGATGTGGTGGCGGCGCTGCTCCATCCGGATCAGCCGCAGCCCCAGCTCGGCGACCCCGTCGCGGACGCGGTCGTAGGTGTCCTCACCGGCGATGTCGATGATCAGGAACCGGCCCTCGGGCCGGACCGCGACGCCCTCGTCGTACAGGCGCCGCCCGAGCTCGTCGCGGCCCTCGTCGACCTCCACCGTGAGCGACCCGCTCACCTCGGTGTAGGCCGCGACCGCCTGCGAGCGCAGCAGCCGCCCGGCGTCGACGATCACGACGTGGTCGCAGACCCGCTCCAGCTCGCCGAGCAGGTGCGAGCTGACCAGCACGCTGATGCCGAACTCGGTGCCGATCCGGCGGATGAGATCGAGCATCTCGTCGCGTCCGGCCGGGTCGAGACCGTTGGTCGGCTCGTCCAGGAACACCAGCTTCGGGTCGTGCACCAGCGCCTGCGCCAGCTTGACCCGCTGCCGCATGCCCGTCGAGTAGCCCCCGATCGGCCGGTACCGCTCCTCGTACAGGCCCACGTGCCGCAGCGTGTCGGCGGCGCGTTCGCGGGCCGCGGTCGGCGGCAGTCCGCACATCCGGGCCATGTGCACGACGAACTCGGTCGCCGAGACGTCGGGCGGCAGGCACTCGTACTCGGGCATGAACCCGACCTGCTCGCGGATCCGCAGCCCGTCGCGGGCGATGTCCAACCCGAGCACGCTGGCGGTGCCCGCGCTCGGCGGCAGCAGCCCGAGAAGTATCTTGATGAGCGTCGACTTGCCGGCGCCGTTGGCGCCGACCAGGCCCACGACCCCGTGCTCCACGGAGACGGTGAGGTCGTCCAGGGCGGTCACCCGGGGAAACCTCATCGTCAGCCCCTGGGTGGCGATGATCGGCATGTCCTCGAACCTAGCGCCTCGCCGCCGGGACCACGTCCGCCTTATGGCTGATGCCCGTCCCTCCCGCGGAGTACCGCCGACCACACCGCGCGTTGCACGAGGAGGGTCACCGTCCCGGCGATCAGCATCCCCCCGAAGTTGGCGCCGAGCTGGAGCAGCGAGCCGTCGATCTCGCTGCCGTGCTGGAGCGCGAGCGCCACCGCCAGGTTCCCGGCCGCCGGGACGGTGGTGACCGAGATGAACACCCCGACCAGCGCCGACGACTTGCCCGCCGTGAGCGACAGCACCCCGGCGGCGCCGGCCAGCAGCGCGACGATGAACGACCAGCGGTCCGGGCTGTAGATGAAGGCGGTCATCGGCCGCGAGGCCGGCAGCCGGGCGATCTCGATCACCCCGATCCACCGGCTCGCCAGCGCGCACACGTAGGTGACCACGATCGCGGCGGCGAACCCGATCAGCAGGGTGCGCAGCGCGGCGCCGATCCGCCGCGGGTCGAGCCGGACGAGGCCGTAGCAGATCGCCGCGACCGCGCCGAACTCCGGCCCCAGCACCATCGCGCCGACCACCAGGACGGGCGAGTCGATCAGCGCCGCGATGCCGGCGAGCTGGGTGGCCAGGACGAGGAAGGCGATGAACGACCAGGTCAGCGTGGCGCCCTCCGCGGTCTGCTGGTCGAGCTCCTCCCACACCACGGCGTCGTCGCCGTACCCGGGCGAGCGCGCCTCGGCCCGCTCGGCGACGTCCGACAACGACAGGTCGATCTTCTCCATCGCGATCGAGCCGTCCCGCTCGATGCCGAGGTCCTGGAGCCGCTCGATGACCTCGTTGACGGCCTCCCTGGCGATGTCGGCGGTCACCAGGTCGCCCCGGGGCGCCCTGGCCGCGCCCTCGACGACGACCACGTTCGTCGCGCCGGGGCACTCCGCCAGGACGGCGCAGGCCGCGTCCGTACGGTCACCCGGGACGATCGCTCTCAGATGCAGCACACCCCTCATGCTGCCGCATGACCCCCCGTACGCGGAGGTGTCCCGGGCCCCCTAGCCTGTGATCGTTTATTTGCCACTAATCGGGCATATGGCAGCGAAGAACTCCGGGTGGTGGTGAGGGCATGACGCGACGACGCCCGTTCAGATCGCGGCGCGTGGCCATGCGGGCGACGGCCGCCACCGTCCTCTCCGTGACCCTGGCGGGCGCGGGTTGTGACGCCGAGGTGGACCCCTCCGGCGCGTCCCCCGGACCGGGCGGCTCCCGGCCCGCCGGACGGGACGCCGAACGGGCCCGCGGCGACCTCTCCGGGCTGAGGGTCGCGGCCGAGTCGCCCGGCGCCGGCTACTCCCGCAAGAAGTTCGGCGTGCGCTGGAAGGACACCGACCACAACGGCTGCGACCAGCGCAACGACGTCCTCGCCCGCGATCTGCGGCAGGTACGCAGGCAGGGCGACTGCGTCGTGCTCGGCGGACGCCTGAAGGACCCCTACAGCGGCAAGGACATCACCTTCGCCAAGTCCGACGCCGCCGAGGTGCAGATCGACCACGTCTACCCGCTGGCGCTGGCCTGGCGGATGGGCGCCTCCCGCTGGAAGGCCGGGCGGCGTGAGCAGTTCGCCAACGACCACGCCAACCTGCTCGCCGTGTGGGGCAAGCCGAACCGGCAGAAGAGCGACTCCGGGCCCGGCGAGTGGAAGCCGCAGCAGGGCTTCCAGTGCGCGTACGCGATCAAGTACGTGGCGGTCGCGACCGAGTACGGGCTGCCGGTGACCCGGGACGACCAGGGCGCCCTGAAGGGCTTCCTCGCCCGCTGCTGACCCCCGCCCGCGTCATAGGGTGAGGCCATGAGCCACAGCGAGCCGAACAGCCAGGACGCCCCGGACGGCGCGTCCGCGACCGACGACGAGAAGCCGGAGCTCCCGAGGGTCCGCACCGAACGCGCCATGGGGGCGCGGGCCACCGGCGCGGACGTGACCGGGGCCTCGGCCACCGGCCTGACCCTCCGCGGCGGCAACGCCTTCGGCTCCCTGGCCATCGGCGCGATGTCCCTCGGCGCCCTCGCCATCGGCGCGGTCGCGATCGGCCGGCTGGTCGTCAAGAAGGCCGTGGTCGGGCACCTCGAGGCCGGCACCGTGGAGATCAAGCACCTCAAGGTCGGCCGCCTCGACATCACCGACGCCTGACCCCCGCGCCGCGGGTGCGCACGCCGCCTGGCGCGGCGTGCGTCCCGCGGCGCGGACGTGCCCCGGCCGCCGGCGTGTCAGCCGAGGGTGGTGCGGACCACCTCGGCCAGCTGTTCGGCGACGGTGCGGGCCTGGTCCTGCGAGGCCGCCTCGACCATCACCCGGACCATCGGCTCGGTGCCGCTCGGGCGGATCAGCACCCGGCCGGTGTCGCCCAGCCCGGCCTCCGCCGCCGCCACGGCCGCGGCGAGCTCCGGCGAGGTCTCGGCGCGGGCCTTGTCGACGCCCCTGACGTTGATCAGCATCTGCGGCAGCCGGGTCATGACCTTGGCCAGCTCGTCCAGCGAGCTCCGCTGCCGGGCCATCGCGGCCAGCAGGTGCAGGCCGGTCAGCACCCCGTCGCCGGTGGTGGCGTGGTCCAGCATGATCACGTGGCCGGACTGCTCGCCGCCGAAGCCGAAGCCGCCCGCCTTCATCGCCTCCAGCACGTACCGGTCGCCGACCGCGGTCTCCACCACCGTCAGCCCGGCCTCGCGCATCGCGATCTTGAAGCCGAGGTTGGACATCACCGTGGCCACCACGGTGTCGGCGGCCAGCCGGCCCGACTCGCGCAGTTCGAGCGCGAGCACGGCCATGATCTGGTCGCCGTCCACCACCTCGCCGGACGCGGTGACGGCCAGGCAGCGGTCGGCGTCCCCGTCGTTGGCGATGCCGGCGTCGGCGCCGTGCTCCCGGACCGCCTCCCGCAGCGCGTCCAGGTGGGTCGAGCCGCAGCCCGCGTTGATGTTCAGCCCGTCCGGCGCGGCGCCGATCGTGATCACCTCGGCGCCGGCCCGGCGCAGCGCCTCGGGGGCGACGTCGGAGGACGCGCCGTTCGCGCAGTCCACCACCACGCGCAGCCCGTCCAGCGACACCGGCAGCGTCGACAGCAGGTGCGCCACGTACTGCTCCACGGCGCCGTGCGCCTCGCGCACCCGGCCGACCCCGGCGCCGGTGGGCGGCTCCCACTCCTGGCCGAGGCTGGCCTCGATCCGGTCCTCGATCCCGTCCGCGAGCTTGTAGCCGCTGCGGTCGAAGAACTTGATCCCGTTGTCGGGCGCAGGGTTGTGCGAGGCCGACAGCATCACGCCGAGATCGGCGTCCAGCGTGTGGGTGAGGTAGGCCACCGCGGGCGTCGGCAGCACCCCGAGGCGCAGCACGTCCACGCCGGCGCTGGCCAGCCCCGCCACCACCGCGGCCTCCAGGAACTCGCCGGAGGCCCGCGGGTCGCGGCCCACCACCGCCAGCGGCCGGTGGCCCCGGAAGGCCCCCTCCTCGGCCAGCACCCGCGCCGCCGCGACCGAAAGGTCCATGGCGAGCGGAGCGGTGAGATCACGGTTGGCGAGCCCGCGAACGCCATCGGTCCCGAACAGACGACCCACAGTTCAACTCCCAGAAAGACAGAAGACCGCGCGGGCGGGACGGGGGCCGCACCCCCGTCCGCTCCGCGCGGTCAAATCTAGTGCGCACACGCGCCCGGTCCCCGAACGCGGGCATCCTCGCGCGCCCCGACGCCCCCCGCCCGCCCGCGCCGCCGTCATGCGCGGCGCGAACGGCCCCCTGGAAACGCGGACGAGCCGCCGCCCCCGCTGCGCCGGCCCGGTGCGGGTCGGACGCGATGAAGCTGCGGGGAGCGACGGCTCGTACCGTGGATCAGCGCTTGCTGTACTGCGGCGCCTTACGGGCCTTCTTGAGACCGGCCTTCTTGCGCTCCGGCACCCGGGCGTCGCGGGTGAGGAAGCCGGCCTTCTTCAGCGCCGGGCGGTGCTCGATGTTGGCGAACTGGAGCGCGCGGGAGATGCCCAGGCGCAGCGCTCCGGCCTGGCCGGTGGTGCCGCCGCCGTTGACCCGCGCCAGCACGTCGAACTGACCCTCGAGGCTCAGCAGCACGAACGGCTCGTTCACGATCTGCTGGTGCACCTTGTTGGGGAAGTACTGGTCGAGCGTGCGGCCGTTGACGGTCCACTGGCCGGTGCCCGGGACGATCCGGACCCGCGCGATGGCCTGCTTGCGGCGGCCGGTGCCGGCGGAGGGGCCGGTCGCGATCGGCTGGCCGAGCAGGCCCGCCTCGGCGGCCTCGGGGCTCTCGGTGGAGTACTCGGACGGCGCGTCCTCGTACGAGTCGAACTCGACGCCCTCGGCGGGCGTCTCGGTGCCGGTGGACTCGTCCACGGTTCTCCTTGGTCTTCTGGCCAGGGCGGCTGGCCCGGTGGTGCCCGGGTGCCCCGGCGGCCTCTGCCGCGGCCGTGCGGGTTCGCGCGGCCGTCGCCCATCGCGCCCGAGGGCGCGGACGGGTTACTTCTTGATCTGGCTGATCTGGGTGATCTCGAACGGCACCGGCTGCTGGGACTGGTGCGGGTGCTCGGGACCGGCGTAGACCTTCACCTTGCCGAACATCTTCCGGCCGAGGGAGGTCTTGGGCAGCATGCCCTTGATCGCCTTCTCGACGGCGCGCTCGGGGTTCTTGGCCAGCAGGTCGCCGTAGGCCACCGAACGGAGTCCGCCCGGGTAGCCCGAGTGCCGGTAGGCCCGCTTCTGCTCCAGCTTCTGCCCGGTCAGCGCCACCTTGTCGGCGTTCACGATGACGACGAAGTCACCGGTGTCCAGGTGCGGGGCGTAGATCGGCTTGTGCTTACCCCGCAGCAGCTGAGCGACCTGACTGGCGAGCCGACCAAGCACGACATCGGTCGCGTCGATGACATGCCACTGACGCTGTACGTCAGCGGGCTTAGGGGTGTACGTGCGCACGGGCGTTGGCCTTCGTTTCTTGTCGACTTCTCGGTGGGCATCCTGTTCGCGCCGATCAGAGACTGGATCCGACCTGACGCTCCGGGAGGCCGGGGCCCCGAACGTGATCACACATCGCGTGAAGATCGAGGGCACACCGACACGTGGTCGCAGCCTCCGCCGGCCCTTTCGGGCAGGGGTCACCGCATACAACAAACCCGTAGGATACCCAGCCGCGCAGGCACGGGTCAAAACGGATCGTCGTGACAGTCTCCCAGCCACTCTCCAGTATGCCCCATGCGGCCGGCCGCATGGACCGCGAACCCGCCGTCCCCCTCCGCACCGCCCCGGCCTCCAGATTGGATCACCTGACCGCGGGATGGGACTTGGGTGCACCTATGGGGATATGGTGCGGCCGACCGGTCCCCGCCGGCGTAGCGCCGGCCCCCACCCGGGAGCCCCCACTGACTACTCCCCGCAGACCCGGCCCCCCGGCCGACCGTCTCGTCCACGGCACCGCCCCCCGCCAGTCCCACGCTTCTAGCGACGATCGCGCCTCCGCCTCCGCTTCCACCTCCGGCGCTACGCCCGGCCGACGGGGCACGTCCGCCGGCCGTCGCGGACGGCGCGGTGCTCCCCCGCAGCGGCGGACGGGCCCACGCTCGGCGACCGTCGTGGCGGTCGCCATCGCCGGTTCCGCGCTGGCCTTGAGCACCGGCGTCGTGCTCGACCGGCTCGTCCTGCCCGATTCGCACTCGGGGTCGACCGCCGCGTCGGACTCTGCGGCCCACCCCGCCACGGCGACAACGTCCGGCGTGGGCGGCACGGGCAGCGGCGGAAGCGGCGGCGCTACAGGAGCGGGCACTGGCACCGGCACGGGCTCTGGAGCGGGAAACGGTGCGCAGCGCGGCCCTTCCAGTAGCCCGTCGCCCTCAGCTCCCGAGACCACCCCGCCTCTCAAGACGGTTCACGCCCCAGGCGGCGACGCCTCCGAGAAGCCCTCACCCTCTCCGACTCCCTCCAAGAGCACCCCGCCGGCCGCTGGACTTCCGGTTCCCGGGTCGGCGGCGCCCGAGACGGCTGTGGCGCTGCTCACCAACAAGGAACGCGCCAAGGCCGGATGCAGCCCGCTGCGCATCGACCAGCGCCTGGTGACCGCCGCGCGGCGGCACTCGGCCGACATGGCGGCGAAGGACTACTTCGACCACACCTCCCGCAACGGCGACAGCCCGTGGAAGCGGATGGGGGACGCCGGCTACTCCAGCCCCGGCGCGGAGAACATCGCCAAGGGCTACGGGACGGCCGCCGCCGTCGTCGAGGGCTGGATGAAGGGCCCCGGGCACCGCGCGAACATCCTCAACTGCAAGCTGCGCGCCATCGGCGTCGGCATGGCCAAGGGGTCCGGCGGCCCTTGGTGGACGCAGGACTTCGGCTGGAAATAGGCCCTGCTCCCACGGTGCGGACGACCTTCGACAAACGCCCGGCGCCCGGTTCGCCCCCATGTCATGGTTGGTGTTCCGAAGGTCCAGAGCCCTGAACCAGGAACGGTAAGGTCCAAGCCATGGGTTATCCGGGCGATCAAGGCAAACCCGACGGCTGGCCTCCCGAGCAGCCGTCGCAAGCGCCGTACGGCCCCGGAGCGGAAAGGCCCGAAGCGGCACCGTACGGCAGTGACAATGACGAGACGGCCTTCGCCCCGCGCGGACAGGCCCCAGGTACGGCAGGACGGCCCGGCGCACACCGTCCGGGCTCGCAGGGGCCGGGCGGCGACGCCTTCGGGTCCGGCGACGCCTTCGGCTCAGACGCCCTCGGCGGAGAGGTCTTCGGCGGCGCCGGTTCCGGCGCGAGCGGCGTGCCCCCGTCCTGGAACGACGACCCCGCGGGCGCGACCCTGCAAGCGCCGGGCGGGTTCCCCCCGACCCCGTTCTCGAGCCCCGCGGGCCCTCCGGGTCCGCCCGGCGGGTCCGGTTCGTCCGGTGGCGCCGAGCCGGGCCGGGACGACGGCCTCTTCGGCGCGCCGTCAGGCGGCCACTTCGGCCCCCCGAACGACTTCGGCCCCCCGAACGACTTCGACCACCCGAACGGGCCGGCCGGCGGCCCCGGCGACCCCGGCGGCTACTTCCCGCAGGGCGGCTTCGGCGGCCCGGACGGCCCCGACGGGTTCGACGGGCCGGGCACGCCGCCCCTGCCGTCCGGCGGGCCGACGCCCCCGGAGCGGCGCCGCAACCTTCCCCTGATCATCGGCGGTGCCGTCGTGGCCGGGCTGGTGCTCATCGGCGGCGGCATCGGCCTGTCCTCCATGCTGAAGGACGACTCCAAGCCGAAGGCGTCGCCCTCCCCGGCCGCGGCCAAGCCGTCCCCCACGGCCCCGCCGAGCCCAACCGTCCCCCCGCTGGAGCCGGTGAAGCTCAAGAGCCGCACCACCGACCCCAAGCCGCTGACGCTCCGCGAGGTCTTCGGCAAGACCTCGTTCAAGTCCGGCGGGCAGAAGTACGTACGGACCGCGTGGAACGCCAAGCGCGGCTGCACGGGCACGGTCGGCGGCGTCAAGCTGACCAGCACCCTGAAGAAGGCCGGCTGCACGCAGACGCTCCGCGCCACCTACGCGCGCAGCGACGGCGCGCTCATCGGCACGGTCGGGGTGTTCAACCTCAAGACCGAGAACGCCGCCAAGGTGGCGGTGAAATCGGCCGGTGACCAGGACGCCTTCCTCCAGGCGCTGCCCGGCGTGGGCAGCACCAAGAAGATCGGCAAGGGCGAGGCCCTCGGCACCGCCGAGGCGCGCGGCCACTACCTGGTGATGACCTGGGTGCAGCGCCCGGACGGCAAGAAGATCCCCACCAGCTACCACAAGAACGTGTCCGCCTTCGGCGCGCAGGTCGTCAAGAACAGCAACCTCAGCTTCGCGCTGGCGTTCAGGGAAACCGAAGGCAAACCCTTCCGAAATTGAACTGTGTGAATACTCTGTCTGCTTATGTCTGGACCTAGAGAGACCCGGGAGTCCGCCGAGGAGGCGGGGACGGCATCCGTCCCCGCCCCCGCGGCGCCGCCCAGTTTCGGCAGCGCGGGTCCCCCGGCCGGCGAGACCGGCACCCCCGCCCCGGCCGATGCGGCCTCCATCGATACAGCTCCCGCCGCGACCGGCACCGCCGAAGAGGCGCAGCCCACGGTCTCCGGCGCCCTCCGGCTCCCGCCGTTCGGCCTTCAGACCCCCTGGTGGGCGGCGGACTCCGGGACCGACACGGCTCCCCCCACCGATCTCCCTCCGCCACCGCCCGCCGCCCCTGAACCGGAGGTTCAGCCGGAACCGGCGCTCGAACTGCCCCCCGACCCCCACCCTGACTTCGGCCCTGAGCCCGGGTCCGGGCCGGTGCAGCCGCACGTCCAGCCGCCCGGCACGCTCGTGGCGGGCCTCGGGGCCCCCAACGTCGACAGCCGCGGGGCCGTCCCGGCCAAGCCGATCGTTCACCGTCCCGGCCCGAAGATCGCCGACACCGACCCGGACGGCATCCCGGTCACCGTCGCTCCCGTCCCGCAGCAGCGGCCTCCGGCGGCGCCGAAGCCGGAGACGGCGGCCAAGCCCGTCCTGGCGAAGCCCGCCCCCGCAGACCCCGCCCCGGCGAAGGCCGTCCCCGCGCAGGTCACCCCGGCGCAGGTCGCTCCGGTGCAGGTCACTCCGGCGCAGGTCACTCCGGTGCAGGTCAACCCAGCGCAGGTCACCCCGGTGCAGACCGCGCAGACGGCCCCCGCGAAGGCGGCTTCCACGGGACGGGCCAAGTCCAGCACCGCGTCGGGGCCCGTCCTCATCCCGGATGCGATCCTCCCGCCGGGCGTCTCCCCGCCCGCCGACGGCAGCGCGCCCATCGCGACGGAGGCGACCGCGCCGCCGCAGACGGGCCAGGCCGGAGACGCGGGCGAAGCGACGGTCGTCACCCCGACCTACCACTCCGAAGGCGGGATCCCGCTCGACGACTCCTCACCCGCCTCCACCACCGCGGGCCAAGGCGTCTTCACCGGGACCGGTCCCGGTGCCGGTCCCGGTACCCCGGCCGGCCCGGCCAAGGGCGGATCGAAGTCCGGTGGCGACGGCTGGCGCAAGCCCGGAGTGATCGGCGGCGGCGCGGTCGCGATCGTCGCGGCGGCCGTGGCGGTCTTCCTGATCGCCGGCTCCGGCTCCGGAG
The DNA here is from genome assembly GCF_036227065.1 of Spirillospora sp. NBC_01491. Classification (GTDB taxonomy): domain Bacteria; phylum Actinomycetota; class Actinomycetes; order Streptosporangiales; family Streptosporangiaceae; genus Spirillospora; species Spirillospora xylanilytica. The sequence goes on from NZ_CP109432.1 coordinate 4,229,801, forward strand.
ACCCGGCGCCGTCCAAGGACGCCGCGGGCTCGGCGCCCGCCCAGTCGTCCGCGCCGGCGCCCGCTCCCACGCTGCCGCCCCCGCCCGCCAAGCCCGTCGACATCGGCAACGAGCAGACCGACACCAAGCCGCTCGCGCTCGCCGAGGCCTACCCCACCGGCACCATCGACCTGGGCGGACGGACCTACGTCCGCGACCGCTCCTCGGTCAACCACCGCTGCTCGCTCGCCGCGCGCGGCGAGATGGCGCAGGCGCTCATCAGGGAGGGGTGTCGCAGCGTCGTGCGGGTCACCTTCCTCGGCAAGAAGAAGGCGCTGGCGGTCACGTCCGGCATCGTGTCCATGCCCGACCGCGCCGCCGCACTCAAGGTGAACCGGGCCGGAGACCCCGGCAAGTACGAGTGGTTCCGCGGCATGGCCGGCCAGAACTCCCAGAAGATCGACCAGGCGGGCGGCTACGCGTCCAGCACCGTCCGCGGCCGGTACATCGCCTACGCGTACGCGACGTACGCCGACGGCAAGCGTCCCGCTCCGGGCGACACCCTGCTCAAGGACATCGCGCAGCAGTTCCTGGACTACAGCCTCCGGCCGATCGAGGCCCGCGCCCGAGGCTGACCCATCGCCCCGCGCGCCCGTGGCGTGTCCCCGGCCATCCGGCGGACACGCCACGCGCCACGGGCGCCCGTTCCACGCCCGTGCCGCGCCCGCCGCCGACGCTCAGGCGGAAGGGCCGCCCAGCGGTTCGGTGCCAGGCCCGAGGCCGACGCCGAAGCCGTGGCCGAGGCCATGACCGGACGAGGCGGTCCCCGGCGTGGCGGTGACCGCACCCGGACCGCCCGGCGCCGCCGTCGCGGTGGCGTTGAGCGTGCGGACCCTGCGGGTCTGCTGGGCGCGCTGCGCCAGGTCCTCGTCGTCCGGGTAGCGGATCTCCTCCAGCGACAGCCCGTGCGCGGGCGCCACGTTCACGCCCGAGTCGCGGACGCGGGCCGCCAGCACCTCGGACGGCCACTCGATCGCGCGGCGCCCGTCCCCGACCATCAGCAGCGCGCCGACCAGCGCCCGCACCATCGAGTGGCAGAACGCGTCGGCCTCGACCGTCGCGACGGCGATGTGCGGGGCCTCGCGGGTCCACTCGTACCGCTGGAGCTCGCGGATCGTGGTCGCGCCCTCCCGCTTGCGGCAGAACGCGGCGAAGTCGTGCTCGCCCACCAGCAGCGCGGTGGCCTCGTTCATCCGCTCCAGGTTGATCGGACGGGGATGGACGAGCACGTCGTGCCGGCGCAGCGGCTCCACCCCGACCGGGTTGTCGCACACCCGGTAGACGTACCGGCGGCACAGCGCCGAGAAACGCGCGTCGAACCCCTCGGGCGCCACCGACACCCGCCACACCCGCACGTCCGGGGGCAGCATGCCCGCCAGCCGGCGCGGCATGGTGCCGTTGACCGTGGAGTACGCGGCGACCGGCAGCACCACGTGCGCGACCTGGCCGCGGGCGTGCACCCCGGCGTCGGTCCGTCCCGCGACGGTGAGCACGGGCCCCGGGTCGAGCCGCAGCAGCCGGGCGAGGGCGTCCTCGATCACGCCCTGCACGGTCCGCTGGCCCGGCTGCCGGGCCCAGCCCGCGAAGTCGGACCCGTCGTAGCCGATGTCGAGCCGGAGCCGCACCAGCGCGGTCATGTCCGCACCCTCTCCGGCGCGTCCCCCAGCGGAACGCCCCGTTCGGGCACGCCCCTCCGCGTCACGCCCGCCGGTTCCCCGAAGGGAGGTGTCCTCGTCCAAAACCGCTGCCTGTCCATCCTGCCCGACGCGCGTTCTCCATCATCGGGCACAGTCTCGACACGCTCCCCTGTGAATCGTCGCCCCCCTGACCTGACCATGAGATCAAGTCTGGCAAAGATCAGGCCCGCCGTCCCGTAGCGGAACGGCGGGCCCTCACGAAAATCGAGCGGAACGCTCTCAGAAGAGGCGTGACCCCTACTTGTCGTCGTCCGCGCCCTTGGCCTCGGTGGCCTCGGCGGCGTCGCCGGTGACGGCGGCGGCCTCGTCGGTCGCCGGAACCTCGGTCTCGGCCGTGGTCGCCGCGGTGGCGGTGTCCTCGGCCGCCGGGGCGGTTCCGGTGGCGGCGGCCATCTGCTCCTGGACCAGCTCGATCACGGCCATCGGGGCGTTGTCGCCCTTGCGCGGCCCGATCTTGGTGATCCGGGTGTAGCCGCCGGGACGGGTCTCGAAGCGCGGCGCGATCTCGGTGAAGAGCCCGTGCACGACGCCCTTGTCCCGGATCACCTTGGCCACCTGGCGACGGTTGTGCAGGTCGCCCTTCTTGGCCTTGGTGATCAGCTTCTCCGCCAGCGGACGCACCCGCCGGGCCTTGGCCTCGGTGGTGGTGATCTTGCCGTGCTCGAACAGCGCCGTGGCCAGGTTGGCCAGGATCAGGCGCTGGTGCGCGGCGCTGCCGCCGAGGCGGGCACCCTTGGTGGGCTGAGGCATGGTGCTTCCTTCCTGCGCCGGCCGTGTCAGGTACCGGCGTCAGCCGAATCCCCGTGACCGGACGGCCCGGTCACGGGGAGAGATGATCTAGTACTGCTCGGTCTCGGCGTAGCTCTGGTCGTCGTCGCCGTAGTTGTCGGCCGCCGCGCTCGGGTCGAACCCGGGCGGGGAGTCCTTCAGCGAGAGGCCCATGTCGTTGAGCTTCTGCTTGACCTCTTCGATCGACTTGGCGCCGAAATTCCTTATATCCAGAAGGTCCTGCTCGCTGCGGGCGACCAGCTCGCCCACAGAGTGGATGCCCTCGCGCTTGAGGCAGTTGTAGGACCGCACCGTGAGGTTGAGCTCCTCGATCGGCAGGGCCAGGTCCGCGGCGAGCGCGGCGTCGGTGGGCGAGGGGCCCATGTCGATGCCCTCGGCCTCGACGTTGAGCTCCCGGGCCAGCCCGAACAGCTCGACCAGGGTCTTGCCGGCGGACGCGACCGCGTCGCGCGGCAGCATCGCCTGCTTGGTCTCCACGTCGACGATCAGCCGGTCGAAGTCGGTGCGCTGCTCGACTCGGGTGGCCTCGACCTTGTAGGTGACCTTGAGCACGGGCGAGTAGATGGAGTCGATCGGGATCCGGCCGATCTCCTGGCCCGGCTGCTTGTTCTGCGCGGCCGAGACGTAGCCGCGACCGCGCTCGACGGTCAGCTCCATCTCCAGCTTGGCCTTGTTGTTCAGCGTGGCGATGTGCAGGTCGGGGTTGTGCACCTCGACCCCGGCCGGCGGCGCGATGTCGGCCGCGGTCACCTCGCCGGGCCCCTGCTTGCGCAGGTACATCACCACGGGCTCGTCGTGCTCGGACGAGACGACGAGCTCCTTGAGGTTCAGGATGATGTCGGTGACATCCTCCTTGACCCCCGGGACCGTGGAGAACTCGTGGAGGACGCCCTCGATCCGGATGCTGGTGACGGCGGCGCCGGGAATCGAGGAGAGCAGCGTGCGACGCAGCGAGTTGCCGATCGTGTAGCCGAAGCCCGGCTCCAGCGGCTCGATGGTGAACCGCGACCGGTACTCGTCGACCTGCTCTTCGGTGAGAGTGGGACGCTGTGCGATGAGCATGGTGATGCCTTCTTTCCGCGGTGCCCGCTATTTGACGACCGCGTTCTCTATTCTGCCCGAACTCGCCGGGATCCCACATACCCCCCGGAGGAGGCGGCGGGATCCCGGCGAGGGCGAGGACTACTTGGAGTAGTACTCGACGATGAGCTGCTCCTGGATCGGAGCGTCGATCTGCTGCCGGACGGGCAGCGAGTGCACGAGGATGCGCATCTTGTCAGCGTCGACCCCGAGCCAGGCCGGGACCTGGCGCTCGCCGGACTCGGCCTTGGCGACCGCGAACGGCGTCAGCTCGAGGGACTTGCCCTTGACGTCGACGATGTCGGCCTCGCCCACCAGGGCGGACGGGATGTCGACCTTGCGGCCGTTCACCCGGATGTGGCCGTGGCGGATGAGCTGGCGGGCCATGTCGCGGGACTTGGCGAAGCCGCCGCGGTAGACCACGTTGTCGAGACGGCGCTCGAGCAGCACGAGCATGTTCTCGCCCGTCTTGCCGCCCTGGCGGTTGGCCTCGGCGTAGTAGTTGCTGAACTGCCGCTCCAGCACGCCGTAGATGCGGCGGGCCTTCTGCTTCTCGCGAAGCTGGAGCAGGTACTCGGTCTCCTTGGGACGACCGCGACCGTGCTCACCCGGCGGGTAGGGACGGATCTCGATCGGGCACTTGGGGCCCTCGCACTTGCTGCCCTTGAGGAACAGCTTCATCTTCTCGCGGCGGCAAAGCTTGCAGTCCGCGCCGGTGTAACGTGCCATTTTCCTGTTCTCCCCCTGCCTCAGACGCGCCGGTTGTTGGACGCGACCGGGCGCTGGTCGCCCTGGGCAAATTCCACATTGCTCATGACGGTCAGACCCGCCGGCGCTTGGGCGGGCGGCAGCCGTTGTGCGGAACGGGCGTGACGTCCTGGATGGAGCCCACCTCGAGGCCGGTCGCCTGAAGCGACCGGATGGCGGTCTCGCGACCCGAACCCGGGCCCTTGACGAAGACGTCGACCTTGCGCATGCCGTGCTCCATCGCGCGCCGGGCGGCGGCCTCGGCGGCCTGCTGCGCGGCGAACGGGGTCGACTTGCGCGAGCCCTTGAAGCCCACGTGGCCGGAGGAGGCCCAGGCGATCACGTTGCCGTTGGGGTCGGTGATCGAAACGATCGTGTTGTTGAACGTGCTCTTGATGTGGGCGTGCCCATGAGCGACGTTCTTCTTTTCCTTGCGGCGCACCTTCTTGGCGCCGACACGGCTCTTGGGAGGCATCTGCTCTCTCTACTCCTGAGGTCGTCGATCCGGACGGACCGATGGTCCGGGCGGACTACTTCTTGCCGGCCTTCTTCTTGCCGGCCACGGTCTTCTTCTTGCCCTTGCGGGTACGCGCGTTGGTCTGGGTGCGCTGACCGTGCACGGGCAGCCCGCGACGGTGCCGGACGCCCTGGTAGCAACCAATTTCGATCTTGCGGCGGATGTCCGCCTGGACCTCGCGGCGAAGGTCACCCTCGACCTTGTAGTTCGCGTCGATCCAGTCGCGCAGCCGCACCAGTTCGTCGTCACCCAGCTGGTGCACCCGCAGGTCACCGCTGATGCCGGTGCCCTCCAGGGTCTCCAGCGCGCGGGTCCGGCCGATGCCGAAGACGTAGGTGAGAGCGACCTCGAGGCGCTTTTCGCGCGGGAGGTCGACGCCGAGCAGGCGTGCCATCTCGGGCAGTTCCCTTCGTTTCACGGAGGTATGGACGCATCGCCTCCGCACACACCCTGCCCGGGTGGCGGCCCCGGCCTCCGTCGTCCGAGGGTCCCTTCACACGCCGGTGCCGCACGACCGATCAAGGTCGTACGGCCACCGGGGGGTGAAGGCTTGCGATGCGCTTGCGGTAATGGCGGGCGGTCAGCCCTGGCGCTGCTTGTGGCGCGGGTCGGAGCAGATGACCATGACCCGGCCGTGCCGGCGGATGACGCGGCACTTGTTGCAGATCTTCTTGACGCTCGGCTTGACCTTCACTGGGTCTCCTAAAGGATCAGGGTCACCCCCGTGCCGCCACGCACGGGGAAGGCAACCCCAGTGGATGTGAAGCGGTCTCCTCCCCAACCGGAGGGGAGACCGTCTCCCGTCACCTCGGCGGGCGGCCGGGGCGCGGGATCGTTTTCACTTGTAGCGGTAGACGATCCGACCGCGCGTGAGGTCGTAGGGGCTCAACTCCACAACGACGCGGTCGTCCGGCAGAATTCGGATGTAGTGCATCCGCATCTTGCCGCTGATGTGGGCGAGCACCTTGTGCCCGTTGTCCAGTTCCACCCTGAACATGGCGTTCGGGAGGGACTCGATGACGGTGCCCTCGATCTCGATGGCCCCTTCTTTCTTGGGCATGTCCTCCGCGCTTCGCTGATCGGCTCATTGGACGCGGCCCGGAGCCCCCAAGGGGATTCGGCCGCACCCAGGCGAAGGCGTCGGAGACGCACAAGCAGGGGTTGAGGCGGCCTACAACGGACCGACATAGGAGTCTACGTCACCGGGCCGCCGAATGCGAAATTATCGCACGATCCGGCTCCGGAGACTGCTCCCGATACAAGCATACCTCGCTCCCGCGTTGTACCTTTCGAGGAGAGAAACGTCCAGGGAGGATCGGCATGCCGAGCTATGACTTCGCGCTGCTCCTCAGCCGTCCCCTCTACGAGGAGGAGCTCGACCCGCTGTTCGACCGCACCCACGGCGCGGTGACGGTGTCGATCATCAGTGAGCCCCAGCACGCCGATCGCCCCGGCAACGCCTCCTGCTCATGGCAGGGCGCGACCCTCGCCGCGGCGATCATGGACGTGGTGGAGCACGTCGAGGCGAGCGCCCCCGGCCTGCACGTCCTCCAGGTCGAGGCCGACCCGCTGCTGACCATCCGCGACATCGCCGAGCGGGTCGGCCGCTCGGTCGACTCGGTCCGGCTGGCGATCACTGGGGCGCGCGGCCCCGGCGGCTTTCCCGCGTCCGAGATCTCGTCCGCGGGGCACCGGCTGTGGCGCTGGTCCAAAGTGGCCGCGTGGTACGGCCTCGACGACCCGCAGCTCATCGAGGCCAAGCCCACCGCGCAGGCCATCAACGGCTGGCTCGCGCTGCGCGACGTGGTACCCGATGTGGCCCCGGCGCCGGAGGACGTCACCTCCGCGCTGTCGGCCGTCATCCCCCGCGTCGCCTGAGGACAGGCCGCATGAGAGACGCCGCCTGAACAGACGAGGACCGAAACCCGGGTCGCGACGCGGTCGGGCGCGCTCACGTACGGACCAGGTCGGTGAGGCGGTAGGCCGCCGCGAAGGTCGCGTACACGATCAGGTTGTCGTCGTAGGCGCGACGCGCGCGGTCGTACCGTCCGGCGCAGGTGATCAGGCGCAGCTCGGGCCGTCCGCCCGAGGCGTGCACCCGCGCCGCCGGAAAGCTGCCCTTGGGCGCCTGCTCGGCGGAGACCATCCGGAACACCGCGACCGTGTCGTCGGCCCGGACGACACCGATCAGGTCGCCCGGCCTCAGCTCCCTCAGCCGCGCGAACACGGCCGGTCCCGACGAGGTGGCCAGGTGGCCGACGAGCACCGCCGCGCCCGGCTCGCCGGGGCTCGGGCCCCGCTCATACCAGCCCGCCCGGTCGCGATCGCGCCCGGGCGGCGGCACGATCGCACCGTCCCGGCCACGCCCGACACGCGCGAGCGTCGCGTGTACCCCGATCTTCGGGATCGCCACCGAGACCGGCAGCGCCCGGCCGAGCATGCCGCGCAGCGGGATCGGCGCGGCCCGCCCGTCCGGCCCGGCGGCCCGCTCGCCCGGCGGCGCGATCAGCCCCGGAAGCGCCATCACCTCGCGTGCGGCCCCCGGACGGCCCTGCCGGGCGTACGCGCAGCATCCGACGGCCTGGGGGTGCCCCATGGCCGCGTCCAGCGCACAGCGGCTCCTGGCGCCTCCGCGGCGCCCCCCGCACCGGTCAGCCATCGGAGCCCGACCGGCGCTTCCGGCCGACCAGCAGGCCCAGCCCGGCGGCCAGCGACAGCACCACCCCGGCCCCCACCGTGACCAGCACCCCCCAGTCGCGCCCGGACCGCGCCGCCGCGAGGCCGGACGCGAGCCCGCCGCCCCCGGCGTCGGAGCCCTGGACGAGCTCGGTGACCGTGATCCGTCCGGCCAGGATCCCGCCGCCGGCGCACGCCACCTCCACCGGGTACACGCCGGGCTCGGCGCCGGGATCGATCGGCGCCGCCCCGAACGGACGCGGCGTCGTCGCGTCCAGCGCGTACCGGAGATCGACCCGCGAGCCGATGGGGAACGCCTTGGACCGCGCCGTCGGATCCGTGCAGGTGTCGGGCACCGAGAGCTGGACCGACTCCCCGGGCTGCACCGTCCCCGGCTCCACCCGCACGCTCCCGTCCGCACGCGCGCCGGGCGCGGCCAGCAGCGCGGCACAGGCCACCGCCGCCAAGGCCGCCTTCGTCTTGCGGGCCATCGTCTCCCCCGGTCGGCCCCGGTGTCGGACGGGCCCGTGACCTTCTTCTCCCCGGGTCGAGTCGACAGCCCGGTCAACCGGGCGCAAAGATCGTCCCAGCACTCGGCCCGGTGCCCAGCACCGCGCCCGGACCTTCGGATGTGACCGAACCGCGAGACCGTGATGTGCTTACCGGAGGGGGAGGATCGATGGCGATCATTGCTCAGCTGAGCGACATCCACCTGGCCGTCGGCCGCGACGGCGAGGTGGACGACGGTTCGGGCCCCGTCAGGGCGCTGCGGGCCGCGGTGTCGAGCCTGCTCTCGCTGCCCGCGCGCCCCGACGCCGTCGTGCTCACCGGCGATCTGGCCGACGGCGGACTGCCCGCCGAGTACGCCCGGCTGCACGCGCTGCTCTCCCCGCTGCCCATGGCGGTGCACCCGATGCCCGGCACCCACGACGACCGCGACGCGCTGCGCGCGGCGTTCCGCGACCACACCGCCGTGGCCGGCTCCGGGACCGCCCCACAGGCCCCCGTGCAGTACGCGGCGGCCGTGGGCGGCGCCAGGCTGGTCTGCTGCGACACCACCGGCGACGGCGCCCTGCGCGGGCAGATGGACTCCGCCAGGCTCGACTGGCTCGACCGGACGCTCGCCGCCGAGCCGGCCACGCCGACCGTGGTGGCCACCCACCACCCGCCCTACCCGGTCGGGATCCGCTTCATCGACGACATGCGCTTCGCCGACCCGTCCGGGCTCGCCGCCGTCATCGCCCGGCACCCGCAGGTGGTCCGGATCATCAGCGGGCACGTGCACCGGGGCTCGGTGGGGTCGCTGGCCGGAACGGTCAGCACCACCTGCCCGAGCACCTACCGGCAGCTCTTCCTCGATCTCACCCGCCCGGGACGCGCCGCGGTGACCGGTGAGCCCGCCGGGTTCGCCGTCCACCTGATCGGCACCGACGGGACGGCGACCACGCACTTCGTCCCGACCGGCAACTACCGTCCGCTCATGGACGTCGAATAGCCCGCGGGGGCGGGGTCAGCCGCGCCTCGCGCGGATGGTGTTGACCAGCAGCACGACGCCCCACGGCCCGGCGATCCACAGCCACCACGGGAAGACCAGCGTGCCGGTCAACGCCATGATCAGCCAGATCGTCAGGTTGATCCCGCTCACCGCGGCCCACGCCGACCACATCGCCGCGGACCCCCGCAGCTCGATCCCCCCGCCGGACGGGCGCCGCGCGGGCACACTCGCGGTGCCCTTCTGCGCGACCGGGAACGGGTGGTCGTACAGGTCCTCCTCGGGCAGGTCGGCGGTGACCTGGTCGAGCTCGCCGAGCGTCCTGGCCTCGAAGACCGCCTCGATCCGCTCCTGGAGCTCCTCGGTGGTGATGCGGCCCTGGGCGCAGTGCTCACGCAGGCTGGCCGCGACCCGGTCACGGTCGGCGTCCGAGGCCCGCATCTCTGGGTTCGGCGCCATCTCGGTCGTCCCTTCGGTGCTCAACGGGAGGGTTCGCTACCCAGTCTGCCGAACCATTCCCGACCCTCGTCGAGGGCGGTCAGGACGCGGGGACCATCCTCGGTGACCGCGAACGTGTGCTCGAAGTGGGCCGAGGAGCGCCCGTCAGTGGTGACGACCGTCCAGCCGTCCTCCAACTCCAGCGTATCTTTGGTGCCGAGATTCACCATGGGCTCGACGGCGAAGCACATCCCGGGCTCCAGCACCGGCCCGTGGCCGGGCGGGCCGTGGTTGGGGATCAGCGGGTCCATGTGCATCTCGGTGCCGATCCCGTGCCCGCCGTAGCCCTCGACGATGCCGTACGGGCCCTGAGCGCGAATGTAGGACTCGATCGCGTGGGACATGTCGGTGAGGTGGGCCCCGGCGACGCCGGCCCGCAGGCCGTGCCACAGGGACTCCTCGGTCACCTCGATCAGCCTGGCCAGCTCGGCGTCGATCTCGCCGACCGGCACCGTGATCGCCGAGTCGCCGTGCCAGCCCTGCACGATGGCGCCGCAGTCGATGGAGATCACATCGCCGTCCCGCAGCACCTTGCCGGCGTTCGGGATGCCGTGCACGATCTCCTCGTTGACCGAGGCGCAGATCGTGCCGGTGAAGCCGTGGTAGCCCTTGAACGAGGGGACGCCGCCGTGGTCGCGGATGTTCGCCTCGGCGATCACGTCCAGGTCCATGGTGCTGATCCCGGGCTTCACCGCCTCGCGGAGCAGCTTCAGCGTCTCGCCGACCAGGACCCCGGCCGCGCGCATCAACTCGATCTGCTCCGCGGTCTTCATCTGGACCTCGGGCCTACGCCGTTTGAACATCTCTCCCCCAGAATCGGCGCCGGGGCGCCGCCAGGGGGGTCACCCCGCCGCGGCGCGTCCCGGCCGTGAACTCGACCGGCCGGTGCGCGGGCCCGCGGCGGGCGCGGCACCGGCCTCCTCCGCCGTCACTTCTCCAGCGGGCGGAGCGCGGCGAGCGCGCGCTTGGTGACCTCTTCGACCGGGCCGGTCGCGTCGATACCGACCAGAATGTTCTCATCAGCATAGAACTGCACCAGGGGCGAGGTGTCGTCCCGGTACACCTCCAGCCGGTGCATGACGACCTGCTCTTTGTCGTCGTCGCGCTGGAACAGCCGGCCGCCGCAGTCGTCGCAGACGTCGTCCTGCTTGTCGTCGAAGTCGACGTGCCAGATCCGGCCGCACTTGTCGCAGGTGCGCCGGCCCGACAGCCGCCGGACGACCTCGTCCTCGTCGACGACCAGTTCGAGCACGATGTCGAGGCGGGTGTCCCACTCGGCCAGGATCTTCTTGAGCGTCTCGGCCTGCGGCACGTTGCGCGGGAACCCGTCGAGCAGGAACCCGTCCTGCGCGTCGTCCTCGGCGAGCCGGTCGCGCACCATCGCGATCGTGACCTCGTCGGGAACCAGGTCGCCGCGGTCCATGTAGCTCTTGGCCTGCCGGCCGAGCTCGGTACCGCCGCTCACGTTGGCTCGGAAGATGTCACCTGTCGAGATCTTCGGGATGGACAGATGCGATGCGATGAACTGGGCCTGCGTCCCCTTGCCCGCACCCGGGGGGCCCACCAGCACGATACGCACTACCGGAGGAAGCCCTCGTAGTTGCGCTGCTGTAGCTGACTCTCGATCTGCTTCACGGTATCCAGTCCGACGCCGACAACGATGAGGATGCTCGTCCCGCCGAACGGAAAGTCCTGGCTCGCGTTCAGGAGTGCGAACGCGACCATGGGGATCAGGGCGACGAGCCCCAGGTACAGGGCACCGGGTGTGGTGATCCGGGTCAGCACGTAGTCGAGGTACTCGGCGGTCGGCCGGCCCGGACGAATACCTGGGATGAACCCACCATACTTCTTCATGTTGTCGGCTACTTCAGCGGGGTTGAAGGTGATCGCCACGTAGAAGTAGGTGAAGAAGATGATGAAGACGAAGAAGATCCCCATGTGCCAGGGGTTGCTCTGCTGGAGGTAGGGCTGGACCTTCTGGAGCCACTTGGTGTTGGGCCACAGCTGGGTCGCGAGCACCGGCAGGTAGAGCAGCGAGGACGCGAAGATCACCGGGATGATGCCGGCCTGGTTGACCTTGAGTGGGATGTAGGTGGAGGTGCCGCCGTACATCCGGCGTCCGACCATCCGCTTGGCGTACTGCACCGGGATCCGGCGCTGCGCCTGCTCGACGAAGACGACGCCCGCCATGATCGCCAAGCCCACGATCAGCACCAGGGCGAAGACGAAGCCGCCCTTGGACTTGTAGATGCTCCAGAACTGGCCGGGGAAGACCGCGACCACCTGGGTGAAGATCATGATGGACATGCCGTTGCCGACGCCGCGGTCGGTGATCAGCTCGCCGAGCCACATGATCACCGCGGTGCCGGCCACCATGCAGATCACCATGGTGACGATCGGGAAGATGCCCTTGTCGTGCAGCACGTCGCCGCCGCCGGACACCCCCTGGAACAGCTGCCCGCTGCTGGCCATCGCCACGATGCCGGTGCCCTGGAGGATGGCCAGCCCGACGGTCAGATAACGCGTGTACTGCGTGATCTTCGTGGTGCCGGCCTGCCCCTCCTTCTTCAGGGCTTCCAGCCGCGGGATCACCACGGTCAGCAGCTGAAGGATGATGCTCGCGGTGATATAGGGCATGATGCCCAGCGCGAACACCGACAGCTTGAGCAGCGCACCACCGCTGAACAGGTCCACCAGCCCGTAGAGCTGATTGCTCTTCTTGGCCGCGTCGGCGGTCTCACGCAGCACTTCCACGTTCACGTTGGGGGTCGGCAGGTTCTGCCCGATCCGGAACACCACGATGATGAACAACGTGAACAACAGCTTTTTACGCAGGTCAGGCGTACGGAAAGCCCGAGCGAACGCGGTCAGCACCATTCCTCCTGCGCGACTGGCGAATCCTTGACAGCCGAGGGGCCGGGTCCATGATCAGCGGGGCGGCCACGCTGGGCCACCGCCGCCCGTGAGACTCTAACAGCAGATGAGACCGGGGCCGCCTCACCGAGCGCATGGCCCTTCCGGCCTCCAGCGCAAGGCGAGTGCGGCCCCGGCATCAAATGTGTCCCTCTTTACAATTCGTCGGCGGTCCCGCCGGCGGCGGCGATCTTCTCCTTGGCGGAGCCGGAGAAGGCGTGCACCTTCACCTGGACCGCCACCGAGATCTCGCCGGTGCCGAGGACCTTGACCGGACGGCCGGAGCGAACCGCGCCCCTGGCGGCCAGGTCCGCGGCCGTCACCTCGCCGCCCTCGGGGTAGAGGGCCGCGAGCTTGTCCAGGTTGACGACCTGGAACTCGACCCGGTTCGGGTTCTTGAAGCCCTTGAGCTTCGGAACCCGGCGGATCAGCGGCATCTGGCCGCCCTCGAAGCCGACCGGGACGGTACCGCGGGCCTTGGTGCCCTTGGTGCCGCGACCCGCGGTCTTGCCCTTGGACGCCTCGCCACGGCCCTTGCGGACCTTGGCCCGGTTGGAGCCGGGGGCCGGACGCAGGTCGTGCACCTTGAGCGGCGTGCCCTCGGTGTCGGTGGCGTCCTTGTTCAGATCAGTCGCCATGATCAGTCGACCTCCTCGACGGAGACCAGGTGGTTCACCGTCCGGATCATGCCGCGCACCTCGGGCCGGTCGTCCCGGACGGTGCTCTGCCCGATCTTCTTCAGGCCGAGGGTGCGCAGCGTGTCACGCTGGTTCTGCTTCTCGCTGATCACGGACTTGGTCTGCGTGATCTTCAGTCGGCTCATGACGAGACCTCCTGGCGGGGCTCGTTGCCCGCGGCACGCGCCCGCAGCATCGCGGCCGGCGCGACGTCCTCGATCGGCAGGCCGCGCTTGGCCGCGATCTCCTCGGGACGCTTGAGGTCCTTCAGACCGGCAACGGTCGCGTGCACGATGTTGATCGCGTTGTCGGTGCCGAGCGACTTGCTCAGCACGTCGTGGATCCCGGCGCACTCCAGCACCGCGCGCACCGGGCCACCCGCGATCACACCGGTACCCGGGCTGGCCGGACGCAGCAGGACGACACCTGCGGCGGCCTCACCCTGCACGGTGTGCGGGATGGTGCCCTGGATGCGGGGCACCTTGAAGAAGTGCTTCTTGGCCTCTTCGACGCCCTTGGCGATCGCCGCGGGCACCTCCTTGGCCTTGCCGTAGCCGACGCCGACGGTGCCGTTGCCGTCACCGACGATCACCAGGGCGGTGAAGCTGAAGCGCCGACCACCCTTGACGACCTTGGCGACGCGGTTGATCGCCACGACCTTCTCGATGTACGACTGGCCCTTGTCGGCGCCACCACGACGGTCGTCGCGGCGGCCGTCGCGACGGTCGCCACCCTGACCGCCGCCGCGCCTCTGCGCTGCCATCAGTGGTTCCTCTTCTCGTTGCTCGACGGGGCGGCCATCAGTTCCGATTCCCGGGCCGTCATCAGTTTCGATCCTCGGGCCATGTGATCAGAACTCCAGCCCGCCCTCGCGCGCACCGTCCGCCAGGGCGGCGATGCGGCCGTGGTACTTGTTGCCACCACGGTCGAAGACCACGGCGGTGACGCCGGCCTGCTTGGCCCGCTCGGCGACGAGCTCGCCGACCTTGCGGGACTTGGCCGACTTGTCGCCGGAGTCGGCCCGAAGGTCCGCCTCCATGGTGGACGCGTAGGCCAGCGTGTGACCCTTGCTGTCGTCGATGACCTGGACGAACATGTGCCGGGTGGAACGGGTCACGACCAGGCGCGGACGCACGGCGCTGCCGACGACCTTCTTGCGGACCCGCAGGTGCCGGCGCTTGCGGGACTTGGCCCGCGCCGACGTGGCCTTGCCGGCCAGGGTCTTGGTGCCTGCCATGACTACTTACCAGCCTTTCCGACCTTGCGGCGGATCTGCTCGCCCTCGTACCGCACACCCTTGCCCTTGTACGGGTCGGGCTTGCGCAGCTTACGAATGTTGGCGGCGATCTCGCCGACCTTCTGCTTGTCGATGCCCTCGACGATCAGCTGGGTCGGCCGCTCCACCGTGAAGGAGATGCCCTCCGGCGGCTCGATCGTGATCGGGTGGCTGTAGCCCAGCGAGAACTCCAGGTTCTTGCCCTTGGCCACCACTCGGTAACCGACGCCCTGGATGACCAGGGTCTTCTTGTAGCCGTCGGTGACGCCGACCACCATGTTGTTGATCAGTGATCGGGTCAGCCCGTGCAGCGCGCGCACGGTGTTGACGTCGTTCGGCCGGGTCACCGTGACCTGGCCGTCTTCCAGCGTGACCCCGATGGGCTCCGCCACCGTGTGCGACAGCTCGCCCTTCGGCCCCTTGACGGTGACCTCCTGGCCGTCGATCTGAATGTCGACGCCGCCGGGCACGGCGATGGGGAGACGTCCAATACGAGACATATCTAGTACCCCCCCTTCACCAGACGTAGGCGAGGACTTCCCCGCCCACGCCACGCTTGCCCGCCTGCCGGTCCGTCATCAGGCCGGAGGACGTCGAGATGATCGCGACACCCAGCCCGCCCAAGACCCGCGGCAGATTGTCCTTCTTGGCGTACACCCGCAGACCCGGCTTCGATACGCGCTTGATGCCGGCGATCGAACGCTCACGGGTCGGACCGAACTTGAGCTCGATCACGAGCTTCTTTCCGACCTCGGCGTCCTCCACGCTCCAGCCCGAGATGTACCCCTCCTGCTGGAGGATCTCGGAGATGTGCGCCTTGATCTTCGAGTACGGCATGCCCACCGAGTCGTGGTATGCCGAATTCGCGTTTCGCAGACGCGTCAGCATGTCTGCGATCGGGTCGGTCATCGTCATGGCCTACAGGCCCTCCCTCGCCACGGTTTCCGTACGGACCTTTGGCGCGGTCGTGGGCACCTTCGAGAGGTGCCCGGTGGTCATTACTGGCCGGGGGACCCGCCCCCGAAGGGGCGGGGTCCTACCAGCTGGACTTGGTGATGCCGGGCAGCTCGCCCCGGTGCGCCATCTCACGGAAGCACACACGGCACAGGCCGAACTTCCGGTAGACGGAGCGCGGACGCCCGCAGCGCGAGCAGCGAGTGTAGCTCCGCACCCCGAACTTGGGCTTCCGGGCCGCCTTGGCGATCAGCGACTTCTTCGCCATGCTCAGTTCTCCTAGTTGCGATCCTCAGCCGAAGCTCGGCTGCGGCGGAAGCTCAGGCTTCCTTGAAGGGGAAGCCCAGGAGCTTCAGGAGCGCCCGGCCCTCGTCATCGGTCTTCGCGGTCGTGACGACCGTGATGTCCATGCCCCGCGAGCGGTCGATCTTGTCCGGGTCGACCTCGTGGAACATGACCTGCTCGGTCAGCCCGAAGGTGTAGTTCCCGTTGCCGTCGAACTGCTTGGGCGACAGGCCGCGGAAGTCACGGATCCGGGGCAGCGCGGTGGACAGCAGCCGGTCGAGGAACTCCCACATCCGGTCGCCGCGCAGCGTGGCGTGCGCCCCGATCGGCATGCCCTCGCGCAGCTTGAACTGCGCGATGGACTTGCGCGCCCGGTTCACCGCCGGCTTCTGGCCGGTGATCGCCGACAGGTCGCGGATCGCGCCCTCGATCAGCTTGGAGTCCTTGGCCGCGTCACCGACGCCCATGTTGACCACGATCTTGGTCAGCCCGGGAATCTGCATGACGTTGGGGTACCCGAACTGCTCCTGCATCTGCTTCGCGATCTCGGCGCGGTAGCGGAGCTTGAGCCTCGGCGCGGGCACCGGGCGCTCGGTCTCGGTAACGGTCTCGGTCATCGAAATCAGATCTCCTTACCGCTACGGCGCGAGATCCGGACCTTCGAGCCGTCTTCGTTGATGCGGTAACCGACCCGGACCGGCTTGCCGTCCTCGGCGATCGCGACGTTGCTGATGTGCAGCGGAGCCTCGACCGTCACCCGGCCGCTCTCCTTGCCCGCGCGCTGCTGATCAGCCTTGATGTTCTTGGTGATCAGGTTGACGCCTTCGACGACGACGCGCTCGGCCCGCGGGTCGACGCGCAGCACCTTGCCCGTCGCGCCCTTGTCCTTGCCGGCGATGACGACGATCTCGTCGCCCTTCTTGATCTTCATCACAGCACCTCCGGCGCGAGCGAGATGATGCGCATGAACTTCTTCTCGCGTAGTTCGCGGCCCACGGGGCCGAAGATTCGGGTGCCGCGGGGGTCGCCGCCGTCCTTAATCAGGACGGCCGCGTTCTCGTCGAAGCGGATGTAGGAGCCGTCCGGGCGCCGGCGCTCCTTGCGGGTGCGCACGACGACCGCCTTGACGACGTCACCCTTCTTCACGCCCGCGCCGGGAAGGGCGTCCTTCACCGTCGCGACGATGATGTCGCCGACTCCCGCGTAGCGCCGACCCGAGCCGCCGAGAACCCGGATGCAAAGGATCTCCTTCGCACCCGTGTTGTCGGCGACTTTGAGTCGCGACTCCTGCTGGATCACGTCAACTCCTGTTCGTCACACCGGTTCTCAGCCATCATGTCGGCCGAGCCTGGTGGAACCAGTGATTACTTGGCCTTCTCGAGGATCTCGACCACGCGCCAGCGCTTGCTGGACGACAGCGGCCGGGTCTCCATGAGACGGACGCGGTCGCCGACGCCACACTCGTTGGCCTCGTCGTGCGCCTTGTACTTGGTCGTGCGGCGGATCACCTTGTGGTAGCGCGGGTGGGTCACCCGGTCCTCGACGGACACGACCACGGTCTTGTCCATCTTGTCGCTGACCACCAGACCCTCAAGGATCTTGCGGCTGCTCCGCTGTTCGGTCTGCTGCTCAGTCATCGTTGGTGCCCTCCACGGACGCGGCCACACTGTCGTCGGCGACCGTGACGATGCCGAGCTCGCGCTCGTGAATCACGGTGTAGATGCGAGCGATCTCGCGCTTCACCGTGCGCAGCCGCCCATGGCTCTCAAGCTGGCCGGTCGCGGCCTGGAAGCGGAGGTTGAACAGCTCCTCCTTCGCCTCCTTGAGCTTGGTGACCAAGACGTCCTCGGGCTCGGTCCGCAGGTCGTCGGCGGTAAGACCCTTGGCCATCAGGACTCACCCACCTCTCGCTTAACGATCTTGCACTTCATCGGGAGTTTGTGGATCGCGCGGGTGAGCGCCTCCCGAGCGGTCTGCTCGTTCGGGTAGGAGAGCTCGAACATCACGCGGCCCGGCTTCACGTTGGCCACCCACCACTCGACCGAGCCCTTGCCCGAACCCATCCGGGTCTCGGCGGGCTTCTTGGTCAGCGGACGGTCCGGGAAGATGTTGATCCACACCTTGCCGCCACGCTTGATGTGGCGGGTCATGGCGATACGCGCGGCCTCGATCTGCCGGTTGGTCACGTACGCGCCCTCGACCGCCTGGATGCCGTACTCGCCGAACGTCACCTTGGTGCCGCCCTTGGCCATGCCCCGGCGCTTCGGGTGGTGCTGCTTACGGTGCTTGACCTTGCGAGGGATCAGCATGGGTTACTCAGCTCCCCTCACCACTCGCAGCGGGGGTACCGGCCTCGGCCGAGGCGGGAGCCTGCTGCTCTGAACTCTGCTGCTGCTTGGGCGCGGCACCGCGCTCGCCGCCGGCGCCACCGGCACCGCCGCGACCGCCACGGCCACCACGGCCGCCGCCACCGCGACGCTCGCCGCCGCCACCGCCGCCGCGGCCACCGCCGCCGCCGCCGCGACGCTCGCCGCCACCGGCGGCGCGCTGCTGCGCGGCCTTGGCCTCACGCTCGGCGCGCGTCGCCGCGGCCTCGCCCTTGTAGATCCACACCTTCACGCCGATGCGACCGAACGTCGTACGGGCCTCGTAGAAGCCGTAGTCGATGTCGGCGCGCAGCGTGTGCAGCGGGACCTGGCCCTCGCGGTAGAACTCCGAGCGCGACATCTCCGCGCCGCCGAGACGGCCGGAGCACTGCACCTTGATGCCCTTGGCGCCCGACTTCATGCCGGACTGGATCGCCTTGCGCATCGCACGGCGGAACGCCACCCGGCTGGACAGCTGCTCGGCCACGCCCTGCGCGACGAGCTGGGCGTCGATCTCGGGGTTCTTGACCTCGAGGATGTTCAGCCGCACCTGCTTGCCGGTGAGCTTCTCCAGGTCGCCCCGCAGACGCTCGGCCTCCGCGCCGCGACGGCCGATGACGATGCCCGGCCGGGCGGTGTGGATGTTGACCTCGACCCGGTCACGGGTGCGCTCGATCTCCACCTTGGAGATGCCCGCCCGGTCCATGCCCTTCTGCAGCATGCGCCGGATCTGGACGTCTTCCTTGACGTAGTCCTTGTACAGCTTGTCCGCGAACCACACGCTCTTGTGGTCGGTCGTGATTCCGAGTCGGAACCCGTGCGGGTTGATCTTCTGACCCACTACCGGGCCCTCCTAGTCTTCCGACCGCCGGCCGCCGAAGCCTTGTCCCGCGACTCCACGACCACGGTGATGTGGCTCGTGCGCTTGTTGATGCGGTACGCCCGGCCCTGGGCGCGAGGCCGGAAACGCTTGAGCGTCGGCCCCTCGTCCACCCACGCGCGGCTCACGACGAGCGTGTCGGTGTCGAGCTTGAAGTTGTGCTCGGCGTTGGCGATGGCACTCGCCAGCACCTTGCCCACCGGCTCACTGGCGGCCTGGGGGGCGAACCGCAGCGCCGCCTGAGCCTCCGCGGCAGGCAGGCCGCGGATGAGGTCCACCACGCGGCGGGCCTTCCTGGGCGTGACGCGGATGAACCGCGCCTGGGCCCTGGCTTCCATCGCTGTCCCTCTCTCCTACGTTCTGTCTGCCTGCTCAGCCGCGACGGCTGCGGCGGTCTTCCTTGACGTGGCTGCGGAACGTGCGCGTCGGCGAGAACTCGCCGAGCTTGTGCCCCACCATGGCGTCGGTGATGAACACCGGCACGTGCTTGCGGCCGTCGTGCACGGCGATCGTGTGACCGATCATGTCCGGCACGATCATGGAGCGCCGCGACCACGTCTTGATGACGTTCTTGGTGCCCTTCTCGTTCTGGACGTCCACCTTCTTCATCAGGTGGTCGTCCACGAAGGGGCCCTTCTTAAGGCTACGTGGCATAACGGACGACTCCTACCGCTTCTTCTTGCTGCGACGACGGACGATCAGCCGGTCGCTCGACTTGTTCGCCTGGCGAGTGCGGCCTTCCTTCTTACCGTTCGGGTTCACCGGGTGCCGGCCACCGGAGGTCTTGCCCTCACCACCACCGTGCGGGTGGTCGATCGGGTTCATGGCCACACCGCGGACGGTCGGGCGCTTGCCCTTCCACCGCATCCGGCCGGCCTTGCCCCAGTTGATGTTGGACTGCTCGGCGTTGCCGACCGCGCCGACCGTGGCGCGGCAGCGGAGGTCCACCATGCGCATCTCGCCCGAAGGCATGCGCAGGGTGGCGTACTTGCCCTCCTTGGCCAGCAGCTGGACGCCGGCACCCGCACTGCGGGCCAGCTTGGCGCCGCCGGCGGGCCGCAGCTCGATGGCGTGGACGACCGTACCCGTCGGGATGTAGCGCAGCGGCAGACAGTTGCCCGGCTTGATGTCCGAGCCCTGCCCGTTCTCCACCCGGTCGCCCTGCTTCAGGCCGGTCGGCGCGAGGATGTAGCGCTTCTCGCCGTCGGCGTAGTGCAGCAGCGCGATCCGCGCGGTGCGGTTGGGGTCGTACTCGATGTGCGCGACCTTGGCGGGAACCCCGTCCTTGTCGTGCCGGCGGAAGTCGATCACGCGGTAAGCGCGCTTGTGACCCCCGCCCTGGTGCCGGGTGGTGATGCGGCCGTGGTTGTTACGGCCGCCCTTCTTGGGGAGCGGACGCAGCAGCGACTTCTCCGGCTCACGGCGGGTGACCTCGACGAAGTCGGCCACGCTGGAGCCGCGACGACCTGGTGTCGTCGGCTTGTACTTACGGATGCCCATCTTATTCGTTCATCCCTTGTCTGCCTCGGGGTCCCGGCTCTAGGCCGGGCCGCCGAAGATGTCGATCCGCTCGCCCTCGGCCAGGCTCACGATGGCGCGCTTGGTGTCCTTGCGCTTGCCGTAGCCGAACCGGGTGCGCTTGCGCTTGCCCTGGCGGTTGAGCGTGTTCACGTTCGTCACCTTGACGTTGAACACCGCCTCGACCGCCTGCTTGATCTGGGACTTGTTGGCGTCCGGGCGGACGACGAAGGTGTACTTGTTCTCGTCGAGCAGCCCGTAGCTCTTCTCCGAGACGACCGGCGCGATGATGACGTCGCGGGGGTCAGCGATCTTCTGCATCTGTCCTCCCCCTACTTCTTCGTCACGCGCGAGATGAACTCGTCGTACGCCTTCTGCGTGAAGACGACTTCATCGTTCACCAGCACGTCATAGGTGTTGAGCTGGTCCGAGACGAGAACGTGCACGGCCGGCTCGTTGCGCAGGCTCTTCCAGGTCACGTCGTCCTCCCGGTCCAGGACCAGGAGCACGCGGGTGGCCTCGGTGACGCCGCGCAGCGCCGCCAGCGCCGTCTTCGTCTTCGGAGTGTCGCCCTCGATCAGCCCGTCGACCACGTGCACCCGGCCGAACCGGGCGCGGTCGGACAGGGCACCGCGCAGCGCGGCGGCCTTCATCTTCTTGGGCGTCTTCTGCGAGTAGTCCCGCTGCTGCGGACCGTGCACGACGCCGCCGCCGGCGAACTGCGGGGCACGGGTCGAGCCCTGACGGGCGCGGCCGGTGCCCTTCTGCCGGTACGGCTTCTTGCCACCGCCGGAGACTTCGCCCCGGGTCTTGGTCGAGTGCGTGCCCTGCCGCGCGGCGGCCAGCTGGGCCACCACGACCTGGTGGATCAGCGGCACGCTGGTCTTCGCGTCGAAGACCTCGGCGGGCAGGTCGATGTCGAGCTTGGAGGTCACTTGCCCGTCCCCTTCACTGCGTCGCGGACCAGGACCACGCCGCCGTTGGGACCGGGAACCGCGCCCTTGATGAGGAGCAGGTTCTTCTCCGGGTCGATGGCATGGATGGTCAGGTTCTGCACGGTGGTGCGGGCGTTTCCGTGCCGCCCCGCCATGCGGAGGCCCTTGAAGACGCGACCGGGGGTCGCGCAGCCGCCGATCGAGCCCGGCGAGCGGTGCTTGCGCTGGGTGCCGTGCGAAGCGCTCAGGCCCTTGAACCCGTGGCGCTTCATCACCCCCGCGGTGCCCTTGCCCTTGCTGGTGCCGGTGACGTCGATCTTCTGGCCGGCCTCGAAGACCTGAACGGTGATCTCCTGGCCGAGTTCGAACTCGGTGGTGTCGTCAGCCCGCAGTTCGACGAGGTAGCGGCGCGGCGTGACGCCGGCCTTCTCGAAGTGACCCGTGCGCGGCTTGTTCACCTTGCGCGGATCGATCTGACCGAACCCGAGCTGGACGGCGGTGTAGCCGTCGGTCTGCTGGGAGCGGAGCTGGGTGACGACACACGGCCCGGCCTGGACGACGGTCACCGGAACGATCCGGCCCTCATCGTCGAAGACCTGGGTCATGCCGAGCTTCTCGCCCAGGACGCCCTTCCTCTGCGTACTCATCTCGGTGCGTCCCTTAGAGCTTGATCTCGATGTCAACGCCGGCCGGAAGGTCGAGTCGCATCAGCGAGTCGACCGTCTTGGGCGTCGGGTCGATGATGTCGATCAACCGCTTGTGCGTGCGCATCTCAAAGTGCTCGCGCGAGTCCTTGTACTTGTGCGGCGAGCGGATGACGCAGTACACGTTCTTCTCGGTCGGCAGCGGCACCGGGCCCGCGACCTTGGCGCCCGTCCGCGTCACCGTCTCAACGATCTTCTTCGCGGAGGTGTCGATGACCTCGTGGTCGTAGGCCTTGAGCCGGATGCGGATCTTCTGTCCCGCCATGGTGGCCTCGGTGTCCTTTGCTGGTAGTGCCGCTGTTACTCGGTGTCCGTCGGCGCGGCGGCCCCGCTGGGCGGGGCCGCCGCGGCGACGAGGTGCTACTTGTTGATCTTGATCACTCGACCGGCGCCGACCGTCCGGCCACCCTCACGGATGGCGAACTTCAGCCCCTCCTCCATCGCGATGGGCTGGATGAGCTCGACGTTCATCTCGGTGTTGTCGCCCGGCATGACCATCTCGGTGCCGTCGGGCAGGTTCACCACGCCGGTCACGTCCGTGGTCCGGAAGTAGAACTGCGGCCGGTAGTTGTTGAAGAACGGCGTGTGCCGTCCGCCCTCGTCCTTGGACAGGATGTAGACCTGCGCCTCGAACGCGGTGTGCGGGGTGTTGGTGCCCGGCTTGATGATGCACTGGCCGCGCTCGACGTCCTCGCGCTTGATGCCGCGCAGCAGCAGGCCCACGTTGTCGCCGGCCTGGCCCTGGTCGAGCAGCTTGCGGAACATCTCGACACCGGTGACCGTGGTGGAGGTCGAGGTGTCCTTGATGCCGATGATGTCGACGGTCTCGTTGACGTTGACCACGCCGCGCTCGATCCGGCCGGTCACCACGGTGCCGCGGCCGGTGATCGAGAAGACGTCCTCGATCGGCATCAGGAAGGGCTTGTCGGTGTCACGCACCGGCTCGGGCACGTTCTCGTCGACGGCGTTCATCAGCTCGACGATCGAGTCGGCCCACTTCGCGTCGCCCTGGAGCGCCTGGAAGGCCGAGACGCGCACGACCGGAAGGTCGTCGCCCGGGAACTCGTACTCCGACAGCAGCTCGCGGACCTCGAGCTCGACGAGCTCCAGGATCTCCTCGTCATCGACCATGTCGCACTTGTTCAGCGCGACGACGATGTAGGGGACGCCGACCTGGCGGGCCAGGAGCACGTGCTCCTTGGTCTGCGGCATCGGGCCGTCGGTCGCGGCGACCACCAGGATGGCGCCGTCCATCTGCGCGGCACCGGTGATCATGTTCTTGATGTAGTCCGCGTGACCCGGGCAGTCGACGTGCGCGTAGTGCCGCGCCTCGGTCTGGTACTCGACGTGCGAGATCGAGATGGTGATACCGCGCTCGCGCTCTTCCGGCGCCTTGTCGATGTCCTCGAACGGCGTGAACGGGTTGAGGTCCGGGAACTTGTCGTGGAGCACCTTGGTAATCGCCGCGGTAAGCGTGGTCTTACCGTGGTCGATGTGACCAATGGTGCCGATGTTCACGTGCGGCTTCGTCCGCTCGAACTTGGCCTTCGCCACTGGGTTGCTCCTTGTTACGATCCTCGGCCGTCTGCACGACCGCTTCGATGTACGTCTTGGTGATCTGAGGCAGGCCGGGTACTACTACTCGCCCCGTGCCTTGGCGATGATCTCCTGCGCGACGTTCCCTGGAACCTCGGCGTAGGAGTCGAACTGCATGGTGAAGACAGCCCGGCCCTGGGTCTTGCTGCGCAGATCACCCACGTAGCCGAACATCTCGGAGAGCGGAACGAGTGCCTTGATGACCCGCAGGCCCGAACGCTCGTCCATGGACTGGACCTGACCGCGGCGGCTGTTGAGGTCGCCGATCACATCGCCCATGTTGTCCTCGGGCGTGCTGACCTCGACCGCCATCATCGGCTCCAGCAGCGTGGGGGTCGCTCGGCGGGCGGCCTCCTTGAACGCCATGGAGCCGGCGACCTTGAACGCCATTTCCGAGGAGTCCACCTCATGGTAGGCGCCGTCACGCAGGGTGACCTTGACGCCCACCATCGGGTAACCGGCGAGGACGCCGAACTCGGCGGCCTCCTGGCAGCCCGCGTCGACCGACGGGATGTACTCCCGCGGGATGCGGCCACCGGTGACCTTGTTCTCGAACTCGTAGCCGTCGCTGCCGCCGCCCAGCGGCTCCAGGTCGATGATCACGCGGCCGAACTGGCCCGAGCCACCCGTCTGCTTCTTGTGGGTGTACTCGACCTTCTCGACCTTCTTGGCGATCGTCTCGCGGTAGGCCACCTGCGGGCGGCCGACGTTGGCGTCGACCTTGAACTCGCGCTTCATCCGGTCGACGAGGATCTCCAGGTGGAGCTCGCCCATGCCGGAGATGACGGTCTGCCCGGTCTCCTCGTCGGAGCGGACGGTGAACGACGGGTCCTCTTCGGCCAGCCGCTGGATCGCGGTGCCCAGCTTCTGCTGGTCGGCCTTGGTCTTCGGCTCGATCGCGACGTGGATCACCGGCGCCGGGAAGTTCATCGACTCCAGGACGATCGGGTTCTTCTCGTCGCACAGCGTCTCACCGGTGGTGGTCTGCTTGAGACCCATCACCGCGACGATGTCGCCGGCGCCCGCGCGCTCGATCTCGGTGCGCTTGTTGGCGTGCATCCGGTAGATCTTGCCGATCCGCTCCTTGCGCTCCTTGACCGAGTTCAGCACGGTCATTCCGGAGGTCAGGACGCCCGAGTAGATCCGCACGAAGGTCAGCTTGCCCAGGTGCGGGTCGCTCGCGATCTTGAACGCCAGCGCCGACAGCGGCTCGTCCTCGCTGGGCTTGCGCTCCAGCGTCTTGTCCTCGTCACGCACGGCGTGGCCCTCGATGGCATCCACGTCGAGCGGCGAGGGCAGGTAGCGGACGATCGCGTCCAGCAGCGGCTGCACGCCCTTGTTCTTGAAGGCCGTGCCGCACGTCACCGGGGTGAGCTTCGCCGCGATGGTCGCGCGGCGGATGCCGGCGTAGAGCTGCTCCACGGTGGGCTCGGTGCCCTCCAGGTACAGCTCCATGATCTCGTCGTCGGCCTCGGCCAGCGTCTCGACCAGCTTGTCGTGCCACTCGCGGGCGACCTCGGTGTGCGTGTCGGGGATGTCGACGGTGTCGTACATCTCGCCGAGCTTGGCCTCCTCGTTCCAGAGGAGCGCCTGCATCGTCACCAGGTCGATGACGCCCTTGAAGTCGGCCTCGGCGCCGATCGGCAGCTGCAGCGCCAGCGGGACCGCGTTGAGCCGGTTCTCGATCATGTCGACGCAGCGGTGGAACTCCGCGCCGACGCGGTCGAGCTTGTTGACGAAGCACATGCGAGGAACGCCGTACCGGTCGGCCTGACGCCAAACGGTCTCGGACTGGGGCTCCACACCGGCCACACCGTCGAACACGGCGACAGCGCCGTCGAGCACCCGCAGGTTGCGTTCCACTTCGACGGTGAAGTCGACGTGGCCCGGGGTGTCGATGATGTTGATCGTGTGCTTGACCTCGTCGACGGGCCATTCGCAGGTGGTGGCCGCGGAGGTGATGGTGATTCCCCGCTCCTGCTCCTGCTCCATCCAGTCCATGGTGGCAGCGCCGTCATGGACCTCGCCGATCTTGTAGCTCATCCCCGTGTAGTAGAGGATGCGCTCGGTCGTCGTGGTCTTGCCCGCGTCGATATGGGCCATGATCCCGATGTTGCGGACCTTGGCCAGGTCTACACCGGTTTTGGTAGCCACTGTGCCCTCGCGTCGTCTCGTCGTCAGTCGTTGTTCCGCCGGATTACCAGCGGTAGTGCGCGAAGGCCTTGTTGGACTCCGCCATCTTGTGGGTGTCCTCGCGCTTCTTCACAGAAGCACCGAGGCCGTTGCTCGCGTCGAGCAGCTCGTTCATCAGCCGCTCGGTCATGGTCTTCTCGCGACGCTGCCGGGCGTACACCACCAGCCAGCGCAGGGCCAGGGTGGTGCTGCGCGCCGGCCGCACCTCCACCGGGACCTGGTAGGTCGCGCCACCGACACGGCGGCTGCGGACCTCCAGGGTCGGCTTCACGTTGTCGAGCGCGCGCTTGAGCGTGACGACCGGGTCGTTGCCGGTCTTCTCGCGGGCGCCTTCGAGGGCCTCGTAAACGATGCCCTGCGCGATGGAACGCTTGCCGTCCAGGAGAATCTTGTTGATGAGCGCGGTGACCAGCGGCGAGTTGTACACCGGGTCAGCGATCAGCTGGCGCTTGCCAGCAGGGCCCTTGCGCGGCATCAGCTCTTCTCCTTCTTCGCGCCGTACTTGCTACGCGCCTGCTTGCGGTTACGCACACCCTGGGTGTCGAGCGACCCCCGGATGATCTTGTACCGAACACCCGGCAGGTCCTTCACCCGGCCGCCGCGCACGAGCACGATCGAGTGCTCCTGAAGGTTGTGCCCGACGCCGGGGATGTAGGCCGTGACCTCAATCCCGCTGGTCAGCCGGACACGGGCGACCTTACGAAGCGCCGAGTTCGGCTTCTTGGGCGTCGTCGTGTAGACGCGCATGCAGACCCCCCTGCGCTGGGGGCTCTCCTTCAGCGCGGGCGTCTTGTTCTTGGTCACCTTGTCCTGGCGGCCCTTTCGGACCAGCTGCTGGATCGTGGGCACCGCGTCTCCGTCTTCCTCGTACCAAGCCGGTAAGTCTTGTTCTGCCAGAGTTCTGCTTGCGCGGAACCCGTCATCACTACCTCACGGGAGGCTGTGACCTGCCGGTTTCCCGACCTCTCCGACCCCCGCGGTCGGGCGTGTCGCCGCCCCACGGAGTTCAAGCCGCGTGAAACCGACACAGACCGCCCGGCCCGCAAAGAGGGCCGAATCAAGCCGGGGAGTTGGTTGCGGCGCTGGGCCTGGCACCTGCCTCACCACGCGCACGCAGAGTGGACCCGCATAGTACGGGCACAGGGAGAGAGGTTACCGACCCCCGGGCGAAAGTGCAAAGCGAGCAGCGCACTATCGTGCGCACACCCTCCGGCGCAAGACCCCGGAGCACTCCGGGATGACCTTCCCGTAATCCCCAACGTTCGAATGCCGGCGGGTGTTCCGTCCCTCCAAGGGACCGGAACACCCGCCGGCATTCGGTGCGGCACGGCCCCGCTTACAACATGAACGCCACGACGGCGACCACGATCACCACGATCGCGACGGCGCCGGCGATGATGAACAGGTTCTTGTTGCCGCCCTTGCTCTCGGACGCTCCCGCATAGCCGGGGTACCCGCCCTCACCGGCCGGCTGGCCGTACTGCTGCTGGCCGTACTGCTGCTGCTGGCCGGGCTGCTGACCGTAGGCGGCCTGCCCGTACTGCTGCTGGTCGCCCTGCTGGCCGTACGGTGCCTGCTGCTCGGGCTGGCCGTACTGCTGCTGCTGACCGTACTGCTGCTGGCCGCCGTACCCCTGCTGCTGCTCGGGCTGACCGAACTGCTGTGCGCCGTACTGCTGCTGGCCGTAGCCCTGTTCGGCCTGCTGCTGGCCAGCCGGCAGCCACTGCTGCTGACCGAGGTCCATGCGGGTGTGCTCGGGCATCCCGGCCGGCTCGGCAGGCGGCTGGCCGGTGCCCGGGTCGAACGCCTGCGTCGGTACGCCGTCGTCAATCCGGCCCTGCTCGCCCGTGCCGGACGGCTGGGGGACGCCGAACGCCGGAGACTCCTCCATCGGCGCGGCGTGCGAGCCCGCCCCGAAGCCGGAGTCGGGCGGCGGAACCATCATCGTGCGCTCGTGGTCGCCCTGGCCCTGCTGCGGTTCCTGGCCCCACGGCTCGGGCGCGGGCGCCTGTGCGGGGGCCTGCCAGGGCTGGCCGGCCGGTGCCTGCTGCGGGGGTGCGTACTGAGGGGGCGCCTGCTGCGGGGGTGCCTGCTGCGGGGGTGCCTGCTGCGGGGGTGCCTGCTGAACGGGAGGCTCGGACCTGCGCTCGGGGCCCGTCGCGACCGGGATGTCGGTGCCCGGCGACCAGTGCAGCGTGGCGGCATCGTCGATCTGGGGCCGGGGCTTCTCGGGCTCGCTCCCGGGACCCGGGACGATCAGGGTGCGGTCGGTGGCGGACTCCACCGGGGGCTGGCCGTACTGCTGCTGCGGCTCCTGGGGCGACCCGTGCTGCGGCTGCTGCGGGTAGCCGGGCTGCTGCGGCGCCTGCTGCGGCGGCTGACCGTACGACGGCTGCGGCGGCTGGCCGTACAACGGCTGGCCGGGCTGAGTCTGCTGGGGCTGCTGGCCGTACTGCTGCTGCTCCCCCTGCTGCTGGCCCTGGCCCTGCGCGGGTGGCTGGCCGTACTGCTGCTGTGGCTCCTGCGGGGCCGGGTAGCCACCAGAGCCGGGAGAAGCACCGTAAGGCGGCTGACCCGCGGGCGGCTGCCCGTACTGGGGCTGGTCCTGTGCGGGCGCGTACGGCTGCTGGGGCGGCGCCTGCGGGGTTTGCGGGGGCTGCTGCACCTGCATCGGCTCGACCATGGTGGGCGGTGGTGGCGCGGGTGCCCGCCGCTCCCCCTGCTGGGGCTGCGGCGGTGCCTGCTGCGGCGGCGGTGGTGCGGGCTGGCCGCCCAACTGGGGTGCGCCGAAGACCACCGTACGGTCACCGAGCGGCCTCGCTGGCGGCTCGTTCTGCTGCTCGCCCTGGGCTCCGCCCCTGCCCTGCTCCTCGTCCTCCGGCAACGGCCACTGGGGTCCCTGCGTGCCGTCATTCTCGGTCATCGTCGGGCTCCTTCAGCGCCGTCGTCCCGGGGCCCTTCGGCACCCGGGCCGATTGGAGACGCGCGCCGCATGACGCGGCCTCCGAATCCTGTCACCGATGTCCCCCACGTGGCGGCCGCTGCCACCGAGCGGGGTCTCTCGCCCCCAGCCTGCCTCGACCGCCGGTCCTATCGCAAATCACCGGCCGTGACGCCCCCCTGGACAGCCGCGCGGTTCCGTCCTCCCTCGTCAGGAGTGTCCGAGCACCGGGTGCGGACGGTAGGGGGCCTCCAGCCGCGCGAGCGCGATCCGCGCGGACGCCGAGAGGCCCCTCCCGACGGATCGGGAGGGGCCTCTCGGTTCGCTTGCCGCGCCGTTCAGGCGTCAGCGGTTGTACTGACCGAAGTCGTACTCCTCCAGCGGGACGGCCTCGCCGGAGCCCTGGCCGAAGGCGTACTCGGCTCCGTCGTCGTACGAGCCGACGGAGTACACGGCGGCCTTGGCCTCCTCGGTGGGCTCAACCCGGACGTTGCGGTACTGCGGCATGCCGGTACCGGCCGGGATGAGCTTGCCGATGATGACGTTCTCCTTGAGGCCCAGCAGCGGGTCGCTCTTGGCGTGCATCGCGGCCTCGGTGAGCACCCGGGTGGTCTCCTGGAAGGACGCCGCCGACAGCCACGACTCGGTCGCGAGCGAGGCCTTGGTGATGCCCATCAGGACCGGACGGCCGGCGGCGGGGACCCCGCCCTCGGCCACGACGTTCCGGTTGCGCCCCTCGAAGAGGGGACGCTCCACCAGGTCGCCCGGCAGCAGGTCGGTGTCACCCGACTCCAGGATGTTCACCCGCTTGAGCATCTGCCGGACGATGATCTCGATGTGCTTGTCGTGGATCGACACGCCCTGGGACCGGTAGACCTCCTGGACCTCGTGGACCAGGTGCAGCTGCACGGCGCGGGGGCCGAGGATGCGCAGCACCTCGTGCGGGTTCTGCGCGCCCTTGATGAGCTGCTGGCCGACGTCGACGTGGGCGCCCTCGCGGACCCCCTCCTCGAACCGGGACCGCATCGGGACCGGGTAGGCGATCTCGTCGGAGCCGTCGTCGGGGACGATGACGACCTTCCGCGTCTTCTCGGTCTCGTCGATCTTGACCCGGCCGGCCACCTCGCTGATCGGGGCCACGCCCTTGGGGACGCGGGCCTCGAACAGCTCCTGGACACGCGGCAGACCGTGCGTGATGTCACCGCCGGCGACACCGCCGGTGTGGAAGGTGCGCATGGTCAGCTGGGTGCCGGGCTCGCCGATGGACTGCGCGGCGATGATGCCGACGGCCTCACCGACGTCCACCCGCTTGCCGGTGGCCAGCGAGCGGCCGTAGCAGGCGGCGCAGACGCCGATCTTGGCCTCGCAGACCAGGGCGCTGCGGGTGCGGACCCGCTCGACGCCCGCCTCGACCAGGCGCGACACCACGGCGTCGGACAGGTCGGTGTCGGCCGGGAAGATGACCGTCCCGTCGACCACGACCTCCTCGGCGATGGTCCGCCCGATCAGGCTGGTCTCGGACGTGGCCGGCTTGACCAGCGTGCCGTCGGGCAGCTTGTCGGCGACCTCGAAGGGGATCGTGCGGTCGGTGCCGCAGTCCTCCTCGCGGACGATCACGTCCTGCGCGACGTCCACCAGGCGCCGGGTCAGGTAACCCGAGTCGGCGGTGCGCAGCGCGGTGTCGGCCAGGCCCTTGCGGGCGCCGTGCGTCGAGATGAAGTACTCGACGACCGACAGTCCCTCGCGGAAGGACGACTTGATCGGACGCGGGATGGTCTCGCCCTTGGGGTTGGAGACCAGGCCGCGCATACCGGCGATCTGCCGGAGCTGGAGCGGGTTGCCGCGGGCCCCGGACTGGATCATCATCCAGATGGGGTTGGCCTTCGGGAAGGCCGCCTCCATGTCCTTGGCCACGTCCGCGGTCGCGTGGTTCCAGATCTCGATGAGCTCCTGCTTGCGCTCGTCATCGGTGATCAGACCGCGGTTGAACTCCCGCTGCACCTTGTCGGCGCGCGCCTCGTAGGAGCTGAGGATGTCGGCCTTGTTGGGCGGGGTCACCACGTCGTCGATGGCGATGGTGACGCCCGACCGGGTGGCCCAGTGGAACCCGGTGCTCTTCAGCGCGTCCAGCGCGTTGGCCACCGCGACCTTGGGGTAGGTCTCGGCCAGCTCGTTGACGATCGCCGAGAGCTGCTTCTTGCTGATCTCCGCGTTCACGAACGGGAAGTCGTCGGGCAGCGTCTCGTTGAACAGCGCGCGGCCGAGCGTGGTCTCCAGCCGGTACGGGCGGCCCGCGTCGTAGCCCTCGGGCGCCTGCCAGCCGCGCGGCGGCGGGACGTCCTTGAGCCGGATCTGGATCTTGGCCTGCAAGTCCAGCTCGTTGCGGTCGTAGGCCATGATGCCCTCGGCGATGGACCCGAACGAGCGGCCCTCGCCGGCGGACCCGTCCTTCTGCGTCGTCAGCCAGTAGAGGCCGATCACCATGTCCTGGGTGGGCATGGTGACGGGCTTGCCGTCGGACGGCTTGAGGATGTTGTTGGTCGACAGCATCAGGATCCGCGCCTCGGCCTGGGCCTCGGCCGACAGCGGCAGGTGCACCGCCATCTGGTCGCCGTCGAAGTCGGCGTTGAAGGCGGTGCAGACCAGCGGGTGGATCTGGATCGCCTTGCCCTCGACGAGCTGCGGCTCGAACGCCTGGATGCCCAGGCGGTGCAGGGTCGGCGCGCGGTTGAGCAGCACCGGGTGCTCGGTGATGACCTCTTCGAGCACGTCCCACACGACCGGGCGGGCCCGCTCGACCATCCGCTTGGCGCTCTTGATGTTCTGCGCGTGGTTGAGGTCGACCAGCCGCTTCATCACGAACGGCTTGAAGAGCTCCAGCGCCATCTGCTTGGGCAGGCCGCACTGGTGCAGCTTCAGCTGCGGGCCGACGACGATGACCGAACGGCCGGAGTAGTCGACGCGCTTGCCGAGCAGGTTCTGGCGGAACCGGCCCTGCTTGCCCTTGAGCATGTCCGACAGCGACTTGAGCGGACGGTTGCCCGGCCCGGTGACGGGCCGGCCGCGGCGGCCGTTGTCGAACAGCGCGTCGACGGCCTCCTGGAGCATCCGCTTCTCGTTGTTGACGATGATCTCGGGCGCACCGAGGTCGAGCAGCCGCTTGAGCCGGTTGTTCCGGTTGATCACACGGCGGTACAGGTCGTTCAGGTCGGAGGTCGCGAAGCGGCCACCGTCGAGCTGCACCATCGGCCGCAGGTCCGGCGGGATCACCGGGATGCAGTCCAGCACCATGCCGAGCGGGCTGTTGCGGGTGTTGAGGAACGCCGAGACGACCTTGAGCCGCTTGAGGGCGCGGGCCTTCTTCTGGCCCTTGCCGGTGCGGATGATGTCGCGGAGCTTCTCGGCCTCGGCGTCGAGGTCGAAGTTCTGGAGCCGGGCCTGGATGGCCGCGGCGCCCATGCCGCCCTCGAAGTACTTGCCGAAGCGGTCGCGCATCTCGCGGTAGAGCAGCTCGTCGCCCTCGAGGTCCTGGACCTTGAGGTTCTTGAACCGGCTCCACACCTCGTCGAGGCGGTCGATCTCGCGCTGCGCGCGGTCGCGCAGCTGCTTCATCTCCCGCTCGGCGCCGTCGCGCACCTTGCGCTTCTGGTCGGCCTTGGCCCCGGCCTCCTCGAGCTCGCCGAGGTCGCCCTCCAGCTTCTGCTGGCGGGCCTCGACCTGGGCGTCGCGAGCCTGCTCGATCTGCTGGCGCTCCACCGAGATGTGCGCCTCCAGCGTGGGCAGGTCGCGGTCGCGCCGCTCGATGTCCACGTTGGTGATCATGTAGGCCGCGAAGTAGATGATCTTCTCGAGATCCTTCGGGGCCAGGTCGAGCAGGTAGCCGAGCCGGCTGGGCACGCCCTTGAAGTACCAGATGTGCGTGACCGGCGCGGCCAGCTCGATGTGGCCCATCCGCTCACGGCGCACCTTGGCGCGGGTCACCTCGACGCCGCAGCGCTCGCAGATGATGCCCTTGAACCGGACGCGCTTGTACTTGCCGCAGTAGCACTCCCAGTCGCGGGTCGGACCGAAGATCTTCTCGCAGAAGAGCCCGTCCTTCTCCGGCTTGAGGGTGCGGTAGTTGATCGTCTCCGGCTTCTTGACCTCGCCGTGCGACCACTGGCGGATGTCGTCAGCGGTCGCCAGGCCGATGCGTAGCTCGTCGAAGAAGTTGACGTCAAGCAACTGAATTCCCCTTGAGTTGATCAGACCTCTTCGACACTGCTCGGCTCACGCCGGGACAGGTCGATGCCGAGCTCCTCCGCAGCGCGGAAGACGTCCTCATCGGTGTCTCGCATCTCGATGGACATGCCGTCGCTGGAGAGGACCTCGACGTTGAGGCACAGCGACTGCATCTCCTTGATGAGCACCTTGAAGGACTCGGGAATGCCGGGCTCGGGGATGTTCTCGCCCTTGACGATGGCCTCGTAGACCTTGACCCGGCCGAGGACGTCGTCGGACTTGATGGTCAGCAGCTCCTGGAGGGCGTAGGCGGCGCCGTACGCCTCCAGAGCCCAGACCTCCATCTCACCGAAGCGCTGGCCACCGAACTGGGCCTTACCGCCGAGCGGCTGCTGAGTGATCATGGAGTACGGGCCGGTCGAGCGCGCGTGGATCTTGTCGTCGACCAGGTGGAGCAGCTTGAGGATGTAGATGTAGCCGACCGAGACCGGCTCGCTGTAGGGCTCGCCGGTACGGCCGTCGAACAGCCGCGCCTTCCCGCCCGGGCTCACCATGCGGTTGCCGTCGCGGTTGGGCAGGGTGCTCTCGAGCAGGCCGGTGACGTCGTCCTCGCGGGCACCGTCGAACACCGGAGTGGCGGTCTTGGTCCACGCGGGGGCCTCGTCGGCACCGATGTCGGTGAGCGCGCTCTTCCACTCGGCGTCGACGCCCTCGACCTTCCAGCCGCGGCTGGCGACCCAGCCGAGGTGGGTCTCCAGGACCTGCCCCACGTTCATCCGGCCCGGCACGCCGAGCGGGTTGAGCACGATGTCGACCGCGGTGCCGTCCTCCATGAACGGCATGTCCTCGACCGGCAGGATCTTGGAGATGACGCCCTTGTTGCCGTGCCGTCCGGCCAGCTTGTCGCCGTCGGTGATCTTGCGCTTCTGCGCGACGTAGACCCGGACCAGCTCGTTCACGCCGGGCGGGAGCTCGTCGCCCTCGTCACGGCTGAACACGCGGACGCCGATGACCTTGCCCTCTTCGCCGTGCGGCACCTTCAGCGAGGTGTCGCGCACCTCGCGCGCCTTCTCGCCGAAGATCGCGCGCAGCAGCCGCTCCTCCGGGGTCAGCTCGGTCTCGCCCTTGGGCGTGACCTTGCCGACCAGGATGTCGCCGGGGACGACGTCGGCGCCGATCCGGATGATGCCGCGCTCGTCCAGGTCGGCCAGGACCTCTTCGGAGACGTTCGGGATGTCCCGGGTGATCTCCTCGGGGCCCAGCTTGGTGTCGCGGGCGTCGACCTCGTGCTCCTCGATGTGGATCGAGGACAGGACGTCGTCCTGCACCAGGCGCTGGCTGAGGATGATGGCGTCCTCGTAGTTGTGCCCCTCCCAGGGCATGAACGCCACGAGGAGGTTCTTGCCGAGCGCCATCTCGCCGTCGTCGGTGCACGGGCCGTCCGCGACGACCTGGCCGACCTCGACCCGCTGCCCCTCGACCACGATGGGCTTCTGGTTGTAGCAGGTGCCCTGGTTGGACCGCTTGAACTTGGTGACCCGGTACGTGGTCCGGGTGGCATCGTCGTTCATCACGGTCACGTAGTCGGCGGAGACCTCCTCGACCACGCCGGCCTTCTCCGCGGTGATCACGTCACCGGCGTCGACCGCGGCACGGTACTCCATACCGGTGCCCACCAGCGGCGCCTCGCTGCGCAGCAGCGGAACGGACTGGCGCTGCATGTTGGAGCCCATCAGCGCCCGGTTGGCGTCGTCGTGCTCCAGGAACGGGATCATCGCGGTGGCGACCGAGGTCATCTGCCGCGCCGAGACGTCCATGTACTGGACGTCGTTCGGCGGGATCAGCTCGACCTCGCCGCCCTTCTTGCGGATGAGGACCTTGTCGTCGACGAAGGTGCCGTCGTCATTGAGCGCCGAGTTGGCCTGCGCGATGACGAAGCGGTCCTCCTCGTCGGCGGTGAGGTAGTCGATCTGCTCGGTGACCACACCGTCGGTGACCTTGCGGTACGGCGTCTCGACGAAGCCGAACGGGTTGACCCGGCCGAACGCGGCGAGCGAGCCGATCAGGCCGATGTTCGGGCCTTCCGGCGTCTCGATCGGGCACATGCGGCCGTAGTGCGACGGGTGGACGTCGCGGACCTCCATGCCGGCCCGCTCACGCGACAGGCCACCGGGGCCGAGCGCCGACAGCCGCCGCTTGTGCGTCAGGCCGTCGAGCGGGTTGCTCTGCTGCATGAACTGCGAGAGCTGGCTGGTGCCGAAGAACTCCTTGATGGAGGCGACGACCGGCCGGATGTTGATCAGGGTCTGCGGCGTGATCGCCTCGACGTCCTGGGTGGTCATCCGCTCGCGGACGACGCGCTCCATCCGGGCCAGGCCCAGCCGGACCTGGTTCTGGATCAGCTCGCCCACCGTGCGCAGCCGCCGGTTGCCGAAGTGGTCGATGTCGTCGACCTCGATCGGCACCGGGACCGCCCCGAGGGTGGCCTCCTCCTCGCCGGCGTGCAGCCGGACGAGGTACTCGATGGTGGCGACGACGTCGTCCTCGGTCATCGTGCCCTGGTTCATGTCCAGGTCGAGCCCGAGCTTCTTGTTGACCTTGTAGCGGCCGACCTTGGCGAGGTCGTAGCGCTTGGGGTTGAAGTACAGGTTCTCCAGCAGGGTCTGCGCCGACTCCTTGGTCGGCGGCTCACCCGGCCGCAGCTTGCGGTAGATGTCGAGCAGGGCGTCGTCCTGGCCGGAGGTGTGGTCCTTCTCCAGGGTGACGTTGATCGACTCGTAGGAGCCGAAGCGCTCGCGGATGCGGGCCTCGTCCCAGCCGAGCGCCTTGAGCAGCACGGTGACCGGCTGCTTGCGCTTGCGGTCGATGCGCACGCCGACGTTGTCGCGCTTGTCGATCTCGAACTCGAGCCAGGCGCCGCGGCTGGGGATGACCTTGCAGCCGTAGATGTCCTTGTCGGATGCCTTGTCGAGCGCGCGGTCGAAGTAGACGCCGGGCGAACGGACCAGCTGCGAGACGACGACTCGCTCGGTCCCGTTGACGATGAAGGTGCCCTTGGGCGTCATGAGCGGGAAATCGCCCATGAACACCGTCTGGCTCTTGATCTCACCGGTGGTGTTGTTGATGAACTCCGCCGTGACGAACATGGGGGCGGAGTAGGTCATGTCCTTGTCCTTGCACTCCTCGACGGAGTACTTGGGCGGCTCGAACCGGTGATCGCGGAACGAGAGCGACATGGTCCCGGAGAAGTCCTCGATGGGACTGATCTCCTCGAAGATCTCCTCCAGACCCGACTGGGTCGGGACGCTCTTACTTCCGGCCTTCTGGGCCGCCTCGACCCGGGCCTTCCACCTCTCGTTGCCGAGCAGCCAGTCAAAAGAGTCGGTCTGCAGAGCAAGGAGGTCCGGGACTTCGAGCGGCTCCTTGATGCGCGCGAAGGAGACGCGGTTCGGACCGGTTGCGGTATTCGAGGCGTTGCGCGAGGCTGCCAAGAGTGGTCCTTCCGAGGGCTCGCGGCGTAACTGACGACACGCACGCCAGACGATCCACGTCCGAGACCTGCACGATGAGGCCCAAAAGGGACCAAGGCAGGAGTGCTCTCACACGTGGATGTCAGAGGGCAGCGCAAAGGGGCAGTGTAGCCGACCGCCACACCGCTCGCAACTCTACCGCCGCAGTATGCCTCACAGTTGCCTTGGAGCATCGCCTCTCAGGGCCTTGTAGTCAAGAGCGGACTTGGACTTTTCGGGCTCTGACCTGCAGTGAGGAAGACCATAGTTTAGGATCCGTCCGACTACCCGGCGGTAGGGCCTGGACAACGGTCGGGCGACCACCCCCGGAGGGGTGATCGCCCGACGTCGGAGCCCTGTCCGGACGGCCCCGTCCTCACATCATCTGGAGCTCCGCGACCAGCCATCGGCCGCCGACCTTCTTCATCACCAGGCGCACCGTGTACTGGTTCGGGGTGCGCTCGCCGCTGGCGCCCTTGGCGGTCTGCTGGTCGAGGTAGACCAGCGCGATCGCCTTGCCGTCGCCGATGCTCTCGACCGCGGTCTTCACCGCCGTCCCCTCCACCACGATCTTCCCCTGGAGCGCCGACGGCTTCACCGTGGTGGTCATCTTGGCGAACTCGGCGTGGAACGCGCCGGTGGTGTGGTCGGTGGCCCGCTTGAGGTCGTCGTCGATCGTCCGGTAGTCGTACGACGACAGGTCCTCGGCGGCCTGCCCGGCGGCGAACGAGACCTTGCCGACCGCCTTGGTGTCGCCCTGCTCCTGGTTCACCCCGGAGAGGGCCACGCACAGCCACGCCAGCAGGGCCGCCAGCACCACGTTGACGGCGAGGAGCACCCACACCGCGGGACGCACCCCGCCGACCGCCGACTTCGGTGACCTGGAGCGGGACCGGGACCTCGCCTCGGCCGGGACGACGGTGGTCTCGAGCTCGCCCTCGCCCTCGTCCTCGTCCTCGTCGCTGTCCTCGTCCTCGTCCTCGTCGGTTCCGGCCTTGGAGGGCTCGGCCTCGGACGCCGCGGCCGTCTCGTCGGGCTCGTCGGCGTCCTCCTCGTCGGCGTCGGCGTCGGGTTCGGGCATTTTCCGGACGGGCTTCTTCTTCGTCGGGACGGACTTGGCCTCGACCGCCTCCGCGTCCGCGTCCGCCTCCGCGTCGTCGGCCGCGGCCTCGGGCTCGTCGTCGGGCTGGGGTTCGACTTTGGAGGGCTTGGCCTTGGCCGTGGTCTTGGTCGCGGTCTTGGCCTTCGGAGCGGGCTTAGAGACGGTCTCCGGCTCGGCTTCGACATCGTCCACCGGCTCGGAATCGGCCTCTGGGGCGCTCTTCTTCCGCGTGGCGGCCTTGGATGTCTTGGTTGACTTCCCGGCACCCTTGGTCGTCGCCGCCGCCTCAGCGTCGCTCTCAGCGTCCGCACTGGCGGCACCCTCGGCCTCGTCGGCCTCCAGGGCGGCCCGTTCGGCCTCGGCGGCGGCCTCCGCGGCCTTGCGGGCGGCCTCGTCGGCCTTCTGCCGGGCCTTCTCCGCCTTGCGCGCCTTGTCGGCGGCGTCGCGCTTCCCGCGCCCGAGCATCGTCATGGGACAATTCCCATCTTCGAGACGAGCCAACGTCCGTCGACCCGGGTGAGGCCCATCGCGAACCGCCAGTTGCGCGGGGTTCCCTGCGGGACCTGGGGGCTGGTGGTCGTCGCGCTGATCGCCACGATCACCTCGGCCGAGTCCTCGTCCAGGGAGACCACCCCGGCCCGGACCTGCTGCACCTGCGAGGTGGCCTTGGTCTTGGTCGCGGTGTCCGCGATGATCTTGGCCTGGGTGGACCACTGGTTCTTGATGTCGCCGGTCATCCCGCCGACCACCCGGTCGATGCCCTGCTGCACACTGCGGTAGTCGATGCTGGCCAGGTTGACGCCGGTCTGCCGGGCCGCCTGGGTGGCCGCCGCCCGCCGCTCGTTCTCGTCGTGGGCCGGCCGGTAGCGCAGGCCGACCACCCCGACCGCCGCGGCCAGGGCCACCGCGAGCACGCCCAGGACGATCACGGTGACACCGCCACCGCGGCCCCGCGACGCCGCGGCGTCGACCGCGTCGGTCGCGCCGTACTTCATCGCGTCGCCTCCTTCATCGGGTTCTGGCCGTACGTCCGCCATCACGTCCGCGTTCGGTCGTCACAGCGCCGGCCGTGATCACTGTGAGAGCGGGCCGAGCAGCAGCATCTTCCAGGAGGAATCCCCCAGGATGCGCTGCTGGCCGCCGTTCGCGCC
The DNA here is from genome assembly GCF_036227065.1 of Spirillospora sp. NBC_01491. GTDB lineage: Bacteria > Actinomycetota > Actinomycetes > Streptosporangiales > Streptosporangiaceae > Spirillospora > Spirillospora xylanilytica. The sequence continues at coordinate 4,268,557 of NZ_CP109432.1, forward strand.
CATGCCGTAGCGCTTGCCGTCGGGCCCGTAGACCGTACCGGTCGAAGGGTCGTATCCGGCGATCTCCACCGATTCTGATGAGAACGGGACGTAAAGGGAGTTGTTCGCCGCGAGCGCGGCGTCCCCGCTCCCGGAGCGCTCGCCGGCGCCCTTCGCCGCGGGCTTGCCGCCCTTCCCGGACTCGGCCTTCGGGGCCCCGGCCGCGTTGCCGGAGGCACCGCCCGCCGGGAAGCCCGCGCCGTCCGTCGCGCCCGCGGGCACCTTAGGGACGGGCGACAGGTCCTGCTTGGGGAAGTTGCGCGCGCCGCGGACCGCGCTCGGGGAGCCGGGGCTGTCGGTGCAGCCCACGTCCAGCCGCGGGGCCTTGCGGCCGGTGTCCTGCGGCCAGCGGTGCTTGACCTTCTCGTAGCCCTTGGTGCACGGGGGCGGGGAGTCGAAGTTGAGCGCCAGGCCGAGGTGCTGGGTGCCGTCGCCGGGGGTCACGGTGAACGCGCCGGCCACCGTCATCGGGTACATGATCAGCAGCGAGCGCAGCCCGGCCTTGTGCGAGGCGATGATCTGGCCCGTGGTGGTCATGTTGGCCAGCAGCACCGGCAGCGTGGGCGCCAGGTCCTCGATGGTCTTGTCGGCCTGCACCACCGCGCCGGGGGTGGCCTCGATGGTCCGGCGCAGCGCCGGGTCGTCCTTGCGGAGCTGGGTGGTGAGCTCGTTCAGGTTCCGTGAGAAGCCGAGGATGTTGGCGCCCTGGGCCCGCTGGGTGTCGAGCACGGTGACGCTGTTGTCGAGCAGCTTCTTGGTGTCGGGGTAGGCCTGGTCGGCGGTCTTGAGCAGCCGGTCGGTGTCGTCCAGGATCGACTGGAGGTCGGCGGCCGAGCCGGAGAACGCCTTGTCGAGCTCGTCCACGATCGTGCCGAGGTTCTTGGGGTCGACCGACGAGACCAGCCGGTCGACGTTGCGCAGCAGCTCGGCGGTCGACACCGGGAGCGTGGTCAGCTCGCGCGGGATCGTGTAGGCGGCGCCCTGGTCCAGGTAGGGGCCGGTCCTGCGGGCGGGCTGGAGGTCGATGTACTGCTCGCCGACCGCCGACCGGTTCGCCACCACGGCCTTGGTGCCCTCGCGCGGGATCCGCTGCCCGCGGTCGAGGGTCAGCTCGACCTTGATGCCGCTCTCGGTGAGCCTGATCGGCCCGACCCGTCCGACCGGGACGCCCCGGTAGGTCACCTCGGCGTTGGTGAACACGCCGCCGGAGTCGGTGAGGTCGACGAAGGCGGTGTACTGGCGGCCGAACGTCTTGCGGCCGAAGCCGATGTAGTTCACCGACACGACCGTCACGCCGATGACGGTGATGAGGGCGAAGGCGATCAACTGGATCTTGACGCCGCGCTTGAGGATCACGAGAGGCCCCCCGTCATCAGGGTCTGGAGATCGCGCTGCCCGGCGCCCGGGCCGAGCGCGCCCGGCCGGTTCCGGGACGCGCCGCCCTTGTTCCCGGGCGTGGCCTTCGGAGTGGCGCCGGGAACGCCGGGGGTGCCGCCGGCCCCGCCACCGCCCGGAAGGCCCGGGATGCCGCCCTGCCCGCCCGCACCGCCGCCCCGGCCGCCCGGCGTCTGCGGCAGCACGCCCAGCGGCGACTGCGGGAGCTGCACGTTCGGGACGGTGAGCATGCTGCGCATCTGCTGCCCGTTGCCGAGCATCCCCTCCAGGTCGGTGCCGCCCAGCAGGTTGTGCGCGATGGACTCCATGTCGAGGTCGACCGTGAGGTTGATGTTGCCGTAGTCGCCCTCGATCACGTTGCCGAAGGTCGCCGGGAACGGGAAGGTGATCAGCGATTCCAGCGACTTGGGCAGGTCGGAGCCGGCCTTGTTGAGGTTGCGCAGGATGGTGTCCAGATCCTTGAGGTTGGCCACCAGGTCGGCCTGCGACTGTTCGATCACGCCGGTCGTGGTGCGGCTCAGCTTGTCGAGCGCGACCAGCATCTTGGTCAGATCGGCGCGGTTGCGGTTCAGGACGCCGATGGCCGGGCCGGTCTTGTCGATGGTGTCGGCGATGGTCGCCCGCTCGCTGGACAGCTTGCCGGTCAGCCGGTCGATGCTGTCGATCGCCCGGGTGATGGAGCCGCGGTTGCGGTCCAGCGTGCCGACGAAGGTGTTCACCTGGCCCAGCACCGACTTGATCGTCGCCTCCCGCCCGCCCATCGCGGCCTGGAGCTCGTGGCTGATCGTGGAGACCTGCTCGATGCCGCCGCCGTTCAGCAGCAGCGACATCGCCGACAGCACCTCCTCGACCTCGGTGCTGCGCGTGGTGCGGGCCAGCGGGATGAGGTCGCCGGAGCCGAGCCGCCCGGCGGCGGCCTGGCCCGGCGGCGCGGAGAGCGCGACGAACTTCTCGCCCAGCAGGCTGGTCTGGCCGATCGTGGCGACCGCGTTGTCGGGCAGCTTGACGTCCTTGCGCACCTTGACGGTGACCAGGGCGTGCCAGCCGCCCGTCCCGCCGGCCAGGTCGATCTTGTCGACCTTGCCGACCGAGACGTCGTTGACCTTGACCACCGACTGCGGCACCAGGTCGAGCACGTTCGCGAACTCGATCCTGACGGTCGTGGGCCCGCTGCCGAGGTCCGGGCCGCCGGGCAGCGGGATCGAGTCGACCCCGCGGAACGAGCAGCCCGACAGGGCCGCCGCGCCCGCGAGCGCCGCGACCCCGGCGAGCCGCGCCCGCCGCCACTGCTTCCTGCTCATCGGCCACCTCCGGGCAGCAGTCCCCTGACGTCCTTCGGCCTCTGCGCACCGGCCGGGCCGCCCTTGGCCGTCCCGGCGGCCTTCCCGCCCTTCGCGGCGGTGGCGCCGCTGCCCCGGCCGTTCGGCCCGTAGGCGTCCGGCGGGATCGGCTCCGGGTCGTAGTGGGTGGTCAGCGCGGTGATCCAGGACAGGTCCAGGCTGATCCCGGCCAGCGCCTTGCCGATGCCGTTGTAGGGCTTGACGAAGTCCAGGCACTGCTTGGCGGGCGTGCCGACCGAGTAGGCCAGCGAGCAGACCCAGTCGGCCAGGTCGTGGAACTGGCGCAGGTCGGCCCGGTTGTGGATGGTGCCGCTGATCGGGTCGTAGGCGCGGGCCAGGTTGTTGACCGCCATCGGGCCGGACTCCAGCAGCTCGGCGACCGCGTCCTTCTCCTTGACCAGCACGCCGGTGATCTGCGCGAGCTGCCGGACGTTGTCGGACAACTGGCCCCGGTTGTCCTTGATGAACCGCTGCACGTTGCGCAGCGTCGGGGCGAGGGTGTTGAGGGCCGCGCTGAGCTCCTCTTTCTCCCCCGCGAGCTGCCCGGAGACCCCGTTGAGGTGCCCGGTGAACTGCTGGATCTGCTGGTCGTTGGCCTTCATCGCGTCGGTGATCACGCGCAGGTTCTTGATCGTGGTGGCGAGGTCACCGCGGTCGGCGCTGAAGGTGCTCAGCATCTTGGACGTGTCGTGGATCGTCTGCCGGATGTCGCCGCCCTGCCCTTGCAGGGTGTCGGCGCCGACCTGGAGGAGCTGCGAGAGCGAGCCGTCCTTGTTGGCGCCGTCCGGGCCGAGCGCCTTGGTGAGGTCGCTCAGGCTGCCGCCGATCTCGTCGACCTCCACCGGGACCGCGGTGCGGCTGGTGGTCAGCGTCGCCTTGTCCTGGAGCAGCGCGCCGCCCTTGTAGGCGGGGGTGAGCTGGATGTAGCGGTCGGCGACCAGGGTCTGGTTGACGATGACGGCCTGCGCGCCGGCGGGGACCTTGCGCCGGGCCTCGTACTCCAACTCGACCTTGACCGCGTCGCCGACCGGGGTCACCTTGGTGACCTTGCCGACCTTGATGCCGAGGATGCGCACGTCGGCACCCGCGTAGAGGCCCACGGTCTTGGTGAAGTACGCCGTCACGTGGCGCTGCTCGGACCCCTGGAGCAGCAGCACGAGCGAGGCCGCCAGCACCGCGACGGCGAGGATCGCGCCGCCGAGGCGAAGGATGGTTGCTGAGTTTCGCACTGATGACCTGCCTGCTCGCGCTTACGGGAGGAACGGCAACGGGTTGTTCTGGCCGGCGCCCTGCTGGCCGGTGCCCTGCTGGCCGGTGCCCTGCTGGCCGGTTCCGGGCCTGCCCGCGCCCTGCTGCTGGGCGGTGCCGCCGTTCGCGCCTCCGTTGCTCTTGGGCGCGTCCTTGATCGACGCGGGGATGGGGAGGAGGTTCTGGATGTAGGAGTCGAACCAGCGCCCGGTGCCGGTGACGTCGGCGAACTGGCGGGCGAACGGCGCGTACAGCTTGATGATGTTGTCCAGGTTGTCCTGGTTCTTCAGCAGAATCCCGCTGACCTTCTCCAGGTTGTCCAGCATCGGGCGGAGCCGGCTCTCGTTCTCCCGGATCAGCGCGTTCACCTGCTGGGAGAGCGCGACGGTGTTGATCAGGAGCTGGTGGATGACCGCGCGCCGCGACTGGACGGCCTGGAGCACCTTGTCGCCGTCCTGGACCAGCTTGGTGAAGTCCTGGTTGCGGTCGGCGAGGAGCTGGGACACGTTCTTGGCCTTGCCGGTCAGCTCGTGCAGCTGCTCGTCGCGCGAGGCGACGGTGTCCGACAGCCGGCGCAGCCCCTTGAGCGAGGCCCTGATCTCCTCCGGCGAGTTGCGGAAGGTGTCCGACAGCACGTCGAACGACTTCGCCATCTGCTTGTAGTCGATCTTGCTGACCCGCTGGCTCAGCTCGCTGATCGCCGGGACGACCTCGAACGGGGTGCTGGTCCGGTCGATCGGGATCCGCTTGCCGAGCCTGCCGCCGCCGCGCGGCACCAGCGCCAGGTAGTGCGCGCCGAGCATCGTCTTGATCTTGATCTCGGCGCGGGTCAGGTCGCCGAGCCTGACCCCGTCGTCCACCCGGAAGGTGACGGTGACGTGGTCGCCGTCCAGGTCCAGCGCGGTGACCTGGCCGACCTTCACGCCGGCGACGCGGACCTCCTCGTCCGACTTGAGCCCGGCCGCCTCCTTGAACGCGGCCTTGTGCTCGGTGCCGCCCGCGACGAACGGGATGCTCTGGAGGTTCATCGCCACCGCCAGCACGACGACGATGGCGGCGAACGCGGCGATGCCGATGGGGACCGGGTTGCGCTCCCGGAACGGGATCCTCATCTACTTGCACCTCGCGTTCTCGTTCACGATCGCGGGCGTCTGGTAGACCGGGCCGCCCGGCAGCCGCACCCGCGCGTCGAGGCCGCAGATGTACATGTTGAACCAGGAGCCGTAGGAGGAGATGTTGACCAGCTTCTCCAGCCGCTCCGGGGTCCGCTGCAAGCCCTTGTCGAGGGTGTCGCCGTTCTTGTTCAGCGTCCCGCTGAGCTGCTGGAGCCCGGCGATGTCGTTCTTGAGCCCGGGACGGGCCTCGCGCAGCAGCCCGGCGGTGGTGCCGGTCAGCTGGTTGATCGCCGACACCGAGTCGAAGATCGCCTGCCGGTCGTCGGCGACCCCGCCGACGAACCCGCGCAGGTCGGTGATCAGGCGGTTGACCTGGGTGTGCCGCTGGTCGATGGTGCCCAGCACGTTGTTCAGGTTGTCGATCACCTGGCCGATGACCTTGTCGCGGTCGGCCAGCGTGTTGGTCAGCGACGCCACGTGCGCGAGCAAGCTGTTGATCGTGCCGCCCTCGCCCTGGAGCGTCTGCACGATCTGGAAGGCCAGCTTGTTGACGTCGTCGGGCTCCAGCGCGCGGAACAGCGGCCGGAATCCGTTGAACAGCACGGTCAGGTCGAGCGCCGGCTGGGTCTGCGTCTCCGGGATCGTCGCGCCGCGCCGCAGGTGCTCGTTGGCGTTCCCCGGCCCCTCGTTCAGCGCCAGGTAGCGCTGCCCCATCAGGTTGCGGTACCGCACCTGCACCTGAGTGGACGTGGGGAGGCCGCCCTCGAACACCCCGCCCTTGCCGAGGCTGAACGTCACCTTGGCCCGGTCGCCCCGGTACAGCTCGATCTTCTCGACCTGGCCGACCCGGACCCCGGCGACGCGCACGTCGTCGTTGTCGAGCAGCCCGGCCACGTCGGTGAAGATCGCGCTGTAGCTGTCGGTGCTCTGGAAGCGCGCGTTGGAGATGGTCATCGCCAGCACGCCGGTGGTCAGCGAGGTGAGTACCACGAAGATCAGGAGCTTGACGGCGGCGCTGGTGGTCTTCACTTGACCGTCACCACCGATCCCTGCATGACCGGCCCGAACAGCAGTTGCGCCACGTCCGACACCTCGCCCGCGGGGGTGCGGGTCATCGGCCCGACGACATTCTTGATCTTGTCCTTCTCGGTCATCGCGGTGCCCGGGTCGACGAACACGTTCGACATCGCCCGGCCCCGGCCCTGCCCGCCGCCGTTGCCGCCGGCGTTCGGGTCACCGGGGTTCTTCCACCACAGGTCGTCCTGGGTGCCGTCCAACGCCATCCAGTCGGGGAAGGGGACCTTCGGATCGGGCAGGTTGTAGCAGCGCGGGCCGCGCTGGTCCTTCATCTCGGGCAGGTCCAGCGGGTTCTTGTACGCCGGACGGGGCTTGACGATCTCGATGGTCAGGTTGAAGGTCTTGGAGCCGCCCGCCCCCGCCACCCGCTCGGCCTCCGGCTTCAGCTTCATCATCCCCGCGAGCACGCACGGCAGCGTGGACGAGTAGCGGGCCAGCACCTCCAGCCCGTCCCGGTTGGCCACGTTGAAGCCAATGATCTTCGGGCCGTTCACCTTCATGAACCGGTCGGTGTCCTTGGAGAAGCCGGTGACCATCGGGATGATGTCCTCGATCGTGCCCTGCTCGTCGGTGATCGTCTTGCTGGTCACGTTGAGGTTGCGCAGGGTGTCGAGCAGGTCCGGTGCCGCGGCGCGGTAGATGTCGGAGACGTCCGAGAGCCCGTTGAGGTCGTGGACCAGCGTGCCGAGCTGCGGGTTGATCTTCTTCAGCAGCGCGTCGGCCTGCTCCAGGTCGCCGCCGAGCTGCTCGCCGCGGCCCTGCAACGCCGTCGCGATCGCGTTGAGCGTGCTGTTCAGCTTCTCCGGCTTGACCGCCTGGAGCAGCGGCAGCAGGTTGCCGAGCACCTTGTCGATCTCGACCGCGGTCTGCGACCGGTCCTGCTGGATGACCTGCCCCTTGCGCAGGCCCGGCCGGCCCGCCTGCGCCGGGATCTCCAGGTCGACGTACTTCTCGCCGAACAGCGTCTTCGGCAGCAGCCGCGCCTGCACGTTGGACGGGACCAGCTTGGCCTTGTCGGGATCGAGCGCCAGATCCAGCACCGCGCCGTGCTCGGTGGCGTGCGAACCGCGGACCTCGCCCACGATCAGCCCGCGCACCTTGACGTCGGAGCGGGGCAGCAGCTGGAGCCCGGCCCGCTCGGCGTCCACCGTCACCCTGACGACGGGGGTCAGCGCCTTGTTGAACAGCGCGACCGTCAGCGCCAGCAGCAGCACGATCACCACGACCATCGACAGGCCGAGCAGCCGGTGGCGCATCCGCTGCGACAGCCTGCCGGACCCCGGGTTCGCCGAATGCGTCATCGCGCCGTCACCCCGCAATCCGTACGGAGACGGTCGCGCCCCAGATCGCCATGCCGAGCAGCAGGTCGACCACGTTGATCACCACGATGCTGGTCCGCACCGCGCGGCCCACCGCGACGCCGACGCCGGCCGGGCCGCCGCTGGCGTGGTAGCCGTAGTAGCAGTGGATCAGCATCACCAGCACGGAGAAGACGATCACCTTGCCGAACGACCAGAGGATGTCGTACGGCGGCAGGAAGAGTTTGAAGTAGTGGTCGTAGGTGCCGGTCGACTGCTCGTAGAACAGCGTGACGATCAGACGGGTCGCGCCGTAGGAGGCCAGCAGGCCGACGATGTACAGCGGGATCACCGCGATCATCCCGGCCAGCATCCGCGTCGTCACCAGGAACGGCATCGACGGGACCGCCATGACCTCCAGCGCGTCGATCTCGTCGGAGATCCGCATCGCGCCGAGCTGCGCGGTGAACCCGCAGCCGACCGTGGCCGACAGCGCCAGCGCCGACACCAGCGGCGCGATCTCGCGGGTGTTGAAGTAGGACGCGACGAACCCGGTGAACGCGGCGGTGCCGATCTGGTTCAGCGAGTTGTAGCCCTGGAGGCCGACCTGGCTGCCGGTGAAGAACGTCATGAACCCGACGATCACCACCGACCCGCCGATCACCGCCAGCCCGCCGGTGCCGAGGCTGACCTCGGCCAGCAGCCGCAGCACCTCGGTGCGGTAGCGGCGCAGCACCCGGAACACCCACGCGAACGCCCGCGCGTAGAACGAGAGCTGGTGCCCGAAGTCGTCGAGCCGTTCCAGCGGGGCGTTGACGACCCGCGTGACGGCCTTGCCCGCCCTGCCCGGGGCGGTGGCGCTCACGCCCTCGCCCCGCCTGCCCGCCATCACATCCCCTTCTGCGGGACGAACTGGAAGTACAGGGCGGAGATCACGAAGTTCTCCAGGAAGAGCAGCATGAACGTGATGACGACGGTCTGGTTGACCGCGTCGCCGACGCCCTTGGGACCGCCCTTGGCGTTCAGGCCCTTGTACGCGGCGACCAGGCCGGCGGTGATGCCGAACATGAACGCCTTGAACTCGGCCTGCATCAGGTCGGGGAGCTGCGCGATGGCGTTGAAGGAGGCCAGGTAGGCGCCCGGCGTGCCGTCCTGGAGCATCACGTTGAAGACGTAGCCGCCGATCAGGCCGACCACCGACACCAGGCCGTTCAGGAACACCGCGACGAAGGCGCAGGCGAGCATCCGCGGCACCACCAGGCGGTGCAGCGGGTTGATCCCGAGCACCTCCATCGCGTCGATCTCCTCGCGGATCTTGCGGGAGCCGATGTCGGCGCACATCGCCGAGCCGGCGGCGCCCGCGACCAGCAGCGAGGTGACCAGCGGGCTGGCCTCGCGGACGATCGCGACCACCGCGGTGGCACCGGTGTAGGACTCGGCGCCGAGCTGCCGGATGAGCCCGCCGACCTGCAACGACAGGATGCCGCCGAAGGGGATGGCGACCAGCATCGTCGGCACCACGGTCACGCTGACGATGAACCATGCCTGCTGGATGAACTCGCGCCACTGGAAGGGCCACTGGAACATCGCCCGGCCGGTGTCCAGGCACAGGGCGAAGAACCGTCCCGGCTCCCTGATGGCGACGTTGGCGGCGCCATCGGAGATCTTGCGGAACGCGGCCGAGGAGCCGCCGTCCTTCTTGCCCCCTCCCTGGTTCGCGCCGATACCAGGAACGGACATCAGTACGTGCCTCCAGGGGGCCGTCCACCCGGAACCTGCCCGCCCTGCCCGCCGGGGGCGGGGGCCCCGACCGGAGCCATGGACGCGACGTAGCGCGGCCACTCCTCGACCCAGTTGCGGCCGAGGTCGTCGATGAACGAGCCGGGCGGCGGGACGACGCCGTGCGCGGCGCACCAGCCGCCGGGGGCCTGCTGGGTCGGCCGGACGCGGCCGTCGCTCGGCATGAGCTGCGGCGGGATCGGCGGCAGCTTGCCCGCCTCCAGCCCCATCCGGGCCTCGGCCTCCAGCTCGGAGACGTCCTTCTCCTCCGACATCGCGATCGGGCCGATCTTGCTGGCGTTGAGGAACTGCCGGACGACCGGCTCCTCGCTGGACAGCAGCATCTCGCGCGGCCCGAACATGGCCAGCTCGCGGCGGAACAGCAGGCCGATGTTGTCGGGCACGGTCCGGGCGGTGTTGATGTCGTGCGTGACGATCAGGAACGTCGCGTTGATCTGCGCGTTCAGGTCGACGAAGAGCTGGTTCAGGTAGGCGGTGCGGACCGGGTCCAGACCCGAGTCGGGCTCGTCCACCAGCAGGATCTCGGGGTCGAGCACGAGTGCGCGGGCCAGCCCGGCGCGCTTCTTCATGCCGCCGGAGATCTCACCGGGAAGCTTGCTCTCGGCCCCGAGCAGGCCGACCAGGTCGAGCTTCTCCATCACGATCCGCTTGACCTCGGACTCGGACTTCTTCGTGTGCTCGCGCAGAGGGAACGCGACGTTGTCGAAGATGTTCATCGAGCCGAAGAGCGCGCCGTCCTGGAACAGCACGCCGAAGAGCTTGCGGGTGTCGTAGAGCTGCGACTCGGGCAGGTACGGCAGGTCCCGGTCGCCGATCCAGATGTGGCCGCGGTTGGGCTTGAGCAGCCCGACCAGTGTCTTGAGGAAGACCGACTTGCCCGTGCCGGACGGTCCGAGGAGAACGGAGATCTCTCCCGAGGGCAGCGTTAGCGATACGTCCTGCCAGATCGTCTGGCTGCCGAAGGACTTGGTCAGGCCCTCGACTCTGATCTCGACGCCCACTCGTCACCTTTCGTCCAGGCCGGGGGGAATCCGGAACCCATGAGCGAGTAGTACTCAGGCTGTTGCGGTTGTCGTCACACCGCGTGGCGGGCCCGTTGCTACCGATCGGTAGCCGTGACGGGTGCCACTACCGTAGCGGCCCTACGCACAAATGGAAGGGGTTCGGGACCGCAACAGCAGTGAAACGCGACGTCGTAAGACAACCGTTACTTACGACGCCTATGAGACTAGTGGTCCAAGAGCGCGGCCCCGGGCCGGGGGTCGGGAGGTGCGGCCGGGGACCGGGCGGCCCCAGAGACCTCGGGGGCCGAAATGGACGCTACGCCGCCTTCCGGACCCCGCACAACCGACTCCGGGAAGCGCTTCGGGCCACTGATTTATCACCCGGGCACAGTTTTCCCGCACCTTCCGGCCTGCGACATCGGCTCCGGCCACATCCCGCGACGGTCCGCCGGAACGCACGAAGGCGGCCATCCCACCGTGGTGGGATGGCCGCCTTCGGGAAGAGCGGTGGAGCGCCTTACTTGACGGTGACCGTCGCGCCGGCCTTCTCCAGGGCCTCCTTGGCCTTGTCGGCCTGCTCCTTGTTGACCTTCTCGAGGAGGGCCTTGGGGGCGCCGTCGACCAGGTCCTTGGCCTCCTTCAGGCCGAGGCTGGTCAGCGTGCGCACCTCCTTGATGACCTGGATCTTCTTGTCGCCGGCACCCTCGAGGATGACGTCGAACTCGTCCTGGACCGCGGCCTCCTCGGCGGCGCCGCCGCCACCGGCCGGGGCGGCGACGGCGACGGCCGGAGCCGCGGCCTTGACGTCGAAGACCTCTTCGAATTCCTTCAGGAACTCGGACAGCTCGAGGAGGGTCATCTCCTTGAAGGTGTCCAGGAGCTCTGCGGTGCTGAGCTTCGCCATGATGTGTTCCTCCGCTGTGACTTCAAAATCCGGGGTGTTACGGGGACCGCGGGTCTCGGTCCGTCTCGGTCCGTCCGGGCCGGCGCGCGCCGGCCTGGTGAACGGGCGTCGACTACTCGGCGGGTGCCTCGTCCGCGTCGGCGGCGGCGGCCTCGGCCGGAGCCGCGTCCGCCGGGGCCTCGGCCGTCTCGCCGGCCGCCTCGCGCTTGACGCGCAGCGCCTCGACGAGCTGGGCCGCCTGCGTCGGCAGGGCGTTGAAGAGCATGGCCGCGTTCGCCATGGAGCCCTTCATCGCGCCGGCCAGCTTCGCGAGGAGGACCTCGCGAGACTCGAGATCGGCGAGCTTGGTGATGTCGGCGGGCACCATCGACTTGCCGTCGATGAAGCCACCCTTGATCACCAGGTCCGGGTTGGCCTTGGCGAAGTCACGCAGGCCCTTGGCGGCCTCGACCACGTCGCCGTGGACGAACGCGATGGCCGAGGGGCCTTCGAGCAGCTCGCGGAACTGCTCGTCGACACCGGCCTCGTCCGCCGCGCGCTTGGTCAGCGTGTTCTTCACCACGGCGAACCTGGCGTTGTCGCCGAGGTTGGTGCGCAGCTCCTTGAGCTGGGCCACCGTGAGCCCGCGGTACTCGGTCAGCACGGCACCGCTGGAACTCGCGAACTCGTTCTTGAGCTCGGCGATCGCCGCGGCCTTTTCGGCCTTAGCCATGGGGCCTCCTTCCGATTACCTGGGTGATTGCGATCATCGCCCGCCGGTGAGGACGGACGTCAATCAACCAAAAAACGCCCCGGCGCAGGCGCACGGGGCGTTGGCATAACACGGAAGTCATGCGAAAGCTCTCGTCTCACCTACGCGGGTCGCCCGAACGAGTCGGGTCCTTCGGTCACCTTCTTACGGGTGACGACCGGCGGTCTTCGGCAGTGGACAGAGTACGTGACGCCTCACCGGTTAGACAAATCCGCGGGGCCCGGACGGAATCCGTCCCGGCCCCGCGGCATCGCCTCCGAAGAGGGCGCGGTCAGCTCCGGGCGGGCGGGACGGCCGGGAGGCCCGCGCCGCCGGCGCCGCCGAGGCCCTTCATCATGGCCGCGAAGTCGGTGACCTGGTCGGCGGGCGGGGCGGTGATCTGCACCGGCTTCCCGTAGTCGCGGTACTTCATGGTCATCGACATCGGGTTCTGGCCCTGCGACTTCATCGCCATCTTGCGCGGCAGCTGCTCGCCGTCCACCCACAGGTCGAACGCCATGGAGCCCATGCCCATGGAGGTGAGCGCCTTGCGGGAGACCTCCTGCTGATCGGCCGGGAGCTTGGCGATGGCGTCGGTCATCTGGTAGGTGCCGGTGTAGTGGGTGGTCTTCACCCCGTCGACGGTCTCCTCGCCGACCTTGCGCACGTCCTTGGACGCGGTGAGCAGCTTGGTGCTCTGCACCGGGTCCATCTGGCGCGACTGCTGGAGGAGCTGGTCGAGGTTCATGCCGGACTTCTCGCCGGCCTGGTCGAGCGAGATCTTCAGCCACGGCTTGCCCGGCGTGCCGCCGGCCTGGCCCAGCGCGGGCGACTTCATGTACATCGTCCGGCCGATGAAGACCTGGCGCATCCCGCTCATGGACTTGCCGCCCATGGACATCCGGTCGAAGTTCATGCTGTAGGCGAGCTCGGGCTTGGTGCGGTACTGCATCGAGCCGTTCATCTCGATGCTGCCCATGCCCCCGGCGGACGCCTTCATCGACATGTCGGCCTGGAAGGTGTCGGTCTGCCCCGTCTTCTCGGCGGTCTTGCCGAGCACTTGAGCGGCGCTGAGCCTGATGTTCTCCCCGGCGTCGCCCACCTTGTCCCCGGCCTCGCCCAGGCAGCCGGTGAGCGAGAGGGCGAGACCGGTGGCCACCGTGGTCCCCACCACGAAGCGACGGATCATCTGGATCTCCTTAGGTGCGTCTCCATGCCCGAACGCTCCCGCCGGACTCTGATCAGACGCGGAGGAGACTGCTGCGGTTCAGCCGGACCGATGGGACGATAGTCACCTTATGGGACCAGGTGGCAGTTGTGGGGCGCGGGCTAGTTGCCGAGGAGTCCGCTCATGGACAGCTCCCCCACCTGGTCGGACGGCGGCGGGTTGACGCCGAACGACTTGCCGTAGTCGCTGTAGACCACCTGCACCGAGCCGGCCTTGGCGGCCTCGCCGACGCCCTTGGACACCAGCTTGCGCGGAAGCTGGTCGGGGCCGTTCCACAGGTCGAAGCTGATCTTCTCGTTGGCGGCGTTCTGCGGGAACCGGGCGCGGACCTTCTCGCGCGCCTGCGGGTCGAGCCGGTTGAGCGCGTCCTGCACGGTGACCGTGCCGGTGTAGTGGATGGTCCTCACCCCGTCGACGGTCTCCTCGCCGACCTTGCGCGCGTCCTTGGAGGCGGTGAACATCTTGGTCTGCTCCGCCGGGTTGATCTTCTGCACCTGGTCGACCAGGCCCTTGACGTCGAACCCGGTGCGCTGCCCCATCTGCGCCACGTCGATCTTCACCCAGGGCTTGCCGCCGCTGACGAACTGGGCGAGCTGCGGCACCTTGGCGTACAGCACGTCGTTCTTGAAGATCGCCTGCCCCTGGGCCCCCGGCACCGCCTGGCCGCCGCGGCTGAACTCGTCGAGCTTGGCGCTGAAGGACAGCTGCGGGCTGAGCCGGAACTGGCCCGTCGCGTGGATCCGCCCCGCCTGGTCGCCGGCGTCGGTCACGGTCAGGTCGGCCTTGAAGGTGTCGGCCTGCCCGGTCTTCTCGGAGGTCTTCAGCAGGGCCTCGCCGGCGCTCAGCTTCATGTTCTTGGTCGTGGTGGCGCCGGATCCGTCCGCGCCGCATCCGGACAGGAGAAGAACGGCGCCCACCGCGGTACCGCCGGCCGCCACCGCGAATCGTCGGTTCATCGGAACTGTGCCTCCTTGATCGCCCTACTGGATGGCTCCAGTCTCGCCGGGCGGCGTTCGGGCCACATCCCCCGATGGTACGAACGGGACACCCGCCAGTACGACCTGCGGCGTACCCCCGGAAAGCCACCCTTAACGGCGGAGACCCGAAGCCGCAGGTCCGCCCGCCGGGCGCCCCGTCGTCCCGGCGCCCCGTCCTCCCGCGGCTACCGGTACGACTTGAACGTCATCGACCCGTTGAAGTTCGCTCCGGGCGCCGCGGCGTTCAGCCCGATCCAGGTCGGACGCTCGTTGCCGTCCGACCACAGGTCGAGCCCGACCGCCGTGCCGTCGGGCATCACCTTGCGCGTCTCGGCGGCCACGTCCTTCGGCAGCCGCCCGTACAGGTCGCCCATCAGCGCCTTGGCCACGAAGTGGGTCGAGCCGAACTTGTCGGGCCCGGTCTTGGCCATGCCGGGCACGCTCCGCACCAGCCAGGTGAGCTGCCTCGGGTCGGAGCCCTCGCGCAGATTCTGCAACTGGGCCGAGGAGAGCTTGGACGACTCCCAGGACTTGCCGTCGAACGCCTTGAGGGTGCCGCCACTGATGATCACCTTCTGGGTGAGCGTGGTCAGCTTCCCGTCCTTCATCGTCCGCCGCTGCCCGACCGCGTTCATCGAGAACGACGGCGAGAGCGTGAACGTGGTCGTCTCGGTGGCGTGCTCGTAGTCGCCGTTGGCCGCGCCCGACAGCTTCACGTCGGTCAGCCGGGTGAACGAGCGCAGCGCGGGGGGCTTCGCGCTGGGGCTCCCGGGGCTCGCCGAGCCGCCGCCATGGCCGGACGGCGTACTGGGCGCGGCGCCAGAACCGGCCCCGGTCCCAGAACCGGCCCCGGTCCCGGACCCCGACCCGGGGGTTCCGGTGCCCGGAAGCGGCGACGCGGCCCCGGCCGGAGCACCCGGCACGGGCGACTCGCTCACCTGAGCCGGGTCATGCTGGGCCGCCGCTGCCGCGGGCGGCATCTCACCGGCGTCCTTGGGCGAGGCGCCGTTCGTCTGCACCACGACCATGACCACGGTGGGGACGACGACCACGGCGGCGATGGCGGAGATGGCGATGGCCCGATCCGTTCGACGGTTCACGGTGCTGATTCAACACCAGAATCCCCATCGGTAACAAAGCGATCAGACTACTGAAATGTCCGAATCTGGACGGTGTTCCCGGTATCCAAGTCCGGTGCCGCGGGAACGACGACAGGGCGCCCCCGAACGGGAACGCCCTGTCGATGCCCCGCCTCCGCGCGCGGCGGCGGGACGGTGCTCAGTTGTCCTCGAACTCCGCGGTGAGGTTGCGGACCGCGTTCGGGTCGACGGGGATGCTCGGCCCCATCGACGTCGTCAGCACGGCCTTCTTCACGTAACGGCCCTTGGCCGCGGACGGCTTGAGCCGCTGCACCTCTTCGATCGCCGCGGCGTAGTTCTCCACGAGCTGCTTCTCGTCGAAGGAGGCCTTGCCGATGACGAAGTGCAGGTTCGCGTGCCGGTCCACGCGGAACTCGATCTTGCCGCCCTTGATGTCGGACACGGCCTTGGCCACGTCCATGGTGACCGTGCCGGTCTTCGGGTTGGGCATCAGGCCGCGCGGGCCGAGCACCCGGCCCAGCCGGCCGACCTTGCCCATCTGGTCCGGCGTCGCCACGACCGCGTCGAAGTCCAGGAAGCCGCCCTGGATCTTCTCGATCATGTCGTCGGAGCCGACGATGTCGGCACCGGCCGCGAGGGCCTCCTCGGCCTTGGCCCCGCCGGCGAAGACCAGCACGCGGGCGGTCTTGCCGGTGCCGTGCGGCAGGATGACCGTGCCGCGCACCATCTGGTCGGCCTTGCGGGGGTCGACGCCGAGCCGCAGGGCGACCTCGACGGTCGCGTCGAACTTGGCGGCCGCGGTCTCCTTGGCCAGCTTCACGGCCTCGGTCGGGCTGTACAGCGCCTCACGGTCGATCTTCTCGGCCGCGGCGCGGTAGCTCTTGCTGCGCTTCATCGACTGCTCCATTCACGGAGTTCGTGGTACGGGCCGCGCAGGCCCTCCCACCGGGTGGGACTACTTGACCTCGATGCCCATCGAGCGGGCGGTGCCGGCAATGATCTTGTCGGCGGCGTCCAGGTCGGTGGCGTTCAGGTCGGGCATCTTGGTCGTGGCGATCTCGCGGATCTGGTCGCGGGTCACCGAGCCGACCTTGGTCTTGTGCGGCTCGCCGCTGCCCTTCTCGACACCGGCGGCCTTCAGGATGAGCTGCGCGGCCGGCGGGGTCTTGGTGACGAAGGTGAACGACCGGTCCTCGTAGATGGTGATCTCTACGGGGATGACGTTGCCGCGCTGGGCCTCGGTAGCAGCGTTGTACTGCTTGCAGAAGTCCATGATGTTGACGCCGTGCGGACCGAGCGCGGTACCGACCGGCGGCGCCGGGGTCGCCTGTCCGGCGTTGAGCTGGACCTTGACGATCGCCGAGATCTTCTTCTTCTTCGGAGGCATGTCTACCCCTATGTCCCGTTTGCTTTCGGTTCCGACTCCCACGGTTCATGGGCAGCGTCGCGGCCGGGACTCCATCGCGACGTAGGAACCGCTCGCTCCCGTACATCCCCGCGGACGGGGCGGCGCCGGGGCCTTCCGGCCCGCGCGCGACCGCACGGGAGCATCCCCGCGTACGCGGGGCAGTTTCAAGGATATGCGCCGACCGGCGTCAGATCTTCGAGACCTGGTTGAACGAGAGCTCGACCGGGGTCTCCCGGCCGAAGATCGACACCAGCACCTTGAGCTTCTGCTGCTCGGCGTTGATCTCGTTGACCGTGGCGGGCAGGGTGGCGAACGGGCCGTCCATGACGGTGACCGACTCGCCGACCTCGAAGTCGACGGTGGCGGCGACCTTGGCGTGCTCCTTGGCCTTGGACACGCCCTCTTCGGGCTCGGGCGCCAGCAGGTTGGCGACCTCGTCCAGGCTGAGCGGGGACGGCTTGTTCAGCAGCCCCACGAACCCGGTCACGCCCGGCGTGTTGCGGACCGCGGCCCACGACTGGTCGGTGAGCTCCATCCGGACCAGGATGTAGCCCGGCAGGACCTTCTCGTTGACCTTCTGCCGCTTGCCGCCCTTGATCTCGGTCACCTCGTGCTGAGGGACCTCGATCTGGAAGATGAAATCTTCCATGTTGAGGGTCTGGGTGCGGGTCTCGATGTTGGTCTTGACCCGGTTCTCGTACCCCGCGTAGGAGTGCACGACGTACCAGTCGCCCGGCTCCAGGCGGAGCTGCATCTTGAACTCGGCGTAGGGGTCGACCGGCGGACCGGCGTCGACCTCCTCGGCCTCGTCGTCAGCCTCGCCCTCGCCCTCGGCACCGGCCTCGGCGTCCGCGGACTCGCCCTCGGCGGTCTCCGCGTCGTCGGCCTCGGCCTCGGGGGCCGCCGCGCCGGACTCGGCCTCGGCGGTCTCGGCGGCGGGAGTGTCGCCCTCGGTCTCCGTGCCCACCGGCTCGGCCCCGGCCTCGGCGGCGGTGCCGGCGACGGCCTCGTCCGTCTTCCCAGCGGGCGTTCCCGCCGGGTCGGCCGGAGCAGCCGCAGCGGACTGGGCCTCTTGTACGGCCTCGTCGTAGGGCTGTGAGGACTCGGACACGGTGACTCTTTCTCTCGATCGGTCTGCGTGATGGACTTGCGGGCGCCGGGGCACCGGCGGACGGCCTGCGATACCGGGGACGGCTCAGCCGAAGATGGCGTAGATGCCCTTCTGGAGTCCCCAGTCGACGCCGGACACGATCGCGACCATGATCAGTACGAAGACCAGGGACACCGTCGTGTAGGTGATCAGCTCTCGGCGCGTGGGCCAGATGACCTTGCGCAGCTCGGCGACGATCTGGCGCACGAACTTAGCGGGCGAGGTCCGCCTGGACCTGGTCTCACCCTTGCCTTCGTCCTTCGCCGCGGCGTCGCCGCGCGTGTCAGTCGCCATTGTGCCGCCGTTCACCTCATAGGTCGTGACCAACCACCGTCATGTGGTTGTTGCGCGGGCCCGCGCCGCCGTATGCCATGACTCGGCGCGCCGTGACGTGAATCGGCACGGGTGCGCGCACCGCACCTCGCAGGGCAGGAGGGACTCGAACCCCCAACCGCCGGTTTTGGAGACCGGAGCTCTAACCAATTGAGCCACTGCCCTACACCCCCCCGAAGGGGGAAATACAGCCACCCCCCGAAGGGGGGAAATACAGCCGCCCCCCTGAGGGGACGGTCGTGCGCCGACCGATGCGATCGGGTCGTGCCGGTCATAGCTTACGGCCTCGCGCGTGCATGCCGTAAACCGATGACGCGCCACTAGATCGATGAGTCTACGTGCCGACGGGCTCCTCGTCGAACCGGAACGCGGCACGATCGTCCGGCAGCGCGTCCGCAGGCCGTCCGACCGGCGCGTATATATCGCGCAAGTCATCGCGCGGCGTCTGTAACGATAGGGACATGAGCATCGACCGTCCTCGCATCTCCAAGCGCATCGCCGCGATCTCCGAATCCGCCACGCTGGCCGTCGACGCCAAGGCCAAGGCGCTGAAGGCGGCGGGCCGCCCGGTCATCGGGTTCGGCGCGGGCGAGCCCGACTTCCCCACGCCCGGCTACATCGTCGAGGCGGCGGTGACCGCGTGCCGGGTGCCGCGCTTCCACAAGTACACGCCGGCCGGGGGGCTGCCGGAACTGCGCACCGCCATCGCAGAGAAGACCGTCCGCGACTCCGGTTTCCGGGTCGACGCGGCGCAGGTCCTGGTCACCAACGGCGGGAAGCAGGCGGTGTACCAGGCGTTCGCGGCGCTGCTCGACCCGGGCGACGAGGTGATCGTGCCGACGCCGTACTGGACCACCTACCCCGAGTCGATCAAGCTGGCCGGCGGGGTTCCGGTCGACGTGGTCGCCGACGAGACCACCGGCTACCGGGTCAGCGTGGAGCAGCTCGAAGCGGCCCGCACCGACCGCACCAAGGTGCTGCTGTTCGTGTCGCCGTCCAACCCGACCGGCGCGGTCTACAGCCGCGACCAGATCGAGGCGATCGGCCGCTGGGCCGACGAGCACGGGCTGTGGGTGATCACTGACGAGATCTACGAGCACCTGGTCTACGGCGACGCCGAGTTCCACTCGATGCCGGCCGTGGTGCCCGAGCTGGCCGACCGCACGATCGTGGTCAACGGCGTCGCCAAGACGTACGCGATGACCGGCTGGCGGGTGGGCTGGATGATCGGCCCGAAGGACGTGATCAAGGCCGCGGCCAACATGCAGTCGCACGCCACGTCCAACGTGGCCAACGTCTCGCAGGCCGCGGCGCTGGCGGCGGTGACCGGCGACCTGGCGGCGGTGGCCGAGATGCGCACCGCGTTCGACCGGCGCCGGCAGACGATGGTCCGGATGCTGAACGAGATCCCGGGCGTCCTGTGCCCCGAGCCCGAGGGCGCGTTCTACGCCTACCCGTCGGTCAAGGGGCTGCTGGGCAAGGAGATCCGGGGCAAGCGCCCGCAGACCTCGGTCGAGCTGGCCTCGCTGATCCTGGAGGAGGCCGAGGTCGCGCTGGTCCCGGGTGAGGCTTTCGGCACGCCGGGCTACTTCCGCCTGTCCTACGCGCTGGGTGACGAGGACCTGACCGAGGGCGTCTCCCGCGTCGCCAAGCTGCTGAACGAGGCGGGCTGACGACCGCCGAGAGACAGAGCGGGACGCCCCGACGGTCCGGACGAGACCGTCGGGGCGTCCCTTTTTCCTTCCCCTTGGCCGCCCTCCCTGGCCGCGGGGAAAGTACGCCCCCTCTGCGGGATGGTCAGGGGCGTACGCCTTCTGCGACCGTCAGGAGCTCGTCGCGGAGCGCCGGGCCGACCAGCACCAGGATCCCGACGCCGGGCCGTTCCACCCACGCGATCTGGCGTCCCCGGTCGGGACGGTCGGTGGTGACGGCGGGGTGGCCGTGCACCCGGTCCTTGCCGGCCACCGGTGTCCCGCCGGCCGTCGGGGCGCCGTCGATGACGTCACCGGGTCCGGCCAGCCCGGATCCGCGGGTGATGTGCACTTCGACCCAGCCGTTCGTCCCGGACCAGCGGCAGTTCGTCGTGCGCCGCCCGCCCTTCTCCAGCTCGGCGCACGGGCGGAGGGCGCGCAGGCCCGAGGGCAGGTACGTCATCCAGCCCGGAGCCGGGCCGCCGTCGCCGGACGGGCCGTGCGGGCCGTCCGGGCCGCCCTGCCCCGGCGGGTGCGAGAGGAGGGGGCGCGGCGACTCGGTGCCGCCGATGTCCCGGGACGGCACCGGGGCGGGCGCGCCCGAGGTGCGGGACGGCACCGGCTGCGGCATCGCCCGGCCCGGCTGGTCCGGGCCGCCGCGTCCGGCGGGGCCGTCCGAGGCGGCGGGTGTGCTCACCTGCCCGGCGCGGAAGCTCTGGTAGCCCGGGATGATCGCCACCGCGACGACGGCCGCCGCGCCGACCCCGAGCGCCACGCGGATCCGCGCGACGCGGCGGCGGTACCGTCCGCGCACGTCCCCGGCGAGCGTCGCCGGGGCCGACGCGTCCGCCACATGCTCGACCATGGCGGCCCGCAGTTCGTCTTCCAGGTCCATCGTCAGCCCCCCATGAGCGTCAGGCTGCCGCCGAGGCGCTGGCGGAGCCGGGCCAGTCCTCGGGACGCCTGGCTCTTCACCGTGCCGACCGAGCAGCCGAGCATCTCCGCGGTCTCCATTTCCGACAGGTCCTCCCAGTAGCGCAGTACGAGCACGGCCCGCTGCCGCGGCCCCAGCCTGCGCAGCTCGTCCATCAGCGCCCCGCGCAGTTCGAGGGCGTGGTTCTCCGGGTCCGCCGGGACCTCCGGCGGCCTGGCCATGTGGATCTCCCGCAGCACCTTCCAGCGCCGCGCCCGGCTGATCATCAGGTTGACCAGGATCCGGCGGACGTACGGTTCGGGGTCGGACTCGGGGTCGAGCCGCCCCCAGTGCCGGTAGGCCTTCTCCAGCGCGGTCTGGAGAACGTCCTCGGCGTCCTGTCTGGACCCGCACATGAGAACGGCGGTCCGCATCAGCGCGGTTCCGCGTTCCGCCACGAACTCCACGAACGATTGGTCATCTCGACGCCCCACGGTGCTCCGTCCGGCTCGGCACTCATGCAGTTGTCACCGGGGCGGACGGCCCCTCGCGCCTGAGGGCCGTCCGTCCCCGGGAGCATCAGGCGGGCAGCCTCAGCTTGGACGTGACGTCCTGGAGGTGGCCGGCGAGGGCCGGGCTGCCGTTGACGTAGACGGCACTGCCGTCGGAGCCGAGCATCAGGACGCCGTCGCCCTTGGGGGTCTGCCAGGCGACCGCTCCGCCCACCATGGTCCTGCGGGCGCCGGAGGCGAGTCGCACGGCCTGCCGGAGCTGGGCCGGGGTCGCCTTCGGGGTGGCCTTCAGCCGCTCGACGGTCAGCCACTGGCCGTTGCCCGCGGTCCACTTCTGGGTGGTGACGCAGATCTGCCGGGGGCCGACCGTCCTGGCCGCGGTGCCCGCGGCGCTGAAGCGCAGGCCGCGGGGCAGGGTGAAGGCCTTCTCGGCCGCGCTGCCGATCACGACCGCGGGCGGCAGCTTGTCGCAGGACGCCGTCGGCTTCGCCGGAACGGACGGGACCGACGGGACGCGCGAGGCGGGCAGGTTCGACGGAGCCGGCGAGGGCTTGCCCGCCGGCGCGACGCCGGTGGTCTTGGCGCAGGGAGGCGTCCCGGGCTCGGCGCGCGTGCCGGCCTTGCCCGGCGCGGCGGGCGCGACGTTGGTGGGGACCTTCGCACCGTCGGGCAGCTTGGCTCCGTCGGGCAGCTTGGCGCCCTCGCGAAGCTTCGCACCGTCCGGCAGCTTCGCACCATCGGGGACCTTGACGCCGCTCGGGAGCTTGACGCCCTCGCGGAGCCTGGCGCCATCGGGCAGCGTGCGGCCGTCCGGGAGCTTGGCACCGTTCCGCAGCGCGGTGCCGTCGGGGAGCTTGGCGCCCTTGGGCAGGTCGCCGGCCTTCGGCAGCGTGGACGGGCTCGGCAGGCAGGACGGGCGCGTCGCCGCGGCGGCGGCCGGCTTCCCCGCCCCCGGCGCGTCGGGCAGCCGGGAGGCGTCCGAACGGAGGCCGGCCTCGGGCTGGGCGACCGAGGCGTAGGTGGCACCGCCGACACCGACCGTGCCCACGGCCGACGCGACGATCAGGGCGGCCTTTAGCGAAATCATCCTGTATCCCTTCATGCCCCTGTTTTTCTCTTGCGCCCCTCACATACGCGCGACCCCCTCGGGGGGTTGCACGGGTTCCAGAAAAGTTTTCCGGGCGGGTGCCCGCACGTCCCCGTGGCGGGGCGACGGCGGCGGCGACCAGTGCCGACATGGTCGATACGTGCCATGAGTGATGACTCATGCGGATGATCTGGGACTCCCCACGGGACCTTCCGCGCGACACGGGGGGCCGGATCGGGCAGCATTACGTCATGGAGGCCCGTACCGTTGGTGACCGCCCGATTTCCGAACTCCCCAAGGCCCACCTGCACCTGCACTTCACCGGCTCGATGCGGCACACCACTCTGGTGGAGCTGGCGGCCGAGCACGGCGTGCACCTGCCGGACGCGCTGGTGGAGGACTGGCCGCCCCGGTTGCGGGCGACCGACGAGCGCGGCTGGTTCCGGTTCCAGCGGCTGTACGACATCGCCCGGTCGGTGCTCCAGACGCCGGACGACCTGCGCAGGCTGCTGCGCGAGACCGCCGAGGACGAGGCGGCCGAGGGGTCGGGCTGGCTGGAGATCCAGGTGGATCCGAGCGGGTACGCGGCGCGCTTCGGCGGGCTGACGCCGACCGTGGAGCTGGTCCTGGACGCGGCCCGCGAGGCCGGCGCGGCGGCCGGGGTGGGGATCGGGGTGGTGATCGCGGCCAACCGGATCAGGCATCCCCTCGACGCCAAGACGCTGGCCCGGCTGGCGGTGCGGTACGCCGGGCGGGGCGTGGTCGGGTTCGGGCTGTCCAACGACGAGCGCCGGGGACGGGCCTACGACTTCGAGGGGGCGTTCCGGATCGCCCGGCACGGCGGCCTGCTGTCGGATCCGCACGGTGGCGAGCTGCTCGGTCCGGCGAGCGTCCGGGAGTGCCTGGAGACGCTGAAGGCCGACCGGATCGGGCATGGCGTGCGGGCGGTGGAGGACCCCCGGCTGCTGGAGAGCATCGTCGAGCGGGGCGTGACGCTGGAGGTGTGCCCGGCGTCCAACGTGAGCCTCGGGGTGGCGGCGACGGCGGCGGACGTCCCCGTCCGGACGCTCTACGAGGCGGGGGCCTCCATCGCGCTCGGCGCCGACGACCCGCTGCTGTTCGGTTCGCGGCTGGCCCGCCAGTACGAGCTGGTCCGCGCCGAACACGGGTTCGCCGACGCCGAGCTGGCCGAGCTGGCCCGGCAGTCGATCAACGGTTCGGCCGCCCCGGACGACGTCCGCAAACGCCTGCTGACCGGCGTCGACACCTGGTTGGACTGACCTTCCGGCCGGCCGTCCGGACGGGCGAGCGGCCCGGCCGGACGGTGGTCGACCGGCCGGGCTCCCGGCGGGGCGGGCGACCGGCCCGGCGGCGCCCGCCCGGCCGGCGGTTCAGCTCGCGGGCGTCCGCGCGGCCTCGGCGGGACGAGGGCCGGTCTCGGCCGCGCCGCCGCCCTCGGCCGCACCGTCCGCCTTGGCCGCACCGTCCGACTTGGCCGCCCCGGCCTGCTCGGACGGGAGGCCCTTGGGGATGAACGCCGCCGCCACGACTCCGGCGGCGAGGACCGCCACGCCGAGCCCCATCGCCGGGCGCAGGCCGTCGACGAACGCGCCGGGGTCGCCGAGGTCGCCGTTGCCGGCGAAGACCGCGCCGAGCACCGCGACCCCGAGGACCGTGCCGAGCTGGCGCAGCATGTTGCCCACCCCGGACGCGACCCCGGTCAGCTCCGGCGGGGCGAAGCCGAGCGTCATCCGGGCGACCGGCGCGAAGAACAGGCCCATCCCGATCCCGGCGAGCACGAACCCGGGGACGAACGCGGCGTAGGTGGTGGCCGGGGCCAGGACCACGAGCATCCAGCCGAGCCCCACCGTCTGCAACAGCAGCGCGGCGGCCAGGACCGCGCGCCCGCCGAACCGGGTGATCAGCGGCGCGGTGAGCGGGCCGACCAGGATCGGCATCCCGGTCCAGGGCAGCGTGCGGATCCCGGCCTCCAGCGGCGTCATCTGCTGGCTGCCCTGGAGGAACTGGATCAGCAGGAAGGTGGAGCCGAACATGGCGAACGTCATCAGCAGCGAGATCACGTTGACGAGGCTGAAGCCGCGGCTGCGGAACAGCCGCATCGGCAGCATCGGCCGGGTGGTGCGCAGCTCGTGCGCGACGAAGGCCACCAGCAGGACGGCGCCGCCGGCGAGCGAGCCGAGGACCTGACCGCTGGTCCAGCCGTGCTCGTTCCCGCGCACCAGGCCGAGCACGATGCCGAGCAGCCCACCGGTCACCAGCAGGGTTCCGAGGATGTCGAGGCGCTTGGCGGTGCCCCGGCTCTCGGTCAGGAAGCGGGGGGCCAGCGCGACCAGCACCACGCCGATCGGCACGTTCAGCCAGAAGATCCACTGCCAGCTCGTGTACTGGGTGACCGCGCCGCCGACCACCGGGCCGAGGGCG
Source organism: Spirillospora sp. NBC_01491 (assembly GCF_036227065.1). GTDB lineage: Bacteria > Actinomycetota > Actinomycetes > Streptosporangiales > Streptosporangiaceae > Spirillospora > Spirillospora xylanilytica. Next base: position 4,293,348 of record NZ_CP109432.1, read on the forward strand.
ACGCCGAGCCCGCTCATGACACTCCAGGCCGCGATGGCCACGCCGCGCTTGGCGGGCGGCACGGCGCCGGCGAGGAGTGTCAGGGTGAGCGGGGTGACCACCGCGCCGCCCACGCCCTGGACGGCGCGGGCCGCGATCAGGACGCCGATGCCGGGGGCGAGCGCGGCGGCGGCGGAGGCGAGCGTGAAGAGCGCGAGCCCGGCGGTGAACAGCCGGCGCCGCCCGTACCGCTCGGCGACCGCCGACGCGGGGAGCAGCAGGACGGCGAACGTGAGGGTGTAGGCGTTGACCGTCCACCCCAGCCCTTCCAGGCCGGTGCCGAGGTCGGTGCGGATGGACGGCAGCGCGTTGGTGACGATCAGGTTGTCCAGGGCCACCATGAACAGGGCCACCCCGGTGACGATGAACGTCCGGAGTGCTGGGTGCCGCATACTCTTCTCCAAAATTAGTTATCAGTCACTAACTTGAGTGCGCAAAAAAAATAGGATCAGCCGGTACTCCCCTCAACGCCGTCCCCGCCATCACCCTCTGCGGTGCCGGTGCCCTCGGCCCACCTGCCGAGCGACTCGGGAAGGTCGTCCCCCCATGCGTGGGGCACGTCGAACGCGGTGAGCACGTTCAGCAGCATGCCGACCGAGGCGAACCGCATGACCTCCTGCCGGCCCTCGCCTGACAGCTCCCCCACCGTCCGCAACAGCCGCGCCCACCGGTCATGGCCAACCTGCCGGACGTCGCCGTCGCTCAGCGCCGCCGCGTAGATCTGGAGCTGGAACTGGAGGAGGGTGGTGTCGCCGTGCAGGAGCTTGCGGTAGCGGGCCCCCATCGCGGTCATCGCCTCGCCCCCGTACAGCCCGCCGGCCGCGTCGCGCATCTCGCCCTCAATGTCGTCGAAGCAGCGCTCGGCGGCGGCGAGGAACAGGGCCCGCTTGGACGGGAACAGGCGGAACAGGTACGGCTGCGACACCCCCACCCGCTCGGCGATGGCGCTGGTCGAGGTGCCCTCGTAGCCGCCGCGCGCGAACTCGGCGATGGCGGCGCGGATCGTCAGCTCGCGACGATCGGCGGCGCTCATCCTGGGGCTCATGGCAGCCAAGTTAGTGCTCAATCACTAACCAGGTCAACCCGTCCGGGACGGACGCACCGGAGATGGTCAGAGGTGCACGCCGACCAGGACCGGCTCGTTCACCATCTCCACGCCGAACGCCTCGCGGACGCCCTCGCGGACCTCACGGGCCAGCGCGAGCAGGTCGGCGGTGCGTCCGCCGCCGGGGTTGGTGAGCGCCAGGGTGTGCTTGGTGGAGATCCGCGCCGGCCCCGTCCCGTGCCCCTTGGCGAACCCGGCGCGGTCGATCAGCCAGGCGGCGGAGGTCTTGGTGCGCGGCGTCCCGTCCGGAGCGGGGCTCTCGGCGTACCGCGGGAACGCGGCGTCCGGCCCGAACCGTCCGGCGACGCGGCGCTCCAGGTCGGCGAGCTGCGCGGGATCCAGGATCGGGTTGGTGAAGAACGATCCGGCGCTGCGGGTGTCGGGGTCGGCCGGGTCGAGCACCATCCCCTTGCCGCGGCGCAGCTCCAGCACCGCGTCCCGGACCTCCTTGAGCGGCGCCCGCGCGCCGGGCTCCACACCCAGCTTGCGCGCCAGCTCGGCATAGGCGACCGGCTGCGACTCGTCGGACTCGCGGAGCGCGTACGTCACGTCCAGCACGACGTACCGGTCGGAGCCCTTGAAGGCGCTGTGCCGGTAGGTGAACCGGCAGGCGGCGTGATCGAGCGTGACGACCTTGCGGGTCTCACGGTCGTAGCCGCGCACCTGGACGATCGTCTCGCTGACGTCCTGCCCGTACGCGCCGACGTTCTGGATGGGCGTGGCGCCCACGCGGCCGGGGATGCCCGACAGGCACTCGATCCCGGCGAGCCCGTCCGCCACGCAGCGGGCGACGAACGGCTCCCACTCCTCACCGGCCTGGGCCCGGACGAGCAGCCGCCCGTTCTCGCCGGGCACGCTCTCGGTGCCGCGCGTGCCGACGTGCACGACCGTGCCGGGGAAACCGTCGTCCGACACCACCAGATTGCTGCCGCCGCCGAGCACCAGCGTCCGCTCGCCGGCGTCGTCGGCGGCGCGCACCGCGGCGACCAGCTCCGCCTCGGTGGTCGCCTCGACGAAGCGGCGGGCGGGACCGCCCAGCCGCAACGTGGTGTATCCGGACAGCTTCACCTCTTCAGCGAACACCGCCACGTCGTCTTTCCCTCCCGTACGTCCGCGTCCGCGTGGGCCGGGCGAGAAACACCCCGGCCCACGCGGACGGAAACAGAACGTGCGTCCAACCCAACCGGACGGCCGGCCCGCGGTGCGGACGACCCGCCGGAACGCCCCGGGCCGGGACCCGGGCCCGGCTCCGAGCCGGTGGGTCAGGCGAGCTGGACCACGGCCTTGGCGCGGGTGAGGACCTTCTGGTCGCTGGACCGGGCGGTGAGCGCCACGACGACCTTGCCGCCGTCGAGCTTCTCCTCCACCTTGCCGCTGATCTCCAGCGTCGCGCCGCCCTCGTCGGGCACCACGACCGGCGAGGAGAACCGTACCCCGTAGTCGACCACGGCGCCCGGGTCGCCGACCCAGTCGGTGACGAACCGGCCGCCCTGCGCCATGGTGAACATGCCGTGCGCGATCACGTCCGGCAGCCCCACCGACCTGGCGACCCGCTCGCGCCAGTGGATCGGGTTGAAGTCGCCGGACGCGCCGGCGTACTTGACCAGGTCGGCCCGGTCGACCGGGTAGCTGCGCGCGGCGATCTCGGTGCCGACCTCGACGTCGGTGTACTGCACCTTGGCGGTCATCAGGCCCCCCGCTCGACGATGGTGTTGTGGCTCTTGCAGATCGGCTCGCCCTCGACCGTCGCGACCTCGGTGACGATGACCAGCTTCTCGTTCTTGCCGATCGACTTGATGTCGGTGATCGTCGAGGTGCAGACCACCACGTCGCCGGCGCGCAGCGGGCGGGTGTACTCGAAGCGCTGCTCGCCGTGCACCACCATCGCGTAGTTCAGCCCGAGCTCGGGGTCGGCGAGGCCGGCGCCGCCGAGCGAGACCACGATGGGGAAGGTCGGCGGGGCGATCACGTCGGGGTGGCCGGCGGCCTTGGCCGCCTCCTGGTCCCGGTAGATCGGGTTCTGGTCGCCGATCGCGTCCGCGAATTCCCGGATCTTCACCCGGCTGACCTCGTACGGATCGCTCGGCGGAAAGCTCCGCCCGATGAAATCACGGTTGAGTGCCATGCAGTCCGTCCCTCCACGTCGAACAGGGGCTTCCGAGAGCCCGCCTGCCCGTGTGCCCGCGCCCAAGCACGTCTTTCTCGGTCTGGACGGACGGTAACAGAACGACGTTCAGCCCGCCCTCGCGGGTCGGTGCGAGGACGGGCTGCGGAAACGTCGGGCCGGCGGGCCGGGATCCGGCCACCGGGACCGCGGCGGGCGGCGAGCCTCCTGCCCGGCGCCGGGGCGCTGCGGGCGGCGCGTCGCCGCCGGTGCCGAGCGGCCGGTCTCCCGGCCGCCGGTGCCGCGGATCAGCAGGTCAGCGGGTCTCCCGGTGCGCGCGGTGCGTCCGGCAGTTGGGGCAGTACTTCTTGATCTCCAGGCGGTCCGGGTCGTTGCGCCGGTTCTTCCGCGTGATGTAGTTGCGGTGCTTGCACTCCTGGCAGGCCAGCGTGATCTTCGGCCGTACGTCGGTGGCAGCCACGATGGAGTGCCTTTCTGAGCTGGGGATATGGACTTACGTACCTCGGCCGCCCCGAAGAGCGGCCGGCGATTCGACCCGACGCTCCCGGCCTCCGGGTGGAGGCGGGAGGTCTGGGTAGTAGCGAGGGCCGGACTTGAACCGGCGACACAGCGATTATGAGCCGCTTGCTCTGCCTGACTGAGCTACCCCGCCGTGATGGTCGGTGTGGACCGGATTGCAAGGATACCGGAAGTCCACCGATCCCTGGGAACACGAGAACCCGGGCTTTGAGGCAGGGCCTCGGTTCCGGATGGTCTGACGCGGACCGGTCATCAGGTTACCGCCTGTGCCGATGACCTGCGAATCGTCCCGCTGGAACCGGAGGGACGCTATCACAGCGTGCGGTAAGGAACGAAATCAGGACAGCGGCTCGAGACCCCCGTGCCCACCGGGCCCACTGTGACGGCCGGGCCGGGCCGCGCTGAGCAGCCGATCCGGCGGCCGGGCCGCCGACCGGGGCCGGGTCGGTGCCCGGACATGACAGAGGCCGTCTCCCGATCAATTCGGGTGACGGCCTCTGTTCTGCTGAGCCCCTTTACGGAATCGAACCGTAGACCTTCTCCTTACCATGGAGACGCTCTGCCGACTGAGCTAAAGGGGCTTGCTCCGCTCGTGCAGTGAAACCATACACGGCTCCGACAGCACATGCGAAATCGTTTCGCCGCCGTCGCCGCCCGTCCCCGTCCCGCCCCCTGACCTCCCGCGCACGAGGCACCGCGCGGGGCGGCGGAGCCCCTCGGATCTGCGTCGGTTCTCCCGATCCGCCCCCCTATGCCAGGGTGATCGTCATGAGTGCGGCATTCCAGCGGGCCTGCGACGAGCTCGTCCAAGCGGCGATGGTCGAGGACCAGGCTTTCAGCGACCTCCTGCCCCAACTCATGCAGGCGTCCGAGACCGCCTCCCCCGCCGAGAAGACCGCGGCGATGCCGCGGTTGGCCGAGGGCCTCGCCGAAGCGCCGCCCAACCTCGGCGGCTGGCTCGCGGTGATCGGCGGCTCCTGGATCGAGCACGGCGCCGAGATCGGCCCGTTCGGCGACGCCCTCGTCGAGCGGCTCATCATGGTCACCGCGGCGGCGCTGGCGTTCGGGAACGCCTGGCAGGAGGCCACCGGCGGCAAGCCACCGGACATGGAGGACGACCGGCCGTCCCAGCAGGCCGTCGACACCGTCGGCCCCAAGCTCCAGGACGGCGCCGTCAGCGCGATGATGTCGTGGTTCGCGCTACCGCAGTTCGCGATGTCGGCCTGCACCGTTCTGTCCAGGTCGCCGCGGGTGCGCAGCGGGCTCACCGACCGCGACTTCCACGTCTTCGCCGCCGGGCAGGCCGCCGAGCACCTCCCCCAGATGGGGTTCGTCCGCGACCTGCTGCGCGTCCTGGACGGCGAGCGCCTCCTGGTCCTCGACCGGCGGACCCGGCAGGGCTGGACGGTCACCATCGGCGGCATCGGCGACAACTTCCAGTTGCACACCCTCCTCGCCGGCGCCCTCGTCGGACGCCCCGGCGGCCTGCCCGGCAAGCCCCCGGCGCCGGAGATCATCTCCTGCTTCCTGGACGCCGAGACGCCGCCCGACAGGCCGATCGTCAGCAGCCCGTGGAACCTGGTCGACGCCAACGGCGAATGGATCTACAACGAGGGCGTGCCGGCCGACATCCCCGCCGTCAACGGCACCCGCGTCGTCGTCCTCGACCCGCCGTCCTACGAGCGGACGTTCCCGGCGGGGCGGCGGTTCCCGATGATGCCCGCGACGCTCACCGTCGACGGCATGCACCTCGCCGAGGACCTCGACGGCTGGTGGTCGCACATCACCGACCCGAAGTGATCGGCTCCGACCCGCACGGCAGGGCCGCGGAACGGGGTCGGCGCACCCCCGCACTCAGAACCTGACCATCACCGCGGTGGCGTCGTCGTACCGTTTGCCCCGCTCCCCCGCCTGCTCCTCAGCCGCCTCGGCCTCCCGCGTCCGCCGGATGACCTCGGCGGGACCGTCCCGGTCGAGCAGATCCAGCAGATCCGGCCACCCCAGTACGGCGAAGCGCTCGACCAACCGTGACGCGCCGTCGCTCAGCACGGCCGCCCGCCGTACCTCCTTCAGCGGCAGCGCCCCGCCCAGAGCCTCGTACGCCGCCTCCGGCCGCGTGCTCGCCACCCAGAATCCGCCCGGACTGTTCCGCGCGGCCCGGACGGCCTCCACCGTGTAGGACGGCAGGCGATCCACCCGTCCGTCCCGCAGGACGAGCACCTCACCCGTGTCCACCAGCACCGGCGAATCCGCGAGGACCAGCCAGTCGAGCGCGTCGCCACGCCGTCTCAGCATCGCCACTGTGGCGGAGGGGCTGTCGGGGTTGTCCAGGTCGCACGTCCCCGCATGCGCCGCGCAGACCATCTCGATCGCCCCGGCGAGCAGTTCGGACAACGGCTCCCCGCCCCCGCCCGCCCCCGCAGCCCCTGCGGCGCCTGCGGCCAGCCGTCCCGCCAGCGCCCCGCCCAGCCTGCGGACGAGCCAGGCCGGATCGTGGCGGCATCCGGAGTCCACCCCCGGACGCGCCGTCGCCCCGTCCAGCACGACCACCCAGTCCGGGCCCGCCACGACGAAGTCCTCGTTCACGCGTCCGGGAGTCGCCTCACTCGCATAGTCCACACGCACGTTGCAGGCCTACCCGTCCAGAAGAGCCGTCCCGACTACAGAACCACGCCGCACCCCAGGCACGACAACAGAACGACCTCGAACCTCATGAAGCCCGTCCGCTTTGGAATCGGGAGACATATCGCCGCTGCCAGGGCGTCTCCACGGCGCGCGACTCGTAATTCGCCCGGACATAGGCGACCGCTTCACGATCGGCCACCCCGTCCAGCACGGCGATGCACGCCAGCGCCGTGCCGGTTCGCCCACGCCCGCCGCCGCAGGCGACCTCGACCCGTTCGGTCTCGGCCCGCGTCCAAGCCTCGCGCAGCGCCTCCTGGGCGTCTTCACGATCGGACGGCAGCCGGAAGTCGGGCCAGCGAAGCCAGCGGGACTTCCAGTCAACGGAAGGCGGCTCATGCCCCAGCAAGTACAGCCCGAATGTGGGCACCGGCCCTTCCGGAAGGGGGTGCCTTAGTCCCCTACCGCGAATGAGCCGGCCTGAGGGCAGTCGCAGTACCCCCGTCATCGCAGGCTCCCAAGCAGTGTTCACGGAGTGAACATAGCGACGCCCCCTCAGCGGCGACAGCCTGTGTTCACGTCCTCTTCACCTGACCTGGGAGATCAGCCATTTTGCCTTGAGCGAACACTCCCCTCATGCCCCAGCCCTCCAGCCCCAACGAGAGAGCCTGGCTGCCCGGCGTCGACCCGTGGCTGGGCTGAGGGCTGCCTTCCGCTGATAGGCAGCTAGTCAGCGAAGGTTGCCAGCGGCCGGTAAAAGCTGTTGATGGATCGGAACTCTGGTGTGCACGCTGAAGGACATGAATCCAGCTGACTTCTATACCGGCATCGTCGCGGAGTGCTACGCCCCATTGAGGTCCTTCGCCCCCACCCCCGACCCATATGAGGCCTTCGTACGCGAGGTGGGCGCGCCGGCCCTGGAACTGGGCTGCGGAGACGGCGACCCGCTCCTGGCTCTGCGCCGGCGCGGTCTGGACGTCGAGGGCGTCGACTCCTCCGCGGACATGCTGGAGCGCTGCCGCCGTCGTGCGGCCCAGGAAGGTATCGCCGTCACAGTCCACCGGCAGCGGATGGAGACGCTCAGCCTGCCCCGCCGGTTCCGAGCAGTCTTTCTGGCAGGACCGACTTTCAACCTGCTACCGGACGACGACACGGCCCAGGCCGCCCTCCGTCGTATCCGCAGCCACCTGGTCGACGGCGGTGCCGCGTTGATCCCGCTCCACGTCCCGGCACCGACCCCAGCCGGCCGGATCGGCCAAGTCCGCACCGTCACCGCCGCTGATGGTGCCGAGTTGCGGTTCTCCGTGGTGTCGGAGAACCGCGACGAAACCGCGCGGACACAGACCTCCGTGCTGCGCTACGAACGTCTCCATGACGGTGAATGCAGCGTCGTTGAGCGTCCCTGGCTACTGCACTGGTTTTCCCGCTCTGGATTCGAGAGGCTCGCTGCGGAAGCTGGACTTATCACGGTGTCGGTGTCCGATGCAGACGGCAACATCGTCGACGACGACGCCTCCTTCTCAGTATTTCGACTTCACGCTGCCCCCGCTAGCTGAACCTGTCACGCCGGCCAGCCCGACAGGGGGACTGGAGTTTGCACGGTGACGTAGTGGAGCCGTCCAATGGGGGCGTGCACCCCCCTCCGCGGCTTGCGAGTCGCGGCGCTGTACGCGGTGGGCCTGCCGCGGCCCGGCCGGCTCGTGGGACTAGCCGACGGTCAGGCGGTACCGGCCGGTCGCGCAGCCGGTCAGCCGCCAGCCGCCCGGGACCTGGCGGACGGTCAGGCCGGAGACGTTCTCGCCGTCCGGCATCGGACGGGCGTCGCCGGGCACCCAGACATCCAGGTCGCAGCCTCCTCGGGCCGCTTCACCGGTGAGGCGGAGCGTGCGGGCGGTAGGGGTGGAAAGCGAGCGCAGGCGTCCGGGCACGGCTCGCGGGTAGGCGCGGGAGAGTTCCTCGACGGCCACGGGATCGCGCGGAAGGTCCTTGCCGGTGGCGCAGTCCACCTTGTTGAAGCCGTTCCCGATGGGGCCGATCCCGTTCTGCGGGTCGCCGCAGGCCTGCTTCCACACCCAGAACGCGCCGCCGATGCGGTGGGCGTCCTCCTGCTCGGAGTAGCGGCGCACCTTGGCCCGCACGGTCGCGGCGTCGCCCCAGAAGCCCCATTCGCCGCTCCACACCGGAATGTCCTTCGCCGTCCGGGCCGCCAGCGTGAAGCCGTGCTCGATCGTGGTGACGGGCGGCAGGCCGAGCGAGGCGTCCATGGTGATCGACTCGCCGTAGAGGTGCGGGGCGAACACCAGGTTCGGGTCGTTCCGGAACGAGCCGCGCGGCAGCGCGTCGAAGCCGGTCCCCGACCAGAAGATGCTCGGTTCGAAGAAGAACAGGTGCGGACGGGATTCGCGGGCGCGGATCTCCCTGAGCACGCGGTCATAGAAGCGGCCGAGCAGGAGCGTCGAGGTGATGGGGGCCTGTTCGCCGAAACCCGGCTCGTTGAGCGGGTCGTACCCGGCGATGGACGGGTCGCCCCCGTAGCGGGCGGCGAGCATGCCCCAGGTCTTCACCAGGCGGGCCTGGACGCCGTCGCGGTCGTAGTAGAAGTTCGTGAACGCCCGGTCGCCCGCCGGGGAGATGTCGCGGCCGGTGAACTGGCAGCGCGGCGCGCCGTCGGCGCGGGTGGCCCACGCGGGCGCGCCGTCGTAGCCGTCCATCGGCGAGGTCCCTGGCGGGCAGGACGCGCCGGGCGGGGTCGGCTGGTTGTTCCAGCCGTCCTGGTGCAGGTCGAGCACGGTGTAGAGGCCGTGCTCGCGGGCCCAGCCGATGGCCTGATCGGCGCGGGCCAGGTAGCCCTGGTCATACCGGCCGGGCGACGGCTCGATCTTCGACCAGGACAGCGCGAGGCGGACGACGTTGAAGCCGAGCCCGGCCATCTGCCGGTAGTCGTCCTCGGTGAGGGGGCGCGTCGCCGGGACGCCGGGGCGCGGCGCGTGGAAGTCGACGAGCTGGTTGACGTTGACTCCGCGCAGCAGCACCTGCCGTCCCGCCGCGTCGACGATCCGTGGCCGGTCGCCGCGCACGGCACTGAGCGGCAGTACGTCGCCGGTGGTTCGCCCCGCGGGTGCGGTCGTCGCGGCGGACGACCCGGTCGCCGCGACGACCGCACCGGCCGCGAGCACCGTCCATGCCGTTGCCGCCGCGAGCAGCCGTGGCGGCGGGACCGCGCCCATGGCGTGCTCGCGGCGGGACAGGGCGAGCGCTGCGAGTCCGGCGGCCCAGCCGAAAGCCGCGCCGAGCGAGACGCCTTCGGAGATGCGGAGGTAGAGGGCTGCGGGCGTCTGGAGTACGCTGCCGAACCCGTCCGCCAGGACGATCGCGGCCGTCTGGACGAGTCCGAGCGCCGCGCCCGCCCACAGGGTGGCGAGCCATCCGCCGAGGAACAGTCCCGTGCGGTTGCGGGCACGCCGCGCGAAGGTCGTCTGGGCACGCGTCAGCGCGACGAACAGCACGGCCAGTCCGGCGGCCAGGGCGAGCGGCCCGGCCTCCGGGGAAAGCGACGGCGCTCCGTCCGGCAGGTCGGCGGACCAGCGCGCGGCCACCCACGGGCCGGTGGCGGCCACCAGGGCCGTGACGCTCGCGGCCACCGGCCAGGCCGTCCCGGTCTCGACGGTCGCGTCGGACTCGACGGGCCGCCCCACCAGCGACGCGGCGGCCGGGAGCAGTGCCCAGAGCGCCGCCTTGGGCACGGTGAACGAGGTCGCCCAGAGCAGGTCGGCGGGATCGAGGTGCGGAGCCGTCGCCACCAGGCTCATGGCGAACTTCGCGACGAGCGCCGACAGCACGATCCCGGCCCACACGACGGCGAAGCGATCGCGCCGTCCCAGCCGACCGAACGAGCGCGCCGTCCAGGCCGTCCCGGCGAGCAGCAGCGGGACATACACCAGCAGCGGCGCGGCCTGCCACCGGGTGACGGGCAGGAAGTCCCCCGGGTCGCCGTAGAGCGCGAAGAACCCGACGGGATCGGCGACCGCCCCCAGCACGAGCAGAAGCGCGAGAACTCCGGTGACGTACACGCGTCGAAATTACATGAATATGCTTCACGTTAGCTAGATGTGCACCTAGGGAGATCAGCCGGTCGTTGACGGGAGCGACTCCGGCCGGGCAGGGATCCCGCGTCCACGCAGGTAGGCGCGGAGGGTGGGCGTCGTCGGGCCGAACCGGTCGGGTCACACCCATGGCCGGGGAGACCGGTTGCACCCCCCACCTGGTCGGCCCCATGCTGGCGGCCATGCTGATCAGAGAGGCGACGCCGCACGATTGGCCCGGGATGTGGGCGTTCATGGAGGGCATCGTGCGGGCCGGTGAGACGTTCTCATGGGATCGGGACACCACCGATTCCCAGGCCAGGCAGATGTGGTTCCCAGAGCCGCCAGGCCGCACCTTCGTCGCCGTGGACGAGGACGGAACCGTCCTGGGCACGGCGAACAGCGTCCGCAATCACAGTGGCGGCGCCGCACACATCTCCAGCGCGAGCTTCATGGTCGATCCGGCCCACTCCGGCCGCGGCGTCGGCCGGGCGCTCGGCGAGCATGTCCTGGGGCAGACACGCAAGGACGGCTTCCACGCGATGCAGTTCAACGCCGTCGTGGAGTCCAACACCCGGGCGGTGGCGCTATGGAGGTCACTCGGATTCGAAGTGATGACCACCCTCCCGGCAGGCTTCCACCACCCGGTTCACGGCTACGTCGGGCTGCACATCATGTACCGGCGGCTTTGAGTCACCGGCACATGGAGCAGGTCCCGCCTTCTGGTCTCGGCGATCCAGACACGGGCGCCGCTGGGCGGCAGTCGCAGATCACGTGGCGGATCGCGCAGCGCGAGAAGTGGACGTGCCCGAAGCACCGGGCGTCCCCCATGGGGCGGTAACTCGCAGAAGATCGCGGGGATTCCCGCACGACGCCGAGGGCGGCGAGCGTATCGAAGTCGTTGCGGTGGAACGGGCGGGGGCGATCTGCGGGTCTGTCACAGGCTCGTCCGGGAGGTCGGCCACCTGTCTGCCATCCACTCCCCCCAGTCGGCGAACCCCTGCGGTGGGGTCGGGTTGTAGCGTCCCGCGAGTTCCGCGTCGTCCGGCTCCTGGAACATTCCATCCCACTCGTCGAGGTCTGCCTGGCTGATCGGCCACGTCTGCTCGGGCGTGTCACGCCAGCGTCCCGTGACGCGCTCGACCTGGGTTGCACGATCGATGGGGAGGTAGACCGTGTGAACGTCCGCGCCGAGCGACGCGGCGAGCCAGCAGAGGCCGGCCCGCTCATCGCGTCCCCAGAAGCCGAAGTCGAGGATCACCGACCCGCCCGCGCGCAACACCTCCGTCGCGGTCCACACCAGGCGTCCCTCTACAACGTCTCGCTTCCCGTCGGCCTCGGCGTCACCGAACAGCGGCCCCATCCACTCGTCCGGGCTGAACCGCACCGCACCGTGCACCTCCGCCAACTCCCGCGCGAGGGTCGTCTTCCCCGCTCCCGGGAGCCCCACAATAAGAAACAGATCGGCCACGCCCGCAGTGTAATAGCCCATTCAGGGCCCCCGTCGGGGCCGGTGCTGCCAGCCGGTGCCGTCGGAATAGCCCAGTACGTGTGGCCCATTCGAAGATGTTGCGCGGGCGTGGCCCGATGGGGCTGGCGATGGACCGGAGTTCTGGAACCATGGGACGGTCAATTTACAGGTCGTGTGAACATCTCGCGGAGGACTGGCGTCCAAGTCGAAACGCCTCCCGCCTCTTCTGGAGTTCACATGCCACCCAACCGTCCCGGACAGCTCATGGCGGCGACCGTCCTCCTGGGCGCAACCTGGTCGATCATGGCCTTCCTGCTCGCTTGGGTGACCTCGAACGCCTACGAGGTAGCCGGGCTCGCTGACGAGATGTGGGCGGCGCATCCGGAGCTGGAGCGCCCCGGCGAGCCCGGAATTGGCAAACAGTACGGCGTCTATTGGGGCCTGCTCCTGCTCACGCTCTGCGTGTTGTTCTGGGCAATTCCGCGCGCACTCGGCGGGCACCGGCCGGGACGCGTCGGACTATGGGTGATGGCCGCCGTCCTAGCGCTCGAACCTCTCCGGATCTGCGTCGTGGCCATCGTGAACGACGCCGCCGACGCAACGATGGTGTTCCTCGCCCTCATCGGTATCGGCGCCTCGAGTGTGGCGGCCGTCCTGATGATGCTCCCTCCCGTGAACGCCTACCTCCGCGGCGACCATCAGCCGAACCCGCACAGTCAGGACAGCATCAGCTTGGATTACCATTTGGGAAATGACTGATCGTCTATGCAGACCGCGCATGCCCGTCTGCTCATTCGAAGGAGAGAAATGACCGCGATGTCAACGGAGGGACATACGGACTGATCCGACCGCATCGGTGACCGTTCGGGAATCTACGGATCAGAAGGTTGGGGCTGAAATCCCTCCGGCTGCACCAGCTCTCAGGCCCCTCGCGATCGCCGCAAGGGGCCTTCTTGTTTCACCGCACCCTTCAGAGCCCTGTCGAACCTGCCGGTCGCCCCCGAGAAGACCCGGAGGCCCTGTTCGCCTGCGGCAGCCTCAGGCTCTTCACCTTGATCGACCGCGTTCCCGATCACGAGCAGGCAGCGCGAGGTGATCGCTGTGCCCGCCGGCTCCGACCTTCCGATGAGCGACTGATCATGTTTGCGATGCTTCGCTGCCGGTGCCGTCACTGCCTTCGAGGGGTGGAGGGTCGTCAGGGAACCGGACGGGGGCGCGGTAGCGGCTTCGGTAGACACGGGCGACAGTGCCGGTCCAAGGGGAGAGCCTTGCACCAGGGGGCAGGTCAGGGGGCATTGCTGACGGATTCGTCATGATGCTCTCGTAGTAGGCGAGGCCCTTCGCGACGATCCATAGGGCGACATCGTCGACGAAGTCCTCAGTGCGAGGAGGGATCAGGTACTTGGTGAACTCTTCAGTCTTCAAATCCGCGGCCGCCTCCTCGTACGTCCAGTAAAAATCGACCAGGGCAGACTCGGACATTTCAGCGATGAGGCGGTCTAGCTCATCGGGATCGCGGATTCCCAGCTCGATCAGACGCCAGAATCCCAGCCACTGCGATCCGCCTTCCTCCTGTTGGTGTTCCACGTTTCATCCTCCGGTTGATATGTGCACAACCCGTGGTCGCGCGGGGTGCGTGCTCCCTGGTGGACTCAGGCGTGCGGCGTAGCCGCTGTTCTTTCCCCACCTTCCTCCCCCCGGCCCGACGAGTCCTGTACCTATCGGCGGACGGGTTCTGTCAAGGATGGTGAAGCCATCACGTGGTGACGCCGTAGGGCGCCCTTGGCGGGTTCCGGCCGCCGCCATCCTCAACACGTCGAGTCGGGAGGAGCCCCGCGCCCTTCCACCCCAGCCGGCTACAACCCCCTGCATTGTTAATCAGCGTTGCCAAGGATGCTGCGGGCTTGCACACGGAAGTCTTTCACCGCCTGGCGCTACGTCGACGAGACGGTGACGCTGCTGTCGATCCGGTCTCCCGAACTCAGCCGGGCGCTGGTGAAGGCCAGAGGGACGGGCTGCTCTACCTGGTCCTGGACGGCACGCTGATCCCGATCGACCGGGTGAGGGCCGACGGGCCCTTCTACTCCGGCAAGTACAGGAAACACGGCATGAACCCGCAGGTCATCGCCTCTCCGGATGGGACGCTCGTGTGGGTGTCGGGACCACTGCCCGGCTCCGTCCTCGACCGCAAGGCCGCCCGGATCTGGAGCTTGGTCCGCGAACCGGCCGCCTCCGGGATCCTGGTGCTGGCCGACAAGGGCTACGTCGGCGCCGGCCCGCACGTCAAGACGCCCTACAAAGGCAAGAACAAAACCGAGCCTTGCGAGGACGCCAACCGCTCCCACGCCCGGCTCCGCGGACCGGGTGAACGGGCCAACGCCCAGCTCAAGAGCTGGAAGATCCTGACCAAGCTACGGTGCTGCCCGCACCGGGCGGGTCACCTGGCCAAAGCCATCCACGTCCTCCAGAACCGCGAGCTCAACACAGGTTGAAAAAGGGTCATTGGAACTTGTGGCCGATCAGTATCGTCGGCGTCCTTCTCTCTGTTGTCCTGCTGGTGTTCGCGTTGTACTGCCTCCTGATGGCAGGCATCGGAGTCGAAGACGGCGGCTGGGCTTAGAGCCGTTCCCAGGGCCGTTCTTAGGGCCGCGCCGACCTCCGGCGGTTGCTCACCATTCGCGCAGGTCAGCTCGTGGGAAAACGGCTGTCGGGGCGCGTCGACATGTTTCCCCGCCTCCACATCGGGGACGGGGAACTGGTTGTTCGCCCCGTACGCCTGGCTGACCTTCTCTTGCCTCGCGGTGCGGGCCGAGGCGGCCTCAGACGAGGGATATCGCAGCGATAACGAATGGATATGAGCGGTCACTAGCGTCCCGATCATCGAGCGACAGAACGGGAGTCCAGATGAGAAAGTCCGGTATCGCCGCCCTTCGCGGCATGAGCTTCAAGACCAAGTCTGCTGCGGTGATGGGCATCGCAGCGGCGGGCGTCACGGTACTGCCGGTGGCCGCATTCGCAACCACGACAGCGCAGCCCGTAGAGGTAAAAGCGTCATGCCGCGGTGGGGCAGAAGCTAATTGGCTGATCCCCGACGGTGAGGGCTCGTGGGCCGGCAAGGTCCAGTGGCACGACACCAACAATGACACCGGGGACGACCAAGACGACTTCCTCATCACCGACCGGGACTTGGATGGACAGTCCTCCTCCCTCTGGGTGAAGAACAACTACACCGGGAAGACCTACTACAAGCACGTCTATAGCGGTGAGGGCTATTGCATGGGCATAGGAAGCCTTCCCAACGGCAAGACGGCCAGCTGGAAAGCCTGCGGCTGGGACGACGGCAAGGCCCTCGAGTGCAAAACGGGCAAGGTCACCGAATAGAGGCCAGTCGCCGCACGGTCCCCGGCCGTGGTGGCGGTTGGAAACCCGACGGTCGCCTGCGCATCTGCGCTGACCCGTCGGCCTTCGACACCGACCTCCACGACTGCGCCGCGGTCCTCATCGACTGAAGAACCGGCGATCGCGCGGGCCCGGCCTCCGGGCTGGATCCGCGCGATCTCGGCTGCCCTCTGGCCATCCCGGCCACCAGGACCGTCTTCGCGCAGCCGGAAACCCCCGCGCCACATCCCTACCTCGGGGCGTGGCACAACGCACGCGCCGCCGCATTCACTCCCGCGGAGGCCGCGTCGCCGCTCGCTGAGACGCCCTACGCCTTCCGGCATGCCGCCGTCTCCACCTGGCTCAGCGCGGAAGTTCCACCCGCACAAGTGGCCGAGTGGGCCGGCCGCAGCGTGGCCGTACTCCTACGCGTCTACGCCAAGTGCGTTGTGGGGCAGGCAGAGGAGGCCGAGCGCCGAATCTCCCAAGCAATCCAGGTCCACCAGACGCCGGAGGATCCTCCGCGGAGCACGGTCGACGAGGTCTAACGGGGCGCCAGACTTCAACCCGTATTCCACCCAGCCACCCAGTGCGCCCGCGGACGGCGAGAGGGTGTGACAGACCGTTCCGCGCGAGGGTGCCCCCCGGCCCAGCGGGTGGCTGGGGCACGAGACCCCCGCTTCACGGTCGCGCAACCGACGTGGTCGGGTACTCGGTACCTCTTCGTCCCGAACTATTCGGCGGGCTCTAGGCCGGCCCCTTTCCGCACTGGTCGGGACGTATGTTGGTTGGCGGTGTTCGGCAGTGTTGCTGTACTTCCGTTCTGTACAGCAGTCAGCCTTACCTACGGCGACGCCCATGCCGGAGGACGAGCTATCCCGCAGCCGCATCGGCCGCGGTCCGCACCGTCGTGGAGCGGGCGACCTGTTCCGGATTTTGGTCTATGACCCGGTGTCGGGCGTCTTGGACGTGTGGCCGCATCCTTGTTAGTTCGCTCCTGGCCTGTTCGTTGGCGGTATGTTCCGATCGTGGGTTGGGATAGTGAGGGTGTGCTGGCGGGCCGGTACCGGCGACTGGGGCAGATCGGGCAGGGTGGGATGGGCGCGGTGTGGCGCGCTCATGACGCCGACCTGGAACGCGAGGTGGCCATCAAGGAACTGCGGGTGCCCGAGCAGGTCACCGAGCAGGAACGGCGCGTATGGTACGCGCGGATGGGGCGGGAGGCCCGAGCCGCCGCCCGGCTGAGGCACCCGGGGATCGTCACCGTCTACGACCGGGTGACGGGCGAGGACGGCCGTCCGTGGATCGTGATGGAGCTGATCCACGGGCAGTCCCTGGAGCACTTGCTGACCGAGCAGGAAGCCCTACGTGAGCCGCAGGTCGCCGCAATCGGGTTGGCGATGTTGGAGGCGCTGTCGGCCGCACATGCGCACCGGATCGTGCACCGCGATGTCAAACCGGCCAACGTGCTGCTGGAGGGCGATCGGATCGTCCTCACCGACTTCGGTATCGCCGCGGTGGAGGGCGATGCCACCCTCACCCGCCCGGGCGCGGTGCTGGGCACGCCCGCCTACATGTCCCCCGAACAGGTATCCGGCCGGGCCGTCAGTCCCGCCTCGGACCTGTGGTCACTCGCCGCGACCTTGTACGCGGCGGTGGAAGGCCGCCCGCCGTTCACCGCCCCCACACATGGGGCACTGTTCATCGCCATCGCCACCCAAGACCCCGCACCACCCGAATGCGGCGGGCCGCTCGCGCGGGTCCTGAACGGCCTGCTGCGCAAAGACCCCGCCGACCGGCTATCCGTCGGGCAGATCCGCGACCTGCTCACCGCCGTGACCGGCCCCGGCAGCAAGTCCGGCGCCCAGGCCCGGCGCGCTGACCAGCAACCCGCGCCACTCACCGACACCCTCAGCTACACCGACGGCCTGCCCCTCGTACGCGGCCCCGTACCCTTCCCAGATGACAAGGGGCTGTCCCAGCCAGCCCGTGCTGCCAAGGATTTGCCCGAGCAGGAGGCGGTCGCGATCCGCCGGGAGTTGGCCGAGGCCGACCCCGACCGCTACCGCCCCGACCTCGCCCAATCACTGCACAACCTCGGCAACACGCTGTGGAAGCTGAACCGTTTCGCCGAAGAACTGCCCGTGGAGCAGGAGGCGGTCGTCATCCGCCGGTGGTTGGCCGAGGCCGACCCCGGCCGCTACCGCCCCGACCTCGCCCTATCGCTGAGCAACCTCGGCTTCACGCTGGGGAAGTTGGACCGCCATGCCGAGGCGGCACCCGTGAGACAGGAAGCGGTCGCTATATACCGGGAGCTGGCCGAGGCCGACCCCGACCGCTACCGCCCCAACCTCGCCCAATCGCTGCACAACCTCGGCAACACGCTGTGGAAGCTGAACCGTTTCGCCGAAGAACTGCCCGTGGAGCAGGAGGCGGTCGTCATCCGCCGGGAGCTGGCCGAGGCCGACCCCGACCGCTACCGGCCCAACCTCGCCCAATCACTGAGCAACCTCGGCAGCACGCTGAAGAAGTTGGACCGCCATGCCGAGGCGGCACCCGTGAGACAGGAAGCGGTCGCTGAATACCGGGAGCTGGCCGAGGCCGACCCCGACCGCTACCGCCCCAACCTCGCCCTATCGCTGCACAACCTCGGCGACACGCTGTGGAAGCTGAACCGTTTCGCCGAAGAACTGCCCGTGGAGCAGGAGGCGGTCGTCATCCGCCGGCGATTGGCCGAGGCCGACCCCAACCGCTACCGCCCCGACCTCGCCCAATCACTGAGCAACCTTGGCAGCACGCTGGGGAGGCTGGACCGCCATGCCGAAGCGGCACCCGTGAGACAGGAAGCGGTCGCCATCCGCCGGCGATTGGCCGAGGCCGACCCCAACCGCTACCGCCCCGACCTCGCCCAATCACTGAGCAACCTTGGCAGCACGCTGGGGAGGCTGGACCGCCATGCCGAAGCGGCACCCGTGAGACAGGAAGCGGTCGCCATCCGCCGGCGATTGGCCGAGGCCGACCCCAACCGCTACCGCCCCGACCTCGCCCTATCGCTACACAACCTCGGCTTTACGCTGGGGAAGCTGGACCGCCATGCCGAAGCGGCACCCGTGAAACAGGAAGCGGTCGCCATCCGCCGGCGATTGGCCGAGGCCAACCCCGGCCGCTACCGCCCCGACCTCGCCCTATCGCTGCACAACCTCGGCAGCACGCTGGGGAAGCTGGACCGCCATGCCGAAGCGGCACCCGTGGAGCAGGAGGCAGTCGCCATATACCGGCGGTTGGCCGAGGCCGACCCCAACCGCTACCGCCCCGACCTCGCCCTATCGCTACACAACCTCGGGTTCACGCTGGGGAAGCTGGACCGCCATGCCGAAGCGGCACCCGTGAAACAGGAAGCGGTCGCCATATACCGGCGGTTGGCCGAGGCCGACCCCAACCGCTACCGCCCCGACCTCGCCCAATCACTGCACAACCTCGGCTTCACGCTGGGGAAGCTGGACCGCCACGCCGAGGCGGCACCCGTGAAACAGGAAGCGGTCACGATCCGCCGGGAGCTGGGCCGAAGTTGACCCCGACCGCTACCGCCCGGTGCAGGCCGACCCGGACCGTAGGCCGGCTACGGCCGAGGCCGGAAGCGGCGCGGCAGCGATCGCCCCAGCCTTCGACTGCACCCCACCACCCACTGCGATCGTCACGGCCTCGACTCTCTCCAACGCTCTCCCACTTCTCCCCTGTCCTTGACGCACCAGCACGGCCGGGAAACTGCCGCAGCGTAGAGGCGGCCATTCCCGATGATGACTGCTCCCACCACTCAACGGTCGTCTGCACGATTGGACGGCCGAACGGTTCGCGACGGGTCGGCCCGGAGAGGCCGTATGCCCGGCCCGAACCGGTCGGCCGCGGCGACCCGCGCAGCGGGGCGCCCTTGAAGACGTAGAGAAACTCCTCATCCCATCTCCAGGACTAGACACTCCCGGGACTGAACAACTGGGTTCAAGCGGGCTGCTCGGGCGGTACCTGGGCAGGGCGTCGGGCTGTGCTCAGGCGCTCGTGGAACTACACGGCAAGAGGCTCGATCAGGTAACGCTCGTCGAGGACTCCGGCGAGATCTTGCCCTCGCATCCCCGGGTCGTCGTTCTGCCGGTCGAACTCGAAGGCGGCCATGCCCTCCTGAGCGGCGGCATCGTGTTCTCCCTCGACGGGCATGGCGGGCTTCCGGCACAGGTCGCCAAGTGGGCAGGGCCCAGCGTGGCCGTCCCGCTACGGGTCTATGCCACGTGTGTGGCGAGGCAGGACAAGGATGCCAAGCGGCGGATCAACAAGGCAACCAGGCCGAAGAGCGTCTAGAACTTCGGCACGTATTCGGCACAGCCAGCCGTAGAGGGCCGTTGACGATCATGGACGGCCGGACATGACGAGAACAGCCCCTGACCGGGTTTTGCCTGGTCAGGGGCTGTTTCTGCTGGTGTGGCGGGTCCAGGATTCGAACCTGGGAAGGCTAAGCCGACGGATTTACAGTCCGCTCCCATTGGCCACTCGGGCAACCCGCCGTGGTGTCGCTCTCGCGACGGCACTGGAAAGAATAGCGGACCGGGTGAGCGGTCGTGACATCGGCGGGTGGTCGTGCGGGGGCGGGCGCGGGTCGGCGGTGCTCGCTACGCTGGCCCGAGTCGCGAGGGTGTGCCGTGGCATGCCCGGTTCTTCGTTTTCCGCAGCTAGAAGGGGTTGTCTGTTGGCCGACTCAAGTTTCGACATCGTGAGCAAGCTCGACCGGCAGGAGGTCGACAACGCGCTGAACCAGGCGGTGAAGGAGGTGGGCAACCGGTTCGACTTCCGGAACGTGGACGCGGGGATCAAGTGGTCCGGGGAGACCATCGAGATCCAGGCCAACTCCGAGGAGCGGGCGAACGCCGTTCTGGACGTGCTCAAGGACAAGCTGGTCAAGCGGAGCATCTCGCTGAAGGCCATCGACGCGGGGGAGCCGCGGCTGTCCGGGAAGGTCTACAAGCTCGGGGTGGCGCTCAAGGAGGGCATCTCCCAGGAGGACGCGAAGAAGATCGGCAAGATCATCCGGGAGGAGGGGCCGAAGGGGGTGAAGGCCCAGATCCAGGGTGAGGAGCTGCGGGTCACCTCCAAGAAGAAGGACGACCTTCAGGGGATCATGGCGCTGCTGAAGGGCAAGAACCTCGACGTGGCGCTCCAGTTCACCAACTACCGGTGACCCTCACCGTCCGAAGAAGAGCGTGATCGGGGTGTCGGGCGGGACCGTGGTGCCGGCCGGCGGCGACTGGCCGGTGGTGAGCCGGCCGGGGGCGGTGTCGCGTTCGTCCAGCCTGTAGAGGCCGGCGTCGCGCATGCGGTGCTGGGCGTCCTGGCGGGTGACGCCGATGACGTCCGGTACGCGCACCCCTGGGCGCGTGGACGCGCCGAGGGCGACCAGGGAGCCGCCGACGCCTCCGGCCACCAGGCAGAGCAGGCCGATCACCGCGCCGGGAGGACCGGTGCGGTGCGGCATTGATGGGGACGGTCTGCTCATGACGGCCTCCGCGCATCGGGACGATGCAATTGAGGATGCGCCACGCTGAGCGACGGTTGTCCCGCGGCGGGTAATCATTCCGCCTCAGATCATAAAGAGCGCGCCGGCCCCTTCCCCCGCAGAAGTGGTCGGCGCGCTCACAGTGGGTATGACGCCGGGTCCCGCGCGATGGTTCGGACGGGTCCCGAAGATTTCCCGCGGGTCAGCAGGCGAGCGGGGGAGGCCGGGGCGTGGCGTTGGCCCTGAGGGCCCTCCCGGTGGGCCCCGGCGCGACATGTCGTCCGCCGCGGGGCGCCGCCCGCGGCCGGATACGGGCTCGCGGACGGGGACGAGAGTCGTGCGGCGCACTTCGAGCACCCGGTGGCCGTCACGGCGGACTCGCCGGGCGGCCTCAGCGGCGGCCCGCCATCCGCTCCAGCCGGGCCACCCGCTCGGCCGTGGGCGGGTGGGTGGAGAACAGCCTGCCGATCCCGGCGCCCTGGAACGGGTTGGAGATCATCAGGGCGCTGGTGGAGGCCAGCTCGGGATCCTGCGGCAGCGGCAGCGCCCGGGTGCCGGCCTCGATCTTGCGCAGCGCGGAGGCGAGCGCGAGCGGGTCGCCGGTCAGCCGGGCGCCGGCGGCGTCGGCGGCGAACTCGCGGGTGCGGCCGATGGCCATCTGCACGACGGCGGCGGCGACGGGGCCGAGGATCAGCATGAGCAGCGCGCCGAGCAGTCCGGGGCCGTCGTCGTCGTCGGACCGTCCGATCGGCAGGAAGATCGCCAGATGGGACAGGTAGGTGATCACGGTGGCGAGCGCGGCGGCGACCGAGGCGATGAGGATGTCGCGGTTGTGGACGTGCGAGAGCTCGTGGCCGAGGACGGCGCGCAGCTCGCGCTCGTCGAGCATCCGCAGGATGCCGCGGGTGCAGCAGACGGCGGCGTTGCGCGGGTTGCGGCCGGTGGCGAACGCGTTGGGCTGCATCGTCTCCGACACGTACAGCCGGGGCATCGGCTGCCGGGACGCGGTGGCCAGCTCGCGGACCAGCCGGTAGAGCACCGGGGCCTCGACCTCGCCGACCGGGTGGGCGCGCATGGAGCGCAGCGCGATCCGGTCGCTGAACAGGAACGCGAAGCCGTTGGTGACCAGCGCGAGGAGCAGCGCGACGGCGAGCCCGGTGGTGCCGCCGAGCAGCCGGCCGGTGGCGAGCATCAATGCCGACAGTGCGGCGATCAGTGCCGCCGTCTTGACGCCGTTGAGCTGCACTTGCGTCCTGCCTCCCCGTCGACTTCCGGCCATCGGGGTCAACGGTTTGACCTGCCCAAACGTTCCCGGTTCGGGGTGGTTCAGGTGGCTGCGGACACCGTCTGGAGGACGATCTGGGGCGCCACCGACAGGACCACCGCGGCGGCGGCGGTGGCGGCGACGGCGGCCCGGACGGCGAGGCCGGGGGCCGCCTCGTCCGGCACCGCGGGGCGGCCGGCGCCGGGCGGGGCGAAGAGCCGCACGGCCCACAGGAGGTAGTAGTACAGGCCGATCACGGTGTTGATCGCCATCACGACCGCGAGCCAGGTCACGTCCCCGGCGACGGCCGCGCGGAACACCACGACCTTGGCGAACAGCCCCATGATGCCCGGGGGCAGCCCGGCGAGGCAGATCAGGAAGAAGGCGAGCGCGGCGGCGACGGCCGGGCTGCGCCGCGCCAGCCCCCGGTAGTCGTCGAGGCGGTCCTGGACGGGGCGGCGGTGGAGGGCGATGACGACGGCGAACGCGCCCAGGTTCATCACCGCGTACAGCGCGACGTAGGCGGTGGTGGCGGCGACCGCCTCGGGCAGCCGCCGGGTGCCGACGGCGAGGGGCGCGAGCATGTAGCCGGACTGCGCGATGGACGACCAGGCCAGCAGCCTGATCACGGTCCGCTGGCGGAGCGCCAGCAGGTTGCCGAGGGTCATCGTGACGGCCGCGAGGATCGCGATCAGCGGTCCCCAGACGTGCCCGTACGCGGGGAACCCCAGCGCCAGCACGATCGCGAGCCCGGCGAACCCGGCCGCCTTCGACACCACCGACAGGAACGCGGCGACCGGGAGCGGGGCGCCCTGGTAGACGTCCGGGGCCCAGAAGTGGAACGGGACGGCCGCGACCTTGAACCCGAACCCGGCCAGGACGAGCACGACGCCGACCGCCGCCACCGGGTCGAGGTCGGCGGGCAGCCGCTCCAGGGCGGGGGCGATCCGGTCGAGGTGCATGGCGCCGGTCGCGCCGTACACCAGGCTGATCCCGAACAGCATGATCGCGGTGGAGACGACCGAGATCAGGAACAGCTTGAGCGCGGCCTCGGAGGCGGCGCCGTCGTAGCGGCGCAGCCCGACCAGCGCGAACACCGGCAGCGACAGCGTCTCCAGGGCCACCACCAGCAGCACCAGGTCGCGGGCGGCGACCAGGGTGAGCGCGCCGATGACCGCGGCGAGCAGCAGGAAGTGGAACTCGCCGGCGGGCAGCCGCGAGTCGGCGATCTCCTGGACCGACAGCAGCACGACGACCGCGGCGGCGGCGAGCACCAGGCCCTGGAACAGCAGGGTGAAGTCGTCGGCGACGTACGAGCAGGACCGGGGGCCGCCGGCGCGCAGGGCGTCCGGCAGGCAGAAGGTGGCGCGCCGGTCGCCGCCGGCCAGCACCGCGACGGCGGCGAGCGCGACGGTGAGGGCGCCGCCGCCGAGCAGCCCGATCACGCGGCGGGGCGCGTCGAAGGCGTCGGCGAGCAGCAGCCCGACCGCGGCCACCGCGAGGATCAGCGGCGGCGCGATCGCGGCGTAGTCGATCCCCTGGATCATCAGCCGCCTCCGAACAGGGCGCGCACGGGGGCGGTTGTCAGGTCCAGCAGCGTCTTCGGCCAGAGGCCGACGAGCAGCGTCAGCGCGATCAGCGGCGTCCAGGCCGCGTACTCGTACCCCGAGATCGCGGCGGACGGGACGGCCGCGGCGGCCCCCGGCTCGGCGGACGGGGCCGGGCGGCCGTGGGTGATCTTGCGGAGCAGGCGCAGGAAGTACGCGGCGGTCAGCACGGCGCCGAGGCCGCCGACCGCCATGAAGGCGACGAACGTCCCGCGCGGCAGGCCGGCGTGCGGACGGTACGCGCCGAGCAGCGCCAGCATCTCGCCCCAGAATCCGGCCAGGCCCGGCAGCCCGAGCGAGGCGACGCACGCGAAGGTCAGCATCGAGGCCAGCCGCGGCGCCGTGGTGAGCATCCCGCCGCCGAGCGCGTCGAGGTCGCCGGTGCCGTACCGGTCCTTGATCGCGCCGGCCAGGAAGAACAGCAGGCCGGTGATCAGGCCGTGCGCGACGTTGCCGAACAGCGCGGCGTTCACCCCGACCGGCGTGAGGGTGGCGATGCCGAGCAGCACGAACCCCATGTGCCCGACCGACGAGTAGGCGATCATCCGCTTCAGGTCGCGCTGGGCCAGGCAGGCGAGCGCGCCGTACACGATGCCGATCACCGCGAGGAGCCCGAGCCACGGCGCCCAGACCCGCGCGCCGTCCGGGGCGAGCGGCAGCGCCACCCGGACCAGGCCGTAGGTGCCCATCTTCAGCAGCACCCCGGCCAGCAGCACCGAGCCGACCGTCGGGGCCTCGGTGTGCGCGCCCGGCAGCCAGGTGTGCAGCGGCCACATCGGCGCCTTGACCGCGAAGCCGAGGCCCATCAGCAGGAACGCGGTGGCCTGCACGCCGTGCCCGAGGCCGGCGCCGTGCCGCCGGGCCAGCTCGGTCATGTCGAGCGAGCCCGCGTTGACCGCGACGAGCAGCATCCCGGCCAGCAGGAGGCCGGAGCCGAGCAGCGTGTAGAGGATGAACTTGTCCGCGGCGGCGCGGCGGCCCGGGCCGCCCCACACCAGGATCACCACGTACATCGGGAGCAGGACGACCTCGAAGAACACGAAGAACAGCACCAGGTCGAGCGCGACGAAGGTGCCGAGCATCCCGACCTCCAGCACCAGCAGCAGCGCGGTGAGGAGGCGGGCCCGGCCGCGGGCGGGCGGGTGCTTGAGCGTGTAGAGGAAGCACAGGAAGGTCAGCAGCGCGGTCAGCGCGACCAGCGGCAGCGAGATCCCGTCGGCGCCGAGGTGGAAGCGGAGCCCGATCGCGGGCGCCCACGGCCGGTCGATCTCGCCCTGCATCCGGGAGGACGCGCCGAAGTCGAACGCGGCGACGGCGTACAGCGCGATCAGCAGCGTCGCGCCGGAGACCGCCGCGCCGAACGTCCGCACGGCGGCGGCGCCGGGCAGGAACCGGCGGGCGGGGACGAGCATCGCCAGCGCGCCGAGCAGCGGGACCGCCATCATCACCACGAAGATCACCGGAAGATCACCACCCCGGCCGCGATGACGACCACCCCGGCGATCAGCCCGGTCAGGTAGGTCTGCGCGTTGCCGTTCTGCGGGACGCGCAGCACCCCGCCGAGCCGCCGCGCGCCACGGGCGGTGCCGACGACCGCCGCGTCGACCCGGCGGACGTCGAAGGCGGCGACGTGCCGGGCGAGCGCCCGGACGGGCCGGACGATCATCGCCGCGTACGCCTCGTCCACGAGGAAGGCCCGCGCGAGCACCGGACGCAGCGGGCCGAGCACGCGCGCCGGGTCGAGCGCGGGGTCGCGGTTCCAGACCAGGAACGCGGCGCCCGCCCCGGCGGCTGTCGGCAGCAGGCCGAGCAGGGCCGAGGCCACGTGCGGGCGCAGTTCGGGGGCGCCGAGCCCGAAGAACCCGAGGGCCGCGGCGGGCACCGCGAGCGCCGCCACCGTCCACGCCATCAGCCTGGACGGCTCGCGCGCCTCGTAGGTCCCGCGCTGCTCGCCGAAGAACGTCATCAGCCAGGCGCGGGTCGCGTAGGCGGCGGTCAGCGCGGCCGTGACCAGCAGCCCGAGGTAGATCAGCCACGCGACCCCGGCGGGGAGGGCCGCGCCCGTCCGGGCGAGCGGCGCCAGGGCACCGCCGTGCAGAGCGGCGTGCTGCGCGGCCTCGATGATCGAGTCCTTGCTGAACCAGCCGCTGAACGGCGGGACGCCCGCGAGCGCGGCGAACCCGGCGGTCATCGACCAGAACGTGATCGGCATGGTGTGCCGGAGCCCGCCGTAGCGGGCCAGCACGTTGGACCCGGTCACCACGATCACGCATCCGGCGGACAGGAACAGCAGCGCCTTGAACGCCCCGTGGGCGAGCAGGTGGAAGATCGCCGCACCGTCCGCGCCGACCGCGAGCCCGGCGGCCATCACGCCGAGCTGGCTGATCGTGGAGTAGGCCAGGACGCGCTTGAGGTCGTCCTGCGCGAGGGCGGCCAGCGCCGCTCCGGCCATCGAGACCACCGCGAGCACGCCGAGCACGGTGAGCGCCGCGGGCGCGACGAGAAACACCCCGTACAGCCGGGCGACGACGTAGACGCCCGCCGCGACCATCGTGGCCGCGTGGATCAGCGCGCTGATCGGCGTCGGGCCCGCCATCGCGTCCGGCAGCCAGGTGTGCAGCGGGAACTGGGCGCTCTTGCCCGCCACCCCGGCGAGCAGCAGCAGCGCCGCGGCCGTCGCGGTCGCGTGCGGCAGTTCCGGCGCGGCGGCGATGACGCCCTGGACGGAGAACGTCCCGGCGCCGAGGCCCAGTACGAAGACGCCGAACAGGAATCCGACGTCGCCGAGCCGCGTCATCAGGAACGCCTTGACCGCCGCCCGCGAGTTGCCCTCGTCCTCCCAGTGGTGGCCGATCAGGAAGTACGAGCAGATGCCCATGACCTCCCAGCCGGCGTACAGCAGCAGGAGGTCTCCGGAGAACACCACCAGCAGCATCGCGGCGGTGAACAGCGAGATGAACGCCGCGTACGACGAGAACCGCGGGTCGCCGGCCATGTAGGCGACCGAGTAGACCTGCACCGCGAGCGCGACACAGCAGACCATCAGCCCGACCACGACGGACAGCCCGTCCACCTGGAGGCCGATCCTGATCGGCACGGACCCGGTCTCGATCAGCGTGAGCGTGCCGGTCCGCGCGCCCGGATCTCGCCACACGGCGAACGCGGCGACCGCGGCGAGCACCAGCGACACCGCCGCGGACGCGCCCGCGATCAGCGCGGGACCGTCCCGCCACGTCGGACGCGTGCCCGCGGGGGCGCGCAGCAGGCGCGACAGGCGGGGGCCGAGGAGCATCCCGGCGAACGCGGCGGCAAACGGCAGCAGGATCACCAGCGAGACGAGCACGATCACGGCGCCGCCTCCCCACCCGGCGGGACGGCCTCACGCCCGGCGCCGCGTCCGGCCTCGGCCTCGCCTCCGTCGCGCCCGGCGCTCTGCTCCGGTTCGCCGGCGGCGGCGCCTTCGGGCGTCCGGTCCTCGGCGAGGGTGCGGAGCCGGTCGACGTCGACGACGTCGCGGTTGCGGTACACCAGCAGGACGATCGCCAGCCCGAGCCCGATCTCGGCGGCGGCGATCACGATGGTGAACAGCGTCAGCACCTGCCCGCCGTGCAGCCGGTCGCGCCACCACACGTCGAACGCGACGAGGTTGAGGTTGACGGCGTTGAGCATGAGCTCGACCGCCATCAGCACCAGGATCGCGTTGCGCCGGGCCAGCACGCCGTACACGCCGACCGAGAACAGCAGCGCCGACACGATCGTGGGATAGACGATGTGCATCAGCCCCCGTCCCTCCCGCCGCCGCGCGCGCCCGGACCGATGTCGGACCGCGACAGCACGATCGCGCCGACCAGCGAGGCCAGCAGCAGCACCGACAGCACCTCGAACGGCAGCACCCAGGTGCGGAACACGCTGGAGCCGAGTGCCTCCGCCGATCCGCCGCCCGCGGCGACCGGCTTGTGCGCGCCGCCGAAGCCCAGCACCATCACGGTGACCAGCACGGCGGCGGTGGCGGCGGCGACCGCGAGCGCGAGCAGGCGGTTGCCGGAGTCGACGTCGGCGGCCCGTCCGATCGGCGCCCGGGTCAGCATGATGCCGAACAGCAGCAGGACCACGACGGCGCCCACGTAGATGAGCACCTGCACCCACGCGACGAACTCCGCGGTGAGGACGAGGTAGCCGCCGGCCAGTGCGCCGAACGACACCACCAGCCACAGCGCCGCGTGCACGATCTGCCCGGTTGTGACGCAGAGGATCCCGGCCCCGACGGCAACGGCGCCGAGCAGGATGAGGACGAGGTCGGGTCCCGTCATGGGCGCCCCCCGCCCGGGGAGTCGCTCGGGGATTCACCGGCGGGCGGGCCCGTGGTGGGAGTGCCTGTGGTGGGCGCGCCCGTGGTGGGCGCGCCCGTGGTGGGCGCGCCTGTGGCGGGCGGGCCGTTGCGGGAGGTCCGGGCCGCGCGGGCGGCGGCCTTCTCCGCCGCGGCGATCTCCTTGGGCGGCTCGGCGGCCGGGTCGTGCGCCTGCGGCGGCGGGACGGTCCACATCCACTCGCGCAGCCGCTGCTTCTCGTGGGTCAGCTCGGCGATGTCGTATTCGGCGTACTCGAACTCGGGCGACCAGAACAGCGCGTCGAACGGGCACACCTCGATGCAGATCCCGCAGTACATGCACAGCGCGAAGTCGATCGCGAACCGGTCGAGGACGTTGCGGGTACGGGCCCGTCCACCGCCCTCCGCGGGCAGCGTCTCCTTGTGCGAGTCGATGTAGATGCACCAGTCGGGGCACTCGCGCGCGCACAGCATGCAGACGGTGCAGTTCTCCTCCAGCAGCGCGATGACACCGCGGCTGCGCGGCGGCAGATCGGGCTGCACCTCGGGGTACTGACGCGTGACGGAACGCCGCGTCATCGTCCGCAACGTGACGGCCAGCCCTTTGGCCAGCCCGCCTCCTGGTAGCCGTCCCACAAGGCCCATGATTCCGTACTGAGGGCGTCTGGGGAACGCGGACGGCGCGGCGTTCGTCAACCAGAGGTGAGCCGGCGACAACGGGGTACGCCTCCATGTGCCCCGCGCCTCCACGAGGCAGGCGGCCAGGAGGTCACATGAGCCAGGGAACGGACGGCACCTTCGAGCCCGATCACGACCGCCCCGTCGGGCGTCCTCCGCGAGCGTCCCGCCCCCGCCACCACCCACCGGGGAATCCGCCGCAGGCGCAGCCGCCCCACTGGTACGAGCCGCGGCCGATGCCCCCGCCCATGCCGCATCGGCCGTTCGGGCCCCCGCCGATGCCGCCGATGCCGCCGCCCCCGGCGAGCGAGCCGCAGGGCATCCTGTGGGCGTTCGTCCCCTTCCTGACCTTGGGGTTCGGGACGCCGTTCTCGTTCCTGTACGCGGCGATGCGGCGCAACTCGTGGAACCTCGGCATGACCGCGCTCGGCTACGGCGTCGGCACCGGCGCGGTACTGATGCTGATGGGGACCGGCGAGCCCCTGACGGCCCTGCTCGGCAGCGTCATGATGATGATGCTGTGGATCGCCGGGTCCGCGCACTCCTTCGCCGTCCGCGGCTCGGTGTTCCCCCGCGCGAACCCGCACAGCCGGCACAACGCGCACGCCATCGAGGTCGCCCGGTACCGCCGCATGCTGCGCGCGGACGCCCGCGGGCTCGCCGCCGAGGACCCCGGGCTCGCGCACGAGCTGAGGATCGGCCGGCCCGACCTCCCGCGGGCCTACGACGACGGCGGGCTGATCGATGTCAACCACGCGCCGCCGCCGGTACTGGCCACCCTGCCCGGCCTGTCCCCCGAGCTCGTCGAGCGCGTCGTGAGCCGCCGCGGCGAGCAGGGCGGGTTCGTGTCCGCCGAGGAGCTGTCGGTCGACGCCGACCTGCCGCCCGAGGTGCTGCCCAAACTCGCCGAGTACGCCATCTTCCTGCCCTGACCGGCGGCGCGCGGGGCCGCGTGGACGGCGCGCGGGCGCCGTCTGTCGGACGCGGTTGATAGGACTGGCCGAGCCCGTCCCCCACCGCCCGGGAGCACCGAACCATGGTCGATACCGCCGACATCGCCCGCCCGTACAGCTGCCACCTGCTGGAGTTCTCGGTACTGCCCGGCGGAGCGCGCCTCGGCAACATCTACGTCGCGGGCGACGCCGACGAGCTCCGCGAATGCGTCGACGGCGACTGGGAGGAGGGCGCCGACGGGTACCTGATCCTCTGGTACGGGGCGCTGCTGCACCTGTGGACCGTCCAGCACGGCGCGATCGTCGCCGGCCTCGACCTGCACCCGTACCTGCGCACCGGCGACGCGCGCTGCGACCTGGCCGTCGCCCGCGTGCTCGACGGGTCGGACGACGAGGAACGGCGCGAGACCGTCCAGGAGGTGCTGATGGCGTACGCGGAGGCGGAGCGCCCCACCGCGTCCGGCCTGCCGGTGGTGGCCCGCATGTTCGACCTCTTCGACCGGATCGACGCCGACCCCGCCGACTCCGACGCGCTCGCCGAACTCGACCGCATCCTCGACCTGGTCGAAGGCGGCGACCCGCCCGCGTCCTATGACGGTGTCAGCGTCGAGGGCCTGCACATCGACTGGGACGCGGTCCCCGTCCCGGCCCTGCACGAACCCGTCCTACGGGAAGGCAGGGTGAGCGTCCGCTGGGGCGACGCGTCGCTGCGTCACCGCGCCAGCCATCTGCACCACTCCACGCCCACGTCCGAGGGCACGGACTTCGAGCACGGCTTCACCGAGGGAGGCGGCTGACCGCCCCTACAGCGCGACCTTCAGCACACCCGTCAGCGCGAGCTGCACCAGCGACAGCGGCACCAGGTACTTCCAGGCGAGCTTCTGAAGCTGGTCCTCGCGCATCCGCGGATAGCTGACCCGCAGCCAGATCACCACGAAGGACAGCCCGAACACCTTGACCAGCGTCCACAGCCAGCCGAGCCCGGTGTCCAGGAACGGGCCCTTCCACCCGCCAAGGAACAGCACCGCCGTCAGCGCGCACAGCACCACGATGCCCGCGTACTCGGCCAGGATGAACAGCGCGAACCGCAGGCCCCCGTACTCGGTGTACGGACCGAAGATGATCTCGGAGTCGGCGACCGGCATGTCGAACGGCGGCCGGCGCAGCTCGGCGAGCCCCGCCACGAAGAACACCACCGCGCCGATCGCCTGCCACGGCAGCCACCACCAGCGCCACTCCTCGATGATGCCGCCCAGCGACAGCGTCCCCGCCGCCATCGCCACCGACGCCGCCGCGAACACCATCGGCAGCTCGTACGACATCAGCTGCGCCGCGACCCGCATCCCGCCGAGCAGCGCGTACTTGTTGGCGCTGGCCCAGCCCGCCATGATCGCGCCGATCACGCCGACGCCCATCACCGCCAGCGCGAAGAACAGCCCCGGCCCGAGATCGAGCGCGACCTGCCCGCCCGGCCCGACCGGCACCACCACCAGCACCAGCAGGTACGGGACGATCGCCACGCCCGGCGCCAGCTTGAACACCCGCCGGTCGGCCGCGGCCGGGACCACGTCCTCCTTCTGGGCGAACTTCACCCCGTCGGCGACGAGCTGCGCCCACCCGTGGAACCCGCCCGCGTACATCGGGCCGAGCCGCCCCTGCATGTGCGCCATCACCTTGTGCTCGGCCTGCCCGACCAGCAGCGGCAGCACCGCGAACGCCGCGGCGACCAGCACCAGCTTCAGGACGATCACCAGCAGCTCAGGCATGCGGCCCCCAGTCGTCGGGCACCCCGGGCGGCCGGACCCGCCGCCGGCTCGGCGCGCCGTGCCCCGACTCGCCCGGCTCCTTCGCCCCCGGCCACGGCTTGGCGACCCGCGCAGCCAGCACGAAGTCCTTGCGCAGCGGACGCCCCTCGAACCCGTCCGGCAGCAGCAGCGGGATCAGGTTCGGATGCCCCTCGAAGACCACCCCGAACATCTCGAACGTCTCCCGCTCATGCCAGCCCGCCCCCCGGTACACCCCCGTCACCGTCGGCAGCCGCGGATCCTCGCGCGGCACCCGCGTCCGGACGAGCAGGTGATGCCGCCGCTCCAGCGAGTAGAGGTGCGCGACGACCGCGAACCCCATCTCCAGCTCGTCCACCCCGGTCAGCCAGTCGAAGAACCCGCACGCCAGCTCGTCCCGCGCGAACGTGACCGCCTCCACCCACAGCTCGGGCGGCACCCCGACCGCCAGCCCCCCATGGGTCTCCTCGGTCGACACCTCGTCCCCGAACCGCTCCACCCAGGCGGGCCTCATGAGGAGGACCGGCCGATCCGGTCGTCGTCCTCGTCGTCGGCCAGGCCCGGGATGATCGAGGGATCGTGATCGCCGCGCGCGGTCGGCCGCCCGGAGGCGTCGGTGCCGGGGACGGGCTGCGTCGCGGCGTCCGGCGAGGCCTGCGGGGCGTCGCCGGCGGGGGGCATGGGCTGCGTCGAGGCCCCCGGGGCGGCGTCCAGGACGAGGGGGGTCGCGGCCTCGGTGCTGAGCGGCTCCGCCTCGGGCGGGGGCTGGATGGGGCGCCTGAGGACGGTGGCCGAAAGCGGTCGCGGCGGGGGCGGCGGGGCGACCGGCTCGCCGGTTCCCGTGTAGCGGTCGCCGAGCGACTCGGCGGCGATCTTCTCCTGGAGGTGGACGATGCCGTGCAGCAGGGCCTCGGGGCGCGGGGGGCAGCCGGGCACGTAGACGTCCACCGGGATGATCTGGTCGACGCCCTTGGTGACGCAGTACGAGTCCCAGTAGGGGCCGCCGCAGTTGGAGCAGGCGCCGAACGAGATGACGTACTTGGGCTCGGGCATCTGCTCGTACAGCCGGCGGACGGCGGGCGCCATCTTGTCGCTGACCGTCCCGGACACCACCATCAGGTCGGCCTGGCGCGGGCCGGGCGCGAACGGGATGACGCCGAGGCGGATGAAGTCGTGCCTGCTCATCGAGGTGGCGATGAACTCGATGGCGCAGCAGGCCAGGCCGAAGTTGAAGACCCACAGGGAGTACCGGCGGCCCCAGTTCAGCGCGAACTTGATCGGCTTGGGCGCCAGCCGCGACAGCGGCCCGATGCCGGGCGGGGGCAGGTCCACGGTGCTCACAGGAGCATTCTTACAGCCCGCCGGACGGCCGCCAGGGGGTCAGACCCACGAGAGGACGCCCTTCTTGCCCGCGTAGACCAGACCGACGGCCAAGAAGGCCAGAAATACGAACATTTCGCCCAATGTCGTCATCCCATAACCAGGGGCGGCGAAAACGGTCGCCCACGGGAAGAGGAAGACGGCGTCCACGGCGAACACGACGTACAGGTAGGCGAACACGTAGTAGCGAACGTACGACTGGGCCCAGTCGCCCTCGACGGGATCGACGCCGCACTCGTAGGTGGCCAGCTTCTCGGCGGTCGGACGGCTCGGGCGCAGCATCCGGTTGGCGGCCAGGCCCCCGCCGACGATCCCCGCGCCGACCAGGAGCAGCGCCGCGACGAGCGCGTACCCGTCGAAATAGTCGTTCACCGCAACCTCCCGGAAGGCGTCCCGTCAAGTATCGCCGAGATACCGATTGAGCGACGCGAGCCCTCAGCGGGTAGGCAAGGATCACATTGCCGGCTCTTTGCTGCACACTAGAGATGCATTTGGGGCCAGATGACCTGGAAGGACGTGACCGGATGAGCAACCCTCCGCCTCCCCCGGGCTGGGATCCCCCGGCCGGTCCCTCTTGGCCGCCGCCCCCGCCGCCCGCGGGACCCGGCGGCCAGCAGGGACCGGGTGGGCCGGGCGGCCCGGGCGGCCCGGGCGGACCCGGCATGCCCGGAGGCGCACCCCCGCCGCCGGGCCCCGGCGGCTACGGCGGGCCTGGAACCCCGCCGCCGTTCTACCCGCCGCCCCCCGGCGGCATGGGCCTGCCCGGCATGCCGCCACCGCCGCCGAAGCGCGGCAACACCGGACTGATCATCGGGCTGATCGGCGGCGGGCTGGTCGTCGTGATCGCGATCGCGGTCGTGGTGTTCGTGGTCGTGTCGGCCGGGGGCAAGAAGCCCGAGGAGAAGCTCAAGGCGGCGGCCGTCTCGCTGGGCGGGTCGCGTGCCCTGGCGCTGAAGGGCGACTTCGGTGGCGGCGCGGACACCCTCCAGGGTGAGCTGACCGTCACCAAGGGCGGCCGGACGACCGGTGAGGTGACCTGGAACAGCGACCAGGTGACCCTGATCTCGGCCGACGGCAAGCTGTACGTCAAGGCCGACGCCGCCTACTGGAAGCGCCAGATCTCCGGGACCGAGCCCCCCTACTACCTCGGCAGCGGCGCGCAGTGGGGCCGGCTCAGCGCCGACAAGCTCGACCTGGACTTCAAGGCCGAGCTGACCCCGGAGGCGCTCGCGACCAAGCTGCGGCAGGCCGCGCTGGCCAAGGTCAAGCCGGTCGAGACCACGCTCCAGGGCACGAAGGTGCTGAAGTTCACCACGATCTCGGCGACGCTGTACATCAGCGACTCCGACGACGCCAAGCTGCTGCGGTACGAGAGCGGGTCGCCGAAGGTCACCGTCGACGTCACGGCCAAGAGCACGAGCGAGGCGTCGGCGTCCATCTCCGACCTGCGCGGCCGGATCGGCGAGCTGAAGGACTCCTTCGACGGATCGGCCCGCCCCACCACCGTCGACTGGAAGAAGGGCGGCTGCAACGGCGACTCCGGCTGCACCGTGGAGGCCAAGATCCGGCCCCCGTTCGGGGCGGAGACGCCGCTGACGATCGACGTGCGGTTCAGCCTCACCGCGGGCACGATGACCGGCCGCGACCTGGGCAACTGCACCACCAGGATCACGGTCAGCAGCTCCACCCCGGTGTGGGCGAGCTGCCGGGTCACCAGCAGCGCGTGGTCGAGCTGGGCCAAGGCCACCGGCGGCACCTACTACAAGCACGTCGACTACAAGGTCATCGGTGCGACCGACAGCGACGTCCAGGGTCTGCTGAGCGGTCTCGACAGTGAGTGAGCGGCCCGGCCGGGCGGTCGCCGCCGGCTGAGGCCGGGCGCCCCGAAGCTCACCGGGTGCCGGACGATGCGCGGTCCTGCTGCGCTTGCGCGCATCGTCCGGCACTCTTGACATGTGTCATGGGATGTCCGGCATGAGCCGGTGGTGAGCAGAGTGGACGCCGAGTGAACGTTGATCAGGAAGGATCGCCGTTTCCGGGGGTCCCGGTCGCGGGCGCGGCCGTCTCCGGCGGTCCGAACCCGCCGGACGGAACGGTCCCCGGCCAGACCGGAGGACCGGCGCCCGGCGGGGCGGGCGCACCTCTCCCCGGCGGCGCCGGAGCGCCCATGCCGGGCGGGCCCGGAGCGCCCATGCCTCAGGGGCCGGAGCCTGGCGGGGCGCGCGCCGCGATGATGCGGCGCCGGCGGATCGTCGCCGGTGCCGGGGCGGCGGTCGTGGTCGTGGCCGCCGCCGTGACGGCCGGGGTCGTCATGACCGGCGACGACCCGAGCGGCAAGCCGGACAAGAAGGCCGGGCCCGCGCCGTCCTCCTGGGTGCAGCAGGCCGCACGGCAGCTCACGGCGAGGCCGGGCCTGCAGTACGCGGGGACGCTGCCCGCGGACGGCCGGCCCGTCCAGGCGCGGCTGCGCGTCACCCGCGCGGGCTCGGCCACCGGGACCCTGACGGCGGCGGGCGGGATGCGCGCCGACGTCGTCACGGCCGACGGCGTCACCTACCTCAAGGCGGGCCCGGCGTTCTGGCGCACCTACGGCGGCGAGGGCGCCCGGCCGGACGTCTACGCGGGCCGCTGGACCAAGGCGCCCGCCTCCATGCCGGGACTGGACGTCGCGGACGTGCTCGGCCCCGAGAAGATCGCCGAGCGGCTGGCCAAGGCGCCGGCCCGGCCGCGCACCGAGAACGTCGCGGGCGTCCCGGCGTACCGGGTCAAGACCCAGGACGCCGACTACTTTCTGACCACCGCCGCGCCGTACCGGCTGGTGAGCGTCCAGGCGGCGGGGCAGGGCGACCCGCGGTTCGCCGTCGCGCCGGTGACCGCCGCCGCGCCGCTGTTCGCCGAGCTGCGCCCGCGGGTCGCGGCGCTCGGCGGCGCCGCCGATCCGGCGCTGCGCTTCGCCCCGGGCAAGCTGACGTTCGTCAACTGCGACGAGAACATGAACGGCTGCACGGTGAGCGTGCCCGCCAAGATGACCGCGCCCGACGGGACGGTGCCGTCGGGCGCCCGCGCCGCGCTGCGGGCGACGGTCACGTC
Organism: Spirillospora sp. NBC_01491; assembly: GCF_036227065.1. GTDB lineage: Bacteria > Actinomycetota > Actinomycetes > Streptosporangiales > Streptosporangiaceae > Spirillospora > Spirillospora xylanilytica. Next base: position 4,329,311 of record NZ_CP109432.1, read on the forward strand.
CAAGGGCAAGGCGCTCGGGACCTGCACGGGGACGGGCGCGGTGCCGTCCAACCGGGAACTGGTGCTGCGCTGCACGGTGACCGGCCGCACCTGGCGGAACTGGATGCGGCAGGCCCTGGACTCCCCTGGCGCGCACCCGTACGAGGCGCAGGCGCGGGTCGTCGGCGAGGCGGTGTCGGCGGCGGACGTCTCCGGCCTGCTCGCCGGGATCGACCGTGAGCGCGGCGTCGCCAAGGGGGCCGGCGGCAAGAACGCGCCCGGCGCGCCGAAGCCGTGAGGGCGCACCGCGGACGGCTCGCCGCGGCGGCCGTGCGGAGCCTCCGCCCGGCCCCCGGGGGCCGGTTGGGCCGGACGGATTTCGGGCTGTCTATAGTCAAAGCCGTGAACTCCGTGCCACCGGGGAGCTTGGGCTCCCCACCGATCCCCTCGCGGCTCGTGCGGCGGATCCACGTGGATCTGTGCCGCCTGGCGAGCTGCCTGTGTTCGGGATGAACCCGAGAGCCGAGTAGGTCGTACCGGCGGATGGGACCTGCCCGAATCCGCCGGAGTCGCGTGATCTTCCGCCCGGAGTGGTACCTCTTGGACTACAGGGCCACGACCTCCCGAACGCGGGATGTCACATGACGGGCGGAGTGGCGGCCCCGGGAGAGCACGTGCTTCCCGGACATACCATGAAGGTAAGCCTAAGTAGCATCACGATCCTGGGTGCCTCCCCCAGGACGGGTGCTGCGCGTCGAGGAGGTCTTCCTCTGTGACCAAAAAGGTCCAGCAACTCGACCGCGTCATCATCCGTTTCGCCGGTGACTCCGGTGACGGTATGCAGCTGACCGGCGATCGCTTCACCCAGGAGACGGCGGCGTTCGGCAATGACCTGTCGACGTTGCCGAACTTCCCGGCCGAGATCCGCGCCCCGGCCGGGACCCTTCCCGGCGTGTCCAGCTTCCAGCTGCACTTCGCCGACCACGACATCCTGACCCCCGGGGACGCGCCCAACGTCCTGGTGGCGATGAACCCGGCCGCGCTCAAGGCCAACCTCGGGGACCTGCCCCGCGGCGCCGACCTGATCGTCAACACCGACGAGTTCACCAAGCGCAACCTGGCCAAGGTCGGCTACACCGCCAACCCGGTCGAGGACGCCTCGCTCGGCGAGTACCGGGTGCACGCGCTGCCGCTCACCTCGATGACGGTGACCGCGCTCGCCGCCTTCGAGCTGTCCAAGAAGGACGCCGAGCGGGCCAAGAACATGTTCGCGCTCGGGCTGCTGTCGTGGATGTACGACCGTCCGACCGAGGGCACCGTCGGCTTCCTCGAGCGCAAGTTCGCCAAGAAGCCCGAGATCATGAAGGCGAACATCGCCGCGTTCCAGGCGGGCTGGAGCTACGGCGAGACCACCGAGGCGTTCTCGGTGCAGTACGAGATCAAGCCGGCCGAGCACGACCCGGGCCTCTACCGCAACATCACCGGGAACGTCGCGCTGGCATACGGGCTGGTCGCGGCGGGCGTGCAGAGCGGCCTTCCGCTCTACCTGGGCTCCTACCCGATCACCCCGGCGTCCGACATCCTGCACGAGCTGTCCAAGCACAAGCGGTTCGGGGTGCGCACCTTCCAGGCCGAGGACGAGATCGCCGCGGTCGGCGCGGCGCTCGGCGCCTCGTTCGGCGGGTCGCTCGGCATCACCACCACGTCCGGTCCGGGCCTCGCGCTCAAGAGCGAGACGATCGGCCTGGCGGTCGCCACCGAGTTGCCGCTCCTGGTCATCGACGTGCAGCGGGCCGGACCGTCCACCGGGCTGCCTACCAAGACCGAGCAGGCCGACCTGCTCCAGGCCATGCACGGCCGCAACGGCGAGGCGCCGGTCCCGGTGATCGCGCCGCGGTCGCCGTCCGACTGCTTCGACGCGGCGCTGGAGGCGGCCCGGATCGCGGTCACCTACCGCACCCCCGTCATCCTGCTGTCGGACGGCTACCTGGCCAACGGGTCCGAGCCGTGGAAGCTGCCGGACGTGGCCGACCTGCCGACGATCGAGCCCGGCTTCGCCGAGGCCGGCCAGGAGGACTTCCAGCCGTTCAGGCGCGACCCCGAGACGCTCGCCCGGCCGTGGGCGATCCCGGGCACGCCGGGGCTGGAGCACCGGATCGGCGGCCTGGAGAAGGCCGACGGATCGGGCAACATCTCCTACGACCCGGCCAACCACGACCTGATGACCCGGCTCCGCCAGGCCAAGGTCGACGGGATCGCCGCCGACATCGCGCCGCTGGAAGTGGACGACCCGTCCGGCGAGGCGAAGGTGCTGGTCCTCGGCTGGGGCGGCACGTTCGGGGCGATCTCAGCGGGCGTCCGCCGGGTCCGCCGCGGGGGGGGCCACGTCGCGCAGGCGCATCTGCGGCACCTCAACCCGTTCCCGGCCAACCTCGCCGAGGTGCTCCGGTCCTACGACAAGGTCGTGGTCCCGGAGATCAACCTGGGCCAGCTCGCGCTGCTGCTGCGCGGCCGGTTCCTGGTCGACGTCATCGGCTACAACCAGGTCCGCGGTCTGCCGTTCAAGGCCGAAGAGCTCCAGAACGTGATCCAGGATGTGATCGACAGTGAGTGACGAGGCGATCAACGGAGTGAACGGGCTGAACGGGAACGGGGGGCGCTCCGCGCTCTCGCTGGTGCCCAAGACCGACCAGAAGCAGACCATGAAGGACTTCAAGACCGACCAGGAGGTGCGCTGGTGCCCCGGGTGCGGCGACTACGCCGTCCTGGCCGCGGTCCAGTCCTTCCTGCCCGAGCTCGGCCTGCGCCGCGAGAACATCACGTTCGTCTCGGGCATCGGCTGCTCGTCGCGGTTCCCGTACTACATGAACACCTACGGGTTCCACTCGATCCACGGCCGCGCGCCCGCGATCGCGACCGGGCTGGCCACCTCCCGCCCGGACCTGTCGGTGTGGGTGGTCACCGGTGACGGCGACGCGCTGTCGATCGGCGGCAACCACCTGATCCACGCGCTGCGCCGCAACGTCAACCTGAAGATCCTGCTGTTCAACAACCGGATCTACGGGCTGACCAAGGGGCAGTACTCGCCCACCTCCGAGGTCGGGAAGATCACCAAGTCGACCCCGATGGGCTCGCTGGACTCCCCGTTCAACCCGCTGTCGCTGGCGATCGGGGCCGAGGGCACGTTCGTGGCCCGCACCATCGACTCCGACCGCAAGCACCTCCAGTCGGTGCTGCGGGAGGCCGCCCAGCACGAGGGCACGGCGCTGGTGGAGATCTACCAGAACTGCAACATCTTCAACGACAACGCGTTCGAGCCGCTGAAGGACCCCTCGGTCCGCGACGACGTGACGATCCGGCTGGAGCACGGCGAGCCGATCGTGTTCGGCGCCGAGCGGCAGAAGGCGCTGGTCCGCAACCCGGCCGGGTCGTTCGAGGTGGCGAACGTGGCCGATGTCGACCCGTCCCGGATCGCGGTGCACGACGCGAGCAACCCGGACCCGTCGCAGGCGTTCGCGCTGTCGCGGCTCGACTCGCCGGCGTTCGAGCACACCCCGATCGGCATCTTCCGCAACGTCGACCGGCCGTCCTACGACGAGCTGCTGCGCGGCCAGGTGGACGAGGCGGTCGGGGCGCAGGGCCAGGGCGACCTGGCGGCGCTGCTCGCCAGCGGCGACACCTGGCGCATCGACTGACCCTCGGTTCCGCTCGCGAAGGCCCGGTCCCGTCCGCGGGGTCCGGGCCTTCGCGCGTCACGGGCCGATCACGGCCTGGCGTGGCGCGGGCCCGGCCCGCGGGCCGGGCCTGTCGCGGGCCGAGCACCGGACTATCACGGGGTGAGCACGGCGGGAATCGGGAACGAACCGATGGCCGGGTTCGGTCGGTCACACGCTGCGTGAGCCGGGCGCGTCCTGGAAGACTGGGGAGATCATGCACCCGGGGAGGTGACGATGCGGGTCGTTCCACGCCGCAGCAAGGGTCGTCAAGGCGCGCCCGACGCCGAGCCCGTCCGCCCCGACGAGCCCACGGTCCCCTCCCCCTCCTCGCCCGTCCAGGTGCGGGCCCCGGTGACCGTCGAGGAGCCGCTGCCGCCGACGCAGCCGCTGGGGCCGTCCGACCTGCCCGGCGCGTCCGACCTGCCCGGCGGGTCCGGCCCGGTGGGACGGCGGGCCGCGAAGAAGGCCGCGCGGGCCGAGGCCAAGGCGGTCAAGCGCGGGCGCCGGAAGGCCGGACGCCGCAAGGGCGGGGACGCCGCCGCGCCCGCCCCTCCGGTGGAGCCCCCGGCGATGCCCGATCCCGACCAGCGGCGCCGGGCCCGTTCGGCCGAACGGCACCGCGCGGCGGCCGAGGCCAAGCGCAGCCGGGCGGCGCAGCGGCAGGGCCTGGCTCGGAAGGGCGGCACCCCCGAGGCCAAGGCGCTGCGGCAGCACCGGTCCGCGCTGCTGGTCATGGTCATCACGCTCGGGCTGCTGATCGCGGCGGTCGCGGTGACCGGCGGGATGATCGCCGGTCAGATGCGGACCCGCCCGGTCGCGCTGGCCGCGCCGCTGCACGTCTACCCGGTGACGCAGACGGCGCCGGGGCAGTGCCCGAACGGGACGCAGGGGGTCAGCGCGCAGGCCGTCGGCGGGATGACCTGCTACCAGATGACGCAGGGCATCGCGATCCGCGAGGTCGCCGACCTGCGGGTGCAGAAGTCGCGGACGGCGGGGAGCGACTACGAGGTCGCGGTCACCCTGCGCAAGGCCGACCGGCGCGCGTTCGCCGCGCTGACCCGCGCGACGGTCGGCCACGACCTGGCGTTCGTGGTGCGCAACACCATCGTCACGCTGCCCCGGGTCGACATGCCGATCCTCGACGGCAAGGTCGTGGTCACCGGCCAGCCGAGCCGCAAGGACGCCGCCCGGCTGATCCGCGCGCTGAAGGGCGGGTAGCCCCCACCGCCGCGGAAGGCGATGGGGGCCGGGGACACGGGATGCCGAGGGCCGCGAAATGCGGGGGCCGCGAAATGCGGGGTCAGATCTCCGGGAGGCTCTCCCCCTGGGCGGCCTGGATCTCCAGCTCGACCTTGAGGCTCTCGCCGACGGCGGAGATTCCCGCCTCCAGGATCTGGTTGAACTTGATCCCGAAATCGGCGCGGCGCAGCTCGGCGGTTGCGCGGAACGCGGCCCGCACCCCGCCCCACGGGTCGGGCCCGGTGCCGAGGTAGGTCAGGTCCAGGTCGACCGGCTGCGTGATCCCGTTGAGGGTGAGGTGGCCGTGCACGGTCCAGTGGTCGGGGCCGAGCGCGGTCAGCCCGAGGCCCTGGTAGTCGATCGCCGGGTGCGCGTCGGCGTGCAGGAAGTCGGCCGAGCGCAGGTGCGCGTCGCGCGTCCCGTTGCCGGTGTCGATGGACGCGGCCTCGATCCGCGCCACCACCCGCGATCCCTCGACCGGCTCGGCGATCTCGATGCGGCCCTCGAACGCGGCGAACCGGCCGCGCACACTGGACAGCCCGAGGTGCTGGGCGACGGCGGCGACGCTGGAGTGCGCCGGGTCGATCGTCCACGGGCCGGGCGGCGGCAGCTCGGTGCCGCCGGCGCGCGCCAGCACCAGCGTGCCGAGGTCGGCGGTGCCGGAGCTGCTCACGATCAGGGTGGACGCGGCGGGCTGGTACCCCATCGCGGTCACGATCACCGTGTAGGTCCCGGCGGGCAGCGGCCCGGCGGTCAGGACGCCGTCCTCCCCGGCCTGCGCGCGCGCCACCTGGCGGCCCATCAGGTCGGTCACCGTGACGATGGCGTGCCGCACCGCCCAGCCGTCCTTGGTCCGCACCGCTCCGCGCAGACCGCGACTCTCATCCATGAACGCCCGTACTCCTGACTTCGCCACTATGGTCCCTGCCGTCCCGGTGTTCCGGCGTCCGGCATCCGGTGTTCTGTCGTCCCGCGTCCCGCCGCCTTCGCCCTGCACGCGGCGCGCGGCGTGCGGTGCTGTCCCCGGGGCCGGCGATGGGCGCCGGTCCCGGGATCGTGCCGGTCACTCGTCCGGGTAGCCGAGCTTGAGGTCGTGCCCCTCCTGGCCGCTGCCCGACAGCGACAGCGCGGTGGCCACCGGCGGATAGCCGGAGGCGATCACCGTGTACTGGCCGCCGGTCAGGTCGGTGAAGGCGTACTCGCCGTCCGAACCGGTGATCATCATCGCGACCACGTTGCCGGCCGCGTCGACCAGGGTGACCCGGGCGTCGCCGATCGCCGCGCCGGCCTCGTCGCGGACGGTGCCGCGCACCCGGGCGCCGGGCGGCAGCTCCACGTCGTGCCGGCTCTGCCCGTTGCCGACGATCTCGACCGGCAGCGCGATCGGGCGGTGCGCGGCGGCGCTGACCGCCAGCGTGTAGGTGCCGCTCACCACGTCCTTGAAGGCGTAGTCGCCGTCGGCGCCGGTGCGGCCGGTGCCGACGACCTCGCCGCGGACGTCGGTGACCACGACCATGGCGCCCGCGATCGGGGTGCCGTCGGCGCTGCGGACCGTCCCGGCGAGGCCGCCGTTGCCGGCCAGCAGCAGGTCGAAGTCGACCGGCCGGTCGCCGACGACCAGGGTGGCCGCCTGCGGCTCGTGCTCGCCGGTCGCGGCGATCAGCACGTAGGTGCCGGGGCCGGGGGTCGGCAGCGCGTAGCGGCCGTCGGACTGGGTGATGGCGCGGCCGAGCTGGTGCCCGCCCACGTCGATCAGGGTGAGCGCGGCGGACGGGACGGGGGTGCCGTCGGCGCCGCGGACCAGGCCGCGGATCGGCACGCCCTCCTGGGCGGGCTGCCCGTTCCCGGCCGAGGCCAGGGTGGCCTGCTGGGCGAGCGGCCGGGCCGGCGCCAGGTCGGCGGCGCCCGGGGCCGTCCCGTTGGACATGGTCATGTCGCCGGGTACTCCGTTCGCGTTCGAGCCGACGGACACGAGCTCGCCGGCCTCCTGCGCGGTGCCGCGCGCGTGCCCGCCTCCGAGGGCGGCCAGGGGGTCCGCGCCGTGGCCGGGCACGGCGGTGGTCTTGGATGCGGCCGGGACGTCGTCCTGCGGCGGCGCGGGGACGGTCTTGGTCGACGCCGACCCCTTGAGCGGGATCTCCTTGAACGCAAGGACCACGATGAAGCCGAGGACCGCGATGGGGATGCCGACCATGAAGACGGTCTCGAGCGCCTTGGTGAACGATTCGAGCACCAGGTGCTTGAACGGTTCGGGCAGCGCGTGGATCGCGTCCGGCGAGCCGAGCGCGGTGCCGCTGCCCGCGGGCGGGCTGACGTGCGCCGAGGTCAGCGCGTCCGTCAGCTCGGCGGCGAGCCGGTTGCTGAGGATCGCGCCGAACGCGGCGACGCCCATCGCGCCGCCGAGGTTGCGGAAGAACGAGACGCCCGAGGTGGTCGCGGCGAGGTCGGCGGGGGCCGCGGCGTTCTGCGCGGCGAGGATCAGGATCTGGAGGGTCAGGCCGAGCCCGACGCCGAGCACCGCGACGTCCGCGCCGATCACCAGCTTGCTGGAGTCGGTGTGCAGTTGCGAGAGCAGGAACATCGCGGCGGCCACGAAGACCAGCCCGATCACCGGGAAGATCTTCCAGCGGCCGGTGCGGGTGACGATCTGCCCGGACCCGGTCGAGGTGACGAACATGCCGAGCACCAGCGGCAGCGTCATCAGGCCGGACGCGGTGGGGCTCATCCCCTTGACGATCTGGAGGTACTGCGGCAGGTAGATCATGCCGCCGAACATCGCGATGCCGACGCACACCGAGGCGATGCCGGCCAGCACGAAGGTGCGGTTGCGGAACAGCCGCGGCGGGAGGATCGGCTCCTTGGCCGCCCGCTCGGCGAAGACCGCGCCGATCAGCAGCACCGCCGAGGCCCCGCCGAGCGCGTAGCTCCAGGCGGAGTTCCACGCGAACTCCTGGCCGCCGAGCGACAGCAGCAGCATCAGCGTGGTGGCGCTGGCGGTGATGGTGAGCGCGCCGAGCACGTCGATGCTGGTGTTGCGCTTGACCTTCGGCAGCTTGAGCACCCGCTGGATCACCAGGTAGGCGACGATCGCGAGCGGGATGCACACGTAGAAGCACCAGCGCCAGCCGAGGCCGTCGGCGTCCACGATGAAGCCGCCGAGGAGCGGGCCGGCGACGGTGGCGACGCCGAAGACGGCGCCCATGTAGCCGGCGTACCGGCCGCGCTGGCGGGGCTCGACCACGTCGCCGAGGATCACCTGGGCGAGCGCGGACAGGCCGCCGACGCCGAGGCCCTGGAAGGCGCGGGCGGCGATGAGCTGGCCGATGCCCTGCGACAGGCCGGCGCCCACCGAGGCCACCACGAACAGGATCAGCGCGGTCTGGAACATCAGCTTGCGGCCGAAGATGTCCGACAGCTTGCCCCACAGCGGGGTGGAGGCGGTCATGGTGAGCAGCGACGCGCTGGCCACCCAGGAGAGCTGGTCCTGTCCCCCGAGGTCCCCCACGATCGTCGGAAGCGCCGTGCTGACCACCGAGGTGGAGATCATCGCGGTCAGCATCGCCATCATCAGACCGGAGAGGATCCCCAGGATCTGGCGGTGTGTGTAGTGCGGTCGCACTGGCTCCGGCGCCGCCGGACCAAGCGACGCCGTGCTCGGTTGAGCCACCCTGCTGCCCCCAAGGAGAAGTCAATTACCTGTGTTTTGCATATATCCTATGTACACGCATGTTTACTTGCAACTCACTGGATACTGGTACAGGTCTGGGCACACCGGGAGCAAGGACTGACGATGCAGGTCGAGGCAGGGGTCAAGGCACGTCCGAAACGCGACCGGGAGGCCACCCGGCAGCGCCTGCTGGACGCCGCACGCGACCTCTTCGGCGAGCACGGGTACGACGGCGTCACGGTCCGGATGATCGCCGCCTCCGCCGGCGCCAACGTGGCCCTGGTGAACCGCTACTTCGGCTCGAAGGCCGCCCTGTTCGGCGAGGTCCTGGAGGGCGAGTCCGACCTGCGCGCCGTCATCGCCGGACGGGTCCTGAGCCGGGACGGGGTGCCGCTGGCCCGGCGGCTCGCCGAGCACTTCGTCCGGCAGGTCTACCGGGGGCCGGCCACCACCCTGTCGCGGATCATGGACCGGTCGGTGGGCAACCCCGAGGTCAAGGAGATCGTCCGGGAGCACATGAACCGGGTGCTGGTCGAGCCGCTGGTCGAGCAGCTCGACGGCCCGTCCCCCCGGCCGCGGGCGCTCCTCGCCGCGACGATCATCATGGGCGGCGGCCCGGTGCGCCGCATGTGGGGTCTGGACGACCTGCGCGACACCGACCCGGCCGAACTGGCCGACCGGCTGACGGGGATGTTCGAGTACGCCCTCGCCCCGCGCGGCTGACCCGAGCGGCTGACCCGCGCCTGCGTCGCGGTGCGTGGCCGGTTCAGGGAGCCCGAAAGGCCACGGAACGCGACCCCACGGTTACCCAGGGCTGGCGTGTACGTCCTCGGGTGTAACAGCGGGGACAGCCGTACGGCGGCGGGCGCAGCCAAGATCGACTGAGCGGCGGAGCGGCCGTCCGCCCCGTGCCGCATAGGCTTCTCGGCATGAGGCTGGAGGGAGCCGCGCGGCTCCGGGAGCGGTGGGACGGGTCGGGCCGGGGCACGCGCCTGGCCGCGGCCGGCGCCGCGGTGGCGGTACTGGCGGGCGGCGGCGCGGTCTGGGGCCTGGCGGCGGGCGGCGAGCCGGCCGTGCGGACGCTCGACCAGCGGATCCAGGTCGTCGACGGCCCCAAGGACGACCAGCGGGTGTCGCTCGACACCACCTTCTACCGTCCGGTGGGACGCGCCCAGGGCCCCGCGATCATGCTCGGGCACGGCTTCGGCGGCTCCAAGGACGACGTCCGCGGCGAGGCCGAGGACCTGGCCCGCGCCGGATACGCGGTGCTGGCCTGGTCGGCGCGCGGGTTCGGGCGCTCCACCGGCGAGATCGCGCTGAACTCGCCCGACTACGAGGTCAAGGACGTCCGGCGGCTCATCGACTGGCTCGCCGGGCGTCCCGACGTGCGGCTCGACGGCCCCGGCGACCCGCGGCTCGGCATGGCCGGCGAGTCGTACGGCGGCGCCATCGCGCTGATGGCCGCCGCCTACGACCGGCGGGTCGACGCCATCGCCCCGCAGATCACCTGGAACAGCCTCCCCGACGCGCTGTTCCCCGACGCCACCGGCGCGGGCGCGGACGCCGGCGTCTTCAAGAAGCTGTGGGCCGGGATCTTCTTCACCAGCGGATCCGACGGCTCCGGCGCGGGCGGCGGCACGGGGAACGGGTCCGCGTGCGGGCGGTTCCTGCCCTCGCTGTGCTCGATGTACCAGGAGATCGCCGAGAAGGGGCGGGCCACGCCCGAGGCGATCGAGACGCTGCGGCGCTCCAGCCCGGCGTCGGTCGCCGACCGGATCAAGGTGCCGGCGCTGCTGGTGCAGGGGCAGGCCGACTCGCTGTTCCCGCTCGACCAGGCCGACGCCAACGCCCGCGCCATCGCCCGCAACGGCGCCCCGGTGTCGGTGGTCTGGTTCCAGGGCGGGCACGACGGCGGCGACGCCGAGACCGCCCGGATCCGCGGGATGGTGCGCGGCTGGTTCGACGAGCGGCTCGGGACCGGCGGCGGCGGCTCCGGCACACCGTCCCCGCACGGCTTCACCGTGACGCGCGCGGGCGGGATCGACTCGTCCACCCAGAAGGTGATCGTGGAGGCGGCGACGGCCCGCGCGTACCCGGGCCTCGGCGCCGCCCCGCGGACGCTCGCGCTCGGCGGGCGGGAGCAGACGATCCACAATCCGGCGGGCGGCTCGCCCGCCTCGGTCTCCGCGCTGCCCGGCCTGGGCGCGCTCGGCGGACTCGGCGACCTCGGCGGCGCGGGCGCGCTCGGCGGGCGGTTCGGCGACATGCCGGGGCAGGCCGCCACGTTCGACACCGCGCCGCTCGGCCGTCCGCTCCGGCTCACCGGCGCCGCGACCGTCCGGGTGAAGGTGACCGGGCCCGGCGACGTCCCGCTGTTCGCCAAGCTGTACGACGTCGCGCCGGGCGGCGGCGCGTCGCCCGCGCGCCGCATCGCCGCGCCGCTCCGGGTCGCGGACGCCGGCGGCGGGCGCGAGGTCACGGTGACGCTCCCGGCGATGGACTACCGGTTCGACCGCGGGCACCGGCTGCGGCTCGTCCTCGCGACGACCGACATGGGCTTCGCGACGCCGCCGCGGCCCGCCACGTACAAGGTGCGGGCGGTGTCCGGGCTGACGGTGCCCGCCGTCCCGGCGCTGCGCGCCCCGGCCGCGCCGGTGCCCGGCTGGGTGTGGGTGCTGCCGCTGGCCGGCCTCGCCGTCGCGGCCGGGATCCTGGCGACCGGACGGCGCGGACGCCGCGACCGGACGCCCGCCGGGCACGACCCCGGGCTCGGCGGCGTGCCGTTGCAGATCACCGGGCTGACCAAGGCGTACGGCAACGGGCACCTCGCCGTGTCCGACCTGTCGTTCCGGGTCGAGAAGGGGCAGGTGCTCGGCCTGCTCGGGCCGAACGGGGCGGGCAAGACCACCACGCTGCGGATGCTGATGGGCCTGATCCATCCCGCGTCCGGCGAGATCCGCATCTTCGGGCACCGGGTGACGCCCGGCGCGCCGGTGCTGTCGCGGCTGGGGTCGTTCGTCGAGGGTCCGGGGTTCCTGCCGCACCTGTCCGGCCGCGACAACCTCGACCTGTACTGGCGGGCCACCGGCCGCCCGGCGGGCGAGGCGCGGCTGGAGGAGGCGCTGGAGATCGCCGATCTCGGCAGCGCGCTCGACCGGGCCGTCCGCACGTACTCGCAGGGCATGCGGCAGCGGCTGGCCATCGCGCAGGCGATGCTGGGGCTGCCCGACCTGCTGGTGCTCGACGAGCCCACCAACGGCCTGGACCCGCCGCAGATCCGCGAGATGCGCGAGGTGCTGGTGCGGTACGCCGCGGCCGGCCGCACCGTGATCGTCTCCAGCCACCTGCTCGCCGAGGTCGAGCAGACCTGCACGCACGCGGTGGTGATGTCGCGCGGACGGCGCGTCGCGGCCGGGCCGGTCGCCGAGATCGTCGGCACCTCGGGCCGCCGCCTGGAGGACGCGTTCCTGGAGATCATCGGCGATCGGGGAGGACCGGCGTGAGCGGCGCGAACGGCATGAGCACGACCGCGGCGCCCGGCGGCGCCGAGACCGTGCCCGCCCCTGCGGGCGACGGCGGCGGGCACGGCGGCGGGGCGGGCGGGTACGGGGTGCGGCGGACGCTGCCGCTGCGGGTGGAGGCCGTCCGGCAGTTCCGGCGGCGGCGCACGCTGTTCGCGTTCGGCATCCTGCTGGTGCTGCCGTGGGTGCTGGTCGCCGCGTTCCAGCTCGGCGGCGACCCCGGCGGGCCGGACGGGATGCCGAGCCTGGTCGACGTGGCGACGTCGAGCGCGCTCAACTTCACGCTGTTCGCGCTGTTCGTGTCGACCGGGTTCCTGCTGGTGGTGGCGGTGGCGCTGTTCTGCGGCGACACCGTGGCGAGCGAGGCGGGCTGGTCGTCGCTGCGGTACCTGCTGGCCTCGCCGGTGCCGCGGGCGCGGCTGCTGCGGCAGAAGCTGGCCGTCGCGCTCGGGTACTCGGTCGTCGCGGTGCTCTGCCTGCCGCTGATGTCGCTGGTCGCGGGCACGGCCGCGTTCGGCTGGGGTCCGGTCGAGCTGCCCACCGGCGGCGCCGTCCCGGCCGGCACCGCTCTCGGCCGGATGGCGGTCATCGTCGGGTACGCGCTGGTCGCGCAGCTCGTCGTCGCCGCGCTGGCGTTCCTGCTGTCGGTCACCACCGACTCGCCGCTCGGCGCGGTCGGCGGCGCGGTCGGGCTGGTCATCGTGAGCAACATCCTGGACGCGGTCACCGCGCTCGGCTCCTGGCGCGACTTCCTGCCGACCCACTGGATGTACGCCTGGATGGACGCGCTCCAGCCGCAGATCCAGTGGACCGGGATGGTCAAGGGGACGGCGGTCTCGGTGACCTACGCCGTCGTCCTGTTCGCGCTCGCGTTCCGCCGCTTCCGCACCCGCGACGTGGTGTCCTGACGATCACCGTTTCTGCCGGCGGACCGGATGCGGCCACCCCGCCGCCGATCACCTTCCGTGGCCGTCACGCCACCGCACGCACGCGTTCGCGTCCAGAAAATCGGTCGAAGTGGTCGAGGATGTCGCATAAGCTCGTCGAACTTCACACCCGGCGACCGCGTCGTAGGAAGTGACAGCGACATCGGCTCGATCGGCGGGTTAGCACCCGGCCCGACGGGGGAGATGATCACCATGGCACGGCAGCAGCTCGTCAAGCGCCCCAAGCCCCCACGTCAACCGAGCCCGCTCGACCTCCGGACCCCGTCGGGACGTCTCCTGCCGTACTGATCCAGAACCTCCCGTCTCCCGCGGGGTCGTGCAGGACCCGGGGCCTCCCGCGCCACCCGGCACGGGAGGCCCCGCGTCGTTGCCCGCACCCTCCCCGCGCCCCCGGCGAGGCCCGCGTCTCAGCCGCCGGCCCGGTCCGCGGGTCAGGCCGGCAGGCGGGCCAGGAACCGCTCGCGGTCGACCGACAGCCGCTCGATGCGGCCCAGGGCGACGACGGTGCCGTGCTCGTCCAGCGCGCAGAAGTCGAAGATCAGCCGATCTCCGTCCACCTCGGTGAGCTCGGCGGCGATCGTGACCCGCATGCCGACCGGGCTGGCCGCGCGGTGCTCCAGCTCGATCCGGGTGCCGACCGACGTCCGCCCCTCCTCCAGGTGCGGGCCGACGGCCTGGACCGTCGCCGCCTCGGCGAAGGCGAGCAGCCGCGGCGTGCCGAGGACCGGCACGTCGCCGCTGCCCACCCGCTGGGCGGTGTCCTCACGTTCGACCATGATGAGCGTCTCGGCGCGCAGCCCCGGTACCGGTGTCATGCCCCCATCCTGCTGCCGCGCGCGGAGTCCTCGCGCCCGCGAACCGCCGGTCAGGGCACCAGGACGGTCTTGCCGCTGGTGCCCCCCTCCTCGAACGCCCGGTGCGCGGCGGCGACCTCCGACAGCGGCAGCACCGACCCGACGACCGCGGCCAGCTCGCCCGCGGCGGCCAGTTCGAAGGCCAGCTCGCGGAACGGGGCGATGCGTTCGGGCGGCATGAGCGCGGTGGCGAAGGCGAGGACCGACAGCGCCCGCTGGTAGACGAGCGCCGTGTCGATCTGGTGCGGCTCGCCGCTGATGTTGCCGTACAGCACCATCCGCCCGACGGTCGGCTCCAGGTGCTCCAGCGCCCGCGCCGTCACCGCGCCGCCGACCGACTCCAGCACGACCTGGACGGTCCCGGGATCCCCGTCCGGACGGGAGAGGTCGACGAACTCGTCCGCGCCGAGCCGCCGCGCGACCGCGGCGTCCCGCTCGCCCCGGCCGCCCGCGACGACCCGGGCGCCGGCCCGCTTGGCGAGCTGGACGGCCATGCTGCCGACGCCGCCGGCCGCCGCCTCGACCAGCACGGTCTCGCCCGGCGCGATGCGGGCCTTGTCGATCAGCCCGGCGGCGACCGTCCCCTGAGTGAGCAGGGCGAGCGCCTCGTGGTCGCCGACCTTCTCGGGCAGCGGCAGCAGCGCGGCCTCGGGCACCGCGACCAGCTCGGCGTACCCGCCGCCGGCGGGGAGCTGGGCCAGCACCCGCCGGTCCGTCCCGGCCACGGTCCCGACGACCTCGTGGCCGGGCGCGAACGGGAGCGGCAGGTCCGGCATCCACGCCTTCAGCCCGCCGGCCCGCATCTGGACGTCGCTGAAGTTGATCCCGGCCGCCGCGACCCGGACCAGCACCTCGCCCTCCCCCGGCGACGGGTCGGCGACCTCCTCGTACCGCAGGACCTCGGGCGGACCGTATTCGTGAAAGCGCACAGCGCGCATGACACACCCCTTCAAATTAGCGGACCGACGGTCCGTTTCTATCGGGATAGAATACGGACCGCTGGTCCGGATATGTCAAGGGAGGGGCGCCATGAGAGCGGACGCCGTCCGCAACGAGCGTGCGATCCTGCTCGCCGCACACCGGCTGATCTGCGAGAACGGTGTCGACCAGGTCTCGATGAACGACATCGCCGCCGAGGCCGGTGTCGGCAAGGGCACGCTGTTCCGCCGCTTCGGCGACCGCGCCGGCCTGGTCGGCGCACTGTTCGAGCAGCTCACCGTCGACTGGGAGACGGGCGCCCTCGACCGGCTGGCCGACCCCGCCGTCCCGCCACTGCACCGGGTACTGGCCTTCGTCACCGAACTGTTCGACCGGATGGTCGTCCCGGGCCGTCCCCTCCTGCGCGCCATGGACGGCCACCACGGGGAGGAGCGCATCCGGCACTACCGGCTCTGGCAGGAACACCTCGCCAAGGTGATCGGCGAGTTCCGGCCGGACGGCGACTTCCTCGCGCACGCCGTCCTCGCCACCCCGCGCGGCCAGTTCGTCGACCTCCTGATCGACGGCGGGATGACCCTCGACGAGGTGCGGACCGGTGTCGTCGCGTTCACCCACACCACCCTCACCGGCGCCCTGCTCCCACCCGACCTGCACCCCCCGCCCAGCGCCTGCACGGGCTGGCGTCCGACCGGTGGGCGGCGCCGCCCACCGGCGCCGCCTACTGGCCGAGTTGGTGCCGGATCGCGTCCGAGTCGCGCACAGCCCAGTGCTCGACCACCCGGCCGTCCCTGACCCGGACCATGTCCATGCCGAGGACCTCATAGCTCCGGCCGGACGCGCTATGGGTACCCCTGCTGGCGTAGCGGTTGACCGAGATGTCACCCGCCTCCACGTTCTGCTCGATGGTCACCGAGACATCGCGGAAGCCCGTCTCATCTCGGGCCGCCATCCCATCCCACTTCTCCTTCCACGCCGCCTTCCCCACATGGTCGCCCTGCACCCCGCCCCGGTGGTCGACGATGTCCGGGTCGATCAGGGCCAGCAGTTCCTCCGTCTCGCCCTTGAGGATCAGGGGGTAGCCCTCGGCGAGACGCCGATGGATCTCGGCCGCACGCTGCATGGGACACGCTCCTAACCGGGGAACTCCCCGTTTCGATGTGGCCGCTAAACTAAACGGGGAACTCCCCACTTAGCAAGGAGGACGGATGCCGGCATCGAGGCGCCCGCGCCGGGCCGACGCCCAGCGCAACCACGACCTGCTGGTGGCCGCCGCCCGACGGCTGTTCGCCGAGCGCGGCCCCGAGGCGCCCCTGGACGACGTCGCCCGCGACGCCGGAGTCGGCAACGCCACCCTCTACCGGCACTTCCCGACCCGCCGCGAGCTCCTCATCGCCGTCTACGCCGACGAGGTCTCCGGCCTCACCGCCGAGGGCGAGGCCCTACTCGCCGGCGCCGCATCCGCCGACGCGCTCTTTGCCTGGCTCCGCACCTTCATCACCCACGTGGCCACCAAACGCGACCTGGCCCAGGCGATCACCGACGACCGCCGGCGCACCGTCCTCTTCGACGAATGGCACACCGCGATGCACGCCACCGCCGGCGCCCTCCTGGCCAGGGCGCAGGACTCGGGTGCCGTCCGTCCCGGAGTGCGCACGGCCGACCTGATGGCGCTGGCGAACGGAATCGCCCTGGCCACCACCGGCCCCCCGCAGACCGACCGCCTGCTCGACCTCCTCCGCCAGGGCGTGAATGAGGTGGAGCCCGCGCAACTCCGGCCATGAGGCCCGGTCAGAACCAGCAGGGACCGATTCGGAGCCCATCACCATTCCTCCCACCAGGGCTTCTTCACGTTCCAGGGCCCGCCACACCGCCCGCGATCATGCTGTGATCACCCATCCCACGAATGCTGGTGAAAAACGCTCAGTGGCTCGATCTGGGCGTTTTAGGCGCCCGCCCGGCGGAATGCCGGAAGGGTCGCCTCCAGTTGGATCCGGCTGCTCCCGCATTTGATCCAAATGGGCAAAAGATTCATTACATATGTTCGTTATTCAATGGCCGGGGTAAGTGGCGATCGTGATCAAGAGACAGACAACCCGTTCGAACGGGTTGAGACCCTCGATCGTGTTGGGATGGGGCGGATTCTCGGATAGGTGCCGAGAGCGGCTGTCATCCAGCCTCAGGTACATACCCGGCTTGGCAATCGTCACCATTGCCACGTCGGGCCTCGCCATGACGGCGCTCTTCGCTGTGCAGGCGTTCGGCAATCACACGGCGGCCACCACCGCCCCGCAGCCCGGCCCCGCCGCGTCCAACCCGGAGTCGGCTCATCTGACGGTGGCCATGCCGCGTTCGACCCCGGTGCGGCTGACGGTACCGCGAATCCGCCTCCGTACGTCCCTGGTGCCACTGGGGCTGACGGACGACCACAGGGTCGAGGTTCCGGTCAACGCCGACCAGGCCGGCTGGTATCGGCTCGGGTCCCGGCCCGGAAGCATCGGCGCGGCAGTGCTCATCGGCCACGTCGACTCATCGCGCGGGCCGGGCGTCTTTTTCCGAATCGGGGAGTTGCGCCCAGGCGACAAAGCCGGCGTGCAACGAGCCGACGGGAGCACCGCCTTGTTCCAAATCGACTCGGTCGAACGCGTCAAGAAGACGGGATTCCCCACGCGCCGGGTCTACATGGATCCCGGCTATGCAGCGATCCGGCTGGTCACCTGCGGCGGCGGTTTCGACACCGACACCGGCCACTACACCGACAACGTGATCGCCTACGGGCACCTGCTCCGGCCCGGTTCGCACCGGAGCGAGGAGCACTCAATGCGTCCGCTGGCGGGGCCCTGAGATGAGTTCAACCTCTACCATCCCGCCTGCCCCCGGCCGTTCAATTGATCATGCATTGACCGGCCCCGACAGCGGGGAGACGCCCCGGCGAGGGCGGCCGGGCCGGCGCACCCTACCACCGGTGGATCCGGCCGGCCTGTGGGTGACGGTGCTGATCCCGGCACACAATGAGGCAGAGAATATCACCGATACGCTCGCATCGCTAAAGGGGCAGGAACAGCCGCCGGACCAGATCATTGTCATCGCCGATGATTGCACAGACGGCACCGTTGAAATCGCCAGGCGGTGCGGAGTTGAAATATTCATCACACGCGACAATCGGCATAAGAAGGCTGGTGCGCTGAATCAGGTACTCGACCGGTTGCTGCCCTCTGCCGGCCCCAATGACGCGATCATGGTCATGGACGCAGATTCGGCACTGGACCCGGGCTTCATCCGTCATGGAGTGGTTTACCTCTCCGACGGCCGCTACGCCGCCGTCGGTGGCACCTTCACCGGCCAGGACGGCGGGGGCATGGTCGGCATGCTCCAACGCAACGAGTACGTCCGCTACGCACGGGACGTGCGGCGACTGCAAGGCAAAGCGCTGGTGCTGACCGGAACGGCGACCATCTTCCGCGCCACCACTCTCCAGGAAGTGGCTGCCGCGCGCAGGGAGCGCCGACTGCCTGGCGCCCCCCGCGTCTACGACGTTTGCGTGCTCACCGAGGATAACGAACTGACCCTGGCGATCCTGCATCTCGGTTTCGAAATCATATGCCCACCCGGATGTACGCTCACTACAGAGGTGATGCCAACCTGGCGGGAATTGTCCCGGCAGCGACTGCGCTGGAAGCGCGGCGCCCTGGAGAATCTCATCGAATACGGTTGGACATCCGTGACACGCCCCTACTGGGGCCGGCAACTGCTTACATTGATCAGCATCATCGCCATCGTGGCCTATCTGATCTCGCTAGGCTACTGCTTGGCCTTCACCAGCGGACTCCATTTCCGCCCCATTTGGATCAGCGTAACAGCGATCTTCATGATTGAGCGCGTGGTGACCGTACGCCGGCGCGGGGCAGTTCAAATGGCCATAGCCGCCACCATCGTCGTCGAGTTCCTCTTCGACGGCTTTCTTCAGATCGTCCAGGTCCGGGCTTACTGGGAAGCCGCCTGGCACAACGAAAGGAAATGGTAAACCATGTACAATACTCCGCCCATAGGCGGTGTCAGCGCCGGTCTCGGCGGCGCCGCCATCACCGCCCCATGGCTCGGCGTCCAGGCCATCTGGTTGGGGTTGGCCGTCTTCACCCTGCTGTCCACAGCCCTCGCCGTTAAGCGCATCCTGCCCACACGGAAGAGCATCGGGATCCCATCGGCCGCCCCCTTGTCCGAGGGGTAGACCGGGGCTTCGACGCAAGGCGTCAACCAAGACGAGGGCCCCGGGGTCGCCTTCCAGCGCTCCCGGGGCCCCCGCGCCACCGTGAGGACACCGTTAGCGACATCGCTTCCCCCCGCTGCCGCGTTCCGCAGAGTCGGCGTCCGGGGCAGACGAGCTATGCAGTGGATCGAGGCAAAGGAGTCCGAGGTGGTCACGCACGCGGAACTGGGGTCGGCATTTCGGCTCCGAGTGGGTCGAGACCATGCCGCCGGAGGTCGCTGAGCGACACTTCAGCAATCCGGAGGACCGGCGGGTCCTGACCGAGGTGGGCTTGCCCGAAACACTCATGGGTCTGCTGGTCTTCGGCGGCATCGGGACAGATCGGCCTCGCACCATCGCCCAGGTCCTCGACATCGGAGAGCCGGATACCGATCCGCTGGACATCAAGGGCGACATCGTGATCGTCAACGGCATCGGCGGCCTGGCTTGTCTGTCCCGTGCGGAACACCGCGTCTACTGGTACGCGCCGGGGGACGAGAAGCGGAACCGCGCACTCATCAATAGTTCCCTGGAGCTGTTCGTCGAGACCCTTGCTGCCAGGCATCGGTTCTAGCTGGGATGACGCTTGGGTGGAAGGTGCCCACGGTGGCCAGCTGACTCACCCGGTCGCACGCTGCGGGTCGTCGCGTTCGATGTGGGTGACGCCGAGGAAGTGGAAGGCGCTCGCCGTGACCCTCGGGTGAGCCGGCTCCGCGGTCCCTGCCTACGCGGTGAAGAAGGCCCGGGCTGAGCACCTGTACGCGATCGCCGACGGCGAGGTGATACCCGAGCCGGGCGAGCCGACCGTCGTGATCTGCCTGGACGAGTTCGGGCCGCTGAACCTGATGCCGCACCTGACCACCGAGCGCTGCCGACGGGTGACGGACTGGGCCGAGGCAAACAACGCCGAAGTCGCCTACACCCCGACCACAGTTCGTGGCTCAACCACGTTGAGGCCCAGTTCACCGCGCTGTGCTGCTTCGCTCTGGACGGCACCGACCAACGCAGCCACAAAGAGCAAGGCAGCATGATCCGCCGCTACATCATCTGGCGGAACCGCCACGCCGACGACACCCGGCTACGCCAGATCGTCGCCCGCGCCAACGCGGCCTGACCCGGGATCAGTCGCCGATGAACAGGATGTAGTGATGCGGCCTGCGCAAGGCCACTTCGCACAGGGCCTGGACTTCAGCGACCCAAACGCCACCGCGTTCAACGGGGAGCCGGTCCAACTCCCCGAGCAGTGCCGGGATCTGCCGGTGGTTGAAGACCGCATCACCATACGGATCGAGCGCACCGAGCATGGGAAACGCCGCTTGGTCGAGACCGCCAAGTGTGGTTTCCCACGACAGCCCGCACCCCGCCCTCGCCACGACCTCGCCTTGCAGCTCCCGGTTCACTCTCAGAGATCACCACGAGATGCTACTTGCGCGGCGCAGCCTCGGGACCGGGGGAACGTTACCTGCTACGGCACTAGACGGCGTCAACCCTCCCCGCCGGGTGCGGGCATCTGGTGGGAGTGCATGGCCCCTGCGCGCCGCTTGCCCAACGGTGGTCAGTCTCCAGCAGGCGCGATGCCCGTCTGGCAGGAGCCGCCGGACTGGTCACCCAGGGGTAGACCGGTGCCGGCGATGCCGCAGTAGCCGTTGGGGTTCTTGTTGTCGGACAGGTACTGCTGGTGGTAGTCCTCGGCGAAGTAGAAGTCGGTGGCCGGGGCGATCTCGGTGCTGATGGGACCGTGGCCGCCGCCGGTCAGGACCTGCTGGTAGGCGTCGCGGGACGCCTCGGCGGTCTTCCGCTGGAGCTCGGTGCGGTAGAAGACCGCCGAGCGGTACTGGGTGCCGACGTCGTTGCCCTGGCGCATGCCCTGGGTCGGGTCGTGGGACTCCCAGAACACGCGCAGGAGCCGCTCGTAGGACGTCTCGGACGGGTCGTAGACGACCCGGACGCTCTCGGTGTGGCCGGTCTGGCCGCTGCACACCTCTTCGTAGGTGGGGTTCGGCGTGTGGCCGCCCTCGTAGCCGACCGAGGTGGAGACGACGCCTGGGGTCCGCCAGAAGATGCGTTCGGCGCCCCAGAAGCAGCCGAGCGCGAACTCGGCGATCTCGGTGCCGTCGGGGTACGGCGGCGCGAGGGGCGACCCGAGGACCTCGTGGCGGGGCGGCACCGGCATCGGCTCGTCCCTGCCGGGCAGGGCCTTCTCCGGTGCGACCATCTGGGTCTTCGCAAAGCCGAACATGACTCCAGGGTATTCGCCCTGGCAAGGTCATGCCGGCCGGTGGGCGCGGGGCGCGCCGGGCTTGCCGGGACGGCCCTCGCTCGGCCTGGGCGGCAGGGGTGCCGCCATGGCCGTGCCGCGTGTTCGGCCTGTCCTCCCGGAGTCAGTAGCGTGCCAGTTTTGGCTGATTACGCACTGATATCGTGCTGCTTGTGGTGAATCGTCGCGGAATGGCATTCGGCTTCGCCGCCTACGCGCTCTGGGGGCTGTTCCCCCTGTACTGGCCCCTGCTGAAGCCCGCCGGCGCGGTGGAGATCCTCGCGCACCGGATCATGTGGTCGCTGGTCGCGGTGCTGGCGATGCTCGCCGTCCGCCGGCACTGGGCCTGGGTCAGGTCGCTGACCGTGCGGCAGGTGGGGCTGCTGGCGCTGGCCGCCGCGCTGGTCACGGTCAACTGGGGCGTCTACATCTACGCGGTCAACTCCGGACACACCATCGAGGCCGCGCTCGGCTACTTCATCAACCCGCTGATCAGTGTGGTCTTCGGCGTGGTGATCTTCCGGGAGCGGCTGCGCCGCTGGCAGTGGACGGCGGTCGGGCTGGGCACGGCGGCCGTGGTGGTGCTGACCGTCGACTACGGCCGGCCGCCGTGGATCGCGCTGGTGCTGGCGTTCTCGTTCGGCACGTACGGGCTGGTCAAGAAGTTCGCCGCGATGCCGTCCGCGGAGAGCCTGTCGGTGGAGACCGCGATCCTGCTGGTCCCGGCGATCGGGTTCGTGCTGACCCTGGAGGCCCGCGGGGACGCGACGTTCGGGCATCACGGCGCGGGGCAGGTGGGGCTGCTGATCGGCGCCGGGGTGGTGACGG
Organism: Spirillospora sp. NBC_01491; assembly: GCF_036227065.1. Classification (GTDB taxonomy): domain Bacteria; phylum Actinomycetota; class Actinomycetes; order Streptosporangiales; family Streptosporangiaceae; genus Spirillospora; species Spirillospora xylanilytica. The sequence continues at coordinate 4,351,501 of NZ_CP109432.1, forward strand.
CGATCCCGCTGCTGCTGTTCAACGCGGCGGCGATCCGCATCCCGATGAGCGCGCTCGGGATGCTCCAGTACCTGGCCCCTGTGCTGCAATTCCTCATCGGGTTGCTGGTCCAGCACGAGGAGATGCCGGCCAGCCGGTGGATCGGGTTCCTGCTGGTGTGGGCGGCGCTGATCACGCTGACCGGGGACGGACTGAGCGCGGGACGGCGCGCACGCCACGGCGCGGGCGCCGTCGAAACGGCGCCCGAACCCGTCCGCTGAGCGAGGTTCCGACGCGGAACGCGCAACTTCTCCGGCTTTACGCACATCTATAGAGGAAGAGATCCCGAACCACTAGAGTGCCGGATGTCACAAGCACCTTGTCGAGGAGTATCGTTGCGCCTACTCAGCGCCGCAGTGTTGGGCGGGGCCCTCATCGCGGTCGGCCTCGCGGCCCCGGCGACGGGCGAGGCGACGGCGACGAGGGGGAACCGCATCGCCGTGGAGCCGGACGTGGCCCGTCCCGGGCAGCGGATCGAGCTGGAGGTGCGCGGCTGCGCGGCCGGGACGCAGCGGCACTGGGCCGGCTCGCCGGCCTTCACCGGGGACGCCACCCTCGGGGGCAGGAGCGACCAGGGGCGGACCGTGGCCCGGCTCCGGCGGGACATCAAGCCCGGCACCCACACGGTCGTGGCGCACTGCGGCCAGCAGACGTTCACCGGCCATTTCAAGGTCTCCAATAAGATCTCCTGGCCGGTCCGGCTGTCGACCGACATCGAGTCGCCGACCGCGAACTGAGACATCGCGCACCCATTCCCCGGGACACCCGGGGATTTTTTTTCGCCCTTATTCTTTTGTGCCGCGAAACCCGGTGCATGATTATTCCGCCCACCACAGCCCGGCGGCGTCCCGCCTTTCATCGGCCGGCCGCGCGCGGGCTCACCTTCCCATCGCCAAAGTGCCCGACCGAGGCCACCGGACCGTTCCACCTGGCGGAATGGACGGGCCGAAGCGTGATGAAGGTCACTCGTTGAAGTTTCTATATACCGCCTTCGGCCATCTTGATCACGCCAAATGACCATGTGATACTTCCACGGAATCGCTCATACCCCCCATGCTTCACACGGGTGCACAGAACGGTAGGTTCGCCCGTTCAGCAACGTGCGACCGATGCGCCTCGTGCCACCAATTCCACTCCTAGGGGCAGTCGAGAATGTCCGTAGACATCGGTCTCGTTCCCGTCTGGACGGCGCATCGCCTCCGTCACGAGGCCACCTCCACCGCACCGGTCCGCTTCCCTGCGGCCTCCCTCCTCGCGGCGGCCCGCCGCGTCGAGTCGCCTCCGGGCCGGCGCCCCGACCCCGGCGGCGGACCGGTCCCGGACCTGCCGGACGGAGGGCGCGCGTGAGCCCGCTCCAGACGGGCACCGACGAGATCCGGGCGGTCGCCGAGCACGGCCGGATCTGCGCCCTCTCCGCTCAATGCGCTCGTGACCTGCAAGGATGCGCCGCCGACTATCCCGGCCTGTTCTCCGGGAAGCCGTTCGACGCCACGCTCTTCACCGCGGTCTCGATGGCCAACGCGTTCGGTTCCCCCGGCGACACCCGGGAGCGGCTGGAGGTCGCCAACCGCACCTCGCTGTGGATCTTCGCGCTGGACTGGCTGGTCGACTACGTCGCCACCTCGCGGGCCGACCTCGACGGAGCGCTCGCCGGCCCGCTCGCCATCGCCGAAGGCCGTCCGCCCGCCGGGGACGCGCCGCTCGCCCGGTTCCTGGCGGCCATCCGCGACCGCGTCGGCAGCAGCCCCTCGTTCGCCGCGTTCGGCCCGGTCTGGCGGGACGAGCTGCGCCGGATGCTGGACGCGATGACCCTCGAATGGGAGTGGAAGGCCGCGCTCACCGCGGGCACGACCGCGCCGCCCTCCTTCGACGCCTACCTGGCCAACGCCGACAACTTCGGCTCCACGTTCGTGAACGCCGGGCACTGGATCTTCACCTCCGAGCCGTCCGCGCTGGCGCACCTGGACGCGCTACTGGAGGTCAGCCGGAAGGTCCAGCAGGTGCTCCGCCTGCTCAACGACCTGGCCACCTACAAGCGCGACGTCACCTGGGGCGACCTGAACGCGATGCTCCTCGGCGTGGACGCCGACGCCGTCAGGGAGCGGATCGCCGAACTCGTCGCGCAGTGCCGGGTGCTGCTCGAGCCGCTCAGGGACACGTGCCCCCGCGAGGCCGTCTATCTGGAGCGCCAGATCGGCTACAGCATGGGCTTCTACGGTGCGGCCGACTACTGGGGCGAGCTGTGAGCATCGGAACCGAGCGGACCGAGACGGCCGCCGCCACCGTCCGCACCGGCTCCGCCGATGTCACCGCCGCCGCCCGCACCGGCTCCGCCGATGTCACCGCCGCCGCCCGCGACCTGATCACCGGCCTCGTCGCCGAACCGTGGGGACAGGTCTCCCCCTCGATCTACGAGACCGGGCGGCTCGTGTCGCTGACACCCTGGCTGACCGGCCACGACCGGCGCGTGGACTTCCTCACCGAGACCCAGCGTCCCGACGGCGGCTGGGGCGCCCCCGACGACGGCTACGCGCTGGTGCCCACGCTGAGCGCGACCGAGGCCCTGCTGTCGGTGCTCGTCCGGTCGGACGCGTCCGAGCCGGACGGCCCGACCGCCCGCGCCGCGCGGGGCGGGCTGGACCGGCTGCACGTCCTCCTGCCCGGCGGCCGGGGCCCGGAACTGCCCGACATGCCGGCGATCGAGCTGATCGTCCCGTCCCTGGTGGAGCTGATCAACAAGCATCTCGGCGCGCTGGCCGCCCGGTCCTCCCGGCGCGTCCCGCTGCCCGAGGGCATGGACGGCGCCAAGCTGACGGTGATCAGGCGGCTGCTCACCTCCGGGATCGAGCCCCCGCAGAAGCTGATGCACGCCCTGGAGGTCGCCGGCGAGGTCGCGCGCGGGCTCCCGCAGGCCCACCCGGAGCCGACCGGGACCATTGGCGCGTCGCCCGCGGCGACCGCCGCGTGGCTCGGCGACCGTCCCCCGAGCGATCCGAGCGCCCCGGCGCGCTGGTACCTGGAGACCGTCGCCGCCACGCACGGCGGCCCGGTTCCGGTCGGGTTCCCGCTCACGGTGTTCGAGCGGGGCTGGGTCCTGGCGTGGCTGGAGCGGGCGGGCGTCCCGTTCGTCGCGCCCCCCGAGCTCGTGCTGAGCCTGACCGCGCCGCTCCGCGCGGACGGCACGCCCGCCGCGGCGGGGCTGCCCGCCGACGCCGACACCACGGCCGGCGCGCTCTACGCGCTGGCACTGCTCGGTGCCCCGCACCGTCCCGATCCCCTCTGGGAGTACGAGACCTCGACGCATTTCTGCACCTGGCAGGGAGAGGACGGCTATTCCCTCACGACCAACGCGCATGTGCTGGAGGCGTTCGGCGAGTACCTCGCGTCCGTCGGGACGAACCGTCTCGGCGCGGACGCGGCCGGCCGGTACGCCGACACCATCGACAAGGTGTCCGGTTGGCTCTGCCAGCAGCAGCAGGCTGACGGGAGCTGGACCGACCGATGGCACGCGTCCCCCTACTATGCGACCGCGTGCTGCGCCCTGGCCCTGGACCGCTTCGGCGGGGAGCGCTGCGCCCCCGCCGTGGAACGCGCCCGCCAGTGGGTGCTGGGCAGGCAGCGTCCGGACGGCTCCTGGGGACGCTGGCACGGGACCGCCGAGGAGACCGCGTACGCCGTGCAGGTGCTCCTGCTCCCCCGGCCTGGACGGGACGAGCCGCGCGCTCGCGCCGAGGCCCGGTTCGCGGCGGCCTCCGCCGCGCGGACGGTGCTCGAACACGACCTCGGCCGCCCGACCTCGGACCGGAGCTGCGACCCGCCGCTCTGGCACGACAAGGACCTGTACCATCCGACGGCGATCGTGCGCGCGGCCGTGATCGCGGCGCTCCACCTCATCTCCTCGCGCCGGCCCCCTCGGCCCGGAAAGTGAAATTCGTCATAACAGCGAAAACGACACCAGGCTGCAAACGGGACGGCCCGCGCCGACAACTCCATTCACCTTGAGCGGGTGTGTTCGCATTGCTAAGGTTCTGGGCCGTACGGACCGGCTCGACCGCCGCGCCCGCCCCACCAAACCCGAGCATCTCGCTACCGTTTATTCCGATGAGCGGCTGCCGATTCTTAGCAGAATTGATAGGGCGAATCCCATGCGCTTCCGCACCCCCCGCCCGCGGACCGGGGCACCGTCCCCATGCCCGCCGGTGGCCGCCCTCCGGGCGCCCGCCGCGCGGGGGGCCGTCCGCCGCGGGGCGGGCGGCGGGCACGCGCGCGGACCGATGCATCCCGCCGCCGCGACACGGCGTACGGTGATCATGCATGGCCCGGTGACCGAAAGGCCGGCGGCCACCGCCGGCGCCGGGTGCCCCGAGACCTCTCAGCCGGAGGACCAGCGACCCGTGCCCGAGACCTCCACCACCCCGTCCGGCCTGCCGGTCCGGGTGCCCCAGGCCAACCTGACCCCGCCTCTGGCCGAGAACGAGCAGTCCGGCGCGGCGGACGAAACCGACGGGCCGGTCCGTTCCCCCGAGGAGATCCATCGGATCATGGACGCGTACCAGCTCGGCACGCGCCGCGGCCGGTCGGCCGCGGCGGCCCGAGCGACGGAAGACGAGGACGATCAGTGATGCAGAAGACGGGTTCGTCGGCAGACCTGAGCTGGTTGCTGGACGACCTGGTACACCGGCTGCCGCACGCCGAGCATGCCGTGGTGCTGTCCGCCGACGGCCTGCTGATGGCCTCCTCGGAGGCCATGGCGCAGGACGACGGTGAGCATCTGGCCGCCGTCGCCGCCGGGATCCAGAGCCTGGCCAAGGGTGCGGGCACCCGCTTCGGCGGCGGCCCGGTCCGGCAGTCCATCATCGAGATGCAGTCGGCGTTCCTGCTGGTGACCGTCGCCGGCCAGGGCGCCTGCCTGGCGGTGCTGGCCGGTGAGGAGGCCGACGTCGGCCTGATCGCCTACGAGATGGCGATGCTGGTCACCAGCATGGGCCATCACCTCACCACGCCGTCGCGGTCGGAGGCCGCCGCAGAGGGCCGGACCACCTCATGATGCCGCCCGAGGAGCCCGGCCACGACCGCTGGCAGGACGACGCCGACCCCGTCCAGGACCGGTGGCACGACGAGCACTCCGGCCCCATGGTCCGCCCGTACGTGATGACCAGCGGCCGGATCGAGCCGACCCGGGGCAAGTTCGACCTGATCACCCTGGTGGTGTCGGTCGGCGCCGAGCCCGACGGCGCGGTCGGCCTCGGCCCCGAGCACGTGGCGATCGCCCGGCTCTGCCAGTCGGTGATGTCGGTCGCCGAGCTCACCGGGCACCTCAACCTGCCCATCGCCACCGTCCGGGTTCTGCTCGGCGACCTGCTCGACCAGGGCTTCATCTCGATGCAGGAACCCGAACCGGAGGCGGACATGCACGACATCAGGCTCTACAAGGCGGTGATCGATGGTCTCCGGGCCCTCTAGTCTCCCGACCCGTGCCCGCCGGCTGCCCACCGCGGTCAAGATCGTGATCGCGGGCGGTTTCGGGGTCGGCAAGACCACCATGGTCGGCACCGTCTCGGAGACCAAGCCGCTGCGCACCGAGGAGATCCTCACCGACGAGAGCGTGGGCGTCGACGACATCTCCGGTGTGGAGAAGAAGAAGACCACCACGGTCGCGATGGACTTCGGCCGCATCACGATGCGCGACGAGTACGTGCTCTACCTCTTCGGCACCCCGGGCCAGGAACGCTTCTGGTTCATGTGGGACGAGGTGGCACTCGGCGCCCTCGGCGCAATCGTCCTGGCCGACACCCGCCGCCTCTCGGACTGCTTCCCGTCGGTCGACTACTTCGAACGCCGCGGCACCCCGTTCATCGTCGCGGTGAACTGCTTCCAGGGCGCCCGCCAGTACGACCTGGCGGAGATCCAGCTCGCCCTCAACCTGGGCCCCGCCGTCCCGGTCATGCTCTGCGACGCCCGCAGCCTCGACTCCTGCAAGCAGGTCCTCATCGACCTGGTCCTGCACGCGATGAAGACCCGCGGCCTGGCCCCCAACCAAGAAGAACCCCAGAACGCCTGACCGCGACCATCCTCTATTTCTACGCCCGGCCCGGCGTCCTCGCCTAGCGGCTGTGTTTCCAACGCCCGGCCCGGCGTCCTCGCCTGGCGGCTGTGTTTCCAACGCCCGGCCCGGCGTCCTCGCCTGGCGGCTGTGTTTCCAACGCCCGGCCCGGCGTCCTCGCCTGGCGGCTCGGACACCGACCGCGCTTTGGGCGAGCGCGACATCGCTTCGCGATCTGGCCGGTGAGGCTCGCCTCCGGCATCGCCCCACCGGCCAGATAACGCGCTCGCGCGACGGCTGAGGCACAGTGAGACCGGCCCTAACCCCCAGTGTGCCCGTGAGGGGCCGAACAACCTCAAGACGCCCCCGAGCCCCCGAGCGGGCGCGCGGTGTCTGGACTGAGGAGCGCAGGGAGCCTGCGACCGGAGCGACGAGGGAAGACACCGCGTAAAGCGCCCGCGAGCCGCGACGCCGAAGGCGTCGCCATCAACACAGCGAGCGGGCGCGCGGTGTCTGGACTGAGGAGCGCAGGGAGCCTGCGACCGGAGCGACGAGGGAAGACACCGCGTAAAAGCGCCCGCGAGCCGCGACGCCGAAGGCGGCGCCATCAAACACAGAGGCGCCATCAGACACCACTCAGCCGGTGCGGGAGACCACGTAGTCGCAGAGGCCGGTGAAGGCGGCGCGGGCGGGGATGTCGGGGAGGGTGAGGAGTTCGGTGCGGGCGTCTTCGGCCCAGCGGCGGAGGTCGGCGCGGGCGCGGTCCATGGCGGGGTGGGCGCGGAGGAGGGCGAGGGCTTCGGCGTGGAGGGCGTCGCCGGTGAGGTCCTGGGTGAGGAGTTCGCGCAGCCGGGCGTCGTCCGGGCCGGTGCCGGCGAGGACGTGGTGCATGGGGAGGGTACGGATGCCTTCGCGGAGGTCGGTGCCGGGGGTCTTGCCGGACTGCTCGGCCTCCGAGGCGATGTCGAGGATGTCGTCGGAGAGCTGGAAGGCGACGCCGATCTTCTCGCAGGCGGAGGTGACGGTGTCGACCACGTGGGTGGGGGCGCCGGAGATGAGGGCGCCGAACTGGCCGGACGTGGCGATCAGCGAGGCGGTCTTGTCGGCGACGACCTGGAGGTAGTGCTTGAGGGGGTCGGCGTCCGGGCCGGGGCCGACGGTCTCCTGGATCTGGCCGCGGACGAGGCGGGCGAAGGAGCGGGCCTGGATCCGGACGGCTTCGGGGCCGAGGTCGGCGAGCAGGTCGGACGCGCGGGCGAACAGGTAGTCGCCGGTGAGGATGGCGACGGTGTTGGTCCAGCGGGAGTTGGCCGACGGCCGGCCGCGGCGGACGGTGGCCTCGTCCATGACGTCGTCGTGGTACAGGGTGGCCAGGTGGGTCAGCTCGACGACGACCGCGGACGGGACGATGCCCGGGGAGGCCGGGTCGCCGAAGTCGGCGGCGAGCAGCACCAGCATCGCGCGGAAGCGCTTGCCGCCCGCCTCGACCAGGTGCTTGGAGGCCTGGGTGAGCAGCGGGTCCTCGCCGTGCACCGATTCCAGGAGGAGGTCTTCGACGGCCGTCATGCGCTCCTGTACGGCCGTCGCGAGCTTCTCGTCGATCGGGAGCCCGAACGGCCCGGCCGCGTCGGCCGCGCCCGGCGGCCCTCCGGGCCCTCCGGCGAAAGCGCTACTCACCCAAACCCCCTAGCGGACGTTCACCGCACGAACATCTGTGACGCGGCGTGCCCCGCCAGGTCCAGCATCGGCTGGGGGAGCACACCGAGTACCACAGTAGCCGTCAGTCCGAGCGCGACCGCCGCCGCGGTGGGCAGCCCGACGACCACCGTGGGGCCGTCCGCCTCGGGCTCGCTGAAGAACATCACGACGATGACGCGGACGTAGAAGAACGCCGCGATCGCCGAGGACAGCACGCCGATGATGACCAGCGGCGTGGCGCCGGCTTCGATGGCCGCCTTGAACACCGCGAACTTGCCGGTGAAGCCGCTGGTCAGCGGGATTCCGGCGAACGCCAGCAGGAAGAAGGCGAAGGTGCCGGCCACCACCGGGGAGCGCTTGCCGAGCCCGGCCCAGCGGGACAGGTGCGCGGCCTCGCCGCCCGCGTCCCGGACCATCGTGATGACGGCGAACGCGCCGATCGTGGTGAATCCGTAGGCGGCCAGGTAGAACAGGGTGCCCGACAGACCGTCGGCGGACGTGGCGATCACGCCGGTGAGCAGGAAGCCCGCGTGCGCGATCGAGGAGTAGGCCAGCATCCGCTTGATGTCGGTCTGGGTGATGGCGATCACCGCGCCGATCACCATTGTGAGAATGGCCACACCCCACATCGCGGGGCGCCAGTCCCACTTCATGTTCTCGAAGGCGACGTAGAAGACGCGCAGCATCGCGCCGAAGGCGGCGACCAGCGTGCACGAGGCCATCAGCGCCGTGATCGGGGTCGGGGCGCCCTGGTAGACGTCCGGCTTCCACATGTGGAACGGCACGGCGCCGAGCTTGAACAGCAGGCCGACCGACAGGAGCGCGACCCCGCCGAGGAGCAGCGTCTCGCTGCCCGCGTCGCGGCTGAGCTGCGCGGCGATGTCGGACAGCCGCACCGAGCCGGCGTAGCCGTACAGCAGCGCCGTCCCGTACAGGAAGAACGCCGAGGAGAACGCGCCGAGCAGGAAGTACTTGACCGCGGCCTCCTGCGACAGCAGCCGGCGCCGGCGGGCGAGGCCGCACAGCAGGTACAGCGGCAGCGAGAGGACCTCCAGCGCCACGAACATGGTGAGCAGGTCGTTGGACGCGGGGAACATCACCATGCCGCCGACGGCGAACATCAGCAGCGGGAACACCTCGGTCTGGGTGATGCCCGCGGCCATCGTCTCCTGCTCGGCCTCGGTGCCGGGCAGCGCCGCCGCCTGCGCGGTGAAGTGCCCGCCGCCGACGCCGCCCTGCCCGCTGCTGCCGCGCTCGGCGATCAGCAGCAGGCTGATCAGCGCCAGGACGAGGATGGTGCCCTGGAGGAACAGCGTGGGGCCGTCCACGCCGAGCGCGCCTTCGGCGGCGACGTGGAACGGCTTGTCCCGCCAGCCCAGCACGATCGTCCAGACGAAGGCGCCGGCCAGCCCGAGGAAGGCCAGCGGCACCTGCACGGTGTAGCGCCAGGTGCGTCCGACGAACGCCTCGACCACCACCCCGGCGATGGCGACGCCGAACACCAGCAGCATCGGGGCGATCTGCCCGTACTCGATGTGCGGGGCCGGGATGGCCCCACCCTGCGCGAGGACGGCGCTCACCTGGTTGCTCGCGCTCATGGACGCGCTCCGTTCTCGGCGACGTTACCGGTGATCTTCGGCGCCGGGTCGTGCCGGTCGACCCGGACCAGCGTCTGCTTGACCGATGGGTTGATCACGTTCAGCACCGGCTGCGGGAACACGCCCATCGCCACGATGATCGCGATGATCGGGGCCAGCGCCCACTTCTCCCGCGCGGACAGGTCCGTCATGCCCTGGACCTTCTCGGTGGACGGGCCGCCCATCGTCCGCTGGTACATCCACAGGATGTAGACGGCGGCCAGCACGATCCCGATGGTGGCGATCACGGCGGGCACCCGGTACCGGCTGAACGTGCCGGTGAACACCAGGAACTCCGACACGAACGGCGACAGGCCCGGCAGCGACAGCCCGGACAGGCCGGCGACCAGGAACGTCCCGGCGAGCACCGGGGCGACCTTCTGCACGCCGCCGAAGTCGCCGATCCGCGCGGACCGGCGCCGGACGATCATGAATCCGACGATGAGGAACAGCGCGCCGGTGGAGAACCCGTGGTTGACCATGTACAGCGTCGCGCCGGACTGGCCCTGCGAGGTCATCGCGAAGATGCCCAGCACGATGAACCCGAAGTGCGAGACCGACGTGTAGGCGATCAGCCGCTTCAGGTCGACCTGCCCGATCGCCAGCACCGCGCCGTAGATGATGCTGAGCACCGCCAGTCCGAGCACGACCGGTGTCGCCCACTTGGCGGCGCCGGGGAACAGCTCCAGGCAGAACCGCAGCATCCCGTAGGTGCCGACCTTGTCGAGCACGCCCACGATCAGCACCAGCGCGCCCGCCGGGGACTGCTGCGCGGCGTCGGGGAGCCAGGTGTGCACCGGCACCATCGGCGCCTTGATCGCGAACGCGAGGAAGAACCCGAGGAACAGCCACTTGGCCGTGGTCGGGTCGATGTTCATCTTGCTCAGCTCGCTGAACAGGAAGGTGCCGTGCCCGAGGCCGCCGTCCGCGGCCGACTTGGCCGACAGCGGGTACAGCCAGATCACCGCGACGAGCATGACCAGCCCGCCGAGCAGCGAGTAGAGCAGGAACTTCACCGCGGCGTACGAGCGCTGGAGGCCGCCGTAGGACCCGATGATGAAGTACACCGGGATCAGCATCGCCTCGAAGAAGACGTAGAAGAGGAAGACGTCGGTCGCCACGAAGACGCCGATCATCGCCGCTTCCAGCGCCAGCAGCAGCGCGAAGTAGGTCTTCACCGACCGCTTGGGCGGCACGTCGACGCCGCCGGACCGGTCGGCCTCGCTCCAGGAGGCCAGCATGACCAGCGGGACGAGGATCACCGACAGCACGACCAGCACCAGCGCGACGCCGTCGACGCCGACCGCCCAGTGCACCCCGAACTGCTTGATCCACCAGTACTTCTCTTCGAACTGGAACCGGGTGCCGCCGCTGTCGAACCGCGCCGCCATCACCAGCGTCAGCACCGCGACCAGCACCGAGACGCCGAGCGCGGTCTGTTTGACGAGCGCCTCACGCCCGCGCGGCAGGACGCCGACGAGCAGCGCGCCCAGCAGTGGCAGCGCGATGAGGACGCTCAACCAGGGAAAGTCACTCATGACACGTTCACCACCAGCAGCGCGGCAACGATGAGCGTCGCGCCGAAGAACATGGACAGGGCGTACGAGCGGACGAAGCCGGTCTGGAGCCGCCGGATGCGACCGGAGCTGCCGCCGACACCGGCCGCCGTGCCGTTGACCGCGCCGTCGACGACGCGGCCGTCGAACCAGACCGCCAGCCGGGTCAGCCACTGGCCGGGCCGCATCAGCAGCGACTCGTTCAGGGCGTCGCCGTAGAGGTCCTTGCGGGCCGCGACGGTGATGATCGAGCCGGCCGGGGCCTCGCGCGGCACCGGGCGGGCGCCGTACTGGCGCCACGCGATCGCCACGCCGATCACCATCAGCACGAGCGTCGCGATACCGGCCGGAGCGAACGGGTTGAACGCGTGGTGCTCCTCGGGCGCGCCGACCACCGGCTCCAGGAAGTCGGCGAACCCGCCGAGCACCAGGAACCCGCCGGCGCCGACCGAGCCGACCGCGAGCAGCATCAGCGGGACGGTCATCACCTTGGGCGACTCGTGCGGGTGCGCGTCCTCCGCCCAGCGCTTCTCGCCGTAGAAGGTCATGAACATCACCCGCGACATGTAGTACGCGGTGATGCCGGCGCCGATCAGCGCGCACGAGCCGAGGATGTTCCCGGACGTGCCGCCCTTCTCGTACGCGGCCTCGATGATGCCGTCCTTGGTGAACCAGCCCGACAGTCCCGGGAACCCGATGATGGCCAGGTAGCCGAGCCCGAAGGTGGCCCAGGTGAACACCATCATCACGCGCAGGCCACCGTAGCGGCGCATGTTCACGTCGTTCTTCATGCCGTGCATGACCGAGCCGGCACCGAGGAACAGGCCGGCCTTGAAGAAGCCGTGCGCGATGAGGTGCGCGATGGCGAACACGTACCCGGCCTTGCCGAGCCCGGCGGCCAGGAACATGTAGCCGATCTGCGACATCGTCGATCCGGCCAGGGCCTTCTTGATGTCGTCCTTGCCGCACCCGATGATCGCACCGGCGAGCAGCGTGGCCGCGCCGACGATGGTCACCACCAGCTGCGCGGTGTCGGACATCTCGAAGATCGGGGCGGACCGGACGATCAGGTAGACACCGGCGGTCACCATGGTCGCGGCGTGGATCAGCGCCGACACCGGGGTCGGGCCCTCCATCGCGTCCAGCAGCCAGGACTGGAGCGGGAGCTGCGCCGACTTGCCGCACGCGCCGAGCAGGAGCAGCAGCCCGAGCGCGGTCGCGGTGCCGGTGCCGAGCTTGGACGCGAGTCCCACGTGCTCGGCGCCGGTGCCGAGGATCTGGTCGAACCCGACGGTGCCGAAGGTGGAGAACATCAGCATCAGCGCGGTGAGCAGGCCGAGGTCGCCGACCCGGTTCACCACGAACGCCTTCTTGGCGGCGGTCGCCGCCGTCGGCTTGTACTGCCAGAACCCGATCAGCAGGTACGAGGTGAGGCCGACGCCCTCCCAGCCGAGGAACATGACCAGGTAGTTGCCGCCGAGGATCAGCAGCAGCATCGCCGCCACGAACAGGTTCAGGTACGCGAAGAACCTGCGCCGGTCCGGGTCCTCGGCCATGTAGCCGACGGAGTAGACGTGGATGAGCGAGCCCACCCCGGTGATCAGCAGCACGAAGCTCATGGACAGCGGGTCCACCAGCAGGTCCATGCCGACCTTGAACGAGCCGACGTCGAAGAAGTTCCACAGGTGCAGGGTGCGGCGCCGCTCCTCGGCGCCGTATCCGAGCATCTGGACGAACATCGCCACGCCGACCGCGAACGAGGCCACCGACATGGCGACCCCGAGCAGATGCCCCCACTTGTCGGTGCGGCGGCCCCCGAGAAGGAGGATCGCCGCGCCGGCCAGCGGCAGCGCGATGAGAAGCCAGGACGCGGCCTGGATGCCTTCCGCTTTCATCCCCGACCTCTCAGTACTTCAGCAGGTTCGCGTCGTCGACCGACGAGGACCTGCGGGTCCGGAAGATGGTCATGATGATCGCCAGTCCCACCACGACCTCCGCCGCGGCCACCACCATCACGAAGAAGGCGATGATCTGGCCGTCGAGGTTGCCGTGCATCCGGGCGAACGTGACGAACGCCAGGTTGGTGGCGTTGAGCATCAGCTCGACGCACATGAACACCACGATCGCGTTGCGCCGTACCAGCACGCCGACGGCGCCGATGGTGAACAGGATCGTCGAGAGCGCCAGGTAGTGCCCGGGACTCATTTGCCAGCCTCGCCTTCACGCTCGCCGGAACCGGAGCCCGGACCGGAACCCGCCCCCGGGCCGGACGCCGGGGCGTCGCCGCCGGGAGCGCCGGTGCCGGAGCGGAAGACCGCCCGGGACTCGGCGCCCGCGTCCTCGGCCTCGTCCGTGGTCGTCTTGACCGCGGACACGTCGCGGTCGACCGCCTCCTCGGCGGTCCCGCCGTACAGGTCGGGGTGCCGTTCGATGGTGTCGGTGCGGGCCGCGATGACCGGGTTGAGGGACAGCTCCGACGGGGTGCCGTCGGGCAGCAGCGCCGGCATGTCGACCGAGTTGTGCAGCGCGTACGTGCCGGGGCCGGGCAGCGGGCCGGGGTGCGCCCCGGACTTGAACCGGCTGGTCGACAGGTCGCGCTGGGTCGGCTTCGGCGTGGTGCGCTCGCGGTGCGCCAGCACCATCGCGCCGAGCGCCGCGGTGATCAGCAGCGCGCTGGTCGCCTCGAACGCGAACACGTACTTGCTGAACAGCAGCCGGGCCAGGCCGATCACGTTGCCCTCGGAGTTGGCCGCCTGCAACCCGGCACTGTCGCCCAGCGCCGCGTTGCCGAGGCCGGCGCCGAGCAGCGCCAGGAACCCGAGCGCGCCGATCGCGGCCCACAGCCGCTGCCCGCGGATCGTCTCCACCAGCGAGTCGGTGGAGCTGACCCCGACGAGCATCATCACGAACAGGAACAGCATCAGCACCGCGCCGGTGTACACGATCACCTGGACGAACGCCAGGAACGGCGCCCCCTCGATCGCGTACAGCGCGGCCAGCGAGAGCATCACGGCCGCCAGCATCAGCGCCGAGTGCACCGCCTTGCGCGTGAAGATCATGCCGAGCGCGGCGGCGACCGACACGATCGCCAGCAGCCAGAAGAAGAACGGCTCGCCGGACTGCTTGTCGGCGACCTGTGCGGCGACCGCGCCGGACGCGAGCAGGTGGGCGCTCATTTGCCCTCACCCGCGCCGGACGGCCCCTCCTCGGGCTGGAGGCCGAGGCGGTAGTAGTCCACCTCGGTCTCGCCGAGCCGCATCGCGTGCGGCGGCGTCTCCATGCCCTCGCGCAGCGGGGCCAGCAGCATGTCCTTGGTGTAGATCAGGCTCTCGCGGCTGTCGTCGGCGAGCTCGTACTCGTTGGTCATCGTGAGCGCCCGGGTGGGGCACGCCTCGATGCACAGCCCGCAGAAGATGCAGCGCAGATAGTTGATCTGGTAGATGCGCCCGTACCGCTCACCCGGCGAGAACCGCTCGTCGTCGCTCGCGCCGTTGTCGGCGCCCTCGACGAAGATCGCGTCGGCCGGGCACGCCCAGGCGCACAGCTCGCAGCCGATGCACTTCTCCAGGCCGTCCGGCCACCGGTTGAGCTGGTGCCGCCCGTGGAAACGCGGGGCGGTCGGCTTCTTCACCTCGGGGTACTGGACGGTCTCGCTCTTGGTGAACATCTGGTGGAACGAGACCCCGAACCCCTTGACCGGGTTCAGGAAGTCAGTGAGTCCCACTGGTGACCTCCTTGCTAGCGGGCTCGGCGCGCGAGGCTCCGGTGAGGCCCGCCCCCCGCATCTCGGTGTCGCGGCCGTGGTAGTGGGGCAGGTCCATCGGCGGGACGGGGAACCCGCCCGCCGCGGACCCGGCCGTCCCGGCCGGGCCGTCCGGGGCGAGCCCCGGGACGATCTGCTTCTCGTCCTCCTTGTTGCCGCGCAGGAACTCCCACACGAGCGACACGACCAGCACCACCGCCGCGGCGACCGCCGCGTACACGACGATCTGCCGCATGTCGTAGTCCTCGTTGCGCAGCGCGCGGATGGTGGCGACCAGCAGGATCCAGCCGAGGGAGAAGGGCATCAGCACCTTCCACCCGAGCTTCATCAGCTGGTCGTACCGGACCCGCGGCAGCGAGCCGCGCAGCCAGATGAAGAAGAAGATGAAGCACCAGATCTTGACCAGGAACCACAGGATCGGCCACCAGCCCTCGTTGGCCCCGGCCCAGATCGTGGAGATCGGCGCGGGAGCCCGCCAGCCGCCCAGGAACAGGGTGGTGGCCAGCGCGGACAGGGTGACCAGGTTGACGTACTCGGCGAGGAAGAACATCGCGAACTTCAGCGAGGAGTACTCGGTGTGGAAGCCGGCGACCAGCTCGCCCTCGCCCTCGGGCAGGTCGAACGGGATGCGGTTCGACTCGCCCATCATCGTGATCACGTAGACCAGGAAGGACGGCAGCAGCAGCACCACGAACCACTTGTCCTGCTGCTGCGCGACGATCTGCGAGGTCGACATCGACCCGGCGAACAGGAACACCGCCACGAACGACAGGCTCATCGCGATCTCGTAGGAGATCATCTGGGCCGAGGCGCGCAGCCCGCCGAGCAGCGAGTACGACGACATCGACGCCCAGCCGGCCAGCACGATCCCGTAGATGCCCATCGACGACATCGCCAGCACCAGCAGCACCGCCACCGGCAGGTCGGTGCCCTGGAGCGCGGTCTGGTGCCCGAACACCGACACGACCGGCCCGAACGGGATGATGATGAACGAGATCAGCGCCGGGGTGGCGGACACGATCGGCGCCAGGATGAAGACGACCTTGTCGACCTTCCGGGGGACGATGTCCTCCTTGAGCGCCAGCTTCACCCCGTCGGCCAGCGCCTGGAGCAGGCCCTGCGGCCCGGTCCGGTTCGGGCCGACGCGCAGCTGCATCCGGCCGATCAGGCGCCGCTCGACCCACATGGACATGAAGACCATGAGGACCAGGAAGACGAACAGGAACAGCACCTTCCCGCCGATCAGCCACCACGGATCGTGGCCGAAGGCGGGCAGCGACGGATCGTTCGGCGCCGGCGCGGCGGCGAGTGCGGGCACCCTCATGCGGGACCTCCCGAGGAGATGGTGACGACGTTCCCTGCGGCGGCGCCCAGGTCGCGATGGAGCGCGCAGCCCGCGGAGTTGGTCGGCAGCCACACCACCCGGTCGGGCAGGTCGGGGGTGATCTCCAGCGGGAGCGTCACCTCGCCCCGTCCGGAACCGACCGTGACCGTCGCGGTCGCGCCGATCTCGGCGGCGGTGGCGGGCGACAACCGGGCCGCCGCGGGCTTGGCGGTGCCGGCCAGGTAGGGCTCGCCGTCCTGCATCCGGCCCTTGTCGAGCAGCAGCCGCCAGCTGGCCAGCAGCGCCTCGCCCTGGCCGGGCTGCGGGTGCGCGCCCTGACGGGCGCTCGGCGCCTGCGGGCGCTCGCCGCGGTAGCCGCCGAGCCCGGCCAGCTCGCGGCGGGCCGCGTCCGGTCCGGGCAGCGCCAGGTGCACGTCCATCTCGTTCGCCAGCGCGTCCAGGACGCGCAGGTCGGAGAGGCGGCCGACGGACGTGAGCACCACGTCGAACTGACGGCCGCGGCCCTCCCAGTCGACGAACGTGCCGGCCTTCTCGGCGACCGCGGCGACCGGCAGCACCACGTCGGCGCGGTCGGTGACCGCGCTCGGCCGCTGCTCCAGACTCACCACGAACGGGGTGGCGTCCAGGGCCCGCAGCACCGCCTCGGGGTCAGGCAGGTCGTACGGGTCGACGCCGCCGACGAGCAGCGCGCCGCGCTCCCCCGCCGCAGCCGCGGCGAGGATGCCGTCGGCGTCCAGGCCCGGGACGGACGGCAGCTCGGCCACGCCCCACGCGCGGGCCACTTCGGCGCGCACGTCGGGGTCGTCGGCCGGACGGCCGATCGGCAGCAGGCCGGGCAGCGCGCCCGCCTCGATCGCGCCGCGCTCGCCCGCCCGCCGCGGCACCCAGGCGAGCCGGGCGCCGGTGACCTGGGCGAGCCGGACCACCGCCGACAGCGCGCCCGCGCTGCCGGCCAGCCGCTCACCCACCAGGATCACCGCGCCGGGCGTCGCCAGCAGGTCGCGGACGGCGGTGTGCTCGGAACCGCCGACCAGCGACCCGAGCACCTCGGCCTCGGCGCCCGGCAGGGTCGGCAGCAGCGTGCCGCCGACCTTGGCCAGGCCGCGGGTCGCGAACGGGGCGACCGCGTGCACCTTCAGCCCGTTCTTGCGGACCGCCTTGCGGAGCCGCAGGAACACGATCGGCGACTCCTCCTCCGGCTCCAGGCCGGCGAGCAGCACCGCGGGCGCCGACTCCAGGTCGGCGTAGGACACCTCGATCGGCCGGCCCGCCACGGCGGCGGCCAGGAAGTCGGCCTCCTCCGCCGAGTGCGGCCGGGCGCGGAAGTCGACGTCGTTGGTGCCGAGCGCGATCCGGGCGAACTTGGCGTAGGCGTAGGCGTCCTCCAGCGTCACCCGCCCGCCGGTCAGCACGCCGGCCCGGCCGCGCGCGGCGGCCAGGCCACGGCCCGCGATGGTGAGCGCCTCGGGCCAGGACGCCGGCTCCAGCACGCCCTGCTCGTTGCGGACCAGCGGGTGGGTGAGCCGGTCGGGCTGGGAGCCGTAGGTGAACGCCCACCGGCCCTTGTCGCAGTTCCATTCCTCGTTGACCTGCGGGTCGTCGCCCGCCAGCCGCCGCGTGATCTTCCCGCGGCGGTGGTCGGTGCGCAGCGCGCAGCCGGACGCGCAGTGCTCGCACGTGCTCGGCGCCGACACCAGGTCGAACGGACGGGACCTGAACCGGTACGCGGTGCCGGTCAGCGCCCCCACCGGGCAGATCTGCACCGTGTTGCCGGAGAAGTAGGACTGGAACGGCTCGCCGTCGGCGACCCCGACCTGCTCCTTGGCGCCGCGCTCGAACAGGTCGATGAACGCGTCGCCGGCGATCTGGTCGGAGAACCGGGTGCAGCGGGCGCACTGGACGCAGCGCTCCCGGTCGAGCAGCACCTGGCTGGACAGCGGGATCGGCTTCGGGAACGTCCGCTTGGCCTCGGTGAAGCGCGACTCGCCCCGCCCGTTGGACATCGCCTGGTTCTGGAGCGGGCACTCGCCGCCCTTGTCGCAGATCGGGCAGTCCAGCGGGTGGTTGATCAGCAGCAGCTCCATCACGCCCTGCTGGGCCTTGTCGGCCTGCGGCGAGGTGAGCTGGGTCTTGATCACCATGCCCGGCATCACCGCGGTGGTGCAGGACGCCTGCGGCTTGGGCATCCCGCGCCCGTTGCCGGCGTCGGGGATCTCCACCAGGCACTGCCGGCAGGCCCCGACCGGGTCGAGCAGCGGATGGTCGCAGAACCGCGGGATCTGGATGCCGAGCAGCTCGGCGGCCCGGATGATCAGGGTGCCCTTGGGCACTTCGATCTCGAACCCGTCGATGGTGACGGCGATCATGTCCGGTGCCTTCTTGACCGCGGCCGGACCACCCCCAGGCTGCTGGGGAGCACTCGAAGCCGCCGAGCCGCCACCAACACTAACCGTCATCGGGAGCCTCCCTCAGCCCAAACCGTGGACTTGGCGTGGTCGAACGGACAGCCGCCCTGCTCGAAGTGCTTGAGGTACTCGTCGCGGAAGAGCTTGATGGAGGACACCACCGGGCTCGTCGCGCCGTCGCCGAGGGCGCAGAAGGAGCGGCCGAGGATGTTGTCGGACAGGTCCAGGAGCGTCTCCAGGTCCGCCTCCTCGCCCTGCCCGGCCTCCAGCCGCTTGAGCATCTGCTTGTACCAGTAGGTGCCCTCGCGGCACGGCGTGCACTTGCCGCACGACTCGTGCGCGTAGAACTCCGACCAGCGCAGCACGGCCCGCACCACGCAGGTCGTCTCGTCGAAGATCTGGAGCGCGCGGGTGCCGAGCATCGACCCGGCTGCGCCGACCGACTCGAAGTCGAGCGGCACGTCCAGGTGCTCGTCGGTGAAGATCGGGGTGGACGAGCCGCCGGGCGTCCAGAACTTCAGCCGGTGCCCGGCGCGGACGCCGCCCGCCATCTCCAGCAGCTCGCGCAGCGTGATGCCGAGCGGCGCCTCGTACTGCCCGGGACGGGTGACGTGCCCGGACAGCGAGAAGATCCCGTACCCCTGGGACTTCTCGGTGCCCATCGCAGCGAACCAGTCCGAACCGTTCTGCACGATCGAGGGAACCGACGCGATCGACTCGACGTTGTTGATGACAGTGGGGCCGCCGTAGAGGCCCGCGACCGCCGGGAAGGGGGGCTTCAGCCTGGGCTGACCGCGGAACCCTTCCAGGGAATCGAGCAGCGCCGTCTCCTCGCCGCAGATGTAGGCCCCGGCACCGGTGTGCACGACCAGATCGAGGTCGAACCCGGAGCCGAGGATGTTGCGGCCGAGGTAGCCGGCCTCATACGCCTCGGCGACCGCCTGCTGGAGGCGTCGTACGACGTGCAGTACCTCACCGCGCACGTAGATGAACGCGTGGTTCGACTTGATCGCGAACGAGCTGATCACGATGCCCTCGACCAGCACGTGCGGGTTGGCCATCATCAGCGGGATGTCCTTGCACGTGCCCGGCTCGGACTCGTCGGCGTTGACGACCAGGTACCGCGGGTTCGGGCTCGCCGGCGGGAGGAAGCCCCACTTCATGCCGGTGGGGAAGCCCGCGCCGCCCCGGCCGCGCAGGCCGGAGTCCTTGACCGCCTGCACGATCGCGTCCGGCTCCATGCCGAGCGCGGTGCGCAGCGCCTGGTAGCCGCCCTCGCGCTCGTACGCCACGCGGGTGAACGAGTCGGGCTGATCCCAGTTCCTGGTGAGGATCGGGGTGAGCGTGGTCACTGGTTCCGCCCCTCCTGGCCGCCGGACTCGTGCGGCCGCTCGCGCTCGGCGCTCGGCGGCGGAGCCGTCCAGCCGCGCTCCTTCGCCAGCTCCAGCCCGCGCAGCGACTCCGGTCCGGCCTGCACGCCCTCGTGGGCGCGGCCGTCCGGGAACCCGGCGAGCACGCGGGAGGCGTCCTTCCAGCCGACCAGCTCGTTCGGCCCGCGCGAAGGAAGCACTTGCTTACCCGAGCGCAGATCGTCGACCAGCGCCTTGGCCTTCTCGGGAGTCATGTTGTCGAAGAACTCCCAGTTGACCATCATCACCGGCGCGAAGTCGCAGGCCGCGTTGCACTCGATCCGCTCGAGGCTGACCCTGCCGTCGGCATCGGCCTCGTCGTGGCCGAGCCCGGTGTGCGCGCTCAGCTCGTTCCAGATCTGGTCGCCGCCCATGATCGCGCACAGCGTGTTGATGCAGACGCCGACGTGGTACTCCCCGACCGGCTTCCGCTTGTACTGCGTGTAGAAGGTCACGACGCCGGTCACCTGCGCGGGCGTGATCCCGAGCTGCTCGGCGCAGAACGCGGTGCCGCGCGGGGTGACGTGCCCCTCCTCCGACTGCACCAGGTGCAGCATCGGCAGCAGCGCCGACCGCGGCTTGGGATAGCGCGCGATGATCTCTTTGGCGTCCCGCTCCAGGCGCTCGCGCACCTCGGGCGCGTACGGCTCCTGATCGCCGGTCCCGGCGGTCTCCAGGAACTCCATGTGCTCGCTCAACGGTCCACACCCCCCATGACCGGGTCGATGCTGGCCACGGCCGCGATGACGTCGGCGACCATGCCGCCCTCCGCCATCGCCGGCGTCGCCTGCAGGTTGACGAAGGACGGGTCGCGGAAGTGCGCCCGGTACGGGCGGGTGCCGCCGTCGCTCACCAGGTGCACGCCGAGCTCGCCGCGCGGCGACTCGATCGCCGAGTAGACCTGCCCCGCCGGCACCCGGAACCCCTCGGTCACCAGCTTGAAGTGGTGGATGAGGGCCTCCATCGAGGTGCCCATGATGTGCGCGATGTGCCGGGGCGAGTTGCCCATCCCGTCCGCCCCGATGGCCAGCTGCGCGGGCCAGCCGATCTTCTTGTCCTCGATCATCACCGGGCCCTTGACCGTCTGGAGCCGCTCCGCGCACTGCTCGACGATCTTCAGGGACTCCTCCATCTCCTTCATCCGAACGAGATAGCGGCCGTAGACGTCGGCGGTCTCCTCGGTGACGACCTCGAAGTCGTAGGTCTCGTAACCGCAGTAGGGCTGCGACTTGCGCAGGTCCCACGGCAGCCCGGTCGCGCGCAGCACCGGCCCGGTGACGCCGAGCGCCATGCAGCCGGTGAGGTCGAGGTACCCGACGTCCTTGGTCCTGGCCAGGTAGACCGGGTTGGAGTCCAGCAGCTTGCGCATCGCCTGGAACCGCTTCGGCATCCGGTCCAGGTAGTCGCGCACCTTGCTGAGCGTCCCGCTCGGCAGGTCCTGCGCGACGCCGCCCGGCCGGACGTAGGCCATGTTCATCCGCAGCCCGGTGATCTCCTCGAACAGGTCGAGGGTGTACTCGCGCTCGATGAACCCGTTGAGCATCACCGTCGTCGCGCCGAGCTCCAGGCCGAACGTGGCGATCGCGACCAGGTGCGAGGAGATCCGGTTGAGCTCCATCATCATCACCCGGATGATCTGGGCCCGCTCGGGGATCTGGTCGGTGACGCCGAGCAGCTTCTCCACGCCGAGGCAGTACGCCGTCTCGTTGTAGATCGGCGCCAGGTAGTCCATCCGGGTGCAGAACGTGGTGCCCTGCGTCCAGGTGCGGTACTCCATGTTCTTCTCGATGCCGGTGTGCAGGTAGCCGATGCCGACCCGGCACTCGTCCACCGTCTCGCCGTCGAGGGTGAGGATCAGCCGCAGCACCCCGTGCGTGGACGGGTGCTGCGGGCCCATGTTGACCACGAGCCGCTCGTCGCCGGCGTCCTCGGCGCCGGCCACGACTTGGTCCCAGTCCTGCCCGTTGACGTCGTAGACGGTGCCCTCCGCCGCCGCGTCCGCGGCGTAGGCGTCGTACTCGGTGTACTTCGTGCTGCTCATGTGTACGACCTCCGCTCGTCCGGAGGGGGGATCTCCGCTCCGCGGTACTCGACGGGGATGCCGCCGAGGGGATAGTCCTTGCGCTGCGGGTGCCCCACCCAGTCGTCGGGCATCTGGATGCGGGTGAGCGCCGGGTGGCCGTCGAACACGATCCCGAAGAAGTCGTAGGTCTCGCGCTCGTGCCAGTCGTTGGTCGGGTACACCGGGACCAGCGACGGGACGTGCGGGTCGGCGTCCGGGCAGGACGCCTCCAGCCGGACCCGCCGGTTGTGCGTGATCGACAGCAGGTGCACCACCGCGTGCAGCTCGGCCCCGGTCTCGTCCGGGTAGTGCACCCCGGACACGCCCGAGCACAGCTCGAACCGCAGGGACGGCTCGTCGCGCATCGTCCGCGCCACCGTCAGCAGGTGCTCGCGCCGGACGAAGAAGGTCATCTCGCCGCGGTCGACGACCACCCGCTCGATCGCCTCGCCGAAGTCGGGCAGCGCGCGCTCGAGCTCGTCCGCGACCTCGTCGAACTCGCCCGCCTCGGCGGCGCCGCGCGGCCCGCCGTAGGGGCGCGGGGTGGACACCTTCGGGGTCCGCCGGACGACGAGGCCCCCGTAGCCGGAGGTGTCGCCGCTGGTCTTGGCGCCGAACATGCCCGTGCGGGCCACCGGCTGCTCGCGCCGGTCGTCCCCGCCGGGCGCGGGAAGCTGCGGATCCTGCGAGCTCATGACAGCGCCCCCGACTGGCCGAGCAGCGGTAGCTGGCGGCGCTTGGCCTCTTCCAGCTCGGCGATCTGCGCCTTGCGCTGCGGGCCGAGCTTGGTGTTCTGGATCTTGTCGTGCAGCTTGAGGATCGCGTCCAGCAGCATCTCCGGCCGCGGCGGGCAGCCGGGCAGGTAGATGTCCACCGGGACGACGTGGTCGACGCCCTGCACGACCGCGTAGTTGTTGAACATGCCGCCCGACGAGGCGCACACGCCCATCGCGATGACCCACTTGGGCTCGGTCATCTGGTCGTAGATCTGGCGCAGCACCGGCGCCATCTTCTGGCTGACCCGGCCCGCGACGATCATCAGGTCGGCCTGCCGGGGCGTGGCCGAGGCACGCTCCATCCCCCACCGGGAGAAGTCGTGCCGGGGGTCGCCCGCCGCCATCATCTCGATCGCGCAGCAGGCCAGCCCGAAGGTGGCCGGCCACACCGAGCTCTTGCGCGCCCAGCCCGCGACCTGCTCGACCGTGGTCAGCAGGAAGCCGCTGGGGAGTTTTTCCTCAAGACCCATGTCAGTCCCACTCCAGACCACCGCGCCGCCAGATGTAGGCGTACGCCACCAGCACGGTGAGGATGAAAAGGACCATCTCCACCAGACCGAAAATCCCCAGCCGGTCGAACGCGACCGCCCAGGGATAAAGGAAGATGATCTCAATGTCGAAGACGATGAAAAGCATCGCCGTCAGGTAGTACTTCACGGGAAAGCGCCCGCCGCCGACCGGCTGCGGAGTCGGCTCGATCCCGCACTCGTAGGCGTCCAGCCTCGCCCGGTTCCAGCGCTTGGGCCCCGTGAGCGACGCCATCACCACGGAGAACGCGGCGAACCCGAAGGCCAGCACTCCCAGCACGATGATCGGAACATAGAGATCCATGTCTCTACTGCCTCTCCTTGGAACGTACGACGCAGTACGGGACGCGTCCGCCCGGGCCAGGGGCCGCGGGATGCGCGGCGCCGGACGGGCGCGCCACGGTGGCGTGACCCTTGACGTGTCCGTGACACCTGTCACGGACACGGGTCGCCACCCTAGCCAAGGTGATCAATAGCACTCCCCTCGGGGGGTCGGGCGGTGTATCCCGTACGCACGTTCGCTGAGCGCCTCATGCCGCCGGGGCCACCTTCTGCATGGCATTGATGACCCGGTCCATGGCGTCGCCGCCGCGCGGGTCGGTCAGGTTGGCGAGCAGCTTGAGGGTGAAGCGCATCAGCGTGGGGTGGGGCAGGCCGTGCGTGGTCAGGAACTTCATCACCCGGGGGTCCCCGATCGCCTGCACGAAGACGCGGGCGAGGGTGAAGTAGCCGCCGTGCTCGTCCTTGAGGATGCGCGGGTACTCGTACAGCGCCCGCTCGCGCTGCGCCGGGGTGCGGCGGGCCAGGGCCTGCACCATGATCTCGGCGGCCAGCCGGCCGGACTCCAGCGCGTAGTCGATGCCCTCGCCGTTGAACGGGTTGATCATCCCGCCGGCGTCGCCGACCAGCAGCATGCCGCGGGTGTAGTGCGGCTGCCGGTTGAAGCCCATGGGCAGCGCCGCGCCGCGCACCGGGCCGGTGGCGTGCTGCTCGTCGAACTGCCACTCCGGCGGCATCTGGCCGGTCCAGCCCTTGAGCATGCCGCGGTAGTCGACGCTCTGGAACGCCTTGCTGGTGTTGAGGAGGCCGAGCCCGACGTTGCAGGTGCCGTCGGCGAGGGGGAAGACCCAGCCGTAGCCGGGCAGCAGCCGCTGCCCGTCCCACAGCTCCAGCCACGCCTCCATGTACTCGTCGGTGTGCCGGGGGCTCTGGTAGTAGCGGCGGACGGCGACGCCCATCGGCCGGTCCTCGCGCCGTTGCAGGCCCATCGCCAGCGAGAGCCGGGTCGAGTTGCCGTCGGCGGCGACCACCAGGGGGGCGCGGTACTCGACCTCCTCGCCCTCGAACTTGGCGGTGACGCCGATGATGCGATCGGTGCGCTCGTCCAGGATGGGGCCGGTCACGTTGCAGCCCTGGAGCAGCCGGGCGCCGGCCTTGGCGGCGTGCTCGGCGAGGAGCTGGTCGAAGTCCATCCGGGTGCGGACCAGGCCGAAGTCGGGGAAGCTCGCCAGCTCGGGCCAGGGCAGCTCGACCTTGACGCCGCCGCCGTAGATGCGCAGGCCCTTGTTGCGGGACCAGCCGGGGGCGTCGAGGTCGACGCCCATCCCGATCAGCGCGCGGACGGCGCGCGGAGTGAGGCCGTCACCGCAGATCTTGTCGCGCGGGAACGTGGCCTTCTCCAGCAGCAGGACGTCCAGACCGGCCTGGGCCAGCCAGTAGGCGGTCGACGCCCCGGCGGGGCCGGCCCCGACGACGATGATGTCTGCCTGCCGGGTGGACTCGGTCACAGCGTTCCTCTTTAGCTCGTTCGCTTGTGAAGTACTTCACAAGGATGCGGGGGGAGTCTATTCCTTTGGAGCGGGTCGTGGGTACCTCTCGGCCGGGACCGATTTGGACCGGTCCGAAAACGATCGGTTTCCGTTCCCGCCGTGCTCAGCCGGGGTTGACAGCGTGGTGCAGCGCCGCAACACCGAAGGTCAGGTCGCGCCACCGCACCGCGTCCCAGCCCGCGGCCTGGATCCGCCGGGCCAGCGTCGCCTGCTCGGGCCAGGCGAGCGTCGACTCGGCGAGATAGGTGTAGGAGTCGGGGTTGGAGCTGACCCGTGCCAGCAGCGGCAGCCCGTACCGCAAGTGCGCCTTGTGTCCGAACGCGAGCAGCGCGTTCGGCGGGTGACTGACCTCACAGACCAGCAGCCGGCCGCCCGGCTTGGCCACCCTGCGCAGCTCGCGCAGGGCCCGGCCGGTGTCGGCGACGTTGCGCAGGCCGAAGGAGATGGTCACCGCGTCGAACGAGTCGTCGGCGAAGGGCAGCCGCAGCGCGTCGCCGGCCACGAAGCCGAGCCGGCGGACGCCGGCCTGCCTGCGGGTGCCGACGCGCAGCATGCCGAGGGAGAAGTCGCAGGCCACCGTGTCGGCCCCGGCCTCGGCGAACGGCACCGAGGAGGTCCCCGTCCCGGCCGCGAGGTCGAGGATCCGCTCACCCGGGCGGGCGTCCACGGCCTTGACGACCGCACGCCGCCAGCGCCGGTCCTGGCCGCCGGTCATGAGGGTGTTGAGCAGGTCGTAACGCTCGGCGGTGCCGTCGAACATCGCCGCCACGTCGGCGGGCTGCTTGTCGAGAGAGGCGCGGGTCATGCCCCCACCCTAAGAGGCCGCAGGGGACGCGCCGCGCACGGCCTCAGGCAGGGGGCGCCGGGACCATACGGGAGACGGGGCGCCGGGCGGAAACGCCGGGGCTCAGGCGTCTTCCTTGGTGACCGACTCCTTGAACCTGCTCTTCTTGGAGCGCACGCCCGAGGCGACGACCGACGACATGGCGTCGCGCTGCCTGGACAGCAGGACGAAGCTGACGACGCCGCTGATCAGCAGCGCCAGCAGCAGGAGCAGGACACCGCGGGCCCCGAACAGCGCGAGCACGCCCGCGGTGACGAGGAAGATCACGATGCGGGCGGCGGAGTACAGGATGACGGAGCGCATGACCCTTCGAGGGTACCCACTCGCCCCCGCGCCCCTGCTCAGGGGTCCCGCCAGCGCCCGCGCCGGGGCTCAGCCGAGGACGTCGAGGAAGAGGGCCGGGTCGACGTTGCCGCCCGACAGCACCGAGACATGGGTGCGCGCCACTGGCAGCTCGTCGCGATGGAACAGGTAGGCGGCGGTGGCGACGGCGCCGCCCGGCTCGGCGACGAGCCGGGCCTCGCGGGCGAGCCGGCGCATGGCCAGCCGGATCTCCTCCTCGCTCACCGCGACGAAGCCGTCGACCAACTCGCGGATGTGCGCGAACGTCAGGTCGCCGACCCGCTGCGCGCGCAGCGCGTCGGCGATGGTGCGGCCGGTCTCCTCCGGCTCCCACGCCACCGGGCGGCCCGCGCGGTGGGAGTCGCGGGCGTCGGCGGCCAGCTCGGGCTCGACCCCGATGACCTTGATCTCCGGGCGCACCGCCTTGACCGCGGCGGCGACGCCGGCGATGAGCCCGCCGCCGCTGACCGGGACGAGCACCACCCCGGCGTCCGGCCGGTCCCGGACGATCTCCAGGCCCACCGTGCCCTGGCCGGCGATGACGCGCGCGTCGTCGAACGGCGGGACGAGGGTGAACCCGTGCGCCGCGGCGAGCTGCTCGGCGGTGCCGGTGCGCGCCTCCATCGTCGGCTCCACGTAGACGATCTCGGCGCCGAGCGCGATGCACGCCTCGACCTTCACCCCGGGGGTGGTGTGCGGGACGACCAGGACCGCCCGGACGCCGAGCGCGCGGGCGGTGTAGGCGACCGCCTGCGCGTGGTTGCCGCTGGAGTGGGTGACGACGCCGCGCCGCCGCTCGTCCTCGGGCAGCCCGGCGATCGTGGCGTACGCGCCGCGCAGCTTGAAGGCGCCGACCGGCTGGAGGGACTCCGGCTTGACGAGCAGCTCCGGCCCGTCGCCGCGGCGGGCGCCGGCGCGGGGGAACGGGATGAGCGGGGTGCGGACGGCGACGCCCTCCAGGCGTTCGGCGGCCCGCTCGATCTCCGCGAGCGACACAAGATCGGACATGCCGGGAGACTATTCGTTCGCCCGCTCCGGGTGTTAACGAGCGTGTCAACGGTGCGTACTGGGCGGTACACGGCGGGTCTATCGCGATCAATGTGACCACTGTGTCCAATGCCACGTTTACTTCGCGTTATACCGCCTGTTCGGGTAGCTACACAGCGTGATGTTTTGCGAAAACAAGGGAGAAATCGGTCTTGACCCGCCACACTGTAAACAGTCCACCCGCGCCGAGAGCGGGACAAAGGGGGAGTAACAACGTGGAGAGCACGAGCGAGCGCCTGCTGACCCCAGGAGAGGTCGCCGCCCTCTTCCGGGTCGATCCGAAGACGGTCACCCGCTGGGCCGCGGCGGGCCGGATCAGCAGCATCCGCACTCCGGGAGGCCATCGGCGCTTCCGCGAGTCCGAGGTGCACGCGCTGCTGCGCGGGGAAGAGCCGGTGGCCGAGCACATCGCCCGCTGACCTGGGCGGGACCGTCCCCCGCCGGTCCGTCCACGGCGGTCAGCCGCCCCCCTCGCCGGCCTTCCACTCCTCGAAGACGCGGAGCAGTTCCTCGTCCCCGTCCCGCCACCCGCGCCGCTTCTCCTCCAGCTCCTCCTCGGTCAGCGACTGGCCGAGGAGCCGCTCGTAGCCGGGATCGCCGGGGCCGACCCGCACATACGCGTCGGCGATGATCTGCCCCTCGCCCTCCTCGCCCCCCGCGGAGTCGGCCAGGACGCTGTGAGGCACCCGGAGCGTGCCGTCGGGGAGCCGGATCACGTACATCGTCGATCACCTTCGATGTTGGCTAATCAGATTCCGTATCGGCGGTTGAAGAACAGCATGACCTCTAGGGCGACGCGAATGTTGCCGGCGAGCATATCGACCAGCGCGGGCCGCTGGTGTGCGGAGATGGCGGCGAAGGCGTCGGCGAAGAACTCCCTGCGGCCGAGCGCGTCGGGCTGGCGGTGGAAGTCGCTCGCCAGGCTGGGGCGGCACAGTTCGTACAGCGACCGGAACGCGGCGCTGTCGGAGCGCCACTCCGCGCCGTCGCCGTCGATGTCGTCGAGCGCGTGCCCGACCTCGTGCATCATCACGTCCGGCGTGGGCGACGGGCGGTCGCCCACCACGATCTTGCGGTCGCCGTAGGCGCCGGCGCAGATGTCCCAGGTGGCCTTGCCCGACGGCAGCGGCCGGTCGCGCAGGTGGCCCATGTCGTCGAGCTGCGGGACGCCGCCCGGCCCGACGTAGATGCCGTCGAGCCCGCCCGCCAGCCGCTCCTTCAGCGGCTCGGGGAGCGCCGCCAGGCTGTCGACCGCCCTGATCACCTCGGGCGTCGGCGGCCCGAGCCGGTCGTCCCACTGCCGGTGCAGGAGGCCTTCGAGGACGCCGCAGTGCTGGAGCCCGTCCGCCATGCGCGGCGTGCCCGGCGCGCGCGGCCGGGCGCGGAGCGGCTCGTCGTCGAGCTCGAAGTCGCTCCAGGAGTAGTCGCCGGCCCTCGGGACGCCGCGCGCGTGCCTCGGCCGCCCGTACCGTCCGGCCGGCGCCTCGGTCTCGGCGGGCCCGCCGGTGCCGTCCGCGCCCTGGCGCAGGGCGAAGTCGTCGTCGCGGCCGGCCTTGCGGAACCGCCCGAACCGGTCACGGGGCTGGCTGTGGCGCGGCCGGACGTGGCGCGGCTCGGGACGCTGCCCGGCGTCGGGGGGCGAGGGCGCATAGGAGGTGTCCCTCAGGTCCCGGGGCTTTCGGTGGATGCCTTTGAAGCGCATCAGGCTCCTCTGTCCGCGGGCCCGCGGTCTCAACGATCGCCGGGGCCCCCGGAGGCAGGGTAAGCCGGAACCCGACACGCCGTCATCCCCGGAAGTCACGCACTACTCTCAGGACATGCCGTTTGCGCTGCTCGCCCTCGTTCTGGTCGGTGTGTGGCTGTTCTGCCTCCTCGACATCCTCACCACCGACGAGGAGGCGATGCACGGGTTGCCCAAGTTCGGCTGGCTCCTGGTCGCCCTGCTCGGCTTCCTCGCCGGAGCGGCGGCGTGGCTGCTGCTCGGCCGGCCCCGCCGCCACCTCGTCGACCCGCAGGAGGTGCTCCTGCCGCCGCCGGACCGGCGCGGCGTCCCCACCCCCAAGGGGCCCGACGACGACCCCGCCTTCCTGCGCGACCTCGACCGGCGGCTGAAGGGCGACGAGGACAAGTAGGTCGTGATCCGAACGCGCGGGACCCCGGAACCGCTCCGTGGTCCCGGGGTCCGTTTCGGTGCCGCTGCGGCTCAGGCGTACGAGTGCAGGCCCGAGAAGATGTAGTTGACGCCGAAGAAGTTGAACAGCAGCGCGGCGAACGCGATCAGCGAGAGGATCGCGGCCTTGCGGCCCTTCCAGCCGGCCGTCGCACGCGCGTGCAGGTAGGCGGCGTAGATGATCCAGGTGACGAACGACCAGATCTCCTTGGGGTCCCAGCCCCAGTAGCGGCCCCACGCCTCGTCCGCCCAGATGGCGCCCATGATGATCGCGGCGGTCCAGATCGGGAACGCGAACATGGTGACCCGCAGCGCCAGCCGGTCGAGCGTCTCGGCCGCCGGGACGCGCGACATGAACCCGCTGCCGCCGAGGGCGGTGGCGGCGGCCGGGGCCGGACCCGAGCCCGCGGCGCGGCCGGTGGCCGCGGTGGCGGTGGCCGCGGTGGCCGCGGTGGCCGCGGTGGCCGCGGTGGCCGCGGTGGCCGCGGTGGCCGCGGTGGCGAGCCTGGCCTCCTGGCGGGCCTTGAGCAGGTAGAGCAGGGTGGAGGCGCCGGCGACGGTGAACGCGCCGGTCGCGGTGATCGCGGCGGTGACATGGATCGCGATCCAGTACGAGTTGAGCGCCGGGACGACCGGGCCCGCCTTGTCGTAGAGCCAGATGTTGGCCACGCCGAGCGCGAGCACCGCGGCGGCCATCACGAACGCGCCGAGGAACTGCGCCCGGTAGCGCCACATCACGACCAGGAAGGCGGTCACCGCGGCGAACGCGATCGCGGCGAGGAACTCGTACATGTTCGCCCACGGCCAGCGGCTCGCGGACAGCCCGCGGGTCGCGATGAACCCGAGGTGCGCGGCCCACCCGATCACGTTCAGCAGGATCGCGAGCCGCATCCACTCGACCTTGCGGCCGTCCGCTCCGGCGTCGTCCCCCGAGGCGGCGGACGGGCCGGCGGACGTGCCGGCCGAGGCGGCGGAGGCGTCCGCGACCTCGGCGCCGTCGGCCCCGACCAGCACCTTGGCCTTGGTGGTCTCGGCGATCTCGGCGCCCTCCGCGTCGCGGCGGCGCTGCCCGAAGCCCAGGTCCGCCGCGTAGGCGACCAGGGCGACGATGTAGAGCACGACAGTGCTCAACATGAGCTTGTCGCTCAGGTTCGCGAGGTCGGCATGGCTCACCCTCGTCACTCCTTCGATTCTGTTGCCGACCCGGGATCCCGGTCGGTGCCGGGCTCGTCGGCCCGCTCGTCTGCCCGCTCCACGGCCGGTTCCCCGGCCGGTTCCTCAGCGACCGGGCCGCGGAGCGCGGCCACGATGTCGTCGAACTCCGGCGTCGGGTTCCCGAGCGTGAGGCCACCGACCTCCACCACGGTACGCCCGCCCTTCGCGGCGGTCGCACGGACCCACACCCTGCGCCGCCGGACCATGAAGGAGGTGGCGACGCCGGCCACCGCGAGGATCGCGGCGATCAGCGCCGGGACGCGGCCCGGGTCGCGGTTGATCGACAGGCTGGTCCACTCCTTGAGCCCGTCGAAGGTGACCGTCCCGGCACCGTCGGGCAGCTCGAACGATTCGCCGGGCTCCAGCAGCTTCTGCCCGCCCTTGATCGGCTGGAGCGTCTTGCCGATGCCCTCCAGCTTGTAGACCGACTGCGGGGCGCCCGAGTCGAGGCCGATGTCGCCCTTGAACGAGGACACCGTCACCATCGGGCGCAGCGGCCCCGGGAAGGCCGAGATGATCTGCTTGCCGTCCTCGCTGGCCATCGCGGTCGGCCACAGGATCGCGTAGAACGCGAGCTGCTCGGGCTCGGCGTCGGGGGCCTTGATGACGCCCTCGGAGGTGTAGTTGCGCTGCTCCATCGCCAGGAACGGCACCGTGTCCTTGAAGGCGATGTCCCCCTTGCCGTCGCGGACGGTGAACGCCGGCGCGTAGCCGTGGCCGAGCAGGTAGACCTTGGCGCCGCCGGCCTTGAGCGGATGGTTGACCCGCAGGTCGTACTTCTTCTCCGGCGCGGACGGCTCGTCCCGGTAACGGATCTTGGCCTCGAAGTCGGTGGCCTGGCCGCGCTTTTCGCCCTTGGCCTCGTACGTGGCGGTGAAGTCGTCCAGGCTGATCGAGAACGGCGCCAGCGCGTCGGTGTCGAACGCCCGTCCCGGCATGAACTGGTCGTAGTTGTTGAGCGCGTTGGCGAATGACTTGCCCTCGGCGAGCACCACGTTGCCCCGGTAGCCGAACAGGTTGCCCATGCCCAGCGCGAACAGCAGCGCCAGCAGCGCGAGGTGGAAGACCAGGTTGCCGGTCTCGCCCAGGTAGCCCTTCTCCGCGGCGACGGCGCTTCCGGCGGTGCCCTTCCCGCCTCCGGTGGACAGGTCGGTCCGGAACCGGCGTCCGCGCAGCAGTGCGCGCGCCTCGGCGAGGACCTCCTCGGGAGAGGCGTCGGTCTCGTACGACGCGGACTGCGGCAGCCGCGACAGATTGCGCGGCGCCGCCGGAGGCCGCGCCCGCATCGACTTGTAGTGCTTGACCGCGCGCGGGATCACGCAGCCCGCGAGCGACACGAACAGCAGGATGTAGATCGCCGCGAACCACGGCGCGGCGAACACGTCGAACAGCGACAGCCGGTCGAGCCACGGCGCGGCCGTCTGGTGCTTGTCGAAGTAGTCGGCGACCTTCTCGGGCGCCTGGCCCCGCTGCGGCAGGATCGATCCCGGAACCGCGCCGAGCGCGACCAGGAACAGCAGGATCAGCGCGGTGCGCATCGTGGTGAGCTGCCGCCAGCCCCAGCGCAGCCAGCCGACCGGGCCGAGCCCCTTGGGGCGCGGCCCGTCGCCGGGCGCCTGCCGCGCGGCCGGCGCGGCGGTCGCGGCGGCGCCGACGGCGGCGTCCGCTGCGGTGGCCTCGTCTGCGGCGGCCTCGTCTGCGGCGGCGGTCGTGTCTGAAGAGTTCGTCATCTCAAATCACCGGTTCGAAGCCGCTGATCCACGACTTCAGGTGGATGGTCAGATCGCCCCACAGGCCGCTCACCAGCAGCACCCCGATGACGACCAGCATGCCCCCGCCGATCCGCATGACCAGCGGGTAGTGCCGCTTCACCGCGCCGAACGCCCCCAGGGCCCGCCGGTAGGCGACCGCGGTGAGCACGAACGGCAGCCCGAGGCCGAGGCAGTACGCCAGCGACAGTAGCGCGCCCCGGCCCGCGCTCGCCTCGGTGATGGCCAGGCCCTGCACCGCGCCGAGCGTCGGCCCGATGCACGGCGTCCAGCCGAGCCCGAAGAGCACGCCGAGCAGCGGCGCCCCGGCCAGCCCGGCGGCGGGCAGCCGGCCGGACTTGAAGGTCCGCTGGAGGCCGGGGATCAGCCCCATGAACGCCAGCCCGAACACGATCACCATCACGCCGAGGACGCGGGTGATGACGTCCTGGTACTCCAGCAGCCAGCGGCCGAGCCCGCCGAAGAGCATCCCGTAGCTGACGAAGACGAGCGTGAACCCGCCGACGAACAGCAGCACGCCGGCGAGCAGCCGCCCGCGCTGTCCGCCGCGCCGCGACGAGGCGGCGCCCGGCTCGCCCGGCTCGCCCGCCAGGTCGGCGCCGGTCATCCCGGTCACGTACGACAGGTAGCCGGGCACCAGCGGCAGCACGCACGGGGACACGAACGAGACCAGCCCGGCCAGGGCCGCCAGCGGCGCCGCCGCGACGAGCGAACCGCTGGTGACGGTCTCGCCGACCCCCGCGAGGGCGCTCACCGGGGCGCCCTCACTGGGCCGCGAGGACTTCGGCGACCAGCGAGCCCAGCTTGGAGTACGTCGTCGCGCCGATGACGCGGGCGGCGACCCGGCCCTGCCGGTCCAGGACGAGGGTGCTCGGGATCGCGTTCGGGGGGACGTCGCGGAAGGCCAGGCCGACGCGGCCGTCGGAGTCGAACAGGCTCGGGTAGGTGACCTTGAACCTGCGCTCGAACGCCTTCGCGTTCTCCTTGCCGTCCTTGAAGTTGACCCCGAGGAACTCCACGCCCTTGGCCCGGTTCTCGGTGTAGATCTGCTGGAGCGACTGGGCCTCGCCGCGGCACGGGGCGCACCACGACGCCCAGAAGTTCACCACGACGACCTTGCCCTTGAGGCCGGCCAGCGCGAGCCTCTCGCCGTTCAGCGCCTCGCCCTCGGCCCGCGGGGCGGGCTTGCGGTCGGCGGCCTTGATCTTCTGGACGTTGCCGTCGCCGGCGATGAAGCGGTTGTCGCTGCCGCCCGGCCCGCTCTGCGCGGCGTTGGTCCCGGCGCAGCCCGCCAGCAGCCCGCACAGCGCGGTGACGGCGGCGACGGCGCGCACCGAGGAGACTCGGGGGCTCAACGGACCCTCCTACTACAAGACGTAGTACTCAACGTAGCGGCCCGGTCAGGCCCCCGCGACACCGGGGGCCTCGCCGAGCCCGGCGGCCGGTTCGGCGTAGGACACCTCGACCAGCCGGCTGCCCTCGAAGCTCAGGCTGGTGACGCTCGCAAGCCCGCATTCGCGGCGGCGCGGGTGGTGCCAGAGGCGCCGGTGCTCGGCGTGCAGCCGCAGCGTCCAGATGGGGAGCTGGTGGCTGACGCACACCGCCTCGTGCCCACGCGCGGCCTCGCGCGCCCTGATCACCACGGCGCGCATCCGGGCAGCGAGGTCCTTGTAGGGCTCGCCCCAGGAGGGCCGGAACGGGTTGACCAGGTAGCGCCAGTGCTCGGGGCGGCGCAGCGAGCCCGACCCCACCCCGAAGGTGTGCCCCTCGAAATGGTTGTCGGCCTCGATCAGCCGGTCGTCCACCGTCACCGGCAGGTCGAACGTGTCGACCAGCGGCGCGGCCGTCTCCAGGGCCCGCTGCATGGGCGACGAGAACAGCGCGGTGACGTCCCGGTCGGCGAACCATCTCGCGGCGGCCTTGGCCATGAGGATCCCGTCCTCACTCAGCCGGTAGCCCGGCAGCCGCCCGTAGAGAACGCCCTCAGGATTGTGCACTTCGCCGTGCCGCAGCACGTGAACGATCGTCTTGTCAGTCATGGCGTGGTCAGGTTACCCGCGCCGCTCGGTGAACCGGGCCACGACCTCGTCCGCCCCAGCCGCCCCGTCTACAACGCCCGTCCCGGCCTCTCAGCCGGTGAGGGGCTCGTCCCAGTGGTGCCTGCCCAGGAACGAACGGTCGTCGGCGAGGTACTCGCGGAAGGCCCGTTTCACGTCGTCCAAGTCGGTGACGTGGGTTTGGTAAAGGCGCCCCTGGACGCTGTCCTTGTACTCCAGTTCGTACCCGCCGGGCTCCGGGGACACCTGGATGAAGTGCCGGCCGAAGAGGACGAGCGTGGTGAACGGGTTGGCGGGACTCAGCCGCCGCAGCACGTCGTCCACAAGGGCAAGGTCGGGATCGACGACGATCAGGCCCTCCCCCGTGTGCAGCTGCACACCCTCGTACGCGCCGGTGGGCCCGAGGTTGTGGACGAGCCCCCGGGCCTGGTCGTAGCAGACCAGCCCGTGCGCCCTGGCGACCGTGTGCACCTCTGCGGAGACCTCGTCGGCCTCGTCCGCCGTCATGCGCACGCGCGCGTAGCGGGACCCCACCTCGGTGACGGTGACCTCGGGGCGGAGCTTGCCGAACTCCTCGGCGAACTCTGCGACACCCGGGTACGGCGCGATTTCGTCCAGTGCCACGGCCCCGGCGCGCTCCGCCGTGATCGGCGCGGGCTCATGCCAGACGACAAGCTCGAACGTCATCCCGCCATGCTCTCACCCGCGTGATCAGTGCCGCGACGCGGCCACATGCGCGGCGATGCGGCCCGCGACGCGGTCGAGGTCGGCCTTGGCGATCCCGCTCTTCGCCGTGTTCTGGACGAACCAGTAGGTGAGCGCGGCGGTGCAGACGGGCGCCTTCGCCCACGGCATGCTGCACGAGATCGGCGACGCGATGCCGGTCGAGCTCAGCGTCGCCAGGGTCACCGACACATACGGTGACGCGAGCTTCCGGCCGCCCGCGCGTGGGTCGGACGAGAGCATCGCCTGGAAGTTCGAGACCCCTGTGGGCAGATCGTCCCGGGAGGACAGGTCGGAGGCGCAGGTGTTCCCCGACCCGCGCTCCTCGTCCGCCTGCGGGGAGTCCGGGAAGTACTGGCAGAGCGAGATCCGCAGTCCGCCGAGGGACGTCTGGAACACCTGGGAGATCAGCCCGGTGCGCGCCCGTCCCACCTCGTTGCTTCCGCCGGAAGCGCCGATCGACCCTTCGCAGGAGGCTCCGGCGTTGCCGATGAGGTTGCCCCCTTGCCCGGTGGAGTACACGGCCGCACCGGCCGGAAGCTTGACCTGTACGGGGAGGCGCACGGGCGCGGGCTTCGTCCCCGCAGGTATCGGCCTGCCGCCGGGGTCGAGCGTCCGGCACTGGTTCACTGCGGCCACCGTGACCGCAGGGGCGGCGGAACGACTCACCGTAGGAGTCGGTCTCGGATCGGCCTTGGTGACCTCCCGTGCGGTGAACGCTCCCCCTGCGACGACCACGGCCACCCCGGTCGACGCTGCGGTAATACCGGCGCCGCTAGCGAAGAACGCCTTGACCGCGCCGGCGGACGCCTTGCCTCCGACACTGGCCGCCTTGCCAACGGCCGCCGTATGCCCGGCCGCCAGGCTGGACGAACCCGCCGCCCCGGCCGTCCCCGCACCGGCTGTCCCAGCCCCAGCCGTGCCCGCACCGGCCGTGCCCACGGCCCCGGCACCCGCGGCCCCAGCGGTCGCCGCTCCAGCGCCCGTCCCCACAGCGGCCCCTGCGCCCGGGAGGACCCACGCCGCCAGCGGGAACAGCGCGGCCAGCGCGACGGCGGACACCGCGATCGCCTGGACACCCCGCGTCTCCCAGTCGTCGCCGTACGCCTCCCGTGCCGAGCGCTCCAGTTCCTCCACGAAGACGGCCGCCCCTATCGGACGGTCCTCCGGGGTCTTGGCCATGCCCCCTGCCACCAGGGCGCGCAACGGTTCGGGGACGGCCTCTACAGGGATCGGGGCGGTGAGGTGAGCGTGCATCAGCGCCGCCCTGCTGGACGTCGTGTACGGCCGGCTCCCCGTCAGGCACTCGACGAACACGCACGTCGCGGCGTACACGTCGGTGGCCGGGGTGGCGATGTGCCGCTTCCACTGCTCCGGGGCCATGTAGTGGGGGGTCCCGGCCCCGCCCGCCTCCTCCCCGGCGGGCGTCGCGATGCCGAAGTCGACGAGCTTGCTGCGCCCGTCGGCCGGGACGACGACGTTGGCGGGCTTGTAGTCGCGGTGGACGACGCCGAGCGCGTGCGCGGCGGCCAGACCCAGCAGCGAGCCCTTCAGGACGCTGAGCGACGCCTCAGGGCCGAGCGGCCCATGCCGTTCGAGGACCTCCTTGAGGGAG
Organism: Spirillospora sp. NBC_01491; assembly: GCF_036227065.1. GTDB lineage: Bacteria > Actinomycetota > Actinomycetes > Streptosporangiales > Streptosporangiaceae > Spirillospora > Spirillospora xylanilytica. The sequence continues at coordinate 4,388,372 of NZ_CP109432.1, forward strand.
ACCCCGTCGACGGCCTCCATCACGATCGCGACGCCCTCGGGCGCCTCGACGAGGCGGAAGAGCCGGGCGACGTGCGGGCTGTCGGCCTGCCCGAGCATCCGCGCCTCGTGACGCAGCCGTTCCCGGTCGGCCTCGGCCGCGCCCGCGGGCAGGTACTTGATCGCGACCGGGGTCCCCGACTCGGTGTGCCGGGCGAGCACCACCTGGCCCTGCGCGCCCTCGCCGAGCCGGCGTACCTCCTCGAACCCGGTGATCCGCCACTCGGCCACGCGCCGCTCCCGCCGTCCCGTCCACCCACGAAAGATGATCGGGAAGAAAGTAGCGAAATCTCACTGCTAGACGGGCACCGGGTACGAAACGCCGACGGGCGCGGCGGGGTCCGGGAACGCCCCGGTGGAGGGGAACGACGTGTCCGGCAGCGCCGCCGGAACGGCCTTGCGCAGCGCGTCGACCATCGCCCGGATGGCGGGACGCCGCGCGGCCTCCTCGCGCCACACCGCGTAGACGCGGCGGTACAGGGGCTCCTTCAGCGGGACGACCCGCACCCCGGCGGGCACGTCGCAGCGGCCGAGCCGCGGCAGCACGGCGTTGCCGAGCCCCGCGTCCACCAGCGCGAGCTGCGTGGCGAACTCGTGGGCCATGTGCATGATGTTCGGCTCGCTGTCGACCGCGCGCAGCATGCGCAGCAGCCAGTCGCAGCAGATGCTGTCGGGCGAGGCGCTGATCCACGGATCGCCCGACAGCTCCTCCAGCGCGATCTCGGCCCGCCCGGCCAGCGGATGCGCGGCGGGGAGCGCCACGTCGGCCGGGTCGTCGCAGATGACGCCCTTGCACAGGCCCTCGGGCAGCGGCAGCGGCTCGTTGTTCCAGTCCTGGACGACGGCCATGTCGAGGTCGCCCCGGACGACGAGCGGCATGCTGCGCATCGGGTCGTCCTCGCGCACCTGGACGTGCAGATCGGGATGGTCGGCGCGCAGCCTGCCCAGCGCGTCCGGGATGAGGCCCCGGACCGCGGTCGGGAACGCGGCGACCGAGAGCCGCCCGATCACCGAGCCGCGATGCGCCTCCAGATCGGCCTGGGCCTGCTCGACGAGCGACAGGATGCGCTCGGCGTGCGCGACGAGCAGTTCGGCGGCGTCGGTCAGCCGCACCCCCCGCCCGTTGCGTTCGAGCAGCTTCTGGCCGGTCTCCCGTTCCAGCTTGGCGAGTTGCTGGGAGACCGCCGAGGTGGTCACGTGCAGCACGTCCGCGGCGGCGCTCACCGAGCCGTAGGCCGCCACCGCGTGCAGGGCGCGCAGCCGTTCCAGATCGAGCATGAAGCAACTCTAAAGCGAGTCGTCGAGAAGTTCTAGCTTGTCCTAAAGTCAGCAGGTGGCGAGGTCCCTCCAGTGGCCGGCGCTCCTGCCGTGAGCCCGCCGCTCAGCCCGCGGTGGCCTGCGCCGCCGCGCGCGCGGCGTGCGGGAGAGCGTCGGTGATGCGCTCCAAGGCCGCGTCGTCATGCGCGGCGGACAGGAACCACACCTCGTAGGCCGACGGCGGCAGGTAGACCCCGTGGTCGAGCATGGCGTGGAAGAACGCGGCGTAGGCCTTGGCGTCCTGACGCTGCGCGGCGGCGAAATCGCCCACCACCGCGTCCGTGAAGAAGATGGAGAACAGGTTCCCCGCGTGCTGCAACCGGTGCGCGACGCCCTCCTTGGCGAGCGCCTCGGACGCGGCCGACGACACGGCCGCCGCCGAACGATCGATCGCCGCGTACACCTCGTCGGTCGCGTGCCGCAGCGTGGCCAGCCCCGCGGCCGTGGCGAGAGGGTTCCCCGACAGCGTGCCCGCCTGGTAGACGGGCCCGGACGGCGCGAGCTGCGCCATCACGTCCGCCCGGCCGCCGAACGCCGCCGCGGGCAGCCCGCCGCCCATCACCTTGCCGAAGGTCACCAGGTCGCCCGGGACGCCCTCGATGCCGTACCAGCCCGCCGCCGAGGCGCGGAAACCGGTGAGCACCTCGTCGATCACCAGCAGCGCCCCGCCGCGCTCGCACAGCCGCTTGAGCAGCGCGTTGAAGTCGGGCATCGGCGGCACCACGCCCATGTTGCACGGCACCGCCTCGGTGATCACGCACGCGATCTCGTGCCCGTGCTCGGCGAACGCCAGCTCGACCGCGGCAACGTCGTTGTAGGGCAGCACGATGGTGTCGGCCGTCGTCGCGCCGGTCACCCCGGGGGTGTCGGGCAGGCCGAACGTGGCGACGCCGGACCCGGCCGCGGCCAGCAGCGAGTCGACGTGCCCGTGGTAGCACCCGGCGAACTTCACCACCTTGGCGCGCCCGGTGAACCCGCGGGCCAGCCGGATCGCCGACATCGTCGCCTCGGTGCCGGAGTTGACCAGCCGCACCTGGTCGACCGGCGTGCGGGCCACGATCTCCTCGGCGAGCTCCACCTCCCCCGGCGTCGGCGCACCGTACGAGGTGCCGCGCCCGGCGGCGTCCCGCACCGCCTCGACGACGGCGGGATGCGCGTGCCCGAGGATCATCGGCCCCCACGAGCACACCAGGTCGACGTACTCGTTCCCGTCGGCGTCGGTCAGGTAGGGGCCCCGCGCGCCGGTCATGAACCGGGGCGTGCCGCCCACCGCACGGAAGGCCCGCACCGGCGAGTTGACCCCGCCGGGGACCACCCGGTTCGCACGGTCGAACAGCTGCTGCGAGCGATCGGTTCCAGTCACCCGACCAGTGTCTCAGCCGCGTTCGGGGGGACGCCACGGGCCGGGCCCCACGGCGGTCGCGCACGTCTCGTCACACACAGTTGAGTTGCAGTTCGGCGTTTGCCCTTGACCTGGCCCGCTAAGGGCCGATATTCCACCAAGTACGACTTTGGCGCCCGGCTTGAGAGGCGCCCACCAAAGCACCGGCGTCGGCTGTATCAGAGGGATGGCTCGTAAAGTGGTTGACGGCTGGACGGTACCGGGCTTCACCCACGAAAGGGAGCTGGGAAGCGGCGGCTCCGGACGGGTGGTGCAGGCCGTCGATGATCTGACCCGCACGAAGGTCTCGATCAAGTATCTCGACCCGCGGCTGGACGGTGACGAGGCCTTCCTGTCGCGGTTCCGGGCCGCGTCGCGACGCCTGTCGCAGCTCGAAGACCCCAACGTGGTGGACTTCTACGACTTCGTGGAGACGCCCCAGCAGGGCACCGCGATCGTGATGGAGCACGTCGAGGGGGTCAGCCTGCGGCGGGTGCTGGCCGCGCAGGGCCCCACCGGCCCGCTCGCCGCGCTGTCCGCGCTCGGCGGCACCCTGCTCGGGCTCGCCGCCGCGCACGCGCATGAGGTGGTCCACGCGGCGATCCGGCCCGCCAACATCCTGGTCGACCTCGAAGGCAACGCGCGGCTGACCGACATCGCGGTGTCCCCGACGGGCACCGAGGCTTCGGCCGGGCCCGCGTACGCGGCGCCCGAGCTGTGGGACGGCGCGACGTCGACCGTGTCGACCGACCTGTACGCGGCGACGGCGATCTTCTACGAGTGCCTGACCGGGCGCCCCCCGTTCAGCGCGCGGAACATGGCCAAGGCCCACCGCGAGACACCGATCCCGGTGGAGGAGGTCCCCGGGCCGCTGCGCGACCTCATCGCCCGAGGGCTCGCCAAGGAGGCCGGGCGGCGGCCCGCGACGGCGGCCGACTACCTCGGCGCCCTGGAGGACGCGGCGGTCGCCGCCTACGGTCCCTCCTGGGAGGCCCAGGGCCGCGGACGGCTCACCGAGCTCGCGGCGCAGGCGGCGTCGCAGCCCGAGCCGCCGCCCGCACGCGGGCGCGCCGCGGCGCGGTCCTCCGGCCGCCAGCCCACGGTCGCCGCCGCCTCACCGGCGGGCGGGCGGTCACGCGGCCGGCTGGTCGGCGCGGTCGCCGCCATCGTGGTCGTCATCGGCGGCGCGGTCGGCGCGGCGACGCTGCTCGGCGACGGCGAGGAGCAGCCCGAGCCGACGCCCGCGCAGAGCAGCAGCCCACAGCCGGCGGCCCCGGCGAACCCTGAGGCCGCTCAGCTCATCGAGCACATCAACACGGCGACCTCACGGACACCGAACGCCGCGTTCACCTTCAAGCGCAGCGGCTGCTGCGGCGCCCCCGCCAGCGCGCGCGGGAGCCTCGGGCTGGTCGCGAACGCCCCTGCGTCCTACTCGATGACGGTCTCGGGCGCCGCCGAGGCGCACAGGACCGCCTTCACCGTGCTGGTGGGCGACACCGTCTACGTCCGGTCCGGGAAGACGTGGCGGCCGTCGCCGACCGCCGGGCCCGGCTATCCGGCGCTGGCGGGCCAGGTCCGGTCGGGCACCTCGATGCAGAGCGTGAGCTCACTACTCCAGGCCAGCACCACGCTGCGCAAGACGGGCGACCGCTGGCAGGGGAGCGCGCCGCTGGCCGCGCTGTCGCAGGACCCGGTCGTCGGCCCGCTGTACGGCGAGATGGCGAAGGCGACCGGAGCCCGGCAGGTCGGCTTCGCCCTCAGGGTCGACCGCGCCTCACGGCCCGTCCAGCTCTGGCTCAAGGCGCAGGGCCCGGTCAAGAACCGGGCGCAGGTGCTCCAGGCGAGCTATACGGGCTGGACCCGCAAGGCGCCCATCTCCGCGCCGCACTGACGTCGCCGTCCACGGCCGGAAGGCACCGCGACACGACACAGGGCCCCGGGACGCGTTCCCGGGGCCCTGTGATGCTCTCAGCGGTCTCTGGGACCCACTCCGCCGCCAGGGTGCGCCGCGACCTCAGATCGCCTCACAGCTGTCGGACAGGACCTCCAGGAGCCGCAGCGGGTCGGGCAGCGGCCCGCCGTCCGGCGGCACGATCCAGACGACCTCACGGCCGGACGGCAGCACCGACGGCGGCGCGACCACGTAGCTGTCGCGGCAGTGCCACCGCATGCCCGGCGTCTCGGTGACGGTCTCCGGCGAGCAGTCGAGATGGCAGGACCACCACTCGTCCTCGTCCACGGGCGCGCCGCGGGTGGCGACGAAGAAGAGGTGGCGGTCGCCGCCGACCCCGGCGACCGGCCCGACCGGCAGGTCCTCCCGCTCGATCCGCTCCAGCGCGATGGTGCCCGCCGCGGCCGGGACGTCGAAGACGTCGAAGACGTGCCCGGTGGGCAGGATGATGTTGGCGCGCGGGTCCTCGGCCCACCAGCGCTTCAGCACGGCGGTGTCGACGCTGGACTGGAGCGCCCACGTCGCCGACACCGGATGCATCGCGGGGTCGGGGCAGCCGATCCGGTCGCACGAGCACGCCCGCCCCCCGCCCGCGGGGGGATGCGCCCCGGGATGGCAGGGCCAGCCCAGCTCCGCGTAGCCGCGCGCGGCGGCGGCCATCCGGTCGCGCGCCTTTTGCCGCCTGCTCCCCGAGACCGCCAGCATGTCGTCCCCTCAATACTCCAAGGCCGAACGTGGGTTCTGGAGACGATGATGCCCGTGCGCCGGCGGACTTGGCACGCCAACCCCCGGGAACGGCCCTAAGTGACTAGGCAGGGCTGATCACCGGCAATCGCTCACATCGCGGGCGCGCGCCGGGCGCGGGCGCCCACCCGCGGGGCGACGGGCGCTCGCGGGCGCGCGCCGGTCAGCGGCCGAGCAGCCGGGCGACCTCGGTCGCCCAGTAGGTGAGCACGATGTCCGAGCCGGCCCGGCGGATCGACAGCAGCGACTCCATGATCGTGCGCTCCCGGTCGACCCAGCCCCGCTGCGCCGCCGCCTCGATCATCGCGTACTCGCCGCTGACCTGGTAGGCCGCGACCGGCACCCGCACCGCGTCGCGGACCTGCCGGACGATGTCGAGGTAGGCCCCGGCGGGCTTGACCATCACCATGTCGGCGCCCTCGTCGAGGTCGAGCAGCACCTCGCGCAGCGACTCGTCGGCGTTGGCCGGGTCCTGCTGGTGCGAGGACCGGTCGCCGAACTGCGGCGCGCACTCGGCGGCCTCGCGGAACGGCCCGTAGTAGGCCGAGGAGTACTTGACCGAGTACGCCATGATCGCGGTCTCCCGGTGCCCGGCGCCGTCCAGCGCCGCCCGGATCGCGCCGACCTGGCCGTCCATCATCCCGCTCGGCCCGAGCACCGCCGACCCCGCCTCGGCCTGCGCGAGGGCGATGGAGGCGTAGCGCTCCAGGGTGGCGTCGTTGTCGATCTCACCGGCCGCGGTGAGGACGCCGCAGTGCCCGTGGTCGGTGTACTCGTCCAGGCACAGGTCGGTCATGATCACGGTCGAGTCGCCCAGGTCGGCGTTCAGGTCGCGGAGCGCGCTCTGGACGATGCCGGCCGGGTCGTCGGCGGCCGAGCCGACGCCGTCCTTGACCGCGGGGATCCCGAACAGAATGATCCCGCCGACCCCGGCCTCGACCGCCTCGTGCGCGGCCTTGCGCAGGCTGTCGCGGGTGTGCTGGTGCACGCCGGGCATCGATCCGATCGGCTGCGGCTCGGCGATCCCCTCCTTGACGAACATCGGCAGCACCAGCTCGGCCGGGCTCAGCCGGGTCTCGGCGACCATCCGGCGCAGCGCGGGGGTGCGCCGCAGCCGCCGTGGCCGCGCGGCGGGGAACTGTGCAGACATGACCCTTCTCCCTTCGCGACCGCTGCCGGGTCACGGTGGTGTCCATCTCCGACGGCGCCGCCCGCGGCGACCGCGCCGTCCCGGGGCGGTCGCGCGCGCGGCGATCGTGCTACTTGCGGCGGCGGGCGCCCCGGCGCATCTGGCTGGGCTTGCGCAGCGGATCGCCCGCCTCGACCTGGGCCGCGCGGCGGTTCGCACCGTACTCCGCGAGCGCCTCGGCGAGGGCGGAGACCGACGGCTTGTCGGCCATGACGTCCACCCGCAGGCCGTACTCCTCGGCGGTGCGGGCGGTCTGCGGGCCGATCACTGCGATGACCGTGACGTTGTGCGGCTTGCCCGCGATGCCGATCAGGTTCTTCACCGTGGACGAGGAGGTGAACAGCACGGCGTCGAAGCCGCCGCCCTTGATCGCCTCGCGGATCGGCGCGGGCGGCGGCGCGGCGCGCACGGTCCGGTAGGCGGTGACGTCCTCGCACTCCCAGCCGAGGTCGGTCAGCCCGGCGATCAGCGTGTCGGTGGCGATGTCGGCGCGCGGCAGCAGCACCCGGTTGATCGGGTCGAGGTCCTCGTCGTAGGGCGGCCAGATCTCGACCAGCCCCTCGCTGGACTGCTGCCCGGACGGCTCCAGGTCGGGCTGCACGCCGAACGCCACGAGCGCGGCGGCGGTCTGCTCGCCGACGGCGGCGACCTTGAGCCCGGCGAACGCGCGGGCGTCGAGGCCGTAGTCGGCGAACTTCTCGCGGATCGCCCGGACGGCGTTGGTGGAGGTGAACACCACCCACTCGTACCGCCCGGTGACCAGGCCCTTGACGGCGCGGTCCATCTGCTGCGGGGTGCGCGGCGGCTCGACCGAGATGGTCGGCACCTCGTCGGGCACCGCGCCGTAGCCGCGCAGCTGGTCCGACAGCGAGGCGGCCTGCTCCTTGGTGCGCGGCACCAGCACCCGCCAGCCGAACAGCGCCTTGGTCTCGAACCACGACAGCTTGTCGCGCCAGTTCACCACGTCCCCGACGATGATCATCGCCGGGGCCTCCATGCCCTTGGTGTCGGCGGCCAGCCGGTGCAGGGTGGACACCACGGTCTCCTGCTCGGTGGTGGTGCCGAGGCTGGTCATCGCGGCGGGCGTGGTGTCGGCGCGGCCGACGGCCATCAGCCCCTTGGCCACCTCGGCGACCGTGCCCTCGGCGCCGAGGATCACCAGCGTCGCCCCGGGGGCGGAGAACCGCTCCCAGTCGACGCCGCCCTCGGCGGCGTCGACGATCCGGACCTCGCGGTGCTTGGCGTCGGTCAGCGGGATGCCGGCGTAGCCGGGCACGCCGGTGACGGCCGACACGCCCGGGACGACCTCGAACGGCACACCGGCCTTGGCCAGCACGGCGCCCTCGGCGGCCAGGCCGCAGGCGAGGCCGGGGTCGCCCTGGAACAGCCGGACCACCCGGCGGCCCGCCTTGGCGGCCCGCGCGGCCAGCTTGGCCGGGTCGGCGCCGGCCGAGTCGATGATCTCGACGCCGGCGCGGCAGTGGGACAGGAACTCGTCGTGGCAGCGGGCGCGGTCGACCACGACCACGTCGGCGCGCTCCAGTTCGGCGGCGGCGCGCAGGGTCAGCAGGCCCGGGTCGCCCGGGCCCATGCCGACGAGGACGACCGTACCGAGACCGGCCGCCTGGCGGACGGTCGTCGAGCCGGCGGGACTCTGGCTAGCGGGGCTCAATCTCGCTCCCCCATCAACTGGTCGGCCCCCTGGCCGAGCAGCCGGTGCGCGAGATCGCGCCCGAACTCCTCGGCCTGATCCGGGTGGCCGCTTGCGGACAGCCTGATCTGCCTGCTCCCGTCGGTCGCTGCGACGGAAGCGGTTAGATGCAGCTTTTGTTCTACTTCGGCAGCGTATGTTCCCACGGGCGCCGAACATCCCGCTTCGAGGACGGCCAGCACCGTGCGCTCGGCTGTGACGGCCGCCCGCGTCGCCGGATCGTCCACCGTTCCGAGCAGCGCGCGGAGGTCGGCCCGGTCGGCCCGGCACTCCAGCGCGAGCGCGCCCTGGCCGGGCGCGGGCAGCATCTGGTCGGGGTCGAAGACCTCGGCGACCGCCTCCAGCCGGCCGATCCGGCGCAGCCCCGCGTACGCCAGCACGACCGCGTCCAGCTCACCATCGGTGACCTTGCGCAGCCGGGTCTCGGCGTTGCCGCGGATCGGCACCACCTCCAGATCGGGCCGCAGCGCGCGCAACTGCGCCTCACGGCGCGGCGAGCCGGTACCGATCCGCGCGCCGGACGGCAGGTCGGCCAGCTTGGACGGGCCGCACAGCGCGTCGCGCGGGTCGTCGCGGCGCGGCGTCGCCGCGAGCACGATCCCGTCGGCCGGTCCGGTCGGCAGGTCCTTCAGCGAGTGCACCGCGAAATCCACCTCGCCGGATAGCAGCTTCTCCCGGAGCCCGTTGACGAAGACGCCGGTGCCGCCGATCTGCGCGAGCAAAGCCTTGGAGACATCACCCTCGGTCGTTACCCCGACCAGCTCCACGGCATGCCCGGTGCGCTGTGACAATGCGTCGGCGACAAGCTGGGACTGGGTGGTGGCCATCAGGCTCTTGCGGGTGCCGAGCCGCAACGGGCCCTTGCCTGAAATGGTCATAGCCTCGCTCCGCTCGCCTGTGCTCGGACGGTGTCCCGCCCGCTCTCGTTCACGTCTGCTCTCCCACGCCCTCGCCGGCCCGCCCCGCGCCCGGCACCGCGACACCGGCACCCGGCGCCACGTCCCTGGCGCTCACCGCCCGGACGCTCGCGGCCTGGGCGTTGACCGTCTCGGCGTCGACGCCCCCGGGGCCCGGCCCTGAGGACGGGCTCACGCAGTCGGCGTCGGCGCACCCGGCGCCCGCCTGGACGGACGGCGCCCCGTCCCCCGCGTCGGCGAGGTCGGCCCGCGCCACCACCTCCGGGGCCTTCGGGTCGAGGTCGAAGAGCTCGCGCAGCGCGTCGGCGTAGGTGTCGCCGCCCGGCGCGGCGGCCAGCTCCTTGACCCGCACGGTCGGCGCGTGCAGCAGCTTGTCGACCACGCGCCGCACGGTCTGGGTGATCTCCTTGCGGGCCCGGTCGTCGAGCTCGGGCAGCCGCCCGGCGAGGCGGGCCAGCTCGGCGTCGACGACGCCCGCGGCCTTGCTGCGCAGCGCGACCACGGTGGGCGCGACGGCGGCGGCGCGGGCGGCGCCGAGGAACGCGGCGACCTCGTCGCAGACGATGCGCCGCACGGCCTCCTCGGCCTCGGGCCCGATCGCCTTGGCCGCCTCCTGGGCGGTGCGCAGGTCGTCCAGCCCCGCGAGCGCGACGCCGGGCAGGCCGCGGACGGCCCGGTCGACGTCGTGCGGCAGGGCCAGGTCGAGGAAGAACCGGGACCGGCCGTCGGCGCCCACGCCGTGCTCGGCGAGGCGCGCGGCCGTGAGCACCAGCCCGGCGGCGCCGGTGCACGACACCACCAGGTCGGCGCCCGCCAGCGCGGCGCCGAGATCGTCCAGCCCGATCGCGCGCGCGGGCACGTCGAGCGACTCGGCCAGCCGCGCCGCGCGGTCGAAGGTGCGGTTGGCCACCACGACCTCGCGGGCGCCGGCCCGGCTCAGCGTGGCGGCGGCCAGCGAGCTCATCGAGCCCGCGCCCACCACCAGCGCGCGCACCCCGTCCAGCGGGCCGAGGTGCCCGGACGCGACCTGGAGGCCGACGCTGACCAGGGACGCCCCGGCCTTGTCGATGCCGGTCTCGTGGTGGGCCCGCTTGCCGACCCGCAGCGCCTGCTGGAGGACGTCGTGCAGCTCGCGGCCGAGGGTGTCCTCGTCCTGGGCGAGCCGGAACGCCTGCCGGATCTGCCCGAGGATCTGGCCCTCGCCGACGACCATGGACTCCAGGCCGCAGGCCACCGAGAACGCGTGCTGGATCGCGCGTTCCTCATAGTGGACGTACAGATGCCGGGACAGGTCGTCGAGCGGGACGCCCGAGTGCAGCGCCAGCAGCTCGGAGATCAGCGACACCCCGCCATGGAACCGGTCGACCACGGCGTAGACCTCGACCCGGTTGCAGGTCGAGACGATCGCGGTCTCGGCGACGTTCTCGGAGTCGTGCACGGCGTGCAGCAGCTTGCCGAGGTCGTCCCCGGCCACCGCCGCCCGCTCGAGCAGGGCCACCGGCGCGCTCCGATGGCTGAGGCCCACCACCAGGACGCTCATCGCACGCGCCCCCTCGGCCCACCACGATCCGGCCCACCGCGCTTGATCACACCGTGCTCGATCACACCGCGCTCGATCCCACCGGTCTCACCGCGACTCATGCCTCTGCTACCGCCTCTACGTACTGCGTGGGACCAGGGGGCGTGCCGCCGCTGGTCAACGGCTCGTAGTCGCCGGGCCCCCCGGCCTTGCGCTGCTCGTGGAACGCCAGGATCTGCAGCTCGATGGACAGGTCGACCTTACGCACGTCGACCCCCTCCGGCACCGAGAGCACCACGGGCGCGAAGTTGAGGACGCTCGTCACGCCGGCCGCCACCACCCGGTCGCAGACCCCCTGGGCCGCGCCCGCGGGGGTGGCGATCACCGCGATGGACACGCCGCCCTCGGCGATGACGTCCTCCAGCCGGTCGATGGTGACCACGGTCATCCCGGAGATCTCCTGGCCGACGATGCCCTCATCGGCGTCGAGCAGGCCGGCCACCCGGAAGCCGCGCGAGGCGAAACCGCCGTACCCGGCCAGCGCCCGGCCCAGGTTACCCACCCCGATGATGGCCACCGCCCAGTCCTGGGTCAGGCCGAGTTCGCGGGAGATCTGGTAGACGAGGTACTCGACCTCGTACCCGACCCCGCGGGTGCCGTACGAGCCGAGGTGCGAGAGGTCCTTGCGGAGCTTGGCGGAGTTGACGCCGGCGGCGGCGGCCAGTTCCTCCGACGACACGGTGGCGACGCCCCGCTCCTGGAGGCTGGACAGCGCCCGCAGGTAGACCGGGAGCCGCGCCACGGTGGCTTCGGGAATGCCGCGGTCCGCACGGTCACGGGGGCGGGTCTGTCGTGAGGTCACGGCCTGCTCTTCGGGGCTCGACGCTGAGGGCGGGGCCCGAGAACCCCTCACCCCGGCGGGCCGCCGCCGGGCTTCGCAGCCGCGGCCCGACCGCCCCAGGGCTGTTCCCCAGGTTAAGCCTTTGTGAATACGCGCACAAAGTCACCCCCCGGTTACCGCATCCGCGAAGAGGTCCGGCGAACCGCCGTAAGCCCTGACCAGGGTGGTTCCCGCCGGTCCGGGTGGTGGACGGCGGCGCGGCCCGGGGTGTGACCGACCAGACATCCCGCGATTCCCGATTTCCGGGATTTCTGGTCATCCAGCGATTAGCGGCGGCTCAGTGTGATTTCTGCAATTCCGCGAGGGCGGCGCGCAGCCGCGCCTCGTCCACCCGCCAGAAGTCGTGCTGGACGCCGTTGATCAGCGTGACCGGGATCTGCTCCCAGTACTCCCGGGTGTCGTCCTCGGACCGCGTGATGTCGCGCTCGGTCCAGGCCACGCCGAGGTCGGCGGCGACCCGCTCGATCACCGTGCGGGCGTCGTCGCACAGGTGGCAGCCCGGCTTGCCGAGCAACGTGATCGTGATGTCCGCACCGCCGGCCGTCCGGCTCGCCGCCTCGTCCACCGGCCCGTTCACCTGCGGCTCACCGCCGCTTCTCGGACGCGCTCGGCGGAGGGAGCGGCACCTTGCCCGCGCCGAGCCTCAGCTCGACGACGTTGGTGGCGAGCACGTGCGGACGCGACTCGGCCGTGAAGCGCTTGAGGTGCGGCAGCCGCCGGTGCGCGGCGAGCGCCGCCTCGTCGCGGAAGAGCTGGTAGAAGATCCGCTGCGGGGTGGGGGCGTTCACCACCTCGTGGCAGGCGAAGACCACCGTGTCGGGCTCGGCACCGCGGGCACCCTTGACCAGGTCGTCGGTCAGCCGGTCGAACGCGTCCTCCCGCCCCTCCAGCAGCGTGTAGACGGTGATCTGCCCGCAGGCCGCGGAGAGGTCGCCGGCGCTCCGGCCCGGCGGACCGCCGGGGAGGGCACCGGGCAGCCCGGCCGGCAGCCCTGGGATACCGGACGCGGCCTGGATCGCCTGCTCGGGCACCGGGGCGCTCCGCATGCCGTCGACCGTCGTCGGCGGCGGCGCCTCGGGGAACCGCATCTCCTCGGCCGCGGACGGATCAGGGAAGCGCAGGTCGCCCCGCTGGGGCGCGGGCATCCCCGCCGGGGCCGCGGCCGGCTCGGGCGGCGGCGGGGCGTTGTGGCCCTGCTCCTCGTAGCCCGTGGCCGGGTCCTCGCCGTCGAACGGCTCGCCGTCGTAGCCCTCGTCGTCGTACACCGGGATCGTGCGCATCGCGCCGTACCAGACCAGCCCGGCGGCGGCACCGAGCGCGATGACCGCGAGCGGGCCCGGCAGGAACCCCCGGGTACCGCTCACCACCAGCACCCCGGCGAGCGCGACCAACGCGATCGGGATGAGCAGCTCGCCCGCCTCGCGGTCCTGCTTGCTCGCCAGCCACGCGGTGACCCCGGTGCACCCCACCAGCGCGATCACGGCGACCACGTGGCCGCCGTCGATCAGCAGCCGGGGCAGCGCGTCGTAGGTATCGCCGGGCTTGGGCAGCTTCTTGGCGAACGAGCCGGTCAGCGGGTCGACCATCAGGATGACCATCGCGACGACCGTGTACGACACCGCGAACAGCCACGCCGCGAAGCGCACCTGCACGTACCGCGCGATCAGCTCGATCATGCCGAGGGCCAGCCAGACCGGCCCGACCAGGGCCGCGCCGAGCTCCAGCACCCGGAACATCGGACCGTTGAAACCCGCGAAGAAGCCCACCGTCATCGCGGCCAGCGCGATGGAGAGCCCGACCAGGGTGAGGGACCAGGCGATCAGGTAGAGCAGCCGGTCCTTGTAGGCGCGCGTGACCAGCAACCCTGTGGCCGCCAGGGCCCCCAGGGTCGCCAGCAGCGCGAGAGCTCCGTCGACCATCGCGCCCCATGGTGCCCGATGCGGGGCGCTGAGGGGTAACCACTCCTGCGAACACGTCCCGGAATAGTGTCCGCCGGGACATCGCGAGGCGCCCGCCATTGCCTGCCGTACCCGCCGGTACCTAGAGTGGCAACCCATGCCGGTGGTCGCGTAAGCCCCCCGAGGAGAGCCGCATGAGCAGCCTGGCCATCAACGCCCAGGTCCTCACGCTTCCCCGCCGCGCCCGGAGCGCGGACGCCGAAGACCGCGCCGAGATGCTGAAGGCGCTGGTCCTGCGGGCCAGGGACGGCGACGCTGACGCGTTCGGCCGCCTCTACGACCACTATGTCGACCTGGTCTACCGCTACGTCTACTACCGCGTCGGCGCGCACGCGCTGGCCGAGGACCTCACCAGCGAGACCTTCCTCAGGGCGCTGCGCCGGATGAGCGATTTCAACTGGCAGGGCAAGGACTTCGGGGCCTGGCTGGTGACGATCGCCCGTAACCTGGTGGCCGACCATTTCAAGTCCAGCCGCTACCGACTGGAGATCTGCACGGCCGAGCTGCTGGAGCCCGACCGTCTTCAGGAGGGGCCCGAGCGGGCGGTGCTCGACTCGATGACGAACCGGACCCTCCTGAAGGCCGTCCGGCAACTCGGTTCCGAGCAGCAGGAGTGCGTGGTGCTGCGCTTCCTGCACGGCCTCAGCGTGGCCGAGACCGCGCTGGTGATGGGCAAGAAGACCGGCGCGATCAAGGCGTTGCAGTATCGCGCCGTGCGGTCGCTGGCGCGGGCGCTGCCCGCCGATCTGCGCTACTGAAACGATCTTCGTTCGGGGCGGCCCGGACCCGGCCGTAACCCCTCGTGCGGCCCGCTCGTTGTGCGGCTGGGAGAGCAATTTTCAGGGAACGTTGCATGGGGCGGACAAAAAGGATGATCAAACTGCACGGTAGGAGCACCGCCGAGGACCGCAATCCGCTGAACCGGCTCCGCATGCAGATGCGCGAGGCCGACCCGGACCCCGTCTTCCGCGCCGTCCTGCGCGAACGGCTCGTGGCCGAGGCCGCCGACCGGAGTTCCGGCCGGAACGCCGATCGGAACACCGAACGGCGTGAGGACTATCGCATTCCCCGGCGGACCGGCGGGCACCGCGAGCCGGTTGACTAGGCTCTGGCCCATGCGGCGATTCTGGCAGCGCGGCCGAGAGACCGACCACGTGAGCGCTGGGGAGGCCGCCGCCGCCGCGGCGACCGACCCCGGCCCGCTCCCCTCGCCCGACCTCTCGGCCGCGGCGTTCTTCGACGTCGACAACACGATGATGCGCGGCGCGTCGATCTACTACTTCGCGCGCGGGCTGGCCTCCCGCAAGCTGTTCACCCTGCGCGACCTGGCCATGTTCACCTGGGGCCAGGCCGCCTTCCGGCTGCGCGGCACCGAGAACTCCGAGCACATCGGCAGCGCCAAGGAGGCCGCGCTCGCCTTCGTGGCCGGGCAGAAGGTCGCCGGCATCGTCCAGCTCAGCGAGGAGATCTACGACGAGGTGATGGCCGACCGGATCTGGCACGGCACCCGGTCGCTGGCCCTCCAGCACCTGGACGCGGGCCAGCAGGTCTGGCTGGTCACCGCCACGCCGGTCGAGGTGGCGCGCACCATCGCGCGGCGGCTCGGCCTCACCGGCGCGCTCGGCACCGTCGCCGAGGCCCGCGACGGCCTCTACACCGGACGGCTCGTCGGCAACCTGCTGCACGGCCCCGCCAAGGCCGAGGCGGTGCGGGCGCTGGCCCAGCGCGAGGGCCTCGACCTGGCCCGCTGCTCGGCCTACAGCGACTCGATCAACGACCTGCCGATGCTGACCGCGGTCGGCCATCCGCACGCCGTCAATCCCGACTCCGACCTGCGCGACCATGCCAAGGAACACGGCTGGCCGATCCACGACTTCCGGACCGGGCGCAAGGTCACCATGGTCGCGCTGCCCGCGGCCGCGGGCGCGGGCGCCCTGGCCGGCGGCGTCGCCGCGGGCATCGCCCTCCGCAAGCACTACCGCGGCTGAGCTTCCCCTGGGGTGCCTGGCGGTGCCCCGGGGCGGCGGGGCGGCGGCGGCTCAGAGGAACGCGGGGCCGCGGCGCAGGAGGGTGTCGTACAGCATCTGCTGGACGTTCTCCCGAACGTGGTCGGTGATGTTGAAGACCGTCATCGGGTCGTCGGCCGCGTCCGCGTCGTACTCCGCCAGCGACATCGGCTCGCCGAACTGGATCATCCACTTGGACGGCAGCGGCAGCAGCCCCGCCACGCCCAGCAGCGGGAACGTCGGGGTGATCGGGAAGTAGGGCAGGCCGAGCAGCCGGGCCAGCGGGCGGAAGTCGGCGATCTTGGGGTAGATCTCCTCGGCCCCGACGATCGCCGCGGGGATGATCGGGACGCCGGCCCGCAGCGCGGTCTGCGCGATGCCGCCGCGGCCGAAGCGCTGGAGCTTGTAGCGGTCGGCGAACGGCTTGCCGACGCCCTTGAAGCCCTCCGGGAACACGCCGACCAACTCCCCCTTGCCGAGCAGGCGCGCGGCGTCGGCGGGGCCGGCCAGGGTGTGCCCGGCCTTGCGCGACAGGTGGCCCAGCAGCGGCATCTGGTAGACGAGATCGGCGCCGAGCAGCCGCAGCCGCCGGTCGGCGCCGTCGTGCACCGCCACCGACAGCATGATCCCGTCGAGCGGCACGGTGCCCGAGTGGTTGGCGACGATCAGCGCGCCGCCCTTCTCGGGGACGTGCTCCAGCCCGAACACCTCGGTGCGGAACCAGTGCTCGTACAGCGCCCGCGCGACCGGGAGCAGGACCGTCCCGTTGAACTCGGGGTCGAAGCCGAACTCGTCGACCTCGTACTCGCCGGCGATGCGCCGCCGCAGGAAGGCCAGCCCGGAGGCGATCTTGCGCTCCAGCCCGTCGTCGGACCGCTCCTCGCGGTGGGCGTTCATCCTCGCGGGCCTCCTCGTGAGCCGCCGGCCACCTCAGCCACGGCCGATGAGGCCGGACAGCCGGTCGAAAAGGTGGAGCGGACCGCCGCGGCCGAGCTCCCGGGCCGAGACGAAGTCGGCGAACGCGGCGGCGGACTCGTACTTGGGCCGCCAGGCCAGCTCGTCGACCAGCGCGCCGGTGTCGACGACCCGGCCGTAGGTGAGCCAGCGCAGCAGCTCGGGCGAGAAGCCCGACAGCCCGGCGAACCGCCGCCCCATGTCGCCGATCGCCGACAGGGACGGAGCGGGCACCGGCAGGTACGGGCGGCCGGCCCGGCGCAGCGCCTGCGACAGCAGCAGGACGCCGTCGCCCGCCACGTTGAACCAGCCGGGATGGTCTTCGACGGTCATCCGGCGCAGCACCTCGACGCCGTCGTCCTCGTGCACGAACTGGAGGCGCGGATCGAAGCCGAGCACCGTCGGGACGACCGGCATGGTCAGGTAGCGGGTCAGCGGGGAGTCGACCCCCGGCCCGAGGAAGTTGGCGAAGCGCAGCACCGAGACGGTCAGATCGGAGCGGCGGCGGCACAGCCCCCGCACGTAGCCCTCGACCTCGACCGCGTCCTTGGCGTACCCGGAGGTGGGCGCCTCCACCGGCTCGTCGCGCTCGGTGAACACCGCCGGGTCCATCGGCGAGGAGCCGTAGACCGCGGCCGAGGACCGCACGACGAGCTTGCGCATGTCCGGCGACCGCTGGCACGCCGCCAGCAGCTGCATCGTGCCGATGACGTTGAATTCCTTCACCTTCGCCCGCGGCACCGACGGGGAGGAGACCAGGTTCAGGTGCACCACCGTGTCGACCTCGGCCGAGGAGATGACCTTGGCGATGCCCGGCGTGCGGATGTCGACGCGCACGAACTCGGTGCGCCCGAGCGACATCGAGGGTGGGACCGTGTCCACGCCGATGACCCGCTCGATGCCCGGGTCGGCCTGGAGGGTGTTCGCGACCCGCGCCCCCAGGAAACGGGAGACGCCCGTGACTAGTACGACACGGGCCGCGGCGGCGGGCATGTAGGACACTGTGCGCCCCACCCCTTACGGCTGAGTGGCCGGCGTCTTACTTCTTGTTGCGACGCTGGATGCGCGTCTTCTTGAGCAGCTTGCGGTGCTTCTTCTTCGCCATCCGCTTGCGGCGCTTCTTGATGACAGAGCCCACGAGACCTCGCTTGGCAAAAATCGGGTGTTGTGCAGGAGACGGGCGTAACGCATGCGAGCGTGGCTCGACGGGCGTACACAGTCCGCCGCCCAAGAGTACCGCTGTACTGGCGGCGGTCATGCCGCCGGTCACCCGCGGCGCCGTGACGGTCGCCCTGCGCGTCCTCCGAACGCCCCTCGCGCAGCTCTCTCACGGGCCTCGACGGGCCGTTCGGCGACGCCGTGCGGACCCCGGCGAGAACCCGTTCGCGACGGCCGGCGCCTCCGCCGGCATGAAGGGTCACCGGCGGGCGCCGCCATCCGGCGGCTCCGCACGTTGCCTGTCCAGTACCGTCTCCGGCGCCCGGTGCGCCGCGGGCATCGGCGATGCCCCGGGCGCCCGGACACCGGTTCCGGCGGCCTGCCGGTCGCCGGCCGGTCTTCTTCCCTCGACGCGTCCCCGCTGGCGCGAGGACTGTTCCCCAGCTTCCGCCGCGGATCGCCAGATCCACGTCGGAGCCCCCTGCACGGCCGGGTTCGAGATCGGCGGCGAGGCGCACAGACTCTGCCCCGCCCCCCTCCCCGGAACGTCCCCGCGAACGCGGGGGCGGACGCTATCCGGCTTCGATGAACGCTTCGCGCAGGTAGTCGTGAACGGCCTGCTCGGGGACTCGGAACGAACGGCCCACGCGGATCGCGGGCAGCTCGCCTGAGTGGACGAGACGGTAGACGGTCATCTTGGACACCCGCATCACCGCCGCCACTTCGGCCACAGTCAGGAACCTGACCTCACTCAGAGGTCGCTCGCCTGAGCTCATCGGACGCCCTCTTCCACACGTGCCGCGCACCGGCCCTTTGGGTGACTTTGATCACGCACGTGTACTTCCTCCAGCGTAAATCGTGTATCGGCAGTCGCAAGAGGGGAGTCCCATCCATTTCCGTGTCCCGTCCTGACCCCGCGGCCACACCTGGACTTCGGCACAGAGCGTGGACATGACGGCACCGGGCGTAGCGCGGCGAACGCTTGTGAGCCGAAACCACGCGACGACCTGCGACTCAGACGTCGCCGAAGGCTCCGCGCGGGCGCATGCGCCCCGAAGTGGCCGCCGCGTCACACATGGTGACGCTCCGTGTCCGGCTCCGCCGCCGGAACGGATGGACGGAGATCAGCCCAGGCCGGCGCGGGCGAGCAGGAACGCCGTCAACGGGGCGTAGTGCTGCGGGTATATGCCGTCGTCAAGGGGCACGACCACATCGATCTTGCCCTCGGCGGCGCCCGCGAACAGGGCCGGATCGTTACAGTCAGCGAAGCCCACGGTGTCGATCCCGGCCTGACCGGCGGCGCCCGCCCAGCCGTGGTCGGCGATGGCCAGATCCGGCCAATCGCTCGATTCCCTGGCGGACTCCACTCCGGCACCGGTATCGAACGCCCGGGTGCGGGGCGCCAGCGCGGCGAGCATCTCCTGCATCGCGTCCGGGTCGTGGGTGTGCTGCGTACGCCCGCCGTCGTCCTCCAGCATCGCCACGCCGCCCGGGGCGTAGACGAGCCGGCGCAGCTCGGTGGGCCCGTAGGCGATCGCCTGGTACGTCCAGCCGCCGGACGGCGTCAGCACCCGGCAGCCGCGTCCGGCCAGCGCGCGGGCCAGCGCCTGGTAGAGCGGGGTGAGGTTGGCCGGGTGCCCGGTGGCCAGCACCACGTTCTCGCGGCGGCGCGCGGCGAGCCCGACGCGGTCGCCCATCGCCTCCAGCGCGTCGATGGTCAGGTCGGGGTCGATGGTGTCGTCGCCGTACAGGTGCATCGGGTCGGGGTCGACGCCGCAGCGCTCGACCATCATCGCCAGCACCGTGCGCTCGGTCCACGCCGGGTCGAGTTCGAGGCCGAACTGGTAGTAGGGCAGCCCGTTCGCCATCCGCCGGAAGTGCAGCAGGTTGTTCTGCCGCGGGGTGGCCACACCACCGGCGATCATCGTGCGGACCAGGTGGGCGCGCAGCTCCGCGCGGGTCGGCGCCGGCACCGCCGGCCCGCCGGTCACAGGTCCGTCATCGGATCCAGGCCGTGTTCGGGGAACACCACCCGCCGGGTCGCCAGCACCGCCTGGTCGACCGGGTTCGCCGGGTCGTAGCCGCTCCCCCACGTGCGCACCTCCACCACACTCGTTCCATCGGTCATCCGGCGCGGCGCGATCTCCCCGGTCCGGTTCCGCACGAATTCGCGCCACCCCTCGGGGGTGGCCGTCTCGGGGTCGATCGGGCGGCCCGCGGCCTCGGCCAGCAGATGCGTCCACGCCCTCGGCACGACCTGCACCAGCTCGTAGCCGCCGCCCCCGGTGACCACCCACCGCCCGCCCGCCGTCTCGTGCGCCAAGCGGTGCAGCATCGCGTACGCGGTGCGCTGCCCGTCGACGCTGAGGATCAGGTGGGCCAGCGGGTCGAGCGCGTGCCCGTCGGCGCCGTGCTGGGTGACCAGCACCTGCGGCCGGAACGCGCGCAGCAGCGGCGGGACGACGGCGTCGAACGCGCGCAGCCAGGCCGCATCGCCGGTGCCGGGCGGGAGCGCCACGTTCACCGCCGTGCCCTCGGCGCCCCGTCCGCCGGACTCGCTGGGGAAGCCCGTGCCGGGGAACAGCGTCCGCGGCGTCTCGTGCAGGCTGATCGTCAGGACCCGCGGGTCGTCGTAGAACGCCGCCTGGACGCCGTCGCCGTGGTGGACGTCGACGTCGACGTAGGCGACCCGTTCGGCGCCCTGCTCCAGCAGCCACGCGATCGCGATCGCCGGGTCGTTGTAGACGCAGAAGCCGCTGGCGGCGCCGCTGAGCGCGTGGTGCAGCCCGCCGGAGATGTTGGCGGCGTGCCCGGCCGCGCCCGTCCAGACCGCCTCGGCGGCGGCGACCGAGGCGCCCGCGACCAGCGCGGACGCGTCGTGCATGCCGGGGAAGACCGGGTTGTCGGGACTGCCGAGCCCGAACCGCAGCTCGGGGAGGCCGGTGGCGCCCGCGCGTTTGACCCCCGCGATGTAGGCCGGCTCGTGCACCAGCTCGAGGAGGTCGTCGCCCGCGGCCTCGAACGTCTCGACGCGCACGCCGGGCAGCTCCGGGACGCCGAGCTCGCGGGCCAGGGCCATGGTCAGCTCGACCCGGACCGGGTTCATCGGATGCCCGGGACCGAAATCGTAGGAGATGAGCCTGTCGTCCCAAAGGATCTGGAGCCCGCAGTCCGCTGCGGACGGGGGCGGCTCGGCGCTGCTCATGGCCCTCACGCTATCGCCCCGCCGCACGGCGGGGCCGCGTGGCCTGAGTCACACCGAAGGCCGTTCGGCCGGACGGCAACCAAGTTGTGACGTGAACGATCGCCCGATTGCGGGCATCTCCTTAACACCACGGAAACACGACACACGGGGTGCAGATGGACTCTCGACCCCTCTCCGGGGCGCCCGCGGAGGTGACACCGCTCACCGCCCCCCGCGCGGTGCCCTGGGCCGCCGCCGCACCGCTCCCGTCCCACGAACGCGGCCCCAGCGTCCGCAGCCGTGCCATCTCCGGCGCCCTCTGGTACGGCGTACGGCCGTTCCTCCACCGTGTGCCGGGCCACGCGGCCGGCCTCCGCACCGCCCGCACGACGGTCGACGCCGCGGCGCTGCTGATGCGGCACACGTCCCGGGTGACCGTCCGCCCGCTGAACGACCCGCAGGTCGAGGCGGGCCCGGCCGGACGGCCCGGCGTCGTCGGCGAATGGGTGGTCGGCCGCGACGCCGACGACGGGCGGCCCCCGCCCGGCGCCGTCCTGTACCTGCACGGCGGCGGGTACGTGGTGTGCTCGCCCCGCACGCACCGGCCCATCACGTCCAGGCTGGCGCTCGACACCGGCCTGCCGGTCCTGGCGCCCGACTACCGGCTGGCCCCCGAGCACCCCTTCCCGGCGCCGCTGGAGGACGCCCTCGCCGCGTACCGCTGGCTGCTGGACCGCGGCGTGCCCGCGGCCGGCATCGTGATCGCGGGCGACTCGGCGGGCGGGCACCTGGCCGCCGCGCTGACCGCCGAGGTCTGCCGCACCGGCCTGCCCCGCCCGGCCGGCGCAGTCCTGTTCTCCCCGTGGGTCGACCTGACCTGCGAGCTGTCCACGCGCGCCCAGCGGGAGGCCCGCGATCCGTACATCAGCGCCTACGCGGCGCGCCGGATCGCCCGTCTCGTGGTGGGGCCGGCCGGATTCGACGACCCGCGGCTGGCCCTGCTCACCTCCCCCTGGACGGATCCGCCGCCCATCCTGATCCAGGTCGGCGGCGCCGAGGTGCTGCGGCCCGAGGCGGAGGCGCTGGCCGAGGCCCTGATCCGGTCCGGCGCCGACTGCGAGCTCCAGGTCTGGAACGGCCAGATGCACGTCTTCCAGATCCTCAACCGGGTCCTCCCGGAGGCGAGCGCGGCGATGAGGGAGGCCGCCCGGTTCATCGGCTCGGCCGTCGCCGGAGCCCGCGCGGGCGCCGCGCCCGGCGCCGCCGCGGCCGGCACGGGAGCCGTCGCGTGAGGATGGGGCCCGGTCCGAACTTGAGGTGACCTCCGCACGGCCGCGGGTAGGCAGGACCACGGCCGTGCGGAGGTGCCTCGCCAACCGAGATCCGGGTGACGCGGAAGGACCTCAGAGGCGGGCGGCGTTCTCCGGCTCGCGGGACGACCGCTTCCCCCGCACGGTGAGGAGACCGGCCAGCGCCGCGAGCGCCGCCACGCCCTCTCCGGCCAGGCTGATGGTCTTGTCGGAGTACCAGACCGGCTCGTGCATGTCCGGGAGCGGCCAGAGCGCCCCCACGTCGACGAAGTAGTAGAGCAGCAAGGCGCCGGCCGCGCTCGCCGCCACCAGGAACGCGAGCGCGTACGACCAGCGGCGGGCCGCGACCAGGACCAGGACCGCGACCACGGCCGCGACCACCCCCTGGACGCGGAACAGCAGATCACCGCCGATCGCGCCGCCCTCCACGTAGGCCATGTCGGGAGCGAACCGCCAGTGCACGACGGCGTCGACGACGAGACCGGCGGCCACGAGCACGCGGAGCAGAATACCCATACCTCTTACACGGCCGCGGGCCCCCGATCGGCTCAATCTCCGGGCCGCCGATCCGGCGGCGGGTCCACGTCGGCGGACGTCGGCGGACGTCAGCCGCCGGCCAGCTCGCGGCCCCGGTTGCGGGCGGCCTCGATGGCCTCCAGCACGGCGGCGCGGACCCCGTGCCGCTCCAGCTCGCGGATGGCGGCGATCGTCGTCCCGCCCGGGGAGGTGACGGCCTCGCGCAGCAGCACCGGGTGCTCGCCGGAGTCGCGGAGCATCACCGCGGCGCCCACGGCCGACTGGATCACCATCTCCAGCGCCGCGGCGCGCGGCATGCCGAGCAGGATGCCGGCGTCGACCATCGCCTCGACCAGGTAGTAGAAGTACGCGGGGCCGCTTCCGGACAGCGCGGTGGCGCCGTCCTGGAGCGACTCGGGGATGCGCAGCACCTTGCCGACCGGGGACAGCAGCTCCTCGGCGAGCTTGAGGTGCTCCTCGGCGGCGTGCGATCCGGCCGAGATGACGCTCATCGCCTCGTCCACGTGCACCGGGGTGTTGGACATGACCCGGACGACCGGGACGCCGGCCGGGAGCCGCTCCTCGACGAACCCGGTGGTGATCCCGGCCGCCATCGAGATCACCAGGCGGCCGGCCGGGATGCGCGGGCCGGCCTCGTCCAGCAGGGCGCCCATGTCCTGCGGCTTGACCGCCAGGATCAGCGTCTCGGCGGTCTCGGCGGCCTCGACGTTGGTGACGATCTCGATGCCGTACCGCTCGCGCAGCAGCGCGCCGCGCTCCTCGCGGCGGGCGGTCGCCATCAGCTCGGACGGGCGGCGACCGGCCCGGAGCACCCCGGACAGCAGTGCCTCGCCCATCTTCCCGGCACCCAGAATCGCGATCATTTGCATACCTGACGTGGGGTTTCAACGACCGCATCACCCTATCGCCCGCCACGCCCAGGACAGCGCGCTCCGTTCCGAGCTCGGTCGGCGCCCGAGCCGCCAGGCGAGGAAGCCGGGCCGGGCAAGCGCAGCCAGGACCTCTTCACAGTGCCTCAACCCTCGCGCGAGCGCGCTACCTGGCCGGTGGGGCGATGCCGGAGGCGAGCCTCACGGGCCAGATCGCGAAGCGATGTCGCGCTCGCCCAAGCCAGGTCGGCGCCCGAGCCGCCAGGCGAGGGCACCGGGCCGGGCGAAAAACAACTACGCGCGGGTGGCGACCGAGCGCAGGAGGAAGCCGAGGTTGGACGGGCGCTCGGCCAGCCGGCGCATGAAGTAGGCGTACCACTCGGCTCCGTACGCGACGTAGACGCGGACCTGGGAGCCCTGCCCGGCCAGCCGCAGCTGCTCCTGCGGGCGGATGCCGTAGAGCATCTGGTACTCGAAGGTGTCGGCGTCGCGCCCGTTCAGCACCGCGAGCGCCCCGGCGATGTCGATCAGCCGGGGGTCGTGCGTGGCCAGCATCGGGTAGCCCTTGCCCGCCATCAGGACCTTCATGCACCGCACGAACGACTTGTCGACCTCGGCCCTGTCGGTGAAGGCCACCGACTCGGGCGCCGCGTAGGCGCCCTTGCACAGCCGGACGCGGGAACCCTCGAACGCCAGCTCGGCGCACACCTCCTCGGCCCTGCGCAGGTACGACTGGACGACCGCGCCGGTCTCGGGGAAGTCGCGGCGCAGCTCCTGCACCGTGAGGAGCGTGGACCTGACCGTGGAGAAGCCTTCAAGGTCGACGGTGACGGTGGTGCTCGCGGAGCGGGCGGCAGAGCAGACCAGCCGGGCGTTCTCCAGCGCGAGGGCGTCGTCGACCGGCTGGCCGACCGCCGTGAGCTTCAGCGAGACCTCGGCGCGGGTGCCGAGCCCGGCCGCGCCCAGCC
Organism: Spirillospora sp. NBC_01491; assembly: GCF_036227065.1. Classification (GTDB taxonomy): domain Bacteria; phylum Actinomycetota; class Actinomycetes; order Streptosporangiales; family Streptosporangiaceae; genus Spirillospora; species Spirillospora xylanilytica. The sequence continues at coordinate 4,412,984 of NZ_CP109432.1, forward strand.
CTTCGAGCAGCTCGACGTACTGCGCGGTGGTCCTGGCGGCCTGGCGGGCGCCCTGGACGTCCTCGCCGAGGACGTCCAGGCTCACCAGCAGGCCCTCCGCGGTCAGCTCCTCGGTGACGCGCCGCGCGTCGTCGATCGTCTCGCCCGCGATGAACCGCCGGACGACGTCGCGGCCGAAGGGCGCGGTGTTCACGATCCTGCGCGCGCCAACGCTGCGTGAGGCCGCGAGCAGGGCCTGACGAAGCACTTCACACCCCTTGTCCACAGGGGCGGCGTCGTCCCTGTGGCCCCAGGCTACGCCCCGCCCGGACGGCGCTCAGGAGACGGTGCCGACGCTGTTGACCCCGCCGTACCGCTTGACGTAGTCGGCCATCTCGGCGGTCTTCACGGCCTCGAACAGGGCGGACGACTTGGCCTTGTCGAGCAGCACCACGCTCTGCTTGCCGCGCTGCGCGCTGCCCTTGTTGGGCGCGGTCAGGAACTGCACGTCGCCGGCCCGGATGCCGCGCAGGCTGACCGCCAGCGAGCGCAGCTTGCCGGCCGAGACGCCGTCGTCCACGCTGATCGACTTGGTGAACGCCGACAGGAACCGGTCGAGCTTGAGCGGGTTGCTGACCGTGCCGCCGTTCGCGGCCTTCTTCGCCAGCGCCCCGAGGAACGCCTGCTGCCGCCTGATCCGGTCGAAGTCGCCGTTCGGCAGGTTGTAGCGCTGCCGGACGAACAGCAGCGCCTTCTCGCCGTCCAGCGTCTGCCGGCCCGCCGTCCAGTTCACCTTGCGGGCGGGGTCGTAGACGCTCTGCTTGATGTCGATCTCGACGCCGCCGAGCGCGTCGGTCATCGTCTTGAACCCGGCGAAGTCGATCGCGCCGAAGTGGTCGACGCGGGCACCGGTGAGGTGCTCCACGGTCTCGATGAGCAGCTTCGGGCCCCCGAAGGAGAACGCCGCGTTGATCTTCTGGGCGCCGTAGCCGGGGATGTTCACCCACGAGTCGCGCGGGAACGAGATCACGTACGCCTTGCTGCGGTCGGCCGGGAGGTGCAGCAGCATGATGGTGTCGGACCGCTGCCCGCCGGGCTTCCACACGTCGTTGCCGTCGCCGGTGGTGCCGGCGTCGGCGCGGGTGTCGGAGCCGACGAGCAGCCAGTTCTCGGTGCCGGTCACGTTGGGCCCGGGGCGCTGCCCGCCGGGCATGACGCCGTGCACCCGGTCGATGTTGCCGTTGTAGGACGACTGCCGCTGCCACAGGAGGGCGCCGGTACCGGCGACGATCAGCGCGACGAAGACGCCCACGGCGATGAGGACCCGCGGCCAGCGGCGCTTCCGGCGCCGGTGCCCGTCGCCGCCGGACCCGGCCTCGCCGCCCTCGCCGCCGGACCCGCCCTCGCCCCAGAAGGCGTTCGCGTCGTCCGGACCGGGCCGGCCCGGCATGACCGGGTCCGCCGCTTGCGGCTGCGCGCCTGCGGGCTGCTGCGGCGCCGGAGGGCCGGACGGGTTCACGGGGCTCATGGCGCCGAAGCTACCAGCAGGACCCCATCGGGAATCGCCGCTTTCGCCTGGGTGTCCGGATCGGGGCACGAGGACCGCCGGACGGGTCCGGTCGAGGGGGCGCGGCCCGCCGGACGGGCCGGTTCAGGGGGTACGGCGGCGCAGCGTGGCCGCTCCGAGCATCAGGGCCAGCAGCGCGCACCCGGCGATGACCGCCAGGTCGACGGCCAGGGAACCGGTGAAGCCGGTCTCGCGGCTCACCTCCTGCATCCCGTCCACCGCGTAGGTCAGCGGCAGCACCCGGGAGATCGCCTCCAGCCAGGACGCCATCTGGTCGCGCGGCATGATCAGCCCGCACAGCAGCGCCTGGGGCAGCACGAACGCGGGCATGAACTGGACCGCCTGGAACTCGGTGCGCGCGAACGCGCTGGCGAACAGGCCGAGCGCCATGCCGAGCAGCGCGTCCAGCACCGCCACCAGGACCAGCGCCCACACCGGCCCGGCCAGGTCCAGGCCGAGCCAGGTCAGCGAGATCAGCAGCACCACGCCGACCTGGACCAGGGCGATCAGGCCGAAGGCCAGCGCGTAGCCGAACAGCAGGTCCAGCTTGCCGAGCGGCGTGGTCATCAGCCGTTCCAGCGTGCCGCCGGTGCGCTCGCGCAAGGTGCCGACGCTGGCCACGATGAACATGATCACGAACGGGAACACGCCGAGCAGCATCGGCCCGACCCGGTCGAAGGTCTCGGGCCGGTCGAAGACGTACCGCAGCAGGATCATCAGCAGGCTGGGCACGCCGACCAGCAGTCCCAGGGTGCGGCGGTCGTGGCGGAGCTGCACCAGGATGCGGCGCGTCGTGGCGAGGGTGATCGTGAGGCTCATGCCGTGCTCCCGCCGCGCTCGGTGATCAGCCGGAGGAAGGCCCCCTCCAGGTCGGCGGCCCCGGTGCGGGACCGCAGGGACTCGGGCGCGCCGTCCGCCAGGACGCGGCCCTCGCGCATCAGCAGCAGCCGGTCGGTGCGGCCCGCCTCGTCCATGACGTGGCTGGACACGATGAGGGTGGTGCCGCGGCCCGCAAGCTCGCGGAACAGCTCCCACAGCTCCTGGCGCAGCACCGGGTCCAGGCCGACGGTCGGCTCGTCCAGGACGAGCAGTTCGGGGCCGCCGAGCAGGGCGACGGCGAGGTTGACCCGGGTGAGCTGTCCGCCGGACAGGGTCGCCGCGACCTGGTCGCGGTGCCGGCCGAGCCCGACCTCGTCGACCACCCGGGCGGGGTCCGAGCGGGGCGCGCCGAGGACGGCGGCGAAGTACCGCAGGTTCTCGCCCACGCTGAGGTCGCCGTAGACGGCGGGCGCCTGGGTGGCGTACCCGACGCGGCGGCGCAGCGCGGGCGAGCCGGCCGGCTCGCCGAGCACGGTCACCGTGCCGCTCTTGACGATCTGCACCCCGACCAGGGCCCGCATCAGGGTGGTCTTGCCGCAGCCGCTCGGGCCGAGCAGTCCGAGCAGCGAGCCGCGGGCCGCCTCGAAGCCGATCCCGTACAGGACGTCCCGGCCGCCGCGCTCCACCCGGAGGTCGCGGACGCTGACCGCTGGAACTGAACTCATCATGTGTTGAATTTAGATCGCCGAACCGGCCCGGTCAAGGAGAGCGGGCGGAGCGGACGTCCGGAAACACCAAAATCCCCAGGGCGAGGGCCCAGGGGACGCATGGGAGGGAGAGGAGGGGACGGGACGGCGGTTCAGCCGTCGCCGTCAGGCGGTCCTTCGGTGAGGTGGCGCTGGAGCGTCGGGCCGAGGAGCGCGACGAGCTCGTCCTCGGAGGCGGAGGCGATCGGCTCCACCCGCAGCACGTACCGCAGGATCATCGCGCCGATGAGCTGCCCCGCGGCGGCGTTCACCCGGAGCGCCGGGATGCCCTGCGCCTCGCCCGCGCGCGCGAACAGCTCGGTCACCACGAACTCGCGCATCATCGCGGCGGCCCGCTCGTTGGTCATCGCCGAGCGGAGCATGGCCAGGATCGGCGCGCGGCGCTCCTCGTCGCCCCAGACCTCCAGGAACGTGCGCGCCAGCGCCTCGCCGCGCCGTTCCGCGGGCGCCGCCATGATCCTCGGCAGCAGCCGGGACGGATCGACCGGGAACCGCATGGCCTGGACGAACACGCCCTCCTTGTTGCCGAAGAAGTGGTGCACCAGCGCGGGATCGACCCCGGCGGCCCGCGCGATGGCGCGCAGCGAGGCGCCGTCGTAGCCCTTCTCCGCGAACAGCCCGCGCGCCGCGGCCAGGATCGCCTCGCGGGTCTCGGTCGGCCCGGGACGGCGCCCGGGGCCCCGTCCCGGCCTCGCGGCAGCGGGCCCGGCCGGCGGACGCGCCGCCTCGCTCACCGCGTGCTCCGAGGGGAGACCTCACCGCCCGGGGTGACCTCCCAGGTGCGGTCGGCGGCGGCCAGGTGCAGGCGGGCGAAGGCGAGGGCCTCGGCCAGGTCCTCGGTCCGCTCGGCCCGGGAGGCGGCGCGGCGGGTGTTGACCTCCAGGACGACGTGGCCGCGGAACGCGCCGTCGGCGAGCGTCTCCAGGATCGGTCCGCACGGCTGGCCGCCCCGTCCCGGCACCAGGTGCTCGTCCTTGTTGGTGGTGCCGAGGCCGTCGGCGAGGTGCAGGTGCCGCAGCCGGTCGCCGAGCAGCCCGGCCATCTCGATCGCGTCGGACCCCGAGACCGCGGTGTGCGACAGGTCGAGGGTCACGTACGGATAGTCCTGGTCGACGGGGTTCCAGTCGGGCAGGTACATGCCGGCCTCGGCGCCGCGCGCCTTCAGCGGGAACATGTTCTCGACCGCGAAGAGGACGTCGGTCTCGTCCTGCATGCGGGCCAGCCCCTCGACGAACTCCCGCGCGTACTCGCGCTGCCAGCGGAACGGCGGGTGCACCACCACGACCTCGGCGCCGAGCTCCTCGGCGACCTCCTTGGACCGCACCAGCTTGCCCCAGGGCTCGCGGCCCCAGACCCGCTGGGTCAGCAGCAGGCAGGGCGCGTGGATCGACTTGATCGGGACCTGGTGGTACTCGGAGAGCCGGCGCAGCACGTTGAGGTCCTGCGAGGAGGCGTCGGTGGAGACCATCACCTCGATGCCGTCGTATCCCAGCAGCGCGGCCGTCTCGAAGGCGCTCGGCACCTTCTCCGGATAGACCGACGCGGTGGAGAGCGTGATCGGCGCGTCCGGGACGCGGATGACCGGGGTAACGGCACCGTTGTGCTGCGGGGTCAAGGCTCCCTCGCCAGATGGTCGTCAGGGCGATGTTCGTGGGGTCGGGCATTTTCGGCTGTACTCGTGGGAAAGCCTATGCGCCCGCGGCGGCCGAGCGCCCTCCGGCTCGGCGTGATCCTGATTTCTTGACGGCGCCGATGGATACGCTCTGCTGGTCATGGTGGAGATCGCATCGGGCGCCGTCCCCAGCCCCAACATCTGGAACGCCCCGCAGCTGTACGAGATCGAGAACCGCGCCGCCGACCCGGACGGGACGCTGGAGTCGGCGATGCGCGCCATCCGCCCGTGGGACGGCGCGACGGTGCTCGACCTCGGCTGCGGCACCGGCTACCACCTGCCCGCCTTCGCGCGGGACGCGGCGCGGGTGGTCGGGGTGGAGCCGCACGCCGGGCTCGCGGCGGCGGCCCGGCGGCGCGTCCGCGGGCTGCCGAACGTCGCGGTGCGCGTCGGCGCGGCGCAGGCGCTGCCGCTGCCGGACGCGTCGGTCGACGTGGTGCACGTCCGCTGGGCCTACTTCTTCGGGCCCGGCTGCGAGCCGGGGCTGGCCGAGCTCGACCGCGTGGTGCGGCGCGGCGGCGCCATCTTCGTCATCGACAACGACGCGACCCGGTCCACCTTCGGCGGCTGGTTCCGGCGGAGCCTGCCGTCCTACGACCCGGGGGCCGTCGAGCGGTTCTGGTCGCGGCGCGGATTCTCCCGCGAGCCGCTGATGATCCGCTGGTCGTTCCAGAGCCGGGACGACCTGGCCGCGGTGCTGCGGATCGAGTTCCCCGCCGAGCTGGCCGCCGCGTGCCTGCGCGAGCATCCCGGGCTGGAGGTGGACTACGCGGTGAATCTGTGGTGGCGTTGCCCTTGAAGTTACTGACGGGTTGGTCACATTCGGGAATCCACCCTGGCCGCTACTGACCCGCTGTACAACAATGGCCGCGCAGACGCCGGAGGGGGAGGACCGACCATGGGCCGTGCCGCCAGGACGAGCCGCACCATCCTTGCCGCGACCGCGCTCGGCGCGGGCGCCGCCGGAGCCGGGCTCGCCGCGCAGCGCCGCGCCGTGCGCCGGCTCCAGCTCCGGCCCGACCCCTACGCGGGCGAGCCGTTCGGCTCGCTGCGCGGGCGTCCCGTGCCGGTGCGCGCGGGCGACGGCACCCGCCTGTACGCCGAGATCGACGGCGCCGACCGCACCGACCTGGCCGTGGTCTTCTCGCACGGCTGGACGCTCACCCAGGACTCCTGGCACTTCCAGCGCAAGGCGCTGCGCGGCCTCGGCCGGCTGGTCTTCTGGGACCAGCGCGGGCACGGCCGCTCCGACGGCGGCGCCCGCGACGGCTACGCCCTCCCCGGGCTCGCCGGCGACCTGGCCGCGGTGATCGAGCGGACCGTCCCCGAGGACACCCCGGTGGTGCTGGTCGGGCACTCCATGGGCGGCATGACGGTCATGCGGTACGCCGACCGGCACCCCGACCTGATCGGCCGCAGGATCGTCGCGGCCGGCCTGCTGTGCACCTCCTCGGGCGGGCTCGGCGAGGTCGATCTCGGCCTGCCCGCGCTGCTGGCGCGCGGCACCCACCGGGTGCTCCCCCGCGCGCTGCGCGCGGCCGGCGCCGGGTCCCCGCTGATCGAGAAGGTCCGGCACCTCGGCCGGGACGGCTCGATGCTGATCGAGGACCTGATCGCGTTCGGCCCGGACGCCTCCCCCGCCGCGGTCGCGTTCGCCGAGCAGATGATGACCGAGACCCGGATGGACGCGCTCACCGACTTCTTCCGCTCGATGATCACGCACCGGGAGATCAGCGACTGCGCCGCCCTGGGCCGGGCCGACACCCTGGTCATCGGCGCGGAGCACGACGCGCTCACCCCGGTCGAGCACAGCCTGCGGATCGCCACCCGCGTGCCGTCGGCGCGCCTGGAGGTCGTCCCGGGCGCCGGCCACATGGCGATGCTGGAGCGGCCGAGCGTCGTCTCCGACCACCTCGGCGACCTGATCGAACGGGCCCGCAAGACCGTGACCGACTGAGAACCCGGCGCGGACCACGGGGATTGTCGGCGGCACCCTCTACGCTTCGCGCATGGCGAAGGCGAAGACGGCGAAGGCCACCTACCGCTGCTCCGACTGCGGCTGGCAGACCTCCAAGTGGGTGGGGCGCTGTGGCGAGTGCCAGGCGTGGGGCACGGTCACCGAGGCGGGCTCGGCCACCCCGGCGCGGGTGGTCACGGCGGGCGCGGTGAGCGCTCCGGCCCTGCCGATCGGCCAGGTCGACGTCCGGTCCTCGCAGTCCCGGCCCACCGGCCTCGACGAGCTCGACCGGGTGCTCGGCGGCGGCATCGTGCCCGGTGCCGTCGTGCTGCTCGCGGGCGAGCCCGGGATCGGCAAGTCGACGCTGCTCCTCGAGGTCGCCGCGCTCGCCTCCACCGCGTCCGACTCCGCCGCCGACGCGCAGCGGTTCGCCTCCGCCAACGGCACCGCCAACGGCACCGGCACCGGCCCGGCGGACGGCGCCGCGACGGGGGTTCCGCAGCAGAGGGGCGGCGGGGAGTCCCTCCCCTGGCAGCCGGCGTCCGAACAGGAAGACCGGACCCCCACTCCCGTGCTCTACATCACCGGTGAGGAGTCGGCCGAGCAGGTTCGGCTGCGCGCCGACCGGGTCGGCGCGATCACCGACGACCTCTACCTGGCCGCCGAGACCGAGCTGTCGGCCGTGCTCGGGCACATCGAGACCGTCCGGCCCACCCTGGTGGTGGTCGACTCCATCCAGACGATCGGCACCTCCGAGGTCGACGGCGCCCCCGGCGGCGTCACGCAGATCCGCGAGGTCGCCGCCAACCTCATCCGGGTCGCCAAGGAGCGCGGCATCACCGTGGTCCTGGTCGGGCACGTGACCAAGGAGGGCGCGATCGCCGGCCCGCGCCTGCTCGAGCACCTGGTCGACGTGGTGCTCTACTTCGAGGGCGACCGGCACAGCCGGCTCCGCATGATCCGCGCCGTCAAGAACCGCTACGGCCCCACCGACGAGCTCGGCTGCTTCGACCTGTCCGAGGTCGGCATCGTCGGGCTGCCCGACCCGAGCGGGCTGTTCCTGACCCGCCGCGACGAGCCCGTCCCCGGCACCTGCGTGACCGTCACGCTGGAGGGCCGCCGGCCGCTGGTCGCCGAGGTGCAGGCGCTGGTCGCCAAGTCGCACCTGCCCGCGCCGCGCCGGGCGACCTCCGGGCTCGACACCTCCCGCGTGTCGATGGTGCTGGCCGTCCTCGCCCAGCGCTGCAAGATCTCCATGCACGAGCAGGACGTGTACGTCTCGACCGTCGGCGGCGTCCGGCTGTCGGAGACCTCGGTCGACCTCGCGCTCGCGCTCGCGGTCGCCGGGTCCACCGTCGAGCAGTCCCTGTCGAGCAGCCTGATCGCGCTCGGCGAGGTCGGGCTGGCGGGCGAGGTGCGGGTCGTCCCGGGGGTCCAGCGGCGGCTGGCCGAGGCCGCCCGGCTCGGCTTCAAGCACGCGGTCGTCCCGCGCGGTTCGCTGGAACTCGCCGACGGCTCCCCGCTCAAGCGGGCCGATCCCCAGCTCTCGAGTTACGAGGGGATGAAGGTGATGGAGGTCGACAGCCTGCAACAAGCGCTGCAAGTATCCTTTACAGCGCCGTAACACGCGTCACGCCAGAGTATTACGCCACGCGGCACATGCTGCGACCAGGGGAGGAACCGGTCCGGGCCCCTCCTCGGTAAACTGACGCCGTCCAGCGACCTCCGGGGGCCAGGTGCCAGCACACGACAAGGCTCATGACGAACGACGCCGCGCCACGCTCGCCGCGGTGGCCCCGGGCACCCAGATCCGCGACGGTCTGGAACGCATCCTGCGGGGGCACACCGGCGGTCTGATCGTGCTCGGCTACGACCGGCTCGTCCAGGAGCTGTGCACCGGGGGCTTCGAACTCGACGTCGAGTTCTCCGCCACCCGGCTGCGCGAGCTCGCCAAGATGGACGGGGCCATCGTCCTCGACAGCACCCACGGGCGCATCGTGCGCGCCGCGGTGCATCTCGTACCCGACTCCACCCTGCCCACCGAGGAGTCGGGCACCAGGCACCGCACCGCCGAGCGGGTCGCCAGGCAGACCCGCTATCCGGTGATCTCGGTCAGCCAGTCGATGCACATCATCGCGCTCTACCTCGACGGCATCCGCTACGTCCTGGAGGACTCGGCGGCCATCCTGTCCAAGGCCAACCAGGCCCTGGCCACCCTCGAGCGCTACAAGCTGCGGCTCGACGAGGTGTCGGGCACGCTGTCCGCGCTGGAGATCGAGGACCTGGTCACGGTCCGCGACGTCGCCGCCGTGGTGCAGCGGCTGGAGATGGTGCGCCGGATCGCCGACGAGATCGAGGGGTACGTCGTCGAGCTCGGCACCGACGGCCGGCTGCTCTCGCTCCAGCTCGACGAACTGGTCTCCGGCGTCGACGTCGACCGGGAGCTGATCGTCCGCGACTACCCGTCCGCGGGCGCCCGCGACCGCGGGGTCGACGCCGTGCTGACCGCGCTCGACGTGCTGTCGGCCAACGACCTGCTCGACCTGTCGACCGTCGCCGAGGTGATGGGGTTCACCGGTCCCGACTCGCTCGACCTGCCGGTCAGCCCCAAGGGCTACCGCCTGCTCGCCAAGGTGCCGCGGCTGCCGAGCCTGGTGATCGAGCGCCTCGTCGAGCACTTCGGCGGCCTCCAGAAGCTCCTGGCCGCGGGCATCGACGACCTCCAGGCCGTCGGCGGCGTGGGCGAATCGCGCGCCCGCAGCGTCCGCGAGGGGCTGTCCCGGCTGGCCGAGTCGTCCATCCTCGAACGCTACGTCTGACGGGCCGCCCCGAACCGGGCGGCCCGGGCCTCCCGGTGCCGCGAACCGCCCCTCGCGGGCCGGGCGGCGGTCAGCGCAGGTGGAAGACCTGGTCGTCGACCTTGGCGCCGGCGGCCTTGACCGTCGCGACGTAGGTGCCGGGCCGGGCGGTCCTCCGGTCGCCCTTGCAGCCGTCCGAGCCGCGCTTGCGGTCCCAGCCGACCGTGTCGACGTACGGGACGCCGCGGCGCAGCGTCTTGACCGACGAGCCGTCGCCCCGCCCGCACTGCGCCGACGACCAGACCTGGTCGGGCCCGGACGTGATCCGCACGTCCAGCGCCCGCGACCCGACGTCGAACGTGCATGTCCGCTTGCCGGTGTTGACGGCCGTCACCCGGAAACTCGGCCGATCGCCGCCCGCGTAGGTGGCGCGGGTCACCGCCATCGCGATCACGACGTCGCCGGGCGCGCAGGCGTCACCGTCCTTCGCGGCGGGCGCGGCGGTGGAGGTGGCGGTGGAGGTGGCGGTGGCGGTGGCGGTGGCGGTGGCCTTGGTCGTCGCGGTGACCGTCACCGTCGGCATCGCCGTGGGCGCGGGCGGCACGCCCGGGCTCGCGCCGGCCACCTCGGCGGCGTTGTGCGGCGGCTTCCCATCGTCGCCGCCGCCCGCGCAGGCCCAGGTCAGCAGGCCCACGACGCCGACCACCCCGATCAGCGCGACGGCGCGCCGCCGCCAGTACTCGTCCAGTCCAGAAGCGTCGGTATCACGTCCAGTGTCCGAACCCATACGGTCAGTATGCGTTTGTTTATCTGGTGAGCGGTGGAGAACCGCCGTGCCAGAATGGCGAGTCGTCATGAATTCCACCCACACCGACCAGATTCTCGACTGGTATGCCGCCAATGCCCGGGACCTGCCCTGGCGCGCGCCGGACGCGACCCCCTGGAGCGTCCTGGTCAGCGAGATCATGCTCCAGCAGACACCGGTGAACCGCGTCCTGCCGGCCTGGTCCGCCTGGACGGCGCGCTGGCCCACGCCCGGCGCGCTCGCCGCCGAGCCGTCCGGCGAGGCGGTCCGGGCCTGGGGGCGGCTCGGCTACCCGCGCCGCGCCCTGCGCCTGCACCAGAGCGCCCGCGCGATCGTCGAACGGCACGGCGGCGAGGTCCCCACGTCCCACGGTGACCTGCTCGCGCTGCCCGGCATCGGCGCCTACACGGCCGCGGCCGTCGCGAGCTTCGCGTTCGGGCAGCGGCACGCCGTGCTCGACACCAACGTCCGCCGCGTCCTGGCGCGGCTGGTCTCGGCGCAGGAGTACCCGCCGAAGTCGCAGACCAAAGCCGAGGTGCGGCTCGCCGAATCGCTGCTCCCGCTCGACCCGCCGACCGCCGCCCGCTGGGGCGTCGCGGTGATGGAGCTCGGCGCCCTCGTCTGCACGGCGCGCTCGCCCCGGTGCGTCGACTGCCCGGTGCTCGGCGCGTGCGCGTGGCAGAAGGCGGGCCGTCCCGCCTACGACGGGCCGCCGCGCAAGGGCCAGACCTACGCGGGCACCGACCGGCAGTGCCGGGGCCGCATTCTGGCCGTCCTCCGCGACGCCGAGGGCCCGGTGGGCAAGCCCGCGCTGGACGTGGTCTGGTCCGACTCCGTCCAGCGCGAACGCGCCCTCGACGGCCTGGTCTCCGACGGCCTGGTCGACCCGCTGGACGACGGCCGCTACGCCCTCCCCGGCTGACCGGGGAGGGCGCGGCGGCGCGCCGGGCGGCGGCGCTCCGTCAGGCGGCGGCCCTGTCCGCGGCGAGCAGCCACTCCAGCGTGGCCGGGGTCGCGTCGAAGTGGCCCGCGTGACCGGCGTCCTCCTGGCGGACCAGTGTCGCGCCCGGAATCCGCCCGGCGAGCCATTCGCCGTGCGCGACCGGCACGACCGAGTCCTGCGCACCGTGCCAGATCCGCACGGGCACGCCGACCGAGGCGGCGTCGAACCCCCACGGCGAGCCCCATAGGGCGACGACGTCGTCGACCCATCCGTCCAGCCCGGGCCGCATCGCCTCGGCGAACGCGGCGCCGAGCATGTCCCGGATCGCGGGCCGCGCCAGCACCGTCTGCTCGGCCTCCGGCAGCGCGGGCGGAGCCGCGGAGCCGACCGCCGACAGGTGCGTGTGCACGGCGGCCCGACCCAGCAGCGCCGCGATCGCGCTGACCTGGTTGCCTGCCATCATCCCGGCCGTCCAGTCCAGGCCCGCGGCGTCGCGCGGCGCCATGCCGGCCAGCGTGGCGACGCGGGTGACCCGGTCGGGATGGGCGGCGGCGACCGCGAGCGCGTGCGGTCCGCCGCCCGAGACCCCGAACACCGCGAACCGGCCGATCCCGAGCGCGTCGGCGATCGCCACGGCGTCGCCGGCCGCGTCCGCCACCACCCGGCCGGGCGCGGCCTCCGACGCGCCGAACCCCGGCCGGTCGTAGGTGATCAACCGGATTCCGAGCCGGTCGAACAGCTCCCCGTCCGGGTACCGCGCCAGCCGCCCCATCGGAGTGCCGTGCAATGAGAGGACCGGTGTCCCGTCCGGGACGCCCCACTCCTCCGCGGCCAGCGTCCGGCCGTCACCAGTGATCACCTTGTGCATGCCCGCGAACCTATCCACCGGCGGCCCGTCTCAGGGCCGAATCCACAGATAGCGGATTATGGCTGCGACGCGACGCGCCGCTTCTCGTAGGTGTCGACGATGCGGCCGAGCTGGGCGAACTTCTCGGTGTAGGAGAAGGGGTAGGCGCCGGGCTGCGATGCCGGCCGGCGGGCGTCGGTGTACTGGGTGCCGAGGTTCGAGAAGACGGCCACGATGTAGCTGCGCCCGCCCTTGCCCGGCAGGGCCTTGACGATGCCCGCCTCACTGGCGGTGTTGTTCACCCAGCCGGTCTTGTGGGCGAAGGAGACCTCGGCCTTCTTGTTGCACGGCCGTACGTCCCGCCCGAACTTGTTCCCGTCGACGGTCACGGTGCCGTCGGCGCCCACCCAGCGGGACGGCGCCGCGTTGGGAAGGCCAGGCGCGGGGTAGTTCCCGCCGCACCAGTTCGTGGACGACAGCATGTCGTTGAACCCCTGCTGCTTCAGCAGGCCCTGGAACACCCTGCGGGACGCGGCGCTGAGCACGGCGCTCGTGACCGGCTTCCCGTTCGGCGCGGTCCAGGCCCGGCCGGGGACGCCGTTGATGAGCGTCAGCAGCTTGGCGGTGTCGAGCGAGCTCATCGTGACGGCGTTGCCCCAGTGCCCGCCGTTGACCGGGTTGGTGTCCTTGAGCTGGAGCGTCCGCAGCCCGAGGTCCTGGAAGGTCTGGTTGAGCGGGTCGACGGCCTTGTGGTCGTGCAGCAGCTTGACCAGGGCGCAGGACGCGGCGTTCGAGGAGTACGTGAGCGAGGCGTCCATGTACTGCCGAACGGTCTTGCTGCTGGCCTCGCCGCACAGCGAGCTGATCTCGGTCGGCTTGTAGTCGTACACCTGGTCCAGCTTGATGACGCCCTGGTCCACCAGCCGCAGCACGCCGAAGTTGACCATCAGCTTCAGCACCGAGGCCGGGTAGGCGAGCATGTGGTCGACCGGGGCGTTCTCGCGGCCCGGAACCACGTCCACGGTGCCCTGGCCCTTGTTGGCGTACCAGCCGGCGTCGTCCCACTGGCGCCAGCGCACGTCCTCGGTGGACAGGTTCCGGTCGACCGGGACCACGATCCCGTGCTGGTACTTCGGGCTCATCAGTACGGTGCCGGACGAGACCGGCCGGCCCTTGCGGTCCAGCTCGATCACGGTCGCGTCGATCTGCGGCTGCTGGACGATCGGCTTCGGATCGGCGGCGGCGGAGAACAGCCGGGCGAGGTCGCGCGGCTTGCGGGCCTCCTTGTCCACGGGGTTCGCGAGCGACCGGGCCTGGGCCGACTCGGGCGGTGCCATGTCCAGGACGTCCTGGAACCGCAGCCGGTCCATCGTCAGCCGCAGCCGTTCGGCGACCTTGGTCACCTCGCCCTGGCCTCCGACCGTGCCCGCCCGGGTGTTGGCGACCCGGGCGGAGTTCACCGGCCCCGCCCCCGTACTGCACCCCAGTAGCGCCGTCGCCGTTACCAGGCCGACGGGAGCGACAATCCACATGCGCCTCAACTGATTCCCCTTTCGGTTGAGTTCGTGATCATAAAGGCCCTGTAGAAGGAGCAGACGCTGAACTCGACGAAAGGGCTGTTCGAAACGTTCGAGATGGAACACACCACTGCGGGCCGCCACCCCCGGCGCGAAAATCCGTGGCCCCGCGGCACGGCGGAGCCGTACCGTACAGCGGTGCGTGATCTAGCCGAACTCCCCAAGGTCCACCTGCACGTCCACCTTGAGAGCACGCTGCGCTGGGAGACGCTCCGGGAGATCGGCACGGCGAACGGGGTCACGGTCCCCGAGCAGGACGCGACATTCGGCGGATTCGCGGCGTTCTTCGCGCAGAACAGCCTGGTGCGCGACTGCCTGCGCCACCCGGACGACTTCCGCCGAATGGCGCGCGAATACTGCGAGGACGAGGCCGCGCAGGGCACCCGCTACGCCGAGGTGTCGTTCACCGCCGCCGCGCACGGCGAGCGCCTGGACGACCTGGACATGCCGCTGACCGCCGTCCGGGAAGGGCTGGACCAGGGCCGGACCGACTTCGGGATCGACGTCCGCCTGATCCTCGACCACTCCCGGCGCCGGCCGGTGGAGCGGGCCTGGCGGACGCTCGACCTGGCCCGCCGCCACGACGGCGTGGTCGCGGTCGGGCTGGCCGGCGACGAGGCCCATCCCGGCGAGCCGTTCACCGAGGTGTTCGCGGCGGCCCGCGACGCCGGGCTGCACGTGGTGCACCACGCGGGCGAGGGCGCGGGGCCCGGCAGCATCCGGCAGGCCCTGGACGGCGGCCGGACCGAACGGCTCGGGCACGGCATCCGGGTCCTGGACGACCCCGTCCTCGTCGCCGAGGTGCGGGACCGGCAAAGCCCCCTGGAGGTGTGCCCGTCGTCCAACGTCGCGCTCGGGTTCGCCCCCTCGCTCGCCGGGCACCCGCTGCCCAGGCTGCGCGAGGCGGGCCTGGTCGTGACGCTCAACACCGACATCCCGGCGCTGATCGGCACGCCGCTGACCCTGGAGTACGCCCGCGTCCGCGAGACGTTCGGGTACGGCGACGCGGTGCTCGCCGAACTGGCCGCGGCGGGGGTGGACGCCTCGTTCGCCCCGCCCGAGACCAAGGCCCGCCTGCACCACGAGATCGACGCCTGGCTCGCCGGCGAGGCTTAGCCACGTCGGCGAGCGCAGGCAGGGCCCGGCAGGCAGGGCCCGGCCAGACGCCCGGCGGCGCCGCGTCAGCCTTCGGAATCGACCGGGTGACGCTTCTTGAACGCGGTCCAGCTCGTCTCGCTGAACGGGGACCATTCCGTCGGCGCGTGCCGGAACTCCGGCCTCCGCTCCTCGACGAACCGCCGGAGCCCGCCGGGAACCTCGGACCAGCCGGCGACCTTCGCCCCCCGGCAGTGGTAGACGAGGGCGCCGGGCCGGTCCGCCATCCGCATCCAGGGGAGCCAGGGCGCCACCCGGACCCACGACAGCGTGCACGGAACGCTGCCGAGCGCGGGATCGTCCAGGTCGGCGGCGCGGGTGAAGTACTGGAAGAGCTCCATGGCCCGGTAGACGTCGTCCCCGGAGTTCGCCGGGTGGTCGGCGACCGGCAGGGGCGACGGGTAGGCCAGCAGGACATCGGTGTTGAAGACGACGTCGCCGCCGATCCGCGTCCGGGGCAGCCGGAACGGGCCGCGCGGCCCGTCGGCGAGCCAGCGGAAGTCGACCGGGTCGTTCCAGACGTGCTCGACCTCCACGTGCTCGCCGGTGTAGCGGTTGTCCCACCCGTCCGCGACCTCCCGCGAGACCGGGTCGAGGTACCTCGCCGCCTCCCGGCTGAGCAGTTCGATCCCGCCGTCGACGGCGACCGCCCTGGCGACGTTGACGCCGTCGAAACCGAACAGGTGGTGCGGGCCGTCCCCGGGGAGCCACGCGTAGACGTCTCCGGTCCACCAGACGACCGCCTCGCCCCCGCCGCGGCGCGCGCGGGTCCTGACGAGGTCGTCCAGGGCCTGCTCGGGCCCTCTTTCCTGATTCATGCCGGCTCCTCTCAGCGGCCGGTTCCCGGCCGGACGTGGTTCACGACGACATGCCCTCAGCACTCTCGACGCTTACCGCACCGTCCGTTCGGTCCGCTACCCGGAACTCACGATCGGCACGATGACCGGCATAAGAAGGATCGGGACAGCGGAGGAGACCAGGACACCCAGGGCCAGGACATCCGGGGGGCATGCGGGGCCGGGACATGCGGGGGCCGGGACATGCGGAGGACCCGCATCAGAATGTGATGCGGGTCCTCCGTCGAGCCGTTCGGCGCGCGCGTCCGCGGGTGGACGCCGGCCGGTGGTGCCGGTGGCTCAGTCCTTGTTGAAGTTGACCGCGCCCTCGATGGGCGGCGGGCTGTCGGGGACGCTGTCGGGCTTGGGAACACCCTTGAAGGTGAACTTGGCGTTCTCGCCCTCACCCTCGACACCCACGATCACGATCTGCCCGGACCGGACCTCGTTGTACAAGATCTTCTCCGACAGCGAGTCCTCGATCTCCCGCTGAATCGTCCGCCGCAGAGGCCGCGCACCCAGCACCGGGTCATACCCCCGCTCGGCCAGCAGATCCTTGGCCTCCTGCCGCAACTCCAGACCCATGTCCCGATCCTTCAGCCGCTCATCCACCTTCGCGACCATCAGATCCACAATCTGAATGATCTCCTTCGGCGTCAACTGATGGAACACCACCGTGTCATCCACCCGGTTCAAGAACTCAGGCCGGAAGTGCTGCTTCAGCTCCTCCCCCACCTTCGCCTTCATCCGGTCATACGACCCCTGCTCATCATTCGACCGGGCAAACCCCATCCCCTGCCCCTTGGAGATATCACGCGTCCCCAAGTTCGTCGTCATGATGATCACCGTGTTCTTGAAGTCCACCACACGACCCTGAGCATCGGTCAACCGACCATCCTCAAGAATCTGAAGCAAACTATTGAAAATATCCTGATGAGCCTTCTCGATCTCATCGAACAACACCACCGAGAACGGCTTCCGCCGCACCTTCTCAGTAAGCTGCCCACCCTCCTCATATCCCACATAACCCGGAGGAGACCCAAACAACCGCGACACCGTGTGCTTCTCCATGAACTCCGACATGTCCAACTGGATCAGCGCGTCCTCATCACCGAACAAGAACTCCGCCAACGTCTTCGACAACTCCGTCTTCCCCACACCAGACGGACCCGCGAAAATGAACGACCCACCCGGACGCTTCGGATCCTTCAACCCCGCACGCGTCCGCCGAATCGACTGCGACAACGCACGAATCGCGTCCTCCTGCCCGATCACCCGCCTATGAAGCTCATCCTCCATACGCAGCAACCGCGACGACTCCTCCTCCGTCAACTTGAACACCGGGATCCCCGTCGCCGTCGCCAGAACCTCAGCGATCAACTCCTCGGTCACCTCGGCCACCACATCCATGTCGCCGGCCTTCCACTCCTTCTCCCGCTGCGCCTTCGACCCCAGCAACTGCTTCTCACTGTCCCGCAGCGCAGCCGCCTTCTCGAAGTCCTGCGCATCGATCGCCGACTCCTTCTCCCGCCGCACATCCGCGATCTTCTCGTCATACTCCCGCAGATCCGGCGGCGCCGTCATCCGCCGGATCCGCATCCGCGACCCCGCCTCATCAATCAAATCGATCGCCTTGTCCGGCAAGAACCGATCCGAAATATACCGATCCGCCAACTGCGCCGCCGCCACCAACGCCGCATCAGTGATCGACACCCGATGATGCGCCTCGTACCGGTCCCGCAACCCCTTCAAAATCTCGATCGTGTGCGACAACGACGGCTCCGCCACCTGAATCGGCTGGAACCGCCGCTCCAACGCCGCATCCTTCTCCAGATGCTTCCGATACTCATCCAGCGTCGTCGCACCGATCGTCTGCAACTCACCCCGAGCCAGCATCGGCTTCAAAATCGACGCCGCATCGATCGCACCCTCAGCCGCACCCGCCCCCACCAGCGTATGCAACTCATCGATGAACAAAATAATGTCACCGCGCGTACGGATCTCCTTCAAAACCTTCTTCAACCGCTCCTCGAAATCACCCCGATACCGCGACCCCGCCACCAACGCACCCAGATCCAACGTGTACAGCTGCTTGTCCTTCAACGTCTCGGGCACCTCACCCTTGACGATCTTCTGCGCCAGACCCTCCACCACCGCCGTCTTGCCCACACCAGGCTCACCCACCAGCACCGGATTGTTCTTCGTCCGGCGCGACAGGACCTGCATCACCCGCTCGATCTCCTTGTCCCGCCCAATCACCGGATCCAACTTGCCCTCACGAGCAGCCTGCGTCAGATTCCGACCGAACTGATCCAGCACCAACGACGTCGACGGAGCAGCCTCCGACGGCCCACCCGCCGCCGCCGGCTCCTTCCCCTGATACCCATGCAGCAACTGAATCACCTGCTGCCGCACCCGGTTCAGATCCGCACCCAACTTCACCAGCACCTGAGCCGCGACACCCTCACCCTCACGAATCAACCCCAACAGGATGTGCTCAGTCCCGATGTAGTTGTGACCCAGCTGCAACGCCTCACGCAGCGACAGCTCCAGAACCTTCTTCGCACGCGGAGTGAACGGAATATGACCCGACGGAGCCTGCTGCCCCTGACCGATGATCTCCTCGACCTGCTGCCGCACCGCCTCGAGACTGATCCCCAGGCTCTCCAACGCCTTGGCGGCCACACCCTCACCCTCATGGATCAAACCCAAAAGGATGTGCTCAGTCCCGATGTAGTTGTGGTTCAACATCCTGGCCTCTTCCTGAGCCAGAACCACAACCCGCCGCGCACGGTCGGTGAACCTTTCGAACATCTCGTCGCTCCTCACAGAGCGGTAGGGCAGAGCCCGGAACGTCCGGACCCGTCCTTCCGCAAGCTAGCCCGCCCCGAGGAGGCCGCCCGGTGCACTCCACCAGGTGACGTTCCCCCGCTCAGCACTGTTCAGTCTCATCCAACTACCGCGTCGGTGTGTCATGTTCCCACTACGCCCCAAGCGAACGGGGCCTTCGCGGGGACCGCACCGCCCGGGAGCAGGGCCGCCGGGGAACCGTTCTCCGGCCTCGCGGCCGGGTGTACCTCCGGCCTGGGCGGCACAAACCCCCAGGGCACTACGCCATAAGCGAACGGCCCGCCTCAACCAGGAGACGGGCCGCCGGGCGGAGGGGTCAGTGCCCCGCCTCGTACTGCTCGATCACGTGGGCCGGGATCCTGCCGCGCTCATTGACCTTGATGCCATTGTTCTTGGCCCAGGCACGGATCTCGGCACTGCGCTCGCGGCTGGACGCACCGCGCTGACGGCGGCGGCGGGTGGCCGCGCCGGCCTTCCGGGACTTCTCCACGAACGGCTGGAGAGAATCCCGCAGCTTCTTTGCGTTGGCGCCACTCAGGTCGATCTCGTAGGAGGCGCCGTCGATCGAGAACGCTACGGTCTCGTCCGCCTCGCCACCGTCGAGGTCATCGACGAGAAGCACCTGAACCTTCTGTGCCATGGGGACAGACCTTTCGCTGGAGCAAACTGCATTCGGTGGCCAAAGATATACCGCGATCGTCGCCGATGACAATTCAAGTCGGGCGCCGAAGTTTCCTTCCCCTGGCGGTAACTCATCGTAATCGGGCTCGCCGAATCGGCCGTGGGGCGATAGCCGGGCAGGCCGGGTCCCGGCCGGAGCCGCTCCGGTCACCGGGGGGCGCGAATTGTCGGGCGCCATGGCGGTGACCCCGGGTTTTCGGGTGATCCAGGTCACTGGGCGGCACGCCGGCCGGGGCCGCCGGATGAGCATCGGACCAGGTCCGCGGGCACCCGGCTTTCGCGCCGAGGGTCCGCGGAGACAGAAATGGGACCGAGGGCCACCTTAACGGGACGGGGCACCATCCACCCCGAGACTCATCGATTAACCCTGACGTAACGACACTAACCGTGCCGCGGCAGGGAATGTGTCACCACCCCGCAACCCCCGCCCCGTAGGGGTTGCGGGGCATACCGACGGAGCTTGATGTCGACAGATAACGGCGAGCACGGGCAGGGCGAAATCTCTTGCCATCGACCGTCTCGCCGCTGTTGTTCCGCAGAGTGAAACGCAGCGGATACGAGCCGGGCGGGATGCATACGGAACGCGGGCGGCCACAATCGATCCAAATATCGGAGATAGGCCCGGCAAAACCAGCCCTACCGGCACTTCACCACGATCGTGCCCGCAAGACGGTCGTGCAGGGCCTGGCGGCGGGTTCCCTCGTACATCAGCCCGGCGTTCGCCACCCAGAAGACGCCGGCGAGCACGCCGAAGACCGGCACGGGCCGCGCCGCTATCGGCAGCGCGTACGTCGCCGCGCGCAGCAGGGCCCGGAGCACGCCCGGCCCACGCGTCAGCCGCTCGTCGGCATCCTCCGGAGTCGCCTCAGGGTCCGGAACGACCGCAGGGTCCGGAATGGCCTCAGCGTCCTGGACGGCCTCGGGGTCCTGGACGGCCTCGGGGTCCTGGAGGGCCTCGGTGTCCTGGACGACCTCGATGCCCGCGAAGCGCTTGCCGAGCGTCCGGCCCCAGGCGGCGAGCTGGACGGCCTCGTACAGCAGCAGCGCGACGGCGACGGCCGGCGGAGCCACGACGTCGGTGTCGCCGCCGGGCACCAGAGCCCGTACGACCGCCACCACGGGCAGTGCGACGATGAGCGTGTCGACGATGCGGGCCACCAGCCGCTGGCCCGGCTCGGCGAGCCTGAGGGCGTTCTGGGCGGGAGCGGGCGGCAGCCCCGAGGGGTCCTCGGGGCTGGGCGCCGAACTCGGCGCGGCCATCCGCTCTTACTCCTCGTACTCGGGGTACTCGTCGTACCCGACGCGCTCATCGATCACCAGCGTGCCCGCGAAGCGGTCGTGCAGCGCCTGGCGCAGCGGCTGGTCCCAGATCGCCCAGAGATAGGCCATCAGGGCGCCCGCCCACACCAGCGCCATCCCGTACGCGAAGTAGCTCCACATCTTCACCGAGAGGATGAGGAAGAAGAACACGCCGATCTGGTAGCCGACATGCGTGATGGCGGCGCGCCAGACGCCCTGCGTCGTGGAAAGCGGGCTTCCGGCGGGACGGACCTGCACGACGCCGAGACGCATGACGCGCTTGCCGAGCGTCCGCCCCCACATCGCGAGCTGAACCGACTCGTACAGGAACGGCAGCACCGACAGCACGCAGAAAAGGGTGAAGATGATGGGCCAGTTCCAGATGCCGCCCTCACTGCCGGCCTTACTGCCCGGGGTGTCCAGGCCGATCGTCCCCACAACGATCGGCAACACCAAGGCGAACCCGAACACCGCGACGAGCGCGTTGTCCATGATGCGCGCGGCTGCGCGCCGGAGGATCGGCGCCAGTGGCAGATCCGCCCCAGCGGACGGGTCGTCATAGCCGCCGTACTGGTCATAGGACGGTTCCTGCCACTGCTGCTGGGGTTGCTGCTGCCACTCCTGCTGAGGCGGCTGCTGCTGCCATTGCTGCGTGGCCGGCTGCTGTCCCTGGTGCTGCGCGGGTTGCTGCTGCCACTGGTCACCTTGGTAGGTGGGCGGCGGGCCGTACGACGGGCCACCGCCTGGGGGCGACTGGTACGGCCGTCCTCGGTGGGGGGATTCACTCATCGGTCAGTCCTCCAAGCGAAGCAGCATCCGGGTGTTGCCCAACGTATTCGGCTTCACCCGGTCGAGGTCCAGGAACTCTGCAACACCTTCGTCGTAGGAGCGGAGGAGCTCCTCGTACACCTCTGGCGCCACTGGAGTGCCCAGGATCGGCGCGAAGCCGTGGCGCGCGAAGAACTCCACTTCGAAGGTAAGACAGAACACCCGCCGGACACCGAGTTCTCTCGCCGTCTCCAGTAGGCGGCTCACAATGCGATGCCCGATCCCCCGGCCGCCGTGCCCCGATTCCACCGCGACGGACCGCACCTCCGCCAGGTCCTCCCACATCACGTGCAGGGCGCCGCAGCCGATGATCCGTCCCGGGGCCCCGTCCCGGACACCTTGGACGTCCTCGGCGACCCAGAACTCCTGTACGTCCTCGTACAGGACGACGGTGGTCTTCCGGAGCAGGCGTCGTCCCGAT
This sequence comes from Spirillospora sp. NBC_01491, assembly GCF_036227065.1. Classification (GTDB taxonomy): domain Bacteria; phylum Actinomycetota; class Actinomycetes; order Streptosporangiales; family Streptosporangiaceae; genus Spirillospora; species Spirillospora xylanilytica. The sequence goes on from NZ_CP109432.1 coordinate 4,434,785, forward strand.
CCGGCGTACAGATCGACCAGCCTGCGGATCTCCCGGACGTCGGCGGTGCGGGCACGCCTGATCACAACTTCCACAAACAGGCGAGACTATCGAACACCGCCCCTTTGGCAGTTGTCGGCACGCTCCTACGCTTGGTGACGGGCACGTCACCGCCGGACCGTCCATCAGAAAAGGTGACGGAGAACACATCTCACCCCGGACAGAACCGGGCACCGCGCCCCGAACCGGCGGCCCTCACCAGGGATTTCACGGGTTCTGGTTGGCATCCATTGCCGACTCCGTTAGTGTCCTGCGCTGACATCGGCCACCGCTGCGCGGCGGCCGAACCGCCGAGTCCGCGGGCCGTTCCCAGCGCCCCGAGGAGCCGGGAACCCACTTCGGACGGTTCGGGGGACACCTCCCCCGTGACCGGCGCCGACTGGGGTGAATCCGCTTCCCGCCCGGGTCGCGGAAGGGCTGCTCCGGCCCGAACCCGTCAGCTAACTCGGTAGGCGGGCGAGGAGGGAGAATTCGTGGAGTCATCGCGCCCTGCTTTCTTTTCGGGTTCCGCACGCTCGCGTGCGGGCCGGGCCGCTCGATTCCGCGCCAGGACCGCCACCGCGGCCGGCGTGTTCCTCGCCCTTTCCCTCGCTCCACCGGCGGTCGCCGCGCACGCCGACCCTGAGCCGTCCACCAAGGAGCTCCAGGCGCAGGCGACCAAGCTCGCCGACCAGCTCGAGCAGCTCACCGAGCAGTACAACGGCCTGAAGGTCAAGCTCCAGCAGTCGCAGCGGGCCGCGAAGGTCGCCACCGACAACGCCAAGCGCCAGGAGCAGTCGCTCAAGGGCATCCGTGACAAGGTCGGCAGCCTGGCCGCCACCAGCTACATGCAGGGCGGCACCGACCCCACCGCCTCGTTCGTCGCGTCCCAGGACCCGCAGGCCCTGCTCGACCAGTCCGCCACCCTGAGCTACTTCGCCACCCAGGACGGCACCAAGGTGCAGGGCCTGATGCAGGCCATGCAGGCCGCCCAGCGCGCGCGCAAGGCCGCCGAGGAGCGCGCCCGGCAGGTGTCGCAGCTGCGCGGGCAGCTCGAAGCGCAGCGCAAGAAGGTCACCGAGACCTACGAGAAGGTCCGCGGCAAGCTGGTCAAGAAGGACCCGACCCAGCTCGCCAAGCTCCCCGTGATCGGCTCCGGCAAGGCCGCCCAGGCGCTCCGCCTGGCGATGGGCAAGATCGGCCGCCCGTACGTCTGGGGCGCCTCCGGCCCCACCACCTTCGACTGCTCCGGCCTCACCATGTGGGCCTACAAGCAGGTCGGCATCAGCCTGCCGCACTACACCGGCAGCCAGTGGAACGCGGGCACGCGCATCTCCCGGAGCCAGCTCCAGCCCGGCGACCTGGTCTTCTTCTACGGCGACCTGCACCACATGGGGATGTACGTCGGCGACGGGAAGATGCTGCACGCCCCGCAGACCGGTGACGTCGTCAAGATCGCCCCGATGGGCGGCCGGCCGTTCGCCGGCGGCGTCCGGGTCGCCTGACCCGCACCCGCGCGACTGACGAGACGATCGAGCGACACCGTGCCGCGAAGCCGTGCCGCGAACCCGCGGCCCCGTCCGGGCGGTACGGGCGGGCTCGGGGGACGAATCACGTCCGCGGCGACGCCTCCTACAGGGACCTACCTGTCAGGACGTCGACGTCGCCGCTGCGGGGTCGGACGGAATTCGTCGTGTTCTTCGGCCGCCGGTCTGCCTGGAGACGCCCGCCGTTCCCCCGGGCGGGCGCCGATCGTGCCGGTTAGATGAGCTGCCTTCGGGCCGCCCACACCACGGCCTCGATAGGGGTGTTGACGTCGAGCCGGTCGCAGATCGTCCGCAGCCGGCGTCTCAAGGTGCGTGCGCTCAGTTCGAGCTTGCGCGCGGCCACATCGGCCGTGACACCGCTGGCGATCTGGGCGAGAAGCCGGATCTCCTCCTCGTTCAGACGCGGATCGTCGGTGCCGCGACGTGTGAGTATGGCCTGTTCCACTCCGTCCTCCCTCGTCCGTGGTGATGACCGCGGGGATGCAGCCGTCCGCTGCACAGGCACGGGTAGATCTGTACGCGTTGGGTTGCCGGGTCCGGACTGCCGGACTTAGATCATCGGGTTCCTTTGCCGTCGCGCGTGCTTGGCCGGAGTTGGCCGAAAGGCCGATTGCGGGGTCCCCTGGAGGAACTCCGGGTGACGATTCAGTCGTTGGCCAACCGAACACGGACGCACCCCCGGGTGCGACAGGCTCGGCCGCGACGCCGCGGCCGGGCACGCCGGGGAGGGGTGCGTCTTTGTCCGGGACGGGTCACGACCGCCAGCCATCTACTCCCGTCCCTTCTCGTGCGATTCGCCGGTCTCGTCTCGGACGAAGATCGTGAATCGTTTCAAGCTACGCTTCGGCTCGGAACGCTAGGCGGCCGGATCCGGCCCGTCAAGCGCTGGTTAAGTACTATCTGCGCTCGTATGGCGACCGGTCGTGACCAGCTGTTCCGGGGCTTGTCATGGAAAACTCGACAACCTGCGAAAACAGATCCGGGGTCGACGAGGAGTGAGTTGCCACAGACCAGTATTCGCGAGGTAGCCAGGCGTGCCGGAGTCTCAGTTGGGACGGTTTCGAATGTCCTAAACCGGCCAGACCTCGTGGCCGAAGCCACCCGTGACCGCGTGCGCGCGGCGATCGAGGAGCTCGGATTCGTCCGCAACGAGTCGGCCCGCCGGCTCCGCCAGGGTCCCGACGACACCGAGCCCGAGCCGCGCAGGAAGGCGCGCGGGCGGGCGTTCGGCGTCCTCGTCGAGGACCTCGCCAACCCCTACGCCACCGATGTGGCGCGCGGGGCGGAGATGGCCCTCAACGAGGCGGGCCACGACGCCATCTGGCTCACCAGCGACCACTCCGCCGAGAAGGAGCGGCGCTCGCTCGACCTGCTGGAGGAGCAGCGCGCCGCGGGGGTGCTGGTCATCCCGGTGGGCCTCGGCCCGGCCGGCATCACCCGGCTGCGTTCGGCCGGGATGACCGTGGTGCTGATCGACCACGCCGGGCCGGACGTCTGCTCGGCCCAGGTCGACCACGTCGCCGGCGGCGAGATCGCCGCCGCGCACCTGCTCGGCCTCGGGCACGAGCGCATCGCGTTCGTGACCGGCGTCCCCGAGCCGCAGCCCTGCGTCGAACGGCGCGACGGGGCGGCGCGGGTCATCACCGAGGCGGGGCTGGAGCCGCCGCTGACGCTCGTCCAGGAGGCACTGTCGCCCACCGAGGGGCAGGCGGCGGCGCAGCGGCTGCTCAAGGGCTCGCCGGTGCCGTCCGGGGTGTTCTGCGCCAACGACCTGCTGGCGATCGGCCTGATCAACGAGCTGACCCGGCTCGGAGTGCGGGTGCCCGAGGACATGGCGGTGATCGGCTACGACGACATCGAGCTGGCCGCCAGCGCCGCGGTGCCGCTGACCACGGTCCGCCAGCCGCGCCGCGAGCTCGGCTGGGAGGCGGCCGAGCTGGCGCTGGCCGAACTGGCGGAGGGCCGCTCGCACCGGCACCGGCAGATCGTCCTGACCCCGGAGCTGCTCATCCGCGAGTCGGCCTGACCCCGGACCGCCCCGGACCGCCCGGAGCGGGGCGAGCCGGGGCGGCGCTATTGACAGCGCGTCCGAGATCCGGATGACTGGACTCATGGGGAACGTGGTCAAGGCGGGCGGGCCGGCGGTGGACGCCGCCTCGGTCCTCGGCTTCGACCCGTTCGCCCCGGCCTTCCACGCCGATCCGTACGCCCAGTACCGGCGGCTCGCCGCCGGCGGTCCGCTGTGCCGGACCCCGGCCGGGCTGTGGGTGACCACCTCGCACGGGCTGTGCGAGCGAGTGCTGCGCGATCCGCGGTTCGGGCACCGGCCCGAGAGCGGCGGCGTCTGGCGCGGGCAGGCGGGGCGGAACCGGTCGTTCCTCACCCTCGACCCGCCCGACCACACCCGGTTGCGGCGCCTAGTGAGCAAGGCGTTCACCGCGCGGCTGGTGCGGCGGCTGCGGCCCCGGATCGAAGAGCTGGTGGACGGGCTGCTGGCCGGGATCTCCGGCGAGACCGACCTGATCGGCGCGCTGGCGTACCCGCTGCCGGTGATCCTCGTCAGCGAGCTGCTCGGCGTCCCGCCCGAGGACCGCGACCTGTTCAAGGGCTGGTCGGACGCGCTCGCCCGCGGCCTCGACCCCGACTTCCTGATGCCCGCCGACGAGATCGCCCGGCGGGACGAGGCGCGCACCGAGTTCGCCGCGTACTTCCGCGAGCTGGTCGCGCGGCGCCGCGCAGAGCCGCCGCCGGGTGAGCCGTCGCCGGACGATTCGTCGCCGGGTGAGCCGCCCGATCTGCTGAGCGCGCTGGTCGCGGTCTCCGACGGGGGCGACGCGCTGACCGAGGAGGAGTTGCTCGCGACCTGCGTGCTGCTGCTGGTCGCCGGGCACGAGACGACGGTCAACCTGATCGGCAACGGCGCGCTCGCGCTGCTGCGCTCGCCGGGCGGGCTCGCGCGGTTCCGCGCGCACCCCGAGGAGGTGCCGGACGCGGTGGAGGAGCTGCTCCGGTACGACCCGCCTGTCCAGCTCACGTTGCGCTCCGTGCTGGAGGACGTCGAGATCGCCGGGACGGCACTGCGGCAGGGCGAGATGGTCCTTCTGCTGACCGGCGCCGCCAACCGCGATCCGTCCGTTTTCGCCGACCCCGATCGGCTCGACCTCACCCGGTACGGCTCGGACGCGCCGCGCCACCTGGCGTTCGGCCACGGGATCCACTTCTGCCTGGGCGCACCGCTGGCGCACCTGGAGGGGCAGATCGCGCTCCAGAAGCTGTTCGAGCGCGTGGTGACGCTCGCACCGGACGACGACCTCGTGTACAGGGACAACCTTGTACTACGCGGTCTGACCGCTCTCCCCGTGGTCGTCGGCCAGTAGCCGTCCGGCTCGTGGGGGCGCTCTGGACGGCCGTCGCGGCGGCGCATCCGGCCGTTACGCCGCCAGGGAACACTGGCTTGATCCCGGGTGCCCGCTGGCGCCCCGAGGCCGTGTACGGCGGCCAGAGGGCCGCGGAGCCCGTCCGGCCCACCCCGCCCGCCGCCCGGGCCGGGCCACCCGGAATGGGCGGCCGGGCCCGGTGGGACGGGGCGGAGTCTCGGGGCGAGAGCCGGCTACTCCGGCTTGACCAGCGGGAACAGGATGGTCTCGCGGATGTTCTTGCCGGTGAAGGCCATGATCATCCGGTCGATGCCGGCGCCCATCCCGCCGGTCGGCGGCATCGCGTACTCCAGCGCCCGCAGGAAGTCCTCGTCGAGCTGCATGGCCTCGAGGTCGCCGCCCGCCGCCAGCAGCGACTGCTCGGTCAGCCGGCGGCGCTGCTCGATCGGGTCGACCAGCTCGGAGTAGGCGGTGCCGAGCTCGGTGCCGAACCCGATGAGGTCCCACTTCTCGGTCAGCAGCGGCTCGTCGCGGTGCTGCCGGGTCAGCGGCGAGGTCTCCACCGGGTAGTCCATCACGAACGTCGGCTGGACGAGCGTGTGCTCGATCAGCTCCTCGAAGACCTCCTGGACGAGCCGGCCCTGCCCCCAGGCGGGGTTCCGCTCGATCCCGCGGGCCTCGGCGAGCTTGTGCACGGCCTCGATCGGGGTGTGCGGGGTGATCTCCTCGCCGAGCGCCTCCGACACCGACCCGTACAGCGTGATCCGCGGCCACTCGGCGAGGCCGAGGTCGATCTCCCGGCCGTCGTGCACGACCACCGAGGTGCCCAGCGCGGCGACGACCGCCTTCTGGTACATCCGCTGGGTCAGGTCGGCCATGTCGTTGTAGTCGAGGTAGGTGCCGTACGCCTCGAGCATCGTGAACTCGGGGTTGTGCGTGGAGTCGGCGCCCTCGTTCCGGAAGTTCCGGTTGATCTCGAAGACCTTCTCGATGCCGCCGACCACGAGCCGCTTGAGGTACAGCTCGATCGCGATGCGCAGGTAGAGGTCCATGCCGTAGGCGTTGATGTGGGTCTTGAACGGCCGCGCCGCCGCCCCGCCGTGGATCGGCTGGAGCATCGGGGTCTCGACCTCCAGGTACCCCTCCTCGTGCCAGAAGTCGCGGACCGCGCGCACGGTGGCGCTGCGGACGTGCGCCATCCGGCGCGCCTCGTCGTTGACGATCAGATCGACGTAGCGCTGCCGGACCCGGGCCTCGGGGTCGGTGAGGCCGGCGTGCTTGTCGGGCAGCGGGCGCAGGCACTTGGAGGTGATCGCGTACCGGTCCGCCATGATCGACAGCTCGCCGCGGCGGGAGGTGATGACCTCGCCCTCCACCCCGATGTGGTCGCCGAGGTCGACGTCGCGCTTCCAGGCGTCCAGCGCGTCCTGACCCACCTTGGCCAGCGACAGCATGACCTGGATCTCGGCGGAGCCGTCCCGGATCGTGGCGAAGCACAGCTTGCCGGTGTTGCGGATCAGCATGACGCGACCGGTGACGCCGACCGTGTCGCCCGTCTCGGTGCCCGGCTCCAGGTCCGGGTGTTTCTCCCGGATCGCGGCGAGGGCCGCGGTGCGGGGGAAGGTCACCGGGTAGGGGTCGATACCGCTCTCTCGGAGCCGGTCGAGCTTCTCCCGGCGCACGCGCATCTGCTCCGGGAGGTCGTCGTAGGTCTCGTCACTCACGGCTCAAGGCTATCGACCCGCCGCGATGCCCCGCGAACGACTTGGGAACGGCGGCTCGGGCGGGCGCGGGCGGCGCGGCCGATCCCGACGGCGCGGGCAGCTCGAGCAGGGCGGGCGGCGGGGACGCGGGCGGGGGCGGGAGCAGGACGGGGCCGAGCTCGCGGGCCATCGTCACCGCCAGCGCCCGGAACGCGGCGATCTCGGGCCGCGGGTCGCCGCGGCGCGTCGCCAGGACGCTGTCGTCCCACGGCGCGTCCGCGATCGTCACGTACCGCACCCCGGGCCAGGGGTAGAACCGGGCGAACGACCACAGCGCCGAGCTCACCCCGCGTCCGGCCGCGATGCTGAGCAGCACCTCCTGCGGGTTGCGCGCCTGGTCGACGCCGCGGCGCGGGCGCTCACCCCCGCGGGCGGTGGCGAAGTACAGGTAGTCCTTGAACACCTGCGGCGTGCACCCGGGCACTTTCACGTACGGCAGGTCGAGGACGTCGGCCAGCCGCGCGGTGCCGTCCTCGGCGACCGCGCTCGCGGCCGAGACGCCGACGATGCGCGGTTCGGTCGTCAGCACGTCCACCTCGACCCGCTCGTCGCCCGGGGCGGGACGCACGAACGCGACGTCCACCCGGTGCCGGACGAGGGCCGACACGTGCTCTGTGAAGTCGAGGCTCTCGACGACCAGCCGCGTCTCGGGCCGGGCCCGCCGGTACGCGCGCACGATCGCGGGGGTCAGCTCGGCCGACCCGTGGCCCATCACGCCGATCCGCAGCAGCGGCCTCGGACCGTCCTTCAGGTCGGCGGCGGGATCGGCGGCGGAGTCGGTGGCGGCCCGGACGGCCTTGAGCGCCTCGCGCGCGTGCGGGACGAGGCGTTCACCGGCCGCCGTCAGCCGCAGCGGGAAGCGTTCCAGGAGGTCCACGCCGACTTCCCGTTCGAGCTGCCGGACGTGCGCCGTCACCGCCGGCGGCGACAGGAACAACCGGGCCGCCGCCTTCGCGAACTGGCCCTCCTCAACGACCGCGAGGAACGAGGCCAGTTGACGGAGCTCCATGCGCCAACCGTACCTATCGCCCGATTCGCCCTCAGTGCCCGGATGCCACCTCGATTCACGAAACGTGAAGTCTATCCCGGACCTGGCCGGACGCCTTCTAGACAGGACTCCATGCCAGACATACGTCCAGCCCGGTCCACCGCCTGGCGCCCAGTGGCGCTGCTGATGTTCGGCGTGGGCTGGGGCGCCAACCAGTTCGCCTCTCTCCTGGCCTTCTACACCGAACGGCTCGATCTGGGCGGCGGGAGTGCCCAGGCCATGTTCGGCATCTACGCGGTCGCCCTCGTGCCGGGCCTCGCGCTGGGCGGCCCGGCATCCGACCGGTACGGACGCCGGCGGCTGGCCCTCCCGTTCGCCTCCGTCTCCGTCCTGGTGACCCTCGTGCTCATGGCGGGCGCTACCGCCCCTTGGCTGCTCTACACGGGGCGCTTCCTAGCGGGCATCGTCACTGGGGCGGTGCTCGCGTCCGGTACTGCGTGGGTGAAGGAACTCTCTCCTGCGTCGGGCACCCGGCTCACCGCCCTGGCCGTCTCGGCGGGGTTCGGCGCAGGTCCGCTGGCCTCGGCGCTGATCGCGCAGTGGGCGCCCAACCCGCTGGTCATCGCCTACCTCCCGCATCTGCTGATCATGCTGGTGGGCGTCCCGCTGGCGTTCCGGGTCCCCGAGACCCGGCCGCGGGCCGTCCGGCCGGAGACCGCCGTCGTCCCCGGTGGCGGGCCGTCCGCGCCCCCGGTCGGCGCGCCGGTGCCCGACGGCGGCGGCGCCCGCACGGCCGCCGGGACCATGACCGTGCCCAGCGGACCCGCCCCGGTCCTGAGCGTCCCGGATCGGCCGCGGCGGGGGACGGGCGTCCGGGATCCCGCGTTCAGGCGGAGGATCGCACCGGTGGCGGTCTGGGCCTTCGCCGCGCCCGTCACCGCGTTCACCGTGCTCCCCGTCGAGGCTCCCGTTGGGCACCTGCGGATCGCGTACACGGGGTTGATGACGGCGATCACGCTCGGCGCGGGGATGGCGGCGCAGCCCGTGGCGCGGCGCCTGGACGCCCGCCGCACGCGGCTGGTCGCGCAGGCCGGGCTGGGGTCCGTCACGGCCGGGATGCTGGTGGCGGCGCTGACGGTCACGCTGGGGCAGCCGCTGCTGAACACCGTCGCGGCGATCCTGCTCGGCGCCGGATACGGGTTCATCCTGACCTACAGCCTGGGCGAGGTGGCCCGCATCGCGAGGCCGGGCGAGCTGGCGGGCCTCACCGCCGTCGCCTACGCGCTGATCTACGTGGGGATGTTCACGCCGCTCGTGCTGACCGCGCTGAACCACCTGGTCCCGATGGTCGCCCTGCTGCTCTGCCTGGCTGCGCTCTGCGGCCTGTCGGCGCTGTACGTGACCCTCGTGTCCCGCCGGGCGGGCGTCTGATCACCCGCCTGGACGGACCGCCTGGACGGCCCGGCGGCGGGCGGCGGCGGCCCGCGGCCGGCCGGTCAGCCGGAGCCGCCGATGTTGCGCTGGTAGATCAGGCGCAGGCCGACGAGGGTCAGCCAGGGCTCGAAGGTGTCGATGCTGCGCGACTCCTCCAGCACCAGGGGGGCGAGGCCGCCGGTCGCGATGACGGTGACCTCGTCCGGCTCGCCCGTGAGCTCGCCCGTCATGCGCTCGACGATGCCGTCGACCTGCCCGGCGAAGCCGAAGATGATGCCGGACTGCAACGCCTCCACCGTGTTCTTGGCGATCACACTGCGCGGCCGGACCAGCTCGATCTTGTGCAGCTGGGCGCCGCGGGCCGACAGCGCGTCGATGGAGATCTCGATGCCCGGCGCGATCGCGCCGCCCACGTACTCGCCCTTGGCCGAGACCGCGTCGAAGGTGGTGGCGGTGCCGAAGTCGACCACGATCGCGGGGCCGCCGTGCAGGTGCACGGCGGCCAGCGCGTTCACGATGCGGTCGGCGCCGACCTCCTTGGGGTTGTCCATCCGGACCGGCACGCCGGTCTTGACGCCGGGCTCGACGATCACCGCGGCCACGTCGCCGTAGTAGCGGCGGCACATCTCCCGCATCTCGTGCAGGACGGACGGGACAGTCGAGCACAGCGCGATGCCGCTGATGTCGGTGTCGGCCAGCAGCGGGCTCTGCTGGACCAGGCCCTGGAGCACCACCGCGATCTCGTCGGCGGTCCGCCGCGGATCGGTGTTGATCCTCCAGTGCTCGATCACCTCCTCGCCCTCGAACAGTCCGAGGACGGTGTTGGTGTTACCGACGTCGATGGTGAGCAGCATCCGGTCCCCGCTGATCAGGAGAAGTCAAGGCCGATGTCGAGCACGCGGGCCGAGTGGGTCAACGCGCCCACAGCAAGGTAGTCCACACCGGTCACGGCGACGTCTCGGGCCCCGTCCAAACCGAGCCCGCCGCTCGCCTCCAGCTCGGCCCGGCCCGCCACCAGCCGGACCGCCTCGGTCATGTCGGCGATCGACATGTTGTCCAGCAGGATCGACCCGGCCCCGGCCGCGAGCGCCTCCTCCACCTGGGCCAGGGTGTCGCACTCGACCTGCACGTGCAGGGCCGGGTAGACCGCGCGGATCGCCTCGTACGCCTTGGTGACCGACCCGGCCGCCGCCACGTGGTTGTCCTTGATCAGCGCGGAGTCGGCCAGCCCCATCCGGTGGTTGACGCCCCCGCCGCAGCGCACCGCGTACTTCTGGAGGGCGCGCAGGCCGGGCAGCGTCTTGCGGCTGTCCCGGACCCTGGCCTTGGTGCCCGCCATCGCGTCGGTCCAGCGCCGGGTGGCGGTCGCGATCCCGGACAGGTGGGTGAGCAGGTTGAGGGCGGTGCGCTCGGCGCGCAGCACCGCGCGGGTCGGGCCGGAGACCGAGATCAGCACGTCCCCGGCGGCGATCCGGTCCCCGTCGGCGACCCTGGCCTCGTAGTGGACGCCGAGCAGTTCCAGGACGGTCTCGGCGGCCGGGATCCCGGCGGCGACGCCGGCCTCGCGGGCGGTGAAGTCGCCGGTCGAGGTCTGCTCCGCCGAGAAGATCGGCTCGCTGGTGACGTCGATCTCGCCGTCCTCGGCGAGCGCGACGCGCGCCAGGTTCTCCACAGCCTGTGGATCGAGCCCTGCGGCCCGCAGCTTCGCGTCCAGTTCCGGTGTCATGCGTTCTCCTCGGGGGCCTCGGGCCGGTAGGTGGTCGTCAGGGTTCCGGCGCCGCCCAGGCGCGTGGTCAGGCGGCCGCGCCAGGCGGCATCGTCGCGGTCGGGAAAGTCCTCCCGCCAGTGGCTGCCCCGGGTCTCCTCGCGGCGCAGCGCGGCGCGGGCGATCGCGGACGCCACGGTGTGCAGGTTGGTGACCTCCCACGCTGCCACACCTGGACGCGCCCCTTCGGACGGCCCCGCGGGATGCGGCTCCGCCAGGCGGTCCAGGTCGCGGACGGCGTCGGCCAGGTCGCCGGCACGGCGCAGGACTCCGACCCGGGCGGTCATCGTCCACTGGATGTCGCCCCGTACGGACGGGTCGACGAGCGTCCCCTCTGCGGCGTGTATAGGGGGAAACTCGTCCGGGACGGGCGACGCGGCGAGCTCGTCCCCTAGGGCGGCGGCTATGCGTTCGGCGAAGACCAGGCCCTCCAGTAGGGAATTGGACGCCAGACGGTTGGCCCCGTGCACGCCCGTGCAGGCGACTTCGCCGCAGGCGAACAATCCGGGCACGGACGTGCGTCCGGACAGGTCCGTCCTCACTCCGCCGCTTGCGTGGTGCGCGGCCGGGACGACCGGGATCGGTTCGTTCACCGGGTCGATCCCGTGATGGCGGCAGGCGGCCAGGATGGTCGGGAAGCGGCGCTCCCACATGCGGGCGCCGAAGTGCCGGCCGTCGAGCAGCATGTGGGACGCGCCCGTCTCCCGCATCCGCGTCATGATCCCCTTGACGACGACGTCGCGCGGGGCGAGCTCGGCCAGCTCGTGCCGGCCGGCCATGAACCGCCCACCGGCGTGGTCGATCAGATGGGCGCCCTCGCCGCGGACCGCCTCGGAGATCAGCGGCTGCTGGCCGCGCGCCCCCTCGCCCAGCCACAGCACCGTCGGGTGGAACTGGACGAACTCCAGGTCGGCGACGTCCGCGCCGGCCCGCAGCGCCAGCGCGACGCCGTCGCCCGTGGACACCTCCGGGTTGGTGGTGGCGGAGAACACCTGCCCGAGCCCGCCGGTGGCGAGGACGACGGCGCGGGCGCGCACGGCGCCGACGCCGCCGGGCTGCCCCTCGCCCATCACGTGCAGGGTGATCCCGGTGGCCCGCCCGCCCGCGTCGCGCAGCAGGTCGAGCACCAGCGCGTGCTCGATGACCTCCACGTCGGCGTCCTTGAGCGCGGCGAGCAGGGCGCGGCTGATCTCCGCCCCGGTCGCGTCGCCGCCCGCGTGCGCGATCCGCCGCCGGTGATGGCCGCCCTCCCTGGTCAGCGCGATGTCGCCGGCGCTGGAGCGGTCGAACTCGGTGCCGAGCGCGATCAGCCGCCGGACCGCGTCCGGCCCCTCGTCGACCAGGACCCGGACCGCGTCGCGGTCGCACAGCCCGACCCCGGCGGTGAGGGTGTCGGCCAGGTGCTCTGCGGGAGTGTCGTCCGGCGCCAGCGCGGCGGCGATCCCGCCCTGGGCCCAGCGGGTGGAGCCCGCGTCCAGCAGGGCCTTGGTGACCAGCAGCACCCGTCCGTGCGGCCGGCAGCGCAGCGCCGCGACCAGCCCGGCGATGCCGGACCCGATCACGACGATGTCGGTGTCCGCGGTCCATCCGGGGGCGGGGGCGGCGAGAAGACGGGGGATCATTCGCCCTCCTCGGGGCTCGATTCTCGTCATTGTGACATTAACCCCGGGACGGCCCCGCGCCCGACCCCCCGGAAACGGCGGAACGGCCGCACCGCCACCCGTGGAGGTGGCAGTGCGGCCGCTCCGGCCGGACGGTTGCGCGCCGAGGATGCTCCTATGGACGTCAGCCGTGGATATGAACGTCAGCCGTGGATCAGGTCGCCGCGCAGCCCGGCGGCGCCCGGGACCGGCTCGGCCGGGTCCGAGCCCAGCGAGATGATCTTGTTGGCGCCGTCCACATGCACCACCTGCGGCCGGAACTCGCGGGCCTCGGCGTCGCTGAGCTGCGCGTAGCTGATGATGATCACCAGGTCGCCGGGCTGTACCAGCCGGGCCGCCGCTCCGTTGATGCCGATCACGCCCGAGCCGCGCTCGCCCGCGATCAGGTAGGTCTCCAGCCGCGCGCCGTTGTCGATGTCGACCACGTGCACCTGCTCGCCGGGCAGCAGGTCGGCGGCGTCCAGCAGGTCCTGGTCGATGGTCAGCGAACCCACGTAGTGCAGGTCGGCCTGGGTCACCGTGGCACGGTGGATCTTCGACTTGAACATCGTCCGGAACATCAGGACTCCTTCGCGGTGCCGAACTGGAGGGCAATATTGTCGATCAGATGGGTGGCGCCGACCCGGCCCGCCACGGCGAGCACCGCCGGTCCGGCGTGCGCGGCGGCGACCTCGGTGAACGTGGCCGGATCGACCAGGACCAGGTAGTCGAGCTCGAAGGGGGGCTCGGCGTCCGCGGCCTCGCCGAGCACCGCGCGCGCCGCGTCCAGCACCGCGCCGGGGCCGTCCGCGGTCGCGCCCGCACCCGCCCGCAGCGCCTGCCACAGGGCCAGCCCGGTGCGCCGGCCGGCCGCCGAGAGGTAGCGGTTGCGGCTCGACAGCGCCAGCCCGTCCGGCTCCCGGACGGTCGGACCGCCCACGACCTCGACGGGCAGGTCGAGATCGGCGACCATCCGGCCGATCAGCGCGAGCTGCTGGGCGTCCTTCTCCCCGAAGACCGCCACGTCCGGGCGCACCAGATTGAACAACTTCAGCACCACGGTGAGCATTCCATCGAAGTGGCCGGGCCGGGCCGCGCCCTCCACCACCCCGCCCATCGCGCCCGAATGGACCGTGACCTGCGGCGCGTCCGGGTACATGGCCTCCCTGGTGGGCGCGAACACCACGTCCACGCCCTCGGCCTCACACGCCTCGATGTCGCCCGCGAGCGTGCGCGGGTAACGGTCGAAGTCCTCGTCCGGGCCGAACTGGAGGGGGTTGACGAAGATGCTGACCGCGACGCTGTCGGCGAGCTGCCGCGCCCTGCGGATCAGCGACCGGTGGCCCTCGTGCAGCGCCCCCATGGTCGGCACGAGCGCCAGCGTGCCCGCCATGCCGTCCCGGACCGCGGCGAGCTCGGCCCGGTCGGTGGCGATGACGGGCATCACAGCCGCGCTCCCGGGCATCCGCCGCCGCGACGGCGGTCACCCTTGAAACGCGCGCCGCTGCTGCGGCGGCCGGTCCGGCTGTCGGCGCCCTGACGGTCGCTCACGGATCCTCCTCGGTCAATCGGCGAGCACTTCGAGGAGCCGCGCGGCGTCCTCGGGCTTGAGCATCCCGGCGCCGAGCGCCCGGTCGGCGGTGAGACGGGCCAGCGCGACGTAGGCGCGGCGTCCCTCCGGCGACTCCCTTCCCAGTTCGCGCACGTGGTCGGCGACGGTGCCCGCGTCGCCCCGCGCGACCGGGCCGGTGAGGCCGTCGATGCCGAGCCGCAGCGCGTTGTCGAGCGAGGCGCCGAGCAGCGGCCCGAGCATCCGGCCGGGCTCGGCGACACCGACCGCGCGCAGCAGGTCCATCGCCTCCACGACCAGCGTGACCAGGTGGTTGGCGCCCCCGGCGAGGGCCGCGTGGTAGAGCGGGCGGCGCTCCTCGGGAATCCAGGCCGGCTCGCCGCCCATCTCCAGCACCAGCGCCTCGGCGACCGGCCGCAGCGGCTCGGGCGCGGTCACCCCGAACGCGATGCCGGTGAGCCGGCTCACATCGTCGGGACGTCCCGTGAAGCTCATCACCGGGTGCAGCGCGAGCGGCAGCCCCCCGGCCCGGGTGACCGGTTCGAGGACGTCGGTGCCGTACCGCCCGCTGGTGTGCACGACGAGCCTGCCCGCGACGGGGACCTCGACCCCGGCCAGCCCGGCCGCCAGATCGGGCAGGGCGTCGTCCGGGACGGTCAGCAGCACCAGGTCGGCGGCCTCCACGACCTCCTGCGGCGGCACCAGCGCGGCGTCCGGGAGCCGGTCCCGGACGCGGAGCCGGGAGCGGTCGGAGACCGCGGCGGCGGCCACCACCCGGTGCCCCGCGCGGGCGAGCGCCACGCCGAGCGCGGTGCCGACCCGGCCCGCGCCGACGATGCCGACCGACAGGCGTGCAGGACGGTCCTCAGGCCGGGGCTCGGCCCCGTTTCCGGGCGTGGCGGACAGCGGCGGGACGTGTGGATCCATCGTTCTCGTTCCAGTCCTCAGGTAGGTACCGGACGTGCGCGGTCCAGGGTACCCGCGTCCCGACGGCAGGGGGCGGACCGGGGCCGTGCCCCCGATCCGCCCCGGCGCCACGCCCGGCACCATGGCCCGCGCGGTGCTCCTCGGGCGAGGGTCAGTCGTGGGCGAGGGACTCGACGATGGACGCCCTGGCGGCGCGGCGGGCGGGCAGGACCGCGGCGAGCATCCCGGCGGCGCCCGCGAGCACGACGAACCCGACGATCTGGAGGTAGGGGACGGCGAACACCGCGTCGTCGGCCATCGCCCGGGTGGCCGCCCAGCCGAAGACCGTGCCGAGCAGCACCCCGGTGACCGCGCCGATCACCGCCATCACCAGCGCCTCCACCGAGAGCATCCGGCGGAGCTGGCGCTTGGTCAGGCCGAGGGCGCGCAGCAGCGCCGACTCCCGGGTCCGCTCGACCACCGAGAGGGTGAGGGTGTTGGCGATGCCGAACAGCGCGATGACGACGGCGAGGCCGAGCAGCCCGGCGAAGATCATCAGCACCATGTCGATGGCCTTGGTGAACTCCTCCTTGATCTCGGCGGCGGAGCCGACCTTCACCGTCGGGTACGGGCGGGCCGCGTCCTGAACGGCCTCGCGCGCCGCGGCGGCGGTCGCCCCGTCCGCGGCCTTGACGTAGATCTGCGAGGGGTCGCGCACGCTGAAGTAGCGGTCGAAGTCGCGGCCCGGCACCAGCAGACCGGTCAGCGGCGTGTCGCCGCCGAAGACCCCCGCGATCCGCACCGGCACGGTCCCGTGGTCGGTCTTGATCTGGACGGTCCGGCCCTTGGCCAGGCCCTGCCGCGCGGCGGTGTCCTTGTCCGCGAGCGCGGTGCCGGGCTCGAGGTCGGCGGCCGAGCCGCTGACGAAGCTCGGCTTGATCACGGTGCCGAGCGGAGGGCCGCCGAGGGTGTTGACCGTCCCGTCGGCGGAGCCGATCCGGGTGTCCTTCTCCCGCTTCTCGATCACCGCGCCGATCTCGGGCCGGCCGGCCAGCCGCGCGGCGACCGCGTGCGGGACCCGCCGGTCGCCCTCGCCGAACTGGTTCTGGATCTGGAAGTCCACCGGGAACTGCGCGTCGAGCTGCCGTTCGCTGCTCGCCTTGCTGCTGGCCCCGACCACGGCGAACAGGCTCATCAGGCCGACGCCGATGGTCAGCGCGATCGTCGTGGTCGCGGTCCGGCGCGGCGAGCGGCGCGCGTTCTCCACCGCGAGCCTGCCGGGCACCCCGCCGAGCCGCGCCGGGATCGCCCCGGCCACCCGCCCGAACGGGCGGATCAGCGCCGGCATCACCGCGAGCACCGCGAGGAACACCAGCGCGCCGGCGCCGGCGACCGCGAACATCGACGCCACGCCCTTCTCCCCGCTCATGACGCCGGCCAGCCCGGCCAGGACGCCGAGGACGGCGCACAGCCCCGCGACGACGATCCGCGGCCACCCCAGCCGGAACCGGCCCGCGCCGGGCTCGGTGTCGCTCCGCAGCGCGGCGACCGGCGCCACCCGCGTCGCCGCGCGGGCGGGCAGCAGGGCCGACAGCACCGTGACGACGACGCCCACGGCCAGCCCGACCGCCACCGTGCGCGGCGCGAGCGTCACGCCGGCGGTCGGCATGTTCGCGCCGAAGGCGTTGAACAGCGCCATCGCGCCCGCGCCGATCCCGTACCCGGCGAGCAGCCCGAGCAGCGAGCCGACCACGCCGACCACGAACGACTCGGCGACCACCCCGCCGAACACCTGGCGGCGGGTCGCGCCCACGCAGCGCAGCAGCGCCATCTCCCGCATCCGCTGCGCGATCAGGATGGAGAAGGTGTTGTAGATCACCAGCGCCGAGACCAGCATCGCGACCAGCCCGAAGATCAGCAGCCCGGCCTGGATCACCTTGGTGTCGGCGCCCGCGGAGTCGGCCAGCCGCACCCCGAGCTCCTCGCCGGTGAGCACCTCGTACGAGCCGCCCACCGCCGCCGCGACCGCGGCCCGGTCCGCGCCGAGGACGTCGATCTCCTGGTAGGTCTTCCGGCCCGTCATCCGCAGCGCGGTCGTGGGCTCGAACCCGACCGCGCCCCGGAAGCTCGCCTCCTGGTCGATGCCGAAGTCGACCAGGCCGACGACGGCGAACCGGTGCGGCGCGTTGCCCTGGTCGAGCACCGTGACCTGGTCGCCGACGGTGAAGTGCTCGCGGCCGGCGGTGCGCGAGTCGACCACGGCCTCGGCGCGCGTGCGCGGCACCCGGCCCTTGTCGAGCTCGTAGCGCAGCAGCCTCCCGTCCGGGACCGACATCCCGACGGTGGGGACGTCGCCGACGGCCTTGCCGTCCCGGCCGACGAGCGCCGCGTCGCCCTGGACCAGCCCGTGCACGCCGGTCACGCCCGGCACGCCCCGCACGCGCTCCATCAGGCCCGCGGGCAGCTCTCCGCCGGAACCGCCCTTGGGCCGGACGGCGACGTCCACCTTGTCGGCCGACCGCGCGAACGTCCGCTGGACGCCGCTGTCCATGGTGTCGGTCAGCACGAACGTGCCGGCGATGAAGCCCACGCCCAGCGTGATCGCGACCGCGGTGAGCAGCAGCCGCAGCGGGCGGGCCCGCAGGCCGGCGAGGGTCGTCCTCAGCATCGGCTCAGCCCCCCAGGCTCTTGAGCCGGTCGAGCACGGTGTCCGGCGTCGGCTCGAACAGCTCGGTGACGATCAGCCCGTCGCGCAGGAACACCACCCGGTCGGCGTACGCGGCGGCGACCGGGTCGTGGGTGACCATCACGATCGTCTGGCCCATCTCGCGCACCGAGGAGCGCAGGAAGGCGAGCACCTCGGCGCCGGCGCGCGAGTCGAGGTTGCCGGTCGGCTCGTCCGCGAAGATCACCTCGGGCCGGGAGACCAGCGCCCGCGCGCACGCGACCCGCTGCTGCTGCCCGCCCGACAGCTCGTTCGGCCGGTGGCTCAGCCGGTCTTTCAGCCCGACCACCTCGACGACGTGCTCGAACCACGCCTGGTCGACCTTGCGGCCCGCCAGCTCCAGCGGAAGCGTGATGTTCCGCTCGGCGCTGAGCGTGGGCAGCAGGTTGAACGCCTGGAAGACGAACCCGACCCGCTCGCGGCGCACCATCGTGAGCTGCTTGTCGCTCATCCCGGTGATCTCGGCGTCGCCGAGCGCGACGCTCCCCCCGCTGACGGTGTCGAGCCCCGCCAGGCAGTGCATCAGCGTGGACTTCCCGGACCCGGACGGCCCCATGATCGCGGTGAACGCGCCCCGGGCGAACCCGACGCTGACCCCGCGCAGCGCGTGCACGGCCGCGCCGCCGGCGCCGTACACCTTGGTCACCTCCGTGGCCACGACGGCGGGCGCCGCGGCGGTCCCGGGCGCACCTCCGGGAGGACTGGCGAACGTGCTGGTCACAGCGGCTCCTTAGCGACTCGGGTGATCCCGTTCAACGCTAGGAACCCGCACGCCCGCCGCCATCGCCCGAGCGTCCACGCCCGGAGTCATCTCTCCGGCTGGTGCGCCCGCCCGCGTACGACTTGAGTCGTACGTCGCCGTCAGCCCTCAGCCGACCCCGCCCGCGCACCGGCGACCTTGCCGGGCCGCCGTCACTCGTCGCGGTCGGACTGGCCGCTTCTCACCAGGCCGGTCTCGTACGCGAACACGACCGCCTGCACCCGGTCGCGCAGCCCGAGCTTCATCAGGATGCGGCCCATGTGCGTCTTGACCGTCGCCTCCGACACGAACAGCCGCCCGGCGATCTCCGCGTTCGACATGCCCCGCGCGACCAGTCGGAGCACCTCGCCCTCCCGGTCGGTCAGCGAGTCGAGCGCGCCGCTCGCCTCCCGCTCGGCGTCCGGCAGGTGCATCGCGAACCGGTCGAGCAGGCGCTTGGTGGTGCTCGGGGCCACCACCGCGTCGCCCGAGTGCACCGACCGGATCGCCTCCATGAGCTGCGCCGGCCCGGCGTCCTTGAGCAGGAACCCGCCCGCGCCCGCCTTGATCGCCGCGAACGCGTACTCGTCCAGGTCGAAGGTGGTCAGGATGATCACCTTCGGGCCGGCGCCGGCCGCGGCCGGACGGCCGCCCGCGCGGGTGATGCGCCGGGTGGCCTCGATCCCGTCCATCCGGGGCATCCGCACGTCCATCAGCACCACGTCGACGGCCGTGCCGCGCAGCAGGTCGAGCGCCTGGACGCCGTCGCCCGCCTCGCCGACCACCTCGATGTCGGGCTGGGCGTCGAGCACCATGGTGAAGCCCGCGCGGACCAGCTCCTGGTCGTCGACGAGGAGCACCCGGATCGGGGGCGGCTCCTCCATCGCGTCCCAGCCGCCCGCCGGCGCGCCTCCGGGCCCGTCGAGCTCGCTCACGTGCGTACCTCCTCGCGTACCGGGACCCGTGCGGACACCTCGAAGCCGCCGCCCGGCCGAGGTCCGGCCCGGACCTCGCCGCCGTACACCGCGGCGCGCTCCCGCATGCCCGCCAGGCCATGCCCGCGGCCGTCGCCGACCGCGGCGGCGCCCCGGCCGTCGTCGACGACGCCGACCTCGATCGCGCCGTCCAGATAGCGCAGCCGGACCGTGGCGGTGGCACGGGGGCCGCCGTGCTTGAGGGTATTGGTCAGCGCCTCCTGCACGATCCGGTACACCGTCAGCTGCCGGCCCTCCGACGCCGCCTCCGGCACGCCCTCGATCTCCAGCGAGACCGGCAGCCCGGAGCCGCGGACCTGGTCGACCAGGTCGGCGAGCTGATCCACGCCCGGCTGCGGCGCGTACGGCCCGCCGGCGTCGCCCTCGCGCAGCACCCCGAGCAGCCGGCGCATCTCGGCGAGCGCCTGCCGCCCGGTCGCCGAGATCGTCTCCAGCGCCTGCTGGGCCCGCCGGGTGTCGGTCCGGATGGCGAAGGACGCACCGTCGGCCTGCACCACGATCACGCTGACGTTGTGCGCCACGACGTCGTGCAGCTCCCGGGCGATGCGGGCCCGCTCGGCGGCCATCGCCATCTGGACCTCGGTGTCGCGCTCGCGCTCCAGCCGCGCCGCCCGCTCCTCAAGGGAGCGCAGGTACGCCCGGCGGGTGCGCATGTGCAGCCCGAGGATCCACGTCCCGGCCACGAAGGCCGAGAGCATGAGCAGCGTGAACCGCTGGTCCACGCCGCCGGACGCGTAACCGAACGCCGCCAGCGCCGCGCCGAACTCCACCACCAGCGCGGCGGCCAGCCCCCACCGGAACGAGCGGTCGGCGGCGATGGTGTACAGCCCCATCAGGATCGCGATGTTCGCCGGGATCGGCGGCATCTGCGCCAGCCACTGCGCGAAGCAGACCAGCGCGACCGCGGTGAACGACGCGCGGGGGAAGGTGCGCCGCAGGACGAGCGGACCCACCAGGAACAGGGCGAGCAGCATCAGCGTCGAGCCGCCCACCCCGCCGGCCCCGCCCCCCGCCGCCTCGGGGATCATCAGCAGCAGGAGCGGCGCCGCGAACCCCGCGTCCACCAGCGGCTTCTTGCCGCGCCACCACTCCCACGCTCTGCCCACCATAGGCACAGGGTATGTTCGCGCTGGTCAGCACGGGATCAGCCTGAAGTCGGACCCGGGTAGCCCGAAGGGAGGGTCTCCCGGCCCGCGGCCCGCACGCGGTGGCGCAGGGTAACGTCGCACGCGTGACGGGGTGGGCGACATGGCGGTCCGCGATGGAGCGGGCCCTGTACGGGCAGGACGGCTTCTACCGTCGAGGGGAACGCCCCGCCGAGCACTTCCGCACCTCGGTGCACGCCTCCGCCCGCTTCGCGGCGGCGTTCGGCAGACTGCTCGCCGAGGTCGACGCCGCCCTCGGCCGTCCCGGACGGCTCGACCTGATCGATGTGGGCGCCGGTTCCGGCCGCCTGCTCACCGGCATCCTCGCCGCCGCCGAGCCCGAACTCGCCGCCCGCCTCGCGCCGACCGCCGTGGAGATCGCGCCCCGGCCCGCCGGGGTCCCGGACCGGATCGCCTGGCGCGCCGACCTGCCCGGCACGGTCAACGGCCTGGTGATCGCCAACGAATGGCTCGACAACGTGCCGCTGGACGTGGTCGAGCAGACCCCCGACGGCCCCCGCACCATGCTGGTCGATCCCGCCACCGGCGCCGAACGGCCCGGCGCCGCGCCGTCCCCCGAGGATCGCGACTGGCTGGAGCTCTGGTGGCCGCTGCGCGAGCCGGGCGACCGGGCCGAGATCGGGCATCCGCGCTGCTCGGCGTGGGCCTCGGTGGTCGGACGGCTGGACCGCGGCGTGGCCGTCGCCGTCGACTACTCGCACACCCGCGCGTCCCGCCCGGTGTACGGGACGCTGGCCGGCTACCGGGACGGCTCGACGGTGCCCGCCGTCCCGGACGGCTCGTGCGACGTGACCGCGCACGTCGCGCTCGACGCCTGCACCGCGGCGGGCGAACGCGCGGGGGCCACGTCCACGCTGCTCACCACCCAGCGGACCGCTCTGCGCGCCCTCGGCCTCTCAGGCACGCGCCCCCCGCTCGACCTCGCGCACCGCGACCCGCGCGGCTACCTGTCGGCGCTGTGCTCGGCCGGGGAGGACGCCGAGCTCATCGACCCGGCGGGCCTGGGCGGCTTCGGGTGGCTCGTCCAGGCCGTCGGTGTCCCTCTCCCCTGCTCCCTGCCCGGCTGACGGGTCCCCCGCCTAGGTCCTGTCTCAAAGTGCCTCGGCCGTCGCGCGAGCGCGTTATCTGGCCGGTGGGGCGAAGCCGGAGGCGAGCCCCATCGGCCAGATCGCGAAGCGATGTCGCGCTCGCCTAGCCAGGTCGGTGTCCGAGCCGCCAGGCGAGGACGCCGGGCCGGGCTTTGAAACACGGCCTAGCACTCCACGTGCAGCGCCTCCAGGCCGCGCAGCACGAAACCGGGCTTCCACTCCGGCTCGCTGACGGCGCGCAGTTCCGGCGCGAGCCGGAGCAGGGCGCCGTACGACTCCGACAGCTCGATCCGGGCGAGCGGGGCGCCCAGGCAGTAATGGATGCCCAGGCCGAACGTGATGTGCGGGTTGGGGTCCCTGGACAGGTCGAGCCGGTCGGGATCGGTGAACACCTCCGGATCGCGGTTGGCCGAGGCGAACTGCAAGGCGACCTCGGCACCGCGCGGGATGTCGACCCCGCCGACGGTGATGTCCTCCAGCACCCACCGCTCGAACATCGGCGCGGGGGTGTCGTACCGCATCAGCTCCTCCACCGCGGTCCGGACGAGGGTGCGGTCGGCGCGCAGCCGGGCCAGCTCGCCCGGGTTGCGCAACAGCGCCCACCAGCCGTTCCCGGTCGCGTTCACGGTCGCCTCGTGCCCGGCGTTGAGCAGCAGCACGCACGTCCCGACCAGCTCGTCCTCGCTCAGCCGGTCGCCGTCGTCGACGACCTGGGCGAGCGCGCTGATCAGGTCGTCCCGCGGATCCCGCCGGCGCGCCCGCGCCAGCTCCCGCAGGTAGGCGGAGAACTCCGTCGCCGCCCGGACGGCCGTCCGCTGCGCCTCCATCGGCGGGTTCAGCTCGTACATCCCGCAGATGTCGGCCGACCAGGGCCGCAGCAGGTCCCGGTCCTCGACCGGCACGCCCAGCATCTCGGCGATCACGTTCACCGGCAGCGGCTCGGCGACCTCGGCGAGCAGGTTCCCGCCGCCCTTGGCCGCCAGCGCCCCCGCCAGCTCCTCGGCCAGCCCGCGGATCATCGGCCGCAGCCCCTCGACCATCCGCACGGTGAACGCCTTCGACACCAGCCTGCGGAGCCGCGTGTGCGTGGGCGGCTCGACGTCCAGCATCCCGGCCCTGACCAGGTCCCAGAACGGCTTGAGGAACTCCGGCTCGGGCTCCCGCCCGAACTCCTCGTGCCCCGCGACGTGCAGGTACCCGCGCCCCAGCCGCCGGTCGCGCAGCAACGCGCCGACGTCCGCGTGCCGGGTGATCACCCACTGCCCGGTCGCCTCGTCGTAGAACACCGGCCGCTCGGCCCGAAGCCGCTCGAACACTGGATACGGATTTGCCACGAAACCGGGCGCCCACGGGTCATAGGCCACATCGCTCATCCCCGAACGATAGAGCCCCCCCGACCCCTCCCAGGCCGCCCCGGACCGGTCCCACGACCACTCCGTCCCACGTCAGGCAGACCCCGCCGACCCCGCTCTCTCCGGGCCGAGATGGCGGGCGAGGGTCTCCAGCGCGGCGGCGACCTCCGCGGCGCGCGCGGGGTCGCCGGTGCCGAGCGCGGCGGCCAGCGCGACGTCGATGGTGGTCGCCCGAACCTCCGCCACGCGCGCCGAGACCTCCTCGGACTTGCAGACCAGGAGGCGGCGGCGGTCGGCTGGGTCGGGCGCGGCCACGATCGACCCGGTCTCCCGGAGCCGCGCGACGGCGGTCGAGACCTGGCTCTGCGGCAGCCCGGTGCGCTCGGCGATCTCGCCGATCGCGCTGTCCGCATGCGCGGCGACGTCGCTCAGCACGATCAGGACGGCGCGGGTGCCGCCCTTGTGCTCGCCGCGCGGGGCGGGCATCGCCTCTTCACCGATCTTCATCAGGGTGCGGCCCAGCAGGAACAGCTCGACTCCGTTCATCCGCCCAACTTACATCCCCTTAGATACATCCATCTTGATGCATCTATTTAGATGCGTTATGGTGGGGGCAACCCCAAGGAGGAACCCATCATGAAGACCGCCACACTCCCCGTCCCCGGCGCCGACCTCTACTACGAGCTCCGCGGGGACGGCCCGCTGCTGCTCATCTCCCAGAGCGGCGAGGGGGACGCCCGCCGCTCGTCCGACCTCGTCGACAACCTCGTCGACCGGTTCACCGTCCTCACCTACGACCGCCGGGGCCTGTCCCGCAGCACCCGCACGGACCCGGCCCTCCCCGTCAGCCCCGAGACCAACGCGGACGACCTGCACCACCTTCTGGCCGCCGTCACCGACGAGCCCGCCCTCATGCTCGGATGCAGCCTCGGCGCCCTCTACGGCCTGCACCTGGCCGCCGCGCACCCCGGCCAGATCTCCACGCTCGTCGCGCACGACCCCGCCACCCCCGGGCTGCTCCCGTCCGCCGAACGCGACCGCGTCGCACGCACGCTGGAAGAGATCTCCGCCGTCCACCGCCGGGACGGCTGGCAGGCCGCAATGCGGAGGATCGCCGCCTTCACCGGCATCGACATGGCCACCATGAAGACCGAGCCCGAGGTCACGCTCCCCCCGATCACCCCCGAACGGGTCACCAACATCGAGTTCTTCCTCAGCAACGACCTGGACGGGCTCGCCCACAGCACCCTGGACGCGGGCGACGTCGCCCGGACCGCCGGCACCCGCGTCATCCCCTCCGCCGGCCGCGACTCGGCGAACGCCTGGAACCACCGCTGTGCAGAAGAGCTCGCGCGGCTCCTCGACGTCCCCATCACCCACTTCCCGGGAGGCCACAACGGCAACACGACCTTCCCCCGGGCCTTCGCCGCCCGCCTGAAGGAAGTGCTCGCCTGAGCCGGGCCGCGCTCAGCGGGCCGCCCAGTGGGCCGGGTCGCCGCCGGAACGGCGCGCGGCCCGGGCCCGATGCGCGGTCGACTCCACGATCGCGCGCGCCTCACCGAGGTCGCGCCCGGCGGCGGCCACCCTGACCGGCCCGGGCGGCGCGTCCACGTGGACGGTCGCCAGGCGCAGCAGCCGCTGGAGCGGGTTCACAGTGAGCCGCACGCTCTGCGCCCGCACATGGGCGATCACGTCGGTGCGCCGACACGGCCAGCCGTGCCGGGTCACGAACACCGTGTCGTCGGTGCCCGCCCCGTCCGCGTGGTCCAGCGCCACGGACCGGGCCGAGGCGGGCAGCAGCGGGACGGCGTCGACATCGCTGCCGGGGAACACCTGCGAGATCAGCCCCACCGCCACCGACCGCGGCGCCACCGGCAGCAGCGTGGACGACAGCGCCTGACGATCGCCCGCGTACCCGGCCACGGTGACGTCGAGCCGCACCCAGCCGAACGCGCGCCAGATCGCCGGCTCGACCATCCCGACCGCCTGCACCCGGCCCGGCGGCAGCGTCTGCATCCGGGTCTCCAGCAACCCGTACCGGAGCCGGATGCCGTCGGGCGACATCGCCACCTTGAAGTTGGCGTACATCACCAGCGGCGCCACCACCCCGCGGATCAGCCCCAGCAGGGCCGGAACCGTGACCGCGAGCATCCCGACCTCCCGGTACGCCACCAGGAGCACCAGGGAGGCAGGGAACAGCAGCGCCGTCCCGATCACCGGCAGCCGCAGCACCAGCGACCCGAGCAGCGCCCCGAACGGAACCTGCCACACAGGACGCTCGGGCGCCTCCGGGGTATGACCGGGCAGCCCGGCCGCGCGCGCGAGCAGCTCGGCCCGGAGCTGCTGCGCCGCGTTCCGTCCCAGGTAACGCAGCGCGATCTCGCTCTGCGCACCACCGGCCAGCTCCACCCGCACCTCGGCGAGCGCGAACACCCGCGTCACCAGGGGCCGCACCACATCGATCGCCTGGACCCGCGAAAGCGGGATCCGCCGCTTCCTCTTGCGCAGCAGCCCGGTCTCCACCACCAGGTCCTCGCCATCGACCCGGAACCGCAGCGAAAGCCAGGCCCACAGACCCGAGCCGACGGCGATCACCATCATGGGCGCCATCACGAGCACGAACCGGAGGAGCACCACCGGGCTGAGCACCTGCGTGACGCCTCCGCTCCGCTGGGTCAGCAACAGCGGGAAGCCCAGCAGCACGAAGCCGATGACCATGAAGACGAACGCCCGCAACGGAGCCGTGGCCCAATGCAGCCGATGCGTCCCCTCAGAGAACCGAACCGGAGGCGGCCGATACCCGTACCCCGGCGGAGGTCCCCCGCGATATGGCCCGTAGCCCTGGACATGAGGCGGCATCCCACCAGCCCCATAAGGCACGCCCACCCCTACCGGCGCCCCAACGAACCCGGGACCACCAGGAGGAACGGGCGGCGAGCCCCCCGCAACAGCCGAACCACCTCGCAGCCCGGCCGCGAACGGCGGACCCGCGGGCGGCACGGGAGGCCGGGCAGTGGGATCCCCGCGGTCGAAGCTCACAGGCCCATGCTCCGCTCCTCGCCCTTCTGGGCGAGGCGGTCGCGGAGCAGCGCGGCCTCGGCCGCGGGGAGCCCGGGGATGGTGGCGTCGGTGGCCGCCGCCGCGGTGTGCATGCGGACGGTCGCGATGCCCATCCAGCGTTCCAGCAGCCCGGCGGTCACGTCGACGAACTGCATCCGTCCGTACGGGACGACGATGAGGCGCTTGACGAACACGCCGCGCGTCACGATGAGGTCGTCGGCGCGTTCGGCGTAGCCGAGCGAGCGGCAGGCCAGTTCGGCGACGATCCCGGCGAGGGCGACGCTGACGATGACCGCGGCGACCCACAGCGCGGCGCCGGGCAGCCCGGCATTGCGGGAGACCAGGAACGCGCCGAGGGCCGCGATCGGCACCGCGGTGAGGGCGGCGCTCGTCGCCCGGTGCCACGTGTGCCGTTTGGAGATGCGCGACCATGGCAGCCCGCCGCCCGAGGCGAACGCCTGATCGGCGGCATAGACCGGGGGTGGCGCGCCCGGAGGGTGGGGCGCGGTTGCCATCGGAGGTGGGGACGCGCCGGGCCCAGGCCCCTGCGAAGGGCCGGGAAAGGGCGGGTTCGGATGATGCATCGCCAGTTCGCCATGACTTGCGTTCATTGCCCCCTAGTCAACCGGAAACCGCGCACCGCCCGCCATGGGACCATGGAGACGTGATCGGAGCGGCGAGGACGCGACCATGAGCACCGAACGGATCGTCGGGATCGGAGCGGGCGCCAAGGAGCTCGCCACCGAGGACATGACCCTCAACATCGGCCCGCAGCACCCGTCCACGCATGGCGTGCTGCGGCTGCGGCTGACGCTGGACGGCGAGCGCATCTCCGCGGCCGAGCCGATCATCGGCTACATGCACCGGGGTGCGGAGAAGCTGTTCGAGGTGCGCGACTTCCGGCAGATCATCGTGCTGGCCAACCGGCACGACTGGCTGTCGGCGTTCTCCAGCGAGCTCGGCGTGGTGCTCGCGGTGGAGCGGATGCTGGGCATGGAGGTGCCCGCGCGGGCGGTATGGGCGCGGACGCTGCTGGCCGAGCTCAACCGGGTGCTCAACCACCTGATGTTCCTGGGCTCCTATCCGCTCGAGGTGGGCGCGATCACGCCGATCTTCTACGCGTTCCGAGAACGCGAGACCCTTCAGCGGGTCATGGAGGAGATCGCCGGCGGCCGGATGCACTACATGTTCAACCGGGTCGGCGGCCTGAAGGAGGAGCTGCCCGCGGGCTGGACGGGCCGGGCGCGGCACGCGGTCGGCGACGTGCGGGCCCGGATGTCGGACCTCGCCGACCTGATCATGGGGAACGAGATCTTCCGGGCGCGGACCCGCGGCGTCGGGGTCATCACGCGCGAGCAGATCCTCCAGTACGGGGTGTCCGGGCCCATCGCGCGCGCGGCGGGCGTCGACTTCGACCTGCGGCGGGACGAACCGTACCTGGCGTACGGCGAGCTCGCCCCGCGGGTGGTGACGCGGTCGGAGGGCGACTGCCTGGCCCGGTTCGAATGCCTCCTCGACCAGGTGTACGCCTCGCTCGACCTGGCCGAGGCGTGCCTGGACCGGCTGGCCGAGCTGCCGCCGGGCCCGATCAACCAGCGGCTGCCCAAGGTGCTGAAGGTGCCCGAGGGCCACACCTACGCGTGGACCGAGAACCCGCTCGGTATCAACGGCTACTACCTGGTGTCGCGGGGCGAGAAGACTCCGTGGCGGCTGAAGCTGCGGTCGGCCTCGTTCAACAACGTGCAGGTGCTGGCCGAGCTGCTGCCGGGACATCTGGTCGCCGACATGATCGCCATTCTCGGATCGATGTTCTTCGTCGTCGGCGACATCGACAAGTAGCCGCCCCACCTCAGGCGACCCCACCTCAGGCCGCCCCACCTCAGACAGCGTCGTCCCGGGCGGCGTCGGGACGGGCGGCCTCATCCGGTCAGCCTCGGCGCGAGCCGTTCGAGCTGGTCGACGGCGGCGGGCAGGTCGGGTGCGAACGGGTGCAGCAGCACGTGGTCGGCGCCCGCGGCCAGGTGGGCCCGCAGCCGGTCGGCGACGGCGGCCTCGTCGCCCCAGGCCAGGACCGCGTCGACGAACCGGTCGCTGCGATCGCCGCCCAGGTCGTCGTCGCCGTATCCGAGCCGCCGGTAGTGCCGGGTGTACGGGCTCTCGGCCATGGCGCCGCCCCCGGCGGACAGCATCGCGCGCAACCTGCCGCGCGCCCTGTCCGGATCGGTGTCGAGCGTCAGGATCTGGTGCGGGACGAGCAGCGCGCCCGGCCGCAGGGCCTTGCGCGCGAGCGCCGTGTGCTCCAGCGGCTGAAGGAAGGGGTGCACGCCGTCGGCGCGCTCGCCGGCCAGCTCGTGCGCCTTGGGACCGAGGGCGGCCAGGACGCGCGGGTAGTCGACCTCGGGGAGGATCGACGTCGCGGCGTCCATCGCGTCGAGGTACTCGCGCAGTCGCTTCAGCGGGCGCTCGCCGCTCTGCCCGCCGAGCCCGAGGATGAAGCGGCCCGGATACGCCTCGGCGAGCGTCGCGGCGCCACCGCGCATGGCGACCGGGTCGCGCATCCCGATGTTGGCGATGCCGGTGCCGACGACGAGCCGCTCGGTCGCGGCCAGCATCAGGCCGTGCTGGCTGAACGCCTCACGTCCGCCCGCCGACGAGACCGCCGGCGGCTCACCGCTCCACAGCGACCCGTAGCCGAGCCCCTCGATCCGGGCGAACTGCGCGCGCTGCACGGGCACGGGCGTCCTCAGCAACGTGTCCGGCGCGATCCAGACGCCGAACGGGCCGAGCCGCCGCCTGATCTCGTCCATGCTGATCACGACTCCCTCCACCGTTAACCGGAGGCTGCCTCCGGCCTGTCCACGGCTACAATAAGGAGGCAGGCTCCGGTTGGCAACTCGAGGAGAGCAAGGTGGGCGAAACCGCGCCAAAGCCGATGCGCGCGGACGCACGGCGCAACTACGACCGGCTCCTCAACGAGGCGCGCACGGCCTTCGCCGAGCGCGGCATCGAGTCGTCCCTCGAAGACGTCGCACGGCACGCCGGCGTCGGGATCGGCACGCTCTACCGGCACTTCCCGACCCGTGACTCCCTGCTCGAAGCCCTGCTGCGCGAGCGCTTCGACGAGCTCAAGGCCAAGGGCCAGAGCATGCTCGACCGGCCCCCGGGCCGAACGGTGCTGATCGACTGGGCCCGGTCGTTCATCGAGATCAGTACGACCTACCCGGGCCTGACCGCGGCGCTCACGACGACGCTGCGCGACGAGACGTCCGATCTGCACGCGTCCTGCACGGCGATGCGCAAGGCCGGCACGGCACTGCTGACGCAGGCCCAGGAGGCGGGGGAGATCCGCGCCGACATCGACGCCATGGAGTTCTTCGCCCTCGTGCACGGTGTCACGTGGGGCAACGAGAAGGCGTTCGGCGGCGACCCCGGCCACCTCGACAGGCTCCTCGGCATGGTCCTGGACGGGCTCACCCCGGCCGCCGCCCTCTCATCGGAGGGCGGCCCGCCACCCGGCCACGGAACGCCCGCTCGCCACGCAGCACATCCGTGAACCGAGAACGCCCAGCGCGAACGTCAAGCACCAGGCGTCAAGAACGGGATGCGCCGTGCTTCCTGGACTCCTCCTCCGGGTCCTTGGGAACCCGGCACGCGTACTCCAGGAAGAAGGCGGCGCCGACCAGCACCATCGCTGCCAGGAACGTGCCGCCGCTGACGAAGAAGTCGTGCCGGGGCGTCGGCTTGTCGAGCGCGTCGCCGAGGCTGGCGGCGAAGCCGGCGAAGACGCCGCCGAGCACCCCCGCCGCGTGCGCGCTGGCCTTGCCGAGGGCGGCCATCCGCGCGACGACCAGGGGCTCGACCGGCTTGGTCCCGGGCTTGCGGCGGATCCGGCGCAGCACGTTCACACCGGTGAACGCCTCTCCGAGGGCGAGCAGCAGCAGCGTCGGCACCGCGGTCCAGGGCAGCGGCGGCAGCGACACATAGGCGGTGCGCAGCACCGCCCAGGTGATCAGTGCGACCACGATCACCAGGGCGATGAGGGGCAGTGGGCGAGTGTGCTTCATGCAGGCGGCTGCAAGGTCAGGTCTTCCCGGCGGCGGACGGCCGACGGGCCTCCTTCCGCCTGCTTGGCACCGGCCAGGTCGCCGATCCGGCCGTGGCCGGGCAGCAGCACGTCCGGCTCGATGTCGGCCCACGGGACCAGCACGAACGCCCGCTCGTGCGCGCGGGGATGCGGCAGGGTCAAGTGGGGATCGGCGGACGAGACGTTCCCGAACACCACGATGTCGATGTCGAGGGTGCGCGGCCCCCAGCGGACCTCGCGGACGCGCTGCATCGAGTTCTCGATGTTGAGGATGCGTTCGAGGAGGTTCTCCGGGGGGAGCCGGGTGTCGGCGACCAGGACGATGTTGAGGAAGTCGTCCTGCTCGGGCAGCGTCTCGCCGGGCGGCGCGAACGGAGTGGTCTCGTACACCGGGGACAGCGCGACGAAATCCAGCCCGGGGGCGTCGAACAGAGCGTCGACCGCGTCCTGGATGTTCTCCAGGCGGTCGCCGAGATTGCTGCCGAGCGAGAAGACGACTCGGTGCTGGACCAGCATGTGGCCACCGGTCGCGGTGCGGTCGGGCATGCGGTCGGACGCTGTCATGGGCGACTCCTCGTGATCTTCACGGCCACGTCCGTGAAGGGGTGCGGCACCGGGGCACTCGGCTTGTGGACGGTGACCTCGGCCTCCATCACCAGCGTGTCTTGCAGGCAGACCTCCGCCAACCGGCCGGCCAGAGTCTCGATGAGGTCGACGGGCTCCCCTTCGACGACGGCGACCAGGCGGCCGGCGAGTGATCCGTAGTCGACGGTACGCGACAGATCATCTCCGGCCGCGGCCGGGCGGGTGTCGAGCCCCAGCGCGACATCCACCACGAACTCCTGCCCGAGCTCACGCTCGGCGGGGAGGCAGCCGTGCCGGCCGCGGGCGCGCAGGCCGCGCAGCTCTATCCGGTCGAGAGTCATTCTTCCTCTGCCTCTGCTCCATTGAGTACGGGGGAACCGTGATGGAGCAGGAGTCGCCATTCCCCGCCGAGCCGGACGAACACATTGGTCGCCACGATGCTCCCCCCGGCGAGGAAGCCCGTCTCAGTGCCCTCGTCGGCGGTGAGGACGTTCTCCTTGCAGGTGACCACCGCATGGTCCCCGTAAGCATCACATTCCACATCAGTCAGGACAAATTGGATGTATGTGGTGTTGGCCATGATCAGCGCCCACGAGCGGAGCACCTCGTCCCGGCCGCGCAGCATCGGCCAGCCGGGATGCACGCACGACACGCCCCCGGCGTACGGCCCGTCCGCCCAGACCGCCGACATCCGGTCGAGATCGCCCTCCTCGAACGCGGCGTAGAACTCCGCGTGGGCCTCTTCCAGGTCGGCGCGGTCAACGGCAGGGCTCATCGATGGTCGCTCCCGGAATCGCCGCGGCGGCCCGCCGCGTCACTGTCGGCTTCGGACACCGCCACATCACGCCGGGACGCCATACCGGGAGGCTCAGACGCGCCCGCGGGCCCCGCTGCGCGTACGGCCGAGGCCACCCGAACGGCGTCGGCGTTGGGACGGACCCGGTGCACCCGCACGCACCAGGCACCCGCCGCGGCGGCCAGGGCGGTGATCGCGACAGTGGCGTCGTCGCAGTCGTTGAACGGTCGCCGGGTTCCGTCGGGGGCCGCCAGGAGCCTCCCGAGGAACCCCTTGCGGGACGCCCCGACGAGCACCGGGTAGCCGGTGCCGAGGAGCGTGTCGAGGTGGGCCAGCAGCGCCCAGTTGTGGCCCGCCTCGGGACTCTTGGCGAACCCGAGCCCGGGGTCCAGCACGATCATGGACGGGTCGACGCCCTCGGCCAGGACGGCGTCGACGCGGCGCAGCAGCTCGTCGCGGACCTCGCCCACCACGTCGGAGTACACGGCCCTGCTCTGCATGTCGTGGCTGTGCCCGCGCCAGTGCATGACGACGTACGGCACACCGGTCGCGGCGACCATCCGCGGCATTCCGGGATCGGCGAGCCCGCCGCTGACATCGTTGACGAGCCGGGCTCCCGCGGCGACGGCGGCCTCGGCCACCTCGGCGCGCATGGTGTCGACGCTGACCGGCACGCCCTCGGCGGAGAGGGCCTCGATGACCGGGACGACCCGGCGGAGCTCCTCCTCACGGGACACCCGCTGGGCGCCGGGACGGGTCGACTCGCCGCCCACGTCGACCACGTCGGCGCCCTCCGCGACCAGATCGAGCCCGTGCCGGATGGCCTTGTCGGCGTCGAACCAGGTGCCGCCGTCGGAGAACGAGTCGGGCGTCACGTTGACCACGCCCATGACCAGGCAGCGCCCCGGCGCTGGCAGTCCTGGAACGACGGCACTGGTCATACGAACAAGCCTATGCCCAGACGGGAGGCCCTTCGCGCGCCGCCCAGTGCCCTGGACGCCCGTTGTCCAAAGGGATTCGATCGTCACACACGCAAAGGCCCGCCGGGCTCCCCGAAGGGTGCCGGCGGGCCTTCACAGAATGTGCAGGCCGTGCAGTGAGCGCAGTGCCCACACCTCCGGCCCGCGCCCTGGGATCAGGCGCGGCCCAGGATGAGGCTCATCGCCTCGGCGCGGGTCTCGGCGTGATCCCGGAAGTCGCCGCGCACGGCGGAGGTGACCGTCCGGGCGCCGGGCTTCCGCACGCCCCGCATGGTCATGCAGAGATGCTCGGCCTCGATCACCACGATGACGCCGCGCGGCTCCAGGATGCGCATCACCGCGTCGGCGACCTGGCTGGTGAGGCGCTCCTGGACCTGCGGCCGGCGGGCGTACACGTCGACCAGCCGGGCCAGCTTGGACAGCCCGGTGATCTGCCCCTTCTTGTTGGGCGTGTAGCCCACGTGCGCGAGCCCGTGGAACGGCGTCAGATGGTGCTCGCAGGTCGAGTAGACCTCGATGTCCTTGACCAGGACCATCTCGTCGTGGTCGGCCTCGAACACCTTGTTGAGCGCGTCCTCGGGCGCCTGCCGGAGCCCGGCGAACTGCTCGGCGTACGCGCGCGCCACGCGGGCGGGGGTGTCGCGGAGCCCGTCGCGATCGGGGTCCTCCCCGATCGCGAACAGGATCTCGCGCACCGCCCGCTCGACCCGGCCATGGTCGAAGTCCGGCATGCCGGTGACGGCCCCGACCGGCGCGTCCTCGTCGTACGGGAGAGCCAAAGCGATCAGCTCTCGCCCGGAGCCGGGTCGGTGGGCTCGGCCACACCCGTCCCCTGGCCGTTGCTCTTGGTCAGGTCGGTGACGTCCTGCGGGCCCATCAGCGCCAGCTCCTTGGGCGTCAGCACCGGCGGCCGGTCGGACGGGAGGCGCTTGCCGTAACCGGTGTAGGAGTTCTGGAACGGCCGCTTCTGGATCGGCGCGAAGATCTCCAGCACCTGGTCCTTGGAGAGCGTCTCCTTCTCCATCAGGTTGATGACCAGGTCGTCCAGGACGTCCCGGTACTCGACCAGGATCTCCCAGGCGGCGTCGTGCGCGGCCTCGATGTAGCGGCGGACCTCGTCGTCGATCGCCGAGGCGATGTCCTCGGAGTAGTCCCGCTCGTGGCCCATGTCGCGGCCGAGGAAGACCTCGCCCTGGCCGGTGCCGAACTTGCGGGCGCCGAGCCGCTCGCTCATGCCGTACTCGGTCACCATGTTGCGGGCGATCGAGCTGGCCTTCTCGATGTCGTTGGCCGCGCCGGTGGTCGGCTCGTGGAACACCAGCTCCTCGGCGGTGCGTCCGCCCAGCAGCATGGCGAGCTGGTCGTTCATCTCCGAGCGGGTGGTGAGGAACTTGTCCTCCATCGGCAGGGTCATGGTGTAACCCAGGGCCCGGCCGCGCGGCAGGATCGTCACCTTGTGCACGGGGTCGGAGTTCGGCAGCGCGTGCGCCACCAGCGCGTGCCCGCCCTCGTGGTAGGCGATGATCTTCTTTTCCTTGTCCGACATCACCCGGGTCTTGCGCTCCGGCCCGGCCATGACGCGGTCGATGGACTCCTCGAGGGTGTCCATGTCGATCAGCTTGCGGTCGAACCGCGCGGTGAGCAGCGCCGCCTCGTTGATCACGTTGGCCAGGTCCGCACCGGTGAAGCCCGGGGTACGGCGGGCGATGATGTCGAGCTCGACGTCGGGGGCGAACGGCTTGCCGCGGCCGTGCACCCGCAGGATGCCCTTGCGGCCCTCGAGGTCGGGACGGTCGACGGTGACCTGGCGGTCGAAGCGGCCCGGACGCAGCAGCGCCGGGTCGAGGATGTCGGGCCGGTTGGTCGCCGCGATCAGGATCACGCCGCCCTTGACGTCGAAGCCGTCCATCTCGACCAGGAGCTGGTTGAGGGTCTGCTCGCGCTCGTCGTGCCCGCCGCCGAGCCCCGCGCCGCGGTGCCGGCCGACGGCGTCGATCTCGTCGATGAAGATGATCGACGGGGCGTTGGTCTTGGCCTGCTCGAACAGGTCGCGCACCCGGGAGGCGCCGACGCCGACGAACATCTCCACGAAGTCCGAACCGGAGATCGAGTAGAACGGCACCCCGGCCTCGCCGGCGACCGCGCGGGCCAGCAGCGTCTTGCCGGTGCCGGGCGGGCCGTACAGCAGCACGCCCTTGGGAATCTTGGCGCCGATGGACTGGAACTTGGCCGGATTGGCCAGGAAGTCCTTGATCTCCTCCAGCTCTTCCAGCGCCTCGTCGGCCCCCGCCACGTCCGCGAACGTGGTCTTCGGCGTGTCCTTGGTGATCAGCTTGGCCTTGGACTTGCCGAAGTTCATCACCCGATTGCCGCCGCCCTGCATCTGGTTCATGATGAACAAGAAGATCAGCACGATGACGACGATGGGCAGCAGGCTGAACAGCAGGTTGAGGAAGAAGCTCTGCTTGGGCACCTCGACGTTGTAACCGCCGGGAAGCTTGCCCGCGTTGGCCTGCTGTTGCAGTTGGTTCTGTAGTTGGAGACCCTGACCGTCGACCCAGGAGGCCTGCTGCTGCTTGCCGTTGGTGAGAGTGACCTCGACCCGCTGATCCTTGTCGATGATCTTGGCGGACTTCACCTGCCCAGCGGCGATCTCCTGGACCACCTTGGAGGTGTCGGTCTTCTCAAATGAACGACCGGGATTGACGCCCCACATGACAAGGGCGACCAAGAGGCCGAACAGCAGGATCCACAGCAGCGGCCCGCGAAAATAGCGCTTCACGTCCATTTATCCGGTTACCCCTACGGGGCCCGTCCCT
Source organism: Spirillospora sp. NBC_01491 (assembly GCF_036227065.1). Lineage (GTDB taxonomy): Bacteria > Actinomycetota > Actinomycetes > Streptosporangiales > Streptosporangiaceae > Spirillospora > Spirillospora xylanilytica. The sequence continues at coordinate 4,470,182 of NZ_CP109432.1, forward strand.
CCTGACCAACGTCTGTGTACGATCCTCGCCCGCCATGGGGACGGGCACCACTGCGAACCGATCTCGTACACGGCGGGCCCTCGCCTGGGGCGCACACCCGCCGAGGCGGTCTCCATCATGTGGCTCCCGGGCCCGAGGACCCGGAACACCGACGGTACACCGCACCGCACAGAGGACGCAGCCAGCGCCGATCCCCTGATCCATCCGATATACCCGTCGACGTCCCTTGCAACGATCGGTCGGGGGCCCTTGTTCCCTGACGTACTTTTCGTGCCCTTCACCGGCCGATCGAGAATCATCCGGGAGTGTCCGCCCGCTCCGGCCGTCCACCACCGCACCGCCGCCGGTCCACCACGGGGCCTCCGCCGGGCCCGCCGGGCCCTTCCGGGGCTCTTGCGAGCGTCCTCGGCCGGACCCCGGGCGACTCCTGGTCGACTCCCGGGCGGCCCGCTCAGGCTCCGTCGCCTCCGTACACGTGGGGCGCGAGAGTGCCCACAAAAGGCAAATTCCGATACTTCTCCGAGTAGTCGAGCCCATACCCGATGACGAACTCGTTGGGAATGTCGAACCCGATGTACCTGACGTCGAGGTCGGTCTTGACCGCCTCCGGCTTGCGCAGCAGCGCGCAGATCTCCAGCGAGGCCGGGCCGCGCGAGCGCAGGTTGCTGACCAGCCAGGACAGGGTGAGACCGGAGTCGACGATGTCCTCCACGATCAGCACGTGGCGGTCGATGATGTCGGTGTCGAGGTCCTTGAGGATCCGCACGACGCCCGAGGACTTGGTGCCCGAGCCGTACGACGAGACCGCCATCCAGTCCATCGAGGCCGGCGTGTGCAGCGACCGCGCCAGGTCCGCCATGATCATCACGGCGCCCTTGAGGACGCCGACGAGCAGCAGGTCCTTGCCGGTGTAGTCGGTGTCGATCTGCGCGGCGAGTTCCCGCACCTTGGCCTGTAGCCGATCCTCGGGGATCAGCACCTCTGCCAGATCCCTGCCCAGGTCCTTCTCGTCCACAACCCCACCCTCGTTGTCGCGACCACTCGTCCGCCCGCGCGGGCGGACGACACCTTGAGGCGAACGCGTCACGTGACCGAACACACACGACGCGGTGTCAAACCGGACCGAACAGCAGCCTCCCATACCGCCGGAAAGCGCGTAGACCTCCGGGCAGGTCGACGTGCCGCTGCCCATGCCAGTCCGTGACCAGCCGATCCACTTCGTCGACGTGGACGGCCGCGAGCGTACCCGGTGGACTGCCCGCCTGGATCGCCGCGGTCCGCAGCACCCGGGTCCTTACGGCGGCGGGCAGGTCGTCGAGTCCCTTCAGCAGAAGCGCGACCTTCTCGGGGCCCTCCGTCGCGTCGAAATCCGCGTACGCGCGCGCAGCAAGGGCGTCCAGGGCGTCAGCGTCATCGCGCAGCATCCGGGCCGTGCGCGCCAGGGCGTCGGTCACTCCCGGCCCCAGCACGCGCTCCAGAGTGGGCAATGCCTCATGCCGGACGCGCACACGCGCGTAGGCCTCGTCGTCGTTGTGCGGGTCGTCCCAGGGGTCCAGCCCCATTGCCAGGCACGCGCGCCGCACCGTCGCCCTGTCGAGCTCCAGCAACGGCCGCCTGTAGCGCACCCCTTCGGACGAGGAGTGGCGGCGTTCGAACGAGGGCGGCATCCCGGCGAGGGACCGTGCCCCTGAACCACGAGCCAGCCCCAGCAGGACCGTCTCCGCCTGGTCGTCCCGTGTATGGCCGAGGAGTACCGCGGAGGCTCGCAGCCGGACCGCCGTCGCGTCCAGAGCTGCGTAGCGGGCCGTACGGGCGGCGTTCTCGGGGCCGCCCTCCTCCCCCACGTCGACCGCCACGGACCCGGCAGGGTCCAGCCCAAGGCCCGCCAGAGTGCGTACAACGGCGGCGGCGTGGTCGTCCGAGCCGTCCTGCAAGCCATGGTCGATCGTGACCCCCCCGGCCGGACGTCCCGAACGGGGCGCCTCGAAGGCGAGCGCACCGGCCAGAGCCAGGGAGTCGGCGCCTCCACTGCACGCCGCGAGCACCATCGAGTCAGGCGGCAGCTCGGCGAGCACGCGCCGAACCGCCAGCCGTACCGCCGCCACCGCCGGATCAGGGCCCATGGGAAATCTCTACCATCCGGCCGCTACCGGCCCGGCGCTATGGAGCCATACCTCGGCGGCCTCAGGCCTCGTTCGCGTCAGGAGGAGTCCCGTCCGCCGCTGGGGAGGGCGCGTCCACCGCCGGCGAGGAGGCGTCGAGGGAGCGGGAGCGGACGACCCGCTCCAGCCAGAGGGCCGGTTCCTTGATCTCGGCATGGGTCGGCAGGGTCTCGGGCGACTGCCAGACCTGGTTGAACCCGTCCATGCCCGCGTCGGCGACGACCCGGTGCACGAACCGTGAGCCCTCGGCGTACTGCTTCATCTTCAGGTCGATGCCGAGCAGCCGGCGGATCGTCTTGTCCATCCGCGAACCGCCGTCACGGCGTCCCTGGAAGCGCGCGCGGATCTGCTGCACCGACGGGACGACCTCGGGGCCGACGGCGTCCATCACATAGTCGCCATGGCCCTCGACGAGCGTCATGACCGCGGTGAGCCGGTCGAGGATCTCGCGCTGCTCAGGCGTCTGGATCGCGTCGATGAGGTTGGAGTCGCCCCCGCGCACCGCGTCGGCGACCGCTTCCGCGGCGTCCCGGATGCGGTCCAGCATCGCCCCGGGATCGAGATCCGAGGCGAGCAGGAACCTGGTCATCTGGTCCTGCACGTACTCGCGCAGCCAGGGGACCCCGGTGAACTGCGCGCGGTGCGTCTCCTCGTGCAGGCACACCCACAGCCGGAAGTCGCGCGCGTCGACACCGAGCTCCTGCTCGACGTGGACGATGTTGGGCGCGACGAGCGTCAGGCGGCCCGTGGGCGCGAGACCGGACGGGTCGGGCGGCAGGAACAGCTCGTACTGCCCGAGCACCCGGCTGGCCATGTACGCGAGGATCCCGCCGACCTGCATGCCGGTGACCCGGGAGCCGATCGCCTCGACCACCACGGTGCCCGCCCCGCCGCCGAGCAGGCCGGGGCCGCGCCGCTCCTGCATCTGCTCCATGAGCGGTTCGAGCACCACCCTGAACCCGTCCACGTTGGCGCGGATCCAGCCGGGACGGTCGACGACCGTCGCCGGCGCCGGATCGATCTCCGAGGCCATGCCGGTGAAGTCGCGCACGTGCCCGTGGGCCAGCCCGGACAGCTCCCGCAGCTCGGCCACGACCTCGCGGGCCTCGGCATGGCTGACCTGCGGCCCCGGCCGGACGAGACGGGTACCCGTCTGAACCGCCAGGTTCCAGTCGATCATTGAGGCGCTCATGTACTCCACCGTACGTTTCAACACGTGGCGCCGGAGCGCCCTGCACGATCGTTCAACGAACAACCGTTCTGGTTATCTCCCGTACGAGAGCGTCCACACGCGCTGTCCCGGATCCCCCGTCGGCACGTGCCGCCCCCGCTTCCCCCGCGCACACGAGCGGAGGGCAGCACTGGCCGAACGCGGGCCGTACAAGGTCCAGCGCACCCGCAGAGACGGCTTCAGCCGCACCCGCAGGAGGCGACCGTGGCCGCGAGACGGTCGAGCTTGCCGGGGTCGACGGGGCTCTTGCCGTCGCCCGCCATGAAGGCGAAGGCCAGTAGGCGCCCGTCGGCGTCGTAGGCCACCCCTGCGAGGGTGCTGACGCCCGCGAGCGTCCCGGTCTTGGCCCGGACCGTCCCGGCGCCGGCCTGGCTCGCCGCGACCGTGTAGCGAGGCGGCCGGAGCGTGCCGGAGAATCCCGCGACCGGCAGCCCGGTGATGACCGAACGCAGTTCAGGATGGTCAGGTGAGGCGGCCAGCGACGCCAGCCGTGCGAGCGCGAGCGGAGTGATCCGGTTGAGCGGCGACAACCCGCTGCCGTCGTTGACCTGGACGCCCTCGGCGGCGCCGAGGCCCGCCAGCACCTGCCGCACGGCCTGCGCCGCGTCCGCGAACGACGCCGGACGGCCCAGTTTGATCGCAACCTGCCGCGCCATCGCCTCGGCCACGTCGTTGTCGCTCTCGGTCATCAGATGCTCGATCAGTGCGGACACCGGAGGTGACTGCACAGCGCCCAGGCGTGCCGCGCCCTGAGGCGCGGCAACGCGACGGCCACGCTTCGCGTACACGCCGTTACGGGTCAGCAGTCGCGCGAAGGCGGCCGCAGCGGAAGAGGGCGGATCCGCCACCCGGGACTTCTGCGTCGGGTCTCCGGGAGCGACCCGGCCCTCGTCCAGTGTCAGTGCGCTGACCGGAGCCACCTCGCCGTCAGGCAGGTAGTTGGGCTTCCATCCGGCGGCGACGCGCGGTCCCTGATACGCCGACGCGTCATAGTCCACGCGGGCGCGCTGTACGCCGGCCGCCTTGAGGGACGCGGCGGTCTGCCGGGCCAGGTCCGTCAGCGAGGCGTAAGGCGGATGCGTAGCGCCCGGGCGCGCGGGAAGGGCCGTCAAGGTAGGATCCCCGCCTCCGACCAGTACGATGCCGCCCCCGGCACCACGGACGACCTGTGTGGTGATCCGGTGCCCGGGGCCGAGCGCGGCGAGCGTCGCCACCGTCGTGGCCAGCTTGGTGGTACTGGCCGGGGTGGCGGGCCGATCGGCGCGCTGCTCGAACAGTGGCCGGCGGGTCACGGCGTCGATCACCACCGCGTTGATCTTCGCGCCGGGGCCGCCGATCAGTCCGGACAGCCGCCCCGCCAAGGTAGAGGCGTTCGGTACGCGCGCCGAGGACGAATCCGCGGCGGGCAGGGACGCGGTCGCGGAGACGAGATCGCGTTCGGCCACACTGGGCGGCTGGGGCGACAGATGTCGATCCGGTGTGAGTTTGACCACTGCGAGCGCCGCGACGGCGGTGAAGACATTAAGGAGGGACAGCGACACCAGAGCGAGGGTGCGGCCCCGTGCAGGCACGCTACCGCCCCTCTCCCACTCACCACTCACCAACGTGCGACATCCTTATATAAGGGAACACCCACCCTGTGGGGGTCGGCCTCACCCGCTCAGACTCCCGAAAGACTAATCACTGCGACCGCGCAGGGAGCGGAGGACATCTTGGATTTCGACGTCACCATTGAGATCCCGAAGGGCCAGCGGAACAAGTACGAGGTGGACCACGAGACGGGCCGCATCCGGCTGGACCGGATGCTGTTCACCTCCACCCAGTACCCGGCGGACTACGGGTTCATCGAGGACACCCTGGGAGAGGACGGCGATCCGCTCGACGCGCTCGTCCTCCTCCAGGAGCCTACGTTCCCCGGCTGCCTCATCCGTTGCCGCGCCGTCGGCATGTTCCGGATGACCGACGAAGCCGGTGGTGACGACAAGGTCCTCTGCGTTCCGGCGACCGACCCCCGGCAGGAGCACCTTCGCGACATCCACCACGTCCCGGAGTTCGACCGCCTGGAGATCCAGCACTTCTTCGAGGTCTACAAGGACCTGGAGCCGGGCAAGTCCGTCGAGGGCGCCAGCTGGGTGGGCCGGGTCGAGGCAGAGGCCGAGATCGAGCGCTCCCGCAAGCGCGCGGTCGACCAGGGAGGCCACTGAATCGCGAGGACGGCGACGGTCCGCTCCCGGCCGTCCACGACGAGGCACGTCGAACCCTTCCGTATGGCCCCCGGCCGTACGGAAGGGTTTTCGCCTTCCCCCGCGCGCTCGAGGCCACGCCTTCGGCAGGACCGTTCCCGTGCGCCGCGCACGCGGTCAGCCGAGTGCACGGGTGGCGCCGATGAAGATGCCGACATGGTGGATCGTGTCGGGTTCCGATGTGTCGTGGGCGAAGAAGACCAGGTCACCCGCGCGCAATGACCGCAGGGACACATGCGGTTCGGAGGTCCACCACGCGCACGCTGAACGGAGGCGGCGTGTTCCTGGGCGCTGCCGAGGCGCCGCTCCAGACGACGCTTCCGCGATTCGATCCGCTGGCCAGACGCAGCACGGTCGAACGGCCGGGAAATGATTTCGAATGACGGCGAAGCGGTGCGGTACTCGGCGACGGGCGCCGAATACCCCTGCCGTAACGGGGGCATCGGTACTGGCCAGGCATTACGGGACTGGTTCCGGCTGTCCGGCAGGCGGCGGAGAGTCGTTCGACGGCGGCGGCGTGTCGGAAGACGGCGACTGACCACCCGGCCGACCGGACTCGGACGGTGAAGGCGGAGGGGCCGAACCCGGCGCCGTCGTTCCGGGCGTCGTCCCCGGTACCGTCCCCGGCGGGGACACGGGGACGGGCGCGTGTCCGGGACCATTGTCCGCAGGACGCCAAGTGACGCGGACGCGTGATCCTCCAGGCGCGAAGTCGATACGGCCCTCGCCTGACGAACGGGCCTTGCGGACGACGTGCACGCCGAGAGTCATCGACTGCCCTGCCTCCAGCCGTCCGGACGACCGGCTCAGCCGTACGGGCCCCGAGGCCCTCGCCAGCCAAGTGACCGGGCCACCGGCCGCCTGCAACTCGATGGAGCCGTTCGCACCGCCTGCCAGGTCGAGAGCGGATGCGGAGACCACGAGCGTCCCGGCACTGGTGGAGTGACCCGCTCCCGAGGAGGCGCCGGTGCTGGGAGCGGGCGGGAACGACCGCGGATCAGGTGGCGGAGCGAACGATGTGGACGGCGCAGACGGAGTGCGAGCGCCCAGCGGGAACGTCGCCGAGGCGGTAAGGGTGCCGCCGCCCCCTCCTGCGCCCGGCCTGCCGAGCGACCGGACCTCAGGCCACTCCGCACCGGACACCGGGCGCTCTTCTCCTTCAGAAGCCGCCGGGCCCACGTTCTGATCGCTCGCTCCGGACACGCCGTAGAGCACGGAGACGCCACCACCGAGCGATAGCAGGAGGGCCCCCGCCGCGGCACTCGTGCCCAGGCGGCGCGGCCACGGAAATCGTGCACGCTGGAGCGGCAGAGCCGGCTCTGGGGACACCGTCTGGCGCTGAGGTGGCCTCGGGAATCCATCAGGAGTGAATTCGGTGATCCGATCCGCGGCGGAGAGGCGCTCCCCCACAGGCTCGGTGTCCTGGAAGCTGCTTATGACACGCCGCCGAAGCCCTTCGGGAGTTTCGGCTTTCGGCAGCATCCCGTACACCTTTGCCGCAGAGACGGCGCGCGGCCGAAACGCTTTACAGACAATGCAGTCCAACGCGTGGCGGGTCAGCCGTCCGCTCAGTTCGCGGGACAGTTCGCCATGCCGTTCCTGTAGAAGCAGCGCCCGTTCGGCACAACCGTGCGGGCCCTGGTGGGCGAGGATCTCAGCGGTCAGCGCCGTCTCCAGCTCGTCATGCCCGCGGTCGAGCGCCGCCTGGGCGTCCTTGGCCGGCAGGTCGAACACGGCGGCCAGATCGGGCACCGACAACTGGTGCCGGATCCGCAGCTCCAAGATCTCCCGGGCGAGCGGGGAGAGCGCCAGCACGGCCCGCGACGCGACGATCCGCTGGTCGACGTCCTCCTGGTGGTCACCGGCGGCCGGCAGGTCGGGCGGCTGCTCTCCGCAGGGCTGGCGCCCTTCGCACTCCTGCCGGGCGATGGCGTAGAGCCACGGCCCGAACCGATCCGGATCGCGCAGCTTGGCGATGTGCGCTTCAGCAACCGTGAACGTGTCGCGCAGCGCCGCCTGTGCCGCGCCCTGTCCGCGCAGCCGGAACCAGCAGTACGCGTAGAGCCGCTCGGCGTACGCGTCGTATACCGACGCCGGGGCGTCTGGATCGCGCTCGCGCAGCGCCTCGACCAAGACGTGGTCAGTCATGCCAGAAAGCTAGGGCCCCCGGAAGCTCTTGCGCGGCAATTTGAAAAATCGAGCATGCCCACCCAAAGAGCATCGACCCCGCGAGTTGATCTCCTTCATCAGGCGTGGGCTTTAGCAGCCTTCAGGGGGATATCAGCGCCATTTCATCCAGGCGGAACGCTCGACCGCCGGCCGAACTTCGCCGGCGGCGATCATTGCACCGCAAACGGTAAAGCGTCACCAAAGACGTCCGGGGCGCTGGTCATTTCGCCCAGCGACGGCCGGCTTCGTGAGCTCGATGATCGACTTGACAGTGTCATCGTGACAGTGTCATCGTCAGTCCATGGACGCCACCTGGACGATCACCGAGCTCACGGAGCAGGCCGTCGCGGCCCTCGCCGCCGACGGCTCCGTACGCGTCAACGGCCGGGTGCGCGACCTGCCCAACGAGCGCCTCGTCCGCTGGTACACCACGATCGGCCTGGTGGATCCGCCACTCGGCCGCCGCGGGCGCACCGCCCTCTACGGACGGCGCCACCTCCTCCAACTGGTCGCGGTCAAACGCCGCCAGTCGGCGGGCCGCACCATCGCCGAGATCCAACTCGAGCTGGCCGCCGCGACCGACGCCACCCTCCAACGCATCGCCGACCTTCCGCCGGCCATGGACCCCCCGGACGTGCTCACGGGCGCCGCGACCTCCGCCCCCGCGGAGGACGAAGCCGCGTCGGCCATCGCCCTCGCCTCCGAACCGTCGTCCCCGACAACGCCCGGCCCCCCGATCGCACAGCGTTCCGGCGGGGCATCCGCGCCGCCCGCCGACCCGGAGTCCGCGACGAGGCGGGACCAGAACGGTCAGAAGGCGCGGGCACGGTTCTGGGCGGCGCGCACCGACGTCGCCTACACCTCGTCGGTGTTCCCCGAGGCGCTCGAGCACGCGGGTGCGGCTCCGGCCCTCGTGCAGGGGGTGCGGCTGACCCCCGACCTCACCGTGCTGCTGAACGTCCCCCAGCTGAGCGGCGACGACCTGGCCGCCATCGAGACCGCGGCGCGCCCGCTGCTCGACGAGCTGCGGCGGCGCGGGCTGATCGAGCTCCCCGCCGAGACCCCTGCGAACCCGTCCGACATCCCTCCCCGGAGATCACAGTGACCGTGTGCATCCTTCCGATTCCCGAGTCCGAGACGCCTCCGCCCCCTGGCCGCGGCCTGGGCGCGCTGAGCACCGACAGGGGCAACCTGCCGCTCGACACCATCGACGTGCGCGCCTCGATCACCGGCCTGGCCGCCGGGATCGAGATCGCACAGGGCTTCCACAACCCGTTCGACGTGCCCCTGGAGGCCACCTACATCTTCCCGCTGCCAGACCGCGCCGCCGTGACCGCGCTGCGCATGGAGGCCGCCGACCGGGTCGTCGAAGGCGTCCTCAAAGAGCGCGGGCAGGCACGGCAGGAGTACGACACCGCGATCGCCGCCGGGCAGCGCGCCGCGATCGCCGAAGAGGACCGCCCCGACGTCTTCACCATGCGGGTCGGCAACATCCTGCCCGGCGAGCGCGTGACCGTCCGGCTGGCACTCGACCAGCCCCTTCCCTACGAGACGCACGGCGCGGACGCCGAGAGCGGCGCCCGCCCGAGCAGCTGCTCGACGTTCCGCTTCCCGCTCGTGGTGGCCCCCCGCTACATCCCGGGGGCGCCGCTGGACGAGGCGGCGGCCGGCTCTGGCGTGGCCGACGACACCGACGTGGTCCCCGACGCGTCCCGGATCAGCCCGCCGGTGCTGCTGCCCGGCTTCCCCAACCCGGTACGGCTGTCGATCACCGTCGACATCGACCCGGCGGGGCTGCCGCTCACCGAGATCCGCTCGGCGCTGCATGTGGTGGCCGAGGAGTCGGACGGCGATCGGACGATCGTGCGGCTGAACCCGGGCGAGCGACTCGACCGCGACTTCATCCTGCGCATGGCCCACGACCAACACGAGACCGCCGCGCTGTGCCTGATCCCCGACGAGGCCGGCGAGGAGGGCACGTTCACCATGACCGTGCTGCCCTCCGGCGAGACCACCCCCCGCCCGCGCGACGTGGTGCTGATCCTCGACCGTTCCGGCAGCATGCACGGCTGGAAGATGATCTCCGCCCGCCGCGCCGCCGCACGCATCGTCGACACGCTCCGCGGCGGCGACCGGTTCGCGGTGCTGTCCTTCGACACGGTGATCGAACATCCGGCCGAGCTGGGCACCGGGCTGGCCGAGGGCACCGACCGCAACCGGTTCCGCGCCGTCGAGCACCTCACGGCGCTCGGAGCGCGCGGCGGCACCGAGATGCTCGCTCCGCTCGAGCAGGGCTGCACCCTGCTCGCCGACTCCCCGAACGACCGCGTGCTGGTGCTCATCACCGACGGGCAGGTGGGCAACGAAGACCAGATCCTGGCCCGGCTGGAGCCCCGGCTGCGCGGAGTGCGCGTGCACACGGTCGGCATCGATCGCGCCGTCAACGCGAGCTTCCTCGAGCGGCTCGCCTCCATCGGCCAGGGGCGCTGCGAGCTGGTCGAGTCCGAGGACCGCCTCGACGAGGCGATGGAGCAGATCCATCATCGGATCGGCGCGCCCCTGGCGACCGGGCTGACCCTGCACGCCGACGGGCTCGAGATCGTCCCCGACTCGGTGGCGCCCCGCCGCATCGGCGCGCTGTTCCCCGGCGTGCCGCTGGTGGTCGCGGGCCGCTTCCGGGGCGTCCCCGAGGGAACCCTCGCGATCCGGGGCGCCGCAGCGAACGGCACCGCGTGGGAGCGGCACGCCGCCGGCACGGTGGCCAAGAACCCGGCCGCCGGATCGATCTGGGCCCGCGCCCATCTTCGCGACCTGGAGGACCGCTTCACCGTCAGCGGCACCCCCGAGCTGGAACACCGCATCGTCGACACGTCGCTGCGGTTCGGAGTCCTGTGCCGCTTCACCGCGTTCGTGGCCATCGACAGCCACGTCGTCACCGCGGGCGGCATCCCGCACCAGGTCACCCAGCCGGTCGACCTCCCGAACGGCTGGGCGGCACCGGACGAGACCATGGCGGTCCGGACGGCGATGCGCACCCGCGCGCGCCGCTCCGCATCTCCCATGCGCACCCGCGCGCGCCGCTCCGCATCTCCCCTACCGGATGAGAACGCGGAGTTCGCGCCAAGCGGTATGCCTGCCCCGGGCAGCCCACCGGGTCTGGTCGCTCCGCCTGCGGCAGGCGCTCCGCCGGCTCCGAGCGCGCCCCCTCCTCCGAGCGGCCCGTACATGCCGGGCGGCCCGCCCTCTCCCGCTGCCCCCAGCGGTCCCCCCGCTCCGGGCACCGGTCCCGTGCAGGGCTCGCCGCGCCCGCACCGGGGCGGCTACGGGAAGCCCGCCCCGGCCGGCCCCCCACCGGACGACGAGGCGCAGCACACCGGAGCACCCGCACCGAGCGACGTCCGGCAGGAACTCGCCGACGCCTGCGAGCGGCTCTCGGGCGAGCTCGACCGCCTGACCCGGATCAGCACCGGGGCCCAAGACCAGCGGCAGCATCACCTGCTTCGCTGGGTGGCCGACATGCTGGAGCTGAACATCCGCCAGCTCGAACGCGGCGGCGTGGACGCGACACGGGTGGCCCCGCTCGCCCAGTTGCTCACCGAACTCCGCACCGAACGGCTCCCGCTGTCGACGACCCGTCTCGATGAGCTCTGGCACCGGACGGTCCGAGTGATCAGCGGCTTCATCACCCAAAACCCCCCGACACAGCCGGCCAAACCCCGTCGAGCCTTCTGGAAGCGATCCGGCTGACCACCGGTGGGGCGTCCGCACACCACCGGACGCCCCACCGCGCAGGCCCGGCGTACACGAGTGGACGGGCCGGGCTCACAGTGCCGAGGCGGCGCGCCGCACGGGTCGCATGACGGCCCGACGCACCACGGCGAACGCTCGGCAATGCGCCCGGCGCACACAGGTGAATGCGCCGGGCGCATGGCGCCGAGATGGCTCGTCGGGTGCCTAGGTGGCTGTTGGTGAGGCGGACTCCGGTGGTCAGGTGCGCTTCGGGTGATGGCGGCGAAGGAGCGGGATCAGGTTGAGTGCGAGTCCGACCACGGCGACACCGCTGACCAGGTTGACGCCCGGGTGGAAGGGGGCGAATCCGGCGCTCGTCGGGTGGGCGCCGCCCGCGACCAGGGCGGTGACGACGGCCAGGACGAGGGCGGCGCCGACCTGGCCCGACGTCTGCACCAGGCCGGACGCCAGCCCCTGTTCGGAGTCGTCGATGCCCTCGGTGGCCTGTCCCATGATCGAGCTGAACCCGAACGCGAACCCGCCGCCGAGCAGCAGCATGGTGGGCAGGATCGTGACGAGGTAGTGCGGGGTGTCGCCGGCCGTGGCGAGGAACCACACGTATCCGAGGCTGAGCGAGACCATCGAGCTGATGATCAGGCGCGGTGTGCCGTACCGGTCGACCAGGCGTCCGACGAACGGCGACCCGAGGGCGACCAGCAGACCGGCCGGAAGCAGCGCCATGGCCATCTTCAGCGGCGACCAGTGCAGAACGTCCTGGAGGTAGAGCGTCATCATGAACTGGAAGCTCAGATACGACCCGAACAGCGCGACCATGCTCAGGTTGGCGCGGACGATGCCGCCGATCCGCAGGATGCCGAGCCGGATCAGCGGGTGCGCGACCCTCTTCTCGGTGGCGACGAAGCCGATCAGCAGGGCCGCGGCGACCACGATGGAGCCGATGGTGAACGGGTCCAGCCAGCCGCGGTCGGGGGCCGAGACCACCGTGTAGACGGCGAGCAGCATCCCGCCGGTCAGCGTGGCGGCGCCGACGAGGTCGTGACCGCCGCCCGCCGCGGGACGGTCCCGGGGGATCAGCGCGACGCCCGCGGCCAGGGCGATCAGCGCGAGCGGCACCGGGGTCAGGAACGTCCAGCGCCAGCCGAAGCTGGTCAGCAGCCCGCCGAGGATCAGTCCGGACGAGTAGCCGCTGGCGCCGAACACCGAGAAGACCGAGAGCGCCCGGTTGCGCGCCCGTCCCTCGTGGAAGGTGGTGGTCAGGATGGACAGGGCGGTCGGCGCGGTGAAGGCGGCGGCCAGGCCCTTGACGAAGCGGGTGGCGATGAGCAGCGGCCCGTCGGAGACCATGCCTCCGACCAGCGAGGCCACCGCGAACACGGCCAACGCGATCAGGAACACGCGGCGCCGTCCGAGCAGGTCGGCCGTCCGGCCCCCGAGGAGCAGCAGTCCGCCGTAGCCGAGCACGTATCCGTTCACGATCCACTGCAACGAGGTGGTCGACAGGCCCAGCTCGGAACCGATGGACGGCAGCGCCACACCCACCATGGACACGTCGAGCCCGTCCAGGAACAGCACGGCGCACAGCACCGCCAGCACGCCCCACATACGGGGGGTCCAAGCCTGTTCGGCCGGACCGGCGGACACACGGACGGTGGAGACCGGTGAAGGGTCGGTGATAGTCACGGCGGAGGACACTACATGCACATGCATCAAATGTCTAAGCACTAAATTCGTTCACATCTAATGCATGAGCATCAGATGCGTGCGCATGCTAGGATCCCGGCATGGAGTCGGAGGCTGCTCTGATCGGCCGGTGGCGCGAGCTGCTGACCTCGTACAACACGATCGCGTGCGATCTCGATCGCGAACTTCAGGACGCCCACGGGCTGAATCTGAGCGAGTTCGAGACGCTCGATCGCCTCGCCGAGGGCGACTGTGAGCAACTCCGCATGCAAGAGATCGCCGCCGTCATGTACCTGAGCCAGAGCGCGCTCTCCCGCACGGTCGCACGGCTGGAGAAGCACGGCCTGGCCGGACGCGGCATGTGCGAGTCCGACCGTCGCGGCGTGTTCGTCAGCATCACCGAGGCCGGGCGCGCCCTGCACACCGAGGCCCGCAAGACCCACATGACGGTGCTCACCCGCCACCTGGCCCCCGAGGCGGACCGTCCGCCCGCCTGACGACGGGGCCGCCTCACCCCGTTGAGGACACCACGGGCGCCCTTCTGGTCCGGGTGCCACGAGCGGTATCCGGCCCGGTCTCCGCGGCGCACGCTCCCCGAGCGCCACGCATACACCAAGGCGGCGCATGCCCGGCCGGGGCGTCCGGCCCGCGCGCTGGGGCGGACGACCAAGTCCCTACGTCCGGCCCGCCTGCCCTGCCACCGAAGGCCGCGTCCGGGTGATGTCTAGCGGCCCGGGCCGCCGATCGCGGGGCCGGACGGCCAGAGGGCGGTGAGGTCGGCGGGTGTCAGCGGCGTCCGGTAGGCCGCCCGGAGAACCTCGTCCCTCACCTGATGCGGAGCCTCCGCCAGCTGGACGAACCAGTCGATGCCCGCCGGATAGGCCCACAGGTAGGTCCGGAGCTGCGGATCGGTGCCCCGATCGACCAGGATCTCGGCGATCGCGGCGTCCCCCCACCAGGGCACGCGCCGGCGCGCGTGGTCGGCAAGGTCGACGATCGGCGCACCGCGCTCGATCCCCAGGTGGAGCTCGGCACGGACGAGCTGGATGTAGTGATCGACCCGCACCTGCGCGGCGAGCGCGGGATCGTCGGGCGCGACGAACAGCGGGAGCGCTTGGGCCAGCCCCTCCAGGAGCACCTGATGCAGCGCGTGCACCGACATCAGCCGCACCCACGGAACGCGGTCTTTCGCGGTGACCGTCCAGCTCGAACTCTGGAGCCCGTGGCCGAGCACCTCGTGCAGCGCGAATCGCCGGACGCCGACCTCCGTGAAAACGGCGCTGCGCAGGTTGAGGCGCAGCCGGACGTCGTGTCCGGCGCCGTCGAGCCAGTAGGCCCAGTACGCGTCGACGTCGGCGGTCTCGATGGCGAGCTCGAACGGGGCTTGGCTGCCCGTGGCCGCGCGCACCGCGTCCTCGTACTCGGCGGCGGCCTGCCGGATGGCGTCCGGCGCGTCCGCGGCCTTGATCGTCCCTTCCGCCTCGTGCATTTCGGCGACGGTCTCCGCACCCCAGCCGACACCGAGGGCCGCGAGATCGCGACGCGCACGCTCGCCGCACGCGACGATGTACTCGTCAGGCCAGCCCGCACTCCCGCATCCCTGGGTGGCCCGGACGTATCCGGCGAGAGGGACGCGTTCGCCGAGCAGCGCGCCGAGATAGGCGATGTCGGCGTCGAGGCGTTCGACCAGGCATTGCGTCCCGGCGGACTCGCGCAGACCGATGAGCCTGCGGTAGATCTCGACCCTGCTCCGCGCCGCTTCGGGCGCGCCGTCCCCCGGACGGCAGTCGAAGTCGATGACGGCCGGACCGCCGCGGCCGATCTCGTACGCATGCCAGGCGCGGAGCGCCGTCTCGATCTCGTCCCGGAGTTGCACGACCACAACCTCAATAGCTCACCGTCGGCGGGGGCGCGGTCCGCCGATCACCCTCATGCTCCGCCGGTCAGCCAGCGGCCGTCGCGCATCAACTCCCGGTCCTTCAGCTCGTTCTCCTCACGCCACGCCTGGACGCGATCCAGTCGAACACGGAAATACCGATAGGAGTCACCCGCCTTGCGCGGGTCGAACCCGGCCTTCGCCGCGAACGCGTCCCCCCACTCCTCGGAGACGTCCGCCGTGTTCAGCACCTCGGCCACCACGCCCTCGGCGAGGACCACGTCGCGGGTCAGCCCGAAGCCCAGCCGAACACCGCCCGAGTCACGCAGGTTACGCCCCGTGGGGTTCCCCACCGAGGTCGCGATGAACACGTCGGTGCCGTCCCACAGGAACGACAGCGGCACGAGATACGGGGTGCCGCTCGTGTCGGCCGAAGCAACCCAAACATCTACATCGCACTCAAGACGCTCGAGAACGTCCTGCCTGCGCTGCTGCTTGCTCCGAGGTGACACCATGCCCCGACCTCCCCGCTGTTCGTGACTGCCGACCCTACGCCCACCCTCCGACAGGGCGCGGACTGCTCCCACCAAGCCGCCGGCGGACCGGGTCGCCCACCCCCGGTCCGCCTGCTATCAGCGACGAGACCCGTCCAGAATGACTCCCACTATCCGCGGCCACCACAACGGCCTACAGTGTCCGAATGGATCAGGGCCCCCAAGAGTCGGAGACCTCTTTCCAGAGTTCGTCGGCGAGCTCGTCGACCTGCTCCATGCGGAGGGCGAGAATGGGCTTGCCGCATCGGTGCCCTTCCTGCGCCTCACGGAGTGGTGTCCCTGCTCGGACGAATTCTGCAAGAGCTTCTATACGGCTCCCCCTCCGAAGGGCGCCTACGGTGACGGGCATCGTTGCGTCTCTTTGTGGCCGGGCGACAGCATGATCGTGCTGGACGTCGTCCATGACGAGATCCAGTTTGTCGAGATCCTCCATCGGGACTCGCTGAGCTGATCTCGGCGCGCGACCTGCCGTGCACGGAGAAGAGACCTATCCAGTCCGGCTATCAGCGTCGGCTCGGCCTTCTACGCCTTCGGCTCGGTGAAGCGAATGTGGTTGCCGAAGGGGTCGCGGAGGCCGCAGTCGGTTCCGAACGGGCGGTCGGTGGGTTCTTCGGTGAACTCGACGCCCCGGCCCAGCAGCGTCGTATACGTCTTGCGGCAGTCGTCGGTGCTGAAGATGAGCTGGCCGCCCATCGCACCCTTGGTCACCAGCTCGCGGACCTGCTGCGCCGTCTCCTCGGACATCATCGGCCCGCCCGGCTCCTCCAGCATGATCTGGCGTTCCGGGTGGCCGGGGACGTTGACGGTCAGCCAGCGCATGAGGCCCAGGTCGACGTCGGTGTTCACCTCCAAACCGAGCTTGCCGACGTAGAAGTCGAGGGCCTTGTCCTGGTCGAGAACGTAGATCTGTGAGTGCGTGATCCCATTGAACATGTGCATCACGCTACCGAGCGGGCCGGACGGAAACTTATCCGAAACGACTGAGTCGACGGTCAGTCGCCCGGCCGCGTCCACGCCATCGTGAAGCACGTCGGTACGCCCGTGGCCGCCACTTCCTTGCGGTACGTCCTCGGTGACCGGCCGACGATGTCGTGGAACGTGCGGCTGAAGGTTCCCGGGCTGCCGAAGCCGACCTGGAAACAGATGTCGGTCACACTTCGATCGGTCTCCCGAAGCAGGAACATCGCGCGCTCGACTCGGCGGCGTCGCAGATAACGGTGCGGCGTCTCGCCGAACGTGGCCCGGAAGGTACGCGTGAAATGCGCCGCCGACACATGGGCGATCTGAGCCAGGGTCGGGACGTCCAGCGGCTGCGCGTAAGCACGGTCCATCGCGTCCCGCGCCCGGAGCATGCGACGGTTGGTCTCCTCCACAGCGCGACTCACGGCGCCATCACACCACGATTCTCCGCCGATCCGTGCCGGTTCCGGGTGGCCAATCCGCACACGGCTCCGGAGGACGCTCCGGCCGGGTGGGCGTCACACCGTCTCGAATGGCAGCGGCGGCCAGCGCCGAAGCAGGCCGGCCGATCGCGATCCACGGGACAGACCTTGGCTCGACCCGCATCACGGCGGGTGTCACCCGGACCGCTTGCGGCGGTGAACAGACGCTGCAAACTTGATCGTCATGACTGCGCCTCCACCTTGGGTCGACGACCTGTTCCCGTTCCCCACCCCACCCGGGCTCGCCAGGCTGGTCGACATCGCCTGGGCAGATGCCTTTACCGACGAAGACGAGTACGACGAAGCCCTCCTGGCGACCCACTACGACTTCATGTTCGACCTTGAAGCCGCTCCCGGCGCACCCGACGGCTGGGAGTACGCCTATCCGGGCCCCTCGCTAACGAAAGGCGTGCGACAGGACCACGTGCCGATGTTCGCCACACCCGAGTTGGTGCAGTTCGGCCACCTGGGCAATGGCACCTGCGTGGGCTGGGTGGTGCCCGCCCCGGAACTGCGAGGGACCGATCACCCCGTCGCCCTCTTCGGCCAGGAACCCGGCGCACGCATCATCGGCGCAGACACCCGCGCCGGTCTGGAATGGATGCTCTCCCTCGGACTCCGCAAGAAGAACCTCCGGGACGACGACCGTGCTCTCATCGCCCGCCTCGCCACCGAGCTCGACCTCCACCCCACCCCCGAGCACGGCATCACCCCAGACGGCTTCGACACGATCGTGCCCCTTGAGCTCACCGTCCCGGCCGGATGGAGACACGAACCCGACGTGAACGGGGCCGGAGTCGGCGTACTGGCCCCCGCCGGCGCGTTCACAGACCGCGGCCACATGTACGCCGGCGGATGCCTGGACGAGATCCTCGCCCATACCGATCGACTGCTGGACACCGGATACCCGGCAACCGCCCTGCTAGAACTCACCGACGCCTTCCACGACGACCACGACCGCTTCACCCACCTACACCCCCTGTGGGCGCGCGCCTACCACGACCTCGACCGTCCCCAACTCGCAACCCGACTCGAAACGATGCTCCCGATGTACGCACCTCTCCAGCACTGAGAACCCTCGACAGAAGGCCGTTTTCAACCGCCGAATGTGTCGCTCGTGCTGTCCGGCGCGTCGTCGCTGGGCTCGGTCGTCGACCATCTGGTGACCGCTTGGGGGTCGAGGTGGTGCTTCCGGATGGCATGCCGAGGTCACGTTTCCCCCACCATCGCCGCCTATCCGGTCAATTTCCTTGCCGCTTCGGTCACCGCGTACTTGGCACCGTCCATAGCGGTCTGCGCGGGGATGAGCGAGGTCTTCGGATTCGTCCGGTGAACCGACCCGTTGTAGGTGACGAACAGAATGACGTTCCCCACCCGTACGGTGACCGAACCGCCTGTCCTGGGCTGGTAGCCGAGATATGCCTCGTCCCCGATCCCGTCCACCTTCTTGAGCTGCTCCCGCGGGCCGCCCGGGGTAGCTCGGATCGTTCCGCAGTGCGCGCACCGCGTTGGGGATCGCCTCTCCCGTCAAGCGGTCCTCGTGCACTTGGGTCTGAATATCCAGTATCCGAAAGAAGATGGCCGTTCTGGTGCCCCTAGGGGTCGCATGCGCGAGCCACGTGCAGTACCCGGCCGTGGACCTGTCCGGTCGGAGTCGGGCTCACCGGCGTTCCGGCCACCGGCGTGCCCAAGGTTCATGGGCTTTCGGTCGCGGCCGTCCGAGCGCTCGCCGAAGGACACGGTTCGGCATCGCCGCGGGGCCCTCGATGGGCGGCAAGTGGCACGGCACCGAAGACGGCCACGTGTTCGCGGCCGGATGGGTGAGCCGATCCATCCGGACTCGGTCGGCTGGCTCATGACGAAGACCGTCCGGGCGTACACGCTCCGAAGACCGGGCCGCGCCCGGTGGAACCGCTTCCCACGCTCGGCCCATGTCGTCCGGTCCGCAGAGGCCGTTGCGGCTGACGTGTTCGCCGCGATGAGCACAGCGTGGACCGCGCTGTTAGCAGACCCGTTGACAAAGGCCCCTTGCGAGTGATCGCAAGGGGCCTCTGAGGTGGAGCCGCCTAACGGAATCGAACCGTTGACCTATTCATTACGAGATTCCTTGATCAGGGTTCTCTGTATGTCAACGGAGTACGTTTCCCCACGTCAAGCTGCTTCCGTGGACCCTCGCGAACCTCGCCGTCACGCGCCGAACTGCAGCTCGATCTGCAACTCGAATCTCGAGCTCGGCAGGCTGACAAGATCTTGAGTGTGCTCATCGTGTCTCGCCCCGGCTTCCCGAGACGGAAGTGCTGAGCATGCCGTCCAGATGCTTCTGGACGGGCTCGAAGAAGCCGTAGGGGACGTAGTCCTCGATCTCGTCGAGACGGCACCAGCGAACGGCGGCGATTTCCTCGGGATCGGCCGCGTGCGCTTCGCCCTCGATCACGTCGCACGCAAAGTAGAACATCGTTCGGCCAGTCGCCGGGTGAACGCGCTCCCCAAGGCTGGCCCTGGCCACAACCGTGAGGCCGGCCTCCTCGCCGGTCTCACGGACGGCCGCATCCTCCGGTGACTCTCCCGGCTCGACTGCGCCGGCGGGGAACTGCCACGAGAGGGTGCCCTCCGATACGGCCCGCTGCACGAGCAGGAACCGGTCGCCGTGGACGATGACCGCCGCGGCGATTGCGGGGCGGCTGTCAGGCTCCGGCTGCATAGGACTCCTCCAACATCGCCAGCACGGGCGGATAGATGTGGTCTCGCGGTACGAAGCGAGTGAGGTCCCGGCGGGGAGCCCAAGCGACTCCGGCGTTCTCGATGGTGTCGAGGTTGGTTGCGTCGCCAGCGAGGTACTCGCACCAGTAGTAGTCGCACATCACGCCGGTGACGGGGTGGAGGCGGCTGCCGATGCGTTCCGTCAGCGAGCAGTGGATGCCCGTCTCGGCGAACGTCTCGCGGACTGCAACGTCTTCGCCCCTCTCGCTGGGCTTGATGATCCCCGCGGGGAACTGCCACGAGATGCCGGACGCCTCGTCGCGGCGGCGGACGAGCAGCACTCTCTCCCCGTGGACGACGACGGCGATCGCGACGCGCAACGCCTGCACATGGTCGCTCGGTGCCTCGGCGTCGCCGAGTTGCTCGAACCGGTGGCGGGCGCTGGGTGCGGCCCGGGTGTGAAGCTCGTCTAGCGCTTCCTGAATTGCTGCCCGCGGCACGGTGTCCGGGTGTGCAGCCCAGTTCACAACGGTGCGTGGGGCGACGCCGAGGCGGGCGGCAAACCGTTCGTTGGTGAGGCGTAGCGCCTTGCGGAGCGCTGTGGCGGTCCGTCCCGTCCACTCATGCGCCGGGTCCATGCGCCCTCCTGTTGGGGGTCACCGAGTTGCGCCGTAGTTGCTCATTCTGCGCTGCAGTTGCGGTGCCTGCGCCTCGCTGGTGCGCGCGGGCTTGCCGGATCGTGGATCGCATGGCGAACGATGCGGATCACCCGGTCCCCTTGGGAGGCCGACCTCCTTTCCGGGAGCGTCGAGTAGCGAGCTCCTTCTCCCCCGTCGCGAGATCGGCGAGGTCCGTCTCATCGCCGTGTTCGGTCAGTCGTTCACGCATGTGGTCGAGCAGGTCCTTCGTGCGACTGGTGCCGAGTCGACGGCACACGCGGCCGTACGCCTCCCACATGACGAGGGGTACCCGGATGGGGCGTGTGGGTGTGCTCCTCGGTACCTGCTCTTCGGCCATGCCTCTCCTCCGTCGCGCGTATCTACAAAGAATCTTGGCACACCCACTTGTGTAGCTACTCGGTTCTGCATACCTTGTAGCTACGCGCAAGAGCAAGGCAAGTCCAGAGCAAGATCCCCAGCAGAAGGAGTCTGAGCGTGTTCGAGCACACCCAGGTCACCGGCATCGCGGACGACTGGATCGCCCTCCCGGACGGTTACCAGCCCGGACAGGGCTCGTACGAGCGGGTCGCGATCGGCGTGAAGGAGGCGACCAAGATGTTCGGCGAGGTCAAGCGGCTCATCGGCTCGCTGCCGACGCACCCCAAGGACGCCCCGGCCAAGCTGATCGTCCGATACTCCCCGGTCCTGACTAGTTCCATTGGCCGCGAGATCGACGCGACCAAGAAGAACGGCCCGAAGGTCGGCGTCTTCTGCGTGGAGACCTTCGACGCTACGCAGCGGCGCTGACATGGCGCGCGAACTGGTCCACGTCCAGCTCGGCCGGAACGGCGAGGCGGTCGGCGAGCCCTACACCACGGCGGTTGACCGCAACGACCCCACCGACGTGCGCGGTCTGTTCCGCGACGCCCTGACCCACGCTCGCGTGGACGGCGACGGGAACGGCTACGAGATCCAGGTGTCGCGCCCCGAGGGCGAGCGCCTCTTCGTGTACTCGGCCAAGAACTGACCTTCGCCCGGCCCTGGGCCATCCGACCAAGAACCGCCCGGGGCCGGGCCCTCAGAGAGGAAGTCTCATCATGACACGCACCCAGAGCGCGGCACCTGCCGCACCTGCGAAGTGCCCGCCGTGGTGCGAGCGCGGCGACCACGACGACTACCTGCGCTGCGTCCACCAGGCCCTGATCGGGCGGGTCAATGCGTCCGGCAGCGACCACGTCGCGGTTCGGCTCGCGCAGTCCCCCGAAGCGGCCCGCGGGTCGGTGACGGTCCACTTCCACAACCAGACCGCGACCGACGACGGGTCGCGCATGATGTGGCTCAACGCCCTCGACGCGGCCGGGTTCGCCGGCGTGATGGACACCCTCGGCCACCACGACATCGCCGAGCTCGTCCGTAAGGCGCTGGCGGTCATCGAGGGTGAGGACCGATGACCGCGACAATCCTGGCGTTCCGGCCGCGGGCCGTCGACGAGCGACTCAGGACGGCGCTCGAGTTCGTCGTCCGCGACGCGATCACCTCCTGTGTCCCGGCTCCGCTGGTCCGGGCGCTGCGGTCCCCCCGGGCGTCCACGGTCGAGATGACGGTCGGGGGTGTGCCGGTCGAGATCACGGTCGGAGCAGAGCCCATGTCCGCCGAAACGATCGTGGCCGAGTGGCGACGACTCCTCGCAGACGGAGCCGAGCCGGGCCAGCGTCTCTTCGTCGGCTACCCGCCGCTTGAGCTCGCGCACGACGGTGCCGCATGAACCGCCCGATCTGACGAACTGACCGACCTGCCTGACCCCCGGGTCCCACCGACCAAAGCAAGGCCCGGGGGCAGGCCCCTCGTAAGGGAGCGACCATCATGACAGTCACCGACCGGATCGGCGAGCAGCCGTACTGGCAGACGAGGTCGTGCGGCCCGTGGTGCGAGGCCGTACACACCGATGAGGACGTGTTCGAGGACCGGGTCTGCTGCGGCCAAAGCCGCGTCGTTCCGCTGACCCTGGAGCCCTGCACGCCCGACGGCTCCGACAAGGCGAAGTCGCGGCCGGCCGTGTTCAGCGTGGAACTCGTCCAGCAGTACGAGGCGGCGGCGCCGCACATCTCGGTGCTCAGGTCGGCGCTGGACGAGCCGATCCGCTTCACGCGGATGTCGCCGGACGAGGCGGACGAGCTCGGCGACTACCTCAAGGAGCTGGCGAAGTTCGCGAGGGGGACGGCATGAACGGCATCCTGACCGCGGTCGCCCAGAACGTCACGTGGGAGATGTGGGACACCACCTCCACCTGCAGCTGCCCCGTCCCGTGGTGCGACAGCCAGCACGGCGAGCAGCTCGACCCGAACTACGTCTGGCACGGCCGCGACATCGCCGCCGCCTACACCGAGACCGACCTCGCCCTCGAGGTCTGCGTCCACCAGGGCAACCCCCGCAGGGGACTCCGGGACACCGGCACCTCGTGGGCGCCCAACTACCCCACGGCACCGGAGATCGTGATCTACATCTACGAGGACGGGACGCTGGCTGCTCGAATGCCGATGGACGAGCGGGACGCCGAGGTCCTCATCATGGTGCTTCGTTCGATCGGTGAGGGCGGGCGCCTGATCGAGGCGCTCTTCGCCGCGTGCGAGTTCGCCAAGCGGATCAAGCGGATCAAGCGCCGGGGCAAGCTGTGACCGGGGTCGAGTGGACGGGCCGTGAGGCGACCGCGCTCCGCAACGCGATGCGGCTCACCGTCGAGCGGTTCGCGCAGAAGATCGGCGTCGCGCCGCGAACCGTCGTGCACTGGGCCACGGCCCCCGACACGGTGCCGCGCCTGGCGATCCGCGACGCCCTCGACGAGGCCCTGGACTGGGCGGGCCCGCGAGTACACGACCGGTTCACCGCGCTGACCGGCACCAGGGTCACACTGTCCCCGATCAAGATCAGCGACACCGAGCGCGTCGAGGTGCTCAAGATCCTGGACGTGATCAGTGCCCGGCTCAACCGGGTCGAGCAGCGCCTCACCGATCAGCGGGACGTCGCGGCGCACCTCTGCAGGCTCACCGAAGCGGCGGGCGATCTCCAGCGGCAGATCGGCGTCTTGTCCGGAGCGGGGCGCGCATGAGGTCAGGCGGGGACCAGGTGATCCGGGCGGGACTGGTGGTCTCGTTGACGGTCGTGACCGCGGTCGCGGTGGTCATCTCCTACGGGCACCTGTACGACCTGGCGACCAAGAACGGTGAGAAGGGCGTCGCCGCGGCGGTCCTTCCGGTCACCGTGGACGGGCTGATCCTGGCCTGTTCGCTGGTGATCGTGAACGCGGCCCGGCAGCGGTCGCGACCGCCGGTCCTGGCGTGGCTGCTGCTGCTCGCGGGGATCGGCGCGACGCTCGCGGGGAACATCGCGCACGGCATCGAACACGGTTGGGCGGGATCACTGGTCGCGGGCTGGCCGGCGGTGGTCGCGGGTGGCATGTTCCACCTCGCGATCGGTGAGATCCGCCGCGGTCAAGAGCCTGTCACCAGCGAGGACGTACCGATCCCGGAAAGTGGAGAAGAGAGTCCAGATCTGGGCTCTCTCGAGCCGTGGACGGACGACCGGCCGGGCGGGTACGCGCTGTGGGAGTTCATCGAGCCCACTCCGGGACCGGTCGCGACCGGTGGTCCTGACCCGGTCCCCGCGCTCGAGACCGGTCCCCCCAACGGTGGGGAAGACCACGCGGAACGAGGGGCCGATTCGCCTTCTCCTGAACTCCCCGATCCCGCGCTCGCGCCGGTGGTCGCGACCGCCCGGGACCGGTTCGCCGAAGTGATCGCGGACGGTGGTCTTCCCTCGATCCGGAAGATCCGCCAAGAGATCGGAGTCGGGTACCCGCGCGCCGTCCAGGTCCTCGAAGCGCTCGAGAGCGGCGCCTGAGGGGCACGTCCGTGCTCGTCCTCTCCCCCGTCAGTAACACCCGTCAGGAACTTCTCGGAGGTCGATCAAGATGACGATGCACTCCCACCCCGACGCGGCCCGCCAGGCCGCGCTTCGCGAGCAGCGGCCCCCGGCCGATGACCCGGCCATCGAGCAGGCCATGAACGTCTGGCGCAGCCTCACCCCCACCGAGCAGGCCAACGCGTTCAACACCATCTACCGGCACCTGGTGGCCCAGCGGCGGACCGGGGACGCCGGCCACCTGGAGCGGCTCGCGGAGTCGCTGACCACGATGGTGCGGATGGAGCAGCAGCCCGGGTTCACCGAGAAGCGCCGAGCCCCGATCGAACGACCCGAGCCCGGCGAGGGCATCGGCTTCGAGGAGCTCGCCCGGATGCTGCAGGCGTAGAACTCGGGAGCAAGGGGGCCCGCGGTCAGCACGTGACCGCGGGCCCCCTTCCGCGTGAAGGAGCAATCGAGCAAGGGCAACGGGCGGTTGCTCTTCCTCGGTGAGCCCCATCGCGTCGCAGGCGCGCGTCACGTACGCGCGCGTCGCGCGCGAGGGAGGGGCTTGCTCGTTCGGCCGGCCCAACGTGCGAGTGCACGCGCATCCGGACAGGCGGACCCGGGCACACGCACACGCGTACACGCGAGGGCGAGTGCACAGTGCAGTGCACAACCCGAGGCGACCCACGGAGAACTTCCGACGCACGCCCGCGCGGGCGCACGCGCGACAGGCTGTGCACTGCGCACTCCTCAGCGTCCCCCAGAGTGCACGACGGGCCGCGCCGGAACCCCTGAGTCCAGCAGCGTCCCGCGCGCCGCTCTGCCGCCCGTACAGAGCTTCCGTGCGACTGCCCGACTTCCCGGCGGGTCAGAACTGAATCGGGTTCCCTGGTCAGTCGACCGCGGGATGTCGGTGACCTCTGACATGGCAAAGGCCCCGCACGTAACCTGAACTTGTCGAGGGTTCAGGAAGGGTGCGAGGCCTTATGCGTGACGACGGTAACACCGACCCTGCCGACCCGGCACTGTCCCTAGGTGAGCGCATCAAGTTCTATCGCCGGCGGCGCGGGATGTCCCGCGAGGTGCTCGGCGGACTCGTCGGGATGTCCGGCCGGTGGGTCAAGGCCGTCGAGTCCGGCCAGATCCAACACCCCAAGCTGCCGACCCTGATCGCTCTCGCCGAAGCGCTCCGCGTCCGGGACCTCTCCCGCCTCACCGGGGGGCAGTCGATCCCAGCGAGCACGTTCCGCGGGCCCGGTCACCCCGCGTTGCCCGCAGTGCGGGACGCGATCAACGCCGTAGCCGTCCCGCTGACGGGCCCACCGTCGAGCCTGGACTACCTCCAAGCCCGCCTTGACGCGGCATGGCGGGCCCGGCACGCGGCACCCGACCACCGGACCGTGCTCGGCGCGCTGCTCCCGGACCTGATCCGCGACACCAAGCACGCGGCCCGGTCCCTAGAGGGAGCCGACCGGCGGCGCGCATTGGCGATCCTCGCCGGCGTGTACAACCTCGCCCAGTTCTTCGTCGCCTACCAGCCGGACGCCGGTCTTCTGTGGCGCGTCGCCGAACGGTCCATCATGGCGGCCGAGGAATCCGAGGACCCCCGCGCGTTCGGTGGCGCGGTGTGGCTGCTCGCCCAGGCGCACCGTGACGCCGGTGACTTCGACGCTGCCGAGACCGTGAACCGGGACGGCCTCGAGGTGCTCCGCCCGCACATCGACGGCGCCGGCAACGACCTGATGGCCATGTGGGGGGCGCTGCACTTCGAGGCCGGATACACCGCGGCCCGGTCAGGGCAGCGCGGTATCGCGTGGAACTGGTGGCAACAAGCGGATGACATCGCCAAGAAGCTTCCGCGCGGCCACTACGACCCGATGACGTCGTTCTCGCGGGTCATCATGGGCGCTCACGCGGTCACTCTCGCTGTTGAGCTTCGGCAGGGTGCCGAGAGCGCCAAGCAGGCGCGGCGCGCGACGGCCGCGGCGATCCCGTCGCAACCTCGCCGGGGCCGGCATCTCATCGAGGTCGCGCGGGCATGGCAGATCGGCGGCGACCAGGCAACCGAGCTCGGCACCCTCAAAGCCGCCTACATCGCGGCGCCGGAGACGATCCGGTTCAACGGGTACGCGCGCCGGATGATCCTGGATCTCACCGACGGCCCGCAGAGCCTGCGGCGCGACGCGCAAGACCTCGCTGACCGGGTCGGGTTGCTCGTCTGAACAAGGGGACACGAACCGTGTCCCCCGCTTCGACTGGACGGCCGCAACCTGTGTCACATGACGCAGGTACTGCCGTTGACCGGCACCGATGAGGAGATCAAGGCCCAGCTACGCGCCGAGTTTCCCGCTTGGTCGATCGTCGTGACCGACAGGTCGCGATGGTGGGCGTTCCGTGGTCCCATGACCTCGGAGACCTTCAGCGAAGCGAGCGACTTCGAGGCCGATTCCGCCGAGGAGCTCCGCGAGAAGCTACTGCGCGTGAAGTCCCGATGAGCAGCGGAGCGGCGGCGGCACGCAACCCAACCCCTGTGCCAGGGGCCCCAGCGTCACCGCCGCCCGCTCCGCCTTCGGCCAGCGAGCACTAGCACTGGTGCGCCCAGTGGGCGTCACGGTGACGTGAGCAACGGCGGTGGTACAGCCCGACCGCCTCTGCCCACTCCTCCAGCGGCGGCCAAGGATCGGCGTCCCGCGCGGGCCGCGGCGGCGACTCCCACCCCAGACGCCCGGCGAGGCCGGCGAGCCTCCCGAACGCTTCCTCTCCCTCGAGCGCGCCGAGCGCCAGACCGTACCCGGCGACCGTCATCGCCCCGCACGCCTGCTCGAGCAGCGCCAGCGGGTCATCGGCGAGACGACGGCGCCTCATCCCGCCCTACCCCTCCACCACACCGCGGACCCTCACATCGGTCAGCCACGAGCGAGGCGCACCCGCGTGCGGCGCGAATGCCGGGTACCGCTCCGACCGCTCCCGCTCCACCGGACTCAACTCCCCGCAGCGCTCCAGTACAGCGGCGACCACATCACGGCGGAAGCGGCGCACCACATGGCGGTCACCCTGCCACCCGAACCCCTCCAGCCGGTACGCCGGCCGGTACACCGCCCGCGCGACCCGCAACGCCTCCGCGTCGTCCCACATGAACGACGGCGCCCCCATCGCCTCCCAGCGTGCGCGCGGACGCTCGAACAACCCGAACGACTCCGCGGGCTGCCTGCGCCTCACACCGCACCCTTGATCCCGTACGCGCCCCGCGCACCCGACCGACGCTGCGGACGGCGCGCGTCCTGCTGCTGGTCCCCCTCATCACCGGCAGGCAACCGCAGCGACGCAGACAGCCGAGCAAGCGCGATACGCGCCTGCCGAGCCTCCACCACCGCCGGATGCACCCGCCTGGACAACCCCGGACCGGGCTGCATCAGCCCGTCCCGCTGGACCTGCTCGGCGAGATCGTCCAGCAGATCCACCGTGCGGACCATCTCCTTCAGGAGCGCCATCTCGTGTTCCTCGAGCTCGTACCTGGTGAGCACTTCCGACCAGAGGCGACGCCCGGACGCGCCCGTCCCCGTGGGCACTCTCGGTAGTCGAGAATCGGACATATCGGGCACTCCGTTCGGTTCAGGGGTCAGCCGGGGCGACCTGCTATACGGGGCCGATTTGGCTGACCCCCGGGAGGGGGCAAGGGCCCCGGGTTGACGACACTGTGACCAGCACTGATGCGACAGGCGACGCCGTGACCTGCGAGAACGCGCGTCCGTCACGCTGTGTGAGAGTCGGGCGTTGCGTCGGCCTCGACTGCGCGTGGTCGCTGCTGCCTGGGCTCTGGGGCTGGCAGTCGCCGCGGCCGAGCGAGGCGCGATCGCGTGTGCTGTCCACGAAGGCGGTCGACACCTCAAGTACCGACCGCCTCCGTGGACGTGGGCGAGCCGGCCGAACCATCCGGTCGCCGTCCCTCGTCGGCTCGGTGGCTACCCGATCACCAGGCACCGAGCATGGACGAGTGGTCATGTGAGGACGTTCCTCAGGTTGGGTGTGAGCATCGTGTCGAGCCACGTCTGGTAGCCCATCGCGCGATGGTGGAGCCGTCCGCGCTCGGCGAGGGACAGCGTCAGGTCAGCGCGGACCGCGGCCTCGGACAGAGCACGCCAGCGCGTGACCCTGTCGAGGGTCGCGCTGCGCCACTGCTTGGCGCCGTAGCTGACCCATTGCCAGACCTCGCGGCATCGGACGCCTTCGGGGATGGCGGTCACGGTGGCGGCGGCGGCGAGGTCCCCGAACCGGCCGGCCGGTTGGTTGAGCATCCGGTCGAAGTCGCGGCGCGCGTGCACGATGGCGTCCAGCTTGAACGCTGCCCGGTCGGCTGTCTGCCAGTGTTTGAACTGGGTGGGCGTGAGGCGGTCGAGGCGTTCGGCTGTGGCGTCCTGCGGAAGCCGCGGTGACGCCTTCTCGAACGCGGCGAGGTGATCGGCGTACATCGTGACCATGGCCGTGATCCAGCCCTCGGCAGCGGCGCGCACAGCGTCGATGAGGGCGCCCTCGGCGTCGCTGCGGTACGTCGCGGCGACGTGCCGACTCTGGGCGTGCGCCCGTACCGCGTCGACGTGATCGGCGACCAGTGACGCGAGCTCTCCGGGCAGCGCAGGCGGCGAGGGGCGAACCGGTGCGGGCGCGGTCGCAACCTGCTCGACCTCGGCCGCGAACGCCTCCGCATCAGTGACTGCCTTCGGGATGGTGAGGCCGAGTTCACGCGCCTGGCGCAGGCACCGGCCGGCGGTGCGGGAGGTGACGAGTCCGGCGGCGGCGTACATCGTCAGTCGCTCTCGTCGGCGAGGTCGGACTCGGCGAGCTGCAGGACCTGGGTTGCCGACAGGCCCTGCAGCTCTGGCGGGACCGGCAGCGCGTACACCGCGGCGCGCTTGAGCTGGAACACCGGGTCACCCGGGTTGGGGATCGATTTCAACTGCTCGAGGGTCTCGGCTGCCTTCGGGCGCGTGGAGGCGTACTCGGCGACCACTTCCGACCACGGGCCCAGCATCCGGCCGTGGCTGATGGCGTGGCGCGCAATGGCGGTCGCGTACGTCTCGATGCCCAACGTCTCGGCGGTGCGGAGCTGCTCGAGGGCGGTCCGCGGGTCCTTGAGGTTCTGTGCCCGGTCGTAGGCGTCCATGACGGCGCGCTGCTGGTCGGCCGACAGGTTCCCGACGTTGCCCGACAGTTCCTTGGTGAGGCTCTCCCGGGTGGCCTTGATCGAGGCGTCCTCGGCCTTCTGAAGCGCGGCCATCTGCTCGTTGTGGGTGTGCAGCGCACGGGCCATGTCCGCGGCCCGTGCGCTGTCACTGAGCCGCTTGTTGCTGCGGGCCCGCTCGATCTTCCGCTCGTACGTCTCGTGAATCGCGGCCACGTCCGGATACGTCTCGTCCACGTCGTCCCACACGGTGCGCTCTCCCTGCTCGTCTCGCCTTGTAAGCGGCGAGGTCCTCGGGGGCGATGAACAGGTCTCGGCCGACGCGGGTTGCCGGGAGGAACCCGCGGTTCACGGCCCGGATGACGCTGCCGTGTTTGATGCCGAGGTGGTTCGCCGCTTCCTTCGTGGTCAACGGTGGCAGCGGTCCGCGCACGACGGTCACTTGTGTCTGTCGTGAGCGACTGATCCGGTACGCGTAGGCAACGTTGGTGATCAGGTTCAACTCGTCGTACACCTCGGGTTCGGTGAGGTGAGCGACGCGAAGCCGGGGCATGTTCGCCGCAGTGGCAAGCAGCGCCAGCGTCCGCAACGAGATCGTCACCGGCTCCATGTCGTCGCTCACTCGTCCTCGCTGCCCTGGTTCCTGGCGAGCTTGGCCGCGTGCCGCTGCTGCAGCCCATAGCGGCGACGCTCGGAGAGCTCGGCGAGGCGACGCCGGCGGCCGTCCCGTCGCTGCGTGTTCTGCTCGAGCCGCTCCGCGAGACGCTCGTCAACGGCCACGCGAAGCTCGTCGTCCATCGCACTCATGGCGCGTCTCCGGGTCGTTTGCAAGCGGCGGCGACGCGCGAGCGTCGCGGCGTTCTTCTGGGTTGGTCACATGAGTAGGTACATGCGTTGGTGGGTGGAAGTGACTTCCGGTACCCGCGGATCTCACTTCCGTCGGTACCGGAAGTCACTTCCGGTAGGTGCGGAACTGACTTCCGGTACCGGATCTCACTTCCGGTACCGGACGCACGGTCACCAGTCATCGGAGCGGGCCTTCCGGAAGCACTTCCAGACGTCGCTGCCGAGCTTGAACCAAGATGTCTGCTCGTTGATCAAGCACTGGCGCTCCCATTCCACGAAGCAGTCCGGCGCATCCCGCCCCTTGGTCTTGCGGGGAGTCGGGCAGAAGCACAACTTGCGGACATCGAAGCGGATCGAGTCTGATCCCGGCTTGTCGTCCTTGCCGCTGTTCACGGAGGAGTTGCCCTGCGGGTTGAACAGTTTGGCGCAGTACAGGCAGGTGAACTTGCGTCCGCGCGGCCCAAGGATCGGCAGTTCCTTCCACCCCGGGGGGATCATCAGCTCGTACTCGTCAGCGATGCCCTTGTGTGGGACACCGAACGCGACGCGCTGAGCCATGCCCAGGCCGCGCATGACGGCCCACGCATCCCGCACGGTCCGTTCGTT
The DNA here is from genome assembly GCF_036227065.1 of Spirillospora sp. NBC_01491. Lineage (GTDB taxonomy): Bacteria > Actinomycetota > Actinomycetes > Streptosporangiales > Streptosporangiaceae > Spirillospora > Spirillospora xylanilytica. The sequence continues at coordinate 4,501,182 of NZ_CP109432.1, forward strand.
GTACCCGGTCTCGCGAGCGAGCCGCTCGTTGCTGGGGTGGCAACTGGCGCCGTCATGGTAGTTGGCGTAGTCCATCGCGGCGCGCGCGATGTGTTTCACCGACGACTCGACCAGCAGGATCCGAACAAGGGTGTTCCACTGGCTGACGAACGGCCTGTCTTCGTCGTCGGGTGGGGAGATGCGCTTGCTCATGCAGCCTCCCGCCCGCGGTAGGTGCGGGCGACGCGGATCACCACCAGTCGGCCGCACGCGCCGCGGGGACGGAGAACGTGGGCGTTCTCCTCGGACCGGGCAAGAGCCCGATGCCCCGCCTTGCAGTGCGGGCAGATGTAGGTGAGCATCCACAGCTGCCGACGGCCATCAGGGGCGAACAGCGACGCGAACGCGTTCGGCGGCCTACGGCGTCGCCGGACTACGCTGGTGCTGGTCGTGGTGACTGGTTCGTTGGAGTGGCGCGCATCCTTGGCGGGGGGCGCGCCGTTCTCCACGTCAGGGGACATTAGGCGGCCTCGCCACCCTGTTGTCCCGCCGCCCGCCGCCCCTCGACATAGTCGTCGAGGTCTCGTACAGCGATGAGCCGACGACGGCCGATCGTCACGCTCGGCAGATCACCGGTTCGAATCAGTTGGTAGATCTTGGTTCGCCCGATGCCCAATGCCCGCCCGGCATCCGGCCACCAGGGGATGAGTCTGCGCCCGTCGTCCCGCTCCATGGGGGTGCACCTTCCACAACCACGTCCCAGATGACACGTAACTGAGACTGACTTGACCGCAATGCATCATGGGTAGCACGTTCGCCACGTGTCGCGCAAGTTCGCCAAGCTTGATGACGAAGCCTGGCGGGGTGGTTGAGCAACTTCGCACCGCGCTGTACCTTGGCGGACGTGAGCGATTCCCAGAGGACACCGAACAGCGGCGCGTGGCACATGCCGAAGTACGAGCGCGGCAAAGACGACCTTTGGGACAGCCTGGGTGAGGATTGGCAGGCAGTCGACGGCATCCACACCGACCTACGCGTCTACGTCCGGTTCGACGGAGAGAGTGAGGGGCGCCCCAAGATCTCGGGACTCTGCCTTGGCGGCGGACAGATCACGACGGACGTGTTGCGAGCCGTCCCGATCAGTCGTCTCGAGAACCTGCCGGCTCTACTCGACGATGCGCAGTCGCGCGGTCAATTCCTGTCCGAGCTGGTCCCACTCGTCAGACGCAAAGGCGACGATCCCGAAGAGTTCTCCTCGCGGGTCGCCATGTACTACCGAATCTTCGCCGCAACCAGCTCGAAGCCAGCGAAGGAGATCGCCGACCACTCGAACGTGCCTGTCGCGACGGTGCGCGGTTGGATCCGTGAGGCTCGGCTCCGCGGGAAGCTACCACCAGGGACACGAGGTAAAGCCGGATGACCGAGCGCAGCGACGGCACCAGGAAGCCCAACGGCAGATCCTCGATCTTCTTCAGCGAGCGCGACGGCAAGTGGCACGGGTACGTGACCATGGGCGTCAAGGACGACGGATCACCGGACCGTCGCCACCGTGTCGGCAACAGCGAGCCCGAGGTCACGAAGAAGGTCCGCGAACTCGAAGGCAAGCGCGACGCTCAGAAGGTCGACAAGCCGGGCCGGCCACCCACGGTCGAAGCGTGGATGCGCACCTACCTGGACGACATCGCTGTGCGTGACCTCGCGCGGAACACCCTGCAGTCGTACTGGTCGGACACCCGGAACTGGATCATCCCGCACCTTGGGAAGCATCGGCTCGACCGGCTGCAGCCCGAGCACCTGGACAAGCTGTACTCACGGATGTACGCGGCCGACAAGAAGCCGAGCCACGTCCTCAAAGTGCACCGGATCCTGTCGCGCGCGCTCGAGATCGCCGTGCGGCGAGAGAAGGTCGGCCGAAACGTCGCCAAGCTCATCGACGCGCCCGGCTCCAATGACAGCGAAATCGAGCCGCTCACCCAGGCCGAGGCCCGCCGCATCCTCGCCGCCGCGGACGGCCGGCACAACGGCGTTCGCTGGTCGGTGGGTCTGTCCCTCGGCCTGCGCCAGGGCGAGGCCCTCGGCTTGCGATGGAAGTACGTCGACCTTGACGGCGGAGCGATCAAGGTCTGGTGGCAGATCTCCCGGCAGAAGTGGCTGCACGGGTGCGACGACGTGGCCGCGTGCACCGAGGGCAAGCACCGGCGGCCGTGCCCGAAGAAGTGCGCCAAGGCGGCGCGGAAGTCCGGGCGCCGGCACACCTGCGTCACTGCCGAGGCTGAGCGGCTGTGCCCGAAGATCTGCGACCGGCACGCCTCCACCTGCCCCAAGCGGGCCGGCGGCGGCCTGGTCTTCAAGAAGCCCAAGGGCAAGAGCAGGCGTACGGTGCCGCTCCCCCCGGAGCTGATCCCGATCCTGAAGGCGCACCGCACCCGGCAGAAGGCCGAGCGGCTCGCCGCGGCGAACGTCTGGGAAGACCACGACCTCGTGTTCTGCCAGCCGAACGGCCGGCCGATCGACCCGCGACGTGACTGGGACGACTGGAAGGACATCCTCGCCGAGGCCGAGGTGCGGGACGCGCGGGTGCACGACGGACGGCACACCGCGGGGACGCTGCTGATCGAGCAGGGCGTTCACGTCCGCACGGTTCAGGAGATCTTGGGGCACTCCGATATCCGGCTCACGCAGCGGTACACCCACGTCGCTACCCCGATGGCCGAGGACGGAATGCAGCGCATCGGACGCGCGCTCTGGGGGTCGTGATCCCGGCAACTGCAACGCGAACTGCAACCGGGACGACCAAGGGCGTCCACCTGATTAGGTGAACGCCCTGGTCAAACTATGAGCCGCCTAACGGAATCGAACCGTTGACCTATTCATTACGAGTGAATCGCTCTACCGACTGAGCTAAGGCGGCCTGCCGTGGGGCACGGCGGGATGAAGTCTACCGGGTCCCGGCAGTGCGTGCATCAGTGGCAGAGGGTGCCGTTCTTGGGCGGCTCGGCCGTGGTCAGGTAGCGGTCGGTGGCCCGGGTGATGCAGGTGTTGCCCTGGAGGTAGGCCGTGTGGCCGTCGCCGTCCAGGCTGAGCAGGACGCCGGAGTCGAGCTGGGAGGCGAGGCTCTCGGCCCACTTGTACGGCGTGGCGGGGTCGCGGAGGGTGCCGATCACCAGGATGGGCGCGGCGCCCTTGGCCGTGACGGGCTCGGGCCGCCGCTTGGTCTGGACGGGCCAGTAGACGCAGGGGAGGCCGCCCCAGACGACGAACGGGCCGAAGAGCGGCGAGCTCCTCTTGGCCTCGTCGGCGGACGTGCCGTAGGTGGCGGCGTCGGGCGGATTGGGCTTGTCGACGCAGTTCACCGCCATGTTGGCGTCGGTCTGGTTGCTGTAGGTGCCGTCAGGCCCGCGTTCGACCATCTGGTCGGCCAGGCGCAGGAGGAGGGTGCCGTCGCCGTTCTGGACGGCCTGGGCCAGCGCCTGCCGCAGGACGGGCCAGGACTCCTTGGCGTAGAGGGCCGTGGCGATGCCCATCGTGACCCAGGATTCGTTGATCTTCCGGGTGTCGAGGGTGTTGGTGAGGGGGGTCTCGTCCGTCTTGCGGAGAAGGTCGGCGACCTTGGCCTTCGCGGCGCCGGCCGTGGTGCCGAGCGGGCAGGTCCTCTTGACGCAGTCGGCGACGAACGCGCGGAAGGCGGTCTCGAAGCCCTTCGACTGCTCGACCAGGGTTCCGGTCGAGGACTCCTTGGGGTCGAGCGCGCCGTCGAGGACCAGGGCGCGGACGTTCTTCGGGAACTGCTCGGCGTAGAGCGCGCCCAGGTAGGTGCCGTAGGAGGCGCCGTAGTAGGTGAGCTTCCGGTCGCCCACGGCGGCGCGGAGGACGTCGATGTCGTGGGACGCGTCGACGGTGCCCATGTGCGGGAGCATCTGCGCGGCCTTCGCCTGGCAGGCCTGCGCGTACGCCTTGCTCTCCGCGGCGAACGCGTCGACCTCCCTCTTGTCGTCGGGCGACGAGTCCGCGCCGAAGAAGGCGTCGAGCTGGGGGCCGGTCATGCAGCGGACGGGGGCGCTGGCGCCGACACCGCGGGGGTCGAACCCGACGATGTCGAAGCGCCGGCGCAGGTCGGCGCCGAACGTACGGGCCACGCTGCGGGCGAACCCCACGCCCGAACCGCCAGGCCCGCCGGGGTTGGTGAACAGGGAGCCGACCCGCTTGGAGGGGTCGCTCGCGGGCAGCCTGATGAGGGACAGCTTGAGCCTGGAGCCGTTCGGTTTGGCGTAGTCGAGGGGGACTTCGACGGCCGTGCACTGGAATCCGTCGCCGCAGTCCTTCCAGGTCGGCTTCTGCTGGTAGAAGGCGTCCATCCCGGATTTGGCGTCGGACGAGGCCGCCTGCTGCTGCGTACGACTGCCGCCACCACCGCCGCCGCTGCACGCCGCCGCCAATGTGAGCGCCCCGACCGCGCTGATGAACCTCGCTGCCCGCACTTGGCCCCATCTCGTCGTAGCTGTCTGTATGCCCGCGCCTACGCTATGTCCCCATCGGGGTGCGGGGCCAGCGCCTTCAGCTTCCGGCGTGCTCGCGCTCGATGCCGTCCAGCAGCCAGTTGAGCCCCTTCTCGAAGTCGTCCTCACCGTAGACGCCGGTCTCGACGACCGATCTGAGGTAGGGGAACTCGCCGCCCGCCAGAAGGTCCCGGACGTAGGACTGCTCCAGCAGGCTGTGTTCGACGACCTTCAGGTCGTGCACGCCCCTCTCCCGGATCCGCTGCTCTTGGGTCATGACGCCGAGCATGTAGTGGTCGATGGTGATGACGATCTCCATCTGGCTGCGCGGGTCGTCGGTGAGCTTGGACGCGGCCCGCAGCGACTGGTCGGCGTGCCGCAGCCCGTTCGGGCCGATCCTGGACGAACGTCCGGCGAGCTGGAACATCCACGGGTGCTCCAGGCCGGTCGCGCGCTCCCTGCGGGTGATCTGGAGGAACGCCTCGCGCCAGTCGGACGGCAACTCCCCCTCGATCAGGACGTCGGCCGCGACCTCGTCGTACATGAGGTCGAGCAGATCCTCCTTGCGGTCGATATGCCCGTAAAGGCTCATCGCGCGGACGCCCAGTTCACCGGCCACGCGGCGGATGGACACCGCCGCCATCCCCTCGGCGTCGGCGAGCTTGATCGCGGCGGCGACGATCGCCTCCCGCGACAGCTTCGAACGGCGACCCCCGCGGGGGCGCTCCCACACGTCGTATCTCGCCGGCAGGTCCCCACGGTCGCCGGTCGCTGATCCAGGCACATCCCGATCGTACCCATACGGCGTACGGAGTGGGCGATACGGCGTACGCCGAACCGAGACACTGTACGGATCAAGCGATACGGTGTACGGTGATGCCGATACGGTGTACGTTCACTGATCCGGAAGGCGGCTTGATGACCACCGCAGAGACCCAGGCCCCGGCCGTCCGGGCTGGGACCGACCCGCACCTGAAGCGCCTGGCGATCGTCGTCGTCCTCGGCACGATCATGACCGTCCTCGACACCACGATCGTGAACGTCGCGGTCAACACCCTCGGAAAGGACTTCGACACCTCGCTGTCGACCATCCAGTGGGTGGTGACCGGCTACACGCTCGCCCTGTCCGTGGCGATCCCCCTGACCGGCTGGTCGGTGCGGCGGTTCGGCTCCCGCACGATGTGGCTGACGTCGCTCTGCCTGTTCATCGCGGGCTCCCTACTGTGCGGGCTCGCCTGGTCGGTGCCCTCGCTGATCGCGTTCCGCGCGCTCCAGGGGCTCGGCGGCGGCATGCTGATGCCGGTCGGGCAGACCATGCTGGCCCGCGCGGCCGGCCCCGACCGGATGGGCCGCGTGATGAGCATCGTCTCGGTCCCCGCGATGCTCGCGCCGGTGCTCGGCCCACTGCTGGGCGGAGTGATCGTCGACAACCTGAGCTGGCGCTGGCTGTTCTACGTCAACATCCCGTTCTGCGCGGTGGCCCTGCTGACCGCCGTCCGGTTGCTGCCGCGCGACACCGAGCGCGACTCCTCCGCCCGCCTGGACGTCGTCGGCATGGTGCTGCTCTCACCGGGCGTCGCCGCCATGGTGTACGGACTGTCGGAGGCCGGGAACGGCGCCGACCTGTCCGGCCCCCGCTTCCTGGTCAGCGCCGTCGGCGGCGCGGTGCTGGTGGCCGCCTTCGTCGTCCACGCACTGCGCAAGGGTTCCGACGCGCTGATCGACCTGCGGCTGCTGCGCACCCGGTCGTTCACCACCGCGACCGGCGGGTTCTTCCTCTACAGCGCGTCCCTGTTCGGGTTGATGATCCTCATCCCGCTGTTCGCCGGGATCGTCCGGGGCGATTCGGCGCTGGAGTCCGGCTGGCTGCTGGCCCCGCTGGGGCTCGGCGCCATGGTCACGATGCTGCTCGCAGGACGGCTGACCGACCGGTACGGCGCCCGCTGGGTCGCTGCCGGGGGCATCGCGATCGTGCTCGCCGGCACGGTCCTGCTCAGCTTCGTCGAGGCGTCGACCGGACGCCTCGTGCTCATGGGAGCGACCCTGGTCATCGGCATCGGGCACGGCTTGGTCGCCCCGTCCCTGATGGCCGCGAGCTACCAGGGCCTCCCCCGCACCTCGATGCCGGCGGCGACCACCGGCGCCAACATCCTGATCCGGGTCGGCAGCTCGTTCGGCACGGCCGCGCTGGCCGTCGTTCTGCAACTGGCGATCCGCGCCGAGATCCCGGGGGCGAGCGGCAATCTGAAGGAGGCCGCCGCAGACCACACCGCACCGACCCTGCTGACCACCGCGTTCACGCACACGTTCGGATGGGCCGCCGCGATCATGTTGCTGGCACTGGTCCCCGTCCTGACCCTCTCGCGCCGCAAGCCCGCGGCCGAAGCGCCGACCGCATAGCCGTCCCCCCGCGGGTCCCTGCCGCACCGCCGTCCAGCGACGAACGCCGAGGGTGAGGTGGGCGGCACCTCGCCCGCCTCACCTCCCCACCAACGCACTCTCGGACATGAGTCCCCGGCAGGTGCACGATCGGCAGCGCGGCGGGCGGGCGATGGGATGGGTGGGTGAGGTTGCGCGCGTGGGTTGGCAAGGGGGCTTGCGTCACGCGCGTATGGGCGGCTGTGGGGACCGCCCGGTCTCTGGACGGATCAGGAGCCGGTGGACGCACCGCCGCTCGGCTGACCGCTCGGCCTCTCGCCGGGCGGGCCGCTACCTGGGCCGCCCTGTCCTCGTTGCGGAGCCAGCGACGAGCACGCCGTCATCGCCTTCTGCTCGGCCGCCGACCGGGACGGCCGGCCGCTCGGGGGGCCGGACGGCGCACCACTGGGACGATCCGAAGGCGCTCCGCTGGCGCGGTCCGTCGGTGCTCCGCTGGGACGGCCGGACGGCGCGCCACTGGGGCGGGCCGAAGGCGGTCCGCTGGGGCGGGCCGAGGGTGCTCCGCTGGGCGGGGTGGCGCCGCGACTGCCGCGCTCGGGCATCTTCACGCCCTGTTTCTCCATGCACGCTTGGAAGGCCGCCATCGGGTCCGCCGGAGCGGATCGCGCGGCCTTGGCCGTGTCGCCCGCGTTCCCGCATGCCGCGCAGCACAGCAGCGCCCCCACGATGCCGGCACCGCTCAGCGCGCGGCCTGCGCGTGTGGAAACCCTCATCGGCTCGCCCTTCCTGATCAGTTTCCGCGGCCGGGCCGGGTGCCCTCGCCGATGGCGGTCGCGATGACGGAGCCGTCCTCGGCCGTGGTCCCGCTCACGACGAGGCCCGCTCCCGAGGAGAGGTCCTTCACCGTGCCCGCCTTGGTGACGCGGATCTTGGTGGAGCCGCTGGTCTTGACCATGACGGTCTGGCCCGACGAGGTACGGAGGTAGACCGTGTTTCCCTCGATCCTGGTGATGGTCCCGACCGTCATCCCGCCGCCGGCGCCGGCGGCGCCGTTGTCAGGTGCGCCCCCCGCGCCCGGCATTCCTCCGCCCCCAGATCCTCCCCCACCTCCGGATGCCCCGCCTCCGGATGCTCCTCCGCCTCCGGGTGCTCCTCCGCCTCCGGGCATGGCTCCGCCTTCTGGGGCGGCGCCGCCTCCGGGGACTCCGCCGTAGCCGCCCGCACGGCCGTAGCCGCCGGCAGCGGTCATGCCGCCGGGGGCGCCGGACCTGGGCTCGGAACCGCCACCGTCGGATCTCCACTTCTGCGCCTGTACTCCGCCGATGAATCCGGCGACCAGGATGAGCCCTGCGACGAGGTAGAGCGTCGGGCCGGGCAACACCCGTTGCCGGGGCGGCGCCGCCAGCTCGGCATCGAGGTCCCCCTCGAAGGGTGAGGTAGCCAGGAGATCGGCCGCATCGGAGGTGGAGCCTGGACCAGGCTCGTCGGGCGGCGATGAGCCGACGCGGCCTGAGGCGGTGGGGTGGGGGGCGGTCACGCGGGGCTCCTTCTCACTCATGCCGGAGCGCCTCGATGGGGCGCAGCTTGGCCGCGCGGTTCGCCGGGTAGCTGCCGAAGAACAGGCCGATGGCGATCGAGACGCCCAGCGCGAGGGCGATCGACGACGGCACCAGGACGGGTCTGACGCCGACGATGGTGAAGCGGCTGCCGATCACCCCGGCGGCGACGCCGAGCAGGCCGCCGAGCAGGCTGAGGACGGTGGCCTCGGCCATGAACTGGCCGAGGATGGCGCCGCGGGGGGCGCCGATGGCCTTGCGGATGCCGATCTCCCTGGTCCGCTCGGTGACGGTGACGAGCATGATGTTGGTGATGCCGATGCCGCCGACGAGCAGGCTGATCGCGGCCACCGCGCCGAGCAGGACGGTGAAGGTGCGGCTGGACTCGCCGACCGCCGACTGAATGCCGGCCTGGCTGGAGACCGAGAAGTCGGCGGCGCCGGAGAAGGCGACGTCGTGCCGTCCGTTGAGGATCTCGGTGATCTCGGCCTCGGCGGCGTCCACCGCACCGCTGTCCTTGGCTTGGACGATGACCTGGTCGAGGCCGCCGTACCCGGTCAGGCTCTGCTGGACGGCGGTCAGGGGCGCGATCGCGATGCTGTCGGGGTCGGTGAAGCTCGACGAGGACGAGCCCGACTCCTTGAGCACGCCGGTGACGGTGAAGCGGATCCCGTCCACGTCGATGCGCTTGCCGAGCGGGTCCACCCGGCCGAACAGGTCCTCGGCGAGGGAGCTGCCGATGACCACGGTCTTGCCCGCGGCGGTCACGTCGTCGCCGGTGAAGGCCGAACCGGAGGCCACGGTCTTGTTCGCGGCGGCGAAGTAGGACGGGGTGGTGCCGACGAACTGGTCGATCGTGGCGCTCGTCCCCGCATAGCCGGCGGTCACCGACGGTGACGTCACCACCGGTGAGGCGGTCTCGACCGAGGGGGCGTTGACCGGGTCCACGAGCGCGGCGGCGTCCTGGGCGGTGAGGTCGTGGGCCTGCGTGCGCGGCCCGGAGCTCTGCTCGCTCTGGCCGCCGGACCTGCCGCCCGGCGTGCCGGGGCGTCCGGCGCCGGTCGTCGACTGGGTGACGGTCAGCGAGTCGGCGCCGAGCCGCTGGATGCTCTTCTTGATCTGTTCCGAGGAGCCGTTGCCGACGGCGACGAGGAGGATCACCGCGCCGACGCCGATGAGGACGCCGAGCGTGGTGAGGGAGCTGCGCAGTTTGTTGGCCATCAGCCCGCGCAGCGCGAACCGGAGCACCTCCAGCGCGCTCACCGGGCGCCCTTTGGCATCCGGTGCCGCGCGCCCGTGGTCCGCCTGCGGTCCTCGACGACGCGGCCGTCCACGAGCCGGACCAGGCGCTGGGCGTGCGCGGCGACGTCGTCCTCGTGGGTGATCAGGACGATGCTCCGGCCGCTGCGGCTGAGGCGGTCGAACAGGCCCAGCATGTCGGCGGTGGACGCGCTGTCCAGGGCGCCGGTCGGCTCGTCGGCCAGCAGCAGCGTCGGGGCGGTGACCAGCGCGCGGGCCACGGCGACCCGCTGCTGCTGTCCTCCGGACAGCTCGTTCGGCTCGTGCCGGGTCCGGTCGGCGAGGCCCACCTCGCCCAGCGCGGCGAGCGCGCGGCGGCGCCGGTCGGCGCCGCGCACCCCGCCGTAGGCGAGCGGCAGTTCCACGTTGGCCTGCGCGCTCATCCGGGGGATCAGATTGAACGACTGGAAGACGAACCCGATGCGGCGGTTGCGCAGGATCGCCAGGCGGCGCTCGTCCAGGCCGCGGACGTCGGTGCCGTCCAGGAGGTAGTGACCGGCGCTCGGGACGTCCAGGCAGCCGATGATGTTCATCAGCGTGGACTTGCCGGAGCCGGACGCCCCCATGATCGCCACGTAGTCGCCGCGCTCCACGGTGAGGGTGATGCCGCGCAGCGCGTGCACGGCGGTGTCACCTTCGCCGTAGACCTTGGTCACCGCACGGATATCGAGGACCGGCGGTGAGGTCATCGTCGGCCTCCGCCGGGGCCGCCGCCGCCGGGCATCCCACCGCCCGGCATACCGCCGCCACCGCCGGGCATGCCGCCGCCCGTCCTGGTACCGCCCGTCTTGGTGCCGCCCGTCTTGGTGCCGGAGCCCGTCGTGGTCGTGAGCGCGATCTGGTCGCCCTCCTGGACCCCGGATTTGATCTCGGTGCCCTGGTCGCCCTTGACGCCGGTCTCCACCTGGACCTGCTGCCGCTCGCCCGCGCGGACGACGGTGACCGTGCTCTGCCCGCCCGCGGTGCGGACGGCGGCGGTGGGCACGTAGAGCACGTCGGACGCCTTCGCCACGGTGATCTCCACGGTGGCGGTCTGGCCGATCCGGACGCCGGACGGGACGCCGGTGAGGCCGATCTGCGCGGCGAACTTCACCACGTTGTCGGTGGTCGTCGGGGTGGCGCCGATGCCGGTGATCGTGCCGGTGGCGGTCTTGCCGGTGAGCGCGTCGAAGGTCACCGAGGCGGACTGGCCGACCTTGAGCCGGGTGGTGTCGGCCTCGGTGAACTGCCCCTCGACCTGGAGCCGGCCGGTGTCGGCGAGTTCGATGAAGCCCGATCCGGACGACGACGAGGACGAGGAGGAGCCCGACGCCCCGGAGACCCCCGCCCCTCCCGAGCCGGACGCCCCGGACGCGGACGTCCCGGACGGCGACGACCCCGAACCGCTCGACGAGCCGCCGACCGTCCCGTTGACGCTGGTCACGGTCGCGGAGAACGGCGCTTTGAGCACCGTCCCGGAGACCTTACGGACGGCGGCGTTGTAGGAGTTCTTCACCTTGACGTACTCGGCGTATCCCTGATCGGTGGAGGTGTCCTTCTGCGCCGCGACGGCCAGGTTCGCCTTGGCCGCCGTGAGCTCCTCCAGCGCCTCGGTCTGGTCCAGCCGCGCCAGCGACTCGCCCGCGGAGACCTTTTCACCGGCCTTGACGTAGATCTTGGCGACGGTGCCGGAGGCGTCGAACGAGAGCGACCGGCTGCGGCGGCTCGCCACCGAGCCGGAGGCCGACACGGAGGAGACCACGGTGCCGCGCGCGACCTGGGCGGTCCGGGTGGCCGCGGCGGCATCGTCGCCGCCGCCCGCGAGAGTGAGGTACCCGAGACCCGCACCGGCGGCGAGCAGCACGCCGAGCGTGCCGTTGACCAGCAGAGAGCGACGTGGGGACGGCCGGTTCATGAGGAGAGGCTGGTGGACCCGTCTTGACCTCTCCTGAGCCGAGTCTGAGATTTCCATGAGAGAGCGGGAGGGCGCGGCGGCCCGACGTCCCTCGGGCCTGAAATAGGTCCGGCGAGGGGGGTGTTTCCCCGGACATGGGCCCACAACAGGACAATGCAGCACAGCGGACGCACGTGAAGATCGAGCAGAGCGCCAAGCGGGTGCGGGCGTATCTGGGCGGCCGGCTGGTGGCCGACACGGTTCGGCCGTCGCTCGTCTGGGAGATCCCCTACTACCCCACCTACTACTTCCCGGTGGCCGACGTGCGGGCGGACCTCGTGCCGGACGGGCCGGGCGAGCATTCGCCGGCCCGGGGCGACGCGTCCGTCCACACGGTGAAGGTGGACGGCGCCACGGCCCCGGGCGCGGCCGTCCGGTACGAGGACTCGCCGGTCGAGGAGCTGCGCGGCCTCGTCCGGATCGACTGGGACGCGATGGACGCGTGGTTCGAGGAGGACGAGGAGGTGTTCGTCCACCCGCGGAGCCCGTACGCGCGGATCGACATCCTGGCCAGCTCGCGGAACGTCCGGATCGAGGTGGAGGGGGTGACGGTGGCGGAGTCGAGCAGCCCGCGCCTGCTGTTCGAGACGGGGCTGCCGGTCCGCTACTACCTGCCGAAGACGCACGTCCGGATGGACCTGCTGGAGCCGAGCGACACCGTGACCGGGTGCCCCTACAAGGGCCGGGCGGAGTACTGGTCGATCCGGGCGGGCGGCCGGGTGCACCAGGATCTGGCGTGGTCCTACAGCGCGCCGCTGGAGGAGAGCCGGCAGGTCACCGGGCTCGTCTGCTTCTACGACGAGAAGGTCGACGTCTTCGTGGACGGCGTACGGCAGGAGCGGCCCAAGACCAAGTTCTGAGGGTTCTACCTCTCCCTGGCCAACCCGCTGTGGACCGCGGGCGAACGGCGCGGCCGGGTCGAGGCGGTGCGGCACGAGGCCCCGGGCGCGGCCACCGTGCGCAGAAGTCCGTGGCCGCGTAGGGCGTACGGCCCTGCGTCCGAATCCGGCCGCACCCGGCCGCAAATGTGCGGTGCGCGGGCTGCCCCTACACAGCCCGCACACCGCCGTTGGAGGTGCGCGCCCGACCGGCCCCCGCCGGCGGCGCGCAAGTGCGTCGTCAGACGCAGTTGGTGCTCGTCCAGTTCTCGATCGGCGTCTCGTCGAGCATGTTGATCGGGCCCCGGCCCTGGATGATCGCGTTGACCATGTCCTCGTTGTCGGCGTCGTCGTGCCCGGGGTTGTAGAGCTGTTCGTAGTGCAGGTGCGGGCGGCCCTCGGCGCCGACGTCGCTCATGTAGCCGATGACCTGGTGCCGCTTGACCTTCGTGCCCGCCTTCACCCGCCGGGTCATGTGCATGTAGGTGGTGAACCACCCCTCGCCATGCCTGACCTCCAGGCCACCGGGGGCGAAGAGCTCGTGCACCACGCCGTCGGCGGACGCGCGGATCGGGCTGCCCGTCGTCATCCCGTACCGGTACATGTCGATCTTCTTGCCGGTCGTGTCGTGCCCCTCGTAGGTCTGCGCGAGGACCTTCACGTCGCAGCCGAACGGGAGCCGGAAGTCCGGCCTGTCGGGATAGGGATCCTCGCCCGCCGAGACCGGCGAGACCGCCGCGGTCGCCGCGGTCGCCGCGGTCGGCGAGACCAGCGCGGCGCCCGCCGGGGCCGGTGCGGCGACGGACGCCACGACGGCGGCCGAGACCGTTGCGGCCACCGTGCCGGCGAGTACGGTACGAGTTCTCTGCATCTCTCTCCCCGTTCAATCCTGCCGAACGTCCGACCCCGTCCAGACGATAGGCCGGGGCGTTATCGATCCCTTATCGACGCCCGATTCCGGGTAGGAGGCCGCCTTCGCCTGCCGTCACAATGAACGAACCCCTCGCCCACTGGAGCGTGCACGTGTCCACCCCTCCTCCGTCCCCACAGGAAGCGGCCTCCTGGGCCGAGTTCACCGCCCGCCTGCGCGAACTGTACGACTGGTGCGGAGCGCCGAAGTACCGTGCGCTGTGCGGCAGGAACGCCGGGCTCTCCCCTGCCGCCATCTCGACGCTCATCGGCAAGAATCCGCTGACCCGGCCTCCGGAAACCGCCACCGCCCGTTTCGTCTCGGCCTGCCTGGGCTATCAGGAATGGCCGGACGCCGAATCCGAAATGGCACGCTGGCGGGCCCACTGGAAACACCTCAACGAGCCCCGGCCCGTCCCACCATCCACGGCGGCAGCGCCACCCGCCCCGGCCCCCGCACCCGCACCCGCACCCGTCGTGAACGCACCGTCGGGAGCGTCGCACGACGTCTCGTCGGACGCCTCGCGTGATGCATCGTCCGGCAGCACGCCGTCCGGCACCGCGACCCGCGCCCCGTCTGCGGAGGCTCACGACAACGACGCGTCCGACACCGAGTACGCGGACGACTCGGACACGACACCGCAGCAGACCTCGTCCGCCACGACCACCGTGTCCAAGCCACCCGTGTCGCCCACGCCGCCCGCACCCCCGGCCTCTTCCGCGCCGTTCGACGGGCGTGCCCGCCGCCTCGCGCTGCTCACGATCGCTATCGTGACGGCGGCCGTCACCGCGGCCGTGGTGGCGTTCCTCGTCGTTCCGGGCGGGGACCGGTCCGACCCGGCGACCAGCTGCCAGTTCATCAGGGGTAACGTCGCGGACTCGCGGACGAAGCGGACCTGGCCGCATCTGTACCAGTGCCCCAACCGGCCGAACGCCGACGTGTACGCGGAGCCGCGCGCCGACGCGATGAGGATCGGCGTGCTGAAGACCGACCCGAGCTGGTTCATCTGCTGGACGCACGGCCGGCCGCACTCCGGCGGCAACGACATCTGGTACTACACCCAGGGCGACACGGAGACCGCCCGGCCCGACCTGAACTCGTGGGGATACGTGCCCGCGTACGAGCTGCACGTCGGCCGGCACCCGGACTCGCGGGTGGCCCGGGAGTGCGGCCAACTCTGATACCCGCCGGTATCGCGCTGCACAGCCGGTATCGGCTCGCACATCGGGCCTCGTTTGCGGCCCTGCCACTCGCAAGCCTGTCACCTGGGCGTTCAAAGTTCAGAACGGATCCGAACGGTCCTTGAACCCGCATTCGTGAACACCGCAGCCGGATCGGTGTCTAACTTCGTGCGGGACACAACGAGACGCCGGTCCCCCGGTGTCGCAGCCCCGCGAACGTCGAATGCAGACCCGCCGCAGAAAGGGTGACGGATCGGGTGACGGACCGCGTGAGCTTCCAGATTTTGGGTCCCCTACAGACCAGCGTCCAGCGGCATGCCATCGATATCGGTGGGCAACGCCCCCAGCTCGTCCTGGCGGCACTCCTGCTGGAACCCGACCGGGTGATACCGACCGACCGGCTCGTCGCCGCGGTCTGGGACGACGGGCCGCCCGTCTCGGCCCGCACCCAGATCGCCATCGCCGTCTCGCACCTGCGGCGCACGTTCAAGCAGGCGGGCTGCGCGCCGGGCGTGATCGAGACGGTGCGGCCGGGCTACCGGCTCCAGACCGCGGTCGCGGGCATCGACGCCCTGTCGGCCGAGCGGCATGTCACGGCCGCCCGCACGGCCCTGCGAGAAGGGCGCGGAGAGGAGGCGTCCGCGCGGTTCCGCACCGCCCTCGGCCTCTGGGAGGGGCCGGTCCTCGCCGGGCTGGACCGCTCGGTGATCACCGCCGGCGCGCTGCGCTGGGAGGAGCTGCGGCTCACCGTGATCGAGGAGGCGGCCCAGGTCGACCTCGCGCTCGGCCGGCACCACGAGCTGGTCGGCGAGCTGATGGGGCCGGTCTCCGAGCATCCGTTTCGCGAGCGGCTGCGCGCGCTGCTGATGATGGCGCTGGTCAGGGCCGGACGGCAGAGCGAGGCCCTCGCCGTCTACCGGGACGGCCGCCGGATCATCGCCGACGAGCTGGGGCTGGAACCCGGCCGCGGGCTGAGGGAGCTACACGAGGCGATCCTGCGCGACGACCCGTCCATGTACCAGCGGGCCGCCGCGCCCCGTGAGGCGCCCGCGCCGCCCATCGGCCCGACCACGTGCACGGGACGCGTACCGCGGGCCCGGCACCGGCGGCGCGGCGGGGGCGGAGCCCGCCGTCCCACCCGTCCCCGCCCGCGCCGCTGACCACCGCGACGGACCGCCGCCGCGTCCGGCCCCGCCAGCCGCCACGGCGGCGAGGCCGGACGGTTCGGCCGCATCCGCCGCCGCGCGGTCACCTCCGCCGCGCGGTCACCTCGACCGGGCGGTCACCTCGACCGCGAAATCGCGCCCGCCTGGCGCGCGCCGCGCCGTCCGCCTACCTGGTCCAGCGGTGCGAACGGATCGTGAGGCCGCCGGCGGTGATCGGCTTGGCCGTGACGGGCACCGGGTCGGAGATCTGGCTCTGGTAGTCCTTCTGCCGGTAGAACCTGACCTTGTTGTAGGGGTCGTTCGTCCGGCCGTTGTTCCAGATCGACCTGACCTTGATGCCGCACCGGACGGCGCCGCCCCGCCAGTCGGGGTCGTTCCCGCGCCAGTGGCAGCGCGTCCCCTGGCCGGCCTTGCCGCTCCACACGCAGACATCGCCCTTGGCGCACGACGCCTCCACCGCCACCGCGCCGGCGGCGCTCGGCGCGGTGAGGAGGGCGGCGCCGACCACCACCGCGGACACCGCTCCGGTCCTGACCCAGTCCATGTGCTCCCCGTTCCGCCGGAACCCCGCTGCCGGGGCTGACGAACCAACGGTAGGCATATCCGTCACCCTTTGACCACCGTGCGTGGCCGACTATGGCACGTTCAGGACGGAGACGACTCGCCCCCGGAAGGCTCACCACCGGACCCCTCGCCCGACTCCCCGCCCCCGGCCGCAGCACCATCGGACGCCCCGGTGTCGGGCTCCTTGTCGCCGTACACGGCCTCGTGCTGCCGGCGGGGCGAGCACACCGAGGCGGACGGGCAGGCGCAGCGCCCACCGCTGCTCAGCCGCACCGACACCGTGTCGGACGGCACGTTGCGCCCCACCACCTGGCCGGGGCCGCTGGGGGTCTCGACGCGCTCGCCGAGCGCGGGCATGCGCTCGTGCGCCTTGACGTACAGCGGGTGCTCGTACTTCAGGCAGCACATGAGCCGGCCGCAGGCACCGGCGATGCGCAGCGGGTTGACCGGGAGGTCCTGCTCCTTGGCCATCCGCACCGAGACGGGCTCGAAGTCCTTGAGGAACGTGGCGCAGCACAGGTCGCGCCCGCAGGGGCCGATGCCGCCCTGGAGGCGGGCCTCGTCGCGCGGGCCGACCTGCCGCAGCTCGACCCGGGCCTTGATGTTGCGGGCGAGGTCGCGGACCAGCGCGCGGAAGTCGACCCGGTGCGGCGCGGAGAAGTAGATCTTGAAGATGTTGTCGCGGTCGAGGAAGTCGACCCCGATGACCTTCATCGGCAGCTCGTGCTTGCGGATCAGCCGCTTGGCGACGCTCCGCCCCTCGGCGCGGCGGCGCCGGTTGCCCTCGTCGCGGGCGAGGTCCTCGTCGGTGGCGGGCCCGGCGCACTCGGGCAGGCCGCCGATGTCGTCGGAGACCCACTGCGGCGCCCACACGCACTCGGCCACCTCGGCGCCGGAGTCGGTCGGGACCAGGACCTTGTCGCCGACCCGGGGAGTGTGCGAACCGGGATCGAGATAGTAGAGCCGGCCGTAACGGGTGAAGCTGACTGCCATCACCATGCCCACGGTTTTGCTCCGTTCGCCCGGTTCCGTGGGACCAACCCTATGTCGTCCGGAATGTCGCCGCGCGCGGCGTGCTCACCACGCGGCGTCGGTGAGGTCGGCGGCGGGCAGCGTGCCGGTCCCCTGGGCGTAGATCCGGCCGTCGCTCACCGAGGCGAGCACGTGCCGTCCGGTGTGGTCGGGGTCGAGCCTGGACAGGTCGCCGCCGACCTTCTGCCGCCACAGCACCTTGGTCGGCTTCCCGGTCTGGACGGAGTACGCCTGCAAGGTGAGCTGCGTGTCCTGCTGCGCACCGGCGACGATGGTGCGGCCGTCCCGGCTCATGAACGCCGCACCGGCGCCCTTCGGCAGCATGAGGACGGGCCTGCTCGCCTTGAGGTCGCCGGACGGGCCCGCGGTGTTGAGCGCGCGCACCTGGTGCCGGGGCACGGTCGTCCGGCCGGCCGTCGTGCGCAGCGGGCTCCACACCAGGCAGAGCGTGCCGCCCGACCAGGACAGGCTGCCGATCCGGGCGGGCGATCTGGCCGTCCAGGTCTTGCGCGTCCCGGTCTTCAGCGACAGGACCTCGACCCGTCCGGCGGTGCCCTTGTACGTCACGTAGGCGATCCGGTCGCCGTCGGCGCTCACCGCCAGGTCGGACCAGGAGGTGGAGACGCCGGGGACGGTCGCCTCGGGGATCTCGGTCAGCTCCTTCGGCCGCCCCTGCTTGTCGAGGAGCAGGTGCTGGAAGGTGACCTTCCGGGCGCCGTAGGACGCGACGACGTACGAGCCGTCGCCCTTCGCCGCGACCCGCTGGAAACGGCGCCCCTGCGGCGCGGCCACGGGCAGCCCGACGTCGTGCCCGGTGCGGACGTCGCGGACGACGAGGGCGGCCCCCGTGCCGCGGACGCCGACGACGTAGCGCGGCTCGGTCCGCTCCTGCTTGGCCGCCGGCTGGGCGTCGTGCTGCTCCTCGCCGGCGCGCTGGTGGCGGTGCACCACGTCCAGGCCCGCGCCGACCGTCACGGCGGCGGCGGTGGCCAGTCCGAGCGGAACGGTCCGCTTCCAGACCGCCCTGATCCGCGAGGCCGGCGCCGACTCCTTGTGCTTGCCGTCCATGGGGATGACCCCGCACCCGCCTTCCGAGTCTCGACCGTCGTGTCGACCCGTCGTTTCTATCTCATCTACCACGCGACAAACAGCCATGATTGCGGACTTGTCTGGTCGAAGCGAACATTGCGTCGCTCCGGCGCCCGTCGGGACGCCCACTCCGGCACGCGTTCCGGCACGTTCCGGGACGCTCAGGTACTTTCCGGCGCGCCTACCCCGCCGCGAGCGCGGCCATGGCGGCCTCGATCGTCGCACCGCTGTACGAAGTTCCGAAGAGCGCCACGTGGACGAGCAGCGGATAAAGCTGGTGCAGCGGGACCCGCTCCCGCCACCCCGGCGCGAGCGGCGCGGTCTCATCGTAGGCGGCGAGCACGCGGTCGAGGCCGGGGGCGCCGAAAAGCGCCAGCATGGCCAGGTCGGTCTCGCGATGTCCGCCGTGCGCCGCCGGGTCGATCACCAGCGCCCGGCCGCCGGCCCCCCACCGGACGTTGCCCGACCACAGGTCGCCGTGGACACGGGCGCGCGGCTCGGGCGGGCCGGCCAGGCCGTCGATCCCGTCGGCGACCCGCTCGACCAGCCGCGTCCCGTCCGGGCCGAGGTGGCGGGCGGCACGGCGGAGGAACGGTTCGAGCCGCCGCTCGGCGTACCAGCGTGGCCAGTCGCGGCCGTCCGGCGTGTTGTCGAGGGGGAGATCGGCGATGTAGCCCTCCCACGGCGCCCCGTACGCGGACGGCGGCGCGGCGGTGTGCAGCACCGCGAGCTCGCGCCCGAGACGTTCGGCGGCCTCCGGGGTGGGCGGCCCGGACGGCAGCCACGGCAGGACCAGCAGGTCGTCGTCCACGGCCAGGACCGCCGGCACCGGGCTGCCCGGACCGGCCTCGGCCAGCCAGCGCAGCCCCGCCGCCTCGGCCGCGAACACACCCGCGAACCCGCCCGTGAAGCCGCCCGCGCGTCCGGAGGCGGCCTTGACGAACACCTCGCGGCCATCGGCGAGCGCGACCCGGTGCAGTGTCCAGGAATGGCTGGAGCCCAGGTCGGAGACCCGCTCGACCCGTGTGCCGAGCAGGGCCGCGACGCGCTCGCGCATGGCTCAGCCGTCCTTGACCGCCGCGCGGACCTCGCCGAGCAGGCCGGGCATCGCCGCCTCCACCAACTCCAGCGCGTGGTCGAAGTCGGACCGGCCGCCGTAGTACGGGTCGGGCACGTCCAGGTCGACGCCGGCGGCCGGGTCGAACTCGCGCAGCAGCCGCACCTTCTCGCGCGCCCCCGCGTCCGGGGCCATCGCGCGCAGCGCCCGCCGATGCCCCTGGTCCAGCGCGATGACCAGGTCGTAGTCGGCGAACCAGCCGTCCTCGAACTGCCGCGCGACGTGCGCCGACCGGTAGCCGGCGCGGCTCAGCGCCGCGACCGTGCGGGAGTCGGCGGCGTCGCCGGCGTGCCAGCCCCCGGTCCCGGAGCTGTCGACCTCGACGTCCAGGCCCTCTTCCTCCACGTGGTGGCGGAAGACCGACTCGGCCATCGGCGAGCGGCAGATGTTGCCCGTGCAGACGAACGTGACGCGGTACGGCATACGTCCATCCTGCCCGAATCCACTCGGCCCCTCACCCACCTGGGCCGCCCCACGGCCAGGGCCACCGGCATGGGCCCTCGCAGCCGAACGCGGCCCCCGGCCGGAGCCGGGGGCCGCACCTAGAACGATCGGTCACCGCGTCACCGCGTCACCGCGTCAGCGGGTCAGCGGGTCAGCGGGTCAGCGGGTCAGCGGGTCAGCGGGTCAGCGGGTCAGCGGGTCATCACCGCTGGACGGCGTGCAGCGCGTCGACGATGCCCGCCCCGTAGAACCCGTTGTTGGACTTGGAGCCCTCACAGGTCTGCTTGGAGGTGTTCTTCACCCACTCGCCGTCGACCTTGGTGTACCAGACGTAGTCGACGGTGGCGGGGCTCGGACAGGGCGTGGCCGTCGCGGTCCCGCGCAGCGTGCGCTCCACGGCGTTCGGGTCCATCGTCAGGCCGCCCCGCTTGCGGTCCGACGTGCCGTACTTGCTGACGATCAGCGCCGCGACGCCCACCGCGTGCGGCGAGGCCATCGACGTCCCCTGCAAGGACTGGTAGTACGCGCAGGTCTTGCCGGTGCACTGCCGGACCACGTACGACACCTTCGGCGTCCCGTCGGCGTTCAGCTCACCGCGCTCGCGCGCGAGCCGCTCGGGGTAGGCGGCCCAGATGCCGAGGTTGTCGTCCGCCTTGCCCTCGGCGTTGTCGACCTTGTCGCCGCCGGGCGCCGCGATCGTGGTGAAGCCGGCGCCGTAGCTGGAGTAGTACGACTTGCGCTTGCTGATCCCGGTCGCCGAGACCGGAATGACGTGCTCGCCCTCGGTCGGCATCGACATGCAGCTCGCCGGGACGCTGCGCGAGTGCGGCTTCTCACCGGGCAGCGACGCGAAGTTCGGGCTGGTCTCGTCGAGGTTGGTCTTGGTGTAGTCGACCTTCTCGTTGCCCGCCGCGGAGATCAGCGTGACGCCGCGCTCGTGCGCGAAGTCCAGCGCCCGCTGGGTGGCCTTGATGATGGTCCGCTGCTCCAGCCGCTCGGTCGCCGAGTCCGCCGGGTTGTCGCCGCAGTTCCACAGCCACGGGTCGATGTAGTACGACATGTTGACCACGTCGATGCCGTGCTTGGCCGCGTAGGTGAGGCCGTCCACTGTCGGCCCGAGGTAGAAGTTCCCCGAGTCCTGCCCGACCCGCAGGTTGACCAGCGACACGTTCGGCGCGACGCCGGCCATGCCGAGCCCGTTGCGCGGCGAGGCGATCGTGGACGCCACGTGCGTGCCGTGGTCGTTGTCGTCCCAGTCGACCGGGTCGACGCAGGACTTGAACTCGCAGGGCCCGTCCAGCTCGTTGCCGTCGGCGTCCACCGGGACGTCGGTGGTGAAGTTGCGGCTGAGCCCGCGGTTGAAGTTCGGCTTGACGTCGGGGTGACTGCCGTCGACGCCGGTGTCCAGGATGCCGACCAGCACCCGCCGGTCGCCCGGCTCCACCTTGTAGGAGCCGTCGGCGGTCGCGTTCATCTGCTTCATGTCCCATTGCAGGTCCGCGAGCGGCTCGGCGCCCTTGGCCGGCTTGGACGGCCTGGCCGGCTTGGCGCTGCCGGCCCCCGTGCCCTTCACCGCCTCCACCTGCTTGCCCGCGCTCTTGGCGGTCTTCGGCGCCTTGCCGATCACCCGGTTGTGCGCGACGCCCTCCAGGGCCCGCTGGGCCATGGCGGCGGCGGTGAACCCGGGGTTCTCCGACCGCACCGTGGCCACGCCCACGTCGGTGTTCTCGTGGACGATCGAGCCTCCTGCCGCCTTCACGGCCGCGTGGGCCTTACTTGGGGAGGCGCCCTCCTTGTAGAGGACGACGTACTCCGAGACCTGACCCTTGGCCTGCGTGGGGTTGGGTGCCGCAGACGCTGGGAACGCCAGCGCCGTCGTGGTGACGACGGCGCAGGCGGCAGCGATGATGGCGCGCCGCAATGCACACCTCCTGCATGGGGGGAATGCCCGATTTTGGGCTCAACCCTCGCGACGGTACGGGAGTTGTTGTCGAGGCGAGCGAACGAGTAAATAACGAAATGGGGCATTTTGCGTTAGGACGGCACTCGCGGGACGGTCAGCCGACGTGCCGGGACGCCGGCCGGCACAGGACGGCCGGCCGGCGGGCGGGGATGGTCAGCCGCTGCGCGGGGACGGCCAGCCGGCGGGCGGGGACGGTCAGCCGGTGCGCAGGGCCATGGTGAGGGCCTCGACGGCCAGCAGGGGGTTGACGCTGGCGCCCAGCCGCTCCCTGCACTTCATGATCGCGTCGAGCCGCCGGAGGGTGCCCTCGGGCGGGCCCTGGGCGGCGGCGGTGCGCAGCTCGGCCGCCAACTCGGTGTTGACCAGCTCGGCGCCCGCGCCGAGCTGGAGCGTCAGCACGTCGCGGTAGTAGGAGGCCAGGTCGAGCAGCGCCCGGTCGAGGGAGTCGCGCTTGACCCGCGTCGCGCGGGACTTCTGCCGGTCCTCCAGGTCCTTCAGCGCCCCGGCGGTGCCGCGCGGCATCCGTCCCTTGGCGCTCTCGCCGAGCGCCTGCCGCAGCGCCGACGTCTCGGTCTCGTTGAGCTCCTCGGCCATCGTCTTGGCCTCCGCCTCGGCCGCCTTGACCAGCGTCTCGGCGGCCAGCACCGCCGGGCCGACCGACGTCAGCCGGCGCGGCACCGCCATCACCTCGGCGCGGACCCGGCGCGCGCCCGGATCGGTGGCCAGCCGCCGCGCCCGGCTGATGTGGCCCTGCGCCGCGCGCGCCACGACCTCGGCGGTGTCGCGGTCGACGCCGTCCCGCTGGACGAGCACGTCGGCGACGGCCGCGACCGGCGGCGTGCGCAGCGTCACCAGCCGGCAGCGCGACCTGATGGTGACCAGCAGGTCGTCCGGGGACGGCGTGCACAGCAGCCAGACCGTCCGCGGCGGGGGCTCCTCGATCGCCTTCAGCAGCGCGTTGGCGGCGGCCTCGGTGGCCCGGTCGGCGTCCTCGAACAGCACGATCTGCCAGCGGCCCCCGCTCGGCGACGACGACGCGCGCAGCACCAGCTCGCGGGTCTCCTTCACGCCGTACGACAGCCCGGCGGGACGCACCACCTCCACGTCGGCGTGCGTGCCCTGGAGGACCTGGTGGCAGGAGGCGCAGTGCCCGCAGCCGCGAGGCGTCTCGGTGCACTGGAGGGCGGCGCCGAAGGCCCGCGCGGCGGTCGAGCGGCCCGCGCCGGGCGGCCCGGTGAACAGCCACGCGTGCGCCATGTTGCCGCCGGGGGCGCCCGCCGGACGGCCCGCCGAGGTGGCCGTGCCCACGGTCCCGTCGGCGGCCGACCGCAGCTGCGCGACGACCGGATCCTGCCCCACCAGGTCATCCCACACGCTCATGCGTCCAGGCTATTGCCTCCGGCCCGATCCCCCGCCCGAATCACCGGCCGGGCCGCGCCCGCCCGCGGCACGGGCGCCCGGCGGCCGGCGCGCCGTGGGTCGCCGCCGGGCGGCGGTCAGCCGTCGGTGATGACGGGGAAGGTGCTGGTGACGTCCTCGGTGCCCGCCGGGATCGGGTCGGGCAGGATCTCCCGGATCCGGTACTGGATCTCGCGGCTCAGCTCGGCCTGCGAACGGCCCGCGTCGAGGATCAGGTAGCGGTCCGGGTAGGCCTCGGCCAGCGCCCGGAACCCCTCACGCACCCGCTCGTGGAACTCCTGCGGCTCGGACTCGATCCGGTCGGCCGGCGAGCGGAGCCGGCCGAGACCGGTCTCCGGCGGCACCTCCAGCAGGACGGTCAGGTCGGGGATCAGCCCGCCGGTGGCCCACGCGTTGACCCGGGCGATGTCCTCGACCGGCTGCTGCCGGCCGAACCCCTGGTAGGCCAGCGAGGAGTCGACGTACCGGTCGCTGACCACGATGGCGCCGCGGTCCATCGCGGGCCGGATCACGTTGGCGACGTGGTCGGCGCGGTCGGCGGCGTACAGCAGCGTCTCGGCGCGGGTGGACAGCCCGGTGGTGTCGCGGTCGAGCAGCATCGCGCGCAGCCGCATTCCGATCTTGGTGGCGCCCGGCTCGTGCGTGGTGACCACGTCGTAGCCGTGGTCGCGCAGCCAGATCGCGGCGAGCCGCGCCTGGGTGGTCTTGCCCGCGCCCTCGCCGCCCTCGAACGCGACGAACACGCCGCGCTCGCGCTTGACCGGCGTCGCGGCGGCCTCGGCCTCGGCCTCGGCGGGCGGGACGTACACCTGCCCCTGGAGCGCGGCGGCGAGGTCGGGGAGCAGCGGGACGCCGCGCCGGTCGTCCAGCCGCCGGTACGCGAGCAGGCCCGCGACCAGCGCGACCACGGCGACGATGAGGAGCGCCGCGCCCGCGCCGCCGAAGGTGTAGGAGCCGTCGCCGACCTTGATCCGGTGCGTGCCGAGCACCCCGGCCAGCGGCGGCACGGCGGCGAACGCGACCAGGACGGCGACCAGCGCCACCGACCGCAGGTACGCGAACGCGCTCTCGTCCTCGGCGTCGTCGCCCGGCAGGAGCGCCGCGGACGCGGTCGACCAGGCGGCCCCGGCGGCGACGCCGAGGAACGCGGTCACGAACACCACCACGACCAGGTTGTGCACCAGCGAGACCAGGACCAGCGCCAGCGCCGTCGCCACGACCGTCAGCCCGAGCAGGCGGCGGCGGCTGAACGGGCCGAGCACGCGCGGGCCGAGGAACAGCCCGAACGGCAGCCCGACCGCGAGCCCGGCGAGGACGCAGCCGTAACCGGCGTCGCCGCCGCCGAGGTCGCGGGCGTACACCCGGGCGACCGCGACGACCGCGCCGGCCGCCAGCGCGACGCCGGTGATCGCGAGGCCGAGGCCGCGCGCGGCCGGCGCGCCGGCGGCGGTGCGCGGCCCCCGGACGATCAGCTTCAAGGGCGCCGGGACCGGGAACCCGTCCGGCCCCGGGCCGGGCAGGCCGCGCAGCAGCGCGACCGCGGCACCGGCGACGAGGAAGACCGCGGCGGTGACGTACAACGCGAGATCGGCCCGGCGCTCGGTACCGGCCAGCGTGTCGCCGAGCAGCGCCAGCACGGTGAACAGCACGGCCGCGACCGGCGCCGCCCCGGACACGCCGCGCAGCGCCGACCGGCCGGCCTCGGCCCGCCGTTCCGCGGGCGCCAGCGCTGGCACCGACGCGCCCGCGGCCGGCACCCACAGCAGCGTCAGACAGGCGACCAGGAACGCGACCCCGAGCGTCCACGGCAGCATGTCGACCAGCGGCACCGACACCACCAGCGCGAACCGCAGCAGATCGGCGACGAGCATGGTCAGCCGCCGGTCGAGCCGGGCGGTGACCGGGCCCGCCAGCGGCGCCAGCAGCACCGCCGGCAGCAGCATCAGGACCAGCACGCCGCCGACGGCCTGCGCGCGGCCGGCCATCGCGTCGTCCTGGGTGAGCACGCCGGCCATCGCGGTGAGCGCCGCGACGCTCAGCCAGTGGCCGAGGCCGGACAGCGAGAGCACCAGCCACAGCCGCCTGGAGGGCCTGTTCGACGAAACGCCCGGCGGCGCGGCGGGGTGCGGCCGGGTGGCGTCCGTTCTGGTCATGTCGGTCAGGGTATCGGCGTAGTTGTCCTTAGGAGCCCGACTTCGCGGAGGTTCGTCGGCGCGGTGCCGGCTTCTTCTTCCCGCCGCCCGCGGCCACCTTCTCCCGCCGCTCGGCGAGCAGCTCGGCGGCGCGCTGGATCGTCACCGACTCGACCTCGTCGCCCTTGCGCAGGCTGGCGTTGGTCTCACCGTCGGTGACGTACGGGCCGAATCGGCCCTCCTTCACCACCACCGGCTTGCCGCTGGCCGGGTCGTCGCCGATCTCGCGCAGCGGCGGCGCCGCGGCACGGCCCCGGCCCCGCTGCTTGGGCTGGGCGAACAACTCCTTGGCCTGCTCCAGCGTGACGGTGAACAGGTCCTCCTCCGAGCCGAGCGAGCGGCTGTCGGTGCCCCGCTTGATATAGGGCCCAAACCGCCCGTTCTGCGCGGTCACCGGCTCCCCGTCGAGCTCGCCCAGCGTCCGCGGCAGGGACAGCAGCTTCAGCGCGTCGTCCAGCGTGATCGTGTCGAGCGACATCGACTTGAACAGCGAGCCGGTGCGCGGCTTGACCGCGTCGGCCTTCTTGGTGCGCTTCTTCTTCTCGCCCTCGGCGGGCGCCGCCGGCTCGGGCAGGATCTCGGTGACGTACGGGCCGAACCGGCCCGACTTGGCCACGATCGTGCGACCGGTCTCCGGGTCGGTGCCGAGCTCGCGGTCGCCGCTCGGCTGCGCGAACAGCTCCTCGGCCTTCTCCCCGGTCAGCTCGTCCGGCGCGATGTCCTCGGGAATGTTGACCCGCTCGCCGTCGCGGTCGAGGTAGGGCCCGTACCGGCCGACGCGCACCATGATGTCGGTGCCCTTGACCGGGAACGAGCTGATCCCCTTGGCGTCGATGTCGCCGATGTCGCCGACCAGCTCCTTGAGTCCCTCCTCACCGCCCTCGCCGTCCTCGCCCTCGGTGCCGAAGTAGAACCGGCCGAGCCAGCGGACCCGCTCGGCCTCACCCCGGGCGATCTCGTCGAGACCGTCCTCCATGTGCGCGGTGAAGTCGTAGTCGACCAGGTTGCCGAAGTGCTGCTCCAGCAGGTTGACCACCGCGAACGCCAGGAAGGACGGGACCAGCGCGGTGCCCTTCTTGAACACGTAGCCGCGGTCGAGGATGGTGCCGATGATCGAGGCGTAGGTGGACGGGCGCCCGATCTCCCGCTCCTCCAGCTCCTTGACCAGGCTGGCCTCGGTGTACCGGGCCGGCGGCCGGGTCGAGTGCCCCTCGGCCTCGATCGACAGCGCGCTCAGCGGCCGGCCCTCGTCGAGGTTCGGCAGCCGCCGCTCCTGGTCGTCGCGGTCGGTGGACGGGTCGTCGGCGCTCTCCACGTACGCCTTCAGGAAGCCCCAGAACGTGATCGTCTTGCCGGTCGCGCCGAATTCGGCGACCTCGTCCCCCGTGGAGGTCCCGGTGACGCGCACCGACACCGACTGCCCCGCGGCGTCCTTCATCTGGCTGGCGATCGTCCGCTTCCAGATCAGCTCGTACAGCCGGAACTGGTCGCCGCGCAGGCCCGTCTCGGCGGGCGTGCGGAAGCTCTCGCCGGCCGGGCGGATCGCCTCGTGCGCCTCCTGCGCATTCTTGACCTTGGAGGTGTAGACGCGCGGCTTGTCCGGCACGTACTCGGCGCCGAAGAGCGTGCCGGCCTGCCGCCGGGCCGCGGTGATCGCGGTCTCCGACAGCGTGATCGAGTCGGTGC
Organism: Spirillospora sp. NBC_01491; assembly: GCF_036227065.1. GTDB lineage: Bacteria > Actinomycetota > Actinomycetes > Streptosporangiales > Streptosporangiaceae > Spirillospora > Spirillospora xylanilytica. The sequence goes on from NZ_CP109432.1 coordinate 4,528,465, forward strand.
GCATGTAGGTGATGAAGCCGTTCTCGTACAGCTTCTGCGCCACCGACATCGTGTACTTGGCGGAGTAGCTCAGCTTGCGGCTGGCCTCCTGCTGCAACGTGGTCGTGCGGAACGGCGGGTACGGCTTGCGGGTGTACGGCTTGCGCTCGACCGACTTGACCGCGTACGGCCGTCCGTCCAGCCGGGCCGCCAGCCCGCGCGCGGCGTCCTCGTCGAGGTGCAGCACGTCACGGGTCTTGAGGGTGCCGTCGGAGGCGAAGTCGCGGCCCTGCGCGACGCGCTTGCCGTCGACCGAGACCAGCCCGGCCTTGAACGCCTTGGGCTCCTCGCCCCCGGCCTCGTCCGGCCCGCCGCTCACGGAGAAGGCGCCCGCGATGTCCCAGTAGTGCGCCGGGACGAACGCGATCCGCTCCCGCTCCCGCTCGACGACCAGCCGGGTCGCCACGGACTGCACCCGGCCCGCCGACAGCTTCGGCATGACCTTCTTCCACAGCACCGGGCTGACCTCGTAGCCGTACAGCCGGTCGAGGATGCGGCGGGTCTCCTGCGCGTCGACCAGCCGCAGGTTGAGCTCGCGCGGATTGGCCGCGGCCCGCTGGATGGCGTCCTTGGTGATCTCGTTGAAGACCATCCGGTGCACCGGGACCTTGGGGTTGAGCACCTTCAGCAGGTGCCAGGCGATCGCCTCGCCCTCCCGGTCCTCGTCCGTCGCGAGGAAGAGCTCGTCGGCCTCGGCCAGCAGCTTCTTGAGCTTGGCCACCTGCTGCCGCTTGTCGGTGTTGACGACATAGAGCGGCTCGAAGCCGTGGTCGACGTTCACGCCGAGCTTGGCCCACGACTCGCCCTTGTACTTGGCCGGCACCTCCGAGGCGCTCCCGGGCAGGTCCCGGATATGGCCGATACTGGACTCCACGATGTAGCCACGGCCCAGGTAGCCGGCGATCGTCTTCGCCTTCGCAGGCGACTCGACGATCACCAGGCGGGTCCCGGTGCCCCCGTCCTGGCCACGCTTCGCAGTGCCGTTCTTGGCTGGCACAGTCGCTCCAACCTCGCAGTCTGGTCTTCTTACCCGAGCTTCGTACAACGTTGCACGACGACGCGTTCATGCCCGCGTCCGCGGTCTGGCCCGCCCCCGTCGGCCGTCACCGTCCACCACGGTGAACCTCCGACAGGATGACACGTCACCCTCGGGACCGGGACACAAGGCCGCCACCGTACGATCCCCGGCCGCCGGGAGGCCAGGCCATAATGGTCACGATGGCGCAGTACACCTACCTCGTCCTGCGACTGCCGCGCGGCACCACCCGTGACACCGCCCGGCAGATCATGACCGAGCACGCCGAGCACGGCGGCTGGGAGCTCGATCGATTGCGGCTCTACCCCGACGGTAGCCGCCGAATCCAACTCCGGCGCAAGATCATCCGCCAGGTCCGTACCTTCTGACGTCGCCCGCCCCGCTTCCCCGGCCGGAGCGTAGCACTACGTACGAGATTTATGACGTGCCGTAATCATAACCGCCTTGCATAGAGCTTTGCCCGCCCCGGACCGCGCTTCCGGGACGGGCAAAGCGTTCCTGGGCCCCCGCCGGCGGCGCTCGGAAGGCGGGGCCGCACACCGCCGTGGCGGGCGCGTCCAGCCTGGTCAAGCGGCACCCCGCCGGACGGGGGCGAGGCCGGCGGAACCGGCCCCTAGCTCACCTGCGGCCGGGACGGGCCTTGCGGGTCAGCGCGAACGCCCCCGACACGAACACCACGGCCATGCCGAGCCCCCACACCGAGCCGGCCTTGGGGGTGTCGGCCAGCGGCTCCACCGCGGCCACCGGCTTGATCGCACCGAGCTTCCCCACCTCGGGGACCTTCACCCCACCGGCCCCGGTGAGTACCTTGGCCCCCGGCAGCCCGTCCGTACCGGGTCCACCCTGGGCGCTCCGGCCCCCGGTCGCCGGCGCGGACCGCTCCGACAGCTTGGGCAGCACCTTGACCGGGGTCTTGGGCAACGTGGGCAGCTTGGCCAGGGAGCCGAGGTCGCCCGGTCCGGGCGTCCCCCGCCCAACGCGCGCGGACGAACCGTCCCGCCCGCGGCTCGCGGCGTCACCGCGCTGCCGCCCGGGGCGTCCGGCCACGGCCGCGCCCTTGCACCCGGCCTCGGCGCGACCGGCGACCGCCACCGCGTTGCCGCAGACGTTCACCGGCACCGAGATCGGCGCGTTCACCTGATTCCCCGCCAGGACGCCGTGGGCGCCCGAGGTCTTCTGGCCGGCACCGCCGCGACCGTGGCCGCCCGCCACCCGCGCGCCGCCCTCGCAGACCGCGCCCGCCTTGCCCAGTACGGCCACGGCGTTGCCGCAGACGTTGACGGGAACGCTGATCGGCGCGTTCACCTGGTTGCCGCCGAGCACGCTGAACGCCCCGGAGGTGACCTGACGGCCACCGGGCCGCGCACCGCCGGTGACCGCGGCCCCGCCCTCGCACCCGGCGACGGCCTTGCCGAGGATCGCCACGGCGTTGCCGCACACGTTCACGGGGATCGAGATCGGCGCGTTCACCTGGTTTCCGGCCAGAATCCCGTGCTTCCCGCTGGTCTGCTGCCCGGCAGGCCGCTTCCCACCAGAGTGGTGCTGCGCGCCCTTCCCGTGGCCCTTCCCGGGCGCCTTTCCGTGGCCCTTCCCGGGCGCCTTTCCGTGGCCGCTGTGAGCGGCGGAGCCGCCCTTGCAGCCCGCGTCCGCCTTCCCTGCGACCGCGACCGCGTTGCCGCAGGCGTTCACGGGCGCCTTGACCGGCGCGTTCACCTGATTGCCGGAACCGATCCCGGCTTTGCCGGAGGTCGACTGCCCGCCACGCCCGTGACCGCCCTTGTGCTTGCCAGGCTTGTGCTTGCCGGGCTTGTGCTTGCCCTTCGGCCCCTTGTGACCCTTGTGGCCGCCCTTGTGGCCGCCCTTGTGGACCGCCGCGCCGCCCTCGCAGCCGGCCGCGGCCTTGCCGAGGACGGCGGCGGAGTTGCCGCAGGCGTTGACCGGCGCCGAGATCGGCAGGTTGGCCTGGTTGCCACCAAGCACGCTGGAGTCGCCGTTGGTGGTGCCGGCGAAGGCCGCGGAGGCCGGGACGGCGGTGACACCGAGAGCGACAAAGCCCGCGGTGAGCAGGACGGCACGGGAGGTGCTCTTGACCCACGTTCGCATGATGCTCCGTTCGGGAGGTGATAGGTGATGAATGACGTGCAGAGATGCGGGATCGCCGGAGCGCCGATCTCGTGGGGGCGACGGCCGTCGGGGGACGGCGCGTCTCGGCCTGGACCCGAGCCGCACGGGTCCAGCGCCGGGGTCTGTGATCAGTGATCAGTCAGGGGCGAAGGAGGGCTCGTCCGCGGCGGTGCGGACGGCCGGGGGAACCGCGCCAGGGGCGTGGAGCAGCACCGGCCGAGGCCGGGCTGGGATCCAGGGCCGGCCGGCGGGCAGGCCACTGAGGCCGCCGAGCAGAACAGGCCCGGCGACGGGTCCGGACGCCCCGGCCCGATGCGGATCGGGAGCGGGGACCCGCTCACGGGGAACCGGCGCGGGCCTCGGGGCCGGACGGGCTTGAACACCCTCGGACGCCCCCGGTCGGGCCACGATCGCCGCCAGGCCCTTTCTTGGCGAACGTTCGGCGGACGTCCCGGATCGGGGACGCGCCGGAGCCCGGGAAACACGTCCTGCCCGGACGGGCACCGGCGCGACGGCCCGCACGCGTTTGCGCACGGTCTCCTCAGGGGGTGAGACCGCATGAGGGGCCCCGGCGCCGCCGCTCTCAGGCGGCGGCGCGACCGTGCGGGGCTTCACGACCACACCGCGGATGCCCTTGCGGGCACCGGGCAGGACGACGTTCCGGGCGGCGCGGACCGTGCCGTTCAGCACGGTCGCGCCCTTCACGACATCGGCGGGGGCGGGCTGTTCGGCGGCGCACGCCTGCGCGGCGCCGCCGAGCAGCCAACCCGCCGTGATCAGGCCGACGATCACCAGGATCCGGCGGATCGTCCGGCCGGCGACGGCACGGCGCAGCGGGACGGGCACCACACCCGCGCATGCCGTACCTGCCACTCGACTGCCCTCCGCCACGATCCCCGTCCGCCCCCGGACGGGGACCCAGAGAACGACCCGAGTCGCTCTCTACGGATAGTGACCGTAGCACCACGGATCGCACATGCGACGGTAATCCGTGGAAAACGTCAGGAGCGGTCCAGGAATTGGTCGAGCACCCGCACGCCGAAGTGCAGCCCGTCCACCGGGACGCGCTCGTCGACACCATGGAACATTCCGGAAAAGTCCAATTCTGGGGGGAGTCGCAAGGGCGCAAATCCGTAGCAGCGCATCCCCAGCCGGGCGAACGACTTGCCGTCCGTCCCGCCGCTCAGGCAGTAGGGCACCGGCAGCGCACCGGCGTCCTCCGAGAGCAGCGCGGCCTCCATGGCCTCCACCAGGGCACCCTCGTAGTCGGCCTCAAGCGCCTGGTCATGGTGGACGAACCCACGCTCGACGTCCGGGCCGAGCAGCCCGTCCACGGTCGCGAAGAAGTCGTCCTCGTACCCCGGCAGGAACCGCCCGTCCACCTGGGCGGTCGCGGTCTGCGGAATGACGTTCGCCTTATATCCCGCTTCCAGCACCGACGGGTTCAGGGTGTGCCTCAGCGTCGCCCCGATCATCCGCGCCAGCGGCCCGATCTCGTCGAGGCATTTCTCTGGATCGTCCGGGTCGAACTCCACCCCGTAGGCCAGGCACGCACGCTCGAGAAAGGACCGCACGGTCTTGGTCAACTGCACCGGGAACTCGTGCGACCCCAGCCGCCCGACCGCCGCCGCCAGCGCCGTCACCGCGTTGTCCGGATGCACCATCGACCCGTGCCCGGCGGTCCCCCGCGCGGTCAGGTTCATCCACGCGATGCCCTTCTCCGCCGTCTCGATGAGGTACATCCGCCGATCACCGGGAACCGTCAGGCTGAACCCGCCGACCTCCCCCACGGCCTCGGTGCACCCCTCGAACAGCTCCGGCTTCTCGTCCACGAGCCATCGCGCCCCCCACTTGCCCCCGGCCTCCTCGTCCGCGAGAAAGGCCAGCACGACGTCCCGCGGAGGCTTGCGCCCCTCACGCAGCCGCTTCCGCACGACCGCGAGGATCATCGCGTCCATGTTCTTCATGTCGACGGCCCCGCGCCCCCAGACGCACCCGTCTGCGATCTCTCCCCCGAACGGATCCCGCGTCCAGTCCTCCGCACGGGCCGGCACCACGTCCAGGTGCCCGTGCAGCAACAGCGCGTCCCGGCTCCGGTCCTCGCCCTCGATCCGCGCCACCAGGCTCGCCCGCTTCGGGTGCGACTCGAAGATCTGCGACTCCACCCCCACCTCGGCCAGCTGCTCCGCGACGTACTCCGCCGCCACCCGCTCCCCTGGCCCGGAGTGGTCCCCAGGGTTACTGGTATCGATCCGGATCAGCTCCTGGCAGAGCCGGACGACCTCGTCCTCAGCAGTCACAGTGATCACCTTCACGCCCGGGTTCACGTACCCGACCATGGTGCCCCTCCATCGACTTCGCCGCGAGTCGGGACCTTTGGTATGGTGAACCCGCCGCAGCCGAGCTGCGGCCTGCGACCAAGTCCGGGTGGCGGAATAGGCAGACGCGCTAGCTTGAGGTGCTAGTGCCCTTTACGGGGCATGGGGGTTCAAGTCCCCCCTCGGACACGCACCGACCGCACATGTGGGGGTTCAGGAACGATCTGAACCTCCACTTCGCGTTTCTGCGGGTAGTGCGTCATCGCGAGGCCGAGTTCCTGGAACAGGTCGGCCTCTGCGAGCGAAGGCGCTCGACCCGGACCAGTCCGGCGCCCTGATCACGCAGAAGATCCGGGAAATTACATGATTTCAGCACACGAGATGCACAGCGTGACGGGCGCCGACCTTCCAGGAGTGCGCTGGCGCAAGAGCAGTCCGAGCAACAACGGCGGAAGCTGCGTCGAAGCCGCGACCTTGGGCCGGGCGCATCTGGCCCGCGACTCCAAGGACCCCGCCGGCCCCGTGCTCGCCTTCGCCCCGGCCGAGTGGACGACCTTCATCAAGGCCGCCAAGGCCGGCTCATTCGACCTGAGATAGGCCACGGTAACCGCGCCTCTCACTCACAGACCAGCAGCCCACTCGCCGTGAATGGTCGGCCTTCCCTGGTCTGCGTCGCCGATGCGAGCGCTGTTGCAGCACGTCTAGCATCCGGGTGCCTGTCTGGGCGGCCTCCATCGCCGGGCTGGTGCCGGCAGCGGCTCCGGCCAGCGCCCAGTCGACATCGTTGCCCTGGGGCCGGCCACGAACGGTGCTGGCCTTCGGCGGAACTCTCCCTGACGGCTACCGCCCGGAACCTGCTCGGGCCCTCCTCGAAGGCGGTCGGTCTGGGCGTGCTGTGTCTCCAGGCGCGTGGCTCAGGTGGTTTTGGAGTTCGCGGTGGCGGAATTGGTAGGCGATGCCCGCGGTGCGGATCAGTCCGGCGTCGGTGTAGCACCAGTCCAGGAAACGGCCGAGTCGTAGCGGAAGGCGCCGTCTCATGATGATCAGAAGCATGAAGTAGCGCGCTGCCGCGAGCCCGGCGGGCCTGACTGTGAACCCGACCGCCGCCCAGAGCATGAGCCCAACCATGAGCGCGACCGCGAGCCCGAACGCGATTCCTTCCCCTGCTTCATCAGAGAGCCCGTACGTGAGCCCGGCCGCGAGCCCGACCGCGAGCCCGACCGCGGGCCCGCCCGCGAGGCCAGCCGCGAGCCCGACCCCGAGCCCGCCCGCGAGCCCGCCCGCGAGCCCGCCCGCGAGCCCGCCGACGAGCCCGACCCCGAGCCTGGCTGTGGGCCCGACCGTGTGCCCGGCCTGGAACGCGGCCGCGAACCCGGACACGAACCCGCCCGCAAACCCGGACACGAACCCGACTGTGAACCATCTGATGAGGTCCTTGCGGATGAGGCCACGAGAATCTCTCGCGGTGGTGTTGTCGGAAGGATCGAGTCCGCTCGTGAGCCCGAGCGCGAGCCCGACCGCGAGCCCGTATGCGAGCCCATACGCGAGCCCGACCGCGAGCCCGCCCGCGAGCCCGAACCAGAGCCCGACCGCGAGCCCGACCGCGAGCCCGATGATGCTTTTCCGAAGGCCAGCGCGTGTCTTGAGTCGGGAAAAGTCGATGCGTGTGGGTACGGGCCACCGCTGTCTCCACGCGAAGACCCCTGGGATCAAAACGAAGATCTCGGCGAACCAGACGGCAGGCGGTGATGTGGAAGTAGCGAGCAGCACAGCCAGAAGCGTGGTGATTGGCAGGGCGGTGAGGAGGGTGGTGAGGAGGGTGGTGAGGATGCGGGGGCGGTTGCCGGCGAGTGGCCAGAGTTCGTGTAGGACGATGTCGGTGCCGGACAGGGTGCGGCCGGCGAAGGGTGGTCTGGTGGTGTTGTCGTCAAGGTAGCGGGCCAGGACGGTCAGCCAGGCGTGGACCTGGACGGGCCGGTAGTTGCGGGGGTTGCGTTTGTTGAGGGCAGCCGCGGCGACGGATGCGGGGATGAACTCTTGCAGTAGGTGGCGGTGGATGTCGTCGGCGCTGCCGTAGTCGACCAGGTCTGCGGGGTCGCGCAGGTAGTCGCCGGTGGTGTCGGAGCGCTGTTGGTAGGCGGTGACGGCGAGGGTCAGCCGCCAGGGGGTCGCCAGTGCGTGGGACAGGGGGTGGCCGGGCTGGTTGAGGACGCGCAGGACGGGTTGCCAGCGCGGGAGCTGGTCGTCTCCGGCCGTGGTCACGATGAACTCTGACGCCTGTTCGATGGTGACGGGGACCAGGTCGACACGGGCGGCGTCGCGGGCCTGGGTATGACCGCTGGTCAGGGCCTGGTATTGGCCGGTGCGGCAGGTCAGGATCAGCCCGGCCTTGTGCTGACCGTCCTGGTAGCGGTTGAGTTTCTCCAGTGCGCGGCCCGCGGCGGAGTTGAAGCCGGGCTGGTCGGTGCGGTCCATCTCGTCGAGCCCGTCGATGACCGGCAGTACCTTGTCGTGCCGCACCAGCTCCCGGGCTGTGACCTCACGCAACTCGAACGTTCGGACCAGGTGGTCGATCAGCAGGGCCTCCACCTCCGGCCCCTGATCCCGCCGCCCGGTCTTGGGGTCCTTCAGCCCGGTCCCGGGGTCCCAGCCAGCGGCGGAGATCCGCACCGGGACCGCGGCACCGGGTTTGCGAGTCTCCAGCAATTCCAGGATCAGTTTGATCCCCAGGACGGTTTTCCCGGCGCCGGGCGCACCGGTGATAACCAGCCGCTGCGGATGAAGGGCTTGAAAGTAGGCGGCCACGCCCTTCAGCGTGCCGGCGTCGGCGGCGCCGTCGACCTCGTGTGTGGAGACCAGCGTGAATCTCACGTTGATCGTCCGTGCGGCGGCGCCCAGCAGTTGCAGGAACTGCAGCTCCTCGTTCTTCTTCACCTCCGTAGCCAGACGGTCGGCCCAGGTCGCGGGGTCATATTCGCTGAAACGCAAGGCCCGGTAGGCCAGCGCCCCCGACCAGATCGAGACCGTCAGCGAGACCAGGCCGATGGTTGCCCCCAAAAGATCGGGTTCAGCCGGCTTGAACGTCCCAATGCCCAGGAAGCGCGCCAGTACCGCGACAGCTGTGATCAGAAAGCCCACACACGCCACACCCCACAGGCGGCCCGATCTACGTTCACTCATAAGACAGCAGGATGGTCCCGCCAGCGGCGGCTGTACACACGATTAAGCGAATCGTCATCAAACTCTGAGCTTTCCCCCGTAGCACGGCCACCTGGGGTGAGCTGGGTCAGCCGGTCGGTGGTGAGGTTGCAGGGCAAGAGCTGCGCGATAGGCGCCCACGTCCAGCTTGCTAAAGGCGTGGTGACTCCACGGATGCCTTGACGATTTGGTTGGGGTCAGCGGATCGGCCCGTAGGTTGGCGTGTGTGAGCGGTTATGACTTGATCGCGTACCCGGGCAACGCGGAGGACGTCGTGTTGATGCGCGCCTTCGCTGGCCAAAGGGACGGGTTCTTCGTGGATGTCGGTGCCGGCGAGCCCGTCAGCGGCTCGCTCACCAAGAATCTGGTAAATGGCCTGGGCTGGCAGGGGGTCAACGTCGAGCCGTTGCCTGAGCGCCACGCACGTCTTCAGCAGGCCCGGCCGGGTGACGTCAACCTGCGCGTAGCCGTGGGCGACGAACCGGGGACCGCGAGGTTCTTTCGGGTCATCCCTGGGCGGGGCCAGACGGGCGGCGGCGGCCTCAGCACCCTGCGCAGGGATGTCCTGGAGGGGCATCTTACGAACGGGTGGCGCCATGAGGAACTGCGCGTCGAGGTCGTCACTCTAGAGACGATTCTCGGCGCGCATGCGGAACCGGGCTTCGACCTGCTGAAGGTCGATGTGGAGGGGGCTGAGTCCGCCGTGCTGCGGTCGGCCGACCTGCTGACGTGGCGGCCTCGGGTGATCGTGGTCGAGGCGACCGTCCCGCTGACGACCCGGCCCAGTCACCAGGAGTGGGAGCCTGGTGTCCTCGCGGCCGGGTACCGGCTGGCACTGTTCGACGGCGTCAACCGCTTCTACGCGCGCGACGACGAGGCTGACCTCCGTGAGCGACTCGCAGTGCCCGCGAACGTGCTGGACAACTACATTCCTTACGCGTGTGCCCGCCGGGCCGGGCTTATCGGGCCAGAGTGAGCAGGTCAGGGCGGTGATCGTGCAGCCACCGCGCGATCCACGCCCCGTCGCTTCCGGCAAGCCCAAGGGACGGCGCGTCGATGAGGCGACGCAGCATCATCAGCGGCAGCAGCGCGTTCAGGGCGTCCTGGTCGACCGCGTCCTGGCCGTAGCCGTCGAGAAGAGGGCCGGGTTCTGCGCCGCGCGGCATGTCGACGGCCAGGGACCAGGCGAGGTCGAGCATCGGCGGTGCGGCCTCGGTCGCGCCCGGATCGATCAACCCGGTGAGGACGTCGCCGTCGAACAGCGCGTTGTGACAGACCGCGACGTCGCCATGGATCGCGGTCATCGGGAGCCCTTGGCAGGCTGCATCGAAGTGCTCGGCGATGGCGGGGTAGGCGTCTGGAGCAGTGGTCCGTGCCCAGCCGAGCAGGACTCCCAGCGCGCCGGGATCATCCAGACACTGACCCTCGCCGGGGGGCTGGGAGTGCCATAGCCGAAGCTGGTGGCCCAGTTCCCGCTGCCGTGCGGGCGTCGGGTGGTCCGCGGCAACGCCGGGAAGACGTTCCAGGACGGCCCACCATTCCTCCCCGGTTGTGCCTGCGTCCAGCAGCCGAGGCGCCCGAACGCCTGTTGCCGCGCGCAGTTCCTCGAAGTTGCGGACAGTCTCCAGCCGTTCGTGCCGCCGTCGGCGCACCTTGATGACCGTCCGGACGCCCGGCACGACACCTTCGGTACCGAGCGTCGCCAGCGCGGCGGCCAAGTCGTGCGGGCCGTCGAACGCCAAGCTGGCCAGCGCGCTCCCGATCGCGGCCTCGACGAGCGCGTCGGGCACGCGGCCGGTCAGGATCAGCGCGCTGCGGTCACCGGCGTCCAAAGGTCGGCAGATCGGCGCCCGCAGCCGGGCGAGGACCTGCGACCAGCGATGCCGCGCGGAGTCGGGATCGTCCAACCACTCGATGCTCTCGAAGTCGGCGTCCAGCCCGGCCCACGACCGGGTCACCGGTGCCCAGACGGGCAGGCAGTCCTCACCCAGACGTCGTGCGGTGCGCGCGGCCTGTGCCGTCCGGCCACCGGAGGCGTCCAGCAGAACCTGCAACGCCTCGACGGGCAGCAGTTCACGGGAGGCCCCGAGTTCACCGAACCGGCGCGCCGCCGCCTCCAGCAGTCTGGAGGCCGCGCGGTGTTCGCCGCGCTGCGTCCGCGCCATCGCCTCGGCCATATCGCACTGGGCGAGCCCGATCGGTTCGCCGGCCGAGCTGTTCAACTCATGCGCCCGCGCAAGCAGCGACAGCGTCTGGTCCGGGTCGTACCACATCACCGCCAGCAACAGATGCCGCAGCGCACGCGCCTCCCACAGCGGCGCATTGGCTTGGCGTGCCGCTTGCAACGTTGCCTCGAAAAAGTGGGCCGCCTCGGCGAACCGGGCGTTCTGCAGGTAGGCGTGACCGAGCAGGTCGGCGGCCCGCACCTGATCAGGCCCTGTCTGGGACGCGCCGCCCATCAGCTGTGCGACGGACCGGTAGTCGCTGCGGCGTAGTGCGTTGTCGGCCAGGCCGAACCGCGCGCTCGCGCCGATCAGCGATGCGGGCTCGATGCCGGATAGGTGGTCGGCGGCTTCCTCGACCCGACCGACGATGTGCGCCCGATCCACCAGTTCATGCCGGTAGTAGTCCGCGAACGGGCCGTCCGGTTCACCGACCAACCCGCGCAGCGCCTGGTAACGGTCCTCGGCGTTGACATCTCCACGTGCCGTTAGCCGCGCCACCGCCGTCAGCCGAGCCAGCTCCGGCGAGCCAGGCAGCTCGGGCAGAGACACCATCACCTGCCTGTGCCCAAGGACAGTAAGGCTGTAGGCGATGTCGCCGAGGGACTCCGGCACCAGCCGATGCTCGTCCGCCGCCCGCAGAACAATCAGGAACGCCGCCACGCATCGCCTACTTCGCACGCCCAGCGGCAGCGGATGATCCGCGTCTTCGTCCCAGACCGACAGCGCGGCGCGCGTCAGATGCCCGATCGCGCGCTCGGCATTCCGGGTTCTTTCCGCCTGCGTCCAGCCGTCATCGGTGCCGGCGTCGCATTCGATGACGCTTCGGCGCAGGTTCTCGTTCAGCCGGTACGGCGGCCACACCGTCTCGTCCCGCCGGACGAACGGACGCTGCACGAACCTCTCGATCTGCCGGCGCCGCAGATGCGGGACCATCGCATGAAGGACGTCCTCATCGAACGCCTCCAGCAGCGCCGCGGCCCGCAGCAGATCGCGGTCCTGCGCGGACAGGTCCCGCATCGTCCGCAGCACCAGCTCGGGAAAACCCAGCCCGAACGCACCTGATGGTGGTGCTTCCCCCCTCGCCAGGTACTGCCCGAACAGCCCTGCGGACAGATCGAGGTAGAGCGGTGATCCACCAGAGCCCCCGATGATCCGTTCCCTGATCGCAGGCCCGATCGCCGGGGCCCCGTCCACGGTGAGCCGCACCGTCAGATACGCCTCGGCCGACGCCCGGTCGAACCCGTCCAGCCCGAACTGGTCACCAGCGACCAGACCCGGCCAGCGGAGCTCGCCTCCGTAGGTCAGCGCGACGGCCCTGGCCGGGTCATGCCAGCGCAGCGCGAGCCGTCCGGCCGCGACGAAAACCACATTCGGCATCAAATACACCAGCCGCGACACCAGGTCCTCAAGGCCGCCCCGCTCGGCGGGCAGGCGCTGGACGTTCTCCAACGTGTCCAACACACACACCGCCAACACAGGGTGCTTCCGGCGCACTCGTTCCAGGTCGGCGGCCAGCAGCACCGGCATGTACCCCAGCATCCGATCCGGGTCCTGCTCGCCGAGGATCGGATCGAGCGCGGGCAAGCCGGCCCGCAGCTGCCTCAACCGGGCCTTCTGCGCAGCGGTCCGACCCAGCAGGTTCAACGCCCGATACGCCACCGACACCGCGCCGAAACCACCAAGAAGCTGATCGACGGCGGCGCCGACCTGATCCGCGAGACCCAGCGACTCCGCCGCAGCCTCCTTCCTCAAGAACGCCGTCAGCGATTCACCCGGATGCTTGCGCTGCCAGTAGACGGCCAACGCCACATCGAACGCGGGCCACGACCTCGCCAGCGGCGCGAGCGCCGCGCGCACCCGCAGCAAGACGGCCTCGAAGCTCGAACTGGCAGGATCGGCGAAGTCCAGTACCGCGTGCGCACCACGCCGCGGCAGGCCGTCCAACTTCCCGGACACCGCCAGCTCCGCGACGTGCCGAGCCAGCGTGGACTTACCGATCCCGCCCTCCCCGGACACGGCGATGAGGTTGGGCGCCGGCCGCTGGAAATCCAGCAACTCATCAACCGTCCACGACCGTCCAGCCAGCCGCGCGAACCGATCCTGGAAAGCCCGAATGTGCACTTCCCGGTCAGTGAAGACATGTCGCACTTCGAATGGAGCGCGCGGCCCATAACTGAAGAACTGGTCAACGTCCACCTCGGTACCCGATCACATCCCTTCGGCCATGACAACGCCTCGACGAGTGCCTGGACGCCGCCGGATACTCACCCGGGACCAGCGCCTGCGAGGAGCTTCGTCGCCGACGGCCCCCAGGAGCGCCGACCCCGTCGCCAGGTTCGGTTCGACAGCCGCGTTGAGGAACTCGCCACTCTGATCAGACCGGGTCTCTCACCCGTCCAGGCGCGCTGGCCATCGTGGGGTCTGCGCCGGGGCTCAGCGGCGCCCTCCTGTCGGCCTCGACTGCGGCACACTGGCACGAAGCCCTCGCCGCCTTCAAGCAGCCACCGATCCCGCCTGCGCATCTCCGGAAGATCTGCCATGTTCTCCGAGCCCGATGACCCCACCCAACGCGACCGGATGCACACCGCGTTCACCCAGGCGGCGGCCAACGTGGACGCCACGCCAGAGCCCGCAGCGGCGCACGCCTGGGGGCACAACGGCCGCACGCTCGGCGCTCTGGTCACCACGGTGAACAGCCGAGCCTGGCTCCGCATCGTGGAAGCCCCCCAAGGCAAGCAGGGCGGCAAACTGTGAACCGGAACCGAACAGGCCGCCACAGCCGTCCCCTCAGATGTCCCGCGCCCTCGCCCGCTACGCCACACCGACTGGAGCCACGGCCAGTACGCCTACCGGGCCGAACTCAGCGAATATGAGCTCCCCCGTTTCACGGCCACATGACCTGAGTTGGCTGCGGGCCAACGGGGAAGGACTGGACCAAGACCGCCGACGAACCCCCAACACCGTCCAAAGACTTCATTAACAGGACAATAGGGCCATTCCCGTCTGCAGCGGACTCCAGATCGTGCAGATGCGGCTCACGCGAGAAAGTCGCCCCCGCCTGGACTCAGCTGATCTTGGACCGATGCTGGGCGAACAACTCGTGACGCTGATGGTCCTCCTGGCCGAGGAACGCCTTGAAGCCACCCAGCAGAAACGCGGTTTCGCCGTTTGAGCGCAGATTCTGGATCAGCTCGAAATCGTGCCCGAGGTGGACGAGGCGGCGTTCCACTTCCGGCTGTTCCAGCGGTGTCCCGCTGCCCGCCAGCTTGACGACCATCTGCTCGACCGTCATGGGCCGCTTCCGGCCCCGCAGGATTTTGTAGACCGGGTCGAGGGTGACCTTTGACGCCTCGACGAGCGGGCGCAGGTCGGCTTCCTTGAGGAGAGCCCGCTTGATCGCGACGCCAAGTGCTCTGGCGACCGGCGGAGGAAACGCATTGCCGATCTGCCGGTATCTGGCGGTCTTGCGGCCGAGGAACTCCCATTCGGCGAACTCATCGCCGTGCCAGCCCTGGATGCGGGCGACCATCTCGGTTGTGAGCATCGGGGACACGGCGCCCTCCACCCGCGGGTTCGTCGGCCCGGGGGGATCATCCGCCACTCCCAGGGCGTCGACGCCCATCGCGGCCCAAGCCGCCTTCGCGCGCCTCGGGCCGAGGTCGGCACCGCCGTGCTTCTTCGATCCCCCCACGATGGTGGGGGCTATGCCATCGGCCTGCTTGACCCAGGCGTCCAGCTTCTCTTCGCTCCAGTTGCCCCGGGCCATGAGGTCGCGGAGCAGTTCACCAACGGTGGGCGGGTGTTCGGTGTGCGGTTCCGGCCAGTGGAAGTACTCGGCGTACTCACGCTGAAGTGCGATCAGCACGAAGCGGGGACGGAGTTGGGAGACCCCGAACTGGTCGGCTTGAAGCAGTCTCCATTCGGCTATGTAGCCGTACTCCTGGAGCCTGTCGAGGACGTGCTGGCGGTAGCCCGTGAACCGGTTCCCGCTCAAGCCCTTGACGTTCTCCAGCAGGAGCGCTTTGGGCTTGATCTGCCCGCTCAGCTCGACTGCCCAAGCGAACAGGTCGCGCTCGTCGCTAGCGCCTAGTTGCTTGCCGGCGATACTGAACGGCGGGCAGGGTACGCCTCCGGCCAGCAAGTCCACGTTCTCGTACTCGCGGGGGTTCCAGACCTCGGGGTCAGCTACATCGCCGACACAGACCGCGTCCTCGGCCTCTTTCTCATCATATCCAAGGACATTGACGAGATTGTGACGGAGTGTCCGAGCTGCATGCTCATCCAGCTCGACCGCGAGGCGATGGCGGAAGCCAGCGCGTTCCAAGCCGAGTGACTGGCCGCCGGCACCTGCGCAGATCTCGACGACTTCAAGCGGACTGTCCTCCGCAGCTCCGGACAAGTTGTTCTCCTTCCAGTGCCCCGGGAAGCCGCATGCGGCCTGTGCGGTGTTTGCACTCGCGGGATTCCGCGAATCCCTCCACAGCAGCAGCTCTGGGGCAGGTACTTGCTGACCACGGCGCCAGCCTCGGTGAAGCCGCAGCGACGTGGAATCTTACGGTCCGGGAGGACCTGGGGGCGACATACGCCGCGCTTTCTACCGGAGTTCCTTCTCCAGCTCTGAGAGGATCTCGTTCCGCGCTTCTGCTGGCAGCCGCCGGTATGCCGACCAGACGCGGTCGAGGGGGGTGGAGACGCGGCGCTTGCGCTCCATCCAGCGGGCTAGCCTTCTCCGGTCCGCTGGATCAAGGACCCGGATGTCGGCCGCGACCTCGTCCGCCCTCGCCGGGGCATCCGAGGAGCCCACCCGGCAGCGCTTGCACTCAGTAAGCAGCAGCACCTCCTCGCGACCGTCTGGAAGCACCGTGGTACGGCGGGTCACCGACAGCACGGCTGTCCTGTTGGGGTCGTCCGGGTACTCCTCTCCCCCGGAGATACCGCAGGCGGTGCACAGGAAGTCGTCGCGCTCCAGGACAGCCCTGATCTCTTTGGCTGGCAGGGCATTGCGGGGAGCGGCAGCGCGCCTCTCCTTGGGATCCCAGACGGCCGCGCCGACCTTGGCGAGCCGCTGCTCCTCGGTCGTCAGGCTCGCGTCTTCGGTGTTGGCCAGAATGCCCCAGCCGTAGTCGCGCAGGTCGCGCACGCGGCGGTCGATCTGCGAAACCCCGGGGAAGGCAGCCCGCAACTGCTCTTTGGTGAAGGTGCCGCCCTCCCCTACCTCCTGGACGAGCCAGAGGGCGGCGCGGACCATGCCGCCTGCTTTGAGGTCCGGGTCGTCCCAGGCGGGTGCGTTCACTCTGTGTCCCCTAACCACCAAGCGCTGGCGCTGCACCGGAGCCGGCAGCCGAGGGCGCTTGGTGCCCCGAAGCCCTCGGCGATCGCTACGCTAGTCCATTGGAGGGACAATATTTATGGCTGCAAGTTTTGGCATGCCGCCCGAGGGCGAGACGATCAGGGCGCTCGTCCAAGAGCGCCTGAAGCAGGCTGCGGCCGAGGGCAGCGCCAAGGTGACGGTCGACTGGCGGGACGCCGGGCAGCGGCACCTCTATGTGATCGCTATGCCGGTCAGCATGCTGTACTTCAACCCCGATACCCACCGTGTCCGGGCGCAGCGCACCCTCGACCCTGAACGCAACCGGATCCTGAACGAGCGGCCCTGGAGCGAAGAGGGCCAGGAGTACCTCCGCTACCTGCTGACCCGGGACCCCAAAGACCTGGGCAAGACCGATCCGGACTACACGACGCTCCTCGACGAGCTGGAGCAGTTCGGCCAGCGGGATCCCGGGATCATCAGCCCGAACGGAATCATCGTCGACGGCAACACCCGCTGCGCAGCGCTCCGGGAGCTGGGAAGAGAGCACATCCGCGTCGGTGTCCTGCCCGAGGACACCAGTCGGCACGACATCAACAGGGTCGAGCTCGCTCTGCAGCTCCGCCGCGACAAACGCCGCGACTACTCCTACCTCAACCGGCTCATAGCAGTTGAGGAGGAGCTCGCGGCAGGGCGGAAGCAAGAGGACATCGCCAGAGAGTTCAATATCAAGATCCCGACCCTCCAGCGCGACCGATGGGTCTACGAACTGATCAACGACTCCATCGACCGCAGCCGGACAGGGGGCGGAGCGAGCCTCCGCCTGGTGGACTTCGAAGACCACCAGGAGAAGCTGCGGGAATTGGCGCGCGACTACGCCAAACTGGCTGCGACCGATCCCGACGCAGCCGAACGGCTGAAGGAATCGCGTCTCGCCATGGTTCTCCTCGGCCTCCCTAAGACGACGCTCCGCCTTGCCGAACCAGACTTCTACGAGCGCTACCTCGAGAAGCGGCTCCCCGATTCCCTCCGTTCAGAAGCAGAAGAGAGCGCCGACCCAGTCGGTATCCCCGGGCTCGACGACGTCGTCATCCCCGACGATGCCGCGGACGTCAAAGCCGTCCGCGGTCTCACCGGCAGGCTGCTGCGAGCAGATGCGGCCAGAAGAGCGCCGGACAAGGCCTCACCTGCCGAGATCAATGCAGCGGACATCGTCTTCGCTGCCGCCAAAGACGTATTCGAGACAGCCACGGAGCTTGCTGATAGACACAATCGACTCCGCAAGCGGCAGACCGCCGTCCCAGCACGGGTGACGGACGCGGCGGAGTACATCGACCAGTGCGCTGCCGAGTTCGCTGAATCGAAGGCCAAGCGTGCGCTGGATGAGGACGCCTTCGACGACGCCCTGATCACTCTGCGCGAGAGCCTCGCGCGTCTGGCCAAGCAGGCCGGCCGGGCGTTCACTTCTCCTGGCGACGGCGTCGATTGGCTGCTCAACGCCACCAAGGACCGCTGACAGTGGACGCCGGTGCCGGACTGAGCCTCGAGATCGGCTTCGGGGACGATGCGGTCACAGCCCGGTTCAATGCGCGCAAGGACCGCGCGGCAGACTTGCGGCGGCTGGCTCTGCGGTTCCAGAGCGGCGTCCAGCGCACCCCCACCATCCTCGACGTCGAGCTCGACGACCTGCTCAGCAACCTCCGCGCTCTCCAGGCTTGGCCAGAGCCCAAGACCGTGCGCTGGGACCCGCTGCTGGCCAACCTCGTCCGGGACTCCTCCGCTGACGCGCGGACCGTTGGCCAACGGCTCGCCCCAGCAGCACCGGCCGGTACCGAGCCCGCGCCTGAGGACCTCGAGGACCTCCTCGGCTCGGGCTGGACAGGCGACCTCGCTTCTTTCCAACGCCGCGACATCGTCAAGCTCCTGTCTCTGCGCCACGGCGCGAACTTCTCCGTCCCCGGAGCCGGCAAGACCCGCGTCAGCTTGGCCGTCTTCCAGGCCCTGCGCCAGCGGGGCGACATCGAGCGACTGCTGATCGTCGGACCCAAGTCCGCCTACGAGTCCTGGCTGTACGAGAACAAGGTGTGCTTCAGCCAGCCTCTGCGGATGTCGGTGTACGGCAAGGGCTCCGACAGGTCGGCCGACGCGGTGATCATCAACTACGAGCGGCTGGACGGCGCACTCGACGAGCTCAGCTCGTGGCTGTCGGCACGGCCGACCCTGCTGCTGCTGGACGAGGCCCACCGGATGAAGGCCGGTGCCCGGGGCGTCTACGGATCAGCTTGTCTGGCCCTCGGCCCGCGGGCCCGCAGACGGCTCATCCTCACTGGGACGCCAGCGCCCAACGGCGCCAAAGACCTGGAGAACCTGCTCGGGTTCGTATGGCCGGGCTACGGCCGCAAGCAGGTGATCCAGGCCGTCGGCGGGGCCGACCTCACGAAGGCGAGCCAGGTCCTCCGGCCGCTGTTCACCCGCACGACGAAGCGCGAGTTGGGGCTTCGCCCGGCCACGACGAAGGTCGTACCGGTTGAGATGCCGCCCCTGCACAACGAGATCTACGAAGCTCTCGTCGGCAGGTTCTCTGCCCGCGCCACCGGGTCGGAGGCCGACTTCCTGGCCTGGGGCAAGATCACGGTCTACCTGCTGATGGCCGCGACCAGCCCCGCGCTCCTGCACGTCGGCACCACCCGCTACGAACCGCTGGAATACCAGGTCCCGCCGCTGCAGGTGCCGAGGGGGTCCCAGCTGTCCGAACTGCTGCGGGACCTGCCGAGCTACGAGTTCTCGCCCAAGTACCGGGAGGCGCTGGCCATCGTGAACGCCAACGCCGCGCAGGGCCGCAAGACCCTGGTGTGGTCTACGTTCATCCGCAGCCTCAACACCCTCGAGCGCGTCCTGAAAGAGTTCCGGCC
Source organism: Spirillospora sp. NBC_01491 (assembly GCF_036227065.1). Lineage (GTDB taxonomy): Bacteria > Actinomycetota > Actinomycetes > Streptosporangiales > Streptosporangiaceae > Spirillospora > Spirillospora xylanilytica. Next base: position 4,547,625 of record NZ_CP109432.1, read on the forward strand.
GGCGGTGGTCCACGGCGGCACGGAGGATCGCGAAGCGGAGATCGCGCGCTTCCGCAACGACCCCGACTGCATGGTGCTGCTGTCGAACCCGGCCACCCTCGGAGAGGGCATCAGCCTCCACCAGCACTGCCATGACGCGGTCTATGTCGACCGCGACTTCGCCGCCGGCCGCTATCTGCAGAGCATGGACCGGATCCACCGCCTCGGCCTGGCCCCCGAGACCGAGACCCGTATCACCGTCCTGGCCTCAGAGGGGACCATCGACGACATCGTGAGGCTGCGGCTGGACCAGAAGCTCGACTTCATGGGGACGGTGCTGGACGACCCGGACGTGAAGCAGCTCGCCGATCTCGATGAAGAGCCAGCCGTCGGCGGCGGCCTCGACGAGGCCGACCTCCAGGCGCTGATGGGCCACGTCCGTGCCCGTACCTCCTGACCCCGTACTGCTAGCTGCTGTCCGCTGGGTGGAGAAACTGCCCTCCAATGGCCGGGCAAGGTGCCGGTCGCTGTTCACCACCCACCCGGAGTACAGCGATATCAGCCCGACGCAGTACGACGCGGCCTACAGATGGCTAGAGGAAACCGGACTTCTGCACGACTCCGACGATGCCCTGCCGATCGGCCAGCGCGTCTTCCGCGCCGTCCTGCTGACCGGCGACGTCTACTGGTTCCGGGATGCCGACCTCCACGTCCGGGAGCCCGCTGAAGTACCCATCGATGCAGGACGGGCCGCCGCAGTGCTCGGACTCAGCGAGCTCCAGACCTACCAGGAGATCCACGTTGCGCGAGGCAAGGTCGACTCTGCAGAGCGCTCGCGGATCGGCGCCGCCGGCGAGACCGCTCTCGTAGACCTGCTCTCGTCCTCGACCACCGCGGGGATAGAGCACGTCGCCGCGCACTCCGACGGATACGGCTACGACATCGCCGTCCACGCCGGCCGGCGCAGCCTCCACATCGAAGCCAAAGCCACCACGCGCCGCAACCGCCTGACGTTCTTCCTGTCGCGCCACGAGTACGAGGTGATGCGGCACGACCCCTCCTGGCAGCTCGTCGTCCTCCAACTAACAGACCAGCTCACGATCAACGCGATCGGCTCTGTCGCCCGCACTTGGATCGAGGCCCAACTCCCCCACGACCAAAGCCCTTACGGCCGCTGGGAGACCTGCCGGATCGATGTCCCGCCCGGGCAAGCAGTCAGCGGGATCCCGCGGCTCGCGCCGCTCCTCACCCCAGGAGCCCCGGCACTACTGCGCGGGTGAGGACCCAGCGCTTCTTCACTCGGAACGGCGGGACTGGACCGCCTCACAGACCGCGCGTGCGCAGTGACCAGCCGGTTCGTGCTCCCAGAACCGCAGAACGAGCCACCCTGCTTCGGCTAGACGCTCGTCCGTGTCCCGGTCCCGCTCCATGTTGCGGCCGATCTTTCCCTGCCAGTAGTCCGGGTTGGTCTTGGGCGGCACGAAATGCTCAGGACAGCCGTGCCAGTAGCAGCCGTCGACGAAGACGGCGACCCGGGTCGGCCGGAAGACCAGGTCTGCGGTCCTGCGCATCCCGGGGAGCGGCTTGGCCGCCACCCGATAGCGGAACCCGGCGGCATGAACCAGCGACCGGAGCTTCAGCTCAGGCGACGTGTCGCGGTTGCGATTGCCCAGCATGCTGCGGCGGTTCGCGGCCGACGACGCCCACGAGCCTTCCGGGGCCTGCCAGGCCTCACCGCTGACCGCATCGCTGCCAGGCATGGATCACCCCTCCGCCGCAACTGCCCGAGTCCACATCTCCTCGAACTCCTGCTCACTGATCACGTGAGGCCGGAACCCCTCCTGGGCGGCGATCTCCGCGACCGACCCGACGGGCGCCTCCGATAGCGCGGTCCCACCAGCCTCACGGCGCTCGTCAGCGTACTGCAGGCGCCCGTCGCGGAACACCTCTACCTTGCGGACCTCGTAGCCGTCGTCGCCGACCTCGCTGTAGATGTCGACCGGCTCCTCACTGAAGTCCTGCATCCACTCGACCCTCAAGTACCAGACCACTCGTTCGCCCCCCAGCGGACGATCCTCCTGCTGAGCCCCAGCGGCTCGCGTCCGGGGAGAAGGATGATGCTTCGTTTGCAGAGGACCAAGGCGAGTCCCGCCATGTCCATCTCAACGTAGTGGGTGAAGCGCCATCCCAGCCAAGGGACACCCATGAGGCGCCGGGACAGTCGCTCAGGGGGCATCGAGCCCGGGGGGACATCGGAAAGGTACTGGCCGTCGCCATAGCGCGCGTCCTGCGGGTTCGACGCGCGCAGCGAGGGCAGCAGCACGCAACTCTCGCGGATAGCGCGCAGCCCCTGTGCGTCGGTGTAGTGCCATAGGACCGCATAAGTGCTCCGCTGATTAACCGCAGAGTCGGAGTCGTCTCGTTCCACGCAGGCAACCCGACCAGACCGCCGGCCACTCCGTCAATGCTTGCAGCCTTCTGAAATATTTCATTTAGATGATCCGCCGGTCACATCGGATCCGTTTCCAGCAACCCACCGAAACCCTTCCCCGCCGCCAGGGCTATAAAGCGGGTGAGCAGCACCGTACGGGCGCAGCGCCGGTCCCGCCCGCCCTGCAATAAAATGAAATCAGGACGACGGGCCGCAAAGCACACTCGACGGGTGGACGGAACAGGCAATTCAAGTTACTCTCCTCTGCAGACATAGACTCGTCGGCCCCTGGGACAGGAGCGCGCTTTCGGTATGGAGAAGCAGCAGCCCGCCAAACGGATACCTCCCGAGCAGACCCGCATGGTCAAGATGTTGATCACGGAGTCCGGCATCGGCCAGGATGTCATCTCGCGGGCCAGTGAGTCCGTAGCGAGGGCGCACAAGGCGCTGTGCCCCGGCCTGCCTGACCGCCTGACCGCCCCCACCATCAGCCGCATGGCGACCGGCAGCGGCTTAAAGAAGTTGAGGAGATGCAACCTCCTCCTACTCCACTTAACCATCCACTCCCTCCGGGACCCGAGAGCCGATCTAAGTGCACCGTCGCCAACTGCGGTTGGGGCGGCGAATGAATTCACTGATACCGTCCTGCTCGCCGCCGGCGGGTTACTGGACCCCAACAGCAGATTTTTCAACCTGAACGATCCACGCCATTACCGGACAGCCGATAATTTTGGCAATTACGGAATCAACCTAATCGAATACGCAATGTCGCAGGACGATGCCCCGTCATTCCGAGAACTTGCTGTGCTCCAATGGCTCTCGGGGAACACTGACGACGCGCGATACTGGAACGACCGCGCAGCCGACTCGGCATCCGCTCCACCAGAAGTCCTGAATGTCGGCTCTACCACGCAAGAGGCATTCACTGCAGGCCGACTGAACCTATACAATGGGAAGCGGGAAGTCGCCGAGATCTACCTTGCGCTCGCAGCGAACGCGGGTCACGCAGATTCCGCTTTCCTGCTGAGCGACATGTCGGAGGCTCTGCTCCAAGACAAGGAGGCTCAGCGCTGGTCCTCCGTAGCGCGGAGCAACGGGCATAGCGGGAGCGGCAAGCGGATGTCCGCTTCGCAAGGAGCCGCTGAAGGCCGCGACCAGTGAAGACCGTCTCGCGACGCGCCACTAGGACCCCAGCGGGGGCGCAGGATCGCTGCCGACCTTCCGCAGCCGACTTGGAGGAGCCGTCCCGGCGCTCTGCCCCAATGGCGCTGCGCGGGCGACCGGACGGCCTCCCACTCTTGCAGCACTGCTTCGACCTGCACGCGACCAGCGCGTGCGCACCCGACCCTCTACGCGCTCGCGAACCCCGGGGCTAGGGTTCAACAGTGCAGCAAGTCTTCCGCCCATACCCGCGGCCCGGCCTGGGTCGCGCGCCACGGCCCCGCCGTGAGGATCGCCCCTTCGGGCGGCTCGACGTCGGCGACTCGCGCGATGCGGAGCCCATGGTGCGCCGAAAAAAGTTGCACGGCCAGAACGCGCCGGAAGGCTCCGCCCGCCCGCCCAGTGATCGCCGTCCCGCCCAAGAGCACAGCTTCCGGCTTCAAACGCGCAGTCTTGCCGGCGAGTTGGTCGGCCTGCTCGACCAAGGGGACTCCGGAGTCATTCACGAACGCGACCACGCCGCCGTCCCCGAAAGTCTCAATGCCTCCGCGACGCTCCACCGCCCCCGCGCCGCTAGCCACCACGATGAGCCGCTCAGGCACCTCGTCCGCGCCCGTCGCCCCGCTTCGGACGTCAGCGCACACTCCGTCCATGATTTCGAGCAGCTGATCGCGCGTCCGCATGCCTGCAAGGCTAGGCCCTCCTCTATCTGCTCCAGAACACAACGGCGGCGAAGCGGCGACGAGATGCCCTGGCCAAGCTTAGGACAGTCCTTGCTAGCAGCCGACCAGGCGTGGATACCGCAGCATCGAATCAAGCGTGAACCAGCTGGGATCGCCGTACAGGCAGCGGAGTACGGTGTTGCCCGGCCAAGATCAGAAGATCTCGACAGGTTTCGCGCCCGCCAGACTGGGGTCGGCGTGAGGACCTCTGCTCGCGGCCGACACTGTATGTGCCCGGGGGGCAGCTTTCGGAGTGCCGCCTCCGGACGGCCCGGCCGCCAAGACCCCGCTCATTCTCCTAGAACAGCTCACGTCCTCAGGGTAGGTGCATCGATCGAATGGCAGCAGTACTGACCGAGGCCAGGAGGCGGTTCCACCAGGATCTCGTCGTCCGGCACACCCTGGCCCTGTCACCTGATCACGTCGCTTCGAATGCAGACAAGAAGCAGAGGACCAGCGTAGCCATCGCCTTGGGGATAGCGGAGGACCTCGCCGCACAGACCATCCCGAAGAAGCTGAGCGGCCAACAAGCGGGCAGGCAGTTCGAACAGGCCGTTGAAAAATTCCTGGAGAGAACCTTCCCCTTTTTCCAATCCCTTCGCCCTGGCGACTGGACCATCAGCAATGTCGGAGGCTCTCGCTCCGAATACCACATCGCCAAATACGAGCCCTATACTCATCTGGCCGATCTGGCTAGTGCCGTCGAAGAGAACCGGGCCCTCGCCGCAGTGCTGGGCAACTCGTACGAGATCAGCCCCGACATATTGGTCGTGCGGAGCCCTGAGTCTGACGAGGCGATCAACCGCGATCAAGAACTTGTAGATGCAGACTGCGGCCAGTACGCAGTCATCAGAAAGGCTAACCAGGATCGCTCTATCGTCCACGCCATGGTGTCGTGCAAATGGACGCTGCGCAGCGACCGCGCCCAGAACGCGCGCTCAGAAGCACTCAACGTGATCCGGAACCGCAAGGGCCGCACGCCGCATACCGTAGTTGTCACGGGTGAGCCGGCACCGTCGAGGCTGGCATCACTTGCACTCGGAACCGGCGACATCGACACCGTGTACCATTTCGCGCTGCCGGAGCTGATCAAGGCCGTGGACAAGACGGAGAACGACGAGGCGATCAGCATGCTGGACACCCTGGTGCGAGGGAAGCGACTCCGCGACATCACCGATCTCCCGCTGGATCTCGCTGTCTGAACGCCGAACCGAGACCTCCGCCAAGAGGGATCGATCTCAGAGCATAACTGCGAAGCCTGTTGGCTCCTTGGACCGAGAACGACACAATGGCCCCATGACCTCGCAACTTCCACTCGACGCGCTGGCACGGCTGGTCCAGGAGCCGCTCAGCCGACTCGGTTCGATTAGACGGACGCCACAGTCCACAGTCCCTGTTGCCGACGAGGGCTGGTTGGCGTCAGTGGAAGAGTTGTCGTTCGATTCATTCCTGGCGGATCTCGAGGATCGGATCAATGCGCTGCGTTCAGCCCAAGCGACGAGTCACGGCGGAGCAGTGCGTCACGCCGCTGGAGCACTGGCTGACCTCGTGACGGCGATGACCGATGATCTTTGGTGCCTTGGCGTGCTGAGGCCTGCAGCGCCGGGCTCGGTCGAAGCTCTCCGGTCCGCCCTGGTAGAACAGGCCAACCTCGTGATCAATGCGGTGGCCAACGGCGAAGCGATCGATGCAAGTTTCCCCCGAGATGAACTCGAAGGGGCGTTCCAGGGACTCGTAGAGGCGACTACCGGGCATAACGAAGATCCTTACGAAGAAGCGTTCGGCATCTCTTCCGAGGAGCTCCGCAATCCCGAAGGCCCTCCCACTGACGTCCGCATCTTGGCAGCCTTCCACCTTCGCTATGATGAACTCGAGCGCATCGTAGACGAGCTGCTTGCATTCTTCCCACACCGTCCGACCTACCTTAGAGACGCGCTCCACGCAGCTTCTGGGATCGTTGGAAGCGCAGTGCCCTTGATCGCAGTCAAGGCTGGCATCGGCGTGTACCAGCTGATCGATGAAGGTATGGGCATCGATCCCGACCGCACTGCGCGTCCGCTCCGCAACCTGAAGCTGCGTGTCGACCGAAGCGCCGCGAGCAACGCGATGATGAACGCGGTCATGCGGATGCTCCGCGAGGCGCGTTCTAAACGTGACCGCGCCAATCTGACCCTCGACGTATACAGGAAGATCATTGAGGGACAGTTGAAGCCTTGGGCAGTAGTGCTACTGGAGATGAGAGGAAGGAATGTCAGCCAGAATCCGGGGATAGCGACCTTGCGGGAACAGCTCGTTGCCGATGGTCACCCGCTTCTTGCCACGGCGGCGAAATCACTCCTGCCGCCGTCCCGTAACGCCTCAGCGCACGAGGACTACGTCTGGGATGAGTCGCTGCAAGCCCTCAGGGTCGGGGACGGTATTGTCACCCTGGCTGAGCTCAGGACGGCTTCGGCTCACGCCTACTCCTTCATGCGCGGCGCCGAATCCGGCTGGGCATGTGCACGCGCAGCTTCAGCCGAGTTGGCCGATCTACTCGACAGCGAAGACCCGCCGGCGGGCTTTAACATCCTCAACGAGCACCACGCTCTGTCACATTTCGGTGCCAACGGGCTGAGGGTGCTCGACTACTTGCACGAGGACAGGTTGTTCACTGTGCGCCTGGCCGATCTGCCTCCCAGGCTCATCAACCACTGCTGCCAGGCCATCACCTGGGCTTCGCGTCTCGTCGGTACAGTGGATCGTTTCGTAGTGACCCTGGCCGGTCGCGCAGAGCCGGTGATGGATATAGGCCGACCAGAGTTGGACGCGACCTTCGATGTGTGGTGGTACGCGCGAAGCCGATTCGACCAGATACCTCCTGCAGCCTTCTTGGGAGTCCTCACTTCAGCGCGTCTTGCGGTCGAGACACCGGCGGCCGCCGCCCGATCGGCAGCCTGGTTGGCCCTCAACGACACCATCCACGCACTCGACGAAGCACGCGAAGCCTCGTCGGGCCATCCTGCCGAAGACTCGACGCCGATCCTGGTCAGCCGTCTCTTGATCGTGGCCGGAGGTATCTACGCGGCGAGAACCGTGCTCGCGGACGACACCGTCGTTCCGCTGCTGCGCGGCGAACGCCTCGTTACGGCGATGATTGAGACCGTCAACTCAACGGACCCCCCAGCCATGCGTGCCGGTCGTCTCGATGCTCTGGAGGACACCGTCGAGCGGCTCCGATCGCGTTGGCCCACCCCAGCGACACTGCCGACTTTGGACCCGAAGCCCTTAACGTAAGTGCCGACATAAGGGACATCGATGGCCTGAGCAGAGGCCCCATGCCATGCTTGCCTGCTCCTCACTGAAACCCATTTGCAAAGAGCGCAACACCTTCCTCAACCCAGTCTTGCACATCGGTCCCGAGACCGATTTCTCAGCGCAGAGTCAGTGAGCCTTTTTCATCCTGCGGCGGGGGACCGCTGGTCACAGCATGATCGCGATGCTGTGGTTGGGGGCGTGACGTAGAGAGACCCCTGGTAGACGGGTTGATCACCACAATCACGTCGTCTGAACCAGGGGTCTCTGCGTGCTGTTCTACCGTGCCGCCCTCGATTTGTCGCGTTCAACGCTGAATTATGTCGCCGGGCTGGTCCGCCGCCGGCGGAGGGCGATCGGGTCGGGGTGGCGGCTGCTCACCCCCGGCCGCCAGGCCCTGCTCGTCCTGGCGTATCTGCGTAAGGACGAGACGTTCACCGAGATCAGTGCGGGGTTCGGGGTGTCGGCGGCGACGGCCTGGCGGTATGTGGAGGAGACCGTCATGCTGCTGTCTGCCCGCTCGCCCAAGCTCGCGCAGGCGTTGCGGAAGGCCAAGAAGGATGGCCTGACTCATCTGGTGCTGGACGGGACGCTCGTCCATACCGACCGGGTCCGGGCTGACCTGCCGTACTTCTCCGGCAAGCATCGGGTGCACGGGATGAACGTGCAGGTGATCGCGGGTCCGGACGGGACGATCGTGTGGACGTCGGGGGCGCTTCCCGGCAAGGTGCATGACCTGACCGCCGCCCGCCTGTGGGGCATCCTGCGCGAACTGGAGAGGGCCGGGATCCTCACCCTGGCCGACAAGGCCTACCAAGGAGCCGAAGCGTCGGTCGTCATCACGCCCTACAAAGGCCGCGACAAGCCCGAGTCGCAGAAACAGGCCAACCGGGCGCACGCCAAGCTCCGCGGACCGGGCGAACGCGCGAACGCACAGCTCAAGTCATGGCGGAACCTACGCCAACTGCGCTGCAGCCCTAGCAAGGCCGGCCACATCGTCAAGGCCATCGCCGTCCTTCAAAACCACCACGCCACCCACACCACCCGAGGATGAAATGGGTTCAGTGAGCAGCTCCTGGTGGGGACCGACGAAACGCCCACAGGTCAGCGTGCGGACGGTTATGACTTGATCGCGTATGCGGGCAATGCGGAGGACGTCGTGCTGATGCGCGCCTTCACTGACCCTTTTTCAACGTACGTTGAAAAAGGGTCGCGGCACCACTCACCGATCGGGAGCACCGACAGGCAAACGCGCAGTTTGTTGCGGTCGCCCAGCGATACCCCCTTACGCTAGACCAGCGGCCATGTTCGCTCGTTGCTTGCTCGGCAGCCCTGAGACGGGACAACACGGAACGGTATAGCGCGGCACGCAAACCGGCCTCGACGCGAAACGAAGCGGCACGGTCTACCCCCCAAACAGCACCACCTGGCATGGCAGTTCTGGACTTTCGATCCGCAGGGTGCCTGGGTGTCTACCGAACTCGTGGTCAAGCCCATGGGCGCGAGGTCTGGCACGGGCTCGCACCCGTGGACCTGAGGGATTGAGCTAAGAGATCACAACACATGCGTCTTTTTGGGGCAACGCGCCAATCGTGATCCCTTAAGGACCGTCGGCGGGCATTACGCTAGCCATGTGCGGTCGCCCCGCCGACGCGCGGCCCAAGCATTAGCTACTCGCAATCGCGGTGGGCGACAGCTTTAAGGTCAACGTGCGGGTGTCTAGGACCCGGGCGTCCGGTGGGCACGGGTCGGGGGCATCGCCATCCGTTGGTGCCCGGCCCCGAGCTCGAACCGGCGCGAGGCCGGTATGGCCTCGCGCCGCCGAGCTGACGACGTGGAGTTCGCCGAGAGAGACGCCCGCTGGCCGCTGGCCGGCTGGTTACGCGGGAACCGTGATCAGGTAGGGGTCGCCGATGGGGCACCATGCGGGCCATGTGCGGTCGGGGGTATTCGCCCCTCGGACACGTACCGCTCGCACATGTGGGGGCTCGGGAATCACCCGGGCCTCCACTATTTGCTTTTGAGGGTAGTACGTCATCGTGAGGCCGAGCTGCTGATGGAGATCGGCCTTGTCGGCGGGGTCAGCCTTGCTGATGACCTTCACCAGATCCCCCGTGCGTTCCATCAAGGCAGTGATCTCGTCTCTGCCGCCCTGCTTCGCTCGGGGCGTTGCCCGGATCTGCTGGTTCAACCGCTTCTGTTTCGCCTTGGTCTCGTTGATCCAGGCCGTGACCTCGGCGGGGTCGGCTCCGGCGTCTAGGGCGGCCCGGTAGGCCCCCGCAACGGCCGTGAGCTGCTCGCCAAGCAGGCCGAGCTGAACACCGTCCACAAACGCGTCCAGGCCCGCAAACTGGCCACGAGCGTGCTGAATATCTGGCCGCCAGCGGGCCGGAACAGTTGGCCGTTGACAACCCGCGGCATCACCCTCGAAAGGCTTGCCCTTTCCATTTCCGACGCCCATCGGCCGAACTGCTGCCGCAGGCTCTACCAGCAGTGATGCTTTTGCGGGCCGATGCCGATCGAGAACAGGTCGAAAACGCTGGCCGCCATGCTGGGTGCCTCTCACGCCTTTGTGTTGAGGGAAAAACGCCGAAATGCCGACCTCCCGAGGTTATCAACCGGGGGAGGTCGGCATTCTGTTCTTGCCGCGCCGTGCAGTGCCCAGCACCGCTTTTGCTGCGGCGACCGGCGGCTCCTTATTCGGTCCGCAGTGCGGTGGCGGTCCGGGAGCGTGCCGCCCAAATGGCCGGCAGCAGCGCCCCGAGCAGGGCGATCACGATCCCGCCGGCCAGCAGGGGGAGGAGCAGCCCGGCTGTGTAGGTGTGGGTCACGCTCGGCGGCAGGTGGCGGCCGATCGCGTTCCCCATCGGGGTCAGTGTCGCCTTCTCCACCGCGACCCCGATCGGTACCCCGATCAGCCCGGCGATCAGGCCGGTGAATGTCACCGAGGTCAGAACCATCGCGATGGTCTGCTTGGGTGTCATCCCGAGGGCCTTGAAGATCCCCAGGTCATGGACCCGCTCCCGGGTTTCCTGCACCACGGTGTTCAGCACTCCGAGCGCGGCGACCGCGATCAGCATCAGCGTGAGCGTGGCCACCAGGGCGCCCATGGTGATCACCACGAGGTTGTTCCCGCCCGAGCTCGGCTGGACCGAGGCGTTCAGCGGGGTCAGCGCGGCGGCGGCCGAGGTGGACCAGTCCGATCCCTTGACGTTCGAGGCCAGCTCGACGTTGAACTGGTCGATGCGCGGAGTCAGACCGGCGGCGCTGAAAGTATCCGCGTCCGTCATGACCGTGTAGTCGCCCAAATTGGTGTCGAACTCGATGCCGACGACCTTCAGTGACGTTCGCTTGTTCCGCTGCATCACGGTGACGTCGTCACCGACGTGGATCCCCACCGTCGTGGCCAGCTTGTCGCCGACGACGGCCTCGCCGGGCGCCGAGTACCAGCGGCCCGATAGCAGCTCCAGGTTCGTCCAGGAGAAGTCGCCGCTGACCGTGAACACCTTCGGCGTTTCGCCGCCGGTCGGCGCGCCGACCATGGTCGCGCCGCTGTCGCCCCAGCCGAACGCGGCCTTCGTGCCCGGGGTCTTGGCGAGCGCGGCGGCCACCTTGGGGGCGTCCAGGTACTGGTGGCGCGGGTCGTTGGGGCCGTAGAGACCCCAGGGCTTGCCTACGTCGGCTGTGGGTATCACGTACGCCGGCGCGTGGTTGAAGCCTGAGGTGGTGGCTTGCAGGTACTTGCTGAACCCGACCTCCAGCCCCACCGCGAAGGTGAGGGTCACCGCGCCGAGCAGCACCGCCGCCCCGACCAGTACGGCCCGGCCCGGCTTCGCGAAGGGCTGTGCCAGTCCCAGCGACATGGCCCGGGGCAGCGGCAGCCGCGAGGCCAGACGTTGCGCCGTCCGACCGCGCCCGGCCTTGGGGGCGCGGCCGACCAGCAGGGCCTGGACCGCCGGCATGCGGCCGGCCCGCAGTGCCGGGATCGAAGCCGTGACGCCGACGACCAGCAGGGTGCCCAGCGCCACCACGGCGCTGACCCACAACGGAATCGTGGCACTGGCCGCGCCGAACTGCTTGGTGGCCTCGTCCAGGATCGGCACGGCCAGGAGGTTGCCGAAGACCGTGCCGAGCACCACGCCGAGTGTCGCTGGGATCATGGCCTGGGCGGTGTAGGCGCGGACCACCTGCGAGGGGGTGAAGCCCAACGACTTCAGAATCCCGATGCGCCGGATTCCCGCGGCCACGGCCCCGCTGACCACGATCGAGATGATCAGCACCGCCAGGATCAGCCCGAAGATCCCGAAGGCGACCAGGAACGGCACGTAGGCCTTGGCGTTGCCGGTCACCTGCCATTCCGCGGTCAGGTACGACTGTCCGGCCTCGACCGTGCCGGGTGGCGCGGCGGCGGCCACCGCCCGCTTGTCGGTGGCGATGTCGGCGTTGGTCCCGGCCTTGGCGAACCGGTAAAGCATCTGCTTGTCGGATTTGGCCCCGGCGGCGGTGAGCCGCGCGAAGCCGTCGGCGGTGGCGAAGGCGGTCGCGCTGTTGGTCACCGAGTCGGCGAAGCCGACGACCTTGAACGACGGCTTGCCCGGCAGGGAGGAGAACACCACCGAACTGCCGAAGCAGTCGATGGCGTAGTGCTGCCACGGCAGTGCGATCTCGCCTGGGCCGGTCGGCCAGCGCCCCCGGGTCAGCGCCAACTGGTCCATCCCGGAGGTGCTCCCCAGGTCGGGCCGGGTGGTGACGGTGATCGGACCGTTGTCGTGACCGGCCCAAGCCTTCTTGGGGCAGTCGGTTCCGACGGTCGTGTCCAGGGCGGCGGCGATCGGGTACGGACCGCCCGCCTCGGTGACGCCGGAGGCATGCGCGGTGGCGGCGGCCCGCGCGGCCGTGACCTTCGAGCCGTCGAACTGGACCGCCAGGTGCGCCCCGTTCCGAGCACTGAAAGCGTGCTCGAACGGGGCCTGCACGACGGTCAGCAGGCCGAGGGAGAGTACTGATGACGTCACCGCGGCGAACGTTGTCAGGGCCATGACGAGGGACTGGACCCGACGCCGTCCCACGCCGGAGCGTACGACCTTGCCTAGGGCACTCACCGGCTCACCACCAGCGGCAGGCGGGCCATGGCGTGGAATCCGACCTCGGAGAGGCGCCGGGGCAGCGGAGGCTTGCGCAGCGTCATTCGACCGCTCCCGCCGGACGGGTCAGCGACGAGTAGGCGGCCAGGCCGGCACCCCTGTCGCTGTTGACGACGTCCCGCTCGACCGCACCGTCCACCAACTCGATCGTGCGACGCGCGGTGCTCGCGGCCAGCTGCACGTCGTGGGTCACCAGCAGGATGGTCTGACCCTCGCTGTTCAGGTCCAGTAGCAGTTGGCGCACGTCGGCGGCCGAGCTCGAGTCGAGCGCGCCGGTGGGCTCGTCGGCCAGCAGCAGCGCCGGCTTGTTCATCAGGGCCCTGGCCACCGCCACCCGCTGCCGCTGACCACCCGACAGCCGCTGCGGATAGGCCTTGGCATGCCGCTCGATGCCCAGCGAGCCGAGCAGCTCGACGGCCCGGCGCTTCGCTTCGCCCTTGCCCATCCCGGCCAGCTGCGCCGGGACCATGACGTTGTCCAAGACGGTCAGATCGTCGAGGAGGTTGAAGAACTGGAAGACCATGCCGATGGACTCCCGGCGGTACTTCGCCGAACCGGCCTCACCGAGCCGGTCGACGCGCGTGCCGTTGACCGTCACGGTGCCGCTGGAGGGCCTGTCCAGACCGGCGATCAGGTTCAGCAGGGTGGACTTGCCGCTGCCGGAATGGCCGAGGATCGCCACGCAATCACCGGGCACCACGGACAAGGTCACACCGGCCAGCGCGGGTGGGCCGTCGTCGTATTTCTTTGTCGTATCGACAAGATCGATCAAGGGTGCATTCGTCATGGCCCTGAACCTAAGAACGGAACGCTGTCCGTCGCGTCGGCCGGGGGATGTCACCGTTCCCCAGGCCATCGGCCCGGCGGTGTACCCCGCGTACATCCCCGGGGCGACGCGCAGAGCCGACGCCGCTGAATACGATCTCCGTATGGAAGGGCTTCTCCAGCGTCTCTCGACATCGAAGCGCGTGATCTGGCTGATGTCACAGGCCGTGGTGCTGGCCACCGCCTGCCTCTACGCGCTGACGCTCTACAAGTCGATGGTTGCGCACTACGACGACCAGTACCAGTTTTCCGGCCTCGGGGTCTTCCGGACGATGGGGCTGTGCGTCGTGCTCGCCCTTCCGGTTCTGCTGGTGCGCCGTCTGCCGACGGCGGTCTTCGCGACGATCCTGGGCGAATCGGTCCTCGGCGACATCTTCGGCGCACGGCCCTCGATCGCGTTCTTCCTGATCATCGCCTTGGGCGGGTACCTCGCCGTCCGGCGCCCGAAGGCCGCCGCCGTCGGCTCCGTCGCGGCCGTCGCGGCCGCGTTCGTCAACGACATGCACGTCCCCGGGCAGTCCGTCGGCGACGCGGTCCAGTGGGCCGGGCAGTACCCATTGTGGGTCGCAATCGCGTTGGTCTTCGTACGGGTGAACCGCAAACGCCGTGAATACCGCAAAGCCCTGCACGAGCAGACCGCGGCCCGCGCCATCGTGACCGAGCGGCTGCGGATCGCCCGCGAACTGCACGACAGCGTCGCGCACAGCATCGGGATCATCACGGTGCTGTCGGGAGCGGCGGCGCGGGTCGTGGAGACCAGGCCCGAGCAGGCGCGGCAGGCGCTGACCGGCATCGAGACCACCAGCCGCCAGACGCTGCTCGAGCTGCAGCGCATGCTCGGGGCGCTACGCCGCGCCGAGCCGGACGACGCCATGCCGCCGGCCGCTCCGCTGGCGCCGGCCGGCAGCCTGGCCGACGTCCCGCAGCTCGCCGAACGCACGGCCGACGCCGGAGTGCGGGTCCACGTGAGCTGGCAGGGCGAGCAGCGTCCGCTGCCGCCGGAGATCGAACTGTCGGCGTTCCGGATCATCCAGGAGTCGGTGACGAACGTGGTGCGGCATTCCGGGGCGCGGACGTGCCGGGTCGCGGTCGGCTACGAGCCGAGAGGAGTGACGATCGAGGTGGTGGACGACGGGGACGACGGTCCCGGCGGGCCGGGCCGTCCGAGGCTCTCCGCGGCCGGCGGGAGCGGCTTCGGCCTGCTCGGCATGCGCGAGCGAGTGACGCTGCTGTCCGGCCAGTTCAGCGCGGGCCGGCGTCCGGAGGGCGGATTCCGGGTGGCGGCGAGGCTCCCGGCATGAGCGTGCGGGTGCTGCTGGTCGACGACCAGCCGCTGATGCTGGTCGGGCTCGGGATCCTGATCGGCGACACCGACGACCTGGAGGTGGCCGGGGAGGCCGGCGACGGCCGCGAGGCGGTGCGCCTGGTGCGTGAGCTGCGGCCGGACGTCGTGGTGATGGACATCCGGATGCCGGGCATGGACGGGATCGAGGCGACCCGGCAGGCGACCGCCGAGCCGGACCCGCCCAAGGTGCTGGTGCTGACGACCTTCGACGACGACGAGTACGTCTACGGCGCACTGCGCGCCGGGGCCAGCGGATTCCTGCTCAAGAGCATGGCCCTGAACGCGATCCTGGACGCGATCCGCGTGGTGGCGGCCGGCGACGCGTTGATCGCGCCGAGCGTGACCCGACGGCTGATCGCGGACTTCGCGGGAACGTCCGGCCCTACGGCCCCCGAACCGGACGCCGAGCCCGCCGCGGACTCACGTCTCATCGCGGGGATCACCGACCGGGAGCGCGAGGTGCTGGCACTGGTCGGACAGGGGCTGTCGAACACTGAGATAGCCGAGCGGTTGGTGATCAGCACGGCGACGGCGAAGACCCATGTCGCGCGGCTGTTCGCCAAGCTCGAGGCTCGGGACCGCGTCCACCTGGCGATCATCGCCTTCAAGACCGGACTCACGCCGCATAGACCGTAGGGCAGGATGAGAAGGACAATCGCCGACCACGAGTTCGCCGCGTTCGCCAGATGCGCCAGCTCACCCACCTGGCCGCAGCGGGATTCGAGTCGAGGTTGTTCAGGAAGCCACGGACCGGTGCGGGTGTCGGTGAAGCGCTGCAGGTCGTCACCGAGGCGATGAAGTAAGACCTGGGCCTGGTGCCGGAGGTCACCTCGGGCAGAAGACCGAGAGCGTGGTAGCCCGCTTCCGGGCCGAGGAGGATCGGACCAAGGGAAAGCCTTTAGCAAGGTCAGCGCCTTGTACGTGCTTCATCGCTGTTAACTGGCGTGTTCGCGCGCTGTCTCAGCGAACCGGCCTAAGACACCGGGGTCACGGCGTCGGGAACCGTAGGACGGCGGCGGGCAGGGGGATCGGAGTTGGGGTAACGGGCTTGATCCCCCCTCGGACACGCACCGACCGCACATGTGGGGGTTCAGGAACGATCTGGGCCGACCTCTTCGGCAGCGGCGATGACCTGCCCGGGGCAGATCGGCGTCTGGTGCTGGTCGACCGGCTTGCCGCGTTGCGTGCGGGGTGCGTGAAGGCCGCATCCGCCTCGCGGGACGAGATCACCGATCTGCTGGACCAGACCGGCGCCCTTGCGCAGATGGTCCTCAAGGCCCATCCACTCGACAAGGCCGACCTGTTCCAGGACTGCGTCGCCCGGTTCGGCCACGAATGGACCACAAACCTGTGAACTCCGCAGTTCCGATCCACCCAACCGCGAACGTGAGCGCGAGATGAGGCTATTCGGACTGCCTGAGGTCCTTGATCAATCGGGGAATGCGCCACTGCGTGACCAGGGAGGGCCATTGGTGAACCGGGTACGAGAGTCGGACGACGAAGTAGTTCAGGTACTCCACGACCCCGAAGAGCCAGACCGCGACGACGAGCACCGTGCCGGCCCCGGTCGGGAACCACACGATGACCCCGATCAGACCCGCTGCAAGGAGAATCGGGTCGAGGACTCGAAGAGCGCGGTAGGTGGCGGCCATACGGCCCGGCATCGGTGCTCGACCTGCCCAGCGACGGGCCAGGAGCCAGTACGCGCCGGCCTGCACGAGGATCACGAGCAAGGGCAACAGCGCCGACCACAGAGAAGGGGCGATGTTGGTGACGGGCAATACGCCGCTGACGGCAATGGTGACGAACACCGCTGCCGCGACCAACTCACCAATCCCCAGGCTCGTGTATTTCCGTCGCAGCCTCGTGTGGCGCTCGGAGCCCACCGTGTCCACTCTCGACCGATGGTCAGTCGACGACTGCTTGCCGTGCCGGGACATGGCTCCAGTCTCTCATTCAGCCGTGCCGCGTCGACGCGATGAGCCCCGTGGTGCCGACCGCGATGACAAGCTGCTCCCGGTTCGTGGGCCCGGAGCTTGGATCGAAGACTCCCGACGTAGGCCTTGACCGCGCGGTATGCCAGCCGAGAAGGCTGGGCTGGTCGATCACCCATGGCCACGTGCCGTCCGCCTGAAGGCGAGCCACCTCGACGGTGGCGCCGCCATCGGGCAGGCGCATCGAGGTCAGCCGCCGGCGCCGGCTGACCCCCGAACGGGCGTCATGACACCGGACGGCCCGACCGTGAGACTTGAATCACACACCGCGGCCGGCCCGGCGACGGGGCTGCGGTGCGCGACGGGGCGTCCCTCAGGAAAGGGTGTTGACATATGCGCGAGGGCTGTTCGGAACTTGGCTGGCCGATCGTCAGGGCGGCATCCGGCGGGCGGGCGGGACGGTGAGGCTGCGCGACCGGGCGCCCAAGATCGGGCCGACTCGGGAGGTCACCACGGCCCGCACCCTGGAGCGGGTCACTCCGCTGCTGAGCACGGTCGGGGTACGGCGGGTCGCCGACATCACGTGGCTGGACCGGATCGGGATCCCCGTCCACAACGCGATCGTCCCTCGGTCGCACGACCTGTTGTCGGTCTACAACGGCAAGGGCCGCACGGATGAGGACGCGCGGACTTCGGCGATCATGGAGGCGGTGGAGCGGTTCGCGGCCTGGCAGCCGAGGACGCCCGAGGTCGTCGCCTCGTACGCCGAGTTGGAAGGGCGGCGGGTGGTACTGGCCCCAGCGGACCACAACCTCGCGCCGGGCCATGCGTACCGGCCCGCCCGCCCCGTCTCGTGGACGGCGGGCTTCGACCTGCTGAACGACGAGGAGGTCCTGGTGCCGCTCTGCCTGGCGGGGTACTACATCGCGTTCCACGAACCGCAGTGCTTCGCCGTCAACACCAGCAACGGCCTGGCGTCGGGGAACTCGCTGGAGGAGGCCGTCTGCCACGCCCTCTGCGAGGTGATCGAACGCGATGCCCTCACGATGGCGGACCTGGTCAGCAACCGGCTGCGGCACATGATCCGGGACCGGCTCGGCGACCGCACGCCGGCGGGCGCGGAGGAGCTGCTGGAGGACCGCACCCCGAGCGTCGAGCTGGAATCGCTCCCGGCGGCGGCGCGCTGGTTCGCCGACCGCGTCCGGGACGCGGACCTGTCGCTCGTCGTCCGGGACATCACCTCGGAGTTGGGCATCCCGACGTTCGCCGCGGTGGTGAGCGAGAGCGTCGCCGACAGCTTCTCGCCGGGACACTCGGGATACGGGACGCACCCGGACGCCGAGGTGGCGGTCATCCGGGCGCTGACCGAACTGGCGCAGAGCCGCGCGGTCGACATCCAGGGCATGCGGGAGGACATCAGCCTGCCCGGCGAGGAGATCGGGAACTGGGCACATCACGTGTCCCGTGCCGGGGAGGCCGACCGGTCGGTGTGGCCGTGGCGCGAATCCGCCGTCCCCCGGCGGTTCACGGACGTGCCGAGCCGTCCGAGCGACGACGTGATGGACGACGTCGCGCTGATGCTGGGGCGGCTTCGCGAGAACGGACTCGAACGCGTGATCGTGGTGGACTTGACGCCGCCGGGCTTCCCGGTGCACGTGGTGCGGGTGATCGTTCCGGGGTTGGAATCCTGGGCCATCGACCAGAGCAGGCTCGGGCCGCGCGCGGGCGCGTGCTGGGAGTCCGCGCTGGCGTCGCTGGCCGCGCCGAAGCAGCGGGCGGGAGCGGGGGCATGACGCGCGCCGTGGTCTTCGCCGGCCCGAGCATCGACGCGGACACGGTCGCGGGGCTGGCCGAGGTGGAGCTGCGCCCGCCGGTCAAACGCGGGGACATCGACACGCTGCTCGCCGAGCCGGATCCGCCGGATGTGATCGGGATCGTGGACGGGCAGTTTCTACAGGGTCTGATGATCTCGCCCAAGGAGGTGCTGCGGGCGATCGACCGGCACCCGGCGCCGGTGCGGGTGCTCGGCTCGTCCAGCATGGGCGCACTGCGCGCGGCGGAACTCGCCGAGGACGGCATGGCGGGGGTGGGCCAGGTGTTCGAGATGTACCGGTCGGGGGCCATCGACGCCGACGACGAGGTGGCCATCACGTTCGACCCGGACTCGTTGCGGGCGCTGTGCGAGCCGATGGTCAACATCCGGGTCGCGGTCGCCGCGGCGGTCGCCGGCGGGGTCGTCTCGCCGGCCGGAGCGGACGTCGTGCTGGCCGGAGCGAAGGCGTTGTACTTCCCGGACCGCGGCTACGACCGGATCCTGCGGCTGCCGGCCGTCCGGGAGAACGTGGCCGAACGCGAGCTGACCGCGTTGCGGGAGTTCCTGGCCGGTGACGCGCCGGACGCCAAGAGGGACGACGCCGTGGCCCTGCTCCGGCAGATCCGCTGACGGCCGAACGGGGAGCGGCGGCGGTCGGCGGTGGGAGCGGCCGACCGCCGTCGCCGATCAGGGGAGCACCATTGCTGGAAACAGGTACGCGAACGTTCTCGATCGAGATAGTGAGTACCGTGCCGCTGCTGCGGCACGGGCTCGCCGAGCTGCTCGGCAAGGTCCCCAGCTTCCTGGTGGACGGCGGTGGGCCGCCCGGTGCCGCCCCGGACGGGCGGTGGCGCACCACGATCCTGATCATCGACGCCGTCGAGAGGGCACCCGACACGCTGGTCGGCGCCGTGCTGGACGCCGCGCCGAAGTCGAAGGTCATCGTGCTGACCGACTCGGCCGACCACCGGTTTCTCGGCCGGGTCCTCGCGTCGGGGGCGCACGCCTGCCTCGCCAAGCAGGCGCAGCTCGACGAACTCGTCTGGGCCATCCACGCCGTGCACCGCGGCGACGACGTCTTCGTCCTCTCGGCTCCGGTCGAGGCGGTGCGGAGGCTGCGCCCGGCGGCACAGGAGGCGGGGGCGCTGACCAACCGGGAGATCGAGATCCTGCGGCTGGTGGCGACCGGCCTGAGCAATCGGCACATCTCACGGCGGCTGTTCATCACGGAGGCGACCGTGAAGCGCCATCTGACCAACGCCTACACGAAGCTGGACGTCAGCTCGCGGGCCCAGGCCGTCCGCAAGGCCCAGGAGTTCGACCTGGTGCGGGAGGCGCCGCGGACCGTTCAGCACTGACCGTCCGCGTTGACCGGGCTCAGGTTCCGGCCGAGGGGATCGGGGCGAAGGCGCGGCCCAGCGCGGTCAGGTCCGGGTGGGCGCTGACGCCCTCGGCGATCGCTTCGAGCGGGAAGACGCTCACCGAGGTGGGCGGGTACCCGATCAGCTCGATCGCCCGCGTCACCCGGGCGGGGCCGTCCATGTGCGCGGCCCCGTCCCACAGGTAGACCGCGCCCCAGACCTGGCGCCGCTCGTCGCCGAACCACATCTTGAGGCGCATCCCCGCGAGCTTCGAGTACGCGTCGACGGCGTAGTCGCGGAGGTAGCCGCGGAGGTCGTCGACGGTGACGCTCGACCGCTTCAGGTCCCAGAGGACGAACTGGAGGTACATGTCGGGCTCCTCGTGCGCTTCAGGGGAATGGATGGGGATGCGGGTTGACGTCCCGTGGCGACAGCCGCCGGTCGCGGTACCCGAGCCGGCGCGGGACCTCATGCAGCCTCGGCAGACCGTCCACCCGGCGCAGGTCGTGGCCGAACGTCATGGGCAGCGTCCCTGGAACGATCACTTTGACGCAGGACAGGTCCCGGGCGCGGTGCTCGGGCGTCGACTGGTCGACGACGATCACATCGAGTCCCTCGCAGAGGTAGCGGCCGGCCAGTTCGCGGAGGTCGTCGCTGAGATCGGCGTTCCGGAACGCCTCGCCCGGCCCCGCGCCGCGGCCCGGCATGTCGGCGAACCGGACCGTGCGGGGGGATGACACGAGGTGGTCCAGCCGCGAGAACGCCTCGCGCGTGCCGTAGAGCAGGGAATGGTGCGACATCTCGGTCACCAGGGACGGGGCGTCCACCATCCGGCGAGCCTGCTCCTGCTGGTCCGGGTACCGGCGCATGAGATCGGGCAGGATCGACCCGAGTTCGCTGAGGGCGTTCTCCGCGGCGGTCTCGGGATCGAGATGCGAGCCGGCGGCGCACACCGCCTTGGGACGCTGAGCGTCGTCCGACGGGTCGACCGCCATGGCCCATACGCAGGGGATCCGTTGCTCGACGCTGATGTCGAACGCCATGACCTCGTACCCGGTCTCGGCGCGCATGGCCTCGACGATGAGCGGGACGACACGGCGGCCGGCCGAGCTGAGGTCGATTCGGGGCGCCGCCATGCGCGCGTACCAGGTCATCAGGAACGCGTCGCGCTCGGCCACTTCGAGAATCCCGTGGAGGATCGCCTCCTCACGGCAGGCGCCGAGCGCGCAACCGTTCGAGATCTCGTAGACGAAGGGGGCCCGCTCTCCCTCGGTCCGGTGGAGCCGGTAGTAGGCGTAGGCCTCGGGCACCAGGATGGGTCCGCGTCGCTGGAACGAGTGTCCCCACACCCAGTTGTACTT
The DNA here is from genome assembly GCF_036227065.1 of Spirillospora sp. NBC_01491. Taxonomy (GTDB): domain Bacteria; phylum Actinomycetota; class Actinomycetes; order Streptosporangiales; family Streptosporangiaceae; genus Spirillospora; species Spirillospora xylanilytica. Next base: position 4,568,992 of record NZ_CP109432.1, read on the forward strand.
CTGGTCGACCTCGAACGGCTCGTACCGGAAGCCTGCGCTCCGGTGCCGCTCCGTTGGGTACAGACCCAGCTCCCTGGGGTCGAGGGCCTGGTCGCGCAGTTCGGCGTAGGTGCCGCGCACCACCGTCCGCCGTCCGCCGGGTTCCATTCCCCCGTGCCGCTCCAGCGCCTCCAGCATCGCGACACGTTCGCTGCTCTCGTAGCTGCGAGTACGGCCGTACCCGCCCTCGGTCGCCCCGTCGCGCAGCCCCATCCAGGCGGCGGCGATCACCGAACCCGCCTCGTCGTCCCTGGCCAGCAGGCGGATGAGCCCGCATTCGGCGTCGACGTACGCGGCGGTCAGCGCGTCGCGGTGCCCGTCCGCCTTCCTGATGCGGTAGCTGCCGGGGGCGGTCTTCGGTCTCGATTCGAGGACGAGGCCCGCAGCGTCCGGGGTGTCGGCCGGGAGGCCGCCGCACACCACGCATCTGGGGTCGGGCAGGAAGGCGTGCCTGGCGACTTCGAGGGTCTTCAGGTCGACGAAGAGCAGGGCGCCCGACGTGCGCGCCGACGCGGAGTCCTGTTCCAGCCTGCCGATCTCGTCGACGACGACCGCCGCGACGACGTCGGCCGCCGCGCCGGTGAGCCAGGTCGACGCCTGCCCGGCGAGGACGTCGAGGTTGCCGGTGACCACGGCGTCGTGCGCGGCGGCGTGCAGTCGGTTGTGCCGCCGGCGCAGTTCCGCGCAGTCGACGCAGCCCGGCCGCCCGGGACGTTCGGAGGGGCCGATCACCACTCTGCCCAGTTCGGTGCGCACCGGCAGCCAGTACGCCCCGTCCTGCGCGCACTCGGCACGTATCTCGGCCCGGTCCCCGACGTCCCACGCATCGGCGGCGCTCACGACAACGCGCTCGTCCGGCCGGGTCATGGTGCGGCGGGCCGTTGCCCGGGCGATGCCGTCCGCGAGCAGTCCGGTTCCGATCAGTCGCGGCTCAGCCATCGGTCATCACCACGTGGACGGTGTTGGGCATCACGGCGCTCATCTCCGGATCGTGGTCGAGGGGGACGGCGACCGGTGCGTGACCCCGTTCGGCCAAACCGTTCAGCACTGCGCCGAGACCGGCCCGGCCAAGGTCGGGACGGTACGAGCCGCCTCCCCCGAGGTGAACGGGCTCAGGGGTGGGGGGCGTTGGGGCGTAGGCGGGCTGCCCGTGCATCCGGGCCTGGTAGGTGAGGATGGCGGCACCGAGAGAGTCGCGGATCGCGTCCGGCGCGGAGAGGCCGCTGGCGCAGCCGCGCACCGAACCGCCCACCTGGCAGAGCATCGTGAACGCGGGCAGGGACCGTCCGATGGCGTACACGGCGGCCTCCTCTCCCAGGGCGGCCAGGATGGACAGGTAGCGAGTGCCGACCGCGTCCAGCGGGACGTTCTCCAACTCGACACGAGGCGACGGCCCGCACGCCTCCGCAGACTCTTGGAGAGCCAGTCGCCGGACGTGTGCGAGTACGCCCGTTGTCACGGCGTCGCTCCACGTGTAAGCGGAGGCGAGCCCGGTCGGGACGACCCAGGGCGGGCCGGTTTCCCCCGCGTCCTGGACGGCGCGTGGGCGCAGCGCCGGGAACACCGTTTCCGCAGGCACGAGGCGAACCTCGCCACGACCGGTGAGGGCGTAGCCGTGCACGTGCGCGTCCGCCTCCCCTTCTCTGAGGAGGGAAAGCGCGAGGTGAGCATCGGTGCCTGGCTCGAAGGCGGGCCTCTCCTCTGCATCGACCAGTCGGCGCGGATCGACCATGAGCACGGCATGAGCGGAGCATGCGGCGAGCGCCGCATCGAGGCGTGCCGCTTCGAAAGCGAGCCCGGCACCGATCACGCGCGGCAAGGGCGTCTCCCTGCCGAGCAGCCCCACCGGATCGGACACTTCGATCTCACACACGCGCAGCGGAAGCTGGACGAAGTCGCGTTCGGCCGGAGGGCTGAAGACTCCCAGGTGCTCGCCCACACACTGGGCCGCCCGCCGGGAGAACTCCGCCTCGTCCAGGCACGGAGCGGCATGTCTCGCCGCGACGGCCGCCCGGAACGCCGAAGCGGTGGACGGCTCCACCTCGGCCTCGGCGGCGAACGGGTGCCGCACGACGGCGTGCTCCCGGCGGGTCATGGTCAGCGGATCAAACCGCGCGACGTTGCCAGGTCCGGGGGCCGCGACCCCGGACAGCGCCAGCAACGCGCGGCGCACCACCTGCGCGGCGACCACCTGCGCGGCGACCACGGTGGCGACGGCGTGCGGGGCGGAGCTCTCGTCCCTCGCCTGATGGGGGCGGCGCGCGGTACAGCGGAGTTCGACCGATCGCCAGGCAGGGCCGATGCCGAGGCGCGGGCCCGACAAGGTGCACCAGTAGGCGCCCTCGAATGCGAATACCTGGACGAGATCCACTTCCTCGGCCGCGCAGTGTCGCTCCAACCGCACTGCCCGGTCAGCGGCCAAGGGATCCGCTGAACCGCCGGCGGCGTGCAGGACGAGGGTCGCGCTCTTGAGTTCCGGCCCGAAGGCTGCACTGCCGAGCGTCGCATGGGTGACGCGCTGCTCCGGATCGCGACGCCCCTCTTCGACGGCGGGGAGCAGGGCGTCACCCTGATCGGGGGTCACTAGGTGGACGAACGCCAGCCCGGAGCGCAGCGCGGCGGCGGCCACGGCGGGCACCAGAGCCCCCTGCCCCACGACCACCGCTCGTTCGTTCCGGTACTCCTGGAATGCCGCGTGGCCGGAGTCCCGGAAGTAGGAGAGGAAGCCTGCCTCGCCACGGTAAGCCGAGCCGCCCGGGGTCTCCAGGGGCTCGGCGGGTACAGGGAGCTCCGGGGTGATGCGCTGCCCGGTCCGCACCACGCCTCTGTCGATGAGCGCGACGACCAGCCGTCGCACCATCTCCCGCCGCTCGCCGGACAGGTTCGCGGTCAGCTCGTCCAGTGAGCGGTCACCGTTCAGATAGGGCGCGAGCCGGGTGAGCAGCGGGTGGACGGCACGTCCCGGCAGGAAGACGGGGCCCTCGTGCGTGAGCAGGTAGAGGCCGCCGTCCGACTTCGTGTAGTGGGCGTCGGGGCGCAGAAGCAGTCCCATGCTCTCCGTCTCCACGTCAGGATCCATCGGCGGGACGGCTGCCCAGCATGAACTCGCCGACGGCGCTCTCGGCCGTGAAACCGGAACCCGTCACTTCGTTGAACGTCTCGGAATCACCGCCGCCGAGCCCGCAGGGAGCCAGCCCCATGGCGGTGGCCGCGAGGTACATCGACTGGTAGAGGACGCCGACGTGCTTGAGGATGAGCGAGTACGGCATCTGCTCATAGGTCCACATCAGCCGCCCGAAGCGCGCTGTCACGACGATCAGCACCTGCGGGTTCAGACGTTCGAACGTGCCGTGGCGGGCAGTGGCGAGCAGCCGCTCCATGCCCCGCCCCGGGCCGCGCACCAGCCGGAGCGCGTGATCGTGCCCGTCGTAGTGGTAGACGCCGGGCGCCAGCCCCGAGGCTCGGCGGACGACCGGGTACAGCTCCAGTTCGTAGACCGAGCCGCCGGCCGGATAGGGCTTGCTGAGCTGCGGGCTCCCGTCTGGGCCGGGTGTCTCGCGGACGCGTGCGCAGCGGTAGAGGAACTCTCCGAGCTGCCGCGCCGTGATCGGCGCGTCGTCGTCGTTGGCGCGGATCGATCGGCGGTCCTCGACGACGGCGGTCAGCGCCGGGTCGCGGCTCCGGAGCGCCTCCAGATCGGGACGGTGCAGGTCGATGGCGGGGCTCTGGTACGGCTCCCGCCGGGCGGGCACCGGCTCGTACAGCCCGTCCGCCCAGCGGGTCCGGCCGTAGCCCCGGCCCAGGCTGTCACGCTCGCCGATCCGGCTGCGCCAGTGGAACCACAACTCGTGCGGGCTCCACTGGCGCCGGTCGAAGGGTTCGTCCTCCGGCAGCGCGGCCGGCACCGCCAGACCGGCGCGGAACAGGTCGCCGCGAAACCGGTGGGCCAAGGTCCCTGCCGCCGGGCTCGGGGTGGAGGGCGACGCACCGGTGAGCGTGCCGAGCAGTGCGGGGTCGTGCAGGCGGGCACTGGCCCAGGCCAAGGGGGATTCCACGACCAGGCCCTCGGTGTCACGTTCCCGGTGCGCGATCGCGAACCGCGACAGGACGAGGTCGTCCGGGGCGGGACCGTCCGGGACGGGACCGTCCGGCGAGGACGGGCGCCGCGTCGGCCGCAGCGCGTAGTGCGGGCCTGCTCCGCCGGGTCCGGAGATCTCGGTCTCCAGCCATCCGCCGATCCGCAGCGCGCCGACGAATTCGGCGAGGGCGTCCGGCCCCGCGCCCGCAGCCTCGAGTTCCCGCTCCGTGCAGGGTTCCTTGGCGAGCCGCCGGAGGATGTCGAGTCTCCACGGTTCGGCCGTCCCGATGCCCGCACCGCGCGAACCGATCACGAGCCGCAGCAGGCCGTCGGACGTGGTCGCGCTGTAGACGCCGGGGACCAGCGAGAACCGTTCGGTGAACGTCTCGGAGTCCGGCTGCCCGGTCATCGCGCCACCTCCTCGGCGGGGGGCAGCGATGGATCGGCGAGGGTCCGGACCAGGTCCAGCGCAGAGATCCCGTGCGCCTCCTCCACCGCGGACGCTGCCAGGTGGCACAGCAGGAAGCGTTCTGTTGGAGTGACGCCGAGCCGGGTCAGGTGGAGGTAGGTGTAGTTGAGCAGCAGTTTGTAGCAGAGGAACCAGCCGGCGGCATCGGTCTGCTCCTGCCAGCCCGCGCTGGCGAACAGCTCCCGGTGGAACGGGCTCACCTGCGTGAGGTCGGCGACGTCGAGGCCGGGCGGCGGGGCCTGCTCGTCCAGACCTCCGGACGCGGCCATCTGCTCGGCCCTGGCGCGGAATGGTCCGAGGGCCCTGTTCCAGCTACGCACGTGCGGAACAGGTGCCGATGAGCCTTCCGTCCCGTCCACAGTGGACACGACGGCACGGACACGGTCCACAAGTACCGCGGCATTCCGTCTGTAGTGCTCGTCCCAGGCCCGGCGCAGGCCGTGCCCTTCGGGATATCCGTGGAGGAACGCCTCGGCGTGCGAGCGGAACGAGAGCCCGCCCCGCGCGAGCCCGACGCCGGACAGGGCGTGCGCAGTGCAGATCATCAGGTCGAACGCGATGCCGAGCCTTCGTGCCCCGGACGCGACGTCGTCGAGTGCGGCGAAGACCGGTTCGTTCGTGGCGGTGTAGAAGTCGGCCAGCAGACGCGCGGACGACTCGTCCTCCGGCGACGGCTCGGGACCTGCGTAGAGGTGGATCGAGTTGTCCGCGTGCCAGGGCAGAAGGTCCTCGGTCTCCGATTCGAGTTCCGCCAGCCGCCGGTGCATCGGCAGGTGCTCGTCCAGGTTCAGGCGAGCCCGCGACGGGTGCTCGGCGAGGAATCCGCCGAGCACCTCGTCGACCGCCGGACGCGCGACAGCCTCCAGCACGCCGGGCTCGCACTGGACGTTCAGCCGGACATGCGGGCCGCGGATCCAGTGCCGGGCGAAGTAGGCGTGGTCCACCTCGCCCGCGATGCGCCGGAGCACCGGGCGTATCCCCTCCAGGACGAGCCGGTCGCCGCCTTCGTGGTAGTGGATCCGGAAACTGTGGGAACGCATCGGTCAGGTCCTTTCAGCGAGCTCCGAGACCGCGGCCCCGGCGAGCCGCCGCAGCGCGATCTCCTCCGGAAGCGTGACGGCCAGGCGGTTGCAGACCAGGTGCGCGCAGAGGTCGAGGACCGTGAGGACGGAGGTGCCGGGTTCGGCCGTGACGATCCCGCCCGGACCTTCCCAGCCGGCGCCCGGCGGGCTCAGCGCGCCCCGCTCCGCCTGATGGCGCAGGACGTCGCGCAGCGCCGCGACTGAACGCGTCCAATCGACCAGAGCGCCGGGGCCGGGGCGTCCGGCGTCCTGATCGGCCAGCGCCGCGAGGGCGCGCATCCGCCGGGCGAGGGACACGGCCGTTCGGAGCCGCCGCACGGACGGCTCGGGCGGCGCGAGGTTCGGCGACACATCCTCGTTCTCGAAATGCCGCGTCCCCGAGCTGATCCAGTCGCGCAACCGGCCGGGGTCGGGCTCGCAGGTCAGCCACGCCAGCACCAGCATGGCGAACGCGGCCGTCGACCGCCGCTCGGGCGGGCCGCCCTGCCGCAGCAGATCCAGCGCCAGCCGGCTCGACTCCGCGAAATGCCGTTCCACCGCCTCGATCGCCGCGCCGTGCCCGTACCGTCCGTGCTCGCGCCGGTAGGGGACGTGCACGAGCGTGTCGTTGGGCTGGAGCGAATCGAAGAGCGGCTCCGTCCGTTCCCAGGCCGCCAGCATCGACGCACCCTCCGCGTAGTCCCGCTCGGTCATCACCGGCGTGGAGGGGTGGGCGCGGAAGAACTCCTCGAAACGCCGTTCCACGGCCTCGGTGACCAGAGGGCGGTCCTCGGACCGTGCGGGCAGCAGCCGTACCCGAACGTGCGGGCCGCCGTCCCAATAGCGCAGGAAGAACCAGCCGCTGATCCGACCGTCCTCCGCCAGCCCCGTCGCCAGCGGGCCGACCGCCTCGACGATCAGCCGGTCCTGGTCGCCCTGGTGGAACGCGTGCGCGCTGATCCAGTCGCGTTCGTCCATCTCACCCACCCGCCGAGATCTCGACGAGGAACTCGGCCACGGCGCGCTCGCCGACGGGACCGGCGGCGTCCTCGGGGGCGGGCAGCGCCTCCTCGAACACCATGACGGGACCGGGCGAGCGCAGCATCCGCTCGAATACGGCGAGCAGGTGCCAGTTGGCGAAGTCGATGTAGATGGGTTTGCGAGACTTGTCCAGCACCCACTTGCCCCACTTGTTGTCGGACGGGTCGTCGCTCCAGAGCCCGTCCGTCCACATCCGCACGAAGCAGCGGTCGGGGATCCCGTTGTCCCCGAGCCAGCCCACCAGCCGCACCAGGTAGGCCGCGTCGTTCTCACCCGGCTCGCGGGCCGGCACCAACGCCGTGGGCACCCGCCACCGGGCCCGGCGGAGGATCACCCGGCCGGCCTCCACCCTCGGTTGCACCGCGGGCTCGTCCGGAACGCCCTGCTCATCGTCGGTCGCCAGCGGGGAGAAGCTCGGGTGCAAGTAGTAGGTCACCCCGAACGCCCAGGTCAGGAACTGAGCGATCGGCGGCAGTAGGACGTCGGCCATCATGCCCAGGTGCAGCGGGACGACGCGTTCGCCCGACCTCGCCGAGACGACGTTCACCAGATCGGTCTCCGGATCGTGCAGCGCCTCCAGGTCTCCGACCGGCAGCCGGTCGTCCCGGGACCGGCCGCTCACGGTGAACGGATAGTCGATCTCGTGCCGCGTGCCGGGTGCGCGGGCGTTCAGCGCCGAGCCGAACGTGCCGCTCAACTCCGCGTACACCGGCCTGGCCCCGTTCTCCTCCCGGCCGAACGGGCCTGGCCCGCCGGTTTCGGGAAGGACCGCGCCCGCCATGGCGGTCAGCCTCTCGGTCCGGCTCCGCCCGCGGCCGAACCCCGCGTGCGCCACGTTCAGCGCGAGCGAGATTCCCCGCTCCCGTTCGACCACCTGCACGTAGCAGCCCAGCGACTCGGGCGGTGCGATCCAGTCGGGCCAGCCGGACGCGACGGCCCGCAGGATCGTGGCCGGGGTACGGATGACGCCATCCGGCGATGGCGGACCCAGCATCTCCCTGCGCGCCTGTTCCTGGATCCGGCCGAGTTCCCTCAGCCGCGCCAGCGGACTCTCCGCCAGAGCCTTCCCGTTCGCGAACGGCGAGGCGCGCAAGAACCGGGCGACCTCCCGCCCGTGGGACGACCCGCCCTCGTCCGGGGCGTCCGCGCGGGCGATCTCCTCGTGCACGGCGCGGCAGAGTTCCAGGAACGGGACGCGTGCCGCGCTGCCGAAGCGTTCCCGGAAGTAGCCGCCCAGCGCGAGCCTCAGCGGCAGGGCGGGATCGAAGACCGCGAGCCACCGCCGGACCACGTCCAGGTCGTCGAGCGCGGGCCGCCAGCGCGACGCCGAGCACGCCACGGGAGCGCCGGCGAACACCGCGTTCTCGTGGAAGATCGCCTTGCTCATCTCGGCGACCGGCTGGAACGGCAGGCCGACCCGGGTGATGAGGTCGGCCGCGGCGGCGCGGAGGCGTTCCTGGCGGGCGCAGTGCCCGTCGACGTCCTCGACGGGGACGGGCAGGGCGACCTCCCGGCGCAGCCGGTCGAGGAGAGGCACCACATCGACGAGCGCGTCCCCGCCGCAGGCCGTCCAGTCGGCCAGTTCACCCAGCGGGTCGAGCGCCTCGTCCGCGATCGGCGGGTCGAGTATGAGCAACCCCGCCTTCACGAGCGCGTCCAGGAACCGCCGGACGCTGTCGCTCCGCCCTCTGTTCGCCGCCGCCAGCCGTGCCTCGAGACCGCTCAGCGTGTACCGGCCACCCTCGCCGAGGAACATCAGGCAGGCCCGGACCGCCGGGGTCGCGGGCATGGTCACGATCGGCTCGCGAGGCGGCGGACCGGAGAACATCACCCGGTCCCCGACCTGGACCACACTCGGGTTGACCCGCACTTGCATGGTCGCCTTCAGCGCCGGAGTCTCTCGCAGTTCCCGCACGAGGCTCAGCACGAGGAAGCCGTCCAGCTCAAGGACACCCCTGACCGGAACACCGGAGGCGAAGGCGTCCACTGGCGCGTCGCGACTCCAGGAGCCCACGCCGCTGATGGTGAACGTGCTGTAGGGGCTGGTCTTGGCCGCGGCCCTGGCCACGTACTGCGCCAGCCGCGCCATGGTCTGCGGGCGCGGCCTCCGGCCGGGATCGGCGAGCCACTTGTCGAGCTCCGCCGACAGCGCCGGGCTGGCCTGCGAGAGCGCCCGGCGGAAGCGCGGACGCCCGGCCGCCGCACGCAGCAGCCGTTCCTTGTCCCGGATCTCGGCTGCGAGGACTCCCGGAAGCGCCCCCGTCAGCCTCTCCAGCGTGTCCAGGCCGCGCAGCCATGCGTCGACCCGGTCGGCGACAACGGGGGCGAGCCGCTCCGCGACGACCGGATTCCACTCCTCGGGACGAGGTCGCCGCGACCGGAAGACCGCCCGGCGCAAGCCGACCAGCCTCGGCTTCAACGCGCCCTCCCCCGACCCGCCGTCGCCCAACGCGCCGATCTCGGCGAACAGGAGATCCGAAAGGGCCGCGCCCTCCTCGGCCAGCCATCGCCGCAGCCGTGCCTGTTCCCCGGCTCCCCGGAAGGACTCCTCCATGCGCAGCCCGGTCAGGACCGCGGCGGGCAGCCCCGCGACCCGCAGGACCGGCGGCGCGTCCACCCGCGCGCCGCTCGAGAGGACGACGCCCTGGTCCAGCACCGCGCTGACGTTCTCGCTCATGACCCCTCCAGCCCTCCAGCCGGCCCGTGCCGCCGGCCCGGAGGCCGGCGGCACGGACGTCCTCCTCGGTCAGCTGCTGCTCGGGCAGCAGCTGCAGGTCGCGCTGCACGAGCAGAACGGCAGCGACGCGCCGTGCTCGGGCATCCCGTGGCCCGCGGTCAGCGACTCGATCGTGAGCCCGCTCTCGGCGAGGTCGAACACGTCCATCGGGACGTCCTGCAGGTCGAAGTCGAGCTCATCCGGACTGTTCATTGCTGCTCCTTCTCGTTGACTTTGACGCGGCCGGAAGATCTTCCCCTTGAAAGCTAAGACGGAGACCCGAAAATGACCAGGCAAAGAATGAGAGAAAAGAGTTGATACACCTTTTCGGAAAACGTCTACGACTCGGTGTACACCTTACGGCGCAGCCGCATCTGCCCGGCTGACCGCTCTTGTCATGAATAACCGGCAGCCGCATCATGGCCCTGGGACGGACCACGAGACCACGGCCCTCGGAGACCATATGGAAAGCGCCCTCGCCCACCTCACTGCACGGCCCGGAGCATTCGCCGAACAATGGCCGGAGGTCCCCGAGGTCCACCACGGCGACCCGGTGGCGGCGACGGCGCTGCTCGGCGTCGGGGACGTCGACCGGCTCATCGGCGACCACGGCCTGCCGGCCTCCTCGATCACGATGGCCAAGGACGACGCGATGGCCGAGCCCGGCAGCCTGATGCTCCCCGACATGACCGCGTTCCCGGGCGCGGCCGGGAACCTGGACGCCCGCCGGATCGGCGAGCGGCTGCGCACCGGGCACACGCTGCTGCTCATGGGGCTGCACCGGACTTGGCGACCCCTCGGCCGCTTCACCCGGCTGCTGTCGTCCGAACTCGGGCACCCCCTCTACGCACACGCGTTCCTGACCCCGCCGGAAAGCCAGGGATTCGCCCATCACTGGGACACCGAGGCGGTCTTCATCATGCAGACCGCCGGGCACAAGACCTGGGAACTACACGCTCCCGTCTTCCAGGATCCGCTCCCCCGGCACCGGTGGGGGAGAATTCCGATTCCCGCCGCGGAACGGAAGCGTTTCGAGAAGGGCACCCCGTTTCTGAGCATCCGACTCTCGCCCGGCGACGTCCTGTGGGTTCCTCGTGGCTGGATTCACAACGGATACGCGGAATCGGGGACGTCACTCCACGTCAGCCTCGGGGTTCTCCAATTCACCCGGCACTGGGCGCTCGAGCGGCTCCTCGACCTCGCGGCGGAAGATCCCGAGTTCCGGGTCGCGCTCCCGCCCGGTCTCAACGAACACGGGCTGGACGGCCCGGTCGGCGATACCGCCGAACGCTTCGCCCGTTGGCTGGCCGATCTCGATGTCGAGCAGGCGGCGCAGAAGCTCCGTGCCGGCCAGTTGCGCGCCCAGTCGGGACCGCGCCGTCCCGCTGTCGCCGCCGCCGTCGCCGCGTCCGACGTGAACTCGGTGACCGGCGTCCCCGGTGCGGTGCTGGCCCTCACCAAGTCCGACAACGGCGTCGTGCTGCACTTGGGCGACCGCGACCTGCGGATCCCCGACCCGGCCGCCGGAGCGGTGCTGCGGCTGATCGACCGCCCCGGCGTCCCGCTGACGTCCGGAGAACTGGCCGCGACGACGACTCCCGATGTGGCCCGGCGCTTGCTGCGCACGCTGGTAGATGAGGGGATCGCCGAACCCGCCTCGTAACACGGCCACCGCCCCGGTTCAGTCGACGAAGATGCCGTCCCGGCGAGCCTCCCGGTAGAGATCGACCCGCGTGGTGGCTTCCCGTCCCGCCCGGGCGTACTTCTCCCGCGCCCTTTCGAGGTACTGCTTGACGGTGTGCTCGCTGATGCCCATCTGCCGGGCGACCCCCGCCCGGGTCAGACCGCCGAGCCAGAGGCGCATGGTTCGCAGCTCCTGCTCGGAGAACCTCGGCCGGTCGTCGCCGAGCATCGCGCCGGCCTGTGCCGGAGTGGTGTAGGTCTCCCCCGCGGCGACCGCCAGGACCGCCTCGATGAGATGGCGTCGGCCCTCGCTGGTCTCCTTGGTCAGGTACGCCAGCGCGCCCGCCATCTCGGCGCGGTAGACGGTCTCGGCGTCCGCGTGCTGGGAGAAGACCACGACCCGGCGTCCCCGCGCGGTCAGCTCGGCGATCTGGTCCAGCACGAGCTCGCCGTCGATGCGCAGGTCGATGACCAGCACGTCGGCGTCGGCCGCGGGGCCGGCGTCCAGCCCGCCGAGATCGGCCCCTGTGTGCACGATCTCGACCCGGCGCTCCGGGTCCGCGGAGATCCACATCTCCACCCCGGACAGCACGACATCCTGGTCGTCGATGACGGCGATGGTCACGGCCCTTTCCAACGAACCTCCAACCAGAGCAGCTCCCCGTCACGGTCGCTGGTGACGCTCACCTCGCCGGTCATCAGACACCGCGGTACCCAGGCGGCACCGTCGGCCAGCACCGAGACGCTGACCGCCCCCGCTCCGTCCACGACGACGGTGACACGCGCGTGCTCCCGCGTGCGCGCGAGCACGGCCAGCGGATACTCGGCAAGCGCGGCGGCCGTCCGTTCGTCCAGCGCGGGCGCCGCCCCGACCATGACCAGATCGACGGCGACACCCCGGCGCATGGCCTCGTCGACACCCGGGCGCAGGACCCGGATGACCGGATCGGGGATGTCCTCCTGCTCGGCCAGCAACTGCCGGAGCATGGCCTCGGCCGCTCGGGACCGCTGTCGCACCGCCGGTTCGGCGGGATCCACCGTCCCGTCCGCCAGCCCGCGCAGGACCGGCGTGATCATCTCGCGGGCTTCCTGGTAGCGCAACTGCCGCGCCGCCGAGACCTCGGCGATGACGGCTTCGCGCCGCGCGGTCTCCCAGCGTTCGGCGGCCGCGGCGGCCGCCATCCCCCCACTGGCCCGGAACACGCCGGCTCCGGTGATCATCGCGAGCTGGATGCTACCGGACGCGTACAGCAGTGTCACGAAGCCGGCCGCGCCGTACCGGTCCAGGTCGTCCGTGGCCACCAGCACCGCAAGCGTGATCGCCGCGATCACCGCCTGCAACAGCACCACCTCGCGGACGCGGCGGTGCAGCAGGAGGAGCACACCGATCAGGCCGGTGGTGGCCGGCGCCCAGTTGATCCGCAGAAGCTCGCCCGCCGGGCAGTTGACCGCCATCGCCAGGTCCGTGGCCAGGTCGATCACCAGCAGGACGGCCACGGTCGTCCCCTTGGCCGGCCGGAACAACAGCCCCGCCCCCGCCGCGATGACCAGGAGCTGCACCGCCCAGATCACCACCGCGCCGCCGGGCGAGCGGTACTGGCCGTGGTAGACGACCAACGCCGAACCGGCCGCCCCCACCTGCCACAGCACCACCGTGATGACCGTGGCCACGTCATACGCCCGGTGGAATCTGATCGCGAACGGAGCCGCGGCCGACACCTCAGCCATGCGGCCACCGCAGGGTGACCGTGGTCCCTTCCCCCGGCCGCGACTCCACCGAGGCTGTGCCGCCCACGAGCACCATCCGCTCGATGATCGAGCAACTGATCCCCCGCCGCCCCACCGCCACCCTCGCCGGGTCGAAACCCGACCCCCGGTCGGCCACCACCACGGTCGCCCCCGAACCATCCCCTTCAGCGCACACGAAAGCCCAACGCACTCCAGCATGCGCGGCGACGTTCCTCAGCGCTTCTCCGACCGCACCGGCAATCGCCACCGAGATCTGCTCAGGCACCCGGACGGGCTCCGCGAACGAACACTCAACGGCCACCGGTGCCTCAGAGGCGACCCGTCCCAGCAACGGCCCCAGCTCGACCGTCTCGTCCGAAAGCCCAGGACCGGAGAACTCCTCCAGCACCGCCAGCGCCCGGTGCGCGCCCTGGGCCAGCACAGGCGACCCGCCCCGGACCGCCCCGGAGGCGACCATGGTCAGCGTGGCCAGCACCGAGTCGTGCATCTCCGCCCGGTAAAGGCGTTCGTCCGCCCGGCGTGCGGCCTCCGCCATCGCCTGCCGCCGATCCCGGTCACGATGGGCGACCAGTGTGTCCGCCCGGTTCCCACCACGCCGGAGCAACCACATGAGGGCGTTCACCACGAGCGCCTGGACGAACAGGACCCGTACCTGGCTCGTCGGCGCCGGCACTCCGGCCATGTACGCGGCGATGGTCACCGCGGCCAACGCCAGCCCCGCCACCTGAGGAACAGCGAGCTGCGCCACGTAGATGGCGGTGCTGGCCAGCATGATCGCCCAAGTGGTCTCGTCCACCACCGCCGCGACGGGCACCAGCCGGCTCTGCGCGAGCAGCACCAGCGCCACCACCACCGTGTCGCCCACCACCAGCAGGAATGTCAGCCCGTGCCGGAGTGCCCGCACGGTGAAGAACGCCGCCCAACAGGCCAGCCCGCCGAGCGCCCACCCCTGCCCTTCCCGTGAGACCCCGGCCCCGCTGTCGATCGCCACTGAGATGATCGCTGCCGACACGCCGCCGCAGCGCAGCGCGACCGTGAAGCGGAGCACCGTATGCGCGAGCGCGTAATCCGACGGCCCGGCCGTCCCCCGTGCGAGCATCCGTCCCATCCACAAGATCAGATCTTTTGCGTTCGCAGTATGCCCACCCCACGCCACCCGCAGAACAAGATCAACTGTCCACTTCCGGCACCGGCCGCCCGGAACCATTCCAGGCGGGCGCGGTTGCTCCCCGGGACGTCTTCGACTGTGGACCAATGACGATGCGATGAGGCTTGCCGGTCGGTTCCCCGCTGCCCGCCATGGACGAGGCGTACACGCGGAAGCAGCAGCCGCCCGAGCCCGTGTCGGAGTGGGGCGTCACAGCCGCCACAGGTGGATGCGGCCGTCCGAACCGCCACCGGCCAGCGTCTTGCCGTCCGGGCTGAACGCCACCGAGAAGCCGCTCAGCGAGCCGAACGCGTGGACCTCCTTGCCGGTTCGCGCGTCCCAGACCGTGGCGGTCGGGCCGTGCTCCTCGTCGCAGGCGGCCAGGTAACGGCCGTCGGGGCTGAACACGACCTTGCCGCTCGTGCCGCCGGCGAAGCGTTCGCCGGGCTCGTGCGTGGCGACGTCCCAGGTTTCGACGCTGACTTTGGCGCCGGCACCGGCCACGGTCTTCCCGTCGGGACTGAAGGCCACTGCGTCGACATCGCGATGGGTGTTGATCGGGCTTTTCAGTCTGCGTCCGGGGACGTCCCAAAGGCGGATGTGGTCGCCGTCGCCGTACGCCAGCGTCCGGCCGTCCGGGCTCAACGCGATCTCGAAGATGAAGCTGCTTTTGGTCGGGGTGGTGGCGGTGTTCCGCCGGGTGGCGATGTCCCAGAGCCGCACACCGGACCTGATCGCCGCGTTGTCCCCGAACCAGAAGGAGGCGACGGCGAGGGTCGTGCCGTCCGGGCTGAACGTCGCGGAAGTGGCGCTCTCGCCCTTCGGGTTGCTGAGGGTGGTGACGACCCGTCTGGAAGCGACGTCCCAGAGCTGGATGCTGCCGTTGTCGTCCTCGGTGGCCAGCGTTTTCCCGTCCGGGCTGAACACCACGACATGCCGGGACTTGTCGGGGTCGTCGGTGCCGCTGGTCAGTACGGCGGTCTGTCGTCCCGTGGCGGTGTCCCACAGCCGGACGGCGTCTTCGTCGTCGGCGCTGGCGAGCATCTTGCCGTCCGGGCTGAACGCCACGCCCCAGACCCCGCCCGAGTCGGTGTCGAGCAGGCGGTCGGCCGGGATGGCGGTCCGAACGTGCGGGGGCACGGAGGCGCCACCCGTCCCGGCCCGTACGGCGATGCCGACGACGACGGCGAGCGTGACGACGGTGCCCGCGACGATGGCCACGACTCGCCCACGCCGGAGGCGGCTTCCGGTCCCGTGCAGGACCTCGGTGCCCGCCCGGACCGTGCCGCCGTACGAGCCGGGCGGCACCGAATGCGGCGCTGACCCGGAACGCTTCGGTGACGGCTCACCGGATGGGCCGAGGGCGGACTCGGGAGGCGCGGCGGGCGGTGGCGCGGCGTGCGGAATGAGGAGGTCGCGGACGGACTCAGGAGTAGGCCGGGCGTCGGGATCCTTGTTGAGGAGGCCGGTGAGGACGTCCGTCAGCGGGCCGGCGTGGATCGGCGGCGGCGGGTCTTCGGTGGCGATGGCGACGAAGACCGCGCCGTGCGTCGGGCCCTGGAACGGGGGGCGGCCCTCGACCGCGGCGTACAGGGTGGCGCCGAGCGCCCACAGATCCGACCGCGGCGTGGCGGAGTGGCCGCGGACCTGCTCCGGTGACATGTACGCGGGGGTGCCGAGCTGGACGCCGGACTTCGTTAGCGTGGCGTCGCCCTCCAGCGCGGCGATGCCGAAGTCGGTGAGGACCACGCGGTCGCCGTCCAGCAGCACGTTCGCCGGCTTGACGTCGCGGTGCACGATGCCCTTGGCGTGTGCGGCGGCGAGCGCGTCCAGCATCTGACGGCCGATGTCCGCCACCCGCCGTACGGGCAGCGGCCCGCCGGTACGCAGCACGTCGTCCAGCGACCGCCCCGCGACCAGCTCCATCACCAACCACGGGCGGCCGTCGTCGCCGATCACCCGGTCGTACAGGGCCACGATGCCGGGATGGTGCAGGCGGGCAGCGGCGCGCGCCTCGCGGGCGGCCCGGGCGTACCACTCGCGGCGCTCGGTGTCGTCGATCGCGTCGGACAGCAGCAGCTCCTTGACGGCGACCTCGCGATCGAGCTCGGCGTCATACGCGCGCCACACTCGGCCCATGCCGCCGCGCCCGATGAGCCCGAGAATCCGGTAGCGGCCGGCGACGGTCTCCCCGGGTTCACCGTGCATGGGAACGAAGATAGCGAACCGGACATTGCACGTCAGCTAGCACCGCTGACGGCAGCGGCAGCCACCGCAGACGATCAGGGAGGGGATGGCCCCGTCCATCGCGCGGAGGATCGCCGAGACCGAGACCGAACGGGCCGTGGCCCAGGCCGAACTGGACAGAGCGGAGATCCAGCAGTCCGGCAGCCCGCCGTACCCGCGGGTTCTGAGGCACTGGATTGTCAGTGCTGTAGGGCTGACCGGGACCTTCCGCCGGGCATGGTGGTCACTGCTTAGGCGTGGGGTGAAAGGCCAGCATTCTCCATTTGCCGTCTTCGCGTACCCAGACCGCCAGCGTGATATTGCTCAAATGCTTCACCGCACCGCCCACGGTAAAGTCGGCGTCCATCTCGCCGAGCACCACCGCGGTGTCGCCCACAAGGGAGATCCGGTGGACAGGGTGGTCGATGCGCTGGAAGACCCACGCGCTTTCCCTGATCTTGCGGAGGTACGACTCGTAGTTCTCGGGCGCCCCGTCGGTGTGGGTGAGCATCAACTCTGGATGGCACAGCTCCGCCAGTGCGTCGGCGTCCTGCGCGAGAAGCGCCTCGAACCGCTTCCGGTCCAGCTGCCTTACCGTCTCAGTAGTCATGATCATTAAGCTACCCGATCAAGCTTTTCCGCGATACCCGTCGAATGTCCAGACCCGGCCAGGACTGGAGACGGTGGTCCAGGACGACAACGGCCCCCTTTCCACGTGCACAGAGTGCCGGATTTCGGCTGTCCGCAAGTGCTCTTGCCGGGCTTAATCCTTTACCCCCGGAAGAACAGGAGGTGAAGCCGAATGCACCGGTCCATTTTGGCGTTCATGCAGGATGGAGGGGCTCACCGAGCCTTTTTCAGCGGCAGTTTCGGGTACGAGATCACAGCAAGGTCGAGGACGGTGCGCCCTACCGCGCCGGCCACATCGCCAAAGCCATCCACAGCCTGCAACTCCACGAGACCGGCGGCACACTGAAAAGGCTCACTGTTCCCCATGACTCCAGGCCGGAGCGAGGAAGAAGTGGGTGCTTATAGCACGGGTGGCCAGTTGCGTCAATGCCAAGTTTCAGCCACAGTCAAGATCGCCTTCAAACTTTCCCTCTTGCCAGATTGACATGACGGGATGGTGAGGTTACAAAATTGATCACCCCATGAGACGAAGTACCGTGGAGCGGTGCAATTGCCGTTTACGATCCGATCATGGAGCACCCTGCTGTGAGGATCTGACATCGCAGGTCAGTGTTCGATACGCGTCCACAGCAGGAGGAGGCGACAACGGGGCGGGCTATCGCCCGCCGGAGAGTGTGCAAATTACGGACACCCCGCAATCAGGAGATTTCAGCATGGGCCAAGACGGACAAACCACAAGCGAGACCACCGCGCCTCCTGACTACGGGCTTATCAGCCCGATATCCCTCCCAGATGACGGCAGGATGCCCGATGCGGCAGCGGGGTCCTCCACCCCAGCGGAGTACGACAGCTACTTCCGCCTCGTGCGCGAACGGCCGGAGCTGGCGACCTGGTCGCAGTCCTGCGTGGAGGTCCAGCGACGGGTCCTTGACGATCTGGAGGCGACGGGGCTTTCGGCCCAGGATCGCTGTGACATGCTGGCCGGCTTCCTGGTGGTCGCGCACGGCACTTTGGAGAAGTGGCTCGATCTCCACGGTGCCGCGGGGGCACACCGGTGACCGCTCCCGACACTCTCGGGCAGAGACCGCCCGGGGCCGACGATGCCGTGATCCGCTGGAAACTGGGGCATCAGGCGTTCCACCTGAACCTGGCCGTGATGAACACGTGTCTCGGGGACGCCCGCGAATCGCTCGAGGCCGGCCACTGGCCTGAGCTGTCACAGACACTCGATCGGCTCGGCGTCCTCTACGACGCCGCGACCGCGACGATGCGGTACGCCGCCGACTTCAGCGCGGAGCTGTACGAGACGCTGATCCGTCCGTCGATGGCCCCGCCGTTCGCGAGCCCCGGTTTCTCCGGAACCCTCAACCTCGAACACGAGCAGATGCTCGGCCGGCTTCGCGAGCTGCGGCGAAGGCTCAAGGAGATCGAACGTGCGGGCAGTGCGCCGGACGCGGTCAACGAGTCGGCTGCCCGACTGCGGGCGGCACAGGCACGCAATCGCAAGAACCACATGTTCGTCTGCCAGCAGTTCGTGCCGGATGGACCGTCCCTGCTCAGCGAGCACTTCGCAGCCCAGAAATTTACCGACACCGACCAATCGGACACCATGATGGAGGCGACACAGAAATGATCACCGTCATCGAGACCTGGCGCATCAAGAACGAGTTCACCGACCGGGTCCACGAGCTCATGCAGACGATGGACAACGAGGTGGGGCCGCCCGCGCACAGGCATCCCGCCTTCCTCGGCCATGCCACGTTCCTCCAGTACGACACGGAACCCACCAAGGTGCTGGTCATGTACCCGTGGCGCAGCTCTGCCGAAGCGGAGGAGCTGCTCGCGAGCGAGGAGAAGTTCATCTCTGAATTCGAGGCCAAGTACTGCGAGTCACCCCGTGATATCGCCTACCTCACCGAGGTGCCGCACGCCCACGACATGGAGGGATGAGCCCTACATGGAGGGTGAGGCCCGTCCGGCGACGACGAGAGCCGCAGGTGGCGAATGACCGACGAACCACGTGACTGGCTCCCGGCCGAGTTCGAAGAGCACGGCCGGGAGTTGCTCGCGGTGATCCGCGACCACTTCGAGTCGATCCGTGAAGTCCCCATAACGGTTCCGCGCTCAAGCACGGACCTGATGGAATCGCTGCGTACGGAGCTGCCGGAGACGGGCGAGGACTTCGCGCGCATCCTGGAGGACACGCGCGAGCAGGTGATGCCGCACGTGGTGCACTGGAATCACCCGTCCTTCTACGGCTACTTCGCCAACAGTGCCAGCTTCCCTGGCATTCTGGCCGAGACGCTGACCGCGGCTCTGAATGTCAACGCGATGCTGTGGAAGAGCGGGCCGGCCGCCTCCGCGCTCGAACGCGTCGTGCTGGGCTGGATCGCAGAGCTGGCCGGGTACCCGGAGGAGGCCGATGGCGTCCTGGTCAACGGCGCCTCGCTGGCCACCCTCTATGCACTGGCCGCGGCCAGGGACGCCGCGCTGGGCGACGACGTGCGGGTCCTGGGCACGGCGGGGCGCGAGCTTCCCGTGCTGAGGATCTACACCTCGGACCAGGCGCACAGCTCGGTGGAGAAGGCGGCGATCACGCTTGGCCTCGGGTTGGCGAACGTGGTGAAGCTGCGCTCGGACGAGCAGGGCCGGATGCCGCCCGACGCGCTGGACGAGGCGATTCGGCGTGACCTCGCCGACAACGTCAAGCCCGTGGCGGTGGTCGCCACAGTGGGCACGACCTCCATCGGTGCGGCGGACCCCGTTCCGGAGCTCTCCGAGGTGTGCGCCCGGCATGGCGTGTGGCTGCACGTGGACGCCGCCTACGGCGGCTTCTGGCGCCTGGCGCCGTCGCTGGCCGACACGGTCGAGGACCTGACCAAGGCCGATTCACTGGTGGTGAACCCGCACAAGTGCCTGTACGTGCCGATGGAGGCGACCGCGTTCTACTGCCGGCGCCGCGGCGCGCTGGCTCGCACGTTCCGGCTGGTGCCCGAGTACCTGACCTCACCGCAGGACGACGAGATCGTCGACTTCATGGACCTGTCGCCGCAACTCGGCCGGAGCTTCCGCGCACTCAAGCTGTGGTGGATCATCAGGTCGTTCGGCCGCCAGGGCCTGGCCGACCGTCTCGAGCACAGCGTGCGGCTCGCGGAGTGGCTGCGGCGCCAGGTGGCGCTGCACCCCGACTGGCGATGCCCGGTGACCTCGCTCTATCCGCTGGTCTGCCTGCGGTTCGAGCCGGAAGGGTTCCGTGACAGCACCGAAAGCGACCGGCGCAAGCTCCTCGACATGCTGAACGCCGACATCGTCGACGATCTCAACGCGTCGGGCGCCGCGTTCGTGTCGCACACGGTGCTCGACGACGGCTACGTGATCAGGGTGTCGATCGGCAACATCCACACGACCCTCGCCGACGTCGAACGCCTGTGGCAACGGCTCACCGAGATCGCCACGCGGCGGTACGCCCAGTGCGTGGACGCGGCGATGACATCGCCGGCCGGGCCGCGCGACGATTCAGCGATCTAGAGCGGCGACAGAATGGCAACCACGCAGCGAGAACCGGCCAATCTTCAACGGAGCCTGCACGTCCCCGGACTGGTCGCCCACTACATCACGTCCGTCATCGGGGTCGGCGTGCTGATTCTCCCCGGACACGCCGCCGCGGTGGCCGGGCCGCTGTCACTCGCGGCATGGGCACTGTTGATCGTCTACTCCTATCCGCTGGCCCTGATCTTCGCCCGGCTGTCGGTTCGGCACCCGACCTCTCGCGGGATCGCCGAGTTCGTCGAGGAGGCCTTCGGGCCGAGGGTCGCGCACTGGGTGGCCGCGCTCCTCATGCTGGCGCTGATCATCGCCAACCCGGTCCTCGGTCTGGCCGCCGCCCGCTACCTGCTGAACATCTGGGACGACACACCCGGTATCCCGCAGATCGTTCTCATCGGGTACCTGATCATGATCGGTTCGATCCTGTTCAACCTCCTCGGCGTGAAGATCAGCGCCAGGGTCCAGACCGGGGTGCTGGCCACGCTGATCGGGTTCCTGGTGATCGTGATGGTCATCGCCATGCCCGAGGCGGACGCGGCGAACCTCGACCCGGTCGCTCCGCACGGCTGGCTGGCTCTGGGGCAGGCGCTCATCATCTGCTTCTTCGGCTTCATCGGATGGGAGAACGCCGCCCCCGTCGCCGAAGAGGTCGTGGATCCCCACCGGACCTTTCCCAGGGCGATCTTCCTGGCCGTCTTCGGGGTGGGCGCTCTCTATCTGGCGATGGCGGTGACGGTCACCCTCGTCCTGCCCCCCGGAGCCGCGAAGGGAGAGCAGATCACGGCCTTCGCGACACTGCTCCAGGTGGCCAGCGGCCGTGAGATGTCCCAGGTGGGCAACGTGGTGGCCATCGTGCTGCTGTTGCTGGCGACCAACGCCTGGGTGCTGGGAACATCGCGGGTCATCTTCTCCAGCGCTCGGGAAGGCATGCTCCCGGCGGTTCTGACAAAGGTCTCGGGCCGCAACAGCGTTCCCTACGGCGCCCTTCTGTTCCTCATACCGGGTTACGGTGTACCCGTCGGGCTTCTGGCGCTGACCCGGAGCTCCGAGATGTGGCTGATCACCGCGACCTCGGCGACCTTCCTACTGATATTCCTGGCGACTTTCCTTGCCGCTCACCGGCTGCTGGAAGGGCGTGCGATCCGGCGCTGCAACATCCTGCTCATCATCGTGACGGCCTGCATTCTGCCGTTCTTCGGCATCAGTATCGTGTACGCGGCGGCTCTGGCCATCCTCGCTTATGTGCTCACCGTGCCGAAAGTCAAGGAATGGATGAGCAACGGAGCCACGCGCCGAGTCCGGCAGGAGAACGAATCCTGAAACTGTGGGTCCTGACCGGCCTTCTGCCGGCATCACCGCTTCGCTCTGGAGGACAACGGTGCCCGATGAAAACACCCCTCGCTTCCGCTCCGTGCTCGACCGATTCGATGCCTTCAAGGCTTCCAAGGTCGCGATGTCGGCGGACGGCCGCTCGTTCGGTCTGGCCTCCAACGAGTCGCCGAACGGCCCGCTCCCCTCGGTGCTGAAGGCGATCAATCAGGCGGCTCTGCAAGCCAACCGCTACCCCGACCTCAACTGCGGCGCGCTGATCGAGGCGATCGGCGCCACCTTCAAGGTGCCCGCGGAGCATGTCGCGATCGGCTGCGGCTCGGTCGGGGTCACCAAGATGCTGGTGGAGGCCGTCGCCGGACCCGGCGCCGAGGTGCTGTTCGCCTGGCGATCGTTCGAGGTCTACCCGGTGCTGGTGGCGCTGTCGGGCGCCACCGCCGTCACGGTGCCGCTCAGAGAGGAGCGGCATGATCTCGCGGCGATGGCCGGAGCCATCACCGAACGAACCCGGATGATCTTCGTCTGCAACCCGAACAATCCGACCGGCACGGTCGTCGGCCGGGCCGAGTTCGAGGCGTTCCTGGACCGGGTGCCCGCAGACTGCCTGGTGGTGCTCGACGAGGCGTACGGCGAGTACGTCCGGGACGATGACGTGGCCAATGGCTTGGACCTCTACCACGACCGGCCCAACCTCGTGGTCCTGCGGACCTTCTCCAAGGCCTACGGGCTGGCCTCGCTCCGGGCCGGATTCATGGTCGCCCACCCGGTGGTGGCCCAGGCCGCACGCAAGACCGCCCTGTCCTTCGGCGTGAACGGGGTCGTCCAGGCGGCGGCGGTGGCCTCTCTGGCGGCCACCGACGAACTGCTGGCACGGGTCGCGGACACCGTCAAGGAACGCGAGCGCGTCCGCGACGCCCTGATGTCCAGCGGCTGGACGGTTCCGTCCAGCGAGGCGAACTTCCTCTGGCTGCCGCTGGGGGAGCGGACGACGGAGTTCTCCGCCGCGTGCGACGCACAGGGGGTCGGTGTCAGATCCTTCCCAGGCGAGGGCGCCCGCGTCTCGGTAGGCTCCCCCGAGGAGAACGACGCGTTCCTCGCCGTCGCCCGCGCCTTCACCACCTGACGCCGGCTGTGAGCATCGAGCCCCAGGAGAAGATCGATGAACCGCCTGGCCACCGCCGTACGTGCCCTGATCGACGCTCAGGAGCACGCGACCGTGGCGACGATCGAGCCTGACGGGCAGCCTCAGCTGTCCGTCGTATGGGTGAAGACCGACGGAGACGACGTGCTGTTCTCAACGGTCGCCGGTCGCCGCAAGCATACGAACCTGCTGCGTGACCCCCGGATCAGCCTGCTCGTCTACTCCAGGAACGATCCCGATCGTTACGTCGAGCTGCGCGGCCGCGCACTACTCGAGGATGATCCCGACAAGTCGCTCATCGATGAATTGAGCCTTCGCTACACCGGGGGTCCGTTCCAGGACGCGGCAGAGAACAAGCGAGTGATCGTGCGAATGACCGCATCGAAGATCGTGACCCGCGAACTCGACAGGCCGAGCTGATTCTCTGGCTGGTGCGGGTTTTTAGGGGCTGACCGAAAGGCAGCGGACCCGCGTTCCGTAGATGTCGGTCGACACATCAGCCCCAGAAGCGCCGGTGGGACGGTCCGCCGACGAGATCGCCGAGGTGGAGGCGGCCGACCCGGTGGTCGTAGGGCATGAAGACCGCGAGCGCGACGCCCGATCGGTGCTCCATGTCGACGCAGACGGCCTCCAGGGTTCCAGCGGGCTTGGGGGCGTCCTTGTTCTGCCATTCGGTCGACCGGCGGATCGTGATCCGCTGCGGCCCGGGGCTGCCCGGCTCGCCCATCCGCACGTAGTAGGTGAAGGACGCGAACCGCAGCTCGGCCGCCCGCCCGGCGACCTTCCTGGACATGCCGGCCAACGCGGTCTCCACGGCGGCGTCGTCGTAGGCGTAGTCGACCTCGTGGTCGGACAGGAGCTCACGGGTGCCGTCCATGCCGGTCAGCGATCCGGTGGCGTTCATCATGTGGGCGCCGGGCCCCATCGCGAGCTTCGACTCGACGTCCTGGAGGGAGCCCCGCAGGGCGATCTCGAAGTCCTCACGTGCCTCGGCGGCCAGGCCGCCGCCCAGAAGGCCCGGGTCGATCGCGTCGAGGGGGGCGGGGAAGGTGGGGTCGAACCCCTCGATCGCGGGGCGCCAATTGATCATGGGTCTGGGACCTTAGCGGCGCGATCACCACCCGCACGCCGATTCGCTTGAATTCGCAGGTCCCGCCGAGGGGCGCGGGGGCCGGGCGCAGCCCGCACGCGCGGACGATCTGAAGGGACCGAAACCCGGCCCCGCCTCATGACGGGGACAGCGGCGGCACGCCCTGCGAGAGCCGACCGCTCCGTCCCCCAAGGGCAAGGTTCGCGAATCCGGCTTAAAATGATCTTGTTCGCCGGACATCTCGAACCGGCGCGTCCGCACCCCCCTCGAAGGAGCCTCATATGCGCTGGACCGTCATCACAGCCGCCACCGTCATGGCCGGCGGCCTGTTCTCCCCCATGGCGTCCGCCGCCACCGCGCCCGCAGCCGCGCCCGCCCCCGTCCAGGCCGCCGCCTGCGACAAACCCTGCGACCGTACGATCAAGGACGACTACCCCTACAAGAGCACCCCCAACGTGCGCGACCCCTGGAACTTCTGGACAGGCCAGTGCACGTCCTTCGTCGCCTGGCGGATCAACAAGCGACTCGGCATCAAGTTCACCAACGCCTACAAGGACGTCCTCTGGGGCAACGCCAAGGACTGGGACGACGCCGCCAAGAAGGCGGGGATGAAGGTCGACGGCAAGCCCAAGGTCGGCGACATCGCCGTCTGGAACAGCGGCACCTACGGCCACATCGCCTACGTGGCCTCGATCGACGGCACGAAGATCGTGGTCGAGGAGTACAACTACTCCAAGCCCCTCGCCTACACCAAGCGCACGATCGCCGCCGACACCGTCGACAACTTCATCCACTTCTTCTGATCCGCAGGGCCTGGCCGAGCCCAGCCCCCGGCCAGGCCCGAGCCCCTTCCCCTGCTCGGGAGCCTCAGGATGGCAGGCGGACGATGCGTAGAAATCCGGGCAACGTCCATGGCCTCCGCCCGCCGCGCAGCACCACCTTGCCGGTCATTGCCGCACGTGCCTTGCCGATGCGGCCGAACAGCATGAGGTTGAGCACGACGGGGTCGAAACTCAGCCGCACGTCAGGTCGTCCGCCGGGTTCTTCGACGGTGCAGAAACCGTCGGTGAGCACCATGGCGGCCGGTGCGGTGTAGGGGGAGCGGAACTCCACGGCGATCCGTCCCTTCGGGGCCGGGCCGTGGCCGTCAAGGAGATGTCCGTACCCGTATTCGGTGACCCCGATGAGGAAGAGGTCGAAGAAGGCGGCGGCCTCCTCGGGCGGGACCGTCCATGGCACGCGCAGGCCCAGGGCCATGTCGCGGCCGTGGATCTGCAATTCGTTGAGCAGATGGGCGAGGACGCCTGCCAGGGGAACCCGGGAGCCGCCGACCCAGTCGACGGCCGCTGCCGGGTCTCCGCTCTCGGTCGCCGCGAGTATGCGGGCGATCTCGGCCTTGATCTCTCCGCCGAGACGGTGTGGCTCCCGCTCGCTCAACTGGCTGAGCAGTTCCTCGTTGAACTGGGCGATGGTGTCGACGACGGTCGTGCGCAGCAGGTCGTCCATCCCGCTGAACGGTGGCGGGCCCCCTGCGTGGTCGACCAGGTGACGGCAGGACCGGGCCAGTGTCAGCACATGCGCGGCGGTGTCGGCGACGGACCAGTGCACGGTGGCCTTGGCGCGGGAGTCCGATGCCGAGGACACCAGTTCCGCGAAGTCGTCGCCGGTCCGTCGGAGCGCGACGCGGGTCCGCGTCCATTTCTCTTCGGTGATGTCGGGAAGCATGCATCCTCCTTGGCACGACAGCAGTCCAAGCCTGTACTGCGGCGACCGATAGCGGCACCTCTACAGCATCATGTTCGGCATCACCCCCCCGCACGGCCGACCCTGGCCATGCCCGACTACAAAGGCGCACCTTCATGAACGGCCCCTCAATTCGGGTGCCCGAAACCAGCACAACGACAGAGTGCGCATTTGCATGACACTGCCGGGGATAGCGTGATTTGCTGGGCCGGCGTTGATTCGGGGAAGCGGATCGGCGTGCAGAGTTAGCGAATGACCGCATATACGAAAGGACGTCCTGCCGTGGAGTTCAAGCTCGAGATGGTGCCGATCCCCGTGTCCGACACGGACCGTTCGATCGCCTTCTACACAGAGACACTGGGCTTCAACCTGGACCACGACATCAGCCCCGGCGGTGACCTCCGGATCGTGCAGGTGACACCGCCCGGCTCCGCCTGCTCGATCGGTTTCGGCGACGGGTGGGTCGGCACCGCGCCCGGCTCGATCCAGAACCTGCACCTGGTCGTGTCCGACATCCGCGCCGTACGGGAGGAGCTCGTCAAGCGCGGGCTGGACATCAGCGAAGTCAATGACATGTCCGCACCCGGAAAGCCCACCGTCTCGTACGCCTATTTCCAGGACCCCGACGGCAACAGCTGGGCACTTCAGGACCTCGGCCGCTGACCGCCGAACCCGGCGGGCCGCGGGTCGTCCACCAGCAGCGATAGCCGTCAGGAAAATCTAACACTGCCAAGTCTTCCGCCATCCCGCTAACGTCGTCGACGGCGGCGGGAAGAGTGCGGTGTCCCGTCCCGAGTCCGAGCCCGCACGCCTCCGGCGGGTGGGGAGCATTAGCGATGCCCACTGAACAGGGAAGACATTCACTATGAGCGAAGAAATTGATCTGGCCGCAGTGCTGTCCGAGCTTCTTTACGGCGACGAAAGCGCCGAAACTCTGGAGCAGGCCCTGGACCGGCTGGTGACGCCGACATTTGTCCAGCGCATCAACGGCCAGGTGTACGACCGATCCGCATACGTTCCCCATGTGCGCGAGATGCGGCAGTTGGTCCTCGGTGGTGGAGAGCTGACGGTCTTGGAGGAGATCAGGGCGGACGACGCGATCGCCGGCCGCTACCTCTTCCGCATGGTGCCCCTGCAAGGACCGCCGCTCGTCTTCGAATCGCACGTGTTCGCGCGGGTCGACGGGCGCCGGATCGATCGGCTCGTCGAGGTCGCGCGGCAGGCCGAGGACTGGGACGGAGACCTCCCGGCCGGTAACTGACCCGGCGCCCGGCTCGACCGGCCCGATCACGAACGGTCGCCGCCCGGGGTCAGGCCTTGGCGGCGAGCGGTCGCCACGCGTCCCAGGTGGCGAGGCGCTGCCGGTAGGCGGCTTCGACGACGGGGTAGGGGTAGGTGCCGAGGAAGAGCCGGAGGGGCGGTTCGCCGGAGTCGACCAGTTCGAGGATCACGTCGCCGGTGGGCCGCGGATCCTGGGGCGCGCGGGCGACGGCACCGGCGCGGCGGGCCTCGCGGATCGGCTCGTACGCGGCGATGGGGACGGTGTGTACCGCGGACGAGCCGGACCAGTCGGTGCCGTAGGGGCCGGGTTCGACGATCGTGACGTGGACGCCGAGCGGGCCGACCTCCTGGGCGAGCGCTTCGCTCATGCCCTCGAGCGCCCACTTGGAGGCGTTGTACAGCCCGAGGGTGGGGAAGGCGGCGAGGCCGCCGAGACTGGACACCTGCACGATGTGCCCGCTCCGCCGGGCGCGCAGGAACGGCAGGGCGGCCTGCGTCACCCACAGCGGGCCGAGCAGATTGGTGTCGAGCTGGGCGCGGGCCTGTTCCTCGGTGGTCTCCTCGACCATGCCGAAGAGGCCGTAGCCGGCGTTGTTGACGACCACGTCGAGGTGGCCGAACGCGTCGGCGGCGTGCCGGACGGCGGCGGTGGCGGCCTCCCGGTCGGTGACGTCGAGGCGGAGCGGGAGGACGCCGTCCCCGTAGGCGTCGACGAGGGGGCGCAGGGACTCGGGGCGGCGCGCGGTGGCGGCGACGCGGTCGCCGCGGGAGAGGGCGGCTTCGGCCCAGGTCCGGCCGAAGCCCCCGGCCGGCGGCGGGTCGCGGGACTGCGCCGGGACGAGCTGGCGCGGCTCGCCGGTATCAGCGAGCCGTACCTGACCCGGCTGGAACAGGGCGTCGACCGGCACCCCTCACCGCAGGTGCTGCGGGCGCTCGCGCGGGCACTGGAGCTGGACGCGGGCGCCTCGGCGCACCTGTCCGCGCTCGCCGCCCCCGATCCCGTGCGGCCGTCGGAGACCGAGGTCGCCCCGGACGTGCACCAGCTACTCGACGCGTGGGTGGACAGCCCGGCCTACGTGCGCAACCGGCGGTTCGACGTGCTGGCCGCGAACAAGCGGGCCCGCGCGCTCGCCCCGATGTACGAGTCGGGGCACAACCTGGCCCTGGACATGTTCCTCGCTCCCGAGGTCCGCCGGCTGCTCCCGGACTGGCCGGAGATCGCCGCGCAGACCGCCGCGGCCCTGCGCGCCGAGGCCGACCCCCGCGATCCCCGGACCGCGCGGCTCGTCGCCGAGCTGGAGGCCGACGACGGCTTCCGCGCCCTCTGGGCGCGGCACGACGCGCAGCCGTCCCGCGACGAGCTCAAACGGTTCGCGCATCCGGTCGCCGGGGAGCTCGTCCTGCGGCGGCAGGCGCTCACCGTCGGAGGCGCCGAGCAGCAGGTGATCATCGTCTACCAGGCGGCCCCCGGAAGCCCCTCCGAAGCCGCCCTCGCCCGGCTTCTCTGACGATCGCCCGGTGGGAGTCCCGCTCCTCTCGCCGGCCCCGCCCCCTCGCCTGCCGCCGTGGTCGTACGGCGGGGTCAACCGATCGGCTGATGGCGGGACGAGCGCGTCGGGCGATGTGCGCGGGCACCGCCCGGAGCGATCCTCGAACCATGCCGATCATCGAAGTCAGCGGCCTGCGCAAGGCCTACGGCGGCCGTCCCGTGGTGGACGGCGTCGAGTTCGCCGTCGAGGAGGGGGAGATCTTCGGGATCCTCGGCCCGAACGGCGCCGGCAAGACCACGTCCGTCGAATGCGTGGCGGGCCTGCGCGAACGCGACGCCGGCACCGTCCGCGTCGCCGGCCTCGACCCGCGCGCCGACCGCAAGGAGCTCACCGGGATCCTCGGCGTTCAGCTCCAGGAGAGCGAACTCCAGGAGAAGCTGACCGTACGGGAGGCGCTGGAACTCTACAGCGCCTTCTACCCGGACCCGGCCGGCTGGCGCGAGCTCGCCGAACGCCTCGGCCTCACCGGCAAGCTCACCACCCGCTTCGGCAAGCTGTCGGGCGGCCAGAAGCAGCGCCTGTTCATCGCCCTCGCCCTCATCGGCCGCCCCAGGGTCGTCGTCCTGGACGAGCTGACCACCGGCCTCGACCCGCGGGCCCGCCGCGACACCTGGAAGCTGATCGAGGAGGTCCGCGACTCGGGCGTCACCGTCCTGCTCGTCACGCACTTCATGGAGGAGGCCCAGCGGCTCTGCGACCGGATCGCGGTGTTCAAGCAGGGCCGCGTCGCCGCCCTCGACACCCCCGCCGGCCTGATCCGCCGCAGCGCCGGCGGCACGGTGATCTCGTTCGCCCCGTCCCGGCCGCTGGACGACGGCGACCTGGCCGGCCTGCCCGAAGCCGAGACGTTCGAGCACCGGAACGGCCGCCTCACCATCCACGGCACCGACACGACCGTGAACGCGGTCATCTCCCTGCTCGCCCGCCACCAGATCACCGCCCACCAGCTACGGGTCACCGACTCCACGCTGGACGAGGCCTTCCTCGAACTCACCGAAGCCCGGGAGAACTGACGTGTCCGCGTCCACCGCCGTCCTCAAGGCAGAATTCCGGCTCTTCGTCCGCGAGCCGCTCAGCCTGTTCTGGATCATCGCCTTCCCCACCCTCCTGCTGACGATCCTCGGCCTCATCCCGTCGTTTCGGGAGCCGAACGCCGATCTCGGCGGGAGCCGGATGATCGAGCTGTACGTTCCGGTCAACGTGCTGCTCGCCATGATCATGTCCGGGATCCAGGCGCTGCCGCCCGTCCTGTCGGGCTACCGCGAGCGCGGCATCCTGCGCCGCATGTCCACCACGCCCGTGCGGCCCGCCTCGCTGCTGGCCGCGCAGATCGTCCTGCACTTCGCGGCCGCCCTGGGCTCGGCGCTGCTGGTCGTCGCGGTCGGCCGGCTCGCCTTCGGCGTCGCACTGCCCGGCCAGCTTCCCGGCTACCTGCTGGCGCTCCTGCTCGGCGCCCTCAGCGCACTCGCGCTGGGCGCCGCGGTCACCGCGGTCACGCCCACCTCCAAGGCCACCACCGTGGTCGGCTCGGCCGTCTTCTTCCCGATGATGTTCTTCGCGGGCCTCTGGACCCCCGTCCAGGCCATGCCCGGCCTGCTCCAGCGCATCGTCGGGTACTTCCCGTTCGGCGCCGCGTCCCAGGCCCTCAACCAGGCCGCCGAGGGCGGCTGGCCCGACTGGACGAACCTCGGCGTCACCGCCGCGTGGGCCGCCGTCCTGATCGCCGCCGCCGTTCGCTGGTTCCGCTGGGAATAGGACAAACTACTCTGATGACGACAGTCCAGGAGCAATGGGAACGGTTCTATCGGTGGGGACCGTTCGGCCTCCTGTCCCTCGCGACCCTCCTGGCACTGCTCATCCCGGATCTCGTCATGTCGCCCGCGGAGCAGCGAACGGCCGCGACCCTCGTCCTCACGGCGCTGGCCCTCCAGATCCTCCAGATCACCGACAGGATCCCCGGCCACGTCTACTTCTGGACCCGCACCGCCCTCGCCTTCGCCCTCTCCTGCCTGAACCCCTTCTTCTGCATCTACGCCACACTCGGGTACTTCGACTCCCAGCACTACCTGACCCGCCGCTGGGCCAGGGCCGGGACCTTCATCACGGCGATCACCATGTCCGGTGCCGAGTCGGGCGGCCTGCCGCCCGAGAGCCTCGGCCAGGCGGGCATCTTCGGCGGCCTCTTCGTCCTGAACTACGCGCTCGTCCACATCTTCGGCGGCCTCGCCGACAGCGAGGCCGAGCAGGCCCGGGTCCAGGCGGAGACCATCGCCGAACTCGAACGGACCAACGCCCGCCTGGAGCAGGCCCTCACCGAGAACGCCGGCCTCCAGGCCCAGCTCCTCGTCCAGGCCCGCGAAGCCGGTGTCAGCGACGAGCGCCGCCGCCTGGCCGCCGAGATCCACGACACCATCGCCCAGGGCCTGGCGGGCATCATCACCCAGCTCCAGGCCACCGAGGAGAACGAGCACGTCCGCCGCGCCACCGATCTCGCCCGCGAGAGCCTGCGCGAGGCCCGCCGCTCCGTGCAGGACCTCGCGCCCACCCACCTGGAGCACGACACGCTCCCCGAGGCCCTCAAGAAGATCACCGACGGCCGCGCCCACCTCACCGTCACCGGACCGGTGGACCCCCTGCACGACGAGATCGAGGCCGCCCTCCTGCGCATCGCCCAGGAGGCCCTCGGCAACGCCACCCGCCACGCCCGCGCGAGCCGCGTCGGCGTGACCCTCTCCTACATGGACGACGAGGTGACCCTCGACATCCGCGACGACGGCCGCGGCTTCACCCGCCCCTCCCGGGGCTTCGGCCTGACCGCCATGCGCGAGCGCGCCGAACGCGTCGCCGGCACCCTGGAGATCGAATCGGAACCCGGCCGGGGCACGGCCGTCTCCGCCCGCGTACCGTTGATCCGCCATGGCTGACATCACCCTGCTGATCGTCGACGACCACCCCGTCGTCCGGGACGGCCTGCGCGGCATGTTCGCGGCGACCACCGGCTTCGAGGTGCTGGGCGAGGCCGCCGACGGCCGCGAGGCCGTCGTCCTCGCCGAAGAGCTCCGCCCCGACGTCGTCCTGATGGACCTCCGGATGCCCGGTGGAGGCGGCGTGCAGGCCATCACCGAGCTCACCCGCCGCGGCCTCCCCTGCAAGGTCCTCGTGCTCACCACCTACGACACCGACACCGACACGATCCCGGCGATCGAGGCCGGCGCCACCGGCTACCTCCTCAAGGACGCCCCCCGCGACGACCTCTTCGACGCGGTCCGCGCCGCCGCCGAAGGCCGCACCGTCCTGTCCCCGGCCATCGTCTCCCGCCTGGTCTCCCGCGTGCGCGAGCCCCGCAGCGAGTCCCTGAGCACCCGCGAACTGGAGGTCCTGCGCCTGGTGGCCCGCGGCACCGGCAACCGGGAGATCGCCACCGAGCTCTTCATCAGCGAGGCCACGGTCAAGACCCACCTCACCCACATCTTCGCGAAGCTGGACGTCAAGGACCGGGCCGCGGCCGTGGCCACCGGCTACGACAGGCGCCTGCTGCCCTGACCGTGTTCGGCGTCCCGGCCCGCAAACACCGCGCCGGAACTCTCCGGACGCGCGGCCAGCGGAATCTCGCACGCATCGGAGTATCCCTGCGACATGACCCCGTGCGCCCGCGACCTCGACAAGCCCGTCCACGTCACCTGGCCCGACGGCGCCACAAGAGACTGATCGGAGAATCACCCGCCAGGGGGCGTGTCGGGCAGTGAGGTGAGGTCGGCGAGGATCTCCGATGCGGTCACCGGGTCCAGCTCGCCGAAGTGGGTCCCGGCGATCAGCTGGACGGTCTCGATCCGCTGCTCCGGCTCGTCGTCTTGGCCTCCGGAGGCCAGGCCCGGGTCCAGGTCGATCTGGACGTGCCGGCCGGCGGGCAGCGCGCGGAGGAGCTCGTAGTGGCGGGCGCGTTCCCAGCCGCGGTGGCGCAGCGCGTGGACCCGCGCCGTGCGCACCGTGAGGCCCTCGAAGCGGGCGAGGTGCCCGCTTCGGCGCTCTTCTTCGGTGAACGCGTGCGTGCCCCGCTCGGTCTGGGGGAACGGCTGCACGATCTCGTAGTCCTCCAGCACCTCGCGCCAGGCGGCGAGGTCGCCGCCCAGTTCCAGGGGGTGGGGGATGCCGACGGTCGCCGTGCCGGGCAGCGTGAACGCGTCATCGTGGACGTCGGTGAACGTGCGGTCTTCGGCGACCCGGAACGCCGTCACCGCCTCGTCCTCGGCCAGCCAGACGAGGCGGCGGGCGATGTGCCAGACCAGGGGGTGCGCAACGAACAGGTCACCGAACTCGGCCGCGGTCCACCGCCGCCGCGTCACCATGGCGGTCTCCAGCCGCCGGATCTGGTCGGCGGAGGCGGTCCGCGCCACCTTCTTCATCGAGGCGAAGCGCTGGTAGGCGGCCGGGGCGAGGTCGGGGTCGTCGTTCGCCCCCGGCTTGGGCAGCGTCTTGCGCATCCGCCCGTCCTGGTCGAGGACGAACGGGGTGAGCGCCTCGTCGAAGCCGACGGTGAAGCGGCGCGGCCCGTAGTCGAGCGTCATGCTCCCGTCGTCGTCGAGCCCGAAGTCGGGCACCATGCGGTCGGCGAGCTGCTCGCGCGTCAGCCCGCGGCTCGCCGCGATCTCCCCGATCTTGTCCTGGGCGCGGGCCTTGAGCCCCTTGAACTTCACCCGGCGGGAGATGCCGTTCAGGTGCATGAGCGCGAGGTCGGTGCCGATCGCGGCGAGCACGTCCAGCCCTCTGACCGCCTTCTGGTGGCCTCCTTCTCCGGGCCAGGCACCGATGGCGGCGGCGAGCCCGCGCACCGTTCCGTCGTCGCCGAGCCAAGCGAGCTGGTCCAGCGCCCAGCCGTCCTTGGCCGGCGCGCCGTGCCGCTCCCAGCGTTCGAGCAGCGCCCAGGCGAACTCGGCGAGGGAACGGCCGTCGCACACCTCGCGGACCGCGCCGACGCCCGCGTACATCTGGCCGGGCGACGACATCGCCAGCATCGTGATCACGTGCCCGGACGCCGTGACCGGGAGCGCCCGCTCGCGGCCCCGCAGCAGGATCTGCGGGAGCGCGCCGGGCCCGACCCAGTCACCCATGGCGGGCATCCGGTCCGGCAGGAACTCCAGCGGGTCGGCCACCAGCGCCCCGATCGCGTCCGCCGCCTCGGCACCGAGGTCGCGCGCGGCGGCCACGATCTCCTCGGCACCGATCCGGCCGGCCATCAGCCGCAGCGCCCCCTCCGCGTCCCTCCGGCCCCGCCCGGTCTTGCCGAGCGCGGCGGGGAAGAGCATCCGGGCGGCGTCGACTCCGTGCCGGCCGAACCAGTCGGCCGCCACCTGCCGCGCCGACTTCCTCCGGGCCAGCCAGCCCGCCGTCAGCGCCGCGATCTCGGCGTTCAAGTACGGGAGGAGGAGTTCCCCGCAGCCGGCGGGGTCGGCCTTCGCGGCCTGCAACGCCAGTCCCAACGCGTCCGTGCCGAACCGGGCCACCAGGCACCTCGCCCAGGGCACATCACCGGAGTCCCACCAGGGCTTGCCCTCCCAGCCGGCGAGCAAGGGCCGGGACACCTCCTCGGGCCCGAGGAGCAGCAGTTCGACCTCCCTGTACCAGCTCCGGCCCTCGGATCGGAGCCGCTCGGCCACCGTCTCCCAGTCGGTACCGGGCTTCGCCCAGTACGGGAGGACGGGGGTGGACCAGGCCGCCCGCTCGTCCGGCGCCCATGCCATCGTCTGGCCGCCGGGCGGCTCCAGCCCCGCGATGACGACCGGCTTCCTCGCCTCGCGGGTCCACGGCGGCCGGACCAGCAGCTCGGGTAGGTCGTCCGGCTCCGCGTCCGGGACCCGCGCGTCGGCCGCGACGGCCGCCTCGACGGCCGCCCGGGGCCCGGCCGGCAGATCGGGCAGCATCGCGGCGGTCAGCTCCGGATGGGCCCGGACGTGAGCGGTGAGCGGCCCGGTGGCGCCCGCCGCGGCCAGCATCCGCAGCGCTCGCGCGGGAAACCTGGTCATCGCCGTGGTCAGCGCGGACCCGACGTGCTGCTCGTCCGCCCGGTCGACCAGCGCCTGGAACGCCTCGTCGAAGGGCATCAGGCCGATCACCGTGAGCAGCCGCTTGCGCTCGGCGGGCTCGATGTCGCCGTCCAGGCCCTGGACGAACAGCGGGAGCGCGTCCGCCCCGAAGGTGTCGGCCAGCGTGACGAGCAGGTCCAGGGGGTGGTCCTCCCAGGCCAGAGCGTTGTCCATGGCCAGCCGCTTCGGCTCGCCGAGCGCGACGCTCAGCCACGGCTCGATCGGGCCGTCGTCCACGTGGCACCGCCAGTCCTGCCGCGTCGGCACCAGATACGACACGACCGCCTTCTGCGGGACGGTCCGACGGTGCTCCGCCAGCCTTTCGACCGCCTCCCGGTAGTCGCGGTCGTCGGCCGCCGCCAGGAGGGTGCGCATGCGCCTTCCGGCCTCCTGGCCGAGCCAGAGCTTCTTCCCGGCCTGGAACCGCACCTTCGCGTCGCCGACCCAGGTCGCCGCAGCCGTGCTCAGCTCGACCAGCGCGCACGCCGCGAACACCACGCCGTGCTCGGCGCTCCAGGCGTCCACGAACCCGCGCTGAAGCTTTTTCAGCGAATCGGAGACGGTCCCCCCTCTGGACCAGCCGCCGTAGTCGCCCCGGACCCAGTCCTCCTCGCCACCCTCCGGGGGTGGGAAGGCGCGCTCATCGGTGAGGCCGCGGTTCTTCGCCCACTTCTTCACCCACCTCCCCGTCGCGGGACTCCCCTCCCAGGCCCAGTCGTAGCCGTCCCCGCTGCCGGGAGCCGTGCAGTGGATCTTCCACGGGACCAAGGCGACCGCCGCCGCGCCCACCGGGTCGGCCGCGCCGGCCAGATAGCGCCGCGCGCCGGCCGCCCAATCCGGATCGGACGCGCCCGCGGCGATCCGGGAAGCGGGGTCCGGCAGGTGCTCCCGCTGCTCCAGCAGCCACTCCGCGGCGGTCTTGTCGATCTTGATCGCCGGGCCGGGGTGGCCGCCTCGCCGCGGGTGCAGCCGCCGCCGCAACTCGGACGGAAGTACCAGGACGTCCTCGTCCCGCGCCGGGGGGCGTTCATCGCTCATGGCGCCACACCGTAGGGCAGGCATCCGACAAACCGCCGCCCTACGGTGTAGAACGCTAGGCGAACGTCCACAGGCGGGTCGTCCCGGAGCCGCCCGTCGTGGCGAAGCTCTGCCCGTGCGGGGCGAACACCACGACCTGGTCATCGTCGGCGTCGCCGGGAAGCGTCGCGGTGTTGCGCCGGGTCGGGACGTGCCAGAGCCGGACGTTCTTCTCGTCGGCGCTGACCAGGGTGTCGCCGTCCGGGCTGAACGCCAGGGCCTGCACGGCACCGTCGACGCCCTTCAGGGTGGTGTCCAGCGAGCCGTCGGACGTGCTTCGGAGCTCGATCGCCCAGTAGGTGCCGTTGGAGACCGCGATGGTCTTCCCGTCCGGGCTGAAGGCGAGGCTGGGGATCTCGCTCGCGCTCTCGGCCGAGTTCTCGGCGCCCTTGCCCGTCGAGACGTCCCAGAAGGTGAAGCGCCCGGACAGGCCCCGTACGCCCGCGAGCGTCCCGCCGTCCGGTGAGAAGGCCAGCACGTCGGCGTAGTAGTCGGTCTTCATCGAGACGGACTTGTCGGTGACGGTGTCCCAGATCTGGACGTACTGCGGTCCATTTCCGTCGCTGACGGCGAGTGACCGGCCGTCCGGACTGAACGCGAGCATCTCGACGTTCCGCGCTTTGGCGAAGGACTTGCGGACCCGCCCGGACGCCACGTCCCAGAGGTGGACGCCCCCGGCCTCGCCGCCGGTGGCGAGGGTCTTGCCGTCCGGGCTGAACACCATGGGCCGCCGGTAGGTCTTGGTGTCGCTCGTCTTACGGGAGACGACCTGCGCGGTGGACAGGTCCCAGCGCAGGATCGAGGAGAATCCCGCACCCCACAGGGTCCTGCCGTCGGCGGAGAACACCAGGTCCGACACGGCGACCTCCGAACTCGGCAGGGTGACCGCGGTGGGCGTGCCGATCGGCGTCTTCGGGGCGTTCCGCCGCCTGGCGGCGGGCGCGTCCGAGGGCCACAGCAGGACCGCCGGGACGGTCACGGCGGCGGTCGCCGCGACGGCCGCCCCACCGAGCAGGACGGCCCGGCGGGACGGCCCGCGCGACCGGCCCGGCCGTCCCGGCGGACCGGCGGTCAGCCCGGTCAGGACGTCCTGGACGGTCGGCCGCCGCTCGGGGGCCTTCTCCAGGCAGCCGGCGATCAGGTCGTGCAGATGCGGATCGGCGGTGAGGCCGGCCAGGTCCGGCGGCGCCCCGACGATCTTGTGGACGATCGCCGGGATGGTCGCCGCGTCGAACGGGCCGCGTCCGAGCGCGGCGTAGGCGAGCACGCAGCCGAGCGAGAACACGTCGCTCGCCGGGCCGGTGACGTCGGCGCGCACCTGCTCGGGGGACATGAACGAGAACGTGCCGACGACCGCCCCGGTCGAGGTCAGCGCGGTCGCGTCGGTCGAGCGGGCGATGCCGAAGTCGATGATCCGGGGGCCGTCGGGGGCCATGATGACGTTGCCGGGCTTGAGGTCGCGGTGCACCAGCCCGCACGCGTGGATCGCGGCCAGCCCCTCGGCCAGCCCCCCGCCCAGTTCGCGGACCGCGTGCGGCGCGAGCGGCCCCTGGCCGCGCACGACCTGCCGCAGGGAGGGGCCGGGGACGAACGCGGTCACCATCCAGGGCGACACGGCCTCGGGGTCGGCGTCGACGACCTGCGCGGTGTGGAACCCGCCGACCTTGCGGGCGGCCTCGATCTCGCGGGCGAACCGCAGGCGGAACGCCGGGTCGGCGGCGTACTGGGCGCGGACGACCTTCACCGCGACCTTGCGTCCGCTCGGCGAGGCGCCGAGGAACACCTCGCCCATGCCGCCCGCGCCCAGCCGGCCCTCCAGCGGGTAGGGGCCGACCTGCCGGGGGTCGTCACGGCGCAGCGGATCCACGGATCAGACCTTCCAGAGCGTCACGGAGCCGTCGGACTTGCTGCCGCCCACACCCGCCACGGTCCCGCCGTCCGGGGTGAGGGCGATCCTCTCGACGGCCTGGGAGTGGCCGACGAGCGTCGCGGTGAGCGCGCCGGTGGCGAGGTTCCACATCCGGACGGTCCGGTCGGAGCAGGCACCGAGAACGGCCGTGCCGTCCCGGGAGAATCTCGCGTCCTTCACCGACGCCTCGCCGGCCTTGATGACGCGCACGGCGCGGCGTTCGGCGACGTCCCAGATCCGTACGGTCTGGTCCGCGCCGCTGCTGGCCACCCGCTTGCCATCGGGGCTGAACGCGACGCCGGTGACGCTCTCGGTGTGGCCGACGAGTTGGCCGCGTTTGCGGAGCGTCCGGCCGTCGAGAAGCTGGACGGTGTTGCCGGGGGACTTCTTGTAGAAGCCGTCCGTCCCGACCGCGATGACCTTGCCGTCCGGGCTGAAGGCCACCGCGTTGACGCCGCTGTGGCCGAGGTCGAACGTCGCCAGCGTGCGGCCGTCGGCGGCGTCGAAGAGCCGCGCGTCGGGGTTGACGCCCGCGATCGTGCGGCCGTCCGGGCTGTAGGCCACCGAGTTCAGCCCGAACTGGCCGGTCCGCACGTTCACCCGGATGCGGCCCGTGGCGGCGTCCCAGACGAGCAGGGCGCCGGCGTTGCTGGCGGAACTGGCCACGAACTCGCCGTTCGGGCTGAACGCCAAGGCGCTCACCCAGCCCGTCTTGTCGATCGTGCGCAGGGCGCGGCCGGTGCCGACGTCCCACAGCGTGATCGTGCTGTCCAGGCCGCCGGCGGCGATGGTCCGGCCGTCGGCGGTGATGGCGACCTCGGTCAGGGTCTTGACGTTCTCGGCGGTGAGCGATCCGGTCGGGGAGATCAGGCCGCTGGGGCGGGGCGGGGCCGCGGGCGGCACGGCGGCCTTCCGCTCCCCGTCCCTTTGGGCCAGGTACACCCCGGCCGGGACGCCCACGGCGGCGACGGCCGCGACGGCCCCCGCTCCGATGAGCAGCGCCCGGCGGCCGACCGGTGCCGGGCCGATCGGCGCGGTGGCCGGGGCGGCGGCCGGGGCGTCCTGCTGCCGGGTCGCGATGAGCGTCGCGTTGGCGTGCGTGCCGGCGGCGTCATCCGGTACGGGCGTGCGCGCCGGCCCCGGAGCCGGGGCGGCGATGCGCTGCGGCGCGGTCATGAGCGTGTCCACGGTGGGCCGCCGCTCGGGGTCCTTGGCGAGGCACGCGGCGACGAGGGCGCGCAGGTCGTCGGGGACCCCGGACAGGTCCGGCTCCTCGTACAGGACGCGGTGCACGATCGCCGGGATGGCGGTGGCGTCGAAGGGCCCGCGGCCGGTCGCGGCGTAGGCGAGCACACAGCCGAGCGAGAACACGTCGCCGAGCGGTCCGGCCGCCTCCCCCAGCACCTGCTCCGGCGCCATGTAGGCGTAGGTGCCGACGACCACGTTGTGCGAGGTCAGCACGGTCGCGTCGGTCGCGCGGGCGACACCGAAGTCGATGATCCTCGGCCCGTCCTCCGCCATGATGACGTTGCCGGGCTTGAGGTCGCGGTGCACCAGCCCGCACGCGTGGATCGCGGCCAGGCCCTCCGCCAGCCCCGCCGCGAGCGCCCGGACCGCCTCGGGAGCGAGCGGCCCGCGCTCGGCGACCGCCTGCTGGAGGGACGGCCCGGGGATGAACGCGGTGACCAGCCACGGTGAGACGGCGTCGGGGTCGGCGTCCACGACCTGCGCGGTATGGAACCCGCCGACGCTGCGGGCGGCCTCGACCTCGCGGGCGAACCGCCGCCGGAACCGCTCGTCCTCGGCGTGCTCGGCACGGATGACCTTGACGGCGACGCGGCGGGCGCCGGGCGAGATGCCCAGGAACACCTGGCCCATCCCGCCCGCGCCCAGCCGGGCTTCCAGCCGGTAGGGGCCGATCTGCCGGGGATCGCCGGAGTGCAGGGGTTCCATGTATCACCCGTCATTGGGCTCGGGGGCTCGCCGATTTCTAGCAGACATGGGTGTTCTCTCGACAGCGCCCCGAACGGAGTGTGACGCAGTGCATGAAGGAGGTGTCGCCGCCCCGGCCGGCCCCGGCGGCCCTCGGCCGTGAACGCGGGGCGTGTTCAGCCGGCGGAGTCGTAGAGCTCGTCGATCAGCGGGGAGTCGCCGGCCCACCAGAGGTCGGCGGTGCGTTCGCGGCGGCCTCCGGCGACCAGGGCGGGGTCGACGGCGTCCAACCAGGGCGACTGGGGATCGTCTTCCACGAGTTCGGGGTCCTGGTCGTTGATCGTGGGGACGGGAACCGTCGCCTGCCGGTGCTTCACCATCCAGGAGTTGCGGAAGAAGTCGAACTGGAGGTGGTAGCCGGTGGCGGACTCGGTGAAGACGATCGGCGGGACCAGCAGGTGCACCACGCCGACATCGGCCCCGACCTCGATGTAGTTCTCAGGGAAGCCGCCGGAGTTCCAGCACGCGGCGAAGTTCACGGGGGTGAGCGCCTCCTTGCCGAGGACGTGGATGAGGTTCCCCTGGACGACGAACTTGTCCGGGTCGAGCATCACCTCCTCGCCGAGCATCAGGATCGGCGCGGGCGTGATGTGCGCCTTCGCGAAGGTCTGGGCGCGCGTGTAGAGGCCGACGATCTCCTCGTTGCGGGTGGCGTCGAACCGGGGCCCCTCATGGAACGGGCAGCACAGGTCGTCTCTCTCCTCCGGCTCGGGGAAGAGGACGGACTTGTCGAACGGCGTGACCGCCGACCCGCCGCGCCTTTCCTGGAGGTACCCGGAGATCCAGGCGGTGCCGTCGGCCTCGATCACGTCCGCGTCGCAGAGGGCGCGGAAGGGGGTGTCGCCGAGCTTGCAGTTGAAGTAGTCGAGGAGCGTGATCGCGGCGCACTCGGCGAGCGAGACCCCCTCGTCCTTGGCGAACCAGAAGTCGTGGCCGTTCGCGACGAAGTCCACGTCGCGGAACCGCTTGTGGACGAAGGGTTCTCGGGGGGCGCCGGGGACGAGGCCGGTCCAGTGCGCCGCGGCGACCTTGTCGTAGCAGGCGTCGGCGTGGCGGGCGAGCTCGGGGGCGAAGACGCTCTCGCCGGTCCAGTAGCAGGCCTTGCTGAACAGCGCGCCGATCTCTGGATCGTGCGTGACGTCCGGATCGGTGAAGATGAGTTCGGTGCGCAGGAAGACCTTCCGGCCATCGCGGTAGGGGGCGCCCTCGTGCTCGTACCGCTGGTCGAAGATCACACAGGTGAAGGGCCCGATCTCCTCGAGCGCGGCCCCGCCGGCGAGGTCGAGCACGGGCGCGGCCGAGCCGCCGGTGAGGTAGAGCAGCACGGTGTAGCGGGAGACGTGCCCGCGCGCGGCGTCGTAGTAGGGCGTGTCGAGGTGGCGGTGGAAGTTGGCGTCGTCCGGCTCGAACCGGTTGCAGCGGAACACGGGGTTCACGTGCGAGAAGCCGTCGAGCTGCGGCAGCGCCGCGGTGACCGCCTCGGTGAGCGCGCCGGCGAGCAGGGCCGAATGGAAGATGAAGCGATCGCCGCCACGCGATGCGGCGTTGAGCGGGGGGACGTAGAGGCCCAGCGAGTCGAGGCGCTCGAGCCGGGCGCGGGCGGCGGCCGGAAGCCCCAGCGAGAAGGAGTACGCGTCCGTCGCGAGCGTCTCGCGGTCGGTGAGCTCGAACTCGAGCCCGGCGTCCTCGAACAGGTGGTCCAGCGGAAGGACGTTCTCGTAGGTGCGGAACGACAGCTCGCGCGGATCGACGAAGACGGCGGCGAGGTGCGGCGCGGCTTCGCTCGGCCGGGCGAACAGCTCGCGCGCGCCGGCCTCGATCCGTTCGGCGTCGACGAACCGCACCGCCTTGTGCCGCACGGTCGGGTGCCAGGAGATCGCGAGCCCGTCGAGCGTCGCGACGGGCTCGGCGTCGACGGCGTCGACCTCGGCGCAGTACCGGGCGACCTCGCCCGCCT
Organism: Spirillospora sp. NBC_01491; assembly: GCF_036227065.1. Lineage (GTDB taxonomy): Bacteria > Actinomycetota > Actinomycetes > Streptosporangiales > Streptosporangiaceae > Spirillospora > Spirillospora xylanilytica. Next base: position 4,610,526 of record NZ_CP109432.1, read on the forward strand.
CGGCGCGGCCGGTCGACAGGGCGAAGAACCGGTCGCGGAGTTCGGTGCTCACACGCTTCTCCAGTAGTTGCGCAGCGCGGGCGCGAGCTGCGGGGCGAGGGCCAGTCTCGTCACGCCGGCGGCGGTGACGTCGGCGCGGATCAGGTGCAGTTCGGTGAGCGAGCCGATGAACGGCGCCGCGAGCAGGGTCTCCGTCCCCTTCTCACCGATCCGGTTGTAGCGGAGGTCGAGCGCGGTGAGCCGCTCGAAGCTCCAGAGCGGGCGGACGCCCTCGGCACTGAGCCTGTTGCGTTGGAGGCGCAGGCGCCGGACGCCGCCGAAGTCGGGGGCCGCCGCCAGGGCGGCCAGGCCGGCGTCGCCGAGGCCGCAGTACCGCAGGTCGAGCGTCTCGATCCGGCCCTTTCCGGTCGCCGCCGCGAGGGCCTCCGCGCCGGGGGTACCGAGGGGGAAGTAGGAGAGGTCGAGCTCGACGAGCCGGCCGAGGTCGAGCGTCGCGAACGCGCCGGCCTCGACGGGCGGCGACGGGAACGGCTCACCGTCGTGCTCCGCCCATGCCTCCTCCCAGTCCTCCTCTACGTCGTCGTCGTCGCCGACGGGCGGCGTGATCTGGAGCGCGGTCACGAAGCGTCCGCGCAGCGCCTCTTCGATCAGCGCGGGAGCGTCCTCGGACCACTCGACGGCGACCTTCGCGGCGAATCCGTACCGGCGCTCCAGAACGGTGACGCCCTGCGGCAGCGCCGCGTCCCAGCCCCGCTGCTCCTTCTCGGCGAGCGCGGCGATCTCGCGCTCCAGGGCCTTCCGGTCGGCGGGGCGGACGCGGGCCCGGCGCTGTTCCAGCCGGATCAGCGTGCCCCGGGCGTCGCCCTGCTCCAGAAGCCGATCGCCATAGGCGTGCCAGGCGGCGAGGTCACCGGGATGATCCCGCAGTCTCTGTTCAAGTGCCGCAGATTCCATCCGGCGCATCGTAATACCGGCCACTGACACTCGAGCCGCGCCGCGAGTCGACCTGGAAGAACCTCGCGACGGCCGCCGCCCGACCGCCGTCCACCCGCCGTCGCCCCGGCCCGGGAGCGGGTCAGGGGACCGGCTGCGCGAACGGGTCGTGCTCGGCCAGCAGCCTGTCGAGCCTGGCCTTGTCCACGCGGTTGTGGATGGTCTGGTCCTCCTGCTTGTCGCGGACGCACTTGGCCAGGGTGAAGGTGGAGGTGATCACGTACAGCAGACCGAGCGCGAGGAAGGCGCGGACCCAGCCGCTGACCGGCAGGTAGAAGACGCCGATGGCGACGGCGACGCTGGAGACGGCGAAGGAGATCGCGGCCTGGAGGAGGAACGCGGTGGTCCCCGGGGACGTGACCGGTGCTGGTGTCGTCATGCCATCGAGTGTGCGGGCCGCGCGGGGAACGCGCCTGAGCACGGATGCTCAAGCGGCGGTGAGTAGTTCGTCCCGGGTGTGACCGGCCGGCCACTGTCCGCGGACGCCACCTGACCGAACGGCTCGCAGGTGGACGATCAGGGCGAACGCGGTCCCGGGCGGCCGGATACGGCCACGAGTCGAGCACGGTGGCCGGCCATCCTGACCAGCGTGGAGACCTGCTGTCATGCGGCGGTTGCGATCCGCCCCCGCTGTGGCCGCGGCGCTGCGGCGAGCGGTGCGCGCACTCAGAACAGCGAGGTCAACCCGGGTTCCGGGACGGTCGAGGGCGCGTTCCCGCGGGCACGGCGGTGACCGGGGGCGCCGGAGCCGGGATCGCCCGGCACGGGGGGCGACAGCCGATGTGGCGTGGTCATCGACCGCACCGCCACCGAATCGATCATTGATCAACACAGAACCCTTTGTTAACGTGCCCCGCAGCCGAAGACCTCGGCTCTCACCGCAGGTGAGAGATCCATTCCACCGTGCGACGTTTGTCGCCCCGACCAACAAATTCTTCGGCCGTTCCGTTGCGTTCCTTGCCGACACAATCGGCGCTGTAGGCACTTGCTGCACCCGACCCCATGAAGTAGTCAGGTGAACGGTTCAATTAGATGACACTCCAGTCCCAGGCATCATCGGCCGACAAGGAAGTCGGCGGCACACTGGGGCAGCGGGTCCGCGCGTTCGCCGGCCATCCGCTGTTCCGAGGTGACGCCCAGGTCCTGCACGAGCCCAATCCCTACCGCCGCATGCTGGTCCCGGACGCCCTGGCGGAGTCCGACTTCGACCGGCCACCGGCGGCCGGCCAGTGGTCCGCGCACCGCTCGCTCGCCGCACACCGCCTGCTCGGCACCTTCTACGAGGCCGAGACGGTCCTGCTGCCCGAGCAGGGGCTCGCGGAGCTGCACGACGATTTCGACCTCTTCTACGGCACCGAGTTACGCGGACTCCGGGAGGGCTCGCTCTCGGAGCTGGAGCGGTTCGCCTTCGGCTGCCTCGACGACGCCGTCGACGTCAGCGGCGCCACCACCCGCGAGGCGCTCGACGCCTACTTCCAGCACGTGGTGGCCGAGGCCGGGGCCGGCCCGTCGCCCGCGTTGAAGGCCATCGCCGAGGCCCGCGACCGGGAGAGCGCCGCCGATCTCTACCTGGTGCAGCTCGCGCTCGACGGCCTCACCGAGGCGTCCGCCATGTCGCGCAACCTCGCCGGCGCCTACGGGCCCGAGCAGTCCGCGCTGTTCAAGATCTTCATCGACGAGTTCGGCTACGGCGTCTACGACGCCAAGCACACGACCATCTTCGCGAAAATGCTGCGCAGCCGCGCGATGGCCACCCATGTGCACGCCTACTGGAATTTCTATCTCGCCGGTCCGCTGGCGACGAACAACTACTATTACTACCTGTCCCGCGACCATGCGAAATTCTTCCGGTACGCGGGCGCGGTCACGTATGCCGAGGCAATTTTCGCACCCGCGTTCGTTGAGATGGTGAAGGTCTTCCGCGATATCTTCGGCGACGCGGTCGATCTGCACTACTGCGATGAGCACGCGCATATCGACGCGCACCACGGGCGGATCACCAAGGAACAGGTGCTGCTGGCCCTCGCCGACCGGCACGGCCCGCGCGTGGTCCCCGAGCTGCTGCGCGGCGTCGCCGAGGCGAGGCTCGTCGGCGGCTGGTTCGAAGAGGACACCGCGGCGCAGATCCGGTGGGCGGACGACCTGTCCCGGCACCGGGAGCTGGCCGGCGCGGCCCCGACGTCGGACGCGCCGCCCGGCCGGATCGTCCTCTCGCCCGAGAGCCCCTTCGGCACCCGCGGCCACGACGACGCCATGGTCCTGGAGATCGAGCGCGGCGAGGCCGACCTCATCGCGACGCCCACCGGCCCGGCCGAGCGGCTGACCCGCGGCGACGCGCTGCTGATCCCCGCCGGGCGGCTCTACGGCGTGAAGGCCGTGTCGCCCGAGGCCGTCTGTCGTCTGCACACGGTGACCCCCAGCGACTGACCGGCCCGCTCCCCCGCCGGGCGCCCCCGCGGCCCGGCGATTCCGTCCAGGGCGCGCCGCCCGCACCGCATGCCCCTGCCGCGTTCGCCCCTTCGTCAGCTCCCGCTTCCCGCTCCCAGGTCACGGGCTCGTCCAGGCCCCCCGCCATGACCCGCGCGCACGACTCCCAGCATCGTCCGAACGACATTTAAGAGGAGCCGATGACCCGCGTCATCGTCATGGACCTGAGCCGGCACAACACCGTGATGGTCGGCCACGACCGCTACTTCATCCTCCAGGCGGACGGGCGGCGGCTGCTCGTCCGCGACTACTGCCCGCACCGGGGCGGGCCGCTGAGCCTCGCCCGCCGGACCCCGGACGGACGGCGGCTCAGCTGCCCGTGGCACGGCACGAAGGTCGGTGTCGCCGCGGTGCAGCGCACCTGCCTGCCGATGGTGCTCAGCGGCGACGAGGCCGTCGTCCTGCTCCCGGAGGGCGAGGACGCGCCGGTCTCGGTCATCCGCAAGGAGGTCCTGGCCAACCTGCCGCCGGACGCCCCGTGCGCGGACGGCACGGGCGGCCCCAACGCCCGCACGACCGGCGCCGCCACCGGCGACGCCGCCACGACCGGAACCCCGTGCCCATGACTCCGGTCCCCTCCCCCGCGTCCCCGCACCGCCGGCCGGAGGCGCCGGCGGTCACCAGCCCCGACTCATCGCCAGTCCCGAGCCGAGGAGGCACGATTGTGGAGACGACACGCGAATCCGACCTGATCGAACCGGTACCGGACACCGCCGGCACCCTGGAGCTCGCCGAGTTCCTCCAATGGGGCCGCGACCTGCACCAGCAGGGCCGCTACGAGGACGCGGCCAAGGCATACCAGCTCATCCTCGGCCTGGACCGGCACAACGAGGAGGCGCTGGTCGGCCACGGCCGGGCCGTCCGGCGCGCGGTGCCCCGCTGGCACTGGGAGATGCTGCACGACGAGGAGCGCGCCGAGCTGTACGACGTGGCGATCCGGCGCGCGGTCGCGGCGGACCCCGAGTCGCTGGTGCTGGACATCGGCGCCGGGTCCGGGCTGCTCGCCATGATGGCCGCCCGCGCCGGGGCGCGGCAGGTGGTGGCCTGCGAGGGCCAGCCCTCCGTCGCCGAGACCACCGCCCGCGTCGTCCGCGTGGCCGGGTACGACGACGCGGTCGGCGTCGTCTCCAAGATGTCCACCCGGATGTCAGTGCCGGCGGACCTGCCCCGGCGGGCCGGCCTGCTGGTCACCGAGATCGTCGACTGCGGGCTGCTCGGCGAGGGCATCCTCGGCACGATCGCGCACGCCCGCGAGCACCTGCTCACCCCGGACGCGACCATCATGCCGTCGCGGGCGCGGATCATCGTCCAGCTCGTCGAGAGCGCTCCGCTGCACCGCAAGAACCACGTGGGCAAGCTGTACGGCTTCGACCTGGCCCCGTTCAACCGGCTGTCGACGCTGGAGTACTTCGACTCCCGGCTCGACCGGCACGAGCACCGCGCGCTCTCCGAGCCGCTTCCGGTGTTCGACTTCGACTTCTACACCGACGGCGCGGAACCGCGCCGGGCCGAGTTCCAGGTACGGCCCACGGCGGCCGGGAAGCTGCACGCCCTCGCGTTCTGGTTCGAGATGGAGCTGATGCCGGGCATCACGCTGACCAACGCCCCGGGCCGCGGCTCGCACTGGAAGCAGGCGATCCAGGTCCTGCCCGTCCCGCCGCACGTCCAGCCGGGCGAGCCGGTGACGCTGGAGGCCGTGCACGACGGGGAGTGCGTGCGGTTCGGCGTGTCCGTCGGCGGCGTCCGCCAGGAAGCAGAGGAGGCGGCCGAATGACGATCACCACCGGCCCGATCACCACCGGCACCACCCCCGCCGGCATGGCCGCCACCGGCATGGTCACCACCGGTGTGGCCCCCGCCGCGGACGTGTCCGCCGCGCTCGCGGCGTACTGCGAGCAGCGGATCTTCCAGCCGACCCCGGACGTCTACATCACCGGCAACCCCTTCCAGCGGCCGATCGGCCCGCCCGGGGCGGGCGCGCGGGACTTCTCCGTCCCGGCCACCGAGGCGGAGTTCCTCGGCAGCGGCCAGCTCATCGCCGGGCGGGTGCTGTGCAACGCCTACGAGAGCGACATGATCCTTCTGCCGCCCGCCGGGCTGGCCACCGCCAAGGCGGACTTCGACCTCTTCTACGGCGACGAGGTCCGGCGGCTGCGCGACGTCGTCCGGCCGGGCCTGGAGCGCTACGCGTTCTCCTTCCTGGACGACGCCGTGCCGGCGCCGCAGGTGCGGACCCTGGAGGAGTTACAGGAGTACTTCCTCACCGAGGTCGGCGCGGCGGGGGCGCCCGCGGACGCCTCCAGCGGCAATCCCGCGGTCGACGCCGGCGCGCCGATGGCCGGCACCATGCGGCTCATCGCCGAATGCGGGCACCCGGAGGAGGCCGCGGGCCTGCACCTGATCCAGCTCGCGCTGGACGCGCTGACCGAGGCGTCGGCGATGGCGCGCAACCTCGGCGGCTCCTACGGCGTCGAGCAGTCCGAGCTCTTCAAGATCTTCAATGACGAGTTCGGGTACGGGGTCTACGGCGCCAAGCACAGCACGATCTTCAAGGAGATGCTGGCCAGCGTCGGGCTGCGCACCGACCTGCACGCCTACTGGAACTTCTACCTGCCCAGCTCGCTGGTCGGGGTGAACTACTTCAACTGGCTCACCGAGGACCACCGCGGCATGTTCCGCTACATGGCCGCGGTGACCTACCTCGAATGGCTCTTTGCCCAGGGGTTCGCCGACACCGGCGTGATGCTGCGCGCGGTCTACGGCGACCGGGTGGACGCCAAGTACTGCGACGAGCACGCCCACATCGACGTCCACCACGGACGCATGACCTACGAGAACCTGCTGCTCGGCCTCGCCCGCGCGCACGGCGAGATCGTCATTCCCGAGCTGGTGCGCGGGATCGAGGACACCAAGCTGCTGCTGCGGCTCGGCGACGAGGACTTCCGCGCCCAGATCGCCTGGGCGGACGCGCTCGACACCTACACCGAGGCCGGGGCGAGGCTCGCGTCCGCGGCCGGCGACGACGCCGCGGTCCGCACGCTGCGGCCCGGCGACCCGTTCAGCACCGGGGTCCGCGACACCGACACCCTCGTCGAGGTCACCGGCGGCGAGGTCGAGGTGCACGCGTGGGCGACCGAGCACCCGCACCGGCTCGGGAAGGGCGACGTGCTGCTCGTGCCGAAGAGCCGGCTGCACGGACTGAAGGCGGCCTCCGGCGAGGCCCGCGTGACCGTACGGACCATCGAGAGGACCTCCAACGATGACTGAGACCGACGCGCTCCCGGTCCACTCCTACAACGAGTGGGACCCGCTCGAAGAGGTGATCGTCGGCGTCATCGACGGCGCCGCGGTCCCGCCGTGGCACCCCGCCGTCGAGGCGACCGTCCCGCCCGAGGCGTGGGACTTCTATCGGCGCGGCGGCGGCGGCGCGTTCCCGGCCGCGCAGATCGAGGCCGCCCACACCGAGCTCGAGGGGTTCGTCGCGATCCTGGAGGGCGAGGGGGTGACGGTCCGCCGCCCCGACCCGGTCGACCAGTCCCGCCCGTTCGGCACCGCGGAGTGGTCGTCCACCGGGGGGTCCTCGCACACCTTCCCGCGCGACATCGCGCTGGTCGCCGGGGACCGGATCGTCGAGGCGACGATGGCATGGCGGTCGTACTACTTCGCCACCCAGCCGTTCCGCACGCTCTTCAAGGACTACTTCCGGCGCGGCGCCCGCTGGGTCGCCGCGCCGAAGCCGGAGCTCACCGACGCCTCCTACAACCCCGGCTACGCCGCCGCGAAGCCGGACGGGCCGCCGTCGCCGGACGATCCGTTCCCGGCCGGGACCTCGGTGATCACCGAGTTCGAGCCGCTGCTGGACGCGGGCGACTTCATGCGGTTCGGCCGCGACATCCTGGTGCAGCGCAGCCACGTCACCAACGGCTTCGGGATCGAGTGGACGCGGCGGCTGCTCGGCGACGAGTTCCGGCTGCACGAGGTGGCGTTCGTGGACGACCACCCGATGCACCTCAACGCCACGTTCGTCCCGCTGCGCCCCGGCCGCGTCCTGGTCAACCCCGAGCGGGTGCCCGAGCTGCCGGAGATGTTCGCCGGCTGGGACGTGCTGACCTGCCCGGAGCCGGCCATCCCCACCGACCAGACGATGTACTTCTGCAGCCGCTGGATCGCGATGAACACGCTGATGCTGGACCAGGAGCGGATCTTCGTGGAGGCCCAGGAGACCGAGCTGCTGCGGCTGCTGGAGAAGGAGGGGTTCACCCCCATCCCGGTGCCGTTCCGCACGGTCAACACGTTCGGCGGCGGCTTCCACTGCGCCACCCTCGACGTCCGCCGCCGGGGCGGGCTGGAGGACTACTTCGCCGACTAGGCCGTGTTTCAAAGCCCGGCCCGGCGTCCTCGCCTAGGGCTCGGACGCCGACCGTGCTTGGGCGAGCGCTGCATCGCTTCGCGATCTGGCCGGTGGGGCTCGCCTCCGGCATCGCCCCACCGGCCAGATAACGCGCTCGCCGACGGCCGAGGCACTTTGAGACAGGCCCAAGCCCAGGGCCGGCGCCGGCCCCGCCCGCGCAGTCCCATCCGCGCAGTCCCACCGACTTCCGCCCCTCCGAGTTCGATCGAGGTCCGCATGCCACACCGCCCGCCGGCGGGCGACGACCGCCCGCTCCTCCTCCTCGTCGCGAGCAGCTACCGGGTCTACCGCGCCTACATCCTGGAGTCGGTGTCGGCGCGGTACCGGCTGTGGCTGCTGAACCCGGCCCCGCCCACCTGGGAGGACCCCTACATCGAGGGCCACACGGTGGTCGACTGCCTCGACCTGGACAAGCTGACGGCCGCGGCCCGGGAGGTGGCCGACCACCACGAGGTCGCCGGGGTCTACTGCTACGACGAGGTCTATGTCGAGACCGCGGCGCACCTGAGCGGCGCGCTCGGGCTCACCACCTTCACCCCGGACGCGGTCGCGCGCTGCCGCGACAAGAGCGCGACCCGCGAGGCGCTGCGGAAGGCCGGGCTCCCGCAGCCGATGTCGAAGGCCGTCTCGTCCCTGGACGCGGCCCGCGCGTTCGCCGCCGAGATCGGCTACCCGCTCATCCTCAAGCCGCGCAACCTCGGCGGCAGCATGGGCGTGCGCAAGGTCGAAGGGCCGGAGGACCTGGACGAGGCGTACGCCCTCACCGACGGGGTCCGGATGGGCGGCATCCGGCAGTTCGAGGACTACGTGATCGTCGAGGAGTTCCTCGAGGGTCCCGAGATCTCCGTCGAGTGCGTGCTGCACCGGGGCACCTGCACGCCGCTGATCGTGGCGCGCAAGGTCCTCGGGGAGGGCGGGTTCGCGTTCGAGGAGGTCGGCCATGACGTGGACGCGAACGATCCGCTGCTCTCCGACCCGGTCGTGCACGACCTGGCGCGCCGCGCGCACGAGGCGGTCGGGTTCGCCGACGGCTACACCCACCTCGAGTTCAAGCTCAGCCGCGGCGCGATGCACGTCATCGAGATCAACGCCCGGCTCGGCGGCGGGATGATCCCGCACCTGGGCCGGCTGACGTCGGGTGTCAACGCGCCGCTCGCCGCGGCCGACGCCGTCGCGGGCCGGGCGCCGGAGGTGGCGCATCCCGGGCCGCTGCTCGCCGCGTCGGTGAGGTTCGGCTATCCGCCGTACGACATGGAGATCACCTCGGCGCGGGTGCATCCGGAGTTCCTGGTGCCGCCCGTCGTCGAGCTGGAGATCGGGACGCAGCCCGGCGCGCAGGTGCGGCTGCCGCCGCGCAGCCTGGCCCGCAGCGGGTACGTGATCGCGGTCGCCGGGACGCTCGCGGAGAGCCGCGCGGCCGTCGCCGACACCGGACGGTTCTTCACCTTCGCCGGGACCCCGCTGGAGCCGGCGCCGTGAGCCCGGCGAAGCCGCAGCAGGCCGAGCCGCATCCGACCATCCTGGCCACGCTGCGGGAGATGAGCGGGCCGGTCCGGATCCTGGTCGTGGGCAACCTGATCAGCAATCTCGCCGCGTTCCTGAACGCGTTCCTGGTGCTGTTCCTCACCGAGCGGGGCTTCAGCGTCGGGGAGAGCGGCGTCGTCCTCACCGCGCTGATGGTCGGCCGGATCTCCGGGTCCGCGGTCGGCGGCGCGGTCGCGGACCGCGTCGGCTATCGGTGGGTCATCGTCGGCTCGATGGCGGGGACGGCCGTCCTCACCGCGGCCCTGGTGCACGTCCCCAACGTGTGGGTGGCCGTCGTGGTGGCGTGCGGGGCGGGGCTGACCGCGAACGCGTACCGGCCCGCGGCCATGGCGTGGGTCGTGGAGCTGACCCCGAAGGACCGGCACGTCATGGTCTTCTCGATGCTGCGGCTCACGTTCAACGTGGGGGCGACGGTCGGCCCGCTGGCCGCGGCCCTCCTGCTGGCCTACGCGTCCTACGACCTGCTGTTCTACGTCGACGCCGCCGCGTCGCTGGCCTTCGGCATCGTCGCCTTCGCGGCGCTCGGCCCCGGCCGCGACGCGGGCACCGGCGCCGAGGCCGGGAAGGCCGCGACCGGCGGGGAGCGCCCCGGCTACCGGCACGTGCTCGCCGACCGGCGCTTCATACTCGTCGTCCTCGGCCTGTTCCTGACCGCGATCGCCTACATCCAGAGCTCGGCCGCGCTGCCGCTGTTCGTCAAGGGGTCGGGCCACAGCGAGCAGGTGTACGCGATCCTGCTGGCCGTCAACGGGTCCATCGTGATCGTGTGCGAGGTGCTGCTGTCCAAGTGGACGCAGCGGCTGCCGATCGGGGTTCCGATGGCGGCCGGGATGGCGGTCCTCGGGATCGGCCACCTGATCTTCGTCGGGCCCACCCCGGTGGCGATGCTCGTGTTCGCGACCGTGGTGTGGACGTTCGGGGAGGTCATCGCCGCGCCGTCGATGATGGCCTATCCCGGCCTGGTCGCCCCGCCCGCCCTGCGCGCCCGCTACATCGGCGCGGCGACCGTGCCGCAGCAGATCGGCTACGCCGTCGGCCCCATGGTCGGCACGGCCGGGTGGCACGCCTGGGGCTCCGGCGTGTGGGTGCTCACCGGAGGCTTCGCGGTGGCCGCCGCGGTGCTCGTCTCGGCGGGCGCGGGGCTGCGCTGCCGGGACACCGGGCCGGAGCCCGCCGAGCCCGCGCTGGCCACCGCCGACACCGAGTGAGGACCGGGCCCCGTCACCAACAGACCAACCGGAATCGAAGGTGAACGTCATGGACAGACCAGTCGTCGCGATCGTGCAGCCCTTCACCTCGGCGGCGATGATCGCGCCCGCGCTGCGGGCGGCGGGCCTCAGCCCGGTGGCCGTGCTGGACTACGCGGTCCCGGCCTGGGCGCCGCTGCACGCCGCGCACGAGCCCGGCAACTTCGACGCGATCATCAACCATCACGGCGACCTGGCCGAGACGACCGGGCGGCTCCGGGCGCTGAACCCGATCGCCGTCATCCCCGGCCTCGAGTCGGCGCTGCACCTGGCGCAGGAGCTCTCGGACGCCCTGACGCCCGCGTCGTCCAACGTCCCCGGGCTGGTGGACGCCCGGCGGCACAAGTACCTCATGCACCAGGCCGTCGCCGCCGCGGGCCTGCCGGTCCCCCGGCAGATCTGCACCCGCGACGCCGACGAGGCGGCGGGCTGGATCGAGCGGGAGGGGCTGACCGGTGCGAACCTGGTGATCAAACCCCCGGCCAGCGCGGCCACCGTCGGGGTGAGCCTCGCGCCGGGCGGGCGCGGCTGGCGCGAGCAGTTCGAGGCGCTGCTCGGCACCCGCGACAAGCTCGACGAGGTGACCGACGAGGTGCTGGTCATGGAGCACCTCACCGGCACCGAGTACGCCGTCGACACCGTCAGCCACGACGGGCGGCACTCGGTCACCGACATCATCAAGTACAAGCGGATCCCGTTCGGCGAGGGCATCGCGGTCTACGACAGCGTCGAGTGGCTGCCCTACGACCGCGACCGCTACGGCGACCTGATCGACTACGGTCTCGGCGCGCTGGACGCGGTCGGGCTGCGGAACTGGGCCGCGCACACCGAGATCATGATGACCTCGGACGGGCCCCGGCTGGTGGAGGTCAACGCGCGGCTCGCGGGCGCGGGCAACCCCGCCGTCACCGAGATCGCCACCGGCGGGAGCCAGGTCACCCGGATCGTGGACGTGTGCCGGGGGCTCGGCGCCGAGATGCCGCCCGGGTACACCCTCCGGCGCAACGTCATGGCGGTGTTCCTGATGTCGCACTCGACGGGGACCGTGCGCAACGCCGAGATCTACGACCTGGCCCGCGAGCTGCCGAGCTACCACTCGCCGGTGCACGTCGTGCGGACCGGCGACCACGTCGACGCCAGCACCGACCTGCTCGCCAGCATGACGATGGGCTACATCATCCTCGCGCACGAGAGCAGCGACCAGATCCACGCCGACCGGGAGGCCGTCCGGAAGATCGAGAAGGACCTGATCGTCACCCCGGACGCCTGACCACCACGAGGAGGAGGCCACCGATGGTCACCCAGAAGTACCTGGACGCCTGCACGACGGACGGCGGCCTGCGCGGCGTCATGGCCGACACCGAGCTCCCCGAGGTGTTCGGCCAAGCCTGGCGGGACTACCTCCTGCCGCGTCCGCTGTTCTGCGCGGAGGACCGGATCCGCCGTGCCGCCGCCGACGTCGCCGGCCTGTTCGACCTGATGGCGTCGCTGCCGGACCGGCTCTTCGGCGGCGACGTCCGCAAGTACTGCGCCGCGATCGGCGCCGACGAGCGGCGCGCCGAGCTGATGCTCCGGTTCACCGACCGGCCGCACCTGTACGGCCGGGCCGATCTCCACGACGACGGCGCGAACTTCCGGCTGCTGGAGTTCAACGTCGGCAGCGAGCTCGGCGGCGTCGACCTCAGCGAGGTCAACCGGGCCCTGCTCGCCACCAAGCCGTTCGCCGGGTTCGCGGCCGAGCACGGCCTGACGCACGTCGACACCCCGGCGGCCATCGCCGCGCAGCTCGCCGAGGCCACCGGGAAGGAGGCGCCCGTCGTCGCCACGCTGGAGGCCATCGGCGGCATGCCGGCGTACGAGTCCCTGCACCGTTCCTTCCAGGAGACCATGAGCCGGTACGGCGTCGAGCTGGTGTACGGCGAGCTCGACGAGGTGCGGGTCAAGGGCGGCCGGGTGTACGTGCAGGACCGGCCGATCGACCTCGTCCTGCGCTACTTCTCGGTCAACCAGCTGGTCGGGGACCCGCGCAACGAGGAGTACGCCGAAGCCGTCATGCGCGCGCACGAGGAGGGCGACGTCGTCCTCTGGACGCCGCTGAACAGCGCGATGCTCGCGCTCAAGAGCTGCCTGCCGCTCGTGTCCGACCCCGGTTTCCGGGCCGACCTGTCGGCGGACGAGAACGCGCTGATCGACCGCATCCTGCCCTGGACGCGGACCCTCACCCCGGAGCTCGTCGACCGCGTCCGCGCCGAGCGCGAGCACATGATCCTCAAACCGTTCGCGGGCCTGTCGGGCCGGGGCATCCGGGTCGGCTGGGAGCAGACCGACCGGGAGTGGGCCGAGACGCTCGCCGGCTGCGACGACGGCTACATCGTCCAGCGCCGCGTCGACCCCGTCCCCGAACCGGTCATGGACCCCGAGACCGGCGTGGTCGAGGACTGGCGGGCCGTCTGGGGGATCTTCGCCTTCCCCGCCGGGTACGGCGGTGTGTTCTGCCGGGCCGTGCCGCCCGAGGCGGGTTCCGTCGTCAACCTGGGGAGCAAGGGCGCCAAGGTGACCTCGGCGTTCCACTACTGACACAGGCCCCTCGGGCACTCCCCCATGAGGACGGACGAGCGGACCGCTCGTCCGTCCTCTGCGCGTCGGGGCGTCCTCGGCGTGGGCTTCCGGGAGGGCGGGCCGGGAGCAGGTCGGTCACCTGACGGTCTTTCAGTTCTGCCTCCATGGCGCTAATCTGACGGCCAGTCAGAAACGGGCGGTCCGGTGCCGCCCGTCCGGCCGGCTCTCGGAGGCGTGGTCCCGATGGAAACTCACACCCGGCCCGACGCGCCACTCGCCGGGGTCCGGATCGTCGAGGCGTCGATGCTCGGGCCCGGTGCCGTCACCACGCACCTGGCCGACCTCGGCGCCGACGTGATCAAGGTCGAGCCGCCGCGGGGCGACTACCTCCGCGAGACGACCTGGCCGCTCGTGGCGGGGGTGTCGCTGATGCACCTGCACATCAGCCGGGGCAAGCGCAGCGTCGTGCTCGACCTGCGCACCGCCGAGGGGCGGGAGGTCTTCCTCGACCTGGCCCGGGGCGCGGACGTCGTGGTGGAGGCGATGCGGCCGGGCGGCCTGGAACGCCGGGGCGTCGGGCCCGAGGTGCTCAGCAAGGTCAATCCGCGCGTCGTGTTCTGCGGCATCTCCGGGTACGGCGAGACCGGCCCGTACCGTACCCTGCCGGCCCACGGCGTCGCCTTCGACACCTGGGCCGGGCTCGTCCGCCCGGAACCGGCCGGGGACGGCCACTGGGCGATTCCCGAGCACCCGTCGACAGGCATCAACGCGGGCCCGCTGTTCGCCGCTCTCGGCATCCTCGCCGCGGTCATCCGCGCGCGGGCGACCGGGGCCGGAGGGCGGCTGGAGGTCGCGCAGTCGGACGCCGCCGCGTCGATGGACTGGCTGCGCAGCGAGACCTGGCGGGCCTACGAGCGGCCGGAGAGCGAGGTCACCGGCAACCGCACCGACGGATACCGGCGCCGCGAGCCCGGGACGGCCGGCATGCGCGACGGGGTGCGCTACCAGTTCTACGCGACCGCGGACGGCCACATCCTGCTCATGGCCTCCGAACGCGAGCTCTGGCGCAACTTCTGCGTCGCCGTCGGCCGCCCGGACCTGTTCGACCGGCATCCGGGTTCGCGCTACGCCGACCACGCCGTCGGCGACACCGTGCTGCGCGCCGCGCTGACGGAGATCTTCGCCGGCCGCGGCAGCGCCGAGTGGCTCGCGTTCGGGGTCGAGCACAACGTGCCGATCGGGCCGGTGAACACGCCCCGGACGCTGGCCGCCGACCCGCAGTTCCAGGACCGCCTGCCCTGGCTGCCGGCCGAGCGCCTCGGCACCGACCAGCTACCGAGCCCGATCAGGTTCGTCGGCGAGGAGACCCGGGTCCCCGGCCGCGCCCCGGAACTGGGCGAGCACACCGGGGAGATCCTGCGCGAGGTGCTCGGCTACGACCCGCCGACGATCGCGCGGCTGCGCGAGTCCGGCGCGCTGGGCGCACCGGGCGGACCAAAGACACCGGGCGGACCGGACGCGCCGGGCGGCGCGCCGGGCGGCTCCGGCACGCCCGGCGGCTGACATCGCCGGGAGACGGCCCACGTTTTCTATTGCACAGATCTGACGACCCATCATATTGTCGCTTCCACTGCGTCCTTGGAGGTGAGACCATGGAACTCGCCCAAAATAGAACGGGTTCTACGATCCCACGGCACGATTCGGAGCCACCGCCCGCCGCGATCAGCGCGACCGGTGTCGAGCGCCGGTTCCGCCGTGGCCGCGCGGACGTGCACGCCCTGGGGCCGATCGACCTCGACATCGCGGCGGGCGAGTTCTGCTGCCTGGTCGGACCGTCCGGATGCGGCAAGTCGACGTTCCTGCGGCTGGTCGCCGGGCTCCTGCGGCCCAGTGCCGGACGCCTGGAGATCCGCGCCACGGCCCCGAATCCGGCCGCGATGATCTTCCAGGACTACGGCATCTACCCCTGGAAGACCGTGCTCGCCAACGTCCGGTTCGGCCTGGACGTCCAGGGCGTCCCGCGCAAGCAGGCGACGAAGCGGGCCCGCGACTGGCTCTCCCGGATGGGGCTGACCGACTTCGCCGACGCCTACCCGGCCTCCCTGTCGGGCGGCATGCGGCAGCGCGTGTCGATCGCCCGCGCCCTGGCCGTGGAGCCGGAGATCCTGCTGATGGACGAGCCGTTCGCCGCGCTCGACGCGCAACTGCGCACCATCCTCCAGGAGGAGCTGCTGGCGATCTGCGAGGCGGACCGGCGCACCGTCCTGTTCGTCACCCACAGCCTGGAGGAGGCCATCGTCCTCGGCGACCGGGTCCTGGTGATGAGCGCCCGCCCCGGCCACGTCCTGGCCGAGCGCACGCCCCCGTTCGGCCGTCCCCGCAGCGGCGACGTCCGGCACTCGCCCGAGTGCGCGGAGCTGAAGGCCGAGCTGTGGGACCTGCTGCGGGGCGAGATCGAGCCGGCCGGAGGTGGTGGGAGATGACCGAGCAGCGGGCCTTGCCGAAGGGGCAGGGCGAAGAACGGATCATCGTGCGCGAGCCGGGACCCGCGGAGCGGTCCCCGGCGAGCGCGGCGGCACGCCGGCGCACGCTGGAGCTCGGGCTGGCGATCACGGTCCCCGTCGTCCTCATCGGGCTGTGGCAGATCGCCTCGGACCAGGGCTGGATCGACGCGCGGCTGTACCCGTCGCCGACCACGATCGTCGCCAACGGGTGGGACCTCGCCCTGGACGGCAAGCTCTGGCCGGACGTCTGGGCGACGACCCGCCGGGTCGTCCTCGGCTTCCTGCTCGGCACCGGCATCGGCGTGCTGCTGGGCCTGGTGATGGGCACCTCGCGGACGGTGCGCGCCGCGCTGGAGCCGTTGCTCGACGCGCTCTACGTGGTGCCGAAGCTGGCGCTGCTGCCGATCTTCCTCAACATGTTCGGCCTGGGCGAGGGGCCGCAGCTCGCGCTGGTCGCCGCCACCGTCTTCTTCTTCGTGTGGATCTCCACGATGTCGGCGTTCCTGGCCGTCCCGGAGGGGTACCGCGAGGCGGGCACGGTCTTCGGGGCCGGCCGGTGGCAGATGTTCCGGCATGTGCTGCTGCCCGGCGCGCTGCCCCAGATCCTGGTCGGCACCCGGATTGCGGCGGGCGTGTCCGTCCTGGTCATCGTGGCCTCGGAGTTCGTCGCGGCGACCGAGGGGCTGGGCTATCTGATCTTCAATTCGCGGGCGCTGTTCCAGAACGACGTGATGTACGTCGGCATCGTCTGCGTCGCGGTGCTCGGCGTGATCTTCTCCGAGATCATCCGGTTCCTCGGCCGGCGGCTGACCCCCTGGGCGCCCGATGACCGGGATCGCGTCCGTACCTGACCAGGCGTTTCGGTGCCGGAGGAAAAAAATGAGACTTCCCGTATTCGTTCCGATCATCGCCACGGTGGCGCTCGCCGTCGGCGCGTGCGGCGGAGGGGGCGCCGTCAGCGCCGACACCCCGCGCGAGGTACGTCCGATCACCCCGGTGGAGGGCTGCGGCCCGACGGCCTGGAGCGATCCAAGCAACCTCGCGCCGGACCGCGAGCCGGCCCGGTGCAAGCCGGGCGCGCCCGCGCCCAAGCCGCTCGCCAAGAAGACCAAGATCACGGTGTCGTCCAGCACCGGGTCGGCCGAGTTCGTGGCCACGCTGCGGCTCGGCATCGCCAAGGGCGAGTTCGCCAAGGAGAACCTGGACGTCGACTTCAAGCAGCTCGGGGTCGCCGACTCGATCCCGCTGCTGGCCAAGGGCGACCTCGACGCGATGTGGTCCGCGCCCGAGGCGGCGTTCTTCAACGGCCTCCAGCAGAAGTTCGAACTCCGCTGGGTGCTGGGCAACTACTCCTCCAACCCCGAGTCCAAGTCCGGGCTCTGGGCCCGCGCCCCGAAGGGCACCGCGCCCGGCTCCATCCAGCTCGGCAACGCGCAGGTGGGCACGCTCATCGGCAAGGGCAGCGTGATCACCTATCCGATGAGCCAGGTGCTGGGCCGGCACGGCACCGACCTCAAGAAGGTGCGCTTCACCAGCCTGACCGGGCCCGCCGACACGGTGACCGCGCTGGAGAACGGCGGCGTGGACGCGGCGTGGGTGGTCGACCCGGTCTGGAAGCAGGTGGAGGGCAATCCCGGGGTCCACTTCCTCGGCGGCCAGCCCCTCGGCGAGCCGCTCGGCGGCATGATCTACGGGCCCGGCATGCTGCGCACCAACCCGGACGCGGGCGTCGCGTTCGTCCGCGCCCTGGTCCGGATCGTGAACACCTACTTCGACGGGGACTACAAGAAGAACACCGCGTTCGTCGGGGAGGTCGCGTCGAGCCTCGGCCTCAAGCCGGAGAGCCTGACCGCCGTCCCGGCCCCGGTATGGGACTGGGAGATCCGCAAGGGCACCACCGACCGGTTGCAGCGGGCCTTTGTCGACGGCGGCGCCCTGGGCAAGGCGGTGCCCGAGTCCGAGGCCGTCGACCGCACCTTCTACGCGGAGGCCGTGGGCCACAAGCCCTGACCCTGGCACCGCACACCAAACGGCACCGCACACAACGCACGACACGACACAGCACAGCACGGCCCCGGAACCGGGAACGGTTCCGGGGCCGTGCGGCGTTCCGGGGTGCGCTCAGACCAGGTCGAGCTTGAGCATCCGGATCGCGTTGCCGCGCGTGATCTTGTAGACGGTCTCGGCGTCCAGCCCCTGGAACATCTCCTCGGCCACCTTCTTGGTGTGCGGCCAGGTCGAGTCGGTGTGCGGGTAGTCGGTCTCGAAGGTCACCCGGTCGACGCCGATCCGGTGCAGCGACTCCAGGCCGTGCACGTCGCGGAAGAAGCAGCCGTACACCTGGCGGCGGAAGTAGGCCGACGGCGGCTCCGGGATCGCGTCGCGCACGCCGCCCCAGGCCCGGTGCTCCTCCCACACGTCGTCGACCCGCTCCAGGACGTAGGGCAGCCAGCCGATCTGGCCCTCGGAGTAGGCCAGTTCCAACTGCGGGAACCGGACCAGGACCCCGGAGAACAGGAAGTCGCACAGCGAGGCCATCGCGTTGTTGAACGAGAGCGCGGCGGAGACCGCGGGCGGCGCGTCGGCGGAGGTGGCCGGCATCTTGGACGACGACCCGATGTGCATGCTCACGACCGTGCCGGTCTCCTGGCAGGCGGCGAAGAACGGGTCCCAGGCGCCGGAGTGGACGCTCGGCAGCCCGAGGTGCGGCGGGATCTCGCTGAAGCAGACCGCGCGCACCCCCCGGGCGGCGTTGCGGCGCACCTCCTGGGCCGCCAGCTCGGCGTCCCAGAGCGGGATCAGGCAGAGCGGGATCAGCCGTCCGCCCGAGTCGCCGCACCACTCCTCGACCATCCAGTCGTTGTAGGCCCGCACGCAGGCCAGGCCGAGCTCGCGGTCCTTGGCCTCGGTGAAGGTCTGCCCGCAGAAGCGGGGGAAGGTGGGGAAGCACAGCGAGGCCTCGACATGGTTGAGCTCCATGTCCGCGATCCGGGCCTTGGGGTCCCAGCAGCCCGGCCGCATCTCGTCGTAGGTGATGGGGGACATCGTCATGTCGTCGCGGTCGAACCCCACGGCGGCGACGTGGCGCTTGTGGATGTAGACGAGGTCCTCGTAGACCCAGCAGTCGGCCTGCGGGCCGTCGTCGTCGAAGGTCTGGCGGTAGGTGCCGCCGCCGATGTGCTCGACCTCGCCGATGCCGCGGCGCTCGATCCGCGGGCCGCGGTCGCGGAGCCTGGCGGGCAGCCAGGTCTGCCAGACGTGCGGCGGCTCGACCACGTGGTCATCGACGCTGATGATCTTCGGTAGCTCGCCGAAGGACAGGCTCATGATGCACATCCCAACTCATCTGACGGGTCGTCAGATACAAGGTAGTAGCGCGTCGCCGATTGCGGAAGACGGTCGGCGGGCCGAACTGACAGGGCGTCAGCTATCTGGTGGTGACGGCCAGCGCGTCGAGCGCGACGGCACCGGTGGGGAGCACGGCGAGCGGGTTGATGTCCAGCTCGGTGAGCACGCCGTCGAGCTCCAGCCCCATCCGCTGCACCTTCATGATCACCTCGACCAGCGCGCCGACGTCCGCCGCCGGCCGGCCCCGGGCCCCGCCCAGCAGCGGGAACCCGCGCAGCCCGGCCAGCATCCGGTGGGCCTCGGCGGCGTCGAACGGCGGCACCCGGAACGCCACGTCCTGGAACACCTCGACGAAGACCCCGCCCAGACCGGCCATCACCGTGGGGCCGAACAGCTCGTCGTGGGCCAGGCCGACGACCGTCTCGACGCCGCCCCGCACCTGCTCGCAGACCAGCGCCGCGTCGACCCCCTCGTGCTCGGTGACCCGCCGGTACGCCTCGCGCACCTGCGCCGCCGACCGCAGGTCCAGGTGCACCAGCCCGAGGTCGGACTTGTGCGCCACCTCCGGCCCGCACCCCTTGAGGACGACCGGGAACCCGATCGCCGCCGCGGCGCGCACCGCCGCCGCGGCGCTGCCCGCCAGCTCCTCGCGCGGCGTCCGGATGCCGTACTCGCGCAGCAGCTCCTTGGCCGTGTGCTCCGACGCGGGACCGGCGGCGAGCAGCCGCCGCGCCCCGGCGGCGGCCGGCGAGGGAGTGCGCGGCGCACCGGGGAACGGGGACCGGTACCGGCCCTGGAACTCGTGGAAGCCGAGGTAGGCGCGCACCGCCCCGACGCAGTTGGCGAACGTGCGGAACACCGCCAGCCGGCGCGAGCCGAGCAGGGTGTCCCGGTACGCCGGCTCGGTGCCGGCCGGCGAGCCCCACACCACGCAGACCGGCTTGTCGGTGCGCTCGGCGATCTCGGCCAGGTCCCGGGCCAGGACGTCGCTCATCGGCGGGAACGCGCCGGTGATCGGGCAGATCAGCACGCCGACCGCGGGGTCGGCCACGAGCGTCTCCAGGATGCGGCGGCCACGCCAGTCGCCGACCGGGTGGCCGCCGTTGTCGACCGGGTTGGAGACCCGCAGGTACCCGGGGATCCACTGGTGCAGCGCCTCCTGCGTCCCGGCCGACAGCTCGGGCAGGTCCAGGCCGGCCGCCGAGCACAGGTCGGCCATGTGGGCGCCGGTGCCGCCCGAGATGGCGTACACGCAGACCCCGCTGCTCACCGGCGGCTTCGCGCGGGCCAGTAGCTGCGAGGTGTCCAGCAGCTCGTCGAGCCCGTCGACCCGGGTGACGCCGAACTGCCCGAGGACCGCGGAGGCGACCGCGTCGGACCCGGTGAGCTTGCCGGTGTGCGAGGCGGCCATGGACGCGCCGTCCCGGGTCCGCCCGACCTTCACCACCACGACCGGCACGCCGCGCCGCGCGGCGTGGTCGGCGGCGAGCATCAGGGTGCGGCCGTCCTTGAAGCCCTCGACGTACCCGGCCACCGCGCCGACCTCCGGCAGGTCGGCGAAGTGCCGGAGGAAGTCGGCGAACTCCAGGTCGGCCTCGTTGCCGGTCGGCGCCCAGTGCGACACCCGGACGCCGAGCTCCTGCGCCTGGAAGACGGGGCGGCCCTGGTGCCCGCTCTGCGAGATGAGCGCGATCGCGGGGCCGTCCAGGTCCTCGCGGAACTCCTCGAACGCGTTGAGGTTGGTGTTGGGGCCCAGCACCCGGGGCCCGTCCAGCGCGAGCCGGCCCATCCGCTCCTGGGCGTCCCGGCCGTCGTCGCCGAGTTCGGCGAACCCGGACGCGAAGACCACGGCGAAGCGGGCGCCGACGGCGGCCAGCTCGTCGAGCACCCCGGACGGGTCGCCGACCAGGACGGCGGCGACGTCGATGGGCTCGGGCACCTCGGCCACCGACCGGTGGCAGGGCTCGCCGTCCACCTGGTCGCGCCCGGGGTTGACCGGGTGGACGCGGGCGCCGACGCGCTCGGCCCAGGCGCGCAGCCTCCGGTAGACGGCGGTGTTCGGCCGTCCAGGCGTGTCCGAGGCGCCGACGACCGCGAGCGTGCGCGGCCTGAAGAACACGCCGAGATCCTCGTCGCGGAGCGCCAGGACCCGGCCGCTCACGTCCCGTTCCGTGCCCTCGACCCGAAGTGGGCTGTTATCTGACATACCGTCAGTTTAACCTCAGGCGCGCTTGTATCTGATGGGGCATCAGATACAAGCGCGAAAGAAGGCCGCGGCCGTCCTGGTCGGCTCGCGTGCGCGCCGCCCGGGACGGACCCCGGGGGGCCGGCTACTTGGGGGGACGCTTGCCCGACACGGCCCAGAAGACAAGCTGGGCCATGCTCTCCCGCAGGTCCTCGACCCTGATCTCCCAGGCCTCGAAGCCCCGCTGGTGGGCGGCGTTGTGCGCCAGCATCCCGACGAGCGCCCCGGCCATCGCCTCCGGGTTCACGTTCTCGGCCACCCGCCCGCGCCGCTGCAACTCGCCCATCACCTCGGCGAGCGCGGTCGTCACGTTGTTGAGCATGCGGACGCGCAGCGCGTGGAAGCGGTCGTCGCCCTCGATCGTGGCGAGGTCCACCACCCGCAGGACGGGCTCGTTGTCGCGCCAGAAGTCCAGGAACCCGTCGACCAGGAGCCGCGCCGTCTCGTATCCGGACTTCCCGGTCCATGGCTGGTCCTCGACGAGCGGGCGCAACTGCCCGCCCCCCTCGGCCATCTCGGCCGCGATGGTGAGGACGGCGGCCTCGATGTCGCCGAAGTACTGGTAGAAGGTGGCGGGCGACGTGCCGGCCCGCCGCGCCACGTCGATCACCGTGATGTCGCGGTACGGCGAGGTGGCGAGCATCTCCGTGAGGCGGTCCAGCAGCCTCTGCCGGGTGGCCTTGGCACGCCGGCCCGCGACCCTGCCGTCTGCGGTCAGCACGGTTTCTGGCATACCGTCAGTTTAGTGCCTCCCAGCGCGATCCGACGTCGCATCCGGCCGTCCCGGCGTCGGCCGCGAGGCCGGAAGCGGCCGACGGCCAAGGGCGAACGGTTGACTGTGCCGGTCTCAGGCCGTCACATGGAGTGAGCCGGAACACTCCAGGGAGAGGTCACGCATGTCCACCCGAGCTCGGCCCCGACCGCACGGCCGCCGGGCCGTCCTCGCGCTCCTGTGCCTGGGAGCGGCGCTCGCCACCGTGGCCGTCCACGCTCCGTCCGCGACGGCCAAGGAGAGGGGCGCGGTCCGTCCCTGCCAGGCGCTGGGCCTCGGCCTGTCACGCTACGGGGCCGGCTCCGCCCGGCATGTGCTGTTCGCCGTCGCGGCGGACTACGGGACCACCGAAGTGGCCATCACCGAATGCACCCGGAGGGGCGTCTTCTGGAGACAGACCCTGACCGCCCCCGGGCACGTGGGCAGGAACGGTTTCGCGGAGCCGGGCGCGAAACGCGAGGGCGACGGCAAGACCCCGACCGGCTCCCACAGCCTGACCGAAGCGTTCGGCGAGGGAGATCCCGGCACCGCGCTCCCCTACCGCACGCTGCGGGAGAGCGGCGACTGCTGGGGCTCGACGATCGGCGACGGACGCTACAACCGGTACTACCCGGGCGAGTGCGCGCCGGCCGACGAGAACCTGTCCGAGTACATGAGGAGCGGCCCGTACAAGCAGGCCGTCGTCATCGACTACAACCGGCCCCCGGACTCGCCGATCGTGCAGGGGAACGGCTCGGCGATCTTCATGCACATCGGCGCGGCCCCGACCGCGGGCTGTGTCGCGCTGGCCCGGCCCGAGTTGGAGACCGTCATGAGGACACTGCACCCGCGTGACCGGATCATCATGGGCACCCGGCAGGCCCTGTTCCCCTGACGGCCGGCGCGGCGTGGCCATCGCGCCGGGGATCCTGTCGACGTTCACGAGGGCGTCACGGCTCTTCTGGACCGCGCCATTCTGAGCGGCGGGTCCGGGAGCGGTCCGGAAGTGAGAACTCGCCCATCGGGGCGGGCCCGGTTCCCTCACCGGTGACGGTGAGGGAACCGGGCCCGCCCTGCCAGGCGTCTGGTGTCAGGGGTGCGGGCGCGAGGATCTGCTGAAGACGGTCCTCGATGTAGTCGGGGGTCAGATGGCCGGTGGCCCGATCGACCAGATCCAGCACCTCGCCCAGCAGTGGCCCCGTCGGCTCCTGCCGATCATCGTGCATGCCGCCGCCGATGATCGGACCGGCCCCGGATCCGGAGTCGTCCACCTGTGGACCGTGCTGGTCACGGCCGTCGGATTCGCCACGGTCACGGTCGTTCACTGGGACTCCTCCTTCCCCGGTTCCGGCAGGACGGGGCCGCGCGGGGCGGCCTGTGCCAGGCGCTCCCTGAGGCGGCTGCGGGCGTGACGCAGGTGGGATCGGACGTTGGGCTCGTTCTTGCCCAGCAGTTCGGCGATCTGCCTTGTGGACAGCCCGTCGAAGATGTAGCACAAGATCTGGCGCTGGCCGGGCGGCAACTCGGCCAGTACCTGCTCGATCCAGTTCAGGTCGACCCACCGGGTCATCGGATCCTGTTCCGCCTCGTCCTCCGAGCGCGTGCTCTGATGCAGTTCGATCGCACGTTCGCGCAGGTTGCGGTCCCTGGTGCGGGCCTTGATGAAATGGTTGCGGGCCGCCACCCGGACCCATGCCGACGGCGCACGGATCGTGTCCCATTTCCGGAGCGCGTCTTCGAACGCGCGTTGTGCGGCGTCCTCCGCCTCTTCCCGGTTACCTCCTAAAAGAACGACCATTCCGACGACGCCGCGATAGTGCCGCCGGTACAGGGTGGTGAACTGTTCTCGGATGTCCCCGGCAGGTGCCGGTCCATCCGCAACAGGCGTTCGTCTGGCTTCGACCATCGGCAGTCCTCCATCGCCGCTGTCCTCCAACCCGGGCTCACGCTCGGTACCTAGGTCCGTGCGCGAGCCCGGGTGTGCAAACCACGCCGGGATTTTTTCCGGCTCCGCACGAAGGGCTAGCGGCGCCGTGCGAACACCAAGGTCACCAGCAGGGCGATGGCCGCGGCGCCCAGCGTCACCGCCGCCGATCCGGTGACGCCGTACGCGCTCACCACCGACAGCAGCACGTTGGTGAACACCAGTTGCGGTTCCACGTTCCCGCTCCGTCCGCGTCCTCCCGCTCCGGCAGACCCCGGCCGTTCTCCCGGCGGACCGGGTGGGGCGTCGGCCTGCGCCGCCGGGACCGTGCCCCGGCCGGCGTCCTCATCGCGCCGCACAACGTTCAGATGAGCGAAGTCCAAGAGTGGGTTCCTTCCGCAGGGAACACGGTGACATCGGGCATCACTGAGGTCCCCGCGCGCGGCCCGGCGTGAAATCGCCAGGTCGGGCAGGTCGGCCGCGGATGACGGTGCGGGGGCCGGTCGCGACGTTCTACGCGGTGGGACGGGGGACGACCAGTGCCCACGACTTGACGGAGCCGTGGCCGTGCCAGGGCAGGTGGTCGGCGATGTGCCCGAACGACTCGCTGCTGTCGCCGTTCAGGACCGTCACCTCCGTCACCGGCCCGTCGGGCATCCGGGCGCAGTAGGTGTAGACCCACACCGGACGGTCGGGCAGCGCGTAGCCGCCGAACAGCTCCTCGATCAGGACCATCGTCGGCGGGCGGCTCGCGATGGCCTCGCGGTCGGCGTCGGTGAACCCGCCGAAGTCCCGCATCGCCAGCGCACCGTAGTAGACGTCGGCCGTCTCGGAACCGCTCGTGATGGGCAGCGCGGTGACGCGCCGCGCGAGGTCGGACGAGGGGAGGAGGGCCGCGGCGAACACCGCGAACACGTTGTGCGCCCATCCGTCCAGCGCCTCGGCCACCGGGTGCCGGTCCGCCCCTCGGGTGCCCACGGTCTGGTCCCAGGCGAACATGCCGTTCCAGCTCGGGTGGGCGATCCCGATCGGGATCCGGATGGTGCGCCCCTCCAGGTAGGTCTCGGGGGCGCCGACGGCGACGCGGATGCCGGTTCCCGTGATGTCGACGGCCGCGCCGTCCAGGGTCACGGGCAGGCCGTGGCCCTCGCCGAGCATCCGGGCGACATGGCCCGCGATCTCCTGTTCCGCCGACTCCATGGTGATCACCCTAGTGGGACGAAGCCGGACCGATCCCCCGGATCTCGGGGTCCGGCCGTCAGGAGCGCCGGCCGGGCTGGTCGACGACGACGGCCTTGACCAGGCTGCTCCAGGACATGATGTCCCCCTTTCTCAGGTCCTCGCCGTCCTCCGTGAGGTCCTTGACGACGATGTCGCGGTGGCCGAGGTACTCGTAGGTGGTCGGGTCGATGAGGATCTCCTCGCGCAGGTAGCCGCCCCGGATGCGGTAGAGGGTGATGCCCGGACGCTTGGCGAGGTCCACGGCGCTGGCCCCGTACCGGACGTCGGGGATCTTGGCCAGCGCGCCGACCAGGGCGGCGCGGAGCCCGGTCGGCAGCGCGCTGTCCCGCAGGCACGCCTCGATGTGCCAGAACGCGTTCAGGTCGTAGTCCTGGTCCTCATCGTTGAGAGGGCCGCCCTTCGATCCGCTAGGACCGAGGGTCGGGCGGGAGGCGTACTTCCCGACCGTCTTGTAGACCTGGGCGAGCAGTTGGTCGGGGTTCTTCGGCAGGGAGAAGATGTCCCGGTAGTCGACCGTGCGCTCGGACCCCTTGTTGAGCGACAGTTTCCCGTCCCGGAAGTCGGCATAGCCCCAGTCATCGAACCGGGACCACACCTCCCCGGCGCTCGTCTCCTTCGGGGTCCCCCTCAGCCGCGCGCCGTCCACCTTGGTCTCGGCGTTCAGCTCCTTCAGGTACGACCACTGGTGGGGCTTGGGCATGACGTCGCGTTCGGTGGCGGCGGTGATCGCCGCATTGTGGGCCAGGTCCTGAGCGCCGGCGACCGCGCGCATCTGGGCGGACGACTGTTCCCTGGGGCGGTCCTCATCGGTTCCGCCGCCGCCTGCCAGGGGCCCCAAGAGCACCAGGGGCACCAGGAGCACGGCCGCGGTGGCCGCCCCGGCGAGGCTGAGACCCCAGGCCGGGTGCCAGGTCCGCTTCTTACCCGGGACGGGCCGGCGCATGTGGTCCTTCAGGCGAGAGCGGGCGTCGGCGATGGTCTCTTCGGTCGGGTCCGGTAGCGCGTCGTGCCGCTTCCGCAGCCGCTGAAGCTCATCCATGGCTGATCGCCTCCTGTGCGGTGGGGCCCAGTGTCTTGCGGAGCTTGCGCCGCGCCCGGTTGACGCGGGAGCCGACGGTGCCGATCGGAACATCGAGGGCGAGCGCGACCTCGGCGTAGCTGAACTGGGCGCAGACGACGAGCAGCAGCGCGTCGCGGTCGCCCTGGGAGAGCCGCGCCAGGCCCCGCGCCAGTTCGGGGCTGAGCCCCTCGGCGCTCACCCGGTCCGCCACCCGGTCGGCGTGGCTCTCGGCCTCGTCCCGCGCCGCGGACCGGCCGAGGGCGCGGTAGAGCCGGACCTCGCTGCGCCGATGCCGGCTGATCAGGTTCGTCGCGATCCCGTACAGCCAGGGTCGGGCCGTGGCGCAGGCCAGGTCGTAGCGGTCCCGCTGGTCGAAGGCGGCCAGGAAGGTGTCGGCGGCGACGTCGTCCGCGGGGCCGGGGCCGAGCCTGGACGCGGCGAACCGGTGGATCGCGGGGAAGTACCGGTCGAAGATCATCGAGAACAGTTCGGGCTCGTCCCGCGACCTGGCGATGACCGAGGCGTCGCTCGCCTCCTCAGGCATCCGGGTGGGAGGTACATGGGTCATGGTCATGCATCCGGCGCCTCTCTGACGGAGTGATCAGCGCTGATTGCCCGAACCCGCGGTTCCTCTTCACGCCCGGAGCGCGCTCCGGGATCCGCGTCCCCACGGCAGGCCGGGAATGTCGGCATACGCTTTCCTACCGGATCCTCCGGGAGTCGCTGACCGACGTGCTGCGCCATGCCGGGCCGGCGCGCGCCACCGTGCACCGGCAAGCACTGACCGTCAGGACGCGGACGTGTCCGCGGGTGCGGAGGCGGAGGCGGGTGCGGGTGCGGGCGCCGGGGCCTTGCCGCGGAGCGGAACCTCCTTGAAGAACCAGGCCAGGACGAATCCGGCGGCGCAGACGACGGCGACCGCCAGGAAGACCTGGCCGGTGCCGCCGGCGAAGGCGTCCAGGTAGGCGCCCTTGTCGGCCGGGGTGCGTCCGGCCACCGCCCGGGTGAAGATCGACCCGAACGCCGCCACGCCCAGCGAGCCGCCGACCGTCCGGAACAGGGTGACCGCGCCGGACGCCGCGCCCATGTCCTTCGGCTCGACGCTGTTCAGCGCGATGGTCGTGGAGAGCTGCGCCGCGAACCCGAGCCCCGCGCCGAGCAGGGCCATCGCCAGGCCGGTGGCGAGCCGGCCGGTCCCGGCGTCCACGGTCGCCAGCAGCGCCGCCCCGGCGGTCAGGAACGCCCCGCCCAGAACGAAGAAGATCCTGTACCTGCCGGTGGCGCTCATCGTCCTCCCGGTGACCTGCGCGACGACCAGCATCGGGACCATCATCGGGAGCAGCAGCAGCCCGGACGAGGCCGCCGAGGCGCCCTGGACGGTCTGCTGGAACAGCGGCAGGTACAGCACCGCCCCGAACATCACCACGCCGTAGACCAGGGCCGACAGCGAGGACAGCGTCATGTTGCGGCTGCGGAAGAGCTTCAGCGGGACGACGGGTTCGACGGCCCGCCGCTCGATCGCCAGGAACGCGGCCAGCGCGACGGCCGCCACCCCGGCCGCCCCCAGGACCTGCGCCGACGTCCAGGCGTAGTCGACCCCGCCCCAGGTCGCGACCAGCACCACCGACGCGATGGCCGTCGACAGCGCGACGATGCCCGCGTAGTCGATCCGCACCTTCGCGCGCGACACCGGCAGGTCGAGCATCCACCAGCACCACGCCAGCGCCACCAGCCCCAGCGGGACGTTGAGGTAGAACGCCCAGCGCCAGTCGAGCCCATCGGTGATCACCCCGCCCAGCAGCGGGCCGCCGATCGTGCCGACCACCATCACCGACGCGGTCATGCCCTGGTAGCGCCCGCGCTCGCGCGGCGGCACCAGCGCCCCGATGATCGAGAACGCGCCCACCGCGAGGCCGCCGGCGCCGAGGCCCTGGAGCGCGCGGAACCCGATCAGCGCCGGCATCGACCAGGCCGCGCCCGCCAGGACCGACCCGGCCAGGAACACCACGATCGAGGTCAGGAACACGGTCTTGCGGCTGAACAGGTCGCCCAGCTTCCCCCACACCGGCGTGGAGATCGCCGACAGCAGCGTGTAGGCGGTCACCACCCAGGCGACCTGCTTCAGCCCGCCCAGGTCGCCGACGATCGTCGGCATCGCGGTGCCGACGATCGCGTTGTCGAGCATCGCCAGCAGCATCGCCAGCAGCACCCCGGCCAGCACCAGCCGGACCGACCGCTCCGGCGACGACGGCGCCGCCGGACTCGTCACCGCCGGCCTCGTCGGGCGCTCCGGCGCGGGCTCCTTCTCTGTTCTGGACATGGACGTCCACCTCTCGGGGGGGGGTCGGTTTCGGATTCGGCGGCCGTCCAGGGCGCCCCGCCCGGGGGGCCGGCGGCCTGCCACGTTCAGGGAAGCACAACAACTAACTAAGTGCAACGGTTCAACTTTATTAGCCGATACGCCAAGCTGGTAGGGTGGCCACCATGACCGAGACGGCGGGGCGCCGCGAACGCAAGAAGGCCCAGACCAGGAAGGCCCTGGCGGACGCCGCACTGCGCCTCTTCCTGGAGCACGGCTACGACAACGTCGGGGTCCGGGACGTGGCGGAGGCGGCGGACGTGTCGGTCACCACGCTGTTCAAGCACTTCTCCGGCAAGGAGGCCCTCGTCTTCGACGAGGACCAGCGGCGGGAGGAGGCCCTCGTGTCCGCCGTCCGCGACCGGGCCCCGGGGCAGCCGATCATCCACGCTCTGCGCGACCGCGCACTGCGCGAGTACCTGTACGTCCACGGCGACGATCCCGACTTCACGGCCTTCATCGAGATGGTGCGGTCGACCCCCGCGCTCCAGGAGTACTCGCGCCGGATGTGGCTGCGGCACGAGACCGCCCTGGCCGCCGCCATCGCCGAGGCCACCGGCGCCCCTGAGGACGATCTCGCCGCCGCGGCCCTGGCCCGCTTCGCACTGGAGAGCGCCATGCTGTTGCGCGACCGCGACGATCCCCCGCAGGCGCTGCACGAGGTCTTCGCCCTACTGGAACACGGCTGGGGAGACATCGCCTGACCCATTCCGTCAGGCCCGGTCACCACGGCGGTATGCGCGGCGAGGCAAGATTTCGTCATCCCCATACCGCACTATTCGGGGCACTTCGCTCGCGGTTCCGTCCGCTGATGCCGATTCCCCTGCGTGCCGCCCGCGTCTGTGACGAGGATGAAGGCATGACCTTTCCGTTGATGCCCGGGTACGACCACATCAATCTGGTCCCCGGCCTCGATCCGGTCGCGGCGGTGAAGGACAGGGAACTCGGCGACAGCATCCACCGGTACCCCAAGCTGCTCCCCGCCGGGTCCCCCGACTTCGGGCACGCGGTGCAGACCGGAACCGAATGGCGCATCGGCTGCACCGGCGCCGCCGACCCCGCCGGCGCCCGCTACGACCTGGCGAGCAATCTGCGCCGGCGCGCGAACGGGCTGGAGGGCGAACCCGGGCTCGCCGCCGACCTGCTGGCCGCCGCCGACCGCCTCGACCCCGAGGAGGGCGAGCAGCTCCCCAAGGACGAGTGGGAGATCGGCGACCGCCGCTACCGGGTGATCCGCGTCGAGAAGTACACCCTGATCGGCGACGGCGTGATGGAGCCGCCCCGTCCCACCGACGCCTCGCCCGCCTGCGGCAGCGGCTCGGCGCTCCGCGGGTTCCTGCTGGACCCGCGGGCGCCGGCCGGGCAGTGGGAGGCGCAGCTCAGGCTGAACCTGGTCGGCTACATGCCCGTCCTCGGGCCCGTCCCCGACGTGATCCGGGCCGAGGCCCGGCACGCGGTCCAGAGCCACCCCGCGGTGGTCCTGCTCCCGCCCACCTTCACCATGGTCGAGATCAAGGACGGCTCCTGGGAGCCGATCACCGGCGCGGACGATCCCGTCCGGGCCCGCGACCACCTGGCCGGCTACTTCGCCGAGCTGCTGCCCAGGCTGCGCGAGTTCCAGGGGGCGCCCCCGACCGCCGCCGAGCTCGCCGACTGGGCCGAGGCCGCCGAGCAGATCGGGGCGGCGACCGGCCACGACTTCACCGCGATCGGCCGCCGCTTCCGCACCGTGCGCGTCTCCCGGATGCTGCGCCTCGGCCGCGACGGCCCGGAGGGCCCCCGCCCGTCCGACCAGGAGCGGTACGACCTCCCCGAGTCCTGCTGACCCCGTCCGCGCGAGGCCCGCACGGGGTCGTCCGGCCTCGCGGTACCGACCCGGGCGGCGTCTCGTCAGCCGCGGACGATCTTCAGACGCTGGAGCAGGCCGGAGTTGCGGGGCGGCGCGACCAGCAGCGAGAGGTTGCCCTTCTCGGTGGCGTACGGCTGGATCCCCCGCCCCGTGTCCGGAAGGTGCGCCGGGGCCTGGACGCGGCGTTCGTCCGCCGACCCGGCGACGGTGATCCGCTGCCACAGGTCCCACCTGCCGGGCGCCAGCGCGGTCAGCGGCATCTGCCCGGTGGCGACCACGCCGTCGACCGTCCAGCGCGCCGGTAGCGGGATCTCGATGACGGTCTCTCCGCCGCGCTGCCGCAGCAGCGCGGCGACCGTGATCTCGGTGGTCACCGCGGTCCGCACCGACAGCGCCAGGTCGAGGGCCGGGCCGGGGGTCATCGCCGCCGCATCGGTGGTGACGGGCGCGGGGCCGCCGCCCAGCCCGCCGCACCGCAGGGCGAGCGGCCCGGCCTCCCCGTCGAAGTACGGCGTGACGTACGGGGTACCGCCCTTGACCGGGACGATCCGGACTCCCGGGGCCTGCACCGCGGCGCCCTTCCCCGGATAGAGGGGCCCCTCCCGGACGATGCCGCCCGCCGTCATCACGGCGGCGATGTCCCAGTGGCCCGCGGGCAGGGGGCCGCCGCCGGCCACCGACGCCAGATCGATGTCGGCGGCCATCTCCGGGAGCTCCCCCTCCCAGGCGGTCACCTCGAACGGCACCCGGTACTCGGCCGCGCCGTCGCGCTCGCGCAGGACGAGGTGCGCCGACTGGCCGTCCGCGCCGATCTCGGTCAGGAAGGCGTATCCCCGTACCCGCAGCCGGTCCTGGCGCCATTCGACCGCGTCCAGCCGGCGGCGCTGCCGGACCCGGTGGGTGATCTCGTAACGGGCGTCGGGCACCGCGTACTCGGGGTCGCGGAACCCCGGGTAGTGCTGGAAGACGCGGGCGCCCTCCACCCGCACCTCGGGCGCGGGCCCGTCCAGCCCGGACTCCACCACCCGCGTCAGGAGGCCGTCCAGGCGGTGGGTCACGCAGTGCGCGATCAGGTGGCCGCGGGCGCCGAACCGCGCGCCCACCCCGTCGGTCCACCACGCCTCGAACAGCCCGCGGGCGCCGTCCCTGGTGGCGGCCTGCTCCAGCGGGTCCAGTCCGGGGTAGCGGCGCCCGAAGCGGGAGAAGATCTCGTTGAGGAAGTGCCGGGCCATCAGCCGGTCGCGGTCCGGCCCGGCGGGCACCTCGCCCGCGACGAACTCCATCACCTCGCCGATGCGCGCGAGGTGCCGGGCGGCGTCGGCGCCGCCCTGCTGGAGGACGCTGGTGCCGTTCTCCCGGTCGATCCAGTAGTAGCACTCGTACTCGCCCACCACCGAGATCCCGTCGGCGGCGAAGAGGGCGCGGGCGGTGAACAGGTGGTCTTCGGCGGAGAGCTGCTCGGTGGGGAACCTCAGCCCGAGCCGCTCGATCAGCGAGCGGCGGAACAGCTTCAGCACCGACAGCGAGTCGTAGACGGGCGGATCGGCCGCGAGCACCGTCGTCCGCGGCACGTCCCGCTCGAAGCGCGGCGCCCGGCGTCCGACCCCCACGTACCGTCCGATCGCCACATCGGTGCCGTTCGCGTCGGCCATCGCGCACAGCCGCTCCAGCGCCTCCGGCCCGAGGTGGTCGTCGGCGTCGAGGAAGAAGACGTACTCACCGGCGGCCCGGTCCAGCCCGGTGTTGCGCGGCCCGCCCGGCCCGCCCGAGTTCGGCTGGTGGACGACCCGCAGCCCCGGCCACTCCCGCGCCCACCGGTCCAGTTCGGCGCCGCCGCCGTCGGTCGACCCGTCGTCGACGGCGATGACCTCCATCGCCTCGCGGCCGATCGTCTGGTCCGACACCGACCGCAGGGCCCGGTCCAGGCTCGGCCGGCAGTTGTAGACCGGGATGATCACACTGACCCGCGGCGTCCGGTCGCCCCGGCGGCCCGTCCGGGCGCCCCGGCAGGTGGGGCAGATGTCGGCGTATTCGGTATAGCCCACACCCTCACAGGTGACACAGCCGCCGGGGGGAAGAGCGCCATCGAACGATTTCAACGAGAGTTGTTCACATTCACTCAGGAATGACGGCCGGAGCTTCCCCCGGTGAAGAGCCGTCACGACGGTCGAACGAGGGGGACGCGCGCCGCCCTTCAGTTCTCTGTCAAAACTTTACACGCTCCCGGTAGTGCGCCCCTCCCCCGACCGGTTCGGACGGGCGGGAGGTCTGAGGGGGGATGGCCGGGGGTGGCCGTTTCCTTCCACTTGCCGGGGAACCTAGGTAATTTAAGCCGTATGTCGTTCCCGACCCGGGTCACCCGACCGCTCCTCGACGTGCTGGAACTCTTCGTGCAGGCGTCCGGGGAGGGGACCGAGCTGCACGGCTGGACGATCAAGAAGGCGGCGGGCCTCTCGGGCGCGACCACTTACAAGATGTTCGACCGCCTGGAGGACGCGGGCTGGATCACCGGCCGCTGGGAGGCGCACAACCCCGACCCCACCCGGCCGCCGCGCCGCCTCTACCGCCTCACCCCCACCGGGGAGACCGGCGCGCGCGCGTTGCTGGCGGAGCGGCGGCCCGGATGGGCACGAGCTGCACCGCGTCCTGCGGGCGCAGACCAGGGCGCAGGGCCCCGACCACCCCCGCACCCGCTGCACGCAGCAGTGGCCGGTCACATTCGACGCCCCGTACCCACACCGCCACCAGCGCGCTAGAAGACCTGGTCCCGGCACTTCGCGTCCCACTGCTCCTCGACCAGGCCCGAGCACTCACCCGTGATCTGCAGTCGGCGGCGCCGAACGTCGCCGACCGATACCGCGAACAACCGGCCACGTGATGATCTTTGTAGTAATCTCGGCGTCGCCGTGCACCACTGTGAGTTCAAGGAGGTGAGACCGATCAACGCTGTGATGGGTCGGGGCTCCCTTCTTCGCATGGTCTAGGGAGCGCCCGCACAAGGCATCCCGAAAGGCTTGAAACGCTGATGCGCTTCACCTCCCAGACGTCGTCGGACGGCGTCACCGAGCAGTTCTTCACCCTCGACGAGATCCCCGGTGTGCTATGGACGCCGGAAGACGCCCGCGGTCCTCGTCCCCTGATTCTGCTGGGCCACGGCGGCGGGCAGCACAAGACGGTCCCCGGCACCGTCTCCCGCGCCCGCCGCTACGCCGCTGAGGGGTTCGCGGTCGTCGCGATCGACGCACCCAACCACGGCGACCGGCCCGAGGACGAGGAGTTCGGCCGGGTCGCGGCCGAGATGCGGGCCGGTATGGCCGCCGGCGGGAATCCGGGCGTACTGGTCGCTGGCATGCACAGCCATCTGGCCGGTCAGTCCGTCGCGGACTGGCAGGCGGTCCTGACCGCGGTACAGCGCCTCGACCAGGTCGGCGTCGGCCCGGTGGGCTACTGCGGCATGTCGATGGGCTGTGGGCTCGGCATCCCGCTCATCGCCGCAGAACCCCGGATCCGCGCCGCGGTGCTGGGCCTGCTCGGCGTGCACGGGCTGGCCGAGGACGCCGTGCGGATCACCGTGCCGGTGCAGTTCCTGGTCCAGTGGGACGACCAGATGGTGCCGCGGGACCAAAGCCTGGCCTTGTTCGACGCCCTGGCCTCGGCTCAGAAGACGCTGCACGCCAACCCCGGCCGGCACGGGGATGAGCCGTCGTTCGAAGTGGACGACTCGCTGCGGTTCTTCGCCCGGCATCTGAGCCGACACGAGAGCACAGTGCCCGAGCCCCAGGAGGTCAGGAAGATCGCCGAGTCCAAGCCGGCCGAGCACGGCCTGCCGCTCTCGACCTGAAGCCCGGCCAAGCCGACCGCCGGTGTCTGAGCGCATGAACGGGTGGCGCTCAGGCACCGGCGCCGTTCGGGTCAGGGGTGGCCCAGGTGCCAGGTGGACTCAGCGAGATGGGCCCCGACCTCCTTGGCGAACTCGGGGAAGTTGTCGCCGTCCAGCCGGTCCTGCCAGCCGGTGAGCAGCCCGGCCAGGACGCGGGCGTCGTCGCCGGCGCCCGCGTACAGCCAGCCTTCGGCGCCCTCGCCCCGGCCGGACGGACGGAGGTTGACGTAGCAGGTGCCCGCGCTCAGCCCGAAGATCAGCCGTCCGGCCGGGCACGGGTACTCCACCGAGGAGACCCGGCCGCCGGAGACCGAGCGGTCGTCCGGACGCCAGCCCGCCGGGCGCAGCACCTCGACCAGCTCGGACGGGAGCGAGCCCTCGGCGTCGGACGCCGGCCACGGGTCGACCAGCGCGACGAAGCGGGGGTCGTCGCGGAGCGCGCCGAAGTCCGGGTCGTCGCGCATCTCGGTGCGGAAGGAGGGGTCGGTCTCGATCGCGGCGGCGACGTCGGCGAGGGCCTCGGCGCTGTCGCCGCGCAGGGCGTACCCGCAGGCCCGGCAGTGGAGGGCGCGGGCGTCGCGGGGCATCAGCTCCAGGGCCCGGGTCGCGGCGGTCACGCACTCGTCGTAGCGGCCGGCCTTCACCGCCGTCAGCGACAGCGTGTACCAGCCCGGAGCGTACTCCGGCAGCCGCTCGACGGCGTGCCGCAACGTGATGGTCTCCTGCTCGGGGTACCCGCACAGGCGCATCAGCTGCGCGTAGTGCAGCAGGGAGGGGCCGACCGCGAAGTCGAGCTCCACGCTCCGGTAGAAGCTGCGGTGCGTCTCCTCCAGGTCGGCGGTGCCGATGGTCCAGGCGCGGTGGTAGTGCGCGCAGGCGTGGTCGGGGTCGCGGTCGAGCGCCGCGTCGAAGCTCTCCAGCGCCAGATCGGGGCGGTGCTCGCCGAGCGCGGCGTGCCCGCGCTCGCACCATCCCTCGGCGGTGTCGCCCTCGGGCGTGGCGACCACCCGGTCCATCTCGCGCAGCGGACGGGGCAGCGGCGGGGCGGGCTCGCCGCCGAACTCCGGCTGGGCGCGGACGATCGTCCCCAGCACTCCATCGCGCACCCAGAGGACCCGGCAGCGGAGCTGGAGCGCCTGGACGAGCGGCGTCAAGCCGCGGGCGTCGAACGCGTGCTCGGCCGTGGTGAGCACGCCGAGGACGTCCTCAAGGCGGTCCCGGCCGCCGCCGGACCACAGGTCCATCATGTCCAGCGCGAACATCGGGTTGCCGCCGAAGTCGCTTCCCGTTCCCTCGGGGAGCTGCACGTCCAGCAGCAGGATCTCCGGCGGTTCGACGGAGTGGATGCAGGTCAGCGACGCGCCCGAGGACGTCCGGAGGATCATGCACAGCGGGGATCCGCCGGGCGGCTCCTGCTGCGTCCAGCCGGCGCCGCCGAGGGTCTCGCGGATCAGCCGGGTGCGGTCCTCGACGCCGGGCTGCGGCTCCCGGACGGGCTCCGCGGCGGGCAGTGCCAGCCGGTGCCAGTCGCCGTCGTCGCCCTCGGTGTAGACGTGCGGGTACGCGGCGAGGAGGTCGTTCACGAAGTCCTGCCAGTTGTCCTCGGTGATCAGCTCCTGCCAGCGGATCAGCAGCGCGACCAGCCGGTGGGCGTCCTGCGGCGCGGCCAGGCCGTCGAGGCGCAGGCGGGCCTCCCCTTCGGGGCCCTCCAGCCGGATGCTGGTCTCCTCGCCGTTCCACCGCCCGGCGCTCAGGGTCACCGAACCGCGCTGGACGTAGAAGGACTCGCGGAGCCCCATCAGCAGCATGTCGTTCGGCGTGCGCCGCCAGCCCGCCGCGCGCAGCTCCCGGTCCAGCAGGCTCTGGACCTCGTCGCCGTAGGTGTACTCGACCTCGTCGTCCTCGTCGTCCTCGTCGGCGTCGGCTTCGTCGATCTCCGCGTTCGCGGCCGGGGACGTCGCCGTTCCGGCCGCCGCCGCCTCGTTGACCGGGGCGAGCCGTCCGTACTCGTCCAGGGTGAAGAGCGGGCAGTCCGGCGGCAGCGCCGCGACCGTCGCCGCCGGGCGGTCGCCCTCCTGGGCCCGCTCGGACGCCAGCGCGGCCAGCACCGTGCCGAGGTCGGTCTCCGAGCCGGACGACTGGCCCAGGAAGTCGATGATCAGCTGGGTCTCGCCGTCCGGGAGGTTCCAGCGCACGTTGAGGTACTCGGTCAGGTCGCCCTTCTCCGTGATCATGTAGTCGCACCGCTGGGCCGTCCCGGCACCGCGCAACTGGACGCCCGCGACGAAGTCGGTGCTGATGCCGGCGTCCCAGAGGGCGTTGTCCGGGGTCCAGCCCGCGCTGGTGAGCAGGTCGAGCACGGTGGCGCGGCGGCTGGCCTGCGCGGGCGTCAGTTCGTCGGCGGAGGGCACGGGCGGCCTTTCGGTACGGCGGTGGGGAGGTCCCGCGCCACGGCGCGGGACCAAGATCGTAACCGCCCGATGCCCCGGATCGTGGCGGTTCGCCCTCATGGGACGACCGCCGCTCCGCCGGTCAGACGCGGGTCACCGCCCGATCTCGGCCGGGGCCAGGGTGCGGCTCAGGCCGAGGGCGGGCAGCAGCGCGGGGTCGAAGGTGGTGATCTCCGCGATCCGGCCGTCCTCGACCCGCAGGACGTCGATGTTGACCGCCGTGTAGGACGGCTCGCCGGGCCGCCGCACGTAGTTGGCGGCGGCGGGCTGGCGGTTCAGCGACAGCGCCACCGAATGCCACTCGCCCCAGCTCCGGCCGCCCTCCAGGACCGGGCGCCACAGGTCGAGGATGGCGGCCCGGCCGTCGTACACCAGGTGCGCGGGCGGCATGGTCTGCCGGGCGTCCTCGCGCAGCAGGGCGGCCAGCGCCGACAGGTCGGCCTCCCGCGACGCGGCGACGTACCGGTGCAGCAGCGCCTGCTCGGCGTCGCTGGGGGTGGTGGCCCGGCCCCAGTCCGCGCGCCGTTCGGGGAGCTGCTCGCGGAGCGTGGCGCGGGCTCGCTGAAGCGCGCTCTTGACCGAGGCGACGGTCATCTCCAGCGCCTCGGCCGTCTGCGGCGCGGGCCACCCGGCGACGTCGCGGAGGATCAGCACGGCCCGCTGGCGCGGCGGGAGGTGCTGGATCGCGGCCAGGAACGCCAGCTCGATGGTCTCCCTGGCGATCGCCGCCGCCTCCGGCCCGCCCTCGGCGGGGGCGGCCAGGTCGAGCAGCTCGTCCGGGTAGGGCTGGAGCCAGGCGATCTCGGCCGGCGCCGAGCGCGCGGGGCCGCCCGCGGCGGCCGTCGCCGTCGCGACCTCCCGCTTGCGGGACGGGACGGCCAGCGCGTCCAGGCAGGCGTTGGTGGCGATCCGGTACAGCCACGCCCGGAACGTCGACCGGCCCTCGAAGGTCTCGCACCGGTTCCAGGCCCGCAGCAGGGTGTCCTGGACGAGGTCTTCGGCGTCGTCGAACGATCCGAGCATCCGGTAGCAGTGCACCCGCAGCTCATGCCGGTAGCGCTCGGCGAGTTCGGCGAACACGGCCTCGTCGCCCGCCTGGATCGCGTCCACGACCTGTGCCTCGTCCACCTGCCCGCTCACGTCGCCCCCCGCGTCTGCGTGCGATCGGGCGGACATCCGCCCTGACCACGACTTTTGTACCCCACTGCACCGACATCCGCCGGGCCGGACGGCCGTCGGACCGGCCCCGGGGCGCCGCCGCCGGTCCCCGGCCGGGCCCGAGGAAATCGATCCCGGGGACAATGCGTTGACTTGGAGGTCTACGTCTGGAAGGTGTGCCGTGCTCGTTGAAATCTGGTCCGACCTCGTCTGCCCCTGGTGCTATATCGGCAAGCGCCGGTTCGAGAAGGCGCTGGCGGGGTTCGACCACCGGGACCGCGTCGAGGTCGTGCACCGGTCGTTCCAGCTCGACCCGTCCGCGCCTCACGGCGAGGTCCGCGACCAGGCCGAGATGCTGTCGGCCAAGCTCGGCATGCCGCCCGAGCGCGTTCGCGCGCTCAACACGGAGATGGAGCACCGCGCCGCCGAGGACGGGCTGGAGTACAACCTGAGCGGCGGGACGGTCGGGAACACCGCCGACGCGCACCGCCTGATCCACCTGGCCCGCGACGCCGGGCTCCAGGGGCCGGTGATCGAGGCGTTCTACCGGGCGCACTTCACCGACCGCCGCTCGCTGTTCGACCCGGACTCGCTGGTCGAGCTGGCCGCCGAGGCGGGCCTGGACCCCGGTGCCGCGCGGGCGGTGCTGGACTCGGACCGGTACGCCGCCGACGTCCAGACCGACCAGGTCGAGGCCCAGCAGCTCGGCGCGACCGGCGTGCCGTTCTTCGTCGTCGACGGCCGCTACGGCGTCTCGGGAGCCCAGCCCACCGAGACGTTCACGCAGGTCCTCGCGCGCGCCTGGGCCGAGTCACGGCCCCCGGTGACCATCGCGGCCGGCGACGGCGACGCCTGCGACGGCGACGCCTGCGCGGTGCCCACGGAGCCCCGCGGATGAGGGACGGGGCCCCGGCCGTCCGCTACACCTCGCCCGACGAGGACAGCGGGCGGTGGGCGGAGTTCCCCTTCCGGCGCGGCGACATCGTGATCAGCACCCGGTCCAAGAGCGGGACGACCTGGCTACAGATGATCTGCGCGCTGCTGGTCTTCCAGACGCCCGAGCTGCCCGCGCCGCTGCACGAGCTGTCACCGTGGCTCGACCACCTGGTGGCGCCGCGCGACGAGGTGGTCGCGCGGCTGGAGGACCAACGGCACCGCCGGTTCATCAAGACGCACACGCCCCTGGATGGGATCCCGCTCGACGAACGCGCGACGTACGTGGTGGTCGCACGGCATCCGCTCGACATGGCCGTGTCGCTCTACCACCAGGGCGGCAACATCGACCGCGAACGGATCCGGCAGCTAACAAGCGGCCCGCCCGTACGGGAGAGGCCCCGGCCGCCACTACGCGACTGGCTTCGCGGCTGGATCGGACACGACGTCTCGCACCTCGACCAGATGGACTCGCTCCCTGGGGTGATGTGGCATCTGTCGGACGCCTGGAACCGCCGTGACCAGTCCAATATCGTCCTCGTCCACTACGACGACCTGTCCAGT
Source organism: Spirillospora sp. NBC_01491 (assembly GCF_036227065.1). Lineage (GTDB taxonomy): Bacteria > Actinomycetota > Actinomycetes > Streptosporangiales > Streptosporangiaceae > Spirillospora > Spirillospora xylanilytica. Next base: position 4,650,035 of record NZ_CP109432.1, read on the forward strand.
GACCTGCCGGGCGAGATGCGCAGGCTGGCAGGAGCACTCGGTATAGAGGTCCCGGACGGGCGGTGGCCTTCTCTGGTGGAGGCCGCCACGTTCGCCAACATGCGCGCCCGCGCGGACGCACTCGCGCCCAACCCGTCCGGCATCCTCAAAGACAACGCCGCGTTCTTCCGGCGCGGCACGTCCGGCGGGGCCCGCGAGGTCCTCTCGCCAGAGGACCTCGCCCGCTACGCGCGGCGCACCGCCGAGCTCGCCCCGCCAGACCTCCTGGAATGGCTGCACCGCTGACCCCTCCCGATCCGCCGGCGGGCACCGTCCGCCTACGATGATCGCGCTTCGGGAAAGGGGGCGCGGATGCCGGTCGGGCGGAACGTCGAACGGGAGCGCGTGAACCGGTTGCTCGCGGGCGCGCGATCCGGGCGGAGCGGGGTCCTGGTGATCCGCGGCGAGGCGGGCATCGGCAAGACCACGCTGCTCGACCAGGCCGCCGCCGACGGCCGCGACCTGCGGACGGTGCGCGGGGCGGGCGTCGAGTCCGAGGCCGAGCTGCCGTTCAGCGGGCTGCACCTGCTGCTGCTCCCGTTCGTCGACCGGCTGGACGCGCTGCCGGACCGGCAGGCCGCGGCGCTGCGCTCGGCGTTCGGGCTCGCGGACGCCCCGGCGCCCGACCGGTTCCTGGTCGGCGCGGCCACCCTCACCCTGCTGTCCGAGCTGGCCGCCGACCGGCCGCGCGCGGGTCGCGGAGCTGCCCGCGGCGACCCGGCTGCTGCTGGTGGTGATCGCGGCCGACGGCACCGCCGATCCGGACGTCGTGCTGGGCGCGGCGAGCACGCTCGGCCTGTCCGCGGTCGATCTCGGCCCCGCCGAGGACGCCCGGCAACCGCGCCCCCGGACTCGGCACCGTCCAGATCGGCAGCGACACCGTCGAGGCGATGCGCCGCCAGTGGGCCTGCGAGCTGGGCCCGCACGGGGTGCGGGTCGTCACCCTGCGCACCGGCGGCATCCCCGAGTCCATGCCGGACGTCACGGAGACGGCGCCCTTCCGGCAGCAGATGACCGACGCGACGCTGCTCGGCCGGCCCGCCACGCTCGCCGACGTCGGGCGGGTCGCGGCCTTCGTCGTCTCCGACCACGCCCGCACCCTGACCTCCACCCAGGTCAACATCTCCTGCGGCGCCCTGGTCGACTAGCGGGTCACAGGGCGCCGAGGTCGGCGGCCCGCGCGATCGCCTGGTGGCCGGCGTCGTTCGGGTGCAGGCCGTCCTGGAAGGTGTAGGCGAGCAGGGACCGGTCCGGGTCGGCGGGGCCCGCCATCGCCCTGTCCGCGTCGAGGACGGCGTCGTACTCGCCGCTGGTGCGGATCCAGTGGTTGAGCCCCTGGCGGGCCTTCTCGCCCTCCGGACTCCAGATCGGGAACAGCGCGCCCTTCAGCGGCAGCACCGTCACGCCGGTGGCCTTGACACCGCGGGAGTGCGCGGCGCGGATGAGCTCCCGGTGGCCCGCGATCAGCTCCTGCGGCGTCACCGGGGCGGCCCGCCGCTGGCACTCGTTCTGCACCTGGGACGCGCCGATGTCGTTGGCGCCCAGGTGGATCAGCACGGAACGGACGCCCGGCACGTCCAGGACGTCCTTGCGGAACCGGGTGAGGGCCTTGTCGCCGAAGCAGGGCGAGTCGGCGAGGAGCTGGTTGCCGGCGATCCCCGCGTTGACGGAGGTCGCCGGGCGTCCGGCGGTGAGGAGCCGCCCGGCGAGGACGTCGGGCCAGCGGCCCTCGCCCGTGGAGCCGGTGCCGTCGACGAGTGAATCCCCGAACGCCACCGCGGTCCCGGCGACCTTCCCGCCGGCCACGTCCACGCCCGTCAGGTAGTAGAGCGCGTCGGTGGACGCGGTGAAGGCGCCGCCGGCGGGATCGGCGGTGTGGTCGCCCTTGGCCAGGTAGGCGGCCTGGGTGGTGAAGCGGTGAAACGTGGCGGGCCCGGTCGCGCTGGTGAAGCGCAACGTGACGGCCAGCTTCTCCAGCGGGGAGGTGGACAGCGCGACCGGGTCGCCCACGAGTTCCGCGCCCGGCTTCACCATGACCGACGCCGCGCCGCCGAACGTGACCCGCGCGGAGGTGTCCGGCCATGCCTGGGCGCCCCCGGCCGACCGGGCGACCGTAGCGCCGGCGACCTTCAGCGGCTTGGTCCCATACCGGTTGGAGAGCCGGATCCGGACCCGCGCGCCGCCCTGCCCGACCCTGATCACCTGCCGCAGGGACTGGTCCTTGAAGCCGGTCGTCGACCAGTTGGCGCCGTCGTCCTCATTGCCGGCGACGGGCCGCTGCGGCGCGGCGGCCCAGCTCTGCACCCACCCGCCCGGCGCGGCGGGCGCCGCAGCGGACGCGGTCGCCGCGTAGACGAGCCCACCGGTCAGCGCGGTGCCGCCCAGGACGGCGAGCGGGATCCGGAACGACCGTGTGTGACGCGTGAAGTTCATGTCTAGATCCCACTAGCCGGACGGGACGGCGGCATCAGGGCGCCCCACCAACTTCGAGGTAGGGCCAGCACTACCCCGGCGGCGCGCTCCCGGGCGTCGATTAACGTACGTGCGTGCGTCCCCTCCCCCCGCGAACCCCGCTGGAAGCCGTCCTCCGGTGGCGCTTCCTGCTCAGCGGCTGGCCGTGGCGGTCGGCCGGCTACCTGCTGACCAGCGTCCCGGCGGCGGCGCTGGCGGCGGTGCCGCTGACGCTCATCGGCCTGCCGCTGCTGATCGCGGCGCCGATGGGCGGACGGGCCACGTCCCTCGTGCAGGCGGCGTTCCTCGTCGCGGTGGGCGTGCTGCTGATCGCCGGGATCGGCCCGCTGGTCGCCGTCCCGCTCGCGGAGCTGGAACGCCGCCGCCTGGGCATGATCGACCTGACCCCGATCGGCTCCGGGCACCGCCGCCCGTCCGGCCCGGGGCCGCTGCGCTGGCTGCGGACCCGGTACGCCGAGCCCGCCACGTGGCGCGAGCTCGGCTACGCCTGCCTGCTCGTCACCGTCGCCCCCGTCCTGTACGCCGCCCTCGCGCTCGCCCTGCTGTGGCTGCTGGCCTGCCTGGTGAGCCCGCTGCTGGCCCAGGGCGGCGACGGCCCGGTGGCGCTCGGCCCCGCGACGATCGGCACGCCCGGCGACGCGCTGCCGTACGCGCTCGGCGCGCTGGTGCTGCTGCCCGCCGTCCCGTACGGGCTGGCGCTGATCGCCGGGGCGCACGGCCTGCTCGCGCGGGCGCTCCTGCGGCGCGGTTCCAGCGAGCTGCTGCGGGTCGAGCTGGTCGAGCTGTCGCGCTCGCGGGCCCGGCTGGTCGACGCGTTCGAGGCCGAACGGCGCCGGATCGAACGCGACCTCCACGACGGCGCGCAGCAGCGGCTGATCGGGCTGACCCTCCAGATCGGGCTGGCCCGGCTCGACGTCCCGCCCGGCTCGCCCGCCGCACGCAGCATGGACACCGCGCACGCGCAGGCCAAGCGGCTCATGGTGGAGCTGCGGGAGCTGATCCACGGGATCCACCCGCGGGTGCTGACCGACCGGGGCCTGCCCGCCGCGCTCGGCGAGCTCGCCGACCAGGCCGCGCCGGCCGTGACGGTCGACGCCGAACTGCCCGGCCGCTTCCCCGCCCACGTGGAGGCGACCGCCTACTTCGTCGTGGCCGAGGCGCTCACCAACGCCGCCAAGCACGGCGGCGCCGGGCGGGTCCGGGTCACCGCCCGCTGGCTGGACGGGCTGCTCACCGTCGAGGCCGAGGACGACGGGACGGGCGGCGCCGACCCGGCCGGCGGGACCGGCCTGACCGGCCTCGCGGACCGGGTCGCCGTCATCGACGGCAGAATGTTCCTGTCGAGCCCGACCGGGGGGCCGACGGTCCTACGTGTGGAGCTTCCGTGCAGCCTGAACCGACAGCCGCCGTCCGGGTAGTGCTCGCCGAGGACGGGGTGCTGCTCCGCGAAGGGCTGTCCGGGCTGCTCGGCAGGTTCGGGTTCGAGGTCGCCGCGGCGGTCGACGACGCCGCGGCGCTCCGGGCCGCCGTCGCCGAGCACGCCCCCGACCTGGTCGTGACCGACATCCGGATGCCGCCGGGCTTCAGCGACGAGGGGCTGCGCGCGGCGGTCGACCTGCGCCGCGACCACCCGGGCCTGGCCGTGGTCGCGCTGAGCCAGTACGTCGAGTCGAGCTACGCCACCGACCTGCTCGACTCGGGCGACGGGCGCCGGGTCGGCTACCTGCTCAAGGACCGGGTCGTCGACATCGAGGACTTCATCACCGCGCTCCGCCAGGTCGTGGCCGGCGGCACCGTGGTCGACCCGCAGGTCGTCCGGCAGCTCCTGCGCCGCCACCGCGACCCGCTGTCGGCACTGTCGCCGCGCGAGCACGAGGTCCTCGCGCTGATCGCCGAGGGGCACTCCAACGCCGCGATCTCCCAGCACCTGGTCATCTCCGACGCGACCGTCGGCAAGCACGTCGGGAGCATCCTCACCAAGCTCGACCTGCCGCAGACCGAGGAGACCCACCGCCGGGTCCTCGCCGTCCTCGCCTACCTGCGCGGCACGGCGCCCCGCCGCTGACGGCCGGGCGGACCGGCGGGCCGACAGGTGAGCGGACCGGCGGGCGGGCATGAAGGAAGCACGCCGCGTGATGCCGCGCGGCGTTCAGGGTACGGCGGAATGGCCGACCGGCCCGGCGGCCTGGGCGGCGGCCGAGACGACGGCCCCGCGGCCGGTCCGTGCCGACTCCGGCGGGGCCGCGGCGGTGCGGCCCCGGGAGTCAGAGCTTGCAGAGCTTGGCGAACGGCGCGGAGATCCGCACCTTCTGGGTTCCGAAGTCGACCAGAACGGTGGTGTCTTCCACGACGCCGATGACACGGCCGAGGCCGTACTTGTCGTGGCTCACCCGGTCGTCCACGGCGAACTGCTCGACAGGCGGGGCCGCGGGCGGAGGCTTGAAGGGACTGGTGGGCAGGTGTCGCCGGGTCACGGCTCGGGGTGCTTTCATCATTCCCAGTATGCGCCCAGCTGGGCCATAACGGGGCGTTCTTGGGCCAGTAACCTGCGCGGACCTGCGGGCGGGCTCGCGCGCGCGTCCCCGAAACCCCCTGTGGCCAAGGGTTTTCGGACACGAAGCGATCAGCCTTGGCGATCTCCCCCGGATGCGTGCTAGACTCCGGAGAGTTGCGGTTCTCATAGACTCTTGTGTGCGCCTGCTGGTACTTACCTCAGGCGCATTTTTTGTTGTTCTGGATCTTCCGGATGGGATCATCGCGGCGACTCCGGACTCGCAGGGTGCGAGCCCGGGCATTGGCCCAGAAGGAGAAACACCATGGCCACCGGTACCGTGAAGTGGTTCAACGCCGAAAAGGGCTTCGGCTTCATCGAGCAGGACGGCGGCGGCCCCGACGTCTTCGCCCACTTCTCCAACATCGCGGCCCAGGGCTTCCGCGAGCTTCAGGAGGGCCAGAAGGTGTCGTTCGACGTCACCCAGGGTCAGAAGGGCCTCCAGGCGGAGAACATCGTCCCCGCCTAAGTATGTGTGAACGGCGGGTCGCGGCCTCCGGCCGCGGCCCGTCGTGACCCTCCGGCCCGGCCGAGCCGCCACTTCGGCCCCAGCACCACCGATCGGGCAGCACTGATCAGGCGACACCTGATCGGCCGGTACCGATTGTGCAGCACCGGCTCGACGGCGCGCTCGACAGCGCCCCGCACACGGATATCGTGTGCTCTCGACTTCGGCCCCGCCCCACGGCGATGAGGCCGTTCCCCACGATCGGCGGCACGAGCACCGCCCGTCATTCCCACCGGCTCGTTCTTGAGACTTCTTCGCCCGGCCCTGCGATCGTGCGGCCCCGTGCAGCGGAGCACTCCTCGACACGTGCCACCCGAGGAAGGTCTTTTTCCCCGCATGCCCCACAACGCACGTTCACGTTCGTCCCGGCCCCGCGGCCGGCGCCCGGCGGCCCCGCAGCAGCGGCAGAACCAGAGCACCGAGTTCGCCATGCCGGAGAGCACCACGCCCGCGCTGCCGCCGGTGGAGGCCTTCGACGAGCTCGACATGCCCGCGGCGCTCCTGGCGACGCTCACCCGGGAAGGCGTCACCGCGCCGTTCCCGATCCAGGCGGCGACGCTGCCCAACACGCTGATCGGCCGGGACGTCCTCGGCCGCGGCCGGACCGGCTCCGGCAAGACCCTCGCCTTCGGCCTCGCGCTCCTGGCTCGCACCGCGGGCCGGCGCGCCGAGCCGAAGCAGCCGCTCGCGCTGGTGCTGGTCCCGACCCGGGAACTGGCCCAGCAGGTCACCGACGCGCTCACTCCGTACGCCGACGCGGTCCGGCTCAGGCTGGTCACCGTGGTCGGAGGGATGTCCCTCGGCCGCCAGGCGAGCGCGCTCAAGCGCGGCGCCGAGGTGCTGGTCGCGACGCCCGGACGGCTCGCCGACCTGATCGACCGCGGCGACTGCCGGCTCGACCGGGTCGACATCACCGTGCTGGACGAGGCCGACCAGATGTCCGACATGGGCTTCCTGCCGCAGGTCACCGCGCTGCTCGACCAGGTCGTGCCCGGCGGGCAGCGGATGCTGTTCTCGGCGACGCTCGACCGCAACGTCGACCGGCTGGTCCGCCGCTTCCTGAACGACCCGCTGACCCACTCGGTCGACCCGTCGGCGGGCGCGGTCACCACGATGGAGCACCACCTGCTCCACGTCACCGAGACTGACAAGCACGACACCACGGTGCACATCGGCGCACGTGAGGGCCGGGTGCTGATGTTCGTCGGCAAGAAGCACGGCGCCGACCGGCTCGCCCGCAAGCTGCTGGCGAGCGGCGTGCGCGCCGCGGCGCTGCACGGCGGCAAGTCCCAGCCCCAGCGCAACCGCACGCTGGAGCAGTTCCGCACCGGGCAGGTCACCGTGCTGGTCGCGACCAACGTCGCGGCGCGCGGGATCCACATCGACGGACTCGACCTGGTCGTCAACGTCGACATGCCGACCGACCACAAGGACTACCTGCACCGCGGCGGCCGGACCGCCCGCGCGGGCGAGTCCGGCACCGTGGTCACCCTGGTCGTGCCCGCCGAGCGGCGCGAGATGGACCGGCTGATGGCGCTCGCCCGGATCACCCCGACCACCACGCGGGTGCGTCCCGGCGACGAGGAGCTGGCCCGGATCACCGGCGCCCGCCCGCCGTCCGGCGTCCCGGTCACGCTCCCGGCCCCGCCCGCCGCCGAACGCCCCCAGGGCGGCGGCAACCGGCGCGGCGGCGGCGGTGGCGGCGGACGCCGTCGCGGTGGCAGCGGCGGCGGCGCCAGCGGCAACAGTGCCGGTGGCGGCCAAGGCCGCGGCGGACACGGGCGCCGTTCCTCGTCCCGTGGCCGTGACGGGCGCTCCGGAGCGCTCGCCTCGTCCAGCAACACCTGACGCGACGATCTGTAGAAGGGCCCGGCGATCTCGCCGGGCCCTTCGGCCGTCCGGGGCCGTTTCGCCGTCCGGGACGGTCTCGCCGTCCGGGGCCGCGCGAGCGATTCCTCCGCCGCGTCCCGTCCGATCGCGACTCAACGCGATCGGACGGGAGCGTTCCGGCGTGCTATGCACCTGGGCGCGCACTTTGCCCGAGCAATCGCTCGCCCGGGGTATAGCCGTCCCCCGGCCCGCCGCCGGATGATCTCCGCCATGAGGTCTGTGACGCACATCGTGATCACGTGGGTTCTGCTCGCCGCCCTGCTGGCGGCGTCCGGAACCGCCTCGGGGGCCACGTCCGCAACCGCACGGCTCGCGCCGGGCTCGTACACGCGCTCGGTGACGATGGACGACGGATGGAAACGCGAGTACCTGCTGCGGGTCCCGCCCGGGAAGGCCCGCCCGCGGCCCGTGGTGATCGCCCTGCACGGCGGGCTGAACGACATGCAGTACATCCGCGACTCGACCGGGTTCGACGCGCTGGCCGACGAGAAGGGGTTCGTGACCGCCTACCCCAACGGCTTCTTCGGCACCTGGAACGCCGGCGGCTGCTGCTGGTTCGCCCGGATGGCCGGCATCGACGACGTCGGGTTCCTGGACCGGCTGATCGACACGCTGGTCCGGGAGGGGCTGGCCGATCCGCGGCGGATCTACCTGACCGGCTTCTCCAACGGCGGCGGGATGGCCTACCGGTACGCCTGCGAGCGGTCCACCCGGATCGCGGCGATCGGCGTGGTGTCCGGCTCGCTGGCCGTCCCGTGCGAGCCGGAGCGCCCGGTGTCGCTGATCGCCGTGCACGGCACCGCGGACCCGTCGGTGCCGTTCGGCGGCGGCGGCGACCAGGACTGGAACAACCACGTCCCGTTCCCGCCGGTCCAGGCGGTGATGGACTTCTGGCGGTCGATCGACCGGCTGCCCCCGCTGGACCGGATCGTGCTGGACGCGGCGTCCACCGTGTGCCGCACCTCGCTCGGCGCGGTCCGCTCCAGCCAGGTGGAGTTCTGCACGATCTTCGACGGCGGGCACACCTGGCCGGACGGGACGGGCAAGGGCGTCGCCGCGAGTCCGCTCATCTGGGACTTCTTCACCAAGCACGTCCGCCCGTGACGCTCCGCGCCGACGGTCAGGTGGCGCGCCCGGCGGGAAGGCCGGCGTAGCGGCCGTCACGCCACCGCCGTTCGGGCGTCCCGCGACGTAGGCTGGAGGGACCGGGGGCATCTCGAACGCGGACCGTCACGTCGGCGTCGTCCTCGGCGAGTGACCATCCGGTTCCGCACGGAGCCGAGAACGGGGCCCGCGATATGGCCCGTATCTATGATCTCGCAGCCGCACGGCGGTCGCCCGCGCCGCCCGGCGACGAGCCGGCCGGGCCGGAGCGCGCGCGGGAGCCGCGCCTCACGCTGGCCCCCGGCCCGGAGCGCAGGGGCGCGCTCGACGGCGGCTGGTGGCCGCGCTCCCGCGACGCGGTCGCCGAACTGACCGCGCTGGTGGGCGGTCTGCCCTGGGCCCCGGACGAGCCGCTGCGGCTGACCGTCGACCTCGCCGACTGGGACGAGGTCCCGCGCCGCCTCCTGGTCGGCGGGCGGATGATCAAGGTGGGCTGGCTGCCGGACATCGACAGCATGGTCATCGTGACCCGGGGACGGTCGGACGAGCTCATGCTGCTGGTCGTCCCGCCGGAGGCCCCCGAGGCACCGGCCCGGGCCGCACTGGCGAGCGCCGCCGCCGGGACGGACAGCGCCATGCCGCACGAGATCCTCGCCGCCTGCGACGTGTCCACCGCGCGCGTCCCCGGGCCGGACGGCCGGTCGGATGAGATCCTGCCTACCGGGGCCGAGGACATCGACCGGGTCGAGCCGATCGAGATCTCCCAGTGGGCCGACGACGGCGGGATGCGGAGGGAACGCCCTTGAGCGGCAAGGACACCGAGGTCTGGATCGCCACGGGCGACGGCCGCGACCTGATCCGGGCCGACATGATCGTGGTGGTCCGGCTCGATCCGGGCGGCCGGCTGACCGCGCAGCTCCGCGACGAGTCCAAGGTCACCGTGACCCTCATCGACGGCCAGAGCCCGGAGCCGCTGCCGGGCGACTTCCACCGGCGGCTGATCCGGGCGGTCGGCGAGCTGGCCGACTCCAGCGGGGCCCAGGTCGTCCGCGCCGAGCACGACGGCCGCGTCTGGCGGTGGATCGCCGAACCGCTCTGACCGCCGCGCCCCGGGCGCCCGGAGGTCAGAGGCCGTAGGCGGGGACGGAGATCGCCTCGGCGGTCCGGCGGGCCGATCTGGCCATCATGCCCTTCCACGGCAGGTAGGGGAGGAGCCTGAAGTTCTGGTTGAGAAACCAGGCCATGAAGCGGGTCTCGGGCACCATGAACCTGCTGACCCCTTCCCCCGACTTCTGGCACCCCTCCGCGTACGGGCGGACCAGCGCCTCGTACCGGGCGAACGCGGTGCGGTGGTCGCCGCCCGCCGCGACCAGCTCGCCGGCCAGCGCGTACGCGCCGACGACCGCGAGGCCGGTGCCCATCCCCGACAGCGACGACGGGCAGCACGCGGCGTCGCCCAGCAGCGCGATCCGGCCGCGCGTCCAGGCGTCCATGCGGATCTGGCCGACGGAGTCGAAGTAGAAGTCGGGCGCGTCCGCCATGGCGTCCAGGAGCCGGTCGGTCTCCCAGCCGCCGCCGCGGAACCGCTCGGCGAGCGCCTTCTGCTGCCCCGCCGTGTCGTGCCGGTCCAGGTCCAGGAGCGCGGACGCGAAGTAGAACACGGCCTTGGCCTCGGTGTTGTCCCGCGCGCTGTACATCGTGACGGTCTTGCCGGGGGTGCTGTAGCCGAGGCCGGTGCGGTCGAGCCCCAGGTGGTTGGCGGTGGTGAAGATCGCGTTGTAGAGGCCCAGGTGGGTCGCGTGGTCGCGCTCGGGACCGAACGCGATCGACCGCACGTTGGAGTGGAACCCGTCGGCGCCGACGACCAGGTCGAACCGGCGCGGCGCGGCCCGCTCGAAGGTGACGTCCACGCCGTCCGCGCCGTCGGCCAGCCCGGTGATGGAGTCGCCGAAGACGTACTCGGTGCGCTCTCGGGTGGCGTCGACGAGGATCCGGGCAAGGTCGCCGCGGAGGATCTCCACGTCCCCCGCGAACAGGTCTTCGGGCATGCTCGCCAGCTTCTTGCCCGCGCTGTTGACCATCGCCATGGCGCCCATCCGAGTGCGGGCGCGTTCGATCTCGCCGAGGACGCCCATCCGGCGCAGCACGTCGAGGTGGGCCTTCCCGCGGAAGTCGACGGCGTAGCCGCCGGTACGGAGGGCGGGGCTCTTCTCCACGATCGTGGTGGCGAAGCCGTGCCGGTTCAGGCACAGGGCCAGCGCGGGCCCGGCGATGGACGCCCCGGAGATGAGGACGTGCTTCCTGGTGGGGTTCATGCGGGTGAGCCTGGCCGGGGCCGCTCACCGCACCCTCACCGCGCGCTCACCGGCGACGGACTCGGGCAGGCCGGTTAGGCGGAGCACCTGCGCGGGCCCCATCCACAGCCCCGTCCGGTGCGCGTCGCCGTAGGGGCCCTCGCCCAGTTCGGCGCGCGCCGCGGCCTCGATGCGAGGAGCGTCGGCGTCGGCGTCGCCCGCGATCCCGCGCAGCGCTCGCGCCGCCCCGAGCAGGGTGGCGGCCGGCGCGGGATCGCCGTCCGCGAGGGCCGAGCCGGCGAGCGCGACGACGCCGCGGGCGGCCTCGAAGAGCGCCCCCCTCGCCGCCGCGACCTCGATCGCCCGCCGGTACAGGACGCGGGCCCCGGCCCGGTCGCCGCCCGCCTCGGCGACCCGGCCGAGGCCGACGAGCGCGCGGGTCCGGTTGCCGACGCTCTTGATCCAGTTCGGGTCGAAGCGGTCGAGCGCGTCCTCGTAGAGCCGCCGCGCCCCGCCCGGGTCGCCGTCGTGGAGCGCGAGGTCGCCGAGGCCGCGCAGCGCCGCCGCCAGGTAGGTGGGCCGTCCGGCGCGGCGGGCGAGAGCGGCGGCCCGCGCGTAGTCGGCCCGCGCACCCTCGGGGTCGGCGCCGAGCCGGTAGTCGCCGCGGTTGCACAGCAGGTCGGACTGGTCGTCCACGGCGCCGAGCCGCTCGCTGAGGACGAGCGCCTCGTCGGTGAGCGTGATCGCCCGGCCGGGGTCGCCGCACAGCGCCGCGAGCCCGGCGAGGGAGTCCAGGGCGAGCGCGGTCCCCCAGCGGTCGCCGGTCGAGCGGAAGGCGGCGAGCGCCGCGGTGAACTCCTGCTCGGCCCGGACGGCGTCGCCCGCGGCCAGCTCCGGATAGCCCGAGATCAGGTGCGCGGCGGCCCGCGCCCAGGGCTCGGCGGAGCCCAGGTCGGCGGTGATCAGCGCGAACGCGGTCTCCGCCTCGTCCGGCTCCGCGGCGGCCATCAGCCAGCGGAACGGGACGAACGGGTGCCGCCCGGCCCCCGCCGCGATGGCCGCGATCGCCGCGCCCGCGGCCCGCCGGTGCCGGCTCCATGCCCGCGCGGTCGCGGGGTCGGCGGCGGCGACCAGCGCGCAGACCACGTACTCCTCCTCCAGGCCGGACGGGGCGCCGGGCCCGACCAGGTCGAGCAGGGCCGCCGCCGCACCCGCCGCCGCGGCCGACAGCCCGCGGATCCACAGGTAGGCGGCCATCGAGCCGAGCAGCCGGAACGCCGTCCCGGTCGCCCCCGCCTCGACGGTCCGGCGCAGCGCGGCCAGCAGGTTGTCGTGATCGGCGGCGAGGACCGGCAGCCACCGGAGCTGCTCACCGCCGTGCAGATACGGGCCGGCGGTGTGCGCGAGGTTGAGGTATCGGGCGGCGTGCGCGCGGTATGCGAGGTCGTCCTCACCGGCCGCGCGCAGCCGCTCGGCCCCGTACGCGCGGATCGTCTCCAGCATCCGGTAGCGACCGGCCGTGACCTCCAGAAGGGACTTGTCCACCAGCGACTCCAGGGCGTCCCGCACGTTGGGGACCCCGCAGACGGCCTGCGCGGACACGGCGTCGGCGCCTCCGGCGAAGATCGTGAACCGGCGCGCGGCCCGCTGCTCGTCGTCCGTGAGCAGGTCCCAGCTCCACGCCACCATCGCGCGCAGCGTCCGGTGCCTGGCGTCGGACGTGCGGGCGCCGCGCTCCAGCAGCCCGAACCGGTCGTCCAGACCGGCGGCCAGCTCGGCGAGATCCTGGGTGCGCAGGCGCGCCGCCGCCAGCTCGATCGCGAGCGGCAGATCGTCCAGGGCGGCGCAGATCCGCCGCACCGCCGCGCGGTCGCGGTCGAGCGCGAACCCGCGCCGGACGGCCGAGGCCCGGTCGGCGAACAGCCGCACCGCCGCGTCCCCCTCCAGCGGCCGGACGGACCACAGGTGCTCGCCGGTGATGCCGAGCGGCTCGCGGCTCGTCGCGAGGACGCGCAGGCCAGGGCAGGCCGACAGCAACGCGTGCGCCAGCTCCGCCACGGCGTCCACCAGGTGCTCGCAGTTGTCGAGCACCAGCAGCAGCGGCCGGTCGGCCAGCGCCGCGACGAGCCGCGACAGCGGCGGCACCGGCCCGGCCGGCGCGCTGAGCGGCCCGCCCTCTCGCAGGCCGAGCGCCACCAGCAGCGCCTGCGGCAGTGCGGCGCCGTCCCGGACCGGCGCCAGCTCGACGAAGCACACCTCCCCGCGCCTTTCGCCGGACGCGATCTCGACCGCCATCCGCGTCTTCCCGACCCCGCCGGGCCCGAGCAGCGTCACCAGCCGCACGGTGCCGAGCAGCGCGCCGAGCTCCGCCGTCTCCGCGTCCCGCCCGACGAAACTGGTGAGCTGCGCGGGCGGCGCCGCCGGCCCGCGCGGCGGGACGGCCAGCAGCTCCCGGTGCAGCGCGCCCAGCTCGGCGGACGGATCGGCGCCCAGCTCGTCCGCCAGGGTCCGCCGGGCGTCCTCGAACGCGACCAGCGCCTCGGCGGGCCGGCCCTCGTCGCGCAGCGCCCGCATCAGCAGGGCGCGCGGCCGTTCGCGGAGTGGATGCCGCTCGACCAGCTCGCGCAGCTCCGGCACCACCGCGGGCCGGCCGCCGGTCCGCAGCTCGGCGTCGATCCGGTCCTCCAGCGCTTCGAGCCGCCGCTCCTCCAGCCGTTCGGCGCTCGCCCGCGCGGGCCCGTCCGCCACGTCCGCGAACGCGTCGCCCCGCCACCATCCGAGCGCCGCCCGCAGCAGCCCGGCCGCCCGTTCGGGATCACCGCCGCGGAGCGCGTCCCGGCCCTCGCCCGCCTGCCGCTCGAACCGCCACGCGTCCACGTCGTCCGGCTGGACCCCGAGGCGGTAGCCGGCGGGGGTCAGCTCGATCTCCGCCTCCGGGCGCAGCGCCGCCCGCAGCCGGGACATCTGCGACTGCAACGCCCGCACCCCGCCCGCGCCGCCGTCGATCAGCCGGTCGACGGAGACCGGCGCCCCCGGCCGCGTGAGGAGCAGGGCCAGCAACGCCCGCCGGGCCGGGCCGCCGAGCGGCACCTCGCTCCCGTCCGCCCGCCACGCCCGCGTCTCCCCCAGAACCCCGAACCGCATACCCGCGATTATCAGCCCATTCGTCCTAGACTCGTCCGGACCATATACAGGACCATGCCGCACACCGCTCCCTGGGACCCCGCGCCGCTCGCCGAGGTGGCCGCGCTCTTCGCCTCCCTGGCCGTCCCGTGGTGGATCGCCGGGGGCCACGCCATCGACCTCGCCATCGGCCGCGTCCACCGGGAGCACGCCGACATCGACGTCCTCCTCCTGCGCCGCGACCAGCTCAGCGTGCAGGACGCCCTCCCTGCCTGGCAGTGGTGGGCCGCCGACCCGCCCGGGACGCTGCGCCCCTGGGGCCCGGGCGAAACGCTGCCGCCGTCCGTCCACGACATCTGGTGCCGTCCCGGACCCGCCGCGCCCTGGCGGATCCAGGTCATGCTCGACGAGTCCGAACACCGGACCTGGATCTCGCACCGCGACGACCGGATTCGCCGCCCCATCGAGGACCTCGGCCTCGTGTCCCCGGACGGCGTCCCCTACCTCTCCCCCGAAGTGCAGCTCTTCTACAAGGCCAGAGCACCCCGTCCCAAGGACGAGCTGGACTTCGCCGTCACCCTGCCCGTCCTCACCGGCCGCCAGAGACGATGGCTCGCGGCGGCCATCGTCGCAACCCTGGGCGGCCACCCCTGGCTCGATCGCCTGCCCGAACCCGGCGACGCGTCCTGAAGTCGCGGTGCCGCTCGTCGCCGCCGTTCAGTACTCCTTGCAGGTGGTCCCGTCCGCCTTGACGTTCGGGTGGCCCGGATAGGCCCAGCGGCAGACGCTCGTCATGCTGACCTGCTCCCCGCCGGGGCCGTAGCACCAACTGTTCCAGGGGCCCCCGCTGCCGGCGTACCCCTTGGACCGGCAGTAGCCGTTCATATCGCTGATGGACACGGTCCCGATCACCTTCGGGCCGGACGAGGGCTGCCCGCCCCCGCTCGGCCGCGAGGACGGCTTCTTGGTCGCCGGAGCCTTCGAGCCGCCGGTGTTCGGCGCCCCATCCGGACGGCCCGGGGACTGCCGCCCAGCACCGGCCGCCGGAGTCGCCGGCGTCCCGGCCGACGGCGCCCG
This sequence comes from Spirillospora sp. NBC_01491, assembly GCF_036227065.1. Lineage (GTDB taxonomy): Bacteria > Actinomycetota > Actinomycetes > Streptosporangiales > Streptosporangiaceae > Spirillospora > Spirillospora xylanilytica. Next base: position 4,665,093 of record NZ_CP109432.1, read on the forward strand.
GCTCGCGTCCCCCTTGCTGCCGGACGGGCCGGGCGACGCCGGCGGACTGCCGGACGTCCCGCCCGATGGCCCGGCCGAGCCCGGCGTCCGCAGCGAGCCGGACCTCCCCTTGTCAGGGGATATGACGGAGTAGGCGAGCCCCAATGCCGCGAGCAGGACCAGGACCGCCGCACCGACCCCGGCCAGGCGACGGCGCTTGCCCCCGCCGGCGGGGGCCGTCTCGTCGCCCCGGCCCGCCTCGGGCGGCTGCGCGGGCTCGTCCTCGCTCGTGTCCTCGGGCGCCTTCGCGGGCGCGGGCTCGTCCTCGCTCGTGCCCCCCGCCTCGCTCGCGGGCTCGGACTGGAGCGCGGCGACCGGGGCGCCCCCGGTGTTCCAGGCCGGGCCCGGCAGGGCGCGCAGGTCGTTGCCGACCTGCTCGGCGGTCGGCCGCCTGGCGGGGTCCTTGTCCAGGCAGGCGCGGATGACGGCGCCGAGGCGGCCGTCCAGCGCCTCCAGGTTCGGCTCGCCATGAAGGATCGCCTGCATGACCGCGGGGATCGACTCGCCGCTGAAGGCCCGCTGCCCGGTGGCGGCGAAGACCATGGTCGCCCCCCAGGCGAACAGGTCGGCCGCCGGTCCGACCGTGTCCCCGGAGATCTGCTCGGGCGCCATGTAGCCGGGGCTGCCCACGACCTGGCTGGTGATGATCGACCGGCTGAGGTCCAGGGCCAGGGCGATCCCGAAGTCGATCACCACCGGGCCGTCCGGTCCCAGCAGGATGTTGCCCGGCTTGAGATCCCGGTGGACCACGTCCGCCTGATGGATCGCGGCCAGCGCGGTCACGGTGTTGAACGCGAGCCGTTCCAGCGCCGCCCCGCCGCGCGGTCCCGTGCCGCGCACCGACTCCTGGAGCGACGGCCCGTCCACGAATTCGCTGACAATGTAGGGCTGTTCGTTCGCGACGCCGCTGTCGAGCACCTGCGCCGTGCAGTACGGGGCCACCCGCTTGGCGATCTCGACTTCGCTCAGGAACCGCGTCCGGGCCCGTTCATCGGTGACCAGGTGCGGATGGAGCAGCTTGATCGCCACCCGCTGCCCCGGCTTCTCGCCACCGACATAGACCGTGCCCTGGCCGCCGGTGCCCAGCCGACCCTCGAGGCGGTACGGCCCCACCTTTTCCAGATCCGTGGGCAACAGGGCCATCCATTCCGGCACGCGTCCTCCAACATCGGATCAGGCGCGATCATATCCACGGATGCCAGAATGCGGCGGGGCGTGCCAACACCGCCAGCCGGCGTGTCGCCGAGGCGACGGGCTTTCTCCGCACCGACGCCGAACCCGTCCTGCGTTCGCGCGCCGACGGCCGCCAAGTGAGCTGAGGACCTGGGTCCACCGGCTTTGACCGGTGCGTCCCCACGCGATCACGACCATGAGGCGAATTCGGCGGCGGTCTGTGCTGGTATTGGCGCATGGATCTTCCGACCGAGACGGCCGCTGTCCACAGGCTGTGCACCGAAAGGCTGGGCGCAGCTCTGGGGCCGCAACTCGCCGCCCTGGCCCGTCCGGGATTCGATCTCACCCCGGCGAACGATGCCCGGCCCGCGACCGGCCGGTGCCGGCTGGGCGGACCCGCGCTGCTGGATCCAGGGACACCGTGGCCGAGGTGCGACGACCTACCGCTCGTCCTCTTCGCCGTGCTGGACACCGACGAGCTGGCGCCGTGGCTCGGGGACGAACTGCCCTGCCGTCCCGGGCTGCTCAACTTCTTCTATCTCGACACCGCGCCATCGGGCTACGACCTCGATGACCCGGCGATCTGCCGGGTCGTTCCGGCGGATCCGGCACGCGCCGTCGCGGTCACGGCACCGCAGCCCGAGCGCGGCTTCGCGGCGGTCCCGCTGAACGCCCGCCCCGATCTCACGCTGCCCGGCCTCATTTCCAGTGGCTCGTTCATGTCCCTCGAAAGCCTCATCGAAGACTTCGACTTCACTCCTGATCCCGGCATCGAAGCCGACCGGCTCGAAGCCGACGCCCTGCTCATGTTCGGCGACTTTCCGGAGGACCAGTACTATCCGGGCCCGCTCGGAGTCGATCAGGCTTTCGGCTGGACGGCGGAGGAGGCGACCCACCGACTCCTCCCCGATCCCCAGGGCGAGTACACGCGCCTGCTCCGGATCTCCAGCAACCTCGCGGAATGGGAATTCCCTGAAGGCGGGGGGCTGCACTTCCTCATCCCCACCAAGGCGCTGCGCGACGGTGACTTCACTCAGGCAGTGGCCGAACCGGACTTCCCCTAGTAGATCATCCGCCTTATCACTTCTGGCCAGCATGGCGACGCGCCGCGGTTCATCCCTCTGATGGAATCCATCCGCATCTGGCCCCATGCTCCAGTCACATGATCACCGGACACGCGAGGGCGGTGCCGGATCACATGGCCGACAAGATCGTCGGGACCCGGGCGGCAGCGAGGTCGGGGTCGAAGCGCAGTGGTTCGCGCAGGTCGCCACGGTACTCGCTGAACAGTTCTTCGCGGGCGTCCACCAGGCCCCATGTGGCGATGACGTACCTGAGGTAGTCCTCCAGGTAGGCCACCCTCGAATAGTCGTATTCGATCCAGTAATCGCCGAGAAGCATCATCTTCCAGTCCGTACGGTCCGGCTGAACGATGAACGACATCGCGTAACAGTCGTCGACCGTGTCGAAGTGGCGCACCATACGACAGAACTCATTGTCGCCGTACACGGTCCCGTCGAAAATGAATTCAGATTCGTATTCAAGTTGCAGTGGGGTGTACTCGGGGTTGAACAGCACGTTCTCCAGTGACGCAATCCCGATGGATCCATCGAAGAGGCCGTGCTCGGCGATCGTGTTCGGGGGTTTCTCGGATATTTGTTGGCGATTTTGCTCGTCAAGGCTTGATCTGAAACACCACTGGAGGGTGGCGCTGCCGAGCGTCCGGTAGAGCCGACGCAGCGGCGCCGGCAAAGGCGCCCCGAAGCGCGCCTCAGCGTCCTTGATTGCTTCCTCCGAAACGGGCGCACACACCTCGAACGAGAACAGTTCCAGCATGGGGTTCTGCTCAATCCTCCGGGCCAGCACGTCCAGTGCAGCACGAAAGTCGAAACTCATGGCAGGAGATACTTCCACATGCCGGCCTCGATCGGGTCGCGTTCAACGTGCGGCCGAAAGGGGCAGGCGTCACCTACAAGATCTACGGGGCACGGCCTAGGTGTACTCCTCGACAGAATCCGTGCCCACACGTGATCGGTCGCTAAAATTCGCTGCGGTCATCGCTTCGCGGGTCGTGTTCAGCGAAGTAGTCGTCGTAGAGACCTGCTCGGGCGTTGCGGCGCCACAGCCGGGCCTGGGGGTTCGCATGGTCGGCCGGGTCGCGGTCGATGTCGACGACCACCACCGCCGGTCTCTGGTCCCGGGAGCACTGGGCCGCCCATTCGCCACCGGGACCGATGACTCCTGAGGGCGTGATCGTGCTGTGCTGGGCGGGGACGGAGAAGCTGGTCCAGTAGCCGTTGGTGGCCGCGTGTCCCTGTGCCTCGGTGGCGAATGCCGCCCCGCTGCCGGGTGCCCCGCCCGTCGTCGAGAACAGCACACAGTCGACATCGAGCCGTTCGTACTCGCTGAAGATCTCGGGGAAATGGACCTCCATTCCGAGCGCGCATCCGAACCGGACCGCGTCGACCTCGAACGTGACCGGGGTGGAGCCGGGCGTGTACATGTAGGAGACCTTGGTGTCCGACAGCATGCGCTCGTCGTAACGCGTCGCCACGTCGCCCCGGTCAGAGATCACGTACAGGCTGTTGTGCGGCCGGTGAGGCGGGGTCAGCCGATGCGTGGAACCGAGGACGGTCCACAGCATGAGTTCTCGCGCCAGCTCCGCCGTCGCGGCCAGTTCCTGCCGGAGTACCCCCCACGCGAACCTGCTCCAGTCAGCCGGACCGATCCTGCCCGGCCCCTCGACCGACATCACCCGCTTGTGGGGAAAGCAGCTCGCCCCCTCGGTGAAATGCACGATCCTCGCGCCGGCCTGGTGGGCTTCGCGCATCAGACGGCGCACCTGATGCCCGCTTTCGCGCAGCTCAACGAAATTGCCCGGGTCATGGTGGACGATGGTCTGCGCCACGGCCAGCCGGACACCGAAGGCGCCCGGCTTCGCGCCTCCTGACGGCGCCGGACGCACGTGCCTCAGGGCAGTGGTGTAGGACTCGCCCGTCTTGGCGGCACGGGCACGTACCTGGCGCTTGAGATTCCTGTTGGCTGTCATCTGGCCTTCCACGTCCCGAACGCGAGCCCCCCGGCGACCACGTCCAAGACGATCGGACCACGACAGCGACCTGAGACCAAGTCCCTTTGCCTCCGTGCCAGACCGTGCCGGGGACGGCCGAGGGAGGTGAGGCGTAGGCCACGCCGCGAGCATGTTCTCCTGACCGCCGGCCACCGTCAACCTCGCCCAGGGCCTCCTCCGCCCCTCTTCGGGTGATGACCGGCCGCGACACCGCCGACGCTCACCTCACTTCGAGGCGGGCCCAGATCACATCGCGGTGTGGGCCAGCCAGTGGTCCAGCAGCGCGCGGTCGCCGGTGACGCGGGCCCCGGAGCCGTCCGCGGGGAGCCGCCTGGTGAGCACCAGCAGCAGCCCGGCCACGGGCCCGGCCACCACCACGTCCCCGCCGGACGACCCGTGCTCCCACCTCGGCCCGCCGGGGGTCCGGGTGATCAGCCACCCCTCGGGCCCGTCCGCGGGCAGCACCTGGAGGGTCTGGCCGTCACCGCGCAGCTCGGCGAGGTCGGACTTGATCGCCTCCGCGCCGGGCGCGGTCAGCAGCTCGAGCCCCTCGGTGATCGCGTCGGCCGCGAGGTCGGGCGCGATCTCGAAGGCGGTGCCGAGGGCGAGCGCCGCGTCCCCCTGGTGGACGGAGGTGTCGTGCAGCATCCGGCGCAGCCAGAACACCGACGGCCGCGGACCGGTGAAGGTCCACACCACCGTCCCGCCGTCGCCGACGGCCTCGATCAGCTCTTGGGCGCCGGCGCGCAGCCACCCGGACCAGGCGTCCGGGCCGCCGGGGTCCGCGGCGCCCGGGTCCGGCGCGGGCGCGGGCGCACCGGTCCGCGCGACCCCCGCCGCCCACCGGTGGGCCTGGCCGAGGTGCACGACGAGGTCCCGGATCCGCCACTCCGGGCAGGTGTCCACGCGCCCGTCGGGGTCCGCGCCGTCGACCGCGTCCGCGAACAAGCCGCTCTGCTCCCACAGCCCTTCCGCGAGCCGCTCGACGTCCAGCGTTCTCATGTCGTGCCTCCTGTCCATCGGGATGCCCCTAACGTAAGAACTCCACCGAGGTGGAGGTTCAAGGGGTCGTGACCAAGGACACGGACGGGACGCTGTTCGGCATCGGCGACCTGGCCCGGTCGACCGGCGTGCCCGTCCGGACCATCCGCTTCTACTGCGACGAGGGGATCCTGGAGTCCCGGCGCAGCGAGGGCGGGCACCGCAGGTTCGACGCGTCCGCCGTCGACCGGCTCAACCTGGTGCGGAGCCTGCGGAACCTCGGTATGGGCCTGCCCGCGATCGCGCACGTCCTGACCGGCGAGCGCTCCGTCGCCGAGGCCGTCGCCGCCGAACGCGCCGCGCTCGACGTCGAGCTCGCGGCGCTCGCCTGGCGGCACGCCTCGCTCCGCGCGATCGAGGAGGCCGCCCCGTCCGAGCGGGCCGCGCGCCTGGACCTGCTCTCCGCCGCCGGTGGCGGACGCGCCGCGCGCGAGGCCCTGGTCGCCTTCTGGCGCCGCGTCATCCTGTCCCCGCTGCGGCCGGAGGTGTTCGACACCTTCGTCGCCATGAACGTGCCCGACCCGCCCGCCGACCCGACCACCCGCCAGGTCGTCGCGTACGCCGAGATGGTCGCCCTGGTCGGCGACCGCTCGCTGACCAGGCGGCTACAGGCACGCTCCTGGGCCAACCGGAAGCAGATCCCCGACGAGAACGCCCTCGTGATCGGCATCGGCACGGCGGCCGAGCTGGCCCTCCCCCTGATGGGCACGGGACGGGCCCCGGACCTGGCCCTCGACTGCTTCGTGACCGCCCACGCCTCGGCCCGGGGCCGCCGCGACACCCCCGCGTTCCGACGCGAACTGCTGGCGAACTCGGCCCTGGACCGCGACCCGGCCGTCCAGCGCTACTGGACCCTGACCACCGAGATCACGCACGGCCCCGTCTCCGCGGGCTCGATCCTCGCCTGGCTCCTCGACGCCCTCGAACGATCCCTCACCTGACCCCCGCGGACTCCGTGTTCTGCTCGGTCGCCGGTGACGCGGGCCCCGGAGCCGTCCGCGGGCAGCACCTGGTGGGCGGTCAGTGGAGTGCTGTATGGCGGACAGATCGAGCGTTGGCAGGCGGACAGCGAGTGTGCCGGTCCGCAACCGGTCACCCGGTGATGCCCAGCGCGCCGCTGCGGAGGACGTCGGTGGCCGCGCTGAGAAGCCGGTGGCACAGGTCGGCCTCGTTCGCCCATGCCTGCTTCACGTCTGGGTCGTCATCGATGCGTGCGTTCAGGTGCGCGAACGAATCGTCGTCCAGGACGCTGTCGCTGATCCAGTCGTGGCCGCGGGAGTCTGCGTAGCGGAACGCGTGTCCCAGCATCACGCTCTCGATGCGCAGCCGGTGGGCGGAGACGAGGAGGCCGTGTGCGACTGGTCTATCGGTGCCGTAGGCGACCTCGTCGAACTGTTGCGGCAGGACGACGGTGTCCATGCCGGTCGCGGTGGCGATGACGTGGTCGAAGCCCGCCCGCCGGTCGGGTAGGTCGTCGTAACGCTGTTCGGCGAGGGCGTCGTACGGATGGTCGGCCGGGGGCACAGCGCCAAGGACGGCCAGGTGCCGGGCGAAGTCGGCGAGCCGCTGGTATTTCTCAGAGCCGTAGGAACCCAACCGGGCACCGAGCAGGCAGGGGTCGGTGCCCGGGTCCAGCGGGGGGTGGATCTCGGCGAGCGTGCGGGGCTCGCGATGCTCCGGCAGGCCGAGCTGATGCAATGTCGCGTTGATGTCGGCAAGGAACCGTTCCTGGTATTCGCCGCCCCAGCCCTCATCTTCCGCGCACAGAAACATCCCGACGTTCACGTCCAAAGCCACGGCAGCAACCCTAGTCTCAACGGCAGAAACGACCTTGGGCTGGTGGTGGCATGTTGATGGGACCACCGGCGTGTCGTCTTGAGGGGAGTGGAAGTCCACCACTCCACCAGGGATCGATCTCGCCTGGTCAGGCCCGGTCCACCTCGGTCCACTTCCAGAACCGGGCCAGCTCCCCGGCCCCGACTCAGCCGAGCGCCGTCCTCCCGGTGATCGCACGCAACTCCCGAACGGCGGGACGCTCCCTCTGCCCCGGCGGAACCGCGCGCAGCACGGCCTTCCCCGTCTCAGTGATCATCTGGACTCGCTGGGACACCGAGAGTTCGGAAAGGATCTCCACGGCCTGACGCGCCCCCTGTTCCACCCCGCCGTTCACGGTGACGCACAGGGCCTCGTGCAGGCGAACATTCACGCCGTACACATAATCAGGCCCATACGAAAGGACCCGTTCGCGGGCGTCATCAGCGCGACTCTCCTCGCCCGCGTGGGCGTACACCCAGCTCTCAGCGAAATGCATCTGGTCGCCGGTCCAGTAGGCCGGAATGGGCCCATCACGCAAATCGTCCGGAACGGATATGTTGAGCCGGCGAACGCGTTGCTTCGCCTCCTCGTGCCTGCCGAGCAGGGACAGCGCCTTCACTTGCGTCTGGGCGAGATCGAATCTGGCCAGCGCGACCGATGCCGAGCCGCCCGCGATGTACTGGGCCTTGCGAACGAGCTGGAGTACGGCTTCCGGACCACGCTGGCCGTACAACCCCAGCCCCGCCTCCTCGGCGCGGACCAGCAAGCGCAGTTCGAGGTCACCGGACGCGTCGGCGGCGGCCTTGGCCGTCCGGGACCAGTGGATCGCGGCCCCGTGGTCACCCAGCCGGGTCAGGATGTTCGCGTGCAGCATCGCCAGCGCGGCCGTGACGCGCTGAAGCTCGGTCACCTGCCGAACATCGGCGGTCTGTAGCTGACGCTGGACGGCCAGCAGATCGACGACCAGGCCGTCACGGGCCCGCTCAGGCGGACGCGTCCGCAACGCGTGCAGGTGATCCGAAATGGTCAGATGCCATTCGTCCAGGTCACGAGGTTCGCTGTCGAGGGTCAGAGCCAGCAGCTGACGGACCGATTCGCCGGTGGAGCCGAGCGCACCGGCGCCCACGCCGAGCGCGGCGAGCAGTTGGAGAGCCTCGCGACGTCTCACGTCTTCGTCCGTTTCCTGGGCGGCTTCCGGTTCCAACGTAGCGCGCGATGCGGCTCGCTTGCCGGGTAGGAGGGGCCGGAGCTCGCCGGGGGCCTCCAGGGTCCACTCAAGCGCCTCCGCGAATTTCACGGACGGCCGAGTCTGGTCGTGCGACACCCGTGACAGGTGCCCGGGGTCGCACGGCACCTTCCTGGCCAGCTCGCGCAGCCCCAGTCCACGATCAGCCATCAAACCGCGCAAAGTAGCACCGAACGTCGCCATAAATCGCACCAATCCGCGTCAACGGGGTGTTGATCTGTTGCGCGACCGGTGCGCACAACAGTCAACATCTTCACGGTAACCCCGCCACGGCCCTTACATGGTGCGGAAGACAAGTCGGCCCCGGACCGGTGCTACCACACCGAGTTCCGGGGCCTGAACCACGAAAGGCAGTCGTGGCCTATGAACAATCTAGTGGATACGCCCCCATGGGCGGCACTGGACGTCGATCTAGATCAGGTGCTCCGCCGCTTCAAGATCGAATTCCCCGGGTTCGTGATCTGGCATGGCGAGTACACCGGCCATTGGTGGGCAATGCCCCGGGGAACGGACCATGGATTGGTCGAGGCCGAAACCTACAGCGAACTATGGCGACGATTGGACGCATTGAGACCGCAAATGTCACTTCAATCCCGACATGTCCGCGCTCAGACCGGTGTGGCGGTGCGGCCGACGCCTGCCGTCCCCCAGGACCCGGTGCCACTGCGCCCCGTCTCCCGGAGGCGAGCCCTCCGGCGATGGCTCCGCGACATCCTCAAGTCGAGGTCGGTGGCCTGGTGACCGCGAACACGCCCGCTGTCCGAGCACCCGGCACCGCGCCCCCGCAACCTGGCACCGCGCTCGCGGGGGCCGGTGATGTGGCGCGGGGAAAGTGCCTCGTCGTCGGGGTGCGGGTGATGCGTTACGACCGGCGGGAGGTCGGTGAGACGCGGCGGTGGATCCGTGATCGGCTCGCGAAGGAGATCACGGAACCGTCCGCCGGACTCGCGTCCGCGATCGATGATCTGCTGACCTGCGCGTCCGAACTGACCGGCAACGCGGTCCTGCACGCGCCGCACCGGCCGGACGACGTGATCACGATCTGCCTGCTGCTCGAACCGGGCGCCCTGCGCGTCGAGGTGTCGGACGCGGGCGGGTGGTGCGGGCGGCTGCCTCGCGCGGACGATCCGGGCGGCGCCGCGGAATCGGGACGGGGGCTCGCGATCGTCGCGCACCTTTCGGCGTCCTGGGGATGGTTTGAGACCGCCGGCGGCAAAACCGTGTGGTGCCGGATCGCGGCAGACTGCCAAGGTGACGGCGTCAGAAGCCGGTGACGGGGCCGTACGTCACGTGTCCCGGCCACCACACTGAGGCGCGGTTCCGATCGGACGGCTACTTCCGGGCGGCGTGCTCGGTGAGCTCCAGGTCGATGAACGCGGTGATCATCGCGCGCCAGACCGGCTCGGCGACGTCCGGGGACAGGCCCGCCGCCAGCGCACGTTCGCGGGCCCTGGCCACCACCTGCTCCACCCGCGCGGGCGCGCGTACGGCCTGCTCGTCGGCCTTGAACTCCGCCGCGGCCCGCACCAGCGCCTGCCGGTCCGCCAGCAGCCGGACGAGGTCGTCGTCGATGCCGTCGATGCGGGCGCGGACTTCCGCGAGGGACGTCGGGTCGATCATGTCCCAATTGTCACACAACGGCCTGCCCCATGGCCCGGGGCAGGCCGCGGACGGTGTCAGGCGGGGAGGGCCGCTCTGATGTTGCGGGCGGCGGTGACCATGTTGCGCAGGGACGCCTCGGTCTCCGGGTAGTCGCGGGTCTTGAGGCCGCAGTCGGGGTTCACCCAGAGACGCGCGGGGGTGATGGTCTGGAGGGCGCGCCGGAGGGAGTCCTCCATTTCCGCCACCTCAGGGACGCGCGGCGAATGGATGTCGTACACGCCGGGGCCGATGCCCGCGGCGTAGCCCGCCGCGTTGAGGTCGGTGACCAGCTCCATGTGGGAACGGGCCGCCTCGACGCTGGCGACGTCGGCGTCCAGGTCGCCGATCGCGCCGATGACCTCGCCGAACTCCGAGTAGCACATGTGCGTGTGGATCTGCGTGGTCACGGCGACGCCCGAGGTGGCCAGCCGGAACGCGGCGATCGCCCAGGCGAAGTACGCGGGCTGGTCGGCGGCGCGCAGCGGGAGGAGCTCGCGGAGGGCGGGCTCGTCGACCTGGATGATGCCGATCCCGGCCGCCTCCAGGTCGCGGATCTCGTCGCGCAGCGCCAGCGCGACCTGCCGGGCGGTGTCGCCGAGCGGCTGGTCGTCGCGGACGAACGACCAGGCCAGCATGGTCGTGGGCCCGGTCAGCATGCCCTTGACCGGACGCCGCGTCCGCGACTGCGCGTAGGTGGTCCAGCGGACGGTCATCGGCTCGGGACGGGCCACGTCCCCGAACAGGATCGGCGGCCGGACGCAGCGCGTCCCGTACGACTGCACCCAGCCGTTGGCGGTGGCGGCGTACCCGTCGAGCTGCTCGGCGAAGTACTGCACCATGTCGTTGCGCTCCGGCTCGCCGTGCACGAGGACGTCGAGGCCGAGGTCCTCCTGGAGCGCGATGACGCGGTCGATCTCGTCCCGCATGACCTGCTCGTAGGCGGCGGTGTCGATCCGTCCGGCGCGGTGGTCGGCGCGGGCGCGCCGCACCTCTGCGGTCTGCGGGAACGAGCCGATCGTGGTCGTCGCGAGCGGCGGCAGCCCCAGCGCCTCCTGCTGCGCGGCGAACCGCGCGGCCGGGTCGGCGCGGACGGTGCCGTCGCCGAGAGCGTCCAGCCGGGCCCGGACGCGGTAGTCCGAGCGGGTTCCCGCCTCCGCCGCGGCGCGGGTCTCGGCCGCGGCGGAGGCGATCACCTCGTGGCCCTCGCGGAGGGCGCGGCCGAGGAGCACCACCTCGTCGACCTTCTGCCGGGCGAACGCGAGCCGGCCGCGGAGACCGTCGTCCAGGCCGGGCTCGGCGCCCAGGTCGAGCGGGACGTGCAGCAGCGAGCAGGACGTGCCGGCCACCACGTCCCCGGCGAGCCCGAGCAGGGACGCGCAGACCGACAGGGACGCGGACAGGTCGGCCCGCCAGACGTTCCGCCCGTCCACCACCCCGGCGACCAGCGTCCGGCGCGGCAGCCCGCCGATGGAGGCGAGCGCCTTCAGGTTGCCGGGCCCGGCGACGAAGTCGAGCCCGATCGCCTCCACGGCCGTCCCGGCCAGGACGGGGAGCGCGCCGCCGATCTCCCCGAAGTAGGTGGCGGCCAGCAGGCGGGGACGGGACGGCAGCCCGGACAGCCGGTCGTACGCGCGGCGCAGCGCATCCAGTTCCTCGTCGGTGCGGTCGGCGGCGAGCGCGGGCTCGTCGAGCTGCACCCACGCGCAGCCCGCCCCGGCGAGCCGTTCCAGCAGCTCGGCGTACACCTCGACCAGCCCGTCCAGCAGGTCGAGCGGCCGGAAACCCGCGGGCGCGCCCGGCGCCGGCTTGGCCAGCAGCAGGTAGGTCAGCGGCCCGACCAGCACCGGCCGCGTCTCGATCCCGAGGATCCTGGCCTCCCGGTACTCGGCGAGCGGCTTGGCGCTCACCGGGTCGGCGAGCCGGAAGCGGGTGTCCGGCCCGAGCTCGGGCACCAGGTAGTGGTAGTTGGTGTCGAACCACTTGGTCATCTCCAGCGCGGGGACGCCCTCGGCGCCGCGCGCCATCGCGAAGTAGGCGTCCAGCCCCTCGCGGTCGCGGAAGCGCTCGGGGACCGCGTCGACCAGCACCGTCGTGTCGAGCACCTGGTCGTACAGCGAGAAGGTGTTGGACGGGATCAGCCCGAGTCCCGCGTCCCGCAGCCCCGTCCACACCGAGCGGCGCAGCCCGGACGCGGCGGCCTCCAGCCCGGCGGCGTCGAGCCCGCCCGCCCAGTACGCCTCGGTCGCGCGCTTCAGCTCGCGGTCCGGTCCGATCCGCGGATATCCCAGGACCGTCGTGTCGATCGTCATGCCGGCTCTCCCTCGTCAGGCCGTTCCACGGCGACGCGGGGAGGGGCACGGGCCGCACGGCGAATGCACACCGCGGCGTTCCGGGCCTTCCCACGAGGCCGTGGACCACCGCGCGCCGGGCGGCGCGCGGGCGGAGGCAGGTCTTCGGACTCACGGGCACCGTGCCGGACCGGCACGTCCTACTGGCCGTCGCTTCCCAACCCTTGACCGGATCAGTGCATATGACGGCGGTCGTTCCCGTTCACCGCTGCGGGGCAGTCCCGGAATTGGCTCGGCCGATCAGATCGACGTCGCCGCACCGGGTTCCCTCTTACGACACCCGTCCCGCCGAGGCGGCACGGGTGAACCATCCGCAGCCGCGAGTATAGACACGCGGTCCTCCGCCCCTGTCGGCTGTGGCTAGGCTTGCACGAGACTCCAGGGAGGGACGCGATGTCCGGACAGGTACGACCGATCACGCTGGTGGGGACACCGGTCCTGCACCAGCCCTGCCGGACGGTCGAGAACTTCGACGCCGCGCTCGCCGAACTGGCCGACGACATGTTCGCCAGCATGTACGCGGCGGAGGGCGTCGGGCTCGCCGCCAACCAGATCGGGTCAAGCTTTCCCGGCGCTTTGCTGCGGGAGAGATGACGTCGGAGTCCTTCTTTCTTCCGGTGTCCACCAAGCGGACGTATGTTCGATCGGCGCTTCATGCAGTAGTCATCCATCCGGCGGGCAAGGGCCGTGTGACCTTCAACCCCGAGCTTCTCGAACCGGTCTGGTGCACCGACTGACGGCAGAGAGCCCCGAAGCCGGTGACCCCTCCCATCGGCTTCGGGGGCTCTCTTCTCCCCCTCCCCCGGCAGTCCCCGGGGTCGGCCGGGCGCGTGGCAACCCCCGGCTGGCCTGACGTGGGCGCAACGGACACCACTCCAGTGGTTGGCCAGGCCGGCGGGGGGATCAGAACGTAGTTGGTTTACATATGGAGCATGTTCCGCACGGCTTGCCGAGCCGTGCCCATTCGGGGCACATCATCGCCCCGGTTATGGACTTGTCCATGAGTGTCTCCAGTGGGTGTAGAGCCTCCGGGCCGACCTCGGTCTGGGGTAGAGCACTCCGCTGAACCCAATTAACCCTGGTTAGTAGTGCGTTGATGGAGTTCAACGCGGACAAGGCGGCCACAACGGGCGTGGGCGAACCTGGCTCGTTGACCTGCGGCCTGAACGTGACGGCCGTACGTGCGTGCACCCCATGACCGGCCGGGCCCCCAGGAGCGCGCGATGGTCGCGGCGTGAGGTCGGCACTGGAGCGAAGTTGGATGTTTCACCAATCAACATGATAAGGTCATTTAACGCGACTCGCTGCAATGATTGAAACCAAACGGCCGATTCACCTTCGACATGAGTGAGGGGATTCAAATTACGGATGACCCGGACACATCTCGGGTTCCTGGGTGGCGGCAGGGCCTGGCGGACATGATGGCCGACATGCTGGCGTTCTGGTGGTTCGAGGTGGGCAGCGCTTATGAGCCTGGTCGGTCGGATGAACGGTTCGGCCCGGTCAAGCTGATCGTCTGGACGATCATTGCGGTCGCTGTTGCTGCAGCGGGACTCGGCGTGAAGCTTCTGCTGTTTGGGGGTCCTCCAGTTGTGGGATGGGCGGTTGCGGTGGTTCCGCTCATGCTCCCCATGGTCGGAGCGCTGGCGCACCGTCCGCCTCGGCGGTGGTTGGGCTTGTTGGTCGCTGTTCTTTTCGGTGCTCTCGTGGGTATTGCGGTCGGTACATCAACGGCGTCGCCCTTGGGGTCCCTCTGGTCAGGCTTTGTGGGACTTTCCTCTGCTTTCCTGGTTGGAGCTGTCGGGTTCGCGTTGGTGACTCGTTCCTCGTCGTGACGCCATGCGGGGACATAGAGTCGCCGCTCCTATCTGGGCGAGCGTCCCGACGTGCCGGCCGTTGATTGGACCGGCGCCGCCCTTGATCCCTGAAAGTCGAATTCGGCAACGATCACCCAACTACTGCCACAATCAGAATGACACCGATTCGCGTGAACTTCTTTTGAAGACTCACATTACCGGCCGTGAGTAGATGTGGTTGCGGGTGCGGTCGCCCTCGATTCCATCGGGTCTGGTGATGCGTGCCCGGTGGTCGGTGAGGCGAAGTAGGCGTCCAGCCCGCCGCGGTCGCGGAAGCGCTCGGGGACCGCGTCGACCAGCACCGTCGTGTCGAGCACCTGGTCGTACAGCGAGAAGGTGTTGGACGGGCACCGTGCCGGACCCGGCACGTCCTACTGGCCGTCGCTTCCCAACCCTTGACCGGATCAGTGCGTATGACGGCGGTCGTTCCCGTCCCGCCGAGGCGGCACGGGTGAACCATCCGCAGCCGCGAGTATAGACACGCGATCCTCCGCCCCTGTCGGCTGTGGCTAGGCTTGCACGAGACTCCAGGGAGGGACGCGATGTCCGGACAGGTACGACCGATCACGCTGGTGGGGACACCGGTCCTGCACCAGCCCTGCCGGACGGTCGAGAACTTCGACGCCGCGCTCGCCGAACTGGCCGACGACATGTTCGCCAGCATGTACGCGGCGGAGGGCGTCGGGCTCGCCGCCAACCAGATCGGCGTCGACCTGCGGGTGTTCGTCTACGACTGCGACGACGCCGACGGCCGGCAGCACAAGGGCACCGTCGTCAACCCCACCGTCGACCTGCCCGAGCTGGGCGAGCGGCGCCTCGACGAGGGCGACGAGGGGTGTCTCTCGGTGCCCGGCCCGTACGCGAAGCTGGCCCGTCCCGACCGCGCGACCTGCCACGGCTTCGACCTCCAGGGCGCCCCCGTCACGATCGAGGGGACGGGCCAGCTCGCCCGCTGCCTCCAGCACGAGACCGACCACCTCCAGGGCAAGCTCTACATCGACCGCCTGTCCGGCCGGTCGCGCAAGAAGGTGCTCAAGCAGTACGCCGAGCTCCGCGCCGAGGCCGCGGCGGAGGCGGAGGGCGCTGCGGCGGACGGCTGAGATCGCGTCCGATTCGCGGCATACTGCGCCGATGATCTCCCGACGCGAGCGGACCGTCAGGCTGGGAAGCATCACCTGCCCGTCCGGCCGGCTGGTGATCGCCGACACGGGTCATCTGGGCCTGTGGTCCGGCGGCGCGCCGCCGCGGGCCGACGAGGCGGCCGACCTGACGATCACCGGACCGGACGCCGAGCGGCGTCCGCACCGACTACGGGCCGCCGTTCGGCGACCGCTGGGAGAGCGTGTCGGTACAGGTGGGCGACACCGAGCCGGTGTCGTCCGCACCGCTCGGCACCGTCAAGGTGGACGCGGCGCGGCTCAGCCTCACCGACGCCGACGGGCTCGCCTCCTGGCGGCACGACGACGACCCGCTCGACGGGCTCGCCGATCTGGCGTTCTGGGGCCTTTCGGCGGGCGAGGCCGCGGCCCACTTCGACGCCCCCCCTGCTCGGCCGGCCCGGCGAGGACGGCGTGCACGGCTGGACCGACCTCGACGTCGACGAGGCCGACGAACTCGCCATCGACATCGAGGACTGGATAGCCGCCGACCCGGACCGGCGCCTCGGCCTCGACTTCCGGCCGCACTCGCACCACTGGCAGGTGATGGCGCAGGTCCGCGCGTCCGAGCACGAGGCCGGACGGATCGAGGTCGGCGGCACCTGGACGCTGTGCTTCATGACGGGCTGGGGCGACGGCCTGTTCCCCGTGTATGCCGACCGCGACGCCGCCGGAGACCTCGTGCGCGTTCGGATCGTCCTCGGCGACGAATAGGGCCAAGCGGCTCGAAACGCTCTACGCCGGGCGCGGCCGACCGTCCAGCAGGGGCAGCGTCACCGCCGTGGGACGGTCCGGTCCGGTGAACACCTCGAACCTGATCGGCACCGTCCGCACGGCCGCGGCGACCGGCTCGCCCGTCCCGTGGTTGCGCGCGAAACGCGGGAACGCGCCGCCCGCGACCTGCACCCGCAGCCGGTGCCCCCGCCGGAACCGGTAACCGGTCGGATGCATCTCCACCTCGGCCCGGACGACGCCGTCCTGCCCGCCCCGCCCTGGACGGAGGCGCAGGATGCCGTCGGTGACGTTCCGCGAGACCCCCGTGGCGTCGACGTCGCAGAGCCGCACGAACACGTCCGCGTACCCGGGATCGGTGCGCACGTACACCGTCGCCGACACCGGACCGACGAGATCGAGGTCGCGTTCCAGCCGCGCGCCGGTGAAGACGACCACATCCGGGCGGACCTCGATGGCGCCGTTCTCCTGTTGCTTGCCCTTGGCCGGGGACAGGAGCGGGCCACCGGTCGTCGGTGTCGGATCGGACGGGTCGTAGGTGAACTTCACCGCCCCGTCCTTCAGGGGCGCGTCCCACTCCAGCTCCCGCGCGCGCACGAGGAAGAGCGGCGTCGGGGTCGACTCGCGGGGCGGCCAGTGCTCGAAGTCCAGCCAGCGGTTCGCGTTCTGGAGATGGACCCGCACAGGCGCCCGGCGCAGTTGCGCGGTGTCGTCCAGCAGATGGGCGCTGAGCCATGAGACCTGGTCGAGGAGCGTCGCGCGCAGCGCCCTGAGATCGTGCCCCCACGGCCCGACGGTGATCCGGGCCTCCCGCCCGGCGGCCCGCAGCGCCGCGAAGTCCTTGAGCTGCCGGCGCAGGAACAGATCCCACCACCCGGTGACCATGCTGACCGGTGCCGTCGTCCCCGCGACACCGGCACTGTGGTCGGTCTCCGCCCAGAACTCCTGGTCATCGATATGGCCGACGACCTCCCGCAGGAACGGCTCCGGCCGGCCGATCGCCGCGAGGTCGGCCTCGCCGACCGGCAGCCG
Organism: Spirillospora sp. NBC_01491; assembly: GCF_036227065.1. Lineage (GTDB taxonomy): Bacteria > Actinomycetota > Actinomycetes > Streptosporangiales > Streptosporangiaceae > Spirillospora > Spirillospora xylanilytica. Next base: position 4,682,243 of record NZ_CP109432.1, read on the forward strand.
GCCCATCGCCCGCCGCACCCGGCGGACGTGCAGCGGGCTCGGCAGCAGCCCGCCCAGCGGCGCCTCCTTCTGCGTGCCGATCGACGACGACCACAGCAGCAGGTTGTGCAGGCCGAGCGCGCCGCCCGGGTAGAACGAGTGGACGAACTCCGACGCGGTGACCCCGAGCCCCATCGCCTCCAGCGGCGGATCGAGGTACGCCCCGATCGCCCACTCGGCGAACCCGAGGTAGCTGGCCCCCGCCGTCGCGACCCGCCCGTCGCACCACGGCCGCTCCCGCAGCCACGCGACCGTCGCCAGCCCGTCGTCCCGCTCGTCGTGGAACGGACGGAACTCCCCGCCCGACCCGGACACCCCCCGCATGTTCTGCACCACGACCTGGAGGCCGCGCCGCGCGAGGACCCCCGCGAACAGCCGCATCTCGGGCCGGTGCCTGCCATACGGCGTGCGCAGCAGGACCACCGGCGCCGGGCCGCCCGCCCGGCGCGGGACGTATCGGTCGGCCAGCAGCGTCACCCCGTCCGGCATCGGCACCCGCAGAGCACGGTGCACGTCCACGTCCACGCCCGGGGCCGTGGCCGCGGGCAGCCCGAGGAGGCGGTCGAGCAGGGCGGCGCCCCTCCGGCGGACGTCTCGTTCGGCCATGCGGCACATCCCTCCAGCGCGCGGTCACCTGCCCTCGATGATCCTCCCGCGATTAATGGGTTGACACCACTCCACCCCTCCGGCACCATTTGAGCCATGGAGATCTGATCCTCATTGGTCGAGCCGCCCGCAGCAAGGCTGCGGCACTGCTCCCACTCCCGGCGCCACACCACTCTTCCGCACCCCGTCCTGCCTGCTCAGGACCGTGCCGAAGACGTGCGTGGCCCTTCTCGCCCTACCTTTCGTCGGTCCTTTCGCGGCCGAATTCACGCATGCCCGGAGGTGGTCTCTTTATGCGCGCCATAAACCAGAACCAAGAAGGCGTCAATCCCTTCGAGAAGGCCAAGAAGAAGGGCAGGCGCAAGACGCCCGACTTCAACCGAGCGGCGTTCGCCAACCGCAACGCCCGGCAGATGCCGGCCCGCCGCCTCCAGCGAGGCCGCTGACCCGCCCCCGGCCCGGGGCTCCACCCCGGGCCGGGCTCACCCCCCGACCGCCGAGAACGCGGTTAGCCTCTCGGCATGATCTCGGACGAGGCGAGATTGCCGGCGCTGGAGCTCGATGCGATCTTCGGGCTCGTCCCGGACCCGGACGGCGGGCCCGCCCGGCCGCGGGACGCGACCCTGCGGGCCGTGTCGATCTGCTTCTCGCCCGCGTCGAACACCGCTTCGGCGGAGGCGGGCATCTGGGCTGGATCTGGAAGCTGCGCTGAAGTCCCGGCGGGTGACATCCACCCCGGCGCGGAGTGAGCATTCCGGGCGCTGAAGTTTGATTTTTTCCCCATGTGCGACCAAAGCGTCAAGTCCTACCGTGGGCGCGGCACTACATTAGAGGCCCCCGGAACCGCGACCGGTCCCGGGGGCTCGCCCATCGCGCTCCGGGAACGGTCAGGACCGGCCGCCTCTCAGCCGCTCGGTGAAGACCCGCCAGGTGCCCGCGTCGAACACCAGCGCCGGCCCGTGCGGGTCACTGGAATCACGGACCGCCACGACACCGGGCATGTTCCGGGCCACCTCCACGCAGTCCTGTCCGCCACCGCACCTGGTGGACTTCACCCACGAGGCCGACGAGAGATCCGTTGTCACTAGATCACTCCCTACTCAGCTCGGCGAGCAGCGCCGCCGAGTCCTCTGGCGAGAGGGCCGCGCCGCGCAGGCGCTCCCAGGCCAGCCTAAGCCGGGCCGCCTGGTCGGGGGCCTCCGGATACGCGTCGCCCACGGCCGACTCGACGTACACCGCGTCCGGGTCGTCCGCGCCGGCGAAGCCGAGGATCACGAACCGGCCGTCCACGCCCGCGTGCTCCCCGGCCGCGAACGGCAGGATCTGCACCGTGACATTGGGCCGGTGCGCCGCCGCCCACAACTCGGCGACCTGCGTCCGCATCACGTCAGCCCCGCCCATCGCGCGGCGCACCACGGCCTCGTCGAGGACGGCGTGAAGGCGCGGGGCGTCGTCCGGGCGGCTCAGCAGCGGCCGGCGCGCCATCCGGGCCCGCACCCGCCGGTGCACCTCGGCGGGCGCGCATCCGGGCCGCGCGGCCGAGATCACCGCCCGCGCGTAGTCCTCGGTCTGGAGCAGGCCCGGCACGACCTGCGGCTGCCACGACAGGATCTCGGCGGCGCCGTCCTCCAGGGCGACGAACGTCCCGTCGAAGACGTCGCCGAAGGACGTCCACCAGTTGCGCCGCCGGGTCTCCCTGGAGATGTCCAACAGGACCTCGCGGTCCGAGCCCGCGCAGCCGTACAGGTCGAGCAGCGCGCCGACGTCGTCCTCCCTGGGCCTGGTGCGGCCGGTCTCGATCCGGCTGATCTTGGAGCGATCCCAGCCGAGCTCGCGGGCGACGGCGGCGGGCCGGAGCCCGGCGCCCTCGCGCAGCCGCCGGAGTTCACGGGCGAGCCGCCGCTGTCTAACTGTCGCCATGACGCTAAGTGTTCCAGGGGACGGTCCGAGTGACCTCGGCCACAAATGGACAAGATCAATTGCACAGTGCATTGCCCGATCACCCATCGCAGGTGAATGATTGCGGTGCGCTCTCGAATCTCAGTGTGGTGATGCAGTGAAAGTCGGTACGGCAGGCACCGTCCCGCGCGGTCTCGCGCGCCGGCGGCCCACCGCCGCGGCCCCGGGCCCCAGGTCGTGACGGCTCCGATGGAAGAGCTGGGCGAGCAGGTCGCCCTGCACGGCGGGCGGGACGAGGGCCAGGCCGCGCGGCGCACCGTCCGCGAGCGGGCCGCCAAGGTCATCTCCGACGCGACCGTCCTCGACGACATCGAGCTGATGTCCGCCGAGGCCATCGCCAACGCCGTGCTGCACGGCTCGGGCGTCACCCGTGTCAGTGTCTCCACCGACGGCCACCGGGTGCGGGTGGAGGTCCGCGACGACGGCCCCGGCCGCGCCGACCTGTTCGGGCGGGGCCGCATCGACCACGGCCGCGGCCTGGCCGTCATCGACGCCCTCTCCACCGAATGGGGCCTGGAGCAGACCCCCCGGCAGACCCATCTGTGGTTCGAGGTCGACGTCCAGGCCGGTCCCGCCGCCATCTGACACGCGACGAGCGATTCGACCATGCCGCGGTGGTTGCGGCACAGCACCGCGACGCGCGGTGCGGCGCGGGACCGGGTGTCCCGCAACGGCGTCGAACCGCCGGTCAGCGCCTCCTCGACGCGCTGTCCTCGGACACGCCGCCGCCCGGAAGGCCGTCCGCGGGGAGGGTGTCCACGGCCGCCGCGGCGTCGGCGGGGCCTGCGGGGGCGTCGGCGGGCATGTCGAGGCTGTCGCGCAGCATGACCGGCTTGAGGAACGCCGCCGCGACGATGCCGACGACGGCGATGGCGGCGGAGATCAGGAAGATCCGGCTGGTCGCGTCGCCGTACGCGGCCCGCACGACCTCGCGGATCGGGGCGGGCAGCCCGTCGACGTCGAGATCGCCGCCGGCCTTGCTCCCCGAGCCTGACATGCCGAGGCGGGCCAGGCCGTGGGTGATGTTGGCGGTGACCTGGTTGGCCAGGACGGCGCCGAGCACCGACACCCCGATCGTCCCGCCGAGCGAGCGGAAGAAGGTGATCGAGCCGCTGGCCGCGCCCACCTCGTTCAGATGCACCGAGTTCTGCACGACCAGCACCAGGTTCTGCATCGACATGCCGACGCCGACGCCGACCAGGAACATCCCGGCGCCGACGAACCACAGCGAGGTCTGGTGGTCGATGGTGGCGAGCAGGGCGAACCCGGCGGTCAGCGCGACCGTCCCGGCGACGATGAACGGCTTGACCTTGCCGGTCTTGGTGGTGAACCGCCCGACGACGGTGGACGAGCCGAGCACCCCGAGCATCATCGGGAAGGTGAGCAGGCCCGCCTCGGTCGGACTGTAGCCGCGGCCGATCTGGAAGTACTGGCCGAGGAAGACCGCGCCGCCGAACATCGCCATGCCGACCGCGAGGCTGGCGACGATCGCGAGCGCGGTGTTGCGGCGGCGGATCACGTTCAGCGGGACGACCGGCTCGGCGGCGCGCGACTCCACCCACACCGCGGCGGCGAGGACGAGCACGCCCGCGCCGACCATGACCAGGGTCTGCCAGGACAGCCAGTCGAAGTTCGTGCCGACGAAGGTGACCCAGATGAGCAGCAGGCTGACGCCGCCCGCCAGCAGCGCCGCGCCCAGGTAGTCGATCTTCACTCCGGGGCGCCGGATCACCGGCAGCCGCAGGGTCTTCTGGAGCAGCACGAAGGACACGACCGCGAACGGCACGCCGATGAAGAAGCACCAGCGCCAGCCGAGCCAGGAGGTGTCCACGATGAGCCCGCCGAGCAGCGGACCGCCGACGGTGGCGAGCGCCATCACCGCGCCGAGGTAGCCGTAGTAGCGGCCCCGGTCGCGCGGGCTGATCATGGCGGCCATCACGATCTGCGCCAGGATCTGGAGCGCGCCCATGCCGAGGCCCTGGACGGCGCGGGCGGCGATGAGCTGCTCGGTGTTCTGCGCCAGCCCCGAGATCATCGAGGCGCCGACGAAGATGACGATGCCGATCTGGAGCAGCCGCTTCTTGTCGTAGAGGTCGGCCAGCTTGCCCCAGATCGGGGTGGAGGCGGTGGAGACCAGCAGGGTCGCGGTGACGACCCAGGTGTACTGCGACTGGGTGCCCTTGAGCGAACCGATGATCTGCGGCAGCGCGGTGGAGACCACGGTCCCGCTGAGCATCGCCACGAACAGCACCAGGAGCAGCCCGCTGAGGGCCTCCAGGATCTGCCGTTGCGACATCGGGGCTGCCTTGGGCGGAGCTTGCTCGCTCAAGTGATTGCCTCCATGGGGTTGGGGAGTGCGGCCCGGACGGGCGGCGGCACGGCGGCGTGCGGGACGCCGGGACGGGCCCGGAGGAAACGCCGGGACGTAGAGAACAAGGCCGGAACCGGGGAAGTATATTCCCACTGGGCAAAATTTCCCACCAAGCATCATTACCGGTGGATAGGCTGGGCGGACCATGGACAGCACCGTCGGATTGCGCGAGCGCAAGAAGGAGGCGACGCGCCGGGCCCTGCACGACGCCGCGATGCGCCTCGCGGTCGAGCACGGTCTCGGCGAGGTCACCGTGGAGGCCATCGCCGACGCGGCGGGCGTCTCCCGCCGCACCTTCTCCAACTACTTCGCCGGCAAGGAGGACGCGCTCCTCTACGGCGATCAGCAGCGGATGCTCGGCCTGCTGGAGGCGTTCGAGGCACGTCCGGCCGGCGAGTCGTCGTGGACCGCGCTGCGCGCCGCCCTCCTGACGGCCTTCGCCGAAGTCGGCGAGCCCGACCCGCAGTGGGCCGCCCAGGCGCGGCTCGCCCGCGCACACCCTTCGGTGCTGGCCCGGCAGCTCGCGCACTACGCCGCCTACGAGCGCCGGCTCGCCACGGCCATCGGCGAGCGGGACGGCATCAGCAGCGCGCACCCGCGCTCGCGCGTCACGGCGGCGGCGTTCCTCACCTCACTGCGCCTCGCGACGCACCTGTGGATCGAGGAGCAGCCGCCGCGCCCGCTGAGCGCCGTCACCGCCGAGACCCTGGACGAGATGGCCCGCCCGTTCAACTGACCGGCACCCGCGCCCCCGGCCCGGCTTTCAGAGGTGGCGCTTCTCCATGGCCGAGGCCGCCGCGTCCGGCCGATCCTTGGCACAGGCCGGGGTGGGCACTCGGGTGACGTCGGGCCGACCGGATTCGAACCGGCGTCCTCCCCCATGCAGTAGGGGCGCGACAACCTCTGCGCTACGGCCCGTCAGGGCAGCCTAGCCCGCCGCCGCCCCCGCCGTAGATCGTTTCTTCACGGCCGCGGGATGTTGCGCAGGTTGCTGCGCGCCAGGTCGACCATCTTGCCGACGCCGCCGGTCAGCACGGTCTTGCCCGCCGCCAGCGCGAAGCCCTTGACCTGCTGCGGGGTGATGCGCGGCGGGAGGGACAGCGCGTTCGGGTCGGTGACCAGGTCGACGAGGTAGGGGCCGGGGGCGGCGAGCGCGGTGGCCAGGGCGGCGCGGACGTCGGCCGGCTTCTCCACCCGTACCGCCGCGATCCCGGCGCCGCGCGCGATGGCGGCGAAGTCGACCGCCTCGTGGTCGGTCTCGAACGAGGGCAGGCCGTCCACCAGCATCTCCAGCCGCACCATCCCGAGCGAGGCGTTGTTGAAGACCAGGATCTTGACCGGCAGCCGGTGCAGCTTCACGGTGAGCAGCTCGCCGAGCAGCATCCCGAGGCCGCCGTCGCCGGAGAGGGAGACCACCTGGCGGGCGGGCGCGGCGAACTGCGCGCCGATCGCGTGCGGCAGCGCGTTGGCCATGGAGCCGTGCACGAACGACCCCATCACGCGGCGCCGCCCGTTCGGCGTGAGGTAGCGGGCGGCCCACACGTTGCACATGCCGGTGTCGACGGTGAACACCGCGTCGTCCGCCGCGAGGTCGTCCAGCACGCTCGCGACGTACTCGGGGTGGATCGGCACGTGCTTCTCGATGTTGCGCGTGTAAGCGGAGACCACTCCCTCCAGCGCCCGCGTGTGCCGGCGCAGCATGTCGTTCAGGTACGTCCGGTCGGTCTTCTGCTCGACCTTCTCCAGGACGAGCCGCAGCGTCTCCCCCACGTCGCCGTGCACCGCGAGCTCCAGCGGGGTGCGGCGGCCCAGCCGGGACGCGTCGTGGTCGACCTGGACGGTGCGCGCGCCCGGCAGGAACGGCTCGTACGGGAAGTCGGTGCCGAGCAGGACGACCAGGTCGGCGGCCTGCATCGCCTCGTAGCAGGCGCCGTACCCGAGCAGCCCGCTCATCCCCACGTCGAAGGGGTTGTCGTACTGGATCCACTCCTTGCCGCGCAGCGCGTGCCCGACCGGGGACAGCACCCGGTGGGCGAGCTCCATCACCTCGCCGTGCGCGTTCCGGGTGCCCGCGCCGCAGAACAGCATCACCTTGCCCGCCCGGTCGAGCGCCTGGGCGAGCTGCTCGACCTGGTCGGAGGGCGGCCGGACGATCCCGGGCCGGACGAGGAAGTCGTGCCGGCCGGTCGGGTGCGTCGCCTCCTGGCTCGCGGTGTCGCCGGGCAGGGTCAGCACCGCCACGCCGTTCAGCCCGATCGCGTGCTGGATCGCGGTGCGCACGATCCGCGGCAGCTGCTCCGGGCCGTTGATCATCTCGCAGTAGTGGCTGCAATCGACGAACAGCCGCTCGGGATGGGTCTCCTGGAAGTAGCCGCTGCCGATCTGGGTGCTGGGGATCTGCGAGGCCAGCGCGAGCACCGGCGCGCCGGTGCGGTGCGCGTCGTACAGGCCCTGGACCAGGTGGGTGTTGCCGGGGCCGCAGCTTCCGGCGCAGACCGCGAGCCGCCCGGTGACCTGCGCCTCGGCGGCGGCGGCGAACGCGCCGGCCTCCTCGTTGCGCACGTGTACCCACTCGATGCCGTCGGTGCGGCGGACGGCGTCCACGACCGGGTTGAGGCTGTCGCCCACGACCCCGTAGATCCGCCGCACTCCCGCCTGGAGCAGCACCTCGATGAACTGCTCGGCGACCGTGCCCATGCTCTCCCCCACCTCACCGGCTCGCGCGGGCGGGACGGCGGGTGCCACCGCCCCCGTGCCCTGGGGGAATTCCCGGTGATCTTCACTCTAACCACGCGACCAGCCGAATCACCCGGGGCGGGCAAGTAATCAATCCATGTACTAGTTAGGCCCGGCCTCGCGGCGCGGCTAGGGTTGCGGCCATGGCCGAGGAGAGCGGTGCCGACGCGGACGACGCGGACGGAACGGGCAGCGCCGACGACACGGGCGGCGCCGATGGCACCGAGGGCGCCGAGCTCGACTTCTGGTCCTTCGTCGAGCTGGCCGGGCAGCGCCTGGCGGAGGAGTACGGCTTCGGGAACCGGCGCGCGACCCGGCTGCTGCTGACCCTCAACCGGGCCTCGATGATCGTCACCTACGACCTCGAGTCCGCGGTGCACCGGCCGCGCGGCCACTCGTGGGCGGCGTTCCGGCTGCTGTTCGTCACCTGGCTGGCCGGGCCGCTGGAGCCGGGCCGGGCCGCCACGCTGGCCGGGATGAGCCGGGCCGCGGTGTCCAACCTCGCCAAGACGCTGGTCGCGGGCGGGCTGCTGCTGCGCGGGCCCGCCGAGCACGACGGCCGGTCGGTGCTGATGTCGCTGACCGGCGCGGGGCGGCGGGCGATGCTGGAGGTCTTCCAGGCGCAGAACGACCGCGAGCGGCAGTGGGCCGGGGTGCTGACCGAGGCCGAGCAGGACATCCTGATCCTGCTGCTCGACAAGCTCATCGCCAACCGCGACCAGTTCGACGTCCGCGAGCGCACCTGAGAGCGGGCTCCGTCCGGTCCCGGCCCGAACCGGTGCCGCGAGCGCGCGCCGGGGGTTCTCAGCGGCGCCCCGGGGCCGTAGTGTCACGGCAAAGTGATTCACACATGTACTAGATCCCGGACGGACCCGGAGGGAGAGGCATGGCGTACTACCGCCGGATCGGCGACGTGCCCCCGAAGCGCCACACCCAGCACCGCGACGAGGCCGGACGGCTCTACTTCGAGGAGCTGATGGGCGAGGAGGGCTTCTCGTCCGACTCCTCGCTGCTCTACCACCGCGAGATCCCGTCGGCCGTCGTCGACGCGCGGGCCTGGGAGCCGCCGGACCAGGCGACCGTGCCGAACCATCCGCTCAAGCCGCGCCACCTCAAGCTGCACGAGCTGTTCCCCGAGGAGACCTGGGCCGGCACCGACGTGGTCACCGGCCGGCGCCTGATCCTCGGAAACGCCGAGGTCCGCCTGTCCTACGTGGTCTCGGCCGCCGCGTCGCCGCTGTACCGCAACGCGACCGGCGACGAGATCGTCTACGTCGAGTCCGGCGCCGCGACCGTCGAGACCGTCTTCGGTTCGCTGCGCGCGGACGAGGGCGACTACGTCGTGCTCCCCGCGTCCACCACGCACCGCTGGCTCCCGTCCGGCGACCGGCCGCTGCGCGCGTACGTCATCGAGGCCACCGGCCACGTCGCGCCGCCCAAGCGCTACCTGTCGCGCTTTGGGCAGCTCCTGGAGAACGCGCCGTACTGCGAGCGCGACCTGCACGGGCCGGGCGCGCCCCTCCAGCTCGAGGGCACCGACGTCGAGGTGCTGGTCAGGCACCGCGGCTCGCGCGGACCCGCCGGCAGCCGCCTCACCTACGCGCGGCACCCGTTCGACGTCGTCGGCTGGGACGGCTGCCTGTACCCCTACACCTTCAGCGTCCACGACTTCGAGCCGATCACCGGCCGGGTGCACCAGCCGCCGCCCGCGCACCAGGTCTTCGAGGGCAGCGGCTTCGTGGTCTGCAACTTCGTGCCGCGGATGGTCGACTACCACCCGCTGTCGATCCCGGCGCCGTACTACCACTCCAACGTCGACTCCGACGAGATCATGTTCTACTGCGGCGGCGACTACGCGGCGCGCAAGGGATCAGGGATCGGGCCGGGCTCGGTGTCGGTGCACCCCGGCGGGCACGCCCACGGCCCGCAGCCCGGCGCGTACGAGGGCAGCATCGGCGCCGGGTCCGTCCAGGAGCTGGCCGTCATGGTCGACACCTTCCGCCCGCTGGAGCTCGGCGAGGGCGGCCTGGCCTGCGAGGATCCCGGCTACGCCTGGAGCTGGGCCGGACGGGGCCCGGCCCGGTGACCGCGCCCGCCCTGCCCGCCTTCGCCGCCGGGCTGTGCGACGACGCGGCGATGTTCCCGCCCGGCCTGATGCCGCTGCCGGACGCGGTGGCCGCGCACCGGCTGCACCGGACGGCGTCGTACGCCGAGCTGGTCGGCCCGCTCGTCCTCGCCGCGCCCGCGCTCGACGCGCTCGCCCCGCTGCTCGCGGGCGACGCCCCGCCGCTCGACCTGTCGGTCACCGCGCCCGGCGGGCCCGCCCAGATCCCGGGCGTGCTGTCCGCGGTCGCGGGGCTGCCCATCGACCTGCGGGCGCTGGAGGTCGCGGTCCCGACCGGGATGGGGGCGGCCGACTTCCTCGCCGCCCTCGACCGCGTCCACCAGGACGTGCCGGTCTTCGTCGAGGTCCCCCGGGACGGCCGCGGACCCGGGTTCGTCGCCGCGCTCGCCCGCACCTCGCACCGCGCCAAGTTCCGGACCGGCGGGGTGACCGCCGACCTGTACCCGGACCCGGCCGAGCTGGCCGCCGCGATCACCGCCGCGGTGGACGCGGGGGTGGCGTTCAAGGCCACCGCCGGGCTGCACCACGCCGTCCGCGGCACCGACCCGGAGACCGGCTTCGACCAGCACGGCTTCCTCAACCTGCTGCTCGCCGCCGACACCGCGCTCCGCCACCGGCCCACCGCCGAGGTCGCGCGCACGCTCGCGGACCGCGACGCCGCCGCCGTGGCCGCCCGGGTCGCCGCGCTGGACGGCGCCGGTGCGGCAGCCGCGCGGGCCGCGTTCGTATCGTTCGGTACGTGCAGTGTCACCGACCCGCTGACCGAACTCGTGGGCCTGGGGCTGATCCCCGCCACCGCCGGAGGAGAGGACGCATGACCAGGATCGACATCCCCGAGGGCTCGCCGTTCGGGCTCGCCAACCTGCCGTACGGGGTGTTCTCCACCCCCGGCACCGCGCCCCGCGTGGGCGTCCGCGTCGCCGGCTCGGTCGTCGACCTCGCCGCCGCGCTCGGCGACGAGGTGTTCGCCCGGCCCACCCTGAACCCCTTCATGGCGCAGGGCCGCGCCCGCTGGGTGGACGCACGGCGGCGGATCACCGAGCTGGTGTCGGGCGAGGTGCCGGACGACGCCGTCCACCCGCTCGGCGCCACCACCCCGCACCTGCCGTTCGAGGTCGCCGACTACGTCGACTTCTACGCCTCCGCGCACCACGCGACCAGCCTCGGGCGGCTCTTCCGCCCGGACTCCGCGCCGCTGCTGCCGAACTGGCGGCATCTGCCCGTCGGGTACCACGGCCGCGCCGGGACGGTCGTGGTGTCGGGCACCGCGATCGCGCGCCCGTCCGGCCAGCGCAAGGCCCCGGACGAGGCCGCGCCCACGTTCGGCCCGTCCCGCCGGCTGGACATCGAGGCCGAGGTCGGCTTCGTGGTCGGCACCGGCTCGCCGCTCGGCGCCGCCGCGCCCGGCTCCGCCACCGCCGGCTTCGCCGACCGGGTCTTCGGCGCCGTGCTGGTCAACGACTGGTCGGCGCGCGACATCCAGGCGTGGGAGGGCGCGCCGCTCGGCCCGTTCCTCGGCAAGAGCTTCGCGACCTCGGTCTCGGCCTGGGTCGTCCCGCTCCTCGCCCTCGAGGCCGCGCGCGTCGACACGCCCGTCCAGGACCCCGAGCCGCTCCCGTACCTGCGCGAGACGGCGCCGTGGGGCCTCGACCTGGACCTGGCCGTCGAGTGGAACGGCCAGGAGGTGTCCCGTCCGCCGTACCGGGAGATGTACTGGTCGCCGGCGCAGATGCTCGCGCACATGACCGTGAACGGCGCGTCGACGCGCACCGGCGACCTCTTCGCGTCCGGGACGGTGTCGGGCCCCGGCCGCGACCAGGTCGGCGCGATCATCGAGATGACCTGGGGCGGCACCGAGCCGATCGAGGTGAACGGCGAGCGGCGCGCGTTCCTGGAGGACGGCGACGAGGTCGTCATCACCGCCACCGCGCCCGCCGCGGACGGGGGACGCCTCGGCTTCGGCGAGGTCCGGGGGCGCATCCTGCCGCCCCCGGCCTGACCCCCGGCCCGACCGCCGACGGCCGCCTGAAGTGGCCACCGGGGCGGCGGGGTCTGGTCACAACGATCATGCCAGCATATGGTGGCGTCGTTTGGGACGGCCGGTACCACCGCCGTCCCGGGGTCTCCCCGCGCCGAGGAGTGGTCAGTGTGACCGATGTGCAGAGCAGGTTCCGACGACGCCGGAGGGCGGGGATCGCGGCCATCGCGTCCCTGACCGCCGTGCTGGCGGCCACCGCCGTGCCAGGCCCGGCGGCGGGCGCCGCGCCCGGCCCCGACACGTCCGCCAGGCCCGCCGGCGCCGCCGGGGCGGGCGGCCCGGCGCGGACGGTCACGCTGATCACCGGTGACCGGGTGACGGTCACCCCCGCCCCCGGGCACCGCCCCCGGGTCACGCTGAACGCCGCCCCCGGCCGGAAGCCGGCCGGCTACAACGCCGTCGTCACCAAGGACAAGATCACGGTGACGCCGGTGGACGCCCAGCCGCTGATCGCGGCGGGACGGCTGGACCGGCGGCTGTTCGAGGTCGACCGGCTGCTCGCCGCCGGCTACGACGACGCGAACCGGGCCGGCCTGCCGCTCATCATGAAGGGCGCGGGCGCCGCGCTGAAGTCCGGCCGGACGCGGGCGCTCCCCGGCACCGGCCTCACCGCCGCCGAGGCACCCAAGTCCGCGCTGCCGCAGCTCTGGAAGGGCTTCACCGCCGACCCCTCGGCGCGGCTCTGGCTCGACGCCAGGCTCAAGGCGAGCCTGGACGGCAGCGTCCCGCAGATCGGCGCCCCCGCCGCCTGGGAGAAGGGCCTGACCGGCAAGGGCGTCAAGGTCGCCGTGCTCGACTCCGGTGTGGACGGCTCGCACCCCGACCTGAAGGTCGCCGAGAGCCGCAACTTCACCACCGCGGCGTCCGCCGACGACCGCTTCGGCCACGGCACCCACGTCGCCTCGGTCGTGGCCGGGTCGGGCGCCGCGTCCGGCGGCAGGTACCGGGGCGTCGCCCCGGACGCGACGCTCGTCAGCGGCAAGGTGCTCGACGACGCCGGCGAGGGCCAGGAGTCCTGGCTGATCGACGGCATGACGTGGGCGGCCAGGGAGGCCAAGGCCAAGGTCGTCAACCTGAGCATGACCTGCTTCTGCGACAGCCCCGACCTCGACCCGGTGGAGGCGGCCGTCAACGACCTGACCAAGGAGACCGGGACGCTGTTCGTCGCCGCCGCGGGCGACATCCCCTTCCCGATGCCGATGTTCACCTCGCTCCCGGCCGGCGCCGAGCAGGCCCTCGCCGTCACCAGCGTGGACCGCGACGACAGGCCGGCGACGCAGACGCAGGGCCCGCGGATCGGCGACTTCTCGCTCAAGCCCGAGATCATGGCGCCCGGAGTCGGGATCACCGCCGCGCGCGCCAAGGACACCGGGCTCGGCTCCCCGGTCGACGCGAACTACACCCGGCTGTCCGGCACGTCGACCGCCACCCCGCACGTCGCGGGCGCCGCGGCGATCCTCGCGCAGCAGCACCCCGACTGGGCCGGGCCGCGCCTCAAGTCGACCCTGATGGCCTCGGCCAAGCCCCTCGACGGGGTGTCGCCGAACATCCAGGGCTCCGGGCGGGTGGACGTCGGCAAGGCCGTCACGCAAGAGGTGTCGACCTCGCCGCCCAGCGTCGCCGGCGACCTCAGGTGGCCCGACTCCGGCCCCTCCGAGCTCGCCAAGAAGGTCACCTACACCAACTCCGGCGCCGCGCCCGTCGACCTCGACCTCACCGTCGCGCTGGCCACCGCCGACGGCAGGCCCGTCTCCGGGACACTCGACCGGAACCGCGTCACCGTCCCCGCGAACGGCACGGCCGACGTGACCCTCACCATGCGCGGCACGGACGGGATCAAGACCAACACGTTCGCCGGCCAGATCACCGCGTCCACCGCGTCCGGCCCGGTCGTGCGGACGCCGGTGACCGGCTTCGTCGAGCCGCCGACCACCAACCTCGCGATGCCCGCGACCGACCGCGACGGGAAGCCCGCCGCCTACAACTACGTCATGGTGCAGAACGTCGACACCTTCGAGAGCATCAACGCGCTGGCGGGTGCGGACGGCATCGCCCGGGCGCGGGTGCCGGCCGGCCGGTACGTCATCGGCACCCAGGTGAAGACCGGCTCGGCGTGGACGAGCGGCTTCCGGCAGGTGTACGACCTCGCCCCCGGCGCCCGCGAGATCCCCTTCGACGCCCGCCGCACCACCCCGATCGAGCTGACCAACGACCAGCCCGGCTCGGAGCTGACCGAGGCGACCGCCACGATGACGTTCGCCGTGGGCGAGGCCGCCTCGATCATGTACCTGTACGGGAACTCCACGGCGCGGATGTCGGTGCAGCCCGCCAAGCACGACCAGCTCCGCTACGCGGTCACCTCCACCTGGCAGAAGCAGGGCACCACGCCGGAGGCGCCGAGCCCCTACATCTTCCGCGACTACGGGTACGCGCTGAAGCAGATCCCCGCGGATCCCGCGCTGCGCACCCGCCGCGCCGAGATGGCGCGGCTCGACACCACCGTGCGCTCGCACGGCAAGGCGGGCACCGCCCTGCTGCGCTGGGTCGGCTACAACTCCGAGACCGGGGCGTACGAGAGCGTCGGGCAGAGCGTCACGCGCCCGTTCCCGGGCACGGTCGCGATCTACCTGCGGGCCGACCCGAAGGTCTTCTGGAGCTCGGAGCTGCGCCTCTACGGCGACGACCCCGACAGCGAGATCGTCCGCGCGTTCCGCGACCCCCGCTCCTACCGGGCGGGACCCCAGGCCGACGCGTGGAACGCGGGCGTCCTCGGCCAGAACCTCAACGACTGGAGCAACTTCCGCGACGGCTCTCAGACCAAAGTGTCGACGTCCTGCCCGGTGACCGGCGCGCGGGAGGTCTGCACCACCGACAGCACCATGGAAGGGACGCTCCGCCTCAGCCGCGGCGACACCGTGGTCTCAGAAGGGAAGCTCCGTCCTGGGTACGGGGCGGTCGAGCTCACCGCCGACCTCCCCGACGAAGCCGCGGTCTACACGCTGCACGAGTCGCTCACCCGCGAGAAAAGCCCGCTGGCCGCGCTCTCGACGCGGCTCGACACCGTCTGGACGTTCCGTTCGGCCAAGACCGCGGCGAAGACCGGGCTGCCGCTCCAGGTGGTCAACCTCATGCCCGCCGGCCTGAACGAGAACAACCAGGCGGCCAAGGGGAAGCCCACCCGCATCCCCTACTGGGTGGAGCGCAACTCCGGCGCCCCCGCCTCCGCGCCCGCGTCGCTCAAGGTCGAGGCGTCCTTCGATGACGGCGCGACCTGGCGGAGCGTCCCGGCGGCGGGCACCCCGGGCGCCGGCGTCGCCTCGGTCACCCCGCCGTCCGGCGCCACGGCGGTCTCGCTGCGCGCCACCGCCACCGACAAGGCGGGCAACGCGGTGACCCAGACGGTCATCCGGGCGTACGGCCTGGCCTGACCGGCTCCTCTCCCGGGGGCACCGCCCCGCCCCCGGGAGAGGGCTCGCCCCCGGGAGAGGGCTCGCCCCCGCCCGCCGGCGAGGGCTCCGCCCTCAGCGCGCCGGAGCGGGGACCAGCCGGAACGCGATGAACGCCGGACACTCCTCCAGCCGGGCGTAGTCGGCGGGGAACCGCTCGGCCATCGCCGGGACGGGCCTCGGTTCGAGCAGCTCCTCGATGAGGAAGCCGGCCTCGCGGAACTGCGCGACGATCGACGTCAACGGCCGCCGCCACATCCGGACGGGCCAGTCGGCCTCGTCATTCAGCGACTCCTCGACCGGCTCCTCGGCGAAGTAGGAGCCGCCGAGGCGCAGCCACGCGGTCATGGGGTGCTCGGTCGACAGGACCAGCGCGCCCCCGGGCGCCAGGACGCGCCGCAGTTCGCGGAGCAGCGCGACCTGGTCGTCGAGGTAGTGCACCGCCAGCGCCATCAGCACCAGGTCGACCGATCCGTCCGGCACCCAGTCGAGGGGCTCGGACAGGTCGTGCACCCTGAGGTCGGCCCGCCCGCCGGAACGGTCCCGGGCCAGCTCCACGAACGTCGGACTCTGGTCGCATCCGATGACCCGCGCGCCGCGCCGGAGCAGCTCCGCGGCGTAGAACCCGGGGCCGCACGCGGCGTCCAGGACCGTCTTCCCGCTGACGTCGCCGGCGAGCCCCAGCACGGCCGGACGATCGTAGAGGGCGTTGTAGGCCCCGCCCTCGGCGTGGACGGCGTACTCCTCGGCGAATGCTTCGTACATGGATCCGTTCGGCATCCTCCCGATACTGCCATGAATGATCAACGACGTCCTGACCTTCCGGTCAGGACGGGGGTCCGACCCGCTGCGCCTCCCGCTTCGCCGCGCGGACCCGTTCGGAGTGCCGGCCCAGCTCCGCGACCCGCTCCTCGTCGCGGGTGAGGTTGGCGCCGGTCGCCGGGTCGAAGATGTGCAGCCCGGCGGTGTCGATCCACAGCTCCGCCTCCTCGCCCGCGACGATCGGGCTGCTCGCGTCCAGCGCCACCACGGCCTGCGTGCGCATCTGGTCGCCGTCGAGCTCGCGCGACAGCTCGCGGAGCCGCGCGGTGAGGTCCTCCGGCGCCTCGTAGGGGACGTAGGCGTACTGCTCGTTGCCGAGCCACTCGGTCACGTCCACCCGGACCCGCACGACCGCGCCGCGCTCCCGCTTGGCGGCGCCGACGAGCGCGGCGTCCTCGAAGCTCTCCGGGCGGAGCCCGACCAGGACGACCCGGCGGCCCGCGGCGGCGGCGGCCTTGCGCTCGTCGCGCAGCTCGAACCGGCCGAGCGGGGTCGCCAGGACCGTCCCCTCGACCGACGCGGGCAGGAAGTTCATCGACGGCGAGCCGATGAACCCGGCCACGAACAGGTTCTCGGGCTGCTCGTACAGCTCGCGCGGGCTGCCCACCTGCTGGAGGACGCCCTTGCGCAGCACCGCGACCCGGTCGCCGAGCGTCATCGCCTCGGTCTGGTCGTGCGTGACGTAGACGGTGGTGACGCCGAGGCGCCGCTGGAGCCGGGCGATCTCGGTGCGCATCTGGCCGCGCAGCTTGGCGTCGAGGTTGGACAGCGGCTCGTCGAACAGGAACGCGTCGGCCTGCCGGACGATCGCCCGGCCCATCGCGACGCGCTGCCGCTGCCCGCCCGACAGGTTCGCGGGCTTGCGCTCCAGGTGGTCGGTCAGCTCCAGCAGCCCGGCGGTGTCGGTGACGCGGCGGCGCACCTCGTCGTCCGGCCGTTTGGCGAGCCGCAGCGGGAACGCGATGTTCTCGAAGACGGTGAGGTGGGGGTAGAGGGCGTAGTTCTGGAAGACCATCGACAGGTTCCGCCGCCGGGGCGCGACGGTGTTGACGACCCGCTCCCCGATCCGCATCTCCCCGGAGGTGATGTCCTCCAGCCCGACGATCATGCGGAGCAGGGTCGACTTCCCGCAGCCGGACGGCCCGACCAGGATCATGAACTCGCCGTCCCGCACGTCCAGGGACACGTCGTTCACGGCCGGGAACCCGTCGCCGTACCTCTTGACGATGTTGCTCATGGTGATGGCGGCCATGGTTCTCCTCTAGCCCTTGACGGCGCCGGACGTGAGCCCGGCGACGATGCGGCGCTGGAACAGCAGGACGATGACGACGACGGGCACGGTCACCACGACCGCCGCCGCGCAGATGGCCGTGGTGGGCTGCTCGAACTGCGACTCGCCGGTGAAGAACGCCAGCGCCGCCGGCACCGGGCGGGCGCGGTCGGTCGAGGTCAGCGAGATGCCGAAGACGAAGTCGTTCCAGCAGAAGAAGAAGGTGAGGATCGCGGCGGTGAACACCCCGGGCGCCGCCAGCGGCACGATCACCTTGCGGAACGCCTGCCAGGTGGTGGCGCCGTCGACCTGCGCGGCCTGCTCCATCTCCCACGGGATCTCGCGGAAGAACGCCGACAGCGTCCAGATCGCCAGCGGCAGCGCGAACGAGATGTAGGGGATGATCAGCCCCGGCCAGGTGTCGTACAGGCCGACGTCGCGCCACAGGTCGAACAGCGGCCCGACCAGCGACACCACCGGGAACATCGCGATGGCCAGCGCGAACGACAGGATGAGCCGCTTGCCGGGGAACTCCAGCCGCGCGATCGCGTACGCGACCAGCGTCGCGAACACCACCCCGACCACGGTGGCGATCACCGAGATGCCGATCGAGTTGACCAGCGCCGCGGTGAACAGATCGGTCTCGAAGACCGTCCGGTAGTTCTCCCAGGTCCAGGTGTGCGGGAGGAACCCCCGCTGGTTGCCGATCTCACCGGGCCGCTTGAAGGACAGCATCACGATCCACAGGATCGGGAACACCGTCCAGACCAGGATGAGGAGCGAGACCGCGATCCACATCGCCTTGGCACGGGCCGTCTCCATCAACGATCACCTCGCACCTGGGACAGGTCCACCCGGAACCCCTTGATGAACACGGCGGCGATGAGCACCACCGACAGGAACAGCAGCACCCCGACGGCGTCGCCCAGCCCGATCGCGGTCCGGGTGATGGTCTGCCGGTAGGCCAGGAACGACAACGTCTCGGTCCGCTGCTGGCCCGAGGTCATCACGTAGACGTTGTCGAAGATCCGCCACGCGTCCAGCGTGCGGAACAGCGCCGCGACCATGATCGCGGCCTTCATGTTCGGGATCGTCACCCGCCACAGCCGCTGCCAGGCGGTGGCGCCGTCGACCGTGGCGGCCTCGCCGAGGTCGCCCGGCACCTGCGCCAGCCCGGCGAGCAGCAGCAGCGACACGAACGGGGTGGTCTTCCAGATCTCCGACAGGACCACCACCGACAGCGACGACCAGCGGCCCGAGAACCAGGCGCGGTCGCCGAGCCCGAGCCAGGAGTCGACGAACCCCGACTGGAGGTCGAAGGCGTACTTCCAGGCGAACGCCGAGATCACCGTGACGATCCCGTACGGCAGCAGGATCGCGGTGCGGACGGTGCGCCGGGCGAAGACCGCGCGGTGCATCACCATCGCCAGCCCGAACCCGATCACCAGCTCCACCCCCACGGTGACCACCGTGACCACGAAGGTGGTGAACACGTCCTGCCAGAACAGCGCGTCGCCGAGCACGGTGGTGTAATTGCCGAAGCCGACGAACCTGCGGTCGTCCGGCGCGGTGATCCGGTAGCTGAACATCGACAGGTACACCGCGTTGACCAGCGGGTACGCGGTCACCAGCAGCATGATGGCCACCGCGGGAGCCGACAGCAGGAGCCCGAGGCGGCGTTCGGCGCGGCTGCGGTCCGAGCGCTCGGCGCGGCCCTGGCGGAGGCCGGCGACCGGCGCCGGTTGCACTGCGGTCATGATCCGTCCCCTCAGAGCAGCACCTGGCCGCACAGGACCCGGCGGATGAACGTGCTGGACCGGCCCGGCGTCGTCTCGGGACGCACCGAGGCCGGCGGATGCCATCTGCTCTGCACGGCCCCGGACACGTCCGGGTAGTACGGGGTGATCGGCCGCGGCGCCGCGGCACCGATCGAGTCGCGGATCAGCCTCGCCATCGGGAACTCCGCGACGACCTCGGGGTCGTCGTAGACCTCCGCGCGGGCCGCCGGGTTGCCCGAGTCGATCATGTACTTCTTCATGTTGGCGGTGGAGGTGACGCACCCGACCGCGTCGACCGCGAGGGTGCTCCGGTACCGGCCGTACGCGCCGATGCCGAGCTCGATGCCGCCGAACGGGGGCCTGGCCGGCCGCCCGGCGTCGACCGCCGGGTAGGGGGCCCAGCCGAGGTCGGCGGGGATGCCCTGGTCGATCACGCCGTCCCGGGCGTCCCCGTTCTCGGCCCGCCAGATGTAGCCCCAGTTGACCATGAACCCGCCGTGCGGGCCGTTCAGCAGCGACCTGGCCTGCTCCTCGATGTCGGTGGACAGCGTCGGGCTGGCCGCCTTCGACCGGGCCAGCCGGGAGATGACCGCCGCGGCCCGCTCGCCGGCCGGGGAGCCGATGCCGATGCTGGCGTCCTCGCCCTTCTCGGTGTCACCGATGATCTGACCCCCGGCGGACGCGACGAGCGCGTTCACCCACGC
This sequence comes from Spirillospora sp. NBC_01491, assembly GCF_036227065.1. Classification (GTDB taxonomy): domain Bacteria; phylum Actinomycetota; class Actinomycetes; order Streptosporangiales; family Streptosporangiaceae; genus Spirillospora; species Spirillospora xylanilytica. The sequence goes on from NZ_CP109432.1 coordinate 4,702,137, forward strand.
CATGTAGCCCTCGTACTTGTTGCCCTGCACGCCGACCGTGGTGCCGCTCCGCACCGCCGCGTCGATCAGCGCGTCCCAGGTGAAGCCGGGCGCCTCCGGGTCGACCCCGGCCTTCTCCGCGGCGGACTTGCGGTACCAGAGGAGCTGGGTGTTGGCCCAGAACGGCGCCGCGTAGAGCCGGCCCTCCCAGGTGGAGTTGCGCACCGCCGGCGCGAACACGCCCCGGGTGAGGCGCGCCGCCTCGCGCGCGGGGAACGGGCGGAGGAACCCGGCGTTGGCGGCCTCGGCGACGAACACCGGGTCGAGGCTCATGATGTCGAGCCCCGCGTCCTTGGCCGCCAGCCGCCGGACCAGTTGCTCGCGCTGCTGGGTCGCGTCGTTCGGCAGCACCGAGGTCCTGATCCGGTACCGGCCGCCGGACTCCCGCGTACACGCCGCGGCCAGCCTGGCCTGCCCGCCGTCATCGGGGTTGATGTACCAGGTGAGGGTCGGCGTGCTGCCCCCGCCACCGCACGCGGCGAGCCCGCCTGCGAGCAGCACCGCCACCGCCGCCACCGCCGCGCCCCGCCCCGCGCGGCCGGCCGGCCGCCCGGTCCGTCGTCTCCGCGCGCGCCCCGCCGTCCGTCTCGCTCGTGCCGCTGGTGTGCCTCGTGCCGTTCGTGCGGCTCGTCCGACTCGCTCGACCATCGGGCCTCCCGACGCCTTCCCACCACGTCGCGGGCACTGCCTCTCAACGCCTCGGCGACCCGGTGCGCGAGCCGGCCGCATTTCTCGGCCGCCCCCGTGCCGGGCCGCATTCCCGTGGCGGGACGATCTCCACTCAAACACCGGGTCCCGGAACTGTCGAGATGTGTCATCGGACCGACTGACAAACGTGACCAGAGCGATCGGACGCTACGTCGAAAAGCTCAAATACCAGACGAATCGATCGGACATCGTGCGCGCCCATGGGCGCCTCTGCGCGGCCAACGACACTGAAATGATCGACATGATGCCCTCACCCCTACTGGGCCGTCACCTGCGATATCCGTGATCACACCCCGATTTCGCGCGGCGCTCCGGCGCCGAGAAGCCCCCGATGCCGCGACGAGTGGCGAGGTGACCTATGGCAAGTCGACACGGAGCGAACCGATACGTTGGGGAATGCCGGATATGCGGCATCGGATTGTAGATCGCCCTGCATGCGAACTCCCCAGGCGGGCCAGCCGGCACGCCGCCACCCGGCAGAACACGAGGTATTCGCGGCCTTCTTTCGAGGTAATTCTTCTGTCACCAAAAGGTGCGGAAGCCCCCCCGGATCGCGGAGCGGTACGGTGACCGGCGCGGAACGGGTTCACCCCAGAAGATCCCCCTTCGGGAGGAACCGTCCTCTGGCCGGCCGGGTCAGAATCAGACAACGCCCACATAGCGCCAGACGGGTCGCGGCTGCCCGCCTCTGAGTTCTGCGAGGTACGAAGCAGTGACCACCCCCGACCCCCAGGCCGACGGCCCGCACGGGCGAGCCCTCCGTCCGGACCTGACCAAGCGCCCCTCGCCCCCACCTTCGGAGCGATCCGATCCGGCCACGCCGCCGGTCGGCCCGCCGGTCGCCCCGCCGGCCGGACCGGCGGGACCAGCCTGGCTGGTCGTTCCGCTGCGCGTGGTCGCGCTGATCGTCATCGTCCCGATCCGCCTGGTGTACGACCTGGTCCTGCTGTGCGGGCGGGGCGTCCGGACCGGATGGCGCGGCCTGATGCGCGTGCCCACCGGGATCGCGTGGACGCTGCGGGCGATCGGCCGGGCCCTGCACGCATGGCTGCTCGGCCCGATCGGGCGCGGCCTGGCGGCGGCCGGACGCGCCGTCGCGGCCGTCCTCGCGCGGCTCGGGTCCGGGCTCGCGACCCTCCTCGCGTGGCTCGCGTCCGGCGCGGCCCTGCTCTTCACGATCCTCCTGATCCGGCCGCTGGGCTGGATCCTCTCCACGCTCCTCGCACCGGTCGGCCGCCTCCTCGCCGCGCTCGCCTCGGCGGTCGCGGCGGTGGTCCGCGCCGGGCTGCGCCTGATCGGCCGCCTCCTCGACCTCGTCCTGCTCCGCCCGCTGCGCGCCCTGGGCCGCGGGGCCCGCGCCGTCCTGCGCGCGTTCGGCGCCGGGCTGGCCTTCCTCGGCGCGAGCATCGCCGCCGTGCTCAGCGCCATCGGCCGGGCCGCCACCCTGGTCTTCGGCGCCATCGGCGCGGGCCTGGCCTGGTTCGCCGTCCGGACGGGCCGGGTGCTCCTGCTGATCGTGAAGGGCATCGCGGCCGGTGTGGCCGCGCTGTTCGCGTTGCTGATCGTGGTGCCGCTGGCGCTGCTGTGGCAGTACCTCCTGCGTCCCCCGCTGGCCATGCTCGGATGGCTCGGACGCCACATCGTGCACGCGGTGGCGGGCGCGGCGAGCGCCGTCGGCACCGCGCTGGTGTGGGCGTGGCGGCTGCTCGGACGGGCCCTCGCGGCGCTGTGCCGCGTCGTGTTCGTCCTCCCGGCGCTGGCCCTGTGGCGCTACGTGCTGGCACCGACCGGACGGGCCGGCGCGGCGACCTGGCGGCTCGCCGCCCGGGTCGTGCGGTGGCTCTGGCGCACCCTCGTGGTCGCTCCGGCCCACCGGGTCCGGTCAGGCGTCCTGCACCCGATGCGGACGGGTCTCGCCCATGCCTGGCGGCGCACGGTCGGCGACCCCGCCCGCGCGGCGCGGCGCAGCCTTGCCGTCGCCCGGCAGAGCGTCCGGACCACGATGCGCGACGCCGGACGCGACGTCCGGCTGCAACTACGCCGCGCCTTTCGTCGCTGACCGGAAGGCGCCGGCCCCGCAAGGTACGGGACCGGCGCGTTCACCGAGGTGTCATTCCTGTTCGTCGACCTGGTCCGCCGCCTGCTCGACGGACTGGTCGTTCAGCTGGTCGGCGGCCTGCTCGCGCGAACGCTCGCGCATCCTGCGGAGCAGCTCCTTCTTCTCGGCGAGCGGATCGCCGCCTCCAGGCCCCGCTCCGGCGCCGCCTCGCAGCGCCTTGCGCGGGATGGACCTGCGCTGGCCGCCGACGCCCAGCAGGCCGTTACGGCCGCGGCTCTTGGACATGTGGATCTCCCGTTCGGGCTGGTGTGCTCAGGACGTGCGCGCACCAGGTCCGGCCGCTCGGGAGCGAGCGTCAAGCGCCGATCGCGACGCGTCCGGACCCGGGGGCCGGACGGTGGCGGATCAGGCGTTGCAGGGCGGGCCACCAAGCGGTGGCCCAGACATTGGTCAGCATGGGTCCACGGTAGGCCGCGCCCGACCCGCCCCTCAATCCCATTTCGCGGCGGGCGGCTGGGATACTCGATCCCGATGTACCGACTCGTGTTCTCACTGCTCATCGCCAGGGTCTCCGCGGAGACCGTCCACCACCTGACGCTGCGGGCGCTCCGCGCGGTCCAGGCCGTCCCCGGCGCCGCCGCGCTGCTGCGCCGCGTGCTGGCCCGCCGCGATCCGGCGCTCGCTGTGCGGGCGCTCGGGCTGGAGTTCCCCAGCCCGCTCGGCCTCGCCGCCGGCTTCGACAAGGACGCCGTGGCCTACGACGCGCTGGGCGCGTTCGGGTTCGGGCACGTCGAGATCGGGACGGTCACCGGCCGCCCGCAGCCGGGCAACCCGAAGCCGCGGCTGTTCCGCCTGGTCCCCGACCGGGCCGTCGTGAACCGGATGGGCTTCAACAACCAGGGCTCCGAGGCCGCCGCCGAGCGGCTGCGCGGCCGGGGGCCCGGCACGATCGTCGGCGTCAACATCGGCAAGACCAAGGTCGTCCCCGAGGCCGAGGCCGCCGCCGACTACGTGGCGAGCGCCGAGCGGCTCGCCCCGTACGCCGACTACCTCGTGGTGAACGTCAGCTCGCCCAACACCCCCGGCCTGCGGAACCTCCAGGCCGTCGAGCACCTGCGCCCGCTGCTGGCCGCCGTCCGCGAGGCCGCCGACCGGGTCACCGCGCGCCGCGTCCCGCTGCTGGTCAAGATCGCCCCCGACCTGGCCGACGCCGACGTGGACGCGGTCGCCGACCTCGCCGTCGAACTCGGGCTCGACGGCGTCATCGCGACCAACACCACGATCGCGCGGGACGGCCTGGCGTCCGCCGCCGCCCTGGTGAAGGAGACCGGCGGGCTGTCCGGCGCCCCGCTCAAGGAGCGCTCGCTGGAGGTGCTGCGCCGCCTGCGCGCCCGCGCCGGAGACCGGCTCGTGCTCATCTCGGTCGGCGGCGTCGAGAACGCCGACGACGTCTGGGAACGGATCCGCGCGGGCGCGACCCTGGTCCAGGGCTACACCGCGATGATCTACGGCGGCCCGCTCTGGGCGCACCGCGTCCAGAGCGACCTGTCCCGGCGGCTGCGCGGCAGCGCCTTCGCCACCCTCGACGAGGCCCGCCGCTAACACCGGTCCGCCCCGCCCTGGCTCAGCTCAGCTCAGCGAGGCGATCTCGAAGAAGCCGTCGGCGACGAGTTCGGGCAGCACGGCCGCCGCGTGCGCCCGCGCCTCCTCCGGGTCGATCCCGGTGAGCTGGGCGATCGCGTCCAGCAGCGGCCCGAGCGGCAGCGTGCCGTCACAGACTCCCGCGAGGCCCGCCTCCACGGTGCCGACCCCGGTCGCGCGGCGCAGCCGCCCGGACTGCCGCAGCAGGATGCGTTCGGGGTCCTCGGCCCCCGGCGGCCCGACCTGTTCCTGGACGACCCCCGCCGCGGTGCGCAGCCGGACCCGGTCGAGCCCGCCCGACTGTCCACAGGCTGTGGAAAACTCCCGGGAACCGGAGACCCCGTCGAGAACGTGTCCCACATACCCGCCGACCGGCTGCTCGACGGCGTGCCGAAGCTCCTCGACACGGACGGTCGGCGCGGCGGCACCGGTGCGCCGCAACGTGATCCAGCCGAAGCCGATCCCGGTCACGCCCTGCCGCTCGAAATCGTCCAGCCACGCGTCGTAGCGGGACCGGTACTCGGCCGTGCCGGACTCGCAGGAATCGCGCAGCCACAGCTCGGCGTACTCGGCCGGATCCTGGACGTCGCGCTGCACGATCCAGCCGTCGCACCCGGACTCCCGGGCCCATCCGCCGACGCGCTCCTCCCAGGGAACACCCTCGATATGCAGCCAATTCGCCAGGAACTGGCAGTGCCCGCCGTCGTTCAGCAGGCCCGGCGCCCCGGTCACCAGGCGCCGGCAGAACTCGTCCCCCGGCAACCCCGACTCCCGGTAGACCAGCCGCCCCGAGGGCCCGACGACGAAGGGCGGATTGGACACGATCAGGTCGAACCGGCGGTCGCGCACCGGCTCCAGCAACGAGCCCTCCAGCAGCTCCACCCCGTCCAGCCCGGAGAGCGCGAAGCTCATCGCGGCCAGCCGCAGGGCGCGCGGGTTGACGTCGGTCGCGGTGATCCGGGCGGGCCGTGGCCGCGCCGCCCGGTCCGCGACGTGCAGCGCCTGCACGCCGCATCCGGTGCCCAGATCCAGAAAGTTATCCACAGGGCTGTGGACGACCAGCCGGGCGAGACTCCCGGACGCGCCGCCCACACCGACCACATGATCGGCCCCCAGGACGGCGCCGTCCCCCGGCCGGACCTTCAGGTCCGACACGGCATACCCGGCATGGCCGCCGTTCACCGACTCCAGCGGCTCGACGTGCAGAACCGCCCGCACCTCCCCGGCGGACACCCCGGCCAGGCCCGCGGCGACCAGGACGTCCGCGAGGCCCTTCATCCCCGGCGCGTCCGCGGGCACGGGCACCTGGAGCCAGAACAGCCGGGTCAGCGCCTCCAGCTCCGTCCCGCCGCCCGTCGCGCGCAGGGCCGGGACGATCTCGTCGCGCGCCAGCGCCCCGCCGGCGACCGGGCCGAGCAGCTCCCGCACCCCCGCGACGGTGTACCCCGCCTCGTCGAAGGCGGCACGGACGGGACGCAGGAGCGGGAGGGGCTCATGATGATCAGGCATCCGCCAATCCTGCCCGCTCCCCGCGCCGCCGTCCGCCCAACCCCGCACGGCGAGTCGGCCCCAGGCGCCGCGACCGCCCCAGCGTCCCGCCGCCGCGCCCTGTCCAGCATCATGGACGCGAGCGCACGGGGGGACGGCGTTGACCATGGCTGTACAGCTGAGCTGGCTGCGGACGTTCGTGACCGTCTACCGCCTCGGCTCCTTCACCAAGGCGGCGCATCGGCTGGAGCTCTCCCAGCCGGCCGTCACCCACCAGATCCGCACCCTCGAACGCGAGCTCGGCACCGCGCTCTTCGAACGCCTCCCGCAGGGCGCGGTCCCCACCGCCGCCGCGGAGGCCCTGGTCCGCGACGTGCAGGGCCCGGTCGACGCGCTCGACTCCGTGGTGGACCGGCACTTCGGCGACGGTCCCGGCGGCCATCGGCTGTACATCGGCGGGCCGGTGGAGCTGATCACCTCCTGGGTGGTCCCGGCCGTCGGCGAGCTGGTCGCCGGCGGGCTGCGGCTGAGCTTCGGCCTCGGCCTCGCCGACGACCTCCTGCGCGACCTGGTGGCCGGCGACCACGACCTGGTCCTGTCGACCGTCCGGCCCCGGCTGCGCGGGATCACCGCCAAGACCCTCGGCGACGAGGAGTTCGCGCTGCTGGCCTCCCCCGAGCTGGCCGGGCGCCTCCCGCTCGGCCGGATCACCGAGGAGGAGGGCGCGGCCGTCCTCGCCGGCTGCCCGCTGATCGCCTACGCCGAGACACTGCCGATCATCCGCCGCTACTGGCTCACCGTCTTCGGGGTGCGTCCGGCCGCCGCGCTCGCCCTCGTCGTCCCGGACCTGCGCGGCGTGCTGGCCGCCGTCCGCGCCTCCGCCGGGATCTCGGTGCTCCCCACCTACCTCGCGGCGGGCGCGCTCGCCCGCGGCGAGGTGGTCAGGCTGCTGCGGCCCGAGCTCCCGCCGGTCGACACCTTCTACCTCGCCACCCGCGAGGGGGACCTGAACCGCCCCGATCTGGCGCTGCTCCACGACCACCTGATGGAGAAGGCCCGGCTGTGGACCTGACCGGGCCCGGCGGCGCCACCGAGGGCGGAGCCGGGAACGGGCCGCGCCTCCGGATCAGGCCAGGTACGCCCCGAAGCCCTTGGCCAGGGACTCGGCGATGCGCTGCCGGAACGGCGCGCTCGACAACTTGGCCGCGTCCGACTTGTTGCGCATGTTCCCGCACTCGATGAAGACCTTCGGCACCGTGGAGGTGTTGAGCCCACCGAGGTCGGAGCGCGGGTCGAGCGCCTTCTTGCCGAGGTAGGTCGAATAGGCGATGCCGGTGCCCGAGTGGTACGCGTCGCGCAGCGACCGGCCCAGCTTCAGCGAGGCGGGCACCGCCTTGGTGTTGCCGCCGCCCTTCACCGCGATCGGCTCGATGATGTGGAACCCGTGCCCGGACGCGGCGGCGCCGTCGGCGTGGATCGACAGCGCCGCGTCCGCGTGGGCCTTGTTGCCGACCGCGGCGCGCTCGGTGACGCAGGGCCCCACCCCGGTGTCGTTCGGACGGGTCAGCAGCACCTTGGCGCCGTCCGCGCGCAGCAGCTTGGCCAGCCGGTTGGACACGTCCCAGGTGAAGGCGTGCTCGTCGTACCCGGCGTTGGTGCTCGTGCCGGTGGTGTCGCACTCCTTGTGCCCGTTGCCGATGTCGACCTGCTTGGCGATCTCGGCCGGGTGCGAGGTGTTGCCGCCGTTGTGCCCCGGGTCGAGAACGATCACCTTCCCGTGCAGCGGCTCCCCGCCCTGCCCCGGCTGCGGCGAGGCGCCGTCCGGGCCGCGCGCGCCCGCGGGCGCGGTCGCCCCGGCGGTCGGCGGCGCGGCGGTCTCATCCGGCCCCCCGGACGCCTTGGAGGAATCGCCGCACGCGGCGAGCGCGCCGAGGCACAGCGCGATACCGGCGACCGCGGAGCCGCCTTGAAGGATGCGCACAGCCCGTTCCCCCCGTGATGAGTTCGTTATCGACCCTGACAGTCTGCACACCGCCGTGCGTACGTCAAACGAAGTCGCCGAAATCACCCGGCGCCCGAACGACCGGTCAGCCGGGCGGGGCCTCACGGCCCAGCAGCGCGGCGAGGGCGCGCGCCTCGTCGGCGTCCAGCCCCAGCACCACGCGGGGCCGCCCCCACGGATGGTCGATCGAGTGGGTCACGTAGCTGGCGACGGACTCCGAGAGCCGGTCGGTCAGCCCGCGCGCGTACCGCCACTCGGCCCACGCGCGCTCCAACTCGCTCGCCGCGCGTTGCGCGGACGACACCAATTCCGGATCGCGCACGTTCCGACCCCCCCTGGGTGACCTCGGCCCTTCCCTGCGCCCCGCCCTGCGGCGGTCTCCCCCATTAACCCCCCGCGGGCCTTCCCCGGCCGGACGATCGAAGCAGGCTTGGCCCGTCCCTTACCTTCAGGCCACCGGTTCGGGACGGCGATCGACCTCGCGTGCACCGGCCACCTGACCGTCGCGGCACCGGACCGTCACGGCACCGGGACGGTCAGGTCACCGAGAAGGCCGGGCCACCGGATCAGGCCGCAGAGGCGGGCCGGGGCAGACCTGTCAGGGCAGGTCAGGTCACGAGGACGGGTCCCGTCTTGGGAACGGGGCCCGTCGTCGAGCGGACAACCAGGTGCGGCACGACCAGGTTCTGCCGGGGCACCCGCCCGGGGTCGCCGATCCGCGCGGTGAGCAGCTCGGCGGCCACCCGCCCCATGTCGCGGCGCGGCTGGTCGACGCTGGTCAGCGAGATGTGCCGGATCGCCGCCAGGTGCGTGTTGTCGTACCCGACGATCGACAGCCCGTCCGGCACCTCCAGCCCCAGCTCGTCGGCCGCCGACAGCGCGCCCGTCGCCACCAGGTCGTTCGGCGCGAAGATCGCGGTGGGCCGCGGGTCCCGGGTCAGCAGCGCGCGGGTGGCCCGGTAGCCGCCCTCCTCGGTGAAGTCACCCGCCTCCACCACGATCTCGTCGGTCAGCCCGTGCCGCCGCATCGCCTTCTCGTACCCCGCGCGCCGGTAGCGCGCGGTCGTCGAGCGGGCCCCCTCGATGTGCGCGATGCGCCGGTGCCCGAGGTCGACGAGATGGTCGACGGCCAGGCTGGCGCCGAGTTCGTCGTCGTCGACCACGATGTCGACCCCGACGACGTCGCGCTCGCCGACCACCACCACCGGGACGCTGGCCGCCGCCTCCTTGAGCGACTCGGGCACGACGCTGAGCAGCACCAGCCCGTCCACCCGCATCTCCAGGAACGCCTCGACCGCCTCGGCCTCGAACAGCGGATCCCACCGCCCGCTGCCCACCAGCATCCGCAGCCCGGCACCGTGCAGGCTCTCCTGCAACCCGTCGAGGAACTCGGCGAAGAACGGGTTGTGCAGGTCGGCCACGATCGCGCCGATCAGCCTGGTGCGCCCCTCCACCAGGCTGCGCGCGACGGCGTTCGGCCGGTATCCGAGCTCCCGCGCGGCCTGCAGCACCGCCTGCCTGCGCCGCTCGCTGACATGCGGCGACCCGCGCATCACCAGGGACACCAGCGACTTCGACACGCCCGCGCGCTCGGCGACGTTGCGGATGGTGGGCTTCGGCGCGGGCGCGGGCACGGTTCTCCCCTCGGTGCTGCTGCGCGGCGCGGGGACCGCGCCCTCTCCCGGCGCCGTCCTCTCGTTGCGCGGGGGGGTTCCTTCACCAGCTGACATGGCACTCCGTCCAGGGGGCCTGTAGGACCTGCCGCCGCGGCGCTCCGAGCCCGCTCCGGGGGTCGGCGCACCTTCCTCTCTCGCGAGGAGATGCCATGATGCCTCTCCTTCACCCCAAACCGTCGCAACAGTGAGTAACGGGCCGTCGCCAATGGGAGTTCGGGCCTGTGGTGTTCTGGATCACACTCCTGCGCGCGCCACCCGGGCGGCCGGGAAGAGGCCCGGCTCACCGGGCGTGACGTGCCTTCACGCATGCTCGGATACGCTGCCCGGGTGGGAGATCGTGCGGTGGCCGGAGGTAAGGCACAGAGCGGGCAGAGCGGGCGCGGCGGCAGTGGACGGAGCCGCCGCAGGCTCAGCGTCGACGAGCGGCGGGACGAGCTGATCAAGGCCGCGCTGCAACTGTTCAGCACCCGGTCGCCCGAGGACATCTCGATCGATGACGTGGCCGCCGCGGCGGGCGCCTCGCGCGCGCTGGTCTACCACTACTTCGGCGGGAAGTACGAGCTCTACATCGCGGCTCTGGCCAGCGCGGCCAAGCAGCTCTCGGTCCTGCTCGAACCGCCGACCGAGGGCCGGCCGCTCGAACGGCTCCAGATCTCGCTGGAACGCTACTTCGACTTCGTCGAGAGCCACGCCGCCGGCTTCACCGCGCTACTGCGCGGCGGCCCGGCCGACCGTTCGGGCGAGGTCGGCGAGATCGTGGACGGCATCCGGCAGCTCCTGCTGGGCCGGATCCTCCAGGCCGTCGGCGTCGAGTCGCCGCAGCCGATCCTGCGCATCACGCTGCGCTCCTGGATGGCCTCGGTGGAGACGGCCGGCCTCGACTGGCTGGAGAACCGCGACCTGACCCGCTCCGAACTGGAGCGCCTCCTGGTCGATCAGCTGATCGTCCTGCTGCACGTCGCCGGGCAGCACGACCCGGGCACCGGCGCCCTCTTCGACCGCCTCTCCAAGCAGGAGCTGAGCACCGAGCACTGACCCGCCGCCGGTCCCGGCCGGGGCGTCCCGGTGTTCTGAGCGTTCTGGACGGTCTGCGGGCATGCGAATGTCCCGTCCGCTGTCACGAACGGGACATCCGGTCGAACGGTGAGTGGCCCAGGACCGCGATTCTCGGATGATCGTGGTCCTGGACCGTCGTCCAGGAGGCCCCTGAACGCGTCCTCGCCCGAATGTCGTGCGAGGTTGTTCAGCGGCCTCCTGGGCGCCCCCCAATACTTGCGCGGCGTGCGTCCGGCGGGACCTGACGGCGCCCGCCGGTCGGAGTGCGCTACTCCGATCGCTGCTGCGGGATTCCCGCCAGCAGCGCCCGCACCTCAGCCTCGCGGTAGCGCCGGTGTCCCCCCAAGGTGCGGATGGACGTCAACTTTCCAGCCTTCGCCCACCGAGTGACGGTCTTGGGGTCGACGCGGAACATCGTCGCCACCTCTGCCGGCGTCAGCAGGGGCTCGGCCTCTGGCGTACGTGCTGACATGTGTGCGGCCTCTCCTCCGTGGACCGATGACAGCGATCCTGCGATTGATCCTCGCGCGGTCACGATGTCCCCTATGGCCCGAAAGAGCCACTATGACATCACAACGTGTAACCTTGCCACCACTCAACGCAACAAGCAAGTACCTGGCATCAGGTGCGTAGGAACATCCATGAACGCGGCACCCTGCCTGCGTGTTACATGGCCACTGGGTCACGCTGCGTGATTCTAGCGACACGTATAGTCGTATCGCGCGCGGATTCGGGAAATTTGTTCAGTTCGCACTCTCCAGGGCCCGTACGGGCCGCCAGCGAGCGAGGAGACGCTTGTACATCGCGACGGTGAGTTCCACCTCGCCCCGCGCCATCGCGGCGAGGGCGACGCCCGTCTCGGCCACCGACTGGTCGGCCCGGAGCGCCGCGTCGTCGAGCAGATGCACCAGCCCGCCGTAGTCGAGCTCCACCAGGGCGCGCGGATGGAACCCGTCCAGCCAGCGCTCGAGCGCCTCGAGCCGTCCCGCCGCGAGCAGGCCGCCCTCCCCGGTGCCGGGGCGGGCCCGCACGACCGGGATCGCGGTCCCGACGCGGCGGCGCGCCTCATACATCGAGGTGACGTAGATCAGCGTACGCGCCGGAGCGGCCGTCACAGGGCCACGACCTGCGGATTCACGCGAACCGTCCGCCGATCCGCGGTAGCCGGTGCCCGCCGCGCCCAGCAGCAGGCAGCGCTCGGTGCCGGCGAACGGAACGAACCAGGCCACCGGCACGTGCCAGTTGCTGGTCAGGATGTACGGGTGCAGCGGACGGCCCGACCGCTTCCACCGCTCGAACTCGCCCATCGCCCGCTCGGCCACCATCGGCGGGACGAACGAGGCCGCCGCCACCGCCGGCGTCTCCTGCCGGAATCGCGCGAAAGCCAGCCAGGAGCGCAGCCGGGTCTCCCACGGGCAGATGAAGATCATGTCGTCCGAGCGGCGCACGTAGGCGTCCGGGCTCTCCCGCTCCGGCACCACCTCGGGCGGCGCGGCGATCAGCCGGCGCGCGGCCTGCCGGTGCTCGACGCCGAGCGCGTGGATCCGCCGCGGGCGCCGCCGGGAGTCGGCATAGGCCGTCCACAGCGTCCGTGCCGGTTCCGGGAAGGCGGTCACCGGCTCATATACCCGTAGGTACGCGGCGTACGGAAGCACCATCGCATCGTGACACGAGCCGGAGCCGCACGGCGTCCTTCAAGGAGATGATCACACCTCCGCCGCGGCGGCGGGGGACCGGACGGGACGGCCCCGGCCGCCTTTAGTCTGATCCAGAGACAGAGAGGAGGGCACTACCGTGCCTAATGTCTTCGGGGCGCCCCACAAGGGCACCGAACCCCGACACGAGCAGGTCGTCTTCTGCCAGGACGAGGCCAGCGGCCTGCGCGCGATCATCGCGATCTACTCCACCGCGCTCGGCCCCGCGCTGGGCGGCACCCGCTTCTACCCCTACGGGTCGGAGGAGGACGCGCTCGCCGACGTGCTGAACCTGTCCCGCGGGATGGCGTACAAGAACGCCCTCGCCGGACTCGATCTCGGCGGCGGCAAGGCGGTCATCATCGGCGACCCCGCCACCGACAAGTCCGAGGCGCTGCTGCGGGCGTACGGGCGGTTCGTCCAGTCGCTGAACGGCCGCTACTACACCGCGTGCGACGTCGGCACCTTCAGCGAGGACATGGACGTCGTGGCGCGCGAGTCGCGCTTCGTGACCGGCCGGACGGCCGAGCACGGCGGCGCGGGCGACTCGTCCATCCTGACCGCCTTCGGCGTGTTCCAGGGCATGCGCGCCGCCGCCGAGACCGTCTGGGGCGGCCCGACCCTGCGCGGCCGGCGGGTCGGTGTCGAGGGCGTCGGCAAGGTCGGCCACCGGCTGGTCGACCACCTGCGCGAGGACGGCGCCGAGGTGGTGGTCTGCGACGTGAGCGAGCACGCGGTCGCCCGGGTGCGGGAGCGGCATCCGGAGGTCGAGGTCGTCGCCGACAACGACGCACTGATCCACAGCGGCCTGGACGTGTACGCGCCGTGCGCGCTCGGCGGGTCGCTCAACGACGCCACGGTGCCCGAGCTGACCGCCCGGATCGTGTGCGGCGCCGCGAACAACCAGCTCGCCCACACCGGCATCGAGAAGCAGCTCGCCGACCGCGGCGTGCTGTACGCCCCCGACTACACGGTCAACTCCGGCGGCGTGATCCAGGTCGCCGACGAGATCGACGGCTTCGACTTCGACCGCGCCAGGGCCAGGGCGTCCGGGATCTTCGAGACCACCCGGCGGATCTTCGCCCTCGCGGCCGACGAGGGCGTCCCCCCTGCGGTCGCGGCGGACCGCCTCGCCGAGCGGAGGATGTCCGAGATCGGCCGCCTGCGCGGAATCCTGCTCTAGCCGGCGAGCACCGCGCCCGGCCGCCCGGCCGCCCGCTCGCCCGCGCACGCCCCGCCGGGACATGTGTCCATGCAGTTACATTGAGTGACTGTTTCCGCTTGAACACACGCTCCGGCGGGGCGGCCCGACCCAAGTCGGTGAACTCGCAATCACCCGATACACTGGGGATCTCCGCAACGAGCGTGCCGCCACGTACCGACGATGTATCGAGCCGGGCGCAAAACGGGTACGGTTGGTTCCGTGACTGACGCATGGCTCATCAGGCACCGGTTCGTGTGGTACACGCGCGCGTTGATGGGCCCACGAAAGCCCTGACCATCGAGGGGGTCGAGCCAATGGGTCGCGGCCGAGCCAAGGCCAAGCAGGTAAAAGTTGCCCGCCAGCTTAAGTACAACAGCGGCGGCACAGACCTCGACCGCCTGAAGAGCGAGCTGGGAGTCAACGACTCCTCCGGCGAAGACTACGACGAGCTCGCCGAGAAATACGCCGACTACGCCGACGACTACGGCACCGAGGAGCCCAAGGACGGCCCCTCCAGTCGTTGATCGGCACAGGCATCATGCCACTGCCCGGCCATTCGAGCCGGGCAGTGGCATTCGTGCACCTGGCGTGACCGCAGACTGGGGTACGGGCGTGGCGGGCACGCCCGTGACCGGCAGCCGATAGCGGACGGTGTCCGCATGCGCCCATCCCATGGGCGCCAGCGTCCCGTACGCGCCGAGGCCGACCAGAACCACCAGCGGACCGGCCCAACGCCTCAGAAGCCCCCTCAGCCGCACGAATCGCCCGTGCCATGCCGTCCGGACGGGCCGGGACGGGAAGCTCTGGTCCTGTCTCTCAGCGGTCACACTCATGTGACCGCCGAGCGCCGCCCCGGGATTCCTGGCGGGCGGCGGCTCGGCGGTCAGCAGAAGACGGCGGTCGGCGGTCAGCCGAAGACGGCGGTTCCGGTGCCGGGGACGATCTCGCCGAGCGTCCAGGCGGGCACGCCCCGGGAGGCCAGCAGGCGGAGCGCCGCGTCGGCCTCGTCGGGCGCGACGATGGCGGCCATGCCGACGCCCAGGTTGAAGGTCTTGTCCATCTCGGCCGCCGGCACCTCGCCGTGCGCGGCGAGCACCGCGAAGAGCGGCGGGATCGTCCAGGAGGAGCGCCGCAGGACGGCGTCCGCCGTGGGCGGCAGGGAGCGGGCCAGGTTGGCGGTCAGCCCGCCGCCGGTGATGTGCGCGAACGCCCGGACCCCGCCGGCCCGGGTGAGCGCGAGGCAGTCCTGGGCATAGATCCGCGTCGGAGTGAGGAGTTCCTCACCCAGGGGACGGGAAAGGTCGCCCGGCTGCGCCTCCAGGGTCAGGCCGGTGCGGGCCAGGATGTGCCTGACCAGCGAGTAGCCGTTGGAGTGGATGCCGGACGAGGCCATCGCCAGGACCGCGTCGCCGGGCCGGACCCGGCCCGGCCCGAGCAGCTCGTCGGCCTCGACGACGCCCGTCCCGGCGCCGGCGATGTCGAACTCGTCCGGCCCGAGGAGTCCCGGGTGCTCGGCGGTCTCGCCGCCCACCAGGGCGCAGCCGGCGAGGGCGCAGCCGTCGGCGATACCGCCCACCAGGTCGGCGATCCGCTCGGGGATGACCTTGCCGCAGGCGATGTAGTCGGTCATGAACAGCGGCTCGGCGCCGCAGACGGCCAGATCGTCGACCACCATGCCGACCAGGTCGTGCCCCACGGTGTCGTAGATCCCGAGGCGGCGGGCGAGGTCGACCTTGGTGCCGACGCCGTCGGTGGAGGTGGCCAGCAGCGGGCGCCGGTAGCGCAGGAAGGCCGAGGCGTCGAAGAGCCCCGCGAAGCCGCTGGCGTCGTCGACCACCTCGGGCCGCCACGACCGCGCGACGCGGGACTTCATCAGCTCGACGGCGCGTTCGCCCGCCGCGATGTCGACCCCGGCGGCCTCGTACGAGGTGCCGCTCATGCTCTGGTCCTCTCGGTGGTGATCGGGAAGGCCTGCGCTGGAACGATCCCGCTCACGATCGGGACGGCTCCAGCAGGTGCTTGCCCCTGGCGGCGGCCTCCACCTCGATCGGGTAGACCCCGTCGAAGCAGGCCCGGCAGAGGCTGTCCTTGGCGATCTGGGAGGCGGCGATCAGCTCGTCCAGCGCGATGAAGCCGAGGGAGTCGGCGCCGATCCAGTCCCGGATGCCCGCGACGTCGAGGTTGCCGGCGATCAGCTCGGCCTTGGTGGCGAAGTCGATGCCGTAGAAGCACGGCCAGGAGACCGGCGGGCTGGAGATGCGCACGTGCACCTCGGCCGCCCCGGCCTCGCGCAGCAGCGCCACGACCTGGCGCTGCGTGTTGCCGCGCACGATCGAGTCGTCCACCACGACCAGGCGCTTGCCCTCGATCGCCTCGCGGAGCGGGTTGAGTTTGAGCCGGATGCCGAGCTGGCGGATGGTCTGGGACGGCTGGATGAAGGTCCGGCCGACGTAGGAGTTCTTGACCAGGCCCTGCCCGTACGGGATGCCCGACGCCTCGGCGTAGCCGATCGCCGCCGGGGTGCCCGACTCGGGCGTCGGGATCACCATGTCGGCCTCGACCGGGTGCTCGCGGGCCAGCCGGCGGCCGACCTCCACCCGGGTCGCCTGGACGCTGCGCCCGGCGATCGAGGTGTCGGGACGGGCCAGGTAGACGTACTCGAACAGGCAGCCCTTGGGGCGCGCCTCGGCGAACCGCTCGGACCGGACGCCGCCCGCGTCGATCGCGATCAGCTCGCCCGGCTCGATCTCGCGGACGAAGCGGGCGCCCACGATGTCGAGCCCCGGGGTCTCGGACGCGACGACCCAGCCGCGGTCCTCCAGATTGCCCAGCACCAGCGGCCGGATCCCCTCGGGGTCGCGGGCCGCGTACAGGGTGCCCTCGTCCATGAAGACCAGGGAGTAGGCGCCCTGGGCGTCGGGGAGGATCTCCCGCGCGGCCTGGAGCGGCCCGTCCTGCCACTTGATCGGGGCGGCCGGCGCCGTGCCGCCCGCCTCCGCGGCGGCGGCGCGCGCGGCGGCCTCGGCGCGGACGGCGCGGGCCCGGGTGGCGAGCAGCGCGGTCAGCACCTCGGTGTCGGTGGTCGCGGTCAGCTCGCGGGGGTCGAGCCGGTCGGCGAGCTCCAGGGTGTTGATCAGGTTTCCGTTGTGCGCCAGCGCCATCCCGCCGTCCTCGGTGGACCGGAAGGTGGGCTGGGCGTTCTCCCAGGTCGGGGACCCGGTGGTGGAATAGCGGCAATGGCCCACGGCGATATGGCCGCGCAGCGTATTGAGCACCGACTCGTCGAAGACCTGGGCCACCAGGCCCATGTCCTTGAAGACGACGATGCGGGAACCGTCACTGACCGCGATGCCCGCCGACTCCTGGCCCCGGTGCTGGAGCGCGTAGAGCCCGTAGTAGGTGAGCTTGCTCACCTCCGCCGGGTCGGCCGGGTCCGGGGGGACCCAGACGCCGAAGACACCGCAGGCGTCCTGCGGTGGGCGGTCGGAGGGGTCGAGGTCGTGGCTCAGACGTCCGTCACGGAGAGGCACGCTCGCCAGTGTAGATGCCCCCTTCACCTGCTCCGATCGGCGCATCTCCTTAACCGACCTTTACTCCCCGGAATCACAGGCCCGCGGCCGGGCACGGAAATGTGGTCGGCGACATGAGGGAGGAACGCATGACCATGCCGGGGTACCGAACGCACACGCCGTCCGCGCCGCCCGAGCGCGGCGGTCTGGCCAAGGCCTCGCTGGTCCTGGGGATCATCGGGCTCATCGGGCTGGCGCTGTGCCTGCTGGGGATCGTCCCCGCCGCCGTGGGGCTGGTGCTGGGGATCGTCTCGGTGAGGCGCGGCGAGGGCGGGCGCCGCACGGCGGGGGCGGGCATCGCCGTCTCCGCGGCGGCGCTGGTACTCGGCGCGGTCGCGCTCTTCTGGCTGCTGGACAAGGCGGCGCAGTGCGGGGACGAATCCCTGTATCCGGACGACGCAGCCCGGCAGCAGTGCGTAGAGCGCGAGTTCCCGTTCGCCAAGGAGACCGCGACCCCCTGAACGGACGACCGGAGGACCAGACCGGCGGTCAGGAGGGGGCGTTCCCAGCGGCCAGGGCGCGGACGGCCTCGACGTCCAGCGCGGACGTGTAAACGCGGAAGTCGTCCAGGAGGCCGGAGAAGGCGGGCTTGGTGGGCTCGCTGCCCAGGAGGATCGGGCCTGCGGGCGCCACCACCGCGTGTTCCAGGGGCTCGGCCACGCCGCCTCTCCTGCCATGCCCCGACCGACCGATCGCCTCCACGCTCGCAGCGCCGGGCCGCCCGCACAAGCCCCGGGCGGGCACGGGCCCCGGCGGCCGGCGTCAGCCCTGCGGCGGGCCCTGAGGGAGCGGGAGATGGCCGGACAGGTCGGCGCGCGCCCCGCTGGCCCGGACGCGTCCGTCGTCCAGCGCGTCGGTCCAGGCGAGGCGCCCGGTGGCCAGCGCGATCCAGGTCGCCGCGTCCATCTCCACCGCATTCGGCGGGGTTCCCCGGGTATGGTGCGGGCCGTCGACGCACTGAACGGCGGCGTACGGGGGGACGCGGACCTCCACCGAACGGCCCGGCGCGAGCTCGGCCAGCCGGTCGAGGAGGAACCGCACCGCCCCCTTGACGACCGGCCGGGACGGCTCGGCGCCCGCGTCGTAGGCGGCGAGCACGGTGTCGAGCGCGGCGCGGCGCAGCGCGGCGGGCTCGTCGGCGCCGGCCGACGGCGGCAGGCCGAGCGCGGTCCGCTGCTCGTCCAGGACGGCGCGGGTGAGAGGTGTGCGGGACATCGGGACCGACGCTACCCGAGTCCCGTCCGACGGCCGCCCGCCGCCGGTGGCGCCGGAACCGGCCGTCACCCGGTAGAAAGGGTCCGGTGCCGGCACGGGGATCCAAGAGGTTCGGGGGGCGCCGGGGGGAGGCCCTCCGGCGGGAGGACACGGAGGTTCGTCAGATGCCCGAGGCGCTGCCGTTGCAGCCCGGCGACCCGCGAAGACTCGGCTCCTACGAGATCGCGGGCCGGCTCGGCGTGGGTGAGCAGGGCGCGGTCTTCCTCGGCCGCGGTCCCGCCGGACGCGACGTCGCGGTGAAGCTCCTGCACGTCCGGCTCAGCGGCGAACCGGTGGCCCGGTCACGGTTCACCGGAGCGTTCGCCCCTGCGCGAAGGGTCTCCGGGTTCTGCACCGCGGCGATCCTGGAAGCCGAGGTCGAGGGCGACCGTGCCTATGTGGTGAGCGAGTGCGTCGATGGCCCCTCCCTTCAGCAACTCGTAGACGACGAGGGTCCGCGCGGCGGCGCCGTAGTGGAACGTCTGGCGGTCGGTACGGCGATCGCTCTGGCCGCCGTCCACCGGGCCGGCGCGGTGCACCATGACTTCAAGCCGGGCAACGTCCTGCTAGGGCGCGACGGGCCCCGCGTGTGCGACTTCGGTATCGCACCCGCGCTGGACGCGGTGAACGCCGGTCCTTCAGGGAACGTGACCGACGACCCCGCCTACAAGGCTCCTGAGCAGCTCAGCGGTATGGGCGTCGGCCCTGCCGCAGACGTCTTCGCGTGGGCGGCCACCATGCTGTTCGCCGCCGCCGGGAAGCCGCCCTTCGGGCAGGACTCGCCGTCCGAGGTGATGCAGCGGATCGTCTACGACGACGCCGACCTGTCGACACTCCCCGAGTCGCTGCGCGAGGTGGTCACGGACGCGCTGGCCAAGGACCCTGCCGAACGTCCGACCGCGAAGCTCGTCCTGGAGCGGCTGCTGGACGAGGACGGCGAGCTGGCGCCCCGGATACCTCCGACGATGCTGACCGAGGGCAGGGCCCTCGCCAAGAGCTCAACCCCGCAGCCCGACCCCCCTGCCGCGGCGCCCGCACCGCCTGCACCGCCCGCGCCGCCCGTTCCCCCAACGCCCGCACCCTCCGCGCAGCCCGCGCCGTCCGCGCCGTCCGCACCGCCCGCACCCTCCGCACCCTCCGCGCAGCCCGCTCCCCCAGCGGCGGCTCCGGTGCCTGCGCTTCAGGCCCCGGCCATCTCAGGCCCGATGTTGCCGGCCCCCGTCACCGCGCCCACCCCCATCCCCGCCCCGATTCCCGCTCCGCAGAGTCAGGCGAGGCCCAACCAGCCGGCGCTCGCACCGGCGGCGCTACGGAACGGTGCCGTCCCCTCTCATGATCCGGACGCGGGAGCGGCCGATCCGACGGCTGCGTTCCAGGCGATCGACCCGAACGGGCCGGCGCCGCTGTACGAGCCGCCCGCGAGTCCCGCCGACCGCACAGAGCCGACGCCGCACCTGATCCCGGGGCTGGAGCCCGGCCAGGGCGACGACGGGCGGCACTCGACGGCGATCCTGGCGATGCCGACGAAGTTCAGCCGGCCGAACAACCACGTGCTCGGCGTGGCGCTGTCCCTGATCATCGGGGTCGGGGTCGGTATCGCGATCATCAGCCTGGTGCTGTGGCCGCTCAAGGGCGGCGACGACAAGCCCCCGTCCGGCCCTGCCGTCGCCGACGACCAGCCGGTGACCTCGATCCCCGAGTCGTTCTCGGGGACCTGGAAGGGGACGGCGGTCAACGCGATCAACAACGTCAGCTTCCCGATCGAGGTGACGTTCCAGGAGGGGTCCACGACCGCGCACGCCGTCTACCCGAAGGAGAAGTGCAACGGGACGCTCAAGCTGACCCGCGGCACCGGGAAGCAGTTGGAGATGGCGCTGACCGTCCCGCGGCCGTGCACCAGCGGGAACGTCCAGGTGACCCGGCAGCCGGACGGGACGTTGCAGTACGCGTGGAGCTCGCCGCAGAACCAGCGCGGCTACGCGGGGAAGCTCAGCCGCAACTGATCCGCGACCTGCGTACATATCGGCTTTAGCGGCATATTGCAGCCAGGATCCATTAGGGTACCGGTCGGTCGAAGACCACGATCTTGGGCAGGGACCGTCCCCCGGGCGGTCCCGCCCGACCGAAGGAGACCCACGTGCGGACTGTGCACCGAAGGCTGCTGACGGTCGGCGCCGTCGCGACATGCGTGGGGGCCGCGGCGACGCTCCCCTCGCTCGCCGCCGACCCCGACGCCGCGCTCGTGAAGGTGGCGGCGGCCGAGGGCACCCCGGTGCCCGGCCAGTACATCGTCACCCTCAAGGACGGCGCCTCCTCCGACTCGGCCGCCAAGAAGGTCCGGGCCGCGGCGGTGCAGCGCTTCGACGGCGTCCTCAACGGGTTCGCCGCCCGGCTGAACGGCACCCAGCTCGACCAACTCCGCCGTGACCATCGGGTGGCGGCCATCGAACAGGACCAGATCGTCAAGGCGTCCGGCACCCAGCGCGCGCCGCTGCCCTGGGGCCTGGACCGGATCGACCAGCGCAAGCGGCCCTTGTCCAAGTCCTACTCCTACGGCGCCCGCGGTCGCGGCGTCACCGCGTACGTGATCGACACCGGCGTCGACGCCGGCCACCGCGAGTTCGGCGGCCGGGCCGCGTCCGCCTGGACCGCCCCGCAGTTCGGTGGCGACGGCCGCGACTGCAACGGCCACGGCACGCACGTCGCCGGGAGCATCGGCTCCAAGACCTACGGCGTCGCCAAGGAGGCCAAGCTCCGCTCGGTCCGGGTGCTCGGCTGTGACGGCAGCGGCCCGATGTCCAACCTCGTCGCCGCGGCCCAGTGGCTCCGCACGCACGCCGCCAAGCCGGCCGTGGCCAACATGTCCGTCGGCGGCCCCAAGTCGGCCGCGCTCAACACCGCGGTCACCAACCTGTCCAAGTCGGGGGTGTTCGTCTCGGTCGCCGCCGGCAACGAGGGCCAGAACGCCTGCAAGACCTCGCCCGCCAGCGCGGGCTGGGTCATGGCGGTCGGCGCGACCACGTCCTACGACAACCGGGCCGACTGGTCCAACTACGGCTCCTGCGTCGACATCCACGCGCCGGGCTACGGCATCTGGTCCACCTGGCCGGGCAACGGCAAGCGCGCCCTCAGCGGCACCTCCATGGCCACCCCGTACGTGAGCGGTGTGGCGGCGCTCTACCTCACCACCCACCGCGGCGCGGGCTTCTCGCAGGTGCAGAAGTGGATGACCGACAGCTCCACCCGCGGGCAGGTCAAGCGTCTCCCCAAGGGAACGACGAACAAGCTCCTCTTCAAGGGAGGACTGTGAGGCCGGTCACGTAGTCTGGCCCGGCTCCCCCGCTGCGGGGGGCCGGGCTTCCTGTACTCCGAACCGCCTCCACGCCACAGGGTTTAACCTTGGCGGCGATACAGATGGTTCATTACCGTTCATTGGCATTCGGTCGGTGACTCGCCCCGAGACCCGGGGCAGGCTGGCCGGACCGGCCGAATCCCGCGGCGCACCGCCCGGGAACCGGGGACCCACTAGCCGGGGCGCTCGCACCGTCCCGGCCGGGGTGAATTCACCGCACGCCGGTGATAGGGCAGACTCCGGCCCGAATCCGTCAGCTAACCCGGTAGGCCATCGAGGAGAGGAGAGGACGTGGAGACCCCCACCTCCACCCTTCGGCGCGCCACCGCGGCCCTCGTGGCCGCCGCGGCCGTCCTGCCGCTGTGCGCGGGCGGGACCATGGCCCGGGCCGACCCGGGCGACAGCGGGCGCTTCGCGAAGCTGAACGGCCAGATCGAGAAGCTCGACAAGGCCTACGGCGGCGACCTGGCCAAGCTCAAGGACGCCGAGCACGACGCCAAGCAGGCGGTGGCCCGGTCCAAGGACCTCAAGACCGACCTGGCCTCGGCCCGCGACCTGGTCGCCGAGCTCGCCGCCACCCAGTACATGACCGGCGGCGCCGACCCCACCGCCGCGGTGCTGGGCTCGGACGACCCCGCCGCGTTCCTCGGCAACCTCAGCCTCGCCAGCCACCTCGCGCAGAAGAAGTCGGCGAAGGTCCAGCAGATCAAGAAGCTGGTCACCGACCAGGACAAGGCCCGCCGGGAGGCGGAGCAGAAGATCGGCGACCTCGAGAAGCACATCCGGGACCTCACCCGGCAGAAGAACCGGATCAGGACGCTGGTCAAGAAGTACAAGCCCGAGTCGCCGAGCGTCGGCATGGGCGGCGTGACCCCCCGCATGCGCAAGGTCAAGGACACCCTCGACCAGGAGCAGGGCCCGTTCCCGACGATCGGCTGCGTCCGCTCGACCGGCGACCCGCAGGACCACGGCACCGGCCACGCCTGCGACTTCATGGTCACCACCGGCGGCCAGATGGCCGCCGGCAGCGCCCAGGCCCTGGGCGACCGCACCGCCGCCTACGCCATCGCCCACGCCAGCGCGCTCGGCATCAAGTACATCATCTGGCGCCAGCGCATCTACGACATGCGCAGCCCCGGCTGGGACCCCATGTCCAACCGCGGCGGTACCACCGCCAACCACTACGACCATGTCCACATCTCGGTCTTCTAGACGTATCGCCTTCTGACCAGGGCCGCAGCTCACGAGATCTCCCGAGAGGGCACATCCAGGGCACTCGTGCCCGGACTCGAATTCCCACGGGTGAGGCATCGGCCTTCCGGACAAATGAATGGCCGCGCGGCCAAATCATCTTTACCGTTGCCGGATGGCGGTGAACGGGATGTGGCCGGGCGACCGGCGGGTGAGGATCGTTGTTCAGCGAGTGCGGCTGGGGGGCCGGGAGTACCGCGTTATCAGCCCCGCCCGCCCTTTGAAGAATGCGTCATTGCGCCAGATGGACAGATACTTCAGCTTCACCGTGGACCGTCCGGAAGGGCGCCTGATGGGCGCGCTCTGGCTGTTGGCGGCACGGTCGCGGCGTTCGGTCGTCTACCTCCCGACTCGGACGGCCCCGTGCCCGCCGGGCCTGGAAGACGACGGTGTAGCAGTGGACCTTGTAATGAGCCACCACTCGCTTCAGCTGCGCCCGGCTCAGTGGAAGCGGATCCGGCAGCGGATCAGCCGGGGGAACCCCCCTCGCGACCTTCGTACGGCACGGTTGCCCGCCAGCGACGTCCTCGTCGAGGAGGACATCGATTTCGACGCCCTGGACCACGCGGAGAACAGGGACCTGCTTCGGCAGCACGTGTACGGGGAGACGCTGTTTATGACGGGCAGCACCTCTGCATTCAGGAGGCAGGCACGGCACTTCTTCGACGCGGCGAAGACCGGTCCCAAAGTGGCTGCCCGCGGCTACCCGTACTTTCCTGGCGGGTGCAACTACCACTACTGCACGGTCTTCGACGATGACCTGCCAGAGGCGGACCAGCAGTTGGTGCATGTGGAGTACCTGCCGAGCTGGACGCGGTGACAACGACGCCCCCCAAGGCGTCGCCCCGTTGCGTCCGTGACTACGAACGCCCGCCCACCAAGCAATATGGTCCATGATCATCGTAATGGGACGACGACTGCGCACACCGCCGCACGTGATCAGCTGTCGCCACCAGGTCATCGCGGGGACGGCAGTCAGCGACCTTGACCGTGATCGAACTGATTTCGTCGGCGTGCCCGTTGCGCGCCAGCCAGAGCAAACGATCATGGTCGTGGACGGTCGTCAACGGGAGGGGCGCACATAGGGGCAGGTCAGCGGTTGTGCAGGTGACCGGCGGGCGGTGGATGAGACTTTCCCAAGCTGACAGCGCGGATCAATCACGGAACGGGCGGCCCCCTGACTGAAGGGGGCAGCCTGTTCACAGGTCAGCGGCTCCTACTCGTCGTCCTGTTCACTCAACATGGTGGGTCACGGCCCCAGACGCCGAGGGCACATCCAGGGCACATGGACCTGAGATCACCTAAGAGTTGGCGCGAGTCGGTGAGGGCAGAACACCAGGTCAGAGTCGGTTTCTGGCCACGCTCCGTAGGTCACGAGCACCCCGTGATCAGAACTCGGTCTTCTAGCGAGCGCTGGACCGGCTACGAGACGGCTTTCAGCGGTAGGTCGCCGCCTCGCCAGGTGGCTGCCAGCTCCTGCACCGGCACGTTGAGCGCCTCGCCGAGGCGGACGATCGTGCCGAACCCGGGGGAGGGCAGGCGGCCGGTCTCGATCTTGCGCAGGGTCTCCGGCGACATGCCGGCCGCGTGCGCGACCTCCGCGAGGTCGCGTTCTGCCCGCGCGTGGCGCAGCAGGGCGCCGAGGCGCCTGCCGGCTTCGATCTGTTCGGGCGTGAGCGGTTGGCGGACCATGTCCCCAGGGTAGGACTGGTATTTCTATACCGTCAAGCACTAGAGTGCCGGTATAGAAATACCGGCACTCCCTGTACGTGAGGTACTCGTGATCGAACTGAAGACGCCCGCGGAGATCCAGCGGATGCACGTGGCCGGGCGTTTCGTCGCCGACGCGCTCTCCGAGGTCCGCCGGCTCGCCGCAGTGGGCGTCAACCTCCTGGACCTGGAACACCACGTGCGCGCCATGATCGAACGACGCGGTGCGAAGTCGTGCTACTGGGACTACGCGCCGTCCTTCGGCCGCGGTCCGTTCCGCAACGTCATCTGCCTGTCGGTCAACGACGCCGTCCTGCACGGCCTGCCCCACGACTACGCGCTGCGTGACGGGGACGTCCTCAGCGCGGACCTCGCGGTCGGCATCGACGGCTGGGTGGCGGACTCGGCGTGCACGGTCGTCGTCGGGACCGCCGCCGAGGAGGACCTGCGGATCATCCGCGCCACCGAGGAAGCGCTGGAGGCGGCGATCGAGACGGCGCGTCCGGGCAACCGCCTGGGCGACATCTCGGCGGCGATCTGGGCGGTGGCCCGCGACTACGGCTATCCGGTCAACAACGAGTTCGGCGGCCACGGCCTCGGCCGCACCATGCACGAGGAGCCCCACGTCTCGAACAAGGGCCGGGCGGGGCGCGGCCTCACGCTCCGTCCGGGTCTGACCCTCGCGCTCGAACCCTGGTTCGCCCGCACGACCGACCGGATCGTCTACGACGCCGACGGCTGGACCATCCGGTCGGCCGACGGCTCGCGCACGGCCCACTCCGAGCACACGGTGGCCATCACCGAGGACGGCCCCCTCGTGCTCACCCGGCGTGAACCTGACCGCCCTGCGACGAGGGAGGACCCGCCAGTTCGTCTGTCCGGAAAGGACGCCTGATGCTCCAGCGGTGGGCTCGCCCGAACGAGCGCCCCGTCCGGCCGGCTCAGCTCACCGGGTCGCGCCGCCGCCGTGCCGTGGTCGGAACCGGGGCGATCGCGCGTCGGCGGACGATCAGCACGATGACGAGGACGACCTGGAGCACGATCGGCAGGATCATCCCGATCGAGGGGGCGGGATCGGAGCCGACAAGGTTGGAGATCAGGCCGGTGTCCCAGAGACCGTGCACGAGCATCGGCAGCAGGATCGTGCCGCCGACGCGGAGGCACAGGTAGAAGAAGTAGCCGGAGGTGGACACGATCACTGCCTGGAGAACGGCCTGGGTGCCCTGGCCGATGGCGTTGCTGACGTGCGCCGCGCCGAAGACCAGCGAAGAGTAGAGGGCGACCCTGCCCTCACTGAGCCCGGCCCGGCGGAAGACGTTGACGCCGATCCCCCGGAACATCAGTTCCTCGCCGACGCCGACGAACACGCCGAGCGCCAGCAGGCACAGCACCAGGGTCACGCGCTGGTCGGCCAGGTTCCCGTAGTCGAGGCCGGCGACCGAGACGACCAGCATCGAGACCGGCACGAACCACACCCAGCGCCGGACCGGCACCCGGCAGCGCACGACGTCCGGCCACCAGCCGAGCCAGGTCGTCAGGGCCGCGGCGAACACGATCGAGGCGCCGATCGGGACCAGCGCGTTACGGATCATCGACTCGGTGGTCGGGAACTCGCTCTTGGAGTCGTGGGTATCCACCCCGATGAGCAGGCCGAGCCCCTGGATGACGGCCAGATAGACCAGGACCACCACGATGAACCACGGCCAGGTGAGCCGCCGCCCTCTCTGCCCGTCCTGCTCCCCGCTCGTCGCCATCATCGCCACGTCACATCCTGTTGCTCAGCGATGGCCGGCCCATGGGGGTGCGCGAGGGTGCATCGCGGCAGGGGTCCCTACCAGGGGATTCATCCCAAATACTAGTCGGCCATCGACTCCGGTGGGAGGAACGGGACCGAGCCGCCACGTGCGTTGGGGATGGCCACCAGGTGTTCGAGCGACAGGTCCTGGGGCGGGGACTCCAGGGCGATCACCAGGGCGCCGCCCGCCTTGTCGACGGCTTCGAGCCACTGGAGCATCACCTTCGCGTCCCGCTGGCCGTTGGCGCCCTGGACCATGAAACCGGCCTCTCCGGGGCCGTCGACGACGCTGAACGCGAGGCGGGCGGCGAGGTTCCAGCCCGCGCAGTTCGACACGACGCCGTCCCGCACGGTCAGCGGCGGGAGCGCGTCCATGTGCGGCGGCGCGACGACCACCAGGTGCGGGATCGGCTCGGCGGCGTAGGTGACGTTCTCTCGGGTGACGAGCATGCGCGGGAGTATCGCACGCTTCGCCGGATCAGGTGGAGTGCCGCCGGGCGGCCCCTGGAAGCGCCTCCAGCGCCCGTCCAGACGGCCCAGGACGACCGTGGCGGCCCCGGTCTCGGGGACGGCAGGGCGGGCAAGTGACGGCCCGTGACGCGGACGGGCGCCCGGCCACGTGGGTGGACGGGCGCCCGTGGGGCGTGCCGGATCAGCCGGCGTAGCTCGGCAGGGTGCGCTCGTGCGACTCGCGGAGCTCGGCCAGCGGGATCGAGAACATCTCCTGCTGGTCGCCCTCCGGGCCGCGGCCCGAGACCGTCAGCGAGTCGCCGCCGGCGTTGCCGATCTGCGTGACCGGAACGCCCTTGGCCTCGCAGAGCGCCGCCAGCTTGGACTCGGCGCCGGGACGCACCGCGACCACGGCGCGGGCCACCGACTCGCTGAACAGCGACACGAACGGGTCGCCGGGCAGCATGATGCGGGCGCCCATGCTGCCGCGCAGGCACGACTCGACCAGGACCTGCGACAGGCCGCCGTCCGACAGGTCGTGCGCGGCGGTGAGCAGGCCCTCGCGACCGGCCTGGACCAGCACCGACGCCAGCGCCGCCTCGGCGGCCAGGTCGACCAGCGGGGGCAGGCCGCCCAGGTGGCCGTAGACCACGTGCGCCCATTCGGAGCCGCCGAACTCCTCGCGGGTCTCGCCGAGCAGCGCCAGGGTGGCGCCGTCGGAGGTGAACGACATGTTGACGTGCCTGCGCACGTCGTCGTGCACCCCGAGGACCCCGATGACCGGCGTCGGGTTGATCGGCGTGCTGCCGGTCTGGTTGTAGAACGATACGTTCCCGCCGGTGACGGGGACGCCGAGGTAGCGGCAGGCGTCGGCGAGGCCCTCGACCGCGCGGGCGAACTGCCACATGACGCCCGGGTCCTCCGGCGAGCCGAAGTTGAGGCAGTTGGTGACCGCGAGGGGACGCGCGCCGGTGGCGGCGACGTTGCGGTACGCCTCCGACAGCGCGAGCTGGGCGCCGGCGTACGGGTCGAGGCGGGTGTAGCGGCCGTTGCCGTCGAGGGACAGCGCGATGCCGAGGCCCGACTCGTCGTCGATCCGCACCACGCCCGCGTTCTCGGGCATGGCCATCACCGTGTCGCCCAGGACGTACCGGTCGTACTGCGAGGTCACCCACGTCTTACTGGCGAGGTTGGGCGAACCGGCCAGCCACAGCACGGTGCGGCGCAGCTCGTCGCCGTTGGACGGGCGGGTCAGCCGTCCCGGGGTGTCGGACTGGAGCGCGCCGAGGTCGGCGGGCACCGCGATCGGACGCTCGTAGACCGGGCCCTCGTCGACGGCGGTGCCCGGCGGGATGTCGACGATCGTCTCGCCGCGCCAGGTCATCACCAGGCGGCCGGTGCCGGTGACCGCGCCGATCACCGTCGCCGGGATCTCCCAGCGGTCGCAGATCTCCATGAACCGGTCGACCTTGCCGGGCTCGACCACGGCCATCATCCGCTCCTGCGACTCGCTCATGAGGATCTCCTCAGGGCGCAGGGTCGCGTCGCGCAGCGGGACGGAGTCGAGCTCGACGTGCATGCCGCCGGTGCCGGCCGCGGCCAGCTCCGTCGTGGCGCACGACACACCGGCGGCGCCGAGGTCCTGGATGCCGACGACGAGGTCCTCGGCGAACAGCTCCAGGCAGCACTCGATGAGCAGCTTCTCCATGAACGGGTCGCCGACCTGGACGGCGGGCCGCTTCTGCTGCGACTCGTCGTCGAAGGTGGCCGAGGCGAGCACCGAGGCGCCGCCGATCCCGTCGGGGCCGGTGCCGGCGCCGAAGAGGATCACCCGGTTGCCGGGTCCGGGGGCGATCGCCCGCTGGATGTCGCCGTGCTTCATCACGCCCACGCACAGCGCGTTGACCAGCGGGTTCTGTGCGTAGCAGGCGTCGAAGACGGTCTCGCCGCCGATGTTGGGCAGGCCGAGCGAGTTGCCGTAGCCGCCGACTCCGGCGACCACGCCGGGCAGCACCCGCTGGGTGTCGGGGGCATCGGCCGGGCCGAAGCGGAGGGAGTCCATGACCGCGATCGGGCGGGCGCCCATCGACATGATGTCGCGGACGATGCCGCCCACGCCGGTGGCCGCGCCCTGGTAGGGCTCCACGTAGGACGGGTGGTTGTGCGACTCGACCTTGAAGGTCACCGCCCAGCCCTGGCCGATGTCGACGACACCGGCGTTCTCCCCCATCCCGACCAGCAGCGCGTCGGTCTGCGGGGCCTTGTCGCCGAACTGGCGCAGGTGCACCTTGGAGCTCTTGTACGAGCAGTGCTCGCTCCACATCACCGAGTAGATCGCCAGCTCGGCGGCGGTGGGGCGGCGTCCCAGGATGTCGCGGACCCGCTGGTACTCCTCGTCCTTCATGCCCAGCTCGGCGAACGGCTGGGGCCGGTCGGGCGAGGCCGCGGCGACCGCGACCGTGTCGGTGGCCGGGTCGGCGGCGGGCGACGGGACGCCCACCGCGGTGATCACGGGCTGCGGGCCCGTCGGCGGCCGTTCGCCGGACGCCACGGGCCTGTCCGGCCGGCCGGACTCGCCGGACTCGCCCGCCGGGCCTGAGGCGGCGGCGAGCGCGGCGAGGCCCGCGACGGGGTCGGACGAGCCCTCGGCCGGACGCTCGGGCCGCGCGGGCGGCTCCTGCTGGTCGCGGAGCTCGGGCAGGGCGAACGGGCCGCTGCTCTCGCCGGGCCCCTCGGGGCTCCGGGGGGACTGGGAGGACCGGGGGTTCTCGAAACTCCCCGATCCCTGGGATCCCTGGGGCTCGCGGCGGGCGGCGGCGGCAGCGGCAGCGACATCCGGGTTGGTGAGGCCGGGGTCAGGGAAGCCGGGGTCAGGGAAGCCGGGGTCAGGGAAGCCGGGGTCGGACGGGTCCGAGGCCGACGCCTGCGCGATGCCGGTGCCCTCGGCGGCCAGCGCCTTGACGAAATCGCGCGCGGGGTCGCCCGCGTTGGCCGGCGCCTCGGCCGGATCGGTCGCCTGGACCTCGTTCAGCGGCGGGATGGGACCGGTCAGCGGCCCCGAGGTCTCCTCGGGCACCGGATGGCCGATACCGGACGACGACCGCCCGGCCGCCGGGACGGCCCGCTCGCCGGACGTCCTCGGGATCGGCCCGGTGGCCCGGCGCCGGCCGCCGCGCCGCGAGCCGCTCTGAGCGGGGCCGGGGTCGGCGGGGGCGGGTGCGGGTGCGGGTGCGGCGGCGGGCGGGGTCTGTCCGCCGGACGGTCCGGACGGGTCGTCCGACGGGCCGAAGATCAGGCCGGACTCCTCGCCGGCGGCGGGGTCGTCCTCGTCGACGATGGCCTCGAACGCCTGCGTCACGGCCGGGTCGACCGGCTGGAGCTCGGGGTCGTCGGCGTCGGACTTGAGCCCGGCGAGCCATTCCATCGACGTCTCGTCGGAGCGGTCCCTGCGGCGGGGACCGTCCGGGGGGCCGGGGGTGTTGGGCGGCTGCTCGCTCATGCGTTGACCAGTCTCTTGACGATCGAGGTGAAGAAGCCGAGCCCGTCGGTGGACGGCCCGGTCAGCGACTCCACGGCGTGCTCGGGGTGGGGCATCAGCCCGACCACGTTGCCGGCCTCGTTGCAGATCCCGGCGATGTCGTCGAGGGAGCCGTTGGGGTTCAGGTCGAGGTAGCGGGCCACGATCCGGCCGCTGGACGACAGCTCGTCGAGGGTCTCCTGATCGGCGACGTACCGCCCGTCCGCGTTCTTGATCGGGACGAGCAGCTCCTGGCCCTGGCTGTAGTCGGCGGTCCAGGCGGTCTCCGCGTGCTCGACGCGGAGCCGCTGGTCGCGGCAGACGAAGTGCAGGCCGGCGTTCGGCAGCAGCGCGCCGGGCAGCAGGTGCGACTCGCACAGCACCTGGAACCCGTTGCAGATGCCGAGCACCGGCAGCCCCTTCTTGGCGGCGGCCACCAACTCGGCCATCAGCGGCGCGAACCGTGCGATCGCCCCGGCCCGCAGGTAGTCCCCGTATGAGAAACCACCTGGCAGCACCACGGCGTCGACTCCCTGGAGGTCGTGGTCACCGTGCCACAGTGTGACCGGCTCGGCGCCGGCGAGCCGTACGGCTCGTGCGGCGTCACGATCGTCCAGGGAGCCGGGGAAGGTGATGACCCCAACCCGGGCAGCGTCCATCTGTTCTGTTCCTCCGAAATGAGGTGCGGCCGGGGCGGGCGGGTACTCTCTCCGCCGATCACCGCTTGCGCGCAACGATCCCCCCGCGCGCGTCCAATCTACCCGGCGCTGGGCATGAGCCGGCGGTCGAGGCGGCGAACCAGGGCCTCGTCGCTCCAGGTCAGTCGCTTCTGTAGGTGGACGACGGTGCCCCGTTCGGGCGAGGAGTCGATGCTCAGGTCGTCCACCAGCGCCCGCATGATCCTAATCCCGCGGCCGGATTCGCTCAACATCCCGCGGTCCTCCTCGGCCCCGCGCAGCCCCCGGCCCCAGTCCATGATCTTGAGGGTGCAGGCACCCTGGTCGATGTGCCCGACCACCTCGTAGTCGCCCGTGGCACGGGCGTGCTGGACCACGTTGGTGCACGCCTCGGACGCGGCGAGGAGCAGGTCGGCGACGCAGTCGTCGGCCACGCCGAGCGCGCGCAGGGCGTCGCCGATCACCCGCCGGACCACCGGGATACTCGGCGCTTCGCGTGGCAATGCGAGCGAGAACCTCATATCCACCGGTCACCCCTGTGGTCGCCTAGCCCCCTGCCGGGCCACCGCCCCGAAGGGACGCTCCGCGGCTCGACGCACCTAGGCTTCCCCGGCGAAAACTCGGATAATCGTTACGCCAGGGGCCTATTCCGTGCACCGCGAACGCCCCGGCCCACTGGCCGATCCGAAGTGGACGGCGACCGGGACCGACAACGCCCGGACGAACCGCGCCCAGGCTCAGAGGACGCGCACCTCGAAGTTCTCGATGACCGGGTTGGCCAGCAGGGTCTCGGCGATCTTGCGGGCCCGGTCGAGCGCCGCGTCGTCCGCGGGCCCGTCGAGCTCCAGTTCGAACCGCTTGCCCTGCCGGACCGCCGCGACGCCCTCGTACCCGAGCTGCGGCAGTTTCCGGGAGATCGCCTGCCCCTGCGGGTCGAGGATCTCCGGCTTGAGCATGACGTCGACGACGACACGCGCCACGACAGCCCCCTCATTGATCTGCGCTTTTGCTGACGAACCTGAAGCGTACGGCACCATTGCCTCACTGAACGCACCCGTCCCCCGGAGCCGAGGATGAACATCGACGAACTGTCCTCTCCGGAACGCCGTCTCTGGGAGGCGTTCCCGCGCGGCGAGTCGGTCGATCTGGCGTCCGCCGACCAGGGCCTGAACGACCCGGGCGGCGCCGACCGGTGGGGGCCCGAGCGGACCGTCCGGGCCGAGGTGCTGGTCGCGCTGCTCGTCGGCGCCGTCGCCGCCGAGCCCGGCCAGGTCGCCGCGGTCCGTCTCAGCGGCGCCCGCGTCGTCGGCCCGCTGAACCTGGGGCACGCCGAGGTGGCCGCCCCGCTGGCGCTCACCGGCTGCGCGTTCGACGAGCCCCCGCAGCTCTACTGGGCGAAGATGAGCAGCGTCCACCTGATGCGGTGCGGCCTGCCCGGTCTGATCGCCTCGGGCGCCCGGGTGGACGGGCACATGTGGCTGGAGGGCAGCCGCATCTCCGGCGGCCTCTGGCTGGACGGTGCGCACATCACCGGCATTCTCAACATGTCGGGCGTCCACCTGGTCAATCCCGGGGACGACGCGCTGCTCGCCGACCGCCTCACCGTGAACGCCAACGTCTACTGCGACCAGGGCTTCACCGCCGACGGCGAGGTCCGCCTGCCGGGTGCCCGGATCGGCGGCCAGCTCATCTTCCGCGGAGCCCGGCTGCACAACCCGCCGGGCGTCGCCCTGTACGCCAGCCGCCTCGACGCGGCGGCCAACGTGTTCTGCGACGGCGGGTTCAGCGCCGAAGGCGAGATCCGGCTCCGCGGCGCCCGCGTCGGCGGCTACCTCTCGTTCGTCGGCGCCAAGCTCGTCCATCCCGAGCGCACCGCCCTGAACGCCGACGACCTCGCCGTGGAGACCGACGTCTACTGCACAGACGGATTCAGCGCCGACGGCGGCGTCAGCTTCGCGGGCGCGCGCGTGGCCGGGCAGCTCAGCCTGAGCGGTGCGCGCCTCAGCCACGAGTCCGGGACTGCCCTCGGCCTCCAGCGCCTCCAGGCCGAGGAGCTCCTTCTGAGGCCCGCCGAGGCCATCAAGGGCATAGCGGACCTCTCCTACGCCCGGGTCAACCTCCTGCGCGACGACGCCGGCACATGGCCGTCCCGCCTCCAATTGGACGGCCTCCAGTACGAGAACCTGGAGCCGCCCCTCACCGCACGCGAGCGCCTCGGCTGGCTGCGCCGCGACACCGACGGCTACCAGCCCCAGCCGTACGAGCGGCTCGCACAGACCTACCGCAGCCTCGGACTGGACGCCGACGGCCGCTCCATCCTCCTGGCGAAGGCCCGCGACCGCCGGAGCACCCAGGGCCTCCCCCTCAAGACCATCGGCTACTTACAGGACGCCCTGGTCGGCTACGGCTACCGTCCGTTCCGCGCGGCGAGCTGGCTGATCGGCCTGCTGGCGTTCGGCACCGTCGTCTTCTCGCTGCACAAGCCCGGCGTCCTGAACGCCGACGACAGCCCGCATTTCAACGCGTTCTTCTACACCCTCGACCTGCTCCTGCCGGTCGGATCGCTCGGCCAAGAGGGCGTCTTCGCCCCGGCTGGGATCTACCAGTGGATCGCCAACCTCCTGGTGGCCGCGGGCTTCGTCCTCGGCCTGACCGTGGCCGCCGGCGCCACGCGGGCCCTGTCCCGGGAGTAGGGCGGCGCCCCCTTTGTCAAGGCGGGTCAACGCGCCCGTTGACCCTGTCGTACCCGTGCGCTACTTGTGGCGGGACGGGAATCAGGGGGACGCCGCGAATGGTCGCAGGAAAGATCGATGTGCCGGCCGTCCAGGCGGAACTCCAGGCCATTTCGACGCTCATGTCCGAGATCGTCCGCATGATGGGCCCGCAGGTCTGGCAGGGCGGCTCGGCGGGCGCGTTCACCGCCGATCTGCAAGGCCACAACCGGTCACTCGACCGGATGATGGTCCAGATCATGAAGATGGTGTCGGAACTCGACCACATGCCGATGGTGCTGACCGTCCCGGAGATCCCCCGGGTCACCCCCGCGTCCGGCCGTCCCGGCGTGGCCTCGGTGTCCCCCAGCGGCCTGGAACGCCTCGAGACCGCCCTGAACCGCGCCGCCGACGGCCTTCCGGGGCACGGCAACCGCGTCCGCCGCCTGCTGGCCGTCCAGGGCCCCGGCATCGCCGGCACCGCCCAGTGCGCCCGCACGTCCGACTGGTGCCGCGACCAGGCCCGGCGGATGCGCACCCGCGTCATGTACGCCCTGGCCGAGAACCAGGTCACGCCCCGCGGCCCGATGCCAGCGATCCCCGACCTCGAACGCTTCGGCGACAGGGAGATGTCCGATCTCGGCCGCCTCCAGGCCCTCGCCTTCGCCAAGAACCTCAAGGACCCCGACGGTCCCCTGCTCAACGAGATCGGCCGCACCCTCCGCGAGAACGCCAAGAACCAGGCGTACCTCGGCACCTTCTTCGGCAACGTCCCGGCCGGCTCCATCGGAAAGCTCGCCTACACCCTCCACAGACGAAGCGGCGCCCCCCTCTCCAAGGACGACAAGGCCCTCTTGGGCGCCGTCGGAACCGCCCTGGCCGCCCTCTCCCGCAAGAAGGACGGCCAGGGCGCCCTGGCCAACGCCCTGGGCCCCATCGGCGCCGACCTCCCCGGCCAGGCCCTCCTGGTCAAGCTCAGCGCCCCGGACGTCAAGTGGAGCTCGTCCGTCCTGGTCGACATGGGCAAGGCCGCCCTCCGCTGGCGCCAGAAACACCCCTCCTACGCCATCACCGAAACGGTCGGCGGCAAGGCCGGAGACCAGTACACCTACGCCACCAACCAGCCGAACGGACGCTGGTGGGATGCCTGGGGCCTGGGGACCTCGGCCCGCAACGGTGATCCGAAGGTGCTGAACGAGTACGACCCGGCCCTCACCATCCTGGGCCGCATCTCCCGGCAGAACGACCGCGCGGCAGCTCGGACGCTGGTCGCCACAGACCTCGAGAACGGCTTCACCATCAAGGACGCCGAGAAGGCCGACGCGCTGACGTGGCTGAGCCGCGGCAATGGCGGAACCTACGCGTCCCTGCTGGTCGCCCCCGACTGGCCTGACTCCGGTACCGCCGCGGGGGCCGTCATCAAGCTGGCGACCACCCCGGAGAAGGGGCACGAGGAGGAGGCCGCGAGCAATGCCGCCGAGATCATGAAGACCGTCGCCTGGTGGAACGACAAGGGCCGGGAGAAGGTCGACAAGCTGCTGAAGAAGGAAAGCCCGCCGGACCTGTTCCCCTGGTTCGACGTGGTCCCCCCTCAGGGAAGCGGCCCGCGCTGGATGGGCCACACCAAGCAGTACGAGGCCGAACTCGGCTCGGGTCTGGTCTCCGGCCTGTTGCAGATGACCCGAATGCACATCCCTGCCATCGCCGACGCCAACCGCACCGCCAGCGGCACCGAACTGCCCAGCACTGATCCGGTGACCCATCGCGCCTACGTGGACATCAGCGGCTCGGACATGCAGTCCTTCCTTCGCACCTTCGCCGCCGACGACAGGGCCTGGGCGCAGCTCGCCGCCGATACCCAGAACTATCGGCAGCGACTCTTCGCCTGGGGCCTGCGCACCCACAGCTTGGGCGACGCCATCGTGCGCGCCGGATACCTGGAGGGGAACCTCATCGCCGCCTACGCGAAGGAGCGGACCAGCAGCGAGGAGATCACGAAGAAGCAGTACGAAGACGCCCAGAAGCGTCTCGGCGTCTTGCGCGACATCACCGGCGGGATCATCGGAGCATCACCGGCCGGTGCCGTCCCCGGAGTCACCGATGTCTACGGCATCGGCACGAATCTCGCCCTGGACAAGATCCAGTACAAGGATTTCGACAAGAAGATCGAGCAGATCAAAGCGGAAAATTCCACCTACTCGGACCAGATCTATCTGGACCTGGCTCGCGGCTACGCACTCGCCCACCACGGGAACACCGGCGATCCCACGATCAATTCACTTCTCAAGAAGGAGGATCTATCTACGGAAGACAAGGCCCGCGTCATCCAGTGGACGAAGCAGCACCCCTTCAAAGAACGGACACCACAGACTGACGAGGTCACCGGCCTAGAGGTACTCCGGAAAGCCGAGAGTGCGTCGGACCACAACATCCCGCCTTCTTGAGCCTCGATCCAGGGCGTACTGCACTCACTTTTCAAAGGCAGAACCGGCCAGCCGATCGGGAAGCTTGAACGAGTAGACCCGACCGCAACCCTTATCATTCATCAAGATACTGCCATCAGCCGCACGGACACTACCACTCGACATGGCGGATGCGACGGAACTAAGGGACCCATCGAATTTGTCACACCTGACAAATCCACCCCACGACAACCGCTCCATCCTTCCATCTCGTCGCACCAGGGTCGGCCGGGGCGCGATTGCGCTCGCTTTCATTCCCCCTAGCAGCACCACAGCCCCCTGACCTGCGGAAACAACAGTGGACCACGAAGGCAGGCGGGATACTGACTTCGGGAATCGAACCGAAGTCGCCGAACCAGTGCGCGGTAGTCGAATAATTCCACCATGCCCTAGCAGAACCAATCCACCCTGGTCGTCGAGCACCGCGTCCGAGGGCTGAAATTCTCCTTCTTCGACCACCTTGGCAAGGGCATCGCCATAGCCGAGAGGACGCCATTCATCAAGCCTCCCCGGCCCGCGAACCTCAAACAGCATTCCCGTCTTAGAGATAACGATCGGGACACCATCAGCACGAACAACAAGCTTCGCCCCCTTCCAATTCGGATAGAGCTGAAGCTTCACTGAAGCTGACAGTGACCCTCCCGCCGAATCTCTCACTTCAATGTTCTTCGAATCCTTCAAGTCCATCCATTTAATGACTTCCGCCTGCCGCCAGCCGGCTACCGAAACTCGAAGAACCTTGATCCCGAAACCCGCTGCAATCAGCCAGAGATCATCACCATAGATGACCATCTGATCGGGCACGATGTCCACTCCATAAAGCGACACCTTGCCATCTCTTCCCAAGCGCGCAACGCGTCCTTCGCTGTCATAATAGACGCGGTAGTAAATGTCGCCACCGGCTGATATCGCGATCCCGCCACCACCATAAGCGCTGCTGCGCAGGCCATATTCACCGTCACGCGGATCTCGATTGAGATTCGTGTCACCCGCGATGATGACCGCCTGGCCGGGGCGGACCGGCTTCGGGGTGGGGTCGAATGCGGACTTGGGCTTCTCGGTGCACCCGCCCACCGCCGCGAGCACGACCACACCAGCGATGACCCGGTTGTAACGCACGGGTCGATGATGCCAGGAAGGGGCAGCCGGGGGAATGCACATCCGGCCGCGGTCGCCTCAGGCGAGGTCGTGCGCCCCGGACCTGATCTCCTCGACCAGCGAGGTCCACCCGTCCAAGCCCAAGATCACCACAGCGCCACCAGGGTCCTTCGAATCACGCAGGCCGCGCAGCGTGCCAGCTCCGGCCACCTCGACACATTCAGTACCACCGGCCTGGGATCGGCTGCTCTTGCGCCAGTGCCCGAAGGAAGGCCCCAACCGCTTCATCCGATCCCCTCTCTTAGATGTGCGCGAGTCGCCTCCGGATCGAGCGCCACCTCGCACAATCGGTCAAATCTGACCATATACCTCCTGAGTTCATCCTTCTCCTCGAGCATTCGGTCATCGACGGATGTCTCCAGAAGGACGATGTCCCGCTCGCCTGGATCGCTGAAGCCGAGGTAGGTGAAGGGCTCCCCGGCCCCGCGGTAGAGGCCGGACGAGGTCGGCACCAACTGGATGTCCACGTTGGGCAGTTCGGACATGGCGACAAGGTGGCGCAACTGAGGTTGACGGATCTTCGGATCGACCATCCTCAGGATCGCGTTCTCGTCGATCACAGCGTGCAATCCGCAGGGGTGATCTGTACGGAGAAGGATTTCCTGGCGAGCCAGGCGCGCGTCCACGTGACGCTTAATCTCAGCCGGATCGTCGATCCCCACTATCGGCGGCAGGGCCTCAAGGTACGACCTGGCCTGAAGAAGGCCAGGCAGGAAGGTGTGCTGGTAGGTGCGAATGATCGAGGCCGCCGCCTCGAAACCCGGATACTCGTTACGGAAGACGTCGCTGTAGCGCGACCACCATCCGCGTTCCCGAGCCTCGCGCGCGAGCCTGATCAACGCGTCACGATCGTTTCCTTCAACCCCGTACAACTCACACAGGTCGGCAACGGCCTCGCAGTTCGGCTCGATCCACTTCGCCTTCTCTATGTAGTTGAGCTTGCTGGGGCTCCAGCGCAGCCGCTTGCAGACCTCCGTCGTCGTGAGCCCGACCTGCTTACGGAGCTCTACGAGCCTCCTACTCAAGGCCCGTTTCTTGATCGTCGGACTGTACCCGGCAGCGCGAATCTCAGACACGACCGTCACTCTGCCAGCGTTCGGGGGCCAAGGAGCGGGAATCAGCTCTTAGATTTTCTAATCGAAAATCTATACACCCTCGTCCATGGGATGCAACTCTGGGCGTCCAGGCGGACACGTTGAGCGACCCCAGGGTGGCTCGGACGGGCGGTGATCTTGGTGATGGTCCCTGATGAACTGCTTGCAGGAGCTCCTCTTGTCTGGGCGCTGCCGGTTGACGCGTCGTGTGCGGCAGCGGCGCGGTCGCGGGTGCGGGCGGTGCTGCGGGCGATGGCGGTGCCCGAGGGGGTGGTCGGGGACGCTGTCACGATCGTTTCGGAGCTGGCCGCCAACGCCTTCGTTCATGGGTTCGACGACCAGTCCCCGGACGCGCCGCCCGAGCTCGTCATGTACCGACGGGACGTCGAGATCGTGACGAAGGTCTTCGACAGCGCGCCGTGGATAGGACGCCTGCCGCGCCGATGCGTCCGGCCCGATCTATACGCGGAGAGCGGGCGCGGGCTGGAGATGGTCAACGCCCTGACCGCGGAGCATGGCGGCTCTTGGGGCGTTCACCGGACGCGGTCACGGCTCAGCGCCGCTGCGGTCTCCGGCAAAGTCGCCTACTTCGCCCTGCCGATCCCCGAACCCCATCCCGTCGTCCGTTCCGCGCCGGATTGCCGGACAGCCGGGCGGGTGCTGGAGGCGGCACTCATGGCTCGGGGGCTGAAGCCGGTGCACCGGTGTGAAGGCTTGGGCATGGCCGTTCTGTCGGTACGGCCAGAGATCACCGTGTTCGCCCGGCAGGGTGGCTTCTCGCTGACCACTCCGCTCACCGGGACGGTCCGATATCCGCTCGCTGAGGTTGTCGAGGTCTCCGAGGTCGTCGTGTGGTGCAACGAGGAGCTGGACGCGGGCTGAGGTCTGGCGCCGTGGACGGTGATGTGCGTCACCTTGGGGTGGTCTGGAGGCCGTTGGCGCGGGGTGGCGGGGGTGGGTCGGGGTAGGGATGTCGGTGGCGGGGTCTTGCGCCGTTGGGTGTGATGTCTGCCACGATGGCTTTAGCGGCTATCCGTCCCTTACCTGGGGCGGTGCCACTGTTGTCGGCCGGCGTGCGGCGATCCCGCGTTCCGGCCCCGAACGAGGAGTGTCATCGATGACGAT
Organism: Spirillospora sp. NBC_01491; assembly: GCF_036227065.1. Classification (GTDB taxonomy): domain Bacteria; phylum Actinomycetota; class Actinomycetes; order Streptosporangiales; family Streptosporangiaceae; genus Spirillospora; species Spirillospora xylanilytica. The sequence continues at coordinate 4,741,829 of NZ_CP109432.1, forward strand.
CGACTCCGTGCGCGGCGCGCCAGACACCCCGGTGCACGCCGAGCCCGAGCTCGTGCAGCTGCTCACCCCCGAGGGGGAGCGCGTCGAGCATCCCGACTACCCGCTCGACCTGACCACCGAGGAGATCCGCGGGCTCTACCGCGACCTGGTGATCGTCCGGCGGATCGACCGGGAGGCGGTGGCGCTGACCCGGCAGGGTGAGCTCGGCCTCTGGGCCTCGCTGCTGGGGCAGGAGGCCGCGCAGATCGGGTCCGGACGGGCGCTGGCCGAGCACGACATGGTGTTCCCGACGTACCGCGAGCACGCCGTGGCCTGGTGCCGGAACGTCGAGCCGGTGAAGCTGCTGGGGCTGTTCAGGGGGGTGCACCACGGCGGATGGGACCCCGCCGAGCACGGGTTCCACCTGTACACGATCGTGATCGGCAGCCAGACGCTGCACGCGGCCGGCTACGCGATGGGCATCCAGCGGGACGGGGTGCTGGGGACCGACTCGGCCGGCGCCACGATCGCCTACTTCGGCGACGGCGCCACGTCCCAGGGGGACGTGAACGAGGCGTTCGTGTTCGCCTCGGTGTTCAACGCGCCCGTGGTGTTCTTCTGCCAGAACAACCAGTGGGCGATCTCCGAGCCGCTGGAGAAGCAGTCGCGGATCCCGCTGTTCAAGCGGGCGCAGGGATTCGGGTTCCCCGGGCTGCGGGTGGACGGGAACGACGTCCTCGCCTGCCTGGCGGTGACCCGCAAGGCTCTGGAGAACGCGCGCACCGGGCAGGGCCCGACGCTGATCGAGGCGTTCACGTACCGGATGGGCGCGCACACGACGAACGACGACCCCATGCGCTACCGGCTCAAGTCCGATGAAGAGGCGTGGAAGCTCAAGGACCCGATCGAGCGGGTCAAGGCGTACCTGGTGCGCGGCGACCTGGCGGACGCGGCGTTCTTCGAGGACGTCGAGGCCGAGGCGAAGCGGATCGCGACCGACCTGCGCAAGGCGTGCCTGGCGCTGCCCGACCCGACGCCTCTGTCGATCTTCGAGAACGTGTACGCCGAGGACCATCCGCTGATGACCGAGGAGCAGGAGCGGTTCGCCGCCTACCTGGAGTCCTTTGAGGGGAGCGCGCGGCCGTGAGCGAGAAGCAGACGCTGAACAAGAGCCTGAACATGGGCATGCGCAAGGCCTTGGAGGACGATCCCAAGGTCCTGATCATGGGCGAGGACGTGGGCCGGCTCGGCGGCGTGTTCCGGGTGACCGACGGGCTCCAGAAGGACTTCGGCGAGGAGCGCGTCATCGACACGCCGCTCGCCGAGTCCGGCATCATCGGGACGGCGATCGGGCTCGCGCTGCGCGGGTACCGGCCGGTGTGCGAGATCCAGTTCGACGGGTTCGTGTTCCCGGCGGTCGACCAGATCATCACCCAGCTCGCCAAGATGCGGATGCGGTCGCTCGGCAAGGTGACGCTCCCGGTGGTGATCCGGATCCCGTGCGGCGGCGGCATCGGCGCGGTGGAGCACCACAGCGAGTCGCCCGAGGCGTACTTCACGCACACGGCGGGGCTGCGGGTGGTGGCCTGCTCCAACCCGGCGGACGCGTACTCGATGATCCAGCAGTCGATCCGCTCGGACGATCCGGTGATCTTCTTCGAGCCGAAGCGGCGCTACTGGGAGAAGGCCGCGATCGAGGTCGAGGAGGGCGGCTGGACGCCGCTGCACAGCGCCCGGGTGGTGACCCCCGGCGAGCACGTGACCGTGCTCGCGTACGGGCCGTCGGTGAAGACCTGCATCGAGGCCGCCGCGGCGGCGTCCGAGGAGGGCCGCTCGCTGGAGGTCATCGACCTGCGGTCGCTGAACCCGCTCGACATCGGCACGGTGGTCGCGTCGGTCAACCGGACCGGACGCTGCGTGGTGGTGCACGAGGCCCCCGTGTTCAGCGGCTACGGCGCCGAGCTGGCCGCGCGGATCACCGAGAAGTGCTTCTACCGGCTGGAGGCCCCCGTCCTGCGGGTCGGCGGCTTCTCCACCCCGTACCCGCCCTCGCGCGTCGAGGAGCACTACCTGCCCGATCTCGACCGGATCCTCGACGCCGTCGACCAGACCTTCGGATGGTGACGCCGATGACGGAGACGAAGCAGTTCAAGCTGCCCGACGTGGGCGAGGGGCTGACCGAGGCCGAGATCGTCAAGTGGCATGTCGCGCCCGGCGACCAGGTCGAGGTCAACCAGACCATCGTGGAGATCGAGACCGCCAAGGCGATCGTCGAGCTGCCCTGCCCGTTCGAGGGCGTGGTGACCGGGCTGCTGGTCACCGAGGGCGAGACGGTGGACGTGGGGGTGCCGATCATCTCCGTGGACGTCGCCGGTGACGGCGACGGCGACGGCGACGGCGCTGAGGCGCAGGTTCCCAAGGCGGACGAGCCCGGGGCCGTCACGCCGGACACGCCCAAGCGGGAGCCCGTCCTGGTGGGGTACGGCGTGCTGCCGGGCGCCACCAAGCGGCGTCCGCGTAAGCAGTCGAACGGTGCGGCCGAGCCCGTGCCCGCGCCCGAGCCGCCCGCGCCCGAGCCCGTGGCGCCGGTGACGCCCGCGGTCGTTCGTCCACAGGCTGTGGACAACGGATTGCCGCTGGCCAAGCCGCCCGTGCGGAAGATGGCCAAGGACCTCGGGGTGGACCTCGCCACGATCGCCGGGACGGGGCCGCAGGGGTCCGTCACCCGCGACGACGTCCGCGCCGCGCAGGCCGCGCCGGTCTCCGCCCCGGTGCCGGCTCAGGGGGTGCGGGAGGAGCGGATCCCGGTCAAGGGGGTGCGGAAGTCGATCGCGGCGGCGATGAGCGGATCGGCGTTCACCGCACCGCACGTCACCGAGTTCCTCCAGATCGACGTGACGCGCACGATGGAGGCCGTCCGGCGGCTGCGCGAGCTACCGGACTTCGCCGAGGTGAAGGTCTCGCCGCTGCTGCTGATCGCGCGGGCGCTGCTCACCGCCGTGGCCCGCACCCCGATGGTGAACGCCGTCTGGGCGGACGGCCCGTCCGGCGCCGAGATCGTGGTCAAGCACTACGTCAACCTCGGCATCGCGGCGGCCACCGAGCGGGGGCTGATCGTGCCGAAGGTCAAGGACGCGCAGGCGCTGTCGCTGCCGGACCTGGCCCGCGCGCTGAACGCGCTGGTCGAGACGGCGCGGACGGGGAAGTCGACCCCCGCCGACCTGACCGATGGGACGATCACGATCACCAACATAGGCGTCTTCGGGATCGACACCGGCACGCCGATCATCACGCCGGGCGAGTCGGCGATCCTGGCGGTCGGCCAGATCCGGGACATGCCGTGGGTGCACGAGGGGGAGCTGGCGATCCGGAAGGTCACCACGCTGTCGCTCTCGTTCGACCACCGGGTCATCGACGGCGAGCTGGGGTCGCGGGTGCTGCGCGATGTCGGGGACATGCTGGAGGACCCGCTCCGGATGCTCGCCTGGAGCTGACCTCGTCCGCCCGGCCCGGCCCGGACCGCGCACACGGCCTTGCGTGCGCGGTCCGGGCCGTCCGGGTCAGCGGGGCGGCGGGTTGTCGCCGTCGTAGAGGTGGTCGCGGTCGTCCGGCCTGGAGCGGCGCTGCTGCGTCCGGGTCATCAGCACGAGCTGGAGGGCGAACGAGACGCCGCCGACGATGATCAGAATGACTCCGATCACGTGGATGTCCACCGGGTCGTTCATCGCGTCCGCCCGGATGGCGAACTTGAGGATCAACCCGAGGGTGATCGTGAAAATGCTGACGCCGACACCCATGCGTGACCTCCGCCAGACGTTCTACAGCCGTGCTCTTTAACTATCCGCTGGCTGTCCGGTCACACGTGCGCGGCTGGACGTGGTCAGGAGACGGGCACGTTGTTCACCTTGCCGAAGGGGCCGCCGTCGAAGACCACCGAGGAGATCGGGCCTGGCGGGGCCGGAATGTAGGCGAAGCCGCGCACCGGCTGGTCGATCGCGGTGCGGAACGTGGCGCGGCCCGGGTCGACGTAGGCGGCGGACCCGCCGGCGGGCGCGGGGCCGACGCGGACGGCGCGGTAGACGTCGGTGCCGCCGGGGGCCAGCACGGAGAACGAGGTGAACGCGCCGCCCGGGTAGTCCTTGTGCGGGTAGGCGGCGTCCGGCGGGGTGCTGCCCGGACCCTCGTCGACCAGGTCGAACACCGCGACGATGTAGGCGCCGTCGCGGTAGAACGGCTTGACGTCCAGCCGCCGCTTGGCGCCGCCGAACCGGCCGAAGCGGCTGGCCACGGTCGCGCCGTCCTGGGCGCGGAAGCCCGCGGGGCGGACGGTGCCGCCGCGGCCGTCGGCGGCGGCGGTGGAGGCGTTGGTGGCGCCATCGGCCTGCTGCCGCACCGAGTAGGAGATCTCGACGCGGCGGTTGCGGGCGCGGGCCTTGGCGTCGTCGGCGCCGCCCTCCTTGGCGATCGGCTCGGCCTCGCCCTTGCCGTGCGCGGAGTACTTGAACGAGCCGCCGAGCCGGTTCTTCAGCTCCTTCATCACCGCTTCGGCGCGCTCGCGCGACAGCTTGAGGTTGTAGCCGTCGCCGCCCTTGCTGTCGGTGTGCCCGTTGAAGGTGAGCGGCCGCTTGCCCGGGTCGGCCTTCTCCTTGATCCCCTTGGCCGCCTGGTCGAGCACCGACGCGGCGCGGCCGGACGGCTTGGCGGAGTCGAACGCGAACAGCACGTCGGTGCGGAGGTTCATCGTGACGTCGGACCCGCTGGAGGTGACGTCCTTGATCTCGCCCTCGGTGATGTCGTACAGCTCGGCCGGGTTGTCCGTGGGAGCGGCCTCGCCGCTGGTGGGGGCCGGGGCGTCGCCGGTGCCGGTGACCGGGACGCCGGTGAACTCCCCGGCGGTGCCCGGCGTGATCACGGTGATCTTCTCGACGGCGGCCGGGATCGGCGGGTACTCGGCGGTCATCTCGCGCGGCGCGTTCGGCGGGAACTGCTCGCTCGCCGCGCCTGGGGCCAGCGGCTTGTAGAGCTTGCGGCCGACCGGGTCGAGCAGCCGGACGGCGAACGGCACCGACTTGGCGGCGGCGTCCAGGGAGGTGACGGTGTAGCGGAGCACCGACTTGGCGCCCTGCCGCTCGACGCCCTTGACCTCGACGCGGGCGTGCAGGCCGTCGGCGGCGCCGAACCAGCCCTCCTTGACCGGCTGCCCCCCGGTCTGCGCGCGCGCGGACGAGGCCGCCCCGGCCGTGACCTTGGGCGGGTCGCTCTTCTCCGGCCCGCCGGAGTCGGAGCAGCCGGCGGCGAGCAGCAGCCCGGCGAGGGAGGTGGCGAGGGGGGCGTGCAGTCTGCGGGCCGGCATCGGCTCTCCGGTTCGTTCGGGGGGTGCGGGGCGCGGACGGACCCGGCCGAGCGTAAGTCATCCGGACCGTCCCGCGCAGCGGTGCCCACCGGACCTGAGGGAACGCGCCCGGCCGGAACGCGGCGGCCCCCGTCGCGCGGCGGGGCGCGGCGGGGGCCGTTTCACGGGTCCGCGGGAGGCGGGGTCAGGGGCCGGGGGCGGGTCGGGTCAGAACGCCTCTTCGGGCAGGTCCATCGCGTCGAGCGTGGTCGACTCGGTGACGGCCCGGTCGGACGCGAGGCGCGGCAGGACGGTCTGGCAGAAGAACTGCGCCGAGGTGACCTTGCCGGTGTAGAAGGCCTTGTCGGCGTCCGAGACGGCGTCGCCGCCGAGCTTGGCCAGCGCGACCTCGGCCTGCCGGCACAGCAGCCAGCCGACGATGAGGTCGCCGAGGCCGAGCAGCAGCCGCGAGGAGTTGAGGCCGATCTTGTAGAGCTCCCGGGGGTCCTCCAGGGACGCCAGCGCCCAGCCGGTCATCGGGGTGATCATGCCCTGCACGTCGTCCAGGGCCCGGCCGAGCAGCGCCCGCTCGTTCTTGAGGCGGCCGTTGCCGGCGTCGCTCTCGGCGAACGCCCTGACCTGGCCGGCCAGCACCTTGAGGGCCTCGCCGTTGTCCCGCAGGATCTTGCGGAAGAACAGGTCCTGGCCCTGGATGGCGGTGGTGCCCTCGTACAGGGTGTCGATCTTGGAGTCCCGGATGTACTGCTCGACCGGGTACTCCTGGAGGAAGCCCGAGCCGCCCAGGGTCTGGAGCGACTCGGCGCCGAGCAGCGCGTACGCCCGCTCGGATCCGAAGCCCTTGACGATCGGCAGCAGCAGGTCGTTGACCTTCTCGGCCTCCTCGTCCCTGCGCCCCTCGTGCTCGGCGATCTGCACCGCGTCCTGATAGGTGGCGGTGAGCAGGACCAGCGCGCGCATCCCCTCGGCGTAGGCCTTCTGGGTCAGCAGGCTGCGCCGGACGTCGGGGTGGTGGGTGATGGTGACGCGGGGCGCGGTCTTGTCGGTCATCCTGGTGAGGTCGGCGCCCTGCACCCGCTCCTTGGCGTACTCCAGCGCGTTGAGGTAGCCGGTGGACAGGGTGGCGATGGCCTTGGTGCCGACCATCATCCGGGCGTACTCGATCACCAGGAACATCTGCTTGATGCCCTCGTGCACGTCGCCGACCAGGTAGCCGATCGCGGGGTGCTTCTCACCGAAGGTGAGCTCGCAGGTGGTGGAGACCTTGAGGCCCATCTTCTTCTCGACGTTGGTGACGTAGGCGCCGTTGCGCTCGCCGAGCTCACCGGTCTCGGTGTCGACCAGGTACTTGGGCACCAGGAACATCGACAGCCCCTTGGTGCCGGGGCCGGCGCCCTCGGGACGGGCCAGCACCAGGTGGAAGATGTTCTCGGCCATGTCGTGCTCGGCCGAGGTGATGAAGCGCTTGACGCCCTCGATGTGCCAGGTGCCGTCGGGCTGCTGGACGGCCTTGCTGCGGCCGGCGCCGACGTCGGAGCCGGCGTCCGGCTCGGTCAGCACCATGGTGGCGCCCCACTGCCGGTCGCGGGCCAGCTCGGCGAACCGCTTCTGCTCGGGCGTGCCGATCTGCCACAGGATCTGGGCGAAGCCGGGGCCCGAGGAGAACATGTAGACGGCCGGGTTGGCGCCCAGCACCTGCTCGGCGACGGCCCAGGTGAGCGAGCGCGGGGCGCCGCTGCCGCCGAAGTCGGGCGTCAGGTCGAGGCGGAACCACTCGGCGTCCATCCACGCCTTGAACGACTTCTTGAAGCTCTCCGGCATGGCGACCGAGCCGGTGGCCGGGTCGAAGGTCGGCGGGTTGCGGTCGGCGTCCTCGAAGGAGGCGGCGATCGGGCCCTCGGCCAGCCGGTTCACCTCGTCCAGGATGCTGCGCACCGTGTCCTCGTCCAGCTCCGCGTAGGGGCCGCTGCCGAGGAGCTCCTGGCGGCCGAACACCTCGAAGAGGTTGAACTCCAGGTCGCGGAGGTTGCTCTTGTAGTGCCCCATGAACACCCCGTCGGGTCCGGCGGCGCTCGCGGCCCCGCACAACGTACTGGTCGGTAACTCGACACCATGCTACCCGCTGGTAACCAGTGGCAACCCATCGGAGCGCCCGATTTGTGTGGATTGCACCGTGACCGGTTGTCCTCATTCAGGGAAAGTGACGCAACTCACATCAAGCCACCACATGATCACCTAACGACACCCCGAAAATCGCTCAACAAGCGATAAATAGGACTCAAATCCCTATACAGCTACATCAACTCCCAGTCAGATGTTCCAGAAGGATGTGGCCGACCACTCCGAACCGCGACGGACGCCACAATATGTAGACTCTCTGCCTCGAATCGCTTGACGACGCCCTCACTGAACCGATATTCGGCAGGGCTCTGTTCTTGCCGGTGACCGGATCCGGCAATCGTGAACCATTCGGCTGGATGCTCACTCTTACTGGTGGTGTCGCGGGTCACAAGGGTCAGCCCCTCTTCCCGCGGCCACCGGATGGAGGGAGAACGCCTTGTCGTCTGTCACTGGGTGGCTCAATGACGCCTGGGGAGCGATCGCGGGGGCGACGGCCGGCGGCGACTGGCGGAAGTTCGTTCCGCTGGGCTTCGCGGGACTGCTGGTCTGGTCGCTCTGGCTCTACCGAGTGATCTTGTCCCGGATGGACAAGCCCGTGGTCAACAACTTCCGCACCACGGTCTCGGCCGTCGTCCCGTCGTACCGGGAGGACCCCGAGATCCTGATCCGCTGCCTGGAGAGCTGGCTCGTCCAGAACCCCAGCGAAATCATCATCGTGATCGACGTCGGCGACACCGAGGGGCACCGCCGGCTCGCGCAGGTCACCGACCCGCGGCTGCACGTGCTGGTCTACGAGCACTCCGGCAAGCGCTCGGCGCTCGGCGTCGGGATCCGCGCCGCCCGCGGCGAGATCGTGGTGTTCGCCGACTCCGACACCTTATGGCAGCCGGGCCTGTTAGACGCGGTGCAGATGCCGTTCGAGGACCCGCAGGTCGGCGGGGTGGGAACGCAGCAGAACGTGTACCAGCGCACCAGCAGCGTGTGGCGCCGGATCGCCGACTGGCTGGTCAACCTCCGCTACTACGACTACGTCCCGGCGATGGGCTCCAAGGGGGGCGTCGCCTGCTTATCCGGCCGGACGGCCGCCTACCGGCGCTCGGTGATCCTGCCCGTGGTGGAGAACCTGGAGAACGAGTTCTTCATGGGCCGCCGCTGCATCGCCGGCGACGACGGCCGGCTCACCTGGCTGACCCTCTCCCAGGGCTACAAGACCGTGCACCAGTCGTCGGCGCGCGCGATCTCGATGTTCCCGGACAAGTTCAGCGCCTTCGTCAAGCAGCGGGTGCGGTGGAGCCGCAACTCCTACCGCTGCTACCTGACCGCCCTGTGGAAGGGCTGGCTGTGGAAGACGCCGTTCGTCACCAAGGTCACGGTGCTCCAGATCCTGCTCACCCCGGTCACGATGGGCGTGACCCTAGGCTACCTGATCTTCAGCCGGATGATGGACAACCTGCACCCGCTCGGCATCACCCTCGCCGTCGGCTGGGTGCTGCTCGGCCGGGGCGTGCGCGGCTACTCGCACATCAAGCGGCATCCCGCCGAGATCCTGCTGCTGCCGCTGACCGCGCTGGTGATCATCATGATCTCGCTGCCGATCAAGCTGTACGCGTTCGTGACGATGAACAAGCAGGGCTGGCTGACCCGCACCTCCGACCAGGTCGGCGGCGCCGGGCAGAGCGCCGGATCGCTCCAGGGAGTGGGCTGAGGTGACGGTTCGTCCGCTCGGGCGCCGCATCGCGTCCGCCGGGCCGGCGCTGGCGTTCGCGCTGGCCGCGCTGCCCCTGGGACTGTCCCCCGGCGGCGCCGCGCCGCCGTCCGCGCACGCCGCCCCCCTGGCCGACGCGACCCGGCAGGCCGCCCTGGTCGATCAGGAGGACCAGCGGATCATGCAGGTGCGGTCGGTGCTGGCCGCGATCCTCCAGATCGGCGGGGACGCCACCGCGCAGTGGAAGCGCCCGCAGATCTTCGGCTCCGCCCAGGGCAAGACGCTGGTGCTGCCCGCGGTCAACAGCGGCAGGCCCTACACGGTGGCGGACCTGGCCAAGTACGGAGGCAGGTACGTCCAGCGGCAGGCGGACGGCGGGTACCTGCTCGGCATCCACGTGTTCCTCGCCGACGGCGCCAAGCTGGTGCTCCAGAACCCGTCCGGGCCGCTCACCCTGCGGATGGGCAGCATGCCGGGCGCGTTCGGGTCGATCGTCAGCTTCGGCGGCAGCATCAAGATCGAGGGCACCCGGCGGCAGCCGGTGCGGATCACCAGCTGGGACCCGCGGACCAGGCGGCCCGACACCCAGGTCGCCGACGGCCGCGCCTACATCCGCGCCGTCGGCGGCGACCTGCGGATGAAGTACGCCAAGGTGTCCGACCTCGGCTTCTGGAGCGGACGGACCGGCGGGATCGCGCTGACCGGCACCGACCGTCCGGCGAGCGCCGCCAAGCACCTCAACAAGGAGCAGCGGCACGCCGCCAAGAAGAAGCGGCAGCAGCAGAACCAGCCGGGCCAGAGCGGGGGCGGCGGCGGGGGCCCCGGCGACATCGAGATCGAGAAGCCCGGCGGCACCGCCACGCACGTGCCCGCGGCCGACCTGGTCACCGGCTCGATCGACAACAGCACGATCAGCGGCGACGCGTTCGGGCTGTTCGTGTCCGGCTCCAACCAGACCCAGGTCACCAACAACAGGATCGAGAACAGCCTGGTGAACGGGCTGGTGATGCACCGCTTCGCCAAGAACGCCAACATCTCCGGCACCCTGGTCACCGGCAGCCGCGGCGACGGGTTCGTGCTGTCCCGGGCCACCGAGAAGGTCCGCGTCACCAACTGCACGTCCGAGCGCAACGGGCACAACGGCTTCACCGTCAACGGGCAGGCGCTCGCCGGCGGGCCGTCCGCGTCGGGCGAGTCGCTGGAGAGCTTCGGCGACAGCTCGATCAACAACAGCGTGGCCCAGGGCAACGGGCACTACGGCATCGAGCTGATGGGCGGCGACAAGCTCTCGGTGCAGAACAGCAAGGTCATCGGCGGCGACATGGGCATCGTGGTCCGCGCGGCGGCGACCGAGGTGCAGATCTCGGGGAACCAGCTCTCCCAGCAGGTCCGGCAGGGCATCGCGCTGCGCGACGGGGTCAAGGGCGCCAGCCTGGCCGGCAACACGGTGACCGGTGCGAAGACCGGCATCTACCTGCGCAACGCCAGCGCCAAGCTGGTGGGCAACGTGGTGCAGGGCGCGACCGCGCACGGCATCACGCTCAAGGGCGCGTCCGGCGGCTCGGAGGTGCGCGACAACACGCTCAACGGACGGGGCACCAGCGCGGTGAGCACCTCGCGGGCGCACGGCACGGTCGCCAAGGAGGACAACAACACCGAGGGCTGGACCGACACCGCGTCGCTGTGGATGAAGGCGCAGCGCTACATGACGCCGCTGAACCTCATCTGGGCCGGGGTGTTCACCGTGGTCCTCTTCTCGATGTTCCGGTCCCGCAACGGCGGGCTGCGCATCGGCAGGAGCGGCGTGCACCCGTACTCGCTCCAGCAGCCGATGGCGAAGCGGCAGGTGTGGAGCCTGCCTCGCAGCCAGGGCGGTCCCGGCCGCCCGGCACCCGGACGGCCCGGGCAGCCGGCCATGGCGGGCGCCCCAGGCGCGCAGGGCGCGCCCGGCAGGCCCGTCGGGCAGGGCGGGGCGGGCATGGCGCCCGGACGTCCCGTACCGGGCGGGCAGGGCCCTGGGCAGCAGGCGGCCGGACGGTACGCGGCTCCGCCGCCCGGTGGGCCGGGAGCTCCGCAGCCGATGCCGTCCGGCGGCGGCCGGCGCGCGGCGGGACCGCAGCACGGGCAGCGGCCGGCCGGCGCGCACGGGATGGCCGCCGCGCCGGTCCCGCCGCAGATGCCGCAGCCGCGGGGTCCGCAGCCGTCCGCGCCGCACTCGCCGCAGCAGACGGGGCCGCGGCCCGTACCGCCACCGCAGACCCCGCCGCATCCGACGCCGCGGCACGGCGTCCCGCAGCCCGACCGAGGGGGGGTCTGACATGGCCGACGGCAGGAAGGCCGCGAGCGCCGGGCCGGAGCAGGCCGAGCCGCCGCCCCGGAAGAAGTCGGGCCTCGGCAGGATCGTGACGACCGTGCTCGTGCTCGGCCTCGCGGGCGGCGGCACCTACGTCTACCGGACCTACGTCGCCGACCGGACGCCCGGTATGCCGGACGTCAACGAGGTGACGGCCGAGGCCGCGCGGCAGCAGGCGACGCTGGTCGACCAGGAGGACCTGCGGGTCATGCAGATCCGTGCCAAGCACGAGTCGGATCTGGCGGGCGGCGGGCCGGCCGCGCAGCAGGCGCGCGTGCCGCGGCTGCTCACCTCGGCGAACGGGCGGACGCTGATGCTGCCGCAGCGGCGCCAGCCCTACTACGTCGCCGAGCTGGAGAAGCTGGCCGGGCAGGACTTCCAGAAGCAGGGCGACGGGTCCTACCTGCTCGGCGTCAACATCATGGTCGCCGCGGGCGGCAAGCTGATCCTCCAGAGCTCCACCGGGCCGCTGACGATCCGGATGCGCAGCGTCCCGGGGTCGTTCGCCTCGATCGTCAGCGCCGGCGGCACCGTGAAGATCAACGGGTCGGCGCAGAACCCGGTCCGCTTCACCAGCTGGAACGACGACACCCGCAAGCCCGACCGGCAGGTCGCCGACGGGCGCTCCTACATCCGGGCGATCGGCGGCGACTTCGGCATGAAGTACACCCAGGTCTCCGACCTGGGGTTCTGGAGCGGCCGGACCGGCGGCGTGGCGCTGACCGGCTCGGACCGCCCCGACTCGTCCGCCGAGCGGTCCACCGGCGCCCCGCCGCAGGCGGTGACGCTGCCGAACGGCTCCCGCGAGCCCACCCGGGGCAACCGGGAGGAGGTCGAGGTCAATGCGGCCGGCGGGGGCGGCAAGGGCGTCACCTTCCACGTGCCGGCGGGCAACCTGGTGAGCGGGTCGATCGACCACTCCACCTTCGACGGCAGCGCCTATGGGCTGTTCGTCACCGCGTCCAACCAGACGCAGCTCACCAACAACACGATCAGGAACAGCCTGGTGCACGGGGTGCTGCTGCACCGGTTCGCCAAGAACGCCACGATCGAGAACACCACGGTCACCGGCAGCCGCGGCGACGGGTTCGTGCTGTCCCGCGGGACCGAGGGCGTGCGGGTCACCAACTGCACGTCCGAGGGCAACGGCGGCAACGGCTTCACCCTCAACGGGCAGGCGCTCGCCGAGGGCCCGTCGGCGTCCGGCGAGTCGGTCACCAGCTTCGGCGGCAACCTGGTGAGCAGCAGCATCGCCAAGAACAACCGGCGGTACGGGGTGGAGCTGCTCGGCGGCGACAACGTCGCGGTGCAGAACAACCGGATCTCCGGCGGCGACATGGGCATCGTGGTCCGCGAGAAGGCGACCCGGGTGCAGATCGCCGGCAACCAGATCAACCGGCCCGCCCGGCAGGGCGTGGTGCTGCGCGACGGCGTCACCGGGGCGTCGGTCTCGGGCAACGTCGTCACCGGGACCGAGACCGCGCTCTACCTGCGCGGCTCCAACGGCACCCTCAGCGGCAACACGGTGCAGTCGGCCAAGCGGCACGGCCTCACGCTGCGCGGCGACGTCACCGGCACCTCGCTCACCGGCAACACGCTGAGCGGCGCGGGGACCAGCGCGATGGACGTCGACGGCGCGACCGGCAAGTACCAGAACGTGCGCAACAACGCCAAGGGCTGGCACAAGACCGCCGGGTTCTGGACCTGGATCAAGCGGATCTTCAAGCCGATGAACGTGATCTGGGCCGGCGTCTTCCTGCTCGTGGCGATCTCAATGCTGCGCTCGCGCGGCGCCGGGCTGCGGATCGGACGGCGCGGCGCCCACCCCTACGAGGAACAGGACAAGCTTGAGGAACGCCCCGTACGGCTGCTGCGCCGCGCCACCACCGGCCCTGAGCAGAACGCCGAAGGCGCCGCGGAACGGGCCGGAGCGCGGGCCGGCAGACCGGCCCGCCGGTAGCCCGGCCGCGGCGGCCGGACGGCGAGCGGGCGGACGAGCGGACGAACGGCGGGCGGGCAGGCGGGCAGTGAGTCGCACAGCGGTCATCCAAGGAGTAGTTCAGCAATGACGATCAAGATCGACGTGAAGTTCCTCGTGGGCCTGCTGGTCGGCGCCGTGGTCGTCGGCGGGCTGGTGTTCCTGCTCGTCGGCGGGGACGACGGCGGCGGCGATCCGAAACACACCGGGAGCACCGGACCGGCCGGTGCCGGCACCGCCCCCGGCGGCGGTTCGGCGGACGGCGACGAAGGCGACGACGGCAAGGGCGGGGGCGCCCAGCCGGGCGCCGCGCTCACCCTGCCGGTGCCCGCGGGCGAGGGCAAGATCGAGTGCCCCAAGCCGACCAGGACGGTGACCGACGCGGCCTCGTTGGAGGCCGCGGTCAAGGGCGCCCAGCCGGGCGACGTGATCAAGATGAACGCGGGCAGGTACGAGGGCAAGTTCGTCGCGCAGACCTCCGGCACCGAGCAGCAGCCGATCTTCCTGTGCGGCGACAAGGACGCGGTGATCGACGGCGGCGGCCCGAAGAAGGGCTACGCCTTCCACCTCAACAAGGCCGACTACTGGCGGCTCATCGGCTTCACGGTGCAGAACTCCCAGAAGGGCGTGATGGGCGACACCACCAACGGGTCGATCATCCAGGGCCTGGAGGTGCACGACATCGGTGACGAGGCCGTCCACCTGCGCAACTTCTCCACCGGCAACACCGTCCAGTACAACAAGCTCTACAACACCGGGCTGCGGCGGGAGAAGTTCGGCGAGGGCGTCTACCTGGGCAGCGCCGAGTCGAACTGGACGGAGAACTCCGGCGGCAAGCCCGACAAGAGCGACAACAACGTGGTGCGCGGCAACGTGATCCGGGCGACCGCCGAGGCGATCGACGTCAAGGAGGGCACCACCGGGGGCAAGATCCTCAACAACGTGTTCGACGGGTCGGCCACCGGCGGCGACAAGCACAACGACTCCTGGGTGGACGTCAAGGGGAACAACTACCTGATCCAGGGCAACAAGGGCACCAAGACCCCCGTGGACGGCTTCCAGACGCACGAGATCCGGCCGGGCATGGGCAAGGGCAATGTCTTCCGCGGCAACACCATCGACCTGGCCGGGGGCAAGGGCGTCGGCATCAACGACACCAAGGGCGGCAACACCATCGCCTGCGACAACAAGGTGACCGGCGGCCCGCTGACCACGAAGGGCAAGTGCGGCTGACACGGCCCCGTCGCCCCCGCGGGCGGCGCGGGTCGCCCACGGGGGTGCACTGTGAAGATCGATCTGAGGTTCGCCGGGGTGCTGGTCGTCGGCGCCGTGGCCACCAGCGCCCTGGTGCTGGTGGCCACGGACGGCGGCGGCGAGCCGGACGGGACCGGGCCGGGCGCCGGCCCCTTCGCGGCGCCCGGCACGGCGGCGCCGTCCGCCGGAGGCGCGGGGGCCGGTGCCGGGGGCGCCGGCGCGGCGGGCGCCGCGGGGAACGGGGCGGGCACGTCCCGGCAGCCGCAGAACCTGCCGCTGCCCGGGTCGCAGAAGCGGATCGGCTGCCCGGACGCGTCCATCACGGTGAAGAACGGCGGCGACCTCCAGAACCGGCTGAACGTCGCCGAGCCCGGCCAGGTGATCCGGCTCGCCCCGGGCACCTACCGGGGGCGGTTCGCGACGCAGAAGTCGGGCACGCCGGACAAGCCCGTCTTCCTCTGCGGCGGGCCCCGGACGATCCTGGACGGCGGCGACGCCGGCACGGGCTACGGCCTCCACCTCGACGGCGCGAGCCATTGGCGGCTCCTCGGCTTCACCGTCCGCAACAGCCAGAAGGGCGTCATGCTGGACGGCTCCAGCGGCTCGGTCGTGCAGGGGCTGACCGTCCGCGACACCGGCGACGAGGCGATCCACCTGCGCCGTTTCAGCTCCGGCAACGCCGTGCAGTACAACAGCATCTCCGGTACCGGACGGCGCAACCCCCGCTTCGGCGAGGGCGTCTACCTCGGCTCCTCGCACAACAATTGGGGCACCTTGACACAGGGGCGGCCGGACCGGAGCGACAACAACCTGGTGGCCGCCAACCGGATCCGGGCGACCGCCGAGGCGGTCGACATCAAGGAGGGCACCACGGGCGGCAAGCTCACCGGGAATGTCTTCGACGGTTCCGAGCTGTCGGGTGACAAGGTGAACGATTCGTGGGTCGACGCCAAGGGCAACGACTACGTCATCGAGGGGAACCGCGGCGCCCGGACCGTCGCCGACGGATTCCAGACGCACGAGGAGTACCAGGGCTGGGGAACCGGCAACGTCTTCCGCCGCAACGTCATCGATCTCGGTGGCGCCAAGGGCTTCGGCGTGAACCTGAACTCCGGTGGCAACAGGGTCGCCTGCGACAACCGGGTCAGGGGCGGCAGACTGATCAACAAGGGCACGTGCTCCTGAGGGCCTGCGGGAGCCCGCCACATCCGTCATCAGCACAAGGAGAAGGCAATGAACGCGACGGAGTCCCCGAGGCTCACCGTCATCGGCACCGGCTACCTCGGCGCCACCCACGCGATCTGCATGGCCGTGCTGGGCTTCGAGGTGCTCGGTGTGGACGTCGACGAGGGGAAGATCGCCAAACTCGCGGCCGGCGAGGTCCCGTTCTTCGAGCCCGGCCTCCCCGAGCTGCTCGCCAAGGCCCTGGAGTCGGGCCGGCTGCGGTTCACCAGCTCGTTCGCCGAGGCGGGCCAGTTCGGCGACGTGCACTACCTGTGCGTGGGCACGCCGCAGCAGCCGGGCTCGGACGCCGCCGACCTCACCTACATCGACGCGGCCGTGCGCACCCTGGCGCCGCATCTCGACCGGCGCGCGCTGGTGGTCGGCAAGTCGACCGTGCCGGTCGGCACCGCCAAGCGGCTCACCGGGCTCGTCCAGGAGCTGGCGCCCGCGGGCACCGGCGTCGAGCTGGCCTGGAACCCCGAGTTCCTGCGCGAGGGCTTCGCCGTCGACGACACCATGCGGCCCGACCGGATGGTGTTCGGCGTCGCCTCCGACTGGGCCGAGGAGCGGCTCCGCGCCGCGTTCAAGCCGGTGCTGGACCTCGGCACCCCGGTGGTGCGCACCGATCTCGCCACCGCCGAGCTGGTCAAGGTGGCGGCCAACTCGTTCCTGGCCACCAAGATCTCCTACATCAACGCGATGGCCGAGGTCTGCGAGGCGGTCGGCGCGGACATCAAGGACCTGGCCGACTCGCTCGCGCTGGACGACCGGATCGGCGGCAAGTTCCTCAAGCCCGGCCTCGGCTTCGGCGGCGGCTGCCTGCCCAAGGACATCCGCGCGTTCGCGCACCGCGCCGAGGAGATCGGTGTCGGCCAGGCGGTGTCGTTCCTGCGCGAGGTCGACGACATCAACCGGCGGCGCCGCGCCCGCACCGTGGACCTGGTCCGCGAGCTGCTCGGCGGGCAAATCTCCGGCAAGCGGATCGCGGCGTGGGGCGCGGCGTTCAAGCCCAACTCCGACGACATCCGCGACGCGCCCGCGCTGGACGTGGCGCGCACCATGCACGGGCTCGGCGGCCACGTACGGGTCTACGACCCGGCCGCGCTCGACAACGCCCGCCGCGCGTTCCCCGAGCTGCGGTACGGCGACAACGCGCTGGACGTCGCGCAGGACGCCGACGTCGTCGTCCTGCTGACCGAGTGGTCGGACTTCCGCGAGATCGACCCGGGCGCGCTCGCCGAGGTGGTCAAGCACAAGCGGATCGTGGACGGCCGGCACGCCCTGGACGCGGGGCAGTGGCGCGCCGCGGGCTGGGAGTACCGCGCGCTGGGCCGCTCCTGACCGTCCCCGGCCGCGCGGACCGAGCCGCTCCGCGCCGTCCCCGGCAGCCCGCCGCCGAGGTGGAACGTATCGCCCTTGACGGGCGTCTATTGGACCTAGGGCGAACGCCACGCCCGCACACGGGAGGAACAGGGCCTTGGTCTTCAAGAAGCTGAAGCAGGCGATGGGCGTCGGGGGACCGTCCATCGAAACGGTGCTGCGCAGCGCCGGCACCACGCCGGGCGGCATCGTCACCGGTGAGATCACCATCATCGGCGGCAGGTACAACTCCGACATCAAGGCCGTGAACCTGGCCCTGCGCACCCGGGTCGAGGTGGAGTCGGGCGACAACGAGTACACCTCGAACCTGGAGTACGCCAAGATGCCCGTCGCGGGCGGGTTCGCCCTGGAGGAGGGCGCGGGGCACACCGTCCCGTTCCAGTTCCAGGTGCCGTGGGAGGCGCCGCTGACGCACTTCTACGGGCAGCCGCTGCGCGGCACCACCGTCGGGCTCGCGACCGAGCTGGAGGTCGCCGGGGCGCTCGACCCGGGCGACCTGGACCCGATCGCCGTGCACCCGCTGCCCGCCCAGGAGCGGATCCTCGGCGCGTTCGGCAACCTCGGCTTCCACTTCCGCAACGCCGACTGCGAGCAGGGCCGCATCTGGGGCGTGCACCAGGAGCTGCCCTTCTACCAGGAGATCGAGTTCCACCCGCCCGGCCAGTACGCGGGCGGCATCAACCAGCTCGAGGTCACCTTCGTGTCCGGTGCCGGGTCGATGGAGGTCGTCCTCGAGCTCGACAAGCGCGGCGGCGCGTTCACCGAGGGGCACGACGCGTTCGGCCGCTTCACCGTCGACTACGCGAGCGTCGACCACACCGACTGGGAGAGCCGGCTCGACGGCTTCCTCCAGGAGGCCGGACGGCGGCGGGGGTTCTTCTAACCCCCGGGGGGACCGCCTCTCGACCGTCCCCCTCTGCGATCGGGCCTGATCGCAGAGGGGACCCCCCACAGAAAGCGAGCCGGTGGCAGAGCCCCCAGGACTGAACGACGCCGAACGACGCCTCTGGACCGCCTTCCCGACCGGGACGGCGGTCGTCCTGGGCGACGAACGGCCCGCCGGCCCGCACCCCGACCGGATGGTGCGCGCCGAGGTGATCTGCCGGCTGCTGCTCGGCGCGGTCGAGACCCGGCCCGGGTTCGTCGCCGCCGTCCGGCTGCACGGCGCCTACATCATCGGCAGGCTCGACATCTCCGGCGGCAGCGTCGCGCACGAGCTGCGGCTGGAGAACTGCCGCCTGGTCGAGGCGCCCGACTTCTCCAACGCGCAGACCCGGCAGCTCCGGCTGTCCGACTGCACGATGCCCGGCTTCGACGGCGGCGGGCTGCGCGCGGACGGCTACCTCAGCCTGTCCGGGTCGGTGATCGACGGGGAGGTCCGGATGCCGCGCGCCCAGCTCGCCGGCGGGCTCCGGATGAACGGCACCAAGGTCACCGTGACCGACCCGGCGCGGTGGGCGCTGTTCTCCGGCGGCCTGGTCGTCGACGTCGGCGCGTTCATCCGGAACGCCGAGTTCACCGGCGGGGTGCGGCTGGTCGGCGCCCGGATGAACGGCGGCCTGTTCATGGACGGCACCACGCTGCGCAACCCGGGCCGCCTCGCGCTGGACGCCGAGAACATGGTGGTCGAGGACGCCGCCGAGTTCAGCAACGGGTTCCGCGGTGAGGGCACCGTCCGGCTGCGGAACGCGCGCTTCGACGGCATCCTGTCCTTCTCCAAGGCGACCCTCGACTCCTGCGACCCGGGCCGGATGGCGCTGCACGCCAGCCACATCCAGGCGGACGAGCTGATCCTCTGGCCGCAGGAGAAGATCAAGGGCCGGGTGTCGCTGTCGTACTCCCGGATCGCGGTGATCATGGATCATCCCGACATCTGGCCGGACGAGCTGTGGCTGAACGGGCTCACCTACGAGACGCTGCGCGGCGGCATGTTCCAGGACCGGCTGCGCTGGGTCGCGCGGGACGAGCAGTTCCACCTCCAGCCCTACGAGCAGCTCGCCAACTGGTACCACGGGATCGGCCACGACGACCTGGCCCGCAAGGTGCAGCTCGCCAAGCTGCGGGCCCGCCGCCGCAGGCTCAACCCGGTCGCGCGGGGCTGGAACCACCTGCTCGACTGGACGGTCGGGTACGGGTACCGGCCGTGGCTGGCGTTCATGTGGTTCGCGGTGCTGCTGGCGATCGGCACCACGGTCTTCACCCTCGAGCGGCCCGCCTCGATCAAGCCGCCGGAGGAGCGCCCAATGTTCCACGCGCTGGTGTACTCGCTCGACCTGTTGATCCCGATCGACACCTTCGGGCAGCAGTCGTCCTTCGATCCGCACGGCTGGTCCCGCTGGGTGGCCTACAGTCTGGTCGCGACCGGCTGGGTGCTGGCGACCGCGCTCATCGCGGGCGTCACCCGGGTGCTCCGCCCGAACTGACCCGCCGCCACGCGCATCGACCAGGGTGCGAGGTGTACACGATCGACGAGAATGGGGCCTCATGGGCACGTATCTGATCACGGGGGCGACCGGCGGCATCGGCGCGGCGGTCGCCGAGCTGCTGTCGGGACGCGGGCACGACCTGATCCTGGTCGCCCGCTCCCCCGACCGCCTGGACCGGCTGGCGAGCTCGCTGCGCACCGGCTCGCATGCGGCCACACAGGTCATCATGACCACCCCGGACGGCCCGGCGGCCGTCCCCGGCACGGGCAGCGTCGCGGGCACGGGCGGAGCGGGCGGTGCGGGCGGAGCCGTGGCCGGTGCGGGCGGCACGGCGGTGCGGGCGTCGATCCGGACCGCCCCGCTCGACCTGAACGAGCCGCGGCGACTGGAGGCGGCGCTCGCCGTCGACGGGCTGCCCGAACGCCTCGACGGCGTCGTCCACGCCGCGGGCATGGTGCGCCTGTCGCCGGTGGCCGAGCTCGAGGCCGACGAGTGGATCGACCACCTCAACGTCAACCTCGTGTCGGCGGCCGAGCTGACCCGGCTGCTGCTGCCGTCGCTGCGCCTGGCCAAGGGGCACGTGGTGTTCGTCAACTCCACCGCCGGGCTGCGCGCCAACCCCGAGTGGGCGGCGTACGCGGCGAGCAAGTTCGGGCTGCGGGCGCTGGCCGACTCGCTGCGCGCCGAGGAGCCCGAGCTGCGGGTCACGACGGTCTACCCGGGCCGTACCGCGACCGAGATGCAGCAGCGGGTCCGCGCGCAGGAGGGCCAGCCGTACGCGGCCGACGACTTCGCGGCGCCGGCCACCGTGGCGCGGGTGCTGGTCGCGGCCATCGAGACGCCGCGCGACGCGGTGGTCTCCGATGTCACCGTCCGCCCGGCCTGAACGCCGGCAGGGCGTCCGTCCGGCTCCGGCTTCCGGGGCCGGGCGGATCGTCGGACGGGGCGCCGGGCCGCCGCGGGCCAGGTCCGGCCGCGCGGTCCGATGCGGGACGGGACGTCAGTCGACCGCCGGCGCGGCGGTGGCCCGGCGGTGGCGGAGGGCCCAGGCGCCGAGCACGCCGCCGATCAGCCCGAACAGGTGGCCCTGCCAGGAGATGCCAGGGTCACTCGGGAGCACGCCGACCAGCATCGTGCCGTACACCGCGACGACGCCGACGGCGATCGCGATGTCGAGCAGGCGGCGTTCGAACACGCCCCGGCCGAGCAGGTAGCCGAAGAATCCGAAGATCAGGATGCTGGACCCGAGCGTGTTGGCCGAGCTGGTGAACCAGACGCCCATCCCGCCGACCACGATGACGATCAGGCTGGCGCCGAGGAACTTGGCGATGCCGCGCACCGCCGCGAGGAAGCCCAGGATCACGAACGGCACGGTGTTGCCGATGAGGTGCCCGAAGCCGGCGTGCATGAAGGGCGCGGTGAAGATGTCGGGGAGGTCGTTCACGTCGCGCGGCTGGATGCCGAACTGGTCGAGCCGGCCGTCCACCGCCCAGTCGATCGCCTCCAGGACCCACATCACGGCCGTGACCAGGCCGATCAGGACCACCGCCGACACCGCGCGGGCGCCTTGCGTGGCCAGTCCTGCTGAGCGCTGCTGTTCGGGGACCGGGGGATAGCTCATGTACGCCACCGTAGAACTGGATGACCGTTCCGTCATCGTGCCCAACGATCCCGGTCCCCCGATGGTGCCCGCCCGCCGCCGGGACGCGGGTCCTGGCGATGTGCGGCCTCGGCGGGTTCGCCGAGCGGGTCGCGGTGCCGGCCGCCGCCGCGGTGCCGATTCCGGCCATGCTGGACGCGGCGCGGGCGGCCACGTTTACGCAGAGCCACTGCACGGCGCTGTTCGGGCTGCGCGACCGGGCCGGGCTGCGCGCCGGGGAGACCGTGTTCGTGCTCGGCGCGGGCGGCGGGGTCGGGCTGGCGGCCGTCCAGGTGGCCACCGCGCTCGGCGCCCGGGTCCTGGCCGGCGCCTCGTCCGCCGCGAAGCGGGAGGCGGCGCTCGCCGCGGGCGCGGAGGCGGCGATCGACACGGCCGAGGATGTCAAGGCCGCTGTCCGGACGTGGTCGGACGGCGGGGTCGACGTGGTGTACGACCCGGTCGGCGGGGCGCTGGCGGACCCCGCGTTGCGCGCGCTGCGCGAGGGCGGCCGGTACGCGGTGATCGGGTTCGCGTCGGGCGGGATCCCGGCGCTGCCGCTCAATCAGGTGCTGCTCCGCAACCGCACCGTGGTCGGGGTCGACTGGGGCGCGTGGGCGATGTCGCGTCCGCTCGACCAGCAGGCCCTGCTCGGCGAGCTGCTCACGCTGGTCGCGGGCGGACGGCTCGTCCCGGTCGCGCCCCGCACCGAGCCCCTGGAAGCGGCCGGGACGGTGCTGGACGACCTGCTGGGCCGCCGGGTGGTCGGCAAGGTGGCGCTGATCCCGTGACGTCCCGCCCGGCCTCGGGCCATGCGGCCCGGCACTACGGTCAGGCGGCCTGCTCGGCCTCTTCGACGTCGCCGCGGACGGCGATGACGGGCAGCCGGTGCCGGATCGGGGCCTCGGCGGCGCGGCGCAGGTGCCGCCGCTCCTCGGGGGTCGTCCCGCCCCAGATCCCGTCGGGCTCGCCCACGCGCAGCGCCCAGGTGAGGCAGGCGGCCGATACCGGGCAGTTGGCGCAGATGGCCTTGGCCGCACGCTGCTGTTCCTGGAGCACCTCGGCGGCGTAGCCGATCGGGAAGAAGAGGTCGGGATCGGCGCCGCGGCAGATGGCGTGGTCGGTCCAGTGTTCCTCGTGAGTCGTCTTCGACATGGCTTCTCCCTGCGGCGCTCCGGGGTGCCGGACACCGGCAGTTCACGGATCGGTGTGGTTTCCACTCAACGTAGTACTACGAGCGGTAGTACTACAAGTCATGGTGAGCAATGCAACCTAGCGTCCGGATAGCCTGTTGACGTGCAGCGTGATCAAGAAGTGACCTTTCGCGAGGCAACGCCGGACGATCTGCCCGGAATCGTCCGGCTCCTGGCCGACGATCCGCTCGGCGCCACCCGCGAGACCCCCGCCGGGACCGTCCCCGAGACCTACCTCGCCGCCTTCGCCGCGATCACCCAGAGCGCCGACAACATCCTCGTCGTGGCCGAGGTCGGCGGCGCCCTCGCCGGCACGATGCAGCTCACCTACATCCCCGGACTCACCTACACCGGCGGCCTGCGCGCCCAGATCGAGGGCGTCCGGGTGGCCGCCGAGCAGCGCGGCCGGGGCATCGGCCAGTCCATGATCGGCTGGGCCATCGAACGGGCCCGCGAGCGCGGCTGCCGCCTGATCCAGCTCACCACCGACCGCCAGCGTCCCGAATCGGTGCGCTTCTACCAGAAGATCGGCTTCCGCCCGTCCCACATGGGGATGAAGCTCCACCTGTAGCCGCCCCCGACGACCGGAGACCACTCCGCCGCATCCCGCACAATTGACGCATGTTGCATGGCCGGGGGACGGAACGGGCGGCGATCGACGCCCTCGTGGACGATGTGCGCGCCGGGCGGGGCCGGGCGCTGGTGCTGCGCGGGCAGGCGGGGATCGGGAAGTCCGCGCTGCTGGAGTACGCCGCCGGGGCGGGGACACCGGTCCTGCGGGCGACCGGGGCCGAGCCCGAGCAGGGGCTGGCGTTCGCCGCACTGCACCAGCTCCTGCGTCCGGTGTCGGGCCTGGCCGGCGCGCTGCCCGAGCCCCAGCGCGACGCGCTGCGCGGAGCGCTCGGACTGGCCGCGTCCGCCGGCGGCGACGCCCGGTTCCTGGTGTCGGCCGGGGTGCTGTCCCTGCTGGTCGAGGCGGCGGGCGACGGCGGGCTGCTCTGCCTCGTGGACGACTTCCAGTGGTTCGACCAGGCGTCCGCCGACGCGCTGCTCTTCGCGGCGCGGCGCCTCGGCGGCGAGCGGGTGGGGATGCTGATCGCCGCCCGCGAGGGCGGCGACATCCGGGACCTCCCCGTCGCGAAGATCACCGGTCTGGCGGTGGAGGAGGCGGTCCCGCTGCTGGGGGACGGCGCGATCCGGCCGATCGCCGAACGGCTCGTCGCGCTCACTGGCGGCAACCCGCTGGCGCTCCAGGAGGCCGCCCGGATCCTGACCCCCGGGCAGCTCGGCGGCCGGAGCCCGCTCCCCGATCCGCTGCCCGCCGGCGCGGACCTCTTCGCCCACCAGGTCGGACGGCTGCCCGCCGCGACCCGGCTGCTGCTGCTCGTCGCGGCGGCCGAGGGCCAGGGAGACCTCGACGTGGTGCTGCGGGCGGCCGGGCGGCTGGAGGCCGGGGCGGAGGCGCTCCAGCCGGCCGAGGCGAGCGGACTGATCACGGTGGACGGCCCGGTGCTGCGCTTCCGGCACCCGCTGATCCGCTCGGCGGCCTACCGGGCACCGGACCGGCGGCGGGCGCACGCGGCCCTCGCCGAGACGGTCGACGACCCGGAGCGGCGGGCCTGGCACCGGGCGGAGGCCGCGGTGGGACGGCAGGCCGGGGTCGCGGACGAGCTGGCCGAGTCGGCGGCGCGGGCGAGCGCGCGGGGCGGGTACGCCGACGCCGCGTCCGCACTGGTGAAGTCGGCCGAGCTGACCCCCGGCCGGGAGCTGCGGGCGCGCCGGTTGATCGACGCCACCACGGCCGCGTGGCTCGGAGGGCGGCCGGGGCTGGCCGAGACCTGCCTGGCGGAGGCGCGGGAGCTGACCGGCGACCCGCGGCGGCGCGCGGAGCTGGCCCAGCTTCGCGGACGGTTCGAGCTGTGCTCGGGCGACGCGTCCGAGGCACAGCGGATCTTCCTGGAGAACGCCGGCGTCGATCCCGCCCGGACGCTGGAGATGCTGTCCGACGCCGCCGAGGCCGCGAGCTATGTCGGCGATGTCGCCGCGATCGTCGACATCGGCCGCCAGGCCGAGGCGCTGCCCGAGTCCTTCCTGCAAGGAATGCTGGTCGGCACCGGTGCGCTGCTCGGCGGCGACCCCGAACGGGGCGCGCCGCTGCTGCGCACGTGGCTGCGCCGGGCGGACGAGCCGAAGCAGGCGTCCGAGCTGCTGTGGTCGGCGGCGGCGGCGACCTATCTGGGCGAGGCGGACGCCAGTAGTGAGTTCATCATCCGGGCAGGGCAGGTGGCACGGATCTCCGGGATGGTCGGGCAGTTGCCGGTCGTCCTGGAGTACGTCGCCACCGCCGAGCGCGTCAAGGGCCGGTTCGCGCTGAGCGCCGCGCTCTCTGAGGAGGGACTGTCGCTCGCCCAGGAGGCCGGGTACGCGAACTCCGCCGCGGCACACCTGGCCAACCTCGCCGCAGTGGCGGCCATACAGGGAGAAGAGGCCGACTGCGAACGCCACGCGCACGAGGCCCTCGCCATCGCGATCCCGCACAGGGCCGGTCTACGGGTGAGCGTCGCGACGTACGCCCTGGGGCTTCTCGCCCTAGGGAAGGGCCGGTTCGCCACCGCGCACGCACGATTCGCAGGCATGGTGACCGCCGGACCGGGACTAGGGCACCCCGCGACCGTATGGCGCTCGACGCCGGACCGCGTGGAAGCCGCCGTCGGCTGTGGGGAGCTGGACGCGGCACGCGAGGCCGTCGCGGCGTACGAACGGTGGGCGGTGAACGCGGAGACCGCGCAGGCGCGTGCTCTGCTCCTGCGCTGCCGCGCTCTGCTGGAGGACGGTGACAAGTCCCTCCGCCTCTACGAGGAGGCGCTGCCGCTGCACAGCGGCGCCCCGTTCGAGGAAGCCCGTACTGCGTTGCTCTATGGCGAACGGCTCCGGAGGGCGCACCGTCCCGCAGACGCACGGACACCGCTGCGTACTGCGGCCGAGTCGTTCCAGCGAGCCGGTGCCGCCCCCTGGACGGAGCGGGCGCTGAGCGAGCTGCGGGCGGCCGGTGAGGCGGGCGCCGCCCCCGCGTCCGGTGCGCTGAACGGACTGACCCCTCAGGAGCTGCGCATCGTCCGGCTGGTCGCCGAAGGCGCCACCAACCGCGAGGTCGCCGCACGGCTGTTCCTCAGCCCCCGGACGGTCGAATACCACCTGTACAAGGTCTATCCGAAGCTCGGCGTGACCTCCCGCACCGAGTTGTCCCGCTACTGGACGGTCCACGCCCAGTAGTCCTACGGATGGCGCGCGCGCCCGCGTCGGCGAGGCTGATGCCACCGAGACAAGGGAGAGTGCACATGGCCGCTGGACACATGGTGACCGTCGGGGACATCGAGCTGTGGACCGAGGAGTTCGGGGACCCGGCGCACCCACCGGTACTGCTGGTAATGGGGTCGATGTCGCAGGGCGTGGTCTGGCCGGACGCGTTCGTCGGACGGCTCGCCGCCGCGGGCAGGCGGGTCATCCGCTATGACCACCGCGACACGGGGCGGTCCAGCGCGATCGACTTCGCCGCCCGCCCCTACACGTGGGCCGACATCAAGGACGACGTACTCGGCGTGCTCGACGCGTACGGGATCGGCGCCGCGCACCTGGTGGGGCATTCGGCCGGCGGGATCCTCTCCCAGTGGATCGCGGCCGAGCACCCGGACCGGGTCCTGACACTGACGACCATCGGCTCGTCCCCCCTCGGCGGCGGCGAGGGACGCACGGTCACCCGGGCGCTGACGGGCGAGCCGCCGCGTCCGGACGACCTGCCCTACCCGCTGCCCTCCTTCACCCGCTTCTTCGCGGACGCGGCAACGAACCCGCCGGGCGCGGACCGGCGGTCGCAGGTCGCGTTCCAGATCGAGCTGGCCCGGATGCTGCACGGCCCGGGCCTCCCGTTCGACGAGGACGAGCAGCGCCGGCAGGAGGAGCGGATCCACGACCGGGACCGCGATCCCGCGACGGTGGCCAACCACCCGAGGGCGTTCGCCGCCGCACCCGGCTGGGAACCGGCGGGCCTGCTCGAACGGATCACCGCGCCCACACTGGTCGTCGAGGGGACGCGCGAGCCCGTCAAGCCCGGCCACGGCGCCCTCATCGCCGCCGCCGTCCCGGGCGCGGAGCTGCTGATGATCGAGGGGATGGGCCACACGCTGCCCCAACAGGTGCACGAGGAACTCGCCACCGCGATCCTCACGCACACCGCCGTCCGGTTTCAGACCAGGGCCTCGCAGAACCAGTCGACCTCGTAGCGGCCGGAGGTGGGACGCTGTCCGGCGCGGACCTTGCTGAAGCGCTGGTAGTGCCACCGGCAGTTCGCCTGCATATCGATGCGGTGCGGACCGCCCCCGGAGTCTGTGCACCACCAGTTGCGGCCTCCTTCGGAGAAGGTGACCGTCTCCTTGTACCCGAGTCCCTTGCAGTAGGTCGCCATGCGGTGCAGACCGCCGAGCTCGCGCCAGCGCTTGGTGGGGCGCGTGACCGTGATCGTGGGCGTCGCGCTGGGCTTCGCACTGGGCTTCCTGGCGGGCTTCGCGCTGGCTTTGCCGCTCTTCTTGGACGTCCTGGGCGTCGTGCTCGGTGTCGGCGAACTGGGCCGGGGAGTCGGCGTGGCGGTCGGCGAGGAGACCGCCGCGAGCGGCTCCTGGGACCGGTCGCCGTCCGATCCGCGGCCGAGGGTGTAGACCACCGCGCTCGCCGCCCCCAGCATGACCAGCGCGGTCACTCCGGCCGCGGCACCCGCCACACCCCACGTCCGGCGCTTCGACGGACGCGGAATCGTCCGCGACTCGGCCGCCGGTGGGACCGGTCCTGGGCGCCACTCGCTGTGAATGAGGTCGCTGGCCGCCCCTTCCTGATCCTTATCGCCCACGAGCCGGACGAGCAGGGCCTCGGCGGCCGGCCGCCGCGCCGGGTCGGGGTCGAGGGCGGCCTCGACCATCGGCAGGAGGTCCTGCGGCACGCCCGACAGGTCGTACTCGGCCTGCTGCGCGCGGTTGGCCAGGACGGGCAGCGTCCCGGTGCCGAACGGGTGGCGTCCGGTCGCCGCGTACGCGACGAGGGTCCCCCAGGCGAAGACGTCGGCGGCGGTGCCGACCTGTCCCTCGAACGCCATCTCCGGAGCGATGTAGCCGGGACTGCCCATGACGACGCCGGTCCGGGTGTGCGGATTCTCGGAGTCCAGAGCGCGCGCGATGCCGAAGTCGATCACGCGGGGCCCGTCGGCCGCGAGCAGCACGTTGTGCGGCTTGAGATCGCGGTGCACCAGCCGGAGGGCGTGGATCGCGGTCAGGGCGGTCGCCACCCCCACCGCGAGGCTGCGCAGCGCGCCGGGCGGGAAGCCGCCGTGCGCCTCGACGTACTCGTTGAGGGACGGCCCGTCGATGTACTCGGTGACCAGGTAGGGAAGCCCGTCCTCCTCGCCGTGGTCGAGCACCTGCGCCGTGCAGAAGGACGCGACGCTCTGAGCGCTGGCCACCTCGGTGTCGAACCTCGCGCGGAACTCCCGGTCGCGGGCCAGCTCGCGGTGGATCACCTTGACGGCGACCTTCCGCCCGGAGAGGCCCAGGCCCAGATAGACCACGCCCATGCCGCCCTCGCCGAGCCGGCCCAAGAGCCGCTGCTCTCCGACGGACGTGGGGTCGTCGGGTTCGAGCGGACGGACGTTCGAGGCGGCGGTGGACCAGCCCTCGGTGTTTTGTGACGTCATCGATCTGCTTGTC
This sequence comes from Spirillospora sp. NBC_01491, assembly GCF_036227065.1. Taxonomy (GTDB): domain Bacteria; phylum Actinomycetota; class Actinomycetes; order Streptosporangiales; family Streptosporangiaceae; genus Spirillospora; species Spirillospora xylanilytica. Next base: position 4,770,178 of record NZ_CP109432.1, read on the forward strand.
CTGTAATGGGAGTCAGCGGCAGTGGCCGGGGAGCGATGCGGGGTCGGCCGTGGCTCTCACTCAGGCTCCCACCCCGGCGGAGCGGCGGGCAAGGCGAGTCCACCTGTGGCGCTCCCGCCACCCGCGGGCGCACGAGAAACTCGCCAGCGCGATCGTCACGCACACCGCCGTCAAGGGCTGATCGGCGTGTCTGGAGAATCAAGCCAAACCCGCTGTCCCCCCGCGGACACGCTGATCCCGTACCGGGAGCGGTCGGGCCGCCCCGCCCGTGCCCATCGCTCTTCGGCCTCCGCAGTGACCCGCGCCGAGCACCGCTGGCCGCGCAGCGGCATGAACCAGGCCGGGGCGATGAACCGTCCCACCGCGGTGCCATCGTCCTGCACCGTCAGCAGCGCCAGCGGATTGTCGGGATGGACCCCAGGCCCCCAAGGAACGAGGAGTCTCCCCCCGGGACGCGTCTGCGCCACCCAGGCATAGGGGACCTCGGTGGCCGCGGCGGTGGCGACGACCCGGTCGTACGGGGCACCTGCCGGGTAGCCGGACTCGCCGTCCGCAGTAACGACCGCCACCGCATGGCCGCTCCGCCGTAGCGAGCCGCGTGCCTGCTCGGCGAGGCCCGGATCGATCTCGACGCTGACGACGTTCTCAGCGCCCACGATCTCGGCGAGCAGCGCGGCGTTGTACCCGGTCCCCGCCGCGACGGTCACCGTCCCGCCTCTGACCGCTTGCCCAGGTAGCCCAGGATGAACACGGCCGCGTTGATGATCTCGTCCGCAGGCGCGATCGGCTCCCGCCACGACGTGAAGAACCACCACCGCCCACCATCACTCGACCGCGGCGCACACATGATCACGTCCCCAGCCATCCGGACCTTCTCGCAGCACCCCGCCGCCTGAGGATCGACCACCCGAAGCCCAGCCTCGATCAACTCCACCTCGAACCGCCGCGCACCCAAATGCGCGCCCAAAGCCGCAAGCCGGGCGTCCCGAGTCCTACGATCTGCCATGGGTCCGACCTCCATTGTCGGATCAAGGCCCCGGAACCGCCGGTGTTACAGCACCGGCCCGGGGCCGCCTCTGTCTCTGGTGACACCGAGGATGCGCTGTCGGGTGTGACGCCTGAACATCGTTCGCAGGACGTCTAGGACGTTTTCGAGCTACGTTGAAGAATCGTCCTATCGGTTCAGGCGTGAGGAGTCGCTGTGGCAAATGACGCACTCTGGCAGGCCATGAACGGTGCGAGACTGACGGAGCAGGGACTCGCGGAAGCGTGTCGCGTGGACGTTAAGACAGTGGCCCGATGGGTGGCCGATGAAGGTCGTGTACCGCACCCTCGGCACCGCTGGGCCGCGTCGGATGTCTTGGGAGTTGATGAGGCCGTGTTGTGGCCCGATGCCATCCGGAAGAACGTCAAGACCGGGCCGGACCGTGAGGTCATAGCGGTGTACCCGTACCGGTCGGCGTGTCCCAAGTCCGTGTGGCGCCGCCTCATCAGCGGGGCCCACAAGGAGCTGACCTTCGCCGGCTATACGAACTACTTCCTGTGGCTGGAGATCCCGAACCTGCGCGCCGCGCTCCGGCGCAAGGCGGAACGCGGGTGCAGCGTGCGGTTCCTCGTCGGCGATCCCGAGAGCGAGGTCACGCGGCACCGCGAGGAGCTGGAGTCGGTTCCGCTGACCGTGAGCACGCGCATCCGAATCACCCTGGACGAGCTGTCCAAGATCGCCGCGACCTCCGGGATCGACGCCCGCTACGGAGACGACCACGTCGCGATGAGCGTCTTCGTCTTCGACGACGAGATGCTGGTGACTCCGCACCTGGCCAACCTCGTCGGTCATGACTCCCCGATGCTGCACCTGCGGCGCTGCCAGGAGGACGGTCTCTTCGACCGGTTCGCCTTCCACGTCGCCGAGCTATGGAACGGCGGCAGGCCGATCCCGGGCCTCGGCACCGTTTGACGGCCCGCGCCCGTGCACGACCACCGCCGATCCTCAGACGGCCGGACTCGCGGCGCAGAGCGTCCAGCCGCCTAATCTGGAGACAGATCCGCGACCCTCCGGTCAGGAGGAAGGCCCCGTGCGACGCAGAGACCTACTTCACGACGGTGCTGCTCTAGCTGCCGGCGCGACCGTGGCCCCGATCCTCACAACGCTGACGCGGGCATGGCAGGAGAGCCAACCGCGGCTACCGGGTGCGAGCGTGTCGCAGGCCACGATCGACGACTGGACGGCCGGCTATGCCGTCCACATGCGCAGCTATGTCATCGACGCCCCGCAGATCGTCCTGGCCGGGCTGACCCGCGACTGGGCGGAAATGGCCCCCCACCTGTCCAAGGGCCAACCACAGGATGTGGAACGCGACCTCGCCCATGCCGCCGCCAAGCACGCCTACCTCATCGCGGGCACCGCGGTTCAACTCGGCGATCAGCGTCTGGCCGGCCGTTGGTGGCTTACTGCGCGTGATCTGGCCGACAGGTCCGGAGACGGTCTCCTGTCCGCCTACACCCGTAGCTGGGAAGTGACCAACCGCATCGCGGAGCCCCGCGAGAACCTCACCGAGTTGTTGACACTCGCCCGCGACGCACGTCGGCGCGCGGGGCGGCGGCCGAGTACCACGCTCATGTACGCGACCACGGTGGAGGCAGAGGTACTGGCGTTCATGGGCCGCCATGACGCGGCAGTGGGCACCATCCGTCGCGCCGAAGAGACCTTCGACCGCCTTCCGTCCAGTGAACCCAGCCGCGAGGAACTACTCCGTTTCGATCAAAGCTGCGTGTACTCCCTCGCTGGACGTCATCGCGATGCCGACGAAGCGCAACGGGCCGCCCACAGCTTTTATGGTCCGGACACCCACCTCTACTCGTCAGCCCAACTGAGCCTCTACGGCGCCGCCCTCCACGCACGCTCAGATCCGGACGAGGCCAGTAGGCGGGCATTGGACATCATCGGCACCGTCCCACCTGACCGGCGGATCAAGCGCGTGGTGCTCACCGCCCGCCACGTCCTCAACGCCGTCCCCGAACAGGCTCGCAAGCTCCCAGCCGCCCGGGAATTGCAGGCGCTGACCACTGGCGTCTGATCCCGGCATCGTCGCGGCCACGCCCGTCATCGCCGTCTGCATATCGGAGGACGACTTGTTCGGTGAGAACTCGTAGGCAGGTGCATGAAACGCACGACGTTCAGGGCCCGACCATCGGGCCGCGTCGGATGTGTTGATCATCGGTCCGTGGTTCGTGATGCCGTGTGGAGGCGGCTCGCCATGGCGGCTATCCGCTCGACCAGCTCCGGCGGGTCGTGCACCTCGAACCCGATGTCCATCAGGGCGACCCACACGACGATCTCGTCGAGGTTGTTCGCGCCGCACAGGAGGACGCAGGTCTCCGCGTCGACGGGTTCCACCGCCCCCACCGTCGGCGGCATGTGCCCGGTCACGACCTCCGCCGGGGCGTGCATGGTCAAGCGCGCCTGGTAGCGGTACGGGGCACTGGAGATCGCCCGGGACGTGTAGGCGGCGAGGTCCTCGGCGGGCGGGTCCCGGGGGACGAAGCGCGGCCCGTTCGGCCTCCGCAGGCTCAGCCGGTCGACCCGGTACGTCCGCCAGTCCTCCCTGTCGACGTCCCAGCCCACGAGATACCACCGGCGCCCCGAATGCACGAGCCGATGGGGCTCGGCCGAACGGCTGCTCTGCTGGCCCCCGTGCGACCGGTAGTCGAACCGCAGTCCCTCATGGTCTCGGCAGGCCGCGGCGATGGCGGTCAGCACGTCGGGATCCACCGGCGTCCCGGCCCCCGTCATGGGCACGGTCATCGACTGGAGCGCGTGCACGCGATGCCGCAGCCGTGCGGGCAGCACCCGTTCGAGCTTCGCGAGCGCCCGTACGGACGTCTCCTCGATCCCGGCGACCGTGCCCCCGGCGGCCGTCCTCAGCCCCACCGCGACCGCGACCGCCTCGTCGTCGTCGAGCAGCAGCGGGGGCAGGTCGGACCCGGCGCCCAGCCGGTAGCCGGGTGAGCCCGCCGTGGCGTGCACGGGATAGCCCAGCTCCCGCAGCCGGTCCACGTCCCGCCGGACGGTCCGCATCGTGACGCCGAGCCGTTCCGCCAGCTCAGCGCCGGACCAGTCCCGGTGGGCCTGGAGGAGGGACAGCATTCTGAGGAGTCGAGCCGAGGTCTCCAACATGCGTTCCATCTTGCCCGCCACCTAGGACCTAACTCGTCCTAACCGGCACATAGTGTTGTGGACATGACGAAGATCAAGCCGTTCCGCATCGACATCCCGCAGGCCGACCTGGACGACCTCCGCGACCGCCTGGCCGGCACCCGCTGGCCGGACGAGCTACCCGGCACCGGCTGGTCGTACGGCGTCCCGTCCTCGTACGCGAGGGAGCTGGCCGAGTACTGGCGGACGGCGTACGACTGGCGGGCGCAGGAGGCGGCGCTCAACGAGTACCCGCAGTTCACCACCGAGATCGACGGCCAGAACATCCACTTCCTGCACGTCCGCTCCCCCGAGCCGGACGCGCTCCCGCTGATCCTCACGCACGGCTGGCCCGGTTCGATCGCCGAGTTCATGAAGGTCATCGGCCCGCTCACCGACCCCCGCGCCCACGGCGGCGACCCGGCCGACGCCTTCCATGTGGTGGCGCCGTCCCTGCCCGGCTTCGGGTTCTCCGGCCCCACCCGCGAGACCGGCTGGAACCTGCGCCGGGTGGCCCGCGCGTGGGCCGAGCTGATGAGCCGCCTCGGCTACGACCGGTACGGCGCCCAGGGAGGCGACACCGGCTCGGTGGTCTCTCCCGAGCTCGGCCGCGTCGCCCCGGACAACGTCATCGGCGTCCACGTCAACGGCGCTCTGGGCTTCCCGACCTTCCAGCCCGAGGAGATGGCGGGGCTCACCGAGGCCGAGCTGGCCCGGCTGGCCGTCTACTCGGACCAGGACCGCGCGGGCTACGCCATGATCCAGTCCACCCGCCCGCAGACGCTCGCCTTCGGCCTGCACGACTCCCCCGCCGGTCAGCTCGCCTGGATCGTGGAGAAGTTCAAGGAGTGGACCGACCCCGCCCACGACCTTCCCGAAGAGGCCGTGGACCGCGACCAGATGCTCACCGATATCGCCATCTACTGGTTCACCGGCACCGCGGGGTCGTCCGCCCGCCTCTACAAGGAGGGCGCGAGCGACTGGGGCCAGGCCGTCGAGAAGTCCGATGTCCCGACCGGGGTGGCGGTCTTCCCGGGCGACCCCGGCGTCCGCCGCATCGCCGAACGCGAGCACAACGTGGTCCACTGGTCGGAGTTCGACCGGGGCGGCCACTTCGCCGCGATGGAGGCACCGGACGTGCTGGTCGCCGATGTCCGCGCGTTCTTCCGGCTGGTCCGCACCGCCGGACCGGGTGGCGCCCGGGTGTAGGCGGGTCGGCTACTCGGACAGTGTGCCGATGAAGGCGGCCAGGTTGGCCCGGGTGCGGACGATCTTCTCGTCCACCGTGAGGGTCTCCTCGAGGTCGCCGCCGACGGCGGTCTGCTTCTTGCCCCGGGTGTAGAGGGAGCAGGCCAGCTCGGTGCACAGGTACCGTCCGACCGTGTTGCCCTGGCGGCCGGCCTCGCCGGTGCGGCGCGCGGTCATCAGCGCGACGCCGCCGCCGGAGTGGGTGGTCAGGCACAGCGAGCACATGCTGCGCGCGGTGAAGCCTCGGGAGGTCCCGGGGGCCGCGCGGAGGACGACCCCGACGAGGCCGCCGTCGTCGCGCTCGGCGACCAGGTAGCCGCGTTCGGGCGCGCCGGGATCTCGCCATCCGAGGAAGTCGAGGTCGTCCCACGGCCGCTCTTCGAGGTCCCTGGGGACGTTGACGCGCTTGGCCTCGCCCTTGGAGCAGTTGACGAACGACCTGCGGATGTCGCTCTCGGAGAGGGGTCTCATGTTCGACGAGGCTAGCTTTCCTAATACCATTAGGCAAATGCTTTATTCGTCTAACCGAAGGAGGTCCGATGGCACGCGCGGGCATCACCGGCGAACGCCTCGCCCAGACGGCGGCGGAACTGGCCGACGAGATCGGCTTCGCCAAGGTGACCGTCTCGGCGGTCGCGCGCAGGCTCGGCGTCAAGGACCCGAGCCTGTACGCGCACATCGAGAACGCGCGAGAGCTGAAGGTCCGGGTGGCGCTGCTGGCCCTGGAGGAGATGGCCGACAGGGCCGCCGCCGCGCTGGCCGGACGCGCGGGCAGGGACGCGCTGGTGGCGTTCGCCAACGTCTACCGCGACTACGCCAAGGAGCACCCGGGCCGGTACGCCGCGTCCCGGTTCGAGCTCGACCTGGACACCGCGACCAAGAGCGCGGCGCCCCGGCACACGGAGATGATGCGGGCGATCCTGCGCGGCTACCACCTGCCGGAGCCCGACGAGACCGACGCGGTGCGCTTCCTGGGCGGCACCTTCCACGGGTACGTGAGCCTGGAGATGGCGGGCGGCTTCCGCCACACCCCGCGCGAGGCCGACGCCTCCTGGGCCTGGGCTCTGGACACCCTCGACTTCGCCCTCAGGAACCATCCGGGGAAAGCGGCGTGACCGGCCACGCCTCCTGAGGCCGCCGAGGTGAAGCGGGCGGCCCCATCGGGGAGGGGTCCAGGGGGCATCTGTCATCCGACCGGTCGGAGGGTCAGCCGAGACGTTCCAGGACGAACCGGGCGCGGTCCTCCACCGGCGACCGGGGCAGGGTCACCAGCTCGTAGCCGTAGTCGCCGTAGGCCGCCACCATCGCCTCGTAGGTGCGTTCGGCCTCGTCCGGCGACTGCTTGCGCTCGGTGTCGTGCTCGTAGATCTCCGGCCAGGGCGGCGCGATGAACACGCGGCGGTGGTAGCGGAACCGCCGCGCCGCCTCGTCCAGGTGGCCGGGCACGGGCAGGCCCTTGAGCCGCAGGTAGCCGACGGTGTCGGTGATGCCGCGATCGAAGAAGACGGTCCCGGCCGCGGATCGGGCCAGCCGGTGGGCGCGCAGGTCCCAGCTCAGCATCAGCTCGGCGAACAGGCCCCGGTCGCGCCACGGCAGCGCCCGTCCGCCGATCGCCACCTGGTCCTGGATGATCTCGCGCCCGGACTCGGCCGCCCGCGCGAACCCGGCCCGTTCGAGCACGCCGACCAGCGTGCTCTTGCCCGATCCCGGTCCGCCGGTCACCACCACGAACCGTTCCGTCACCATGGATCCGCATCTCCGTCCTTCGTTTCCGGACACGACCGCAGGGAGGCCCGATGCCGGACCCCGTTGACGATCATGAATTGGCGTGTGCCGTGAAGGGGCTCCGCGCGACGCGGCGGTTCGCCCCCGAGCCGGTGGGACGCGCCGAGATCCGGCACGTGCTGGAGGCCGCCCGCTGGACCGGGTCGGCGCGCAACCGGCAACCCTGGCGGTTCGTGGTCGTCCACGACCGCGACCTGCTGGGCCGGCTGTCCCGCCTCGGCGGCTATGCCGGCCACCTGGCCGGGGCGCCCGTCGCGATCCTGCTCGCGGTGGACGCGACCCTCAGCCGGGACGACGCCGAGTTCGACGCGGGACGCTGCGCTCAGAACATCATGCTGGCCGCCGCCGCGCAAGGTCTCGGATCCTGCCCCGCCTCGTTCTTCCCGGCCGCCAACGCCGACCGGGTCGCCCCGCTCGTGGGCCTGGACGAGCCGTGGCGGATCCGGACCGCGATCTCCCTCGGCCACCCGGCCACCGCCCCGGCGCCCCTCCCCGGACGGTCCGCGCTCCCGTCCGGCCGCCTATCGCTGGACGAACTGGTCACCGAGATCCCTTGACCGGCGCCGCGAACGGGGCGCCGGTCAAGGGATCTCGGTGCCGCGGACGGGCGTCAGGCCTGGTCGTCCTCGGGGGCGGCGCCGACCGTGACGCCGACGAGGTCGGGCAGTTCACTGAGCGCCGCGGTCAGGTCGGGCACCGAGCCGGTGCCCTCCAGCACCAGCGACACCACCGCGTTCCCGCGCGGCCCCTGGTCGTCCTCCTTCTCGCGGGCCCGGCGCTCGTCGCGGCCGAGATCGGAGTCGTCGGGCAGGTACTGCCGTTCGACCGCGACCTCCGAGACCACGAACCCGCGTCCGGTGCACTCCATCAGCGCGCGGCGCAGCGCGCCCTTGCCGTCGTGGTAGACCAGCCGGACCCGGGACTGGTCGGGGCGCCGGAACCGGTCGAGCGGCAGCCGCGCGGCGAGCCCGCTCAGCCCGTACACCACCAGGAAGTGGCCCGCGGTCACGGCCACCGCGAGCACCCACAGCCCGCCGGCGGCGGCCATGCCGACGGCAGCGGTGAGCCAGACGACCGCGGCGGTGGTGAGGCCGCGCACGGCGTCCCGCCGCACGAAGATCAGTCCGCCGCCGATGAAGCCGATGCCGGTCACGATCTGCGCGGCCACCCGGGACGGGTCGAAGGCGACGTTGTCACCCGGCACATGCGCGAAGCCGTACTTGCTGACCAGCATGAACAGTGCGGCGCCGACCCCGACGAGGGTGTGCGTGCGCAACCCGGCGCTCTTGTTGCGGAGCCCGCGCTCCAGGCCGATGCAGGCCGACAGGACCAGGGCCAGCAGGAGTTCCCCGATCTGTACCAGCCCTTGGCCGGGAGACAGCTCGATCATCCCTTTTCTTTACCCACATCGGCCCCACTGACCCGTCGCCGCCGGCGTGCCGGTGGCGCCGGTCAGGCCGTCCCCGCCGCCAGAGCCGCGACGATCTCGGCGGCGGGGGCATCGGCGGCCGAGCGGAACGCCTCGCCCGCCCACAGGTTCACCGCGTCGGGATCGCCCTGCGCGGCAGCGGCCTTGCGGAGCGGCGAGGTCACGTAGTGGACGTCCGGATAGGCGGCGGGCGCATGCGGCGAGTGCTCGACGAGGAACCGGTTGACCAGTCCCCGCGCCGGACGTCCGCTGAACGCCCGCGTCATCGCCGTCTCGGTGAAGCGGGGATCGGCCAGCGCCTCCTTGTGCACGGCGCTCGCGCCGCTCTCCGGACACCGCAGGAACGCGGTGCCGCACTGGGCCGCGACCGCGCCGAGCGCCAGCACGTCCGCGACCTGCGCGGCCGTGCCGAGCCCCCCGGCGGCGATCAGCGGCAGGCCGCCCACGACCTCCCGGACGGCGGCCAGGAGCGCGCGCAGCGGCAGCGCGCCCTCGCCCGTATTGGTGAACGACCCGCGATGCGCGCCGGCCTCCATGCCCTGCACGCAGAGCGCGTCGGCGCCGGCGCCGGCCGCCTCGCGCGCCTCGTCCGCCGTGGTCACCGTGACGATCACGACCGCGCCCGCGCGCCGGAACGCCCGGACCAGCCCGGCCCCCGGGCACCCGAACGTGACGCTGACGAACGCCGGCGGGTCGGCGAGCAGATCCGCGGCCTTGGCGTCCCAGCCGTCGTCGCGGGCCTGCGGCGTGCCCGGTTCGACGCCGAGCCGGCCGCCCTCGGCCCCGAGCCGCGCCCGGTAGGCGGCCACCGCGGCGTCGTCGACGGCGTCGGAGGACGGCATGAACAGGTTCACGCCGAACGGCCTGGACGTCAGCTCACGCGTCCGTTCGATGTCCGCGCGCATCCGCCCGGCCGTCCGGTAGCCGGCGGCGAGGAACCCGAGCCCGCCGGCCTCCGAGACCGCCGCGGCCAGCTCCGGCGTGGACGCCCCGCCCGCCATCGGCGCCTGGACGACGGGGATCGCGGGCGCCCACTCCGGCGCGGGCCCGGCGTTCACCCCTCCGCCGCCCGGGTGAGGTGGAAGTAGAGGACGTCCGGCGCGTCCTTGGCGTCCATCGCGCCGAGCACCACGTCGCCGGAGACCCGGCGGAAGTGGTCGATGATCGGCTGGGTGTCGTACACCATGGCCGCCGACACCACGCCGCGGTGCGCCATCTCGCGGAGCCGGGCCAGGCCCATGCCGGTGAACGAGGTGAGCGCGCCGTCCTCACCCCGGCACAGCAGCGGCTCGACGTGCTCGGCGTCGTGGAACCGCTTGCCGTACCAGCGCATCCGGACCAGCATGGCGGCCATCGCGTCGGCCTGGTCGAACACGCCGCCCGCCCAGGTGCCGAGCATGAACTCCGCCGGGACCGGCTCCAGCTCCCCGAAGAGCTTGTCCAGCTCGCCGGGGCCCGCGGGCGCCGCGCCCCGGACGAGTTCGAGCACCCGCGCCGCTCCGGCCGGGGCCGCGCCGGTCACCACGGCAGCGCCTTGGGCAGCAGGACGGGCTTGACCACCGCCCCGGACGCCGCGTCCGCCTCGGCCTGGTTGATCTCGCTGAGCGGGTAGGTCTTGATCAGCCGGTCGAACGGGAACCGGTCCTGCCGCCACAGCTCGATCAGCCTGGGGATGAACAGCTGGGGGACCGCGTCGCCCTCGATGATGCCCTTGACCGTGCGGCCCATCAGCAGCAGCGTCGGGTCGAGCCGGTACTCCTCGCCGCCGACGCCGACCAGCCCGCAGACGCCGGTGGTGCGCAGGCAGGCGAGCGCCGTCGAGACCACCTCCGGCTCGGCGGTCGTGTCGAGCGAGAACTGGACGCCCTCGCCGCCGATGGCCCGGATCTGCCCGGCCAGGTCCTCGTCCCCGCCGTTCAGCGTGTGCGTGGCGCCGAGCTCGCGGGCCAGCTCCAGCCGCGAGTCGTGCAGGTCCACCGCGATGATCGTGGTGGCGCCGGCGACCTGGGCGGCCAGCACCGCGGCCAGCCCGACCGCGCCGGTCCCGAAGATCGCGATGCTGTCCCCGGCGCTGACGCCGAGCGAGATCAGCACCGAGCCCGCGCCGGTCTGCATGCTGCACCCGAGCGGCCCGAGCAGCTCGAGCGGGAGGTCCTGGTCGACCGGCACCACGTTGCGGACGGTGGCGAGCGCGTGCGTCGCGAACGACGACTGCCCGAACCAGCGGTTGTGCACCACCTCGTCCTCGGCCGTGGTGACCCGCGGCCGGCCGTCCAGGGGCACCGAGACCATGTTGAGCGAGGCCATCTGCACGCAGTTCCCGGGCCGCGCCGCGTGACACTCGCCGCACTCGCCGCACGAGTCGATGGACAGGACCACGTGCGCGCCGACCCCGAACCCGGTGACACCGGGCCCGACCGCCTCCACCACGCCGGCGCCCTCGTGCCCGAGGATCACCGGTTTGGCCACCGGGTCGCCGGGCGACCGGCCGAGCAGGTCGGTGTGGCACATGCCGACCCCGGCGATCCGGACGACCACCTCGCCGGGTCCGGGATCGGCCAGCTCCAGCCGCTCGATGGTGTAGGGGGCGTCGGCGGCGCGCAGTACGGCGGCCTCGATCCGCATGAAACGGGTCCCTTCGGGTGAAACGGGCGGCTAGGAGGTCAAGGTGTATCGCACGGGCAGCCGCTTGAGCCCGCCGACGAACGTGGTGGCGATGCTCTCCGGCGTCCCGGCGAGCTCGATCGATTCCAGCCGCGGCAGCAGCTCCTCGAAGAACGCGCGGACCTCGATCCGGGCGAGCGCGGCACCGAGGCAGTAGTGCACGCCGAACCCGAACGCCAGGTGCCTGTTCGGATCGCGGCCCACGTCGAAGCGGAACGGGTCGTCGAAGACCGCCTCGTCGCGGTTGGCCGACGGGTAGGACAGCAGCACCGAGTCGCCCGCGCGGATCCGGGTGCCGTTCAGGTCGTGGTCCTCGGCCGCGGTGCGCATGAACTCCTTGACCGGAGTCACCCAGCGGATCATCTCGTCCACCGCGAGCGGCATCAGCGCGGGATCGCCGCGCAGCCGGTCGAGCTGGTCCGGGTGCTCCATCAGCGCATGGAGCCCGCCCGCGATGGTGGAGCTGGTGGTGTCGTGCCCCGCGGTCGCGATGATCACATAGTACGAGGCCGTGTCGAAGTCGTTCAACGGGGTCCCGTCGATCTTCGCATTGGCGATCGCCGACGCCAGGTCGTCGGTCGGCTGCGCCCGGCGGGCCTCGGTGAGCTTCTGGAAGTAGCTGAAGAAGTCGAGCAGGACGGCGAGCTTCTCCTCGTTGGTCGCGCCGCGCTGAAGCTCGGAGTCGTCGCCGCCGAACAGCTCCTGGGTGAGCTTGAGCATCCGGTCGAAGTCGCTCTCGGGCAGCCCGAGCAGCGAGAGGATCACATACAGCGGGAAGTGCACCGCGACCTGCTGCGCGAAGTCGCACTCGCCGCCGTGCTCGACCATCCGGTCGACATACCGGCGGGCCAGCTCGCGGATCCGCGGCTCCAGGGCGCGCATCGCCTTCGGCCGGAACCAGTCGGCGCCGACCGCGCGGATCACCCGGTGGTCGGGGTCGTCCATGTGGATCAGGGTGCGCAGCGCGATGCCCTGCTCCTGCCGATCCCGGTTGAACGCGTCGAACTCGGCGGTGCCGAGCATCGGGCGCGGCACGTTCCGGAACTTGGCGTGGTCGCGCTCGATCTCCATCACGTCGGCGTGCCGGGTGATCCCCCAGAACGGGTTGTAGCCGTCCCGCTCGACCCAGTGCACCGGCGACTCGCGGCGCAGCAGAGCGAGCGACTCGTGCAGCCTCCGGTCGTCGGCGTACGCGCGCGGATCGGCGAGCGCGCGGCCCGCCTCGTCCACCGTGAGGGTCATTCAAGCTCCTTCGCTCCCGGCCGCCCGCTAGGGAACCTAGGACTCCGAATTCCATTCGGTCAACCGGCGTCCCCCTCGGCCCTGACGGACGCGCGGCGTGCCGCCCTTCCAGGGGAGCGGAAAGAACGGCACGCCGCAAGAGGCCGGAGAGGCCCGGAACAGCCAGGATGGGCCCGGAAGCAACCGGAAGAGCCTGGAAGATTCCCGATGGTGCGCCATCGAAACGGCCGGAAACAATCAGAATCCCGGCGCGGATCAGCGGAAGGCGGAAGCGGGGTCGGCGGAGCCGGGGCGGATCAGCGGGGGTCGAGGAGGGCGCCGTCGGCGAGGTCCTTGAAGCGGTCCAGGTCCTCGGCGGGGGCGTCGAGGCCGCGGAGCGGGCCGGGGTCGGCGAGGTGGCTGCGGGCGTAGAGGCGGGCGACCAGGGCCTTGCGGTCCCCGCCGGTCTCGGCGCGCTCCCACCCGGCCTGCTCCAGCAGCAGCGCCGCGGCGTACACGTCCGCCATGTACTGCGCGAGCGGGTACAGCCGCGCCTCGGCGACCGCGCCGTCCAGGTCCCGCCAGCGGGTGACGGCCTGGCGCAGGTGCCCGATGCGCTCGGTCACCAGGCCGGCGGTGGCGTCGTCGCCGGACGGGGCCTGCGCGACCGCCTCCGACAGCCGGTCCAGGAACGGCTCGTGCGCCGACTCCCGCACCATCGCGCGGCGGACGTCCAGGCAGAGCACGTTGTCGCCGCCCTCCCAGATCGGGTTCACCTGCGCGTCCCGCAGGAGGCGGGCGACCGGCCACTGCTCGATGTAGCCGTTGCCGCCGTGGATCTCGATCGCGTCGCTGGCGGCGGTCACGCCGAGCCGGGCGGTGCGGAGCTTGATCAGCGTGGCGCCGAGGCGCAGCCGCGGGCGGCCCAGATAGCCGTCGAAGACCAGGGCCTGCGCCGCCTCGGTCTCCACGATCAGCTCGGCGAGCTTGCGCCGCATCAGCGGCTGCTCGGCCAGCGGCGCGCCGAACGCCTCACGGGCGCGGGCGTAGCAGAGCGACTCGACCAGCGCGCGGCGCGCGATGCCGACGCCCATCATCGAGATGCCGAGCCGGGCGCCGTTGGTCAGCTCCATCATCCGGGCCAGGCCCTTGCCGTCGCCCGCCTGCCCCTCCACCGGCGCGCTGGACGCGGGGGCCAGCAGGAACGCCTCGGCGCCGGTGAACTCGATCTCGCCGGACGCGACCGAGCGGGTGCCGAGCTTGTCCTTCAGCCGGCGGATCCGGACGCCGTTGCGCCCGCCGTCGCGGCGCTCGGTCAGCACCAGGAACGGCGCGATGCCGCGCACGCCGTCGACCGCGCCCTCGGGCTTGGCCAGCACGACGAACGCCGAGCCGCCCGCGTTGGAGGCGAACCACTTGAGCCCGTCCAGCCGCCAGGCGTCGCCGCCGTCCGGGGTGGCGGTGGCCTCCAGTGCGCCGAGGTCGGACCCGCCGGACCGCTCGGTGAGCATCTGCGCGGCCTCGCCGGAGAACTCCCCGGCGGCGAAGATCTCCCGGACCCGGTCCCGGACGTCGGCGGGGGCGAACGCCTCGGCGAGCCCGACCACCATGTCGCCGCCGGTGCCGAGCGCGCACGCCATCCCGATGTCGGCCTGGTCGAGCAGGTAGCTCCAGGCGACCTCCAGCGGCGCCGCGTCCACCCCGGCCGCCTTCGCCTCGGCGCGGAACTCGGGACGGGTGAAGGAGGTGGCCACCAGGTCGCGGCGGGCGTCCTCGAAGGACGGCGACTGGACGACCCGGCTGACGTCGCGCCCCCACCGGTCGTACTTCTCCAGCCGCGGCGGGTTGCGGTCGCTCTGCTCGGCGCGTTCGGCGATCGGCCCGCCCATCAGCGCGCCCAGTTCGCGGAGCCGGGGCTCGGCCCAGTCGAGCCCGGCCGCGCCGAGGTGCCGGCGCATCAGGAACCGCAGGCCGGGATCGCTGTCGTACCAGTTCAGGCCGGCGGCCCCTTGGTAGCGCTCGGTCGCGTAGCGGCGCGCCTTCTCGGGACCGCCGAACGGCAGCCGGTCGGCCGGCTCGATGAGATAGTTGCCCATCACCCGGACGTTACACTTCATGGTCGCGTGATGGAATGCTGTAATCCGGGCGGCGGGCCACCTGGACGGGACGTCCGCGCGGGCCCGCCGCCCGGGACTCAGAAGCGGCTCACGGTTGACTCAGGCGGTGGCGCCGGCCAGCCAGCCGTGGTAGTAGCCGAGGCTGGTGTAGATGTCGGGCGTCTCACCGCAGACGCTGCCGACGCCGCGGCTGTCCACGCCGACGACCTGCCAGCGGCCCGCGACCTTGGTCAGCAGCGGCGAACCGGAGTCGCCGTTGCACGGGCCGCGGACGCCCTCGGGGTTGTCGGTGCAGACGTCGCCCCGGCGGATGCCCCAGGCGTCGTCCCCGTCGGCGTCCACCCGGCACTTCTCGGTGCTCGGCGGGATGATCGTGGTGTCGAGCTGGCGCAGCTCCTTCGGAAGCTGGCTCGGGTCGTTGTCGGTGGTGGAGGTGTAGCCCCAGCCGATCGCGCGGACCTTGGTGCCCGGTGCGGTGATCTTGTTGGGGATCGGCGCCGGGGCCTGCTTCAGCGCGGTGTCCAGGTGCAGCAGCGCGACGTCGTACCCGGAGGCCCGCTCGTCCAGCGCCTGGTAGTCGGGGTGCACCTTGATGTCCTTGACCTGGGCGACGCTGCCGCCGGTGGTGCGGTCCTTGGACCCCACCCGGACGTGGAACAGCGCCGGGTCCATGATCGTGTAGGGCGCGCCGCCGGTGCCCGCCGTGGTCACGCAGTGCGCGGCCAGGACGATCCAGTCCTTCTTGATCAGCGCGCCGCCGCAGCGGTGCGAGTCGGGGTTGCCGTTGCGTAGGTACTGCAACGAGGCCATGAACGAGTAGGTCTGGTCCGCGGGCTGGCCGCCGATGATCTTCGGGGTCGGGTCGTCGGCCTGCGCCGCCGTGCCGAGGCCGGTCAGCGCGCCGGCGGTCACGCCCGCGGCCAGCGCGACGCGGGTCAGCCCGCGCCGCCAGGACGCGCGGGAAGCGCGCGGGTCGCCGGACGGGCTCGTCTCCGTGGTGGATCCCGTTCGCACGGGCAGCTCCGATCGTGTTGTGCTGCCGGACCGGCCACCGCCCCCGCCGTGCTACGCGGCGATGGCGGACGGTCAGGCAAACGCTTGTGGCGCTCTTTTGCCGCGCGAGAGATTACCGGCTGTCCGGGATTAATGATCTTGATTCGGGATAAATCGCCCGTGCGCTGGGGCGATGCCGGACCGGGTAGGGTCCTGCGGAGACATGGCGACCAACACCCTCGGAATCCGGCCGCTCACCGCGCGCTCGGTCGTGCTGAGCACGCTCCTCGGGCTGCACCCGCCCCGCCTCCCCGCGCGCTACCTCGTCCGTGTCGGCGAGCTGTTCGGCATCGCCGAGGGCACGATCCGGGTGGCCCTGTCGCGGATGGTCGCCTCCGGCGACCTGGCCCAGGCGGGCGGCGAGTACGAACTGACCGAGCGGCTGCTGAGCCGGCAGGCCCGGCAGGACGAGAGCCGCTCCCCCCGGGCCCGGCCCTGGAACGGCGTCTGGGAGATCGCCGTCATCACCGCCGAACGCCGCTCCGCCGCCGATCGGGCCGCGCTGCGCCAGGCGATGTCCGAGCTCCGCCTCGCCGAACTCCGCGAGGGCACCTGGCTCCGTCCGGCCAACCTCAGCCGCCCCCGGCCCGACATCCTCGTCCGGCAGTGCACGTTCCTGGAGGGCGGTCCCGAGGACGACCCCGTCGCCCTGGCCGCGACCCTCTGGAACCTGACGGGCTGGGCCGCCGACGCACTCGCCCTGCGCGCCGCGCTCGACCGCGCGGGCACGCTCGCCGAGCAGTTCACCGTGTCCGCCGCCGTCCTGCGCCATCTCCTGGACGACCCGCTGCTGCCCCCGGAGCTGCTGCCGTCCGGCTGGCCCGGCCCGGCCCTGCGCGACCACTACGAGCGTTTCGAGAGCGGATTCGAACGGCTCCTCACCGAGCACATCCAGAGCTGAAACGATCTTGCTGAAATCGTGATCACCGATGCCTCGTCCGGCCGCCCCGTTTGGGCACAACTGGCCCGACGGCCCCGCGGAGCGGGCCGCTGAAGGAGGTAAGGCCACCATGGCGAACCGAACGCTGCAACAGATGATCCGCCGCAAGCCCATCGACCAGATCGAGGACGCCCCCGAGTCCGGCAAGCTGGCCCGCACCCTCGGCCTGTGGCAGCTCACCGCGATCGGTGTCGGCGGCATCATCGGCGCCGGGATCTTCTCGCTGGCCGGCGCGGTCGCCAACGAGAAGGCCGGTCCCGGCGTCCTGATCTCGTTCCTGATCGCCGGCATCGCCAGCGCCGCCGCCGCGTTCTCCTACGCCGAGTTCGCCGGCCTCATCCCGCGCGCCGGCTCGGCCTACACCTACGGATACGCGGTCCTCGGCGAGTTCACCGGCTGGGCGATCGGCTGGGACCTGCTGCTGGAGTACACCGCGATCGTGGCGGTGGTCGCCATCGGCATCTCGGGCTACTTCAACGATCTGCTCGGCTTCATGAACGTCGACCTGCCGGTCTGGATGATGGGCGCGCCCGGCACCGAGCCCAAGGGCTCCGGCCTCGCCGACGGCAGCTACAAGGTCAACCTGTTCGCCGCCCTGCTCTGCCTGCTCATCGCCTACGTGCTCAACCTCGGCATGAAGAACGCCGCCCGGTTCGAGACCGCGCTGGTCTACCTCAAGGTCGGCATCGTCCTGCTGGTCATCGTGGTCGGCGTCTTCAAGATCAACGCGGGCAACTACTCGCCGTTCCTCCCGTTCGGCCTCTCCGGCGCCTTCACCGGGGCCGCGACGGTCTTCTTCGCGGTCTTCGGCTACGACGCGATGAGCACCGCCGCCGAGGAGTCCAAGGACGCGCGCAAGCACATGCCGAAGGCCATCATCTACTCGCTGGCCATCTCGATGGTCCTCTACGTGCTCGCCTGCCTGGTGCTCACCGGCATGGTCGACTACAAGGACATCAACCCCGAGGCCGCCTTCTCCTCCGCGTTCGCCGACGTCGGCCTGAAGACCATCGGCGCCATCATCGCCGTGGGCGCGATCCTCGGCGTGCTCACCGTGCTGTTCACCTTCATGATGGGCGCCACCCGGGTGTGGTTCTCGATGAGCCGCGACGGCCTGCTGCCCGGCTGGTTCGCCAAGACCCACGCCACCCGCCACGTCCCCACTCGGATCACCTGGATCCTCGGCGCCGGCTCCGCCCTGATCGCCGGCTTCCTCCCCATCGCCGAGGCCGCCGAGCTGACCAACATCGGCATCCTCCTGGCGTTCATCGTGGTCTGCGTCGCCGTGATCGTCCTGCGCTACAAGCAGCCCGACCTGCCGCGCGAGTTCCGCACCCCCGGCATGCCGGTCGTCCCGATCATCGGCGTCGTCTTCTCGGTCTGGCTGATCACCTTCCTCCAGTGGCAGACCTGGCTCCGCTTCGCGCTCTGGTTCCTCCTGGGCACGCTGGTGTACTTCGCCTACAGCCGCCGCCACTCCCTCCTCAACCGCTCGAAGAACCCCTCGTCCGGCGACTGACCCCCACCCGCTGAGCGCCGTCCCCGCACCCGCCTCCGGGGCGGCGCTCAGCGGCGCCCGGGCTTCGGCGTCCCATCAGCCCATGAGCATGAAGATCGTCGGGCCGTAGCATGCGCGGGTGAACACGATCGAGTTCCGGGTGGTTCCTCATCAGGGCGTGGACGTCATCGACGTCGTCGTGGACGGCGCCCACCTGCTCGACCTGGTGCGCGAGGCCGAGCTCCCCCACGCGCGGCAAGAACAGCGGGAGCGGGCGGCCGAGTTCGCGCCCGATCCCGCACCGTTGCTGGCCGGCGACTACACGTGCCTGTCCCGCGGCTACGGCTGGCCTGACCAGCACCTGCTGACCGACTCGCCGGAGACCATGCTCCTCACCTGTACCTGCGGCATCGACGAATGCTGGCCACTGATGGCCCGGGTTCAGGTGACGGGCTCGCTCGTCCGCTGGTCGGAATTCCACAACCCGTACCGCGACTGGGACCTCTCCGGCGTGGGCCCTTTCACGTTCTCCCGGACGCGCTACGAGCGGGCCCTCCGCCGAACGGGCGCCCCCGGCCGCGAGCCGGGCGCCTGACCACCTCGCGGCCTCCGATGGCCCGCCGGCCATGACAAATGTCATGGACGATTGATGGGCGATCTCACTGCATGGGCACCGGGGCCGCCGATCAGCATGAGCAGTATGAAGGCAACCGGCAAGAACGACCTCGCAGTTCGCGACGAAGACCTGGACCATCCGCGCACCCATCGAGCGTTTCGCACGGTGAAGCTGCTCATCGGCGCCTACCTCGCCATCAGCGTGCTCACCCTCGTGGCGGCCTTCCTCCTCCGCGGCAACGCGGACGAAGTGAACGACACCGTCTGGGTGCGGGGGACCATCGTCGTCATCAGCGCGCTGCCGACCTTCGCCTTCGCCGCCCGCGCCGCCCGCGGCTCCCGCAGGGCGTTCCGCCGACTGCGGATCATCTCGGCCGTCATGGTCGTGGCCATCATCGTCATCGTCTCGCTGCCCGGCCTGATCCCGCTCTGGATGAAGATCGAACAGGGCGTCTGCGCGCTGCTCCTGGCCGGCGTCGCCATGATCGTCAACGGCGGGCGGCTGCGCGCGCTGTTCGCCGCGCCGTCCCGGCCGCTCTGATCAGGGAGACGGTGTTAGCGTGCCTGCCATGCACGAGGGGCCGGTGGACGGCGGATCGGGCACCGATCCGCAGCGGTGGACTCAGGGCTGGCGCCACGCGCTCATGGCCACCGGGATGCTCGCGTACCCGTTCGTGACCGCGGCCGGCGTGGCGCAGTACTCGTCCGGAGCCGGAACCGTCGCCGGGCTGCTGATCGTGGCCGCCTTCTGTGTCTGCTACCTGCTCACCATCGTCACGCGCTACCGCTCCTGGCCCCCCGTCCGGCCACTGCTCGGGGCCATGACCGTGCTGTTCCTGGCCGCGCTCCCCTTCGCCAGGACGCAGGCGTTCTTCCTGTGCGCCGTCGTCGTCTCGCTCGCGGCCATCAGACTGAGGCGCCAGGCCGTGCCGATCGTGGCGGCCGGGGCGGTCTCCGCCCTGCTCGTGCCCTGTGCGGTGCGCCCGTGGCACGCCGGGCTCGGCTGGATCCAGGCGATCGCGATCGTCTTCACCGCCCTGATGCTCTTCTCGTACGCCGAACTCGCGGACGCCAATCGGGCGCTGCTGGAGGCGCGCGCCGAGGTCGCCCGGCTGGCGTCGGAGGCCGAGCGGGCCCGGATCGCGCGCGACCTGCACGACCTGCTCGGCCATTCACTCACCGTCGTCACGGTCAAGAGCAATCTCGCCCGCCGCCTCGCCGCGACCGACTCCCGCCGGTCCCTCGAAGAGATCACCGAGGTCGAGGCCCTGTCCCGGCAGGCGCTCGCCGACGTGCGCGCCGCGGTGTCGGGCTACCGCGAGGTGACCCTCGCCGGGGAGCTCGCGCGCGGCAGGGAGCTGCTGCGGGCCTCGGGCGTCGTCGCCGACCTGCCCCTGGCCGCCGACATGGTCGGCGCCGCCCACCAGGAACTGTTCGGCTGGGTCGTGCGCGAGGGCCTGACCAACATCGTGCGCCACGCGCACGCCGCCCGATGCACGGTCGTGCTGTCGGCGTCCCAGGTGGAGATCCGCGACGACGGCTCGGGCGGCCCGGCGTCCTTCGGAAACGGCCTGACCGGACTCCGGGAACGGGTCGCGGCGGCCGGCGGCAGCGTGGAGGCCGGACCGCTTAGCCCGCGCGGCTGGCGGTTGCGGGTCTCACTCGGCGAAGAGGGCACTGTGCCATGACGATCCGGCTGCTGCTCGCCGACGACCAGGAGCTGATCCGCACCGCGCTGTCGGCCCTGCTCGACCTGGAGGAGGACTTCCAGGTCGTCGCCTCCGTCGGCCGGGGCGACCAGGTCGTCGACGCGGCCCGCGCGCACCGTCCGGACGTGGCCCTGCTCGACATCGAGATGCCCGGCCTGGACGGGCTCGCGGCGGCGGCGGTGCTCGCCGCCCAGGTCCCGGACTGCCGGGTGGTGATCCTCACGACCTTCGGCCGCTCGGGCTACCTCCGCCGCGCGATGGAGGCCGGCGCCGTCGGATTCGTCGTCAAGGACGTCCCGGCCGAGACGCTCGCCGACGCCGTCCGCCGGGTGATGGCGGGAGAACGCATCGTCGACCCGGCACTCGCCGCCGCGACCCTCGCGGCCGGCGACTCCCCTCTCACCGCCCGCGAACGCGACGTGCTCAACGTGACGCGCTCGGGCGCGACCGTGGCCGAGATCGCCGCCGTCCTCTGCCTGTCGGAGGGAACCGTCCGGAACTACCTGTCGGCCGCCATCTCCAAGACCGCGGCCCACAACCGCATGGAGGCCCTGCGCATCGCGGACGAGCACGGCTGGCTGTAGGAGGGACGCCGACCGGGCCCCTCCGGCTCCTCTCCGGCGGCCGGCGGACGAAGGGACGGCACGACCCGCCCCGAAGACCTCGAGCGTCCGGGAGACTCCGGCCATGGGAACCGACGTCTTCGCCTTGATCACCCGTTGGGAGCCGATGGTCGACGCGTTCCGGTCCTCCGGGAGTCTCGACTTCTACTGGAACGCACTTCCAAAACTCCTGCCCTATGCCTGGCAGCATCGCATCTCCGGGGGTTACGGCTTCGTCGAGGCCGCGTGGTACTACGACGCCCTAAGGGAGCATCTGCCGGTCCATGTGCGGACGCCCGCGGACGCATTCGTCCGCATGCTGTACGCCCGCTTGCTGTTCGCCGAGGCCAGCAGCGACGATCTGAAAGCGGACAGCGGTGGGCAGGGGGACGAGTGCGTGCTGTACGCCCTGCGCCCGTCGTCCGTCCGTTCCGCCCTGGAGCGTTTCGACTCCGTACCGTGGGACGCCCTGTCGGAGATCGGCGCGCGGACGGTCGATCCGCCGCGGACCGGGGACCGGTACGTGCCGGACTTCGACGCGTTCGAGACCGTGCTGTACCAGCATTGCCGGTGGCTGCGCGATGCGGCGGCACGCGACCACGGTGTGGTCGCGATCATCAGCCAGTGACCGGGCCACCACCGTCCGCGCCGCCGCCCCGTCCCGAGGACGAGGACGGCGGCGCGCGGCGGAGTCAGGACGCGGGCTTGAGGTACGTCGCCGGGATGGCGCCGACCACCTTCCGGCTGACGATCTTCCAACCGCCGAGGACGGTGCCCTGCTTCTTGTTGGCGGCGTAACCGCCGCCATGCGAGCCCGCGGGGCGTCCGTCGGGGTTCCCCTTCGAACCCGAGTCCGGGTTGGGGCCGGCCGGGTCGGAGCCAGCCGGATTGCTGCCGGCCGGGTCGGGGCCGGCCAGCTCACCGCCGTTCGGGTCGCCGCCCTTGGGCTGGAACGCACGGTCGTGGTCGACGACCTGGCGGGTCCCGATGAAGCGGTAGGTCTTGGGCTCGAACAGCAGCTCGAACCGGATGTCGTGATAGGTCTGGCCCACCGCGATGCTCCCGGGGTCGGGCTTGGAGACCGTCACGCCGGGGAGCGCCCCGGCCGCCTTGAACAGCGCCGCCTGCGCCGCGGGCGTCGGCTCGGGCCCGGAAACGACCTCGTGGACGAACTGGAAGGCCCCCACGTCCGGCGGGAGTGCCTTGATCTTCGAGCCCTGCTTGAGGAGCCAGGCGCGCATGGCCTTCGTGTCGGTCGGCAGATCACGGCGCGGGGTGGCGCCGTTCTTGCAGTCGTCCGGCACCTTGGCCGGATCGATCTTGGTCGCCTCCATCGGCTGGACGGCCTCGCACATCCAGTACCGCTGCTTCCAGTCGCCCGAGTCGAGCTTCAGGCCGATCCCCTTGCCGCTGACCGACCGCCAGAGCTTCTCGTGGATCACGCCGAAGTCCTCGTCCTGCGTCTCGGCCTCGGTGTAGATGTACTGGTCGGGGCGCGGCGCGGCGCCCCGGCCCGCGGTCACCGCGGCGCGGTCGAGGACCTGGACGGCGCTCACCGGCACGATCGTGGACGGCGCCGGTCCCGGCCCGCCGTCCGGCACCGCGACCAGGGCCGCGGCCACGCCACCGGCCAGGCCGAGCGCGGCGAGTCCGCCGAACGCCAGGCGGCGCCCCGGGACGCGGCGGCGGGCGGACATCTCGGTCAGGAGCGCGGCGCGGCGCGCCGTGTGGCGGCCCGCGGGCATGTCCTGCCGTTCCGGCGGCATGAGGGGGTTCTGGTCGGTCATGAGGCTTCCTTCCCGAGGAACGTCGCGGCCTGTTCGGCCCTTCTGTGTCCGTCCGCCCGATCCGGTTCCGTGTTCTGCCGGAGCCGCTTCCGGGCCCTGGCCAGCCGCGACCGCACGGTGCCGACGGGGATGCCGAGCGCCGCGGCGGCCTCCGCGTACCCGAGCCCCTCCCAGACGCAGAGCGCGAGGATCTCCTGATCGTTCCGGGACAGGTTCTTGATCGAACCGAGCACCGCCCGCATCTCGCGTTCGGCCTCGAGGCGGGCCGCGGCCGTCGCCGCGTCGTTGGAGGCGGTCGGCCGCGCGCGCACGCGCTCCAGGGCGGCCCGGTGCCGGCGCAGGCTGCGGCGGTGGTTGTGCAGGACGTTGGCGGCGACTCCATACAGCCAGGGCAGCAGCGAATCCGCGCTCAGTTGCACCTTGGCCCGCCGCCGCCAGGTCTCCATGAAGACCACGGAGGTGAGGTCCTCGGCCGCCGACCAGTCCGCCGTTCGCCGGAAGCAGTAGTTGTAGATCGTGCGCGAATGCCGATCGAAGAGCTCACCGAAGGCTCGCTCGTCGCCGTCCCGCGCACGGGTCCACAGCTCCCTGTCCGGAGGGGGTTCGAGGGTCATGGCCTTCTAGTGTCCGTTCCGCCCTTCCGGTTCCCTCCCAGTCCGACCGGCCGCCGGGACCGCGACGGGCGGCAGCCCGTACGGCCCTCCCGCGTACGCCCGCGGCACCGCGGGGGCCGTCGGGGACATTCCCGGCCGGAACCGGATCGAGCGCAGAAGACCACCAGGACGAAATGAAGGGAATTTGAGATCTATATGCAACTTCTCCCGGCATGAGCGAATTGTAGGATTTCGCGATCTGAAGGGGGAAACAGAGTGGAAGTCGTGCGCACGGACGTCGACGGTGTACCCGTGTTCTGGACCGAGGGCGGCCCCGGCGACGGCGGCTACCGGGCAGCCCTGGTGTTCCGGGTGGGGCGGGCCGACGAGACCCTGGCCAGGGGCGGGCTGACCCATCTGGTGGAACATCTGGCACTGCACGCCGTGGGCGAAGCCGACTACCACCACAACGGCGCCGTGGACTCCGTCACCACCATGTTCGTCGCCCATGGCGAGGCCGGCAAGGTCGCGGCGTTCCTGACGGCCGTCTGCGACGCCCTCCGGGCGCTGCCCATGGACCGCCTCGAAGCCGAGAAGAAGATCCTGCGCACCGAGGCCGAGGGACGCGGCACCGGGATCGCCGGAGAACTGCTGCTGTGGCGCTACGGGGCCGCCACGTACGGCCTTCCCGCCTACGACGAGCACGGCCTGGCCGCCTGCACGCCCGACGACGTCCAGGCATGGTCGGCGCACTGGTTCACCCGGCAGAACGCGGCGCTGGCGCTCATCGGCGGTCCCCCGCCGGAGGGGCTCACGCTGGCGCTTCCCGAAGGGGAACGACGGCCCGTCCCCGAACCCACCGGCGCCCTGCCTCGCACGCCGGCCTACTTCACCAGCGACATCAACGGCGTCGCGTTGAGCGGCATCGTGCCGCGGTCCAGCGCGGCCAGGCTCTACACCAACATTCTGGGCCGCCGCCTGCACCGCGTTCTGCGGCGGGACGGCGCGCTCAGCTACACCACCGACGTCGCCTACACGCCCCGCACCGGCGGCACCGCACAGATCGTCGCGTTCGCCGACGGGCTGGCCGAAGTACGCCCGGAACTGGCAGAGCGCTTCCTCGGCGAACTCGAACGCATCGCCACGGAGCCGGTGGACCCCGCCGAACTCTCCGAAGCCGCGACGGCGGTCCGCACCGGCGCCACGTCCGACGACGCCCGCGCCGCCCAGTCCATCACGCACTGCCTCAGCGAACTGCTGGGCTCCCCCACCACCGACGAGGTACTGGCCGAGTTGGACGCGCTGAATCCGCAGGACGTCCAGGACGTCGGCCGCTCCGTCCTGGACAGCGCCCTGCTGATGCTCCCGCGCGGCCAGCGGCCGGCGGGAGCGCGCTTCCGCCCCGCTCCGACCCACTCGACCGTCGCGGTGGACGGCAGCGTCCGCACCAGCCCCGACGAGGTCCAGCTCGGCCTGATCACGGGCCCGGACGGCGCGACCGTCCTGACCGGCCCCTCGATGACCACCGTCCGCTTCGACCAGTGCGCCGCCGTGCTCGCCTGGCCGGACGGGGCCCGCCTGCTGATCGGCCTGGACGGCATGACGGCCGGCGTCGAGCCGAACCTGTGGAGCGGCGGGCACAACGCCGTCATCGAGATCGACCGGCATGCACCGGCCGAACTGGTCGTGCGCATGCCGGCCCGCCCCGACGAGCGCGTCCCGCCCCGCACCACCGAGGCCACGCCGGCGCCGGAGGAGGCCGACCACGCCGTCACCAGGGCGCTGGCCGCGGCCCTCGGCCTTCCCAAGAAGATCAGGGAACGCCGGCAGGAGCCCGCCTGGCAGGATCCCGAGCTGACGGCCGCGCTGCCCAGGGTCCGCAAGGGCGACCTGCCGGCCGGCCTCGAACTGTTGGCCCGCACCCGCGACGACACGGAGACGCGCTGCCTCTACCTGGAGAACCTCACCGACGCCGCCGCCGGCCGGAGCGCGGAGCTGACGCGGCTGGCCGCGAACGCTCCCGGTGACCCCGACACGCACCTGTGGCTGGGGGCGACCCGTATCAAGGAGGCCTGGCAGGCGCGCAGCGCGCACCGCGCCGAGTACGTCAGCGGAGAACAGTTCGGCCGCTTCTGGCGGCAGCTGGCCCTGGCCGGTCGCCCCCTGTACCGCGCCGCCGAACTGCTGCCGGGCGACCCCGCTCCCTGGGACCGCCTCCAGTGGTACGGCCTCGGCATGCAGCTCGGGCGAGACGAGCTCGACCGGATCTGGCGGGAACTGACGGACCGGCACCCGTCCCTCTATGCGGCCCACATCGGCCGGTCCCAGGTGTTAAGCCAGAAGTGGTCGGGCTCGGACGCCGAACTGCTCGACTTCGCCGAGGCCGCCGTCGCCGGCGCCGCGCCCGGCGACCCGGTCGCCTTCGTGCTGGCCCTGGCCCACCTGGAGGTCGGTCTCGAGAGCGGCGACCTCGACGACCACCTCGCCCGTCCCGAGGTGCATGCCGCGCTGGCGAAGGCCGCCGACCGCTGGCTGGACGCGTCCCGCACCCATCCCAGGACCCTGGAGGCCCACCACTACTTCGGCGCGGTCTTCTACCTCGCGGGAGACCGCGACCGGGCCCGCCGCCATCTCGCCAACGTCGGCCGCACCATCGCACCCGAGCGGGCCTGGGGATACCGGTCCGACATCGGCCGGCTGCTCACCCAGGTCCGCCGGGACCTCCGCTGGTGACACGCACATTCCCGCAGGCGGTTCGCGGCGTGCCGCCCGACTACACTCACCGGCCTGACGATCTTGGAGCGTCCCATGCCCACGTCCGCCCACCTGGGCCCGCGCATCATCCTGCGCGAGACCGAACCTGAGCTCAGGCTCGGTTCCTTCGCCGCCGCGTTCGGCTGGGACAAGACCGTGCACCCCGAGGACCCGCAGGCCGGAACGCTGCGCGAAGTGGTGTGGGAGGGATACGACACCGGGCTTCACTTCATCGTCGACGACGCCACGGGATGTCCCTACCTCTACTTCTCCACCGGCACGGCCAACGACGCCCGAGTGCTCACCCGGATGGCGGCCGAACAACTGGAGGTGTACTCCCGTGAGGAACTGCTCGCCTCCTTCGACGCCGCTCACGACGCCGCAGACCGTCGGCGAGCCCTGCTGATGGCGGCCCTAGGCAGCTCGCACACCTTCGATCAAGATCTCCACCAGCGGATCAGCGACGCGGCGCGCGCCCCAGAGGCCGACCTCAGAAGCGCCGCGATCTATGCGATGAGCTACTCGCCGTCCGTCCGCTTCAAGCCACTGCTGGGACGGCTCAGCGCCGACGACCCGAACCCCGGGATCCGCCAGGATGCCGGGCTCATGCTCGAAGTCTTCGGCGAGGTCGGCACCGGCGGAGGCTGAGGCAGCCGATCAGGCTCCCACCTGAAGCGTCGTCCACACGGGCACGATCAGCCGCGCGCCTGCCCGGCTTCCCTCGCCACCCGCTCCAGCCGACTCCGATGGTCCTCCCACCACTCCGAACCGCCGCCTCCACCTCAGCCCCCGCACCTTGGCCGCCCCAAGGAGGATTCGAGGACGCGACTTCGTCGAGTCGAGGACCAGACCTTTGCGCCGCAAGAATCGGCGATTGGGTCGTGGTGGTCGACGTGTGGTGTCGGCTGTCCGGAAGCTTTGACTACCTGGCCGAGGCGTCCGCCTCGACCGACCTGCACTTGGTGCAGATCTCCGATGAACCGATCACCCTGCACTACAGCGCCGGTCAGCAGGTGATGGACGCGCGAGGTCTCGCCGCCTGCCTGCAAGTCACGCCCTGCGACGATGAGGACGGCGAGACCTGCGCGATGAAATACCTGCGTGAGACGACCGCCGTGTCCTGGGGAAACGATGACCTATGGGGTGCAAAGTTCGTGCTCTTCACCCTCGATTGATGTTCGCCGGCTGCGATGACGTCCTCGACGACGGGGGGGGAGGGGGGGAAGCGCGTGTCACGGCCGGGCTGGACTGAACCGCTCCTCGTCGGGGTCGGGCACGGCCAGCAGGGACTCGGCACCACCTTCGAGCATCTGGGCTATTTCGGTCGAGCGCGGGAGCATCGATTTCTCGTAGCTGCGCACAGCGTCATCGACGGTGGAGGAGCGAACGAGTGAGAGCGCGAGTTCACTGGCGTCGAGCATGGCGAGATTGACGCCGGCGCCCAACGGTGGCATGAGGTGTGCGGCATCTCCGAGGAGCGTCACGCTGGGCGAGTGCTCCCACGTGTGCGGCACCGGCAGGGCGAGGAGAGGGCGATCGGCGTAGGCGCCGTCGTTGTCGCTGATCATCCGGAGCAGCTGGGGCGACCAGGCCGCGTACTCCCCGAGTAGGTACGCGCGGATGCCCTCGGTGTCCTCGGGGCGAAGCCCCTTCCCCGCGATCCAGTCCGCGGGGAGGCGCTGCATGATGTAGACGCGCATGTGGCCGCCACTGTTCCGCTGCGCGAAGAGGCCACGCTCCCCGTCGGCGACGTGGGCGCTGCCCTTCCCGACCAGTTCGGAAAGCTCGGGGTGCGCGATCTCCATGTCGTCGAACCATGCCTCGAGAAAGCTGACCCCTGTGTAGTGCGGTGTCGCGGGCGACACCGCAGTGCGGACGCGGGAGAAGGCGCCATCCGCGCCGATCACGAGATCGGCCCCGACGGCCGTCCCGTCGGTGAACGTCAACGTCCGCGGTCCGTCGGCTGGGCCGCTCACCGACTCGAGAGTGCGTCCCCACTGAACCGTCCCCGCAGCGAGTGAGCTCAGCAGGAGATCGCGCAGCTGTCCGCGGTCGATCTCGGGACGGAGCGTTTCGCCCTCGTCCGGCACATGGTGGGCATGGACGCTCCCCGACGGGTCCATCCGGCGCATCTCCTGCCCCTCGAATCTGGCGAGCGCGAAGAACTGCTCCAGCAGGCCCGCTTCACGGAGTGCGAGCTGGCCGTCGTCCTCGTGCAGATCGAGCGAGCCTCCCTGGTTCCGGGAGCTCGCATCCGGATCGCAGTCGTACACGGTCACCGCGATCCCGTGCTGTTGCAGGATGCGTGCGCAGGTGAGACCTCCCGGGCCGGCGCCGATGATGCTGATGCGCGCGCTTGCGGGTGTCGGTGAGTCCACGGTGGCTTCCCTTCGACGGTCGGGGTTCCGGTGACACTGCGGCGCAGCGGTGTCCGGTGCCGCGCCCCGATGGGCGGCGCCCCCTGTCGAGACCAGCAAAGCATGAACGAGTCAACAACTGCAACCGTTGCACTTTCTGCTTCATTCCACTTACGGGTACAGTGGCGCCATGCCCGACACTCCGCCCCTTGGCCGCCGCGAGCGCAAGAAGGCCGCGACCAGGCAGGCCATCGCCGACGCCGCCCTGGAGCTCTTCCTGGAGCACGGATTCGAACGAGTGAGCGTCCGCGACATCGCCGAACGAGCCGACGTATCGACGACGACCCTCTTCGCGCACTTCCCGAGCAAGGAGGCACTGGTGTTCGACCGCGAGGCGGAGGTTGAGGCCGCCTTGACCGCCGCCGTCCGCGAACGGCCCGCGGGTCAGGGCGTGGTCGAAGCGCTCCGCGCTCACGCACTGACGTCCTGGGTGCGGATGGCGTCGGATCCGCGTCGGGACCGTTTCACCGCGCTGGTGGACCGGACGCCCGCGCTGCGCGAGTACTGGGAGCGCATGTGGATGCGGCACGCGGGCGCCCTCAGTGCCGTGATCGCGGAGGAACTCGGCCGAGAAGCCGATGATCTCGCTTGCTCGGCACTCGCACGGTTCGTCCTGGAGGTTCCGGCCCTGGCCACCGACCGGGACGATCCACGCGCCTCCGTGGAGACGGTGTTCGATCTGCTGATCCACGGTTGGCAGTCGTCGCAGCTCGGTGCCGGGGATGCGACCACGGACCCCCGCAAGGTGTGACACATCGGGATGGACGATCGCACTTTGAGCCGGTGGTCGCGCATCCGCGCAGGAGACAGTACCGGCGCAGCAGGGGTGTTGGGCCGTACGGGGGCGGGTGGGATATCGGCCAGGCAGGCGGACGCCGTGGTCAGCTCGCAGAACGGAGCTCTCCCGCCGTCGCTCGTGGACACGCTCTCCCGCCTGCCGGCCCGCGACCACACTGCTGCCCCGCACGACGACCGGCGTACTGCCGCAGATCTTGGTGAAGGCGAAGCCGGGGGTGCCGCCCGCAGACCACCGGCGGAGGGTCCTCCGAGACGTTGTCTTCGAGACGGCGGTTGACGGGCATAAAGGCGGGCTGAAGACTGAGCACCTCATCGGCCACTGGAAGGATGCCGTGCGTGCTGCACTCGCGGGTCTCGTGGCCGGTGGCCTGCTAGGAGCACTATGGGGCGCCACTAAC